>NZ_JBBOBM010000001.1:0-4800000 GCF_038000205.1 Paenibacillus sp. FSL R10-2771
CACGACCGTTAAGCCCTCCAGCGCCGATGGTACTTGGACCGAAGGGTCCTGGGAGAGTAGGACGCTGCCAAGCGGACAATATTCCCTGATAGCTCAGTTGGTAGAGCACTCGACTGTTAATCGAGTTGTCACAGGTTCGAGTCCTGTTCGGGGAGCCATGCTCTCATAGCTCAGCAGGTAGAGTGCTTCCATGGTAAGGAAGAGGTCACCGGTTCGAATCCGGTTGAGAGCTCCACAGATTTACTAAGGCCCGTTGGTCAAGGGGTTAAGACACCTCCCTTTCACGGAGGTAACATGGGTTCGAATCCCATACGGGTCACCAATTTTTATACCCCTTTGGGTCACCATACATATGGAGGCTTAGCTCAGCTGGGAGAGCATCTGCCTTACAAGCAGAGGGTCGGGGGTTCGAACCCCTCAGCCTCCACCATAATTTTCTTGATATTTGTGGGAGATTGTGGGCATTATATAGGTATCTATTGTAGGGGATTCGCCAAGCGGTAAGGCAACGGACTCTGACTCCGTCATCATAGGTTCGAATCCTATATCCCCTGCCAATTGCGAGCCATTAGCTCAGTTGGTAGAGCACCTGACTTTTAATCAGGGTGTCGAAGGTTCGAGTCCTTCATGGCTCACTTTTATTAGTTTTATGCGCGTGTGGCGGAATGGCAGACGCACCAGACTTAGGATCTGGCGTCGTAAGACGTGGGGGTTCAAGTCCCTTCACGCGCACCACTTGTTTGCGGACGTGGCTCAGCGGTAGAGCATCGCCTTGCCAAGGCGAGGGTCGCGGGTTCGATTCCCGTCGTCCGCTCCATAATTTTTGCGCCCTTAGCTCAGCTGGATAGAGCGTTTGACTACGAATCAAAAGGTCGGGAGTTCGAATCTCTCAGGGCGCGCCATTTATAACTTCATCGGGATGTAGCTCAGCTTGGTAGAGCACCTGGTTTGGGACCAGGGGGTCGCATGTTCAAATCGTGTCATCCCGATATTTCACCTTTGCGGGTGTAGTTCAATGGTAGAACTTCAGCCTTCCAAGCTGATAGCGTGGGTTCGATTCCCATCACCCGCTCCATATTAAATTTCATAGTTTCGGGATGTAGCTCAGCTTGGTAGAGCACCTGGTTTGGGACCAGGGGGTCGCATGTTCAAATCGTGTCATCCCGATAACACAGCTAATAGCTGGCAATGAACTCTTACTTCGGTAAGAGTTTTTTGTTGCGTTATTAAAGGAACATATGTTCCTTTAATCGTCTAAAAAAAAGACAACCTCTGCCGGGATGCCGATCCTTGCATAATAGCTCTGTAAAGATTCATCCTGCTCGATAGAAGTTCCAGCGGATAGCAGCTTCACTGCGAATATATTAGCCTGACGCTCCAGCTTCCCCGGTGAGAAAAAAGAGTTTTCCTCCAGGAAAAAACGGTTGACCCCTTTATGCAGACGGTCATGAGCCAATTCATGCGCACATACAAACCGCTGCCACTCCAGAGGCAGCTCATTATGAATGACGATAAACCTTCTTCTTAACTTACGGTAATACAAGCCCTTGGTGCCTTCGCCCAGATTGATGAATCTGATGTGAATGCCGAGGGCCCCAGCCAGCTCGAAGGGGTTGTTGGTTTTATATTTTTTGACCAGACGCTTGATTAGCTCATCCATATTCTTCACCCGCAGCATGTTAATAGTTGTATGATTGCCTGGCTATTCCTTCGTACCTGAATCGTGCTTGGGCTTGGTTCTTTTGTTCATCTGCTTGGCCTCCCAGAATAGGCCTGTTAATACATCCTTGATCCGCTGCTTATCCTCCTTGTTCAGTGGGATTCCGTCGAACATCAGCTCGCCATCATCCTCAAGCATTTGACGGAAATCCCGTTTATCCTTACTCGTAGCCCATGCGGGCACTAACCCTCCAGTACTGCTCTGTGATTCGGTTAAATGACCGGCATGGCCCATAAGCTCCTCATAAGAGACATCGGTCGCTTCAGCAATCTTACGCAGTGTAGCCGGCTTAGGGACGCCCCGCAGTCCATTCTCTATCCGCGAAATTTGTGCTCCGCTAATCCCGGCAAGGGATGCCAACTGATTGATTGTCAGTCCCTTTCCTTCCCGTAGCTGTTTCAGATAGTTCCCGAATTCCTCTGCCATCGTTAACCACTCCTTATCACCTAATAAGCTGTTGCTATTAATATAAGCTATTTATGCCAATAGGTAAACAATAAAGCGGCTATTATTGCCAAAAGGTAAGATAAATAATGAATATAGCTTGTTTATGCTCTAAAACGGGCCTAAATGGCATTTTACGGAATTGGCAGATAAGTGGTATATTATTGAAAAATGCGAACAACATACGAACAAGTAGAATTCTACCACATTTCGCTGGAAAGGTCCGCAATAAAGTTCTCAAATCTGTATGACATCAAAAGGAGTGGTTAACATGATGATTCTAGCTTCGCTGCCCGAGCTTGACCGCCGTCTTACTCAGGTCACTATAGAGAATATGCTGGAGAAATACCGTATTTTTAAGACCGTAACTTTCGAGGCTAAAGAGGCCGGGATTACGTACTCCTATACGGAAAGATTCCATGGCGCGACTAACTCGGTTACGGATCAGACGGCGGCCATAGCAACTCATAACGTGGATGTGCCAGCTGCAAGAAGAGCATACTGTGCAATGATAGATTCCGTAGTAGAGAGACTTACACTTAGAGAACAGCAGCTTGTGCGGGAGCGTTACTTGCGCAGAGAGGAGAGCTACGACTACACGATCTATAATCATGTGTTTGATCCCCCGGTGAGCAAGGACACTTATGTGAAAATAAGGTCGAAGGCGTTCTATAAGATGGCGCTGGCGCTCGCAGATCTGCAGTTGTTGTCATTAGCTTCGCTAGAGAAAACATCAGGGACCCGCAAGTAGAAATAGCAGACTGCCTGCTGAAGCTGAAGCGCTTCACGTTTAGATAATAAGTAGTGCACGAAGCCGTGTTGCCCAATGGGTGATGCGGCTTTTTTTGCGGCACCACTGGTACCTCCTTTTTTCATCCCAAGGGTCTCCGGAAGTTAGTCCTTTCTCCTCTATAATAGCGTCTGCGCAAGGATTCAAAGGGTCTATATTTATAACATGGCAAATGAAGCAGAAGGACACCGCAGGAGCATGAATGCTCTACAAGATACAGTCCCTTGGTGGCTGAGGCACAAGTGTGGTGGAAGTTCCTTCAGCAGTTGCCTAATACAAGCGGATATTATTCTTGTCAGGATAGTATCCGTTGTGATTCCAGGAAGGGGGGAGGGATTATCACAACTAATCTTGAGAGGAATGAAATCATGACTGTACAACAATTGCGGGAGAACATCACAGATGCGCTGGCACAGTTTTATCCGGATGTACCTGTCTATGTGGAAGGGGACAAGCCGCAGTCAGCCTACTTCAAACCGGAGCTCATCTCAGCAACGTACGACCGGCAGCGGGAAGGCCGATATATGGCGGTGTACCGCTTCGGTATCCGCTACGAGCAGGGAAGTCTGCTGGATGCAGAGAGCATGGCGGACGGCTTGTGTGAAGCGCTGGCGGCCAGGGAAAGCGGGAATTCTTCTTTTCGTGTGATTCGCCAGTCATGGGAGGCAGGAGCAGAGGGACATGGGCCGCTGTTCACAGTGGACTATATGCTCTATCTCCAGAAGCAGAAGCAGCCGCAGGGCGAGTCAGAACTGATGGGTCACTTCACAGAAGGAGCACGGCTGAAATGAGTTCAAAGGAAACGAATGCAAGTGAACTGAAGCGGGGCGGGGAAGAGCAGAATGCTTTTGGCAAGAAGCAGATTATGGGTTCTGTCGTATACACGCCGAAGGAAAAAGATGTACTGGAAGTAGTTCTGCAAGAGAGCGGGAGCTACACCCTGGAAGAGGCTAAGCAATTAATGGAGCTTTATCTAAATAAGGAGGTTATCTAATGGCTGGAGGAACATGGACAACACAAAACAAGGTGCGTCCGGGGGTATATGTAAATGTGGCTTCGAACGGAAGCGTGTCAGGTAAAATGGGGGAACGCGGTACGGCGGCCCTGGCGCTTACGCTGCCTTGGGGACAAGCTGGAGTCATTCTTAAGCTTACTGCCCAGGATGATTTCAAGCAGAAGCTAGGGTTTGATCTGACAGATTCGCAGCTGCTGCCGGTAAGAGAGGTGCTGAAACGGGCAGGTACGCTGCTGCTCTACCGCTTGAATCAGGGAGTTAAGGCTACTGTCACCAATAACGGGGTTCAGGCTACAGCGCTGTATGGTGGGGAACGCGGAAACGCACTCAAGATCGTTATCGAAAAGAATATCGACGACAACGCTCAGTTCGATGTGCGGACTTTGCTTGAGAATACAGAGGTGGACAAGCAGACAGTAGCTGCGGCTGCCGGGCTGACTGCGAACGACTATGTAGAATTTAAGCCGAATGGACCCGGTGCGCTGACATTAACAGCTGGAATGCCGCTTGTAAGCGGTGCGAATGGTACGGTAACGAATGCAGAACATAGCGACTTCCTGGCGGCGCTGGAGGTTCAGGACTTCCAGACTGTGGGGCTGGTATCCGAGGATAACACACTCAAGGCGCTATATAGCGCTTATGTGAAGCGTCTGCGCAATACGGAAGGCAAGAAGGTCCAGGCGGTATTGTCCGATTATGCTACGGCTGACCATGAGGGCATTATCAGTGTGGCAAACGGTGTAGTGCTGAGTGATGGAACCGTGGTGGATAAAGCGCATGCCGTGGCTTGGGTAGCCGGTGCTACTGCCGCCGCTGCAGTGAACGAATCTCTGACTTATCAGGCCTATGATGATGCCGTTGACGCGGATGTGCGCTTCAGCCATTCCGAGACCGTAGCCGCGCTTACAGACGGTGAACTGCTCTTTACGTATAATGGCGGCCGGGCTGTGGTCGAGCAGGATATCAACACGTTCACTTCCTTTTCACCAGACAAGGGGAAGGCATTCTCCAAAAACCGTGTGCTGCGCGTGCTGGATGGAATCGCCGGAGATTTGAAGCGGATTTTTGAGAATTACTTCATCGGTAAATTGCCGAATAATGAAGACGGGCGTGCGCTGTTCTGGTCGCAGTGCGTTACCTATATGAATGATCTGCAGAACCTGGGGGCGATTGAGAACTTCAACGCACAGAGCGATATTGTAGTTACCCCGGGAGCGGACAGTGACAGTGTTGTACTGGATGTGGCTGTGAAGCCGGTGGATTCCGTAGAAAAAGTATATATGAAAGTGAAGGTGGTTTAAGATGACATTCTTGAAAGCCAGCGATACGCTATCCGGCCAGGAGGGCCGGGCCTATGCCACAATTAACGGACAGACGGAAGAAATGTTCTATGTAAAAACGCTGGAGGCCACGGTGGAGAAGCAGAAGGCGGAAGTGAAAACGCTTGGCCGCCGCGGGGTGCAGCATAAGGCAACCGGATGGTCGGGCAGCGGTACGATGACGATTTTCTATATGACGAGCCGTTTCCGCCAAATGATGCTGGAATACATGAAGACGGGGATTGACCAATATTTCAGTATTATTGTGACGAATGAAGATCCGTCCTCTACAGTTGGCGCGCAGCGCATCATGCTGAAGGATGTTAATCTGGACAGTGTCATTATGGCCTCGCTGGATACGGAATCGGATGCGCTTGAGGAAGAGGTCAGCTTTACCTTTGAGGATGTGGAATTGGTTCAGCCCTTCAGTGCCCCGGCAAATTCCGGCCAATAAGATTAAGCAGGCATATCCATAGACAACAGCTGGAAAGACCCGGGCGTATTATATGGCGGCGGGTCTCTTCTTTTGTTGATACACAATAAGAATCCGGGAGGAACAACATGAGTGAATTAAGTTTGTTTTTTGCACAAAATGCGGCATGTGATACAACAGAGGAGTTTGTGGTCTCGCAACGTTTCAAGGATAAGGAAGGTAAAGCTGCCGTCTGGAAGCTGCGCAGCATGAATGAGGATGAGAACCAGGAATGCCGCAAAGCCGCAACCCGCAAGGTCAAAGGAAAAAACGGCACCTACACCACAGAGATTGATCCCAATGAGTATATGGCCAAGCTGATGACAGCAAGCGTAGTGCATCCGGATCTGAAGAATACCGAGCTGCAGCGTTCTTATGGGGTGATGGGGGCCGAATCACTGCTGCGCAAAATGCTGCTGCCCGGTGAGTTCGCGGCGCTTGGAGAGCGGGTACAGGCCCTGAACGGCTTCGCTACAGATATGAACGAGCTGGTAGATGACGTAAAAAACTAATCAACGAGGGCGATGGTGAGGCCAATCTGGCCTACTACGCCCTCCACGAGCTGCATATTCTGCCGCATGAGCTGATGAAGCTCTCCGTCCGCGAACGTGCGGCGATCTATGCCATGATTGCTGTGCGCGTGGACAAGGAGAAGCGGGAGCGCGCCCGGAGTAAGGGGAAGAAGAGATGAAGGGGGTGAATGAATGGAAATTACGAGTACAGCATTGGTTCCCGTAACAGCATTAACCGTCTGGCAAAATGTGAACTCACAGTGGGACCGGCTGAACCAGAATTTTAACCGGGCCAGCCACTCGCTGGGTGATCTGCAGCAGATACTGGAGCGGGTGTATGAAGAGAAAAACAAGTCTTTCATGGAAGGGTTCATGCAGTCTCAGGAAGCGGCCAGACGGATCGCGGATGAAGGTGACTCTTCCAGGTCCCGCCGCTCTGCGGGCAGTTCTAACGATGACGATCCGGATAATAACGGTGTCCGGAATGCCAAAAGCGGATTCATGGGTGAAGTTCAAAAAATAATGAAGGCACTGGACGTAGGCGGATTCGAACTAATCACTTACGTTGGGGATAAAGCCATAGGTTATATGCAGAACAAGAAGAAGGAAGCTGCAGCGGAAAAGGAACAAAAGGCAGCAGAAAAGGCACGGAAAGCAGCGGAGCCGGGATTCCTCTCCAAAACGAAGGACTCCTTGGGTTCACTGGACCTTGGCGGTGTGTTCGATAAGGTTAAGTCTCTGGGTACGAAAGCGATAGCTGCGAACGCAACGGAAGAAGATAAGGGGAAATGGAACAAGCTGCAGGGCAACATGGATAGCGCAGTTGAAATGATGGGTCAAAAAGCCATCGTTGCGTTGCGTCCGATTCTGGATACCTTGAATAATGCATTTCAGTCTGAAGGAATGTCTACTGCACTAAATCTGATCGCGAATGCATTCTTGGTAATAGCTGCTGTGATTGGAGAAGTTGTAAATGGCATCTTGTATATGTTTACAGCGTTCCAGGAGAACTGGGATGTTGTAGGGCCGATCCTTGCGGCCATTGCCATTGTCTTCATAGCTGCAATGATTGTGCAGTTATATAATCTTGCTGCCGCGTGGCTTGTAGGCATGTGGCCGATCCTTTTAATTGTTGCGGCTGTAGCGCTGCTTATCTATATTCTTCAACAAGCAGGTGTGTCCGTAAACGAGGTAGTGGCTTTTATCGGGGGAGCTTTTGGCTGGCTGCGGGCAACGATAGAGAATTTTGTTATCGGTCTCTATAATAACTTCGTTTCATTTGCAGACTTCTTCCGTAACTTGTTTATTGATCCGACATATGCGGTTCAGAAGCTGTTTTATGACCTGGCAACGAATTTCCTGGGCTTCATTTACCAAATGGCGTTAGGTGTTGAAAGCTTTGCAGGCGGTTTCGTAAAGGCCATAGCAGAAGGCATCAATTTTGTACTTAAGGGAATTCAAGTTATGGCAGGGTGGTTAAGCAAATTCCCCGGTTTTGAATTTCTGGCCGATTTCAAACCTAACTTTCTTGAAGCAGAGAATCCGCATGTCTTCAGTGATATGGTTAAGAATGCTCAAGGTACCCTGGTAGAGCCTACATCAACTAAGGATGTATACAATACCCCAAAGAAAAAATTTGTGGATACCGTCCAGGCTGTAGAGGAGTACAAGGACAAAACATTAGCTGTAGTCAATAAATTCAATACCAAGCTGGATCAGGCTAAGCCTAAAGATGATAAATCCCAGAATCCTGCTCAAGCCGCTGCAGCGAACATCAACAGCGTCAACAAAGTGGGCGAAGTAGGTTCTATTAATGAAAAGGTGGATATCTCAAGTGATGACCTGGACATGCTGCGGGAGCTGGCGGAGATTCAGTCGATTCAGAATTTTGTCGAGCTGACGCCAACTGTGCAGGTAACAACGGGTAATATTAATAACTCCGGCGATATTGACTCCATCATCACGAAGATCGGGCAAAAGCTGAAAGAGGAATTTGTCTCTACGGCCCAGGGGGTGTACACGTAACATGGAGGAGTATGGGTTCTATCTTAGCTTCAACAACTATGAAGAGGTGATCCGGCTTCCGGTTAACCCTGAGACCCTCGAGATCAAAGAGAATGGCGACAGCAAGAGCTATACGGTCATTGATTTTGGCGAGATCAATGCTATTGCCTATCCGAAGCTGACGGAGATCACCATTGAGAGTATTTTTCCGGCTCAGTATTATCCGTTTGTGGTGTATTCGGGAGAGAATGCCGGCAAGCTGCTGAAGCCCTATGAATATGTGGAGCTGATCCGGAAATGGATGCTGAGCCGCAGGCCGGTCCGGTTTGTTTTCTCGGGGCTGAAGGCGGTGAATATGCAGGATACGCAGACTCCAGATTGGCTGAAGCAGGCGAATACGCAGGCGCAGCAGACTTTTACCGGGGACATTGGCATCAATATGGCGGTCAGCATTGAAAGCTTCTCCTGGAAGCTGAGTGCGGGTTCTTCCGGGGATATCGAGTATACTATCGGTCTCAAAAAATATGTGTTCTACCAGGCGTTAGCCATGAAGGTTGACAACAAGGGTGAAGTGAAGACGCAGCAGAAACGGGCAAGCGAGAAGACAGCTCCCGCCACTTATACGATCAAAGCCGGGGATACCCTCTGGTCTATTGCTCAAAAGCACCTGGGTGACGGCAGCAAAAGCAAAACTCTGCAAAAGCTTAACAGTATCCCGGACAGTGAACTGAAGAAGCTTAAAATCGGCAGAGTGATTAAGCTGTCGTAGGAGGCCATGGCGATGGAATTAATAGTAATCAATAAAGAAGGCGCGATCTGGGATGTTTCCGGGATTGCCACTGATATCTCATGGAAAACCACGCGTACCGGAAAGCCTGCCACACTAGAGCTTACGCTGGCGGACAGCGGGATTTATCAGCATGCGAAGTTCGGCATCAGTAACGGGGATATTGTGCAGTTCAGGAAAGACGGGATTGATGTATTCTACGGATTCGTCTTCAGCATCGATACGGGAGCGAATCAGGAAATTAAGCTGACGGCGTATGACCAGATCCGTTATCTGCTGGGCAACGGCAGCTACGTGCTGCAGGATATTACTGCAAGTGAGCTGATCCGCAAAGTCGCTACAGACTATGGCCTTCGGCTCGGAGTGCTGGACCCGGCGAAGTACACGATTCCCTCCCTGATCGAGGATAATAAAAAATTGCTTGATATTATTATGGGCGCCATCGGCAGCGAGCTGCAGTATATGGGCCAGCTGATGGCTTTTTATGATGATTTCGGAAAGCTGACCCTGCGTGCGCCTCAGGCAATGCTGCTGAATGTGATCCTTGGTGCTGGTCATTATCTGTATGATTATTCGCTTAAAAGAAGCATTGACGATGATACGTACAATACGATCCTGCTCTATCAAGACAATGAGGAAACCGGCAAACGTGAGTTTTTCCCGGCAACGGATAAGGAAAATGTGGAACGCTGGGGAATTCTTCATCTGTACCAGAAGGCGGATGACAAGGCGAATGCTGCGCAAATCCAGGAGAAGGCAGGCAATCTGCTCAAGCTGCATAACCGCGAGAAGCTTAGCCTCTCTGTACAAGCGATTGGTGATATTCGGGTCCGGGCCGGGAATTTCATCTATGTACTGCTTGATGAGTTTGAGACGCAGCTGTTTCTGGTCGACCAATGCAGCCATAAGATTTCAGGCGGGGAGCATACGATGTCCCTAGACATTAAGGTGGTGTAGAAGACATGCTCGATATTATTAAACAAGCAAGCCTCGGGGCCGTATCGAATACGAATCCGGTGGCTTTTTCTTATGGAACGGTAGTCGGGGCACAGCCGTTGCAGATCCAGGTGGAGCAGCGGTTCATTCTGACTGGACCGGCGCTGGTTGTGCCAGAGTCCGTGATGGAGAGCAAGGCAGTGCTTGAGGGCAGAGAGATCTTGCTCCGCCGGGGTCTGGCAGCGGGTGACCGCGTGCTGCTCGTCCGGATGCAGGGCGGGCAGAGCTATATCGTTCTGGATCGGCTGGTGGACCTATGATCCCGGCAATCGGCAGATCGGGTCCGGTTACGGCAGCTCTTGAGGGGAGTGCAACAGCTTCAGGCATTAGCCCCAGCCTAACGTACCGGATGGATTTTGAGCACAAGCGGATAGCCGGACGTATGGATGGACTTGAGGCAGTGAAACAGGCAGCAGTTAAGGTGCTGCAGACCGCCCGTTTCGAGCATTTGATCTATAGTCCAAACTACGGAACGGAATGGAGTCTCGTACTGGGACAGGACAGGCTGCTGGCCCGGCCGGAGCTGCGCAGAATCGTAAGTGAGGCGCTGCTTCAGGATGAGCGGATTCAGCAGCTTGAGGATGTGGAAATTCTTTTTAACGGTGATACGGTAAGCTTCAGCTGCACAGCTGTCACGGTTTACGGCAATTTTGAACTGAGAAAGGAGGAGATTGCCGGTGTATGAAGATCAGACCTATGAGGCCCTGCTCGAACGCATGCTGGACCGGGTTCCGGAAGGGATGGACAAGCGCGAGGGAAGCATTATTTATGATGCACTCGCTCCGGCGGCGGCCGAAATGGCCCAGATGTATATTGAGCTTGAGGTCAGCAATAATCTGTATTTCCCTGATACAGCGGGTGGTGAGTATCTGGAACGCAGCATTGCCTGGACGGGAATCACCCGTCACCCCGCAGGAAAAGCGCAGCTGAGCGGAAAGTTCTATACCAGCGGAGGGGAACTGCTGGATGTTCCTCTGGGCAGCCGGTTTTCGCTGGGCTTGCTCAACTATAGCGCGGCGGAGAAGCTGTCACCCGGAACGTACAGTCTCGAAAGTGAGACCGCCAGTGCAGAGGGGAATCAGTACTCGGGTGCGCTGCTGCCCATCGATTATATCCCGGGGCTGGCACGTGGGGAGATTACGGCACTGCTCGTTCCCGGTACGGATGCGGAGTCAGATGAGGCGCTGCGCCAGCGGTACTTTGATTCGGCAAGACGGCCTTCGACGAGCGGCAATAAATATCATTATATGGAATGGGCACAGGACATCCAGGGCGTAGGGGGAGCGCGGGTCTTTCCGCTATGGGCCGGACCGAAGACGGTCAAAGTGGTCATTGTAAATGCGGAGCATAAGCCTGCTTCCGCGCTGCTGGTCTCTCAAGTGCAGCAATACATTGATCCTGCTCCGGGACTTGGCGAAGGACAAGCTCCGGTGGGAGCTGTAGTGACGGTGGAATCGGCCACAGGCAAAACCATTAACGTCACTGCCAGGGTTACACTGGCAGCGGGTTATGCGCTGCAGCCGGTCATTAATGCTTTTACAGCGATTCTGGAGAAATACCGCAAAGAGAAGGCTTTTGCCGCCACCTATATCAGTCAATCCGTAGTTGGATCGCTGCTGCTGGATACCGAGGGTGTTATGGATTATAGCGGTCTGAAGCTGAACGGCGGGACGGGAAATGTGACTCTAAACGAAACTGAAGTGCCGCTATTCGGCAATGTCGTACTGGAGGTGTAGCGATGGGATATCCGGAGCAGATTGACGTCTTTCAGGACAAGTTGAACAAAAAAGCAAACGGCAGCAGCTATGTCGTCGAGGAGAAGCTTCTTCTTGCAGGCGGTGTATACAGCGGGCTTCTTGCCCACGATAACATCAATAATCAGACCCTATCCGTCTATACAGGCTCACGTTATAGCGGGACTGAGGTGCGGAATTACTCGGTGTCTTTTCCTGACGAGGCGCCTTGGCGGCGGATGATTAAGATCTATGCCGATGTGCCGGAAGTGTATGTGACTTACGAAACGCCGGGAGATACGGTGGAAGCGGATGATGTGAATCAGCTGCAGACAGGGCTGACAGCCACGCAGAGTGAGCTGGAGCGTTATAAAAAGGCCGGGCTGATTGACGGCGGATCTTTCAAAAGAGAGGTGTAAAATGGCACAAACTATTCAAGTGAAACGCGGTACGCGGGCAGAGCTGTCCACTTACGGGACGCTGAAGGCCGGCGAAATGGGCTTTTGTACAGACACGAAAGAGATGTATATCGGAGATGGTAGCTCCAATTCCATGGTCGGACGGGCGTTGTCCGGTCCAGAAGCTTCGCGTCCTGCGGCAGCGTCAGTGGGCCGGCTGTATTATGTGAGCAGCGGAAGTAACAGCGGTTATTTGTACTTTGATGAGGGGGCGGCCTGGCGCCGGGTGAATGCGCAGAAATTAACAGATCTGACCGGCACCGTGGATGATATCGCAGACGGCACTACCTATGCCAAAGTACTCAAGGCGGACATCACTGCAGGTCATCCCAATAAGGTGTCGGACGGCACCAATACGAAGACCGCAGCAGAGATCAAAACCCATATCGACGATGCCACTAAGCACCGGTTGATCAATGATACGGGTACGGCAATTACAGATCTGTGGTCTGCGCAAAAAATCAAAAATGAGATTGAGCTGGCTAAGCATAATATTGAGCCTCAGGCTTCGGTCAAGGATCAGAATCTGACCGCTCCGCCGGCCAGTCCGGTTGAAGGTGAACGGTATATCATCCCGGCTGGAGCTACCGGTGTATGGGCAGGGAAAACCAATCAGGTCGCAGAGTACCAATCTGCGGTCTGGGTGTATTATGTTCCTGCGGTCGGCTGGACGGCTTATGTGGATGATGAACAGAAAATTTACAGCTGGAACGGGACCGCCTGGGTGCGGACGGGCGGGGCGCTACAGACTATTACTGCGGGGAGCGGACTCATCGGCGGCGGACAAGCTGATGCGGTGACGCTGAATATCGGAGCGGGCAACGGGATTACGGTAAGTGCGGATGCAATTGCTGTCACAGCAGGCAAAGGAATTACTGTAGATGCGGCAGGTGTTGCAGCCAACGTGGACGGAAGCAGCATTGTGTATGATGCGGGCAACGGCAACCGGCTGACAGTGGGCAGTATAGATGGCGGAACATTCTAGGGGGCGGTGACCATGGCACTGAAGACATTGATTCAAATCCGCCGCGGCCTGGAAAGTGCGCTGGGTACGCTTGCCGCAGGCGAACTGGGCTACTGCACCGATACAGGCAAGCTCTACATTGGGAACGGCAGCAGCAATTTGCTGCTGGTAGCCGCCCAAAGCACCGGCGACATGCTGAAGAGCATCTATGATACCAATAACAATGGCAAGGTCGATTACGCGCAGGTTGCGGATAGTGTGCCTTGGTCCGGTGTGGACGGCAAGCCATCCGTATTCCCGCCGGCGGCCCATACGCATGAGTATATGCCCAAAGGTCCGCTAACCTGGAATCAGCTTAAGGGGGTGTAGCCGTGGCCTACGGAGACAGTATATATGGCCTTTTGGAGTATTCGACAGATGGTGTGACGGGGGAGGGGCCGGAGGTTAATATCCCGGATCTGATGAAGTACCTGCCGGAGTATTACCAGGGCGTGCCCGAGATGGAGCAGCTGCAGGCGAGCGCCGGTGCGCAGTGCGGTGAGCTTGCCTATGCGATGGCTGACAGCGATGCGCAGAAGGCTCTGGAGTCTGCAACGTGGAGTCTGTCCCGCTGGGAGCGGATGCTGGCGCTGACTTCGGATACGGGCAAGTCTTACGCAACCCGCCGGGAGATGATCAAGGCCAAGCTGCGGGGTAGCGGAACGACCACGCCGGAGATGATCCGGCGGACGGCATCCGCTTTTTCCGGCGGGGATGTTGAGGTGGTGGAGGTGCCTGGAGCGTACAGCTTCGAGGTGCGTTTCGTCGGCACGCTGGGTATCCCCGCCAATATGGCGGGTCTGATCCAGATCATGGAGGAGATTAAACCGGCACATCTGGATTATAGCTTCGTGTACAGCTACACCTGGTGGGACTCTGTTATGAAGCTTACCTGGAATAGTGCACATGCCAGAACCTGGAACGAATTAAGAGTATACGAATAGGAGTGTGAGCGATGAAAACAACGGGGAATTTGGGGCTGAAAAAGCCGGATGGTACAGACATTGTAGATATTACGGATTTGAACGGCAATATGGATATTCTGGACACAGCCGTCAAGGCTGTGCAGGATCATGCCGCAGATGCGGTCAAGCATATCACGGCTGCTGAGCGCACCGGTTGGAATGCCAAGGCATCCACCGCAGCCGCTACTGCGTCCGCCGCCGGGCTGATGGCTGCAGCGGATAAGGCGAAGCTGGACGGCGTGGCTGCCGGGGCGAATAATTATGTTCATCCCAATCATACCGGGGATGTAACCAGCACGGGGGATGGCGTAACGGCGATTGCTCCGGGGGTGATTGTGAATGCGGACGTTAATGCCGCTGCAGCGATTGATGCGACTAAGATCGGGACGGGTGTTGTGTCTAATGCGGAGTTTGGGTATTTGGATGGGGTGACGTCGGGGATTCAGGGGCAGCTGAATGGGAAGTCGAATCTGACTACTACACCTCAGCAGACGACGGCCGATATTACCTATTATGTCCGGACGGATGGGAATGATGGGAATACGGGGCTGGGGAATAGTGCGGGCGGGGCATTTAAGACGATCAGCAAGGCAATCAGTATGGTCCCTCAGACGGTTAATCACACTGTTTCAGTCAATGTTGCGGTGGGAACATATGCGGAAGACGTCTTAATGAGTGGTAAACAAGGCGGTGGGTATGTAAACATTACAGGTACATCCGCAATTGTACAGTCAATCACGTTGGAAAGATGTTTGCGTGTTCTGGTCACAGGGTTCACGGCAACCTCTATGACAAAGACCGCCTTTTTCGCCTATGACGGTGGGACAGTTGATTTTAAAAGCTGCGTATCTACGGTTGCGGCGGCAACGGATGGCATAGCTTTTTATAATCAAAAAGGGATGATCGAAAACTGCACAATATCGAACCATGAAATAGCTATTCATACGGATCGAGCCCAAGTCACAATTAATTCCTGCAACGGTGTGAACAATGTTACATCAATCCTGCCTGCCAGCAGTTCAGTTGTTACGTACGGGGGTGCGATACCGAGCGGTATTGTACACAATAGCTTTGGCGGTATAGTTAACCCATGGGGAGATAATACCAATGCATTAAGGCCTTCTGGTGAACTATCGCGGGGGAACAATACGACCACGCAATCTTTTACAGCTAACGCATGGCAGAAACTACTCTTCACTACTAATTTCGCGAATCAAAAAGGAATTGTTGATTTAACGAATTCAAGGTTTGTAGTTCCGGAGAGCGGCACATATATGGTTTGCATACGGTTCGCTCTTACATTTTCTGCATCATCGTTTAATGAAAGGATTCTTGGAGGCATATTTATCGACGGGAATTTTAACGCTCTTATAGCTGCTGGACATGTATTGGCAGGTACTCCTGGTGGACATGCGACGGGTGCTGCTCAGTTGTATTTGGGTGCGGGAGCAGTTGTCACCTTCCATGTACTCCCATCAATTTCATGCACTGTAGATAATAACGGAGTATATACACATGCATCAATAATTAGAGTTGCATAAAGGAGGAAACCTGATGAATATAGCACTAGCAATCATGTATCTATACCCAGACGCCAACCCAATGCAGGATTTCATCGTCCAGGACAACGGCCCAGAACCCGTCCTGCGGCCCGGAGCCGAAGAAAAAGGCCGTGTCCGCTACGAAATCAAATCGCCAGAATTCGGCGAAGAACCGGTTGAGGGTATCCATTACTGCTTCGGCATCGACTACAATCTTCTAGTAGAAGGCGAAGACTACGATCTCGTAGAGCGCGGACCTTTTATCGCGGTGTGGAATCTGCTGGATCCACAGCCGACAGAAGCTGAACTTCAAGCAGCCTGGGAAGCGTACCAGGAAGCTGAGGCTAATAAGCCAGTGGAGCTGACGGAGATTGAGCAACTGCAACAAGAAAATCTGCTGCTGAAAGCTCAGAACAATGCGCTATCCGAACGGGCGGATTTCATTGAAGACATTATTGCCGAAATGGCAATGCAGGTCTATCAATAATGCCTCGTCTTTTATAAGCTCATGCTCATATGGAAAGGTGGTGAGGATATAATGGCATTATTTTTTGCACAACGCGTAACCCTGGGTAAAACCAAGTATAGTGAAGTCCCTTCCACACTTAAGCTGGCAGTTAAAGAAATTTTGGCAGATAGCGGCCTTGAGTTTCTTGTAACCGAAGAATAGATAACCGCAGGCGCCCTATAAGGCGTTTTTATTTTGCCCCCGGCCCGTACGGGGGCATTTCTTTTACCAACTCAGAAGGGAGTGAAGCAATGGACAGCAACGATGTTGCGAATTTGGAGAAGCTGCTGCCTTTGGCAGATAAGTATGGGCTGGCCTACATCATCGCTTTGATTCTGCTAATGATTTTTCTTGTGCTTTTGCGGTCGATTGTGAAGGGGAATCTGGTGCCGCGTGAACTGCTGGAGCGTGCCGAGGAAGACAGGGACAGGCTGCAGAACATCCTCGACAAAGAGCGGTCCGACTTCATGGCACCGACACTTGAAGTGCTGCAGCGATTGAAGATCGACCATTCAGCGGGCAACAAGAATTCGGATGGTATTAATGAAGAAGACAGGGGGGGATAACGTGCTGAGTGAGTGGATCAAGCGACTATCTCCCCTGCACCGGGATAGAGAACGGAAGCTGACGCAAGCGGGAATGAGAGTATCGCTCTCTATCCGAAGGTACAAGAATGTCTCCAAAGAAATTCAAGAGGAAATCAGGAATAACGGGTTCGCCGAGTTCCTAATCTATGATCGGGGGGCAGAGGATGGGCATCATTGATATTGTGTTGTTAATAGCGTATTCCATATCCTTTATCTGTGCGCTGCTGCTGATAGCTGCGCTTTTTTTGTATTTCCGCAAAAGGCTCCGGGCGCGCGTAGTCAGTTTGTTTATGCTGGCAGCATTCTTTTTTCTGGGGGCGTATACCGTTAAGATGGCGGTTGCCTTCTGGATCAGATTCAGCAGCACTTCCGGTTCGGACGCCGTGCTAAGCTTGCTGCAATCGGAAGCCTGGGCCATTGCCCAGACGTGCACTACTGTAGGATTGGTCATCCTGACGCTGTTAATGTACACCAAACGCCAGGATCTGTTCGTGGTGTTGTCCGGGATCAGGAAAGGGAGGAATCCGCATGCTGACTCTGACTCAGGTTCTGAATAAATCCGCTGCTCTATCCGGGCTTCATCCCGCTGTACTCACCGCAGCCACAACGCTGATTGAACGCTGCTATGCTTGCGGTGTTCCCATCCTGATTACCCAGGGGCTGCGGACGACTGCCGAGCAGGATGCGCTTTACGCCCAGGGACGAACCAAGCCGGGAGCGATTGTCACTAATGCACGCGGCGGATATAGCTATCACAATTATGGACTGGCGGTGGATTTTGCGCTGCTGCTTCCGAATGGTTCAAGTGTTTCTTGGGATATGAACAGGGACGGGGACAATGACTGCACGGCTGATTGGCTGGAGGTGGTGCAGCAGGCCAAGGCGATCGGGTTCGAATGGGGCGGGGATTGGACCAGTTTCAAGGATTATCCGCATTTTCAGCTGAGCTTTGGAATGACGCTGGCAGCACTTCGGACAGGAGCGAGGCCTGCTGCGGTGGCAGTAGCGGCGGTGTATGAACGCATCAAGCTCAAGGAGGAACAAACTGTGAAGAGTGAAATTACAGCGACGGTAAAAGTGAACGGTGTGAAGATTGCAGAAGGAATAATGGAGAATGGCATTACTTATGCTCCCGTTCGCGTTATTGCCGAAGCGCTTGGGGCACAGGTAGGCTACAATCCGGCCACAAAAACAGTAGATATTACAAGTAGCCACCAGAAGGGAGCGAACTCATGATTAACAGTGAACTGTTTGACAATGTGTTAACTTTTGCTTCAATACTGGCCGTAGTTATTCTGGCGTTGGTGCAGCTGATCAAAAATAATACCCGTTTGCCCCGTAACATTATCCCGTTTGTAGGACTAGGAATTGGACTGCTGGTTGGAGCGGCAGCGTATCCTTTTACGGATCTCGGTATGACCCTTCGCCTCTGGGCAGGGGGGCTTGCCGGACTGTCTGCTACAGGATTATTTGAATTGGCATTCAATAACCGCTCAGGGAATACCATGAAATGAAACGTGACTTAAAATTGACGGCCGGCTCTGCGGAGCCGGTTTTTTTGCTGTTTTACGTCATATAATATTACATAGTCACTACATAAAACAGACAGTATAAATAGGAAGAGATACATAATTAATTCTGACTGTATAAATAACTGGATTGGTGTATAATCTTAATTGCTGTATCGCTTTACCGCGCAATAAAGTTGAAGATTTCCGGGCGGTTTTATTGTATGATATGAGGAAAGCTTTCAAATAGACAATGTTAAGAGCATTGATCCGGAAGAGGATGGGGGGAGCAGCATGACCGAACTTACGACTACCGTTAGCAAAAGCAACTCCAATAATCTGCTGCGGCGGGACGTACGGTTCCTGGGGAATATTCTGGGCGAAGTCTTGGTACACCAAGGCGGCAACGAACTGCTGGATATCGTGGAGAAGATCCGTGAAACCAGTAAATCGCTGCGCTCATTGTTTTTGCCTGAACTGCACAATGAATTTAAAGAGCTAATTAGTTCACTGGATACGGAGAACCGGCATCAGGTGATACGGGCTTTCGCCATTTATTTTCAATTGGTGAACATAGCCGAGCAGAATCACCGCATTCGCCGTAAGCGCGATTATGAACGTTCTGCCGGGGAGACCGTACAGCCAGGGTCGATCGAAAGCGCGATTCAGGAGCTCCGCGAGCGGGATTTCTCCCACGAGGATGTTCATGAGATCATGAACGGCCTGTCTCTGGAACTAGTTATGACGGCTCACCCTACGGAAGCCATGCGCCGTGCGATTCTCGATATCCACAAACGGATCTCCGATGATGTCATGGGACTGGATAATCCGACTCTGACTTTCCGCGAACGCGAACAGCTCCGTGAGAAGCTGCTGAATGAAGTAATTACTCTGTGGCAGACGGATGAGTTACGTGACCGCAAGCCTACCGTGCTCGATGAAGTGCGCAATGGCATGTATTATTTCCATGAGACGATTTTTGAAGTGTTGCCGGATGTGTATCAAGAGCTTGAGCGATGTCTAAGCAAATATTATCCGGGCCAGAACTGGCATGTGCCGACCTATCTGCGTTTCGGTTCATGGATTGGCGGCGACCGTGACGGTAACCCTTCGGTGACTGCGGCCGTAACCTTGCAGACGCTGCGTCTGCAGCGCAAGCTGGCTATTCGTGAATATCAGCGGATTATGCGCGAATTAATGCAGTACCTGAGCTTTAGTACAAGCATCGTCAATGTGACGCCGGAGCTGCTGGAGTCCATTGAGAAGGACCGTAACATTATCAATCTTAACCGGGTTGATGCCTGGCGCAATGATAATGAACCTTACCGGATTAAGCTCAGCTATATGATCTCCAAGACACAGAATGTTCTGGATGATGAGAAAAAAGGTACGCCTGAGCGCTATTCCTCACCAGAGCAATTTATAGATGATTTGAACGTGATTGACCGCAGCCTGCGGCATCACTATGCCGACTATGTAGCAGACACCTATATTAAGAAGCTAATCCGCCAAGTGGAGCTGTTCGGCTTCCATACGTCGACCCTGGATGTCCGCCAGCACAGCCAAGAACATGAGAATGCGATGACGGAGATCCTGGCCAAAATGAATGTTACACCGGATTACTCCAAGCTGGAGGAGAAACAAAAGATTGAGCTGCTCGAAAAGCTGCTGAATGATCCGCGTCCGCTGACATCCCCTTACCAGTCTTATAGTGAAGGTACGGAGGAATGCCTTGCGGTATACCGGACGATCTTCCAGGCACAGGAGGAATACGGCAAGCAGTGTATCACAAGCTATCTGATCAGTATGGCAGAAGCAGCCAGTGATATTCTTGAGGTCATGGTTTTCTCCAAAGAAGTGGGTCTGTTCCGCAAAGACAACGACGGTACGGTTGTTTGTACTTTGCAGGCGGTGCCACTGTTTGAAACCATTGACGACCTCCATGATGCACCGCAGATTATGCATACGCTGCTCAGCATGCCGATCTACCGCGATGCCGTTACTGCGATGAATGACCTGCAGGAAATCATGCTTGGTTATTCGGACAGTAATAAGGACGGTGGCGTGGTTACGGCAAACTGGGAGCTGCGCGTTGCCCTGAAGCAGATTACAGCGACTGCCGATGAATTCGGCATTAAGCTGAAGTTCTTCCACGGACGCGGCGGAGCCCTGGGACGCGGCGGTATGCCGCTGAACCGGAGTATTCTGGCCCAGCCGGCTTCCACCATTGGCGGTGGTATCAAGATCACCGAGCAGGGGGAGGTTATCTCTTCCCGGTATTCGATGAAAGGCATTGCTTACCGCAGTCTGGAGCAGGCGACATCTGCTCTGGTTACGGCGGCGATTCATGCCAGATCGCCACAGGCGGATCTGTATGAAGCGAAGTGGGATGAGATTATTGCCCGCATCTCTGAAGTCTCCCTGAACAAATATCAGGATCTGATCTTCCGTGATCCGGATTTCCTGACATACTTCAAAGAATCAACCCCGCTGCCGGAGGTTGGGGAACTGAATATCGGTTCACGCCCTTCGAAGCGCAAGAACAGTGAACGCTTTGAGGATCTGCGTGCCATCCCATGGGTATTCGCCTGGACCCAGAGCCGCTATCTGCTGCCTGCCTGGTATGCTGCCGGAACTGGACTGCAGAGCTTCTATGAGGATAAAGAAGAGAACCTGAAGATCATGCAGCATATGTATGCCAACTTCTCTTTCTTCACGACCTTGATCGATACCTTGCAGATGGCTATTGCCAAGGCAGATCTTGTAATCGCTAAGGAATATGCCGGAATGGGCAAAAACGAAGAGGCGCGGGTGCGTATCTTCGGCCAGATCGAAGCCGAGTTCAAGCTGACCTCCGAGCTCATCCTGAAGATTACTGGCCAGCAGGATATTCTGGATAATGTTCCGGTTATTCAGGAATCGATCCGCCTGCGTAATCCGTATGTTGATCCGCTCAGCTACCTGCAGGTCCAGCTCCTTGCCGAGCTTCGCGCCCTGCGCGATGTGGAGGGCGATGACGCTGAGCTGCTGCGTGAGGTGCTGCTTACGATCAACGGTATTGCCGCCGGCCTTCGGAATACCGGCTGATGCCTTAGCTCGAGCGCTTGCTCTTACGATCTTGATCTAGCCGATCTTAATCTTCAAAGTCGGCGAAGCCGCTTTAAAAGGTTTGTTTGTGTCTGAGGTCGGCGAAGCCGCCTCAGGAAACCCCGTCCGCCTCTTACCCAGAGGATGGACGGGGTTTTTATTTTTCTAAGTGAGGCCGGGAGTCATAGACCCGGCCGAACCCATGCTCACCCATTGTTGCCTGAGATATACTTTGGGCAACAAAAAAGAGGTCCACACTGGCTGAGGGAGACGGCGGAGCGGAAATTTGGAACTGGAGGAGCGGCAGCGTTCGCCTTTATTGGCAGATTTCGACCGCAGACTGCGGTTCTAATCAGGAAATCTGCCAATAACAGCGACCGGAAGTCCAAATGTTTCGCGCAGTCCGCGACTAATCAGCCGCCCGTGTCAGCCCCCGGCCTCTTTTCAGAGTACAATATATATAGAAGGTAACAATACAAACCTTGATTTTTACAAGAACTTGAATTACGATTTAAATGCTTGTACCGTGGATGATCAAGAGCTGAGATACCAAGGGCGGCAAGTCTGGGGGAGTTAACAGGTGGAGAATCTGGAAGGCAGATTGACAAAGCTCGCCTTGAAGGGCGACCAAAGGGCATTTGCCGAGCTTGTGGAACTATATAAAGACAAAATATATCATTTGGCTTACCGTATGCTGAATAACCGCCATGAGGCGGAAGATATTGTTCAGGAAACTTTTTTGCGCGTGTACCGGAATTTGGACCGTTATGATGATAAACAGAAGTTCTCAACGTGGATCTACCGTATCGGCACGAACCTTTGTATTGACCGGCTGCGCAAGCGGCGCCCGACGTATTCACTGGATGCCGAGATGAACGATCAAGAAGGAATTGACGGGTATTCGATGATTCCGAGCGACAATGTGACACCGGAGACGGAGCTGCTGCTCTCGGAGACACAGAGCCTCATCTATGAAGCCATCGACAGCCTGCCCGTGAAATACAGGTCGGTGATGATACTGCGCTATCTGCAGGATTTATCGCTTCAGGAGATCAGTGATGTGCTGGATATGCCCGTGACGACGATCAAGACCCGTGTGCATCGCGGACGTGAGTTTTTACGTAAAAAATTAGGCCCCAAATTGTAAAAATAGATTATTTTTTTATGAAACTCCTGCATGGCAGTGACGTATGTAAGTTAAGCAAGTCTTATGCGTCCTGCTCCTATGTCTTGAAAGAATTAAATAAGCACTCATGAAAGGATTGGCTCCTATGGAATGCAAACTGGCCGTCTCTATGATGCACGACTACCTGGATGACGACTTGCCCGAACTGCAGCAGAGGGAATTGAAGGAGCATCTTCTATCCTGTACGGATTGCCGTGTGAAGTTCAAGGAACTGGAACAGACCGATATGCTGATGTTTTCCCTGATGCACCAGACCCCTGTTGCCTCGGAGGATCTTGTAGGCCGGATTATGAATTCATTACCGAAACCCAAGAAGGAAAGAGCTTTTATCACCTGGATCAAACGGCATCCGGCGCTTACGGCAGCCTCTGTGTTTATCTTCGTGATGCTGATGAGTTCTGTAACTTTTTGGAATCAGGATAGACAGCTTGTAGTCAGAGGGACTGACCTCGATCAGGTTGTTATCAAAGGGGATACGGTTATCGTACCCTCCGGCAAAATCATTTCCGGGGATCTGACGGTGGAGAACGGTAAAACTCAAGTATACGGGGAAGTCAACGGCAATGTGACGGTGATCGACGGCTCGCTGTATCAGGCTTCAACCGCCCATATTTCCGGGCAAGTCAAAAGCATAGACCAAGCGGTAAGTTGGCTCTGGTATAAAGTGACGAACATGTTCTCTGAAGTTGCCTACCGATAGCTAATGTTGGTCGCTTGTAGCAGAAAACTCATTTGCGCCTCTTTTTCCGGAAAGATGGCGCTTTTTTGTTGCCTGAAAACACCAGTTTTGCAATTTGCTTCAGCCCTAAACTTGCAACCGGAGGCTGAACGTTATAACCTAGATATGATAAAGTGCTAACAGACAATTTACATAAACCCAGCTAATTTTGAAATGACGGGGGTTTTCGGCAATGAGCTATTTTACCGACCTTACATGGAAAGAGTCCATTAAAGATATAATCGATATTCTGATTGTCAGTTACATCATCTACAAAGTACTGAATATGGTGCGTGGTACGCGGGCCGTTCAGCTCCTGAAGGGAATTCTGGTCCTGGTTGTAATCTGGGGGGGCAGTACCCTATTGGATTTGTACACGCTCAAATGGCTGATGAACCAGATGTTTACGTTTGGGGTGTTTGCGATCTTTATTATTTTCCAGCCGGAACTGCGCAGGGGGCTGGAGCAGCTCGGCCGGGGGAAATTCTTCGGGCGGACTGCCGAGAATGATGAAGAGATCAGTAAATTAATAGGTGAAGTAATTAAAGCGGTGAATTATTTAGCTGTGCGCAAAATCGGGGCCTTAATCGTCTTCGAGCGGTCTACGGGACTCAACGAATATACGGAATCCGGTATTGCTATGCGTTCTGAGGTCAGCTCTGAACTGCTGATTAACATATTTATTCCCAATACACCGCTGCACGACGGGGCGCTGATTATGCAGGGGAGCCAGATTGCTGCGGCCGCCTGTTACCTGCCATTGTCGGAGAATCCATTCATCAGCAAGGAGCTCGGAACAAGGCATCGCGCCGCCATTGGCATTAGTGAAGTGGCAGACTCCGTATCTGTTGTCGTCTCCGAGGAGACCGGACAGATCTCTCTGGCCATTAACGGACAAATCGTCCGGGATATCAAGGAAGAGTCGCTGATCTCGAAGCTGCATCAAGAGCTGAGTGCAAGCTCACTCCTGAAGGATAAAAGTTCCGCTTTCTGGAAATGGAGGGGGACTAAGAACAATGGATAAATGGATGAAGAATAATAACTTCAACAAAATTCTTGCGCTTGCCCTCAGTATTATTCTCTGGACCATTGTGCATGTAGATACGGCGCCGGCGAATCAGACTACGGTTAATACCGAATCGAAGACCATCGAGAATGTCAAAGTGGAGATCGAAGGCTTCGATAGTGATACCTATGTGCTGACGAAGGATGTAGAGAGCGTCAGGATGGAGGTAAGGGGCAAAAAGTCCGATCTTACCTACAAGTTCTCCGATGCCTACCGGGTGTGGCTGGATCTTAGTGATGTGAAACCCGGCGACAATACGCTTCCCTTAATGTATTCGACGCCGAGTGGGGTAACCTTGGATGATATGGTGCCGAATCAGGTGAATGTGCATATTGAGCTGCGGACGACCAAGTCTTTTCCGGTTACCCTGAATATCACGGGGGAGCCTGCAGCAGGCTATGAAGTGGGGACTCCGGTGGTTGATCCGTTATCGGCAGAGGTGACCCTTCCGGCCAGTGAACTCGGACGGGTAGCGAAGGTACAGGGGAATATTGAGCTGGATGGCGAGAATGAGCCGGTCAGTGAGAAGAAGCTGAAGCTCTATGCTTATGACAGTGAAGGGAACGAGCTGAAGGATGCTGTGATCGAGCCTTCTACAGTGGGTGTAGAGCTGCCTATTACGCTTCCGTCCAAAACACTGCCGCTGGATATCAGCTTTACCGGCAGTCTGCCCGGTTCACTGGTCCTGTCCCGGGTTACGCCTGAACAGGATATGGTGACTGTATATGGCAGCGCGGAGACTTTGCAGAACCTATCCTCCTATGAGGCGGTTCTTAATCTAAGCTCCATTACAGCTGCCGGTACAGAACAGCTGAAGCTGGAGCTGAAGCCGCCGGAGGGGACCGGGAAGATCGAGCCTGCGGCCATGAATGTATCGGTCTCAACAGCGGAGATCGCCCAGCGGACGATCTCCGCTGTGCCTATTAAGCTGGAGGGGGTAGGCAACGGGCTGACAGCCCTTATATTAGATCCTGTGAGCACTTCCATGGATCTGACGGTATCGGGTGCGCCTACCCTGCTGGACCAGCTGGACCAGGATAATGTCAGTGTGGTTGCTGATGTGGGCGGGCTTACGGCTGGAATTCATGATATTCCGCTGCAGGTCTCCCTTCCCCGGTTCATAGCACTGCAGAATGACGGTTCGCAGCTTACGGTAAAGGTAGAACTGCTCGCTCCAGCTACACCGGAGCCTTCTGCCGCAGCTGACAACAGCACGGCTGTTCCTACTACGGAGCCCAGTGCTGAGCCGGCTGCCGTTGAGGAGACGCCCCTAGAGCCGTCTCCTACCCATACTGACGAGTCTGCAGAGCCGACCCCGACTCCGTCACACACTCCTGCGGAGAACGCAGCTACACCGGCAGCAGGCGGCAATAACGCCGGCAGTACGGGTGGAACGTAACTTTTTGTTCAAGACCACGTCTATTTATTATGCATCTCATATACACGGAATAAAGAATCAATCATACTATAATTTATTAAGCTGAAGCAGCGTATTAAAAGGAGAAAAAAGATGGGTAAGTATTTCGGAACAGATGGCGTACGCGGAGTCGCAAACCGTGAATTAACAGCAGAGATGGCATACAGCATTGGGCGCTGCGGGGGATATGTACTGGCAGGAAATGTGGAAAAGCCTAAGGTCGTAATTGGGATGGATACACGGATATCCGGTCCGCTCCTGGAATCGGCACTGATTGCCGGCTTATTGTCCATTGGCGCGGATGTGATCCGCCTGGGTGTGGTATCTACACCTGCGGTTGCTTATATTACAAGATTGCTCAAGGCTGATGCCGGTGTCATGATTTCAGCTTCGCATAACCCGGTGGAGGATAACGGGATTAAGTTTTTTGGCGGAGACGGCTTCAAATTGACTGATGAAACAGAGCTGCGGATTGAAGAGCTGATGGATGCCGAGCAGGATGAGCTGCCGCGTCCGGTCGGATCGGGTCTTGGTACGCTCCGGGTAGATAATGATGCGAAATATCTGTATCTGGAATATCTGAAAACAACGATCGACCAGAACTTCAAGGGCATTAAGGTAGTACTCGACTGTGCGCACGGCGCGGCTTATGAGCTTGCGCCACGGCTGTTCAGAGAGCTGGGAGCCGAAGTAATCTCCATCGGTGCAGAGCCGGACGGGCTTAATATTAACGACGGATTCGGTTCCACACATCCGGAGACCCTGCGTGCGGAAGTACTGCGCCACGGGGCGGACCTGGGACTCGCTTTTGATGGCGATGCCGACCGCCTGATTGCTATCGATGAGAACGGCGATGAGGTTGACGGCGACTTTATCCTCTGCATTTGCGGGGATGCCATGAACCGTGCGGGTAAGCTGAAGGATGGTACAATTGTATCCACCGTAATGAGCAATATCGGATTCTACAAAGCTACAGAGAAATTATCGCTGAATACAGCGAAGACTGCGGTCGGCGACCGTTATGTCATGGAAGAAATGCGCCGTGGCGGCTATAATCTGGGCGGAGAACAATCCGGCCATGTAATCTTCCTGGACTATAATACAACAGGTGACGGTATTCTGACGGCGATTCAACTGGTCAATACGATGAAGACTTCCGGCAAGAAGCTTAGCACGCTGAAGTCCATGATGACCAAATATCCGCAAGTACTGGTAAATGTGCGTGTGCAGGACAAAACCAATTATCCGAACAATCCGGCGATTGAAGCCGCGATCATAGAAGTGGAAGGCAAGCTGGGCGACAACGGGCGTGTATTGGTGCGTCCTTCGGGAACCGAGCCGCTGATCCGTGTAATGGCGGAAGGACCGGATAAGGCCGAGCTTGATCTTTTTGTAGGACAGATTGTTGAAGTGGTTCAGCGCGAGCTGGTGTAATTACGCTAATAAGGTAAGAATGGGCAGCCGGTGGACGGAGGAGTAATGTTCGTTCACCGGCTGAACCTTTAGTGTGGACGATGTTTTCAATTGAAATGGATGAAAAAGGTTTTCTTTGCCGCATCATTGCCAAAACGATGTAAGGTGCATATAATAGACTAAGTGTCATTCCAGAAGGAAAGCGGGGATAGTAAGGTTGAAGCAATGCAAGCGCCAGAGCTTGATCTTGCGCGGGGGAGAAGGGAAGACCGGAAGCTGCCAATAAGGGCAGAACGGCCTGAACGGATCACGGCAGATGTAAGCTGACGAGGTGGAGGTGTTCGAAATGTTCGGCGGGGACCTCCCGGTGATGCACCAGAGCCGTAAATGGAAGCGGAAAATGCGAGGGCGACCTCTCACACAACGCTCCTGTGGGTGCCAATTGAAATGTACAAATCATGGGTATGCGCATATGCAGGAAACGCAGATGGTTCTGCCACGGCAGAGGAGAAGACTGTGCATTTTCATGACTATAGATGCAAGTGACAGGTTATTTTGTTGAGCTGTAACGGACAACAACATATTTGCTTTTCTTCAAAACATGCCGTACGGCACGTTTCTTTCCTCATGGCCGCCCTTACTACGAAAAATTGGACGGAGGAAAATATAATGTGTGGTATTGTGGGATATATTGGTAATCAGAATTCGCAGGGGATCTTGGTCGAGGGTTTGAAGAAGCTGGAGTATCGCGGGTATGATTCCGCAGGTATTGCCGTATTCACCAAGGAAGGTCTGCAGGTTGTAAAAGCACAGGGCCGTATGGCGAACCTGGAATCCCGTCTCGAAGCAACTCCGCTGACAGGCAGCGCAGGAATTGGCCACACCCGCTGGGCTACACACGGCAAACCATCCGATGAGAACTCTCATCCGCACACAGATAACACCCACAAATTCTCCGTAGTTCATAACGGGATTGTTGAGAACTATCTGGATCTCAAGGAAGAACTGATTGCCGGAGGAGCTAAATTCTCTTCCGAAACAGATACCGAAGTTATCTCCCATCTGATTGCGCGTGAATACAATGGGGATATCGTGAAGGCTGTGCAAAAAGCGATCACTTACATGCGCGGTGCGTTCGCGCTGGGTGTTCTGACTGAATACGAACCGGATAAACTGGTAGCGGTACGTCAGGCCAGTCCGCTGATTATCGGTCTTGGAGAAGGCGAAAACTTTATCGGGTCTGATATTCCTGCACTGCTGGAATACACCCGCAACGTATATATTCTGAACGACGGCGAAATGGCTGTATTGACACGGGATGCTGTCGAATTAATGACGATTGAAGGCAACTTTATTTCTCGGGAAATGATTACTGTCGATTGGGATGCTGTTACCGCAGAAAAAGGCGGTTATGAGCACTTCATGCTGAAAGAAATCCACGAGCAGCCAAAGGCTTACCGCGATACAATGCGCGGACGCATGAATGCTGCAGGCAACAAAGTCATTCTGCCTGAGCTTAACCTGACTGAAGAACAAATTAAGAACATCCGCAATATCCAGATCGTCGCTTGCGGTACTGCTTATAACGCAGGTCTCGTAGGACGTAACCTGATTGAGTCCCTGGTGCGTATTCCGGTAGAGAATGATATTGCTTCCGAATACCGTTACCGTGCGCCGATCGTGACTCCGGAAACACTGGTTATCGTAGTCAGCCAATCCGGTGAAACTGCAGATACACTGGCCGCTCTTCGTGAAGGTCAAGCCAACGGAGCCCATGTTCTGGCAATCACTAACGTAGTAGGCAGCTCTATTGCCCGGGAAGCCAACAGTGTACTGGTAACACTGGCTGGCCCGGAAATCGCTGTAGCATCGACCAAAGCTTATACTTCCCAGCTGATCGCATTCACTTTGCTGGGTCTGTACCTGGCTGAAGTACGCGGTACCCAGTCCGAGCCTGAAGTTGCCAAGATTCTGGCAGCTATGCAGTCCCTGCCTGAGCAAGTAGAAGTAATCCTGGCTCAGAAAGACGCAATCAAAGCCTATGCTGAACAAATCGCTGAGCATAAGCACCTCTTCTTCATCGGCCGCGGCGTAGATTACGCAGTTGCCCAAGAAGGATCGCTGAAGCTGAAAGAAATCTCTTACATTCACTCCGAAGCTTATGCTGCGGGTGAACTGAAGCATGGTACACTGGCGCTGATCGAAGAAGGCGTTCCTGTCATTGCCCTGGCAACCCAGGAATCCGTACTTGAGAAGACTGTCAGCAACATCAAAGAAGTGAAAGCCCGCGGCGCACATGTCCTGGCGATTACTCATGAAGAACACAAAAACGATCTGCTCAGATCCGTTGATCAGGTGTTCGTGATTCCTCAGACTCTGCCGCTGCTGACCGCTGCTTTGTCCGTAGTGTCGCTGCAGTTGCTGGCCTACTACGCGTCATTGGCTCTGGGTCATGATGTTGATAAGCCGAGAAACTTGGCTAAGAGTGTTACTGTGGAGTAAGGGGATTATTACTAAACATGTGTTGTCCAGTGAAATAAAACAGTGGAACCAGTAATAAAACAATGGAACCAATGACAAAAGTGTGGAACCAGTGATAAAACTGTGGAACCGCTATGTAATGATATTACACCTAGAGAGTAGCCTGAAGAAATATTCAGGCTACTCTCTTTTTTAGAAGGTGAATCAAGAATTTCAAGAGTGGTGGTGAAAAAGATGAGTGATATTGGCTATAGAATTAAATCTATCCGAAAAGAAATGAATTTAAACCAATCTCAGTTTGCAAGGAATATAGGGATTTCTCAAGGGAACTTAAGCGAAATAGAAATGGGAAATAGCAATCCTTCAGCAGAAACATTAATAGCGATTAAGGTTAAACATAATGTTAATTTAAACTGGTTGTTAACTGGTTTGGATATGGAAAATGGAGTTATATACGAAGATCAGGATGTGAAAAAATTGGTTAAGGGTTATAGAGAACTCAATGAATACGATAGGAATGAAATTATTGAGATAATAGAACTGAAGAAAAGATTAAGATCTAATTCCTGATACATACGCCTACCAGTTACTTGTGCCCATTAGATAACCTTGATTTTTTCATTCCCTTAGTTTCCCCCGATATCTTGCTATCCTGATGTCTCAATTAAGATAGACGTACTGTTGGAAAATAATATGCTCCCTACTGTAGGGAGAAAATAAAGTTCAACAGAGAAAATAGATGTAAAAAGAAAATAAAGTTCTAGACTGAAAAATAAAGTGTTAGACTCGGCAAATAAAGTTGTAAACTGAGAAAATAAAGTATTAGACTGACAATACTTTATTAAGCTATACCAGCTAATAGCTTATCAACATTACCAGTAAAGTGATTCTAAATCATGTGGTATAGTTAAAATGAGCATGCCAAATTCCCCTCCAATTTTCGTTGTGTATTGCAAGGTTATGCCAATACCATTTTTTAAATTGGGGCAGCGTCCAAGAAATACAAAGCAGTACCGATCTATTGGGATAATGGCCAGCATGGCTTCGCTTTGGCAACCGTACAAACAACGCCATAACCCAGCAAGGCATTATAAATGCAATTATGCAAGGCATGCAATAACCCGTCTTGTATGCATAGATGAAAGAAGCTCCTGTGATGATCACAAGAGCTTCTTTTCTTCTGTAGTATATCATCTATATTATATTTCGTAGTTCACGGTTACCACCTTCTCTTGAACTCCAAAAATATATTTAGCAACTTCAAGATGTGCAGGATGTGCAAGATATGCATTAAAATCCTCTTTTGAATTAAATTGTGCTACCATCGCTATATCATAAGAGATTTGAGCGTGAGTAAAGTCCACCCCAACCGATAAATCCTTCAGATGTTCAATTTTGCCCTTCATTCCCAGCAGCTTGTTTTTTACGTTGTTTATTGTTTCTTCATTGCGGTTCTTAAGCTTAGTTACAAAAACATGTGTAATCATAATATACCCTCCAGTAAGTGAGCTCTAATTGCCAGACAATATGTCAAGCCATTCCTTAAGCAGTGCAGTTTCGGAAGCTCTTAGAGCAGAAATTTGGACTTTGGATAATTCATGCCGCAAAGTAGAAGCGGCCTCTACGATTTGTGGTGAGACCAACTGATCATCGTATGAGGGGGCGGGCCCAATTAAGATCGAGATCAGCATGTCGCGGGTAATGGAGACCAGAGGATGGTGAATGTTGCTGTTCGAGCGAATGAGATGAAACGTTAGCCCTGTCGCGACCGACTCTATAAGATCGGTTGATACGTTGATCGGTAACCGCAGCCGGCCGACATCTTCAATATGACGCATGCACTCCATTACCTCCGAGCGGGCGGTGGCGGCGGCTGGTGACACCGTGTGTGTGGATGCCCGACAGTACATCAAATCATACAGCGCCAGATTATCCAGTCCAAAAGTGATATGCATATCCCATAACTTTTTAAAGTCGGCAATGAGGTCACCTGTATGTTCAATCTTTCTTTTTTGAGCGAGGTACTGATCAAATGCCTCCTTAACCACAGCATGTAATAAAGCCTCTTTATCGTCAAAGTAATGATACAGCGTCGGTGCTTTCACTCCTGCGGCTTCGCATACCTCGCGGTTTGAAATGTCACCGGCTGGTGAAGCGGCCAGCAACTGGGCTGTAGAATTCAGAATTCTTGTACGCGTCTCGTTGGGCCGTTCAGCATTTCGCATTAGCTTAATCACCCCTATTCTTGATAAGTAGTAAAGAAAATAAACTCATTTAATATATCAATGTTATACAATTAACATATATTAGTCAAATGCCGATATAAAATAACTCTAAATCCCTGACAACAGCGGCAGTCTAAGACTTTATTTATCAAGTCTTGGTCCGCCGCTGCCTCTTTTAATTGATCAGTCTAAAACTTATTTTTCAAAAGCTGACGATTCTTCAATTCAAAAATCGCGTTAAATCAACGAATCCAGTCTAATACTTTATTTTCAACGAACAATAGAACATGAGACCGGTAATGCCTTCATTAAGCTAACGGACAGTTTAGTTCAAATAAGTAATTTTCCTTAAAGTGGGAAAATGTTAAGCTGAAAGCAAAGAAGATAGGGGGAGAGAAATGGTGCTGAAGAGAAAGTTCGGGGACCGTTCAGATTGGCAGCGTGTTTTAATTAGGGAATACGCTCAGTCTTTTATCGAATCGGATAGCTTCAATGGATATGTCACCCTCCTTCGGATTATCAAAGTATCGGACCCATTTTACGTTAAATATCACGGAGAAAAGTTTTGCATTGTTGATGATGGATATTTATGGCTTCAGCAATTCCCTTCTGATCGTAACCATTCGGTTACAACAATGTTTGATTCAAAAGGCAGTATCGTACAGTGGTACATCGATATTTGTTCCCGAAATGGAGTTAGCGAGAATAATGTACCGTGGATGGACGATTTGTTTCTGGATTTAATTGTGTTACCGTCTAGTGAATTAATTATAAAGGACACGGATGAACTGGAAGAAGCTTTAATCAACGGAATTATAGATAAGAATCTATATGATTTAGCCTGTGAGGAATCAATTAAGGTCAGAAAACTAATCGAGCGTGATGATTTCGCTTTATTAAAGCTATCAGAAGATCATAAGGAATTACTGTGCCAAAAGCTAGAACGAAAGGGTAACTTTTAAACTAAACGGGAAACGATAGCTCAATAACGACACAAAGGCAGTCGGTCAGTGGATCGGCTGCCTTTGCTCAGCTAACGGGCAGAATAGCGTGGTGGATACAGGTTTCTTAAATGTACTATAGGGCAGTTTCGAGAGTTAATTCCTATAACTGTTTAATACCAACCGCAATGAAATTTTAGTGGTAAAATAATACTGTTTCATGTTTGCATGTCATTATTAAAACGCCAACTGTTAGGGGAAGGTATATGGGAAGTTCGAATTTATGGGATGCAGATTGGGAAATTTCAGAGGAATTGGCCCAAAGATTAATAAGTAGTCAGTTTCCACAGTTATCGTCTAAAGAAATCAAAAGACTAGGTTATGGTTGGGATAATACAGTTTTCCTTGCTGGAGACGAATATGTTTTTCGTTTTCCAAGAAGAAAAGTTGCTATTGATACGTTAAAAATGGAAGCGAAGATATTACCGAAGCTTGAGGATTTTATTTCTATCCCTTATTCGAAACCACTTTTTTTAGGTGAAGGGAATAGTGACTATCCTGCACCATTTCTTGGTTATCCATATTTATCGGGAATGTTTCCAATTGGATTAACTGATGAGCAACGCACATTATCGGTAGCAACACTCGCGCACTTTTTAAAAAGATTGCATGCATTTCCAGTACAGGTGGCTCAAGAAAACGGTATTCAACATGACCACAGGAATCTCACAGATATAGCATTACGAAAAGAAAAAATGCTAAAATTCTTGTCCGATCTGAAAATTCATATTAAGGAGGAAGAACATTCTGCAATTGCTGATTATTTGGTGCAGCTTAAAACAGACCAAGTAAAACAAAGGAACGTATTCCTTCATGGTGATCTTCATTTTAAAAATATGTTGGTGGACGAGAATGGAAAAGTTTCAGGAATTATTGACTGGGGAGATATGAATATTGGTCACCCTGCCTGTGATTTGAATGTTGTTTATAGCTTTTTGCCTTATCATGCTCGTACTGAGTTTTTCAGAGAATATGGGGAAGTGGATGAAGAGACGAAGTTATTAGCTCGTTTGATTGCTGTGTATATTCCGATGTTAATATTAATGCAAGCAATTGACGACAAAGATGAAAGAGTAGCTGATGAAGCAAAAGCGAATATTACACGAGCGCTCGCTGATTAATAGAAGTTATCTTAATATAGTGTTTAATAATGAACCAAAGGATTCTTGTTTTGTTTTTTATCAACATTCAGATTATGCATTAATTTTCGAGAAGGCATTTATGTTTACAGTTGATGATATGCTCACCGAATCTGATATATATGTTGTAGACAAGAGTTTAACTAGACATATGTAAAAACTCATGAGACTGGATGATGTGGGCCTTACTTTGGCCGAAAAAGTGAAACTTCATTGAAGTAACGAGGAACGATTGTTCAATACACTACGGTATCTTGTCTAATGCTCAGCTGCCGTTTCTAATTGAAGTAAGAGCAGGAATATAAATAAATGGAAACGAAAACATAATTCAGCATCCCAAATAGGTCGATTAGCATGATTTTAACAACCGAGGATTTTTGTAAGCATCATAAAACTAAAAGGAGTAGCTGTTACTATGAAGGATTTACATAATTTTGTTTCAGATCCTTATGGATTATTATGTTGCTCAATTAATGAAATGGATTACTAAAAAAGAGCCTTCTCAAGGAACTATGATAGACGCTACAGGCAAAAAAATATTTGAAGCCATCCTAAGTAGTGAAAAGTCATGAACTAACGGGAACGTTAGTTGAACAACACAGCAGCAGTCTATGACTTTATTTTCTCGTTCATGGCTGCCGCCGTTTGAAATATTGAGATCAGTCTAAAACTTATTTCTCAACACCTGGAATTTTAAAATTCTGAACCCGCGTTAGATCAACAACTGCAGTCTATCCTGAAATAACTTTATTTCATCATCTGATGGTGCCGCGTTAGCGGCATGGACGTCTAATACTTTATTTCTTTGGACACTTAGTTTTGTTTTTAGTTTTTGAAAAAAGGAAAGCCTAATGCATTATGTCTTTTCAAGATAAAAAGACACACAGCAAAAGGCCATTTCTTTTTTTTATCAAATTAACTTTGTGTCCTGTTCTAATAAATTATACAAATGGAAAATAGGGCTTTTCATAAAATCCTCTTGCAATTGACTTTCCATTTTTTTAAAAATAAGCCTCGCTTCGATCTTACTTTTCAGCAAAACATTTACACAGAAATGGAGTTGAATAAAATCATTTAAAGGAAACTGATTTTTTAAATTCAGCAGAGTTTCTTTTTCTTCGTCTAATAATTCCTCTTTTCTTTCCTTTATTTGCATTTCGTTAATTTTTACAATAGCAGCGTCTCTTGAAGAGGGGGCGTATGTAGGAAGTTTGTAGTATTTATTGATTAAGTAGTTGGCAACATCCAGTAATTCCATCCTATGTGATTCATCATATGCACTTATACAATTCAAAATAAAACTATTTGTCTGGCTAAAAACCAATTCATTTGCAAAGGGATCAAAACGATCAAATGAATTCATTAATTTTTGAAAATCTATATTCAAACCAAAAGCCAATGATTCAGCACTCAAATGAATAAATGGGCTTTGATCATAGGATTTTCCAGTTATGCTATCTTCCACTTTAAAGTGATTTATTTTAATAGCAAAGGTATTGATTACTCGCTTTTTATCATCATCCGCATGATAGAACAGCAATACTAATCGATTACCAACCTTATAATTAAAAAAAATATCCATTTCGTTTTCAAAAAAGGCTTTTCCTTCAGTCTCATCAAAAATATATAGTCTTCTTAGGAGCTCAAATTCATAGTAAATAGATTTGTCTTTATCAATGGGTTCAATTTCAATTTCTTCAGGAATATTTAGTTCTTTATAAATTTTTTGTACATCCAGCAGTAATCCATAACAATAATTGATAAATTTAGACCATTTCACAAAATGCGGATTCTTATAGTTCTTTCCATGCTCAAAAATACTTTTTAGAAAAGAAATGATTTTTAATTGCACAGACAAGGAAACAAATTTAAGCAATGTTATGCTTATTTTATTATTTTTAGTATCGTATGTCATTTGAAGTGCATCTTCAAATTCTCGTATTATGTAATGTTCCTTTCTAGTAGTATTTATAGTAAATTCATACTTATTATCGCCAATTTCAAACGTCTCAACATCAGTATTTAGCAATGAATCAATTCGTCCAAAATTTAAAGGGACTATTAAATCTTTATCCATTCCATTCCTTATACTCCTTTTTACGAGGCAGAAATGAAACGCTTCATATATTTTTAGAAAGAATTGGCCTTGAACGACTGGATAAAGATGAATACCAATCTCGTTTTGGGATTACAGGCGCGATTTTAGATAAATTAAAAGAGTTGCAATCGACTCCCCAATATGAGATTAATCCAACTGCACGGATTATGAGAAATAAAAAAATGGTGACTTTACTCAAAAAATTGTATGACTATCATTGTCAGATTTGTGGAATGGATAATCCTCTGGTTCCTCGTATCGAAAAAGATGATGGCACATATTATTGCGAAGTCCATCACGTGACCCCGCTTGGAACTGCGGAGGCGGCTTCTGACATTGAGACGTTGGACCATTATTCAAATGCAATTTGTTTGTGCTCTTTCCATCATTCTTATGTTCATTATCATAAAGGAGGAGCCTTTCAAATCAGCTTGGATGGAAACCAGATTTTCCTTCTTTCGACTCTGGGGGAGAAGTTACCTATACAAATAAACAAGCACATAAGCTTTCATATAAAGGAAAATTAAGAATCTCATTGTAATATAGATACTATCTAAATGCTTTCTATTGAGCTGAGGTTTATAGTGATGGCTGTGTTTGCTATATTATATGATTTATTAATAGTACTCAAAAATATATGAGTCATTAAACGTACAACAGAAAGGGAAATTGAGGAGTTATTACCTCAGTAAGATGAGGAAAAAGAATCGGTTAATCATCCGCTAATCTCACTTGAGATTGCAGTATATGAAAATCAACTTGTTAAGATGGAAAATAAATTTAGGCATTATATTAAGTGATTAATTTAAATTTTTCTAGATGAAGGGCTGAGAACTTATAACATTATATTCACGCACCGGGCCTAGGCACTGGGTCCAGCAGAGGCATTTCAGATAATATTACGAATAAAATTATAGACGATTAACTTTCAATTTCGGTCGGTTAAATTAGTTTCCAGGTTTCTTTTCATGGTAATTTCTAGCGGTTCCACACTTTCTTTTTTTTATGTTTATCAAGTGCACTTGTAAATCCAATAAAACCAACATAATTAGTTCCACAGTTTTATTTCCCCCGACATGTGTCCAAGAGTTTGGATACTTTAGAGTTATGAATTGTCTGATGTAAAATTTCAGACAACAAGCCAGACATCATGCGCCGTCCTGAAATCTCAGGACGGCTTTTTTTTGATGGAGGACAAACCCAAATTATTAAACAATTAGTATTGTTAAGAGAAAATGCTTCATTAACTAACAGGGGAAAATAACGTGAAAAGTGATAAAACTAAAAATTTCTAATTATGGTAACCCGTAATTGTGAATGCTTTTTAATTTCAGACAGAATAAGTGAGGGTTTATTAATGAGTGACTTGAACACAGTTTATATCGAAACAGAAAGGCTGGTCGTCAGAACTTTTGACGATAATGATTTCGAGCAATTCGAAAAGCTTTTGGATTTGTATGAAGGTTGGCAAATGCAGAAGCCAAGGGCAAAAGAGTTTTTTAATTGGCACCTTTCTAACTATAAAAATATGGGTATTATAACTGGAACATTATGCTTAGGTGTTTTTGAAAAAGAAACAGGTGATATTCTTGGCCAGGTCGCTGCACAAGAACATGATGAGTTACATGAACCTGAATTTGGCTATGGAATCCTCCCATGTGCAAGAGGGAAAGGTTATGCTAAGGAGGCTGCAAAGGGAACACTTGAATGGATAGCGGGAAAATACGATATTCCCTATATCATTGGAACCGTTGAGCTTGACAACATCCCATCTCAAAAGGTTCTTGAATACTGCGGATTCCAGCTTATGGATGAGCAAAATTTGCTGATTCATATATTGAATGAGCGACATGATTTTAAGTATTACCGGTATTATTTGAGTCCTCCTGAATAGGCCGATATGCAATATATCGACACAAAGGCAGTCGGTTAATAGTCGGCTGCCTTTGTTCAACGAAAGGGCAGGATAGCTCAATAATTCCGCGAATATTCTACATATGTAGTTATTTACGAAGTACTAGTGGAGGTTATTCATGGAAGTTATTATGAGAGACTCAATCGTTCAGTTGGTCCGGGGAGATATAACTAAAACTGAAGTAGAAGCAATAGTCAATGCTGCCAACACTAGTCTGTTGGGTGGAGGCGGCGTAGACGGTGCTATCCATAGAGCTGGGGGAAAAGCAATATTAGAAGAGTGCATGAAGATCCGCAATCAACAGGGTGGCTGTGCAGTTGGAGAAGCGGTAGTTACCACAGGAGGGAACTTGAAGAGCCGTTTGGTTATCCATACCGTGGGGCCCGTTTGGAATGGCGGATTGAACAATGAGGAACAAAAGCTAAAAGACTGTTACAGGAATTCATTAACGCAAGCGGAGTTAAACGAAGCTACAAGTATTGCTTTTCCAAATATAAGTACAGGTATATACAAATATCCGAAAGACTTAGCCTGCTACATAGCCGTAGAGGAAGTGTCTAAGTACTTATTAAATAAGGAAACAAATATTAAGAAAGTAGTATTTGTATGTTTTGATGAAGAGAACTTTGAAATATACAAGAATGAACTAAAGAAGTATTGAGATTGACTAATTAGAGATTGAAAAATCACTAAAAATAAAGCAAATGGCTCCGCCCTTATTATCAAAGGGCGGAGCCATTTGTGATTTCTTTAATCAGCAATAATACACTTTCTCTACCTTATATAAAGTATCCTCAATCACCGGGCAGAGAGCAGCATCTGCTTTGTAGAATTTTACCCGGAAATATAAGCTTTTCAGGAAATTCTTAATATTATTTTTTTGCCTGAAGGCAGGCAGGAAGTCTGGACTTTTCTCCACCTTACCAAAACGTTGAATCCATTGCTCTACATCAGTCTGACTAAGCAGTTTTCTGTTTAAAACACTGATTACGGGTCTGACCATCCGCTCCTCCTCACCATCGGAGTAAACCCGTTCGGTTATGGTCATCTTGTTGTAAACCAGGTCGAGGATGGTAAAGAGGTCAGCCTGATCCAATTCGGAACATTGGGCTAAATCATCTAATGCATCTGCCCCATGGGCTATGGCATGAGCCCAGCCCTTTTCTTCGTCATACCCGCGGTAATCCTGCTCTTCCTGCACACTGTAGAACACTTTCTCTTTGATCTGGTGAACTTGCTCTCTTGAGAGGAAGGGGGATTCCCTATGCTTCATGATGAGAAGCGGGATGACCAGCATAGAGAAAGACCGGGTGAATACAGAGTCTGTATTGCTTTCACCGAGCTTATAATGCAAATGATCAGTATCCAATAGGGCAGGGAGAAGTTGCTCCAGCTCGTCTTCGGAAAGCGAATTACCGGGAATCCAGTGGGATAGGGTTGTATAGATTAGATCATCACGCAGCCCGGCATCCAAGGAGCCGATGTTATGTATCATTTCTTGTACCAGCTGGAAGGGTTCCGCTGGTGTCTGGTAGTCATTTTCTTTGATTAGGATCAACTGTTCTTTTAAATTCATGGTTTGCGCTCCTATCGGGTATTTTCCGGACTCTTCTCTTACTATAAGATACAGGCATGATGGGATACAACTTCATCATATCTTAATGCAATCTTAATGTCTTTGAGGAATCCTTAACGCTATATTAATGCCGGAAATGATAGGCTGAACTTGGAAGTAAATGATAGTTTACTCCGCAGAATTCGAACAGTTCCTTGCCTCTATAATCACGGAATATTCTTCTGTGGTCTTTTTGTTGTGTCTGAGTAGGGTACAGATGCTGCACTATCAAGAATTTTACAAAATAATAAGCGAGTGGTGAAACCCGTGATCTCATTTTTAAAACGATTTCTGATCGGCAGGCCCTTAAAGTCTACTGAGTTAGGGGAGCAAAAGCTAAATAAAAAGAAAGCGCTGGCCATACTGTCTTCAGATGCCTTGTCTTCCGTTGCGTACGGGCCGGAACAAATCTTGATTGTTCTCGTTACGATTGGGGCAGCTGCCTTCTGGTATTCCATTCCGATTGCGATTGGCGTATTAGTATTGTTGACCGCACTCATTTTGTCCTACCGGCAGATTATTTTTGCTTATTCGCATGGTGGTGGAGCCTATGTGGTATCCAAGGAAAACCTGGGGAAATACCCCGGACTGATTGCCGGCGGATCGCTGTTGGTGGACTATATTTTGACGGTGGCTGTAAGTATATCGGCCGGCGCGGACGCGATTACCTCAGCTTTTCCAAGCCTGCATGAGCATAAAGTAGTTATCGCTATCGTCTTCGTGATCCTGATTACGATTCTAAACCTAAGAGGGGTAACGGAATCCGCTTCCGTACTTGCTTATCCGGTTTATTTATTCGTGCTGGCTTTATTCATACTAATTGGTACAGGTTTGTATAACATTTTAACCGGTAACGTTCCGGCAGAGCTGCATACCTCATTGGGCACGCCGGTAGCGGGGATCAGTCTATTCCTGCTGCTGCGCGCATTTTCTTCCGGGAGCTCTGCGTTAACGGGTGTAGAGGCGATATCCAATGCCATTCCGAATTTCAAAAGTCCGGAGGCTTCTAACGCTGCCAAAACCTTAGTGGCCATGGGAGCCTTACTTGCTGTTATGTTCTCAGGAATTGTTGTGCTGGCCTATTACTATGGTATAGCTCCCCGTGCTGATGTGACGGTCGTGTCGCAAATTGCCGAGCAAACGTTCGGCCGGAATGCGATGTATTTCTTCATACAGGGAACCACTGCATTAATACTAATTCTGGCTGCCAACACCGGGTATTCCGCATTTCCTTTACTGGCTGTGAATCTGGCCAAGGATAAGTTCATTCCGCGGATGTTCACCATGCGTGGAGACCGGCTGGGTTACTCTAACGGCATTATCATTCTGGGTGTTCTGTCTATGGTCCTGATTTATGTATTTGAAGGGAAGACAGAGCAGTTGATCCCACTTTATGCTGTAGGTGTGTTCATTCCCTTTACGCTGTCACAGACAGGGATGATGGTTAAGTGGCTCCGGGAAAAACAGGCGGGCTGGCTGCAAAAATTCATCATCAACACCGTTGGTGCTCTAATCAGCCTTATTGTTACGATGATGTTCTTCTTGACCAAGTTCACACAGGTCTGGCCGGTATTTGTATTTTTGCCGATTCTCCTTCTGGTGTTCCACCGGATTCATAAGCATTACGAGGCCGTTGCCGACCAGCTCAGAATAACCACCTGTGAGGAAACGATTAAGATTGAAGGCAATGTAATCATCGTGCCGGTTGCCGGAATCACTCATGTGGTGATGAACTCCCTGGAATATGCCAAATCGCTGAATCCGCAGCAGATTATCGCCGTGTATGTGCCTTTCGAAAGAGAAGAGGAAGCCATATTCGAGGAGAAATGGAAAAAGTGGCAGCCGGAAATAAGATTAGTGACTTTGTATACTCCCTATAGAAGCATCGTACAACCATTGACCAAATTCATTGATACGATCAATTGGAAGGCTGCAGAGTTGAATCATAGGGTAACGGTCATCATTCCACAGTTCATTCCGAAGAAAGGCTGGCATAACATCCTTCATAATCAATCGAGTCTGCTGATACGTGCCCGGTTACTGTTCCGCAGTGATGTTATTGTCACTACAGTGCCTTATCATTTGAAGAAGTAATTTATTATATAAAAAAGCCTGCACCCCATACCGGGCGTGCAGGCTTTTGGCTATTTCAGATCCCCTAAGCTAAGCCTACGCGGCCTGCTTAGACGGCAGCATGCGGCGGATAAGCTTCGCCAGCTCCATCACGATGACCGAGCCAAGGGCGAGGCCTGTGGCTGTCAGCCAGTGGTCCATCCCGAAGGAAGCGGGGATGGAGAAGATGTCTCTGACGCCGGGCAGGACGGCAATACCGTAGAAGGCAAAGCAGACCATGACAGCGCCGATCACATATTTGTTGCTGAAGAAGCCGGCTTCCACCGAGGTCTGGCTGTTGGAGCGGGCTGCGAAGGTCTGGAGCGTACGCGCCAGAATCAGCGTGGTGAAGGCCATGGCGATGCCCATTTCATCGGAATGCTGCAGCCCGATGTACTGGGAGACAATGACGGCAATCCCGATCAGCAGACCACGGGTAATGACAGCCTGCATCATGCCTCCGGCGAAGATGCCTTCGCCAATGTCCCGCGGCTTGCGGCTCATTACATCCGGCTCAGCCTTCTCCATGCCCAGGGCAATGGCCGGCAGGGAATCGTTGGCCAGGTTAATGAACAGTAACTGGATGGCGGTAAACGGGTTGATCCAGTCGAAGATCAGCGCGAACAGGATGGCGATGATCGCCCCCAAATTGCCGGCGAACAGATAGGCAATGGCCTTCTTGATGTTGTCGAACACCGTCCGGCCGACAGCGACCGCATTGACGATGGATACGAAGTTATCATCGGTCAGGATCATGGCTGCGGAATCCTTGGCTACATCAGTTCCGCTGCCCATGGCTACACCGATATCGGCCTGCTTTAGGGCCGGGGCATCATTGACTCCGTCGCCGGTCATGGCGGTGATTTTGCCTTTACGCTGCCAGGCACGGACAATTCTGATCTTATTCTCAGGAGAGACACGGGCATAGACGCCAATCTGCTCCAGCCTGCTGTCCAGCTCCTCCTCGGACATGGCATCCAGCTCCTGGCCGGTGACCGCGATCTCATGCTCAGCCATCAGTCCGATATCGCGACCAATCGCCTGAGCGGTGGTCTTATGGTCCCCGGTAATCATGATCGTGCGGATACCCGCCTTGTTGGATTCAGCAATGGAGCCATATACCGCCTCGCGCGGCGGATCAATCATCGCTGAGAGGCCAACCAGAACCAGGTTCTGCTCATCTTCAAGGCCTACTTCGGTGACGGTATTTGGCACGGTCTTATAGGCATAAGCAAGCACCCGCAAGGCTCGGCTGGAGAACTGCTCGTTAGCTTCGGTGAAGCGTTCCAGAACCTCCGGTGTCAGCGGGACCTCCTGGCCGCTCAGCAGCACGTGGGTACATCTGCTGAACAGGACATCCGGGCCGCCTTTGGTAAGTAGGGCTTTCTGGCCGTCGAAGGTATGCAGCGTCGTCATCAGTTTGCGTTCTGAGTCGAACGGCAGCTCGGCTTCGCGCGGGAAGTTATCGCGGATCTCGCGGTAATCCCGGTTCTTGCTGTTACTGAAGGCAATCAGCGCAACCTCTGTAGGGTCACCCAGCTCTTTGCCTTCCTCGTTAATGTTGGAATCGTTGCAGAGTACGGCGATATGCAGCAGTCTGCGGGCTTCTTCCGACCATTCATCGGCCTGCAGGCTGAACTGCTCCTGCGATCCTTCCGGCAGGAAGTAATCGACAACTGTCATTTTATTCTGTGTCAAGGTACCGGTCTTATCTGTACAGATTACACTGGTTGATCCCAGGGCTTCAACAGCGGGCAGCTTGCGGATAATGGCGTTCTGCCGGGCCATCTTGTTGGTGCCTACGGAGAGCACGATGGTTACAATCGAGGACAATGCCTCGGGAATCGCGGCGACGGCTACAGCGACGGCGAACATAAGGGCATTTAGAATCGCTTCGGTCGTGTCGACCGTATCGTTCGAGAGCCAGACGCGTGCAGCCTGAATGGAGAAGATGAGGATGGACAAGCCGAGAACGGCCAGGCCCAGCTTCTTGCCGAAGCTCTCCAGCTTGCGCTGAAGCGGAGTCTGCTTCGCTTCTGCACTCTCGATCAGACCGGCAATCTTCCCAAGCTCAGTGCCGAGAGCAGTTCCTGTAATGACCAGCGTTCCCCGGCCATAGACAACGAGCGAGCCGCTGAAGGCCATATTGCGCCGGTCTCCAAGCGGAGCGTCATGATCAATAGGCTGAATATGCTTCTCTACGGCTTCGGATTCTCCGGTCAGCATTCCTTCGTCAATCCTCAGGCTCCCGGATTCAATAATCCGTCCGTCCGCAGGCACGTAATCGCCAGCCTCCAGGAAGACGATATCACCGCGGACCAGTTCCCTCGCGGGAATGGACAGCAAGGCTCCGTCCCGGATGACCTTGGCTTCAGGCGCAGACATTTTGCGCAGTGCGTCAAGCGAGCTCTCGGCCTTACGGGTCTGGACAACGCTGATCACAGCATTCAGAATCAGCACTACAAAGATAATGACGGATTCCATCACATGCCCCATCACAATCTGAACTGTTGCTGCTATGAGCAGCACAATAACCATCGGATCTTTGAAATTCTCCAGAAACAGCTTCCAGAGCGGGTCTTTCTGTTTACCTTTTAACTCATTGTAGCCGTCCTTGGTGAGCCGGTTGTCTACTTCAGCAGACGTAAGCCCTTTGGTCTGGCTCTGCACTTCTTCCAGGGTGTCTGTCACACTGCGGCGGTAATACTCCATCAGGTACAAGCTCCTCTCCAGTTTTTCATTCTCTGTATGGTCCAAATCTACGTTAGAAAATATGACAAGTTTCAACATTTCTCGTTCAGGGCAGTTAAATACTTATACCCAGATGGACGTTGTTCGTATAGAATAGAATGAAAAAATTGAAAACTACAACTCCGTTAAGGACAAGGAATGTCTGGAACAACGGAGGGTACAAAACATGAAAAACACTTTATTAGGTTCTTAGTATTTATCGCTCGATGCCAGCATCTGGGGCGGGATGTATGTGGTTGTAAAATACGTGGTGGACGTTGTACCGCCGCTTGAATTAGTATGGATCCGCTATGTAATTGCGGTTATTGCATGCTCCTTATTGGTATTATTACCAGACAATCGTGGCGTATCGAGAAACGGGATATCCTGTTAATTGTCATGATTGGCGTGATTGGAAATACCATTTCAATCGTAACCCAAGAGATAGGCACGATGCTCTCTACCGCACAAATGGGTGCGATCATTACCGGGGCGACACCTGCATTTATGGTTCTGTTTGCGCGGATTATTTTGAAAGAGAAGATCACCCTTAAAAAGGCCTTTTCCGTTATTTTAGCAACGCTCGGTGTCGGTATTATTGTCGGAAATGCGGACATTGATCCATCGCTTCAGCTCGGCGGGATATCCCTGCTCGTTGCGGCGCTTTCCTGGGGTGGTTATTACTCGGAGAGCAGATTGGCTTGTCCTTTTGGGCAGGGACCGTTCTGATTTGTATGGGAGTTGCTGGTCATTAAGGAAAAATAAGTGTGAAAACATCGGGTCGTCCTCAGTTGAGGGCGGCCTGATTTCCGTTCTGCAGAGAGGATAGTGCGGGGGTACTCCCGAATACAGATGAATGGGAAGCATGTAAGCGTTAAGAAAGGAAGTGCAAAATGGTTGTATTAAGATTCACGCAGGCTTTATTGAAGGAAATGAAAGCTGCACCGATAGAGAATGAGCTAACCGCTCCGTTATTCAGTTGGCACACGAATATGATATGGGTAAATAGACGAAAGCATATCCTCCTCATCAATGATCTAAGCCGGTTGAGTGTGATTTTTAACGGGGTAAGATCGGCTCAGTTAAATAGTTTAACCGATAAGTTCCGCACAGAATTGAGGGATTATCTGGTAAGTGAAGGAATTGAACCGAAGTTAATTGAATCGTATATGAAAGACAGCCAGCAGATCAATATAGCTAGAACTAACAATAGAAGTGTCTTAGGAACAATGAAAGAAGTAACCTTCTTTAATGATCATGCACAAGGAGAACACGCAAGTAAGGAAGAGCATATGAAATGGCTGAACAGAATAATTCACAAACCTATAGATTATGAAAAACCCATAGACGTATTCAAAAAAGCAATTGAAAAGCATTATTTGTAAGGACCGGAGGAACTGACAATGATCACAGAGCTTAATAAAGAGGACTTTTATAAGATACGGCATCTCACAGATCCATGTAAAAATATTGAGGCCAAGGCTATAGTTGATGGGATGAACCCGGGTAGGGTCTACGCAGATCATCCGACAGAACCAACAGCAGCGTTAATCTGGATTCAGGGACAGCAGGGGTTTCAAGTCGTTGGTGATGCGTGGAGTTCAGTGTTTGCAGAGAAGCTGGGCGAATACATGCGAACCGTTATAGAACCTGAGCTACAGAAACAAGGGATCAATTGGGTCGAGATCGGCGCGGAGATGGATACCTGGGATGAAACGCTAAGTACCATCTTCGGGGACAGTAATATTTCGGCGGAAAATCAGCATGTGTTCTGTGCAGGAGAGCAAGCGGGAGCTGTGGAATTTCAAGCTAATGAAATAACGATCCGGTCAATCGACAGGGAGCTGCTTACGTCAAGGCGATTAGAGAACCATTCATTTGTAGAAGAGAAAATACTGCATTACTGGGAGTCGGCAGATGTTTTCCTTCAGCAGGGACTGGGGTGTTATGCCGAGTATAATAACCAGGTCGTGAGTTTGTGTTTCTCGGCTTTTATTGCAAAAGAGACGCATGCGATTGATATCGAGACCCTGGAAGGATACAGAGGAAGAAATTATGGGACGGCAGTGGCTACTGCACTGTTACAAGAATTCAGACGAAAAGGAATCCTGCCTTACTGGGACTGTACTCCGGAGAACACAGGCTCTATCCGTATAGCTCAAGCAATCGGGATGAAGCCGGATTTTGACTATCGGATATTCTGGTATAAGTTCTCGTGAGGGAATCATGACTGATTCTAGTTAAAGCTATAGGGTTTGAAATTGCAGGGTGTATGCTAGGAGACTCGCGCTCAAGTTCTAACAGTTATTCCTGTGATTAAAAAGGTTGAAATCAAAAAAATCAACTACCAGGGGGAGCCTATTGTGGGTGAACCGCTGAAGTTAATACTAGATCAATTAATATCACCGAGACTAATACAATTCGGACTGAAATGGCAAAGGGCAAATTGAAAAGAACACTTCGTTAGGACAGATACATAATCCATCGCCAATGTATATATTGGCCTTCCTATATGCTAAAAACGGGCAAAAGGATAAAGCTTGTGACTTGTTGGAAAATAGAAATTCAACTATTTGTAGTGGGGAAATAACTAAAGAAGATATTAAGAAGAAGTTATTAGCGATCTAAAATAGCAATAGGCAACAGAAGTCTCTAAGAATGTGCTAATCACTTTATTAAGATGCAGTAATCTTACTGCAATTCTGATGACACTGGTAGATTAAAATAACTTGAAGGCAGGAAACCGTGTTGAACCGGACTTTTCTTTATATTATGTTGTTTATAGTATTCATCCTCTTGTTATCTATGGTTGAGCCGTCAGTCATGCATGGGTTACTCGGTGCGGTCATACTGACTTTGTTTAAATATCTGGACACGTTCGTACACGAACTCGGACATTATTTGGCAGGGAAGTTAATGGGGTACCCAATAAAATTAGTGGTCATAGGTGACCGGAAACAGTTGTGGAGTGCAGATATCTTCGGCACATCCTTTATATTCTGCTACGGATTTGGCGGGTTAACGTTTATAGAGAGCGGCAAAAAGGCCAGCAGGCTGCGTCATTCTATTTTTGCTCTCGGCGGGGTAATGTTCCAGACGTCTGTAATTGGCATCATCTACTTCACGCTTGGCATTGGCAGTGAACATAATTATTATCTTCCGCTGCTATTCATAGTTCTGAATGCATGGACAATAATAGTTAGTTTATATCCAAGAGATTTTGTCCGGTATGGAAAGTTTTATCCCAGTGACGGATTGCTCTTGAAAAGGATACTACAGGCAAAGACGCCTGCGGACATCGGGTTGTAGCATGACTGGACTGAAAGGTAGTACAGGCATCAAAGACTTTACTTTTCTAAAGTATATATAAAAAAATAGCCTCCTTATGAAAATAATAATTACCTGCTATAGTTTGTCTCGAGGCAATTGAATGCCAAAGAAGGAGAGACAATTATATGACAGATAAGCAGCACCATGAGCAGGCAGTCATGAACGGGCCGGAGATTATTATGAATAAACTCCATCAGCTGGAACGGAAAGTTCAACGGCTGGAGGGCATCGAAGAGATAAAAAAACTGAAAGCACGCTATTTCCGTTTTGTGGATGAGAAGAACTGGTCTGAATTAGCAGAAATTTTCACAGCTGAGGTCAAACTCGAACCTGATGGACATGTGTTCAAAAACGGGGAAGAATTCAGTAAAGTGATAAACGATCTAGTCGGAAAGGCACCTTCCGTTCACCATGGACATATGCCGGAGATTGATTGGATAGATGAGAATCACGCGAAGGGTGTTTGGGCAATGGAAGATTTATTGAGTTTTCCTGATAAGGACGACTCGCCTCCAGGACATAACGGGTATGGTCAATATAGAGAATCCTACGAGCGTGTAGATGGTGTATGGAAAATCAGCAGTTTAAACTTAACCCGGTTCCGGATGGATCCGCTGGCTAACTGGGAGGAGAAATGAATACATCTGCAAGAAAAACAGAGATGCTGGAAACCTTCAACTATCGGCATGCAACCAAAGAATTTGACCCGGAGAGAAAAATTTCTAAAGAGGATTTTCAATTTATTCTAGAGGCTGGCCGGCTATCTCCCAGCTCGGGCGGAAATGAGCCATGGAAATTCATTGTTGTGCAGAGCCCGGAATTCAGAAATGAATTGGCTCCATATGCATATGGCGCAGTTCGGCAGCTGCCCACATCGAGTCATTTTGTTATGATTTTAGCCAGGAAGGACCTTACCTATGATTCTCCTTATTTAAAAGAGCAGCAAACTCAAACCTTGGAGATGCCTCTGGAAATTTACAAGGGAATGAAGCCGGCATATGCCCAATTTTATCATGACCTGCATTTGGATTCAGAAAGAGCTTTGCTGGACTGGTCCTCCAAACAGACATTTATTGCACTTGGAAACATGATGACGGCAGCGGCGCATATTGAAATCGATTCATGCGCCATTGAAGGCTTCAATCTGGATGCCGTTAATGACCTGCTTCAAAAGAAAGGACTTCTGGGACAGAATGAATATAGCTTAAGTGTCATGGCAGCCTTCGGTTATCGCGTCCGGGAAGGGCGCTCTAAAAAAAGACGTCCGATGAAAGATATCGTACAGTTTGTCTAACGAATTGTCCTTTTTATGAGGATTGCTGGACAGGAGAATCCCATTCATTTTTCCAGTGATTGATCTGCTCAAATACCTTCGAGAAGGCTTTTCCCTTATCGGTAATTGAATATTCGACGGTTACGGGTACCGTTGGAAAGACCTGGCGGTTTAACATTTGATGTTCTTCTAAATTCCGTAATGTATCTGTTAGGCCCTTCGTATTGACGTTACCTAAATTCCGTCGGAGTTGGTTAAAACGCTGAGGTTCCCTAAGAAGCTGTGTCATCACCAGAAAAGTCCATTTTCCTGAAAGAAACTGTAAAACCTCAGATATTGAATCAATACAGCTACTCTCAAACTTTGATTCTTCCAATGCGCTCATCTCTCATTCTTTTATGATATCGAACTAAAAAATAAAGTAACTAATTTAATTATAGTATAGTGAAAAAGATTAGGACTGTCACTGGGAGTTGTATACTGATTTGGTTATTCGATGAGATGTAATGATGCCAGGCTACCGGTAAGATCGGTGGCCTGTTTTTTTATGCAGTAATTAACTGATTGTTCCATTTCGCTATTTTATGCCTGGTACAGAGCAGGAACCAAAAATAGTGGTATTTTTCCCAATGAGGGGTTCCTTATGTCTGAGAGAGTCTGGCACTATAATATGAATGCGGTTACATAAAACCGAGGATTGAATATAAAAGGGGAGGCAAAGTATGAAAAGTATGAAGCGTGTTCTAGCGGGGATCTCTACACTGGTTTTGATGTCATCTGCTCTGGCAGCGTGTGGAGGCAATAATAATTCAAGCTCATCCGGCGCAAACGCAACAACTGCTCCAGCAGCTAATACTGCTGCAGAGGCTACAACTGCTCCAGCAGCAGGATCTGGTGAGAAAGTTACTATCAATCTCTGGAGCTTCACGGACGAGATTCCAAACATGACCAAGAAGTACATGGAGCTACATCCTGAAGCGAATGTGGAATTCAAAACTACGATTGTCGCAACTACAGATGGAGCCTATCAGCCTGCTCTTGACCAGGCGCTGGCCGCTGGCGGAAAAGATGCACCAGATATTTACGCTACTGAAGGGGCATTCGTACTCAAATATACACAAGGCGATGCATCCACTTTTGCCGCCAATTATGCTGACCTGGGCCTTACCGATCAAATGGTTAAGGACGCAGGCATCGCTCAATATTCTGTTGATATCGGCAGCAAAGACGGTCAGCTGAAAGGTCTGGGCTATCAGGCAACAGGCGGAGCCTTTATCTATCGCCGCTCGCTTGCCAAGGATGTGTTTGGAACAGATGACCCGGCTACTATCAAGACTGAAATCGGTCCAGGCTGGGATAAATTCTTCAGTGCAGCAGAGAAGCTGAAAGCTAAAGGATATGCCGCAGTTTCTGGTGACGGCGATATCTGGCACGCGGTCGAGAACAGTTCTGATAAAGGCTGGATTGTCGATGGCAAGCTGCATATTGATCCGAAGCGCGAAGAGTTCCTCGATCTTTCCAAGAAGCTGAAAGACAATGACTATTACAACGATACGACAGACTGGCAAGAAGCCTGGTTCGCTGATATGAACGGTACTGGTGCAAAACCGGTCTTCGGCTTCTTCGGTCCTGCGTGGCTCATTAACTATACGTTAAGCGAACATGCAGTAGAAACAAAGGGTGACTGGGCAGTTACTGAATCACCAACTGGCTTCTTCTGGGGAGGCACTTGGTTGCTCGCTAACAAAGATGTAGTCAAGGACGAAGCCAAGAAACAAGCCGTTGCCGACTTTATCAAGTGGGTAACACTTGACACCTCTGAAACCGGACTCCAGTACTCCTGGGCTAACGGAACAATGAAAGCTGGCGAGCAAGGAGCGAAGGACAGCGTTGCTTCCTCCGTTGTTATGGATAAATCTAAAGGTGATTTGGAATTGGTTGGCGGACAGAACATTTTCGATATCTTTGTTCCAGCTAATGCCAACGCTTCGGGTAAGAACTTGACTGCATTCGACGAAACGATCAACAAGCTCTGGCGTGATCAAGTACGCGAATATACTGCAGGCAACAAAGACCGTGCTAAAGCGATCGAAACCTTCAAACAGCAAGTCAAAGATCAACTGAATATCGATAGCGAATAAAAAGCAATCGAAGGGGCGGGGGAGTCATCCCGCCCCTTCATATCAACTAAAGGGGTGAGAGCATGCGCCGCAATGGTGTGAACTACTCTAAATTTGGCTATATTTTTACGTTTCCGTTTGTTTTGGCATTTCTGATCTTCTCGCTGTATCCTATTTTATACACCGCATTCATCGGGTTCACCGATTTGCAGGGATTAATACCAAAACCAATACATATTTTGGATAATCCTTTTCAGAATTTCAAAGATTTGATCCTTAGTAACGCCTCTTTCCGAAAATCTCTGATTAACACCGGGATACTCTGGATTGTCAACTTCGTTCCCCAAATTCTTCTTGCACTCTTGCTTACTGCATGGTTTACGAACCAGCGTCTCAAAATAAAAGGACAAGGTTTCTTCAAGGTTCTGCTGTATATGCCTAATATTATTACTGCGGGTACAATCGCCTTGCTTTTCAGTACTCTGTTTGGCTATCCAATGGGTCCAGTAAACAGTTTCTTTGAAATGATGGGTTGGTCCGACGCTCCGATCTACTTCCTTCAGGATAAGACGACAGCGCGGGGCATTGTGGCGTTCATCCAGTTCTGGATGTGGTACGGTAACACCATGATCATTCTGATCGCAGGTGTTATGGGTATCAATCCCGCGCTCTTCGAGTCTGCAGCGATTGACGGTGCAAACGGAGTTCAAACGTTCTTCCGGATCACGCTGCCAAGTTTACGTACAATTCTACTATTCACACTGATTACATCTATGGTCGGTGGCTTGACCATGTTTGATATTCCGCAGCTCTTCCTTGCGGGCGGACCGGATGACTCTACGCTTACCACGTCCATGTTCATTTATGGGCAAGCCTTTAAGGGAAGCTATTTATACAATCGCGCTGCTGCTGCGAGTATGATTATGTTCTTGATTTCAGGGGTATTGTCTGTACTTGTGTTCTATTTAATGCGTGACCGTGACGCGGCAAGACTTAAAAAAATCGAAAAAATGCACCGGAAATCCGCCAAGAGCAGCCATAAGGGGGGCGTATCACATGAACAATAATAAAAAAGACGGAAACGTCACCCGGAGGATCAACAAGACGATTGTCTATATCGTCTGTATCTGTCTGGCGGTACTCAGCGTTCTTCCGTTTTGGATCATGTTTGTAAACGCCACCCGCTCTTCGGCAGAAATTCAAAGCGGTATCTCACTGTTTCCTTCGACACATATGATGGACAACCTACGGGTACTGCTCGAAAAGAGTTTCGATCCGATTCAGGGGTTCATGAATTCATTTATTATCTCTTCTTCAGCAACTCTCTTAACGGTCTATTTCTCCTCCCTGGCGGCTTATGGTCTTGTGACCTATAGCTGGAAGCTGCGCGGGGCATTCTTTACCTTTATTTTGTGCGTAATGATGATTCCTTCTCAGGCAAGTGCCATCGGATTCTATCAGTTCATGTATAAAATCCATTGGACCAACAGCTTTCTCCCACTGATTCTGCCTGCGATTGCAGCGCCGGCGGTAGTGTTCTTTATGCGCCAATATCTGCTGGCAACGCTGTCGATAGAGATCGTGGAAGCAGCACGCGTAGACGGGTCCGGTGAATTCAAAACCTTTAACCGGATTATCCTGCCGCTCATGGTTCCGGCAGTGGCGACGCAGGCAATCTTTGCCTTCGTGGGGAACTGGAACAACCTGTTCATGCCGCTGATCCTGCTTACCCAAAAAGATAAGTATACGATGCCAATCATGGTCAGCTTGCTTCGCGGGGATATATACAAGACGTCGTTCGGCTCGATCTACATGGGTCTGGCTTTGACGGCACTGCCGCTGTTTGTGGTGTACTTCCTGCTATCCCGGTATATTATCGCGGGTGTAGCACTGGGTGGCGTCAAAGAATAAACCCACTCAGAATCATCCCAAATTGAGATCTGTTGATTAGCTAAATTATGGTTATGGAAACGTAGTAGACTTTTTCTTGAGGCCGCCACATTGCGGAGATCTGCAGAGGTGTAGAAGATTTACGGAATGAGCGATTTCTTTGCTACTTATTTTGGCTAATCAACAGGCGTACTCCCGATAATGCACAACATTATCGGGAGTCTTTTTATTTTCACATCCATCCATTAGTGTATAATAAACGTTACTTGTCCATACGGATGTACTTTATAGCATGCTTAAAACAAAGGAGTTGCCCGCTGCATGATGAGGCTGCAAGATGAATACGCAGTGACAACGGAGCCTGGAAATGCAGAGAGGCTGCTTGAGGCAGAAACAGCCAGACTGGTCCAGCTGATCTCTGCCCTTGTTCCTCATGACGGTACCTTTAGCCAGCGCATACCCGGGCTCTATGTCAGCCAGTATTCACGTACCGATAGGGATACCATCAAAACCTTCTATTCCACCTCGTTTATAATCGTGGCCCAAGGGTCAAAGGATGTCATGATCGGGCAGGAGGTTTATCATTTTGACAAATCGCAGATGATTCTGTTGCCTGTCGCCCTGCCGTTAGCCATGCAGCTCATGGAGGCCAGTTCATCTGAGCCTTATCTTGCCGTGAGGCTGGAGCTTGATCCGCAGCGGATTAGCGAATGGGTCCTGAAGCTGTACCCCCAGGGTTTGCCCCCGGTACGTCAGATGAGTAAAGGTTACATTGCTGATGTCAATCTGAGTATCATTAACGCAGTGGCGAGACTGGTGGAATGCCTGCACAATGACGGTGATGCTGAATTGCTTGCCCCGCTGGTTCTGGATGAAATTCTGATCCGGATTCTGCGCAGTCCGATTGGCGCCCAGGTTGTGGAGATGGGGTTCGCGGAGTCGGATGTGCAGCGGGTGTCGAAGGTCATAACCTGGCTGCAGGGCAACTTCTCCCGGCAGATGAAGGTTGCTGAGCTGGCGGAGCTGGTACATATGAGTCCATCTTCTTTTCATGTGCATTTCAAGTCCGTCACCTCCATGAGCCCGCTGCAATATCAAAAAGCGCTGCGCCTTCACGAAGCCAGACGTCTGATGTTAGCCAGTGCCATGGACGCGACCACTGCCTGCCGGCTTGTCGGATATGTGAGTGATTCCCAATTCAGCCGGGATTACAGCCGGTTCTTCGGAAATCCGCCAAGCAGAGATATCGCCAGATTACGTCAGCAAACCCACAGAACCGACTGAACCATTCCTTCGGGAAGCCCGCAGCCGCTTGGTCTGCGGGTTTTTGTGTGCGGTCATAAGACCAGTTCGCCCTTCTTGTAGGATCGGGCAAAAAGTGAAAGGGAACAGGCAAAGGTTCCGGTAATGCGCAGACTATAATGAGTGTAGCCTTGTACGCGCGGCGGCAACCGGTTATGCCGCCAGGGTGCACCGGGCAGTTCTACCACATAATAGTTATTGGAGGAATTTAATATGCGTGTTTTTGTCACAGGTGCTACTGGTTTTGTCGGCTCTGCCATTGTACGTGAATTGATAGATGCGGGGCATGAAGTACTCGGCCTCGCCCGTTCGGATGAGGCTGCAGCTGCGCTTGCTGCTGCCGGGGCCGCCATACACCGCGGTTCTTTGGATGATCTGGACAGCCTGCGGCGGGGAGCGGCTGGAGCGGATGGTGTTATCCATGCCGCGTTCATTCACGACTTCTCGGATCTTACGGCTGCAGGCGAGTCAGACCGGCTTGCGGTCGAAGCAATAGGGGCCGAGCTTGCGCAGTCCGGCCGGCCGTTAGTCGTAACCTCTGTGATCGGGCATCTAACGCCGGGTCAGCTGGGAACAGAAGAGGATGCACCCTATCCTGGCTCTGTGAAGCATCGCTCGGCCTCGGAGGAAGCGGCCCTTGCATTGGCAGCGCAGGGCGTACGCGTATCGGTGCTGCGGCTCCCGCTATCCGTGCATGGTGATGGCGACATCGGCTTTGTTCCGGGCCTAATCAATATGGCCCGTACTACAGGAATCTCGGGATATGTGGGCGATGGCGCAAACCGCTGGCCAGCTGTGCACCGGCTGGATGCCGCACATCTCTACCGGCTGGCGCTGGAATCAGCTCCTGCCGGAGTTCGGCTGCATGCAATCGGCGATGAAGGTGTGCCGGTCCGTGATATTGCCGGCGTAATCGGCCGCCGGCTCGGGGTACCTGTAGTCAGCATTCCCCCTGAAGAGGCAGGAGGGCATTTCGGCTGGCTGGCTCACTTTGTGGCGCTGGATATCCCAGCTTCGAGCATCTGGACCCAAGAGCAGCTTGGATGGAAGCCTGTGCATCCGGCACTCCTTCCAGATTTGGACCGGGAGCAGTATTTCATACGGAGGTAGAGATGGATTACAAGATAAGACTTGTGAACGAAAGTGATAGAGGCTGCCGCGGGCAGTCTCTTTGTCTTGAAAGCTGCATTCATAAAAGGGCAACTGGAGCTGTCAAAAAAATAAATATCGGATGAGTCAGGGCTTATTGTACAATTGGAGGGATGATGTGAAGTTCCTTTTATTTAGCTTATAGGGAGGAAGAATGGATGAAAATCGGTTTGCTGATTATTGATTTGCAAGAGGTGCATTTGGGCAAGGTGGAACAGAAAGTAATAGATCAGGCCTGCGAGTTCATTAACTATGTCTCGGAGCTGCTGCGCTCCAAAGATCATACGGTGATTCATATCCAGGACATCGAGGGGATGCAGCCTTCCGATGAGGAGAAATTCAAGATTATTCCGGGCATTGAAATTAAGGAGACGGATCTTAGAGTGATGAAGGAATATTCGAATGCTTTTTGGAAGACGGATCTGGAAAAGATTGTGCTGGAGCAGGGCATTGATCTGCTGATTCTCTCGGGATATGCCGCTGAGCACTGTGTACTGTTCACCTATAACGGGGCTATGGAAAGAGGGTTCAAAGCTGTACTTCTGCAGGATGGGATTCTAAGCTCGAAGAGTGACGTGATTCCTGCAACCTACAGGGACCGTAAACTGATCTCATATCCTGTGATTGAAGCGTTAGTGCAGTAAGGGCGTATCGCAGGGCTGGAGGAAGAACAATGGAACGGTATATTGTCTACAATGCGGAGAACAACGATAGAACGGTTGTGGTGCTTCCGGCGCTTGGTGAACGAAAGGAAATATACGCTCATTTAGCTGAGCAATTGCCAGATTTCAGGTTCATAGCAATCGACCTGCCAGGACATAACCAGGACGATCAGGCAGATGTGTCGATTGGAGCTTTTGTACGGGAGATTAAAAGGATTCTGAATGATCTGCAGATTCCGGCAGCACATTTCGCAGGGAATTCCATTGGCGCATGGATGTGTGAGGCTTTTTATGCGGAGTATCCTGCTGATGTGAAATCACTTACTTTGCTCGATGGCGGATATTATTTTCTTGCGGACAGGGAAGAGGATGAGGGGGAGATTACGTTACCCGTCATTGATAGTCTGGAGGAGCTTGAGCAGGCAGTGGATGAAACCATCCTGGCGATGGACAAGCTTGCTGAATCTGAACGACAATTATTCAAGGACTATTTAATGAATAACTTCTACCTGCAGGGTGATTCCTATATGCACCATAGCCGTGAACAGGCTTTAAATCGTCTGAGCAAGGAAGTAACTGCCACCGATTATTGCCTGAAGCAAGCGGCTGAACTTCCTTTGATATTGCTGTTGGCAGAAGAGAGTATGGATGAATTCAGTCTGGAGAAAATGCAGCTTTTCAAGGTTGCCCACCCTGATGCGGATGTGAAAATAATCGGCAGAGGCTATCACTTCCTCCCGATTACGAATGCAGCAGATGTGGCAGCGGTGATGCGTAAATTGTTAAGTCCGCAGTAACACCGCTTCTTTAATTCAGCAGAGCATAAGAATACGCCAAAAACACTTCAAGAGCAGTTAAGCGCCTGAAGTGTTTTTGGCGTATTAGGGTCACATTATCAGTTATTTAGCCCCGGTACGGGCTAATTCTTGATGCACGATAGGGGCAACCTTGGTGCCCAATAGCTCAATGGCGCGCAGCACCTCGCGGTGCGGCATGGTGCCTACATTCACATGCAGGAAGAAGCGGGTCACGCCAAGATTCTTGCGCAGCAGGAGGATCTTCTCGGCTACATATTCGGCATCGCCGACATAGAGTGCGCCGCGCAGGCTGCGGGCATCGTCAAAGGCCGCACGGTTGTAGGTTCCGCCCCAGCCCCGTTCGCGTCCGATGACATTCATCTGGGCTGCGGTAGACGGGTAGAACAAGGCGGCTGCCTGTTCGTTAGTTTCACCTACGAAGCCGTGGGAGTGCGTGGCAATCTGCAGCTTGTCAGGATTATGTCCCGCGCGGACAGCAGCCTCCTTGTATAAGGCGACGAGCGGAGCGAAGCGTTCCGGCATGCCGCCAATGATCGCGAAAGCGATCGGAAGGCCGAGCGTTCCGGCCCGCACGGCAGATTCAGGATTGCCGCCGCTGGCCACCCAGACGGGAAGCGGATCCTGGACGGCGCGGGGATAGACGGCAAGATTATTAATCGCCGGACGATGGCCGCCGCGCCAGGTGACCTTCTCGGAAGCGCGGATCGCCAGCAGTAGCTCCAGGTTCTCTTCGAACAATTCATCATAATCATCCAGGCTGTAGCCAAACAGCGGGAAGGACTCAATGAATGAGCCGCGGCCCGCCATAATCTCTGCCCGGCCATTCGATATTCCGTCCAAAGTGGCGAAATCCTGGTATACCCGGACCGGATCATCTGAAGACAAGACGCTGACCGCGCTGGTCAGTCTGATCCGCTTGGTCGTAGCTGCCGCTGCGGCAAGAACTACAGCCGGAGCACTGCCTGCATAATCGGCCCGGTGATGTTCACCTATGCCATATACGTCCAGGCCCACCTGGTCAGCGAGCACAATTTCTTCTACGGCTTCGCGCAGTCTCTCCGCATGGCTAATGGCCTTGCCGGTTACCGGATCAGGCGTAGTCTCCAAAAACGTGCTTATTCCTATTTCCATCAATTGTTTCTCCTCGGCCATATCAATCCGCCCCCTTCTTCATGTACTCATTCTACTATACTTTATAATGTTTCTCAACTTTAGTAAGTGAAATTTAGATGGAAAGTGATCTATAACTTGGCCACGTTCGCCGTTACCGCCGCTCGTCCGCAGACATAAATATATTGTAATACGATGAAAGCGGTGATCAGGATGGGAAACGGAGTAGGGAATACGGCGAGCGGCTTTGCTGCGCATGCCGAGGGGCTCAATACAACAGCAAGCGGTGCAGCCGCTCATTCTGAAGGGTTCTCTACACTTGCCAGCGGAGATACCGCGCATGCAGAAGGCAATACTACTATTGCCAGCGGAAGCGCATCGCATGCGGAAGGCTATCTCTCCCAGGCAACGAATGATACGGCACATGCAGAAGGATCTTCTACTATAGCCAGCGGAGTAGCAGCGCATGCAGAAGGTTATTTAACCAACGCAATGGGCGAAAGCTCACATGCGGAAGGCTCGACGACACTGGCTGCCGGCCTCGAAGCCCACTCTGAAGGGTTCGGCACACAGGCCTGGGGCGCACGTTCACATACAGAAGGCTTCAATACTTCGACGCAGACGACAGCCATTAACGCCCATGCGGAAGGAGAAGGCAATTCAGCCAGCGGCCGGGCCTCCCATGTAGAAGGCGGCGGTGTCGATCCGCTGGATAATCCGGCACCAAGCTTTGCCAGCGGCGCCAGCTCGCATGCCGAGGGAGTAGGAACCACGTCCATGGGCTTCGCCTCACATGCGGAGGGCGGCACTGCGGACATCACCCTAGCCGCCGGGCCCTCAGCTCTTGGCGACTTCTCGCATGCCGAGGGGCAGAATACAGTGGCCAGCGGTTCGGCTTCCCATGCCGAAGGATTAGCAACAACGGCCAGCGGCAATGTGGGTGCGCACGCTGAAGGGCAGAATACAACGGCCAGCGGAACAGCCTCGCACGCCGAGGGCTTCCAGACTACAGCCAGCGGGGCTTCCGGCCATGCCGAAGGGGCCAACACACAAGCCAGCGGCTCCTTTTCCCACGCCGAGGGAGTCGGTACATTGGCGAATGCGCCTTATGCGCATGCCGAAGGTGCGGATACTACTGCTTCCGGCCAGGCTTCCCATGCGGAGGGGTTCCAGACCCAGGCTTTTGCTCCGAACTCCCATGCCGAGGGGGAAGCGACGATTGTTCTCGCGGAGCATACAGGCGCCCATATCATGGGCCAGAACGGCTCAACGCGGTTTCCGTATTCGTGGCATTTGGCCAACGGGCTGGCGGTCGGCCCTACCTTTAACTCGGCAGTGATTGAAGGGCTTACGGGTAATATTTATCTGGATGGTACGCTGATGTCTCCAGGTGCAGCAGATTATGCAGAAATGTTCGAAACCTCGGACGGGCTCACCATTGACGCGGGTTATTTCGTTACGTTTGATGGGGCCAGTGACAGAATCCGCAAAGCCAAGGCAGGGGATGAATATATTCTTGGTGTCATCAGCGCCAGACCGGCTATCGTTGCCGATTCGAGTGACCTGCGCTGGAACGGCATGTTCGTAACCGATGAGTGGGACCGGATTCTGTATCACGAGGTAGAGGTCGCTGAGGTTAGAAATGAATACGGCGATATTGTCCGTGAGGCGGGTACGAAATCAGAACCGGTGCTTAACCCTGAATGGGATGGCTCCCGGGAATATGTTTCCCGCCAGGACAGGGAAGAATGGGTAGCTGTAGGAATTGTCGGCAAGCTGCTTGTCCGTGATGACGGTACCTGTGTAGCCGGGGGCTACTGCCGCCCGGACGATAACGGAATGGCAACGGCAGCGGATACCGGGTACCGGGTAATGAAACGTACGGGTGAACGTCAGATTCGCATTTTTGTGAAATAACCGGCCGGATCAGCGGCCCAGCCAAACAAAGCCAAGCGAACCGGGATGACCCCCCGGATCCGCTTGGCTGTTCGCTGTCCTCAGGATTTATCCTTTTTGACAGCAAGCTGTACGATCATAATGATGAGAACGAGCAATGCGATGAGCTGATCTGTACTCATGGTGGTCCGGCCTCCAATCCACTGGCTAGGATGGCTCTTCGGACCTGCATCTCCTCTCCAAGAAGCTGCTGCGTTCCCCATAATCTAACCTATGAACCGGCAGAGAAGGTTAGTACTTAAGGATATAAAATATTGTTATAGCAGCAGCTTCTCCATAATCATGACATCTGTCATCCGGCCGTCCAGTTTCCCCTGTTTCTCGAAGACGCCAACCTCACGGTAACCGCTTTTGCGGTATAAGCCCTGAGCCATTGGGTTAAAGGGAAAAGTGAACAGCACAATTTTATAGAAATCAGCCGCTACGGCCTTTTCCTCCAGGGCATGCAGTAATAGACTGCCAATGCCGCGGCCGCGGGAGGCCCGTTCAATATAAATGGAGAGATCGGCGACACCGTCATAAGCGCAGCGGTGGGAATAACGATTGAGCGAAGCCCAGCCCAGAACACTGCCTTCGGCTTCGGCAACGAGTATAATAAAGCGTCCTTGATGTTCCTGGAACCAGTCAGACATCGCATTCAAATCTTTAGCTGAGCTTTCCAGTGTAGCGATCCGGTCTTCAATCCCCTGATTATAGATATGCAGGATGTGGGTGAGGTCTTGGAAGGTGGCGGGACGAATCATGAATGTCGAAAGCATATTATCGGCCTCCTAAGGTACCTTGCGAATTATGGCTTCACAGCAGTAATTACTGCTGAGGCAATATACTGGTCAATGTCTGCACCGGGAACCCAGTCTTTAATGAAGGCGCGGGATTCATCCTTAGGTTCGACTGATATCCGGATGAAACCGCTGTTTGCCAGCATGGTCTGCAGGGCAGGCACAGAGGAGGCTCCTGAGATGCAACCGGAATAAAGATTGCCCAAATCCTGTGCGATTTCAGTAGGCAGCTCGGCAGTGGTGACGATGTCGGATATTGCCAGCCTTCCGCCAGGCAACAGCACCCGGAACGCTTCATTGAATACTTGCTGCTTATCAGGAGAGAGGTTGATTACGCAGTTGGAGATAATGACGTCTATGATGGCATCGGCGACAGGCAGATGTTCGATTTCTCCCAGCCGGAAGCTGGTATTGGCGTAATGTCCCCGGGCAGCATTATCACGTGCCCGGCTGATCATTTCAGGGGTCATGTCTACGCCTATGACAGAACCGGACGCTCCCACCTGGCGGGAAGCCAGGAAACAGTCGAAGCCGCCGCCGCTGCCAAGATCCAGAACGGTTTCTCCAGGCTGCAGTCCGGCAATCGCCTGCGGATTGCCGCAGCCAAGTCCAAGGTTCGCGCCTTCAGGTACAGCGTTCAATTCTTCGCCGGAATAACCAAGACTTGCGGAAATGCTGTTGAAATCGGCTGGTGCCGAACAGCAGGCGGAGGAAGCCTCCTCCGGGCAGCAAACGGAGGGAGCAGAGCGGCCAGTAACAGCGATTTGCTGATACCGGGTTCTTACATTTTGGCGGATTCCATCATGAGTAGGCTGGTTCAAGTTCATCACTCCTTTATAATAATTGCAAATTGCAATTATGTAGCGGAAGAAATCAGCCTGAGACAGGCGCACAGCATTTGCTTGATTTCCCCATAGCTTCATTGAAGATCTTTACGGATCGCAGTACCGTTTCCTGTTCAAATTCAGACATGTAGGAGAAGACCTCCTCCAGATATTCATTCATTTGCCGGTCGATGGTTCCGGCAACAGATGAGCCTTGCTCTGTTAAAGACAATATAAACACCCTGCCGTCGGAGGGATCGGGACTTTTGCGGACGAGTCCCATTTTGACCAGTGCCTGCACCTGGCGGCTGAAGGTTGTAACATCCGTTCCGAGCACTTCCGCAATTTGCTGCATGGACGGATTATGCCTCCGCTGTACTTCATAGAGCAGATGGCTCTGGGCCAGAGAAATGTCATGCCCGCCTACGGTGCAGCAGTTTTTGTTAAGCAGACCGAAGCGGCGGGTCATGATCTGAAAGAGCTCGCGTGCATTTTCCATTGAAGTTCACCTCATATTTCAGTTATAGCTTATATATTTGTAAAGTGCAACTATAGAATCGAAATATTACCTCTTGTCCTTTTGATAAGACTGTTTTAGTATATAAGCATTGGCTTATATACTAAGGAGGCTGAACCGCGATGGATAAGCTTAACGAGGTGGCTGATGACCTGAAGCTTCTGGGGGACAAGACCCGCCTGATGATGCTTGGACTGCTGCAGGAGCGGGAATGGTGTGTCTGTGAGTTCGTCGAACTCTTTGAGATCTCGCAGCCGGCCATCAGCCAGCATCTGCGTAAACTGAAGGATAAGGGGATGGTGAAGGAGAGTAAACGCGGGCAGTGGGTGCATTACTCCCTGAATGTGGAGGGCAAGCCGCATATCACGGCCGTCCTGCATGGATTGCCGGATTCACATACTCTGTTGTCGTCATTGAATAAGACAGGGGTTACTGCCTGCTGCGACTGATATAATACTAGATCGATGAGAACGTCTGGAGGACAGGCTGGCGTTACTCTTATATATAAATTTATCTATTGGGGAGTGCTGCGGGAAATGTTGCTGCGGGTCAAACGGAGGGCGGGATTATGGTTGTCCTAGCCAGCCTTATTTTTGTTATTACTTTAATCTTTGTGATCTGGCAGCCGCGTAAGTTATCCATTGGCTGGTCAGCCTGCGGCGGAGCGCTGCTGGCCCTGGCGGCAGGCGTGGTCAGCTTCGGGGATGTCCGCGATGTGACGCTGATTGTGTGGAATGCCACGCTGGCCTTTGTAGCTATTATTCTGATTTCTTTGATACTCGACCGTGTTGGATTCTTCGAATGGGCGGCACTGCATATGGCAGCGGCGGCACGCGGCAATGGTACGCTGATGTTCATCTATGTCATCCTGCTGGGCGCAGTGGTAGCGGCGTTGTTTGCCAATGACGGGGCGGCGCTGATCCTGACACCGATTGTGCTGGCGATGGTCCGGGCGCTGAATTTTGATGAGAAAAAAGTGTTTCCCTTCATTATCGCCAGCGGCTTCATCGCCGACACGACTTCGCTGCCGCTGATCGTCAGCAATCTGGTCAATATTGTATCCGCCGATTTCTTCGGCATCAGCTTCACGGAGTATGCAGGACGTATGCTGCTGCCTACGCTGTTCTCGCTCGCCGCCAGTATTCTGGTCTTGTACCTGTTCTTCCGCAGAAGTATACCCAAAGTGTACGACACTGCCGGGATGAAGCTCCCGGAGGAGGCGATTAAGGACAAGCGGATGTTCCGGTTATCCTGGGGCGTGCTGGCGCTTCTGCTGGCCGGGTATTTTGTCAGTGAATTTCTGAACATTCCGGTCTCTGTAGTGGCAGGTGTAATCGCGGTTTGCTTCCTGCTCATGGCCCGCCGCAGTCCCTACGTCAAGACGATGGAAGTGGTCAAAGGCGCGCCGTGGGCGATTGTCTTTTTCTCCATTGGCATGTATGTCGTGGTGTATGGCTTGCGCAATGCCGGACTGACCGATGTGCTTGCAGAGATGATCAGTGAGGTGGCGGAGCACGGTTTGTTCGCAGCAACGATGGGGATGGGCTTCCTCGCCGCGATCCTCTCCTCAGTGATGAATAATCTGCCAACGGTGCTGATTGGGGCGCTGGCCATTGATAACGCACAGGCGACAGGTCTCATTAAAGAGGCTCTGATCTACGCGAATGTCATCGGTTCCGATTTGGGTCCGAAGATTACGCCGATCGGTTCGCTCGCTACTCTGCTGTGGCTGCATGTGCTATCAGGCAAAGGTGTAAAGATTTCTTGGGGCACTTATTTCAAAACAGGAATTATTCTGACGATTCCGACGTTATTTATCACATTGTTAGGTTTGTATCTGCAACTGAAGCTGTTCTAATCTAATCCTGAAGGAGAAATCAGACATGGGCAAAAAGACGATCTATTTCCTGTGCACGGGGAATTCGTGCCGGAGCCAAATGGCGGAGGGCTGGGCAAAACAATTTCTCGGGGACGGCTGGAATGTGTACAGTGCGGGAATTGAAGCCCACGGCTTAAATCCCAAGGCGGTACAGGCAATGAACGAGGTGGGGATCGATATTTCGGCCCAGACCTCGGATATTATTGATCCTGCGCTGCTTAACAGTGCTGATCTCGTAGTAACATTATGCGGGGATGCCGCCGATAAATGTCCGGTGACGCCTCCGCAGGTCCGGCGGGAGCACTGGGGATTCGATGACCCGGCCAAAGCGCAGGGCAGTGAGGAAGAGAAGTGGGCGGTATTTCAGCGGGTCCGAGATGCAGTCGGCGAGCGGATCAAGCGGTTTGCTGAGACGGGCGAATAGAGGTTTCCTATACGGGAATGAAACACAAACTGATGATTAAGAACAAAAAGCGGTGCAGACGGGTGTCTGACCGCTTTTTATGTTGTTCTGGAATGAATGCAGTTCGAACAATTGGAGCTACCCATTAATTATAGGACGATCATTAAAATCTTGCAGAAAATACAACAATTTTCTCCGGATATTGCTTCTAGAGCAAAATTGTTGTATGAATTACAACATTTTTACTGCTCCAGCTTCTTAATGGAGGATATTATTGTATTTTGTGCAACAATTCTCCCAAACAGCCGGATATTCAGATGTTCAAGTTGCAGAATGTACAACATTAAGGCCGGTCTATACAGCTGACCTTAAGGATTTTCACTTCAGCCGCCTGGTTGGGTAAAGATAAGGCCATAGGGCAGACTGACCTGCCCAATCCAGTCTCAAACTGGGCAAAACCACGCGCTACTCCTTCTGCTTCCCATGCCCAAGCTCATGCCCAAGCTCATGTCCGTGCTCATGTCCCTGATCCGGGTATTTCACCACAGGCCATTTCACTTTGCGCAGGGCATCCATCAGCTCCGGCCCCACATTCAGATTGCTGCTGACCAGTTCATGGGGAGTAAGCGCCATCCACTGGTTCAGGGAGACATCGGCGAACCGGTCGCTCCGGAACATTTCCAGGAACCAGAGCGTGTCTGTCCCGGTATTCTGAATATAATGTCCCTGGGCAAAAGGCACATAGCCGACATCGCCGGCTCTGACATTAAATGTACGCGCTGCGCCGTCCCCGCCAAAGACCGTCATCCGGCCTTGCCCGGTCAGATAATACTGCCACTCGTCATTATTCGGATGCCAGTGCAGCTCCCGCATGCCGCCGGGCTCAATCTCCACCAGCGCGGCGGCAATATTCCGGGAGATGGGGAAATTGCCGGAGTCGACAATCCGCACACTGCCTCCGGGCGTCCGAAGCGGCGGCTGGGCCAGCAGCTGATGCTTGAAGCTCAGTGGAATTTCCCCGTATGGCGATTCGACTCGCTGACTCTCAAGGGGGCCGGGCACCTGATCCTGATATATATATACTTGTTCCTTCGGAATACACTCAAATGCAGATTCAGGTACGCCGAAGTTGGCGGACAGGACCTCGGGCGGCGTATGGGCGAACCAGTCGGAGATCGACAGGGTGTTCAGATCCGAGAAGCTTCCATCGTCAAAAACAAGCAGGAACTCGCATCCCTCCGCCAGCCCCTGGATTGAATGCGGGATTCCCGGAGGGAAGTACCACAGATCGCCCGGGCCGACATCGGCAATGAAGTTCCGGCCATTCTGGTCCACGGCGGTAATCCGGGCGCTGCCGAGCAGCATATAGGACCATTCCGCCTGCTGATGCCAGTGCAGCTCGCGTACTCCGCCCGGGGTCAGGCTCATGTTCACTCCTGCAAGAGTGGTGGCGATAGGCAGCTCTCTGACGGTAACCTCCCGGGACCAGCCGCCGAAGTTCAGCTGCATATGGGCGTCGGAGAATGAGAATTTCAGATTGGGGATCAGCCCGTTATCTGTAGAGGGCGGGACGAACATATCGGGATTCTCCCGGTCGCGCAGAATATCGCGGGGGCCGAGGTCGACATTGCCAGCACCGTCACTGCGGATAGGCTGGGGGATAACGGGCTTGCTTGAAGAACCGGGTTCGGCAGGGCTCATGGCTTAAGCTCCTTTCTGGATCGCACAGCACTCCAAGAAATATATGCGCCAGTATGCCACTTATGTGTTGTGAAGGGCTGAGCGAAATGTGATAATATTTGACTACCGGACAAATTTCCGTACGATAATCAGAGAGCAGGGTTTGAACTAATGACAATAGACGGACAAGAACGCTACCGCTTCAGTGAAGCGCCAATATGGGAACTGCAGCGCAGGTATTATGAGCAGCTGGGACTGCAGGCTTGGGCGAATGACCAGGTCCCGCAGTACATTACAAGCAATCCGATGATCGGAACAGCGTATGCGGAGATGATCTTCGGGTTTCTGCAGGACCGTGCAGAGAAGGGGCATACTACAGAACCGGTTATTATTCTGGAGCTTGGCGCAGGTGTCGGACGCCTGGCATTCCATGTCCTGCAGCAGCTGTGTGAGCTGATTCAGTATGCCGGAGTGCTGCTGCCCCCTTTCCGCTACGTCATGAGCGATTTGCCCTGGAAGAATATTGAGGGCTGGCAGAAGCATGAAGGGCTGAAGCCTTTTGTGGAGCAGGGGATTCTTGATTTCGCCCGCTTTGATGCGGTGCAGGATACAGAGCTGTCCCTGACGCAGAGCGGAATGGTGATTAAGCCCGGCGGACTGCAGCAGCCGCTGATGGTGATCGCCAACTACTTCTTCGATAGTATTCAGCAGGAGCTGCTCTATATTGATGAAGGCAAGATTTATGAATGTGAGGTTTCGTTAAAATATCCCGAGCAATCCGGCTCGATGAGCACGTCCGAAGTACTGCGGGATCTGGTGCCGGAATATCATTACAAGCGGGCCGAAGGCTATGAGGACCCTTCATACAAGTACCATGAAGTAATTTCATTCTATCTGGACAAGCTGGAGGATTCGCATATCCTGTTCCCGGCGGCTGCCATTTCCTGTATGGAGCGGCTCGGGGCGCTCTCCCAGGGGAGCTTCCTGCTGCTTACCGCAGACAAAGGCGACCACCGGCTGGAGAACTGGGAATTCGCCGAGCCGCCGAAGCTGATTCACCACGGCAGTATTTCACTCACGGCGAATTACCATGCGCTGGTGCATTATTTTGAACGGAAGGGCGCACAGTCCCAGTTCACGCAGCATCATTATAAGAATCTGAATGTCGGGTGCATTCTGATGCTTGAAGAGCCGATGCTCCATCCCCATACCCGTCTGGCCTACCGGCGGTTTGTAGAGCGGTTCGGACCGGATGATTTCTTCAGTCTGAAGGTGTGGATCGACAAAAATTACGATACGATCGGCATGCAGCAGATCCTGGCCTTCTGGCGGCTGGGCGGATATGATGCCGAGCTGTTCATCCAGAGTGCGGAGCGTATCTCCGCTCTGCTGCCGGATGCCAGTGATGATGAGCTGCTGGATCTGCAGCGCGGGATTGATCTGATGTGGAAAGGCTTCTATCCGATGCCGCAGAAATATGATCTGGCCCTGGACTGCGGTCTGCTGCTGTTCGAGATGGAGCAGTACGGGGAGTCCCGCCGCTTCCTGGAGCATTCACTGGCGACCAGTGACGAGGAGCCGGTAATTACTGTACTGTACTGCCTGGCTATTTGCAGCTATGAGCAGGAGGATGACGAAGCGGCGCTGGATTACACGCGCAGATCGCTTCTGATTGAGCCGGAGCATGAGGAAGCTTTGGAGCTCTTGGCGGCGCTGAGTCAGGGGTAAGGTTGTCCCGCAGACTGCTGCGCCTCCGGACACTGCTACACTTTACACGCTGCCTGTGATTTGTTATTCTGGATCAAATGATGAAACGCGATGACGAGAAGAGTACGTCTATTCATTCCCTCACAGAGAGCTCCGGGTGGTGCGAAGGAGCAGGGAAGGCTGGACCGAAACAAGCCTCTGAGCGGTGCACCGGAACCGGCTATGGCCGGGGATGGTACAACAGGAGCTCCTGTTACAGAGCTAGAGTATAAGCCCTGCCTTGCCGGCAGCGCCGTACTTGATGAGATTAATATGGCGACATATTAATAAACCTGGGGTGGTACCGCGAGAATCTCGTCCCCAAGACTACAGTCTTGGAGGTGAGGTTCTTTTTGTTGTCCCGTAAGGGCAGGTATCACCAATATACAGGAGGAGATCAGAATGACTGACGTTAATGTGAATGAGAGTGAACCGGCCGTGCCGGAGAATTATATGGATAAGCTGATCAGAGAAGACGTGGAGGGCGGAGTCTACAGCAGGGAGATCTGCACAAGGTTTCCGCCGGAGCCCAATGGTTATCTGCATATCGGCAGCGCTTTTGCCATCCACACGAATGTTGAGATTGCACGTAAGAATGGCGGCAGATTCCATCTGCGCTTCGATGATACCAACCCGCTGAAAGAGGATATGGAGTATGTAAAAGCTATTACCGAGGACATGGAATGGCTGGGCTGCAGCCCGGGAGAGCATATCTATTATGGCTCCGATTATTCGGAGGAAATCTGCCGCAGCGCAGAGGAGCTGATTCTTAAGGGGAAAGCTTATGTCTGCGACCTGACTCCGGAGGAGGTGACGTCCTACAGGGGGACATTAACCGAACCTGGTAAGGACAGTCCGTACCGGGAACGCTCGCCGGAAGAGAATTTGCGGCTGTTCAGGGAGATGCGTAATGGAGAATATCCTAACGGTGCTAAGGTGCTGCGGGCCAGAATCGACATGTCTTCGCCGAATATCAATCTGCGCGACCCGGTGCTATACCGGATCATTCATGCGGAGCATTACCGCACGGGGAAAGCCTGGTGCATCTATCCGATGTATGATTTTGCCCATCCGATTCAGGATGCCATTGAAGGGGTGACGCATTCACTGTGCTCCATCGAGTTCAAGGATCACCGGCCGCTATATGAGTGGGTGCTTAAGGAGCTGAATATTCCTGAACCCCCTAAGCAAAGGGAATTCGGCCGGGTGAATCTGACGGGAGTGGTCACGAGCAAACGTTATCTCCGGGCGCTGGTTGCCGGGAAGTATGTGGACGGCTGGGATGATCCGCGTCTGCCTACGCTCCGTGGACTGCGCAGACGCGGATTCACTCCGGAGAGCATCAAGGCTTTTGTCCGGGAGATCGGGATGGTCCGCAATACGGCAATGGTTGATTTCTCGCTGCTGGAGCACTGCGTAAGACAGGATCTTAAGGCGAAGGCACCGGCCATCATGGCCGTGCTGAATCCGCTGAAGGTCGTGCTTACCAACTATGAAGCCGGGGCTTCTGAATTCCTTACCATTGAGTACAACAGTGAGAATCCCGCGCTCGGCACAAGGGACGTTCCGTTCTCCGGCACACTCTATATCGAGCGGGAGGACTTCATGGAGGTACCCTCCAAGGGCTTCCGCAGACTGACGCTTGGCGGTGAAGTAAGGCTGAAGGGCGGGTATTTCATCCGCTGCAACGAAGTGATTAAGAGTGCGGACACTGGTGAGATTGTCGAGCTGCGCTGTACTTATGATCCGGATACGAGAAGCGGGAGCGGTTTTGACGGGCGGAAGGTTAAAGGAACCATCCATTGGGTGTCCGCCGAGCATGCGGTCAAAAGTGATGTGTACCTGTATGAGAAGCTGCTTGTAGACAATGAAGGGCCGAAGGAGGAAGGGGAGACCTGGGAAGCGTACATCAACCCGGATTCTGCCACTTTGCTTAAGGATTGTCTGCTGGAGCCGCTTGCGGATAAACCACAGCCCGGGGATAAATTTCAATTCCTGCGCCACGGCTATTTCTGCGTCGACAGCAGGTTCAGCTCAGGGCACAGGCTGGTATTCAACCGGATCGTACCGCTGAAGGACACCTGGAAAGGGAAAGCAGAAAAATAAGCTTCAACACAGTTTCTCCACAAACGGCGGCTATACTAATGGCAGCACCTTGAATCCCGGAGGGAGGAAAAGCCATGAACTGGTCCTGGTTAATCACACTGATCTGTCCGCTGATGATGATCCTTATGATGTTCGGAATGCCCGGCATGCGCGGTATGCATGGACATGGAGGCCACTCGAGGAAGCAGGCGGATGTGGAGAAGCTGCAGCAGGAGCTGAATGAGCTGAAGCTGCAGAATGAACAGATGCGTGCAGATATCCGCAGTATTACCTCTTAAGCGGTGTGGATCACACCGGAATGCCCGGCGGGCGAGAGTCAGGATGAATGTCCTGGGGCTCGCCTGTTTTTTTGTTTTGGGGTTCCCGCAAAGTGCCTGAGTAATCGTCGAAGCTACGGCCCTACTCTGTGGGGTTATTTTATATTTTAACTGCTTAAATAACTCTGTGTTGTATTGGGTAATTACATATGGACCGGAGCATCACTTTGCCGCAGGTTTGCACATAATATAATTTGGAGCAGCCGGGCGGATGCCGTAGTTCAGAATCAACCCATTGCTCGTATGAAAAATCCAATGAAAATACATTTACAATTATCAATTAGCGGATTATAATGAAAACAAATCAAATGTTGCATCAGGGAAACTTTCGTGTATATAGACAACTTTTTCCGGGCAAGAGGAGGGATAGAAATGATGGAGCAAAATACAGCAGTAGAATCATCCCCTATACTAAAAGGACATACTAATAAACACTCGGCACAATCAGTGCTGAATGGAGATGTCAAAGGACTGAAGAGACTCCTTCCTTTCCTGGGTCCGGCTTTTATCGCTTCTGTAGCGTACCTGGACCCCGGCAATTTCGCCACTAATATTACAGCAGGCTCGAAATACGGATATTTGTTATTATGGGTTATCTTTGCCTCGAATCTGATGGCTGTCCTTATACAATCCTTATCCGCCAAGCTTGGCATTGCCACCGGCAAGAATCTGCCGGAGGTCGCCCGGGAGAAATTCCCGAGAGGTGTGTCCATCTTCCTGTGGATTCAGAGTGAACTGGTCATTATCGCTACCGATCTGGCGGAATTTATCGGGGCAGCCCTTGGACTATACTTACTGTTCGGTATACCAATGCTGCCGGCTGCGCTGATTACCGCTGTTGGATCTTTCGCTATTCTGGAGCTCCAGCGGCGCGGCTACCGGACCCTGGAGGCCGGAATTGCCGGGATGGTAATGATTGTTGTTCTGGCTTTTGCATTCCAGGTCATTATGGCGAAGCCCGATGCGGGCAGTGTGGTTGCCGGAATGTTTACGCCAAGATTCGAGGGTGTGGACAGCATCCTGCTGGCTGCCGGGATTCTCGGCGCGACAGTTATGCCGCATGCGATTTATCTGCATTCCTCGCTGACCCAGAGCCGGGTCGTCGGGATCGATGAACGGGAGAAGAAACAGATTTTCCGGCTGGAATTCATCGATATTCTGATTGCGATGCTGATCGCCGGTGCCGTGAATATGGCCATGGTGGTTGTAGCTGCGGCGCTCTTTTTCAAGAATGGTCTAGTCGTTGAGGATTTGGATGTCGCCTTCGAGCAGTTCCGTAATCTGGCAGGACCGGTTACCGCCATCTCCTTCGGCCTCGGCCTCCTGATCGCAGGTCTGTCGAGCTCGTCGGTCGGTACAATGGCCGGTGATGTGGTCATGCAGGGCTTCATTAATAAAAAGATCAATCTCTACCTCCGGCGGGCGATTACAATCATCCCACCGCTGACCATCATCGCCTTCGGGATTAACGCGACAAGTGCACTGGTGATGAGCCAGGTCGTGCTCTCCTTCGGGATTGCCTTCGCCCTGATTCCGCTCGTGATCTTCACCAGCGACCGCTCGATCATGAAGGGGCTGGTGAACCACCGGATCACCACCATCCTCGGCTGGATTATCTCGGCTCTGGTAGTGTCGCTGAATTTGTTCCTGATTGTGGAGATGTTTGTGTAAGCTCTATAAGGAATTGAATATTTTACGTTAGAATGAACAGAGCAGTGATTCTCCTTGACTGGAGGGTTGCTGCTTTGTTTTATGACTTGAGCGCTTGGATGGACGCTGTGTTAACGGTGAAGCATCTTAATGCCTATTATGTTGTACGTATTACAACTTTGGCCCAGCAACATCAGGGTATTCGCAAGGATTGTTGTAAGATATACAGCAATTTTCCCGGAAAATCGCTTGTAGCAGGAGAAATGCTGCTTTTTATACAACATTTTTGGATTTTGGCCGAGTTAGGGAGGGGAATGTTGTAATATATGCAGGATTATTGGGTTAGGTCTTTAAGATTGCAGAAGCTCCCCTCTTAAACAGCGGAGCGGACGGAATGACCCGCGGAAAAGCGGAGCGGTCGCCTTTGTATCCGGATTTTCACCGCTAAGGGGAATAAATAAAATCTGGATACAAGAGCGATTGGAACAACGTTCCGTTTGCGGAGCGTGCTCACCGAGCGTCGACGTAATTTATACTGATAAGCAAAACAGGGGGGTCTCAACAGCCAATCATGGCCGCTGAAGACACCCCCTATTTATGCACTAATTCAATAAAATTATTGCTTCACAATATCCTGCACAGCCTTATCCAGCTTATCCAGCAGCTTATCACGGTCAAGCTGTCCGCCGAGATATTCCTGCATCGCAGCGCCGAAGCCCTGGGTTACGCCGTCAGGGAACATATCCCAGTTCCAGCCGAGGGCGGTAGCGGATTTCTCCTGCACGGCAACGGCAACCTGGCCGATGTCTGCCGCGTCAGCGGTGACGTTAGTTTCAGCCGGAATGAACTTGAATTCCTTGGTCAGATACTTCTGGCCGGTCTCCGAGCTTACGAGCCAGTTCAGGAAGGCTTTGGCTTCTTCCGGATGCTCGGATTTGCTGTTCACCACATAGTTGTTAGGTACGCCTACCAGGATGGTGCCTTCTTCGTCGCTGATCGGAAGCGGGAGGAGGCCCAGATTCAGGGCAGGATCGATTTTGTCGATATCGCCTTGCGTCCAGTTACCCTGCAGCATCATTGCAGCTTTGCCGGATGCGAACTCAGCAACCTGGGTAGCATAGTCGGTAGTCATCTTGTTATCCTGAGCGTTGTCGAAGATCACATCCACCAGATCCAGCCACTGCTCGAATACAGCGTTGCCTTTGATTGTCTGCGTGCCGGCTTTGACATCGTCGATGAACTGCTTCGGATCAGGCTGATGGGCCAGACCTACGTTCACAAGGTGAATTCCCATCGACCACCACTCATTCGTAGCTTCAAACGGTGTGATGCCGGCGGCTTTCAGCTTGGCGGCCGTATCTTTCAGTTGCGAGAGGGTCTTAGGCTCTTCCGTAATGCCGGCTTTGGCGAACAGATCCTTGTTGTAGATCAGTCCATAGCCTTCTACGTTCATTGGCATACCATAGAGCTTGCCGTCCACGGTTGCCGGAGTTTTGGCGGTTGGGATCAGACTCTCCGCCCAAGGCTCATTGCTCAAATCAGTGGCGCGGTCCATATAAGGTACGAGGGCAGTATAACCGCCGTTATTGAAAATTTCAGGTTCAGAGCCGGAAGCAATCTCCGCTTTGAGCAGCGCGCCGTAATCTTCACCGCCGCCATGTGTTTCCACTTCGACCTTCACACCGGTTTCTTTCTCATATTCTTCGGCGAGTGCATTCAGCTGCTCGGCAATTTCAACCTTGAACTGGAACATTTTGATCGTAACATCCTTGGCAGGTGCCTTGGTTGCTTCCGGTGCTGTGGTTTCGGTTGACGTGTCAGGAGCATTGGTTGCGTTTCCATTGCCTGCGGAATTCGTATTGCCGCTATTCCCGCAACCTGCGATAATAAGTGTGCAAACGGTTGCGATAACGAACGCGAACTTTCTTTTCATAGAATAACCTCCCTGGTCTGTGGTTCCTGCAACTAGATCGTAATGCAAATGAGAGTGGACTTACACTTAATATTTTGCCGGGAAAAGTGGATATTGTTGCAAGGGGATCTCGCGATCATCCCTTAATGGAGCCTGTGGTTACACCTTCGACAATATAACGCTGCAGGGACAGGAAGAATATGAGGATAGGCGTAATCGCCATCACGAGACCCGCAAGGGCCAGATCCCACTTCTTGGTGTACTGCCCGAAGAACTTGGTCACGGCGACCGGCAGGGTCGTCAGATCCTTATTGCCCCCGATGACGAGCACCGGCAGCAGATAGTCATTCCAGATCCACAGCGTGTTAAGGATAATGACCGTTACAATAATCGGCATGAGCAGCGGGAACACAATTTTGAAGAATACGCCATACGGATTGGAGCCGTCCACCCGCGCCGCTTCCTCCAGCTCAAAAGGCACTGTCTTAATGAATCCGTGGAACAGAAACACCGACAGCGGCATACCGAAGCCGAGATAGCAGGCCACGATTCCGTATAATTCTCCGCGAAGCTCCAGAATACTGGTCACACGGACTAATTGCAACATCAGCGACTGGAATGGAATGATCATCGCCGAGACCAGCAGCAGGAAGACGAAGGAATTGAAGCGCGTCGGCTTCCGCACAATCTGGTAGGCGGCCATCGAGCTGAACAGGACAATGAAGATTACGCTTAAGACAGTGATTTGCAGGGAACTGAAGAAGGCTTGCGGGAAGTCAATGGCATCCCAGACCTTGGAGTAATTATCCCAGTGGAACACCTGCGGCCAGGAAGCAGCGTCGATCAGGATGTCCTTCAGCCCCTTAACCGAATTGCTCAGTACCAGGTAGAAGGGGGATAGGAAAATAATGGCCAGAAGTATGGCGGCGATCTCCAGAATGAAGTTTCTGGGCCGGTATCTGCTGCTGTTCATTAGGCCGACACCTCTTTTCTTTTGGTAAGCCAGACCTGTGTGACCGTGATCAGTGAAACGGCAGCGAAGAAGAGCAGCGCTTTGGCCGTACCGAGGCCGTACCGGTTGTTGATCAGCGCTTCCGCATAAATGTTATAGGCCAGCGACTGGGTCGAGGTGCCCGGTCCGCCTTTGGTCAGCGACAGGTTGAGGTCGAACATTTTGAATGCGTTAGAGGTTGTCAGGAACAGGCAGATGGTGATCGCCGGCATAATCAGAGGTACATAGACACTCTTGAACAGCTGCGGAGCACGGGCGCCGTCAATTTTGGCCGCTTCGACCAGATCCTTAGGGATACCAGCCAGCGCCGCAATATAAATGACCATCATATACCCGGCAGTCTGCCAGACGAACACAATGACCAGACCCCAGAATCCTGTACTGGGCGTACCCAGCCAAGGCAGCTGGAAGAAGGAAATCCCGGTAAGCTCGCCGATCGTGGCGAAGCCTTTGGTGAAGATGAACTGCCAGATGTAGCCGAGCAGAATGCCGCCGATTACATTGGGCATAAAGAAGATGGTGCGGAGCAGCTTCTTCGTCTTCAGCGTCGTCATCAGAATGAAGGCAAGCAGCAGCGCCAGTACGTTGGCGGCCACTACGGAAATTACGGTGAAGCGGAGCGTAAAGAGCAGAGACTCCCAGAACTTATCGTCGTTCGTAAAAATCCGTCTCCAGTTGGCCGCGCCGGTCCAGACCGCTTTGTCCAGATCGAGCCCGTTCCAGTCGGTGGAAGAGTAGTAGAAGCCGAGGAAGAATGGGGTGACCACAATGGTCAGGAAAAAGAGCAGACAGGGGCCGAGAAATACGATTTGCTGTCCCCAGCCTCGTTGCAAGCGCAGAGCTTTTCTCATATGGAATCTCCTTTGTATAATATTTCTACGTGTTCACAGCTTCATTATAGAAAGCCCGGGCCATCGCCAACACTCAATTTGATGATGAGAAAAGTGGATTATATTGCAGCCGGGTTGCTTCCGGAGCGAGTTCTGCTGCAAGGTTATATCAGAGAAGCGGTTCTTCCGCAAAACGTTCAGGAGGTTCGCCCATGTTCAGAAACAGTATCCGGACGCGGCTGATGGCCCTAGTGCTGCTGGCGTCAGTGATTCCGTCAGGCATATCCGTTACCTTCTCCTATCTCTATACCAAACAGTCGGTTACGGAGCAGTCCGTGAAGCAGAATACGAAGCTGCTGACGCTGGGGGAAGCGAATCTAAGCAGTTATTTCAGCGGCATGAATCAGCAGGCCATGTCGCTGTACAGCGGAATTAATGTTCCGAGCTCCTTCTACACCACGCTGCTTACCGCCAAAAGCAATGAGCAGGCGCCAGAAGGTACGGTTCTGCCGGATACCCGTGCGGTGATCTCCACCCAGCTATACAATTTGTTCCTCTCGGACCGCAATACCTTCCAGATCCATCTCTACGTCAGAGCGGCCCGGCAGTCCAATCTGCTGCTGGGCGGATTGTTCCGCCGGGAAGAGAATGCGGATTATGCGGAGGCAGAGCATCCTGAAGGGACATACCGTCCGTATATTGAGGTGACACATATGGATCATCAATACGGCGTAAAGTCCGGCTTCCCCAATCTGAAGCCGGGGAGCGTTCCGGTCTTCACTGCGCATTTCCCCCTCTACCGTACGCCCAGCGACAGTGTACTGGCGGATCTGTCCATTGATTACACCCTGGAGGAGCTGGAGGGAATCGTCAAATCGATGTACAACTCGGACACGGAGCGTCTGTATGTGCTGAATGAGCAGGGGCAGGCCTTGTTCGCTTCCGATCCGGACTGGGTCGGCAAACAGGTGGAGACCGGATGGAGCCGTCTTCCCGAAGATAGTGACAGCGGGCATTTCACCTGGAAAAAGGACGGCTTCCAGGGCATTGTCATGTACAAGCATATCAAGGACCCGCTCTTCAGCGGCAGCATCATCAAGCTGGTGCCTTATGAGGATCTGTATGGTGATGCGAGGGTTATCACCCGGTTCAATATGGGGATCGGGCTGCTGTTTCTCCTGATCGGGGGAATCAGCGCGGTGCTCATCTCCATCGGCTTTACCCGGCCGATCAAGAAGCTGATCAACTTCACCCAGAAGGTGCAGATCGGCCAGCTGGATGCGCATATGGACGCCGAACGCGAGGATGAATTCGGCCTGCTGACCCGCAAAATCACCGGCATGACCCGGACCATCAATGACCTGATCGTCAAGGAATACCGCCTGGAGCTGGCGAACAAGACGAATCAGCTGAAGGCGCTGCAGGCCCAGGTCAATCCGCATTTTCTTTACAATGCCCTGCAGTCCATCGCCAGCTTATCCTTGCGCTATAATGCGCCGAAGGTGTATGATCTCATCTATTCCCTGGGCAGTATGATGCGCTACTCCATGAACACGGAACGGACGCAGGTGCCGCTGCGCGATGAAATGGAGCATGTGCAGAATTATGTGATTCTGCAGACCGAGCGGTTCGGCGAAGAGAATCTGCGCCTGGAGATTCATGCGGCGGAAGCAGCGCTGGAGACGGTCCTGCCCAAGATGATTCTCCAGCCGATCGTGGAGAATATCTTCAAGCACGGCTTCGCGGACGGAATCCGCGAAGCCGTCATCCGGATAGACTGCACGCTGGAGGGGCAGTCGCGGCTGGTTCTTGCCGTCAAGGATAACGGCAAGGGCATTAGCCCGGAACGGCTGGAGGAGATTACAGCCGGACTTAGAAGCAGCGGCCGGCCTGAGAACGAAGAAATCGGCCTGTATAATGTGCTGGCCCGCCTGCGGCTGCAGTTCGGCAGCGACGCGGAGATGCAGCTGCACAATGAAGAGGGCCAAGGGGTTACGGTTACCCTGATTATTCCGCTGGAGGGGCCAGGCGAATAATGTTTAACGCGATGAATTATGGATTATAGAGTGATGAATGAAGAAGGGTGCAGACATAACCTAAAGGAGCGGCTATACATGAAGGTGCTGATTGTAGATGATGAGAAGCATGTACGGGAGGCGATCCGTTATTTTGTTCCGTGGGACAAATATAATATCTCCGATATATATGAGGCTACCAACGGTCAGGAAGCGACCCTGATTATGCAGGAGCATCAGCCGGCGATCGTGTTCACGGATATGCGGATGCCGCTGATGGACGGAGCGGAGCTGCTGGAATGGCTGCATAAGCATTATCCGAATACGAAGACCATTGTCATCAGCGGGTATCAGGATTTCAATTACGTGAAGCCGGCGATTGTCTACGGCGGGACCGATTATCTGCTGAAGCCGCTGAACAGCAAGCAGCTGATTGCCTCGGCGGAGCATGCCTTTAAGCTGTGGATGGAGGAGGAGGCGGTGCGGAAGCAGTCGCAGCGCCAGAACATGCAGCTGAACGTACTGCGTCCGCTCTACTGGGACAAGGTGCTGTCCGATCTGGTCTACGGGCATGCCTCCTTTCAGGAGCTGAAGCTGGCGCTCTGCGAAGAGCTGGGGATGCCGATTGGAGCAGCCTCCTGCAGAGTGGCTGTCATCTCGATGCAAGGCGCAGATTGCCGTCTGCTGCAGAGATTTCATGGCGATGTGGCGCTGACGGCTTTTGTGCTGGCCAACGTCTGCAATGAAGTTATGGCACCGGACTACAGCGGTTATGCCTTCCGCAGCTGGCAGAGCGGTGGAGAGCTTGTGATTCTGCTGTGGAATGCTGTTCAACAGGCGGAGACGGTACTGAACGGAGTGAATGAATCGATCCGCCAGGCGTATGGCGTTCAGGTGGATATCGGGCTCAGCCTGCTGAACCCGTTGCCGGAGGGGCTGCAGCCTGCTTTTGCCCAGGCACGCCAAGGGCTGGAGGAACGGAATCTCCTTCAGCGTGACGGACGGATACACCTCTGCAGAGCGGCTGGGGATGAGAGTAGGCCTAAAGAAGACTACGCTCCGGATATGCAGCTGGACAAGCTTAGAATCGCGGTATTGTCGGGCGATCTGGAAAGGATGCAGCGGGTTGTGGAGGAGTGGGCGCGGGAGCTTGCCGGGTTGCCGCTGCTTACGGAGAGCAGCTTTCTCCACCAGCAGGAGGAGATCCGTGCGGTTCTGACACGCTGGCGGCCGGAGGAGGAGATCAGCCTGGAGCTTTGTTATGACTCACAGGGGCTGTTCTCGGTGGAGAACTGGGAGAGTCAGCTTAAATCTCTGCTGCAGCACCTCTCCAAAGGTATCGCTCAGGCTCCGGATAGCAGACTCGTGCTGGAAATCAGGGAATACCTGAACCAGAACTATGCACAGGAGATGACGCTGCAGCATATTGCGGAACGCTTTTTCATCAGCAGGGAGAATGTCTCCCGCAAATTCAAGCAGATCACCGGGGAGAATCTGTCGGATTATTTAACGAGTCTCAGAGTGGATAAGGCGAAGACTCTGCTGCAGAATACGAATTTGCGGCTGTCGCAGATCGCGGAGCTGGTAGGGTATGAAGACGAGAAGTATTTCAGCCGTGTCTTCAAGAAATCCACTGGAGTAACCCCGCGGGAGTACCGTAAGCAGGAAGAGGAAGATTAAGAACGGCCTAACTTCCCTTTCAACATTTTCCAGCGATAAACCGATAATAGCTATATGGGCAATTTATATAATGTTTCGGTTATCTGGGAGGGCTGGAAGGTATGGACAACTATCTGGGAAGAACGATTAAGAATGATCTGATCAATGCATACGGAGTTACAGTTATTCCTGCCAAGAGCAAATTGAATGCAGAACATCTCGAACTCATCCGCAAACAAAGAATTGATGTGCTTGATATCATTTTTGTGGATGAACAGCAGGCTCCCTCTTATCGTCAAATGGCAAATAGTGTAGTAGATAGCTCCAAGGAAATGTTTGAATCTTACAGAATATCGCGGAAAATTCCCCTGGCGGATATCAGGAAGGATGTCGTTCCGGTAATACAGGAGATCTCGCGCAATCCGGATATTTTTGCTTTGTTCAGTTCAGTCCAGGGCAGAGATGATTATACATACCAGCACAACGTTGGAGTCGGTGTACTGTCCACCCTAATCGGCAGATGGTTACATATGAGTGAAGCCGAGCTGTCCGTGCTGTCCCTGGCGGCAACCCTGCATGATATCGGCAAGCTGAAGATTCCCAATGAGATTCTGAACAAGCCCGGCAAGCTGACGGACGAAGAGTTCAACCTGGTGAAGAAACACACAATATACGGCTATGAGATGCTGAAGGAAACCACCGGGGCCAATTCGCGCATTACACTGGCGGCACTGCAGCATCATGAGAGGAACGACGGCAAGGGATATCCGCTGGGACTTAAGGATGAACAGATTGATTCCTATAGCAAAATTATAGCGGTTGCCGATATTTTTCATGCCATGTCCAGCAAACGCCCCTACCATGAGGCTATGCCTTTCCATGTGATTGTCGATCAGATGAGAAGAGGCAGCTTTGGCGCGCTGGACCCGCATATTGTTTCGGTTTTTCTGGAGAACATTGTGAAGCGGACTGTTGGCCGTGAGGTGGTCTTAACCGATGGCCGGGTCGGCGAGATCGTCTATCTGAATCCGCATGATATCGAAACACCGCTTATCCGCATTAACGATGAATATATTGACCTCAGCAAAATAAAAGAACTCAATATCCGGGAAATCACCATATAATTTCAGATGACTTCCTTTCAGTTTTTATAATAATCAGCCAGCCCCTCGGCGATAGCCTGTGCAGCCTTCCGCTGATAAGCGGCCTTGCGGACAATTGACTCGTCGTAAGGATTGCTGAGGAACCCAAGCTCTATAAGGGCTGCGGGAAGCGGATTTTCCCTTAGAATATGGTAATTGCCGAAGGAGAGGCCGTTACTCCGGAGCCCGATTCCTGCGCCAAGCCGGGTTTCAATCGCCCGGGCCAGCCGGAGATCATTCTGCTCCGAGTAGAAGAAAGTCAGCGTGCCGGAGACATTCTTCGGAGAGGAATTATAATGGATGCTGACAAAAGCATCCGCGCCGAGCTGCGTCCCGAGCTGCACCCGCCGGGAGAGCGCCGGCTTCTGGTCTCCACGGGTACGGGTCAGCTCTACCCGGGCCCCCTTGGCGGTCAGGTAATCCCGGAGATATAGAGAGGTCTGCAGGGTAAGATCCTTCTCCATCGTGTCATAGGTTGTGCCGAGCATACCCGGGTCACTGCCCCCATGACCGGGATCGACGACAATCAGCTTGCCGCGGATGCTGCCGGATTTCCTTATTACACTGGTGTTCTGGGCGTTTGAACTGGCAGTGCTTAAGTTCGGGACGCTTCCCCCGGCAAGGTACTGGGTGGATACCCAGCCGGTAGTTCCTCCGGCTGTACGGATTCTTGACCATCCGTCCTGGCGGAGCAGAATCGTAACGGCATTCCCGGACTGCAAAGAACCCACTACCTCATAACTGGTTCCCGGTCCTCCCCGGATACGCAGGGAAGAGGCGGTGACAACAGCTGTTCCGCTGGAGGTAGAGGAGGTCTTAACGGATGTGCTGGCGGATGAGGTTCCAGCGGAGGCAGCTCGGCTGGTCCGCTTCAGATAATACCCGGCGACCCATCCGGATATAGATCCGGCCCGTACTTTGAGCCAGCCATGCTGCTCCTCTGTGACAGTAACTACGGCTCCACCCGCCAGAGAGCCGGTGATGGCTGCGCTTGCAGCAGGCTCACTGCGCACATTCAGGGAGTTCGCGTATACTTTGGCTGTATAGGTATCTGCAGCATGGGCAGCAGAAGACGGCAGCGCATATGAAGTCAACAGACAGGCTGCCAGTACGGCGGTATGTAATATTCTTTTCATATAAAGCCTCTTTTCCCGGATAGATAAATTTCTATTACCCGTTTCATCGGCCGGAGAACAACGATTTATTAAAATTGAGGATAATTGTGATTCAATTATACATATAACAACGACAATTCACACTAAGATGTCTTGCTGTTTAATATACCTGGCGGCCCTATTCCTAAGGGGGAAATGTCTGTATAATTATTACATATTGGGGAAACAGATAAAGGAGTGCCGCCGTGATCAGACCTAGATTATTCATTGGATCCTCCAGAGAATCCATCCGCTACGCCAGGGCCATCCACGAGCAGCTGAAGCGGACCGCAGAAGTTCATCCTTGGTATGCAGCTGCTTTCCGGCCGAATGAATATACGATGGAGGCACTGGAGCGGAATCTGGATATCAGTGACTTTGCCGTATTCGTGTTCTCGCCTGATGATGTAGCCCGGATCAGGGGTAAATATTATTATGTAACCCGGGATAATACCCAGTTTGAAATGGGTTTGTTCTGGTCCAGATTACGGCGCGGCCGGGTCTTCTGCCTGCTGCCGGATCAGGTACCCTCCCGCAGCGATCTGATTCCGGGGGAGAATGTGGAAGAGTACCACTTGCTGTCTGATCTGTCCGGGCTGACGCCGCTGGAATACGAGTGGCAGCATGAGAATGCTACAGCTGCGGTGGATGTCAGCTGCGGCAAAATCATCGACAGCATTCAGGGACAGGGCATGTACCATGATCCGGCTGTTGAGCTGCAGCAGCTTAGAGCAGAGCTTAGGCGAAAAGAAAGTATCCTTCACTTCTTTTGGCAATATAATAATAATGTGACGCCTCCCCAGCCGGGTGAGAACTATCAGGCGCTCAGCGAAGCCGTCCGTAATTCATTCATACCTCCGGAGGATTGCCGGGTGATCGGAGCCGCCATGTGGCGGGCCGAAGAGGGGGAAGGCCTGAAACAGGTGGGCGGCAATGTAGGCCGCGGGCATGTCTATCCGTTCTCGACCTCTGAAGACGGAGGCGGAAAACCGGGTGTGCTGGATGCTTTTTTGGCTAAGGAATGGACTTTCTTACAGCGTACGGAAGTTGCGGAGGTATATATCCTATGCTATCCTTTAGGGGAGAACCACGTGATTTCTGTACATTTCTCCGGAAGCGGGGGATTATCGGCAGAGGATCTTACAGCAGTGGTTGCCTATAACCGTGATTTGTTCCGTACCGTCAATCATCTAGTGGAAGGGGACTGACAGGATGAAGAATATGAAGAATGCAGTTAGTGTTTCTAGTAGCGTCCGCCGGTCTGAAGGCGGTAACGGTAACAGTGCGGGAGGCAAAGGCCGTTCCAGACGCAAGTCCGGCACCAAGCTCTCTCCATCCGCGCTTAATGTATATTTAGCGCCTTCTCTGGAGGGCGGAGACGACGAGTACAAGAAGCTGGTCAGCGGTAAAGTGGATAATAACAAGCCATCATTTGCATAACGCATACTGGATACAGTATAACGAATACTGAATATTGAATACTGAATACTGAATACTGAATACTGAATACTGAATACTGAATACTGCTTACATCGAGCATTGAGCAGGTCTCCGGCATGGCCGGGGGCCTTTTTTGTTCTTTAATTGTTCTTTAAGGGATTATGAGATTCGTCTATGTAGATAAGGAGCGTAATGTATGGATAAGTTTCCTTGGAGTTCGGGGCAGAAACGTCTGCCGGACGCAATAGTTCTTATAGCAGGAATCCCTCTGCCGGCCGGACGCGGGTGGTGTGGGGGAATCAAGGGATAAATCCCACTAATCCGGCCGAAAGTGGGCGGTATGAGAAAATTAAAGGCATAAATCCCACTAATCCGGCCGAAAGTGGACGGTATGAGAAAATTAAAGGGATAAATCCCACTAATCCGGCTGAAAGTGGACGGTATGAGAAAATTAAAGGGATAAATCCCACTAAATCCGCCGAAAGTGGACGGTATGAGAAAATTAAAGGGATAAATCCCACTAATTCGGCTGAAAGTGGACGGTATGAGGAAATTAAAGGGATAAATCCCACTAAATCGGCTGAAAGTGGGCGGTACGAGGAAATGAAAGGGATAAATCCCACTAATTCACCGGGTACGGGCCAAACGAGGAAATGAGGGGCATTAGTGCTCCTGAATTCACCGGGTACGGGCCAAACGAGGAAATGAGGGGCATTAGTGCCCCTGAATTCACCGGGTACGGGCCAAATGAGGAAATAAGTGCCCTTGATCCCGCCGACTACGGGCAAACGAGGAAATTAGGAGCACAAGCGCCCTTAATTCCGCTGGATGTGGGGCAATTTTACCGATGCTATTCCAGAAGTAGTTTGTTCTTTTACCCACCCTCCTGATGCACTCCTGTATATTTAGCATCCACTGGCTGCCGGGTCTTCCGCAGATGCTGGAACCATGCGCCTCCGATCAGAGCAGCCCCGGCAGCAGTAATCCCGCCAATCAGTCCGAACACCGGGACAGGAGATTCTACCCCGTACAGCCCCAGCAGACCCGCCCCAAGCATAGGGCCGAAAGTGGTTCCGATCTTAACAAACTCCGAGCAGCCGAAATAGAGCCCCTTATTACTCTCCGGGGACAGCTCATCCACCAAGGCATCGAACCGAGCACCAATCAGCAGCTCCCCCAGACTGAACACTGTAATGAACAGCAGCGGCATCGACGGGGAGACGGGCAGCACAAAGAACAGAAAGCTTGCGGCAATCAGCAGATTGCTGGTGAGTACCACATGGAAAGGATTCCACTTCGAGATCCAGCGCAGTACGGCAAATTGCGCAGCCAGAATTACAACCGCATTGAGCGACAGGATCACCGAATACATCCGGGCACCGTCGGCCAAGGCAGAAGTGGAGTTTAAATATTGGGATACGGTTCCGTTCAGCTGGGAATACCCGAAGAAGGAGAAGCTCATTCCGGCCAGCAGGAGGAGGAATACATAGTCCTTGCGGATTGCACCAAGATTCTTGAGGCTGCCGATACTCCGGGCTGCAACAGAAGCGTGGATGCGGCCCCCGTGCCGGAAGAAGAATTGCGTGGAGACGCCATACAGAATATAAAGCACGCCCAGAATAACATAAGGAAAGAGCGTCAGCTTCATATTGAACATCAGGCTTAACAGCGGGCCGAGAAAACAGCCCAGATTAATCGCCGTATACCGCAGATTGAAGACGAGCAGCCGGTTCTCCGGGAGCGTTTCGGTGGACAGCACTTTTTTGCTGGCAGGCTCGAAGATGGAGTAGCATAATCCGTTAAGGCCGTTAAGCAGCAGGAAGGCCGGGAAGCTGTCCGCATAATAGAACAGAATGAATAGGCTTCCCCAGACTACGGGGACAACGGCGATGATTTTGTGCAGAGGCAGCCGGTCCGCAAGCGCCCCTCCGAAGCCGCTGAAGAGTACATTCACCAGCGGATTGATACTGAGAACACAGCCGGCCAGGAAGATGGAGAGATGTTTTTGACTCGTCAGAAAGATAGCCAGATAAGGGACGCTCATAAATAGTGCAGTTCTCGTGAAAAAAGTTCCGGCCAGAATGTTCCATACTCTACTGTTTAGTTTCCGTGACAAATGAAAGCCCATGATAATCCTTCCCCTGCTTTTTATATTTTGATTTGTGCCGAGTGTAGCATACAATGAAAATCAGACCGGGAAATTGTGCTGTATACTCACACGGCAGAGCGGAGGAGTGAAATCATGTTTCTGGGCTCTACAATTAGGCAAATCCGTTCCTCCAAAGGAATAAGCCAGTCGATTCTGGCGGATGGGATTATGAGCCGATCCAACTTGTCACGCTTCGAGGGCGGTAAATATTATCCCGGGTATGACAAGCTGATCCTCTTGCTGGACAAGCTGGAAATGTCCCTTGAGGAGCTGCTGTTCCTGCAGAATGGCTATGCACAGCCGGAGAAACGTACGCTTCACCTAAGTCTGGTGGAGGCGGCGAACCGTTATGAATTCGACAAAGTAAGAACGATCAGCTATGAATGCCGTTTCTTGTACGGGGCGACGCGCACGGAGGTTTATTATCATTTGTATCTGCTGGGCCAGGGTTTTCTGATTCAGTATCAGCGGGAGGATGAGATCAGGCAGTTAAGCGAATTAGCCGGGGAGATCAAGCCTTATCTGATGGGTGCGGACATATGGTATCTGTATGAGTTCAAGCTGCTGAATAATTTCCTGTTTACGCTAAGCAGCGGCGACGCGATCTTTTTTGGACTAAGGGCTGTGGATGAATTTGATAAATACCATGACTTTGCCGAGAGCCGGACCATCCAGCAGCATCTGATGCAGAACATCGCGAAAATTTGCCTGAAAGAGCATAATTACGAGCAAAGCCTGTTCTTCCTTAAAAAAGCGCTGCCCTTAGCGGATAAGACGAACTTGCTGTACGATAAAATTGTCACATTGGTGTACCATGAGCTCACGCTGCTCTGTCTGAAGCATAAAGAAGATACGCAGCAGTTATTGGGTTACCTGGATATTCTCCGGCAGCTTGAGTTCAATGACAGTTATGACGCGCTGCAGCAGGTGTGCCGGATACATCTGCCGGATATATTCTGATACATATACTATTGAATTTCCGCAAAAAAAGGTTGCCGCCCTATCACCGGGCGGCAACCTTCTTGGTTCTGCTTATTATTGGGGGGAAGAGATGCCGCTGCGCTTCTTGGCAAGCTCGCGCCGCACAACCGGAGCTACTTCTGTTGCCAGCAGCTCAATGGCTTCTGCCACCTTGGCATAGGGGAGGCCGCCGATATCCAGCTGGGTCATGAAGCGGTGATGGCCGAACAGCTCATGCTGATAGAGGATCTTCTCAATAATCTGCTGCGGGCTGCCCACGGCCAAAGTATTGTCCGGAGAGGTGAACCGGCCGAATTCATTGCGCGAGACGCGGTATTGCTGGCCGGGCTTCGGGCTGATCGCATTGCGGTAGCTGTAGTAATAAGGATAATACTCATCCAGCGCCTGCTGGGAGGTTCTGGCGATATAGCCGTGACTTGTGATGGCGATCTTCAAGTCTTCCGGCCTGTGCCCTGCTGCGGCGCCGGAACGGCGGTAGGTGTCGGCCAGATTCTGGAAAGGCTCCGGACTGCCGCTTAGAATGGCGATAGCCATACCTACACCCAGCGCCCCGGCCTTCTGGGCACTTTCGGCCGAACCGCCGATGCCGACCCAGAGCGGAAGCTTCTGCTGCAGCGGACGCGGGGCAATCTCGGCGTTATGCAGCGGGGAGCGGAACTTGCCTTCCCAGTTCATGACCTCATGCTGGTTCAGCGTGAGCAGCAGGTCGAGATTCTCGCTGAACAGCTGTTTGTAATCCTCCAGCTCATAGCCGAACAGCGGGAAGGATTCCAGGAAAGCGCCGCGTCCGGCGATAATCTCTGCCCGGCCGTCCGACAGCAGATCCAGTGTAGCGAAATCCTCGAAGACACGAACCGGATCAATCGTGCTCAGTACGGTGGTTGCACTGGTAAGCTTAATCCGCTCTGTAACCTGGGCAATAGCTGCCAGCACAACCGGCACTGAGGAGATGACGAAATCCAGCCGGTGATGTTCACCCACGCCGAATACATCCAGCCCCGCTTCATCGGCAAGCTTCGCGGCGGCAATCACTTCATGGAGCCGCTGGCGGGGGCTAATCCGCTGCCCCGTTTCGCAATCGGTTACGATATCCCCGAGTGTATAAATACCGAACTCGAACTCCGGTTCAGCCGCTTGCTTCGCTTGATCATTCCCTAGATTGTTCATTGGTACAGACCCCTTATTATCCAGAATATTTATTAGGTTTAAAGCTTAAGCTTGTCCGTTACAGCAAGGATATACTCTACTATACCATAACGACTTACAAAATGTAAGTATATGAGTGTAAGTTTGTGATATGAGGAGATGGAGATGAGCAGATGAACAAATGAGCAGATGAGCAGCAGCAGGCATTACCAAAAGCGTAATACTGTCTTTTGCGTATACACTTGATGGGATACAGAGTGCTTTCAGAAAGTCTATATCGGAAATAATTAATCCGGGCGGAATTTGTGTATTTTCATTGACAGATTTACAGATAGGTGATATTTTAAATTTACAAATTCCAATTGATTTACTTTGGATTAAAATCAGCCGACTGTACAGACAGAGGTGCCGCGCGAGTTCTATCGCGAGGTTCCTCTGTTTTTTTTGTATTACAATAGTACATTTATATTTCAGCCAGAAGGAGGAGCAGATATGGGAGAAGCTTTATTGTCCATCACACAGCTGAATAAGCGCTTTGATACCGCCGGAGGACATGTGCAGGCATTGCAGGATGTGGAGCTGCATGTAGAGGAAGGGGAATTCATCACGGTGATTGGTCCCAGCGGCTGCGGCAAAAGCACTCTGCTGCGCATCGTTGCCGGTCTGGATACCGGCTATACCGGCAACGTTACGCTGGAAGGTGCAGAGATAGGCGGGCCGGGGATCGACAAGGGGTTTATTTTTCAGGAGCACCGCTTGTTCCCGTGGCTTACGGTAGAGAAGAACATTGCCTCCGATCTGCCGCTGGGCAGGCCGGATATCCGGAAGCGGGTGGATGAGCTGATTGATCTGGTGAAGCTGGGCGGCTTCGAGAAGTCCTATCCCCGGGAGCTGTCGGGCGGGATGGCCCAGCGTGTGGCAATTGCCCGTGCGCTGCTGAGGAACCCGAAGATTCTGCTGCTGGATGAACCCTTTGGTGCGCTGGATGCCTTCACCCGGGCGCATATGCAGACGGTGCTGCTCGATATTTGGCGGCGGAACCGGACTACGATGATTTTTGTAACCCATGATATTGATGAAGCAGTATTCCTCGGCAACCGGGTCGTTATTCTGGAACCCCGTCCGGGTAAAATCCGCAAGATCGTACCTGTCGACCTCCCCTATCCGCGTAAAAAAACAACAACCTCCTTTCAAGAGCTGCGCCTGAAGGTATTGAACTACTTTGAGAAGGTCGATGAGCTTGAGCTGAAGGACGGGGCGGGAATATAAAGTGACTCCTGATTCGTTGTTCGTGGATCGTTGTTGTCAGAATGGATACTCCTCAGTAGACACGGTATACACATATTGTTGTACGTAATACAACTTTGATCAACGATACCAGGCGAGCTCGAAGGGATTGTTGTACAAAATACAAGAATTATCCCGCTAAGAGGCTTGGAGAGGAAGAATTGATGCCTTTTGTACAACAATTTTGAGTTATGAACGATATGATGAGGGAAATGTTGTATTTTGTGCAGGAAGACGGTGCAGGAAGGTTGTATTGTGAAAAAGAGTGAACAAGTGCGGATTTATATCCGACTTAATCAATGTGAATATACTAATTAATTCAGAGGGAGGGACAGCCATGGCTGAACGGGCTGTAGCGGCAGGGAGTGCCGGAAGAACAGGAAGGCCTGACGGCCCCGGAAAGGCGGCGATTGCCGGTCTGGGATTGCTGCTTCCGGCAGGTGTATTAATCCTGTGGCAGATTTTGAGCCATTACGGAATGATCTCGGAGATGCTGTTCCCGGCGCCTTCTACGATTGTCCAGTCATTCATTACCCTGGCATCTACCGGGGATTTATGGAGCAACCTCAGAATCAGTGTCGTGCGGGCATTGTCAGGATTTCTGCTTGGCGGCGGGCTGGGTCTACTCTTTGGCATTCTGGTCGGATTATTCCGCAGATCGGAGAAGCTGCTGGACCCCTCGCTGCAAATGATCCGGATGATCCCGAGCCTTGCGGTAGTGCCGCTGTTCATTCTCTGGTTCGGCATCGGGGAGGAATCCAAGGTGCTGCTGATTGCCAAGGGAGCGTTTTTCCCGATCTATATTAATACCTTTATGGGCATACGGGGAACGGATAATAAGCTGTTCGAAGTAGCCCGGGTGCTTGGCTTCAGCAGAGGGAAGCAGATTCTGCGGCTGGTGCTCCCGGCAGCAGTGCCGAATATCATGCTCGGTGTGCGCTTGTCGCTGGGTCTCTCATGGCTGGGGCTGGTGGTGGCGGAGCTCATTGCTTCCACCTCGGGGATCGGCTATATGATGTCGGATGCCCGCCAGTTTGCTGATACGCCTGTAGTGTTTGTCGGGATAATTGTATTCGCCGCTGCCGGGCTGCTGAGTGACACCATTGTCCGCCTGATCGAGCAGCGGCTGCTGCGGTGGCGGGACAGCTATCAAGGATAGGAGGGAAGAACCGCATGAGTGAAGGGATAGAAGCAATAATCAAGACTGCCAAGGGGGTAAGGGAAGCCCGTGATTATAGCGGAACCGCTCCAATTACTACGCATAACAACAAGAGAAGATTAATGGTTGCGTCCTGGAAAACTCTTTTGTCCGACTGGGGCACCGGGGCTGTTATTCCTGTAGCTGTAATCGCCGTATGGCAGCTTGCCGGAAGCGCAGGCTGGATCTCGCCGGAGTTTCTTCCGGCGCCGCTGACGATTCTCTCCGCTTTTGCAGATCTGGCGGTTAGCGGGGAGCTTGTCCATCATCTGGGCGTCAGTATCGGACGGGCTGGCATCGGATTCCTTATCGGAGGAATTCTCGGCCTGCTGCTGGGGACACTGACCGGCCTGTTCCGCAGTGCAGCCTATCTGCTGGACCCGAGCGTGCAGATTCTGCGGCTGGTTCCCCATCTGGCTATTGCCCCGCTGATCATTCTATGGTTCGGCTTCGGGGAGATTTCGAAGGTGGTTATTATCATGAGCGGCTCTTTCTTTCCGCTCTATATCAATACATTCATGGGCATCCGGGGAGTGGACAACAAGCTGTTTGAAGTAGCCCGGGTGCTCGGATTCAGCCCGCTGCAGAAGCTGCGGCGGCTGATCCTGCCGGCGGCGCTGCCGGGCATTCTGCTGGGACTGCGCCTGTCGATGGCTGTGGCCTGGATCGGTCTGGTGGTTGCCGAACTGATCGGATCACAGTCCGGGGTTGGGTTTCTCATTAATGAGGCGAAGCAGAATTCCAATACGGCCGTTATTTTTGTCGGAATTATTATTTTTGCAGTGGTCGGCAAGCTGATCGATTCTCTCTTCCGCATCATCGAACGCAAATTCCTGTACTGGCGTGACAGCTATCAAGGTTAAAGACAAGCTAATGAAACGCTAACGCTAATGAAACCAAGGGGGCAACAACATGAACCAACCGGCACTGAAGGAAACATTGAAACTGACGGCGGATGTACTGGTAATCGGCGGAGGTCCGGCAGGAACATGGGCGGCACTTACAGCCGCAGCTAAGGGAGTGAAGGTGATCCTGGCCGACAAGGGATACTGCGGCTCCAGCGGTGCAACTGCCCCGTCGGGCACCGGAGTCTGGTACGTGAAGCCGGAAGAAGAGCTGCGCGAGGCAGCGAAGGCCAGCCGTTACGCTATGGGCGGCAAGCTGGCTGAGCACCGCTGGATGGACCGGGTGCTGGACCGGACTTATGAGAATATGAACAGACTGGGCGTTGCCGGCTATCCGTTCCCGGTGGATGAGGAAGGCAATCAATACCGCCGGAGCCTGCAGGGACCTGAATATATGCGCCTGATGCGCAAGCTGGTGAAGAAGGCGGGCGTGAAAATTCTGGACCATAGTCCGGTGCTTGAGCTGCTCGCCGATGAGCACGGGGTAGCCGGAGCGGCCGGCGTGCAGACCCAGAGCGGAGAAGCCTGGAGTGTGCATGCCGGGGCGGTAGTTATCGCTACCGGAGGCTGCGCTTTCCTCAGCAAGGCGCTTGGCTGCAACGTATTGACCGGTGACGGGTACTTGTTCGCCGCTGAAGCAGGAGCGAGCTTGTCGGGTATGGAGTTCTCCAATGCCTACGCGATCTGCCCGACCTTCTCCTCCGTAACGAAGACTGCTTATTACAGCTACGCCAGCTTCTATTATGAAGACGGAACTGTGGTGGAAGGAGCAGGCTCCAAGAAGGGCCGCTCAGTCATTGCCAGGAATCTGCTGGCCGGGCGCCAGGTATTCGCGAAGCTTGACGGAGCGGATGAAGCATTACAGCCGCTGCTGCGGGTGGCGCAGACGAACTTCTTCCTGCCATTCGACCGGCGGGGCATTAATCCCTTCAAGGATGTATTCCCGGTGACGCTGCGGCTGGAAGGTACAGTCCGCGGCACAGGCGGCATACGGATTACAGACGAGAGCTGCGGCACTGGGGTTCCGGGGCTGTATGCAGCAGGGGATGCGGCTACCCGTGAGCTGATCTGCGGAGGGTTCACCGGAGGCGGCAGCCATAATGCCGCCTGGGCGATGTCTTCCGGCTCCTTCGCCGGAGAAGGGGCGGCAGACTATGCAGCCGGACTCGGCTGGCATTCAGTTCACCGTGCACCCGTAGGGTTATCCTCTTCACCGCTGGTTCACCAGGAAGTGAAGGCGGGCGCCGCTGCCAGAACCGCAGAATATGTGGAGGCTGTGCAGGCAGAAGTCAAACCGTACGATATTAATCTGTTCCGTACAGAGCAGGGGCTGGAATCTTCGCTGGAGCGTCTGGACGGACTATGGAAAGAGCAGCGCAGCCGGGAAATCCAGCGCACGCCGGAAGGTGTGAAGGCACGCGAAGCCGAAGCGATGACGGCAACGGCACGCTGGATGTACAGCTCCGCTCTGGCCCGTACCGAAACCCGGGGAATGCACAAACGGGAGGATTTCAAGGGAAGTGACGACAGCCAGCATCACCGCCTGATCAGCGGCGGACTGGACCAGGTATGGGTGAAGACAGAAGAGGTAGCGAAGGAGAGTGTATTGTTGTGATTGAAGTCATCAGCGCTGACCGGTGTGTAGAATGCAATCAATGTGTATCTGTCTGCCCGACCAATGTATTCGACAGGGTGGATAACGGAATTCCGGTTATCGCCCGGCAGAGCGACTGCCAGACCTGCTTCATGTGTGAGCTGTATTGCCCGGTGGATGCCCTGTATGTGGCTCCGGATTCCGAGGGTATTACCGGAATTACTGAGGCGGAGCTGGAACAGCAGGGACTGCTCGGCGGTTACCGCGAGAAGGTAGGCTGGGGCAAGGGCAGACAGCCGGTAGCCAGTCATGACTTCATGTATAAGCTGGCAGCCCGGGCAGGCTTCTGAGTGATGCGCCGTTATAGACACTAATCCAAATACAGGCAAGAGTCCTTATACAAACATCAAACATCCAGCAGACGACTGAGGGGAGAATACAGAAATGAGCAAATTGTACAGAGAGATTAAAGGTGTATGGAGCAAAGGGGGACGCCTCACGCTGATTACAGGTGTGGTGATGATCATGCTGGTGCTGCAGGCTTGCGGTAATAATACCGGCTCCGGGAACAACGGAACGGCAGCCAACGGCGCAGGAACGAATACGGCCGACGCGGCGGGCAGTGAGGCTTCAAGCAATGTTCCGGCTGTGCTGAATTTCGGATACATTGGCTCCAATAAGCTGAATGTACCGGGCGGTGCAGAAGGCTGGGGACTCTATAAAGGGATTATTCAGGAAGAGCTGAAGCAGTACGGAATTACCGAAGTGAAGCTGACCGGCTTCCCGAACGGACCGGATCAGACGGAATCCTTAATCAGCGGAAGACTTGATTTCGGCAGCCTTGGGGATACCCCGGCGATTATCGCCTACGCTTCAGGAGCCAAGACCCGGTTGATCGCCCAGACTTCCGCGCATACGGTCGGTTATCTGATCGGCAAGAAGGACGGACCAAAGACAGTGCAGGAACTGAAGGGCAAAACCATTGCGATCCAGAAAGGGTCCTTCATGCACCGCTACGTAGTCGGCCTGCTGAAGCAGGAAGGGGTAACCGACTATAAGCTGGTTCACATGCTGATTCCGGATGCTACCGCAGCACTTGCCCGCGGCGATGTGGACGCGACCACCAATAACGGTGTAGCGGCGCTTAAGCAGATCGAGCAGGGATACACTCATTTGGATGATGCCTCTACCCATCCGGATCTGCTCGGAAGCAGTGCTACCGTAGTGTCAGAGGAGTATCTTGCGAAATTCCCGGATTTCCCTAAGGTCTGGAATGCGGCACGGGAGAAGGCACTGGCCGACCTGAAGCAGCATGAAGATGAGTATTATGAGTTCCTGGCCGAGATCGGGGATACAACCCCGGAACTCGCGAAGCAGGTGAATCCGATCAGTGATATTAAGGATACAGCCTTCACGGAAGACGGCACGAAGCTGCTGGAGGGCACCAAGAACTTCCTCGTGGAAGAGAAGCTGGCCAAGAAGGATTTCAACATCAGCGACTGGCAGCTCAAGTAATTCATGACAGGTAAACAGGTAAACAGGTAAACAGGTAAACGGAGGGGATGCAGATGTCCGAAGAAACCTTGACCATTGAACATTTCAAGCTGCCGCTGGAGAACGGGCTGTATCTGGAGGGCGAGGTGCGGGTTCCTGCGGGGACTGCACCAAAGCCCGTCATCCTGATCAGCCATGGCTTCCGAGGACATAAGGACTGGGCATTCTGGCCGGAGGTCTCCGGCAGACTTGCCGGGAGCGGGTTCTACACCGTAAGCTTCAATTTCTCACGGATCGCTGCCCGCAATTTGGACGGGGTTAGCCCGGAGGAAGCTGCCGGAGCGGCTACGCTGAGCCGGGAGCTGCTGGATCTGGAGCAGGTGCTCCACAGCCTGCTTGAGGGCAGGCTGCCGCTTGCCGGACTGGCCGACACGGAGCGGATAGCGGTTCTGGGGCACAGCCGTGCAGGCGGAAGTAACATTCTGTTCGCGGCAGAGCATCCTGAGGTGAAGGCGCTGGTGGTCTGGAACGGCGGTTCACCGCCGCAGCCGCAGCAGGGTGAAGGTGCCCCGGCGCTTACGCTGCAGGAGCGGGCGATCCGCGAGGATCAGCAGCGTAACAAGGAGCGCTTCGATCTGGAGAAGGCACTCGGCATAGTACCGGCCGCAGCGCTGCTGATTCAGGGTGATCAGGACCGTGAAGCCTTGCTGCAGCAGCATGCAGGCTTCAGGGAACAAGCGCCGCATCACCGGTATCAGAGCATCCGGGGTGCGGATCACACCTTTGGCACGGTGGACCCGTACGAAGGCTCCACCTCTGCGCTGAATGAGGCTGTTGCCTCGACAATAGCATTTTTGCAGGAGAAGCTGGTCTGATCTTAATTCTACATTTCAGGGGACCATGAAGAGGGGGAAGCGGAATGCCGCAGCAGCAACAGCAGGCAACAACAGATGTTCTAGTGCTGGGCGGAGGCCCGGCCGGAGCATGGGCGGCATGGAGTGCAGCTTCTCAGGGAGCGAAGGTAATTCTGGCCGATAAGGGATATCTCGGAACAAGCGGGGCTACCGCGCCGGGAGGAACAACGCTGCTGGTGATTCCGCCGGTGGCAGAGCTGCGGGAGCAGGCTGTGCAGGCCAGACTTAAGGCAGGCGGCTATCTCTCGGAGAATGCCTGGATTCACCGTGTGCTGGATCAGGTCGAGCAGAATCTGGAGCTGGTAGAGGAGTGGGGGTATCCCTTTCCGAAGGATGAGGAGGGCAGGCCGCTGCGGACGCATCTGCATGGCCCGGAATACATGAAGCTTATGCGTAAAGTGGTGCGCAAGGCGGGGGTGCGTATATGGGATCAATCGCCGGCGCTGGAGCTGCTCCATGATCAGCACGGCGTGGGCGGAGCACGCGGAATTAACCGCTTAACCGGGGAGACCTGGGAAGTGAAGGCGAACGCGGTGATTATGGCTACCGGAGGCTGTGCCTTCCTCAGCAAGGGGCTGGGCTGTAATGTGCTCACGGGCGAAGGACTGCTGATGTCAGCCGAGGCTGGTGCCGAGCTGTCGGGTATGGAATTCACCCGGCAATATGCTCCGAGCTTCGCGGACGGAACGGTAACGCGCGGGCGGATGCTGGCCTGGGCCACGCTGTATGATGAAGCGGGAAGGCCGCTGCATCAGGGTGACCGCACCTTCGGCAGCATCCCTGAGCTGATACTGAGGGGCCCGGTCTACGCCTCGCTGGATCTGGCGGATACGAAGGAGAAGCAGGATTTCCTCCGTAACGCCCATCCGATCTTCTTCATGCCGCTGGAGCGGGCGGGGATTGATCCGTTCAAGGATAAATTCCCGCTTACGCTGCGCTATGAAGGCACGATGCGCGGCACGGGCGGCTTGCGCCTGACCGGTACCGATTGTGCCACCTCGGTGCCGGGGCTGTATGCGGCCGGGGATGCCGCATCCCGCGAGAAAGTCACCGGCGCCATCTCTGGCGGCGGCGCCTACAATGCATCCTGGGCCATCTGCAGCGGCAGCTGGGCAGGACAAGGCGCGGCGCGGCACGCTCTGCAGGAGCCGCGTCCGGCGGACAGCCGGCTGCTCCGCGCGGCGGGCCGCTACGGGATGCCGGCTGGCGCCGGCACAGCCAGGGCGCTGGACGCGAAGCCGCTGATCGCGGCGGTCCAGCGGGAGATCCTGCCGCTGCGGATTAACTACTTCCGCAGCGAGCCTGTGGTCGCCGCAGCCCTGCAGCGGCTGAACAGCCTGATGCCTGAGCTCAGCGGGCAGGTGCCCGCGACGGTTCAGGGCATCGTGCAATCGCGTGAAGCGGCCGCCATGCTGAATGTCGGCCGCTGGATCTACACCGCCGCGCTGGCCCGCAAGGAGAGCCGCGGCCTGCAGCGCCTGGCCGAGTATCCGGCGCTGGACCCGCGCCAGACCCACCGCCTGATCCTCTCCGGTATCGATACGATTGGCATCCGCACCGAAAGTGTGTCTCATGCCCAGGAGCTGCGGATACCAAGAGAGGAGCGGGCGATATGATTGAACTGGTCAGCCAGGACCGCTGCATCGGCTGCAGGCTGTGCGTGAAGGTCTGCCCGACGAATGTCTTCGAGATGCAGGGCAAGCTTGCCGTCATTGCCCGCCAGGAGGATTGCCAGACCTGCTTCATGTGCGAGGCGTATTGTCCGGCGGATGCGCTCTATGTGGCGCCGCAGGCAGATCTGTCCATGGAGGTGGATGAGCAGGAGCTGATTGAATCAGGCCTGCTGGGCAGCTGGCGGGCAGAGATCGGCTGGAACCCGGGTGCGGAGGATACGATGGCGGAGCGGGACACGACACCTTTCTTCGAGGTGTTCACCGAGACTTACCGCGGCAAGTAATCAGGAATAAGCAAGTAAATGACAAAAAGGTGTTCTGCAGCCCTTGCCGGCAGCGGAACACCTTTTTTTATTTGAATATTTCACGGGTAACATAGCCTTCGTCATTCTCGCTATAACGCTTTACAGCAGCTTCTGAATGGCAGGCTCCATGTCCAGCGGATCAACCGGAGATTCGAAGCGCTCCACCACGTTGCCGTTACGGTCAATCAGGAACTTGGTGAAATTCCATTTAATCTCATCGTTTGTGAGCGCTGCAGGATCACGTTCCTGAAGCATGGTGTGCAGCAGCTTGCCGTTTGAGTCCGTGTCGTCAAAGCCCTGGAAGCCAGCCTGTTCCGTCAGATAAGCGAACAGCGGATGGCGGTTATCCCCCTTAACATCAATTTTTTCGAAAAGCGGGAAGGTTACGCCGTAATTGATCTGGCAGAACACGTTAACCTCTTCATTGGAGCCGGGCTCCTGTTCGCCAAACTGGTTGCTGGGAAACCCGAGAATTTGCAGGCCCTGCTCCTGGTACTTCTCATGAAGCTTCTGAAGGTCGGAGTATTGCGGAGTATAGCCGCATTTGCTGGCAGTATTAACGATCAGGAGGACTTTATCCTTGTATTGTTCAAGCCGGGTCTCTTTCCCCCGGATATTGCGGGCCTCATACTCATAAATGCTCATTGCTGCTTCATCCTCCCGGTATATGTAATTAATATTTACAACTATTTAATTGTAAACAATTTAATTTTAGGTGTCAAACTAATTATAAATAATTAGGGCAATACTAATGTTGTGCCCTTACATACATATCCAGGGAAGCCCCGGCAGCCCTTTATGAACTTTTATATATTTATATATACGAAGTCCCCCGGTTGAGATTATACTAAAGTGAACGAACCGTTTTTTCAGCAGGCGGAGCGTCTCCCCATACGTATAACACAGACACAAGAATATTATGCTGGAGGAAATTGAATGAGCACTACGGAACTTACTAGCCAACTTTCCAGTTTCACAGGAAGATTACTGCGGGAACGCTTTGGGAAAGGGCCTGAATCAATACACGCCTCTATCGGGAAGCAATGTATAGCACTGCATATCCGTAATTTTATCGGACCTGTGGAGAGATTTTTGTTAAATAAGGAAGAAGAACAGGCGTTTCGCTATACGAGAGAGCTTTTGATGAAGTCTCTGCTGCCCGAACTTGCGGCTTACCTGAAGGAAACGATGGCTATGGAGGTTGGCGAGCTTTTCTATGACTGGGGTATACATAACGCGTCTGGAATGATCGTTGCGCTCATTAAGAATGACGCTATGATTATTGACGATTATGCCGGGCGTCAAGAAGTCCATGCCCAGATTAATGAAGTTAGCAGAAAGGTTCAGAAGGAACCGGTCTATACCGACTCCTGGTGGCTGGGCCCGCGCATTCTGATTATCAAACGTGAGGGTATCCTGATCCCGCTGGAGAAGGAACTGATTGGCCTTGGTTATGAGAATACGCTTAAGACCACCAAACGCAAGATGGAAAAACGATATTTGGAGGATACCACCACGATTGCCCCGATGCTCGGCAAGGAACTGTCGGATATATATGTGGATTGGGATTTCGACAAAGATACCAGTGTGATAGCTTATACTTTTCAATAAGTTTAACTATAAATAGGGCGGAAATGAGTCGGACATGCGAATGAGCCGAACATGAGCCGGAGAAGGGGGAATGGTCCCTTTCTTCGGCTTTTTTATTTTTTTTCCTGTTTATGGGCTGTTGTTCTGGGACTTTTTAGGAGGATATGCCGGATGGAGGAATACAAGCGGACAGTATTATATGTGGAAGATAATCAACTCAACATGGCCCTAATGCATCATATCTTCAAAAGAAACCTGCCCTCCATATTGCTGCTGGAAGCTGAAACGGCAGAGCAGGGGCTAAGTATGGCCCGTGAAGCACTGCCGGATCTGATCATCCTGGATATCGGGCTGCCCGGCCTTAACGGATATGAAGCTCTGGAAATATTGCAGCAGGATGAGGCTACTTGCCATATTCCGGTACTGGGAACCAGTGCGTTTGCTCAATTATCGGATATTGAAAAAGCCAAAAACAGGGGTTTTGCCGCGTATATTACCAAACCGTTCCAGGTCAAAGCCTTCACCGAAACGGTGAAGAGGCTGCTGGACGGCGGGCTCTAAATCAAGGATAAAGTAATGCAGGAATGAATCGAACAAAGGTGGGGAACTGGGGAGAACTCTGTCTGAATTCTGGTTCGCAGGTTAATATAATCTGCTATACATTTTATAGTTTATATTTCGACATAATCATTTGACTTTCGCCCGGATATGCAAGATATTTATATTACAGATTTGAACTAAAAATGCATGTATTACTCCACGAACGGGCGGTGGAATTTATGCTAAGACAACATACGGAGATCTCTTCTCCATTCGAACAGGCATTCAAAAAGGGGACTGCCGGAGTCGCATTTCTCTCCATTTCCGAAGAATGGACTAGTGTGAATCCGGCGGTAACGCTGTTGCTGGGATACACGGAAGAACGATTGCTGGGACATGGCTTCACGGAGTTTCTGAATGAAGATTCCCTGGAGATACATAGGCAAAAGATGGGGACTCTAAAGGCGGGAGAGGTTCCCTTTTTTGAATGCGAACTGAATTTCCGGCATGCAGACGGCTCTGTAGTTGCAGTACTGCTGCATGTTTCTCTGATTAGCGAGCCCTCTACGGGAATGGGCTTGTATTATATCGTTCATCTGGCCGGATTGCCGCACCCGGAAGCTAAGTCCAAGGAAGAACTTCCTGCACCGCCAGATGAGCTGTACCGCCTGATTGCAGCCAACATTAGAGACATTGTATATTATGCTACCCCGGATGGTATCTGCAGATACTGTTCTCCTTCGATTGTGGAAGTACTCGGGTATAAGCCTGAGGAATTGATCGGCTGTGATATCCGCGGACTGGTTCACCCCGGGGATATGGAATTTATGAGCGCACCGCAGGCGGCTGAGCTTCAGAGTGTGCAGCTGCGGATTCTTCATAAGGACGGGCGGTATCTCTGGATTGAATTCACGCTGCGGATTGTGGAAGACAGCGGGAACTGGAGCGTGCTTGCCGTAGGCCGTGATGTGACACAGCGCAAGATTATGGAGCAGAAGCTGCAGGAATCGGTAGAGCGGTATACCTCGCTGAAGAAATATAACCATGATGCGATTATTTCCCTGGATCTGGAAGGTAACATTATCAACGGGAATGAGAAGGCCGTAGAGCTGACAGGCTACACGATTCCTGAGCTGGTGGGAATGAGTGTCGGACGGATTATCGGGAACCACCATCTTCACGACGTAATCAGCTTCTGCCAGAAGAAGGGTTCCATGGAACGAAGCATTGACCTCATCTGGCATAAGGACGGACATTCCGTGGAGGTGCTGACAACCCTTGCCCCTATCATTATCAACAATGAGACGGTGGGTTTTTATATTATCGTCAAGGATATTACCGAGCAGAAGAAGCTGCTGATCGCCAAAGAAACCGCCGAGAATACGAACCGGGCCAAAAGCGAGTTCCTGGCTATGATGAGCCATGAAATCCGCACGCCGATGAACGGGGTGATCGGGATGACCGATCTGCTGCTGGACCTCAGTGATCCGGATTCTCAGCAAAGGGAATACCTGGAAATCATCCGCCAGAGCGGAGAATCCCTGCTGAATATCATTAACGATATTCTGGATCTGTCCAAGATTGAGGCGGGCAAAACCTCATTGCATGAAGAACCGTTTGTCCTTCAGCACTGCATGGAGTCTGCTCTGGAGCTGCTGCAGCTTAAGGCGGAGAATAAGGGCCTCGCCATCCAGGTGGAGGTAGGTCCGGATGTACCCGCTGATCTGATCGGGGACGGAGAACGCTTGAAGCAGATCCTGATCAATCTGGTCGGCAATGCAGTGAAGTTCACTCACACGGGCGGGGTAAAAGTCGGCGTGCAAAGGATACGGGGAGAAGAGGCTGCTGATGGGGTAACGCTGCAATTTACAGTGGCGGATACAGGAATAGGCATTCCGGAGGATGCCCGCAGCCGGTTGTTCGAGCCGTTCTACCAGCTGGATCATTACATGAGCCGCAAACATGAAGGAAGTGGTCTGGGGCTGGCGATCAGCAAGCAGCTGGTTGAAATGATGGGGGGCAGGATTCAGCTGGAGCCGCAGACCGGGCAGGGGGCAACCTTTGTATTTACGGTGGTGCTCCGGACCGAGAAGCAGGCCCAGACTGCTGAGGGGGCGGAGCCGGGCCTGCTGAGTCCGCAGCAGCTCAGCCGTTCTTTGCGCATCCTGGTGGCTGAAGACAATGTCATTAATCAGATTGTGCTGCGCAAAATTCTGGAGAAGCGCGGGTTCGCCGTGGATGTTGCGGAAGACGGGCTGCAGGTAGTCGAGATGGTCACTCAGCGCAGCTATGATCTGATCTTCATGGATGTGCAGATGCCCGGCATGAACGGCCTGGAGGCTACATCGAGAATCAGGCAGACGCAGCCGGCAGATTCGCAGCCGGTCATTATTGCCGTAACGGCTAATGCACTCAAAGGCGACCGGGAATTATGCATTGAAGCCGGAATGGACGAGTATATCAGCAAGCCGCTGAGAAGCGAGACGATAGTGAATGTTATCGGAAAATTCTTTTAATCAGCAGGCAGTCTTCCGTCTATCCATCAATGATTAACGTTGCTGCGTTAAAGCTGTAATGCGTCACTCTGACATCTTGCATGTGGAAGTCATTTTGATTAAGATAGCAGAAACCGGTATACAAGACGCACCGATATACCATTAAATGACAATGACGAAGAGAGTAAGCACTTTATAGCGGATCTTAACAGGGAAGGTGTGCCGGAGACTGAGAGCACCCTCATTTGACGCTTAGTGCCGAAGTTCACTTCCGAGTCGGCCCCTGAAGTACACTGCTGCAGCAGGTATGAGTAGGGAGGCCCGCTTCCAGCGTTAACGGGTGTAAGACAGAGTTAATCCGGTCCGGGAATGAGGTAACAGCTTTCCGGGTGCTGACGCGTCAGCAGGATTCATCTCTAAATAAGGGTGGTACCACGGCTCCTCGTCCCTTGCGACGGGGGGCCTTTTTGCGTTCGTTCATAGGATTAACTATTAACTACTTAAGGGAGTGTCAGGAAATGAGTAATGTGGAATTGGATAAGCTGAGAGCACGGCTTGATGAAATTAACGGACAACTGCTGGAGCTGATCTCGGAACGTGCGGAAATCGTTCAGGAAATCGGAGTGCTCAAGGAGAAGCAGGGTGTACCGAAGTTCGATCCTGAACGCGAGAAAGCCATGCTGGATAAGCTGGTAGCAAGCAACAAGGGACCTTTCACCAGCGGCACGATCCGTACCCTGTTCAAGCAGATTTTCTCTGCTTCACTGGATCTGCAAAGCACGGAACATAAGAAGTCCCTGCTGGTAGCCCGGAAAAATCACGCCGAAGATACAGTAATTACCCTTCCGGGTAATGTAACCGTCGGCGGATTATCTTCGCTGATGGTTGCCGGACCCTGCTCGGTGGAGAGTGAGCTGCAGACCCGTACAGTTGCCGCTGCCCTGCAGAAGGCAGGAGTGAAGGTGATGCGCGGCGGAGCCTTCAAGCCCCGTACCTCTCCGTATGATTTCCAGGGACTTGGAATGGACGGTCTGAGAATTCTGCGTGAAGCAGCGGATGAATACGGGCTTCTGACCATCAGCGAAATTGTAGACCCGCGTCATATTGAAGAGGCCCTTGATTATGTCGATGTTATTCAGGTCGGTGCACGGAACATGCACAACTTCGAACTGCTCAAAGCGGTAGGGGAAGTGAACAAGCCGGTACTGCTGAAGCGCGGATTATCCGCTACACTGGATGAATTCGTCCATGCGGCAGAATACATTATGTCCCGGGGCAATATGGAGATCATACTGATTGAACGCGGCATCCGTACCTATGAGAAAGCGACCCGTAACACGCTGGATATTTCGGCAGTGCCGATTCTCAAGCAGGAATGCCATCTGCCGGTGCTGGTCGATGTGACCCATTCCACCGGACGCAAGGATATCCTGATCCCATGTGCCAAAGCCGCACTTGCCGCCGGAGCCGACGGCATCATGGTGGAGGTGCATCCCGATCCGGCAACCGCCTTATCGGATGCGGCGCAGCAGCTTAATATTGAAGAGTTCAACACCTTCTTCAATGAAGTGAAAGCCTCCGGACTGTACCGTTAATTTTAATATCTAGAGTTCAGGCGAAAATAGCAGGATCGGTGAGAACGGGGCAGGAAGTAGCGCTTACAAGCACAGGTTGGACTTTTGTGGAGGTTAAGGCGGGTCAGGTACAATAAGAAGCATTGGCGGTGCACCGGCCCCGGGCTCTATGGAAGAGCCTATAACCTTATAACAAGACACAGGAGGAGCAGCACAATTTGAAGCAGTCAAGCTTATACAACAACGGTTGGTTTTCCAACACACGGAGCGACATTCTGTCAGGTATGACCGTGGCGATTGCCTTAATCCCTGAAGCGATTGCTTTCTCCATCCTCGCCGGCGTAAGCCCGATGGTTGGATTGTACGCATCTTTCTGTATTGCTATTGTGACGGCATTTGCCGGCGGAAGACCGGGCATGATCTCAGCGGCGACCGGAGCGATGGCGCTATTGGTCGGCAGCCTGGTGATTTCACACGGAATTGAGTACCTGTTCGCAGCCACCGTACTGGCGGGAATCTTTCAGATTCTGATGGGGATGCTGAAGCTTGGCAGATTCATCACGTTCCTGCCGCAGCCGGTAATGACCGGCTTCGTCAACGCATTAGCCATTCTTATCTTCATGGCCCAATTGGTGCATTTTGAAGGACAGGGCTGGATTATGTATGCGCTGGTGGCACTTACACTGGTCATCATTTATACGGTTCCGCGGATCACGAAGGCGGTCCCTTCGGCACTTGTAGCGATTATCGCAGTTTCTGTACTCAGCATTGTTCTTAATCTGGATGTAAGAACCGTAGGCGATATGGGCACCATTACTTCGGCTCTGCCGGTGTTCCATCTGCCGGATCTTCCCTTCACGCTGGATACACTGCTGATCATTCTGCCCTATTCACTGTCGCTCGCTGTAGTCGGATTGCTGGAATCCCTAATGACCGCAACGCTGATTGATGATATTACCGGCACCGGCAGTGACAAGAACCGGGAAGCGAAGGGACAAGGCCTGGCCAATATCGTGACCGGCTTCTTCGGCGGGATGGCAGGCTGTGCAATGATCGGCCAGTCGATGGTTAATATGAAATCGGGCGGACGTACACGGCTGTCTACTTTTGTATCGGGGATCTTTCTTTTGTTCCTGATTCTCGTTCTGGGCGATGTGGTTAAGCAGATTCCGATGGGCGCCTTGGTTGGTGTTATGATCATGGTCTGCATTAGCACCTTCGAGTGGGGTTCACTGAAGACTTTAGCCAAGGTGCCGCTCAGCGATGCACTGGTCATGATCGTTACGGTAGTCACCGTGGTAGTGACGGATAATCTGTCGATCGGCGTATTGTTCGGTGTTCTGCTAAGCGCTTTGTCTTTTGCCTGGAAAATGGCTTCAATAAAGCTCGGCGTCCATACGACGGCATCTGTAACTACCTACAAAGTATCGGGCCAGCTGTTCTTCGGTACAACCAGTCATTTCGTGCATGAATTTATGTATGAGAGTGATCCGCAGCAGGTGATTATCGACTTCTCCCATTCCCATGTGTGGGATCAGTCGGCGGTGGGAGCTATTGCCAAAACGCTGGACAAATACGCGGCACTCGGCAAAAAGGTAACGATTACCGGATTAAATGAAGAAAGTGCCCGGCTGGTGAAACGGATCGGCCTGAGCTTGTCGGGCGGGCATTGAAGGATAAATGTATTGAGGCTGTCTTTGGAGCTGTTATGGCTTCAGAGGCAGTCTCTTTTTTTGTAATATCTTTTGCGGCAGGAAAAAGGAATTTCGAAAAAATTGTCGAAATTTTCCGGTAGAGGGACATTTGTCATTGCGTGTTCAGGAATGACCCTACTTTATTAACGCAATTGCCGTGCGCGAAAGGGAATGCCTACATGTTTTCTTTTATCCGAACAAGACTTATTGCCCGTATCCTCTGTATCATGACTGTAGTCATTCTATGTATCACGGCAGGGAACATTGCGATTCAGCGGGCGAACACCGGATCAGCGGTGAAAGGGACGATCAGCAGTTACAACATGAGTATTGCCAGCCATTATGTTACGCAGATTGATGCCGGCCGTTACAGCGAGTTCCTGGCCGATCCCCGGGAATCGGATCTGTATTGGTCGCTCCGCAATGAACTGGATCAGTTCAGGGTGTCGATCGGTGCCCGTTATGTATACTTTGTCAGGATCGATGAAGCCAATCAGCCGCAGCTGATGATTGACGGCAGACCGGAGGGGGACCCGCTGGCTTCGCAGATTAATGAAATTACAGATATGCCGGCTGCTGCAGTTGAGGCGGTCCTTGCAGGAGAGAATGCGAGTACGCCGCTGATCATGAATCCTGAATATGGGGATTATATCTCGGCATTTGTACCGGTGAAAGGGGCTGACGGGGCTCTGATCGGGGCGCTGGGCATTGACACCGATGTCGCTGTCCTTAGCAGCCTGACCCGTGACGTCCTGATCCAAAGTCTGCCTCTCTATGGTATTATTCTCGCCTTATCCCTGGCCGCTTTGGCGGTGCTGGCCTGGTTTGTATCCCGGTCATTGCGTCCACTGGGGACGATCACGCAGAGTGCGGGCACCATGGCCAGGGGCGACTTGGCTGAGGCCGCGCGGATTCTGAATGCCCGTCCGGTCAGGTCCCGGGATGAGATTGGAACGGCTTATCAGGCGATGCTTCAGATGTCAGGTGATTTGAATGCAAGAGTGAGAGGGATGGTGTCTGGTGTGTCCACGGCATCCGATTCTCTCTACGGCTCCTCTGAGACATTCGCCAGGAATGCCGATGATGTACTGAAGATGAGTGAGGCCGTTAACGGCAGAATCGGCGACATCTACGCCGGTGCCCATTCGCAGACCGAAGGAGCACAGAGCAGCGCTGTGGCAATGGATGAGATGGCGCAGGGGATTTCGCGCATTTCGGCAGCTTCGGCCGTTGTCTCCGAATTCGCGGTCAAGGCTCTGGATATCGTGCAGTCCTCCCAGACTGCCATGAATCATACGAATCAGCAGATGAAGTCGATTTCCGTATCTACCGGCCATACCCTGGACATCGTGCTGCTGCTGCAAGGCTATGCGAATGAAATCGAGGGCGCGCTGGCTGCGATCAGGCAGTTCGCCGATCAGACGAAGCTGCTTGCGCTGAATGCCTCGATTGAGGCAGCGCGTGCGGGAGAACACGGGCGGGGCTTCACTGTCGTAGCCGGAGAAGTACGCAAGCTGGCGGAGGGCTCTGCGGCTTCGGTCGAGCGGGTTGCCGATTTACTGATTCATATCGGCAATGCCTCAGCAAGCATTGGTACGCAAATGACGGACGCTTCCCATGAAGTCAGTGAAGGTGTGCGGATGTCTGCCGAAGCAGAAGCTGCGCTGCTGGAAGCATCGGCCGCTTTTCGTGAGGTGGCCGGACAGATTGTCGATATGTCGGCGACGGCAGAGCAGCTGTCAGCAGGCACAGAGGAGGTTGCTGCAACGGTGGGCAGCATGGCTTCCATTGCCGGAGGTGTCTCGGAGCAGACAAGGCAGATCCGTGAGCTGACCGGTCTTCAACTGGAGAAGATCAAAGAAGTATACGAAGCTTCGATGATGATCAGCGCGAATACAGGCGACTTGCGGGAAGCTATCCGGCAGGTGAAGGTGTAAGCGGCGCTTCAAGTGTTGATCGGGCGTAGTAGCAGGTGTTCGCTCTCCGGCTTTCCAAAGTGTTCGACTATTGGTATGATTACAAGGAATGCGAACATCTACTACCGATTACATGGAGGAATTAATAATGAGTGAAACTACAATATCCGGGATTATTGATCATACGCTGCTGAAGGCGGATGCCCGTAAAGACGATATTATCAAGCTGGCTGAGGAAGCCAAAGCATACAAATTCGCTTCGGTCTGTGTGAACCCGGCCTGGGTGTCCACGGCCCATGCAGTGCTGAAGGATACGCCGGAAGTTAAAGTATGTACAGTGATCGGGTTCCCGCTGGGATCGTCCACACCGGAAACCAAAGCCTTTGAAACCACCGATGCGATTGCTAACGGTGCCGGCGAAGTGGATATGGTTATCAATATCGGCGCACTGAAAGACGGTAATGACGAGCTGGTGAAACGTGATATCGCCGCAGTGGTTGAAGCTGCCCGCGGTAAAGCACTGACCAAAGTCATCATTGAGACCTGCCTGCTGACCGATGAAGAGAAGGTCCGCGCCTGTAAGCTCGCTGTAGAAGCGGGAGCAGACTTCGTGAAGACTTCGACCGGATTCTCCACGGGAGGCGCAACGAAGGAAGATATCGCACTCATGCGGGCGACTGTCGGCCCTGCTATCGGCGTTAAGGCATCCGGCGGTGTGCGCAGTGCGGAAGATGCCCTCGTAATGGTCGGAGCAGGCGCTACCCGGATCGGGACAAGCGGCGGCGTAGCCATTGCCAAAGGTGAGCAAAGTCAGAGCAGCTACTAAATACAACTCAGCTATGCACAGAAAAGGCTGTGGCCTCCTGGATTTCGGGAGGCCGCAGCCTTTTCGTTTCTGTAAAGGGAATTAGAATAGTCGTCTGGTATCTGTTGTAGATAAGCTGAATATGAAATGGGCCGCCGAAAGTTAGCCGAGTGGGCTGAGCGGCGGAAATAAAGAGATAAATCCCACTAAATCGGCCGGAAGTGGGTTGAGCGGCGGGATTAAAGGGATAAATCCCACTAAATCGGCCGGAAGTGGGTTGAGCGGCGGGATTAAAGGGATTAATCCCACTAAATTGGCCGGAAGTGGGCTGAGCGGCGGGATTAAAGGGATAAATCCCACTAAATCGGGCGGAAGTGGGTTGAGCGGCGGAAATAAAGGGATAAATCCCTCTAAATCGGCCTGATGTGGGCTGAGCGGCGGGATTAAAGGGATAAATCCCACTAAATTGGCCGGAAGTGGGCTGAGCGGCAGAAATAAAGGGATAAATCCCTCTGAATCAACCTGAATTTTGCTGTACTGCAGCGTGCTCCCTTATAAAAGGACGCTAACGCTTCGCTGGGAGGAAAGGAGGGGTATAAGTGCACCTGAATCCACTGGACACTACCCTCTGCTACCGAATCATATGCTTAAGCGTCTGCACAACTTTTATGACGGGGAAGAGGCAGACTGATTGAACACAGCATCGGCTCCTATAACACGGAGCTTCATCGTTATACGGTAAGTTACGACACCTGAAGCTGGGTCGAAATAAGGGTGGATTTATCACAAAAATTTAAAACGGATAACGTTATTCTCCGGCTCTCGCTGCTTGCGGAGGGATTTTTTGTTGTGGCCCGAGAAACAGGCTTGAATTATCCTTTTATTAAACTAATAAAACATAGGGAAATAATGAGAATTTTATCTTTCCAAATGACATGGTTTGTGAGAGAATAGGTACAATTCTTAATTGTTAACCTTTGCCATTATACCTTTAGAGGAGGAAATACCCCATGTCAGAAGAGCGCAAGCTGTCATTTGAAACCTTAACCGTTCATGCAGGCCAGGAGATTGATCCAACTACTTTAGCCCGTGCTGTACCGCTGTATCAGACCACATCCTACGGTTTCCGTGATGCAGAGCATGCTGCCAATCTGTTCGCGCTTAAGGAGTTCGGCAACATCTATACCCGGCTGATGAACCCGACCACCGATGTGTTCGAACAGCGCCTTGCCGCGCTGGAGGGCGGGGCGGGTGCGCTTGCGACAGCTTCCGGAGCAGCGGCTATTTCCTTCTCTATTCTGAATATTGCCGGTGCAGGAGATGAGATTGTTTCCTCTGCAAGCCTCTATGGCGGGACGTATAATCTATTCTCCACGACGCTGCCCAAGCTGGGGATTAAGGTGCATTTTGTTGATTCGGACAATCCGGAGAACTTCCGGGCAGCGATTACGGACAAAACCAAAGCGCTCTATGCCGAAACCATCGGCAATCCGCAGGGTAACGTGCTGGATATCGAAGCAGTGGCGGCTATCGCCCATGAGCACGGGATTCCGCTGATTGTCGATAATACCTTCCCAAGCCCGTACCTGCTGCGTCCGATTGAACACGGGGCGGATATAGTAGTGCATTCGGCTACCAAGTTCATCGGCGGCCACGGCACCTCCATCGGCGGAATTATTGTGGACGGCGGCAAGTTTGACTGGAAGGCAAGCGGCAAGTTCCCCGGACTTACAGAACCGGACCCAAGTTATCATGGGGTAGTCTACACTGAAGCTGTAGGACCTATTGCTTATATCATAAAAGCACGCGTACAGCTCCTTCGTGACCTCGGCGCGGCGATCTCGCCTTTCAATTCCTGGCTGCTGCTGCAGGGACTCGAAACGCTGCATTTGCGTCTGGAACGCCATAGCCAGAATGCCCTCAAGGTAGCCCAGTATCTCGAAGCGCATGATTCTGTAGAGTGGGTAAGCTATGCCGGGCTGCAGAGTCATCCGTCCTATGAGCTGGCGAAGAAATATCTGCCCAAGGGGCAGGGTGCCATCCTTACCTTCGGAATCAAAGGCGGAGCAGCGGCAGGCGTCAAGCTGATTGAGAATGTGAAGCTGTTCTCCCATCTGGCCAATGTCGGTGATTCCAAGTCGCTGATCATCCATCCGGCAAGCACTACACATCAGCAGCTGTCAGACGAAGAGCAGATTACGGCCGGGGTTACTCCGGAGCTGCTGCGCTTGTCCATTGGTACGGAGTCGATTGATGATATCCTCTACGATCTGGAGCAGGCAATCGCTGCCAGCCAGCAGCCGTAAATTTAAGTATCGTCCGGCTAAGTATCGTCCGGCGATTTCCAAGGGTATAAGGATGTACAGTATAATATTGCTATGTTTTAACCTGAGGGCACAATTCAATTGAATTGTGCCTTTTTCTCTCCGTTACTGTACTGAAAATAAGCTCCTTTTCATTGTTCCATTGGGGATAGCCGATTCCCGGGACCTGTTCGGGTGTAAGAAAAAGAAACTTTCCCCTAAAGTAACTACACGATATTTAACGATAACAGTTTGGGTCTGTTCAGGAGATTTGAGCAAACTGTAATGGTATTCCGTCATAGCATTCCATAAGACTCTAATCCAGAATAGTATAAGTGCTGTTGGCGGGAAAAAGGAATGGTTCCGGTATTTTAAATCGGTAAAATCACAGGTTTATAGGGCTGCGCTGTATTCATTTGATACCGTTTGCATATTTCGGGACCTTTGCCAGTATTTATAGATTGAAGCATCGTAAAATGCCGGTGGCATCGCCATAAGGGAAGCAGTGCCGGCAGCAATCCAAAGTTAAAAAGGTGGGTGCGATGATGAAGGGTGAACGTCAGCAGGATCAGAATCAAAATAATGAGGAGCGCCCGTTCAAGTATAATGCCGGCGACCGGACTATTGGCATGGAGATGAGCCAGTCTGCATCTGTAGCTTCCGCTGCAGCGGAATTTCTTACCGACGGGGAGCGGCGTAAGAGTAACGGGAACATGAGCCGGACCTATTTCCGCCGTCCCGGTGAACGTCCGGCTTTTCTGGTGCTGCGCGATGGACTGGGCGACCGGTCCCTTCTTCGGGAGGAGCCCGGCATTTACCCTGCTGGTCCCTGTCTGATCCGCAGCGAGGAATGGCTGCTGGAGCCGGAGCTTGCCGCACTCTATTCGAGCTGGATGTCCTGCGGGGATGAGGGGCAGGCCGAGCGTATCCTGCAGCGGATTTATTACCGGCTGCGGGCTGCCGCTGCCACACTTCTGGAGTCGGCGGACGGTGTCTGGGCCGCAGTAGCTCTGCCCTATACGCCGGAGCTTGCCGCTCGCCCGGCAAGACTGGCCGCGCTGCAGGATGCGCAGCTTGAAGCGCTGTTCGCCGCGGTGGCGGAGAGCCAGCGGCTGGGCGGCGACAGCCGCGTGGACCTGCTGGCGCCATACCCCGCCAGCGCAGCCGAATTCGCGGCACAGCGCGAATTCATTGAGGGCGTGGCCGAACAGACCCTCGGCCACGCTTACGCGGCAGCGTGCCGCATCGGGGCGCTTCTGCTCCCCGAGGTGGGGCGCGCTGCCGCGGGGGAAATCGCGCGTATCGCCGATTTCCTGGTGCTGGACGGCGCGGCCGGTGAAGCCGCGCTGGAGGAGAGCGCCGCCGAGGGCTTCGCCACAGCGGCGGCTGAGGTGTTAGCCGCCGTGCGCCGGGTGAAGCCGGCGGCGGCCGTGCTCGCCGCGGGGGCACCGGCGGCGTACGCGCTGGCCGATCTGTATCAGATCGGCCTGAGCGGGATCTTCTGCAGCGCGGCCCAGCGGACCGAAGCGCTGCTCCGGGCGGCCTGCCTGACGTGGATCGCCCGGCAGGACAATATAGATGCTGCCGCCGGAGGATGGCAGTAGCAGCCGGTTAGACCGGTTGTGCCCAATCTATCCATGCTGCTCATCTCACTCAAACTGCTGCTAACGCCATAAGCATCACCACTGTCACGCGCCGATAATCAGGCCTCTGCTGCTCACAGCCGCGAATCCATCTGAATCACTCGTCGTGTTCAATCTGTTACGGCGAGCTATAAGTATCTGCATTATCAAGCGCACCGTGAATCTAGCTATGCCGCCGTCCGACATCACTACCCTTACCGTAGACCCTCAGTGCCTAAGCGCATCTACTATAATAATAACCCGATTCCACCAGCCATCCAGGCTGCGTTGGAATCGGGTTTTATTATGCTCACAGAAAGAAGGGAATAAAAGTCACTAAGGTATAAGGGAATTTCGCTATCCTGAGATTCAAGTCCAAATCGTCATCTGTTTCAGTCCAACAGGTTTGCAAATCGAGTTCTGGCTAAATGAAGCAGATATTAATAGACTTAGCTAAATCAAACCACGTTTGTGGCAGAAATCCGGCAACTGTGACTGTGACTCTAACTGTACCTATGACTGTACCTATGACTGTAACTACGCCTGTAACTATGACTATGACTGTAACTGTAACTGTAACTGTAACTGTAACTGTACCTATGACATAACTGGTGCGGTTAATAGCTGGTTTTATTACGAATGCGTTACGGCGTGCGTTTACTACTAAAATCCTGCACTAAATACAACATTCTCTGCGATAAATCGGCTATAACTATGGATTGTTGTATGAAATACAGCATTTCTCATCACCAAAGCCGCTCAGTGAGAGAATTCTTGTATTTTGTACAACAATCCTCTCAAACGCCCCGGATTAATGAATCAAAGTTGCAATTTATACAACAATTTCTCCTTACCGCGCCAGCAACTGTGTCTGAGCCCGCCCCCGGCCGCGCCAGCAACCGTGTCTGAGCCCGCCCCCGGCCGCGCCAGCAACTGTGTCTGAGCCCGCCCCCGGCCGCGCCAGCAACCGTGTCTGTGCCCGCACCCCCGGCCGCGCCAGCAACTGTGTCTGAGCCCGCCCCCGGCCGCGCCAGCAACCGCGCCCGCGCCCCCGGCCGAATGCTCAAAAGCCATGGATCGGCTCCCTAACATACCCACAGCAATTCCTAACCCAGCTGCACGGTAGCTCCTCCGGATAGCCGGCAAGCCTCGTCCCCGGCGGTGATCCATACATCCACTGCTGACGGATTATAGACCATCTCCCGGGAAGCGGAGAAGCGCAGTCCTTGTACAGCGGACAAGTAGTCGGCAATCTCGATATTGGTGGCATACCAGATCTCTTCATGGCCGCCCATCATGGCGGCGAACTGCTCAAGCTCCTCCCAGTTATCATTGTCGTTGAATTCGTAGCTGTGTCCCCATACATACAGAAGCTGCATATGGGAGAACCGGGGCTGCTCCTCCAGGAACTGCTTGCCCAGCGCCAGCATGTCGCGGTGATGGCAGGTGGGATGCCAAGCCAGCAGGTTGTCCGGCAGGCTGAAGCTGCCATGGGACTTTACCGTACGTGAATATTCGATTCCCAGCGCCGGCAGAACGCTCAGCACCTGATCACTGTAATCGCCGAACGGATAGGACATGCCCCTTACGGGATAGCCCGCTATCGCTTCCAGATGTCTGCGGTCCTTCAGAATCTCTTCGGCGATGCCCTCACGCGGGGTCATGGAGAGAAAGGGATGAGTGCTCGTATGTGCTGAAATCTCATGCCCGTCATAGAGGGAAGCTACTTCCTCTTCCGTGATGTAGCCTTCATTGCCGAAGAATCCTGAATTCAAATGGAAGGAGCCCTTCAGCCCGTGCCGGTTAAGGATCTCCACAAGCCGTCTGTCGTGGATTCTTCCATCATCCCAGCTTAATGTGAGCGCTTTAGTAACGCCGCCCGGAAAAAGATCAAACTTGATTTTCATTACATGTTACCTCCCTGATTTCTCTCTTATAAGACTGAACTGGAAATTTGTAATTTGGGATGGGCTCCCGGCTCCGTGGAGGGTTATGCCTTCCAGGCGCGGCCAGTCTCCGCATTTCCTGAAAGTTAAGAATGTATTTGCTTCGCGCAATACATATTCCTTAGCTTCCCGCTGAAACGGATGCCGTCCTTTAAAAGGTCAGTAGAGCTTCTACTTGATTCACTTCTCCCATTATAAAATTTACAGGTTCAATCTATGTAAGACGCACTTCAGATTTGAACTTGAAGCTTAGTCGTCACAGCGGTGAACCCTTGAACTTCCGGCCGCTACCCGCACCTATAGTTCCAAATTTCACCTCCGCTTCTTTTCGCTTTTCGTTAATTTCTGTAGTGCTTCTTATCTATAGAGATGGTGAACGTGAGCATGTACTCCTCCTAATGATGAATACAGCCCCATTATGAACAATGCCAGAAGTGAAAGCGATTAGCAAGATTCTTGTTAATGGACGGTATTCCGGCGCTTGACTACAATGGGGTGGCGAACAGGGCTAATCAGTCATCAACAGGCTTCAGGCTTCACATGCTCATGGCCCCAGGTTCAGAGCAGGACATTAAGAAGGAGGAGCATTATGGAAGCAGTATCACGTACAGCACTCGAAAGGCAGATTGCCCGTGTGATTGAGCGGATGAAGGATATGAAAGGCTCCATTCAGGAAACGGCACCCATCGGTATTATTTCTATGGACAATTGGGAATGGCCGCAGGGAGTGGGGCTCTTCGCCTTATACAGCTATTACCGGGAAACCGGAGATGAAGAGATTCTGCACTATCTGACCGGATGGTACGACAACAAGCTTGACGGGGGCATTCCCGTAAAAAACGTCAATACCATGTGCCCGATGCTTACCTTAAGCTATCTGGCGGAGGAGACCGGACGCGCAGATTATCTGAAGCTGTGCCGGGAATGGCTGGATTATGTGCTGAATGACATGCCCCGCACAGAGGAAGCGGGCATTCAGCACGAGGTTACGGGCAGCCCGAATACCGGGCAGCTCTGGGACGACACGCTGTATATGACGGTGCTGTTCGTAGCCCGGATGGGGATTGTACTGAAGGAGGAGGAGTGCACACAGGAGAGTATCCGCCAGTTTCTCGTCCATCTCAAGTACCTGACCGATCCTGTCACAGGGCTCTTCTTCCACGGGTGGACCTTCGAGGGGGGCCATCACTTTGCACGGGCCTTGTGGGCACGCGGCAACTCCTGGTATACGGCGGGGCTGGTGGATTATCTGGAGATGGTGGAGCTGCCGCCGGGCGTGAGCAGCTTCCTGCTGTCCTCGCTGGAGCGGCAGGTACGCAAGCTGCTGGAACTGCAGGCGCCGGAAGGTGCGTGGCATACCCTGCTGGACGACAGCAGCTCCTATCTGGAGACCTCGGCAACCGCCGCTTTTGCTTACGGCATGTTGAAAGCGGTGCGGCAGGGACTGCTGGATGAGAGTTGCCGCCAGCCTGCCATGGAAGCTCTACACTATGTACTGGGCCAGATTGATGAAGAAGGGATAGTACAGGGAGTATCGTACGGAACGGGCATGGGAGCTACGCTTCAGGACTACCGGGAGATTCCAATCTGCCCGATGCCCTACGGGCAATCCATGACGCTACTGCTGCTGGTGGAGGCGATGAAGCATGGTTGATTCCGCCATGGTCAAGGGGCTGCCGGGACTGGACCGGATTGCGTTCCATAACGTCGCTGAGCTGGAGCCGGCAGCAGGGAATGGCGTGTATCTGCGCCGTATTCCCCGCAGCGTCAGGGAGCAGCTGAATGAGCGGGGCCGGTTCATCGCCGGGGAAGCGGGCGGCTGTGAGCTTCGTTTCGTCACAGCGGCCCCGAATATCCGGGTAACCCTGTCTTTGCCGGAGACGGATGGCTGTGTGACCGTATTCAAGGGCGGACTGTTCCATTCCAGGCATGAGCTTCAGGCAGGGACCATCCGCACGCTTCAGTTAAGCGAGCCGCCGCGGCTGGCGATGGCCGCCCGCCAGCTGCTGATGGGAACGGGCTTTGCGCCGGAGGTGTGGCGCATATGCTTCGGACGGTATGCCTGCGTGGTCTGCGGCATTGAGACCTTCGGTCATCCGCTCCGCCCGCCGGAGGAAGGAGAGGCTCCCCGGAAGCGCTGGATTGCTTACGGCTCCTCCATTACCAACGGTGAGAACAGCAGCCTGCCATACATCGGCCAAGCGGCAAGAAGGCTGGCTGCCGATGTGCTTAATCTGGGCATGAGCGGCTCCTGCCAGTGCGAACGGGAGATGAGTGATTTTCTTGCGGAGCAGCAGGACTGGTCTTTCATGACGCTGGAGCTGGGCGTGAATATGCGCGATCATATGCCGGAGGACGAATTCCGTGAGCGGACCGGCTATCTGCTGGACCGGCTGGTAAGCAGGCATCCGGAGAAGCCGGTGGCGGTAATTACGATTTATCCCAACTTTGCGAATTTCCCGGCCAGCGGGATTGCGGACAAGGATATCCGGTTTAACGGGATTCTGCGCAGCCACGTACAGCGCCTGTCACACCCCAAGCTGAGCCTGATTGAAGGAAGCCGGGTGCTGGATGACCTTAGCGGGCTGTCCTGTGATCTGATTCATCCCGGGGATGACGGACATATCCGGATGGGGGAGAATTTGGCCCGGGAGCTGTGCGGAATCCTGTAACTCCAGGCTGCATAAGGGTTCAGCGGCGATTAACAGGTAAACTGAATATTGCTCTTACCGTCCGGAGCGGCTATGGTGAGGACATGAAACGGCCATTTCAGATCAACAGCAACATTTTTCAGAAGCAAAAACAGGCAAGCGAAAGGAGGCACCGAGATGAAAGCGAATGGAGCCAGCGAAGCGGTGCTGCGGATGGACACTCCCCGGCAGACGGGCAGCAAACGCAAACACTTCTGGCAGACCCGCCGGTTCAAGAACAATTTACCGCTGTGGGTCATGTTCGTTCCGGTTATCGCGTTCTATATCATTTTCAAATACACGCCCATGCTGGGACTGGTTATTGCCTTCAAGAATTATACCTTCTATGAGGGGGTATGGGGCAGCCAGTGGGTCGGCATGGACAATTTCACCAATCTGTTCACCCAGGCACAATCGGTGCAGATTATCCGCAATACGCTTGTGCTTAGTATATTGTCAGTGCTGGTCAGCTTTCCGTTCCCGATTGCCCTGGCGATTATGCTGAATGAGGTCCGCAACAAGGTTTTCAAAAAATCCGTTCAGACGTTAGTGTATCTGCCGTATTTCTTCTCCTGGGTCATTGTCGGAGGGCTGGTGGTGACGATCTTCGCCCAGACCGGGGTTGCCAATGTGCTGGTGGAGAAGCTGTTTGGCAAGCCGTTTCCGTTCCTCTTCGAGGAGTGGTCCTGGGTATCCATCTTCCTCGGCTCGGGCATCTGGAAGGATGCGGGCTTCAATGCGATTATCTATCTGGCTGCACTGACGTCCATTGACCCCAGCCTCTATGAAGCGGCGAGTATGGACGGAGCAGGCAAATGGAAGCAGATCCGCAACATCACGCTGCCCGGGATCAGCCCGACCATCGTCATCATGCTGATTCTCGCCATGGGACGGGTGATGGAGGTAGGGTTCGACCATGTGTACGTGCTGCAGAACTCGATTGTATCGGGGATCTCCGAGGTTATAAGTACGTACATCTATGCGATTGGACTACAGGGAGGGCAGTTCAGCCTGACCGCTGCACTGGGAATGTTCGATTCCCTCGTTGCGCTGACTCTGGTGCTGATCTCTAACGCCATTGCCCGGCGTTTCAATAAAGGCTTGTGGTAACAGGAGGACACTATGCAAAGTACAAAAGGTGAAAAGGTATTCTACGGCTTCAATTATCTGCTGCTGACGCTCTCAGGCATTCTGTGCCTGCTGCCTCTGCTCCATCTGGCCTCCCTGTCCCTCAGCGGCAAGGATGCCGTACTCTCCGGTTTTGTCACGTTATGGCCGGTGGAGTTCACCATCAGCTCGTATACCATGCTGTTCGAGGGAACGCCGGTGGTGCGTGCCTTTGGCAACAGTCTCCTGATTACCCTGGTCGGTGTGGCGGCCAGCATGCTGTTCACGATCTTTGCCGCCTATCCCTTGTCCCGCCGTGATTTCTACGGAAGACGCACGCTGACGCTGGCGATTGTGTTCACGATGCTGTTTACGGGCGGCCTGATCCCGACCTATCTCGTGGTCAGCAGTCTCGGGCTGGTCGATTCCTACGCGGCACTTTGGCTGCCGGCTCTGGTCAGCACTTATAATATGATGATCATGCGTTCCTTTTTCGAGAACATTCCGGAGGAACTGGTGGAAGCGGCCAGAATTGACGGCTCCGGCGAATGGCGGCTGCTGGCGGGGATTATTCTTCCGCTGTCCCTGCCTGTGCTGGCGACGATCGGACTCTTTTACGGCGTGTATTACTGGAACTCGTTCTTCAACGTAATGATCTACATGAACAGTCCGGAGAAAATCAATCTGACGGTTCTGATCCAGCAGATGGTGAAGAGCCAGGCCGTCCTGCAGGAGCTGAATACCATGAACTCGCAGGAGGTTGTCAATATTACACCGGAGGGCATCAAGGCCGCCGGGATTATGGTTATGGTCATTCCGATGCTGATTGTGTATCCGCTGCTGCAGCGGTATTTTGTCAAAGGTGTAACCATCGGGGCCATCAAAGGCTGATCATTGCTGCTCATATCCGTAAGTACAAGAACATCATTATAGGAGGGTCACATTCATATGTCCAAACCCATTTGGCTTAGAAAAACAACTGCTGCCGGTGCAGCATCCCTGATGCTCGCTATCGCTGTCACAGGCTGCGGCGGCAATAATGCTGCTTCCCAGGGCGGAGAGTCGAACAAGGAAGGAGCCTCCGGGAAACGCGGGTCCATCACCGTCTCTTTATATGACCGCGGCACGGTACCGGCAGAAGAGGGGACGATGAGCGACAACCGCTGGACGAAATGGGTTAATGAGAACGGGCCGGTGAACGTCAAATACGTTACGGTTCCGCGTTTTGAATCCCTGCAGAAGTTCAATGTGCTGTTCGCGTCGAAGTCGGCCCCTGACCTGATCTTTGAATTTGATACCGCTTACCAGGGACAGCTCTACAACCAGAAGCAGCTCCTGCCGCTGGATGACCTGATTGCGGGCAGCAGTACGGAATATAAGGCGATGCTGGAGAAGTATCCGGCGCTGCGCAAGGCAGGCACAATGGCGGACGGCAAGCTGTACACGGTGGGGCGTCCGATCCAGTTCGGCCCACAGCATTACCTGTTTATCCGCAATGACTGGCTGAAGAAGCTGGGCTTAGAGGTTCCCACTACCCCTGAGGAGCTGCTGAAGGTGGCAAAAGCGTTCACTGAGCAGGACCCGGACGGCAACGGCAAAGCGGATACGCAGGGGACCGGGCTCAGCTTCGTAGCCGGAATTATTCTGAACAACATGTTCGGCACCGGGTTTACGCTGTTCGGCGAAGACCAATATCCTTGGGTACTGGAGAATGACAAGGTTGTGCATGACTGGGACCGGATCAAGGCGGCTATCTCCTTCCAGAAGGAGCTGTATGCGGCGGGTGTGGTGGATAAGGACTTCGTTACGGATAAAAACGGGGAGAAGCAGAAGCAGGACTGGATCTCCGGCAAGCTGGGGATTTACGGCGGCAACGGTGCCGATGTCAGCACCTATGAGACGCTCAAGAAGAACTTCCCGGAAGCTGAGGTGATTCCGATTGCCTTGCCGACGACGGAATTCGGCCAGTTCAGCCCGACGCTGACCTCTCCGATCCAGATGACCGGCATGGTGAATGCAGCGGCCAAAGACCCTGAATCCGTGATGAAGATGATTGATTTCATGGTTACAGAGAAATACACCACCACGATTCAGAACGGTATTGAGGGCGTGCATTACAACAAGACAGCCGATGGCCGCGCTGAGGTGATCGATCCGGAGAAGAACAAGAAGGAGCTGGAGTACAACCGCGATATGGGGATGCTCACTCCGCTGATCGGCAAGAATTACGGGCTGAAGAACAAGGTGAACCCTACACCGGCTGAGCAGGATTTCATCGCAATCTATGAAATGGCCGAGAAGCTGTACATGAACCCGGACCGCCCGATTGTCGGCATTACGCAAAAGGCCTTCCTGCCGCTGCTGCCGCAGGATCTGACCCAGATCAACACCAATGCGAATAAAACGATCCTCGACCGGGCCATGCAGGCTATCGTCAGCTCCGATCCGGCTTCGGTGGACCAGTTCATTGAGGAAGCCAAGGGGGTCTGGAACAAGGCAGGCGGACCCAAGGTCGATGAGTTCTATGCAACCTGGTATCAGGACAATAAAGCAGATGCCATTATGCTGAAGGATATTTATGAGATGGGCGAGCAATTGAGCGCGGCCGAATAAAGGTGAAACTTAACACAGGGGGTGGCGGAGTTGAACAATCAGGTTAGACAGATTCTGGAGCAGAGCTTTGCGGCTGCCTCGGAGGATATTGTGGTCGAGGAAGGACTGGTGCGCTACAATTGGCCCGGTCATACCCGGCAGGTATCTAAGCTGCCGTACTGCCACGAAGCCCGGTTCTCGGCAGGGTATTATGCTTACGGCACATTGCTGGGCCGGATAGATGAAGCGGCAGGGCTGGAGATGCTTGAAGCGATTGCGGGGCTGCAGTTTACAGACCAGGAGCATCCGGATTATGGAGGGTTCCTCTGGTACCGGGAGGAGAGCGTGATTCAGGATTCGAATGCGGCGTTTTTTATCCTCATGCCGCTTGTCGTTGTACGCCTCTGTGATCCCGGTGTTTTGCCGGCCAGTCACCTGGAGGTGATCCGGCGGATGTTCAGCCATGCGGCGGCCTGGTTCACCCGGGAATGCCGGACACCGGAGCTGTTCTACCCGAACAAGACGATGAGCGACGGCGCCATGCTGCTGGCCATCGCCCACTTCCTGGGTGAGCCAGAGTATCTGGAGACCGCAACCGCTTACTTCCGCAGATGGGAAGAATATACGGTCCGCCGGGGCTGGGGCTGGGGGGAGAACATCAGCCTGGTCTATCAAGGGGTGATGATGAACGCGCTGAGGATTGCCGGTTCTGTACTTCAGCAGCATGACCGGGAGCTGGCCGGGCGGCTGGCAGAACGGATGGAGACACTGAAGAACATTCTTGTCTTCCATGACGGGGAGGAACTGGTTCCGTCTATCCGCAGCTATAACTTCCGGGGAGAGACGAAGCGGGCAAGCCTGCTGTGGCCGATTGCGGGGGTGACAGGGCTGGGCCGTCTGGCAGAGCAGAACTTCTCGCTTAATGATGCGGCGACACTGCTCCTGTTTGAAGCTGATTTTCTTCAAGGGGATGGCTCTCCGTCTGCGCTGCCGGTCCCCCGGATTCTTGAGGAGCGGATCTTCGATGCCTCCCGTTCCTATACCTGGATCGGACGGCATACCCGCCTGGGCAGCATCAACCGTTTCCCGGTCATGCCCGGAAGCTACCAGCATCCCGCCTGGGGGCTGGGCTGGCAGAGCTTCCCGGTCAGCTTCAGCGTAAGGGATAAGCAGGTGTCCTATCTCCGCTGGTACGTGAATGATTCCGCAGCCGTGCGGACACATCCGGCGGAGGAGTACCGCACGGCCTATCTGATGCCCGCGCTGTTTGCGGAAGCGCTATACCCGGAGGTGGAGACACGTTCGGCCCAGCAGGGGAATGCCCTGCTGGTGGTCCGCAGCATGACCCGGCTGCATAACCGGGCAGCGGAGCTTGCGGATGAATGGGTCATCCACCGCTATGACGGAGAGATAGCGCGTGTAATGAATACAGCCGGGGACCGGGAATGGCTGGTGCTGCATTATCCGGGCTGTGCGGTGGCGGTCACAGCGCTGAGGGGTATTGGTGCCGGGGCGGAGGCGCGCGCCGCACTGCCCGTCACGGTGGTGCGGGAGGAAGGGAGGATCAGGCTCCGCCAGGTCCTCTACTCCGGGGACAGCACCGTTCTGGCGCAGCCCCGCCTGGAAGCGGGCTGGGCGGTGATATGTCTGGACGAAGCTGCCGAAGCGGGCGATGTCCGCAGACTGCTGGATACGGTGCGGATCAATGACTACGAGACGGATGACCGTGAGGTGCCGCGGGAGCCTTGGGCCCGGGCGCGGGAGATTGTGCTGGCGGCGGGCAATCTGCCGGCGGTACAGCTCACTGTTGATCCTTACGCACCGTGACAACGCAGTTCAAGCCGATTAATGTAATGACTGACGTATGCTTACTCTTAATTGCACTTTGTACAACTAAATCGTCTGATGAACCACCGAATATCTGTTTAGTTGTATTTCATACAATTAAACTGCCATTTGCACCTTGGCTTCACCCATTCGGGCAGATTTAGTTGTACAGACTACAGCTATAAGAGGCAAGCCTTCCTTTTGACTGTTTTTAATTGCACATTATACAACTATCATTGATATCACTGAATGTTCACTTCAAACTAAACTTCATAAATTGCTGCATGGTTGAATGAATTCACTTCTGTAGCTCTAATGTTGTACTAGAACCGCTATACTTGCTTCCATACGGAAAGGTGGCTATTATGAGAAAAACAAGCCGGAAACCGTTTTTTGTATGCGTTATCATTATGTCTCTGCTGATGGGCCTGCTCCCGGCAGACCTTGGTTCTGTGGCCCGGGCGGATAGTAATTATAAGCTGGAGGAGACCTTTGAATCGTATAGTCCCGGTGCGAAGCCGGCCGGATGGACGATCAAGACGCCGCCGCAGGGTGTGAGTGTTGCTGTGCAGTCCTGGGAAGGTTATGCCGGCAGGCTGCTGGAGCTTCATCAGGCGGCCAAAACGGCAAGCAGCTACAGTATAAGCAGATCGGTTACGGATGTTACGTACAGAAGCATGTTAAGCTATTCGTTCCGGGCAGAGCAGACGGGAGCGGTGATCTACCTGCCTACCCCGCAGAGCGGTGCTGTTCCGCTGGTGAAGTTCGCCATTAACAATGGCGCGATCAGCTATATGAAAAAAGGCGCCGGCTCCTGGACCTCCGTGCTGCCGATATCGGCAGGCGTATGGTACGAGGTACGCCTGGCCCTAGACAGCGGCAGCCATACCTTCGATCTGTCCGTTGACGGCAGCCGGCTGCTGACGAAGGAGCCGATGGCAGAGGGCGCAGCGTTAACCTCCTTCTATATGGGGTTCTACAAAGACAGCATAGGCAAGATAGGCTTTGACAATTTTATTGTAAGCGGATACAAGCAGGCGGAAAGTGCAGCCTTCTCTCAAGAGAATTACGAGCTGCGGAGAGGTGCCAAGCTGCCCTTGCCGCTCCAGTTCACACCTGCGGATGCTACGGATCAGACGGCTGTCTGGTCTACCGGCAATGCAGAGGTGGCAACGGTGGATGGCAATGGTCTTGTGACAGGCATCCGCCAGGGAGTCACTACGGTGACGGCACAGCCCAATGAGGGGCTTCCGGTGGTAACGGCTACGGTAGCCGTGTATGAAGATCCGATCACGGAAATCGTGCTGGCTCCGCTGGAGCAGGCGCTTCCCGAAGGCTCCCGTGTGCTGTTACATGCCTCGGTAACTCCACTGGACAATACGGATACTGGTATCCAGTGGGGAACGGAGGACGGGAGCATTGCCGTGATTGACCGCTACGGAGAGCTGGCGGGTGTAAGCGCCGGAACAACTACCGTGTTCGTCACGGATGAGACCGGCAGCGTGCGCGCCGAGACAGCCGTTACTGTGACTGGCCGGACAACCGGACAGGAGCTGTATGTTGCTCCGGGTGGAGACGACAGCAATGAAGGGACAGAAGCATCGCCCTTCCGGACAATTGCCCGGGCCCAGGCTGAGGTCCGCCAGCTGAACGCGGATATGGACTCTGACATCATCGTCAATCTGCGGCAAGGGACCTATACCCTGACAGAGCCGCTGGAATTCACACCGGAGGATTCAGGGACGAACGGGTATTTTGTCACTTACCGCAGCTATCCCGGAGAGCCGGCGGCCCTCAGCGGCGGACGGCCTATTACGGGCTGGACAATGTTTGACAGCGCCAAGGGCATCTACCGGGCGAATGCCGGAACCGGCCTTATGACACGCCAGCTGTTCGTGGATGGCATCCGTGCGGTCCGGGCACGGAGTGCAGCGGGACTGGTGAATCCGGTGAAGACTGCAACCGGCTATACCTCCGATAATACAGAGCTGGCCGGATGGGGCAATACTGCCGATATGGAAATGGTATTCAATGAGCTGTGGACGAATTCCCGGATCAAGGTGGAGTCTATAACTTCATCCGGCGGCAAAGCGCAGATCGGCCTCCAGGAGCCGGGCCGGAGCGCAGTCTTCAACCGGGGATTAACTTCGGCAACGGTACCCGTGTACTACGAGAATGCGTTTGAGCTGCTGGATGAGCCTGGAGAATGGTACTATAACCGGGTAGAAGGCATGCTGTACTACAAACCCCGCGCCTGGGAGGAGCTGTCAACGGCTGACGTTGTAGTTCCGGTGCTGGAGCAGCTTGCTACCGTTTACGGGATATCGGCTGATGAACCGGTGCGCAATCTGAATTTTGAAGGCCTGAAGTTTATGTATACCACCTGGAACCGCCCCAGTACGGCAGCGGGACATTCCGATTCGCAGAATAACCATCTGCGTTATCCGTCCATCCCTGATGAGCTGACCGATGCGGCGGTGATGCTGGAGCTGGCCAATACCGTGAATTTCCGCAACAATGAATTTACCAAGCTCGGCATTACGGCGGTACGGATGCAGAACGGCGTTCAGAACAGCTTAATTGAAGGCAACCGCTTCTATGATATCTCAGGCAGCGCGCTGAACGTGGGCCAGCCGGATTCCTCGGACCGCATGATCTACCACCCGGCTGACCACAGGCTGCTGATGAAAAATAATGATGTGCTGAACAATGTGATTCATGATATCGGCATTGACTACAAATCGGCATGCGCCGTATCTGCGGGGTATCCGGTAGATATGGACATCAGCCATAATGAAATGTACAATCTGCCCTACAGCGGAACACATATCGGCTATGGCTGGGATAAGCTGTTCGATGCCGCTACCCGGAACGTGAAGATTCAGAATAATCTGATCTATGATCTCATGGGAATGGGCTTGCGTGATGGAGGAGCCATCTACAGTCTTGGACCTACCGGGGCCACAGCGGCTGAGAAAAATCTGGTCACCGGCAATTACATCCGCAACCAGATGGACGGGAACTCTGCCTTATACACGGATGAAGGCTCTGCCTACTGGAGATTTGAGCATAATGTGATCGACCTGAAGGATACGCCGCTGTGGCATTCACCGCTCCGCTGGGCGATGGCCTATGTGCCGACGATCCATGACGTGGATTTCGTGAACAACTATACAACAACGGACGGCTATACCAACAACGGGCGTAATGTTCTGTTTGCGGACAATACAGTCCAGCCGGATGCAGAGTGGCCTCAGGCGGCAATGCCAATCATTGACCAGGCCGGGCTGGAGCCGGAATATGCCTGGGCAGCAGAAGGGCAGGTCAGCCGCTGGAAGCTGGATCCGCTGAAGCTGGCTATTGGAGGGGGCGAACTTGCACCCATTCAAGCGCTGGACGGCAAAGACAGGCCGCTGGGCACGGAAACCAGCAGCTTCTATTACAGCATTCTTGATCCCTCCGTGGCCTCAGTTAATACCACGGGTGAGGTGACGGGACTCAGCCAGGGGCAGACGAAGCTTATCGTAAGCATCCTTAACGGCTCCATCCTGCGGACAATCACCACGGATGTATTCGTGGGAGACACCTTAGCCGTTGTCCGCCTGGAGGGGCATGACGGTAATGTGGCATATGTTCATGAAGGTGCGGACATGCAGCTGCAGCCTTACGGCGAGACGCTGTTCGGCAACCGCGAGGAGCTGGAGGAGGTCAGTTATACGAGCAGTGATCCTTCCATCGTCAGTGTCAGCGGGAACGGCCTGTTAACGGCGTATCAGACCGGACCGGTAACCCTGACGCTGTCAGCCGGTTATCTTGGCACCGTGACGCAGGGGCAGTATGAGGTTAAGGTATGGAATGAAGCCAGCAAATACGATCATACCCTGCAGACAGAGGTACAGGACCCGGATGGCTGGTATGTCTCTGCCACTGCCAACGGGCTGAAGGAGACCGGAGCAGACCAATTGACCCTTCGCGCTCCCGGGGGGCATGTCATTTACCAGAACCGCAAATACCAGAATGAGCTGCTGGATTTCACTATGAAGATCAATGACAGCGCGGTCTCGTCCAATTGGTATGCCCTGATGCTGAATAATCAGAGCAAGGAACTGAGCTATAGTACCGGTAGTATGTACCTGGTGGTTATAGGGACATCGGGTATTGAGCTGCACCGCTTCAACGAAGGGGTGCGGACTGTGATCTATGGCAAGATTGACGGCCTGACCAGTCTGGGCGGGCCGGCCATTCCGAATACAGCCATAACCTTCGGGGAGCAGAGCCGCGTTCAGCTTGGCGCTTTTCAAGAGTCCGGGGGGGTGCGCCTGATCCTGAAGGTTGACGGGGTGCAGATCTTTAACTATCTGGACACCGCCGCAGGAGCGATTGGAGAAGCGGGATACTTCGGGCTGATCTCCCGCAATGCAAGCACAGAACTGGGGTACTGAACAGACTACACTTATGAACCCGGCCTCGTAGTCAATATCACTTAAGCGATAGCCAACATCTGGACTTACAGGGGATGACACCGATGCATAAGAAATGGCTGTACCGACTGATTCTTTCCTATCTGCCGATCCTGTTTGCTGTGGTATTTTGCCTGATTATCCTCTTTTTCCTGACCTTGAATGAAGCGATGGAGAGACAGACGGCCAAGGCAAACGGTGTATACGCAGAGAATGTGCTGCAGATCGTGGATACCACCCTCCGCAACCTGGAGACTACAACGATCAAAAGCCTGCTGCTGGATGATCAGGTGAGCAGTTATTTTGACCGCCCGGGGCAGCTTGACCCTTATCATGATTACGGGGTAACGGAGGTGCTGCTGGATTTCATGTCGCCGCTACCGATGATCGATTCGGTCTATTTGTACCGTGCGGCCGACGGCAAAGTGCTGATGCAGCATTTCTCGTCCAGTCTGCCGGATTTCGGGGACCGCAGCTTTATTGAGACAGCGATGAAGAATACGGGCGGCCCTGTCTGGAGCGGAATCCGTGACCTGCAGCTTTTCTCCGGCGAGGATCAGCCGAAATCAGTCATTTCGCTGGTGGAGCAGGTCCCTTATTTCTCCGGTGAGCAGGGACTGATTGTCATTAACGTGCGGAAGCAGTCTCTGCAGGCGCTGATTCAGGATATGAACATGGCGAATACGGAGATCTGCCTGAAGGACGCCGGAGGGCGCGCCTTTGCAGGGGCGGATACCTGCCCAGAGACGCAGGCTCAGGAGCAGGCGGTAAGCCGCATGTCTTCCTATACCGGCTGGACAATTAAGGTTGGAATGGCGCGCGCAGAGGCCTTCTCGCTGCTGTCAGCCTTCTCTAATGTCTGGGCGATTCTGGGCTTTGCGGCGGTCTTCGGCGGGATTGCGGCCATGACGTATATCAGCCACCGGAATTACCGTCCGATTGAACAGGTGATGAGCCGGATTTACACGTTCGGAGCGGACCGCTCCTCCGGCTGGAAGCCGCAGAGCAAGGGGGATGATGAATTTTCCTTCATCGGCCATGCACTGGAGAGTCTGATTGAGCAGACGAACAGCTATGAGAAGCAGCAGGCCGAAGGAATCCTGCACAGGCGGAATCAGTTGTTCAAAGAGCTGCTGGAGAACAGCGGCCAGGTGTCGGCAGAAATATGGAGCCGGGAATCGGAGCGGATTGGAATGAAAGGTGAATTTGCCGGCGCGGTTGTGGGAATTGCCGAGATTGATTTCTATGAGGCCTTTGCTGCAGACTACTCTGCCCGTGATCAGGCGTTGTTCAAATTCACCCTCCGCAGTGTGATTCAGGAGATCGCCGAGAAAGAAGGGGAACCGCTCTGGACAGAGTGGATTGGACCGGGGCGTCTCGGGCTGCTCTTCCGCCGTTCCGCCGCCGGAGCAACGGCTGATGGTGCCGAGAAGCCGCTGATGATTGCCGAGAGTGCCCGCTCCTGGGTGAAGCAGCATCTCAAATTCACGGCAACCTTTGGCATCAGCGGGCCGGCGGCCGGTCTCAGCGGCTTATCGGATGCTTACCGTAAGGCTGCAGGTGCGCTGGAGCGTAAACTCACCAGTGGCCCCGACCGCGTCTATGCTGCACCGGCGGAAGGCAGTTCCCCGCCCCAGGCGGAAGGAATGGATGTGCTGGTGCAGGCCATCGGTGCCGTTCCCCAGCTGTACCGGCTGGGGAACGATGAGTGGAGGCCGCTGATGGAACGGATCTTCGGGCTGCTGGCAGGCGGCAATTACTCCAAGGAGGACATTGTCCGCCTGCTGCAGCTGCTGGAGGCTGGCCTCTCCAGGGAGATGCAGGAGCTACCGCCGGAGATGAAGGGGATATGGAATAACGGGCGGCTGCGCGGAATTCCGCAATCCCCGGAATCCTTCGAATGGATAGAGGAGCTGCGCGGGGAGCTGCTGGCTTCTCTGGAGGAGATGGAGGAGGCGCTCCGCGGCCTGCGGATGAACCGGGAGCAGTATACGCTGGCCAACAAGGTGCGTGAGTATATTGCCCTGCATTACGCCGATCCCGATTTCTCCCTGACCCATGCCGCCGACAGCTTCGCGATGAATACCAAAGCGCTGAGCCGGATCTTCAAGGAAGAAATCGGCGAGAATTTCGTCGATTATCTGGCCCGGCTGCGGATGGACGAGGCCAAACGCCTGCTGACAGAGACCTCCGAGCCAGTCCAGAATATCGCCGAGCGGGTGGGGTATTTGTATCCGATGTCCTTCATCCGCGTCTTCAAGAAGCTGGAGGGCGTAACCCCGGGAGAATACCGCAAGGAGCGGAGCGGCCCTCCGCATGGCGAGCGGCAGGGTTAGGCCCGGCCTTGGCCCGGGCGGCTCTTGCCGGGAGATCAAGGGCGGACCAGATACATTTACCACAGGCCCAAGGGCGGGCATATAGCTTGAAAAGGCGGCAGGGGGAGTTTCCCCTTGCCGCCTTTCTTTGTACTTGTTCCCATGGAAGGGAAGTGGAGTGAAGGTTCTATTGCACTTTGTAACGAAATGCAATAGAATATCATTTTTCCGCGATTCCAAAGGAGTTTTATTGCACAAAGTACAATCAGCCAAACCCGCAACATTATCCCGGTTGCCGATATTGAGAAAACTGCAGTTTTCCGCTTGTCAGCCGCTACATTCCGGCCTTATGCATCCGGTACTCGGAGGGCGTGCACAGGAACACTTTTTTGAATTGTCTGGAATAATAATTATGATCCCGGAACCCGCTGTCCATGGCCACCTGTGAGATGGTGAATCCGGCATTGCGCAGCAGCGTACAGGAATACTCCAGCCGTTTGCGGATGACATAATCCATGGGCGTCGTATGATAATTCCGGGTGAATACGCGGAGGAACTGGCGCTTCGACATATAAGCCAGATCTGCCAGAGACTGAAGTGAAATAGGCTGCAGGAAATGCTCCTCAATATAGGTAACCGCCTCACCGATCTGCAGCGCCCTGTTCTCCGTTCCGCCGCCATTCTGCCGGTAATATCGTGATAGTGTGCCGACAAGCGCGGTGAAATACGTACGGATCATCAGCCGGTAGCCGTCAGACTGCCGGTCATACTCCTCCAGAATCCGGTCCAGCAGAACAGTAGCCTCTTCCAGCTGCGCGGGCTGCAAGGAGAGCATGCCTTTGAAATACATCTCTTTGCGGAAGAACGGCTCCAGATAGAACAGCGCCTGAAACCCCGGCAGGAGCTTCAGCTCAGGCAGCTGCAGCAGCTGATCGGGATGGAACATCACATTAATGTACTCAATATTCTGCACATTTTTGTACCCATGCGAAATATCGCTGTGGATAAAAAACACCTGACCCGCCGATACGGGGTACTCCCTCCCTTCAATGATATGAATCGCGCTTCCCTCCAGAATGACCACCAGCTCCGAGAAATCATGGCAGTGAACATAATAATCCTGAGTCAGCGGGCATTTCTGAATGCGGAAAGTAAAGCCAGGCTCGAGTCCTAAATCCCGTGCATAGAGTTTATTTGTCATGTCGTTATTATGCTAAAGAAGGGCATGATCGTCAAGGAACCGTTCCGCCGTTTGCGTTAATCTTAAGAGGAAGATGACACACGGTTGGAGGGAATTTATGCAGCGATGTTTATATAGAGCCGAATGCAGAGAGGGCTGCGGCGCGGCTGCTTTTTTGGGCTCACAGGTGGAATTGCTTAATGAACGTATGGACTGGCTGGGCATTTCTTGGCTAAGCATCTTTCAAGACGGCCAGGGGCTGTTTCTATATTACGAATGCAGCGGCATGGGGGTTGAGCCGGAGCAGCTGTTTCCGGGCGCATTGGAGATCCTCAAGGTCTGGCCGGGCGGGGAGTATCCGCGGCTGTGGGTGCCGATGATGGACATTTTTCATTATCAGCAGCCGGTGTCCGGGCAGCATTGGAAGCGCAACCAGGTTCCGGGGGCGCCCTACGGCAGGCTGGCAGTACTCAAGCCGGAGCAGGTCTCAAGCTATGTCTATTACCATTATCAATATCAGGAGGAGCGCCCGGGAGACGGTGACAAATACGGGATCATCGGTCTTCATGAGAACCTGCTGTTCTTTTATTCCGAGCTGCCCGCAACCGTGGAGCCCGCTCCCTATAGGGGGAAACTCACAACCAATCTGCGTCCGGAGCAGTGGGGAGAGGTTATGGAGCCGCATTTTATCAAGTGGAAGAATGTAGAGCCGGATCAGGAAATCTGGAAAAAGCTTACGCCTGCCCTAACGATCAACCTCCCGCAAAGGGGAAAAGGAGAATGAATATGCTACGCACATCCATATGCCTGAACGGCGAATGGGATTTCATGCCGCTCTACGATCAGCCGCGCTGCCGCAGTCTTCCTGAGAGGCTGCAATATGAGGCGCGCAAGATACAGGTGCCTTCGAGCTGGCGCCACAGCTATAAGACGCCTTCGGGCAGCAAATTTGGAGAAGTACCGGACCATAACTTCGTGCCATTTGATGTGTACGGCTACCCGGGAGAATGGGATGCGGCCGAAGCTGGGGTGCTGCACCGTTCTTTTCAGGTGCCGGAGGCTATGCTGGGGCAGCGGATTGTGCTGCGCTTCGATGGAATCATGCAGAAGGCAGCGGTATATCTGGACCGCGAGCGGATTGCCGTCTGGGAGGACGGGTATCTGCCTTTGCGGCTGGATATCACCCGGCTGGTGCAGCCCGGCCGGGAGCAGCAGCTGCATGTGGTATGCGGAAGCTTCGACATGGCGGTGCTCCCCTCCGGGGAGGAAAGAATCACCGGACTTGCCGGTTCGTGGTTCGGCAGGATCGCAAGGGGAATATGGCAGGATGTCTTCCTCGAAGGCTACCCGCCTGTATCGCTGGAGGATCTCACGATCCGCACCTCTGTCCGGCAGGGCATGCTGGAAGTAGAGGCCCTTATTGGGACGGAATCCGGCGGACCTGCGGTGGAATCGCTGCAGGTGTTCCTGAAAGTCAGGGAACGGAAGGCCGGTACCCTGCCTGTGAAGGGTGCAGAGCCGCTGCCGGTGCTTGAAGCGGAAGCAGGAGTAGATGTTCTGCCTGCGCAGGCAGGAGAAGGACGGCAATTATGCTGGAACACCGGCAGCCGGGAGTGGGGCGGAGCATCTTTTGCGCTGCCCTGGCAGGATGCCGTGCTGTGGAGTCCGGATCACCCGGTTCTATATGAGCTGGAGCTGGAGCTTCAGGCAGACGGGGAGGTCCTTGACCGGCGGACCGATGTATTCGGCTTCCGGGAGTTCTGGTGCGAAGGCCCGCAGTTCATGCTGAACGGGATTCCCGTTAACCTGCGGGGCGATTCCTGGCATTTCCAGGGGGCGGCGCAGCAGACAGAAGACTATATCCGCAATTGGTACCGTCTGTGCAGACAGGCGGGCATCAACAGCATCCGGCTGCATGCCGAGCCGTATCCGGCTGATTATCTGCGGATTGCCGATGAGGAAGGGATGCTGATTGTCGATGAGACAGCAATCTACGGGTCGAGCAAAACCATGGATGCTGCTCACCCTGACTTCATCTCCAATTGCCGGGCGCATGTGCAGCGGCTGGTACAGCGGGATAAGAATCACCCATCCGTCATTCTGTGGAGCGTGCAGAACGAGATGCGCTGGGTGGACGGCCGGGATACCTACAAACAGCATATCCCTGGTCTGATGGAGCTGATGAGAGCCCTTGATTCTACCCGCCCGATTATGGTGGAAGGGGATAACCGGTTGGTCACCAAGCCAGGGACAGAGGTGGAGAGCCGCCATTACAACATTGACGGCACGATCGCGCAGTGGGACCGCAGCGTTCCGCTCACCTTCGGCGAGCATGGCGGATGGTGGTACATCTGCCCGCAGAACAGCAGCATGTATGTCGGACTGGATGCATACCGTGACTCAGATGCAAGTGCTGCCGGCTTGGCCCAGAAGGAAAGGCTGTTCGTGGAGTATGCACGCCGCCAAGGTGTCTCCGGTATCTCTACCTTCAACTTCGCCCATTATTTCATGCGGGCGATGCCGGAACGGAATATTCAGCTGCCGCCTGCCGACCTGACCACACCAGGCCCTAAGCCTGCGGTAATTCCGGCTTACTCCCTTTCCCTGAACAACGGGCTGCTGCCGGAGGAATATCCGGCATTCAAGGCCAATCCCGCTTTTGCCATTATGGCTGAAGCCTTCAAGCCGGTGACAATGATTGCCGCCGAATATAACCGCTGCTTCTTCGATGATGCGCCGGTCCGCCGCAGCTTCGATGTCTACAACGATACGCTGGCAGAACAGGAAGTGACTGTTGAATGCACAGTCCGGCAAGGCGGACATGTGGTTCATAGCGAGACGTTCCGTTTCCGCCACGAGCCTGCCGCCCGCCGGAGCATCCGGCTGGAATGGATGCCGGAACCGGTCAATGGCGAAGGGGCTGGAGTGGGAGGGGATGAAGGCGTAGGAGCAAGAGCAGTAGATGGGGCAGAAGCAAGAGCAGGAGATGGTGCAGAAGTAAGAGCAGGAGATGGTGCAGAAGTAAGAGCAGGAGATGGTGCAGAAGTAAGAGTAGGGGTGGGAGCACCAGCAGCACCAGCAGCATCAGCAGGAGTAGCAGAAGCGGAAGCGGTGCTGTCTGCCCGGCTGTTCCATGGCACGGAGCTGAAGCATGAGCTTCAGTTAAGCTACCGGCTGCTGTCCGGAAGCTGCAAGACAGAGCCGGTAGAAGTAGCGCTTCCCGCTTCTTATATAGGCTCTGACCGGGACTATGAGGCGATCCGCACCCTGGTGCCCGGTCTGGTCCGGGCAGAAGCGGAGGCGGTAGAGCGGCTTGCGGGCGGGACGCTGCTGATTGTCGGCAGCCGCATGCAGGACAAGGACGGGGCGCTGGACCGGAAGCTGAGAAGCTACGTGCAGCGGGGCGGCAGATTACTGCTGCTGGAACAGCTTCACCTCTCCCCCGGCAGGCTCCCGCTGGTACGCAGGGAATTCATCCGTGCCCATGCAGGCGACTATGGACATCCGGTGCTTCGGGGCCTGGGAGCAGAGGACCTCATGTACTGGCATGAGGGGCTGCGCGAGGACGGGCCGCTGCCGATTATCCGGGCAGCGTTCGAGAAGCCGGTGACCGGTGATTTCACCCTGCTGCTGGAATGCAGCGCGGGTGACTTTGGAGACGGCGGCGATCTGTGGTCGCCGCTGCTGGAGTACCGGAGCGGAGCGGGCATGTTCCTGGCGAATCAGCTGGAGATCATGGATCATCTCCACCGGATTCCCCAGGCCTGCCTGCTGCTGCGGAGCCTGCTCCAGTATGCGGGCCGCGCAGTCCACGCGGCCGCTGTACCGGTGCCCGCTGCGGTGTGGGTCCGCAGCGGCGGGGCGGCGGAAGCCTTGCTGGGCAAGCTCCGCCTGAAGGGCCAGAGGCTGGACAGCGCCGCAGGCTTGTCCAGCCTGAACCCCGGCCTCCTGGTCGTGGAGGCCGGACTGCTGCACGGCCCGGGCGCGGCGGAAGCCGTCCGGCAGGCAGCGCAAGCAGGCAGCACAGTGCTGGTGCTGCCTGCAGAGCCAGGCGGGCAGGAGGCGCTTGCCCGCCTGCTGGACCGCTCCGTGCGTATAGCGCCGCACGGGACCTATCATCTGGCGGCGGACTACACGCACGCCGCCGTCTGCGGGATCAGCCCTGTCGACCTGTTCGGGTTCGACAAGGTGCATCTCTCGCCCCGGGACGTGGTCAACCGGGAGCTGGCCGGTCACAGGCTGGAGGTGCAGGGCGCGGAGGTGCTGTGCACCAGCGTGGAAGGCACAGCCTGGAAGGATTACTTCGCCGGGTTGCATACGGCGGAATACAGCAGGTTGGCGCTGGTCGAGCTGAACCGCAGCAAGGCCTGTGCTCCCGGAGCTTTTGTGATCCGCCAGGCAGTCGGCGAGGGTGAGATTATCTGCTCGCAGCTGCTCACCGACCCGGGCAGTGACAAAAGCCTGAGGCTGTACACCCGCCTGCTGGGCAATCTGGGGGCCGACTTCGCGGATGAGCTGCTGCAGCTGGATAAAGGAGATGCGCAGTGGGCGGTGGAAGCCGCGATGACGCTGTTCTGTCCGCCGTATACCGATTATCAGGCCATGAAGGATTACTATACCGACCCTGAATTCTCCCTGAACAATCTGGGCGAAGGCCTGTACGGCTGGATGAAGAAAAAAGAACGGCGCGAAGATGGAACGCTGCTGATCCCGGCACCGGAAGGCCGTCCGCTGTTTCTGAGCTGCTTCGTGCATCTGCCTGCGCCCGTCTCCGGCACCGGGGTACCTGCGGGTGTCCGGACAGGCAGGCTGCGGGTGAACTCAGAATGTGCTTACGAGATCTATATGAACGGTCAGCATGTGACTCAGCCGGAGCGGGAGATCATTTTGAGAAAAGGAATCAACCGGCTGGTTGCCATCGTCCGGGGAGGCCGGGAGGATATCTCCTTCGGCATGGTTTTCCTGAACCCGGATGGCACGTATATGAATGATTTGGAGTTCAGCATGACAATGGATGAGGTTGAGCCTAAATAAGCAATAAGAATAAGCAATGAGTAATCCTAAATGGAGAGGATTCAGACTAATGACAAAGCAACCGGGAACAATCAATCCGGCAGGCCATTCCGGCCGCACACAGAGTAACAAGGCTGCAAAACCGGCAGCCGGGGGCAGCGCGTTTGCCCGCGAGCAGGAGCTGGACCAGTATTTCACCTTCCGCGATGACGCGAAGGAGGTAGAGTTCAAGCGCCATGATATGCCGACCCCATGGCTGAACTATTTATCCAACGGCACCTTCCATACCATGCTGTCCCATGCGGGCGGCGGATTAGCCTTTTATAAATCCCCGCAGATCTGGCGGATTACACGCTACCGTTTCTTTCATCTGCCGACCGACCGTTCCGGTCCTTATATTTACCTGCAGGATGCTGGAACGGGCAGCTATTGGTGCCCTACCTATGAGCCTGCTTTTCAGAAGCCGCAGGAGTGGAAGAGCAGCCATGGCATGGGGTATACCCGCTTTGAAGCCGCGCAGGATGAAGTTTCGGCAAAAACCGTTTATTTTGTCGGACCTTACGAGAACTCGCTGATCTGGAATTTGACGCTGACTAACCATAGTACAGAGGTCAAGGAGCTGAACGTGTATGCCTATGCCGAGTTTGGCATGATGGAATTCATGCGCGAGCTGCAATGGCAATGCTACAACAAGCATCAGGTGTCGGTGCAGTATCATGACAAGGAAGCCCTTATCTACAAGTACGGAGTTGAGAATCAGCCCAAGCCGGATGAGACGCCGCTGGTCTATATGATGTCGGATGCTCCGCTGGCCGGTTATGACGGGGACCGGGAGGAATTCATCGGCAGCTACCGCAGTGAATCGAATCCGGCTGCGGTTGAGCAGGGCGGCTGTACCGGCTCGACAATACTTGGCGGAGATCCTTGCGGAGCGCTTCAGGTTCAAGTGAGGCTGCAGCCCGGCGAGACCCACACCGTGAACTTCTTCCTGGGGACGGCGATGAATGAGGCTGAGATCGAACAGGCCATCGGCCATTCCCGGGAGACGGATTTCGTCACCCGTTCCTTTGCGGCGCTTAAGGAGAACTGGGACAGCTATCTGGGCGCCTGGAACTGCGAATTGCCGGATAAAGATGCGCAGCGCATGATCAATATCTGGAATCCGTATCAGTCGCAGCGGAACTTTCTTTTCTCGCGCAATATTTCGTTCTATGCTACGGGGACATTCCGTGGAGTAGGCTACCGGGATACCGCCCAGGATATATTGGCCGCAGTTCCATTAGATCCGGAGGCGGCCAAAGACAAGGTCCGCCTGCTGCTTGGGCAGCAGTATCAGGACGGACATGTGAATCATTACTTTTTCCCGAATGAGGGCTGGGACCCGGTGACCAGTATTCACTCGGATGACCACCTGTGGACGGCGCTGGCCGTATGGGATATTCTCGCAGAGACCGGCGATGCCGGATTCCTGCAGGAGAGTCTGCCTTTCTATGATGGCGGGGAAGCACCGCTGTATGATCATTTGAAGCGTGCGGTAGACTTCACCGTCTCCCGGCTGGGGCCGAACGGCTTCCCGCTGATGCTCCGCTCGGACTGGAATGACCAGCTGTTCCGCGTATGCCGTGAGGGCAGAGGGGAGAGCATCTGGACGGCGATGCAGTTCGGAACCGTGCTGCTGCGCATGAAGGATCTGGCGGCGGCAGCCGGTCATCCGGAGCATGCGGCGGACTATGACAGGCTGTACGAGGAGCAGAAGCGGCTGGTGAACACGCTGGGCTGGGACGGCCAATGGTTCCGGCGGGCAGTCATGGATGACGGGCGTTATCTGGGCACCGCTGAGCATGACGAAGCCCAGATTTGGCTTAACGCCCAGACCTGGGCGACCCTGTCCGGCATGGGTGAGCCTGATAAAGCGCTCCAGGCCATGGACAGTGTCCGCGACATTCTGGATACGGAGCTTGGCATTAAGAAGCTGCACCCGTCCATTACCAATTTCCCCGATCCTGCAGATCCATTGACCAATTACAACAAGGGGACAGGCGAGAACGGGGCCGTCTTCTGCCACGCCAATACCTGGGCGATTATTGCGGAATGCATGCTGGGCAGAGGAGATCAGGCCTACAAATATTACCGCCAGCTGATTCCGAATATTGCAATGGAGCAAGCCGGATTATGGCGCTATAAAGCGGAACCGTATGTCTATGCCTCCAACCTGTTCGGACCGGAATCTGACAGATTCGGGCTGGCGAATGTATCCTGGCTGACCGGAACTGCTGCGTGGATGTATGTAGCCGCTACGCAGTATATTATGGGCATTAAGCCCGTACTCGGCGGACTGTCGGTTAACCCGTGCATCCCGTCTTCCTGGGAGGGCTTCTCCGTTTCCCGGAGATTCCGCGGCTGTCTGTATGAGATTACCGTGAAGAACGAGAACGGTGTCTGCACAGGCGTCAAGGAAATCCGTGTTGACGGTGAACTGCTGGCAGGTACGGTAGTTCCTGTCTATCCGGATCGTAGCTCGGTGAAAGTGGAGGTTCTACTATAGTTGTAGGCAGAGCTTAATGCATACTCAAAAGTGTCCCGCCAGCTGCACCAGCAGAATTATGGCGGGGCATATTTTTATTCCTCGAAAAAGCAATTATCCTCAAATTTTCCGTCACGGGATGCTGCGGCGGCCGGAAATAGCAGTTGGATTTTCTCCACTTGCTGATGAACGAAGAGCGTCTGCTGAAACAGCAGTTGGATAAACAGCACTTAAATCGCTGCGTATGAGCTACATGAAGGTAAATGAACCGAATTAAATGCCTTTTTTCCATTTGCTTGCTTGAAATCACTTCATTCATCCGAATTAAGATACGTTTTTCCACTTATATAAGCCGAACTTAAGAATGATGATATGGCCTGCCGATGGACGAACCCCTTGCTACCCGAGGGTTCCGCCCATGCAGCAAGTTAGATACTTAAGTTCACTCTATATAGCATCATATGGGCGGACTCTCATAACAGCACTCAGCAGCCGGCTTATGCAAACTCCACACACCGTTCGCTCGCACTACCAGTGCCATTCTCAGCAGCCTCCATAAATTCCTCAAAACTTCCCTTAAAACTTCCCCCAACCGGCGCGCGGGCTTTGTTCAAGGTGGAGGTCAACCCTCCGAAAAAACAGGCTTGTTTCCGGGTTTACTTTTCCGCCGGGCGTGATATAGTATAGCTATAAGTTGCATTGAGGAAATATAGTTGCATTATTGCAACAATGATTATCATTCTCATTTAACATGCTGTCCCGGCTAAGCCGGGGCAGCATGTGTCATTTTAAGGGTCTTAATAATGGCTCTCATTCTCAGTCGGGTCATAATGGTTCTCATTCTGGCTCTCATTCTCAAGTGTGCCTCTTATACAACTACAATCAGGAAGGTGATTTATAATGCAAGCAACCTCGAAAGAAATGCCTAAATCCGTCGCGCGTCAAGGAGGCGCTAAGCAGCCGCGGACGCCGGAGCCGCGCCGCTTCGATCCGCTGGCTATGATCTCAAACGCCGAAATGCAGGCAGCGCTCGGAAGCGGGCTGATGATGCTGATCGCCTGGGCCGCCAGCGGCTGGTCTGAGACGATATCCGTTATTCTCTATGTGATCTCCTATTCGATAGGCGGCTGGATCAAGGCGAAGGAAGGCGTGGAGACGCTGGTCAAGGAGCGCGATCTGGATGTCAATCTGCTGATGATTGCTGCGGCTCTAGGCGCAGCTTCCATCGGTTACTGGAATGAAGGCGCGATGCTGATCTTCATCTTCGCGCTGAGTGGCGCGCTCGAGAGTTACACGATGGAGCGCAGTAAGAAGGATATCTCCTCGCTGCTGGCGCTCAAACCTGCCACGGCTGTGCGCATTGAGCAGGGGGCAATGAATGAGGTGGCGATTGATCTGCTGGCCATCGGAGATCTGCTGCTGGTCCGTCCCGGGGAGCTTATCCCTGCAGATGGCAAGGTATGCCGCGGGGAATCCTCTGTTAATCAGGCGTCCATTACCGGAGAATCGCTTCCCGTTGACAAAGCAGCCGGAAGTGAAGTGTTCGCCGGTACAGTGAATGGCGAAGGCCCGCTATATATTGAAGTTACCAAATCGGCAGAAAATACTTTGTTCGCCAAGATCATCCGGATGGTTGAAGAAGCCGAGAATGAAGTGCCGGATTCACAGCGTTTTATCAAACGGCTTGAATCCGTCTATGCCCGCGTTGTAGTAGCCGCAACGGCCCTGTTGATCACTTTGCCGCCGTTTCTGCTGGACTGGAGCTGGAGCGATACCTTCTATAAAGCAATGGTCTTCCTGGTAGTGGCTTCTCCGTGTGCACTCGTGTCCTCCATTATGCCGGCCATGCTGTCGGCCATCTCGAAGAGTGCGCGCAAAGGGATTCTCTTCAAAGGCGGTGTCCACCTGGAAAATATGGCACGTACCTCCGTAGTTGCTTTTGACAAAACGGGTACATTGACGGAAGGGGTTCCGCAGGTCACGGATTTCATCGCCGGAGAAGGGTATGGACGCGAAGCGCTGCTGTCCGTCAGTGCTTCGATTGAGAAGCTGTCCGGCCACCCGCTTGCGGAGGCTATTGTTGCGCTTGCCGAAGCCGAGCAGGTAGAGCTGCACAATATTGAAGAGAGCAAATCGGTTACCGGCTGGGGCATTGAGGGAACCATTAACGGCCAGCTGTGGCGGATCGGCAAGTCCAATCTGCTGGATGAAGTGGACGGCGCTGAACCGCAGGAGGGTTCGGAAGACTGGAGAGCGCTGCGCAGCCGACTGGAGCAGGAAGGGAAGACAGTATCGCTGATTCTCGCCGGAGACACCATCGCCGGAATGATTGCGCTGCAGGATACGGTGCGTCCCCAGGCGGAGACGGCGGTGCGCAAGCTGCAGGAGCTGGGCATTAAGGTAGCGATGCTTACCGGTGACCGTGAGGCCACCGCACAGGTGATTGCCGGGAAGACCGGAGTGGACCTGGTATTCGCCGGTCTTTTGCCGGAAGATAAGGTATCGCATATCAAATCGCTTCGTGAACAATACGGCCATGTGATTATGGTGGGTGACGGTGTTAATGATGCGCCTGCGCTGGCTACAGCAACGGTTGGTATGGGGATGGGCATGAAAGGCAGCGGAGCTGCGCTGGAGATTGCCGATGTGGTGCTGATGAACGATAATATCGAGGAGATTGCTTCTACAATTGCCCTGGCCCGCCGCACGCAGCGGATTGTGAAGCAGAATATGATTTTTGCCGTGACGGTGATAGCTACACTGATGATCAGCAACTTTGTGCAGGGGATCGCGCTGCCGTTTGGTGTGGTGGGCCATGAGGGCAGCACCATTCTTGTAATCCTTAACGGACTGCGTCTGTTGCGCTAAAAAAGCCGGAACGACCGTTTAACCGGCCCAGCCAAATATTTAATTGCTTAAAATTGAATTGTTCACAAAATAGGAACGTTTTCACCGTGTCTGGCATATTGACATATTCTCTTGAGATGATCATAATAAATACTACATTATAATAATTTTAATTAAGAAATGGCGTCTTTGCCGTCCATCTCAAGGAGGATATAATCATGTACAAATCAATTATTGTAGGTACTGGACCGGCCGGATTGACGGCTGCCATATACTTGGCCCGGGCGAACCTGAGCCCGCTCGTTATTGAAGGTCCGCAGCCAGGCGGACAGCTTACGACTACAACAGAGATCGAGAACTTCCCAGGATTCCCGGAAGGCATTTTGGGTCCGGATCTGATGGACAATATGCGCAAGCAGGCTGAACGTTTCGGAGCACAGTTCGTTACCGGCTGGGTGAACAGTGTAGAGCTGGGTGAACGTCCGTTCAAGCTGAATGTTGAAGGCATGGGCACACTGGTTACAGATACATTGATTATTTCCACCGGTGCTACAGCGAAATATCTCGGAATTCCCGGGGAGCAGGATAATATCGGACGCGGTGTCAGCACTTGCGCAACCTGTGACGGATTCTTCTTCCGCGGCAAAGAAATCGTGGTTGTCGGCGGCGGCGATTCGGCGCTGGAGGAAGCGGGCTTCCTGACAAGATTCGCGTCAAAGGTAACCCTGGTGCACCGCCGCGAAGAGCTGCGTGCCTCCAAGATTATGCAGGACCGTGTACGTGACAATGCCAAAGTTACCTGGGGACTCAACCGTACGCCTGTTGAAGTTATTGCCGGAGACAAAGGTGTGACTGGCCTGAAGGTGATTAACAATGAGACCGGTGAAGAAGAGTTCATTGAAGCCAGCGGTGTATTCGTAGCTGTAGGCCATCATCCTAATACTTCTTTCCTGGGCGGACAAATCACTACGGATGCTAACGGCTACATTGTGTCGAATCCCGGAACCTCCGAGACGAATATTCCCGGCGTGTTTGCTTGCGGTGACGTGCAGGATACCCGTTACAGACAAGCGATTACGGCTGCAGGCAGCGGCTGTATGGCGGCGATGGATGCCGAGAAATATATCGAGAGCCTGGAACACAGCGCGGTTATTCTGTAAGATTCCATTTGGAATAGAAGGCACTCCGGTGCTACAATAGATCACAGATTCTTATACTTACAAATTAGGAGGAGATCATACTATGGAGAATGTAATTGTGTACACTTCAACCAATTGTCCGCATTGCCGTCAGGTGAAGAGCTTCCTGAACGATAAAGGTGTAGCCTACGAAGAGCGCAACATCGAGCAGAACGATGATTATGCACAGCAGGTATGGGATATGGGAATGAGAGCTGTTCCTATTACGGTTATCGGTGAGTTCAAAATCGTCGGCATGAACAAAACCAAGTTCGACAAGGCTTTGGCTACGATTTAAGGAATAGCTGGCCGGACTTAAGGAGAATACAGTAGCCGCTTCCCTCCGGAGGCGGTTTTTCGTTGTCCTGAATGAGAGGAGAAGGGTGACTTGTTAATCAGCTTAAAGAATTACTGGGACAGCGATGCGGTGAAGAGCCTGCTCGCAGAATGTATGTGGACGGATGATCAGAGAGTTAACGAAGAGCTGAAGAGATACCTTGCTGCGGAGGGCTGTGAGCTGTTTGGCTGCTTCATTAACGGGGAACTGGCCGGAATCACAGGAATCAGCTGCGCTGCTGCACATGAGGTGGAGATCAGACATCTGGCTGTCCAGAAGAATTGGCGCGGACGCACGATTGGCAGCAATATGATCGCAGAAATTGCCGGTTGGGAGCAGGTAGAGGTGCTGAGGGCAGAAACGGATCAGGATGCGGTAGGCTTTTATAGCAAGGCAGGGTTTGAGATTCACAGTCTGGGAGCAAAATATCCGGGGGTTGAGCGGTTTGAGTGTGTACTGCGCACCAGGGGAACAACGGATATATCAAAAAGCAGTCTTTGAATCCAGGCTGCTTTTTGTATTTCCCGCTAAAACAGATACATGAAGGGGATACAAGATATCGCTGTCTTGCAAGCGTGAACCCCGTTTGGAGGCCGCTAGGCTAAGTATGGGTAAACGACATGACAATTTGAAAAACAGCATATACGGCAATGCCGCTGCTAATGAGCATGAATCCGGATTTCTTCCTCGATTGGAACAGGCGCAGGACGCCAAGGCTGATGAGTGGGGCGATAATAAGCAGCAGCAGCAGCACGGTGATGAACAACTTCGCCGAAATATCTGACGTATCAACATAGGTCATGGACGCTCTCTCCATTCAGAAAAAGGGGTATGGTGATAAATGTCACACGTATAACCTTATTATATAGGATTGCTATTCCTTTTAGTGCAGGAAATGCTGCTGCAAATGCGGCAATTTTACGAAAATATAAGAGCTTGTATATTCTACGCTAAAATTATCCTTCTATTTCTCTCTAAAACGGGTGCCCTCCTAAAAAAGGAAGGCACCCGTTTCTACTTGTCTATAGGGTTACCCGGATGTTGCCGAGAAAGTGCATGACTGCAGAAAAGCCTGCGCCAATCAACGTTCCGCGGCTGCCCAGCCTGGAGAAAGTGATCTCAAGCTGCTGCTTGTGGTAAGGAAGCGTACGCTCGGCTACTACCCGGCGCAGCGGCTCGCCCAGCCACGGTTCGGCTTCAGACAGAGCACCCCCAATGACAATCAGCTCCGGATTGAAGCTGTTGATCAGATTAGTGACCCCGATGCCCAGATATTCCCCGATGGAGCTAAAGTGCCGCAGGGTATCCGGCTGCCCCTCCAGCGCATACGCCACCAGTTCGGTCGTGGTGCGGGCAGGCAGGGAAAGGCCGGGATTATCGTATGTTTTCTCCGAAGCATAGAGCTCCCAGCAGCCCCGGCTGCCGCAGCTGCAGGGCTTGCCTTCCGCCTCAATCGTCATATGCCCGGTCTCCCCGGCGTATCCGCGTGCGCCCTTATACAATTCTCCGCCGATGATGATTCCGGACCCGATCCCCGAACCAGCGCTGATATACAGCAGATGGCGCACATCTCGCGCCGCCCCGAAGTTCAGCTCCCCTTGTGCCCCGGCATTGGCTTCATTGTCAATGGTGACCGGAACCGCGAAGGCGCTTTCCAGAATCGACCGCAGATCGACCATTTCCCAGCCAAGGTTGGGCGCAAACAGGACGACTCCGTGTTCATCCACCATTCCCGGCACGCCGACTCCGATGCCGACAATGCCATAGGGCGAAGGAGGCGCCTCGGCAATGAGCTCCGAGATCATCTGCTGCATCTGCCCAAGTACATAAGGGAAGTCGTGGGCCTCCAGCGCACAATCCCGTTCATGAAGAATACCGCCTCCCAGATTGCAGAGCACGGCCTTAAGCTGTTTAACGCGCAGCTCGATCCCGATAACGGTTCCGGCCATTTCGTTAAAATGCAGCATAAGCGGCTTGCGTCCCCCGCTGGATTCTCCGGGACCGGCTTCGGTAACCAGCTCCTGCCCGCAGAGCTCGGCGACTAGATTGGAGACCGTAGCCTTATTAAGGCCTGTCATCTCGGACACCTTGGCCCGGGAGACGGGGGACTGCATACGGATCGTATGTAAAATAATCGATTTGTTGATTTTTTTGACCAGCGCCTGATCACCGGTAACTTTCAAGAAGCACACTTCCTTTTTTGAAATATAAGACTATCCGGCCTGCTGAGTACGTCACATAACAATGAGGAAGGCACTCGATCAGGGCGGAGCTTATAGGTTTCGGTTTTCCCGCATACGTAATGCATTAAGCCTTGAAGCAGCGCTTACGCGGAGAAGGTATGCCATTTAGTCTAGAATGAAGAGCGGCAAAAAGCAACTAGATTAACGTCCGGGTGAGGCGGGGAAATTACAGTTATACGCATAGGCTGCACTGCCGGAGGGTACTTTATGTTCAGCATCATCAGGTGAAAATCAAGCGAGAAGAGAGAGGCTGCTCTGCCCGGCACAGAATAAAAAACAGGCAAAATAAAAGTTCTCAAAAACTTTGTTTAACCAATATACAAAGTCCTGAAGATGTGATAAGATGTTGCTGTAAACGCTTGCGGGCGAAGCAAAATATCGAGGAGGATTTTACAAATGGCTTATTTTGAAACAGTGAGCAAGATCTCTTACGAGGGAAGCCGTTCCACTAACCCTTACGCATTCAAATTCTACAACCCTACAGAAATCGTTGCCGGCAAAACTATGGAAGAGCACCTGAAATTTGCAATGGCATATTGGCATACATTAACAGCTGGCGGTTCCGATCCGTTCGGTGCTGAAACTGCAGTCCGCGCTTGGGATAAGCTGAGCACACTGGACAAGGCTAAAGCCCGTGCAGAAGCAGCATTCGAATTCATGGAGAAGATGGATCTGCAGTACTACTGCTTCCATGATGTGGACATCGCTCCTGAAGGCGCGTCCCTGCGTGAATTCTACAGCAACATCGATACAATCGTAGATATCCTTGAACAAGGCATGAAGGCTTCCGGCAAAAAATTGCTGTGGAACACAGCTAACATGTTCACCAACCCGCGCTACATGCACGGTGCAGGCTCCACTTGCAACGCTGATGTGTTCGCACACGCTGCTGCACAAGTGAAGAAAGGTCTGGAAGTTGGTAAACGTCTGGGCGCTGACAACTATGTATTCTGGGGCGGCCGTGAAGGTTACGAAACGCTGCTGAACACCAATATGAGTCTTGAGCAGGACAACATTGCCCGCCTGTTCAGCATGGCTGTTGATTATGCTAAGGAAATCGGCTTCGACGGCCAGTTCCTGATCGAGCCTAAACCGAAAGAGCCTACCAAACACCAATATGACTTCGATGCAGCAACCTGTATCGCATTCCTGCAGAAGTACAACCTGGATAAGCACTTCAAGCTGAACCTTGAAGCTAACCATGCCACACTGGCCGGCCATACGTTCGAGCATGAGCTGCACGTAGCCCGTATCAACGGCATGCTGGGATCGCTTGATGCGAACCAGGGCGATCCATTGCTCGGCTGGGATACCGATGAATTCCCTGCAAGCATCTACGATTCTACTCTGACTCTGTACGAAGTACTGAAGAACGATGGTCTGGGCAAAGGCGGAATCAACTTTGACTCCAAAGTGCGCCGTCCTTCCTTCGAGCCTGAGGATCTGTTCCTGGCACATATCTCCGGTATGGACGTATATGCCAAGGGTCTGAAGGTAGCTGCTAAGCTGCTGGAAGACGGCGTATTCGAGAACTTCATTGCTGAGCGTTACAGCAGCTTCAATGAAGGTATCGGCGCGGACATCGTATCCGGCAAAGCGACACTTGCTTCGCTTGCTGACTATGCACTGAACAACGAAAACCCGCGTCCGAACAAGTCCGGACGCCAGGAACTGCTAAGAGCTACACTTAACCAGTACATCCTGACAGTAGAGTAAGACTGCACCGGATTTGCGGCAGCTGCCGCAGATTCATCAGAGGATAAACGCAACGGGGGTTGCTGAAGAGAGCATTCTTCGGCAGCCCCCTTTTATTGGTGGAGAATAGATGTGCACGGCGTAGAATGGCTGATGCACAGGCTTCGGTAATAGGGTTAATGCTTCATATAATTAAGCAGATGCTTACGAAGCGAGTTTTGCTCGAAGTGAATTCAGGAAGCAGAAGCTCGCAAAACTTAAGATTATGCTTACGAGGCGAGTTTTGCTCGAAGTGAATTCAGGAAGCAGAAGCTCGCAAAACTTAAGATTATGCTTACGAAGCGAGTTTTGCTTGAAGTGAATTCAGGAAGCAGAAGCTCGCAAAACTTAAGATTATGCTTACGAGGCGAGTTATATTGCGGAGATGTTCCAATAGAAGTAATGCTTCATATAACTTTTAGGAGGATAACTATGAAATATGTAATCGGTGTCGATCTCGGAACCAGCGCAGTGAAGACTGTATTGGTAGATCCCCAGGGCAAAGTTGCGTTCGAGCACTCTGAGGCTTATCCGCTCAGCAGACCCCAGCCGAACTGGAGTGAGCAGAATCCGGAGGATTGGGTCAAAGGAACAATCGTCAGCCTGAAGCGGCTGATGGAGGTATCCGGTGTAGATTCTTCGCAAGTGGACGGAATCAGCTTCTCCGGTCAAATGCACGGACTGGTGCTCGTTGACGGCGAAGGTAAGGCTCTGCGTCCGGCGATCCTGTGGAACGATACACGCACAACAGCCCAGTGCCGCAAGATTGAGAAGACGCTTGGCGGCAAGCTGATCAAAATTGCCAGAAACCGCGCGCTGGAAGGCTTCACGCTTCCGAAGATTCTTTGGGTTCAAGAGAACGAGCCGGAGGTATTGTCGCAGGCTGAGCTGTTCCTGCTGCCGAAGGATTATGTACGTTACCGCCTGACCGGTGACTACGCTATGGATTATTCAGACGCAGCCGGAACCCTGCTGCTCGACGTAGGCTCCAAGCAGTGGAGTCCGGAGATTGCCGAAGCCTTCGGTCTGCCGCTCTCTATCTGCCCTAGACTTGTGGAATCCTTCGAGCAGACCGGAACCCTGCTTCCGGAGATTGCCGAAGCTTCCGGATTGCTGCCTTCCACCAAGGTGTTCGCCGGTGGTGCAGACAATGCCTGCGGCGCACTCGGTGCCGGAATTCTGGGTGAAGGCCGGACGATGTGCAGCATCGGTACTTCCGGAGTCGTGTTGTCTTATGAGAGCAACAAGGATCTTAACCTTGAAGGCAAAGTCCATTTCTTCAACCATAGTGAGAAGGATGCCTTCTACATCATGGGCGTTACACTGGCAGCGGGCCACAGTCTGACCTGGTTTAAGGAAACCTTTGCGGCTGAGAAGAGCTTCGACGAATTGCTTCACGGCGTTAATGATATCCCGGCCGGCAGCAGCGGCCTCTTGTTCACACCGTATATCAGCGGAGAACGTACACCGCATCCGGATGCGAACATCCGCGGCAGCTTCATCGGCATGGATTCCGGCCATACATTGTCCCACTTTACACGCGCTGTGCTGGAAGGCATCACCTTCTCGCTGCGTGAATCGATTGAGATTGTACGTGAATCCGGCAAAGAGATCACCGAGGTGGTAGCGATCGGCGGCGGCGCCAAGAATGAGGCCTGGCTGCAGATGCAGGCCGATATCTTCGGCGCTTCGATCATCAAGCTGGAGAGCGAGCAAGGTCCGGCTATGGGCGCAGCGATGCTGGCTGCTTACGGTGCCGGCTGGTTTGAATCGCTGGGAGCGTGCGCGGAAGCCTTCATCCGTCCGGCTGAAACCTACACTCCTAATGCAGAGCAGGCTGCAATCTACGACGGTATCTTCGCCTTGTACCAGGATGTTTACGGCCAGACCCGCGAACTGAATGAGAAGCTGGCTTTGTATCGCAAATAATTTAGTGTAAAATATAAACTATCCCATATTTTAATGAACTTGTATAAGTTGAACTTAATTCCATACCAAAAGGGCTATAGTAACGGAGGGGAATTTTGGAACTGGAAGGAGCGACAGCGTCCGCCTGAAAGCTTTCCGCAGGAAAGCTCGCTCCGGAAGCATCATCAGTCTGCGGATTTCCACCGCGAACAGCGGTTTGAATTCAAGAAATCTGGGGACAACAGCGGCCGGAAGTCCAAATATTCACTGTAGTTACGTCCTCGCCTAATGGGAGATCATTTGTTCATTTTATACCAGTCGTATATCCAGCACTTAATGTCTGCCATTCCTCACAGGGTGGCAGCTGTTTTCTTTTTAAATGAGGGGGTGAACCCATATTGATCAAAGTACTGATTGTAGATGATGAGCCCAAGCTAAGAGAAGGGATGCGGACGCTGATCCCCTGGGAAGAAGAGGGATACACCGTAGTGGCAACAGCGGCGAACGGATATGAAGCACTGGACAAGTTCCATGCGCTCGCGCCCGGCCTTGTGATTGCAGATATCCGCATGCCCGGGATGGACGGTCTGGAACTGATCTCCGAGCTCCGCAAAGAGAGCCCTAACTGCCATGTGCTGATTCTTAGCGGCTATGCCGACTTTGAATATGCCAAACGGGCGATTGCCTACCATATCGACGGTTATTTGCTTAAGCCGGTCGATGAGGAGGAATTGATCACCTATCTGCAGGAGCTGCGTGAGAAGATAAGCCTGGAAGAACGGATGATCGAATGGCAGTCCGGGGAGCCGGCGAAGACCACCGAAGTGCTGCTGCGCGAGCTGCTGCAGCCGAAGGAAGGCGGAGAGGCTTCCGCAGAGGCTGCGGCTCAGCTGGGGCTGGAAGGATGCAGCTGCGAAGTGATATTGCTGGAATTGAAAGGGCTTAACAAAGGGGAGGACAGCCGTGAGGAACAGGTGAAGAGCCTGATGGAGAGGCATTGGCTGGAAGAGGAAGAGCGCGGCTTATTCTTCACGCTTCCCCCGTATATGGGGATTCTTTTGAAGGAACCGCTTGCAAATGACAGTGCCCGGGAGTCGCTATGGCAGGAGCTGCATTATATTACAGCGAAGGAAGGACTGGAGTTTCAGGCCGCAGCAGGCGGTGCAGCCGGCAGCCCGGAAGAGGCGTTCCTGTCGTTTGCCACAGCACGTGCCCGGCTGGACGATGCTTTTTTCGGGCAGAAGGACACGCTGCTCAGCGGGAAGCCGGATAACTGGAATGAACCCGTGAAGAGGACAGGAGAATTCGAGGAGGAGCCGGACCCGGAGCGGGATGTAGAGGTACAGCTGCTGCTTGCTGTTGAGGCCGGAAGCGGTGAGGTGGCCCGCGGGCTTATAGGGCAAATTGTCCGCCAGCTGGTTCATGCCCGGCGCGAAGAAACTTATATCAAGGATAATCTGATGCGGATTGTCAGCAGTACCATCGCCCGCCTGGAGGCAGCGAATCCGGACATCCGTGCACTGATTGCCGGTCAAGCCTCGCCTATGGGTGAAATGTACAGCAGTGCTAACCTGCATGATGTGGAGCAGCTGGTATCCGCTTATATGGAGCAAATTTCCGGGCTGATCGGCAGCGGCGGGCGCGGAGATGAAATCAAGCGGATCACGGACCTGATCCAGCGCCGCTATAATGAGAATTTGAAGCTGGGCTCGCTTTCCGAAATTTTCAACTATAATAGCGCGTATTTGGGCAAAATGTTCAAGAATCAGGTGGGAGAACACTTCAACACGTATCTGGATAAAGTCAGAATTGAGAAAGCCAAGCAGTTCCTGACCCAAGGCATGAAGGTCTATGAGGTTGCAGAGCGGGTCGGTTATATGAACTCCGATTATTTTAATGCCAAATTCCGCAAATATGTCGGAGTGTCCCCGTCGGCCTACCGCAAAGAGAATTAATATCCCGGCTGCCGGGCAGGCCCGCGAGCAGCATGGGCGGTTAGAACTGTGAACTTGCCGAACGTTCAGCGTGAGGCTTATGATATACAGGCTGTTCCCTATCTGCAGAGGATAAGGGGAGCAGCCTGTTTTCCATGGAACGGAAGGGGGAATTGTTATTAAGAAGCTGGTGCGAATGATCAATAATATGAAGCTGAAATATAAGCTGATTTTTTTCTACATTATTGTCGTCATGATACCCGTGCTGATTGTTGGTATTATTCTTACAAGCTATTTTCGAGAGGGAGCCTTGAACAGAGCGATTGATCAGGCCACCAACAATGTGGAGAAGATCAAAAGCCAATTGTCCAGTAAGCTGCGTGTTCCGACGGATATTTCTAATCTGCTCTATTTTGACGAGGAGCTTGAGCAGCTGGTCACTACGCATTACCCGGATGCATTGGCGCTTACAAAGGCTTATTTGAATTACACAGATATCCGTGTATATGTTCTGCGGTACCGGGAAATTTCTAATATCCGTTTTTTCATTGATAATCCGAGCCTGGTTGATGATATGTCGATTGCACCATTGACTCCGGAGCTGGAGTCGAGAGCCTGGTACAAGAAAGCCATGCAGTCCGGAGAGATTTACTGGATGTATATTCCCGACAAGGAGAAATATTTCAACAGCCCCAAAGGGACGATCAACAAGCTCAGCCTGATCCGTCAGGTGTATTACCGGGAATCCGGCAAATCCGGAATACTGATGGTGCAGGTTTCTCAGGATGAACTGAATCAGATGCTCTATCAGGAGCCGTTCGATACGTTAATCATCGATGAGCAGGGTTATATTGTGTCGGCCAATGATCCGCAGCTTGTAGGCAGCACAGTGGATGATTTTGACATTGGTGTTGATGTGCAATTGCAGTCCAAGGGGGTGCTCAAAACCAGGGTGAAGGACAAGGATTCTTACGTCATTATTGATGAAATGTCTCCTGAGCTGAGCAGCAGCAAGCTGAAGATTATCTCTATATTTGAAACGAAAAGCATTCTGAGCGATGCCAATAATGTCAGCAAGCTGGGCCTCCTGATCGTTATTGGTGTGCTGCTGGTTGCCCTTGTGTTTGTATACACCATCTCCCTGCTGACCACCAACCGTCTGCTGCGCCTGAGCCGCCAGCTGAATCAGGTAGCCCTTGGCAATCTGAATATCGTCTCACGGATTGACGGGACGGATGAGATCGGCCAGCTGTCGCGGCAATTCAATTATATGGTGGCAAGTATTAACCGGCTGATCACCCAGGTTATTGAGAGCAATGAGAAGAACAGTGCACTGGAGATCGCCCAGCGGGAGATCAAATTGAAGATGATGGCGAGCCAGATCCATCCGCATTTCCTGTTCAACGCACTGGAATCGATCCGCATGAATGCGCATCTTAAGGGCGAGAAGGAGATTGCGAACATCGTCAGACTGCTCGGTAAGCTTATGCGCAAGAACCTCGAAGTAGGCCGCGAACGGGCGCCGATCAAGGAAGAAGTAGAGATGATCCGCTCTTATCTGGAGATCCAGAAATTCCGGTATGAGGACAGGCTGGAGTATGAGATTAAATTTGACCCTAGAGCAGCTGAAATCATGATCCCGCCGCTCATTATCCAGCCGCTTGTAGAGAATTCCGTAGTCCACGGGCTGGAGAATAAGCAAGGTACCGTTCATGTCAATGTCAGTATAACGCTGGATGAGAACCAGGAGGTTCAGGTGCTTGTGACAGATGACGGCATCGGCATGAAGGAGGAAAGACTGTCCGAGATCGTGGATGTGATTAGCAAAGTGGAGGAAGAGGAACGGGGACGGATCGGCCTGCGCAATGTTCATCAGAGACTGACTCTATATTACGGAGAGGAGCATGGTCTGAGGATTACAAGCCGATCAGGTGAAGGTACCGAGATAGCGTTTTCTATTCCCGTTGAAAGCGAGTTCAAGTCTTAAGCAGCGCGGCCTGGGAGAATCTCTAATTTAGACAGGATTTTACGTGAAATCTGTTGGGTATTCTCTCCCGGGGTGCTGCGGTAAGATAAGACTATAAAAACGAAGGGGGAATAATGATCGTGAAAGCGCTCACTGAAAACGGTGTTACAGCAAATGAAAGCGTAACCCCCCGCCCACCTGCGAAACGGAATAGTGGATTTTGGAAAAGCGTACTGCAGCAAAAGTACTTATATCTGATGTCTCTTCCATTCGTGATCTGGGTATTTATTTTCAGCTATGTACCCATATGGGGATGGTTGATGGCATTCCAAAATTATAAGCCGGCTAAGACATTCGGCGAACAGAAGTGGGTCGGACTGGATAACTTCAAGGAGTTGTTCCATGACGAACGTTTCTATCTCGTATTAAGAAATACCCTGTCCATGAGCGTCCTCGGGCTGATCTTTGGCTTCGTGGTTCCCATTACGTTTGCTATCATGCTCAATGAGCTGCGGGGGAGTATTTTCAAGAGAACGGTTCAAACGGTATCTTATCTGCCTCACTTTGTCTCCTGGGTCGTTGTAGGCGGGATTGTCTACAAGACACTCGCGATCGACGGAGGAATCGTGAACGATTTGCTGATGTGGTTACATATCACTGATGAGCCGATCCAATTCATGGCCCAAGGCAAATATTTCTGGGGAATTTTGACTGCATCCGATATATGGAAAGAAACAGGCTGGGGTGCAATCATCTATTTGGCAGCGATTACAGGGATCGATAAAGAGCTGTACGAAGCGGCAAAAGTGGATGGTGCGGGAAGAATTAAGCAGGCATTCAATATTACTTTGCCGGGTATCCGTTCAACCGTTATGGTGCTGCTCATTATGAACATCGGCCATCTGATCGGTATCGGCTTCGAGAAACAGTTCCAGCTGCAGAACAACCTGGTCACCGATTATTCGGAAGTGCTGGATTTGTATGCGCTTAAGTATGGTATTCAGATCATGCGGTTCTCTTATGGTACTGCAATAAGCATGTTCACCTCCGTAGTCAGTGTAATTCTGCTGTTCACGGCTAACGGTCTGATGAAGAAATTCACTAAAGAAAGCATTATGTAAGGAGGGGACCATAAATGGGTGGCAAAGCATTTCAAATGACAAAAGGTGAGCGTGCATTCGACATCTTTCTGTACACTGCACTTACATTAATCATGATTGTGACGTTGTATCCCTTCCTGAACGTACTGGCGATTTCTTTCAATGAATCTACAGATACCGTTCGGGGCGGCATCTATATCTTCCCGAGAGCCTGGACGCTTGAGAATTACCAGCGGATCTTCAGCTATACCGGTCTGATTCAGGGCTTCAAGATCTCCATTCTGCGTACCCTTTCAGGTACACTTCTGGGTCTGATCAGTGCTTCCATGCTGGCCTTTACGCTCAGTCGTCCGGAATTCAGAGCGAGAAAATTCATCTCGACTTTCCTGGCCCTGACGATGTATTTCTCCGGCGGTATGGTGCCTATGTACATTCTGATGAAAGATTTGAATCTGATCGGAACGTTCTGGATTTACATCCTTCCGGGTATGGTTTCCGCATTTAACGTCTTCATTATCCGTTCCTTTATGGACGGGCTGCCATTTGCTCTTCAGGAATCCGCCAAGCTGGACGGGGCGAATGACTTTATGATTTTCTATAAGATCATCCTGCCGCTCTGTAAACCGGTACTGGCAACCATCGCGCTGTTCCTGGCCGTTGGCCAATGGAATGAATGGTTCACAACGTATCTGTATAACGGTAACAAGCCGCACTTGACTACATTGCAGTATGAGCTGATGAAGGTATTGTCGTCTACCAATCAGGGCAGCGGCATGGTGAATGCGAACGATATGGCGCGGCAGATGGCGCAGATTTCACCAGAATCGATCAAGATGGCGATTACGATTGTCGTAACTGTACCTATTCTGGTTGTATATCCGTTCCTGCAAAAGTACTTCGTAGGCGGTATGACGCTGGGTGCAGTTAAAGCGTAAGCCTGGCAATAGATTGAAATGGAACAGCTGCCTGGTTCAGTGCAGGATCAGGCGGCTATCCAATCTCAGGGTTATTGTTAAATAGTGGAATTTATATTTATAGTAGTTTTGCAAGCGTTCACAATGGTATATTCAGGTCAATCCTGATATGCATAGATGAAACATACTAATTTACAAGGGGGATATACAATGAATCGCAAGAGTACCAAAACAATCTTTACACTCATGCTTATGAGCTCTATGCTGATCGCCGGTTGTGGAGGCAATAACAATAATGCGGCCAACAACACGACATCTAACAACACAGGAAACACACCTGCAGCAAGTAATGCAGCAGCAGATGATACCGCATTAGATACTTCTCCGTTCACGATCTCTTTCTTCGGCGGTGACGCCAGCCCGAACTGGAACAAAATGCAGGATGAAGTCGGTAAAGCCATTACTGAAAAAACAGGTGTTACTATTGACGCTGAATTTGATGTAGGCAGCGGCGGCGGCGACCAAAAAATCCCGATGATGGCTGCCAGCGGCGACGTACCTGATATTATCTTCGCCAAAGGAAACCTCAGTACCCTGGTGGATGCCGGCCTGATCATTGATATGACTGAACTGATTGATAAATATGGTCCGAATCTCAAGAAGGTCTACGGCGAAAACATGGGCCGCCTGAAATACAGCCTGGAAGACCAAGCGATCTATCAGATTCCTACGAATATGGGTGTCGGCCAACAATCCTTTGATGCTACAGGCGGATTTGAAATTCAGCACCGCGTATTGAAGGAACTGGGCTATCCTGAAGTGAAGACACTGGCAGATTATGAGAAAGTGCTTAAGGATTATGTGGCTCTGCATCCGGAAACCGATGGTCAGCCGACAATTCCGCTGACGCTGAACGCTGATGACTGGAAAATCATGATCACCGTTACGAACCCGGCCTTCACTACAACAGGTGCACCGGATGACGGTGAATACTATGTAGATCCTGAAACATATGAAGCACAGCTGCACTACAAACGTCCGGCAGAAAAAGAATATTTCCGCTGGTTGAACGGAATGTACGCTCAAGGTCTGCTTGATAAGGATACCTTCGTACAAAAAGACGATCAATACAAAGCTAAAGTCGCCAGCGGCCGTGTACTCGGTCTGATCTCCCAGGAATGGGAATACTCCGATGGTGAGAATGCTCTGAAGGCAGCCGGTAAAGACGAGTATACTTACGGGCACTTCCCTGTAACCCTGTCTGATGAGTATAAAGATCATTCCTTCATGCAGACAGGTATCGACGGCTATGGTATTGCGATTACAACTGCAGCTAAAGATCCTGTCCGGATCATCAAATGGCTGGACTGGATGTCCTCCGATGAAGGTCAGATTCTGAGAACCTGGGGTATTGAAGGCAAGCACTACACTGTAAATGCAGATGGTAAACGCGAAGTTCTCCCTGAAATCCGCGACGGATTAGCTAACGATACCGCTAACACCCAAAAAGAAACTGGGATTGGCCAGTACCTAATCTTCGGTGCACGTTATGGTGACGGTGTGAAGGATTCCACTGGCAACTACTACACTACAAGCTTCCCGGAACAGATCGTAGCTTCTTACTCCGATGCTGAGAAGGAATCACTTGCAGGATACAAGGCTACTACATGGAAAGATCTGTTCCCTAAAGAAGATGAATTCCCGATCAAAGAAACAGGCGCCCTGTACAACCTGCCGGTTCCAACTGACGGTCAATATCAGGTAATTGCTAAGAAGACTCAAGATATCGTCCGCAAACGTATTCCTGAAGCCATCCTGTCGAAACCGGCAGACTTTGATAAAGTGTATGACGCCTTCCTGGCAGAGCTGGATAAAGCCGGCGCTCAGGATATGGAAAAAGAATTCACAGAGCTCGTGAAAAAGAGAGTAACCCTGTGGACAGGTAAAACGTTCTAATCAATAATGGGATGTAGGTCATTCCATACAGCGAAGGCCCGACTTAGGTCAGGGCCTTTTGCCGTACTCAGATATTATTACGGAGGGCGAGAAGCGAATGGATAACAACAGGCATCACCCGTGGAAATTAAAGTACGGCCAGCCGGCGGCAGTCTGGGAAGAAGCGCTGCCGCTTGGTAACGGGCATATGGGCGCTATGGTGTTTGGCGGTACCGCCAAAGAGCAGATTCAGCTGAATGAAGATACCCTGTGGTCCGGATTTCCGCGGGACACGAACAACTATGAAGCCCTGCGGTATCTGAAGAAGGTACGGGAGCTGGTATCCTCCGGCAAATATGGTGAAGCTGAGGATGTGGTCAACGCGCATATGCTTGGGGTAAATGCACAGGCGTATATGCCGCTGGGTGACCTGTTGCTGGAGCAGGCTGGCGTAGAGAACTGCACGGCTTATGAACGGGAGCTTGATCTGGACAGCGGGATTGCCAGAGTTACTTATCAGAATGAGCAGGGGGCTTTTACCCGTGAAGTATTTATCAGTGCTCCTGACAAGGTGGGTGTCGTTCACCTCACAAGTGCGGTGCCGGGCGGACTTCATCTAGAGCTTGCTCTCAGCAGCCAGCTGAAGCATACGGTCAGTTCTGAAACTGAGCAACAACTGGTGCTCCATGGCCGCTGTCCGTCGCATATTGCTGACAACTATCATCAGGATCATCCCGTGGCCGTTCGCTATGAGGAGGGTCTCGGGATTGCCTTCGAGCTGCACCTGCAGGTACAGGTAACCGGGGGAGGAAGCATCCATCATTCGGATGGCAAGCTTGTCATATCCGGCGCTGATCGTGTACTTCTGCTGCTTGCGGCCGGCACGGACTATGAAGAGGTGCGGTCCAGAGCAAGCCATAAGAAAGCCGGGGCGGCTCAGGATTCCGCAGTTATTGTCAGCCCTGCGGATTTGTGTGCAAGCAGGCTGACCGCAGCTGCCGGCAAGTCCTATGAGGAGCTGCGGAGACGGCATACAGAAGATCATCAGGCGGTATTCCGCCGCATGGATCTGGATCTGGGCGGTCATGAAGCGGACAATCTGCCGACCGATGAACGTCTGGCTGCCTATAAGAACGGCCAGGAGGACCCGGCGCTGGAGGCGCTGCTGTTCCAATACGGGCGCTATCTGCTGATGGGCAGCTCGCGTGCCGGAACACAGGCCGCCAATCTGCAGGGCATCTGGAATAATCATGTACAGCCGCCATGGAACAGCAATTATACGACCAATATTAATACGCAGATGAATTACTGGCTGGCAGAGGTCTGTAATCTCGGTGAATTTCATGAGCCGTTAATTGAGCTGATCAAGGAGCTCAGTGAGACCGGGGCCAGAACGGCTGCAATTCATTACGGGGCACGCGGCTGGGTAGCTCATCACAATGTCGATCTGTGGAAGGCGTCTAACCCCTCAGGCGGAGATGCCAGCTGGGCGTTCTGGCCGATGGGCGGCGTCTGGTTGTCCCGGCATTTGTGGGAGCATTACGAATTCACGCCGGATGCCGTTTATCTCGAAGAGACGGCTTATCCGTTAATGAAGGGAGCGGCGCTCTTCTGCCTGGACTGGCTGGTGGAAGGGGCGGACGGCAAGCTGGTAACCAGCCCGTCTACTTCACCGGAGAACCGGTTTGTAACAGAAGATGGCAGAGCCAGCAGCATATCCATGGGCTCGGCCATGGATATGAGCCTGATCAATGAGTTGATGCAGCACTGCCTGCAGGCTGCACGGATTCTCGGCGTGGACCCGGAGTTCCAGGCTGAATTGGAGAAGACGCTCTCCCGTCTGTCACCGCTCAAGATTGCTGAGGACGGGCGGCTGCAGGAGTGGATCTATGACTTCACTGAATCCGAGCCTGGACACCGTCATGTCTCGCACTTGTACAGCCTTTATCCGGGCAACCGGATCAACAAACGGGACACACCGGAGCTGCTGGAGGCAAGCCGTTTATCGCTTCAGAAGCGGATCGCTTCCGGCGGCGGGCATACCGGCTGGAGCTGCGCCTGGCTGATTAATCTGTATGCCCGGCTGGAGGACGGTGATTCGGCTTATGGCTTTGTCCGTACGCTGTTAACCCGTTCGGTCTATCCGAATCTGTTCGACGCGCATCCGCCGTTTCAGATTGACGGTAATTTCGGCGCTGCCGCGGGTATTGCGGAAATGCTGCTGCAGAGTCATCTGGGTGAGCTTACGCTGCTTCCGGCGCTGCCCGGAGCCTGGAAGAACGGCCGGATTAGCGGCCTGAAGGCACGCGGCGGCTATGTGGTTGACATGGACTGGCAGGATGGACTGCTGGTATCCGCCCGGATCACAGCGAAGTATGATGGACTGCTGCGTCTAAGCTATGCGCAGGAGCTGAAGCTGCAGCTTCCTGACGGCAGTACGCAGGTGGTAGAACCTGCGATTGAGGTTAAAGCCGGCGTGACTTATCTTGTGACGCTGTAGGCTGTAGGTTGTAAGCAGTGAACGTGAACGCTTAAGTGTAGCATAGATAAGCGCAGCCGAAGCCGCTGCTTCCCGGAGATGGACCGGGAGGCAGCGGCTTTTTTAATGATCTATTTTCGCGCGCCCGCATACCTCCTGAGCATTCTGCCTGCCCAAGCACTCCGCCTGCCCCAGCACTTCACCGCCTGCCCCAGCACTCCGCCTGCCCCAGCACTTCACCGCCTGCCCCAGCACTCCGCCTGCCCCAGCACTTCACCGCCTGCCCCAGCACTCCGCCTGCCCCAGCACTTCACCGCCTGCCCCAGCACTCCGCCTGCCCCAGCACTTCACCGCCTGCCCCAGCACTCCGCCTGCCCCAGCACTTCACCGCCTGCCCCAGCACTCCGCCTGTCCCAGCACTCCACCGCCTGCCCATCACCCATCCGCCCACCAGTGCTTGTCCTGATAATATTTATGGGGTGGATACTTATGCGCCGGGTGTGCCGGGCCGATAATAATGAATATAACAGGTATCTCAGGTTCAGGTTCAAAGGTTTCTAGGGTTGGAGTTGTATACAGGGGATTTCCGGCATTTACTATAGAGTAAACGGCTAATCATCCATTATATAGATTGCAGGAGGCACTTGAAGGCTATGGGGAAGAGACGTATATCGCTGATGAAGACCGTGATTTGCGGCATGCTGGTTTTTGCTGCTATCCCGCCCGCAACATACTGGGGGTATGAGCATGCCTATGCTGCTGCTGATTCTGTGGTGCTGCGTTCTGTCAATGAGATGGCGCAGAAGCTGACCGGGGCGATGAGCAACCGCAGAGAGACAATTACCTTCACTTATCAGGGCAAGACAAATAAGCTGAAGAGCCAGGTGCAGACTTCAATCGATCAGGCGATGGGGAGCGATCCGTATCTCTATTATATTATTGACAGCTATGCGTTTTCTTACCGGGGGAGCACACGCTCTGCCAACGTGACGATTCAGGTGGAGTACCGGGAGACGCTGCAGCAGACAGCATATGTTAACAAGCAGGTGAAGACCATTCTGCAGGAATTAATTACACCGGGGATGAGCAGCCATCAGAAGGTCAAAGTCATCCACGACTGGGTGGTGCTGCATTTGCAATATGATAATTCATACCGTAAATATACGGCGTATGAGGGACTTCAGACGGGCAGTGCGGTATGTCAGGGGTATTCCCTGCTGACCTATAAGCTGCTGCTGGGAGCGGGTATACCGAATAGGATTGTGGAGGGTACTGCGAGGCCCGAGGGGGCGTTGCCCAGTCGCATGCCTGGAATCTCGTGCAGCTGGACGGACTCTGGTATCATCTCGACACGACCTGGGATGATCCGGAGCCTAGTCCGGAGGGTGGAATCAGTACCGTATATTACATGAGAACGGATGCCCAGATGCGCCGTGACCACAGCTGGACCAAGACTTATCCGGCCGCTTCAACCGGTTATGCCGAGACACTGTCACAGCTGGTCAGCCGGGGCGGACAGGGGACAGACGGATACAAGAAGCTGCAGGAGGTTCTGGATTACAGGCTGTATGAGGAGGATCAAGTGATCGCTTCGGCGGCAGACTTGAAGAAGCTTGCGCAGCAGGCGGCGGATTCAGGCCAACTCTCACTGCTGTTCCGTTACCGGGGCAGTGAGAAGCTGCTGAGGCAGGACCTGCAGGTCCTCTATGAGATAGGGCTGAATAATTTGGCATTCAACAGTTCACCTTTTGACAATACAGGGGATCTTAAGGTGTATGTGACCTGGAAATAAGAGTATTGAAAGGGATACAGTATAGCTTTATCGCCATTGATCCGTCTCCGAGAAAAGAATGGTTTGCAGCTGATCGTTCGACGGGTCGAAGCGGACCATGACGAATATGCCAAATTCCCGGCCGGCTTTGCTCCGGATCCACAGCTTGAATTTCTCCTCCGCAAGCGTTGGCTTTATTTGAGTTCGGCCTACATGCTTATAATCGATAACCTCGGCATTGTATTTCTGCTGCGCAGCTTTCACGGCTACGACACCCCATTTGGCATACTCAGGAGCGGCTGAACTCACCGGGCTGTTAAGGGTGAAGATAAGCGCCAGCAGAGCGGTGATCCAAATTTTTTTCATGGCAGTCTCCTTAGATTGTAGATTGTGAATATGTATTAGCTTGCCCCCAAAATAAAAAATTACATCAGGACAGCAAACAAACAGGGATGTCTGCCGCGCCGATAGGCTGCGGGACATCCCTGTTTGTTGTAATTCCGGATAATCAGCCGGAAGCGCTCAAGAATACTTTCCGAACCCGTCCTCGCACGTTATATCCAGCTCAAGAAGATCATAAAGAGATTGCTTGGAATCCTCAAGGTTTTTTTGCGCAGCTTCAATATCTGCTATTTTATCTTTGATAATACGTGTTTGTTCTTCTTTGGAGATTCCATTTTTAGAGATCATGGATTTTATATCATTAATTGAAAAACCGACAGCCAGACAATTCTTAACAACACCCAAATGGTGAATGATCTCTGCATCATAATTCCGGTAATTGTTCTCTTCCCTGAGGATATATTCATCCGTGATAATGCCCATTTTCTCATAGTACCGGATGGTTGATATAGGCAGATCAACAATTTTTGCGACTTCACTAATTTTCATGTTAAAATCACCCCGTTTTTCCCTCTTGCTATAAAGTATACTTCATAGTTTAGAATTCTTGTAGTGATGATAAGTGACATTTCAGCACAAGAAAACCTATAGATAAAGGAGAGAAATTTACATGAGTACAATCACCGGGAAATACCATACAACCAACGATTTCAATGAGATCGTTCTGGAGCGCCGTTCCGTGAAGGCCTATGATCCTGAAGTAAAAATCAGCCGGGAGGAAATGACCGAGATTCTGGCGGAAGCCTCCCGTGCACCGTCTGCCATTAACATGCAGCCATGGCGTTTCCTTGTTATTGACAGCGCGGAAGGCAAAGAAAAGCTTGCACCGCTGGCCTCCTTCAACCAGACACAGGCTCTGACTTCCTCGGCAGTTATTGCGGTATTTTACGATGCGAATAATATTGAATATATAGAGGAAATTTTCGGCAAATCGGTGGAACTTGGTTACATGCCGAGCGACGTCAAGGATATGCAGCTGCAACAAGTGAAGCCTTATTATGCGGGGATATCTGCATCCGAGCTGCGTGATGTGAATCTGATTGACTCGGCGCTTATTTCGATGCAGCTGATGCTTGTTGCCCGGGCCCATGGATATGACACCAACCCGATGGCCGGTTATGAGAAGGATAAGATCGCGGAAGCTTTTGGTCTGGACAAAGACCGGTTCCAGCCGGTCATGCTGATCTCGATAGGGAAAGCAGCCAAAGAAGGCTACCCATCCTACCGCCTGCCGGTTGAGACAATCACAACCTGGGCATAATCAACAGCTCCAAGGGGACGTTCTTTAGTACAAAAGCATACTTAAACTTAATCTACTGACGCAAAAAAAAGACCGGTTCAGGCCACGATAATGTGGCCGAAACCGGTCTTTGTACTGAATCCGCCGAAAGTGGGCGGTATGGTGAAACTAAAGGGATAAATCCCTCTAATTCCGCAGAAAGTTGGCGGTATGGGGAAACTAAAGGGATAAATCCCTCTAATTCCGCAGAAAGTTGGCGGTATGGAGAAATCAAAGAGATAAATCCCACTAATTCCGCTGAAAGTGGGCGGTATGGAGAAATCAAAGGGATAAATCCCACTAATTCCGCTGAAAGTCGGCGGTATGGGGAAACTAAAGGGATAAATCCCACTAATTCCGCTGAAAGTCGGCGGTATGGAGAAATTAAAGGGATAAATCCCACTAATTCCGCCGTACGTTGGCCAAAGGAGGGAATGAGGAGCATTAGTGCCCTTGAATTCCCCGGATGCGAGCTAAAAGAGCAAATGAGGAGCATTAGTGCCCTTGAATTCCCCGAATGCGAGCTAAAGGAGCAAATGAGGAGCATTAGTGCCCTTGAATTTCCCAAATGCGAGACAGGTCGTACAAGCCCTCAGCTTGCTTCACCCGTAAGGGTAATTTTGTTCAAATATAAGAAATTATATGTTTCACATGATCCACTTAACCTTCTATTTCTCGCTGAAACGGCTACGCCATCCTTTTAAAGGACGCGTAGCCGTTTCCACTTGTTATATATAGGCTAGGCGCTTGAATATATGACCTGTTAAGAGTTACTCTGCGTGAGTGCTCAGATCACATTTGTCCAGCGGGACAATGCTGCTCTTGCGAAACCAGCCGTAGCCTAGCCAGATCAGAAGGAACAGCGGTACGCTGACATAAGAGACCAGAATGCCGTACCAGTCGATTTTGGAACCGGTGAAGGCGCCCATGTTCTGGCCGAATACGGCCACCAAGCAGAGGGCGAAGGCAAACAGCGGACCAAACGGGAACCATTTCGCCCGGTAAGGCAGTTCATCCAGCGAATGCCCCTGCTTGACGAAGGCGCGGCGGAAGCGGTAATGACAGACAGCAATCCCTAGCCAGTTGATGAAGCCGCACATCCCGGAGGCATTCAGCAGCCAGTTGTAAACTGCGCCGTCTCCGAAGAAGGAGGCGAGGAAGGCCAGCATGCCGACAGCTGTGGTCACGAGCAGCGCGCCTACAGGCACGCCTCTGCGGTTCAGCTTGCCGAGGGCACGCGGAGCCATGCCGTCCTTCGCCATGGCGTACAGGACACGTGTAGAGGCATACATCCCGGAATTCCCGGCAGACAGCACGGAGCTGAGGATGACGGCGTTCATTACGGAAGCGGCAATTGCCAGTCCGGCTTTGTTAAAGACGATCGTGAACGGGCTGACACCGATATCATCAATCCCGCCGCGGAGCAGATCGGGATTCGTATAAGGAATCAGCAGACCAATTACGAGAATGGCAAAGATATAGAAGATCAGGATGCGCCAGAATACCTGGCGGATGGCTACCGGTACATTCTTGCGGGGATTCTCACTCTCGCCCGCAGCGACCCCGACCAGCTCCGTCCCCTGGAAGGAGAATCCGGCGGCCATGAAGACGCCGACGAAGGCGAAGAAGCCGCCGTGGAACGAGCTGCCTCCCAGCTGGAAGTTGCTGAGCCCCACTGCCTTACCGCCCATAATACCGAAGATCATAAGGACACCGACAACGAGGAAGACAATGACGGTGATAATCTTAATGATGGCAAACCAATATTCTGACTCGCCGTAACCGCGCGAGGAGAGGAAGTTCAGGCCGAACATGATCAGCAGGAACAACAGGCTCCAGAGCATGGAAGGGCTGTCCGGGAACCAGTATTTAATAATGACGGTAGCAGCTGACAGCTCCGCCGCTATCGTTACCGCCCAGTTGTACCAGAAGTTCCAGCCGATGGCGAAGCCGAAGGCGGGGCTGACAAAACGTGTTCCGTACGTGCTGAAAGAACCGGAATCCGGCAAATAGGTAGCCAGCTCGCCGAGGCTGGTCATCAGGAAATAGACCATGATGCCGACTGCGGTATAGGCAAGCAGTGCTCCGCCCGGACCGGAGGAGGCGATCGCACCGCCGCTGGCCAGGAACAGCCCGGTTCCGATGGAACCGCCCAGGGCGATCATGGTCAGATGTCTTGCTTTGAATGTTTTGCGCAGGCCCGGAGTACTGGCGTTACCCGCCTGTAATGCCGGCTGCTTCTCTTGCTTCGCTTGCATGAATAGGACACTCCCTTTAAGTTGTTGGTTCGGTTCACAGCGGGGAGTTGCTGCAGCCTGCTTGGCCCTGTGTCTTCTGCTTAGCGTTATGCACACAAAAAAACCGCAGACGGACGCTGCGGTTTCCTGATTATAGGCTCCGCATCATACTCCCTGTTAAGATAGCGCAACACGGTGCAATTCCCGCAGTTTCCTGGCAGGCATATACACGGTGACAGTTCCGCGCCTTTCGGCTGACGGCCCCAATCTGGGCTGCTAAACTAAGAGCAGCAGCCCGGATTTCGGCGGATATTCCTTTCGGCGCGTATCATAGATGGCTCTTAGGCATCTCCACGCGCGTACTCTTTATATCCGCGACCTCTACCTCATCCTAGGTATGATGAGGCTATCTTGTAACGATATGAACAACAGGAATCAGTATAATGCAACTTAGCCTCGCAGGCAATGACAAAATACGGCAGGTTGACGTCAGGTCCGCCGGCGCTCCGACATCTGCTGCCAGACGGTGCCCGCGGCCTCTTCGCCGGACAGAATCCGCTCCAGCGCCATCTTGGCCTGCAGCCCGACCTCGAATTCAGGATCCTCGGCCGCAATGCTCAGGGCTTCCTGGGCTTCGGCCGTGCCGACCTCATACAGGAAGCGTGCCGCCCGCCAGCGCACCAGCTTGCTGGCGTCACGCAGCGACGCCGTCATCACCGGCGTCGCTGCCGGGTCGCCGATGTCGGACAGTGTGTCGCCGGCGGTGCGCCGGACGGCGGGGGCGCTGTCCTGCATCGCCTCATAGAGCAGCTCCATCGCCCCTGGCGTGCGGATGTCGCCAAGGTACACGACCGCCAATCTGCGGATATGCAGCTTGGGGTCGTGCAGCGCCGTGCGCAGCTCCGGCAGGAGCTGCTCGCTCGGCGCCAGATCCTCCAGCGCGGCGTAGCGCACGCGCCAGTCCTCATCATGCAGGTCCCGCAGCAGCTCGGCCTGCTCTTTCTTGTGCCGCTGCTCGACGAACTCGCCGGCAGCCCCGTGCGCGATCGCCTGCTGCACGAGGGAGTCGAGGCGTTCCTGCGGATACGCCGCCTCCAGCTCCTGCTCGACCTCGCGCGCAATGTCCGGCGGCTCGCCGTAACGTACGCCGTAATCGGTGAGCTTACGCTCCTTGATCAGCACGGCGCTGGCCACATCGGTCACCGCCTGCGTGAAGCGGCTCGACAAGGCGATGCGCTCCTCCTTCGCGCCGGTTTTGACGCGGATCTGAATCGGGATCGCGCGGAACATCTGCACGAACACCTGGGCTTCCCCGAAATGGGCGCCGGCGTTCTCATCCTCCAGGCTGAAATCGGCGGCGAGGCCGTCCGCGCCGAAGCGGTTCTGGACCTCGCGGAGAATAGCGGCCCAATCGGCACTGCCCTTGCGTTCCAGGGCCGCGAAATCGGCAGCGTGATAGATACTGGTGACGCCCGGAATTTCCAGCATATCCTGCGCCCAGGAAGGGGCAGAGCGCCGGCTTTCCGGCGTGTAGGTCCGGCGGATGCCGGGTTCCAGACTTTCGTCCAGGTGAAGCTTCATCGTATTTGGACTCGGAGTCGGTTCAATAAAGGTAATCTTCATACGTCAGCTCCTCTTTGATAAGTGGCATAAGCACCGTGCGCTTTACCCGCATTTTACATCATTTCAGCGGTGGAACACAAAAGGGCAGAGGTCTGAACCCGCTAAAATTTAAAATATTAGGACAGATAAGAGATACATAAGTTAATAACTTCCAGCCCACTCGTTACTGCGGTGTACATTTGGACTTCCGGCCGCTGTTGTCTCCGGATTTCCTGATTCATAACCGCTGTCAGCGTTAGATTTGTTAATCTTCTATTTCACACTGACGTTTCCGTTTGGGCCAAATGGGTAACATTTGTAAGGAGTGGCATTACACATCGGCACACTCTTGTACGCACCTGCATACCTCTGTGATTTTGCAAATGGCTCTGCGGAACCCTATAGTTAGAGTATCTGATTTGCCGCACCAGAGAGATCCGGCAGAGCGGTTATAAGGAGTGGTTTCAACCATGGCTAAAATACGCTATAACAACATCGATAATGTAAGTACCGATAAAACGCTTAAGGAATTCCGCCAATGGCGCGAGGAACGCCGCCGGAAGAAGAAGGATTATACCTATAAGGTGCCGAATCATCCGCCGCAGCTCAGTTATCTGGCCGGAAACCGGCTGGAAACAACGATTACGTGGATCGGGCACTCCACTTTTTTTCTGCAATATGAAGGGCTTAATATCATTACGGACCCGATCTGGGCGCGCAGACTGGGGTTTGAGAAGCGGATCGGGCAGCCGGGGATCCCCCTCGGCGATATTCCGCCGATAGACCTTATCCTGATTTCCCATTCCCATTATGATCATCTGCACATCGCTTCCATCCGCAAATTGTACCGGGCAGGGACGACGACCCTTGTGGTCCCGGAAGGACTGAAGCGCAAAATGCTACGTAAAGGGTTCACGGACTGCCTGGAGATGCAGTGGTGGCAGGAGCTTACGCTCGGTGCCGTCAAGCTGACCTTTGTCCCGACCCAGCACTGGACCCGGCGGACACCGTTTGATACGAATTCCTCGCACTGGGGCGGTTATGTGCTTCAGCCGGCGGACCCGCAGAAGCATCCGGAGGGCGAAGAGGGCAAGGGGCAGCGCAAGCTTCCGCCGAATCTGTATTTTGCCGGAGACAGCGGCTTCTTCCCGGGCTTCAAGGAGATCGGCAGCCGCTTTAAGCTGCATGTCGCACTGATGCCAATCGGGGCCTATGAACCGGAGTGGTTCATGAACTCCCAGCATGTGAATCCCGAGGAGGCTGTACAGGCGTTCCTGGATGTAGGGGCAGAGCTCATGATTCCGATGCATTTCGGGACGTTCCGGCTGGCTGATGATACCGCGCGCGAAGCACTGGACCGGATGGAGCTGGCGCGTGTGGCACAAGGGATCAGTGAGGAACGTATCCGTACATTAGGTTATGGAGAGACACTGGTGGTGCATCCCGAAGAGCGCCCGCCCGGACAATAACTGCCGGCGGCTGACCGGGAGAAGTCCCGCATAACCCTTCTACTTAAAAATATAAGAAATTATATGTTTCACACGATAACTTATCCTTCTATTTCTCGCTGAAACGGTGCCTTCCTTAAAAGGACGGCAAAGTTGTTTCCACTTGATAAGATATTTGCCCGGAAAAGGGCAAAGATGCCCCTTAAAGGGCTACAATTACGGGCCATTTGCCTTGATTTTATGCTATAATGAGCCGGAACCCTAAGTGAAAAGGATGGTAATGCTTAATGATTAGCACAAGCGGCGTAACACTCCGCTACGGAAAACGCGCACTATTTGAGGACGTAAACATAAAATTCACACCCGGCAACTGCTATGGTCTGATCGGCGCGAACGGCGCCGGCAAATCGACCTTTCTAAAGATCCTGTCCGGAGAGATCGAAGCCAACATCGGCGATGTGCATATTACACCCGGTGAACGTCTGGCTATACTGAAACAGAACCATTTCGAGTATGACGAATTCCTGGTACTGGAAACGGTAATTATGGGCCATACCCGCCTTTATGAGATCATGAAGGAGAAGGATTCCCTGTATGCCAAGAGCGACTTCACGGAAGCTGACGGCCTTCGCGCCGGTGAGCTGGAAGGCGAATTCGCTGAACTGAACGGCTGGGATGCAGAGCCGGATGCTGCTGCAATGCTGATCGGACTTGGTATTATGCGCGAAATGCATGACAAGAAAATGGCCGAACTCAGCGGCAACGAAAAGGTCCGGGTACTCCTGGCGCAAGCCCTGTTCGGACGTCCGAACAACCTGCTGCTCGATGAGCCTACCAACCATTTGGATCTTGAATCCATCGGCTGGCTGGAGAACTTCCTCATGGACTACGAAGGCACCGTTATCGTGGTATCCCATGACCGTCACTTCCTGAACAAGGTCTGCACGCATATTGCGGATATCGATTTCGGCAAAATCCAGATGTATGTCGGCAACTACGACTTCTGGTACGAGTCCAGCCAATTGGCCCAGGCCCTGCAGCGCGACTCGAACAAGAAGAAGGAAGACAAGATGAAGGAGCTGCAAGCCTTTATCCAGCGCTTCTCGGCTAATGCTTCCAAATCGAAACAGGCTACTTCCCGTAAGAAGCAGCTGGAGAAGATTACACTGGACGATATCCGTCCCTCCAACCGTAAATATCCGTTCCTGAACTTCAAGCCTGAACGTGAAGCCGGCAAACAGCTGCTTACGGTCAGCGGACTGAGCAAGTCGGTTGACGGTGAGCAGCTGCTGGATGAAGTCAGCTTTGTCGTGAACAAGGGCGATAAGATTGCCTTTGTGGGTCCATACTCCCAGCCGAAATCACTCCTGTTCGATGTCCTTATGGGCGAGAAGGAAGCGGATGCCGGTGAATATACTTGGGGCGTTACAACAACCCAGGCTTATTTCCCTAAGGACAACTCGAGTTATTTCGACGGTGTGAATATGAACCTGGTAGAATGGCTGCGCCAGTATTCCAAGGATCAGGATGAAACTTTCCTGCGCGGATTCCTGGGCCGGATGCTGTTTGCCGGTGAAGAAGCACTGAAGAAGGCGAGTGTACTGTCCGGGGGCGAGAAGGTCCGCTGCATGCTGGCCAAGATGATGCTGAACGGGGCGAATGTGCTCGTGTTCGATGAGCCAACCAACCACTTGGATCTGGAATCGATCACAGCGCTCAATAACGGCCTGATTGACTTTGACGGCACCATCCTGTTCACTTCCCATGACCATCAGTTCATCCAGACAATCGCCAACCGCATTATTGAAATTACACCGGCTGGTGTCATCGACCGCTCGATGAGCTATGATGAATATCTGGAGAATCCGGAAATTAAGGAAATGCGTGCACGCATGTATCCTGTAGAGGCTTAAGAACTAGATATAGGTAGGATGAACGGTAATGAGTTCATACGAAAACGGCTGCGTCGTCCCGGAAGGGATAACGCAGCCGTTTATGTTCACATATAAGAGTGTAAGAAGCCTAGGATCCGCCTGTACGACGGCGCTGATTGTTTGGCTTCTTATTGTTCTGGCTTTTCAGCGGCTTCGCGGAACCGGCTTGAAAAGTTGAACCCGGTTTACCCGAAGCATGCTGTTTCTTCTGTTCAAGCTTCTGGCGGATCGCCTCGGCCAAATTAATTTTTGGTTTATCATTGTTCTCGCTCATTATGTTAACCCCCTTAGGCAGCAAGTCCTTTTCCTTATTCTAATTGTTTTTAAATGCTGCCACAAGGGCAAGAATAACTCAAAGAAAGTTTTCCTGTATTTATGTGACAAGGATGGAGATTGACAGGGGGTAGCTGGGATGTCCGATATTTATGAAGATATACGCAAAGGAGAAAAAGGCGCGCTGGTCAGTATTGTCGCTTATCTGGTTTTGTCAGCTTTCAAGCTGGTCTGCGGCTACTTGTTCGCTTCCAGCGCTCTCCTGGCAGACGGCTTTAACAATCTGACCGATATTGTGGCTTCACTGGCCGTGCTGATTGGTCTGCGCATCTCGCGGAAGCCGCCGGATTCAGACCATACCTACGGGCATTTCCGGGCCGAGACGGTCGCTGCGCTGATGGCTTCTTTTATCATGGCAATGGTCGGCATTCAGGTTATTGTGGAAGCGGTGCGATCCTTGTTTGAAGGAGCGAAGGCAACGCCGCAGCTCTGGTCGGCGGGAGTTGCCCTGGTGTGTGCCGTAGCCATGATGGGGGTATATATATATAACAAGCGTTTGGCGAAGCAGATTAACAACAATGCGCTGATGGCTGCAGCCAAGGATAATTTCTCGGATGCCATGGTTAGTATCGGAGCTGCAATAGGTATCGTTGGAGCACAGTTCGGCCTTCCCTGGATCGATTCCGCAGCCGCTGTTGCTGTAGGACTGCTGATCTCCAAGACGGCCTGGGACATATTCCGCGACTCCACTTACCGGCTGACTGACGGCTTTGACGAAGATAAACTGCTTGATCTGCGCAGCACCATTGCCCGGACACCGGGAGTGGAGGGCATCAAGGATTTGAAAGCCCGGGTTCATGGCAATCATGTGCTGGTTGATGTAGTGGTACAAGTGAATGCACAGATGACGGTAATGGAGGGTCATGCCATCAGTGACTCCATCGAAGAGCGGATGAGTAAGCTGCATAACATCATGAATGTGCAGGTTCACGTCGAACCCAAGGATTAACATTCCTTAATTTCTCCTAGTTAGCTGTAATTTCCACCAAATCCAAGGAGAAATCGTGACTATAGACCTGGGTGTTACCATAAGATGGAAAGGTTTTTTGTGAAATTTGGAGCATGTTCCAAATCCCGGGCAAGCCTATAATGAGGGCAGAAAGCAACAAACGTAGCGCGCGCCGTTGTTGAATTCTCAATACGCTAAGCGGGGGAACGCTATGATCGTATCACATAAGAAACTGACAGCATCGTTATTGGTCTCGGCAACACTTGCACTATCCTTGGGAGTGTTAAGTCCTCAGCAGTCCTTCGCCGCATCGGCTTCTGCCAATTCGTCTTTGGCTGCGTCGGCGGTACAGACAGGTATAATTCAATCCTCGGTGCGGCTGCGCACGACTCCATCTACCAGCGGTAAGGTATTGAAGTACCTCAGTAAGGGAGATCAGGTAACAATTCTGGAAGCGACGAACAGCTATTGGTACAAAGTCAGAACTGCAGACGGCGAGATCGGTTATACCAGTGCGGGAGACCAATACATCAGTGTGATTACGGCTCCTGTGGCTACACCTGCAGTACAAACAGCAGTCATCCAGTCCACAGTCCGTCTTCGGGAGACACCTTCCACAAGCGGTAAAGTGCTGGGTTACCTATACAAGAATGACCAGGTAACAATCCTGGAAGAGACCAATAGCTATTGGTACAAAGTAAGAGCAGCTAACGGTACAACCGGATATACAAGCTCTGCGGATCAATATATTGAAGCAACGGCGGCACCTGCTCCTGCGCCTGTTCCGACACCAATACCGACACCGGTGCCAACACCGATACCGACACCTGCACCTACGCCAGTTCCTACGGCTCCGCCGCAGGCTGCTGTGATTGAAAGTGTAATAGCCGCAGGCATGGGCTACCTCGGTACACCGTATGAGTACGGGTCCAGCCGGAATGATACCAGCACGTTCGACTGCTCGGATTTCATCCGCCAGATTTTCATGGATGCAGCGAATTTGAAGCTGCCTGCCGACTCCCGGCAGCAGGGAGACTGGGTGAAGCAGAATAGTAATGTAATAACGGACATTGCTGGGTTGAAACGCGGTGATTTGATGTTCTTCATGGATTATAAGGGAAGCTCGGCTTCCGCCTATGCGGGGATCGACAAGTCTGCAGCAAGAATTACGCATGTAGCGATGTATTTGGGAGACGGGCAGTTGTTACAGACGTATTCCGTATCTTCCGGCGGCGTTAGAGTAGACAAATTAAGCGCTTCTTGGATGAACCGTTTCCTTTATGGAGGCTCGGTCATCCGCTAATATAACAATAGATGTAGAGAGCATGAAGCGGCAGTAGTACAAGTTTGTGACGGGTGAACTAACTAGGGCAGATGTTTTGTGGGGTTATCCTTTCAGTAGATTCTTCTACTGAAAGGATAACCCCTTTTCCGTTTATACACAGCAAAAAGGCCGTCAGGACTAACGTCCATGGGCCTCTTGAGTATACCAACTGCGAAGTCATAGCAAAGGTAGCACATCAGCTGTTATGACTTCGCTTATCGTTAAGTATTTATGGAGTAATTACATAAGCGGAAGCAGGAACCTTGAGCCAAGCTTTGCCCAGCCAAGTATATACTTCTCTCCACTCATTGCCCCAAGTGTCGGTCATGATTACACCTGTTGTATCGACAGTCTGCGCACCCAGCCAGCCGATAGGAGCCATGCTGCCCACGGAAAGGTGGAAAGCAGTGATCTTGGTCAGGATAATCTGAGGAGTCGCTAGTTTGATGTCTGCTGGAGTGATTACAGTGTCGAATGGCTCCAGGTATGTACTTCCGGTTACAGACACTGCTGCATCAGAAGTAGGTGTAGTGGTAGTAGTAGTAGTAGTACCTGTTACTTCAGCAGCAGAAGCGGTTGCTGCTATGGAAGCCATAAGACCCATTGCTACTGTTAAGCTGGCTAATTTTTTCATCGATGATTCCTCCTGATTTTGGTTTAGTAGTGTACTTTAACATGTTCGTGCTGTGCTAATAAGCATGTAAACATAAAGTGTATGTAATGAACCAGACATCGGAATGAAATATTTTAATTTTGTTTTATGCCGGGGCGGCCTTGTATTTATGATTCAGAGGGCAAGTGACAACCTGAGAGGAAAGGCCTATACTTTCTGAAGGGTGAATAGGATATATCAAGCGGGAATAAGTTGCATAAATAGAAATAAGCCCGGGGCTTCTCGTGGAAGCCTCAGGCTCTACAGCAATGCTTGGGTTGCAGTTAGCGGAATGAATGACTACATTGATCTTCCTCTGCGTCCCATAAAGAGCGAAACAATGAAGAGAACGAGGAAGATGTAGAACAATACTTTGGCAATACCTACAGCGGCTGCCACGATATTGAAGAAACCGAAGATACCGGCAATCAGAGCAACTACCAGCAGAATTACTGACCATCTTAACATGAGATGTCATCCTTTCTGTGTGGTGATGTAGTCATTGTTTAAACGGTGCCTATCATTTTGAAACAAACAGAAGGGGATGGTCTTTAAGGCGCTTGACAATTTGTTTCGGCCTAATTCCGTAAGGGTAACTATGCAGTAACAGGCAGAGCAAACGACAGTATAAGACATTCGGAAGGGGTTATGGAAATGATCATTGAACTTAGCGTAGCACTAGTTGCTGTTGCATTCGCAGTCCTCGTATTCTTCTTAATTAAAACCTTGAAATCAGCGAAGGAATCCCTCGACAAGGTCAGTCAGACTCTGCAGGAAGTGCAAAAGACCATTGATGAGCTTACGTATGAAGTGAAAACAACGGTCAGACATGCCAACGATATCACTGCCGATGTTCAGGGCAAAATTCAGAAGATTGATCCTATTGTCGATTCTGTGAAGAACCTCGGTGATGTAATGAATGAACTGACACTGACCGTGAAGCAGGTATCGGTAACCGTCATTGAGAAATTCCGCAAATCACGTGAACTGAAGGATAAGGCCAAATCCGTATCTATTGCAGAAGTTCCGCTTACTCCGTCCGAAGAAAGAACGATTCAATCCTACGAAGCGGTAAACGAAAGCAAGTCCAAGGGTAAAATAGCAACAGCGCTTAAGGGCGTGGATGCTGCAGCCGCCATCTGGCAGAAGTTCCGCCATTAATCAGGTTAAGTAGCGCAGGGTTCAGGCCAAGGGCAATTACAGCTTATGAGAGGCGGGAGTTTATATGAAAATCGTTATTCTTTTGCTTAGTCTGCTTTCTCCCTTTATCACCATTCCGCCGCAAGCTGAGACTGTCCCTGCCGCTTCTTCGGCAACCGTGCAACCGCCGGTAAGGCTCGCATTCGAGCATAGTGTCAATACAGTTCCCTACATAAGCAGTTTCGAGTCTCTGGCGGGGGTTACCCTGTATATGCCGGAAGAAGCGCTGCTGCAGACCAAAGGTATCCCGCCTGAGATTACTCCGGACCCTTGGGGAGATTGCCTTGAATATCAATATGCTGACGTCTCCGCCGGTGTTTGTGAGGGTGTTGTCCTCTATGTACATGCTTCACCTTCCCAGGCAGAACAATTCGGCCTGAATCTTAACGGTCAGGAGCTGAATCCGGTAACTTCCAGCCTGCAGGAGACATTAGGGGCCCCGGATTTTGAAGCCGAGGACGGCGATGTATATATAAGAGGAAGTGCAGCGCTCAAAGTCTACCGCAATATGAACACCGGACAATGGGAGGGTATTGATTTATTTGACGGAAATTCTTTCTGAGGCTGTTTCAAGGGCGGCAATTCAGGTTAATGAATGCTCAGTCATCTTTTACCTGCGTTGCCCTCTTAAACAATACAAGGAGAGTGATTTCATGGATTCAATCGGTACTCAGGCATATGCCAAGTTGCTGGAGAATGGTGTTCAGGCGATAGAAGAAGTGAATCGGCTGCGTAGCAGCGGTTATACAAGAGATGACCTCTACGTGATCAGTCACGATGAAGACCGTGAAGGCCGTATCGTGGATGCTGCAGACGTGAATGAGGTCGGGCTTAGCGAAGAAGGATTATTTGGTGCGATTGCTAACCTTTTCCGTTCACGAGGCGATGCTCTCCGGTTCAAGATTACTTCGCTCGGCTTCAGTGCGGCGGAAGCGGCATTTTATGAGAAGGAGCTCGATCTGGGCAAAGTTCTCGTTATCGCCAAAAGAAATCCGAAATAATTGCCGGTCAGCTTTCTGTGACCTCTATAGTCCAATAGCGTAACCTCCAGCCCCACTACAAGCAGTGGGGCTGGAGGTTACTTTGTTGAAGACGAGGGCCTGATTCTCTTCCAATATCTTGATATATGGAAACAGGCCGTTCAAATATCGTATGATAGAGTGATAGAATTACAGGTTTTACGGTCCTAATACTATTCGTGTGAGGTGAGGGAGCTTGAGAATTTTAATCGTAGATGACAATCCGACCAATGTAATCATTATCCGTGAAATCCTGAAAAAAGAAGATTACCGGAATTTTATAACGGCTTCGTCCGCTAAAGATATGTTGAAGCTGCTCGGTGTGGGTTCTGGCAGTGATGAGAAGCGACCTAAGCAGTCGGATATCGATTTGATACTGCTGGATATGATGATGCCGGAGATGGACGGGATTGAGGCATGCCGTGTGGTTCAGCAATATGAGCATCTGAAGGACATTCCCATTATTATGGTCACCGCTGTGGGAGATTCCAAGAAGCTCGCAGAAGCACTGGATGCAGGTGCCGTAGATTATGTTACGAAACCGATTAACAAGGTGGAGCTGATGGCCCGCATCCGTCTGGCCCTGCGGCTGAAACGCGAGAAGGATTGGCATAAGGAGCGGGATCAGCGCATCCAGGATGAGCTGAAGCTGGCTGCCTTAGTGCAGAATGCAGTACTCAGCTTGCCGCTTACCGAGGAAACGTTTGAGGTGCATGCCATTTATCAGCCGTCCTTTGAGCTGGCCGGTGACTTATACGCCTGGTATCCGCTGGGTGACGGGCGTTATGCTGTCATTCTGCTGGATATGATGGGACACGGGATTTCTTCATCGCTGTTCTGTATGTTCCTGGCCTCGGTATTGAAGGATACCGTGACTACCTATGTGGAGCCGGAGAAGGTTATTCAAGAACTCAACAGGCGTTTCAACCAGCTCTATATTGAGAAGCAGCTGGTCCAGTATTACTTCACGGCAATCTATCTTGTCATTGATACACGGATGAAGCGGATTGATTATGTGAATGCCGGACATCCGCCGGCGCTGCTCTTCGAAGGAGAGGCCAAGACCCCGGTTCTGCTGGAGAGCAACTGCCACCCGGTCGGGCTGTTTGACCGGATTGATATCCAGCCGCAGAGCCTCAGCTATGAGGAAGAAGGACATCTGGTGCTGTTTACAGACGGCTTGCTGGAGATGGTCCAGGGAGAGCAGGCAGAACAGCTCGAATTCATGATCGGGCATTTGAATGCCGGTCATGACTGGCAGGAAGAAGTTATGCGCACTGCTTTCCTGAATGAGCCTGTGAATCAGGAGCGCGATGACGACAAGTGTCTGGTATGGATTTCGCTGAAGAAAGGGACAGATAGGGAATGAAAATAAAGGCTAAACTGCTAATCGGCTTCAGTGCCATGCTGGCCATTATGCTGGCTCTTACCATGATCGGGTATGACCGGCTACATTATATGAGCGGACAGCTTGACAGCTTCCAGGAGAGATACAGCAAAGGCCGCTCCTCTTCAGGGCTTCGCGGTGAAGTGAATGATATGGCACGGATTTTAACCACCTCGATGCTTAACGCGGATACACTCTCTGTGGATGCACAGAAGGCGGAAATTAACAGCAAGGTGCTCAAAGCCGAGGATCATCTGAAGAATATACAGGACTCCATGAAGACCACAGAAGAATTACAGCTGTTATCGCGGATTGAGGCTTCTTATTCTGCGTATAAGAATTATCAGAATAAAGTGCTGGAGATGCTGACTGCCGGGTACTTCCAGAATGCCAATACTTACCGTAATACAGAAGGACAAGATATCCAGAACGAGGTGCTGAACAGTCTGAACGCACTTTCCGATTATAATGCCTTCCGGATGACCGATGAGACCGCCAAAGCCAAGGAGGCCTCCGAGCGTTCGATTCAGATGGTAACCCTGATTATGATTGTGGGACTGCTGCTGGGGCTTGGGGTGATCCTGTGGGTTATCCCGAGTATTACGCGCGGTCTGAGTGTCGTATCCATGATGATTACCAGCTTTGGTAACGGCAAGATGCGGGCGATCCGGCGGATCAAGGTCAAATCCAAAGATGAGATTGGTGATGTAGCCCGCGTGTTCCAGCAGATGGCTGAGGATATTGAGCAGAAACAGCAGCTTGAGAAATCCTATGCCCAGGCGCAGAGTGATCAGGCTTGGCTGAATGCGAACATAGCCCGGGTAACGGAGCTGCTGCGCGGAGTCAGTTCACTGGATCAGGTATCGCAGACTTTTATCAGTGAGTTCACACCTGTGCTGGGAGCCCAGTACGGTGCTGTATATTTGAAGGATCAGAATAATCCGAACCTGCTGGTCAGCAGCGCTTTCTATGCCGGTGAGGAAGGCATCAAACCGAAGGAGAGCTTCGAGATCGGTCAGGGGCTGGTCGGGCAGAGTGCCTTGGACAAGCTGCCGATCAAGCTGACAGAGGCACCGGATAACTATATTTCCGTTTCCTCCGGATTCGGGGAATCGCATCCGGGTTACATTTCCATCCATCCGCTTTTATTTGAAGATGAGCTTATGGGGGTAGTGGAATTCGCTTCCTTTACTCCTTTCTCGGTGCTGCAGAATGAGCTGCTTCATCAGCTATCGAATAATTTGGGTATCATTCTGAATAATATCAGCCGCAGGCTTGTCGTTGAAGAGCTGCTGCGGGAATCGCAGGCGCTCACAGAAGAGCTGCAATGCCAGTCAGAGGAACTGCAGACCCAGCAGGAAGAACTCCGCCGTTCCAACGAGAATCTTGAGGAACAGACAGATGCGCTGAAGCGTTCCGAGGAGCTGCTGCAGCGCCAGCAGGGAGAGCTGGAGCATTATAATACGGAACTGGTCGCCAAGACCCATGCGCTGCAGGAGCAGGTGCAGGAGGTCGAAGAGAAGAAGGATGAGATTGAGCAGGCCCGCGTCCAGCTTGAGAAGCAGGCGATGCAGCTTGCGGTGACCAGCAAATACAAATCTGAGTTCCTGGCGAATATGTCCCATGAGCTGCGGACGCCGCTGAACAGCCTGTTAATCCTGTCTCAGCTTCTTACGGAGAATAAAGAAGGGAATCTGAGCGACAAGCAGGTGGAATTCGCCCATACCATCTATATGTCAGGTGCGGACCTGCTCAAGATGATAGATGAGATCCTCGATTTGTCCAAGGTGGATGCCGGCAAAATGGAGCTCAATTACGAAGAGATTCCGCTTACGGAGCTAAAGACCTTCGTGAAGCAGAACTTTGCGCCGTTGGCCAGTAAGAAGGGGCTGTCGCTGCGCTTATCCTTCGAAGAGCCGCTGCCGGACCATGTGTTCACGGACAGCCACAGACTGAAGCAGGTGCTCCGCAATCTCTTGTCCAATGCGTTCAAATTTACCAGCGAAGGACATGTGGAGTTCTCCGTCAGCCGGGCGGACACCAAGCAGCTGCCTTCCTATCTGCCGCATGAATTTGAATACATTGCACTGTCCGTCAAGGATAGCGGAATCGGCATCCCGTCTGACAAGATGGATATTGTCTTTGAGGCTTTCCAGCAGGTCGACGGGACAACCAGCCGCAAGTATGGGGGCACAGGTCTAGGTCTGTCGATCAGCCGCGAGCTGGCCCGTCTGATGGGCGGGGCAATTGGACTGGAATCGCGCGAAGGACAAGGAAGCATCTTCACCTTGTACCTGCCGGTCAAAGGGAATTACAGCCTGCTGCCGGGAGTGGCAGAAGCAGCCGCTGCACGGGATGCGGCGACGCTTGAAGAATACCGGGACGAACGTTCATGGGATGAAACCGGCGATGTGACCCCTACGCCCCTCGTGCCGGTTATTGTTGAGGACGACCGCGAATCGCTGACCGCCGGCGACAAGGTTCTGCTCATTATCGAGGATGACGAGAGCTTTGCCAAGATACTGCTCGGCATGGCCCGCGGCCGCGGCTTCAAGGGACTGGTGGCTCTTCAGGGAGATACCGGCCTGCAGATGGCCAAGACCTATTTGCCTGACGCGATTATTCTCGATATCCAGCTGCCCGTCATGGACGGCTGGTCCATACTCAGGGAACTTAAGGGTGCATCCCAGACCCGGCATATCCCTGTGCATGTGATTTCCGTGAACGATGAGATTAAGCAGGGCCTCATGATGGGCGCGATGGCCTACCTAAGAAAGCCTTCTTCCCGCGAAGCGCTGGACCGGGCATTCTCGCAGATTGAGAACTACACCGCCAGCACACTTAAGCATCTGCTCATTGTAGAAGATGATGATATCCAGCGCCGATCCATCATGGAGCTTATCGGGCATGATGATGTAGCCATTACTGCGGTTTCCACCGGCCATGAAGCCCTGGGCGAGCTGCGCAAGCAGAGGTACGACTGTATGGTCCTCGATCTTATGCTGGAGGATATGACCGGGTTCGAGCTGCTGGATCAGATCCGGGACGATGAAGAGCTGAATGATCTGCCGATCATTATTTACACCGGTAAAGATCTGGACAGCAAAGAAGAGACACAGCTGCGTAAATATGCGGAATCGATCATTATCAAGGATGTCCGCTCGCCGGAACGGCTGCTGGATGAAACTACGCTGTTCCTGCACCGGGTAGAGGCTAATCTTCCGGAAGATAAGCGTAAAATTCTGCAAAAGCTGCACAATAAAGAAGAATTGTTCGACGGCAAAAAAATATTGCTCGTTGATGATGATATCCGAAACGTCTTTGCCCTCTCCAGTGTTCTCGAAGGGTATCACATGGAAGTGAAGTTCGCCGAGAATGGGCGGGAGGCCATAGATATGCTGGTGGAGCAGACGGATTATGATCTGGTGCTTATGGATATGATGATGCCGGAAATGGACGGCTATGAAGCGATGCGCCGTATCCGGCAAATGCCGCAGTACCAGAAATTGCCGATTATTGCACTTACGGCCAAGGCGATGAAGGAGGACCGGGCGAAGTGTATTGAGGCCGGAGCGTCCGATTATATGAAGAAACCGATCAGTACAGATCAGCTTCTTTCCTTAATGCGTGTCTGGTTGTATTCGTAAGGGCGATTTCGGGGTAATAGCTATACAGTACCATTTGGAACGAGTCCGGAAATAAGGCTTAGGCAAGGGAGTATTGATAACAATGACAGCTATGGATCGCGGATATGAGGAGCAGGCTATTCAGGCAGGGAGCAAACAGGAGCTTGAACAGATTGAAATTGAGCTGCTTCTTAGCGGGGTACACCGTCTATATGGATATGACTTCAGGAATTATGCGCTGCCTTCATTGAAACGGCGTATCTGGCATCATGTCCATGCCGAGAATGTGCCCAGCATATCCGCCCTGCAGGAGAAAGTGCTGCATGACCGTGCCTGCTTTGAACGGTTTGTATACAGTCTTTCGATCCCTGTAACGGAAATGTTCCGCGATCCGGGACTCTTCCTGACCTTCAGGCAGAAGGTGGTCCCCCTGCTGCGGACCTATCCGTATATCCGGATCTGGCATGCCGGCTGTTCCACAGGCGAAGAGGTATATTCCATGGCTATTATGCTGCATGAGGAAGGGCTTTACGACAAGGCACGGATTTATGCAACGGATATGAACGCCCGTTCCCTGCAGCAGGCCAAAGAAGGCGTGTATGAGATCGGGAAGATGAAGCAATATACCAAGAATTATCTGGAGGCGGGCGGTACACGCGCGTTCTCGGAATACTACACTGCAAAGTATAATTCAGTGATTCTGCAGCCTTACTTGCGCAAGAATATTATTTTTGCCGAGCATAATCTGGCGACAGACACTTCATTTAATGAATTTAATGTTATTTTTTGCCGCAACGTAATGATCTATTTCAACGATGAGCTCCGCGATCATGTTCATGGCTTATTCCACGAAAGTCTCAGCCGGTTTGGAGTGCTGGTCCTTGGTTCCAAGGAATCCATTCATTTCACGAAATACAGTGACAGCTACGAAGCTTTGGACAGGGTGGAAAAAATATACCGCAAGAATAAGTAGCGGGTAAGGAGGGGCCTATGGGGGTTCAGGAACCGATTCATATACTGCTGGTTGACGACCGTCCCGAGAATCTGCTGGCACTGGAAGCAGTGCTTGAGAGTCAGCATTACAAGCTTGTCAAAGCCAATTCTGGTGAAGAAGCACTGCGGTGCTTATTAAGATATGAATTTGCAGTTATCGTACTGGACGTGCAGATGCCGGGTATGGACGGAATCGAAACCGCCAAATTAATCAAAGCCAGAGAGAAAACCAAGGATATTCCGATCATATTTATCTCTGCCAACAGCAAGGAGGCGGAGCATCTGTTCGCGGGTTATTCTGCCGGTGCCATTGATTATATGGTCAAACCATTTATTCCACAGATCCTGAAGTCCAAGATCGAAGGCTTTGTTAACATGTATCTGACCAGCAAGAAGCAGCAGCTTCAGTCTATGCTGCTGCAGCAGAAGACGCAGGAACTCGAGCGGATTAACGGGGAACTGGTCAAAGCCAAGGAAGAGGCGGAGATTGCCGCTAATGCCAAGACCGAATTCCTCGCGATGATGAGCCATGAGATCCGTACGCCGATGAACGGGGTAGTAGGCATGATCGATCTTCTGATGGAGACGGAGCTTGCTCCTGAGCAGAAGGAATATACGGAGATCATCCGTAAAAGTGCGGATACCCTGATTACGGTCATTAACGATATCCTTGATTTCACCAAGATGGAATCAGGCAAAATGGAAATGGAAGAGCAGTTGTTTGAGCTGCAAACCACCATCCAAGAGGTGTTTAGCTTATTTTCTGCGGAAGCAGGCAAAAAGAATCTGGAGCTGGCTTATTTCATCGACCAGAAGCTGCCGAAGCTCATTTACGGGGATATGGCCCGTTTGCGCCAGGTATTAATTAATCTGGTGGCCAATGCGGTCAAATTTACCAACCAGGGCGGCGTATATTTGGTTGCGTCCAGCGTGCCTACAGCTGATAATAAACTGGTAGTGGAATTTACAGTGAAAGATACAGGCATTGGAATTTCACCGGAGAAATGTGACCGGCTGTTCCAGCCCTTCTCTCAGCTTGATTCATCCATGACCCGCAAATACGGAGGGACAGGCCTGGGGCTCGCCATCTGTAAGTCGCTTGTTGGGATGATGGGCGGAGATATCCGTGTGGAGTCGATGGAAGAGAAGGGAGCTACATTCGTATTCACGATACAGGTAGCTGTCCCGGAGGATGAACTGGCAGGCAGCTGCCAGGAGGAACAGAGTGCGGGGAAAGTGGTTGACCGGCATTGGCGCAGCAAGGTGCTTGTCGTGGATGACCATCCGATCAACCAGCGACTGATGGTAAGCATGCTGGACAAGCTTGGCTATAATGCCGAGGTTGCCGAGGATGGCAGCCAGGCTGTAGAGATGGCCCGGAACTCTGCTTACGATTTTATATTCATGGATCTGCAGATGCCGGTGATGGACGGGCTGACAGCAACCTCCAGGATTCGCGAGGACAGCGGCGGTTCCCCGGACAAGACCATTATTATTGCCATGACTGCGAATGTCATGGAGGGCATCCAGAATCGCTGCACCGCTGCCGGAATGGACGGCTATATCAGTAAACCGCTCAAGCTAAGCAGCATCAAGCAGATTATTTCCCGGTATTCTGTCAAGGATAACCCCGCTGCCCAGCGGAATGCCTCACTTTTTAATGCATGATCCAGTAATTACCACAGCCGTTAAGTCCCCATTGTTGTTTCAACAGTGTTCCATTAGGGTTATTGGTAAAGAAAACATTTATCAGGAGAGTTGTCTATGAATACACATAAAAGCGAAAAGTTCCACGCAAAAACCGAAACAGAAGGCACAGTATGCACCGTTTATCTGATTGGAGAGCTCGATTTGTCTGTGGCTCCTGATTTCCGTCTGGTCATGGAACCCCTAGTGGGAGATACGGGACTTGATCTCGTGATTAATCTTAAGGATTTGAGATACATTGACAGCACAGGCATCGGGATTTTGTTGTCGATTCTCAAAGCAAGACACGGAATGGAAGTTAAATTTGCCGTTGAGGAAGTTCCTCCACAAATACAGAAATTGTTTGATATGACCGGCATTTCCAAGTTTTTTGCCCCCCAAGAGAATTCCCACTAGGAAAGGATCGAACTAAGGATGAGTGATGACGTGCAAAGAGTAGTTCTTCAGTTACCCGCCAGTGCAGAATATGTCGATATCGTCAGACTTAATTTATATGGCATTGCCTCTAAGATGGGTTTCACTTACGAAGATATTGAGGATATGAAGGTAGCAGTCTCGGAAGCCTGTAACAACTCCGTGCTTTATGCTTACGGGCAGGAAGACGGTTTGGTTGATGTAATCTTTGAAGTAGGATCAAGTGCTTTGTCCATTACTGTCAAAGATGAGGGGGAGAGCTTTGACGGTTTGGATTCGTCCGATGAACGTATGACGCTGCATGACAAGGAGCTGAATGATGTTCAGGTGGGCGGACTGGGATTTTATTTAATGCAGGCGCTTATGGATGACGTTAGCGTCGTTAGCGAAGCAGGGAAAGGGACAGTCGTTACCCTGACTAAGCGGCTTAATTACAGCGAGGAGAAAGTATGAACGACAAAGTGACTCCCCCAGAGTCCATGAATGAAGCAGTAAGCCTGATCTGGGAATACCAGCAGACGAAAGACAATGAAATAGCTACAGTGCTCATCCGTAAATACGAGCCCATGGTGAAGATGGCAGCCGGCAAAATTGCCCGTAACCGTCCGGATCTCTATGAAGATCTGTATCAAGTGGGACAAATGGCGCTGATCCGGCTGTTGCAGCAGTATGATATTAGTCTGGGGATACCTTTTGAGCCCTATGCTATGAAAAGCATGATCGGACATATGAAGAATTTCCTGCGTGATAAATCCTGGTACATACAGGTTCCAAGACGGATCAAAGAAAAAGGCGCACTTGTACAGCAGGCCATTGATGAACTTACCATTCGATTGGAACGTTCCCCTGCGGTGGAAGAAATTGCCCATTATCTGGATCTTACCGTGGAAGAAACTGTAGAAGTACTGGCCGGCAGGGAATGTTATCATTATGTCTCCCTGGATTCACCGCTCTCACAGGAAGAGACGGGTGCTACACTCGGCGAATTGATCAGCTCTGACGCCAATGACTATGAGACTGTGGAGAAACGTATGGATCTCCAGCAGGCTCTGGGACAGCTGAAGGAGCAGGAACAGCAGGTGCTGCTGCTGGCCTTCCAGGATGGCCAGTCACAGCGTGCCATCGCCCAGAAGCTCGGGGTATCGCAGATGAGTGTTTCCCGCATACAGAAGCGTGCTACCGAGAAGCTGAAGCAGATTATGGCTAACTCCTCTTATTAAGCTTAAGAAGTATGCCTTTATATTGAATAGCAGGACAAGCCCTTCCCCGCCGGGATAGGGCTTGTTTTGCTGTAGGCAGGAATAATCTCCCGTAGTTCCACGAGCAACACCCCTCCTGCAGTCTATTCTGGCGGGAGTAGGCTGCAGGAGGGGTGAGCGGGAAATTCACTTAGCTGTTGGCATCAATATACTTTTTGATTTCTCCAAGATATTCCCCGATAACCGGCACATCAAGAAACAAACTAAGAATATAGCCCAATAAACCGAGGATCACGAACGTACCAAGGGAAAGCCCCAGGCCTCTGGATACGCCGGCCATCAGATTAGTAATGATCCGCTTCTTGGGGTCCGTATAATTCTCTAGAATATCCTTGAATTCTGATTTTTCGAGTGAATCTGCGATTTTGTCGAGCCGTGCATTCAAGCGTTTGACCTCATGCCGCAGCTCGAAGGGATGCTCATCAACTTCATAAGCTTTAGTTCTGGTGTCCGCTTCTCCCATAAGGCGTACCTGCTTTCTATAGCCTGGAACAGGCTTTATTGAGAATATGAGGGTATAATCCATTTCGGCTTAGTGTGGGCCTATAAGCCTAAAAAAGGCATGCATAAATAGAGAGCAGCCAGCTACGGCGAGCTGGCTGCTCTCTTGTACTGCCTAAAAAGGCCGTATATCGCCGTTTTTAATAATTGGACTTGTAAGAGGATTTAACTTCCTCTTTAGCATCCTTAGCTTCATCAGCTATGTCTTTGGAAGCATCTTTAGCCTTGTCGGCTACCTCTTTAGAGGAGTCTTTGGCTTCATCCGTGACATCCTTGGAAGCGTCTTTAACGTCACCAGCCACATCCTTGGAGGCTTCGCTTACAGTTTCACCAATCTTCTTGCCTGTTTCCGACAATGTAGCAGCAATTTGTTGTTTGCTGTCGCTGACCGTTGTGAAGATGTCGGAGGCTTTAGCAGATACTGTACCTGCCAGATCGGTTGCTTTTTCGCTGACTGTAGTTGCCAGCGTTTTGGTCTTGTCTGTTACGGCTCCTGCAACCTCTTTGGTTTTGTCAGTGGCAATCGAGAGCTTGTCCGACAAATCACTGCGCATTTCACGACCGGGTTTCGGTGCGAACAACAGTGCCGCCGCAGCCCCAAGCAGACCGCCTATAAAAATTCCCTTGAAAAATGTGCCGCCGCTTTCTACTGGATATTCCGTTTCTGCCTTGTTCATCACCAATCACTCCTCATTAGATTATTATGATTTGAACTCCGGCTGCTATGCTGCCTGCCGTCATTCAAATTCAGGATAGCCTGAAGTATCTTACTTCGTATATAAACGTAGGGGTATATACTGAAACAGTTGGTGAGCATGGGAAAGATTGCCGGAGTATAGGGAAGCATCCCGGCAATAAAGGGTCTTTTCTATATATAAACGGCCACATTTACGGCTTTACAAACGGTTGATTGATGAAGAAAGGAAGGGGGTAAGAGATACTAAATCACAGCGCCTATATACATCTCATATAAGGAGCATTTATCCCCTGTTTAAGATATGGTGAAGGTTCCAACATCTATGGAGGTGCAAAGTTTATGATTAAAGTAGTCACATCAGCAGAGCGTCATACTTCGAATAGAGAATGGATACACAGTGAATTCAGCTTTTCTTTTGCCGATTACGATGACCCCAGCAATGCCCACTTTGGCGCACTGCTGGCCCATAACGACAATGAATTGAAGCCGGAGCAAGGCATGCATGAGCATCCGCATCATGATCTGGAGATTATTACTTATGTAGTTTCCGGAGTCCTGAAGCATCAGGATGATCTTGGTAATCATGCGGATCTGCAGGCCGGAAGTGTACAGATGATTAGCGCGGGTACAGGCATCAATCATTCGGAGACGAACCCGTCCCTAAGCTCGAATGTGCGTTTCTTGCAAATCTGGCTGCTGCCGGACCGTCCGGGAATGACGCCGAGGTGGGACGCAAGATTCTTTCCGGAGGAGCTTAAGCTGAACAACCTGCTTCCGGTGGCTTCCGGATCAGCGGACAAGGGAGCGCTTAAGCTGGGCGAGGATGTTACGGTCTATTTGTCCCTTCTGCAGACGAACCGGGAGCTGCATTATCCGCAGCAAGAGGAGCGGCGCACTCATATTTATCTGATTTCCGGGAATCTGGAGATTAGCTGCTCAGACGGCGTGTTTCAGCTTCAGCAGGGAGATGCGGCGCGTATCCGTAAGAGCTGTGATCTGACGATTAAAGGGACAAGCAATGGCGGAGATGCAGAGTTCATCCTGATTGATCTGCCGTAAATGCCAGGTGCAGACCTGCCTATACTCGAGCATCAACGCACAAAAGCCCTTCAGCTTCCCTATCCATTCCTACGGACGGGTCGGAGAGAAGGGCTTTTATCATGCCAATTTAACCGGATTATTTCTTGCGCAAGCGTCCAAGCTCAGAGACAAGCGCCTCAACCTGTGAGATGCTCAGCCTGTCGCTGCCCATGGCAACCTCATAAATATCCTGAATATCCTCATAATGCTCCACCGAAAAAGCCGAGGCCTGCATAGCCGCAGCGCTGGCCATTTTCAGCTTGTTTTTGATACCCTCGATCATATACTCAACATTTTCCTGGCTTGGTTTCGATAAATCCATGGGGTATAACAGTCCTCCCTAAGTGATAGTTCAAGTATTTTATCATGTTTGGACAGTGAAAGACCATTTTTTTGTCTGGATCACAGAAAACATGTTAAATTAGAGGGAATAATTCGCAGGCAATGGAGTGAGGGGGAGAGAAGTCTTTGGCAATCAGAGAAGAAGAGAGCAGGAAACGCCGCAAAATGGATGCTGACGGGCTGGCTTCTTTCTTCCGGGAGATCGCCGCCTTGCATCCGGCAGAGCAGCTGACCTTTCTGTGCATCGGAACGGACCGCTCCACTGGTGATGCCCTGGGGCCGCTAACTGGCAGCCGTCTGCTTGAATATGGTTTCCCCCATGTTACCGGTACGCTGCCGGCACCATGCGATGCTAATAATCTGGTCCAGCGGATAGCAGAGATTCCGGAAGGGCAGATTATTATCGCTGTGGATGCCTGCTTGGGGCCGCCCGCTGCGCTCGGGTATTACTTTGCGGCTGCGGAGCCGCTTCGTCCGGCACAGTCTGTCGGGCTGCTGCTGCCCGCGGTCGGAAACTACAGTCTGGCGGCGATTGTCGATGTGAACAGTCCCCGGCCTTACCGTACGCTGCAGACCACGCCGCTGCACCGGGTGATCGTTATGGCCGACCAGATTGCTCGTGCTGCCGCTCAGGGTTTCGGGCTCACGGGCTGAGAGCGTTTCAAAGGTACCTGATCTAGCTTAATAATAAAGACAAGCCGCGGTCTTCAACCGGATACTACATAGAAAGAAGGAAGCAGCCATGGAAAATGTTCGATGCGAAGGAAACAACATTTGTTACAGTGATCAAGGTAAAGGTGATGTCATTGTTCTGCTGCATGGATTCTGCGGGAGCTCGGAATACTTTGAGAAGGTTATTCCTGGCCTAATCGCCAATTACCGGGTCATTGCCCCTGATTTGCGCGGACACGGATCTTCAGATGCTCCGCTCGGAGCCTACACGATCGAACAGATGGCCGATGATGTTCTTTCACTGCTGAATGCCCTGGAGATTCCTGAGTGTTATTTGCTTGGACATTCCCTGGGAGGCTACATTACGTTGTCGTTTGCCCAGCGCCATGCCTCCAGGCTGAAGGGCTTCGGACTGATTCATTCCTCCGGTTATCCGGATAGTGAGGAAGCCAAGGAGAACCGGCTGAAGAGCGTCAGCATGATCCAGAACGAAGGGATCTTTGCTTTTGTAGATCAGCTGGTACCCGGACTCTTTGCTTCCGGAGCAGCTCCGCAGCTGCTGGAACGTGCCAAGGAGATCGGCTATAAGACCCCGCCGCAAGGCGCGGTAGGCGCGGCCATGGCTATGCGTGAGCGCCCGGACCGGCGTGATGTGATCTCGGCAACAGCGCTGCCGGTGCTGCTGGTAGCCGGAGCGGAGGATTCGAAGGTGACTCCAGAACGGACCTTCACCTCGGATAATCCGAATATTACCAAGGTGACGATAGCAGGAGTGGGCCACATGAGCATGTTTGAAGCTCCGGAGCATTTGTCGCAGATTATCAAGGATTTCGTACACACGCCTGTGCAGAAGTAATTCATTTAGCACACAAAGAGGCAGCACCCGCCGGATGGCGGAGTGCTGCTTCTTTGTGTTGGCCGCGCTGCGGCTTTTATTGAAATTTACGGATAGCCGGAACGCAGAGCACGAGAGCGACACAGGTAAGTCCCAGACTGGAGAAAATAATTATGGTCGGAACCCCGCCAATCAGGTCGGCCAGCCAGCCGACAAAGATATAGCCGACCGGCAGCAGGGCGAAGGAGCCGAATAAATCGAGACTGGCTACCCGTCCGAAGGCTTCCTTCGGAACCAGCTCCTGCAGGCTGATCTCCCAGATCAGTCCGAATATCATCAGCCCGAAGCCTTCAAGTGCAAAGAAAGCGATGGCTGCAGCCGGAGTACCCGCAAACGGCATCAGCAGCAGAGCCACACCACCCAGCATAGCACCGCCGTAAGCCATAATGCCGCGGTTCTTCCATTTCGGCCGCAGTCCGAACAGCAAGCCTGCGATAATTGCGCCTACACCGGAGAAAGTAACGGCAAGCCCGTAGACATAAGGAGGCCAGCCGTGATGGACCTTGAAGAGCCAGGGAAGAAGGACACTGCTGATCCCCGCGTAGCAGATGTTGATGAAGCAGAAGGCCAGAATCGTAATCCACAGCCAGGGGTGGCTGCGCAGAACGGAGATTCCCTCGATGAAATCCTCTTTCCAGTTAGGAGTATCCGGGGCTTCAGTATCCGGAAGAACGGAGGCCGCGGAATCTGCGGCGGGTCCGGGCTGCAATTTGACGATCAGCACTCTGCGCAGGTAGACAAGGCAGATTAGGGAGATCAGATAAGTGAAGGCATCCAGGCCGAAGCCGACACCTGCGGACAGGTGAGTGATCAGCAGACCGCCCAGTGCGGGGCCGATCAGGCGTACGGACTGGGTAGTGATTTGGGTCAATGAATTCGCAGCCACGCGGATGTCCGGAGTGAATACTGTGGCCCGGACTGCAGCATAAGCAGGCTGGAATAGACCATCGAGAAGGCCGTAGAAGGCTACCAGGATATAGAGCAGCGGAATACTGAGTATTCCGGTCAGGGCCAAGACTGCCGTTATCATCATCACGGCAAAGCGGGCAATATCGGCCAGCATCATAATCCGCACACGGTCGTAACGGTCCACGATATGTCCGGATACCGGAAGCATGATCACATTCGGCAGCATGTAAGCGGCCATAACCAGACCCATCGTGGTGGTTGATCCGGTCAGTGAATAGACGAGGACGGGCAGAATGACCATCGTCACCGAGCTGCCGAGGAATGAAATTAAATGTCCCAGCCACAGATAGGGAAAAGCGCGTGAGCGGACAAAAGGAGCAGCGAAACCCTGCAGCGGATTGCGCCTTTCCTGTCCGGAAGGAGCGGCGGTATTCATCTACTCCTGTACCTCCGCATCTGTATCCGTCTCCGGAGCAGGCTCAGCAGACTGCAGACGGCCCATCACGATTTCAACACCATACTCGTCACCGGCAGTAACTTTGGATTCCCAGGCGGTGATCAGCTCCAGCATCTCCTGATGGAATTTCGCAATCTCCGGAGGAGAGAGGGTGAGTCTGGTAATGAAATGCTCCACCTGGTCTTCTTGGCGGAAGTGGAAGCTGCTAAGCTGTTCCGAGCGGAACATCGTCCCTTTGGAGCGGTAGAATTTCTGGATGATGCCTCCTGCTGCTTCGGTGCGGACAAGCTCCAGGAGCCCGCCTTCATAGAGCTTGACGATGTGGTAGTGGATGTTCCCCGGTGTCTTGTTCAGCTTCCCGGCAACCTGCTTGGACGTGAGGGGTTCCCCCGACAGCGTATGCATGATCTTAATCCGCAAGGCGCTTTCCAGCAGCTTATCCTGTTCCGGGGTGACCTTCAAAGGCTGGACGTTATCTTCCAGTCGAGATTTGCTTGAAGCAGCTGCTTCCGGCGGGCTTTGCCCGGGGTCAGCGGGTTGGGACATCACGTTTCCTCCTGTAATTCAATCTGTGTAACAGTATGATCTGGATTCCAGATCGGTTATTTGTATTGTATTTGAGGCTGCTATTTTATGTCAAGAACAATTAGTAGCAGTGATAACAAGTGTTGGCTGAAGGACAGGGGTTATGCCAGGTGGCGCAGGCGGGTGGAATGGTTTAAGATGATTTCAAAGGCGAAAGGGTGAGCAAACATGTTCCGGAGAGATTATATCGTACGCATGATCGAGGATATGACGGCAATGGTTGCCAAGGTAATGACCTTGAAGCAGGATAAAAAAACAACAGAAGCCCTGTGGGAAGTGGACGAGCTGCTGATGCGGCATTTCCGCATAAATTCCCGTCTGCTCAATTCGCTGTCCGTAGAGGACATTATTGATATGTTTCGTCTCGGCGGTGTGCTGGAGTCCGATAAGCTGCAAGGGGTAGCCCGGCTGCTGAAGGAGGAAGGCGGTATTTACGCGGCAAAAGGGGATCAGGATCAAGCCCTCTACAGGGCGATGCGTTCCTTGCATTTGTTTTTGTATGCGGATCTGCATGGTGCCGACCGTGAGCTGCTGAACATGACGGGCGATATCAATGAGCTATTGGAGGAAGTGGAGCCTTACCGTCTTCCGGCCAAAACCGAGCGGCTGCTGATGGCCTACCAGGAATCCCTGGGACATTACGCCAAAGCAGAGAACAGCCTGTACCGGCTATGGGAGCAAGGGGAGGATGTTGCGGCGGAGGGCAGGGAGCTGTACGGACGGTTGCTGCTGTTGAGTCCGGAGCTGTTATCCCAGGGCGGGCTTCCTCTGGAGGAAGTGCAGCAGGGCGGGGAAGAATGGAGCAAGCTTACGGTTAATGCTATAATATAACGATATTCAGGAGACAACGTGCTCCATTTATAAATTCGAAAGTGAGATGTACCCAGTGGAATCTTTGAAAGCATTGATCGACCAATTGATTACCGGCCGTACACTGATTACGGCTACATTAAGCCAGCTGCGCAACAAGGGTGGGGTCACCTACAGCAAAGTGCAGATCAAACCTGTTGAATTAAAGGGCAAGCTGCACTATCAGTTCGCCTACTATATCGGCCCTAAGGTCGAACACCGCAATATTCCGGCAGAGGATGCCGCTGAGGAAATGCTGACTTTGCTGAGAGAGACCTTCCGACAAGGCCTGCTCTGTACCGCCAGTGCCGACTACCAGGTGCTGATCAGCAAAAAATACAAGGTGTCCATTCTGACTAAGTCTGCCAGCAAACAGGAGGCACCGGACCTGGCACATAACCGCCGGAAGCAGTATGTCCTGGACGAAGGAGAACCTGTGCCGTTTCTCGTGGAGCTGGGCATTATGAACAGCGAAGGCAAAGTGCTGGCTAAGAAATATGATAAGTTCCGCCAGATTAACCGGTTCCTGGAGATGGTCCAAGATGTGCTCGGTGATCTTCCGGCAGGCCGTCCGCTGACGATTGTGGATTTCGGCTGCGGCAAATCTTATCTGACCTTTGCACTGTACCACTATCTGGCCGTCCGTGAGCAGCGGGAGCTGAATATAGTCGGTCTTGATCTGAAGGCGGATGTCATTGCGCACTGCGGTGCCCTCGCTGCCAAGCTGGGCTACGACCGTCTGCGGTTCCTGGTCGGTGATATCGCGGACTATAATGAACTGGACCAGGTGGACATGGTTGTTACCCTGCATGCCTGTGATACAGCTACAGATGCAGCTCTGGAGAAGGCGGTACGCTGGGGCGCATCAGTCATCCTCTCGGTACCTTGCTGCCAGCATGAGCTGTTCGCCCAGGTGCAGAGCGATGTGCTGAGTCCGCTGCTGTCACACGGAATCCTGAAGGAACGCTTCTCGGCACTGGCCACGGATGCAATCCGGGCCAAGCTGCTTGATCTGATGGGTTACCGCAGCCAGCTGCTGGAATTCATCGACATGGAGCATACGCCGAAGAACATTCTAATCCGTGCCGTGCGGAGCGACAGCGGCGACAACGCCGCCAAATGGCGCGAGTACACCGCGTTCCGCGATTTTCTCGGTGCCAAGCCTTATCTGGAGCGCGTCTGCTCTGATCTGCTGCCCGGGGGAAATGCGGAGCTTAATTAATCAGCTTAATAGTTCAGAGTATGACAGAACGGCTGCTTCCTGCGGGGGCGGCTGTTTTTGTGCAAATATAATTTATTTCTCGCTGAAAGGGTGCCGTCCTTTAATAGGACCGCAAAGTCGGTTCCACTTGGGATTGCTATTGGAAGCTTCGGCCGCTATTGCGGTGCTGCTGTGGTGTTAATGGAGTGCAGCTGTAGACGCTGATGGAGTGCTGATGTAGTGCTAACTGTGGTACTGTGGTGCTGTGGTACTGTGGTGCTGTGGTGCTGCTGTAGCGCATCTGTAGTGAATTCGTATTGTTAGTGCTATTTTAGTGCTGTTTTCGTACTTTTGTAGGGCCATCTGTGATGCCCTGAATTAAATTCTTGCATCAAATACAACAATTCTTTCATTATGCCGCCTCTAATCGGGAATTGTTGTACAAAATGCAGCATTTCCCCTCCCCCAAGCCGATTTATGAAACTATTCTTGTATTTTGTACAACAATCCATCCAAACACCCGGGTATTTCTGAAGCAAAGTTGTAATACTTACAACATTTCGAATAATCCCGCTTGACTACCAGCTCTTAAGCGTTTATTTCCCCAATCTTAGACTTAAGTGTGGTTCATATAGCGACTTTCTTTTGCATTGCTATAGATATGGGAAGACTGTAAGCAACAATAAGAATAGGGGATTTAGGAATGCGGATAAATCGGTTTCAGCAGTACGGAGGAATGGCGGTCACTCTGGCTTGCAGTTTGGCGGTGATAGCAGCGGGCGGAGCGGCCTGTGTGCTGCGAGGATTCTTTTTTGCCAAGGAAATGTATCTCTTCCTGACCCTATGGTTTGTGTTGTGCGGAGTTCTAACCCTAGGAGGACTTGTCCTGTATGCCGCCTCCGGCTGGGAAAAGCGGCTAAAGCCGCAGGGGGGGCCGGCGGGGAAGACGGAGACCGTGCGGGCGCTACCTGGAGGGGGCGTGAAGGTAGATACAGCTGAAGCTGAGAGGTTAGCCGGAAGTGGGCGGTTGGTGACAGATCATGCCGGGAAGGCCGAGATAACGCAGGCAGCAGATGAGGCAGTGTCCGGGAGTGGCCGTATGTTGAACGGCAGTGTGAGTAGAGTTACGAGGTTGAGGGCTGCTGTATGGTTGTTGCCGGGCTGCTGCATTGTCATCTGTATTCTATACGCAATTCATGCATTCCGTGGCCCGCTATCCTCGCAAGGAACATTGGATGAATTGCTGCGCTGGGGATTCTACGCCAGCTTTGCTGTATTTGCTGTACTTGTGGCGGGAACCCGCCGGGGAGGAACTCTTCTTGCAGCGGTCTGGCATCTGCTGGGTCTCGTGATCAGCCTGTCTGCCTTATTGGCGGTATGCGGTGGCCTGCCGGTTCCTTACGCGGTAGCCTACAGCCAGTCACCTGAGGTCAGTGCGACCGGTGCCCGGCTGGCCGGACTGCTCCAGTATCCGAATACCTTTGGCGCGGTGATGGCTGTGTTTCTGCTGGAGCGGCTATTTGCTGCTGCTTATGGCTTCAGGCTGACTGGTCCTTCGGGAACCGTGAGTGGAGAAGACTGCGCAGAGGGAGAGGTTGAAGCATCCCGTGGAACGGTAAACCGGGCGGAGCAGGAGAACATAGCCAGCGGTGAAGCGGAGGATGGAACGGTAAGCAGAGCGGAGCAGGAGAACATAGTCAGCGGTGAAGCGGAGGGTGGAACGGTAAACCGGGCGGAGCAGGAGAACATAGTCAGCGGTGGAGCGAAGGATGGAACGGTAAGCAGAGCGGAGCAGGAGAACATAGCCAGCGGTGAAGCGGAGGGTGGAGCGGTAAGCAGAGCGGGTGAGACCGCTATGGCTGGCAGAGCGGACCGTGCACGGGGCTGGTCCGCAGAGCTGTGGCAGACAGCGGCGCGCCTGCTGCCGCTGTTCCCGTACGCCGCCGCGCTGCTGCTCAGCGAGTCGCGCGGCGCATGGCTGGCTGCGGCCTCCGCCGGCGCCGCAGCCCTGCTCTGGAAGCGGCAGCTGTCCGCGCCGCTTCTAATCACCGGCGCCGCGCCTGTGGCCGCCGCGGCGCTCCTGTACCGCCAGCTGGCCCGTACCGGGCTGGCGGCAGAGCCCTTGCCCGGCCTGCTGCTGCTGGCCGGGCTCTGGGCCGGCGCGCTGCTAGCCGGCCTATGGCTGCACCGCCGCAGCTGCCGCGCGGCGGGCTGGCACCGCGCCGCCATGCTGGCGCTGGCGGCGGGGGCCTGGACGGCGGCAGCCAGCGCCGTCCTGCTGCAGGTACGCGCGCGGATCACGGGGCCGTCCCCGACGGCCGCCGCGCGCGGGCTCTTCTACCGCGATGCCTGGAAGCTCGCGGCAGAGGCGCCCTGGCTGGGGCGCGGGGGCGAGACCTGGCGGCATTCGTACCTCGCCGCCCAGTCCCGCCCCTATGTAGGCAGCCAGGTGCACAGCGGTTATCTCGACATCCTGCTCAATCTGGGGACAGCCGGTCTGGCTGCTGTCCTCCTGCTGCTGCTGGCCGCAGGCTGGCTCGTATTCAAGGCGTCACCAAGGCTGCTTCCGCCTCTGCTTGTCATCATCCTGCATAGCGCAGTTGATTTTGACTGGAGCTACGGATTGATATGGCTGCTGCTCCTGCTGCTGCCTGCATGGGCTCTTGCAGAAACCATACATCGGCCAGTTGCGGAGGATACCGCCATCCTTACAGGGCTGCGGCGATCATGGCCGTATGCAGCAATCGCCGTTCTCTGCGTCTTGACCTTTATGCTAAGCATCCTTTCATATCAGGCAATGAGAGGGGCTGCTTTGTACAAGCAGGCCGCCCGCGTAAGCGGTGATCCTGCTGCACAAACTGCGCTGCTGCGGCAATCGCTGGCATGGAATCCAAGAGAGCCGCAGACGGCGGCCGCATTATCACGGCTGCTTCCAGAGGAGCAGGGAATGGACCTGCTGCTGGACAGTTTGCAATTTTCCCCCGGAGATGCTGCTCTGCACTGGGAACTTGCAGAGCGTTATCTGCAAGGCCGCGATCCGGGTGAGGCCTTGTACTGGGTGCGCCGCAGCCTGAAGGCGGACATATTTAACGCCGCCAAAAGACTGGCGGCGATTGAAGGGATGCTTAAAATGGCCGAACGCGGATGGGCGGAAGGGAACAGGCAGAGGGCTGCAGACAGCGCAGCTGCCGGACTGGAACTGCTGCGGCAATACAGCCTGCTTGCCGGCAGGGAGCATAGTGCAGGCCGGCGGCATAATGACCGCGGCTTCGGGATCAATGAGCAAGCCGAAGGGGTTTACCTTCGGCTGAGAGCTTTGCAGGCACTGGCTACGCTTGAGGAGCGGGAGAAGATTGTGGCCCGCTGAACAATGAAGCTCTAAGCAGGCACTCTGTCCGGCTGAATTTATTACATGCGCATCTCCAGCAGCGTTCTTCCAGATCTCGGTGCAGTCCTGCGGCCGGCTTCAGGCCTTGATCCTCCGTGAAATCAGCCACGAATACACATAAGGTACGATAATGGCGATAACCAGGGCGGTAATGATCATGCTGACCGACAGAGCTTTTGGCATAAAAGCCCCCAGTGCAATCAGCAGTCCGCCAATCACCCACATGATTCCGGAGAGACGGTGGGTCTTCCGCCAGACTACAGGGTTAGCCAGCGTCCAGGGTGTACGGACACCCGTGAAATAATTATCCCTGATCTGCGGCATGAAGTTTCCGATCACTATAAACAGCAGCCCGAGACTCACAGTAGCCCACTTCCCGGCGGCAAATTGCTCATCCAGACCGTGCGTGACCGACAGCACAAGTGCAGCATCGCATATAATGCCCACTGCCAGGCGGATCATTTTATAAGCGCTTTGAAACTTAGTGTAGTTCTCTCTTTTGGGATCAATTGTACGCATAAACTGCATGGCTATAGGGAAGATCAGTCCCATGAAGGAGAAAAAAGCAATGAGGGAGCCCTTGCTCCAGTAAGTGTTAACCTTGCCTGTAATGCTGAACTGGGCAGGAAGCTGATCCGGCAGCCTGCCGTAATTCAACAATGCGTAGCCCAGCGAGAACAATCCCAGAATGACAATCAGTGTGTCCTGCCATTTCCATTGGAAATCCTTCATCTTGATTCACCCTCCGTGTCAGAATAATGCTCCCGGCTCCTGGTCCCCTTTGAACCTGCGCCTTTTGAGCCTAACGCATCTTCAGCCGGTTTATCCGCAATGGTCTTACTCTCCGTACCGTCCTTACCCGTACCCGTCAATTCCAGGAACCAGCCCAGCACCTCTTCGAGCACCGTGGAATCCAGCGAATAGAGAATAAACTGGCCTTTCCGTTCGTCCTGCACCAGTCCCGCATGCTTCAGTGCATTCAGATGATGGGAGATGCTGGGTTTGGACATATTGAAAAAATCGGCAATTTCTCCGGCCGTCCTATCCTTTTCCCGCAGCAGGCGGAGAATCTGTCTGCGGGTCGGATCAGCCAGCGCCTTGAAGGATTCATTCAACTCCGCAGCCCCCTTTCGACATTTAAATAATTATCTAAATGTATAATAGATCTTCATTCCACACTTTGTCAATGCTGGAATACCTGCTTTTCTATAGCAGAGAACCGAATGTTCATTTTCCATAAGTAGAAGTCGTAAGCCTGCATATGCTAGAATAGGCTAGGAGAAGCTGGATACATAGAGCGGACGAGGCTTAGGATTCTGCCAGCAGAGTGCCAGGCTGATTACGCAATACACGGAAGGAGAGCTGCAGTTGCATTTTATATCTGAACTGATTTCGCATTTATTTGAATGGATTCAGAGTTTGGGTTACTTCGGAATAATGATTGGCCTGATGATTGAAGTCATACCAAGTGAGATTGTATTGGCTTTTGGCGGCTATCTGGTCTCGCAGGGAGATATTAATTATTTTGGCGCGGTTCTGTTTGGTACAATTGGCGGGGTAGTCGCCCAGATTTTTGTGTATTGGATCGGCCGTTACGGCGGCAGACCGGTGCTGGAGAAGTACGGGAAGTATATTTTTATCAAAAAGAAGCATATTGACCATTCTGAAGAATGGTTCCAGAAATACGGGACCGGAGTAATCTTCACCGCCCGTTTTATCCCGGTTGTCCGTCATGCAATCTCTGTTCCCGCTGGTATTTCGCGCATGCCGCTCGGTAAGTTCACTATGCTGACCACGCTGGCTGTTATTCCATGGAGTGCACTGTTTGTATATCTCGGATATACTCTCGGCGATAAATGGGAGACTATTGATGAAGTCGCAGCTAAGTATACGCATGAAATCATTCTTGCCGCACTTGCGGTTATTGTTCTGTATTTCCTGTTCAAGTGGTACAAATCCAAGAAGAAAGGTAGTGCAGTATGAAACAGAATGTAGCTTCTAAATTTGGTCAGGGATTGACCCCGCGCCAGTTCGTGGAAGGCATGACGAAGAACCAGCAGGCTTTTGAATCCTGGTATGAGAAGTTTGCCTGGACAGATGAGGGTGACCGGGAATATTTCGAGAGCCTGAATCACCGGGATGATCTGAGGGTACTGATTCTGGCTGCTGACTGGTGCGGGGATGTGGTTCGTAATGTCCCTGTGGTGTTCCGCATCCTGGAGACGGCAGGCATTAAGACTGAAGTTCTGATTCTGGAAGAGAATCAGGATGTTATGGATAACTTCCTGACCATGGGCGGACGTTCGGTTCCGATCGTGATTTTTGCCGATACCGGCGGCTATGTGCTGGGCCATTGGGGACCGCGTCCGGAGCATGTACAGTCACTGATGAGAGAGTTTAAACAGCAGAACCCGGACCGCGAAGCTGCGGATTATGAGGGCAAAATCACCGAAGTGCGCAAAGCCATGGGCCAAGCCTACGGAGAAGGAACGGAATCACACGCGGTTATTGCCAAAGAGCTGCGCAGTCTGATCTCCGGATTCTAATGCCGATGCTTAATATTAGGTCTTATAATCTTGGACCGCTTCAGACGAACGCTTATCTCCTGACAGGAGCCGACCCTGCCAAAGGTGTAATTATTGATCCCGGAGCCAATCCGGCTGCCCTTCTCCGTGCTGCTGAGGGTATGGAAATTGAGGCCATCCTGCTGACTCACGCCCACTTTGATCATATTGCCGGTCTGGATGAGGTCCGTAAGGCCAAGAAATGCCCAGTGTATATCCATGCTCTGGAGAGTGAGTGGCTGGGCAGTCCCAAGCTGAACGGCTCGCTGATGTGGCCTGAATCATCCCCTCCGGTCAGTACAGATCCGGCAGAATATGATTTGGCGGAAGGCCAGATTCTGAAGCTGCTCGGTTTAACCTTCCGGGTGCTGCATACGCCTGGACACTCTCCGGGGAGTGTCAGCTTCCTGTGCGGAAATGATCTGTTCTCCGGCGATGTATTGTTCAAAATGGGAGTAGGACGCACCGATCTTCCCGGCGGCAGAGAACGTGATCTGTTTGATTCGATCCGCGGTAAGCTGTACCGGCTGGATGAAGAAGTGAGGGTATTTCCCGGACATGGTCCGCGCACCTCTATCGGGTTTGAGAAGCAAAATAACCCATACGTTCCTATGTAACGACGTGTTTATGCCGGTTATGACATAATTCGGGAAATTAGAGATGGACAAGAAGATACAGAGTTGCTACAATAATGTTAATTAAATGTAACATTTACCTCGCGAAGCACGCAGACTGTGGAATAATCCCGGTTTGCGTTCTTTTTTTTGTCTATATGTCTTTAATTTCATGGGAGGAAGCAGATGAAGGAAGATATGCATCACCAACTGGACTATGGGGAATTGAGAACAGACGGGGAAGGCGTGGCGGAGCAGAATTCCGTAGAGTATGCTGCAGAGAATGGGGATAATAAGATTTCTCTGTTCTGGCGCTTCCCCAGAGGCAAGGGAGCCGTCCAGCCATGGAGGCGCAGGCTGTGGGAATTGCAGAATAATTCTGACCCTGAATGAACGATCTACAATACATAATCGTATTACAGAGGTGAGGAAGAGAAAGAGGAGGGACTATGGGCGACGGGACGCTGGAGAAGATCAGACTGGCGCAGCAGGGGGATGCCAAGGCAACAGCTATGCTGCTGCGGGAGCATTATCCCTTCCTGTACAAGTATCTGATTAAAGCTACAATGGACCCTTCACTTGCGGAAGAACTGGCTCAGGATACAATGGTCAGATGCATGGAGAAGATGGGAAGTTACAATGGAACCTCTGCATTTTCTTCATGGCTGATAACGATTGCCAGCCGGCTCTACATCGACCGCAAGCGGCGGTGGAAGCGTGAGTTGAAGTGGCAGAAGGAGCAGGCTCAGGAGCAGGGGAGCCGCAGTATCCGCTGGAGGTTTGAGAGCCGGAATATGGAGTGGAGTGAAGTGCTTGATGCCTTATCCCGCCTGTCTACTGCCCACAGAATGGCTGTACTGCTGAAGCATTATTACGGATATGGCTATGATGAAATCGGCCAGATGCTGCAGATCCCTTCCGGCACGGCCAAATCAAGGGTAGCAGCCGGATTGAATCAACTGCGAAAGGAGCTGGACGAGGATGAGGTTTAACAGTGATGAAGAGCTGCTGAATAAGCTGTCAGCAGAACTGGAGATTCTGGATCAGCACTATGCCGATGTGGCGCCCCCCTCCTTGCCGGAGCTGGAGCAGCTTATTGCGGCAGAAGCAATCCGCCGCGTGAAGCGGCAGCGCAAGGAACTGCTGATATTCTCTCTGGTGGCTTTACTCCTGCTCAGCGTAGTGCTGTCTATTCTAAACTCTGCCCCGGCACTGTTTTGGGGCTTGCAGGCGCTATTTCCGCTGGCAGCACTTGGCAGTCTGGGAGTAGCACGGATCAGGCTGCGACGGGAGGATGCTGAAGAGTGAGTGAATTGCAGAAGGCGCCTTTGTGGCTGTGGCTTTGTATAGCTGCTGTACTGATGCTGCAGGGGACTTGGCTGTTCCGTAATGCTCAGGGCAGAGGGAAGGGCCGAATGGCCTGGTTCTGGGGAATTTGGGGCCTTACCGGTTTCCCGTCACCAGTTTTGTGTTATCTGCTGTTTGTAGTTCTCCCGGGCAGGCGGAAGGCCGGGCAGAAGCGCTGAAGGCGGACAGGGAAGGCGATTTCAGAATAGCAAACTGGAGTATGGAGGGTGTACGGATGGATAAAGTGAACTGGGGGTTGATTGCGCCGCTGCTGGCGCTGCAGATTCTGCTGGCGGTTGTAGGACTGATCTCGCTGGCCAGGACAGAGCAGGTCCGCGGGCCCAAATGGATGTGGGTGCTGCTCCTGGTATTTGGCAACCTGCTAGGAAGTATAGCTTATTTCACACTGGGAAGGAAAGAACTCTGATGCCGCTGCTTGAGGTTACGAATCTCCGCAAAAGCTTTGGCGGACATCCCTCCGTGGACGGCATCAGCTTCGGAGCCGAAGCCGGGCGTTGTGTCGCTTTGCTGGGACCCAATGGAGCAGGCAAAACCACCACACTGCGCATGCTTGCCGGTCTTCTGCCGCCTACCGGAGGGAGCATCTCCTTTGGCGGCGCTCCTCCCGGAACGGATTACCGCCGGCAGCTTGGTTATCTGCCGCAGTCTCCGGCTTTTTACAGCTGGATGAGCGGACTCGAATATATGATCTTTGCCGCCAAGCTTAGCGGCATGGCCGCCAAAGAAGCGGCGGCGGTGTCGGGCGCAGTGCTGGAGCGCGTGGGGCTTAGCTCCGCAGCGCGCCGCCGGATCGGCGGATATTCCGGCGGTATGAAGCAGCGCCTGGGGCTGGCCCAGGCCTTAGTGCACCGCCCGCGTCTGCTGCTGCTTGACGAGCCTGTCTCTGCGCTTGATCCTATAGGGCGCCGGGAAGTGATGGAGCTGCTGCGGGACATCCGGGAAGAGACAACTGTGATTTTCTCCACCCATGTGCTGCATGATGCGGAAGAGATATGCGATGACGTCATATTGATGAACAGGGGAGCTATAGCTGTGCAGGGGACCTTGGCCCGTCTCCGGGCAGAGTACAGTCTTCCGGTTATCAGAATAACCACAGCGAAGGAAGACAAGGCTGTCCGGTGGCTGGAGGAGCTTAGGCACAAAGCTTTTATTGAAGAAGCAAGTATTTCGGACGGCAGGGCAGTCTTTAACGTAAGCGATGTCGGGCTCGCGCGCCGGATAATTCTGCAGGAAGCGGCAGGGCTGGATATTCCGCTGCTGCAATTTGAAGCAGGTTCATCAACGCTGGAGGACCTGTTTATGAAAGTGGTGGGAACATGAGCAAGCTCTGGACCCTGTATTACAGAGAGATGCTGGAGGCAGTGCGCAGCTATAAGCTGATCTGGATACCTGTAGTGTTTATTATTCTGGGCATCATGCAGCCGCTGGTCACCTTTTATATGGCTGATATACTGGCAGCCTCTTCAAATGTCCCGGCAGGATTTATGGACAGCTACGAGATGCCTGGGGCCGCTGCGGTAATGGCTCAGGCTCTGGGCCAATACGGAACGATTGGCATCCTGATTCTAGTGCTGGGGACAATGAACAGCCTGGCCGGGGAGCGGAGCAGCGGGACAGCCGAGCTGCTGATGGCCAGACCTGTTTCACCGGTATCCATCGTTGTTGCCAAATGGGCGGCAAATTTCACAGTGCTGATAATTACACTGGTCCTGGGGGTTGCGGGAGCGGCTTATTATACAGTGCAGCTTATGGGGAGCTTGGCCTGGGGCACAGTTGCGGCGGCTTCCGGACTCTATGCACTCTGGCTGCTGTGTGCGGTGTCACTTACGCTGCTCTTCAGCGCCTGGCTGCGCGGACCTGCTGCTGCCGGGTTTGCTCTCCTGCTGGCTGCGGGGATGAGTCTCGCCCACAGCCTGCTGCCTTCCAGGACTGCCTGGTTGCCTGCAGCTCTGCCCGGAATGTCTGCCGGCGTGCTTGCAGAAGGCAGAGTAACCGGCGGACCGATGATCTCAGCAGCGCTGTTAATCGTTGCTTGTATTGCCGGAGCCTCGCTGCTCATTGGCAGGAATAAATTGCCGAATTGATAAAATTGCAATGGAATAGCACGTTTTCAAGAATTTTCAGAGTATTTTCTGCGAAAAATCATCGGACTACTCTCCTGCGGCTGGACAGCTCTATCTTTTTTTAGTAGACTGTTGAAACAAGCAGAACCATGATAGATTTTGGTCAGGAGGTAGGACGATGCTGCGTTTAGGAGAGAAGATTGTCATTGTCGCGGACGCTTTTGAGCAGAGTCTTCCTATCGGAGACTACGGCTACCTAATTGCTTACGACCGCAATCCAGATAATGCGTTTGATTATGTCATTCGTGTTCCCGAGGCCAATAGAAATTTCTATGTTACGGCGGAGGATATTGAGGCCGAAGAGCAATTGCTGGTACTAGAAGCTGAAAGAGCCACGCACGAAGCTTTGATAGATTATGCTCTATCGACGTACAACGAGAAGCTGTTCCATCATTTGATGAACGGTGAGGAAGTTGAAGCGGAAGAGCTGGAGACAACATCCAAAGAAAGTTTGTCCCAGGCGGATTTCATCAAACAGGTGAATCTTCGCGCTTGGATTTAAGCAGAGCCGGCGAAAGCCGGCTTTTTTGTTTGTCGCGTGCCCAGCCAAGCATGCATCACCCTAACCGGTGAAAATGTAGAAATGAATTAGCATTTTTTTCGCGTACAGTAGTGCACACCTTGAAACAAAATGACTATTAACTGAAACGTTTATTACTATTTTGCTCTAGGGACCGGATGATAAGATCAGCAAAGAGCAGGCAGAACTGCTATAAGCTGGGGGTGATAAAAATCGGTTATTGCGGGAAGCTGCCATGGCGCCTTCCCTGCTGTATGCGCTTCCACTCAGGTGCAATCAGAACCGGTCCAGAGTGCGTCCTTGTAAAGTGTTTTCTTTGCGGTAGACTCTGGGCAAGGTGCCGGTGACCTTTTTAAAGGCTTTGGTAAAGTAATTATAATCGGGAATGCCGACTTGCTCCGCAATTTCGTAAATCGGACTATCGGTGTCACCCAGCAGCCTTTTGGCCATTTGGATACGCAGGCTACGGATGTATTCGGCAATGCCCATGCCAAAGTTCTGCTCCGAGAGCTTGTAGAGATGGGATTTGCTGATGCTGAATTCTTTGCACAGAACGGGAACGGACAGCGGTTCCTGGATATGCTCTGTAATATAACCGTCGATCTTTTGTGCCAGCGTATCCTCCTTCAGAACCAGCATCCGGGATAGATACAGGTAGCTGGCGCTCATCTCCATGGTTTTGGCGTAAGCATCAATGACTTCCTTGGAGATGTATTTTTTTCGCTGGAAGGCGCTGTACAGTTTATTCATATCCACATTATAGGGGCTTATATTCTCACAGACCTTCTCCCATAACTCATCGCGGGACCCGGTCTGCAGCAATTGGCCGAACATAATATACCCGATGACCTGATTGTCCGTTTGAATAGGCACCACCGTTTCGGTAAGTCCGGCATGACATTGATAGGTGTAGAGGGTTTTCTCCTTTTTCACTTGGGTGCAGGCTGCCTGGTCGCAGAGGATGCACTGGGCCTCTGCGCGCGGATCACTCCGGATGATGTGGCAATATGTCGAATGACGGGTAGGATAGGCAGCCAGCTCAGTGAAGGAATTGTCGAAAATCACGGTGCGGATACCGGTCAATGTATAGAAATTGCGCAGCAATTCCTTGACTTCGGGTAGGTTGAACAACAAGCTCATGGTGCGGCCTCCTCTTCTTCCGGGTTGTTCTGCGTTGCTGGCAACATTGTACTGTATTTGATATAGGACACACAAACCAAGAGAGACGGAGGTGCTTATTAATGCCGCTAGTCGATATGCCGTTAGAACAATTATTAACGTATGAGGGACGTAATCCCCGTCCGGCCAACTTCGAGGCTTACTGGGAACAAGCACTGCAAGAGATGAGAAATACGGATGCCCGTGTTGAACTGGTGAGAAGCGGGTTTCAGGTTCCGTTCGCCGAATGCTTCCATTTGTATTTCACGGGGACAGGCGGAGCGCGTATCCATGCGAAGCTGGTCAAGCCGAAGCATGTTGCAGGTCCGCACCCGGCGGTAGTGCAGTTCCACGGGTACGCCCATCATTCGGATGACTGGGCCGACAAGCTAATCTATGCTTCCTTGGGCTTTACTATAGCCACATTGGATTGCAGAGGCCAGGGAGGACTGTCCGAAGATGTTGGCGGGGTCAAAGGAACCACACATAAAGGGCACCTGATCCGCGGACTGGATGATGCGCCCGAACGGCTGCTGTTCCGGCAGATCTATCTTGATGCGGCACAGCTCGCTGGAATTGTAATGGACATGCCGGAAGTGGATGCCGCCCGCGTCGGTGCAATCGGCGGATCGCAGGGAGGGGGGCTGGCGCTGGCCTGTGCGGCGCTTGAGCCGCGGATCAACCGGGCTGCGCCAAGTGTCCCGTTCCTGTGTGATTATAAAAGGGTATGGGAAATGGACCTGGCCAGAGATGCTTACGAGGAACTGCGGACGTTTTTCCGTCACCGCGATCCCCAGCACCTGCGGGAGGATGAGATTTTTGAACGGCTCGGCTATATTGATGTTCAACACCTGGCGGACCGGATCAGCGGGAAAGTGATGATGGGGGTAGGATTACTGGATACGGTGTGTCCGCCTTCGACGCAATTCGCCGCCTATAACCGCCTCCGCTGCGAGAAGAAACTGGAGATCTATCCCGATTTCATCCATGAGCGGCTGCCGGGCTTCGAGGACAAAACCATACAATTTCTGCTTGAAATGTGAGAGGCTAACCGCCTCTCTTTATTATTGTTTAAGGGCCTGCTGCAGAGGTATGATGGGACTACAGGGGAGGCTTGTGGAAGGAGAGAGATGCTGTTGATCAGATTTATGAGAACGCTTTCAATTTATCCCAAACTTGTTATGGCTTTCTTGCTTGTCATTATTCCGCTCTACCTGTGGGGTCTAGTCATGAATCAATCCGGACAGGAGGTTGTCCAGAAGCAAATCTCGGAATCCATGGCCAGCCGTGTCCACTTCTATCTGACTTCGCTGGAGACAGAGCTGACACGGCTGACGCGGCTGAAGCTGGAGTATGTCAATGACGATGATTTGCTCTTGCTGGCGACGGTTCCGAACCAGTTGAACGATTATGAAAGGACCCGCGCCTTGTTATCCGCCAAGAGCAAATTATATTTGCTCAAAAGCTCCAGCCCGTTCGTGGAGAACGTTAAGCTGTATATTCCTTCCCTGGACCGGAGCATTAATGCCAACAATTTCGACAGTGAGATGCCGCTTGAAGAACTGGAGGACATTCTGAACCCGGCTCACATGAAATCGCCGATCTTCGGTATGGGCGAGAAGCTGCTGATGAGCGGCGTGTATCCCGATGCCGTGTATGCCGGCCGGCCGCCTGTGCTGGCCATCGAAATTCAGCTGTCACGCCCGGAGATTCTCCGCTCACTCTCCAGCATGGCCGAGGGGGAGGGCGGCGGAGCTGTATGGATGGACACTGGCGGTCAGTGGCAGATTGCCTCCGGTGTGGAGGACTCGCTGCTGGCTGCGTTCGGGGAAGCTCCCCGCGGGGAGTTGCTCAACGACAGCGGCGAGTCCGGCCAATACCGGCTGGAGTCGGCAGGCGTTGACTATTTTGGAGCCAGTGAATATTCACCGCTGCTGGGAACGACTTTGGCCGTGTTTGTTCCTGCGGAAACGGTGCTGGAGCCGCTGAACAAGCATCGCAACTGGATTTGGGGAGAGTCGCTGGTCGCTTTGCTGCTCGCCGTAGTTTTCTCTTACTGGATATACAGGTTTATTCATAAGCCGATGAGGCGGCTGATTACTTCCTTCCGGAGAGTGGAGATGGGTGATCTGAGTGTCAGGCTCTATCACGGCAATCAGGATGAATTCAATTATGTATATAACCACTTCAACCATATGCTGGAGCGGATTCAGGAGTTGATTCATGAGGTGTATGAGCAGCAGATCAGATCCCAGCAATCCGAGCTTAAGCAATTGCAATCGCAGATTAACCCCCATTTTTTTTACAACACCTTCTTCATTCTGCAGGGTCTCGTTCGTATGAGGGAACATGAAGTAGCCGAGCGGATGCTTCACCATCTCAGCGGCTATTTTCAGTTTATTACACGTAGTGGAGCAGAACAGGTCAGTCTGCTTGCAGAGATGAAGCACGCATGGTCTTATGTGGAGATTCAGAATATACGCTTTGCCGGTACAGTTACAGCCGAACTGGAGCCCATACCGCAAGGGTGGGAGACTTCTATGGTGCCTCGGCTCATTGTCCAGCCATTAATTGAGAATGCTTATGCCCACGGGCTGGAGAACAAGCTGGCAGAAGGGACGCTGCGGGTAACCTTCCGGGAGGAAGGGGCGGACCGGCTTGTCATCGGGGTGGAAGACAACGGCGAATCGCTGGACGATGAACAGCTGAATGCGCTGCGCAGAACGCTGGCTCTTGCTGAAGAAGCTATGGAGACGACAGGAATACTCAATGTGCACCGCCGGCTTCAGTTGAACTATGGTCCGGCGTTCGGAATTGAGGTGTCACGCAGCGGGCTGGGCGGATTGAAGGTGCTGCTGATGATAAGACGGGAAGAAGGGAGACAGCCATGATCAGACTGCTGATTGTCGATAATGAACGGTGGATTGTACGGAACCTGCTTGATCTGTTCGGGCACTGGGACAAGCTGGAGCTGGAGGTATACGGTGCTTATTCCGCTGCGGAGGCACTGGAGCAGCTCGGAAAGATGAAGTTCGATATTGTATTGTCCGATATCCGTATGCCGGGAATGGACGGGCTTGAGCTGCAGCAGGAAATCAGACGCCACTGGCCGTGGTGCAAAATTATTTTTTTGAGCGGATATAACGAATTTGATTATATACAGCAAGTCATGCGTGGCGGCGGGGTGGACTACCTGTTAAAGACAGAAGGTGAGGAAGCGATTCTTCACGCTGTGGAGCAGGCCGCTGCGCAGCTATATGCGGCGGTGGAAGCAGAGGAGCTGATCGAGCGGGCACACCGGCAGCTCCAGCTTGTCCGTCCCCTGCTGCTGGGCGATTATTTGCTGGAGCTGTTGCAGGGGGACAGCCCGCTCGTAAGCCAGCTTGCACATAAATTCCAGGAGCTGGAATGCCCGCTGGATGCCGGATGCGGCGTAATGCTCGCCATCGGGCGCGTGGACGATTGGCGGGACGAGCTTAGTGTAGCAGAGAGGGAGCTGATGCTGTACGCTATCCGGAATATTGCCGAAGAATATTGGCTCCCCTCCGTGCGCTGCCTCAGTCTGCGTTATGAGAAGAACAAGCTGCTGTGGCTGCTGCAGCCTATGGCAGATGCTCCGGAGGACAGGGAGCGGGCGCTCCGGTTCATCCATGGGACGCTTGAGACGATCGCCATGAGCTGCAAGCGGCTGCTGAAGCTGCGGCTGTCGTTCTCGGCCGGTGCAGCATTTCGCCCCTGGGAGGAGGCGCCCCGGCAGTTCAGCACCCTGAAGGCGCTGCTGGGACGGGGACTCGGCATGGGCAAGGAGCTTGTTCTGATCGAACAGCGCAAGGAAGCTGGAGATGAGGCGCAGCAGGCAGAGCTGCACAATCATGAAATTAGCAGCCAATTGGGGAAGCTGGGAGCCATGGCGGCTTATTTGGACAACGGACAGCAGGAGCATTTTTTTCTCGAATTCGGCAAGCTGGCAGCGTTGGCCTCCCCTTCGCGTGGCACCGACAACCGGCTGAAGCTGGAGATCTACTATTCGCTCATGTGTTTGTTGCTGTCTTATATGAACCGCTGGGAACTGCATGAGGTCATCGGAGAGTCCATTGATTTGGACAAGCTTACAAGATATGAGGCCCACCCTTCTTGGGAGAGCGCGGAAGATTATTTGTCGGCGCTGGCCATGCGGCTGTTTGAACAAAAGCAAGATGACCAGGTCTACCGCGAGCATGATTTGATTACCCGCGTCCGGTTGTACGTGGAGCACCATTTGGCCGGCGATCTCTCACTGACCCGGATCGGTGATGTCGTCGGCTACAATCCGTATTACTTGACCCGGTTGTATAAGCGTTTAACGGGCCAGTCGTTGCCGGATTACGTGGCTTCCTCCCGGTTGGCGGAAGCCCAGAAGCTGCTGGAGGGTGGCAGTCTGATTGTGCAGGACATTTCGAAAGCGGTCGGCTTTATGACGGAGCAATCCTTCTACCGCTTTTTCAAGAAGGAGACCGGCATTACTCCCCAGGAATACAGAGAGCGGCATACCTTATCCAAATCGGATAATCAAAAGTGAAAATCGGCGAGTAGAGGGGTTAGGGGAAGCGAGCCTATAATAATGCTAAATAAGGCGAACTTTCACGAAAGACCCACCAAGATTTAGGGGGGATAAGAAGTGAAGGGAAAGAGATTGGCAGTCTTGACGTCTTACGGAATCGTTCTGTCGCTTCTGCTGAGCGCTGGCAGTCCCGGAACGGACAGAAGCTTGAACTCTGCGGAACATGAAGCCTACCCGTTTGGAAAATACGATCCGCCGATTCAGCTTCATATCGCGCGTCCGGTTGATCAGACCTGGACGTATCCCGGCGGTGACAGCATTGAAGATAATATCTGGTACCGGGAGTACCGCAGCCTGCTGGGCATCGAAATTGAACACGATTGGACCGCCTTGCCGGGCGAGTACAACCGCAAGCTGAATGTCCTGATCGCATTGGGCAGTCTGCCGGAGATGTTCTCCGTCTCGGCAGGCCAGCTCAAACAGCTGGCCGATGCGGATCAATTGGAAGATCTGACCGCGGTCTACGAGCGCTACGCTTCCAGCCGCACCAAAAAACTGCAGATGGGAGACGGCGGCGCGGCCTTGGCTTCCGCCACGTTCAACGGCAAACTGCTGGCCATTCCCATCGTCAATGCTCCGATCTACGAAGCCAATCTGCTGTGGGTGCGTACGGACTGGCTGGACAAATTGGGTCTGCCTGAGCCCAAAACGCTGGAGGAGGTGTTTGCGATTGCCGATGCATTTACGGGGCAAGATCCCGACGGCAACAACCAACAGGATACCTTTGGCCTGGCGATCAATAATTACCTGTATGGCGGCATTGCCTCAGTTACGGGATTCTTCAATGCGTATCACGCCTATCCGCAGACCTGGATCAAGGACGGGAACGGTCAAGTGATTTACGGTTCCATACAGCCCGAGATGAAGCGTGCGCTGGGCAAGCTTCAGGAGATGTATAAGAGCGGGCAGCTGGACCGGGAATTCGGTGTCAAGGACAGCAACCAGGTGGTGGAGGATATTTCCGCGAACAAGCTCGGCATGACGTTCGGCGCCAACTGGAATCCCTATGTATTCCTGGATGCTGTACGACAAAACCCCGGAATGGAGTGGAAGCCGTTTGCGGTGCCTTCGGTGGATGGCGTGCCGGCCAAGGCCAGCGTAGGCTTCTCGGCCAGCGGATATGTCGTAGTGCGCAAAGGCTATCAGCACCCGGAGGCTGTGGTGAAAATGCTGAACCTGCATGAAGAGGTGGTTCACGGCTCCAGACGCGGCGAAGGCGAATTCATTACCGTGGAAGAAGCCGGCGGACGGATCAACACCTCCAGGCTGTCCTTTGTCCAATCCGGTGTATCCAACGAGGATGTGGCAGAGTCGTTGTCGTTACTGCGCGAGGCCATCAGGAACGAGGATGGAAGCCTGCTGAAGGATGCGCTCACCGAAACCGACAAATACGGGCCGACTCTTGATTACCTGACAACCGGGAATATGGATAATTGGGCCGTTGCCCATCAATATTTCGGGTTCGAGACGACCATGGACCACTATAGCGGCGACCGGCTGCTGATGACTGCCTTCGGCGGACAGACCCCTACGATGACAGAGAAGTGGGCCATGCTGGACAGACTCGAGAAGGAAACCTTCACCAAAATTATTATGGGGGCGGTTTCCATTGATGAATTCGATAGATTCGTAAAGGATTGGAACCGGCTTGGCGGTAAGGCGATCCTGGAAGAAATTAATGAACCGTATGGAGGAGAGTGAACGAGCAGCATGAGCAAATTATTCTACAAGCCTGAAGACGGCTGGCTGGCCGACGTTATCCCGTTCTATGAAGACGGCGAGTTTAAGCTGCTGTATCTGAAAGATTGGCGCGACAGGGAAGGACACGGTGAAGGCACGCCGTGGTTTCTGCTGGGGACCCGGGATTTCATTCACTACAAGGAATACGGAGAGGTTCTGCCGAGGGGCGGGGTATCCGAGCAGGACCTGTATATCTATACGGGATGCGTGCTGAAGAAAGACGGACTGTATCATATTTTCTATACCGGCAACAATTTTCATTATCCGGCGGAGGGCAAGGCGCAGCAGGCAGTGATGCATGCGGTCAGCAGTGATTTTGTACATTGGGAAAAACGGCCGCAGGATGCCTTCTACGCGCCAACGGAGGTCTACGAGGAGCATGACTGGCGCGATCCGTTTGTGTTCTGGAACGAGGAGGCGGGGGAATATTGGATGCTGCTTGCCGCCCGGTTAAAGGAAGGGCCAGCGGGCCGCCGCGGTTGCGTTGCCCTATGCGCCTCCAAGGACTTGACCGGCTGGGAGGTACGCGATCCGTTCTGGGCTCCCTACTTGTATACGACTCACGAATGCCCGGATCTGTTCCGGATGGGGGAATGGTGGTACCTTCTGTACTCGACATTCTCGGACCGTACAGTCACGCATTACCGGATGAGCCGCTCGCTGCAGGGGCCTTGGCTGGCGCCGGAGAACGATGCACTTGATACCCGGGCATTCTATGCCGCCAAGACCTGGACTGACGGTGAGCGGCGTTATGCATTCGGATGGAACCCGACGCGGGAAGGCGAGCATGACGGGGGCACCTGGCAATGGGGCGGACATCTGGTTGTGCATGAAGTCGTACAGGGCACGGAGGGTGAGCTGCTTGTAAAAGTGCCGGATACCCTGAATGCTGCGTTCAATAAGGAAAGCGCTTTATCCTTCACCGAAGTGCTCGGACGCTGGAAGTTCAGCGGCAGCACGGCCGCGGTTACAGCAGCCGATTCCTTCGCCGGTGCCTATGCGGGGCCATTACCGGACGGCGCCTGCAAGCTGGAGGCGACGATAACGTTCGCTCCCGGCACCCGGGGCTGCGGCATTGTTCTGCGGACCGATCAGGAGTTCGGGCAGGGGTATATGATCCGGCTGGAGCCGGGCCGTAACCGGATTGTTGTTGACCAGTGGCCGAGGAAGGGAGATGTCCCCTACGCCGTCGGCATGGAGCGGCCGCTGCAATTACTGCCGGAAACCGCCTGCTCGTTAAGCATATATCTGGAAGATCAGGTATGCGTAGTCTATGTGAACGAGGAGCTTGCGTTAAGCACACGGCTGTATGATTTCCAGCAGGGAGGGACGGGGCTGTTCGTGAGTGAGGGGAGTGCGGAATTCATATTCAGGCAGTTTGCAATGTAGGTCCATTCCAATCCGGATGAAGAGAGGGGATAGGTAATGATCAATGTTGTAAGAAGAACAGTGATGGTATGTGTGGCGTGTATCCTTTTATATAGCAGTCTGCCGGGCTTTAGTTCTGCAGATACGGCTAATGTAAAGGTGACGATTGATTCCGGCACGGCCGCCATCGACTTCACTTATGGCACGATAAACCTGGCCCGCGGCAACGAAGGCAAGCTGACCGGTATCCGCCATCTGGCGCAGAACAATCTGTGGAATGATACGGCTGCTTCTACCGTTTCAGCGAAGAGAGGGCATGTCACCTATGAACACACCTGGGGGTCGGGCACTTCGCTGGCTGAGCTGGAGACAACGGTTGCCCGTAAATATGACGGTACCTTGACCGTCAGCCAGCATGCGCAGACAGAGCAGCCAGGCATATCGGGCGTGCAATGGGGATTCATTATCCCCGATACGTATGATCTGATTATTCCCGCACTGGGCGGGATCCGGCTCACTGCCGAATCACCGGACGCCGCCTATGGCTTCTCCCAGTTCACCTATCCCGATGTCTGGGAGGCGCAGATGTTTCTTGTGCAGGGGGCAGAGGGCGGACTGCTGGTTCATGCGGATGACAATGCCGGTTTCTTCAAAACATTGCATGTGAAGCATGAGAATGGCAGCTTCTATGTAGGTATAGAGACGCAAGCGCCCGCTCCATTTCAGCAAACGACCAAGGCGGTCTCCACCGATTGGCGGCTTATAGCCTACGCCGGTGACTGGGCAAAAGGATCCGCGATGTACCGGGAGTGGGCAGATGGTGCCTTCGGGTTAGCTGAATCTTCCGCGAAGGCACCGGATTGGGCCAAGGATATCGGATTCACGGTGCTGACGGATCTGGAAGACCAGCCGATGCTTGAGGAGCTTGCACAGCGGGTAGATGCGGAGCGGACGCTGCTGGTTGTTCCCGGCTGGAGAGCAGACCCCTATGATGTGAATTTTCCCAATTATGAGCCGAAGCCGGATATCGCAGCCAGGATCGACGCTGCCCAGGCGCTGGGATTCCGCGTCATGCTGTATGTAAATATATTTGGAACATCATTTAACAACGAGAATTATACACAGATGCAGCCCTATCAGGTGAAAGATCCGTTCACGCTGGAGAGGAAGCGCTGGGAGTATACAGCAGGATCGGAACAGATTTCATTTGCCGTTATTAATCCGGCGGCGGAGGCGTGGCGGGAACTCTTCGTTAACAAGATGACTGCCCTGGTGAATGAGGTCGGACCGGACGCGCTGCACCTGGACCAGTCGCTGCTCATGTATAACGATGCCAACGGCCTGATTGACGGCAACAACATGATGCAAGGCAATATCGCCCTGCACCGCGAGCTTAGAGAAGCGCTGCCGGATATCGCCTTGGGCGGGGAGAGCCTGAATGAAATCACGACACGGTACGAGTCCTTTGCGCAGCGCCATGCCTATGGAATCTTCTCCGCGAGCGGAACATGGGATGACAGCAAAATCAGTCAGGTGGTTCCGGCCAGCTCAGCGATTTTTGCCCCGTATACGACCATTTACGGTCATCCCGATCATGCGAACCCGATCACGGAGGATTATTTCATGGCCTGGCATAAGGTTGTTCAGAACCGGCTGGGGGCTATTCCGATGCTCACAAGACCTAATCTGGGCCAGATCGCCAATCCTACGCCGCTGATGGAACAATTGCTGGATGAAGCGGGCTGGTACCAGAGTGCACAGCCTACAGCTGATTTCAGCAATATGTCTGATCCCACTCTGTTTGCTTTCAGGACAGCAAACGGCGGCATTGCCAAATATGTGCGCGATTCCTATGGCGAGAAGCTGACCGCCTACGACGGGAACCCTTCCGGCGGGGGCACCGACATCATGCGTTATTTGTACGGGGCAGAGACCTATCCGTTGCCGGGAAGCATTCCGGGGTGGCTGCTCTATGATGAACAGAAGCTGTTCGGGCTGGACCCGGACAAAACGTATCTGTATTTGAACCAGGTCCGTGATCCCGAGGGATTCCATGTCTATGAGTGGCCGGAGGATGTGGCGCTGAAACGGCTGTCCAGCCGGTCCACCCACACCACCATCGTTATGGACGACAAGCTTCAGTCCGGTGATATAGATCTGCTGAATTACGAGGGACCGGTTAGAGCAGGAGAGGTTCTGGGAGACGGTACCGTCCATACTACCGCTGCCCCGTTCCCTACCACGGGCGGATTCTCCTACTCCTTCCCCGGAGGAGGAACTGTGCAGCACTGGGGCGACCGGATCCTGGCCCATCCGCCTTACGCAGGACAGTGGCAGGGCGGGCATACCTGGCTGGAATTTGACATCAGTCTGCCCGCAGCAGCGGCAGCGAGCTTTCAAGCGGGTGTGCAGCTGGGCTCCGAGCAGAACGTTGCGAGCAGTGACGGTGTCACCTTCAAGGTATCCGCCTGGGATAAGGCAGAAGCGCCTGGGGACCGTACGGTGCTGAGTGAAGAGCAGTTCAGCAGAAGTGCCTCACCTACAGCCATGGAGCTGGATTTGTCGGAATTAGCAGGCAAAGAAGTGACCCTCCGGCTGGAGACGCATCCCGGTGTGACGGTGGACAATGATTCTGCCGTATGGGTGGCGCCGACGGTAGCCGTTGCAACTTACGGCGGCAACCGCAGCGTAAGCTTCAAGGTGAACAGCCCGCTGCCCTTAACTGTGGTGCAATCCAGCTACGGAGCAGCCTCGTCTGTAAGTCTAGGTAACAATCACTACGAAATTACAGCACCTGCCTCGGGTACGGTGTATCTGATTCACAACGTGTCTGCTCCTGTGCAGCTGCCATTATCGTTACCCGGCGCTCCATATCATTCGAGCCTGGTGTTCGAGGACGGAAGCGAAGGGCAAGCCCAGTCTCCGTTCGGCGGATTCCCGGGAAGCGGCTCTGTACTCGGTCTTGAGAAGCAGGGGCTGGATGCCCACCCGCCGCAGCACGGGCAGACGCATATTGAATATGCCTTGAATTTGCCCGCAGACACGCAGGCTGTACTGCAGGGATTCGCCGGCATTAAGGACGGATCGGATGACTCCCAGGGCGCCGGCTTCCGCATAGCGGTGAACGGAACCGTAAAGTGGTCGCAGGATATGATGCCGGGCGGGGCCTGGACGCCGTTCAGTATCCCGCTGGCCGAATATGCCGGAACTTCGGTCATCATCACCCTGATCACCGATTCTTTGGGCGATTACGGATATGACCGGGCCTTCTGGGGCCAGCCGGCTCTGATTGTGCAATAAAGAGATCATGCAGAAACCGAATATGAGGGGGAAGCAAAATCATGAGAAAAATTGCCGCTTTATCTATTAGTACCGTTCTTTTGGCCCTGACAGCCTGCAGCTCACCATCCAATACCAAAGACACTGCCAGCTCCAGTGCCGATCCCAAGCAACCCATTGACCTGCGGGTAGGCCGTTATTCCCTGCCCACCTGGGGGTATCCCGCAGGGGATGATTTTGCGAACAACATCTGGTACCGGCATTATGCTGACAAGTTCAATCTGAACGTCATACACGAATGGACAGCTCTGCAGAATGAATACAATGAGAAGCTGAACATCGTCATTGCCTCGGGATCGATTCCGGATATCGTCATCGAAGCCTCCACCAACCAGCTGGAGACCATGGTAAAGGCCGGTATGACAGCGGATCTGACCGATGTTTTCGAGGAGCATGCTTCTGATTTGACGAAGGAGATTCTCACCGGTGACGGCGGCCTTGCGATGGATTCGGCTACCTTTGACGGCAAGCTCATGGCTTTGCCCTACACGACCTCGGTCATCTATGAACCCAGTCTGCTGTGGGTGCGGCAGGACTGGCTGGATAAGCTGAACCTGCCTGTGCCGAAGACCATTGACGATGTGATTGCGGTGGCCAAGGCCTTCAAGGAACAGGACCCGGACGGCAACGGCATCGACGACACCGGCGGGCTGGCGTTCAGCAACTGGTTATTCGACGGGATTACCTCCACCACCGGATTCTTCAACGGCTACCATGCCTATCCGCAGAGCTGGCTCAAAGGAGATGACGGCAAAATCACCTACGGCAGCGTGCAGCCTGAAATGAAGAATGCCTTGGCTAAGCTCAGAGAAATGTATCAGGCCGGCCTGATTGATCCTGAGTTTGGCATGAAGGATACGACCAAGGTAACGGAGGAGGTCAGCGGCGGCAAATACGGCATCAGCTATGGACGCTGCTGGAATGTATACATGTACGGCACGGGCCTGGAGGGCCAGCCGGATATGGTCTGGACCCCACTGGCGGCCCCGAGCGCCGACGGGCAGGATGTGTTTGCCAATGTAGGCACAACCGTGGTGAGCTATTACGCGGTGAACAAAGACTATAAGCATCCCGAAATTCTCGTCCAATTGTTGAATGATTACAACGAGATGGCTTACGGTCCGAACCGGAATGATCCCGAGGTCAAGAAATTCTTTGCTTTCGAAAAAGGGCAGACCATTGTGGAACAGGGGCACTTGTCTCTGGCCCGGACTCTTACGACCGATGATGCTACCGTGAAATCTTTGGAATACCTGATCGAAGCCATCGAGAAGCGCGATCCCAGCAAGCTGGATCAGGCTCTGACCGAGACGGGGAAATACGAACCGAGCATAGCTTATCTGGACGGCAAGGGGACCGGCTATATGGAGTATCACCAGGTCAAAGCCTTCAAAACGATTGTGGAGGGCTATGGCACGGATCATCTGATTCCCCAGGCTTATGGAGGCACCACAGAAACGATGCTGAATAAAATGGGCATTCTGGGCGATTATGAACGTGAAATTTTCACGAAGATCATCATGGGTGCAGAGCCTATTGATGCATTCGATACTTTCGTATCCGAGTGGCACAAGCTGGGCGGCCAGCAGATTCTGGACGAGATCAACGCCAGCTTGTGATGAAAGGGGTAGCCTATTGTGAGAGCATTGCACCTGAAGAGCCGCTTCAGACATGAGTTGCCGTATCATTTGTTTTTGATACCGGGAATTATACTGGCCGTTCTATTCTGCTATATCCCGATGATGGGGATTGTCATGGCCTTCCAGAACTTTAGCGTGTTCAAGGGCTGGCTTGAGGGTCCGTGGGTCGGGATGGACAATTTCAAATATATTATTTCCATGCCCCGCTTCGGGCAAGTCATGTATAACACGATCTATATCTCGATTTTGAAAATTGTATTTTCATTGATTGTGCCTATCGTTGTTGCGCTGCTGCTGAACGAAATGCGCGGCCAGAGGCTGAAACGGGTGCTGCAAACTGCGATGTACCTGCCTTATTTCCTGTCCTGGGTGGTTTTGGGCGGCATTATCCTGGATGTCCTCAGTCTGGAGGGGGTGATTAACAGCCTCATCCAGGCCTTTGGCGGAGAGCCGGTGGGCTTCCTGTCCAGCAACCGGCTGTTTCCCGGCGTACTGGTCACTACTGAAGTGTGGAAGAACTTTGGCTTCAATACGATTATCTATATGGCTGCGCTAACCTCCATCAATCCGGATTTATATGAAGCGGCCATGATTGACGGAGCCAGCCGCTGGCGGCAGATCTGGCATGTTACGCTGCCCGGCATTCGTCCCACAATCATTCTTCTGGCTACTCTGAGTCTCGGCAATGTGCTGAACGCCGGGTTTGAGCAGGTATTCATGCTGCTCAATCCGCTGGTGGTCGATTCCGGCGATATCCTGGATACGCTGGTCTACCGGCTGGCCTTCAATCAGGCGCAGTACAGCGTAGCGACAGCCGTAGGACTGTTTAAATCCCTGGTGTCCGGAGTACTTATTTCAGTTTCCTATTATATGGCTTATAAGTTTGCCGATTACCGCATTTTTTGAAAGGGGGAGCAAGGGTGAAATACCGTTTGAACGGCAGCACCGTGTTCGCAGTATTCAACAAAGTGTTTCTCATTCTCTTGGGAATCCTCTGCATTGCGCCGATTGTCAATACGTTAGCCATTTCCTTCAGCTCCGCCTCGGCGGTGGCGATGGGGAAGGTACGGTTTTTTCCGTCGGACTTTTCACTGGACGCTTATAAATTTATCGCTACCCGTCCGGAATTCCTAAGATCCTTGGGCGTGGCTGTGATCCGGGTGCTTGTAGGGAGCGCCCTGCAGATGCTGGTTACTTTTATTTCGGCTTATCCCCTTTCCAGGGAGAACAGGGATTTCAGCATGCGGACGTTTTATGTATGGTTTTTCATGTTCACCATCCTGTTCAGCGGAGGCATTGTGCCCCTGTACATGCAAGTGAAATCCCTCCACATGCTGGATACCATGATGGTACTGGTCCTGCCGACAGCCCTGGCGGTCTTCAACATCGTTCTGATGATCAATTTCTTCAGAGGACTGCCCCGGGAACTGGATGAGTCCTTCCGCATAGATGGAGCCGGACACTGGACCATCCTGTGGCGGTTATACTTCCCGCTGTCCTTGCCTGCTTTTGCGACCATCCTGCTGCTGGCTATGGTAGGGCATTGGAATAGCTGGTTTGACGGAATGATCTTCATGAACCAGACCGAGAACTATCCGCTCGCCACCTATTTGCGCTCCATTATTGTCAGCTTCGATTTCAGCAATGTGAGGTCTGAGGATGCCGCACTCCTGGCCAGCATCTCACCGCGCACGACCAAGAGCGCACAGATCATTCTGGCCACGTTGCCCATCTTGTGTGTATACCCTTTTTTACAGCGTTATTTCGTGTCTGGTCTCGTTCTGGGAAGCGTGAAGGGATAGTTCCAAAAACTATTTACAGTAGGAGAAATGGATTATGCAGAAAATTGCCAGCGGAATCTTTAAGCTGACCTTCGGAACACCCGAAGAATTTACACCGGTATCGGTATTGAAGCCTGTCACATGTCTCGAAGCGCTGAATGCGCTTGAAGATCATCCGCTTCCCTTTCTAAGGGAGGATATTCATTTTCAACCGCGCCAGGGCTCCGTATTGCTGGAGATTCCCTTGGAGCCGGAAGAGGAAGTATACGGTTTGGGCTTACAGCTTAAATCGTTCAGACAGAGCGGCAGCAAGAAGAAGCTGCGCACGAATTCCGACCCGTCCGCGGATCTGGGAGACTCCCATGCGCCGGTTCCCTTTTATGTAAGTACTGCCGGTTATGCCATTCTGGTGGATACGGCCCGGTACGCGACCTTTTTCAGCGGAGGGTGCAAGAGAGTTGGCAGCAAGCAGGATCTGGAAGGCTTCGAATCGGCAGGCACCGAGAAGGGGCACTGGGAAGTGAAAAAGGGAAGCGGCAATATGCTGGTGGATATCCCTGCGGCGCAAGGAGTAGATATTTATGTGTTTTGCGGCGGGGATATGAAGGACGCGGTCAGCCGCTATAATCTGTTCAGCGGCGGCGGGGCGTTACCTCCGATGTGGGGATTGGGTGTCATGTACCGTGCAGACTGGCATGCGGATCAGGAGGATGTCCTGCAGTTAGCCCGGCAAATCAGGGAAGATGAGATGCCCTGCGACATGTTTGGTCTGGAGCCCGGCTGGCAGACGAACGCCTACTCCTGCACCTATGTGTGGGACAGCAACAGATTTCCGGATGAGAAAAGGCTGATCCAGGATCTGAATGATATGGGGTACCGGCTTAATCTGTGGGAACATGCTTATGTGCATCCTGATAGTCCTGTCTTCCCGGAGCTGAAGCCTTATTCGGCCGACAGCTATGTATGGGACGGTCTGGTGCCGGATTTCACGCAAGCTGAGGCCCGGAAAGCCTTCACGGACATCCATCAGCCCTTCATTGAGGCGGGGTTGTCAGGCTTCAAGCTGGATGAATGTGATAACGGCGATTATATCGGCAACTGGGGTTTTCCCGATTTCGCCCGTTTTCCGGGAGGGGCGGACGGGGAGCAGATGCACAGCTTGTTCGGCCAGCTCTATCAGCAAACGATGCTCGCCCCGTTCAAGGCAGCGGATCGCCGGACCTATGGACAGGTGCGCGCTTCCCATGCGCTCGCGGCGCCCTATCCCTATGTACTGTACAGCGACCTCTACGATCATGAAGACTTCGTACGGGGGCTGGCCACAGCGTCCTTCTCAGGCCTGCTCTGGTCGCCGGAGGTCCGTCAGACAGCAACGAGGGAAGAGCTGCTGCGCCGGATTGGCGCTGTGATTTTCTCGCCTCTGGCGGTGCTTAACTGTTATATGATTCCTTCGCCGCCATGGAAGCAATTCGATCATGACAAGAACCATGCCGGTGAATGGCTGGAGGATTGGCCCCAACTGGCGCAGCAATGCAGAAAGCTTCTGCAAATCCGAATGAGTCTGATTCCTTACTTGTATGCCGCATTTGGCAGATACCGCCAGCAGGGAGTACCCCCTATACGTCCCTTGGTGATGGATTACCCGGGTGACTCTGAGGTGCTGGATTGCTTCGACCAGTTCATGGTTGGAGAGGATCTTATGGCTGCTCCTGTTGTCTATGGTAACGGTGACACACGTAAAATCTACCTGCCTCAAGGCCGCTGGTACGAACGATTGAACGGAGAGTGGCTGAACGGCGGACAATGGATCACCCGCCAGGTTGCTGAGGATGAAGTTCCTCTGTATATCAAACAGGGCGCGCTAATTCCTTGGGCAGAGCCCGTTCTATGTGTCCGGGACAACACCGTTTTTAATGTAGAGCCCGTTCTGTACGGTGCGGAAGCAGGGGAATGCTCGCTTTTATGTGATGATGCAGTAAGCTATTCCATGATTTCTGAGAGCCTGCCTTTTGCCACAATTAAGGTGACCCAAGAAGGCGGTCTGAGCATAGATGAACAAGACATAATCTCTGAGCGCTATAGTATAGCCGGTGTGAAATACGTCCCGGATGGGGAGAGGGGCTGAACCGGGGACATGGCCGTCGATCTCATAGGCCTAGATATAGGGTCAACAGGAACGAAATGCCTGATCATGGCTCCAACGGGTGAGGTGCTGGCCCAGGCATACAGGGAATACCCCATGGAATCGCCGGAAAACGGCTGTTATGAGCTGAGTCCGCAGCGGGTGTGGGAAGCGGTTCAAGCTGTGATCAGTTCCGCAATGAACAAGTATGACAGACCGCCTGCCATGCTTGCCGGACTGTCCGTTTCTTCCTTTGGGGAGGCTGCCGTTCTGCTCGACAGCGGGGGCTGCGTGCTTGGAAACAGCCTGCTGTATATTGACAAGCGGGGAAGCGAGCAACTGGAGGTTTTGGTGGAGCATATCGGAGAAGAGAACATCATCGGCAAGACGGGTCTTCATCCCCATCCGATGTACACCCTCTCCAAATTGATGTGGTACCGGGAAGAGCGGCCGGACATTTATGAGCGGCTTCACACCTTTCTGCCGTTTGGATCATTCATTCTCTATAAGCTGGGTGCAGGACTGGTAATCGACTATTCGCTGGCGTCCAGAACGCTGGCCTTTGATGTCCACCGGCTTGAGTGGGATGAGGAGATTATCCGGGCGTCAGGCTTAAGGAGCGGGATATTTCCCCAGGCGCTGGAGCTTGGATCACGGCTGGGCAATATATCACCCGCAGCGGCTGAGGCGCTGGGGTTGCCTGCCCACCTTCAGCTGGTGCTCGGCGGACATGACCAGGTATGCGCTGCCATTGGCGCGGGAGTCACGGAAGAAGGCTCGGCCGTAGACGGCATTGGCACCGTAGAGTGCATCACGCCGGTCTTTCATAAAATGCAGGTCAATGATAAGGCGCTTGCGCTTAGCAAGCTGGCGCTGGTTCCTTATATCCAGGGAAGTTATACCACCTATGCGTTTAATTTCACTGGCGGCTCACTGCTCAAGTGGTACAGGGACCAGTTCGGTTATGAAGAGAAATGTGCGGCAGATGAGTCCGGCCGGAGTGTCTATGAGATTATGGGCGAGAGCGCCGGAGAAGGTCCTACAGACATTTTGGTACTGCCGCATTTTGCCGGCTCAGGCACTCCATACATGAATCCGGCTGCGGTTGGGGTCATCGCGGGCTTGAATTTCAACACCACGAAGGGTGAACTGTACAGAGCCTTGATGGAGGGCGTCACCTATGAGATGAGGCTCAATCTGGATTGTCTGGAGCAAGCGGGTATGCGTATCAGAGAACTAAAAGCCTGCGGCGGCGGTGCCAAGTCCGCCCTGTGGCTGCAAATCAAGGCGGACATCATGAACAGGGCCGTCATCGCCCTTGATATCGAAGAGGCGGGTATTCTAGGAGCGGTTATTCTGGCCGGGGTGGCGCTGGGAGTGTTCCCTTCCTATGCAGAAGCTGCCCGCCGTTTGGTGAAAATGGGCACTACCTTCTATCCGCGCCCTGAGAACCGTAGGCACTATGACGAGAATTACGCCAAATATAAACGGCTGTATCAAGCAGTGAATAACGTCATGTCGAACCCATAGGAGATGCTGAAGAATGCCATTAGTGACCCTGAAAGAGTTAATGAAGGATGCCGAAGCCAAGCGTTATGCCGTCGGCGCGTACAATGTGATTAATTTGGAGATGATCCGGGGAATCATTGCCGGGGCCGAGGAGGCGCGTTCACCGGTCATTCTGTCCTTTGCGGAAGTGCATATTCCGCTTGTTCCGCTGGAGGTGATCGCTCCAATTATACTGGCGGCTGCGAGGCAAGCGCAGGTTCCCGTTGCGGTACACCTGGATCACGGCCAGGATCACGAAATTCTGATCCGGGCGATGCAGCTCGGCTTCTCGTCGGTGATGTTCGATGGCGCGCATCTGCCGCTGGAGGAGAATATCCGCCAGACCAATGAGATCAGCAAAATCGCCAAGGCGCTCGGAGTTTCCGTAGAAGCCGAACTTGGCAAGATTCTGCGTCCGGAGGGCGGCGGAGCGGAGGAAGAGATCGAAGAATATGATCCGGACGATGTTTACACCAATCCCCAAGAAGCACAAACCTTTATTGAACATACCGATGTCGATGCGCTCGCCGTTGCTTACGGGACTGCGCACGGTGTTTATCTGACAGAACCGGTTCTGGATTTTGAGCGTTTGAAGCTCATCAAAGAGCTTACCGGCCTGCCGCTGGTGATGCATGGCGGGTCCGGACTGGATGAAGCCGCCTATATCACCTCCATACAGTGCGGCATCCGCAAGCTCAACTATTATTCCAATATGGCGCATGAAGTGGCGAATACCCTCCAGGCGAAATTGGCGGCCAACAGCGCGAAGCAGCACAAAAGCTATTATCATGACATATCCAGATGGGCTATGGAAGCAGTGCAGCAGGATATTGTGCGCACGATGAGAATTTTCGGGAGTGCCGGACAAGCCTGAGGCTTGCCTTCCCGGGTGCAGGAGGAATGGCGGTATGGCAAGACTTTATGGCAGAGAATGGACCCGGCGCGAGCTGGAGGCCAGAGTTGGCCGAATAGAGCAGCTTGCGGGAGTGCAGCCCTTTGTAATGAGAGAGGGGCCGGAGGCCGGTCAGGAAGTGTTCCGCGTGCGGACGGGCTCAGGCCTCTCCTATTGGGTGCATCCCGGGAAAGGAATGGATATCTCTTTGGCTGAATTTTGCGGCATTCCGGTTAGCTGGTCTGCCGCCAACGGCGATCCCCATGCTGCTTATTTCAGGGAAGAAGGGAATCACTGGCTGCAGACGGCTTCCGGCGGTTTGCTGATGACTTGCGGCTTGTCACAGGCGGGTGCGGCCGGCCGGGACGAATACGGAGCTTATGGATTGCATGGGCAGATCCATCATACACCCGCACGCCAGGCTTCATATCAGGCGGAATGGCAAGGCAATGAATATGAGATGCGCCTGCGGGGAGTCGTAGAGGAGACGTCCATTTTTGGACATAAGCTGCGTTTGACCCGCACGATTACAAGCAGGCTTGGAGAGAACAGTTTGCAGCTTTGCGATAGCGTGGAGAATGCAGGCTTTACCCCGGCCCCGCATCTGATGCTGTATCATTTCAACTTTGGCTTTCCGCTGCTTGCAGAGGATACCAGGATCATCTTGCCGGAGAGCAGCTGTGCTCCGCGTGATGATGATATGGAGATATCAGGGATACATGAATGGCAGGCGCCGGATCAACGTTTCAAGGAACAAGTGTACTACCATGAGCCATTGGAGCGGCAAACATACATCTGCGCTCAAATCAGCAGCCCTTCTTTTCCTGTACCCGGCTTATCCTCTTCTGCGGGAGGCCTGACGGCAGAGCTGAAGTGGGATCAGCGGACGCTGCCCAGACTGGTGCAGTGGAGAATGCCCGGAGCAGGCGAACATGTGCTGGGACTCGAGCCGTCCAATTGCTGGACCCGGGGGAGAGCGGAAGAGCGCGGAGCGCATTCTTCGAAGCTGCTTGAGCCTGGAGAGGCCGTTCATTACGAAATTGAATTGAAATTCAAAACGAGTTGAACAAACGGAGGAATTTGATATGCTGCAGGCTAAGCCTTATGTATTCTGGTTTGTCACAGGGAGCCAAGGTTTGTACGGAGAGGATGTACTCGAGCAAGTGGAGGAGAATTCCAGGAAAATGGTGGAGGAGTTAAACCGCGAAGGGGGCCTTCCGTATCCGATCCAATTCCGCGAAACGGTTACGGCTCCGGAAGCGATTCTGCGAGTTTGCCTTGAAGCCAATTCCAGCGGGACCTGCGCGGGGGTGATCACATGGATGCACACCTTCTCTCCGGCCAAAATGTGGATCTCGGGGCTGACCCAGCTGCGCAAGCCGCTGCTGCATCTCCATACCCAATACAATATCGAGATTCCCTGGGACAGTATTGATATGGAGTTTATGAACTTGAACCAGGCGGCGCATGGCGACCGTGAGTTCGGATTCATCGGCGCCCGCCTGCGCATGGCCCGAAAGATTATTGCGGGCCACTGGAAGGATGAAGAGGTGCGTGCAAGAATCGGAGGGTGGATGAAGACGGCGGCGGGCTATACCGGGAGCCAGACGATGAGAATCGCCAGGTTCGGCGACAATATGCGTGATGTCGCGGTGACGGAAGGCGATAAGGTGGAGGCGCAAATCAAGCTGGGGTGGACGGTCAACGGTTATCCGGCCGGCGATCTGGCTGAACGGGTTCGGAGTGTAAGTGATGCCAAGCTTCGTACGCTGATGGATGAATACGCCGAATTGTACGATTTTACGGATCAGGGACGTGCCGATGGCGCTGAACGGGAAGCCATTCGTGAACAGGCGCGGATGGAGATTGCGCTGAGCGAATTTTTGGAGGAGGGCGGATATACAGCGTTCGTGACCAGCTTCCAGGACCTGCATGGACTGAAGCAATTGCCGGGGCTGGCGGCTCAGCGGCTGATGGCGGCAGGCTACGGCTTCGGCGGTGAAGGCGACTGGAAGACGGCCGCGCTGGTACGGATGATGAAGATTATGGCCGGGAATCAAGGCACCTCTTTCATGGAGGATTATACGTATCATCTGCAAGAGGGCAATGAAATGGTGCTGGGTTCCCATATGCTGGAGATCTGCCCGTCCCTGGCTGCGGACAGACCAAGGATTGAAGTGCATCCCTTGTTTGTCGGCGGGAAGGAAGCTCCGGCGCGTCTAATATTTGGCGGCGCAAGCGGCACAGGAATCAATGCTACCCTGGTGGATATGGGCGACCGGTTCCGCCTGATCGTCAATGAAGTGAATGCCGTACAGAATGAACATAGAATGCCTCATCTGCCGGTAGCGCGCCTCCTCTGGCAGCCGCAGCCGTCCTTGACCCGTGCATCGGAAGCCTGGATTCTGGCCGGGGGTGCACATCACTTCGCCTTTTCCTTCCACACAACGAGTGAACAGCTCCGGGATTGGGCGCGCATGGCAGGAATCGAGTGTCTTGTCATCGACGCCTCCAGCACCTTGATTTCACTTGAAAATGAGCTGCGCTGGAATGACCTGTATTACAGGTTGAATCATTAGCCGGATTAAGCTTAATCAGTCAAAGACCCGCTTCCTGCCACAATCAGCAGGTGCGGGTCTTTTGCTGCATATATCTCCCTCAATCGACAAGCGCATTGAATTGTAAGGCCGTCTACAATATAATTAAAAACGTTATCCGGGCGCTTTAGCCCTTTAAACAGGAGGGATATTCATTATGAGCATCACCGTCAAAGATGTGCAGCATGTGGCCAAGCTGGCCCGACTGCAATTAAGCCCGGAAGAAGAGGCTACCTTCACCGAACAAATGAATGCTATTTTACAATATGCCGAGAAATTGAATGAGCTGGGTACTGAAAATGTAGAGCCGACCACTCATGTGCTGCAGGTCAGTAATGTGATGCGTGACGATGTAGTCAAGGAGAGCCTGTCCCAGGAGGCAGCGCTGCTTAACGCACCGGAAGATGAAGACGGACACTTTAAGGTTCCCGCTGTTCTGGAATAACTAAAGCCTGAGAGGAGGAAGCAAGTTGAGCCTGTTTCAATATCGATTACCTGAAGTACATAACATGCTGCACAGTAAAGCGGTCTCGGTCAGTGAGCTGACGGAAGCGTCGCTTTCTGCCATTGCGGAGCATGACAGTAAGGTTCATGCTTTTTTGACACTGAATGAAGAGGGGGCCCGTGATCAAGCACGAGCACTAGACGACAAGCTGGCTTCCGGAGCCGCGCGCGGTCTGCTGTTCGGACTTCCTGCCGGAATCAAGGATAATATTGTCACCAAAGGTCTGCGCACCACCTGTGCCAGCCAGTTCCTGACCAATTTCCAGCCGGTTTACGATGCCACAGTAGTTTCCAAGCTGCGCCAGGCCGATGCCGTAACGATCGGCAAGCTGAACATGGACGAGTTCGCCATGGGCGGCTCGAATGAGAATTCCAGCTTCGGCGCTGTGCGTAATCCATGGGATTTGGAGTGTGTTCCCGGCGGGTCGAGCGGTGGTTCGGCAGCGGCGGTTGCGGCCGGAGAAGTGTTCTTCACCCTCGGCTCCGACACCGGCGGCTCGATCCGCCAGCCGGCTTCCTATTGCGGAGTGGTCGGCCTTAAGCCAACGTACGGGTTAGTGTCGCGTTATGGTCTGGTGGCATTTGCTTCCTCACTGGATCAGATTGGCCCGATTACCCGGACCGTTGAGGATTCCGCGTATGTACTGCAGGCGATTGCCGGCTATGACGCCCAGGATTCCACCTCGGCCAAGGTCAGCATTCCGGATTACCTGAGCTCGCTGACCGGCGATATCTCCGGTTTGCGTATTGCAGTGCCGAAGGAATACATCGGCGAAGGCGTAGATGCATCGGTCCGCGAATCTGTGCTGTCAGCGCTTAAAGTTCTTGAAGGTCTTGGCGCCGTGTGGGAAGAAGTTTCTCTTCCGCATACTGAATATGCCGTAGCCGCTTATTATCTGCTCTCCTCTTCGGAGGCTTCCTCCAACCTGGCCCGTTTTGACGGCGTCCGCTATGGGGTTCGTGTAGACAATGGCGGCGGTTTGCTGGATCTGTACCATAACTCCCGCAGCCAAGGCTTCGGTCCTGAAGTCAAACGCCGGATTATGCTCGGCACCTATGCGCTCAGCTCCGGATATTATGATGCTTACTATTTGAAGGCGCAGAAGGTACGCACCTTGATTAAGCAGGATTTTGATGAAGTGTTCAAGAAATATGATGTCGTAATCGGCCCGACTGCGCCAACCACAGCCTTTAAGCTGGGCTCGCAGACCGAAGATCCGCTGACCATGTACCTGAATGATATCCTGACCATACCTGTCAGTCTGGCTGGTATTCCTGCTATCAGCATTCCTTGCGGCTTCGCTGAAGGCCTGCCTGTCGGCTTGCAGATTATCGGCAAGGAGTTTGACGAGAGTACGGTACTGCGCGTTGCGCATGCCTTTGAACAACATACAGAGCATCACAAGGCCCGTCCGCAAATGTAGCTACCAGTTTGAGTATATGCCCACAAAACTTTTAAGGGATGAGATTATCTATGTCTAAATATGAAACGGTCATCGGGCTTGAAGTTCATGTGGAGCTTCATACCAAGTCCAAAATCTTCTGCGGCTGCTCCACAGAATTCGGCGCTCCGCCCAATACACATACCTGTCCGGTCTGTCTCGGCCACCCCGGCGTATTGCCGGTTCTTAACCGTCAGGCCGTAGAGTACGCGATGAAAGCGGCGATGGCGCTTAACTGTACGATTGGCGATGTCAGCAAATTCGACCGCAAAAACTATTTTTACCCCGATTCGCCAAAAGCGTACCAGATTTCGCAATATGACCAGCCTATCGGCCTGAACGGCTGGATTGATATTGAAGTGAACGGAGAGACCAAACGGATCGGCATCACCCGTCTTCATCTGGAGGAAGATGCGGGCAAGCTGACTCATGTGGACGGCGGCTTTGCTTCACTGGTTGACTTCAACCGGGTGGGGACTCCGCTTATTGAAATTGTCTCTGAGCCCGATCTGCGTTCACCGGAGGAGGCGCGCGCCTATCTGGAGAAGATCCGCGCCATTATGCAGTACTGCGATGTATCCGATGTGAAGATGGAAGAGGGCTCGATGCGCTGCGATGCCAATATCAGCCTGCGGCCGGAAGGCCAGGAGGAATTCGGCATCCGGGCAGAGCTGAAGAACATGAACTCCTTCCGCGGCGTACTCCGTGGTTTGGAGTATGAGCAGTTCCGTCAAGGCGAGATTCTGGACGACGGGGGGATCGTTGTCCAGGAGACCCGCCGCTGGGATGAAGCTGGAGGCAAGACCTTGTCTATGCGCGGTAAGGAAGAAGCGCATGACTACCGTTATTTCCCGGACCCGGATCTTATCGTGCTGCATATTAGCGAGTCTTGGAAGGAACAGATCCGCGCGACCATTCCGGAGCTTCCGGATGCGCGGCAGGCCCGTTACAGTGAAGAATTTGGCCTGACCGCCTATGATGCCGGAGTCCTTACTTCATCCAAGCCGCTCGCTGATTTCTTCGAGGGCAGTCTGGCCTACACACAGGATGCCAAGGCTGTCGCCAACTGGATGATGGGAGACCTGCTGGGATACTTGAACAGCAATAATCTGGAATTATCCCAGGTGAAGATTACGCCGCAGGGGCTGGGTGAAATGATAGGCCTGATCACAGGCGGAACCATCAGCAGCAAAATTGCCAAGACCGTCTTCAAAGAAATGCTGGAGAGCGGTAAGCTGCCGGCAGTTATCGTTGAAGAGCAGGGGCTGGTCCAGATCAGTGATGAAGGGGCAATCAAAAAAATTGTCCAGGATGTGGTCGCTGCTAATCCGCAATCTGTCGAAGACTACAAGGCCGGCAAGAAACAAGCGATCGGCTTCCTCGTTGGCCAGGTTATGAAAGAAAGCAAAGGGAAAGCAAACCCCGGTCTTGTTAACACACTGCTCGCTGACGTATTAAACAGCTAGGGGCTGCTTTTGGCTAATAGATTGGGTAATAAGTCATAGAATCATGAGCACAGGGCTTGTCGGCAACGGCAGGCCCTCTGCAGTATATAAGGGGACTGTACGGATGGATACAATAGTGAAGCTGGATCTGCAGGATGAGATAACGCTGGATGAGCTCTGGAGTCTTCAGCATAAGGCGTACCGCCTGGAAGCGGAGATCATAGGGTTCCGTGATATTCCGCCGCTGCTGGAGACCAGAGACATGCTGAGCCGGGTTAAAGAGGACTTCTACGGCTGTCTCGACGACAATGAGGAGCTCATGGGGGCTGTTGCAGTAATGGAGGAGGCTCCCGGTAAGCTGACCGTTACACGCATGATGGTAAGTCCGGATCATTTTCGCCAAGGGGTGGCGGGCAGAATGTTAGAATTTATCTTTGCCCGTTATGCGGAAATGGAACAGTTTATCGTATCTACGGGGAAGCTGAATGTTCCGGCAGTAACGCTCTACACCAAACACGGGTTTATTCCTGCAGGTGTTGAAGAGGTAGCTCCGGGTGTGGAGCTGGTAGAATTTCACCGGAGCGGCAAGATTGAATGACAAGCGAAGCAAACGTTCTGAAAGGAGGAGTGCCGAGATGAATTCAGGTCAACATGATCATGAGAATAATCCCGTGCAGGATGAAGAGAAGGAAGCTGATTTGCAGGAAGCTGAAGCTGGCGGAGCACCTAATGCCCCTTACATCCCTCCCCGCCAAAAGCGGCGTCCCCGCAAACGCAAATTTATAGCCGGCCTGCTGGCTGCAGTTATTCCCGGCACGGGACATCTGTATCTCGGGCTGCTCCGTAAAGGAATTTCGTTTATCTTTCTTATTCTGCTGGATATTGTGGCGCTGCTGTATTTCTCATCCATCGGAATGCAGATCAATGTACCGCTGCTAATTTTGCTGGCGCTCCTGATCCCGGCATTGTACTTCTATAATGTGTTCGATGTGCTCCAGTCTGCAGACCGGATATTGCGGTTCCCTGAAGAGCATGACCCTGAACTATCGGATATGAAGGATTCTGCAAAGAATACAGGGCGCCGGGTGAGAATCAGCGAGCCGGGAGTTTCCTTTGGTCTGCTGCTGCTCATTGGCGGGGCGCTGCTCTTCCTTTTCCGCCAGAAGCCGCCCTGGCTTCAAGTGTTCATTGAGAACTCCGCAGGTGCAACCGTAGCGGTTCTGCTGATGATTCTGGGCCTGCTTCTGGGTGTACGGGAGATTGCTAAGGACTCGGGCGCACGTCTGAGCAAGGAACGGCGGAGCCGGCGTGTGGGCAGATATACTGCCTCCGCAGTGCTGATTAGTGTCGGAGTTCTGTTGCTCATGGATTGGCGTGACGGAACTGATTATATGATGCTGCTGCTGAAATGGTGGCCTGTTATTCCGGTATTATGGGGAGTGGAGTATCTGCTGATCCACTTCTTTTCCCGCCGCCGCAGCCAGAACGTCACTACTGCCAGAGCCCGTATGGACCTGCGCGGACTGTTCTCGGCCATCCTGCTCTCGGCATGCGTATTTATCGTAACGGAGCAGGAGCATTATCTGCATCTTTGGAACCGGGTCAGTCTTAATTTGACTGTAGCGGCAGTTGATTATGGAGAAGCTGAAGGAAGCCGTTATGAGAAGGCTCCGCTTATTGTTCCAGTTGAACTGAATACTTCCGGAATCAATATTGATGCGATTAACGGGGATATTCTGATCCACCGGGCTGCTGTGGAGGATATTGAGATTACAGCTACAGTCTGGGTGGATCAGCTGGACGGGGTGCTTGCCGAATCCATAGCGGATCAGTCTTTTGTCGATGTGACAGAAGACACGACGATCAAGATCACTCCCCAGGGGAAGGCGTACGGTGAATCCGGCAAACGCCAGCCGCGGATAGATCTGGACATTTCCCTGCCCGAGGACCGACGGTTTGATCTGGGGATACGCACGATGAACGGCGGTATTACTCTGCAGAACGTGGAGGCTATTTCCGATATTTCTCTGGAGACAGGGAACGGGGAGCTGATCCTGCACCGTATTTACGGCAATGTAAAAGGTAAAACCCTCAATGGCGCAGTACGCGCCAGAAACGTACAGGGGAGTGTTGAACTGACTACAAGCGGTGGAGATATGGGGGCCTGGGAGGTTAGCGGGGCTCTGAAGCTGTCATCGGCAGTCGGTAATATATCGGCAACGGATAGCGGAGATGCACTGGATCTTTCCACGAAGAACGGCAATGTGGAGGTAGCCGGAGCCAGATCGAAGCTGCATGCCGAATCTTTGAATGGCAGAATCAACATTCGTTCGAACGACTTCGGCGGAGACTGGGATATCTACAGTGCTGTCGGAGATATCGATCTCTACTTGCCGCTTACGGGTAATTATACGGTGGAGGGCTCAAGCGGGTACGGGGATATTGTAACGGACCTGCCGGGACTTGTAATCGACAAAAAAAACCTCTCCGGCCAGATCGGAACGGGTGAGTTCAAGCTTCGTGTGGATGGAAACAGCAATCTAAATGTGAGCAAATATTGAATTAAGTAATTTTTATTATATAATAATAAATATAATGTAAGGACTTCGTTGACAACATTGAAAGCCCGGTCTTACAATTACATTAGAGTTATTATTAAGTTGTATAATTAAAGGCGGTGGCATGGATGGGTAGTGGCGTACAGCATGCATTGGAGCAACTGAAGACAACCGGTGTCCGTATTACGCCTCAGCGTCATGCAATTCTTACGTATCTGATGGAAGCGATGAATCATCCTACGGCAGACGATATTTACCGAGCGCTTGAGCCTCAGTTTCCCAGTATGAGTGTGGCAACGGTGTATAACAATCTTAAGATGTTTATAGAAGCGGGTATGGTCCGCGAGCTGACCTACGGTGATAATTCCAGCCGTTTCGATGCCAATGTGTCTGATCATTATCATGTCATTTGCCAGGAATGCGGTAAGATTGAGGATTTCAGCTATTCTTCTCTCCATGAGGTAGAGGAGCGTGCCGAATTGGCCACAGGCTTTAAGATTCATGGATTACGTATGGAACTGTATGGTGTTTGCAAATGCTGCAACGAGAAGCAGCACTAAGATATGGAATTGCAGGCGTGTAGAATCCGAGTGCGGATTCTACACGCTTTTTTCTATGGAGCTGTTACAAAAATACAAAGCTTCCAGCAGTTTGGCGCAACCAATAGGGCCGCGATGTCGTATACTTAACAGAAGTGCTATCTGATTATAAATTTATCATACTGTTTGGAGGATATATTTTGGACAGAAGACAGAGACAAAGACGCGTCAAAAAGCGTGGAAGTCTTTTTCGCCGCTTATTGGGACTTGTCATTATAGCTGCCGCAGCCTTTTGGGTTGTTTATTATGTATTACCGAACCGTCAGCATCTGGATCCGGATTGGAAGGGGCTGGAGAAGCCTGTTTTTGTTAAGGGAGAGCTTACCGGATACTCAGCCTCAGGGACAGGGGACAGCCTGCTATTACCACTGCCGCTATTACAGGAATACGTAGATTCATCTATCCGTTACGAGGAAAAGAGCAAGTCTGTGATTCTGTCGACAGACAGCAGTCTTTTATATATGCAGGAAGATTCAACAGCAGCAAGTTTGAACAATGAGCCCCTGCAGCTTCGTCTTGCGCCTGAAGAGAAGGATGGGGTGACATATCTTCCGGCTGATACACTGGAGGACCTATATGGCTTTGAGGTAGACGAGGATAGCAGTACAGGTGCCGTTCTGTTAATGACTGCCGGCGAAACGGTGCCGTTAGGCAAGGTGAAGGGTAAGGAAGGCGGACGGACCAAAGCGCTACGCAGCGGAGCCTCCGTACATGCGCCAATCCTTGCTGATATGCCGCCGGGAGCCACAGTGAGAATCTGGAATTCAGACATCAAAGGCTGGCTGTATGTGCAGCTGGAAAGCGGATATACAGGGTTCGTCAAGGCGGATGATATTCTAGCAGACGGGAATAGAACAGTAGTGCAGCAGCCTGTGGCTCCTACCCGTGCCGAACGCAGCTGGAAAGGAAAGCCCGTTAATATGTTCTGGGAGGCAGTCTACGAACGCAAGCCGAATCCTGCGAAATTCGCTGATTTGCCAGGAATTAATGTGGTTAGTCCAACATGGTTCAGCATTATCGATGTTAATGGTAATGTTCGCAGCCAGGCTGACAGCGCCTATGTGGAGTGGGCTCATACCCAGGGCATGGAGGTATGGGGACTGCTCAGCAACAGCTTTGAGGCGGACCTGACTACGGAGGCACTATCCACGTATGACAGGCGGATGAATACAATTGTGCAGATGCTGAAGTATGCGGATCTGTACAACCTGGACGGTATTAATATCGACTTTGAGAATGTATATACCAAGGACGGACCTAATGTAACCCAATTCATGCGGGAACTGAAGCCCATGGCTCAGAGCCGGAATCTGATTGTCTCTATTGATGTAACTCCGAAATCAAACAGTGAAATGTGGTCCTTGTTCCTGGATCGCCGGGCGCTTGGAGCCGTGTCGGATTTCCTGATTGTGATGGCTTACGATGAGCATTGGGCGGCTAGTCCGGTTGCCGGTTCTGTAGCTTCCCTGCCGTGGGTGAAGAATTCTATAAGCCGTATTATTGAAGAGGATGCAGTCCCTGCCGAGAAGCTGATTCTGGGGATACCTTTGTACACTCGTATCTGGACCGAGAAGACCGAGAAAGGTGAAACCAAAGTAAGTTCCAAGGCCGTCAGTATGAATGCGGTCCAGGAGATACTTGCCGAGAAGAAGCTGACACCGGTTCTTGATAAGGAAGCAGGACAGAATTATGTGGAATACAAAGAAGAGGATGTTTTGCGCAAAATATGGATCGAGGATAAAGTTTCGCTGGCAGCCAGAGTCAATCTGGCGCAGTCCTTCGGCCTTGGCGGTGTAGCCTCATGGAATCGGAGCTTTGCCAATCCGGAAGCGTGGGAAGCACTCAAGGCAATTGCTGAATAATGCTTAGGTGGATTGATTATAAAACGGGTGTCGTCCAGTAGAGGACGACACCCGTTTTGTTTGTATCCGGCAGGAGATTATTTCTGTAAAGATTCATATGAATTCGATTATTGCTTCAATTGCTGGACTTCGAGTTCTTCAGCGGTAATTGTGGCTTGTGCAGGGTCCATCGTAAGGATGGTGTGACAGAACATACAGCGGTCCGTTTTGCCAAGCATTTTGGTCTGCTTATGGCATTCGGGACATTCCACCTGGACAGCACTGGTTGAGAGCATGCCCGCCCAGAAGTAGATGGCCAGACTGGCCATCATGGAGATTAGACCAATGACGAGACCGATAGCAGCGACAACCTTGCCTGCAGACCCCCAGAATACAATGCCTGCGGTTCCCATAATCATAAGACCCATACCCAGCATCGTAAGAAGCAGTCCCCAGGTGCGAAAAGCGTTGATTTTGGCCGATTTAAATTTCATGAGTATTATCTCCTAACTGAAATATAGTTCGGTTGTCCAGGAGGAACTGACATGAATATGTAGAATATCATTTATGTAAAGAGAATTATAACTGACTGGATGCAAAATCGCCAAATTTGATGGAGGGAAGTATGGAACTGTCCAATTTGACCCTATTAGGTGGGGAGACATTTGATGAGAATGTTCTTGGAGCCGTTGCTTTGCGGCAAAGAGGCAATGACACGTTTCAGAGCGCGCTGCTGCACGACTTTGATATGATGGTGCTCATGCTGCATGAGGAACAGGAGACAGAGCGGATTATAACCCACACCATTGCCGGGGACAGGCGGACGCAATCCGTGCATGTGGGTCTATCTGCATTGGAACGCGCTGTGATGGCAGGGGACAATAATGAACTCCTTACCAGTTTAATGTCCGGTGAGGTGATCTGGGACCCTAAGGGGATATTGGCGGAGATGCGGAAGGAACTCATTCAGTTTCAAGGTCCGCTGAAAGAGCGGGTATTGTTTATGGAATTCTCCCGTTTTCTACATATGTACGTGAAGTCGAAACGTTACCTTGAAGCAGGCTGTACTATGGATGCTTATAACTGCGTGCTTATCGCTCTGTATCATTGGGCACGTATTGAAGTGAGCGAGGCCGGATATTTTCCGGAGCCCGCAGTGTGGGGACAGGTCAAGAATTTGAATTCTCCGGTTCATAAGTTATATGAAGAACTGACAGTAAGTACAGAAACGCTGGAGCAGAGAGTCGAACTGATTTTGCTGGCCTGCGAGTTTGCGTTAATGTCAAAAATGGCGGATTGTTGCGCCATGCTTCTCCATATCCTGAGCAGCCGCAAGGAGGCTTGGAGTATTAAAGAACTTCTGCAGCATTCAGGACTGAGCCAGCTCCAGGCAGAGCTGCCGCTTGTTCTGCGCAAGCTTGTATCGCGTTCATTAATTAGAGAAATTACTTCTTGGGCTGTTGAGGCCGGGGACGGGCATGCAATTCGGTATACCCTTTAGTTAGGTGGCTGTCCACGGACATGAATAGACCTATAATAGAAAAAGTAAGCAGGAGGATGGAGAGAGGTAGTGTACTCTCTTTTTTTATTTGTTCCTTGCTGCATGAGCGCAGAAAATGAGGGGAATATTTAGGGTTGACTAGGACGCAACTTATGTGATAAATTATAACTCGTTCCTCTGACATAACGATGCGCTGCAAAGCAGTCGTAAATCAGCCGAAAAAAGAAATCAAAAAAAAGGTTGACTAAAACGAGGGCGCTGTGATATATTATAAAGGTCGCTGCTGAAACAAACAACGGCGGCAAACGATGAGACATTGATCTTTGAAAACTGAACAACGAGTGAGTGGGAAATCACGAAAGTGACTTCCAAAATAGAGAATGAAAATTCTCGTCAGATGTTTCAAAATGAGCAATCGCTCTTTCTAAATACAATTTGGAGAGTTTGATCCTGGCTCAGGACGAACGCTGGCGGCATGCCTAATACATGCAAGTCGAGCGGAGTTTGAATGGAAGCTTGCTTCCATTCATGCTTAGCGGCGGACGGGTGAGTAACACGTAGGCAACCTGCCCTCAAGACTGGGATAACTACCGGAAACGGTAGCTAATACCGGATAATTTCTTTCCTCTCCTGAAGAGAGAATGAAAGGCGGAGCAATCTGCCACTTGGGGATGGGCCTGCGGCGCATTAGCTAGTTGGTGGGGTAACGGCTCACCAAGGCGACGATGCGTAGCCGACCTGAGAGGGTGAACGGCCACACTGGGACTGAGACACGGCCCAGACTCCTACGGGAGGCAGCAGTAGGGAATCTTCCGCAATGGGCGAAAGCCTGACGGAGCAATGCCGCGTGAGTGATGAAGGTTTTCGGATCGTAAAGCTCTGTTGCCAGGGAAGAACGTCCGGTAGAGTAACTGCTACCGGAGTGACGGTACCTGAGAAGAAAGCCCCGGCTAACTACGTGCCAGCAGCCGCGGTAATACGTAGGGGGCAAGCGTTGTCCGGAATTATTGGGCGTAAAGCGCGCGCAGGCGGTCATTTAAGTCTGGTGTTTAAACCTTGGGCTCAACCTGGGGTCGCACTGGAAACTGGGTGACTTGAGTACAGAAGAGGAAAGTGGAATTCCACGTGTAGCGGTGAAATGCGTAGATATGTGGAGGAACACCAGTGGCGAAGGCGACTTTCTGGGCTGTAACTGACGCTGAGGCGCGAAAGCGTGGGGAGCAAACAGGATTAGATACCCTGGTAGTCCACGCCGTAAACGATGAGTGCTAGGTGTTAGGGGTTTCGATACCCTTGGTGCCGAAGTTAACACAGTAAGCACTCCGCCTGGGGAGTACGGTCGCAAGACTGAAACTCAAAGGAATTGACGGGGACCCGCACAAGCAGTGGAGTATGTGGTTTAATTCGAAGCAACGCGAAGAACCTTACCAGGTCTTGACATCCCGATGAAAGCATTAGAGATAGTGCCCCTCTTCGGAGCATCGGAGACAGGTGGTGCATGGTTGTCGTCAGCTCGTGTCGTGAGATGTTGGGTTAAGTCCCGCAACGAGCGCAACCCTTGACTTTAGTTGCCAGCAGGTGAAGCTGGGCACTCTAGAGTGACTGCCGGTGACAAACCGGAGGAAGGTGGGGATGACGTCAAATCATCATGCCCCTTATGACCTGGGCTACACACGTACTACAATGGCCGGTACAACGGGAAGCGAAACCGCGAGGTGGAGCCAATCCCAGCAAAGCCGGTCTCAGTTCGGATTGCAGGCTGCAACTCGCCTGCATGAAGTCGGAATTGCTAGTAATCGCGGATCAGCATGCCGCGGTGAATACGTTCCCGGGTCTTGTACACACCGCCCGTCACACCACGAGAGTTTACAACACCCGAAGTCGGTGGGGTAACCCGCAAGGGAGCCAGCCGCCGAAGGTGGGGTAGATGATTGGGGTGAAGTCGTAACAAGGTAGCCGTATCGGAAGGTGCGGCTGGATCACCTCCTTTCTATGGAGAATCGTCACCTGCAACGGTGACATTCAAATCGGAAGCGTAAGCTTCCACAACGAACCTTAGGGTTCAAACACTCACTCGTTGGTCAGTTTTGAGAGTTTAAGCTCTCATCTTTACCTTGATCCTTGAAAACTGGATACCGAAACGAATTTGCGTTTTAGAACATCTTTTAGCTGAAACTTGTGTAAGCAAGTTGAAATAGTTATTAGTGCAGAACGAAGGTTTTCGATTGTGCAGCGACCTTTGGCTTTGAATGTGTTGGTGAATGGAGCAATCCATGAGCGGCATTCAAAACAAGATGAGCAAGCAAGCGAAACACCGGAGTGACGGTTAAGCTAATAAGAGCACACGGAGGATGCCTAGGCGCCAGGAGCCGACGAAGGACGTGGCGAACAACGAAACTGCCTCGGGGAGCTGTAAGCAAGCTTTGATCCGGGGGTGTCCGAATGGGGAAACCCAGCTGTGGTAATTCGCAGTTACTCGTATCTGAATACATAGGATACGCAGAGGCAGACCAGGGGAACTGAAACATCTAAGTACCCTGAGGAAGAGAAAACAATAGTGATTCCGTCAGTAGCGGCGAGCGAACGCGGAACAGCCTAAACCAAGGGGCTTGCCTCTTGGGGTTGTGGGACGTCTCACATGGAGTTACAAAGGAATATGGTAGGCGAAGAGGTCTGGAAAGGCCCGCGATAGAGGTAAAAGCCCTGTAGCCTAAACTGTGTTCTCTCCGAGACGGATCCCGAGTAGTGCGGGGCACGTGAAACCCCGTATGAATCCAGCAGGACCATCTGCTAAGGCTAAATACTACCTGGCGACCGATAGTGAAACAGTACCGTGAGGGAAAGGTGAAAAGCACCCCGGAAGGGGAGTGAAATAGAACCTGAAACCGTGTGCTTACAAAAAGTCAGAGCCCGATCTATGGGTGATGGCGTGCCTTTTGTAGAATGAACCGGCGAGTTACGTTTAACATGCAAGGTTAAGGTGAGAAGCCGGAGCCGCAGCGAAAGCGAGTCTGAATAGGGCGATTGAGTATGTGGACGTAGACCCGAAACCGTGTGATCTACCCCTGTCCAGGGTGAAGGTGCGGTAACACGCACTGGAGGCCCGAACCCACGCATGTTGAAAAATGCGGGGATGAGGTGGGGGTAGCGGAGAAATTCCAATCGAACTCGGAGATAGCTGGTTCTCCCCGAAATAGCTTTAGGGCTAGCCTCGGTGAATGGAGTGGTGGAGGTAGAGCACTGATTGGGTGCGGGGCCCGCAAGGGTTACCAAGCTCAGTCAAACTCCGAATGCCATTAACTTCTTGCCGGGAGTCAGACAGTGAGTGCTAAGATCCATTGTCAAAAGGGAAACAGCCCAGACCATCAGCTAAGGTCCCCAAGTGTGTGTTAAGTGGGAAAGGATGTGGAGTTGCACAGACAACCAGGATGTTGGCTTAGAAGCAGCCACCATTGAAAGAGTGCGTAATAGCTCACTGGTCGAGTGACTCTGCGCCGAAAATGTAACGGGGCTAAACACACCACCGAAGCTATGGCTAGATGCTTTGCATCTGGGGTAGGGGAGCGTTGTATGCAGGTTGAAGGTGTACCGTAAGGAGCGCTGGACAGCATACAAGTGAGAATGCCGGTATGAGTAACGAAAAGATCAGTGAGAATCTGATCCGCCGAAAGCCCAAGGTTTCCTGAGGAAGGCTCGTCCGCTCAGGGTAAGTCGGGACCTAAGGCGAGGCCGAAAGGCGTAGTCGAAGGACAACAGTTTGAAATTACTGTACCACCGTAATCCGCTATGAGCGATGGGGTGACGCAGGAGGGTAGTGACGCGGACTGATGGATATGTCCGTCTAAGCAGTGAGGCTGATGTGTAGGCAAATCCGCACATCGATAAGGCTGGGCTGTGATGGGGAGCGAAAATTGTAGTAGCGAAGGTCATGATCTCACACTGCCAAGAAAAGCCTCTAGCCAGGAGAAGGTGCCCGTACCGCAAACCGACACAGGTAGGCGAGAAGAGAATTCTAAGGCGCGCGGAAGAACTCTCGTTAAGGAACTCGGCAAAATGACCTCGTAACTTCGGGAGAAGAGGTGCCTCGGTAGGGTGAATAGCCCGAGGGGGCCGCAGTGAAAAGGCCCAAGCGACTGTTTAGCAAAAACACAGGTCTGTGCGAAGCCGCAAGGCGAAGTATACGGGCTGACGCCTGCCCGGTGCTGGAAGGTTAAGGGGAGTGGTTAGGGGTTAAACCCGAAGCTGTGAACCGAAGCCCCAGTAAACGGCGGCCGTAACTATAACGGTCCTAAGGTAGCGAAATTCCTTGTCAGGTAAATTCTGACCCGCACGAATGGCGTAACGACTTGGGCGCTGTCTCAACGAGAGATCCGGTGAAATTTTAATACCTGTGAAGATGCAGGTTACCCGCGACAAGACGGAAAGACCCCATGGAGCTTTACTGCAGCTTGATATTGAATTTGGGTACGATCTGTACAGGATAGGTGGGAGCCGTTGAGGCAGGAGCGCAAGCTTCTGCGGAGGCGCCGTTGGGATACCACCCTGATCGTATCTAGGTTCTAACCTGGTACCCTAATCGGGTACGGGGACCGTGTCAGGCGGGCAGTTTGACTGGGGCGGTCGCCTCCTAAAGAGTAACGGAGGCGTTCAAAGGTTCCCTCAGAATGGTTGGAAATCATTCGCAGAGTGCAAAGGCATAAGGGAGCTTGACTGCGAGACCTACAAGTCGAGCAGGGACGAAAGTCGGACTTAGTGATCCGGTGGTACCGCATGGAAGGGCCATCGCTCAACGGATAAAAGCTACCCTGGGGATAACAGGCTTATCTCCCCCAAGAGTCCACATCGACGGGGAGGTTTGGCACCTCGATGTCGGCTCATCGCATCCTGGGGCTGAAGTAGGTCCCAAGGGTTGGGCTGTTCGCCCATTAAAGCGGTACGCGAGCTGGGTTCAGAACGTCGTGAGACAGTTCGGTCCCTATCTGTCGTGGGCGCAGGAAATTTGAGAGGAGCTGTCCTTAGTACGAGAGGACCGGGATGGACGTACCGCTGGTGCATCAGTTGTTCCGCCAGGAGCATGGCTGAGTAGCTACGTACGGACGGGATAAGCGCTGAAAGCATCTAAGCGTGAAGCCCCCCTCAAGATGAGATTTCCCAATTAGTAAGACCCCTTGAAGACGACGAGGTAGATAGGTTGGAGGTGGAAGTGCAGCAATGCATGGAGCTGACCAATACTAATCGGTCGAGGGCTTATCCAAATTTCGAAGAACGCAGATTCGTTTCGGATTCAGTTTTCAGGTGATCAAGCCTGATATGTATATTCCCTGATAGCTCAGTTGGTAGAGCACTCGACTGTTAATCGAGTTGTCACAGGTTCGAGTCCTGTTCGGGGAGCCATCTGGAGAGGTGTCCGAGTTTGGCCGAAGGAGCACGATTGGAAATCGTGTAGGCGCCACAAGCGTCTCGAGGGTTCGAATCCCTCTCTCTCCGTAGCTTTACCTTACAAATATTTAATCAGCATGGCTCGTTGGTCAAGGGGTTAAGACACCTCCCTTTCACGGAGGTAACATGGGTTCGAATCCCATACGAGTCATATATGGAGGCTTAGCTCAGCTGGGAGAGCATCTGCCTTACAAGCAGAGGGTCGGGGGTTCGAACCCCTCAGCCTCCACCATCTATCTTTAACAGAATAGATCTTTAACATTGACGCGGGGTGGAGCAGCCCGGTAGCTCGTCGGGCTCATAACCCGAAGGCCGCAGGTTCAAATCCTGCCCCCGCAACCAATTTGGAACCGTGGTGTAGTTGGCCTAACATGCCTGCCTGTCACGCAGGAGATCGCGGGTTCGAATCCCGTCGGTTCCGCCATCTTTATGAAGAAATGTTCGGCTCGGTAGCTCAGTCGGTAGAGCAAAGGACTGAAAATCCTTGTGTCGGGGGTTCGATTCCCTCCCGCGCCACCATATTTTTTACAACTTAATATGCCGGTGTAGCTCAATTGGTAGAGCAACTGACTTGTAATCAGTAGGTTGGGGGTTCAAGTCCTCTCGCCGGCACCATCCTCGGAGGCTTAGCGAAGTGGCCAAACGCATCAGACTGTAAATCTGCTCACGTACGTGTTCGGTGGTTCGAATCCATCAGCCTCCACCATTTTTAGGGGCATAGTTTAAAGGTAGAACAACGGTCTCCAAAACCGTTGGTGTGGGTTCAATTCCTGCTGCCCCTGCCAAGTAATATCCTATAAAATTTAATATGGCGATCGTGGCGAAGTGGTTAACGCACCGGATTGTGGTTCCGGCATTCGTGGGTTCGAGACCCATCGGTCGCCCCATTTCTTTTATAAGGGTTATAAGGCATTGCAATTAAATAAGCTTCATATGGCGACTGTGGCGAAGGGGTTAACGCACCGGATTGTGGTTCCGGCATTCGTGGGTTCGAGACCCATCAGTCGCCCCATTTTATTAAATCAAATGTTGGGGATTAGCCAAGCGGTAAGGCAACGGACTTTGACTCCGTCATTCATAGGTTCGATTCCTATATCCCCAGCCATTATATGCGGACGTGGCTCAGCGGTAGAGCATCGCCTTGCCAAGGCGAGGGTCGCGGGTTCGATTCCCGTCGTCCGCTCCATTTTTTTGGTGCCATAGCCAAGTGGTAAGGCAAAGCTCTGCAAAAGCTTTATCCCCAGTTCAAATCTGGGTGGCACCTCCATTATCTTTTAGAACTAATTCTATGTATATGCCGGCGTGGCGGAATGGCAGACGCGCTCGACTCAAAATCGAGTGGGAAACCGTGGAGGTTCGAGTCCTCTCGCCGGTATAATTTATGAAACTAGTCCCTTAGGAGTTTGACTCCTGAGGGATTTTTATATTTATACTCCATCTCAAATTAAGGATAAAACCCGCAACGAACTTAGATCATCAAATTCGTTGCGGGTTTTATATGTTTTATATGTTGATGCTAAGACTCACTTAAGGAAGCACGTTCCCGGCCGCGCGGTAGATCTCGTACCATTCCTGGCGGCTGAGGGTTATATCGGAAGCTTTGGCGATATCAAGCAAGCGCGCTGTGTTGGTGGTACCGACCACCGGCTGCATCTTAGCCGGATGGCGAAGGAGCCAGGCGATGGCGATGGCCGTATCTGCTACACCTTTTTCCGCAGTCAGACGGTTAATGACTTCATTCACCTCCGGGAACTTCTCATTGCCGAGGAATACGCCTTCAAAGAAACCGTATTGGAACGGTGACCAAGGCTGGATCGTCATATCATGCAGGCGGCTATACTCCAGGATGCCTCCATCATGGACAACTGATCCGGAATTTGTCATATTGACGTTGATCCCGGAATCGATCATGCCGGTGACCATTACGCTGAGCTGAAGCTGGTTGAACAGCAGGGGCTGCTTGACGTTCTTTTTCAGCAATTCAATCTGCAGGGGATTCTGGTTGCTGACGCCGAAGTGTTTCACCAAACCTCTGCTCTCCAGCTGATCAAAGGCTTCTGCTACTTCTTCAGGCTCCATAAGGGTGTCCGGGCGGTGCAGCAGCAGAACATCGACATAATCGGTCTTCAGGCGCTTCAGGCTGTTCTCTACCGAGCTCACAATATGCTCTTTGGAGAAGTCGAAGAAGCCATTACGGATTCCGCATTTGGTCTGAATCAGCAGTTGCTCACGCATGCCCGGACTTGCAGCCAGCACGTCGCCGAACACCTCCTCAGCTTTACCGGCAGCATAAATGTCAGCGTGGTCAAAAAAGTCTATGCCAGCCTCAAGGGCGCTGTGAATATGTACATCGGCCTCTTGTGGTGACAGATCTGCAATCCGCATACAGCCCAAGGAGATTTCAGCGACCTCCAGCGCACCATTAGCAACGTTAATTCTTTTTACCATTAATTATTCACTCCTTAAATGAAGGTACAGTGTTAAGCTTAGACCTTAGAGTTAGGTGTAAGTCAATAGATTTATAGAGCGGCTTTTCATAGAAACCAAATGGTGTTACCTTAAGAGATGAAACCGATACCAGCTGACAGAAGGGAGCTGCAATAATGGGATACAGCATCAAAACCATAGCACAAAAAAGCGGACTGAGCCAATATACGCTGCGTTACTACGAACGGGAGGGCGTATTGCCGGTTGTGGCAAGAGATGTTAACGGCAACCGGTGTTTTGACGATGAGGATCTGGAGTTAATTTCGTTAATCTGCTGTCTCAAGGATACAGGGATGGCGATTGCCGATATCAAGCAATTCATTGCGCTTTCGAAAGAAGGGGTAAGTGCTTTGCCCGATCAGCGCAGACTGCTGCAGGAGCATAAAGTGCATATTGATGAGAAGATTAAATTCTTTCAGAGCTTTGCGCAAAAGGTGGACCACAAAATTGCTTATTTTGCCTCCCTGGAGAATGAAGCGAAAGCAGCCAGACCCTAATCTTGAGCCGCAGGGTCGTATGATTATTGTCGCTGCAATTAAGGATTGGAAATGCTGCAGCCAGTACTTAAGCTTGTAGCGAAACCGGTATAAGAATGAGATGAATTATAAATAGAGTAAGGCCTTATATTGGGTTGGAAATCCTTGCGGAGACCGGGGTCCCGGGTTTTCCTAAGTTGCTTATACAGTAGATAAGAAGGGCAGCAGAAAGAACGGAATATCCGGGAAAATGGAATACAAAGACCGTTCATGTGATGTTAAATGACGCATAAATTGACCGTTTCTTGACAAAGCGGTTTATAATCTTGACGGGAAGCCTCTTGATGATATGATAAAGGTACTTAAGGAAGCCGATTCTGGATATAGTGTTATATTAATTAACATGACGCTGCCGGGATTGCTTGCTTATCAGATGGACTAATCAAATAAGCTCTTGCTCTTGTATAAGCTCAATAATTTGGTTTGAGCGTTTCGACCAGGCGACCGTAAATTGCCCCAGGCTACAGGAGGTATGTGATAGGAATTGCTTTTCACTGTGCGGAGGTATCCGGGTGAGGCAGTGTTTACTATTATGTGCCTTTTGTACCCTGGGTTTTTTGTTGTGTACAGAAGCGTGGAGCTGATCTTGCCTCGTCCGGCCAGAGTGAGGATTCAACCAAATTATAAAGAAGAGGTGTGTATTCATGGGTTATGAACTGATCATTAAAAATGCGAGCATTCCGCAAGGCGACAGACAAGTGCTGACGGACATTCTGGTGAACAAAGGTGTTATCGTAGGGTTCGCCAAGGATATTGACGCGGAGGCCGATACGATTATTGATGCACAGGGCAAATTGGTGCTGCCAGGAGTTATTGATTCGCATACTCACTTTAATGATCCGGGGTTCACACACCGTGAAGACTTCGTTACCGGAACCAGCAGTGCGGCGGCGGGCGGGGTAACGATGATTGTAGATATGCCTTGCTGCAGCGTACCGTCCGTGCGTTCGGTGGAGAACCTGCATAACAAGCTGAATGCGCTCGAAGGTAAAGGAATCGTCGACTACGCCATGTGGGGCGGAATTACCGGCGAGGATGTACGCAATGATGTGCTGGATATTGTGAAGGAGCAGGCTGCTGAGGGCGTGGTTGCTTTTAAAGTATATATGACACCGTCTGTGCCATCTTACCCGCGTGTGACGGACCCTGAGATGCTCGAAGCCTTCTATGCTGTAGCCGAAACTGGAATGCCAATCGGAATTCACGCTGAGAACTATGCCATCTGCGATTACTATACCCAGAAGCTGAAAAAGGAAGGACGGATGGATTACCCGGCATGGGCTGAAGCGCGCAAGATTCTGGCGGAAAAAGCGGCGATCCAGCTGGGCATCAGCTTCTCGGAGGAATCGGGAGCCCGCCTGCATATCGTGCATATGAGTACGGCGGCAGGCAATCAGCTGATCAAGGAAGCGAAGCTTAAAGGGGTGAAGGTGACAGCGGAGTCCTGTCCGCACTACCTGACGCTGAATGCGGTGGATGCGATGACGGAGTTCGGGACTTTTGCCAAAATTGCACCTCCGCTGCGCCGTACGGAAGATAATGAAGCGCTCTGGCAGGGGCTGGTAGACGGAACGATTGACTTCATGGCTACCGACCATGCTCCTTATGAGATTGCTACGGAAAAGGATGCACCAGGCATGGATGTCTGGACTTCCTTCCCGGGGATTCCGGGTGTAGAAACGCTGGTGCCGATCATGATTAGTGAAGGCTACAACAAAGGCAGACTCAGCTTGTCCCGCCTGGTGGAGCTACTGTGTACGAATCCGGCCATCCATTATGGCCTGTATCCGAAGAAAGGCGCGCTGGAAATCGGCACCGATGCCGACTTCACGATTGTCGATCTGGAGAAGGAATGGACGCTCGATAAAGATAAAATGCACTGCAAACCGAAATACACCCCGTTCCACGGAATGAAGCTGAAGGGCAAGGTGGATAAAACCATTGTCAGAGGCACACTGGTCTACGATGATGAGCTTGGTGTGGTCGGTAAACCGGGCTATGGCGAGTTCGTGAAACGGCAGACGATCAGCGAGCTTCCGCGTTTGCTGAAATACTAGGAGAAGGGGAGAGAACATAATGGCTAAACACGCTGTAGTAATTATTGATATGCTGAATGATTTCATCCATCCGGATGGAGCGCTGACTTGTCCGAACGGGACGGGAATCGTGCCTGCAATTCAGGAGCTGATCGAATTCAGCCACGAGAATGATATTCAGGTGATCTTCGTACAGGAGGCGCACCGGCAGAATGATGCTGACTTCAGGGTTAGGCCGGTTCATGCGATTAAGGGCACCTGGGGATCGGACTTCATAACCGAGCTGACTCCGCAGCCGGATAAAGGCGATTATATCGTGCAGAAAAGACGGCATAGTGCGTTCAGCTATACGGATATGGATCTTTTTCTCCGTGAGGAGGGGATTGATACGGTTGTAGTTACCGGGGTATGGACCAACGTCTGTGTCCGCTCTACGGCATCCGATGCGATGTACCACACTTACAAGGTCAAGTGTATCAGCGACTGCTGCGCCTCCAAGGATGAGGAGATGCATGTCTCCGGTCTGCGGGATATCGGGATTTTTGGAGAAGTGCTGACCCTGGCCGAGTATAAAGAGGTTAATGCTGTTGTAAAAGGCTAATATGTTGAAAGGCTAGTGCGATAAAGGCTAAACTTCGTATTCTAAAAGCTCCATGCTGTACGGCGGTTGCCGCTCAGCTGGGGCTTTTTGTGATTATGTGCGTGAAAGCGGAGTGGGGGGTGTTCCTCTAAATAAACAGATAAATAATCCAGTAAAAACGGTAAATATGCTATTCCATTTGCGGCTGCTAAAAGCTTAAGATGCAGTAAGAGGCCAGGGTCAAATGCCCCAAAGTCAGCTATGTGCACCTTAGTTGTGATCCTGCACTATGAACCTGCGAAGGTCTTGGGTAAAATTAAGCTGGAACTGCTGACGCAGACGGTAAGGGAATCATGGAAGAGAACAAAATCATTGTGAGAGACCAATAAGGAGGAAAATATAATGTTCAGCAACGAGCCCAGTCTGGACTGGTTAAGCGATGTTTCGGTTTTTAAGGTGAACCGATTGGAAGCGCATTCGGACCATCGTTATTACAAGACCATGGAGGAAGCGGAGCGGCAAGCCCCGATGGAGCTGCGTCATTCCCTGAACGGAGACTGGAAATTCAGCTACGCGGTGAATGCGGCCAGCCGGATTCAGGATTTCTATAAGGCGGATTATGATACCAGAGGCTGGGGGGACATTCAGGTGCCCGGTCATATCCAGCTTCAGGGGTACGGCAAGCCGCAGTATGCCAACACGATGTATCCCTGGGACGGGCTTGATGCTGTGCGGCCGCCGGCGATTCCGGAGGAGAGCAATACGGTGGGGAGTTATGTGAAATATTTTGAGGTTCCGGCGAATATGGAGAACGGGCCGGTCTTTATATCTTTTCAGGGAGTGGAGGCGGCGTGTTATGTCTGGCTCAATGGATATTTCGTGGGGTACAGCGAAGACAGCTTTACACCTGCGGAGTTTGAGTTAACCCCTTATTTGCAGGAGGGGGCGAACAAGCTGGCCGTTGAGGTCTATCAGCGCTGCTCGGGCAGCTGGCTGGAGGATCAGGATTTCTGGCGGTTCTCGGGTATCTTCCGCGAGGTGTATCTGTATACGGTGCCGAAGCTCCATGTGCAGGATCTGCGGATTAATGCGGAGCTGGATGCTGCCTATCAGGAGGGAACGTTAACTGCTGAAGTTAGCATGGCAACGGCGGCGGACGCTTTTGTGAAAATCGGGTTGAAGGATGCGGCCGGAGCCGTTGTGGCAGAAACCGAGGGGCAGGTTGTGGCTGGAAAGGCGGCCTTTACCCTGGAGGCAGGTACGGTGTCGCTGTGGAGCGCAGAAAATCCGTATCTCTATAGCGTCTGTATCTCTGTATTCGATGGCCGCGGAGAACTGGTGGAGGCGATTGTGCAACGGGCGGGGTTCCGCGTGTTTGAACTGAAGGACAAGCTGATGCTGCTGAACGGCAAACGGATTATATTCAAAGGAGTCAACCGTCATGAGTTCAACAGCCGCAGAGGGCGGAACATCACCAGAGAGGACATGATTAAGGACATCATCATCCTGAAGCAGAATAATATCAATGCTGTGCGGACCTCACATTATCCGAATCAGACGCTCTGGTATGAGCTGTGCGATGAGTACGGTGTCTATGTGATTGACGAGATGAATCTGGAATCCCATGGCTCGTGGCAAAAGATGGGCGCGGTTGAGCCATCCTGGAACATTCCCGGTGATAAACCGGAGTGGCAGGATATTGTAATGGACCGTGCAGTGTCGATGCTGGAGCGCGATAAGAACCATCCGTCCATCCTCATCTGGTCCTGCGGTAATGAATCGTATGCGGGTGAGGTAATTCTGAATGTGTCCCATTATTTCCGCAAGACCGATCCGGGGCGGCTGGTGCACTATGAAGGGGTGTTCCATAACCGCAAATACAATGACACCAGTGATATGGAGAGCCGGATGTACGCCAAGCCCGCGGATATTGCAGAATACCTGGAAGGTCAGCCGGATAAGCCATACATCAGCTGTGAATATATGCATGCCATGGGCAACTCAGTAGGCGGACTTCATAAGTACATCGAGCTGGAGAGCCGGTATCCGCAGTATCAGGGCGGATTTATCTGGGATTATATTGACCAGGCACTGGTAGCCAAAGACAGATACGGAGAGGAGTATCTGGCCTATGGCGGTGATTTTGATGACCGGCCGACGGATTACAGCTTCTGCGGCAACGGGATTGTCTACGCTGACCGGACTGTGACCCCGAAGATGCAGGAGGTGAAGTTCCTCTACCAGAACATCCGGCTTGTACCGGAACGGGATGCAGTGAAGATCATCAACGGTAATCTGTTCGAAGGGACAGAAGGGCTGCGGCTGGAGTTCCGGCTGTACCTGGAAGGGCGGCAAATCTTCAAGGGGCAGCAGGAGGTAGCGGTTGCGGCGCAGGCAGAGGCGCGGATTCCGCTTGCGCTGCCGGAGGTGTCAGGAGCTCCGGGAGAGTACACGCTGGCGGTAAGCCTGTTGCTGAAGGAAGCGGAGCTGTGGGCTGAGGCGGGATTTGAGACAGCCTACGGGGAGCATGTCTTCCGGATTGAAGCCGCTGAGGCTGCGGCGGAACTAGAGGATGTTATACTGCCTGCGGCCGGAGAGTTCAGGGTGATCGAGGGAGACGTGAACATTGGCGTAACCGGCCGCGGATTCGCTGCCCTGTTCTCCAAGCAGGCAGGTTCGCTGGTGTCGCTCTGCTACGGGGGGCGTGAGATGATTGCTACTCCGCCTGCTCCGCTGTTCTGGCGGGCAACCACGGAGAATGACAAGGGAACTGCGCTTGCTTACCACGCAGGCGGCTGGTTCGCGGCCAGTCTTGCCCGCAGCTGCACGGCGGTAAGGCTTGAGACCGGGAAGGACCGGGCCACGGTGACCTTTGACTATGTATTCAGCATCAGCCGGGAGCTGAAGACCCGAATTGAGTATACGGTCTACGCAGACGGTAAACTGCGGGTCCGTATGGTCTATACCGGAGCGGCCGGCTTGCCGGATGTGCCGGTTGTGGCTGTGTCCTTCCGGATGTCCGCCGATTATGGAGAGTCGGACTGGTATGCCCGCGGGCCGGAAGAGAATTACAGTGACCGCGCGTATGGAGCGCGTCTGGGACGCTTCCGGCGTAAGGTGACGGAGCTGCCGTCACCTTATCTGGTGCCGCAGGAGTCCGGCAACCGTACCGGCGTACGCCAGGTACGCATTACGGACGAGCGCGGCCGCGGGCTGCAGATTCAGGCGGCTGCGGGAGAGCCGCTGGAATGTACGCTGTCGCCATACACAGCGTTCGAGCTGGAGCAGGCAGCGCATCCTTATGAGCTGCCCAAGGTGCACTACACGGTTGTCACCATTGCCGCGCAGCAAATGGGTGTCGGCGGTGATGACAGCTGGGGAGCGCCGGTACATCCGGAATACCGGATCCCTGCGGACCAGCAGCTGGAGTGGGAGTTCTGGATGGCTGCGGCGTTGCCGGAGGCGGAGTAAGCAGTAGTACAATAACCCCGCAAAGCGGGATTTTGGCTTCGATGATGACTCAGGTAATTTGCGGAGACCCCGAAATATAAACAATAGCGAAACAGGCCATCAGCGGAGGAAACCGCTGATGGCCTGTTCTCATGAGAAGCGCTGGCGGTACTCCCGCGGTGACAGCCCCTCCAGCTTCATGAAGGTGGAGCTGAAGTAAGGCGCCTGGTTGAAGCCGACCTCTTCGGCAATCCGGGCGATAGGGAAGCTGGTCTGCATCAGCAGCAGCTTGCTCTGCTCGATCCGGTAACGGAGCAGATATTCCATCGGTGCACAGCCATACGCCTTGTTCATGCAGCGGGCAATATAGACCGGATGAAAGTTAAGGCTGTCTCCGAGCATCGCCGTAGTGATCTCTTCGCGGTAATGGGCGCGGAGGAAGGAGGCGGCCTGCTCAGCGCATACAGTGGACTGGGAGCTGTGCTGCTCCGGCTTCACGGAAGCGGCAAGCAGCTGCAGAATATCCTGGAAGAGAGTCTGCTGCCGGAAGCGGACCGATTCCAGGTGGGCAGTGGCTTGCAGCTGCCCCAGCTGGGCTAGCAGCTCTTCGATCTTGGCCGGCTGCAGCAGAGTGACGAATTGCGACAACGCGAGGTTAAACGAGCTGATATTGAAGAACGAAGCGGGCAGGCCGCCCACCGGCTCATTCGGGCTGCCGGAATCAAGTGCGGAACCGGGCAGCGCGGGCCAGTCATGGAAGGTTTGAAAATGAAGCCAATAATAGGCTGTCTCCTCCCGGCAGCCCTCCGTTCCGAAGTGGTGGCAATCCGGACGAAGGATTAAGGCATCTCCTGTCTTTACCGTAAACCGCCGCTCCTCTTCACCGATGTACAGGCAGCCTTGCCGGACGACGAGCAGATCGAATACTTTGATGTGCTGGCGGTTCGGATGCTGATAGCCGGGCGGGTAGTGATTGAAGCCGCTTGCAATATAATGCGGCAGGGGAGGAATGCGGAATAGGAGCGGATTCATTAGGGTAGCCTCCTGCAGGATGGTTTGAATATTGAAAGTTTAGGTTTGAGATATGGTACATTTTCCAGAGTATATCATCTATAATTTATTTCGAGCAAGCTTGAATTGCAAGGCTTGATTACACAGGTTATAGCAGCCGCATATCGGCAGAGGAGGGTTTATTCCATGAAACCCATGGGTGGGAAGAGCGGACTGTGGATGCTGGCCTGGCCTATATTTATTGAAATATTTCTGCAAACGCTGCTCGGGACAGTGGACACTATCATGGTCAGCCGGATCTCTGATGATGCCGTTGCCGTTGTAGGCATTTCGAATCAGTTATTTGGCGCTTTGATTACACTGTTTACCACGTTCGCCGGAGGTGCAGGTATACTGATTGCGCAGCGGCTCGGCTCCGGCCGCAATGAAGAGGCGCGTACGATTGCGATTATGGGAGTTACCGTAAGCACTCTCCTGGGGGTTGCCTTCAGTGTCAGCTTATTTCTGTATGCCGATCCGGTTGCCCGGATGCTTCATATTTCAGGAGAGCTGATTCCGCTATCTCATGTCTATCTCACTTATGTAGGCGGCGGATTGTTCATGGTTGGAATGACTGCCTCTCTAGGCTCTGCAATCCGCAATACAGGCAATACACGCGGGCCGATGTATACGGGAGTGGCTGTGAATGTTATTCATATTCTGCTCAATTATATTCTGATCTTCGGCATGTTCGGCCTGCCGGAGATGGGACTAAGCGGCATTGCGGTCTCCACGATGATCAGCAGGCTGATCGGTGTGGCTGTACTGCTGTATATGTTCAGCAGCGCTTTTGAGCGCAGAATCAGACTGCCGGATTTTCGGACCTTCCACCGCAAATTATTCGCGGAGATCGTCAGGATCAGCTGGCCGCTGGGACTGAACTCCTCCTCCTGGGTGCTGTCACAGCTGGTGATTTATTCTTTTCTCGCCCTGCTGGGTGCCAAGGAGCTGGCTGCACGTACCTATCTGAACACGCTGGAGTCCTTCTGCTTCACGCTGGGTTATGCCATCGCCATGGCCGGGCAGATTCAGATCGCCTATCTCTTCGGTGCCAAGCAGACGCAGGAGGCCTATCGTGCAGCATACCGGACGCTGTACATCGGGCTGGCTATCGTCAGCGCCAATGTGCTGCTATTGTATTTGTTCGGCCGGTCGCTGCTCGGATTCTTCACTGCCGATCCGGAGATTGTCGCTATCGGCGTATCCCTGCTGGCGCTTAATCTGCTGCTGCAGCCGTGCAAAATGCTAAATATGGCTATGGGCAACTCGCTTAATGCGATTGGTGATACCCGCTATACCATGGTGGTCTCGATGATCTCCATGACGCTGATTGGCGTAGGCGGCTCCTACTGGCTCGGAATTTCGTCCGGCTGGGGGCTGCTGGGTATCTACTGCTGCATGATTGCCGATGAAGCGGCAAGAGGAGGACTGGTGCTGCTGCGCTGGCGGAAACGGAAGGTGCTGAATCAGGCCGAATCGCAGTTTGCCGGGCGCCGGCAGGGAGTGAGGGAGAAGCCGGGCGTGGCATGTTCGGTAGAGCTTTAGAAGTATATATGATGATATGAGCGCGGGAGTACGCACACCATTCCCCCGGATTCTTCTCCTGAAGGAGAGTAATCCGGGGGCTTATTTGCGTTCAAGCGTGGTTACTGCACAAAAGTATGAAATGTACACCCTGGGGTTGGCAATAAAATACAGGGATAGCTGTAAGGTTCACTGTTCAGCTGCAGGAGGTATCTTCTATACTCAGGGCATCCATTGGACGAAGCCATAAGGGCCGCGAGGGGCGGAGGCTTCGGAGCCAGTGCCGCCAACTTATATAGGTATAGGAGAGTGAAGGCTTTGAGACACCGTAAGCGCAAGTCGGGTATGCCACTCGCTATCCAGCTTCCACTGAAGGGAACAGGCGGGCTGTCCCCGCAGATAGAGTCCGGCACGCGGAAGAGAAGGAAGAAGGGATTTCTGCATGAGCTGATTCATAACCGGATTCTTTTTCTGATGCTGCTGCCGGCGCTGCTGTTCTTCCTGGTCAATTCGTATTTCCCGATGGTCGGCGTGTATTATGCGTTCACCCAATTTGATTTCAATTCCGGGTTGTTTGATGCTCCCTTCGTGGGTCTGAAGAACTTCGAGTTTCTCTGGAAATCGGGTACGCTGATCAAGCTGACGCTCAATACCATCGGCTACAATCTGGCCTTCATCCTGCTCGGCAACGTACTGGCAATTGTCTGTGCGATCCTGCTTAGTGAGCTGCGCCACAAATGGTTCAAGAAACTAACCCAGTCGATTATGTTCCTGCCGTATTTTGTTTCTTTCGTTATTCTGAGCGTCATCGTCTACAACGTGTTCAATTATGATAGCGGTTTCTTGAACACCTTGCTGGCCCGGTTCGGAGCGGGACCTGTGGATGTCTATAATAAGCCGCTGGTCTGGATCTTCCTGATCATCCTGTTCTATCTGTGGAAAAATCTCGGCTACAGCATGGTTATCTACCTGGCGGCCATCACAGGGATCAGCGATGAGTACTATGAAGCGGCCAAAATTGACGGAGCGCATATTTTTCAGCGGATCTGGTATATTACGGTGCCGATGCTGAAGTCTACCTTCATAGTGCTGCTGCTATTCTCCCTCGGAAGCATTATGAAGGGGCAGTTTGACCTCTTTTACCAGCTGATCGGCAACAACGGGGTGCTGTATAACACAACAGATATTCTGGATACGTACGTCTTCCGCTCCCTGAAGGTGACCTTTGATATCGGCATGGCGACGGCGGCTGGGCTGTACCAATCGTTGTTCGGCTTCATCCTGATCATGACGGTGAACTACATGATCCGCAAAATCAATGATGATTACGCGTTGTTCTAGGAGGAGAGAAAGAGCATGCATATTAAAGACGATCACTATACCAGGCTGCTGCAGGGGCTGGCGTACACGGTTATTATCATCGGCTCGCTGGCGTGTCTGATCCCGTTTCTGCTGATTATATCGGCCTCGCTGTCCTCCAATGAATCGATTATCAGGGACGGTTACCATCTGATTCCTGCGGAATTCTCACTGGAAGGATACAAGACGGTGTTCACTTTTCCGGATGAGGTACTGCGCGCCTATGGCGTTACTCTGTTCACTACACTTACGGGGACGACGCTGGGGCTGTTCTTCATGACTATGGCTGGTTATGTGCTGGCCCGCAGGGATTTCAAATACCGCAATACGTTCTCGTTCTATATCTATTTCACCACGCTGTTCGGCGGGGGCCTCGTGCCCTGGTACATTATGATGACCAAATATCTGCATCTGACCGACTCGTATGGAGCATTGATTCTGCCGGGGCTGATGACGCCGTTCCTGATTATTCTGATGAAGAACTTCATCCGTTCTGCCGTTCCTGAGGAGCTGTTCGAATCTGCCAAGATTGACGGGGCGGGTGATTTCAAAATATACTGGCGGATTGTGCTGCAGCTGTCGATGCCCGGCATTGCCACGGTTGGACTGTTTCTCGCGCTGACGTACTGGAACGACTGGTTCTCGTCTTCCCTGTTCATCAATGACACACACAAGTATCAGCTGCAGTTCCACCTGTACAATGTGATCAACTCGGCTTCCTTCATTGCGAACATGGGAGCGGGAACCGGGGTAAGTCTCGGGGCAGATCTGCCTACAGAGTCAACGAAAATGGCGATGGCCATCGTTGTCACCGGACCTATTCTGTTTCTGTACCCGTTCATTCAGCGCTATTTCGTTAAAGGCCTGACGATCGGCGCGGTAAAAGGTTAGAACCTTGTAGCAGATCCGCGCTGTCTTTGGCGGCTGCTATTCGGCTAACATAGATATTGTGAGGAGCTGAACCAGGAAGCAGTATTACCAAACAACATTTTTGGGAGGGTTCATGATGAGCAAGAATGCACGGAAAAAACCGCTGGCTGTCCTGACAGCCATGCTGGCGGTCTCGCTGCTCGCTGCGGGATGCGGCGGCAGTAACGGCAACAATAAAGAGGCAGCGGGCAGCACGGATAGCGGTAAAAACAACACGGCTGCGGCAACAGAGGGCAGTACAACTGCTACGGCAGAACCCGGAATTGACACCTCCAAGAAAGTGGAGCTGCAGTTCTACATGCTCGGCGATGCGCCGAAGGATCTGCCGGCGATTGAAGCCGAAGTCAACAAGATGGCGGCAGCGGAGCTTAATACAACGGTTAAATTCAACTATACGAGCTGGACGGACTGGGATCAGAAATACAAGCTGCTGCTCTCCTCGGGCCAGGCGATTGACCTGATCTTCACGGCGGACTGGACCCAGTATGCTTCCTATGCGAAACGCGGTGCGTTCCTGGCCCTCGATGATCTGCTGCCTAAGGCCGCGCCGGAGCTGCAGAAATTCGTTCCTGAGTCGATGTGGGAGGATGTTAAAGTAGACGGCAAAATCTATACAGTGCCTGCGACGTACAAAGAATACGTGACCAACGGCTTCGTCTGGCGGGAGGACCTGCGCAAGAAATACAATCTTCCCCAGCCTACGGATCTGGCCAGCTATGAGGCTTACATGGACGGAATCCGCCAGAATGAACCGGATATGATGCCGGCCTCCCTGAATAGCGACATCGGCAATAATCTTCATTACATTTATACCGAGCTGAATAAGATGGTCGGTGCGCTGCCATATGGGATGGGCGTGAAATATGAATCCCCTACTGAAGTGTACTCGTACTGGGGCTCCGATGAGCAAAAAGAAGAGCTGAAGGTCATGAAGCGCTGGCAGGAAAAAGGCTTCATTCCCAAGAATGTGCTGAATATCAAGGATACGATGCAGGACCCGATTACTTCCGGCAAGGCGGCGAGCATGTTCGGGGATAATCCGACGCGCTTTAATGATATGGTCATGAAGATTAGCACCACACATCCCGAATGGGAGCTGGGGTATTATCCGTTCGGCAAGACGACGGGGTATGCCACTCCGGTGCATCCGGTTCATAATGGTTTTGCGATTCCGAAGAGCAGCAAGAATCCGGAGCGGGCGCTCGCTTTCTATGAAAAGCTGGTCCTGGACAAACGCTACAACCAGCTGACCGAATATGGGATTGAAGGCAAGAACTATACTGTGGAAGACGGCTATTACAAGCTGCTGGGAACCAGCCAGACCAACGGCTTCACCCGGGAGGGCATGAACGGCTGGGCATGGAGAAATCCGGAGTATATGCTGTTCGACAAGGGTTTTGACGGGGTGAAGGCAATCTTCGATGAACTCGACAAGATTCAGAAGCCCGATCTGTTCCTCGGCTTTGCAGAGGACTATACTTCCTATCAGGCAGAGAAGGCGGCGCTGGAGCAGGTCGAGAAGCAATATCTGTTCCCGCTCGAAGCGGGATTGGTGGAGGATATCGACAAGGGGCTGGAAACCTTCATGCAGAAGGCCAAGCAGGCCGGACTCGAGAAGATTCAGGCGGAGTGGACGAAGCAGTGGAACGCTTATACTGCGGAGAAAGGTATTAAGTAGAGAAGGGCCCCGGAAGCCGCATGGCTTTTGGGGCTTTTTTATGGGCAGGTGGTAGGAGGGGGCAGGTGCAACGGAGGCGCATTGGGTGGACGCTCCGAAAACGGAATGATGTTCCGATCGCTGTTGTATCCGGATTTTATTTATTTTACCTTAGCGGTGAAAATCCGTATACAAAGGCGACCGCTGCCGCTTCTCCACATTCATTCCGTCTTCTCCGCTGTTTAAGCGGTAGCCAGACCTGCACACAGCACTCGAAGCAAAAGAAAGCCACGTCAGACATCGGCTTCCGTGGTAGGGGAGGAGAGCAGAAAAGCCAGTCTCCGTGTATATGGAGACTGGCCAAAGCGGAGGAGCTTCTCCGCGTAGCTAGAGGCGGGCTTGGCGTTCCGCCAAAGCGAGGGAACACCAAGCAAAGCGTGAGAACATCCAGCAAAGCGTGAAAACATCCGCCAAAGTGGAAGGGGCATCTCCGTAGAGTTAGTGACGGCTTGGTGTTCCATCAAAGCGAGGGAACAACCACCAAAGCGGAGGGGGTATCTCCGAGTAGTTAGAGGCGGGCTTGGTGTTCCACCAAAGCGAGGGAGCAACCACCAAAGCGTGGGAATAACTAGCAAAATGAAGGGAGCACCTCCATAGAATTAGAGGCGGGCTTGGTGTTCCACCAAAGCGAGGGAGCATCCACCAAAGCAGGAGAATATCCACCAAAGCGGGGGAGTTCTCTGTGTACTGGGGACTAATCTTGCACAAAATACAACATTTCTGCTCAATATGCGCTAGCTAAGCGGGGATTGTTGTATGAAATGCAACATTTTGCCTCATTCTAGCGGCTAATCGCGAGGATTGTTGTATTTCCTACAACAATCCTTATAAATGCCCTGTATTGTTGGCTTAGTGTTGTAATACGTACAACATTTAGCTTGTCACAACCAATTTCAATGGGAACCGGGCGGGAACAGGAATAGGAACTGGAGTTAGATTGTGACTTGAGCTGGAGCTGGAGCTGGAGCTGGAGCTGGAGCTGGAGCTGGAGCGAGCTGGGACCGGAAAATGAAACTGGGACTTGAGCTGGAACTGAGACTTGAGGTGGAACAGGAACTAGAGCTGGAATTGGATTGGAACTGGAATGGAACTGGGACTTTAGCTGGAACTGGAACCGGAATTGGAACCAGCTACAGCAGAACTGCCGGAAATGCCAGCATAGCCGGCACTCCCAGAACATTAATGTGTCAACAATTAAGCATTCTTCGAACGCCGGTAATCCGTAGGCGTCGTACCGAAGCTGCGTTTGAACATCCGGTGCAGATAAGAGCTGCTGGTGAAGCCGCAGCGCTCGGCAATGCTCGTTACCGGCAGGTCGGTGTTCTCCAGCAAGGCGCATACCTCGCGCATCCGCACCTCCAGAATGACATCGACGATACTGTTCATGGTCTGCTGCTTGTAAAGGCGGCTGATATAGATCGGCGACATATCCAGCTCATCAGCAATCTGATTGAGACTTAGGTTCGGCTTCATGTAATTTTCGCTGATCTTGCTATTAATCTGGCAGATCAGATCATGCTGCTTGGAGTTCTTCTTCTCGTCCAGCTGTTCGCGCAATGCAGTGAAGAGAGCGGAGAAGGCTTCCTCCAGCTCGTCAATGGTCTCAATGGAATCCAGGCAAGGCAGCCCGCTGATTGCGTCGTTTTGTAAACGGTTACGTTTCTGGACAGTATTCACGATCTCCCTGACCGTCACGCTGAGTCTGGATACCGTTAACTGCACCGTCTGAAAGGGAAAGGCTTCGGTCTCCCGGATAATGCTGCTGAACTGCCCGGCAGCGTCCTCCAGTTTACCGCTCAGTAGCGCATCGGTGAGCTTCTTCTCCTTATCGGTAGGATAATGATACGTACTGGACTCAAGAGCGCATATGTCCTGGGCGTTAATGATACAGCCATGTCCGTAGAACAGTCGGTGATTCGACGCTTCCCGGACCTGCTTGTAGAGCTGGTGCAGCTGGCCCGCGTTATGGTCAATATGACTGTAGGTGAGGGTAAGGCTTAGCTTCAGATAGTCGGAGCAGGCCTGCTGGATCTGCCGGAGCAGCGTCTCGATCAGCCCGGTATCCGTATACTCCACGGGATCGATAATGTTCAGCAGCACAAGGATGCCGTCATCGTTCATATCCACAGTCTCGACCCGGTACGTCTGGCCGCAAATTTCCGAAGCGATATTCATAATGGCAAACTTGGAGGCCAGCAGGTAGGAAGAGCAGGCTTCCCTGAACTCTTTGTAGTGATCAATCCGCAGCAGGATCAGGCGGAAATCATCATTGAAGGTGAAGTGAATCCCGAGCTGGCGCAGCTTCTCTACCTGCTGAATAGACTGCAACGGCTTGAGGCCGAGAATGAGATCGCGCAGTGTATTTTGCCGGATCATGAACATGCTGTCTCGTTTCTCCGTTTCAAGAATGTTCATCTCGCTGACAATCCGGTCAATTGGCAGATACAGGCTTCTGGACATGATCCAGGAGAGGCCGATGCCGGCCACCAGAACAAGGGCTGCAATAAGCAGGGTGGTGTTGCGGATAGTATTCGTATGCTCAGTAATGTTGTCGTAGGGTGTAATCCGCACATACTGCCAGCTTAAGTCATCCGGTGCAGTATAAGAAATCAGCGAGTTCACGCCACCGAAGGGCCCGATGAAATAACCCGCCTCCTGGCCTTTGATCCGCTGTTCAATCCATCCGGCTTCCTCCGGGGAGAGCTCCTGCTGCTTCAGGCTGTTGCCGGACAGAAAAGCCCCCTGATCGTCCAGAATGTAAGTGGCGCTGGCAGAATTATTAGGACTGGTGATTTCCTTATTGATCCAGGGGGCAGAGATGTTAACGATTACCGCAGAGTTGATAGCCCGGTCCCAGCCGATGGCATCCAGACACAAAAAAGTATAAGCACGAACCTGGTCATTCTCCCGTGCACCATTGGAATACACTCTGGGAATCGGTGTGAAGGCCTTGTAATCCTGATAATGGCCCAGGATATCCAGAATAGGGGTGTCTACCAGCTCTTGCTCAGTAAATACACCGTTCTGCCCGTGGGAAGAGGCAATATACAGCTGTCCGCTTTTGGGATTATAGACATATATGGACTCAATATAAGGCATGGAGCTTAAGTAATTGCCCAGCTCGGACATGGCTGCCGTGACATCATAGATATCAGGCTTGTCGTAGAAAACAATTTTGGAGATCGTACTGTTGCGGTAAATTTGAAAAGAAAGCGATTGCGCAGCATCGGTCATGTTAACGACTTCCCTGCTGGTCTGCGTGAGGTTGCCGAGGTCGGACTGGAAGGCCTGCTTTTTTTCCACACCGATATAGTAATTATAATAGATGATGGTGGAGACAAGAAAAGTTAAGGAGACGCAAAGCGTAATACTGACTAATAACCTGCTGTACAATGCTCTTCGATTGCCGAGTTTGTGCAGTCCCATAAACAGCCCCCTGATTCACTGTGTACTCTGGCGATACCGGCCTGATCTATATTGTTCATAGTACAATTATAAGCTGCATACCATGAACGGGACAGTAGAGCAAGGTTACAACAGTGAACAGGATGGAGAATCGGGCAGTGAACAAATGCAAGATTTGTGTACAAAAGCTACCATAGTGCAGTTTTAACGATACGGTATATCCCGGTAAAGCGGGGGTACAGCCGGAGCTGGTTCAGTAATCTGCATCAGCAGCGGGGTTACCTTGAAGCCGTTGACCGGGGCCAGATCCTGCGAGCAGGAGGAGAGGGCGACGATCACGTCAGTCAGTGCTAGGAGCGCGACATAATCGCCGGGCCGGGAGAGTGGCTCTTCAATGACATAGTCAAGATTCTCATCCAGCGCATTGTTCATGAACCAGTTGATCGGATCGGGCAGCTCTTTGTGACCCAGCTGATATTTATGCAGCGCCTTCTGTAGATTGTCATGGCAGTTCGGATGCTCCTCCAGCCCGAAGTCGATTTTGTAGCGGTAATAGTCGCATGCCGGAAAAAAGAAATCATGTTTCCCCACCGTATCCTTCGTCAGCTGCATAAGCAGTCTGCGGCGGTTGCTGTAGAGGCCGTCGCCGGGCTTGAGCCGGATACTGCTGAGCGAGGATCTCATGTGTACGGGGGAGACATGCTCGTCAGGGTCTTCGGCATTGAAGCAGACGAAATCGCCCACCTGCTTGCCCTCGGTATCGATGATGTAGAGCGTCTGGCCTTGGCGGACCCGCGCGCTTCTTCCCTCGTAAGCCGGTACCAGGATTTCTTCAATTACCTTGTCTGTGGTCACGGTACAATCACCTGCCTCATCTGTTTATTCTATGAATACCGCGACGGCACGGATAGGGGAGCCGGTGCCTCGGCGGATCCGGAGCGGAAGTCCGAAATACAGGAAACGCTTCTGGGCGATCAGATGCAGATTGCAGAGATTCTCGGTATTGGTCATCCGGTACTCACGGCAGATCAGGTGGCCGGAAAATAGCGGGTCCAGCGGGTTATCAATAGAAGGCGCATCAATGCCGATGTTAATGATCCCCTGCTTCGCCAGCCATCCGGCCGCTTCATAATCCAGGCCAGTATAGCGGGTCAGCCATTCTTCAGTGCCGTAGGCACGGTTATAATGTCCAGTGTACAGCAGGACGATATCGCCTTTATCCAGATGGAGATGGTCTTTGCGCAGCGCCTGTTCCAGATCAGGCCGGGTAATGTAGGCGTCCGGTGAAATATGGGAGAGGTCCAGGCAGACAGCCGGTCCGTAAAAATACTCCAGCGGCATCTCATCAATCGTCGGCCCGTGCGGATCATATTCGTAAATTGCATCGCTGTGGGTCGGACCATGCTCGTTAATCAGCAGGTTGTTCGTGGCAAACTCGAAGCCGAGCTTGTTCTTACTCTCTTCATGGCTCATATTGGGGAAGATCATCGTCTTCTGATGCGGCGGAAAAACCGGCATTCCCTGATAGATTTCCTGTGAGAGATCAATCACTTGAATCCCCATGTAGCGTACTCCTTTCATTTAAAATACGGGCTCAAACGAGCGGCGGCAGCACGGTGAAGGCATCGGCGTCGATCAGGCCGATGTCGGTGATTTTCCAGGCCGGGCTGGTGACCAGCGACAGGAAGGAGAGATGCATGAACGGGACATGCAGCGTACAGCCCAGCTCCTCGCGGGCCAGCCGGTGCAGCTCGGTAATTCTTGCACTCATCTCTTTGCCGGTCAGCTCATCGGTCATCAATCCGCCGATGCGCAGCGGCAGATCGCCGACCACCTTGCCGCCTTCGATCATGGCGATGCCGCCGTCCATCGCGATGACGCGGTTGACCGCAGTCACCATATCTGCGTAATTGGTGCCGGTGACGATAATATTATGGGTGTCATGCGCCACGCTTTCGGCGATGGCACCGGCCTTCAGCTTCATGCCGCGGACGAAGGTTTTGCCGATCTTGCCGCTGCGGCCATGCCGTTCTACGACGAGCAAAGGCAGCAGGTCGTCCTCGACAGAGAGCTGCACAACGCCATCCTTCACAGCGGCGGTGTAGATGCCGGAGCCGGTCAGATTCTGGTCGGGGATGACCCCGATGGCGCGGACCCGGACGGTTCCTTGGGCACCTTCAGCGGAGAGCTGAAGGTCCTCCAGCTTAACCGGCTTGCGCTTCACAGACTTTTTAACAGAGTCCGGATAGATATAGGAGGGGATCTCACGGGTCAGCTCGCCATCACTGGCAACCTTGGCTCCGCTGATATAGACTTCGGCAATGGTCATGTTCGTCAGGTCGCTGATGACAGCGATATCGGCCTTCTTGCCTGGAGCCAGCACGCCGATATCCTGGAAGCCGAAATGGGTGGCTGGATTGATCGTGGCCATCTGAATCGCCTCAACCGGATCAATGCCGACGGCGATCGTCCGGCGGATGATATCATTCATATGGCCGTGCTTTAGCAGATCCTCCGGCACCATATCGTCGGAGACCAGGATGGCCCGCCGGGAATCCATACCCTCCTCGGTGATTGCCCGGATGCACTCCGCCATATTGCGCTGCGAGGAGCCTTCGCGTATGAATACACTGACCCCGTAGCGCAGCTTCTCCATCATTTCTTCCTTGGTCGTTGTCTCATGGCAGGAGACATGGCCGCCGCCGCAGATGATGTGGGCAGCCAGCTCCTGGCCGGACAGGCCGGGGGCGTTGCCCTCAATGCTTTTGCCGATAGCCTTGGCATAGGACACTGAAGCGAGCAGATCATCGATCAGGTAAGGGGCGTTGCGGTATACGGGATGGACGTTGCTGAAGCCCTGCAGCTCGCCGATTCCCTGAACATGGTCGTCATTCAGCAGTTCCTGCATATCTTTGGAGCCGATATCTGCGCCTGCGGTCTCAAGACCGGGCACATCGGGTGTAAGGCAAGGTACGGTGAACAGCACGCGGTTAGGCAGGGTCTTCGCTTCTTCAATCATCGCCTTCATTCCGGGAACGCCCAGCACATTGCCAATCTCATGGGGATCAGCCACCAGCGTGGTTGTTCCGGTTGGAATCGACAGCTTGGAGAACTCCGTAACCGTCAGCATCGCACTTTCAAAATGCATATGTGAATCGATAAAGCCCGGACTGATGAATTTACCGCGCATATCCTCGACTACTGTGGACGGCCCGATCAGTTTATCAGCCTCGCCCACAAGCAGAATCCGGTCACCTTTAATAGCTACATCACCGGGGTAAATCTCACGGGTGATTACATTGATAATATAGCCGCCCTTCAGCACCAGGTCGGCATGGAGCTGGCCGGAGAGCAGCACATCAATCATCCGCCGCCGCTGAATCGCATCTTTGATATCGGTTGTCAGCATAATCTACAAGCCTCCTGCTCTGGGACAATCCACACTATCCACGATTCCGACAATTGCGGCATCTATAGGAGCATTCGGATGCGTCGACGCCCGTGAAGCCACGCTGCCCACTGCATAGATAATGGTCTCTCCGATGCCTGCTCCTACAGTATCAACCGCAATAAGCGGCTGTCCCGCCGGGGTGTTATCGGGAAGAATGGGCTGTACGATCAGCAGCTTGGCACCGACGAGATTCTCATCTTTGCGTGTAGCTACGACGTGTCCAGTAATGATTCCCAGCTTCATGTGATCACCTCTTCTATTCAAATCCTGCATGGTTAATCTCAATTCCGTATTGCCGGGCGGTGTCCCGGGCCAGCGGGGTAATGACTGCCGGGCCGTTCAGAGTAATGGAGGTTCTGCCCAGCTTGAGGGCTGCGATGATATCCTCCTCTGTCAGCACCTGCTTCCTCGGCGGTTCATTACTGGAAGACAGCCAGCTTCCTAGACCGCTGGGCGCCAGGAGCCTGATCCCGTAGCCGGATATTGCGGTCACCATGCTGCGCATTTTCTCTTTCAGCAGCGGACTGGCCTGAGATAAACCCTGCTCGCTCCAGCGGTAATGTTCCGGCTCCGCTCCGAGAGTAAGAGCGCCCACCGGCTTGCCGGCACATAAGGCCTCCACAATCAGCCTCACGAAGGGATGCCCGGTATCCAGCTGAACAATCCCGGACAGGAGAGACAGCGACAATACAGGAATAAACAAGGCATCAGCATCGGCCGGGGAGAGTCTATGGGCCTGCCCGGGGGGGATAAGGTCATCTACTCCGGTTTGTCGTGCAAGTGCTCCGGCGCTATTTGTCCCGAGCAGCTGATCTTCCGCCCATACGCGCAGCCTGAAGTTACCTGTGCTTAAGCCCCGCACCGCAGCGTAACCATCCTCCATGCCGATAAAATGGCCGGCCAGCAGCACCAGCACCCGGGGATATTCCTCATTCAGCGCTGCCGTTCTGGACCGGTAAGACAATCCCAGCAGGGCATTCTCCGCAACTGTGCTATGCCGGCTGTCCATAGGAGTGCTTATTCAATGCCTTTGGACAGCAGTGCGCGTTCCACTTCACTGTGCGGACGGGGAATGACATGAACGGACACCAGTTCACCGACCCGTTTGGCAGCGGCAGCTCCCGCATCCGTAGCGGCTTTTACGGCGCCTACGTCCCCGCGTACCATAACCGTGACCAGACCAAAGCCGATTTTTTCATATCCGCAGATTTCCACGTTTGCTGCCTTCACCATGGCATCGGCTGCTTCAATTGCACCTACCAGACCTTTAGTTTCGATCAATCCGAGTGATTCTCCCATTATAGAAAACCTCCAATAATTTAGTTGTAATTCAAAAATGCCTGCTGGAAACGAGATACGCAGTAAGGGGATAAGACAGATAGACAGGCGGACGGACGGACAGACGGACAGACGAACAGACGAACAGATAGATAGACTGATAGTTAGATAGGTAGATAGGTGGACAGATAGACAGACAGACAGGCAGGCAGGCAGGCAGGCAGATAGACAGATAGATAGATAGGTAGATAGGTAGATAGGTAGATAGGTAGATAGGTAGATTGTTAGTGCTTATTCAATTTCTGGCAGATCCGGGGCCGAGGTACTGGCTGTTCCGGTTTGGTCGGTTTGATCAGCTTCAGCAAGTATGGCAGGTGCGGCAGATTTGGCTCCGTCCGATGTAGTTCCGGCGTCTGTCGTCTTGAAGTCTGCCGACAGGCCCGGCAGGAATCTGGACAGTATTTTGCGGTTCACATCTTCGTGGGCCTTGGCGATGACATGGGCGGAAATGACTGTACCTATCCGCTGGGCTTCGGCTTTGCCTGCATCTACCGCCGCGCCGACCGCAGCAACATCACCGCTTAAGTGAATGGTTACACCGAGTGAACCGCCGACGCCGATAACCTTCTCAACGGCAATCAGCTGCACATCCGCCGCTTTCAGGGCCGCATCTGCGGCGGAGACGGCGGTGGTATATCCGAGAGTCTCAATCAATCCGAGTGCCTGCATCACCGGCACCTCCTTTGTTATTGATGGGCTTAGTCTTTAGGACTGCTTGAGCGACAGGGCGGGATTACTTGTTTTATCAGAGTTGCTACTGGTCTGCAAAGCGTGTTAACCCAGGCAGCACACTTGCCAGCTGAGCGGAGGTTCCGCTGATTATGCAGTAGCTGCGTTCGGCGCGGAGGCTAAGGCCTGCATCCGGGCAGCCGCCGAGCAGCTGTTCCGCGAGGCCGATGCTGCTCCAGCGCGAGGCGGCATCGATTACGGCAATGGCCTCCTGTTGGCCTGCAGCCAGATGCCGCCGCAGCAGCGGGCCGGGCTGCAGGCTCGTGTATACCCGGACCCGGCGGGCGGAATCCCGCTGCAGGATGCCGGTGAGCTCCGTCAGCAAGCGGTCCAGCTTGGCGGAATCGTTGCTGAACAGCCGTAGCTCAAAGCTCCCGCCGCTGGCGCCCCACTGGATATCTGCTTCCAGAGCAGGATCACTGCCCAGCAGTTCTTCTGCGGCGAACAGCTGGCCCGGATGGCAGACAGGAACGCTTAGTATGCCTGCTGAGCTGCAGCTGCGGCCAGCAGTGCCTAGCACGCCGCGAAGCCTGCTGCTGATTACAGGGAACAGCCAGGCATCCATAGTTCCATCCCGGATGAGGGGGAAGGGAGTGTCCGGTGAAGCGGTGTTCCGGGAGTATGTTATTCCAGCTGAATCCTTGATCTGGGTAGCGCCAGCCCCGGGGATACCGGGCCGGCAGGGAATATCTCCGGCTGAATTCTTGCCCGAATGCTGAGCACCGACTGGAATAGAAGCCTGCCCACTCCCGGAAGATTGCCAGCCCCCGGAAGAATGCACGCTCCCGGTAGGAAGGGTGCGCAAGAGCAGAGGGGACAGATACCGTTCGGCAAAGCTCCGATGATCCCCAGGCACATTGACTGCCTGGGATCGTCCGGTAGCTGTGGATGCTGCCGGCAGTTCCTGAGGAAGATGTCTGTTGCTGAGTTGTGCAGCGTTATCCGGCAACCGGACTGGAGTAGGGGATGCACCGGGCAGGCCAAGTAATGCGAGCCTCTTCCCGGCCTGCTCCCGCTGGTAATTGACCCGCTTGATCCCGCCCGGAGGTTGCGGACAATCCCGGGGACTGCTGCAAGTGTCCGGGCAGTCCGCCTGCTTGCCTGCTGAACAGGAAGGGCCGGCGGAAACAGAAGCCGGAGCAGAAGAAGCAGAAGCAGCAGCAGCAGCAGCAGTCGCACCCGGAGCCGGAGCAGAAGAAGCAACAGGAGCAGCAGAAGCAGCCGTAGTAGCCGGAGCAGCAGAAGCAGCAGGAGTAGCCGTAGCAGAAGAAACAGAAGCCGGAGCGGGAGCAAAGACAGAAGCAAGCGCCGGAGCTGGAATAGGAACGGTAACGGGTGAAGTAACGGTAACAAGTGGAGCAACGGTAACAGGTGAAACAACGGATATGAGAGCAGGAGCAGCAGGGTGATTTCGCTCCAGAACCTCGGCAACAATGCTCTTCATGAAATTGGACAAGGGAAATCACCTCCTAAACTAAGTATGAATGCGCCCGTATAGGTTTCCTTCAGACAATTTTTCAGACAACTTGGGATCGTGTTGTTCACACGCAGAGAAGTGCTGCCAAACGGAAAAACGTCCACTAATCATAGGAAGAGTCCTATATAGCGTGCAGTACAAGCTAAACTTTAAAGACACTAACGAAAATCCTGCACGAAATACAACATTCCCCTCGTGAAATGGTAGCCTAATCCGGAATTGTTGTATAAAAGGCAACATTCCTCCCGTATTCAAGCTGCTAAGCGGGAAATTGTTGTATTTCATACAACAATCCTTACAATTTCCCAAGTATCGGGGTGTCTAAGTTGTAAAACGTACAACTTTTAGGCCTGTACTTACAGATGTGCTTACAGTAGTACTCACAGTACTTACAGACGTACTTACAGTAGCGGCTAGAAGGTAGTACTCACAGATGTACTTGCAGTAGTACTCACAGTCCTCACAGATGTACTCACAGATGTACTTGCAGTAGTACTCACAGTCCTCACAGATGTACTCACAGATGTACTCACAGATGTACTCACAGTAGTACTCACAGATGTACTTACAGATGTACTCACAGTAGTACTCACAGATGTACTTACAGTAGCGGCTAGGAGGTAGCACTTACAGACGTACTTACAGTAGCTGCTAGGAGATAGTACTCACAGATGTACTTAAGTTACTCGTTTCGCTGCCGGGCAGCGGGCCGGAGAGTAATGCGTTAGTCCTCGGGTGGAGTGCCACGTGTTGTATATAGCCAGCGCATATTCATGGCTATTTACACGCAGCCGCAGAAACGTTTCTAGCTGTCCTTGCTACCCGCACTTTATAACCGGCTTGCTCCGGTCACCGCTGATTTGCAGCCTGTTAGCTATAGTCTTAGGTGCATGCATATAGTTCTATAGTTCAATCCATCTACAGCAGCATCCGCGCCAGATCCGGGTGCGGACGCGGAATCACGTTGGAGGAAATCAGCTGTCCTCCGGCCCGGGGGCAGGCGGTGATACCGGCTTCCACAGCCGCCTGAACTGCGGCGACATCCCCTTCGACGATAACCGTTATAAGTCCGGAGCCGACGCGCTTGAAGTCGACCAGCTTCACATTTGCTGCTTTGCACATCGCATCCAGTGCTTCGAGGGCCGGGGTTAGTCCCCGGGTCTCGATCAATCCGATCGCTTGCATGATCCACCTCCTGTTAAGCTAATTTGTATCTCCATGATCCGGCTTCATCGTCTATAAATAATCTGCCAGCTCGATACTCTCCTGACCGGGGATGGAGGTCCGCCGGTAATGCTCCGCTTCAGCCAGCGGGAAGGTGGCGTCGATGCCCATTTTGGCGGTGACGCCGCGCAGGTTGTGCGAGGGCTCAAGCGGAGAACCCTTCGCTCCAGTGATAATGAAGGTGTCGAGGTCAGCCTGGACACGGGTGGCGATCGCCCACTCCACATCAAGCGGGTCCAGCAGGTTGACGTCCTCGTCGACAACGACCACATGCTTGAGATCTTTGTCGCCAGCGAAGGCGGCTAGAAGGGCGGTTTTGCCGTCGCCTTCCTGCACCTTCCGGATGCGGATGACCGCATGATAACGCCCGACGCCGCCCATGGTGATGTGAACATCTTTGACACCGGGGACGACCTGGCGGACGGAGCCCAGCAGGGCAATCTCACGTGCAATCGCCATCGGCAGCTTCTCCTCATAGCTGGCCGGGAGAATGGTCTGCCAGACCGGATTGTTCCGGTAGGTGACAGCAGAGAATTCGACGACCGGCTGCTCGGTGCGCGGGCCGTAGTAACCGCCGAGCTCGCCGAACGGACCTTCCGGTTCGCGGACCCGGGGGAGAATCCGGCCCTCGAATACAACCTCGGCCTCGGCCAACACTTCAAGATCGATCGTCTTGCAGCGGACTACTGCAAGCGGCTGGCCAAGCAGGGCAGAGGCGACCTCCAGCTTATCGGCATGGAACAGGTGGGTGCTGACCTGGGAAGCCAGCACGACTGCCGGGACGATGCCGAACATGAATGCCGCCTCCATCGGCTCACCGCGCTCCTCGAATTCCCTGTACTGCTGGAATAATTCAGGGGAGGAGATCAGGATGCTGGTCCGGTTGCCGTCCAGCAGCTGCATCCGCCGGATGGAGGTGTAGCGCTTCTGCCCGTCCGCGCCTTTGACGACCATCACCCCGGAGACATAATAAGCTCCGCTGTCCAAGGCGTTATAGGTGCAGACCGGGAACAGCTCCCGCAGGTTAATCCGGCTCGTAATCACGTTGTCCTGCACCGGAGCCTGATCACAGCTTCTCGTAGGCAGCGGATGAACAACGGCCTCGATCAGCCGTGGCAGCAAGTCTTCCGGCTGCATGCCCATACTCCCGGCGAGCAGCTCTTTGGAGCCGCCAAGACCGGCTGCCATCGGGACGGAGTAACCTTTTACCTTCTGGAAGACCATGGGCTGCCTGCCCTTCACGGCCTTAATCACGGCCCCTAGCTCAAACTTGGGGTCCACCTCCTTGCGGACCTTCAGCAGCCGGCCGCTGCGTTCCCAGTGCTCCAGCAATTGCCGTATATTCATGAATGCCATCCGGGCTGCACCTCCTTCACTCATTAATTGTTGAACTGTACACCGTTGTAAGCTTCAGCGTGCCTTGACTCGCGCACCTTCCAAAAAGGGAATAAAAAAAGAAGCCGCAGACATAGAGAAAAAAGATTCTCTAAATCGCGGCTTCCTTCATTCTGTGAACAGAAATGGGGCAAACCTTATATTGGGGCAGCGGATCTGGATATAATCGGGATCAGCCGGTATAAGTCATCATCACGTAAGCTTAAGTTCCATTATAGTGAAAAAAAGCGAAAAGTAAATGACTAATGTTATATTACATGACCTTACTTCTGATGCGGAAAGTACGCGGGGAGAGTCCACTCTCTCTTTTGAACATATTGCAGAATTGGGCATCATTAACGAATCCGGCAGCGGAAGAGACCTCGGAGATATGCATTTGGGTATGCAGCAGCAGAGATTTGGCATAATCCAGGCGCTTCAGTACAAGATAACGGTGCGGGGAATGTCCAAATCTTTCCTTGAACAGATGCCGGAAGCGGTCGTAGCTATAACCGGACATTTCTGCCAGAGAGGACACGGAGAGCTTATGGCGGTAATGCTCATTCATATAATTCAGCACATACTGCATCTGATCCTCTGCCGGGGAATGGAAATCCGAGGCGGCGAGCAGCCGCTGCAGATACACGGTAATTTCGCTCATTTGCAGATTCAGCAGCTCGGCGAACCCGTCGCGCTTGCGCTTGAATTCCGCATTCATCCGCTGCAGGGTCTGCAGTACGGTATGTTCCTTATCATCGTCAAAAACGCCGGATAGTGTATTGATAATCGGATTGCCGCAATGGAAGCCGACGAACAGCACCTCCGGGCTGGGCTGATGATTCTCGTCATGCTTGAAACCTGCCGGAATCAGGCCAAAGGTGAAGGGCCGGAAATGATAGCTGCGCGGTCCAATGCTGCAGGTTCCCTGGCCATGGATATAATACACAAGCTCGAAACATTCATGCTGATGCGGAGGGATATACGTATTTGCTTCATGCTCTGCATTTACAATATATAGAACACGGTCCATGATGAGCCTCCCTTTATCGTCATTTAGCCGAATCGTACAAAAAGATGACCGAAAATATATAAATATTTATCTTTTCTTTTGTTATGATCTTATCAATTAAACCGAAGATTCTCAACTGGACTGGCCATCTTGTTCGGATTTATGCGGTTTTTTCGAGAAATGTAACATGAAATGTTTGGTTTTCAAGGTAAATTGCTTGTTTTCAGAATTTCAACCGTCTTTTATTCATGCTGCCCGATGCTACCCGTTAGACAAAACGTGTAATTGGAACTTTATGCTATTTTATCAGCGTTGATCTATTACAAAACAGGGGTGTGAACTTAGAAAATGAAAAAGAAGATGCTCGCTTTATTGCTGATGGCGGTTATGGTACTGGTCACTGCATGCGGAAACAACACGTCCGGCAATGGTAATGCGGTCAACTCCGGAACAAATGCTGAAGGCGGAGAGGCTGCTGCAGGGGACAAGCTCAAGGTGGTGCTGCTTATTCCGGGAACGCTGGGCGACAAGTCGTTTTTTGATGCGGCGAACAGCGGCCTGCAAAAAGTGAAGGACGAGCTCGGCGCCGAAACAAAAGTGGTCGAAATGGGCGCGGACAAGACGAAGTGGGAACCTACTTTTAATGATATTGCTGCTGAGGATTGGGATGTTGTCATCTCGGGCGGCTCAGAAATTACGGAAATGTTCAATGCAACGGCTGAGGCGAATCCGGATAAAAAATTCATCAACTACGATACCGATATCGATGAAGCGCCTGAAAATATGTACAACATGTCGTATTCGACCAATGAGGTCTCTTTCCTGGCAGGGGCGGCGGCAGCACTTGCGACACAGTCTGATATGCCGAATGCCAACCCGGAGAATGTGATCGGATTCTTGGGCGGGATGGATATCCCCGGCATTAATGCTTTTCTGGTGGGCTACATCCAGGGCGCACAGTATGTTGATCCGGATGTGAAGGTAGCGGTATCCTATGCCGGAGATTTCGTGAACCCTGCCAAAGGCAAGGAATTGTCGCTGATCCAGTACAACTCGGGTGTGGATATTATTTTCAACGTAGCCGGCGGTACGGGACTGGGAATCTTTGATGCAGCCAAGGAAAAGACTAAATATGCTATCGGTGTTGATTCGGACCAGGCGCTGCTGCTGAAAGATACGGATAGTGAAAAAGCAAACCTGATTGTCACTTCCGCGATTAAAAAGATCGATACGGCCATTCTCGGCGCAGTGAAAAAACTGCAGGACGGGACGCTTGAGATGGGCAAACGTGATGTGCTCGGCTTCGTTGAAGACGGCGTAGGCATTGCGGAGAATGACATTTACAAAGACGTATTCCCTGCTGATCTGCAGGCTAAGGTGGAAGAAGTGAAGCAGAAGCTGATTAATAAGGAAGTTACCGTCGACAATGCGATGGGCATGGAAACGGCTGAAGTTGAAGCGATCCGCAATGCCGTGAAGCCTTAAGATTATTGATCAAAGATAGCTTTATAAAATGAAATTGGCTTATACAGCTCTGCAGTTGGAGGCTCTTCTCTTTGGGAGAGCTCCAGCTGCCTATTTTTGCAGACCACCCAAGTTGAAAGGCGTTGATGACCCATGGCAAATGCTCTGCTGGAAATGCGGGGAATCACCAAAGTATACCCGAACGGCGTTGTTGCCAATAAGGATGTCGGATTCTCCCTGCGGGAGGGCGAAATCCATGCGATCGCGGGAGAGAATGGAGCCGGTAAATCGACTCTGATGAAAATCATGTTTGGGATGGAGGAGCCGAGTGAAGGCGCGATCTATATCCGGGGAGAACAAGTGAAGCTGCAGTCCCCGCAGGACGCAATTGACCGCGGCATCGGCATGGTTCATCAGCATTTCATGCTGGTGCCTTCTTTTACTGTGGCCGAAAATATGGTGCTGGGCATGGAGCCGCGAAAAGGTGTGGGCTTCAATGCTGGTGAAGCGGTGCGTCTGACGGAGGAAACGGCACGCAAATATAACCTCTCGGTAAACGCCAGGGCTAAGGTGGAGGATCTGTCGGTCGGCATGAAGCAGAAGGTGGAAATTCTGAAGGCACTGGTTCGCGGGGCCAAAATCCTCATCCTCGACGAGCCGACCGCCGTGCTGACTCCGCAGGAAACAGAGGAGCTGTTCCATGAGCTGCAGCAGCTTAAGGAGCAGGGTCACACCATCGTGTTTATCTCGCACAAGCTGAAGGAAGTTAAAGCAATCTGTGACCGGATTACCATTATGCGCGGCGGCAGGAGCGAAGGGGTCTTCCAGACCCGCGAGGTGACGGAGCAGGAAATTTCACGGCTGATGGTCGGCCGCGATGTTGTGCTGAAGTACGACAAGGACAGCATTCCGCAGGGCAAGCCGGTGCTAAGGGTAGAGCAGCTGGCAGTTTCGGACAGTCAGGGCAAAGCACTCCTCGCGGAGATTAGCTTCTCGGTCCGCGAAGGCCAGATTGTAGGCATCGCCGGCGTCGAAGGGAACGGGCAGACGCAGCTGATTGAAGCGCTGACCGGTGGTCTGCGCGGCGTCTCCGGCAGTGGGGCGGTTAGTGTAAAAGGCACGGATATCCGCGGGCTGGATATTCTGGGCATCCGCAGCCTGGGCGTATCTTATATCCCGGAGGACCGGATGCGGCAGGGCTCCGCCGGAGACGCCAGCATTGCCGACAACCTGATCTCTACGCGCTACCGTTCGAAGGATATGAATAAGGGGCCTTTTCTCCACAGCTCCAAAATTGCTGCTCTGGCGTCATCGCTGGTAGAAGAATTCAAAGTGCGCTGCTCCGGTACACGGCAGCCAGTCGGCATGCTATCCGGCGGCAATATGCAGAAGGTGGTCGTTGCAAGGGAGTGCTCCACGAATCCGCAGCTGCTGATCGCTGAGCAGCCGACCCGGGGTGTGGATATCGGGGCTGCGCAATTCATTCATCAGAAGCTGCTGGAGCTGCGCTCGGACAAATGCGCCATAGTTCTGGTATCGGCGGATCTGAATGAAATTCTGGAGCTGAGCGACAGTCTTCTTGTGATGTATGAGGGGCAGATCGTTGCGTATTTCGATAATCCTTCTGCCGTGAGTGAGGAAGAGCTGGGACTCTATATGCTGGGAATTAACCGGCAGGACAAAGAGCAGACCGGGAGGGCCTTAAATCATGTTTAGAGCTAAATATTTTGAGGCAATCCGGACGGCAGCGGTTATTGGCATTGCGCTGATTATCGCATTCCTGATCATCTCGCTGGTCAGTGACCAGCCGCTCAAGACGATTGGCATTTTCCTGCTGGAGCCGTTCTCCACCAAGGGGCATATCGGCAATGTCATTGAGATGGCCATTCCGCTGATGTTCACCGGCCTTGCCGTCTCGCTGTTGTTCCGGGCCAATATGTTCAACCTGGGGGCAGAGGGGATCTTTTATTTCTCCGGTGTCGTGGCCTCTGTACTGGCGATTCATCTCAGCCTGAACAGCTGGCTGCATCCGCTGGTAGCAATATTGGCAGGCTCTATCACAGGGGCGCTGCTGTCAGCCATTCCCGGAATTCTCAAAGCGAAGTGGAACGCCAATGAACTGGTGACCTCGCTGATGTTCAATAATATCCTGTTCGGGGTGGGGCTATACCTGCTGAACTATCATCTGCGGGATGCCAAGGCCTTCGCCAACGTTTCGTTTAAATTCGAGAAAACTGCGCAACTGAGTAAGCTTTTTGCAGGCACACGGATTCATACCGGACTTATTATTGTATTGGTGCTGATCGTACTGGCCCATCTGTTCCTCTACCGGACCAAATGGGGCTATGAGCTGCGGATGACAGGCGTCAACCGGGAGTTTGCCCGTTACTCGGGCATGAAGACTGCCAAGGTTATCATTCTCGTGCATCTGATCGCCGGGTTTATTGCCGGGATGGGCGGCTCGGTGGAAGTACTCGGAATGTACAGCCGCTTTCAGTGGACGTCTTTGCCGGGCTATGGCCTGGATGGTGCCCTGGTGGCGATGCTGGCCAAGAACAATCCGCTGTCTGTCATTGTCTCTGCGCTTTTCCTGGCCTATATCCGTATTGGAGCCGATCTGATGGCGCGGCTGTCCGATGTGCCGTCCGAGATGATCTCGATCATTCAGGCTGTGATTATCCTGCTGATTTCGGCTGAGCAGTTCCTCAAGTTCTGGAAGAACCGCATGCTGCTGAAGGAGGCGAAGGAAGCATGAACAGTCTGCTAGATGTCATTCTGACGACGGATTTTGCCTTCTCTGTACTGCGTGTGACAACACCTATCCTGTTCGCTGCACTGGGAGCGCTCATCTCGAACCGTGCCGGAATCATCAACATCGGGATGGAAGGGATTATGCTGGTCTCGGCTCTGGCCGGTGTTATTGTCAGCGCCTATACGCATAGCGCCTGGGTCGGGCTGCTGGGTGCGGTATTGTCGGGAACGCTGATTGCCGGGATTTTGGCCTTTTTCACCTTGAAATTCAAGACACATATCATTCTAGGCGGTGTGGCGATTAATATGTTCGCCTCAGGCGGAACGGTGTTTATTCTGTATCTGCTCAGCGGGGACAAGGGTTCATCGACCTCCTTGGCGAGCAAAGTATTGCCGAGTGTGCAGATTCCGCTGCTGAAGGATATTCCGGTGCTGGGTCCGATTCTGTCGGGACATCACATTCTGACTTATTTCTCGATTCTGTCTGTGCTTGTGGTCTATTATCTGCTGAACCGCACCCCGCTGGGGCTGCGTATCCGCTCGGTAGGCGAGAATCCGCATGCAGCCCAGTCGGTTGGAGTCAGCGTGGTCCGGATCCAGTACACGGCGCTGCTGCTCAGCGGCTTCTTCGCCAGTCTGGGCGGAGCTTATATGTCGATGGGCTATTTGTCGCTGTTCACCCGTGATATGGTGGCCGGCCGGGGCTGGATTGCGATTGCTGCTGAATCCATGGGCCGGAGTACAACCGTAGGAACAGCGTTAACTTCGCTGCTCTTCGGCGCAGCCGATGCGCTCTCCAATGCCCTGCAGGTGCTGAAGATTCCGGCGGAGCTGATCGCCACGCTTCCTTACGTGGCGACGGTAGTGGGGCTGATTATATACGCGGTTTCGGAGACAAGGAAGAAGAACAAGAAGCTTAAGACGACTGCCAAATAGATAGATCTATAAGAAGCACTAAAGAATTTAGCGAAAAGCAAAAAGAAGCGTAGGGCTGCCTTCGGCTTTTCAATATTAAACCTACAAGGGAGCGACAACGATGCCAACACCTATCATAATTGACTGCGATCCGGGGCATGATGACGCGATTGCCATTCTGCTTGCGCTGGCTCATCCCGGGCAGCTGGAGATCCGGGGCATTACCACGGTTGGCGGCAACCAGGTTCTGGATAAAATCACCGATAATGCACTCAAGGTGCTTAGCTTTGTAAATGCCGATATTCCCGTAGCCAAGGGAGCGGCGGCTCCGCTGCTTGGTAAGCTGGTAACCGGAGAAGCAGCACATGGGGAGTCCGGCATGGACGGCCCCGCGCTTCCGGCGAGCAAGTTCAAGCCGGTGGAACAGGGAGCGGTAGAATTCATGCTGGAGATTATCCGCGCATCCAAAGAGAAGATTACCCTGGTGCCTACAGCTCCGCTAACGAATATCGCCCTCCTGATTACCGCTTATCCGGAAGTGAAGGACAGAATCGAGAAGATCTCTCTGATGGGCGGCGGGCTGGCCTATGGCAATGTGACCCGGACAGCGGAGTTCAATATATATGTCGACCCGGAGGCGGCGCGGATTGTCTTTGAATCCGGGATTCCCATTGTGATGAGCGGACTGGATGTAACGGATAAGGCGGCGATTTTTGAAGAGGAGATTCAGGAACTGAAAACCCGTGGACCCGTATCGGTAATGGTCGGTGAGCTGCTGGATTTCTATTCGATCTACGGCAAAAAGATGGGTTATATCGGCAATGCGCTGCATGACCCGTGCGCGATTGCCTGGCTGCTGCATCCGGAGCTTTTTGAATCGGAGCATCTGTATGTTACGGTGGAGACCGAAGGCAAGCTGACCCGGGGGATGACTGTTGCCGACCGGCGCAAGAAGCCGGAGCAGCCTGCCAATACAGAGGTGCTGCTTGGCGTAGACCGTGAAGCCTTTATCAAGCTGCTGTTCGATTCACTGGAGCGGTTAGACCGCGGGCCCCTGCCTGCGGCGGGAGAATTGTAGCGGATGGCAGGCTGGGAACGTCTGCAGGAGACGGTGCGGCTGGAGCTGCAGCAGCGGATAGAGGAAGGCTGCCGGCCTGGCAGTCTGGCAGAGAAGCTGGCTGCTGCCGGAAGTGATGAGGGCAAGCTCATGGAGGTATACCGGGAGCTGATGGCCCTTCAGGTGGCCGCGGACTTTCCTTACGAGGAGCCCTCGGATCTGGCGTCGATCAGACGGCTGCGCCCCGGAGGTCCGCGTAAGCTTACGGTGAATTGGACACCGGAAGAGTGGAGGGACAGGTTCTATGGAGCGTGGCTTGGCCGGAGTGTAGGCTGTGCGCTGGGCAAGCCGCTGGAATACTGGGATTATCTGTACGGGAAGGACGGCCGTACCGGCTGGGAGAACATTGAATTGTGGTTCCGCGGCGCGGATGCCTGGCCGATTACAGGATATACACCTGAGTACTCTACGGCCCGGGCGGAATACGGTCTGGGCTTAAGCGACTGGTCATTCACCAGTACCCGGGAGAAGATCAGCTACATGGAGAGTGACGACGATATCCGTTATACGGTCCTCGGTCTGATGCTGCTGGAGCAGAAAGGGCTGGACTGGGATTCCTGGGATATCGGCAAGCTGTGGCACGGGCATCTGACCTACAGCCAGGTATGTACAGCAGAAACACAGGCCTATATGAACTTTGCCGGCGAAACCTCCCATCTGCACGGTGAGAAGCCGGAGGATTGGCCGCTGCGGCAGGAGCGGGTGCGCATGCATCTGAATCCGTACCGCGAATGGATCGGGGCGGCCATCCGTGCGGACGCCTTGGCCTATGGAGCGGCCGGGAATCCCGAGCTTGCGGCGGAGCTGGGCTGGCGGGATGCCTCCTTCTCCCATGTGAAGAACGGGATCTACGGTGAAATGTTCAATGCTGCAATGATCTCTGCTGCGTTCGCGGGCCTTGATAACGAGCAGATTGTGGAGATTGGACTCAGCGAAATTCCTCAGACGAGCAGACTGGCCGGGGATGTGCGGACCGGAATAGCCATTGCACAGGAAGCGGGCAGCGAGCGGGAGCTTGTCAGCAGGCTATGGGACCGGTTCAGCCATTATGACCCGGTGCATACCAATAACAACGCCGCCATCGTTGCAGCTTCGCTTATATACGGCGGCAATGACTTCGAGAAAGCCGTGGTTACCTCTGTCTCTGCCGGGATGGATACCGACTGCAACGGTGCCACAGTCGGCTCCATTATGGGAGCGAAGCTGGGCGCAGCCCGGCTTCCCGCCAGCTGGACCGCACCGCTGAATGATCTGCTGTACGCGGATCTGCCGGGCTTCCACCCGATTGCGATTTCGGAGGTTGCCGAGCGGAGCTATCAGGTATTCCTGAAGATCCGTGCAGAGCTGGGAGAATAGGATTAGCTTGGCTTTCATACATTATTTTTCTTAAAAGAACAGGGAAGCCCGCAGCCATGCCACACTGGCTGCGGGCTTCCCTGTTTCGGCAGAAGACCGGAACGGCCCTCTAAGCTTCCCCCCAGCGCTTCATCAGCTGATGGTCAATCCCGAGTGCGTCTAGAACGCGGGCATTCATGAAATTCACCAGCTCCCAGATCTCGGTCGGATGATTGTAAAAGCCCGGCGAAGCCGGCATGATATCCGCCCCCGCCCGGGCAATCCGCAGCATATTCTCCAGATGGATCAGATGGAGCGGGGTTTCGCGCGGAACGATAATCAGCCGCCGCTTCTCCTTGAGCACCACACTGGCTGCCCGGCTAAGCAGTGTATCCCCCATGCCGTTAGCGATAGCTCCCAGCGTATTCATTGAACAGGGGATAATCACCATCCCGTCGGTCTTGAAGGACCCGCTGGCCACGGGTGCGAACAGATCCGTATTGGACAGCACGGTGGCGTATCCGGCAAGCTCCTGCATATCCGCGCCGCACTCGTATTTCATCACATTCTCTCCGGCACCTGTGGCGATGACATAGGTTTCAGCCCCAAGCTGATGCAGGCAGCGGATCAGGGAATAAGCGTAAATGGAGCCGCTGGCTCCGGTGATGCCGACGATAATTTTCATGGCGTAAGCTCCTTTGAAATGAAAAGAAGCCGCTGAACTAGAGAGGCATCCCTCTAATCAACGGCTTCCTTCAGTCTGTAAACAGAAATCGGGCAAACCTTAGGCCTATTCAGCGCACCCAGAATACAATCCGGACGCCGCCGCTTCTACTTGTTATTCACTGATAATAATCGTGCTGGCCCAGCCTGTACCCGGATCATAATCCCGGAGTACACCGGTGACGGGCAGATCCAGTTCATCGGCCAGCTTCTTCCGGAAGATCCGCTTGAACTCCTGATGTAGCGCAGCATCCACCGACTGCTTCAGCTCGGGATAGTTCTCTTCCAGCGCCCGCAGTGCAGTTACCCGCTGATGCTTCACCAGAAAGAGGATCATCGATTCGCCGGCGGCATCTATTCTCAGCTGTGTGACACCCACCCCATACAGTTCCCTATGCACTTCATTGTAGCAGCGGGAGAGGCGCTTCTTGAATTCGTTGGAGGATAGAAGACTGTTTACCGTCAAGAATATCACTTCCCTGTGTGAGATAATGCCGGATAATCAATGAAATTAACCCTAATTATAGAGAATATCCGCAAAAAGTAAATGACCAATGTTACTTTATATGACTCCGATATCTGATTAAGTTGTAATTCACATCATCGAACTTGTATGTTAGCATTATTTGTAATTCATTTGCTGACAAATTTAGATTCGGGGATTGGAGCGAGGCTCATGCTGAAAGTCATGATTGTTGACGATGAACCGTGGGTTCTTGAAGGACTTAGGACGATGGTTGACTGGGAGAAATCCGGTTACGAAGTATGCGCCGAAGCGCTTAGCGCTGTGGAGGCCCTCCGGTTAATTCAGGAGCATAAGCCGGACCTGCTGCTTACGGATATCAACCTTCCCGTAATGAACGGACTCGAGCTGATTGCTGCCGTGAAGGAAGTGATGGACCACCCGCCCAGATTCGTTATTCTGAGCGGATATGACGATTTCAATTATGCCCGCACTGCGCTGCGCCAGAAGGTGGATGGCTATCTGCTGAAGCCGGTCGATGATGAGGAGATCGGGGCGCTGCTTTTGAAGATCAGAGCCATCATCCAAAATGAAATCGCTTCCAGAGAGGAGGGCCGCAAGAAGCAAAACTTCCTGGTCCATAATCTGATCAACCGGTTCATTCAGGGGGAATGGAGCGAAGAACTGGAGCGCGCAGCGGATAGGCTGATGGACCTTCAGCCTGAGACGGAGCTGCAGTGCATCCTTGCTGCTGCTGTATCAAGCACAATGAGCCTGAATGAAGGGGAGGGGGAAGGATTCCCGGGTGAGCTTGGCTATGTCTTTCAGGACCCTGCGGGCAGGCCGGGTCTTATTGTGCGGTGTGCGGGGATGTCCTCCGAAGCCATTGAGGCCGCCGCCGCCCAGGTGCAGAGGGCACAGTCGGAGAAGCTTGGCGTTCCTGTGGCCGTACTGATCAGCGGCAAGCGGAAAGGGGCGCGCTCCATCCAGGAGTTGTACACACAGAGCCTTGAGGTCTGGGGATTGAAGTACCGCAGGGAGAAGGGCGGAATCTTCTACTATAACGACCTGGGAGCAAAGGGCCAGTCCCTGGAATTAGCTGAAGGGCATTTCACCTGTGTGCTGGAGAAGGTCAAGGCAGGCGAGACCGGGCAGATTCTGAGTTGTGTCAGGGAAGCGTTCGCTGCCATTACGGCCAAGCCGCTGAAGATCGATGCTGCCCAGGCCGAGGTGGCTCATCTGGAGATGACCTTATGCCGTAGCATCGCTGAAATGCAGGGAGATCCCGACCGAATCATGAACGCGATGCGGACGGAGTATGGCAATCTGGGCGGACTCGCGGATTATTACCGGCTGAGTCTGTATGTGGACAAGCTCTGCCTGCAGGCAGCGGCTTATCTGGCTGAATTACGGGCGGATAATGAAGGGAATACGATCTATAATGTCATTCAGTACGTGGATCTTGAATTCCGGAGCAAGCTGCAGCTTCAGGATATTGCCAAGCAGTTTCATATGAATTCGGCCTATTTGGGCCAGCTGTTCCGTAAGGAAACGGGCCGGAGCTTCAGCGATTATCTGAATGAGAAGCGGATTGAAGCGGCCAAGGGCCTGCTTAAGCGCACCCAGCTCAAGATATCGGATATCGCACTGCAGGTGGGCTTTTCGAATACGGATTATTTTATCGACAAGTTCAAGGGGAGGGTTGGTTCTTCACCTTCAGTCTACAAAAATGCCAATAAGAACAAGCAGCTCTGAGAAAGCCGGGTGCATAAGGCATGTGGAGAAAAAGATTCAAATTCACAACGATTGTTAACGATATCCCGCTCAATTACAAGTTCTACCTGATCTATATTGTCGGCGTACTCCTGCCTATAATGGTGCTTAATCTTGTATTTCTGGACCGGATTACGGATCTTATCAAATCCAGAGAACAGCAGAACCTGGAGATTTCCCTGGAGCGGGCGCGCAAGGATATTCTTGATTTCATCGAAGGGGGGGTCTCCGTCGGATATGCATTGTCTACGGATAAGAATCTGTACGAGATGCTGGACCGCACCTACACGGACTCCATAGAATTCTATAATATGTTCGACGAACAGCTGAGGGACCGGATGAACAGCTACATGCCTGTTAACAACCAGCTGGAGCGGATCAGCATCTACACAGACAACCGCACCATTGTATCCGGCGGGAATTACCAGGTCATGAATGACAAGGTATGGGCCAGCGACTGGTATAGACAGGCGAAGAATGCGAGTACCCAGGTGTTTGTGACCGCCTACCGGACTAGTGAGAACAAGAATCTGGCATCGTCAATCCCTACGCTAAGTGTAGTTGAAACGATGGATAATTACAGAAACTTGAATAAGTATGAGAAGGTGCTGCGCATTGATCTGGATCTTAATGAGATCTATGACATTATTGTCCGGGAGAAGGATTACTTGAGCCTCTACCTCATCAATGAGCAGAACAAGATTGTCATGTCAGCGGACAGCGGCTATCAGCGGCTCACCAAAGAACCCTATCCCGTATTCGATCAGCTGGGTAACGGTCAAGGTCAGGAGGAGGATGTTCGGATAGTACCTGTGGGTACGGCCAACTATCTCAAAGGCTGGAGAATTGCCGGAATCACCCAGGGTGAGCGGATTTCCCAGGCGATTCTGGATATACGTCTGTACGCGGCTGGGCTGGCAACAACGCTTACGCTGCTAACCAGCGGATTCATCTATATTATGCTGCGCTCTTACAATTACCGGGTGAAACGCCTGTCCCGTCATATGCAAAAGGTGTCTAACGAGAAGTTTGAGCTGATCACCATCGATGAGGGGCGGGATGAGATCGGCGGCTTAATCCGCAATTTCAACCGGATGACCTCCAGAATCCACTCGCTGATCAACGATGTGTATAAGCTGGAGATCCAGAGCAAGAATCTGGAGATGGAGCGCGTCAGGGCGGAGCTGAACTTCCTGCAGAGCCAGATGAACCCCCATTTTCTGTTCAATACGCTGAATGCGATTCTGGTGGTCTGCACCAAGAATAAGTATTCCGATGTTACGGATATTGTGAAAAGCCTGTCGAAGCTGCTGCGCAGGCTGCTCAGCTGGAAGGAAGACCTGGTGTCGGTGCAGGAGGAGATCACATTCATCGAGATGTATCTCAAAATCGAGAAATTCAGGTTCAGGGATAAATTCGACTATGTGTTTGAGATTGATGAGCAGTCACTGAAATATAAAATTCCGAAGCTGAGCATGCAGCCGCTGGTCGAGAACTCCTGCAAGCATGGATTACAGACGATTGAAGGGCTTGGCATTATCCGGGTGAGCACGGCAGTGCTGGATAACCGGCTGCAGATTAGCGTATCGGATAACGGCAAAGGCATAGAGCCGGATAAGCTTAAAGAGCTGCTGTTTGCCATCCGCAAGGAGGACTCCTCCGGGGCCAATATCGGAATCCGCAACGTCTACCGCAGGCTGGAGCTGTATTATGCCGATCAGGTGCGCTTCGAGATATCCAGCACACCGGGTCTGGGGACCTTGGTCACCTTCGGCATTCCGCTCAGGCTGCTGGAGATGAATCATCCCTTGGAAGGCGAGGTGTAACCAATGAAATACAAAGTATTATTAATTGATGATGAGCCGAGCGCCCTTGAAGGTATGCAGCTGTGGATTGATTGGGAGGAACTCGGCTTCGAGCTGTGCGGAACCTGCGGCAACGGCCGGGAGGGGCTGCGGCTGATGAAGCTGCTGGAGCCGGACCTGGTGATTACAGATGTGAACATGCCGCTCATGAATGGTTTGGAGATGATAGAGGCCTGGCAAGAGCAGGATGCCGGCAGACCCAAGTTCGTGATTCTGAGCGGCTACAGTGAATTTGAATATGCCCGCACGGCCATCAGCTACGGAATCAGCCATTATCTGCTGAAGCCGGTCTTTCCGGAGGAGGCCGCCGAGGAATTGCGGGAAATTCATCAGGAGCTGGAGCAGGAAGCGAACCGCAGAATGATTCATGAGATTGCCTCTGAAGAAGAGGCGGTGGCCTTGATTAGAGGACTGTTGTACGGGAAAAAAGCAGACCCGGAGCTTCAGGAGCTGCTGGATCGCCTGCCTGGCTTTCAGGGGGTCGGCACCTGGAATCTTTGTCTGATTCAGACTGTCCCGGAGCTGTATGCAGAGCTGCGGGGAAGGGCGGCTGCCCTGCTGGCCGCCTATCCGGCCATGGTGATGATGGATCTGGAGGCGGGCATGCTCGGGATTGTATACGGTATGCCGGCAGACAGACCTGAAGGCGGCACCATAGAAGAGGGGCTGAATATCCTCCGGCAGGAATACGGCAGCGGACAGATCTATATGGCCATTGGCGCCCCGGAGAACTCCCTGCCGGGGATTGCGGAGAGTTACCGCAGTGCCAAAGAGGCTTTGCAGCATTTTTTCTATAATCCTGAGTATGCAGGGATTCTGGCTTACCGCGGGATACAGGGCCAATCCTTCAGCTACCATTATGACCATATCCGGCTGATGGATGCCCTGCTTGATTCTGTTAATCTGCTCGATGCGGACGGTTACCGCAGAGCACTGGAGGAAGCGGACCGCAGCTTCCGTGCACAGCAGGTGGCACCGGAGGTGGTTCGGAAAATTGTGATTCATCTCATGTACCGGATCACCGAGCTCGCGCCCGGGGCGGAGGACGGAGGAGGGGAGCAGGGGACGGCAGGGTCTGGAATCGCGGAGATCCAGCAGGCCATGATCCCGCTGGATGAATTGCTCAGCCGCTTATTAATGTGCGGTGAAATGGCAATTGATCTCCTGATGCGTGAGCAGAATCAAAAGTCGCATGGCATTGTGCAGGAGATTAACGAGTATATCGGTGCGCATTTTCAGGAGAGTCTGAGCATTCAGAAGCTGGCAGAGGTCTTCTTCCTGCATCCCGTCTATCTGGGGCAATTGCTGATTAAGAAGAACGGCATGACCTTCAATGAGCAGCTGCATCATCTGCGGATTCAGGAGGCGGCGGTTCTGCTGCGCGGCAGCAAGCTGAAGCTCTCGGAGATAGCTGAACGTGTAGGTTATGTCAATTACGGCCAGTTTTTGAAACGGTTTGAAAAGGAGATGCACATGGGCCCGAATGAGTACCGCCATGCAAAGTTCTAAACTTTTATGGGGGTATACCTTTAATTCGGTCGTATTTTAGCAGGGTGATCACCTCTATAATTCATATATGTAAGTGCTTACAAATTAAAGACCAACACATTATGGAGGTGCTTTATGGGGGGCAAGTCGAAAGCGATGTACAAGTTTTCCCTAATTGTTCTGTTATCCCTAAGCTTTACGCTATCCGGCTGCGGGGGCAACAACAACAATACTGCGGGCAAAGCTGAAGAGACAACTGCGGCAGGAACCGCTTCAGCTAACACGGAAGGAAAGATAGAACCCTTTAAGGTAAGCGTATTCATTGGGGCAGCTGGACAACAGCCGACACCGGACAACAAAATTTACAAGAAGATCAAGGAAGAAACCGGAGCCAGCTTCGATATGGAATTCCTGGCAGGTGACATTAACCAGAAGCTGGGCGTTATGATTGCCGGCCAGGATTACCCGGATCTCATGACCGGGAATACCAAGCTTACAGCAGCAGGGGCTTATATTCCGCTGGAAGACCTGATTGAAGAGCATGCGCCAAATTTGAAAGCGCATTATGCCGAATACTGGAACATGATGAAGGACCCGAACGACGGCCATATTTATATCCTGCCTAACTACGGTGTATACAATGGTAAGGTTAACAGCTCCTGGTATTCGGGACCTGCCTTCTGGATTCAAAAAGCTGTCCTCAAGGAATTCAATTATCCGCAGGTGAAGACACTGGACCAATACTTTGACCTGATTGAGCAGTATAAGGCGAAATATCCTAAAATCGACGGAAGCCCGACGATCGGGTTCGAAATCCTGAACTATGACTGGAAAAACTGGGGTCTGTTCAATGCGCCGCAGCATCTGATCGGCCATCCAAATGATGGCGGTGTGGTTGTCAATGACGGCGTAGCTGAAGTGTTTGCAAATAAAGATTATGCGAAGCAATACTACCAGAAGCTGAATGAAATCAACCAGAAGGGTCTGATTGATAAAGAGACCTTTGTACAGAATTATGACCAGTATATGGCAAAGCTGTCCAGCGGAACCGTTCTGGGGATGTTCGACCAGCACTGGAACTTCAACGCTGCTGAGGATTCTCTGACTACCCAAGGTAAAATTGAACGCACCTATGTCGGTCTTCCGCTCGTATACGACGAGTCAACCAAAGACTACTACCGCGATCTTGCCGTTCTTAACCTTAACAACGGCTTCGGTATCAGCATCAATGCCAAAAATGCCGTGCAGATCATCAAGCTGCTCGACACTCTGATTCAGGAAGACTGGCAGAAAACGTTCTCCTGGGGTGTGGAAGGCGAAGATTATATCGTGGAGAACGGCAGATTTATGAGAACCCAGGAACAGCGTGACAATGCAGCCGATGCCACCTGGCAGCTGGCCAACAAAGCCAAAGCGATGTTTGATTACCTGCCCAAAACCGAAGGAAGCTTCAGTGACGGCAACTCAACGGATGCTGCTGCACAGCCGGAAGAATACAAAGCGGGTCTGAAGCCTTTTGACAAGGAAGTGCTTGATGCCTATGGCTTTGACTCTTACGTGGACTTCTTCAGTGAACCACCTGCCAACCCGGTCTATTATCCTGCCTGGTCCATCGACTTAATTGAAGGATCGGATGCCAAAATAGCCAGTACCAAGCTGAATGAACTGCAGACCAAGTTCCTGCCTAAAGCCATCCTTGCCGACCCGGCAGATTTCGATTCCGTATGGACCGATTACACCGGACAGATCGAAAAGGCTAATGTGAAGGCATATGAAGACAAGATCAATGAGCAGATTAAGTGGAGAATTGAGAACTGGAGTAAATAACGGAACGCTGTTTCCGGGATCAGAAGGTGGAGGGCCGATCAGGGCCTTCCACTTGCTAAATTAATTTCATGGAGTAGGAGACAACGAATATGGATGAGACCCTAGAAATAGATACTGTCGTCCGGCATCCGAAGAAGAACCGAAAGAAGAAAAAACAGCCGATTACCTGGCGCTTGATCAAAAACCAGAATCAGCTTATTTGGATGTCTGTGCCTTTGATGCTCTACATTATTCTTTTTGCCTATGTTCCCGTTTGGGGCTGGACCATGGCCTTTCAGAATTACAAGCCGGCGAAGTCCTTCGGTGAACAGGAATGGGTGGGACTCAAGCAATTCAGGTTTCTGTTTACAGATGATAACTTTATTCGTGTACTGCGCAACACGCTGGCGATGGGGCTTATCAATCTGATTCTCGGTTTTGTTACAGCTATCGTGCTTGCGCTGCTGCTGAATGAAATCAAGAAGGTCTTCTGGAAAAGGACCGTGCAGACAATCTCTTATCTGCCCCACTTCCTGTCCTGGATTATAGTTACCGGCATTGTGGCCACCTCGCTCTCCATTAACGACGGGATTGTAAATATCGTTCTGATGAAGCTGCATCTGATTAAAGAGCCGATTCTATGGCTCAGTGAGGGAAAGTACTTCTGGGGAATCGTAGGGGCTTCGCATGTGTGGAAGGAAGTGGGCTGGAATACCATTATTTATCTGGCGGCCATTGCCTCCATTGACCCGGCCCTTTATGAAGCTGCCGAAATTGACGGTGCTAACCGTTACAAGAAGATGATGTTTGTAACCCTGCCTGGTATCAAAGCAACGATTGTAATTCTGATGATTATGTCCATAGGACATGTCCTGGAAGCAGGCTTTGAAGTGCAGTATCTGCTCGGCAACGGGCTGGTAGTGGACTGGGCGGAGACGATAGATATCTTCGTGCTTAAATACGGGCTTGCCCAAGGGAATTATTCACTCGCCACTGCGGGCGGGATTTTCAAAACAGTTGTCAGTGTAACCTTGCTGCTTATGGCTAATGGGATTTCCAAGCGGCTTGGGGAAGAGAGGTTGTTATAATGATGGATAACCGACAAATTAGCCCTGGGCCAAAAGCAGGCTATACGGTGAAAAGGAGTCTAGGCACCGGAAGGCTTGAGCCGATTCTGTTCACTTCCTTCAATACGCTCTTTATGGTCTGTCTGGTGGTTGTGACATTATATCCATTCATCAACACGATTGCTGTTTCGTTTAATGAAGGGAACGATACGATCCGCGGCGGTATTTACTTATGGCCGAGAGAATGGACTTTTCAGAATTACAGGGCGATTTTTGCCACGGGAACTATTTTTGACGCTTTCCTGGTTTCAGTAGCCCGTACGGTAATTTCTACGATACTTAATATTTTTCTGACCACCATGCTTGCATACACCTTAAGCCGCAGGGAATATGTATTCCGCCAGCCGATTACTGTTATCTTTGTGCTTACGATGTATTTCAGCGCCGGTCTGATCCCGAACTATTTCCTGATCAAGGATCTGCATCTGTTAAACAGCTTCTGGGTGTATATTTTCCCGTCCATGATCAGCGCATTCAATATGATCGTCATCCGTACCTATATCGGAACCATTCCGGAGAGCCTCCTGGAATCGGCGAAGATCGACGGCGCCGGGGATTTCAGAATATTCATGCGGGTGGTGTTTCCGCTCTGCAAGCCGGTGCTGGCTACCATCGCACTGTTTGTGGCTGTCGGCGCGTGGAACTCCTGGTTCGATGCCTTTATCTATACCTCATCCAGACAGAATCTCAGTACGCTGCAATATGAGCTGATGAAGCTGCTATCCTCAACGATGAATTCCAACGGCAACCCAACCGTACAGAATGGGGTGGGGATGGATCAGAATTCGGCAAGAGCGATGGTGACGCCGCTCTCTATACGGGCAGCAATCACAGTCGTGGCCTCTGTGCCTATCCTGCTGGTGTATCCGTTTATGCAGAAGTACTTTGTAGTGGGCTTGAATGTCGGCAGTGTGAAGGAATAGGCGGCCGGAACGGCGCTTGCTTTGCCTGATCCGACTAATGTGAATAAGGAGTGTTGTTAGCCGTGAGAGAAAGCCTGGACTTCAAGGAGCCTGCACTGAAGCTGGTGTTCGCTGATGATTTCAAGATCGGCGCAGCGGTCAATCCGCGGACGGCCAGTTCACAGGAAAAACTGCTGGCTTATCATTTCAACAGCATTACTGCCGAGAATGAGATGAAGTTTGAGAGTCTGCATCCGGCAGAGGAGATCTATCGTTTCGGGGCGGCGGATACGCTGGTTGCCTTTGCCCGGAAGCATGGCATGGCGATGCGCGGGCATACCCTCGTATGGCATAATCAGACAACCGATTGGCTGTTTGAGGACAAAACGCACGGCATCGTAGACAAGAATACACTGCTGGCCCGGCTCAAAAGTCATATTGAGACCGTGGTCGGGCGTTACCGGGGAGATATCTACGCCTGGGATGTGGTCAATGAAGCTATTGCCGATGAGGGCAGTGAGCTGCTGCGCCCATCCAAATGGCTGGAGATCGCAGGACCGGACTTCATTGCCGAAGCGTTCCGGTACGCGCATGAAGCGGACCCGCAGGCGCTGCTCTTCTACAATGACTATAATGAATCTGACCCGCAGAAGCGGGACAAAATTTACACGCTCATGAAATCCCTGATTGACCGGGAGGTGCCGGTGCACGGCGTCGGCTTGCAGGCCCACTGGAATCTGTATGATCCGGGCCTGGATGAAATCAGGGAAGCGATTGAGAAATATGCTTCGCTCGGTCTTCAGCTGCAGCTTACGGAGCTTGATCTGTCACTGTTCCGCTTCGATGACAGGCGAACGGATCTTAAGGCTCCTCCTGCGGAACTGCTTGAGCTGCAGGCGGAGCGGTATGAAGCCGTGTTCCGGCTGCTGAAGGAATACCGCGAGGTCATCACCTCTGTCACCTTCTGGGGCGCAGCCGATGATTATACCTGGCTGGATGATTTTCCGGTCCGGGGACGGAAAAACTGGCCGTTTCTGTTCGATGAGAAGCATCAGCCCAAGCCTGCGTATAACCGGATTGTGCCGGGGAACCGCTGAGCGGAGGAGATTTTTCTTATATTTCAAAAAAGGATGGGGCCCTATTAGGGCCGCATCCTTTTTTGAAATATAAGAATTTATATGTTTCACATGATAACTTATCCTTCTATTTCTCGCTGAAACGGTACCGTCCTCACAAAAGGACGGTACCGTTTCCACTTGCGTATATACAAGAATAATCCCAAACGGCCCGGGGGCATCCTTATAATGGGTATCCCTTCCGGAGCGCTTATAAATCATTTTGAGAAAAATGATGACACAGCGGAAGAAATGCCTTATTATTTAAAGAGATTTTTAATGAAACAGATTTTAAATAATTATAGTACAATACAGCCGAAGGTGGAGCGCTGTAGTCCGGGCAGTCTATTGAGGAGGGCTTCATATTCTATCACTGAGTCAGGTTAGCAAAAGCTTCGCTCTGAAGGACGGCCCTTATACTGCTGTGGACAATGTATCGCTTGAAGTGAAGACGGGTGCTATTCACGGCATTATCGGGGCAAGCGGTGCCGGCAAATCTACACTCCTGCGGCTGATCAATCTGCTGGAGCGGCCCGATAGGGGAACGGTTACTGTAGACGGCAAGCTGCTTACAGAGCTGCCGGACAAGGAGCTGCGGCAGCAGCGGCAAAGAATCGGCATGATCTTTCAGCAGTTCAATCTTGTCGGCAATGCCACCGTCAGCCGCAATGTGGCGATTCCGCTGGAGCTTGCCGGAGTGCCGCGTGCCGGTCGGATGAAGCGGGCGCTGGAATGTCTGCAGTTTGTCGGGCTTGCGGACAAAGCTAATTACTATCCGGCGCAGCTCAGCGGGGGCCAGCGCCAGCGGGTAGCGATTGCCCGGGCGCTGGCGAACAATCCGAAACTGCTGCTGTGCGATGAGCCGACCTCCGCGCTTGATCCGGGCACCACGGCGGATATCCTGGGTGTGCTCCGCCACATCAATGATTCGCTTGGTGTTACTGTCGTTATAGTTACCCATGAGCTGGATGTTGTCCGGAGCATCTGCTCAGAGGTATCTGTAATGGAGCGCGGGCGGATGGTTGATTTCTTTTCCCGGGATGAGGCCGGCTTTCTTCCGCCGGGGAGCCATTCGGGCTCCTACCGGGAGAGAATTACGGGAAGAACGGGGGAACCCTATGTTTGAGAGCATGCTGAAGTATCAGGATCAGATGTGGCAGTCGATCGGAGAGACCTTTGTGATGGTCGGAATCTCCGTGGGGGCTGCGCTGCTGCTGGGGCTTCCGCTGGGGACACTGCTGTATTTTTGCCGCAAAGGCCAATTGTATGAGAACAGAAGCCTGTCTCTCATACTGAACAGCATTGTAAATGTGGTGCGTTCGTTTCCGTTCCTGCTGCTGGTAGTAGCTCTGATTCCGTTTACCCGCCTGGTGGTGGGAACGGCAATTGGCACGCTGGCGGCAACGGTGCCGCTGTCTATTGTCGCTATTGCCTATTATTCACGGCTGGTGGAGCAATCTCTGCTGGAGGTTCCCAGAGGAACGATAGAAGCGGCGTTATCCATGGGGGCATCCAGGCTGGGAGTGATCTTTAAGTTTCTGTATGTGGAGGCCCGTTCCGGACTGGTGCTGGGATTGACAGCTTCTACGATCAGCTTCATTTCTTTTTCAACAGTAATGGGCGTGGTCGGCGGCGGCGGGGTGGGCGATTTCGCGATCCGCTACGGATATCAGCGCTTCGAGACAGAAGTGATGATCTACGCCATTCTCGTCATGATTGTGCTGGTGCAATTGATTCAGTTCACAGGAAGTACGCTGGCAAGACTGCTGGATAAACGCTGAGATACTATATAACAATGGGGGCTGGAGATAATAATGAAGAAGACGATGACTGCAGGATACGGAACGGTTAAGAGAACCGGAACAAGAATGAAAGCTGCCTTCGGATTAACACTGCTCGTATTGGTACTCGCGCTTGCGGGCTGCGGAAACAACAAGGAAGCAGAAGAGACACCGGCTGCCGCCAGCACTGAACCTGTGAAGATCAAGGTAGCCTCGCTGATTCCGCCGATGACGGATATCCTTGATATTGTGAAGCCGATTCTGAAAGAAGAAGGCGTGGATATGGAGGTTGTAGTGCTGTCCGATAACGTGCAGCCTAACGAAGCGCTGGCGAACAAAGAGGTGGACGCCAACTTCTTCCAGCATGTGCCTTACATGGAACAGTTCAATGCCAGCAAAGATGCGAAGCTCGTTGCGGTTCAACCGGTATATGATGCCATTTACGGCGGTTATTCCAAGCGCTACAAGAGCATTGATGAACTGCCTGAGGGCGCGACCCTGGTGATGGCGAACGATCCTTCCAATATCGGACGCTCCCTGCAAATGTTCGCGGATGCAGGACTGATTACGCTGAAGGAAGGGGTAGGCATCCAGGCGACCCAGGCGGACATTACCGCCAATACCAGGAACTTTAAGTTCGAGGAGGTCGATCTGCTGATGCTGGCCCGGATGCTGGATGATGCGGATCTGGTGGCGATGACTCCGGCGTATGCCAGCCCGCTCGGCCTGACCCCCAAGAAGGATGCGCTGATCACCGAAGGTGAGGATTCCGCATTTACGATCACGCTCGTTGCCCGTGAGGACAACAAGGATTCCGAGGCGATCCAGAAGCTGGCTAAGGCGATCAGCGGCCCGGAAGTGAAGAAGTTCCTTGAGGATAATTACGCGGATATTGCGCTGCCTGCTTTTTGATTGAAAATAGACTGCATCCGCAAACGGATGTATAGTTTTGCAGCCTTTACGCACAGCAGCCTTCTCCTTATTGACGGAGAAGGCTGTTTTTATTGCAGCTTTTATAAGGAAGCTTGTTTATTTAATATGGACTTTTTCAGAAGATTGCCCAAGTACATTAACGGTGTTAACAACCTCGTATTGAGCCGCTTCAATCCAGGTTCCCGTAGTGAAATCGCGTCCCCGTACAAGCACCTTGTCAGCGTAGACCTCCACATAGAAGCCCTGGCTGCCCGTCTTGTGCTCATCCGCATTCGTCCAGAGGTAGGCCACAGAAGCGGCATTGAACATAGTGGCTGTCTCCCCGTTGCCGGGGTACATCGTATTGCCGGCCTCAAGCTCCCAGTGGGTATGCCCGGTGAAGAGCAGAGTCTGCGGATACTTCGCCAGGATGGAGCGCAGCTCCTTATCCTGTGTAACGCCATACCACTCCTGTGACTCCAGTGAACCGGCCACCGTGTCCTTCAGCGGCTGGTGCAGAAAGAGAAAGACCGGCTGATCCGGCGGCGCGGCTGCACCGAGCTCCAGCTCCATCTGCCCGTCAGGCTGCTGATTGTCCGGTGCCCGTTCTCCGAGTTTACGGTCCAGCCACTTAAGCTGTTCGTCCGACAGATTGCAGAACGTGGGCAGACCCTCCTCAGTTCCAAGGAAGATGAAATGATACCCGCCGGTCCAATGGTCATGATAGGCACCAGGCATACCCATACGGGAAGTGTACATCGCCAGGCGGGATTCCCAGTGGCCGAGGCCCACATCATGATTGCCCAAGGTGAAGCGGATCTCAGGCAGCGATGCCTGATGCAGCTGAAGAATACGGTGGACCTCCGCATATTCCTCTGCGAAGCCATGATCCGTGATATCCCCGATATGCATAATTCCGCTGCTGCCCTGCGCATGGGCGGCCAAATCCTGCAGTGCCCGTTCGAAATTCAGATTGTATTCATGTGCCGGATCGGCCGTGACATGGGTGTCGGTAATAATCTGGAAGGTTAACAGCGGAGGTTGTCCGCCATGTCCGCTTGTGTTCATTCGCAGGGTGAGCCTCCTTTGATGATGTATGAATAATATCTTCCTAATGCCCTTTGGCGCTGATGTTTAGGCCCACAATACCGGCTACGATTACGGTCACCCACAAGAGTGAGGAGAAGGTCAGCCGTTCTTCAAAAAAAAGCGCGCCCGCCACGGAGATCAGGATGATGCCTGCCCCCGACCATACCGCATAAGCAACTCCAACTTTGATGGAGGTAAGGGCAACATTGAGCGAGGTGAAGCTGATCCCGTAGAACAGGAACATCAGCACGGAGGGCCAGGGCCGGGTGAAGCCGTGGGATAGTTTCATGGAGAGGGTGCCGGAGAGCTCGAACACAATCGCCATTGCGAGAAACACCCAGGCTAAGGCCCCCTCGGCCCTCATCGTGCGATCCTTCCTATACCAAGCTCCGCATAAGACTGCACCAGACAATCTACATCCGGCAAAAGACTGCGTGCAGGCCGTGTATCTGCCGCACGGCTACTGCCGGCAGCCAGGTCTGTAGCCGCTGTATTCACGCCGGCCGGGCTGCTGGTTGCACCTGCTCTGGCCGTAGCTGCAGCAGCTGTCCGCCCGGCTGCCGCATTGCCGGCAATCCCGATGGCCACAGCCGCCCCGGCGGCCTTGGCCATCCGCATATCGCCGTTCGTGTCGCCGATCACGGCAGCTTCGGCCGGCTGTATCCCCAGCCGTTCGCAGGCCAGCAGCGCCATGTCGGGGAAGGGCTTGCCGCGCTCCACCTGATCTGTGCCGATCACGGCGCTGAAATACCCGCGTATGCCGAGCCAGCGGAGGTGATTCTCCGCCGCTGCGGTTTCATCGGCAGTGACTACGGCCAGCGGAATTCCTTCGGCTGCGCATTCTTCAAGGAAATGTAGCAGGCCGGGGAGCGGGAGCACTGGCTTGCTCTGCTCCATTAACGCATCCGCCTCCTGGCGGCAGCGGTCAGTCAGCTCCATCGACTCTGCCCAGGATAAGCCAAGCAGATAGCCTTGCCAGGACAGAATGGCATAGAGATCGTTCATGGTTCCCATGGCCAGGGGGCCGTTACGGTCATAATCAATAATTCTGCCCTCTGCATCGTGAACGGTCCCGAGCAGCGAGGCCAGGTGCTGCGCCGGAAATTCAAGGCCATGCTCCTCCAGCTGCCGGGAGAACCGGGCGAGGAAACACTCGCCCCAGCTGCCCCAGAGGGAGACGAACTCCAGGAGGGTGCCATCCTTGTCGAACAGAATGGCGGATATGGAATGCTCCCCGTACGGGGTAATGAGCGTAGGCATGCTGCCGTCCTCCTGTATCTGATAGTTCATTGCCTGAAGTATTTAGAGCATGAATTGCCGGTTATTTCAGTTTATCCAATGCCGCCTGGGCGGTTTGCTGCGCTTCCTTAAGGGCTTCAGCAGCCGGAATATTCTCAATCTGCACCTTGTCCGCAGCAATTGTCAGGGCATCGTTGATTTTACCGCCCGTAGGGTCCTGGAAGGGAGCAGAAGCGTGGGATGCCTGCTGTAACGGAATTTTGATCTGCGGATTAGTCTCACTGAATGTGACGAATGCCGGATCTTCGAGTGCAGACTGGCGGACGGAAATATACCCGGTGTTAATGGACCAGAAGGCGGTATTCTCGGAGTTCGTGAAGTAGGCCAGCCATTTCATGGCAGCCTGCTGCTCGGCATCTCCGGCCTTGGCAGGAATACCGGCCATAATTGCCTGAGCCACAGGTTTGCCTTCGCCGACTCCGGCCCAGCCCGGCTGCTCCATCGCGGAGACGATGCTGAAGTCGAGATCGCCCTGGTCGCCGCTGGAGCCGGTATATCCGGCCGCCTGGCCTTTCATTACATCGTCAATCGTCTTGTACCAGTACTCCCAGCCTTGTCCGCCGGAGTGAATACGCATGGTCTTGTCTTCATGAATCGACTGGCGGAAGAAGTCCCAGGTCTCGATCCATTCAGGAGAGTCGATCGTAACTGTTTTGCCATCCTCACTGAGAATGTTGCCGCCTTTACTGAGTACAGCGTCAATCATATTGCCGGAGCCCCACATCGGCTCCCAGCCGTAGAAGCTGGTTTTGCCGCCTTCTGTGACTGTCATTTTCTTGGCAGCTGCAGCGAGGTCTTCCCAGGTCTTAATCTGGCAGGGATCAATGCCGGCTTTCTCAAAAGCATCCTTACGGTAGTACATCACCTGCGTCGTTCCATACATCGGGAGGAAGTACTGCTTGCCGTCAACCTGGCCCTGGCTCAGGAAGGTCTGGACGAAATCGGCCTGATTGAAATCCGGCTGCCCGGCAATCAGCTCATCTATCGCAGCGAAGTAGCCTTTGCGGGCCCAGTCTATATTGGAAGAGAGCACGGCTGCCGGAACCTGCCCGGTAGCGATCGCTGCCTGAAGCTTCTGTTCGGTTTCTGTATAATCTGCCTGCACAATGCCCTTGACGATGACCTCCTGCTGGGAGGCATTGAATTTCTGAATGAGCGATTCCATATTTTCACCGAGCTTGCCGCCGAGTCCATACCAGAATTCAATAGTTACCGGTGCGCCTCCAGCCGGAGCAGCATTAGCGGCAGGCACTGTGGCGGCACCGTCCGCTGCCGTAACATTGCCCGAAGCAGAATTACCGCCACAGGCAGTGAGTACGGAAAGTCCGGCAATCATGGATACTGCAGACAACCTTTTGAATACGTTCATCATCATTCTCCTCTTTGTTTGGAAGTGTTAGATTTCAGCCTTTACTGGAGCCTGCGGTCATGTTGACACTTTGCATAATCGTTTTCTGCGCCAGCAGGAAGACAAGCAGCAGCGGGGCAATCGTGAAGGCGCTGGCGGCCATGATGAGCGGCCATTTCAGTCCGTACGCACCTCCTTCCACGAAGAAGCTGCGCAGACCGGCTGATACCAGCTGCAGGCTGGGGTCCTTGGTAATCAGCATCGGCCAGAAATAATTGTTGTACTGATCAATGAAGGTAATCAGCGCCAGTACGGCGAAGGATGACCGCGTAACCGGGACCAGCACCGTCCAGAGAATCCGCATATGCGAAGCGCCGTCCACTTCACCCGCCTCCACCAGCTCATGCGACACCTGCAGGAAGGCTTGTCTGATCAGGAAGATGGAGAAGATACTTACACAATTAGAGAGAATCAGGCCGGCATAGGAGTTCAGCAGATGCAGCTCGGACAATACCAGATATCCGGGCAGATAGACGGCTGTAGCCGGAACCATGTAACCGAACAGAATAACTCCGGCAAAAACACCCTTCAGGCGGAACTTCATATGCGTCAGCGCATACGCCATCATCCCGGAATTGATCGTCTGCAGGATGACGATGGAGACAGCAACGAAGATGCTGTTGCCCATATATCGGGCGAAGGGGGCCTCGTTCCAGGCTGCGGCGAAATTCCCCCAGAGCGGTACCTCAGGCCAGAGCGTGGGCGGGGAGCGCCAGATTTCATCATTGGTTTTGAGTGCGCTGGTAACCATCCAGTAGAACGGAAAGGCCATCAGCAGAGCAAGCGCGGCGAAAAAAATCTGGCGGGCCGGTCCGCTGAGCCGTGTGAGCATACGCAAGCGGTGAGACCTCCTTGTACGAAAGATAAGAACAGATAACTGCTATTGGTAATGGGTGGTCCGCTTGCTGATGCTGAAAGAGAACACCGACAGCAGCATGCATAGGAAGACCAGGACGACAGCTACAGTGGAAGCCTCTCCGATCTGGAACGATTCGAAGGCGGACTGATAATACAGATACAGCAAGGTGCGGGTAGAGCCGGACGGGCCGCCCTGCGTCAGCACATTAATCTGATCGTAGGCCTGAAGCGCCGAGATGAGCTGTACCACGAACAGAAACAGTGTGGTCGGCGAGATCAGCGGCAGCGTGATGCGGAGGAACTTCTGCACCGGACTTGCCCCGTCAAGCTCCCCGGCTTCCAGCAGGTCTGAAGGCACATTCCGCAGCGCCACCAGATAGAAGATCATCGCCCAGCCTACTGATTTCCAGATCGTTACGAGCAGCACGCCAATCAGCGCCCACTTGGGGTCTTGCAGCCACCCGATCGGCTCAAGGCCGAAGAAGCCGAGCACTGTATTGGCGAGGCCGACATCAGGCTCATATATCCAGGACCAGACGATGGATACGGCAACGGTTGGTGTGACCCAAGGCGAGAACAGCAGCACCTGATACAGGGCAGAGCCCTTTAAGTTGAACGTGGGGCCCCCGCGAAGTACCTGAGTAAACCTCGAAGCTAAAGCTCCACTTCGTGGGGTTGTTTTATGGTTCATCAGGAGGGCAAGGCCCAGTCCCAGCAGGATGATCGGCAGCACACTGCCCGCACAGAAGAGCACGGTTACTCTTAAGGCCTGGTAAAAAGCCGGATTGCTGAGCAGGTCGGTATAATTCTGCAGGCCGACAAAGGTCTTCTCCGGGCTCATGAAATCCCATTCCGTGAAGCTGAGATACAGTACATACAGCAGCGGTGCCAGCCAGAACAGGGCGAACGGGATCATTGCCGGCAGCGTGAACAGCACGGGCTTAAGGCCGCTAATAAGTTTTGAACGTGTCATTTTCGTCCCAATACCCCATTCCATCTACATTGTTTGGTGCGGTATAATGCAGAGGACAGTTCCTCTGTTCAAAAAAAATTGTACACTCATGGACGAGGCTTGTGGTCAAGCGGGAGTAAACATACTTCGGAATTTGTGTAAAATTTGTAGTAAGTCTGCCGCAAAGCTTCAGTTTTGTGTAATGTAGAGAGAACAATTCTATGCGAAAATGAGGTGCTACCCTGATGAAACATGCCGCATTTGGCGAGGACAACCCGCATCGTTCGCCACGGGAGCAGCTCCTTGGTCCGATGATTGATGCGATAGCGCAGACGATGGATTTGTATGGAGCGAATTATTCCTTCGGGCAGCTGTACGGAATTATGTTCTTTGAGGACAAGCCGATGACGCTGGAGGAAATGAAGCAGGTCATGAATATGAGCAAAAGCAATATGAGCTACGGTGTCCGCTCCCTGATCGCCTCCCGGATGGTTACGAAGCTGGAGGAGAAGCGTGAGCGGAAGGAGCTATATGCGGCGGAGACGGATTTCTTCCAGGCCTTCCGGAACTTCTTCACGCTGAAGCTTCAGCGGGAGATCGATGTGATGCAGGAGGCGATGGGGACGGCGGTGCCTGAACTGCAGGCCCTTATCGATGCGGAGGACACTCCGGAGGAGGAACGGCAGGCCTGCCTCAAGGATCTGGACAAGCTGAAGCATGCCGCTGAATATTATGTCTGGCTGCAGCAGTTCGTGTCCGGGCTTGCGGAAGGAACGGTGTTCGGCGGCGGCTTGCCGGGCAGAGAGTAGCTGCTGAACTCGGGGAAGTCGTAAGCCGCTGACGCTGGATAGAAGTAGCTGCTGTGCTCTGTCGCTGCGGACGGAGCAATGAAAGTCTGCGTCTCCAGTTCATCTATGACATAGGAAAACAACTGTGGGGAGACCGATATCCTGCGGGAACCGGACTGACAATCCCCTATTTGGCGAAAATACCCTGTTATTTAACCTGCGCGGACTCAGATTCCGCTAAATGTCTCAAAGACCCTTGTTTTGGTGTGCCCGGAAGTAAATAGAGGATTCTGAGTCCGTTTGCCCGGACAAAGCAGTCCTTTTCGTAAAATAGGGTCCTCTCAGTCCGGTTTGAGTATAGTTTGGTTTTGACGGAAGGGTTCAACCCAACCCAACGTTTACTCATGCAGCCAGCTGGTTATTGTACGCTCTCTCCGTTCTGCCCCAGTCTGGAGTTTTGCAGCAAATATCAAATATCCCCCAGCATCATCCCGCTCAAGCAGTGGCCCAAACCAGCTTCTCCAGCTGGCGGCTCAAGACTTGGGTTTTTTCGTATCAAACGCACCTACGATTCGTTATTCTCAGGATAGATTTGAGCCGGTATTATAACGATTAACGAGATTATTTCCCGTTTATCTTACGAAACGTTTGATTTTACTGATGAACACTAACGATTAGTCGTTATTCATATAAATCATGCTATAATTTTGCCCAGGAGGCGGTCTTGTGGATGAACTCGATATTAGAATTCTAAAGCTGCTGGAAGAGAACGGAAGACTGTCCCATGAAGAGATCGGCAAGCTGCTGCATATCTCGCGGCCATCTGTGCATCAGAGAGTCGGCAAGCTGGAGAAAAGCGGAGTAATCAAGGGCTATAGGGGAATTGTGGACTGGAGCAAGCTGGACCAGAAGATTAAGGTCATGATCTCCGTGAAGGTGGTCAGCCAGGGCTTTAAGGAGGCGGCAGAACAGATTATCCGCATCCAAATCCCGGGCGTGAGCATCATCGAATGCCAGCGGCTGGCGGGAGAGTGGTGCATGCTGCTTAAGGTGAGGGTGACCTCGCCGGAGGAGCTTACACTTCTGCTTGACGAGATTCTCCGTATTCCTGACATTAAGGAAACCTCGACTACTTTTATTTTATCTACTATATATGAGGACGGATTGAAGGGGGTGTAGCGGTATGCCGCAGAAGAAGAAAGTGAATCCGGTGTACGTGGTTGGTATTGCGCTATTGTGCGTTTATTTGTTTTGGGGAGGCACCTATGTCGGCATGAAGATTGCGATTGAGACGATGCCGCCTTTTCTGATGGCTGGAGTACGGTTTTTTGCAGCCGGTGCTGTGCTCTATATGATTGCCAGATTAAGCGGAGCGAAGCGTCCGGCCGGGCGCGAGTGGCGGTCTTCGGCGATTGTCGGCGTCTTGCTGCTGCTTGGAGGCAACGGTGTGGTGGCCTGGTCAGAGCAAAGAGTATCTTCATCCATCGCTTCCCTGATCGTTGCGGCCGTTCCCGTCTGGATGATGCTGATGGGCTGGTTTGGCCGCGGCGGCAAACGTCCGAATACCGGTGTCATCGCCGGGATTGTACTGGGGCTGCTGGGCATTGCAGTGCTGGTCTTCCAGCCGGGGAAGGGAGATACGGGCACCGCCACCGATTTGATCGGTATTATTACCTTATTAATAGCTTCCATAAGCTGGGCAGTCGGATCGATGTATTCACGCAGTGCTGCAATGCCGGATTCCCCGCTGATGTCAACGGCAGCACAGATGCTGACGGGAGGAGCGCTGTTGATGATTTTCTCCTATTTCACCGGCGACTGGTCCAAGCTCGATATTTCCGGCATTTCAATGCGCTCATATTTGGCACTCGGTTATCTGGTCGTCTTCGGCTCCATCGTCGGCTACACGGCCTACATCTGGCTGCTCAAGAATGCTGACGCGTCTCTCGTCTCAACCTATGCCTTCGTTAATCCGGTGGTGGCGGTACTGCTTGGCTGGCTGCTGGTCGGTGAACAGCTTACCTTGAATACACTGATTGCAGCCGTGATCATTATTGCAGCGGTCGTTCTGGTGACTATTTTCCGCGGCAAGCCGCAGCAGGCGGCAACTCAAGCAGCGCTTGATATACAAAAACAGCAGCGGTCGGTACACTGAGAGCATCTTAGCCGAAGGGGTGGAAGCATGTTTGACATGTTGAAGGTGGGCAGGAATATCGTTAGATTGAGAGGAGCCGCCGGGCTTACGCAAATGGGGCTCGCAGATAAGCTGGGAATCAGCTATCAGGCGGTCAGCAACTGGGAGAGAGGCGCAAGTATGCCGGATATCTCCAAGCTTCCGGAGCTGGCGGAAATTTTTGGCGTAGGGATCGGCGAGATCCTCGGAGAAGAGCAAGGGCGAAGCTCCCGGATTATCGAAAGTGTACTGGATCAGACCACGGGGGATTATTTCCAGCGGGGGGAAGGCACGGCACAAGAGCTTTCGGACCTTGCGCCGCTGCTGCAAAATGAACAGATCGGCGAAGCGTTTGAGCATGTGAAGGTGGGTGCGGCAGTAGACGATCTGTTGGCACTGGCGCCATTCTTAAGCGAAGAGACGCTGGATAAATGCGCCGTGGAGGTGTTTGAGCGGGAGGGGATTCAGCCGCTGCTGAAGCTGGCCCCGTTTATGAGTGAGGAGGGGCTGGACGAGCTTGCCAAACAAGCTTATGCCTCAGGAGGAAAACATGCACTTGTGGCGCTTGCCCCGTTTGTAAGTGAGGAGGGGCTGGAGGAATGCGCCAAGCTCGCTTTTGCCAAAGAAGGTCCGGGAGCGCTCCCCCCGCTGGCTCCGTTCCTCGAAGAAGAGCTACTGGATGAGCTGGCAGAGGCAGTCTTTGAGCGGGAAGGCTCGGGAGCGCTGCTCCCCTTGGCTCCGTTCCTCAGTGAAGAGGCGCTGAATGGACTAGCTGAGCGTATCTTCAATAAAGAAGGTGCGGCAGCACTCCTGCCGCTGGCTCCATTCCTCAGTGAGGATATTCTGGGCGATTGGGTGTCGCGGACCTTCGCCAAATAACTGCTGAAACAGCCGGTACTCTTTAGAGTATCCGGCTATTTAGCATGCCTTTATTCCATTTCACGCAGCCTTTCGACGATCGGGCTGCGGGCGAGCGGTCTGTAGGCACTTATTGTGATGAGATAAGACAAAACAGCCAGTACCGGAATGACCAGAATGAACGGCAGCCACATCATGCGGAATTCCATATAGGCCATACCCGCGGCAATATTCCTGGCGATCCAGTAAGTCAGCAGCACGCCTATAGTAGAGGTAAGCAGAGCGGTGAGCAGTACAGTATACAATCCTTCGTAAACAAGCATCCGTTTGAGCTGCTTCTTAGTCATCCCGATGCTCTCCAGAACGGCAAATTCATGCCTGCGGGCGATCACCCCGGTAAGGACAGAATTAATGTAATTGAGCAGACCTATGAGGGCGATTACGAGACTCAGGCCATAGCCGATAATCTCAAAAATACGGATATTATCGCTTAACTCCTCTCTGTAATCTTCTCTGGATTTCAGCTGCAGAGCATCCAGCGGGCGGATGCCCTCTCTGAGCAATTGCCCCGTTTCATCAAGCTTGGCGGGATCTGCATGCAGGGTAAGCGAGAGGATGTCTGCTGGAGTCCCGCTCTCCAAAGTGGCTTGGCGGAGCTTGGCTGCAGGCAGGAAGGCGTTGTAGCCGTTGCCGAAATATGTTTGGGTGGTTGCCGCAAAGAAAGCGTCATATTTCAGCACGGCCATCACTTCGTAGCTCTGCTTCAATCCGGGGTAGCTGATCCTATCTCCGGGATGATAGTAGCTTGCATAGGCGCCTGGCTCTGTAAGAGTCTGGGTCACCAGTATGAAGTCCCCGGAATCAAATTGCTCCCGGTTGAATTCCCCTTCGAGCACATCCTGTTCTGCGAGATCGTACCAGCCTGAATCCAGTCCGAAGAGCTGAGCGTGGACACGGGCAGGGATGCCCTGTGGATTGGCTGACGACTTCAGTGAAGCGCGGATGATATCATCCGGAGGAACGGTGAGCAGGCTATAATAGACTTTATCGATACTGTTCACCCCGTCTATATGACTCAGCTGCCTGCACAGTTCCTCGGACAGCTCTGTTTCATTGACTGAGCGTTCCCCCTCCTGCTGGATAATGCCCTTGTTGTGTATCATATAATCCCCATGAATGTAGGCGCTGAGGTACTTATTGACGTCCATGGAGGAGATTACGGTGAATATCGTATTAAACAGCAGAATGCTTAAGAAAAGCGAAGATAACATCAGGCTCAGCTTCTTTTGACTCCGGAACAGATTGGAGAACGCCATACGGTGTAGCTTGGCCCCGTGGTTTGAGGACCTGAGAGTTTTCACTCCGCCATTCTGAACGCCTGAGAATTTAACAGCTTCCACGGGAGCGATGTCCGCTGCCAGCCGTCCCGGCTTATGCGCTGCGATCCACACGGTCAGGAAGGAGAAGAGGGCTGCGCCTGCAAATATCCATGGACTGGACGAAAGCGAACTTCCTTTAAACTCTCCGGATAGCGAAGTGGTCAGAGGTGTAACCCATCTGCCGATTAGATAGCCGAAGCCAAGGCCGAACGGCAGGGCAATGAGGTATAGCAGCCTGGCTTGAATAGCGATGATTCTCCGCAGTTGTCTCGGGGTGGTGCCAATCATTTTCAGCAGGCCGTAGAACTTCACATCACGGACCACCGAAATATAAAAAATATTATAAATAAGCAGGTAGCCGCTAAGCATAATGATGAAGATAACTGCGGCGTATGGAATGATATTCACTGCATTTTCCGCCAAAGATACACTGGAATAAGCCCAATTGATTCCGATAGGAGCCGTAATTCCCGTGTCTGCCAGGACCTTGTTAAGCTTGCTCTCAATATGAAAGGAATTGCTGAACATGACACTCAGATTTGAGGTATTAACGTAGGAGCCGCTGTCTCTTGATTGTACGGGATCGATGTCTGAGAGGTTTTTATCGGTAAAAGCTTTCGAGACAAAGGCCAGTCCCGCCATCGCAAGCTCCTTGTCCGCTTCATAATAGCCTGACAAAGTGAACTTCTGGCTGATCATCCGCTCACCAATATCTATCTGCAGCGTGATTTCCTTGCCGAGCTCCGGCTGCACCCCCAGCTTGTCCAGAATCCAGGTGTTCAGGGCAACCTCATTCTCTCCAGTAGGCAATCCTCCCTCTGTGAACACGATAAAGCTGTGATCCGCGTAGACCTGATCAATCTGAAGCACCTCAACGGGATCATGCTTAAATTCTTTATTCCCCAGTCTGCCGGAACTGAGCGAGTAGTCATATAGTTTAATTGAAGGATGCTTCCGCAGTGTAGCTGCTTCTTCCGGAGTAAGGTATTTGAAGCCTCCGTGGAAGTCACTTCCGGCTGTTTTCATTTGTGCATATTGCATAGACTGGTTGATACTCAGAGCCATAGTGAAAATGGAAGTAATAAGCAGTGTAGTCAGCACAATAGCGCAGATGGCCGCCAAATTTCGCAACCGGTTGGCCCGCAGGCTGGCCATCGCCAGGTTGAACACGGTCTTCCGGTTGTTTGTAGCGATCATAACCGGCCCTCCCCGGGTGACTGCGTTAATCCTGAGGCGATCCTGCCGTCCTCAATGCGGATGATCCGGTCCGCCATCTGGGCGATGGCTTCGTTATGCGTAATCATAACAATAGTCTGGTCGAATTTGACACTGAGCTGTTTCAGCAGGATAAGCACCTCCTGGCTGGTCTTGCTGTCCAGGTTGCCGGTGGGTTCATCAGCAAGGATAATGGAAGGTTTGGTCGCAAGCGCTCTTGCGATGGCCACGCGCTGCTGCTGGCCGCCGGAGAGTGCAGCAGGCAGATTGCGGGTCTTCTCCTGCAGTCCCAGACTCGTGATAATCAGGTTCAGATACTCCTGGTCGATCTGGCCTCCGTCAAGCTCAATGGGCAGGACGATATTTGCCAGCACATTCAGGATCGGCACCAGATTATAGCTCTGGAAGACGAATCCGACAGAGCGGCGCCTGAAAATGGTTAACTTCTCATCACTCATCTGAAAAATATCATGCCCGTTGACATACACCTTGCCTTCTGTGGCCCGGTCCAGACCTCCGAGCATATGCAGCAGTGTACTTTTTCCGCTGCCGCTCGTGCCGACGATTGCCACGAACTCCCCTTTCTCGACATTCATAGATACGTTATCCAGAGCCTTGACCGTCTGCGCTCCTTTTCCATAATATTTCTTGAGATTCTCTATTCGCAGAATAGGCATGTTATATTCCTCCTGTGCGTATGTTCTTATTCACATCTTCAAGGTATCAGACAAATCTAACAGGAGAGTGTCTGAAATCTGACGGAATGGACATATTCAGCATAGCGGCAGGAAGATCGAGAACACAGTGCCTTGCCCGGGCACAGATGCAGCCTTCATATGTCCGCCTTGTGCAGTGATAATCTCCCGCGCCAGGAATAGTCCTATTCCCACGCCATCTATATCGCGCACATTATTTCCCCGGTAGAACCGCTTGAAGATTTGGGGCAGCTCTTCCTGGGAGATTCCCCGGCCGGTATCTGCGATATCCAGGCGTACAAACATCTCATTCGCTTCAGCGGTGATATGGATGCTGCCTCCCGCTCCTGTATATTTCACGGCGTTCTCCAGCAGATTGAATAACACCTCGGTTGTCCACTTGGAGTCATGGTGCGCGGTGATGTGGGCTTCACAGCTTATACTGATAGTGATACAGCTGCTCTCTGCCTGGATGAAAATCTGCGAAACTGCTTCAGAAACGGCGCGGATCACAGGAGAAGACACCATGTGCAAAGAAATCATGCCCGTCTCAAGTCTGGACAGCTTGACCAGGGATTGGATCAGCCAGTCGAGCTTTTCCGACTGCTTTTTAACTTGGAGAACAAGCGGGAGCGCATGCTCATCATGCACCAGATTTTCCTCAAGCAGCTGGCTGTAAATCATAATATTGGATAACGGTGTTTTGGTCTGATGGGAGATATCGGAGATCAGTTCTTTAATTTTATTCTTTTCCGTCTCCAGATTCTGTCCGTTCACTCTGGCAATCTCTATGTACCGCATTAATTTATGTTCTATGGAGGAGAGAAGGGTTTCTTCATAATTATAGTTTGGCTCACGCCCGAGAGTAGCGTTGTCTACCAGTATCTCTACCTGTCCCATAAAAGAAGTGAGCTGATGCCTGAGCGACCAGGACCAGGCCCCTCCCAGGATCAGCATGCAGAGTATAAACAGAAGGGAGAGTCCGAGGATGGATGAGCCAGTGGTATCCAGTAATATAATACAAGTCACATAAGCCAGCACCAGAATGATAAAAGCCGCAGCAAACCCCAGATTTACCAGCCGGGTATGCGGCAGTCGTTCTTGTCCCTTCATAGAGTCGGCCCTTCTGTCCATGTATACCCTAAACCATAAACGGTCTTAATATATTGGGGCGAGGAGGGTTCAGCTTCGATTTTGGCCCGCAATCTTTTGATCGCTACCGTCAATGCGTTCTCATCCACGAAGACAGCCTCCTGGCTCCACGTTTTGTCGATCAGCTGCTCTCGGGTCAGAATGTTGCCTCTGTTCACTACCAGTATGCGCAGCAGTTTCTGTTCGGACTTGCTCAGCAGCAGGGGGCGGCTGTTCTTGAAATATTCCATTTTGCCAAAATCAAATTCCAGCGGTCCGATAACGATCCTGTCACTGGCAGGTGCATCGCTCCTTCTCAGGACGGCCATTACCCGGGCCCGCAGAATCATCAGACTGAATGGCTTCGTAATATAGTCATCAGCTCCCAGCGCAAAGCCGGTAACAATATCCGGCTCCATGTCGTTGGCTGTCAGAAATATAATCGGCACTTGTGAGGTTCGGCGGATTCTCTCGCAGTAATCGAGTCCGCTTCCGTCCGGAAGATTCACATCCAGCAGAATGAGATCTATCTGGGTTGAGGATATAATCTGATCAGCCATCGCCACAGAATAGGCCTGCTCTATAATTAAGTCATTTTGAGCCAAGGACAGGGCGATTCCCTTGTTCAGGCTTCGGTCATCTTCAACGATCAGCAGTGTCTTCATGGGCGTAACTCCTTTGTGTGGATGAAGCGTTATCTCAATATTATGGCCATGACTGGGAGATCCTGCAAGAGAATATGATGCCGTATAATTTGGAAGGGACAGTAAAAAAAGCTGATCCCCAGCAGAATATCTGCTAAGAATCAGCTTTTAATTAATAAAATGAATTATCAGGGAGGTGTTGGTACAGTTGCCGGCATCGAAATATTGAGACCGCCGCTCATGTATCCTTGAACAGTATTGTTAAGGCTGAGACCTGCCGCGGATGCTGAATATACCATAAGCAGGCGCGTTTGTGCTGTAACAGGAATAGATAGGCCTGTAATTATACCGGAAGAGACGGATCCTACGGATATTATTCCTGTAAGCGAGGGAGACAATGTCATTGCAGTTCCAGGTACAGGCACGAATGTATTGTTGGGCGTTGTACTCGCGTACAGTTGGGCTGTAATAGTTACCGTAGTTCCCACCAGAGAAAGTGCTTGTGTTGTACTGAAATATCCGCTTAGGGATGTAATGGTTCCGGCACTTGGTACAGAAAAGGCATAATTGAGATTTGTGCCGCTTGCTCCGGTTAAATCAATAGTTCCTGAGGTAACGGATACGCCGCTTACTGAGCTTCCGAAGCCAATCAGTGCGCCAGTGCCTGGCAAACCGCCTGCTATCGTAGTTACAGTAGCAGGGTTTCCTGAAGAAAACGGGATATAGGCATTTGCGCTAGCCCCTGGAGTACCAGTGGCGCCAGTCGCCCCGGTGGCTCCTGTAACACCGGTAGCCCCGGTAGCACCGGTAGCCCCGGTAGCACCAGTCGCCCCGGTAGCGCCAGTTACGCCAGTGGCACCAGTAGCGCCGGTGACTCCATCTTCGCCAGTAGCACCAGTAGCACCAGTAGCACCAGTAGCGCCAGTGGTTCCTTCTTCGCCCGCAGGCCCCGTAACGCCAGTGGCTCCAGTAGCGCCAGTTGCCCCAGTAGCTCCATCTTCGCCCGCAGGTCCAGTAGCGCCAGTGGCTCCTGTAGCGCCCGTTGCGCCTGTGGCTCCATCTTCGCCCGCAGGCCCTGTAACGCCAGTGGCTCCAGTAGCGCCAGTTGCCCCCGTTGCCCCAGTAGCTCCCTCTTCGCCCGCAGGGCCGGTAGCGCCAGTGGCTCCAGTAGCGCCAGTTGCCCCCGTTGCCCCAGTAGCTCCATCTTCGCCCGCAGGGCCGGTAGCCCCAGTGGCGCCTTCTTCACCGGCTGGGCCGGTAGCCCCAGTAGCCCCAGTAGCGCCGACTTCGCCGGCGGGCCCCGTTGCCCCGGTAGGCCCCGTGGTTCCGGTTACGCCGGTCTCACCTGCCGGGCCCGTTGCACCTGTTGCGCCTATTTCACCGATAGGACCGGCAGACCCCGTCGCACCAGTCGCCCCGATTGCTCCTTGGTTTCCTGAGGAGCCAGCGCTGCCTGTTGCTCCGGTTGTACCCGTTGCGCCAGTCGCCCCTGTAGCGCCAGTCGCCCCCGTAGCACCCACCAGGCCTGCTGCACCAGTAGCTCCGGTTTCGCCTTTTGGCGCCGGCAGCGTAATTTCTGCCTTGGTAATGTCGGCGATTTCAATATAAGAAGCTGCTCCGTTACTGTAGATTGCCGTGATGGGCTGCCCGGCGGCTATATCAGAAGCGGAAGCTCCGCCAGTGCCGAAGATCAGTGTTGTGCTGTCAATCTTAAGGTTCACGACTTGACCAGCTTCTGTCAGTACACCAATCTGGCTGCCAGTCAGGCTGACGACAGTGCCGCGGGCAACAGTTCCGGATTGGGCCGGAGCATATCTTTCCGCCAGGCTGAAAATAGCTGCCGCCTGGGCACGGGTCACATCAGCGGTAGGTCTGAACGTTTTATCCTCGAAGCCTTGGACTACTTTTAACTGGGAAGCTGCATTGATATAGCCGGTAGCCCAAGCGGAAATTTGATTCTCGTCATTGAAGGGGAGTGGTTCGCTGGCCAGGGCAAGTGCTTCATTCTCCTTGTCGAGCAGACGGATCACAAGTTTAGTCAGCCACTCGCGGCTGGCATTCTGTGTTCCCCAGCCCGAAGCGGCTTCCTCTTCAGGTTTAATTAAACCTTCATTAATAGCGGTCTGCACCCAGGCACTTGCCCAATCACTGACTTCAAGCGAAGAACTGGCCGAAGTGCCGGAAGGCTCCTCTGTGCCCAGGAAACGGACAGCCATAATTGCAGCTTCCTGATGAGTCAGCGGCGCCTTTGGATTGAAGTTCCCGGTGGTATCTCCCTCCGCAAACCCCAAAGCGGCGATTTTCATTACATATTTGTACATCCACGAGCTGCTGCTTACATCATTGAAGGCTTTCTTTTCAGCTGCGGAGGCAATGCCTGTACCGCCGAATCCGGCACTGGGCAGCACGGCTGTTACCTGGCTAAGCACCATAACCGCCATTGAGGTTTTTACTAAAGCGGGTTTGATATCCTTTTTGGAGTTTTCGCTGCCGTGGGCGATTTCTGTATAGCGGGTTGTTGCTTTTTTCATCGAGTAGTTCCCCCTAAAGTATATGTTTGTCTTGCAACGCCCAGGCCGGTGAAGTAGGCTCTGTTCGCCAGCACTTTGCTGTCAAAAGGAATGTGTTCCGCAGCCATTTCGTTATGGGCACTGGCCCGTTCATATTGGCCGATGCGGTCATAACAGACACAGAGCTGCAGATGCGGCAGCCAGCTCCAGCAGGCATGCTGGAGAATGGCGTAATTGTCCAGCGGCTTGGTTAATTCGCTCGCCATTTTGTACCAGAAGATGGCTTTGCTGAAGTCGTTCTCCAGCATGTACAGGCTGCCAAGCCGGCAGCAATTCTCTGCGCGGGGCAGATCATAAGAGAAAGACTGGAGCGCTTTAGCTTTGGCCTGTTGTTCATTGCCAAGCTCCCGGTAGCAATCGGAGAGGCTTCCGCAGGCATTGATCCGGTCCTCGATCCAGCTGTCTACCTGCTGCAGGAACATTTCATAGAAAGAGATGGCTTTGTCCCATTGCTTATGTTCCCTCAGCTCATTGGCGAAGTAGAACAGATCCCGGGTGGAGAAAATCTCCCCGGCCGCATGACGGCTCTCGTAGATATTCAGGTTGCGGTCAGAATTCCCGTGGACTCTGCCATGGGTGATGGAAATATCCGAACGTCGCACCTTGCCGCTAACCTCCAGGTATTCATGGACGATACCGATCCAGCGGAAGCCGTTCTCCCGCTTGACCAGGCGGTTGCGTGTAAGGCTGGAGGTGACATTACCATGCTCGTCAAAGGCCAGATTGTAATTCATGGATACCGCGTCCATATCCCATTCCAAGGCGCTCTTCAAGGTGCTGAACTTCTCGGCATCTGCAGGCAGCAGAATATCATCAGCATCCATCCAGAGCAGGTAATCCTGTGTCGCCAGGCTGAAGGCATAATTCCGCGCTTTGGCAAAATCGTTGACCCATGTGAAATCAGCTACCTTGTCCGTGTAGCGCAGAGCAATTTCCCTGGTGCGGTCTGTTGAACCAGTATCCACAATGATGATCTCATCCACCAGTCCTGAGACACTGTCCAGACAGCGTTCAAGAGTGGCTTCCTCGTTCTTGACAATCATGCAGAGACTCACGGTGACGCTGCGTTTCATTTCATATAGAGCACTTGTAATATCGAGGCCCCATTTCCTGCGGGCTTTTTCTTTATTGGCAATCAGCTGTGCGTTGTACCAGCCGGGTGATTCCGGGAACAGCGGTGGAGGCTGGATATAGCGCACGAAGCAGTCCAGGGCGATCTGCAGACTGTATCCTGCCTGGAGCGCACGGTAGCATAGATCGTCATCCTCGTAGCATTCCAGTCCGAATTGTTCATCGAAGCCTCCGAGCTGACCGAAGGCATCACGGCGCATGAGCAGCAGATGGCTTAGCAGCCGGGTTGTGGTCTTGGCTTGTCCGGCTTTGGAGAGTGCGAACGATCTGGCGATATGATCCAGCTGCTCCATCTCTGTACAGATCACCGGAAGTCTTTGCGGGCCGCTAACATCATTGCTGACAGGGCCGATCATCGCCGCCTGCGGGTGCTGCCGGGCACAGCCGGTCAGGCTGGACAGCCATTCTTCAGACACAATCATATGGTCACGCATGAATACAAGGTATTCACCAGCCGCAAAGGATGCGCCCAGATTGTATCCTCCGGACACGCCGATACGTTCCTTGGACGAGAAGGAGCGCGCTTTTTTATGGAGAGTTAAATAGCTGCTGATCTCTTCACCGCCGCCATCGTTAATCACAATCAGCTCATAGGGGGCTTCCGTAAATAACTCAATACTGGCCAGGCATGATTTAAGTAATCGAAGATGTTGGGCCAATATGATAATGGATACTTGCATTCAATCCCTCCATTTGATTTGAAATGATATATATCACACTCTATCACAGTAAAGTGGACATATTCTGGACATTACCCGACAAAAGTCTTCATTATAATGTAGAGTCCAACAATAGTTGTGTAGCTTTATGCAAGATGAATTATTTCCCGAGCCCCGCAGTCTGCGGTCGTGCATAAGTCCCCGACTAAGGTCCAGTACATAAAACCGTCCACAGTCTGTTTTGAAAATCTGCGGTTTGCCCTAGAATAAGGTTATAAGAAAGAGATCAGCGAAAGGCGGTGAGAAAAAATGCAAAGAAAAGGTAACGGACTTGCGATTGTGCTGATTGCAATTGGAGCGGTAATGCTGTTAGGGATTTTGCCTCATTTGATTCACGGCATCTTCGGCATCCTGTTCCCGGTATTGCTGGTGGTTCTCGGATACTACGGAATTAAGAGCGGACGCAAGATTATCGGCTGGGTGGTAATGTTCATCGGTATCATGTCCCTGCTCTCCAAGCTTTCCTGGATTATCGGACCGCTGCTCGGTGTGGCGCTGGTAGTGTGGGGCATCTCGGTACTCCGGGGTAAGCGGAGCAGAACATACTAAGAGGTAGAACAATTACTTAATTAGAAGCAGGGAGGGAACAGGAAATCATGAGTGTTTTTCGCAGAATGAGGGATATCACCGTAGCCAACTTGAATGAACGCCTGGAGCAGAGTCAGGATCCCGTGAAGCTGATTGATCAATTTCTACATTCAACCCGTGAGGAAATTGGGGAGGCTGAGCGGCTGTACCAGCAGTACGCTTCCCATACGAAGCAATTGCAGCAGCAGGTGAATCAGGCAACCGCCATGAGAAACAAACGTGAAGAGCAGGCACTCCTCGCGCTCAAGGCCGGCGAAGATCATCTCGCCAAACTGGCACTGCAGGAGAAAATTATCCACGAGGAAAAGCTGGAGCAATACAGCGGGCTGCTGGAAACCAGCCAGCAATCACTCTTTGAGCTTGAAAGCCAGTTGAATGAACTCAAAATTGAGTATCAGACAGTGTACAGCAAACGCCAGTTCTATGCAGCCCGGATGGAATCACTTCGGCTGCAGCAGCGCATGAATCAAAGAGCGAGTGCTTACGGCGGCGGTGATGTTCCCAAGATGTTCGGCCGTCTGGAGGACAAGATGACCGATTGGGAGCTGGAAGCCAAAAGCCTGAGCGATTTGCGGCGGATGGGACAGGAATACGCAGTGCAGGCCGGTGAGACGGTGGCGACCGTGCTCGAAAGAGAAATGGCCCGCCTGAAGGAGAAGCTGAACAATGATGGCAGAAAGGAGTAGTACTATGACCCGATTGTACCGTTCAACCAGAGACAGGGTAATGACAGGGCTGGCAGGCGGATTGTCCGAGACACTCGGCATCGACTCCACACTGTTCAGAATTCTGCTGGTGGTCAGCATTCCTTTTAGCGGAGGAGCCACTATCCTGGTGTACCTTATCGCAGCAATGGTAATTCCCAAGGAGCCTACCCAGTACAATCCCTTCGGACCTGGACCCGGTGCGCCGGGCGGCCCATATGGCGGTCCTTACTCAGGCAGACCTGAGCATGGCCGCGGACCGCAGGGACCTCAGGGACAACAAGGATATGGCCCTTACGGCGGACAGCCGGGCTATAATCCCGGCTATGACAAAGCAGGCGCTTACACGGCTCCCGATTCCGGTCTGGATGCCATGATGAAGGATATTGAGAAGAAGGCACTGCAAAAAGAAGTAGAAGAGCTCAAACAAAAACTGTCTAAATATGAGAAGGGAGAAGTGTAAATCATGGGAGTATTCAAACGGATTAAAGATATGACTAAAGCGTCGGTAAACGACATGTTGGATAAGGTAGAGGACCCAATCGTAATGCTGAATCAATATCTGCGCGATATGGAGGCTGAGATTCATGAGGCTGAAGTAACGGTAGCGAAGCAGATGGCCAACGAACGCCGTATGAAGCAGCGTGTGGATGAAGCTGCTAAGGTATCCGGACAGCGTGCAGCACAAGCGGAACTTGCGCTTAAGAACGGCCAGGAGGAAGTTACCCGCAAGCTGCTGGAAGAGAAGATTTATTTCGATCAGAAGCATGTTGAATACAGCGAGCTTCACGCCCAGGCTGAAGTTCAAGCCAAGGAACTGGTGCAGCAGCTTCATGATATGAAGGATGAGTTCTACAAGCTGCGCAACAAACGTAATGAACTGGTCTCCCGCGCTCAAATGGCCAAAGCCAAGAAGCAAATGTCCCAGATCAGCAGTGTACATTCCATTGAAAGCGGAAGTGCATCCCTTGGATTCCACCGCATGGAAGAAAAGATCATGCAGCTTGAAGCGGAAGCAGATGTTATGCGTGCTCCGTATAGCCCTTCGGCAACCGCATATGCTAAGCCGGTAGATCCTGAGAAGCAGCTCAAAGTGGAAGAACAGCTCGCAGCACTGAAGAGCAAGCTGAATTCTGCTCCGGCAGCTCCTTCACTTGATAAAAAAGAAGAATAATGCCTGTTCCTAAAGAATAGGCAGATATGATATGCTGAACAAGGTAAAGCCATACGGTATGGATTCTCCATACCGGTATGGCTTTTGTAGCGGGAAGCGGTTATAGCTGCAGATAAGCTGAGGCTTGCGAAGTCAGCTTGGCAAAACTTAGATTATGCTTACGAAGTCAGTTTTGCTTCAAATATAAGAATTTATATGCTGGCATGATAACTTATCCTTCTATTTCTCGCTGAAACGCACCGTCCCTTAAAAGACGGCGTAGCTGTTTCCGCTTGGCAAAACTTTAAGGAGGTGCGGAATGGATAAACGGAACCGTTTGATTGCCATCGGACTGATTGGTGTCGGCTGCTTGATGATTTTTGGCAAATGGATCGGCTTCTTCTCCATTGTCGCACTCCTGTTCCTGCTGCTGGGGATTTACCGGACAACGTCAGGCAAGGTGAAGCAGGGGTATAAGCTTCTGGGGATCGGCGCGGTGCTGCTGCTGCTGGACCATCTGCTGCTGGTGCTTGGAATCTGCCTGATTTCGCTGGGGATGTTCTTTGTCAAATCCAAAAGAATGCAGCGCAAGGCCGGGTTTATGCAGAAGCAAAGCTTCTCTTCCAGATTCGACTGGGATCTCTCGCCGTGGGTCATGCGCAGCCTCAGTGCCTGGCATGTGCTGGGTGAGGCGGATGTGGATCTTTCGCTGGCGATGGCGGAAGAACAAGAGACAATTATGCTGTTCCAGGGTATTTTTGGCGATGTGGATATTCTGATGTCCGAGGATTACGGGGTAGAGATCGAAGCCTTCGTGCTGTTCGGCTCTATTGAATCCGGCAGTCACCGGGACACAGGGATGCTGAACCGGCTGAACTGGAAGTCACCCAACTACGACAGCAGTGAGCATAAAGTGAAATTCAATATCTCATATCTGATGGGTGATCTCGACATACGGTTTCCCTGATGAATACAGCATATGAGCAGAGAGATGGAAGGGAGGGCTCCCGGGCATGGGCAATAAAAGCAGTAACATGGTAACGCGCAGTATGGGCGAGGGGGCTCTGTTCTCTTTGATCATGCTGCTTGTTATTACATACATTATGTATACATATGGATTATTACAGCCGTTTGAGGACTGGAAGGTCGGCGTGAGAACGGCAATGACGCTGATTCTGCTGCCGATGGCCTTCGGCATCGGGTACGGGTTCTATCAGGGCTTCCGCAGCAAGCGCAAGCTGGAGCTGCTGCGGGCGACACTGGTAGCCTGGGAGAAGGGCAACCTCACCCCGGTAATGCCGGATCTGGGCCATGATGAGCTGGGCCGGCTCGGGGAACAGCTCGGACGGATCGGCGGCAAGTGGGAGAATCAGGTGACTACGCTGCAGCGGCTCTCCACCAATAATGCCAAGCTTGCCGAGCAAGCCCGGGTGACGGCGATTATCGAGGAACGCCAGCGGCTGGCACGCGAGCTGCATGATGCCGTATCCCAGCAGCTGTTCGCGATCTCAATGACGGCAACGGCTGTAGGCCGGACGCTGGAGAAGGATTTCGACAAGGCGCAGCGGCAAATTGCGCTGATTGAGGAGATGTCCGCCGTAGCCCAGTCGGAGATGCGGGCACTGCTGCTGCACCTGCGGCCGGTATATCTGGAAGGCAAGGGGCTGGAGCAGGGGCTGCAGGAGCTGATCAAGGAACTGAAGATCAAGGTTCCGATTGATATTGTGTTCGAGATGGATCAGGGCGTGCAGCTGCTCAAAGGCGTCGAGAATCATTTGTTCCGCATTGTGCAAGAGGCGATTTCGAACACGCTGCGCCATGCCAAAGCGGAGAAGATGGAGATCCGCCTGCACCGCCGCGGCGATACGGTCCGTCTGACGCTGCGTGATGACGGGATCGGCTTTGAGCTGGATGAGAGCAAGCAGACATCCTACGGACTTTCGAATATGCAGGAGCGGATAACGGAGATCGGGGGCTCGATCCAGTTCATCACCGCTCCCGGCAAAGGAATGCGGATTGATATTACCGTACCGGTAGTCAATGAATAGGGGGCAAGGGTAACCATGGAGATGGAGGAAGCGGAAGCGATCAAGGTCCTGCTGGTGGACGATCACGAAATGGTCCGGATCGGACTTGCTGCGGTGCTTGGCACCGAGGATGGGATTGAAGTTGTAGGTGAAGCCGGAAGCGGCGAAGAAGGAATCCGGCTGGCACAGGAATATAATCCGGATGTGGTGCTGATGGATCTGGTGATGGACGGTATGGACGGGATCGAAACAACAAGACAGCTGCTGAAGCTGTACCCGGACTGCAAAGTTATAGTGCTGACCAGTTATTTGGATGATGAGAAAATGTATCCGGTCATTGAAGCCGGCGCGTTCAGCTATCTGCTCAAAACCTCGCGGGCCAGTGAAGTCGCCGATGCAATCCGGGCTGCCGCAAGAGGGCAGTCCGTGCTGGAATCACAAGTGGCTTCCAAAATGATGAACCGGTTCCGCTCGAATGCCAGAGGTGAATCTCCGGCCTACAAGGAACTTACCGAACGCGAGATGGAAGTACTGAAGCTGCTGGCCCAGGGCAAGTCCAATCAGGATATTGCCGATCAATTAATTATTGGAATCAAGACAGTGAAATTCCATGTCACGAATATTCTCGCCAAGCTGGGCGTCGAAGACCGGACCCAGGCGGCTATTTACGCATATAAGAATGGACTGGCGGAATAAAGCCGTAGACCATAGAAGCCATTACGCACTTTCAAGAGAAATCAGCCCTGGCCCGGGAGGGACGGGGAGTTATCTTGAAAGTGTTTTTGCGTGCGCGTAAGGCTCACGTCCTTGCAGTTTGTATACATAACCTAAGGATAAGAGCAGATAACTAACCCCAAACCCGAGATAGACACCGGTTAGTTCGAGCTTCCGGATACATATATAAATGATCACCAGGGATACTGCATACACCACCCCCGAGTACATAAGCACCCACTTCTCCAGGTCAATCGCCTGCAGGGTAGAGCGCATAATCATCTGCAGCCCGTTCATCAGATTCAGCGCCAGCGCCAGCGGAAGAACATGTTCCACTAGTGAGATGACAACGGCCTTATCTGTGATGATGGCGATAAGCGGATAGGAGAAGGAGATCACGATCAAGGTTAGCGGAATGCTGATCATTAACATAAGCTGGAGTGACAAATACGAATATTTGGTGTACCCTGCTTGCTGCTTGCCGTAGGCCTGGGCGGTAATTGTCATACAGCTGCCCGCGAAGCAGTACATGGGAATCATAATGATCTCAAGCAAAGTGGTCACAACGGTGTATGACGCGATGAATTCAGAATCCATTCTGGAGATGATCGCCATGATGCCCATTGCAAACAAAGTATATTCAATAAGGTCCTGAAGAGCCATGGGGAAGTAGAGTTTCAGCAGCTGCTTGGCAATGGGCCGGTTGATCTGAAGAGAGAAGCTGAATAAGCTGCTTTTGCGGAAAAAATAGATGCAGACTATAATGCTCGCACCATAGCCCGCGACAGAGCCGACAGCGGCGCCGCTCATACCCAGCGCAGGAAATCCCCATTTGCCGAAGACGAGCACATAATCGAAGAATATATTCACGATGCCTGCTGCCGCGAAACTGAATGTTAACAGCTTGGCTTGGTTGATGTTCTTGAAATAGGCTGAGAAATTAAACAGAACCATATTCATGCCCATGGTCATTCCGCTGATATACAAATAATGAGTGGCAGGTGCGAAATTCAGATCATAGACCGTGCCCAATATCCATCTGCCAGTCCCTAACAGCAGCAGTTCGAACAGGATGCCGATCATGATGGACATTGTCATGCTTGTATTAAAAGCTTGGCCAAACTTAGGAATATCATTGTTGCCAAAGAATCTTCCGCCGATGATGTTGAAGGCTGCGCATAGAATGCCGATCGTTCCGGTGATCAGAAAAATAAAAGATGAGGCGATGCCCACTGCGGCAAATTCTTCAACGCCAAGCCTGCCGATAATCGCCTGGTCGCCGAGCTGAAAGAGAAGCTGGAGGATCTGGAGGAAAAGCATAGGGACAACCAGATCGTTGATAAGCCGGAAGTCAGCGCTGTTTCGGTGAAACCACTTTTTAAGCATGCTGATTGAGTACCTCTTCTATGTTTATAATATGAATCCTATTAATGGAAATATAAACTAATAAATACTTCTATAGAAATGATTAAAATCTCATTACATTCCGAGTGAACTATGCAGCTGCCGGATCGGGAGTCTCAGACAGTCTCTCTCAGCGGGGTATATCTTTCTCTGAAGCTGGATATCCTGTCTAGTAGATTACTAGAACGGATTGAGAGGGAGATGCAGAGTGGGGAACAGAGGACAGAGCAGAGTGATACTGGTGCTGGCGGGCTTGTGTGTGGCGGTTATGCTGCTTAGCGGCTTCCGCAGCGCGGGGACAGCCGGAGGAAATGGCTTACAGGAAGTATCTGCTGTGTCTGCGGTCACTGCTTCTACGGCCGGTGCGGGAGAGCTTCAGGATTCTCTGGCGCTGCTGACTACACTCGGCCGCGAGGTATCTGCTCCCGGGGCTCCGCTCCGGCTCGTATTGAAGTGGCAGGGAGAATATAGCGGAGAAGCTGCGGCAGACGCTACTGTACAGAACCTGTCTTCCCGGCTCGGACTCGGTGAAGTCAGCTCCTCTGATGAGGACGGGCATCTAACCTTACGTTCCTCCGCAGAACTCAGCGGAGGAGCGCAGGTCTCCCTGTTCTGGAGCGAGCTCGGCGGCGGACGGAGTTATTGCATCGTCACCTTCGAGACGGCGGATCTTCTGGGCTCGCCCAAGCTTCCGGCAGCAGCCGGAGACGCGGGAAAGGCGATGCTTCAGGCGGGTATTGCGGCAGAGTGGAACGTCTCGCTGCAGGCTCCGGCGAAGGAGCAGAGCGGACCTCAGGCTGCGCTCCTGGCCACAGAACAGAACCTTGCAGCGCAGCTCCCCGGCATTCATGCGGAAGAGAACTACGCAGATGAAACTACATCCAGCCGTTCGTATAGCGTGCCCGGCCTGCAGCGCACCGTCAGCAGCGGCGGACATGAGCTTGCGCTCCAGCTGGCGGTGCACAGGGACGGGAATGAGGACAGAAACCGTGTGACCCTCGGACTTCCGCTGATTACGATCGAATATTGAAGCCGGAGATTTCCGGGCTTACTCCGCAGCGGCTCCACGTTGCGGAGCTTTTGGCGGGGCGGTATAATATCGGTAGTATAAGCGGGAACATGTGAAAGCATAAGAAAGAGTAATGGAAAATTACGAAATCCCGAGAAAAACTGTCAGGAATGTGATAGCATCCTTAGTGCAATTATGATAAAATGACATCACGCCGTCATGCGTATTTTATATCATGAGCGGCGCTGAGAATGAATGTCAACTATATTACATACAGAGAGATGAGGAGCCATGGCTGAAAATCAAACCCTTGATGCACTGCATACACCCGGTGCTGTATTCTTTATCTTCGGGGCAACCGGAGATCTAGCCCGGCGTAAGCTTTTCCCGGCGATTTACAGTTTGTACCGTGAAGGCAAGCTGACACATGATTTTGCGGTAATTGGCGTGGCTCGGCGTCCCCGTACCCAGGATGAATTCCGGGAAGATGTGAAGGAATCCATCCGCGAGTTCTGCCGCTACCAGGCAGGAGATGCTGCGGAATGGAACGAGTTCGTGCAGCATTTCGAATACAAGTCTCTGGACATCAACAATATTGACGGTTTCCGTGAGCTGAATGCCCAGACGGAAGCGCTCGAAGAGAAGTTCCATATTCCGGGCAACCGCCTGTTCTATCTGGCGCTTGCACCTGAACTGTTCGGCAGTGTCTCCTTCAACCTGAAGGCTGGCGGCATGCTGCAGACCCGGGGCTGGAACCGTCTGGTGATCGAGAAGCCATTCGGCTACAATCTGGAATCCGCTGAACAGCTGAACGAGCAAATCCGCCAGGTGTTCAAGGAAGAAGAGATTTACCGGATTGACCATTACCTCGGTAAGGAAATGGTGCAGAATATTGAAGTGATCCGGTTCGCCAATGCTTTCTTCGAGCCGCTATGGAACAACAAGCATATCGCCAACATTCAGATCACACTCGGGGAAACCGTGGGTGTGGAAGAGCGCGGCGGGTATTACGATCATGCCGGAGCACTGCGCGATATGGGACAGAACCATATTCTGCAGCTGCTGACAATGATCGCTATGGAACCGCCAAGCCGTCTGCTGGCTGAAGATATCCGTGATGAGAAAGTGAAGGTGCTCCGTTCGCTTCGTCCTTACGCTACGGCGGAAGAGGTTCGCGAGAACGTAGTGCGCGGTCAATACACGCAAGGGCTCTACAAGGGCAAGACCCTTCCGGCTTACCGCCAGGAAGATAAGGTGGACCCGGAATCGAATACGGAGACGTACTTCGCAGCCCGTGTATTTGTAGACAACTTCCGCTGGGCAGGGGTTCCCTTCTATATCCGTACCGGCAAACGTCTGCCTGTGAAGACTACGGAAGTGGTTGTAGAGTTCAAAGGAATGCCGACCAATGTTTATCTGGGCCAGAAGCATAATCTGGAGCCGAACCTGCTCGTAATCCGTGTGAATCCGATGGAAGGCATCTACGTGAAGATCAATGCCAAGAAGCCTGGCTCGGAATCGGAAATTCAGCCGCTGGCGATGGATTTCTGCCAGAGCTGCATGATCGGCATCAACTCGCCGGAAGCTTATGAGCGTCTGCTGCATGATGCTGCGCGCGGGGATTCCACTTACTTCACCCGCTGGGATGAAGTGTCCTCGGCCTGGTCCTTCGTGGACCGTATCGCCAAGGCATGGAAGGAAGAGAGCAACGATCTCGCTTCCTATCCTGCCGGCTCCTGGGGGCCGGTCGAAGCCGATCAGCTGCTGGCTGGCGAAGGCTTCCACTGGTGGCCGGTTAACGGCCAGGATGAAGACAATGTGGTTTGGCAGGTTAACCGCTAAATCTTGAATAAGAGTACTGTTAGAGATCCCTCTGCATATCGCTGCAGGGGGATCTTTTTGCGGAATAACGGATTTCCTGCGGACCAGTCAGCCGAATTTGCTCTAAAGCCGGAATTTCTGTACATAATATTGCAAGATATTTGACTTGCGGAGCTTTTTTGTAGATAATGTTTGCCGGATTTTGCTATACTAAAAAGGATGCTTTCAAAATAAAGAATTTCTAGGCAAGGCGCCATAAAATATCCTATAAACCGTACTTCAACGATGTAACGATGAATTCTACGTGAAAGGATCTGGACGAATGAGTAGTGCACCGATTTGATGAAATCCGGTAATTGAAGCAGAAGCATGGATGAATTTATATATGAAGGGATATGTGTAATGAATAAGGCACCGGACCACAAGCTTCAGAGTGAAGTAGACAAACGCAGAACCTTTGCGATTATTTCCCACCCCGATGCGGGTAAAACAACGCTGACCGAGAAACTGCTCCTCTTCGGGGGCGCTATCCGCTTAGCAGGTACAGTCAAAGCCCGTAAGGCAAGCAAGCATGCCACAAGTGACTGGATGGAAATTGAGAAGCAGCGCGGAATCTCCGTCACTTCTTCCGTCATGCAGTTTGATTATCTGGACCACCGGGTGAACATTCTGGATACCCCGGGTCACCAGGATTTCAGTGAAGACACTTACCGTACGCTTACTGCGGCTGACAGTGCGGTCATGCTGATCGACGTAGCCAAGGGTGTGGAAACTCAGACGATCAAGCTGTTCCAGGTCTGTGCCAAGCGGGGCATTCCGATCTTCACCTTCATCAACAAGCTGGACCGTGAAGGCCGCAATCCCTTTGAGCTGATGGAAGAGCTGGAGAATGTACTGGGTATCCGCTCTGTACCAATGAACTGGCCGATCGGCATGGGCCGTGAGCTGTGCGGCGTATACGACCGGATGAAGAATCAGGTTGAGCTGTTCCAGGGCGACGATCATTCCGTGATCAGAGTACAAAAAGTGGAAAGCTACCGCGACCCGATCATCCGCGAGATGGCCGGAGAATACCTGCATGACCAATTATGTGCGGATCTGGAGCTGCTGGATGTAGCGGGCGATCCGTTTGACTATGAGAAAGTACTCCGCGGAGAGATTACTCCGGTATTCTTCGGCAGTGCGATCAACAACTTCGGCGTGCAGACCTTCCTTGATAACTTCCTGGATCTTGCACCGAAGCCTGAACCACGCCGCAGTACAGCTGGATCTGTTGAACCGACAAATGAGAAATTCACCGGCTATGTGTTCAAAATCCAGGCTAACATGAACCCGGCTCACCGTGACCGCATTGCCTTCCTGCGCATTGTGTCCGGCAAGTTCGAGCGCGGCATGAGCGTGAAGCATGTGCGTGCCGGCAAAGACATCAAGCTGTCCCAGCCGCAGCAGTTCCTGGCCCAGGACCGCGATATTGTAGAAGAGGCGTATCCGGGTGATATTATCGGTCTGTTCGACCCGGGTATCTTCCGGATTGGCGATACGCTGAGTCAGGCAGGGGATATCGAATTCGATGAGCTGCCGACCTTCTCGCCGGAGATTTTCTCCAAAGTGAGCATTAAGAATGCGCTGAAATCGAAGCAGTTCCAGAAGGGCATTGACCAGTTAACTGAAGAGGGCATGATCCAGGTATTCCGCACCGTTAACTTCGATGATATCCTGCTGGGCGTCGTCGGACAGCTGCAGTTCGAGGTGTTCGAGTACCGCATGAAGGGCGAGTACGGCGTAGATGTCCAGCTGCAGCGGATGAGCTACCAGTTCGCACGCTGGATTGTGGATGACACCAAGCCGGATGCAAGCAAATTCCGGATCAACTCCACGCTGGTTACCGATAAGAAGGGTAATTATGTAGTGCTGTTCGAGAACGAATACGCCATGCGGACCGCTATGGAGAAGAATCCGACGGCGAAATTCCTGGAAACCGCGCCTTGAGATGTACTGTTGAAGTAGGATAAGCTGACCGCTTATTCAATTGTTTGTTATAAAAAACCTCCGCGATCCACTGTGCAGCTGCACATGTGGAGGCGGAGGTTTTTGGCGGAATGAACCTCTTTAGGACGTGATGGACCCTGGCGTGAGCTTCTCCAGATGTCTGTGCAGCATGGAGAGCACCCGGTCCTGCTTGGCGGGATCAAGGTCCTTCCAGATCATTTCGAAGACAACGCCGAGTCCGGGAAGCGCGGCTTCCGGCCCGTCCACGGAGTTCTCGATCACTTCCCGCAGACCTTCTTCGGTCTGTCCGTGAATCTTGTGTACAATAGCCTGGCGCAAATCAATGGTGACTGGCATAATCGACCTCCTTAAGTTTTGTTGGCATAGGCTTCCTGGCTCAGCTTCGCAAAACTGGCTTCGGGAGCATGGGCTTAGGTTTTGTTAGCATAGGCTTTTAATAAGGTGCCCTGCGGCAGCGCTGAAAATTCAAGTTTATAACGGCTTATGCTATACTGTTTGAGATGCAAAATGCGGGCGGGAGGTACAACAATTATGGCAAAAAAACAATATGCCGTCATCGGAATGGGACGTTTCGGCTCAAGTGTAGCCAAGGCGCTCAGCGGTATGGGCTTTGATGTACTGGCCATTGATGCGGATGAGCAGCGCACCCAGGAAATATCGAATATTGTTACTCATGCCGTATCCGCGGATTCGACCGATGAAGAGGCACTGCGTGCACTCGGTATCCGTAACTTCGATGTGGTGGTTGTCGCGATTGGCGAGGATATTCAGGCCAGTATTCTAACCACGCTGATCCTGAAGGATCTTGGCGTGCCTGCAATTCTGGTTAAGGCCAAAAGCGAGCTGCACGGCAAGGTGTTGAGTAAAATCGGTGCAGATAAGGTAATCTACCCTGAACGGGATATGGGCATGCGGGTGGCGCATCATCTGGCCTCGCCGAACATCCTTGATTATATAGAGCTGTCGCCGGACTACAGCATTCTGGATATGAAAGTCTCCGGGCCGATGCTCGGCAAGAATTTGCAGGAGCTTAACATTCGTGCCAAATATGGCTGTAACGTGATGGCTATCCGCCGGGGTGAGGAAATGAATATTTCCCCCAGAGCGGAAGATCGTTTGAGCGAGGGCGATGTACTTGTCATCGTCGGCCGTAAGGACAACCTGACGAAGCTGGAAATGGCTTATCAATAGGGCTGTATGGATGAGTGATTACAGGTACAGGCCAGGTTCAAGTACAGATACAAGTACAGGTAGTAGGGTTAGTTGTATTTTGTGCAGTTATTTTAAATGAATTAATACGTTATTTGCAAATAGATGTATCTGGTACAACTAAAATCACACAAATGGCGGAATTTTACTCCAACCGCTACTTTTAGTTGTACAGACTGCAGTTAAAAGGGGATTTGCTGCGGAAAGGCAGTTTTTAGTTGCACTAACTGCAGTTAAAAGGGGATTTGCTGCGGAAAGGCAGTTTTTAGTTGCACTAACTACAGTTAAGCCGCCCGGTTGGTGTAGCATACTTAAAATCAGGAATCTGCAAGCAACAGAAAGGTAGGACCTCATGGAAATTATGTCGCCGCAGAATACGCGGGTGAAGGAATGGGCTGGACTGCAGGAGAAGAAGCACCGCGACAAGTCCGGTAAATATATCGTAGAAGGCATCCATCTGGTGCAGGAGGCGTTGCAGGCGGAAGCAGATGTGGAATGCCTGGCCTTTGATCTGGATAAGGGCATGCCGTCCGAGCTGAAGCCTCTGCTTCAGGCCGTGCAGGGCATGGAGGTAATTGGCGTGTCAGCAGCGGTTATTGCGAAGTGCAGCAGCACGAATACACCGCAGCCGGTGTTTGCCGTTGTACGTAAGGAGCAGCAGGGCGTGGAGGCCATCCTGGCGAAGCCGGATAGTCTGGTTGTTGTGCTGGACGGGGTCCAAGACCCTGGCAACGTGGGCACAATCATCCGCAGTGCCGATGCGGCAGGTGCGGACGGGGTGATCCTCGGCCAAGGCTGCGCCGATCTTTTCAATCCGAAGACCATCCGTTCCACGATGGGCTCGATGTTCCATCTCCCGGTAGTGGAGGGAGATCTCGGCACGATTCTGCCGCAGGCGCGGGAACGCGGCGCGCTGCTGGTCAGCACTTCGCTGACGGGTGAGGATTCCTGCTACACCCATGATTTCCATGGCAGCCAGTGGCTGCTGATCGGCAGCGAAGGCAAAGGCATCTCGCCGGAGACGGCAGCCCTTGTCGACAAGAGCATCATCATCCCGATGGCCGGCCGCGCCGAATCGCTGAACGCGGCGATGGCAGCGACGATTTTGTTGTTTGAGGGGATGCGGCAGCGGGGGAACCACGGAAAGTAGATTGAAAAATATGAGTTAGACATTGGAACGGACCTATACATGTAGTCCTGATGCTCAAGAAACCCTTGAGTCATCAGGATTTTTTTTGGTTTTTTGCAGTCGAAATATAGGGAGATATTCCCCACTTGGTGTTATATCTAATTGCATTTTTGAGTAAAAATGGTATAAATAATAAATATAGGGATCTCTAAAATGGATACTAGAGGTGAAATTGTATGTATAACATAGTGCTTTATGATGAAAATGATAGTTTCCTGGAGAAACTGCAACAGACTCTAATCGGAATTTTGGGCAAGATGAAGTGCGAATACAGTATTGAGAAATGGAGTGATCCACAAACTATACTGGGTAATATTGAGGTACGGAATAAGAGTTGTAATATTATCTTTCTGGGAATAGACAGTGATTCCGGGCAAGTCTTTCGCACAGCCGAAATACTCAATGCCAGAGATCATGATTATATTCTGATTCTGGTCTCAACCAGCTGCGACCAAGCCGTTGAAGGATATAAATATGGGGCTTACAGGTGGATTGTTAAAAATAATCTGCGAAGTGGGGTGGCCGAGGCCATTCACAGCTTAGATATCCTGATTGGAGGAAGCCGGAATGAGGGGGAGCCTCTGATCAGGTTCAAGTACCTTAATAATGAAGACTATGATTATATCAGCGTGCGTGAACGGGATATCATTCAGCTGTACAAAAAAAACAGGAGGGTTATTATGACCACTCCGCACGGAAATTATGAGCTGCTGCAGTATACCTTGAATTATTATAAGAAGTTGATCAACAACCCGAATTTCATTATCGCTTCCCGGTCACACTTGATTAATCTTGTTCATATTGAGGAACTGCGTGGGGATTTCTTTCAATTATCCGATGGGCAAACGATATGTATAGGGTCGGAAGGCCGTGTGAAGCAGCAGGTGAAGAAGGAGTATCTGAATTATGTAGATAGCTGCAAAAAATACAATTTCGCACAAAAATGTTTTATTTAAGAAGTAATATGCGCTAATAATAGAAAAACAGAGTGTTACGCAAATGAATAGATGGTTTTAGCTTAATATTGTGAAATAATTCACCAAAAACCCATGATTATGAAGGAGGCATTTATCTCACTATGGGCTATGAAACAAAGAACGCAATTGCTTTCTTGGAAAACTTACATACGGCTTATTGGTCCCGTTTAGGAACCGTCTTTGAAACAGAAGACAATCAGTATTTCTATGATACGGGGACAGGTAAAGTATTTGCCTGTGATCCCGCGGAATATGCGGTGCTTGCATGTTTGCTCAATACCTCAGACCCTGCTGAAATAACCGGACTGGAGCTGGAGGAGAGAGCGTTGACGAAGGCACTGGATACTATATTGTTGCTGGTGGAGCAAGAAAAAATCCTGCAGGCGCCTGAATTCAAAAGTTTTGTCATACCGGAGAAAGCTGAGCTGCCGGGGATCATACAGGGCGGCATTGAACAAATCATTATAGAACTGACTGAGAAATGCAATCTGAGATGCAAATATTGTCTTTATCAGGAAGATAACGTGGACACCCGCAATTTCTCCAAGCAGGACATGGATTGGGAGGTTGCCCGGAAAGCGCTCGATTATATCTCGCATAACGTGGGCAAAGAGCTGGCGCTTACATTTTACGGAGGGGAGCCGCTGGTTAACTTTAAGCTGATGAAGCAATGCATCGAATATAGCAAATCCGTTATGCCTGGTGTGAACATCCCTGTCTCTTTCACTACCAACTTAACACTGGTCACTGATGAAATTGCTGCTTATCTGGCAACGCTGGATCAATGTTCGGTCTTGTGCAGCCTGGATGGACCGGAGCATGTTCATGATTACTTCCGCGTAACGGTGGGGGGAAAGGGTTCGTTTCATCAGGCTCTACGGGGGCTTAAACGGTTAGTTAAGGCATTCGAGGGGAAGGCGCGGCATAAGCTGGGGATTAATGCGGTTCTTTGTCCGCCCTACAGTAAGCCACGGTTTGATGAGGTGAATGACTTCTTCAAGACGCTGGAGTGGCTGCCCAAGGACACTAAAATTGATTGTTCATATGTCGATACGGGAACGCTTGACTGGTCCAAGCTGGGACATGTGAAGACAACTCTAGGGGATGGGGAGTTCTATAGTGATGATGAACGAACCGATCCATTAGGCAAATGGGCTGAATATACGCTGGATTCTGATCAGGATGAAAGAGGCCTGGCCAAAGAGCTAAGCCAGAATAAATTGCTGAGAATTCACAACAGAGTGATTACCGATGAACCCTTATTGGGAATCCGCATGAATGGATGCTGTATTCCCGGCCGGAGAAGGCTCTATGTAACCACTGACGGTAAATTTAAGGTGTGCGAAAAAATGGCTAATTCACCCTATATAGGGGATGTGGAGGCAGGAATTGATATCGATGCCTTAAATAAATATTACTTCGAAGAATACACAGAAAAATCTATTAAGCATTGCTCCAATTGCTGGGCAGCCCGCCTGTGCAGTATCTGTTATGCGCCTTGTTATCAGGAAAACGGCTTGGATGAGGAGAAGAAACAATCTCAATGTTACGGCGAAAGGGCCTCCATGAAAATGTCGCTGAAACGGTATCATCAATTAATCGAGAAGAGTCCTGAGAAACTGGAGTATTTCAATGAGCTAACCGTATCGTAATTGTGGTAAACATGGTAGCAATAACGCTCTTCATGTGACGACAGGCAGGGTGTTATTCCTATAAATTTCAATGACCTGAGGAGTTGTGATCAAGATGAAACTGATTAATCCGGTAGGCAGAACAACCAAAATGGATTCACAAGCATTCTATGGCATGGACCCTATGTCAGGCTGTATTTGTTCTGGGTTTGCAGTAGTTTCGTTCTTTGCAGCAAAATTTGATGGCGGAAATTGTAACTGTCAATGTTCTGGAGGAAGCGAAAATAGTTCAGCTAACAGTGCAGTAGCGCGTCAGGCCTAATTTATTCCACAGCATCATATGAAACAGAGCCACTATTCCTGAGATGAGGTAGGGGCTCTGTTTAATAATTTTTACCATAGGAGATTAAGTATGAGTGTAGTATCTGCCAAGTTTAAGATTTGCCGGGATTACTGCAGGCTGCTGGGGAAGGTTACTGTGCTCCTATGGGGCAGCTCTTCTACTACCCTGATCTGCTTATTTATATTTAATCTGGTTGTGGGACTGGCTGTTCCTGTCACTACGGTAATCTGGAAGTATTTCCTGGACAGTGTTGTTGTGGCGTTGCAGAGCGGTAACATATCCACTCCGGTATTATGGATCGTGATCCATATGTTATATACACAATTCAACCATGTGATTTACAATATATGCAAATACTTCGAATCTAACCAAGCGGATTATATGAATAAACACATTACTGAATTAACTTTAGATAAAGTAGCGGAAATGGAAATGGCTGATTTTGATGATGCGGAGATATTCGACCATATCCAGAAAGTGAATAACGAATCATCGCAGCATTCGATCAATATTCTTAGAACCTTGATTACCTTTTTGCAGAACGTATCATCTATGGCAGGAGCTGTAGTGATTTTTTTGAATTTCGGGCCTATTGTTCTTGTGGTAAGTTTCTTTGCCTGTCTTCCCTCTCTGTTATTAAACATCAAGATGTCTGCCAAATTTTACGCTATTTATACGAAACGGTTCGAGCGCTTAAGATTGCTGGGCAATCTTAAATCCATACTTACCACCTATGAGAATATTAAAGAAATTAAAGTGAACCGGCTGAACCCGTACTTTAAAAAAGTGATTCTGTCTGATTTCGACAACTATCTGCAAGAAGATAAAAAAATAAGAAGAAATTTCTCCATTCAAAGCAGTATTACTAATCTGCTGGAGAATGTAATCTCCTACAGCTTCCAAATATATATTCTGATCACGGTGATCTCCAGGAAATTAACGATCGGGGATTTATCTTTATTTGTGAATACACTTTCCAATTTTCAGAATTCACTGGAAAGCATTCTCCGTTCTTTCTCTTCCCTGTATGAAGATGGGCTGTATATCCAGAATTTGTTCTCTTTATTAGAGAAGAAACGCCCGGAATCCTCTGATACAGAACAATATCCCTTCCCGGTTAATTTTGAGACCATACAATTCGATCACGTCTACTTCAAGTATCCGGGCAGCGAAGAGTTTGTGCTGAAGGATGTGAACCTGACCCTTGCTGTGCGTAAAAGCTATTCTATTGTAGGTTTAAATGGTTCCGGGAAAACGACGTTGATCAAGTTGATTCTCGGATTATATCAGCCTACCAAGGGAGAAATCAGATTGGGGGGGATTCCGTTACAACAGATTTCAAGTGAGAATTACCGTAAGCATATAGGTGCCATCTTTCAAGATTTCATCAAATATCCCTTCACTATTGAGAAAAATATTGCTGTTGGTGAAATTGACGACGCGGATAACTTCGCGCGGGTACAGGAAGCCGCGCGGCAGGCTGGAGCGGACCGGTTCATAGAACAGCTTCCCGAGCAATATAACACAAGACTCAATAAAGAATGGTCCAATGCTACCCAATTGTCGCTCGGGGAATGGCAAAAAATTGCCATCAGCCGCGCCTTCATGGCAGATTCCAGTATTCTTATCCTGGATGAGCCGACAGCTTCACTGGATGCAAGCGCTGAGTATGAGCTATTCACGAAATTCAAAGCCCTGATGGCGGGCAAAACAACAATTCTAATCACACACAGGTTCTCCACCATCCGACTGGTGGATGAAATATTTGTGCTTAAGGATGGAGGAATTATTGAGAGCGGGGACCATGAGAGCCTGCTGAGGTATGACGGCGAATATGCGCGTCTATATAAATTTCAGGCTGAAATGTACAATGAAGGGTTGTTTGTCCATGAAGGATCGTATTAACACAGGTACGCTGAGCAATGGGCTGGTTTACGGTGTACGGGAGACGGATTTGGATGCTGAAGAGGTTCAGTTGTGTCTGGTGCTGAAGACAGGATCACTGCAGCAGCGGGAAGATGAGAACGGAATAGCTCATATCGTTGAACACATGAATATGAACTTTGATAAATATAGTTATTATAAGCAGTGTCTGGAGTATACGAGTTATGGATTGACTGATTTTGACCGGACAGTGTATGTATTTAGCTGCCGCAATCATGAAGACAGTATCCGGCAATGTTTATTCATTCTGCGGCAGATTGCTGAAGGGATCTATATCCGAAGCGAGTTTCTGGAAGCGATCAAACAAGATATAGCGGCTGAAATTCATTCCCGGAGCCAAGCCGGCAAAAGTGAGACCGAACAGACTATTTTCGAACACGCCTTCTATCAGTCAAGGATACCTGCAGGCGATGCAGAAAGCGTCCGGCATACAAGCCACACACAGGTTACCGCGTTTCACAAACGATGGTACAAACCGGACAGAATGGCGGTCTTCGTCGTTGGGGCGGTGAATCACACGGAGATACAGCGAGAGATCATAGCCATATTCTCTGAGTTATTCTGTGCGGACAAAAGCCATAAGGATTCAAGAGATACTGGCATGCCGGCAGAATATCCTTCCCCCCAGAGTCAACGGTTAACCAAACAATTATTTACTGTGGGGGATATGAACCTGCTTGAGATTTACATGAAGCACACGGACCAGGTGGAGGTTACCCTGAAGAGTGATCTGCTGCGGAATATTCTTGTTGAACAACTGGATACCGTCTGTAGCGAAGCTTTGAGGTCTGTCGGTTGTCCGGTGGATTTTTTCGCAGCAATGTTCATCAATTTCATTAATTTACAGCAGTTCTGCAAATTTAGGGTTGTTTACCGGGGAGTACAGTCTCCGCACCAAATTATCGAAGTTATTAACACGGCGATTTGCAGTTTGGTCAATGATCCCAATATTGGGTGTATGGTTGAAAAAAACAAGAAAAAGTATGCGGATTATTACAGCTCATGTGAATTTCACAGCAGTTTGGATGTGCACGGGTTATTGGAGGAATGTGTGGAACACTTCATTCTTGGCTCCCCTTTGCTCTCCTACGAGCTTGATATGCAGCAGATTACGGATACGCTTAACAGTATCGGGTATGCAGAGGTCAGGCAGGCCGCAGAATTATTGTTAAATATCCAAGCAACCGCTCTAGTTGGAAGGGAAGAGGATATGCGATGAGAGCTACACGGAAAAGCGGCTGGGTACTGCAGCTTGTAATGGTTCTATTATTTGGGGCTTATGCGCTGTCAGTTATACAAATTATTCTATTCAAGACGATTCCGGTAACCGCTATGTTTGACATGGATAATAATCTGAGAAGCATCAATATCATTCCCTTCCACACGATTTCCGGGTTTATCCATAATGGAACAACAGGCGGGATGAGGGCGGCTGCGAATATACTGGGGAACATCGTTATTTTTATTCCGCTGGGATTATTGGTTTCTTATCAGGGCAGCAGCAAATCGTTTGGTGCTAAAGCAATTATTCTGCTGAGCGTTCCTCTGGCCTTAGAAATTATTCAATATGTCCTGGCTCTGGGCAGCAGCGATATTGATGATATAATATTGAATTTTGCAGGCGGGCTGATGGGATCAGCTATCTACAAGGGGATCAGCCTGGTGTTACATTCGCGGCAACGCATATTAGGGGCGATTGTCGTCTTCTATCTGATCTCAGGTATCAGCGGGATCGTGGCGGTCGGGCTGGTCCAACCTGAACTACTGCCATTTCTGGATACAGGAGTAGAGTATGTAACCGAGGATAAACCTGAATTGGATGGGATAGATGTATATACCAAAGGGGATTTACGCGGCAGTCTGGCAGCGGTGGAGGAGCATTATGTTGAACTATCGACGGAATCTGAAACAGTTATGGCCAGTGACCAGGAGAACAGTGGATTACCCCAGTACATAACCGAGAATCACAGGATTTCAATCGATGCAGCGACGCGGATATTTTTTGAGTATGTTCGTGTGGAGAAGGATGGTCTGTTGAAGTTTAAGATTATCAGCAGGTATGAGGAGAAAAAGCCCGGAGAACTCAGCGCTATCATGGAATTACCGGACGGGGAGGCGGGCAGCATGCACGCCGCGAGAGTCTGGTATGCTGATAGTCAGGAGTCAACCGCCAAGGTGCTGCTGGTCACTCTTAAGGAGTAAACAGGCTGATGCTATGGATTAGCGCTCTCTGGAGTAATCAGATGGCATAGTGCCCAGTTATCCTTCGATAAAAAATAGCACAATAGTCGTCTCACATTGGCAACCTTAATTGAAATGTGAATACATCACGGATATGTCTAAGTGTTAAAGCGCCTCGGTGTAGCTCGGCAATATTTCTGGCAATGGACAAGCCGAGACCAGCTCCCGTTTGGATTCCCTCGCTTTTTCTTGAATAATCAACCTTATAAAAACGCTCAAATAGCCGGTCCACTTGTTCTTCTGATAGAGGGGTCCCTTTATTCTCAATTTCGATCATGCTGTATTCAGCATCAGCTATTAGCCGTACATGAATGCTGCCCTGGGTGTAGGAGTATTTTAAGGCGTTCATGAGCAAATTATCTATGGCCCTGGCGATCTTTTCACTGTCTATGAAGGTAACGACCGGGTTAACAGGAATGTCCTTGATAAGATATACTTTGTTTTCTTCAGCTAACGGTTCAAATTCAAACAATAATTGATTCAATAGCTGTGCCAAATCAACTCTCCTTAGATTTAACCGGGAGTCAACCGAAGTAAGCCGGGTGTATTCAAATAAATCATCCAGCAGCTTCTTCAAATGAAACGCTTTGTTATAAGTGTTCTGAACACGAAGAAGTTCAATATATCCAATAATACTTGTAAGAGGTGTACGTAAGTCATGCGAAATCCCCGTAATCATCTCCATCTTGGATTGTTCAACTTCCCGTTCTTTCTCAATTTGCTGTTGCAGACGCTCGGTCATTAGATTGATGTTAACAGCTACCCGGCCAAGCTCATCCTGACGGTTAACCGGTACCCGATAGTTCAAGTCACCTTCGGTAATCAGCTGAAGCCCTCTCTCCAAAATCTTTAAGTCTTTTACAATACGCTTTGTTAACAACAAAAAAGTAGAAATGAATATGACTGTAAAGAAGGGAGTAATAAAATAAGGAAATATATTTACCAGCCACTCCGTTTCCATACCATTTCCAACCTTAAAGACGAAATGAATAAAGGTGTTATTCATAGCAACGGCTATAATTAAGCTTAGTATCATTCTGATTAAAATATTGAGCTGGATCTTTTTTTTTCTCTATTTTTTCTCTCAAATTACGAATATGAACCATTACGGTATTGTCAGAATATCCATAGGGCTCTTTCCATACACTCTCATAAATCTGTTCCGAACTAAAAACCTGTCCCGGCCGGGTAGCAAGCAAAGTTACAATGGCAAACTCAATTGGAGTCAAAGAAATATCAAGTCCGTTTAATTTCACGGAATGTTTATTTTTATCGATGATCAGGTTTTTTATGATAAGTAACGAATTGAATTCATCCTTCCCGGTTAAGGACTGACGGCGTAATTGGGCTTTTACACGGGCTAATAGCTCCAGTGGATTGAACGGTTTGATCATGTAATCATCTGCCCCGGTAGTCAGACCGGTAATTTTATCAATGTCCTCCTGCTTGGCGGATAGCATAATGATTGGAGTATTGGATATTTCCCTTATTTTGAGGCAGGCTGTGATACCATCCATTTGAGGCATCATGACATCCAGAATGACCAGTTGGACAGGTGTTGTTTTTATAGCATCCAGCGCCTCCTGCCCATCTGCTTCTTCATTTGAAGTGAATATTGAAAGGCGATAAATAATCCTCCAGGTTTGAGGGACTTATAAATCTGTGCTCATCAATATTCGAATTTTTCATTGTTTCTACTAAATGAGCAGCATTACGATGGCATGAATAGTTAGGATATTCCGCTTTCAAGTTATTCCTCATCGTGGTATCCATCTCAAACAGCAGGACTTTAGTTGTGTTCGTTACCTTAGTATTCATTATACGGGTAATCGCACCTGTGCCTGATCCAAGCTCTGCAACTGCCTTAATCTCATACCAAGGTGCTTGATTTACCATGCTGCGTGCAAGGAATCGGGAACTTGGTGTAACGCTGCCCACCTGTTTTGGATCTTGGATAAAGCTTCGTAAGAATAAGTGATTTTCGTTTACTCCCATATGATTTTCCTCTATTGATTTCTGGGTTCTTAGCCAGCAAGAATCTCCTTCGCTCACTTCGATACAGAAATACTAACTAAAATTTCTGAGGAATTAGGTAGGAGAATTCTAAAGAATTTCTGAAGGGAGGGCCGGAATGTTTCGGAACACCGGGGGAGGGCTAGACTCTGCATGGCTTAAAATTACATTTGAATGTCAAGTCGTGTTAATGATACAATGTGTGCGCAATGTAAAACGTTTAAATAGGGTGAAGGTATGAAGAAAATCGGAATTAAAGATATTGCCTTGCGCGCAAATGTATCCACCGCGATAGTATCATATGTGATGAATGGTACCCGTAATGTGAAGCCTGAGACGAAAGAGCGGGTCTTGAAGGTAATTGAAGAGTTTAATTACAGGCCTAACGCGATTGCCCAAAGCCTTAAGAGCAGAAGAACGAATACGATCGGAGTTATTGCGGAAGACATAACGGTCTTTAACACGCCGGAAATTATTGATGGAATAAATGATTATGCGGAGCAACATGATATGCATATCCTGTTAACCAACCTGCGTCTGCAAAAAAAGGTAGGGTACAATTATGCGGATACCGCTTCGTACCAGAAGCATGCACAGAATGCGGTATCAGATCTGGTATCCAATCAGGTTGAAGGAATCGTATATATTGGCGTGCATCCCCGTGATTTAACGGGATTAATTCATACGAATGACAAGCCGATTGTCTATACGTATTGCTACGCGCAGAATGAGTGTTCTATTCAGTATAATGATGAACAGGCTTCCTATGATGCCATCCAGTATTTAGTCAGCAAAGGGCATTCCCGGATTGCGGTCATCAGCGGCTTAATGGATTCGATCCCTTCGAGACTGCGGTTTAACGGGTATTACAAAGCATTGACGGAGTTTCAGCTGTATTTCGACCCGCAGTTTATCAAAGTAGGCGACTGGGGGGGAGAGTCGGGTTATCAGCTATTAGGTGAGCTTATGGAATTGCCCGATCCGCCTACGGCTATTCTTGTGATGAACGATTTGATGGCTGCCGGTGCCCTGAGAGCTGCAGCTGAACGCGGGATCTCCGTACCTAGGGACCTGTCGGTTGTCGGCTTTGATAACCGGGAATTCAGCGCTTATCTGAATCCCAGAATTACAACGATGGATTTACCGCTGCATGATATGGGGATATTGGCGATGAAGGCTCTATGTAATAGGATTAGCGGAAATGAGGAGACAATAGAGGAACCTCCGTTATGCAAACTGATTGAGCGGGATTCTGTAGCCGGGCCAAGAACCTCTATTAAATAATAATTGCGGGAAGAGACTGTTCACATGAAGTGGACAGTCTCTTTACCTGCAGCAGCGATAAATGGCTTGCTGGCAATTTTACACTGTGGTAATATTAACCCGAAATCTAAACGTTTAAATTAAACCGATAGGAGTGAGAACTTGAGACTGCTTCGTAATGATATGTTTGAAGTAAACCTCTCAACAGAAGGAACGGTCGAATCCCTCCGTATGACAGATGATCCCGTAAGGATGAACTGGGTAATTGATGCAGGTTATGTCCAGGAGGCCGGCTACGCTCAGGAGCATAAGCCTTTTGGACAGTGGACGGCTATGGTTAATGATGAACGGATTGAAAGCGCTAACCTGCAGCCCTACATTGAAGTTGCAGGTGATACATCGGCTACTGTAACCTTTGTGCATGATAAATTTAAAGTTCAATATGAATATCTGCTGAATAACAATGGAGAATGGACATGGAAGATCCGTTGTTCAAATCCAGCTGCAGCAGCCATCAGAATCAATGGATTTCACAGCTGGTTCTCTCTGGCCTATATCATGTTCCGTGATCGTGATGTCATGAGGAATATCAGGCATTCCTGCGCAGTATTTCCGCATATCGGCGGGGATTTCAGCAAATTTGCAGCAGTACGCAGAAGTAATGAGGCACCTCATCTGGCTATATACAGTACGGGGGAACGTATTGCTGCCTTTGGTACATATTGCAGTTATGTCAATCGTTTTCTGGAACAGGTCTCCCCGTCACTGGATGGAATGCTCTACCACAGGTTGTCATTTATTGAGGATGGAAGCTCGCTTGAGCAGTCGGCAGACAGTGATTGGATCTATGGCGGCTACGCACCTGTCACCTTAGAGCCTTATGGCGAAAGAGAATGGTCATTTGTGTTTACAACATTTAATGGGCAGGCGGATTTCTATACTAAAGCGCTCAAGTACGGACATCCGGGCTGGACCTACTCGTCCGTTACTACTACTGAAGGGAAATTTATTGCCGAAGTAGAATTGCCGGAACAGGAAACGCTGCAGTCGGTAAAAATGTATAGCGCAACCGGTGAAGCAGGCGTTGTTAACGAGACGGATATCTCAAGTGAATTCACAATCGTTCCCGCAGCAAAATCTAATCGGTTACGCGCAGTTCTGCCGCTGAAGTCAGCGGGGGAGATCAAGCTGGTTGCTCAGCTCAGTAACGGCAAATGTGATGTGCTAATCGGCAATGTCCTCGAGCCTGTTCATAAGATTCTTGAGAGACGGGCCGAATGGTTATGTGACAACAGCTTTAATACAGCCTCAGTAACCCGTCCCTATTCATTTCTGCCTTTATCCAATCAAGGAGAATCGCTTGGTAAATTAGCTTTCATTCTGATGAAGAATCTTCTATCGCCCCCTGTACCGGCACAAGTCAGAAAAGTAGAGCTGTCTGCTTTCCTTGATCTAAAATACCATTGGTTTGAACAGGGGGATTTCCTGCATCCCAAACCGCTTTACGGGTCCTTTTACCGTATATATGATTTTGACTATATCGGCCACGTGTATTATTTATTGTCCAAATTTGATCAATCATATTTATATTACGGAAGTCCGGAAATGTATCTGACCTGGGCCGCTCAGGTCATGTCTATGAGGCTGGACCCGGAGTGTCACCGGAATAAGCGTGAGCAGGAAGAATCGCAGCTTGTAGGGGTATTCATTCTGTATATTGCAGATTTGTTAGCGGACCTGAGGAAGAACGCATTAACGTATTGGCATGATAAGCTTAGCAAACTATGGTTAGCGCTGGTGGAAGGGCTGAAGCAGGGTGCGCAGGCGTATCAAGGAGCCGTGACGGAGCATTTCTATGATAATGCCGGTTTTGGACTTACCTGTGAAGCCTTATGCCTGGCTGGTTTAACAGATGAAGCTGAACGGTATGCCCCGCTGATTATTGCCAATATTGGATTCAGCAATGATTATAGAGCCAATGCTCCGGACCGCTGGTGGGAGGCCTTATCCTTCATGACGCATTCGTTATGGGGAGGATTGGTAGCGGGTGCCGCCCGGTCTTCTTATGAAACGATTGGAGATGCACGCCTGCTGGAAGCCGGTTACCGGGCAACAATGGCGATGTTTAACTGCTATGATTGGAATGTACATTCAACAACCCGCAAGCTTAAGCCCGGTGAGGCAGCTTCTACGTATAGCATTGCCGCCCCGAATTTAAATATGCCGGAGCTTTCCCGTAACCGCTTTGGCCAATCCATATTTAAGAAGTCGAGTGATCCGTTATTCAGCAGTCTGTTCTCCAATATTGAAGGGGACGACTGGGATATGGGAGAGGAGCTCGTCGCATATCTGCTCGGCTTTGGCTCAACCACCTATCTGTACACAGATAGCGAAGGAGAGCTGCGATGTGTAAATGGGTTGATTGAGCCGGCAGAGAAGGGCTGGGAGATTACAAGCTATGCTGCATATCCGGCCAGATATGTGATGCTGGAGCAAGGGCTGTCATTCGTTTCAACGGCAGGGGAAAGCCTCAAGAGTGTATTGTTTACCGGGGGGAAGTTTGAACGAGCATAAATTTAAACGTTTAACTAATTACACTGATTGAAAATTCATAAATATAGGTTGAAATAGTCGTTTTTCAATCTAAACTACGGGTGATATAATAAAGTAAGCGCTTCCTTAAAAGATTGGCTTTAAAATAAACTGGCGTTATTTATACGGTGAGTGGTTAACAGCGTAAAGAATGTCTTGAAAAGTCACTTTATTCGAATGGTTTTAGACTTTATGTTAAACGTTTAACTTTAAAGCCCGGGTTAAATGGATAGACATACAAATTCAAGCTAATTTCGAAGGGAGATCAGAGGCTATGAGAACAGGAAGGAAACTAGGGGCAGGTCTTATCCTGACTGCACTATTAGTAGGTGCAGCTGGATGCGGGGGCAATGAGGCTAATACAGACAATAACACAAGCACATCGTCACCCGGATCAGAAGCTACCAAAGCACCTGAAGCATCTGCCGAAAAGGTCAAAATTATTTACTCTATGTGGGGCAGCGCAGCTGAAGGGAATACAACCCAGGCGGTGGCAGATCGGTTCAATGCTTCCCAGGATAAAATTGAAGTGGAGGTGCAGGCGATTCCCTGGGAGAACTACATGACAAAATTGAATACACTTGCAACAGCCGGACAGCTGCCGGATACAGGGATGCTGAAGGAAGACGGAGTCATTCAATGGTCCTCTGAAGGGATGCTGAATGATGTAAGTGCCATGTACGAGGGAAGCGACAGCAAGCCGCTGGACAGCCTGGCCTACAAATATCAGGGCAAGCCCGTAGCCTATGCGGCGGCCAATGAAATTCTCCTGCTCTACTATAATAAAGACATGTTCGATAAAGCGAACGTACCGTATCCTCCATCTGCACTGGATCAGGCCTGGACATGGGATCAATTCGTAGATGCCGCGAAGAAGCTGACGAATGATAAGAACGGCAAGCATCCCGGTGAGGATGGCTTCAATGCACAGAGCATCGTTCAGTTTGGGGCTTCTGTGGAGAATCTTCCGTGGCAGCTGGAAGCCTGGACACTCAGTAATGGCGGGGGCTTCTACTCCGAAGATGGCACAGAGGTTAAGGTCGGGGAGGATGCAAGCATTGAAGCTATTCAGCGGGTAGCTGATCTGTATCTGAAGGATCATGTTGCCCCGTTGTCCGTCGGACAGACCGATGATGGAATCCAGCGCACGATTATTGCCGGTACTGTTGCTATGGCAACTAATGGACAATGGAATGTAGGAACCAGCCTGAATACGGCAAAAGAAGAAGGACTGAACTATGGCGTAGCTGTACTGCCATATATGAAGGATAAAATCACCATCAGCACAGGCGGTGCCAATGTGGTATTCTCCCAGACCAAACATCCCCAAGAAGCGATGGAATGGCTGAAATGGTACAACTCCGAAGAAAACAACTGGGAACTCATCTCTTCAGGTATTTGGATGCCAACGCTGGATAAATGGTATAAGGATGAAGCACTTACCCGCAAATGGGTAGAGAATCCGAACTTCCCTCCGTATGACGAATATAAGTCAGCCGTTGTCGATTATGCGCAGTCTCCTGCCGCGCGACCTGCTGCATGGTTCTATACGAACTATACAACGGACTTTAATACGCTGCTCGGATCCATACTGGGAGATGTCTGGACCGGTAAGACCACGGCTAAGGATGCGATCTCCAAGAATCTGGAGGCTTTGAAGGCGGCTCATACAGGCAATCAATAATAGGGCAGGGGGATAACCGCCGGTATTCTGGAAGCGGTGGTTATCCCCCTAACCATGAGGTGGGGAGCAAGGTATGGAAACCATTAAGATGAAAACCATTAATCCACTGCAGAAGCGGCGTTCCCGGATTTTTTCAGCCGAGGCGCGTGTTGCTTATATCTGTTTGATTCCTGCTTTTCTGGGATTAATCTTCCTGACGTATTTGCCGCTTGTCGGTGTGCTGGGCATCAGCTTGACGAATTGGACCGGACTCAAGAGCCCTGTGTTCATTGGCTTGGACAATTACATCAAAATTTTCACCACCGATCCTTACATTAAAGACTCGATTATCTCGACGATCTATTTTGCAGCGCTATCTGTAACCGGAAGCATGATTTATTCCCTGTTTATTGCGCTGCTGCTGAACCGGAAAATTCCGGCGAGGGGATTTTTCAGAGCTGTGTTCTATGTGCCTTATGTGCTGCCGGCTGCAGCGATTTACGTAGGATGGTCTTGGCTGTACGAGGGGAATTTCGGATTCTTTAACTATGTTCTCTCTGAGCTGGGACTGAACAAAATTCTGTTTATTGCAGATTCCAGCTTTGTCGTCCCTTCTCTCTCCCTGATCTCAGTCTGGCTGGCGGGGAACCTGATTGTTATCTTTCTGGCGGGGCTGCAGAACGTTCCGGTGGTCTACCATGAAGCAGCGGAAATGGACGGTGCGGGCGGATGGCACCGCTTCCGGCACATTACCATTCCGTGTATGACACCGATTATTTTCTACAACCTGTTGATGTGCCTGATCGCCAACCTTCAAGTTGTAACACCTGCGCTGGCGTTAACGAATGGCGGCCCGGGCAACTCTTCGCGGTTCCTGACCTATCTGATGTATGATCAGGCATTTGTAAATTACAGGCTGGGTTATGCCTGCGCAACGACCCTGATTATTTTTGCCATACTGGCTGTCTTTACTACGGTGTTGTTTAAGACCTCGGGCCGGTGGATCTACAATGAAGGAGGCGATGACAAATGAGCACAGCGGCATACGGCAGACTTAGAAGCAGGAAACGCAGAGACAGAACCCTGAACATTATAACTTTTGCCGTCGTCATCCTTTTCGCCATCCTGGCTATCTTCCCGATCTGGTGGATTTTCCGCACATCGCTTATGACGAACGCTGAGATCTACAAATATCCGCCTTCGCTGATCCCGGACAACTGGCTGTTCTCCAATTATGAGAAGACCCTGCAGGTATTTAAATTCTGGAAGTACCTATGGAATACGATGGTGATTATCGTCCCTTCCTGTCTGGCAGGTACATTTACGGCTACGCTCTGCGGATATGCCTTTGCAAGACTGCGTTTTCGCGGCAAAAACCTGATCTGGGCACTATGTGTGGGGTCCATGCTGCTGCCTGCGATGGTTACGCTTATTCCCCTCTATATCGGCTGGACGCGGGGGCTGGGCTTCAGTGACAGTTATTGGCCTTTGATACTTCCGTATTTCTGCGGCGGCGGTGCGTTCAATATCTTCCTGATCCGCCAGTTTATTATGTCGATCCCGCGGGAGCTTGATCAAGCAGCAACCATCGACGGTGCCGGATATTTCCGCATCCTGTTCAATATCATCATGCCTGCCATCAAGCCGGCTATGATCGTCGTCGCGTTGTTTATCTTCATCACACTATGGAATGATCTGCTCCAGCAGATGATTTATATTAATTCAAGCGATAAATATACGATAGCCCTTGGACTTACCAATTTCCGGGGCCAGCTGAAAAGCGACTGGTCTTTAACGATGGCTGCAACCTGCTTATCCTTCGCTCCGGGCGTCATTTTCTACTTAATCGGTCAAAGGTATTTCGTAGAGGGTATTACCCTTACCGGCTTAAAGAATTAGTCCGTTCCCCTTGTACAAAGGATTGTTCATACGACATGTATACAGGAGGTTATGATGACCATCATTTCTAAGAAAATGAGGCCGCTGGCGATCGCGCTGCTGCTGGTCTTTCAAACGCTGCCTCTGGAGGTTAGTGCTTCGCCTTCGGCTTCGGTGAGCGCAGTAAAGGATGAAATCTCCAATGCCAGCCTGTCTGCCAAAGTCGGAGATCTGGGACAAATTGAGGAGCTGTATATTAACAATAACCCTGCCAATAAACAGGGGGAACCAATCAACTTCGTGCTGCCTAACACTACATCGCCGCAAAATGGGATCCAGCACCAGTGGATGGGTGAAATGCTCTTTTCATACCGTACCGGTGCCAGTGAAGTATTTCCTGATAACAGGGATGGCTTCGTAGAAGTAGACACCAATAAAACACTGGCCGCCGGGGGATCTACGCAATATTCGGCCATCAATCCGGATAACCCCTATATAGACAAAACGGCTTCAGCAGACGGGAAAAGGGTCGAAGTCAATTATATCGGACAGAACCTGGACTCTACCGCCCAGCGGGTGATGAAAGGCTTCGATGTGAAGTCTGTCTTCGATATGGAGACGGATGACGGTTCATTGCTATGGGAAATTACCGTGAAGAACAAGAGCAGCCAGTATATCGAATTCGGGGATATCGGCTTGCCAATGCCTTGGAATAATAAATACCAGACCTTATCTGATACCTATGATGACCGTGTGACTGTGCATAATTTCGCTGGCGCCGACAGCGGGTATTCCTATGCTATCCGCACCAGCGGGGAAGGGAATTTCATGCTGTTCACCCCGGTGCCGGATAGCGGCGCGCGCATCGAGTATGTAGATTATTGGATGAATGAAGCAGGAGAACAGCGTGCTGCGGATACATTCGCGAACTGGACAGGCGACAGCGGTGGCTGGTATCCGGGGCTGAATGTTCTGTATATCCACTCCAAGGACATCCAGAAAACCGGCCGCGGATACTTCACCGATGCTTCCAGCCTGGTGCTGGGACCGGATGAGGAGAAGACGTATAAGTTCAAATTCTCAGCGGTGCGGGCCGGCGACAACACGCCGCAGGAAAGTGCCCAAAGTCCGAATAACCGTTCAACTTCGATGGAAGACCGCGAGACTAACCTCCGGTCCATCCTGTACAAGTCAGGCATCATTGATGCTGTAGCGGTGCCGGGCTTCCAGACAGCGATCAATATGCCTGTGAAGCTGGATCTGCACTATGATGACAGTATCGTTGACGTACAGTCGATCGATATTCAGAATGTGGACGAGAATGACCCGTTTGACGAAGCGCATATCCCGGATATCAAGCCCGGCAAGAGCAGGGAGGATATGGTCGATAATTCCCGGACCGGCCGCGGGCTTCCAGAAGGGAATGCGGGCTACGCAGAATCGTCCCAGTTTGTGGAGACCAAGATTGTGAATGGCGAACAGCATCATATCTATTCCCTTCAGTTTGGCTCCATCGGCAATAACAGCGTGCGTGTGGAGTATAAGCTGAAGGCCGGTAATGAATGGGTGGATAAATTCACCCAGTATGAATTCAATGTTCTGGCCGAGCTGGATGCCACTTCTGAAGCCCATTCCGGGTTTATGGCCGGGCAAACACAGGACAAGGACCCGGAAAGTGCGACTTACGGCAACTACTTCGACTGGTATCTTACAAGCGGTATTGACCTGAGTACAAGCCACTGGGGAGATGACTGGAGCCATGATAACATCAACTTCATGACCATGAAGAACTACCTTGCTCCGGATCCCGATGAAATCCGCTCCATTGAGAATTACCTGATTGACTTCATGTGGGAACGGTTCATGAAGAATACGCAGGACAGTTATATCGTTGCGAACTGGCTGAAGGATTCCGGTGCGTACACCGATAAAGACAAGCCTTATACACGAACGTTCTCCGAGATCATGGAAGCGACCGGATTCTTCAATATGTACCGGATTCAGAAGGCGTATCCCAATCTGATCGAGTACCGGGAATCTCCGCAGTTCTATCTGGAGAAGGCTTATAACATCTATTATAAGCGTGTTTCCACCGGAGCCATCGGCTTCTATGGCGAGCAGCAGATTCCGGATATCATTGAAGCCCTGAAAGAAGAAGGAATGCCGGCCGAGTCAGCCAATCTGCAGAAGAAGTTTGCCCTCGATAAGGGACGGAATATGACTTACGCCAATTATCCTTACGGGTCGGAATTTGAATATGATAATACCGGCGAGGAAGGGGCCTATGCTGCAGCTAAGGCGCTGCGTACCTACTACCCTGCGGACGGGCGTGCAGAAGCAGCTGAGGCAAGTATGGAAATGGCCGACTGGAAAACCCGTGCCATGCGCGGTATTCAGCCTACCTGGTTCCATTACTCTGTGCCGGTCTTCCGCGGCGGCGAAGGCTGGTGGAATTTCCAATATACGGCGTCATTAGCCGGATACATTATGGATGACTGGCTCCGCTATGAGGATGACGGCAGGTCCGTGGAGCAGACCGCGATTGCGCAGCAGCGCAACTATGCGGCGAAGCTTTCGAACTTCAATGCCGTCAACATGGGGCAAATCACGGCGGATTCTGTTGGCAGCACCTCCTGGAGATATTCGATGTATAAAGGAGGCACCGGCACCAAGGACGTATACGATGGCGGCTCGCGCGTCATGCATAACGGCTGGAATGATTTTTCCGGTGAATCTGAGGAAGGCCTCTCTGGCTCTTTGCTAAGCATCAGCTCCGATATTGTGACAGATCCGGTATTCGGACTGTTCGGATATGGCGCTCAGGTCACTGACGATGGCGTCAGCTACCACATTACGCCTAAGGACGGTTTCGGTAAGCGGATCAATCTGATCGACGAGAACATCTATCTGGCTCTGGAAAGCGATAAAATTGAACGTGCACAAATTCAAAAAGACGGCAAGGGATTTACGCTGCAGCTCCTGAATCCTACTGAAAAGGAGCATGCTTCGCGGATTACGTTCGACGGATCAGGAATGGAGAATGGCTATTATAACCTCAAGCTGAATGGCGCAGCTGCCGGGCAGTTCTATGTGAAGAGCAATAAAGGCGTGGCGATGTTCCAGATGGACAGGGCGGCGAGTGCTGAATTGACCATTGAAAAGTCAGCCGGTGGCGAAAATGCAGCTCCGCAGATGACTGCAGAGCTGGCGACGCAAACTCCGCAGGCACTGATTCCATTTATGCTGAACGGGATTGTGACCGATGACGGCGCGCCGGAAGGGAAACTGACCTACACATGGGAAGTCGTCAGCACGCCTGAAGGCGGCAAGCTGAGCTTCAATCATCCGAAGGCAAGCATTACACAGGCTACCGGTTCCAAAGAAGGCTCGTATACGGTTAAGCTTAGTGTGAGTGACGGGCAGAAGAGCGGTTCCGGCCAAGTGACCTTCGAGCTGGCTGCACCGCCGGAGAAACAACCTCCGGCTATTGGCCAGGTGACTGCGGCCCAGGATGTTGCCAATAACAGTATTGTGGTGTTGTCCGGCGCGGCAACTCCAGATCCGGTACACAGTGCGGAAGCTGAGTCCAAGCTGACGTATACATGGGCTGTTAAGCAACAGCCGGATGGCGCAGCGGACATTTCCTTTGTAGGCGGCGACAAAGCAGTGGCTTATGCCCGTGTAAGCAAGGCAGGCACGTATGTGTTTACCTTCACTGCGGCAGACGGAGACAAGTCAGCCAGCAAGGATGTAACGATTGAGATTAAGGAAGATACCGTTGATGCCTACCGTGCACTCAGTGTAGTGACCAGGAAGGATACCGCCCCGGTACTTCCCGGACAGGTGAATATTCTGTCCGGGGACGGATATAGTGAGAGGGAAATTGCCTGGGAGGCAATTGATCCGGGCAGCTATGCGGGTACAGGCCAGTTCGAAGCGAAGGGTACAGTCCAAGGCAGTGAGCTGGAGGTACGGGTCACCGTATATGTCGTGAATACAGGGCTGCAGAATGCGGCGCCGACAGCCAAAGCCTCTGCCAGCTTCTCCGGCGGCGACGGGTATCCGGAAGCGATGAATAACGGCATTGACCCTAAGAGCTCGGCAGATTTCTCACCGAACCGCGGTGCCGTGAACAGCGCATGGCATAACTGGGGAAGAGAAGGAGATCCGGCATGGGTGACGTATGAATGGGATCAGCCATTCCTGGCCTCTTCCATGGATGTCTATGTGTTCCAGGACGGCGGCGGAAACTTCCGTCCGAAGGATATGCAGTTAATGCTTCGCGATGAGAACGGGAAATGGTATACCCCGAGGGGCTTGAAGGGACTTGGCAACGAGCTTAATAAATACAATACAACCACCTTTGAGCCTGGCTATATTACAGGGGTCCGCATCGACATGAAGCCTTCTGTTAATGGCTCCGGTATTCTGGAATGGAAGGTATACGGATACACAGGGGCGGCAGATAAGTCAGAGCTGGTTAAGGTATATAACTATGTAAATACATTAAATGCTTCAAACTTTATAGATCCGGGTCTTGCGCCGGTTGATGCAGCGAAGGCGGAAGCTTCCGCTGTGATCAAGAATATGAATGCCACAGCCGGGGAAATTTCCCAGGCACTTGAGAAACTGCTGGCCGATCTGCGTCTGCTCAGTCCGCGTGATGGCAATATGGCTTTCTTGGCGAATCCTTCTTCCAGTTACACCTCACCGTGGGAGAGTCTGGCTGCGGTAAATGACGGGAAGAAAGATAGCGGCAGCATCCCGCACTGGGGAACATGGGGCCACGAAGGTGCAGAGGAATGGGTGCAATATGAATGGCCGCAGGGTGCTGCCATCCAAAGCTCCAACCTGGTGCTGTGGTCTGATGCGGGCGGGATCATGCCGCCTACTAAGGTTGTGTATTCCTATATCCCGCTTGATAGTGTCACCAATGAATGGGTGACAGCCGGTACGGTAACCGGTGGCATCAAGGTGGTTGACCATACTCCGGGGGAATCCTCGAACCCGTATACGTTTGATTCCGTACTGGAGGTTAAGGCACTGCGGGTTACCCTGACCAAGCAATCCGCGGCAGGCGATAACGGCGTTGGCCTGTGGGAATGGGAGGTTATACAGGCCGCATCCAATCCTGATCGCCCTGCACCGGTAACTCCCGCAGGGGTTGCACCATCTATTCTCCATGGAGATGACGGCAAGCTGACTGGTGTGACCACAGAAATGGAGTATAAGAAGGAAGGCGCAGGAGAATATACTGCAATCACTGGAACCGAGATTACGGGCCTCACCGCCGGCAAATATTATGTCCGGTATATGGAGACCGGTTCGCTGAGTGCCAGCCTGGATAAGGAAGTTATCATTCCGGAAGGGCAGATACAGGAACAGGACGCACCGGATTCAAGAGGGTGGGTGATCACGCACGCCAATTCGGATAACGGAGCAAAGGGGATCATCGAGGGCGTAAACGGCACCATGGAATACCGGAAGCTTGGCGATGAGAACTATGTGCCTGTTACCGGTACAAGTATCGGTGATCTGGAGCCGGGCAGCTATCAGATCCGGTACGCGGCGGCAGAAGGGCTGCAAGCAAGCCCGCCGGTAATTGTGGACATCCGCAATGAAGCCAAGGAAGACAGAGATGCCCCATCAGCAGATGGCCTGGTGATTACGCCGCCTGCAGCGGCAGGCGGCAACGACGGGAAGATTGACCATGTGACTGCCGATATGGAATACCGCAGGGTGGATGGCGGCCTATTCATCCCGGTCAGCGGAACCAGCATTGAAGGTCTGGAAGCCGGGAGTTATGAGCTCCGGTACGCCGGGACGGACACCAGCAATCCAAGCTCTGTGATCCTGATCGTAGTTCCTGACGGAACCAAGCAGGAACAGAATCCGCCGGCCGGGACAGAGGTCAAAGGTGTGGATGTCAGTGCAAGCGGCGCTAAGGACGGCAAGATCACCGGTGTGAATCCGGCGATGGAATACCGGCGAGAGGGAGGAGACGCTGGCAGCTGGATGGCCATCATAGGTGAAGAGGTTACAGGTCTTGGCAGCGGAACCTACGAAGTGAGAATGAAGGAAACGGCAACTCATTATGCGAGTCCATCCCTTACAGTCGTCATCAGCAATCCTGCTGTAGACCCTGGACCGACTGCAACGCCGGATCCAACCCCATTGCCAACCTCTACACCAACGCCAAAACCGGCGCCTACATCTGCACCAGCGGATGCTGCAGCACCGGTCAAGACACCATCGCCCACTCCTGTAACCATCAAAGTCGAAGGACATTTGATTAAGGTTGAGGCACCAAAGGCGGATCCGGCATCCGGTATAGCCAAAGTGGCCACAATCCGGCAGGCTGATATTAATAAGGCGCTGGAGCATGCGCAAGCAGACAGCAGGAATGTTAAGACGGTTAGAGTGGAAATACCGGAAGCGGAGGGAGCAAGTGCCTATGTGGTTGAGCTTCCCGCAGCTGCACTAGCCTCTGCTATAGGCAATATCAGGATAGAAGTTGCTACGGAAATCGGCACAATTATAGTGCCCTCCAATATGCTGAAGAGTATAGGAGCGGGCGCCAAGGGTGTGGAACTGACACTTAGCCGGGCGGATGCTTCCAATCTTGATCCAGCGGCAAAAGCCATGATTGGCAGCAGACCTGTTATTGAATGGGCTGTCGAAATGGATGGGGTGGCAGTAGCAGCCAATAACCTGAATGCACCGGCAGAGATCAGACTGCCATATGCTTCAGGTGCTGAAGAATTGGCAAACGCCAAATATTTAGCTGTATCGTATATTGATGCAAACGGCAAGCTTGTTCAGATCGACAATGCTGAATACGATGCTGCCGGGCAGGTCATGGTATTTACAGCGGCAAATGCCGGTGAATATGCAATTGTGTATACCAGGAAGAGCTTCAATGATGTAATCAAGGATTCGTGGTATGCGGCAGCGGTTGAAACGATGGCGTCCAAAGGCTTCATTGAAGGAACATCTGAGGCAACCTTCAATCCCGGCAACAAGATTACAAGAAGTGAGTATCTGGCCTGGCTGGTAAGGACACTGGAGCTTACTGCGGAATATAGCACAAACTTCAGTGATGTTGAGCGTACAGACCGCTATTATAATGAAATTGGAATCGCCAAAGTGCTTGGAATCGCATTGGGCTCGAACGGCAGCTTCCAGCCGGACACGGAAATTACAAGACAGGATATGGCTGTGCTGACCATGCGGGCCTTGCGGGCAGCAGGCAGAACCCTGCAGGCCGGTACAGCTGAGGATCTCAAGAAATTTACAGATGGCTCTAATGTAGCAAAGTACGCAGCGGGCGATATGGCTGCAATGGTTAAGAGGGGCTTCGTCAACGGGCGGGGGAATGAAAGCCTGAGTCCTGGCGGGACGACAACCAGAGCAGAAGCTGCTCAGGTTCTGTATAAGATTTTTTTACAGCAGTAATATAGTTATGTAAGCGGCCTTGATTTACATCTTGTTGATTGGCAAAAGCCCGCACCCGTGGCCTAACTGGCTTGGGAGCGGGCTTTTACATCATATAAGCTCCTGATCATTCTCATTCTCTGTATAGATGGAGATCAGCACGATTGCTGTCTCCTCGCCAATATTTTTGATTAAGTGAGGTGTACAGGCGTTCCAGCTAAAGGAATCACCCTCAGCAAACTCAGCTCCGTCTTCCCCTTGCTCGGCGTATATTCTTCCTCTAATGACCACATGCACTTCCTGTCCTTCATGCGCATGAGGGGCATCCCCGATCATGGCACCGGGAGGAAACTCTACAATCGACATCCGTACGTTTTTGGTGGAACTGAGATGTTCTACTTCAGGGCCTGGGCGATATTCTCCAGCGTGGTAAAGGCGGGATTCAGCTTGGAAAGCAGCTTATGGGAGCAAATCCGGCTGGGCGGGGAAGGGACTATTCCATTTAAGGAAACATCTGCTTGTCTACTTTTCATAACAATCTTGGTAAGGTAGGATGATAGCTATTCATAAGAGGTGGTAAATTGTTATGCTTAAAAAACACTGCTTGTTCTGCGATCAGATTGTCCCGATTACAGCTGAAGGCGATTACGATCGGTATGCAGACTGCTCCTGTTCACCCGGGGGGTTCTATAAGCTGCTGAGAGACAGCTATGAATCCATACTTTCGTTCTCACAACAACAGAAACGTGAAATGCTTCATTTGGTATCGGCGTATATCCGGGAGAAGACAGATTGTGGTGAGAGGGTCATTCTAAGTGCTGGAGATTTGGATTCAATTCTGAATTCTCCGACTATTCCTGTGACCCTTGAAGATAAAGGAAACCGACTGCTGCAATATCTGTATAGACATTCCGAGGGTCCGGGGGAGCCGGTTGTCATTCAACCCCTTTCCAGCAGCTATAACCTGACCTACTCTCCCAATCTGCAAGAACTGGTCTATATCATCGATAAGCTGAGAAGTGAGGAGTTGCTGATAAGGGAAGGTATGACCTTTAAGCTTACCGCGCAGGGATGGGGCGAAGCCGCTGCAATCACCGGAGGTGGGAAAATAAAGCAATGCGTCGTTCTTCTGCCGAATGAGGAGGAATTACGCACGGAGTGGCTGGATAAGCTGCTGCCTAAGATCGAGCAGTATGGCTATCTACCCCGCGTGCTTGCACAGGAAGGCGAAGAATATTCTTTGAAGCCTATAGCGGACAGCAAGCTGATTATCGCCGATGTAACCGGTCAGTCCCCTGCGGTGTATTTTGCAGCGGGATATGCGCTTGGTTTGAACGTCCCGGTGGTTTGGACTGTTAAGAGCGAGGATGCTGATAAACTTTGGGTACACCTGCAAGAAATCCGTCCCCTCGTCTGGGATACAGCTGAAGATCTAGTGGTGCTACTCCAGCAGAAGTTGAGTTTATAGAAGAGCCCCGTTACAAAGGTTTAAAGTTTGAAGCCGATATAATAGACAAGCACACTGGAGAATCGATCATGCGGAATTCTCAGCTACATGATAAATACAGAGATTATATTGAGGCAAAGAAAAAGAAGCAGCTATAAGAAGAAATCTGCTATGCTAGTTTTAAAATAATGCTTGCATAGAATATCCATACATGATATATTCTATTTCTGGCCGCGAAACATCAACGCCGAGCTCGAAAAGAAGTTGAAAAAAGAGCTTGCATTGATCGGCTGGATGTGATATATTATAAGAGTTGCTGGTGACGCGGTAAGCGGCGCTGACAACGAGCTTGATCTTTGAAAACTGAACAACGAGTGAGTATCGGAATTCACGAAAGTGACTTCCAAAAAAGAGAATGAAAATTCTCGTCAGATGTTTCAAAATGAGCAATCGCTCTTTCTAAATACAATTTGGAGAGTTTGATCCTGGCTCAGGACGAACGCTGGCGGCATGCCTAATACATGCAAGTCGAGCGGAGTTTGAATGGAAGCTTGCTTCCATTCATGCTTAGCGGCGGACGGGTGAGTAACACGTAGGCAACCTGCCCTCAAGACTGGGATAACTACCGGAAACGGTAGCTAATACCGGATAATTTCTTTCCTCTCCTGAAGAGAGAATGAAAGGCGGAGCAATCTGCCACTTGGGGATGGGCCTGCGGCGCATTAGCTAGTTGGTGGGGTAACGGCTCACCAAGGCGACGATGCGTAGCCGACCTGAGAGGGTGAACGGCCACACTGGGACTGAGACACGGCCCAGACTCCTACGGGAGGCAGCAGTAGGGAATCTTCCGCAATGGGCGAAAGCCTGACGGAGCAATGCCGCGTGAGTGATGAAGGTTTTCGGATCGTAAAGCTCTGTTGCCAGGGAAGAACGTCCGGTAGAGTAACTGCTACCGGAGTGACGGTACCTGAGAAGAAAGCCCCGGCTAACTACGTGCCAGCAGCCGCGGTAATACGTAGGGGGCAAGCGTTGTCCGGAATTATTGGGCGTAAAGCGCGCGCAGGCGGTCATTTAAGTCTGGTGTTTAAACCTTGGGCTCAACCTGGGGTCGCACTGGAAACTGGGTGACTTGAGTACAGAAGAGGAAAGTGGAATTCCACGTGTAGCGGTGAAATGCGTAGATATGTGGAGGAACACCAGTGGCGAAGGCGACTTTCTGGGCTGTAACTGACGCTGAGGCGCGAAAGCGTGGGGAGCAAACAGGATTAGATACCCTGGTAGTCCACGCCGTAAACGATGAGTGCTAGGTGTTAGGGGTTTCGATACCCTTGGTGCCGAAGTTAACACAGTAAGCACTCCGCCTGGGGAGTACGGTCGCAAGACTGAAACTCAAAGGAATTGACGGGGACCCGCACAAGCAGTGGAGTATGTGGTTTAATTCGAAGCAACGCGAAGAACCTTACCAGGTCTTGACATCCCGATGAAAGCATTAGAGATAGTGCCCCTCTTCGGAGCATTGGAGACAGGTGGTGCATGGTTGTCGTCAGCTCGTGTCGTGAGATGTTGGGTTAAGTCCCGCAACGAGCGCAACCCTTGACTTTAGTTGCCAGCAGGTGAAGCTGGGCACTCTAGAGTGACTGCCGGTGACAAACCGGAGGAAGGTGGGGATGACGTCAAATCATCATGCCCCTTATGACCTGGGCTACACACGTACTACAATGGCCGGTACAACGGGAAGCGAAGCCGCGAGGCGGAGCCAATCCCAGCAAAGCCGGTCTCAGTTCGGATTGCAGGCTGCAACTCGCCTGCATGAAGTCGGAATTGCTAGTAATCGCGGATCAGCATGCCGCGGTGAATACGTTCCCGGGTCTTGTACACACCGCCCGTCACACCACGAGAGTTTACAACACCCGAAGTCGGTGGGGTAACCCGCAAGGGAGCCAGCCGCCGAAGGTGGGGTAGATGATTGGGGTGAAGTCGTAACAAGGTAGCCGTATCGGAAGGTGCGGCTGGATCACCTCCTTTCTATGGAGAATCGTCACCTGCAACGGTGACATTCAAATCGGAAGCGTAAGCTTCCACAACGAACCTTAGGGTTCAAACACTCACTCGTTGGTCAGTTTTGAGAGTTTAAGCTCTCATCTTTACCTTGATCCTTGAAAACTGGATACCGAAACGAATTTGCGTTTTAGAACATCTTTTAGCTGAAACTTGTGTAAGCAAGTTGAAATAGTTATTAGTGCAGAACGAAGGTTTTCGATTGTGCAGCGACCTTTGGCTTTGAATGTGTTGGTGAATGGAGCAATCCATGAGCGGCATTCAAAACAAGATGAGCAAGCAAGCGAAACACCGGAGTGACGGTTAAGCTAATAAGAGCACACGGAGGATGCCTAGGCGCCAGGAGCCGACGAAGGACGTGGCGAACAACGAAACTGCCTCGGGGAGCTGTAAGCAAGCTTTGATCCGGGGGTGTCCGAATGGGGAAACCCAGCTGTGGTAATTCGCAGTTACTCGTATCTGAATACATAGGATACGCAGAGGCAGACCAGGGGAACTGAAACATCTAAGTACCCTGAGGAAGAGAAAACAATAGTGATTCCGTCAGTAGCGGCGAGCGAACGCGGAACAGCCTAAACCAAGGGGCTTGCCCCTTGGGGTTGTGGGACGTCTCACATGGAGTTACAAAGGAATATGGTAGGCGAAGAGGTCTGGAAAGGCCCGCGATAGAGGTAAAAGCCCTGTAGCCTAAACTGTGTTCTCTCCGAGACGGATCCCGAGTAGTGCGGGGCACGTGAAACCCCGTATGAATCCAGCAGGACCATCTGCTAAGGCTAAATACTACCTGGCGACCGATAGTGAAACAGTACCGTGAGGGAAAGGTGAAAAGCACCCCGGAAGGGGAGTGAAATAGAACCTGAAACCGTGTGCTTACAAAAAGTCAGAGCCCGATCTATGGGTGATGGCGTGCCTTTTGTAGAATGAACCGGCGAGTTACGTTTAACATGCAAGGTTAAGGTGAGAAGCCGGAGCCGCAGCGAAAGCGAGTCTGAATAGGGCGATTGAGTATGTGGACGTAGACCCGAAACCGTGTGATCTACCCCTGTCCAGGGTGAAGGTGCGGTAACACGCACTGGAGGCCCGAACCCACGCATGTTGAAAAATGCGGGGATGAGGTGGGGGTAGCGGAGAAATTCCAATCGAACTCGGAGATAGCTGGTTCTCCCCGAAATAGCTTTAGGGCTAGCCTCGGTGAATGGAGTGGTGGAGGTAGAGCACTGATTGGGTGCGGGGCCCGCAAGGGTTACCAAGCTCAGTCAAACTCCGAATGCCATTAACTTCTTGCCGGGAGTCAGACAGTGAGTGCTAAGATCCATTGTCAAAAGGGAAACAGCCCAGACCATCAGCTAAGGTCCCCAAGTGTGTGTTAAGTGGGAAAGGATGTGGAGTTGCACAGACAACCAGGATGTTGGCTTAGAAGCAGCCACCATTGAAAGAGTGCGTAATAGCTCACTGGTCGAGTGACTCTGCGCCGAAAATGTAACGGGGCTAAACACACCACCGAAGCTATGGCTAGATACTTTGTATCTGGGGTAGGGGAGCGTTGTATGCAGGTTGAAGGTGTACCGTAAGGAGCGCTGGACAGCATACAAGTGAGAATGCCGGTATGAGTAACGAAAAGATCAGTGAGAATCTGATCCGCCGAAAGCCCAAGGTTTCCTGAGGAAGGCTCGTCCGCTCAGGGTAAGTCGGGACCTAAGGCGAGGCCGAAAGGCGTAGTCGAAGGACAACAGTTTGAAATTACTGTACCACCGTAATCCGCTATGAGCGATGGGGTGACGCAGGAGGGTAGTGACGCGGACTGATGGATGTGTCCGTCTAAGCAGTGAGGCTGATGTGTAGGCAAATCCGCACATCGTAAGGCTGGGCTGTGATGGGGAGCGAAAATTGTAGTAGCGAAGGTCATGATCTCACACTGCCAAGAAAAGCCTCTAGCCAGGAGAAGGTGCCCGTACCGCAAACCGACACAGGTAGGCGAGAAGAGAATTCTAAGGCGCGCGGAAGAACTCTCGTTAAGGAACTCGGCAAAATGACCTCGTAACTTCGGGAGAAGAGGTGCCTCGGTAGGGTGAATAGCCCGAGGGGGCCGCAGTGAAAAGGCCCAAGCGACTGTTTAGCAAAAACACAGGTCTGTGCGAAGCCGCAAGGCGAAGTATACGGGCTGACGCCTGCCCGGTGCTGGAAGGTTAAGGGGAGTGGTTAGGGGTTAAACCCGAAGCTGTGAACCGAAGCCCCAGTAAACGGCGGCCGTAACTATAACGGTCCTAAGGTAGCGAAATTCCTTGTCAGGTAAATTCTGACCCGCACGAATGGCGTAACGACTTGGGCGCTGTCTCAACGAGAGATCCGGTGAAATTTTAATACCTGTGAAGATGCAGGTTACCCGCGACAAGACGGAAAGACCCCATGGAGCTTTACTGCAGCTTGATATTGAATTTGGGTACGATCTGTACAGGATAGGTGGGAGCCGTTGAGGCAGGAGCGCAAGCTTCTGCGGAGGCGCCGTTGGGATACCACCCTGATCGTATCTAGGTTCTAACCTAGTGCCCTAATCGGGTACGGGGACCGTGTCAGGCGGGCAGTTTGACTGGGGCGGTCGCCTCCTAAAGAGTAACGGAGGCGTTCAAAGGTTCCCTCAGAATGGTTGGAAATCATTCGCAGAGTGCAAAGGCATAAGGGAGCTTGACTGCGAGACCTACAAGTCGAGCAGGGACGAAAGTCGGACTTAGTGATCCGGTGGTACCGCATGGAAGGGCCATCGCTCAACGGATAAAAGCTACCCTGGGGATAACAGGCTTATCTCCCCCAGAGTCCACATCGACGGGGAGGTTTGGCACCTCGATGTCGGCTCATCGCATCCTGGGGCTGAAGTAGGTCCCAAGGGTTGGGCTGTTCGCCCATTAAAGCGGTACGCGAGCTGGGTTCAGAACGTCGTGAGACAGTTCGGTCCCTATCTGTCGTGGGCGCAGGAAATTTGAGAGGAGCTGTCCTTAGTACGAGAGGACCGGGATGGACGTACCGCTGGTGCATCAGTTGTTCCGCCAGGAGCATGGCTGAGTAGCTACGTACGGACGGGATAAGCGCTGAAAGCATCTAAGCGTGAAGCCCCCCTCAAGATGAGATTTCCCAATTAGTAAGACCCCTTGAAGACGACGAGGTAGATAGGTTGGAGGTGGAAGTGCAGCAATGCATGGAGCTGACCAATACTAATCGGTCGAGGGCTTATCCAAATTCTTAGAGCGCAGATTCGTTTCGGATTCAGTTTTCAGGAATCAAATTCCTGAAGCATTTACGCTGTAAATGCCCGTTTGGTGGCGATAGCGGAGGGGTTCCACGCGTACCCATCCCGAACACGACCGTTAAGCCCTCCAGCGCCGATGGTACTTGGACCGAAGGGTCCTGGGAGAGTAGGACGTTGCCAAGCACATGAAGCCATTGTTGAGTAATCGACAATGGCTTTTTTTGTTGCGTTTGGCGCCACTTGTATAACCATAGAATCCATAAGTACACTGTGAAATGTCATGTACACTCTGAAATCTGATATGATAAAGGTTAAATAGTTAACGGAACATTTTGCTATTACAGGAATCAGGAGGATATTTAGTAGATGGCTCATATATTAGTAGTTGAAGATGAACAGCCGATCAGCGATTTGATAACCATGAATCTTAAGCTGGTTGGACACACGTATTCCAAAGTGTATACCGGCTCAGAGGTTGCCGGAATGCTGGAACAGGAGCGGACGGATCTTATCCTGCTCGATGTGATGCTTCCCGGTCTCGACGGGTTTGAAGTGATGCAGCAGATCGCTCCTTTGCGGATTCCGGTCATTCTGATTACGGCCAAAAATGCACTCTCCGACCGCATCAGAGGCTTCGAGCTGGGTGCGGAGGATTATATAATCAAACCGTTTGAAATTCTGGAGCTGCTGGCCCGGATTAACGTTGTGCTGCGCAGGAATGAACAGGCTGCCCCTGCTTTTATTTGCGATGCGGTGGAAGTCAGGTTTCCGGAACGGCAGGTCCGGGTAGATCAGCAGCCGGTTGATTTGACCACCAGAGAATTTGAGCTGCTCGAAGTACTGATACGTAACCGGAATATCGCCCTTTCGAGAGAAAAGCTGCTGGAGCTGGCCTGGGGTTATGACTTTGCCGGAGACACCCGCACCGTGGATGTTCATATCCGCCAGCTGCGCAAAAAGCTCGGCTGGGAAGAACGGATCAAAACTGTATTCAAGCTGGGCTACCGCCTGGAAGTTCAGGTCTAGCCATGCGGTTCTGGCATAAGATTCTGCTCGCCGTCCTGGTTCTCTTCATAGCCGCTCTTGATGTAAGTGTGATAATGGTGATGAAAAAAAGCTGGCAGCTGAATATGGATAGCGAAACCAGGCGTGCGGCCAGTGAACAGCTGCTCATCACCAACAATATATACGAGAATCTGGATTCGATCCGGACACGTGGCCTAACCCTCACCCCTGCACTGATGGTCAGTGTGGCTAAGTCGTATGGGGGACACTACCGCAAACAGGGAATAGGACTGGAGTTGCGGGAGGACGGACAGCTTATCTACCCCAATCAGGCAGGGAAGAGCGCTGTGCAGGATGATCATGTGATGACGCTGGCTATGCCGCTCCCTGCTCCTTATCAGCATCTGGAGCTGACTTACAAGCGCGACATCAGCGGGCTGTATGCCCAGCAGCAGGAGCTTAACCGCTTTTTCGTGATGATTAACTGGATCGTCGGTCCATTGCTGGTGCTGCTGCTCTACCTTCTGATCCGGCACCTGACGAGGCCTCTCAAGCTGCTGTCCGAGACGACCAAAACGATTGCCGAAGGTAACTATTCTAACCGTGTGGAGCTGAACAGCAGGGATGAATTCGGGGAGCTGGCCTTCAACTTTAACCGGATGGCTGCTGTGGTGGAGCAGCGGATGACGGACCTTGCAGGCATGGCTGAGGATAAACAGCGGATGGTTGATAATCTTGCCCATGAACTGCGGACGCCGCTGACCAGTATGCAGGGATTTGCTGAACTTCTCACCTCGGCGAATATTGGCCAGGAAGATCAGGTCAAGGCCGGTCACTATATTTTAACTGAGACTGTCCGGCTCAAGAATCTGGCCTTCAAGCTGCTTGATTTGTCCGTTCTGCGGCATCAGCCACTGGTGCAGGCAGAGGTGGATGTGGCAGCCCTGTTCCAGGAGGTAGCGCAGACCGAGCTGCAGAAGGCAGCAGAGCACGGATTACTGCTGCAGATGGACAGCTCTATTCCCGCCGTGTGGGGAGATGCGGATCTTCTGGCATCCTTTCTGGTAAATCTGATTGAGAATGCCATTCCTGCCTCCCGGCCAGGCAGCATCATCCGCCTGCTGGCCTTTGAGCAGAACGGGGAAGGGGTGCTGGAAGTGCAAGACAGCGGAGCCGGCATGACGGAAGAGCAGAGTAAGCGTGCGTTCGAGCCGTTCTACCGCGCAGACCCGGCACGTTCGCGGGCCTACGGCAATGCTGGCCTCGGCCTGTCCTTGTGCCGGCAGATTGCCGAGGCGCATGAGGCCAGGGTTGAGCTGCATTCTGTCCTTGGACAAGGGACCAGCATCCGCCTCTTTTTACAACTCCATAACAACTGCCCCTCTACTCTATAACATCCCGGGATTAAGGTATAGACAGAGTTAGTATCTTAATCCGATGGAGGTAATACAATTGAACACAAAGAAATGGTCGGCTACGATGGCTGTAATCTTAGTCTCTGGAGGTGTATTCGCAGCCAGTGCGTTTCTCGTCCCCAGCCTGGTGAACTCTGCAGTCGTCGCTAAGAACAGTACGGCAACGCAGGGCAATAGCCAGCTTAATCTGACAGGAAGTACGGTTCCTGTACTGAAGGTGGAAGCACCGGCGCCGGTATCTACCGTGAATGATGATCTGCTTAAGCAGATGACCGAGGTGCAAATCCAGCAGATCTATGATTATATAGAGAAGCCGGGTGATCCCAATGTTTCAGGCCGGGAAATGACCGATTCGGAAATGAAACGCCATCTGGTTCTGCAAGATCAGTATGTATATGATGGCGTACGGCCCCAGAAGCCAATGCCCCTAGCGCCGGGTCAGGGTGCTTTGTATCTGGATATGAATACCAATACGTACCACTATCCAGAGAAGACATGGACCGATGAAGAGCATCTGCAACTGATCGACTGGTACTCCCGCTTGAATTATGTATTATCCAAACGATATGTGACTGCACCTCCCCTTCCGCAGAAGTATAGCAAGTCTGAAGTAGAGTCGCTGGCGGCTGAAAGTGTGCGCATGCTGTATGATGCTGATGTGTCCAAGCTAAACACCTATGTTGCTCTACCTGAACAGGAATATGGCTTTCGTTCAACCTGGAGGGTTCACTTCGCTCCGTACAAGTCATCTACCTTGCGCGGACAAGGCCAGGAATTCTGGGAATATGATGTGCAGATCGATCCGGAGACCGGGATCGCAGTGGATACGACAGCCATTAATGGGGCGTTGAAAAGAACGCCTATCGACGCAGCTGCCGCAGCTGCCATCCTCAAGGATAACAGCTGGATCAATAAAGCTACTCAGGTCGTGAAGGACAAGCAGGGAGAGAAAAGAAAGATAGTCAAAGCTTATCTGACCGATACTGAGGTGAACAACAAACGCGGGATGGTAGCAGTGGATGTGTTATTGGAAGACGGCAGCAAATATAATGCGGAGTTCCGCTATCCGAGTAAGATGCTGCGCTGTCTGATCTATGAACCTGCCGTAAAAGAAAAATAAAAGAAAGCCATACCTTTTGCTACAGGAAAGACAGTCCTGATGATCAAGCAGCCCTTGATTCATCAGGACTTTTTTTGTGCTTTGGAGCAGGAAAAAACATAGGATTGTTTATTATTAAGGGAGGACTCCTCCAGACAACGCAGAACATACTTACATTAGAGGAAGATGGTGTGAGTGTAGGTCATTGAAAATTTATTGAATGAGGTGGAGAGATGAGAATTCATTGCCTGCAGCATGTCCCTTTTGAAGCGCCGGAGGAAATTGCAGTCTGGGCCGGGAATAGAGGGCATGTGCTTACAACAACCTTAATGTATGAAGCACAGGCTCTGCCATCTATTGATGAGTTTGATATGCTCGTAATCATGGGCGGACCGATGGGAGTCTATGATGAGGAAATGATCCCCTGGCTGAAGGGGGAGAAATCCTTTATTGACGCAGCCATCCGCTCGCGCAAGCTGACGCTTGGAATCTGTCTGGGAGCCCAGCTGATTGCCGAACAAATCGGCGGTGAAGTCTATAAAAACAAGTGGAACGAGATCGGCTGGTTCCCTGTGAGATTGACCGGGGAGGCCAAAACGTCTACCTTCTTCAAAGCGTTCCCGGAGCAGTTTGTACCGTTTCACTGGCATGGAGATACCTTCAGCTTACCCGCCGGAGCCAAGAGGCTGGCGTTCAGCTTGGGCTGTACCCATCAGTGTTTTGAATATGAGGATTATGTAGCCGGCCTGCAGTTTCATCTGGAGGTTAATGACCCCAGCATCCGGAAAATCATCGGTAACTGTGCCGAGCAGCTGGAGCGGGAGGAGTATGTTCAAACGCAGTCTGAGATGGTGAATCAGCATGAGAAGGTAAAAGCATCCAATGAACTGATGTTCACGCTCCTCGATGCAATGGAAGACAAATTCCTGTCCAGATCCTAGCTGTCTGGCTCGCCATAGAAAGGAATATACGATGAAAAGTTTAAATGTAGCTATACCGACTCCTTTCCGGGAGGATGAAAGCTTAAATGTTGACGGATTTAAGGCCATTGTAGAGTATCAGAAGCAGAACGGTATAGAATCACTGCTTGTCTCAGGAAGTACCGGTGAGCAGCATTCCATGAGCATAGAGGAGAGACTGCAGATCATTGAATATTTTGACCAGCAGCGCTTTCAGGATATTGAGCTTGTCTTCGGGGCTTCCGCTATAAGAACACGGGATGCGGTACGTCTGGTGAAGGCGCTGGAGACCTCCGTAATCGATGTAATTCTGATCGGTTTCCCTCCGTATATCCGGCCCACGCAGGAGCAGGCAGTTGCTTATATAGAGGAACTGCTTAGCCATACGACCAAGCAGGTGGCTCTGTATAATAATCCCGGCCGGACCGGTTTCGATTTGACTCCAGAATCGCTTCATTCGTTAATTAACCGGTACCCCAACATCGTTGGCTATAAAGAAACAGGTGATTTGCAGCGTCATCTGCTGCTAACTTACCCGGACTATTTCATCATGTTTGCTGCAGGAGATGTCAAGCTTGTGGACAATTTCGTCACAGGCGGATGTAATGGTCTCTCAAGTGTGGCTGGTAATATATATCCGCAGGAAATTAAACATACCGTCGAACAGCTGCTTCAGCATAAACAGGTTGATGCTAACCCGGTCGAGGATCTGGTATCACGGGTCATAAGCGGGCATGCGATTATTAATATCAAACAGCACTATAACAGCCTGGGGATTAATGCGGGAGTCTGCCGTGCTCCGCTCATCTAATTAATCATTAAGCTATATAAATATTAATCTCCTTACGTATTGTGTTGGGGAATAGCACTGACCCATGCATTATATCTGTTAATGAGGTAGACTGGATTCAGCAGAAAGTAGGGACATCATGCGCAAATTCTTCATGACAGATATCCATGGCGACAAAGAGGGGTTAGAGCTCCTGCTCAGGCATGCCGGGGCTGACTTGAAACGGGATCAGCTGGTCTTTGGCGGGGATATGATTAACCGGGGGAAAGATTCGGCAGGTGTAGTAAAATATATTAAAGAACTCACGGACCGGCATCCCGGCCAGGTTCACGCGCTCATCGGCAATCATGAAGAAATGATGGGCGATTACATCAAAAACGGTGACAAGCTCTGGCTGAGCCATGGCGGGCATGACACGCTTGAGAGCTTTGCCCGTGCTTTTTCCGATCAGAAGGAGCGGCAGGCGCATATGGAATGGGCTTACTCCTTGCCCCTGTATTATGCAGATGAAGAATTTGTGTATACACATGCCGGACTTTGTACAGTGGAGCCTCTGGAGCAGCAGAGCCGGGATATTCTGTGGATGACGGAATATGAGTTCTACCGGCAGCCGCGGGAAGAGCTGCTTACATTAACGAACGGCAGGCCGGTGATTCATGGGCATACGCCGGTGGAACGGATATATTTTGACGGTGCCCGTATGAATTGTGATATGGGGTCCAACACCTACGCTGTGCTGGAAGAAAGGTCTCTTGGAATCGTGAATCTGACCGAGATGATCTACCATGTATACAAACAGGCAGACCAACGGCTGGAGAACCGGCGGATTGGACGCATTTAGACCAAAGCTGTACAGGGCCTGCTACGGCGGGGCGGGAGTGCTTGAGAAGAATGTATAAGTATCCGAAATGAACAAGAGAGGATTGAGGGAGATGAAGCATCCTTTTCACCTGAAGGCAGTATGGAACGGCGGACGAAACAGTGAGGGGCATATCGAAGCAGGCGGACTCCGCACGGTAATCTCGATTCCGCAGGAGATGGGCGGTCCGGGAACCGGAACGAATCCTGATGAGATGCTGCTGGGGGCAGCCTCGACCTGTTATTTGATTACGCTGGCAGCGATGCTCGAGCGTTCGGATATTGTACCACAGGAACTGACACTGGAGTCAGAGGCGACGGTAGATGTCACGAATAATGTATTTACGTACGAACGGATCGTGCACAAGCCACGGGTGGTGCTCCAGGCAGATGCGACAGCGGCCCAGCTGAAGAAGGCAGAGCGGCTGGCACATATGGCAGAGGAGTCCTGTATGATCTCCAGAGCTGTGGCAGGGAATGTCTCGATGGAGACACAGCCGGTTATTGAGATAGCCGTGGCAGGAAAATGAAGGCCGAATATCCGGCCAGCATTCCTGCGCACGGGGAGGTCCAAGCTCACAGATACACCGGCGGAGGAAGATGCTGCTCCAGCCGGTAAAGCGGCAGCTCCACAATCACGGAGGTACCCTTGGTGAATTCACTTTCGATCCGCAGCCGCCCGTCATGCAGCTCTATGATCTCCTTGCAGATGGCCAGGCCCAGGCCGCTTCCGGACTGGCGGGACCGTCCTTTGAAGAATTTGGTGCCGAGCTGTGCCAGGTCTGCGGCCTCGATGCCTTCGCCGTTGTCGGCTACGGTGGTGATGATGAGCTCCCCGTGTAACACTGCTGTAAGGCGGATGGCTCCCTGGGCAGGAGTGAATTTGAAGGCGTTGTCCAGCAAATTGACAAAAACCTGCTTCAGGCGGTTGAAATCACCGTCTACCGGCAGGGGCTGATCAGGAAGCTCGGCATAGAGGCGGATCTCTTTCGTCTGCCCCCGGTATCTGAACTGCAGCAGCAGATCCTCAAGCAGTCCCCTGAGATCATAAGGCTGGCGTACGATCTTGATCTCACCAGCCTGGAATTTGGAGAAGTCCAGCAGATCCTCGACCAGTCCGATGAGCCTGTCGGTCTCCCCGGTCATGACCTCAAGACCTTGCAGGGTCTCTTGTTTATCCGATAAATCACCTACCAGCAGCGTTTCGCCCCAGCCTTTGATCGAAGTAAGCGGAGTGCGCAGCTCATGAGTGACAGAGGAGATGAAATCATATTTGATCTTCTCGCTTTTGAGAATTTCCTCGGACATATAATTCAGTGTAACCGCGAGCGTACCGACCTCATCATCATATGGTTTGGCCGCCCGTACGGTGAAATTGCCGGTGGCCATTTCCTTCGCAACCCCGGTCAGCTGCTGGATCGGACCCACGATTCTTTTGGCGATCAGCAGACTCATCACGAACCCGAATCCAATTACAAGCACGCCGACTACGGCTGCATTCAGCACAATTCTCATAATAACGGCATATAAAGGCTCCGCAGAAACAGAGTAACGCAGCACGCCAATCGTACTTCCGGATTCCTTAAGTGCAATCGAGACGGCTATAATCCGCTCACCCTGTAACGGCTTAAGACTCTGGAAGCTTCCTTTGCCGCTGGTCAGCGCTGCTCTCACATCAGGGGTATTCACCTTCTCCTGACTTGAGAAGCCGAAGGAATTAATAATGACGTTCCCGGCCGGACTCAGCACTTCCACCTTACTGCTCTCTTCAGGAGAGAGATTCTCCAGAATATAACGTGCCCGTTCACTCAGGGTATAACCCTCCAGATACTTGTTGAAAAAAGTCGCTGAAGTAGCGGCCCGGGAATTCAAAGTTTCCATCGCGCTGCCCAGATAGTAGTAGTGGACGGCAGCAATAAAAACTCCCTCCAGCAGCAGGACGATCAGGAGCAGCATAAGGGTAATATAGACGATAAGCCTGGACCTGATTCCCTTTAGCAAAGTTAGCCCCTCCATATATAGCCGAATCCCCACACCGTTTCGAGGAACTGCGGCCCGGAGGACTCCTGCCCGATTTTTTGGCGGATTCGGCTGATATTCACATCTACAATCTTAAGGTCTCCCATGAAATACTGCCCCCACACGGCTGTCAGAATATCGTCCCGGTTCATCGCCTTGTTCGGCTGCTCCATCAGCAGCTTGACGATCATGAATTCGGTCGGGGTCAGCGGGATATCCTGCCCGTCCTTCAGTAATTTCCGTTCATCCAGCAGAAGGGTAAAAGGCGGAAGCTCCAGGTTGTTCTCCTGCGGCAGAGCTTCTCCGGGATACATCCGGCGGTACAGGGAGCGCACCCGCGCGACCAGCTCAACCGGACTGAACGGCTTGACCACGTAATCGTCTGCGCCGGCTTCGAGGCCCATGACCTTGTCTACTTCCTGGCTTTTGGCTGTGAGCATAATGATTCCGAGCCGGGGGAACTGTCCCCGGAGGCGGGTGCATACCTCGAAGCCGCTCATGCCTGGAAGCATCAGGTCCAGAATGGCGATGTCAAAATCCTTCCGTTCCCCTGCGCTTCTCAGAGCCTCTTCACCGGTAGAAGCCTCAGCGACTTCGAAGCCTGCACGCTTAAGATTCACACACAGAAGATCCCGGATCGGCTTCTCATCTTCCAGTATCAGCACTTTCATGAACAGCCTCCTTATTATTGCCGGGGCTTCTGCGGCGTGCCGGCCAGCTGCACTACTTCCTCGAGGGTCAGCTTCAGCTGATTATACTCCTGAAGGGAAGCACCCTGCAGCTTGGCTGCTGCACCGGCAGCGGGCATGACCGCAACGAACACCGTTGGCGCCGTATCATCATTGGTATTCTGCAGCTCATACAGCAGCTTATATTCTCTATTCTCTGACTTCAGCTTAGTCTCTGCTGCAGCCCAGTCCTTCTTGGCCAGCAGGCGAAGCTCAAGCAGCGGGGCCTGCCGGGCAGATTCCGCATTCTTGTAGCTGAAGCGGATATTCTCCCATGGCGCCGGTGACTCTCCCGGTGTCTCCAGAATCGTACGGCCAGCCCAGCCCTTAGGAATATGGAAGTTGAAGCCCCAGCGGTCAAACTGTTCTTCCACGAACTTCAGGCCGGTTCCGCCATCCCATTGATAATACTTGGTGATGAACGGAGTGGCCAGCGGGGCGTAACTCTCGGTACCCGCAGGCGGTACGAGAAAGCCGATCTCGACAATCCCGTCACCGTTAATATCTGTGCTGGCCAGAGGGTAATCCTTGATGGCCATGTTATTGCTGCCGAGCATTCCGTCAGGCGCCGGTGCCAGCGGCGTGAGTACAAGATCCTTGCTCCCGGCAAGCGCAGTACGCTGATAATCATCTGATGCCAGTATATCAGTAAATTTACTATTTTCCCAAGTCAGCAGCGAAGTGGAGGAGGAGTGTGCACCCACTGCGGCATCGATGAATAAGGCACTGCGGGTAGGGGATGCCTTGGCGAACTGGGCCCCAATTACGTTCCCGTCAAGCTTCTGATCAGACAGGGTCTGCAGTGTACCGCCCTGGAGCCGGAGCAGCTGAAGGTGCGTCTCGGGTTGTGTATCTGTGATATAGGTTCCCTGGAGTACAGCAATATCGGTTTGCCCTTCCCCGGTCAGATCCCCAACCACTACCTGATCATAGGGCTGCTTGAGAATCTCGGATAATTTGCCGCTGTTCAGACTGTGGACAGATAACTCTTTACTTAGTCCTTCCCCGCCGCTATATCCAAGCAGCAGATCCTCCGCTCCATCTGCGGTAACATCGGTGAACGCCACGTAATCCAGCTCACTGCCTACCCCGGTCAGAGTGGCGAGTTTACTCCACTTCCCGTCCTTTTGCGAGAGCAGGAGGGTATTGATTTCATAATCGGTCTGGTCTGTCTTATAGAAGGCCAGCAGCTCATCCTGTCCGTCCTTGTCGAGATCCTGCAATTGAATGGCGCTGCCGGATTCGGAATGGACGGGCACTGTTAAATGCGAATTGGCGGGAAGATATAATTTCACGATCCCGGTTAAGGTGCCATCGGCATTGCCCTGTGCCGGAGCCTGAAGCAGATCGCTTGGCGCCTTCAGGGTGCCGCAGCCGGAGGTGATTATACTTAAGAATAGAAGGCCGCTCAGGCCGGGTATGAATTTGTTCATCCAGTTACTCTCCTTATGATTCATCTGTGCCTAGTATATCCCAACCTTTCTGGCAATTAGTTGCAAAATGGTAAAGGAGCTGTAACAGAGCTTATAGATTGAACTAAAGTTCTTAGGGTGAAGAATCTGACGTACCTGCGGTGAACATTTGGACTTCCGGCCGCTGTTGTTTCCCGATTTCTTGATTTAGACTGCTGTTTGCAGCTGAAATCGGGAAACAAAGGCGGACGCTATCGCTCCTACAGTTCCAAATTTCCCTCCGCTACTCCTTCTTCACAAGGATATATAGTTCAAATTAACAGCTCAGTTTAGCTCCGGAGGGGAGAAGACAGGAAGAAGCCGCGGGATGCGTCGCGGCTGCTCGTCCTATATGGAGCGGCAAGAGGTGCTGCCGTTGTTGCTGGCCTAAACGGTGCAGTGGATGGGATGCCATGCATGGTCTGGCTGTCTTCGGCAGGGTCGGAAGCAAGTGCAAACTTGCGTTCTATCCGGAGCTCGCGGAATGTGCCTTTCGGTAGCTTTGCGGTGCCTGGCCGTAGCTTTTTTTGAAAGCTTTACTGAAGTAGCTCAGGTCGGCAAAGCCTGCCTGTTCCGCTACTTCCGAAATATTCGAGCCGGGGAGGAGGAGGAGCTCCCGGGCTTTTTCCAGCCGGATCTTGTTCATCCGTCCGACCAGCGTATGCCCTGTCAGCTTCTTGTACTCGCGGGATAAGTGGCCATAGCTCATGTGCAGCGATGCCGCTAGTTCTCCCACGTTCAGCCGGTCTCCCTGGAAATCCTCCAGGTAAACCTCCACCTTACGCACCAGTGGTTCCGAGGCAATTGCCGTGGTTACGCTATGTCCCTCCAGTGTCTGCCGCAGCAGGCAAAGACGCTCAAGCAGCCGGATTAGCAGCAGCTGCAATCCCAGCTCTGACGGTTCTGCGGCTACCGCTTCCTTAAGGAAGTGGGTTAGCATCACACTGAACCCTTCAGTATCACGATAAGCCCACGGCTTCCATTTCTGAAGCGACTTCAGGCGCGAATACAGTGAACGGGTATCCTCTTCTGCGCGTCCGGAATCAGCGCGGCGGAGCCGCCAGCGGAAGCAAGAGTTCTTCATGCGGGTTCCCCCGGGTGTAGGTATGGGAGTGCACCCTGCCGGGAGGGATCAGGAAGAATTCGCCTTCACGCACAGTGATCTCGTCTCCGTCAAAACGCGTGCCCAGCTGCCCGGACAGCACATAGTTGAACTCGAACCAATGTATATGCTGTGCATGATAGCTTATCCTTCTATTTCTCGCTGAAACGCCCCGACTGCTAAAGAACGGCGTAGCCGTTTCCAATTGGAAATTTTCCTGCATGATCTTTGCTCGCTCAGTGCCTTCACCAGGGATTAAGTGGAAAAATGTCATTTAATAATCTTGAAACGGGCGAGTTCAGAGAGATAGTTGGAAAAAAGGCACTTAATCATCTGGTAGTAGCTATGAGGAGCCGAGTTTAGGAAAAATAAGTGTCGTTTGTCCAACTAATCCGATTTTACCGGTTAAAGTTATATAATTAAGTGTCTAATTTCCACTTATTAGGGGGATATGTGTTGGAAACAGACGCCTCTACTGCGAGAATATACTGTAGTAAGGTGAGTGGTGTTAGGCGAATGTTTATCCAAAGAGTGAAGCGGACTGAGATTCCGTTATCTTGTTCATTTGAATCCGAAAGAGGGCGTGACGGGGCATATAAGGGATTCTGAGTCCGATTGACCTGTGATTTCGCCGAATTTGACCAAATAACGGAATCTCAGTCCTACTCACTAACTTCCGGGTAATCAAGAGCGCGGCTGGCTTCCCGCAGCTAAAATGCGTGATGATAACACATCTTCGGTGTTCTTGATAGAAACAGATAACGATGAACCGGGGGCGATTATGCTCAACAATGAAAATGGACTAATCGTATGGAAATTACCATAAGGTTAGCCTATTCCAACCAAAAAGACAGCCGGAATGGCTGCCTTTTGTGGGAAGAAGAGCTTAGCGCTGCAAGCTCTCTCCATTGGACGCAATAACGTCCTTATACCAGTGGAAGGATTTCTTGCGGTAGCGCTCAAGTGTTCCGGTATTGTCATCGTGGCGGTCTACATAAATGAAGCCATAACGTTTGCTGAGCTGTGCGGTTGAAGCGCTGACCAGGTCAATACAGCCCCATGAGGTGTAGCCCATGACATCCACGCCGTCCTCGATTGCTTCGCCCACCTGCACCAGGTGGTCATTCAGGTACCCAATCCGGTAGTCGTCATTGACGGTTGGCACGCCGTCTTCGCCGGTGATCAGCTCGTCCTTGGCACCGAGACCATTTTCGACGATAAACAACGGCTTTTGGTAACGGTCATGGAACATGTTCAACACATAACGCAGGCCCTGCGGGTCAATCTGCCAGCCCCATTCGGAAGCCTTCAGGTAAGGATTGGCTGCACCGCTGAACAGGTTGCCTTCGGTCTGGTTGCGCTTATTCTCGTCTCCCGTCTCACAGATGCTCACATAGTAGCTGAAGGAGATGAAGTCTACCGTGTGCTTCAGAATCTCGGCATCGCCAGGCTCCATATGGATTTCAATGCCTTTCTCTCTGAAGTAACGCTTCATATAGCCCGGATATACGCCTCTCGCATGAACATCCCCGAAGAAATAATTCATATGCTCCGACTTCATCGCTGCGATTACATCATCCGGGTTCGGAGTGAGCGGATAAGTCGGCATACTAAGGATCATACAGCCGATCTGGGACTGCGGGTTGATCTCATGACCAATCTTCACGGCGAGTGCACTTGCTACCAGCTCGTGATGAATTGCCTGGTACAGGTCCTGCTTGCTGAGCTGCTCCTTCGGCGTGTAAATACCACCGCTCATGAACGGTTCATGCAGAATGGAGTTGATCTCGTTGAAGGTCAGCCAATATTTCACTTTGTTCTTGTAGCGGGTAAATACCGTTCTGGCATACCGTTCGTAGAAGCCGACTAAATCGCGGTTAACCCAGCCGTTATACTGCTTGGACAAATGCAGCGGTGTTTCGTAGTGGGAGAGGGTAACAAGCGGCTCGATGCCGTACTTATGCAGCTCGTCGAACAGATCATCATAGAACTGCAGGCCTTGCTCATTAGGCTCCAGCTCATCACCGTTCGGGAAAATCCGCGACCAGGCAATAGAGGTACGGAAGACTTTGAAGCCCATTTCGGCAAAAAGCTTCACATCCTCTTTGTACCGGTGGTAAAAGTCGATTCCGACCAGCTTCATATTATCTTCAGTCGGAACTTCAGTAATCGGACCTTTGATCCCTTGCGGAGCGACGTCCTGGGTCGACCAGCCTTTGCCGTCCTCGTTATATGCGCCTTCAAGCTGGTTGGCAGCTACAGCGCCGCCCCACAGGAAGCCTTCAGGAAACTTAATACTCATGTAATATCCCGCCTTTTTATAGTTATGGATTCAGATATGGTAAGCTAATAATATGTCCTATAATGGAATGCTAAATGTTGAAACGCGTTACATGTCAATTGTTTTTTTGTGAGATAACAATTTATATAAGGAGAAGCCTCATGTCGAATCTTGATCAAATTGCCAAGCTGTCGGGATTCTCCAAAGCCACCGTCTCGCGGGTGCTGAATCATTCCCCCCATGTGAGCCAGGGGACGCGGGATACCATCATGAAGATCATGGAAGAGCTGGATTACGTGCCGAACGGCAATGCTATTTCCTTGTCCAAAGGGCAGACGGAGCAGATCGGTATGGTTACGGAAGGGATCAACGAAGTGATGCTGCCGTTTCTGAACAGCTTCGTTGAGACCGCCAGCCAGTACGGCTACCAGACGATCATTTATACTTCCGGAGGTGATCCGGTCAAAGAGCTGCAGGCCTTCGAGGATATGCGGCGGAAAAGAGTCGATGCGCTGGTCATCAGCACCTGTGTCAACGATCTGGAGCTCCTCAGCTCCTATGGCAAATACGGGCCGATTGTGTCCTGGCAGCGGATGGAGCGTCCGGAAATTCAGAGTGTCGCCATGAACCAGTATGAGGGATATATGCTGGGGCTGGAGCATGTGATCGCCCGGGGATACACGCGGATCGCCAATGCCTTTGGCAGGCCCACCAGCATGAATACCTCCGGGCGGATGCAGGCGTATCAAGACATTGTCCGCAAATACAATCTGCCTGTTCAGCCGGACTGGTCGCCTACCGGCATCTATTCTATCCGCCAGGGGGAACAGCTGGTCCGCGAGCTGCTGCTGAATCCGGGCGAACGCCCGAATGTCATTCTGTGCGCCAATGATCTGGTGGCGGCTGGTGTGCTGAACGAGGCCCGGAGGATGCGGGTGAAGGTGCCGGAAGAGCTGGCGGTTGTCGGATTCGATAATACCGAGCTGGCTCATACACTGGGGATTACCTCGATCTATAATCCGATTGCCGCGCAGGCGCAGAATGCCTTCCTGCTGATTCTCGGCAGGCTTAAGGGAACGGAAGCGGAGCAGCAGCAGCTGGAGTTTCAGCTGGTGAAGAGGGCTACGACGTAAGGAGAAGCGGATTTGCCCTCTTTCCCGGAGAAGGACAATCCTGTGAACAAAGGGATTGGGGGGACAAGCGGGAATGAGATGCAGCAGCATAAAAGTGGAGCGGCGGCAGGGGTTACAGCCGTTCCCCGCCGCCATCCAGAACCTTCAGATGCTCGCGTCCCCAGCCGCACATATTATCGAGAATGGTACTTAGCGTTTTACCGTGCGTGGTAAGGCTGTATTCGACCTTTGGAGGTACCTCGGGGAATATTCTCCGTTCCACCAGCTTAGCCTGCTCTAATTCCCGCAGCTGTTTCGTAAGAGTGCCCTGCGATACATCGGGGATCAGCCGCCGCAGCTCGCCAAAGCGTCGGGTCCCGTCTTTATAAAATGAACAAAATTAACGGCTTCCATTTACCGTCGATGGCATTAAGTGTTGCTATGACGCCTCTCAGCCTGGGCTCCTGCAGATTCAACGTATCTTCTCTTTCATTCCATAATGTACAAAATATAAACCGGGAATGTCGAAGAACACCCGGCAGCAGTGGAGGAGAAGGCAGACATGGACTATTGGAATTTGGAGCATAAGAAAGTGGTAATTATCGGAGGCAGTACGGGGATCGGGCTTGCAACGGCGGAGGCTGCTGCAGCGCTGGGGGCGCAGGTTGTTATCGCAGGGCGCTCCAGGGAAAAGCTGGAGCAGGCGGCGGATCATATCAGACAGCATAACGGCGGCGCGGTTGAAATCTATGAGCTGGACAACCGGGACGAGCGCCAGCTGGAGCTATTCTTCGCGGCAGTCGGACCCTTCGACCATCTGTTCACACCCGGAGCGGCGTATGTCCGGGGTCCGCTCACGGCTGAGCGGGATGTGGCAATCAGCTGCTTTGACGGCAAGTTCTGGCCGCAGTATTTTGCAGCCAAATACGCGGTGCCCTATCTGGCGGAGACCGGCTCCATCGTGCTTATGTCCGGCGCATTCAGCCAGCGTCCGCTTGACGGGGGAGCCTCCTATGCCGCTTGCAACGGCGCGATTGAGAGTCTGGGCAAAGCACTGGCAGTCGAGCTTGCGCCTGTCCGCGTGAATGTCGTATCGCCAGGGACTATCTGGCGGGAAGGACAGGAGGAGACGCCGCGTGGTGATCATTTCAAAGAATATGAGACGATGTCGCTTGTGCGGCGTACCGGCTACGACGAAGAGATTGCCCATACGGTGCTGTACCTTATGACGAATTCCTTCACTACTGGAAGTACTCTCTTTCCGGATGGAGGGTACCTGTTGCGGTAAGCTGCACTTGGGTGAAGTCTGAAACTGCATTGGGGTCCGCAAACTTCGGTTTGCCCAACCCTTACCGCTTAAACCTCCGCTGCACCACCACGCTTCCTTCCGCCAGCATACCCGCCTCTCCCGCCTTCAACTAACCAGCCCATTCCAGCCGCCGGAAGCGGGGCGTCCCGTACAAAAACAAAGGGCTGTGCCAAGCAGCCAATCCATGGCGCTTAGCACAGCCCTTGTAACGTGCCGCGCAGGCCTCAGAAAATAATCTTCTGCGCCGCCATAATCCGGCCGATTTCAAAGATAGCGGCACACTCTGCGAAATGAACCTCGGAGATTACGGAATGATCATGCGTTCTGTAATAATACTTGCCGTCGGTATATACATGATCATAGATGGGGCTGATGTCATACACCGAGGTAGGGTAGAGTTCTCCTTCGCCCTTGATGATCCCCGCAGTCACCGAATGGTGTCCCGAGCCTTCCACGAAGGAGATACCCATTGGAAGCCACAGTGTGACTTCATGGCCGATATCCTGTCTCCAGCTGCCGTTCAGAGTACCTTCCCCTATGCGGATCAGACTGTCGCGCAGTTTCCGGGGAATCCAGGGGGAGGGGAAGACCAGATCGCGCGCCAGGTGAATGATCCTGCTGCTGTTGTCAATCTGTCTCATCAGGAAGTGGAAGCTCTTTCCGTCCAGGGTAACCTCTGCCCACTCATCAAAGAACAGGTTGTCCGAGAAAATCCGCTCCATCTGGTCGATCTCACCGTAGAGTGCGGGCATCAGCATCAGCTGGCTCTGAATCCGCCTGCCGATGAGCCGTATGAAGTCTACAATCGGGTGGGTCTCCGGCTGGAAGTAGCCGTAATTTATATCATAATAAAAGCCGAGATTCTCATTGATTAAATCCTTGGCAAATGCCATGAGATTATCGAATTCGTGTTTCGTGTTCATGCACAAGCTGCTCCTTCAGTCGTATGATATTTTGCTTATCATATTACGACTAGGCTAAGGTGTCTGTGATGAAAAGAGCAGGTAATGATTGGGTTCTTAGCGTCAAAGCAAAAAAGATGCCCCATAGCTGCCCGTATCTCGGGTGCCTAAGGGGCATCTTTGTTCTGCTCAGGTATCATCCGCATTCCTCTATCTGGGGGCCGATGCACTGGGGACATGCAGTTAGCAAAGACCTGATATCCTGGGAGGAGCTGGACATTGCGCTGTATCCGGACGAGCACGGCTACGCGTCCTCCGGCAGTGCAGCCGTAGACTGGAACAATACGAGCGGACTGTTCCCGGAGAACCCGGGTATCGTCGCAGTCTACACCAGTTATCTGGAGCCGACGGAAACGTCGCCTGCCGTGCAGAGACAGAGCCTGGCCTACAGCCATGACAATGGCCGGACCTGGATCAAGTATGCAGGCAACCCGGTGCTGACCCATCCTTCCAAGGCGGAATTCCGTGATCCGAAGGTATTCTGGTCCGAAGCTCACGGGAAATGGATTATGGTGCTGGCGACGGATCAGACGATTACGTTCTACTCCTCCCCGAATCTGCGGGAGTGGCATACAGAACTCATCTACTCTGCTGCCGAAGGCACTCTAACCCTCCGCAGAGATTCCGGCGAGACCGGCCTCTCGGAAATATTCCTGGATCTACAGAGCACCGGGGGGAATTGGCAGCCTGAAGAACCTGCGTATCCTGCTGGATGCGTGTTCGGTCGAGGTGTTCGCCAATGACGGCCTCTCCGCAATCACCAGCCTGGTCTTCCCCAGGAGGAACCTGCTCGGGCCTGGCCTTCTATTCTGCCGGCGGCAGTGTACAGCTCCGTGGCAACCAGTCATTCATCCGATAAATAATATATAGGATTAACCTGATAAAGGTGTTCTACAAGCTGGGAAATAGCTTGTAGAACACCCTTTATTTGCGCCACCGGAGAGCGGCAGACATGCTTAGATTTTCCGGCCTTCATCTGCCCTGAATTCCCGCCGGAGCAATAGGGCCTCCGCATAAGTGATCAGCATCTGGATGATGACAAGGAAGATCTGGTTCACCAGATCCATAGCAGAAGAGAAAATAACTACAAATGAAATCAGACCTGTGAGGAGGGACAACAGAATGAGTCCTTTGGAGGCTTTGCGGTTCAGTCTCGCCTTGAACACATTCGTGAGTGTAATGAATACGCCCTGAACGAGAATACAATTGGCGAACAGAGTGAAATACGTCCAGAACCGGGCATCGAGTGAACGGCCAAACCAGTTAATCAGTACAAGAGCCACGACTAGTAGGAGAAGAGAGATACCATCCTTTCGGCTGAGCATGGCACAACATCCTTTATATTGGCTGATTCAATCCAGTTGTGAAAGATATCCATTATTACCCGCAGACTGGTTAAATCAAGCAAACGTCAGGCACTATGCGCTGCAGCCGGAGCCGGAAACATCCGGGTGAACAGGAAACGGGTCAGCGGACCGACAACAATCAGCTGCAGCGGCAAGGCACAGATGAAGTTGAGTCCCAGGATAGAGAAGTAATGACGGAAGAAGTTGTCCCCGAATCCGAAGTGTGCTAGTGTGCCATATAGAGACATGAGGATAACCATTCCGCAGACCATGAAGCATGAGATCGTCAGTACTTTCTTGATCATCGGGGCGGAAGGATTTACGATTTTGAAGGCCAGGCCTTTGGCGATTTTACTGACCACAACAATATCGCAGAACAAGGCAACGGCAAGTGCCGGCAGCAGACCAATCGCCACATCGGCGAACAGCCTGTTATTGAATCCGTTAGAGATGATTACATTATAAAAAGACATGAAAACGACCATGAAAAAGCACATGAGGCTGGTGAAAATTAAAGCTTCCTTTTTATTGCTGCCCATTTCTCAAACTCCCTTAAATATAAGTTTTTCAAACCACACTTATAGTAGCAGGGGGCGGAGTTATTGTCAACCTAGTTGACAATTATCGATCTAGATCCAATGCACCTTAAGACTAGATCTAACACAAGCAGCTGGTTAATGGAGGGCGGAACAAGCATTGGATATTACGGGCGGGTGGGTGGAGAGACAGGTGAGTGGACAAGCGGACGGGTGGGCAGGCGGGTGTGTGGACAAGCGGAGGGGGCAGGCGGTTGTGTGTGGACAAGCGGACAGACGGATTGGCAGCAAGGGGTACCCGGATGGTTCTGCGGCTGGCTAAGCGAGCGGACTTAAGTTCACCTGTGAAGACAGGCCCAAAATGTTGTACGTAGTGCAACTTGGACCTATGGCTCCTGACGGATTCGTAAGGATTGTTGTATGAAATACAAGAATTACTCCGTCTAGGCGCTTGAATAAGGGAGGAATGCTGCCTTTTATACAACAATTTTCGAATAATCCCGATATTGTGAGGAGAATGTTGTATTTTGTGCAGGATTTTAGTTAGCAACTTAAGCTCAGCTCATAAAATTAGATTTTACGCTAAATTGCATGTATAGATTGGAGGCCTTAATGATGAAAGAGTATATCCTTGGTTTGAACCTGGTCGATTTAATCAGCGAGAAGCACAAGGTTCTGCGGGACAGGGTGAATATGGCGAGCGGGGAGAAGCTCAATAAGACCGAAACACATATTCTTGCAATGCTTGAGCTGCATGTCATGCTGTCCATTTCGGAGATTAGCAGGCTGATCAGCATTTCCCGCCAGGGGACGCAGAAAACGATCAACAATCTGCTGGCTGGAGGGTATGTGGACACGGCCATTGTAGAGGGGAACAGCCGGGACAAGCATATCGTGCTTACTCCGCGGGGGGCTGAGGTGTGCAGGAGTATGCTGGAGATCAAGCAGGATATTGAGTCTGAGATAGCGGCCCGGATCGGCAAGGATCAGATGGAGGTATTGCGGAAGCTGCTTACAGAGGATTGGCTCTAAGATTACTGCTACGGGGCGTCCAGGCAGATTCACGGTTTGTCACGGTTAGAATGGCGTTAATCCAAGGGTCCCCCGGAGGCTTCCGGCGGGCCTGTTTGTGTTGCCTGCGAATGAATCCAGTCCTGGGAGGTGTACATTCGGCTAGTTGCAGCAGAGAAAATGCACACGTTAAAATTTCTTGGAATTCAAGATATGAAAGCGCTATAATTGAAAATGATTACATATTTGAAGGAGCCTATCTATGAAAAAGGGCAGGATGTTTTATAAGATTTTCATTCCTATTCTGGTGCTTGGCATCGGCCTGGTCATCAGCTTCGGCAGTTATATTTATATGACAACCAACCATTCTGTTATCGAGCGGGTCGCAGACGGCAAGAAGAGCCTGATTAACCAGATTAAGAATACGCTTGAGCAAAAAATTGAAACCATTGAATATGCCTTCAATACGTACAGCACTACGAATTCCTTCAGCGAAGTCATCCGGAATCCGATTACTGAATCAGACTTTCAGGCATACCGCAATGTCAACACACAGTTGAATTATATTGCCTCCCTGGGGATGGACGGTGTGGAGTATTCACTGATCAGCCTGGAGCAGAATTGGCAGATCTCCAATGGGCGGCTTACCTATTTAAACGGCGAAGACCGGAAGAGCCTGTACGAGAGTTATATCGATAATCAAAAGCAGTCGCTCTTCTGGATCAAGACTGATAAGGGCATCCGTTTTGTGAACACGCTGCCGGTCTTCTCCCAGACGAAGCAGGCGATTGCTTTATCCGATATCTCACTTCAGTCGCTCCGGCGTACTCTGCAGACGGAAGACAACACGCCTGTATTTCTGCTGAACAGGCAAGGGGATACACTCTATGAACCGGACCCGGCATCGGGAGAGAATCTGTTGACCGAAGAACAGCTCAGCCGGGTTACGAAGCTTGCAGGTACCGGCGGACCGGCGGGCATTGTGCCGCTGGAGAGGGCTAATCATCAGAAGATTAAAGCCATCTATGCGAAGTCTTCCTATAACAATTGGATCTATGTGACGCTGCTGGAACAGAAGGAGATCTCGGATGCGCTGAAGGCTACAAGGTTCGGCCTGATTATGATGATCCTGATGATTACGCTGCTGATTGTGGCTGTAGCTTATAGTACGGCACTTCATTTCACCAGGCGTATCCAGAAGATCCAGCGGAAGCTCGCCGGGGAGGGCCAGCCCGCCCCCAAGGATGAGATTGATTGGATTATTACGTCGATTGATACGATCCTGTCGGAGAAAGAGAGTCTGGAGGGGCTGCTGGAGCAGGAGATGCCGCAGCTGGAAACCCAGTGTATCCTGAACCTGTTCCGGGGCAGCATGTCGGCGGAAGAGCTGGAGCATAATATGGCCCGCTTCGGGTATTCGCTTACGGAGCATACGCATTTCGCCACGATGCTGATCCAGCTCGATAATTACGGGGAACGTCAGGCCAACGATAAGAATCTGCTGCTTGTTGCCGTGAACAAGCTGGTGGAAGAGCTGGTTCCGGCTTCGCGGAGAATGATTCCGATTCTGCTCAATGACAAGACGCAGGCAACGATCCTGGTCTTTGAGGGTGCAAGCGAGCAGGAGAACCGCAAGCAGGTCCTGGAGGATGCCAAGCGGATCATCAAGACCGTGAGGGACCTGCTCAAGCTCTCGGTCAGCGTCGGCATCAGCCGGTTCTACACCGACCTGACCGGCAGCAGGGAAGCCTGCGAGATGAGCAAGCAGGCGCTGCATCACCGGCTGAATCTGGGGAAGGAATCGATTATCTTTTATGAGGATATCTCGCAGGTGATTTCAGGCCCGGTGCTGCTGCATTACCCTTCGGAGCTGGAATCGCAGCTATTCGATGCGATCCGCCTTGGTGATGAAGAACGTGTATCCCGTTCACTCTATCCGCTGCTCGGGGAGATGATGAAGCACAGCAAGAACCCGCTCAACTTCGAGGTTACCCTGATCCGCTTCGTGAACAACCTGATTCAGCTGGAACAGCTGATCGGTGTAGAGGTGCTGCTGACCCAGGATAATTACGCCCTGTACCACCGGCTGCTGGATATCCGCAATCCGGAAGAGATTGAACGCATCCTGGTGAAAGAGGTTATTCACCCGATGGTAACCTGCATGAAGGAGAAGACCACCCGCCAGTTCCGCGGCCTGTCTGACCAGATTGCGGGTATCGTACGGACGGAATATGATCAGGAGCTGTCACTTGAGCTGATCGGCGAGCGCCTGCATTACAGCCCGAACTACTTGAGCAGTATCTTCAAGAAGGAGTTCGGGATGACCTTCAGCGAATATCTGATGGGCTACCGGCTGGAGACGGCCAAGAAATGGCTGGCAGAAAGCGATATGACGGTCAAAGAGATCGGCGAACGTCTCCAGTATCATAATCCGCAGAACTTCATCCGCTCCTTCCGCAAGAAGGAGCATGTCACCCCGGGTGCTTACCGGGCGATGAAGCAGGAGAAATAACAAGGCCTACGGACAGCAAACAGCCAGCCCCCGGTGAAGAGGGCTGGCTGTTTCGTTTATCCGGCAAGGTAAGCCTCTATATACTCTGGCCATAACTTGAGCCCGGGCTGGTCAGCCTTTGACCGCTCCCAGCATGGCACCTTTGGTGAAGTGCTTTTGCACAAACGGGTAGGCTGCCAGCATAGGCACAGTAGCGACTACAATCACGGCCATTTTAATCGTCTGGGCCGGCGGCACAATATCCACTGAGGCGTTGTCCCCCTGCATCCCGCTGGACACGATAACAATCTGGCGCAGCAGCACCTGAATCGGCCACTTGACCGAATCATTGATGTACAGGACAGCAGTCATATACGTGTTCCAATAGGCCACGCCGTAGAATAAGGACAGGGTAGCAATGGAAGGCAGCGCCAGCGGCAGCATGATTTTAAAGAGTACACCAAAATCATTGGAGCCGTCGATCTTGGCCGATTCCTCCAGTCCTTCCGGCAGCGCCTGGAAGAAGTTGCGCATAATGATCAGATTGAAGGCGTTGACCGCTGACGGGATAATCATGGACCCGTAGGTGTCGATCAGCCCGAACATTTTGACCACCAGAAAGGTTGGAATCATTCCTCCGCTGAACAGCATGGAGAAGACCACTACGAAGTTAATGAAATCTCTGCCTGCCAGATATTTGCGGGATAAGCCATAAGCCATCAGTGTGGTAAGAATCATACTGAATACCGTTCCGGCGGCCGTGACCCCGATAGACACGCCGAGGCCTCTAAAAATAGTAGGGGTAGACAGGATGAAACGGTAAGCATCCAATGAGAAGGTGGCAGGGAACAAGACGAACTTCTTCTCCACAACCTCCTGGGTCGAAGCAAAGGAGCTGGCAAAAACATTAATAAAGGGAAAAAGGCAGATCAGGGCAATGAGTGCCAGCAGGGTGGTATTGACGATGGTGAACAGTCGGCCGCCCACCGTTTCTTTTTTGAATGATGATGTAGATTGCGCCATGCGGTTATCCTCCTTGTAATCGTTTCAATGACACTGTAACAAGGCCGATTCATTCCGTATATAATCATTAGCTACGGCTTTGCCGGAGGGCAGAATAGGGGGAGCAGCAGGCTATAATCTTTATCCACGATGGGTATCCCTGCAAGGGGTGATGCTCCGGCAAAGCTTGCAGCGGCGCGGTTTAACCGGTCAGAGTAGGTAATGATTATATACGTAATCCGCTAACAATCTTAAGCTTGAGGCGTAAAGAAACGCGTTCAAGGAGGCCGAGCTGGTGAAGGAAGCAAATATCGCCGTGATGGAATCAAACCCGTCAATGGCAAGGAAGAAGCGGAGCGGACACAGTCTGCTGAGTCTAAAAAGAAACAAGCTGTTATATCTGATGATCCTGCCGGGGTTTGTGTATTTTGTAATCTTTAAGTACCTGCCGATGGGCGGACTGGTGATCTCCTTTCAGGATTATCAGCCGTACCTTGGCATTGGAGGAAGCCCGTGGGTCGGATTTAAGCATTTTGTCCGCCTGTTCACGGAGCCAACCTTCCTTATGCTGCTCAGGAATACACTGATCCTGTTTGCGCTGAATTTGGTGATCTTTTTCCCCCTGCCGATTATACTCTCGCTGATGCTGAATGAGGTCCGCAGCAAGATGTTCAAGAATGTGGTGCAGACGATCATTTATATTCCGCATTTCCTGTCATGGGTAATTATCGTATCCATCTCCTATGTATTCATGAATGTGGACGGCGGGGTGCTTAACGAGGCTATTGCCGCACTCGGCGGCCAGAAGATCAGCTTCCTTACTTCCCCGGAGTGGCTGCGCGTCATCTATATCGGACAGATTATCTGGAAAGAGCTGGGCTGGTCGACCATCATCTATCTGGCGGCGATTACGGTAGTAGACACCCAGTTATACGAAGCAGCAGAAATGGACGGGGCGGGAAGGCTGCGCAAAACGTGGCATGTCACGCTGCCGGCGATCCGTCCGGTAATCATCACCCTGCTAATCCTCAAAATCGGGCATACGCTGGATCTTGGCTTTGAGCATATGTATCTGCTGATCAACTCTCTGAACCGTGAAGTGGGGGAAATCTTTGATACCTATATTTACACCGCCGGTCTGAAGAACGGTCAACTCAGCTTCAGTACAACCGTTGGCCTGTTCAAAGGGGTTGTTGGTCTGATTCTCGTCATGCTGTCGAACAAGCTGGCCAAAAAGATGGGCGAAGACGGAGTTTACTGATTAGGTGTACCTCACTGTAATGCAAACGATGAATTCTTGCTCCCCGTTAGCGGGGGAGAGGAAGATACAGGCTAGTCCAACAATCCGAAAAGGGGAAAAGGTATGAACAAAAAAGTTAGCAAATTAGCAGTGCTTGCTGTTAGCGGGGCTCTGGTACTGAGTGCATGCGGCAACAAGGAGCCGGCAAATTCGGGGCAGGCTGCAAATACAGCCGGGAATGAAGCCGGGAAGGCGGCACCCGTAGCAAAGACAAAAATCAGCTGGATGAACATTCTCCATTCCACCACGCCGCCGACCGATACCGTGCTCAATAAAATCGAGGAGATAACGAATACCGAGCTTGATTTCTCCTGGGTCCCGGACGCCTCCAAAGAGGAACGGATCAATACGGCGCTTGCTTCCGATTCACTTGCGGATATCGTCACACTTACGCTTTTGGAGAATTCCTCGGTGCGCAATGCCTTGAAGGCCGGTGTATTCTGGGATGTCGGTCCTTACCTGGATGAATTCCCTAATCTCGCAGCGATCTCGCAGGATATGCGAACCTCAGCTTCAATAGAAGGTAAGCTGTACGGTATCCCGATGGTGAAGGATATTGCCAGAAACGGCGTTATTCTCCGCAAGGACTGGCTGGATAAGCTCGGACTCCAGGTACCCCAAACAACAGATGAATTAATGCAAGTAGCGAAAGCGTTTACAGAAGAAGACCCGGATGGGAATGGTTCGAAAGATACAACGGGCTTCATTGACCGGAGCGATCTGGTATTCGGTGCATTCAAAACGCTGGGCTCCTATTTCGGGACTCCGAGCAGCTGGGATGTGGATGATAGCGGTAAAGTTACGCCGGAGTTCGAGTCTGAGGGCTATGTTAAGGCGATGGAATACATGAAGGAGCTGTACAAGGGCGGTTACATCAATCAGGATTTTGCAGTAACGGCCAAGACGGACCAGCAGCAGGGCTTCGCCCAGGGGAAGGCGGGGATTTATGTCGGAGCGCTCTTTGATAGCAAGAACCTGCTTAATCTGGCCAAAGGCATTCAGGATCAAATGGAACTTGTGATGGTGAACAATATTACTTCCACCGGCAATGAGGCTGACCGGGCCATCTGGAGCTCAAGCAACGGCGTCGGCGGCCTGCTCTCCTTCCCTAAATCGGAAGTCAAGGATGAAGCGGAGCTCAAGCAAATTCTGCAATTTGTTAATGATATCATGTCGGAGGAAGTATTTGCGCTGATGACTTACGGAATCGAAGGTGTGCATTACACGATTGATGCAGACAAAGCAGTGACTATAACGAATACAGAGCTGTGGCAGCAGGAAGTGCAGCCGTTCTCTTCCTCGCGTCCTAAGGAGCCCGGTTATACTATTCATGATGCCGATCCGCTCCGGACAGAAGCGGCCCGTCTGATTCTTGAGAACGAAAAGTATGCAGTGCTTAATCCGATGTATTCCCTTGAATCCCCTACCTTCTCCTCGGAGGGATCTGAGCTGCAGAAGATCATTACAGATGCAACGTATAAGTTCATTCTTGAAAAAATTGATCTCGGCGGATTTAAGCAGGAGGTTGAAAAATGGCGTAAATCCGGCGGCGATGCCATCATCTCCGAATATGAAGCCGCTTTTAAAGCTGTAAACGGCTGATTGTTGAAAATAAAAGCGGATAGGAGCAACAATGGACGAAGCGGAATGCCTGCTTCGTCTTTTTGCCGTGGTTTTGGCAGCAGGGGTAAGCGTGGTTTCGGAAGTATGTGCAGTTAATAGAGAAAATATGCAGATTGTATTCTTAAAAACCGGAAATGTCTATGGTATCTGCACCTATACAGAATGTTATAAAAGGATTAAGGTATTAACCAGGCGGCGCAGCAAATGTCTCCATCCAGTTATAGGCCAGATTATAATTGAGCGCCAAGGGTAATATAACTTTAAAAAAAAGTCGGTGAGCTGAGATGATGTCTTCGGTAAAAAGATTCCTGATTGGACGGCCGCTGAAGTCGGATCAACTGGGCGAACAGAAATTAAACAAAACCAAAGCTCTTGCCATTCTATCCTCGGATGCCTTGTCTTCGGTTGCTTACGGTCCAGAGCAGATTCTGCTGGTGCTGATTACGATTAGTGCAGCAGCCTTCTGGTATTCCATTCCTATCGCTGTAGGGGTACTCGTGCTGCTGCTGGCGCTGATACTTTCCTACAGGCAGATTATTTTTGCTTATCCCCAAGGTGGCGGCGCCTATGTGGTATCCAAAGAGAACCTGGGCAAGTATCCGGGTCTCGTGGCCGGAGGCTCACTGCTCGTGGACTATATATTGACCGTGGCGGTAAGTGTATCGGCCGGAACAGATGCCATCACTTCAGCTTTCCCTAGTCTTCATCCTTATAATGTGATTATTGCCATCATCTTCGTCCTTCTGATTACGACACTGAATTTGCGGGGGGTCACCGAATCGGCGTCCTTCCTGGCCTATCCGGTCTATCTGTTCGTCCTTGCCATGTTTATCATGATCGGTCTTGGCTTGTTCAACATTGTGACCGGCAATGTGCCTGCCGAGCTGCATACCTCACTGGGTACACCGGTGGCTGGAGTGAGCTTGTTCCTGCTGCTCCGGGCATTCTCTTCCGGGAGCTCGGCGCTGACAGGGGTAGAGGCCATATCGAACGCCATACCGAACTTCAGGGCTCCGGCACCAAACAATGCAGCCAAGACACTTGCTGCGATGGGGATATTGCTGGCGCTGTTATTCTCAGGGATTGTCTTCCTGGCTTATTATTACGGGATTGCCCCGCGTGAAGAGGTCACGGTGGTTTCCGATATTGCCGAGCAGGTCTTCGGCCGGAACTTCATGTATTTCTTCGTTCAGGGGACCACGGCACTGATTCTGGTTCTGGCCGCCAATACCGGATATTCCGCGTTTCCGCTGCTGGCGGTGAATCTGGCCAAGGATAAATTCATTCCCCGGATGTTCACGGTCCGCGGCGACCGGCTGGGTTATTCTAACGGGATTCTCAGCCTCGGTATCCTGTCGATCATTCTGATCATTGCCTTCGAGGGACGGACTGAGCATCTGATTCCGCTGTATGCGGTAGGGGTATTTATTCCGTTCACGCTCTCGCAGACCGGGATGATGGTCAAATGGATCCGGCATAAGCCGGAGGGCTGGCTGCCCAAGCTGATCATCAATACGATCGGAGCGCTCATCAGCTTCATCGTAACCATTATGTTCTTCCTGACCAAATTCCCGCAAATCTGGCCGGTGCTGGTCTTCCTGCCGCTGATTATCCTGTTCTTCTACCGCATCCACAAGCATTATGAATCGGTGGCGGATCAGCTGCGGATCACCACCTGCGGCGAACCGCCGCTGGCGATCGAAGGGAATATCATTATTCTGCCGGTGGCCGGAATTACGCATGTAGTGGAGAACTCCCTGCGGTATGCCAAGTCGCTGGGTGCCGAACAGATTATTGCGGTCCACATTCCGTTTGAGCGGGAGGATGACGCCATATTCGAAGAGAAGTGGAAGAAATTCCATCCCGAGGTGCGGCTGGTGACGCTGTATTCGCCATACCGCAGCATCATTCATCCGCTGACGAAGTTCATCGATACCGTCCAGCGCAAAGCAAGCGAATCGAATTATCAGGTTACTGTAATCGTTCCGCAATTCATTCCGAAGAAAGGCTGGCATAACATCCTGCATAACCAATCCAGCCTGCTGATCCGCGCGCATCTGCTGTACCGCAGAAATGTAATTATTACTACTGTGCCTTATCATTTGAAAAAATAACTGCGTGATGCACGCAAAAAGCCCCCAGCCACGGATAACCGGTGGCTGGGGGTTTTATAAGCTTGAGGCTAATCTTGCTTTTCTCCCAACAGGAGCATATGGTAAGCTAAACTGTGACCTTCCGGATGATAGGAGATTCGCCTCGGGCAGGTTCGGTTAAGCAATAGCAACAGGCAGCGGATGGAGGGACAGTTGTTGAAAGTACGAGGCTTGAACGGATTCAAAGTTAAGACAGTGCTAATGATGATGATGCTTGTGCTGCTGCTCACGGGCTGCGCGCAGGGAACGGCCCATATGACGGTGAAGAAGAACGGTTCTCTCGATCTGGCCTTCAGCCTGCTGCTGGATTCCCGGGCGGAGAAGCTGGTCAGCGGTAAAATAGAGGAGCTCCTGACCACGCGGCTTGCGGCCGCAGGGATTGAGCTGAACAAAACGGCAAAGGGCAAATCCACAGAATATCAGTTTCGGAAATCCTATGCTTCGATCGAGGAGCTGCAGTCCAGCGGCAGCAGCCTTGATATTGTGGAGGCGGAGGTCGGACAGACAGACAGATGGCTGTATACCCGTTACGATGTAGTGGCCCAGCCTAAGCTGAACGCTTATTCGGATGAAATTATTGATGGCATCGGCAGCTTAAGCGTACCTAAATCCCTTGTGCGGCTGCTGATGGGGACCTTCTCCGTGGATTTCAAATTAACGATTCCCTATGATCTGTACGGGCCTAATAATGCGGCGGAACAAGACGGCAATACCTTAACCTGGCATATTTCACTTGCGGATTCCGAGCCCCTGCGTCTGGCTGTATACGTGCCGGATATCAGGAATATTGCCATCGCTGGCGGCGGCCTCCTGCTGATTCTGGCCGTACTTATAACGTTCTTTATCCGGTCAAGAAAATCACGCAAGCTCAAATCCGCGCCTGAGGACCCTGCGCTTAATAATCATCGGGCACAGCCTTAGGCTTCGAGCTGAAGTTGTCGCGGTACTGGCCGGGGGTCATCCCTTCCTGCTTGCGGAACGAGCGGATGAAGTTCTGCGAGTTGTTGTATCTGAGGCGTGAGGCGATATCCTTCACCGGCATATCGGTTTCCTCCAGCCATTTCTTGGCCATTTTGAAGCGATACATTGTAAGGTAGTCACTGAAGTAATACTGGGTCTCCTTACGGAACACACTGCTGATATAGTTGGCGTTATAATGCAGCCGGGAAGCACATTCCTCCAGCGTCAGATCCTTGTCATACTCATGCTGGACGATGTCGATCAGCTTCTCGGAGATGTTATGATACTGGGCATTCTGCCTGCTGTGGAAGATGACGATGACCGGCTGGATGACGATGGTCCAGAACCAGTCTTCAATCTCCGCAACAATATGCAGATCGGTCAGCTCTTCGAACAATGAACCATTGGCATGATAGATCTGATTCAGCGTAATCCCCGATTCCTGCATCATAATGAGCGTATTGTTCAGCAGCCGTGTCAGCGGAATCTGGTATTCCTGCGGTGAGAGCCCTAGCGCAAAAATACACTTGAAAAGCTTATGCAGCAGTTCCTTCGCTTTGTCGCTGTCAGCCAGCTTGATGGCATCCATCAGGTCATTTTCGGTATGGGTAGGGTAGTTCAGATTGAGATAATGCTTGCCGGAGTTAATGTTCTCGTACTGGATGATGATGCCTTTGCCGAGCGTGATCCGGTGCTTCAAGGCTTCCAGGCCTTCCCTGTAGGCAATGGACATTTTATCAAAAGAGTGGAACGGCAGACTAAGCCCGATGCTGACCTGCAGCTTCAGGTAATTATTAATCTCCTGCTGCAGCTTCTCCGTCAAGGCATAGAGCGTACGGTGAAAAGATTCCGTATTGCCGTCACTGCTGCCAATTACGGTCGCCAGGGCATGCCCCATCATCACAGGGGTCAGCCTGTTATCCGCCGATACCAATTCCTCAATCATATTATGCGCCGCAAATAACAGCAGATTGAGATCCTTTTTCTCATAGCTGTTCTCCTCGGAGAAGTCGATGCTCAGCGTAATGACAGCCATCGTCTTCCATTCCTCCACCTGCTTGCGGTACCCGTATTGCTCCAGTTCCTCCAGCAGCTCACGTTTCCTCAGATTGCCCTGAAAGGCCTGAATCAGGAAGAAGGTCCGCACCTGCCCGATGTGCTGGCTGACCTCTTTCTCCAGCTGGGATTTGGATTGGAACAGGGAATGCACCTGCTCGCCGATGAGCTGGAATTCATCCGTATGCCTGGCCCGCAGGCTTGGGCGGCGTTGCCCCATCTGATTAAGCAGCCGTTCGATCGGAGTGTACATACGCCGGGAGCCCAGCCACGCCAGCAGCACAGACAGCAGCAGCATGAACGTACAGACAAATACCGTATAGGTGCCGATTTTGCCGGATTCGCGGGTCAGACTCTCAATGGAAGTTACCGACAGGTAGATCCAGCCGTTGAGCTGGGAGCGCATATAGGTTATGGAATAATCTTCTTTGTTGATTTCGGTCTTGAATTGCCCTGAGGGCTCGGCTGCTGCGGCAATCCGCTGGAAGCCCGTGAATCCCCCTGCTTCGGCGGGCTGGCCGATCAGGGTACGGTCAGGATGGAGCAGAATCCGTCCGGATTCGTCCAGCATAATAATGCTGTCCAGCGGCTGCACATCGGAGTTGATGAAGTCCTGGAGACTGCAGGCGGGAATATTGGCCATAGCGAGCCCGTATTTCTGGAGCTTGGTGGTCGGGAGCTTCTTAATCAGGCTGATGCTGTAATTGCACCCGGTAACGTTAATACTCTCTTCGCTGTAGAACAGGGAGGAGGGATTCAGCACCCAGGACGATGTGCCTTGAATATTCATCAGGTTCGTGAGCTGCTCGTAATTCTGGTATTCATTCAGGCGGTAGAGCCCGGAATTCTTGATCATCCAGTTCTGCCGCTGATTTAATAGAATGACATCCTCCAGCTTCGTATCGAAAGATTGCATGTTGCGGATTTCGTTTCTTATGTCATTATATAAAATGAAATCGGTTACATTTAGCGGATTATTGAGCGCTTTTTTCAGCACAGAAGAGTTCACTACCTGGTTCAAGGTCTGGTTGACAGTGGTAAGCTTATGTTCTACATTTGAGGTAATTTGTAAAATAAGTTCCATTTTGCTTTCGTTAACATTTTTTTGAATTTCCTTGGAGGATGTGAAATAAGAGAAAGAACCAATGAACAGCACCGGCAGGATGCTGATTGCAAACGCGAACATCGTTAATTTACTTAGAAAGCTTAAGGATTTCACTAGATTCAGCACCTTTTTATGAGTAGTCGTAATCACTGCTTTAAGTGTATGCATCACGAAGGATAATAACAATAATCATCTGGTGCCGCAATAATCATTTTCTCTAATAATCACTACACATGCTAAATTATTCAATAAATAGGGCCTTATTGTATATAAATATTTCGATTTTAGGAGGTTATGAAATGTTCAAAGGATTGGCAGGCAGGCAGGTGACTCTTATATGCTGCTCTATTCTACTACTCTCGTTCGGTTTATTAAGTGCTTGCAGTGAGGGGCAATCTTCCCTTTCAGATACTGCCGGAGAGAAGCCGTCCATCTCAATTCTTGCGCCGCTGCATTTCCCGCAGACCCCTTCCAAGGATCTTATCGCCGAGATTGAGAGACTGACCGGGACGCAGCTGAATATTACCTGGGTGCCGGAGGGCGTGTACACGGACAAAATGAATACGGCGCTGACCACCGGTGCCCTCGGCAAAGTTACATTTGTGAAATTCACCGATTATAATCCGGTCAAGAATATGATCCGTTCCGACGCTTTTTGGGAGATTGGACCGTACTTGGAGGAGTTCCCGAATCTGCGCCAGCTGGATGCTTCTATCCTTAAGCAGACCACGGTGGACGGAGGGATTTATGGCCTCTATACGGAAAGACCTGCTTCCAGGCAGGGAATTATTATCCGTAAGGACTGGCTGGAGCATCTGCACCTGAGCCCGCCGGGGACACTGGATGAGCTGTACGAGGTGATGAAGCAGTTCACCTATAATGATCCGGACGGGAACGGCAAAGCCGATACCCTCGGACTGGTAGACCGCAATGACCTGGTGTACGGGGTATTTAAGACGTTAAGCTCCTATTTCGGCACGCCGAATAACTGGAAGATTGAGAACAACCGGTTTATTCCGGAATTCGCCACCTCTGAATACATGGACACGATGAATTTCATGCGCAAATTATATAACGAGGGGATTATCAACCAGGATTTCGCCCTGACGAGCAAGGATGTACAGCGGGATAAGTTCATCCGCGGGACGGCAGGGATATTCATCGGGAGCATGACAGACGTGCAGCGGCTGTCGATTGAGGCCAAGGCAATTAATCCCCAGGCGGAGCTTACTCTGATTAACCGGATTAAGGGGCCGGACGGGTACAAGGTATGGTCGATTCCCAAGTACAACGGCCTGTATCTTTTCTCCAAAAAAGCCATTGCCACAGAGCAGGAACTGAAGCAGGTGCTGGGGTTCTTTGACCGCACGATGGATAAGGATGTAGCCAACCTGATGGTGTACGGCTTCGAGGGCCGGCATTATCAGCTCGATGGGGAGGGGAAGGTGATCCTTCCAGAGGAAACCTCCCAGCTGCGTGTATTTGAGGTGAATCCGCTCTATTCCCTGATGATTGCCGATATCGGTAACAAGAACATTATGGAGGTCGCGCAGAAGGAGCAGCTGACGGCCCTTGCCGACCAGCTAAGCCAGGATAATGAGCAGTTTCTGGTCGATGACCCGGCAGTACGTTTAACCTCCGCTACCTATGATGAGAAGAACGCCGAGCTGTCGGCCATTATCGTAGATGCTACCTACAATTATATTCTGGGCAATATCGATGCGGACGGATTCGCCGGAGAGGTTGAGAAATGGCAGACCAGCGGCGGCAGTATGATCATCCAGGAATATACGGAGGCGGAGGCGAAGGCGCGGGCTAGTGAGGAATAATTGGTAAAAGTACATATTTAAGCTTGTCCACCCTAATTCTAACTGGTATATTTTGTATAACGAATAAGGTATTATCAGTTATCACAAATATGGTTAGAAAGGTGGTTATGAATTGAGGGCAATGAACACGATATTATCAGAACTGGAAGATTACTTGAAAAGAGAAGCTTTGACGATAACCCAATTCGCCAGGCATTCCCAGCTTCATTCCGGGACACTCAGTAATATCGTTCATGGGCACCGGCCCATTGCGATGCAGCAGCTTGACCGGATCACCCGGGCGATGGGGCGGGAGGAAGGCTTCTTCTATGACTTGTATATCGATAATTATATTATCGAAGGTTCTTCAGACTGGCGCAGAATTGGCCCGCTGCTGCTCCGCTGTGCAGATCTGGACAAGCTGGACAGCATTCAGAGAATCGCCCGCCATATTATGGACAACCTGATGTACGCTCCCCTGTTGTTTGATACGGCGGAGGAACTGTTCACTGCCGGGAAAATGGAGGCAGCCGCCGCAATCTATGAGATTGTTGCCGAAGGCGAACGCTTCCAGCATTCCGAACGGCTGGCGCTATGCCAGTATAGGTTATTTATGATTTCAATCAGTGATGATCAAGACAAGAACCTGCGGATAGCTAACCGGTTCGAGCCCTTCGTTGAGCGGTTGGATGAAGTGGACCAGCTGGATGCACTCAAAGAGCTTGCCAATACATACCGTTCCTTGCAGCGCTGGGACAAGGTCGATGAATTTGCCGCCAAAATGGGCCATAAGGCCAGAATTCAATATGATATGAAGGAACGCCCCCAACGGAGAACCTCCGAGCGCATCAAACATCCCGGGAGACCCTTGTTTTTCTATATAGCGTACAGTAACCTGCTTCGTGCTAATGTGTGTGATGAGCTTGGTGATTATGAGCAGGCCTTGGCCTACACCCATGCATATGCAGATCTAGGTTGGGTAAAGGAGCAGGGAGATGAGGTAGAGCATTGGAAGAACCTGTTTATGGAGTGGTCCAAAGCTAATGTTTGTTTAACCAGGTTGCTGAGCGGGGACTCTACGTTAATTGGGCAATATGCTGCCTATATCGACTCGCAACGGGAGGAAAGACTAACCGGATTATTATATATTCTGAAGGCCGCCAATAAATATAACCTTAATGTTGACGATACCTTGCAGCAGTTTAAGCAGGAAATCGAAGAGAGTGTTAATGATCTGGTCCAGGGGAGATACTCCCGGAAATTAGTGTTGGACCGGCAGGCGAATCTGTTGCTGGAATTGGCCAATTATTTTCTGGTTAAAGGGGAATATGACAGCGGCTTGGAATTTCTCTCTAAATCGGTTAAGAAGTATCAGGGAATAAATGATGAAAAGTATAAGATTCTCGGCGCATTGACCAAGATCCTCAAGCAGTCTGGTAGCAGTGCGGGATGATAAAGGGGTGAACAAAAAGACCGTAGCTGCTGAAGGGGCAACAGTTCCAAAGTCCTTCTTCATGCCCATTCCAGCCCCACACAGAAGCCTGCGGCGGGGCTTAACTGTATATATCCTTTGTCATAGAGGGTAAAGGGGTCATGCGTGGTATACTTATAACTAATTTACCATAATTGACCAAGGGAGTAGTTATAATGTCGAAACATCGCTTGTTTGCTCTACCATTAATCTTAATTGTCCTTATTAATCTGGTAGCAGGTACAGCACATGCCGCGCCAGTCAAACCGGCAAATCCTAAATTCACGGAAGTCTCGATTTCGTTGATCACAGGGGCAAAAACTGATCTGACCACAAAGCTGAAATCATCAGCCAAAGTGGCCTATCTCTTTACCAGCAGCAATGCAAAGATTGCATCGGTCACTGCTGCCGGTGTGGTAACTGGAATCGCACCCGGCAAGGCGACGGTTACTGCTACGGTCTCCCAGAAAGGGTACAGCGGCAAAGCAAGCATTGTTATTCAAGTAGCAGCAGCGGCCAAGAGTGGCAGTACGGCTAATGTATCGGCTAAACCCGTTGTTTACAAAGATATGGTGCTGCTGGATACCGACATCCGCAAGGGCTTGCAGACCTTATATAAGAAGGATTATGCCAAGCTGACAGCGGATGAAGCCGCTCAACGCGATAAGCTGATGAATATCGACCGCCAGCAATTGTTAGCGGGCTTACAGTCACTGGTTATAAAGGCAGCTCCAACGTGGTCAGCAAGTATGGTGCAGGATTTCGCCGCCCATAACCTTGAGGGCAATATCAAAGACATTGCGGCCCTGTTCTCCAAAGCCGATTCAGACAAAGCTTCGCAGACAGCAGCATTGGAGATACTCAAATCCTTCAAGACGGATAAAGCGCTGAAAGCTTTCGGTAATTTGCTGATGTCTTCAGCAGATGCGGATCTGAGATACAGCCTTGCTTATCTGATTAGCACGTTTGAAGGGAACTCAGAAGCGCTCTCGATTCTGATCAACGCTAATTTCAAGGAGACGGATAGCAAGACGCGGACCAATATTGCTGCTTCTTTAATCCCGGTGGCCGGAAAGAACCCGGATATGATTAATAGTGTCATACTCATTTATGGACAACTCCCGGATGCGGAGAAATCCCAGTTCTCAGGATTCTTTGCCTATGATGCTACCCGGACAGAATTGTACAAGGCTTGGAAAACCGTCTTGAACGATAACCTCCAATCCCCTGTTGATGCACTCAAGAACGCTTCAGGCATCCTCTTGAACGATTTGATGAAATATCCGCATTTCCAGAATTAAAGAGTTAGGAATATAAAAGCATCTGTAGCGACAGGCATTCGCGAAATAGCGGTAGTCCAGGACCTTATTACATCCTTGGGCTGCCGCTATTTGCATAGGGAATCCGCTGAATTGGCTGGTTTTTATCTAAAAAATTTCACGTGATCTTGATTTTCTTTCCCAATATTGCAGGGCTTATCCATGTATGACATACTCATCAGCAAATGGTTCACTCTATTGAACGGGTGAGCGGGATGAGAGGGGGAGTGACATGGATAAGCAGCAAGCTGTCCGGTTAATCAAGGAAGATTTTCAAAATGTGCCAGAAAATATTGCCGGCCATCGGGAATGATACACGCCAGTCGATTATTACAGCACTTATGGAGACTACCTGTAAGAACGGCCTGCGTGTAGGCGAGGTTACGGAACTGACTCATCTGTCGCGTCCGGCGGTGTCCCATCAACTTAGAATTCTAAGAGAGGCTGGTATCATATGGTTAGAGAGGAAGGGGCTAAGAATTACTATTTTATGGATGTCAGAATCAACCTCGGTACGCTGAAAAATGCGGTAAACCATCTCGATGAGTTCATTGAACGGTTTTATTAGACAAAAGCGGAGGTTCCATCATGAAAGCAATGGTTATCGAAAAATACGGACAAACCCCGCTGGTGTTAGCCGAACGTCCAGTGTCTGAAGCGGGTGAGCATGAGGTGCTCGCGGAAATCCATGCGGCAAGTATAAATCCGATCGACTTCAAAATCCGGGATGGTAAAGTGCGGATGTTATTGAAATATGAGATGCCGCTTATTTTGGGAAATGATTTCTCGGGTGTGGTTATCCAGGTGGGGATAAGGTGAAGAAATTCAGGGTAGGTGATGAAATCTACGGCCAGCCCGGAAAAAGCAGGATCGGCACCTTCGCCGAGTATATTTCTGTTCATAGATGATATCGCGTGATGCCCGGCAGCCTTACCTTCGAATAGTTTCTCCGCAAATGCATCTACAACATAATATTTCATATACCCGTCCCCAAGAAAATGAAATTAAATACCATTTAACCGTATCCTCGTATGGTTTACGACTCTGTACTATACAACGCGTGAAGAATCTAATCCAACAAGCAAACGGCAGACGGCATTCTCATCGCCCCATTGTGCCGCTGTACAACTGCCCCAGTCGAAGAAATTCTCGGGTTGCTGATTGAGTGTGACGTAGATTCGTTACTTGAAGAGGGTGAAAAGGGTGGTAAGCGCGCGAATTACAGTCAAGTTCACTGTGTAACCGCAAAATTGTTGTACAAATTACAACTTTGGTTCACAGATATCCGGGTAATCCGAAGGATTGTTGTACGAAATACAAGAATTTCCCCGCTGTGCCGCCAGTTGGAGGAGAAATGCTGCATTCTGTACAACAATTTTGAAATTCGGCCAATTTATTGAGGGAAATGTTGTATTTGGTGCAGGATTTTTGAGTAATATTGGATTTGCTCCCCTCCTGCTCCCCTCCTGTTCCCCTCTGCCGCTCTAATCATAACTCCGGCGCTCCTTCCTCCCCGACCTTATCACACTATTTCCAGTTCTTAATCAAGCCCCGCCGCTCCCCAGCCCTGCCGATCTATTCCCAGCTCCATAGGTTCTACCCTCAGCACTCAAATCCCAGCTCCGCCGCGAGCGAAGCGGTGGGGCATTCCCTTTGCCCCCCTTTCAGGGATATACATTGAAAGGGCCCACCCGTGGAGCGGCAGAAAGGGACGGAGGGAGGTTTGGAACTGTAGGAGCGATAGCGTCCGCCTTTAGGTTTGGATTTCTACCGTAAGCAGCGGTCCGAATCAAGAAATCCAAACCTAACAGCGGCCGGAAGTCCAAAGCTCACGCAGTCCCGCCCGGCGTCGTTCCCAAACTGCCGCTCCCAAACCGCTGCTCTCAGCCCCCATGCCCAGCCCACCGCACAATGTATATCCCCCTCCCCCCATCACACGATAATCATTAACCCACACCCCCAGCCCCAGCGCGCCTTTATGAGTAAATGATTGTATTCGTAATCCTCCGTGGACTGTAATGTGAGGCTTGTAACCAATACAAGTTAAACGGAGGTCAAAAAGGAATGACAAAAAAATCCTTCACCCTGCTCCTCAGCTCGCTGCTGACACTCAGCATGCTGTCCGCATGCGGCGGCAACAACAATAATGAGGCGGCGGCAACCAAAGATCCAGGTGCAAGCACCGGAACCAACACGGCAGCGGCTACAGAGCCAGCAGCAGAACCGGAAAAGCCGACAGAGATCAAAATCATGCTCCCGCTGAACACGACAGATACTCCACCGGACACGATCAAGACGGAAGTGGAGAAATTGACGAATACGAAGCTGACCTATCAGTTTTTCCCGGCAGATACCTATGAAGAGAAGCTGAACTCCTCCTTCGCCACGGGCTCACTGCCGCAGGTTACGTATCTGAAGAATCAGACGACCTTCCTGCAGATGAAGGAAGCGATCAAGGACGGACAGTTCTGGGAGATCGGGCCGCTCCTCAGCGAATTCCCCAACCTGAACAAGCTGAAGCCGGAAATCCTCAATAACACCAAGGTAGACGGCAAGCTGTATACCCTGTATATCGGCCGTCCGCTGGCCCGCCAAGGGATTATCTACCGTAAGGACTGGGCGGATAAGCTGGGACTCGCAGCACCAGCCAATACCGAGGAACTGTTCGCAATGGCTAAAGCCTTCACGGAGCAGGACCCTGACGGCAACGGGAAAAAGGATACGATCGGGGTGGTTGACCGGAATGAGCTGGTGTACGGGGCGTTCAAAACCGTCTCTTCCTGGTTCGGCACACCGAACAACTGGGCGGAAAAGGACGGCCAGCTGGCTCCGGAATTTACCTTCCCGCAGTACTTCGACACAATGGATTTCTTCAAAAACCTGCGTGACGGTGGATACATGAATCAGGACTTTGCAGCAACCAGTAAAACGGATGCGGTAAATACGTTCACCAGCGGTAAAGCAGGACTGTATATCGGCGGTTCCATGCAGGATATCGATTCCCTGAACAAGGACTTGATCAAGAACGTGCCGGATGCCGTGCTGGACACACACAGTATGGTGGCCGGACCTGACGGCAAGTTCGCCCAGTGGATGATTCCCGGCTATAACAACGTAGTGCTGTTCCCGAAATCAGCGGTTAAGGATGAAGCAGAGCTGAAGAAGATTCTGAAGTTCTTTGATTACATGATGACTCCTGAAGTGGCCAACCTGATGTACTGGGGGATTGAAGGTACACACTATACCGTGGAAGACGGCAAAGCCAAAGCAACAGATAATAAAGAGCTGATTGAACGTGAAGTCAAAGGCTTCAAAGACAGCGTAATCGGCGAATACGAAACGAACGGCATGTACCAGAGTCTTAACGTACTGCCGGGCCGGATTCATGCAGAAGAGCTGGTGCTGGAGAATGTGAAGGTAGGGGTTGCCGATCCTACGGCAGCGCTCGATTCGTCAACCTACACTTCCAAGGGTGTTGAACTGCAGCAGATCATTACAGATGCCACTTATAAATACATGTACGGCCAGCTCGATAAAGCCGGTTTCGAGAAAGAAGTCGAGAACTGGAAGAGCCGGGGCGGGGCCCAAATCATCGAAGAATACAATGCCGTGTACAAAAAATAAGCAGAACGCAGCAGCTTTGACTGCGGGCTGACCACATGAAAGAAGGCTGCCCCGGGTTAGCGCTTCGGCAGCCTTTTTTTCAAATATAGAAGAATTTACAGAGAAAGGAAGAGAATCATGCAGGAAGTTACCGCCCAGCCCCGTGTAGTTCCCGAACCGAAGCCTAAGAGCTATAAGAGCAGCAGCGAGCTTAAAAAACGGCTGTGGAGAAACAAATTACTCTATGTGATGCTGATCCCCGGAGTGCTGTATTTCATTGTATTTAAATATTTGCCGATGTACGGACTGATTATCTCCTTCCAGGATTACAAGCCTTACCAAGGGATTACAGGGAGCGAGTGGGTTGGAATGAAGCATTTCAGCCGCCTGTTTACCGAACCTGATTTCCTGAATATTCTGGGGAATACCCTGATCCTGTTCGGGATGAATATTCTGATTTATTTTCCGATTCCGATTATCCTCGCCCTGATGCTCAATGAACTCAGAGGCACTTTTTTCAAAAGATTCTTCCAGACCCTGGTCTACCTGCCCCACTTCATGTCCTGGGTTATCGTCGTCTCGATTTCCTTCGTCATGGTGACGATGGACGGGGGGATTATCAACGAACTGCTGGCCTACTTCGGATTCTCCAAAATCAATTTCCTGCTGAGTCCCGGCTGGTTCAGACCCATGTACATCATTCAGGTCATCTGGCGGGAAGCGGGCTGGGGTACGATTATTTATCTGGCTTCCATCGCTGCGATCGATCCCGGGCTCTATGAAGCTTCGCGTATGGACGGAGCCGGAAGGCTCAGACAAGTCTGGCATATTACACTGCCGGCGATCCGCGGAGTCATCATTACCCTGTTTATTCTGAAAATCGGTTCCGTACTCGATCTTGGATTCGAACATGTCTACCTGCTGCTCAATTCCATGAACCGGGAAGTTGCGGAAATTATCGATACGTATGTCTACACCGCCGGACTGCGGCAAGGGCAGTTCAGCTATAGTACAGCCATCGGCTTCTTCAAGTCGATCGTGGGTCTGATCATGGTAGTGACCGTCAACAAGGTATCCAAGAAAATAGGAGAAGAAGGCGTATATTAAAATGCCGCAGGAGGAATTGAAATGGTAGAAGACCGTACGATTAGCGGTAGAATATTCTCCGCTGTCAACTTTACACTGCTTGCCATCATCGCGCTGGTAACGGTGCTTCCCTTTGTCCATGTAGTAGCAGGGTCCTTCACAACCAGCGCAGAGCTGGCGGCCAACAAATTTGTACTGATTCCGAAAGTGTGGAGTCTGGAGGCCTACAAATTTATTTTCTCAACGAATACAATCTTCAGAGCCCTGGGTGTGTCGATCGGGGTAACACTTATAGGGACTTTGTTCAGTATGTTCATTACGTCGCTGATGGCTTACGGTCTCTCCCGCAGGGATCTGGACGGACGCCGGGTATTTAACTTCCTGGTAGTATTCACGATGCTGTTCCACGGAGGAATGATTCCAACGTTCCTGGTGGTCAAAGAGCTGGGCCTGATTGACTCGTATTCAGCATTAATTCTCCCGTCGGCGATCAGTGCCTTCAATATGATTATCCTGAAGAACTTCTTTCAGAACATTCCTGAAGGACTGGAGGAATCGGCCAAAATCGACGGCTGCAACGACTTCGGCATTCTGTTCAAGATCGTATTGCCTTTATCGCTGCCGGCGATTGCCACGATCTCCCTGTTCTATGCGGTGACGTACTGGAACACTTATATGAGCGCCATTCTGTATCTAGATAACAGCGCCAAGTGGCCGATTCAGGTCCTGCTGAGACAGATTGTCGTGCTGGCCAGCGGGATGGATCACAGTGCAACGCTCGATGGCACGGTGCCGCCGCCGGATCAGACGATCAAAATGGCTGTAATTGTGGTAGCAACGCTGCCGATTCTGATGGTGTATCCATTCCTGCAGAAGCATTTCGCCAAAGGCGCGATGCTGGGCTCGATGAAGGGCTGATGCTGAGGGCAGGCCGGGTATTCTGAAATATGAAAGGGGTATAACAATGATAGGCAGTCTGCCGCAAACACCTTTAGAATGGGCGCAAAAAGCCTGTGATTCTTTGATGGATACGTATCAAGCGGGGGAGCTTCCGCCTGCGCACCGCTGGCATTATCACCAAGGCGTGTTTCTATGCGGGATGGAGCTGCTGTGGGAGGCTGTCCAAGAGGACCGCTATATCGAATACATCCAGCAGTATGTGGATGATCTGGTAGATGAATACGGCAATTTCTATTTTGCCCGGGATGAGCTGGATGCCGTACAAGCGGGGCTGTTGCTCTTCACGCTGCATGAACGGACCGGCAAACTGAAGTACCGGGAGGCTGCGGCTAAGCTCAGGAATCTGCTGCGGACGCTGAACAGAACCTCCGAAGGCGGCTATTGGCATAAGGACAAATATGCGAATCAGATGTGGCTCGACGGGCTGTATATGGCCGGGGTCTTCTCCCTGAAGTACGCGAATGCTTACGGGGAAGAAGACTTGCGCGCAGCGGTGCTGCACCAGGAGCGGCTGATGCGCAAATATATGAAAGACGAGGCTACCGGCCTGCTCTACCATGCCTGGGATGAGAGCCGCCGTATGCCATGGGCGAATCCGGAAACCGGCTGCTCGCCGGAGTTCTGGAGCCGGTCGCTCGGCTGGTACGGGCTGGCGCTCTCGCAGTTCATGGATGAGCTGCCGGAGAAGGATCCGGGGCGGGCCGAGCTGGCCGCCGAGCTGAGCGGCTTCGTGCAGGCGCTGATCCGCTATCAGGACCCGCAGAGCGGTCTCTGGTATCAGGTGGTCGATAAGGGAAATGAGCCGGATAACTGGCTGGAGACCTCCGGCTCCTGCCTGTTCGTCTACACGATTGCCAAAGCGGTGAAGCTGGGAATTCTACCGGCGGAGGCTGAAGCTGCAGCGGCAGCGGCGGCACGGAAAGGCTACGAGGGCTTAATTCAGGTGCTGGAATGGGATGAGCAGGACCGGCTGATTCTGCCGGATATCTGCATCGGGACCTCGGCGGGAGATTACCGCAACTATGTAACCCGCCCGAAGGTCAGCAATGACCTGCACGGAGTAGGGGCGCTGGTGATGGCCTGTGTGGAGATGCAGGCGTTGTACCCGGCCAAAGTGTAGCAGAGCTTGAGGCTGGCGGTTCGGCAGAATCGTAGTGGAGTTTGAAGTGGCTGTATCCGGCGGAAAGCGCAGTAAAGCTTGAGGCTGCCTGGACCAGCAGTGGATTAGTAGAAAGGAGGCGCGCAGTGTTTAATATTGCGGATTACGGAGCGCTCCGGGATAGCGGGGTTCCGGCAACGGCAGCGATTGCGGACGCGATTGAAGCGGCGCATCAGGCTGGCGGAGGTACGGTGTATGTTCCGGCGGGCACCTTCCTGACAGGTGCCGTGCGTTTGCGCAGCAACATAGAGCTCCATCTAAGTCCCGGAGCGGTATTGTCCTTCAGTACCGATCCGGCGGATTACCCGGTCGTGGTATCACGGTGGGAAGGAGTGAAGCAGGAGGTGCACGCGGCCTGCATTTATGGGGCGGAACTGGTGAACGTCTCGATCACAGGCAGCGGGACGATTAATGGAAACGGTGCACCCTGGTGGGAGAAGCACCGGAATCACCCGGGAGAGCTGGAGTATCCCCGCCCGAGATTGATCGGCCTGGATAATTGCAGCCGGGTGACCCTCCGGGATCTGACGCTGATTAATTCTCCCAGCTGGACCGTGAATCCGATCGGCTGCAGCAATGTGATGATCGATAATCTGTCGATCCTGAATCCGGCAGATTCGCCGAACACGGATGGCATTAATCCTGAGTCCTGCCGTGATGTCCGCATCAGCAACTGCCATATCGATGTGGGCGATGACTGCATTGCCATTAAGGCAGGCACCGAGGACACCAAGGAGCGGATTCCCTGCGAGAATATCACGATTACGAACTGCGTGATGGTCCACGGGCATGGAGCGGTGGTGCTGGGCAGTGAGATGAGCGGCGATATCCGCAACGTGACGATCAGCAATTGTGTGTTCAAGCAGACGGACCGGGGCATCCGCATGAAATCGCGGAGAGGGCGCGGCGGGATCATTGAAGATATCCGTGTCAGCAACATTGTGATGGAGGATGTGATCTGTCCCTTCACGCTTAATCTGTATTATTTCTGCGGGCCGCGGGGCAAGGAGAAGTATGTTTGGGACAAGAACCCATATCCGGTAACGGAGGAGACCCCGCAGTTCCGGCGGATTCATTATGCCAATATTACTGCCCGCAATGTTCACGCAGCGGCAGGATTCCTGTACGGGCTTGCCGAGCAGTATGTATCGGAAATCACTTTCACTAATATTGATATTTCGATGGCGAAAGATGCAGTGCCCGGCCATCCTGATATGATGACAGGCATCGAGAATATGCAGCGCCGGGGATTCTACCTGGGCAATGTCCGCGATGTGCAATTTCAGCAGGTCAGTATTGAGAACCACGAAGGACCGGCCTTTTACGTTGAGAATGGGGAAGATGTGGAGTTTCTGAACTGCCGGTCGCGGAACACGGCGAAGCCGGAAAAGCTGGTGGAGCAGGTTACGGTGGAACTGGCGGGGAAATGAAGTCGGGCATCAATTGGGCGGAATATGGGGGGGAAGAGCGGTTGATACCCTCTGACCTTAGTGAATAAACTATATACACAAGAGTCTGGTCCTGTTAGGGGACCGGGCTCTTGTTGTATGTTTGATCACTGTAGCGCTGCTGTACCATCCGCTGCACTGGAAGCTTTCGCCCAATTGCACTTAAGGGATTCATCCATCGGCTGGCCATCGTTCGATATAACTGTATTTTGTACAACTAAAATGATCAATTATTGCGCGAGGGGAGGTTTAATTGCACTCTATACACTTATATAACTCCCCTATGCTATAAAGAGACACTTTTCTCTATTCTAATTGTACAGAATACAGTTATTCCTGCTTTTCCGGTCTTTCGCCGTCTTTTAACTGCACGAAATACAACTATTCCGAAATGTGCATCCGCACTCACTCCTTAACTCTAGAGGAGCTTTGCGGCGTAACTGTCTGCAACACAGGCTAACATCCGCATTTGCTGTCGGGCGGTAACCCGGAGTGTGCAGCGTAATCCCCAGTCAGTTTTTAAGTTCAATATAGTTAGCTGAAATCTTGCACGAAATACAACAATTCTCTCGTGATAGCGGGTTAAATCCGGAATTGTTGTACAAAAGGCAAGCCTGTTGATTCCCCATATTATGGTATGGATATAATTCCCAAAACAACCTTGTTCCTGAGCAGACTAAGTTGAACCTGCCACTCCAGCGGAAGACTAAATATACGCCAATGCTGCATAAATTCCCAAAGGGTCAGTTGAGCAAAGGCAGGCACGTTGGGGTGGATTTCATCATAAACACGTCTCAGAAGTACATAGACCGCAAGGGCCACAAACAATTGGCTGTATACTGCATTTTCAGTGGTTCCAAATAGACATGGCACGTTCAGATGCTGTTTAATCCAGCGGAAAAAGACTTCAATTTCCCAGCGTGCCTTATAGATTTCAGCGATCACATAAGCAGACTCTTTTCTCAAATCGGTCACGACCCGTACGACTTCCCCCCGGTCATTCTCAAATTCTACGACCCGGTGGCGCTTAGCGGATTGGCACTTCCCTTGACCGATATAACAAGTAATATCACGAACAATGTTCGTTTCTCCCTCTGCGGGTCGCTGGAGGTTTCTCGGCTTCACCAAATGGAGATTGTCTTTGAGTCGAATCACAAACGACTGGCCCTGAAGCACATATTGATCCAATCTGCTGATTTTTCCGTACGCCCGATCCTGTACCAAAATGTAGTCCGTATCTGCCAAGACTTCTCCAAACGGAGCGTCATTGCGCTTCGCGATCGATTCCTCCACGTTCACGGGTGAACGCTGACCCTGCGAAAGAGCAACATGCAGCTTAATGCCCCCTCTGAATTTTTTGTACGAGGCCCAAGGCATTCGGGAGTTCGCCGCCGTGACCGTAGTCGAGTCAATCAGCAGAAGATCTTTAGGCAGATTCAGATGCCGCCGGGTTTGACGGTTACATTTCGTGACGAGCATTTGAAAGATACGTTTGAAGATTTCGTAAGGGACTTCACCGGCCTTGCCGGAAAGGGTGGAGTAATGAATCTCAGGCAAGTCAAAGTTTGGGCCTAAGCGGGCACTTTGCCGGAAGCCGTCCCATTTGTGGTAGCAGGCTTGGACAAAGTAATCGAGTAGCAACCCGACGGTCATTTTGGTTCCTCTATCCACGTAGTCCTTGGTTTGTCCGGTCACCATTTCGACTTCATCCGATGTTAACACTTGTTTGAAAACAGCTAAGAATGGGGTATATTTATTCATGAGGTCGCCTCATTTCGGTTTGGTTTGGTCGTACTTACCATTACCCGAAATGGCGGCCTTTTTTGTCCCTTTTTTTGGGAAATCAACACGCCTATACAAAAGGCAACATTTCCCCTACTCCATGTGGTTTAGCATAAGGATTGTTGTATTTCCTACAACAATCCTTATAAATATCCCGGTATTTATGTATCCGAGTTGTAATGCGTACAACATTTGTACTTTTATAGGCAGATGTATCTGCAACCGTGTCCGCGTTCGCAGTCGCATTCGGATTAACGTCAAAGTACCCTCATTTACATCGGCCTCCGCAGGAGGACGTCAGCTAGAGTTATAGAATGAACTTAAGAATCTAACCTGCTGTATTGCGCTGCTGTATTGCGATTGCGCCGCTCTATTGCGAATTCCTTGCTCGGCACAGGGGCGTTAATCGGCTAACTGTCATTCTTAAGTTCAGCTTATATAGCAAAGCAACTTTTGCTGCCGGGCGGCGACCCGGAACGTATGGCGCAAGGCCCGGCGTACCAACCATTACGAACAATATTTGTACTGGCGTGCGTTCAGTATATTTTACAGCCTTCTGAGTATATCTTTTCTCTTCAGGCCGTTCTTCTTGGCGGTGGCATTCCAAAAGGAGTGGGTTGCGGCGAATTTCCAGGCGAAGCGCGGGAAGTTGGGGCTGAACAGCATAGATTCATCTGCGCTTCTGAATTGGATATTAGCGGCCATGCTGTGCATTGCTTTTCCCAGGTTCTTAAGCGGACCCTTGCCGGGAGGGACCTTCTCCAGGGAGCCCAGCATTTCACCGGCACCTTGACCCAGCGCCTGCCCGAAATGAACTCCGGCCCGTGTGCACCAGTGTTTAAGGATATCCAGAGCAATGTGATTCTGACTGCCCTCATAGAAACCATTGTTGATCATAGCATAGACATAGATATCCTTTTCTTGCTCATGCTCGGATTTAAGGTATTCCTCGAGGGTTGCCAGCAGCCTGAACAAGTGTGAAGGGATGGCATCTACATAGAGCGGGAAGGCAATCACCAGTACATCCATACGGCACAATTCGCTGTATTGCGCAGGGGTGAGCGGTCTTTTGTTCGGATTATAGTAGGTTAGTTCATTCCCCGTGCGGATAAGCGGCTCGAGCATCTTCAACAATATACCTGAGTTACTGTTAACGGGCTTGGGGCTGCCGTTGATCATGGCGATGTTCATTGGATCGCCTCCTTAATGCTGTGCAGGCTGTCATGGAAGTACACATGGTTTCCTGCAGAATACAAATTCAGGCTGTTCGCGGCGACCAGCGTTCTGGCTGTGCTTTTTTCAGCCTCGGTGATGTCATCCCCATAGAAATGCACCGATAGTGTGAACTGGTGATCATACCGGTTGCGGTGATGGGTTTCTCCATTCTTGGTGACAAAATAGGGAAGGACGTAGGAAATACTCCGGTTCAGCACATTCAGGACAAAGGGACTGTAGCTGCCGTACATACATTTGCTGATGATAATCAGTTCATCGCTTTTGGAGAACAGCTCACCCAGATGGTTATAGCCATCCCGTATCACGCATGCGCCGGGCGTCCGGGTCCAGCAGCCGAAGCAGCCCATACACTGGCGGATGGTACCATTGTCCGAGATAACAGTCAGCTCTCCTTGCCCGCCCTCTGCCCATCCTGCGAATTCCTGCTCCTGCAGATCGTGCACAATCGTTCTCATGGTTCATGTCTCCTTAACTACAGATTCAAGCGCTAACAAATCACGCCAGTTCCCCGAATAACGCACCCCGTTATTGGTAAGCAGTGAAGCAATACCGTGCACCATCGCCCAGTGTGAAATCAACTGACGGGAGAACTCTGCTTCCGGCAGTCCGATGCTTGTGAACAATTGATAGGCAGTGGTCCGGAATAGAACGAATGGCGGATAACTGTCGGAATTATAGTTGTCTAAATCAATGACTAAGCCTGAGTGGTAGAATAAAAACTGGAAATATTGCGGATGCTCCATGAAAAAATCAATGTAAGCCTGCCCCAGCTGGAACATCGCTTCCTGGCGGTCCTCCTGTCCTTGAACGGATGCACGCAGGGACTCCATAAATTGCTCTGTGACATGCTCACCCATGGCGGATACCAGCACATCTATATTTTTAAAATGGCTGTAGGGGGCGGTGTGGCTGACTTTGCATTCGGCTGCGACCTTGCGCAGGGAAAAGCTGTTGATGCCGTCTGTGTTAATGAGCTTAATGCCTGCTTCTATAAGCTGGCTCCGTAAATTGCCGTGGTGGTAGGGTTTATCCGTCACTTTCCTGCAGCCTTCCTTTCCGTTATCTTTACACTGTAAAGATTGTAGCACTGAATCTTTACGATGGTAAGATACATTGATCACACAAGGCGAGCTGGAAATCATTCTCACCTGTAATTTTTTTGCAAAGTAATTCAGTTTAAGTTATCATTAGTACCAAGTACTAATATCAGATACTATAACTAACGATGAGGTGATATTGATGAAGGGTGCAAGAATTACAGCGATCGGCTCTTATGTACCGTCCCGGAGACTTACGAATCATGATCTGGAGCAAATGGTCGATACCAATGACGAGTGGATTGTTCAGCGGACGGGTATACGGGAGCGCCGAATCAGCCGCGCGGATGAATATACCAGTGATTTATGTGCAGCCGCCGTGCAGGATCTGATGAAGCGTTACGGTAAAAGCGTACAGGATGTCGATATGGTTCTCGTGGCTACCAGTACGCCCGATTTCTCTTTTCCTTCCGTGGCAGCCATTGTGCAGAACCGTCTCGGTATTCCGCTTACTTCGGGAGCGATAGATATGAGTGCCGCATGCGCGGGGTTTGTTTATGCTCTGCATACGGCTCATGCGCTGGTGTCCTCGGGATTGCATCATAAAGTGCTGGTCATCGGCGCTGACGCGCTCTCCAAGATCACGGATTACACTGACCGCAGTACCAGTATTCTGTTCGGTGATGGTGCAGGGGCTGTACTTGTGGAGAGCGGCGGGGATAAAGATCACTTCTTAGGGTTCAATCTCGGCAGCGACGGGAGCGGAGCGCAGCATGTCTACCGGACTGGGCTGGCGGACAAGGTGAACGGAGTGGAGCTTGCCGCTACAGGCAAGCTGGTACAGAACGGGCGTGAGGTCTTCAAGTGGGCGGTCCGGACAGTTCCGCAGGGGGTGCAGCAGGTGCTGCAGAACGCAGGAGTCAGCCTTGCGGAAGTGGATTGGTTCATCCCGCACAGCGCTAATCTGCGGATGATTGAACCGGTCTGTGAACGGCTGAAGTACCCGTTCGAACAAGCGCTGTACAGCCTTGAATATTTCGGCAACACCTCGGCGGCCAGTATTCCGCTTGCCCTCGATCTTGGCATCCGTGAAGGAAAGGTGCAGAATGGCCAGCGGATCCTGCTGTACGGATTCGGTGCAGGCCTCACCCACGCGGGCCAATTGGTCAGCCTGTCACTGGACCCGCAGGTGGGTGCTCCAACACCTCTTTAATGTCAGCAGAAAACACTCATAAGAAGATCCACATCGGACATTTTATCAAGGCGGTTTCCGAATCATTAAATCGTCAGATATCGTGAGATATGTATTAGACTAGCCACAACTATGTAAGACAGCGGCAGCCATGGACGAGAAAACAAAGTCCTGGACTGCCGCTGTTTTATTGAGATAAGGTTTCCCGTTAGCTTAATTCCGAAATCCCTGGGGCAGGCCGAGGGGAAATAGCCCCAATGCTGTGCTAAATATGTTGTTAGCTGATGGATTCGCCTTCACCATTCTCCGGTCCCCGCTATACGTGTCTACTTTACTTTATTCAATAAGATTGTCACCATTCTGCTCAATGTCCCTTGATCGACAAAAGGAGCAAGGCTTGCCAGCAGGTCTGGGCTAAGCTGTTCAGCTTCGACTCCATTAATCAACTTCTCGAGATTTTCCCTGTCCAAAAAAGGTGCGAGGCTCATGATCCGGTCCGCATCGATGGTGCCATCTGCAACCCGGTCTACCAAGCGGCTTAACGTTTCTCTGCTAATAAAGGGTGCCAGCCCTTGAACGGAATTCCAGCTCACGCTGCCCTCATCTGCCTGATGAACCAGTTCATCCAATATACCTGTTCCAAGGAACGGAGCCAGCCGCATGATCACGTCTAAGTTAAGGATGCTGCTGTCTACTCGTTCTGTAACCTTATGCAGAGCGCTTGCTTTTACAAACGGTGCTAACTCTACAAGTTCTTCCATCTCCACCTCACCGGTATTGACCATCTCTGCAACTTGGTCCGGCCTGTTCTCTGCGATCTCCTCAACGATCGTTCCTAGGTGCTGATGCTCCCGATTTTCTGCGTTGTCTCCTGCATTTAGAATGTCGTCTACCGTTTTGCCGAATAACCTCGCAAACTTCGGAAGCGTTCCGATATCCGGAAGCGATTCGCCTCGCTCCCATTTTGATACCGCCTGATGACTTACATTCAGTTGATCGGCAAGTTCCAATTGGGTCAAATCCTGGTCTTTGCGAAGCTTCGAAATATAAGCTCCAATTTTACGCAAGTCGAGCATTGTATACCTCCAATGAAACAAAATGTACAGTGCGCACTGTCGAAAACAGCATAGCATTTTGGCAAACGCAATCCTATCAAGCGATGGTTGAATGGTCACATGCGCTTTATTCAACTGCCGGTAGAATTGTCCGGATTGAGCTTTTGCCAGTTTCATGTATTGTTTTTTTTCTACAAATCATTTCCATTAGCCTGCGCGTTCGCTTTTAAACACAAATAATGGGGACCAAGCCGAAAAATGGTCCCCATAACCAGAAAAACGGTACCTTGAACCATCCCATCAAATGAGAGATTATAGTATCGAAAGCGGTTTCAGTATGGTTCAGGTAAGCACGGAATGATGAAACAGAGGGGAGGTAGTATGCTGCACCCGGAAGAAGGCGCAGCTCAGCGGTTCAACCCGCTTCCGCAGGATTCACGGATGATTAGCGCCGGCTCAACCACGAAGGAGCCGCCTTCCGACTGATTGTTAATGAGATCGAACAGCATATGGGCCGCGAGTACACCGAGCCGTTCCTTGTTCTGGCGGATTGTAGTCAGTGTCGGGCTGGTATACTGGCAGGCCTCGATATCATCACAGCCGATGATGGCGACATCCTCCGGCACACGGAGGCCATGCTCCTTCAAGGCGCGGACCGCTCCCAGGGCGAGCAGATCGGAGGCGGCGAAAATGGCTTGCGGCAGACTTCCGGTCTGGATCAGCTGCTTCATGGCGGCGTAGCCGCTGGGCTCGAAGAAATCGTCACCATGCACGAACCATTTGGGATTCATCGTCAGACCGAAACCGGCAATGGCTTTGACATAGCCCGCTTCGCGCCGGTTGGAGATATCCGAATCGGCCGTACTGCCGATGAAGCCAAGCTCCCTGTGGCCGAGCAGATAGAAATGCTCCACCACTTTGGAGGCAATCTGGTAATTATCCGACATCACATAGCCGGATTTCTTGCCGGTCAGCTCCAGGTCAACGCCGATGCAGGGAATATTGCTTCTATCCAGATCCTGTATGGCAGGCTCCATCTGTTGTCCGGAGATAATGACGCAGCCATCCACATGGAAATGCAGACAACGCGAGAAATAATCGCCGCTGCTGATGAATTTCTCATTGGAAAAGAAGATCAGGTCGTAACCCAGCACGCCCATCTGCTTCTTGAAGGAATTCAGTACCTCTACAAAAAAAGGATGGGTAAACTCCACATTCAGCTCACCGGCAAAAATAACCCCGATCAGATTTGACTTCTTGGTAGCCAGTGTTTTGGCGGAGCTTGAGGGGGTGTATCCGGTTTGTTCGATAATCTCCAGCACTCTTTGCTTCGTTTTTTCGGAAACATCGCTGTAATTATTCATTATTTTCGAAACAGTGGATACAGAGACCCCGGCCATTTCGGCAATTTTTTTGATATTCATCTGCATGCTAAAGTCACCCCCGCTTAATAGTTGTAACAGGGCCAAAAGACGGGTATGCCAGGGTTTCTCAGGCTATAGGGCCGTTCATCGGACACTCGGCTGCTGCTAAGAAATAGTTCTTTCTAGAGTCTATTCAACTTGCCGAAACAAGTCAAAGGTTTATTGCACTCAAGGGATAAGTATGGATATTATCGAAACCGATTTCGATTATTGCAGCTGAGAAATACCCGGCTATGCAATTGTGACGGGTGAGACTGGAAACTAGAGGAGGCATAAAGGAAATGAAAAGAAATGTATCTGCGGTGTTAGCGGCCGCTGTGATCATTACCGGACTATTGTCACCACTGGGCGGCGGAGCGGCAGGCGCTTTGCCTGCGAAGAGTAAGCTGGCAGCTGCGGGGAATGCAACAGCTGCGGTGCAGAACAGAAATTTGACTGCCGCTGAAATGAAAGCGTTTACTGATGTGAGCACGGACAATTGGGCGGCGGATGCCATACAGCGCTGGAGCCGCAACGGTGTGATCTCCGGTTACGGGGACGGCAGCTTCAGGCCGGATTATCAGGTGACGAGGGCAGAATTCGCGGCCATCATCAACCGCATATTTGGCTACAAGGAAGCAGCAGCCTCACTCCCGGCGGATATACCTGCGGGAGCCTGGTACAAGAACGATATCGCCAAGGCGGTAGCGGCAGGTTATCTAAGTCCAGGAGCAGATAATCATATCCAGCCTGCAGCTAAGCTGAAGCGCGGGGAAGCGGTTGTGGCGCTGCAGAGGATTCTCCGGCTGGAGACTGTCAATCATGCAGGGCCGGTGTATAGCGATCTGGCCGGGGCAGCCAGCGAGGTCATTTCAGCAGCGGATGCATTGACTGCAGCCGGCTATATTCAGGGCTATCCGGGAGGCTTGTTCAAGCCGGACGGAAACATTACCCGCGCCGAGCTGGCCAAGATGGCCGATACGCTGGTGCAGGAGCTTCAGTCCTCCGGCGGGGAAGTGAAGCTGGGGACGGTGCAGGGGAATGTGGTGCTGAACCATGAAGGAGGTACGCTCAAGGACAGCATAATTGAAGGCAATCTCTATCTTACCGAAGGTATCGGAGAAGGGGATATCCGTATTGAAGGTGTGCAGGTTAAAGGCACAACCTATATCCGCGGCGGCGGTGAACACAGCGTGACCCTTGCGGACAGCAGTCTCGGCACTATTCAGGTTGCGAAGCCCCGCGGCACAGTCCGCATTGTTGCCAGCGGGACCACAACAGCGGGAACCATACAGCTGAACTCAGGTGCCATCCTTGAAGAAGGCAATCTCACCGGAGAAGGATTCACCAATGTTGTATTGCCGGCGGGGGAGAAAACGGTCACCCTTAAAGGAAACTATGGAGTGGTTTCCACCGCAGATCCGGCAGGAAGCCGCATTGCACTGAACATCTCCGGCAAGCTCGCTAAGCTGGTGTGGGGAGCCTCCGGCACGATTGTGCTGATGGACAAAGCGCAGGTGGCCGAGCTGCTCATTAAAGCCGGGGCTAAAGGCTTGACGATCCAGGGCAGCGGCAGCTTCGGCACCGTGCTGAATCAGGCGGATGATGTTACTGTAGGCGGCTTTGCCCTCAAGCAGGGCAGCAGCACGAATCTGAATCCGGCTGCACCGCTGGCCAGCCAGCCTCCTGCTGCCGCAAGCGGCGGAGAGACTGCCGCTACGGCTACACCGGCTGTGACCCAGACGCCGGAAGCTACACCAGCGCCGACGCCAGTGGTAACGCCGGAGCCAACACCGGAAGCTACACCGGAGCCGACGCCGAAAGCTACGCCGGAGCCGACGCCGGAGGCAACACCAGCGCCGACGCCGAAAGCTACACCGGAGCCGACGCCGAAAGCTACGCCGGAGCCGACGCCGGAGGCAACACCAGCGCCGACGCCCGAACCGACGGCAACACCGGTAATTACGCCGAGTCCGCTGCCTACATCGACCCCGTTGCCGGAAGTCACACCAACTCCGGCACCAACCAGCGATCCGTGGAGTCTCGTGTGGAATGATGAATTCGATGATAATGTCATTGATCCGGCCAAGTGGACTTATGACCTTGGAGACGGAACCATTGTCGGCAATCCGGGCTGGGGCAACAATGAGCTGGAGTATTACACGAGCGACAGGAAGAACGTGAAGGAAGAAGACGGCAAGCTGGTCATCACCGCGCTTAAAGAAGCTGTGGGGGGTAAACCGTATACCTCCTCACGGATCAAAACAAAGGGATTGTACAGCAAACTGTACGGTAAATTCGAGATCCGGGCGAAAGCACCGACCGGCAAGGGGCTCTGGCCGGCGATCTGGATGCTGCCGGAAGATTACACCTACGGCAATTGGGCTGCCTCCGGAGAGCTGGATATTATGGAAGGCTGGGGCAGCCGGCCGAATGTGGTTGCCGGAACCATTCACTATGGTTCCCAGTGGCCGGATAATGTCTATTCCGGCAAGGAATATGTGCTGCCGGGCAATTCCACGATTGAAGATTACCACACCTACTCCATCGAGTGGGAGCCGGGGGAAATCCGCTGGTATGTGGATGGAGTCTTATTCTCCACCAAGAATGACTGGTACAGCAAGAGCAGCGGCCAGCCGGCAATGAATGCGTATCCGGCACCGTTCAACCAGAGATTCCACCTTCTGATGAACCTGGCGGTAGGCGGTAACTTTGACGGTGACCCTACAGAGGATACAGTATTTCCGAGTTCCATGGAGATTGACTATGTCAGAATATATGAGCTAACCGGACGCGAGTACCGGGAACCGGTACCGGTTGAGTTTGAGAAGGAGCCTTATCTGGAGGGAGCTAAGCTGCCGCTTGGGGACGGCAACTTCATTTATAACAGCGGCTTCACCGAACAAGTGGAAGGCGATGCCGGAATGGGCATTCCGAATACAGCGCACTGGGTATTGTACAAGGATGAAGGAGCGGATGCAGCTCTATCGGTTGAGCCGATAGGTGGGCAGAATTTCCTCAAGGTGAACATCAGCAGCGCCGGCGGAAATTCTTATTCGATTCAGCCGCAGGCCATCGTCTCAGTTGCGAAGGGAAGATACTACAAGCTGAGCTTCGATGCCAAGACGGATACGGCGCGTGATATTAGTGTCCGCCTGACAGGCGGGGCGCCGCTGGGATTCCCGTCGTATTCACCGGCGTTCAAAGCTGATCTGACAACGGAGATTCAGCATTTCGAGACGATGTTCCAAATGAAGGAGAGCTCGGATAACGCAGCGCGGATCGAGTTCAATATGGGCACCAATGCATCACCGGTATGGCTCGGTAATGCCAGGCTCGAAGAGATTGAGAGTATCCCCTTCGATCATGACAGTGCCAAACCGCCGCTCGGAAGCGGCAACCATCTCTACAATGGCAGCTTTGATCTGGGCGAGCCGGACCGGCTGAGCTATTGGCATACCACGGCTGCAGGTGGTGCAGCGGTGCTTCCGGTTGTGGTAGACCCGGGCGTCCTCAAGCTTGAAATTTCAGGCGGGGATGGCGGCAGCGCTGACGCTGCATTGCTGCAGAAGGGAATCTTCCTGGTGCAGGGGCACGATTATAAGCTGACTTTTGAAGCCGAAAGCGCCTCCGCACGGACAGCAGTAATTGAACTGCAGGGCAATAACGGGCAGGTATACGCTTCACAGCCCGTGCAGCTTACAGCAGACAAACAGCAGGTAGAGGCGGTGTTCACGAACCTTGCAGGAGCAACGGATCATCTGGGTCAATTCGTCCTGCGGCTTGGCGGGACTGCCGGAACCGTGTATGTGGATAATTTCGTTCTGCTGCGCACCAGCTTCTATTATGACCCGGCCCTGACCTATTACCCATTGCTGAACGGGGACTTCAGCTTCGGCCTGAACAGCTGGGAGCGGCTGGTTACGGAAGACGGCGGGCAGAGTGCAGCGGCGGCAGTGGACGGAGTGGTGAAATTCAGCATTACGAATACCGGTAATCAGCCGTATTCGGTCATGCTGTTCCAGAATGGCCTGAAGGCAGCCGCAGGCTCGGATTATGTGGTCGAATTCGATGCCAGTTCCAGTGTCGCACGCCAGATCAGCGTGAAGGCGGAGAATGCGAAATACATCCCTTCGCTGGATAAGACAGTGGATGTATCACCGGCAACGGGGCATTACAGATTCGAATTCCGGCAGACAACGAATGATACGCTTTCGCTGAAATTCCTGCTTGGCAAGGTGGGCGATGTGAGCGTTCCGCAGAGCCATGACATCATCATCGATAATGTGAAGTTCGAGATCAAGGACGCGCCGGCCAAGCCGCAGGAGCTGCTCGCAGACAGCACCGGTAACCGGGTGTCGCAGCCGATCGAGCTTACCTTCATAGAGAAGGGAGACTGGTCCGGCAAAATTAATGCCGTGAAGGTGGACGGTGTCACGCTCGCGGATGAACTTTACAGTCTGAAGCCCGGCGCGATTATCATCGGTGCCGCAGCATTCCCGGCAGAGGGCAGCTATAAGATTACCGTGGAAGCTGACGGTTATGTAGGCTCAAGTGTCGTTCAGGCCATTCTGGCCAATGACAACAATCTGGTGGTCAACGGTTCATTCACAAGCGGTGACTCGGGTTGGTCGACATGGTCCGGGGGAGGCGGAGTCTCAAACTTTAAGGTGAACGAGGGTGTGGCAGAGATAGAGATTGCCGCTGCCGGCGGCGATACCTGGAGTACACAGTTCTATCAGGAGCATATCAAGCTGGAAGCAGGCAAAACCTACGAGCTGAGCTTCAAGGCCAAATCTACGGTTGCGCGGCAGATTATTGTGGAGTACAGCGGAACCTCGGCCCAGTCAGCTCAAGCGAAGTTTGATGTCACGGCAACCTGGGCGACTTACAGCGCGCAGTTCAGTGTTACGAATGACATCCCGCTGAAGCTTAACTATCTGATCGGCAAAACCTTAGGTGAAGATGGGACGGCAAACAGTACGGAGCACACGATCTCCTTCGACGATATTGTAGTCAAAGAGGTTACAGGCGGTCCTGTCATCGAACCTGCCAGCGGCACACTGGATAACGGAACCTTCAATGCGGATCAGGGCATTAAGGGCTGGACGCAATACTTCGACGGACCCGGCTCAGCCGCAGTCCAGAACGGCGAACTGGCGGTCTTACTGAATTTTACCGGAATAGCCAACTTCGCTGCACAAGTCGATTATAGAGACCTGAAGCTTGTGCAAGGCAAGACCTACACCCTGACCTTCAAGGCCCGCTCGGATGTGAACCGGCTGATTGAAGTGGCCGTTGAACATTTCGGCCCGGATTACAATAAGTATTTACCGGTGACAGCCATTGCTCTGACCGGTGAGATGGAGGCGTACAGCTTCACCTTCACTATGAATGACAGCACCGATGCGGGTGCACATCTGGTATTCCTTATGGGGCTCATTGACGGAAACAGCGCACAGACCAACACGGCCATCCAGGCCGGCAACCATATTTATATCGATGATGTCAGTCTGGTTGAGAAACTGTAACAGTAAAATAACAGAGAACGATAAACGGCCGCGATCCTTGAATTTAAGGATCGCGGCCGTTTGCATTTGTACGGATAGGATTAACGTATATGGCTGATATTATTCTTTAGGGATCAATTCAAAAATCTTGCCGGTCTCCAGCGCTTCGATCAGCTTCAGCAGCCAGCGGTAATATTTGATCGCTTCCTCAATTTTGGCCTCATCGGTCAAAAGCAGACGTCCGATGTCCGGCTCGTCCGAATATTCTTGCTTCATCTGCTGGATCTCGGACAATGATTTGTTAAGTGCAGTCATATTACCCTCGACTGCTTTTCTCCATTTAATGGAGAAGTAGTCGCTGAAGTTCTGATGCCAGTCCGGGACCACCTCGAACAGATCCTTGCGGGTGCCTTTTCCCCAGACTTTATCGATCATCTTCAGATCCAGCAGCGTGCGCACACCGGTACTCATCGATGTCTTGCTCATACCCATAGTGCTGCTCAGTTCGTCCAGTGTAACCGGACCCTGATTGAAATACATGTAACCGTATAAATGCCCAATGGACAAGGTAATTCCGTACAAATCCATATTTTTACCGATGGAATCGATGACCCGCTCACGGACTTTGCTGATTCTCTCTATTTGTTCGGGCAGAAGCCCCTCTAAATCGTTCATGATGTCCCTCCTGAGGAATAGGCTGACAGGCAACAAACCTCTCCAATGTATTGTAATCAAATCCGCTGCTATAAGTAAAGAATTCATCTGGAACGGAATACGGCGTTAAACAGAGTATTCTATACGTAAAGTTCGTAAAGTTAAAACTGTATACTAAATTTTAAGCGAATATGCGCTTTGCGTCTCTTTTCACAAGTCCGTTACACTAGGTCAGGAGAACTAACCTGAAATATTAAGGGGAGAGAAGGAGGTCACCATGGCAATTATAGAGGTGAAACAGCTTACCAAAGTATTCGGTCATGATGCGGTACGGGCACTTCCATTATTAGAACAAGGCTGGTCCAAAGAGAAGATTGCCCGGGAAGCCAAGCTGACGGTTGGCGTGAATAAAGCCGAATTCAGCATTGAAGAAGGAGAAATATTTGTCATTATGGGATTGTCGGGCAGCGGTAAGTCCACGCTCGTCCGGTTATTGAACCGGCTGATTGAGCCCACTGGGGGCCAGGTATTGTTCAAGGGCAAGGACGTTGTCCAGATGAATCCGGAGCAGCTAAGAGAGTTCCGGCGCAAGAATATCGGCATGGTCTTTCAAAAGTTCGCGTTGTTCCCGCACCGCAGTGTGCTGGCCAATGCTGAATACGGACTGGAAGTGCAAGGTGTGGAGAAAAGCAAGCGAACCCGTCTTGCCATGGAGGCACTTGAGCTGGTCGGCCTTAAGGGCTGGGAGCATCACCGGCCGGATCAGCTGAGCGGCGGCATGCAGCAGCGTGTCGGTCTGGCCAGAGGGCTGGCCAATGATCCGGATATCCTGCTGATGGATGAGGCCTTCAGTGCGCTTGATCCGCTGATCCGCAAGGATATGCAGCAGGAGCTGCTGGAGCTGCAGGCCCGGGTGAAGAAGACCATTGTATTCATCACGCATGATCTCGATGAGGCGCTGCGGATTGGTGACCGGATTGCACTGATGAAGGACGGCGTCATTGTCCAGATCGGTTCGCCGGAAGAGATCCTCATTCAGCCTGCGAATAAATATGTAGAACGATTCGTTGAGGACGTCGACTTGTCCAAGGTGCTGACAGCCGCTCATGTCATGCGCCAGCCGGAGATGATCCGTCCGGAACGCGGACCCCGGGTAGCCCTGCAGCTTATGCGGGACAGCGGAGTATCCAGCCTGTATGTGGCGGATAATGAAATGAAGCTCCAAGGTGTAATTACAGCGGAGAATGCGGCACAGGCACTGAAAGAGAACCGGAGCATTCTGGAAGTCATGCAGCGGGAGATTCCCCGTGTACGGCCGGATACCCTGCTGAATGACCTGTTCGAGATGATGTCGGAGACGCATCTGCCGGTTGCCGTAGTAGACGAGGGTGACAAGCTGAAGGGCATTGTCATCAAGGGAGCCGTGCTGTCCGCACTTGCCGGTAATGCGGTTCCGGAAGGAGGGCTTGGTTCATGAATTTACCCAAAATACCGCTCGGAAAGGGCGTAGAATGGCTCGAAGACTGGCTGACAACTTATTTCGGCCCCTTCTTCGATCTCATTCATGCTGTGATCGGCGGAATGGTAAGCGGCATTGATGCGGCGCTAACATTCCTGCCCGCGATTGTGCTGACCATACTTATCGCCGCTCTGGCATATTGGATCGGCAAATGGCGGATGGCATTGTTCGCAGTGATCGGGCTGCTGCTGATTGATAATCTCGGATTATGGGACCCCTCAATGCAGTCGCTGGCCCTTGTGCTGACGGCTTCCTTGCTGGCTGTAATTATCGGGGTTCCGCTGGGCGTGCTCTGTGCGCAGAGCAAGACCTTCCAGAATATTGCTACGCCTATACTTGACTTTATGCAGACGATGCCGGCGTTCGTATATCTGCTGCCTGCGGTATCGTTCTTCTCTCTGGGTGTAGTGCCAGGGGTGATTGCTTCTATTATATTTGCTATCCCGCCAACCATCCGTCTAACGAACCTGGGTATCCGGCAGGTATCGCCGGAGCTGGTGGAGGCTGCGGATGCCTTCGGATCCACAGCAGGACAGAAGCTGTTCAAGCTGCAGCTGCCGATTGCCCTGCCGACTATTATGGCCGGTATTAACCAGACCATTATGCTGTCACTGTCGATGGTCGTAATCTCGTCCATGATCGGCGCCCAGGGTGTCGGAGCCTATGTGTACCGTGCGGTATCACAGGCCAAGACGGGGGCAGGCTTCGAAGCGGGGATTGCCATTGTTATTATTGCGATATTGCTGGACCGTCTGACCCAGAAGCTGTTCAAGCCCAAACAACAAGGATAGAGGAGTGTTTAATTCATATGAGTAAATTTAAATCGATGAAACTGAGCCAGCTTGGCTTGATTATGCTATTGATGATGGTTGTTGTTATTTCCGGATGCTCGTCCAAGGATAATTCTTCGGTGAAGCTGGCTTATGTAGCCTGGGATTCGGAAATTGCCAGCACGAACGTGGTTAAGGAAGTACTGGAATCGAAGCTTGGCGTTACGGTAGAAATGCTCCAGGTCGATGCCGGTCCAATGTGGGCAGGGATTGCTGACGGAAGTGCGGATGCGATGGTAGCCGCCTGGCTGCCGGGTACCCATGCTTCCTATCTGGAGAAATACGGCAATGATATCGTAGATGCCGGTGTGAATCTGGATGGAACGAAGACTGGACTTGCCGTTCCTGCTTATATGGATATCAATTCCATTGAGGATCTGAACAATGCGGAGGTTGCGGCTTCGCTGGATAACATGATTATCGGAATTGAACCGGGTGCCGGAATTATGACGGCTACTGAAGCGGCAATTGAAGCGTACGGATTAAGCGATTATACGCTGCTAGAGAGCTCTTCGGCGGCGATGGCACAGGAGCTGCAGAAAGCTTTTGACAACAATGAACCGATCGTAGTTACCGGCTGGACCCCGCACTGGATGTTCGCGAATATGGACCTGAAATATCTGGATGATCCCAAGAATGTATACGGCGGTGCTGAGCAGATCCATACTATGGTACGAAAAGGCCTGCAGGATGATATGCCCGATGTGTATCTGTTCCTAAGCCAATTCAAATGGACCGCAGACGATATGGCTCAGGTTATGGTCAAGATTCAAGGCGGACAATCGCCGGAGGAAGCGGCCAAAGATTGGGTCGATAACAATGAAGCCAAGGTGAATGAGTGGATTACCGGAGTGAATTTGTAGAGATTGTTCAGCGAATCAGCTATTTGGCAGAGAAGATCGATGTGTGCTATGATTGAAAGAACATAGGCTACAATTCTGTAACTTGTACGCTAACGACTGTTCTTTAGATGTACATATCATAAGCAAACTCATTCAACAAACACCCCGAGAGGGGTGTTTTTCTTGAAAAGATAAGAATGTATATGCTTCGCGTAATAAATGTTCCTTATCTTTCTCGCTGAAACGGTACCGTCCTTATTAAAGGACGGCAACGCCGTTTCCACTTGAGATTCACGAAACAAACGTTAATGAGCGATTCCCTTATGTTCAGTATGAAATCAGGAGACAGCTGCTGCAAGGAGTCAGGAAAGGGGAGAACTCCGTGACCGAGACCATTAATGCCTGGATCGACTGGCTGCTGCAGAGTCTTGGATTGAGCGGCCCTTCCATTCTATTCGCTACCGTTCCGCTGGCGGTACTGCAAAGTTTATTCGGATTTTTCCCACTAGCGATCCTGATTGTGCTTCACGTCTCTGTATTTAATGTTATTGGCGGGATGATTGTCAGCTGGCTGGCCTGTAATATTGGTGCGGTGCTCGTCTACTTCCTGTTCCGGCGCTATCTTTCGGAGTGGTTTGACCGGAAATGGGGATATAAGCTGAAGCGCTATGACAAATGGCAGATGTATCTGGACCGCTACGGCATCTGGACCCTGGTGCTGCTGCGTACGATTCCGATTGTGCCGAGCAATATTATCAATCTGATGTCGGCCGTTTCTCCGATTAAACCTGCTGCTTTTATCTGGGGGACGGTGCTTGGGAATCTGTCTTACATCTGGCTGTTTGGAACGATCAGCTCCTCGCTGATTGTCCCCCGGGAGGAGTGGAACGGATTCCTTACGTGGTATGCGGTGTTTATGGTAATTCTGATCGCTATTTTTGTCCGCCGTCACTGGGGGCATCTGCAGGAGGATAAGCGTAAGCGGATGGGGTAGGAGGCAATATAGATTAAACTTAAGATTTTAAGTAAAGAAGTATTCGTAACTGCGGTGAATATTTTGGACTTCCGGCCGCTGTTGTCTACAGATTTCTTGATTTGTACCGCCTTTAGCGGTAGAAATCCGTAGACAAAGGCGGACGCTTCCGCTCCTACAGTTCCAAAATTCCCCTCTGTCACTCCCTCCTCCAACTCAAATTCCAGTTCAATCTATATAAAGGATAAAAGGAAGTAGAAGCGTAGAGCAGTTCTTCGGTGTTACACCGGGAACTGCTCATTTTCGGTTAAAAAGGATAAGTGTCTTCACTGCTTTCCCACATTGTGGGGTTATTTTGCGTTCGTCCCGAATAGCCTATAGTACATGGGCGGCTTGACCGCAGGAATGTCGGGAGGGACTGCAAGGCATGGGCAGAATCAGAAAATGGGGGAACCGGCGGGCAGGCGTATCAATCTTCGGGCGTCTGCGTCTGCCGAGGTTCAGCTGGAGCGGGCTGCCGAGACCGGCCGGGCGCAGCCCGGCGTTCAAGGCCAAACCGTCGAAGGCAGTCTTCCGGCCGCCGGGTTCGGGAGCAAGATTCGCGGCGAAACCTTCAAGGTCCGGGGCGGGGGCATCAAGCCGGGGCGGTGTATTCGTGGCGAAGCCTTCTAGGTCGGGAATCCGGCCGGACAGGAAAGAAGCGGGTTATGAGACGGCTTCGCCCGGTGCGGGAGCAGGCGCTCCGGGCTACCGTGTCTGGCGCAAAGCCAGCCGGAGCGGGGGATTCAGCCTGTTCCGCGGCCGGGAGGGGAAGAAGCAGGAGGCCGTGGCCGGGAAAGGCCGGAAGCCGCGCCGCCGGGGCAGATTCTGGATCATCCTGAGTCTGCTGCTGATTCTGGCTGTGCTTCAGGGGCTGCGTTATGTGGAGCAGCATTTGAAGCCGCCGATCCTCCATCTGGCGCAGATCCGGGTGAAGCAAATCGCTACGGAATCCATTAACAAGGCGATTACTTCCCAGGTTGCGGACGGCGGGAACGCGGAAGCGCTGATTGACTGGAAGACGGATAAGAACGGCAAAATATCCGGGTTCATGCTCAACTATAAGGAGCATATGCGGATTACTTCACAGGCGGCCGAAGTCATCCAGTCCACGCTGCAGGAGCTGCATAACCAGACGGAGCATATTCCGCTGGGCCAGGCGCTGGGCAGTCCGCTGATTGCCTCATTTGGGCCGGATATTCCGATCAAAATCGAACCGCAGGGCGCGGTAAAGGTGGAACTGAACACGCGGCAGCAAAATGCCGGCATCAACATGATTCTCGTTGAAGTCTTTATTCATATTGTTACCGAGGTAGCGGTTGTCATTCCGTTTGATATGGAGCCGCAGATCGTGGACACAGAAATTCCTGTCTCCTACCTGATGGTTGTCGGCGATGTCCCGATGTACTATTACGACAATCAGGGCCAGCCTGTCGGCGAGAACGGCAGCAGCGCGCCGGGAATAGCTATTCCCGCACCTTCACTGAACACGGAGAAGAACGGAACTGGCGTAGACGGCACAGTACCTGATGAAAGCGGCTCAGGCGGAAATACGAACAGCGGAGAGAATAACACACCGGCCGGGAGCGGCAACTCTGCGCCTAGCACAAACGCCGGGAATGCCGGGGCCAATGCGGGCGGCGGAGAGTAATGGGATATAGATTGGTAGAACATATAAGTGGAAAAAATCCATCTGCTGTTGGCAGAATCTCTGATTCCGGTGACTTAGTTGGAAAAACGGCACTTAATTTCAGCCGGATTCGCTGACGGCGGGGATATAGACAGGATTAAGTGTCATAAATCCAATTAATTTCTGTAAGGCAAGCAAACTGGAAGGATTAAGTGGAGAAAATCCACTGCTTACGTTGAAGGGTCAGGGACAGCGATAATGCGGGCCTGCGGGCGTTTAAGTGAGAATAAAAAAGACTATAATTTGCAAGCAAGAGCCGCCAAAGAAATGGGCGGCTCTTCTGTATTTGCTCGGACAGGAACGTTAGCCTCTCTTAACGCGGCATAGAACAGTGAAAACATCGTACCAGATTGCTGTTTACGTATCAGGAACGTAGCCTCTCTTAACGTGGCATAGAAACGTGAAAACATCGTACCAGATTGCTGTTTACGTGACAGGAACGTTAGGCTCTCTTAACGCGGCATAGAAACAGCTTCTCTCCCGGACTCCGCGCACGCTCCCAATAATAGTCCACCAATCCAATATTAATGCACTATGAATAAGCCGGAACGGATTTTATAATAAGGGCAAAGATGCGGCTGATATGTAATTCAAACCAATTCGGGGGGCTGAGCATAGTGAGAATATTGATAGTGGATGATGAGCCCAGACATCTCAGAGGGATGGTCAATCTGATTGGGCGGCTGCGGCCGGAGGACCAGGTGGTGGCGGCGAAGGATGGCTTGTCGGCCATGGAACTGGTGAAAGCCCACGGCCCGGAAGCCATATTGACGGATATCCGCATGCCTGGCATGGATGGACTTGAATTTCTGGAACGGCTTAAGGTAGAAGGCATTAAAACCAGGGTTGTAATGGTATCCGCTTACAATCTGTTCGAGTATGCGCAGCAGGCGGTTCGTCACGGCGCTTTTGATTACCTGCTGAAGCCGGTGGAGATTGGGAAAATTGCGGAGGTCTTAAGCCGGATCGACCTTCAGCTGACAGCGGAACAGCAGCAGTACCGCGAAGAGGAAGAGCTGCAGCACCGCCTGAAGCTGGCTTCTTCCGCCTACCTGAGCCGGTTGATACTGTCCTGGCTGAACGGCAGTGCGGCCCCGGAGGAGCTGGAGGAGCTGAACCGTTATGAGTGGCTGCGGGAGAGCGGTGTGGCTGTGTATTCGGAGCTAAAGCACCGCCGGGACAGCGGGGAACAGCAGGACAGCGGCTCCTTCGTCCGCTCTCTGGAGCAGGCCTGGAGTCGGTGGGGAGAGGCCATAACCTTTCCCTTGAGCGGGATGATGGAGGACGGCGTTCAGGCGGCCGTGACCTTGATTACGCTGGAAACGCTTACCCAAGGCAAGCGGGAGGAGGCCCGCTACATCGCCCAGTCTTTGGCGGCTGAGTGGGTGCATGCGGGACAGCTTGTCCACGGGATTGGGCCGCAATGCCATTCCCTGCTTGCCGAAGCGCCGCGGTCGTATCTTGCAGCCAGGACGGCCAACAGCTACAATTTCTACGATTTCCGGCAGGGATTGCTTTTTGCGGATGAGCTTATTTCAACCCCCGGAGCTGGAGCTCCTGACTGGGGCAGGCTGTATGATGCTTTGAAAATGGACGATGCCGCCCTTGTTCAGGAGGTCTGCGCTGAGACCGTCTATCAGCTGGCGGACGCCGGACAGGCCAGTCCCATGCTGCTGAAGGAGCAGGCCTCGCTGATGCTGCTGCAGATCCGGAGTGACCATCAGGATATTCTGGACAAAAAGACGGGGCAGATGCTGACCGATACGGCCACGATGCTTATCCGTTCATGCCGTTCATATCAGGAATTAATGACCAAACTTAACCATGCGCTCCGGGAAGCGCATCTAGCCCTGGCCTTATCCAGACAGGATAAGAGTGAGGTGGTCATCGCGGAATGCCTGGGCTGGATACAGGGGCATACGAAAGAGAACCTTACCCTGGAACGGGCAGCCGAGCATTTCCACTTTAACCCCTCCTATTTCAGTACGCTGATCAAGAACAGGACGGGCAAAACCTTCTCCGAGCATGTGACGGCGGTCCGTATGAAGCGGGCTAAAGAGCTGCTTGCAGCGGAGCAGTTCAGAGTATACGAAATTTCCCTGGAATGCGGATTTCAGGATACGAAATATTTTTGCCGTGTATTCAAGAAATATCATGGCATGTCGCCAAAAGCTTATAAGCACGCACTTTCGCAAAGGAAACGGGAGGCATGAAGATTACCTTCCGTTACCGGTTGCTGGCAAGCTACATCCTGCTGATCGCGGTTCCCCTGCTCGTACTCGGGGCATTGTTCTATCGGACCAGCTTGAAGATTATCACGGAGCAGGCGCAGAAGAATGTGTATGAGATTGTCAAAAAAAATAACGAAGTCATGGACACGAAGCTGCGGATCGTGGACCAGAACAGCATGTCCTTATTTCTCGATAAGGATCTGTTCCGCATTTTCAGCCAGCTGGACCCCGCGAACCAAGTGGAGCTTTTTGCGGCGGACCGGCAGGTGACGGCAGTGCTCGGCAAAACCTTTTCCCAGAACCAGGATATCTATGCCTACCAGCTATGGACCTCATACTTTACCTTCGGGCAAACGCTGCCGCAAGGAGACCCGGTTCAATCGGATATATACGATCTGGCCCGGCAGGCAGGGGGGAAGCTGGTGTGGATTCCTACCTATGATTTCGTATCTATGTTCAACCAGCCTTATCTGCAGGACGGGAATCTGGAGTTCCGTTATTTGTTCTCGGCCACACGCGTGCTTGATTTCACGTATCTCAGCAATACGAAGCTGGAGAAAATGGATGCCGGGGTGGAACGCCCTGTACTTGCCATTAGCTTCAAATCCGAGGTGCTTAAATCCTTGTATGAGGACAGCATACCGGGAAGCTCGCGCTATATGGTGCTCGATCCGCATGATAAGGTGGTCGCCAGCAGTGAGCCGGGGGCTGTTGCGCAGACCTATAAGGAGGCGTGGCTGGACGAGCTGCAGCAGGAGAAAAGCGGGGCGCGGAGAATGACGCTGGACGGCGAGGCGGTGATCGTCTGCTTTGACCGCTCGGAGGTTACCGGCTGGATGTCTGTCGTGTGGATTCCGGAAGCAGGGCTGGTGAGCAGCTTTGTGCCGGTGATCCGCGCTTCCATTACTGTCATGGCCGTGGTGATGGGGATAGTGGCGCTTATCCTCGCTTTTTTCATTGCCGGTAAAATTACCAAACCGATCAAGCGGCTGTTAAGCGCGATGAGATCGGTGGGCGAAGGAGATTTCCAGACCCGCGTGGATGTGGTAAGCAACGATGAATTCGGCATTCTGACGCAGCGCTTTAACCGGATGAATGACCGGATCCATCTGCTCGTGACAGAGAATTACGAGACCAAGCTGAAGGAAAAGGAAGCCGAGATTCAGGCGCTGAACATGCAGATGCATCCGCATTTCCTGTACAATACCCTGAATGTGATGAACTGGACGGCGATTGAGAATGATCAGCAGGAGCTCAGCAAGATGCTTGTCTGCCTGTCCAATATGCTGCATTATACTTCGAGGAAGACATGGGGCGCCGTTCCTTTGTCCGAAGAAATGAACTGGATGAATAACTATTTCTATATTATGTCGATCCGGTTCGAGGACAAGTTCACTGTAGAGTATGATATGGACCCGCGGCTCTTCGAATACGATGTGCCACGGCTGCTGTTCCAGCCTTTTGTGGAAAATGCGATTCTGCATGGCTTCGATCAGACCGAATCGGGCGGCATCATCGGAATCCGCGGCTGGATTAACGGCAGAACCCGGCATTACGAGGTGGCCGACAACGGCCGTGGCATGAGCCAGGCGACTGTAAATGCGATTTTGCACCAGAAAGCATCTTCCGTGGGCATTAAGAATACCATTGACCGCATTCAGATGACCTATGGCGGCGAGTACGGAATCTCCATCTTCTCTTCTCCGGGAAAAGGCACCAAGGTGGCCATTACACTCCCGCTGTAAACCCAATCACAGTCCACCAATCCAAAGAGATTAGGGTTATGTAAGCGCTATCCTGTAATTTATAATAAAGGCATCATAGACTGCAGCTATGAACCCGTTGAACTTAGAAATCGAGAGGGGCTCGGAATATGTTGCTACCAAGAAAACCGGTCTTCATTACATTGGCTCTGATTCTGATGCTAGCCGCTGTGCTGTCTGCGTGCTCGAAGTCGGGTACAGCAAGCCCTGAGACTTCCACGCCTTCCGGGAATGCCGGATCGAAGGAGAACATTACGCTGCGGATGACTGTATGGGGATCACCGGAAGAAGTGGCTCCTTACAAAAAAGCCATCCAGAACTTCGAGGCCAAGCATACAAATGTCAAGGTTGAGCTTCAGCATATTGCCGCTGATTATGATACCAAGCTGACGACCATGGTTGCCGGAAATGATGTTCCGGATATCGCCATGATGGAATCGGGTACGATTGCCTTTCCGATGGCGGAGCAGGGCAAATTCTATAATCTCCAGGAATTTCTCGATACGGATGCCGACATCAGTCCGGATACGCTGGTTCCCAATATTACCTATTCACTGGAGCCGGGCAATGTAATTGGAATCGGACCGGGGCCGGAATCCTTCGGACTGTTCTACAATGAGGATATCTTCAAGGAAGCCGGCATTGAGCCTCCCCCGTCGAATGTGGCGGATGCCTGGACCTGGGATGAATTCGTCGAGGTCGCCAAGAAGCTGACTGTGGACACCAATGGCAAAACAGCAGCCGACCCGGACTTCGATCCCAAAAAAATTAAGCAATATGGCGCAAATCTCTCCACCTGGTGGGGGGTATACAGCAACTTTATCTATTCAAATGGCGGGGATTTCATCTCGGCGGATGGCAAGACCTTCGCGCTTAACCAGCCGGAAGCTGTTGAAGCCCTCCAGAAAATAGCCGATCTGATGAATGTGCACCACGTATCCCCTTCACCCGTGCAGTCGAAGAATATTCCGGCAACGAATGTAGCTCTCCAGACCAAGAAGGTAGCGATGACGGTGGACGGGCAATGGGCAAGCGCAGGCCTCGCCCAGTCGAAGTTCAACTTTAACGTCGGGGTCATGCCTGTAATGAAAGAGCCGGTAACCACCGTGGTCTGCGGCATGTTCTCGATCTTCAAATCCACCAAGCATCCGCAGGAGACCTGGGAGCTGCTGAAGGCGCTGCTCGATCCTGAAGCCTCCATTGATATGCTTACAGCCGGAACCTGGATGCCTTCTCCCAAGGACTGGTACACCGATCCGGCGCTGCTCGCCAAATGGACGGAGAATCTGGATGCCAGACCCTCCGGCTATAAAGAAGCCATCGTCGATGTAATCTTGACCAAAGGGCATCAGACGCCGACCGGCTATGTGAAGAATTTCAACAATATTATGGATCTGGTTAATCCTGCCCTGGATAAGGTATGGCTCGGCCAGCAAACCGCCCAGGAAGCGATGGACTCGATCGCCGTAAAGGCCCAGGCCCAAATTAAGGGACGCCGTGATATCAAGGAATAACCAACTGCGAAACTAGTAGCAGGGAGCGGCGTCCGATACCTCGTTCGCCGTTCTTTTTGCAAATATAAGAATTTATATGCTTACGCTTTAAATTATCCTTCTATTTCACGCTGAAACGGTACCGTCCGTCTAAAGGACGGCAAAGCCGTTTCTACTTGCGAAATTCGAGACTGGAGGCCGGTATGCGAAAGGGAATGTTCTATGGGCTGCTGTTCACCGCCCCCGCAATACTTGGGTTTGCCATTTTTACGCTGGGTCCCATGATCGCAAGCCTGGTGCTCAGCCTGACCAACTATAATGTGTTCAAGGATCAGACGTCTTTTGTCGGTCTGGATAATTTCGTGCGGCTGTTCTCAGGTGAGGATGAGCTGTTCTATAAATCGCTGGGAATCACCTTTTATTTCGTCGTGCTGCGCGTGCCTGCAGTTATTCTTATTTCCTTCGGCATCGCGCTTCTGCTCAATCTCAATGTAAAGGGAAGAGCCATCTTCCGTACGATTATCTATCTTCCGAGCATTGTTCCGGCGGTGGCCTCGGCCATGATCTGGATGTGGCTGCTCAATCCCGATCTGGGCCTCATCAATTCACTGCTCAGCCGGCTGCATCTGCCGACCAGCGACTGGCTGTACGGGGAGAGCAGTGTCATCCCGTCAGTGGTTCTTACCACGCTATGGGGCATCGGCAGCACGGTGATTATTTTTCTCGCCGGACTTTCCGGTATCCCCCGGCAGTATTACGAAGCGATTGAGGTGGATGGAGGCGGCTGGTTCCGCAAGCTGAGCCACGTGACAGTTCCGATGGTCACCCCCACGATTTTTTTCAATACGATCATGACGATTATCGGCTCCTTCCAGGTCTTCAACGAAGCTTATATTCTGACGCAGGGCGGACCGAACAACCGGAGTCTTTTCTATGTATTTTATTTGTGGAGAACGGGCTTCCGGGATGCTGAAATGGGATATGCGTCTGCGCTGGCCTGGATCTTGTTCATTATTATTCTGTTCTTTACCTTTATCGTCTTCAGAACCTCGAAATCATGGGTGTATTACGAAGGGGGGGACCGTGCTTGAGGCCATCGAAGCTATCACTTACCGCAAGCTACGGAGCGCTTATCCTGATCTCTGCCATGTTCGTCATTCCGTTTGTCTGGCTGATCCGCAGCTCGCTGATGAATTTGTCACAGATTTTCACTATGCCTCCCGAATGGATACCGAAGCCGTTTCAGTGGAGCAATTTTCATAAGGCGCTTACGGTGCTGCCGTTCGATGTTTTCTTCAAGAACACGCTGATCATCGTGGTTACGGTACTTGTGGGAACCGTAATTACCAGCAGCATCGGGGCCTTCGGATTCTCACGGATTCAGTGGAAGGGCCGGGATACGGTGTTTGCCATCCTGATGACCAGCATGATGCTGCCGGCGGCGGTCACGATTATCCCGAGCTTTCTCGGCTGGCAGCTGATGGGTCTATACGATACGCTGTATCCGCTGATTGTACCCGCTTATTTCGGCGGCGGAATCTTCAATATCTTCCTGCTCCGGCAATTCTATCTGACGATTCCGCGAGACTTTGATGAAGCGGCCTTTGTGGACGGGGCGAATTACTGGCAAATCTATACCCGGCTCATCTTTCCCTTAAGCCGTTCCGCGATCATCGTGGTTGCCTTATTCAGCTTTCTGGCCTCCTGGAACGATTTCATGGGCCCGCTGATTTACCTGAAAAGCGACAGTCTCTTTACTCTCGCTCTGGGTCTGCAAATGTTCCAGGGTACCTACACCGCGCAGTGGGATCTGCTGATGGCGGCCTCGGCCACCGTCGTTCTGCCCTGCGTCATTGTGTTTCTGGCCGGGCAGCGTTACTTTCTGGAGGGCATTACCTTAACAGGATTAAAAGGATAAAGGAGGCGGGGAACGGAAATGGCAGAGCAACAAGCGAAGCTGCATGCCTGGCAGGGTGTGTCTTTTACGAGTATAACCATTAATGATCATTTCTGGCGGCCGCGCCTGGAGGTGCTCCGGCAGACCACTCTGCCGGACTGCTTGTCCAAATGTGGGGATACCGGGCGCATCGATAACTTCACCAAGGCCGGGGGCCTGATGGAGGGGCATTACGAAGGCAAATATTATAATGACTCGGATGTCTACAAGGTGCTTGAAGGCATAGCCTATGCGCTGATGCACAGGCGGGATGCGGCGCTGGAAGCTGAAGCCGACCGGATTATCGGGCTGATATCGGCAGCGCAGGAAGCGGATGGATACCTTAGTGCTTACTTCACACTGGAGCATCCGCAGGGCAAATGGACGGATATGGAGAAGCATGAGATGTATAACGGCGGCCATTTGATTGAGGCGGCGGTTGCTTATTATGAAGCGACCGGCAAGCGCGGGCTGCTGGAGGTGGCCTGCCGTCTGGCCGATCATTATGATGAGGTGTTTGGCCCCGGCAAGCGGCACTGGGTGGAAGGGCATCAGGAGATCGAGCTGGCGCTGGTGAAGCTGTACCGCGTGACCAGGGCCGAGCGCTACTGGAAGCTTGCGCTGTGGCTGCTGGAGGAGCGCGGCCATGGCCATGGCACGGGCGCGATCTGGGACAATCCGGAATGGGGACCGGCCTATTGCCAGGATGATGTTCCTGTCCGTGAGATTAAGCAGGTGACCGGGCATGCTGTCCGTGCCATGTATATGTACACGGCAATGGCGGATATTGTCCATGCTTCAGGGGATTCCGCTTATGCGGAGGCGCTGCACCGGGTCTGGACCCACACGGTGGAGCGCAACATGTATGTAACGGGCGGCATTGGGCCGTCCAGGCATAATGAAGGCTTCACCTTTGATTATGACCTGCCCAATGAAACAGCCTATTGCGAGACCTGCGCCGCCATTGCCATGGTGTTCTGGAATCACCGGATGAACCTGACGTTCGGAGACGGCAAATACGCCGATGTGGTAGAGCGTGAACTGTACAACGGCGCCTTGTCCGGAATATCCCTGTCCGGGGATAAGTACTTCTATGTCAATCCGCTTGCTTCACAGGGCGGGCATCATCGTGTGCCCTGGTTCGAAACCTCCTGCTGTCCGACCAATCTGGCCCGTTTTCTGCCTTCCCTGGGCCAATACGTCTATGCTACTGCAGAAGAAGGCCTGGTGGTCAATCAGTACATGAACAGCGAGGCAGAGCTTGTGCTGGGCAGCGGACTGGGCGTCAGGCTGAAGCAAAGCACGTTGTATCCCTGGGATGGCCGGATCGAGCTTGAGGTGAACCCTGCAGCAAGTGCCGGCTTCAGTATCCGGCTGCGTGTGCCGGAATGGTGCAGGGGATACCGGCTGAAGGCTGGCGGCGTCAGCATCAGCGGGGCCGGAGCCTTGACGGATCAAGGGTATCTGGTGCTTAACCGGCATTGGTCGCCGGGAGATAGGGTTGTGCTTGAGCTGGATATGCCCGTGAATCTTGTGCGGGCCAAGCCTGAAGTGGAGGCGGACAGAGGGAGGGTTGCCGTTCAGCGGGGACCCGTGGTGTACTGTCTGGAGCAGACGGATCATCCCGGATTGTCCTATGATGCCTGCTCCATTCCGCCCCGGGCGAAGTTCCGGGTGGAACACCTGCCGGTGCTGCTGGGCGGGGTGACGGTGCTGCAGAGCCGGGATGAAGAGGGCAGACCGCTCCGGTTCATTCCCTATTACGCCTGGGACAACAGAGAATCCGGCTTCATGCAGGTCTGGATCCGGGAACAGGAAGAGAACGGACTATACAGCTGTTAATTTGCAGGTTGCGGAGAAAGGAGGGGCGTTCGCTTGCGAGGAATTACGAACCCGATTGTGCCGGGCTGGTATGCAGACCCCGAAGCCAGGACCTATCACGGCAGGCATTATATTTATGCCACCAGATCATTCACGGAATATACGCGGCAGATGAATCTGGATGCCTTCAGCTCCGGGGATCTGATCCATTGGAAGGTTCATGAGAGCATAATTGAAATGGATGATTTCCCCTGGATCTGGAGAGCGGTATGGGCTCCGACCCAGATCGAACATAACGGCCGGTATTATCTTGTCTTTGCCTCGAACGATATCCAGAAGGACGGTGAAGCAGGAGGGCTGGAGATTGCCGTTGCAGATGCTCCCGAAGGCCCCTACAGGGGGTACCTCCACCGGCCGCTGATCGGCAAGTTTATTCACGGCGCCCAGCCCATTGACGCTCATCTGTTCAAGGACGATGACGGTGTAATCTATCTGTATTACGGAGGCTGGGGACATTGCAACGTGTGCCGGATGAATGAGCAAATGACGGGTTTTGTCCCTTTCCCGGACGGACAATTGATCTGTTCTGTTACGCCGCCGGGTTATGTGGAAGGACCGTGCATGATCAAGAAGGACGGTCTGTATTATCTGATGTGGTCGCAGGGCGGGTGGACCAACGGGACCTACCGGGTAGCTCATGGCGTAAGCGATAGTCTGCTGGGACCGTTCGATAACAAAGGGACCATACTGGAGAGGCAGGAGCCTCTAGCGGAAGGCCCCGGCCATCACGGATATTTACATCTTCCTGACCGCGATGAATGGCTGATCGTCTATCACCGGAGAATCATCGGAGACCCGGAGCCGGGCAACCGTATGTTATGTATTGACCGAATGGAATTCGATGCCGGCGGAATCAGGCCGGTAGTGATGACCAGCGGGTGGTAAAAGCGACCGCCGCAGCTTGACGTGGGTATCCGCTTGGCGGATACTATCTGCCGAATACGGCATAAACAGGGATACCTGCCCCATCCCGCTCATACATTATAGACAGCACAGTTATGACCATTGGAGTGTGAGTCTGGATGTCCTATGAAGCGATGGATGCAATCCATACAATTGAAACCATGAATACTGTTAAAGCTGTCAGCACGGAACGTCTGGCGGGAAGATACAGCTATCTGGAACGGGAGGGGCTGCTTCCGCTGCCGGTGCAGGGAGGCGTTACGCTTGTGGTGGAGCTGCGGCATGCGCAGTGGTCGGCGGAGTGCCTGCGGCTGCTGCTCCGGCACTCCGGTTCTACCGTGCGGCTGATTGCGGTCCCGATGACTGCTGAATTTCCGCTGCAATGGTTGTCAGAGCAGTTCTCGGGGGAGCCGAATCTGGTATTTCTCCCCTTTGCCGCCGGGAATTATAGGGTGAATGAGGCCTTGGCTTATGCTGAGACCTCTTTTGCCGTTCTGCTGGAGGACCGTGTGATGGTGTCTCCCGGCTGGCTTGGCAATTTGCTGTGGCCGCCTATTGATGATCCTGCGGTGGGCGTGGTAGCTCCCCGTTCCTCCAGTGAACGGGGCGAGGGGCAGGAACAGCTGCATTTTGCCGGATACTCTGAACTGTCAGCTTATGCAGCCCACATCCTGGACAAAAGGCAAGGGGAGTGGAGGTACGCGGAGGTACTGGGCGGGTCCTGTCTGCTTATAGCAAGAGAGCTGCTGCTGAGGGTAGGAGGCTTCGATTCATCACTAGCGGAGCGCAGGCTGATCATTGCCGACTGGTGTCTGCGGGCCCGGATGCAGGGGGCAAGTCTTGCGCTCAGTGATCCGGTATATGTGCATGTCCTTCACCCGCTGGAGGAAGGCGCTGTGATTAACGCAGGCAATGCGTCCTCTGCAGCGGGGGCGCGGGCATACCGCCGGAAATGGAATCTGCAGGGCAGTCCTGCTGATGCGGGACTGCTCCAGATTCCCGGTGATCTGTCTGCTTGTCTGCCGCAGCCGGCAATTCCGCTGGGCCGGCATACGGCGGAGACTCCGCTTGTGACCGCTGTTGTCTATTTCGAAGAAAACTGGACGGCAGCGGATTCGCGTGAGCGGCAGCAGACGCTGCAGGAAGGCCAGAGCTACAGCAATATCCGCTGGGTGTGGGTCCGGGACAGCTGGAGCCAGTCTTTTCCCGAATTTCCGGTGCATGAGCGTGACGCTGTGATTACTGTGCATGGCGAGAAGCCCTGGCTGCACGCGCTGGAGAATATCTCGGCTCTCTATGGCAGCGAAGTCATTGTCTACTTATCTGCCTCTGCGGCATATGACAGCCGTTACATCGAGAAGCTGGTGGAAGTCCTGCAGCATAGCCGGGCGGATATTGTTGTCAGTGCGGATTATGCAGCGGAAGAACCCGGGCAGCGGCCTGGGGCAGGCGGGACTACGCAGCATCTTCCACTTGAACGCATCGCACACAGAAGCGGAGTCACGCCCGGAAGGATTATGAAGCGGGAGGGCTTCTTCCGCAGTCTGGCGCTTATTCCTGATCCGGATCTGTCGGTGGGCTATGCTGGTGAGCCGGCAGGCGGCCGGGATAAGCTTCATCCGTCAGCCCCCGGCGGGGAGGGGGAGGGACACTTATGAACTATATCGTGCTTAGCCGTGTTTCCTGGGAGGATTATGAGTATAAAAGAATGCTGGAGCTGCTCCCGGACCGTGGTGAGGTCTGTTTTGCCGGGCATATGACGCCTGCCCGGCAGCGGAGCAGCGGGATCAGGTCCGTGACACTGGCCGAATTGTATAGTCTGAATGCCAAAGAATATACGCTGCTTGTCTCTTCGCCTTATTGGCTCCCGGATGTGCTGGCGCTGCAGCCTGCTTATACTGTAGCCCTGCTGGAACTTTGTCCGGAAGGGGAGGATAGTGTTCTCTGGGACAAATACAGTGCGCTGCTCGCGGCGAAGGCCGATCTGGCGGGAACCACGTCAGAAAGGATATATCTGGAGCAGAATCTGCGCCGGAAGGGAATTGTGTATCTCAGCGGAGACCAGCCCTTATCCTACGGACTGCTCCGCCGGGAGGAGCAATTGTTCTTCCTGTCCGATTACGAAGCGATCTGGAACAGGGCGCTTACGGAATTATGGCAGCCGCCTGTTGATTCGGATGGGGAGTCCGGTTGGCTGGACATCCAGCGCCGGCACCGCACAGCCTTCTATATATCCATGTGCGCCAAGATGCCCCTCCAGCCTTCAGTGCATTATTTAGCCGCTTCTTATTTATATTTGCGGGGAGATGAAGCCGCTTCGCTGTATCTGGCCCAATCCTTTGAGCTGATGCTGCTGCATGATTATACGGATTGTCTGCATTCGCATTACCGTTTCTTCTCGGCGATCGAAGCGAAGAAAGGCAATCTGGAGCTTGCCGTCCGGCAATACGAAATCACGGCGTTTACGGCCGGGGAAAGGGCGAAGGCTGCGCAGATGAGGCAGTGGCTGAGTGGCGGCGAGGCGGAGCATGAGCTGCTCCGGGCAGAGATTCTCACGGTAAATGAGGATGGAGCGGCGGCAAATGAGATTCTGAGCCGGTTATCCGGGCCGGAAGCCCGGCAGCGGCTGCTGTTGAATTATATCGGAACCTTTCAGTGGGAGAAGGCGCTGCAGCTCTATGAGGAAATGGAGGCGGACGGGACGGCTGCTGCGGAGAATACTGGGCTGGGCGGATTTGCAGGAATAGCAGGAATAGCAGGGGCTCCTGAGATTCCGGGGCTTGCGGGGGGCACCGCTCCGGCCTTTGAGGATGCAGTGCAGCTTCCGGTGATTGAAGGGACACTGCATTTGCTGTATGGCCGGCGGCATGCCGCTATCCGCAGCTTCCTTCGTTCGGCGGGAGCGGACCAGGGAGCCAGACAGCTGTTTGCGGAAATGGCCGATATGGAAGAAGCCGTACAAGGCTTGAGAGGGAGGGTAATGGATGGCGAAGAGCATGCATGAACCGCTGCGCAAGGCATCCGGCAACCGCCTGACGGCGATGATGCAGGTGCGTAATGAAACCGGCCGTTATCTGGAGCAGGTGCTGGAAGAGCTGAGCGAATTTGTCGACGATATCGTAATAGTGGACGACGGCAGCACGGATGGTACGGTACGGCTGTGCAACTCTTTTGCCAAGGTTAGCAAGCTGGTGACACTGGAGCACTCCATCTTCGGCCGTGAATGGGAGCTGCGCAAGACACTCTGGGATCTGGCGGTATCTACCGGTCCGGATTGGCTGCTGTCCGTAGATGCGGATGAATTCTATGAAGACCGGGCCAAGCAGGAAATGCGGCGTTTGATCGATCAGGACGCTTACGACTGGGTAGCGTTCAGGTTGTTTGATTTCTGGGGCGGCACGACCCATTACCGGGAAGATGAGCACTGGAATATCCACATGAAGCACACGCGCACACTGGTCCGCTATCTGCCCGGCTTCTATTATTACACCCCGCGGATGGATCACCATGTCCCCCGGCTGGCGTTGTCCTATGCGGTCCTGCAGGGCTTCCTGGCCGAGCTGCGGGTGAAGCACTACGGCTGGGCACTGGAACCCGAAGAGCTGCGCCGCAAATACGACCGCTACATGGAGCTTGACCCCGAAGGAAAATGGGGAAGCCTCGAACAGTACCGCTCCATTCTGGATGAGCATCCCCGGCTGGTGGAGTGGAGGGAATAGGGTGCGGGAGCCTGGGAGTAACTGGGTGCCTAACTGAACGACTAACTGAAATTCTGACTGAACAACTAACTGAACGACTAGCTGAACAACTGACTGAACGACTGACTGAACATCTAACTGAACAACTAACTGAACAACTAACTGAACAACTAACTGAACAACTAACTGAACGACCAACTGAACAACTAACTGAACATCTGACCGAACAAACTGACTGAACGACTAACTGAATAACTAACTGAACAACTGACTGAAATTCTGACTGAAAAACTAACTGAATACTTAACTGTAAATCTCTATTGGCTGGACTTAAGGTTGCAGCTTATAAAACTAATTCTACACCCTGCGATTATCTGGACCTCCGGACGGTTGCAGTTGCCGCAGGAATTCCCCGGTTCATCCGCCCACTTTCTGCGGCGGAAAGCGTAATTTTTATAAAATCCTGCACATAATACAACATTTTCCTCAGGATATCGGCTCAAATCCAAAAATGTTGTATAAAATGCAGGATTTTTCCTTTTTAGAGCGGTTCAGCAGGAGAATTGTTGTATTTCTTACAACAATTCTCCTAAACACCCAGTTATCTATAGGTCGAAGTTGCATAACGTACAACATTTAGGTCTGCGGTGCATACTGAGAAGTCTCCATGTTGCCGGAAACGAATAAAAGTGATAAATATTTACGTATTCCGCTATCCCGCAGTCTTTGAACGGTAACTTGCGGGGTTGTTGTCTAAATTCAGATTATCTAACTGTTATATCTAATCGTATATCTAACTGCTAATCTAACTCTACGCCTAAACAAACCGGGGAGCTTGTTCTATGCTTTTACACAAACTTCTTGATGTTACCCTGGGAGTTTCGGGTGGAGTGTGGGAGATAGAAATATCTATGGTTGTGCTGGAGATGGACGATGTGAGGAATAAGGGGATACGAATACCTTTGATTGCGCTAGGAGTGGGCGAGATGGGGAAATGAGTAATATTACCGGGCTTGTCCTCAAAGGATGAAATGACTCCATTCTGCTGTATGTGCAAGCAGAATGGATTGAAGCGGCTGGCTATCTGCATTTCTATCTATCGTGCGTCATGCAATCAGCTGATGACAGCCAGTATAGAGTAAGGTTGAGTGTTGCTGAGTGTGCTGAGTATTACTGAGTGTGCTGAGTGATGCTGAGTGATGCTGAGTGATGCTGAGTGATGCTGAGTGATGCTGAGTGATGCTGAGTGATGCTGAGTGATGCTGAGTGATGCTGAGTGATGCTGAGTGATGCTGAGTGATGCTGAGTGATGCTGAGTGATGCTGAGTGATGCTGAGTGATGCTGAGTGATGCTGAGTGATGCTGAGTGATGCTGAGTGATGCTGAGTGATGCTGAGTGATGCTGAGTGTTGCTGAGTGTGCTGAGTATTACTGAGTGTGCTGAGTGATGCTGAGTGTCGCTGAGTGTTGCTGAGTGATGCTGAGTGTCGCTGAGGCCCATAGAGTGTTACGAGGCCTTTTAGCAGTTTCTATAAATTTTAAGTTCTATCAATGTTGTGAGAGATGTGCATACAGAAGCGGTTCCTGGCAGCTACGGTCCGTGTCACGGTGCTGCCTGGAGGGCGGACCTTACAAGCAGCAGCCAGGGGATGCTGCCGGAAACGACAGGTATTCCTTGCGGGTGAACCTTGGCTGCGAGCAGCAGCTTGTGGTAGCTGAGGCCAATGGCTGCCGCAGGTCCGCCGGATTGCCGCAGCGCCTGTTCGTCAGCGGGGTCAAGCCGGGGGATCAGCCCGCAGGAATCGGCTATTGCTGCGTATAGCAGCCACTCGGCAGCATCGCCGGGCGAGCTGTAAAAATGAGCTTGCCCGGTATACATAGTGCACCACTGCTTCTTGACCGGAACAGGCGCGTGCAGCAGCCCGTGTAGCAGAGGCTGGGGCAAGCGGCTCCAATGGAAACGTGAAGCTTCCATTGGCTTGAATAACAGGAGCAGTGTAACCCAAGCACCTGCCTGGACCAGCAGCTGCGCAGCGTAAGAAATATCCGGAAAGCTTAACGGTGTATCTGTGCTGAGCCCAAGCTGTGGTGAGCTGCCGGAAGGCGGAGCAGAATTGTCTGCGTAATCTTCAGCGGTGCGCTGCGGGATGGCGGAATTGCCGGATTCAGCATGCCGGGGACCTCTTTCCCGCCATCTGTCAGTTCCGGCAGCTTCAGCAGGCTCATCGGCCTTACATTCCATATGCGGCTCCGGCTCCCGCTCTGCCGGATGAGCTGATGCACCGGCGGTCTGCTGCGCGAGCCAGCGGTGCACAGCAGCAATGCCTGGCCTGTTCCGGGCCAGGCGCTCCAGCCACTGTCCTGCTGCAGCGCTCCCGCCGCTGCGGCAGGACAAGGCCCACAGATAGCCGGATATCCATGGCTCATCCGGCTCATCCAGCAGCAGCATCCGTTCCAGCCGGACGGATGCGGTACAGGGCTGTTCCGGGTCCCGGAACAGCGTGCCCAGCAGCACCTGCACAACCTGCCGGATGGCTTCCGGCAGATGCGGTGCTGCGCTGAGCGCCGCCAGCCATTCGGCGGCGCGGGCATTGAGTGCGGCAGGCACCAGCCTGCTCAGCACTCTCTGGGGCAAGGCAGGGAGCAGCTGAAGAGTGATGGCCGTCAGCTGCTCCTCTTGTCCGGACAGCAGGCACAGCGGTACAAGCTGTGCCCAGGCGGCGGAATCGTCAGGGGTGTAGCCGAGAGCCTGCCTGTAATGGTCCAGTGCCTCCTGATATAGAAACAGCTGCTCGCAGACCTGCCCGGTGAACAAGCGGGTGCGGCTTGTGCCGCTGCCGGAGGAGGAGGGGTATTTATGCGCGGTATTACCGCTGTCCAGTGCCCGCTGAAGCAGATCGTAAGCCCGCCATAACTCCCCTTGCTCCAGAAGGAGTCCGGCATAGCTCTCCAGCAGATCTGTGAAATCTGCATACAGAATGCTCCCGGCCTCGTAGACAGCCTGCGCCTCTTCCGGACGTCCTCCGGCCTCCAAGGCGTAGGCTGTCTTGAGGTAAAGGTCAGCGGTATATCCGGAGTCAGCCGGAACTTCTTCCAGCAGCGGGAGGAGAACCTCCACCGCAGCATTGTAGTTTCCCTGCTGGTAATGCTCCGTACCCAGTGCGTACCGCAGATGGATGCTGCGGGGTTCAAGATGCAGAGCGGAGTGGATCAGCTCCAGATTGCGGCTGGTTTTATGCTTGCGCTGCAGCTCACCGTCCAGATATCCATAGTGATGCACCGGCAGAGCTGCGTATGCGATATGTCCTCCCGGAAGGCTCCAGATACTGGAGGCCACCTCCTCATGAATGCTGCCGCGAAACAGGATGCGTTCATCATTGCGGAACAGCCGGCACACATTGTCCGTCACATAATCCTTTTCAGGGAACTCACCCACATAGTGGATAAAAGGCAGGAAATAACCGTCAGCAACCTGCGTCTCCAGCAGCCGCTCCAGCTCTTCCGGCTTCCAGCCTGCGATTGCTTCATCCGCATCCAGCACCAGAATCCAGGCATAGGAGGCCAGCCGCAGTGCCCGGTTCCTGGCCTTGGAGAAATCATGCTCCCATGGCATCTCAATGACCCGGGCACCGGACCTGCGGGCGATCTCCATGCTGCCATCCGTCGATCCGGTATCGGCAATGATGATCTCGGAGACCAATCCCTGCACGGATCTCAGACATTTCTCCAGATGCTGGGCCTCGTTCTTAATAATCATGCAGAGCGATAGCCCTGGATTATGCATAGTCAGAAGCTCCTTCCTAATCAGCGGGTCTGGGAAGCGGAAGTGCGAGACGTGCTCTTGCGGCCGCCGGGGAAAAGACGGATGAAGCCTCCAGCGTAGCCAATACCTTGTCAGCCAGGGATATCCAGGGCTGTACAGCTGCCGCAGATTCGGAGGCAGGTGTTGTACCGCCCGTTGTCCGGGCAAACGCAGGGTACTGATGCAGCGCCGCTATATCGCCGTACGTCAGCTCTGCTGCGGGAATGGCTTCCGCCCGCTGAAGCAGCCGAAGCAGAGAATCGGCAGAGGATGGCTCCGGTTCTCCAGCGTAATCTTGCCCTTCCTCAGCATGAGCCCCCGACCTCCGCTTATTTGCAGCGCACTCCCGCACGACCTGTTCCCCCGCAGTAAGCTCTCCCTCACCAAACTCCCGCACGACCTGTTCCTCCGCAGCAAGCTCTCCCTCAACACGCTCCCGCGCAACTGTTTCCCCCGCAGCAAGCTCTCCCTCAACATGCTCCCGCGCAACTTGTTCCCCCGCAGCAAGCTCTCCCTCAACATGCTCCCGCGCAACTTGTTCCCCCGCAGCCCGCTTCCCCACAGCAGCCTCATCGCTGCCGCCCAACACATCAGCCGCCGCCGCATAACAACCGTCCGTTACCAGCAGCCGCACAAGCTCCGGGCGCTGCTCCGCCAGGATGACGGGCAAATGCTCGGCCAGCCAGCCCCTGATCTCAAGCTCACGCCCGGCACATTTGAACAGCCGCACCAGCCGGGTAACCAGCGGCAAGGGCTCCGGATGAAGCTGAGCCGCCCTTGTGAAGCAGGCTATTGCTTCGTTATCCTCGCCGATCTGCTGGCATGCCTGCCCCAGAAGAGTCCGGGTAAGGTAAGTGCCGAGACCGGATTCCGTATGGTAGGCGGGAGGCGAAACTCCGATGTCGAGCGCCCGGCCCAGCGCAGCTTTGGCCTCGGCAAAAGCTGACACCTGCAGCAGCAAAGCCCCTTTTATATGATGAAGATCGGGATAATCCGGGAAGAGGGCAAGCCCCCGTTCACAAGCCTCCAGCGCACCCGGGAGATCACCTGTTACAGCCAGGCAGCGGATTTCGTATTTATACAGCAGATGAATATAGCTCGTATCCGGCTCCACATGGTCCAGCGAAGTCTGGATATGCTCCAGGGCATGCCCGTAATCGCCCAGCCGCATATATTCAACCGCCATATTGAAATGATGAAAAGCATCCCCGGGATTCAGCTTCAGCTGTTCCTTAAGCAGCCCGATATTACGGCTGATTTTATCTTTTTTCTCCACAACCCCGTCGGCATAGCCGTAATGATGAACAACGACAGTGCTCATATGCATCGCGGCGGCCGGGGTTTCCTGCACAATCACAGCGGCGATCTGCTCATGAATAATTCCGCTGAAGCGATAGCTCGCGCGGCTCTTAAACATGCGGAGGATCGGATTGACCGTAATGGTCTGCGAGGCGCGGTCCGTCCCCTTATGGTTATGAATCCGCACAAAAAACGCCTCATACTCCGTATGCTCCGCGCACACCAGCAATTCTTTTTTACTCCCGGGCTCCAGCTCTTCATCCGCATCCAGCACCAGAATCCAGGTTCCCCGAGCCCCGGCCAGGCCGGCATTGCGTGCGGACGCGAAATCCCCGTTCCAGGGGAACGGGATGATCCGGGCACCGAAGCTGCGGGCGATAGAGACCGTGGAGTCGGTGGAGCCTGTATCCACAATTATGATTTCATCCGCAACGCCGCGTACACTCTGCAGACAGCGGGCCAAAGTGTCGGCTTCATTTTTGACGATCATACATAAGGAGATCAGCGGTTTGCGCGGTGTTTTTTTCATAAGCTTAGGTCTGCTCCTCTCTGCCGCTGTCTGTAATTCCAAGTCGTGTGCCAGGGCGTGCGGTTCAGCACCTCGATGGAATGGGCAGTCGTGGTCCGATCCTCCTGAAGACGCCCGTGGGCCTGCTCCCCCTTGAAGCTGTTTGCAACTTCCCCGAGCCCCAACTCCGCCAAATGCAAATAACATAGCGCCAATCCGGCACTAGCTGCCTCATCCCCGGGAGATTCTTCGAGCGAAAGCCGGTACCAGTCCGCTGCTTCGGCATAATGCCTTTTATCCGCCAGCATCTCTCCGAGATACCGCAGCGTCGATCCCCGCGCTTCTTTGCTGCTGACCAGACGGATGAACAATTCCCCCGCCTCCGCCCGCCAGCCTTCTTCATAGAGCACCTCCGCCAGATCGCCTGTATGAGCAGGGAAACGATCCACAAGCAGCTTACCCAGTGTCACAAGCTCCAGCTTCACAGCGAGCCGGATTACCTCGGTAATGAGCGGAGAGTGGCCGGAATCAGCAACGGCTGCTTGCGGGAGGACTGCTTCTGACGACAACTGTGTATCGATAAAAAGCAATCCGGAGCGCAGCTCTGCAGGCGATTGCAACCATTTCTCTTGCTGGAGTTTCTCGCCAAGCTCCCACGTACAGACCGCTTCAAGGAGCCATAGCTGCCGCATAGTCTCTGTATCCAATTCCCCGGGAGACAGCTGCAAGGGTTGTGCCCGCAGCTTGGCTGCAGTCTTTCTGAACGCATGATATTTCCCGGTGCTGACCCAGGAAGAGAGGATGAGCAGCACAGTACCTGTCTCCAGCGGAAAAAGCTCGGGCGGCAGCTCAGCAATTACCTTATAAGCGCCAAGCTCATATAAAGTGCGGATAATTGCGCCTCTTGCTGCGCTCTGTCCGGTACCGGACAGCTGTATTAGCAGCCCTGCGATGTCCTCATCCGGCACCTCCAGCTGCTGGAAGGCAGAGGCGATACCCTGCATCGCCGGGAGATACAGCGAATGATGCTGCAGTGAACGGTGGAACAGACGGGCGGCCTCCTCCTGCTTGCCAAGCTGCTGTGAGATGACCCCCATGCGGTGCAGCGGGCGGAAGCTGTCCATGCCTTGTTCGCTGACATAAGCTCTGTGCGGAGCAGCGGCGGAGGAAGTGTCCACTGCATGCTGGTAAGACTGATACGCACGATCAGGAAGCCCCTGGCTCTCCCAGGACTGTCCCTGAATATAGTGTAAGTCGGGATAATCGCCATAACGCGTAAGCTCGCGTGTCAGGAGGCTGTCGAGCGCTTTTACTTTACCGGTGGCCAGATAGATTTTGCATAGATCACGAATCATGGACGGACGGTATGAGACCTGAAGCGGAGCATGGCTAAGCGTATGGTGCAGCAGTTCTTCGGCTTCCTTCAGCCGCCCGTCCTGACAGCAGGTGACCGCCAGATTATAGCTGTAAAAGGCATCGTCCGGCTCTTCTTCCAGCGCAAGGCGCAGCAGCTGTTCGTTGCGGCTGATTTTATTTTTGGCATTCATAAGGGAGGGCAGGTAGCCGAGGTGAATGATCTCTATGCTGCTGGTTCCGATTGCGGCGGCTCCATGTATTTTTAGAATAGAGGGATCTACACTTTCATGAATTCTTCCGCTGAAAAGATAGCCCTGTCCATTGCGGAATAACCGCACATTACTGTGATACAGACGGTCCTCCGGATTACTCCCCAGCCAGTTCTCTATGCGTACTGAATAAGCTTCGGCTGTGCTGCCTTGCAGGATATCCTTGATTGACTCTATGGAAGTCTGCAATATTTCATCCGCATCCAGCACCAGGATCCAGTCGGTATTCGCGCAGGACAATCCGGAATTGCGTGCTGCCGAGAAATCATTACTCCACCCGACCGCATATACGTCAGCCCCATAAGCCCGGGCAATGTCCATCGTTTGATCTGAAGATCCGGTATCGGTAACGATGATTTCATCAGCACCGCTTAGACTGGCAAGACAGCGGGGCAGGAGCTCGGCTTCATTTTTGACAATCAGCTGCACTCCGAGCGTTGGTTTGGCAGGTTTATTCACGATTGTTCCTCCTTGGCGGGCCATATCATTAGGTACTGCTTATTGCTAGTTGAGGCACAGGGTCGCGTTTTGCCGTCTTATGTAGAAGCAGAATGCTGCACAGGAAAGAGTACATGGATATCCATGCACTCTTTGCTTCTGCATCATATGACGGGCATTTCTTTTACGTTCCTTGTGCATCAAAAATGACATTAAGCGTAGAAGCCGCACCCGGCGTAGAGGATTGATAGGACAGGCGGGTGTATTTCAGGAACCGTGCAGGCACGATGACGTCAACCGAACCAGCCGGCAGCGGATTGTCGCCTGTAGTATCCACGAAATAGTTAGTTCCGTCCGCGCTGATCTCAACACGGGTATTCACCGGATTGGCTCCGGTATTCACAATGAAGTAAGAATAGGTGCCCAGTACGCTGGTAGTATTGGCCGGCAAAGGCGTGTAGGTATCTGAAGTTGCAATTCCGGTTGTAGCCAGCTCAATAAAGCTGCGTTGTGAAATCGAGGTTACGCTGCTCAGCGTACCGGCAGTGATCGTAGCCCCGAGCACACTAGTGATGGTACCATCGAGCAGGTTAGTAACCGTACCAGCCGATGATAATGTACCAGCAGTAATTGTAGCCCCGAGCACACTAGTAATCGTACCGGCAAGGATGTTAGTAACCGTACCAGCCGATGATAATGTACCAGCAGTAATTGTAGCCCCGAGCACACTAGTAATCGTACCGGCGAGGATGTTAGTAACCGTACCAGCTGACGACAATGTACCAGCAGTAATCGTAGCCCCGAGCACGCTAGTGATGGTACCATCGAGCAGGTTAGTAACCGTACCAGCCGAAGACAATGTACCAGCAGTAATCGTAGCGCCAAGCACGCTAGTAATCGTACCATCGAGCAGGTTAGTAACCGTACCAGCCGAAGACAACGTACCAGCAGTAATCGTAGCGCCAAGCACACTAGTAATCGTACCATCCAACAGGTTAGTAACTGTACCAGCCGAAGACAATGTACCGGCAGTGATCGTAGCCCCGAGCACGCTAGTGATGGTACCATCGAGCAGGTTAGTAACCGTACCAGCCGATGATAATGTACCAGCAGTAATCGTAGCGCCGAGCACGCTAGTAATCGTACCATCGAGCAGGTTGGTAACCGTACCAGCTGAAGACAATGTACCAGCAGTAATCGTAGCGCCAAGCACGCTAGTGATGGTACCATCGAGCAGGTTAGTAACCGTACCAGCGGATGATAATGTACCAGCAGTAATCGTAGCGCCGAGCACGCTAGTAATCGTACCGTCCAGCAGGTTGGTTAACGTACCAGCAGTAATCGTAGCGCCAAGCACGCTAGTAATCGTACCGGCAAGGATGTTAGTAACTGTACCAGCCGAAGACAACGTACCGGCAGTAATCGTAGCGCCAAGCACGCTAGTAATCGTACCGGCGAGGATGTTGGTAACCGTACCAGCCGAAGACAATGTACCGGCAGTGATGGTAGCGCCAAGCACGCTAGTAATCGTACCATCGAGCAGGTTGGTAACCGTACCGGCTGAAGACAATGTACCGGCAGTAATCGTAGCCCCGAGCACACTAGTAATCGTGCCGTCGAGCAGGTTAGTAACCGTACCAGCGGATGACAATGTACCAGCAGTAATCGTAGCGCCAAGCACGCTAGTAATCGTACCATCCAACAGGTTAGTAACTGTACCAGCCGAAGACAACGTACCAGCAGTAATCGTAGCGCCAAGCACACTAGTAATCGTACCGGCAAGGATGTTAGTAACCGTACCAGCTGACGACAATGTACCGGCAGTAATCGTAGCACCAAGCACGCTAGTAATCGTACCATCCAACAGGTTAGTAACTGTACCAGCCGAAGACAACGTACCAGCAGTAATCGTAGCGCCGAGCACGCTAGTAATCGTACCGGCGAGGATATTGGTGACTGTACCAGCCGAAGACAATGTACCAGCAGTAATCGTAGCCCCGAGCACGCTGGAGATGGTTCCGTTTAAGATAACGGTGGTCAGATTTCCGCTGGCATCCGTTGTCAGTGGGCGGTCAATCAGAGTCGAAGGGTCCCGGCCGAAAATAAGCGTGCGCAGATTGTCCGGATTGGCTTGAAATGAACTGAAATTCGGCAAAGTTATTCATCCTTTCTTCATAGAATGGATATCGTCTGCTTACTCATGAAAAAACCCAAACCGTCGTCTGGGTCTCAAGCATATATAAGCTGGCGGGTGGAACAGGGTGAAGCCTGTACGTTTAAGCTGGACCATTCGAATGGTGTGATATTACTATATGGAGAATTTAAGAGGATGACTGGGTTGCGGGTGCAAAAATACGCATATTACCGAACAACCTGCCAGACGTCCTTGCATACTATGAGAATATGCTAGAACGAGGGAGGGTAAAGCTATGCCCAATGATGCTGTATTCAACCAGAACAGCCAGCCGCTGTATACAGAGCAGGTCAACACCTATATTGCTCCCGGTATTGATACCCTTCCTGAGGCGGGAGCCGCCATGTCAGGCTTATTGTTCGGGTTTTCCTTTGCTTCCACAGTTACTACTGCAGCTCCGCTTGTGATGCAGGTATCCAATCCGGGCGGCAACGGACGTACGGTGTATATTTCGCGCGTAATCGCGAGCACCGGGACAGCAGCGGTAACCTTAACACTGCTGCGCAATGCAACAGTCGGGGGATCTATCGTAACCCCGGTCAACTATAACTTCGGCAGCGCGGTCACCAGTGTGACGACTGCACGGACAGCAACGGCGGCACCCACCGGAAGTCCGGCAACGTTAATGTCGCTGCTGCTGGCCACAGGTCCGGTGATTCTTGATTTGGACGGAAGAATAATTCTGTCCCCCGGCAGCTCGCTTACGATAAGCATTACAATTGCATCTGGCAGTACAGCGGCTACCGGGAACATCAGCTGGTGGGAGAACTAGAACCAGACCCGAACGGGAGGGAGCGGCTCATGCCTAATAATTATGTAATTAATGACAATGACCAGCCGGTCTATGTAGAGATGACGAATACTTTTCGGGCACCGGACATTAGCGCACCGCCGGAGATAAGCGCTTCCCAGTCTGCCGTTTTATTCTCGGCGAATGCTTCGAACTCGGCAACGATTGTCCTGGGACTTGCTTCTGCCATCATCACAGTGCGCATCAATAATCCGGCCGGCAGCGGCAGAACCTTGTATTTATCCCGCGTAAGCGGCAGTATCGGCGGGACCTCGCTGCTGACCTCCATCTCAGGAACCTTTACCATTGTTAGAGGAGGCACAATCACTTCGCCTGCTACTGTAACTCCGGTGAACAATAATCTGGGCAGCCCGGCGGCCAGTGCCATGACGGTTCAGTCCTCTACCGCGGCAATCACCGGAGGAAGCGTATTAGCCACTTATCAATTAGCGCCGGGAGTATTTACTCCGGCCTTTACCGGAAGTATCATCGTTCCGCCTAACAATGCAATCAGCATCAATGTAACCTCCTCAAGTGCTGCGGTCGGAACCATTATCTCTGCGCTGAGTCTGACCTGGTGGGAGAGATAACCGCTGTTTTGCAGTCGGTTCATAGCAGGAAAAGGGAGTAAACCTTGACTTCAGCACTGTTAAGGTTTATTTTTCTATAAATGGATAAAATGGATATTAATAAGGGGTGAAATGAGGATACATGAAGGATAGCTGCTTGTTTATACATGGCTTCACCGGAGGCGAATATGAGGTTGCTCCATTGTCCCAGTATCTCGGAGCGCATGATTGCCTGTCCAGAACGTTTACGTTACAGGGACACGGGGGCAGCCGCAGTGATCTGCTCCAGTCGGACCGCCAGGGTTGGCGGCAAAGCGCCGAGGATGAGCTGAGTACATTGCTGACCCGGACAGAGGGCGTACATCTGATAGGTTTTTCTACAGGAGCGCTGATTGCTTCCCATCTATCGGTTCAATATAAGGCCAGGATCAAATCACTGACTTTGCTGTCCACCCCTGTATTTCCGCTGAATCCGGTCGAGATCCTGCGGACGCTGGGGCAGCCGGAGATGATCAGGAATTACATCCGTAAATGGGGCTCCACTCCCGCGAAGGCCACAAGAGAATTTCAGCGTCTGGTCCGCGAGAGCTTTGAGATCTATCCGCAGATGGATCTGCCAACCCTCATTGTGCAGGGCAGGCGCGATCATCTGGTGAAATTCAAAAGTGCAGGCTATCTGGAGCAGACCATCCCCTCCGGCCGCAAGCAGGTGCTGATTATGGAAAAGAGCGGGCATATGGTCTGCCACAGCGAGGAGAGCCCGGCGATGATGAGGGAAGTACTGCAGTTTATCCGCAGCTCCGGTCATTAATTCAGGGAAGGTAGACGGACAAGCCGAAGAGCCCCTTTTCACAATTCAGTGGAAGGGGCTCTTCGGCATGCAGTTCTTATTGTATGATTTCACATTGACATTGCCTATAGTGCGTGTTAATTTCAATTTAAGGAAACCGGTTTCCCCGGATGGGGCCGGTATAGCCCAGCCAAGTCCAGTCCGGGTTATTCATTCGGACGAATTGCCTCATTTAATCTATTCAGTCCGCAGACTACTTACTGCTTCGCAGGGAAGACAACCTTGGAATCAGCACCGGCTCCAGCAGCTGTCCGCTCTCAGTAGTGACCGTGGTGCCAAGCCTGTCCATTAACAACCGTCCTGCGGAGACCCCGAGCTGGAAGGTATCCATATTGAGTGAAGTTAGCGGAGGTGTGGTATAGGGAGACAGCGGGTATTCATCGAACGTGGCGATGCCCAGCTGCGCCGGAATCTGAACATTCAGTTCCCGGGCAGCCTGGAGCACTCCAAAAGCAGAGAAGTTACTCATGCAGACAATAGCATCTGGCGGTTCTGCGCTTTGCAGCAGCTGCATAGCCGCGTCATAGCCATCCTCTTCGGCTGCTCTGCCATTGATAATCCGGTCGCTGCGCACCGGAAGTCCCGCCTGACGCAGTGTGGCCGTATAACCGGCGATACGGCGCAGGAACAGAGGCTCGTTCTGCTCGCCGCCAATAAAAGCAACCGAGGAATATCCCTGCTTCAGCAGATGCTTAGTCAGCACGGTTCCTCCCAGCTCATTGTCACAATCGACCCATGTTCCTGGAGGATTAATTTCACCGATCGAGATATAGGGGAACTCCAGCCTGTTAAGCTCTGCGCATAGCTCAGGAGTCAGCACAGAAGTGTTGGCAATGATACCGTCCACCCGCTTATTCAGCACCAGTCTGTGCAGGAAATGCCCCTCAGCCTGATCATGCTGAATGTTGGCAATGGTCAGCTCATATTTCAGAGGTCCGATGACGCTCTCCACCCCGCCGATAATGTTATAAAAGAACTGATTCAAAAATTCGCTTTCCTTAGACATATCGATCAGGATTGCGACCGTATTACTGCTTTGTCTGGCAAGTCCGGTGGCAATACTGCTGGGAGTATAGTTCATCTGTTTAATAATATCCCTGACCCGGGTTTTCGTTTCCTCGGATATTTTGGGAGAGTCATTCATTACCTTGGATACGGTGGATTTGGCAACTCCTGCCGCCTGGGCAATATCCTTAATCGTAACTTTCATAGCGATCCCTCTCGGTCATAACGGTATTTGTATTCCATGACAGTGAACTCGTTCTACCTGCCATAATAACACAGATTGTGCAAGCTACTCTATGCAGTACCAAAGGAGACTGAACCTGATGTCCAAGCATTTGTTTCTGTACCATACGGCCGAGGACCCTTTCGCTTTCCCGGCAGGTCCCGGCACCCTTAAATTGCGTTTATTTGTGCAGAGCGGACAGTCGCTCTGCTGTACCGTTATCCATTCCGACCGCTACGATTCACCCGGCAGCGAGCTTCCGCAGGAGATGGAGCGGACCGGTTCTGCCGGGGCCTATGACATTCATGAGGCGGTACTCCGGACGGAGACCGGCAAATGCCGGTACCAGTTCCATATCAAGAATCCCGCAGGGGAAAATGTATGGTATGGAGAGAGGGGAATGTCGGAGAACCGGGAGCAGGCAGGGGCTTTTCAATATGCATATATTCACCGTCCGCAGGCAACCCTGCTGCCTTCCTGGACTGCAGATGCGATTGTTTATCAGATTTATCCCAGCAGCTACAACCAGGGGACGTTACAAGGCATTGCGGACAAAATCCCCTATTTGCACGGGCTGGGTGTGACCGCCATTTATATGACTCCGATCTTCGAATCGCCTTCTGAGCATAAATACAATACATCCGATTATTACAAGGTGGACCCGGGCTTTGGTACGATGGAGGATCTGAGAATGCTGGTTGATACAGCACACCGACACGGGATGAAGGTTCTGCTCGATGCGGTATTCAATCATGCCGGGGATACGTTCTTTGCCTTCAAGGATGTGTTGGAGCGGGGAGAGGCATCGCCGTATAAAGACTGGTTCTATATCCGTTCTTTCCCTGTACGCCAGGCGCCGGTTCCCAGCTATGAGACCTTCGCCAAAGCGGAAGCCAGCATGCCGAAGCTGAATATGGATCATCCGGATGTAGCTGATTATATGATGGAGGTAGCCAAGTATTGGGTACGGGAGGCGGGAATCGACGGATGGAGGCTGGATGTGGCCAATGAAGTGTCCCCGGCCTTTTGGCCGAGGTTCCGCCGGGAATTGAAGGCCGAGTTCCCCGACCTCCTGCTGATTGGTGAGATTATGCATGCTTCCGGACCGTGGCTCCGGGGAGACCAGTTCGACGGCGGGATGAACTACGTGCTGCGGGATGCGGTGCTGGAGTTTTTTGCCGGACAATCTGCGGGCCCGGTCCGCTTCATGGAACAGGTGCTGCACCAGGAAGCCCTCTATAATGATCAGGCTAATTCAGCTATGTTCCAGCTGCTGGGCAGCCATGACACCTTGCGTTTTCTGACTGCCTGCAAGCAGGGAGGCAGGGGCTGGGACCGTGAATCCACAAGCTTAAGCCGGATGAAGCTGGCTGTATTTTTCCAGATGACCTATATAGGTCTGCCCATGATTTATTACGGTGATGAAGTTGGAATGGAAGGGGCTACGGATCCCCACTGCCGGCAGCCGATGGTCTGGGAGGCTCAGGATCAGAATATCCTGCTGCAGGAATGGTACAAACAGCTGATCTCTCTGCGAAAAGAACATGAAGTGCTGCGGACAGGCGGATTCCGCCCGTGGTTTACAGACGAGCCGCGCAATGTCCTAGGTTATGTGCGGCGCAGTGAGCAGGACCGGATGGGCCTTATTATCAATAATTCTCCTAATGCGTACCAGCTTGAGCTATGCAATTACCGCCCGGACAAAACTGTGCTGGTTGATCTGTTGAGCGGACTCACCATCCGCACCGATAAGCGGATGCTTGTGGAGATTGAGCCGTTTGGCTGCCTGATGCTGCATTAAATGAAGATCTGCATGAAGCAGAGGCTCATTTCTTGTTTTTGCTTTTTTTGAGCTGCCGGAATTCCTGGTTCTCCCACTGTTTGAGCAGCGGATAGGGATCGAAGGCCCATTCGGTAATTCCGCGGTCACGGTAGATCCCGTAATGCAGATGGGGCGGGAATTTGCCCTGGGTGCCCGGACTGCCGTATCCGGAGCTGCCCACCCAGCCGATGGTCTGGCCTGGAATCACAATATCCCCCCGGGATAAGGACTTCTCATAACCCATCAAATGCGCGTAATAATGGTAGCGGTTCTCGATATCACGAATGCCGATCCGCCAGCCGCCGTAACGGTTCCAGCCCTTGGTCTCCACCACTCCGAAGCAGGTGCTGCGGACGGTCAAGCCATGCGGTGCGAACAAGTCCGTCCCTTCGTGGACACGCGCCCCGCCCCAGCTCCGGCCTGTTCCCCAGGTGCTGCGGTAGGCGTAGTTCGTACCTATCGGCAGCGGGAAGGCGCTGCCTGACAAGTCAAGCCGCCCGAAATGCTCATACAGCTTGGCGAACTGGGCTATCCGCTGAGCTGCACGTCCGTTATGGTAATACTCCCAGATGCCGATGCTGAAGTCGCTGGAGGATCTGCCGTACTTAAGCAGATGCTCTGCCATGCTATAGAGCACATCAATATCATTCCCGGGATCGGCAATGCCGTCTCCCGTGCCGTCACGGCCGAAGCCGCCGAAGAAGGTGATGGATTCCGGGAACTTATCCTCCTGATTAGGGTTCAGGGGTCCGGACCATACGGGTGCAGGGATGGAGATACCGGTGAGCCGGGCGGGAGCTGCTGCAGGGTCTGTTTCTGACGCCGCAGGGCTTTTTTTCTTTTTGGCGACAGACCGTTCATATTGATCAATCGCAGCGAACCGGAACCAGGGAATTCCGGTTGCTGCACTCATCTGTTCATAGAGCCCTTTGCGTGCAGCGGCGGCGGCTTCTTTGCTGTCTGCGGCTACGGGACCGCTGGACGTCAGCTCCGGCAGCTTATGATAACGGGCAGCGTGGGCGGGGGTACTCATAGCAGGGCTGCTGCCCCAGAGCAAGGCGGCTGCCGACATGCATATAAGGGTTCTCCGGGTGTTATAACTTCTGAATAGGGCAGGCATAATCTCAACCTCCTGTGTTCCGGACGCTTAGTCATCTATACATCCTCATGAAATGGCACCTTGCAGGTGCTTTTCTTTAGATTGAAGCAAAAGCGTTATTTTTATCCGTTACCGCCCAAAGGTTCACAAAAACAGGCAAATGACTATTCCACATGCTATAATATGAGGCAGCAACTTTTAACTATGAAAATGACATTCAGATCGAAAGCGGGGTTTCATCATTTTGACTAATAGAACAGCCAAACAGCCCAAGCCAGACTGGATCAAAATCAAGTTAACCACCGGTGAAGATTATCAGGAAATTAAGGGCATGATGCGTTCCAAGACGTTACATACCGTATGTGAAGAAGCGCGCTGTCCGAATATTTATGAATGCTGGGCGAACCGTACGGCAACCTTCATGATTCTGGGTGATATTTGCACACGGGCCTGCCGTTTCTGCGCTGTAAATACAGGCTTGCCGACTGAACTCGATCTGCTCGAACCCGAACGTGTAGCTGAAGCTGCAGAAGGGATGATGCTTAAGCATTGTGTGGTTACCAGCGTGGCCCGCGATGATCTTAAGGATGGGGGCGCGCAGATTTTTGCCGAGACGGTAGCCGCTATTCGTAAGCGTCTTCCTCTGTGCAGCGTAGAGGTACTGATTCCCGATTTCCTGGGCGACCGCGGGAGTCTGGAGATCGTGATGAACAGCAATCCGGATATTCTGAATCACAATATTGAGACCGTGGAACGCATGTCGGACCGTGTCCGGGCCAGAGCCAAATACCGCCGTTCCCTGGAGCTGCTGCGCCGCGCGAAGGAGATTAAGCCGGATATTCCAACGAAATCAAGCATTATGCTTGGGGTCGGCGAGGAGTGGGACGAAATTCTGCAGGCGATGGATGACCTGAGAGCGGCAGATTGTGATATATTGACATTAGGACAATACCTTCAGCCTTCGCCGAAACATCTGAACGTGGAGAAGTATTATCCGCCGGAAGAATTCGCTATGCTGAAGGAAGAGGGAATGAAGCGCGGCTTCAGCCATGTGGAGGCGGGTCCGCTGGTGCGCAGCTCCTATCATGCGCATGATCAGGTGAAGTCTGCTGCGGTTGCGCGTGAGGCGCGTTCGGTTTCCCAGGCTTAAGTGTAGTGCTTAATCTTATGTGCGTTCTATAATGTAATCTTTACAAAAATTTGCTGTGCAAATTTGCCACGTGACGGAGTCACAGGGGATAGGTTTTAAATGCTTTTTTAAAGTATTAGCTTTAAATTGGCTCTATGCTTTAGCCTTAAGGTTATGGCTTCAGGTTTCAGTTGTTAAGAAGGGGAAAGGACCAATGGCGCGTTAGCGGCGAGGTCCTGGGGTGTACGGTTGCACCACCCCTCCGCGTTGATGGAGTCGCGGAATGACGGCTTATCAACGCCCCCAACCCTCTCATAGAAAGGCAGGCGACACACGCTTGATCGTTATAGGTGGAAAAGGTTACGAGCTCATGCTCGATCATAAGGACGGCTGGAACCCGGAAGCATTTCGCGGAAGATACAGCGAGGTGCTGGACCGCTACGATTATATTATCGGTGACTGGGGGTACAGCCAATTGCGTCTGAAAGGTTTCTACCGGGATAATCACCCCAAGGTGAACCGGGATACGGCTATTTCAGGCATGGTGGATTACATTAATGAATACTGTAATTTTGGCTGTGCATATTTTGTGCTGCACAAGCTGAAGGAAGCTCCGCAGGAGGGAACCTTCAAGGATATTCTGATTAAGGAAGTTCCTGAACCGGGAACGGAGGAAGAACTGGAGCAGGAGTCTGCCGAGCCGGCAGGGAATGTGAAAGATCACCGCGAATCCCCGTCCAAGGGAGGGAACCGGGACAAGGATAACGCAGGCGGTTCGGGCCGGGAGCATGCTGCCAAAGACAGACCTGTGCGTGAACACCAGAGCCGGAATCACCGCAACAAGGAGCAAGGCAAGAAGAACCACAAAGAGTTCCAGGGCCGAGGCCAGCAGCAGGGAAATCAGGGTGGCAATCAAGGCAACTCGAATAATCAAAAGCAGAACAAAGAGAACAGAGAAAATAGAGAGAGCAATTCCAACAGACAGAACAACCAGAACAAGCAGGATAACCCAAGCAACCAAAACAAGCAAGATAACCCAAGCAATCAAAACAATCAAAATAAACAGGATAGCCAGAACAGCCAGAATCCGAATAACAGCCAAGGGTAGGCAACGCCTGTTCACGGGGCGGTTATTCCAGGTTTTCTCCGGTGTTTCGGTGCATTCTCCCGCAGTGTCGCTTATGCGCTGCCGATAACCTAAAGAGTCCCTTCAGCCACATGGCTGGAGGGACTCTTTCGATGTCAGTGCAGTATTTTAGCTATGGAGTCCAATTATTTAACCGATAATTTCAGCTGATTTTGGGCAGCGTTATAGCTCCACGTAAGCAGCGGGAACTTTTTCTTGAAGGCACCCAGCTCGATGAAGGTTTCGCCGTCCTGGTATAGCGCCTCTTTGGCGGCCAGGGTGAATCCTGAACTTTTGCCGGCTCCGGTCGTAATCAGCACCTTCTTGTTCTTCGCGTCCCAGGTTACTTCGCTCTCTACAAGTGCGGACAGTACGCGGGAGGAGGCATAGACTTTATCCCCCTGCTTGATCAGACCGACATTTCCGGCAAAAGCAGCACCGTTGATATCCAGAATATGATTGTCACCGGAGGCTGTGATTCCGGTTAGACCGGCGATTTGCAGAGCGGTGATCAGCTGGGCTGTTTTGCCCTTGATCTCAATATCAGGAGCGAGTCCGATGTGGTTGAAATCCTCCTTGCTTGGAGTCAGATACTTCATCGTTGTCAGCTTCAGCTCGCCGCCGTCCGACATGGGAATCAGACTCTGAATCCGCGCCTTGCCGTAAGAACGGGTACCGACGATTGTAGCCAGTTTGTTGTCGCGGAGTGCCCCGGTCAAAGCTTCGGAAGCACTGGCGGTGTATTCATTGGTCAGTACAACAACGGGAACGCCGATTTTGCTGCCGCTTGTGATCGTTACAGGTGTCAGTACGCCGCTCTGATCGGAGGTGTACATCATGATACCGGCATCCATGAACTTGGCGGCAATATTCTGGGCGCTATCCATGTAGCCGCCTGTATTGTCACGCAGATCGAGCACCAGTGACTTCATTCCGGCTGCCCGCATTTTATCCAGCGCTGTGGAGAACTCTTCGTCAGCGGTCTGTGTGAAGCCGTTGATGGCAATATAGGCAACCTTGGACCCGATAATTGTGCTGGTAACGGATGTTGTGGTAATTTCACTGCGGGTAACACTGTAGGATTTGCTAACGCCGTCCCGCTGGATCAGCAGAGAGACCTTCGTGCCGGACGCGCCGGCAAGCTCATCGCCTGCCGTATCATCTACCCTTACACCGTTGATCTTAAGAATGATATCCCCGCGTTTCAGACCGGCTTTCTCTGCGGGGGAACCGCTCATCACTTCTTCAATGTAGAGTTCTTTGGGCGTATATACGAGCCGGACGCCGATGCCGACATATTCCAGATCAACCGCGTGGCCGAAGTCCGCAGCTTCCGCCTGATCGAAATATTGGCTGTAGGGATCATCCAGCGTACTTACCATGCCGTCAATCGCACCACGGATGAGCGTATCCTGATCAATACCCTCCACATTGTAGTACTCAAGATATTCCATAATTTCATTGATGATATCCGTTTTGGAGGATTGCACTGCTTCAGTGGAAGCAGCAGCGTCTGCGGCCGAAGCGGCAGGAGCCCAAGCGATGGATAAAGCCAAGCAGCCGCTGAGGGCTGCAGTAAGGATCTTGGCTGATTTCATAAGTTCATACATCCTTTTGATATATTTTGATATTCTAGGATTGCGCACTATCAAAGCTGATGTGATAAGTGTCGTCAATGGTCCATGCGCCGCTTTCCGATTTGCTCAGAATGAAGATGAGGGACTGGGTGTAGCTCTCTCCCGATTCACCGTCTTTTATTGAGACTTCCGTGTAGACCGCAGCTTCGTCAGCCGCATAATAGTAGATATTCGCATTTGTCAGCGAGTAGCTGAGATCATAGGAATCGAAAAGATCCTGCAGATCGGCTGCACTGGCAGCGTCATATTCCTCACCGTAAGAGGTCATTAGTGCCAGGGTTCCATTAACATTCTGGGTAGTCATATTCTGATAATATTTGCTGAGATTATCCTTGATTACTGTGGCGTCACCCTGTGGAAGCACCGCCTGCTTCATGCCTTGCTCGCGTGTAAGCAGCACCGTGGATTCCTGTACCTCCATTCCGGAGATTTTCCAGGAACCGTCCTTACGGACCAGTGTGTACAAATATTCGAACTGCTCATCCGGGATATAATAACCGCCGGTTCTAACCGAGCTTTCGACAGTGTAGACAGTAGCCTCGTCTCCGGCAAGACTCAGAATCTTAAGGCTTGTAATAGTATTCTTGAGGTCGTACAGCTCGAACAGGGAATTCATATCCGTTACAGATTCCATATTATCGGATTCGGAATCTACCAGGGAGTAGAAGCTGATGGCTTTTTCTTCATTATAATATTTATTGGATAATTGAATGAGTGCTGTAATATCCTTCTCATCGCTGGAGGAGGATTGCGGTACGGTAATTTTCACGCTCCGGCTGGCTGAATCCCAGACGGCTGTTCCGCCGGTGGCTTCAGCTATGAAACGCAGCGGTATGTAAGTTGTACCTGCCGTGGATACCGGAGCAACCGTAAGCTGCTTGACCGTACCGTTGACAGTAGCACGTTTGCTGCCGACCTTAAGGCTGATATTCAGGCCTGTACCTGTCCCTGTAACTGTTCCTGTCTTGGAATCCCATAGCACCTGCAGCCCGAGCTTCTCGAATATAACCCGGAAAGGCACCAGCACCGTATTATCCTTCAGATAAGGGGTTCCGGCGGTGAAGGTAAGATTGCTGTTGTTTATGTAGACTTTGATAGGTTTCTCTGCTGCAAAAGCGGGAACGGCCAGTACGAGGGCCAGCAGGCTCACGCCAATGAGGGATAGTAGTTTTTTCAATAGATTCTCTCCTTTTAATTAGCAAACTTTGTAAAATAGGTTCATTATACCATTTGAAAATTCCCTCTGTCCATTTCTTATGAACGATGCTCCGGAGGTAGCAGGACTCCGGGCAGGCGGCATGATAAAGCCGGAGAGGCGGGGCATCTCCGGCTGTAAGAGCAATGGAAAGCAGACGTATCATTCGGTTCGGATACCTTCTATTCCCCAGAAAATCCTACACTAGAAACGCTTCACGGACACGGTTCCAGAAAGGGAAAGGGCGGTACCGGGCAAAACTGATTTTTTTGTCGGACACCTGGCAACGTACAGAGATCAGATCATCCACAGGAATATTGTTATGGTCCACGGTCAGCAGCAGACGCTGATCCTTGCGCGAGAAAATATCGCAGTGATGATGCTTGGGCAGCAGCAGCGGTGAACCCATCGTGCGGAATACCCGGTTATTAATCGAAGCAATCTCCGAAATCTGCAGCGCCTCGATCGTGGGATGCACCATGGCGCCTCCCAGACTTTTGTTATAAGCGGTACTGCCGGAGGGGGTAGAGATGCAAATGCCGTCACCGCGGAACATTTCGAAGGTTACATCGTTAATATCAATCTGGATGACAACCGTTCCGTCTACGCCTTTAAGTGTGAATTCGTTCAGGGCAATATGCGAGCTTGAACCGGACTTCTTGTGAATTTCCAGTTCAAGGAGCGGATACTGCACCATGCGTGGATTATGCGGCCCTATATCTCCGCACATATAATCGATCAGGGTCGGCAGCTCTTCAGCTTGCCAGTCCGCATAGAAGCCTAGATGCCCGGTATGCACACCGACAAAAGCCAAATTAGGAATCTGGTCGATAAACGTATGAAAAGCATGCAGCATGGTGCCGTCGCCGCCAATCGATATCACAATTTCCGGAGACTTGGCATCCAGCTCCAAATCCCGCTCCGCCGCCAGCTTGTGAAATTGCTCCGCTAGTTGGATGGACAATTCATCTCCGCGGTCCAGAACATAATATCTCAAGATGTACAGGCTCCTTTGTATGATTCAGTCATACACCGATCATAATCAATCTTGACCCGGAACACAATATTTGAATGAGTTAAAAACGCCGCAGCCTGCCCGCCAGCAGCATCAGCAGCGACAGCACAAGCATACAGGCCAGCAGCAGGCAGAGCAGGCTGATGCTGCTGATCAGGGCCGAATCCGGTGAAGCCAGGCCGGAGGCAACGGGCAGCGCCCCCCACTGTCCGGCCATTCCTGAGCTGACCACCGGCTTCCAGAGCAGAAGAACAAGCCCGGCAGAGAGCAGGGCATGCACTAACCGTGCGGCCATAAAGGGAAGGTAACGCAGTCCGGTGCCATTCAGTATACTGGCTACCTGGGCGTGAACGGATAATCCTCCCCAGGAGAGGATGAACGCTGCAGCGGCCACCTTGAACTGCAGCGGAATTCCTGCTGCCGCTTCTCCGGCCGAGCGGGCCCCGAGTGTCACCTCGAATAACCCGCTGACCAGAGCGGCCGAGAGCCCCGGCGGGAATCCGGCCAGGGACAGCAGCCTGCCGGTGGAACTGAACAGCATGGACATAATTCCGGCGCGGGCAAGCAGCTCCATCAGCACATTGAAGAATACTACCAGGCCCCCAACGACAATAATAAGCTGCAGCGAGGACTGGATGGCGTTCCTCAGCAGTTCGCCGAGACTTCGGCCGTCTTTACGGCGGGCCTCAGCCATGGCATTCATCGCGGTGCGCAGTCTGCCGTAGCTTGGTCCTGGCGGGGCTGCAGATGAGGGCGCTGCGGGGAGAGAGGGAGCTGTCCCGGAGTCCACGTGTCTGCTGCGGCCATGAAATGACATCAGCAGTCCAACGATGAATCCGCCCCCGTAATGGGCAAGGGCGAGGATAAGCCCAAGGGAGGCATCATGGAAGAACCCGACGGACACGGCGCCAAGCAGGAAAATAGGGTCTGAGGAGGTGGTGAAGGCCACAAGCCGTTCCCCCTCCACCTTGCTGATCATTCCCTGCTCCCGCAGCTTGGCGGTTAATTTGGCCCCGACGGGATATCCTGACACATATCCCATGGCAGCCACGAATCCGCCGCTGCCGGGTATATTGAAGAGCGGGCGCATAAGCGGATCAAGCAGCGCCCCGAAGAGGTGGACGATGCCAAAGCCCAGCATGATTTCAGAAATGACGAAGAAGGGGAACAGTGAAGGAAACAGCACGTCCCACCAGACAGCCAGCCCGCGAAGTGCCGCATCCAGAGAGCTGGACGGATGGATCAGCATCAGCAGCATGCAGCCCGCCAGCAGGATACCGAGCAGCGGGCCGGCAATTTTGTTCAGTGACATTGATGGCACCTCCAATTCTATGCTTAGTTGTATGCCGGAAGTGGGACAAAAAGCACAAAAATAACGCGGAAAGCGGTTACATTTACCGGTGCTTTTTCACCGGAATTATGATATTATAAAATTAATTAATGCACATCTGATCAAGATTGATTTAAGGGATGGAGTGATGGTGATGAGTGTAGTTGCCGGAGTTCTTGTTTGTGCTTTTGTATATGTAATCCGGGTCTCTCTTGTCCCGCCTGGTGATGAAGAATTTAGAACCTACTGACTACAGTAGTTAACGAGCGCTGAACTTAGGTTTGGCGCCTTTTTTTGTGTTTTTTCCCTTAGGATGCATGTCTTAAGGCAGGGATAACTGTGTAGCTTATTTTTTGGTATAATAAAATAACTGCTTGTCATATTAACAGGGAAGAAGGCTGAAGCCTCCAATGAATTCGAATGAGAGTCTGTTTGACAACCTGGGAGGTGCCGAGGGAGTTCACCGTCTGGTGGAAGTGTTCTACTCCAAGGTACAGCTCCACCCGCAGCTAAGTCCGTTATTTCCTGAAGATATTACTCCTGTACTGGAGAAGCAATATCAGTTTCTAAGCCAGTTTTTTGGTGGTCCTGCCCTTTATTCGGAGCAGCACGGCCATCCCATGATGAGAGCCAGGCATATGCATATTCCCATCACTCCGGAACGGGCGGATGACTGGCTGAACTGCATGAAGGCCGCACTTGAAGAGACCGGTGTGGAAGAGCCCCTGCGTTCGTTCGTACTCAGCCGGCTGGCGGGTCCTGCGCATCATTTTGTCAATATGCCCCATGAATAAGAGCTGCTGTGAAAGGATGAGGGCATTTTGCCGGAATTAATACCCCTGTATTCAATTAAGGTTGTATGCTGCAACTGCGAACATGAATTTTCAACATCCAGAGTACGTCCCAGTCTCAAAAAAGCCATCCGCCGTGATGCTGATTTCTGCTCGTATTACAAGGATGAGAATCCTGACTATTATGTTGTACGTGTCTGTCCGAAGTGCGGCTTCGCATCCACGGAGAATTCAGCAGACAAACTGGTGGAATGGCAGCGCAAATCTTTTGAAGCGCAGGTGGGCAGACGCTGGGTAACCCGAGACTTCGGGGACAAGCGCAGCTGGGAGGTAGCTCTGGAGACTTACAAGCTGGCTCTGATCTGCGCACAAAGCATCAAGGACAAGGAACGGATCATTGCAAGTCTGCTGCATCATATTGCCTGGCTATACCGCTATCAAGGGGATACGGTACAGGAACAGCGTTTCTTGCGTTACTCGCTTGATGAGTATGTGAAGGTGTTCGAGAATGATTCCTCGGGAGGAAATGATGCCCGTCTGATGTATCTGATCGGGGAGCTTAACCGCCGTGTCGGCGAGTTCACTGTGGCTGTAAGGTGGTTTTCCCGTGTGATTAATGACCAGAGAATTACAGATGCGGCTATGATCCGCGCTTCACGTGAACAGTGGGCCATTCTGCGGGAGCAGATGCGCGGAGAAGAGATTGATCCGGACGGCCTTCCGTCGGCTACATAGAGAACCGTACTTGGATTTTGAATGTCGGTCCGCAGTCATCCGGACACCAAAAAGGCGTAGAAGAGAAAACTCCTCATACGCCTGTATTTGGTGACGGAAGCGGGGCACTGTCTTCCGCTGCTTAGCGGACAGCCCGGTCGAACAGCAGATAGTCCCCGTCATTGTCGATGACCGTGGGGCTGGCACTGCAGCAGGGGAAGACCAGCAGCTTTTTTTTGCCGTCACGCACGATTTGCAGCTCTTTGGGCTTCATAGGCAGAAGAACATTCTCCTGGTCGCAGAACGGGCAATATTGTACGTACATGTCTCCCAGAATAATATCATAAGGCCAGGTATGGCTAAAGGGAATCATTCCTTGTCCTGCTCTGTACTTGCTTTCTTGGATAATTCGGCGATTTTTTGCAGCAGGATATGTTGAGGCATATGCATCAGGTGTTCCAGCGGAACTCCGAGTTGTTTGGATAACGTAATGGCCGTTTCCGGCGAAATTTGCAGTGGCTTCACAAGGGTGGCCTCCTTAACATTGGTGGACTATCGTAATTCACTTTACCATGGCTGCAGCACAAATACAAAGAAAACCAATATGAACAAAGGAATGGTGAGAATACATGAAACAGCCTTTATCATTGACCTGGGAACTGGAATCCATTTTCCCTGGAGGTTCGGCTTCCCCCCAGTTTGAGAGTTTTTTGAACCATCTGGAAGAAGACATTGAGAGCTTGCGCCGGCAGGTCGCTGCGGCAGTTGCGCCAACCGATGCTGCTTCTACGGAGTCGCTGGACGGTGTGATCGAACTGCTGCAGAGCTGTGCCGGACGCCTCACGCAGGCTGCAGAATTCACCGGCTGTCTGGGAGCCCAGAATCAGCAGGACAAAGGGGCTGTAAGGCTGTCGTCCAAGGTAACTGGCATGCGGGCCGGATTCGAGGGCGTCAGCTCTGCATTCGACAATGTGCTGCGCCAGACTCTGGACGGGGTATGGGCTGAATGGATGGCCCGGCCGGAGATTGCCCCGCTGAGCTTCGTGCTCAGCGAGAGCCGTGATCAGGCCCGTGAGAAGATGAGTCCGGAGCTTGAGAGCCTTGCGCTTGAACTGGCAGTTGACGGATACCATGGCTGGAGCGAGCATTACGAAACGATCGTGAGCCGGGTCCAGATTCCTTTTGAGGATGAAGAAGGCCTGAAGCTGCTGTCTGCCGGCCAAGCCTTCAACAAGCTGGATGACGAGGACCCTGAGGTCCGCAGCACCATGTTCCGCAAATGGGAAGAGGCCTGGGCCGGCGCTGCTGATTATTGTGCTGATACCCTTAACCATCTGGCGGGATTCCGCCTGAAGCTGTACAAAGGCCGGGGCTGGGAGGATGTGCTGAAGGAGCCGCTTGGCATTAACCGTATGACGCGGGAATCGCTCGATGTGATGTGGGAGGTTATTACGAAGAACAAGCCTGCGATTGTGTCCTACCTGCAGCGCAAGGCGAAGCTTCTTGGCCTGGAATCCCTGGCCTGGGTTGATGTGGAAGCGCCTGTCGGCAAGTCCTCCGGCAAAATCCCTTATGAACAAGCGGCAGCCGACATTGTTACCCAGTTCCGCAAATTCAGTCCGAAGCTGGCGGACTTTGCCGAACATGCTTTTGACAATGACTGGATTGAGGTCGAAGACCGTGCGGCCAAACGCCCCGGGGGATTCTGCGTATCATTCCCGGAGAGCAAAGAATCGCGCATCTTTATGACCTACAGCGGTACTCCGTCCAATGTATCGACACTTGCGCATGAGCTCGGTCACGCCTATCATTCGTTCCTGCTGGATGACCAGCCTCTGTTCAACCAGAACTATGCCATGAACGTGGCTGAGACGGCCTCAACCTTCGCTGAAGTCATAGTGGCTGATGCACAGGTGAAATCCGCAGGCAATGCTGAGGAGAAGCTGGCGCTGCTTGAAGCGAAGATTCAGAACAGCGTAGCGTTCTTCATGAATATTCACGCCCGCTTCCTGTTTGAGACCCGCTTCTACGAGAAACGCAAAGAGGGTCTGGTGAATGCGGAAGAACTGTCTGCCCTGATGGAAGAAGCGCAGAAAGAAGCCTTCTGCGGTGTGCTCTCAGAGTACCACCCGCATTTCTGGGCCTCCAAGCTTCATTTCTATATCACGGATGTGCCGTTCTACAACTTCCCTTACACCGTCGGATATATGTTCAGTACCGGACTGTACCGGCTTGCGTTGCAGGAAGGCGCATCCTTTGCTGATAAATATGACAGCCTGCTGAAGGATACCGGAGTCATGACACTGGAGAATCTGGTGTCGAAGCATCTTGGCGTGGACTTGTCCAAGCCGGACTTCTGGCAGGGGGCCGCAGATTTGATTGCTGCAGATATTAATGAATTCCTGGAAATGACAGCGCATCTGGCCTAAGAATTTGTCGGAAATAAGGCGAATTGATTTTTTTGCAGTAAAACAATAGCTGTAGAATATGGTATGAATACGCAAAGCCCCTGGATACAGGGGCTTTTTTAGTAGCGTTTTTGTCGAAAAAGGGCGATATAAGGATGGATTTAGCTAATAGTATTAAGAAATTTGCGCATTCCTAGGGATAATAACCCAATTATGTTGAATAATGTTGTATGCGTTTAATTAGTGACCTATAATGTGCCTAAAGCCTTATATAAGGGCTGTTAGGCTGATATTTTACTACTCTGTATTTTTGCCCACACAAAACTTAAGCCATAGCTTACGAAACGTGTTTGTGAAGCTGAATCATGGAATTTGTATCACCCACAAAACTTCTAGGAGGATATGTATGTTGAGGACGGAACAACTATCGCTGGCAAGACAAATCGATCTGGTGTTTAAGGAACTGCAGGAAGAATTGTCAGGATTGACTTCCGGTATCGTATTTGTGCAAATCAGAAATAACGTCATCGGCAAGTTCGGCATCCGCCATAATCCGCTTGCCGGGCGCAGCGGGAGCTATGCAGCGGAGCAGGAAGGATTGACTGCGGGTCAGCAATCTTCTTTCCGGGTGATGGCTCTGGAGAGCCTGAAGTACAAGAAGCGCTGGACTCATGGCGAGATCAGCTATGAATTTGCCGTCCGCCAGGGGATGGTGGTTGTGGATGCGACACTGGAGTCTAATTACAATATGGCCAACCTGATGATCCGCTACCCCCGCAGTAACCATGGCGATGTCTCTGACCAATCCTTTGGCTGATTACCCGATTATATAAATCTTTGGTATGCCCATATAAAAAGCCCCCCTGCGCTTCGACGAGAAGCGCGGGAGGGCTGTGAAGCTGCTCGGCCTAAGCTATGCGCTTGGCCGGATACTTATGATAAGGCTGCTACTACGAACGACCGGACAGTTGTTGCTCTGCCAGTTGCACCAGACGTTTGGTGATGTATCCTCCCAAAGAACCGGTTTCGCGGGAAGTGTAGTTCCCATAATAACCGTCAGCCGGGATAGTTACTCCAAGCTCTTGTGCTGCTTCATATTTCAACTGCTGCAGCGCTGCATTCGCTTGAGGAACGACCAGGTTGTTAGAACGGCTACCACGACCTTGTTGACCTGCTTGACCCATGTTTGTTCACCTCCTTCGCCCGTTGTGAAGATAGTATGAGCGCTAGGGGGAGAATTCATGCACGAATTTCGAAGGTTTAGAGGCTGGTAATTATATGAAATTTACCCGCCGGGATAAATCATCTGCAAGCTGCTGCCGAACACGAGTATCTGGCCTGGTTCAAGCGTGACCATTCCGGTGAAGGAAGCATCCTGCTGAAGATTCGGCGCATCCGGAAGCCAGGTGAGCGGTTCAATGCAGAGGAACTGGTCAGCCTCTCCTTTGGTATAGAGGACCCAATGGCGGAATTGTTCCTTGTCCACCGAATAACGCAGTCCGTAGCCGTCATCGCGCATCAGTAACGCTTCGGCAGGCTGATGATCATCCATCCTCAGGGCCGTATCCAGATTCTTGCCTTGGAGATTCATATGGCTGTTAAGACTATCGAGTTCACCGAGCGGTAATAAATGTCCGCTAGGCAGGAGTTCATTATTTAGCTCATAAACGCTTTGCACAGGGAGAGTTATGCTCCAGCGCTCAGGGGCGCCGTCAAGCATAAACCATGTATGATAGCCTATACCAAATGGAATGCGACTGCCGCACAGATGGGTAACCTTGAGTGTCTGCACCAGGTCAGGCCCCTGCAGGCGGAATGTCATCTCAAGCTTCAGCGGCTCGGGAAATTGCCTGATCCACTCCGGATCATCCGTAGTTGTGAATTCGGTTGTTACCGCGCAGCCTTCCTCGTCTTCTTCAATATCGCTGACACACCAGGCTTGGGTACGGTGCAGGCCGTGAATATGATGATCGCCTGAATTCCGGTCGAACTGGTAGCTGGTGCCATCGAACGCGAACTGCCCGTTTCGGATACGGCCGGGCGGTACCAGAAGCGGAATACCGAAGTGATAAGGTTTCTGAATATAAAAAGCCAAGTCGCTTTCATCAGGCTGGCGCAGGATTTGCCGCTCCTCCTTGCGGTCCCATAAGGAAATTACATTGTTCCCCAGCCGGGGCAAAAGCGTGACTTCCAGCTCACGGCTATGCAAAATGTACGTATCATAACCGTTCCACTGCCCTTTGGTCACCTGTTTCATAAGAGATATGCTCCTTTGATAAACTGTAATCAGATCATACACGAATATCCTTATCATACCAGATTTATTCGGCGGTGGTTAGAGATTTGACAACTTCTCCGGCACGCTCTATGATGAAGGCAACAATGAATGACAACAACGTGATGACAGGGACAAGTAAGCATGGACTGTACCTTCAGAAAGCCGGTGGCTGATGTGAACCGGTGGTGCACCTCTGACCGAATGGACCCTTGAGCGCCGCGATCGAACAGGCTGCATAAGCCTTCAGTAGACCGGCCGGCTCTTCCCCGTTAACGGAAGCAAAGGCTGCTTGCCTGTCCTTCAGGGATAACTTAGGAGCAGCGAATAAGGGTGGTACCACGGTCTCACGTCCCTTGCGGATGTGGGGCCTTTTTGCGTCCTGACGCAAACGGAATAAACAGATGATGGAGGATAAAGATCATGGCTAAAAAAGTATTATCGGGGATTCAGCCCAGCGGTTCGCTCACGCTCGGAAATTATATCGGAGCGATCAAGAATTTCGTCAAGCTTCAAAGGGAATATGAATGTTACTTCATGGTGGTGGATCTGCATGCCATTACGGTTGCCCAAGACCCCGCTGCCCTTCGTGAGAATTCGGAATCGGTAGCTGCATTGTATCTGGCTGCAGGCATTGATCCTGCCATCTCCCATGTCTACATGCAGTCCCACGTGCCTCAGCATGCTGAGCTGGGATGGATTCTGACGACACTGACTGCTATGGGTGAGCTGGAACGGATGACGCAGTTTAAGGATAAATCGGCAGGCAAAGAATCCGTAGGAGCCGGATTATTCGTATATCCATCGCTGATGGCTGCAGATATCCTGGTCTACAACGCCGATCTGGTACCGGTGGGTGAAGACCAGAAGCAGCATCTGGAGCTGACCCGCGACTTGGCGGGGCGCTTCAATCACCGGTTCGGTGATTTCTTCACCATTCCTGAGCCGTATATTCCTGAAGTCGGGGCGCGGATTATGTCTCTGGATGACGGGACCAAAAAAATGAGCAAAAGCGACCCAAATGCCGGCAGCAGAATCGGTCTGCTGGATCCGCCGGATGTCATCCGCAAAAAGATCAGCCGCGCAACCACGGATTCAGGACGCGAAGTGGTATTTGATCCGGCCAATAAGCCTGAGATCAGCAACCTGATGAGTATCTATGCCGAATGCTCGGGAATGAGCCTCCAGCAGATAGCAGACAAGTATGAAGGGCAAATGTATGGCGGCTTCAAAAAAGAGCTTGGCGAAGTAATCGTCGCCCTGCTTGAACCCATCCAGCAGAGATACCATGAGATCCGCAGCTCAGGCACACTGGGCGATATTCTGGCTCAAGGTGCCGAAAGCGCGCGCAGCAGTGCTGCCCGGACACTGGAAGGCGTGAAGGAACGGATGGGCTTCCTGCCTTACCGTTAAGAGGAGGGCAGCTTGCGCTCGGCCTTGCGTCTCAGCCGGGCTTTGATGATGAAGCCCCAGCCGATATTGAGCACGCACAGGGCGCCGAGCAGCAGCGCCAGCCAGATGTTATAGCTGATTGAAATGGAAGCTGCCGTAAGTATGAGAATTGAAGAGCAGGCGAACCACAGTGACAGACCTTTACCCATATGTTCCAGCCTTCCTTTCTGCTGCAATAGCGGTGGAGTGAGTCCCGGAGTGCTTTCTGCACCCCGGGATTTTCAATTCATATCATGAAGTATATACTGTAACCGCTTTATTGTGATTGTGCCTTATGCGGTCCGGGGCGTCAAGAGGCGGCAAGAGTATTAGACCTCAGGAAGATTTAACCTGCTGCAATTTTAGAACCAGTAAAGGTCCAATGACGGAATCCTGCACAGAATACAACATTTTCTTTATTAAATCGCCTCTAATCAAAAATTGTTGCACAAAAGGCAGCATTCTCCTCCTTCATAGCCGCTTAAGCGGGGGAATTGCTGTATTTCATACAACAATTCGTAAAGAGGGTGAACTTCAACTCATTGCCCGTATAAATTAAAAAGATGGCATCCGCATGGGCGGATGCCATCCATCTACATGATATGCCTTGTTTACGCTGCTATGTCTTAACTGTCCCCGGATCAATGGCGAAGCGCTCGTCGAGCTTCTCACTGCTGAGCCAGCCTACATAAGTATTCAGCGGATGATACTGGTTGTCCATGACCAGTACTGCAACGAACGGGAATTGCTTACGGTGTAAATAACGAACATCCCCCCAGCGTACAATATAACCAGAGGGCAGCTCTTCGACCTCGGCGACAGCGTAAGAGGTAAAATACAGAAAAGCCTGAATATCCGGATGGGATTTCGAATGTTCAACCGCGGGGTGAGTGGAGCACACCGCATGCTTGAACCATTCCAGCTTGCCGTTGTTCAGCAGTCCGACGTTGTAGCTGCCATCCGGCTTGGCTTTGACCACGTTCCAGCGTGTAGGCGAAATCGTAGGGATGACAAAGTACCGGTCACCAGCATTATGGTGCACATCCTTGTTCTTGATGTTACGTGTGATACGCGCATGTACGAGCGTCCGCCAGATGTAATACAAGACGATGCTTGCGTATAGGGTAATGAACAAGGGTGCCGGAGGCACAATCCCGCTGATCCAGAGAATGATCGCTGCCGCATGGCTGCCGAAGATGAACGGGTCGAAGATGTGGATAATATTCCAGGCAATCCATTTCTCGGTGAACGGGCGTGCCGCCTGGGTCCCATAGGTGTTGAACAGATCCGAGAACACATGGATGGCAACGCCGATGAAGCTCCAAAGCGCAATATGGCTTAAGGCATGGAGATCCGTTAATCCGAAGACCGGACCTATGACCACTGTGATCAGAGCCGGCCATAACAGTAAAAAGGGCAGGGAATGGGTGATTCCCCTGTGATTGCGGATATAAACTGCGTTGTCCTTCAGCCGCAGCGCAGTATCAGCATCCGGTGCCTGAGAAGCGAGTACAGTAGCGACCATTACGGCACCGGCAAGTGTCCCATTCGCGGCGACTGAAGGATCAACGAACGACAGACCGGCGAGTCCCAGTCCCATAACAAAATGTGTAGCGGTATCCATTGGTCAGATCTCCTTTGTACGGAAGTTCTCTATTAATAACTACCCAATTTAGCGTCCAGTTATTTAGGGGGGAGGAAATAAATATTGTCACGTAATTGTCGAATTGATGAACATCATGGTCAATGATTGTCAAAGTCTTTCCCAGTTTGCTATGATAAAGTTAATAGCGGAGCGAGTAATATTATCCAGATGCAGCCGAACGGTTACTAAGGCTCCGGCGGAACGTTAAGAAGTCCCTTAGAAGGAGGAACACCATACGTGGACAATCAATTGAGATATCAAGCTTCTTCCGATTCCGCATCAATGTCTGCCAAGTCTCCACCGGAAGGTGCAAGCTGGCGCGACTTCATTACGGTGACGAAACCCGGTATTATCCGTTCCAATCTGATCGCTGCTTTTGCAGGCTACTGGGTAGCTTCAGGCTGGGATGTACAGTATGGGCGCTTAATCCTTACCCTGCTAGGCACTATGCTGGTTATGGCCTCGGCCTGTGTATTCAATAATTATTTCGACCGGGATCTGGATATGAAGATGGAAAGAACCCGTGAGCGGGGCTTGCCTACAGGCAGGCTGAAGCCTCAGACAGTGCTGCTGTACGGCATTGGGCTGGGTATTGCCGGCCTGGCTGTGCTGTTTGCTTTTTGCGGAGTACTGGCTGGACTGTTTGGCATCGTCGGCATGTTCGTATATGTTGTAGTGTATACCCTTTGGCTCAAAAGAACATCTACCTGGAGCACTTCCGTGGGAGCCATCTCCGGTGCCATGCCGCCTGTAATCGGTTATGTGGCTGTTACCGGAACCGTAGACCTTGGTGCCTGGCTGCTGTTCGCCATGCTCTTCCTGTGGCAGCCGCCCCACTTCTGGGCACTTGGTATCCGCCGCAAAGAGGAGTACAGGGCCGCAGGGTTCCCGCTGCTTCCAGTGGTCAAAGGGACGCGCCGCACCAAGTTCCAGATGATCCCTTATGTGGCACTGCTGCTGCCTATCCCTGTACTGATGTACATGTATGACTATGCAGGAATATTTTATCTGATCGTATCGTCAGCTTTGTCGCTGGCCTGGCTCTATTTAACCTTAATCGGATTTAAGGCGAAGGATGATGATGCCTGGGCCAAGAAAAATTTCTTCTTCTCCATTAACTATCTGACCATAAGTCTGATTGTGCTGGTATTGAATACGATCCACGGTTAAATTTTAGATACACGCGGTGGAAGTACGGATTCTTATGATGAATGGGGAGGGGTCCTGTGCAGACCTTGAAACGCTATAAATGGACCTGGCTGATGCTGCTGGCGGCGGTAATTATGGCCGTCTATCTGGTAGTGAATTCGCTTAGCTTCGGAGACAAGAAGCTGCCGGTCATCGGGGAGGTACAGGACTTCTCTCTGGAGAATGTGGATGGACAGCAGGTGAGCCTTGCGGATACGGCAGGCAAAGCAAGGCTGGTCTATTTCTTCTTCACCGAATGCCCGGATGTGTGCCCTATTACTACTTACATGCTGTCACAGACACAGGATCTGCTGGTGAAGGATGGCAGCTTCGGCAAGGATATTGAATTTGTCTCCATTTCCTTTGACCCGGAGAACGACACACGTGAAGCGATCAGGGCATTTGGCGACAAGTTTCATGCCGATTATAACGGCTGGTATTTCCTGCGCGGGGATCAGGAGCAAGTGCGCAAGCTGGCGGCTGAATCATTCAAGGTTCTGATCTACGGTAACAGTAAGGATGATTTTGCCCATGCCAACCTTATTGGTCTGGTAGACCGGACCAACCGCCTCCGGGGATTATATGATGCCGGGGATACGGAGAATGTGACTCCGGAGTTTCTGGCCGAATCGGTTAAGAAGCTGGCCCGTGAATAGATTTGCCCGAATAAACCAAACGCCTTGCCGGACTCCTTCCAATTAAGGAGGGACCGGCAAGGCGTTTTTGGTGTTGACTATAGACCGAAGCCAGCTAGTTGTTGCTGAACGGCTGCGGATAGAGAATATATTCCTCAAGCCCGGCTTTTTCAAGCTGGGTGATGCTGTACTCGTCAGGAGTGCCTTCGACACCGGCATAACCCCGCCGGGTATACATATGCACCGCATCGGGAAAGGCATCGCGCAGTACGCCGCGGATTTTTTTGCCGGAGCTGTCATTGTCCATATACAGGTATACTTCTCCATCACCGACAGTGCGGCGCAGGGATTCCAGCTTGAGTGTGTTCAAGGTGCCGAAAGTGCACAGAATGTCGACCTCCGGCGCGAGCAGCCGTCTCAGCCGGCTGCGGTCATTCTTGCCTTCGACAATAATGGTAATGGACATAGGTGCTCACTCCCGGATCGTAGTTGGTTATGACGATATTGTACCTAAGCTTCGCCAATTTTAACAGTTCAAAGAGCAATATGTATTCATTCCCCGGGAAATGTCGTAAAAACAAACGTCATCAAACAAACAATCACCCGGCAGAAAAAATGCGGGTGATTGCTGGCGAATGCGGCTGGAATCAGGCGGCATGGCCGTTCAAGCCCGGAGAATAAGCAGCGGGACTGCCGGATCTTCCGGGGGGGAGCAGCAGAAGGGCTGTCATCAGCAACACGAAGGCAATGAAGTAAGGGGAGACATAGTCCCGCAGCTGTCCGGCGGCTACCGGCCCGGCAAATGCCCCGAGCGACATAGCAATGGATTGCAGCGAGAAGGTACGTCCCATCCGGCCTGCACCGCCCAGACTGATGAACAGGGAAGCCATGGCCGGGAATAACACACCTTTGGCTGCGCCCAGCATGAACAGAACGACTCCCGCCGGGATGCTGCGGAAGGCGGCCAGAGTGAAGAAGCAGATCGCCATTCCCAGCAGGGCGGCAGCAATGCGGATGCCAGGGGCCAGCCGGTTCAGGAAGAACAGGCTGAGGGTTAGTAGTGCCCCGAGGCTGAGCAGCGACAGCAGAATTCCGGTCGAAATCATTCCGCCGCTTCCTTGAGACAGCGGAAGTTCAAAGAAGAGTACCCCTTGGGAGCAGGATACGAAAAAAGGCAGCAGATAGTAGCGCTTAGAGACTGGAATAACGGCTGACAGCGGATTCGCCGCTTTCTCCTGCGGCAGCGGCAGAGCGGGTTTGTGTACAGCCAGCGCAGGAGAATGCTTCGGGACACTGAAGAAGGCCATCACACCTGTCAGGATGAGCAGCCAGCCCAGCGTGCTGAAGGTACCGGAATAGCCGGCCTTGGCCACGATGAACGCACCGGCCGCCGGTGAGACCACAGAGGCCAGCGTGTGGATGATTCCGTGGCCTGACATGTACTTGCCCTGGGTAGCCGGGTCAGAGGAGAGGGAGGCCAGCAGGGTCATGCAGGCAGGCGAGAGGAAGGCCAACGCGAAGCCGCTTGCTGCGCGCAGCAGCAGCAGATGCCAGGGCAGCTGCGCATGAGCCTGGAGCAGCAGGATTAGTCCGGCTGCTGTAAGGGCAAAGACGATGTAACGGCGGCTGCCGTTGCGGTCAACCAGTACACCGGCCAGCAGGTTGCCGGGGAGGTGGGTCAGCGAATACATCCCCATCATCCAGCCGATAAAGGCCGGCCCAGCTCCCAAAGACATGGCAAACGGCGTCAGAATGGGATACTGGGCATGCAGGTCAAAGAAGGCAAGGAACAGAAACAGATACAGCCACAGCGCGGTTTTCACGGGTAACACCTCCAGATTGGTGGCCAGCCGATGAGTAATGGAACGGAATTCACTTGGAAGAAACGGCCTACTTGTACTTTACGTGCACCGGAGGGGGCTTATACCATTTTCTTGGCCAGACTCTGTATGCGCTTCTGCAGCCCGGGAACCATGAATTATAAGAGGTATTCATGTATAATAATTATTATTAATGATATGTCTGACGGGACAGGAGTCCCGGAGTGGCGAAATTTGCGATAGGGGTGTTGTGAAATTGATGGATCCGGCAGTGTGGTCACAATTTATCAGAGAGAATTGGCTTGTTATCGTTATTGCGCTTGTCCTGCTGTTTGCAGTAATTAATCTCGTTAAGACTGTATTGAAATGGGCAATTGTTATCATTATCGTTGCAGGCCTGTTCATCTACAGCGGGGTGACCATGGATCAGATAGGTAATGCTGTTAACAAAGTGGCGGACGGGACGGTCAGCACACTGAAGAACGAAGCGCAGGAAGTCATGCTTAAGGAAGCGCAGGATGCGGTGTATACCTCCGGCGGTGATGGCACTTTTACGATCACTACTCCAAACCTGGAAGTGAAGGGCTCCGCCGCAGAGGATAAGGTTGAAGTAATCTTCCGCGGGGTCAGTCTTGGAAAGTGGAGTGTAACGGATACCACCAAAACATTTATCGATGAAGCCCGGAAACAGGCTGGCAAATAAAAGTGCAGCTGAACTTTGGGCAGGCTGGCCGCAGAAGGAGGAGCGAGAGAGATGCTGAACAGCTGGTTAGATAGTCTTAGTGAAGCCAATATCATCTCGATCGTCCTGCTGGTGGTCGTGCTGTTCTCCGTACTGCAGGGATGGGGCCGGGGCTTCAAAAGGGCGGCCGGAGGGCTGTTCGGACTGCTCGGCTCCGGAATAATGGCGATCGCGGCCCTGATCATGGCGGTTCCGGCTGCTGTATACCTCTCGCCACTAGCCGGGGAGTGGGCATCAGGCGTTGTTCTGCCTGACATCCGGCTGAGCCAGTGGCAGCAGGTGTATTATACAGCCGTATCGGTGCTGGCGAACTCGCCGCTTGTGCGGTTCCTGCTCCTGCTGCTCCTGTCCTACAGTCTGATCCGCCTAATGCTGGGTCTGCTGTTCCTGCTGCTGCCTTTCCGCCTGCCGCGGTTTTCGTCAAGGCCGGGAGGGAAGATCACGGGGGCCAGCCGCTTAAGCGGAGCCGTTCTAGGCTTCGCCGCAGGGCTTGCCCGCGCACTTGTCCTGGTCTTCGCGCTCTACATCGGCGTAGGGCTGAATCCGGACAGCGGCTTCAGCCGCTATGTGGAGTCCTCGCCGATCTACAGCCAGAGTGCGGCAGCGGTATTTGAGCCGCTGGCCGGTGAACAGGTCCGGGGGAAGCTTCCGGTGCTGACCAAGGCGGTAGCCGCCGAGATGAATGATATTCTGCGGCGCAAATATGAAGTGATCGACCATGATATCTCCGCGGACATCGCTGGTGCAGCCGCAGATGTTGCCGGACAGGCTGACGGGGATGAAGAGAAGGCCAAGCTGCTCTATGATTGGATCGGCTCACGCATCACCTATGACTATACCAAGGCAGAGAACTATGAGCAGAAACGGATCTGGCATGAGCAGACCCCGCAGGATACCTTTGATACCCGGCTGGGAGTATGTATAGATTATGCCCGTCTCTATGCCATGATGGCCCGTTCGCAGGGCCTTCAGGTGCGGGTTGTAACCGGCAGAGGCTATGACGGGCAGGGCGGTTATGGTCCCCATGCCTGGAATGAGGTCTATATCAGCAGCAGGGAAGCCTGGATTCCGCTGGATTCTACCTGGGCCAGCAGCGGTAACTGGTTCAATACCAAGGATTTTGATTCAACGCATATCAAGGAAAACATCCTCTGACAAGAAGCGGGAGCTCCTCCATCTATGGTACAATAACAGCGTGTAAGAAGAGCTCTGCCTGTGGACTGCCGGATATACGGTTTTGCATAACATACAAGGAGAGGACATGCTGTGAGATGGTTCGGTAAGCCGGGCTCCCGCCCGGATGGAGGTTCTGCCCGAAACTACCTGAGTTTACGCATAAATCTGTTTTTCTTCGGCACTTTTTTTATTTTCTGCATTATTATTATCCGCCTTGCAGGGCTGCAGTTTGTGGAGAGTCCTGAGCTTACTGAGGTCGAGGCCAGCCGGGAGACCAAGGATGTGCCGCTTGCGGCGATCCGGGGAATTATTCATGCTGCCGGCGGTGAGAAACTTGCCTATTCCACATCCATTCAGTCGTTATATATCACTTTAACCAAAGAATATACAGCCAAAGCCAAGAATAAGGACACCGGAGTATACGACTTCACTGCTCAAGCCAAGGCAAGGACGAAGTCACTGGTGGCGCGGCTCACGTCAGTTTTTAATGAATATGGTGATCCTTCCGCCAAAAAGCTCTCGCAGGAGGATATCCTTGCTCTGCTGGATCTTGATTATAAGAAATCGCTTGGTTATGTCCCGCGCAAAATCAAGACGGGGCTGACGGTGAAGGAAATCGCTCATTTCATGGAGAACAAGGAAAGCTATCCTGGGGTAGCTGTTGTGGAAGAAAGCGTCCGCCATTATGACAAGGATACAGTGGCAGTTCAGACGGTAGGCTATATGAAGCTGTTCCGTTCTACAGAGGACTATAATATATACAAGAATATCCGTAATGCCATGAAACAAACGGGTGCTGATCCCGGCCTGACTTACAGGGAAGATGAATTTGTCGGCATCTATGGTCTCGAACAGCAATATCAGCGCGAGCTTAGAGGCAAGAACGGTTATCAGACCCTCTCCGTTAATCCGCAGAACATGGCTGAGGAAGTCATTGCATCGGTTCCGCCTGTCAAGGGCAACGATATCTGGATGACGATCAATAAAAACGTGCAAATGAAGACAGAGCAGGCCATTATGGATCAGATCCGCTGGCTGCATACCAATCCGGTCCAAGGCAAATATCATCCGGATGCCCTAACCGGGTATGCGGTTGCGATGGAAGTAGATACAGGCAATGTAGTAGCGATGGCCAGTATGCCGGACTATGATACGAATGTCTGGAATGCCGAGAAGCTGCTGCCGGAAGTATACGATAAGATCAAGGATAATTACCAGAACGGGACGATTAATGAGAATATCTCCGGCTTCTCAGGCAATGGGCTGAAGTCCTTGATTTTCCTGGGTTCCACAATCAAACCGTTAAGTGTGTTAATTGGTCTCAATGAAGGCTTATTCACCACCACCGATACGTATACGGACAAGGGAATCGCGTATTTCGGCAAGGATGACAGTTCCTCTGTAAGCAATTCCTCAGGGCACGTCCTGGGGCCGCTTGATCCGGCCAAGGCGATCCAGGAGTCATCCAATGCTTTTATGGTAGACTGGGTCGGCAATGCGCTCTATAAGAAGTATCAGAGTGAAGGAATCGCGGTATGGGACAAGTATATGAAGGCCTTCGGACTTGGGGTTTCGACACAGAGTGGACTGCCGGGTGAGAGTGCCGGAGTTGCCGATTATATCAACACGAAGCAAGCGGGTTCTGTCCAGGCGGCGTTAGTCTTTGCCTCCTTCGGTCAGAAAGGCAAGTATACCGCACTGCAGCTTGCCCAATATACAGCGACGCTTGCCAATGAAGGGGAACGGATCAAGCCGCAGCTGGTCAGCAGGATTACAGATGCCGGAGGCCATACGGTCAAGGAATTCGGACGGGAAGTTCTGGACAAAATTACGTTTGATCCTTCGTACTGGAAGGAGATCAAGCAGGGGATGAACACGTCGGTTAAGGTGTTTGACGGATTCCCGTATGACTTTGCCCGCAAGACAGGGACCTCTGAAATGGATGCGTACGGTGCGGTCCGTGACAACGGAGTCTTCATTGCTTATGCTCCGCGCGAGCATCCCAAGCTTGCTGTAGCGGTGATTATTCCGGAAGGCGGCTTTGGATCGAACAGTGCTGCACCGGTGGCCCGCAAAATATTTGAAGCCTATGACTCAGAATACGGGCTCGATGGAGTCCCCCAAAAAAATCTTCCGCCAGTAGAGCAGAAACAAGAGTCAACTGTGAACTAAGAGGTTTATATTATTTTTCCCGCTGAAACGGTGCTGTCCTTATCAAGGGCAGCCAAGCCGTTTCCACTTGAGATGTAGAGGAGTGAAAAACTGTGAGTGTTTTCCGAAAGCAGGCCTCTCCCCCGGACGAGAAGGACAGCAAGAGTTCGCTTGGCCTGCGGCTCAACGTGTTTTTCTTCAGCACGTTTGTAATCTTTTGCGTAATTATTATCCGTCTGGCTGTTGTGCAGTTTGTGGAAGGACCTAAGCTGACCGAGGTGGAGACCAGCCGGGATACCAAAAGTGTACCGCTCGCGTCCATCCGTGGTGCGATTCGCGCAGCCGGAGGAGAAGAGATTGCCTATTCGACCTCCGTTCAATCGCTGTATATCACCCTGACGAAGGAATATACGGCCAAAGCCGTGGATAAGGAAACCGGAATCAGTGCACTGAAGCCGGAATCGAGAGCTAACGCCTATGCGCTGGCAACCCGGCTGGTCGAGGAATTCGATAAACATGGTGATCCGGACGGCGAGAAGCTGACGGTGAATAATGTAATTACTTCATTGGATTTATATTTCAAGAAATATTCGGGTTATATGGCACGCAAGATCAAATCCGGTCTTACCACCCAGGAAGTTGCTTATTTCATGGAGCATAAAAGCGAGTTCCCCGGTCTTGAGATTGTTGAAGAAGGCGTGCGGCATTATGACAAGGACACGGTTGCTGTGCAGACAGTCGGGTATATCAAGCCCTTCAAATCGTCCAGTACACTTAATATTTATAAGAACATCCAGAACGCAATGAAGAAGATCGATGCCGATCCCGGCCTGAACTATAAGGATGATGAGTTTGTCGGCTTTGACGGTCTGGAGCTGCAATATCAGCGGGAGCTGCGCGGCAAGAATGGTTATCAGGTCATTTCAGTGAATCCGCAGAATATGGCCGAGAAGGTTGAAGAGGTTGTACCGCCGGTCAAGGGTAATGATGTCTGGATGACGATTAATAAGAACGTCCAGCTCAAGACGGAAGAGGCCATTACGGAGCAGATCAGCTGGCTGCACAGTCATGCCGTCCAGGGCAAAACCCACCCCGATGCACTCACGGGTTATGCCGTAGCCATGGAAGTGGATACAGGCAATATTGTTGCCATGGCCAGTATGCCGGATTATGATACCAATGTCTGGACGGCGGAGAAGCTGGATTCCGATACTTGGAATAAAATTATGGGTAACTATCAGAATGGGACGATTACTCCGTATTCTTCGGGGATGTCCGGCCATGGATTCGGTTCTACCGTATTACTGGGTTCAACCATTAAGCCGCTGAGTGTGCTTGTGGGCTTGAACGAAGGATTCTTCAGCACCTCTTACCGGTACAATGATAAAGGGATCGCTTATTTCGGTAAGGATGACAAATCCTCCGTGCGCAATTCCTCCGGACATGTCTACGGTTCGATGGACCCGGCCAAAGCGATTGAGGATTCCTCCAACGTATTCATGGTGGATATGGTCGGCAAGAAGCTTTATGAGCAATATAAGGGCAAGGGGATTGAAGTTTGGGATAAGTATATGAAGGAGTTCGGCCTCGGTGTCTCCACACAGAGCGGGCTTCCCAATGAGTATCTGGGACAGATTAACTATACCGATATCAAGGCAGCGGGCAGTGCGCAAGCCGCACTGGTCTATGCCTCCTTCGGGCAGCAGGGCCGTTATACGGTACTGCAGCTGGCACAGTATGCTTCCACGCTTGCCAATGAAGGTGTGCGCATCAAGCCGCAGCTGGTCAGCAAGATCACCGACTCTGAAGGCAATGTGGTCAAAAAGTTTGAGCGCGAGGTGCTGGATGAAGTAACGACCTTTGACCCGTCCTTCTGGAGAGAAATCAAACAGGGCATGAACAGTAAGGTTACTGCATTTACGGATTTCCCTTATGATTTTGCCCGTAAGACAGGTACCTCCCAGCAGCTGGGGAAAGGTGAATTGCGTGATAATGGGGTATTTATTGCTTTTGCCCCGCGTAATAATCCTAAGTTAGCAGTTGCTGTGGTCATCCCTGAAGGCGGGTTTGGTTCCAACAGTGCCGCGCCGGTCGCGCGTAAAATATTCGATGCGTATGACTGGGAGTACGGGCTGGATGGCAACCCGAAGAAAAATGTAAAAACTGCAGATCCGGCCAACGGAGATGCCGTAAACACAAATTGACGAACCGCCGTAGCCTGATTGACAAATACTCAGCTGCTCCCGACCGGGAGACATACAAGAATGGAGGGGTGGCAAATGATTGCCAAATACCGCCTGCTTGCATTGGATATGGATGGAACCCTACTGAATGATGAACAGAAAATCACCCCCAAAACGGTGGAATGGATCAAAAAAGCGATGAATGCCGGCGTACATGTCTGCCTGTCTACCGGACGTTCGTCCCGGAGTGCGATGCCTTATGCCGTGCAGCTTGGCCTCGAGACCCCGATGATTATGGTAAACGGAAGTGAAGTCTGGCGCGCACCGGGAGAACTGTACCGCCGGTCCCTGATGGATGTGGAACTGGTCAAACAGATGCATAAGATTGCCGAAGAGTTCGATATCTGGTTCTGGGCATATTCCGTGGATGAAGTATACAACCGCGACACCTGGGACGGCGAAATTGACAGCAGGGAATGGCTGAAGTTCGGTTATTCTACCGAGGATAATGATATCCGCCATAAACTTCTGATGCGTCTGCAGGAGCTGGGCGGGCTGGAGATCACCAATTCCTCGCCGTTCAATCTGGAGATTAATCCGCTTGGCGTCAACAAGGCATCCGGCATTCTGGAAGTCTGCAAGCTGCTTGGCATTAACATGTCCCAGGTTGTGGCCGTCGGCGACAGTCTGAATGATCTGGCGGCCATCCAGCAGGCCGGATTCGGAGTAGCGATGGGCAATGCCCAGGAGACCGTTAAGCAGGAAGCCGATGCTGTTGTGGCTACGAACAATAATGACGGGATCGCGGAAGTGATCCAGAAGTATATTCTTGCGGAGGCCGGAACCTCGGCCGGCAGAATTTCTAAGCAGGCTTAGCTTACTTATCCTATCCAAAACAAAACTTGAGGAGTTGAAGGAATTGACGATCCTGGGTTGGATTCTGATCATTGCTTTGTTTGCAGTAGGGCTGGCAGGAGCGGTATATCCAATCCTGCCGGGCGCGCTGGCGATTTATCTGGCCTTCTTCGTATACGGCTGGTTCTTTTCCTTCCACTCCTTCGGCGCCTGGTTCTGGATTATCCAGACACTGATTGTAGTGGTCCTGTTCGTTGCCGATTATGTGGTCGGGGCCTGGGGAGTCAAAAAGTTCGGCGGCTCACGGGCATCCGTCATCGGCAGCACGATCGGCCTGATTATAGGCCCCTTTCTTATTCCGGCCTTTGGTCTGCTGATCGGCCCGTTCCTCGGGGCCTTTGTCGGCGAACTGATTGCCGGCTCGAAGCCCGGCAAGGCGGTTAAGGTCAGCTTCGGCTCCTTGCTGGGGCTGTTCAGCAGTACCGTAGTCAAGATCATTTTGCAGATTGTTATGGTCGTCCTCTTCTTTATCTGGATCGGACGGTATTAAATTTATTGTGAAGAAGGCGAAACAGCTTGTCCACCAAGAAAGAATCTTTTGTTAAAGGCACGCTTATTCTGGCTGCGGCCGCACTTGTGGCCCGCATCCTTGGACTTGCCCAGCGGGTTCCGCTGGAACATCTATTCAATGATATCGGGAATGCATCCTTTACACAGGCTAACAATGTGTATCTCCTGCTTCTTCCGCTGGCGACCGCCGGAATACCCAGCACGCTGAGCAAAATGGTATCAGAGCGTTATGCTCTGAACCGTCCGCATGAAGCGCAGCAGGTATACCGTGCCGCCCTTATTTTTGCAGCTGTTGTAGGTGTTGTAATGAGTACAATACTGTACATAGCCGCTCCGTATTATGCGGAGTACACCAAAGTTCCTGAGAGTACGCTGGCAATCCGGGCGATTGCCCCGGCGCTGCTGCTGTTCCCCGCAATCGCAATGATGCGCGGTTACTTCCAGGGGCGCAATAATATGATGGCCGGCGGTATCTCGCAGATTATTGAGCAGATCGCCCGGGTATCGACGGCAATTCTGCTGGCTTTTATTCTGCTGCGCCAAGGCTACAGCAACACATGGATGGCTGCAGGCGCTTCTTTCGGCAGTGTGCTCGGGAGCGTCGGCGCTTTCGGTGTCATGCTGTATTACGCAATGAAGATGCGCCGCAGCGAGGAGCAGATTGCTCTTTATGAATCGAATGAGGCACGCCTTCCGTTACTTGGAATTTATAAAGATATTTTTAAGCTGTCCATTCCAATTGTATTATCTTCGATCACAGTACCTGTTGTGAACTTTATCGATACTTCCTTTATTGTACCGCTGCTCAGCGGACGGATCGGAATGGAGGAAGCTACCCGGGCTCTGGGGATCTTCGGCAGCCGTGCACAGAGTATAGCGGGTATTCCGCCGGTGCTCTCCATCGCGCTTAGTACGTCGCTCATTCCGATTATTTCAGCGGCGTACGCCCGCAAAGATGAACAGCATCTGAAACGCCAGGTTACCCTGGCCATGCGTATTTCCATTCTTACCGGCACACCAATTGTACTCTCTCTCGTTGTGGCGGCATATTCTGTCAATGGACTGATCTTCAGCAGTCTGGACGGCAGCGGGATTGTAGCGATGCTGACGCTGGGCACTATTTTTCAAATCACTATGATGACTACGAACTCTATTCTGCTCGGAATGGGCAAATCGCGGATTTCAATGTATTACGTGCTAGCCGGGATTATCGTGAAGTTCGCTTCCAACTTCCTGTTCAGCCAGCTGTTCGGCATTTATGGCATCATCGGCTCTACGGCCCTGTGCTTCATTGTCATTACGCTGCTTAATCTGCGGATGCTCAAAAAGATCATTCCCTTCGAAATTCTCGGCAAACGCTGGGGCGGATTCTCAATCGCTGTACTCGCATCGGCCGGAATCGGTTATGGCCTCAATGAAGCGGGGATTATGCTGACTCATCTGATGCCGGCAAGACTGGCATTCCTGATTACATGTCTGGTCGTTGGAGCTGCCGTGGTTATCATTTACCTGGTGCTGTTGATTGTTCTGGGTGTACTGAGCAGCCAGGAAATCGCTGGTTACCCGCGTCCGCTGCGCAAACTGCTGAATCCTTTAATGAAGCTGCAGCCTGCGCACGTGCGTGCAAACGAATAAAGCTGTGATCATTGTCTTATTTTGTCTTTTTTATTTGACTTATTCCGTACATTTTGCTTCACTTAAAGAGAAGAGAATCATGGGTAACGGTTAGATGAGAAAGGATGGATAATAGATGAACAAAATTAGTTCTCCTGCTGAGTTTCAGGTGTCAATACAATCTCCGCGCTTAACGGTGGCGGTATTCAAGGCGGATTGGTGCTCGGATTGCAAATTCATTGATCCGTTCATGCCGGATGTGGAACAGAAATATAGTGACCGCCTTACACTCGTTGAAGTGGATGTCGATGCAGTAGGCGACGTCAGCCAGGAACAGAATATTCTGGGCATTCCGAGCTTTGTCGCTTATACCGATGGACGGGAGCTGGTCCGATTCGTGAATAAGCTTCGTAAGTCCCGTGAGGAAATTGAGAATTTCCTGAATACGGCGCTGGATGTTTACCTTAGTATCCACAAGTAATGAAGCAGCACCGCTTTCGCCCTACCCGAGCAGAAGCGGTGTTTTTTTTCTAGAATGGTCTGCGGGCGCAATCATTATACTAATTCATTCCTATAAAAATGCGGGTGATAACATTGACGACCCTTCAATTAAAATGGCTTAGCTATATAACCTGCCTCGTTATGTTTCTGGCGCTGCTCGGCGGAGCGGTGGTTACCAAGACGGGTTCGGGGCTGGAATGCGGGAATGAATGGCCGCTGTGTCACGGAAAGCTGATACCGGCGTATACCGTAGGCTCCCTGATTGAATATACCCATCGCCTGTTCAGCGGACTTGCGGGTCTAATGTCATTGGCTTCGATGTTTGCGTTCTGGCGTTACGCCCGTAAGCGCAGGGATCTGCTTACCTATGCCTTGTTAACCCTTATATTCGTAGTGGTGCAAGGCGGAATGGGAGCGCTTGCGGTAATCAAGTCGCAGTCTGCTGCAGTGATGGCTCTACATATGGGATTCTCGCTGATTGCGTTCGCCAGCTCACTGATGCTTGCGCTTGGAGCCAGACGGAGCTACCTTTCTGGGGAAGAGAATAGCACTGCAGAACCGAAAGTTAGCAGGGGCTTCCGTAACTTAACCTGGTTTACTGCGTTATATTCTTATATGGTCGTGTATATTGGAGCTTATGTAAGTCATACCGATTCACAGGGGGGCTGTTCAGGCTGGCCGCTGTGCAATGGGGAATGGATTCCGGAGCTGTCTGGCGGGGTGGGCATTGTATTCATACACCGGGTTGCAGCAGCGCTGCTGTTCCTGCTGACTGCTATTCTGGGACATCTGGCTTTCTGGAGATACAAAGAGCTGCCGGAGCTGAGGGCTCTGGGTGTTGCCGCAGTGCTGCTCTGCCTGATGCAGGTATTCAGTGGGGCTGCTGTGGTTCATACGCTGTATAATGAACGACTGTACATATTTACCGCGTTATCGCATATTTTGCTGATTGCCGGCTTGTTTGGGGTTCTATGTTATATGAGTGTCCGTGTCTGGCAGTTAAGCGGAACGGACAAGAAGCAATAAGATTACCGTTAAGGGCATGGGGACAAGGTTCGGCCCGGTTCGAGGAGGAACGCTTAGTGGGATACGGTAATTTGCGACAATGGATCGAACAGCTCCGCAGAGACAAGGATCTTGCTGTGATTGATACTCCGGTTGATCCGCATCTGGAGCTGGCCGAGATTCACCGCCGGGTGGCCGGTGAGGACGGCCCGGCGCTGCTGTTTACAAATGTACAAGGAACGCCGTTCCCGGTTGCAACCAATCTGTTCGGTACTGTCCGACGGGTGAACAAGGCCTTCGGGACCCGGCCGGAGCAGTTAGTGAAATCCATGACGGCAGCTATGGAAACGATGATTCCGCCATCAGCTGCCGGACTATGGAGAGAAAAGGGCCTGCTGCTTGACCTGATCCGAGCAGGAACCAAGAATATACCGCAAGGTGAAGCGCCGGTCCTAGGCATCTGCCGCAGCAGTAATCCGCTACAGGAATTACCCCGAATTACCAGCTGGCCTAAGGATGGAGGGCCGTTCATCACCCTTCCTCTGGTCTATACAGAGAGCATAACCAACCCCAAAGACCATAATCTCGGGATGTACCGGGTCCAGATTCATGATGACAGCACGACCGGCGTTCATTGGCAAATCCATAAAGGGGGCGGCTTCCATCACCGTCAGGCTGAGCTGCTGGGGGAGACCCTTCCGGTCTCTGTCTTTATCGGCGGGCCTCCTGCCCTGATTGCGGCTGCTGTTGCCCCGGTTTCAGAGCGGCTTCCGGAATTGATGCTGGCATCCCTTATGCTGGGCGGGAAGCTCCCTATGGTGCAGGACCCCCTGGGCGGTCACCGCATTCCTTCAGAAGCTGAATTCTCCATCCGCGGGCGGGTGTCTCCGTTTGAGCGGAGACCGGAAGGTCCATATGGCAGTCAATCCGGCTATTATTCGCTGCAGCATGATTTTCCCGTGATGCATGTGCAGCGGATGTGGCACCGCAAGGACGCGATATTTCCGGCCACGATTACCGGCAAACCCCGCCAGGAGGATTATTATCTGAAGGATTATCTGCAGCGGCTGCTGGCTCCGGCCTATCCGCTGATGATGCCTTCAGTGAAAGCTCTGTGGGCGTACTCCGAATCCGGCTCGAACGCCTTGGCTTCGGCTGTTGTCAGGGAGAGCTATCCGCGTGAGGGACTGGCTTCGGCTTTCCGTATTCTGGGGGAAGGCCAGCTTTCCTTAACGAAATTCCTGCTCCTGACGAATGAACCGGTTGAGCTTACGGATTTCCCCAAACTGCTGGAAACCGTGCTTGAACGCTTTAATCCGGCATCGGATCTGGTGATCTTCGCTAACACCTCCATGGATACCCTTGACTATACCGGCCGTAAGCTGAATCATGGCAGTAAGGCTGTGATGATGGGCACCGGCAACCCGGTCCGTGAGCTGCCCAGAACCTATACGGAGGGTCACCTTCCAGCAATCACCGGCGCCGTGCCCTATTGCGGCGGATGTTTAGCCGTTTCCGGAGCATCCTATATAGAAGACCCTGAGCTTCCCGTCAGGCTGGCCGCTTCCTTCAAGGAGAAGGGCACAGCCTGGCCGCTGATTGTTCTGGTGGACGATGCCGCTGAAGCGGTGCGCACACAAACCTCCTTCCTGTGGACAGTGTTCACCCGGTTTAATCCGGCGGATGATATTTATGCGGAGACCCATGCACTGCGTAACGCAATCAGCTATTCCCTGCCGATTGTAATAGATGCCCGGATGAAGCCGGGGTACCCGGAGGAGCTGGTTCCGCATGAGGACACGGTTGAACTGGTGAACCGGAACTGGAACCGTTATTTCCCTCTTGTATAGATCTTAAGTATTCTGAGGAGGACAAATATGCTGCGGACATTACTGGGAGAGCCGCCCCGCGAGAACAGCGGGGTACTGGCCGAAGCCATGGACAACATGGCGAAGGTCGCCTCCATGCTGCGCAAGGAGATGAACACACATCAAGACCGTGACCATGAATACCGCAAGCTGGAGATATGGACACGCGGTCTGATCTCATCGCTGGACGAGCTGGAGCAGAGCTGGTTCGCCGCCGCCTTTTACCGGAAGTCGGTGGTTGCCGGTTATATGGATGATATGTCGCCCACGGAACAGGGAGAGTACGCCAGGTATGTGTATTTTTATAAGGACGGCTTCATCCGGGTGTTCTCCCTGCTGGACAAGCTGGGTACGGTTCTGAACAGTCTGTATGATCTGAATACAGGTAAAGTCAAAGCGCATTTCTCTTACTTCACAGTGCTTCGCCAATTTCAGCTGCTTCATGCGCACAACCCGCTGGCCAATGAGCTGGAGAAGATCAGGAACTCTTACCGCGAACCGGTGGAGAATCTGCGCAAACGGCGCAATGCCGAGATTCACTACATGAACGCTGAGATGACGGATGATCTCTGGCAACGCCATCAAGGGCTGCATGACAAAATCCAACTGGAGGATCTTGACAGTCATCTGGAGGATTTGAGGCAGAGCCTGGAGATGGTGTGCAAATCTTTATCGGCTGCCTTCAGGTACAGCAATGAGCAGTGGCACAAGAATAAAGCTGCATCCAGCCAGCGTTCAGAGCACGGACAGCCGTAAAAACTTACCTTTGACAAAGAACCGGAAACTTAATATACTTATGCAAGTATTTACTTCTAACATGAAACGGCATATATAACTTCATACTATAATCTTATCGAGAGCGGCGGAGGGATAGGCCCGATGAAGCCCGGCAACCGATTTGTACACAGCTTAGCTGCTGGCTGCAAATGTCATGGTGCTAATTCCTACAATGCCGCTAGGTTTGCGGTCTTGGCAGATGAGACGGCATTGTTTACTTCACACACACGGCCTCTTCCGATCTGCACGGATCGTAAGAGGTCTTTTTTGTTATAAATTGCATGGAAGAAGGAGGACGGGGCGATTGATAGAGCTGAAAGATTTAACGAAAGTATACGGTAAGGGAAGCAAGGCCGCAACGGCGCTTTCCGGACTAAGCCTGTCGATTAAGAAGGGGGAGATATTCGGTGTGATCGGCCACTCCGGTGCAGGCAAAAGCACGCTGATCCGCTGCATTAATCTGCTGGAACGTCCGAGCGAGGGTGAAGTATGGGTGGATGGGGTGGAATTGACTGCACTCAGCCAGGGACAGCTGCAGGAGCAGCGGCGCAAGATCGGGATGATCTTTCAGCATTTCAATCTGCTCTCCTCCGCAACCGTCTATGACAATATCGCCTTTCCGCTGCGGCTGGCCGGAACCTCCAAGACGGAGATTGAGCGGAAGGTTCAGGATCTGCTGGCTCTAGTCGGACTTGAGGAGCACCGGAACAAATATCCGGCTCAGCTGTCCGGAGGCCAGAAGCAGCGGGTCGGGATCGCCCGTGCTCTGGCGAGCGATCCGGATGTTCTGCTATGCGATGAAGCGACTTCAGCACTGGACCCGCAGACAACGGATTCAATTCTGCGCCTGCTGCTGGATATTAACCGGAAATTTCACTTGACCATTGTGCTGATTACGCATGAGATGCATGTCATTCAGAGCATTTGCGACCGGGTGGCTGTCATTCATGGAGGCGGGATTGTGGAGCAGGGCGATGTTGCCCAGGTTTTTTTGAAACCAAGGCATGAGGTTACGAAAGAATTCATCCGCAGTGAAACTCAGGCGGACGGACCGCTGCGGCAAGCGATTGATGCTGTACATGCCGGATATACTAAGGCGGTCAAAATTACTTTTCTCGGGCAAAAAACGTACGAATCGACCCTTTCCCATGTGGCGCAGGGAACCGGAGTTAATTTCGCCATTCTGCAGGGAACCATTTCTACTATCAAGGATGTTCCTTATGGTCAGCTGATTGTCCGGTTTGAAGGGCCATCCGAAGCCGTGGAAGCAACACTTTCCGAGCTTGCGGCTGAAGGCCTTGATGTGGAGGTGATTTCTTAATGGGCGGACTGGATTTTAGCGCGATTAACTGGGAAGAAATGCTTGATGCCACGGTCGCAACATTAAAAATGTTAGCTTTTTCAGGAATATTCACAATTATCCTTGGTTTACCGCTCGGAATTGTGTTATATTTATGGGGCAAGTCTAATAACACTATTATCAGGGTTGTTTACTCGGTATTATCATTCGTCGTAAATATTCTGCGTTCGGTTCCCTTTATTATTCTGATGGTTGCCCTGATTCCGTTCAGCAAGTCGATTATGGGTACCTCGATAGGCGTACTTGGAACGATTCCGGCGCTGGTGATCGGCGCGGCTCCATTCTTCGCCAGACTGGTAGAGACCGCACTGCGGGAGGTTGACCGGGGGATCATCGAAGCGGCGCAGGGTATGGGAGCATCCACGGGACAGATTGTAATGCGCGTGTTGCTGCCGGAGGCTCGTCCGGGTCTGCTGGCCGGTGTTACGATTACGATTGTTACCCTCGTCTCGTATACCGCAATGTCCGGGATGATAGGCGGCGGCGGTCTGGGTGACCTGGCGATCCGCTACGGCTATTACCGTTATGAGAAGGAAGTCATGATTATCTCGGTGGCCCTGATGGTTATTCTGGTGCAGCTGCTGCAAATGGCCGGTGACCGGCTGGTAAGACATTTTACACGGAAATAAGGTATGTCCATATAGAGCCTTATTCATACAAATTATTGATTAGAGGGGGATTTACAGATGAAAAAAGTACTGCTTACATTCTTCAGCTTGACCATGATATTGGTGCTTGCAGCTTGCGGCAACAATAACGCTGCGAATAACGCGGCAAACTCTGCGGCTACAACGGCGCCAACGGAAGCTGCTGCTGCAGAACCGACCACTGAACCTGCTGCAGAACCGGTAACCCTGGTCATTGGAGCTTCTCCTGTACCGCATGCGGAAATTCTGAAAGCTATTGCCCCGCTGCTTGAAGCACAAGGCATTAAGCTTGAGATCAAAGAATTCACGGACTATATCCTTCCGAATACACAGCTTGCCGAGAAACAACTGGATGCGAACTTCTTCCAGCACAAGCCTTACCTGGATGACCAGAATGCCAAGAACGGCACGGATCTTGTATCTGTAACCGCGGTTCACGTTGAGCCTTTCGGCGCGTATTCCAAAAAAATCAAAGCAATCAGCGAACTGGCTGACGGTGCCAAGGTTGCCATCCCGAATGATGCCACCAACGGCGGACGCGCATTGATCCTGCTGGCTAAGAACGGTCTGATCAAACTGAAGGATGACACCAACATCACTTCCACCAAAGCTGATATCACTGAGAATACGAAGAAGCTTGAAATCATTGAGCTGGATGCAGCTATGCTGCCGCGTCAGCTGGACGAGGTAGATCTGGCGCTGATTAACACCAACTATGCGCTGGAAGCCGGCCTGGTTCCAACCAAGGATGCTTTGTTCATCGAGGGAGCAGATTCCCCTTACGCCAACCTGCTGGTAGCCCGTCCGGATAACAAAGATTCCGATGCGATCCAGAAGCTGGCTGCGGCCCTGAACTCTGCTGAAGCCAAAGCCTTCATCGAAGAGAAATATGAAGGTGCAATTATCCCTGCATTCTAAGCCTAAAGCTTAAGCTGAACAACTAAAGAGAAGACCAGAAATGCCCTGTCAGCCGGGAACGGTTAACAGGGCATTTCTGGCCTTTGGGAGGGATGGGTAAGGTTACCGGGAACGCGGCGGGTTGATCCTGCCTGTGAAATCCACTATAATAAAAAAAATCCCGGCCTTCTCAACGGAGGCCGGGATGATCTATGATACGGGATTAGAATACTTGAATAACTTCTTCCACGCCTTCTACTTCTTCAACAAGAGCGCGTTCGATCCCGGCTTTCAGCGTGATCGTGGAGCTTGGGCAACTGCCGCAGGCACCCATAAGCTTCAACTTAACGATGCCGTCTTCTACATCGATCAGTTCGACGTCACCGCCATCGCGCTGCAGGAACGGACGAAGTTTATCGAGCACTTCCAATACTTCATCGTACATGGTTGCACTTTGTACATTCTCACTCATTTCTCAATCACTCCTTTCGTATGTTTATTATAGTACAAAAAGTTAAAAAATAAAATGGTTAGCGCAGAATAGGGAGATCATCATGAGACCAATTATAGAATTTTGTGCCAGTAATATCGGACATGGTACAGAAAAGCTCAAAAATAAGCTGGAGCAAAACCCCGAATACGATGTGGTGGAGTACGGCTGTCTGAACAACTGCGGACAATGTTATCTGCAGCCCTTCGCCATGGTCGACGGGGAGATTATTGAAGCCGAATCCGCCGAAGGACTTGAAGAGGCGATTGAGGCAGCCATTAAAGAGGCTGAGGCATGGGATAGCCTTGAAATCGACTAAACCGCAGCCGTGGTTTGGTTGTCCTACCCGAAATGGCGCTTAGACATCCAGAGCACGCCGCTTTTGAGCAGGCGCGGAACACGGCCCATGACGGAGCGGCGGCCCATCAGGCCGAAGCCGGCATTTTTACCCAGTGAACCGAGAGTCCCCTTAAGCTTAATCTTATGCAGCTTCGGCGTCTCACCCCGCCATAGGGCCTGAATAATCTGCCCCACCTGTTCTCCCTGGGCACCTGCGGCTTGTGCGCTTGGTGCGAAGGGCAGGCTGGCGCAATCCCCAATCACGTATACCTCCGGATAGTCGGCCACATTGTAATAATTTCCCACAATGATCCGTCCTCCACGGTCTTTGGGGAGTTCAAGCTGCTGGACCACCTGCACCGGCTGAATGCCGGCAGTCCAGACCGTAACATCAGCAGGAATTGCCTGGGTGCCATTGAAGATGGCATCCTTTTCTACATGGGAGACGGATACCCGTCCTATGGTCTCCACATGATGCTCATTGAACCATTCCTCCACATACTGTGACAGCTTGGCCGGGAAAGAAGACAATACCCGTTCCCCGCGGTCCAGAATAGAGATGTTCAGATCAGGCCGGCTCTCCCGCAGTTCTGAGGCAATCTCAACTCCGCTCAGTCCTCCGCCTACAATGTTAACCGTTCCGTAAGGCTTCACATCGTTCAGCCGGCGGTAGGTTTCGCGGGTCCCGGCAAAGCTCTGAATACTGCAGGCATAGTGCTCGGCTCCGGGGATATTATGGAAATTATCGGTGCAGCCGAGCGCTATCGCCAGAATATCATAAGATATCGGTTCTCCGGTATCGAGGAATATCACCCGGCTCTCCAGATCGATGGAGCCCACCTGACCATAGCGGATCGTTAAGCGGGGATGAACCGGGAATTGAATCCGCAGATGATAATCCGTTACAGTTCCTGCGGCCAGTGCATAATATTCCGTCTTGATTCCCTGATACGGCATCCGGTCAACCAGGACGATTTCCACATCATGGGGGAGATGGTTGTTAAGTAGCTGCTGAATGAGGGCAAGACCGCCGTAGCCGCCGCCCAGGACAAGTAGAGTTCTCATGCGAACCGATCTTCCTTTCAGGTATGGTGCGAGATGGGCAAGGCAGTTCCGCAGGATTATAGGCTGGTGCGGTTAGTTGTTACTCGTATACTTTAATCTCGTTGTAGAAAGTATCCCGTTCAACCGGAATCCGTCCGGCCCCTTTGACGAGCCAGATCAGCTCTTCACGTGTCAGGCCTTCCGGGGTCAATGCGCCTGCGGCATGGCTGATCCGTTCTTTGAGAATCGTGCCATGTACATCTGAAGCTCCGAAGCTGAGGGCGACCTGGGTCAGCTGTGCTCCGATATTAATGAAGTAGGCTTTGATATGGTCAAAGTTATCCAGCATCAGGCGGCTTACTGCAATCGTCTTAAGATCCTCGTAAGCAGAGTTCCGGCGCATAATGCCTGCATTCTTGTTCTTAGGCTGCATGGAGAGCGGAATGAACACCATGAATCCGCCCGTTTCGTCCTGCAGCTCGCGGATTTGCAGCATGTGGCGGATGCGGTCCTCGCGGGACTCAATGGAGCCGTACAGCATAGTCGTATGTGTTCTCATACCTATATTATGGGCAGTGCGGTGAACCTCCAGATATTCCTCAACATTGGCTTTGTCCACACGCATTTTTTTGCGGTACTGGTCGGACAGAATCTCTGCCCCTCCCCCGGTAAGGGTCTTCAGTCCGGCGGCGCGCAGCTGCTCCAGTACTTCACGGATGCTAAGGCCGCTGATGCGGGTGAAGAAGTCGATCTCTGCTGCGGTGTAGGCCTTGAGAGTGACGTCAGGGAAGTGCTCGTTCAAAGCTTTTAGCGAATCAACATAGTACTGGAAGGGCACGTTATCATTATGGCCTCCGACAATGTGGAACTCGCGTACGCCGGGATGGATATGCTGCTGCACATATTGCACCATTTCCTCGCCGGAAAGGGTATAAGCGCCGTCTTCTCCCTCATCCTTGCGGAAATTGCAGAATGCGCAGCGGGATTCGCAGACATTGGTGAAATATAGACTCATGTTTTCGATAAAATATACTTTATTCCCGTTTTTTCGCTGGTTAACCTCATTGGCTAATTGCCCGATCGTTAATAAATCATTGCTCTCATATAAATAAACGCCATCTTCCAAATTTAATCTTTCTCCGCCGCGGACCTTCTCAATGATGTTCGCCATCCGGGCATCCATGTGGGGTGTTATAAGGGTAGACATATAATTTCCTCCTGAAGGTTGGCGAGGCAACTGCATCGCAGAATCGTGAGCTAATGACATGAGCCGGCAGCAGACCGGCATGAAATAGAGGTTAGATGTAACCTCGTGACAAATTTCCGAATTTTTACGTATATCGCTTTTCCTATTATAAACCTCTCCCGGAGGGTGAGCAACCGCCAGAAAACTTAAGGGAACCCGGCATGAAATGCATAACTGCGGTACGTTTGCGACTTGAGGCTAAGAGAATAGTGGAGTATACTTAATTTAAATTATAGAAGTGCAAATTATTTGAACATTACCTGAGGCCTTAGGGCTGGTTGATAAAAGCTATTGCAAAAATATGCTCACAAAACTTTTGGGAGGTTAAAGTTATGATTAACATTAGTGAATTAGCAGCAGGCCAATTGAAGACCATGCTTGCTGAGCAGGAAGTACCTGATATGTTTCTCCGTCTGGGCGTAACTCCCGGGGGCTGCAGCGGATTCTCTTACGCCATGGGCTTCGATGATAACGAAAGCGAGCAAGACGTGTATATGGACATTGAGGGCTTGAAGGTAGTCGTAAGCAAAGACGATATCCGTTACCTCGACGGCCTGGAGATCGACTTCGAAGAATCCGGCATGACCGGCGGCTTCACCATTAACAATCCGAACGCCACTGCTACGTGCGGCTGCGGATCTTCTTTCCGTACGAAGGAAGATGCAGGCAAGCCGGCGGCTGAGCCTTGCTAAGACGGGTAAATGATGGGATGTAGCACTGGAATCTAATATAGACAGCTGAATATGCAGCCGTTAATCACGGCTTCCCAACCTCTTGAATTGTGTAAGAAGTACTTTACACTTTTCAGGAGGCTTTTTATTTGGCCAAAAAGCAGAAGAAGATTGGAATGACAACGGATCAAGGTTAAAGGAAATGCCGGAGGGATGGATAACCATAAAATTTATGGAAAAATAATCCGATAATAAAAAGAATATCCTATATATTTAATTATAAATTACATAGGAAATATTGCTGTGCGGACAAAGCGGGAGGGTGGACATGGCGTCAACGAAGCTTATATTTAACGAAGATGAAGTCCAGCGCCTGCAGACCAAAATAGGCCAGGTAAGCCAGGACACTAACCGGCTGTATTTGCAGCTGAAGGGCCAGTCCAGCGGCTGGGGCGGAATTCCCCTGGGAGACCACCTCGTGAAGGCCCAGGTCATGATCAACGAATTAACCGTAGAAGCAGAGAAATTGGAGGATATTATCCGGACCGCCCTGAAGGGGGTTGCAGGACTCCAGGAGGAGAATAAACGGCAGGCCGACAAGCTCACGCAGCAGTTTAGTCTTCTCGCGGGTGTATTCGGAAGCTTTGGGACACAAGGTCCTGCCGGGCGGATTTCCATTCCTGCCATTGTGCAGAAGAGTGTAGCGTATCTGATCACGTCTGTTACCGTCCTGCTGGGAAAGGATGAGCTGAATAACGATCCGGCAGTGCAGAAGCTGCGGAATATCATCCAAACGTCCGGGCTTTTGACCGTAGAGGGTATTGCGGCCCTAAGCAAGCTGAAGGATATCTTCGCGGCGCGGGATGGGATCGCGAAGGCGCAGATGGCCTTCAAGGTCTATGAAGCGTTCGGGAACAAGACGCAGATGGAGGCCGTCCATGCGCAGGCTGAGGAAGCACGCCGGAAGCTGGCTTCGCTGGGTGTAGCCAAGGTCCAATATGAAGCAGGGAAGGATCTAAGCGGCTATTTCAAGCAGCCAGCTGTCAAAGCCTGCGATTATGATCCATCGATCACGGCGGAGAGTGTACCGCTGATACATAATGAAGAATATCTCCTGCTGCTGCGGATGGCGATGGAGAAGAGTGCTGCTGGGAACTACGCGCGAAGCCAGCTGGAGGTGAAGCGGCTGCAGATTGAGGCGGCTGAACGTAAGTTGGCGCTGGATAGCAATACGGAAGCGAAAAAATACAACTTTGAGGAGTACAGCAAAACACTTATAGGAAACACATGGGTACTCAGTAAAAATGGCATAACAGACCAGGAGGCGGCGCAAGCATCCATAGCGTATCAGGAAGCCATTAGGAATGGAGAAATCAAATCTAATCTGGATAATGTGCCCGTTGATATCATGCAGGAGCAGATTCTGGCAGCGAAAGACGGGACCAACTACTGGACCGGTGCGAAATTATCGAAGCTGCAGGCCTATGGTATAATCATTAGCAGTGTAGTCGCCAGTTTTCAAGGGATTGAAGGAATGCGCGGCAATGTAAAGATAAAGAGAAGCCTTCCGTTGCACCCCGGTGCGGGTGAAATATCTGCGTCCAGGGTGAAAAAGGTAAATGTTCCGTTATCTGAGGGGAAGGGTAAATCTAGTAGTGCAGATTCTAACATAGGTGTAGTAAGTGAGGGTTCGGGTGGTCAAAATTTACTATCCAGTATAGGGAAAGTAGACAAAGCACCTTCAACAGTTAAATATTTAGAAGATGGTATTAGAAATGAGCCGTTTGAGCATGGTCTGTTTTTCGATAATGACGGCAATGTGATTGGTAGATTAATCTCTGATGGGGAACAAGCAAAAATTGACCTTTCTGCTTATAAAGATATAGCAAAGGATACAACATTTACTCATAATCATCCTAGTAGTAGTAGGTTTAGTATTGCTGACCTAGAAACAGTGGTATATTTCGATATGGCAGAAATAAGAGCTGTGACTCCAAATGGGGTAACGTTCAGTATTAAGAGAGGAACTCTTGGATGGGCGATACATCCACTGGATGTTGAGAAAGTTTTTAAACAAACACAAAGAGAGCTTTCCAGTGACCCTATGGTTCAAGCATTATTTAAAGAAGGTAACACAGAGGCAGTATGGGATAGGTTATATAGTAAAATGGCAGAAAAGATGGGAGGGGATTTTAATGTTTTTAAATAATGATGAAAGAATTAACTCGAAATTTCTTTATAGAAAACCTGTAGTTATTGGAATTTTGGACGATAGTGATAATGATCCCAATGATATGAGTTGGATGTTTGATAACTCATGGGAATTGTTAAAGTTGAAATTTTCAGAAAGTTCATTTCAGGAGTTAGTTATAGGGTTAGTGGAAATATTCAGGAGGGGAAAACCGAACTATTCATCACTTGGTGAAATGTTTGGAAACGATTCAAATGTGGAGGAAGATGTCGAGAAAATAGTATACAAAATAACTACTATTGAAAGAAATTCAAATGATATTATGAAAGTTGAGATGCATCTTGATCCTATAACTCGAAATATTAACGAAATGTATTTGTATGTTCGGGAAGGGTCAGATTTATTAACGCTTAATGAAATGCTTGTCGAGAAATACGAGGGTTTATCTATAGATTTTAATGACAAGTTTATTATTATAGATAGAGATTATAGGATCATCATTTTATGAAAATATAAGCGTGAAGCGGCTCTCATCTTGCAAACAAGCTGGGAGCTGTTTTGCGTTTATGTAAAAAGCAATATCAGCACGTGAAACGGGCTGCTCCGGCCAATTCTGAACTGCCGTTAATTACACCTTTGGAAGCGAGCACTTCAACAGCGGACTATGCCCAATGGAAATGGGGAATATCCTGAAATGTCTTGTGATTATAGACAGCTGCATATGGGCCGCAGAGGATATATAGTCTGGCAACATAATCGTGGCTAGTGATGAACTGACCTCAAGCTGTAAGGCGGAAGCTCGTGAGATCTTAGATTAATTGACGAAGACATGATTATAATTCGTCAGAAGTAACATATGGATTAAAATGTGAAGTAGTGAAAAATATGAAGCAGGGAAGGATCTAAGCGGCTATTTCAAGCAGCTGGCTGTCAAAGCCTGCGATTATGATTCGTCGATCACGGCGGAAAGTGTACCGCTAATACATAACGAAGAGTATCTGCTGCGGATGGCGATGGAGAAGAGTGCCGCTGGAGCCTATGCAAGAAGCCAGCTGGAGGAGATCAGGATCGTTGAGGCAGTGAGGCAGGTCCAGGAGCAGATCGAATCTGCAAGACGGCTGAACGGTCCGCCGCTGGAACTGCCGGATGGTACTCCGATTACCGCTAGCAGCAAAGAAAATGAGACGACGCTGGCTTTTTATGTGGACAAGGTCTATGTGGAATGCAGGTCACCAAAATCGGCAAAGCCGGGAAAGTGTTCAGCGGGGTGGAAGACGTTGTCAGCCAGGCGGCGAAGGATGCCCTGAAAGGGATCAAGCAGAAGCTCCCGGATCTGGGGCCGGTCTTACAGACACCAGAGGGGCTGGCCTTCAAGGCAGGGGAGATACCCGATGGACCTTCACTGCCGAGGACGCCGGTGCAGCAGCAATATATGGATGCGATGGATGAAGTGGGTGGCGGTGCGAATGGGATTGGCAGCGGGTTTAAACGAACTATACCTAGTAAACTCCCAGATGCGAATGCTTTACCCAAAGGAAACCCGGCTAAAATCGAGAAAAATGCAAGTCCAGAAAAAATCAGGGCATTAGAAAGGGAAAACGAGGCTGCAAAAAAATTAGCGGAATATGGGTATGATATTGAACAGAATCCAAAGGTAGGACCAACTGATGGTATAGGTTTGGATAAGAAACCTGATTTTAGTATAGGGGGTACAATATTTGATTGTTATTCTCCAAGTCCTGCGAAAAACCGGAAATTGGAATTCAAATTACTGTAAGAGAAAAGGGAGAGTATCCCGCTGAACATCCAGCGAATGCTATAGATACATTCTTTTTCAAAGATGAGTTCATTTACGACTATAGGATTACTTTTAGGCATGATAAATTTTATGAAGATACTTTATCTCAGAACAGGTTAATGTATGTAATGGTTTTTAAAATAGTTGAGTACTTGGATTGCATTGCTATACTCTTCGGTCCTGGAGGTGAAGATATCTGCTATTTTAGTAAAAAGGGAGCGTATATTATAAAAGGAAACGTTGATTGGTTCGAAAATGAATGCAAAGAAGATGTATTGTTGAGTGGAAAAATAATGTATTTTGATGGAGAACCAATGTAGATCCGTTGATTACCAATTTCAATAATAAGAGAGAAACGAGAAGTAAATATTATGCTGGGTTCGGTAGCTTCCCTCCTTGTCCCGGGAATGCAGGTCACCAAAATCGGCAAAGCCGGGAAAGTGTTCAGCGGGGTGGAAGACGTCGTCAGCCAGGCGGCGAAGGATGCCCTGAAAGGAATCAGGTCGAGGCTCCCGGAGCTGGGTCCGGTCTTACAGACACCGGAAGGGCTGGCCTTTAAGGCAGGGGAGATACCCGATGGACCTTCACTGCCGAAGATGCCGGTGCAGCAGCAGTTTATGGATGCGATGGAGGAAATGGTTTTGGGTTAAAACCTGATTCTAACCCCGACTTTGTATTAGAAGGTAATATATTTGATTGTTATGCTCCTCAGGGAGAGTTTTCAAAAAATAAAATTAAAGAAATACAAGGTAAAACTAAAAAACAAGCCACAAGAATTATTTTGAATCTTGATGATTTTAACCCTAGTGACATAGAAAGCTTGAAACAAGAAATACTAAGAAAGGCTAATCCTAATGGGGATTTGAAATATTTACAAGAGTTGCTGGTTATAAAAGACGGTGAAATCACTAGATGGTTTACGAAAGGTGATTAATATGGAAATAACATATTATTTCAGCAACAACGTACTTAAAAGAGAAGAAATTGAAAATTCACTTCTACAGCTTGTGGAAAATGTTATGGGAAATGAAAGTGACATTAGCTTCACACAGCAAGAAGAGAGTGAAGAAGGTGAAGGAGATACATTATATGTTAAATGTAATTTTTTCAGCTTTACCACAACACAATTTAATGTAAAGAGTATATCTAGAGATTTTGATATTGAAGTGAACTATGGCTTAGAATGTAATGTATACGAGAACGGAGACAGAAAATTCATTGAGTTTTTAGGTGAAATGCTAAAAAGTAATATCGGAGAGGCTCTCCTTTTAAAAGATTCTGAATATAAAATACTTGAGAGAAAAGATGATTCCTTGCTTGTGGACAGCCACTTTTTCAATGGTGATATTGAGGTTCTATCACTTACTTATATTCAGGGAACATACAAAAAATTCGGAGTGCGAATTGATGCAGGCCTTACTACAGAAGAGATCAAGCTTGAAAGCATAAAACTAGTTGAGGAACATGAGAAAGAATATAACATCAGTGTAGTAGAAGATCCTGATTACACCTCTGAATTTATGCTCAACTGGGGAGATATACAGATTAATATTAGTAATACTGGTGCAACAATAAATTTATCCTGTGGTCATATTTTTGCACATGAAGATAGTTTAAGATTGAAGAAGATACTACGATTTTTCAAGCAATTCACAAATGCTTTGCCAGGGGATTACGAGCTATCGGTAAAGCAAGGGTATTGGAAACAGAAACGCAGTACCTTGGTTACAAGAAACAACAGTGAAGTTACTATAAACAACCAGACTGAGGAAGCGCATTTATTGTATGAAATCAATTTCTTTGATCATTAAAGACTGAACAGCTGGGTAATTCTTTCATGAACTAAATTTCATCATCCTCGTCTTTAATTTTGAGTGTAAATCATTGTGTCGTATAGTACAGGTCATTATTGGTGATTCCACCATAGTTGACCTGTTTTTTATGTCTGGTAACAGAAGAGGTACAACAAACCTGTATACTATAGATTATGTGGAAAATAATTACTATAATGAAAAGGAAACTTATATATTTGGATGTTAATTGCCCTTCCGCTGCTGAATCATATCAGAATTGGGAAGCGAGAATTGCTGATGAGCTTAAAGCATACACTATTGAAATTAAAGAAGCTGAAAAATTAGGATTAGAAAATGTTGCAGAACAACTTCGAAAGAACTTTGAAGCGGAAAAGCAATATATTATTGATAGATATGGTCCAATAGAAGAATAATTTTATTGAAGGGAAGATTTTATGACCACAATAGGTGAATTAGTAGAAGAAATTAAAACGGATACAATAAAAAACAAAGATTTAATTGTATGTCTAGAAGCTGGAAATTTAAGAGTCGTAGCTATGGCAATGTTTAAACTAATAGAGAGAAATTATTGTGATAGTAGGATAATAGATAGACTTACGCAACTTGGAGAACTTTTAAAGGACAGTAAGTTTATTGGACCATGGCAGTTTGGACATGCAGCACTAGCCACCTTAAGTCTTTTAGAAAATGAAGATGCAAAGATAAGATTTAATGAAGTTTTTGAAGGATTAAGCGATAATGATAAATTTTTGGTGGATAATTTTATTAAGTCGGAAGCATATAAAGTATAGAAAAAATACTGATTATAATAAAATATCACAGTTATCTTTCAAATAACTGAAGGTTCCTTAAGATTATAGATTATTCTGCATAAGCATTCGAAGCTGATGAGTCTCAAATATAATAGGACTAGGTTCAGGCATAAAAGACCCCCAAAACCACTTCAACATGGTTTTGGGGGTCTCTTTTATTTGCGCATAAGAATCCGGTATATCAACATCGCCGCTTCGGCACGCGTGGAATATGCAGTGGGCTTGAGCTGCTGCCGGCCGTCTCCCTTAATGAGACCAGCTGCTGCCAGTGCCGCAATATCATCGGCCGCATCAATGTTAATTAGGTGGCGATCTGTAAAGCTGTCTAAACCGGAGGCAGGTATCGTACCCGGATTCCAAACTTCTGCAGCCTGTAGGGCTCTAGCTGCCATAACAAACATCTCTTGCCGGGAGAGCGGCTCATTCGGATGCGTAGAAGATGTCCCCGCGAAGCCGCCCCCTTCTGCTGCATTCAGTCCCAAAGCCCGCACCAGTAAAAGTGCGAAATCCGCACGTGAAACGGACTGATCCGGCCGGAATTCAGTTTCAGATATACCGTTAATTATGCCCTTGGAAGTAAGTACTTCCACTGCGGACTTTGCCCAATGGGAATAGGAGATATCCTGGAATGTCTTGTGGTTATAGACCGCTGCATAGTGGCCGGACGAAAGAGTGGTTGAGAAAATGGCCTGCTGCCTCTCTGCCTTATAATCCCCGCTGACTACAGGCTGGATGATTCCCTTGCCATTGACATGCCACACAACAATAAAGGCATTGCCCGCTGCAGGAACGGCTGGTGAATGCGGAAGTCCGATCTGTATGGCTGATTGCAGGCTGTCTGCTTGAAGCTTTATCCCATCCAGACGAAGCTCATACCCGATTAGCGGGCTGTCTCCTAACTTCCCTTTAAGCGTTCCTTCCGTATCGACTGTTCTTACTAGTAAAGTTACAGTCTTCACGCCGTCGAGGATTGCTGCAGGGAAGAGACTGTCTGGTAACATAATCGTGGCCAGTGACGAGCTGACCTCTATCTGCAAGGCAGAAGCTCCTGAGCGAAATACTGAAGCAGGTAGGCGCAACTCATATTCTTTGATGTCCTTGGCCGGATCAACAGTAAGCGGAATCCGGATTGTTTTATTACCGGTTGAATCCGCTTTGGCCAAAGCAATTATTTTTTGTAAAGAGGAATCCATCAGTAGGGCGCTGGCTTTCCCTGCATCAACCGTTATGGGCAGTTCAATTCTGACGCTGCCGTCCAGCAGGAGTACTGTAGTCGAAGAATCTCCAGCTGTTGATCCGGAGCCGCCGGTATTTGGAGCAGCAGCTGGAATTGGTGTAGCCGTAGAACACGGTGTGGCAGAAGGCGCCGGTGTGGCAGAAGGCGCCGGTGTAGCAGAAGGACCCGGACTTGGCTCTGTTTCTGGTTCCGGTTCTGGCTCTGGCTGAGTTCCCGGTCCCGGCTCCTCAAAGGGAATGAACTTCAGGAAGTCACCCCAGATGATATTTCCCTCCGCATCCCTCGTATAAGAGTTCACTGGATTCAAACTAGCAAAGTTAGCATCTGTCAGCTGCTTGCCTGACTTATTGACTGACGCTGTACCATCGTACATGAAGTTATTGTCGGCAGCCAAAGCAGCTGGATACTGGTCTTTCCCGATGCTGCCCGTCTGGTAGGATACGAAGCCGTCGATCCTAAAGTCTGCAGTGATTTGGCCATAAGTGGTGAAGCTCATATTTCCGCGTGTATTATTAAATCCGATATTGTTCATAGCAATTACACCCGGATTACTGTTACTGGTGAAGCCATACGCGCCATTTCCGAAGGCAATGGAATTGCGGATGGTATGAGGGACTTTGATGCCTTCTCCCCCCAGCTTGAATCCGTTTTTATCGCCGGCGCCAACCGTTCCGTCTGTTAAAAATCCATTGTTGAAGGCTGCGCTATTCTCGATTAATACTGGACCGATTGCGCCTGAGCCTGCTTTGGTATACAAGTCCCAGCCATCGTCAATATTGTTATGTGCCAGGCATCCTCTGAAAATATTCCCAATACCTGAAGTCAATTTCGCGGCAAAGCCATCTGCATTATTGTCTGCCGGATCACGGTTATCGAAGGAGGTGCTGTTTAGAATTAAGTTGTAGGATGGCCATTCGGCTATTTCTTGTGCCGTTCCGTCCGTACGGCTGATTTGGAGGCCTGTGTCCCCGTTAGCATAGAAGCGGCTATTCTCCACGATGTTATAATTCCCTCCAACCGTAAAGCCTTTCGTATTTGGCGCCGAGCGGGTGAAATCAATCCCCTTCACATGCCAATAGTTCCCGCTGAGCAGCACGCCTTCTGTTTTTTTGTCAAAATCGATGACGGGTCTTGCCCCTGGTGCCGCCTCCAGGTACTTCTTAGCAGATGCGGTTCCATCATTGTACCTCTGAATGACAAGCGGTGATTTCCGCACGTAATGGCCGTCAAGCACGATAATATGCTGGCCTGGTCTGACATATTCAATGGCGGTGTCGAGATCAAGCGGGAGATCAGCCGTACCCTCCCCGGCACTTGTTCCCGCAGGAGATACATAGATATGTTCTCCCTCCCCATAGCTGCTCAGGGTTACTGTGAAGTTATGGACGATTTTATCGTAAGAGGTCAAATACTGGGTATCCTCTGGTACAAAAGTAACGCTGAAGTTCGTATCCCCCTGATCAGCGAGTACCGCCGGAACCGCAAGACGCTTATCGGCTTTAGCCTCGATATCCTGGGCGATGATTTTAGAGCCTTGCTTCACTGTTACGGTTCCGTTGACATTAGGACGAACAATCATTTGATATTCTGGTGTAGAAGTCTTGCTTAGAGATAGTATGCTCAAGCTTGGTATAACCGGAGCTGCCGGTGGTTCAACCTTAGGAGAATCTGTAGCTGCTGATGTCACCGTCAACTGGATATTGCGGATATTAATTGTAGCGAGACGTGCCGCATAGAATCCGACATACATTTTGGCGTCTTGTACGTTAAGAATATCCGGCTCAAAAATGATAGCTTCCTGATCATTGTTAAGCTGTCCAGTAAAGCCGCTATTCGTCTTGGAGAGCGTTAGACGATAAGGAGCTGCAGGAGCCGTGTTGCCGGGGGCAGGCCGCTCATTCCTCAGCATGATCGTCTGAATGCCTTTACTTCCGGTTCCGTCAGACTTCAAGATGCCGGACCGGACAAAGAGCTGGGTGCCGATGGCGCTTTTGGTACCGCCGCTGTAGCCGCCGATAGCAGCGATATTCGAGGCGAATACGCTGGAATTTCCAGGCGTCCCAATAGCATCCCGTGCCATGATGCCGAATGACTCTTGTCCGTCATAAGGAGTTTTGGCAAAAGCCGACACGGAGATATCCGCAGACAGCATGAAATTATCTTCTGACGCATCAAGCTCTGTGTAATAGAAGGTAATGCCATCGTGGTCTTCAGTCACCTTGCCGCCGCCTTCCAGCGCAATCAGCTCTACCGTTCCGTCCTCTTGTAGAAGCATCTTGTTATTAGCAGCGGATGTGGATTGGCCGAATTGAATGCTGCGCCAGACGGGTTCAAGCTTCTCTTTTACCGTGACAGAATACGTAATCGGCTGTATGGATGTATCCGCAGGGATGATCCCGATGTCATATACTCCGGCCCTTTGGTTATCAAACTTGGAGCTGTCCAGGATGAAATCGCTTAGGACTTCCCGGTCCAAGTTGTCATAGACCTTCGATACGATCAGATGATCGCTGTTAAAGTTATCGCCTATAAAAAAGGTCGTTGCCGGATAGCCTGTTACTTCGATACCGGTTAGCTCTTTAATTTGGACCTTAACGTGGAAGGTTGCTGTTGATCCTTTATGAGTTACTGTGATTTCTTTATCTCCTGGTACCGAGGTGTTGAGGGGAGAAACGGTATATTCATCTTTGGTCAGGCGGATCTGAGTGCCATCAGAATAATGGGCATAAACTGCTAATCCTTCTAATTGGATGGAATCACCGATATAATAGACGGTTTGTTTGGGTTCATGTCTAATCTCCAGCTTGGACAGGGCAGCGTCAATGACTTCAACGTTAAAGGCAGCCGCCATGGATGGAGTCTCTGTGGAGGTGATATTGATTTCATATGGACCTGAATCCGTAAACACATGCGGCGATGTATCAGTAACGGGCTGTCCGCTGATGGAGAGCGAATAGAGACGGCTGTCCAGTTCTGTGATCAGGTAATGATCATTATAGTCAGCAACGACCACAAGTCCCTCCGGATCAAACGTATCTCCCGGATAATAGACCGTTTTGGCCGGCTCATATTTTACCGATAAGGAGGTCACTGTCAGCGGGATAATTTGCAGCGGGATGGTTGCCGAAGCGCCGTTATAATTAATCCTGATCGTATTCTCTCCAGCCTTAGTGCTGTCAAAGCCGGTAACAATATAATCAGCGGAAGACAACACGGCTTCACTGTTATCAGAAAAGACAGCCTTAACAGCCAGTCCGGTCAGATCAAGGGGTTCACCCATCAGATAGGAGGTTTTGGTCATCCCGCTCGTATCAGCGATTAAGTGGGATACACGTTTGGCCTCGACCTTGATGTCTAGTTCACTGAAGGTTACTTCCGCATCTCTTGCTACATAGATTCCGGCAAAGATCGTATCCGTGAATGTATCGTCGAGTGTTACAATTTGAGTTTGTTCACCGATGCTTAGCAGATAAGTATTGCCTGATTTTTTAATGCTGAGATTATAGGTTTCTCCCGCAGCAGGAGCATTGATTCCGCTAAATGCAGGAAGCTTTATTTGCGAGGTTTTTTTATAAAATCCTTTCATTACCTGATCCAACGCACCGACTGCAGCATAATTAGAAATGGTTTTGCTGTCATCTCCATTTGTTCCAACAGTATCCCTGAGCATAAGTCCGAAGGATTTCTGATTAGGCGTGCTGACGCTGGATCTGCTGTTAAATAAATTCACTGTAGCTTTGGCTTGGAGCTCAAAGTTCGTGTCAACGGGAAGTCCTTTGTAATAAAAGGAAAGTCCCTCCTCTCCAGAAGCAATCTTTCCGCCGTACGTACTCATTATTACTGTATTTGGATCTTGAACAATAGGTTCGGGGTTCGTAGCTGGTACTGTACCCGGTCCAAAGGCGCTAAATGCCCAAGGTCCCAGATCCACCTGTTTTTCTTGGCGTACTTCCTCTGCAGACAGGGATAGTGGAATAGACGAGAACAGGAGCAGGAAAATTACAAACATAGCTGACAAGCGTTTTGATTTTCTCACAATGATTAAAACCTCTCCTTATTGGAACGATTTGATCAATGTAAAAGTCTGATCTACGAGATTATACGTTACGTGTGAAAAGTACAGCTATAATCAATACTTCACAAACCGCCGGATATAGTGGTGCAGAGAAAGGATATGAGTTAATGACACTTGGTTTACGAGGGAGGATAACAGGGGAATATCGCGAATCATGAATAGTAAGCGTAATGAAATTTACGAGTATTGGAGGCAGCGGCATGTTGAAGCTATTCGAGTATAACTGGCAGGTGCGCAAAGACTGGTTCGACTGGTGTGAGACGGTGGACGGGGAAGAGCTGATGAAATTACGCACTGGAGGCATAGGATACATTCTTCCTACGCTCTATCACATTGTGACCGTCGAGTATGGCTGGATCTGTGGCGGGGTACAAGAGAAAGAGATTGAGATTCCTTCATTCGAGGAAGTGGCCAGCTTGCAGCAGGTCAAGGATTTATCCGCGCGGTGCCATGAGGAGCTTGCTCCATTCGTGTACGGCTGGAATGAGAGCCTGGAAGACCGGATCATGATTGATATCACGGATGAAGGGGAACACGAACCCCACAAATACGGCGAGGTTATGCGGCATCTGATTGCCCACGAGATCCATCACACCGGTCAATTGTCTGTATGGTCACGGGAGATCGGGAAGCCGCCGGTTACGGCTAACTTTATTGGCAGAGGACTGTTTAACTAAATGCTGAAATTGACCCGGAAAATGAAGGTAATAGCTGCGTCGGGTATATTGTTAATAGCACTGCTGATGATCTCTTGGGGAGTCTATGCCAAGCCGGTGCATGCTGCCTTGGTCAATTACTCTAGCATGGTTGAAGTGGCACCGGATGTTTATATAGAGCCGGATATGACAAAGGAACTGCAGGATCAGCTGCTATATTACGTTGAGCTTGCCCAAGAGAAGGTTACGGCTATTTTTGGTAAGCGAACTTCAACTCCGTATTTGATTGTGGCGCTAACTTCCAGGAGTCTGGGGAAATACACTGAAAATCCGACCGGACAAACCTATTACCTGCCCTGGAATAACTATATTGTGATCGGCCCGGACGGGTTTAATGAAAATGTGATTTCGCATGAATTCACCCACGCTGAATTGAGGGAAAGACTGCGCAACCGCAATGTAGTACCTGTGTGGTTTGATGAAGGTCTGGCTTCAATGGTAGACGGGAGATTGTCTAATAGCACAGCGGCGTGGGAACAGGTAACCGATAAAGGGAAGAAGCCTGTGGATTACGGCCTTTTAGACTCGTATGATGCCTTCAGTTATGGAACTCCGGAAGCCTGGAAGAATTACAATTTGGCTTGTTATGAAGTTACGCGGTGGTTCTCTAGTGCAGGAGAAGAGGGGCTTCTCAAGTTAATCCAAGCGTTGAACCAAGGGGCAGATTTCGCAGAGCAATATGCAAGAATTGAACTTGCTGAGCCATGAAGCCTCCCCGGATTACAACAGTAAGCATAAGGATGTGACCAAGCATGCAGTTTGAAACAAACCGGCTGCTGATCCGGGAATTCATGTCCGAGGATGTCCAGCGGGTGCATGAATATGCCTCCGATCCGGCAGTGGCCAAGTATATGATTTGGGGACCCAATTCCCTGGAGGATACCCGGAGCTACATCCGGCTGACCTTGGATATGCAGCAGCAGGAGCCGCGCCAGGGGTTCGAGTACGCAGTCGTTCTGAAGCAGGAGGATGTACTGGTAGGCGGCTGTGGGATACATATCAGCGGAGAAGGGCAGGGAGAAATCGGATATTGCTATAACCGGTTGTATTGGGGACAGGGTATTGCAAGTGAGGCTGCCGCCGTGCTGCTGGAATGGGGCTTCAATGGCCTTGATCTTCACCGGATCTACGCGACCTGCCGCCCGGAGAATATCGGATCTGCCAGAGTCATGCAACACATAGGAATGGTATACGAAGGACATCTGAGAGAACATATGCGCCATAAGGGGAAGTGGCTGGACTCTTACCAATACTCTATCCTGAAGAACGAGTATATGGCGGCACGCGGCTGAATTGGAACAACAGCCCATTCGCGGAGCGTCCATTCAAGTGCACACGTTGATCTTACGCAAAAAAAGAAGGCGTCCCAGAAGCCGTTTCATGGCTTTTGGGACAGCTTCTTTTTGCTGTTCTCTAGTCTGGCAATAGTACAGTTAGAGCGGCATAACGGCAACTTCGTTAATCTTGCCTGCTTCTTCCGGATCAGCTTGTCAGTAGTTGCTTTCCTTGTTTATGGCTGCTCCGCATATCTCCACCAGGCAAATGTTCCGGCTATTCCGATTATCCCTGTATACGCAAGTATCAATATACTGCTGAGATGTAAGGAACCGGTGCTTTGAAATACCGACGGGATGGTCCATGGGAAATAGGGTGCAAATCCAAATGAGGCCAACACATTGGACAGAATGACGATGATCAGGATGAGCCCCAGGGGTGCCAGATAGCCCTTGGTCACATTAGCCAAAAGAATGGTTGGTGCGGTCACAAAAATGTACAATAGCGAGGTGATCAGGAACTTAAAGAACAAGCTCGAAATGAAGGAAGCGGACCCGCCTTGGGCGCCCATGATCGCCCCTACGGCAAAACCCACGGCAAACATATAGACGGAAAGTAACAGGCACCATGCTAAAATGACAAGGAATTTGGACAATACAATTTTCGCTCTGGACACGGGCTTTGCCAGCAAATCTTTGATGGTTCTATCCGCAAATTCCCGTCCGAATACCCATGCCGCAACAAAGGTATATCCGATAAGCCCCAGCGGGGCAAGTGTATCAAGCAATCCGGTTAAATACTGCTCCCAGCTGACACCGCCGGCGTCACTGGATAATACATTTCCGACGCCCATCATGATGGGGCCGAAGCCTAACACAAGAAACATGATCCAGAACACATTGGAGCGGATAATCTTGCGAATCTCACAATGTAACACAGATAGAATATTCATTATTTAATCCCCCTGGTCATACCAATGGTGCGGAGAAAATACCCTTCCAAATCCTCCGTAATCACCCGGAGCGATGTTGGCGGCTGATTGCGTTGAACGAGCAGTTCGGCCAGCCGTTCAGGATGATCTGCCGCATGTTCATTGGTTAGTTTAATAGAGCCGTCCAGGGTGTCCTCAAAGGCATAGCCATGCTCTTCAAGCACCTTCTTTAAGGCAGGTTTGTTCAGTCCGTTCACCACCAGGTTTTTCTGTAAGGATTGCTCCAGCTTATCCATTGCGACTTCCTTAACAAGGCGACCATTATGAATAATTCCTATGCGTGTGGACACTTTCGAGAGCTCCTCTAACAGATGGCTGGATATAAAAATAGTTACGCCGAAATTGGTTGCCAGATTATATAACATATTCCGTATCTCCGCCACGCCTGCAGGATCAAGGCCGTTGATCGGCTCGTCCAGGATTAGAATTTCCGGATTGTGGATCATCGCTTTCGCAAGTCCCAGGCGCTGCTTGTTACCCAAAGAGAGATGCTTTGCTTTTTTCTTTTGGTGCGGCTCAAGTCCCAGCTTATAGATCACCTGATGTACGGCATCCTTGTCAGCCACCCCTTGCATGCGCCTTGCGATGTCAAGATTCTCAGTTACCGTGAGATCGGGATAAAAAGTAGCCTCCTCCAAATATCCGACCTTGCTCCATAATTTAGAGTTTCCGGCATCGACCTTTTCACCTAACATATAGAGCTTGCCGGAGGTTGGCTTCAGCATCGCCAGGAGCATCTTGATGGTCGTTGTCTTCCCGGCGCCATTCAGACCCAGGAATCCAAAGATCTCTCCTTGGCTCACCTCCAGCGAAAGATTGTTTAATACGGTATAATCGCCAAACCTTTTGTGTACTCCGTCAATCTGTATAGCGGGTGTGCTGCCGCTTCTTTTCTCTGATAAAATTCGCATAGCTGTTAACTCCTCCTATGACAATCCCTAAGATTGGCGGGGTGCGGCTGGCCCAAGCCCAATGGAACAGAGCCAATTCAGCGCTACCTCATGCAGCACGTTGATGTTATCTACCTGACAGTGCTCTAATCCGCCAAGCCGTCTATCCTCTATCGCGAAGAATGTCTTGTTTGCCGAACCTGCCTGCTCGTAATTCTTCATAGCCTGTGTCAGCGGATTGGGCTGAACCAATATCTCTTCCGCTCCATGCATGACAAGCAGCGGACATTCGATCTGGTGGAGTACGCCCTCAAGATCATAGGCAAAACGCGGATTCCCCGCAAAATCCTCCAGGCTGTCTGCCCCCAGAATTCGCATGCCGTGTGCGGCCAGACTTGGCGGCATCCAGGACAGCATGGCTTTCCAGTCGAAGGCATGCGTACCTCCGTCGGAGATGACGGCAGCAATTCTGTGATCGAACGAAGCGAAGCGCAAGGAGTCGTAAGCCGCAAAACTCTCCCCGTGCACGATAATCTTATCCGGATCGACTTCCGGCCGTGTCAGAAGGAAGTCGATGGCCCGGGAATGAAACGCTTCGCTGTCCGCCCGTCTGCCCTTTCCCTTTTCATACATCGAGAGACCGGTGCCGGGCTGATCATAGACCAAAAAGTTATATCCGCATGCAATGAAGGCAGGACCCAGCCAGAAATAATTCTCAATGGACCACTCGTCACCACCGTTAAGCGCAAATACGGTCGGCTTGGGGCCTTCTATCCAGGAAGGGGAGAAGAAGTAACCATCCAGCTTAACATCCTCGTAATCAACCTCAATCTTCTCCGGCGGGACATCGAAGTACTTTCCGGCGGCTTCGAAGAGTTCATTAACCTTTTTAAAGATACGGATTTTCCGGGTATCATCATCCATCACCGAATACTCTGCGATTCTATAGTAATTGCAGGCACGAATATAGCAGTTCCGTGCGGTATACCAGTTTCCGGCCGTTTCGGCCTCCTTGCCGTGTTTTTCCAATGCCTGAGCGGTGATGAGCCACTCCCTGTGCCACGTAGCTTTGTCATCGGGGTCAATTCTTTTGCAGGCCTCGTAGATTTCGGTGACATCCGTAGCACCGAGGCTTGCCATACCCAAAGCTTTGGTAACCTGGTATGACATCATGTAATTGTTGGGCCAGCGGCTGAACTCAATTGACATTTTAATATCCTCCTTTTTGAACTTGAAGCTTCATCGTCACTGCGGTGAACATTTGGACTTCCGGCCGCTGTTGTCCCCAGATTTCTTGATTTTGAACCGCTGTTCGCGGGTGAAATCCGGTGACTTGCTGATGCTTTCGATGCGAGCTTTCCTGCGGAAAGCTTTCAGGCGGTCGCTACCGCTCCTACAGTTCCAAATTTCCCCTCCGCTTCTTTTGCTTTTTGTTTATTTCTTTAGTGCTTCTAATATAGAAATTATTTTTACATCCAAAGATGAAGCTTCGGTAAAAGAAAAATAAATGTTTATAAAGAGAATATAAAAAACTATAAACTGCTAAAACACAAAAAGGCTGTTGCCTGGGTGTCACACCCGGCAGCAGCCTGTAATCTTTGGTTGTTGAAGCAGAAGTGCGTAAATACAATCAGTGAAGTGAAGCCAGGGGAAGGCTGAATCGTATCCCCAAACCGCCATATTCGGAAGGGAAGGCCATAATCTCTCCTCCGTGATGCTCAATAATAGATTTACAGCTTGCCAGGCCCAGCCCAAGTCCGCCTTTTTGGATTTGCCGCGATTTATCCACCGTGAAGAATTTAAGGAACAGAGAAGAGAGATCCTTATCCGGCACGCCGATTCCGTTATCCTCGATTTGGAAATAGGCATGATGCTCCCTCAGGTATCCGGTCATATACACGTTCAGCTTATTCTTCCCCCCATATCTTACAGCATTGCTGAAGAGGTTGCCGAACACCCGGCGGATCATCGGTTCATTGACCATTAGCCATATACTGTCCGTGAATGAATGGCGGCAAGTCAGTTCGTTGTCAAGTCCAGCCAGCTCAACCTCATATTCAAAAGCAATGTCTTCAAATAACTCTGTTGCCCTTACAGGCCCGGCTACCATGGATTCAAGCTCCAGTTTTTGTTTGGTGAAGCTGGAGAGATCATTGATGAGCTCAACCATATATGCTGACTTCTTTTGAATCAGTTCATAATATTCCTGCTTTTCAGTGTCGGGTAAGTCCTTGTGCGTAGCCAGCAGTTCGGTGAAACCGTTAATAGAGGTCAGGGGTGTCTTCAAATCGTGGGCGATGGCTGCAATCATATCGGTTTGTTCTCTGTGGGCGAGTTGCAGTTTATGCTCCATCTTATTGAAGTGCTTATAAAGCTCTCCGATCTCGTCATTACCCCTCGAAGCCAGCGGAGGCAGGGGATGGACAACATTTACTTCCCCCAGCCGGGTATTCAGACGCCGGATGGGCTTCTCTATGCAAAAGTAAATATAGATGATCAGAATAATAAATACACAACAGGCGATGACGAAGATGGGCAGCAGCAATGCTATATATCGTGAGTCCAGCAATGTAGTGCGTATAGGGGAATATACTGCGAAGACAAACTTCAAGTACAGTCCAATGGAAAACATAAGAATGAGAAGCATCAGCAGGAATAAAAGGGGAAGTTTTATTTTCAGTTTCATCCTATTGCTCTCTTTCCGTATATTTATAGCCTATACCCCAAATGGTTTTAATGAAGTTATGTTCAGGACCCAACTTCTTGCGGATATTCTTGATATGGACCGTTACGGTATTGATTTCTCCGTACTCGTCTCCCCAGACCTTCTCATAGATCTGCTCACGGCTGAGTACCTGATTGGGATGACGCATAAGGATAGACAGAATTTGAAATTCTTTCGCGGATAAGTCGAGCTTCCGGGTATGCAGGAAGGCTTCAAACGTTTTATCGTTCAAAATAAGCGGAGCATCTGCCTTTTCTCTACCGGGGCTAAGCTCATCCCACTCTTTATGCAGCCTGTCCACTTTTCGGAAATGGGCTTTTATCCTGGAGGCCAGCTCCTGAATACTGAAAGGTTTGGTCATGTAATCGTCTGCTCCTATTTCGAGACCGACGATTTTATCAATGTCCTGATCACGCGCACTTAAAAAAAGGATGGGAACATTATAGGATGTCCGGATATTTCTGCAGACATCAAGTCCATTCATATCAGGCATCACTATGTCCAGAACAATGAAATCAATGTGGTTATCATCCACTGCAGATAAGGCTTCTTCCCCGGACCTGGCTGTGATGACTTCAAATTGCTCGTACCTTAAACTTTTGGTGATGAGTTTTACGATTTCTTCATCATCGTCTACAACTAATATCGTTTTTGACATTTGACTACCTCCCAGACACCAAAAGACCTGATATAAATAATAATTCGTTAATCCGGTTGATGCAATCTTCCACAGGTCTCCTTCCTGCCGGCCGCAGCATCCCTGGACCATTGCAGCGGTTAAACGGAGAATGCCGAACGCACGGTTAACGTGACGATTCCCGGTGTGGTTGATCTTACGCAAAAAAAGAAGGCGTCCCAGAAGCCATTTTACAGCTTTTGGGACAGCCTGTTTTTACTGTTCTCTAATTTCAAATAGTACAGTTAGAGCGGCATAACGGCAACTTCGTTAATCTTGACTGCTTCTTCCGGATCAGCCGTAATCAGCTTGTCATACACTGCTTGATCCTGGGCACTCTGGGTTCTCTGCTGTACAGCGAGGTACCAGCGGGCCGTTTCCCGGTTGACGGCATCGTTATAATCCTCAGTCAGCCCTTGCTGCAGTGTGGCTGCGGCGGCTTGCCATTGTTCCGATAAATATTGGATCTTACCGGCGTTCAGCAGCATAACTGAAGTAATCATCGATCCCCGTCCCTGCTGATCTTCAGCCGGAAGGGTACTGAACCATTCTTCATCCGCAGCCGCATGGGCATAAGCGTCCAGACCGGTTTTGAAATACCGTTCCTTATTAACCGTCTCCTGATCCCCCAGATCCGTCTGGCCCAGTGCATAAGCCTCCAGTGCCCGCTTCAAGGCTGCGGCTCCCAGCTCCTGGGAACGGCCGATCACCGCGCTGTACCAATCTGTATCCCAGAGGGTTGCGGTCTCCGTCAAGTCTTCGTAACCGTTGGTGAAGCCTTGCTTCACCGTTGCCCCAGCAGCTTCCTCGTCTCCGGACATGGATTGGATTCGCCCTGCATTCAGAGCAATCGTTGAGGTAACGAAGAATTCACGGCCCTGAAGCTGCTCGGGTGGAAGAGTCTTCAAATGCTCAATGCCGTCCGTTACATGTTTGTAGGAAGCCAGCGCACTGTTGAAATACTTCTGTTCCCCTGCTTCATCTCGCTTCGCATAGGCCTGCAGCCCAAGGAGCGAGGTCCGGCTGATCAGATGATCATACCAGTTAATATCCCACATGAACTTGTCCGCATTATCGAGATACACCCGGTAAGATTCTTCACTCTGGCCCTTCAAATCATAGTATTTCGCCAGCTGGGATAGCAGATCTTTGTTATAGGGCTCACCTTCAAGTGCGCGGGTTAACACCGTATAGGATTCGTCCAGAAACTGTGTATTCTGTGTTTGGGTAAATACCTGCTGATCCAGCATGGATAGATAAGCCGCCGATTCGGGATGATTCGGGCGGGTTTTGAGTGCTTTTACCAGAGGGGCCTTGATCTCTTCATAGGATTGGCTGACTTTGACCAGCTTCTTGGCGGTATAGGCTTCAGAGCTGGAACTGATATACCCCAGAGACAGGAACAGCAGATACCCGGTGCCGATTCCCAGCAGCCCGAAATACCCGGCTCTGATCCAAAGCTTGTTCCACTTGAGACGGAGCGGTCTGCTCTCCATGACAACGGTCATCCCTCCCAGAGCGAGGAAGACCAGAATCCCCATGAACGCATAGCTCATATTGAAATCAAGCAGGCTGTGAACAAGAATCGACAACGCGATAATGAGATAGAAGAACCCGTTATTGTAATCGTCTTTGTCGCGTTTCAGGTATCCTCTTACATACTTGCAGAAAATGAACAGGATGAAGCCCATGAACACGATAAAGCCGAGAATGCCCACTTCAATCAGGTACTGCAGGAAAAAGTTGTGGACCTGGCGGCTCAGGTAAGGGTTGTTCTGGTAGTGCTCATAGAGTGACGCCCAGCCCCCGCCTCCGGTCCCCAGTAACGGATAATCTTTGACCACCTTCATGGCATCTTTGTAAAAGGTGAAGCGTTCAAGTACACTGTGCTGCTTGAAGTTGATATTCTCCAGCCGTGTTCCGATATTCTCCGGCAGAATATTACGCGCACGGGTTCCGATAAACAGGAAGGCGATAAGCAACACACCGGCAACGGATACCACAGGAATCCATACTCCGCTCCAGCGGCGTGATTCTGTGCTGCCGAGCTTGCGGCTCAGCCAAGGGGCAAAGTAATGCTGGACAACCCAGCAGAGAGCGGCGGCGCAGAATGATGCACCCAGCAGGTATCCCCAGCCCTCAAGGGCTGCAGAGGAAGTGAAGGCCGTATTCAGCTCCAGGCCCAGTCTGGTTACCGGATTCGTAATCAGCAGAGACAATACGCCGGCAATGGCGAGATTAATAATCCAGAGTATCTGCTGCACAGGCTTCAGGAAGAGCAGCAGAATAATGAATACTACAGGCATCAGGACCAGACCGCCGCGGGACAAGGTAAGCAGCAGCGAGACAATGAAGGGAACCAGCATAAATCCGTGCATCAGCCGTCCGTACCATTTCCGGGAGCGGATCAGCGCGAATAAGGCGACGAACAGAAAAGCCATCAGGAACGCTGCATATGTATTGGCATACTGGAAAATGGAAGTCAGGCGAAGCCCGTTCGAATCGGTCATCACTGCTTCAGTGTACTTGCCGTTGACCACAGTATCCGAGAACCAGCCTACAAGACTGCCGGCAAGCTTCCAGCTTCCGAGCCAGTTCAATAGACCGAAACCGACGATCAGATAAGCGATTGCGAGGATACCCAGCTGAATAACATTATTGAGCTGCCTCTGGCGGAGCAGATACACGCTGATAATGAAGACCGCCGCATAAGTAAATTGGGTGAACAGCATGTTCATAGCCATATAATGCGAGGCAGCGCCAAACAGTGACAGGGCGTACGTTAACGGGAGCAGGATTGCGGCGAGGGTAAGCAGATCGCGCTGCCCGTCCAGCCTGAAGGTCTTGAAGTACAGGACAGCACAGGCCAGCAGGAGCAGACCGCTCAGCAAGGCAGCCATATAAATAGGCTTCTCAAATTCCACTCTCATTCCGTTGAACAATCCAACCTGGAAGGGGGTCCACCCCAGGAACAGGATGAAGGCAATGCAGAGCGCCCATGCGGGTCCGGAATTCTTTTCGATCGTCTTGGACGGAGCCGCTTGCTTGCCGTATACAGGTTTCGACACGTTATATTCTCCTTTTTTCGAGTATTCACGCTACTAATTCTAACATAGAACCATTTAAGGTATATTGTGTAAAATGATGATAATGTGAAATTATGGATGGTATTTTGAAAATCCGGAGGAGGATAAGCAGGTTTGAAGCCGGGAGGCATATTCATAGCGGGTCCGGGGATGGATTTTGGAGAGCAGCCGGGTGTTAAGGGCCGGATAAGACTCAGCTAATGAAGCTGTCCATTGGCACAGGCCAACCCTTTACGGATTCATAGAATATAGTATCTCAGGCAAATCTATGAGGCATGTATACGTGAGATTCCGCTCAAAGGCAGCAATGATAAAAGGCAGTCTGCTCTACGGATGTCTTTTGCCATAGCTGCCGGGAGCTTTGCTTCAGGCCGGAAGGATGAATTTGAAATTAATCATGAACACGATCAGGGCAGCGGCCCCCAGGGAAAAGGCGATACAGCCGGCGCCCAGAACCCTGCGGCGGTCTTTGATGAATTTGAAGCCCAGCGCGCAGACGAGTATCGTGGTTCCTGCCAGTACAACAGACATGCCGACCATCGCAAACCAATACAGGATTTCAAAAAACTGTGCCATTAGGAAACCCTCCCCTCCAGGCTATAATACAACGAATTTTAAGAATATTCCAGCTCTGGAATAAACGGAACACCGGGATATACGGCCCTTGCGGCTATATGCCCTTTTTTGCTGCGGACTCCCTTACCACGGACAATCATACAGGAGGGTGCGGTCTTTCGTGAGTAATCTATAGGGTAGGCTGGGAATTCGAAAGGAGAGGGCGAAAAAATGGCGGGGAGAGAACTGGCAAGCAAGTTGCTGAAGACCGCGGCGTTGCTTAGCGATTCACGGGTTGCCGGTTACATTCCGAGAACACGGGAATATAGTGCTGCCGGACTGCTGGCGATGCTGGGAAGATACGGGAATGTTGTGATTAAGCCGGTTGTCGGCGGCGGAGGCTACGGGGTGATCAAGGTGTTCCGGGATCACAGGGGTTACGGCTTCACGTATATGCATAATACACGTATATATCGTGATTTTGCTTCGATGAGGTACGCGCTGGACCGCTTCAAGGTAAAGCGGAGATATTTGATCCAGCAAGGCATTTCCCTTGCCCGGATTTCCGGGCGTCCGATTGATTACCGGGTCAAAGTGGTGAAAAACGGCGATCACTGGGAATTCCGCTCCATGGTAGGCAGAGTAGCCCGGCCGGGATTGTTCGTTACTAATCTCTGTAAAGGGGGAACGATGCTCAGCTGCCGTCAGGGACTGAACAGATCGCTGCCGAGAATCCGGACCTCCGCCAAGAAAGCGGAGATGCGCCGGCTGACTTTAGTCTGCATTGAGCTGCTGGAGCGGCATTTCCCCGGCATCGGTGAGCTGGGCTTCGATTATGCTGTGGATCAGCGGGGGAAAATATGGATTCTGGAAGTAAATACAAGACCAAAATAACCGAAAATTGATTAAGAAAATTTTAATAATTGACGATAAATACATTAATAAGCTAATATTGCGTTTAGTCGTGTCAATTCCGAGGTAATATGAACATAAATATCCCAGCCAATTATGAACATTCTAAAAATTATTTTTAAGGATAAGCGGGATATCTGCCCTGTGCATAACTATTATCCCCATAGTCCACCGTGCAGTACCTGACATTACAACCCTTACTAACATATTATGCACAGGATCTCCACAGTAGCTTGTGGATAATGAGAACGCTTGTTCGAATAATGATAGTTTGCTATGATAGATTCAGATCCAAATAAAGGAAAGGTAGGTGAACGTTATGGTTGAATTGTCGGATGAGATGCTGCTGGACTCTTATCATAGAGCGATAGAGCTGCAATTGGAGCATGATTTCATCGCTCTGCTACTCGCTGAAATTCGCAAACGGAACTTACACTCTCCAGTTCATGCGGTTCTTCACTAAAGATCAGAGCATACCTTTACAGCACCCAGAATTAATCAAACCGCAAGTAACACAGAATAGGGTATCTTTTCAAGTTGAGGTGGAATCAACCTGAAAGGATACCCTTTTATTGTAAGTTTTAGGTTATACGCAATCCTAGAGTTTGAGATTACTGCTGTGTCCCGGGGACAGCTTTGCTTCCGGATCAATATACACCTTGGCATTATTCACAGCAGTCGGCGCTTCTCCGAAGCCTACAGCAATCAGCTTCAGCTTGCCCGGATACGTGGTGATATCGCCTGCGGCGAAGATACCCGGAATGCTGGTCTCCATGCGGGAGTCTACCACAATGGAGTTGCCGTCGATCTCAATTCCCCATTCCGCAATCGGTCCCAGTGAGGAAACGAAGCCGAAATTGACAATGACACTGTCTACTTCGATTTCCTGCGTTTCTTTGGTCTTGATATGAGACAAGGTTACCTTGGTGATGAACTCTTCACCATGCAGCTCAGTGATCTCGGATGGCGTAATAACATTGACCTTGGAGGCCATCAGATTCTCGACACTGTGCTCATGGGCGCGGAATTTATCCCGGCGGTGAATCAGGGTTACCTGCTCTGCGATAGGCTCAAGCATAAGTGCCCAGTCCACGGCAGAATCGCCGCCGCCGCTGATCAGCACTTTCTTGCCTTTATATGCATTCAGATCGCTTACAAAATAATGCAGATTGGCTTTCTCGAAACGCTGCGCATCAGGCACTTCCAAGCGCCGCGGCTCGAATGCGCCTACACCTGCTGTGACAATAATAGCTTTGCTGTGATATTCAGCTTTATCGGTGGTGACGATGAAGTGGCGCTCGTCCTGCTTCACAACAGATACAACCTTCTCCTCCAGACGGATATCAGACTGGAAGAGCTCCATCTGCCGTGAAAGGTTATCCACCAGCTCCTGTCCGGTGATCTTGGGAAAACCGGCTACGTCGTAAATATATTTTTCGGGATAAAGAGCAGCAAGCTGCCCCCCCAATTGGGGCATACTTTCAATAAGTGTTACCGAAGCCTGGCGCATACCGCCGTAAAAAGCGGCAAACATACCGGCTGGTCCCCCGCCTATGATGATGAGATCGCTCATAGGAACGGATTGCTCTAGTGTCACGTAATATTACACCTCCGAGTTGATAGTTTCAAATTGCCATACTTGCGTACCTACTCATTATAAACATTGTGGCACCCCGCTGCAAAGCCTTTGATTTCACTGAAAAATGTGACATTTTGTTGTATGATTGTATTTGATTAAAACGATACTAAGGTTTACAATGGATATGGTTATTTTAGAAATCCTTTAAGTTTTATTGGAAATTCTTCTGAATTTAAGTGTATAAATTCACAAAAGAAACCTAATTTTTTTACAAAAAATAACACATAGACAGATTCACCTGTTGGAAGGAGCCGGAACATGAGCAGTATTCCCAAAATTGTTATCCTAGGCGCGGGATATGGAGGTATCTTGACCGCCCAGCGGCTGCAGAAAGCTTTGAACTATAATGAAGCGGATGTAACCCTGGTGAACCGCCATGAGTATCATTATTTCACGACCCATCTGCATATGCCAGCAGCAGGAACGGACAGCATCGAGCATACCCGCGTATCCATCTCCAAGCTTATCGATGAATTCAAAATCGATCTTGTTAAATCTTCCGTACAGGAGATCCGTACCCAGCAGAAGAAGGTTATTCTGGAAGACGGAACCCTCTCGTATGATTATCTCGTAATCGCACTTGGCGGCGAGCCTGAGACCTTCGGAATCCCGGGACTCGACAAATATGCGCTGACCATCCGCAGCATTAACTCCGTGCGGCTGATCCGTGAACATATTGAGTATCAATTTGCCAAATACAAGAATGAGAATAATGCACAAGAGCATATCAACTTTGTTGTCGGCGGCGCGGGCTTCAGCGGCATTGAGTTTGTGGCTGAACTGGCAGACCGGATTCCGGCACTGTGCAAAGAATATGATGTCGATCCAAGTATGGTCAACATCTATAATGTAGAAGCTGCACCTACTGCGCTGCCTGGCTTTGCTCCGGAGCTTGTCGAGCATGCCATGACAGTGCTTACGAAGAAGGGGGTAACCTTCAAGTTCGGCGTGGCGATCAAAGAATGCCTGCCTGGCGGTGTCATCCTTGCAACCGGTGAAGAAATCAAAGCTTCCACGATCGTATGGACCGGCGGGATCCGCGGCAACCGTCTGATTGAAGCTGCCGGCTTCGAAGCCATGCGCGGACGTGTGAAGGTAGACGAATACCTGCGTGCTCCGGGACATGAGAATATCTTCATCATTGGTGACGGCTCCCTCATGATTAATCCGGAAGGGCGTCCTTACCCTCCAACGGCACAGATTGCAATGCAGCAGGGAGAATGCTGTGCGCATAATCTTGTAGCGGCCATCCGCAGCCAGCAGCCGAAGAAGTTTGCGTTCAGCAACAAGGGCACCGTAGCCTCGCTGGGCAAAGGCCAGGGGATTGCAGTAGTGGGCGATAAGACCTATAAGGGCTGGACAGCGGCGCAGCTGAAGAAGGTTGTAGACATGCGCTACCTGCTCATTATCGGCGGCATTCCGCTGGTACTCAAGAAGGGAAGATTCCTCTAAGATGCGCCATTGCAGCGTACAAGTTCGCGGACTGCTCACGCGTGAGGAGCTGGACCGCTACAATGCTCTAATTGAGGTCGGTTCCTATCTTGAAGATCAGACACGTTATGATCTGGCTTACAATATCCAGAAGGAAATCGACATTCTCATTCTCCCGGCCATAGAGCGCCTGAAGGATAAGGGCCGCGCCCGTGACCGGGCGACGGCTGAATATCTGGAGAGTCTGCGGGATGGGGAAGACGATGATGAGGACGAAGAGGCTGAAGGTAAGAATACGTCCGATTGAGGATATAGATTTGTGAATAGGACACGACCAATAGACCGCATACCTTCGCGAGAGGGCGGTCTATTTGCGTTTATTGGACAGCAGCGTCATAAGCAAGTTTCTTGTTACTATAGCAAAAGTCCAAATAAAGGGAAGCTTTCCTGTGAGGAAGACTTCCCTTTATATACTGTGGTTATTCTTCGTTTTAGAGCTTCAGCATCTCTTCGAACGATTCCTCAGTCAGCAGATTGCCGACATAGAAGGGACCGAACTCGCCGTAGCGGGCACTCACTTCATCAAAGCGCATCTCATAGACCAGCTTCTTGAACTGCAGGGCATCTTCAGCGAACAGGGTCACGCCCCATTCCCAGTCATCGAATCCGACGGAGCCGGAGATGATCTGCTTCACCTTGCCGGCATATCCGCGGCCGATCAGGCCATGGGAATGCATCAGCTCACGGCGTTTGTCCATGTCGAGCATGTACCAGTTGTCCGCAAGCTCGCGTTTCTTGTTCATCGGATAGAAGCAGATATGCTTCGCTTGCGGCAGAATAGGCTTCAGCCGGGCGGCAACATGCGGATTCAGCATCGGATCGCTGCCGTCTCCTGCAGTTCCTCCTGCGGCGTAGTTGCTGAGTTCCACAATACTTACATATGAATAGGCTTTGGTAGTATATTGGGCGAAGGCGATTTTGTTAAAAGCAGTCTCAAGCGCATTCAATGCTTCCAGGCTTTCCCGCAGAAACATCATCACGAAATCAGCTTTCTGGCCAACGATGGAATACACGGTGGAGCTGCCTTCCTTGGCTTCTTCCACGGGCCCCCATTCCTGCATGAAAGCATGCAGCTCCTCCAGGGCAACGGCGCGTTCTTCATCATCGGCTGCCGTCCAGGCATTCCAATTGAGAGAGCGGAAGTCATGCAGGGCATACCAGCCTTCCAGTGTCAAAGCGGCTTCGTTCATGTTCTCACTCCTTTAAAATTTGCATACGTTTAATATGTATAAACATATTTCCGAAAAGAAACGTGCACCGTTCTTATGAAGACGCTGCAGCCGTTTCCATTTGCTATTTGCATTGTATCGCATGCGAACGGCCAAGAGCAAACTCTGCAGCCGCCATTTGCGCTGATCGCAAACCACTGGACGATAATGTTCATTGCTTCGCTACATTTTTTCTAGTAAACTTACTATTAAATAAGGTTTGGTGTGCGGTTCTTTATAGAGAGAGGGGATGGCGGTACGATGGGATTTATTCCAGTGTTTGTTCTGGCCGTTTTGTTCTTTGTCATGATGTTTGGCATTGGCTTTATCCTTAACATGTTAATGAAGACTACGTGGTTTCCCGCATACCTGTTCGTAATCGTTATTCTTCCCGTAGTGGTCTACTCCATCTGGGACCGGAGCTCCATGTCGTTATGGGAGCATCTCTCTACCTTCCATGTAGTCGACTATCTTACCGGTATAGCCGGCCTTGCCGGTGCTGTACTGAGCGGCTGGACCATTCAGAAGCTGCGTCTGGGCGGATACAAAATGTTCTGAGGAATGTGCAGAGCAGGCAAGACAACAAACGGCTGATCTCCTTCAAAACTAAGGGGAAGCCGTTTTTTCTTATCTTTTCCGCTAGAATCAGCAAGTGTTACAAAGCTGTCGATAATAGGGGGAAAAGCAGCTTTTTTGGGCCTTTTTTTACATTTCCGGCCGGGTGTTTTGTGATAGAATAGAAATCTATATGAATTCGTATAGAAGAGGGGGAGGTTTTCCGCAGATGCGTATGAGCAACCTGCATCATTTCACCGAACATCATCGGTACTGCGTTTCCCGCGAATTCGGTCTAAGCCATGTGGATGGACGAATGCTCGGTTCGGTCTATCAGCCGATGGTCGGCGCTTTTGCCATCAGCCTGTACAGACTGCTGTTCGAGCATATTCCTGCTGAATCCATCGGGTATTCCGGTGTGGAGCAGCAGCGCAGGCTCTTTATGACCCTGGGCGTGGAGCCTAATGAGAAGGGCCGCAAATATTTAGTTGACCAGGCTTCACGGCTGGAAGCGGTGGGGCTGCTGCAGACCTGCCGGATTTATGCCGCGGAGAACGATGATTATATGTACGAGTACGAATTAATGCCGCCGTTGTCGCCGTCGGAATTTTTTGCGACCCAGCATTTAACGCTGCTGCTCAGGGATAAGATCGGCAAATTCGCCGTATTGTCGCTGCGCGAGCAGTTCTGGAACCGGGAACCGGAAGAATGGAGCCGGCGGTCGGTCGGTAAAGAGAATATTTCGCTGCCCTTTTATGATATTTTTGAGCTCAATACTCATGTCATTGATTACGAACTGGAGCAGGCGCTGGCCGAGGTAGCTACCGTGCGTCAGCCGGGAACGGTTGATGGCGGCGAGCCGAATATCGGCTACAGTGACATCATTCTGCGGTTCCCGCGTGAGTCGGTCAACCGTGCGCATGTGGAGAAGCTGCGTTTTGATCATAACCAGATGGGCGTTATTAATTATGTGGCCCGCAAGTACGAGCTTGGCCCGCAGGATCTATGCCGCCTGCTGGACGAGGACGATGTCTTCACGCCGGATGGCGAGGTGATTCTGGATACACTGCAGTACAAGGCCAGCCAGCATTTCCGCCAGGATATGAAGCGCCAGGAGAAACGTGAGATCGCCGCTGCCAAGGTGGTGTCGCTGCGCTCTGCTGCCGCTGATGAGAGTGATCCTTCCGGTGCGCCGGTGGAGCAGTCTGTCGAAATGGAGTTCTATGTAGAAGTGCCTCCGCAATTTATGTCCAAATGCGACATTCACCAATATAATATGATGCTGCGCAACGAACCTTATACACGTCTGCTGCAGACGTTTTTCCCCGGGGCTGTTCCGGGCCAGCTGATGGATATCTTCGAGAAGATCGATTTGAACTACAAGCTGAACGGTGAAGTCATCAATGTACTGATTCACTATTTGATGACAATGGTGGCCTCCGGCGGCGACCAGCGGATGAACCGCAATTTCGTCGAGGCCATTGCCTCCAACATGCTGGTCAAGCAGGTGAATACTTACGAGAAGGCTGTGCGTTATATCCGCGACCAGTCCAAGGTGAAGGGCAAAGGAGCGGCTTCCGGCTCTGCCGGCACGGCCGCGGCGGGAACACGCCAGCGTTCATATACGAAGAATACCGGACGTTCCGGCAAGCCGGAGATCCCGATTGTGCTGGATGACGGCAGTGCCGGGACCGTATCGGATGAGGAATTCGCGGCGATGATGAAGAAAGCGGCCGAGATTAAGGCAAGTAAGAAAAAGGGCGTCCTGAGAACGCCCTAAAGAAAGCGAGGTGCGGCGATGGAGTCTATGGGCGAAGTGCTGCGTTCGATGAACAATTCTGCTCTGCGCCAGCGCTCCCGTGATCTGGAGCAGGGACTGTTTAATAATCCCCTGGTCAAGCAGCTTCAGGCTGATCATCCGGAGCTGGATGAGTCACGGCTGCGGCTGCATTTAAGCCGGCTTTACCAGTATGTCGAGGAGGACCGCCACTGCAAGAACTGTCCGGGCCTTGAGAACTGTCCGAATGATTTCCAGGGACACTACAGCAAGCTTACAGTGGAGACTGTTAACGGGATACCTGATCTGTATGAGCGCAAGACACCCTGCAAGCTGAAGATCGCGCAGGATAACCAGGATAACATCCGCAAGCGGATCCGCAGCTTCTATGTGGATGAGCGTGTGCTGAACGGCGGATATGATGAGATGGACATTATGGGCAAGGACCCCCGGCGGGCCAGTGCCGTGAGCCGGATATTTGATTACATTGCAACTGTGCGGGCAGAGGGCCTGACTTCCCGGGGAATCTACCTGCAGGGCAGCTTCGGGACAGGCAAGACCTTCCTGATGTGCTATCTGCTCCATGAGCTTGCGATTGCCGGTCACAGCGGCGTAATTGTGTACATGCCCGACTTCATTGAAGAGTTGAAGCTAATCATGATGGACAACCAGAAGCTTAAGGAAATGGTAGATACGATGAAAAACTGCGATCTGCTCATTTTTGACGATATCGGTGCCGAGAACCTGAATCCCTGGGCCCGTGACCATGTGCTGGGTGCGATCCTGAATTACAGGATGAACCGCAAGCCGACCTTCTACACCTCGAACTATCCGCTGGATGGGCTGGAGAAGCATCTGAGCATGACCAGCAAGGATGGCGAAGAAGTCTACAAAGGCCAGCGGCTGATGGACCGGATCGCCCCGTTTGTGGATGTCATTCCGCTCCATGGGGACAATCAGCGGGGTACGGTAAGATAAATTCCGCTGCATGATATATATTACTGGACGGATCATTTATAATCCCGCCGCTTACTGGCTGCGGAGGTTATGAGTGGTCCGTCTTTTGTTGCTTAAGAGGCCTGAATGTTGTAAGGAATGCAACTTGTGAGCATAAGAAACGGGGTGTTTGTCGATTTGGGCCGCTTAAGCGAAGGGAATGTTGTATTTGGTGCAGGATTTTGCGTTACTCAACCATTCAAATCAGCAGAAATAAGAGCTGCTCTGCCCGCACACAAACAGCGGCGGGACCCGGACATTGAAGTTCCTGGCCCCGCCGCTGTTTGGTATGAGTTCTCCGTATGCATCTAGCTTATGCGTAAACTTCGGTGTTGCTCTGCTGCCTGCAGCTTTATTCGGACATAATAAACTTGATGATAACCATCCCGAAGAAAACTACGGTCATAAATCCTGTCATTCCAAAAAAACCGGCCATTAGGTCGCCAAGGTCATTACGGGGCTCTTCGTTGACATGCTCCCGCGGGTCACGGACTTGCGCGTTGACATCCATCGTTTCTTCCTCCTTGCTGTTGCATGACTGTGCAAAGTAAGTTACAGTTATACATGTGAGAGAAGTCATTGACAATTAATGCGCTTTCTTTAAGTATACGAACTTGCCGGGAAGTTGTAAAGATAAGATCGGCGCCTAGCCTTGTATGAGATGCAAAGAGGTGATTCGATGATAAGTATTAGACCTATGGAACCGCAGGAATACGATTTTCTAATGGATATGCATTATGAGTCAATCAATATAGTACAAGGGAAGCCCTCCAGGAGTGAACTGCTGAGTTCACCGGATATCGTGAAGTACAACGAGAAGTGGGGGAAAGAAGGTGATAGGGCGCTAATCGCTCTGATTGACAACCAGCCCGCAGGTGCTGCCTGGTACAGACTGTTTGATGAGACGAACCAAGGCTATGGATTCGTGGATGCTGAAACCCCGGAATTAGGTGTCGCTATACGGCCCGGCTATAGAAAGCAGGGCTTGGGAATCAGACTAATGCAGGCTATCATCCAGCAAGCCGTATCCGATGGATACCCATCGGTTTCTCTTAGTGTAGATCCGGAGAATCAGGCGGCCGTCCGCTTATATGACAAGCTTGGATTCGAATATTTCGGGATATCCGGAACCTCCCGGACGATGAAGTTAAACCTTAGGCTAATTTGATTTTATACAATATAATTTTATAAAACATATAACAAATGCATTGTATTTATGTTATACTGTGGATGTGTCGCTAAATGGTAATCTGGTTATCATATTACATGAAGCATTTTATCCCGCTATATTCTCGGAGTAATTTTCGCCATCTTGGCTCAGGCTATAGAAGCGGATCTTATTTCGTACAGCTAAGCTTAGGCTTCCAAGTATTTTGAACAATACTGTTTCAGGAAGCGGATGCTCACAAAACTTTGAGGAGGAACAATATCATGGCTATCGTGAACGTGTCTGACCAATCCTTCGTTAATGAAGTGGAAGGTCAAGGTACTGTAGTAGTAGACTTCTGGGCACCTTGGTGCGGCCCTTGCAAAATGCTTGCCCCTATTCTGGAGGAATTGTCCACCGAGCTGGGAGACGGCGTAAAAATTGCTAAATTGAATGTAGATGAGAATCCTGAGACGGCTTCCCGTTTTGGAGTGATGAGTATCCCTACTTTGATCTTCTTCAAAGACGGCCAACCCGTGGACAAAGTCGTAGGACTGAACTCCAAGGATTCCCTTAAGAATATCGTAGCTAAACATCAATAAAGATTAATTCCGCTGTATCCGGGGGCCTCGCGGCCCCTTCACACAAAGCGCCTTCGGTCATCCGAAGGCGCTTTGTGTGTCAAATAGAAACGGGTGTTCTATAATAAGGCTTGAATCTGTAGTACATTCTATTCTAAACTTACCTTATAACAGTGTAGTAACAGGTGGGGGAGAACTCATGGATTATATGGATAATATCCGCAACAAACTGGCTCTGCTGCCTGATCTGCCCGGCTGCTATCTGATGAAGAATGATGAGGGTACGATTATTTATGTGGGCAAGGCCAAAGTGCTGAAGAACCGCGTGCGCTCTTATTTCACCGGCAGCCACAACGGCAAGACGCAGCGGCTTGTCGCCAATATTGTTGATTTCGAATATATCGTCACATCGAGCAATATGGAAGCACTCATTCTGGAGTGCAATCTGATCAAGAAGCATATGCCGCGTTATAACGTGCTGCTGAAGGATGATAAGACTTTTCCGTATTTAAAAATAACGAATGAAACGCATCCGCGCCTTGAGGTCACGCGGCGGGTGCTGAAAGATAAAGCTAAATATTTCGGCCCGTATCCGAATAGCTATGCGGCCCAGCAGACCAAGAAGCTGCTGGACCGGATGTATCCGCTGCGCAAGTGCGGGGTGATGCCGAAGGAAGTCTGCCTGTATTATCACATGGGCCAGTGTCTGGCTCCCTGCGAGAAGGAAGTGCCGAAGTCCGCTTACGAGGAGATTACGCAGAGCATCTCGTCCTTCCTGAACGGGGGGCATGATGCGGTGAAGAAGGATCTGCAGAAGAAAATGCAGGAAGCCGCAGAAGAGTTGTATTTCGAGCGTGCCAAGGAGCTGCGTGACCAGATTATTCACATCGATGCCCTGATGGAGAAGCAGAAGATCAACACGGTTGATACCAAGGACCGGGACGTCTTCGGCTATGCAGTCGATAAGGGCTGGATGTGTGTGCAAATTTTGTATATGCGGCAGGGTAAAATGATTCAGCGCCACTCGTCGGCTTTTCCGTTCTACGGGGAAGCGTACAGTGATTTCATGTCCTATGTGACGCAGTATTACAGCGATAACCCGGCATTGCCGCAGGAAATCCTGCTGCCGGATATGCTGAGTGACGGAGCCGTTAAAGCGCTAACGCCAGAGACCGGTACAGGTGCTGCGGTAACGGGCTTGCAGACTGCTGCAGGCATGCTGGGCAGCCGGGAAATGCAGGCGGCGCTGGAGGCGGAAGATAGGGCGGAGGTTGCAGCGCCGCCGCAGGAGCAGGCGGAACAGGAAGCGGCTGCTGAAGGAACCGTGGACGCGGCCGGAGGAGCGGCAGCCCTGCAGGAATGGCTGGGCATCAAGGTACTTGTGCCGCAGCGCGGGCTCAAGAAGCAGATGGTCGGCATGGCCTGCCAGAACAGCCGGGTGGCGCTGGATGAGAAGTTCCGCCTCATTGAGCGGGATGAGGAGCGCACCTCCGGTGCGGCGAGCAGTCTGGGCCAGAGTCTGGGACTTGAATCGCTTAACCGGATTGAAGCATTCGATAACTCGAATATTCAGGGTACGAATCCGGTCTCGGCGATGGTTGTGTTCATTGACGGCAAGCCGGCCCGCAAAGAGTACCGCAAATATAAGGTCCGCACTGTGCAGGGGCCGGATGATTATGAGACGATGCGTGAGGTCATCCGCCGCCGGTATGAACGGGTGCTTAAGGAGAATCTGCCGCAGCCTGACCTGATTGTGGTCGATGGAGGCAAAGGCCAGATCTCCTCGGCGATCGATATTCTGCAGAATGAGCTGGGTCTGTTCATTCCGGTCTGCGGTATCGTCAAGGATGATAAGCACAGAACGGCGCAGCTGCTGGTCGGGGATTCCGCCGAACCGGTATCGCTGGCCCGGGACAGCCAGGAGTTCTATCTCCTGCAGCGGATTCAGGATGAGGTTCACCGGTTCGCAATTACGTTCCACCGCGAACAGCGCGGCAAATCGATGGTCACCTCGAAGCTGGATTCGGTTCCGGGAATCGGGGAGAAGCGCCGGAAGTCGCTGCTGAAGCATTTCGGCTCGCTGAAGAAGATCAAGGAAGCTTCCGTGGAAGATTTCCGTGTTCTGTCTATTGGCGAGAAGCTGGCCCGGCAGATTCTGGATGCGCTCAAGGATGAGGAACCGTCATTATAAATAGGCTCAAACGGTAACGAAACAGAGGCCGGCCCCATGGGGGCCGGTTTTTTGGTGACATAGGAAATTATGCTATTCGTCAGGAATCCCGCTGAACCCCCGGAAGACGGGCCGATGGAGGACCAAATGTATGCGAAAAATCGGATACAATGTGCTTCCGTGAGGGCAACCGGACCAAATGTATGCGAAAAATCGAATACAATGTGCTTCCGTGAGGGTAACCGGACCTAATGTATGCGAAAAACCGAATACAATGTGCTTCAGTGAAGGTAACCGGACCAAATGTATGCGAAAAATCGAATACAATGTGTTTCCCCGAAAGAAACGAGGAGCATTGGTGCCCTTAATTTCCCCGGAGGCTGCCCCAGAAGTAGCCTCTATTTTTGTCCGTTAGATGATGAAGTACTGGGCTTTTGCTGCGAAAATAAGTTAATCCTTACTTTCTGCATAAAATCGTTGATTTGTATAATTGCAACCGGTTTCGGTAAAAGGTACGCTTATCTTGAATCTATGAAAGCGCTTATATACGTGGGCTGTAGACTGCTTAAACCAAGGTAAAAGGAGGCTGATGATCACACCGGAAAGATTTTGTTTATGAGCTGGATGGCTGCATTCCAAATAGACATGAGGAGGATTAAGGGTAATGACATATTCCAAAAGGTTAAAACGCAAGAAAGGTATAAACGGCACCGCTTTTTTTCTGAGCATAATCATGCTGCTAAGTGTCGCATTGGTCATTCCGCCCGGCCGTGCGCATGCCGCCGGCTCTTATCTGCTCTCCCAGGACCGCCCTGCTTATGCGTCGGGCACGGAGGGCAATAACACCCCGGATCTGGCCGTTGACGGCAATACGGGTTCCCGATGGAGCAGCGCGTGGGGGACCGACCCGAACTGGATTTATGTTGATCTCGGGGCATCTGCCGCAGTAGACCGCGTTGTCCTGCGCTGGGAAGGGGCGTACGCCAAGTCCTACAAAATCCAGGTATCCGCGGACGAATTGAACTGGAGTGATGTCTATTCCACAACTACGGGAGATGGCGGCGTGGATGATCTCACGCTCAGCGGCACCGGCCGTTATGTGCGGGTATTGGCAACCGTGCGGAGCCTGACGCAATACGGCATTTCCCTCTTTGAGTTCGAGGTTTACGGCACGGGTGGGGTTAATCCTCCTCCGGTAGTGCTGGGGCCGAATGTGGCCTTGAACAAGCCGGCGACGGCATCGTCTTATCAGGTGGCTGACTATCTCCCTGCTGGCTCCACATTGCCGGCACTGGCAGTGGACGGCAACGGGGCTACACGCTGGTCCTCCAACGCTACCGATAATGAATGGCTTAGCGTAGACCTTGGTAGTGTACGGACACTTGGCCGGGTCATCCTCAATTGGGAGGCTGCCGCCGGCCGGACCTATGATATCCAGGTTTCAAATAACGGCAGTTCATGGACTACAATCTACCGGGAGCTTCACGGTGACGGAGGCACACTTAATCTTCCAATCTATGCCACCGGCCGGTATCTGCGGATGAACGGTATCAGCAGAGCGACCTCCTTCGGTTACTCGATCTTTGAATTTCAGGCGTATGATTATGTGACAGGTGATGCCAAGCCGGTCTATAACATTCCCGCACTGCCGGCGCTGACAACAGTGGCCGTAGGTCAAGGCAGCTATGCTGCGAATGACCTCTCGGTTCCCCAGCCCAAATATCCGCTGTACAAATCGGATGCACTGACTGCGCCGCTGCCTTCCAATGACTGGTGGCAGTCGATCATGATCAATCAGCTCGGCAACGGCATCATTACCCTTCCGCTCAAATCGAAATATACCAAGCAGGGACTAAGCGTTCTGAACCCGGGCGCAGGCTACTTAAGTGCCGACGGCAAGGCGCAGGAAGCCGCAGGCAGCCCGGATCTGTTCCTGATGGCCAGCAACATTAATACTTCAGGGATGTCGAACCGGATAACCGCTTACGGCGACTGGTCAGCAACTGCCGTGTTAAGCGATGGTACTGCTGAGAAGATGAAGACGACCTTCGTCAAAGGCTCGCCTTATCTCTATTCACAATTCAGCGATCCGGCCAGTCCTGAAGTCTACCTGCCGGCAACGGCCCGCTTCTTCGATGACAGCAATAATACGATTCTGGCGGCTGACGGCGCCACGGTTACTGCAGACCATATCGGTATTGCGGTCACGAATTCCAATGGCGCGCCAACGCCCGTAATGGTGACCAGAAACTATGGGCTGTATGCACCGGCCGGCACAACCTTCAAGAAAGTCGGCGCCAAGCTCAAAATCCAGCTGGGCGGTGGCCAGAACTACCTGAGCTTGTCGGCTCTTCCGGCACCCGCAAATCTGAATTACTTCTACCAGCACGGATATGCATTCGTGACGGATACAAAGGTGGCTTATACCTTCAACGAGACCACATCGGATGTCACGACCACCTTCAATGCGACTACAGAACTCAAGCGTTCGGGCTTTCCGAATACAACGCTGATGGCGCAGCTTCCCCACCAGTGGAAGGTTACTACTACGCCGCTGACTGCGGTCTCCTTCCCGTCGATCCGCGGAACGATGAAGGTTACGGAGGGCAATTCCTTTGCCACTGCCGATAAATTCTACGGCATTGTGCCGCAGTTCACCGAGCCGGGCGATTCCGGCTACTCCCGCCAGGATCTGCTCAATTATCTGGCGCTGCTGGATACGGACACCGCCACCAATCTGATGCAGGCCGATGCGTACTGGCAGGGCAAGAAGCTGCATCCGCTGGCAATGGGTGTGCTGATCGCCGATCAAATAGGCAGCGAGAGCTACAAGAATCTGTTCCTTTCCCGGATGAAGACGGTGCTTACAGACTGGTACACGTATACTTCGGGAGAAGCTAACTACTATTTCGACTACAACACCGACTGGGGAACCCTGATCTATAAGAACAGCGAGTTCGGCGCGAACTCCGGCATTACAGACCATCATTTTACGTATGGCTATTATGTCTTTGCTTCTGCTGTACTGGCCACTTACGATACCGACTTCAGGAACAAATTCAGCGGGATGGTTGATGAGCTGATCCGCGACTATGCCAATCCGTCGAAGACCGATCCGAAATATCCGTACTTCCGCAACTTCGACCCGTATGAAGGACATTCATGGGCCGGCGGTTATGCAGACAATGACAGCGGCAATAACCAGGAAGCGGCAGGAGAATCACTGTTCGGCTGGGTAGGCCAGTATATGTGGAGCACACTGACCGGCAACACAGCGTTCCGGGATGCTTCCATTATGGGCTTCACGACCGAGCTTAGAGCGGTGCAGCAATACTGGTTCAACTACGACCAGGATAACTGGCTGCCGGGCTATACGCATAAATCTGTCGGGCAGATTTACGGAAGCTCGAACTTCTTCGGAACCTTTTTCAACGGCAATCCGGTGTATGTCTATGGGATTCACTGGCTGCCTACGGCAGAATATTTGACCAGCTACGGGTTCGACACAGCTAAGGCTGCCGGATTATACAGCGGCTTCGTAGCCGATAACGGCGGGCCGGAAACGGACTGGTACCATATTGTCTGGCCGATACAGGCGCTGAGCGATCCGCAGGCTGTACTGAATAAATGGAATCCGGCACTGCCGCAGCAGAATGAATTGTTCAATACGTACTGGTTCGTGCATAACATGGCAACTCTTGGATCACGCACCAAAGACATTTGGGCAGCGAACGGGTATAGTGCAACTGTGTATAAGAAAGGATCGGCATATAGTGCACTGGTCTGGAACCCGACGAATGCGGCAATTACCGTTACGTTCCGCAACGCGGGAGGAATTACGGGCTCAGCTGTAGTTGAAGCCAAGAAGCTGGTGAAGGTTGACCCGACGAAGGTGAATTCGGGGACGCTGCTCACTCCGCCTGCCCTGACAGCGGATACAACGCAGAATGCAGCCGGCCAGCCGATTGAGCTGACATTCACAGATAATGCGGCCTGGAGAAGTGCGGTCAGTACGGTGAAGGTGGACGGAACTTCTGCTGCGGCAGCGAATTATACCGTGGCAGCCGGTAAAATCACGCTGAACACCGCGTTGTTCCCTGCGGCGAAGACCTACACGATTACGGTTTCGGCAACGGGCTACAACGATGCTTCAGTGCAGCAAGTGGTCACTGGCGGAGCAACCTCTGCGAATTTGGCCTTGAACAAGGCGGTTACTGCCTCGGAGAATCCGAGACAGCCGGCTGCGGGTGCAGTGGACGGAGATCAGGGTACCCGCTGGGAATCGGCCTTCAGTGATCCGCAGTGGATTCAGGTCGACCTCGGTTCGAATCAGACGGTCAGCCGTGTCCTGCTGAACTGGGAGGGAGCATATGCCAAATCGTATACGATCGAGACTTCAGCAGATGGTACGAACTGGACGCCAGCGTATTCAACCACAACTGGAGACGGGACCCTCGACGATGTCAGTTTCACCCCGGTCAGCGCCCGTTATGTGAAGGTAAACGGGACGGAGCGCGGCACACAGTACGGGTATTCTTTATGGGAACTGGAAGTGTACGGCAGCGGCGGCACCGTGACACCGCTTGCTCCGCCTGCCCTGGCAGCCGATACAACGCAGAATGCAGCCGGCCAGCCGGTTGAGCTGACATTCACGGATAATGCAGCCTGGAGAGGCGCAATCAGTGCGGTGAAGGTGGATGGAACTACAGCGGCGGCAGCGGATTATACCGTGACTGCCGGTAAAATTACACTGAACACCGCGCTGTTCCCAACTGCGAAGACTTACGCGGTTACGGTAACTGCAGCTGGATACAATGATGCCTCCGTGCAGCAGGTGATTACCGGCGGAACACCGCCGTCGGTGAACCTTGCCCTGAATAAGGCAGTTACCGCTTCGGAGAATCCGAAACAGCCCGCTGCGGGAGCAGTAGATGGGAATCCTGGCACCCGCTGGGAATCGGCCTTCAGTGATCCGCAGTGGATTCAGGTTGACCTCGGCTCTGCTCAGACGGTCAGCCGAGTCCTGCTGAACTGGGAGGGAGCGTATGCCAAATCCTATACCATTGAGACTTCGGCAGATGGCACGGACTGGACAACGGCCTATTCGGCGGCAACCGGAGACGGGGAACTGGACGATATCAGCTTCAACCCGGTCAGCGCGCGGTATGTGAAGGTGAACGGTACGGAGCGGGGCACACAGTACGGCTATTCTTTATGGGAAATGTCGGTCTATTAATCAGGGCGGCATTGGCGATAGAATAGAGGCATCAACGTAAAGAAATGGTGAGGATTATGCACAGGTCAATGTTATTGCGGTTCTTGCAGGAAAGGCAGAACCAGGCTGCCTCCAATAGGATAATGGGAGGGAAATTGCTGCAATTGCTGTTAGTTATGCTGGTTCTGGGTGGTCTTGCTGCCTGCTCAAATGGCGGTCAACTAACGGACCTCCAAACGCAGGAGGCCACTTCAGAGGACGGCCCTAACGCACTGAGCTCAAGCCGAACTGCCGATGCCGGTAGCGCTGGCAACGCCAATACCACTGACAGGACTGGTAATGCTGATAGCGCTAATCGCAGCAATTCCGGCAGTTCCGGTGATCCCGGCAATACGTTGCCTGCGGATCATCCGGCCACCGCCCTTTCAGCATTGGCTGCCAAGGTGAAGCCGGTCCGGTTCACCGTCTTTGTGAACTATGACTGGTATACGGCGCCGACCTGGGAGGGCAGGCCGCATAGCCGGTGGATCTCCGATAATCTGAAGGTTGCGCTCACTCCGGTACAATCCAGCGGGGCTGCCGCCCAGAAGCTGAACGCGATGATTGTCTCGGATCAGCTTCCCGATGTGCTGGTCATGGACCGGGGCAAGGATGTGGAACGGCTGCAAAAAGCAGGCAAGCTGGTGGCACTCGACCCTTATTTGGTGGAATATCCTGAATTTGTCCAGACCATAGGCGAGGATACATTGAACATGCTGCGCAGTGAAGACGGCAAGCTGTACCAGATTCCGAACTGGTATATTAACGGCAGCAACGGCAGCGGTAACGCCGGTTTCCTGGTTGAGAAGAAGATCTACCGGGCGCTTGGCTCCCCTAAGCTGGAGACATGGGATGATCTGGAGGCTTATCTGAAGCGGGTGCAGCAAAAGTATCCTGAACTCGTCCCGATTGACTTCGGGGAGACCCGGGACGAAGCGGATATACAGATGATCGGCATGCTGTACAGCGGTGCGGCGGATAACCGGACACCAAGCTTCATCTCTCCCGGTTCAGGACAAATCTTCGGTGTGCCCGCCGGCTCCCGATTGACTTCTGTGTACCGGGATCCGGCATTTCTGGAGACGCTGCTGCTGGCTAACCGGTTGGTCCGCCAAGGGCTGACGTCTCCGGATCTATTAACCGAAACCCGGGATCAGGTGCTGGAGAAGCTCAAAACCGGCCGGATCGCTGTATTCGGCGCGTATGACGCCATCGTGGAAGGGATCGGCCGCGAGGCGGATAATCAGCTCTCGGCCAAAGATCCGCAAGACGGATACGATATCATCTGGCCGGTGCACCGGGCAGGCGTTGATCCAGATAAGGTGTACCCTTCCGGATACAATACGCTGGGCTGGAATGTCAATGTGATTACAACCCGGGCCAGAGATCCGGAAGCCATCTTCTCCTATATGAACTGGGCGACGAGCCCGGAGGGACAGCGCATTATTTTCTTCGGGCCGCAGGGAATGTTTTATGATAAAGTGGAGGATGGAATTCCGGTTCCAAATGATTCCTATATTGGCCGTAATTTGAAGCAGTATGATGCTCTGAAGATCGGAGAATTCAACTGGTATGGTAATACCTCATATATTGATTCAGCCAAAGCCAGACGCGAGAAGCTGCTGCCTGCGGAGGCCCGGGACTGGACAACACTCGGGCAAGCGAATGTAACGTTCAGGACGGCGATGAACATCACCGAATTCTCCAACCTCGATCCGGCGCCTGCCTCCGAAGAGGGAATCATTCTGCAAAGACTGAAAGACCAGTATGCGCAGGTAATCCCCCGGATGATTTTTGCGGCAAGCGGGGAAGAGGTCAGGCAGCTGATGGAGGAAGCAGACAGGGAGGCGGCGGGCTTGGGATATGACAGGCTGCTCGCCTGGAAAACCGGAGTATGGCGGAACAATCTTAAGAAGATCAAGGCCTATTCCCCGCAATACTAAACGTTTGGAAAGAAGAGGGATACGATACGTACCCTCTTTTCCGCATGAAGGAGTGCTGATTGCGATGTACAGAGCCGTCCTGGTGGACGATGAAAATTATGACTTGGAGGGTCTGCGCTGCCTGATTCCCTGGAGTGAGCTTGCCATTGAAGTGGTCTGCAGCGAGAGCAATCCGCTTGCCGCTCTTCAATATATCGAGAATCATGAGATTGATCTGCTGATCACGGACATCAGGATGCCCGTGGTTTCCGGCATGGAGCTGTCCCGCCTGGCGCTGGAGCTGAATCCGGGGCTGAAGATCGTGTTCATCAGCGGATACCAGGAATTTCACTATGCGAAGCAGGCGCTTGATTTGAAGGCGCATGCCTATATTCTGAAACCGGTTGATGACGAGGAGCTCATCGGCGTGCTGCGCACAGCTACCGCTGAACTGAATCTTGAGCGGAGCAAGGGTCCGGAAGACGGCGGCGTAATCGCGTCCTTTGATTTCATCAAAAATGATGTGCTGCAGCACCTGCTGGAGGGCAGTATTGACGGTGTGACACTGGGGGCCTTCCTGGCCCGGTATCCGCTGGATCTGGCCTTCTCCAGCGCCTCCGCGGTGCTGATTGAGGCAGATGATGTCCTCCGGCGGGTACAGGAGCATCCGGAGGAGGTCTATGCCGGTCTGGACAGGCTGTTCCAATACATTGGGACAGAGATCGAATCCGCCGGTGCCGGGAAATGGTGCCGGCTGAACCGTTCACAGCTTGGTTTCGTGTATACCGGGCAGCGCCTGGAGCTGGAGGAGTGGCTTCAGCAGCTGGTGCTGAAGGTTCGCGGGCACACTGCTTACACTATTACTGTGAGTTATGGTGCTGAGGTGTTTGCTCTGGAAGCGCTGAGCTCATCTTTTTCCCAGGCCAAGGCATATATGAACGGCAAAATGTTCCTGGGCAAGAACAGAGTGATTCCCCCCGTAATGAACAAGCCGGGAATGACCCAGGATATTAAAGAGCTGAGCGTTGTGCTGGAGGGAATGTTCGGGGCTATGGCAGGCTACAGGCTGGCTGATATTTGCGACTGCATTGATGAGCTGTTCGAGATGGCGGCCCTGTTCGAGCATCCGGTGAAGGTCTATCATTTCTCCATTCATATCGTCACCCGGCTTGAAGCCTATCTGGGGACGCTGAACGAAACCTATGAGAGTCTGGAGCAAATGGACGCCATTCATCATCTGGAGACGGTGGATGATATTAAGCGCTGGCTGCGGTATACGCTGTTCCAGATTTCCGAGATCCTGTTCATGAAGAAGCAGCATAAGAACCGCCGGCTGATGGAGCAAATTGAGGTCTATATTCAGGAGCGGCTGACGGAGAATCTTACCTTACGGCTGGTGGCCAGCCATTTCGCCTATTCACCGAACCATCTCGGGGTCCTGTTCAAGGAGCACACAGGCGAGAGCTTCAATGAGTACCTTGTGCGGATCCGGATGGAGAAGGCGATTCTTCTGCTTGATCAGCATCAATACAAAATCTACGAAGTGGCTGATAAGGTTGGCTACAAGAATATCGCTTATTTCAGTAGGCAATTTCGTGAATATTTCAATATTACCGCAGCCGATTACAGAAAGCAGAGCTGATCCGGCATGCAGAGGAAGCGTACGAAACCCCTATACATGCCTTTGGGCTACAAGCTGCTTATTTCCTATCTGCTGCTGGTGCTGACACCGGTTATCGGCATCGGAAGCTACGCCTATGTCTCCTCCGTGCGTTCCACTGAGGAGCACACCAGAAGCAATCTGGAGGTGGCTGTCAGGCAAATTGCCAGCAACGTCGATTACCGGCTGAAGGATGTGGTCCGCAGCACCGACGAGCTATATACGGATCAGACCCTCTCGCGTTATTTGACAGGTTATCATTCCGGCTGGGAGAAATATAGCATCATGTCGCAGTATATTCTTCCGAGGCTGGAGAATGCTGCGAATCTGCCGGACCCGGAGGTTAAGCTGTCCGTGTATGTCAGCAACCCTAATGTCGGAGAATTCTATTACAACGAGAGTGCAGCGGGCGATGTCCGTAAGTATTCCCTATTTCACATGGACCGTATTGAGAATGAAGACTGGTATAGAGGGCTGAAGCTGCATTACGGCTCCTATGAATGGCGGCAGGTGGGCAACGACAGGACGGACGCGAGCATCTCCTACCTGCGTCCCTTGATCAATTACGATACACTGCAGCTGAACGGCCTGATCAAGATGACGGCGAATATGAAGTATATCTTCTCTGATGCCGGCTCGGGACAGCTGGGCGAGAACAGTATTCTGTTCATCGTGGATAATGACAACCGCCTGCTCTTCATAAGCTCCCGCAACAAGGTTAAACCGGATTTGCTGCCCTCAGCTGCTTCAGACTATATTCAGCAGCCGGATTCCTATATGCAAATTAAACAGCCGGTTACGAATATGCCCGCCAGCGTAGTAGCCTGGATTCCGTATTCTTCACTGCAGAAGAATTCACAGCAGGTCCGTAATGTGACCATCGGCATCTGTCTGATCACTCTGATCCTGCTCTTTCTGATCAGTCTGGTGATGTCCCAGTATTTCGCACGGAGCTTCCAGAAGCTGATCGCTTCCCTGAAGTCTTTTAAGGAAGGGGATTTCCACAAACGGATGCCGGTGCAGGGCAATGATGAGTTTGCGGAAATCGGCAGTGCTTTTAACGACATGGCTTCAACTATACAGCGGTTAATTGACGAGGTCTATGTCGTCAACCTGGAGAAGAAAGAGACCGAGCTGCAGGTGCTGCATTCCCAGATGAATCCGCATTTCCTGTATAATACCTTCTCTTCGATCAGCCGGATGGCCAAGCTGGGGGAGATCGATAAGCTGCATGAGGTCATCCGTTCGCTGGCCAGGTTCTACCGGCTGACGCTGCACCGCGGGGAGATGATCATTCCGGTGGAGCAGGAACTGCAGATTGCCGAGTCTTATCTGGATATTCAGCGGATTAAGAATGTGGACCGTATCCAGGTGACTTATGATATTGCACCGGAGGTTCTGGAGAGCGAGAGCGTGAAGTTTATTCTGCAGCCGTTTGTGGAGAATGCGCTGGAGCATGCCTGGTACGATGATGAGATTTCGCTGATCATCCGGGCTTACCGGGAAGGAGCGGATATGATCTTCGAGGTGGAGGATAACGGGCTCGGGATGAAGGAAGAGCTGATCGGGCAGATTCTGGAGCCTGCGGGCCAGGGAATCGGCTATGGCATCCGCAATGTGGACCAGCGGATTCAGCTGCAGTACGGCAGGCAGTATGGCGTAGCCATTCACAGCTCGCTTGGTGAAGGGACGCTGATCCGGCTCCGGTTTCCCTGCCGTCCGTATCAATCTGTGCAGGACGAGTCATAGAAACGGTGTGCCTACCGGATTATGAGCAGAAGGGGCTGTCCCGTAAGCAGAATTTCTTCTACTTAAGATACCTATTTCGGGCTCCCAGCGGTTTATCTTTGGGCTTCTGCAGCAATTGTTCTTCGAGCTCCGCGTCGCAAGTTCAAGTTTCTCACCACTGATTTGGATTTGGAGGACTCGCCGAGTTCATCCAACAATGCAGCAATTGATGTATTCAGTTCCAAGTGGGAATTCACTAATAGTTGTATACTGTGCAATTAAAAACTGCGAAAAGGCAGGCTTGCCTCTTATAACTGTAGTCTGTACAACTAAATCTGCCAGAATGGTGAAAATGAAGGTTCACTTGGCCATTTAATTGTACGAAATACAACTAAACGGAGAATCGGTTATAAATCAGACGATTTAGTTGTACGAAGTGCAATTAAGTATACCGCATACCGCATACCGCATACCGCATACCGCATACCGTAATCGGGTCACTGTAAACGATTGGGCGGGACGAATAATTGCGCTGGGTATTGGCGTAGATGATGGCTATGGTGAGCCTTTCAGGAGGGGGGCTGTCGCGGCCGCCACCGGGAATAGGCAGCGTCATAGAGGTTTCGTTCAGCCGGTTGACGGCTGCATCCACGACACGAGCGAGGGGTCCAAAGGAATGTCTTCTTCCAGATCCCTTGGCAAGCAAAGTGGGTCCATGGACGATTGAATGTACAAAGAAATCGCTCCTTTTGAAATGGTTGGGTGGTACCTCCATTCTACCAAAAAGGCGATTTCTTTTTTGTGTTTGTTGAAAAAAGTGTTTCGTATCCCGCTTAAAACGGTCCGTTCGCGGAGCGTCCACCCAAGTGCCCACGTTGATGCTACTGCAAAATAAAGAGCTGTCCCAAGCAGCCATTTCATGGCTTGTGGGACAGCCCCATTTGGATATGCAGGGCGGATCGATACGGTTCCGTCTATGTCTAGGTCAGAGGCTGGACCGGCTCCGCCTGCTCCGGCCCCCGCGGAGGGTTGAAGCGGTACACGATGTAGCCGACGATGAACGGCAGGATGATCGTGACAATACCGGCGCCGATGTTCACCTTATCCTGCATGAAGATCAGCGTGGCCCCCATCAGGATGCTGTCAAACACCACATGGCTGAACATCACAGCGATGAAGCCGTAGCGCAGGAAAATATAGCTGAACAGCAAACCGATTACGGTTAGCTCAATCGGGCGCGAACTGACCGGATAGATCGGATAGAGGGTATGCCCGAGCGCCCAGATCAGCGTAGTGATCAGTGCAGCGATGAAGGTATTCTTCACGAGCTTCTTGAGCATCCGGATGCCGAACAACCGGTAGACAGCCTCTTCAGAGAGACCGGCAAGCCAGGCGACAATCGGCAGCAGCCAGGCGTATTTCATATTGTAGGGAGACTGGCTGGCATCTGTAGTGGACCAGTTATCCAAGGCGAATGACAGAATAATGAACATGATGGTCTGCACGCCGAGCAGGACGAATGCCCATACATATCCGGCGCGGATACTGTCCAGTACATACTGGCCGTAACCGGGCTCTTTGGCACGGGGCCAGGGGTTAAGCTTCTCTTCTGCGCGCCACAGGCCGTCGCCTCCAACCAGTGAGAAGTAGAGCAGTGAGGACATTAGCAGGCTGTACAGAACATAGATGATGAACATCACTACAGCGGTAATCCGCGCTTCGGCACTGTCACCGCCTGATTCGGGAAGCACATTGTAGCTGCTGACCATCATAATCAGGAAGTGGGCGGAGCTAAGGAAGAGCCCGCGCCTCCAGGACGTGTGACCCCGGCGCAGAATGCTGTAGATCAGCGCAAGAATACCCAGAAGCAGTGTAGGCAGGCCATAGCCGAACAAGGTGAGCTTCTTGGCAAGAGCGGTCTGGTCTTCAACATAGCTATCATGCCAGGCCGGGGCAGTGAATCCGGCGCGGAAATAGGAGACCTGCTCACCGGAGAAGTTAAAGTTATAATGCAGCAGCGCTTCTCCGACCTTAACCGAGCTCTCCGTGTAGACAAGCCCGTACTCATCGCTGCCCGTCTCGATCTGGAGCTTCGCCGGATTTGCACCCCATAGCTGCAGCCACGGGCGGGCCAGCTTTTCTTTTTGCTCAAGGGTAAGACCCGCTTCACTGCTTGCAGTTATTGCAGTACCGGCAGGGCTCGTTACAACCTTGGCCGGTCTTTCCCCGTAATCGAGTCCTGCGGCACCGGCATCGGCTCCGCGGGCAAAGGCAACTACTTCACCGGTATACATATTGATATCCACGGAGAGCAGGGCATCCGCTTCACCGGAAGGATAAAGTGCGGCATGGTAGACATCGAACGGGTACCGCTGGTCCAGCTTGTTCTTGGTGTAATCCTCAAGCAGCTTCTCCCTGGACATATAGCCGTAGAAAGAGGAGTCTGTCTTATAGAGGATAGTCCATTCATCCTTCACTCCTGCTTCGTGGCCGAGCTGCTGTGCTGCGAATGCGGCGGCTTTGTCCTGCACTTCGCTTTTGCTGATAATTGCTGTGTCCTCACCGGAGCCCTGGAAGAGCTGGGGGGCGACCTGGAACATGACAAACACAATAAGTCCGAGAATTCCAGCAAGGATAAGTTTGGTGGTAAGGGGCCGCTGCTGTAGGGGCTGGCCGACGGGATTCATGAAACGCCTCCTTGAAATGAAATACTCTTGTACATTCCATTATAATATTACTTGCCCGGCAGTTACAAAAAATTGCCGTATTATCCTTTTACGTGGAGAGGTCCAAGCTTATGCTTGTTTATTTGCAGATTGTTCTTTATTTGTACTCCAGCTTATTTTGAAAATGATTCTTTGTGAAGTTAGGCAATAACGTATATAATTTTGTATGTTTATTTGATATTGAACAATTCTTAACTTCCAATAAGGAACCTGAAAGGATGAGGAGTTTGGTTTCACCGTTTCCCAAAATAACGGGCTTCAGATTTCTGAAGCTTGCTCCTCCGCAAATCCTGGTGCTTGGGTTCGCCGCAGTAATTATGATAGGCACTTTACTGCTCATGCTTCCGGTATCAAGTGTAGCCGGGGAGCCGCTTCATTTCATGGATGCGCTGTTTACTGCGACCTCTGCCGCTTGTGTGACCGGACTTGCCGTTGTGGATACCGGAACCCACCTCAGCGGATTCGGACAGGCCGTCATTCTGGTGCTGATCCAGATCGGCGGACTCGGCTTCATGACGATGGCCACGCTGTTTGCGCTTGTGCTTAAACGCAGAATCTCGCTGCGGGACCGGCTGATTCTCCAGGAAGCAATGAATCAGAGCTCGATGGAGGGGATTGTGCGGCTGATCCGCAAAGTGCTGATCTACTCGTTGGTTATTGAGGCGGCAGGAGCCATCCTGCTGTCCGTCCGCTTTGCCTTTGATATGCCGCTTCCGCGTGCCTTATATTATGGCCTGTTTCATGCGGTGTCGATGTTTAACAATGCCGGGTTTGATCTGTTTGGCGGCCATGATAACAGCCTGACAGCATATGTCGGTGATCCTGTGATCAACTTGGTCGTGATGTTCCTGATCATTTCCGGCGGGATCGGCTTCATCGTGATGTCCGATCTGGCCGAGTACCGGCGGAAACGCCGGCTGTCGCTGCACAGTAAGGTAGTGCTGTCGATGACTTTCGGACTTATTCTGACAGGGATGACAGTGATCTTCATCTTCGAGTTCACCAACGCACGGACGCTGGGACCTATGAATCTCGGAACCAAAATCTGGGCGTCCCTATTCCAGTCCGTTGCACCGCGTACAGCCGGAGCCAATACGCTGGATATTACAGGATTGCGCCAGGCGACACAGTTTTTCATCGTCATTCTGATGTTTATCGGCGCTTCCCCGGGTTCAACCGGCGGCGGCATCAAGACGACAACCTTCACGCTGATGATCGGAGCAGTCATCTCTATGCTGCGCGGCCGGGAGGACATCGTACTCTTCCGTTACCGGCTGGCCCAGGAGCGTGTATTCAAGGCCTTGACCATTACGCTGCTGGCTCTGCTGCTGATCGTTGCGGTATCGATGATGCTGTCGACTACGGAGGGTCTGCCTTTTCTGATGATTCTGTTCGAGACGACCTCGGCCTTCGCCAATGTGGGACTAAGTCTGGGACTGACGCCGGAGCTGACACAGGTCGGCAAAATCCTGATCTGTCTGACGATGTTCGCCGGACGGCTTGGACTTCTGACGCTGGCCTATGCACTGGGTCCGAAACAGGGTAAACCTTTGTATAAGTATCCGGAAGGCAAAATGATAATTGGATAAGGGGAAATAGAGACATGAAAGCACAACAGTTTGTTGTAATCGGCCTGGGCCGCTTCGGTTCAAGTCTGGCGCTAGAGCTGATGTCCATGGGCTATGAGGTGCTTGGGATCGACCATCAGGAGGAGCGGGTGGAGGAAATGACCGGCCGGCTGACCCATGCGGTGATGGCGGATGCTACGGATGAAGGGATTATGCGCTCCCTCGGAGTGCGCAATTTCGACTGCGGGATTGTGGCGATCGGCGATAATATGGAGCGGAGCATACTGGCCGCAATTCTGCTCAAGGAGCTCGGTGTCAAGCAGGTGGTCGGCAAAGCGATCTCGATTCTGCATGGGCGCGCATTGTCGAAGCTGGGCGTGGACCGGGTGATTTTTCCGGAGCGTGATATGGGAATCCGTGTGGCCCACCAGCTGGTGACACCGAACTTACTGGACTATATTGAGATCTCCAAGGATTACAAGGTTGTTGAGCTGACAGTGCCTGCCTGTATGGACGGCAAAAGCCTCTCCGAGCTGAACACGCGCGCCAAATACGGCTGCAGCATCATTGCCCTGAACCGTGAGGACGGCATCATCGTTGCCCCGACGGCGCATGACCATGTGCATCAGGGGGATATTATGGTGGTAATCGGCTCCAATGACAGCATCGGAGAGTTCGAGGATGAAGCGGTGAATGCGGATTAGGTGCGGAATACCAGCCTGTGTATCTCTATAAAAGAATGCAAAAAAACGTCCGGCTGACGTGCAGCCGGGCGTTTTTTGCTCTTCAGAAAGACGGCTACATCCGTATGTCAGTCCGGCGGTATATCAGCCACCCGGCCCCCGCGCACAGGGCGATGATCCCCCACGCGAGGAGAGTGGTTCCAGGCTCGAGCATTGCGGGGTCTGACGAGAATAATGCGAAGTTCTCCATGTACTCCATGGAAGGGAACATTTGGGAAATGAGGGCGACAGCTCCGAAATACACGATGGCCAGCAGGGTTCCGGTGATTACTTTGAATCTGTAATAACAGGCGCCGATCAGGAAGGTGGCTACCGACACATCGAGCAGGGTCAGCATGAACACGTACGCAGAGAGCAGGATCGGCCGGTCCACATCAACCGGGAGTCCGATCGAAGGAAGAACAGCCCGGCCGATCAGATACACGGCAGTCTCCGCCAGCGCAGCCGTTATGCAGAAGGCCAGCAGGGCCAGCAGCGAGCTGACGTAGAAATTGCGGCGGGTCACACTGAAGCTGCTCATCAGCGGAAAGGTAATAGCCACGGTAACGATCATGCTGACAATCATGAAGATAGACATAATATTCCGGTTAACGCTGAAGATATTGTCCGCCGTTCCCATATCCCAGGCGGGCAGAAACTTCATCAACAGTACCAGGGCGGTGTCCACACAAACGAATATACTCAGCAGAATCAAGGCGCCTCTGCGGTAATCTTTCAGATGAAACTTCATTAAACTCCGGTAGCTCATCGGTTTCCGCCTCCTTGCGAATTCTCTGCATCGCGCAGCGTCAGATATACGAACAGCTTCTGCAGCGGAACCGGAGACAGCTCAACGCCCTGATCCTGGAGCATTCTGCGTTCGGCGGGGCCGGAGAGATCCTCAAGCGCAAGCAGCAGCTTGCCCCCCAGGCGTTCACTGTGCAGTACCCGGACATCCCCCAGCAGCTTCTCCAGCACGTTAGCAGGTCCGGAAGCATAGACGGCGTTGGCGGCAAAATCCTCTACAGGACCCTGGAAGGCGACACGACCTCTTTTGATATAAACCATCCGTTCAAACAGGTTCTCCGCTTCTTCGATCAGATGTGTAGTCACTACAAAGGTGCGTGGATTATTGCTGTAATCCTCAAGCAGGGTCCGGTAAAAGATTTCGCGCATCGAGGCATCGAGGCCAATTACCGGCTCATCCAGCAGCGTCAGCGGAGCACGGCTGGCCAGCCCCTTAATGATCCCTGCCATGGATTGGCCGCCGCGCGACAGCTGCTGGTAATTTTTGCTGCCCTTTAGCTGGAATTTGTCCATCAGCTCACCGGCCAGCTGCTCATCCCAATAGGGGTAGAAGATCGAGGCAAACTTGAAGATTTCCTTCAATGAGTAGTTCTCCCAGGAGCGTTCATAGGTCTTGACCAGACAGATCTGACTCAGTGCCGCTGCATGCTCATTCACATGATCGCCGCCATACGTGATCAGTCCGCTGTCTGCGAACCTCTGGCCGGCAATGAGGGAGAGCAGGGTGCTTTTGCCGCTGCCGTTGGCTCCGATCAATCCATGAATCATCTCCGGCTCCAGGCTCAGCGAGATATCATGTACGCCCTGGCCTCCGCGGAAAACCTTGCTCACATGGCTTAAATCGAGCCTTGCGCCGGATGGAACTGCCGCTGCTGCATGCTTCTTCCCCGTAACCATCATCGGTTCTCATCCCCCTTACGGATCATTTCAGACAATTGCTCCGTTGTAATGCCCAGCTTCGCGGCCTCACGGATCATTGCCACCACATATTGCTCATAGAACTGCTGCCTGCGCTTATTCGTCAATTCGGAGCGTGCTCCCGCTGCAACAAACATTCCGATCCCCCGCTTTTTATACAAGATTCCCTGCTCTACGAGCAGATTCACGCCTTTGGCCGCCGTTGCCGGATTGATGCTGTAAAAGGCTGCGAACTGGTTCGTGGAAGGCACCTGGGTCTCCTCGGGCACGGTTCCATCGATGATGTCATTCTCAATCAGCTCCGCAATCTGCACGAAAATCGGCCGGTTGTCATCCATCTGGATACCCACCGCTTCACCACCTAACTGGTTAATTACTCATGTAACTAACCTTAAGCGGAAATCAGTCCGGTGTCAAGTACATTCACCTGCAAATGACGGAAATGGGCTTCGTTTTCGAATTTGTTTGAAAAAATTTCCTATACACATATGTAAAATGTAATCTGAAATGTTAAAATAAAAACATTGAAGTGATCCGGACGGAGAGATTTGCCGCGAGGCACAGATTAATTGTCTCAGGGGGTTGGAAAATCCAAATGTAAGCGGTAACATATTAATACAGCCAGCTGAGGTATGGACAGAAGATAATTTCAAGGCAGTTATATATAGAGACATCCTTAGGGGGATAGCAATATGAAAAAAACACCGATGATCCTGCAGCTGGCACTGATTCTATTCTGCATCATGGCGATTCCCACAGCGATTCTGACTTGGTACAGCGGGTCACAGATTATACAGAACTCAGAAGTAGCCATTGGAGAATCCACGCTTGCCGGGCTGAATGCCAACCGCAAGTTAAATGAGAATGCGCTTGCCAATCTGGCCCAGGACACGTCGCGTCTGGCGGCGACGAATATTTTTGACCGTATCCGCAGCCTTGAGACGTACGATGAAATTAACGCAAATTACAACAACGTGAGCCTGGCACTCTCTGTGACGAAAGAGCTGCTGAACTTGAACCGCCGGGTAGACGGTGTGTACTCTTCGTACTTTTATTTGAATGATTCGGATTATGTGTTCTCTACTGACAGTAGCATCACGACGCTGGAACGGTACGAGTCCATCGATTGGATTACAGAAGCGCTTGAAGGACGCAGAGGCATCAGCGGGGTGTGGGTTCCCCGTAAGCTGGAGTCGGGTGAAAATGTTGTGTCGTATGTTTATCCCCTCAACCGCCTGTCCTCCACCACCCGCGGGATTATCGTAGTCAACCTGAAGGAGAGCCAGATCGGCAAATATCTGCATGCTACAGAGATCGGAGACAGCAACTACCTGCTGCTGGACTCAGACGGTAAGGTCATTTCCTACAATGATCATTCACTGCTGCTCTCTGACGGTCAGAAGCTGCCTTACCTTCAGGAAATACTGAATCAGGAATCCAGTGAAGGCTATACATTCCACGAGCTGGACGGCAAGCGGATGATATACGCATGGAGCCGTTCGGCAGTGTCCGGGTGGTGGAATGTGAGCTGGAGCTCCATGGATGAGCTGATGATCAAATCACGGGATATGCAGGGGAATATCATTCTGCTTACCGGAGCTATCATATTGCTCGGGACGCTGCTTGCCATCTTTCTTGCGACCTGGCTGTCCAGGCCCCTCCGGCAGCTGGTGCGGACGATCCGCTCGAAGAGCGACCTGGGTGTGGTCAATAAGAATGAGCTGGCCTTCCTGGATATGGCGTTCAAACGCATGCAGGAGGAAGAGGAAAGCCTGTTCCAGCTGCTGCAGGAGCGTGAACAGGATACCCGGAGTCTTGCAGTTCACCGTCTTTTGCGCGGTGAGATTCCGCCCCGGATCACGGAGGCTTTTCCGGAAGTAGGCTACAGAGTTGTTGTCGTGTCTATTGACCAGTACCGGCGGTATGTGGGCAATACCAATGTGGAGACGCGCAGCTATCACCGGTATCTGCTCAATGCGAAGTATGAGAGCTTCTTCCCGGAGGGGGTACTCGCCCGCAGTGTCTATCATAACGATGGCTGTATAGTGATTGTGCTGAACTTTGCTCCGGATGAGTCCGGGGAGAAGGAGGGGCTGATCCGTCAGGCGCTGGAGCAGATCCGGGATCAATCACTTGAATTGCTGGAGCATTCAGTCACAATCGGTGTAAGTGAATTGGCTGATGCACCCGAGAGGGTTGCCCTGCGGCTGTTTGAAGCGATGGAAGTCATCAAACGCCGGATGATTAACGGGGCGGGAAGCATTATGTACTGGCACGATGAAGAGGAGGGCAGCCGTAAATACCTCGATTCCGAGAGTAGTGAGCGGAGGATTCTCAACTTCCTGGATGCCGGTGAACTGGCCGGGATATTTAAAGAGCTTCAGAGCATCCGCAGCCAGATCGCTTCGGAAGAGAATATTTCCTACGATAATATTATGTTTATCTACTATCAGCTGATGGGGGCAACGATCAAGCACCTCCGTGAGAATCATATCAGCACGGGCCGGATGGTTATGGGCAGAGGGAATGTGTACTCCATTCTTGCTGCAATGGATACACTGGATGAGCTGGAGGAATATCTGCATGGTTTCTTCACTGAAATCGTACAGAGCCTGGACCGCAGCACGAGTGAAACCAATCATGCGGAACGAATCATTCATTATTTGAAGAAAAATTTCCGTGAAGAGATTGTGTTCGAGGATATGGCCAAGGAAATCGGCATCAGCTATTCTTATATGCGCAAGATCGTCTATGAGCAAACCGGCAATAGCATGATTGATTTTGTGAATCAGCTGCGGATCGAGAAGGCCAAAGAGCTGCTGCTGGATACGGAATGCTCAATCAAGCAAATCGCAGCAGAGGTTGGCTATTATAATGTTCAGAGCTTCAACCGCTTTTTCCGTAAATATGAAGGCATGCCGCCAAGCAGCTTTAAATCGGCCAAGAGTAAGAGCTCCTAAGAGCCTTCTCCTGGCCGGATTTTTTTGTCTACATTTGAAAGCGCTTTATTATTTTTGGGAATGCCTATCACATTTGATCATAATTGTGCTGCAAAGGCCTTTAGAACGGCACTTCAATCAAATTTGATGGTGATCATCAATACTCATGATTTTCAAGATCAGGCAAAGGGGCTAGCATAGAAATCGAGCCGGAGGACATTGGCCGGCAAGAAGAACATTGAAGGCAGGAGGTGAAAATTTTGAAAGTTGCAAGCGCTTCACAAACAAACAACAGTCCTCTATTAAGAAAGAAACAGGGATTCGGATATTATTTGCAGCGTGACTGGCAGCTCTACCTGCTCGTTATGCTTCCGCTGGCATTTGTAATCGTATTCAAATATTTGCCGATGACCGGACTTGTAATTGCCTTTAAGGATTACAAAATTGCACGGGGCTTCTGGGGCAGTGACTGGGTCGGAATGGAAGTCTTCCAGGAGCTGTTCGCCAAGGCTGATTTCATTAAGGCCGTCCGGAATACGCTGCTGCTCAACGTGCTTGACCTCTGCTTCAGCTTCACAATGCCGATTGTGCTGGCGCTGCTGCTGAATGAGGTCAAAAGCATACGCTTCAAGCGCATTAATCAGACGATACTGTACTTGCCTCACTTCCTGTCCTGGGTCATTATCGGGGCTATCGCTTATCAGCTTCTTAGTGAAGGCGGCGGTGTTGTTAACAATCTGATTGAACTCATGGGCGGTACCCGTATTCCGTTCCTGCAGGAAGACAATAACTGGCTGATCAGCTATCTGGCCATCGGTGTGTGGCAGAGTATGGGCTGGGGCACCATTATCTACCTGGCGGCGATGAGCGGGATTAATCCGGAGATGTATGAAGCGGCTACGGTCGATGGAGCAGGACGCTGGAGAAAGGTGTGGAATATCACGCTGCCTTCCATCCGTGCGACTATTGTGACCTTGCTGATCATGGCTCTGGGGAAAGTGATGGACGGCTCATTCGAGCGTATTTACGCTCTGCAGAATAAGGCCACCACAGAGTTCACCACGACCATTCCGGTGCTGGTGTACCGCTGGGGGATCGAGAGCGGCAACTTCAGCCGGGCGACAGCCATCGGATTATTCCAGTCCGTCATCGGTATTATTCTGGTCATCTCAGCGGACCGTGTAGCCAAGAAACTTGGCGAGGATGGAATATTGTAGAAAGGAGAGGAACCATGAAAGCAACAGCCGGGGGCTCTGCCGCACCCCATAAAGCACGTATAGATATCTGGGAATTTCTGATCCGCTTCGCAATCGTCTTAGTCTCGCTAATATGCCTGCTGCCGTTTATTCATGTCGTATCGAAATCCCTGAGCTCTGACTCCTTCGTCATTGCCAATAAGGTCTTTTTGTGGCCGCAGGGCTTCACCATCGAAGCGTACAAAAAAATCTTCGCGGATGCCAGTATCCTCCGTTCATTGTATATCACGGTTATCGTGACTGTACTATTCACGATTCTGGGAATGATTCTGACCATCTGTGCCGCTTACCCGCTGTCGAGAGCCCAGTTCAAGGGCCGCCGGGTTATCACCTTCATCTTCCTGTTCACGATGTACTTCAGTGGAGGCATCATTCCGGACTATATGAATATTAACAATCTGGGACTGATGGATACGATCTGGTCACTGGTTCTGCCCTTGTCGTTCAGTGCCTTCAATCTGCTGATTATGAAGACTTCGCTAACGCACGGTATACCGGTAAGTCTGGAAGAATCGGCGCGGATCGACGGTGCCGGGCATTTCCGGATCCTGTTCAGCATTGTCCTGCCGCTGTCCAAGCCGATTATGGCGACACTTGCCCTCTTCTACGCAGTCGGCCGCTGGAATGCTTACCAGGATGCCCTGTTCTATATTAAGCATGAGATATCCCTGCGGCCGCTGCAGCTCAAGCTCTATTATCTGGTTATCCAGGCGAGTGAAAGCTTCCAGCTGGAAGCCACCCAGGTACAGCTCAGTAATCCGGAGGTCCTTAAGGCATCCGTTGTAGTATTTGCTACTCTGCCTATTCTCTGTGTGTATCCGTTCGTCCAGAAATACTTCGTTCAAGGTGTTATGCTCGGGGCGGTCAAGGAGTAGTCCAGCGCTCTAGTATATAGTAATTCTATTTGAATCCGAAAATTACAAATGGGGGAATTGCGATGAACAAAAAAGGTTTTGTTTCATTATTGATGGCGTCTGTGATGACGGCCGGTATGCTGGCCGGATGCTCCGGGGGAAATAACAACGCTAAGAATGACAACACTGAGCCTACCACAGCCCCGGCAGAATCAGCCGCAGCCACGAACCAGACTGAAGGAAGTTTCCCTGATTACTCCAAGGGCTTCGAGAAGAAGGTCTCGCTGGATATTCCGGTCTACGAACGGGCGTATGAGGGCTGGAATGTGTCCGATAACTATTATACCCGCTGGGTACAAGCTGAATTTGGCGACAAGTACAATATCGAAGTCAATTATGTACCGATTACCCGCGCCAAAGAGGTAACAGATTACGAGCAGCTGCTGGCATCGCATAAAGCCCCTGATATCATCTTCCATTACGACATGCCGCAAGCGCTTACTTATTATGGTGAGGATGTTATGCAGCCGCTGGATTATGCTGAAATCGAAAATTACGCACCAACCTATTGGAAAAACATGGGCTCCACTATTGAGCAGTATGGTACAGTGGATGATCAGAAAACCTTCTTCTTCGCTGCCCGCCCTGAAGCCGACAACTTCGTCAACATTATCCGCAAGGACTGGGTTGAAAAGGTTGGCATGAAGGTTGAAGATTTGACTTCCCTGGAGAAATACAACGAGATGCTGGCGAAATGGAAAGAGGCCGGACTCGGTGTGACCGGCGGCAACCTGCTGCAGAACTTCTATAACTTTAACTATGCCTTCCGTGAATGGCCGGTTGACGCGAAATACCGTGCGCTGTATTCCGATCTTAGCGTAGCTGACCTTACCACGGCTGATACAGAGGCTTACTTACGAAACCTGAACTATCAGTATAATAACGGTCTGCTTGATAAGGAATTCTATCTGCGTAACGACGAGCCTAAGGTCAAAGCTGAATTTGTTTCCGGCAAAACAGGGAACTTCGCCTTCTACCTGGCAAACAATACGGATGTCTTTGCTGCTACCCTGCAGAACAACCCGGATGCTGAATTTGCTGTAGTGCCTCCTTATGCAGGTGTTCCGGAAGGCAATAAGCCTCAAGGACGCGCCTACTGGCCGTTCGGCTTCATCATGGGGATTAACTATGAATCTACACCTGAGGAACGTGCTGCAGTCTGGATGTATCTGGAATGGCTCAGCCAGCCGGAGAACCTGTTCAAATTCCAGAACGGTATCGAAGGGGAGAACTATACACTTGATGCAGACGGTATTGCGCTGAAGAATCCAGATTACAAAGGCGAAGCTGTTCTGGCACAGAACAATAACAAAGATTACTGGGGCCTTGTAACTGAAATTGCACAGTATCCGGATGCAGCCAAAACCCGCACGGCTAATCTACGCAACTGGGCACCGGCCGGCTATGAGACGCTTGCTGATGATCTGGTGAAGTATTACGATGAAGTTGCCGAATTCCGTACACCGGATGCCCTGTTCAACGTTGTACTGGAGAAGGTAAACGAATACAAAGCAGACCTGAATACACTGTTCCAGGAACTGTATGTGAAGGTCGTGCTGGCTCCTGAAGCTGAATTCGATGCTACCTATGAAGCAGCCAAGAAGACTTACCTGGATGCAGGCTACCAGGAAGTTCTGGATGAGAAGCAAGCTGCCATTGATGCAGGTAAGTTCCGCTAATCCTATGTCATAAAATCTCTGTAACACATTCACCCGGCAGGCTATTCCGTAGCAATATGGAAGCTTGCCGGGTGATTTCTGTTATTCGCGTCCGGACAGGAACACTTCTTCTGTTACCTGCACGAGGCAGCGTGCTGCAGTGCTAAGTCCGCCGCTGCCCTGGTAGATCAGGCAGGTGGTCCGCTGCGTCTGTTCCAGCTCCTTGATGTGCAGGGAGACGAGTCCCCCGCCGTTCAGCAGCTCCGGGCGGAGATAAGACTTCGGCAGCAGCGCGGCCGCCTTGATGGTCGGCAGCAGCCGGACAATCGCTTCGAAGGAGTCGATCTCCATCCGCACATCGGGATCAACGCCGCAGCGCTGGAACAGATCATCAGTCGTCCGGCGGTACCAGGTGCCCTTGGAGAAGAGAATCATCGGCAGCCGGGAGAGATGCTCCATCGTGAGCCGCGGAGACTGGGCCAGCGGGTGGTGCTCGGCGACGACCAGCCGGAGCTGGTCCTCGAACAGCGGGATGCAGCGCAGCCCCGGCTCCTGAACCTGGGAGGCGATGATGCCGACATCGCATTTGCCCTCGCTGACTGCGGTAACCATCTCATGTGTCTTCCCGGTGATCAGCTTCAGCTCGGCCGCCGGGTATTTCTCCATGTAGGCATTCACCAGCGGAGGCAGTGTGGTTTGCAGTGTGGTCAGGCTGGCCCCCAGCGTGACGAGCTGCGGTTCGCCTTCCTTGAACTTGGACAACGCTTCCAGGAACTTGGAACGCTGCTGCCGCTGCTCCAGCGCGTAGGTATAAGTGAGCCGTCCTACCTCCGTAAGCTCCAGCCGCTTGCCGAAACGGTGAAACAGGGCGACCCCGAGCCGTTCCTCCAGCTTGGATATTTTGCGGGACAGAGCGGGCTGGGACAGGTTAAGCTGGCGGGAGGCCCGGTTCAGGCTGGAATGCTCCACAACTGCAGCAAAAGCGTCTAAATCATCGTACATTACAAGCACTCCTTTGTCCCGATCTGTAAACGGCGGATTGTATTAGAAGATTGCTGGTTAAGGATTCCAATGGATTAGTGATAAAAAGCATAGCCGGGAGCCGGGAGATACGTTGATTTATAGGAGTATTCGTCTGAAACTGAAGTGAATTCTCAGTCTAAATGAGAATTATTATCATATTAAAAATATTCTTATGCGTTTATTGTATAACGATTAATAATTAGATTGCAATTCCCTTATAAGCGAAAAAAGAGTAACATGAAAAGTGACACAAGATATTCACATATTGTGAATAATAAAGCAAAGTCCGGGAAAACAATGAAAAGTGGTGCAAATAGACATTTTGCTGCTTACTGCAGCCTGCCGCTGCCCTGTTTCAACTGTACTCCCGGCGGTGTATGCTCTTTAAAAAGATAATTTGAAAACGCTGTTTTAATTGGAAAGGGGACACTTTGCATGAGAGGATTTTATTCCAGAAAGATTCATTCCTTGCTCGGCATTATCCCGCTCGGGGCCTTTTTCCTTGAGCACATGCTGACGAACTTCGCAGCAGTAGAGGGTGGTGCTTCCGGTTTCACAGACAGTGTGCTCTGGCTGAACAGCCTGCCGCTGGTCTTCTTCCTGGAATTGTTCGGCATCTGGCTGCCACTGCTGTACCACGGAGTGTACGGCCTGTACATCGCTTATCAGTCGAAGCCGAACCTGAACCGCTACAATCTGGAAAGAAACTGGCGTTATACGCTGCAGCGCATCAGCGGAATCGTCACCTTCATCTTCATTGTCTGGCATCTGTACGATACCCGTGTCCAGGTGGCGCTTGGCAATGTAGAGCATGAAGAACTGGGCGGTGTCATGCACAATATTGTGACTAATCCGCTGCTGATGACCTTCTATATCATCGGTATTGTAGCAGCCTGCTTCCATTTCTCCAATGGCCTGTGGTCCTTCCTGATCAGCTGGGGTATTACTGTGGGGCCGCGTTCGCAGCGGGTGTCCTCTATCCTCTGTCTCGGTGTGTTCGTACTTGTTACCTTCATGTTCGTACTGTCACTGGTGACTTTCCGTGACGATGAATTTCAAACCGCAGCCACGGCGATGCAGTCGCTCCGCAGCTTTATTTAGGAATATACAGATTTTAATTCAGGAGGGGAACAATCATGGCATCAGCCGATATTATCATCGTGGGCGGCGGTCTGGCCGGCCTGATGGCTACCATTAAGGCCGCCGAATCCGGCGCGCATGTACATCTATTCTCACTGGTCCCTGTCAAAAGATCACATTCGGTCTGCGCGCAAGGCGGCATCAATGGCGCAGTAAATACAAAGGGCGAGGGCGACTCGCCCTGGGAGCATTTTGACGATACCGTCTACGGCGGCGACTTCCTGGCCAACCAGCCCCCGGTCAAAGCCATGTGCGAAGCCGCACCGGGCATTATCCACCTGATGGACCGGATGGGCGTCATGTTCAACCGCACGCCGGAGGGGCTGCTCGACTTCCGCCGGTTCGGCGGGACGAAGCGCCACCGGACAGCGTTCGCCGGAGCGACAACCGGCCAGCAGCTGCTGTATGCGCTGGATGAGCAGGTGCGCCGCTGGGAAGCCGAAGGCCTGGTGACCAAGAGCGAGAACTGGGAATTCCTCTCCGTTATTCTCGATGACGAGCGTGTATGCCGCGGCATCAGCGCCCAGAATCTGAAGACGATGGAGATTCAGACCTTCCCGGCGGATGCGGTCATTCTGGCCAGCGGCGGCCCGGGGATTATTTTCGGCAAAACAACGAACTCGGTCATCAATACTGGAACCGCTGCAAGCGCTGTATATCAGCAGGGTGTGCATTATGCGAACGGGGAATTCATCCAGATCCACCCGACAGCCATCCCGGGCGATGACAAGCTGCGGCTGATGTCGGAATCGGCGCGCGGCGAAGGCGGACGTATCTGGACCTACAAGGACGGCAAGCCGTGGTATTTCCTCGAAGAGAAATATCCTTCCTACGGCAATCTGGTGCCGCGCGATATCGCAACACGTGAGATTTTCAATGTGTGTGTGGATCAGGGACTGGGCATTAACGGCGAGAACATGGTATACCTGGATCTTTCGCATAAGGACCCGAAGGAGCTCGACGTCAAGCTGGGCGGTATTATCGAGATCTACGAGAAGTTCATGGGCGATGATCCCCGCAAAATTCCGATGAAAATCTTCCCCGCTGTGCATTATTCGATGGGCGGCATGTGGGTTGACTATAACCAGATGACGAATATTCCCGGCTTGTTCGCCGCAGGGGAATGTGAATATCAGTACCACGGGGCGAACCGCCTTGGCGCGAACTCGCTGGTATCGGCCATTTATGGCGGTATGGTCTCCGGGCCGAAGGCTGTGGAATATATCAAAGGCCTCAAGAAGTCGGTCCAGGATATCTCCTCCACGGTGTTCGACAGCTTTCACAAGACTCAGACGGACAAATATGAGTCTCTGCTGGGGATGACAGGCACGGAGAATGCTTACGTAATCCACAAGGAGCTTGGCGAATGGATGACGGCTAACATGACCGTGGTGCGTGAGAACAAGAAGCTTGAAGCGACCATCGGCAAAATCAAAGAGCTGAAGGAACGCTACCGCAACATTAACATGAGCGACACTTCACGCTGGAGCAACCAGGGCGTTGCCTTCACGCGCCAGCTGTGGAATATGCTGGAGCTGTCAGAAGCAATGACCCTCGGAGCGCTGCTGCGCAACGAGAGCCGGGGGGCGCATTACAAGCCGGAGTTCCCGACGCGCAATGATGAGGAATTCCTCAAGACGACCAAAGCCGCCTGGACGCCTGACGGCCCGCAAATCTCATACGACGAAGTCGATGTCTCGCTGATTCCTCCGCGGGTCCGGGATTACTCGAAGGACTGATAGGACGAAGCGGCAGTACAGTAGGGACGCTGAATTGCTGGCATGTCCTGGCGGCGGGGAATCTGCAGTTTAACTGTATTTCATACAGCTATTCCTGCACCGCTGCCGCATGGGAGACGAATAACTGTATTCAGTGCAGTTAGAATCTTCTGGACTGGCTGGAATGAGCCTTTTTATGAAATATAAATGTATAAAGTGCAGTTAAATCGTAAATTAGGCTGGAACCCCTGGTTTTAATTGTACAAAGTGCAGTTAGCGCCGGAATCGAAAGATCATCAATACGTTAAAAGCTTAAAGCGTGTGCTTCCGGAGCGAGTTTGGCGAACTGGATTCGGAGAAGGCTATGCTATCCAAAATTTTAGGAGGTAACTGACATGGCGGAAACTGCAGCAGCTCCCAAAAACGTAAAATTTATCATTACCCGCCAAGACGAGCCGGAAACGAACCCGTATACGGAGGAGTTCGAGCTTGCCTACCGTCCGGGAATGAATGTGATCAGCGCGCTGATGGAAATCCAGCGCAATCCGGTGAACGCGAAGGGTGACAATACGGTCCCGGTGTGCTGGGAATCGAATTGTCTGGAGGAAGTATGCGGCGCCTGTTCCATGGTGATCAACGGCAAGCCCCGGCAGGCCTGCGCAGCGCTGATCGATAACCTGGAGCAGCCGGTGCGCATTGAGCCGATGAAGACCTTCCCGGTAGTCCGTGACCTGGTGATTGACCGCAGCCGGATGTTCAATGCCCTGAAGCGGGTTAAGGCCTGGATTCCGATCGACGGCACTTATGATCTGGGTCCGGGACCCCGGATGCCGGAGAAGAAGCGCCAGTGGGCTTATGAGTTATCCAAGTGCATGACCTGCGGTGTCTGCCTGGAGGCTTGCCCGAATGTCAATGAGAAGACCAATTTCATCGGTCCTGCAGCCATCTCGCAGGTGCGCCTGTTCAACGCCCACCCTACAGGTGAGATGAACTCCGATGAGCGCCTGGAGGCACTGATGGAAGACGGCGGTATCGACGGCTGCGGCAACTCGCAGAACTGCGTGCGCGCCTGCCCGAAGGGAATTCCGCTGACCACCTCCATTGCCGAGATCAACAAGCAGACGACGAAGCATATGTTCAAGCGCTGGCTGGGCGTGTAACGATACAGCTTGCATTTTCTTTACGATTTATATCTGCGGCAGTGTAATCAGCTGCTATCCTTAAACCACAGGCCGTTCAGGAGTATTTCCTGAACGGCCTGTTTGCGCCAGGAGTTCATTTCCTGTTCCGGTTGGAACTGGAAAGGGCTATTGCAGCCGGATATGTTTCTTTCAGGGTGGAAAAAGGGTACATTTTTAGACAGTCTTATATTGTGTTGCGCATACAATAGAGCCGTTAAGGTGCGCCGCATTCCAATAAATATAGGTGGATATGTTATAATCTACATAGTGGATGGCAGGATTCAGACAGCGGATAACGGGGAGGAATTACAGTGATTTGTCGTGAACAGGACGGAGCGTTTGTGATGGTGAAGCAGCATGAGCACGGGCTGCTGGCCGGGGAGTTTGCGAAGTGGTTCAAGGAGGAGCATACGCCTGCGGAAGGCCGCCGGGAGGAGGTGCTGCGGGCGGTGAGCAATCATGACCGGGGCTGGATCGATCTGGATGAGACGCCGTTCTGGAACGATGCGGAAGATGCGCCGTACAGCTTCATCGACTTCCCGGTTGTGCCTAAGCTGACTTTTTATAGACGGGGCATCAACGAGGTTGAAGCGGATACGCCTTATGGGGCGCTGCTGTGCAGCTCTCATTTCGAACGGCTGATCGAGGTATCGGGAGAGGAATGCCCGGAGCTCACCCGGTATCTGCAGGATGAAGCGGAGCGCAGAGCCCGTATCCACCGTGAGCTGGAGCAGAGCCGGCCGCTTGAAGAAGGCGAACTGTATTATGACGCCAGACTGCTGCAGTTCTGTGATGACCTGTCGCTGTTTCTGGCGCTGAGCGAGCCGGGCAGCGCCGAGTCCGAGAAGCATCCCTGGTTCGCAGACGGCTTCTCGGGCAGCGAGGAATTCAGCTTCACATCCGGACGTGCGATTCAGGCAGAGTGGCAGGACAACGCTACGCTGACGCTTACCCCGTTCCCGTTCACGAAAGAGATCGGAGTAAGCTTCAAGCTGCGGCGGGTCAGCCGCAAGGATATAGAGCATAAAGGCATCGCTCTGGCATACAAGGAGACACCGGAGGAAGAATGCCGGATCACTGTAATCAGCGGAGCAGGAGAAGACGATGTGCAGGTGAAGACAGTTACCGGTGAACGCACTGCCGGTTAGGCACAGGGGGCAGGGACGGGTCGCAGCATTTTATCTGTGAGGATAACGGTACCTTCAGGGCAGGACAGGAGTCCGGGGCCGTAGAACAGGAGAGTAAGGCATGGCGTGGTGGATATGGATTTTCAATTTTGCTGTAATCATATTGCTGGCGCTGTGGTTTCTCCGGATTAAGCTGAGCTGGATGGGCAAAGGCGTTCTGCTGGCTCCCATTCTGATCTATGCCCTGATTTCGGTTGAGGATCTGCTGAACCTGATCGATCTGGGCACCATTGTACCCGGCAACCGGGGACTGCGCGGTCTGATTCTGATTTTTGTCCTGGCTTCGGTCCTGTTCTATATTCTGTTTATTTTTCATGAGATCAAGGACTCCAACAGCAAGGAAGTCAGGCTGCAGCAGACACTGGTCCGGATCAGCATCGCGGCGTTTACCTGCATTATTTTTTTTACAGTCGTATATACATCCATATATAAGCTGTTTGGCCAGTCCTCTTTCCAGGGCGAGGGGATAGGCCAGGATCTGCTCAGCCAGCTGATCACCTTCCTGTACTTCAGCGTAGCTACATTTACGACAGTCGGTTACGGGGATGTGGCCCCCATAGATAACACTTCGCGGCTTGTTGTAGTTATGCAGATCTGCTTCAGCTTCATAACCGTTGCCTATGCCCTGTCCATGCTGGGCTTGTTCCGCAAAATTCTCGGACCCGGCACCACTGAAGAGGAGATTGAGGCGGCTATAGAAGTGGACATTGATGACAAAGTGGAAGAAGCTGTAACGGATAAGCATGAGGAGAGAGAGCAGGAAGAATAGGAAGAAAAGGAAGCACCGGATGAACGGGAAGCACCGGATGCCGGAACCCCGCCGAAGCGGCCTTGAAGCAATAAGATGTCTGATGAACCAGCGGATTAGCCTGACGATTAGCCTGACGATTAGCCGTATCTCAGGCGCTGATGAATGAACCGGAGGAAATATTGCCAATAAGCGCAACATGCTCTGTATACGAACATAAGCGGCATTAACCGAATAGATTTCAGGATAGAAAGGAGAATCTCCCTATGAGTACAAAATCGTCCGGGGGCTCTCCCAGGTCTGACCTGCCGGCAGCAGGCACCGGCGGTCATACCCCTCCGCAGAAAGAGGGGGCCGGCGGCCGCAAAATGACCCGCCGCCAGTTCCTCGCCCGGGGGGCGGCAACCGTAGTTGGCGCCGGCCTGCTTACCGGCGGCTATGCCTGGCAGGGCGAGCCGAACTGGCTGGAGATTACGCGGAGGGAGCTGCCGCTGAAGGATCTCCCTTCGGCTTTTGCCGGTACCCGGCTCGTTCATTTCAGCGATGTGCATCTGGGCTTCAACAAGGATGCGCATGATCTGGCCCGGCTGACTAAGCACATCAAGGAGGAGAAGCCGGATCTGATCTGCTTCACCGGGGATATTGTGGACAGCTACGCCGAGGATTTGACAGACTCGGTCGCTATACTGGCAGAGCTTGAAGCTCCGCTGGGCAAGTACGCCATCCTGGGCAACCATGATTACAAGAATACGGAGCTGCTTACCCGCCTGCTGAACGAGTCCGGCTTCCGTGTGCTGCGGAACCAGTCCTACCTGATCAAGCAGGGCGGCGCTGTGATGGCGGTGGCAGGACTGGACGATATGCTGCATGGCAAGCCGGACCCGGAGGCCGCAATCCAGGGCATCCCGGACGGCACGTTCACGGTGCTGATGATGCATGAGCCGGATTACGCCGATACGGCGGAAGGGTATCCGTTTCACCTGCAGCTCTCGGGGCACAGCCACGGCGGTCAGATCCGTCTGCCGCTGCTGGGTGCGCCGTTCACGCCTTACGGCTCGCAGAAATACATAGACGGCCTGTATTACACAGAGAATAAGGCGATGCCGGTGTATGTGAACAGGGGATTCGGCGAAACCATGATGCCGCTGCGCTTCATGTGCCGGCCGGAGCTTACTGTACTGACTCTGCGCCGGGAGTAAGACGGCAGAGCTTGAGGATGCGGCTTAACGAGAGCAGCAGAAGAGGGTGAAGTTCATGAGCACTTATGAAGCGATTATGGGTATGGCGCTGCAGGGAGCGGCGGTAGAACTGAAAAGTATGGCATCCGCTGACGGTGCAGTGCTGCGGGCGCTGCTCTCCCATCCGGAGGTGCAGCCGCATATTCAGCTGCGCCAGGGCTCATCCTCCCAGCAGGGCGTTCTGGATAAGCTGGTGAACCGGATGCTGCATGGTTATGACCCTTGCGCATTGCATGCAGGCATCTATCTCAAAGGACAGCCGGAGCTGATCGGATCGGTCTCCCTGCAGAACTGGAACCGGCATGAGGGCAAGGCGGTGCTGGGGTATATGCTTAATCCTGCATGGTGGGGGCGCGGTTTCGCCACTGAAGCACTGGGGCTGCTGCTGGCCTACGGGTTCCGCGAACTGGAGCTGCTGAAGGTGGAGGGACGCTGCCGCGGGGACAACCTCAGATCGGAGCAGGTGATGCTCAAGAATGGTCTGACCCTGGAGCGGACACTGCCGATGGCGGACGGCTCGGGCGATGTAATGAAAGTATTCACATTGTTACACAATTGAAATAATGCCGTTATCAAACTCTAACAGTCTCCGGTTAAACTAAGTACATGACCCCCTTTTGAAAATATAACTGCTGTTGGGACCCGATGATTCGGGTCCATTTTTTTGTGGCGTGCCGTATGCCGATTCCGGTTTCACCGCATTCTGCTGGCGGTAGCCGGAGTCATTAGGCTATGATGGATATATCGAAACAGCATTTGGCGAGGAGGACATAACTCTTGAACGAAGTGATTAGACTACTTACGAACCACCGCTCTTTCCGGCAATATACAAGGCAGGCGGTAGAACCAGAGAAGCTGAAGACCATAATTGAGGCAGCCCAGGCCGCACCATCCTGGGTGAACGGCCAGCAGGTATCGGTCATTGCGGTACGCAGCGAAGAACGGAAGCGGCAGCTGTCGGTATTGAGCGGGAACCAGAAGCATGTGGCCGAAGCGCCGGTATTCCTGGTGTTCTGCATGGACTTTCACCGGGCCCGGCTGGCGGCAGAGCTGGAAGACCAGCCGTTTGAAGCGGCAGGAGATGTGGATGCGCTGCTGGTCGGTGCAACCGATGTCGGCATCGCTTTAGCGAATGCGGTGGCTGCTGCGGAGTCGCTGGGACTGGGGATTATCCCGATCGGCGGCGTGCGCCGCCGCACAGCGGAAGTGATTGAGCTGCTGCAGCTGCCCGAATATGTATTCCCGGTGGCCGGCCTGTGTATTGGCTATCCGGGTGAAGAGCTGCCGAAGAAGCCGCGCCTGCCTATGGCGGCTGTGTATCATGAAGAAACATATAACCCTGATCAGAAAGCCCTGATCCAAGAGTACAATGAGACCCACCGCGAGTCACTTAGGGCTCAAGGGCTGACCGAGAGGGATTGGAGCAGTACAATTGCCCGCTTCTATGCCCTGAATCCGCAGTACGGCGACGCCGGGCGGACGCTGAAGCAGCAGGGCTTCACCTGCGATAATCTGAATAAGGAATAACCATAGCAAAAATGCACCGCAGCGGTAACGGCGGACGATGGCAAGCATCGTCAACAGCCGGACCGCATGCGGTGCATTTATTTTGTCCAGCAGAGAATTAAGCCGTCTCCGTTATCCTACAGCTATAGTCCTACTGTAATCTTCTCGCGCCGTTTGTAGTAGACCCAGTGCTTAAATCCGATCTCCTTGAGCCGCGCGGCAACGTTATTGCGCTGATCAGCCACCCGGGAAGGCTTATGGGCATCGGAGCCGAAGCTGACCTCCACGCCGAAATGCAGCGCCCGCTCCAGAATCTCATCCGACGGATACCAGCCGCCGCACAGCTTGGTGCCGCCCGAGGTGTTGATCTCGATGGCCAGCCCGCATTCGCTGATTGCGCTTAAGGCTTCATCAATCTCCCGGGGAGCGGAGATTTCCGAGAACTGCGGATAGTTGCCCTTCATCGCATCAATGTGTCCGAGGATCTGGAACATGCCGCTGCGCGCGGATTCGGCGATCAGCCGGTAATACTCCGCTTTGGCTGCCAGCTTCTGCTTTGGACCCAGACCCTTCCAGCGGCTTTTATTAAATATGCTGTTGCCGTCCACGCTGTGCACCGAACCGATCACATAGTCAAACGGATAGGCGGCCAGCGTCTTCCGGTACAGCTCCGCATGCTCGGGGAAATAGTCGGACTCAATGCCGAGCAGGACATCAATGCGGCCTTCGTACTCCTTTTGCAGAGCCAGTACTTCCTCTACGTAGTGGACAAGCTCCGATTTGGCCATCGCGATACGCGGAAAAGCCTGCTCGGACGGACTTCCGAAATAGGGCGTGTGATCGGAAATTCCGATTACATCAAGACCCGCGGTTATTCCGGCTTCAATATAATCCCTGATGCTTCCGTCAGCATGACCGCAGCGGAAATGATGGGTATGCAGGTCGAAATTCATAGAGGTAACATCTCCTTAGGCCAAGGTGGCAGAATAGGTTGCAGGTTGCTGATCATTAGTTACTCTGAGCCGATGAACTGGGTTTCGGGCATTCCCTTAAGATCGCTCAGAAACTGCCTCATGGCCGAATTGACGTACTTCCCGGATTTGGTGATGACGCCTACAGGGTGGGTGACCTCAAGCTCAATGATCGGGACGATTTTGAGCGTGCCGCTTCGGACCTCGGCGGTTACAGACTGTTTGGAAATAACGGCTGCCCCGAGATCCAGCTCCACCATCCGTTTCACCTCTTCGCTGCTGGTCAGCTCCATGATGACCTGGGGCTGGATACCGTGTTTGGCGAGTACTTCATCGGCGAATCTCCGGCCGACGGTGTCCGGGGACAGCAGGATGAGCGGTGTTTTGCCAAGTGCCTCAATACCGGCCGATTTGACCTGGGCCAGAGGATGGCGGGGCGAGACGACCAGTTCAAAGGTATCATAATACAGGACGGAAGTTGTCATTCCGGGACTGCGGCCGATCAGATAGCCGATGCCGACATCAACGAGACCGTTCTCGACATGCTGATAGATTTGTGAAGAGGACATGGACGAGATCGAGGTTTTGATATGCGGGAACTGGTCCTGGAAATAGGACAGAATCCGCGGCAGAATCTGAATGGCAATGGAGGTGGTCGTGCCGAGAATAATATGCCCCTGGGGATTCTCTTCAAGATCCGCAAGACGCTGCTTAAGCTCTTCAACGATACCTACAATCTGCTCCGCATGCGTGAGGAATACCTGGCCCCGGTCTGTCAGGGTTACAGGCTGATTCCGGTCCACAAGCTGGGTTTTGAATTCTTCTTCGAGACTTTTGATCTGTGCTGAAACCGCCGGCTGGGTCAAATTGAGTAGTTCTCCCGCCTTGCGGAAGCTCATGGTTTTGGAAATGGTAATCAGTGTTTCAAGCTGGCTGATATTCATGGACTGCCCCCTAATGGCTACCGGATTGGTGCCGCCGTATATTGGTATCGTTGTGGGAAAGTGACTTCTTTCCAGAGGACGTTTGCGCCGTTAACAGCTTGATGGGCCAGGGTCTGCATGCTGCGGATTGTCTGCCAGGAATGAGGGGGAAATACGCAGTGAATGCTGCACCCGGAGGGAAATGCGCCGCAAATCTTACGTTCAGTGTTGGCATTTGATTAAATTATAGGAGATTACACCCGGCAGGGCAATGTCGCCGTCCAAACTATCTTGTGAATTCATTCGACAAGACCATTAATTTTTGATGAATAATGCCGATATATGAAGTATAATAAATCATTATTGCTTAGGACTTTTGGTATATGACTAAAGCCTGGTCGAGGGGGGACAGCACTTTCATGAAAGCAGAAGTAATCAATCCGTTTCTAGAGTCTGCACGAATTGTAATTGAACAGGTGATACAAGTCTCGCCGTCTACCGGTATTCTGGGTATTAAGGACATTGAACTGATCGATAATCATATATGGATTCAAGTGGGAATGACAGGTCAGCTCAGCGGGAATATTATCTTCGGAATCGCCGAGCACGTGGCGCTTAAGATGGTTTCGGCCATGATGGGCGGCTATGTGATTACGGAAATGGACGAGATGGGCCAGAGTGCCATTTCGGAGCTTGGCAACATGATCAGCGGCAATGCCAGTACTATTCTCTCCAATCAAGGGGTTTCGGTAGACATTACACCGCCGAAGTTAATGAAGACAGAGAGCATGTCCGTCCTTCCGCGCAGAGCGCTGAGTATTCCGCTTATGATGGAAGGCATCGGGGAGCTTGATATTCAGGTTATGATCTCTTAGGCGGATATTCGGGAGCTGAACACATTCCATGGCATTACAAGGCAAGGTTGTTGTTATTACAGGAGCTTCGAGCGGTATCGGTGCGCTTACGGCACAGATGATCAGCCAGCGTGGGGCCGTTCCCATTCTGCTGGCCCGTTCGGAAGACAAGCTGAAAGAAACCGCGGCCGGGATACCGGGCGTTTTTGGACTGTTCGTCTGTGATGTGACCGATGAGGCGGCAGTGGAGCGTACCTTCGCGGAGATTCTTGAACAGTACGGCAGAATCGACATTCTTCTCAATAATGCCGGTTATGGCAAATTTGCGGCTTTTACGGAAATGGAGTCCGGCGAATTCGATGCCATGATGGACGTGAACTATATGGGGATTGTCCGCTGCACCAAGGCGGTAGTGCCTCATATGCTGGAGCGCGGCAGCGGTCAGATCGTGAATGTGGCCTCTATGGCCGGCAAAATCGGCACAGCCCGCGCAGTTGCCTATACGGCTACGAAACATGCTGTTCTCGGCTTCACCAATGCGCTCCGCCAGGAGCTCCGCAAGAGCGGAATTATTGTCTCGGCCGTGAACCCCGGACCCATCGCCACCGAATTCTTCAAGACCGCCGATCCTTCAGGCAATTATGAGAAAAGCGTGAGCCGGATCATGATGACTCCGCAGCATGTGTCTGCGAAGATCGTGAAGCTGATGGACAAAGGCATGGAAGAAGTGGATCTGCCCGGTCTGGCAGCCTTCGGGATTCGTCTATACGGCTTGTTTCCGCGGCTGGCGGATAAGCTGACCTATAACGCAATGAACAGAAAATGATTGCTCAGCTATGAAGCAAACGGCTTGTCCCCTTTTGCATGCAGGATGGAATTACATATATAAAATATGGCGTAGATTGGAACTTATGGCCTTCCATTTGGTGGAGAGGCCTTTTTGGCATATAATGAACATATTATCTTAAGCGAAAAGGATGAATTACTATTATGAATAAAGCTTCTTTTGCAGCTATCGGCATTCAGGAAGACCTCGTTGCCCGATTGTCTGAATTCGGCATCACCGAACCATCCCCTGTACAGGAGCAGACGATCCCGCTTCTGCTGGAAGGAAGAGATGTTCTGGCCGCATCCCAGACAGGGACAGGCAAAACTCTGGCCTACCTGCTGCCGCTGCTGCAAGGGATCAATCCGGACCAGAAATCGGTGCAGAAGCTGGTGCTGGCACCAACCCAGGAGCTGGCGATGCAGATTCTCCGCGAAGCAGAGCGCTACGGAGCCCACCGGGGCATCCGGGCGATGGGGCTGATCGGCGGGGCGGCGATCAAACGCCAGATTGACAAGCTGCGCGAGCATCCCCAGCTGGTTGTAGGTACACCGGGACGCGTGCGGGAGCTGATCGGGCTGCGCAAGCTGAAGATGCATGAGGTGACGACGATTATTCTCGATGAGGCGGACCAGATGTTCCAGCTCAGCGGCGCGGGCGAAGTGACGAAGATCGTCAGCAGCGCGCTGCGCACACGCCAGTTGGTTATGCTGTCCGCGACCATCGGACCGGAAACCAAGCTCTTGGCCAACAAGGAAATGAAGAACATCGCAGAGGTGGGCATTGATCCCGGGATGATGACGGCCCAGAGTCTTGAACATCACTACGTGGTATCCGAGGAGCGGAACAAGGTGGATATGCTGCGCCGGGTGATCCGCCACTACAAGCCCGAGCGGGCGATTGTGTTCGTAAATGCCACCGACGATATTGCTGAGGTGACCGCGAAGCTGAATCATCTGGGCCTACCTGCCGCAGCGCTGTACGGCGATGCCGACAAGGTTACGCGCGCAAACGTGCTGGCCCGCTTCCGTGACGGCAAGCTCAAGGTGCTGGTCGCCAGCGACGTGGCGGCCAGAGGCCTGGACATTGAGAATCTGACACTGGTCGTCAGCTTCGATCCGGCCTTTGATTCCGAGCACTATGTCCACCGTGCCGGACGCACGGGGCGCATGGGCAAACGCGGCTTGTCCGTAACGATTGTTACGGAGCAGCAGACGTTCATCATGCGCAAATTCGCCCGCGAGCTGGATATCCAGCTGGACGAGCGGGAAATGGCCTTTGGCAAGGCGCTGACGGAGGGCGAGCGCAGTGAATTCCGCGGCGGCGGCGCAGGTGCAGCCCGCCGCGAAGGCACTGCCCCGCGCGGCGGCGAAGCCGGGCCGCGCACCGGCAAGCCGCAGGTGCGGACCTCGGCGGCTGGAACAGCCGGAGGGACGGGCGGCGAAGCTCCGGCAGGGCAGCCGGGCGCAGCTGGTGCTGGGGCTGGTACGGTGCGGCGTGAGCAGCACCGGCCGGGGATTGCCGCGAGCACGCGCAGCGCGGCATCACCCGCAGGCAAGGCACGCAGCAATGCGGAGCGGGACAAGAACCGCAAGAACAAGGGAGCCCCGAAGTGGCTCAAGAACAAAACCCCGAGAGGTGACGGCCAATGAACACAGCTCCCGTATTGCAAATTACGGGCTTAAGCGGAGGATACAGCCTGAACAAGCCGGTGCTGCATGATATCGGCCTGCAGGTTCAGCCCGGTGAAATGGTCGGGCTTATCGGTTTGAACGGCGCAGGCAAAAGTACAACCATGAAGCATATTCTAGGACTCATGTCTCCGCATAAAGGTGAGATTACCGTGCAGGGCAAGACGCGCAGCAGCGATCCCGAGAGCTACCACAGCGCGCTCTCCTTCGTTCCGGAGTCCCCCCTCCTCTATGAGGAGATGACCGTCCGCGAGCATGTTGAATTTACTGCTAGAGCTTACGGGGTGGAGCGCAGCGATTATGAATCGCGCACCAGCCAGCTGGCCGCACTCTTTAATATGGAGGACAAGATGGATACGCTGTCGTCCCATCTGTCCAAAGGCATGAAGCAGAAGGTGATGATTATGTGTGCGTTCGTAGCACGCCCGGCACTGTATGTGATTGACGAGCCGTTCCTCGGCCTCGATCCGCTCGGCATCCGCTCACTGCTGGATTTCATGCTGGACCTGAAGAAATCCGGGGCGTCCATTCTGCTGAGCTCGCATATCCTCTCCACCATCGAGAATTACTGCGACCGGTTCATTGTGCTGCACCGCGGAATGGTAATCGCGGAGGGAACGCTCGCCGAGATGACCGCGAAGGCCGGGCTGCAGGGCTTGAACTTGGAGCAGCTGTTCTACGAACTGGTTCAGGGAGGGAAATGATATGGATTTGAAGGAGCTGCGCCGGCAGCGGCGCAGCCGGTTTACAGGAAGCCTGATCCCCTATATGGGGTATATCATCCAGAGCGGGGTAGCAATGGTGTTCCTGCTGGTGCTGATCATCTTCTCCGCCTGGTACACTTCCCTGCTGCGCGATATCCCGGCAGGTATTCCCATCCGCTGGATTATGCTCGTCCTGCTGGTGCCGGCGGCGGTGCACAGCAGCTTCCGGACCTATCTGCAGACTCCGGATACGATCTTCCTGCTGCCGCAGGGCCACCGGATGAAGGAGTACTTCGCCCCTTCCTGGGTCAGCGGGAATGTGTGGAAGATCCTGCGGCTGGCTTTTGTCCTCATTACCTTATGGCCGCTGTACATACGCACGGATGAATCCCATCAGGGGCTGCTGGCCACGCTGCTGGTCCTGATCCTGGTGAAGCTGCTCGCCAGCTTCGGGTTATGGCGGGAGACCGCTATGCTCTCCCGGCCGGCTGCCATAGGCTACAACCTGCTGCGCTGGGCAGTGGGCACCCTGATGGTTGCGGCCTGGGTATGGCAGCCGCCGGTCCGTGCGCTGATCTTCATCGTAATTCTGGCCGCAGCCTACGCGGCAGCGCTGGCCGTACCCGGCCGGCATTCTGTTCCGTGGGAACGCCTGATTACGATGGAGAAGAATCAGGGGACCCGGGCGCTTATGGTCCTCGGCTGGTTCGTTGATGTCCCTGGACGTGAGCAGCGGGTCTATGCCCGGCGCTACCTGTCCCGGTGGGGCGGCGGCATAACCTGGCAGCGGAATTCCGCCTACCGCTTTCTCCTGACCAAAAGCTTCGCCAGAGGCGATATCTTCGGAATCGTTCTGCGGATTGCCGTATTGGACCTGTTCCTGGTCTGGATGAATCAGGACAGCTACACCGGCAGCGGCATTTATATCTTCTTCCTCTTCCTGATGGGGATTCAGCTGACGGCGCTGCGCAAGCTGCACAGCGAGTCGTTCTGGCTGACCGTGTATCCGCTGCCGGAAGGCAGCAAGAGCAAGGGAACCATCCAGTTTGTATTCCGGGCGCATCTGGTGCTGGCTCTGCTGACCGGACTGCCTCTTCTGCTTCAGGCGGGAGCGCGTCCGCTGCCGGTTCTGGGAACATTGGCGTGCGGAGCGCTGCTGGCCTATCTGTTCAAGGCCTACTCCACCCGCAAGGAAGCCCGGACGGATGAGGATGACTTGTAGAACAGACTCTTTTAGCAACAAAAATGTGCACATGAAAAATGGCCTCATACTCTGCTGACGCGGAGCGTGAGGCCATTTTTATATAGAGGGAGTTGCCCTCTTAATTTCAAAATATAAGAATTTATATGTTTCACACGATAACTTATCCTTCTATTTCTCGCTGAAACAACACCGTCCCTTAAAAGGACGGCAAAGCCGTTTCTACTTGGGTGGAACAGGGAATGCTGCAACACGGGGAGCGGAGAGAGCGCTGGGCTCCCTCCAGGGACTTATTCCCGGTTAGACAAAGAGTGAACGGCTGATGATAACCAGCAGGATAAAGAGAACCAGAATTGCGCCTGTGCTTGTGAATGCACCGTGTCCGTATCCGTATCCGCCTCTAACTTCTTCGCTCATGTTCATTCCCCTTTCGCGTTTGAGTTGTTGTACTTGAGTACATCGTATTGTATGTGCGGAGGGAAGAACGTGTATAGGCCAATGCCATAGGGCAGGGCAAAAAAAGTCAGCCCCGGAAATCCGGAGCTGACTTACGTGTGCAGAGGCTGGGAATCAGGCTTTCTCCAAATCGCGGATGCCTGCATAGACCAGATCGAACAGATCCTCAAGCTGATCCTCTTCGATGCAGGAGAAGGCAATGCGCAGATCTGTTTCGCCAAGGGCGATGGTGCCCAGCCCGTAATTGTGGATCAGATGGAGCCGTAAGGCTTCAGCCGGCACGGTGAGCAGCTTCAGGCACATGAAGTACCCGGAGTTGAACGGATAATAAGTCCATACATCATCGCCGTATTTGCCGCTGTCCAGCAGCGCCTTCACTTTGTTGGCCCGGCCTTTCATGATCTGGAACTTCTCTTCCTTCTGGGCGGCGAATTCCGGCGCCTTCAGCGCATCCAGTACAAAGGTCTGGGACGGATGCGCTCCGCTGGAGATGGTGGCCCGGATAATACCGAGTGTTTTTTGCTCCAGGGCAGCCAGCAGCTCTTTGTTCTCGGAAGCATAGGTAATGAAGCCGACGCGGAAGCCCCAGACAAATTCTTCTTTAGTAGCTCCGTCGATCTTAATTGCCAAGACACGGGGATGCAGATTCGCGAGCTTGCCAAACAGCGATTCCTTCAGTGAATCCTCGAAAAAGAGTCCGAAATAAGCATCATCGCTGACGACTACGACATTAACGCCTTCTTCAGCGGCACGCAGGATTGCGGCAACGATGGCTTCGCCTTCTTTAATGCCTGGTGTATACCCTGTCGGGTTATTAGGGAAATTGAGCAGGACGATGGCTTTGCCGCGGTCCTTCTGGGCCAGCAGCGCATCCAGCAGTCCTTCGCTGTTGAAGCTCATATCTTCGGTGAACAGCGGATAGTTAACGGTTTCGGTCAGACGGCGGATGCCGAAGGTCAGCTCGTAGTTCTCCCAGTTTTTGTCCGGATAGATGACGGCATCCCCTTGTTCTGCGAACAAGTCGGCAACTATGCTAAGCCCGTGTGTCAGGGCGTTCGTAACGACAGGATTGCTGAAGGATTTGCCTTCAAGCGACGGATTCTCACGCAGCATCTTCTCCCGCCATACCGTACGCAGCTCCGGCTTGCCTGCAGGAGGCGCGTAGCCGTACAGGTCTTTGGGGCTGTAGGCGGAGAGTTTATCCTGGATCACACCAAGGTGCATCGGCATTCCGTTCTCGGTAGCAATACCGATGGTAGCATTATACTTCTTGGCATGAGCCGTCGCTTCTGCAGACTGGCTCAGGATTCCCTCTTTGGGGAAATAGATTGCTTTGCCGAGATTAGAGAGCATATCGTACACATGTTCATTGCCTGCCTTGATGCTGTCATTCAATTGTCCAGCCAGTGGATTCATCAGTTTCATCCTTCCGGTATTCTTCTGGGATATATACGCTAACATTGCCTAACATTATATCACCGTGAATTGCCGCCGTCACTGAGGAATGCCGCGTTTTCACAAATACTTTTGGAATAAGCCGGGCGGCTCCTCCCAGATCTGGACTTCGACGTAACGCTCAGGGCCAGAGTCTCCTGCTGCGTTCCATTTCTGCGGCAGACCGTATTCGCGGACCACCTCAAGGATCTCTTTCAGTGTGTAGACCTGCCCGCGGTAAGGTTTGCCGTCCGCATAGCGCATGGTGGGAAATAAATCGCCGTAGGTGAAGCTGATCCGCTCAGGGTTGAAGGCCGCAACCGGGATATTCAGCTCCATCCCCTGTGGATACCACTGCTGCAGCCAGGGGCATCGCCCCAAAGTCATGTAATGCGGATGCCGGCGGACCGGCTTGCCTCCTTTGGCGATAAATTGCTCTCTCGCCCTCTGTTCAAGGCTGCGGCGGATCTGCAGATAATCTGCGGAACGCTGGCTGGCAAAGCCCTTACTCTGCTCCCGGATATCCTGCAGCACCGTCTCCGCTGTTTCAGGCGAAAGGTCAGACAGATTCCGGAAGGGGCCGGTGGATTCATCATAATAGTGAAAGAGATAGTGGTAGTCCATATACTTCCCGCCGATCTATAGTAGGATGATTCCTATATTTTAACAGATAGAGGGTTGATAGGAACAGTCCTGCAGGTAGGGGAAGATGTACAAAAGGGAACCGGACAAGGTATTATGAAAAGTAAGCTTACGCATTCGAAGCGGGTGTTACTGCCCGTTATTTCGAAGGAATACAGGGAAGGCATGCCCACAAAACTTTAGGAGGGACCAATATGCTGCATGCATCGCCATCCTCTTTTGTAATCCTCCCGGCTCTGGCGAAGATCGTCTGTGAACCGGGCTGGAAGTGGCAAAAAAGAGAGAAGCCGCTGCAAAATTATGATTTGTTCTATGTCTGGAGCGGGGAAGGAACCGTTGTGCGCAGCGGAGTGCCCTATCAGGTGGGGAAGGGAAGCTGCTTCCTGTTCCGCCCGGGAGATCACACCAGTGCTACACATAATCCGCAGAAACCGCTTGTGCTTACATATATTCATTTCGATGTCGCTGAAGAGGTGACGGAGATCCCTGCGCCTTATCATGAACTGACGGAGACCGTGGAGTTCGAGCATCTGCTGGCCCGTTACGTCCGCCTGTTCCTGGTGCAGACCTACGCTGCAGAGGAAGAAGGCCGCCTGATCCTGAAGCAGCTGATGATTCATCTGCTGCGGCAGGACCAGGTCGTGCCAATTGAGCGCCATGTCAGCAACCAGCTGGCTGAGGTGATCCACGAGGTGGCTAACTATGTCAGCCAGCATCCAGGGGCTGCGCACCGGGTGGAGGATCTGGCCGCACGGGCAGGGCTGTCGCCGCGTTACTTCTCGATCAAGTTCAAAGAGATCACCGGCTCCTCGGTTCAGTCCTATGTGATCCGCACCCGGATTGAACGGGCCCAGCATCTCTTGCTGTACGCCGGTATGAATGTGACTGAGGTGGCGGATGCGCTGGGCTACCGCGATATCTTCTTCTTCAGCCGCCAGTTCAAGCAGCACACCGGCAAAAGCCCATCGGAAATACGCTGACAACCAGCGCTCCCGAATATGGCTGGATGGCCCGGTGACCCGGGAGCACAGCGAAACAGTATGTAAGCCCTTCTCGTCCAGGCGGGAGAAGGCCAGTCCTGCCGGATTACCGGCAGGGCTTTTTGGGGAATAGATAATATAGACCTCTGACGGAACGGCGCGCCCATTCAGGGCGGGGCCGTTTCTTCTATTACAATGGCTGCTGGGAAGCCGGGGACGTAAAGTTGAAGAGAGCACCTGTCTGTGACAGAATATAAGAATGATCCGCATAAGAACTGAGAAGCTGCCGCTAAGAGCAGCTGAATAAACACACGGGAGAAGGAGAGAACTTATGTACGAAATAGTACTGATACGGCATGGAGAGAGTGAATACAACCGGCAGAACCTGTTTACGGGCTGGAGTGATCCCGATCTGACGGAGAAGGGTGTGGAAGAGGCGAAGAAAGCAGGCAAGCTGCTGAAGGATGCGGGATACACGTTCGATCTTGCCTTCGCCTCGGTGCTGAAGCGTTCAATTAAGACACTAAACTATGTGCTGGATGAGATGGATCTGCTGTGGATTCCCGTGCAGAAATCGTGGAAGCTGAATGAGCGCCATTACGGAGCGCTGCAGGGCCTCAGCAAAAGTGAAACCGCACTGAAATACGGCGAGGAACAGCTCCATATCTGGCGGCGCAGCCTCTCGGTCCGGCCTCCGATGCTGGAGCCGGATGATCCGCGTTATGCCAGAAATGATATCCGCTATAAGGAAGTGCGTCCCGGCGATATTCCGCGCGGAGAGAGCCTGGAGGATACCGTGCACCGGGTTGGCGATTTCTGGGGCAACCGGATTGTGCCGCTGATCCGCAAGAAGGAACGCGTCCTGATCTCGGCGCATGGCAATACGCTGCGGGCCCTGATCAAATACATGGAGGATATTGATGAAACGGCGCTGCTGGATCTCAATATTCCAACCGGCGTCCCGCTGGTCTACAAGCTGGATGATGATGTGAAGCCGATCAGCCGCTTCTATCTCGGCGAGCCGGAAGAGGTACAGGAGAAAGCGCGCGAGGTGGCTAATCAGAGTAAGGTTACGGAGTAACTCGGGTAATTAGAGGGATAAATCCCTTTGATTAAGCTGGAAGTGGGCTGGACGAGGGAATTAGAGGGATAAATCCCTTTGATTACGCTGGAAATGGGCTAGGCGAGGGAATGTATGCGAAAAACCGAGTACAATGCACCAGCGTTAGGGCAGACGAGCCGATTGTATGCGAAAAACCGAGTACAATGCACCAACGATAGGGCAGACGAGCCGAATGTAAGCGAAAAACCGAATACAATGCACCAAAGATAGGGTAGACGCGCCGAATGGATGCGAAAAACCGAATACATTGCACCAAAGACAGGGCAAACGAGGCGAATGTATGCGAAAAACCGAGTACAATGCGCCAGCGATTGGGTAGATGAGCCGAAGGTAAGCCGGGTATACTGATGCTCAGAGAGCGAAGCAGGTAAGGAACACCTTTATACGGTAAAATTATAGCAGAAGTAAACGGTCCGGACTTTTGCGAAACGCTTCTTCAGCAATAACAAAGCCCCGCACAAGATACACTCACGTATCTTTGTGCGGGGCTTTGCCTGTCTGTGAAGCATTTCATAAATCCCTCTTGAGCTGTTTCTTTCAAGCCGGACTCTGCCCGGTAGCTAAGTAGCCCGCCGCATCTCACCCAGCAGCTCGCCCATCTTCACCTTCGTGTCCACGGTAAGCCCGTGGCGCGGGGTGAAGGTGCCGCTCTCCAGTAGAAGAACTACGGTAGAACCGAATTCGAAATAGGCTAGATCGTCGCCTATTTGCCATTCAGTAGCGGATTCATCAGTGTAGCGGATACTGCTCACATTCATTGCGCCTACCTTGACCATGGCGGTTTCGCCATAGCTGCCGGCTATATAAGTAATCAGCCGTTCGTTGCGGCTCAGGACACTCTTCATATGCCGCATGCCGAAATCATTCACGGGATAAGCCCGCCCGCGGATATAATCGCTCTCCCGCAGCTGTCCGGTTAACGGGGAATGAATCCGGTGATAATCGGTGGGGCTCAGGTAGAGGACGAAATAATAGCCTTTTTTATACAATTCGAGGTGTGGCGAATGATTAAGCAAATCCTCCAGCGTATAATCCTGACCCTTCACATTCATTATTGTTCCGCAGTTAATGTCGCCCATTGCCGTAATCATGGCATCCACAGGACTTGCCACAGCCTGTTCACCGCTTGCCACCGGCCGCATTCCCGGCTTCAGGCGTCTGCTGAAGAATTCATTAAGTGTACGGTATTCTCCTGCAGTCTTCTCCGCCTCGGCGGCAGGAATATGATAGGAACGAATAAATACCGGAATCATAAAGCGGCTGAGTCTGCTATGGGAAAAAGCGCCCATTACCCGGGAAAGCCATCTGTGTGAGGATAGCTCGGTCATCAGCCGCAGCAATTGTTTAACCATGCCCATCTCCCTTCCATCATGCAGCAGCAAGGTCCCGGTAGCCAAGGACCTCACCCGCTCTGCATTATATTGACATAGAATAGAAGACAAATCAATAAGAGTTATGCCGTGCAGCCTCTTCATACAGATATCTGGCATAGCCCATTGGGCGGCGGTAGCTTTCTTTCCAGATGAGGCCGAGCCCGGCTTTCTTGAAGCCGTAACGCTGGTCGCGCCCGTTGCATTCGATGAAATATAAGCGTCCGCTCCCCGTAACGCCGATGTCCAGACCGATATCGGCAAGGCCCGGGAGGCTCTGCTCCAGCTCACGGGCAATGGCGAGACTGAGGGAGAGGACAGACATGCGGATCCGCGAGGCCGCTTCGCCGGGGAAAGCCTTCTCCAGAGCGAAGGATGAACTCAGCGCTTCGCCCCCCCGGGCGATGTTGGACACGAAGCCGCCCGGTGGCGCCAGCTTGGCGAACATGCCGGTTACCTGCCAGTCTCCGCCCCAGCCGCGCTGTACAGTAATGCGCAGATCAAAGGGGCGGCCGTTTATCTCAGCCAGTGGTATCCGCTCCTGCACCAGGTACGGTACCGAAGAGAGTCTGGCGCGGAGTGCCCGGGGCATGGCGCCCTGATTCACCGGCACACTGTACCAGCGTCTTGAGCCGGTAGGAGAGTAGCTCCATTTCCACCGTCCTGCCCCGCTGATCCGTGTAAGACGCATAACCCCGTTACCTACACTCCCCCGGCAAGGCTTGAGAATGAGATCCGGATATCTCTCCATCATTTCCTTCAGGCCGGACATTCCGGCGGATGTGACTGGCAGAACCGTCTGCAGTTCCTGGTTTTGCTCCAGCAGGCCGTGAATCTGATCCTTGCCGTAGCGGTTGCATGTATTGTATACCTGAATACCCTGCCGGAGCAGCCGCTGGACGCCGCTGCTGCCCGGGTCATAGATCGCCCGGTTATGGATGACCTCCGGCGTCGGGATGACTTGACTCCGGTATCCGTGCAGACCCTTTATATATGCCCTGCTGAAGCCGGTCTGCGTATCGATGCCGGACAGCTTCAGAAAGCAAGGGGTTAATCCGTATGCGGCGGCGGCCTCCTCGTAGTTGGCCAGAGATTCCTGTCCGGTTTTTAACCGGGGAACGCCCCCGTGCACAGCGGCATTTAGCAGTATCCCAACGAGCTTTTGCCCCATGTTCGTTCCTCCCGTTATCTTGAAGTAGCTTCCCGGCTGATTTTTCGTCTCCTGTCATTGTATGTGTGTACGTGCCCGTCAGGGTTGGACGGATGCGCGGCGGCAGATGCCCTTTTTTGAGAGGCGGGAATGAAATTCTTTTGAACACTACACCCTTTTCTTAACAAAGCTTAGCCGGAGGAATGGTGTCATCAGCCCATACTACTGCATATGATGCCTAGGAGAAACAACAGATGGAAGGAGGAGACTGCTTGTGAAGAGTTCCAAAAGAAATCAGCATCGCAGTTCAAAAAAGCCGCTCTATTATGTAGATGATCCCAATAAGACTGAACTTAGCATGTTGAAAAGCAGTCCCAAAATACAAGAAGTGAAAGAATCTGCCGCCGTAGAAGCGGTGGATACTGTGGACCGGACGCTGCAGGTCAGCGGGGTGGAAATCCTGGAGGCGCCGGAGGAGGTCCGGCAGACTTTGCTTGAACCAGAGGCTATTCAGGAAACGGTAGTGGAAGAGGACCAGGAGCAGCATGAGGATGTTGAATCTCTGGTGGAGCCGGCTGTCATTGTAACTGTGGAAAAAGAGCGCCTGCAGCCCGTCTATACCGATGATCTGTCCGATGCGGCAGTCACCGGTGCCAAGATTGCTCCGCGCACGATTGACGGGTCCAAGCTGAAGTTCGGCATCATTGGTACGCCATGGCTGCAGGACTATGCTGTGCAGAACATCAACATCGCGGACAAGGCGATTACTTCCTCTAAGATTGCTCCGGAATCCATTGCCGGCGAGCATCTGGCGGAAGGCAGTATCAGCGGAGGGAAGCTGCTGGATCATTCCATTGGCGGAGAAAAGCTGAAGAATGGCAGCATCGGTCCGGAGAAGCTGGCTGACCGGATTATTGGCGGAGGGCAGATTGCCGACGGAGCCATCAGCAGCCGGCATCTCAGCGAGTTCATCATCACGGCGGAGCTGCTGGATGACGGTGCGGTTACCGGAGAGAAAATTCTCAGCAGCAGTATTGTCAGCCGCCACATCGGCAACGGCAGTATTGACCGCTCGAAATTGGCAGATGAAGCCATATCCGGGGACAAAATCGCCGATGGAGAGATCAGCGGCGTCAAGCTGGGCGACGCGGTGATTGAAGGCCGCCACGTAGGTGAAGGCGTCATTACATCGAAGCATCTGGCTCCTGGCGCAATTGGACGGGAGCAGCTGGCTACCCGGCTGATCGGGAAAGAGCAGCTTCAGGCGGGCATCATTGACGGCGGGCATCTCGCGGACGCAGCAGTCGGATCACGGCAGATCAAGGAGAAGGCTGTCCGCAGCCAGCACTTAAGCCCGGAGAGCGTAAATGCGGAGCATATCGCTGACGGGGAAATTGGCAGCCGGCATCTGGCGGACCGCAGTATTTCATTCGTGAAGCTGGCAGAGGGTGCAGTGGGTACAACACAGCTGATCGAGCAGGCGGTGACTTCCTCCAAGATCGCGGACCAGAGCATCCTGCCGCATAAGCTGGCTGATGAAGCGGTAACTACACGCCATATCGCCAAATCCGCAGTACGCGGACCGCAGATTGCCCTGCAGGCCATCACCTCGGCCCATCTGCAGCGCGAAGCCGTAGACAATTCCCACCTGGCTATAGAATCTGTCGGATCTGCGCAGCTCCAGCAGCATGCCGTTCTTGCCGGGCATTTGGCTCCCGGGGCCGTTACGGAAGAGCAGCTGGCGTATGACTCTGTTACGGGAGAACATCTTAGTCCCCAGAGTGTCAGCTCAACCAAGCTGGCGGACGGGAGTGTCATTTCCGCCAAGCTGGCCACCGGTGCGGTTGGCGGAAATGCCCTCGCCAGAGAAGCGGTCAGCGGAGAACATATCGCCGTCTGTGCCGTTGAAGAGAAGCACCTGGCCGATGGCAGCATCAGCAGCCGCGTGCTGCAGGAGGAAGCGGTCGACGCTGAACATCTGGCTCCGGGAGCTGTAGAGCGCAGGCATCTCGGGGAAAATAGTGTAACTTCATCCGCCCTGCAGTCCGGTTCGGTATCGGGAGATAAGCTGGCTTCCGGAGCAGTGAAGGAGGCGCACCTCGCTGCCAGCATTGTACAGCCGCATCATTTGGCCGACCATGCTGTAACTTCATTGAAATTATCGCCGGAGAGTGTCTCAACAGACAAACTTGGTGATTTATCGGTTACCTCGATCAAGCTGGCTGACGGCAGTGTGAGTGCTTCAAAGCTGGCAGCTTTAGCCGTGCAGAGCGAACATTTAGCAGCAGGTGCCGTTGGACCGGATTCCATCAGCGATACATCGGTGCAGGGCAGACATCTCGCGCCGGGAAGTGTGGGCGGAGCGCATATCCGTCCGATGTCGGTCGGTAACGGACATATCATTCCTAGCTCTGTATCCTCTATCCAGATTCAGGATGGCAGCATCGGTGCCGCCAAGCTGGCGGAGGGTGCTGTAGCCTCCCGCCATCTCGCAGCCGGAATTGTAGCTGGCAGCCACTTGGCTGAATCCTCGGTAGAAGGACAGCATATAGCTGGCGGCAGCATCAGCCTGGCTCATCTGGCGGCAGAAGTCCGCAGCGGGGAGCTTCTGCCGGACGGCAGCATCAGCGGGGAGAAGCTGGCCCCGGGGGCTGTGGAATCTGTCCATCTGGCCCCGGACAGCGTGCAGACTATCCATTTGACACCGGAAGCCGTAGAAGGGCAGCACATCCGTGCAGGCGAGATCACGCTGGCGCATCTGGCGAAAGAAGCGCGCAGTGCAGATCTCCTGCCGGATGGCAGCATCGTGGGCAGCAAGCTGGGAGCAGGCGCTGTAGGCGCTTTTCATCTGGCGGCAGGCAGCGTCTACAGCGGCCATCTGGCTGCGGGTGCCGTAGACAGCCGTCATATCCGGCCCGGCAGCATCCAGCTGGCACATCTGTCCCAGGATACACTGACCTCAGATCTGCTGCCGGATGGCAGCATTAGCAGCGAGAAGCTGGCCGCAGGTGCGGTAAGCTCGCTGAATCTGCAGCAGGAGAGCATCTATGGCGAGCATCTGGTTGACGGTATACTGCAGGAACGGCATTTGCATTCCGGCCTGATCAAGCTTGAGCATCTGGCAGATGAAACCCGGAGTGCGGAGCTGCTGCCGGACGGCAGTATTGGCGGAAGCAAGCTGGCGGCAGGTGCGGTAGGCTCCTTCCATCTGGCTGCGGGCAGCATCTATGGCGGTCATCTGGCTCCAGATGCAGTGGACAGCCGCCATATCCGCACCGGCAGCATCCAGCTTGCACATCTGGCTTCCGAGACGCTGAGCGCCGAGCTGCTGCCGGATGGCAGCGTTGACGAAAGCAAGCTGGCCACAGGAGCTGTACATTCACAGCATCTGCAGCTGGAGAGCATCCACGGCGAGCATCTTGCGGATGAATCGCTTGAAGAGCGGCATTTAAGTTCGGGTATCATTAAGCTTGAGCATCTGGCAGACGAAGTACGAAGTGCTGAGCTGTTGCCTGACGGCAGTATTGGAAGCAGCAAGCTGGCGGCAGAGGCAGTGGGGCCGCAGCATCTGAAGCCGCAGAGCGTCCACGGAGAGCATGTCGCGGAAGGGTCGCTGGAAGGGCATCACTTGGCCTCCGGCAGCATCCTGCTGGAACATCTGGCGCAGGAAGTCCGCAGCTCTGAGCTGCTGCCGGACGGCAGTATCAGAGGAAGCAAGCTGGCGGCTGGTGCAGTAGGCTCTGTTCATCTGGCTTCCGGCAGCGTCTATGGCGGTCACCTGGCACCGGAAGCAGTGGACAGCTGCCATCTGCGCGCGGGCAGCATCAAGCGTGAGCATCTGGCTGAAGATACGCTGAGCTCAGAGCTGCTGGCAGATGGCAGCATCACCGGAAGCAAGCTGGCGGAAGGTGCTGTAGGTGCCCAGCATCTGCAGGAGCAGAGCATCCAGAGCGGACATCTGGCAGACGGCGCATTGGAAGAGCGTCATTTGAGCAGCGGTATTGTGACGAAGCTGGAACATCTCGCAGCGGAGACTCGCAATGCAGGGCAGATAGCAGACGGCAGCATCACCGGCAGCAAGCTGGCGGAAGGTGCTGTAGGTGCCCAGCATCTGCAGGAGCAGAGCATCCAGAGCGGACATCTGGCAGACGGCGCATTGGAAGAGCGTCATTTGAGCAGCGGTATTGTGACGAAGCTGGAGCATCTCGCAGCGGAGACTCGCAATGCAGGGCAGATAGCAGACGGCAGCATCACCGGAAGCAAGCTGGCGGAAGGTGCAGTGGGTGCTCAGCATCTGCAGGAGCAGAGCATCCAGAGCGGACATCTGACAGACGGTGCGCTGGAAGAGCGTCATTTGAGCAGCGGTATTGTGACGAAGCTGGAGCTTCTCGCAGCGGAAACGCGCAATGCAGGGCAGATAGCAGACGGCAGTATCACCGGCAGCAAGCTGGGGCTAGGCGCAGTAAGTGCCCAGCATCTGCAGGAGCAGAGCATCCGGAGCGGACATCTGACAGACGGCGCACTGGAAGAGCGTCATTTGGGCAGCGGCCTTGTGAAGAAGCTGGACCATCTCGCAGCGGAAACGCGTAATGCAGGGCAGATAGCAGACGGCAGCATCACCGGCAGCAAGCTGGCGGCAGGCGCAGTGGGTTCCTATCATCTGGCTCCGGGCAGCATATTCGGGGGCCATATGGCCCCGGGCGCGGTAGACGGCCGCCATATCCGCACCGGCAGCATCAGTCTGGACCATCTGGCCGAGGATACGCTGACCTCCGAGTTGCTGGCAGACGGAAGCATCACTGGCAGCAAGCTGGCGGCAGGCGCAGTAAGTGCCCAGCATCTGCAAGGGCAGAGCATCCAAGGAGAGCATCTGGCAGACGGCGCACTGGAAGAGCGTCATTTGAGCAGCGGCATTGTGAAGAAGCTTGAGCAGCTTACAGAGGAAACGCGCGGTGCAGGGCAGCTGACGGACGGCAGCATTACCGGCGAGAAGCTTGCTCTTGGCAGCATCGGAACCCAACATCTGACCGAAGGTTCGGTAGGGAGTGCAGAGCTTCAGGACGAAGCGGTGGATGCTTCCAAAATCACTTCATTTGCCATTCAATCCCGCCATCTGGAAGAAGACAGCGTGCAGAGCTATCATATTGCTCAAGGTGCAGTGACCGGAGACCATCTGGCGCCCGGAACGGTTAATCCCGAGCATCTGTCGTTCAGTCCGGTACAGAGTGCCGGGAACCGGGAGGTTCTGCAGCAGTTCGGCATGACAGCCTTCATGTTTAATGGAGACGCGCAGAGTGTTGAGGTAACTGTATCTTTTGATGAGAGCTTCGGCCATACCGGCTATGTGCTGGTCGCCATGACCAACCAGCCGTATTTCCATGCTTCGCTGAAGAACAGATCGGGCGGGGACGCGACGATTGAAGTAGTGCGCCTGCGCGAAACTCCTCACTTCTATGGAGTGCTGTCCTGGATCGCCCTCGGTTCGCCTCTGGTGAAGCCGGCTGCAGATCATCGGGTGTTTGATTAGAGCAGGAAGATGAACCACAAAGAGCGCAGCCGCCGGCTGCGCTCTTTGTGTTGATAAGGGCGGCAAAATCCGGGTTCAACCGGACTGCGGCAGCGGGAGGGCATTTGTCCAAATTTCTGCAAGAAGGGAGACACTTGCCGTTACCCGGGACAGCGGATTACATAGACTGTGATGTAACCCTCAGCCCGGAGACCATGCCCTGCAAGGAAGGTGGATGAGCTTGAAGCACATACGTACATCTGCCCGCCGCACGGGGCGGCGGGCTTTGCAACCCAAACGGCGGATTTCCCGGCCGGCGCGCCCTGCCGTGCCGCTCCCTGCGGCCAACCACCCCGCTCCCTATGTGTCGGTGATCATTCCGGCTATGAATGAAGCCGGAACGATTGGCAAGGTGATTGCCGGAGCCAGGGAAGTCCATCCCCGCTGTGAGGTTATTGTTGTGGTTAACGGTTCTGCCGACAATACGGCAAAGATTGCATTGTCACTGGGAGCACATGTCATTCACTTCGAGCAGCCGCTCGGTCATGATGTGGGCCGCAGTGTTGGAGCAGAGGCGGCCAAAGGAGAGGTCCTGCTTTTCATTGACGGGGATTTTGTGCTTACCGCTTCACAGCTGCGTCCCTTTGTGGCCGCGGTCAGTCATGGAACAGATGTGGCTCTGAATGATTACTCCGGTCCGGTCCGTCAGGAATTCCCGCATCCGGTGGTGCTCTCCAAGCATGTGCTCAACATTATGCTTGGCCGTCCGGATCTGAAGGGCTGTTCGCTGACGGCGGTGCCTCATGCACTCAGCCGCAGAGCTCTTGCCTCTCTGGGGAGCGGCCTGTTATCACGGCCGCCTCTGGCACACGCGCAGGCGGTGCTTGAGGGCCTGCAGGTGAAGGCTGTGCATAAGGTGCCGGTCGGCAGGCTGAATGCCGTACGGCCCAAGCAGGCGGGAACAGATCCCTTGCGTGAGATTATTCTCACGGATCATCTGGATGCGGCAGGTCTGGTCCTTCAGCGCAGAGGCGAAAGAGCGGGCTTCATTGACGGCAACCGGCGAAGGGGGATGGTGAGATGACAGCAGCACCGGAGCCTTCATCCGGACACCGGCAGGAGGTTCACGTATCTTCCCGTGCAAAAGCATCGGGCAGAAGCAGGGCTTCTGCCCGGCGTACCCGGCCGGGCAGCTCCGCCTCCCGGAGCAAGGCGGCCAAACCAGCCGCCGCTGCGCCCCGCCGGAGCAGCGCCGCCAAAGCTGCAGCTGTCCGGCGGCAGGCGGCAGGCAAAGCGGTTTCCCGCCGCGCGGCAGCGGGGGCTTCTGCCGCCGGCAATGCTGCCGGCAGCGGAGCAGGACGGCAGCTGCCGGCTCTGTACGGTTCATTGTCCGTGGTTATCTCGGCCAGGAATGAGGAGCAGACCTTGTTGAAGCTGCTTGATCAGGTAACCCGGCTCAAGCCGCTGGAGATTATTGTCGTGCTTAACGGCTGCAGCGACCGCAGCTTCCAGCGTACCCGGCTATGCCCACAGGCGACAATTGTGCATATTCCGGAATCTGCCGGACATGATGTGGGACGGTCGCTTGGCGCCAAGCTCAGCCGGGGTGACATTCTGCTGTTCCTGGACGGGGATATGGTGATTCCCGCCCGGCAAATGTCTCTTTTTGCGGAGGCGGTGGATGGCGGTGTTGATGTAGCCTTGAATGATCTTGATCATCTGCTGCCCCCCTTTGCCCTCAGTGATGCGGTTACCCGCTGCAAAATGTATCTGAATGCCGTACTGGGGCGGAGTGATCTGGGCGTCAGCTCGATGACAGCTGTTCCCCATGCCTTGTCAAGGAAGGCGCTGGAGCGGATCGGCTACCGTGAGCTTATGGTGCCGCCGAAAGCGCATGCGCTCTCGGTTATGCGGCAGCTGCGGGTGGAGAAGGCAGGCACGGTGAATGTGATCAAGCATAACCGGCTGCGCCAGAGCAACACAGGGGCCGGAAATGCGATGGAACAGCTGATCGCCGGTGATCATGCCGAGGCGCTGGCCCAGGTTCTTGGAGAGCAGCAGGCAAGCGGGCGGCTGTCCGAGAGCCATCTGCAGGAGCAGCGCCGGCAGATGGCGGCGTGGAGGAATGCCCTATGACACTGACCAGCATTATTATTCCAACGTATAACAGGCTCGGCCTGCTGCGTTCCTGTGTTGAATCAATCAGGGCGTATACGGATTCACCCTATGAAATTATTGTAGTCGACAATGCCTCAAGTGACGAAACGGATGCTTACTGCCGCACGAATAAGCTTACCCTTGTTTCCCTTCCGGAGAACCGCGGTTTTCCGCTGGCCTGCAATCTGGGGCTGCAGCTGGCTGCGGGAGATGAGCTTTTGCTGCTGAACAATGATGTTATTGTGTCGCAGGGCTGGCTGGCGAATCTGAAGAGCGCTTTGTACAGCGCCCCGGATATCGGAATGGTGGGTCCGGTGACCAATTATGCCAGCGGACGGCAGCAGGTGGAGACGGGGTATACGGATATTCCGGGTTATCATGCTGAAGCCCGTTTGGCGAATGCTCCGGATGCGGCGAAACGGCTGGAGGCCAGAAGGCTTGTAGGGCTGTGCTTATTATTCAAAAGAGAGCTCATGGATACCATCGGCCTGCTGGATGAACGCTTTTCACCGGGACATTTCGAGGATGATGATTACTGCTACCGCGCCAGACTGAAGGGATACCGGCTGCTGATCGCGGGAGATTGTCTGGTGCATCATGAAGGCAGCGCCAGCTTCAGGGAAGTCTACTCTTCCTCACTTCAGGAGCTGGTGGAGCGTAACCGCAGATTATTTATGGAGAAATGGCATGTAGATCCCGCACAATTCATCTGAGGGGCCAGGCCAAAGGCTAAAGACATAGATAAAGAGGAGGAAAGTAAGTGAAAGGAGTCATACTGGCGGGCGGAACAGGAACAAGGCTTTACCCGTTGACCCGGCTTATGAACAAACATTTGCTTCCGGTCGGCAAATATCCTATGGTGTGTTACGGCATTGACCGGCTGCGCCGGGGGGGTATAACCGATATTCTCCTGGTCATCAGCAAACAGTCCGCAGGACAGTACACCGACTTTTTGGGCAGCGGCGCGGAATTCGGTGTATCCCTGACTTACAAAATCCAGGAAGCTGCAGGAGGCATCGCGGAAGCGCTCGAGCTGGCAGAAGGATTTATTTTGCCGGGGGAACGGTTTGTTGTGCTGCTTGGTGACAATCTTTTTATGGATGATCTGAAGCCTTATGTGGAGAGTTATCTGCAGCAGCCGCAGGGATCGGCGAAGGTGTTACTGAAACCGGTCGATGATGCGCGGAGATACGGGGTTCCGGTGTTTGACAGCGGGGATTCGTCCCTGATTGCTTATATTGAAGAGAAGCCGGAGCATCCGAAGACTAAATTCTGTGTTACAGGTATTTATATGTACGATGAAGCGGTATTCGATATTATCCGCCGCGTATCCCCTTCCAAGAGAGGGGAGCTGGAAATTACCGACGTGAACAATATTTATGCCGCAGAGCGCAAGCTTAGTTATGATGTGCTCAAGGGCTGGTGGAGTGATGCGGGAACGTTCCAGTCCTTACGCGAAGCCGGAGAAAAGCTGAGAGATACGCTGCCCTGAGGGGCAGCTTTTTTAATAGATAAGTATTTATATGTTGTGGGGTCCCCGCAAAATACCAGTATCATCATCGAAGCTAATGGCGGGCCGGGCGATTCTCCACCAGAGCAGGTCTTCGGTCTCCCGGTACAGCTCTGCATCCAGATACTGCAGCACGCGGTGCGAGGCGGTATTATCCTTCTCGGTATCCGCGATGACCCAGCGTGCATCCGGATGATTGAAGATCCAGGCCGTGATGTGCCGCACCGCTTCCGTAGCGTAGCCTTGCCCCCGGTACCTCTCATCGATGACATAACCAAGGATGACCTCGCCTTGTTCATTCGGCCCGCCTTTGAGGATCAGGAAGCCGATAATCCGCTGCTCCTCCCGATGAATAATGGCCCAATTGGTCAGCCACGGATAGTTCTGCTCATCCTGGAGAACCTTGGCGTGCCTGACACGCATGGCATAACGCATCTCTTCGTCATCCAGCAGGGTTGGGGCTGCGGTTACGTTCAAGCCCAGCGACTGCTCCAGCTCCGCGTAATTGTCCAAGGCCAGTGCCAGCTCGGCTGCAGTCAGGGGCCGCAGATTCAGACGGTTGTCTGTAAGTTTCATAGATTACCTCCAGTTCCATTCCGGATACATAGATCCGGACAACTATAATATAGCTCCGATTTCAGCCAAGCATAGTCTGCTGTTGAACTGCTTGTCAATATCCTCCAGTTGGTAACCTTCCCGTAAGCCTCGGCATTATCCGCGCCAGTCTCCCCTCCATGCCCCACGAGTTCCCCGCCAGTCCCCTCGAGTCCTCCGTTGCTGCCCCTTCAGTCCTTCGCGCCCGGAAGCAGTTGGATTTTCTCCACTTAATAATCCCGTTTTGTCTTTTGTATCCACCCTAAGTGGAAAAAAGGCATTTAATTCTTCACTAATGTACTTTTTTGCCCGGCCAATATAGAAATAGTTGTCCTTTTTCCACTTGTTGCTCTGATTCCCGGTCATTCGAATAAATTAAGTGACGTTTTTCCACTTAGCAGCCGCAGCACTTGCAGCCGCTGCGCTTAGCTGTCTTGTGACACGCGGACCTCCATAACTTGCGGAGCTTCTCCGGCACCGTCACGGCTGATGCCGCATATGCTGTAGCAGGGCGTTTGAGCAAAGGAGACATGAAGGTGCAGAGTAAAATTACAAAAGTCCTGCAGCACATGGCCCATACGCACGAACAGATGGCTCGGATTCTCGACGCCGAACGCCACGTAGCCGTCCGTATGTCGCAAATAGTTCACGATCTGCCGGATGCGGACCCTGATTTCGGCGGATTCAGTGGGCTGGTAGAAAGCTCAGGTCAGGTTAACAAGAACATTATTGCTTACTTGAATGCACTTGCCGATCTTGAAGAAGCGATGGCAGAGGGAGTAGGCAGAGTGATCAAGGAACTAAACGGTCAGGAAGAAGAGTAGCGCGTAACCAGAGCAAGGAGGCGGAAGATGAGCAGAGAAAAGGCTTATCTGCAAATGCTGGAGTCGACCGCTGTAATCCAGTGGAACATCGCGATGATCCTCGAGGCCAAAGCGGTGGAAGCGGAAAAAGTGAAGCAGTGGACCCATCATCATATCCACGCTAGAGCATTCGACTCCCATGAAGACCAGCTGAAGGAATCACTCTCCATCCACGAAGTGATCGTAGAGATGGTGGAGGGGCTGACGAAGCTGGAGAACGGGCTGTACAGTAATCTGAAAGCAGTACTGGGCAGCGGTGAAGATGAGGGCGGCGGTGATTTCGGCGGAGACGGCGGGGATGGATTCAGCTTCGGAGACGATAGCAAATGAGCGGCGGGCTTCTCTCCGAACATGCCGTCAAGCTGGAGATGATCCGCTCGATCGCCCGCAGTCAAGCTGCGCTCGCAGCCATCCTCGAGAGCATTGCCGAAGTTACGGGGCAATCGGAGCTGACAGCCCGCAAGCTGAGCGACAATATCAGGATTCTGAGCGGGTACCAAAGTTCAATGTGCCGGATGATATCCGGCATTTCACTGCATGAGCCCAAACAGGGAGTTCCTGCTGCGCCATGGCTGAGCAAGGATTGCTCAGAGGGTACTGCTGCAAGAAGTAGATGAAGTACAGGAGGAGTAGACAGATGAAGAGAAAGAGACTTGGCAAGCTGCGCTCAGGCAGCAAGGGCCGCAGACGCACACTGCTGTTGTCACGGAAGACCAGGGTGCGCAGAGGCCTTGGACGCAAAACGCGCAGAGGACTGATCCGCAAGACGGGCAAGAGAGCGCCGCTGCTGCGCAAGAAAAGAAGACTCCGCCGCCGGCTTGTCCGCAGGGTGCATGTGGTTCAGCCGCCGGTACAGGTTGTTCCGGCAGTCGAAGCGCCGCCGGTAGCGCAGGTAGTCCCGCTCCCCCCGGATCTGGGCGTCCCTCCGGAGCTGCCGCCGGGAGACGCCTTTCAGCAGGGCTACACCGAAGCATACAACGTGGGGTTCGACGCAGGTTTCGCCAAGGGCTTCGAGGACGGGCATAAGCTGGAGCTGGGCTGAGCGAGCAGCAGCTGTGGCTTAGAAGATGAGCGGCTATAGAGGTTGGCAAGTTCTCCTGCCGCCTCTATAGCCTATGGACGATACTGGAAATGGCGGCCTATCGGAATTTTCGCCCGGATATGGTAGACTTCTTAACAGAACTTTACCGGGTTCGAATGCCAGGTAGGAAAGCGGGGACTATACATGATTGGGAATGAGATACGAAGAGCACAGAGCAATGAAATCGGAGAGATTATGGATCTGATTGCCAAATGTGTACAAGTTATGCAGGCAGGCGGAAGCGATCAATGGGATGAGAGCTATCCGAACCGTGAGATCATTGCAGCGGATATTGCTACAGGCACATTATTTGTCTGTCTGGACAACGAAGCCATTGCCGGTATTATTGTGCTGGATGAGAATCAGGCGGAGCAATATGGGGCAATTGAATGGTTACAGCAGCAGGGGCCGCATCTGATCATGCACCGGCTCGCGGTTCATCCGGAGTTCCAAGGTAAAGGGATCGCCCGGCAGCTGATTGCTTTCGCTGAAGAGCACGCCCGTCACAGCGGGTATAGCAGTATTCGGATGGATACTTATGCCAAGAATGAACGGGTACTCAAAATTTATCCCTCGCTTGGCTATGTGCAGAGAGGCGAGATTCATTTTCCCGGCCGGGTAGCGGCTTTTCCTGTATTTGAGAAGGTGCTGACGGAGATTTTCGGATAGTTTATGTAATGTTATATTACATATTTGAAGATAATAATAGCGGATAATCCATTTTTATCTGCTGAAAATAGTTTCGTGTTAATATTTATAACTTATGTTGACAGGAAAGTTGTCTTTACTTTATGATGGGATTATTCAGAAGCAATTGAATAGTCCTTTTCGTATATCCTTAATAATTGGTTTAAGGGTCTCTACCGGGAACCGTAAATTTCTGGCTACGAAAATATGCTGAGGCATATTTTTGTGGCCTTTTTGTGTTATAAGCCAGCTGGACATCAACAAGGACAAGGGGGAATGGGTTATGGCGAACATCCTGATCAAGCATGCGGAGATTATTACAATGAACAAGCAAGAGGAGATTATATACGGGGATATCCGCATCAAGGATAATCTGATTGTAGAGATCGGCAGCGGGCTTGAGGTGCAGGGGGATGAGACGGTACTTGATGCCAAGAACCGCACGGTAATTCCCGGCTTTGTGCAGACCCATATTCATCTGTGCCAGACACTGTTCCGCGGCAAAGGCGATGATCTTGAGCTGATGGACTGGCTGCGCAAGCGGATCTGGCCGCTGGAGGCGGCGCATGATGAGGAGTCGCTGTATTATTCCGCTATGCTCGGCATTGGGGAGTTAATTACAAGCGGCACAACGACCATAGTGGATATGGAGACGGTGAACCATACAGACTTTGCCTTCCAGGCAATCGCCAAAAGCGGCATCCGTGCCCTATCCGGCAAGGTGATGATGGATCAGAAGAATGCGGATGCACCGGCGGCGCTGCAGGAGGATACGGCAGCTTCTCTTCAGGAGAGCGTAGATCTGCTGGAGAAGTGGAATGGATATGGCAACGGGCGGATTCAATATGCATTTTCCCCGCGTTTTGTCATTTCCTGCACGGAGCCGCTGCTGAAAGAGGTACGTAACCTCTCGGAGCACTATGGGGTCAAGGTGCACACCCATGCTTCCGAGAATCTGGGGGAGATCGAGATTGTGCAGGCGATGACCGGTATGCGTAACGTGGTGTATCTGGATCATCTGGGGCTGGCGAATGAGCGCCTGATTCTGGCCCACTGCGTCTGGCTCGATGAGGAAGAGAAGCGGATTCTGCGGGACCGCGGAGTTCATGTCAGCCATTGCCCGGGCTCCAACCTGAAGCTGGCCTCCGGCATCGCCGATACTCCGGGAATGCTGCATGATCATATCCATCTTAGCCTTGGTGCGGACGGTGCTCCATGCAACAACAACCTGGATATGTTCAATGAAATGCGTCTGGCGGCGGTGATCCAGAAGCCGCAGCATGGGCCGACCACGATGGACGCCAGAAGTGTGTTCCGGATGGCAACGATTGGCGGTGCGAAGGCGGTGGGCATGGAGGATCAAATCGGCAGCATCGAGGTTGGCAAAAAAGCCGATCTGGCGATCCTCAACCTGTACAATTTCCATACCTTCCCTTCCTATGATGTAGATCCGATCTCGCGGATTGTCTATTCCGCCACCCGTGCGGATGTGGAAACGACGATTGTGGACGGACAAATCCTGATGCATAAAGGCCTGCTGAAGACCGTCGATAAGGAAACCGTGCTCCATGAAGCTAACCGTTCCATCAAAAGACTGCTGGTGAACACTCCGCTGGGGTAATGGCTCTATTTCTGAAGCACGCTCAGGATCATCACACATATCGCTCTTAAGAGCTAACTAACCGGTGTTCCGGGAACTGAGCGGCGGAAGTCGCAATATTCACCGCAATTGGAATCGGTGCGAACAGTGGGCAAGCCTCTCGTTCAAGCTATATACTATGCAGGAGACTCAGGTCCTCTGTTTTTTTGTTTTTTTGAGTTAAATACACGCTGTACTGGCGGAAATGTTGTACTTTTTGCAACTTGAATCGCAAGATACCATGGTGTTCGTGAGGCTTGTTGTACAAATTACAACAATTGCCCCGCTAACCCGCTTGGAGGAGGAGATATGCTGCTTTTTGTACAACAATTTCGAAATGGAACCGAAATAACCAGGGAAATGTTGTATTCTGTGCAGGATTTTTAAATTAAAAAATTTACGCAACAACGTCGGCTGCCCGGGAAGTCCGCTTTTAACACTGAGGAGCAGGCTGGATGAAGGAATGAGTTGATTTTTATTATAAGAAGTGAACCCTCCCTCCATTCTTGAGGTCAAATATAGTGAGGTGAACCCATTGGAACTGGATGGATTGGAGCAGGCGGAGGCTATCAGTGAAGAGCAGCTGCGGCAGATAATGAAGCTTTATGGGGAAGATGTGTGGAATTATATTTATTTCTTGACCAAAAACAGTGATCAGGCGGATGAGCTCACGCAGGAGGTGTTCATCAAATGCTTTTACCGGATCGGTACCTACCGGGGGATTTCATCGCTCAAAACCTGGCTGTTCACGATTGCCCGCAATACGGTATTCTCCTACCGCAAATCGCGGTTTTTCCGCTCCGGGCTGTGGGGCGGGATGCAGCCGTTACCCGCTACGGCTCAGCATCGGAAAGAGGCAGCGGGGCAGGCAGTCGTTGCCCGTTCGGCGGAGATGGAATATCTCGGTAACCGGCAGGTGGATGAGATCTGGAGCATGATAATGAAGCTGCCGGATAAGCTGCGTGAGGTGCTGGTGCTTGATCTTAAGGCAGAGCTGTCGGTCCGGGAAATCGCTGGGCTGATCGGGATATCCCCCGGCACCGTCAAATCGAGGCTGCACCGCGCACGTCATAAAATCCAGGACAAACTAAGGAGGATGGAGTAATGGATAAGCGTGAGCAGGAGCCGCAGTGGTATGAGCTGGCCCGTAAAGGCCCGTTTCCGGAAATGAAATTTACGGAAGAAGCTGCTGGCAAGGTGGCCCGGCAGATTGGAATGGACGGTTCCTCACTAAACCAGGTGCTGCCATCCGGCCGGCGGCGCAGGGCAATCCGCCTGCGGATACTCTCCGCCGCCGTCATCCTCCTGTTGTTCGGAGCCGGGGCAGTGTATTGGGGAAGTGGCTGGTCCGGTCAGCACGGGGGTTTTAATCCGTTACAGGTAAGCAGCGCCGGAATAATCGATCCTCCGGTTGCGGGCCAGGCTGATCTTACGGATGAAGGGCTCAGGGCGACCGCTGAACAGGTAATGCTTGAGCAGCTGGGAAAGAAGCTGCCCTTTGTGAGCCTAGAGCCGCTCGTGGAAGAAGGAGAAATCCTGGCCGAATTTAAAGATGGGGATAGTTTTGCTAAAATCTGGTTTGAAACAGAGACTGGCAAGGTAGTGCGGACGTACATGGATACCTTTTTCGCTCCTGAACAAATCGATTCTAAATTCATTGATGAAGCGATGGATCAGCTGCGGAAAGCTGGTTACAAGGGAGAATTCACAGTAACTGCGCTTCACCATTCCGTCCACTACGGGACAAACGCTGATGAACAGGGCATACAGACTGATGACAGTCTCATAGCGGAGGAAGGGCAGATTGATTACGAGAACGGCGTCTACCGCAGCTCGACCTTCAAAATGGGTGAGAATGAGGTGAGTGCGGAAGTGAAGCAGGCAGGTCTTAAGGCAATTAAGCTGCTAAGGGAAAAGGGCACCGATCACCTCTATTCCATCAAGCGCACCGTTGCGCAGAAATGGGATGTACTCGTTTTGACGTATGGAGAGAGTGAACGCGGGGCTACTACAGTTATGATGGACTATGCTACACAAGACATACTGCAAGTGTTCGATGTTTCACTTTACGATGAGAAGTCATTCAGCTCCGCCGATCCAAACACGAATCTGCTGGATATGGATAAGGCGAAGTTCCAGCGCTCTGCTGCTGCCATCGCCGACGAAATGTTCGGCATTCGGCTGGGGGAGTATACAATCGTCAAGGAGATGTCAGGCATAGGATCGATTGCTTTTAAAAGTCCTGACGGAGCAACAATCATTACCGGGTCGTATAATCTGGACGGCACTTTTTACATGATCCAGCAGACGCCAGCCACTGCCGAATAATCTATCATTTTCATAAGATTGAACAAGGACGCACGCCCGTAAGGGCGGCGTCTTTTTACATTTAATAGAACCTCCAGTTTTGATAACTATTTCAAGTATTGCTATACTAGAGAAATCTGAACTTTTACAGAAAAATGCAATAGAGTTTACAGAGATTTTCAATAAAGAGAGTAAGAGGGGATCGAATTATTATGAACGACAAGAAACATGTGCCGGTGCAGGCTCATTTCTATATCGTTATCGGACTGGTCTGGCTAAAGCTGCTGCTGCTGAGGGGTTTGTTTTTTGACCGGATTGCGTGGGAATGGATTGCTGCGGATATTGCACCGGTGCTGCTGATGATGGGGGTGCTGGCTCTTATTACACCTGTGCGGATGAGGAAGGCCGTCTTCTGGGGCTTCAATGGTCTGTTGTCGCTGCTGTTCTTCGCGGCCAGTGTGTACTTCAATCATTTCGGCTCGGTGCCGACTTATCTGGCGCTCTATGAGCTGAATCAGGTGTTCCAGGTGAAGGAAAGCGTAGAATCTACGATTGAGCTGATCGATTATCTGTTTTTTGCCGATCTGGTCATTATGATCATTTATTTGCTGTTCCGCAGATGGAAGAATGGTCCTGTACAGCAGCAGCGTGGCAGTCAGCCTTCACGCAGAGCCCGGAGAGTCTATCTGATCGCCCTGCTGGTGGCTATTATCGGCGGCGGTTCGTTGTCGGCCTATTCCATTGATTCTGCACGCGGAATTACGAATGAGCTGGTTCAGGCGGAAAGCGCCGGATTTCTGAACTATGAGGTGGTTGCCGCGATCAAAGCCCAGGAGGATAACGGTCTCATCGGCACCGGGGATATCAACGAAACGATTGCCAAGGTGGAGGCGCTGGAAGCTGCTTATCCATACAAGGATATCGCAGGGGGACTGCCGGAATATTTTGGATCGCAAAAGGGTAAAAATGTAATTGTAATCCAAATGGAAGCATTTCAGAATTTTCCGCTGCATCAGTCGCTGGATGGCCAGGAGCTGACACCGGTGCTGAACAGCTTGGCCGGAGAGGGCTTTTATTTCCCGCATGTCTTCCAGCAGGTTGGTCCGGGCAACACCTCGGATGCGGAGTTCATGAGCAATACTTCGGTTTATCCCATTGCAACGCTTGCGATGTCAACGGGCTTCGGAGACCGGGAACTGCCGGGGCTACCGCGTCTGCTGCGGGATAAAGGGTATGAAGCGTACACTTTCCACGTGAACAAGGTTGGTTTCTGGAACCGCAACGAGCTGTACCCGGCGCTTGGCTTCAATGGCTACTATGATAAAGGGTATTTTAAAAATGATCATTTCAACGCCTTCGGGGCTTCGGATGAGCAGCTCTATGCTACAGCGGTGGAGAAGCTGGCGGCATTGCAGAAGAAGGGTACGCCTTTTTATGCCCAGCTCGTAACGGCCTCCAGCCATCATCCGTTCCAGATTCCGGACAGCTTCAAGAAGATTAAGGTTCCGGAGGATCTGCAGGGCACAATGCTGGGCGATTACCTGACGGCAGTGAATTATACGGATTATGCGGTCGGCACTTTGATTGACGGGCTGAAGCAGCAGGGCATGTGGGATGATACTGTGCTGGTGCTGTACGGCGACCATTTCGGCCTGCAGCCGAAGGATGTTCCGGCGGAGCAGGTGGAGGAAGCACTCGGAACCCCGTATGATGACCGGATCAGCCGGTTTAACATTCCGCTGATTATTCATGTGCCCGGGATGGAGCAGGGACAGGTCGTGGAGCGGACCGGCGGACAGCTGGATGTGCTTCCTACGGTGGCCAACCTGCTGGGGGTATCACTGAAGGACGAAGGCTTTACCGCTTTTGGGCATGATCTGCTCAATATTGACAGCAATGTGGTGGGGATGCGTTATTATTTGCCTACGGGCTCCTTTTTTAATGATGAGGTGATGTTCGTGCCCGGCAAAAGCTTCGCGGACGGAGAGGCCATCTCGCTGGATACGTATGAGCCGGTGGAGGATTTCAGTAAATATCAGACCGATTACGACTATATCCTGAAGCTGATGGGTTTGTCCGATGAATACGTGAAGCTGCTTCCGCAGCGTTAGGAGGAGAGACAGGGATTTGAAAAAGCTGAATAAAGCAGAGACTCTTGTGGCCCTTGCGGGCTGCGTTCTGATCCTCTATCTCTTGTTCCTGAAGCCCTTCTCCGGCGTTGCCGACAACGGGGATTTCAAGCGCATGATGGAGACGGTCGGACTGAATTATTATGACAACACAGAAAGCTATGCGGACCGCTTTTTCAGCTATAGCCATAGCCGGTTTTCCTATGAAAATCTGTTCAAGGGCTTCTATCCTTCCTCACAAATTCTCGTTGTGCTGGTGCCGCGACTGCTTGCCGGGCTGGTGCATGGAAGTTACTTCGATATCCGGCTGGTTGCGTGCGTCTACGCTATGCTGCTGCTGTGGGCGACATGGCTGCTCGTGAAGCTCGGGGCCAGAGGCTCCTATATTACGGGGCTGCTGCTGGGGGCGGGGCTGCTGTTTGTCTTCTATGATATCGGTTATCTGGCTTATTTCAATTCGCTGTTCGGTGAGCCGGTATCGATGGTGTTCATGCTGCTCACCTTCGCGCTCGGACTCCGGCTGGCCGGATCAGAGCGGCCGCCGGCAGGCGGGCTGAAGCTGTTCTTTATTGCCGTGCTGTTTCTGGTCTGCTCCAAAATCCAGAACGCACCCGTCGGCCTGGCGTTTGCCCTGATCTTCCTGCGTTTGCGAACCTTGAATGGAACAGGGAACTGGCGCAAGCTGGCGCTCCGGTTCGCGGTGGCGACGGCGCTCGTGTCCGTGGCTTTGTACGTGGCTGCACCGAAGGAACTGAGGCATATCAACCTCTATCAGACGGTGTTTTTCGGAATTCTGAACGAGTCGCCGGATGTGCGCGGTGATCTTCGTGATCTGGGTCTACCGGAGCGGCTGGAGGTTCTGGCGGGGACGAATTATTTCCAGGCCGGTACGGCCATTAAGCAGGATGATCCTTCACTTACAGCGGATTTCTATAATCTCGTATCTCACAAAGACGTGCTTTTCTTCTATCTGGGACATCCTTCGCGTCTGGTAGAGAATATGAAATATGCAGCGAAGAACAGCATGTCCATCCGTCCCTATTATCTCGGAAGCTATGAAAAGAGCATGGGGAAGCCCGAAAGGGCAATCGACTATACCTATAGTACATGGAGCCAGTTCAAGAAGAACCATCTGCCGCATACGCTCGGGTTTCTGGTTCTATTCTATCTGGTGTATTATGCGATTGTATTGGCTCACTACTTCCGAAGCAGGGGGCGGCAGGCGAGGATTGCCGGGGAAATGATGATGCTGCTGGGGCTGATTGGACTGTTCTCGTTCCTGGTGCCAATCCTCGGCGACGGCCGGGCGGATATCGGCAAGCATCTGTTCCTGTTCAATGTCTGTTTCGATATGATGGCCGTAGCGATGTTTGGCTGGGCTGTGCATAAACTCGTTATGCTTTTGAAACCTGTTTTCGCGGCAAACCGCTAATTGACCCGTTACGGATTATAGAATACAATGTGTTTGGAACTTTAGTAAAAGAGTGGAAAATGGCTTGGAACAGCCTCATTCTACAAGGGGGCCGCTATGCGTAATGATGATTACAAGGACAAGATTGAACAGGCAAGGCAGGAACTGAACAAACTAGCCCTGGAACACGGGATGCAGGATGTAAGGGTGCTTCGCCAATCGGTGAAGCTGGATGCGCTCCTAAATGAGTACAGTGATTGCAATACAGAGAAGGACGACCAGCTTTATTAGAGAATCAAAGAGCAGCTTTGTAAATTCAAAAGACACTTTAACGGCAGATATGCCGCTAAAGTGTCTTTTTTGATTGTATAGGAAAGTAGGATATTCGTCTGTTGTGGATCATTTTCTTTGGAATTTGAAGCAGGTCCGTCTGAAGGACAAATGTGTTCTTGTATCAGGAATTCCACTGAATCCCCGGAAGCCGGAGACTTGGGAAATCAAAGGGATAAATCCCTTTGATTCCGCTGAAAGTGGGCGGCAGGCAGGTATAAGGGGCAAAAGTGCCCCTGAATCCGCCGAAAGTGGGCGATATGAGGAAATTAAAGGGATAAATCCCTCTGATTCCGCCAAAAGTGGGCGGCAGGAGGAAATTAAAGGGATAAATCCCTCTGCTGATTTCGCCGGACGCTGGCCCAAGGCAAGAATGAGTGGCAAAAGTGTCCCTGAATCTGCCGAAAGTGGGCGGCAAGCAGGAAAGAGTGGCAAAAGTGCCCCTGAATCTGCCGAAAGTGGGCGGCAGGCAGGAAAGAGGGGCAAAAGTGCCCCTGAAGGCAGGAGAAGATCAAAGGGATAAATCCCTCTGATTCCGCTGAAAGTGAGCGATATGAGGAAATTAGAGGGATAAATCCCTCTAATTCCGCTGAAAGTGGACGGTATGAGGAAATTAAAGGGATAAATCCCTCTAATTCCGCTGAAAGTGGACGGTATGAGGAAATTAAAGGGATAAATCCCTCTAATTCCGCTGAAAGTGGACGGTATGAGGAAATTAGAGGGATAAATCCCTCTAATTCCGCTGAAAGTGGGCGATATGAGGAAATTAGAGGGATAAATCCCTCTGATTCCGCTGAAAGTGGACGATATGAGGAAATTAAAGGGATAAATCCCTCTAATTCCGCTGAAAGTGGACGGTATGAGGAAATTAAAGGGATAAATCCCTCTGCTGATTTCGCCGGACGCTGGCCCAAGGCAAGAATGAGTGGCAAAAGTGTCCCTGATTTTACCGGCGGCTGCCCCAAACAAAGTAGTCAGAATAGAGCAATGTGAGATGGGCTTAAAATCTACATCAGCTGCACCGGCTGCATAGCTCCAGCCTAATTCACCTGCTAGGTGACTTTGTTCTGTTATATGTCCGAAGCATCCGAAGCATAGTCATCTCCCAGCAGCTCACGGAGCATTCTCTGCCGGTCGGTCATGAAGGCCCGCGTCACCGTATAGTGGTCTGTGTCTTCCAGAGCCACAGGCGTAATGCGCTCACCCTCCAGCTGGAATATATCCGCACCCGGATAGGACATCAGAATCGGGGAGTGAGTAGCGATGATGAACTGGGAGTTCTGTGCTGCCAGCTCATGCATCCGCACCAGCAGCGACATCTGCCGCAAGGGGGACAAGGCCGCCTCCGGCTCGTCCAGAATATAGATCCCCTGTCCGCCGAAGCGGTGGACGAAAGTGGAGAAGAAGGATTCTCCATGGGACTGCTCATGCAGAGAATTGCCGCCGTAGGAGTCTTTGATGGATCTCCCAGCCTCCGGGTCCTCGTCCAGCTCATCGATGTAAGTAGCCACATTGTAGTAACTCTCCGCACGCAGGAAGAAGCCGTCCTTCGGCCGCTTGACCCCTTTGGCAATCCGCAGATATTCATAGAGACTCGAATGCGAGGCTCGGGTGTTAAATGAGAAGTTCAGCGTTCCGCCTTCCGGGTTGAACCCCCAGGCGGCTGCGATTCCCTCCAGTACAGTCGATTTCCCTGTTCCGTTCTCCCCTACAAGAAATGTAACCTGCTTCTGAAAAGCAATCCGCTCCAAAGCCCGCACCACCGGCAGATTAAACGGATAGGTATCAAAGGAAGGCACCTGTTCACGAAGCAGGTCTACATGGCGGAGATAGAGCATCGGGTCATACATCGAACTCATTTCTAAATCCCTCCTCTTAGCCGGATAGATGGAAAGCTGTTTCTTCGATTCTATATGAATTTTGGGGTGCCCGCAAAGCACCTGACTAAAGGCTTCGGCGCTCCCCCTCACTTTCCGGGGAACTGGAGTGGATGAAATCTGCAAAGGTTCGGGCCATGCGGGCGAAAGACAGGGGGCATGTGCCAATTTCGCCGTGATACAGACAGATGTCCATGAGGCGGATGCTGACTCCGCATATAGTACACTGTCTTGAGAATATGACGGGGCAGGGTGAAGGCCGTGAAAGCAAAAAATAGAAACGTGCGTCCGCGGGATTACCGTGACGGTTACACGGAAGGATACCGTCTCGGCTTGTGTGAAGCCGTGAAGCGTCTGAATTCTCCTGTAGTGGGTGCATGCCGGCCGTTTAAGCTGATGTATGTGCCCCAAGGGTTTCAGGCGATAGACACGGGAGTAACAGAAGCGCTGCGGCAGCTGGTCAGTGAGCTAATTATCTGTTCTCCGGAAACCATGCTGGAGGTGGCAGCGCGTGAGTCGCCGGGAGCGGTGCTTGTGATGAACGGGCTGCATGTGTTTCCCGAGAATCATCTGGAACAAATTACGGAAATAAGAAAATTGGGTATTCCGGCAGCGATCTGGTTTGTGGATGACCCGTATTTTACCGAGGACACATCAGTCATTTGCCGGCACTATGATTACGTGTTTACACACGAACTGGGCTGCGTAGAATTCTACCGTTCCCTCGGTGTGACTTCGGTGCATTACCTTCCGCTGTGCGTCAACCCGCAGATGTTCTACCCGCGCCGTACCGGACCGCAGTATCAATACGATGTTGTATTTATCGGCAATGCCTTCCGCAACCGGACGGAGCTGTTCGATGAACTGGCCCCGTTCCTCCGCGGCAAGAAGGTGCTGATCGCCGGCGGCTTCTGGGAACGGCTGAACACCTTCGAAGAACTGTCTCCATTCATCAAAAGCGGCTTCATCCCTCCCGAGGAAACGGCCAACTATTACAGCGGTGCCAAGCTTGTCATTAATATTCACCGTCCGTGGGAAGGCGGGCAGGACAACCGGAATACCTTCCAGCTGCCGTCCCTCTCCATTAATCCCCGGACCTATGAGATCAGTGCCTGCGGAACGATGCAGCTGACCGACATCCGCGAGGACCTGGGCAGCCACTACCGTCCGGGTCATGACCTGGAGACCTTTGCTTCTGCCGACGAGCTAAAACGCAAAATTGACTATTACCTGAAGCATGAGCAGGAGCGCCGCAAGTATGCGCTGCGGGGACTGCAGACGACACTGCGCCACCACACGTTTACCGCGCGTCTGCCTCATTTGCTGGGAGTTCTTGCTGCACAAGGGTGAAATCCATTATGGGATAGAAGGAGCGAATAAACATGAATAATCAATTTATAATGCCTGCGCCGCCTCTGCCGCGGACCCCTGCGGAAGAGCAGAAACTGAGTGGCCGCCTTACCGGCTTCAAGGTCGGATACGACGAAGGTTACCTGCGCGGACGCCTGGCGATTCTGGATGGCCGGCCGGAAGAGCCGCTTCCGGTACGCAATATCCATGTCATGTATGTGGCTTCAGGCAAAGGGTATCCGTATTCTCCGCTTGATGATGCGGTACTCTTCGCCCTGCAAAGACTGACCGCGCAGGTAACAATTACGGATGTACGCCAGAATCTGGTGGAGCTGGCTTCGGCCCAGCGTCCGGATCTGGTCCTGGTCCTGGACGGTCTGGATTTACCGCTGGATCAGGTCGCCGTTCTGCGCGGCAGAGGCATTAAAACTGCGATATGGCTCACCGATGATCCGTACTATACGGATTTCACCATGAAAATCGTTGCCCACTATGACTATGTATTCACTCTGGAGCGTAATTGCGTGGAGTTCTACCGCGGCCTCGGGTGCTCTGAAGTTCATTATCTGCCTTTTGCCGCCCACCGCGAGCATTACCGCCCGACTACCGGACGTTCGCCGGTCAGCCGCGATGTCAGCTTCATCGGGTCTGCTTACTGGAACCGGATCAATTTCTTCCGCGATATCATGCCGGAGCTGATGAGCTACAACACGGTGATTAACGGAATCTGGTGGGACCGTCTGCCGGAAGCGCCTATCTATGGTGACCGGATTGAGATCGGCAAATGGATGTCTCCGCAGGAAACGGCAGTCACCTACAGCGGTTCGAAGATTGTCATCAACCTGCACCGCTCCCACATTGATGAGGTAGCCAATAACAATACGTTGTATATTCCGGCCGCATCGCCGAATCCCCGCACCTTCGAAATCGCCGCCAGCGGCACGCTGCAGCTCAGTGACGCCCGGGATGACATGGGTTCCTTCTATAAGGTCGGGGAAGAGATTGACACCTTCTCAAGCCCGCAGGAAATGATGGATAAAATCCGTTTCTACCTGACGCATGAGGAGGAACGCCGGGATATGGCGCTGCGCGCTTTTGAACGGACCCTGAAGGACCACACCTACACCATACGCCTGAACCAGCTGCTGACGGTCATTTACGGCTAAATCCCCGCAGAACGATTGAAAAATGTGCGCATCACCGGGGACAGGTGTCGTGCCGGCATCTGTGCCCCCTCAATATACTGGATGGAGTACCGGGTTATGATGTTAGCCTGCCTGCGGCGGATATCCACCGGATGAAAGAAAGTAAAGCTTAGCGCATGCTCGTAAAACTTAAGATGATGCTTCCGGAGCGAGTTTCACACGAAGAAATGCTCTGCAGTGAATGCTTCGTAAAACTTAAGTTTACGCTTCCGAAGCGAGTTTTACTGCGATGAAATTGCCTTGATGCTAAGCTTCGTAAAACTTTTAGGGAGGTGAATGGCTGCTCCACAGCCCCTCGCGGGGGAGCGCCGAGACACCATGGCCGACAAAGCTACAATCGTCCTCTTTTCCCATGTTTCCAATACACGCAGTATTACGGGTGCGGAGAAGCTGCTGTTGTTCTTCAGCCGGGAGCTGTCTCCTTACTTTAATTGTATTCTCGTAGCCCCGCAGGACGGGAAGCTGACGCGCCTGGCTCGGAGCTACGGAATCAATGTCCAGCTGTTATCTATTCCGCTTGTCTATGGAATGTACACTCCATACGCAGGCCTTCCGGCAGACATCCGCAAGCTTCAGGAGAGCCGGGAGTACCAGGAACTGAGTGACTGGCTTGCGGGTGTGCGCCCGTCGTTCATTATTTCCAGTACCTGTGTGCACGCTCTGCCGCCGATGGCAGCGAAATCACTGGGCATTCCGGTGGTGTGGAAGATCTCCGAGACCATTACGGATAACGAATTCACTCCGATCAGCGTGGAGCTGATCCATAACAACAGCGATGAGATTCTGGCCATCTCGCAGACGGCTGCGGCTTGCTTCCCCGAGGATATCCGTGAAGGCAAGGTGACCCAGCTCCCCCCGTCCTGGAATGAAACGGAAATGATGTTTGAAGCCTGGAGCAAGCTCCGGGGAGAACGGCGGAGTGAACTGAAGGTAGCGCCGGAGGAACCGCTGATCGGTTATGTCTCTTCCTTCATTAATAAAGAAAAAGGTCTGGAGCATTTCGTCAAAATGGCTGTCCTTGTCCATGAGCAGCATCCGGCAGCCCGTTACATTGTAGTGGGTTCCCCCGGAGACAAAAGCTACTATGAACGCTGTGTCCGCAAGGTGAAGCTGGAGGGGCTAACCTCCCGGTTCAGATTTGTCGGATATGAAGAATGTCTGCCCGCAGCCTACTGCGCCATGGATCTGCTGGTCGTTCCCAGCCTGATCCGTGAAGGCTTCGGCATGACGGCGCTCGAAGGCTATGCCTTCGGCAAGCCGGTGGTTGCTTATGATTCCGGCGGCTTGCGGGAGATTCTGAACGCTGCAGGCTGCGGCGAGCTGCTTGTGCCTGCGGCCGACATCGGTGCGCTGGCCGAGCGGGTGAACACGCTGCTGGCCGCTCCGGCCATGGCGGCGGCCATTGGCAGCCTGGCGCGGGAACGCATCGAGGCCGTCTACGGCCCGGCGGCTTACCGCGCCCGCCTGTACGGCTTAGCGGAGAGGTGGTATCTCCGCTATTGCCTCGCGCCGCCGCAAGTCAGCGGCGCCGAAGAAGCCCCGCCCGCAGCTCCGCCGGCGGGCGGGGAGGATGCCCCCGCGGCAGAGGCGCCGCGGGTACGCCCCTCGCGCCGCGCCGCACGGCTGCGGGGCGCGAAGCTCCGGCGCGGCAGGCTGCGCCGCGCCAAAGCCCGGGCGCGCGCGGCGGAACGCGCCCGCGCCGTAAGAAACGCGCGGCAGGCTCCGCGCGCCGGAAGGCCAGCGGCGGCGGCAAGCACCGCCGCGCGGGCCATGCGCGCCGCCGGGGAAGACGGCGGCGCAAGGCGGGCTGAGGTCCGCAGGAGTCCGCGGACCGGCACTTTGCCGGCGCTGCGCCAGCCGCCGCCGGCATCGCATCCCTCAGAGGGATAAATCCCTCTGAATCCGCATTACCCGCCGGAATCGCGCTAAATAGAGGGATAACTCCCTCTAAATCTGCTCCACCAGGCGTAATTGCGCTAATTAGAGGGATAAATCCCTCTAAATCTGCCGCCCCCGCCGGAATCGCGCCAATTAGAGGTATAAATCCCTCTAAATCCGCCGCCCCCGCCGGAATCGCACTAATTAGAGGTATAAATCCCTCTAAATTCGCCCCCGCCGGAATCGCGCTAAATAGAGGGATAACTCCCTCTAAATCCGCCGCCCCCGCCGGAATCGCGCTAAATAGAGGGATAAATCCCTCTAAATCTGCTCCACCAGGCGTAATCGCGCTAAATAGAGGGATAACTCCCTCTAAATCTGCTCCACCAGGCGTAATTGCGCTAATTAGAGGGATAAATCCCTCTAAATCTGCCGCCCCCGCCGGAATCGCGCCAATTAGAGGTATAAATCCCTCTGAATCCGCACTACCTGGCGGAATCGCGCCAATCAGGATCACAAATGCCCCTGAATTTGCCCCACCCGCCGGAATCGCGCCAATCAGGAGCACAAATGCCCCTGAATTTGCCCCACCCGCTGGAATCGCGCCAATCAGGAGCACAAATGCCCCTGAATTTGCCCCACCCGCTGGAATCGCACCAATCAGGGGCACAAATGCCCCTGAATTCGCCGCCCCCGCCGGATTCGCACCAATCAGGGGCACAAATGCCCCTGAATTTGCCCCACCCGCCGGAATCGCACCAATCAGGGGCACAAATGCCCCTGAATTTGCCCCACCCGCCGGAATCGCACTAATCAGGGGCACAAATGCCCCTGAATTCGCTCCACCCGCCGGATTCGCGCCAATCAGGGGCACAAATGCCCCTGAATCCGCTCCACCCGGCGGAATCACCAGAATCAGGGGCACAACTACCCCTGATTCCAACGCTACTGGCGGGCCAGTCCTTCACCGCTGCTGCGCCGGACCGGCTGCCAGCTCTGACAGAACCGTCTGCCCTTCCTTAAGGGCAGGCCATAATCAAAGGGGAGTGAACCCATGAAGATCATGACGATTTTGGGCACACGGCCCGAGATCATCCGCCTCAGCGTCATCATTCCGCTGCTCGATGAGCATGCGGAGCGGCATGTGCTGGTGCATACGGGACAGAATTTCACGGCCAGCCTCAGCGGGATTTTCTTCGCCGAGCTGGGACTCCGCGCACCGGACTATGTGCTGCAGGATAAGCAGGCCGGACTCGGGGGCCAGCTGGCCGCCATGTTCGGGAGCCTGGAGAGCATCCTGCTTCAGGAGAAGCCCGACCGGATTCTGCTGCTGGGTGACACGAACAGCGCGCTGTGTGCAATCCTTGCCGAACGGATGGGCATTCCTGTGGTCCACATGGAAGCAGGCAACCGCTGTTACGATTTGAAAGTGCCGGAGGAGAAAAACCGCCGTGTCATAGATGCCGTCTCGACCATAAATATGCCTTATACCCAGCAGAGTAAAAGACATCTGCTCAGCGAAGGATTTCCCAGCCAGCGTATCGTGTTAACCGGCAATCCGATCCATGAGGTGATTACGCATTATGAGGAGCAAATCGGGTCCAGCGATATTCTGTCCCGGCTGAGCCTTGAAGCAGGCCGGTATCTGCTGGTGACTGCCCACCGGGCCGAGAATGTCGATGATCCTGAATCCCTGCTCCAGATTATGTCGGGACTTAACCTTGTGGCTGAACATTATGGACTCCGCCTGATCTGCAGCATCCATCCCCGTACGCGCTCCAAGCTTACGGAGCAGTTCCCGCTGACTATGAACCCGCTGGTGGAATTCCATGAGCCCTTCGGATTTTTTGATTTTGTCCATCTGGAGCGTAATGCCCTGTGCGCCATTACGGACAGCGGCACCGTTCAAGAGGAATGCTGCCTGATGGGGGTGCCGACAGTGACCATCCGCCGGACCACAGAACGTCCGGAGACGGTCGATTGCGGAAGTAATGTAGTGTCCGGCGTAGAGCAGAACAGCATTCTGCGCTGTACCCGGCTGATGACGTCACTTAAGCCTGCCTGGGAGGCGCCGGAGGGGTACCTGACCCCCGATGTCTCGGTTAAAGTAGTTAAATTTCTGCTTGGAGGGAACCTGCATGTTCAATAATAAACGGATTCTGGTTACAGGCGGTACCGGTTCCTGGGGGCATGAGCTTATCCGGCAACTGCTGCCGCAGCATCCCAAAGAAATCATCGTATTCTCCCGCAGCGAGTCTGCACAGGTAGCCATGAGCCGTGAATTTGAAGATAAGCGCCTCAGCTTCGTCATCGGTGATATCCGTGACAAGGATGCCCTCGTGGCTGCATGCCGCGGAGTGGATTATGTGTTCCATCTGGCGGCGCTCAAGCATGTTCCTGTGTGCGAAGACCAGCCGTATGAGGCGCTGAAGACCAATGTGGTCGGCACGCAGAATGTGATCGAAGCAGCGATTGCCAACAATGTGGAAAAAGCGATTTACATCTCCACCGACAAAGCAGCCAATCCGTCGAACTTCTACGGCATGACCAAAGCGATCGGCGAGAAGCTGTTCGTATACGCCAACCTGATCGGTTCAGGCACCCGTTTTGTAACAGTGCGCGGCGGCAATGTTCTGGGGACGAACGGCAGTGTCGTCCACTTGTTCATGAAGCAGATCAAGGACAAGGGACAGGTGCGGATCACAGATATGAATATGACCCGCTTCTTCTTCACCCTGCGCGATGCCATCACGCTGCTGTTCAAAGCCTCTGAGGTCAGCATCGGCGGCGAGATCTTCGTCATGACCATGCCAACCTGCCGGATCGTGGACTTGGCCGAGGTACTGATCGAAGCTTCGGGCAGAAGAGATGTCAGCATGATCGAGGCTGGAATCCGCCCGGGTGAAAAAATCCATGAGATTCTCATGAGTGATTTCGAGAGCTTAACTACCGTTGTCTACGATGAGCAGTATCTGGTTATTCTTCCTACCCTGGATATGCCGGAGCTGAAGGAGCACTACCGCGAATACCCGCATGTGTCCTTCAACAGCTTCAGCTCGGAGAACAATCTGATGGATCAGGCAGAGATCAAGGACATTCTGATCCGGGGAGGGTTCCTCAAGTGAAGCTGCTTATCCTCGGCGGAAACGGTATGGCGGGTCACATGCTGGCGGATTTTTTTCGCCGCCAGGGCAAGCATCACGTCTTCCATACAACCCGGGATAAGAACGATCTTGGCGGGCTGTATGTGGATGCCGATGATATTGCCGGCGTAGAGAAACTGGTCGAAATCGTCTCTCCCCATTGCATGATTAATGCAATGGGTGTACTGAATCAATTCGCCGAACGTGACGTAATCGGTGCTTACCATGTCAACGGATTCCTTCCCCACCGTCTGCGGCGGGCAGCGGACAGCGTCCATGCCCGGCTCATCCACATCAGTACCGACTGCGTGTTCGAAGGAACGCGCGGCGGGTACACAGAAGAGGATGCCACTGACGGCACATCCGTTTATGCCATCACCAAAAGCCTTGGAGAAGTGCGTGACCCCGGCCACCTGACGATCCGCACCTCCATTATTGGTCCCGAAATCCGCTCCGGCGGCATCGGGCTCATGGAATGGTTCCTGGCCCAGAAGGGCCGGGTAACCGGCTATGAACGTGTGATGTGGAACGGAGTCACCACACTGGAGCTGGCCAAAGTGATCAGTTCCCTGCTGGACTCTGATCTGTCCGGGCTGATCCATCTGGCCCATCCCCGGCCGGTGAGCAAATATGAACTGCTGCAGATGATGCAGTCGGCGTTTCATAAGGAGGATGTCAAGATCATCCCCGAACGGGTCCATGTGCAGGACCGGACGCTGATCAGCACCAGAAGCGACGTGAACTTCGAATTACCGTCCTATCCCGAGATGCTTGCGGAGCTGGCTGACTTTATGCACGGCTCAGAGATGCCGACATGAAGGGCCGGAGGCTGCTGATAACCGGAGCCGCCGGCTTTACCGGCAGGCATGCCGTAGCTTATTTTGCGGCTGAGGGAGCTGAAGTGACCGCTGTGGTACGCCGCTGCGCAGCGGAAGCTTCCGTCTTCCCGGCAGGCGTTCAGCAATATATCTGTGATCTCGGCGACCGTAAGGCTGTCGCCGGGATGATTGGAGAGGTCATGCCGGATCAGGTGCTGCACCTGGCAGGCAAGAACTCGGTTCCAGAGTCCTGGCAAGACCCGCTGCTCTATATGGAGACTAATGTAATGGCTACATTGTATTTGCTTGAGGCGCTGCGTTTCCAGCCGGCCAGCCGTATCCTGGTGGCCGGCTCCCGCCTTAAGTACAGACCGGATTCCGCGGCAGGCCCGCCACATCCCTACAGTCTCAGCAAGACGCTGGAGGAACTGGTGTCGCTGGCCTGGGGGACGCTGTTCAAACAGCCTGTTCTGATGGCGGAGCCCTCCAATCTGATTGGTCCCGGACCGTCCACCGGCTTCTGTTCCTTACTGGCGCAGCATATTGTGCGCAGTGAAGCTGCGGCCGGCAGGGGAGAAGCTCCACCCGCCGCATTCCGGATCTCCTCGCGGCATGTGCAGCGCGACTTTCTGGATGTGCGTGATGCCGTTAGAGCCTATGGCTATATTCTGGATCAAGGAGAGACCGGCAAGATCTACCGGATTGACTCCGGGGCGCAGCGGGAGCTTGGGGAGATTGCCGGGAAGCTGCTGGCCCATGCAGCGGCTCCGGTGGAGATGGACTGGGGACCGCAGCATGCGGAGGAAGGTCAGGCTGCTGCTTCCCCAGCATCTGCCGTTCCGGCGAAGCCTTCGTCTGCATCTGCTGCTTCCCCAGCATCTGCCGTTCCAGTGCAGCCTTCCTCTGCATCTGCTGATAGAGAAGTGCTGCAGGAAGAACCTGAGGACAATGCCGCCGTTCTCGGCTGGAAGCCGGGGATCGGTCTGGACCGGTCACTTGCGGACATTATCGGCTATACAAGGGCCGGCAAGGAAGGAAGAATATGATGAAGCCCAGAGTATCGGTAATCATTCCCTTTTATAATTGCCCTTATATTGAGCAGGCGCTGCAAAGCGCCTTGGCTCAATCCTGGCAGCCTTATGAGATTATCGTGGTTGATGACGGATCATTCATGCATGCAGAGCGCATTACCCCATATTTGCCGCATATTCACTACCTGGGCAAAGCCAATGGTGGTACTGCCTCCGCACTGAATCACGGTATTGCCCATTCTACAGGGGATTATGTAGTCTGGCTTAGCTCGGATGATATGTTCTATCGTGACAAGATCAACAACCAGGTTCTGTTCATGGAGCAGAACCGTTTGCTGATCACATACACCAATTTCAACTTCATTAACGGGGATTCGCAGCTGACCCAGCTGAACGCAGCGGCAGTGTTTCATAACCAGCTGGACTATTTACGCTGTTTCCTGCAGGGCAATCCCATCAACGGCTGCACCGTGATGTTCAAGCGGGAGATATTCGGAGCCATCGGCCTGTTCAATGAAGCTCTTCCGTACACTCATGATTATGATTTGTGGTACCGGGCGATTCTGAACGGATACCCTCCTATTATGCTCAATCAGTCTTTAACGGCCTACCGCCGGCATGACGGCATGGGGACGATCAAACATTATGATGTCATTATGGCTGAAGCCGCAGCGACCAATGCCCGCTATCATGCCCCGCTGAGTAGCCTGATCGCTTCCATGGGCGGCTAAGCAGGAGTAGAAATAAGAAGCGGGTGCAACTAATTAAGCCCATGCTTCCGAATTGAGTTTTGCGAAGAGAATTCAGGAAGTTGATGTTATCACAACTTTTAGGAGGGAAAGCATATGTACCGGGAAATAGAAGTGAAAGACTTCCTGCCGGTCCTGCTGGAGCAGCTGAAATTCTCCGAGAGTATCCTGGATATCGGCAGCGGTACCGGTACGCTGCTGGAACGATATGAAGCGGCTGTTGTGCTGGGGCTGGATATCCACAGACCTTATCTGCTGCACCGCAAATACAAATCCCCGCATATCATTCCGGTTCATGCCGATGCCAGCCATATTGATAAGCTGTTTCTGCCGGGAACATTCTCTGCGGTTACACTGATTGATTCCCTGGAGCATTTCTCGATGAGAGAAGGCACGGAGCTGCTGCGGAAAGCGGAGATCATTGCTTCGAACCGGGTAGTCGTATTCACGCCGCGGGGGTTCTTCCCGCAGGAGGGAAAGGATCATTTCAACCTGCACGGAGAGTATTACCAGAAGCACTGGAGCGGCTGGGAGCCTGAGGATTTCCTGAAGCTGGGCTACGCTGTAACCGTACTGAAAGGCTTCCATCATGCGGAGAATCCTTCATTCCGTGAAGCGTTTGGCGAGGATCATGCGCCGCTGGATGCTTTGCTGGCCTGCAAAACAGTATAAATTGAATCGGGAAGGAGGTGAGCGCATGATTCCAAAAACCAAGGTTTCGGTGGTGATTCCCTTCTACAATTGCCCTTATGTGGATTTGGCGGTGAAGAGTGTGCTGGCTCAGAGCTACCCGGACATTGAGCTGATCGTTGTCGATGACGGTTCTACACGCTATATGGAGAAGCTTGAGGCGTACAAGGACAATATTGTGTATATCCGCAAAACCAACGGCGGTACCGCCTCGGCGCTCAACATTGGAATCAAGGCGGCCAGCGGAGCTTATTTTGCCTGGTTAAGTGCTGATGACCTGTTCCACCCGGATAAAATCAAAAGGCAAATGGAAGCCATCCGCAGCTCTGGAACCTCCTTCAGCCATACGGCCTATTACTATATTAATGAGCTCGGAGAGCGGTTCTCGGGAGTCATCAGCATGCCGTTTCATAACAGGGGTGATCTCATTGAGACCATGATGTCGGGCTGTCCGGTGAACGGCAGCTCGGTTCTGCTCGACATGGAGATTTTCAATAAGGTAGGACGGTTTAACGAGAAATTCCTGTATACACAGGATTATGATCTGTGGCTGCGTATCCTGCCGTATTATGAATGGTCCTATATCGAGGAGCCGCTGCTGGATTACCGTGTGCACAAAGAGATGGGCTCTGTCATACACAGTGAAGCGCAGAACCGGGAGATTGCTCTGGTGCAGAGCAGGCATCAAGGCATTCTGACGCAGCTGCTGAGAAAGGAGAGAGGGAAATGAGACTGACATTCCCGATTCTGACGTTGTCCAGAGGCGGTGCGCAACGGATGCTGGCCGAGCTGGCCAACCGTCTGGCGGAAATCGGCCATGAGGTGGTTGTTCTTTTACCCAGTCACGGCATTGTGGAATATGAAATGAAATGCCCCATTATCACTGCACCGGCAACGGTGCTGACCGAAGATGATTTTCCATACGGGGATGTGATCATCTCCAACTATTATACAACGGTGCCGGTTGCAGAGCGGGCCAGTAAACAGGGCAAGGGGCTGCATATCCGGCTGGCCCTATGCTATGAGCCGACTTTTTTACCCAATAATAATCTGTCGTTTGCCTCTTATAATATCACCCGCAACCTGCTTGTACTCTCACGCTGGCAGCAGGAGATCGTACGGATTAATCATGGCATTAAGGGCAGAATTGTTCCGATTGGTCTAAACCCTGATTTCACTAATACCCATTTACGCGGCAGAGGCGGGAATAAGATTGTCGTCTCGGCCATTATGCGCCGTCCCGAGGGCGGGTTCTCAGGCCACCGGGAACAGGATTATCTGCTTCAGCAGCTGGACATAGTGAAACAGCGGCATCCTGAAGTGGAGATATATATTATCACGCCACCGTCGGAATATGCTTCCTCCGAAACGCTGCAAGCGATGCTTGGGGATGGACGGTTTCAAATACGTACTCCGGGTAATGATTCTGAGCTGTCGTATCATTATAATGAGAGCGACATTTTTGTCAGCTCCAGCACCTATGACACCGGCTCATTGCCGGGGCTGGAAGCTATGCGCTGCGGTGCCGCGCTGGTCACCGTATATTCCGGGGGCAATCTCGAATACTGTGTACACGGGCATAACTGCCTGATGTCGTACCGTTACGAGAACCGGTTGGCCGAGGATGTCTCTGCACTTGTTTACAATAAAGAGCTCCGTCAGCGTCTAGCCGCGAGAGGAGAGTTGGATTCGGGGCGTTTCACCTGGGAAAGAAGCATGCAGATCTTTCAGACTGAGCTGTTTGAGATTGTATCCAAACAGGGCGTATAACCTAAAAGAACCTTCAAAACCCGGAAGCTGTACGGGGTTGAGGGTTCTTTTTTACGTTATTTTCAGAAGATCGAGAAGGAATTCATCATTTCACGGAAGGAGTGGGCATATTGCTCGAATCCAAAACGGGATACCATATGCTGCCGGCCCTGCTGGCGGATCGCTTCACGCAGCGGAATGTTGTTCATTAGCTCAAGCCCTTCGTTTACAGCCGCTTCCAAATTTCCGATCGGGTAAAATTTACCCGTAATGTTGTGGGTAATAAACGATCTGACCCCGTCAGAATCGGTGCTAAGTACAGGACAGGTACAGCAGATGGCCTCAGCTACAGCATACCCGAAGCCCTCTGTGATAGAGCTTGACAGCAGGAATCCCCCGGAACCGGCGATGGATGAGTAATATACCGGCATAATATGATTCGGAATGTTGGTGAACACACTGAGGCGGTCTTTCAGGCCCAGGGATTGCAGCTCTCTGTTAAATTGCTCCTTCTGGTCATCTGCAGCGAGATCGGGATCATGGAACATCCAGAGATGAAGATCAGGCTTGTGGAGCCGGATCTGATGGGCAATCTTCAGATATTCACTCCAGTTCTTATTGGTTTCCAGCCGTCCTACCCAGGCGATGACCGGATCGCAGGGCGGTTCACCGGGGATATGCTGGAAGGACTGCACATCCACAATGTTGGGAATGACATAACGGTGCAGCCAGGGACAGATCTCGATAAACAGCTCCAGTAAATGATCTGTGGGGGGAATCAGCACGGCATTGCAGTAGGAGCGGAGAAAAGGTACAGAATCAATAATCAGGTTCCTCGCATCACTGCGCTTGCCAAGTCCCTGAGATTCATATATCAGAATACGGCCATACCCCAACCGGCGCAGACGTTCCAGCAGTAAATAGTCTGAAGTTACAATAATGGCATCATAATTATGCGTATCCAGCACCGCTTTGATCTCTGCATCCACGGAAGTGATAAACACCGGGAAGTTTGTCTGGTTGTGGCTTCCGGACCCCGGCATGAGGTAGAGCACATGGCATTCGATGCCGCTTTTCTGAAGACTCTCACACCGCAGCTTGTTAAGTGTCTCTACCCCGCCGCTTGGTACATAAAACGTGAATAAAACCTTCAAGATCACCCCTCCTGACATTAACCTTGCGGAGAAACACAGTCTGCTGTTTATAAGATACGCCAAGTTTCACTTACGCGTGACGGTTAAAGGGCGATGTGCCAAATCCTTTCAGGATAGCTTGGCAGGGCAGAGGCCATGCTAAAGCTTGTTACGCTGCAATTAACTATTCTTATGACGGGGGATGAACGGATGTTACGGTCGAAATTCGGTTTAACGGTTTCTGCTGCGCTGCTGCTGGGCGCGGTGAGTATTACAGGATGCGGTGCGAATAACTCTGCAACGGACAATACGGTGGAAACAAAAAGTGTAAGGGGGACGGACGGACGTATTCACGTCAACTCTGCGCAGAACGGAATGCGTGCGAATTCCTTCGACAGTATGGAGATGAGTGAGGAACTGGCGAATCGTGTGGCGGCCATGCCGGAAGTCCGTTCAGCCAACGTAATGCTGGTAGGCAAAAGCGCCTATGTAGCCGTAATGCTGGAAGAGGCGTCCGGAGGAGTCCATGCCAAGAGCACCCGGGGAATCCAGTCGTACAGCTATGGCAGTACCAGCGGCAGCGGCACATCCGGGATGCTGAGCGGTACGGGCAGACCGGCAGGCGGACTGGAAACAGGGATAGGTGCCGGAATGGGCGGAATGGACAACAGTACGCGTACCGGTAGAGGAACCGCAGCCGGTAATCCGGGCATGACAGGAACAGGCGGTTCCATTGCCGGAATTCCGGGAAGCATGACAGGCACGGGTACTGTAGGCGGTACGGGCGTTGCAGATCCGGAGAATTATCTGGGGAACGGCAACAACGGTATCATGTCCCGCAGCAATATGGTCGATGGACGCCATATGAAACGCGACATCGATGAAAGTCTGGGCAATACCATTGGAATCCGCAGCGTATCGCCGGGTAACGGAACCGCGATTACGGATAAGGACACGCTTACCCAGGACATGAAGGATAAGATCGCCGCAGAAGTTAAAAAGGGGAAGACAGACCTTAACAATGTGTATGTATCGGCCAACCCCGATTTCGTTGAGCGGGCAGATTATTATGCGCAGGAATTCCGTGCAGGGCATCCGCTTAAAGGCTTTGCGAATGAATTCCGCACGATGGTCGAACGGATTTTCCCTACGCGCAGCGGGTATTAAGTATTTAAGCATTAAGCATGAAGCGTGAAGCATGAAGCATTAAGTAAACTGCCCTGTCTCAATTAGGCTAGTATTCCAGCAGAATATGAAGCTTATTCAGCATGAGGGCATAGCACAGACACAAACAGCCAAGCAGCCACCGCACCCGAATCCGGGCCGAAGGGCTGCTTGGCTTGCTTATACATATATAGATCAGGGAAGCGGCAGACAGCTCGCAGCTTACCCGATTTCAGCCTCAAGCTTGCGTCCGCCAATCCATACTCCGCGCAGATTCAGTTCATCGTCCAGAAGCAGGATATCGCCGCGTTTGCCTGCCTCCAGCGACCCGATAGACCGCTGCATGCCAAGCGATACAGCAGGGGTAAGGCTGGCTGCCTGTGAAGCTTCCTGCAGGCTGAGTCCGATCTCCTGAACCAGGTAGCGGAAGCCGCGGATCATGGTCAGTGTACTACCGGCGAGCGACTCAGGATGTTCCTTCAGCGAGGCAATCCCGCCGCTGACAATAACGGGCAAATCGCCGATGGCATATTCCCCGTCGCTGAGTCCGGTCGCCGACATGGCGTCTGTGATCAGCAACAGGTTATGCCCGTTCTTGAGCCGGGCGATAATGCTGATCGCTGCCGGATGAACATGAATGCCGTCAGCAATCACCTCCGCGCGGATGCGCGGATCGAACAGGACGGCTCCTGCGGTCCCTGGTTTGCGGTGATGCAGCGGCGTCATGGCATTGAACATGTGCACAGCCTGGTTTAAGCCGGCATCTGCAGCGGCAATAACCTCTTCGAACGTGGCGTCCGTGTGGCCGAGCGCTGCCGTAATTCCATGCTTTCGCAGCCACTGGATGGCTTCCAGTGCGCCTTCGCGTTCCGGAGCCAGTGTAACCTGGCGGATCATCCCCGGATACCGGGCTTCCCATTCCTCCAGCCATAACGTATTGGCCGGGACAATATGCCCGGGATTCTGTGCTCCGGGCCATTTCGGGCTGATGAACGGCCCTTCCAGATGTACGCCTGCCAGCTGGGCATAAGGCATGCCGCCGTCAGCGTTACGATAAGCATTCACTTCAGACAGCACGCGGTCAATGTCAGCCTTGGCGGCAGTCATAGTTGTAGCCAGCATAGACGTTGTGCCTTGGGAAGCATGGAAGCGCGTAATGGTATCCAGTGAAGCGCCATCGCTGTACATGAAGTCATGACCTGCCCCCCCATGCACATGCACATCAACAAATCCGGGAATTAGCAGTCCTTCCGGCTCAGGTGAAGTTCCCGTCTGCCAGCTAGCATAGGCTGCCGGAAGCCAGGCGGCCTCTCCGGCATATTGGATCAGTCCCTCCAAAACGGCGATTACGCCCTTTTGGATGACTCCGTCAGGAGTAAGGACTTTGCCGTACAGCAGTTCACCGGTTGAACCGTTTATTTCAGCCATTTTGCTGCTCCTTCATCAAGCAGGACCACAACATTCGGATGGCTCTGCAGCAGCGAGGCGGGGCATTGGGTCGTGATTGGACCCTCCAGCGCATTTTTTACCGCTTCCGCCTTCTCTTCCCCGCGCACCAGCAGCACAATCTGCTTGGCCTTGAGAATACCGCCGATACCCATCGTTACGGCCTGCCGGGGCACATCCTCCAGCTTGTCGAAGAAGCGGGCATTCGCTTCCAGTGTTTCCTCCAGCAGATCAACGACATGTGTGCCGCTGCTGAGGCTGGCATCCGGCTCATTGAAGCCGATATGGCCGTTGCTGCCGATGCCGAGAATCTGCAGGTCCACAGGACCGTTATCTTCCAGCATCCGGTCATAAGCCAGGCATTCGGCATCCAGATCCGGTGCATTTCCGTTAGGGACATGAGTGCGGGCAGGATCGATATCGATATGGTTGAACAGATGCTCATTCATGAAGCTGCGGTAGCTCTGCGGATGATCTACGGGCAGACCGACGTATTCATCAAGGTTATAGGAAGAGACTTTGGCGAAGCTCACAATGCCCTTGCGGTGCATTTCCACCAGCTTCGCGTACACGCCGACCGGAGAGCTTCCGGTAGCCAGACCCAGCACGGCCTTGGGATTGCTCTGCACCAGGCTGGCAATCAGGTTCGCCCCGGTTACTGCGAAATCTTCTTCGTTCTGGAATTTCAAAATATTCATTATGATTGTCCTCCCCGTTTATGACGGTAGTGTTGTACATTCAGATACGACTGCTCCAGCTTGGGAATGAAATCCCCGAACCGGGTGCTGACCATGCCGGTGAACAGAATATCGATAATATGCAGCTGTGCGATCCGTGAAGCCATATCACCGCGCCGCATACCCTGCTCAAGTGATGATGAGAACAGCGGGATATCGGCCAGTGTTGCCAGTGTGCTGCTTCCGTATGAGGTCAATGAGACTGTCGCTGCGCCGCTTGCCGCAGCACAGGTTAACGCATCGATCGTCTCCGGGGTTTCACCCGAATAAGAGACTGCAAACGCGACATCACCGGCAGCGAGCGAAGAAGCGGAAGTAATCTGCATATGCGAATCGGCAAAAGCCGTGCAGTTCACGCCGATGCGGATCAGCTTCTGATAGAAATCCTGGGCGACAATGGATGAGGTTGCCATCCCGTACAGATCGACCCGCCGTGCCCGGCAGAGCAGATCGATCACGCTCTGCAGCCGTCCGAGATCAAGCAGCGAGGTGGTATCCCGGATGGAGGCCAGATGATTAGCCTGCATCGCCTCGACAATGAACGGCAGCGGATTGCCGGCTACGATGTCCTGGTAAGAGGAGCCGCCGTCCTGCGGCGAAGCATCGCTGTGGGCGAGCTCAGCCGCCAGCTTGACTTTGAAATCAGGGAACCCTTTGAAATGCAGCACCTTGCAGAACCGTGTAATGGTTGCCGGGCTGATGCCGCACTCTTCGGCCAGATCCGTAATCCCCATATGGACAATTTCTCCCGGGGAAGCCAGTATGCGCTCCGCCAGCTTGCGTTCCATTTGCGACAGCTTGGGCTTGTCATGCTGCAGGGCATGCAGGATTGGAGACAAGTACTCACCTTCTTTTCTTTCGTTCTTTGTAATCCTGTAGTTTGTTTGTACTTATGTTGACGCTAAAGCTGACGCTGATTTCTGTGTTTTGTGGAATAGATGAACAGTCAATCTGAAATATTTCCTGAAATTATTTTAATTAACAAGGCGATAATAACGAAAATTATTTTCATACTCAGAATAAAACAAATCACCGAAGGATGCAATAGTGAGTTTGCCCTAAGGGGGCGGGAGACATGCCGGCTGGAAGTGTGTGATAGCTGAGGAGGTGCTTATTGGGGGCCGCCTGCCGGAACATGGATGCGATGCGGGATGTACCGTACCGGCTGCGGCTGGTGATGCGATTGGGAGGGTGTGTCTGTCGGGGACGTGTCTGCCAGTGATGTGATTGCTGGAAATGCGTATGGGGGAACGGCCCTCCGGAGATATGTCCGCCGAAGATGCGCTTGTTGGGGAACGTGTCCGCCGGAGGGAGCTGCTGGAAATGCACCTGCCGTAGACGCGCCTGCTATAGACGCGTCTGATGGAACCCATCTGCTGGAGATATGTCCGGCGAAGATGCGCTTGTTGGGGAACGGCCCTCCGGAGGGGGGGCCAGCTGGAAATGTGCCGATAAAGCATCTGCTGGGATACGTCCGTCCGCCGGGGAATTAGTTGGATTTTCGTCATTTAAACCAGTCCTATTCTGCTTTTTGATGGGTTTAAGTGGATTTATGTTACTTAATTCTATCCATATCTTCGTCGTTTGCTATTTGAGTAAAAATAAGTGTTGTTTTTCCAACTGTGATACTGTAAACAGGATTTCTTCCATTATTAGGTGACGTTTTTCCACTTAATTCTCCTTTGCAGGCTGGGTTTAACAGTCAGGGAGAGGCTGAAAGCGCATTTGAGCTAACAATGGCATCATAGGAAGGGCAAAAGGAAGAAGCAGATCGTGGCAGGGGACAGAGAGCAGGCGTTGGAAAGCAGAGAACAGACAACAAAGGGCAGAAAGGAGAAGCTGGGGTAAGAAATAAAGGTTAAAGGAGAGGGCAGAACAGATAATAGGAAGCAAAGGGCAGAAAATAGAGAAGAGAGAACAGAAGGCGGCGGGTAGAAGCTGGAGAGCAGTGAGCGGTGAGTAGGGAGCAGGGAGTAGAGGGGGACAATGAATATGGCGCTGGCAAAATAGAAGCTGCCATCTGCGTGTTTGAGGTCACTCACGCTGATGACAGCTGTATGTTAGTGTGTTTATTTGGTTAACCGGTTTGGTGTGCGCATTCTGCGGGAAGCTTGTCTGCCGCGCAGCAGCTCCCAGAGGATGAAAGCGAGAATGAGTATTTGCGGCACAAAGGTCTCCCAGGTCGGATACAGGCCGAGCCAGCCGATGGATGGGAGGCTGCTCTCCGCATGTGCCGGTATTTTGCCGGCTACCTGGAGCGCGTGGATGCTCTCACCAAGGAAGCGGAACACGAGATAATAGATCAGCACTGTGGCGGTGCGGAAGAAGGCCGCAATCGGCAGTCTGGCGCTCAGTGCAATGATTGCGTAGCCGAGAACGACCAGTACTGCAAGTGCGCCGCCAATCCCGAGCAGCAACTGGGAAGTAGCGATAGCAGGAGCCATGCCTGCATAGAAGATAGTTGTTTCCGCTCCTTCGCGCAGGATTGCCAGCGCAGCGATGAAGAACAGGTACCATAGATTGCCTTTGGCAAGCGCACCCTGCATCTGGCGGTCCACATACTTATTCCAGGCAGCCGTACTGGATTTACCATGCAGCCAGCGGCCGACGGTGAGCATCATGACCACGGCGACCAGACCGGCAATGCCTTCGATCAGCTCACGTGCTCCTCCGGAGGCTGCCTGCGAGATGGTGTAGGTTAGCAACACGGCGATGCCGATGCTTCCGGCCAGCCCCACCGCAGCCCCGGACCAGACCCAGCGCCGGGCCGCGGGTTCTGCTTCTCTGCGCAGATAAGCGAGCAGAGCGGCGAGCACAAGAATCGCTTCGAGCCCCTCACGCAGCAGAATGAGTGCCGCATCCCACGCAGTATACGTCTGTTCTCCGGCCAGCGGAGTCAGCTCGGCGAGCATATTGTCCAGGATCTCCAGTGCCCCGGCAAGCTTTGGAGGATCGGAGAGCAGGTAGCCGGTGACGGCGGTGCTCTCATTCTCGATATTGGCATAGACTTTGGGCGAGGCAATCTGCACGGCGCCTTCTGCCGACGGCCAAGCTGTGATGAACTGCTCCATTACCGCGGCTGCTGCCGGACTGTCTCCGGCTTCGGCGGAGGCTGCAGCTTTGTTCAGGTAGCTGATCAGCCCTTCAATAGAGGCCGGTTCTGCTGGCGCACTACCCGTATCGACCGCCTTGCCCTCGCTGTAGCCGGACAGCAGCGCAACCAGCGCCTCGGCTTCCGCCAGCGCGGCTTCTTCGCGGAGCGGCTCAGCCTGCAGCGCAATGCGCAGCAGGCTCATCTTCGTCTCCAGCAGGCCGTAGACGGCGGGATTGTCCCCCCGGATGCCGCGCTCCGCCGGCGTCCAGCCGTTCACGACGGCGCGGTAGGCTTCCGCCGCCGCCGTCCAGTCGGCGCTGCGCGCCGCATCCCGCGTGCGCTCCGCCGCGGGCAGCAGCTTCGCCGCCGCTGCGCGCCCGGCGGCGCCTGAGTCACCGCCGCCCCCGTCTGCGGCGGCGGTGATGTACGCGTCCACGCTTCTGGCGAGCGTGGACAAGGCGGCCTTGGCGGGCGCTCCGCCGCCGGCCGCAAGGGCCTGCGCCGCGGCTGCCAGCGCGGCGTCGACTTCAGCTGCCGGACCGGCGAGTGCCGGGTCCGGCGTGCCTTCGTTCGCGCTGCGCCACAGCGCCGCGAACGATTCCACATCGGCCGCCGCCGCATCCCAGCGGCTCTGGCCGGACTCTACCAGCGCGCTGCCTACAGGCGGCAGCAGCTCATCGAGCGGCGCGCCTGACGCAGAAGCCGGCGCGCTGGGCAGCAGCAGAAGCAGGCAGATCAGCAGCAGCGCTGCCCGGATCTGCCGCCATGGACTGATTTTAACCGTTATGATCATCGGGATCATTCCCTTCGCGAATAGGCATGCTATTATCTTTCCTCTATAGAAGGCGGACTTAAGTGTTGCGTCTGAAGCGTGGTTGTCACTGTAGTGAACATTGGGACTTCGGGGCGGCAGTAACTGTTGTACCTGATTCTCCGCTAACAATCCTGCACGAAATACAACATTTCTTTTGAAATATCGCCCCTAAACTAAAATTGTTGTATGAAATGCAGCATTCCACCGGTTCCAGGCTGGTAAACGAAGCGATTGTTGTATTTCATACAACAATCCGTCCAATTAGGCAGGAAACTAGTTATTCGAGTTGTACCCAGTGCAACATTTTGCCTGATTCCGTTTGCTGCCGTGCCAGCTGCCAGCCGCCCCTCCATTTACTCAATCCCGCCGATACTCCGTTTCTTTCCGCAATTTCCCTGTCACACATCCTGTTCTCAAATCTCCAGTCTGCTCCGGATTATTTGTTCTTGATCGTTCGTCCCACAACTCGTTCATCCCGCAATTTCCGCGACGCACTTTCCTGTTCTCAAATCTCCAGTCTGCTCCGGATTATTTGTCCCTGAACATCCGTTCCATATCGTTCATCCCGCTGATTCTGGTCACACTGCGCAGCCCTACGAACCCGGATATATCCAGCGCCGAATTCAGCGTCATTTCCTCACGCTGAATCCGGACTTAGCTATATCTGCCGTCACCCCAGCAGCGTCTCCCCGATATAACCACCTTCCCGTACTCCGGGGAAGCAGGCAAATACGGCGCTGCCGGTATGGACCATATATTCATTCAGCCGGTCATTCTTCGAGAGGCGCTGCTGAATGCTCACGAACTGCTTCACCAGATCCTTCTGGAAGCTGATGAAGACCAGCCCTGCATCCAGCTGTCCGGTTTTGAGATCCATGCCGCTGGAATAGGAGTAGGAGCGGCGCAGCATTTTGACTGAACCGTCCCCATGGGCGAGGGCCGAATGGGAATCCGGCGGAATGACAGGCTTGCCGCTGGCATCCGCCGCCTCCAGATTGAGCTCGGCGAATTCATCCCGCGCTCCAATCGGAGCGCCGCTCTGCCGGTGACGACCGAACGTTGCTTCCTGATCGCTCAGCGTAGAGCGGTCCCAGACCTCAATACGAAAGCGAACACGGCGCAGTGCGAGATACGTGCCGCCATTCATCCAGGCTGGGCCATCGCCGCTTCCGCTCCAGACGACACTTCGCATCTCGGCGTCATCGGTGACGTCGGGATTACCCGTGCCGTCCTTGAAGCCGAGCAGATTACGCGGTGTGCCGCCTGCCGGGTCGGCGCTGCCGGTGCGCTGGAAGCCCTCCTGCGTCCAGCGCAGCACGGCTGTGCCCCGGGCGATGCGGGCCAGATTGCGGATGGCATGGAACGCTACCTGCAGATCGTCGGCGCAGGCCTGCACACAGAGATCGCCGCCGCACCACTGCGGCTCCAGGCTGTCTCCCGTGAATGCCGGGAGATCGGTGAAGGAGGCCGGCCGTTTCGCAGCCAGTCCGAACCGGCTGTCAAAGAAGGCAGGACCCGCCCCGAAGGTAAGCGTACATTTGGAGGGGGTAAGACCATCGGCCTCGCCGGTGTCGGCAGGCGGAAGATTGGGATTGTCGTTCACGCTGCCGATCAGCGTACCGGCAGTAAGGGCAGCGGCGGCGGTGGTCCAGGCCTCCAGCAGTTTTTTGACCTCGCTGAGCTTGGTTGTTGTCAGATCAAACGAGGCGAAGCACAGGAAATTCTGCGCAGGCGTAATGATTCCCGCCTGATGATTCCCGTAGAATGGAATAATGTCCGCTCCCGCGTGTTGCGGGGAAGAGAGTGCCTGTCCCGGCTGCCCGGCTGCTTTGCGTGCCGCCAGAATGCTGCCTACCCCGCCGCCGCCGAGCAGCAGGCCGAGTCCGGAGGCGCCAGTAAGCCGCAGCATATCGCGGCGGCTTAGTTTTTTATCGAATAATAGCTGATCTTTAGAAGCAACCTTGGAGAGAACGCTCTCTGTCGCGGGAGTTTCCCGGGAAGTCCTGTCTTTCTTTTTCATACCGGTCACACTCCCAGAATAGTTCCCATGTTGGATAGAGGCTCAGCTAAGGCGTCCAGATTCTGGCTTAACGTCCGGACCTCAGCTTCTTTCAGCGTTTCGTAGGAAACGTAGCCGTCACCGGATTTGAACGGTGCCAGCTCATTCAGCAGTGCGGTGAACCGCTCGCCGATCGTTTGCTCCAGCGCAGGGTCTTTTTTGGCCAGCTCGGGTTTCAGCAGCTCATAGATCTTCTGGGCACCTTCTACATTGGCGACAAAATCATACAAATCCGTGTGGGAGTAACGTTCCTCTTCACCGGTTACTTTGGAGGAGGATACTTCATTCAGCAGCTCCACAGCTCCGGTAACGAGCAGGTTGGCATCAATCTCAGCGGTTTCCACCTTGGCACGCAGCAGCTGCGCATCCTTCAGTAAACGGTCCGCGACATCAGTCATTCCATCTGTGGTATTGTTCTGCCAGAGGGCCTGTTCAATCTTATGGAAGCCGCGCCAGTCCGCAGCGTCAACATCGTTCTCGCGGGCATCAATATTGGGGTCCAGATCTCCAAGCGCTTCAGCAATGGGCTCAATCCGTTCATAATACATGCGTGCCGGAGCATACAGCGCTTTGGCGTCTTCAAGTTTGCCTGCTTTCACCGCATTGGTGAAGCCTTCGGTCTGTTTCACGAATTCGTCGCATTGTTCAATTACATATTTCCGGTACTCGTCGATGGCCGTGGTGAAATCCGCCGTAGCGTCAGCAGCAGTTGAATCTGCAGTTGCGGCAGGTGTACCGGTTGACACATTGCCCGTCTGGGCTGCGGCATTATTCCCGGAGGTATTGCTGTTATTGCCGTTGTTGCCATTATTATTGTTATCATTGCTTGCACAGCCGGCAAACAGGAGGGAAGCCGCAAGCAAACCCGCGGGTACTGCATAACCTATCTTCATTCTGTTGGACACCCCTTTTGTTTATGTAAATGATAATCGTTATCAATGATGGACCTATCATAAATCTCCATCCAGTACCTGTCAATAAAAATGTGATAATTATCATATCCATGCTGACTCACACAAATAAAACACCAAAAACGCCTCCCGACAGGCGGAAGACGCAGTTTAATTTTTTGAGTATATAGGAATATATACTTTTTCATATGATAACTTATCCTTCAAGTTCCCCTGAAACGGTACCGTCCTTTAAACAGACAGCATAGCTGTTTCTACTTGATGCCGGCACGAAATACAACAATTTACTCATAAAAACGGCCGAACTCAAGAATTGTTGTAGAAAAGGCAGCAATTCCTCTTGTTTCAGCAGAAGATCGGGGGAATTCCTGTATTCCGTACAACACTCCTCCCGGACACCCTGGTATTCATGAACCGGAGTTGCACTACGTACAACATTATGCCTTTTTACAGGCCGAAGGCAAAACTTAACTATCTTACTCTAAGCTCGCTCTGCTGCCGGTGTCCCAGAGACAACAGCGTGATCCCCGGCGGAATGCCTGATATACGCAATGTTTTTTAAACGTTCCGCCACATTGAAGTTTATAGCATTCGTGACAGCGCTGGATTAACTCAGCACGAATTATTCCGCGTACCTGCCGGCAATTGACCGATTGGTTAGGAAACGAGCAGTGATCGCAGATTACTTATTCTACACCGTGGACCGCTCAATAATCCGGTAATCCAGCTTGCGGTAGACCGGATCAGGGTTGTCTGAGCTAATCTGCTCATGAATAATACGGAAGGCGGATGCACCCATCTCATACAGGTGGTTATCTATGGTGGTGATCTCCAGCAACCGGCCGATCGGCTGGTTATCGAAGCCCATAACCGCGAGGTCTCCGGGGATACTAAGACCGGCTTTGCGCGCCTCAATCATCAGTCCGGCTGCCACATGATCTCCGGTAATAATCATAGCTTCAGGCCGCTCCGGCATCTCCAGCAGCGACCGTGCCACGGCCGCTCCGTCTTCTTCCGTCGTGCAGTCGTAGATCATCCATTCCTCCTGAAAAACCAGCTTGTGCTCAGCAATGAATTCGCGAAAGGCAGTCTGCCGGATAGAGGCGCTGCTGCCATTCTGCCTGCCTTCGCAATAGCCGATGGTGCGGTACCCTTTGCCCTTCAAATACTGCAGCCCCTGCTTGAAAGCCGCATAATGCTCAATATATACAGAGGAATAACGGCGCTGCCCGCTGTCCTGGCAGGTTACAACCGGACCGTACGCGGTATACTCCTCAATCAATTCAGGCTTCAGCGCAGTCGATACAATGACCACACCGTCGATTTCTTTATTGCGCAGCATCTCCAGCACTTTAATCTCTTCATCTGGCAAATAATTGCTCTGGCACAGGATCAGCCGGTATTGCGCGAGCAGTGCCTCATGGGCAAGACCATTCATAATAATCGAGAAATAAAAAGCATTGATATACGGAAGAATCACCGCCACTGTACCGGTACGTCCGGTAATCAGGTGGACGGCGTTCATATTGCGGGTGTAGTTTAACTGCTCAATCGTATCGAGGACGGCGGCTCTTTTGTCTTTGCTGACATAAGGATGATTATTCAGCACCCGCGAGACGGTCGTTACGGAAACTCCGGCAATCCGGGCGATTTCTTTAATATTAGCCATGGCGTATGCTGCCCCCCGAGTCAGAATTGGAATGGTTTTATTTTACCATAGAAATTTTCACATTTTCGCATATAAAAAAGCTTGCTATGGAATCCATTTCATAAATTACACTGGGGTTGTTAGCAGCCTTACCGGATTAAGCCGGCGTGACCGAAAGGGCGTGACGGACCGGTGAAGTTTGCGGCGTAACGCTGCGGGCGGACGGATTCACAGCAACATTTTTTTGCCTAAGCATTACTTAGCAGCGTGTTTTCTATAGACTTTGCCCCAACGGATGACGCCCTTAACGATAGGAGCTGAAGCCGTTTTTATTATGCGTTTTGGTCAGGAATGCCAGGGTTGTCCCCGATCCGCGTCTGTCCCCGCCCAAATTAATGCTGCAACAGCACCATTAACTGCCACCCTACATAGTATGGTTTGACTGTATCCCTTTACCTTGTTATACCAAACAAACCCAGAGCAAGGAGGGGTGACACCATTGAAAGGGAACGAACATCATAGCAAATTTCTGTTGACGCATCGTGAGCGCGAAGTATTCGAGCTTCTAGTGCAGGACAAAACTACACGGGATATTGCAGGACTGTTATTCATTAGCGAAAAAACCGTCCGCAACCACATTTCCAACGTCATGCAAAAATTAAACGTAAAAGGCCGTTCGCAAGCGGTTGTCGAGCTGATCAAGCTTGGGGAGCTGAAAATATAGCTGCCGTGCTTCAGAGGTGACGCGTTTAAGCCTTCTCGTATCCTTCGGGGTGAGGGGAGGTTTTTTGTTGTGGAGGAAGGGTGACACGTGATATCGATGGCATATGAAGTTCCTTCGATAAAGAGTGGCAGAGCAGCTCCTTGTCATGCGCAGTTTAGCATAATAATTCTCTTCAATGATTATGGTATAATATGCCATATTATGATTTTTCGGTTACAGGAAGAGGGGAACGTTAATGCAAACAGTATATATATTGTCAGGACCAGCAGGAGTCGGGAAGTCAACAACTTCAAGTACATTGGTTTAACGTCTTAAACAACAGTGCTTATATATCAGGTGATGATGTAAGCCATATGCACAGTAGTGGGCGTCAGAAGCCTTGGGAAAGCAAATCGGAGTTGACCCTCATTTGGAATAATATCTTGAGTCTTATTGACTGAAAGATAAAGTAAAGGAGTTAACCCTAAATGTCGTCTATGTGGTTTTATGGATTGACCATGAGACCCTCTTAAAAAGAGACCAGTTTAGATTGCCCGAACACCAGATGGGGGATCGTCAATTGGTTCAAAGAAGATGAAGGTTACGGACAGATAATGCTAGACGGGCAGGGTGGTAACCATGTTTTGTACACTTTAGCAAAATACTACCAGACTCAAATAGGTTACCGAACGGCTTTCGGTTTCTCAAAGAAGGTCAAAAAGTTGCATTCGATCTACTCGAGTTTCCTGGTATAGTTGATTCTCAGCTTATAACAGCTAAGAATATGCAAATCGGGAAACGATAGCTCAATAACGACACAAAGGCAGTCGGTCAGTGGATCGGCTGCCTTTGCTCAGCTCGAACGGGCAGAATAGCGTGGTGGATACAGGTTTCTTAAATGTACTATAGGGCAGTTTCGAGAGTTAATTCCTATAACTGTTTAATACCAACCGCAATGAAATTTTAGTGGTAAAATAATACTGTTTCATGTTTGCATGTCATTATTAAAACGCCAACTGTTAGGGGAAGGTATATGGGAAGTTCGAATTTATGGGATGCAGATTGGGAAATTTCAGAGGAATTGGCCCAAAGATTAATAAGTAGTCAGTTTCCACAGTTATCGTCTAAAGAAATCAAAAGACTAGGTTATGGTTGGGATAATACAGTTTTCCTTGCTGGAGACGAATATGTTTTTCGTTTTCCAAGAAGAAAAGTTGCTATTGATACGTTAAAAATGGAAGCGAAGATATTACCGAAGCTTGAGGATTTTATTTCTATCCCTTATTCGAAACCACTTTTTTTAGGTGAAGGGAATAGTGACTATCCTGCACCATTTCTTGGTTATCCATATTTATCGGGAATGTTTCCAATTGGATTAACTGATGAGCAACGCACATTATCGGTAGCAACACTCGCGCACTTTTTAAAAAGATTGCATGCATTTCCAGTACAGGTGGCTCAAGAAAACGGTATTCAACATGACCACAGGAATCTCACAGATATAGCATTACGAAAAGAAAAAATGCTAAAATTCTTGTCCGATCTGAAAATTCATATTAAGGAGGAAGAACATTCTGCAATTGCTGATTATTTGGTGCAGCTTAAAACAGACCAAGTAAAACAAAGGAACGTATTCCTTCATGGTGATCTTCATTTTAAAAATATGTTGGTGGACGAGAATGGAAAAGTTTCAGGAATTATTGACTGGGGAGATATGAATATTGGTCACCCTGCCTGTGATTTGAATGTTGTTTATAGCTTTTTGCCTTATCATGCTCGTACTGAGTTTTTCAGAGAATATGGGGAAGTGGATGAAGAGACGAAGTTATTAGCTCGTTTGATTGCTGTGTATATTCCGATGTTAATATTAATGCAAGCAATTGACGACAAAGATGAAAGAGTAGCTGATGAAGCAAAAGCGAATATTACACGAGCGCTCGCTGATTAATAGAAGTTATCTTAATATAGTGTTTAATAATGAACCAAAGGATTCTTGTTTTGTTTTTTATCAACATTCAGATTATGCATTAATTTTCGAGAAGGCATTTATGTTTACAGTTGATGATATGCTCACCGAATCTGATATATATGTTGTAGACAAGAGTTTAACTAGACATATGTAAAAACTCATGAGACTGGATGATGTGGGCCTTACTTTGGCCGAAAAAGTGAAACTTCATTGAAGTAACGAGGAACGATTGTTCAATACACTACGGTATCTTGTCTAATGCTCAGCTGCCGTTTCTAATTGAAGTAAGAGCAGGAATATAAATAAATGGAAACGAAAACATAATTCAGCATCCCAAATAGGTCGATTAGCATGATTTTAACAACCGAGGATTTTTGTAAGCATCATAAAACTAAAAGGAGTAGCTGTTACTATGAAGGATTTACATAATTTTGTTTCAGATCCTTATGGATTATTATGTTGCTCAATTAATGAAATGGATTACTAAAAAAGAGCCTTCTCAAGGAACTATGATAGACGCTACAGGCAAAAAAATATTTGAAGCCATCCTAAGTAGTGAAAAGTCATGAACTAACGGGAACGATAGTTAAATTACGTTACCGTTACCGTCTTTTGATTAGGTGATTTCCTTAATATCAACAATCAGTTTACCAGTGCCTAGATTATCAGTGTATTTCAAACCACACCACGAACGTCATGCAAAAATTAAACGTAAAAGGCCGTTCGCAAGCGGTTGCCCTGGCTGATCAAGCTTGGGGAGCTAAAAATATAGCTGCCGTGCTTCAGAGGTGACGCGTTTAAGCCTTCCTTTATCCTTCGGGGTGAGGGGAGGTTTTTTGTTTCAGTTATAAGTGAACTGTGAATAAAATGCAAATAGACCAAGCGATTGCTGTCCCTTGAGGGTAAGCGTTGCCCGGTCTATTTCTCAAACTTAATAATCATGGTTTCAAAATCCACCTTGCATTTGGCTTTCATCATAAAATCAATACCAATAATTCCGTCAAAACCATAAGGCTCTTGAATCGAACCAAGCTGAAGCTGGTAATCTGCTTCTCATAACAAATTTCACTCTTTCCCCATACTCCATACATCCGCTGGCTCGCCCATTTATATAAAATCAATGTGGATACCTATTGCAGCTAATCCATCAGAATCAAAAGCGGTTGCCGTACTCCTGAGAAGAATTCCTCTACCACTTCAACATCGCTTCTGCTCGTATGGAAAACATACAGCTCGCGAGTCGGATGTAGCTTATGCATCTCTTTATAACCGCTCCATGCCTCCTCGGATTTATCGTAGTCTTGAATGACTGCCATATCCTCTAATTGGCGTACACGGTTGCTGGAGGTTGCCTTGATTGCTTCCACCAGAACAAAGCGGCTTGGGTGCAATTTCGTAATCTCTCCCCATTTCATCGGCTTCACCTCGCTTGGTTAATCTTATTTTTAGTATAGTATAGATGCTTAAGGATGACGGAAGTGAGTGCGGTGATTGTCATTGTAACTGATCTGCATTTTATAGATTGACGAATATTGGGAATGGTTGTATATTCGTATTAAAGTATAAACCTTTAAACTTTAAGAACGGTTTTGAAGTTTTGGATAAAGAGAAAACTCACATCTAATGTTCGATTTTCAGTTATAATGCAGTTTTTGCGAGAGGAGTTACTCTTTTTTATTTCTCTGAAAGTTAAATCGATTAAACTTTAGGACTTGGAGGCATAGATACTTAAATGAACATTCATGATGTAGCCAAGAAGTCGGGGCTCTCTGTAGTGACCGTATCCAGAGTTCTAAACAATTCACCCTCTGTACGTGAGGGCAACCGCCAGAAAGTGCTGAGTGCGATTGAGGAGTTGAATTATCAGCCCAATTCAGCAGCGCGTAGTCTGGTTCGCGGCAAGACTGGAGTCATTGGGATGTCGATTACCAACTTTAACGACTCTTTCTATGACCGCGTGATTCGCGTGGTGAACCGGAAGCTGGCAGAGCAAGGGTACTTCCTGGCCTTGTCTATAGCTGAGAATGAGGATGACGGTGTGAACTTCCTGTTTCAGAAGGACCGCGTGGACGGGATTATCCTGTTATCTCCGCTTGAAGAGAAAGAATATGTGGAGGAGCTGAAACGAAAAAACATTCCGGTTGTCCTGCTGGATAACCAGTTCCAGCATGAGGATGTTCCGAGTGTGCTGGTTGATAACTATCAAGGTGGTTACGAAGCGACTAATCATTTGATTAGTCTTGGTCACACCCGGATCGCCTATATCGGCGGCCCTTCGGTGTTTCTGAGTGTAACGGAGCGCAAACGGGGGTATGTCCAGGCGCTGGATGAAGCGGGGCTAACGCCCTTCTGCACAGAATATTGCGGATTTACGGTAAGCAGCGGTTATGAGGTAGCGAAGAGATGGATTCGCGAGGATAAGCTGCCGACAGCCATCTTTTCGGGAGACGACTTTATTGCGCTCGGGGTTGTTCAAGCCCTGCGTGAGGAAGGAATTCTGGTACCGCAGGATATCTCCGTGGTCGGCTTTGATGATCAGCAGTTCGTAGGTGAATTCTACCCGCGGCTCACGACAGTCAGGCAGCCCGAGGCGCAAATGGGCAATATAGGCGTTGAATTACTGCTGAAACTGATCAACGGGGAGGTGACGCAGCCCGCTGTAACGAAGCTCGCTCCTCAGCTGCTCATTCGTGAATCCACCGCATCTGTCAGATTAACTTGAATTATAGGAGTGAATCATCTGTGAAGTATTTTTTGGGAGTGGATGCAGGAGGCAGTAAGACCTGCGCAATGATTGCAGACGAACAGGGGAAGGTCATGGGTGCAGGCAAAAGCGGGAACGGGAATCATCAGCTGGGCCGTGAGCAGGCGGCGGACAGCTTGCACCAGGCCGTATCGGAAGCCATTACGGCTTCAGGGCTGACCCGGGATCAGCTGGATTACTCCTGGTTCGGACTGGCGGGAGCGGACAGAGAGGCTGATTTTAGAATTTTGCGGCCGATCATCGGCAGCCTTGGCCTTCCCCGGACGGAGATTTCCTGCGATACCTGGAATGCGCTGCGGTCAGGTACAGAGAAGAACTATGGGATCGTGCTGATTTGCGGATCGGGCGTGAACTGCAGTGGTAAAAATCCGGCGGGTGCTGCATACCAATGCGGCGGCTTCGGTTACCGGTTCGGGGATTTCGGCGGCGGCTATGATCTGAGTATGGAGGTATTCCGCAGCGTCCTCAGGGCGGATGACGGAAGAGAAATGGAGACAGTGCTTAGCAAACGCTTAACTCAATTGCTGGGCTATACCACCGTTTCAGAGTTAAGAGAGGATTACCTCGATCATTTCAGAGACTTGCCTCCCCAAATTGCCGAGCTGTTGTTTCAAGCGGCAGAGGAGGGGGACCCCGTTGCCACCGGGCTTCTGGTCAAGCAAGGGGATGAGCTGGGTTTGGCTGCGGCGTCGGCCATCCGCCGGTTGGCCATGGAGGAGGACATCTTCGATATCGTGCTTGCAGGCAGCCTGCTGACCAAGGGAGACCGCTCAGGCATCATCCGGCGGGCCATTGAGCGAAGAGTGAAGCTGGCGGCTCCGAATGGCACTTTAAGGATTCTAACCCGTGAACCGGTTGTAGGATCGGTCATTCTGGCAATGGAAAGCAGCGGTGTGCATGTGAATCAGGAGGTTCTTGATCATCTATCAGAGGGTAAGGAGGGACAATTGTCATGGAGGAAACATTGAAGCTGGTTGTCATCGGAGCGGGGTCATCGTATACACCTGAATTAATTGAAGGGATCATCCTGCATCACCAGGAGCTTCCCATCCGCGAAATATGGCTGGTGGATATTGAGGAGGGCAGGGAGAAGCTGCATACGATTGCGGAGCTGAGCAAGCGCATGATTGCTGAGTCCGGACTGCCGATTACTGTAGTAGAGACGCTTGAGCGCAGGGAAGCTATTGCCGGAGCGGACTTTGTCTGCACGCAGATCCGGGTGGGTATGCTGGAAGCGCGCAAATGGGACGAAAGGATTCCGCTTCAATACAGTGTCATCGGCCAGGAGACGACCGGTCCCGGAGGAATGATGAAAGGCCTGCGGACCATCCCGGTTATTCTGGATATTTGCAGGGACATCGAGGAGCTGGCCCCGGATGCCTGGCTGCTGAATTTCACGAATCCGGCCGGAATGGTGACTGAAGCTGTCCACAAGTATTCATCGGTCAAAAGCGTAGGCCTGTGCAACTCGCCGATCGGTTTCCAAAAGTGGCTCTCCGGGTTCTTCGGACTTCCCATGGAGAAGATCTATGCCGAGTTTGTCGGCATCAACCATCTGCACTGGGTATCCGATGTCGTAATTGACGGGAAGAGCAAGCTGCAGGAGCTTATTGATTACCCCGAGAGCTATAAGGCAGGCAATGTGCCGTTTGATGCCTGGGACCACCGGTTTCTGAATAGTTTGCAGGCTATTCCCTCGTATTACTTGAGCTATTACTATATGACAGACGAGATGCTGGCGGAACAGAAGGAAGCAGCGGCAACGACCGGATCACGCGCTGAAGTTGTGAAGAAGGTGGAGGAAGAGTTGTTTGAGCTGTACCGGAACATAGAGCTGAAGGAGAAGCCGAAGCAGCTGGAACAGCGCGGCGGAGCCTATTACTCGGAGGCGGCAGTGCTGCTGATGCGCTCCATTCATAATGATTCCCGCGATATCCAGACGCTGAATGTAAGGAATAACGGAATTATTGACTTCCTGCCGGACGATGCCTCCATTGAGGTGAACTGTGTGGTCACCAAGCAGGGTCCGCTGCCGATTCCTCTGCGCAGAATTCCTCAGTCCGTCAGAGGCCTGCTGGCTGCGGTCAAGCAGTATGAGAGTCTCACCATCGAGGCGGCTGTTCACGGAGACCGGGATGTGGCTCTGCAGGCTATGGTCCATCATCCGCTCATGCCATCAGTCACCGTAGCTGAACAGCTGCTGGATGAAATGCTGGAGAAGAACAAACCGTATTTACCGTTATTTCACTAGAATCGTCCAGAGGAGGTAAAGCGGATGAACACGGCCGGAAAAGCGAGCAGGTGGAAGAGATTTACCAGTCAGTTGGATTTGCAGTCCATGGTTTGGCCGGGCATTATCTTTGTATTCATTTTTAGCTATATTCCTATGTATGGCGTAGTGATGGCGTTCCAGCAATACGATATTTTTAGCGGCATGATGAAGAGCCCCTGGGTTGGACTTATGCAATTCAGAATGTTCTTCGAAGCCCCGGAGTTCTGGAATGTGATGCGAAATACGATTGTGATTAGCCTGCTTAAATTGATTATCTCTTTTCCAGCCCCGATTCTGCTTGCGCTGATGCTGAATGAAGTCGGTCATATGGGCTTTAAACGCGTGATCCAGACCGTCAGCTATCTGCCTTATTTCCTGTCCTGGGTTATTGTATCCGGTTTCGTATTTTCGCTGCTATCCGTAGATAACGGAACGGTGAACTATGTGCTGGAGCGGTTCAATCTGGCCGGGGAGCCCATTAACTTCCTGGCGGTACCCAAGTACTTCTGGTCCATTCTGGTAAGTGTAAATGTATGGAAGGAAGTCGGGTTTGGGAGCATTGTCTATCTGGCTGCGATAGCAGGTATTGATCCGACCCTATATGAGGCCGCTTCTATAGACGGAGCAAGCAGGTTTAAGCAAATTCACCTGATTACACTCCCCAGCATTACCCCTATTATTGTCATCTTTATGATTCTTGCCATAGGCAGTCTGCTCAGTGCGGGCTTCGAGGACATTCTGCTGCTGGCAACCAATCCGATCCTGCGCCCCTACTCCGATGTTATCGACACCTATGTATACCGTGTTGGGATATTAAATGCCAGATTCTCTTATGCGACAGCTGTAGGGCTGTTCAAAGCGGTAATCAGTATCATTCTGCTGGTGACGGCCAACACAATCGCCCGCCGGGCAAATGTTAGTCTCTGGTAGGTACTACTACTCATAGCGAATGCTTCCGGGTGCAAGTTTTACTGCGGTGTATCGACTGTGAGTAATGCTCCATAAACCTTGTAGGAGGGGTGAACAATGAGACTAAGCCTGGGCGACAAAGTGATGCAGCGGACTATTTATATCCTTTTGACACTGCTGGCGCTACTCATGCTGTACCCGTTTTGGAACGCGTTAGTCATTTCTTTTAATCTGGGCAGTGATACGGCGCTCGGCGGTGTAACCCTGTTGCCAAGAGCATTTACCCTGGAGAATTATTATATTGTGTTTCAGGATGACCGCCTGCTGAATTCTTTTCTGATCACCATTCTTAGAACGCTCATCGGCACAGCATTATCCGTTTTCTTCACCGCCCTGTTAGCCTACGGAATGTCCAAGAAGACTTTGCTTTTCCGCAAACAATATATGGTGTTTTTCATGATTACGATGTTCTTCAGCGGAGGGCTCATCCCCAGTTACTTACTAATTCGCTCTTTGGGCATGCTGGACACCTTTTGGGTTCTGGTTATCCCCGGCATCATCAGTGTCTGGAACATGATTGTCATCCGCACCTTCTTCAGCGCATTGCCGGAGGGACTGGAGGAATCAGCCAAAATCGACGGCAGCAGCAACTACGGCATTTTCTTCCGGATCGTGATTCCCGTCTCCGGCCCGGTTCTGGCCACGATATCTTTATTCACCGCAGTAAGTTACTGGAACGATTGGTTTACGGGAGCGATCTATATCACCAAGGATCACTTGCTTCCTATACAGACGCTGCTGCGGCAGGTGATGAACTCCAACATTATGACCCAGATTGGCTCCTCGAATGCGATCGCGCTGGATCATATGAACCGGAACCGGACGATTACCACGAAGTCACTGACTATGGCTACGATGATGGTCGCTACCCTTCCGATTATCCTGACGTACCCTTTTCTCCAAAAGTACTTTGTGAAGGGCGTAATGATCGGTTCATTGAAAGAATAGCAGTGTCCATATTACGTAGAAAGAAGGGAAAAGAATGCGTAAACGCCTGAAATGGATAGCTTTGTTGCTGACTTCGCTGGTGCTTCTGCTCACGGCCTGCAGCGGAGGTGGGAATTCTGACGCTTCGCAGAACAATCTGAATACAGGGGCCGGCACAGAGGACGGCAGCGGGATCAAGCCCGTTACCTTCAGCTTCTATGGCAACTACGACTGGCTTACGACCTCACCCTGGGGGGAGAACGAGGCGACGAGGTGGATTCAGGAGAACCGCAAGGTTACGGTTGAACCGATACAATCCGGAGGAGCAGCCGGAGAAAAGCTCAACACGATGATCGTCGGCGGTGATTTGCCGGATGTTATTTTTACGGACCGGGGGTCCTCAGTAGAACGGCTGGTGCAGGCAGGGCAGCTTGTTGCACTGGATGATTACTATGAGAAATATCCGAACTTCAAGAAATATGTCAAAGAATCCACCCTGAATCTGCTCCGTTCAGATGACGGGCAAATCTATCAAATCCCGAACTGGTATACCTCCGGGCAATTCGGCAACGGCGGGTGGATGGTGAATAAGGATATTTATAACGCACTCGGCAGACCGGCGCTGGAGACCTTTGATGACTTATATCAGTATTTGCTCATGGTGCAAGACAAGTACCCGGATGTAGTCCCTCTGGAGGTTGGGGAGAAGGGGGCAGGTCTGGAAATTATGTATGGCGGTTTCAGGGAGAACTCCACCAGCAAGTTCGTTACACTCATGGGGCATCCGGAGGGCGACAAGCTGACATCTATCCTGGACGATCCCGCTTACGAGGAGATGGTGCTGTATATCAATAAGCTGTACCGTGAACGGCTGATTACACAGGATGCGCTGCAGCAAACCCAGGATGCGGTCAAGGAAAAGGTCAATACCGGCCGGGTAGCGGTCATGGTTGAATCCAATATCACTACGTATGGAGCCGAGGGGCACCGGGCATTGACAGCAAGCCATCCGGACAGCGGTTATGAGATTATTTGGCCGATCCATAAAGCCGGTATAGATAAGACCAAAGTATTTGTAAGCGGCTTTGAGACGCTGGGCTGGAACGTCAGTGTTATTACGAAAAAGGCCAAGGACCCGGAGGCTATCTTCGCTTACTTTGACTGGATTACGGGTCCGGAGGGACAAAAGGTGCTGTTCTTCGGCCCTAAGGGCTTATACTGGGATGAAGAGGACGCGGATGGAGCGCCCATCCCGAACGAGAAATACAAGACCACTCCTGCTAACGAGCGTACGGATACGATGAGAAAATTCGAGGACTTTAACTGGGCGGGAAATACGACCTTCATTGATACGGCGAAAATGAGCCTCGAGGCGCTGCTCTCGGCGAACCAGAAATCATGGGAGACCGTAGCGCAGTCCACGGTGACCTGGAAAACCGCGCTGGACATTACGGAATTTGTAAATACCGATCCGCTTCCCGATACGGAGACCGGCATCATCGCACAGAATGTCGCGGATATCTATACCCTTGCTTACGCCCAGATGGTTCAGGCGAAGTCGGATGAAGAGGTGCTGGCGGCACTGGAGACGGCTAAGAAGAACACCGCAAAGGCAGGGCTGGATAAGCTGCTTGAGTTCAGAACTGAAAAGTGGCAGGAGAATGTTAAGAAAATCAACGCTACGAAATAACTCTTGTTAGAAGTTCAATAAGACTATGATGTGGAGGCGAGATTATGACATTTGCACTGAGATCGGGGTTCATGGCGGTGCTGGGTATCGTGTTGGTTTCTTCGGTAGCAGGTGGTTCCCTTCCCGTGCCGGCCCAGGCCGAGGAGGGGAACAATCCCCCTTTTGAGACGGAAGTGATTGTACGGACCGTGAACCAGTTCAAGAACATGGCGGATGTCCAGAATTTCATCAGTCTGTCCACCAGCTACGGGGTCGATGTCATCAGCATGAACGTGAAGCAGGATGAAGATGATGAGGTTCCGTCCGGCAGTGTATTTTATCAGAGTGATATCGCGCCCATTGCCCAGGGCTACCAGAATTTCGATGCTCTGCAGGCTGTCATTACGGCAGCTCATGCCGCAGGAATCAAGGTTCATGCCTGGATTCCCCAGTTCCATGACCAGCAGGCCTTCCTGGCTCACGATGAATGGCAGATGCAGGCGCTGGTGGACGGGGTTCAGACTCCGTTTACAGGCTCTAACGGCAACGAATATTTCGTCAATCCAATTCATCATGAAGTGCAGCAGTATGAGCGTTCCATCATTCAGGAAGTGATTGAGAATTATGATGTGGACGGCGTTGTGCTGGACTGGATCCGCTTCGACAATTACAACATGGACGTCAGTGATTATACGGTTGCGAAGTATCAGGCGGAGTTCGGGTATTCGCCGCTCAGCATTGACTTTGATACGGATTCGCCGCAGCGTCAGCAGTGGAACGAATGGAGAACCGAACAAATTGGGCAGTATGTAGGCGATATCCGTGAGGATATTTCCACATCCTCGAATCCGGATGCGCAGCTTGGTGTGTATATTTTGCCGCCGGAATTTACAGAGGTTGGACAGAATGTAGCCAAGTTCAAGGACAAGATCGACTTTGTCGCGCCGATGGCGTACTTCGATGACTGGGAGTTCAACAGTGATTGGGTATACAGCACTTCCTACGGCATCCTGAAGGATACGAGCGACCGGATCAGCGGCAGTGCTGCGGACATCGTAGCCACCTTGGATAATGACTGGACCGATGATCAATATCAGGAGGTTTACAAAGGCATCCGCGAGAATTATCCGGACGTGAAGCGCCTGTCGTTCTTTGCCTACGGGGCCTGGCCGGAAGATGAGCTGGCGAACATCCATGAACGTGAGACCTGGCCGACGCCAGGCTGGACGGCTCCGGTAGAGCAAGATTATCCGGCCCAGCTGCCCGCTGTGTGGAAGGCGCGGAATATCGGTTCCATGCCGGGGAACGCCACCTACAATGCTTCCAATAAGCAATTTACACTCAGCAGCAGCTCGACGGATATTTGGGGGAATGCAGATCAGCTGAATTATATATACCAGCCCGTGAGCGGCAATGCGGAGATTGTTGTTAAGGTGCAGTCCACCAGCTGGCTGGACAGCTGGGCCAAGGCCGGCATTATGATCCGGGAGTCCATGGGCCATAATTCCAGGCACGCGGATATGATGCTTACCCCCGGGAATGGGGCGACCTTCCAGTATCGTGCTGAAACCGCAGGCGATATGACCGACCATACTGCGGCCGGCTCGGCTCCGAAATGGCTGAAGCTGACCAGAACCGGAAATACGTTCAAAGGGTCGATTTCGGCAAACGGGAGCAACTGGCAGACAGTCGGAACGGTTCAGATCCCCATGAAACGCAAGGTGTATATCGGCATAGCCCTCAGCAATCCGGGGAATGATTCGCGGGGCAAGGCCGTGTTTGGAAATGTGAAGGTTACGGATTAAACCTAAGAGCCGGGAAATGAAGTTTACTTTGATAGGCAGGCTGAAGGAGGCGTGAATATGACTATGCCGCTACGGGAACGGCAGTATTACTTCCGGGACTACTACGATCAGGGTGAGGAGCTGGTGCTGGAAGGGCAGCGGCTGAGAATCGGGTTGACTTCAAAGTTCTCCATGATCCAGAAGTGGGAGTGGCCGCTTGCTGCGGATGGCCTGATTGTAATTATTGAACCGCCGCAAGAAGGAGAGATACCCGCACCGGGCAATGCCACGCTGGAGCTTGAATATGAGGGGTCGCTTAAGGCGGATGGCTACCGGCTGGACATCCGTAAGGACGGAAAAATTACAATTGCAGCCTCCAATAAGAGAGGACTAAGGTATGGGATGGATGCTCTGCACCGGCTGCTGAGCATAGATGAAGGCAAGTGCCGGTTGCCTGTCGCTACAATTCACGATGAGCCTTCTTTTCCAGTCCGCGGCATTATTGAAGGTTTCTATGGCATGCCGTGGAGCTTTGATGACCGGATAGATGCTGTGCGCTATATGGCGGCTCACCGCATGAACGCCTTCATGCATGCTCCCAAGGATGATCCCTATCACCGTGAGCTGTGGCGTGAGCCTTATCCTGAGGCTATGTTTGCCCAGATTCGTGAGCTCAAGCAGGAATGTGATGCCCAGATGGTGGACTTCTATTATTGCATTAGTCCGGGAAATGATCTGCAGTTTCGCAGTGAAGATGATTTTGCCAGTCTGGAAGCGAAGCTGAGAGCGATGATTGCCATCGGTGTCCGGCATTTCGCCCTGCTCATGGACGACATCGACTACGCATTGACAGGGGAGAATCTCCATTACCTGGAGCGCTCCGGACTGGCGCATGCTTATGTGGCAAACCGTGTCTATGACTATTTAAGCCGTCAATTGCAGAAGGTTACTCTGGTGATGTGCCCCTCAGAATACTGGTCTAACTGGGATACCGAATATAAGCGGGATATCCGCGAGAAGCTGCATACGGACATCAACATATTCTGGACCGGCTCTTCCGTCTTTGCCCGGCAAGTCGGAAGCAGGGATGCACGGAATAATTACAGCTATTACGGACATGAGCTGTGGCTGTGGGATAACATTCCCGTCAATGATGCCGACTACGACCGGTTGTTTCTGGACCCGGTTCGCGGACGTTATTCGCAGCTTGGTCAGACCGGGCATCAGGCAGTGGTAGCGAATCCGATGGTTCAATGGGAATGCTCCAAGATTACACTGAACACAATGGCCCACTATATGTGGAACAGTGAGCGTTATATGCCGGAGCTTTCCTGGGAGCTGTCGGTCCGGGAATTCGCCGGAGAGCTGGCAGAGGATATGATGTTCTTCTGCAGCCAGAATCTAAATAGCCAGCTCTATAGCGGCGGGTATGAGGAACTGAAAGAGGCCTTGCAGAGCAAAGATATCCCGAGGCTTGATTTGTATTTCGACCGCCTGGAGAGCGTCTCCTACCGGTTACTTGAAATGGAGAATTCCAAGTTTAAGGAAGAGGCAGGACCCTGGCTGCAAAGAGCCCTGGCGGATGTAGAGCTGTGGAGAGCCTTGCGGCAGAAGGTTGCCGGGACGCCTCTGCCCGGAGCCGGTGAAGAATTGCGCAAGCGGGCCGAAGCCTGTCAGGCCTTTGAGGTCCGGCTGGGGAGTGATCCGGCCTGGAGAGCCGCCGAGGCCTGGGGATTTGCTGCCAGGGAAGGAAAGAACGGATACCGGCTGACGTTGGATGCGGAGGCTGGAATATAATCGGCAGAGCACAATGTCGGCAGAGCACAGTGCCAGGCAGAAAAGTAATAAGCCAAGCGTAAACAGTTCTCCTGACTCATCATGCTTGGGGAAGCTGGAATTATAGCGCCCGCGCTTCAGACGACATGTTTAAGCCTTCCCTTACCCTTCAGGGTGGGGGAGGGTTTTTGGTATTTGAATTTTTGTAAGGTGTAAAGTGAATGAAATCACAATCTATTTTTGCCGGAGTGGTAAATTAAAGCTATCAAGTTAATCCGGGAGGAACTGTTATGACCAGATATGAACAACAAAGAAATTTTCTGAAATCCAATTTTCATGAATTCAAACATATTAAAACAGACAAGATCAAAGGAATTGCCCAGCCGCCAATTGTTAAGCCGTTTGATCCGGAATCACTAATTATTGATCTGCCGAAGGTTAGCAGAGACGTAGTGAGTAAAGAGGATTTTTTTGATTGTATCGGGCAAAGAAGAAGTACACGCTTCTATTCTGCCGACACTTTGAGTCTGGAGGAGTTATCCTATTTATTATGGGCGACCCAAGGGATCACCGGCATGAGCAAGAACGGGCTTACGCTGCGGACCGTGCCCTGCAGTGGGGCGACACACACCTTTGAAACCTATTTAATGATTATGCGGGTAGAGGGCATTCCGCAAGGGATCTACAGATACCTCCCGGTGGAGCATAAGCTCCTATTTATGTTTGAATTAGATCAGCTGGAACAGAAGATTGATGCGATCACTTTGGATCAGCCCTTTGTCCCTAACTTTGCCCGCAAAGCTTCTGTGCTGTTTGCCTGGAGTACCACACCCTACCGCTCCGAATGGAAATATGATATTTCCGCCCACAAAAAAATCCTCATCGATGTAGGACATGTCTGCCAGAACCTGTATTTAGCCAGCGAATCCATTGGTGCAGGTGCCTGCGCCATTGGCATCTATGATCAGAAGCTGATTGATGAGGTTTTAGAGTTAGACGGCGATGAGGAGTTTGTTATCTATCTTGGCGCAGTGGGGAAGAAACGGGAATAGCTGCCTTGGCGAATTGAAAGTATAGCTTCCGTCTTCTGAGGAGACGCGTTTAAACCTTCCTTTACCCTTTGGGTGAGGGAAGGTTTTTTCACACCCTACCGGCAGTAATGTTGTACATATTGCAACTCTGAGCCCTAGATATCAAGGTATTTCATAGGGATTGTTGTATAAAATGCAAGAATTATCCGGTTAAGCCGCTTGGAGGAAGAGAAATCCTGCCTTTTGTACAACATTTTTGAATTTTGACCGAGATGAGTGGGGAAATGTTGTATTTTGTGCAGGATTCTCAAAAGTAAGTGAGAGGGAGGTTTGTGAGCCCTTATCGATTCTCAATAATATATTGAAGATAGTCTGCTGCGCTCTGATTGATTGCTTCATCACCCGCCTGAAAGGAGGCTCCGAAGACGGCGAAATAGGGTAATGCGATCGCACCCACATGTCCTGCGCTGGCTTTAAAGGGTGCAATAACCTCATCTACAGTAAAAGAAACGGAACCGGCAGGCAGGTAATTTTCCTGCTTATCCCCAATGGACATAGCTATCCCCAGCTTCTTTCCTCTCAGCTTATTCCCGTTTGAACCATACGCCCAGCCGTGGGTGAAGACGTCATCCAGCCACTTTTTCAGTAAAGGCGGGTAACTATACCAATATAAAGGAAATTGAAAAATAATATGGCTGTGTGCTTCGAGTAAACTTTGCTCTTTCGGAACATCAATGCTCCAGTCCGGATATTCCTTGTAAAGCTCATGGATCGTAACTTCCTCTGGATGCTGCAGCAGCTCCTGTTTCCATCTTTTATTTACTCTTGAATTCTCAATATGAGGGTGTGCTAGGATCACAAGGGTTTTCATATTTAATCACCTTTCCGGCGGATATTGGTTTTGTGCAGCTGTTTATATTATTTTGGATGCCTGTAAAAATGTAAATACACACAATAAAGTAACATGGTTACCTCAAAGTGTGCATTGGACTCCGGATCGTTATATGGCATGATAGAAATCATAAGATAAGATAGGCTAAATTAATTAGGGTGTGATGAGGTGGAAGGTATGAAAGAATATCATTTAGGCATAGAAGCAACGCTTGAAATTCTCGGAGGAAAGTGGAAAGCGTTAATCATATGTAATCTAATGTCGGGTAAGAAACGGACAAGTGAATTACAGCGCAGTATCCCGGGCATCTCGCAAAAGGTTCTGATCCAGCAGCTCCGCGAACTTGAAAGGGACGGAATGATCGGCAGACAGGTCTATAATCAAATGCCGCCCAAAGTTGAATATTATATAACGGAATATGGAACTACAGCCAATGGAATTATTGACGTAATGTGTTCATGGGGCAGAGCCAACATTGCAATCAGACAGCAGCAGGGTGAAGATGTGGTGTTGCTGGAAAATATTCCGGACGATGAGTAAACCTGCGTTGCCTCACTATATAAAATGCCCGCCATTGACAATGGTTTGATATCAAACTATAATCCCTGTATGGAAACTAGAGATGTGATTTCGCTGATCTCCAAGATCAGGGAGAAGGTTAACCGGTTCATTGTTGCAGAGATGGTGAAGCAGGGGCTGGAAGGTATCGGCACTTCGCACGGGGACATTATTTATGCGCTGCTGCAGAAGCCCAGACTTACAATGGCAGAGATCTCCGCCAAAATTAATAAAGACAAATCGACCGTCACGGCACTGGTTGATAAGCTGGTCCGGCTTGGCATGGTGACGAAGGAAAGGGAGAAGGAGGACACCAGGTTTGTATACGTTGCTCTGACGGGGAAGGGGAGGGAGCTGGAAACGGTTTTTGAGGCGATATCTGCAGACATGCTGGAGCAGTTTTACCTCAATGTCACCGAACAGGAGAAGGAAGCGCTGCTGGGCATTCTAATTAAAATCAATAACAACTTCTAAAAAATATATTATATAGTTTGATATCAAACTAAAGTTCAAAGGAGGAAATACTTGTGAGAGATTACACGACAGAATTGCCGCCGCACACAGAGAAATACATCGGAGAGAACGATCTGTATCTGCAGATATTCGCAGGAAGGAACCTCCCGGAGGATGCTGACCGCAGGCCTCCTTTACTATTCGTGCATGGTGCCTTTACCGGAAGCTGGATGTGGAGCAAATACATTCCCCATTTTATCCGTGAAGGCTGGACCTGTTATGTCATGAATCTGAGAAGCCATTACAGAAGCCGGGTGCTGGATATGACGGAGATAACCTTCGGGGACTATCTGGAGGATATAAGCGAGGTTATCGCTGAATGCGGGGCTCCGCCTATTGTGATCGGGTTCAGCATGGGCGGGATTCTAAGCCAAAAGCTGGCGGAAACGGCAGATCCGGCCGGGCTCGTGCTGATCGATTCAAGTATTTGTAAGGAAGTTCATGACCAGGTGCCTTACCGGGACATCGTCCGGACACAACCTGGCCTCGTAGTGCCTGCCCCGGTTCGTGAGGAGCTGACGGGCATAGATGAATCGGCAGAGGATATAGCTTTTCAAAGAAAGTACCTGACTATGGAGTCTGCCAAGGCGTTTAGCGCTTTTTCTTATCATTACGGTGCGGACGGAATCCCGGTGGACAGCCGGTCCATTAAGTGCCCTTGTCTGGTTATCCATGCTGTTAACTGTGCGGAGGACGACCGCCGGGGCAAAGTGAACGCAGAGCATTTCCATGCAGACTACAAAGGCCTGTGGGACACCACGCATACCGGTCTGCTCGTAGGGCAGCGGTATCTGGAAGCAGCGGAGACTGTTCTGGAGTGGCTGAGAAGAGAATTTTAACCAAAATAAGCATAAAGATCCGAGGTGACAAAATCTCGAATCTTTATGCTTTCTATTTGTTTGTTTATTGCTTGCAGTGGGCTATGAAATTCTCCAGCCACTCTATCGTTACCGTCTCACGCAGAATTGCGCCATCCAGCACAAGATAATCACCGAAATTATCGCTGTCGAGTGGGGGGATGCTGTCATACCGCTCTTTATTCCTGCTTAAATGCTTCAGTCTCTCCTGATGCTGATGCAGCTGATGCTCCAATAGATGAATCCGGGTGGCTATATCCAGATTATTGGAGAAGTACATTCTCAGCCGGAACACATCTTTAGGCGTAGGCTCAAGCGGCTCTTCTTTTTTCAGCCATTGCAAAAAAGCCTTCTTGCCCTGCTCCGTAATCGAATACAGTTTTTTCTCCAGTATTTCTCCGCTAATTTGGATCTCGAATACAATAAGTCCCTCATCCAGCAGCTTTTTTAATTCCGGATAGATCTGACTGTGCTTGGCATTCCAGAACTCACCTAAATCCTTGCCGAATTCCTTACCTATATCATAGCCAGTCATTGGCTCTTTGTTTAATAACCCCAAAATAGCGTATTTCAAAGTTCTCATAAGCTTCGCTTCCTATACATATTCGTCGTTTTCTACTTCGTTAGTATAGCATATTTAGCCAGTCGACAATAACATTTGTTACATATGTGAATAAACGTGTTTTATTAAACATATAAATATATACATGTTTGTATTGATATAAATAAGAGCCTGTGCTAATATGAAATCGGATTAGATGTGAATAAATTCACAATACGATTGATGAAGGAGAAGAAGATTGCAGTGGAACTTACAAAGAAGAGATGGATTATTCTGATTGCGAGCTGCTTTATTAACCTGTGTATTGGCTCAATCTACGCCTGGAGTGTGTTTGCTGCCCCGATGGCAGCGTATTTGAGCGAACTGACAGGACTCAGCTTAACGCCGGGGGATTTGGCTATCGCTTTTACGATTACCAATTCAGTCGGTCCAATTACGATGATTTCAGGCGGATGGATTAATGACAGATTCGGGCCTAAGCGGGTAATTCTGGTAGGTGGCCTGTTATTCGGGGGCGGGATGATATTGTCCGGGTTTGCAACCTCGGTTAGTTTCCTGGTCCTTACGTACGGCATCGTACTTGGCCTTGGAACTGGCATGGTCTACGGCTGCACTATCAGTAACTCCATCAAGTTCTTCCCTGACAAACGGGGATTGGTTGGCGGAGTAACCACTGCTGCCTATGGATTAAGCTCTGTCATCATCCCTCCAATTGCCAATGGCTTGATTAGCTCGTCTGGAGTGAAATCAGCATTCTTAATCATCGGCAGCGCATTTCTTCTTATCATCTGCTCCGCTTCTTTCTTCATTGAGAAATGTCCGTCTGATTTCGTTCCGGCAGGCTGGACAGCCAAGTTGCCGGGTACTGGCCGTTCTCTAAAAAGCGACAAAGACTGGAAAGGCATGCTGGCAAGTCCGCTATTCTACGTAATGATCCTGTTATTAATCAGCGGTGCTTTTGCCGGACTAATGTGTACCTCACAAGCTTCACCTATCGCTCAAAAAATGGTTGGCCTGTCTGCGGCGGCGGCAACGACTGTGGTTTCTGTACTGGCTCTGTTCAACACGGGCGGACGCATCCTAGCGGGCTATATTTCTGACAAAATCGGCCGGATCAACACGCTTACCTTTGCTTCACTCTTATCTGTAGTGGGGCTCACCCTGCTGTATATTTCAGGAGCTAACAGTGTGGCGACCTTCTATATCGGTATTTCTGTGATCGGCTTAAGCTTTGGCTCCCTGATGGGCGTATTCCCCGGATTTACTGCAGATCAGTTCGGTGCCAAGAATAATAGTGTGAATTATGGAATTATGTTTATCGGCTTTGCATTAGCGGGCTATTTTGGCCCGTCCATTATGAAGAATGTGTACAGTGCAGACGGCAGCTATCAAAGAGCCTTTGTGATTGCGGCCATCTTTGGCATCACCGGAATTATCCTGACCTTTGTCTATAAGTGGGCTGTCAAATATCAGGCGAGAACTGCTGCTAAGCCTCAGGAAGCTAGTATATAAAGAACAGAAGCAATGTATAGAGAGAAGGAGAATGAAATCATGATTAGAAAATATCCGAACCTGTCTAAACCCATCACAATTGGTAATGTAACCTTCAGAAATAGAATGTTTGGCTCTCCTATGGGCGGAACCGATATTACAGCAGACTGTACGATTGGACCCAAATCCACAGCGTTCTATGAATTAAGAGCTAAAGGCGGCGCTGCCTCAGTTACAGTCAGTGAAGTTGTTGTACATCCCGAAACCGAAGCCTCCCATATGTACCATCTGGACCTGGGAACTGTAGATTCTCTTGCCAGCTTTACTTATACTGCAGATGCCATCCGCCGTCACGGAGCTATTGCGAGTGTGGAGCTATCCCATTCCGGACAGTACGCCGGTACATATCTGACGGACAAGAATAAGAAGCAGGAATTGGCCCAGTGGGGGCCCAGCCCCGGAGTACGCCCAGACGGCAGGGAAGTGAAGGAGCTTACACAAGCACTAATTGATGACATCGTAGCAGCCTATGGCAGATGTGCCGGACTGGCTAAGAGAGCCGGTTATGAGATGATTATGGTCCATGGCGGACATGGCTGGCTGATCAATCAGTTCTTTTCTCCGTACTTCAACCGTAGAACCGACAAGTATGGCGGAACTTTGGAGAACCGGGTACGGTTTGCCCAGGAGGTTCTTGACAGTGTCCGCAACGCTGTAGGCCCTGGCTTCCCTATCGAGTTCAGAATAAGCGGTTCGGAGTTGTTTGAAGGCGGATATGACCTTACTGAAGGTATTGAAATTGCCAAGCTTGTCGAATCTAGAGTCGACCTGCTGCATGTATCTGCGGGCACGTATCAGACCGGCTTCGGAATCACCCATCCGTCGATGTTCTTGCCGCATGGCAGTAATGTGTATCTGGCAGCAGAGATCAAGAAGCATGTAAGTGTCCCCGTTGCTACGGTCGGCGGTTTAAATGACCCGGCTCAGATGGAAGAGATCATTGCCAGCGGTCAGGCGGATGTGGTTGAGATGGCCCGCGCACTGCTGGCTGATCCAGAGCTGCCCCGGAAGGTCATGAGCAACCGTGACGAGGACATTATTAAATGTCTGAGATGCTTCACCTGTATGGCGGAGCGTGCGGAGACCTCTACAAGACGCTGTACGGTGAACCCGTTAATCGGCCGTGAAATGGACGGGACAGAAATTTATCCTTCGGCTAATCCGCGTAAGGTTCTGGTAGCGGGTGCTGGCCCAGGCGGGCTGTATGCGGCGATGACTGCTGCCAAACGCGGACATCAGGTCATTTTATGTGAGAAGTCGGATGATGTGGGCGGTATTCTGCGGGGAGAGCAGGCGCTGCCCTTCAAATATGAGATGTATGAGCTGGGAGTTACTCTCGGGAAATTAGCCATAGACGCAGGCGTCGAGATTCGTCTAAATACACCTGTGACCCAAGCGTATGTTGATAATGAAAATGTGGATGCGTTAATTATAGCCGTCGGTTCCGCAGCCATTGTCCCGCCAATCCCGGGACTTGATGGTGATAATGTAGTTGTAGTTAATGACTACTATCTGGAGAAAGATAAGGTTACCGATAGTGTGGTTGTACTGGGAGGGGGCCTTGCGGGCAGTGAAGCAGCGATTCACCTTGCCCAGGAAGGCAAAACGGTACATTTGGTCGAGATGAGAACTGAGCTGGCACCGGATGCCAATATCAGACATCGCCCGATTACGCTGAAGGAGATCGACAAGCTGAATATTAAGGTTCATCTGGGGTACAAAGGGTTATGTGTTACGCCGGAGGGCGTAGTTTGCCTGAATCCAAGCGGGGAAGAGCAGCTGATTCCGGGAACCTCCGTAATATGTGCACTTGGACAACGGGCAAGAAGAGATATCGTAGAGGAGTTAATTGATTGTGCTCCTTATGTGGCTCAGATCGGGGACTGTGTAAAAGCGTCAACGATCACTACTGCAATTTATCAGGGATATCATGCAGCGCTTGATATTTAGTTTGACACATATCCCCCCCCAGGGGGGATACTGGGTATAGATGTTTATATAGGATATGGGGAATTCCATAGGCAACAAAGCAAAGAACTGCGGTCATTTGGGCGATCCTCGCGGCTGCACTATATGCCATCCGCACGCCGGTATCCAAAGAGCTATATCAAAGGGTTCGGTTCAGGGTTAGGCGCACGAAATAAATAAAAGGCCGCATGAACCGGATGATCCGGTTCCTTGCGGCCTTGTTTGAGTGTGGATTTTTAAGTATCAAATATTGTTCAATCTATATACATCCGGTTAGATTAATGGAATTTGACAGTCTTGATCCGTGATTCCTGTTCGTAAGTAAGCGGGCTTGGCGTTTGCGGTGTGTGCAAATGGCGCTCTACGCTGTATTCCATTTTCCGGTAGTCTTCTTCTCCCGAAGCCATTCCAGGCTGCCACATTCCGGTTACCCAATTCTTCAGTTCCTTAATTCCTGCCAGCATTGCATTCATCCTCCTTGGCGATGAAATCCGATGGAAAATAGGGTTTCGATCACTTTTGTTTACGCTTTCATTATAACACGGATCAGACGAAAATCAAAGGTGTGTCCGTGTGAAATAGACAATAAAAGAGTACAAAGTGTGAATTGGAGAGGCTTTGTGCTTTGTGAAAGGAGTTATGTCCTTGTGGGAGAGACAATAGGGGATGAGGAATGGTAAAAGAAAAAGCGACTGCCGGATATGGCGGTCGCTTGCAGCAAACTCCTGTAGGGAAAGCTTATTTGATACGTTTCAATGCGGCTTCCTGATCAATAGAACGTCTGGCCAGCATGTCCAGTGTAGCATCATGTACGGTTAATGTTTTGTCTATCCGCTCAAGAGTGTCCCGGGTTGCAATGACTTCAGCATTGACTTCGGATACAGCCTGCTGGATCAGCGGGATCAGCTTCGTATCTTCTTTGATGCTGTCAATATCAGCCTTCATTGTGCCCAACTCGGACCGTATCTCTTTGATATCGGATTTCATATCTGTAAATTCAGCCTTCATCTCTGTCACTTCAGATTTCATTCCCTGTAATTCCGTAAGAATCTGTTGCAAAATCGGATCGCTCATCGTCACAGCTCCTCAAATATGGATTACATCAGAAGCGGGCTCTTTGGATTATGTTTAATTATTATAGCATAAGACGGGGGGACAGGCCGAGGAAAAAGAGCAAAGTTGCGGAAGCACGGCATTCCTGCCTGGAACAAAGAAAATCTCTAATTATGAGTGTTTTTTACACTAATAATTGGGATATTTACCAATCGGCAAAGATGCTATATTAATTTTGGTAAGCGGTTGCATAAAAATCATGAAGCTGATTTTATGCATCAGCCGATCACAACAAACCGGGAGGAATAAACGATCCATGCCAAAAAAGAAATCGTTTCTTTCATTCATCTTCACCTTTGTCTTGCTGTTTGCTTTGGCCACACCTATGGTCTCTGCCGCAACGGAAGAACAGGCGCCGCAGGCGCAAGCACCCGCAGCTGCAGCTGCATCCACGGGTCTTCAATCCTACGTAGATGCCATGCAGCCGGGATGGAATCTGGGCAATTCACTGGATGCGACCGGAGCCGATGAGACTTCCTGGGGCAATCCGGCAGTCACACAGGCTCTGATCAAGAAGATTGCTACCCAAGGCTATAAGAGCATCCGGATTCCCGTGACCTGGGATGTACATACGGGAGCGGCTGCCCCCTATACAGTGGATGCAGCCTATCTGTCCCGTGTCCAGCAGGTTGTTGATTGGGCAGTAGCGGAGAATCTGTATGTCATGATCAACGTTCATCATGATTCCTGGCTGTGGATCAGCAAAATGGAGCAGCAGCATGATCTGGTACTGGCCCGCTATAAGGCGGTCTGGACACAGATTGCGAACCGCTTCAAGGGATATTCCGCCAAGCTGATGTTCGAGAGCGTCAATGAGCCGCGTTTCACCGATGGTGGAACGACGGATGAAGCGAAGGCTATTCAGATGCTGGATGAGCTAAATGTGGCTTTCCATGGCATCGTCAGAGCCTCCGGAGGGAATAATACCACCCGTCCGCTGGTGCTGTCCACACTGGAGGCTTCACCGACGCAGACCCGGATGGATGCCCTGTACCAGACCATCACCAGGCTGAACGACTCCAATCTGATCGCAACCGTACACTATTACGGGTTCTGGCCGTTCAGTGTCAATATTGCCGGGTATACCAGGTTCGAGACCGATACCCAGAACGATATCGTGACTACCTTTAATAATGTCTATAACACCTTTACGGCCAAAGGCATTCCCGTTATTGTGGGCGAGTATGGGCTGCTCGGTTTTGACAAGAATACAGGTGTGATCGAGCAGGGGGAGAAGCTGAAATTTTTCGAATACCTGGCTTATTATCTGAAGTCCAAGCAAATTACACCGATGCTGTGGGACAATGGCCAGCATTTCGGCCGCACTTCCTTCCAGTGGTCCGATCCGCAGCTCTACAATATGATGAAGGCAAGCTGGACCGGCCGTTCGTCCACTGCTGAAAGCGATCTCATTCATTTGAAAAAGGGTGCCGCAGCCAAGGATGTGACGGTTAAGCTGAATCTGAACGGCAATACGCTCTCTTCAATTCTATACGGTAGCCAGCAGCTGGTGCAGGGAACGGATTATACCCTAAGCGGTGACCAGCTGACGTTCAAAGCAGCGAAGCTCACCAGCCTGACTTCTTCCGGTAAGCTTGGCGTCAATGCAGTTTTGACGGCCCGCTTCAACAAAGGAGCGGATTGGAATTTTAACGTAATTCTCTATAATACGCCAAAGCTAAGCAGCGTTCAGGGAACAGCCAGTGCTTTTAAAATACCGGCTGTGTTCAATGGCGATACTCTCGCTACCATGGAAGCCGTATATGCTTCAGGAGGGAATGCCGGCCCGCAAAACTGGACGTCTTATAAAGAATTTGCTTATACGTTTACGCCTTCCTATACCACGGGTGAAATCAGTCTGCTGCCGGCGTTCTTCAATGAAGTGAACAATGGTGACGTGATCCTGAAGTTCCATTTCTGGAGCGGCGAAGTCGTGAATTACAAGATCACCAAGAACGGAACGAGCGTTACCGGTACGGCAATGTAGATGTAGCACAAGCAGAAGATGTACATGATAGCCTTCTTTTATCCTGCGGGATGGAAGAAGGCTTTTTATTGCGGCAGCCTTAAATATCCAAGAAAATCTTGGGGATACTATACCAAACGAACGGGGAAGGAGGGCATCTATGGAACCGGACACACAGAATATTCCTACGCTGCGGCATATTCTTGATGAATTCGATCAGTGTGCGGATCTCAGCCACCGGCGCTTTCCTGAACTCTCCGCCGATATTGTGTATTTCCCGCATACGGTGGATAACAACCTGCTAATCCAGGAAATATTGCTGCCCTTTGACCGGCTTCAGGCGGATGGGCTGGATAAGTTGTTCCTCCAGTCCCAATTTGTTGAGACAAGAGAGTCCAAAGCCGTGGTGGTCGGCATACTGGAGGGCTGTGTAGCTGTCTTCCACGGGGAAGCTGTCTACTTACTGGACGCCTACGGCCCGGAAGGCCGCAGTGTACAGCAGTCGGAAACGGAGACGGTAATTGCCGGCCCTCATGATGCCTTCGTGGAATCCGCTCCTACTAACCTGAGCTTAATCCGCCGCCGGATCAAAAGCTCGCATCTGAAAATTATCCGGTGTGAGATCGGAGAAATTTCCAAAACAACTGTGTACATCCTTTATATCAAGGATATTGCCAATCTTAAATATGTCCAGGATCTGCAGAACCGGATCAACCGGATTGAGACAGATGCGATTAATGACGGCGGGACGCTGACCCAGTTCATTGAAGATATGCCGAATTCGGTGTTCCCGCAGTTTCTGACTACGGAAAGACCTGATGTGGCTGTGTCGAAGCTGGCGGCCGGGCGGATCATCACCATCGTTGACAATAGTCCGACAGCGATCAGTGCGCCCTCCTCCTTTTTTGAATTCTTCTCATCACCGGATGATTACTACCAGCGCTGGGCACTGGGGACGGCACTGCGGCTGCTCCGGTTTCTGGCTCTTGTAATAACGATATCATTCACGGCGATGTATGTATCGGTAACTACCTTTCATTACGAGATGATTCCCGAAGCGCTGCTCCGAACGTTGGCTGAATCACGGAACAGGGTGCCGTTTCCTCCTGTTTATGAAGCGCTGCTGATGGAAATCATGATCGAGCTGCTGCGGGAAGCCGGAGCGCGCCTGCCAACCAAGATTGGGCAGACGATCGGGATCGTGGGCGGGATTGTGATTGGTCAAGCGGCTGTACAGGCTGGCCTGACAAGCAATGTGCTTATTATCGCAGTAGCCTCATCTGCCATTGCCTCTTTTGTGATTCCCAGCTATATGATGAGCGCCTCTATCCGCCTGATCCGCTTCGGAATCATAATACTCACCGGAATATGGGGCAATATTGGACTTGTAATGGGTATAGCCCTGATCGTAATTCATTTATCCAACCTGACGAGTCTGGGTTCGTCCTATCTGACCCCTATTGCTCCAATGAAGACGGGAGACTGGAAGGATGTGTTTATCCGTGCTCCTTTCTCGAAGCTGAGCAGCCGTCCGTCCCAGAGCAAGACCATGAATTCCATCAGGCAAAAAAACAAAAAGTAGGAGTGGACGTTATGCCCGAAAAGCTGCGCCCCTTTCATATTGCCGTTCTAATGCATATGACCCAATCCGGAATTGTGATCTTCACATTGCCCCGCAATCTGGCCGACTATTTCGGTACCAACGGATGGCTTTTTCTGGTGCCGTGTATCGTAGTCTCTACCTTCAATATCTATTTAATTTCACTGGTCTTCCGGCTTGGCCAAGGGAGGTCTGTATTTGAAATTATGGAGCAGACAATTCCAAGGCCGGTGCTGTATCCCTTTTATGGCGGCCTGGCTGCGGTCTGGCTTGTTTTTGGCTGCATGATCGGCAAGAAATACGTACTAATCTTCCAAATGCTGTCCTTCCCGACAACGAATCCCATGGTGTTCAAGCTGGCTGTGGACATTCTGGCCTTTCTGATGATTACCAAAGGAATCTATTCCATCTCCAAAGCGGCAACGCTGTTCTTCTGGCTGTCTGCCTGGATGTATCTGCTCATGCTGTGGTTTTTTCCGGCGTTCCGCTGGGAACGCCTGACTCCGTTTATTCTCAAAGGCGGGCATAATCAGTTCAAAGGAGCGATGGAGATCTATTCCGCTTTTCTCGGTTACGAATTATCGATACTGCTGTTCCCTTACGTGAACAAGAACAAAAAGGCTATGGCGGGCGTCTATGCGGGAAATCTCTATTTAGCTGTGCTGTATATCTCGCTGGCGATCATCTGCTTCGGGTTCTTCAGTCTGGGGCAATTGAAAAAACTGCTCTATCCCTTGCTTGATTTGCTGGCGTATATCCAATTTCCGTTTATAGAGAGGCTGGAGAATCTGCTGTACGGGCTGTTTCTGTTCCCGGTTCTGGTCACTGTTGTAATGTACTGGTGGGCGGCACAAGAGTCGGTACGAAGAATGCTCCCCAGAATAAAACTATCCGTGCTCTCTTTCTTACTGATTGCGATTTCCTACAGTATCTCTTTTATTCCGAAGACACTGGATGCAGTGGGGGTCTGGATCACTAACCTGGGGTATGCGGTGACCGGGATTGCTTTCGGGTTTCCTGTACTATTGCTTCTATTGCTGCTGATTCAGCGGAAAGGGGGAGAGGTCCGTGCATAGACAGATTTATAGCTTGGCAAGGTTGTCCCTGAGTCTATTGCTTCTGCTTCCTCTGCTGCTGACCGGATGCAAAAGCGACGAGAGAATCCTTGAGAAGCTGGGCCTGGTGCAGACGGCGAGCTATGATCTTGCAGAGAATAACAGGATCAAAGTTACCTCCTGCGTCCCGGTCATTGACCCGGATTCCTCCGCACGCCGTGAGCTGTTGTCTACTGTCTCGGATAGCATTAAGGAAGCGAGAATCATGTTCTCCAGACAGACGGATTTGACGGTTGTCAGCGGGCAGCTCAGAGATGCATTGTTTGGTCTGAAGCTGGCCAAAGCCGGACTCGGGGATTACATTGATACCCTGCTGCGTGATCCCTCTATAGCCCTTGGCGTCAAGGTTACAATTATTAACGGGGATGCCGGTGAAATTCTGGCCAAGGATTACGAGCCGCATACGGATACCGGAAGATATATCAATCATCTGCTGGAGAAAGAGGCGGCCGGCAACAGCATTCCCAATACCACTCTGTATGAATTCTCCCGTGACTATAATGACGATGGCATAGATCCGGTGGCACCGATAGTAAAGGATAGCGGGGACAAAGCCGTTATTGACGGCATTGCCTTGTTTCAGGAGGACCGTTACAGAATGAAGATTCCGGCTCAAGACGGGATCTTCTTCGGGCTTTTCCGTGATGACCTGAGGCAAGGGGAGGCCGCTCTCCATTTGGGGGAAAAGGATGGCCGGCAGGTGGTAGTGATGTTCAGTTCATTATTGAATTCACGCAAGGTGAAGGTTCATCGTCTGGGGCCCGGCCGGTTCAAAGTCGAGCTTCTGGCGAATATCCAGGGCTCCGTGCTTGAATATACCGGACACCATTATCTGAATAAGGCCGGGGTAAGACAACAGCTGGAGCGGGATATCGCAGATGTGATTATGGCCAAAGCCAAAGAAATGGTGTCGCAAATGCAGCAGCATAACGTAGATAGTCTCGGAATCGGGATACAGATAAGGAATACTTTGAGCTATAAAGAGTGGAATCAAATGAATTGGCGGGAGGTTTATCCGCAGGTGGAGATAGAGTGCAAGGCCAAGGTGACAATCAAGGATTACGGGAAATACATGTAGGCACTACCCTGATTATTTCAATTTATAAATATACAAAATAGGGCAATGGGTGTAAAATTGCATTACTTAGGTCTTCCCGGCGAGCAGAATAGCATGGATATACAGAGAAACGGGTGCTGCCCTTCAAAGGGGGGGCATTAACGTTTCTACTTCTATGCCTATATGTGAATAAATGCGCATGGACCTCAGGCCTGAGGGGATTATGCTGCATTGCACCACAGGGTTATCCTGCTCCCGGAAGCAGAAGCGAAGGTACAGCAACAAGATGAACCGAAAAGAGACGGAGGAATTAAGAATCATGGAGAGAAGAAACTGGAAGCACCTTATGAAAATAGCAATGTTGACCGCTGCGGTTGGTCTGGTAGCGGCTGGCTGCGGAAATTCGAATAATGCCAATGCAGGCAATGCCAATACTGCAAGTACCGGAAATGCTGCGGAAGCTCCCGCCGAGGCGGTTACCATATCGCTGGGTCTGCTGCCTTCTATTGATGCGATTCCGTTTATTATTGCGCATGAGCAAGGCTTTGATAAACAGCATAATGTAAACCTCGATATCCAGACCTTCAAGAGCGCCAAGGACCGTGATGTAGCTTTTCAAGCCGGCAAAGTAGATGGTCTCAGCGCAGATCTTGTAGCGATTTCCATCTATAATGAAGCGGGACTGGATGTCAAAATTACCAGTACTACCACGGGTGAATTTGATCTGCTGACCGGAAATGATGAAGTCAAAGAGGTGAAGGATCTGAAGGGCAAAACTGTCATTCTGTCCAAGAATACCTCGACCCAATATACCGTGGCGATGATGCTGAAGCAGGCCGGTCTGACCGAAGACGATATTACAGTGACCGAAGTGCCGCAGATTCCAACCCGTCTGGAGCTGCTGAAAAGTAATAAGGCTGATGCAGCCGTCCTTCCGGAGCCGTTCGTGACCATGGGCAAAACTGCTGGCCTGCGTGTCCTCAGCTCGACCCATAGTGCGGGAATCAATCCGTTCGTGCTGGCTTTCCCGCAGAGTGCGATTGATGCCAAGGGACAAGGTATCCGTGATATGTACGCCGCTTATGATGAAGCTGTAGATTATATGAAAACGCATGACCAGTCGGAATATATCGATCTGATTATCAAGGAAGTGGGTTATCCGGACACGCTGAAGAATGAGATTAAGGTGCCGGAATATCTCCCTGCTTACCAGGTGGATGTGAAGGAAGTAGAAGCGGCCTTCGCCTGGGCGCGTGAAAAAGGACTGCTCACCAAAAATATATCGGCTGAAGAAGTGATCTCCGATGTCCAGTTTAAAGAATAGCGGACTCCGCATTAACAACCTTCATGTAGCCTACGAAAAGGGACAGCTGGCACTCGGAGAGATGAATCTGACCCTGCCGGAGCATGGGATATACACAGTAATCGGTCCTTCCGGCAGCGGCAAATCCACGCTGCTGCGGGCGATTGCCGGCCTGCTGCCGGGGTATGAGGGGGAACTGCTCTTCAACGGCAGATCCGTCCATGAGAAGGAGACGCTGATTGGCCTGGTGCCGCAGAATTATGGCCTGCTGCCCTGGAAGACAGTCCGTGACAATATCAGGATTGCCATGAAAATTGCCCGCCCCGGCAGCGGGAGCACAAACAGGCAGGAGCAGGACGTGCAAATCCTGCATTGGCTGGAGTCCATGGGTATAGCCGGGCTGGCCGGCCGGTTTCCGCTCTCCCTGAGCGGAGGACAGCAGCAACGGGTAGCTATTGCCCGTGCATTCGCCATTCTGCCGACTATTCTGCTGCTGGACGAGCCGTTCTCGGCGCTGGATGCCATTACGCGGGAAGGGCTGCAGCAGATTTTTATCGACAACTGGCAGGCGCATCCGGCAACCACGCTGTTCGTCACCCATGATATAGAAGAAGCGATTCTCCTGGGACAGAAGATTATCGTGATGCTGCCCGGGCAACAGGAGCCGCCGGAGATTCTCGATAACTCCGCTGTGTTTGCCATGAAGCATGTGGACAAGCGGGAGAGCGATGAGTATTTCGAGCAAAGTAAGAGAATCAGAAAGGTAATGATGGAGAAATGGTGAAAAAACGGCATCTCCCTCACCTGCTGCGGCTGCTGTTCGTTTTTGCGGGCATGAATGTAATCTGGTATATAGCCTATCTGCTGATGAATCATTCCATTCTGCCAAGTCCGGGTGCAGTCTATGAAGCTATGTTTCATCTGGGTGCGCGTGATGTGGCGCTGAACGTCGGCTACAGCCTGCTCCGGATCTTCGAGGGTGTGCTGCTGGCGCTGCTGCTCGGACTGATGGTAGGCCTGCTGATGGGCCGCTCTCCACTCTGGAACAGGCTGCTGGATCCGGTAGTGTATCTGACCTATCCGATTCCCAAGATTGCGCTATTGCCTGTAGTGATGCTGTTCTTCGGCCTCGGAGAGACCTCCAAAGTGCTGATGATCATGCTGATCCTGCTGTTCCAGGTAATCATATCCGTACGTGATGGTGTGAAGGCGATCCCTGAGAGTACATATGATGTTCTGACGAGCATCGGCGCCAGCTCCATGCAGAAGTTCTGGAATGTGACGCTCCCCGGCGCATTGTCGGTCATTCTCAGCACCATTCGTATCTCCCTTGGAACGGCAATATCGGTGCTGTTCTTCACCGAAATTTACGGTACGGAGCATGGCATGGGCTTCTTCATTATGGATGCCTGGCTGCGGCTGGATTATCCGGAGATGTATGCGGGAATTATGCTGTTCAGTCTGGTAGGCTTTGTCCTTTTCCTGCTGGTGGATCTGCTGGATTACCGGTTTATGAAGTGGCGGCGGTAGTCTGTACACGGGTATTGTCCGCATAAGGACGGTGCCCGTTTTTTTTGAAATATAAGAATTTATATGTTTCACACGATAACTTATCCTTCTATTTCTCGCTGAAACAACACCGTCCCTTAAAAGGACGGCAAAGCCGTTTCTACTTGTTTGAGAATGCTGTAATTTCCTGTCGCAAATATAACATGGTAAATATATCTAAATATAATTATAATTAGAATATTCATGTTACTTATTTGAGGAGGATGAAATGTTTTGAACAGTAAACGCAATCAATTTATTCAGCAAACCGCCCGGACAGCCCTGATTACTTCGGTAGCGCTTGCATTACTGCTGCCTGGCGGGCTGGCTGCTGCGGATTCCAGCTACACTTCGGTAAGGGTGCCTCTCTCCACAGCAGCTGCCGGACAGGCCGCCAATTCCGCAGCCCCGGACCCGGCCAAGGCCAAAATCACACAGGAGCAGGCCATTGCCAAGCTAAGAGAGCTGTTTCCCGTTCTGAAGGAAGCGACGGTATCCAATGTACGGCTTGGCACGGATTCTTACCCTCCTTCCGGGAACCAGATGGTGTGGAATGTCCAGTGGCAGTACCAGCTGGGCAGCTCAGGTTACGGGTTCTCCAGTTTGGTCGATGCGATGACAGGTGATCTGGTGAATACGTATATTTCTTATCCTATGTTGAGGGAGAATGCCTTTTACCCTCCGGAATTCTCCCGGGAGGAGGCGCTGGCGAAAGCCCGCAGCTTCATTGCCGCGGCCGCACCATCCCTGGCAGCCAAGGACCTTGTACTGGATGATAACGACCAGACTTATATGGGCAGGGACGCGCTCTTTGGTATGTTTGAATATAGATTTCCGTTCAGAATCTTGAGAAACGGGCTTCCCTCAGCAGCGGATATGCTGAACATCTCCGTCGATGGAAACGGGAATATCGTTCAATTCAGCAAACCGGCTACAGACGGAGTGTATCCGTCAGCGAAGCCGGCGGTCTCCCCGGAATCAGCTAGCAAGCAATTTGCCGGGAACTTTAAGGTTGGCCTCTATTATATCCCTATATATAAAGATGGCGCGGCAGTGCGCTGGATTCTGGGCTGGCGCCCTGAGAGTGAATCCCTGTCCCTTGTAGATGCCCAGACTGGCAAAAGCATAGATAATGAAGGCGAAGCAATTACGGCAGCTGTCACTTATGAGGCGGTTCCAGAGCGGAAGAATACTTTCCAGCCTGCAAGCGCCGCCGGGCTGACCGCAGCTGCAGCGGCGAAGCTGGTACAGCAGGTCGCTGCGATTCCTGCAGAACGCAAGCTTTCAGGCCAGAACTCTGGCGTGAATTCCCAGAATGATAAGCAAAAGCTCTGGAGATTATCCTGGGAAGCAAGCCGCACGGCTGCTAATATGGCAATGCCGGAGCGTACGTACGCTGAAGTAGACTCCAGCACCGGAGAAATCATTCAATTCCAGCTGGAGCAGTATGGAGGCCAGGCATTGAAGGAACAGCCTGCACCTGCAGGCGGAACCAAACTGACGCAGGCACAAGCCAAGGAGAGGGCGATAGAGCTTATCAACCGTCTGTATCCTAAGGCCAGCGGAAGTCTTAAGCTGGCTGAGCATGGAGGAAAGTGGAGTATCCTTGAGGACGGGAAGGGGTACCGTTACCAGTTCTTGCGCTATTATCAGGGTATTCCGGTTAGTGACAGTAATATAGTCATGACTATGGATGTTTACGGCAGACTGCAAAGCTACATGAATACAGGCAACACCGGTTATGAAGCGCTCAAAGATAAGCCTGTTCCGGCAGTTTCCGGGGCGGAAGCACTTCAGAGCTATCTCGGCCGATATGATCTGAAGCTGCAGTACAGCAGTATAGGCGGATATAATATAGACAATAAGTATGTTGAACCGGTAGTTAAGCTGGTATATGCTCCGACTCCGGCAGATTCTCAGGATACCTATAAGGTACTGGATGCGCAAACTAAGGAATGGGTCACGACCTACGAGAGCCCGTTGCAATCACGGAGTGGAGCGGAGGCAGTTGATCTTAAGGGGCATGCAGCAGAGCAGGCACTGACCGAGCTGCTGAACTACGGCGTGCTGAGCGTAGATGCGGATAAGAAGGTGAATCCGGACCAGGAGATAACGGCCGGAGACTGGTTCACCCTGATTGCCAGATCCTCAACACCGTATTATGCAGGGTATTCGAATGGTTCTGAACCTAAAGCCGTGGCTGGAGTGAGTCCGGACAGCCCTTATTATGAAGCCGTCAGCTATGCGGCAGAGCGTGAATGGATCAGCAGAGGGGCTGCGCTGCAGCCTGAGAGTAAGTTAAGCCGCGAACAGCTTGCTGTTCTGCTGGCCTCCTTCCTGAAGTACGATAAGCTTTCAGCTTTTCTGGGTAATGATTCTGTCATAACCGGCTTCAGTGACAATGCGGCAATTCAGGATAAAGGGGCAGTAGCACTGGCTGTTAAGCTGGGATTGCTGCAGGGAGAGAACGGGAAGTTCAATCCACAGCAGATTGTAACCAAAGCGCAGGCAGCTAATGTGATCATGAAGCTCGTAGAGCTGCAGGGCAGAACCGATCAGGTGATCGGCCAATAGAGAATGGAGCACAGCAAAGCCCGTTTCCGCCACTATGGCGGGAACGGGCTTTTTGACGTCGCATTATGAAGTGGAGAAGCTTATTTGCCGAGCTGTTTGTCGACTTCCTTGACGGGATTCTCGCCGACATTGTCTTCGGTCTTGATGCTGCTCATGAACCAGCCTGTAGCCGCAATAATAATCAGAACCACGTAGAAGGTCAGTTTCCACCAGGTGCTATGCGCGAAGTCTTCAGACAATACACCCAGCGAAGGATGTGCAAGAGTGATGACGGCAAGCTTAATCCCTACCCAGCCGACAATGAAGAAGGCGGCAATTTCGAGACCTGGACGTGTGTGGAGCAATTTGACGAAGAAAGAAGCGGCAAATCGCATAATAACCAGGCCGATGAATCCGCCCGCAAAGATTACCAGGAACTGTCCGCCGTCAAGCCCGCCAATGTGGCCGATTCCGCTTGGCGGAAGAGCAACGGCGAGGGCAACAGCTGCGAGGATGGAGTCTACTGCAAAGGCGATATCTGCAATCTCAACCTTAAGTACGGTGAACCAGAAGCTGGATTTCTTCTTGTTGACAGCCCCGGAAGTGCCGCTTTCAGCTGCTTCATCCGTGACCGGTTTCTTGAACAGCAATTTCCGGAAGATATGATTCCCCGCGATAAATAACAGATAAATTGCGCCGATAGCTTGTACCTGCCAGATGTCGACCAGATAAGAGATGACGAAAAGTGATCCAAACCTGAACACAAACGCTCCTGCCAATCCGTAAAAGAGCGCCTTCTTACGTTCCTCATCAGGAAGATGTTTAACCATGATTGCCAATACAAGTGCGTTGTCTGCGGCAAGCAGCCCTTCCAGTGCGACCAGAACGAGCAATACCCATCCGTATTCTAATAATAATCCCCAATCCATTGCTGTTTCCTCCTCATGTGGCTCTGGATACTTTTCGTAAAAAATACCCTTATTACCATTATTGTAACCAAAACTATATAAAAAAGACCTTTACCAAACAGATTAGCCTTTGGAATAAAGGTAACCTGATTGGTAAAGGTCTCGCTAACAATGATAAATTGCCGATAAAACCGGAGAATATCCTCATATTCTCGTATTGACGATTTTATCTAACAGCTACTCCCCTTTACGGGATATATGAAATTTTAGGATTTACGTATCTGACTAAAAGTATCATATATGAGTTGAGAGGCGTTGTCAATGTTTATGAGAATAAATATCATCAGGAAATGATTGTTTTGAAAACGGAAACATGGCATATACGAGTTATATAACTTGACATACCATATGTCGAAACTGCAAACATAAGGAAATTAAGGGCAAATCAAGCTTTAAGCTAATTGACGATGCCCTGTTATGAAAATATGATGAGACTAATTAAAGCAGCAAGCAAGGTTTGTGTTAATTAACATAACATTAAACCGAGCTGGCAGCCAGTTGACTGTCGCATATGGGAATGTCAGGGAAGCTTAGCTTACAAAACTTGAGTGATGCTTCCGAAGCGAGTTTTACTGCGAAGTGGTTTCAATGGAGTAATACTCCGTAAAACTTTTAGGAGGTGGGAAATGATGCAGCCGTCATGTATATCAAGTGAAGCGGAGGAGGAGATTAGCCGCCACCCTTGCTACAGCGAGGAGGCCCACCGGTTTTATGCCCGGATGCACATCCCGGTTGCTCCCGCCTGTAACATCCAGTGCAATTACTGCAACCGCAAGTTCGACTGTGTAAATGAAAGCAGGCCGGGCGTGGTCAGTGAAGTGCTTACGCCGGAGCAGGCAGAACGTAAGGTGAGAGGCGTTGCTGCCCAGCTGATGCAGCTCTCGGTAGTGGGTGTGGCCGGACCCGGAGATCCTCTGGCGAATCCGGAGCAGACGTTTGATACCTTTGCCCGGGTCAAGAAGTATGTGCCAGACGTGTCACTCTGCCTTAGTACCAACGGACTTACGCTGTACCGGCATGTGGATGAGATTATCGAGCTTGGCATCCGGCATGTCACCATCACCATCAATGCCATTGATCCTGATGTCGGCCAGGCGATTTATCCCTGGGTATTCGATGAAGGGGTCCGGTACGAAGGAAGGGAAGCAGCTGAGCTGCTGATCAGCCGCCAATTGCTGGGGCTTGAGATGCTGGCGAAGCTGGGGATTCTGGTCAAAGTGAATTCGATTATGATTCCGGGGGTCAACGATCATCATCTGCCCGCCGTGTCCCAAAGAGTAAAAGAACTCGGGGCCACGCTGCATAATGTAACACCGCTGATTATCGCGCCGGGCAGCCAATACGAAGCGGATGGACGCAAAGCGCCCCGTCCGAAGGAATTGCTTAACCTGCAGGAGCTGCTAGGCCGTGACGGGATGAAGGTCATGCGCCATTGCCGCCAATGCCGGGCGGATGCGATCGGGCTGCTTGGCCAGGACCGCAATCAGGATTTCCAGCTTGAAGCGATGGAAGCTGAACCGGTCATTAATGAAGAAGCCAGGGCAATGTTCCAGAGTGAGCTGGATACCAAAATCCGCGAGCGCGTCAAAGCCAAGCAGGCCAGACGCATTCAGGCAGGCGGGCCGAAGACCAGAGTCGCAGTTGCCACTAGAGGAGGCGATAAGGTGAATCAGCATTTCGGTCATGCCACTGAGTTTCTGATTTACGACACTGACGGCGCAGATGTACAGCTCCTGGGTGTCCGCAAAATACAAGCATACTGTCATGGCAAAGCAGACTGTAACGGCGACAAAGCCGCCACGCTGCAAGAAATCATCTCTATTCTAAGTGATTGCCGCATTCTTCTCTGCTCCGGTATCGGCGATGCTCCAAGAGCCAGCCTGAACAAGATCGGAGTCCTGCCCCTCGTCCGCAAAGGCGGAATTCAGGAAGCCATTCTCGAAAGCGTCAAGTACAGCTCTTATTTTGAAAATATAAACATTTCGAAGGGATGATGAACAATGAGACAAATAGCTTTCTACGGTAAAGGCGGTATCGGTAAATCGACAACTTCACAAAACACCCTGGCTCAGCTGGCTACAAAATTCGGACAAAGAATAATGATCGTAGGCTGTGACCCTAAGGCAGACTCTACCCGTCTGATCCTGAACACGAAAGCCCAGAACTCGGTGCTTGAACTGGCGGCTGAGCTTGGCTCGGTAGAGGATCTTGAGCTTGAAGATGTATTGCAGACAGGTTTCGGTGACATTATCAACGTAGAATGCGGCGGCCCTGAACCTGGAGTAGGCTGCGCAGGACGCGGGATCATCACCGCCATTAACTTCCTGGAACAGGAAGGTGCCTATCAGGATCTGGACTTCGTATCCTATGACGTACTTGGTGACGTTGTATGCGGCGGTTTCGCCATGCCAATCCGCGAAGGCAAGGCGCAAGAGATCTACATTGTCTGTTCCGGCGAGATGATGGCGATGTACGCAGCGAACAATATCGCCCGCGGTATCCTGAAATATGCTACCAGCGGCGGTGTAAGACTGGGCGGCCTGATCTGCAACAGCCGCAACACGGACCGTGAAGATGAGCTGATTATGGAATTGGCCCGCCGCCTGAACACACAGATGATTCACTTTGTGCCGCGCGATAACATCGTTCAGCATGCCGAGTTGCGCAGAATGACTGTTGCCCAATATAATCCTACCCATCAGCAGGCGAAAGAATATGAAACGCTGGCTGAGAAAATCCTCAATAACAAAATGCTGACCATCCCTACTCCGATTTCCATGGAAGAGCTGGAAGAGCTGCTGATGGAATTCGGCATCATCGAAGATGAAGAAGCGGCAATCAAGAAGCTGCAGGCTTCCGGTCAATAAGACTCTAAGCCGTAATCTACAGAGTGATCCGGTGAACGGGAGTGGAGAGACGGCCTTCGCCGGATCATCTCAGGTGGTATTAGCCACGCAGGCGGCTTAGACGTCCTGCATCAAGAAAAGGAGGGTCAATACATGGGACTGAATATCGAAGATAATAAAAAACTGGTAGAAGAAGTTCTGGAAGCTTACCCGAAAAAAGCGAAAAAAGACCGCGAGAAGCATTTTCAGGTCGCTACAGATAACGCAATAGATTGCGGTACTTGTGCAGTCAAGTCCAACATTAAATCCCGTCCGGGTGTGATGACTCCGCGCGGTTGTGCCTATGCAGGTTCCAAAGGGGTAGTCTGGGGCCCGATCAAGGATATGGTTCACATTAGTCACGGACCGGTCGGCTGCGGCCAATATAGCTGGGGCTCACGCCGTAACTTTGCGAACGGGACCCTGGGCATTGACAACTTTACGGCGATGCAGATCACCAGTGATTTTCAGGAGACGGATATTGTCTTCGGCGGAGATAAGAAGCTGGCCGTAATCATGCGTGAAATCACCGAAATGTTCCCGCTGGCCAAGGGGATCTCAGTTCAATCCGAATGCCCGGTCGGTCTGATCGGTGATGATATTGAAGCGGTATCCAAAAAGATGTCCAAAGAGCTGGATATGCCGATTGTTCCCGTGCGCTGTGAAGGGTTCCGGGGGGTCAGCCAATCGCTGGGTCACCATATTGCGAACGATGCTATCCGCGATTTCGTCATGGGCCGTGCGGACCTGGCGGAGACAGGCCCGTATGATGTCAACATTATCGGCGACTATAATATCGGCGGTGATGCCTGGGCATCCCGTATCCTGCTGGAGGAGATGGGCCTGCGCGTGATTGCCCAGTGGTCCGGTGACGGCTCCCTCAATGAACTGGAAGTAGCTCATAAAGCAAAGCTGAACCTGATTCACTGCCACCGTTCGATGAACTACATGGTGGATCATATGGAGAAGGCCTACGGTATTCCCTGGCTGGAATACAACTTCTTCGGACCGACCAAGACCTATGAGAGTCTGCGGGCGATCGCCGCCCTGTTCGATGCTACGATTCAGGAAAACTGCGAGAGAATGATTGCCAAATATAAGCCGGTGATGGATGCCATTATCCATAAATTCAGACCCCGGCTGGAGAACAAAACGGTCATGCTGATGATCGGCGGATTACGTTCCCGCCATACCATCGGAGCGTATGAGGATCTGGGGATGGATATCGTAGCTTCCGGTTACGAATTCGCCCATAAGGATGACTATGAGAAGATGCTTCCGATGCTGCAGGAAGGAACGATCATTATGGATGACCCAACAGCCTATGAGCTGGAAGAGATCACCCAGAGAATGAACATAGATCTGGTAGGTTCAGGTGTGAAAGAGAAGTATGTGTATCACAAAATGGGTGTTCCATTCCGCCAGATGCACTCCTGGGATTACAGCGGTCCTTATCATGGCTTCGACGGCTTTAAGGTTTTTGCCAAGGATATGGATATGACTGTGAACAGCCCGGTATGGGATCTGGTAACCCGGAAATCCAAAATCCAGCCAGAGGAGGCGAGCATATGAGCAAGGACGATCTGAACATTAAAGATAATACCAGCTTGTTTAAGGAGGAGCGTTATGTTCAGCAGCGGGAGAACAAGAAACAGTTCGAAGCGCCTTGCAGCGAGCAGGAAACTGCTGAAGCACTCGCTTACTCCAAATCCGCTGAATATATGGAAAAGAACTTTGGCCGCCAGAATGTGGTCATCAATCCGCATAAAGCCTGCCAGCCGCTGGGTTCCGTAATGGCTGCGCTCGGATTCGAGAAAACACTGCCGTTTGTACATGGCTCGCAGGGCTGCAACGCCTACTTCCGCAGTCATCTCAGCCGTCACTTTAAAGAACCGACGCCATCCGTCTCCACTTCAATGACCGAGGATGCGGCCGTATTCGGCGGAATGAACAACCTGATCGACGGTTTGGAGAACAGTGTCGCGCTGTACAAACCGGAGATGGTTGCCATCTGTACCACCTGTATGGCTGAGGTTATCGGGGATGACCTCAACTCTTTTATCGGCAATGCCCGGATCAAAGGGGTGATTAGTGAAGAATACCCGGTAGCTTTCTGCAACACACCAAGCTTCGTAGGTTCGCATATCACAGGCTATGACGCCATGATCAAAGGCATTCTGAGCTACCTCTATACCCGTTCGGGAATCGAGAGTAAGCCGGGAAGCGGTGCGGAAAGCGGAGAGAAGCTGAATGTTCTGCTGGGGTTCGAGCCGTACACCGGCAACTTTGCTGAACTGCGCAAGATTCTGGCGGCTTTTGATACGAAGTACACCATCCTGGGAGACCACAGCGGAAACTATGACTCACCTGCTACAGGAGAATACGAGTATTACTATGGCGGCACGAAGCTTGAGGATGTTCCGCAGGCAGCGAATGCACTGGGAACCCTGTCTCTGCAAAAATATACGCTGAAAAAGACGCAGGAATATATCAGCGGAACCTGGAAGCAGCAAATCTCCGCATTATCGACACCGCTTGGGATTAAAGGTACTGATAAATTGCTGGAAACGATCAGCGAACTGACCGGCTTGCCGGTTCCTGCTTCACTTACCGAAGAACGCGGCCGCGTAGTAGATGCGCTCATGGACAGTCATCCTTACCTGCACGGCAAGCGGGTTGCGCTTGTAGGTGATCCGGATCTGCTGATCGGTCTGATCGGATTCTGTCTGGAAACCGGGATGGAGCCGGTGCATATCGTCTGCTCGAACGGTGATGTTGATTACAATGAAGTGAAGTTCAAGGATGAAGCAGAGGCGCTGCTGGCGGCAAGTCCCTACGGTTCAGAAGCAACTGTGCATGTGGGTAAAGACCTGTGGCATATGCGCTCGCTGCTGCTGAATGATACGGTTGATCTGGCAATCGGCAGCTCCCATCTGAAATTCGCCGCCAAGGATGCCGATGTTCCGCTGATCCGGGTCGGATTCCCGATCTTTGACCGTCATCATATGCACCGTTATCCCATTATCGGGTATCAGGGGACGTTGAATCTGCTCAGCTTGATTGTGAATACCATCCTCCAGCAGCTCGATGATAATAATTCCGGATTTAACTTTGAGCTGGTGCGCTAAACATAGTTTTATCAGCTATCTAAGTTAAAGTGATCACTAAGAGTGAGAGGGATTACTGAAAATTTCTGAAATGAGATGTATATTATCAATGTAATTATTTGAATAAATGTAAAAATACTCAACCTGGCATCCTTCGTCCCCCGGTACATTTCGGCAGCAGTTATTATGACCGGAATCCGCGGGGGCAGCGGAGGGCCGGGATTCTTGCCATCATGTGCAAATGCCGCCTCAGGAACAGCGCAAGATTTGCGTGAAACACAGCATCTTAAGCGAAGGAGATGAAGAGCCGATGGACCCTGTTCGAAAAGACGGATTTGATTCCGAGGCTTGCGGGAGCATAGCCCCAAAAGCAAAGCCCTGTCCGCGGCCCAAACCGGGTGAAGCAGCTGGAGGCTGCTCCTTCGACGGAGCCCAAATTACGCTGCTGCCGATTATGGACGCTGCACATCTTGTCCATGGACCGATTGCCTGTGCCGGTAATAGCTGGGAGAGCAGAGGAACGTTATCAAGCGGCCCCTCCCTGTCCCAATATGGCTTCGCTACGGATCTTACGGATTCCGATATTATTTTTGGCGGCGAGAAGAAATTGAAGGAGAGTATCGACTATATTGCCGAGCGCTTTGCGCCTCCGGCAATATTTGTATATTCAACCTGTGTGACAGCGCTGATTGGCGAAGATATGGATGCGGTCTGCAAGACTGCGGCAGAGCGGATCGGGATTCCTGTGATCCCCGTGAACAGTCCCGGCTTCGTCGGCAGCAAAAATCTCGGTAACCGCCTGGCCGGGGATGCCCTGCTGCAGTACGTCATCGGTACGGGAGAGCCGGAGCCGTTGACGCCGCTGGGCGTGAATCTGATCGGAGAGTATAATATCGCCGGTGAGATGTGGGATATCGAGAAGCTGATGAACAGCGCAGGGATAGCGGTAACCTCACGGATAACGGGAGATGCCCGTTACAAGGAGATTACATGGGCACACCGGGCGAAGGTGAATATGGTGGTCTGCAGCCGGGCGCTGCTGGGCCTTGCCAAGGAGATGGAGTCCAGATACGGCATTCCTTATTTCGAAGGTTCGTTCTATGGTGCCAAGGAAACGACCTATTCGCTGCGGCAAATGGCGTTTCTAATGAATGACCGTGAGATGGAGCGGCGGGTGGACCGGCTCACCGAACGGGAAGAGGCCCGGTTAAGCCAGGATCTGCGCCCATACCGCAAGCTGCTGAAGGGGAAACGGGCAGTGCTCTATACCGGCGGCGTCAAAAGCTGGTCGGTGATCTCGGCGCTCAAGGAGCTGGGTGTCCAGGTAGTCGGGGTAGGCACGAACAAGAGTACTGAGGATGATGTGCGGCGGATTGCCGACCGGGTGGGCGACGATACGGAATACATTCCCGAAGGCGGAGCAAGCCGGATTATTAAGACGGTCAGGGAACGCAAGGCTGATATTATGATTGCCGGCGGACGCAATATGTACGTGGCAATGAAAGAGCAGATCCCGTTCATCGATATTAATCAGGAGCGGCACAAGGCATATGCCGGATATGAGGGACTGCTGAGGCTGGCCAAGGAGCTGACCTATTCGCTGGCTAATCCAATCTGGAAGCTGGCCGCAAGTCCTGCTCCATGGGATAAGGAGGATCCTCCTTATGACCGTTAACCGGAGAAAGAAGCCGGCATCGGTCAACCCGATGAAGATCGGGCAGTCGCTGGGTGCCGTGCTGGCACTGCAGGGCTGTTACCGGGCCATGCCGCTGATTCACGGCTCCCAAGGCTGCTCCGCTTTTCCGAAGGCGCTGCTGACCCGGCATTTCCGGGAACCGATTGCCGTGCAGACCTCGGCGCTGCAGGAGATGGATGTCATCTTCGACGCCAACCGCAATCTGGAAGAGGCGCTGAATCTGGTGCTGAGCAAGCACCGTCCCGATATCATCGGCATTATTGGAACAGAGCTGACTGATGTGGCGGGTGTGGATTATCAGAACATGCTTAAGACGTATAAAAGAGAGCGGAATATGCGCGGCGGCCTCGCCTTCTCCGTCGTGCTTCCTGATTTTCGCGGATCACTGGAATCGGGCTTCAGCTCTACGGTAGAAGCCATGATTGACGAGATGATCCAGCAGGTCGGACACCGGGGATCCAGGAGTGTAAACACCCGGCAGATCACCTTGCTGCCGGGATCATTCTTAACCCCGGCCGATGTAATGGAGCTGAAGGAGATCATCTCCTCCTTCGGGTTCGAGGTGATTGCGCTGCCGGATATCTCAACGTCCCTGTCGGGCCATCTGCTGACAGGCTTCTCGCCGCTGACCCGGGGCGGGGTTCCGCTGGATTCCATGCTGCAGAGCCTGCAGTCCGGGCTGACGATTGCCATAGGCGGCAGCATGGAGCGTCCGGCCCGGCGGCTGCACAATGCTCTGGGCACGCCTTATAAGGTATTCGAAGGCGCAATGGGGCTAAAGGCTTCTGATGAACTGCTGCATTTCCTGCATCAGATCAGCGGGGAGCCGGTGCCGCTGCGTTATTGCTGGCAGAGGGAGAATCTGCTCGACAGCATGCTGGATGCCCATTTTCAGTTTGCCGGAATGTCGGCTCTGACGGCGCTGGAACCGGATCATTTGTATTCGGTCTCGGGATGGCTGGAGGAGCTGGGGGTAGAGCAGAAGGCGCTGATTACCTCATACGAAACTCCGCTCGTTGCCGGAATGGAACGCGAGGTATGGGTGGGGGATCTGGATGATGCCGAGGTACTCGGCAAAGGAGCGGATTTGTGGATCAGCAATTCCCACGGGCTCGCAGGTGCGCAGCGGATCGAAGCAGCGTTTATGCCGGCCGGATTCCCGGTCTGGAATGAGCTGGGTGCTTATATGTCTGTCTCGGTCGGGTACCGAGGCGCTATGGAATGGAGTAATAAAGCAGGGAATTTGTTAATGCAGAGGGAGGCAGGACACCGTGAAAGTAGCGTTCGCCACAGATGATGGAAACCGTGTAAATGCCCATTTCGGCCAAAGTCCGATGTTTGCTGTATATAATGTAACGAAATCAGGCGCCTCACTGGTTGAGCTGCGCAAGCTGCCAGCGGTGCTGAACCAGGATGAAGCAGGCAAAATCGACAGCCGGCTGGATGCGGTAAGCGACTGTACCCTGATCTTCATCATGCAGATCGGTGCGTCAGCGGCCGCACGGGTGACGCGCCGCAAGATCATGCCGGTGAAGGTGCCTTTCGGAAGTCCCATAGAGGAACAGCTGAAACGGCTGGTGGAGATGCTTCAGGGTAAGCCGCCCATGTGGCTGGCCAAGGTTCTGCGGGCGGAGGAGAATAGCGGGAGTGAAGGGGGAGAAGCAAATGGAACCCATGGCTGACGAGCATGCGGTGCAGCAGGATACGGGGAACACGGAAGCCCCGGCAATGAGGCTGCGCAGCCGGAAAGTGCGCAAGGAACTGAATCAGGAGACAGCGGATGCTCTGGTCCGGCGGCTGTGCCATCTGCTGGATGCCGGAGATTTCTTCGGGCGTAATGCCATGCTTCCGCCGCTGGAGAAGATCGGGAAGCTGTTCCTGGCTACTGCCGAGGATCAGAATCAATCCGAATTCAATTGTGCCGTGTCACCGAAGGTGCGCCAGCAGGTACCGCTGCTGTTCCAGGCGATGGCCGGAGTGATGGAAGAAAGAACGGGCCTTATGATCCAGAGTACCGCTGAGATTAACGGCGAGGGTTTTGGACGGGGGCTGCTGTATAGCGGCAGAGTTATCCTGGTGCTCAAAAGCTTACGGGCGGGCGCACCTTTCCCGTTCACTTCTGCAGAGAAGACGATCCGGTACGGGGTGGAGTGTATAGAAGAAGGGCAGGCTTTTCTGGATAAATACAAGGCGATGACTTCAGAGCACGGGCTGCTCAGCCTGGAGGGCTAGGGCAGATCTCAATTCGCAGTTACAGGGGGATTCAGGGATGGAGCAGCTTGCCGGAGAGTTGGAGCTGGAACGGTATACCCGGCAGCTGAAGCTGCTCGGGGAAGACGGGCAGAAGGCACTGAAGGAAGCAACGGTCATGGTGGCCGGCATCGGCGGACTTGGGGGAACAGCTGCACTCTATTTGGCGGCGGCGGGTGTCGGCAGGCTTATTTTGGCCCATGAGGGAAACATTCTCGCGCCGGATCTTAACCGGCAGATTCTGATGGATAGTGATCATTTGGGGCAGGAGCGGATGAGTACGGCTATTGCCCAGCTGCAGCGGCTGAATCCGTATGTGGCAATTGAAGGCTATAATTCTAAGATTGAATATAACGCGGCCAGACCCTGGGTAGAGGCTGCCGATATTGTAATTGACGCCCGGTATGACTTCCCTGAGCGGTACGCGCTGAACCGTCTGTGTGTCGATACGAACACGCCGATGGTGGAAGCGGCAATGTATGGCTTTGAAATATCGCTGACTACTGTGATTCCGGGACTGACGCCTTGCCTCGAATGCCTGTATCCGGATGTGCAGCCGCAGTGGGAGCCGTTCGGATTTCCTGTTCTGGGTGCGACTTCCGGGATTGCAGGTTGTCTGGCAGCGCTGGAAGCCGTAAAATGGATTACAGGGGTAGGGACAACTTATGCGGGCGTAATGCATCGCTTCAGCTCACTCGACTTCGCCTGTTATAGCGTCCATATTACCCGTAATCCGAATTGCGCTTGCTGCGGAGAAGGAGGTAAACCGTGAAAAGTCTCAAGCTATGTGACACGACACTGAGGGATGGTGAACAGGCGGCTGGAGTTTCATTCACGAGGGCGGAAAAGCTGGAAATCGCAAAGTTGCTGTCGGAGTGCGGAGTAGAGCAAGCAGAGGTAGGAATTCCTGCCATGGGCAAACGGGAGCAGGAGGATATCGCGGCCATCGCTGAATTGGGACTCCCCATGAAGCTGATGACGTGGAACCGTTCGGTTCCCGGAGATATTGACAAGGCAAAGGCTACCGGAGTGAACTGGAGTCATATCTCCATTCCGGTGTCGGAGATTCAGCTGCAGGGTAAGCTGGGGTTGTCGCAGCGTGAAGGTCTGAACAAGCTGCTTCGTGCAGTGGAATACGGGCTACGGCAGGACATGACGGTGTCGGTAGGCATGGAGGATTCCTCCAGGGCAGATATGAATTTCCTCATTGAAGTGGTAAATACATTATATAAGGAAGGTATCCGCAGGTTCCGTTATGCGGATACCGTCTCGGCGCATCATCCGGGGCAGATGGCAGACCGCGTGAGCCGGCTGCGGGGTGCAGTGCCTGGGGATGTGGAGCTGGAGGTGCACTGCCATAATGATTTCGGTCTGGCCTGCGCGAATACGCTTAGCGGCATCGCGGCAGGGGCGGTATGGGCCAGCACAACGGTAGCCGGAATCGGTGAACGGACCGGCAATGCGGCCATGGAGGAAGTAGCCATGGCCTGGCGCTATTTGTACGGCGGAGAATGTGCGGTCCGGCTGGAGCTGCTCAAAGGCTTGGCTGACAAGGTGATTGCCGCCTCCGGCCGCAGTGTCGGCGACGCGAAGCCGATTGTGGGGCAGCTTGCCTTCACCCATGAATCGGGGATTCATGTGGACGGGCTGATGAAGGAGAAGTCCACGTATCAGTCCTTCGATCCTGCGGAGGTAGGCCGGGCTCACCGCTTCGTGCTCGGCAAGCATTCCGGCAGCGGCGGTGTGACCCATGTGCTGGAGCAGCGGGGGCTTGAAGTCAGTGCCGATACGGCCGGCCGTCTGCTGGAGAAGGTGCGTGAATATGCGGAAGCCCGCAAAGGCACCGTGCCGGAGTATATGCTGGTGCAGTGGCTGATGGAAGAGCAGCAGCGGGCCCAGAATGCGGTATAGGACAGCTTTGGAATGTTGATTATTTTAAGCAGTGCTGATTTTCCTTAGGGAGAACAGTGCTGCTTTTTTGCTGTGAAACCGCCATTTTCAGAAAAGATAACTTGCATCGCTTGCAGGAAGCATCTACACTTTGAGCAGGATGTTACTTCGGAAGAAAGCAAGGAGAATGGGCAGCTATGACATTGAGGAAAACGATCTTTTTTGATATTGACGGCACGATTTATGATGAGGAAAAGCAGATTCCCCCGTCCGCCAAAGAAGCGATAGCTGAACTGAAAAGACGCGGCCACCATGTGGCGATTGCTACCGGAAGAGCGGACTATATGTTCGAGGAGCTGCGCGCGGAGCTGGGGATCGATTCCTATGTTTCGCTTAACGGGCAATATGTAGTATATGAAGGAAAGCCGGTGTACAGCAATCCGATTGAGAAGCCTACACTGGAGGAGCTTACCTTGTTCGCTGAGAAGCTGGATCATCCGGTGGCATACACAGATACGGCGGGCATGAAAGTAAACGTGGCCGATCATGAGTATATCAAGACGAGCATCGGTTCGCTGAAGCTGGTGTTTCCGACGCATGATGCAGAATATTTCCTGAAGAATGACACGCATCAGGCGATGATTTTCTGCCCGCAGGAGAGTCAGGCTATATACACTGAGCGGTATCCGCAGCTGAACTTCATCCGCTGGCACCCGCTGTGTATGGATGTGCTGCCGGGCAATGGCTCCAAGGCTAACGGAATTGCGGAAATGCTGAAGGTTATCGGCGTCCGGAAGGAAGATGTATATGCTTTTGGCGATGGTCTGAATGATGTAGAGATGCTGGGGTTCGTCGGCTACGGTATTGCTATGGGCAACGGGGAAGCTGAAGCGAAGGCTGCCGCCGCTTACGTAACGAAGCATGTAAGCGAGGACGGGATTTACGAAGGCTTGAAGATGGTCGGACTGCTGTAAGGCAGGGATGGATGGTGTAAGCGGAAGCCGGGCGTTACCTGGCCTGAGAGATGCCGAAAGAGTATTCTATTGCAGATTGTGCAGTAGGATGCTCTTTTTTTTGTGCCCGGCTTCCAAAGGGCGGGTTGTCCGGCAATAGTATATGTTTTGGCTGGACGGGGTGTGATAAGGCGGGTGAACAATTTTGGCTCTGCCCGGTTGAAAACAGGTTGTCCAGCCGGTACAAACAACCCGTTTCTCCAAAAATAAATATTTGCCTACGGGATGAATGTCCATGCCCTATCTGGGTCAACGGAGTAGGATACATAAAGTCTATTGGAGGTGCTAATTATGGGTCGTCCGGAACTTAAGAGAAAAAAACGTATTTGCAAAGACGATGTATTGGAGTGTCCGCTGCCAAAAATTAAACGTCCGAAAAGAAAAGTGCATGATAACAAATGCAACTGCAAGAAGATTATCGTCAAAAAGCAGATCGTACGCGTTAATATTCCATTAGGGGCATTGGGGGCAGCCGGGGCAGCAGGTGCCCTGGGTGCTGCCGGAGCTGTAGAGGCGCTGGGAGCAGCTGGCGCTGCAGGTGCGGCAGGTGCGCTTGGCGCAGCAGGTGCAGGCGGAGCGCTCGGTGCACCGGGCGCCGCCGGAACACTCGGCGCAGTCGGTGCGGCCGGAGCGCTGGGCGCTGTAGGCGCAGCGGGTGCCTTGGGTGCCCGTGGAGCAACCGGCACATTGGGCGCCGTAGGTGCCGCCGGGCTGCTGGGAGCGGCTGGAGCCGCTGGAGCGCTAGGCGCAGTTGGAGCCACAGGCGCACTCGGCGCTGCGGGAGTCGCCGGCGCCTTGGGTGCTGCCGGAGCTGCCGGTGCAGCGGGAGCGCTGGGCGGGATCGGTCCGGCGGGAATTGCCGGACTGGTCGGTCCCGCAGGGCCGGCGGGCGCAGCAGGACCTGCAGGACCTGTAGGACCGGCAGGAGCAGTGGGGCCTGTAGGGCCAGCCGGAGCAGCCGGAGCAGTGGGGCCAGCAGGACCGGCCGGGGCAGCCGGGGCAGTGGGGCCTGTAGGACCGGCCGGAGCAGCGGGGGCAGCCGGGGCCACTGGTGCCACAGGTGTGGCCGGCCCGGCGGGAGCCGCAGGAGCGGCAGGTCCGGCGGGGGCTACCGGAGCAACCGGACCCGCTGGCGGGATTGCCCAGTTCGGTTATGTATATAACCTCGGCGCACAGGTGGTGCCGATTGAGGCGGATGTATCTTTTGATACGAATGGTTTCCTTACGCCCGGGATTACGCATGCTCCGGGTACAACCACCATTTCGGTCACCAATGCGGGTGTCTACGAGGTTAATTTCTCGGTATCCGGTGTAGAGCCGAGCCAGTTTGCCCTATTCGTGAATGGTGCCCAGGTTCCGGGGACGGTATATGGTTCGGGTGCAGGAACGCAGCAGAATACCGGGCAGGCCATTTTCTCCCTGTCATCCGGAGATGTGCTGACGCTGAGAAATCACAGCTCGTCGGCAGCAGTCACACTGCAGACACTGGCTGGCGGAACACAGGCGAATGTCAATGCGTCGATTGTCATTAAGCAGCTGGCCTAGCAGTAGCAGAAAGCAGAGTGAATTGAAGGTTACAGAACAGGCTTGGAGGGAGGCGGGGTACCGGGTAGAGGGTATCCTGTCTTTTTGTTGTGCAGGAAATTACAAAATATAGGGTATCGCCGCAACCTAGAACCATTAGCCTCCGTCAGATTAAGAGCTGGAGAGGGAGAGGGGGGAGATCATGAGTGTAGCCGCAAAGGTTAACTACAGGTATCTGATGATGATCATTGTGCTGATCTTGACGGCCGGATTCGCCCTGCTATTAGCAGGCTGCAGGCAGGCGGAGAATTCTGCACCGGAACAGGTCCGTGTGCTGTCCCGGGAGGATGTCATTGCTGTTTTTGCCGATCAGGGACTGTCGCTGCAGACGGGGGAAGAGGTACCTGGCTCTATTTTTCAGCTGGAATTGAACGGGCTTAAGCCGCAGGTCTGTTCCATGGACGGAGTGGAGCTGTCGCTATATCTCTTCGCTTCAGCAGAGGAGCGGGCTGCAGGCTGGGGAGAATTCGGGGAGCTGACGGCTGCTGCGGATTTGATTCCTTTTAAAGCCTATCAGGAAGGGGCCATACTTATGTTCTACATCCACGGGGAATCTGCGGCAGAGGGGCAGAAGTGGAATGAGCAGCTCGATAAGCGGCTGAAGGCAGCCATACGGGGATTGATTGCGGCGGAGTAGGCGCATGCTTTTCGAATAAATTGTTATCCTCTTCCTTCGGTCTGGTTAAGATATATTAATATGTCTTACAGAGGCAGGAACCAATAGAAGCGGAGGGAATCTAAATTGAACCCCAAATGGTGGAAAGAAAGTGTTGCCTACCAGATTTATCCGATCAGCTTCATGGACAGCAATGGTGACGGGAAGGGTGATCTGCGCGGAGTGTTATCGAAGCTCGATTATTTGCAGGACCTCGGTGTAGATGTGATCTGGATCTGCCCGATTTATAAATCACCGAACCATGACAACGGCTATGATATCAGCGACTATTGCGACATTATGAAGGAATTCGGCACGATGGATGATTTTGACCTGCTGCTGCGTGAGATGCATACCCGCGGGATGAAGCTGATGATGGACCTGGTGCTGAATCATACCTCGCATGAGCATCCGTGGTTCGTTGAATCCAGAAGCTCGAAGGATAATCCCAAACGGGACTATTATATATGGAGAAAAGGGAAAAACGGCGGTCCGCCGAACAACTGGGAATCCTATTTCAGTGGTTCGGTCTGGGAGCTCGATCCCCGTACGGATGAATATTATCTGCATTTGTATTCCCGTTTTCAGCCCGATCTCAACTGGGAGAATCCCGCGGTGATCGACAAGCTGCATGAGATGGTGGAGTGGTGGCTGAAGAAGGGGGTTGACGGCTTCAGGTTTGATGCGATTGCCCATATTGTGAAGGCCGAGGGTTATCCGGATGCCCTGAATCCCGGCGGCACGCCGACCGTGCGCGCGTATGATATGTTCTCGAACCTTGAGCATGTGCATACGCTGCTGCAGAATCTGCATGATCAGGTGCTCTATTACTACGATATTATGACGGTGGGGGAAACCTCGGGTCTTGGGCCGGAGCAGGCGCTCGATTATGTCGGTGACGGACGGCGCGAGCTGAACATGACCTTCCAGTTCGAGCATATGAATCTGGATGCCGCTTCACCAGGCAGCGGGAAATGGGATGTCGTGCCCTGGAAGCTGGGTGACCTGAAGAAGATCATCAGCAACTGGCAGACCGTTCTGCATAACCGGGGCTGGAACGCCAACTATCTGTGCAACCATGATCAGCCGCGCTCGGTGTCGCGGTTCGGCAATGATCTGTTCTACCGTATCCCGTCAGCCAAAATGCTGGCCACCTTCATCCACATGCTGGAAGGCACCCCCTACATTTATCAGGGTGAAGAAATTGGGATGACCAATGTCGCTTTCGAGTCGATTGATGATTACCGGGATGTAGAGACGCTGAATTTCTACGAGGAAAAGCGGACCGCCGGCGTACCCGAAGCCGACATTATGGCCGCTATTCATACCAAAAGCCGCGATAATGCCCGCACGCCGATGCAGTGGGACGATAGTGAGGATGGCGGATTTACGACGGGGGTTCCCTGGATCAGGGTGAACTCGAACTCCCGGGAGATTAATGTGGCTAATGCAGTCAAGGACCCGGACTCCATCTACAATTACTATAAAAAGCTGATTCAGCTTAGAAAACAACATCAGGTGATCGTCTACGGCGAATATGGTCTGCTGCTGGAAGAGCATCCTGAAATCTATGCCTACACCCGGACGCTGGAGGACCAGCGGCTGCTGGTCATTCTGAATTTCTATGAACGTGAGCCGATATTTGAGCTTCCGGAGGAATATCAGGCGGCGGAGAAGCTGGAGCTGCTGATCTCTAATTATCCAGCAGCCAAAGAGGATGATCTGCGCAGTCTAAAGCTGCGTCCGTATGAGGCGCGCGTATATCTGCAGCGCTTAAGCAGCAAGGCGTAAGGCCGGACCCGGGTTCCCCGGACCGCCGGCTGAAGAAACCAAAACAGCAGTCCGGGAGTGGTCTCCGGGGATTGCTGTTTTTTTTCACGAAAATAAATAATTATTCAATCTATGTTCCGGCGAATTGTGATCCTGATGCTTTGTTTCCACAGTAAAAGACGGTACAATAAGCGTTATTAAAGAGAGGCATAAGACCGTACTGGGAAAAAGGCTGTGGAGGGAGTAATAGAGAGATGAGTGAGTGGTACGAAACAAGCTTTGGCGAGGACTATTTAATCGTTTATAGACACAGGGACTTCGGCGGTGCACGCCATGAGGTGGAGACGATGATCGGCTGGCTGGACTTGCACAAGGGTGCCAGGGTGCTTGATCTCTGCTGCGGTATGGGCCGCCATTCGCTGGCTTTGTCGGAGGCCGGTTATGAGGTTACCGGGGTTGATCTATCCGAGGCGCTGCTGCATGAAGCGCGTTCGCAGGCGGGTGCGGAAGCCGTAACCTGGCTGCGGTCTGATATGCGTGAGCTTCCCTTGGAGGGCGGATTCGATGCAGTGGTCAATTTGTTTACTTCGTTCGGATATTTCGAAGAAGACGAGGAGCAGATCAAGGTGCTGAAGGAAATCTGCCGGATGCTGAAGCCGGAGGGCAAATTTATTATTGATTTTCTGAATCCGGCTTATGTCATCCGCCATCTGGTGCCCCACTCTGTCCGTGAGGACGGGGATACTCTGATCGATGAATCACGCCGGATTGAGGAGGGTTACGTGAAGAAGGATATCCTTCTGATCTCGAAGGCCGGGGGGGCGCCCCGGAAATATCATGAACGGGTGAAGCTCTATTCCGTGGACAATTTCCGCGAGATGATCGCTGCTGCCGGGCTGCGGCTTGAAGCTGTGCATGGCAGCTACGATGAAGAGGAATATGATGCTGAGTCCTCAACCCGGATGATCTTCACAGGAGCTAGACCATAGATGGCGGCGGGAAGAAGAGCCGGAGGAGGAGAGAGGATTTTGCACAAGGCGGATATTCAATCTTGGGATGGCGGAGTTCTGCAGGTATCTGTGCCGATGGGGCTGCCGCTCCGTCAGGTGAACAGTTATATTCTGCCTGACCGGGACGGCAGGATTACGGTGATTGACCCGGGCCCTCACACCCCGGATGCAGAGCTTGCCTGGCAGGGCGTGCTGGAGGAATTGGATCTGTCCTGGTCCAAGGTGCGGGACATCGTCGTTACCCATCATCATCCCGACCATTATGGTCTTGCCGGCTGGATGCAGTCGCGCAGCGGTGCTCGGGTATGGATGTCGGAGCGGGCTCATGCTGAAGCCGGCCTGGCCTGGGGCAGCGGGGCGATTCTGGATGAGGCTTTGCCGCTGTTCTTCCTGCGGCACGGCATGCCGGAGGCCTGGATTCAGGGCATCCGGGAGCATCTGGAGAGCTTCCGGCCGGAGGTGACCCCGCAGCCGGAGGTCACCTATATCAATGAGGCGGAGCCGTTTGTGATGGGCAGCCGCAAATGGCAGGTTCTGATGACCGGCGGGCATGCGCCGGGTCATGTGTCGCTCTACCACGGCGGCAGCGGGCAAATCTTCTGCGGCGATGCTGTGCTGCCGCAGATTTCGCCCAATGTCGGCCTGCAGCCGGGCAGCGATCCGCAGCCGCTGCGGACGTATCTGCAGGGGCTGCGGGAGCTGCGCAGCCTTGAGGTAGAGCTGGCGTTCCCGGGCCACCGGGAACCGTTCAGCGGGTTCACGGCGCGGGCGGACAGCCTGCTCCGGCATCATGAGGAGCGGCTGGATACTACAGCCGCATTGCTTGCCGGCGGACCGCTGAGCGGGTTCGCCGTCTGTGAGGGGCTGTTCCGCAGCCGGATCGCGACTGCGCATCAGATGCGGTTCGCGATGAGCGAGGCGCTGGCCCATCTGGCCGAGCTGGTGCGCCGGGAGCGGGCGGCCGAGACGGAGGGCGGCCCCGGCGGAGGCATATTGTTCACGGCGGCGGTGTCCGGGTAAGCTGCAATAGGATGCTTGTTGCAGACATAAGTCCATCTGTGCCCGTTGCCGTCTCTCCTTGAGGCTGTTCTTACAACAGTCGCGGGAACCTTACCCTTTACTGTTACCACTACTACTACGACGACTACTACGACTATTTCCAATACCAAACAACTACCAGAATACAGCATACTTAAGAGAAACGGGCACTATCCGCTAAGGAGGGTACCCGTTTTTTGTGTTAGTTAGAAAAGTACCAAGTTACTCCGAGCATGAAAATAAGAAGCTTCTGAAACCGCCGGAAGTGGGCATATGGGCCAAATGTATGCGAAAAATCGCATACAATGAGCTACCCCGAAGGTAATCAGGCCGAATGTATGCGAAAAATCGAATACAATGTGCCAGCGAGAGGGTAATCGGACCCAAGGTATGCGAAAAATCGAATACAATGTGCCAGCGCGAAGGTAATCAGGCCAAATGTATGCGAAAAATCGAATACAATGTGCCAGCGCGAAGGTAATCAGGCCGAATGTATGCGAAAAATCGAATACAATGTGCCAGCGCGAAGGTAATCAGGCCAAATGCTCCACAGCCCCCTAATGAAGTTGGAGTCCTCCCCCATAAAAATGTAGACTGAATACAGGAGGAGGATGAACACAATGGGACACTTAACGGGAACAAGAGAGAAGGCAGCGCAAGAGGTGTTGTCTGGCATTAAGGCAGCGGTGGTTGCCCGAAAATATGGGGTGACCCCAGCGACGGTGAATCAGTGGGTGAGAGATTACCGAGGGGCCCATGGGGAACAAGATCATCCGTATCCCCAGGAGCAGGTGGAGGAACTGAAGCGCCTCCTGGAAGTGGAGCAGAAATACGAGAAGGCCGTCAAGATACTCGGCGAAAAGGAGTTAGAGATTGAGATTCTGCGTGAACTGCTAAAAAAGCCAACCCCTGCTTATCCGAAAAAATCGAGGTAGCCGACATGTTCATTAAGCAGGGGAATACCGCAGCTTTGGTACTGCGTCTCATGGGGCTAGCAGAGTCCACGTACTACGACCGTAAGAAACGCAGGTCACTGTCCCCAAAGGCCGATCAAGGGGGGCGTGGAAGACCCCAGCCAGGCTACTCCTTTAACGAGTCTGGGGAAAAGATTAGTGACGAGGAGATCCAGGAATGGCTGCTGGAATTAATCGCTGGAGAAGAGCACGTGTACGGGTACAAACTCCTGGCCAAGTGCTTGTGGAACCAGCACCGGTTGAAGCTCAATCACAAGAAAAGCTACCGGCTGTGTCAGGAGCTGGATATCCTGCAGCCCCAGCGTCAGAAGCGCTTTAAGCATCCCCGGAAGCTGCCGGAGAACCGAGTCATTACAGGAGCGAGCCAGCTCTGGCAGATGGACATTAAATACGGGTATGTGGAGGGACGTGACCGGCATTTCTTTGTCCTGAGCATTATCGATGTGTTTACCCGTGTCATCGTCGGCTACCACCGGGGATCGTCGTGTGAGGCCAAGCACGCCTGCCAGACGCTGGCGCGCGCCATGGAGCATCACTGCGCCCCTGACAGCGCTCGCCCTGTGATCCGCACCGACAACGGCCCACAGTTCGTCAGCCACCTGTTTGGCGACATGTGTGAAAGCTGGGAAATGACCCATGAACGTATTCCGCCTCGAACGCCGGATTTAAATGCTTTTATTGAATCATTCCACAGTAATATCGATCGGGATTTGTTCCGCAAAGAGGCATTCGAAACGTTCGAAGAGGCCTATGAAGCGGTGGACCGGTACATGGACTTTTACAACAATCGCAGAATGCATACGAGCCTTCGTAACCTGCCGCCAGCTACCTTTGCAGAGTGGGTGCTGACCCTAGAAGACCGCTCCCGCTTCTTCTGGCCGAGAGAAAAAGCGAAATAAAGAGCATATCTACAACAAGTACTGATTTTATACGGAGGACTCCGGGATAAGGGGGTCGCACCGAATGTATGCGAAAAATCGAATACAATGGGCTACCCCGAAGGTAACCGAGCCCAATGTATGCGAAAAATTGAATATAATGTGCTACCGCGAAGGTAACCAGCCCAATGTATCCCGTTGTGCTGAACCGCTGGGCGCATATAGCGCAGTATGGCGGGCAGAGCAGAGCACGGTGACGATGTGCACACTTGTTGATTTATTGACATTTGTTAAATATAATAAGTGCACTAAGCAACTGGATGACAAGTGAAAGGGAGAAGCTTATGGACAGACGTATAGGCAAAACGCGGGAAGCTATTTTCGAGGCTTTTATCAGCCTGATGGCCGAGAAGAACTTTGAGCAGATTACGGTAAATGAGATTGCAGCGCGTGCCAATGTAAGCAGAGGAACAATCTATCTCCATTATGTAGACAAGTACGATCTGCTGGATCAGTGTATAGAGACGCAAATGGAACAGCTGTGCGAGAGTTGCCTGGCCGGCGGGGAGGACGCCCATATCGCCTCCGGGGGCGCGCTGCTGCGCACAGCCGAATATCTGGAGCGGCACGCATGGGTCTTCACTACACTGCTTAACAATAAAGGCGTTCCGGCCTTCCGGACCCGTCTGCATGCGATTCTGCTGCAGGGTCTAAGTGAGCAGATCGACATGAGCGGCCTGAACCGCGGGATGAACAAAGAGATGCTGATCCAGTTCCTGGCATCGGCTGTAGTAGGTGTAATGGAGTGGTGGATCACCCATTCGATGCCATACCCGGCCAACGAAATGATCGAAGACATCCTGGCTCTGATGGAGCGCAATCAAATGGCACCACGGCCGCTGGATACTGTGCAATAGATCTGTAGAAGCTGGTAGGTTGCAACATTATTCCGAAAAAAAGACATCCCGCTGTTTATATGCAGCAATTGATGTAGTAGCTCCGAGCGGAATTCAGTGATAGTTGTAGAACGTACACTTAAAAACAGCTAAACGGTACTCTAGTATCATATAACTGTATTCTGTACAACTAAATCTGCCTGAATGGTGAGAACCAATCTATAAATCGCAGTTTAATTGTACGAAATACAACTAAACGGTTAATCGGTTGAAAATCAGACGATTTAGTTGTACAAAGTGCAATTAAGCATACCGCCTGATACGCAATCGGGTCATTGCATATCTTCAGCAAGCAATTTACTAGGACTCTAGGAATCCTATGAATCCGGATCGATTTTTTTCATTTTGGACGGGTTGTTGACCTTGTATTTAACCGGATGCTGCGTGAGCTTCTTGGCGACGATCTTGGCTTCGAAGGATACTTTATCGCCGGGATTAAGCTCCAGCTTCTTCAGCGTGGCGCTATGGCTGGACCAGACTTCCTCAATCGCCAGATCATGGCCTTCGACCGAAACGGCTTCATATATAATAACTTCATCATCGTTGTCCGAGAAATGATTGGGGACGGTTGTGAACTCTTTGACCCTAGCGGTAATCGCGAGCTTGTCTTCAGGCAGCTGGACAGCGGCTTTCTTTTTGGAGGCGGCTGCTTTTTTCTGCGGAATTTCCGGTATCGCTTGCTTTGGTGAATCTGAATCTGCGCTGTCCGGAGCAGCCAGAATCTCCTTGCTTGCTGTTTCTGCTTCCGGTACTTCCTGGCTTTCCTGCTCCTCCAGAACGTTCACGGCTGGCAGAGTCTCTTCCGTTACCTCTGTGGAATCATCCGCCTTGGCTGCTTCAGCCGCCGAAGCGCGTTGTCCAAAAGCAGCCGTCTGCATTTCTTTCAGATAAGCGGGATGTATGCAGTGCTGCTGTTTATTCTCAAACTGTATCACCACGGTCAGGCTGTCCACGTAGCCTACAATTTCTACCGGCAGTGTCAGGCCGTTTCTTTTATACTGATAAGTTTTGACCCGGGTGGCTGTAGCGGGCAGGAGATTCCATTCCTTACACCGGTCAATCAGCTCATCTTCACTGTCAAAATCAAGAACGGACACAGGCTCAACTACAAACGAATAGGTCATTCACACTTCGCACCTTTCAAAATAAAATCAATGTAATATCGGCTTACTCCAGCTCCTCATTCTCCGGAACCTTTCTCCGCGCGGCCTCTTCAACATCCTCCGGTGCATGCGGCAGCCCAAGCTCCTGTTCGCGTTCTGCCTGCTTCCGGTGGGCAATACGGCTGCTGGCAGCTGCGGCTACAGCACCTACGATGTCATCCAGATACGTATGGATCTGGCCGGTTGTCTTGTCATTCAGCCTCTCCAGTACTCCGGGCTTCAGCTTGTCCACATAGCCATAGTTAGTGAAGCCGATGCTGCCATATACATTCACGATGGAGAACGCCAGAATCTCATCCACCCCGTACAGCCCTTCATCATTCTCAATCATATCCTGCAGGGGAGCGAACAGCTTGCCTTCCTCGGCCAGTACATCAAGCTGGATGCCGGTCAGCACCGCATTCTGCACCTCCCTTTTGCTCAGCACCATCTCCACATTATGAACGCATTCCTCCATGGTCAGGTTCGGATAATACTTCTTCTGCAGCAGCATGACAAGCTCGGCAATCTCAAGTATGGTTACCCCGCGTTTCTGCAGCCAGAACCGGGTGGCTTCGGCGACGGCTTTGCTGTTGAGGCTGTAAGGGATTTTGGAATCAGTCATGAGAAGTCCTCCATTCGTAATTAAGTTAGGATAGCTGTTTGTACTAAATTGTACGCAAGCGGCAGACTGATGTCCAGAACCGTGCGGATTCATGGGCTGTATCTGGCTGCATCGGTCCGGATCTGGCTGCATCTGCCCGTCCAGACAGAACTTCTGCAATTTAGGATAAGCTGTTGTTATTTTTTGGACTAAGGGCTCGTATACATAGCAGTACAAACTGATCTTAGCGTTGAAAGGGGTAATGAAGATTGAATAAGCCTATGAAACACATCCGCGGGGTTTCCGCGGCTTGCCTGCTGGCCGTTCCGATTATGCTCTCCGGCTGCAGTCTGTTCGGTTCGGAATCGGCAGCGGTAGACCCGCCTCCGGGTGAAGTCGAAGCACAAATGCTGCAGGTCAGCGGAGAAGGCACACTCGACACCGGGGTTCTAGGACCGGTCTCGCTGGATGAGAGTGATCTCGCAGCGGGGGTTAAAGATGCGGCAGTCTCCGCTGCGGCTGGAGAACGGACAACCGTGTACCTGGAGGATCAGCACGGCCTGCTGGCACCGGTGTCTCTGGCTCTTCCGCAAGGGGAGGGCACAGCAATGCTGGAGGATTCTCTTACTGCGCTAGTCAGCAAGGGGGCATACAAATCTGTACTGCCCGAAGGCTTCCAGGGCGTACTGCCGGCAGGGACGGAAGTGAACAATGTATCTATCGGCCAGGATAAGGTGGCCATCGTTGAATTCAATTCGGCATTCAATGACTATGATCCGGCGGATGAACGCAAAATTCTGGAGGCAGTCACTTGGACCCTGACGGGTCAGGAAGATATCCAGGGCGTACAGCTCTGGGTCGATGGCAAAAAGCTTACCGAAATGCCGCTGCAGGGTACTCCGCTGGATCGGCCGCTGTCCCGCGCCATGGGCATTAACCTGCCGAAGCAGAGTGCGCTCATGATGAACTCCAGCGCAGTGACCGTCTACTTCTCTGCTGCTTCTCCGGATGGCATTCATCAGTATTATGTTCCGGTTACGCGCTTTGTACCCGCAGGGGGAGATTCGGTGAAGGCAGCTCTGAACGAGCTGATTGCCGGACCACAGTCCGAGAATGGCCTGGAGATGGTCATGACGCAGGGCACGGTGGTTGATTCCGTAGAAGCAGGCCAGAATGGGGTAGTTACCGTTTCCCTGAAGGATGAGATGTTCGAAGGCAGCACAAGCGTTCCTGAGGAAATGCTGGAATCGGTCGTGCTGACGGTTGCCCAGAATACGGACGATGCCCTGGTGCAGATCCGCCTGAACGGTAAAGAAACAGTTACGGGAACCAATAATATCGATTACGGCCAGCCGGTCTCGGCACCGGAATATGTGAACGAGCTGCCGCTGTAGAATGATATGCATGCCTAAAAGATGCTTTTGTGCCTGCTCTTTGATAGAATAAAGGTTCATTGATCCGGATATCTTGACAGGAATAGCGGTGCCGTTCTCTGAAGCAGAGGACGGCACCCGTTTCTGCGTATAAGATAAGGGATGGATTCGTGTACACACAAACTTAGGGCTATACGATGTAGGAGGCAGAAAAGATGAGATCAAACGGGCGCCAAGAAGACCAGCTCCGGCCGCTGACGATAACCACCCAAACCAACAAATATGCAGAGGGCTCTGTAATTATTGAGATGGGAGATACCAAAGTCATCTGCACGGCAACCGTGGATGAGAAAGTTCCGCCGTTTCTGAAAGGACAAGGCAAAGGCTGGGTCACTGCCGAATATTCCATGCTTCCCCGGGCCACCCAGACCCGTAACCAGCGCGAAGCAGCACGCGGCAAGCTTACCGGACGGACGATGGAAATTCAGCGTCTAATCGGACGGGCACTCCGTTCCGTAGTGAATCTGCAGGCACTGGGCGAACGCAGTATTACGCTGGATTGCGATGTGATTCAGGCGGACGGGGGGACACGGACAGCTTCGATTACGGGCGCTTTTGTAGCGATGGCCTTTGCCATGAATAAGCTTGCGCTGCAGCACAAGCTGGCCGTATTTCCGATTACGGATTACCTGGCGGCGATCAGCGTCGGTGTCGTCGGTGACAAAACGCTGCTCGATCTGAACTATGAAGAGGATTCCAAAGCGAAGGTTGATATGAATGTGGTTATGACAGGCGGCGGTGCGTTTGTTGAAGTGCAGGGTACAGGCGAAGAGCGGCCGTTTACCCGCCAGGAGCTTGACCAGCTGCTGGGTCTGGGCGAGAAGGGGATCTACGAGCTGATCGCCGTTCAAAAAGAAGTACTGGGCCCCATTGCGCTCAAAATCCCTTCCGGCCAGCCTGGCCAAGAGGTGTAATATGAAGTCCGGCAGCGGGATTCTGATTGTCGCGACGAAGAATAAAGGCAAGGTGCGGGAGTTCCAGCACGCCTTTGCTCCCCTTGGACTCACCGTCAAAAGCATGTTCGATTACCCCGATCTGCCGGATGTGGTGGAGGACGGGGTGACTTTTGCCGAGAATGCCTTCAAAAAATCCCGGGCGGTAGGGGATGCACTCGGATTTCCGGTGCTTGCGGATGATTCCGGTCTATGCGTGGAAGCGCTGGACGGCAGTCCGGGAGTATACTCGGCACGCTACGCCGGGGAGCCTGCAGATGATGAAGCGAACAACCTGAAGCTGCTGAGCGAGCTGGAGAGGCTGAAGCAGGGTGAGGATACCGGCCAGCCGTTGCTCAGTCCGGCCCGGTTCGTCTGTGCTCTGTCGCTGTATGATCCGGCGGACGGGCGGGAGCTGACGGCGGAAGGAACAGTGGAAGGCTGGATTACCTCGGAGCCTGCGGGCGGAGGAGGCTTCGGCTATGACCCGCTCTTCTATCTTCCGCAGTTTGAGAAGACGATGGCGGAGCTGACGCTGGAAGACAAGCAGGCGGTCAGCCACCGTGGCGCGGCACTGCGTCTGCTGACAGAGAAGCTTGCTGCCGGCAGCGGGACGTGAAATAGAAGCTGAAGCTTATCCGGAAGCCTCCATGCATGTGTAACATGCACGGGGCTTCCGGATTTTTTAAAATATAAGAATTTATATATTTCATGCTATAAATTATCCTTCTATTTCTCGCTGAAACGGTACCGTCCTTTAAAAGGACGGCAAAGCCGTTTCCACTTGTTGAGATATGGAAATTAGATGATAATCCCCCCTCAGTATGGAAATTTACCCCTAGCGCAGCAGCGTGCTTTGTATGAGAATAAGAGTTGACTTCACCCCTTTCGAACATTCTGCATTCTTCCGCTACCCCATTCCCTTCACAAGTTTTGCAAACAGAGGCAGCCTAGCTGAATGACGCAAAACTTACTACACAAGCATAAGCCATAGTTACGAGTAGACACCCGGCAAGAGAGCACGAGATCCGCAGGTATGCAGCTTAGCTGCGCTTTTTTGGGCTGGCCTATAGCATTTCAGCCTGCTAGTTGTGAATTTAATAGATTTACAGGGTGGGGGTCAATAGGGTCCTGGAGGTGAGCGCTGAAGCTTTCTGATTGGGTAACGCATTGAACCGGGGAGGTAATAACGAAATGTTCTTTATCAAAAGTAAAGCTCGTAAACCCTTTGTGCTTGGCTTGGCGGCAGTTCTTATCCTTACCCTTTTTTCGGCTTTCGGTACAAATCCCAGAACGGCTAATGCAGCTTCGGATTACAAGCTTGTCGGGTATTATGCTTCCTGGGCCGCTTACGGGCGGGCGTACAATGTAACGGATATTGATCCTAATAAAATGAATGTAATCAACTATGCGTTTGCGGATATTTGCTGGAACGGGATACATGGCAATCCAGACCCTACCGGTCCGAATCCGGTAACCTGGTCCTGTCAGAACGAGCAAGGCCAGACGATCAGCGTTCCGAACGGAACCATTGTGCTGGGTGATCCCTGGATCGATGCCCAGAAAAGCTTCGGCGACGATAAATGGGATGACCCGATCAAGGGTAACCTGAAGCAGCTCTGGAAGCTGAAGGAGAAGAATCCAAACCTGAAGACGGTCATCTCCATCGGCGGCTGGACGTGGTCGAACCGCTTCTCGGATGTGGCTGCTAGTGCGGCAACCCGTGAGGTATTCGCCAATTCAGCCGTTGATTTCATCCGCAAATACCAGATGGACGGCGTTGATCTGGACTGGGAATACCCGGTCAGCGGAGGACTGGCGGGCAACAGCTACCGTCCGGAGGATAAACAGAACTATGTTCTTCTGCTGCAGAAGATCCGCGAGAAGCTGAATGCGGCAGGAACTGCCGACGGCAAAACGTATCTGCTGACCATTGCTTCCGGCGCAGGACCTGCTTATATCCAGAACAATAATCTCAGCGGGATCGCTGCAGTGGTGGACTGGATTAATATCATGACCTATGACTTCAACGGAAGCTGGAATACAACTACGGGACACAACGCGCCGCTCTATTATGATCCGGCTGCAGCTTCATCGGGGCTGACCGAGCCGGCGAATTACAATATCGACAAAGCGGTTACCAGCTATCTGAGTGCCGGCGTGCCGGCGGGTAAACTCGTGCTCGGCATGCCGTTCTATGGCAGAGGCTGGGGAGGTGCTCCGGCTGCGGGGAATGGCCAGTACCAGGTCTCGGCGGGAATCTCCTCCACAGGCACCTGGGAGAAGGGCAACTATGATTTCAGTGATCTGGAAGCCAACTACATCAACAAGAACGGCTACACCCGCTACTGGAACAACACTTCCAAGGTTCCTTATCTTTATAATCCTTCAAATCAGACATTTATCAGCTACGATGATGTAGAATCCATTGGCTACAAAACAAGTTATCTGAAATCCAAAGGCCTGGCCGGAGCCATGTTCTGGGAGACCAGCGGCGACCGTAACCGGACACTGCAGACGAAGCTAAGCGCTGATCTTAGCGGCGGAGTGGTGACTCCTTCACCAACGCCTTCGGCGACGCCAAGCCCTACGCCAACAGCAACAGTGAAACCGTCGGCAACGCCGAGTGCAACGCCATCGCCGACACCTACGGCAACGGTTAAGCCGAGTGCCACACCGACTGCAACAGTTACACCTACTGCAACACCAGGCCAATGTACGGCAGCGGCTTGGAGTTCAACCGCCGTCTACACTCAAGGACAGCAGGCCTCCTACGGCGGACTGCTCTATCAAGCCCAGTGGTGGACGCAGGGCGAACGGCCGGATCTCAGCGGTGCCTTCGGAGTCTGGAGGGTTGTCGGCACTTGCGGCAACACTACACCGCAGCCTTCCGCTACAGCCACTCCCACTGTAAGTCCTTCGGCTACGCCGACAGCAGCACCAACCGCGACGCCTGTGGTCACGGCAACCCCGACGGCAACCACGGGTGCCTCAGCCTGGGCTGCCGGAATTGCTTATAAAGCGGGTGATGTTGTAACCTACAGCGGGAAATCATATACATGTCTGCAGGCACACACCTCGCTGGTAAGCTGGGAACCGTCTACAACACCGGCTCTTTGGAAGCTGAACTAAGAAATGAAGACTTATCAGCAATAATATATCTCCACACGAAGAAACGGTGCCGGCATAAGCCTGCACCGTTTTTTATGCGCTCTAGCCAGAGTATCATTTTGCCATTCCCGCCTTTTACTGCTTCGTTTGAATAATTAAATGTTTACATATACTTAGGTGGAAATTATGCGTTGTAATACATAGAAGTACTGCCAGCGTTCATAAGCTTCCATAAGCTGAAATATAATGAAGAGGCAGGCTGCTGTCCCGGTTTTATTTATTTATGAAACGTGATGCTGTTTATTTCGTTATAGTAGTATATAGCGGAAGGTGGTGGGTTCACCGATGGTTGTTTGGGTATTATGGTTGATTGCCGCTGGCGTCTTGTTTGTTGTAGAAATGTTTACGTTTACATTCTACCTATTATGGCTTAGTCTCGGAGCATTGGTTGCCGGCTTGGTCGCGCTTCTGCTCCCGGAAGCATTATTGCTGCAAGTGGTGGCCGGTTCACTGGTGGCCTTGATATTGACGGTTTTCACCAAACCCTTGGCAGCGAGATTACGCAATTCCAGGGGCTTCAAGGATACCGGTACCGATATTGTCGGCCGAAAGGGTCTGGTCGTCGAAGCGATTGAGCCTGGCCGTTACGGACAGGTCAAGGTAGGCGGCGATACATGGAGTGCAACATCCACGGTGGCGCTGGGCAAGGATCAAGAGGTTATTGTTGTAAGAAGAGGCACCACAATTATCGAAGTAGAACGATGGGGGGATATGTACTGATGGAGTTAGCTATTATCGGAATTATTGTTGTTGTTGTCGTAGTATTTATCGCACTGACTATCAAGATTGTCCCGCAGCAACGAGTGGGGGTCGTGGAGCGTCTCGGTAAATTTAACCGCCTGCTTACACCGGGTCTGAATATTCTGATTCCGGTAATTGATCAGGTGCGGGTCTATCATGACCTGCGGATTCAACAGGCGAATGTACCGCCGCAGACGGTAATCACGAAGGATAACGTACAGGTACAAATCGACACGATTATTTTCTATCAAGTGGTAGGACCGGAAGAAGCAACTTACGGAATTTCCGATTATGTCTATGGTGTACGTAATATCTCTACAGCCACGATGCGGCAGATTATCGGTAAGCTGGAGCTGGATGAAACCTTGTCCGGCCGTGAAAAAATCTCCTCGGATATCCGTCTTGCGCTGGATGAAGCCACTGAGAAATGGGGCGTGCGGATTGAGCGTGTAGAAGTTATCGACATCAAGCCTCCGCTGGATATCCAGGAAGCGATGGACAAACAAATGAAGGCTGAGCGCAGCAAGCGTGCGATTGTACTGGAGGCGGAAGCCGCCAAACAGGATATGATCCTCCGCGCTGAAGGGGATAAGCAAAGTAAGATCCTGAAGGCTGAGGGGGATAAGGAAGCGCGTATCCGTCAGGCGGAAGGTCTCGGCCAGGCGCAGGAGCTGGAAGCCCTCGGCCAGGCCAAGGCGATTGAAGCGGTCGCGCAAGCCGAGAAGATGCGGATTGCCCTGATCGCCAGTGCAGGACTGGATGAAAGAGTACTGGCTTATCAGTCCTTCGAAGCATTGACTGAAATCTCCAAGGGACCGGCGAACAAAGTGTTCCTGCCGACCAGTGCTGTTGAAACGCTTGGCAGTATCGGAGCTATTGCAGAAGTATTCAAGGCGAGCAAGGACGGCAAATAAGCTCAGAACTATTTTACAATTGCGGCACATTCCGTTAAAGTTAAAAGCAAAACTAAGCCTATGCTTACGAAGCATGCAACGCAAAACTAAGCCTATGCTTACGAAGACAGTTTTGCTACGCAAAACTTTAAGGAGAAGATACTGTGACGCAAAAAGAGATTTCACCGCTCGTAGAAACGCTGGGGCTGCAGCCTCACGTTGAAGGCGGATGGTACAAGAGACTTTGGAATTCATCCTTCGAGATTCCCCAGGAGACTCTGGGCGGAAGCTATTCGGGGCCGCGTGCTTCAGCTTCCTCGATCTATTTCCTGCTTCATGCTGACGAGACTTCGGATTGGCATACTGTGCTGTCCTCCGAAATCTGGCTGTATCATTCCGGTAGTCCGATTGTGCTAAGCCTGGGCGGCAGCGGTGAACAGCCGGAGAACGTGACGGAAGTGATTCTGGGGCTGGACATCGCCGCAGGCCAGCAGCCGCAGGTAGTTATTCCTGCCGGAGTATGGCAGGCAGCCCGTCCGCTGGGTGAAGAGCCGGTGCTGGTCTCCTGCATCGTATCACCGGAGTTCCACTTTGATGATTTCAAGCTGATTGACAAGAAATAAGAGCAGGAATGAAATGGAGTACAGCCGGAGAATAGGCTGTACTCCATTTTTTATCCGAAGCAGCCAACGATGACCGGACATGTTTTTGCCACTTTTGGCGGCTTTGCTCCTATCTGTTATACTGATTCTGATTTTGGATGATTATGAAGGCGCTTTTAAGGTTAAGGATGCTTGATGAACTCAAATTAGGCTTGGAGGGTAAACATATGAGTCAATTAAACGCACCATTTACAGGCGGGCCTACCTTGAACGACGGAGTGACCATGCCCTGGCTGGGTCTTGGCGTATGGCAGACCAAGGATGGCGATGAAGTTATCCAGGCAGTGAAAGCTGCCGTGGAGACCGGGTACCGCAGCATTGATACGGCAGCCGGGTACAACAATGAAGAAGGCGTTGGACAAGCTATCCGTGAATGCGGGGTACCCCGTGAAGAGCTGTTTATCACCACTAAAGTGCGCAATCCTGATCAGGGCTATGAATCTACGCTGAAGGCTTTTGAAGTCAGCCGGAAGAAGCTGGGTCTGGAGCAGATTGATTTGTACCTTATTCACTGGCCGGTTGCCGGCAAATATAAAGAGACCTGGAAAGCACTGATTCATCTGCAAAAGGAAGGCCTGGTCAAATCAATCGGCGTCAGCAACTTCCAGACCCATCATCTGCAGGATATCATCGATGACAGCGGTGTTGTACCTGTGGTTGACCAGGTCGAGTTCCATCCGCTGCTAACCCAGAGCGAACTGCTGAAATATACACGGGAGCATGACATTCAGCTGGAAGCGTGGAGCCCGCTGATGCAGGGGAACCTGGATGTGCCGCTGCTGAAGGAGCTGGCGGAGCGGTACGGCAAGACCGTGGCGCAGATTGTCCTGCGCTGGGACCTGCAGCAGGGGGTTATCACGATTCCGAAATCCGTGCATGCGGAGCGGATTATTGAGAATGCAGGCTTCTTCGACTTCACCCTCAGCGATGACGATGTTAAGGCCATTGAGGACCTGAATCAGAATCACCGCTTCGGCCCGGACCCGGATAATTTCAATTTCTGAGGTGGGATAGATTGACGAAGAACAGTTTACAATTTAGATGTTGGCCGTAACTGCGGTGAATATTTGGACTTCCGGCCGCTGTTGTCCCCAGATTTCTTGATTCATACCGCTATAAGCGGTAGAAATCCGGGGACTGCTTATGCTTCCGTTGCGAGCTTTCCTTCGGAAAGCTTTCAGGCGGTCGCTGACGCTCCTACAGTTCCAAAATCCCCCTCCGTACGATCATCTTTTATTGGTTTTCTCTTAGTTCAATCTATGGGTGGCGGCGTATAAAGAAAGGAGCAGGCTCTAATGGGGCCTGCTCTTTGCTTTTAAAAGCAGGACAACAATCCAATGGCAAGACATCAAAGCTCATCGACATCCGCTGCCCCGGCTTTTATGCTGAGAAAAGAAGGAAGCAATGGGAGGGCACAACGTTGGAATTGATAAGAGATTATCCGGAGAAGCATGGATTATCTTCGCAGGCTTTAAGCCGTTTTGTCATGGAGGTCAGGGAGCGGGGGCTTGAGGTTAACAGCTTCATGCTGCTGCAAGGCGGCAAGGTTACGGCAGAGTTTACCCGGATGCCGTACCGTCCGGATACCCCGCAGCTGCTTTATTCACTTAGCAAAAGCTTTACCTCTATAGCCATAGGCATTGCCTGGGACGAGGGATTGCTGCAGTTGGAGGATGCGGTGATCTCCTTTTTCCCGGACAAGCTGCCTGAAGCTGTATCTTCTAATCTGGCGCAAATGACAGTGCATCATCTGCTCTCCATGAATGCGGGCCATCATGAAGATATTTATCCTGCTGTAGTCAAGGAACAGGACTGGATCACCGCCTTCCTCGCCCAGCAGGTTGAGCATGAGCCGGGAAGTTATTACCGCTACAGTACCCCCTCCAGCTATATGCTGGCGGCCATCCTCGAACGGGTGACCGGGCAAAGTATGGTCGATTACCTGATGCCGCGTTTGTGCGGACCACTGGGTATCCCGAGACCATCCTGGGAGACTTGTCCGCAGGGAATCACTGCTGGCGGGATGGGACTCAGCCTGTCTACAGAAAGTGTAGCCAGGTTTGGCCTGCTGCTGCTGAATAAAGGCATATATAACGGGCAGAGAATTGTATCGGAGCAGTACATACAGCGTGCTACAAGTGAGCAGAGCGACAACCGTTCCGGAGCGCAGCGGATTGACTCGGCGCAGGGCTATGGTTACCAATTTCATCTATGCCGTAGGGGCTGCTACCGGGGAGACGGATCTTTTGGACAGCTGTGTCTGGTGGCTCCGGAGCAGAATATAGTCATTGCTGTGGCGGCAAGCTTCGGGAGTATGAACCGGCTGCAGGTATTGCTGGATCTGATTTTTGAGCATATTTTTGATACGCTTGGGGGCAGTCCGCTGCCGGATTCCGGGGATAACGCCGGTCTGCAGGAGCTATTGTCCGATTGGAGTACTTCAGCCTTACCTGTGGCGCAGCAGTCTTTTTCGGAGAAATGGCTGATGTATGGTCTCAGCGGTACATACCAGATCAGCAGCAATCCCCACGGGCTGCGGGAGATTTCTTTTACCAGGAATAACACGCTGCTTAAGCTGCAAATGGTGTATGGCGATCAGCGGGACAATGTGCTGCCATTCGATTTCAGCAAACCGGTATGGACGGAGGATGTGTTTAGCAAAGACCTCTCGTTACACCGGCAACAGGTAATCACTTACGTAAACTGGCTGGCTGAGGATACGCTGAAGCTTACGCTGTACTACATTGAGACTCCTTATGTGGTCACGTACACGATTATTTTTGAGGACAACAAGCTGGAATTCCGGTTCAATATTAACGTTTCGCTTAATATCCCGGAGTATGCGGCTGTAGGCGGGCTTGTACAGGCTTAGTTCATATTAATGTAAAAAACATGCCCGCCTGAACGTATGCTATACGGTCTTGGCGGGCATGTTCACATCTAATTGGCATTAGCCGATGGAGACATTGTATTTCCGCAGCCACAGATCCACCTGGGCCAGATAAGCGAATAATTGCGGGCCGGACATCAGCTGGCCGAACCACGGCAGATTGCTGGAGGATTCCGGTGATGCGGCGATTTCCCGGATTTTGGCCGGATCAATCAGCGGAAGGATTGGCGAAGAAGGATCATCCAGTATACTCAGTACCTGTGAGCGCACCTTGTTCAGATAGGCAGGATTATGTGTTTTAGGGTACGGGCTTTTTTTGCGGTAGAGCACATCGTCCGGCAGTACACCTTCGAGTGCTTTGCGCAGGATGCCTTTTTCACGGTTGCCTACGGTCTTGATCTCCCAGGGAATATTGAATACATACTGCACCAGGCGGTGGTCACAATAAGGAACGCGTACCTCCAGGCCCACGCCCATGCTCATCCGGTCCTTGCGGTCCAGCAGCGTAGGCATGAAGCGGGTAATGTTGAGGTAGGACATGACGCGCATCTGCGCCTGTTTGCCGGTCTCACCGTCAAGCTTCGGCACCTCGGCCACGGCGTCGCTGTACCGGTCACCCAAATATTCCAGCGGACGTATCCACTCATTCATTTCCGGCGACAATAGACTGGCACGCATTTTGGGTGCTACCGACCAGGGGAAGGTGCCGGAAGACAGCATCTCCTCACGGTGGAACCAGGGGTAGCCGCCGAAAATTTCATCTGCCGCTTCGCCGGAGATAGCGACAGTCGCCTTCTTTTTGATCTCCTGGCAGAATAAATAAAGTGATGAATCCACATCGGTCATCCCCGGCAAATCGCGGGAGTAGAGGGCGTTGTCGAGCGCTGTTACCAGTTCAGGTGTATCAAAAGCAATAAAGTGATGGTTCGTATTCAGTTCATCGATCATCCGCTGAATCCAGGGGCCGTCGGCTCCGGGCTGGAAGGAATGGCTTTTGAAATGCTTGTCGTTGTCTACATAATCCACCGAGTAGGTATCAACCCGGCCTTGGCCGGTCCGGTTGTAATAATCTACGGCAAGCGCAGTTAAGGCGCTGGAGTCCAGTCCGCCGGAGAGCAGAGAGCAGACCGGAACATCGGAAACAAGCTGGCGCTCCAGCGTATCCTGGAGTAATTCCCGCACCCGGGCTGCCGTTTCATCCACGTTATCCGTGTGCTGGTCGCTCTCCAGCTTCCAATATGCGTAGGTACGGATACCGCTGCGGCTATAAATCATGGCATGACCTGGACGAAGCTCGAATATATCTTTGTATACACCATGTCCCGGTGTCCGGGCCGGACCGATAATGAAGATTTCGGCAAGGCCTTCCGGTCCAACCTTCGGCTGGACTTTGGGATGCTGCAGCAGCGCCTTCGGCTCGGACCCGAATACGAAGACATCGTCCACTTGGCTGTAGAACAAAGGCTTCACGCCCAGGCGGTCGCGGGCCAGAAAGACCTGATCGCGCAAGCTGTCCCAGACGGCAAAAGCGAAGATGCCATTCAGCTTCTCCGTGCAGTCCGGTCCCCATTCGATATAGGCATGCAGGAGTACCTCGGTATCGCATTCTGTGAGGAAATGATGGCCGCGCTGCTTCAGCTCTTTTTTGAGCTCAGGGGCATTATATAGCTCGCCGTTATACACAATTGCATACACCTTATCGTCATGGCGGGCAATCATCGGCTGTGCGCCGTTCTCGGGATCAATGACGCTGAGTCTGCGGTGTCCGAAGGCAATGGGTCCTGAAATCCAGGTTCCGGCTGCATCCGGTCCGCGGTTCGCTAAAGTTTCAGTCATTCTGACAAGCAGTTGCGAGTGCCCTGTAAGATCACCGCGCCACTGGACAAATCCGGTTATTCCGCACATGTTGGTTCATCCTCTCTTTTGTGCGATTGTTGTCTGTCCTTTCTTTTTTGCCAAGTAATACAGATATATGCCGAAGGAAGGGATAAAATGTATGTCCTTATCCGAACACTAGGGGAGAGGGAAATTTGCCAGGAGGGATGGATGACAAGTGTATTACATTAAAGACGCCAAAATCCGCAGAATGACCGAGTATGACGGAGCACCTTGCGCAGAGGTTGGCGTATTGCCTGGAGCTGTGGGCGATTCAGCACTTTTGGTGTATATTGTTGAGGACCAGCGTGAGGAGGGTTACGAAATTGTCCGTATTTTGACGAATGACGCGGACACCGCCACCGATTGGTTTGATAACAATCTGCATGATGCTTTCAAGGATGTGACGGTCAACGGCTTCACCGGCAGCACTGTAATGAGCCCGGAGGATGAACGGTCCAAGTTCCAGCGTGAGCTGCTGATCTTCGGAGAGCTGAAGAAGCAGCTGGGTGAGCATTTCAGGCAGTACTCTTGATTCCGGCGGGACCTCTTGCTTCGAAGCTTCACTGCACAATTACCAACCAATAACCTATAGGATGGGCCATAGAGCAGGAAGCTTGCCGCATTCAGGATGCGGGAGGCTTCTTTTTTATTGGGGTTTGTGTATCGGGAAATCTCATGGACTGATCAGAAGTCGCCTGCACGGTGGGATGTAGGGGCTTCTTTTGCCGGCTGGGAGAGTTTAGTCTTGATAAATTCTGTGATTCAGGTATAATAAATAACGTTGCATTAATACATATGATCTTTACAGCGTTAGGTTTCATGATTCTTCATTTGTCCCGGTAGCTCAGTTGGATAGAGCATGCGCCTTCTAAGCGCACGGTCGGGGGTTCGAATCCCTTCCGGGACGTCAAGTAAGAGCCTTCCTTCGGGAAGGCTGTTTTGTTGTCCGGGGGGATGAGAACCCTAGGCGCCAGCCGGGGACGTTGGAGCATAAGCTTCGATAGGAACACATCGCAATCAGCCGAAATTTGGCTGTATCCCTTCCGGGACGTCAAGTAAGAGCCTTCCTTCGGGAAGGCTGTTTTGTTGTCCGGGGGGATGAGAACCCTAGGCGCCAGCCGGGGACGTTGGAGCATAAGCTTCGATAGGAACACATCGCAATCAGCCGAAATTTGGCTGTATCCCTTCCGGGACGTCAAGTAAGAGCCTTCCTTCGGGAAGGCTCTTTTGTCGTCCGGAGGATGAGAAGCCGGGCGGCAGCGGGGATACCCAAGCGTCTGAGCATTCAAGTCACTCTTTGTACAGCCATCCGCTAGACTATTACTATTGTTACTCAAACCCAAACCCCCGCTCGCCTACAGCGATCCCCCAAGTAACCAACATCATTTTCACCCGATGAGTACAGTTATCTACTATAAGCCCTACTTGAACTATGCGGGACTCTCTACCGCTTCTTCGTCCCAGCTTACATCCGCTCCGGCTTAGGCAGACCGAGTACATCCAGCGCCTCGCCTAAAGTATCGGTGAAGCTCCGGGTTAGCCATAGACGGAAGGCTACGCTGGAAGCCTCTCCTTTGAGGATCGGGCAGCCGGAGTAGAAATTGCTGAACAGTACGGCCAGACTGTGCGCATAGTTACAGATCGTATTCGGCGTAAGCTCCCGGCTTGCCGTATATAGGGTATCCTGCCACAGGCTGAGCTGTCTCAGCAGGGCGAGCTCGGCTGCCTCAAGCTGCGGCGGAAAGAGCGGAAGCCCGCCATGCGCGTTGCTCCCGTCAGGCCCGCTGCTCGCGCTATGCTTGCTGCTCCCGTTATCCCCGCTATTCCCGTGCCCCCCGTACTCCCGGCTCCCGCCATGCTCGTTGCCGCCGCTATTTCCGGTACCTCTCTCCGCCAAGGCGCTGCCTTTACTGAGCACACGGCTTGCCCGGGCATAGGCATACATCAGATAAACGCCAGTGTTGCCGGAAATCTCCATGGCCTGTTTGAAATCAAACACAATCTCTGTACCCAGATTGAAGCGCAGCAGATAGTAGCGGATGGCAGCGGTGGCGATGAGCCGGCTGGACAGGCCGTTTTTGTCGGAACGGGTAGCCTCAATGGAATGCTCCATAAGCCGGACCAGCTCGGTAACCTTGATGCCGATGCCCTGGCGTCCGGACATGGCGTAGGAGCTTTTGCCGGCGGAGGTATCAATACCAAGTTCAGCGGCGGAAGCCGGACTTAGCGAAACCACACCATAACTTACATGATGCAGCCGATCCGCCTGCTCGCTGTAGCCCAGTGCCTGGAAGGCCTGCTTTACCATCGCCTGCGGATACTCCTGTCTGTAGTCGATCACGTTCACGACCTTATCTGCGCGTCCAAAAGGCAGCGTCTCACCCCTCAAGCCGGTCGTCCACAGCCCGCTGCCAAATTCACTGTAGGCGAAGTCCTTGTCCAAGAGGCCGAATTTCCACAGATGATAAGCGATATCCTTGGCCGTATAGGTCAAAATCCCGTTCGAGCGCACCAGCACCTTATCCTTCAGATGCTCCTCTTCTGTCTCCTGTGTCTCCTGTGCGCCAGTGCCAGCGGATTGCTTCAGCACCCAGCAGCCGGCCAGCTTGCCTTCCTTCTCCTGAACGAACACTTCTGTCTGCGACAGAAGGTCAAAGGCAGAAGACCAGAAGCCTTCCTTCAGAATACTGCTCTCCCAAACAAGCAGGTCGTAGTGAATGCCGAAGCTGCGCATCTCCTCCACATGCTCTTTTACAATCTGTCCGGCGACAAGGTTGCCAATCCAGGCGGTATTGCCATGCCCCTCTTCCAGCGCGTGAAGAATTTCAGTCCGTTTATTTACACTTTCAGGATGCTCCGCGTACTCCTTGTTGATCTCAGCGTAAATATCCCAGCAGTAATCTCCGAAACGGACATGCTCCCCGGCAAGCGGGACATTCAAAAGGCCGACTACAGTATCTGCAAGCTGATTGCCGAGATCATCCACGTAGTTATGTACCTCGACCGTATAGCCGGTTTTTCTCAAAATTCTAACCAGTGCATCCCCGATACAGGAGTTTCTCAGGTGTCCTATGTGCATGCTCTTATTCGGATTAACGCTAGTATGCTCTACAATAACCTTCTCACCGTCAGCCTGCGGAATTGCAAAATCAGTCTGGGCCCACACCTGCCAATCGATGTACATATTAATGAAACCCGGCGGCGCAACCTCAATTCTCTGCAGCAGTCCGTTTACGGAGCCCGATGACTTCAGCTCGGCGATGATCAGTTCTGCGATGACGGCCGGGGCTTTGCGCAGGGTGCGGGCCAACTGCATGGCAATATTGCTGGAATAGTCCCCATGCTCCGCATTCGCAGGCTGCTCCAGAGCCGCTTTTACCTGAGTGCTGCCGGGAACTCCCAGTTCTTCAGATACTTTGTGAATACATTGTTCCAGACTGTCTTTAATTAGCTCGCTTAACATGAATAAGTACCTCCCGAAATAGTTGTGAATGGTGTAAGCAGTGGCTGAGGGCGGAAGACTTCAAGGGTCCGTAAGGTGAAAAAACAACAAAAAAAGCCTTCGTCTCAAAAGAGACGAGGCTTATGCGCTCGCGGTACCACTCTCGTTGCTGAACATACAGTTCAACCACCTTGCAGGTTAACGGTCTTTAGCCGGGGCTTCCTACTCTTAAGGTTCAGAAGTCCATCTCACGGGTGCGCTTCATAATCCTGATCTGTACCGGCTTACACTCTCCCGGCTCGCTGGGGACTAGGGTTCAGGGCCATTACTCTCCCGGTCATTGATTCAATATGATTTTTATCAGTATAGCGAATTTCTGGAAGAAAGCAATAGCGGAATGTCAAGCGGAACCTTGTTTCCGGAAAATGCAACCCATAACATCCGGTATTTGCAATAGATATCCGGCTTTGTCCACACCTCCAGTGATGGCTCGAATATAGTAAGTTGTTATCACTATTAAAATATTCGGAGAGGAGAACTCAAGATGAGCTTTTTATCTACAGGACCGATTGAAAATAATGCGGTAGGCGGGCTAAGACCTACCCAGCAGGTCACGGTCAAAATCGATAACCGAAGTGATACCATGTCTTCCTTGGTGACGGTAGAGGGTTACTATCTGGATGGAACCCGCACGCTATATGTCAGTGAAACGTTGAATGTACTGCCTAATCAGGTAATGACAACCACGTATTATGCGGATCTGGATGCATTTGAGTTTATTTTTGTCACTTCAGGAACCATTGATGAACAGGTGCAAATCTCAGTCTGGGGAAAAAATAGCTCAGGCGGCTTAGTAACGCCACACCGCCTGGTTTCTGCTGAACTCCTGGGAGCTACCACAGGAGTGACGGGCATCACAGGCGCGACCGGGGTTACGGGTGCGACGGGCGTAGCTGGAGCAACTGGGGTTACGGGTGCGACGGGCGTAGCTGGAGCAACTGGGGTTACCGGTGCGACAGGCGAAGTAGGCGCGACTGGGGTTACAGGCGCAACAGGCATAGCTGGCGCAACTGGGGTTACCGGTGCGACGGGCGTAGCAGGAGCAACTGGGGTTACGGGAGTGACGGGCGAAGCAGGAGCGACTGGGGTTACAGGTGCGACAGGCGCAGCAGGAGCAACTGGGGTTACAGGTGCGACGGGCGTAGCAGGAGCGACTGGGGTTACGGGTGCGACAGGCGTAGCTGGTGCGACTGGGGTTACAGGTGCGACAGGCACAGCAGGAGCGACTGGGGTTACAGGTGCGACGGGTATAGCAGGAGCAACTGGGGTTACGGGAGCGACAGGCACAGCAGGAGCGACTGGGAGTACAGGTGCGACAGGTATTGCTGGAGCGACCGGGGTTACAGGTGCGACGGGCACAGCAGGAGCGACTGGGGTTACAGGTGCGACAGGCACAGCCGGAGCGACTGGGGTTACAGGTGCGACAGGCACAGCCGGAGCGACTGGGGTTACGGGAGCGACAGGCGAAGCAGGAGCGACTGGGGTTACAGGAGCGACGGGCATCACAGGCGCGACCGGGGTTACAGGTGCGACAGGCGTAGCTGGTGCGACTGGGGTTACAGGTGCGACGGGCATCACAGGCGCGACTGGGGTTACGGGTGCGACAGGCGAAGCAGGAGCAACTGGGGTTACGGGAGCGACGGGCGAAGTAGGCGCAACTGGGGTTACCGGTGCGACAGGCGCAGCTGGAGCGACCGGGGTTACGGGTGCGACGGGCGTAGCAGGAGCGACTGGGGTTACGGGTGCGACGGGAATCACAGGTGCGACAGGAACCAGTCCGGCTGGTCTTTCCGAGTATGCGTATATTTATAATTTGGCTGCCCAAACGGTTCCATTGGAGGCCGATGTCACTTTTAGTAATAATGGTCCCATAATTGGGGCGATTACACACACGCCAGGGAGCTCTGTGATTACTATAGGTACTGCTGGAGATTATGCAGTCTGGTTCAACGCAACGGGAGTGGAGCCCAATCAATTTTCACTTTTTCAAAATGGTACTTCTGTTGCAGGCGGCATATATGGTTCCGGCGCCGGAACTCAGGCCAATCCCGGAATGGTGATTGTTGTAGCGGCAGCGGGAGATTCCCTGACTCTGCGCAATCATTCCAGTTCAGCGGCAATTACGCTGCAGACGCTGTCAGGCGGAACACAAGCCAATGCCAACGCCTCTATCCTGATTCAAAAAATAAACTAAGCTTGGCAGAGTAGAATTCAGAGATATTCGGATTCCAGTAAAGCTAAATAGCCCGTCACCGATGGATTGTCGGTGACGGGCTGCTTAAACTTACCAGGCGTTTTGATCCCTGCCTCACAAACAGGGTACAGTCCCCAGTAAAGTTAAGGCAGCTTTTTGTATCATAAGTAATCACATGGATGCCGCTTGGCAATGGACTACAAAGCCAGCTCGGCAAGCAGACCTCTTCAGAATCTCTGATAGAGGAAATGCCTAGTCCGCAGTAGGCGCACCGGTCAGATTCTTGATGTCCGTAGAACCATAAATCAGCAGGGCAATTACAATCACCAGCAGCAGACCACCGGCGAAACCCTCCCCGTCAAAACTGTCCATATCCCCGCGCCTCACTTTCACTTTCTAATTAGGTGGTCAGGAGTTTTCGGCTTTCTTTTTCAAAGCGGTCATAATCTCGTTCAGGGTGAGACTGCTGTTGTCATCAAGGAAGCTGACCAGCTTATCGACGTTGTCGTTGCTCAGATCACTTAAGGTTTTATATTTGCCTACCAGACTGACGAACATGGATGCGTCCGTGTACATCTGGATGGAGTCTACTTTCAGCTTGCCGGTCAAAAGAAGGGCAGCCACGGCGAACTCAAGCCCTTTTGGAGTTTGTGTTTTGGAGCTGGCTGGTGGTTTTTTGGCGGCAGGTCTCTTTCCTTTTCCAGGAGGGGGCATGGGACTCCCTTCTTCCGTTGGTCATTCTGCAGGAAAGCGGCAGCAAGGGCGGTCTCTCCTTAATTAAAAGATATGCGCCCCCGCAGATATTGGTGAATGGAACCTGTCTTATGTCCACACCGACCGGAGGACGCCAGAATATTATTATATTGTGCGATTAAAGATCAACCGTCGCTAGTAACTGAGTTTCACGCCGTAAATGCTAGATATGGAAGGAGGGATGAGACGGGATGCCGATTTTATCAACAGGACCTATCGAGAACAATGCCGTTTCGGGAATAAGACCTACGCAGACAGTTACGGTAAAGCTGGTGAAGCGTGATGGCATGGTAGGCTCTTCAGTCAGTATTCAGGGCTACTTGCTGGGAGCGACAAGAATATTGTATGTAAGTGAGGTTATTAATATTGCTCCGAATGAAGTGGTAACCAGGGATTACTTTGCCGATTTGGATGCGTTCGAATTTATTTTTACGATCGGAGAAGCAACCGGGGAGGAGATCGGGATTTCAGTATGGGGCAAGTCTTCTACCGGCCTGCTGGTGAATGCCCATCGCATTGTTACACATGAGAAATTAAGCTCCGAAGTATAGAGATTCATCCTATTCTACTAGGAAAAGGAGTGCTGAAACGATGAGTTTTTTATCCACGGGACCGATAGAAAATAATATGGTTGGCGGTGTGAGACCAACTACCCAGGTTACAGTCAGAATTGATAACCGCAGTGATATCACTGCCTCCACAGTATCGGTTCAGGGATACTATTTGAGTGGCAGCGTCAGAAACCTGTATGTCAGCGAGGCGATCGATGTTGCTCCGAATCAATCGATAACCACTACCTACTTTGCTGATCTGGATGGTTTAGAGTTTACTTTCTTAACACCTGCCACTGTGAATGATCCGGTCCAGATTTCGCTCTGGGGTAAGAGCAGCACCGGGGCACTGGTAACCGCGCACCGTCTGGTTTCTGCAGAACTGCTGGGCGAAATCTTCGGTATTACCGGAGCAACGGGTGCCACCGGAGCTCAAGGCGCCACAGGAGCGACAGGTTCGGGTGGCGGAGCTACCGGTGCCACAGGTGCAGCAGGAGCAACAGGTGCCACCGGGGCTCAAGGCGCTACAGGAGCGACGGGTTCTGGCGGCGGAGCGACTGGGGTTACCGGCGCGACAGGCACAGCTGGAGCGACTGGGGTTACCGGCGCGACAGGCACAGCCGGAGCGACTGGGGTTACCGGCGCGACAGGCACAGCTGGAGCGACTGGGGTTACCGGCGCGACAGGCACAGCCGGAGCGACTGGGGTTACAGGCGCAACAGGCACAGCTGGAGCGACTGGGGTTACGGGTGCGACAGGCACAGCTGGAGCGACTGGGGTTACCGGCGCGACAGGAACTGCTGGAGCGACTGGGGTAACCGGCGCGACAGGCACAGCTGGAGCGACTGGGGTTACCGGCGCAACAGGCACAGCCGGAGCGACTGGGGTTACCGGCGCAACAGGCACAGCTGGAGCGACTGGGGTTACCGGCGCGACAGGCACAGCTGGAGCGACTGGGGTTACCGGCGCGACAGGCACAGCCGGAGCGACCGGGGTTACGGGTGCGACAGGCACAGCCGGAGCGACCGGGGTTACGGGTGCGACAGGCACAGCTGGAGCGACTGGGGTTACGGGTGCGACAGGCACAGCCGGGGTTACCGGTGTTACTGGCGCGACAGGGGCAACGGGTTCAGGGGCAATCATTCCGTATGCTTCCGGCCTTCCAGTATCTTTGACAACGGTACTCGGCGGACTCTTGAATACGTCCAGTCTTGTAGGTTTTGGCAGCAGCTCTGCAGGTGTTAGTGTTACAGGCGGGATCATTGATTTGACAGGTGCGGCTGGAACCTTACTCAACTTTGCCTTCTCAGTACCGCGTGCAGGCACCATTACCTCACTGGCAGGCTATTTCAGTACGACTGCGGGACTTAGCTTAGTGGGTTCAACCGTAACCATAACTGCGAGATTATTCCAATCGACTACACCCAATAATAGCTTCACGGCAGTACCGGGCGCCACAGTAACTTTAGCTCCGCCATTGACAGGAGTTCTTTCCCTCGGTACGATCAGCAGCGGTCTGACTACCGGGCTTAGTATACCGGTAACTGCCGGCACTCGTTTGCTGATGGTCTTCTCGGCAACGGTATCAGCCGGAATTGATGTAGCGACAACGGTTGCCGGTTATGCCAGCGGTGGAGTTACAATTGTCTAAACCCGGCGCTGCAAGCCAAAAGAAATAAAACAGGGATGCTCCCAAGCCTATAGGCTCAGGAGCGTCCCTGTTTTATTTACATAGAGCACTCAATTGTAGTTGTATATTTGTACTTCTGTATAGCTAATGTTGAAGTAGGGGGGGGCTGATTTCATCCGCTGTTGGTGGCACAGATCAGGTAACTTTAATAAAATCCTGCACAGAATACAACATTCCCCCCATTAACACGCCCTAAATCTATAATTGTTGTACAAAAGGCAGCAATTCCCTCGTTCCAGGCCGATCAACGAAGCTATTGTTGTATTTCATACAACAATCCTCCCGCACACCCAGGTATCTAGGGATCAGAGTTGCAAAACGTACAACATTTATGCCTTCGTGCGTACTAAGAAGCCTACATTCTGCCGGCAATGAATTGTGTGTAAGGAATTAACAAATTCCTCTCGTCCCGCCGCGATTAACCAGTAAGCTGGTTAGGTTGTTGTCATAAGTGTGGTTTATATAGCCGGCCGTGTTACACCAGATCGCAAGCCTCAGCCGGCATCCAGTGGGCATCCTGGCCGTCCCATTTCACATTGCAGCCGATCGGGTTGGTCAGGGGTTCACTGACCGGTTGCCCGGATACCAGCTCTGTCAGGGCGTTATCCAGATTGTTGACGGTCAGCTTGCCGGTCTCGCGCGGATTATCAACGCCGCGTCCGGTGTAGACCAGCTTGCGGGCTTCATCGAAGATATAGAAGTGGGGCGTGCGCAGTGCGCCATAGGCCCGGGCGGTCTCTTGCGTATCGTCACGCAGATAAGTCCAAGGGAACTTATGCTCCTCCATCCGGGCAACCATATGCTCGAACGAATCATCGGGATGCGTGGTTTCACTGTTGGCATTGATGCCAACGAATTGGACACCCTGATCGCAGAATTTCTCCGCTGCCTCACGGGTAAGCTCATCGGAACCGACTACAAACGGGCAATGATTGCAGGTGAAAAAAACAACCAGGAACCTGGCGGACGCGAATTGCTCCAGGGAATAAGTCTGTCCGTCCGTCGCCTTCAGGGCGAAGTCAGGGGCTGAGTCTCCAAGCGCCAACGTAAAGCTCATTTACAAGCACCTCCTGAATAAGATACAAGCCTTCCCTTGTATTATACCGGACTTGCCAAACGCTTCCAAACTGAGCAAGATTACCTTCATTCCCCAAGCATCACAGGAGATCTTCAGCATGATTGTACTTTGTGCAACAGAAGCCGTATGATTTGGCGCAGAAAGCTATTCTATTGCAAGCCTGCCGTTGTCATATCGCGAGTATCTCGCGGATGTCCTGCTCGCTCAGGCTGGACAGGGCTTCCTGTCCCGGCTGAATTACTTCATCAATCAGATTCTTCTTCTTCTGCTGCAGCTCGTACATCTTGTCTTCTACGGTTCCCTGCGCAACCAGGCGGATGACCTGCACGACCTTCTTCTGTCCGATCCGGTGGGCGCGGTCAGCAGCCTGCTGCTCGACAGCCGGATTCCACCACAGATCGTAGAGAATGACCGTGTCGGCTCCGGTCAGATTAAGGCCGGTGCCGCCCGCCTTCAGCGAGATCAGGAATAGATCACGTTCCCCTTCATTGAAACGGGTGCACAGCTGGGTACGCTGGGAAGCCGGTGTTTGTCCGTCCAGATAGAAGTGCGGCACACCCAGCAGGGCCAGTTCGCGCCCGATCATCCCCAGCATTTGCGTGAACTGTGAGAAGATCAGCATCCGTTTGCCGGAGCTGCGGCATTCGTCGATAATCTCCAGCAGCTGTTCGAATTTGCCCGATCCTCCAGTGTACCCGTCCACGAACAGGGAGGGGTGGCAGCACAGCTGGCGCAGCCGGGTGAGACCGGCGAGGACTTTGATCCGGCCGTTGCCGAAGCTGTCGCTGTCCAGATGCTTGAGCGCTTCCTTGCGCAGTCTGGCCAAATAAGCGACGTAGAGCCTTTTCTGCTCCGGCAGCAGCTCAGAGGCCTGCAGTGATTCGATTTTGTCCGGCAGCTCCTTCAGGACATCGCTTTTGAGGCGGCGCAGCAGGAAGGGGCGGATACGCTTTGCCACAGTCTCCCGGGGAAGGTCATGGAAGGCCTTCTTGCCGGGGAACAGCCCGGGAAATACCACGCCGAAGATTGACCACAGATCCTCGAGCGCATTCTCCACCGGCGTTCCCGTAAGCGCGAAACGGTACCGCGCTTGAAGAAGCTTAACTGCCTGGGCAGTCTGCGTCTCATGGTTCTTAATCATCTGCGCTTCATCCAGGATGAGGGTATGGAAAGACCGCTTGGCGTATTCCACGGCATCTCTGCGCAGCAGCGGATAAGAGGTAATGATGACATCATGGCCGGCTGAATTCCGCAGCGTCCGGTTGCGTTCGTCCGCACTGCCGTCGGCAATGGCTGCCTTGATGTCCGGGGCGAAACGCTTCAGCTCATTATGCCAGTTGTAGAGCAGCGAGGCCGGGGTGACAATGAGCGCAGGGACTCCGCCCTGACGGATATCATCAAGCTCGGAGAGCAGGAAGGCGATACTCTGCAGCGTTTTGCCGAGACCCATATCATCCGCCAGAATGCCGCCGAAGCGGTAGTGGGCCAGCGTCTTCATCCACTGGTAGCCGTACTGCTGATAGTCGCGGAGTACAGAGGCCAGACTCTCCGGCACAGGGAAGTCCAGATTCTCGGGACTCGCCATATTGGCCAGCAGCCGCCGGAACGACCGGCCGATCTGGACGGAATCGCCTTTGCCGGTATCCGCATGCAGGCGAAGACCCCGCACCAGCGGCAGGGAGAACTCTGCATGATTGAAGTCCCCGTTCTGAACGCCAAGCTCATTCATCAGGGCGATAATTTCCAGGAATTCTGCAGTTTCCAGCGGGAGCAGCGCACCATCCGGCAGCCGGTAATACTTACGCTTCTCCTGCAGGGATTTCAGCACCAGCACGATGTCCTTCTCCGGAATACCATCCATGCTGAACTTGAAGTCCAGCCAGTCGGTCTTCTCATTCCAGCTCAGGCTGACCTTGGGCATGGCATGCTCCGTAAGCACTCTTTCCTTGACCGCAGTAGTGGCATAGACCTGAAGCAGCGGCTCCAGCAGCGGAATGGTATGGTGGAGAAAATCGAATTCCCCGTCCTCATCCCGCATGATATATCCGCTCTCCGTCCGTGCGAAGGACTCATGGGCCATCAGGTCGAGAATCCGCCGTTCGGCCTCCCCGTCCCGCATCAGAATCACTTCATTGCTCCGCTCATGCGCCTTCTCATCCAGCGGGTTAATGACAATCCCGCCATATTGGAATTCAAGCCCGGCGAGCAGCCGGTCTCTGACCCGGTCGAGATAGAGTCTGGCGTGAAGCTGCGCCTGAACGATTCTGTCCGCGATGGCATCGGCAATGAATACCTGGCCCAATTTTTTGAGTCCGGGAATGACGCCCTCCATGAATGGCTCCATCTGCTCCGGGGCAATGGCAATTCCGTCCTGCCGCGAGGGGTTCAGCAGCTTTTTCAGCTCAGCGAGACGCCCGCATTCCTGCACCGGCAGCTTCAGCAGCTTGCCCTCAGACAAGACAAGCCCGTAATCTTCCAGAATCGTAAGCTGCTGAAGCCCCTGGACATCCAGCCGGTACCCCTCTCCTTGCGCCTGATCGAACTGGAAGCTCAGCGGGAGTGCCTCAGCGGAGAGAGATAGACGTTCGTGCAGGACCTGGCCGTGCTGCAGACGGGCTGCAGGTACAGCCAAGAGTGCCGGCAGCAGGCTCTCCCAGAAGAAGGGAGGAACAGCCAGCAGCCGTTCATTTCCCGAAGTGCCGGTATGCGGAGCGTAAGGGCTGATGCTGCTGCGGTATATTTTTTCATTCAGCATGATTTCAATCAGCTTCACGAGCACCTCATTATCTTCCTTCGAGAAGCTGTGCAGGGCGGGATCATAACTGAAATGTCTGGAGAATTCAAAAGGCTCACCCCGGTGAACACGTTCCAGAAACCCCCGGATTTTGGGCACGATATAGAGGCGCTTAGGGCCTACTTTCAGTTCTATGCCCAGCATTGTGCTGCCGAAGCTGTAAGAGAAAGGCTTGCAGATGAACTCTACCTGAAGCGGTGTCCGCAGATCCATATAAGCTCCGGCTCCGCTCGGCCGCTGCCGCACTCCGGTGAACATCCCGAGCATGCTGCTCACCAGCTGCCGGTCTCCACTGCGCCCGGTGTATCCGTCTCCGGCAGAGCCGGAATGGCGGGGTGTAAGTATACCGGTCTCTCCCGTGAACGCCTCCGGCTCTTGCCCATCCGGATCGGGAGTCTGGCCCATGTCCATATCTTTGCCGAGATAAAGGACACTAACCAGTGCAGCTGCAATATGTTTGCAGAAAGGTCCGCCGCGGTAGTAGGCCGGGCAGGTACACTCCCCGTTAACATCACCGTCACTATCTATGGTCAGCACTACTTCATGGCTTTCCAGACCATGAACCGCAGCGCGGTATTTCGAATATTCCCCTTCAACGTTGTGCTCTGTATAGATAAGATCAACCTTATGAGCGTGATAATAAGCTACCCCCTGATCAAAAGCGGCCCTGCCGCACAGCAGCTTGATTACCCGTTCCGGTACCTGGAAACCCAATGTAATCCTCACTTCCTTCTATTCCTGATGGCTAACTGGCTCCCAAGCCAAAGCCTGGTTTGTCCCGTTCGACAATCGTTATAGTACCCATAATAACAGAACAGGCGTACGCCTTCAAAAGGGATTATGCTGAGAGCAGTTCTGTATGCTCTGTCCTGAAGAATTAAGCAATGCGGGAGTTATCTTGATGGATAGCAGCGGACTGGGGTGCTCTATTTGCCCGGACAATATCATTCACCGCGCCTGCGGACCCCATTACAGTTATTTATGTGTAAATTGTGTACAAAGAGTAGTAAGGTGGCAAATAGAACCGGGCAGGTGCATGAGCAAGAATAGCAGAGAAGCAGCAGTTCGCAAGGTATAAGTGAGGGAGTAGAAGCGGCAGAACTAGTATAGCGTCAGATTTAAAGTAGTGAAAATCACATGGGTAAATCGCTTGCTGAGGGTTTGAAGTGACCTGATTATGGCTTATGCGTATGCTTAATTGTACATTGTACAACTAAATCATCTGATTTACAGGCGATTCTCCGTTTAGTTGTATTTCGTACACTTAAACTGCCTTATGTAGACTGGTTATCACCAATTCGGCAGATTTAGTTGTACAGACTACAGTTATAAGAGACAAGCAACGTTTTTCGCTGTTTTTAATTGCATAGTATACAACTATCACTGAATTTCCACTTGGAGGAACTGATTACATCAATTGTTGCATTGTTGAACCAGTAGAACTAGCAGCAGCCAACCAAGTAAAAGCCAGCCTGGCCAGCACGATGTGCTCCCAGACCGGCTCAGACTGTCCCGAAATGGCGTAGCTGCTCCAGCAATGTCCCATCCAGCCGCCTACAGTGTCCTTGCCCCGCCAATTCCGTGCATGATGAAGCTGACGGTCTGCTCAATTTCTTCCTCGTCATTCCAGTCATGGTCCGGCATCAGCAGCAGGCGGGCCAGCAGATAGCCGATGACCGAAGAGATGGTGAAGCGGATGATCGCAGGAGTAGGAGCATCCATAATCTGGCCCTGCTCCTTGAAATGCTCCGTAATTACAGTGACACGCTCCAGCACCTGGCTGAGAATATTCTCGACCAGCTGTTCTCTGAGCGCGGGCTGGAAGGGGATCTCCTGGATAAGGATTCTGATAATTTTGAGATTCTTACGGGCGAAATCGAGCCGGTTCACCATAAATGCCTTAAGGAAGGCTTCATAGCTCTCAAAGGATACATCCAGCACACCGCTGAAATTACGCATCACAAACGGAGCGATCATCCGGCTCATGGTGGGGACTACGATGGCCAGCAGCAGATCTTTTTTGGTTTTGTAGTAGCGGAAAATCGTTCCTTCAGCCACGCCTGCCTTCTGGGCGATCTCACTGGTGGCCGCTGCCGAGAACCCCTTCTCCGAGAATGTATCAATGGCCGCCTGCAGAATGGATATCTGCTTGGGAGTCATTTGTTCCTTTTCACTGAGGGCCAGCAGCTCTTGAATCCACTGCTCCTGCCCCTGCTGCTCAGCAGCATTGTCTTTCTCCATGATGGACCCTCCAACTCTCTTGCTCTTACCTCCAAGTGTACCACAGCCTATACCGCTAATTCGAAGTTACATTTTGCGGTGCTTGCGCAAGGCCAGCACATTCAGCAGCATGAACAGCAGGGAGAAGCCGATCAGCATGAATACATCAAGGGCGATATCATTCCAGCCTTTGCCGCGGATCATGATATCCATCAGCGCCTGGGCGCCGTAGTAGATGGGGGTTGCCAGTCCTACGCGCTGCAGCCAGAGCGGAAGGGTATCGAGCGGAAATAGTCCGCTCAGGAAAATCTGCGGCACAATGACCAGGGGAATGAACTGGATCATCTGGAGCTCATTGGCGGCAAATGCCGAGAGCAGGGTGCCCAGCGTCAGCGCCGACATCGAGAGCAGCAAGGTCATCAGCAGAACGTAGCCGAAGCTGCCGGCCATCATAATGCCAAGCACCTGGATTGAGAACCAGGAGATCAGCAGCGCCTGAAAGACGGTGAAGATACCGAAGCCGCAGACATATCCAAGCACGATCTCCCAGCGCTTCAGCGGAGTGGAGAGCAGGCGTTCCAGTGTTCCCGTGGTCCGCTCGCGCAGGAAGGAGACACCCGCGATCAGGAAGACGAAAAAGAATACAAATACCCCGATCATAATCGGGCCGAAACGGTCGATCGTCTTCATATCCTCGGCGCCGTAGAGATAGCTGATCTGCGGCTGATTCTGTACACTGCCTGCCGCTGACGGCTGCAGGCTCTGCATAGCTTCCTGCAGGGCCATCATTACGGCACGGTTAGCGGTCGGGTTGCTGCCTTCCAGCATGATCTCAGGAGTGGTTCCTTTCATTGTAATATAAGCATCAATGTCCCCGGCCTGAAGGGCGGCGTTGCCGGATTCATCATTATCATAGCCGGTAATTTCAGCCTTCTGGGCTTCCAGCGCGGTGCTGAACACTGCAGCACCGGGGGCTACACCGATCTTCGGCTCATAAGCATCACCGTTAAAGACCAGGCTCATCAGGCTGAGCACCAGCAGGGGCGCGATGAACATCAGCGCCATAGTTCTTTTATCATGGATGAATTGCTGCAGAATTCTCAAGGTAATCGCACGGATTCTCATGGACGTACACCTCCATAGTACAGGAAGGCTTCTTCAATAGTAGCGGAGCCGGTTGCCTGCAGCAGTCCGGCGGGAGTATCTACTGCGAGCAGAACGCCATCCCGGATCATAGCCAGCCGGCCGCATTTCTCCGCTTCATCCATAACATGTGTGGTGAGTACAATCGTGGTGCCATTACGGTTCAACGCCTTGAGTTCCTTCCAGATCGACTGGCGCAGCACCGGATCAATCCCGACCGTGGGTTCATCCAGCAGCAGCAGGGGCGGCTCATGCAGCAGCGCGATGGCCAGTGACAGGCGGCGTTTCATGCCTCCGGAGTATTGGTCTACTCTTTTGCGCAAATGCTCCTGCAGGTTCACCAGCTCCATTACATCTCTGATCCGCCGTGTGCGGTTGCCGCCCTTCAGCCCGTAGAGGGAAGCGAAGAACTCCAGATTCTCCTTGGCGCTCAGTTCCGTGTATAGCGCATCGGACTGGGCCATATAGCCGATCTGCTGCAGCATGGCAAGCTTCGGCATCCGTACCCCGAGCACATTAATCTCGCCGGAGGTAACTTCGTCTATGCCCGTGAGCAGCTTGACCAGCGTGGTTTTGCCGGAGCCGGACGGGCCCAGAATCCCGAAGGTTTCCGCATGCTCCACCTGTAGCGTAATATCCTTCAATACCTTCTTGCTGCCGAAAGCACGGTCAACATGAGTTACTGTAATCACTGGGTTGGCTTGTTTCATTGTGATCTCCTCAATTCTCCGCATAATGAGTGAGTACTCACTCATTATAATAATGATTCTCTTGGTAAAAGTAAATCTCTTTTCCAAGTACACAAAAATATATATCTGGTGCTCTATTGATCTCCGCTATTGCGGACAAATAAAGGAATCTGAGTCCGATTAACCTGGGAATCTGCATGTTTTACCCGAAATAGCTTCTCATAATCTGTCCGCCAGACTGGCGGACAGATTATGAGAAGCTTCGTCAGGCTCCCGCAGAGCACATGCACGATGTATTAAGGACGAGGAGCCGTTTCCGCTTGCCGGCGCAACAAACATATTAAATTTTATGGATTACCCGTTTCCTTATACCGGTTATCAGGGTAATAAGGAGAATACTGGAGATTGCCGGCAACCGGAACCCATTACATTAGAAGGTGGTGCGAATCATGGCAGGACATAAGCTGCTCCTTACTCTGGGAGTGCTTCTGGCAGCGGCCGGACTTAGCGGCTGCAGCAGTACAGACGGAGCAGAAGCGGACAGCGGAGCTTTTCATACCCTGGCGGAAGAGAATGCGGACGCGCAGCAGTATTTGCCTGACGATCTGCCGATACCGGAAGGCGCGGGCATCACTTTTACCCAAGGTGAAGTGGCAGAGGGGAAGAAATCCTCTATGCTGATCTATGAGACAGAGGAAAGTATGGCCGCTCTTGGAAGTACATATCAGAAATATGTAAGAGACAAGGACCTGGAACGCGGAACAGAGATTGTCGACAGCAACAACATTCTAATTAATGGCAAGGTGAGCGGTTCCTATTCGTATTCTATTATCGGCAGCAGCTCGGACTCGAAGCCCGGCGGTAATGAGATTATTGTGACGTGGATACTGAATTAACATAACTTTTACGGTAAGGCCGGCCCAGGATTCATTCCTGGGCTGGCCTTTTTGTATTTACTTTTACAATTAATATTTCCATAACATTCCTCTGCAACAGAATTGACATTCGTAGATGAAAATAACATTAGCAGTTACCTATAGGAAAAGGGTGAATCTAATTGACAAACAGTAAATGGATCGGCGCAGCTTTGGCTTCAGCACTTCTCGTAACAGGGGGATCAGTAAGTGTTTTGGCTACAAGCAGCAGTGTGAGCGCCGCCGCCGTCAAGACAGCCGCAGTCGGGGAGGGAAGTACTACATGGAGTATCAATGGTACGCCGGTTGCACTCAGCACAATCAACAGCGGTGGATATAAACTCTATTCGTTAAGCCAGGTGGCAGGGGAGCTTGGAGCAGGACTTGTGCTCGGCAGCAGCGGATTTCTATTAAATGACAGCAAGGGCCTACATAATGTACAGATTCAGGCGGGTGTAAAAAGCTATCAGGTTGATGGTGAAGCACAGGAATTTACAGTAGCACCTGTCGTTCATAACAGCAAAACCTATGTTGAACTCACGAAGCTGGTTACCGCACTTGGCGGTGAACTGCAGGCTGAAACCAGCAGTATCCTGAGCTTCGCCCGGCCGGCCGGCCAATTCGATACCCTTCACTGGAGTGCGGACGGCGGTCTGATCGCCAGCCAAAGCGACGCTGAATCCACACTGCTCTATAAATTCAGCCAGGTGCCCGGCAATTATGAATGGTTCTCTTCCAACAGCAGTGCTGTGGATTATGCAGTTTCTGCGGACCAGCAGTGGGGTGTGTTCAGCAATGAGACAGGCCTTCTGCAGCTGATCAACCTGTCCAGCGGAGTGATCACTACCCTTGGCAAAGACACCAGCGTGAAGACGGACCTCGTATGGTCCAGCGACGGCAAGACAATCTATTTCATTCAAGGCGACAAGCAGGAGAAGCTGGCGCAGATTTCTGTAGAGACCGGAGAGGTCAAAGCGCTGCTTGAGGATAAAGTGGAGAATAAATCGGAGCTTCGCGTATCGGCGGACGGCAAAACTGCCGTGTACATTGTCAATGTAACAGGCACAGCCAAGAATGATGCCGACAGTACAGAAGATTCACTGACTGTAGACTTCAGCAAAGCCGGAGAACAGCTGTACAAGCTGGATCTGGCCACCAAAGGCGCGAAGCCGGCAGCCCTGACTACTGCGCTCGACAACAAGCTGTACCCTGAGATCCTTGCTAACGGCAGCGTAGTGTACCTGAGTGCAGATCCGGAGGGCACTGCCGCCAACACCCTGAAGTCGATTACAGCTGACGGCACCAGCACAGATATCACCTTGAGTGCTGAAGCCAACTGGTCTGCCGGAACAAGTACAGGTCTGGTGGTTGCAGGCTTGAGCGCAGATGGCAGCACTGTAATCTACTCTATTGCAGGCGGCGCGGCACCGGTTGAATTATTCCGCACGGCAGAAGATGTGTCCGAGGTGTCTGTCTCGAATGACGGCAGCAAGGTGGCCATTGTCAGCGACGGCAAAATCCTTGTAATTCAGAACGGCAAAGCAGTGCAGCTGTCCAATTAATACTGACTAATACTAAGCTTCACTGATTCACAACAACATATATCGGCGCTGGCCGCCGGGAGGAGAAATTATACATGAAGGTTTTCCGGAAATTAACAGTTACAGCGCTCACCGCGGTTATCGCGGTTACCGCAGCTTTTGCAGGGGTTGCCGCTGCTGCGGACAGTCTCAAGGGTAAAATCACCGTTAACGGTTCGACCGCACTGCTTCCATTGACGCTGCAGGCCGCCAAAGAATTCCAGAAGCTTCACCCTAAAGTGAAAATCGCCGCTTCAGGCAAAGGCTCCGTAACCGGACCTCAAGCCGTGAAGAAAGGCATTGCGGATATCGGCGCCTGCGACTGGGATGCCAGCATCGATGTTCCGGGCTTCAAAGCTTTTGAAGGACAGGTAGCGAACAAGGTAGCGGTCATTCCTTTTGCAACCATCGTGAACAAAAACGTCGGTGTAGACAACTTGACTACAGAACAGCTTAAAGGAATCTACTCCGGCAAAATCACGAACTGGAAAGAAGTCGGCGGAGCAGATGCCAACATCGTGGTTATCACCCGTGCCTTCGGTTCCGGTACCCGGGTCAACTATCAGGCGAAGGCACTTGCCGGCGGAGATATTGTGAAGAAAGAGAAGAACTACAAGGAAACCGGCTCCAGCGGCGACATGAAAACAGCTGTGGGCACTACTCCTAACGCTATCGGATACATCGACCTTGTCTACGTGACCGGCAGTGACATCAAAGCCGTGAAGTTCAACGGTGTGGAAGCGACTACGGACAATGTTATCAACGGTTCGTACAAGATTTGGGCTTACGGCTACTACATGACCAATGGCCAGCCTACCGGCGCTACCAAAGAATTCATCGAATACGTGCAGAGCAAGAAGTTCCAGCAGGGTTCGCTCAAAAAGCTTAAATTCATTCCGATTGCCGCCATGCAATCCTAGGATCAACCATAGTACAAGGTAACAGACTGATAGGTAACAGCGGCCAGCTCCGGAGCTTCATGCGGGGTTGGCCTCTTACAGGAGGGAAAGTATGGGGGCACCGGTTCATAGCCTGACAGCACAGACACAGAAGAGCCTTGAGGAAGTTAGAGTGAATACCAGAAGACATAAGAGACATCTGCTTGGCAACACGTTATCCCGTTATTATTTCCTGTTCAGTATCCTTGCGCTTTGTGTGGTGCTTGGACTAGTTATTGTATTCATCGGCAAAACGGCGCTGCTGCTGTTCGGGAGCGTCTCGCCGCTCGATTTCTTCTTCTCGTTCAACTGGACACCGGAAGAGGATGCCTTCGGCGCCGCTGCCTTTATTGTAAATACATTATCGCTTACCGCATTGACCCTGGTCATCGCCGTACCAATCTCAGTCGCTATGGCCGTGCTCTGTGCGGAGATCGCGCCTAAATGGCTGACAAGCTTCATCCGTCCGGTGCTGGATCTGCTGGTCGGTATTCCTTCTATTGTATATGGTTATCTGGGCTTGACCGTACTGCTTCCCTTCCTGCGAAGAGTGAGCGGAGAAGGCCTGGGGGACGGACTGCTCGCCGCAGCCCTCGTGCTGGCGCTGATGGTGCTGCCGACCATTTGCCGGATCAGCGATGATGCCATTGTGTCCGTTCCGCGCAAATACCGTGACGCCGCGTATGCGCTGGGCTCGACCCGTCTTCAGGTCATTATGCGCGTTGTACTGCCGGCAGCAAGCCGGGGGATTGTCTCGGCCGTTATTCTCGGCATGACCCGTGCGATCGGCGAGACCATGGCGGTGGTTATGGTGATCGGCAATACGCCTCAGCTGGCGAAGACCCTGTTCACGCCAACCTCCGTGCTGACCAGCAACATTGTAATGCAGATCTCTAATGTTGAGTTTGAGTCCACCTGGAACTACTCCCTGCATATGATGGCCTTCCTGCTGCTGCTCATTTCCTTTGTGCTGATTCTAATTATCCGCGTGCTGGGCCGGAAACGGAGGGATGCCTGATGAACGGGTTTACTCGTACACGATATACGGCAAGGGCGCAGCGGCGCAACAAAATAGCAACCATCGGTTTCTACACACTGGGCGCTCTGGTGATGCTGCTGATTTTCTGGCTGCTGTTCACCATCTTAAGCAAAGGCCTGCCGGCGCTCCGGCCCGACTTCCTGATCAAGCAGCCGGAAGAGATGGATGCCGGCGGGGGGATCGGCCCTGTGCTTTTCAACTCCTTCTATATTCTGTTCATCTCGCTGCTGATCTCGGTTCCGATCGGGATCGGGGCAGGTATCTATATGGCAGAGTATGCGCCGGATAATGCCTTCACAGGCGCATTGCGCATCTGTGTGGAATCCCTGGCCTCCGTTCCGTCCATCGTGTTCGGCCTCCTGGGCCTGGCGATCTTCGCCGAGTACTTCGGTGTCGGCCTGACCATCCTCGGCGGAGGCGTGAGCCTGGCACTGCTGAACCTGCCGATGCTGGCCCGCGTCACGGAAGAAGCCGTGCGCGCGGTCCCCGGCGAGATCCGTGAAGCCGGCTATGCACTCGGCATGACGAAGTTCCATGTCATCCGCAAGGTCGTGCTGCCGGTAGCCCTTCCGGCTATCATCACCGGCGTCTGCCTCGTGGCCGGACGCGCCTTCGGGGAATCGGCGGTTATTATCCTGACCGCCGGACTCAGCACCTCCGGTGAGATGTGGGATTTCAATCTGTTCTCGCCGGGTGAGACCCTGGCGGTCCATCTGTGGTACGTGCAGTCCGAGGCGATTGTCGAGGATGCGCGGCAGATCGCGGACAAGTCCGCTGCGGTGCTGGTGTTCGTAGTCCTGCTGATTAACTTTATTTTCCGCTTTCCGCTGTGGCTGGGGAACCGCCGCCGGGGGCGCTGAGACTTAGACTTGGAGCGGTATATGTGAATGACAGGCTGCCTTTGCTGTGGATAATCCACGGCGGGCAGCCTGTTTGACGTGACAGGAGACGCGGAGGATCGCAGACGCCGGAGGGCTTTTTTTCACAGGGGAGCCTATCTATTTCCATTGCTTAAAATTATAATAATACTAGAATGAATGAAAGCGGTTATAAGGAACAGGGGGTATGCCGAATGCCTGACCGTATGTCCGAGCAGGAACTGAATAAGCTGATTAATATGCTGGAGCTGTCGCAGGGTGACGGTGATATCGAGTTTGATATTTCATTTATGGTATCCGGTGACCCGGATCATGACCACGGGGGGCGGGTGCTGGTCCGGGCTGACAAAATCTTCGTACAGGACCCGCTGCCCGGCGGTTCGCCCGCAGTGATTATGGGAGTTCTTCCGGTTAATCTATATGTCAACGGCGAGCCGGTTTCCGGCCCGGCCGAGGTAACTACGGAGGATACTATAGAGTGGGAAATCTCGGAGCCGCCGCTGTATTCGATTACCGTGTCGGAGGATCGTCTGCTGGCTTTTTTCACCCTCCATTCCACGAAGAAATTCTCCTGGAAGCTGAATGATCATTTATCCGCCGGAATGGTGGAAGTAGACGCCGTGATGAATACGGAGAATGTTGTCGGAATTCTGGGCCTGAACCAGATTATTGCCGACTTTGAGCGCCGGGGAATCATTCAGAACCTGAATATCTCCGGAATTCATGCTGAACTGCAGAATCCCACTTATCAGCCAATTACCGCTGCCCAGGGCAGAGCGGCTGTGCCGGGGGAGAATGCGCATCTTGAACTGTTTTTCTCCGAGACGATTGAGAATGAATTCAGCGAGATTGAAGGCCAGGTGGATTACCGCAGCCATCTGCGTATTCCTTCCGCGATCCGCGGTGAAGTGCTGGCGCGCAAAATTCCGGTAATCGAGGGGATTCCCGGCTATGATGTATATGGAGAGATTCTATATCCCCCGCCGCCTGCAGACCTTACGATTCTCGCCAAAAATAATACAGTGCTGCTGATCGGCAATGAAATCCGCGCCCTGCGTGAAGGCCGGCCCCGGGTAACCGGTGACCGGATCAAATATTTCGACATCTGCACGTCCTACATCGTACCCGGCAATGTGAACATTAAATCCGGCAATATAGTATTCTCCGGAGATGTCATTATACGGGGCGATGTCGAGGACAATATGATCATTGAGTCGCTGGGTAACGTCTATGTTGCCGGCAGCATCTATAACTCCACCATCACAGCCACCGGCAGTATTCTTGTCAAAGGCAATGTAGTGAACAGCAATCTGTACTCCGGGTATTTCGGCGTGATGTACAACCGGATCTACAACTGCTCCAAGCTGCTGATTGAAGAGACCAAGATCCTCCAGACCGCGGTCCGGATGCTGGTTCAGGCCGTCCAGGGGCGGAAGCAGAGCGTGAAGTACGGACAGGCTGTGCTGCTGCTGCTGGAGAGCAAGTTCCAGAAGATCCCGCAGCTGATCAAGGAGCTGCTCTCGGTGCTGGCAACGGTTCAGGCCTCTTACCATCAGGATCTGGAGCAGACGCTGCATTTCCTGAATCTGTTCCTGAAGCCGGCCCAGCTGGTGGATTATATGAGTGAAGCTTCGCTCAGCGGAGTGATCGGCATGCTGGAGGAGCTGCATATGGGTGTGGCCCGGATGCAGGAGACCAAGGTCGAGGTTAACATCGGCAAATGCCAGAACAGCACGCTGAAATCCAACGGCGATATCATCATTCACCGGGACGGGATTGTGCAGAGTGAGCTGTTCTCTTCGGGCAATATTACGTTTCTCAAAACATTCTCCGTCTGCCGCGGCTCCAAGCTGGAGGCCGGGGGCAGCATTTCTGCCTTTTATGTCGGCGGGGAGAGCGGCGCACAATCCTACCTCAAGGCCAAACAAAGCATCTCCGTCCGCAAAATGTACCTGGGCAAAGTCACCATTGACCGCTATACCGCAGACATCACCGAGCCGGTGGAGAACCTGGTCTTCAACGCCGAGAGTCTGCGGAGCATGAAGCTGGCTGCGGAGTCCGGGAGAGGGTAGTGTAATATTAGAGCGTCCTGTATGCCTTGTGGCTGCGTGGGCGCTCTTTGTTTATGTTGCAGTGAGAAATAGGGGTGAAGTGAAGGAGAACGTCAGAGTGCGGGGATACGGGTGCGGGTGGCAGGGATGAAGCGAAGTGAGGGTAAGTGGAGGTAAGTGAAGGTAAGTGAAGGTAAGCGGCAGGATGATGCAAGTGTAGGGAGTAACAGGCAAGATAGAAGAAGCGGTGAGGAATAAGGTGAAGACGATGAGGGGCGCTGTAGACTGTATGCGAGGAAATAGAGCATTCCGGGATATATGCGGACTCAGAAGCGCTTATATTGTAATTTGGAGCTCAGAATGAGGTGAAACGGGTTACTTAACGGAATCTGTGTCCGCATGGCCTGCGGAATGGCGCGATCCGCCCAAATAAGGGCCCTCCAGTCCGCAAGGGCCCCGCTATGTGCTGGCACGTACCGTCCCGGAAGAATACAGCCCATTCGGGCTGATTGCGAAGCAGATCCTAACGAAGCGTATGCTCCAACGTCCCCGGCTGACGCCAAGGGTTCTCATCCTCCGGACGCACAAACAGCCTCCCCGAAGGGAGGCTGTTCTATGACGTCCCGGAAGGGATTCGAACCCCCGACCGTGCGCTTAGAAGGCGCATGCTCTATCCAACTGAGCTACCGGGACATGGTGCCTGACTGAAAAGCAAGCAAAAATTATGTTATCATACATAGATTATTTTTTCAACTTGTTTTTTTGAAACCGTACGGGGATATGCTATAATCAACAATTGATTAGGGTTCGGATGAAGAGGAACGGAGAAAAGGAGGTGCCCTCATGAATCAATTCAATTCCCCTGCCAAAGAGAATATCGTGCTGTTCCCGAAGACGCTGGATTATTATCAGATCCAGCTTACGGTAATGCTGGAAAGTGAACGTTACGGGGAAGCGATGGAACTGCTGCGTTTTCTGCTGCAGTGCCAAGGACAGGAAGAGCGGCACTACGAGGAGTGGCAGTCGCTGCTGGATTGGCTGGAGGCGGCGTTTCCCTACGCCGCACAGGGCGGGGATGCGGATGATGCCCCCTCTGCAGAAGAGCAGGATCTGAAGGAAGAGGATATGGCCCGGATTCTGGCCAAATCCAAGCTGGAGGAGGATGCGGATTATCCCGATAAGCTGCTGAAGCGGGTCATGAATGAGCCGCTGTCCGAAGCGACCGTGCTGGCGCTGGAGCAGCTCTCCTACCTGGAGGGAAGCCATGTAGATGAAGCGCTGACCGGCTGGCTGCAGCAGGCTGAGGTGCATCCGCTGCTGCAGTTCCGCACGCTGCAGACGCTCCGCCGCCGCGGGGCCCAGGGGGCGGTCAGGCTGAGCCGCGGCCACGAAGCCGCTGAGGTGGAGATCGAGGCTGTGCCGCTGCAGAATGACGAGTTCCCGCCGCAGGTAAGCCAGGTGCTGGAGCGGGTGGCGGAGCAGGCCGAGGTGCATGAGCCGACGCTGTACTATTTTGCCCAGGAGCTCTGGGGGCAGTTCATCATGTCGATTTATGGAACGAAGGAATACCGCGAGCTGCTGGACGGAGAGTATTCACTGCTGGATATTTGGGCCGGAGCCTTGCACCAGATGGTGTCGGAGAGCCTGAACGGAAACCGCAATGAAGAGGAAACACGGAGTATGTACGGGATCACGGACAGCATGCGCTTTCAATTCGAAGCGGCCTACCGTTCGCTCAAAGGATTTGTAAAGAGTTCTCTACTTGATAAATAAAGTAATGTTGTATATAATATAATGGTTATTCTGTGCGTGAATTGTATGACTTTTTTTAAGTAAACATGTAACCAATTTTGGAGGGAAAAGTATATTATGAAAGCAACCTGGGAAAAAATAGAGAAGAACCTTGGAGTTCTTGAAGTCGAAGTAGAAGCAGACCGTGTAGCTGCAGCACTCGACAAAGCTTTTAATAAAGTGGTTAAGAAAGCAAACGTACCTGGATTCCGTAAAGGTAAAGTGCCGCGGCCAATTTTCGAATCCCGTTTTGGTGTGGAAAGCCTGTACCAGGATGCCATCGACATTCTTCTTCCTGAAGCTTATGGCGAAGCAGTTGAACAAACCGACATCTTCCCTGTAGACCGTCCTGAAGTAGACATCGAGCAATTCGCCAAAGGCCAGCCGTTCATCTTCAAAGCGAAGATCACTGTTAAGCCAGAAGTGAAGCTGGGCGAGTACAAAGGTCTGGAAGTTCCTGTACAGAAGGCTGAAGTAACTGATGAAGAGCTGGACGCTGAACTGACACGTCTGCAAGAGCGTCATGCTGAGCTTGTTGTAGTTGAAGATGAAGCAGCTGTTAACGGCGACATCACTGTGATCGACTTCGACGGTTCCGTTGACGGCGTTCCTTTCGAAGGCGGACAGGCTGAGCGTCATTCCCTCGAACTGGGAAGCAACTCCTTCATTCCGGGCTTCGAAGAGCAAGTAGTTGGCATGTCCACCGGAGACTTCAAAGATGTTGAAGTTACTTTCCCTGAGGCTTACCATGCTGCTGAGCTTGCCGGCAAAGTAGCTGTATTCAAAGTGAAGCTGCACGAAATCAAACGCAAACAGCTTCCTGCACTGGATGATGAATTCGCTAAGGATGTAAGTGAATTCGACACTCTGGAAGAATACAAGGCAGATCTGAAGGCACAGCTGGAGTCCCGCAAACAGGAAGAACTCAAAGGCGTTCGCGAAACTGCAGTAGTTGATGCAGCTGCTGCTAATGCTGAAGTTGAAATTCCTGAAGCTATGATCGCCAGTGAAGTAGAGAACATGGTTCGTGATTTCGACACCCGTCTTCGCCAGCAGGGCATGAACATGGATATGTTCCTCAGCTTCTCCGGCCAGACACGTGAAGACCTGCAGGAACAGATGAAGGGCGATGCCGAGAAGCGCGTTCGCAACAACCTTGTTCTGGAAGTCATCGCTAAGGAAGAGAAGATCGAAGTTTCCGAAGAGGAAGTTACTCAAGAGCTTGCTACTATGGCAGAAGCTTACAAACGTACTCCTGAAGAAATCCGCAGCATTCTGGCGGCCAATGGTTCCCTGAGCAGCCTGAGTGACGAAATTTCGCTGCGCAAGACTATTGAGTTCCTCGTTAGCAATAGCGTAGAAGTTGATGCTCCGGCTCCTGTTGTAGAAGCGCCCGTTGAAGAAACGGCTGCAGAAGAAGCAAGCGCTGAGTAGTCATCTGCTGAGTAGTCTTCTTTAGAAATTTTACCTAGCACGGCCATTTCCATTAGGCCTCCATAAAGAGCAGATAAGGCACGTAAGTTTTTGTTACGTGCCTTATTTTTATCGGGGCGGACGTTATGTGAGTACATACCACGAATCAAGAATTGGCATTGCCCGCGGAATTGCGATATAATGGCATGCACATGAGCAGTGCGGTTAAGAGCAGCAGTGAATAAATGACATCCCGCTTTGAACGTGTTAAAATATTTCTGAAACGGAAAGACTAATCTGTATAGAGAAAAGAGGTTGGTGGCATGAGTCTGGTACCAATGGTTGTGGAAACGACAAGTCGGGGAGAACGCTCATACGATATCTATTCGAGATTGCTCAAGGATCGCATCATCTTCCTAAGCAGTGCGATTGACGATGATGTCGCCAATCTGGTTATTGCCCAGTTATTGTTCCTGGCAGCAGATGACCCCGAAAAAGACATTCACTTGTACCTCAACTCGCCCGGTGGTTCTGTCACAGCCGGCATGGGTATATATGATACGATGCAATATATCAAACCGGATGTTTCAACGATTTGTGTAGGGATGGCTGCCAGTATGGGATCATTGCTCCTTACAGCTGGAGCGCCTGGCAAGAGATTTGCGCTGACCAACAGCGAGGTTATGATTCATCAACCGCTTGGCGGCGTTCAGGGGCAGGCATCCGATATCTGGATCCATACCGACTGGATTCTGAAGACGAAGGCGAAGCTGAATCAGATTTATGTAGAGCGCACAGGTCAGCCCCTTGACAAAATCGAACGGGATACGGACCGCGATAACTTCATGAGCGCGGAAGAAGCGAAGGAATACGGGCTCATTGACCAGGTACTCTCTTCACCGATCATATCTTAAAGGGGTGGTAAGATGTTTAAATTTAATGATGAAAAAGGGCAACTGAAATGTTCTTTTTGCGGCAAATCGCAAGAGCAGGTTCGTAAGCTGGTAGCAGGACCTGGCGTTTATATATGTGACGAATGCATCGAGCTGTGCACGGAAATCGTGGAAGAGGAGCTCGGTCACGAAGAAGAACTGGATATGAAGGATATTCCGAAACCGAAGGAAATCCGCGATATTCTGGATCAATACGTAATCGGCCAGGAGCAGGCGAAGAAATCGCTCTCCGTTGCCGTATACAATCACTACAAGCGTGTGAACAGCCAGAGCAAGATTGAAGATGTGGAGCTGACGAAGAGCAACATCCTGCTGCTCGGACCTACAGGCTCGGGTAAGACCCTCTTGGCGCAGACGATGGCGAAGATCATCAACGTTCCTTTTGCCATTGCAGATGCCACTTCCCTTACGGAAGCAGGTTATGTCGGTGAAGACGTTGAGAACATCCTCCTGAAGCTGATTCAAGCGGCTGATTATGATGTGGAGAAGGCCGAACGCGGCATTATCTATATAGACGAAATTGACAAGGTAGCACGTAAATCCGAGAACCCGTCCATTACCCGTGACGTTTCCGGTGAAGGCGTACAGCAGGCTCTGCTGAAGATCCTGGAAGGTACAGTGGCTTCTGTTCCACCGCAAGGCGGACGTAAGCATCCTCATCAGGAATTCATCCAGATCGATACCACGAACATTCTGTTCATCGTAGGCGGTGCTTTTGACGGCCTGGAGCAAATGATCAAACGCCGTATCGGCAAAAAAGTCATCGGCTTCAACGCAGGGGCTGAAGGTCAGAAGGATCTCAAAGCCGGCGAATACCTCTCCATGGTATTGCCTGAGGATCTGCTCAAGTTCGGCCTCATTCCTGAGTTTGTCGGCCGTCTGCCGGTCATCTCGACCTTGGAGCCGCTTGATGAGAACACACTGGTACGTATCCTCTCCGAGCCGAAGAACGCGCTCGTGAAGCAGTACATTAAGCTGCTCGAGATGGATAATGTAGCGCTGAAGTTTGAACCGCTTGCCCTGGAAGCTATTGCCAAGGAAGCGATCAAACGCAACACCGGTGCCCGCGGACTGCGTGCAATCATCGAGAGCATTATGCTCGACGTGATGTATGAGGTTCCTTCGCGTGATGACATCAAGGATTGTGTCATTACCGAGAAGGTTGTCCAGGAGAAGTCCCTGCCGGAGCTTAGTCTCAAAAAGGATAAGAAAAAAGAAGAAAGTGCGTAAGCAATGAGTAATCATCTGCTTAGTGCAGCTTAACAATACAATTCAGGGTCTCCACTTTCTCCCGCACACCCCGCAGTACCTGCGGGAGCGGAGAGGGTGGAGCTTTGATCGTTATGGGGGAGAAAACCATGTTCCTGAGACACCAGACCCGTCCCGTCAATGTCGGCGGGGTTATTATTGGGGGAAACAACGAGGTTGCTATCCAAAGCATGTGTACGACCAAAACCGCCGATGTGGAAGCGACCGTAGCCGAGATTCTGCGGCTGGAGGAAGCCGGATGCCAGCTCGTGCGTGTGACGGTTAATAATGAAGAAGCGGCGGCGGCAATTAAGGAAATCAAGAAACAGATTCATATCCCGCTGGTAGCGGATATTCATTTCAACTATAAGCTGGCCCTGCTGGCGATTGAGAACGGCATCGACAAGGTGCGGATCAATCCCGGCAATATTGGACGCCGCGATAAGGTGGAAGCTGTAGTTAAAGCCTGCAAGGATAAAGGGATTCCAATCCGTATCGGGGTTAATGCCGGTTCCCTGGAGACGCATTTGCTGGAGAAATACGGCTATCCTACACCGGAAGCTATGGTGGAGAGTGCCCTGTACCATATCGGAATTCTCGAAGAGCTGGATTTCCATGATATTATCGTATCGCTGAAGGCATCCGATGTGCCGATGGCCATTGAAGCCTACCGCAAAGCGGCGGAGGTTATTCCGTACCCGCTGCATCTGGGGATTACCGAGTCCGGTACACTGTTCGCAGGAACCGTGAAGAGCTCCGCCGGGATTGGTGCGCTGCTCTCCATGGGGATCGGCAGCACGGTACGTATCTCACTGAGTGCTGATCCGGTAGAAGAGGTGAAGGTGGCACGTGAGCTGCTCAAGACCTTTGGTCTGATCTCGAACGCGGCTACACTGATCTCCTGCCCGACCTGCGGACGCCTGGACATTGATCTCTTCTCTATCGCCAATGAAGTAGAAGAGTACATCTCCAAGCTGAAGGTGCCGATTAAGGTATCTGTACTGGGCTGCGCAGTGAACGGGCCGGGTGAAGCAAGGGAAGCCGATATCGGCATCGCCGGCGCACGCGGGGAAGGTCTGCTGTTCCGTTACGGCAAGATGATCCGTAAGGTTCCTGAGGCAGAGCTGGTCTCCGAGCTGAAGAAGGAAATTGACATCATTGTGGCGCATTTTGAAGAAACGGGTGAGATTCCCGGCCGCAAGCATGCGGGACTGGCTCCGGCTGTAGTTGTTGGTAACCCAGAGGGCAGCAATTAACTGAACTGATTCTATCGCATCCTATCCTAATAGCAACTATGTTTATATACATGAAGCGCCCCGCTGCAGAGGTCTGGTTCGTTCAGACCGACTGCGGCGGGGCGCTTTTTAATAGCTAAGAATTTAGATGTTTTGGGGGTTATTTTATGTTCTTTTCCGGAAAACAACCTTCTTCAGCAGGGTTAGAACGTAGATCATGAACGGGATCAGCAGGAGGAAAATGAACGAGAATTTCCCCCATACCGTTCCGATAATGTCATTGACGTAGACGGTGTTGATATATGTATTCCAGGCGATGATGAGGAACAATACGGCCAACGGGTAGATCAGATGCTGTGGAGCTTTGAGCCCGAAGACCGTTTGGATACCCTTCAGGATGGAGAGGTAGAGCAGCGAAATTTTGATGAAAAAGGTTAATATCCAGATGGTGATCAGTAATCCTTCGACGCGCTGCAGAATGTTCCCGATATTGATCGTTTTGGCCAAGGCGTAAGCAGGGAAGGTGCTATTCTCGGTCTGCTCAATGCCAAGCACCAGAATGCTGAGCAGTACAATAAGGAGCAGCACGATACCGCCGGTCAGAGTGCCCCACAAGAAGGCCTTCTCCCCGCTTTTTCGCTTATGGACCAGGGGCAGGAACGTCATCATCACAATCAGCTCCTGAAACATGGCGGCCTGAAAACCGGCCTGGAAAACGGGACCTGTGCCTCCCTCCAACACAGGCTTGATATGATTCCATTCAATCTGGGGGATCAGCGTGAGGACAAGGATCAGGAACAGAAATAATACCCAGGGAAACAGCAGCTCCCCCAATCTGGCGAGTATGACAACCCCCATGCCGGCACTCATAACCGCAGCAATCAGGAACACAATCTGGACGGCCTCAATCGGCGTTTCCGGCATAATCTCACTCGACATGAAGAATCCAAGGTCACCCAGCAGAGTGCCGGTGAGAATGAGGAAATAGAACAGATACAGCAGTGAAATTATTTTACCGGGCCATTTACCGAAGGCAGCTTCGTGAATTTCAAAGAGATGTTTGCCGGGGTGAAGCCGTGCGATGAATAGATACAGCACCACCATGACCAGGTTGATCATAAGGCTGCAGAGCGAGGCGATCCAGGCATCTTCTCTGGCGGTATGCGCAAGTCCGCTCGGGATGACCAGAATAGAGGTGCCGATGGTTAAACCGAATGTCATAATGTAGAACTGCCTCGCGGCAATACCGGTACGGCTTTTCACCTCTATCTCACATCCTTTCCGCAAAAAAATATTCAGGACAGCAGCTCCATTATGCTGCGAACCCAGTCAAGCGGCCTAAGCTGGGGCAGATCCGCCTTATCTGCGAGAGTAACTATGACAGTCAGAGCCCAGATGCCATAGAAAGCAGCGGTATCCCGGGCGGAACGGAGCCTAAGAACGCCGGGTGTCTTCAGGAAGAGTACAAACAGCAGGAAGAACAGTAGCAGCAGACTCCAGTTCATTTCTCCTCGAGCTCCCTTTTGAGCGGCTGTATGACCGAGCCGATGCGCCGGACCGCCACCTTGGAATGAACATCAATCTTAACGGTCTTGAAGGTGTCCGCCCAATGGTCGCGGTAATCCTTCCACAGCTTCGGATATTTGCGGTGCAGCGCTTCTCCGAAGCCGAAGATATCCGAGTTATATTTCTGCTGGATCTCCCGGATATCACTGGCCATTCTGTCGTCGAAGCGTTTCTCCAGATTCTTCTCAATGCCCTCAATGCTGGACGGCTTGTTCAGATCTAGGGTTCCTTCCACTGTCGTCAGATTCGCTTCTATATTCAGCCGCACCGTGAATTCGGGTTTGGCCTGGTCATTCAGCTTGATATCCATCGAAGTGTCTGCCCGGTAAACAATGAAGCCTACGGTTCCGCCATCCGGGCCGGGGACATTTCCAACCGTTGAGTCTACATCGTTCAGCGTATAATTAACACTCTTGCTGAGCGGTTCGCCCAGCCAGCCGACCAGCTTGTCTTTTTTGAACACGGCGATGCCGGCATGCTGGATCAGGGCCTTCGGGCTGATGCTCTGCACATTTTTGGCGGACTCCCCGTCCTCCAGATCTCCTTTTAACTGTACTCCCGACATGATCGGGTTCGAGCCGCCGCGCTCCAGCTCGGTAATGAACTGCTGCAGGGTTACCTTCCCGGTCGCTGCCCATTTCTTATGGGAGACGAGAATGGAAGAATACAGGGAGTTCGCCGGAATATGCTCGAAAGGTGTGATAATCTCCAGGATCTTCGAAGCTTTCGAGTTCTTGGCTACCAGCAGGTAGAAATCGGTACGAAGATCATGGTCGCGTGAGATGAAGTCCAGCGCATCGCTGACCCCGCTGCGGGCCAGTTCTTCCCCAAAGACAAGCACACGGATATGGGCCAGATACAGCATACGGGGAGTCATGCCCAGCATCCGCTGCAGCGCATCGGGGACGGTACGGCCTACGGATTTGTAGGTTACGACAGGCAGGCTTCCTGAGGAGGCTCCCTTCTGGTTACCGGCCTCGCTGGGATTCATAACCTGGACGGTGACCGCATACCCCTCCGGAACCAGATCAATGCCAAGCGCCATGACCAGAGCGAGATCATTCAGTTCTTTGCGGCTCCAGCATCCGGTAAGTGACATGAGACTTAGAATCAGGAGGATCGTAAGGGCACGTCTTCCCCGCATTAGGCAGCGTTCCTTTCGTTATAGATTCACAGGCAACCTCTAGTTTCGTCCAAAAAACTTCTTCATGCTGCGCCGCGAGACGCGGATGAAGGTGTCCCGCTGGCTCTGCCAGCGCATAGGCGCGAAGGAGGTCATGTAAGGGACGCCTACCGATTCCAGGCTGCACAGATGCAGGCCCAGAATAATCATCGCGATAATCATCCCGTACAGGCCGAAGGAGGCGGCAATCGCCATTAGCACGAAACGCAGCATCCGCACAGAAATGCCGACATTGAAGGCCGGTAATGCGAAATTAGCGATCGCTGTGATCGACACTACGATGACCATGGCTGCTGAGACCAGCCCCGCATCAACCGCTGCCTGACCGATAACCAGGGTTCCGACGATAGACACGGACTGGCCGATGGATTTGGGCAGCCGGATACCGGCCTCGCGCAGAATCTCGAAGGTAATCTCCATGATGAAGGCTTCAAGGAATGCCGGAAAAGGAATCCCCTCGCGCTGCCCGATCAGGCTGATCAGCAGTGTGGTCGGAATCATCTCCTGATGAAAAGTAGTGATGGCGATATAGAAGGAAGGGGTCAGCAGAGCAATGGCGAAACAAAAAAATCGCAGCAGCCGCACCAGACTGGCGAAATCGCTCCGCTGGTAGTAGTCCTCACTGGATTGAAAGAATTGCACCAGCAGTGCGGGAACCACAAGCACAAACGGAGTCCCTTCCACCAGAATGGCGATCCGCCCTTCCAGCAGTGCCGATGCCGTGACATCCGGACGCTCGGTATTATAGACGGTCGGGAAAGGGCTGTAGCGCTTGTCCTGAATCATCTCCTCGATATAATTGCTCTCCAGTACGCTATCCAGCCTGGCATCATCCAGCCGTCTGCGCAGCTCCTCCAGTACGACGGGATCGGCATTGCCTTCAATGTACATCACCGCGACATCCGTCTGGGTCTGCTCCCCCAGCTTGCGTGACTCGATCCGCAGCTTCGGGTTCTGGATGCGCCTGCGGACCAGAGCGGTATTCTCCCGCAGGGATTCGGTGAAGCCTTCTCGGGGCCCGCGGACTACCGACTGGGAGACCGCATCCTCCACCGCACGCTGCTTGAGAGCCTCTGTACCGGCAGACAGCGCCGTAACGCTGCCTTCAATGAAGAGAATCGTGTTGCCCGCCAGAATTTCCGTCTCAACCTCTGTATAGTTGCTGATCTCTCCAACCTTGCCCAGGGTAAGCGTCCGTTCCTGCAGCAGCTTGAGGCAGGTTACCGGCGTGAATTCGTCCAGTTCATGGAACAGGCCGGCATCCTCGTGAACCGCTTGAATGAGAGACTGCGGATCAGACAGGCCTTCAATAAAGACAAGCACAGCGGACAAAGGGCCAAGTGTGATGAACCGGTAGATGATATCTGTACTTTTGCCCAGGCGGACTTGCATTCCCTCTATAAAAACGGACAGAGATTCCGGCAGCTTCTCCTGCGGTGATCCTGCATTTTCCAGCTGCGTCATGTGCATTCGCCTCCTGTTATCCGGTATAGTCTTTCCGTTTATGGGAATCGTATGCAATCTGCGGGCCGGGAAGGGTGCAGGAGTCTTCTGTTTTTTTGGCACAGGCGTTTATGAATGATTGAAACGGCTATACTACCTAGTAGTAGTTAAATACTGGACAGGCAGACGGAAGGAAACAGGAGGGTGTGCTATGCAACTAAGTATATTGCTGATGATCGTGCAGCTCTTTTTCGCGCTGGTCATCGGCGTTTATTTTTGGAATCTGCTGCGTGGACAGAAGACCAACAAGACGGCGGTAGACCGGGAATCGCGCAAGGAGCTGGATAAGCTGCGCAAGATGCGGATGATCTCTCTGACCAAGCCGCTCTCAGAAAAAACACGTCCGGCCTCCATCGATGATATCGTCGGACAGAAGGACGGGCTGCGCGCACTTAAGGCCGCGCTCTGCAGTGCCAATCCGCAGCATGTTATTATCTACGGGCCGCCTGGTGTGGGCAAGACAGCCGCTGCGCGTGTGGTCATGGAGGAAGCGAAGAAGAATGCGCTATCCCCGTTCAAGCGCGATGCCAAATTCACAGAGATCGATGCCACTACCGCGCGCTTCGATGAGCGCGGGATTGCCGATCCGCTCATCGGCTCGGTGCATGATCCAATCTATCAGGGTGCGGGGGCCATGGGGGTGGCCGGAGTTCCGCAGCCGAAGCCGGGAGCGGTAACCAAGGCGCATGGCGGGATTCTGTTCCTGGATGAGATCGGGGAGCTGCATCCGATTCAGATGAACAAGCTGCTGAAGGTACTGGAGGACCGCAAGGTGCTGCTGGAGAGTGCGTACTATAATTCAGAAGACAGCAACACACCGGCGTATATCCATGATATCTTCCAGAACGGCCTGCCCGCCGATTTCCGGCTGGTTGGTGCAACGACACGTTCGCCGGATGAAATCTCGCCTGCGCTCCGTTCGCGCTGCATGGAGATCTATTTCCGGCCGCTGCTGCCGGAGGAGATTGCGGTGATCGGACGGGATGCCGTCCAGAAGGTCGGGCTGAAGCCAAGCCCCGAAGCGGTGGAAGTGGTGCAGCAATATGCCACGAACGGCCGCGAGGCCGTGAATATGATCCAGCTGGCCGCCGGATTGGCCCTGACCGAAGGCCGGGATACCCTGAGCGCTGCCGAAGTGGAATGGGTCGCGGGCAGCAGCCAGCTGCCGCTGCGGACGGAGCGGAAGATTCCAACGTCTCCACAGATCGGGCTGGTTAACGGCCTTGCCGTCTACGGTCCGGGCATGGGTACGTTGCTGGAGATCGAAGTCTCCGCCGCACCTGCTGCTAATGGACAAGGCAGACTGAATATAACCGGTGTAGTCGATGAAGAGGAGCTGCGCGGCGGCTCACGGACGACCCGGCGCAAGAGTATGGCCAGAGGCTCCATCGAGAATGTGCTGACCGTACTGCGTACGATGAAGCTGGACCCGGACCACTACGACCTGCACATTAACTTCCCCGGCGGCACGCCGATTGACGGCCCGTCCGCCGGAGTGGCTATGGCGGTCGCTATCGTCTCCGCCATCCGGCAGCTGCCGGTGGATAACACGGTAGCGATTACCGGGGAGATCGGCATCCACGGCCGAGTGAAGCCGGTTGGCGGCGTGGTCGCCAAGGTCGAGGCCGCGTTCCAGGCCGGTGCAACCACCGTGCTAATCCCTAAGGAGAACTGGCAGTCGCTGTTCGCCGACCTCGGCCCCCTGCGGGTCATCCCGATGGACACCGTCGAAGAAGTCTTCCGCCACCTGTTCGGCGCGGATACGGCAGACGTGAGAATGCCCGCCGTGTCGGGCGAGACCTTCTCTTCGGCGCCTTCGCTGCTGAAGGCGGATGCTTCGGGGGAGAGTCTGCCGGGATAGCAGCAGTCTATATGAAGAGGTCCCTCAGATGATATACTGGGGGATCTTTTTTGCGGAACTTGCTGGAACGGTACCGGAGCTAGACCGGATATAGATGGATTTTCTACACTTGCTAAGGAACGAATGAACCCGGCGCAAACAGCTTGCTTGCTCCCGATCCGCCGAAATCAACAAATTAAGATACCTTTATCCACTTGCTTGTGGCATCACTCGGTATCCCCGCGGCATCCTCCCCTTTTGTTCGCAGAATGTAGCTCTTGAGGTCCCTGCAAATTTCATCTTCGAAGCTAAAACACCACTTTGTGGGGTTAACTTTTAGCAGCCCGAAATGGTATAATGAATAGATCAGTGTGTGGAGATATTAGTCTTTGATAGACTAAATTGAATGTTACAGTATTATCGATTTCACTTTCGGTTATTGGCACATGGGTTGGAACGGGACATGTAAGTCTGGAACCCATCAGAAACTTCCTTCATATCTGGCCAAGAAACTTTGGGATAGCCTTCTGGATTGAACTGCTGGTTGCGCAGCCGATCGCAAGATTGGCAATGAAGACGTTGCATGCAAGCAAGACCGTAAGGCACAAAGTGTAAATGCGTGATCAGGGCTAATCGTCCAAAATAACAATACATTCGGGGAACGTCCATGCCGGGCGTTCTTTTCTTTTTAATACATTAAAATCATCCATTCTTATCGGAGATATTTCCTGTTAATTTTATTAGCGGTAACTGCACTTATTCCTCGGTGGATGTTACGCATGTTGTGCGGTCTGGTAGAGGGAGGATGATGTGATATAGAGATGGTTAAGAGGTATTGCACTTGAATGGAAATAAAATATCTTAATTATGAAGATACATATTTCATGTGCTAAGTTAAACGTTGGTAGGCATTACTATTGCGTAGTTGGCGTAAACTGCGGATCATGTGACCAGTCTTGTAGTCAACGTTAAATATCCACCGATACCGCTTGTAGGGGCTAAAGGAGACGGGACAATTGATGACACTGTTACTATTCAAAACATCATTAATTATGCACAGTCGCTGAACCCAGGAGCTGTTTTGTATTCTAACGGGAGCAACTCAACACTGCTAGGAATTAGGTTGTATTTCCCTATGGGAGTATACAAAATCACAGCGCCTTTAATTATTAACGCTACCAATAAGACACAGACGAGCGATGCATCCAATACAATCGTAGGTATTGAACTAACCGGGGATGGAATCACCTCTACTATTATCGATTCTACATCAGCAATGAGCGGAGAATCGATTTCGATCCTGGGCGGATTTACTAAGGTATCCGATATGCAGATACTAAATTCCAAAGGATCGGGCATTGTCTCTAATCAGTAGGGTAATGTTTTTGAGCGTGTATTTGTTAACAATCCGGCTATAGTCGGAATCTACGTTGCATCTGGATTTAAAATCATGATCTCTAAATGTTTTGTTTTTGATGCTGGAGCATATGGATTCTCCTTCAATGACTATCATACGACTTGTTTGGTTGAAAACAATTATGTACTTCAACCTACGCTGGGCGGGTACTTTGTAGGCAATAGAGATAACATATCGCTTTCAAAGGGTATGACATATAGTACGTTTGCTTCAAATGCTTGCGATGGTGGGGCTATAGCGTACACTTTTGCGGGATGCAGAGCATTGGCGGTGAATGGCTGTGGATGCGAAGTGGTTTCTAATCGTGCTATTTATGTATCAGGCACAGAATCCTCAGTTTCTATTGATGGGTTTTTAGGGGATAGGGTAGGCGGAAATGGCATCTACATCGAAGGAAACCGGGCCAAAGTTACAATTGACGGATATGTAGACTCTAATCCTATTAATATAGGTATACCTTTAATTGCTGGCGGGGGAACGGATGCCAAAGTTATCATTGCTAACATCACCAACAAACGCACCTATCTGTATGATTCCGCCGCCACACTTGACGTAAGTTCCTTGAATAACAAAAAACATAAAGTCGTCAATTTTTATGTTAAAAATAAGGCAGTGGCTACGTTTAAACATCCGAGCGGATACAGTATAAACTATGGCGGATTGATTTCGATACGTTGCTTTCATGGAGGATCATCGGCTCCAAATGGATCAATAAACACAGCAACCTATTACTTACTGCTGAATAAAGGGACTGGAGGATCTAACATTGCAACAGTATCTTTTGCCGGCCTAAAAGGAGACGAGACAGCATTACAGTCTTGGCCCTCGTTCGATTTTACCTTTTCCGGGGATTCATAAACTGCCACACACAAATACAGGCACATGGACTAGTCGTGACTTCTCATTTCGATAGAAACGACAGGTGATATTGTAACCGTCTAGTGTAAATTCATTGCCACACTATCATATCTTTGATAGACTATTTCCATATGTTTTCGACAACTGGGCGAGGTGGAATGGTTAGTGTTTACTTTGGTAGTGTGTTTAAGTGGGGCCTTTGCATTGTTAGAACTGGGTAAATTAAGCAAATACATGAGTTGGTTTCTCGGCTTGATCCCCCTATCTTTACTTTTCGTAATGGTCAGCTTCAATAGGTTGAACCGTGATTATTTCGCGTATAAAAATGCGTTTGTAATCTTTGGATTTCGAGATACCTTCGATTTTGGTTATGCGTTTTTAGTTGATACCGTTGAAAAATTGGGTGGAGACCATGAGCACATTGTGTTTATGGCAGGCGTGTTGCTAGTAATCGTATTGCTGAAATGGTTGAAAACAAGCAGCTACATTAATCTGGTAGTGCTATTTTACTGTGCTTATCCCTTGATTTATGACATTAATCAGATAAGAAACTTTTTTATGTATCTTATAATGATTTTGTCTTTTGGATACGTGATTGATCAAAAACCGATAAAGCACTATTTGGTATGGGCTGTGTCATTCTCAATGCATAAGTTCGCCCTTGTTTACCTTCCTTTTTATTATTTTTGCCGGGAGAAAATGAGTCGGCAGCGTTTTTTCTGGTGGATTATTAGGATAACGATTATACTCGCTATTTTGTCTCCTTTTGTAATCAGGCTAGCATCAAGATTTTACCCTGCAAAAATGGCGGCTTACTTAGTACCTCAGCCGAGAGTTCAAATCATTGCCGTATTTATATACGCTATTATAGATTTTGTAACGGTGTGGTGGATTGATAAACGGATTGCGAACAAGGTTAGCCCCGAGGATTCGCGTAAGATGGAAATCCTTTATCGCTTCGTATGGTTGTCCATTCTAATACTGCCTATCGCTTTTTATTTTGTCGAGGTCAGCCGAATGCAGCGCAATGCGATATTAGTAAAGTACATTTATTGTGCGTTAGCTATGCGCTACCTAACCTTTAACGAGAGAGTAGTAGCAGTTGTATTGTTAGCATCCTCTATTGTATTTTACTTATTTATGATTAACTATAACCACAATTGGGATTTATATCGGTATCTCGATGAGAACACATTGAGATATTACTTTAAGCGATATCTATTCTAATTCATTAAAGGACCCTACTGTTCACTAAGATATATGGTTAGGGAGCCTTCAGAATTGGAGTCTGTGGGCTTTTTTAACGTATAAATATATTGGTTAAATGCAGATTATTAACTTGATAACTCAATGAAAAAATTAGAATGTTCTAAATTAATAATCCTAAATCTCCAGTTCCATTAGGGAACCAGGAGATACAATGATCTCCTACAGTAACTCCTCACGGAACGTTCGTGCTCTTTGTAATAGTCAAGCGTCAAATTAGTTATAATTGAACTGAATAAAATAATAAAATCAGATGAGGGCCGGTTTAAAGCTAAACTTTAGAAAATCCGGCTTTTTTGATGTGCTAGTAATGACGGAGGAGTTGTTCTGATAATCTGAACGTCTTCATGATTTCTGCGAATGAAAAACAATGCACCAACGCAATAAAATGAAAATTACGATTAAATCATCGAACATGTCTATGACTTGGTTGTAATGGATAAGAAACTGTAAATGAGCATTAACCCATTTTTTCTTTTGTCATTATTGCAAGTACGGAACACTGGCATAGTACAGAGAATAGAAGCGAATACTAAAAGACGACTGCGCCACAGCATTTGCCGCGGCACAAGGCTTGTTGGTGTTTTCATGCCGCTTTTGTTAGAATGAATGCATATGACACTACTTATGAACCATGGGAGGTGCGAAAGCGATGATACAAAGCAAATCGAAAGGTCGTCGTTTTCCTTTATTACCGCTTAGAGGTCTTCTTGTATATCCCAGCATGGTTCTGCATTTAGATGTAGGCCGCGAGAAGTCAGTCCGGGCACTGGAAAAAGCTATGGTTGAAGATAACCTGATTCTCCTCTGCTCCCAGTCGGAAGTGAATATAGAGGAACCGGGACAAGAAGATATTTTCCGGGTGGGTACAGTTGCGAATGTGCGGCAGATGCTGAAGCTTCCCAACGGCACGATCCGTGTGCTGGTGGAGGGCGTGGAGCGGGCCGAGATTATTCATTATACGGATAACGAGGAGTATTACGAGGTAATGGCGCGCGAGCTGCCGGAGCAGGAGGATGTTGATCAGGAGAGCGATGCCCTGATGCGTACCGTACTGAGCCAGTTCGAACACTACATCACTTTGTCCAAAAAGGTTACTCCCGAGACGCTGGCCGCTGTCTCCGATATTGAAGAGCCGGGCCGGCTGGCCGACGTGATCACCAGTCATTTGGCGCTGAAGATTAAGGAGAAACAGGAGATTCTGGAGACCATTGACGTCAGCAAACGCCTGGAGAAGCTGCTCGATATCCTCAATAATGAGCGTGAAGTGCTGGAGCTGGAACGCAAGATCAGCCAGCGCGTGAAGAAACAGATGGAGAAGACCCAGAAGGAGTATTACCTGCGTGAACAGATGAAAGCGATCCAGAAGGAGCTTGGCGAGAAGGAAGGCCGGGCAGGCGAAGCGGATGAGCTGCGCGCCCAGATGGAAGAGAAGAAGCTGCCGGAGCGTGTGCAGGAGAAGATTGAGAAGGAAATCGACCGTCTGGAGAAAATGCCGGCAAGCTCGGCCGAAGGCAGCGTCATCCGCAACTATGTGGATTGGCTGCTGGGTCTGCCGTGGAGCGAAGCAACCGAAGATGATCTGGATATCAAGAAGGCGGAGCAGGTGCTGGATGCAGACCACTACGGTCTGGAGAAGCCGAAGGAACGCGTACTGGAATATCTGGCTGTACAGAAGCTGGTCAAGAGTCTGAAGGGTCCGATTCTATGTCTGGTAGGTCCTCCGGGCGTTGGTAAAACCTCACTCGCCCGCTCCATCGCCCGCTCGCTGAATCGTAAGTTCGTCCGCATCTCGCTGGGCGGAGTACGGGATGAAGCAGAGATTCGCGGTCACCGCCGTACCTATGTCGGTGCTATGCCGGGGCGGATTATTCAGGGGATGAAGACTGCGGGCAGCATCAACCCGGTCTTCCTGCTGGATGAGATCGACAAGATGGCAGCGGACTTCCGCGGCGATCCGTCGGCTGCACTGCTGGAGGTGCTTGACCCTGAGCAGAACAATACGTTCAGCGATCACTTCGTAGAGCTGCCGTTCGATCTCTCGAACGTCATGTTCGTAACGACAGCGAATGCTGTGCATAATATTCCGCGTCCATTACTGGACCGGATGGAGATGCTGTTCATTCCGGGTTATACGGAGCTTGAGAAGCTGCAGATTGCCAGCCGCTATCTGCTGCCGAAGCAGCGCAAGAATCATGGGCTGGAAGAGGAACAGCTGTCCATTGAGGACGATACGCTGCTGAAGATTGTGCGCGAGTACACCCGGGAATCCGGGGTGCGGAACCTGGAGCAGCAGATTGCTGCCCTATGCCGCAAAGCCGCCAAGCAGATTGTCTCGGAAGAGAAGGAACGCGTAAGCATTCTTCCGGAAGAGATTAAGGATTATCTGGGCGCCTCGAAGTACCGCTATGGAATGGCGGAGCTGGAGGATCAGATCGGCACCGTGACCGGGCTGGCCTGGACCGAGGTTGGCGGCGACACGCTGCTGATCGAAGTAACGGTTGTGCAGGGTACGGGCAAGCTGACGCTGACCGGACAGCTGGGCGATGTGATGAAGGAATCGGCGCAGGCCGCCTTCAGCTATACCCGCTCTAAGGCGGAGGAGCTGGGACTGGCACCGGATTTCCATGAGAAGAACGATATTCATATCCACATTCCCGAAGGCGCGATCCCCAAAGACGGTCCGTCCGCAGGGATTACGATTGCAACAGCCCTGATCTCCGCCCTGACGAAACGTTATGTCTCGAAGACTGTAGCGATGACCGGCGAGATTACGCTGCGCGGGCGTGTGCTGCCGATCGGAGGCCTCAAGGAGAAATCGCTGGCTGCCCACCGTGCAGGCTACAAGAAGATCCTCATCCCTAAGGACAACGAGCGTGACCTTAAGGATATTCCCGAGAGTGTCCTGAACGATGTGGAGTTTGTGCCGGTAGCCCATATGGATCAGGTGCTGAAGCATGCACTTGTGGATCATGAGGCCGTCAGCGGCAGAGACACAGATACGGATACAGAAATAAGTATTGAAGCGCCAAGTAGTGTGCATTAGAAAGGAAGTCCTATGAAAGTTAACAATGCCGAATTTGTGATCAGTGCCGTGGGCCCTGATCAGTACCCTGAGGATGACTTGCCGGAGATTGCTCTGGCAGGGCGCTCCAATGTAGGGAAGTCCTCTCTGATTAACCGCATGATCAACCGCAAGAATCTCGCCCGCACCAGTTCTACACCGGGTAAGACGCAGCATATGAACTATTATCGTATTAATGAAAACATGTATTTCGTTGACTTTCCGGGTTACGGCTACGCCAAGGTCTCCAAGACGCAGCGCGCCTCCTGGGGCAAAATGGTTGAGAAATACATGTCCGAGCGTGAAACGCTGAAGATGGTCCTGCTCGTTGTAGACCTTCGTCATCCGCCAACCGGCAATGACAAGATGATGTTCGACTGGCTGAAGCATTATGATCTGCCGCTCTGTGTAGTGGCAACCAAGGCGGATAAGATTCCGAAGACCCGCTGGCCGAAGCATATCAAAGTGATGAAGCAGGAGCTCGGTGTGCTGCCGGGTGATAACTTCATTGCCTATTCTTCAGAGATTGGACTTGGCAAAGACGAACTATGGGAACTTATCGATAGACATACTCTTCCTACCGAAGAAGAACCTCCGGCAGAACCGGACGATCAGGATTCCGGGGATGAACCACAGCACGAAGACTCTTCTGAGACTTAAGGGTTTGTCATAGAATTGAGGGATGGTTATGGCTCAGCGTCTGGCTATGGAATATGTGAATGCAACAATGCAAATGACCGAATTTCAGCTGAACCAGTTTCTGCTTACCGCCGATACCAGCTATATCAGCCACCGTGTGAAGATCCTTGGCGCGGGTGAACAGGAGATTGTGCTGGAGGAAGCCGGAGGCGAGGAGGTACATCTGTCTTTTGAACGCAAAGGCGGCATCTATATTGGTTCCTTGTCCTGCAGGGTAGTGAATCCTCATCTGATCAATGCGGTCCGTAAGCTCTTCTTCATGTATAAGGGCACGGGAACCGTGAACCGGATTTATAAGGAATTAACCATGATGTATTACTATGAGGGCGGCTCGGTGCGCCGGATCTCGGAAGTGAGACCCGGCGGCACCAAGCTGATCTATCAGCATAAATATTCATTAGTAGAGATGATGTCTATTTACAAGCTGCAGACGGTAGAGCAGGAGATAGAACAGGAGCGCCGGAAGATTAATAGCCTGTTGGATCTCCGCAATACTTGTCAGCATGAAGCGGACATCCGTGAAGTAGACGAACAGCTTAAGATGGCAACTTATCGGCTGTTTCAATTAGAAGCTTAACGAAATTTATTTTAAAATTTAGCAATCATTTCCTAGTGAAATGGTTGTATTTTTTTGCGAAATCTATACATATCCTCTACGAAAGGACCGATAAACTACATATGATAGATATCCATAGCCACATTCTACCCTTCATAGATGACGGAGCCGCTGATATTGACGCCGCTCTCGCCATGGCGCAAGACGCCCATAACGATGGTATTACCACTGTAGTTGCTACGCCGCATCATGCGAACGGAGTCTATATGAATCCGGCTCCGGATATTGAAGCAGCCGTGCGGCTGCTGAACGTGAAGCTCCAGGAGGCTGGCAATCCGCTTCAGGTACTGCCCGGACAGGAGATTCGTATCTACGGCGATCTGCTGGATGATCTGGAGAAGGGACAACTGCTGACGCTTGCCGGTTCCAGATACATTCTGCTGGAGATGCCCTCTTCGCGGGTGCCGCGTAATATGGAGGAGACCTGCCATGAGCTGATCATCCAAGGTTATGTACCGGTGATCGCCCATCCGGAGCGTAATGCCGAGGTTGCCGAGAATCCGTCCAAGCTGGAGCGGTTAACCGAACTGGGAGCACTGGGACAACTGACGGCGCAGAGTCTTGCCGGGACCTTCGGGAGTAAGCTGCAGAAGCTGTCACTAGACTTGTGCCGGCGGGGGACTATACATGTGATTGCATCAGATGCGCATGATTCTAGTAATCGTCCGTTTGGTTTAAGCGAAGCTTACGAAGTCGTGAAGAAACATTTGGGAAATGAGACATTCGACTTTTTTCTACACAATGCGCGTAGAATTGTTGCTAATGAGGAGATCATTCGAGTCAATTCTGTTCAATCCAACAGCAAACTTCATAGATTGTTCGGATTTTTTTCTCGTAAAGGGTGACCTTCCAATTGTTTAATGGTAGAATGGGTATTACTGGGTTATTGCTATATTATTTATAAAAATACATACAAGAGGTGGATGACAAGTGACTTTGAAGAAAAAATTGGCAGTATCTACACTAGCAGTAAGCATGGCGGCGGCATCCGTTGCCGGATTGCCCCTAAGCAGTATTCTTGGACAATCTGGAATCGTGGGTACAGCTTCTGCAGCGAGTGCAAACTATGACGCTTTGAAAGCCCGTGCCAATCTGTTGTACGGCAAATTAAGTGATGCATCCAAGCAGACACTCCGTGAGTTCCGCGCAGAGCTCCAGTCGGTATCCCGTACCGAACTTGAAACTGCTCTTGCACCGATTCTGGATCATGTGACTCTCACTTCTACAGAGAAGACAACATTGTTTGATTTCTATCTAGAGGTAGTAGGTTCTTACTACAATCCTGATGTAACAGCGATTACAGATATTCTGGAATCACCGAATTATCCTGCTTATCAAGCGCTGGTGAAGAATATTGGTGAACAAGCCGGTATTACAGATCTGACTGTCGGCAAAGTATATAATTTCATTTCTGTAGTTGAGCAGAAGGAAATTGCAGCCTTCAAAGGAGCAAACCTGGCGGATCTGTATGCAGCAGCCAAAAATCCAAGCAGCGCATTGGCAGTTCAAGCGAAGAATATTGCGCTCAATACTAATGTAGTAGCAGGAACAGATTACACACTGAAGGCCGCGCTTCTGGAACTTGGCGTTGATGCTAACCTCGTATCCACACTGAAGACTAATCTGGAAGCTATTCCATCTGTTACAAAGGCTAAAGACGCAGCTGTAATCCTTGCGGCTGCTTACTATGACGTTTATCTTAAGTCTGGTGCAGTTGTTGATCCTGGTACTGGTTCTGGCGGCGGTGGCGGTAGCTCGACAGTAACAACTCCGGTTACCAATCCAACAGCTACACCTGGAATTTACGATGTATCCAAGCTGGTAACTATTGTTGGAGACAAGGCGACACTTAAGCTGGTTGATGCTGACGTACTGAAGGCATTTGATGCACTCGTTGCTTCAAGCACAGTTAAGACAGGTCTTACACTTACCTTGAACCTGGGTACAGTGAATGCTGCAACAGTGGAAGTTCCATTGTCCAAAGCAATCATCGAAGCTGCCAAGGCTAAAGGTATTGCTAATATCGCTATTACCTTCAACGGCTTGACCGTAACGATTCCAGTGGGCCAATTCAGTGAAGCTATTACACTTACAGCATCGACAATTGCTGATTCTACTGTAACTTCGATTTCCAGCCTGAAGCTGGCATCCAGCGTGTATGAATTTGATCTGACTGTAGGCGGCGTTGCAACAACAACCTTCCAGCAGCCAATCATCATTAAGCTGCCACTGAAGAATGCAACTGGCCTTGACAAAGAATTGCTCTCCGTTACGAAGATTGTATATAGTGCTCTGCAATTCCAGGGTGGTACCGTTGATGGGGATTACATCATTGAACCACGCGATACTTTCTCTTCCTACGCAGTAGTGGAGAACAAAGTAAGCTTCAAAGACATTGCAAGTGTACAGGCTTGGGCGGGAAGACAAATCGCCGTTGTAGCTGCCAAGGGCGCAATTGAAGGCGTGGGTAACGGCAACTTTGCTCCGAAGAGCAATGTGACCCGTGCTGAATTCGCCAAGATGCTGATTCGTGCATTGAACCTGGAGAACAACTCCGCTAAGCAGAGCTTCAATGATGTAAGCTCTACTTCCTGGTATGCTCCATATGTAGCTGTAGCTGCTGAGAAAGGTATCATTACCGGACGCAGCGCTGCTGAGTTCGATCCTAATGCAACTATTACCCGTGCAGAAATGGCGACTATGATCTCCCGTGCGATCAAGTCGGTTAACCCTGCTGCAACTACAACTGCAAGTGCGCTTAGCAAATTCTCTGATGCTGCTAAGATCAGTGCATCGCTGAGAGACGGAGTTGCCTTCGCCGCCAGCAATAACCTGGTTATCGGTAACGCAGGCAAGTTCAGTCCTAACAACACTGCTACTCGTGCAGAAGCGGCAGTTATTATCTACCGTACAATCAACTTCAAGTAAGTAAATAGTAAGTGTGGAGAGCCTCCTCTCGTCTATTAGAGAGGAGGCACTTTTTTAGAAATATAAGAATTTATATGCTCTACGCTATAAATTATCCTTCTATTTCTCGCTGAAACGGTGCCGTCCTATAAATGGACGTCACAGGCGTTTCTGCTTGCTTAGATGAAATATTACAGAAACAGCTTGGAGGGAAATTCACTTGTCAGCACAAGAATTGGATCTGCGCGATTATTTCCAGATTGTCAGGAAGAGACTGTGGATGATTGTCAGCATTGTTATCGTGGCATGTGTTCTTGCCGGGGTCTACAGCGTATACATCAAGAATCCGGTGTATGAGGCTTCAACGAAGATTATTGTTAATCAGACACCTACCCAATCTACGGTAGGACAGCTGGATCTTAACCAGATTAATACGAATATTCAGCTTATTAACACGTACAAGGAAATTATTAAGACACCGGCAATCCTCGACGTTGTGGCTAAGAACTATCCGCAATTCGCTATTACTGCGGAGGAGATGCTGAAGAAGGTTAATGTTAGCTCCGTAAACAACACGCAGGTGATGACACTTGTCGTTCGAGATAATTCATATCAGAGAGCCGCAGAAATCGTGAATGCCATATCACTTGTGTTCAAGCAGGAGATTCCGAGCCTGTTCAACGTGCAGAATGTATCTATCCTCAATGAAGCCAAGCTTAATCCACCTGTAGCACCAGGACCGGTAGAGCCGAATGTGGTGATGAACCTCGCGATTGCCTTCATTGTATCCTTGATGATCGGTCTGGGAATTGCCTTCTTGCTGGAATACCTGGATGATACGCTCAAGACAGAAGATGACATTAAGAAATACCTTGGACTGCCAACGATCGCCATGATTACACGGCTTGGACAAGAAGAAACAAAGACTACAGAACAGCAAGTACAGACGCAGACCAGAAAGGCGGGGGAACTTGAACATGTCACAGCAGCCAAATAAACAACGCCATCTGATTACCGTGACGAACCCGCGCTCTCCTGTATCTGAAGCATTTCGGGCACTGCGCACGAACATTGATTTCTCCTCGGTAGATGAACGGATTCAGATTATTATGGTCACTTCTTCCGGACCGGAGGAAGGGAAGTCTACAGTGACAGCTAACCTTGCCGCTGCGTATGCTCAAGCGGATAAGAAGGTGCTGCTCATCGATGGTGACTTGCGCAAACCTACTGCACACAAGACCTTTTCTCTTAGTAATCGTTATGGCCTGTCTTCATTATTGTCTCAGCAGGCAGATTTGTCTGAGGTGATTCAAGAATCAGGAGTGAACAACCTTTCTTTAATGACTTCTGGTCCTATCCCTCCAAATCCGGCAGAGATGATGGCTTCCAACCGAATGAGTGCTGTCCTGCAAGAGCTGCGCCAGTTATACGATGTTGTTTTAATCGATACACCGCCATTACTGGCAGTTACAGATGCGCAGATTGTGGCCTCCAAGAGCGATGGTGTCATTATGGTCGTGAGTTACGGTAAGGTGAAGCGTGATATTGCCGCTAAGGCTAAGGCGGGTCTGGACCGGGTAGGAGCGAGAATGCTGGGCGTAGTACTGAACAATGTTAAGCGTAAAGCCAGTGAAGGCTATTATTATTACTATTATGGCAATTAAGTTTCCTATTGAAGAAAATTGTTATTTTTGGAGGCACTAAAAATGACAGCGAAAACCAGAGTATTGGTACTATTTCTGATCGATATTGCGATCATTTGGTTCAGTATCGTGACTTCCTACCTGTTCCGTTTCTATAACCATATTCCTGAGGAATATGTTGTGCAGATGGTGGTGTACGGGCTGATCTCAACGGTTGCTATCGGAGGAAGCCTGGTCTATTTCGGGCTGTACCGCAGAATGTGGCAGTATGCCAGCATAGGCGAGATTATATCCGTTCTTAAGGCTATTGTAGTAGGAGCCATACTCTCATACGCAGTAGCTTTTGTTATCCTGCCGCAGCGCGTGCCGCTCAGTATAGAAGTCCGGTCGATGGAGACGATACTGCTGCTGGTAGGGGGCGCCCGCTTCTTCTGGAGGGTGTTCCGCAATGACCGGATCAACAATAAGGATACGGAGACTCACACGCTTATTGTGGGAGCTGGAGATTGTGGGATATTGATTGCCAGAGAAATGATGGGCCCTTCATTCGCTGATACACGACTGGTCGGATTCATTGATGACAGTACAGATAAATATCACTTGTCTATATTGGGTGTTCCTGTGCTGGGTAACCGTTATGACATTCCACGAATTGTGAAGGAACGGGAGATTCATGAGATTATTATTGCGATGCCTTCCGTCTCCAGAACAGAAATATCCGAGATCATTAATCTGGCTAAGGCTACAGGCGCGAAGCTGAAGATTATACCTGCACTCAATGACCTGATTGCAGGCAAAATCTCTGTCAAGAAGCTGCGGGATGTCAGTGTTGAAGATTTGCTGGGCCGTGAGCCGATTGTAGCAGATATGAATAGTATTCTGGGTTATGTTCATAACAAGACCGTACTTGTTACGGGAGCAGGCGGTTCTATCGGATCAGAGCTATGCCGCCAGATCTCTCCGTTTGCACCGGACAAGCTATTGATCCTGGGACACGGTGAGAACAGTATCTATACGATAGAGATGGAGCTGCGCAAGAGCTTCCCTTACCTGAATATTGTTACAATCATTGCCGACGTTCAAGATCGTGCAAGGCTGATGGATATATTTCAGAGTCACAAGCCGCAGGTTGTCTTTCATGCGGCAGCACATAAGCACGTTCCTCTGATGGAGCGCAACCCTTCTGAGGCGATCAAGAATAATGTCTTCGGTACACGCAACGTGGCAGACTGTGCGGACAAATACGGTGCGGAACGTTTTGTGCTGATCTCATCGGACAAGGCGGTTAATCCTACCAGTGTCATGGGTGCAACGAAGCGAATCGCTGAGATGTACGTTCAGAGTCTTAATGTAAATAGTCCAACCAAATTCTCGGCAGTACGTTTCGGTAACGTACTTGGTAGTCGAGGCAGTGTAATACCTGCATTCAAGCAGCAGATAGCTGCTGGGGGGCCAGTCACTGTTACGCATCCTGAGATGGTTAGGTACTTCATGACGATTCCTGAGGCCGTACAGCTGGTGATTCAATCGGGTTCCTTCGCCAATGGCGGCGAAGTGTTTGTGCTCGACATGGGTGAACCTGTGAAAATTCTAACTCTAGCTGAGGACTTAATTACATTGTCTGGTTATGAGCCTTATAAGGATATTGAGATCACCTTCTCAGGTATTCGTGAAGGCGAGAAATTATATGAAGAGCTGCTGACAGATGAAGAGAACCTGGGTTCTACACAACATGACCGGATCTTCATCGGCAGACCTAATGTTATTAGTCAGAGTCAAATGGAATTGGAATTCAAACGGCTAGAACGTGTTATTGCTGAAGACGGAGAAGCCATTCGTGAAGTGATTAATCAGATCGTGCCGATGCAGCCAGTGATTCAGGCTGCGATCAGCTAATTACAATTTGGAGGTACCTGAAGTGAAAAGATGGAAGAAAGTATTGATCTGGACACTGTCGGTCATCGTTGTACTGGGAGTTGGCGGACTATTCGCTGCCAATTATGCTGTAGACAAGCTGATGAATTCTATGGCTGATGGATTTGATGTAGAGGCGGACGATACTGGTAATGTGCCTCAGGGGCAGGTTGTTGAGCCTACAGTAGCGGAGAGTGATCCAACTGCTGAGCCAACCGATTCTGTTGATCCGACAACAACATCATCACCAGACAGCACTCCAGCTTCTACAGCTGCCGGAGAACAAACGGCTGTCAGTACCACTAAGCCAGTAGCTACTCCTGCTCCAGTGGCAGAGGGTGTGGATGGAATTGCACATATCTCAACTGATAAAGCTAAAGAAGTTCAAGAGAATGTTTCGATTACAGATAAAGCCAATGTAGCGTCAATAGTAGCACAACAGTTGAGTGTGTCTGATATTAAGAGATTGCAAGAGTTAGCCAAAGGCGGACTAACTAATGAAGAAAAGCGGGAAGCACGTAGTATTATTCTTGGTAAAGTCTCCGAAGAACAATATAATGAGCTCTCCAAAGTAGCCAAGAAATACGGTGTTAGCCAAGGCAAGACACGTGATCAAATAATTGCTGAAGAAGAACAACTCAAAGCACAAGAAAAAGGAAGTGAATGATCTTGTTTAAGGTGAAAATTCCCGCAGCGGCTCTACTGACAGTAGCGTTAATAGGATCAGCACCCTTAACAGCATCGGCGCCTATATCGGCTTCAGCTGCTGTTGCTACAGTAACTGCTTCCACAGCAACTACCAAGGCTTCAAATACAATCAAAGTGCAGAATGTAGATGTGACAATGCTCTTTGATGGTGTGGCTCTACAGCCACCGGCAGGTCAATATGTGTTCATGTACAATAACACTACGTATGTTCCGCTACGGTTCATGTCCTATGCACTGCAGAAGAGTGTAAGCTGGGATGCCAAGAATCTTAAGGTAACAGTGGCAGAGCCGAGCAGTTCGGAGTTGGTAGTTATTAAAGAATACTTGATGAATGCTACAACTAGTGCTTCTTTTATAAGTAAGAGTATTGCTCTGAACAATGTAAATGCAAGCTATGTATTTAGTGGGAATAATAAAGCTTTACCCAAAGGCCAATCCAGTTATCTGCTGAATGGTTCCATATATGTACCACTAAGATTCTTATCGGAATCCGTAGGGAATTCCATTAGCTGGGATCAGAAGACTAAGTCAATTACTGCTAATTCTAAAGGTTATGAAGAAAAGAATAAAAATGTGAATTCGAATGGCAACGGATCGGGTCTATCTGCTATTGCAACACCGACAGCAACTGCTGATGTAAGTGGAGCCGGAACAGGTTCGGGTAAGGTTTCCTATGAGTCCATTACAAGCGCAACAGAAGCGAAGCTGAATGCGTTACAGTCGCAAAGTGAGTCTACACTAATGGGAACCTTATTGGAATATGTGAGTGCGAAAGATGATGCGACCAGAGAAAGTATCAAAGCCAAAGGGAAACAGCAGATAGCATCCTTTAGAGCTTCTTTCAACAGTATAATCGCTGACGCTGAACAAAAACTAAACAATAATGGTTATAGCACAGCTATCATTCAGCAGTATAAAGATGCATTTGATGCGAGCCTTCAAGGAGGTATAGATGGAGCTGCATCACTAGTAAATTAAAATTTGAAGAATCATCAATATTAGCAACGTGGTTCACCGCTATCCTCATTCATCTCAGGTAACGATAGCGGTGACCATAGTATCCTAAGGACATGGTGAGCGTATGAAGCCGTATATTTTTATCAAACAAACTTTAGACTTTGCATTGGCTCTAATCGGAATGCTCCTGTTGTGGCCTTTTTTCTTGATTATCGCTATCCTGATCAAGTCTACATCTAGAGGACCTGTCTTGTTCCGTCAAAAGCGGTTGGGGAAGAATAAGAAAGAATTCTATATTCTCAAGTTCAGATCGATGCGAACTGATACTCCGGCAGAAATGCCTACGCATCTGTTAGAAGATCCGGATTTCTTTATTACTAAAGTTGGGAAATTCCTCAGGAGGACGAGCTTGGATGAGCTTCCTCAGATTATAAATATTCTTAAGGGTGAAATGAGTATTATTGGCCCTCGTCCAGCGTTGTGGAATCAGTATGATCTGATTGCTGAACGTGATAAGTTTGGTGCCAATAATATCAAGCCTGGACTTACAGGGTGGGCGCAGATCAATGGCAGGGATGAACTGCCAATCGAAGCGAAGGCTAAACTTGATGGGGAGTATGCTGCAAGTATCACCTTCAAGTTTGATATCAAGGTATTCTTCAAAACCTTATTAAGTGTTGTGAAGTCTGATGGTGTAAGAGAAGGCACAAGTGAGCAAGAAGTAACATCGAACACCGAAGGAGTTACTCTATAAGATGAACAAGAAAAGGATTTTGATTACTGGTAAAGGTAGCTATGTTGGGACTAGCTTCATGAAATGGGTAGAACAATGGCCTAAAGAATATGATGTAGTAGAAATTTCGGTCAGGGGCGAGGAATGGAAGCAACATGATTTCTCGGTTTATGATGTTGTACTACACGTAGCAGGTATAGCACATGTGTCTACTGATCCTTCTATGGAAGCAGAGTATTATAAAGTGAATCGTGATTTGACAATAGAAGTTGCAAGCAAGGCAAAGCAGGACAAGATAAAACAGTTTATTTTTTTGAGTAGTATTATTGTATATGGTAATAGTACCCATATTGATAAGAGAAGAATTATAGATAGAGGTACGATACCTCAGCCGTCTAACTTTTATGGGGAGAGTAAGCTCCAAGCAGAAATAGGCATTAAACTCTTAGAGAGCGATACCTTCAAAGTAGTTATAATTAGGCCACCTATGATATATGGGAAAGGGTCTAAGGGGAATTATCCTAGATTGGCAAGTTATGCGCGTAAATTACCATTCTTTCCTGACATCGACAATAAAAGAAGTGTGCTTCATATAGATAATCTTTGTGAGTTTACTAGACTAATGATTAAGAATCAAGAAAATGGTCTATTTTTTCCTCAAAACAAAGAATATATTAAAACTTCATCCATGGTGAAAACCATAGCAGAAGTACACGGGAGGAAAGTTTTATTAACAAATAAATTTAATTTTGTGTTAAAGCTAATGATTCCAAGAATAGGTGTCTTGGATAAAATATTTGGTAATTTGATATATGAACATAGTGTAAGTGCTTATAAAATGCCTTACTGTGTTAGAAATTTTCATGAGACAATTGTCGCTACTGAATTGGAGAGTGAAGATTCATGAGGGTTACCATAGTTAATTGTTTTGATACATATGAATACAGAGTAGATATGTTGCATGATTTTTTTGAGAATGAGGGCCATGAAGTTTCAGTAGTACAGTCGGATTTTAGACATTTCAAGAAAATTAAACGTACTGAAGAGAAAAAGGGGTATACATTTGTAGAAACAAAATCATACAATACAAATATGTCAGCTGCAAGGCTAATATCTCATTATTATTTCGCTAAAAAGGCTTTTGAATATGTAGAAGTATTGAAACCTGATTTGCTTTATGTAATTATTCCGCCGAATTCATTGACTAAATATGCTGCGAAATACAAAAAAAAACACAGAAATGTAAAGTTGATATTTGATTTAATGGATCTCTGGCCAGAGACGCTCCCCATTAGAAAAATTAAATGGTTCCCTCCAATAACAAGTTGGAGAAGAATAAGAGATAAAAACTTAAAATTTGCGGATTTTGTGATAACTGAATGCAATCTATATCAATCTGTACTGAAAAAGGTATTGAAAAATTTAAGATTTACCACAGTTTATTTGGCAAAAAGAGAACTTGATATTATAAAAAATCTTAAACTTGATACAGATGATTTTCACTTATGTTATCTAGGTTCAATTAATAATATTATTGATGTCCCTAAGATAAAGGAAATAATAAAGGTATTACAAAACGAAAAAAATACTACAATTCATATTATTGGCGATGGTGAAAGTAGAGATCTACTAATAAGAGAAATAAAAAGTACTGGTGCAAATGTTGAATACTACGGACAAATATTTGATCATCAAAAGAAACAAGATATATTTAATAAATGCCATTTCGGTTTGAACATAATGAAAGACAATGTTTGTATTGGGCTTACTATGAAGTCAATTGATTACTTACAGGCTGGGCTGCCGATTTTAAATAATATACCAGCAGATACCTTTGAGATAGTTGATAAGTTTCAAGTTGGCTTTAATATTTCAACAGATAACCTTCAAAGTGTTGTACAAAAGGTAACCAGTTTAGATTTAAAAGAAATATTAACTATGCGTATGGAAGCAGAACAGGTTTACAAAAACTTATTTTCAAGTGATGCATTTTATGGGGGAATAAAGAAAATTATTGATTCTATTTTTGTTAGATAGGAGAAGGGTATAATGAAATTTAGATGTGCCGGGATTGTCTTATATAATCCAGATATGGATAAACTAAGAGAGAATATATCAGTGATAATAAAACAAGTTGATACCATCATACTTATAGATAATTATTCAAATAATTCAATTGATACATTAAATGAATATAGTCAGAGTGAGAATATTGTAATTGTAAGAAATGATGCAAATATGGGTGTCGCTACTGCATTCAATCAAATATGTAGTATTGCTTTGGAATTAGGATATGATTTTGTACTTCTATTGGATCAAGATAGTATTTGTAGTTTATCTATAATGAATTCTTACGAAAAATACTTAATAGACGGATCAGTAGCTTTGCTTACCCCTTATATTGTAGATATAAACAAAATCACACTGCAAGAATACTACTCTTTTGTATTGCCGGAGATATCACAAGTTGACTGGGCAATATCGTCTGGATCATTAATACGTCTTTCTACTTGGCTGGAAGTTGGAAAGTTTGATGAAGATTTATTCATAGATGCTGTTGATTTTGATTACAGCGCAAGATTGAAAATAAACAACTATTTACAATTAAGGGTTAATAGCGAATTTATACTACACGAGGTTGGAAATGCTGAGGCTACTCCAATACTACGATTCCATAAAGATAATAGTGGAAAATGGTCGATAAAGAGATATTACAGAACCAATCATTCATGCTTAAGACATTATTATATGACCCGAAATCATATTATTGTTGCTAGAAAGTATAGTGAATACAAACCAGTTTGGAAAGGTATAAGTTTTATAATTTTAATGTCATTGCCTAAGTTGATTGTAGAAAAGCAAAGAATAAAACTGTTAATAACATTGTGGCGAGGATTATACGATGGGTTTAGATTCCAAATAACTAGATATAGGAAATATTCCTGAGGAAGTAGGGAGAAGTTTTGATTTCGATTGCAATGACTACATATAACAGCTCTCTTTATATAGAAAAACAACTAAATTCATTAATAAAACAAACTCTTCTTCCTGACGAGGTGATCATAGTTGATGATTTTTCTGAGGATAATACCTTGGAAATAGTTGAAGAGTTTATAGATAAACATAAATTAGAGAATTGGGTATTAATTAAATCTGATGTAAATAAAGGATATAAAAGTTCCTTTTTTAAAGCTATTAAGGAGACCAAGGGCGACATTATTTTCTTGTGTGATCATGATGATATTTGGATGCCTGATAAACTTAAAATAATGTCAGGAATAATGGAAGATAATCTGGGAATTCTAGTTTTAAATTCAGGATTCACTAAAATAAATCATCTGGGTGAAGTGATAAAATCTAAAAACAACATATTTTCAACTAATCATAATTTAATCAGAAAAAAAATAAAAGTAGGTTCGTGCAGTTGTATTAGTTTGAATGAGGTGATTAGTTATAACATTTCTCCAGGATGCACTAGCGCATTTAATAAAATAATTAAGGGGAAATTAGAAAAACTTCAAGGACCTGAATATGACTTAGTTCATGATTGGAAGATTAATATTATTGGAGCAACTATGGGAGGGCTTTTTTTTCTTAATGAGGTCACCACTTTGTATAGATTACATTCAAACAATGCTATCGGATTAAAACGTAATTATGAAAGTGAAAGACGCATTTATCTGTATAAGAGCGCTTTAGAAGAAAGAATATATATGGCAAATATAATAGGTAAGCTTAAAGGCTCTCATAATATATTTAAAGAAAAAGAAATGGAAAAATCTATAAAACAAATAGATTTAATATCAAAAAGTTTAATTGAACGCATTAACGCCTTAAATAAACGGAGTTTCTTAAGGCTTTTCACTATATTATTTAAATACAAATTATTGAAAAATAGAATGATAGAGAGTTGGTTAATGGATATTTTTATTGTTTATATGAGTAAACGCAATAATCAGAAAGGATTAAATTAATTATGAATTCATGTGTCATTTACTTTGGTGTTTTTTTTATTTCAATTTGGTTTAGCCATCAGTATCAAATATCGGAATTGAAAAAAATAGAACTAAAAATACGATTAACTACTCGCAATATTTTTGGTTTACCATTGTATTATCATTACCCATTTTAATTGCAACGTCCAGGTTTGGAATTGGCACGGATTATTTTACATATTATTCTATATATCAAAGTTATAGTAATCTAAGCTTTATTTCACCAAGACACCTTTCGGTAGAATATGGGTATTATTTAATTAACTTCATCGCAGCTTACTTCTATATATATCTTGTTTTTCTAGAGATTTTATTTATATTTGTTGGGGCTTATTACGTTTGGGGCGTAAGATTGACTTATTATACGATGTCTGTACAAGTTATTTTAGTACCTGCGATAGTTCGTAACATAAGTGAAAAGTATAAAAAACTGCTATATAGATTGAACTTGAAAATATACAGACAGGGAAAAGTGACTGAGGAGAATTTTGGAACTGTAGGAGCGATAGCGTCCGCCTTTGTCCCCGGATTTCTACCGCTAGCAGCGGTTCAAAATCAAGAAATCTGGGGACAACAGCGGCCGGAGGGCCAAACATTCTTTGGAGTCAGGGCAATCCCATAACAGGAAAAATACAAGTACAGTCTATATAGTTAGTTTTTATTTTATTTGCTGGTATATAATTTATTTTATATATTTGTTTTCTTTAAAGGGAATGATGGAATATTTCCTTACCGCTTTATGAATTGAGTTTTTAAAAGTCAGAAAGTGAATTTAATACCTAGTTAAGAGAGGGAAATTATGATATCTGTAATAATGCCAACCTTTAATCGAGCAAAGACTATTCAAAGATCGATTGACAGTGTTTTGAAACAGACATATCAAAATCTTGAGCTTATCATTGTTGACGATAATTCTACAGACAACACAATTGAAATTATTAAATCCATTCCAGATGACAGAATTAAGCTTATAGCACATGCTAAAAACAAAGGCGCTTCTGCAGCTAGAAATACTGGGATTCAAGCTGCACTGGGAGATTATATTGCATTTCAAGATAGTGATGATGAGTGGATTTACAACAAGTTAGATATACAAATTAAAGAACTACTTAGTTACAATGTAGATGTTGTATCATGTGCTTATTATCAACACAAAAATGGAAAAATCAAGAAGTTGCCGATTGTGGAGATAGAAGATAACAATATTTTCAGTATGTTGCTTTATGGGAATTTTATCGGGACACCATCTATTCTAGGAAAACGAGAATGTTTTATAAATGAATTATTTGATGAGAGATTACCACGATTTCAGGATTGGGATCTAATGCTTAGGTTAGCACAAAAGTGTAAGATTCATTTTATTAATGACTCACTTATGAATGCATATGTTCAAACGAATAGTCTTTCAGAAAATCACAGTAGTGCAATTGTAGCTCTTGAAATAATTATGGGAAGAAATATAGAAGCATTGAAAGCAGACAATAAAGCTATGAGTTCAATGTATAAAAAGATGGGTATTTTTAAGATGAAAACTAATGATTTTACTACAAATTATTACCATATGGCGATGGATGTAGGAGGGTTTGATTGGAAAATATTAATTAGACTAATTGAATTCACGATCCGGAAAAAAATGAGAAAATAAAATAGCTTGATAGATCCAATGCTATGATAATTCAGCCTATGGACATACCTTAAACGTATGGTTAAAGATTTGGTTCGATATCGGATATCCTAAGGAGAGAGAAAATATAATATGGATTTATATAATAAAATAATAAATAAACAAGAGAAAATTTCAATTGTAGGTCTAGGTTATGTGGGTATGCCTCTAGCAGTTGCCTTTGCTAAGAAGGCTCTTGTAATTGGGTTTGATCTAAATGAAGAGAAAATTGCTCTATATAAGTCCGGTATAGATCCTACTAATGAGGTGGGAAACAATGAGATCAAACAGACTAAAGTGATTTTTACATCAAATGAAAAGAAACTTGAAGAAGCAAAATTTCATATTATAGCAGTTCCAACTCCCATTAATTCAGACAAAACCCCTGATTTGGCTCCTGTTGAAGGTGCTAGTACTATTGTTGGCAGAAATTTAACGAGCGGTTCGATTGTAGTTTATGAATCTACTGTTTATCCTGGAGTAACACAAGATATCTGTATTCCTATACTTGAAAGAGAGTCGGGATTGGAGTGTGGCAAAGACTTTAAGGTAGGATATTCTCCGGAACGGATTAATCCTGGAGATATCGAACATAGATTAGAGAATATTGTGAAAATAGTTTCAGGTATTGACCATGAAAGCTTGGAAGAGATCGCTAAGGTTTATGAACTTGTAATAGAGGTTGGAGTACATAAAGCTAGTTCAATAAAAGTAGCGGAAGCTGCTAAGGTGGTGGAAAATAGCCAACGTGATATAAATATTGCATTTATGAACGAACTGGCTATGGTGTTTGATCGTATGGGTATTGATTCTAGAGAAGTAATTGATGCAATGAACACAAAATGGAATGCATTGGGATTCTATCCTGGATTAGTTGGAGGACACTGTATAGGTGTTGATCCCTATTATTTCGTTTATCAGGCTGAAAAATTAGGTTACCACAGTCAAATCATTCTTTCTGGTAGAAAAATAAATGATGGAATGGGTGAATTTATAGCAGATGCAATTATAAAAAAATTGATTCTCGCTAACAAGGTTGTAAAACAAGCGAAGGTCGTAATATTGGGAATCACTTTTAAAGAGAATTGTCCTGATACAAGAAACTCAAAAGTTGTCGATATTATTAATAGATTAAAAGAATATGGTATAAGTCCAATAGTGGTGGATTCGCAGGCGAATAGTGAAGAAACAAAAAAAGAATATGGTATTGAAATAGTTGAAATAGAATCTGTTAAAGATGCCGACTGTTTAGTATTTGCAGTTGCTCATAATGAATTTAAAAATATTAACTGGGAAGATATAGATGCTCTTTTTGGAGACTATGATAATAGTGAGAAGCTTATTGTAGATGTAAAGAGCATACTGAATAAAAAAGAAACTGAGGCAAAAGGATATAGTTATTGGAGTTTATAAATAATCGTAACAACAGGGAAAATAGTTGTAGTGATGGGATTGAAACTTAAAGAGATGGTGAAAATGTGGAAAACTATAGTTCGCATAATTGTAAAGTGTGTTTTGTTATACTTCATTATATAACTTTGGAGGATACCAAAAAATGTATTGATTCGATAATTGAAAAGATCGATGTTGAAGAATATAGAATTGTAGTAGTAGATAACGCTTCGCCAAATGACTCTGGTATTCTTTTGAAAGATATGTATTTAGATAATTCAAAAATAGAAGTTCTTATACAAAATAGAAATTTAGGGTTTGCGAAGGGGAACAATATAGGTTTTTCTTACGCGAAAAAAGTTTTTAATTCTAAATTTATAGTCCTACTAAATAATGACACATATTTACTTCAAAATAACTTTTATAGAATAATATGTGATGAGTATGAAGAAAATGATTTTGCAGTCCTTGGTCCTAGGGTATACACACCAGATGGTTCTATAGTAAATCCAGCACGTATCCAACTAATGACATTAAATGAACTCCAAGAGTGGGAGGCTTTTTTAAAAAGACATCTTTTTTTTAATAAAATTTATCTAGAAACTTTATTTATGTATGTTAGCAAAATATGCAGAACATTTATAAGATTTATATTGGATAGGGGGCTAAAAGATAAAAAGGAAGCGATTGATATACTGGAAAAAAAGGAAAATGTCCAATTACATGGATGCTGTTTAGTCTTTTCAGAAAGATATTATGAAAAATTTGATGGATTAGAAGATAGAACATTTTTATATGGTGAGGAGGATATATTATTTGCTAGATTATTACTAAATGGATTAAAAAGTGTTTACAGTCCATATTTGGAAATTTATCATTCAGAAGATGCCTCGACAAATGCAGTCTTTGCAAAAAAAAGATTGAAAAGAAGGTTTTTATATGAAAAAAAATTGGAATCCATGAAAATCATGGAGGAATATATCAGTGAAGTCTATAGAGAATCAAAATAATTAGTGAATTAGATGTATTATAAAGAGGAAGTTTTATTTCATGTTTAACTATTTCTAATGAATTAACTTTTCAAGGAGAAGATGAGTAATGATTTTTATCGCGTGTCCTGAAAAATATGCAACCGGTGGCACAGAATTGCTCCATCAATTATATTTCAAACTAAGGACCTACACGGAAAAAGTAAAAATGTACTACTATAATTTTTCTAATAGCGAAAGTCCGATAAGCCCAAGATTCGAAAAATATCAAGTATCTTACGTGAATAAAATAGAGGATAGTGAACGAAATATACTGATTGTGCCTGAAATGAATACTGATTTATTAAAGAAGTTTAAAAATATTAATAAATGTATCTGGTGGTTAAGTGTTGATAATTACTATAAAGCAATTGGGAAACACCGAAATCCAATTAAAACTATTATAATAAGATCTATGAATATTATAAAAAAAGATTATTATTTTAAGAAACTTGTTAATTTTAGTGATAATAAAATAATTCATTTATACCAATCTTTTTATGCAAAAAGGTTCCTCGAAAAGATGGGGGTGAAAAATTCAGAGGACTTATCTGATTATTTAGGAAGTAACTTTTTGGAAGAAATTGTGGATTATAAGAGTTTGGATAGAATAAATAGAGTATTATATAACCCTAAGAAAGGTATTGATTTTACAAATAAAATAATTTCTCATGGAGATAATTTACGCTTTGTTCCATTAATAAATATGAGCCAAGAGCAAATTATTGAGCTGTGTAGAACCAGTAAAATATATATAGATTTTGGTAATCATCCTGGGAAAGATAGATTTCCTAGAGAAGCGACTTATTTGGGTTGTGTGGTGATAACTGGAAGGAAGGGTTCTGCGAAATATTCTCAAGATGTTATGATTCCAGCGGATTATAAATTTAATGATGATATTAAACTTATACCAGATATTATAGAAAAAATAAATTATGTTTATGATAATTATGATAAAGTTATAAATTCCTTCGATGATTATCGTAGTAAGATATTAAATGAGGAAAATGAATTTGAAAAAAATGTAGAACTATTATGGGAGAAACATTTTAAAGTGTACTCTTAATATGGCTCAAAACCAAAATTAGCGGTTGAAAATTGAATCGGAGAAAAAACGTGGATAGAAATGGAAAAACATCTGCAAATCCTGTATTGTTGTAAGTCCTTCCCCACAACATGAAAAGGAAATGACAGATGCCACTCCAGTATATCAACGAAATGCTCGGATTACCAGAACTACAACTTCATAGTGTTCTCTATCAATGTATCAGAAGTGCATTTGGAAGCCTCACCGGCGGCGTATAAAAAGCCTTGCCCTATCTGCAATTCTGAACAATCTGTGAGGCGAAATGGCCGCAATAGGTCGCGTCAGATTCAGCGTTTTTGGTAAGAAGTGCTTTTTGCACATTCCCTCGCAGCGCTTGGCTTGTTCACGGTGTAATATTGGGTTTGTTTGGACGTATGCATGGGTAGGTCCGAAGGAACAATACAGCCGTATGTTTCGCTCACAGACGGTAAATCAGGCACTCGGCTCCACGGCAGCGCATAGCGCGAGAATACAAGAAGCGCCCGCCAGCACGGTTCAGCGCATGCACCAAGAGGCCCTGCCCGCAGAGAACGATCGTTTGCTCAAGCAGGCTTGGTGTCAAGCCAAAGACACACCCGAGCTCGTGCTCGGCATCGACGACTTTGCGATCAAAAAGGGACATACGTATAACACCGGTATTCACGATCTTCGAGGGGAAACCATGCTAGACCTGCTTTCGGGGCGAAAGCTAGACGCACTTCGTGCGTATGCCGAGCAGCATCCGGAATTTTTAAACCTAAAAATCCCAAGGCTGTCGTCATGGATCTGGCTCAAACGTATCACACCTGGATCAGCGAGTGTTTTCCGAGGGCTCTTCGAATTGCAGATCGCTTTCATGTTCACGGTTATGTGATTGAAAGTGTCCAAGCGGTCCGAAAATCCGTTCAGTCCCCCCTTTCTCCCCGGGCCAAAGGGATGTTAAAAAGTCATCACCGACTGCTCAATCTGCCAGCAGATTCGTTACCAGACCAGAGCCGTATTCAGTTAGAGCAGCTACTGGCATTCTCCCCACTCCTCCGCGAGGTATGGGAATGGAAAGAATACTTCTCCCGTTGGTATGACTACTCGCCAAGTTTTAATGTGGCTCAGTTGGGTTTCACCCGTTGGTGTCAGCAAGGCGAACGTATCGCGCATGAAGCTGTACAAAGCGCTTTGAAAACGATGCGGAACTGGGAAGAGGAAATTGTGAACTACCATCACTGCCGCTGGACGAACGCGACCGTCGAAGGACGACATAATCGCATTAAATCCTACCAACGAAGACACTATTTCACGCGCAATCGCCAATGCTATAAAGCCGGCATTTTAATCGAGTGTAATCGGCACCGCTTATTAGGATGATAATATCAACCGCTAATTTTTAGATTGAGCCCTTAATATTTTGATTTAATGGTTTGAATTTATGAAAAGTAGAATTGAGATGGTTATGAATATGGTAATACAGAAGTCAATAAAAAAAAATTTCATGTACAACACATTGCTGAAAATATTAAATATGATATTTCCACTAATTACTTTTCCTTATGTTGCAAGAATTCTGACAGCAGAAGGCGTGGGGAAAGTTGATTTTTCACTATCTGTTATACAATATTTCATCCTTATTGCTCAAATTGGAATACCTACTTATGCAATAAGAGAATGTGCCAAGCATAGAGATGATAGAGAAAAACTTTCAAAAACTGTCCAGGAGATACTTGTTATCAATGCATTAATGATTTTTATAGCGTATTTATTATTTTTCATTACCATGTTTAGTGTTAATAAACTCGCAAATTATCAAACTTTATTAATGATAATGAGTATTAATATAATTACTACAAGTATAGGAATAGAATGGTTTTATCAAGCAATCGAAGAATATCGTTATATTACTATAAGAAGCTTATTTGTTAAGCTTCTTTCATTGATTTTAGTTTTTACTTTTATTAAGCAAGAAAATGATTATGTATTGTATGGATTAATAACTGTTTTATCAGTGTCTTTAGGAAATATATTTAACATTGTACATGTAAATAAATATATTACTTTATTTAAAAGATTTAAAAACTATAATTTTAAACGTCATATTAAGCCTATAGTTGTACTGTTTGCTATGAGTTTATCAATAAGTATATATGTTAATCTCGATACAGTAATGTTGGGATTCATTTCTGGAGACCATTCTGTAGGACTATATGCTGCAGCAAATAAAATTTTGAAAGTAGTATTGGCTCTAGTTACTTCGTTAGGAGTAGTTTTATTACCTAGAATGTCGTATTACATTCAAAATAATGCCTTTAATGAAATCAACAAGCTAATTAAGAAATCATTAGATTTTATATTAATGATATCAATACCCGCTGTAGTTGGTATATTTATGTTGGCAGAACCCATAATATATCTATTTGCGGGTAATGACTATACTGATGCAGTACTGGCAGTTAAAATAATGTCTCCGATAATAATTGCAATGGGCCTTAGCAACTTGATTGGGATACAAGTATTGATTTCGCATGGTAGAGAAAAGATAACTTTGATTTCAACAATTATTGGAGCATTTATTAATTTTTCTTTGAATATAGTTCTGATTTCTCGGTTTCAACAAAATGGAGCTGCAATAGGTACATTAATTGCTGAGGTGGCAGTCATTATAACTCAAATTATCTTTGCGTATTCGTTTATTAAGGGGAATATAAATTTCAAGAATATACTTAACTATATAGTTGGAGGAATATTAATAGTTTTGACCTGTGTTTTTGTTGACCTATTAAATTATGGTTTGATATTAACTACACTCTTATCAATAATTATATCAGTAATTATTTATGTGGGATTTTTATATGGGAGAAAGAATGAGTTAATATATGAATTAATTAATAAATTGGTTACAGGGCTAAAACATCGAATCTTATAAAGAATATGTATGTGAGAGGAAGATAAATAATGATGAAGAAATATGATTATATTATTGTAGGTTCAGGTTTATTTGGAGCTACTTTCGCATATGAAGCAACTAAACGAGGAAAAAAGTGCCTAGTAATTGATCGAAGGAATCATATTGGAGGAAATGTATATTGTGAAAATGTTGAAGGTATAAATGTCCATACTTATGGAGCTCACATTTTCCATACAAGTGATAAGGAAATTTGGGATTACGTTAATCAGTTTGCAGAATTCAATCGATATACAAATTCTCCTATTGCAAACTTCCATGGTGAAATTTACAATCTTCCCTTCAACATGAATACGTTTAACAGACTTTGGGGAGTACTTACCCCCCAAGAAGCACAAGATAAGATTAATGAGCAAAGATTAGAATCTAATATAAAGGAGCCGAAAAACCTAGAAGAACAGGCGATCTCTCTTGTAGGAACCGATATCTATGAGAAACTTATTAAAGGATACACAGAAAAACAATGGGGAAGAAAAGCGTCTGAACTACCTGCATTTATTATTAAAAGATTACCCGTAAGGTTTAATTATGATAATAATTACTTTAATGACAAATATCAAGGTATTCCAGAGGGAGGGTATAACGTAATTATTGATAAAATGCTTGAGGGAATTGAAGTTAGGTTGGAAACGGATTTTTTTGAAAATAGAAGCGAATGGGAAGAAAGCACACTCAAAATTGTATTTACAGGTATGATTGATGAATATTATAATTATCAGTTCGGAAAATTAGAATATAGAAGTTTGAAATTTGAAAACGAACTATTAAACCTAGATAATTATCAGGGCAATGCTGTAGTAAACTATACCGATAGTGATACACCGTATACAAGAATTATAGAACATAAGCATTTTGAATTTGGCACTCAAGATAAAACGTTAATAACAAAAGAATATCCAAGCGAATGGAAACCTGGTGACGAACCGTATTACCCGGTAAATAACAAACAAAATAACGAATTATTTCAAAATTATAAGAAACTAGCTGAACAGGAGGATAGAGTTCTTTTCGGGGGGAGATTAGCTGATTATAAATACTATGATATGCACAATGTTATTTCACAGGCTTTACAACTTGTTGAAAAGGAATTCAGTAATATATAATAAAAACCACAATCACGAGAATGCGTTCAGTAGAACCTCTGAAGCTGATATTTCAGGAAATGAATTCGTAATCCCTATAAAGTTATTATGATTCTATAGGTTGAGGCACAGAACAGTGATACAGAAAGATGTAGTTATTCAGTAACAAAAGGAACTTTGCGTTATAAAATTATAAGGTGATCCTTACAATTCTATAAGTACGTAAACGGATTGATGATCTGAATTTAATATTTATATTACGATTATCGTGGATTAATAAGTTAACTTTTTGATATTGAGGAGGAGATAGTTTGAAAGGCATAATCCTAGCCGGCGGCTCCGGAACCCGCCTCTACCCATTAACCATGGTAACCAGCAAACAACTGCTACCCGTTTACGACAAGCCCATGATTTATTACCCATTATCTACCTTAATGCTTGCCGGAATTAATGAGATTCTTATCATCTCCACACCTGAAGATACTCCGAGATTCCAAAGTCTTTTCGGCGACGGGTCTCAGTTCGGCATCTCCCTACAATACATAGTTCAACCAAGTCCTGACGGTTTAGCTCAGGCTTTTATTTTGGGGGAAGCGTTTATTGGTGAGGACTCAGTAGCAATGATTCTTGGAGATAATATTTACTACGGGAATGGGATCCGCAAAATGCTTCAGCGTGCTTCGGACAAAGCACAAGGTGCGACTGTGTTCGGTTATCACGTACAAGATCCGGAGCGTTTCGGTGTGGTTGAATTTAATGATGAAGGCAAAGTGTTAAGCGTGGAAGAGAAGCCTGCACACCCTAAGTCCAATTATGCGATCACTGGTCTCTACTTCTATGATAATCGTGTTGTGGAGATTGCTAAGAATGTACAGCCTTCCTCCAGAGGCGAACTTGAGATTACTTCGATTAATGAAGCCTATCTCAAAATGGGTGAGCTGGATGTTGAACTCCTGGGGCGTGGTTTCACCTGGCTGGATACCGGAACTCATCAGAGTCTTGTGGATGCTACGAACTTTGTCCGGACGATTGAGGACCATCAAGGGATTAAGATTGCCGCTCTTGAAGAGATTGCATATATTAATGGGTGGATTACGAAAGAACACCTGTTAAGCTGCGGGCAGAAGCTAAGCAAGACGGGCTACGGCCAATATCTGATCAAGGTAGCTACCGGGAAGATTCAATATTAAGCAGTAAAGGTGTGGAGGATATGAAATTAACGGAAACGGCGCTCCCTGGCGTATTTATCGTGGAACCTGCGGTGTTCGGTGATCACCGGGGATGGTTTATGGAGACGTTCAGTGATGCGAAATTTAGAGAGCAGGGCATTGATATAGCTTTTGTACAGGATAATCAATCGTATTCAGCTACCAAAGGAACGTTGCGGGGATTACATTATCAGCTGAATCCTAAAGCTCAGACGAAGCTTGTCCGCTGCACACGTGGAGTCATATTCGATGTGGCAGTGGATGTCAGACAAGGCAGTCCTACGTACAGCAAGTGGTTTGGAATTGAACTGAGTGCCGAGAACAAGAAGCAGCTGCTGATTCCTAAAGGGTTCGCTCACGGGTTCATGACACTGACTGAGGATGTTGAAGTTCAGTATAAATGTGATGAATTGTATGCTCCGGAATGTGATGGTGGCATTCTGTGGAATGATCCTGCCATTGGAATAGAGTGGCCGTTACATGTTACTCCAGTACTATCCGGCAAAGACGAGCAGGCTCCTGTGTTGAAAGATGCTATTCTGAACTTTACCTATAATAACTGAAGCAGAGTAGATACCAAATCGAATAATTCTGAGGTGTAATTCATGAGTCGGAAGAAATTGCTGATTACCGGAGGTGCCGGTTTCATTGGCGGGAACTTTGTGCAATATATTGTGGATAAATACTCCGATTATGATGTCTATAATCTGGATCTGTTAACCTATGCCGGTGATTTAACCAAGCACAAGCAGATTGAAGATAGAGATAACTATCATTTCATCCGGGCGGATATTGCTGACCGTGATGCGATTATGTCGATTTTTGAACAAGAGCGCTTCGACTATGTGGTACATTTCGCAGCAGAGAGTCATGTGGACCGCTCGATTACAGATCCGGCTATATTTGTCCGCACGAATGTAATGGGAACTCAGGTACTGCTGGATGCTTCACGGACCATTGGGGTAGCGAAATTTGTTCATGTGTCCACGGATGAAGTGTACGGCGAACTGGATTTCGATCCTACGGTATTCTTCACAGAGGAGACACCGCTGCAACCTAACAGTCCTTATAGTGCCAGCAAGGCATCGTCTGATTTGTTGGTTCGCGCGTACTATGAAACCTTTGGCCTGCCAATGAACATTACCCGCTGCTCTAACAATTACGGCCCTTACCACTTCCCTGAGAAGCTGATTCCGCTTACGATCTCGAAGGTCTTGAATGAACAGAAGGTTCCTGTCTATGGGGATGGTGCCAACATCCGGGATTGGCTGCATGTCTGGGATCATTGTGCTGCTATTGACCTTGTATTGCATGAAGGTGTAAGTGGGGAAGTCTACAATGTAGGCGGACATAATGAACGTACGAATCTCGAAGTGGTGAAGACTATTATTCATACCTTAGGGAAGTCTGAGGAATTGATTGAATTCGTTGCAGACCGGCTGGGTCATGATAAACGTTATGCTATTGATCCGACCAAGCTGGAAAGACTGGGTTGGAAGCCCACCTATACCTTTGAGACGGGAATTGCTCAGACGATTCAGTGGTATACGGAGAATGCTGAGTGGTGGGAGCAAATACTTAGCGGCGAGTACCGGAAGTAGCTTATGAGCAGAAAATTAACCAGTAAAAAGATGGGCAAGCGTAGAAAGAGAATCCTCTTTCTGTACTTGCCTGTTCTGTTAATGGTCCTGTTATTCCTGTATGCAGGGCGGTTCCTACCTCTATCTGAATCTCCAAAGAAGACTGATGTCATTATCGTACTTAGCGGCGGTGGAGGCCGGGTTGAGCAAGCGGTGGAGCTTTTCAAGGAGGGCGTCGCACCGTATATGCTATTATCGGCAGTTTCAGAAAATGCAGGCCCCTCCGGCGACATGCACCAAACCGCCCTAGCCCTTGGCATCCCTGAAGAGGCCATCCTCACCGAAGACGCTGCTCAAAGCACCTATCAGAACGCCCAGTTCACGCTTCCTATTATGGAGCAGCACGGCTTCAAGTCTGCCATTGTTGTGTCCTCGGACTTCCATATGCGGCGGGTGAAATTCATTTTCGATCATGTCTATAAGAAATCAGGGATTGAATTGACCTATACAGGCTCCGACTCCGGCTATAATGCGAAGACATGGTGGAGTGACAGGTATAGCCGGGAGACTACTTTTAACGAGTATATCAAGATGATTGGCAATGCCTTCGGCTATAATGGCCCGGAAGCGAAGAGTTCGCTTGAACAGATTAAACGCTGGTTCCGCCGGTAAAAGGAAATATGGACACCTTTGCGATGGATACAGATCAGGTTCTACCGGGATGATGCGGATCGGCTTTGGGTGAAGCGGGGATCGCAGCGGCGGCGGCTTTTAAGCAAACGGGATATCGAAACGACAGAGACCTTACGAGACCTATAGGGTCTCTATTTTTTTGGCTCTCTTTTACTTTTCACTCAAGGTGTTTCTGCTACCACATAATGTCCAAAAAATGACGGGGTAGGATGTCCTCAAATAGCTGGAATTGTTGACCGACACCGTGAAGCCGTCAAGGCCGCGAAGCGTTCATTTAGCCTTGACGGGTGTTTCCAACCTGCGTGTTCCCTGTTGCTGCTAGCTCATAATGTCCAGAGGTTGACGGTATAAGTTGTCCTGCTATTGACGGTCAATCAGTCCGCAGCAAGGGAGAAAAACAGGGAGAATCATGACAATTCTTCCTGAATCACATGCTTGACTATATGGTCGTCCACAATCCGGTGCCTGCTCTGTGCGCCGTAGATTAAGGCGTGCGTGCATAGCTTGTTCACCAGCCGGCAGCTCTGCTGGAAAAACGGTAGATTTCATCTATCGCCGCCTCCATAAACAACTCGTGCGCTTCACCGGCAGCGCTCAGATGCCTCTTCATATAGGCCTCCCATTTCTGCGCGGCCCAGATGTGGAAGATAAACACTGCATATCGATTCGCTGGCGGATCGCCGCGTATGCTTGTCGCCCGAGTCGGTCCCACAGCTCACTTTGTCCGACGAGTATTAAGGCCATAGGGCTCTCGGAATCCATTTTCATGTTCAGCAGAAAGCGTAGCTCCTCCAGCATCTCCCGGTCCAATAAATGGGCTTCATCCATTGTTAGAATCGCCCACACAAGTGTGTTAGATCTTTTTGGTGTGGTGTGCTTCTTCTCTCAGGCGGGGCCAATGGTTTTTTAAACTATTGGATAAGTCAAAAGGCTCGAATATAATTTGCTCCAAGCTTGGATTTTGTGATAGCCATATATAATACCATCCTGATATTATGAATAAAATAGATTATATTCAATTTATATCCTTTTAAGAAGAAAATATTTACATAAATGGATTCTTCATGTACGATTTAGACTAGGGTGAGGTGGTATTTGTAGCATATTTTATATGAACATAAAGAGGGGAATGATCATTATTAATAAAAATAAAAAAATATTATTGAATATATTCTTATTTTCAATGTTTATAACATTTAGCGGGTGTGATGACAGTCATACGGGAATTGTTGAGATAATCGGTGGAAAAGAGAAAATTGAATATAATACATTGAATAATACCGAAAAAGGTTCTTCATTAAACGACACAAAAAAAATATTTTTATTTGCCTTTGAGGGAGGGAATTCAAAAAAAATAAAATTTTTAAAAAGTGGTGATGAAATTTCGCTGGATTTTGGATCGAATCCACCTGACAAACTTTCCATAAGTGATGGATTAATTAATTCGAATGGAGATTATTTATATACACCTAAAGAAATAGTCGAGGTTCCATACGTCAAAAAGAAAGGAATTTATAGTTTTAAATTAGAAACACACATTGCATCTCGATTGAGTTCCTACTCTAAAATAGATAAAACTGTATTTAGAGGTTTTATAATAGATGCATTCTGGGGGAAGGGTGAATATAAATACGCATTTGTTATCGAATCAAACGCTCTCTGAGAAGGCGGTTTTATTACGAAAAATTTAGGAAGGGCAATGGGGATAAGTAATCTGGAATAACAAAGTCCTTGTTTTTCTTAGATTTAGAGAATATTACTGCAATCTGAGATCTCTATGTCAATTGATCCTATCAACCGTATCTATCATACGGTATAGCGAAAGATAATCAACTATTAACTGAGGAGGTGGGAAACATAAGAAATTAGAGTTTAGTTATAGAGATAATTAACATTCTTGTCATGCTGTAATAACAAATCAAGAAAAGACTAACAAATTGAGAGGAGATTCAAATGAAAATTAAAGAAAAATCTATTTCTTTCCTTTCTGTAATTCTATCCGTTTTAATTTGCGTTAGTTTGTTTTCAATTCCTGCCTATGCCAACGAGACCAATGAATTACATACAGCAGCAGCAATAGGTTATGATTATCCTATAAAACCTGGAACGAGTTCCTGGAATGAATTGATAGATCATACAAAAATGATAGAGGTATCTCAAATTCCGGATGATACTCTTAAGAAATTAACAACAAACGAGTTAATAGAAACAGTATTAAATTATCCACTTTTAATGGATATCTATGCGTATGATACTCTTCAACAAGGTATTGATGTGGTATCGAAAACGTTTAACGGAATTCAAGAGTTATACCAAAGAGAGGATGCACCTAATAAACTTATTGAAAAGTATCAACAAATGCCTGTAGCAAAAGATACGAAAACAGTTACTTCAAATCAAATATTTGATTTATCTAATATGGAAATAATTTTAAGACAAGATGAAATACAAAAAAAACTCAACACATCTGAAGCTGAAAAGTTAGAAAAAGAAGTAGAAAATAAATATTTACAAAAACAAGCACAAAAAAATATTTATGGTTTAACCGCAGCAAGTTCCTATTCGGTATTAGCAGAAAAACAAGGGATAAATGTTGGCACAATGTCAAGTTATACTGTGTATACACCAAATGGTACAGCAGTACAGGTTGATAAAAGTGCTGAGCAACTGACTTCTGATGAAAAAAAAGCTGCTGATAATTATGTAGCAGATAAATATTCAAGCGCTACCTTATTAAGCCCTGCTACATCAATTTATAACTGTCACTCCTACGCATGGTATAGCCAAAGCACAACTAATCCGTATTGGATGAATTATCCAAACGCTTATATGACTGATGGGAGCTATTATCAAAGTTCTTCTCCATCAGTGGGAGGTAAAGTCTATTACAGTACAGCTGGAAATGAACATTCAGGTGTAGTAACTAGTTTAGGAAGATTGACTGGATATTATGTGACTTCTAAATGGGGGCAATTGGGACTTGTTCAACATTACTATACCACATGTCCTTATTATGTAAGTGATAGTGCCCTAAGATATTATTACAGATAATATGAATTTTAATTTGCGTGTACAAACCATGGGGGTTGCAAAGTGTGGTAGCTCGAAGGGGCAATTCTATGGTTGTTGGAGTTTTTCGAATGCTAGAATATTAAAACAATCGAAGTAGTATGACAGAGCACTAACACATTGCTAGGTTCTTTGAATCCACTGGATTTGAGGTGTGATTTTCTATAAAACAGGCTATGGTATGAGACAGAAGTCGCATACCATAGCCTGTTTTTTCAAAAGCATGTCTCACTCAGTGTTCCCAATCAGATATATCTATAATTCAAAATCAGAAATTTTCTTTAAATGTTCAAACCCAGAGGGGACTCCGTAAATTGCCGCGGCTTCTTGCACAGTATAATCCTTATGTATGGACTCATAAAGCAATTCATCGGGCATCAACAATTCCACAGTAAATTGATTCGCTTCTCGTTCAATAATTAGAACCAAATCTATTTATAGTCTGGGCGAGATGTACCATGCCTTATTATTATTATTTTAAAGAAGTGTGGACACCTTTGCGATGGATACAGATCCGGTTCTACCGGGATGATGCGGATCGGCTGTGGGTGAAGCGGGGATCGCGGCGGCGGCGGCTCTTAAGCAAACGGGATATCGAAACGACAGAGACCTTACGAGACCACTAAGGTCTCTATTTTTTTGCCATAACCGCGAATCGTAATCTATTTTCAGTAATGGGTTGCCCGCAGTTCACGGATTATACTAATCTGCAACATTCTACACTATTGAACATTGGGATAATGTGACATATTATTACATCTATAAAAGAAATATATAATATTTGGATTCCAGTTAGGTGGTGTCTGCGTGGTCCCTACTACAACTATGATTCGCGATGCACTGGCGATGTATCTGTCGCAGAAGGGAATGTCCATTAATCAATTCTCCGGACAATCCGGAATTAATTCAGGAACACTCAGCCGGATACTTAGTGGTCACCAGCCAATTGCTATGGACCATCTGGAGCGAATCACCAAGGCGATGGATCTGCCGGAGGATCATTTCTACAGCTTATACGTGGATGAATGTTTCTATTACTCGTCACCAACCTGGCGGCGTCTACGGCCCTTTCTTGTGCGGTCGGCTGCGCTAGGCCGTCTGGATTGCGTCGAACAGGTGGTTCAGAATCTGCTAGAGAATCTGGTCTATGCCCCCATGCTGTTCGAAGTGGCTGAAGGATTGTTTCGAGAGGGACTGTGGCAAGCAGCCGAATTGTTGTATAAGAATGTGAGTGCCAGTGAGAAGTATCAGAATTCCGAGCGACTCGCGGTATGCCAATACCGTCTGTTCCGAATCGCCATTGGTGACGACCAGACGCAGAATTTGCAGGCGGCACATCTCTTCGAATGTTACCTGGACCGGCTGGATGAAGCGGATCAATTGGACGGGTTGAAGCATTTGGGTCATGTCTATGGTTCAATGAATCGGTGGCATAAGGTGGATGAACTAGCGAAGGAGATGCTGCAATTAGCGACTCTTCGTTATAATCTCCAGCGTCAGTCGGACCGTAGAGAAAGTAACGAGAAAAAAACCGAGAAACCCCTGTACTTCTATATCCTGTACGCGCAGCTTATCCGTTCAACAGTGTGTGAGGAATTAGGAGACTACAATGCAGCATTAGAATGGGTATCTCTCTATATGGATGGGAGCTGGATACAGGAGAACAATGAAGAAGTGAAGCGGACTGTAGCTCAGTTCCAGGAGTGGGGGATAGCGAACCGTCTGCTCTATCGGGTGATGGCAGGACAATATGAGGGACTCTCTGACTATGTCGAATATATCTCCGAGCGACCAGATGAAATATTCATAGCGTTATACAATATTATCTTGTCGGCTAACCGCTACGATTGGAATGTTGATTATATTCTGGAGCGTTTTGCTTCCTATATTCCTTACCGGACAAATCTTGCAGAGTATGGCATTCTTCACAACAAACAAGTCATAGCTAACCAATACTCCCGATTTCTTGCTGAATTGGCGGTCTATTATTTACATAACAAGCGCAAAGAAGGGATTAGATTCATCCTGCAAAGTTTGGAATCGTCTGCTAGAATCAATAACGAGAGCAATGTAATTAAATGTGTCGACCTGTTTGGACAGCATCGGAATCAAGCAGATGAAGAAGAGAATGAACAATACAAAGTTCAAATTGGAGCATACCTATAAGTACAATTAACCCCTAGCAAACAGCAGCACTCATATGTCGATTCAAACTATGGGGCACGGTTATGGTGGCGGTTGATGCTTGTCGGGCAACAATAATATATTCCGCAGACTAAGCAACGTTCCCGGAATACCGAGAACGTTGCTCTATTTATGTAGATGTTCAAATTGGTGTGAAACAATAAAATTGTAAATTGTCATTTTGCACCTAGTGAAAGTAATGAAGTACAAAATACATTGTTAAGCTTTTAGCCAATTCCGACAAAATCACTTATAATATTCTAGCCTCTGCATCCACAAAATGACAAACAAATAGTGCATCCCGGTCTATACTTAGAGGCAAATCTATTTATAGTCTGGGAGAGATGGACCATGCCTAATTATCATTTTAGGGAAATATGGACACCTTTGCGATGGATACAGCTCCGGTTCTACCGGGATGATGCGAATCGGCTGTGGATTAAGCGGGGATCGCAGCGGCGGCAGCTATTAAGTAAACGGGGAATAGAAACGACAGAGACCTTATGAGACCACTAGGGTCTCTATTTTTTTGCCATAACCGGGAATCGTAATCTATTCACAGTAAAATCCAGTGAAAATGGCAAGTAGGTTGCCCGCAGTTCACGGATTATACTAATCTGCAACATTTTACACTATTGAACATTGGGATAATGTGACATATTATTACATCTATAAAAGAAATATATAATATTTGGATTCCAGTTAGGTGGTGTCTGCGTGGTCCCTACTACAACTATGATTCGCGATGCACTGGCGACATATCTGTCGCAGAAGGGAATGTCCATTAATCAATTCTCCGGACAATCCGGAATTAATTCAGGAACGCTCAGCCGGATACTTAGTGGTCAGCAGCCGATTGCTATGGATCATCTGGAGCGAATCACCAAGGCAATGGATCTGCCGGAGGACTATTTCTACAGCTTATACGTGGATGAATGTTTCTATTACTCGTCACCAACCTGGCGGCGTCTGCGGCCGTTTCTTGTGCGGTCAGCTGCGCTAGGCCGTCTGGATTGCGTTGAACAGGTTGTTCAGAATCTGCTAGAGAATCTGACCTATGCCCCCATGCTGTTCGAAGTGGCTGAAGGACTGTTTCAAGAGGGGCTGTGGCAAGCTGCCGAATTGTTGTATAAGAATGTGAGTGCCAGTGAGAAGTACCAGAATTCCGAGAGACTCGCGGTATGCCAATACCGTCTGTTCCGGATTGCCATTGGTGACGACCAGACGCGGAATCTGCAGGCGGCGCATCTATTCGAATGTTACCTGGACCGGCTGGATGAAGCGGATCAATTGGACGGGTTGAAGCATCTCGCTCATGTATATGTTTCGATGCATAAGTGGCATAAGGTGGATGAGCTGGCGAAGGAGATGCTGCAATTAGCGACTCTTCGTTATAATCTCCAGCGTCAGTCGGACCGCAGAGAGGACAACGAGAGAAAAACTGAGAAACCCCTGTACTTCTACATCCTATACGCACAGCTTATCCGCTCAAATGTGTTTGAGAAAATAGGAGACTACCCATCGGCATTAGATTGGGTGTCCCTCTATATGGATGGAAGCTGGATACAGGAAGACAATGAAGAAGCGAAGCGGACTGTAGCTCAGTTCCAGGAATGGGGGACCGCGAACAGACTGCTCTATCGGGTGATGGCAGGACAATATGGGGCTCTCTCTGAATATGTCGAATATATCTCCGAGCGACCAGATGAGATATTCATAGCTTTACACAATATTATCTCATCGGCTAATCGCTATGATTGGAATGTTGATTATATTCTGGAGCGGTTTGCTTCCTATATCCCTTACCGGACGTATTCTACAGAATTTGGCGATTACAATCGGCAGGTTATGTTGGACCAACACACCCAATTCCTCGCTGAAATGGCAGCCTATTATTTACATAATAAGCGTGAAGAAGGAATAAGATTCATCCTGCAGAGTTTGGAATCATCTGCTAGAATCAATGATGAGAGCAATATCCTCAAATGTGTCGATCTATTCGAGCAGCATCGGCATCTGGCAGATGAAGAAGAGAAAGGGCAATACAAACTTCTAATTAGAGAGGTGCAGGACTCACATGAAAAGAAAATTGTTCAAGCTTCTAGCTTCCTGTAGTCTGGCTATTGTAATTATTATACCTGTTGTTACTGTTGAGCCCGGAGAAAACATCAGCACTCAGATTCTAGTTCAAACTATGGGACACGGTTTAGGTGGTGGTTGATGCTTACCAGGCAGCAATAATCTAATCGGCGTACTCAGCAACGTTCCCGGAATACCGGGAACGTTGTTCTTTTATACAGTACATAATATTCTAGCCCTTCCACCCACAAACCGACAAACAAACTAGGTATCCCGGTCTATAATTAGAAGCAAATCTATTTATAGTCTGGGAGAGATGGACCATGCCTAATTATCATTTTAGGGAAATATGGACACCTTTGCGATGGATACAGATCCGGTTCTACCGCGATGATGCGAATCGGATGTGGATTAAACGGGGGAAACAGCGGAGGCAGCTGCTTCGCAAACGGGATATAGAGACGACAGAGACCTAACGAGACCTGAGGGGTCTCTATTTTTTTGGCTTCAAGTGCACTTCATTCCCTGTACCTTACACATACACGCAAAAATGTTATGGAAGGCTACACTTTGGAGGGATGGCGGATCTTGGATTTCACTCTATACTCTAGTTGAAATACATATGAACGGAGAGGAAGGTGAAGGGTTGAAGCCATATGATTATTCCTTGGATGCGATTAAGGGGATTAGCTGTATTTTGATGATTATTGCGCATATTCCGCTGTACTTCCACGGCAATGAACGGGTGTTCCAGATTGTTGCGGGTGTGGCCCCTGTCCTGTTCTTCGCGGTCTCAGGTGTGACTACTACGTTGCAGGTGAAGCGGCGCAGCTTCAGTTCCCTGCTCGGCTTCTATGTGCTGTTCGCAGTCATCGGGTTCGCCTACAATCTGATGTGGAGACCGGATGTACAGGCTTTTCGCATCATGGATGTTCCCCAGATCATCGCGCTTGGCGTCCTCAGTGTCTATTTGCTGGAAAAATATCTTAAGCCCCCGCTCTATCTGTATCTGCTGCTGTCACTGGCCGTGTTTGCGGTACATTCGTTCATCGGGCACCGGCTGCCGGACTTTCCGCTTAAATCTGTTGTGTTCACAGAGACGGTCGGGTTTACGTATTTTCCCTGGCTGTTTGCTTTCTTGGCGGGAGTCTTTGCGTACCGGGCCAGTAACCGGGTGAACCTCATCCTGACTTTGGTTGCCGCCGCACTGCTGGGGATTGTAAGTTACGGTGGCGTGAGTGAGGCGGATTACGTGAAATATAATATGTCCATGCCCTATCTGCTGTTGTCTATGACTGTGCTGTTCGGGGCTTTCTCTCTCTTCCGAAGCATCAAAAGCTATGCTCCCGCAAGTCCGCTGCTGTATGTCGGCAGGCATTCGCTGCTGTTTCTGTTTACCCATCTGTTCCTGATCCTCGCGTTTGACCGGCTGGGTCTTGGCCGTCTGCACATTGTGCTGATATGGGGGCTGGTGCTGATCTGCACCTATGTTGGCATACATATTTTGCTGTGGCTTAACCGCTTCATCGCGCAGTATTTGGAACACCTCCTGCCATGGGGGATCATCGTCATTGGTGTAATTGCCATTCCGCTCGTGATCCCGAACAGGGATCTCATCATCCTGATGGAGGCGGCGCTGGGTATGCTGTTCGCCATGAATTATAAGCAGCTCTCCAGCCTGATGTCGGCAAGTGCGTCGGCGCGGCGGGAGCCAGCTCTTCCAGAGGTTGTGCGTGAGCGGGCTTGATTGCTTTTTGCTCGGCATAAGCGGAATTGCTCCGTGATTGGTATAGAAACGATAGAGACTTTTTGAGAATGAAATCTTGCTCATATGACGATGGGAACCTGAATGGTTTCCGTCGTTTTGCGCTGTTCATTTACATTTTTATAGCGAACATTTGTTCTTTTTATCATATACGAATCCAGTAAAATGGAATATAATCACATGGGACAAGCTGTATTTTTTGAAACGGGAGGCGATAGAAATATCCATACCGCATGATGAGGCTTTTAAGAAGCTGCTGGAGACGTTCTTCAAGGAATTTATTGAATTGTTTTTTCCTGAGCTGGATTCTATGCTTGATTACAGTGAAAGCCGGTTTCTGATGCAGGAATTGTTGGTGGACATCGTTGGCGAGGAAGCACGGGAACTGGATTTGCTGCTGGAGATCCGCTACAAAGGGTTTGACGGTTATATTCTAATCCATCTGGAGCCGCAATCGTATAGAGACACACAGTTTCACGAACGGATGTTTATTTACTTCAGCCGTCTGTTCGAGCGCTACCGGAAAGAGCATAAGCTGATTATTCCGATTGCGGTTTTTACTTCAGACGAGATCAGGGAAGAACAGGACACTTTGGAAATGAGTATTCCGGAGCACCAAATCCTTCGCTTCCAGTTTCTAAAGGTGGAGCTGCGTAAGCAGAACTGGCGCCAATTTATTAATTCGGATAATGCAGTGGCTGCTGCGTTACTAGCCAAAATGGGTTATACTACAAGAGAAGCGAGAGAAGTACGCGGGGAGTTCCTGCGAATGTTCATGCAGCTAAAAGCACATTTGGATCAGGGACGGCTGGCGCTGATTATGTCCGTGGCAGATTTGTATTTCAAGCCGGATCGTGAACAGGATGAAGAGATTCTAAGAGAATTAATGAAACAATACCCGGAGGAAGGTGAAGCAATAATGGAGCTGATGCCACACTGGAAACGTTGGGGATACGAAGAAGGAATAGAAGAAGGAAAAGAAAAAGGAAAAGAAGAAGCCCAAGCGGAGATTATCCGTAAATTGCTGCTTCATGGATTTACTCCGGAAGCTGTATCCAAAGCCGTTGAGTTACCACTGGATGAGATTAAGAAGCTGATGTAAGAGAGCCTTCTGAATAGATATATATCTATAATAATCTATAGAAGACCTTGGTGAGTGAGAGTACCCAAGGTCTTCTTTTCATTGTATAGGAAAATCAGTACGTTTATCCACCCGTTAGTGTAATAGCATTTCTGCCATCGGGCTCAGAGGTCGATTGTCTACTACCCTTCCCCCTCCTCCCGCTAATCAGCAAGCTAAGCACCGGTACCTTCTGAATCACCAGGTTCAAGGCGAGCGATCCGGCTACTGCAATTATAGTGGTCGGTAACCAGCCCAGATAGGTCCCCAGCACATAATGTTCGAGGAAGTTCAGCAGCAGGATGAAGACGCCGTAATGGAAGATCAGGATGACCAGGGATTCTTGGCCGATGTAGGTCAGGAGGGCCGCGAATAATTTGGACTTGGACAGCAATTGGGTGCCTTTGATGGCGAGCAGGCTTCCGGCGATACCGGCGAGGTAGAAGAGGAGCAGGTTGCCGTACACCCGGTTGTTCATATCGACATAGGAGTTGAAGTAGGCGGCAGCCAGGAAGATGAACAGCAGGATTAGCGTATTCAGATTGAAAATTCGGATATTGCTCAGTGCCTGATGCTGCTTCAGCTTATAGCCGATGAACACATAGAGCTGGGCCACGAGGGCCACATCGATGTTCCAGGGCAGGAAGATGACCCGTCCCAGGCCGTAGCCGGTCAGGCTTAAGGCAAGCATGATTCCGAGCTGGAGCTGCCAGGAACGTGTGTGTATGTAGCGCATGGTGATGCAGAAGACGATCTGTGTGACGAACAGGCAGGTCAGGAACCAGATGGGGATGTTCAGCAGCAGTCCATCGGAATAGTTGCCGTAGAGGAGGGCGGCCAGCGGCTGGACCCAGCCAACACCCGGACTATGGTCGCTGGCGAGCATCCGCAGGAGTGCCCAGAGGCAGTAAGTCAGCAGCCCGGCTGTGAAGTAGGGGAGGACGAGAGTCAGGAGCTTGGTCCGCAGTAATAGCTTAAGGTTGTCAAAATACCTGGAGGCGCTGAATAAGTAACCGGAGACGATGAAGAACAGCGGGAGGCGGAAATCTCTGAACATATCGTTCAGTACAGCTGGAGTCAGGCCGGCATGTCCAACGACGACCAGCAGGATGGTGATGCCGCGGACCATATCGATAACTTTCAACCGTGTGGTCTTCGGCGTACTGCCATTTCCTGCAGATAATGAAGGCTGTGATGCTTGCATGGGGTGACATCTGCCCCCTTCCATAGGTGTGTTATAGCCTACGATATCGGATATAAGTGGCAGGGACAATGGTACAAAATAGTTATTTCTATATACTACCTCAGCTGGTTGTATATTCTTCATTGATACATATCCGTCCTGCTCCGGGCAGTAAGGAGCTCTGCGCTCCTTGCCTGAGGGGGCAGAGAGAATCAGCGGTGGACCGTCTCCTGGAAGAGAGCCGTGAGCTGGCAGAGAACAGAGCCTACAAAGAAGCGCTGCTCTTCGCCGAGCTTGCCCACTATATGGATCCCGGCAATCCGGCTGTGCAGCAGCAGCGCAGCCTGGCTCAAGGGGAAGTAAGCTGCTCCTGGAAACCGACCGGCTGATCAAAGACAAGGGCATGTACCCGGGCGTACAGGCCAAAGCCTATGATTTCTTCACCGCGGAAGGGTATAGGCATCCGGCAAATGAAGCGTAAGTACCCGCACGTGTATAAGTCTTATCAGCAGCTATGGGACAAGCTGATGTCCTAAAAGCGTATAAGGGCCGTGGATCAATGCTGATCCACGGCCCTTATACATTCTGGTAAATTGAGTGTTAAGAGTTCAGATTCACCCGCTCTGGAATTACAAAAGAAACGGTGGTGCCGGCTCCTAGCTGGCTGTGAATGACCAGTCCCTGGCCATACAGCTGTGTCAGCCGCCGGTTGGTATTCAGCAGTCCGATGCCGCGGGAAGGCAAGCCGAGTCCGCTGTCGTCCAGCAGATGACGAACCTGCTCATCGGGCATCCCTTTGCCGTTATCCTCTACTTCAAATGATGTGTACCCCTGCCGGCGGTGAATGCGGATATGCAGCAGGCCGCCGGCCTTCCGGCTCAGCAGGCCGTGTCTGACCGCATTCTCGACCAGCGGCTGGAGGGTGAGCGGCGGGAGGAGCAGCTCGATCCCCGGTTCCACATCCCATTCGATCTGCAGGCGTTCGTCAAACCTGGCCTTCTCAATAAACAGATAGGACTCGACCAGCTCCAGCTCATGGGACAGTCCGACCCGCTGCTGCGAGTTCATATAGTCGAAGCTAATTCGCAGATAGGAGGAGAACGCCTCTCCGAGATCACGCATCTTCGGGAGATCGAATTCACTTAAGGCCAGCAGTGCGTTCAGCGTATTGAACAGGAAGTGCGGCTGAATTTGCGCCTGCAGGTATGCAGCCTCCAGCCGCAGGCTCTGATTAATAGACTGCTTCAGTCCGGTCAGGGAGCGGACCCGGTATTTCAGCTCCAGAGCATCCACAGGCTTCGCGACATAATCATTGGCTCCGGATAAGAACCCTGTATAGATATCCACCGGCTGATTGCGGGCAGTGAGCAGCAGGATCGGCAGCTCCGAGACAGAGAAGCGCTGCCGGGCGATCCGCGTTAGCTCGTAGCCGGACATGTACGGCATCATGACATCGGCGATCAGCAGGTCCCAGGGTTCGGTGCCGAGCAGCTCCAGGGCTTCCTGGGCGCTGGTGACCGTGACCAGCTGATGCTGTTCATCCGAAAGTATGCTGGCGAGCACCTTGAGATTGATCGGGTCATCATCTACGGCGAGAATTAGAGTCTTGGCTGTCATGGAGGTGTCCTGCAGCTGAGGGAGAGAAGGGATCTCTTGTGATGCAACTGCAGTGATACTGCTGGTATCAGACTGCCGGAATAACAGTCCTCCCTGTTCAAGCAGCAGGTCTTCCATGTCGGGGCTGTCATTCATCCTTGCAGCCGCGGCCTCTTCCGGCACATGCCGGACCTCAGAAGCAGATGCCAGGGGAAGGGTGAAGGTGAACACGGACCCCTTCCCGGGTTCGGAATCCACGGTAAGGTCTCCGCCGTGAAGCTCTGCCAGCTGCTTGCTGATGCTTAAGCCGAGCCCGATCCCGCCTCCGTCATTGATGCCCTTACTGCCTTGCTCATAAGGCGAGAAGATCCTCGCTTGTGTCTCCTTGTCGATGCCTATACCGGTATCGGACACGCTAATCCTTGCGGTTTTGCCTGTAACCTCGGCAGATATCGTGACTGATCCGGCCTGCGTGTATTTGATGGCATTGCGCAGCAGGTTATAGAGAATCTGCACAATCCGCTTCTCATCACCCCAGACGGGCGGCAGGGAAGCGGGTAATTCGTTACGCAGCTGCAGCTGTTTACTGTCCGTCATGAATTCAAACATATTCAGAATTCCGGTTACGAGCGGCCCGATGGCCAACGGTTCACGCTGTAATACAATCCGCTTCTCCTGCAGACGGGTCACATCGAGCAGATCATTCAGCATATGGGACATCCGGCGGCTGATGGTAATAAGCAGCTCCAGATCCTGGTAGCTTTGATGATCCAGGAGGGATTTCTCCTTCGCTGTTACGGTTTGGGCGATGCTGATGATGCCGTGCAGCGGTGTTCTGAGTTCATGTGCGGTATTCGCCAGGAACTGATCCTTCAGATGATCGCTTTCCTTCAGCTGCTGGTTAAGCAGCAGGTTCTCCTCTGCATTGCGGAAATACCGCTTGAACCAGTAAGCGGAGAAACCGATGATGGCCACGATGACATCTACCGGATAATACAGAATACTTGCCTTGCTGTTCGATTCCAAGGAACCGCCAAGGACACTGGAGCCGATAGCCGCGGCGGCAAACAGCAGAAATACGGAGTCCTGCTCCTGCCGGGCGACCATTCGGCCAATGGAGTACACGACTCCTGCGATCGGAAGCAGGTAGAGCACTGAGAAGAGAGGCCTTGCATATACAACATACTGCGCAGGCAGTACCAGTACATAGACGGTGTAGAGGCACAGGGCAAGGAGGTAACCTTTGAACAAGCGGCCCGGGCGCTCCTGTGCGGAGAAGCTGCGGGTCAGCAGCAGCATGAACAGGGAGATCGCAGGATAAGCCAGCATTTTGAGCTTCAGCGCCCAGGTATAGTTGATCGGCAGCCAGAGCAGCAGCAAGGTATCATTATCGGTCACTATTGAAGCACCTACCGCCAGGAGCAGCAGGCAGAACACCAGGAACGCTTTTTGCCGGCGGTTGAAAAAGAACAGGATGCCTGCATACATCGCATGCAGCAGCATGATCACAAAAGTGACCATCTGGAAGCCGATAGAATACATCCGTTCCGTATCCACCGCTGCCTGGGAGCCGAAACGGATGGAGCGGACAATCCCTCCTTCAAGCGGGTGATCGTAATTGGCTGCACGGACCAGCAGCGTGATCTCCTGCTGTCCTGCCGCATTATAGGCCGCCGTATAGGAAACAGCCTTAGGTTTGTAGTCCTGGCGGCTCACGGCCGGTTGCCCGAAGCTGCCTTCGGTCTGTCCGTTAACCTCAATGCTGGAGGCCGCCTGGATACGCTGAATCCAGAATCCGTAAGGCTTCTGCAGCGACGGGTCTACCAGTATACGCAGCCTGTAAGTGCCGTAGCCGAAGGAGGAGTGCCCCTCTTCAGGGAAGCCGCTGCTCCAGTCGCCGGGAACCTGCACAACCTGCTGCGCATCCGGGGGGTGTCCGGCGAAGTTCTCATAGGTGAGGAATTGGCCGGGATAGAATTCCCATTCACCATCCAGCCGTACAGACCGGGAGTTCTCGAAGTCCCAGCCCCGCATATCCAGGATACCCTGCTTCGCTTCCGGATGCTCAGGCGCCTCATACGCGTTGAACCACAGATGACGTATGCTGATCAGGAGGGTCAGATATAACAGCAGCAACAGAGCGTGCTTGAGATTCAATATGCTTTTAGTATGGATCATGGTTTGCTTCGGTAAGTTAGTCTTCATCATACGTTCTCTATTCGACATGTTTCGGGGTTATCCTGCCGGGAAATGGCGGGTGCCTGCTTTACCCCCATACCCCGACAAGCAGAATGCCGCCGAAGATGACTACTGAGCACAGAATCCGCCGTAAGCCCTGCTGCTCTTTCAGCAGGAGGATGCCCAGGAATGTAGCGAATATGGTCCCGATCTCCCGCAACGGGCTGATATGGGCGAGCGGCGCCTGCTGCAGCGCGAAGAGGAACAGCAGATACGAGCCCGGATTCAGCACGCTTCCCAGCAGGATAGTGAACTTGTTGCTCTTCCACTCCTCCAGCAGCTTGCGCGATTTCAGGACTGCCGGAGTCAGACCGGCGACAAAACCGATATTGGTGACCTCAAGCAACGCGAGCGGAGACATATGCTGTAGGTTCAGCTTATCAACGAATACATAGCAGGTTGTGCAGAGTCCCACGCAGAGCGCCATAAGAATCGGCGTATATCCGGATTTCCGGGAGGCGGCGGATGTGGATGCAGATAGGGATGCGGATGAGCTTCTGGAGCCCAGTCCGCTGAGCACTGCGAATCCGCCGAGCATGAAGGCAATACCGGCCCATCCATAGACAGACAGCGATTCGCCCAGAAAAAGAACACCGATCAGCGGGATGAGCAGCGTGCTCGTCCCCCGCATCACCGGATATATCTGTGATAAGTCACCCATCTCATAGGTTCTGGATAAAAGCCAGGAATATAAGGCCTGCAGCGCTACAGACAGCAGCAGCAGGGCATAAGCTCCGGCTGTAAGCGGGTGAGTCCACAGCTCGGTTATTAGGATAGGGAGCAGCAGAATAGTAGAGATCATCATGATCGACCACAGGAAGATGCTTTTGTCCCGGCTTCTTTTGGTGAACATGCTCCACACCGCGTGACACATTCCGGAAGCCAGAACCAAAAGAATTGGCAGCAGCATTAAAATTCAACCCCTTAAGACATGATTAGTGTTCTGAATCAGCGGCAGGTACAGGGGGATGGGAGGGTTGTTTCAGCAGAGCCGAGCCATCCTCAAGCCGGAGCCAAGTCTCGAACTGCTTATCACCCTCAGTCAGCCGGATGACACGTGCACCCCGCATGAAGCCTTCCCGCCCGTAAGTATTGTAGCCGGTGGCCCGGCCATAGCTGAGCCAGATGCCATGCAGGCTGCCGGTGAAGTCGTTAACATGATCATGTCCGCAAAAAGTACCTGCCACATCGCCCATTTCCACCATAGCTGTGAAGAGTCCCGAATTAAGCATTGGAGCACAGACCTGCTCGAATTTATGGCCATAGCAGGTCTGAGTGGACCACATCTCGGCATATTCCGGCAGCGGGATATGGAAGAATGCCAGCGCAGGCAGCTTGGCCTCACCTGCCTGGGGATTCAGCCGGGCTGATTGCTCCGTCAGCCAGCGGATCTGGCTTTGCCGGACCCAGTTATAGCCGGGAATCTGCGCAAGCCCGGAGTAGGCACCGGTGTCCAGCATATAGAGAATGGCGCCCGCCCTGGTGCCGGTGCCCGCAATCTCAAGCGTATAATTCCCAGAACCGGCCAGCTCTGCCGGACCTGGTTCAGCCAGGCAGTGGGGATGCTCTAGTGCAATATCCATCAGCTCACTATAGGAGACACCTTGCTCGGTATCATGATTGCCGAAGACGAAGGCCCACGGAGTACCGCTCTTCTCTATAGCGGACACAGCCTCCCGGAACGCCTGCTTGGGCTGCTCGCATGCCTTCTCTCCTTCCGGGACAGGTCCGGTATAGATCAGATCACCTGTGAAAATAACGAGATCCGGCTGCTCTGCATCCATCACGCGTTCCATAAGCTCCCGCGTCCGCTGATCCTCCGCTCTTCCATCCATCCAGTGAAGATCGGTGAATTGTACGATGGTAAAGGTTCCATCCTGGCGGAATGATAATTTATGCTTCATGTGAAAATCCCCTCTCTGCCTGAATAAAGTTATGAATTTAGTTCGTTAGGTGTTCAAGTGCTTTTGTGTTGTTTTATATTTTATTATGTTGTTTCATGTTGATTTTAGGATGATAATCCGTTTCTGTCAATCTATAATTGGATAGATTGCACTTTTTGCAATAGAATTCGTTCCAACCGGCGTGAAATCTCATTCTGCTGTATTTCATACATCTGATTCCTCTAATTTCGCTCCAAAAGACCTCTTTTACAAAATTCTAGTGTACAGAGTGCAACAGAATCTATTATTCGGTGGAATTAGGGGGTATCTGCTGCAGAAAATGCAGTAGAACTATAATTGGAAGTGCGACCGGTGCGGAACCGTACTCCTGCTTGAAGCAGAGCGTTTTCTCGCTTCGCAGGCTTTAACTGTATTTTGTACAACTAAAGTTGCCGGATGCGGTGCGCCAGAGCATTTTAACTGCACTCTATACAATTAAATAGCCCGCCATTCCCTGAATGATCGCCACGCGCTATGTTTAGTTGTACAGAATACATTTATCGCAATAAATTCACGCTTTAGCTAACTTTTAATTGTACGAAATACAACTATTCAATGAATCGCCGCCTTCGATACGTACGCAAACAGCAGGCATATGTGTGAACAGAAGATAATGACGCTAAGTGCAAGGAAACATGGTGGGGTAAGAAACTTAAGGAATTAAGAATTAAGTGATTAAGGATTTAAGGAATTAAAGTTTCTGATCCGTAAGCCTAAGCAGATTTACTCGTCCACTAGAGAAATCTTTTGATAAAAGCAGCTGCATTGACAAGTGGGATTCGGGTCCATATACTGAGGAAATCAACAACAATACACTCAAAACAACATTACATATACGTATGGATAACCTAAATCGGATAAGGCAATTAGCATTCGCGAACGCGAGTTCACTATAACTGGAGGAATCATACATGTCCCTGACCTATGAAGAACGCAGGCAGACCATCCTCTCCCAGCTGGAGCTGGAGGGGAAGGTGCAGGTGCATTTTTTGGCTGAACGGTTCGCTGTAACCACAGAGACGATCCGGCGTGATCTCGACCGGCTGGAGAAGGAAGGGCGTCTGCGCAAGGTGTATGGGGGAGCCGTACGGATTCGTTCCGGGAATAATGAACCCACCTTCATGAAGCGTTCCCAGATGAATCTGACGGACAAGCAGGCCATTGGCAGGCTCGCGGCTTCGCTTATTCAGGATGGCGAGACAGTAATCCTCGACAACGGGACGACCACACTTGAGATTATGCGCCAGCTTACAGACCGCGCCCATGTGACGGTCATTACCAACTCGGTTCCGGTCCTGAACTGCGCGCTGGAACAGTTTCAGGGAAAGATTATTTTTGCCGGGGGTGAGGTGAATGCCGCTTATCAGGCGGCTGTAGGCATCACTGCTCATGAGCTGCTGGGCCAGTTCAAGGTGAATAAGGCTTTTATCTCTGCCGGAGGTCTGTCACTCTCGGAAGGAATTACCGATTATCATCTTGAAGAAGCACTCATCTCCCGCAAAATGATGGAACGGGCCGAGGAATCGATTCTGGTCGCCGACCATTCGAAATTCGGGGTCACTACCTTTGCGCAGATTGCCCCGATGGAACATATCTCCATGGTTCTGACCGACAGCGGCTGCTCAAGAGAATGGAAGGATACCTTTGCCCGGCTGGATATAGAGCTGCTGACAGGGTCATAACATACAGGAGCATAACTTACAGAAGCCGCATAGAAAATTCAAAAAAGCGCCAATCCTCTTACACCCTAAGGTGAGGAAGATTGGCGCTTTCTGGTGTGCCGCCAGCTATAGGTGGCTTTCTGGTGTATAGCTAGCTGGTTATAGACAGCTGTCTGAAGCAGTGCTGCACCCGCCTGAAGCTATATGCAGCTAACTGAAGCTGTACTCACCTGCCTGAAGCTATATGCAGCTAACTGAAGCTGTACTCACCTGCCTAAGGCTGAGTGCAGCCATTAGCAGCATCTCAGCCGATCCAGATCCGCTGCGTAGCGTGATCGCCGGAGTTCCGGCCGATCATTATGTCGAAGTCTCCGGGCTCGAACACAAGCTCATCGTCCTGGCCGTAGAACATCAGCATCTCGCGGGTGATCTCGAAGGTTACAACCTGCTTCTCATGCGCGGCGAGCGTAACCTGCTTGAAGCCCTTCAGTTCCTTCACGGGACGGACCACACTTGCCGTAACATCGCGGATATAGAGCTGGACGGTCTCCTTGCCGGTAACCTCCGAAGTGTTCTCTACCTCAATGGAGGCGAGAACCCGGCCATCAGCCGCAGCTTCAACGATGAAGCTGCTGTAAACAAAGCTGGAGTAGCTCAGGCCATAGCCGAAGCAGAACAGCGGATCATTCGGGATGTCCAGATACCGGGTTACATAACGCACATCCGGATACTGGGGATCATACGGGCGTCCCGTCTGATAAGCATTATAATACACAGGAATCTGTCCCACAGAGTAAGGGAAGCTCATGGACAGGCGTCCGGACGGATTATAATCGCCGAACAGCACATCCGCAATGGAATTCCCCGACTCGCTGCCCAGGAACCAGGCTTGTACCAGCGCGTCGCTTGCATCAAGCACTGGCGCAAGCTCCAGCGGACGGCCGCTGAATACGATGGTGATGACAGGCTTGCCGGTATCCTTCAGACGCCGGATCAGCTTCTCCTGATTCGCGGACAGCCGCAGGCTGGCTTTGCTTCCGCCTTCCCCGGTGTCATGCTGATTCTCGCCGACAGCGGCTAGAATGACATCGCAGTCTTTCAGCTGTTCGAAGGCTTCCTCAGCTGCGTCCTCCACATCGAAGACACCCTCCAGCATGCTTCCCAGCTCGCCGGTCATTGCGGTAACAATATCTGCTGCCGGAATTTTGCCGGTGATGCCGGTGTAGAGGGATACGGCCGGATCTTTCTCAGCGCCTGCCCAGCCGCCCAGTACATGAATAGAGGTGGCGAATGGACCGGCCAGACCGATCTTCATTCCCCGCTTCAGCGGCAGCACTTCATTCTCGTTCTTCAGCAGTACCACCGAGCTTGCACCGAGTTCCCGTGCAGCCAGCAGATGCTCATCGCTGGGCTTATCTGCTTCGTCTGCCACCGGATCGGCATCCTTGAACGGATTGTCGAACAACCCGAGGGCATCCTTCAGCTCCAGTACCCGGGTGACCGCTTCGTCAATCAGGCTGATATCGAGCAGCCCTTCTTCAACCAGTGCGGCTCCGTGGTTCAGATAGTGGGTGGACATCATCTCGATATCCAGGCCTGCGGCAAGGCTTTTGTGGGCAGCTTCGCGGCCATCCTGCGCAGCGCCATGGGGCACTAGCTCATTGACAGAGTTGAAGTCGGCGATAGTGACGCCGTCAAAACCCCATTCCTCCCGCAGAATTCCGCGGAGCAGCTTGCTGTTGCCGCTGGCCGGAATACGGTCAATGGTATTGAACGCGGCCATGACCATGGCGACACCGGCATCTACTGCAGCTTTATAAGCCGGCAGATAGAATTCGCGGAGTACACCGGTGGACATATCCACCGTGTTGTATTCACGGCCGCCTTCAGGCGCGCCGTAGCCGGCGAAATGCTTCACGCAGGCTGCGATCCGCCCCGGCTCCTTCAGGTCTGTACCCTGATAGCCCCGGACCATGCTCTCGGTCACGCGGGCGTTCAGGTAAGGGTCCTCACCGGAGGTCTCCATCACCCGGCCCCAGCGCGGATCGCGCACGAGGTCAGTCATGGGGGAGAAGGTGACATGAATACCGGCAGCGGCGCTCTCTCTGGCTGCGATTTCAGCGAAGCGTTCGATGGCTTCAAGGTCGAAGCTGCTGCCCATCGCCAGCGGTATCGGCAGGATGGTCCGGTAGCCGTGAATGACATCCGCCATGAAGAGCAGGGGAATCTTCTGGCGGCTGGATTCCAGATGCCGGGTCTGCAGCTCAATGACATTCCGTGCGCCAATGCCGTTCAGAACGCTTCCGATGTTCTCCATCACCTGCGGCTTGATGTTCAATTCTTTGAATGGACCCGTTAAATCCACGGTATCATCCAGACCCCAATAGTAAGGACCGAGCTGGGTTAGCTGGGCCATCTTTTCGTCTAGTGTCATATCGTTCACGAGATCTTGGATAAACGGTTTAGTCATGGCTAACTCCTTCGTTAAGCGTACTGAAAGTTATCGTCTGTATATATTATTGTGCCAAATAGATATGCAGTTCATCACCAGGCAGTGTAAGCAGGTTGTTCTTGGCGATGCTTACGGCACCCGGGCGGTACGGATTGGACAGGACCTGGCCGGTAACCGCTACTCCCGCTGCATGCAGCTCCGGAGTACGGGCCGGGCCTGAGCCGATGTGATAGACAAAGGTTAACGGACGGCCGAAACACTCGTAAGTGAAGCGCAGTCCGTCAAGGCTGGCCGGCAGCACCGGATCAATGATCAGCTCTTCATCGCTGAAGCGGATACCCAGAATAGCTGAGATGAGCTGATTGAGATAGATTCCGGGACCGCTGGAATACAGGCGCCAGCCGCCTTTGACTTCTACACTGCCGTCGCGCAGCTGATCGAAGTTCTGCTGATAGCTGTAACGGTCAGGGAAATTCCCGTCCGAGCTGCTGAAGTACATATTGCTCTGGCGCAGCTGGGCATTTGGGACGCTCTGCCGGATGTTGATCGGATTGATTTGGAACAGGCCTTCCCAAGCGCGGTCAGCTTCGCCAAGCTTGGCGGAAGCTTCGAGATAGCGGATATGGGCATGCACATACTGCAGGCTGATCTCGCGGCCGACACTGGCGGCTTGCTCGGCACGGCGGAAGATCGTACTTACGCCGCCTTCATAGCGGGCGGGACGATCCATCAACCGCACGCCATCCGGGTGATTCAGATACTCGTCAATCAGGCGGAAATTGGCAACCGCCTGTTCCGGGGTGACCAGTTCAGCGATGATACTGCGTGTCATCGGCAGTAACCGGTACTTAATACCCGTCTGCTGATCCAGCGGATGAAGCATATAATCAATGCTTCCGTCTTCCTGGAAGTAAGCGAAGCCGGCAATGACGCCATCCTTGATCAGCAGCGTCCGGAAGGATTCCTTCATCTCTTCGGCCATTACAGCAAGGCTGGCGGAGAATTCGGCATCGGCTGCCGTGACCTGTGACAGGTTGCGGATGACCTGGAAGGCCAAAGCGACAGTCCAGGCGCTCACAAGCTTGGTCTTCAGGGCTTCATCGGCAGGCTGCAGCGTATCATCCCAGTCGCCGCCGGCATAATTGATCAGGGAAGTGCCCGGTACGAAGCGTTCGCGGATTGTCTCTACAGCAGCTTTGACATGCTCAAGCACCGTTTCGGTCTGCTGGCTTGGCAGAGCATCTGCCAGATGGTGGTAAGCTACCTGTTCCTGAAGAATCGTGTAGTCTCCTGTAGCCATAATATAATCGCTGATGCATTTCAGCGGCCAGAGTACGACATCGCCATGCCATTCATGGGCTTGTACCGGATGCTGGTCGAACATGAACCATTGCGGCCATTCCTTGCTCTCCCACAGCTGATGGGAGTAGATCTTCAGCAGTACATTTCTGGCCAGCTCATAATGCTGGGTCATCAGGAAATACTCCATCGGTCCCTGGCATACATCGCGTGTGCCCCATGCGGCTCCGCCCGGCTGTTCAAGGCCATGCGGCATAATGAAATGGGTCATCGCATTATGGGTGTACCACCATACAGTTTCGTTCAGAATATCAATCCGTGACTGCTCTTCTCCTTCAAGCTGGAGGTGGAAGCCCGAAGTAAATGTCTCATAGAAGCCTTTAAACAGCGCTTCCTCGGTTTCCGGAGTGTAAGGAGAGACCAGGGGAAGACTGTCGGCCTGTGTGAGCCGGCCTTGGATTACAAGCTGGAAGCTTGCCGACTGCGTGACGGAAATCGTCAGCAGCGTTCCGTTGCGCGGCTGTCTGTCCGTATAGAACATCCGGTCATCGCTGTACGTATAGGCCGTTCCCGGAAGCTGGATATCGAAATGCAGACCGGGATAAGGAAGCTGCTGCACGGACGCTTCGTCAGGAAGAACCTGCAGAATTCCGTCCTTGGCTTCAACTCTTACCGGATGCTGGAATTCATGCTCACCCATAACAAGCTGGTTCGTGATCAGATAATCATAGGATTTGCCGAGCTTCGACTGAACCTGCAGGGCAACATCCGGCTGGCCTGCTGCGGCAAAGACGGTAACCGTGAGCAGATCATCCTCAATCTGGTAATGCCATCTGGCAAAGTTAACGCCCATTTCGTAAGCTGCCGGGAGCGTAAGAATCCGGTAGACCCCATCCAGGCGGACATAGATCCGCTGTCCGCTGTTCCGCTGAATATTCAGCAGGCCGCGTGGTGTGGAGAGCAGCTTATGGAAAGAGGTATTGCCGACAACCGTCTGGCCGTTGAAGATTCCGTACATATAGTTAGTGGAAGAAATTAGGTTGTTATCGACTTGGCTTTTATCGAGCAGCGTAGTGATGATATGGCCGTGCGGACGTTCAACCAGCAGCTCCTTGGGCTGCAGTACAACATGGACATGCTCATCCGTGAAGAAGGAGAGCAGTTCCCCGTTCTCAATTTCTTCAAGCTTCCGGTTAGGGTAAGCCGCCTCAATCTCAGCTTGTGACCACTGTGCAGAGACATAAGGTGCGCCAATATCAGTACTTAGCACAGGCACATCTCTGCTCGGCACAGCCTCACCCGCGCTCCAGTCGATTTCATCGTAAGCTGCCTGCAGCTCGGCCTGGAACTCAAGCTCTGTAACAGCAGCCGGATGAGTAGGGCGGAAGAGCCCGTAGAAGGCGAATTCGGCGGGAGCGGACAGCGTCATAAGCTCTGTCTGCAGCGCGGTATAGGCCAGCTCGTATTGATAATTGCTGTTCTGCAGATTGCCGCTAAGCACCTCAGGTACATAACTGCCTTTGTAAGACACGCCGAAGAACTGCATACCGTCAGTAGAATAGCCTACTGCGCGCGTACCCACTGCACCCTGCTGGAGATAAGGGAAAGCAATGCCCTGCGGCTGGTTCTGGCGCGAGCATACGGCATAGCCGTTCGTGCCTTCCCAGATGCTGTGATCCAGGTATTGGCTCATGTACAGCTCATTGGCCAGCACGCCGCCTTTGCCTGCGACACCGATATCCTGTCCATAAACCACATCCACGGTCTCACCGCTGCCGGAGAGCTGAATATGCCAGAACCAGATTCCGTCCCGGGCAGGCGCGAAGGTCACACGGTAGCTGATTGCTTCTATAGAACCTTCAAAAATCAGTTGGTCTTGACTATGGGACAGCTTGGAGCCCGAGCGGATTCCAAGTAAAGGATAGCTGCTGATTCCTTGCTCCGTATGCACGCGCAGATAGATATTATTAGCTGAACCATCTACAGGATTGCCTTGGAACTGATTAATGAGAGTAGACTCATGGGTGAACTCGAAGATGTCTCCTGTTGGCAGGAACGTATAACTAAGGGCATCCCGGGTTAAGGTAATCATGTTTGATTGTTGTTTGAAAATCATAATAACCCTCTCTTTCCAGTACGTGATTGGGACATGAATTAGGTTAGGGGGAATTCATCATCAGATGTCACAAGAACAAGGTGACATGTCCGTGTAAAGAATAAATAGAAACGTTTCCATAAGTGATACATCTCGATATTAGTCTGAAGACGAAAAAAAGTCAATTATCTGCGAAAAAACGACCGAATTATCGTTTTTATATCGCGGAATGTAATTTTTTTACTTGTAATTCGAAAATAAAAAATGTTTGACAGCGTATACAACTTGGGAGTATGCTCTGAACAAGGGGAAACACAAAGAAATAATGGAAACGTTTCTATAATGTCCAATACGGTTAAATATTAAAGGTATGCACGCAGTTGTTATTCCGGCTGCAGGACAAGAAGTGAAACAAAGATATGCATGCGGTAAGAATGCATCGTTCAATTTGGAGGTGGGCTCATTGGCAAGATTTGTACATGCGGGCGGAAATATCGTCCGGGAACTATTTAAGAACAAAGTGCTGTATCTCATGCTGCTGCCTGTCATTGTGTATTTCGCGGTCTTTCATTATGCGGTAATGCCCGGCGCTTATGTTGCATTCGTGGATTACAAGCTCAACAAAGGCATCTTCGGCAGTGATTTCATCGGTCTGAAGAACTTTGAATTCCTGGTGCAGACCGGAGAACTCTGGAATATCACCAAGAATACGCTGCTCTATAATCTGGTATTCCTTGCTTTAGGCAATATTATTCAGATTGTGTTTGCCATCATGTTGTCGGAGATTACCGGGAAATGGTTCAAGAAGATCTCCCAGTCCGTTATTCTCCTGCCAAACTTCATTTCGATGGTTATCGTCGGTGTGTTTGCTTACAATCTCTTCAACTTTAACTCCGGATTCATCAATACGATGATCTCGGGGGCAGGGCTGGACCGTTATGAGTTCTATAACGATCCGGGCATCTGGAAATACATTATTGTGGCCTTCAAGATCTGGGCGGGTACCGGCTACGGTATGATTGTCTATCTGGCTGCGATCACAGGGATCAACCATGATCTGTACGAGGCTGCCTACATGGATGGTGCTACTACCTGGCAGCGGATCCGCTACATGACCCTGCCTATTCTGAAGCCGACCTTTATACTGCTCCTGCTGTTCGGTATGGGCGGGATTCTCAAAGGCTCCTTCGACCTGTTCTACAATCTCATTGGCACAAACTCCGTGCTGTATCCGCAGACGGATATCATAGATACGTATGTCTTCCGCTCCCTGGTGGGACAATTTAACTTCTCGATGGGTGCTGCAGTAGGATTCTACCAATCCTTATTCGGCCTGGTCCTGGTGCTTGTGGTTAACTTTATTGTACGCAAGGTTGAACCGGACAGCGCGTTGTTCTAAGACAAGACACGAAACAGGGGTGATGAAAATGGCAAGCTCAACTATTAAAATCAAACAGGATTCCGGCAGTGTTTTCATAAAAGTGATCAGTTACATCTGCATCACGATCTTTGCACTGTTCTGTGTGTTTCCTTTTGCGCTGATGATCTCTTCCTCCTTCATGAATGAGCAGGAGATTGTCCGCGAGGGATATAAGCTGATTCCGAATGAAGTTTCCTTCAAGGCCTACGAATTGTTGCTCAGTAACTCCTCCAAGCTGGTGGATGCTTATCAGGTTACGATTTTCATTACGGTGGTAGGTACAGTACTTGGTCTGTTCATGATGTCCATGGCCGGATTTGTCCTGAACCGCAAGGATTTCAAATACCGTAACTTCTTCTCCTTCCTGATCTATTTCACAACCTTGTTCAGCGGAGGATTGATTCCGACTTATATTCTGATGGTCAAGCATCTGCATATGAAGGATAACCTGTTCGCCATGATTCTGCCGGCTGTGGTAGGGGCGTGGTCGATCTTCCTGATGCGTAACTTCATGAAGGCGATCCCGGATTCCCTGTATGAATCAGCCACGATTGACGGCGCGGGCGATTTCCGCATCTACTGGCGGATCTTCATGCCGCTGGCGATTCCTTCACTGGCGACTATCGGGCTGTTCTCGGCGCTGGGCTTCTGGAATGAGTGGTACAACGGGATGCTGTACATGGACTCTCCGAGCAAGTTCCCGCTCCAGTACTTCCTGCAGCGCATGATCAACCAGGCGAATATGGGCAGTCTCATCAACTCGGGAGCGGTCATTAATACAGCCGATCTGCCTACCCAATCGATCAAAATGGCTACAGCCGTGCTGGCCACAGGCCCGATCATTCTCCTGTATCCATTCATTCAGCGTTACTTCGTAACCGGTCTTACCGTCGGTGCTGTTAAGGGTTAATAGACGCCTGCTTCAATCGAAGGGTGTTTGTTATAGATGCAAAATCCATATTATAGAAAAGAAAAGGGAGGCTTACCGAATGAAAGGTAAAAAGATTGCTTCTTCTCTAGCTGCTGTCCTCATGCTTACTGGAGTGCTATCCGCTTGTTCGTCAAGCAATAATGCAAATGGAAATAATTCAGGTTCGTCGAACACTCCATCCACTTCCACCAATGCTGGAGGAGTAGACACCTCTAAGGAAGCAAAGCTGGTGTACTACCTGTGGGGCAGTGAAGGAGTTACCAATAAAGAAATTCTGGCTGAGATCAATAAGAAGCTTAAGGCTGATCTGAATACTACACTTGAAATCAAGTATATTGACTGGCCGGACGTAGGTACCAAGTATCCGCTGTTGTTCGCTTCCGGCGAATCGTTCGATCTGTCGCATGCTTCCCCGGGTGCCGCTGTGTCTTACTACACCCTGGCTACTGAAGGGGCACTGACTGACATTACCGACATGCTGGACAAGGTGGCGCCTAAGCTGAAGGCGGAGATTCCTGAAGCCTCCTGGCAGAACACCAAGGTCAATGGCAAAATCTACGGCGTACCGAGTCTGTTCAGTGAATATACGCCTGCCGGTTATGCATACCGTACGGATCTGCTGAAGAAATACGGCATGACCGAAATTAAGACAATCGATGATATGGTTAAATACATGGATAATGTGGTTGCCAACGAATCCTTCCCGCCAATCAACGGTAAGGCTGAGGATGCACAGAACATGTACAGAATGCTCGTAGATACTACAGACATGTGGCTGAACGCACCTGGTATCTCGCTGAATGAATTGAATCTGGTCACCAAGAGCCCGGAGGATTACAAGACCGTATTCCATCCAGCCTTCACCCAGGAATTCGAGGATTGGGCTGTGAAAATGCGTGAGTGGGGCGACAAGGGCTATTGGGGCAAAGACGTTCTGTCCGCTTCCCTCGGCAGCAAGGACAACTTCAGAGCAGCGAACTCTGCGGGTTATCTGACTCATGCCCAGGACTGGATCGGGCAGTACGGCGGAGATATCAAGGCACTGCCTGACTCTCCAACAAGCTTCTATACTTTTGCTGAAGCGAATAAGAAAATCAAGCGTAAAATGGGTGTAGACAACTCGACAGTAATCAGCGCGAATTCCTCTAATCCGGAGCGCTCTCTGATGGTAATTGAGAAATTCATGACCGATGAAAGCTACTACAACCTGATGCAATACGGTATCGAAGGCAAGCACTACGTCATTGAAGACGGCGTGAAGAAGCAGCCGGAAGGCTTCAATGAAAAAACAGATGGCGGAGGCTTCTCGGCCTGGTCCCTCAGAAACGACAAATTCGTGATTCCGAGTGATACTGAGAACCCGATCCGTAAAGACCTGTTTGCTGCATGGGATAAAGAAGCAATCGATGATCCGTACAACGGCTTCAGCTTCGATCCTTCGAATGTAACAACTGAAATTGCTTCGATCTCGAACGTCAATGCACAGCTTGGTATTCAGCTGATGCTGGGTAAAACAAGCAAAGATCCAAAGGCAGCTGTAGCAGAATACCGCGATCAGCTGACAAAAGCAGGAGTTGACAAGGTCATTGCCGAAGTAGAGAAACAATTGGCAGAATTTACACCTGTTAACTAAAGAATGAAATAGGTTACAGGGGAGCTATAGTCTATAGCTCCCTTACCTATAAATGGGGGAGTAGTGTGGACGTTAATATTAAGGATATCGCGCGGATATCCGGAGTCGGCATCTCGACTGTATCCAGGGTTATCAACAATAAGGGACTGGTGAGTGATGCGACCCGCGAGAAGGTTCTGAGTGTCGTGAAGGAATACAATTATATTCCGAATTCCAACGCACGGAATTTAAAAACCACGCAATCCAAGAACATTGCACTCATGGTCAAGGGGATTACCAATCCGTTCTTCGCCATCATGATCAAGGAAATTGAACGGCAGGTCAATCTGCGCGGCTATCCGTTTCTCATCCATCAGGTAGAGGATGGGACTGATGAGATCAATGCGGCGATTCAACTGGTGAAGGAGAAGAACTTAAGCGGGATTATTTTCATGGGCGGTACGTATAATCATTCCGAAGAGAAGTTCAAGCAGCTGACGGTTCCGTTTGTACTGACGACGATCACTACATCACAGGAAGTGGACCCGGCCATATTCTCCAGCGTAACCATCAATGAATCGAAAGAGGCCTACAAGGCGACCAGTTATTTAATCTCACTTGGACACAAGAACATTGGCTTCCTGGCCAAATCACCTTTATTGGATGAAACTACGGGCAGCCGGCGGCTTATGGGATATAAGCTGGCATTAGAAGAAAATAATCTGCCTTACAATGCCGGGCTTGTAGAGGATTGTGAATACAGTCCGAGCTCGGGCTTCAACGCTGCACGCAGACTGCTGAACCGGGACAGAGCGGTGACCGCAATATTTGCTGCTTCCGATACCATTGCCATCGGTGCGGCCAAGGCTGTGCTTACCGCCGGCTTGTCCATCCCTGATGATATTTCGATTATCGGCTTTGACGGCATTGAGATGGCAGAATATTATCATCCTGCGCTGGATACGATCAGCCAGCCGGGGACGGAAATGGCTCTATCCAGTGTAGGGGTATTATTTGATCTTATTTCGAATCGCACCAACCATCAGCATATTGTCTATGATGCGGTATTGCTCAAACGGGGCTCTTGCAAAATGATCAAGAGCCGTTAAGAGCGGCGCTGACTATAAACCCATTGGAGTTGGTAACCAGGATGCAAGAATCTTTGAGAATAGGCACTTTGGTCCGGGGCGGTGAAGCCGTCCAGGTCATTCCGCAGATTGTGAAGCATGGCTTCGAATCCTTCCAATTGAATTTCTGGCAGACGATTGGCGATACCGATCTGGTGGAGACAGCCGGCCGGATTCGGGAGCTGGCGGCTGAGCATCACTTCGTGATCTCTGCTGTCGGGATCTATGGTAATCCGCTTGGCGGCAACCCCGAGAGTGGAGATACCCTTGCCGGCTGGGAGCAGTTGATTGAACATGCCCACTTGTTCGGCACGGATATTGTCGGCGGCTTCACCGGGCGGCTGCCCGGCTCTTCAATTGACGAGTCCCTGCCGAGATTCGCCGAAGTATTCGGAGGATTATCGAAGCGGGCCGCGGACAAGGGTCTGCGGATTGCTTTTGAGAACTGTGCGATGGGCGGGGACTGGCAGAAGGGCGACTGGAATATCGCGCATAACCCTACAGCTTGGGAGAAGATGTTCAATAGCGTTCCGGCAGATAATCTCGGGCTGGAATGGGAGCCTGCCCACCAGTTGACTGCGCTGATTGATCCGGTCCCGCAGCTGCGCAAATGGGTGGATAAGATTTTCCATGTGCACGGTAAGGATGTCACTATCGCCTGGGACATTATCAAGGAATACGGGATTCATGGTCCCAAGCCTTATGTATGGGACCGCACGCCCGGCTTCGGCGATACCAACTGGACGGATATTATCACCATTCTCCGCCAGGGCGGCTATAAGGGCACAATCGACATCGAAGGCTGGCATGATCCGGTTTACCGCGATGAGCTGGAGATGACCGGCCAGGTACATGCCCTGAATTATTTGAAGCATTGCCGCGGAGGCAGCTTTGTGCCGAATCCGGTGATTTGACTTTGACGACAACAAGACCTCGTTATCCACGCATGTGGAGGATGGGGTCTTTGTTGTATTTGGAACTACTCCCCCTGTAGGGGAGTGACAGCGGGCTGGCCGGGAGCAGGACACGCCGGCGCGGGAGTGAGGCGGGAATGACGCGGGAAGGAGGGGAGTATAGGTCACCGCCAGAAATCTTGCAGAAAATACAACAATACCGGACTCAAAACTGCCGATACGCAGTAATCTTGCAGAAAATACAACAATAAAGGGCTTCAAGCTGCCCAACCGTCAGAAATCCTGCAAAAAGTACAACAATACCGGATTTGAAGCGCTCGACCGCCAGAAATCCTGCAAAAAGTACAACAATACCGGATCTGAAGCCGCCCAACCGTCAGAATTCCGCGTACAGAGGGAACGTGGGCATCTAATTCGGCTCCAAAGTGGGTCCGGCGCAGGAATAAGAAGCAGAAATACCCCTGCTTCATTCCGCCAAAAGTGAGGCCGGCGAAGGAAACAGAGGTAGATACTTTATTTTGGTGACAGTTCCGGAACACGGACCTTACACGAAACGCTTGATTGTCCAGTAAGGAACAGTGAAGCTGCCTTTGTTCGTTGCAATGTGTAGTGCATCTGTTGAGTGATCTATTTTACATACTCCGGTGTAAGTTTCTCCGCTGATCAAGTGAACGCGTTGCCACAGATTGGAGAGGAGCGCATGTTGAATGTCCTTTTTTATCATACTCGTTCACTTCCCTTATTTGCTCTTAGTAACTGTATGTTAGTAAGCTTCTGTACTTATTATTTAAACCACAGAGCAATAATGTAACAGTTCAATTGGTTACAGTTTTGTACCTTTTATAATATACGTTGAATTGCAGGAGTTTTACTCTTACTATACTCATAAGTGAATATAGACCCGCAACCCTCCGAGGTTAGGCTAACAGGTTGATTTCCCGAACAAGCGATAATCTCATCTTGAATGCTCTTGTGGATTGTGCCGGAAAAGCAATTACACAGCGCAGAGTAGCAGTCCGCATACAGGGTATATATATTCTAGGAGGTGTCACCAATGAATTGGACAACCAGATTGCAGCAGATCACATTAACTCTCCTTACCGCAAGTCTCCTTACTCTAGGCTGGGGGACCTCGGCTTCTCCGGTGCAGGCGGCGGCGCCGGCGCCAACCCCGGCTCCGTCCTGCAGCACGGGAGATCATGGACTGCTTCAGGAGTTGCAGGCAGCACATAGCGGAGCAGATGCGATCCCGCTTAGCTTCTCTGATGTAGAGTTTCTGAGTGCAGATACGGGGCGGGCAGCCGGGAACGGATTCCTGATTGGAACCTCGGACGGAGGCTGCCATTTCCAGAAGATTTATGAAGGGCAGTGGAGCTTTCAGCAGATCGACTTCCCTGATAATATCCATGGCTGGGCGCTTGCCGCGGTCAATGACGGTCAGGCTAAATATCTGATCCGGACCACGGATGGAGGCTCTACCTGGAAAAGGCTGTCGAATAAGGCTGTGACCTTTGAGCGGGTGGAGTTTCTGGACAGCAGCAAAGGATTCGGCTACAACCGTGCGTCCACCTATTATACGAATGACGGCGGAGAGAGCTGGAGTCTGATTAAGACACCAGCGAATACACGCGGAGCGTATTTCACCAGCCTGAGCAGCGGATGGGCCGTGGTCGTTGTACCGGGCAGCGGGTATCAGGTGATGCGGACGGCAGACGGCGGAACGAACTGGAAGCTGATGCTGAAATCTTCTTACGCTGAACCCTCATACGGACAAATCTATGCGAACGGCAGTCAGGTGTATGCCGTACTGTACGGCGGTTACGGAATGTCGCAGACTTCGTATTCGCTCTACGGCAGCGCTAACTCCGGCGGCAGCTGGACGCGGGTGATTGCCCAAGAGACGGCTGGAGGCGGTCCGGCTCCGGGAAGCGGCGCGGCCAAGGTGAAGAAGGGGCCCGCTTCGGGCAGCCCCGGCAATCTGGTGGTGATCGGCAAAACAACCGCCTTCCTGGTGGGATTCCAACCCGCAGCGGAACAAGTGGGGATCGGATTCACCAAGAATAACGGGCAGGCCTGGAGTAATCAGATGACGGTTCCCGGCTACGAAGGGACGATCTCCTTCACCGATCATAATCAAGGCTGGCTTGCGGTGAGAGACCTGAACAGCTCGACACTTTATGTGACGAAGGATGCAGGTGCCACCTGGACGTCCAAGTTTTCTTTTGAGACTACGGGGCGGTAAGGTTTCTAATGAATGAAGAAACGGGTGTCGTCCTGGCGAGGGCGGACCCGTTTTTTTGTACACCATAGATATATATATTGATTGAACTGAAAAAGGTACATGACATATAACGCGGAAGCCTGCGTACGGAGTTTGTAAAGCGTTTCGTTCGACATCCGTTCAGCGTCAATGGATAACTGTATTTCCTGCAATTAAAAGACGAAGAAAAACCCGATTTACCGGGCGAAGTGTATTCTGTACAACTAAAATTAAGGAAAGTGTACCTTTATGGCAAAAGTGGATTTTTTAAGTGTACGAACTGCAATTAAAGTTCTCAAGGGTGATTAAAAATCACTTTTAGTTGTAGAAAGTACAGTTAAAGTGTGGGCAAGTGTAGTTACGGTGGTGAATAGCAGATACCCTGTTTCAATCCAATTTGCAGAATATCTGATGCTGTGAAAAATTTACCAGTATGCCGGGTAATGAGATAGAGGTGGGAGGTGGAGCATGGTTAAAGCCGTTAAAATACTGTGGATCAGCGCTGTTGTGCTGAATATCGCTTCAATCGTGTTCTTTTTCATGCTGACGAATCATTGGCTTACCCAGGGGTGGATCATGGATATCATCAGTACGGTAGTGCTGCAAATTGTTGGAGTTCCATCGGCGGCTCTGATTGTTGTCTCGCTTTGTATTTTTAAATTTAACTGGAAACCCGCCAGCTGGGTGGGGTACTTAGGGGCTTTAATTATTATTGCTGCGCTGCTGTGGATCGCGGGATATCTGTTCCTTTTTGCATGGCTGTCTATATAGAGGAGCTGGATAAAAGGGAGGGGATGGAAGGGGATAGTTTTTACGATCAGGGTGAAGAAGCATATATCAGCGGGGATTTCGTTCGCGCGCTTGCACTGTTCACGGAGGAGTGGGAGTTAGGGCATTCCGGTGACTGTCTGAATTATATAGGTTGCTACCACTTGTCACTGGGAGAGTATCGGGCGGCGGTTTCCTGTTTCGAACGTCTTCAGCAGGAGAGTCCGGAGTGGGAAAGACCAGTGTTTAATCTCGGCCGGGTGTATTTCAGACTGGGGGAGCTGGACAAAGCGTTCCGTTATTATGAGACAGCTCTGAGAATGAATCCGGCCAGTGAAGATGCTCTATATTATATGGGAACCTATTATTATGAGGTTGAGGACTATGTACAGGCGCAGCAATGTTATGAACAATCCTTGAAGCTCAATGAAGCGCAGTCTGAAACGCATCTGAACCTGGGAATGTGTTACGTTAGGATGTCTGATTCCAAGTCGGCCTTCAAGGAGTTTGAGAGAGCCTTTGAACTGGATCCGTCCTGTTATGATGCTGTGCGTAATAAAGGTCTTGTTCTTCTGGAAATGCGTGAATTTAAGGCGGCACTGGAAGCATTCGGGCTGGCGGCCAAAATCCAGCCGGATGAAACGGAGTGCATGACCGGCATCATCTATTGCCATGCTAAACTGAAAGACTACGAGACGGCACTTAAGATAGCCCGTAAATTGCTGGAGCTTGAACCCGGCAGCAATCAGGCTTTGCGCTTTATTGAGAAGCTGGAGGTCTCGGTGACCAGGCAAATTCATGGAGAGAGTTAAGCGAGGGGCTTATTGAGAACACCGGTGAAATTAATACTTTACCGTTCGTTCTCAATATGCTAAGATTGCAAATGTGAGACGGATAAATTTTTTTGATAATAGTAGAACGTTCGGTCTCAAAATAACAGCTAGAAGCTTGATTACACAGTAACAACAAATAAACTTATAACTTAAGGAGTGTTCACGATGGGAAAGCTTGAGGGTAAGGTTGCTTTGATTACAGGAGGGAATAGCGGAATCGGGTTGTCTGCCGCCAAATTGTTTGTTGCTGAATGTGCCAAAGTCGTTATTACCGGCCGCAATCCGGTATCTTTGCAGGCGGCGGTAGAAGAACTGGGCGCGGAGCATGCCGTTGCGGTTCAGGCCGATGCGACAGATCCGCAGAGCGCTGTGTCGGCTGTGAATGCAGCCATGGAGGCATTCGGCAGACTTGATGTTGTCTATGCCAATGCAGGCATAGCGGCTTCAACACCACTCGGCAGCACAGACTTGGCTACTTTCGAGGAAGTGCTCAAGATTAATGTGACCGGTGTCTTCTTCACCGTTCAGGCCGCACTGCCTCATCTGAAGGCCGGGGCATCAGTTATTCTGACCGGCTCCGTGCTGGCTAAGGCTGGCAGACCCGGCAACTCCGCATACGCCGCCAGCAAAGGGGCGGTCAGCAGCATGACCAAAGTGCTGGCTTCGGAGCTCTCCCCGCTGGGCATCCGGGTTAACAACATTGCCCCTGGCGTGACGCGCACACCCATCTGGGGACAATCCGCGATGGATAACTGGAGCCAGGTGGAAGCAGGCATGTCGCTTTCCATTCCGCTGGGCCGTGCGGGTGATCCGGAAGAGATTGCCAAGGTGGCGCTGTTCCTGGCCTCGGATGATTCCTCTTATATCCAAGGTGCCGATATCGCTGTAGACGGCGGAGCGGGCAGTTCTCCCCTGGGTGCGCCGGTTTACCGGCAGAACGCATAAGCGCTTTTTAATGATAGAAGCACCTTAACCGGTGCTTTTTTTGATGTTATTATGCTAAAATAGAGTCGGATGTAAAAATATGTTATTTTAATCCATTTTAAAAATCTAATTTGTAGCGGAGGCTATCCTTTGAGATTTAAAAACCGGATTGTAATGACTATATTGGCCGGAGGGATATATATATCGCTTACCGGATTACCTCATAAGAAAAGTCAGATCGCTAGTGAAGTGAAAGAATATCTGGTTCATACAAGATTGTACCCGGCTGCAAATATTCAGGAAATCCGGGGAGGCTACAGCTTCAAATCGGGCGACTATGATGCAGATGTACTATTCAAAGATGAACCTGATGTGAACTATACGTATGCCAAAGTAAATGGGGAATTCAGACTTGTCGGAACCTCCAGCCTGTACGGGAAACATATGGACGAAACATACTATTGACAACCTTTTTCGCTTTTCCAATAAGAGGTAATGGGTATACATTGTCGAATAAGACATACATATACAAAAGCATTCACTTTGTGTACGCAGCCGAAAGATTGTAAACGCTCACAATAGACCCGGGAGGCGAATGGAAGATGGACGGAAGCAAGTCGTTGATCTATCAGATTCTCAAGACGATTGAAGAGGGCAAAGAACCGGTGCTGGAGAACCTGGAGGGTATAACAATCGGGGGATACCATAGTGCACTGGAACAGATTGTGGAGAATAAGCTGGCCAATAATATCAGTTTCTCCCTCAGCGGCAAAGGGAAAAAAGCAGTCCGCGTTGCGAATACGAGCGGCTCTAAACTGACCGCACAAGGCGTTAACTATATTCATGTTCAGGACAGCCGCAGCTACTAGCTATAAGCAAGATATACGATAACACCCGCAGAATGGAGATGCGATATATCTCCTGCTGCGGGTGTTATTTTCTATGGATTAATGGGGCTCAGTTGAATAGCCATCCCGCATCTTAAGCATTAGATAGAGAGAAGCACAAAAATAGAAACCTCAAAATCACAAATAAAGCAGACCGTCACAAAAGGTGCAGATAACACAAAACGATGCCAGATGGTAGGTTATAGGTGCTTTAGACTCTGAAAGAAAGGAGGAACGTCCGGAGCTCCGGCCGGAGAGCGAGAATAAGCGAAGCCAATTATAGCCGCAAAGGAGGCATTCGATTTTGAGAACCCAAAGGTATTCCGCAAGAGTTGCTGCCGTACTGCTCAGTGTGCTGCTGATCCTGGACAGCGGGATTAACATCCCCCCTGCATATGCCGCATCTGCGCCGATCGCCAATATTCCAGGCTGGCCAACAAGCTACAATAACAATGGGGTGGACGGGGAAGTCTACATCGACCAAACCGTATTCAGCGCAGGTCAGGCCGCGTTAAAAATAGTGAACCGGACGCCCAAGGCCAGCAATGTGTTTCTGGCGATCCGGCAGAATGTTCCGGTGAAGCCCAATACCACCTATCAGGTAAGCCTGAAGGTCAAGGGGGCTCAAGCCTCGTACTCAAGTATCGCACTGAATGCCGGCTGGTCGCTAAAAAAGGCTCTGCCGACGGGAACCTTCGATTGGCAGTCCATGGTGTTTAATATTACAACAGATGCCTCGGCCACCTCTTACCCGTTCACCGTTCTCTCCGAGGGCGTAACAGGGGCGCTTTGGCTTGATGATTTGACGATGGTGGAGGCAGGAACGGATACCAATCTGCTGCAGAACGGGGACTTTGAGACTGTGCCGCAAGCCGCGGCCGTCAGCGCCGATCCTCCTTCTGGACCCGTGGAATCAGGCACGACTGTCAGCTTGGCTACAGCAACCGTCTCTGCTGCCGTTTACTACACAACAGATAACACGGACCCTGTTTTGTCTCCGACAAAGCAATGGTACACCGGGCCGGTCGCCATCGATCGTTCATTAGTTTTGAAAGCGTATGCAAAAAGCCTGGGATATGCAGACAGTCCTGTCTCAACCTTCAGCTATAGCGTAAACGGAGCCGGGGCAGGCACGGTGACGGATGAGCAGACTTTCCTTGGAAGTCTGGCGGAAGGAAAGGCGGTGCCTGTCTATTATGCGGACGGGATCGTCCTGGACGGTGATTTAAGTGAATGGGACGAAGCCTCCTACATCGAATTGCCGCTGCCCGGAAGCAGCCAGGCCAATTTGGCCAGCTGGCAGGGACCTGACGATTTATTAGGCAGAGTATATTTTGCTTATAATCAGAATCTCCTCTATTTTGCCGTGAAGGTGCGCGATGATGTGCAATCCGGTGTGGCCGGAGCAGCGATGTGGTCAGGGGACAGTATCCAGTTCGCTTCGGGAACAAGTGTGTTGTATGGTCCGGAGTATGGATTCGCCCAGGTGAACGGAGCGCCTGAGGTATGGACATGGAATCAGGGAGATACGCCCGCAGATAAGCAGCCTATCCGGTTGCAGACCAAACGGGTTGGCTCCGAAACCATCTATGAGGCTGAAATTCCCTGGAGTGCGCTCCATGCGGATGAACCGGGGGCATCCATGCCTTTCAATTTTGTGCTGAATGACAATGACGGAGCCGGACGGAAGAATTGGGTGGAATGGACGCCGGGCATAGGGAAACTGAAGGACCAGTACAGCTTCGGGAATCTGTTCTTCATCCCGCAAAACAGTACGTGGGCGGCATGGCTGGACCGAGATTATATGCAACCGGAAGAGAACCGCTACACAGCGGAGCAGAATGAGCCGCTGGACTTTCAGCTGAAGCTGGTAAATTCCACAGATCAGGCGAAGCAATTCCAGACAAAGATAGCTCAAGTGGACCCGGCATGGAGGAATATCACAGTACCTGCGCATTCCGTATTGCAGTATCCGATTACGGCCTTCTTTGCCGGAACCGGAGAGCAATCGCTCACGGCAGAGGTCAGGGAAACGGGAACGGGCGAAGAGAGGACACTGGAGTGGGAGCTCGACATTCTTCCTTCCGGCACTCAGATTGAACAGGACATAGAGCAGCTTGAAGATAATATGGGTGAATTGAAAGCGCTGCTGGAGCAGGTGGAGGCGCAGGGGATTGCAGTGGATTATGAAAAGCTGGATATCGCGGTCATCGATAAATTTATTCCTTACGGCAAGGAAGATATTGCCCAAAATAAACTGGAACGGGCGCAATATGTCAGGGACCAGCTGTTGCTGTTGTACCAGCAGACCGAGGACCGCCTTGAGGCTTATTTGGCTGGGACACAGACGAGTTTCCCGGTTCCGCATTATGTTACCGGCGATGTGACTATCGACCGGCAATCTTTCATTGGCAACACGATCAATTCGCAGACAGGGACAGAGGAGTCAAGACCGGTCTTCTTTACCGGTTACGGGCATTTTGCCCAGGTGAAAAAGGATATTCCTGTTCTGTCCCAGCTTGGGTCGAACATGATCCAGATGGAGACCGGGCCTAACCGTATCCTCCAATCGCCCAATACGATACTTGGGTGGAGCACGGAGCTCAGGGGGGGAGCCAAGGCGAGCTTTTCTTACGGGACAGAAGTGGTTCACGAAGGAAGCCGTGCCTTGAAGATAGTCAACCTTACGCCCAAGGCTGCAAATGTGTACGGAACGGTATGGCAGAAAATAGCCGTCAAGCCAAACACCAATTATGAATTCAGCATGTGGGTCAAAGGCGCCAATGTAAACAACGTCTGGTTCGGGACCTTCGCAACCCGGCTGGGTATCCCGGCGGGAACCTATGATTGGCAGAAAATCACCAAAACCTATCGCACGGGCAGTGCCGAGACCTCGCTGGATTTCCGCATCGTGTCCGAGAATGTAACCGATTCTCTGCTGATCGACAGTATTGGCATTGTGGAAAGCGGGACCACCGCCAATCTGGCGGCGTATCCCGGATTTGAGGATGACGGTACGGTAGTGAAAGAGGATTATCTCATCTCTACGGCCACCATCCGCAATGATATCCAGCAGGCGCTGCAAAGTGCCGGTGAACATAATCAGGCGGTGAGCCTGCTGCTGTCACCGCACTATTTCCCGGAATTCCTGCTGCAAAAGTACCCTGAAATCCGTTCTACTAACAGCGGTTTCATCAAATTCAACTTTAATCATCCGAAGGCAAGGGAGGCGATTGAGGATTATCTGCGCACTCTGATTCCCATGGTCAAGGATTATCCTGCTCTCCAGAATATCGTATTGTCCAATGAGCCGGTGTTCATCTCTTATAAAGATCCTGCGCAAAAGCCCGCATGGCAGTCTTATCTGAAGCAGATGTATTCGGATATTGGACAGCTGAATGCCGTGTACAATACCGCCTATGAATCCTTTGAGCAGGTTGCGATGCCGCAGGCGGAGGAACGGACAGCACTTTATTATGACTGGATCAGCTTTAATGACCAGCTGTTTGCTGAGTGGCATGAATGGATGGCAGATATTATCCATGAAATGGCGCCGGATATTCCTGTAAGTGTAAAAATCATGGGTGGAGTGCTGGCCAAGTCCCAGTTGGCCAAGTCCCCGTTATCTTGGGGGATAGATCCGGAGCAGATATCCGGCCTCAGTGATCTGAATGGTCTGGATGCCTGGAATTATCTGCATGACGAGGGAGCAACGATTATAGAGAAGCTTAAATATTATGATCTGCTGTCCTCCTTTAAAACGGCTCCTGTGTTCAATTCGGAAGACCACATTATTCCCGACCGCGACAGCCGCTATGTGCCTGAACAGGCGCCCCATGTGCGCAACGATATATGGCAGGGAGCTATCCATGGACGAAGCGCTTCCACCATTTGGGTATGGGAAAGAACCACTGATCCCGCCAGCGATTTCGAGGGCAGTGTATTGTACCGTCCGGATGTCGTTTCGGCTATCGGCACAACAGGCATGGACCTGAACCGTCTGGCCCGTGAGGTGACCTCCTTCCAGAACGCTCCCGCAGAAACGGCCGTTCTGTATTCTAAGGCGTCCAACCTGTACCGTCCGGCTTATCTGGAGGCGGTGGACCGGGCCTATTCCGCTCTGTCCCTCTCCGGGCAGAAGGTCGGCTTTGTCAGTGAGAAGCAGATCGGGGAAGGCAAGCTGTCTTCCGTCAAGCTGCTGATTATTCCGGATGCCCGGAATGTGGACGCAGAGACTATAGAAGCCGTCAAAGCCTATATTGAACAAGGGGGGCAGGCGGTTGTGCTGGGCCAGGATTCCTTTATCCGGGATGCCCATAACCAGACGCATCCGGAAGCGGCCAGAAGCTATATTATGGCGCATGCTGCAGTTATTCCTGTAACAGGAACTGCAACCGCGTTAGCTTCGCCGACTCTCCCGGCATTGCAAGCGCAGCTTATTCCGCTGCTCAGACAGCTGAATCTGCTTCAGGTGGAATTGAAGGATGCTCAAACCGGAGAAACAGTCTCCAATGTGGAGTGGAGAACCAGTGTATACGAAGGCAGACTGCTGCTGAATGTCGCCAATTACAGCTGGCAGACCAAACAGGTAAATATACTTCTCAACGGACAGGCGCCGGAAAGCATACAGGAATTGATTCAGGGCAAGAGTCTTGGAGCATCGGCCGTAACGCTTGCCCCGTTCACGCCGCAGCTGCTTAACTTGGGAACCGTAGAGGGCGGCCATCCCGATCCTGGCAGCAATCCCGATCTGGGTGGCAATCCTGATCCGGGCAGCAATCCCGGCACCACGGACAGCGTCACATTGCCGGGATTGCTGAGTCTGGCGGCAGGGCAGGCCGGGGAGGTGCGGCTCGGAGATGAGGTCAGACTCGTTCTCCCCAGCGGATTTATGGATACTGCAGTGAGCTTCTCCATCAACAAGCTGCAGACTGGGCAGGATTCCGGCGGGACTCTGCCGGGAGGACTGATCAGTCCGGTCTATGAGATCACTATGATGCCCTACCTGACGCCCGCCAAATCTGCAACACTTAGCATCCGCTTTGATAAGGCGCAGTTGAAGGCGCATCAGCAGCCCGCAATGTTTGCCTGGAGCGAGCAGGAGCGTATTTGGGTGGAGATTGCAGGAACGGTGGACGGGGACCGGCTTACTGCCGGGGTGAATAGGTTCACGAAGTTTGCCGTATTCGCGCTCAGCCCTTCTCCGGCTGAACCGGAGAAGGACGGAACAAGCGCCGGAGCCGCACCGAGAGATATTGGCGGACACTGGGCCAAGGACAGCATCCTGCAGGCAATATCCGCAGGGCTCGCGAACGGCTATGCGGACGGAACCTTTCGTCCGGATCAGCAGGTTGTCCGCGAGGAGTTCCTGACGCTGCTGGCCCGGGCGCTGCCGCCGGCAGAGAGTCTGAGCGGCCTGTCCTTTACGGATGCGCAGTCGGTAAGCAGCTGGGCGCGAAGCTCTGCGGCCGCGGCTGTGCAGGCCGGATGGATAGAAGGCTACGCGGATGGCACCCTCCGTCCCGGAGCGCCGCTCTCCCGGGCGGAGCTGGCGGTTCTGCTCATGCGGGCGCACTACGGAACGGAAGTGAAGCTGGCTGCGGAGAAGATATCCTTCAAGGATGAAGCAGACATTCCGGTCTGGGCCAAAGCAGCGGTATCCGGCGCAACCGAAGCAGGCTTCCTCCAAGGTGACTCTCAGAGGAAATTCTTTCCACTGAAGACCGCGACCCGCGCCGAAGCGGTAGTGGTCCTGCTGAGAATAATGGAGCAGGAAACGGCTGTGTCTGAGTCTTAAATTAAGATAGAGGGCGGCGAATCTTTATAATGTTTGCACGGGCGGCATTCCTTCGGGAATGCCGCTATTTGTGCTATATAAACTTCCAAAAAAGGAACCGAATGTACTGCCCGGCTTAAAAAATGAAGGTTGGAACAAATGATGAAGGGTGCCGGATCGGGAAATGGTGTAGAAAACGGGAAAGTGAAGGTTTCGGAAGCTCCTTCTTTCATGCTAATTTGAGGGCAGCCGTTCAGACAGAGGATGCGCTTGCTGAACGAGCCTTTAGCAAGAAACAAGAAAGGAGAGATTAACTTGTCACAATCCGCAGAGCCCTATATTCCACCGGCGATGCAGAAAGGCTCCGGAGCCGCAGTATCCAAAAGCCGATTCCGGAAACAGCTGAAGCGGGATAAATATTTGTATTTCATGCTTATTCCGGTTGCTGTATTCTTTGTGCTGTTCAAATACGGCCCATTATTCGGAGAAATTATTGCATTTAAAAATTACAGGCTGGCGGATGGAATATGGGGGAGCGAATGGGTAGGTCTGGAGCAGTTCAGGAAGCTGTTTGCCAGCCCGGAATTTTATACAGTACTGCGCAATACGCTGCTGCTTAATTTGTACAGTCTCGTATTTGCTTTCCCGGTGCCGATTATTCTGGCTATACTGCTCAACGAGGTGACCCGGAGCAGCTACAAGCGTGTGTTGCAAAATCTGCTGTACATCCCGCATTTCATCTCCTGGGTGGTTCTGGGGAGCATAGTCATCGCCATCCTGTCCCCATCCACCGGGATCGTGAATCAACTGATGCAATGGGTTGGTCTGGAGCCGATTTATTTCATGGCAGACACCTTCTGGTGGCCGGTATCCTTCATTGCTTCAAGCATATGGAAGGAGGCGGGATTCGGAACGATTCTGTATCTGGCGGCTATAAGCGGCATTGACCCTACCCTGTACGAGGCGTCCAAAATCGACGGAGCCAGTAAATTTAGACAAATCTGGCATGTCACCTTGCCGGGTATCCGCGGTACCGCGGCAATTCTGCTGATTCTCCGGGTAGGCCAAATGATGGATGTCGGCTTTGAGCAGGTCTACGCCATGAAGAACAGCGCCGTCAGCCAGGTTGCCGAGGTTATCAGTACTTATGTCTATACCCGCGGGATCGAAAATCTTCAATACAGCTATACAACGGCCCTGGGGCTGTTCCAGTCACTTATCGCCTTTATCTTGGTCATTTCGGTCAACCGGCTGATCAAGACTATGGGAGAGCGGGGCCTGTGGTAGGAGGAATCATGCTTACAGAAAGAGGTCGATTACATTTATGAAAGCCAAAGCCGAGTTCTCATCCGTATTTTTCCGGTGGCTGAATTATATCGCGCTTGCCTTGTTTGCCGCGGCGACAGTGTTTCCCTTTATCAATATTATCGCCACATCCTTCAGCAGCAGCCGGGCGATCAGCGGCGGGGAGGTTTTCCTCTGGCCGGTTGATTTTAATCTGGACGCCTACCGCAATCTGTTGGACGACGGGCAACTGGTAGTAGCCATGAAAAATACGGTGTTCATCACCGTTGCGGGGACTGCTTTTAACATGCTGTTCACCGTGCTGTGCGCCTATCCCTTGTCCAAAAGCAGGCTGCGGGGAAGAAATGCTATTCTGATGGCTGTATTGTTCACCATGCTGTTTGGCGGCGGGATGATTCCCCATTTTCTGTTAATTAACGCTCTGGGGCTGGTCAACACGTATTGGGCGCTCTGGCTGCCCGCATTAATCAGCGTCTATAACATGTTTGTCATGAAGTCCTTTTTCGAGGGACTTCCGGAAGAGGTGGAAGAATCCGCCGCTATCGATGGAGCCAATGAATTGACCATACTCTGGAGAATTATCCTTCCCTTGTCCATGCCGGTCATTGCGGCTCTGACCCTGTTCTATGCAGTGGGCTGGTGGAACTCTTATATGAATGTGCTGATTTATATCCAGAGCACCGACAAAATGTCCCTGATGGTCAGATTGTATCAGATGATCGAAATGGTCAGTCCCGAACTGCTGAAGAGCGGGGAAGGCGTAGGGCAGATTTCCATTACACCGGAGGGAATACGCGCGGCATCCATTGTTTTCTCGATCACGCCGATTCTCTGTGTTTACCCGTTCCTGCAAAAGCATTTTGTCAAAGGCGTTATGCTGGGTTCGGTCAAAGGCTGATATCACGAGCTTACCACAAGCTTGAAGATATGCTAGATTAATAAGGGAGGTTATTTAAAAATGAAAATGCACAAAACCAAATGGCTGTCCTCAGCGTTGACGCTGGGGATAGCGGCGGCCACGCTGCTGAGCGGGTGCGCGAACAACACGGACACGGCGAATAACAAGACAGATTCGCCGGCAACCTCCAGCCCCGAGGCGACAAACAGCAAGTCCAAGGCTGTAAGCGTTTCAATGTTCGACCGCGGCGGCGTTTCCAGCGATGAGGGCACCTATGAGGACAACCGCTGGGTCAAATGGATCAAGGAGCAGAGCGGGATAGACGTGAAGATTATTCCGGTTCCCCGGGCACAGGCCCAGGATAAATTAAATGTGCTGATCGCTTCCAACCAGGCGCCGGACCTGATTTGGGAATTTGACCGCAGTTATATCGGAAAGCTGGTTACTCAAGGGGCGATCCAGCCGATTGATGAATATATCGAGAAGTACAGCACCTCTTACAAAGCCTATCTGGAAGCGCATCCAGAACTTAAGCCGTACCTGACGTTCGACGGAAAAATGTATGCGGTTGCCACGGAGCGGACCATGAATTCCGTTGCCAATCACGGCGCCTGGATTCGCCAGGACTGGCTGGATAAGCTTGGACTGGCCATGCCGACCACCATTGACGAATTGCTTCAGGTCGCCCAGGCCTTCAAGGATGGAGACCCGGACGGCAACGGCGCCGCGGATACGACGCCGATCGTAGGCTCAACCACCTTTGACTTCTATTCGGCCATTTATGCGGATATGAATAACCAGTGGTATCTGGAAGACGGCAAGATGGCGTACGGTGCCCTGCTTGACCGGTTTGGCGATGTCATGTCCCTGGAGAAGCAGGTATACGAGCAGGGGCTGGTCGATAAGGAATATTTGACCGACAAGAACAATCAGCGGGCCATCCAGCTCTGGACCACCGGCAAAGCAGGCATCTATATCGCCAACTGGGGCGGTGGAACGATGGAATCTCAGCTGAAGGATATGCTGGCCAATGTGCCGGATGCGCAGCCTGTGCCAATGGAGCCGGTATCCACGAAATACGGCAAATTCGGCCTGTATCAGGAGACTTCCCCATTCATTTATGTTGCCTTCAACAAGGATATGGCCGATCCCGAAGCGGCTGTGAATTATCTGGACTGGATGGTGGATGAAGGCTGGAAGGCACTTAACAACGGCTTTGAGGGCGAGCACTACACCGACGTGAACGGAGTCGCCAAGGTGATCGACCCTGACAAATTCAAGAAAGAAGTAGGATACGCCGGAGAATACGCCGTCCTGCGCAACAATACGTTCAAACCGGAAGATTTGCTGGTGAAGGCCGCTGCGGACGAAGTTTCCCAGCGCCTCGCCGCGCTCAGCCAGCAGGGGCTTGAGCTGGCGATGAAGAATGAATTCAGACGGGATATTCCATATCAGCCAAGCTTTGTGGAATTCAATGAAATCCAGACATCCATGACGCCCTTTATCAATGAGATCCGCGCCAAGGTTACCACACAGGGAAGCAAGTATACCGGTGCCTGGGCGCTTGAGGAAATCCGTAAGGAATGGAAACGGCTGGGCGGAGAGCAGGTAGAGGTCCAGGCGCAGGAATGGTACGAGCAGAACAAGGCAAGTTTTGAGTAACGGCTGAGATCAGTCGGGAACTAAAGGATGGGGAGCTTTGCAGAATAAATGGGCAAAAAAATTGATGGCGGGCTTGCTGATTCTTTTGTTCCTGATTGTGTGCATATCGGGGCTGTTGTTTTATTTCATCTTCACCGGCGATCTTAAGGACCGCCTGACGCGGACGAATATGGAGCTGCTGGAGCATATGAACCAGAAGCTGGAGCTGGTGCTGAAGAGTGTGGACAATGAGTCCGTGCAGCTCGTTCAGAATGATGAGGTCCAGAAGTTTTTTGATGAGAAGCTTCCCAGCGAGGAAGCGGCGGGCAATGATTTCCGGCTGGGCGGACAGATCGACCGGCTCATAAGCAGTGACGATTACATCTTCTCCATTGATATGTATTCTTACAGCCAGAACAGGCTGGTTTCCGGGGATGTGCTGACCGAGGAACGCAAGCTGGAGGATTACGGCTGGATCAATACGTTCGAGACGTTCGATGGCTATTTTGAGTGGCTGCCGAGCCGCCAGCTGGTCATTAACCGGTCCAGCTCGCCGATCTACAGAAATGTGGTCACGCTGGTCCGCACCTATCCGCTGCTTCATTCCGTGGGTGCCCGCAAAGGGGCAATGGCACTGAATCTGAAGACGGAAATGCTGCTCTCGCTGATTCACAATGAGGATGAGGATCTTGGGGAGACCTTTATTGTGGATGAGACAGGGCAGATCGTGCTTCATCCCGCCGAGAACAAGCTGGGGCAGAACATCGGCCAGTCCTCATATATTCATGAGGCACTGAGCCGTAAGAGCAGAACGGGGAATTTTCACTCACAGGTGGATCAGAAGCCGTCGATGGTCTTCTATACGGACTCTCCTTACACCGGATGGACGCTGATCCGCACCGTTTCCGATCTTAAGCTCAACCAGCCGCTTATTGCACTCCGCAATACGTTGGCCGTGATTTCGGCGATGATCCTCATTGCCGCTGCCGCCATGGGCCTGGCGCTCGGCAAGTGGACCTTCAGACCGCTGAACCGGTTTTTGCACACACTCTCCGTCAAATTGAACGAATATTCTCCACAGGCTAAGGAGACAGACCGGGCAGATGATCTGCAATTTCTGGAGTCCGCTTTTGAAGGGATTCTGGTTCAGAGCGACCAGCTGCACAAGCAGATGCGGGAAACCCATCCCATGCTTAAGTGGCAGCTGCTGATGGAGCTGCTCTCCAACTATAAGATCAATATCTACAATGTTGTGCAGTATATGGAGATGCTCGGAATCCAGTTTCATCCGAACCGCTTTGTCGTGCTGAACGCGGAGCTGGACCGGCGGGAGGAGATTGCCGCGATCCGGGATGTGCACCTGTACAATTATGCGCTTTGCAATTTGGCCGAAGAGTTGATTCTGGCAGAGGGAAAGGGCGCTGCCATCGAGCTGGAGAATGGCACCTGTGCGATCATCATCAGCTTTGCCGACGATGATGCCGATGCCGAGCTGCGGGCGGTGGCTGTGGCGGAACTGATCAAATCGTATGTGGAAGAGCACTTCCGGCGCACCATCTCCATTGGGGTGGGAGGGCTGGTGGAGTCTATGACAGAGCTTCACAAGTCCTTTAAGCAATCCAAAGAAGCCTTATCCTACCGCCTTGTCTTCGGCGCGAACTCGATCATTACCCGTGAGGATATTCACGGCGATCTTTCTCCCCGCTTCTACCGTTTGGTGGCGATGACGGAGGATATGATGGATTCGCTGAAGCTGCTGGACGGCACGAAGCTGCGCGAGCAGGTGGAACGATGGTTCGAAGCCTTCGCCGAATATGGCGTGCCGCCCCAGATCATCCGGCAGCTCAGCCTTCAATGCCTGATGAAGGCGGCGGAAATCGCCGAGGATGTTGGCATCGGCCACAATAATATCCAAATGCCCCAGGAGCTGCAGGAGTCGCTAAATCTGCACAAAAGCCTGGAAGAGATCAAGGAATTTCTAATGAAGACCCTGCAGGGGCATATGGAAGCCATCAAAGAGAAACGGAGCAGCAGGGAGAAAAACGGCCTGATTCTGAAGGTGCTGGAATATATTCATGACAATTACAGCCGAACCGATCTTTCGCTGAATTTGCTGGCTGAGGAATACCGGGTCAGCGTGTCCCATCTGAGCAAGCTGTTCAAGGAGCAGACCGAGGGCAACTTCATCGACTATCTGATGGCGCTGCGCATGGCTGAGGCCAAACGGCTGCTGGAGGAGACGGACGGCAAAATTATGGATATTGCCGAAGCGGTCGGCTACGGCAACGTCAACAGCTTTGTCCGCATTTTTAAAAAGTTCACTGCGCTGACGCCTTCCGAATACCGGGAGCAGCGGCGCAAGTAACAGGGAGCGGGAGAAGCCGGGGCATTGGCGGCTTCTCCTTCCTATATGAAGGGTAGGATCACAATGAATAATATGCTCGATGAACAGGCTCTCCTGCGGTGGAGGCTTGAACAATTGGAGAACCAATTCAGCCCGGTGCATTCGATGATCAGAGAGAAATATACAACCAACGGCTACCACACCGCACTTCAGAATGTGGAACAGGTGCATTCCATACGTTCTTCCATTGAATATGCCCAAGGGCTTTTGGATACCGGGCTTACGGATGCTGAGGATAGGGCTTTTGCCGTGATCCGGCAAATCGTTTCACTTCAGGACCATGATCCGGCCAGCGTGACTTATGGTATCTGGTCGTATTATCTGGAAGAGCCCTTGTCCAGCATGAGGCCCCCGGATTGGAACTGGGCGGATTTTATCGGGAAAGTACTTCTAACAACAGTAATCCGGCATAAGCACCGGATGCCTGCGGAGCTGCTGGATAGGGTGCGGGAATCGGTATTTCACGCCTGCGAGTCCATCATCCGGCGCAACATGGGTCCGCATTATACGAATATTGCCATTATGGGATCGTTTGTGACGCTGCTCGCGGGAGAAGTGTTTCAGAATCCGCGCTATCTGGATTATGGCTTGCAGAAATTCGAGGCCTTCCATCAATATGCCAGCCGAACCCGGACGTTTCAGGAATACAACAGTCCGACGTACACTAAGGTGGCGATTATTGAATTATCGCGCATCCGCTCCGCGACCAGGATCGGCCGGGCGCTGGAAATATGCGAGGATATGCTAAATTTGGCCTGGGATGGGGTGGCACGGCATTTTCACGCGTCCACAGGGCAATGGGCGGGGCCACATAGCCGCTGTTATTCCACCTTGCTGCCGGATGCAGCTAGGGCGTTCCTGCAGCTGGCGCTGGAGGGAGAACTGGATTTTTGTGCTCCAGCGGATATGTTCTACGATCTGGAATGGTACAACCTTGGTATTTCCTGTCCCGAATCCTACCGCGCCTTGTTCAGGGAAGCCGCTGAAAGGGAAGTACGCGAGGTGTATTACCGCAGTGAAGACGGCTATGAAAAAACCGCTGTTACTTACATGACTACGCGCTATGCGCTTGGTTCGGCCAGCAAGGAGGTCATGTGGAATCAGCGGCGCAATCTGCTGGCCTATGTGGACGGTCCCGGCGGAACGGTCTATGCGGCGCTGCGGATGCTGCATGACGGCTATGATTTTTCCGCACCCGTCTTTTCCGCCGAGCAGCGCAAGGGGAACGTGCTGTGCGGTCTTCAGCTCTCGCTGAACGGCGGGGATACGCATATCGGTCTGGACCGGATCGACGGCGGCATCCAGGCAGAGGATCTGCGCCTGCGGCTGGAAATCGGCGGCCGTCTTGACGGTGTAACCGCCAATGCCGTGGACGGCGGGGCGGTGGTATCCATAGGCGGGGTGAAGCTTTCCCTTCGCGGTTTGTATACCCGGTTTGCCGGAGGGGCAACTTCGCTGGTCCAGAATCCGGAATGGGAAATTGTCCACAGCTGCGACACCCTCTGCCTTGATCTGGTGCTGTACAGCGGTGAACGCCGGAGAATTGATTTTACGGCTCTGGACGAGGCAGCGGTCGTCTTTACCTTGTCGGTACGCGAGGATGAGGGACGGGACAGCAGCCCGGACTCCTTCTTCGTAACCATGTCGGCCGCAGGCAACGGGGAAGAAGTTACTGCAAGCTGGAGTACGGAGGATGGGGAACTGGCGCTTAATCTGCGGCTGAAGCCGGACATGGTGGAAGCGCTCAGAGGACAGGACTAAGGGGTAAGGAGGCCCGGAGACTGATCTTCGGTATCTGAACATTAAGTGCTAGGTATACAAGCCCGGCACAGACCAAAGGCACCGCAAGGATTGCGGTGCCTTTGGTCTGGCTTCCCCCCGCATAGGCAGGGTCTTGTGAACGGAGTCAGCCTTCACTTCATGGCTTCGGCCAGAAGAATGAGCACCAGGCCTTGACCGTAGAGAGTGGGTATACAGGAGATTTCATTATAGTCCTCCACAGTGGGCATCACCGGAGTGCCGCCGGACACGCCGCCGACCTCCCCATCGGCCTTGATCGTGCCCAGCACCGCTTCAAGTGCAGCTCTGGCAGGTCCCAGAGCTGCTTCGCCGAGCAGGCCCATCCGTACAGCCTTGAATATCCCGGCTGCGATGCCGGCGCTCCCGGAGGTTTCAAGATAGAAGTCTGTCCGGTCCATGACTGTATGCCAGAGTCCGGACGGACTCTGATAACCGATTAACGCCGCCATCAAGCGGCGGTATCTCTCCGTAATGGAGGCAGGCACAGGCAGCAGGCCCTCCACCTCCTGCAGAATCATGGGCGCTGCAAGGGCAATCCAGGCGTTGGCTCTTGTCCATCTGGCTGCAGACATATGGTCACCGGTGATACAGTTCCAGCCGTGAAACAGCACGCCGCTCTGTTTATCCTCAAGCAGTCTCAGGTGAAGCTCCAGCTGGCTGAGGGCTTCCCGGGCATACCCGGTTTCTCCGGTCAGCCGGGCCAGACGGGCCAGAAACAGCACAGCCATAAACACGGTATCCGCCCAGACCTGCTCCGGAAAGCTTGCCTGTTCGGTCACCGTATGCTCGAAAGCGCCTTCCCGGGTTCTTGGCGCTTCATGCAGCATCCATTGACCGGTACGGACTGCGCTCTCCTTAAAGACAGGATTCCCTGTGACGCTGTACAGTGCGGGAAAGATGGCAAACGGAGCCATGGAGTTAATAACCTTTGCATGCCCGGATTGGTGCAAATGCGCAAGGGCCCATTCTGACAGCCGGTTTATAATCTCATCGCCGCCGTCCTGCTGATAATATTCCAGAATAGAGGCGGCACCTACGCCGGGAACCCAATCCCAATGCGCCATGTCCATTCCCCAATTACCGGAATGGTTCCGCAGCATATAGGAGTACACTTTGCCCGCTGCATACTCAAGTGTTTGTGATGAAGGTAAGGTTGTCATAATCTACTAGTCCTCCTGTGATCTAGAGTTGAGCTTATATTAAGCAGTATAAATGGCTTGCCTGTATGAATTCTTGGGCGATCCTGCCCGATATATTGGAGAATTGTACACTTATACTGATGAGGAAAGGAAGCTTGGCATGTCTGGAATGAGATCTGTAAATGAGTTGGATTCGGCTTCTTCAGCGGGATTGAAGAAGCAGAATTCCTATATGGTCGATGATATGACGAACAGGGCGCTTGCAGATTACCCGGTTCAATGTGTACAGCGCATTAATGGCATCAAGCAGGCGGAACTGCACTCGCATCACGGTTATGAATGGTACTTCTGCCTGGCAGGAAGCGGGGGATTCATTGCGGGAGATCAAGCCTACGGGATTTTCGCGGGCAGCCTGATTATTGTGAGGCCGTCCGTGCTGCATATGCCCAGACCGGCCAATGGCCAGCCGCTGCACCGGCTGATTCTTTCGGTAGACGAGAGGTATCTGGACAGGCTTTGCAGCGTAGACCTCTCCACAGCGGAGCAAGTCTGCGAATGGCTGCCCGATGGAGTGTCTGCTTCTGTGCTCTGGCAGCTGAACACCGGACAGCTGGAGAGCGTCCGGGCTATTTTGCTCGAGCTGGAGAGCGAGCTTGCAGGCAAGAGGGAAGCGTACACCCTGGAAGTGCAAAGCCTTCTGCTCCGGCTGTTCGCTGTGTTGACACGGCAGAAGGCTTGCACGCCGCCCCGGCAAGCGGAGGAGCGCAGGAAGCTGCTCGCGGAGCAGATGACCGGCTACATTGCCGACCACTACAAGCTCCCCTTCCGGATGGAAGAGATGGTCCGTTATTTTCATTTCTCCCGCTCCTATTTGCACCGGATATTTAAGCAGGAGACCGGCATTGCGATCCTGGAATTTTTAACACATTACCGGATCAACCGTGCCAAGGAGCTGCTGGAAGCTGAGAGTATGCCGCTGATCGAGGTTGCGGTGACAGCCGGATTTCAAGATCTGTCTTATTTTTGCCGCAGCTTCAAACGCCTGACAGGTGTACCGCCGGGCCGTTACCGTAAGCTGCTCCGGCAGGGCGGTAGATAGCCCGGGCCGGTTGCTGTAAAGGCTTATAATTTCCCGGAACATTCAGGGGGCTACCTGCTGGCCGTTGTTCCCGGCAGACAGCGCAGTTCCATGAAACTGTACGCCCTGCTCAGCCAGCAGCTGATGCAGCCGCGGTATTGTAATATCCGCCATATGGACGGTGCCCTCTTCCTTGGCGACAGCTGCTGCGACTCCGGCTGCCTGACCCAGCGCATAGCAGGTGGCCTGCACGCGCATGGAGGACATGGCTACATGAGTCGCCGAAATGCTTCGTCCCGCTACCAATAGCCCCTGCACACCGGCAGGTACCATACAGCGGTACGGAATATCGTAGCTTCCCAGCTGGCGCTCCTCCGTCGTTTTTTGCCCGTCAGGGCTGTGAATATCGATTTCATAATTGGTCTGCGCCACGACATCCCCGAACCTGCGGGCTTCAAGCAAATCCTGTTCGGTCAATGTATACAGGCCAACGATTTGCCCGGTTTCCCTCACACCGGTCTGGCCGGGAATATGGGCAATAATGTAATTCTCAAAGCCGTTGCGCTGCAAATAATGGGCCGTTGAGAAAACCTGGCGCAGAGCCTCGCGCTCCGCGAAGTTGGTGTCTTCAATACGGGCACCGTTGCCCTTAACGCGGGTCATATTGACCAAAAGCGTGCCGTCATCATTCTTTTCCCAGTACAGGTGGCGTCCCTGCGGCAGATCGTCTACGGACTCATATATCTCACAGTCCTCAGGAAGATAAGGGACAACCGGCTTACCGGTATTCTGCATGGTGAACATAAGGGTCATAGGCTGTGTTAATCCGTCCTGTTCCCGGCCGTAGCGCATAGGCACTCCGGCATCCCTGGCCACAGCGGCGTCCCCTGAGCAGTCCAGCACAATCCCGCCCATGAAGGCCTTCAGCCCTTCGCGGGTCCGGGCCAGTACTCCGCGTACCCGCTGCCCCTCCATGACGGGCTGGACATAGACGGTATGGTAGAAGACCTTAACCTTCTCCCGGTGCAGTTTGCCGTTCAGATAATGGCGCACTGCAAAGGGGGAGTACTGGTCCTTCCGGGAGTGCAGCGACATCAGGTGGGAGCCGGGAACGGCTTCGGGAGTTGTCTCTTCAAGCATTTCACGGTAGATGCCGGTCACGTTGCCGACACTCATATAGATGCTGACATTAGCCAGTGTTCCCATCCCTCCAAGCTGCCCTGATTGCTCTAGTAGTATTACCTTCTGTCCGCAGCGGGCGGCGGAGATCGCCGCCGCTGTCCCGGCCGGACCGCCCCCGATAACAACGACATCGGCCTCCTCATATATCTCTGCAGCCACCTGCAGATTTATCTGTTCTTTTTTCACCATATTCATCCTTTCTATATAGAGCTTAGCTTTATAATAGATATAAGGAACAAGGGATTATAGCTTGATTTTAGTTGTACTTAGGGGATTGTGGGCTTGCATTGCAGGAGAGCTATGGAAGAATGGAATGGCCAAGTAAAAGGGGGAAGCCGTGTGTCAAAGAGAAAAACGGTCACGCTGCGCGATCTGGCGGACCGCCTGGGGCTGAGCGTGTACACAGTGTCCAAAGCGCTGCGCGGGCTGCCGGGCATGTCGGAACCGACCCGCAGGCTGGTATTCGCTACTGCCCGGGCAATGAATTATGCGACCAAAGCGCAGGAAGCGGGGCTTGCCGCTGAATCCATTGCCTATGCGGCGGGCAAGCCCCGCCGGTTCGTCATGCTGATGCCTGCAGACCACTCATTTCTGAATCTGCAGTTCCATGGTCTGCATCAGCGCATGGATGAACTGGGCCATCAGGTACAATCCGTATTGCTGCCGTTTGAGGGGCCCCAGCCGGACAAGCTGGCGGACTGGCTGGAGGAGAGCGGCATTCTATACTGCGACGGATTGTTTCTGTCGCCGCTGCTGCCCGTCTGGGCAGAGACCATTCTGCTGCAGCTTGGTCTTCCGAAGGTAATGATCAATTTCCCGCCCGAAGGTGCCGAGGTGGACAGTGTAATCTGGGATGTCCAGCATGCGATCATTCTTGCGGTAAATGCGCTCTGCCGCAGCGGTCATCGCCGAATTCTGTACGTGGGTGAGCCGGACGGACAGCGGGGATTCCGCTTGCGCTATCAGAGCTTCAGGGCCGCCTGTGCAAGCCGGGGAATTTCCGCTGCTGAACAGATGTATCATGTGAACCCCGCTGATCCTCAATGGCTTGCTGACTTATCGGCCATTCTTCAGACCGGAAGCCCTACGGCTATTCTCTCGGCGAATCATGGACAAGCCTGGCCCATTCTGCGGAAGGTGCAGGAATTGGGACTTAATATTCCGGAGCAGATATCAATTGTTGCGATGGAGCATGGGGAACTGGAGGCTTGTCCCGGCTTGTCGCGCCCGGCGCTGCTGGTCCAGGAGGCAGGGGAGCGGGCGGCTGAGCTGATGCTGCGGCGGATTGCCAATCCGCTGGCACCTTATGAGCAAATCCGGCTGCTGGGACCGTTTCTGACAGGGGAGACGGTTGCGGAACCATCTCTCTGCTGAACAAAGAAACCGTCAATTCTCCAGCTATAGGAGAATTGACGGTTTCTTAATCCTAGTTTAATCGCCCGTCTCCACAATCCACACCTCAGGAAGATTGCGGAACTGCTCGGCGTAATCCAGACCATAGCCGACAACGAATTCGTCGGGAATGTCAATGCCGCAGTATTCGACCGGAACTTCGACCAGGCGGCGGGAAGGTTTGCTTAGAATGGTACAGATACGGACGCTTGCAGCTTCGCGCAGGGCGAACAGCTGCCTCAGATGCTGCAGAGTCAGGCCGGTGTCGATCAGATCTTCGACGAGCAGCACATGTTTGCCGCGGATATCGGTATCGATATCCTTCTTGATCGTGATCACTCCGGAGGAAGTGGAGCTTGCCCCGTAACTGGACACCGACATGTAATCAATGCCGACCGGGAGGGTGATTTCGCGCATCAGATCGGACATGAATACAGCGCCGCCCTTGAGAATGCCGATTAGTACAAGCTCTTTGCCTTCATAGTCACGCGATATTTCTGCGCCCAGTTCCTGAACTCTTTGCTGCAGCTGGTCCTTGCTGACCAGAACTTTGATAATTTGTGTCATGGTTGACGCTCCTTATGGATTAGGATGTGATCAGGAGGATGATCTGTCCTTTTCCTTCAGCATAACATCATGTGCGCCTCCTTCAAAGATGGTTGTGGAGGAAACCAGTGTTATCTTCGCCTGCTTCTGCAGTGCCGGGATGGTCAGCGAGCCGCAGTTGCACATGGTTGATTTGATTTTGCTGATGCTGAGATCCAGATTATCCTTGAGCCGTCCGGCGTAAGGAATGAATGAATCCACACCTTCCTCGAACTCCAGCTTGCTCTCTTTGTCGGCATTGCCGAAGTCATAACGCTGCCAGTTGCGGGCGCGGCTCGACCCCTCACCCCAATATTCCTTGACGAAGTTCCCGCCGACCAGCAGCTTGCGTCCGGGGCTTTCATCGAATCTGGCAAAATAGCGGCCCAGCATCACGAAGTCAGCTCCCATCGCCAGCGCCAGCACAATATGGTAATCATGGACAATCCCGCCATCGGAACAGATCGGGACATAGATGCCGGTCTGCTCGTAATATTCCTGGCGGGCGGCTGCGACTTCAATGACGGAGGAGGCCTGGCCGCGTCCGATCCCTTTTTGCTCCCGGGTAATACAGATGGAACCGCCGCCGATGCCGACTTTGATGAAATCCGCCCCGGCTTCCACGAGGTACAGGAAACCTTCCTTGTCGACGACATTGCCCGCCCCGACCTTCACTTTCTCCCCGAAAGTATCCTTAATATAATGGATGGTTTCGGCCTGCCATTCGGAATAACCGTCAGAGGAATCAATGCACAGGACATCTGCTCCGGCTTCCACCAGCGCCGGTACGCGCTCCTTGTAATCCCGGGAGTTGATACCCGCGCCGACAATGAGCTGTTTGTTATCATCATGCAGCTCCAGCGGATACTCCTGATGGCTGTCATAATCCTTGCGGAACACAAGGTGGACGAGATGGCCGCTGGCATTAACAATCGGCAGGCAGTTCAGCTTATGATCCCAGATCATATCATTGGCTTCGGTTAAGGTGATGCCTTCTTCGGCATAGATCAGTGAAGATAACGGCGTCATAAATTCAGTAATCGGGCACTCCGGCGGCAGACGGTTCTCGCGGTAATCGCGGCTTGTGACAATGCCCATCAGCTTGCCTGTCGGTTCCCCGTTGTCCGTAATGGCAATGGTGGAGTGGCCGCTGCGCGCTTTCAGCGCCAGTACATCCTGCAGTGTATCCTCCGGCTTCAGATTGGAGTCGCTGAGGACGAAGCCGGCTTTGAACTTTTTGACCCGGCGGACCATCTCGACCTGCTGCTCGATCGACTGTGAGCCATAGATGAAGGAGATGCCGCCACTTTTGGCCAGGGCAATCGCCATGTTATGGTCGGATACGGCCTGCATGACTGCTGAGGTAACAGGCAGATTCATGGTCAGCGCCGGAGTCTCGCCCTTGCGGAATTTGGTTACTGGCGTCCGGAGATCGACATTCCCCGGGATGCACTCTTTGGTGGTCAGACTGGGCACCAGCAGGAACTCACTGAAGGTTCTTGAAGGCTGCTCATAATAATAAGCCATGGCTTGTCACTCCCCTGCTAAAGTTTCAACAATTCTGCGGTTGTTGATTTATACACTTCATACCTTGGATAGAAACCTTACCGGCACCCCGATGTCCGTTTCCAGTTGCTTGTAGTGTTCCCCTTTTGCCAGAATTGCCTGCACACCCACAAGCTCAATGCCCATAACGGACATTTGCTCAGCGATGCAGCGGATGGTAGCGCCTGAACTGATCACATCATCCAGCAGCAGCACCCGGTCACCGGCGGAGAATCCGTCAAAATAAATATAATTCTCGTTATACGCCGTTTCGCGTTTGATGCTGACCTCGTAATTCTCATACAGCTCCGTGCTGAGCCGCAGGATATTCATCGGCTTCATCAGCTTGTAGGCTGCAAGCATGCCCCAGGTATGCCCGCCCGGTTCAGGCGATACGATGTAATCGAAATCCGGGAATTGTTCCGTAACGGCCTCTGCCAGACTGTCGGTAATCTCGCTGATCAGCTCAGGGGTGATGTAGGTTCCGCGTTCTCCAAAAGGGTATAGCTTAAAGTCATAGGCTGTATCTTTATTCTTGTAGATCCTCACATTCTTGGCTTGGCTGATCGATTCGCTTAACCGTGCGTAGGATGCACTCATTGCCCTCACTCCTTCTATTCTAGATGCCAAAAACCCCAGGACCAAGAGGCGCAGGACAAGACTGGTACGTCAGGAGGAGAAGCCGGGCATAGCCGTGTTCCCTTCACTGGTTGCTCCAGTATCTTGTCTGGCCTCTTGTAGCCTGGGGCAATTTACGGTTGCCTGTAGATACGCTCATTCCAAATTAACGAGCTTATACAAGAGATGTTTGATTAGAGAATCTGACATATTAATGAATCGGATGGTTTATAAATGATTGTTTACGATTTTGGTGTTATATAATATTACGCATATCATTTGTTATATGCTATCATCCGCAATAATGTGTGTCAATATTTTGTTTTAATGTTATATAAGATCACATTTACGTGTTTGAATTGATTTTTAAAGCCGGTTTATTTGTGCCGGACCCTCAACGGATTATATTTAATACAGATAACCTGCGGATTCATAAAAAAACTCTAAATAACCCATTCTAAAGCATGGTGCTTTGGCGGATTTTTATTTATAATAATTATTATCTGCAATTCATAAATAGTTCAAAGGTTTTGTAAAAAGCCGTATTTTGATGTGATATACTTAACACAGCGATTTGAGATCTTGTGAAATTGATACTAATACATGCTAATAAGCAGTAACAGTGCCTACACCAATGAATAGAGATTAGGATGGTGAACAAGCGATGCATATTGTCGTCGTTGGCCTGAATTACCGTACGGCTCCCGTAGAGGTGAGAGAACAGTTCGCTTTTGCCGAGAAGGATCTGCCTGCTGCGCTTCATCAGCTGATGCAGACGAAGAGCGTTCTGGAAGGGGTCGTAGTCGCCACCTGTAACCGGACGGAAATTTATGTGGTCGTGGACCGCCTTCATATGTGCGGATATTTCATCCGCAGCTACATGGAGCAGTGGTTCGGTGTAAAAAGTGATGTATTTGCGCAGCATATGTATATATATGAAGACGAGCAGGCGATTGCCCACCTGCTGCGTGTAACCTGCGGCCTGGATTCCATGGTGATCGGCGAGACGCAGATCCTGGGACAGGTACGCAGTGCTTTTTTGACTGCCCAGGCGGAGGGTGTAACCGGAACGTGGTTCAACCGGCTGTTCAAGCAGGCGGTGACGCTCGGCAAACGTGCGCATAGCGAGACTTCCATCGGTGAAAGTGCGGTTTCGGTCAGTTATGCAGCGGTGGAGCTGGGCAAGCGGATCTTCGGGATGTTTACCGGCAAAAGAGTGCTCATTCTCGGCGCCGGCAAAATGAGTGAGCTGACAGTGAAGCATCTATACAGCAGCGGCGCGGCTGAGGTTATCGTCGCCAACCGGACGTTGTCCCGGGCGGTGGAGCTGGCCGAGAAGTTCTCGGGCAAGCCGAGCACGATTGAGGAAGCACTGAAGCGTCTGGATGAAGTGGATATAGTCATCAGCTCCACGGGAGCCGACGGTTATGTGCTGACGGCTGCCCAAGTGGCTGAAGGGATGAAGCGCCGGCCGTCACGGCCGCTGTTCATGATCGACATTGCCGTGCCCCGCGATATTGATCCGGCTGCGGCAAGTGTGCCGGATGTCTTCCTCTATGATATCGATGATCTGGAAGGCATTGTGGAGAGCAATCTGGAAATGCGCCGCAGTGAAGCTGCCAAGATTGAAGTGATGATCAGTGAGGCAATGGATGAATTCCAGCTGTGGCTGAAGACGCTAGGTGTCAGACCGGTGATCCGTGCGCTGCAGGACAAGTCGAACGGGATTTATGAAGAAACGATGGACAGTCTGTTCAACAAGCTGCCTGAACTGGATGAGCATCAGCGTAAGGTTATCCGCCGCCTGACCAAAAGTATTGTGAACCAGATGATGCATGATCCGATCAATGTCATCAAGGAGTTGTCTGGCGGGAAGCAGGGGAATGAAGCTCTGGAGTACTTCACCCAGATTTTTGCACTGCAGGAGCAGCTGGACCCGGGTCCGGATGACCGTAGTGCTATACCGGTTGAGGAGGCGCCTGCTGAAGTATCTTCCGGCGGAAAGTTCGCGGTGCCGGGGACGGTGTTTGCTCCGGCCGGCCTGCTGGGCGGGTGAGCGACATGCAACTGCTGAACGGAATATATGATGCCGCTCTGCTGCTATATGCCCTGAGCCTGCTGTTTGTTTTCTCGGATTGCCTTCGGCGCAATCCGGGCGGAAAGCGGCTGGGCACAGGGCTTCTTGCTGTTGTGGGCCTGCTGCAGCTTGCGGGGCTGGCGATCCGCTTCTCTCAGGAGGGCGGTCTGCCGATCTTCACACCGTATGACTTCCTGTTCTGGTTCTCCTTCAGTATGGTGGTGATCTCACTTGCCATTGCGTACACGCGGGGCGGCGAGTTTACAATTCTGCTGCTCAGCATGGCAGGGTTCAGCGTGTTTCTGCTGAACCGGGTATGGCTAACTGCAGAGGATCATGCCTTGCAGAGCTGGAGTGCGGTGCACGGCTGGCTGGCGATGCATGTGATTTTGGCCAATTTGAGCTTTGCCGCACTGACACTGGGGACCGTATTTGCGATAATGTATTTGTTTCTGCATAGCAAGCTTAAGAATAAGAAGTGGGATGACCGTGTCCGCAGGCTCCCAAGCCTGGAGACAATGGACAAATATTCGTATACTGCTATCCTTGCCGGTGTGCCGCTGCTGCTGGCCTCGCTGATTCTGGCAGGCTTATCGATTATTGCGGAAGGGCGGACGCCGCTGTTCCAGGATCTGAAGGTGCTAACTACGCTTATCGGCCTCGGAGTCTACATACTCTATATAGTATTGAAGGTTTCCGGCCGCAGAAGCGGTACGGCGATGGCACGCTGGGCCATTACTGGCTATGGCTTTATCATCCTTAATTTCCTGCTGAATTCATGGTCTGAGTTCCATGGCTGGGGCGGGTAGTAGGGCTGTAAGCTGGGTGCTGAAGTGCGGAGGCGGCTGGTGTGCTGAAAGAGGTAGCTGGTGTGTGAAGTACGGTGGCAGCTAGTGTGCTGAAGTGCAGAGGCGTGGCTGATGTGTTGAAGTGCGGAGGCGGCTGGTGTGTTGAAGTGCGGAGGCGGCTGGGTGCTGAAGTGCGGAGACGGCTGGTGTGCTGAAGTGCAGAGGCGGCTGGTGTGCTGAAGTGCGGAGGCGGCTGGTGTGCTGAAGTGCGGTGGCAGCTAGTGTGCTGAAGTGTGGAGGCGGCTGGTGTGTTGGAGTGCAGAGGCGGCTGGTGTGTTGAAAGAGGTAGCTGGTGTGTTGAAGTGCGGTGGCAGCTAGTGTGCTGAAGTGCGGAGGCGGCTGGTGTGCTGAAGTGCGGAGGCGGCCTGAATTGTGCTCGAGAGCACAGGTGGATGAGAAGCAAGGGGTTATGCTGGAATGTACAGACAAGAAACGGGAAGTTATACGGGCATGTTATGGTGGCTATGGAGCGATAGCTTATGGGCGAGTGATTGAACTGAAGTGTTATGGTGACTTATAGGGCGAGTGATTGAACTGAAGTGTAATGGTGGCTAATGAAGTTAGTGATTGTACTGAAGTGCTATGGTGACTTATGAAGCGAGTTATTGTACTGAAGTGTTATGGTGGCTATGGAGCGAGTGATTGTACTGAAGTGCTATGGTGGCTTATGGGGCGAGTGATTGTACTGAAGTGCTATGGCAGCTTATGGGGCGAGTGATTGTACTGAAGTGCTATGGCAGCTTATGGGGCGAGTGATTGTACTGAAGTGTTATGGTGACTTATGAAGCGAGTGATTGAACTGAAGTGCTATGGCAGCTTATGGGGCGAGTGATTGTACTGAAGTGTTATGGGCGGCTAATGAGAAAAGTTAATTGAGTGCGCGCCGGACTGCTGTCCTGCTGTAGTGGCAACCGGGGACTGATTTCTTAGTTGAGCAAGCTGGGGTATTGTGGTGTGGAGTATAGTAAATTTTCGGATGCTGGAGTGAGGCGGGATGAGCAAATATTTGCCCATTATGCTGGATGTTCAGGGCAGACTGGTGGTAATGATCGGCGGCGGAGCTGTGGCTGAACGTAAAGCGGCTCCGCTGCTGGAGGCAGGAGCGGGGCTGGTGATTGTCAGTCCTGCACTTAGCGGGACGTTGTCCGCAGCGGCTGCGGAGGGGTGGCTGAAATGGGTCAGCCGCCCCTATGCTCCCGGAGATCTCCAGGGAGCTGTCTTGGTCTATGCCGCCAGCAGCGACAGGGCGGTGAATGAAGCGGTGGCCGGGGAGGCCCGGATGCTGGGCCTGCCGGTCAATGTCGCCAGCCACGCCGAGGCGGGCAGCTTCATCACGCCCGGTATCCTCCGGCGGGGGCGGTTGACGGTTGCGGTCTCGACCTCCGGGGCGGGACCGTCCGCTGCTGCGCAGATCACGGCGCAGATCGCCGGGCTGCTGGGCGAGGAATACGAGCCTTATCTGGATTTCCTGCATGAGCTGCGCACCGAAATCAAGCGGCTGGAGCCTGTAGCTGAGATTCGCGCCCGGCTGCTGCGGAGGCTGGGGAAGCTTGATGTGTTGGATGAGATGCGGCAGGGCACCTTTATACCATGGACATCAGAGGTAATCGAATCCTGGATTGCATGTAACCGGGAGGAGTAGGCGGAATGATCGGGTGGAGTCGGCCATCGGGAGACGTAGATCGAAAGAGCGGATGGAGCAGGTTATCGGGAGGCGTAGATAGATTGATTGGGTAGAGCAGGCCATCACGTAGATCGAACAAGCGGATGGAGCAAGCATCAAGTACAACTGCTGCGATTGCGGAGTAAGTTTGCATCTGCTCTGGCTGCTTCAAAACTAATTCATCAATCATTGAGACTGCTTCGAAACTGAGTCTGCAAAGACATAAGCTGCGGCAGAAGTTGACTCAAGTTGCCGATTGAATCGTGCAGATGAATCTGTTCCAAACGAATTGGCGGGTTAATGCTTGACGGCCTGCTTATTTGAATAGACGATTGAATGGACCAACGGCTGAACGGCCGAATGATCAGAGAAATAGACGAATAAGTAGAATAAGTGGATGTGTTTATGACGTTGAAGTGGGCGGATTCGCGGGTATGTGGCTGGAATGACCAAAGCTGACTGTTGTGCGGTAAATTAGAGGGATAAATCCCTTTGATTTGGGCTAAATCCGCCGAAATGAGCATATTAGAGGGATAAATCCCTCTAATTCGGGCGAAATCGCCCGAAATGAACAAATTAGTGGTATAAATCCCCTTAATTCCAGCAATAGTGGCGCGAATGAGCAAATGAAGGGTAAAAGTGCCCTTGAATCCAGTAAAATTGGCGCGAATGAGCAAATGAAGGGTAAAAGTGCCCTTAATTCCAGCAATAGTGGCGCGAATGAGCAAATGAAGGGCAAAAGTTCCCTTAATTCCAGCAATAGTGGCGCGAATGAGCAAATGAAGGGCAAAAGTTCCCTTGATTCCAGCGAAAGTGACACAATTGAGCAAATGAGAGGTATCGTGCAGGAAACAGGGCGGGTGCAGGTAACTTGAACAGGGGGAATGGTTCATGCGGAAGATTATTGTGGGCAGCAGACAGAGTGCGCTGGCGCTGACGCAGACAGGGCATGTGATTGCCGATCTGGAGCGGCTTAGCGGGGAGCATGGCTTTGATTTTACTTTTGAGGTGCATAAGATTGTTACCAAAGGCGACCGGATTCTTGATGTCACACTGTCCAAGGTGGGCGGTAAGGGTCTTTTTGTGAAGGAAATTGAGCAGGCCATGCTGGCCAAAGAAATCGATATGGCAGTACATAGTATGAAGGATATGCCTTCCGAATTGCCGGGAGGCTTGATTAATGGTGCAGTGCCGAAGCGGGTAGATCCGCGGGACTGCCTGATCTCAAGCAGCGGAGCAGGCCTTGAGGATCTGCCGCAGGGCGCGCGCGTAGGCACAAGCAGCCTGCGGCGCTCCAGCCAGCTGGCCGCGCTCCGGCCGGATCTGGTTATTGAGCCGGTGCGCGGCAATATTGACTCGCGGCTGAAGAAGCTGGAGAGCGGCGAATACGACGCGATTCTGCTGGCAGCGGCAGGCTTGTCGCGGATGGGCTGGCAGGACCGGGTAACGGCTTATCTGCCGCCGGAAATCTGCCTGCCCGCTGTGGGCCAGGGAGCTCTCGGCATCGAATGCCGTGAAGACGATGAGGAGCTGCGCAAGCTGCTCGCGCTCTACAATGATGAGCGCACCGCTCTTACGGTGACGGCGGAGCGCACATTCCTCGGCGCCCTGAATGGCGGCTGTCAGGTGCCGATCGGCGCCTACGCTGTGCTGGAGACGGAGAAGGCCGGGACAACGGGAACAACCGGGACTATTCATTCCGGCGGGACTTCTGGAGAAGGCGGCCTGTTAATCACTTTAACCGGAATGGTGGGAACACCGGACGGATCGGTAATCCTTAAAGAAACCTGCACGGGAGAAGATCCGGTGCAGCTCGGTGCGGAGGTTGCCCGTAAGCTGATTGCCAGGGGCGCAGAGAAGATTTTGGCGGATGTAAAGGGACAGGATACTCAGGGATAAGGTGATAAGGGGATGACGGAGATGGCGGGGAAGGTTTATCTTGTAGGTGCAGGTCCGGGGGATGCCAAGCTGATTACGGTTAAAGGTCTGGAGTGTATCCAGAAGGCAGATGTGCTGGTCTATGACCGGCTGGCGAGTCCAAGGCTGTTGAAGTGGATGAAGCCGGGCGGGGAGAAAATATACGTAGGCAAGCTGCCGGACCGCCATACGATGAAGCAGGAGGACATTAATCAGCTGCTTGTCGATCTCGCTCTGGAGGGCAAAACGGTAGTGCGTCTGAAGGGCGGAGACCCGGTGATTTTTGGCCGGGTGGGTGAAGAAGCGGAGCTGCTGCGGCGGCATGGCATCTACTACGAGATTGTGCCGGGTATTACCTCGGCTATCAGCGTCCCGGCGTACGCCGGTATTCCGGTAACCCACCGGGAGGCTGCGTCTTCCCTGTCGATCATTACCGGACATGAGAGCCCGGATAAGCTGGATCATTCCATTCATTGGGATAAGGTGACGAATGCCACGGGAACCCTGGTGTTCCTGATGGGCGTCGCCAAAATCGGATATATCAGCGCCCAGCTGATGAAGCACGGGCGTCCGCCGGAAACGCCGGTGGCGCTGGTGCGCTGGGGGACACGTGCCGATCAGGAGACACTAACCGGCACGCTTGCCGACATTGAAGCGAAGGTCAAGGCGGCGGATTTCCAGCCGCCGGCCGTTATCGTTGTCGGCGATGTAGTGCTCCAGCGGGAGCACCTCATGTGGGTTGAAGCGATGCCGCTGTTCGGCAAGCGGATTGTGGTGACGCGGGCCCGCAGCCAGGCCAGCGAACTGGTAGACCGGATCGAGGAGCTTGGCGGCGAACCGTATGAGTTCCCTGTCATTGAGACGGTTATGCAGCGTGATGCGGACAAGCAGGCAGAGATTGCTTCAGCGCTTGGCCGGCTTCCAGAGTACGACTGGGTGTTCTTCACCAGTCCGAACGGCGTGGACTTCTTCATGCGCCATCTGGCGCAGTTGAAGACGGATCTGCGCGGTCTGTACCGTGCGCGGATATGTGCGGTGGGACCGGGTACGGCTGCGGCGCTTGCCGGGCGCGGGCTGATTGCCGAAGAACTGCCTGGACGCTTCCAGGCAGAAGGGCTGATTGAAGCCTTCGGCGATCAGCTGCAGCCGGGGCAGAAGGTGCTGCTGCCGCGCGGCGATCTGGCGCGCGAGTGGCTGCCCGGCAAGCTGAAGGAGCTGGAGCTGGAAGTGACTGAAGTGGATACGTATGAGACTGTGGTTACTGGTGAAGATGATATTGAACTGGTGAAGCTGCTCGAAGAGAAACGGATTCATGCGGTCACCTTCACCAGCTCTTCCACGGTGCGCAACTTCATCTCTATCCTGAAACGGATGGGCCTGGAAGATCCGCTGACGCTGCTGGCGGGGGTCAAAATCGCCTGCATAGGTCCGGTAACCGAACAGACTGCTGTGAAGGCCGGGTTGACTCCGGGCTTGCTCCCGGACGAAGCGACGATCGAAGGGCTGGTGCAGGAGCTCTGCCGCTGGAATGAAACAACGAGGCTCAGATAACCTGCGGCCTGGTTTCCGCTATTCCGCTATGCAGTCTGGGCCCTGCAATTTTGAACAATGCATTTCAACTTTGCGTTTTGTGATTTCATATTCGAATAAGGCTTGAGACAGATAGATGTGTTTAAATACTTACTGTACAGGAGGAAACAGCAATGAGCTTTCCAATAACTAGACACCGCCGCTTGCGCGGTACAGCCGGAATCCGAGGAATGGTGCGGGAGACCGTCCTGAACGTGCTGGACTTTATCCAGCCGATATTTGTAACCTACGGTACCGGTGTGAAGAATGAGATTGGCTCCATGCCCGGCGTGTATCACTTCTCGCTGGATACCCTGAAGGCGGAAGTGGATGAGATTGCCTCCCTGGGAATTCCGGCCGTATTACTGTTCGGCATTCCCGAAACGAAGGACGCCATCGGCTCCTCCGGATTCGCTGAGGACGGCATTGTGCAGGAGGCTACCCGGCTGATTAAGCAGTGGTATCCCGAGCTGCTGGTTGTCGCCGACACCTGTCTGTGTGAATTCACCGACCACGGCCACTGCGGTATGGTACATACCCATACAGTTGACGGCGTAGTACATGGCGATGTGCTTAACGATGCTTCGCTGGAGCTGCTGACCCGCACGGCGGTATCCCAGGCCCGGGCCGGTGCGGATATTATCGCGCCTTCCAATATGATGGACGGGTTCGTGCAGGCGATCCGCAGCGGCCTTGACGAGAATGGTTTTGAGCATGTGCCGATCATGTCCTATTCGGTAAAATACGCATCCGCCTTCTACGGCCCCTTCCGTGAAGCGGCAGATTCTGCACCGCAATTCGGTAACCGCAAAACGTACCAGATGGACCCGGCCAATCTGCGGGAAGCGATCCGTGAGGCTGATTCAGATGTGCTGGAAGGCGCTGACATGCTGATGGTTAAGCCCGCGCTGGCTTATCTGGATGTCATCCGGACGATCCGCGACCAGTTCGATCTGCCGCTGGTGGCTTACAACGTGAGCGGTGAATATTCAATGGTAAAAGCGGCTGCACAGCAGGGCTGGATCGATGAGCAGGCAGTTGTCCTGGAAATGCTGACCGGCATGAAGCGCGCCGGAGCAGATATTATTATTACGTATTTCGCCAAGGATGCAGCCCGCTGGCTGCGCGGCTAGACTATATTCAGCTGTATAATTCAGCAGAGCAGGAGTGAAGAAGCATGGGCAATGTGCCGCTTACACGCAGGGAAGAGGCTTCCCGCACAGCTTTTGAAGAAGCGAAACAGTATATTCCGGGAGGGGTCAACAGCCCGGTCCGGGCATTCAAATCCGTAGGATTGACCCCGGTTTATGTAGACAGAGGCGAAGGCTCGCGTATCTTCGATATCGACGGCAACAGCTTCATCGACTACGTCTGCTCGTGGGGACCGCTGATTATGGGCCATGCCCATCCGGAAGTGGTGAAGGCGCTGCAGGAGACTGCGGTTAAAGGGACAAGCTTCGGCGCACCGACACTGCTGGAGACCGAAATGGCCAAGACCGTGGTGGAACGTGTAGCATCGGTGGACATTGTGCGCATGGTGAACTCGGGAACAGAAGCTACGATGAGTGCCATCCGGCTAGCCCGCGGATATACAGGACGCAGCAAAATCCTCAAGTTCGAAGGCTCCTACCACGGCCACGCCGACAGCCTGCTGATCAAAGCCGGTTCCGGGGTTGCCACATTGGGATTGCCGGATAGCCCCGGTGTGCCGGAAGGTGTAGCCATCAACACCATAACAGTACCTTACAATGACCTGGAAGGGGTCAAAATCGCGTTCGAACGTTACGGCAATGAGATTGCCGCTGTGATTGTTGAGCCGATTGCCGGGAATATGGGCGTAGTGCCTCCGCTTCCGGGTTTCCTGGAGGGTCTGCGCAAGGTGACGACGGGGTATGGCGCGCTATTGATTTTTGATGAAGTGATGACCGGCTTCCGGGTGGACCGCGGCTGTGCGCAAGGGTTGTACGGTTTGGACCCTGATCTGACCTGCTTCGGCAAGGTTATCGGCGGCGGTCTCCCGGTAGGTGCCTATGGCGGCAAAAGAGAGATTATGGAGCAGATCGCTCCGTCCGGTCCGATCTATCAGGCAGGCACACTCAGCGGGAATCCGCTGGCCATGGCAGCTGGTTACAGCACGCTGAAGCTGCTGACACCTGAAGTATATACCCGTCTGGAGGTGTTGGGTGCACGTCTGGAAGCGGGCCTTAAGCGTAACGCGCAGGAAACTGGCATCCCTCTCACGATTAACCGTGTGGGCTCTATGGTCTGCCCGTTCTTCACTGAAGGACCGGTTGTCAACTTCGAGACGGCCAAGACCAGCAACCTGGATCTGTTCAAGCGTTATTTCGGCAAAATGCTTGATCAGGGCATCAGCGTTCCCCCATCCCAGTTTGAAGGCATGTTCGTATCCGCTGTGCACAGTGAGCAGGATATTGATGATACGATTGAGGGCCATTATAATGCCCTGAAGTCGCTATGACAGGCGGGCCGGAGGAGTTGTCCTGCACAAGTATCCCTAGTGGAGCGGATGCAGATACAGGGAATACTGGCGCGGTCATCAGGAACATCACCGGCGGCGGCAAATGGACCCGGCGCGGAGAGTGGCTTCAAGTCATGCCGGGCCGGGTGATTACGGCTGCGGCCGACAGGCAGACCGCCATTGACGCCTGGCTGCTCGGCACGGCCGGGATGCCGGAGAAGCTGCACTCGCGGCTGCGCCGCGAAGGCGGCATCCAGTGGAAGGGCGACCGGCTGATGCTATCCCTGTTCCCTTACCGGGAAGCAGGTATTGAGCCGGTATGGCAGGAGCTTGAAGTACTGTACGAGGATGACTTCTGCCTCGTGGTCCATAAACCGGCCGGCATGGCGGTTCATCCGGATGGCAGCGGAGAGGGCGTAACGCTGGATCATATCGTCGCAGCGCATTACGCCGCTTCCGGCGGAGGAGTAGCCGTCCGCCATATTCACCGCCTGGATAAGGATACAACAGGACCTGTGCTCTATGCGAAGAACGAATACGCCCAGCTTGTGCTGGACGAGGATATGCGCGACAAAACCGTATCCCGCCTCTACGCGGCGATTGTGGAAGGCATTGTGCCGCCTGAGCTTACCGTGATCGATGCCCCGATCGGCCGTGACCGCCATCATGCGGCGCGCCGGCGGGTCTCGCCGGGAGGACAGGCGGCGGTCACGCGAATCATAGGGCGGGAAGCGCTGCCTGGCGGAACTGTGCTGAAGGTGCAGCTGGAGACGGGGCGCACGCACCAGATTCGTGTCCACCTCAGTCATGCGGGTCATCCGCTGTACGGGGATGACCTCTACGGCGGACCCGGCTGGCATACAGCAAGTGTCCGTGCGGGCGGCAGCAAGAACGACAAGCTGCCGCTGCGTACGGAGCCGGGTAAGGTGAAGTCGGCGATTACAGCCTGGTTCGAAGAGCAGGAGAAGGCGGGCATTACACCGGGACTGCAGGAGCCAGGCAAGCTGGCTGGTCCGGGCCGGCCGGAGGTTAAGCTTAAGGCCAAGGCGAAGCCGGCAGGTGCAGACCGGCAGGCGCTGCATGGCGAGAAGCTTATTTTTGCCCACCCCTGGACCCGAAGCAGGGTCGAAGTATCCGATCCATGGCCGGAGGATATGCGGAAGCTTCGCGTGCAATTAGGCGGGGAGCCGCTGAACTAGTATAGCGCTTAGGAGTATGCGGCATGCTTAATTGCACTTTGTACAACTAAATCGTCAGTTTTACAACCAGTTATCCGTTTAGTTGTATTTCGTGCAATTAAACTGCCGTTTATAGAAGGTTTTCACCGATTCGGGCGGATTTAGTTGTACAGAATACAGTTATACGATGCAAGCACATCTTTTCGCTATTTTTAATTGTACAGAATACAACTATCACCGAGTTTCCATTTGAAATGGAATTTCATATAGCGGCTGATCGTCATCCGCGAAGCTATGTAAATTAACCAAGCAGCGATTCTCCCATAGGAGGTTGCTGCTTTTTTTTGCTATCTGCAGAACAAATTAATAGAAGTGACAGAGATTGGCTGAACAAGGCCAATGCCGCTATTTCTTTTCCGGCCCTTGCTGTTCTGTTACCCAAGCCTATCCGGCTGTAAATATTCCGGCGGAGCGCAGGGTTCCGCTGATACATTTCCGCATTGCTGTTCGTCTTACTGTAAAGGAGATGAGTCTATGAGACGCAAACGCAGAGTAATCCTGGCAACAGCACTGGGTGCAGCGGTTATTGCCACCGGACTGATACTGGCCGCACAGTTGAACAGCAAATACGGCATTTTGAGTATGGCTGCCCAGTTCCAGAGCTTCAAGGTGACAGTATACAATGAGTCCGACTTTGATCTGAGCATCCTTGAGACTGGTGTGGTTGCGAACGCAGCTGCCGGTGCCTCCACTGATGAACTCGGGAAAACGCTCAGCAGCGGAAAAACAATCAAAATCAGACCCCGGCTTAGCTTAAGCGGCGAGGGGGGCATTTATCTGAAATATACAGATCCAAGGGCGCCGGAGGTAGCTCAAACGGTTGGAATATGCTCCTACACCGAATCTTTATCCGGATATTCCAAGGTCACGATAACGAATAATAAAGTGACTGTGAAAGAGAATTGCAGCTGATATTGTTGCTGGTTTTATGGGGGCGATCTGCTTTTTAGCGCGTTTCACCTCCAGTTATCCCTTCATTTCCCTGTTAAAAATACATATTCCAATTTTTTGCAGTTTACTAGTAACATTTGTAACAGACGGATATCCAATATATTGATAAATATAGTATGTAAGCGTATCTCATAACATTAACTGGGGGAATCTTTGTGAAAAAAGTAACAAAACTAATGCTCGTAGCTGGTATCTCGTTGGCACTTGTAGGGGTAGGCAACAGCGGCGCCTTGAACAGTGTAACATCTGCAGCGAGCGCACCACTTAAGGTAGGCCGGGTGGAAGCGGCTGCCCATGGTACCAAATGCTTCACAGTAGCTGTTGCTGTAGTACAGAACGGTGTAATCGTTGCAGCTTCGCTGGATGATTATCAATTCCTGGGTACAGATGTAGCAACTGGCGTTCCTAACTCCGACAAAGAATTTGGCCTGAACGGCTACAAAGACCCTAACGTAGTTCTGGCTTCCAAGAAAGCTAACGCTAAATACTACAGCGAGCATATGGCTGAAGCAGCAGGCTCCACAGTTTCTTATGACAAGAACATTGCTGCTGTTGAGAAATTCGCTACAGGCAAAACAATCAAATCCCTTGAAATGACGCTTAGCAAGAAGTCCGCAGAGCAAGTAGTTGATGCTGTAAGCGGTGCTACTCTGGTGGATACCTCTAACTATCTGAAAGCAATTTTGGACGCTGCTAAAGCTGCCAAATAATTGCCCTTTTCATATTTACTTACGGGACTCCTTCACGGCTGCGGCTGTGCGGGAGTCTTTTTTATGTCCGCTTTACGGGGAGAGGCGAGTGGGACCCCTGTGTTTATGGGTATAACAGTATTAAGATGAAATACATCCTGTAAACCGGAATTCATAACTGGGGGTTGGGCCATGAAATGGCAGGGCAGAAGAGGCAGTTCGAATGTAGAAGACCGCAGAGGAAGCAGAGGCGGAGGCGGCAAGCTGATTGGCGGCGGAATTAGCGGGATCATTATTGTGGTGATTGTTACGCTGCTGAGCGGCGGGAATATCGGTGATATTATGGGCAATCTGACTTCCACAGGCTCCAGCACCAGCTCTAATGTTCCTTACGAGCAGACCGCACAGGAGAAGGAGTTGTCGGAATTTGTATCCGTAGTACTGGCAGATACCGAAGATGTCTGGTCCGAAGTCTTCCAGGAGCAGGGGAAGACGTACCAGGACCCTACGCTTGTGCTCTATAGCGGCAGCGTGGACTCTGCCTGCGGAACCGCCAGTTCGGCAGTCGGGCCGTTCTATTGCCCCGGGGACGCCAAGCTGTATATCGATCTCAGCTTCTACGACGAGTTGCAACAGCAATTCAATGCTCCGGGCGATTTCGCCATGGCTTATGTAATTGCCCATGAGGTGGGTCACCATGTGCAGACACTGCTGGGTGCTTCCGAGCAGCTGAATTCGCTGCGCCAGAGCCTGAGCGAGACCGAATTCAACAAAGTTCAGGTCCGCTTTGAGCTGCAGGCCGATTATTACGCCGGGGTATGGGCGAAGCATGCCCAAGGAATGAACCTGCTGGAGGAAGGGGATCTGGAGGAAGCCTTAACCGCGGCGAGCGCAGTGGGGGACGACACGATCCAGAAGCGGGCACAAGGCTATGTGGTGCCTGACAGCTTCACTCACGGCACCTCCGAGCAGCGCAAACGCTGGTTCTACAAAGGGTTCAACTCCGGCACCATTGAAGGCGGAGATACTTTTAATGCCACTGAGCTGTAGAGGCTAAGCTGTAGATACTGAACGGTAGAGGCAAGCGTATCCGTCCCAATGCTGGTTTATACTGGCGAAGACAGGCCCTCTGTCTTCTCAAAAGCCTTTAAATGTCAATAAAGCAGCGATTCTCTTGGTCATTGGAGGATCGCTGCTTTGCGTTATTGTTTATAGTTCTTTAAAGATTTTTGTAACCATTCCCGCTTAAACAGCGGAGCCTCCATCCAAGCGGCCATTTCATGGCTTTTGGGACAGCTCCCTCTTGCTTGCAATGCACAGCGCTCCCGTACCTGATCTTCACCGTTCTAAAGTCCGGCTACGGACGAAGGTCATTGCGGTACGAGAGCCGGTTGCGGCCGAGTTTTTTGGATTCAAGCAGAAGCTGGTCGGCGTAGACATAGCCTTTTTCCATAGAAGTCTTCTGGCCGGGGTCTGCCTTGTAATAGTACAGTCCGAAAGAGGCGGAATACGGCACGCGGATCATCTGGTCCTCGAATTCTGCGGCTACGCTGTGTCCGTGAAGGCTGTCCAGGATTGCCTGAATCTGTGACTGGCACTCCTCAAAGGTTCTGTTCCTGAGAAACACGGTGAACTCTTCCCCGCCGCTGCGGAACAGGATGTCTTCTTCCTGCAGAAATTGCTTCAGTGTATCGGCAAAATCAATAATGACGCGGTCACCGACGGCGTGGTTGAAGGAATCGTTGATTTTTTTGAAACGGTCGATATCCGCCACTACAATTCCGATATATTCCCCGCTCTGGTTCAGCTCCTTCATCATCTTGTCCATGTGGGCCCGGTTATAGGTTCCTGTCAGGAAGTCGCGGTAAGCCATCTGCTCGAACTTGTCGCGTTCATATTTGTGCTGGGCGCTTTGCGATTTGGAATAGAAGGAGAGGCTGACGATGTAATTGAGCAGGAAGAGGGCAATCAGCATTTCCCATTTCTCCATTTGCAGCAGGCGCAGGAGCAGCGCATTGGTCAGGGCTACCTTGCTGAAATCAAGCAGGTTACGGCTCCGGAACAGCAGGTGACGGGCTTCCTTGCGTGTCTTGATGTCTCCAGAGAGCGCGAAGGTTATGATCAGGAACGTGGAGGACAGCAATGTGGTGACACAGACGACCAGGAGAAACAGGAGCCAGTATCCGAGCGGAAATCTCTCCGCAAAAGGGTGAAGCACAGTGTACAGATAATACGCGGCCGAGCCGCCCAGTGTAAAGGACCCAATATTGTAGAAGGTGTCCAGAAATTCGCCGGGATCGGCGGTTTTTGTCTTCTTTTTATAGAAAAATACAACGAAGCGGTATACGGTTTCGAACAGAAAGGTGCCCAGCGGTCCGGCGAAAATTCCGAACGAAGAGGTATAGCTGATAGCATAATCGATCGTAGAATTCCCGCTCCGGGTCACGATGCGCAGTTGAAAGTAGAAGCTGGAGAAGAGCGTATAGAGCACCAGCGCCTTGATATATGTATGGTCCAGAACTATAGCATGTTTGGGAATGAAAGCTATAGCAACGGAAGTGGCAAACAGGGAAAGGTCAAATACCCGTGCTTTAGACATGACAGAAGTTTTCCTTTCAGGATTTATACCGATTATAACCGAAAAGACGTTTTTTGATTATAAAGTTATTTTGGGATTTTTATAGATTGAACCATACACCCATGTCCTATATCCGGCAGCGGTCATATAATACTTTGTTAATGTGGAGCCGTCTGCTCTCGTGCAGAAGTGAATCTATAAGCCGGGGAGAGGAAGTTATGAAAATATTGCTGGTTACCTACTGGGGCCTTACCAATATGGGCGGGATCTGGACGTATATGAAACAGCTTGCCGATAAGCTGAGCGAACAGGGACACTCCGTCACACTCATGGGAAGCCATGTGGAGAACAACACCTTGTATTTGCTCGGGCAGAATGCTTCTTTTGATAAAAAAGCTTTCTATACCCTGCTGCTCCCGCACCTCGATATTACCTTATTCCCGCATCTGCATCTGGAGCATGGGATATTCAGCTTTGAGCTGGGACGTTATGTATTTGAGGGTGGAGCAGCGGTTCTGGGGCTGGAGAATTATGATGTCATTCATGCCCAGGACCCCATTGCCTCCTACGCGCTGCGGCGGATTATGCGACGTCCGGTTCCTCTCGTATCCAGTGTGCACGGGGCATTGTCCCGGGAAGCTTATTATGAATACAAAGGGCTTGAGCCTGGACTTACCCGCGAGGAATATGAGCGTCGGCCGATCTGGCGGTATTTCCGGCGGATGGAGGCGCTCGCGGCCCGGTCAGCTGACTTGATTATGGTCTCTTCGAACTGGATTGGTCAGCTGACTCAGGAGCTCGGTGTAAGCAGAGAACGGATTCATACTTTGCCGTATGGAGTGAATCTGGAGCAGTATGCGGCCAGGGCGGCGAGGCCTTCACCGCTTAAGATCGGAGGCGGAACCAAAGTAATCATGTATGCCGGACGCCTCGAATATATCAAAGGTGTGCATGTACTGATCGAGGCTCTGGGAATGCTGCAGAAGCACCGCACAGACTGGACCTGTGTAGTGGCCGGCATAGGCAGCCTGCTGGAAGAGCTCAGGGAACAGGCGCGCCAGCTTGGGATTCTGGAGCATATCCGCTTTGCCGGGAAGCTGGATAATATTCCGGCAGCACTAAGTGAGGCTGATATTTATGTACAGCCTTCCCTGCAGGATACTCAGCCGTTCTCGGTCACCGAGGCTCAGCTTGCAGGCATTGCCCCGATTGTTGCCGGCACTTCAGGTATGCCGGAAATGGTCCGCCACGGGGAGACCGGCTGGATCGTTCCGCCCGGTGATGCCGCCCGGCTGGCCGGGCTGCTGGAACAGCTGCTGGATAATGAGGAGCTGAGAGTACGTACCGGCTTCCAGGCAAGGGAGTGGGCGCAGCGCAGCCGTTCACTGGATGTCATGGCGGCCGGAACGCTGAATGTATACCGTAAAGCCATAAGTATGCTGGAGAGCGTACAAAGCCCGGCAGTCCGCTCGGCCTTGGGAGCAGAGCCGGCGGCAGGACCCGTTCCCGGAGCCTTCCATCCAGCCGATGTGCTGAATGCAATGTATCCCGGCATTCCGCTTGCGGCGAGCATGCGGGCAAGGCTCCCGCAGGATTATTCCATTCCGGACCCTCTTACGGTACTCACCGATCCGAAATAATTTCCTGTCCGCCGAAGTAGGCGGCAAAGTTGTCATGCCTTCCTGATTGAAGCATATACATGAGTGGAGTAACATTTTGGGCTTATGCTCTGGGCTTGTCTCAGGGATAGATTATGCCAAGAAGGAGGACATTTCCCGTGTTTGACCAGTCACACGGCTTGCGGTTTGATATTTATGAACGCATTCACCTTTCGGAAGAGCTTCCGGGAATAGCTGAGCTGGAGGAAGTCGAGCTGATTCCCGACATCCAGGTAATCCAGCGGGAGGACCGGGCGGAATTGCACGGGCAACTGCTGCTCACCGGACTCTACCGGGGGGAAGATGATCGCACACAGCGTCTGGAGCATGCGATTCCTGTTGAAATCACAGTCCCGCTGACACGGGTCAGCTCACTTGAAGACATAGGGGTTGAGATCGAGAATTTCGATATTGACCTGCTTACGATGCGAACCGTCAACATAACAGGGGTGCTCTCGCTGCGCGGAATCGGAAACGCGGATGCCCAGCCGGCCTGGCAGCAGGAGGAATATACAGTAGCCTACTCCCCTGAGGCTGAAGCGGATAACCGCGGGCCGGAGAATGATGCGCTATATGAAAATTCGCTCTGGACCTACGGGGAAGGTGTCGCGGAGGTTTCAGTGGAGGATCAGGAATATGCGGATTCCGTGGAAGCCGCGGGTAATCCGCTATTCCTGGAAGGCTCTTTATACACTCAGCCTTCGGCCTTAGTATCCGCTCAGTTGAAGGACAAGGAACCCAAGGTAAGAACGCATAACCTGGATTCCTCACCCGCAACCGTTCCATCCGGAACAGCGGATTCCGGGCAGAACTACAGCAAATCTGCGGCTGAGCCGGTCTCCAGTCATTTTCTTCCTTCCCGGGAGAAGACAGAAGAGCCTGGTGCGGTAAATGATTCGTTCAAGGCAGGTACGGAGGAGCCCGGTTTCCAGACGGGGACAGCCGCGTTGAATACTGTGGATCATTGGGGTACTGCCAGTCTTCATGCAGTCAATCAGGCAGAGCCGGTATTCACATCCGCAGCCAGTGATGATACAGCAGTGCTGGCCGAGAATGAAGAAGTGCCTGAAGAGGTTCAGGCTATAGACAATGAGAGCTTCGTGTCCGAGGAGTTCTTACCTCCCCAGGAGGAGAAGCAGGATCTCAAGATTGCGCTGGGCAGCAAAAAAGATCCGGCAATTGCCGAGCAGGAGCCATTGACCTTCTCTTCGCTGCTCAGCTCCAGCCGTGCGCGCAAGGAGCAGGAGATTCTTCATTCCGAGGAGGTAGCCTCCAAAGCGGCGGTTATTCCTGAGGTAGGGAATGATACCGAATGGAAAAGCCGGTTCATCGGCGGCCTTGGCGGTACAGAGCTGTTCCGCAAAGTGCGGCTCTGCATCGTCCAGCGGGAAGAAACGCTGGATACGATTGCCGAGAAATATCAGCTCAGTACCAGAGAGTTGTCCATGTATAACCGGCTCTCCGGACAGAATGTAGAAGAAGGTCAGGTTTTGTATATTCCCTAGGATGGACTGGGGAATGCGGCAGGAAGTTGCGGGGGGCTGTCCCACAAGCCATGACATGGCTGCTTGGGGCAGCCTTATTTTTTTACATAGGGTATATCTTGGCCCGGCCTGTTGCGGGTTCATATTCGCTTAGGCAGGGTTAATGGTCACTACCGGCTTATGTCTTGGCAGATTCAACCAGCTGTGCGCCGGTATACACCACTTCTTGGGAGGATGAGATATTTATGAAGAAAAAAGTGACGGCAGCCGCGATCGCATTGGGCGTGGCGCTGACTGCTTCGGCCGGCGTCTATGGCGCGGGCAACCTGCAGGAGATCCGGGCATCACTGAATTACAAGCTCGGGATCATCGTGAACGGGCAGGTCTATACGATGAAAGACGGCAACGGTAAAACGCTTGCCCCGATCACGTACAATGGCACAACGTACCTGCCTGTACGCTCAATCAGTGAAGCGCTGAACACCTCTGTCACTTATGACGCCGCAAACAGCCGGGTCGTCATCGGCGGCTCCGCTTCTCCTGGCACATCCTCTCAGGAACCGGCCGCGGAACCGGTACAGCGTCCGAAGAGCCTGCCGTCCGACTTCCCGCTGCCGTCCGATGCCAAAGTATTCAATCTGATTGAAGGCTCGGCGACCGGCACGCCGTCTGCGACGTTCAGCTATCTGACGAAGCAGGACCTGGAGACGCTTGGCAATACGTACAAAGAGTATTTTGTGCGCAAAGGCGCCACCGCCAAATCCGAGGAGATCTCCGCGGAAGCCTTCTCGATTATCGATGCCGGAAGCACGTTTTCTGTTACACTGGACGCCTACCTGGGAACTGGCAGCTATGGAGGCTACAATATCGTCAACGTGATCTGGAGCGGGAAGTAAGCGGTAGATGGGCAGCTCTCTGTGTATTTATCTCTGTTAGCCCTGTGTATACAACTCCGTTAGACATTTTTTTGAACCGGGCGGTATAAACTCTGACCTTTGTGTGTATGCTGGTTGACTAGGAATAGGACTGAATGTATTATTGACATAAGTAATAACTAGCATAAAGACTGGGAACGGGAAGAGTAGGCGGTCAGCCCTTCAGAGAGCGGAATTGTAGTTGCTGTGAATTTCCGCAGGATGCAGCCCCCGAAGTCGCCCCGGAGTCGCCCTTCTGAGCTTGCCTCCATGTTTATGGAGACCAGGTTAGGATGTGGCCGGACGCAGCCGTTATCTGCATGAGTGTCGCGCTAAGCTTCCGGACCTGTAAGGGGTCCGAGGCAGGGGTTTATTTTTGAAATACAAGAAAGTATAGGTTTTACATTATACTTTATCCTTGTATTTCCGCTGAAACGGATACCGTCCCTTGAAGGACGGCACAGCCGTTTACACCTGATTAGCGCGAAACAAAGGTGGTACCGCGAAAGAATGGCCTTTCGTCCTTTGAGACGAAGGGTCTTTTTGTATTTAAATATAAGGATTTATATGTTTCACTCTATCAATTATCCTTATATTTCTCGCTGAAACGGTAACGTCCTTAGACAGGACGGCAAAGCCGTTTCCACTAGTCAGATCGTTACAGAATACAAAAAGCTTCTCATCATTTTCTCTAATGGAGGGTTCACAATGGCTGATAACAACAATACAGCAGCAGAGCTGACGAACCAGCTGGAAGCGGCAGAAGACACCGCTACTGCAAATCACAAGCAAAGCGATATGCCGACTACCTATGATCCGGGGTCGGCGGAGAAGAAATGGTATACTTACTGGATGGAGAACGGCTTCTTCGAAGCAGGCAAACGTCCGGATGCACAGCCTTACAGCATTGTTATTCCCCCGCCGAATGTAACAGGAATGCTGCATATCGGGCATGCGCTTGATTTCACACTGCAGGATGTTCTGATCCGTACCAAACGGATGCAGGGATTTGATACGCTGTGGCTGCCGGGAACGGACCATGCGGGTATCGCTACACAGACTAAGGTAGAGCAGAAGCTGCGCGAGCAGGGGATCTCCCGCCATGATCTGGGACGCGAGAAGTTCCTGGAGCAGGTATGGGCCTGGAAGGAGCAATATGCGGAGACGATTCACGGGCAGTGGGCCAAGATGGGCTTGTCGCTGGACTACTCGCGCGAACGGTTCACCCTGGATGAAGGAATGTCCAGCGGTGTCCGCCAGGTATTCATTCAGCTGTACCGGAAAGGCCTGATCTACCGCGGCAAACGCATTATCAACTGGGATCCGGCTGCACGCACGGCTCTGTCGGATATCGAAGTTGAATATAAAGAGGTAAATGGCCATCTGTACCATCTGCGCTATCCGCTTAAGGATGGCAGCGGCTATATTACTGTAGCTACAACCCGGCCGGAAACGATGCTGGGCGATACTGCGGTTGCCGTGCATCCGGAAGATGACCGTTACAAGGATCTTATCGGCAAAACGCTGATCCTGCCGATTACCTTGCGGGAAATTCCGGTTATCGCTGATGATTATGTAGATAAGGAATTCGGCAGCGGCGCGGTGAAGATTACCCCGGCACATGATCCGAACGACTTTGAGATGGGCGTGCGCCATAATCTTCCACAGATTAATGTGATGGATGAAGGCGGAATTATGAATGCGGAAGCAGGCAAATACCAGGGACTGGACCGCAGCGACTGCCGCAAGGCGATCATTGCTGACCTGAAGGAGCAGGGCGTACTTGTATCCATTGAGGACCACGTACATCAGGTTGGACACAGCGAGCGTTCGGGAGCCGTAGTTGAGCCTTACCTGTCCACTCAGTGGTTCGTGAAGATGCAGCCGCTGGCAGAAGCGGCCATCGCAGCGCAGAAGGATGGCAGCGGTGTTAACTTCGTACCGGACCGCTTCGAGAAGACTTACCTGAACTGGATCGAGAATGTACGCGACTGGTGTATTTCCCGCCAATTGTGGTGGGGCCACCGTATTCCGGCCTGGTACTCCGAATCTACGGGAGAGATCGTTGTTGCGAATGATGAAGAAGAAGCGCGCACAATCAGCGGTCTGACGGACCTGAAGCAGGATGAGGATGTTCTGGATACCTGGTTCAGCTCGAACCTCTGGCCGTTCGCTACACTGGGCTGGCCTGATGAGAACAGCAGCGACTATCAGCGTTACTATCCGAACAATGTGCTGGTTACCGGCTACGATATCATCTACTTCTGGGTAGCCCGCATGATCTTCTCGGCTCTGGAATTCACCGGACAGAAGCCATTCTCCGACGTGCTGATGCATGGTCTCGTACGCGATGCTGAAGGGCGCAAAATGTCCAAATCACTCGGCAACGGTATCGATCCGCTGGATGTAATCGAGCAGTATGGTGCAGACGCTATGCGCTACATGATTACTACAGGCAGCACAGCCGGTCAGGATCTCCGGTTCCGGATGGAAAAGGTAGAGCAGGCGCGGAATTTTGCCAACAAGATCTGGAATGCCTCACGCTTTGCACTGATGAATCTCGAAGGTGTTTCTTTTGAAGATATTGACATCACAGGTGAGCTCAGCACGGCGGACCACTGGATTCTGCACCGCCTGAACGAAACTTCCCGCGATATTACGCGTCTAATTGACTCGTACGAGTTCGGCGAGACCGGCCGGCTGCTGTACAACTTCATCTGGGATGATCTGTGCGACTGGTATATCGAATTCGCCAAGCTCTCGCTGTACGGAGCGGACGCGGCTGCGAAGGCCAAGACACAATCGGTTCTGGCCTATGTACTGGACCGCACGCTGCGCCTGATTCATCCGTTCATGCCGTTCATTACGGAAGAAATCTGGCAGCATCTGCCGCATCAGGGCGACACCATCACGCTGGCTGAATGGCCGAAGTATGATTCTGCGCTTGAGAATCCGCAGGCAGTGGCAGAGATGAACCTCCTGATGGATGTTATCCGTGCCGTTCGTAATATCCGTGCGGAAGTGAACGTGCCGATGAGCAAGAAGGTAGAACTGATTATCAAAGCCGGGGGTCAGGAAACCCTGGACATTATTTCCCGCAACGACAATTACATCGGGCGCTTCTGCAATACCTCTTCCTTCGAAGCAGGGCTTGCGCCGCAGACACCGGATAAAGTGATGTCTGCTGTGGTTACAGGAGCCGAGCTGCTTCTGCCGTTATCAGGACTGATCGACATTGAACAGGAAATTGCCCGTCTGGAAAAAGAAGTCCAGACACTGAACAGCGAGGTTGAGCGCGTGGAGAAAAAGCTCGGCAATCAGGGTTTTGTCGCCAAGGCGCCAGCAAAAGTCATCGAAGAGGAGCGGGCGAAGCAGGCGGACTATTCTGATAGACGCGAGAAAGTGCTGGCCCGTATCGCAGAGCTGAGAGGATAAGGGATATGGAAGAGATCACCCGGAGCGGCGGTGCCGCTCCCTTAAGTTCTTATACAGAAGCGGTAGACTGGATCAACAGCCTGATTCCTTTCGGAATCCGGCCAGGGCTGGAGCGGATAGAGCTTCTGATGGAGAAGCTGGGTCATCCGCACCGCAAGCTCAAGTTCATTCACGTGGCAGGGACGAATGGCAAAGGCTCTACCTGTGCTTTTTTGACCCGTGTACTTATTCAGAGCGGGTACACGGTGGGGACCTTTACTTCTCCTTATATCACGAAATTCACGAACCGTTTCCAGTACAATGGAGAAGATATTTCCGAAGAGACTTTGCTGGAACTCGTAAATAAACTGCGACCGCTGGTTCAAGAGATCGCGGGCGGTGAGCTGGGTTCGCCGACAATGTTCGAGGTGTCGACGGCACTGGCCATTCTCTATTATGGCGAAGTCTGTTATCCGGATGTAGTCGTATGGGAGACAGGTCTTGGGGGAAGGCTGGATGTAACGAATATTGTTACTCCGGTAGTGTCTGTAATCACGAATGTCGGACATGATCATACCGATGTACTCGGAGATACACTGGAGCTGATCGCCGGTGAGAAGGCCGGAATTATTAAGCCGGGCGTTCCTGCAGTCAGTTGCGTGAGCCAGCCGGAGGCCATCGCAGTACTGAAGGCTAAAGCGGCGTCTACCCGTTCTACTCTATATTTGGCTGGAGAAGATTTCAGCTATAGTGGTGTAGAGCTCAGGGACGGCCACCAGCATTTCACCTTCCAGGGTCCATTCCGCTCGCTAGGGCTTGATATCGCTATGAAAGGCGAACATCAGCTGGAGAATGCAGCGGGAGCTATGATGGTCCTTGAGGTGCTGCGGCAGTATATGGCCTTCATGCTGGAGGACGAGGATGTGCTGGAGGGATTCCGCGGTACATTCTGGGCCGGAAGGCTGGAGGAAGTAGGCACTTCACCCAGAATTATTCTGGACGGAGCACATAATCCGGAAGGTGCAGAGAGCCTGGCCAAGAGTCTTCCGCAGTTTGGGCCATACGGTAAATTAAATTTGCTCATGGGGATGCTGGCAAATAAGCATCACGAGTCGTATCTCAAGCATATACTGCCTATAGTGGATACGCTCATCCTGACCGAACCGGATTTCCGGAAGAAAATGGACGCGGAAGATCTGCAGGCCATCGCAGAAAGTCTGCGGAATAAATATGCCAAGGAAAACTTGGAAATCATAGTAGAACGTAATTGGGGCCAAGCGCTGCATCTGCTGCAGACGATCACAGCGGACGATGACCTTGCGGTCGTGTCCGGAACGCTGTATTTGATTTCTGATGTACGCAGTACGCTTTTACGGCAACCCGATTCTGAAAAAGGCTGGTGACGAACTGTTGGATACTACTGAACGTGTGCATTTTATAGGGATCGGCGGCTACGGTATGAGCGCGATTGCCCGGGTGATGCTGGAGATGGGATATACAGTTACGGGCTCTGACGTAGCTGCACAAGAGTTAACGGAGAAATTGATTGCCAAAGGTGCCAAGGTCTACATCGGACATACGGCCGAACAGGTCAAAGGCGCGGATCTGGTCGTATATTCTACGGCGCTTGCGTCGGATAACGTAGAATGGGTAGAAGCGGAGCGTCTCAAAATACCGATTCTTCACCGTTCGCAGATGCTTGCCCGTCTGCTGAATGAGCGCAAGGGTGTGGCTGTTGCGGGTGCGCACGGCAAGACTACCACCTCGTCGATGATTGCTCTGGTTATGGAAGACTGCGGAGTGGACCCTACGTATATTATTGGCGGGGAGATTATGAACGTCGGTACGAATGCCAAGGCAGGACAAGGGGAATTCGTCGTAGCCGAAGCGGATGAGAGCGATGGCTCATTCCTGCAGTACCATCCTTGGCTGGGCATTGTAACGAATATTGAAGCCGACCATCTGGAGAACTACGGCGGTGATTTCGGCCAGCTGAAGGAAGCTTATGTGCAGTTTATGAACCAGCTGCGTGAGGACGGAACGGCTATTGTGTGCGCGGATGATGAGAATGTGAAATCTCTGCTGCCTCAAGTAAAAGGTACGGTTATCACCTACGGAATTCATTCGGAGACTGCAGATTACACGGCGACCGACATCGTTCTGGGCGACCGCCAGGTGTCGTACACGATGAATCGCGGTACGGAGGTTCTGGGCCGTATTGAGCTTTCCATTCCGGGGCAATACAATCTGTATAATTCAATGGCGGCGGTAATTTCCTGTCTGAAATCCGGCATTGCCTTTGAAGCGATCGCTGCAGCAATTGTAAAATTCCACGGTGCCAAGCGGCGCTTCCAGGTGCTGGGAGAGATCAACGAGATTCTCGTCATTGATGATTATGCGCATCATCCAACGGAGATTCAGGCTACCATTAGTGCTGCCAAGGCTACAGGCAAACGGATTATCGCCGTGTTCCAGCCGCAGCGCTACACGCGTACCTTCTTCCTGCTGGATGCGTTCAGCCGTGCGTTCAGCGAAGCGGACGAAGTGATTATTACCGATATCTACTCGCCTGCCGGAGAGAAGCAGATCGAGGGAGTCACCTCCGCGAAGCTGGTGGAGCTGATTGTGCAGAACAGCAACGCCGGTGCACGGCATCTGCCGACGAAGGAAGCTGTGCTGGCTGACCTGCAGGACCGCATTGCTCCCGGTGATCTGGTGATTACAATGGGTGCGGGTGATATCTGGAAGGTCGGGTATGCTCTGGCTGATAATCTGAAGAATCGTGAATAAGGCTTAGGCCGTTCTATGCAGATTACACATATCTCTTTACAGTAATAGGATAGCTAGGCAATTTAACAGAAACGGTTTCCGTTCCTTGAATAAGGACAGCGAAGCCGTTTCTTCTTTTTTGTGTCTGGAGGTATCTGGAGTCTAAGAAATTAGAAGTGAAATTACACCGCCATTTTGCCGATATAGCTTGTGAATGATATTGTCCTCAATTAAAAGAAGGTATTCCCGCATATTTGGTGGTGTACTCATGAGCTTTCAGCTTGATATTAATACATTGTTGTACTTGTTCATCTTGGGGAACTTGTTTTCCGGACTGCTGATTACCTTCTACCGCTACCATTTCGCCAAGGATACCGCCTCGGTCCTTTTTATAACTGCAAAGTGGCTTCAGGTCGTCTTCTGGGGCTCTATTCTGCTATGGGATTATATTCCCCATTGGATCGCCATACCTCTAAGCAATGCGCTCATTCTGGCTGGAGGAAGTCTGGAAATTTCGGCGCTGCTGATGATGATGGGGATGATGGACCGTAAGGCGAAGCTCTATTATTCGGGGCTGGTTGCGGGCAGTGTTCTGAGCTTTTGTATCGTCGCCCTGTTCTTTAACCATGCGAACCTGCGGGTGGCCACGACCTCGCTATGGGTAATGCTGTTTGTGATCTACCCCGGCTACCGTTTGACGGCGGGTAAAGAACGTTCTCCGCTCCAGAAAATAATGGGAGGCGTATTTTATACCATTGCTGCCGTGATGCTGTTGCGGTCCTTTGTCGCGCTGATTCTGGAACCGGAGATGGGGCCGCTGACAGCTAATCCGGCACAGTATTTGTATTACCTGGGGATGTTTTTGATGCTGGTCGGGGGAATTGCGGCGTTCATCCTGCTCTCCAATGAGCATTCATATGAGAAGCTGAAGCGCATAGCCGCTTATGACAGCCTTACCGGAATCCTTGGCCGCAGGGCTTTTCTGATAGAGGCTGAGCTGAAGCTGGCGATGGCCGCAAGAAAGCGGGAATACTGCTCAATGCTGCTGCTGGATCTGGACCATTTCAAAATAGTGAATGATACATATGGACATGACAAGGGCGATGTAGTACTCCAGGATTTCGCGCTTACCATTGAGAGCCGGCTGGGAATCGGTGACTTGTTCGGCCGGGTTGGCGGCGAAGAATTCGCCATTATGCTCTATGGGCAGGATGTGGAGAACAGCAGCCGCAAGGCGGAAGAACTGCGCCAAGCCGTCAAGGAGGCTTCGGGAGACAGTCTTGCCGGCGGGTACACCGTAAGCATCGGAATGATTACAGTGCTTCCTGATCAGCAGACCGCCTTGAATACCTTGTACAAGCTTAGTGACAGAGCCCTGTATCAGGCGAAGCAGGACGGGCGGGACCGTGTGGTCAGAGCCGGGTAAAAGAACGGGATTATACACATCATACATATGACATCAATGAGCAAGGGGGTGGACGCTATGGCTGCCAGTTTGGATTTCAAGACACTGCTGGCGTGTCTCTTTTTTGGTAATTTCTTTACGGTTATGCTCACTCTGGCTTACCGGTCGCGTTATCCGAAAGATGGTACATCCCTGCTGTTCCTGACCGCCAAAATTCTGCAGCTGGTGATTATGATCCTTCTGCTGTTAAGGGAATATCGTGAATTTAAGGTTGTGCTTCCCTGCATTATTCTCTTGAATCTGGCCGGTGGAACCGCAGAAATCTTCGCGCTGCTCAAGATGCTGGAGGTCCATTCCGAACGGATAAAGCGGATTTATTATACACTAACCGGATGTGCCGCACTTGCTCTGCTCCTCCTGTATCTGCTGTCTCCGGACGTACCGCGGCTAATTGCAGCTGCCTCGCTTGCCGGGGCACTGCTGCTGATCTATCCTGCGTATATGCTATGCTGGAAAGTAAAAAAAACACCGCTTCAGGAAATTATGGGCTTGCTCTACGGAATTGTTATCCTCTCGATGCTCTGCAATGCAAGCAGACTGGTATATCCTCCGCCTGAGGGCTCACCCATTGGTGAGTGGATGCAAGTCTTTTTCTATATTGGAATATACCTGCTGATGTTTCTCGGAACCGCCGGCTTCATGCTGCTCTCCAGGGAGCAGTCCTATGCTGAACTGGAGCGTGCAGCCACATACGATGAGCTCACCGGCATTCTTAACCGCAGAGCCTTCGTGCTGCGTGCCCGGCCCCTGATTGCTGCGGCTGCCAAGGAGATCGCGCCCTTCTCTTTCCTGCTGCTGGATGTGGACCATTTCAAACAGGTGAATGATACCTATGGCCATGACACGGGTGACAAGGTGCTGCGCGACTTTGCCCGCAGAATTGAGCGCCAGCTTGGCAACGGGGACCTGTTCGGACGGTTCGGCGGCGAAGAATTCGCTGTGCTGCTGCACCGGGCGGATGAGGAAGCGAGTGGGGAAGTGGCTGAGCGGCTTCGCCGGTCCGTGCTGGACGCCACCATTGATGGGATAACGCTCTCGTATACAGTGAGCATCGGTCTGATTACGATCGTCTCGGGCGAGCGCGTCCCGCTCAATACCTTGTACAAGCTGAGCGATACCGCCCTGTACCAGGCGAAGCAGCGCGGACGCAATTGTGTGGTCCGCAGCCAAGGCCATGCAGCGAGGGAGCTTGAAGTACATTCCTGAATGTACTGACCATAAGTCTAAACTGCAATTTAAATAAAATCACAAAAATCAGGAAAAACAGCGCTTCTCCTTTTACTGGAGCAGCGCTGTTTTTGTGTCCGGGCTTCGTGAAATGACAGTTTTTTGAAATTATTTTTGCATTAGCCAAGAAACGACAAAACTCCGCAGAACTTTGGGGTAATATATGCTAGATACCTGGCACTGCCAGACACAGACAGATAAATGGAGAGTAGGAGAAAAAGCCATGAGGGAAAAATTGCTGTTCATATCTGCAGAGAATCCATTTCCGCAGGATAGCGGTGGCAAGCTGAGAACGGGCAATATTCTGAATATTTTACTCGCCAAATACGATGTGGATCTCTTAACGTATTCAGGTTCCAAAGATACGGAGGCCATACCGTCCCTTACCGTGCATGAGGTGAAGCGCACAATGAATTACCGCAAGGCGATGCTTCGCTCCTTGTACAAATGGCGCAATTGCTCTTATATGAGCCATGTAGATGTGGATATGAAAGAGAAGATTACAGAGCTCTGCGTACAGCATGCGTACAGCCATGTTTTTATTTCGCACAGTCTGCTCGGCTGCTGCATTGACATTGTGCGCCGTTCCCTGCCTGGCACTGTTATAATCACGGACGCGCATAACTTCGAGAGCGGATTGTCTGCACAGCTTGCCCGCAGGAAGAGGGGGATCGCCAAACTCTTTTATTCCCTTAATGCGGTATGGACGCGCAGAGATGAGCTTAAGCTGATGGACAAGACCAATCTGCTGCTTACAACATCCGAACAGGACGGGCTGAGCTTTAAGGCACTTTCTTTTAAAAATTCTTTCAAGGTCCACGTAATCCCTAACTTCATCCGTATGGGCGATTATCGGACAAATACGCTTTTTCCGAAAGAGCCGTGGATTATTCTTCCGGGCAATATGAACTACTTCCCGAACATTAATGCAGCTACCTATTTCTACCGTCAGATCTATCCGCTTATCAAAGCCAAGGTTCCGGGCATCAAATGGTATATCGTCGGCCGGGATGTGCATCCGGAAGTTGCCGCTCTGGCGGACCAGGACCCTTCCATCATCATCACCGGATATGTGGACAGTGTGGCGGACTATATACGGAAGGCGCAGGTTGTGATTGCCCCTCTGCAGGAGGGCAGCGGAACACGCCTGAAGATACTGGAGGCCTGGGCGCTCAAGACTCCTGTCGTTTCAAGCACCAAAGGAGCAGAAGGGCTGCTGTATGAGCATTCCGCGAATATTATGATTGCCGATGATCCGGTTACGTTTGCCGAAAGCGTGACTCAATTACTTCAGGATCACGAAAAGGGAGTAGTGCTTGCGGACCGTGCCTACCAGACCCTGCTGGCTAACTATGAGGCGGAAAGTGTCCGGGAAAAGCTGCTAAGTCTTGTCTAATTGTAAGGGGAATACAAAAAAAATATTATTTCATCCCATAAATCGACAATCTTTTTCCGGGAACTGCGTTACTATTGATCTACATCTAAAGATTCATAAATGAAGGCTGGATGTAATCCGGCCTATTTTTCTTTGTATACAATAATAACCATTTACATAGAACCAAGGAGCTATAGCCATGAGAGAGAAAATGCTGTTCCTATCAGCCCAGAGTCGTTATCCCGAAGATTTAGAAGGAGAAATAAGAACAGAGAATTTTCTTGATATTCTGCTGGAGCGGTTTGATATTGATCTGCTCGAGTATTGTCATTGCCGCCGGGAGCCGGCGGTAGAGTCTGGACCTGCGCTTACGGTGCACCAGGTGAAGAGGTCTTCTGCTTCACAGAGGTCACTGCTGCACCCGCTGAACAAGCTGCGCTCACATTCTCCGCTGATCGGTACTGACAAGTCTTTGCGGGCGGAAATCACAGAAATGTGCCGCTTGAATACATACAGTCATGTGTTTATTTCGTATTATATGCTGAGTAATTGCCTGGATATTGTAGCCTCAATGCTTCCGGAGGCCGTCATCATTACAGATGCCCACCGTTTCGGGAGCAGAATGCTGGAGAATAGGGCAGCCGGCAAACGCGGAATTAGCAAAAGCTATCATAAGCTGAATGCCGCACTGATCCGCCGGGAAGAGCGCCGATTAATGAACAAGACCAGTCTGCTGCTGACCGCTACAGAATGGGATGCCCTTTCTTTTAAGGCATTATCCTTTGCGGATGCAGGCAAGGTGCATGTAATTCCGCCTTACATTGACCTGAAGGAGCCTGCTTATGCCTCCGGTGAGACCGTAATCAAGGAGAAATCCATAGTCCTTCATTGGAATATGAATACCGGCCAGGGCAAGAATGTGGCTTTATTGTTCTTAAAGAAGATATACCCGCTGGTCAAAGCTGAGGTGCCGGATTTCCGGTGCTATATGATTAGCGATAAAGTACATCCGGAGGTTGCCGCCTTGGCCCGCAATGATGCTTCTATTGAAATTGTCAGGGAATTTGAACATACAGCCGATTACATCCGGCGGGCCAGCGCCGTGGTAGCTTCTTTGCGCGAAGGCTGCGGGGGGCAGATTAAGATCCTGGAAGCCTGGGCGCTGCGGACGCCGGTCGTCTGCAGCTTGAGCGGTTCGGAGGAATTAATCTGTGAGACGGGACGGGATATTCTGCTCGCAGGCACGAGTGCAGTCTTTGCCGGCCAGCTGGTGAAGCTGCTGACAACGCCTGAGCTGGGCTCCATTATTGCGGATCAGGCTTACCGGACACTGCTCAAGCATTACGCGGCGGAAGGGGTCAGGGAGAAAGTACTTAGTTTGGTGTAAATATATTAAAATAGCATATCCATCTCACATCTATCATATATTTCAGTATAGAACTGAAGATAGCGAGGTGGGAGCATTGAATAGCGGAAGAATGACATTCCGGTTTGATGGGGAGACGGCAGAACGTAAGGCGGAAATGGCAGACCGCCGTATAGGAAGAGAACCTGTTAGAGCCTTGGAGGTTGAGGACAGGGAACAGCGTGAGGAGATCAGAACGGCCCCGAATCTCCGTGCAGATGAATATATAGTTGATCTGGAGCGGGTGGAAATCCCCCGTGCAGCTGAAGTATCTTATATGAAATCCTCTGGTCCGCGCCGCCGCAACTGGGATGATTCAGATGGAGAGTATGATACTGGACAGTATTCATATCTCCCAGACTCAAGTACGCGCACAATTCCAGTTTATGCGGAGGTTTACAGGGACGATGATAATGCACCACCAGGTGAGCACTACCCGCTGTTTGAGGATGAGCGGGGCGCTGAGCAGGAACGGTTCGGGCAGTTCAGCACACACGGGAATCTGTATGGAGGCTCCTACCATACCCGCCGCCCTTCTTATTGGTGGAAGTTCGCTTTGTCAGTAGCAGGAGCATTAGGCACAGGAATCCTGCTCGGCTATGCAGCGCTGTCCTTCATCAGTGGCGGAGGGACGGGCACCGGGAATGGAAGCGGCAGTTCCGCTGTTCAGACGGGGATCGTTCAGAGCCAGAATGACACTGGCGGGGGAGCGGAAGCAGATATCACAGGCGTGCCGGTTGAAGGAACCGGTGAAGCGGTGGCAGTGCATGTTCCGGTACAGATTGCGGCGCAGAGCTATTATCTGCTCCAATACGGCGTATTCAGCACACCGGCTGGTGCTGCGCAGGCTCAGCAGGAGCTGCTTGCCGCAGGGCTTGCCGCAGGTCTGGACCCAGCGGACGGCAACCGGGTGTATGCCGGGATGTCGCCTGAGCGCGAGCAGGCCAAGCTGCTCAGCAGCGGTCTGAAGAATCAGGGCATCGAGCTGTATGTAAGGGAAGTGGCCTTGCCCGCTGTGGATCAGGTCAGCTATAACGGAACGGCGGAAGCAGTGGACAGCTATTTTGCAGTCAGCAGCCAGTTGTTGAGTGAGCTGAGCGGCCTGTCTGCTTCGCTGCTGAGCGGTATGGCCAGCGGTACAGACAGCTCAGCGGTAAGTGATCTTCATATGCAGTGGACCGAAACCGTCAAGCAGCTCGAGTCCGGGCTGTCTCCGGAAGGGAAGAGTATTGCCACCGGGCTGGAGAAATCCATGAGCCGGGGAATATCCGCACTGAACGAGTACGGCAAGAATAAGGCAGAGGGCCTGCTCTGGGAAGTGCAGGAGGCTATGATGAGCTTTTTGACCGGCCAGAAAAGTCTGCTGTCTGCGATAAGCTGAACGTTCACCCCATTGAATAAGATGTTGCCCATCCCCCGTACCGGCTGTTTGCCGGACGGGGGATTGCTGTGTTTCTCGCCAGTATAGCTGCTGCATGATAAATCAGTTGCCTATTGTGCCGGAGTCGGATAATGTTAGTGGACCACACCCGGCGGAGACTGGTGAAATCGGGCTTTATGCGGCACGGCTGTGGTAAACATTCCCTGAACGGATTTTGCGTTTGTATTGAACTCCGTTTCACCGTATAATAATTAGGGTGTCAAAAAATGGCGAGGGAAGACCAAAATGAAGAAGAAAAATGTAGGAACACTGCTGTTATTTCTAATTCTGGGCTGGCTGGCCGGAGCATGGATTGCCAAGCTGCTGGAACCTGTAAAAGCTCTGTCTTTTCTTACAACCTCGACTGTACTCAAGTGGTCGCCGCAAGCTGATTTGGACATCATAACCTATGACATCACTATCCATTTGAAATTGTGCCTGCTCAGTCTTGCCGGAATGATAACAGCTGTATGGCTGTACCGCAGACTGTAGCGTTCGCTGCCGGCATCTAGAAGGGACGTTTATTACAGTGGAGCATAACAACACGCGACACATTATTCTTGCTTCGGGTTCGCCGCGGCGGCGTGAACTGTTAGCCTCGCTTGGCCTGCCTTTCGAGGTTCTGGTCAGTGATGCTGATGAGAGTACGCCGCCGGAATGGACGCCTGAGACCATCGTGCGTAATCTGGCGGTGCGCAAAGCGGAGGCAGTACTCCCTGCAGCCGGAGACCGGGATGCTGTTATTGTCGGCAGCGACACGATTGTCGTGCTTGACGACAAGGTGCTCGGCAAGCCGGTGGACGAGCAGGACAGCGCTAAGATGCTGGCCATGCTGCAGGGAAGGACACATCAGGTATATACCGGGGTGGCCTGTATCGGTCTCGCAGAGGGTCGGACCCTGGTAGATCACAGGGTAACCTCTGTAACTATGAGAGCAATGAGCGAAGATGAAATCTGCGCCTACATAGCGACCGGGGAGCCTGCCGACAAAGCCGGCTCTTATGCAATACAAGGGCTTGGTGCCACCCTGGTGGACGAAATTGAAGGCTGTTATTTTAACGTGGTCGGTCTGCCGTTGTCGCTGCTAAGCGGCATGTTGTCCGGGTTCGGCATTTCTGTACTGAACCGGCAAGGATAGCAGGAAGAAAGAGGGTTAGGGATGGAGTCGCAAACATTTATGCTGCGTGACCTCCCCCATGAAGAACGACCACGAGAGCGCATGATGCATTATGGGGCGGAATCATTAAGTCAGGCGGAGCTGCTGGCAATTCTGCTGCGCACAGGTGCGCAGAGTGAATCGGCTATTCATATCGCCCAGCGGTTGCTGGGGATTACAGGCGGCCTCCGCGGGCTGGCGGACCTGAGCATTGAAGAACTGACAACAATCAAAGGCATTGGCCCTGCCAAGGCCGTGCAACTGAAAGCAGGCATAGAGCTGGGAAGACGGATGGCGAACTCCCGGCTTACAGAACCGGTTATCATCCGCAGTCCCCAGGACGCGGCGGAGATTCTGACCGAGCAGCTGCGTTATTTGCAGAAGGAGCATTTTATCTGCTTGTTTCTGAATACGAAGAATCATGTTATTGCGCAGGAAACATTGTCCATGGGCAGCCTTAACGCCTCCATTGTGCATCCCCGTGAGGTGTTCCGGGCAGCCATGAAATGCAGCAGCGCAGCTATTATATGCGCACATAATCATCCGAGCGGTGATCCGACGCCAAGTCCTGAAGACATCTCCTTGACCTCAAGGCTGATACAGGCAGGTGAAATTGTCGGCATCGACGTGCTGGATCACCTGGTCATTGGTGACAGCAGCTTTGTAAGTTTGAAAGAAAAAGGTTATATGTAATACAATTGTCTAGATCCACAAGGAAAAGGAGCATACAAGATGTTAGGTGGTTTTACGAAAGATTTAGGAATTGACTTGGGGACAGCGAATACGCTTGTCTACGTGCGCGGTAAAGGGATTGTTGTAAGAGAGCCTTCCGTGGTAGCCATTAATACTGATACTAAGACGATTGAAGCTGTAGGGGAGTCCGCCAAAAAAATGATCGGACGCACACCGGGCAACATTCGTGCCATTCGTCCGATGAAGGACGGGGTCATTGCCGATTTTGATACTACGGCAACAATGATCAAATATTTTATCCGCCAGGCACAGAAGCAGCGCTCGATGTTCCAGCGCCACCCGAATGTCATGGTCTGTGTACCATCCGGAATTACGGCTGTTGAACAACGCGCCGTTGAAGATGCAACGAAGCAGGCGGGAGCGCGTGAGGCCTATATCATTGAAGAGCCTTTTGCCGCTGCCATCGGAGCAGATCTCCCGGTATGGGAACCTACAGGAAGCATGGTTGTGGATATCGGCGGCGGAACTACCGAAGTGGCGGTCATCTCACTCGGCGGTATCGTAACAAGCCGTTCTGTCCGCGTAGCCGGCGATGAAGCGGATGAATCCATCATCCAATATATCAAACGCCAGTATAATCTCATGATCGGGGAACGCACTTCGGAGCAGCTGAAGATGGATGTGGGTTCTGCTCTGCCGCTCGAGAAAGCCGAAACTATGGAAATCCGCGGCCGCGATCTGGTAACGGGACTTCCTAAGACGCTGACTATTACCTCTGATGAGATCTGTGAAGCTTTGTCGGATACAGTGAATGCTATTGTTGAAGCTGTAAAAGTAACGCTGGAGAAATGTCCGCCTGAGCTTGCTGCCGACATTATGGACCGCGGTATTGTGCTTACAGGCGGCGGTGCGCTTTTGCGTAACCTGGACAAGCTGCTGGCGCGTGAGACCGGAATGCCGGTTATCGTTGCCGAGAATCCGCTGGACTGTGTAGCTATTGGTACAGGCAAGGCACTCGAGAATATTCATTTGTTCAAGAGCCGCAGCAGTTCGAGTCTCCGTTCCAAACGCTAGGACAATTCTGACCTGTGAACGTCAACCCCTGATGTGGGAGAAATTCGGTTGTTAGAGGGTGTTGAAACTGTTTAAGCTGTTTAATAATAAACGTTTATTTATATTGCTGATTACACTGGTCATGTTTATCGTGGTGATGGGCTTCAGCCTGGGACAGAGGAAAAACTTGTCCTGGCCGGAGAATTTCCTCAGAGATACGACCGGATTCGTGCAGAATTTGTTCTACAAGCCCGCTGGATACGTAGCGGGCTTGTTCCAAGATATCGGGAACCTGCATGATCTGGCTGAAGAGAATAAGCGGCTCAAAATACTGGCGGCGCAATACGCCCGGGATAAGGCGCAGTATAACTTCATTAAAGCCCGGAATGAGCAATATAAAATAGATCTTCAATTCACTGAAGCTCAAAAGAATCTGTATAACTATGAGTATCATATCGCTAACGTAGTCAGCCTGACGACAGAGCCAAGCAACAACATGCTGGTCATTGATCTCGGGGCTAAGGACGGCATTAAGCTGAATATGTCCGTGACCTCCGTTGAGGGACTCGTTGGAGTAATAAGTAACGTGAGTAATTTCACCTCCACCGTCAAGCTGATGACGATGATGGATATCAATGATCCCAACTCCCAGCCGGCGATTGCGGCAACGGTGTTCAACAAGGAAGGCGAAACCTTTGGGATGATTGAGAAATACGACCAGCAGACCGGTATGCTGATGATGAACAAAATTCCGGCAGGAAATCCGGTTGCCAAGGATGACCTGATCATCTCTTCCGGCATCGGCGGACTGTATCCGCTCGGAATGACCATCGGTACGGTTCAAGAGGTGAAGACTGGGGAGTTTGGTTTAACCTCTACTGCAATCATTAAGCCGGCGGCAGGATTCCAGGACTGGAAGGAACTCTTCGTTGTCTTTACGGAGGAGCGTGCGGAATAGTGAGGATGCGCAGATCCGTTCTAATTCTATTGTTGTTCCTCTTATTTATCCTTGAAGACACTATTCTCCCCTGGCTGATTCCGAATGCCTGGGAGATGCGGATTATCCCTGATCTCGTGTTCATCGTAATCCTGTTTGTGACGGTATACCATCACCGGCATACGGCACTTATTCTTGGCTTATCCTTCGGAATGCTGCATGATGTGGTGTTCTATGGCCGCATTCTTGGGGCACATTCTTTTGCAATGGGCTTATCCGCATATCTGATTGGTCTGATATTCCAGATTCCGCGTGCACCGCTGCCGCTGATGATGACGGTGGTGCTGCTGGGCAGCCTGCTGGAGGACAGCATGCTTTTTGCCATTTACAGTGTCTTTAATCTGAGTAAAGAACCCTATAACTGGGCGCTCCTGCACCATATGCTGCCTACTATGCTGTTTCATTTTGCTATCGGCTTGCTTCTCTACATCCCGCTCCGGCGTCAGCTGGAGCTGCTGAAGAAAGAGACCCGCAAAGAAGAAGCTGCTTAAGCCGCTGCTGCATTTTCTTATCCCATAAAGAAGGAATTTGCCCGGCCCGGCACGAATGAATGAGGATGGGGGGACAGGCATATGACAGTTAAATCCAAGCATGTAAGGATTAAGGGCATCAAGGATGGCCTGGTATTCCTGCTAGACGACAAGTGTCCCTTTGAAGATCTCTTAAGCGAGCTTCGCTATAAGCTGGAGCACAGCCATCAAAATATTCTGACCGGACCGATTGTGCATGTGGACATCAAGCTGGGCAACCGTCCTGTTACCGAAGAAGATAAAGAGGCAGTTCTGGATATCCTCAAGAGCCAAGGGAATTTATTAATCCGTTCCGTTGAAGCCTTGGAGGACCCTGAAGAGAAGGATACGGAAGCATTATTTATGATGAGCGGAATGCTCCGTTCCGGCCAGGTACTGCATCATGAGGGCAATCTGCTGTTTCTCGGCGATGTGAATCCGGGGGGAACCATTACCTGCTCGGGGGATATCTATATTCTTGGAGCGCTTAAAGGGATGGCACACGCCGGAATCAACGGCAATCAGGAAGCGATTATTGCGGCTTCGCTGCTGGCTCCTACCCAGCTCCGGATTGCTGATATTATCAGCAGGCCGCCGGACGAATGGGGAACCCGGGAGAGCAGCATGGAATTTGCCTATTTATCAGACGGTGCTATGCAAATCGACAAAATTCATAATATAGTCAAATTACGTCAGGATTTAAATGTGTTTAAAGGGGTGTAGCCTCCATGGGAGAAGCGATTGTCGTAACCTCGGGCAAAGGCGGAGTTGGCAAAACAACCACAACAGCCAACATTGGGACCGCGCTTGCATTGCAGGGCAAAAAAGTATGTCTGGTCGATACTGACATTGGACTGCGGAATCTGGATGTAGTCATGGGGCTGGAGAACCGGATCATTTACGATCTTGTGGATGTGGCGGAAGGCCGCTGCCGTCTGAATCAGGCGCTGGTCAAAGACAAGCGTTTTGAAGAGCTGTATATGCTGCCTGCAGCCCAGACCAAAGACAAGACCTCAGTCACTCCGGAGCAGGTCAAGGATATTATTCTTGAACTCAAGAAGGAATACGAATATATTCTGATCGATTGTCCGGCCGGGATTGAACACGGCTTCCGCAATGCCATTGCAGGGGCCGACAAAGCTATTGTGGTCACTACTCCGGAGCATGCTGCGGTGCGGGATGCGGACCGGATCATCGGTCTGCTGGAGCAGTCACATGTGGAATCACCGAAGCTGGTGGTCAACCGTATCCGTCCGGGTATGGTGAGATCCGGCGATATGCTGGATATCGAGGATATTCTGCAGGTGCTCAATATTGATCTGATCGGGATTGTGCCGGATGATGAGCTGGTCATCAAGGCAGCGAACAGCGGTGAACCTACCGTGATGAATCCGAATTCTGCAGCTGCAATTGCTTACCGCAATATTGCCCGGCGTATTCTTGGCGATGCGGTACCGTTGATGCAGCTGGACCAGAAACCGGGTGCTTTTAAGAAGTTCAAGAAATTTTTTGGAATGGGCTGAACCCTGGCCAGGCCCTTATTTATAGCGACCTTTCGTCTTGACCCGCCTGCTGAGAAATCCTTGGCGGGTTTTTTTGTGCGAATATACGGAGTAAGGCCGGTACAATCACTTACGCTTGGTAGTTATCTCCCCCCAGGGCTTGTTCTAAAGCAGCTTCCGCTACTCATAAAATGGAAGTAAAACAAGCCCGTCCGGAGGGATCAATATGGAATACGAGAAAGATATCAAAAATCGCCGTAAGAAACGTATACAGAGCTTATTAGAGGAGCAGACCGAAGCCGGATCAGCGCCTGCGCTTTTCACGCTGCCTGACAACACTATCCCATTCAGGGAATGGGGGGCGGCTCCCCGAAATGAATTCACTGCTTCAACGGAACCTGATCCTGAGGTGATGTGGAAGAAGCAGCGCAGCAGCTGGGAGGACGAAGGCGGGGATGGGCCGCGCTTTGGCGCAGGTTTCATGCGGAGGACGATAGCCAGCCTGCTGGTCTTCGGAGCGGTGTGGGGAATCTTCGCAGTGAGTGAGCCGTGGGCCGTGAAGTCGCAGTATTTCATCACTGGCGCCCTCAGTAATGATATGGATTTCGCTGCAGTGCAGGTGTGGTATGAGGAGCATTTCAATGGAGCCCCTTCGTTCATTCCGATCTTCGGAGATAAAGAGGTGCCGGCAGAGAAAGTGACAGCCGTTCATGAACTGAGCGCCCCCTTGGAGGGAAGCATTGTGCGTCCCTTTGCCGCGTCCCTTAAGGGGGTCGAAGTGATACCGGCAGATGATTCAGGCTCGAGTGTCACAGTAGAAAGTGTAGATACGGGCCGCGTATTGTCCGTGTCCAAAGAAGCACAGGGAGGCATCCGGATCACCGTCCGCCATACCGGAAATATAACGGCGGAATACGGCCATTTGAGCGGGACGAGGCTCGCAGTGGATGACTGGGTACAGAGCGGAGATGCGGTGGGCTGGATTCAGGGGACAGAGGATGCACAGATTCCGATGCTTTTTTTTGCGATTATGAAAGACAAGTCTTATATTGATCCTGCTGAAGTGGTATCGTTTGATTAGGATCTTCGGTATTGAGCTGTCTCTGCATCCGCTCTTCGTGCTGATTCTGTTTTTCTCCGTGCTTACCGGACAGTTCCTTGAAATTATTACTCTGTTTTCAATTGTATTTATCCATGAACTCGGACATGTATGTGCGGCACTATTGACCGGGGTTACCGTCAAGTCCGTGCAGCTGCTGCCGTTCGGGGGAGTTGCGGTCATAGAGGATCATGGACGGCTAACAGCCGGACGTGAAATGGGGATAGCCGTTGCCGGACCGCTTCAGAACGGGATTATGATCCTGCTGGCGCTGGCGCTCAAGCAAGCGGAGTATGGCAGCAGTGCTTATCTGGATTATTTCATCGGGGCCAATGCCATGATCGCGCTGTTCAATCTGCTGCCGGTGCTTCCGCTCGACGGAGGCAAAATCCTGCAGGCAGCTCTAAGCCTGCTGCTTCCGTATTATTACACCCTGCTGTGGATCGGCAGAGTCAGTATTGCGGCCAGTCTGCTTGTTGTGGTGTTCGCCCTGCTTCCGCTGGGAACCGGCGGCGGACTCCGTCTTAACCTGCTGATGATTGGTGCCTTTCTGCTCTATTCCAATGTAACGGACCAGCGCAACCTGCCTTACCGGTTTGTTGCCTTTTTGATGAACAGGGAACAGATCTATGAGCGGTACCTGCAGTCGGAGAGCGTTGCCCGGCCAATAGTTGCGTTCTCTGCGAAACCTTTGGATGATATATTGCGTCTATTTAAACGTAACCATTATCATTTTATCTATGTAATGAACGATGACAGGGATATAGTGGCTGTTCTCCCTGAGCAGCGTCTGATTTCTTCTTATTTCGGAATATAAAGCTAGAATGATTCAAACCAGAGGTGAAGCCATGAAACAAATGATCGTTCACTGCACACAGCATATTACTCGTATGGCACTTCTGGAGAACGGGAGGCTGGTGGAATATGCGGCTGAACGCGATCAGCAGCAAGGTCTGGTCGGGAGTTATTATAAAGGTCGGGTTATGAATGTGCTGCCGGGTATGCAGGCGGCTTTTGTAGATATCGGACAGAAAAAGAATGCCTTTCTGTATGTAGACGATGTGCTGCATCCCCATCTGGAGAAGCAGCCGGAGGTGAAGCCCTCTATTGAGACGCTGCTGCAGCCCGGTCAGGAGATCGTCGTCCAGGTTAGAAAAGAGCCGCGTGGCGGCAAGGGGGCGCGGGTGACTACCCATTATACCTTGCCCGGACGCTGGATGGTGTATATGCCTTTTGCCGAGTATGTCGGGGTTTCCAAAAAAATCAGCCGCGAATCCGAGCGCAGCCGGCTTAAAGGAATCGGCGAACGGTTGCGCCAGGGTGAAGAAGGAATCATTATGCGTACAGTCTCCGAAGACGAGCCTGTGGAGGCTGTTGAAGGGGATCTGGCCTTTTTGCGGGCCCAGTGGGAAGTAATTACCCGGCGGGCTAAGGAAGCGGACGCGCCGGCTTTGCTGCACTGTGATCTGAGCATCGTTCAGCGGTTTATCCGGGATGCCTTCAACCCGCAGCGTGATGAGCTGATGATTGATTCGGCCAAGGCGGTTAAAGAGGCGGAAGCATTCCTTACAGATATGGCTCCCGAAGGGTACAAGCCTGTAGGATTCTACCGTGGACAAGAGTCCATCTTCTCGGCATATGGTGTGGGAGATCAGCTCCATAAGAGCTTCAGCCGCAAAATCATCCTTGAAGGCGGGGCTACGCTCATTTGGGATGAGACAGAGGCGCTCACCGTTATTGATGTGAATACGGCTCAGTACACCGGCGGGACGAACCTCGAGGATACTGTAACACGGACCAATCTGCTGGCGGCGGAAGAGATCGGGCGGCTTGTCCGTCTGCGGGATACGGGCGGCATTATTATCGTTGATTTCATTGACATGGAGCGGGAGGAGCACCGGAAGCAGGTCATCGCGAAGCTGGAGAGCATCATCAGCCGTGACCGCACCAAGACGCATATTCTCGGCTGGACCCATCTGGGCCTGCTGGAAATGACCCGCAAGAAGGCAAGGCATGATTCGGCCGGATTTGCTCCGGTGATCTGTCAATGCTGCGGCGGGACCGGCAAAGTAGGGACATGGCTGGAGTAGGGCAGTTTTTTCACGCTAAGAAGGTACCGTCTGTTAAAAGGATGATAAAGCCGCTTTCTACTTGACTTAGGATAATTAGTATGATAATATCTTCAAGTATGTGTTTGGTTGTTAATTTCCTGCACATGCTGTAACCGCTCCGATCGGGTATATCAAGTGCAATTCCTCCGGGGGTTGCCACCTAGACTAGGCGAGTCTGAGACATGAGGAGGTGCAAGTACAATGTATGCAATTATCGAAACTGGCGGTAAACAATACAAAGTCCAAGAGGGCGACGTGTTGTTCATTGAGAAGCTGGAAGCTGAAGACGGCGCAAGCGTAACGTTTGACCGTGTCTTGGCTGTTTCTAACGAAGGTGGTTTGACTGCAGGAACTCCGCTGGTAAGCGGCGCGTCTGTAACAGCCAAAGTCGAGAAACATGGTAAAGGTCATAAGGTTGTAGTTTACAAATACAAACCTAAGAAGAACTACCACAAGAAACAAGGCCATCGTCAACCGTACACCAAAGTAACTATCGAGAAGATTCAGGCGTAAGAAGGTGCGTTAATGATTAACGTGCGGATTACACGGGCTTCTGCTCAAGGTGTCATTGTCGGTTTTGCCGTCAAAGGGCATGCGGAATACGCAAGGAATGGTAAAGACATCGTCTGCGCGGGTGTTTCGACCGTTACGGTTGGAACTGTGAATGCGATTGAAAGCCTGACCGGTGTAGTCCTGGATACTTCGATGAAGGATGGTTTTCTGAGTGGAACCCTGGTTCCCGTGAATGATCCTGAAGTCTCCGCCAAGGTGCAGCTTTTGCTGGAATCCATGGTGCTGATGCTCAAAGATATCGCTAAATCTTACAGAAAATTTGTTCAGATACAGGAAGTCATTATTTGAAGAAGGAGGTTGACAACATGTTGAAATTGGATCTTCAATTATTCGCATCGAAAAAAGGTGTAGGTTCCACAAAGAACGGACGTGATTCCCACTCTAAACGTCTTGGCGTGAAACGTGCTGACGGTCAAGCAGTAACCGGCGGCAACATCTTGGTTCGTCAACGCGGAACAAAAATCCACCCGGGCACTAACGTGGGCATCGGTAAGGATGATACACTGTTCGCACTTGTGGACGGCGTAGTGAAGTTCGAACGTTGGGGTCGCGATCGCAAAAAAGTGAGCGTGTATCCGGTTGATGTCGCTCCGGTAGCAGCGGCACTGGAAGCGTAAGCTTTCGGAACCTATTTAGATGAGAAGCCTCCGGCATGAGTGCCGGGGGCTTTTTTTGAAAATATTCGCACCTATAGAATTCAAGTCAAACACCCGGCAGGAATGCTGGTGATTGCAGGGAAAGCCTGTGTTATACTGGGAAATGGAAAATATCTAGCAATATAAGCAACCGCTACATTGGAATGAATTTTGCGAACCGAGGGACGGGGAGAAAGAATGAAATCCTGGAAAATTATTGTCTGGGCAGTCATGTTATCCGCAGTGCTTCCTTTAGGTCTCGTGTATTGGCAACCCTCCCTTTTCACATGCCTGCTGCTCGGTGTATGGGTAGCGGCAGTGCTTGCATTCAGCTTTCTTTACAACCGGCGTCATTATGAAGAGGAACTGCGTATACAGGAGAAGACTCTGCAGCAGGCGGCAAACCGGACACTGAATCACCATCGTCATGATTGGATGAACGATCTGCAGGTGCTTTACGGATATATCCAGCTGGGCAAGCCTGATAAATCCGTGTTATGTGTGGAAAGAATAAAGGAGCGTATCGCGCTGGACAGCCGTATCGCCAAACTGGGGATTCCTTCACTGGTATTCTACCTGCAATCCTTCCGTACCTACAGAAGCAGCCTGGAGCTGGAAATAGAGGTGGAAGAAGGGCTACAGCTGGAGGACAAGCTCAGTCCCGAAACAGGCGATGAGCTGACGTCTGTGATTATGCAGACCGTTAGGGCGTATCAGTACAGCGGACTTGCACCGCAAGGAGAAGCGCGGAAGCTTCGGCTCGGATTTTCACAGGAGGGAAGAGACATTCTTATCTCTTTCGAAGGTGAGGGAGATCATGGCAATCCCGAACTGCTGCAGGGGCAAATTTATAATATAGTACAAGGAAAAATCATGAAGGCGGAGCAGTTTCAGCCGAGCACAAGCTATGTAGAACTGCGTTTACCGCTGGAGATGTAAGGAAGGTGAACATTAATGTTCGTAGATAAAGCTAAGATTTATGTTAAGGGCGGCGACGGCGGAGATGGTCTCGTGGCGTTTCGCCGTGAGAAGTATGTACCGGAGGGCGGTCCTGCCGGCGGAGATGGCGGCCGCGGCGGAGATGTGATTTTCCGGGTAGATGAAGGCTTGCGTACACTGATGGATTTCCGTTATCAGCGCCATTTCAAGGCCGATAAGGGAATTAAGGGACGCAATAAGAGCCAGCACGGGGCGAACGCTGATCACATGATCGTGCGCATTCCTCCGGGAACTGTGCTGATCGATGATGATACCCAGGAGATCATTGCCGATATGACCCGTCATGGACAACAGGTCGTTGTGGCCCGCGGCGGCCGTGGCGGCCGGGGGAATACCCGGTTTGCGACTGCAAACAACACTGCGCCGGAGCTTGCCGAGAACGGCGAAGAAGGCCAGGAGCGTTATATCGTAATGGAACTGAAGGTAATGGCAGACGTAGGTCTGGTAGGATTCCCGAGTGTGGGTAAATCTACATTGCTGTCGGTAGTATCTGCTGCCCAGCCGAAGATTGGTGCCTATCACTTCACAACAATTACACCAAACCTTGGTGTAGTTGACGTTGGGGATGGCCGCAGCTTTGTTATGGCGGATCTGCCGGGCCTGATTGAAGGTGCGAGTGAAGGTGTGGGGCTTGGACATGAGTTCCTGCGCCACGTTGAACGTACACGTATCATCATTCATGTCGTGGATATGTCCGGCTCTGAAGGCCGTGATCCCTTCGAGGATTGGGTGATGATTAATGACGAGCTGAGGCAATACAACGCTGCCCTGATTGACCGTCCGCAGATTGTTGCGGCGAACAAGATGGATATGCCTGATTCCGAAGAGAATCTTGCCGCCTTCCGCGAGCGTGTGGCGGAGCTTCGTCCGGATCTTGAAATCATGCCGATATCCTCGCTTACCCGTCAGGGAGTGCAGGAACTGCTCTACCGGGCAACGGACGTGCTGGATAGTATTCCTGTCGCACCGGTCGTTGAAGAAGTGGCTGAAACTACTGAGCGCAAGGTGTACAAGCTGGAAGCGGAAGAAGATAATTCCTTCACCATTACCCGCGACAATGAAGCATTTGTAGTCACCAGTCCGCGTATTGAGCGGATGCTGAAGCGGATGCAGCTGAGTACACATGATGCTATCCTCAAGCTGGCCCGTACCTTGCGTCATATGGGTGTGGATGCCGAACTGCGCAAGCGCGGTGCTGTAGAAGGCACTATTGTGCGCATTGCTGATTTCGAATTCGAGTTTGTTGAGAACAGCAGCTACTATTAATATCTGCGCTTGTTGCTGAATGCTGTCAAGCGGCTTTGAATATGCCGGCTGTGTTTCCCGTGAGGGGACACAGCCGGCTTTTTTAATAGACAGGGGAATAAAAGAACTGCTTTTTATAAAGTCTGCTTTAAATATTTGGCTAAATTTACTACAATCATATGTGGGCCCGAGAACGGGAATAGGTCATGGGCGGACGGATTTATCTGCAACCGAATCCAAATAAGGAAATCCCCGTATATAATTAAGGGCAATAAGCACTAATTTCCAGCTGAACCAACCGATAATATAAATACAAACCTGTCATGAAAGAGGGAATAGGCAGATGGCAATTATTGAAGTAGTCAAATATGACGGGCCTGCAGGCGTCTTCGCCTGGAAATATCCTAATCAGGAGCTGGGCACATGGACACAGCTGATTGTGAATGAATCCCAGGAGGCGATTCTGTTCAAAGGCGGTGAGGCACTCGATTCCTTCACAGCGGGACGTCACACGCTCAGCACGGCGAACATCCCGATTCTGTCGAATGTAGTGAATCTGCCGTTCGGCGGCAAATCACCGTTTACAGCGGAAATATGGTTCGTGAACAAGATGAACTCTATGAACGTCAAGTGGGGGACAAGTTCGCCGCTGCAGCTGCAGGATCCCAAATACCAAATCATGATCTCTGTCCGCGCCTTCGGCCAATTCGGAGTCAAGATTGAGGATCCCCGCAAATTCCTGCTGAAGCTGGTGGGGACGCTGCCTTTATTTGATCAGGACACTATGGTGAGTTATTTCCGCGGGCTGCTGATGTCCAATATTAATGAACTGATCTCTTCTTATCTGGTGCACAAAAAAATCAGCATTCTGGAGATCAATGCCTATGTCGTAGAAATTTCGAAGCATATACAAGGCCGTCTGGCGTCGTCCTTCCTAGATAGCGGGATCGAGCTGAATAATTTCTTTATTGATTCCATTAACATTCCTGATAATGATCCGGCCATACTCCGATTGAAAGAGGCTTTAGCCAAAAAAGCAGAGATGGACATCATCGGCTTCACCTATCAGCAGGAACGCAGCTTCGATACCATGGAGGAAGCCGCAGGGAATCCGGGTAATTTAGGCGCCGGGATGATGAATACCGGCCTGGGGCTCGGTATGGGCTTTGGCCTTGCCGGACCTGCGACTGATATGATGAACAGGATGACACGCGGCATGTCACTGGACGGCGGTACGGCGGCAGCACCGGGAACAAATTCCAAATCCTGTGCAGGCTGTGGAACGCTTAACCCGGCAGATGCTCGGTTCTGTACCGGCTGCGGTCAGAGCCTGCAGCCGGTGCCTGCTGCAGCTAGCAGTACTTGCCGCAGCTGCGGCAAGCCGGTAATTCCCGGCGCCAAATTCTGCCCGCACTGCGGGGAGAGCCTGATCATTAAATGCACGGGTTGCGGGCATGAACTGCAGCCCGGACAGAAATTCTGCGCGGAATGCGGAACAAGGGCGGCTAATGGGTGAGCCGGATGAATAAACAGAGGTCTTACACGGGGCTTATCACTGTCATTTATGCTGCTGTTCTGGCGGTCACTGTTTTCTCCTTCTTCATGCTTGGATTTTCTGAGTCGCTGGTGCGTTTCATAGTGACTCTGCTTGCCGTATGCATTGCTGAGACTGCCGTATATGGTTATTGCGTATTTTGGCTGCGTTCCGCTCCTGATGTCAGCAGGACTTCACCGCTACTCCTGAGCGGGGCTTGGATTGTTGCCCTATATGTATTCGTGGTAATTGCTTTAGCTGTGCTGCTTGACTGGATTCTGGAACTGAGCCCGCTCTGGTATGCGGGAGTGCAGCTAGTTGTGTTGGTTACTGCTGTGGCTGTTCTGGAAGCGATAGGGTTATATGGCCGGAATGCAGCGTCACAGGAACAGAGGGATGCCGATGCCTCAAGGAATCTGCGGCGTTACCGGCAGGAACTGCGAGAGATTAGAGAGCTTGCGGGGAGCTGGAAGCATCCGGAATCCATTCGTTTGACTGAGCTGGTGGGTTCCTTAGAGGAAAGGTTCCAGTACAGTGATCCGGTTTCGAATCCGGAATTGGCCGCAACCGAGGATATGATAAGCCAGCAGATTTCTCTGCTTCATGATCATGTTGCCTTATTGCTTGTACTGAAGGAGCCGCCAGGCGGCTGGGAAGCGGAAACACAGGAATTGACGGATAGTATTGCCGGCACGCTCCAGCGGCGCAACCGGGAGCTGGCGGCACTTAAATAGGAGGAAGATTACGGAATGGGTATCGTGAATGAGCTAGAGGGACTGCTGCCGGGCCGGGAAGGCCAGCCGTCTGACGGTCTGCCCAAATATGAGCGGACAACATTTGACTATGTAACTATTGGAGTGGGTTACCTTGTGATGCCAATCGGCCTTGTGCTTGCTTTGATCCGCTTCTTTGGAACACATTACAAAAATTACCGCAAACCCGTCAACTACAGCCTGCTGTATCATGTTTTTGTAGGGGGTTTTGTACAGATGATGGGCTTTATCCTTTATTCGATATATAGTGACGACGGGATCGATGTCATGACGTTAATTATAATGTTAATCCTCTTTGCCCTTGTTCTGCTCCTGCCCGCGTCAGCTTTTGCCAAAAGGGCGGCCAAAGCCAGATTCCGCTTCTCACAGCTGGCTAATCAATATGTGCAGCTAATTACTGCGGGAAGAGTACGTTATATTGGGAATCTGGCTGACCGTACCGGCCAAAGTGAGAGCGATGTGAACAGAGATCTGATCTACCTCAAGAAGTATGGGGTGCTGGACTCCGGGCTGCTCTTCAGTGAGGGAGCGGATACTGAGCCTGATGCTCCGGTTAATCAGGCGGATTCATCGCCATTTTCTTCCCCGGGCGGACAAGCGGTATATCAGCCGCCAAGACCGCAGCAGCAGCCGAAGTCCATACGCTGCCCTGGCTGTGGTGCGCAGAATACAGTCTCCCCTCTTCAGTCCAAGAGCTGTGACTACTGCGGTACGACCGTCTCTTACAGTTAAGTGAAGGCTGTTCCTCCTGATTAACGGGTGGAATAGCCTTTTTTGAAAATTCAAGGTCACATGCTGTCAGAGGAAAAAGTGTTGCAATTTAAGTCTTCAATCCCGTATAATGTCCACTATGTACATACAAAAGTCTTTGGGGTGAGGACGTTCGTGAAAGAACGCTATTATTTGGTCCGGGAGGACATATTGCCCGATGCTGTACTGAAGACCATGCAGGTCAAGCAGCTGCTGGAAGCAGGAGATGCCAAAACGGTACACGAGGGCGTGGAGCAGGTTGGGCTTAGCCGCAGCGCTTTTTATAAATACAAAGACGGAATTCATTTAATTCATCAGCTGGAACGTGAGCGTATAGTAACCATCTCGATAGATCTGGAGCACGAATCAGGTATGCTCTCTAAAGTGCTGGGTTCTGTAGCTGTCCACGGGGCCAACGTGCTGACGATTCACCAGAGTATCCCGCTGCAGGGGCGGGCCAACGTGGTGATCTCTGTTGAAATTTCTCATTTAAATGAAGAATTAGGCGATTTACTGGATAGTCTAAAGGCAATCTCGGGTGTGAAGCGGGCGTTAATTATCGGCCAGGGCTAGTATTGCTTAACAAAACTTAAGCCTATGCTTACGAAGTGAGTTTTGCTTGAAGTGAATACAAGGAGCAGACGCTCGCAAAACTTTTAGGAGGATACAAATGAAGCCGGTTAAAGTGGGATTGCTGGGTTTGGGTACAGTAGGTACGGGCGTAGTCCGTATCGTTGAAGGGAATCAGGAGGATTTGAGCAGCCAGGTAGGCTCGCCGATCCTGATTGAACGTATTGCCGTGAAGAATACGGAGAAGCCGCGGGAAATTGAAGTCGATCCATCCAAGATCACCGATGACCCGTGGGAGGTTATACGGGACCCGGAAATTGATGTCATTGTCGAGGTCATGGGCGGTATTGCGGGAACGAAAGAGTACATTTTAGAGGCGCTGGAGCGCGGCAAACATATCGTTACAGCCAACAAGGACCTGATGGCCCTGCATGGCTCGGAGATTCTGGCTAAGGCTCAGGAGAAGCAGTGTGATGTGTTCTACGAGGCCAGCGTGGCTGGAGGCATTCCGATTATCCGTACACTGATTGAAGGATTCTCCTCCGACAAGATTATGAAGATTATGGGTATCGTTAACGGGACAACCAACTACATACTTAGCAAAATGAGCCAGGAAGGCGCGTCTTATCTGGATGTGCTGAAGGAAGCACAGGAACTCGGGTATGCTGAATCTGATCCAACCTCCGATGTGGAGGGTCTGGATGCTGCCCGCAAGATGGCGATCTTGGGCACCCTTGGCTTCCGGACCAACGTTGAACTCAGCGATGTCAGTGTGAGCGGGATCTCCGGCGTGAGCAAAGAGGATATTGCTTTTGCCAAGCGGCTGGGCTATGAGATGAAGCTGCTCGGCATTGCCGAACGCCAGGATGAAGAATTCAGCATCAGTGTGCAGCCTACGATGATCCGTGCCAGCCACCCGATTGCATCCGTGAACGGAGTATATAATGCCGTATATGTGTATGGGCAAGCTGTAGGGGAAACGATGTTTTATGGTGCCGGAGCAGGCGCAATGCCTACCGCAACCTCGATTGTGGCAGATCTTGTGGCTGTAATTAAGAATCTGAAGCTGGGTGTGAATGGGCTTAAGCAGATTGTCCCCTATAAGCAGAAGAAGCTGAAGAGCGATGAAGATATCTTCTACAAGAACTTCCTCCTCCTGCACGTAGATGACAAAGCGGGTGTGCTGGCGAAGATTACTCAAGTGTTTGCCGAATATGATGTCAGTCTGGATTCCGTAGTGCAGCAGGCTAATGCCAATAACCCGGATGCAGAAATCATTATTGTAACGCACAATGCCAGCAAGGCGAGTATGAATAAAGTAATGCGGCATTTAGAGCAATTGAACGTCATTCACCGCATCAAAAGCCATTATCGTGTAGAAGGCTGAGTACCGCATTCCGAAATTCATCGGCTGCGTGCAAATATAACGAAGGAGATTTCCCACGCCATGAGTATTTACGGAAGGTCTAGAGTAAAAGTCCCTGCCAGCACCGCCAATCTCGGTCCGGGATTCGATACACTGGGCATGGCACTGTCACTGTATGCCTGGATTGAGATGGAAGAGGCGGCAGAAACGGTATTTCACCTGTATGGTGATGAGATGAAGGGTATCGCCCGTGACAAAAGCAATCTGCTGTACAAGGTAGCCCAGATGGTATTTGCAGAAGCCGGGGTTTCGGTCCCCGAACTATCCATCTCGATGTATTCAGAAATTCCGCTTACCCGGGGTCTCGGCAGCAGTGCTTCCGCGATTGTTGGCGCATTGGCCGCAGCTAATGCTATGATTGGTTCACCGCTTGGGTCTGCGAAGCTGTTTGATATGGCCACAGCGCTTGAGAAGCATCCTGATAATGTTGGAGCCTCCATCTTCGGGGGGATTATCACAGCAGCATGGGATGGGCAGCATGCCGATTATATCCGGATAGAGCCTCCACAGGCGCTGGAAGTGCTTGTGGTTATTCCTGAATTTGAGCTGGAGACAGTCAAAGCAAGAGGGCTGCTGCCTGCCGAAGTTACAATGGGCGATGCTGTCCATAATATCAGCCGTACCTCACTGCTAACTGCAGCACTATCCGCCGGCCGGCTCGATATGATTGGCAGAGCGATGCAGGACCGCCTGCATCAGCCGTACCGTGCTCCTATGGTGCCGGGTATGGAGAAGCTGCTTGCCGAGGCGCCGGGACGTGGTGCTCTGGGGATTGCGCTAAGCGGCGCAGGCCCTACATTGTTATGTATGGTGGACCGTAGCAGCGACAAGAAGCAGGAACTGGAGCATTTCCTGACAGAAACGATGCAGGAGAACGGGATTCCTTCCCGGACTGTATGGCTGTCGCCATGTACTTCAGGTGTTACTACGGAGGTGCTTGAAAGAAACGGGATGCAAAACGGATCATTTTTGGATATGATAAAAGGAGAATTACAGTCATGAAATCAATAGCGGTATTGCCTCAGGGCTCGGTGTCGCATGAAGCGCTGCTGCATTTATTTGGGGGTAACCCGGTAAATATTGAGCATCATAAGCTGATATCCGATGTCTTTCTGTCTACGGCGAACGGAGTTACGGATTACAGTGTGATTCCGATTGAGAATACGATTGAAGGCTCGGTCAGCCTGCATATTGACTGGCTCATTAACGAGGTGAATCTGCCGATGCAGGCGGAGTGGATTTTTCCGTCGGTGCAGAATCTAATTGGTAATCCGCAGGAATTCACGGATGGGAGCGGACATAAGGATTATACGAAGATTGTCAAAATCCTGTCCCATCCGGTTGCTATGGCACAATGTCTGCAGTTCATCCGCAAAGCCGCACCTTGGGCGGAGCTGGAATCTGTGGGCAGCACTTCCGAAGCCGTTGAGATTGTAAAGAATAATCCCGGCAAGGGCTGGGCCGCCATCGGTACGTCACTGGGGGCAGCTACGCACGGGCTGGAGATCGTGGAGCGGCAGGTTACAGACCATAACAACAATTACACGCGTTTTGTACTTGTTGGCCAGGAGAAGCTGGAGCTCCCGCTAGAGAGCAGCGGGGACAAGACGAGTATTCTTGTGACGCTGCCTGAGGATTTTCCGGGTGCGCTGCATCAGGTGCTGGCTGCATTTTCCTGGCGGAAGCTGAATCTGTCGCGGATTGAATCACGTCCGACCAAGAAGAAACTGGGTACTTATTATTTCTATATTGATGTGCTGGAACCGATAGAGTCGGTGCTTCTCCCGGGGGCGATCGAAGAGATCAAGGCCTTGGGTTGCCAGGTACGGATTCTGGGGTCCTATCCCACATACACCTATGAGGAAGAGAAAGCGGAGGTGCAGTAAGTTCATGGCTGAACAATGGATCTATCTGGATGGACAACATGTAACGAAGGACAATGCTAAGGTATCTGTATTTGATCACGGCTTTTTATATGGAGACGGTATTTTCGAAGGAATCCGTATTTATAACGGCAACATTTTCAAATGCAAAGAGCATCTGGACAGGCTGTATGATTCGGCCAAATCGATTATGCTGGAGATTCCGCTGACGTATGATGAGATGCTGGAGGCTATGGCTGAGACTATCCGCCTTAATGAAATGCGCAACGGGTATATCCGTCTGATTGTTTCGCGCGGTCCCGGTAACCTGGGGCTTGATCCGCGCCGCTGTCCCAAAGCGAGTGTCATTATTATTGTAGAGCAGCTGGCGATCTACCCGGAACAGGCTTATCTGAACGGACTCCGTGCCGTGTCGGTATCCCAGCGCCGTAATATCCCGGATGCGCTGAATCCGAAGATCAAATCGCTGAACTATCTCAACAACATTCTGGTGAAGATCCAGTCTAATCTGGCGGAAGCCGATGAAGCGATCATGATGAATGCGCAAGGATATGTAACCGAGGGATCGGGCGACAACATCTTCATTATCAAAAGAGGAGTAGTCTACACGCCTCCCTGCTATTTGGGCGCGCTTGAAGGAATTACCCGTCTGGCGATTATCGAGCTATGTGAGAAACTGGGCTTGCCGCTGAAGGAAGAACCGTTCACCATGCATGATGTATATATTGCTGATGAAGTGTTCTTCACCGGTACCGCAGCCGAAGTTATTGCGGCCCGTGAAATTGATGGCCGGATTATCGGTTCCGGTCACGCTGGCCCGATTACCCTGCAGCTGCTTGAAGAATTCCGCAATGTTGTGGATAAAGACGGTTATAAGGTGTGGGGATAGTTCCTTAATAGTTATTCCGCAAACCAATGAATGAATATAGAAGCAATCCTCCCATGGAGCCATGGGAGGATTTTTTTTGTATTAGGGATGTCATTCGCCCATGGGCTGCATAAGATGTAGTAACGAAGGAGGCGGCTGTACCGCATATACCATGCTGAAGTGCAGTAATCCCTGAACCGGGGGGCAACGTCGATCAACAGATACTTATTAGGAGGTAAATGCTGCGTGAAAATACACATTGTTAAGCAAGGCGATTCGCTGTTTGCGTTATCGCAGAAGTATGGAGTGCCGCTGCAAAAAATAATTGAGGCCAATCCGCAAATCACGAATCCAGATGTACTCGCTGTCGGAGATAAGGTCAAAATACCGGCAGCCCCGATACCTGTACCAGATAACAGTGAGGTCTATTACAAGCATACCGTCAAGCAAGGCGATACCTTGTGGAAGCTCTCCAAAGCATGGGGCATTACGCTGAAGGACATGATTGATGCCAATCCGCAGCTTAAGAATCCCAATGTTCTGATGACAGGGGAAGTAGTGAATATCCCTAAGAAAGCTAATACTGCTTCTCCTATTCAGGCTCAGTCTGTCTCTCCGGCAAAAGCTAATACTACTCCCATTCAGGCACAATCCACAGCACCTGCAGTCGTAGACAAAACAGCTATTGGCGGAAAAACCTATACCGGGCCCATAGAAAAGCCGGCTCCTGTCGTGTCCCCTGCCGCAGAAGCTGTCCCGGTTCCCATTGCTGCTCCTGTGCCAGCGCCTAACCCTGCGCCCAATAAGGCACCCGAAGTGATGCCGATCCAGGAAATCGTCCATGAGAAACAAAGCTTATATGTACAAATCTCAGTTCCGGCACAAGAAGCCATCACATATGAGATGCCCAAAGAAGCACATAAAACTGAGGTTCAGCCAGCGGCATGGAACGATGGTAAAGTCTCTCCATGCGACAAGACCGAAGGTTATCCAGGTCTGAATGAAAACCCGTATTTCATGAATTATCCGCCGGTGTATCCTGTGTATGAGCCAATGGGGATGATGGATATAAACGCTGCACCTAACTACATTCAGCCTGCAGCTTTCATGCCGGATTGCCCGCCGTACTATGCTTATCCTGAAGGAGATTATCCCGGAGCCTGGTACCCGAACGCTGCGCCAGACTATAACAATGCGGCAATGTCCGCAGTGAGCCCTGTGAACGATAACGCATCTTTTGTATCTCCGCAGTATAGCGGCCAGCCGGTCAATCTCCCTTGGCCTTCCTGCGGATGCGGCGGAATGTCTATTCAGCCTTATCCGTATGAGCAAGCAATGCAGCCTATGTACAATACGTATCCGGTGTATGGTATGCCGCAGCAGGGAATGGTATCCCCTTATTCAGCAGAAATGAATTCAATGCCTAGTGCGCTGTCACCGGTGTACGATCAGCCAATGGTATCGAATATCCCGCCTTATCCATCCTACCCTGGTATGGAGAACTTTGCCCATAACCGTGTACCTGAAATCCAGGTCCCTGAGCCTGCAGTGCAGGAAGCAGCAGAGACTCCTGAAGCAGGACGCACCGAAGCACAGACTGTTAAGAACTCCAAAGGTGGAGCTTCCAAACCGGCAGCGGGAAAAGTGAAAACTTCCAGCCAGACAACCACAGCCAAAGCTAAGACTTCTTCCAAAACAAGTTCAAGCTCAAACGGACGTTCAAGTACAGCCAAAAAGAATAAGAATCCATGGATTTCTAACTAAGTCTGAAACTTTAGTTTATGGAGTGCATGCAGGTCACGCATAAAATGCGGGCTTGCTGCACTTTTTGGAGTTTTGCAGGTACAGAGACTTGTATAGTATAACTATGGAGTTCTATAGAACCATTTTTGAAATGGTAAATATTGAGGGTTGTTTTTAGTAATAAATGCATGGTATATTATAAATCCAGTCGCGAGGCGGAAGCCTTTTCACAAGATTGGACATGTTAATCTGACGAGTATGCAAACAGCTTCTGAAAAATAAGTATTGCATTCAGATGAGAAACATGATATATTATAAAAGTTGCTGGTGACGCGGTAATCGTCGCTAACAACGAGCTTGATCTTTGAAAACTGAACAACGAGTGAGTACCGGAAATCACGAAAGTGACTTCCGAAAATGATGAGTTTCACAGCGTCTTGTACGCTTTGGAAATCTCATCGTGAGAATGAAAATTCTCGTCAGATGTTTCAAAATGAGCAATCGCTCTTTCTAAATACAATTTGGAGAGTTTGATCCTGGCTCAGGACGAACGCTGGCGGCATGCCTAATACATGCAAGTCGAGCGGAGTTTGAATGGAAGCTTGCTTCCATTCATGCTTAGCGGCGGACGGGTGAGTAACACGTAGGCAACCTGCCCTCAAGACTGGGATAACTACCGGAAACGGTAGCTAATACCGGATAATTTCTTTCCTCTCCTGAAGAGAGAATGAAAGGCGGAGCAATCTGCCACTTGGGGATGGGCCTGCGGCGCATTAGCTAGTTGGTGGGGTAACGGCTCACCAAGGCGACGATGCGTAGCCGACCTGAGAGGGTGAACGGCCACACTGGGACTGAGACACGGCCCAGACTCCTACGGGAGGCAGCAGTAGGGAATCTTCCGCAATGGGCGAAAGCCTGACGGAGCAATGCCGCGTGAGTGATGAAGGTTTTCGGATCGTAAAGCTCTGTTGCCAGGGAAGAACGTCCGGTAGAGTAACTGCTACCGGAGTGACGGTACCTGAGAAGAAAGCCCCGGCTAACTACGTGCCAGCAGCCGCGGTAATACGTAGGGGGCAAGCGTTGTCCGGAATTATTGGGCGTAAAGCGCGCGCAGGCGGTCATTTAAGTCTGGTGTTTAAACCTTGGGCTCAACCTGGGGTCGCACTGGAAACTGGGTGACTTGAGTACAGAAGAGGAAAGTGGAATTCCACGTGTAGCGGTGAAATGCGTAGATATGTGGAGGAACACCAGTGGCGAAGGCGACTTTCTGGGCTGTAACTGACGCTGAGGCGCGAAAGCGTGGGGAGCAAACAGGATTAGATACCCTGGTAGTCCACGCCGTAAACGATGAGTGCTAGGTGTTAGGGGTTTCGATACCCTTGGTGCCGAAGTTAACACAGTAAGCACTCCGCCTGGGGAGTACGGTCGCAAGACTGAAACTCAAAGGAATTGACGGGGACCCGCACAAGCAGTGGAGTATGTGGTTTAATTCGAAGCAACGCGAAGAACCTTACCAGGTCTTGACATCCCGATGAAAGCATTAGAGATAGTGCCCCTCTTCGGAGCATCGGAGACAGGTGGTGCATGGTTGTCGTCAGCTCGTGTCGTGAGATGTTGGGTTAAGTCCCGCAACGAGCGCAACCCTTGACTTTAGTTGCCAGCAGGTGAAGCTGGGCACTCTAGAGTGACTGCCGGTGACAAACCGGAGGAAGGTGGGGATGACGTCAAATCATCATGCCCCTTATGACCTGGGCTACACACGTACTACAATGGCCGGTACAACGGGAAGCGAAACCGCGAGGTGGAGCCAATCCCAGCAAAGCCGGTCTCAGTTCGGATTGCAGGCTGCAACTCGCCTGCATGAAGTCGGAATTGCTAGTAATCGCGGATCAGCATGCCGCGGTGAATACGTTCCCGGGTCTTGTACACACCGCCCGTCACACCACGAGAGTTTACAACACCCGAAGTCGGTGGGGTAACCCGCAAGGGAGCCAGCCGCCGAAGGTGGGGTAGATGATTGGGGTGAAGTCGTAACAAGGTAGCCGTATCGGAAGGTGCGGCTGGATCACCTCCTTTCTATGGAGAATCGTCACCTGCAACGGTGACATTCAAATCGGAAGCGTAAGCTTCCACAACGAACCTTAGGGTTCAAACACTCACTCGTTGGTCAGTTTTGAGAGTTTAAGCTCTCATCTTTACCTTGATCCTTGAAAACTGGATACCGAAACGAATTTGCGTTTTAGAACATCTTTTAGCTGAAACTTGTGTAAGCAAGTTGAAATAGTTATTAGTGCAGAACGAAGGTTTTCGATTGTGCAGCGACCTTTGGCTTTGAATGTGTTGGTGAATGGAGCAATCCATGAGCGGCATTCAAAACAAGATGAGCAAGCAAGCGAAACACCGGAGTGACGGTTAAGCTAATAAGAGCACACGGAGGATGCCTAGGCGCCAGGAGCCGACGAAGGACGTGGCGAACAACGAAACTGCCTCGGGGAGCTGTAAGCAAGCTTTGATCCGGGGGTGTCCGAATGGGGAAACCCAGCTGTGGTAATTCGCAGTTACTCGTATCTGAATACATAGGATACGCAGAGGCAGACCAGGGGAACTGAAACATCTAAGTACCCTGAGGAAGAGAAAACAATAGTGATTCCGTCAGTAGCGGCGAGCGAACGCGGAACAGCCTAAACCAAGGGGCTTGCCCCTTGGGGTTGTGGGACGTCTCACATGGAGTTACAAAGGAATATGGTAGGCGAAGAGGTCTGGAAAGGCCCGCGATAGAGGTAAAAGCCCTGTAGCCTAAACTGTGTTCTCTCCGAGACGGATCCCGAGTAGTGCGGGGCACGTGAAACCCCGTATGAATCCAGCAGGACCATCTGCTAAGGCTAAATACTACCTGGCGACCGATAGTGAAACAGTACCGTGAGGGAAAGGTGAAAAGCACCCCGGAAGGGGAGTGAAATAGAACCTGAAACCGTGTGCTTACAAAAAGTCAGAGCCCGATCTATGGGTGATGGCGTGCCTTTTGTAGAATGAACCGGCGAGTTACGTTTAACATGCAAGGTTAAGGTGAGAAGCCGGAGCCGCAGCGAAAGCGAGTCTGAATAGGGCGATTGAGTATGTGGACGTAGACCCGAAACCGTGTGATCTACCCCTGTCCAGGGTGAAGGTGCGGTAACACGCACTGGAGGCCCGAACCCACGCATGTTGAAAAATGCGGGGATGAGGTGGGGGTAGCGGAGAAATTCCAATCGAACTCGGAGATAGCTGGTTCTCCCCGAAATAGCTTTAGGGCTAGCCTCGGTGAATGGAGTGGTGGAGGTAGAGCACTGATTGGGTGCGGGGCCCGCAAGGGTTACCAAGCTCAGTCAAACTCCGAATGCCATTAACTTCTTGCCGGGAGTCAGACAGTGAGTGCTAAGATCCATTGTCAAAAGGGAAACAGCCCAGACCATCAGCTAAGGTCCCCAAGTGTGTGTTAAGTGGGAAAGGATGTGGAGTTGCACAGACAACCAGGATGTTGGCTTAGAAGCAGCCACCATTGAAAGAGTGCGTAATAGCTCACTGGTCGAGTGACTCTGCGCCGAAAATGTAACGGGGCTAAACACACCACCGAAGCTATGGCTAGATACTTTGTATCTGGGGTAGGGGAGCGTTGTATGCAGGTTGAAGGTGTACCGTAAGGAGCGCTGGACAGCATACAAGTGAGAATGCCGGTATGAGTAACGAAAAGATCAGTGAGAATCTGATCCGCCGAAAGCCCAAGGTTTCCTGAGGAAGGCTCGTCCGCTCAGGGTAAGTCGGGACCTAAGGCGAGGCCGAAAGGCGTAGTCGAAGGACAACAGTTTGAAATTACTGTACCACCGTAATCCGCTATGAGCGATGGGGTGACGCAGGAGGGTAGTGACGCGGACTGATGGATATGTCCGTCTAAGCAGTGAGGCTGATGTGTAGGCAAATCCGCACATCGATAAGGCTGGGCTGTGATGGGGAGCGAAAATTGTAGTAGCGAAGGTCATGATCTCACACTGCCAAGAAAAGCCTCTAGCCAGGAGAAGGTGCCCGTACCGCAAACCGACACAGGTAGGCGAGAAGAGAATTCTAAGGCGCGCGGAAGAACTCTCGTTAAGGAACTCGGCAAAATGACCTCGTAACTTCGGGAGAAGAGGTGCCTCGGTAGGGTGAATAGCCCGAGGGGGCCGCAGTGAAAAGGCCCAAGCGACTGTTTAGCAAAAACACAGGTCTGTGCGAAGCCGCAAGGCGAAGTATACGGGCTGACGCCTGCCCGGTGCTGGAAGGTTAAGGGGAGTGGTTAGGGGTTAAACCCGAAGCTGTGAACCGAAGCCCCAGTAAACGGCGGCCGTAACTATAACGGTCCTAAGGTAGCGAAATTCCTTGTCAGGTAAATTCTGACCCGCACGAATGGCGTAACGACTTGGGCGCTGTCTCAACGAGAGATCCGGTGAAATTTTAATACCTGTGAAGATGCAGGTTACCCGCGACAAGACGGAAAGACCCCATGGAGCTTTACTGCAGCTTGATATTGAATTTGGGTACGATCTGTACAGGATAGGTGGGAGCCGTTGAGGCAGGAGCGCAAGCTTCTGCGGAGGCGCCGTTGGGATACCACCCTGATCGTATCTAGGTTCTAACCTAGTGCCCTTACCGGGTACGGGGACCGTGTCAGGCGGGCAGTTTGACTGGGGCGGTCGCCTCCTAAAGAGTAACGGAGGCGTTCAAAGGTTCCCTCAGAATGGTTGGAAATCATTCGCAGAGTGCAAAGGCATAAGGGAGCTTGACTGCGAGACCTACAAGTCGAGCAGGGACGAAAGTCGGACTTAGTGATCCGGTGGTACCGCATGGAAGGGCCATCGCTCAACGGATAAAAGCTACCCTGGGGATAACAGGCTTATCTCCCCCAAGAGTCCACATCGACGGGGAGGTTTGGCACCTCGATGTCGGCTCATCGCATCCTGGGGCTGAAGTAGGTCCCAAGGGTTGGGCTGTTCGCCCATTAAAGCGGTACGCGAGCTGGGTTCAGAACGTCGTGAGACAGTTCGGTCCCTATCTGTCGTGGGCGCAGGAAATTTGAGAGGAGCTGTCCTTAGTACGAGAGGACCGGGATGGACGTACCGCTGGTGCATCAGTTGTTCCGCCAGGAGCATGGCTGAGTAGCTACGTACGGACGGGATAAGCGCTGAAAGCATCTAAGCGTGAAGCCCCCCTCAAGATGAGATTTCCCAATTAGTAAGACCCCTTGAAGACGACGAGGTAGATAGGTTGGAGGTGGAAGTGCAGCAATGCATGGAGCTGACCAATACTAATCGGTCGAGGGCTTATCCAAATTTTTAATACGCAGATTCGTTTCGGATTCAGTTTTCAGGAATCAAATTGTAATTTATAGAGCTCAAGTAGTTCTATAGAGAAAATTTGTTTTCAGCATTTGGCGATGCTGAGACCTGAATTATAGCATTTACCCTGTAAATGCCCGTTTGGTGGCGATAGCGGAGGGGTTCCACACGTACCCATCCCGAACACGACCGTTAAGCCCTCCAGCGCCGATGGTACTTGGACCGAAGGGTCCTGGGAGAGTAGGACGCCGCCAAGCACTTAAGACCACTGTTGATATTCAACGGTGGTTTTTTGTTGTACAGATAACACATGAATTTCACGATTTTAGCCCGTTGCCTGAGGGGAAGAAACGGAATGCATTTAAAATTCCTGCTCATAATACAATATTCTCCTCATAATCTCGGCTATAATCCAAAAATATTGTATGAAAAGCAGCATTTCTCTTCCTACAGGCGACATAGCCGGGCAATTCTTGTATTTCCTGCAAAATACGAACAACATTTAAGCCTGTACAGTGGTAACTTAAGAATATCAAATCTGAAAGCGACGAATCAGGTGTAGGTAATTTAATAAATTACGTATCACATAAGCAGTAATCGGTTACTAATTTAGTTGTAATCTAAAGTATGGTTTATATAGTCTATTTGTATATGGATTATAATTGGTGTATGTATCGGGGAGGTGCGTATGTGATTATTTGGCTGAATGGAACCTTTGGTTCAGGAAAAACGCAAACAGCGATTGAGCTCCACCGGAGTATTCCACATTCTTATGTATTCGATCCGGAGAATGCCGGCTTTTATATCCGTGATAACCTTCCAGGAGGCATGTCAAAAAACGATTTTCAGAGCCATCCGCTCTGGCGTGAGCTTACGTATTCAATGCTTAGATACATAGATTCAGAGTATAATGGAACGATTATTGTACCTATGACCCTAGTAGATACAGACTACTTTATGCAGATTGTGGGCAGACTGAGAAGCGAAGGGATAGTAGTTCGTCATTTCACGTTGACTGCTTCCACTGAGACCCTGTATAGCAGATTGCAGGGCCGTGGTGAAGGCAGGGGCTCTTGGGCTGCTGTACAGATGGAGAGATGTCTTACAGGGCTGGAGAACAAGGTCTTTGAGTGTTATGTGGACACTGAGCAGATATCCATTCCAGAGGTAGCTGGAATTATTATGTCTCTGTTGGAGACCATGGAATAGGAAACGGAGATCTGTAATGGCCTGTTTAGAATAGTGTTGAAGTGGACGGATAATAGATTTTAATAATCATTGTGTTTTCTATTGCACTATACTCATATATTTGATATAATACTTTTTGTTGTCGAAAGATTGTTTGTTGATATGGCTCGTTGGTCAAGGGGTTAAGACACCTCCCTTTCACGGAGGTAACATGGGTTCGAATCCCATACGAGTCACCATAATCTTCTTTGAATCATGGGATGAGAACTCCCTGGGTTCGTTGGAGGATGGGCTTCGGAAGGAATACTTCGCAATCTCGTAACGGAGTGAAGAGTATCCCATACGAGTCACCATAATCTTCTTCAATCTCTAAGGTTGAAATAAATAATGATTGTATATCTCATGAGAATGTGTTATGATCATTAAGTTGCTTCTTCGATGGAGGCTTAGCTCAGCTGGGAGAGCATCTGCCTTACAAGCAGAGGGTCGGGGGTTCGAACCCCTCAGCCTCCACCATGGAGACTTGCAAGATTGAAGTGGATACATTTATTACTGACGCGGGGTGGAGCAGCCCGGTAGCTCGTCGGGCTCATAACCCGAAGGCCGCAGGTTCAAATCCTGCCCCCGCAACCAATTTGGAACCGTGGTGTAGTTGGCCTAACATGCCTGCCTGTCACGCAGGAGATCGCGGGTTCGAATCCCGTCGGTTCCGCCATTTTTACTTAAGTAACATATTGAATACATACCGTGTGCGGACGTGGCTCAGCGGTAGAGCATCGCCTTGCCAAGGCGAGGGTCGCGGGTTCGATTCCCGTCGTCCGCTCCATATTTTGCGCCCTTAGCTCAGCTGGATAGAGCGTTTGACTACGAATCAAAAGGTCGGGAGTTCGAATCTCTCAGGGCGCGCCATTTATAACTTTATTGAATACTCAAAGTGTCCTTAAGATTCGAACGAGTTCGTTGCAGCATAAGCTTCGATAGAATTACGTCGCAACCGGATGCGTAGCATCTGCATTTCTCAGGGCGCCCCATTATTTCAAATTAAATGGTCCGTAATGGATTTATTCTTATAATTTGCCGGCGTGGCGGAATGGCAGACGCGCTCGACTCAAAATCGAGAGGGAAACCGTGGAGGTTCGAGTCCTCTCGCCGGTATCATCATAAACAGGCTTACAGATTTGCTTTCGGGCAAATTTGTAAGCCTGTTTTTTCTTTAAGGTAATTATACAGGTTAAGCTATTGTCGATTACCTTTAACTTAGCTCCCAATAAGCCTGTCATTCCAAGCGGTATAATTCCTCTGACTCTTCCGGCATCCGCCGCCGGTTTTCTTCATTGTTATGATTACCCGCAGTAATTAATAAGAGCCCGGTGACTGTGACTACTATGCAACAAACAGGAGATCCTTGCTGAAGCGGACTGAGAAGTCGTTATTTTGCCGAAAACATGCCTCCTAAGGTGAAAGAGGACTGAGAATCCGCTATGTTGTTCATTTGGACTTAAAATGTGGCAGTTCAGGACAATTAGGGGAATCTCATTCCGGATACTCCGTGATTTCGCCAGATCTGCTCAAATAACGGAATCTCAGTCCGCCTGCTGAGCGGATAGTTCATATAGAGCCCGCCCGGTAAACTTCAACTGAGGTGAAATGCAATCAATAAGTATGATCTGGATTCACCAGTAGGGTGAATTTTGTTTTTAAGGGGCAAGCTCTATCACTGCCATCTGGTGATTCTCCATGTAAGGAATTGTGTACGAGATTTCACCCTCCGGACTTACCGTAAACGGCAGTTCAGTCATCGAAGGAGCCAGATAGACCCGCTGGATTTGGGCAGGAGACGGAAGTTTCAGGCTGACAGAAATGTCCCGCAGCGGCACGATGTCCTCGATGACTTCGATCCGGCCCTTCAGTGCGGGGGCGGCATAGAGCAGATGGTGTACATAGCGCTTCTCCGCCGGCTGGTACTGCAGGGTCGTTATTCCCCGGGCCGGCAGACCGGTGCGGAGGGAGGGACGCGGCAGCAGCCGGGAAAGGGCATGCAGCACCATCTCTTTGAGGATAAGGTGGCCGCCTTCCGCATAGTCGCTGAACACCTCCCAGGCGATGTAAATTCCACTGCTGCTCTCAACCATGGCCGGTCCATTATCTTCTCTGGTACCGGGTGTATGCTGATGCGAACAGAAAGTAAAGACATCGCGGTTGTAATACGGATTCTCCAGGTGACCCAGCGATTGTCCTTCCCGCAATTCTACCAGCTGACCTTCACCATACATTACATAAGAGGCAGGCAGGAGGGCGCCGGGAGTGAAATACGGCTTAAAGTAAGAAGGCCGGTAGGTATTGGCTCCCAGCCAGCTGATTCCCAGATTCAGCGCAAAAGCATCACCTGCCGTATTGAGTCCTGAACGGCCGGTGGCCAACACTTTGCCGCCTTCAGCGGTAAAGGCTTCAATAGCGGAAGCCAGTTCCCGCCATACCGGCACTTCATCCGGCAGGATCAGGACTTTGTAAGCGGCAAAATCACTGAACGTATCTACGATATCATACAGGTAGTGTCCTTCACTCAGTATACGTACTGCTCCTGCATCAGCCAGATTCCGCTGTCCCTTCAGCGCTTGTCCGTCTGGGCAGGCTTCACGGGCCGCCTCCAGGGACAGGACAGCGATGTCCGCAACGGATTCCACTCCGTTGCACCATTGCTCCTTCGCCTCTACCTCGGCATAGGCAGCGCCGATTAGGGCATAGGTCGCTACATCCATGAAGCCCGAAGGGTGAAGCTGATCACCGATGGAGCATTTGGCACCGTGGGCAAGGCTGAGCGCGGCCTCATACCGCAGCGCGTTCGGATGCTTGTAGCCGCCGAATTCGCCCCAGGAGGTATGGAATTTGCCGGTCATGCCGAGAAATTCCATGCCCAGGGTCTGGGCGTACCGTGCTGACAGCGGGAAGTGATCATAGCCCCAGCCTCCGGTCGGAAGTGACTCCAGCTCGAGGTGGCTGTTAACCTGGACAAGATCACGGCGGCCCCGCTGCTGATGACCATTGTTATGATAGACCGGAAGGCCTGGCTTTACCGCGTCAATCGTCTCCCGGACACGGCGTGCATAATTCAGATAAGTCTGTTCACCGAGGGCAGTGACGGCTGCTTCATCGCGGGGATCCTGGCCGGCTGCCTGCAGTGCCGAGACGCAGTACTGGCAGCGGCATTTACGGCCGCCGACGATATCGAGGAAGATACCGTCAGCATCATAACGGGAAACTACTTCATGGATTTGCGCCAGCAAAACGTCCAGATAGGGTGTATTCATACAAAACTCATGATAACCCGGCGTCATGAAGTCCTTCACCCAGCGTGTGCGGTCCTCTGCATCACGGATCAGCCACTCGGGATGGCGGCGGGCCAGCTTCTCATCAAGGCCAGCGGACAGATATACCGGTGTCTTGACTCCGATTTCGTGAGCTGCACCGATCATCTCCCCCAGAAGGTCAAAGGAGAGATGCGGATGAATTTCATTGGCTTCACTGGGATGATAGGCCCAGCCGTGATGACATTTGGAGAATACCGTAACAGAGTCAATATGACCGGCACGCAGCATGGATTGAAACTGGGATTTGGTGAAATCTTTGCCGATGCCGGGAATGAATTCAGAAGTATGGAAGTCCAGGTGAACCTGACGAAAACGCATGGATACACAGCCCCTTATACGATTTGGATGAAAAGCGGATTCCCAGTCAATGTACCTCTTTTATGGCGGGGCAGCCAGTGATATTATAGACTTTGAATAGCACAAAATCGACTTGGACAGGAGAGATAGCCAGTGCTGTGTCTGGAATTATCGATTCCGCCGCTGCCGCAATTCGTCACGGTGGGACATGCCGTCTGGCCGCCGGGGGACCGGCATTTCGCCCGCACCTTCGGTGTGTATGATCTGCTCCTGGTGAAGCGCGGAACGCTCTATATGAGAGAAGAGGACAAGGAGTATGCGGTGGGTCCGGGAAAGTTGCTGGTGCTTGAGGCGGGACTGCCGCATGAAGGTTACCGGGCATGTGAGGAGGATACAGAAATTTATTGGGTGCACTTCATCCATGAATCTAAGCCGGCGTATATCCGGCGGGAGGATATTCCCTGGTCATCTCTATTGGCCAAAGGAACGGTGGAGGATGAGGAGCCCTCTGCACAACAGCGCCTGTACATGCCGAAATATGCCACAGTCGACGTAGAGACGCTGGAGCCGATTCTGCATGAGATGAACGAGATCCACAGCCGGCTGAGTGCAGAAAATGCGCTGCGTCTCCACCTGCTGCTGGCCGGGCTGCTGGAGGCGTTTCAGGCGGAATGTATTCGGACTGCACAGCCGGAGCCGGCAGCACGGCTGGCCCGGGCAGCAGCCAGCTATCTGGACGTCCACTGGAGACAGCCGTTTAATCTTGCAGGACTTGAAGAGGAGCTTCATTTCCAGGCGGATTATATTACGAGGTGCATGAAACAGCATATCGGCACTACGCCACTGCAATATGTACTCCATCTGCGTCTGGAAGAAGCCAAAAAGCTGCTGGGCGGTACGGTGCTGGGTATTTCGGAAATTGCCGAACGGGTAGGCATTCAAGATCCTAACTATCTGACGCGCCTGTTCAGTTCGAGGTTTGGACTGACTCCCGGAGCGTACCGCCGGCGGCTGCGTCAGAGGCAAGATACGGCTGGCTCTACTTAAACGGAGGAAATCTAAGGACCACTTCGGGTGCTGCCAAGAGCTCAGTCATGTCGATATCATGCTAAAGAAAGTCGGGATCGTTAAGGCGGAATAGGGCAGGTGGCGCTACCATTAGATTGCAGGAGAAACGCTTGGCATAGGCCAAGCCGGGGAAATGGCGCAATGATCAGGAGGGAAGATATGCTGCCTTTAAATATTAATACGATTATCGATAGCGTGACAAAAAAATCCGCGAATCTCAAGATTATGTTCCTCGGGGACAGTATTACGGCGGATGGCCTGTATATCCGCTTAATCCGGGAATGGCTGAAGCAGCACCGCCCGGATCTGGCGGTGGAGCTCATCCCGTGCGGTGTCCCCAGCGAGACGGCCTCGGGCCTCAGCGAAGCGGCGCATCCGTTTCCGCGTCCCTGTATCCATGAACGGCTGGCAAGAGAGCTTGCGGCAGTGTCTTCTAATGTGGTCGTAGCCTGCTATGGAATGAACGACGGGATTTATCATCCCTTGTCGGAAGAGCGTTTCGCAGCCTATCAGGCGGGGATGCAGCAGCTGAGCACACAAATCCGTGAAGCCGGCGCTGCAGTTGTGCTGATGACACCGCCGCCATTCGATGCCCCGTCAATGAAAGGCCAACTTCTGCCGGCGGATGCGGCTGATTTCAGCTATCTGGCTCCTTACCAGAATTATGATGAGGTGCTGGAGCGTTATGCGGGCTGGCTTCTGTCCGGTGAATGTCCTGCGGATGGCATCATCGATTTGCGCACACCGCTGCTGGAGCATATCCGGCAGGAGCGGTCACTGAATGCCTCGTATAGCTATGGCGACGGAATCCATCCGGACGCAGCGGGACACGGGGTAATCGCACGGACACTTCTGCTGAATTTGTTCGATGCAGAGCCGGATACGCTGCCGGGTGCGGAGGAATCGGGGGAGGCGGCCCGCGGAAAAGCGGATTGACAAGCAAAATGGCGCGGGATTATATTAAGGTCACCCTATGAGCCGGGAGAGATCACCTATGAATGTACTGCAGACGATCCGCTCGCGGAAATATTTACAGCGGATTATACTCAGCTTTATGCTTGTTGTTGCCACACTGGCTGTGGCTTCGCTATTTGTGAACTCGAATGCCCGCGGCAAGGTGCTCAGCCTGCAGAACGAAGCCGACCGGAAGCTGCTGACCCAAATCAATTATAATATTGAGAATATGAATGGTATCGTGAAGGATTTGGCCGTTTCCCTGTACAATGACGAAGAACTGCTCGCCCTGAAGTCCGGTGCGGATTACAGGCAGAGCATTCTCAAGATTGAGCGCCTCAACCATACGGTGGCAGCTTCCCCGTATCTGCATGCTGCCGTCTTTTACAATGGGGCCCAGCACCGGTTCTTCTCGTCGCTTAACCATGAAATTAACAATAGTCTCCTGTACGATTCCCTTAAGAACTATATGGCCTCGCGGGCGGATCTGCCGAAGCTGCAGCTGATTCCGCTGGACCTTGACGGAAAGGATGAGGGGATAGACGTATTTGCGATCTTTATATATGACGGGGACACTCTCGGTTCCATTAATGACAATGTGCTGATTCTGACGGTGAAGCCGGGCTGGATGCTGGATAACATGAAAGCGCTTAATCATGTGGCGGAGCGGGAAGATGATGTACTCTTCATTACAGACAGTGACGGCGAGGTGCTTATTTCAACCGACGGGCTGCTTCCGGCCGGTCTTAATATCAAAGCGGACCTGCTGCCGCGGATTGCTTCTTCGGCTGCGCCGCTTAATTCTTTTAACTATACATTTGGAGACAGGAAGTATAAGGTCACTTATCTGAGCAAAGCGCTGAATAACTGGCAGATTGTCAGCATGCAGGATTACGATGTTGTGCTGGGCAGCGTCCGGCAGATGAAATGGACGGAGATAACGGTCACGCTGTCTGTTGCTTTGCTCGCTATCCTGCTGTCCGTGTTCTTTGCCTTGCGGCTGTATAAGCCAGTGGGCCAGCTGCTGACGCTGGTGCCGCAGGATGTACGCGGTGCTCCGCAGGCGAAGGATGAGCTGTCGCTGATTGCGGCGAATGTAACCGAGATGATCAGCAAGCTGAAGGGACTGGAGCTGGAACGGGCCTCGCAGTCGAATATTGCGAAGCTCTACCAGCTGCGCAGCCTGATCGGGTCAAGCCAGAGCCTCGATGAACAGGCATTCCTGCAGATCAGGGAGCAGCACGGAATAGACATCGCTTATCCGTCGCCGCTGCGGCTGGCGCTGGTGCAGATCGACAATCTGCAGGGGCTTGCGGCAGATCCGGGGCTGCCTATGGAATCCCTGCTGTACTTTGCCATTGCCAATATCGGCCAGGAGCAGCTGCGGCTGGAAGGCACTTGTGAAGCGGCCGATATGAAAAGCGGCCATCTGGTCTTCATCACCGGCAGCGGAGCCGGGACACTTGCGAAGCTGGAAGAGCGCTTCCGGGAGCTTCAGCAGACGATTTTTGACTACTACCATATTACCTTTACGGTTACGCTGAGCGAAGTGTTCACGGATTACCGCTGCATCACCCGGCATTACAATTTGGCCATGCGTCACTCGAACTACCGGATGGTCTTCGGCAAGGGAGCAGTGATTGAGCCTGAAATGCTGCAGGAGAATGAGCGGAATGAATCGCTGCGTATCCCGCAGGAGCTGGAACGGCAGCTGACAGAAGGACTGAAGGGCGGGGATCTGGCAGAGACAGAGCAGACGATCCGCAAATGGAGAGAATTGCTCGGCAGCTTCAGCTATGAGAATATGTTCTCGGCTGTTCTTCATCTTGCGGTTACCTTAAGCAATACGCTTGGCGAGATGAATAACCGCAACGTCAACCCGGTATCGGTCAACCTGCAGGCCGTTAACCGGCGTATTCTGGAAAAAGAGACGCTGGATGAGATTGAGGCCGTGCTTCTGGAGGTTGTGCGCGAGGTGGCCGAGCAGCGGCGCAGCGGGCGGGCGGATAAGAACCGGCTGCTGGCCGAAACGGTGAAGGAAATTATTGATAAGCATTACTCGGATCCGGATCTGAATGTACAGCGGATTGCCGATATGCTCAAGATGAATTCGGTCTATCTGGGACAGGTATTCAAAGCGCAGGAAGGCACGACAGTCGTGGATCAGATCAATGCAGCCCGCCTGGCCTATGCCAAAGAGTACCTGGAGCAGAAGGACCTGACCGTTACAGAGATTATGGAAAAGGTCGGGTTCGGCAACGAAAGCTATTTCTACCGTCTGTTCAAACGCCGCTACGGAACGACGCCGAAGGAATACCGCCTGAAGTCCGCCATTGACCGCAGCAAGTAAACAAGCCTCTGCAGCCTTAAGCCAGGCCCGCTAAATGAGCGATGTTCATTTAGCGGGCTTTTTGCTGCGCCACGTATGGCTTCGCCCGGCCGGAACAGGAAACTGGCAACAATACAGCCCCTCTTTACAGCAATCTTGCAATTGTACAGTAACACCGAAGCCTGATTCACGCTATTGTTAGTCATGCAAAGCCTGGTACACAGGCAAACAGCTGCAGCTAAGGAAGGAAAGGAAGGGGCTTTGGTTATGTTGAATAAGGTTCCACTAGCGGAACAAAGAGCAAGTTCAGGTGCGCCGCCGGGAACGCGCAGAAGAACGTGGATTGGAAGAGAGCTTCACCATTTCCGGAACAACCGGGAGCTGTTTCTGCTCTCACTGCCGGGACTCCTGTACAAATTGATTTTTGCGTATATTCCAATGATCGGCCTGATTATCGCCTTCAAAAATTACCGGTATGATCTCGGCATCTTCGGCAGCAAGTGGGTGGGACTGGATAATTTCCGTTATTTATTCACTACGGATACGGCGTGGCGGATAACCCGTAATACGGTTCTATATAATACCGCCTACATTGTGGTAGGTACCTCGGCAGCACTGCTGCTGGCGATTCTGATGAACGAAATCAAGGCCAAGTGGAGCAAGTTCTACCAGACAGCCTTGTTTCTGCCACACTTCCTTTCCTGGGTACTTGTGGGTTATGTGGCCTATGCCTTCTTGAACCATTCGGATGGTTTTATCAACCGCACCCTGGAATCCTTCGGGCTGAATCCGGTGAGCTGGTACCAGAATGCGGGGCCATGGCCGGTGATTCTCATTCTGGTTCAATTATGGAAAGTGGTGGGGTTCAACACGCTGATTTATTTTGCCGGCATTATTGGCATTAACAGCGAATATTACGAGGCAGCGCGGATCGACGGGGCGACCAAACGGCAGATGGCGTTCAAAATCACAATCCCCCTGATGGCCCCGATCATCATCATTATGCTGATCCTGTCTATCGGCAACATGTTCCGCGGAGACTTCGGCCTGCATTATTTTATCCCGAACAACTCAGGTTTTCTCTACGGCTCTACGGATATCATCGATACCTATGTGTACCGTGCGCTGCGTGAAGTCGGTAATGTAAGCATGTCCGCGGCTACAGGCTTTTACCAGTCGGTTGTAGGTCTGGTGCTGGTGCTGACGGCAAACGGAATCGTGCGCAAAATTGATTCTGATAATTCCCTGTGGTAAGGAGGTGCCCTGACAGTGGGCAAGAAATTCGAATTTTCCAAGCTGTTCATTAATCTGCTGTTTACGGTGCTGTCGATTGTGGTCGTCCTGCCGTTTCTGCTGGTCATCGCCGTGTCGCTGACAGATGAGAAGTCGCTGACCGAAAACGGGTATCAGTTTATCCCCAAAACCTTCAGTCTGGATGCCTACCGCTATCTGCTGGATGCTCCTGACATTCTGCTCCGCGCCTATGGAGTGACCTTCACGGTGACCATTATTGGCGCGCTGGCCGGCCTGCTCCTGACTGCGATGACTGCATACGTGATCTCACGGCAGGATTACCGGTATAACCGGGCGACGACCTTCTATGTATTTTTCACCATGCTGTTCAGCGGGGGGCTCGTTCCTTCCTACATTCTCATTACGCAATATCTTCATCTGAAAGACAGCCTGCTGGCGCTGATTCTGCCCATTCTGCTGTCGCCGTTCAACATCATGGTAATGAAAGGCTTCATGTCCAAAATTCCGCTGGAGATCATTGAATCGGCCAAAATCGACGGGGCGCGTGAATTCCGCATTTTCTTCAAGATTATCCTGCCGCTGTCGACGCCTGCGCTGGCTACTCTGGGTCTTCTGATATCCTTCACGTATTGGAACGAATGGTTCAACGCGATGCTCTACATCGACGATCCGAACAAAGTGCCGCTGCAGCTGCTGCTGGTGCGGACGCTCAACAGCATTGAATTTCTCACGACGAACTCTGAATTTACCGGACAGCTGGGCATCGATCTATCGAGTTTCCCCAACAGCTCGGCGCGGATGGCGATTGCCGTACTGGCCGGCGGACCGATGCTGGTGATCTTCCCGTTTTTTCAGCGGTTTTTCGTCAAAGGGCTTACGGTTGGCTCCCTAAAGGGTTAACATACAATTACATGTACAAAGTACAGGAGGTCACTTACATGAAAAAGAAGCTGTTTGGAGTTCTGGCATCTGTATTGCTTGTTGGATCGGTGCTATCCGGCTGCGGAGGCAACAATAACGGCGGCAATAGCAATGCCGGGAAGGGCGCGGAAGGAAGCGGAGCGGAAAGCACGCAAAGTGCAGCTCCGGAATCAGGAAACGCAGGCGAGCTGAAGCCGGTCGAACTGACCTGGTATTATCCGCTGTCGCAGCTGCAGGCCGATCAGGAGAAGGTGCAGGAGGAAGTCAACAAGATTGTGAAGGCGAAGATTAATGCCACAGTGAAGCTGATGCCTGTTGCGATCGGGGACTATGTGCAGAAGATGAACACGGTGCTTGCAGCGGGCGAGAAGTTCGACATTCTCTGGACCGGCTACATGCTGAAGCCCGAAGAGCTGGTGCGCAAAGGTGCCATCCAGCCGATGGATGCCCTGCTGGATGAATATGCGCCGGAGCTTAAGGCAGATGTGCCGCAGGTAATGTGGGACGGTCTGTCGGTCGACGGGGAAATTTACGGTATCCCGAACCAGCAGATCAACGGCTCCCGTTACGGCTTCATCATCCAGAAGCGCTTCGCCGACAAGTACAAACTTGACACCGCTTCCATCAAGAAGATAGCGGATATCGAACCGTTCCTGGCCCAAATCAAGCAAAATGAACCGGACATCATTCCGTTTGGCGTATTCGGCACTTCCTTCATCAATCCGCAGTCCCATGACGACAAATATTGGGTAGTTCCGGGGCTGGATGACCATTTCTATATCAAAACGGATGATCCTACGTATACGCTGCAGCGTTATCCGGAAGAAGAGCTGGACAATTTCCGGCTGGCCAGCAAATGGTATAAGGAAGGCTATATTTACAAGGATGCCGCTACCGAAAAAGCGAATGATTACCTGGCCAAAGGCCAAATTGCAGTCGATTTCAACGTTACTCTCAAGCCGGGTGTGGAGGCTGAGGTGAAGGCCAAAAACGGCGGCAACGAAGTTATTACTGTACCGCTTAGCGACTGGTTCTCCAACGGCTATTCGGCTACGACCAACCAGTCGATCAGCCGTACGGCCCCTAATCCGGAACGTGCGATGATGTTCCTTAATCTGGTGAATACCGACAAAGAGCTGTACAATCTGCTCTGCAATGGTGTTGCCGGTGAACACTATGATAAGGCCGATGGGGATTACATCAAGGCAAAGGCGGATTCCCGTTATCTGCCGAATATGGACTGGGTTTTTGGCAGCGTATTCAACTCCTATCTGAAAGAAGGGCAACCGGAGAATGTCTGGGAAGAGACCAAAAAGATCAATTCCAATTCAGAGGTCAATCCTGTAGGTGCCTTCAAGTTCAATTCCGAGCCGGTGAATACGGAGATCGCCAACCTGAATGCGGTCTGGGGTGAATATAAACGGGGACTGGTTACGGGAACACTCGACTTCGAAGAAACCTGGCCTGCATTATACGGTAAGCTGAAGGAAGCGGGCGAAGAGAAATACGTAGCAGAGGTAACCAAACAATTCGAGCAATTCCTTAAGGATAAAGGCCTGAAGAAATAAGCCTCATAGAGAATATACCTGCACCTTTGGAGGAGATCACAGGAACCTGCTGCTCATGGACGGCTTCGCCAAGATATAATACCGGCGGAGCCGTTATCATTCCAACCGGAAAGGAAGAGGAGCCTTGGTGAAAAAACGTTTGCTTGCCGCCCTTGCCGCCAGTATGTTGTTCACGATCAATCCTGCCCCGCCGATTGCGGGTACTGTATCGGCGGAGGGAGGTTCTCCGGGGGCGGTTATTTATGTCGCCACTAATGGAAGCGATTCCAATAATGGGACACAGAATGCCCCATTTCTGACTTTGGAAAAAGCCCGTGATACCATCCGGACGCTGAAAGCGGAGGATGGCTTGCCGGAGGGCGGCGTCACTGTGTATTTGCGCGAAGGAAGGTATGAACGGACGTCCAGCTTCGAGCTGCGGCAGCAGGATTCAGGCGAATCTGGCAAGCCCGTCACTTACACGGCTTATCCGGGTGAGTCCGTGACTTTGTCAGGTTCGGAGCAACTGGCCAAGTCAGCGTTCGTTCCGGTTACGGACACGTCGGTGCTCAGCCGAATCATCAGCCCGGAGGCGAGAAGTGAGGTACTGGTAGCTGATCTGGCAGCGCTCGGGATCACCGATTACGGCCAGCTCAGCCGTCATGGCTATTATCTGGCCAATGATCTGAGCGAGGTGCCGCCAATGGAACTGTATGTGGCCGGACAGGGCATGACGCTGGCCCGCTGGCCCAATGAGAGCACCGTCCAGATGGATGAAATCCTTGATCCCGGTCCGACAAGGAAGGACCCGGACGGGGAGGTGCATACGCGCGGCGGCACCTTCACTTATACGTATGACCGGCCCCAGTACTGGACGCAGGCAGACGATATCTGGCTGGACGGGATCTTCGGCTACAGCTGGGAGTGGTCGTATAACAAGATTGCTTCCATTGACACGGCTGCCCGAAGCATCACCCTCCGTTACGGGGAAATGAGCGGCATCTTCAAAAACTGGTACCCTGATTTCCATTTTGCGCAAAATCTGCTGGAGGAAATCGATATGCCGGGCGAATATTACATCGACCGCCAGGCGGGCAAGCTGTATTTCCTGCCGAACGCCGAGTTTGCAGCCGCCGAGAATCCGGATATTGAAGTCACGATGCTGAAGAGTCCGATGATCAACGCGCTGAATGCTTCGTACATTGACTTCTCCGAGCTTGTGCTTGAGAATGGCCGCGATTCTGCTGCAGTGTTCATGGGCGGCAGCCATATGCGTATTCTGAACAGCGAGATCCGCAATTTCACCAACAGCGGGGTACTGGTTAACACACAGAGCCGGTTCTATTACAACAATTTTGAAGGGGCACCGGGAACGGACCACGCCATTATCAGCACCCATATTCACCATATCGGCGGCACCGCCGTCACGCTGACAGGCGGCAACAAAACGACGCTTGCGCCAGGGAATAATGTGGTGGAGAATTCGCATATTCATGATTTTGCCTACTATCATAAAGCCTACAATCCCGGGGTGCTGCTGTCCGGCGTCGGCAACCGCATGTCGCACAATGAGCTGCATGATGCGCCCCATCCGGGCGTGCTGATCTTCGGCAATGATCATACCGTGGAGTATAACGAGATCTATGATGTATGCACCACTTTCTCGGATCTCGGCGCGATCTACATGAATGCCGGCGAGCAGCCCCATGAGCGCGGCACGGTCATCAGGCGCAATTACTTTCATAACATCGGCGAGAGCAAGGCCGGAGTGGAGGGGGTATATCCCGACAATTTCACGATGGGATTGACTATCGACGAGAATATTTTTTACAAGATGGGCAATTCGGCTATTAAAAACAACGGCGGCGCGCATATCCTGACCCGCAACAATATTTTTATCGACAGCAAAATTCCTTATGATTATGCGGATATGTTCCTGGGCGATGAGCCGGATGATCAGGTGCCGCTGAACTACATGCCGAAGTGGCAGGCGCTGTTTGCGGCTAACAATAATTTCACCGGAACCCCGTATCTGACGAAGTATCCCGAGCTGGCGGATTTCTTCACGGAGAACCGGTATTATCCCGACACCAATACGTTCCAGGGGAATGTGGTCTACAATCCGTCGCTGCCGCGCAGCGTAACGACCAATGTGTACGGGGCGTATGACAAATTTGGGCTTGTGCAGTACGCCAATAACTGGGTGAGCGCAGCAGATCCCGGCTTCACCGACCTGGCGGGAGGCGATCTGTCGCTGCGGCCGGATTCGGATGTCTTCGATGTTATTCCCGGGTTTCCAGACATTCCGTTTAACGACATTGGCGTTACTGGCAAAGCTGGCACGACAGCAGGCACGGACAGCTATCCTGTTCAGGGAGTAGCCGTCTATGACAGCGAAGTTACCGTGGACCGCTGGAAAACGCTGAAGCTGCGCACGGCGGTGCTTCCTTGGAACGCGGATCATCCCGTCCGGACCTTCACTTCGACCGATCCCGGTATCGCAGCTGTGGATACGGCAGGTATTGTAACCGGCCAGGCGGTCGGCAGCACGGTCATTACGGTAGCCTCGGCGGAGAATCCGCTGCTGACGGCCACGGTTACGGTCAACGTGGAGGCTGGCGACGGCGTAATGGATTTCACAGATTTCGAATCCGGCGCGAACGGCTGGCTGCAGGATGCGAACCGCAGCATTGAGAAGATTGGGCCAAACCGCTGGTACAAGATTCTGAACGGAGCCTCAGCGCTCAGTCCCAAGTCCTTCTCCGATTACGAGCTGAGCTTCAAGCTGAAGACGCCGGAGATTATGGGGGATAATGTAACCCTGTATGTTTTCGACCGCCAGGCCGGCAGCGGCTCTAGCCGGATCGGGTACAAGACGCGGGCGGACGGCACCTCCGCCTGGCTGCTGTACAATTCAGCCTGGACGGTGCTGAAAGAGGTGAAGCTGCCTGGGCATGACCTGCAGCCGAATACGGAGTATGCGGTCAAGATGCTGGTGAAGGGGGGTGACATCAGCGTGTACCTGGATGGAGCCTTCCGCCTGAAGGGCAACGATCCGGGCCATAATGCGGAGGGGAAGGTCGGCTTCTACGTCAGCAATGTCAGCCAGATGCACTTTGATGACATTCAGTTCAAGGCACTTACGACTACGCTGGCCGGGATCATTCCGGCGGAGAGCAAGGTGCGTATTGCCGCAGGGGAACAGCGACAGTTGCAGCTATCCTTTGATCCTGCAGATACGCCGGACACAAGCGTAACCTGGCAGTCGGCCAATCCGGCGGTCGCCACGGTGGATAGCACCGGAGTGGTCCACGCCGTATACGAAGGGGAGACCCTTATCTCGGCTGTGTCTACGGTAAATCCGCTCATTAAGGCGGACATTACAGTAACCGTCTCTAGCATTATGCATGAGACAGACTTTGAGAACGGGGGCAACGGCTGGCCGGTAGACCCTAACCGCAGCATCGCCGCTGATCCGGACGGGAACCGCCGCTATAAACTGCTGAACGGTGCTACCGGCCTGCTCGACCGCAGCTTCACTTCTTATCAGCTGGAGTTCAAGCTGAAGACGCCGCTTGTGATGCCGGATAACGGCATCCTGTACATCTTCGACCGCCAGGACAGCTCCGGCTCCTCCCGGATCGGCTACCGTACCCGGGCAGACGGAACCTCCGCCTGGATCCTGTATGACACAGCCTGGCAGAAGCTGACCGAGACGGTCCTGCCTGGACATGACCTGCTGCCGGATACGGAGTATGATGTGAAGGTGACGGCCCGGGACGGAGATATTGCCGTATCTGTGGACGGCTCGCCAAGGCTCTCCGGCATCGATCCGGGTCACCGCCCTTCAGGCAAGGTCGGCTTCTATACCAGCGGCTTCGCTTATATGCTGTTCGATGATATTATTTTCTCGGTCTTGCCATAAAACTAATCTAAGCTTCGAGGGCGCTCTTCCTGCGGGAAGGGCGCTTTTACAGTTGAGCAGGCTGGGAATCTAAGAGGAGTGTTTATGTTCCCACGTTAACAAGCCGCCAACAAAAAAGAGCATCTGAGGCCGCGCCTCAGATGCCTTGTATTTAGTATTGTTCTATGACTGGTTGAAATCTTATAAATCTTCTACACTGGCAGGCAGATTTTTACCCGCTGCATTTGGCTTCGTGTACATTTTATTGAGTATCACTGTTTGCACGATAATAAATATACCGCCTACTGCCCAATATAACGGCAACGCGGCGGGCATAGCAAAAGAAGATAAACCCATCATGACCGGTGATAACAATCCGATAAAAGCCAATTGGCTATTCTGATTTTGCTGAGGCTGTGCTGAAACAGATTGAGACACACGGAACTGAACGTAATACACCGCAGCGGCAATCAGCGGCAAAATCATATCTGTTGTCCCCAAGTTAAACCACAGAAAATCGTGAGCGGCAATCTCCGGGGTACGGCGAATGGCATAATAAAATGCGAGAGTGATCGGCCATTGGAGAAGCATCGGTAAACACCCCATGTTTAAGGGATTGAATTGATGCTTCTGGTAGAGCTGCATCATCTCGGTTTGCTCTTGTTTTTTGGCATCCGTACTGACATCGTTCTTATACTTCTCCTTAAGTGCAGTTAATTCCGGCTGGAGGACGGCCATCTTTTCTTTCATAACCATTTGTTTCTTGGTTTGATTCATCATGAGCGGCAGGATCGCAAGTCTGATGATGAATGTCATCAGCACGATCGCTAATCCGTAGTCTCCGTGAAAGGTATCCGCGAAAAATTTAATCAAGATCGAAAATGGATAAATAAAAAAATGGTTAAATATTCCTGGTGAACCGGCATTAATCGGGTTGGATTGGGATGCTGCCGAACACCCGCTGAGCACAATGACCGGAATAACTCCAATCAACATGACGAGAATGGGCTTGGCCCATTTTTGTAACAACATAATCTTTTTCATCGTTGTCCTCCCTAATTGAAAGTATGAATATCAATGTGGGGAAGGACTATGGTCTTCATCATCAGGTGCTTCTCTTCGTCTGACGGTACGAACTATCCACTTCTGAATGCTGTTCGGTTGAGACAGTCTGACAGCCACATACCAGGTTGAACCGGCTGCAGCAAGTGTTTCATGACCCCAGTGTACCTCTTGTAAAGAAAAATGGGTGAATGGAATTAATACTAAGGAAGAGATGAGAGCAATTGAGAGTGCCAATTGAACCAAGTCATAAAAATGCTCCAGTCAAGTTCACCTCCGTATGAGCCGTATTGGGAAAATTTGAATAATGGTTATACGCTTCGAAGAACTGTGTGGTTTCATTAACCTGCCTGTTAGCTTAAAACCTTAAAAGCGGTTCACCGCGTTATAGATTCAATGGATGCTGTTCCTGTATTTCTCGGGGGAGATTCCTTTATTCTTCTTGAACATCTGGCTGAAATAAGACGGGGACAGATTGCCTACTTCTACCGCGATTTCCCCGATAGATTGGCTGGTGTTGGCGAGCAGGATACAGGCTTCTCTGACACGCCGCTGCATCAGATATTCGGACAGTGTGATGCCGGCATATTGTTTGAATACATGCGAAATATGGTAGGGAGACAGATGCAGGCTGGCGGCCAGCGCCTCAAGGCTGAAAGGCTCCTTGTAATGTTCATCCAGCCATTCGGTAATCCGCTGGACATGTGAGCTGCCGCGTGAATGGAGGAGATTGGACAGGACATCAGGCAGCCGGGTCTGAAACAGCCTGATAAGCTGAAGCATAAGCAGACCTGTGTTCTCCTCCTGGCCGGCAGCAGCGTGCTTGGTGCACTGATGCAGCTCTTCCAGCACCTCGGGAATACGGGTGTCATTCATTCCGTAGAATACCGGCTGCCGCAGGCTGCCCCTCCACAGGTTCCGGAAGAATTGCCCCAGGATAGGGAACGCGGAAAGATAATGGTCCATGAAACCAGGATCAAAGGTCAGATTGGTCCGGATATAGGAACGGCCTTCTGCCGGAGGAACCATTACACGGTGCAGCTGATAGGGCTGAAACAAGACCAGTGTATGATCCTCAATAGGGTAGGTCTGATTCTCCACCATGATCTCACCGCAGCCGCTGTAAATGTACAGGATTTCAATTCCCCTATGCGCATGAAAATAGAGGGATTCCCCGTCAATATATTTATATTTGTACATAAACAAACCGGGGTCCATTCCCTCGGGCGGATGATCGTTCCTGTTCCTGTCCATGCTCATACGACGCTCCCTTATCAACCATAGTTCACTGCTATTAATTCCATTACTGCTAACTTCAGTATAAATAGAAGGCTGCTAAAAATAAAACTGCGATTTCGGCCACACTTATAAGACTACAATCGCCAAGCAAGCAACCGACTAACCAAGCAAGTAAGCAAAGAACCAAGCAACGAACCAACGAACGAACCAAGCAAGCAAAAAACGAACGAACCAAGCAACCGCAAGTAAGCAACGAACCAAGCAACCAGCCAATCCATGGCTCTTTGGCAGGGCAACTGTGAAAATCCCATCCTCCATTCCTAAAATGTTGTAAGTAATACAGCTTTGGTTCCCGGATACCTGGGCGTTCGGGAGAATTGTTGTATGAAATACAGGAATTGTCCCGCTGAGCCGCTTGGAGGAGGGGAATTGCTGCATTTTCTGCAACAATTCCGGATTTGGGCTGATTTGATGAGGAGAATGTTGTATTTCTTGCAGGATTGTAACAGTATCCACCGGCAGCATTCATTCTAGAGGAGCACAAACCGGCAGGACTCTGTAAAAGAGCCTGCCGGTATAAAGGATTATCAACCGGGTGCCGCAGTTGATGTTGCGCACCAGCAGATCAGATTCTAGTCAATGAAGATGCAGTAATATGCTATTCCCGTTCGTACCAATACCCCGGAACACCCTGCTGCAGACGCAGCAGCGCCTCTAGGAAGAAGTAATCTCCCCAGATCATGAAATCATCCGGAGATGAGTTCCCTCTGACTGAATAGGAGCCATGACGCAGAAAGCCTTCTTCCGACGGGCTGCCGGCGGTAAAGTAGCGGTTCAGCAGGGAATCCATCGATTTGTTGACGGCTTCCTCATACCATGCCCGTTCCGGGTCCTCCTCCGGCAGGTGCTCCAGCAGCTCAAGGAGACCGCATACAACGATGGCGGAAGCTGAACTGTCACGTGGAGTGGACTCCTCCTGCGGGGCATCGAAATCCCAATACGCGACATGGTCGGCGGGAAGATGCTCCAGGAAATAGCGGGCCATTCTTCTGGAGGTTTCCAGATAATGAGGTTCTTTAAAATAGCGGTATGCCAAGGCAAAGCCGTAGACCCCCCAGGCCTGTCCCCGCGTCCAGGTGGAGCCGTCCTGATAACCTTGTGCGGTTCCTCCGCGCAGGGCATTCCCCGTCTGCTGGTCAAAATAAAAAGTATGGTAGGAGGAGTCATCTCCCCTCACCAGGAAGCGCCGGCTTTTCTCGGCGTGAATTCGGGCATACTCGGCATAGCTGGGATCTCCGGTCTGTTCAGTGGCCCAGCAGAGCAGCGGAAGATTCATCAGGCAGTCGATAATAATCCGGCCCCCGTTGTCTGCATCCCCTTCCGGTCCCCACGCCTGAAAGAGCTGCGGGGCAGAGCGCCAGCGCTTCATCAGTACATCGGCTGCCTGCAAGGCCAGCAGACGCGAAGCCTCATCCTTCTCGGTGATCCAGCGTGCCTTGGCGGACAGTGAATATAGGAAGCCGATATCATGATGGTCGAGCTCCTTCCCGGAAATCATGCGCTTGTTGAAGGAGTCAACCGTCCGGATGGCGGCGGCGTGAATCTCAGGGTCTTGGCTGTATTCATAGCTCAGCCACAGAATGCCGGACCAGAAGCCTTCCGTCCAGCTGGTATGGTCCGTCAGATGATATTTGCCGTCGCCCAGGCTTACAATTGGAGATTTGTCACCAAAGCGCTTGATGTTAAGGCGGGTGGTAGAGAGCGTGTGCTCAATCGCATTTTTCCAGTTCATAATAACCTCCATAATATCGCTATATTGTTCTTATGGTTATTATAAGCCTGCTGCTATGTTGGTTTGTTGCGCGAATTCTTAGGTGAATTGCGGTTTAGTAGGAACGGTGCCGGAACTTGTTACGCGGGGAGAGGGCTGTTTGTCACAGAACTCCGGTCTAGTTTGTCTACAGGATGTACAGCAAAGAAAATAGGATGGAGGCAGAGCGCCCGTGGCAGGGCGGTTTGTGTCTGTTGCAAAGCGTTTACTAAATACCGGCCTATGGATATAGGCTATAAACCAGGAGGAAATAGACATGAAAATTGTAGTGGTTGGCGGCAGCGGACTTATTGGAAAGCAATTGGTGAGCCGGCTTCAGGGGCTGGGTCATGAGACTGTGGCTGCATCACCTTCTCTGGGCATCAATGCTATGACTGGTGAGGGGCTGGCAGAAGCGCTTAAAGGGGCTGATGCCGTTGTTGATGTAGCAAATTCACCTTCATTCGCAGACGATGCTGTGCTGGAATTCTTCGCGACAACGACCCGCAATCTGCTGGCTGCTGAAGCTGAAGCAGGAGTGAAGCATCATGTGGCGCTATCTGTAGTGGGGACTGACGGCTTGCTGCAGAGCGGTTATTTCCGCGGAAAAATGGCTCAGGAGGAGCTGATCCAGGCTTCCCCGGTTCCCTACACCATCGTGCGGGCGACCCAGTTCTTCGACTTCGCGGAGGGCATTGCCTATACCGCTACAGAGGGGGATATCGTCCGTCTGCCTTCGGCATGGGTACAGCCCATAGCCTCTGGGGATGTAGCAGCTGCGCTGGTTGATTATACCCTTGAAGCCCCAGTGAACGGGATAGCCGAGCTGGCCGGACCGGATAAGCTGTCTCTGGATGAATTCGTCCGGCAAGCGCTGAAGGCTAAGGGGGATGCGCGTCAGGTGGTCGGCGATACGGAGGCACATTATTTCGGAACAGCATTGCAGGATCACTCGCTTGTTCCGGCCGGAGACCATCCGCGAATTGCCCCTACACGGTTAACGGACTGGCTTGCGGCTTCCGTATCAGAAGCATAATAGATCTGCAAGAAACCGCCATCCTCCGGGCAAGTTTGCAAAAACTTCAGCCTGATGGGAATGGCGGTTTTTTATCTAAAAAAGCTGAGAATACTCCACCCTCGATAGGGTGGGGATGAATCAGCAGTTTTCGATTTCGAAACGAACATATGTGCTATAATATGGATAAGTTCACTAAAAGGAGGTGTTGCACATGCTCGTGTCTGCGCAGGATGTTTCTTCGAAACCCCTGGTTCATCAAGCCTATAAATATCGGATCTACCCCAATACAGAGCAACAGCAACTCATTCGTCAAATGTTTGGCTGCTGCCGTTTTGTGTTCAATTACTTCTTGGGAGCTTGGAATCAAAGGTATGCGGAAACGGGAAAAGGCTTGTCTTATCACGCTTGTGCAACACAACTCCCCGGTTTAAAAGCACAATACGACTGGCTGAAAGAAGTCGATAGCATCGCTTTGCAGTCGGCTGCTCGTCATGTGGCGGATAGCTTTGATCGTTTTTTCAAAAAGCAAAATCAAGCGCCACGCTTCAAGAGCCGAAAGCATCCAATTCAAAGTTACACGACCAAATTCACCAACGGGAATATCGCCATGGAGGGCAGTCGCTTAAAGCTCCCAAAACTCGGCTGGATACGTTTTGCAAACTCCCGGAAGCTGGAAGGCCGGATATTGTCCGCTACCGTTCGTAAAAACGCCAGCGGGAAATTTTTCGTTTCGCTCGTTTGCGAAGTTCAAAAGAACCCTCTGCCCCAAGTGGATACACCTATTGGCATCGACTTAGGTTTGAAAGAATATGCAGTATGCTCAAACGGGGAACATATCGCCAATCCTCGCTTTTACCGTCAATACGAGAAAAAGCTGGCGCTTTGGCAGCGGCGGATGGCTCGGCGTACTCCGGGCGGCTCCAACTGGAAGAAAGCAAGGCAGCATATCGCTCGTATTCACGAACGCATTGCCAATAAACGAAATGACTTCCTCCACAAGCTGACCACGAGACTGATTCGTGAAAACCAAACGATCAGTATCGAACATCTGCGTGTGGCGAATATGATTCAGAACCCCAAGCTTTCAAAATCCATTGCTGATGCGTCTTGGGGCGAGTGGGTGCGACAGCTGACGTATAAAGCGAAATGGTATGGACGAAATCTTCGGATCGCCGACACGTTTGAGCCGACCAGTCAGCGTTGCCATGTGTGTGGCACGATCCACCCCGAGGTGAAGAACCTGTCCGTTCGGGAATGGACATGTACGGCCTGCGGGACGATCCATGACCGTGACGAAAACGCCGCTCACAATATTGAAAAAGTAGCGGTTAACCACCACCTAACCAAACGATAGAATTCAACATTTCACTTGCGTCAAAAATGTAAAACTGCGGGAACGCAGGGATCGCTTGCTCCATAAGAAGAGGGTACTCTTCTGTTCGCAAGAATCCGCCACTTCAAGCGTTAGCTAAGTGGGGGAGAATTCAAGAAAGACAGGATCGATATGTTATGAAGCGGATACCAGCGGGCTTCTAGCGCACCTGAGCATAAACATTCCAGCTGTTCACCAAATGACCCACGGCAAACAGAAAAGCGGGGATCAGGAGCAGCCAGGACTCAAGCCAGAATCCAAGCAGCATGAAGTAGATTGCCGGAAAGACGGCCATAGGAATAGGAATTCCAAGCCAAGGCGTGAACAACACGGCAAATTCTCTCGCATTCCAGTAAAAGCGGGCCCAGCATATATAATAAATCAGCAGGCAGACAGCCATCAGTCCGGCAGACAGGCCAAGGGGCTGTTCTGCAAGCTTGCGGCCCAGGACAATAGGCATCATGAAGCAAGTGATCTGGCCTGCCCGCTCCAAGATCGTGAAGATCAGGGGTGTAGAGGCCAAAGAATCAGGAGCATTCCGGGGCGGGAAGAAAATGAAGATCAGATTCGGCAGCAATACTAATAAGGGGATGATGAATCCTTTAATGTGCAGACCCATGTGAACTCTCCGTCCTATTGTTCCAAAGTAGATTGATGCATTCTGGCATTGCGGAAATGAAGGTTCTCTTTGCCCGATACTACGATTGCGTTCCGCGGACAGTTCGCCGCACACTTCATACAGAAATCACATTTGTACCCATGGTATGGCAGATCATCGACCACTACTATATTACCGGTGGGACATTGCAGAACGCATAATTCACAGCTGATGCATTTGGAAGGGACCGTCCGCAATCTGAGCATCAGCCGCATCGACATCCAGGGCAGCACGGTTCTTCTGGAGAGAGCGGAGACGGCCCTCGACCCGGGATACTCTGACTTCCAGGCGGATTCACCGGCAAGTGCCAGATGGACAAAAGTCTCAGCTTTCTGATAGGCTGCGCTCAGCCGGGCCTGATCATCCTCCGGTCTTGCTTCAGCATTCAGCATATTATTAGGCATACTGATCTCGCAGGCGGAGACAGGGATGTAGCCCTTATTCTTCAGCAGGGTATAGAGCGGCTCCAGAATATGGGCTGAGTTATTGAGCGTAGCGATCACATATACTCTGGTGCCCTGGCTCTTCGGGAGCCGCCGGAGGAATCTCCAGATGAACGGGGATACGGACTGCGAATTGACCGGGAAGGCCAGCCACAGGTCATTAACCGGACTGCTTGGCATAGATTCGCTGCCGATCAGATTGAGAGAAGTGCGGATGTTATAGGTCTTAAGGGTTCTGCCCACAAAGTCTACAATCGCTTTCGTATTGCCCGTGCCTGAAAAGTAATACAAATCCACGGTTTTATTCATTCGGCGGGTTCTCATGTTCTGCGATTTCCTGCTCCAGCAAAGCTATGGTCTGCCCGCACCAGTCGGCGTAAGACTCCCACAGCTTCTGGCCAAAGGACAGGACCATCAGGATGCGGCTGTGATTGCTGTGGACATCCAGATTCTGCTTCAGCTGTTCCTCGAATTTGCCGAACAGCTGCTGCTGCCGCCGGTGGTTGATTTCAAACTCCCGGACATGCTCCAGCATGGTGGCGGAAGAGGAAGAATTGGAAAAATACAGCTTAAGCAGCAGCTCGTAGCGTACGGTTTCTTTTTCCACCGGTGTCTTAAGCCATTCTTGTAATTCGTACCTTCCGGGTACGGTTATCTGATACTTGATGCTTTGTTTGCTGTTCTTGCCTTCTGAAGAAACAGGTTCTTCACACACAGCGATCAGGCCCCCCGCAGCCAGCCGCTTCAGTTCCGGATAGATCTGGCCAAAGCTCTCGCTCCAAAAAAAGGAAAGCCGGGTATCTACGATCTTTTTGATCTCATACCCAGTCAAGTTCTCTTCATTTAGTAGTCCCAGTAACACGTAACCTGTCTTGCTCCTGTTAGCAGCCATATGCACGCATCCAATCTGTAAGATATATCTTTTAGATATAAAATACTGCAAGGATAACCTAAAGTCAAACCTTATTTTATGCCCGAAGTGGAGCGGTAACCTGGAATCTGCACGCCAAAAAGCCGCTCCCGGTGAAGGGAACGGCTTCATGTATTAGGCGGAATGCTTATGCCATATTGGGAATAGCAACAGCAGGGTCAGTCTCGGCTTCGTAATCCACGCCTCCGGTGCGGAAGCCGAACAGATGGAAGAAGTCATCCTGGTAGCCCTTAAGGTCTGCAAGTTCAGGAACATTATCCGTTTCAAGCTCATTCCAGCGTCTCATGACCTCGATCTGCACATCCTCGCGCATCTCCCAGTCATCAATCCGGATCAGGTGGCTGCCGTCTGCTGCAGCTTCGCCGCCGTTATACAGGTGGTCTGCGAACAGGCGGTACATCTGCTGAATGCAGTTCTCGTGCAGTTCTTTTTCCTTCATTACTCTATAGAGTGCGGAAATATACAGCGGCACCACAGGGATGGCGGAGCTGGACTGCGTAACCAGAGCCTTATTCACGGATACGAAGGCCCGTCCGCCTGTAGCAGAGAGCTGCTCGTTCAGCGCGACCGCCGTCTGTTCCAGATGGTTCTTCGCCTGGCCGATGGTTCCGTCCCGGTAGATGGGATGGGTGATCTTAGGCCCGATATAAGAATAGGCCACGGTTGTTGCGCCGTCTGCAAGCACGCCTGCTTCCTGCAGCTGATTGATCCACATGCCCCAGTCTTCTCCGCCCATAACAGCGATGGTCTGGCGGACTTCGTCATCCGTAGCCGGCTCAATAGTAACCGTGGATACTTCACCAGTGTGGAAGTTCATCGTCTTGTTCGTGTAAGCTTCTCCAACCGGCTTAATCACAGAAGAGAAGACTTCTCCTGTAACCGGATGGGTGCGGCGGGGGGAAGCTACGCTGTAGATAACGAGATCAACGGTGCCGAATTCAGCTTTGATGAGGTCGATGGTCTTGGTCTTAATGGCATCCGAGAAGGCATCGCCGACGATGCTGAACGATTTCAGCCCCTGCTTGGCCGCTTCCTGCTCAAAAGCAGCGGAATTGTACCAGCCTGCGGATGCTGTGCGGGCACCTTCAGCAGCTTTGTCGAAGAAGACACCGATGGTATTGGCACCTGCGCCGAATGCAGCCGCAATCCGGGAAGCCAGCCCGTAGCCGGTAGAAGCGCCGATGACCAGCACGTTGGCCGGACCGGTAAGTTTCTTTTGTGCCCGTACATAGTCAATCTGTTCCTGTATTTGTCCGGCACATCCCTCCGGGTGAGCAGTCGTGCAGATAAAGCCGCGTGTTTTTGGCTGAATAATCATCAAGGATATCCCCTTTGTTTTAGTTTTTAACTTTTTTCGCTAATATAGAGTATAGCAAATGATGGCATAGAAAGATAAGCTTGAATCTTTTTTTGAAAAGATAAGAATGGATATGCGTTATCAAGAATCCGGGAGGGTCTAAATGTGCTGATGGTAAACGGGAAGGAAGTTGCGGAGATTCTAACGATGGAGTCCTGCATCGCTGTGATGGAAACCGTCCTCGCTGATCTGTCGGAGGGGGAGGCCGTGCAGAGCCTCCGCCAGGTCCTGCCGCTGGAGGAGCGGAATGTGCTGGGAATGATGCCCGGGTATCTGCGGCGTGAAGGGATCGCTGGTGCTAAGATCATCAGCGTATTCCCTGGCAACCACGGGAGCGGTCTGCCGTCGCATCAGGGGATGGTGTCTTTGTTCGACGCCGCCACCGGCGTGCCGCTGGCCATAGTGGACGGCCAGTCGATTACAGCCATCCGCACGGCGGCGGTCAGTGCGGCGGCGACGAAGCTGCTCGCCAGGGAAGAGGCGGAGTCCCTGGCGGTTCTCGGCACCGGGGAGCAGGCCCGGAGCCATCTGGAGGCGATGCTGCAGGTGCGCGGCATTAAGCGCGCCAAGGTCTGGAGCAGAACGCCGGGCAAGGCCCGGGCGTTCGCCGATGCCATGAGCAGCCGGTGGAACGCAGAGATCACGGCAGCGCTGTCTGTGCAGGACGCGGTGATGGACGCGGACATTATTTGTACGGCAACGGCGGCGGGGGAGCCGGTGCTGCACGGCGCCTGGGTGAAGCCAGGCGCACATATCAATGCGATCGGCGCATGCAGGGCGCATGAACGGGAGCTGGACACGGCGCTGGTAGCCGGGGCGAGGCTCTATGTGGACCGGCTGGAGTCGGCGGTCCACGAAGCGGGAGATTATCTGATCCCGCTCAGTGAAGGGGCGATTACGGCGGACCATATTATTGGCGAAATTGGCGGGCTGCTGAAGGGGCGGGTCCCCGGCCGGGGAAGCGGCGATGAGATTACCCTTTTTAAGGGACTGGGGCTTGCCGTTCAGGATCTTGCCGCAGCCTTCTATATTTATAAACAGGCGGTTGCTCTGCACAAAGGCGTGGAGATTTCATTTTAAATAGATCTCGGTATTTCTATTAAGAGTAACTAGTCCGACATCAGATCTAATGAAGTGTGTCGATTCAATAATGCAGCAAGCGGCAATGGATGTATTCAGCTCCAAGTGAAACTTCAGTGATAGTTGTATAATGTACAATTAAAAACAGCGAAAAGAGCTGCTTGCCTCTTATAACTGTAGTCTGTACAACTAAATCTGCCCGAATGGGTGATAACCAACTACATTGGTCAATTTAATTGCACGAAATACAACTAAACGGATAATCGGTTGAAAATCAGACGATTTAGTTGTACAAAGTGCAGTTAAGCTTAGCGTAATTGGTTACTGCAAAGCCTGAGCAAGCGATTTCTGGAATGGCAGGAGCGGCGGCTGCCTGAAGCCCAAATATTCACCGCAGGGACGAGCGAGCATCAAGTAAATAGGTAGTTTCATAGAGGAGGGGCCGGATCAAGTGAATTTACAGGAACGGGAAGGCTGGTATGAGTTCGGACTGAGTGCTGCACAGGAGGAGCGGGCGAAACGCCTGCATGAGGAGAATATCAATATTGATCTGCTGTTCCAGGGGCCCTTGTCCCCAAGCGCTATCCCGGAGAGCGTCTCGCTTAAGGTGAAGGCGCTGTGCGAGCCGTACAAGGATGAACCGATGGTCTACAGCGCCATGCCGGCGCAGATCATTACCCGGCTGTCGGCCGGCGGTGAGATTGCGGAGTACAAAGAGGAATGGTACAAGTCCGGCATTACGGCGGGGAACCGTGAGCTGCACCTGAATGATATAGAGAGCGTGATTACCAGTATGGGCGAGGTTCAGCTGCAGTTCGATTCCGCGGACTGGCTGGTGAAGGCACTGACGGCGGAGGATATCCGCAGGGCTAAGCGTGAGGGCAGGAAGGCCGGTATTATAACGGCACAGGAAACGGATGCGCTTGGGAAAAATCTGGAGCTGCTTGACGCGCTGCATGGCTTTGGTCTAAGGATTCTGCAGTTAACGTACAACAACCAGAATCTGATAGGTTCCGGCTGTGCGGAGCCGGGCAATGGCGGGCTGTCCAAATACGGTCTGCGGTTTGTGGAACGGCTGAACACGCTCGGAATCATCGTCGATACCGGACATTGCGGCAGGCAGACCACCCTGGATGCCTGTGCAGCCTCGAAAGCGCCGGTTATCGCCTCGCATACCGGCGTGGAAGCCATCTATCCGCATATGCGCTGCAAAAGTGACGAGGAGATCCGCGCGATTGCTGCGACCGGCGGGGTGATTGGTATTTTTGCGATGCCGTGGTTTGTGCATGAAGATCCGGATCATACCACCATTGAGCATGTGCTGGATCATATTGAATATGTGATCAGGCTGGTAGGCGTAGAGCATGTGGGCATCGGAACGGACTGGCCTATGAGTGACCTGGAGTGGTCACTGGTCTTTTTCAAGGAGCAGATTGCACCTAAGCTGGGATTCGCCAAAGGGGATGGTCCCTCCACGGAAACCGTAGCAGGGCTTGAGAAATACAGTTATTTCAGCAATTTCACGCGGGGACTGGTGGCGCGCGGGTACAGCGATGAAGAGATCGCTAAGATTATGGGCGGCAACTGGCTGCGTGTGTTCGAACAAATTTGCGGATAGGGGACTTTTACAGATGAATTCATACTTACAGCAGACAAGCTTCAACTTCTATTGCTCGGGGATATACAGCGGCACCATCCGTTTCACGGACAAGGAGGTCATGCACGCCAAGGTTGACACCCGCAGACGCACACAGATGCAGGAGAATGTGCTGGATGCTGGCGCGAAATATGTTCTTCCGCTGGCGCGGATCGCGGGGCAGCTTCATGTGTACACCGATGCGGAATGGGCCGGGGACGAGGTTATCCTCAAGAACGGGGACAAATATCAGAAGCATATTACCTATCAGGCGGAGATCTCCGGTGTAGAGCGGACTTCGCAGGTATGGGCTTACCGCGGGGGCACGGCGCTGGATATTGTAACGCTGGACGGGGAGGTGATCGCCTTTCTGACCCCTAACCGCTATGGCATTGAGCTGATCGTTAAGGCAGGATATGAGCAGCTGACCCCGCTCGCCCTCTATGCTGAACCGCTGCTGTCGCAGCCGGAATATGGTGTGAACGATCTGGGAACGTATCTTGTGCCGATGCGGGATGGCGTGAAGCTGGCTACCGATGTATTTCTTCCTGAAGGTCTTGAGCCGGGAACGAAGGTACCAACTATCTTGGTGAGAACCTGTTACGACCGGAATGGTAAAAAAGAAATCTTCATGCGCTGGGCGAATAAAGGCTACGCCGTGATCTCCCAGGATGTACGCGGCCGCGCGGATTCGGAAGGTGAGCTGATCCCGTTCTACAATGAACGCGATGACGGCTACGATACCATTGACTGGATTATTGCCCAGGAATGGTCTGACGGCAAAGTTGGAATGTGGGGCGCCTCCTACCTCGGCTATGTTGTTGTAGCAGCCGCTACCAGCGGTCACCCGAACCTGCTGGCGGTGGTGGATGAGGTTAATGTAGGTTCGCCGTTCGTGGACACCGCGCGCAAAGGAGGAACGCTCTGCTCCTGGCCGTTGCTGTCCTGGACGCTTGCGCAGTCGGTGGGGACGCGGACGGACTTTGATATTTTTGGCGGCATTACAGTGGACCCGGAAGCGGCGGTCGATGCCAGACCCATCAGGGATATTCCGCAGCAGATGATTGGCCGCACTTCGGGGCCATGGGAGCTGTGGAGCCACCATCCCGAGTATGACGATTTCTGGAGAAACTGTACGTTCACCGAACGCGGAGATCAGGTTAAGGTTCCGATGTATGTGATCTCCGGCTGGTATGACGGTGACAGCCCGGGGGTATCGGAGACCTGGCGGATGCTGACGGAGCATGATGTGAAGAGCCGCAAAATCCGCCTCGGCGCCTGGGAGCACGGACCGAACCGGGCGCGGGATCTGCTGGGCGTATCCTTCGGCAATGATGCAGTGGTGTACGATTATGATATATCTGTGCTGCGCTGGTTTGACCGGTTCCTGAAAGGTATTCCGAACGGCATCGACCAGGAGCCGCGGGCTTCCTATTATGTGGTGGGCGAGAACCGCTGGAGAACCTCGGAGGATTGGACACCGGCAGAAGCAAAGATAACTCCGTTCTATCTGGGCGGAGACGGCCGGGCGAATTCATCCCTGGGCGATGGACGGCTGATTATGGAGCCGGAGGAACATTCAGCAGCAGACACTTATATCTATAATCCGGCTGACCCGGTTGCCGACAGCGGAGAGCGGGAGCCGGAGAATATGCGGAAGCATGAGCTGAGAAGCGACATTGTCGTCTATACCAGTGAGCCGCTGGCGGAGAAGCTGACGGTAGCGGGGGAACTATCAGCGGTCATCTATGCGGCAAGCTCGGGTCTGGATACGGACTGGGTCGTGACGCTGAGTGATGTGAATGAACAAGGGGATTCCATCCGCCTGTCCAATTACATCGTGCGGGCGAAATACCGGCACGGGCTGGAACAGCCGCAGCTGCTTGTGCCGGGGCAGGTGGAGCGGTACGATATTTTCCTGCAGAACATCGCCCACTCGTTTGCCGCGGGACACCGGGTCCGCTTCACAATCACTTCTTCCAGCAAATTCGTGGCCTTCCCTAACACAAACACCGGAAACAATCCGTATGAAGATACGGAAGCAGTCATTGTGCAGCAGACGATCTGCCATAACCAGGAGTATCCGAGCCATATTAAGCTGCCGGTGGTGCCGAATTTCTAATGAATATCTGAGCCGGTCATTTGCAACTTTTTCCAATTGGGATCGTCCATGAAATGTGAAAGGGCATCTGGTACATATCCTTGCCGCTTCGGATGGACTCAAGGAGGGAGCTATGATGATCAAAAGAATATCCGTACTCTTGTTAGCCGTGCTGCTCCTGGCCGGCTGCAGTAAAGGAGGTTCCAAAATGAGCTATTCAGAGAGACAGGCAGCTGCATCCGGGCTTGATTTCGGGCTGGCCAAGCAGAGCAACCGGCTGGGCGCGATGCTGTTTGGCCAGTTGTGGAAGCCGGGCGGCGGGAATCTGACGGTGTCACCTTATAGTGTTGCCGCTGCGCTGGCCCTTGCTTATAAAGGTGCGGACGGAGAGACGGCAGAGGAGCTGGGAACGCTGCTGGGCTATGCACCTGATGAGCGGGAGCAGCTGAATACCAGCCATCAGGTTTTGCTGCAGCTGCTGAATGACGCCGGACCGGGAATTGAGCTGAAGATAGCGAATTCGGTCTGGGGCATGAAGGGGCTGCCGCTGCGCAAGGACTATCTCAAGACAGGCGAGGATTTCTATAACGCAGAGATCAGGGCGACAGACTTAGCTGCAGAGAAATCTGTGACGCAGATTAATGATTGGGTCTCGAAGCATACCGGGCATAAGATCAGGCAGATGCTCACGGAGCCGCCGGGTGACCAGGCAGTTGCGGTGCTTGTCAACGCACTGTATTTCAAAGCCGGCTGGAGTGATGTGTTTCCGGAGGAGGCGACTGCGCCAGCAGACTTCTATCCCCCGGACGGGGCAGCAGTGCGGGCAATGATGATGAAGCGGAGCGGATTGTTCCAGTATGCTGAGAATGAGGACTGGCAGGCTGTGAAGCTTCCTAATGGAGAGGGCCAGATGGAGATGACCGTAATCCTGCCGGGCGGGGAATCTTCCTTACAGGAGCTTGCGGATCAGCTTGCGGCGGGAAGACTCCCGCTTGATGAGGGCTTCGCCAGTGCCCGGGGGACGCTGCGGCTGCCGCGTTTTACAGCAAGCTACGGGGCAGAGCTTACAAAGGTTCTGCAGGCGCTGGGTGTGAAGCTGGCTTTCGACCCGGACCAGGGGGATTTCCCGCTGCTTGCGGACCTGAATCGCCCGATTTATTTCAGCAAGGTCATCCACAAAACCTACATCGATGTGAATGAGCAGGGAACAGAGGCGGCGGCGTCCACAGTAATCCAGATGCGGGCAGGATCAGCTGCTCCTGCAGGTACGCCTTTTGAAATGACGGTCAACCGGCCGTTTCTGTTCATGATCAAGGATGTGCAGACTCAGGTGGTCCTGTTCCTCGGAGCCATTGAGAATCCGCTGGACACAGATTAATTCCGCTTGGAATGAATTTCAAGCAATTACGCATAAATGCTCCCTTCACAGGTCACAATAGGGAAAAACCAGAATGAAGGGATTAACGTGAATGCTTTTCGCTTGAAAAAACAACTGTGGCGGCGGTGGAGACGTTGGAAAAAGGCTCCCTGGGTGGGAGCGGCTTGCATTGCGCTTACGGTGCTGGCGTGGCGTGGCATGCAGGTTCCGGAAGAGATCAGCCTGCTGTTGGAGCATACGGCCTGGACGTTGCCCGGAACACTAAGCGGAATAGAAGAGCAGAACCGGGAACCCGGCAGCAGCATTCCGGCTGTGGCAGCCGTTTATAACCATACAGGGAATGAAGCAGAAGATGAAGCTGCTGTGATGGACAGCAAAGAGCTGCTTGAAGCAGTCAGCGGGGAAGCGGTCAGCAGAACGGTGCACCTGAAGACAATTTATGTATCCGGTGAAGAGGTGCAGACACTGCCCGGCAAGCAGACACCGGCCCAGCTGAAGATGATGATCGGACAGCATTCCGATTGGAGCGGCTGGCTCAGCGAGGAAGGCGATTTGTGGCTGGAGCAGAGAGTCAATGATCTGTCGCCGCTCACCAAAAAAGAAGCCTACTTCGGAGTGGATGAGCAGGGGAATCTGACGCTGTTCAAAGGACCGCCGACGTCGGAAAAGGTGATGAAGACCTTCTTCCAGCTGGATATGGGCTCGATGAAATCCTCTTTGCCGGAGGGGATCTGGGAGCAGCTTCATCAGGGCATCCGGGTACAGGACATGGAGGAGTACAACAGTGTACTGTCTACCTTCAGCGACTATGCGCGGGACTCGGCGGAACAGGTGATGCATGCGGAATGAAGTGAAGGACCTAACTGTTTGAAGACTCGTGGGCAGGAGGCTCACGGGTTTTTTTGTTTAAAATACAGCTTGATTTTAATTTCCCCGGGACAAAGTTTTTGTCTCCCCGGGGAAATTTTTTTGCTATAATGGGTAGAAGGAATACATATGTTCGCTTTAGGGCGGATTCATGGATGAACCCGCAGGGGCTATTCTGCCCTGGCACAGAGGAGAGAGAAGGATCTTGCGCATCTTGGGGATTGATCCGGGGCTGGCGATTGTCGGCTTTGGTTTTGTAGATAAGGTTGGAAACAAATTGACTCCGGTCCAGTACGGCTGCATCCAGACTGAGGCGCATACTCCGGAAGAAGAACGTCTGCTGCATGTCTATGAAGGCATGGTGCAGCTGATTGATAAATATAAGCCGGATGCGGTTGCGGTAGAGAAGCTGTTCTTCAGCCGCAATGTGACAACGGCCCTGCCGGTGGCGCAGGCGCGCGGAGTGCTGATTCTGGCGGCCGTGCAGCGCGGGCTGCCAGTGGCGGAATACACCCCTATGATGGTGAAGCAGGCAGTAGTAGGGTACGGCAAGGCAGAGAAGAAACAGGTTCAGGAGATGGTCAAGCTGCTTCTTAAGCTGTCGGCTGTACCGAAGCCCGATGATGTGGCGGATGCACTGGCGGTGGCGGTATGCCACGCCCATTCCGTGAGTCTTAATTCCAAATTAAATGAGGTATTGCGAAAATGATAGATTTCCTAAGAGGACCGGTTGTACATTTGGAGTCAGAATATGTAGTACTGGATGTTCAAGGCGTAGGATACCGGGTCTTCTGCCCGAATCCGTATGCTTTTGCCAAGGTGGAGGGTCCGGTGACCATCTTCATTCATTATCAGACCCGTGAGGATGCGACGCTCCTGTTCGGATTCCCGACCCGTGAGGAGCAGAAGCTGTTCCGCAAGCTGATCGAGGTGTCTGGCATCGGCCCGCGTGTGGCGCTGGGCATTCTGACCGGCGGAACGCCGGATCAGCTGATCTCGGCGATCTATCAGGAGAACATCACCTTCCTGACGAAGCTGCCGGGCATCGGCAAGAAGACGGCGCAGCGGATGATTCTGGATCTGAAGGACAAGCTGGACGGCTTCGGTGGAGCTGCCCTGCAGACAGGCCTGTTCGCTGTAGCGGCTGAAGCCCAGGCTAAGGCCGAGGCACTCCCGTGGGAAGAGGCCAGGGATGCCCTGAGGGCGCTGGGCTATACCGATACCGAGCTGGACCGCGTATGGCTGAAGATGAAGCAAGAGGGAACGGATACCGGACCGGTTGACGTGCTGATGAAAAAGGCGCTGGGGCTGCTTTTTATAGCCAAATAGGTCCTTGAAGAACGGAGTGAGGAATAATGGATGACCGGATTATATCAGCAAATCTGATGATGGACGAGCAGGCGGTTGAATTAAGTCTGCGGCCCCGTTATCTGGGTGAATATATCGGCCAGAACCAGGTGAAAGAAAACCTGAAAATATATATTGAAGCAGCCAAGATGCGCAGCGAAGCGCTGGATCATGTCTTGCTGTACGGGCCTCCGGGTCTCGGCAAAACAACGCTGGCGAATATTATCGCCAATGAGCTGGGTGTGAATCTGCGGACCACTTCCGGCCCGGCAATTGAGCGGCCGGGCGATCTGGCCGCGCTGCTGACCAACCTTCAGGAAGGCGATGTGCTGTTCATTGATGAGATCCACCGCCTGCACCGCACGGTGGAAGAGGTTATGTATCCGGCGATGGAGGATTTCGCGCTGGATATTATGATCGGCAAAGGCCCGAGTGCCCGTTCGGTGCGGCTGGACCTGCCGCCCTTCACGCTCATTGGAGCAACGACACGCGCGGGGCTGCTGTCCGCTCCGCTGCGCGACCGCTTCGGCGTAGTCAGCCGGCTGGAGTACTACACAATCGATGAGCTGAGCTTCATCGTAGCCCGCAACGCCGAGCTGCTCAGCATCGAGATTCTGGGCGATGCTGCGGAAGAGATTGCCCTGCGGGCCCGTGGGACTCCGCGGATTGCCAACCGTCTCCTGAAGCGGGTGCGCGATTATGCGCAGGTCCGCGGCGACGGTATTATTACGCCGGAGATTGCCGCTGAATCGCTCAAGATGCTTCAGGTAGATCCGCGCGGACTGGACAGCATCGACCACAAGATGCTGCAGTCGATGATCAGCTCCTTCCGCGGCGGACCGGTCGGGCTCGATACCATTGCCGCTACGATAGGCGAAGAGAGCCAGACTATTGAGGACGTATACGAACCCTACCTGCTGCAGATCGGTTTCCTGCAGCGCACGCCGCGCGGGCGCATAGTGACCCCGGCGGCGTATCATCATCTGGGACTTCCGCTCCCTCCGCAGCAGAACTGATGCTGCCCATAATACAACATTTTTCGTATGATCCCGGCTACAATCCCGAATTGTTGTATAAAAGGCAACATTCCTTCTCCTCCAAGCGGTTTGGCGGGACAAATCTTGTATTTCATACAACAATCTGTCCCAACCGCCAGATATCTAGGGGATCAAGTTGCAATCCGTACAACAATTAAGCCTAAACAAGTGAGAAACTTAAGAATTTGAATGTTCTTTGCAATAGATTAGGTGCGAGAAGTTGAATAAACCGCTCGTCACATAAGTGCCCGACCGGGTGCTTAATTGGTTGCAGTCTAGAGTGCGTTTTATATAACACATTTAAGAGTATGCTTCCCAAGCGGGTTTTGAACGAAGCTTTCTGAGGATGTCATGCTTTCAAAACTTAAAGAGTATGTATGCTTCCGAAGCAGGGTTTGGAACGAAGCCTGCTTCGGGAGCAGCTACTCTCAAAACTTTTAGGAGGCCTACAATGAATCTTGCCAGGTGGAAAGAAACAGGGTTAGGGCTGCTGGGCCGCGGAGTATTGGCCGCATCAATGGTAGCAGGCAGCCTTCTGAGCTTTGCGGGTACCACTCACGCCGATACCGGCGGGGCGATCCGGGTTGCACTGTATGCCGATATTGGCAGCAAATATAAATCTACCGTACCGCTGGTCACGCTTCAGTCCGATTTGGGCTTCAGCCTGCTCTCGCAGGCCGGAACACCTCTGCTGTCGGTTCCTGCCCAGAACAAAGTACGTGTCAGTCTGGACGGCTACCGGGTGAAGGTGCTGGAAACGCCAACCTGGCAGGTGGCAGCGGATGCAGCCAAGAAGCTGCAGGCTACCTCCGATAAACCCCAGCTGTTTATGGCATCACGGGGCGGAGCTAAGGTGTATCAGCTCTACACTGGAAGCTATGCCAGTGAAGCTGCCGCCAAAACAGGGCTGACCTCCGTGATGAAAGCCGGAGTAAGCCTTCCGGAAGGACAGACACCGGCTGTTGCCGGGACCAAACATCTGTCCGCAGGTTCCTACGCGACGCTGGAGGAAGCGCAGGCGGTTGTCGGCAGCCTAACCGCTGCCGGGTTCGATGCCTGGCCGGTATTCGTGTCCGGAGAAGGCGGCAGTGCTCGGACTGAAGTTTGGGTAGGCGAAGCGGCGAGCGACAGCGATCTTGCAGCGGTCTCTGCCTCGGCAGCTGCACTGCTCCCGCAGCTTGTTCTGTCGCCGGTGGCGGCAGGTACAGCGGGACTAATTATCCGGATGGACGCAGGACTTGATTTCAGCAGTGAAGTCCAGGCCTTTCATTATCTGTTATCCGGAAGCGACGCGAAGTTCACAGCCGCCGGCAATGAGAAGGGGATTCTGCTTACGGAGAGATCCAAGCGTACTTACCGAGGCAATCTGGAGCTGGGCAATCTGAACGGTTCATTGTCTGTAATCAACGTAGTGCCGCTGGAGCAATATCTGTATGCGGTTGTCGGCGGAGAGGTTTCATCCGGCTGGCCGGAAGAGGCGCTCAAAGCCCAGGCCGTTGCGGCGCGCAGCTATGCGCTGGCCCAGGGCAACCGCTTCGATGTAGCCAATGTTGTCGATACCACGCTGAGCCAGGTGTACAACGGCATAGGCGCTGAAGCTCCAGTCATTACCAAGGCAGTGGATGCTACCGCAGGCGAAGTGCTGATGAGCGGCGGCAAAATAGTAGAAGCCGTGTTCTCCTCCAACGGCGGCGGCGTTACCGCAGACCCGTCTGAGGTGTGGAACAACGGCGGCGATACCTTCGTCAGTGTAGTCAGCAGCGAGGATGCTGCGGCAGTTGCTTCATCTAAAAAGTGGTATTATGTGCTGCTGAACAGCGGTATCTCCGGTTATGCCCGTGAAGACAATATCAAATTAACCGGGAACACAACGGCAGCCGGACTTCCGCTGGCTACGGCTACCACCAAGGATGTGAATATCCGGCCTTTGCCTATTATTGATAGCAGTGTTACTCCCGCAGGCAAGCTGAACCCCGGCGATAACGCCGTAGTGCTGGGCCAGGTCTATGAATCCGGCAGCTACAGCTGGATCAAAGGGCCGTATACCTCGGCAGAGCTGCTCAAAAGCCTGTCCGGCAAAACAAGCAACGCTCTTCCGTCTTCCATAACCAGTCTCCAGGTGACTAAGCGCGGGCCTTCGGGGAGAGCGGTGGAAGTCAAGGCTAACGGCCAGATTCTGCAGGTGAAATACCCGGATTTGTTCCGTTCTTCCTTTGGCGGATTGCCCAGTACTTTGTTTGATATTGTCCCGGCAGGCAGTTATACTGTACTAGGCGCTGACGGCACTACAGCCACTATTGGTAGTTCAACAAGCGCCGGGGTGCTCTCTGCAACCGGCAAAGTAACTGCAAATGGCAGCGGAACCGTAGTCATGGGTGCTGATCAATCTTCCAGAGTGGTCACCAGCAGTCCCGGATTCTATTTCATCGGCTGGGGCAACGGGCACGGCCTGGGCATGTCCCAATGGGGCGTAAAGGGCATGGCAGATAGCGGGTATGATTATCGTCAAATATTGCAACACTATTTTAATAACGTTACTATAGTTAAGGAATGAAGATCCCATCATGAATGTAGATAATTATGATTTTAATTTGCCGGAGGAACTGATTGCCCAGACTCCGCTTGCCGACCGCAGCTCATCCAGACTGCTGCTCGTAAACAAGGAGAACGGTCAGCTGGAACACGGGCATTTCACAGATATACTGCAGCAATTCCGTCCCGGAGATACACTGGTATTGAATGATACGAGAGTTATTCCGGCCAGACTGTTCGGTGTCAAGGAGGATACCGGGGCGAAGGCAGAGGTGCTGCTGCTGAAGAATCTCGGTGAAGACCGCTGGGAGGCGCTGGTTAAGCCCGGCAAGAAGCTGAAGACCGGAGCGGTGATTATCTTCAGCGAAGAGCTTCGCGCCGTAATAGAGGACGAAGCGGATATGGGCGGCCGGACGCTGCGCTTTATCTATCAGGGTATCTTCCAGGAGATACTGGACAGGCTCGGATCGATGCCGCTTCCTCCGTACATTAAGGAAACTCTGGATGACCGCGAACGTTATCAGACAGTCTACGCGCGGCATGAAGGATCGGCGGCCGCCCCTACGGCTGGACTGCATTTCACCCAAGAGCTGCTGGAGCAGATTGCAGCGGCCGGTGTGAATATCGCTTATATCACCCTGCATGTAGGTCTTGGCACATTCCGTCCAATGTCGGTAGAAACCGTGGAAGAGCATGTGATGCATGCCGAATATTACGAATTATCCCAAGAGACGGCAGAGATGCTGAACTCCGCAAGAGCCAGAGGCGGAAGAATTATCGCTGTCGGCACAACCTCCTGCCGGACCCTTGAGACGGCCGGGAGACAAGCGGCGGGCGGACCGCTGAAGGCATCAAGCGGCTGGACGGATATTTTCATCTATCCCGGCTACGAATTCACTGTCGTCAATGCATTGATTACCAATTTCCATCTGCCAAAGTCTACTTTGGTCATGCTGGTGAGCGCTTTAGCCGGCCGGGAGCATATTCTCGCCGCCTATGAAGAAGCGATTAAGCAGCAGTACCGGTTCTTCAGCTTTGGCGATGCAATGTTCATTTATTAAGCAAGAGGAAGGGTTAAACCTATGGCAGCAATCACTTATGAACACATTAAGACCTGTAAGCAGTCCGGAGCACGGCTCGGAAGAGTCCATACTCCACACGGAATTATTGAAACACCGACCTTCATGCCGGTAGGCACACAAGCCACCGTCAAAACAATGAGCCCCGAAGAGCTTAAGCAAATGAATGCGCAGATTATTCTGAGTAATACCTACCATTTGTTCCTTCGTCCGGGCCATGAGATCATCGGCGAAGCCGGCGGTCTGCACAAATTCATGAACTGGGACCGGCCCATCCTGACTGACAGCGGCGGCTTCCAGGTATTCTCGCTGAGCGACATGCGTAAGATTACCGAAGAAGGCGTTCATTTCCGCTCTCATTTAAATGGGGACAAGAAGTTTCTCTCGCCGGAAGTAGCGATGGAAGTCCAGAATGCACTCGGTTCCGATATTATGATGGCCTTCGATGAATGCCCGCCTTATCCGGCAGAATATGAATACGTCAAAAAGTCACTTGAACGCACCACCCGCTGGGCAGAAAGATGCCTCAAGAGCCATGCACGTCCTTATGATCAGGGGCTGTTCGCAATCGTACAGGGGGGCATGCACGAGGATCTGCGCCGTCAGAGCGCGGCAGATTTGACTTCCATGGATTTCCCGGGGTATGCTATTGGAGGGCTCAGCGTCGGAGAGTCCAAGCAGCTAATGTATGAAGTGCTGGATTATACAGTTCCACTGCTGCCGCAAGGGAAACCGCGCTATTTAATGGGCGTAGGTTCACCGGATGCACTGCTGGAAGGGTCAATCCGCGGAATAGACATGTTCGACTGTGTTCTGCCTACCCGTATTGCCCGCAATGGAACGACGATGACCAGTCAGGGAAGACTCGTTGTACGCAACGCGCAGTATGCCCGTGATTTCGGGCCGCTTGATCCGGAGTGTGATTGCTACACCTGCCGGAATTATTCCCGCGCTTATTTGCGCCATCTGATCAAAGCTGACGAAACTTTCGGCTTGCGGTTAACGACATACCATAATTTACACTTCCTGCTGGAATTGATGCGTAAAGTGCGTGAAGCCATCATGGAAGATCGGCTGCTTGATTTTCGCGATGAGTTTTTTGCACAATACGGATTATATGATAATCTAAAAGGCTTCTAAAAGTACTGAGTGATATGTTAAATTTTTTGGAAAGGGGGGAATGATATGTCACATTTTCAACTGGCAGCAGCTTCAGGCGGCGGAGGCAATATTCTTGGCCTGGTAGGTCCATTTGTACTTATGTTTGTTGTCTTCTACTTCCTGCTGATTCGTCCACAGCAGAAGAAAACCAAAGCACGTAACGGGATGCTCAAGTCTTTGAAAAAAGGCGATAAGGTAGTTACTATCGGCGGTCTTCACGGAACAATTATGGAGATTTCTGATGACATCGTTGTATTGCGGGTTAATGACGTGACCCGATTGACCTTTGACCGGGGTTCGATCAGTCACTCTGTCACGGAAGTAGAAGACAAAGATTGATTTGTCTGCACCAAATTACATAAAAACCGGCGTCTCTCGTAAGAGAACGCCGGTTTTTTTACATTATACAGTTCAGAGGCTGATGTTAACGTACATCCGTTGCCCGGCTTCGTACTCTCAGCCGTTCTTCCCCGCTGCGCAGGGTGAATTTGGCAAGCTGCACTGCGACAGTTGTGGACAGAACGGCCAGCAAAGTGCCGCCGAGCATATCGGTCAGCCAGTGGATACCGAGATAGAATATTCCGAAGACGATAGCAACGGCCGAGATTGTACTAATCACCATCCAGCGGCGGTTGCCGGAACGGTAGGCCAGCAGCGCCATAGATACGGAAATGGCAGTATGCAGGCTGGGAAAGCAGTTGTTAAGGCCCGATAGCGGCCGGTACTCCTGTTCAAACTTCGGAAAAACATCCAGCATGGTAAATCGCACCCCTGCGGGCAGATAGGACCACACCTCATTTACCGGAAAATACAGATAGAATGGAATAGCAACAGCATAGGTTATCATGATCGTGTAGCAGGTCGCATAGAGCATCACGCGGTTCTTATCCAGCAGATAGATACCTAGCGAGGCGGCGAGCACCGATTGCAGCATGAAGATATAGAAGAAGACGATGATTGGGGTCAGCCAAGGCGTAAAGAACAGCTCTTGCACATGTCTGACAAAGTGGCCCTCGAGACCAAAGACAAAGGCTGTGTAATCCGAAGTCAGGTTCATCTTCCGCTCGATCTGCAGCTCATATTTATTCAGAGCAAGCACGCTGAACATTCCTATAATAATCAGAGTGAATTTATAGGACCGCAGCAGCTCTCTCCCGATTTCAACTAGGGCCATTAGCGGATTGCGCCGGGCGCCGATCCAAATCAATACCACTACAATGGCAACGGTGTATACAACTACAAGATTCATGGACTGGTAAAGCAAAGCATTCAAAGCCTCCTTGATAAATCCCTCATATGAAGTCAGATGCACTCAGTGTAACATATTTTCAAGGATAGGTTTCAAATTTCGAAAAATTATATTAATTAGGATTTTTGCAAATTAACCCCAAATATTCCCCCGAGTGCACCAATGCCTGCTGCAGCCATTACCCAAAGGAAATCAATTCCTGCCGGGGCGCTGTCCAGAGCCAGGAATCCGATCAGCAGAACAATTAATCCATAGAATGCGCCGGTGAGTGCTCCCTGATACCAGCCTTTGCTTGAAGCTCTGCCGCCTGCGGTCAAGCCTCCGAAAGCGGCAGCTATGCCGTGTACAATATAGGTGTACATGGTAAGATCCTGTTCCTGCAGTCCGCTGCCCCAGAGCAGCAGGGAGAGAACGAATGCGCCCAGCAGCATCCACAGGAACGACCGGCATAAACCCGACAATACAGGACTAGATATTTTCCATGAGAATAGACGCCTAATTAACGACATGGTAAAACCTCCTAAAAGTTTGTTTGCGTTACTTCCTGGACGGGCTCCTTACAAACTGGCTTGGAAAGCATACGCTAAGTTTGTTTGCGTTACTTTCTGGTTGGGCTTTGAAAAAAAGTGTCCTGCCTGAGCTGGTACTAATCATTGTATGGGAAGGCTTGCCCCAATAGTACAAGAATGGCAGACTGGACTTTTACCAGTAATTAATCAGCAGGCTTCCGAATGTTCCCTTGGCAGGCAGGTCAGAATAGGGGTACATTAATCCGCCCGTTACGGCTCTCAGCCGCCGGGTGAGAAGCGGAAGGGGAGCGAAGAGAATATGTTGTTCCAGCATATTACTGCCCATATCTTTCTGACCGTGCTGATGTATATCTTCATTTTCCTGAGTATGCGGATCATGGGCAAACGGGAGATCGGCAAATTGTCGGTATTTGACCTCACGATTTCCATTATGATTGCTGAGATCGCTGTGTTTGTAATTGAAGATATCGAGCGGCCCATCTATGACGGGTTCGTGCCCATGGCAACGCTGGTTCTGATTCAGGTGTTGGTCGCACAGCTCAGTCTGAAGAGCCGGAAGCTTCGCCTGCTGGTGGATGGCAAGCCGAGTATCCTCATCTCGGACGGTAAGCTCCACCGGGGCGAGATGCGTAAACAGAGATATAACATTGATGATCTGCTGCTGCAGTTACGCGGGCAGAACATAGACAGTCCGGCCGATGTAGAGTTTGCCATTCTTGAAACAAGCGGGCAGCTTACCGTGATTGAGAAGAATAAGGGTGTATCTTCGTCCAATCAGACCGGAAACAGCAGTTCAAGCGCTGAGCAGAAGGAGCAGAACAGCGGAGGCCAGGAGAGCTCCGGAGGTTCAGACAAATCAGACAAATCAGACAGTTCCGGTAAAGTTAAGCTTCCGAAGCACAAGATCCGCTACGAAGGCCTCCCGATTCCGCTGATAATGGACGGAAAGGTGCAGGACGACAACCTGGAGATGATCGGTAAGAACAGATTCTGGCTTAGAACCCAGATCCGCCAGAAGGGTGTCTCCGATTTCCGTGATGTTTTCCTATGCTCAATTGATCATAAGGGACAGATATATATTGACCCGATCGGCTCAAGATAAGGAGAAGATGTTAGCTGCGCCAGCGTTTGAAGAAGGGCACACGCTCCAGATCACGCCTGGAAATCAGGCCCGATAACAGGCAAATGCTAAAGTATACGCCCATCCCGCAGGCAGCGGCAGCCAGAAACTGTATCCACTGTGAGGAGGAGATGTGAACTGAGGTATAGACGTAAGACATTCCGGCAGCCATGATGATCGTAGCCGCTATAATTTTGACCGGATCCGACCATCTTAAGGACATGGCTGTCAGCCGGATAACACTGTATCCATGAAGTATAGTCACAAGGAGGCTATTGACAATAATGGCGATGATGGCTCCTTGAATCCCGTATTCCGGCCGGGAGGCGAGCAGGAGAATCAGCAGGATTTTGACGACCGCACCAATCAGTGTATTAATCAGTGCCTTGCCCGGGCGGTCCATTGCCTGAAGTGCAGCCTGCAGCGGGGCCTGGACATAGAGGAATAAAGCGAACGGTGCCATCATCCGCAGCATAGGTGCCGTATCCGCTGCATTGCCGTACATCAGTGTACACAACGGTACGGCAAGAACGTACATAACAGCAGCAAACGGAGCGCCCGTTACCATAGCCAGCCGCAGGGCCTGATGCATTCTTTTATGAATCGTGGGCAGGTCATTCCGGGCAGCCGCCTCGGATAAGGAAGGGACAAGGGACACGGCCAGCGAGGAGCTGAGCACACCCGGCAGCAGCAGCAGCGGGATAACCATTCCCTGCAGGGAACCATATTGTGCAGTTGCAGCTGCAGCAGCTATTCCGGCAAGTGCAAGGCTGCGCACAGTAATAATGGATTCGAGCAGATACGAGAAGGAACCGATCAAACGTCCGGCGGTTACAGGTACAGAGATGCCGATCAGCCGCTTAAGCACACTCCCTGGTTGTCTCTGCGGTTCATCTCCGGACTCAGCAGAGCTACCGGAAACAGCCGTTCCGGCAGGAGGCGGAGCCTCATTCTTGTCCTTTTTAACGATATAATAATATTGCAGCAGCAGGGCCAGCATTCCGCCAATCTCACCCACAGTAACGCCCAGCATCGCACCTGCCGCTGCAAAAGCAATTCCTTTCGGGAGCAGCAGCCAGGAAAACCAAAGCATAAAGAAGATCCGGATGACTGATTCCAGCACAGAGGAAAACGCTGAGGGAAGCATATTCTGCCTGCCCTGGAAATATCCGCGGTAGATGGACGAAACGGCCACGATTGCAATCATTGGAGTCATGCTGACAAAGGTGTAATATACCCGCTGGTCGGTCAGAATAACGCTTGATACCCATGAGGCGCTGAGTAGAGCTACAATGGTGAAAAAAATACCGAGCGTAAGGCTGATTGCCAGGCCCGTATGCAGGATTTTGCGGGACTGCTCCGGCCGGTTCTCTCCTTCTGCTTCAGCAACCATTTTGGCAATTGCCAGCGGGAGCCCGCCGGTAATGACGGTTACCAGTACGATAAAGAACGGATATCCAAGCTGATATAGTCCTACTCCTTCGGCGCCGATGATCCGCGGCAAAGCAATCCGGGGAATAAAACCAAGCATCCGGTTAATGATGCCTGCAAATAACAGGATTAATGTTCCTTGTATAAAGGTCTGTTTCCTCAAAGGGCACTCCTTCTTCCCAAATTAGATGAAAACTTCCGGTGAATTTGTTCCTCTCTCAAGCAGGCTTGTATAAGGATATGCTGCTACAGGTCAACTCCATGACAAGCTTTCCATATGACAAGTTTTTGGCCGAAAGAAGGAAAGAGCGGCAGAGGGGTCGAATATTTATCTCTGAGCATACGTAACGGGGAATCTTTGGAGGTGTCAACACGTGGAATCGGAACAATGGAGATATGACGAGCTTAGTGAAGAAATCGAAGCCATGTGCATCAGCAAAGCGGAGGAATTCCGCCTCCTCGGCTATGAATATGTGACCGGTAAGGATATTTGGGATTGTGTCAGCCGTAATTATGTTAAGGAAGGAAGACCTCCTCTGCATAAACTGGTCAATGATATTTATTCGCTGAAATCAGGCAGTTACATGAATTACCTGACCATTGCGGCCTACCGGGGGTTGAACTGACGGCCTAATTTGCCAAAAGGAACGATTTTCTTTTGCAAACGGCTACAGGAAGCAGTAAAGTAAGAGAAGAGTAATTCAACAGTTCCTATCCAAACGGATGGTTTGCGCCCAGAAGCAGAACCGGCCGTTTCTTTGTGTGAATCCGGCACCGTCATTCCTCTTGAATTGACGGTGATTTCGCACGTAGCTATAATAGGAATATTGAGTAATGAAAGGGGAACTAGCTAGAGCATGAAGAGAATGTTGAGCTTTATCATCACCGTGGTCGTTCTAACCGGCGTCATGGGATTTACAACTCCCGGGCTGCTGGACAAGGTCCGTCTAGGTCTTGACCTGAAGGGCGGATTTGAGATTCTGTACCACGCCGAGCCGATGGATACGGGAGGAACCCTGACCCGTGCTTCGCTGCAAAAAACAGCGGAGAGCCTGGAGAAACGGGCGAATGCACTCGGAACAAGCGAGCCTGAGGTTACAACCGAAGGTACGGACCGCATCCGTCTGAAGATTGCGGGCGTTACTGACGAAGCCGAGGTCCGCAAGAAAATGAAAGAACCGGCAGTTCTGACCTTCCGCAGTGCCGCTGATGGTGATGCACCCGGAGTCTTCAGCAAGATTGAACTGGTAGGCAGTGATTTTGTTGAAGGCGCGGCAGACGTGCAACGCGATAACCTCAACCGTCCGGAGATCAGCATCTCTATTAAGGACAAAGATAAATTTGCGGAAATTACTGAACGTCTCCTGGGTAAGCAACTCGCCATTTATCTGGATGAGACATTATTGTCCGAGCCTCCTTATGTTAGGGCAGTCCTGACCGATGGTAAAGCTTCCATATCAGGGGGATATACACTGGATGAGGCCCGTGAGATTGCAGATACGATCAATCTCGGTGCATTGCCGCTGAAGCTTACGGAGAAATATTCCCAGAGCGTAGGGGCAACACTTGGTAAACAGTCTCTTGACCAAACGGTTAAAGCAGGTATTGTGGGTTCCCTGATCATTCTGGTCTTCATGATGTTTATGTATCGTCTTCCGGGTGTACTGGCCAGCTTCGCGCTGATTCTTCATACCTGGCTGTTGATTCTGGTGTTCGTTATAGCTGATTTCACCTTGACCCTTCCCGGTATTGCCGCGTTCATTCTCGGTATAGGGATGGCGGTCGATGCCAATATCATTACCAATGAACGGATTAGGGAAGAAATGCGCAGCGGTAAGAGTATTTTGTCTTCCGTCAAAGCAGGTAACAAAACTTCATTCCGTACCGTTATGGACGCGAATGTCACTACGATCATTGTAGCGGCTGTCATGTTCGCCTTCGGTACAGGTGCGGTTAAAGGCTTCGCGCTGATTCTGATCGTGGAAATTGTACTTAGTATTGTAACAAACCTTTATTTTGCCCACTGGCTGCTGACAGTGCTGGTTAAAGCCGGCGCACTCAAAAAGCCGAAGCAATTTGGGGTAAAGGAGAGTGACATCAGTGCGCTTTAAGAAAGAGCTTGATTTCGTACATTTAAGTAAATTTTTCTATATTTTCTCCATCGCCCTTACTGTGGCGGGTCTGGTCTTTCTGGCAACCTTTGGCCTGAATTACAGCGTTGATTTCAAGGCCGGGTCCAACGTGGACGTGGCTCTCTCCAAGAGCATGACGCTGGCTCAGCTGCAGCCGGCGTTGGATGAAGCTGGAATTGGTCATGATCCTACAATTACCGTCGGGGATAAACGGGTTAATATCCGCTACGATGAAGAACTGGATGATACTCAGAGTGAAACCCTGAAAACGGCAATCAACAAGATTGACGATCAGGCATCTTTCGAAGTCAACACAGTAGATACAGAGATGGCTAAGGAATTGGCCCGCAATGCGATCTATTCTGTGCTTCTGTCCAGTATCGGGATTATTATTTATGTCAGTATCCGCTTTGAATGGCGGTTTGCGCTGGCTTCCATCGTGGCGCTGCTCCATGATGCCTTTATGGTTGTAGCGATCTTCTCCATCTTCCGTCTGGAGGTAGACCTGACCTTCATTGTTGCGGTGCTGACCATTATCGGTTATTCCATTAATGATACGATCGTTATCTTCGACCGGATCCGCGAGAACCTGCGGTTCGGTAAACAGAAGTCGTATGAGGATCTTAAGTCCCTGGTCAATAAGAGTGTGTCCCAGACCCTCATGCGCTCACTGTATACAGCCTTTACGGTATTTATTGCCGCATTCTTCCTGCTGATTATGGGCGGAGAGTCGATCAAAATGTTCTCACTTGCCATGGTAATCGGTTTGCTCTTCGGAGCCTATTCTTCGATCTTTATTGCAAGCCCGCTCTGGCTGCTGCTCAAGAAACGCCAGAAGACACCGGTAAAGAGCAACCCGGCCAAAGCCTAAAACTTAAGTTTCCCGGAAAGCCGTGTCACAAGCGACGCGGCTTTTCGGAATCTTTGGATCAGCATCTTAGCTGGTTTCATCATCATGAGATTACTTGCTAGTGGTAAGGAGGGCCTCGTTATGAATGACAAACAATTAGCTGCAAAAGACACCGTTGTCTGGACCGGAATCCTCAGTGATGTTGGGCTGGCTCTGGCCAAAGGCGCCTTCGGTTATCTTTCAGGCAGCAAAGCATTGATGGGGGATGCCATCTATTCCGGAGCAGATGCCGCCGCCAAGCTGGCAGGGGTTATTCCGTGGAACTCGAAGCAGAGTCACAAGTATGCAGCATCATCGGGCAGCCGGGCCGGTCAACGAAATAAAGAGCCGATGGCGGCCATTCTTTTTTCTGTGCTTATTCTTATGGGCGGGCTGCAGATTGCTTTCTCGGCCATTCGTGATTTAACCCGGGGACATTTATCGGCACCTGGGCAGTCGGCACTTGTAACCGTCCTGATTTGCATTGTGTTCAAAGAGGCTATCTTTCAATACCAATACCGTTATTATAAAAAAAAGAACGACGGCAGTCATGCCGCGTATGCGGATACCCACCGTTTCAGTCTATATACTTCCATAACCGTATTTATAGGTATTGCTCTGGCCATGACTGGCGGGTATTTCAATTGGCATCCTATGCTCTATATGGACCCGATTGCCGCACTGCTGACCGGATGTCTTGTTATCCGCAAAGGCTATTCTCTGATTACTTCCTCTGTCTACAGCAAAAAGATTCAGGAGCTTCCTTCCGAAGAGGCCGCCAGCTTCATTGAGACCGTCCAGCGTGTGCATGGAGTCATCCGGGTGGAGCAGCTCAAGGCAATGGAGGAAGGCAGTTATGTGAATCTTCATGTCAAGATCAGCGTAAATCCGCGGATTAGCGTGATGGAAGCCCAGGATATCTCGGAATGTGCCCGGAAGCTGCTGCAGCACCGGTTCGTTCATGTAGGCGAGGTTCAAATGGATGTGGTGCCGTATGACCCGGGTTATCCCTATAAAAGCAACCATGAGCTCGTGGATAATGATATTCCCACGCTGCTTCAGTAGTCTGCAAGGTGAGAGAAAGGTGAGCTGTATTGCTTCATTCAAAAACAAGATGGCAATCTCCGGCAGCCGATCCCGAGAAAAACCGGGAACTGGCCCGGAGCCTTTCTATTTCTCCGCTTCTGTCCTCACTGCTCGTGCAAAGAGGCATGGATACTGCCGATAAGGCGCTGGTATTCATGGATGGCGGAGCGGAGGATAGTCATGATCCATTCCTGCTCAAAGGAATGGCCGAGGCTGTGCCACGGATTCGAAAGGCATTGCAAGATGAAGAACATATTCTGGTGTATGGCGATTATGATGCAGACGGGGTGTCCAGTACTGCGCTGATGATCTTTCTTCTGCGTCATCTGGGTGCTTCTTTTGACATTTATATCCCGCATCGTTCCAACGAAGGCTATGGTCTGCATAATCATGCGCTCGACTGGGCGCTGCAGCAGGGAGTATCTCTCGTTATTACTGTGGATACTGGTATCAGTGCCTACCATCAGATTGCCTACGCTTCAGAGCTGGGCATTGATGTCATAGTCACAGATCATCATGAGCCGCCGGAGCTGCTGCCTGAGGCCTATGCACTCATTAATCCGAAGCTGCCGGACTGCCCGTATCCTTTCAAGGGGCTTGCCGGAGTGGGGGTAGCTTACAAGCTGGCCGAAGCTCTTCTTGGTAGCGGAGTTCCTGAAGAATGGTGTGAGATTGCCGCTATCGGTACCGTTGCGGATCTGATGCCGCTGCTTGGGGAGAACCGGAGTCTAGTACGCCGGGGGCTGACCAGCATGCGGAATTCGCCGTTTCCTGGAATTCGGGCGCTGCTCTCTGTCAGCGGAATTACGATGAGCACCGTAAGCGCTGTTAATATTGCCTTCGGCATGGCTCCGCGCATTAATGCCAGCGGAAGGCTGGACCATGCAGGCCGGGCGGTCACACTGCTCACTACCGCAGATGCTGAAGAGGCAGAACAATTTGCCGGTGAGCTTGACCTCCTGAATAAAGAACGTCAATTGGTCGTGGAGAGAATTGTAGGGGAAGCTACGGCCAAGCTGGAGCAGAGAATCAGTCAAACCGGGCTTCCGGATATTATTGTGCTGGCTGAGCAGGGCTGGAATGTCGGTGTTGTCGGGATTGTGGCCTCTAAGCTGCTGGAAAAATATTATCGTCCGGTTATTATTCTGGATATTTACCCGGATACAGGGATGTGCAAAGGCTCTGCCCGCTCGATCCCCGGGCTGGATATCTATGCGGCCTTGTCTTCATGTGCCGGATTGATGGACCATTTCGGCGGGCATCCGGCTGCGGCCGGAATGAGCCTGCCGCAGGACAAGCTTGAAGACTTTGATGCAGCGCTTAATGCTTATGCTGCATCTATCCTGACACCAGAGGACTTTGTAGCCGTGACGGCTGCAGACGGTGAGGTCTCTATTGCTGATTTGTCACTCCAGGCTGCGCTTGAACTGGAGCGGCTTGCCCCTTTCGGGATGGCTAACCCGCTGCCGAGATTCATTCTGCGCGGAGCTACTGTGAAGGAGACCCGCAAGATGGGTCAGGACGGCAAACATATGAGGCTTGTCCTGCAGCAGGATAAGGTGACGATCGAAGCGGTGGCCTTCGGCAAGGGATCGCTGGCTGATCTGCTGCCTGATGGTACAATCATTGATGTACTGGCGGAGCTGTCGGTGAATGAATGGAACGGCTCACGCAAGCCTCAGCTGATGCTGCAGGATCTTGCAGTGCCTGCCGCGCAGCTGTTCGACCTGCGCGGTGCTGCCGATGCGGTTAAGCAGGCAGCGCATATTCAGGAGCTGCTCCGTTCGTACAACGGCAGCAGTCCGGTTAAGACAGCGGCGGTATTTCAGAACAGCCGCAGATCTCCACTGCGCGAGCTGAAGGGCATGTCGCTGTGGGTCTACGATGAGGATGCAGGAATTTCACAGGTGCATCAGGGTGAGCCGGGGAATGACGAAGCAGAGATAACGCTGCTCTGTCTGCTGGATATGCCGGAAACGCCGGAGCAGCTGGAAGCACTGTTCACTGCGTTTCCCCGCACAGAGAATATTGCCCTGCTGCATTCGATCCGCGACGGCCGTGACCGGTTGCAGGTTCCTACACGGGATCATTTCAAGTCATTATATAAATTGATCGCCTCGATCGCAGCAATGGCAACCCCCGAGCATGAAGTACTGCTGCGGCTCAGCCGCCAGTCTGCACTGGGTGTGCGCATGCTGGGCAGGATGCTTGATGTGTTCGCTGAGCTTGATTTCATTGAACGCAGCGGCGGCAGCATTACCTTTGTCACGCAGCCTGCCGCCAAGAGCCTGACGACGTCAGAGCACTTCATCAGGCTGGGCAAGACTGCTGAAATGGAGCAGTATTTCATGGAGGGCAGCCGCGGCGAACTGCAGGAATTCATGCTGTCACGCCGGTTAGGCGCCTCGTAACGGGTGTAGCGTGCTTTCAGAGTAAGAGCTTTTACAGAGAATTCAGGTGAGGATAGCCTATCCTCATAACTTTTAGGAGATGATACTTTTGGATTTCAAAGACAGTATTCGTGTGATTCCGGATTTCCCGCAGCCGGGAATCAGCTTTAAGGATATTACTACCCTGCTTAAAGACGGGGCCAAGTACCGTGCCGCTATTGATGAGCTTAAGGCTCTCGTTGCCCATCTGGAGATTGATGTCATTGCCGGACCGGAAGCGCGCGGCTTTGTAGTAGGCGCACCGCTGGCGTACGCACTGGGCGTTGGCTTCGTGCCCATCCGCAAAAGCGGCAAGCTTCCTTACGAGACGATTGAAGTGGGATACGATCTGGAATACGGCAAAGATACCCTTGCTGTACACACGGATGCTATCCAGCCGGGACAGAAGGTTCTGATTGCCGATGATCTGCTCGCTACCGGCGGCACGATCGCTACTTCGGTAAGCCTGGTGGAACAGCTTGGCGGACAAGTTGTCGGCGCTGCCTTCCTGATTGAGCTAACGGCTCTGGCCGGACGCAATAAGCTGTCCGATATTGAAGTGGTTACCCTGTTGACTTACGAGGATTAATTCGCCCGGACAACTTTTCCCGGGAAATATAAAGCGGACTGCTGTCGATTTAAGACAGCAGTCCGCTTTTTATATTATAGGTTGAACGTGGTAAATGGTAAGAGGCTTAATGAGCGGATTTCTCTGTTTCCTGTTCATTGGACAGGCCAAGAACTTCAAACAGCTTGAAGAGCAAGGAGAGAAGCATACCGACGATAGTCGCCAATGCCATCCCTTTCAGCTGTACACCGCCAACCGTTAATGTGATGCCGCTGATACCTACCACCAGCACCAGAGTAGCCAGAATCATGTTGGTGGCTTTGGAGAAATCGACCTTCTGCTCTACGAAAATACGCAGGCCCGATGCGGCAATTACACCAAACAGTAAGAGTGAGACACCGCCCATGACCGGCTGGGGGATATTGGCAATGACCGACGAGAACGTTCCGGAGAACGAGAGCAGGATAGCGATCACTGCAGCGCCGCCGATTACGTATACCGAGTAGACTTTGGTAAGCGCCATAACGCCGATATTTTCACCATAAGTGGTATTCGGGGTGGAGCCCAGGAATCCTGAGAGTACCGTGGAAATCCCGTTACCCATCAGTGAGCGGTCCAGTCCGGGATCCTTGGTCAGGTCTTTGCCGACAATGTTGCTGGTAACCAGCAGGTGGCCGATATGCTCAACAATTACAACAAGCGATACAGGGATGATCGTCAAGATAACCTGCCAGTCGAAGGATGGGGTGATAATCGTTGGATGGGACAGGAAATGGGCTTCAGAGATAGCACCAGTATTTACCTGGCCCAGGATATAAGCGAGTACATAACCGGTAACGATACCGATGAGGATATGAATGATTTTGGGGAAGCCGCGGAATAACACGGAGCCGAGTACGGTAACGCCCAGCGTGACCATGGATAAGGTAATAGCTTTGCCGTCCGGAATCCAGTCAGTGGCGGCCACACCTTCAGGAGCGATCAGTCCGGCCATACGTGCTGCAACAGGAACGAGCTCCAGTCCGATGGTGGCTACGATAGCGCCCATAACCGCCGGAGGGAATACGACATTAATCCAGCCGGTGCCCGCATAACGAACGATCAAAGCGACTAGAATAAAAATAACACCGGTAACAATAAATGCGCCAAGTGCAAGCGAATATCCATGCTCATGATCGTCTGTGTGTTTAGCCAGGACCATAAGTACCGGCGAAATAAAAGCAAAGCTTGAGCCAAGATATGCGGGGATTTTGCCGCGGCAGATCCAAATGTAAAGCAAGGTGCCGATACCATTCATCAGCAGGATCATGCCGGGATCTACCCCGAACAGGTTGGGAACAAGCACTGTGCTGCCGAACATGGCGAACAAATGCTGAAGACTCAGGAGGAAACCCGGGCCCCAAGGGAGTCTTTCGTTAACTTGAATTTCGCGTTGCAATGGAGTTCACTTCTCTTTCTGATCTAATTTGATGTAAGCCTGGCGCTAAAAAACCGCCTTTACTAGATTAAATAGATCGGCGCCTTTTTACAACAACATTTTTGCGCGCGCCACAAAATTGTCTTTTCTTGTCCCTTTCCCTTACAGGAATACCACGCTATGGCAAGTGTTGACGTAATCCTCCGTAAGCGTCATAATTATAGACAACTTTAATCTGTGCGTAGTGCAGTTTGGAACATATGGAACCTGCAAATTCTGCACGGCTTGCGGGTTCATTTTATTATAGAAGGGAAACGGATACGACGAGAATGGGCATAGAGCAATTAACCGAAAAGGCCGGCGCCTATATAAAAGAAAAAGATCTTCTCCGCATCCGGGAAGCTTATGAGTTTGCCGATCAGGCTCATCACGGGCAGGTTCGGAAATCGGGGGAGCCATACATTCTGCATCCGCTGGCGGTCGCAGATATTGTCGTCAATATGCAAATGGATGTTATATCTATTATTGCAGCGCTGTTACACGATGTTGTAGAAGATACGACGGTGTCACTGGACCAGATTCGCGCGAAATTTGGCGATACCTGCGCAATGCTGGTGGATGGTCTGACCAAGCTGGAACGCATCCGGTTCCGCTCCAAGGAAGAGCAGCAGAACGAGAATTACCGCAAAATGTTCATCGCTATGGCTCAGGATATCCGGGTCATTGTGATCAAGCTGGCGGACCGTCTGCATAATATGCGCACGCTCAAGTACCAGTCGGAAGAGAGCCAGCGCCGAATTTCCTATGAGACTCTGGAGATTTTTTGTCCCATTGCAGACCGCTTGGGGATCTCTGCGATTAAATGGGAGATGGAGGATATTGCCCTCCGTTATCTGAATCCGCAGCAGTACTACCGGATTGCCAATCTTGTACACAAGAAACGGGCAGAACGTGAGCAGTTTATCGATAGCGTTATCGGGCGAATCCGCGCCAAGCTGGATGAAATGGGCATCGAAGGCGATCTTTCGGGACGTCCGAAGCATATTTACAGTGTCTATAACAAGATGAGCACCAAGAACAAGCAGTTCAACGAAATCTATGACCTGCTGGCCATCCGCATTATCGTCGACAATATTAAGGATTGTTATGCTACGTTAGGAATTATCCATACTCTTTGGAAGCCGATGCCTGGCCGGTTCAAGGATTATATCGCCATGCCCAAAGCGAATATGTATCAGTCTTTGCATACAACGGTAGTGGGTCCCGGCGGGGAGCCTACTGAAGTGCAGATCCGTACCTGGGAGATGCACCGCACTGCCGAATTCGGGATAGCCGCGCATTGGGCGTATAAGGAAGGCAGCAGCAACAATGTGAATCCGGAGAACCGGATGCCGTTCTTCCGCGAGATTCTGGAGCTGCAGCATGAAGCCAAGGATGCGGAGGAATTCGTGGAGTCGCTCAAAATGGACTTTTTCTCCGACCTCGTCTTCGTGTTCACGCCTAAGGGTGAGGTTGTAGAGCTGCCTGCAGGCTCTGTGCCGCTTGATTTCGCCTTCCGCATCCATACAGAGGTCGGCAACCGGACGATCGGCTCCAAGGTCAACGGGCGCATCGTACCGCTCGACCATAAGCTGAAGACCGGGGATATCGTGGAGATCCTGACCTCGAAGAACTCGTACGGGCCGAGCCGTGACTGGCTGAAGATTGCCCAGTCTTCACATGCACGCAGCAAGATTAAGCAATGGTTCAAGAAGGAGAAGCGGGAAGAGAACGTTGAAAAGGGCCGTGAAGCGATCGAACGCGAGCTGAAGCGCCTGAACGTGGAGATCTCTGACTGGCTGACGGAAGATAAATTGTCAGAAGCGGCGAAGAAATTTGCCTTTAATGATGTAGAGGATATGCTGTCCGCAGTAGGCTTTGGCGGAATTACGGCCGCGCAGATTGCCTCCAAGCTGACCGAGAAGCTGCGTAAGGACCAGGAAGAAGCTGCCGGTCATCTGGAGCTTACTTCTGAGATGAAGGAGATCAAGTCCAGCGGGGAGAAGCGCAATCAGCCGACCAACGGTGTGCGTGTCAAAGGGATTGATAATCTGCTTGTACGCTTCGCACGATGTTGTAATCCCGTGCCGGGCGACGATATTATCGGTTATGTAACCCGCGGACGCGGCGTATCCGTGCACCGTGAGGATTGTCCGAATATTCCGGGTGAAGGAGACGGGGAGGAATCAGCCCGTGTCATTGAAGTGGAATGGGAAGGCAGCATGGAAGCCAATTATAGCGTCGATATTGAGATTACGGGCCATGACCGCAACGGACTGCTGAATGAAGTGCTGCAGGCGGTATCGGAGAGCAAGACCAATATCTCGGCGGTTACGGGACGCTCTGACAAGAACAAGATGGCGATGATTCATATGACGATTCTGATCCGCAACACCGATCATCTGCAGTCTGTGGTGGATAAGGTCAAGCGCGTGAAGGATGTCTATACGGTTAACCGTATTATGCAATAAGGCTTGAAGGCAACAAGGCAAGGAGCTGAAGGATGGTATGAGAGTGGTTGTACAGCGCTGCAGGGATGCGAGTGTTACGGTGGACAGAACAGTGACCGGAGCGATTGGGGAGGGCCTGATGCTGCTGGTCGGCGTAACCCATGAGGATACGGAGAAGGATGCCAAGTATTTGGCTGATAAGGTAGCCGGACTGCGGATTTTTGAGGATGACGCCGGTAAAATGAACTTCAGCGTAACGGATGCCGGAGGCAGCGTCCTGTCCGTGTCCCAGTTCACCCTGTACGGGGACTGCCGCAAAGGGCGGCGGCCCAATTTCATGGCTGCGGCGGCTCCGGCAGAGGCCGAGCGGCTCTACGACTACTTCAACCAGGAGCTGCGCAGAGGCGGGCTTCAGGTGGAGACCGGTATTTTTGGAGCGATGATGGACGTCTCCCTGACGAATTGGGGACCGGTTACCCTGCTGCTGGACAGCCGGGGCTAGGCCTTGAATGAGGCGCAGCAGAGCGGGCTTAATATGCCGGTCTAATTTTACAGCTTGATGTGAGGACTCCACGTTGTGGGGTCTTTTTTGATATAGGATAGCGTTCTCCCCTGCTGGATAAACTAGTGATGAACGAATAATATTCACAAGTTGCGGGGAGCCAGTAGCATGAGACAATCACAGAAAGCGTGGATATGGAACAGTATACAGGGCCATACGGCGGGGTCGATGACAGAAGCTTCTGCAACGGCAAGGGGAGCCGGGGAGCAGAGGGATCTGCAGGTGCTGAAGGGAACAAGCCGCAATCTTCTGCCGCGAACGTAAGGAGTGCGGGGAAGGCGGCTTATTTCTCTGTTTTTTGGAGCGTACAAATGGTGTTTAGCCGGCGGGAATTCGCGAAACCTGTGAGGGCTCGTTAGAAAGCCGGGGAATGCGGGTAATAGAATGACGAGAACAGAATAGCGTAGAGAGGAGAAATTAATCTCAATGAGTAAAGTAGCATTTCTGCTCGCTAATGGTTTTGAAGATTCCGAAATGAAGGTGCCTTATGAAGAAGTACTGCAGGCAGGACATCAGGCAGAGATTATTGGTCTGAAGAAAAATGAGACCCTGCTCGGTAAAAAAGGCAGCGTGTCTTATGCCGCCGATAAAGCGGTCAGCGAGGTGAAAGCCGGAGAGTATGATGCTGTAGTCATCCCGGGCGGATCTTCGCCGGAGAACCTTCGTCTTGACCAGGATATCCTGCAATTTGTAAAAGATGCGGACAGTGCCGGCAAGCCTATAGCTGCTATCTGTCACGGGCCGCAGATTCTGATCAGTGCCGGTCTGGTACAAGGCCGCACGCTTACCTCCTATCCGCCGCTGAAGGATGATCTCATCAATGCCGGTGCGGAATTCAAGGATGAAGAGGTCGTCCTGGACGGCAATTATATTACTTCACGCACACCCAAGGATGAGCCCGCATTTGTGCGTGAGCTGCTTAAGGTGTTGTAATACATTTAAACAAACCACTGGGAGGGATTGACAATGACTAAAAGAATCCAAGCCTATTTCAGCACGGAAGATGCAGCGGAAGGTGCCAAGACTGCACTGATTCCATACGGTGTGGAAGGAATTGAAGTGTCGGCGCTGACAGATCCTCTGGATACGGGCGGAAACAACCGCCGCAATATTCTGATTCCGCTGGCTCCCTACAATACTTCGGCTACAGCTGCCGGAGGGGTCTACGCAGCAGGGGGCGCGACAGGGCCGCTTACCGGAGCAGCCATTGTGCCTGGAGTTACTGTTGATGATGATCTGGGCCGGACAGATGATGAACGTACGGCGGGAGAGGTTCACAGCGGCTCTGATTTGAAAAACAGCGATCTGGAGAACCTGCATTACGTCATGGATCTCAAAGTGGCCGAGAATCATTACAATGAGGTTGTTGAGGTTCTGCGCGGCAAGCAGGCCTATGTGGAGATTTTTGATTAAGCAGGAGGCCCTGCGTAGTCCGGATAACCAATTCAGCTCCAGTCCTCCCTCAGGGAGAGGCTGGAGCTGTTTATTTACCCGCAGGGCAGCGGAAACTGCATGAATTCTCTAGACAGGGAATAGGGTTGTAGTGTAACCTGTTGTGTAGGGTTTAGACACAGGCATGGACCACTCAATAAAACGCTTTCTTTTCTGTAATGCAACTGTAATATTACATTCATGATTCCTTAATATAGCGTGTTTATAATAGAAGCATGACCCCCTTTTTTATAATATATGATGATGGACCTGCAGCAATCGGCTGCAGGTCATTTTTTTTGAAATCTAAGAATTTACATGCTTCGCGCTATAAATTATCCTCATATTTCTCGCTGAAACGGTTCTGTCCTTATACAAGGACAGCAAAGCTGTTTCCACTTGTTTACAATATCAGAATCTACATGTTTCGGGGTCCCCGCAAAGTACCTGAGTCATCTATCTACGCCAAAGCCCCACTTTGTGGGGGTATTTTAGAGGGGGTTTGTGACTTATTGCTACTGTGGCGGGCATGCTTGGAGCAGAAGGGCGTCAGTAATCGGCAGCGTGAAGCAGACCGTGTAGCGGATCGTCTAGCGGACCGTGAAGCGGACTGAGAAGCCCTTATTTTCCATAAAAGCTTACGCTAGAGGATGAAACGGACTGAGATTCCGTTATCTTGTTCATTCCAGCTCGAAATGAGGCATCTCTGGACACATAACGGAATCTGAGTCCGCTTGCCCCGCGATTTTGCCGGATTTGTTCAAATAACGGAACCTCAGTCCTCCTGGCTGCAGGTAATCCTGAGGAGCCGCGCCCAGTTCCTGCGCAGGCCATGTGCGCTTGCACAGCTCCGGCTGATTCACCCTGGCTGCGGGCCGGGATACTCAATTCAATTCATTCCTTGACTTTAGCGCAGTGGTTCAGTAGAATCTAACAATATACGGTATGTTATATTGTTTTGATGACGGGACCAAGTAATCCGTAACCCACAACCCCAGAGAGGAATCCCGCTGATCCGGCGGCTGTCCAAGATAAGGACGGCAACACCTGATCCGCACGGCTGTAAGGATTCTGTTGATGAACGGATGAATGACCTCCCCGAGAACGCACGGCGAAAGCAGGCAGCAGCAGGTTGCCCAGAGTCAGTAGCCGATTGCGCGTAGGCGGGCGTTAACCGCTTAGAGCGGATTTGGAGCAGCGCAGCTGCTTAAGTCCGGAATGTGGGTGGTACCACGGGTGAATTATTGGTTATGATAATCCCTCGTCCCTGTTTGTAATTAAACAGGGCGGGGGATTTTTTGTTGTTTTTAGAAGCAGAGACAATGGGTTCCATGAGGAGTAAGAGGGGTTATTTTCAGGAGGGATAGGCTGTGGCTAAAGAAAGATTCGAGAAACCAACCGGTACGCAGGATGTGCTTCCGGGTGCAGTGGAGAAATGGCAGTACGTTGAGGGCAAAGCAAGAGATCTCTGCCGCCGCTTCAACTACCGGGAGATCCGCACACCGCTGTTCGAGCACACCGGGCTGTTTGAGCGTGGTGTAGGCGAGACAACGGATATTGTAGAAGGGGAAATGTATACCTTCAAGGACAAAGGCGACCGCGATCTGGCACTGCGTCCCGAAGGGACTGCAGGCGTTGTACGCGCGTATGTGCAGAACAAGCTGTATGGTGAGCCGGATGTCAGCAAGCTGTATTATATCGGCCCGATGTTCCGCTACGAACGTCCGCAGGCAGGCAGATACCGCCAGTTCCACCAATTCGGCATTGAAGCCTTCGGTGCAGTGGACCCGGCAATCGATGCGGAAGTGATTTCGCTCGGGTACCAGTTCTATCTTGATCTGGGGCTGAAGGATGTCAGAGTGGAGCTGAATTCCGTGGGCAACGCGCCTAGCCGCGCGGCTTACCGCGAGAAGCTGCTGGACTTCCTGAGACCGATGAGAGAGAGCCTGTGCAGCGACTGCCAGCGCCGGATGGAGCGTAATCCGCTGCGCGTGCTGGACTGCAAGGTCGATCAGGATAAGTTCGGCGGTGCCCCGTCTATTCTGGACAGTCTGGATGAAGAGTGCACAGAGCATTTTGCCAAGGTAAAGGGCCATTTGGACGTGATGGGCGTGGAGTACAGCATTAACCCCCGTCTGGTACGCGGCCTGGATTATTACACGCATACAGCGTTTGAGTATAAAGCGGCAGGCATCGGCTCCATCGACACGGTGGGCGGCGGCGGCCGGTATAACGGCCTGGTGGAAGAGATCGGCGGACCGGATCAGCCGGGTATCGGTTTCGGGATCGGCCTTGAGCGTATTCTGCTGATTCTGGAGAATCAGGGGGTAGAGCTGGAAGCAGTGAAGCCACTGGATGTGTACTTTGTCGCACTCGGTGAAGCCGCAGATCTGGAGATCACGAAGCAGCTGTTCCATCTGCGCAGCCTGGGCTTCTCCGCAGAACGCGATTACCTGGGGCGGAAGATGAAGGCACAGATGAAGTCGGCGGACCGCATGTCGGCCCGGTATACGGCGATTCTTGGCGAAGATGAGCTGAACAGCGGCGTTATCGCCCTGAAGTCGATGGAAACCGGCGAGCAGCGGACCGTTAAGCTGGAAGAGCTGGCGCAGGCGTTGAGTTAGGATTTTAAGTATGGATGTATCCGCAAGTAAGCTGCAGTCAGCACATGTAATTTTAACCATGAAGGGGTAGGATAAAAGATGACCAGAAGCCATAACTGTGGACAATTAACAACGGCGAGCATCGGCGAGACAGTAACACTGAACGGTTGGGTACAGACCCGCCGTGACCTTGGGGGCGTACTGTTTATTGACCTGCGCGACCGCACAGGGATTGTACAGATTGTATTCAACCCCGACTATTCCGGAGAAGCGCTGCAGATTGCCGATAAGGTGCGCAGTGAATACGTGCTTGCCGTAACGGGTAAAGTGGTTAAACGGGATGATGAAACCATCAACCGCAACCTGCCGACCGGCGAGATTGAAGTCCAGATTACAGATATTGAAGTATTGAATGCTGCCAAGACGCCTCCGTTCTTCATCGAAGACGGTGTGGAAGTGGATGAATCGCTGCGGATGAAATACCGTTACCTGGATCTGCGCCGTCCGGAAATGCACAAGACGCTGCTGCTCCGTTCGAAAGCGGCGAAGATCTTCCGTGACTTCCTGGACAGCGAAGGCTTCATCGATGTGGAAACTCCGATTCTGACCAAAAGCTCACCGGAAGGCGCACGTGATTATCTCGTGCCAAGCCGTGTGCATGAAGGGGAATTCTTCGCGCTTCCGCAGTCACCGCAGATCTACAAGCAGCTGCTGATGGTCGGCGGCATCGAGCGTTATTACCAGATGGCACGCTGTTTCCGCGATGAGGATCTGCGTGCAGACCGCCAGCCGGAATTCACCCAGTTCGACATCGAGACCTCCTTCATGCCGCAGGATGAATTGCTGTCCATGATGGAAACCCTGATGCAGCGCCTGCTGAAGGAAACCATTGGTGTTGAGGTTGCTACTCCGTTCCAGCGGTTGACCTATGCCGAAGCTATCGGCAAATACGGCTCGGACAAGCCTGACCTGCGGTTTGGCCTGGAGCTGATAGAGATGAACGATATCGTTGCTGCCAGCGGTGTGAAGGTGTTCGCCTCCGTGATCGAAAAAGGCGGAGAAGTGAAATGCCTTAACGCCAAGGGCTGCGGTACTTGGACCCGTAAGGAAATTGATGATCTAGGACCTTACGCTGCACGTTACGGCGCCAAGGGCCTGGCCTGGATTCAAGTCAAAGACGGCGAGTTCAAAGGACCGATTGTGAAGTTCTTCTCCGAAGAGGAAATTGCCGCCGTGAAGGAACGCACGGGTGCTGAAGAAGGCGACCTTCTGCTCTTCTCCGCTGACACTAAGAAGGTCGTTGCAGATGTACTCGGCGCACTCCGCCTGAAGATCGGCCGTCAGCTTGGCCTCATCGACGACAGTGTGTTCAAGTTCGCCTGGGTTACAGAATTCCCGCTGCTCAGCTATGACGAAGACCAGAAGCGTTACATGGCGGAGCATCATCCGTTCACACGCCCGATGGATGAAGACCTCCATCTCTTCGATACAGATCCGGGTGCGATCCGTGCGCAGGCTTATGACATCGTGCTTAACGGTTACGAGGTGGGCGGCGGCTCCCAGCGTATCTATAAACGTGAGGTTCAGGAGAAAATGTTCGAGGCACTGGGCTTCACACCGGAGCTGGCCCATGAGAAATTCGGTTACCTGATGGATGCCTTCGAATACGGAACGCCTCCGCATGGGGGAATCGCGTTTGGCTTCGACCGTCTGATTATGCTGCTGGCAGGCCGCACGAACCTGCGTGAGACGATTGCCTTCCCTAAGACAGCAAGTGCAACCGACCTGCTGATGGATGCTCCGGCACCTGTAGATGCTGCACAGCTCGAGCAGCTGCATATCAAGCTGGCGCCAAAACCGGAAAAAGAAAAGAAATAAAACATAAATGGCTGACGGGGCATAGGGCGGACTTAAGCGGCTATGCCCCGCAGGCTTGCTAAAGGAGGCTGACATCATGCTGAATCAGTTCTCGCGTACGGAACTGGCGATCGGACCGGAAGGTCTCGAGATCATGAAGAACAGCACAGTGGCTGTGCTGGGGATTGGCGGAGTGGGCGCCATGGCTGTAGAGGCCCTCGCCCGTACCGGTATCGGACGCATCATCCTGATTGATAAGGATTCCGTCGATATTACCAATATCAACCGCCAGATCCATGCGCTGACGACGACCATCGGCCAGAACAAAACCGATCTGATGGTAGACCGCGTCAAGCTGATCAACCCGGATTGCGAAGCGATTGCCCTAAACATGTTCTATACCGAAGAGACCTATGAGGAGCTGTTCAAATACAAGCTGGATTATGTCATTGACGCTTCGGATACGATTATCTACAAAATTCATCTGATCAAGGAATGTCTGACCCGGAAGATCCCGATGATCTCCAGCATGGGAGCGGCGAATAAGATGGACCCGACCCGTTTCCAGGTGGCCGATATTTCCAAGACGAGTATGGACCCGATTGCGCGGGTGATCCGCACAAAGCTGCGCAAGGAAGGGATCAAGAAAGGCGTTAAGGTAGTATTTTCAACCGAAAAGCCTGTGAAGCCGCGTGAGGATGTCACCGAGCAGATTGTTCCCGCCAATGCGCCGGACCGGCGTAAGGCGAAGCAGCCTCCGGCCAGTACGTCCTTCGTGCCTCCGGTAGTTGGTCTGATTATGGTTAGTGTTACGGTACGTGATTTGCTGGAGACCGGCGGCATCACGTTTGAATGAGGGTTTGACAGGATTCAAGGGCGTGCAGCTGATTCCCCGCTGCATGCCCTTTTATTGCTGCCTGGAGCAGCATACCGGTGAGATGGCTGATTACAGACCAGACAAGCCGGGTAATAGCCAGCGGAACTTAACATCATAATATAAGAAAACTTAAGATGGAGCAGTGGGCTGCGGCATTATTGCAGCTTCTTGTATAACATTCTTAAGTTCACGTTCTCTAGTGGAGGTTTTTAGATGAAATCGAATTTTTGGCGGGATAGCGTGGGACTTGCGCCGGGCGACAACTGGAAACGGGAGTGGGCGGCAGGCATCCTATCGTATTTCGCTTCGGTATATATTGTTATGGTCAATGCAGCGATTCTGCATGATGCAGGAATGCCGCTGCGGGCGGGAATGGTGGCCACACTGCTGACAGCGATTACAGGCTGTCTGCTAATGGCTTTTGGCGGCAAAACGCCGATTATCGTCGTCCCGGGTATGGGCATCAATGCCTTTTTCACCTATACATTGGTGCATTCTATGAAGCTGGATTGGCGTGAGGCGCTTGCCGTTGTTGTGGTGACGGGTGTGCTGTTCGCCATTGTAGCGTTCACTTCGCTCTACCGCATACTGAGTGATGCCATACCCCATAATCTGCAGCATGCGATAACTGTCGGAATCGGTCTGTTTCTGACGTTTATCGGCCTGCAAAAAAGCGGGATTGTCATTGCCCATGCCACGACATTTGTCGCCATCGGGCATTTCAGCGATCCTGCCGTCATTACCTCGGTGGTGACGCTGCTGCTCGCCCTGGTCCTGTTCATCCGCGGCACGCGCGGCGGCCTGCTGATCAGCATGCTGGCGGGGACAGGCCTGGCCTACCTGCTGGGAGCGGCTCATGCGCCTGAGAATACCGAATCCGGACATGTGTTCAGCGGATATGGCGATGTGTTCGCCAGTATGCAATGGAGCGGCTTCATCAGCCTCGTCTTTTGGATTGCCGTATTCCTGCTGCTGCTGATCGTTGTCTTCGAGAACATCGGCCTGATCTCCTCCCAGACACTGATGATAGGCCGTCCGGAACGCTTCAAAAGCAGTCTGCGGGCGCTGTCCATAGCCAACATCGCAGCAGGTCTGTTCGGCAGCAGTCCCGTAGTAGCCGCTGCCGAATCTACAGCCGGCATCGCTGCCGGCGGACGCTCCGGCTTAACCTCACTCGTCACCGGTCTCTTGTTCGGGGCGACGTTCCTGTTCATTCCGCTGCTGGCTTATGTGCCGGACAGCGCAATTGCGCCGATTCTGATCGTGATCGGCGGACTGATGGTCCAGAGTGTGCGCGAGATGGATCTCAGCGACATGACGGAGCTGTTCCCCGCGTTTCTGATTATGGTGATGATTCCATTCACCTACAGCATCGTGGACGGGATGGCGTTTGGGTTCATCACTTACCCGGTTGTGAAGCTGGCTACAGGCAAAGGCAAGGATGTCCCGCCGGCGCTGTACGGCATTGCCGGGCTGTTCGTAGCGAACTTTGTGCTCCATGCGCTGATGGGCTAAATGCGCCTCATATAGGGCAGGTGAGCCGTTCTATACGGCAGTTTGAAATATATGGCTTTCCCTGTCCTCTTGTGATATGATGTACTGCTCACATCACTTAAGGTGCATGCTTCCGGAGCGAGTTTTGCTCGGAGAGATTCAGGAAGCTAATGCCCGCATAACTTTTAGGAGGTAACTGAAATTGGAAGACAACTTTCAAAGTGCCTATCAAGAGGAAGAAGACAGGCTGAACCATGCGCTTATAGAGATTGACTCTACCCTTGAGCGGTTGCGCAGCACTCCGGTGTACACGGGACACGAGTATACGGAGCAAGTGCTGGAGGACTCCAGGGAACAGAAGCGCAAAGATCTTGCCAAGCTTAGGCAGGAGCCTTATTTCGGACGGCTTGATTTTCAGGGCAATGACGAGGAAGAACGCAAGGCACTTTATATTGGTAAAATCGGCGTAGACCGTGAGCAGGTAAGCGACCGTCCGCTGGTCATTGACTGGCGGGCACCGGTGGCAAGCCTGTTCTATTCGTTTACAGGAGGGACAGAAGCGGCCTCCTATGAAGCACCGGAAGGGCTGATTGAAGGGCTCGTCTACCTCAAACGCAACGTGGTCATCCGCAAGCAGATTCTGGAGCGGGTTGCGGATACGTATAACCGCGACAGTGATGCGCCGGCGGTGTCGGATGAATTCCTGGTGTACCGGCTCGGTGAGAACAAGGACAACCGGCTGCGTGATATCGTCTCGACGATACAGGAGGAGCAGGACAAGATTATCCGGGCAGCGAAGAACACGGCGCTGATTATTCAAGGGGTGGCGGGAAGCGGTAAAACCACCGTCGCGCTGCACCGGCTGGCTTTTTTATTGTATCAATACAAGGATCAGGTCTCGGCGGAGAAAATGATTATTTTCGCTCCGAACCGGATGTTCCTGGATTATATTTCAGATGTGCTGCCGGAGCTCGGCGTCGGCAATATTGCCCAGAGCACCTTCCCGGACTGGGCGGTGGGTGTGCTGGGCGTAACTTTGCCGGAGCAGGACGCTTCGGAAACGATGAACCGCTGGTTCGAAACAGCAGGAGCGATGCCTGTCATTACAGAAGAGACCCCGGGACGCTTCAAAGGCTCCACGGTGCTGATGAGTGTCATTGAATCCAGCATTAAGCTGCTGGAGACCAGCGCCGTGCCTGAAGGGGATTTCAGCCCGTGGGACGGGGCTGTGCTGCGCCGCTCGATGATTCTGCGCTGGCATAATGAGGAATATGCTCCGTATCCGCCGGCCAAACGCAAGGAACGCGTGATGGCGCGGATTCACCGCTGGATCGAGATGGAGCTGAAGAAGAGCCCGTCGGCCGCTGCGCTGAAGGACCGCAAGAAAAAAGGCGCAGCCCGCGAGAAGGCGTACAGCGCCAAGTGGCCGAAATATGAACCGCTGGCCATCTACAAGCAGATATTCCGCGCGGCGAAGACTCCGGAGGACTGGCCGGCTGAGGCGCCGGAAGAAATTCCGCAGGCTGTACTGAAGGAAACGGTGAAAGAGCTGAAGAAAGGTATTCTGCGCGAAGAGGATCTTCCGCCGCTGCTCTATATTCATTATCTTTTGAACGGCAATGAGGGAACCGAACGCTTCGACCATATCGTCATTGATGAAGCGCAGGACTTCTCCCCGTTCCAGATCGCCGTGCTGGATCTGTACGTGAAGGGACACTCCTTCACCATTCTGGGTGACTTATCCCAGGGGATTCATGCCTACAAAGGGGTACATGAGTGGAATGAGATGCAGTCGCTGTTTGCCGGGGAGTATACAGCGTATCACGCGCTTACCCGCAGCTACCGTTCAACGATGGAGATTATTGAATTCGCCAACGGTATTCTGTCCGCCGGCGTCGGCAGCGCGCTGCTGGCCGTGCCGGTCTTCCGCAGCGGTAATCCTGTACGGCTGATTTCCTATGAGGATGCGCAGCCGGAACCGGCTACAGGCGGCAGCCAGCGGCTCAGCGCTGTCAGAAGCGCCCTGTCGTCGCTCTCCGGGCGCGAATACCGCACAGTGGCTGTATTGACCCGCAGCCTGCGTGAAGCCGCTGAGCTGTACGCTGAGCTTGCCGGACAGTTCGAGGATATTCATCTCATTGACGGCAGCATCACCGAATACCGCGGCGGCTTGTCCGTACTGCCCGTATATTTGTCCAAGGGACTGGAGTTCGATGCCGTCATCCTGGCGGATGCGGACAGTGCGCACTACGGAGGAGCAGCCTGGGATGCCAAGCTGATGTATGTAGGCTGTACACGTGCCCTGCATGAGCTGTGGCTATTGCATGACGGCGGTCTTCCGCATTACGTACAGCTGCTTGGAGACGAAACAGTCTCCGGCTGGCCGGTACCCGAAGGGAATTAAGGTTTACATTATCTTGGGCAAGGGCAGCCCTGTTTTGGAATGGGATAGAGGGTTGCGCCTGGTGAGAACACTCCGCAAACGGAACGTTGTTCCAATCGCTGCCCAATTTTTAAAATTTCCTTAGCGGTGAAAATCCGGACACAAGGCGACCGCTAACGCTTTTCCGCGGGCCGTCCGGTCCGATCCGCTATTTAAGCGGGAAACGTATATGCAATCTTAAAAAAACGCAAAAAAGAAACCTCTCTTTGGTGAAATGTATTAACCATTTCAAAAGAGAGGTTTTTTTTTCGTGCTGAATGAGCAAATGAGGGGCATTAGTGCCCCTCATTACGCCGGAAGTTCTTAAGCCTTGCCCTTCGGCTCAAAGTGGAACCGTTCCACCTGTCCCTGCATATCCGAAGCCATGGCGGAGAGCGCAGCGGAGGATGAAGTGATCTCCTCCATGGAAGCAAGCTGCTCTTCTGTCGCCGCTGTTACACTCTGGAAGGATTCCAGCGCGGCCTGGGCGATCTTGGCCATCTCCTGAACAGACGCTGCTACTTCTGCGCTGCTGGCTGACATTTGCTCGGTAATCGCGGATACTTCATGAATTTGCTCGCCTACATGCCGGGTGGACTGCTCGATCTGGTGGAAGGCCTCGCTGGCTTCCTGTGTAAGCGCCATTCCCTGCTCCACATCTCCAACCACTTTATGCCGCATCACATCATAGGCGCTGGCAATCAGGTCCACCATCTCAGAGATGGTCTCCTGGATTTGTCCTGCACTGACATTGGAAGCTTCGGACAGCTTGCGCACTTCACCGGCGACTACAGCGAAGCCTCTGCCATGTTCTCCGGCCCGTGCAGCCTCAATGCCGGCATTCAGCGACAAGAGATTGGTCTGCTTGGCAATGGCAGAGATGGCCGTACTGGTGTCCGCCACCTTGGCACTTAATCCGTTAAGCTCAGCAATCAGCGTGCCGGACTGATGTACGGATTCGCGGATCGTCTTCATCTGTTCTCCGACATGCTGCATCTTGGCGCTGCCGGTGGAGACATCCTGTTCCGTCTGTACTGCGGCGCCCACTATCATCTCTGAGGCGGAGGCGATTTTTTGAATGCCGGTTGACATTTCATCCATCGTTATAGCCACTTCGGCGGAAGCATAAGCCTGGGTTTCCACACCACGGGTGGATTCCTCGACCAGCTCAGTCACATATTCGACCGCTTTGCTGTTCTCGCCGGTGCTGGCTGTCAGCTGTTCACTGGCTGCCGCCAGGTGGCCTGACGTTTCAGCGACCTCCTGAACCATTTTGCGCAGGGAAGACACCATCGCATTATAATTGCCGGCAAGCTGACCGATCTCATCCTTGCGGTTCGTTTCCACGGACTCATCCAGATAACCCTCGCTTACCCGTTTGGCCGAACGGTTCAAGCGTTCCACAGCGCCGGTAATGCGGCGGATGATAAGGAAGGTTACGATCGAAGCAAGCAGCAGGGAGACGACAAGCACGATACCTGACTTGTACAGAATCGGGTATACAGCCTTGGTGTATTCATTCTCCGGCAGCACACCGGCCATTTTGAATCCGGTCAGCTCGTTCGTAATGTAGAAGCCGTCCATTTGTGTATTGGCTGTATCGTCCTTGTAAGAGATTTTGCCTGCCGGGCCTTTACCCATTTCAGCCAGCATCTGGCTTGTTGCATCAGAAGCCACCTCCATGGTAGGGTGATAGATCACCTTGTTATTGCCGTCTAGAATATATACATAACCGCTGTCGCCCAGACTGACATTTTTGGTCAGCTCCATAAGCTCGTTCATGCTGATGCTGATGGTAACGGCACCCTTGCCGTCCGGAAAAGCCCTGGAAACCGGCAGAATGTAGCTGTTCGTCACTTTGGAGAAAATAGGATCAATAACCGATGTGGTCTCCGGTGACTTTAGAGCGTCTATGTACCAGTCCCGGATGCGGGGATCATAATCCTGCTGCTCTGAATCCGGAGCGAACATGTACTTACCTTCATCGTTGCCCAGAGCTACGATATCCACTTCAGGATGCTCCAGCTTGAATTTGTCGATCAGGCTGCGTACTTTTGCAGTATCGCTGGTGAGATCGGCGGCACTAATCTGGTAAGCAAGCTCATTCACACCTGCGCTCTCCAGCTGGATTAATTGCGAAAGGGTTTTATCGAGAATATGAATGCTTGAGTTTGTGGTCTCTTCCATCTTGGAGCGCAGTGCCGACTCTGAGGTTTCTGTGGATATGACAACCAGGGCAAGGGAGGGGAGCACAATGGCTATGATGATTAGCAGCATGAGTTCCGTTCTGAGCTTGGTGATGTGAAATACACGCTTTAAAGGATTCCGTGGGGTTGTCATAGAAGGTTCCTCCTGAATTTCTGAATGGATGGGGTTAAATTAATTTCCATATCTCGAAGTAAATAGATAATTTAATATATATTTCGACACTAATCGACTAAAAAATTAGTTTTTCGTCAAAATTTTTTTGGCTAAAATTACCGCTATGCCTTCCTCCTGAAAGTTATGATTAACGTGAGCTCAAGGTGGAGAACGATTATAACTATTCTTGAACTTGTAACCCGCGGATACCTGTGGCTTAATAATAAGTGTCCGGCCGGGCAAGATTACTTCTGGAAGGAGGCTGATGGCAATGTTTTCAGAATACGAGGTGGTTTCCGTCTAAGACGGAAGCCTGTTTAAGGGGAGGCCGCGAGGCCTCCTTATGTATAGATAGCGGCTATATATTTCAGGCTTAGCTAAAATATATAGAAGTACACTGACAAACCACTGATAGATTACTGATAAACAATGAATGTAGACGCTAACCGCAGGGTTTAATATAATGAATTTAGGTTATTTACCAAATTTGAGGAGAAGAAAGGAGGCAGGTGGCATGATTATCAAGAACAGCGCAGTGATCGGACTTAACGGAACACACCTGTTGAAGGAGGAACCAGAACGTGAGTTACGTAAATGGAAAGGATGTGCTCCCCCCGGGATTGCTCGAAGAGCTACAGGGCTACATCCAGGGTGAATTGCTATACATCCCGAAGAAGACGGAAGAGCGGGTACGATGGGGCGAGAACAGCGGCTCCCGGCAAGAAATTGCGAACCGCAATGAAGAGATCTTCTGTAGTCACAGCAGTGGCTGCTCGGTGAACGAGCTGCAGAAGAGATATCATTTATCCGAAGAAAGCATCCGCAAAATCATTTCAAAAATGCGGCTGGCACTGAACAGCTAGCCTGAATATTTGAAACAGCCCCACAACATATAAGTTCTAAGAATAGAACAAAGAGCATGCTCCCGCCGGTGATGGCGAGGTCATGCTCTTTTTAATGAAAGCTGCGGGTATGGTATGATAGAAGGCAGCCAGTTATTTCTATCGAAGAAATAGCGAAATACCAGATTACTAGCAAGGAAGTGGAGTTATGGATTTATTCTCGCTGGGTGAGGATAACGGGAACGGGAGCGGACGGCTGCTTGCAGACCGGATGCGGCCCGTGAATCTCGATGAATATATTGGACAGGAGCATATTGTAGGCCGCGGCAAGCTGCTGCGCAGAGCCATAGAGGCCGATCAGGTGTCTTCCATCTTGCTGTACGGGCCTCCGGGCTGCGGCAAAACAACCTTGGCTCATATCATATCGCATCATACCCAAGGTGAATTTGTCCGGTTGAACGCGGTGGAAGCCTCGGTGAAGGATGTCCGCGAGGTTATTGAACGCGCCCAGAGCAACAAGGCGCTGTACGGCTCGAAGACCATTCTGTTTCTGGACGAGGTCCACCGCTTCAACAGCTCCCGCCAGGATGCGCTGCTGCCGGCAGTGGAGAAGGGGACGATTACCTTCATCGGCGCCACGACGGAGAATCCGTTCCATTATGTGAACGGGGCGCTTATGAGCCGCTCCACGCTGTTCCAGCTGGAGTCCCTGACCAGTGAGCATAGCCTGATTGCCATGAAGCGGGCGCTCGCCGATGAGCAGCGGGGCCTGGGGTTCATGGATCTGAAGGCGGATGAGGACGCGCTGCAGCATATCGCCACGATGGCTAACGGCGATATCCGCCGCGCCTTGAACGCGCTGGAGCTGGCGGCGATGACCACTGCCCCGGAGAGTGACGGCAGCGTGCATATCACGCTGGAGGTGGCGGAGGAGTCCATCCGCCGGCCGATTGTCAAAGCGGACGAGTCTACGCAGTATGATGTGCTGTCCGCTTTTCACAAAAGCATCCGCGGCTCCAGCGACGCCGCCCTGTTCTGGTTCCTCTACGCCGTGGAGAAGCTCGGCATGGACCCGATGACCTTCATCCGCCGTCTGATCGCCGCGAGCAGCGAGGATATCGGCCTGGCTAACCCGCAGGCGATGGTTCAGGCTGTCAGTGCGCTGGATGCCTACCGCAACAACGGCTGGCCGGAGGCGAAGCTGAATATCGCACAGGCAATCCTGTTTGCGGTGGAGAGCCCGAAATCAAACGGCGTGGTAATGGCAATCGCGAACGTTATGGATAGCCTGGAGGATCTGAAGTCGGCTGAGGTGCCGCTGCATTTGCGGGATACGCATTATAAAGGCGCAGCCCAGCTGGGGCATGAGGGATACCAGTATCCCCATAATTTCCCCGGCCATTATGTGAAGCAGGACTATCTTCCGAAGGCGATCTCCCGGAGAGTGTTCTATCAGGCGACCGAGCAGGGCAACGAGGCGAAGATCCGCCATAACCAGCAGCTGCGGCGCGGGCAATAGCGCTCCACTCAGATGCATGGGAAGACCAATAAAGGAAGAGAAGTAAAGTGAGACCACCGCATGCACTCAACTGCGGTGGTCTTTTGCTTGCGTATCGGCGTGCACCTGAAGCGCGTTAGGCATTTTTTTCGGTTGATGAAACGGCAAATATGATAAAAATGGAAATTTTTTGACAAAACGAGTCTGTTTTCGGTGGATATAATTGTAAATATATAGAATTAAATTACTTTATGTGGTATATGTGTAGATAGGGAGATTATTTCCTTAATTTGTAAGTGGGGGTGGAGGATGGAGTGTACTGAATAGAATGTCTTATGAAATGTCTTCAATGGACGCTGGGGAGGTATCTGCGCGTGAGTCACCCGATCGGGCTGAAACGTAAGAATCGAAGGGAGATGAGTTAAGGTGAAGCAAACGAGACGGAAGACAGGCTGTATCGCAGCACTGAGCTTAATGCTAACCTGCACTATTGCTTCAGGGACTGTTATTCATCCGCAAGTCAGCAAAGCTGCAACCGCAGGGATTAATTATGCAGAGGCACTGCAGAAATCTATCTATTTCTATGAGACACAGCGGTCGGGTGATCTGCCGGCGAACAATCGTGTGGAATGGCGGGGCGATTCGGGGCTGCAGGACGGTGCGGATGTCGGCCACGATCTGACGGGAGGCTGGTATGACGCAGGGGATCATGTTAAATTCGGATTTCCTATGGCGTACACCTCCACCATGCTGGCATGGTCGGTCTATGAATACAAGGATGGATACGTGCAATCGGGGCAGCTGGATGAGATTCTGGACAATATCCGCTGGGCAACAGACTATTTTGTGAAAGCGCATACGGCTCCTAATGAGCTGTGGGGACAGGTCGGCAACGGCACGGCGGATCATAACTGGTGGGGACCGGCGGAGGTCATGCAAATGGCACGTCCATCCTACAAGATTGATGCTGCGCATCCCGGCTCTGATCTGGCAGCGGAGACCGCTGCTGCGCTTGCCTCAGCTTCCATTATTTTCAGGGATTCGGATGCCGCTTATGCGGACAAGCTGCTGCTGCATGCCAAGCAATTATACAATTTTGCCGATACGTACCGCGGGGCTTACTCCGATACAATCACTGATGCCAAGCAGTATTACAATTCGTGGAGCAGCTATGCCGATGAATTAAGCTGGGGTGGTGTCTGGCTGTACTTAGCGACCGGCGAGCAGACCTATCTGGATAAGGCTACTGCCGCCAGCAATCTGTGGGGCACGAACCAAGCCGGAGATTGGGGTTATCAATGGACCCAATCCTGGGATGACAAGCACTACGGTGCACAACTCCTGCTGTCCCGCATTACGGGTGATCCCAAATTCATTCAATCCACTGAACGGAATATGCAGTTTTGGACCACCGGAGTGAACGGTACCTCTGACCGGGTAGCTTATACTCCCGGGGGGCTGGCCCATCTGGACCAATGGGGGGCGCTGCGGTATGCGGCCAACCAGGCATTCATGGCCTTTGTCTATGCGGACTGGGTTTCAGATCCGGTGAAGAAGAACACCGCCCAGACCTTTGCGGAGCGGCAGATTACCTATATGCTGGGCGATAATCCGCGCAATAGCAGCTATGTGATTGGCTTCGGCGCAAATTCGCCCCAGCATCCCCATCACCGCACCTCACACGGCTCTTGGAGCGACAGCCAGACGACTCCTGCGAACCACCGGCATGTGCTGTACGGCGCACTGGTCGGAGGACCTTCCAAGACAGACAGCTACACCGATACAATCAGCGATTATGTCTCCAATGAGGTTGCAACCGATTACAATTCAGCCTTTACCGGCGCTTTGGCCAAAATGATGCTGCTCCACGGGCAGGGCCAGCAGCCGCTTGTGAATTTCCCGCCGGCCGAAACGCGTGAGGATGAAATGTTCACCGAGACCTCTGTGAACGCCAGCGGCAGCAATTTTGTGGAAATCCGTGCGCTGCTCAATAACCGCTCCGGGTGGCCTGCCCGCTCCAGCAGTCAAATGTCCTTCAACTACTATATGGACATAAGTGAGGCTGTGGCTGCAGGGTATGGACCAGCAGATATCACCGTCAAGGCGGGAGGCTACAATCAGGGGGCAACCGTCTCGCAGCTGCTGCCTTATGATGAAGCGAATCATATCTACTACACCAAAGTAGATTTCTCCGGCACACCGATTTATCCGGGCGGACAATCCGCTTACCGCAAGGAGGTCCAGTTCCGGATTGCCGGGCCGCTGAACACCACCTTCTGGGACAACAGTAATGACTTCTCGTTCAAGGGAGTGGCTCCAGGTGCTTCCTCGGCGACGAAGAATCCGTATATTCCGGTATTTGATGCGGGTGTCAAGGTGTACGGGGAGCTGCCTCCCGGCGGCGGAACCCCCGGTGAACCCCAGGTTCCGGGCCGTCCGTCCGGCCTGCAGGCGGTACCCGGCAATGCCAGCGTGGCCTTGAGCTGGAATGCGGTCAGCGGTGCTTCCCAGTATACGGTCAAGCGCTCTCTGGTGAGCGGCGGACCGTACACGGTGATTGGCACGGCAAACGGAGCCGTCTACAGCGACAGCGGGCTGACGAACGGAGTGGACTACTATTACGTGGTGACCGCATCGAACAGTGTGGGGGAGAGTACGGCGTCTGCACAGGCTACGGCCCGGCCGCGCGAGACCACCCCGCCGGTTACTGGAGCTTTGCGTGTACAGTACCGCACCAATGACACAAGTCCCGGCGATTCGCAGATCCGCAGCCAGTTCCGGATTGTCAACACAGGGACCGAGACCATTGCACTCAGTGGTCTGAAGCTGCGCTATTATTACACCGTGGACGGGGACAAGCCGCAGGAATTTCACTGTGACTACGCTGTTGTCGGCAGCGGCAACATGAGCGGAAGCTTTGTGAAGCTGGACGCGCCGGTATCCCTGGCGGATTCTTATGTGGAGATTTCCTTTGCCGCAGGGGCAGGAAGCCTGGCTCCGGGGGCGGATAGCGGGGAGATTCAGGTGCGGTTCAACAAGACCGACTGGACGGCCTACAATGAGAGCAATGACTATTCCTATGGAGGAACCCAGCAGACCTTCGCGGATTGGGAGAAAGCTACACTTTACCGTGCAGGAACGCTTGTGTGGGGCTTGGAACCATAAATCATTCCAGAGAGGAAGTATGCCGAAATGATGAAGCTGAGTTCAATCAAGAAACCATTCTCCATAGTAATGGCTGCCATCCTGATCATTTCTCTTACAAGCGGTATCTTTAATTTCAGACCCGGGACAGCCAAGGCTGCATCGGTAGAAAAGACAAGATTTCTGCAATTATATGCCCAGCTGAAAGACCCGGCGAGCGGCTATTTCTCGGCGGAAGGCATTCCTTATCACGCGGTGGAGACCCTGCTTAGCGAGGCGCCCAACTACGGGCATATGACCACCTCCGAGGCCTACAGCTACTGGATGTGGCTTGAAGTGCTGTATGGCTATAATACCGGAGACTGGAGCAAGCTCGAAGCCGCCTGGGACAATATGGAGAAATACATCATCCCGGTTAATGAAGGCGACGGCGTGCAGGAGCAGCCGACGATGAGCAATTACAACCCGAACAGTCCGGCAACCTACGCCTCGGAGCTTGCCCAGCCGGACCTGTATCCAAGTGCGCTGAACGGCAAATATACGCCGGGCAAGGACCCGCTGGATGGAGAGCTGAAGTCGACCTACGGCAATAACCAGACCTATCTGATGCACTGGCTGGTGGATGTGGACAACTGGTACGGCTTCGGCAATCTGCTGAATCCTGCGCATACCGCTGCTTATGTGAATACCTTCCAGCGCGGAGTGCAGGAATCCGTCTGGGAAGCGGTAGCGCATCCTTCACAGGATGACAAATCGTTCGGCAAGACGAATGAAGGCTTCATGAGCCTGTTCACCAAGGAAAATAGCGTACCTTCCGCACAATGGCGTTATACGAATGCTACAGACGCGGATGCGCGCGCTGTGCAAGCGATGTACTGGGCCAAGGACCTTGGATACACCAATACGGTCTATCTGAACAAAGCCAAGAAAATGGGCGACTTCCTGCGTTACGGCATGTACGATAAGTACTTCCAGAAAGTCGGCAGCGCTGCTGACGGCACACCTGAAGCGGGAACCGGCAAGGATTCCAGCCAGTATCTGCTGGCCTGGTATACTGCCTGGGGCGGGGGCCTTGGAACAACCGGCAACTGGGCCTGGAGAATTGGCGCGAGCCATGCGCACCAGGGTTATCAGAATGTGGTTGCAGCCTATGCACTGTCCACTGCAGACGGCGGCCTGATTCCGGCTTCGGCAACGGCCGGAGAGGATTGGGGCAAATCGCTGACCCGCCAGCTGGAATTCTACAACTGGCTGCAATCCTCTGAAGGGGCTATTGCAGGCGGTGCCACGAACAGTTATGGCGGTTCATACAGCGCTTATCCCGCCGGAACAAGCACCTTCTATGGCATGGCCTATGACGAGGCTCCAGTCTACCATGACCCGCCATCCAACAATTGGTTCGGGATGCAGGCCTGGAGTGTTGAACGGGTAGCCGAGCTGTATTACATTCTGGCTTCCAGCGGGGATACCACCTCGGCCAATTTCAAAATGGCCAAACGGGTGATTGAGAACTGGATTGACTGGTCTACAGATTATGCCTTTGCGGGCAGCCGTCCGGTAACGGATGCCGCCGGCTATTATCTGGACCTGCAGGGAAACCGGATTCTGGGCGGAGATGATCCGCAGATTGCCACCGTGTCCGCACCCGGCGAGTTCTGGATTCCGGGCAATGTGGAGTGGCAGGGCCAGCCGGATACATGGGGCGGCTTCAACTCTTTTAGCGGCAACAGCGGCCTCAAGGCAGTGACCAAAGATCCCGGACAGGATACCGGCGTGCTGGGCAGCTATATTAAAGCGCTTACGTTCTTTGCCGCAGGAAGCAAAGCGGAACACGGCAGTTATACTGCGCTCGGCGGAACCGCTTCACAATTGGCCAAGTCCCTGCTGGATACAGCCTGGGGCTACAATGATGGACTGGGAATTACGACGCTTGAGAAGCGTGCGGATTATTTCCGGTTCTTCACCAAAGAGGTATATTTCCCTGCGGGCTGGACGGGTACCTTCGGCCAAGGAAACACTATACCGGGCAGCGCGACAGTACCTTCTGATCCGGCCAAGGGCGGAAACGGAGTCTATGCGAGCTATACCGATGTGCTTCCTGAGATCAAAAATGATCCCAAGTGGAGTTACCTGGAAGGCAAGTACAACAGCTCGTACAACAAAACAACCAAGACATGGGACAATGGCGCACCTGAGTTCACCTATCACCGCTTCTGGTCACAGGTGGACATCGCTACAGCCTATGCGGAATACGACCGGCTAATCAATAACGGCAGCGGTCCAATACCGACAGCTACACCGACCACAACGCCAACGGCCACGCCGACGGTCACTCCAACAGCTACACCAACGGCCACACCGACAGTAGCGCCAACGGCCACACCAACGGCCACACCGACAGTAGCGCCAACGGCCACACCAACGGCCACACCAACAGCTACGCCGACGCCAACGGCTACACCAACGGTCACGCCAACGGCTACGCCTGCTGCGGCGAACCTGGTGGTTCAATACCGTACAACGGATACGAACGCCACAGATTCGCAGTTCCGTCCGCAGCTGCGGATTGTCAACAACGGGACGACAGCGGTGGACCTCAGTAAGGTCAAGCTCCGTTACTATTACACGATTGACGGAGAGAAACCTCAGCAGTTCAATGTCGATTATGCAACACTCGGCGGCAGCAATGTGCTGGGCAGCTTCGTGAAGCTTGATCCTGCGGTTGCAGGAGCGGATTATTATGTGGAGATTTCCTTCAGCGCCGGTGCCGGCAGTCTGGCACCCGGGGCGAACACCGGGGAAATTCAGCTGCGCATCAACAAAACCGATTGGAGCAATTACAATAAGGCCGATGATTATTCCTATGATTCAACCAAAACGGCTTATACAGACTGGAACCGGGTACCACTGTACTTGAATGGTGTACGGGTATGGGGGGTTCAGCCGTAATAAAGCGGACATTCTGTTGCCGGGAATCCGGCCGGAGTCTGCTGGTCTGAGCATTATCCCGTACAATAACGAATAAAAGAACCTTCAGCTCCACGATCCGGTGGTGTTGAAGGTTCTTTTGTATGCATTAGGGGCTCGTCTCAGGCAGGTGATGCAGTTACACCTGCGGCAGGGGCACAACCTTCTCGGCAGTCTCAATGGTTCCGCCGCCGAGACATGTTTCACCAAGGTAGAACACCACAGCCTGTCCCGGCGTGATCGCCTTCTGCTGAACATCAAAAGCAACATGCACGGTTCCATCTGCCTGCTTCGTCAGCGTAACGCCCTGATCCGGCTGGCGGTAACGGAACTTGGCGGTACACTTCAGCGGCGTATCGCCCAGTGTAGCTGCATCGATCCAGTTCACGCCTGAAGCCGTGAGGCTGGTGGAGTACAGGCTGACATGCTTCTCGCCCTGTACAACATACAGGGTATTGCTTGCCAGATCCTTCTCGGCCACGAACCACGGTTCACCTGTGCCGGAGCCGCCGATGCCAAGACCCTGGCGCTGGCCCAGCGTGTAATACATGAGGCCGTCGTGACGGCCTTTGACTTCACCGGTGGCGGTATCGACCATATTGCCCGACTGCGCCGGCAGGTATTGGCTCAGGAATTCACGGAAATTACGTTCTCCGATGAAGCAGACGCCGGTGCTGTCTTTTTTCTTGGCGGTGTAGAGTCCGGCTTCCTCGGCAATTCTCCGCACCTCCGGCTTCGGCAGATGCCCGATCGGGAACATGGCCTTGGAGAGCTGGTACTGGTTCAGTGCATTCAGGAAATAAGTCTGGTCTTTGTTGTTGTCCACGCCGCGCAGCAGCTTGAACATGCCATCCTCTTCCACTACCCGGGCGTAATGTCCGGTAGCCACGTAATCTGCGCCAAGCTGCAGCGCTTTGTTCAGGAATTCCCCGAACTTGATCTCGCGGTTGCACATCACATCCGGATTCGGTGTCCGGCCAGCCTTATATTCTTCGAGGAAATAGGAAAAGACTTTATCAAAGTATTCCTTCTCGAAATTAACGGTATAGTAAGGAATATCGATCTGCTCGCACACGCGGCGCACATCCTCGGCATCGGTCTCCGCCGTACATACGCCGAACTCGTCGGTATCATCCCAATTCTTCATGAAGATGCCGATGACGTCATAACCCTGCTGCTTCAGCAGAAGCGCTGTAACAGAGGAATCGACCCCACCCGACATACCGACGACGACACGGATATCCTGGTTAGCTTTTGTCATCGTGATCACCATTTTCTATGCACAAAATACCGGCGTTCTGACTGAACACCCGGCTCATTGTGTATTATAACATACCTGTCTACCCCAAACAGGACAAGGCTGGTATAAATTCCTGCGAAAAAGAGTCCAAAATTGACAATTTGTCCACCACTGGTGAACAAAATCGCGAATTATTCCCGTTGGGTGTTCCAAATGTGTCCAAAGATATGATAACATAAGCTGAGAGCAAACATCGGAATACGTTGATATGACATATCTCATGTCTAACCAGCGAAACAGGAACCACAGAACCAGCAACTAAACCGAAAGAGGTGCCCCTTTGAAAATATCAACCAAAGGACGTTACGGATTAACCATTATGATGGAGCTTGCCCTCAGATTTGGTGAAGGGCCAACATCACTTAAGAGCATTGCCGAGAAAAACGGACTTTCCGAGCATTATCTGGAGCAACTGATCGCCCCGCTGCGTAATGCCGGACTTGTAAAAAGTATCCGCGGCGCATACGGCGGGTATATTCTGTCCCGCGAGACCAGCACCATTACTGCCGGAGATATCATCCGCGTACTGGAAGGCCCGATTTCTCCTGTGGACTTCACAGAAGAGGATGACCCGGCCAAGCGCGACCTCTGGCTGCGTATCCGCGACAGCATTGCCGATGTGCTGGACTCCACCACATTATCCGATCTGATCAACTTCAAGGAAGAGAGCCACGCGGATAATTATATGTTCTATATCTAAGGTAATTAGGACACAAAGCCCCTTCGAGTCGTCCGCGACTTTGAAGGGGCTTTGTTGTGTTGCTGGATATACATCTCTTTAGAGATAAATGTTGTACGTTTTGCAACTTTGATTCATAGATAGCGAGGTATTTGGGAGGATTGTTGTATGAAATACAAGAATAATCCTGCTAAGCCGCTTGGGTGAGGTGAAATCCTGCATTTTATACAACAATGTTGGATTTGGGCCGATAGGATGAGGGGAAATGTTGTATTATGTGCAGGATTCTATAAAAAACCCCCTGATCTCTGCCACAGATATCGCTGGATCAAGGAATTCTTGCGTCAACATCAGCCGCCTCGCAGTCCGGATGCTTTTATCCCGATTTTCCAATAAATTCCGTAGCATCTTTACGCATAACGCCGCAAACAAAAAAAGGAGACTTTATAAGCCTGCCTTTTGGATGAGCCTAAGGCTCACATTATTCCTCATAAGATTTATCCCCACTGTTATCTCTCCCTTAACCCATCCCCACCATATCCGGTTCTAATAATTATCTGCAATGCATAAGCTACTCTTACCAAACAAGAACGCCTGTTCTATTTTACCATTGCTTAAAAAACTTAATCCTGGTTATAATACAAACAAATGTTCTTATTATACCGGAGGCGATCAGTCATGAAAATGAGTATCGGCCAAACGATTGAAATGATATACCTGGACAAAGCGGGCAAGATTACGCAGCGGAAAATTGAAGTGCATGGAATTCGTGACGGCCGCATACGGGCTACCTGTCTGAGCACCGGCCTGCCCCGTGTTTTCCTGACGGACAGCATCTTGTCCTGGCACCCGGTACAGAGGCAGAAATATGCCTAAAGACCGGATCATTCTGCTCTCGGATTGCCAATCCTTCTATGCAAGTGTCGAAAAGGCTGCGCATCCCGAGTATAAAGATATGCCTGTCGCAGTCGGCGATCCTACGCGGATGAACGGTATTGTCCTGGCTGCCTGCCCCATCGCCAAATCTCATGGTGTAACCACCGCATCACGCGTGGGTGAAGCCATGACCAAATGCCGGAATCTCGTAGTGATCCGCCCGCGGATGAGTACGTATATCAAGGTCTCGCTGATGATTTCAGAAATCTATAAGGGGTATACCGACCAGGTTGAGGCCTTCAGCATCGATGAGCAGTTTTTGGATGTGACCGGTTCTTTGAGTGTTTTTGGAGGAGATCTGCCGGATATGATTCGTTCCATCCAGCATCATGTCCTGTTATCTACGGGGGTGTGGACCCGGGTGGGGGTCGGACCGACCAAAATTCTGGCCAAGATGGCCAACAACTTTGCCAAGAAGAAGGAAGGAGGGATCTTCAGGCTCGATTACGACAATATAGACACAGAGCTCTGGCCGCTGCCGGTGCATGAAATGTTCATGGTGGCTGGACGGATGACCAAGAATTTTTACCGTATGGGGATTACCACGATTGGAGATATTGCCCGGATGGAGCTGGGGGAATTCAAGCGGAGAATGCGCACAACCATGGGCAAGCAGAGCGATATCCAGGCGGAATATTATTGGCAGACGGCGCGCGGCATTGATCCCAGCCCGGTCGTTACCGGGATACGCCACCAGATCAAGTCGGTCGGGCACGGGAAGGCGCTGCGCTGGAATCTCTATACCCGGCTGCCGGAAATTGAGGTTGTTCTGCTGGAGCTGGTGATCGAGGTGTGCCAGCGGGCGCGGAAATACCGGTATATGGGGTCGGTGGTGTCTATCGTGGTGGCAGAGACGGACGGTAACAAATCTAACTCCTACAGCAGACAAGTGACACTGCCGGAGCCGTCGTCTTTAACGCATGAGGTGGCAGCGGCGGCCTACCGCTTATTTGTGGATCATTGGACGGGGATGCCGCTAAGCCGTCTGGCGATCTCTATCTCCCAGCTGACCGATGACAGTGTCATGCAGCTCACCTTATTCGATGACCGCCTCCGTACATTGAGCAGAGAACGGGCAGTGGATCAGATCAAAACCAGATACGGCAGCCGGGCGCTTATCCGCGCATCCTCTTTGCTGGAATCCGGGGTTGCACTGGAACGGGCGCAGCAGATTGGGGGTCATTATAAATGAGCAAATTAAACGGAAATGAGCGGTGGAAAACTAAGATGTTGATGAGTGAGCATGTGGATCAGTTTGAGGAGAAGCAAGAGGATACGGTTAGAAAAATGATCACTGTCGAGGAGCGGACGATGGTGCGTGACCTCATTTTGCTCCCTTACATAGATACTATGGTCAGCCGGAGCCTGAAGGAGATCGAGCTGTCCAGCGGCATCCTTAAGCGCGCCTTTGTGATTGCCGGTCAAGCGATACAGCGCCGGATCATGCAGGATACCTACCAGCTGCAAAAAGAGCTGAAGCAGCGCAATATCAAAGTGCTGCCCGATGAGCAGGAGGAGTTCCTGGTGTATCACAAAATCTTGTGCCGGGGGTATCAGGAACGGTTCGGACTTACGCGTGATGTGATGCGCACGGAAATAAGCTTAAGGCTGACCAAATATACAGCGGAGCTCGGGGCAGCACTGAAGGATCATCAGAAATTATAACACCAGCTTAGCCGGTGCTGTGGTGCTCCAACGTTTTTAGGTCCCAAGGAGTCAGAACAGTCTTTTTGCCACTTCATTGCACGTTGAAACTCTTGTATACTGAAGCCCTGCCTCCTTCGAGTATAGTAATCTCATGTTATATTACAGGTCTCTAAGGAGGCCTTTTTTTCTTCCATTAATTTTGTCGTCAGACCCTTTGAAGGCATCGTGGGCAATCTGGAGCGCGCTTCCGTGAGAACAGTATTGGTTGTCACACTATTTTCGTCAAGCTCGCACTGATAGTAATCTTGAATGTGACTTGGTCACTGATCAACTGACTCTTCGGCTGGCATTTGAAGCATTGTTATTAGAGACAAGAGGGAAAGAGGCCTAGGAGATGGCAGCATTTTTTTGACGCGGGCGATTTCAGGAGCTATTCTATTGCTATTCTTCCTAAAAGTTGAGTTTTTGGCGGTGAGCTCCACCTATTCAGGTATACTCCTCTCAATCCCGGCGGAGCTGTTTGTGATGCATGACCCGCTATTCATAATGATATCGCTTACAATTCAAAGGAGCCTTCTTTGCAATTAGTTCCTTTCGAAAGCGGAATTGAGGAAGCTGTAACGGGGAAGGACATGGAGAAGGTGCAGGAGGCATTAGAGCTGTTGATACAATGGCTTTTGGATAGACTATATTAGGAATCTTAATGGAGGAAGTTTGTGATGGCGCTGCATCGTAAAATTTATCTTGCCTTTGTTGTATTTATATTGGTTCCGATCAGTTTGTTGGGGATCGTGTCCTACCGTTTGTCTTACGCCGCGATCAAGGAAAAGGTGGGCCAGGAAACACTTCAAACCCTGCGGGCGACAGACCTCAATATTCGAAATGTGGTAGAGCAGGCCGATTCCTTCTCCGGGTATGTGATTGCATCCGAAGAAATACAGAGTTTCTTAAAACATAATAACAAGGATTCCCTGCTGGACTTCTACTACCAGCGCCAGGCCATTGCCGGAATTCTGTACGGTCAAAATGCACTGGATGATCTGATTCTGTATAGCGCTGGGGGGAGCGACTATCACTTTATGAATGGGGACATTCTCCCGTTTCGGGATTTTCAGCAAACGGATTTTTATCGCCGCATGCTGGAAGCCGAGGGGAGGAGTGTATGGTTGCCGCCCACGGAAAGATATCCGGATCAAAAAAAATGGTCGTTCATGCTCGGGAGGACAATCAAGGATACGTTAACGTTGAAAAATCTCGGCTACCTGATTCTCGAAATTAATATCAAACGCTTCGATGATATCTTCCTCACGCGTTACCCGGATGGATCTAGGGAACTCCTGATGGACAGCAACGGGAACATTCTCTATGAAGCCAATCACGACAACATTGGAAAACGTCTGGAACTGCCGATCGTGAATAGCCTGTCCTCTGGGACCGAAGGTACCCTGATCGATACGGAAAGCGGTCAGAAGAGCCTGATTTCCTATATCACATCGGATTCGCTGCATCCGGGGGATGCCCCATACTATCTGATATCTATCAAGCCTTGGAGCGCGGTTTCCAAGGAGACCGATTACATCCGCAATACGACGGTTTGGCTGGTTGGTTTTGTCATCCTGCTGGCTGTGCTGTTTAATTTTCTGTATGTACGGCAAATCGTAAGCTTCATCATTCAATTGCTGGCCCGCATGAAAAAAATAGAAAGCGGTAACTTGAATGCATCCATGCCTGAATACCGTTCGGTAGAACTGTCGCGGCTGGCCTACGGTTTCAACCGGATGAGCAACAGGCTCCGCCAACTGGTCGAGGAGGTTAGGCTGGAGCAGGAGCATAAGCGGAAGGCCCAATTTCAGGTGCTTCAAAACCAGATCAACCCGCATTTTCTGTACAATACGCTTGAATCGGTGAACGCGCTGGCGCTGATGAACCATCAGAAGCCAATCAGCAATATTGTGATCAATCTGGGCAAGCTGCTGCGGTCCAGCATTCATGCGGACGATGAGGTTACAGTCAATCACGAGCTGAATCATGTGGTCAGCTATATTGAAATTCAGAAGGTACGGTTCGATGACCGCTTCTCCTACAAGATAGACGTAGATCATGCCTTGCTGGACCACCATGTACTTAAGCTGGTGCTGCAACCGCTGGTCGAGAACAGTCTGCTTCGCGGATACAGCAAGAAGAAGCCCGATTTTTCCATCCATATTACCGGAGGAATCAATGCGCGGGGGGATGGCTATCTTCGGGTGCAGGATAATGGAACCGGGATTGATGACGACACTTTACAGCGTATACTGCAACAGATGTCGGCTGCCAAGCCCGGGCTCGTTCACGGACTATCCAATGTGCAGGGGCGCTTGCGTATGTGGTACGGGGACACCTATGGTCTGATGATCTGTTCCCACCCTCATGAAGGAACGGCCATTCAATTGAACTTTCCACTGAAACGGGAGGCAGCTAAATGAAATATAAGGTATTGATCGTTGACGATGAGCCACTGATCCTAAAAAGTCTGCAAACTTCAATCAACTGGAGCGGCATGGATTGTAAGGTCATCGGAATCGCGGAAGACGGCGAGGAAGCGCTGGAGCTGATGCAGGCAGGACTTCCGGACATCATATTAACCGATATCTCCATGCCGGGCATGAACGGTATCGAGCTGTTGGAGCAGATAAGCCGCTGGCCCGAGCGCCCGGAAGTGATTATTCTCAGTGGATACAGCGATTTTGAATATGCCCGCAAAGGACTGCAATACCGGGTGTTCGACTATATACTCAAGCCGATTGATCCTCTGGAGCTTGAGAAATGCATCCACAGCATGATCGCATGGTTCCAGGAAAAGGAGCAAGTCAGACACTCCACAATGAAACAGCAGCTATACGATGCGATGATGGGCAGCCGGTTTGACTCCAGTAAGTTCCGCAGTACCGCCATGTACCGGACTGCAGTCATTCTGGCTGACGATTCCAGCGGTTTGCATCTGGTGCAATGGGAAGGAAGGGCGACTCCTGAAGGACTTCGCAGATTCGTCTATTCTACCTCTAAGCGCTACGCTGTGGTCGTATTTTACATAGAAAGTGAGAAAGATGGTTTTGCGGAGTTGACTGCGACTGAGTTGCAGTACCTGGGCAGTCTCCTCGGGGATGACATGTTGATCGCTGCCGGGTCGGTGGTAAGCGGGTTGGAGGAACTCGCGGAATCGTATGATGAGGCCGTCGGCATATTGGATCTGCTGCAAACGCTGAATTCGGCGGAGACTTCTCAGCACCGGGTGTGGACGATTCAGGAGGTGGACCAATCGCTGTCGAGCCGCAAAACGCCGGCCAAACAGATTGGAGCAGCGCTTGCATATATGAATGAGCATTATCGCGAGGATTTGGCTATTGATCAGGTGGCGAAGCATGTAGCCATGAGCACTAGCCATTTCAGCGCACTGCTTAAGCAGATAACGGGCAGCACTTTTTTAGAGCATATGACGGAGCTGAGAATACAGCAGGCCTGTATGCTGCTCTCGGGAACCAATATGAAGACATATGAGATTGCAAACCAGGTAGGGTATACCGATCAGCGTTATTTCAGCCAGGTGTTCAAGCGCAAAATGAACATGACGCCGAGTGAATACCGGGCGGGATTGTCCCGGAACGCAGATGTATGACCTTATATGAATGAATGACAGAATAGATTTTTCAACATGAATCATAGAAACGCCTCGTTTTTAGATACGCTTACAAAAAATATAATAGGGTTGTAGACAGAGAGGACAAGTTATTGAGAGCACTTACAAACAAAGAGGAGGTTATGATATTGAAGAATCACGGGGTCAAATGGGTAAGCATGATGCTAATGGCAGGGCTGGTTCTTGGCGGCTGCGGGGCGAAGAATAATGCTGCGGAAGAAGTGAAGGGCAGTGAACCAGCAGAGAAGAAAATTGAATTTTTTCAATGGAAAGTGGAAGCGGTATCCTTTTTTGATGAAAAGATCAAAGAATTCGAAGCTGCTAATCCCGGTGTCGAAATTGAGCAGGTCAATGTTCCCGACGGTCCTGCGGTGCTGAAGACCAGAGTTGCCCGGGGGGATATACCGGATATCTTCATTTCCTACCCGATTGAACAAGACTATGTGCTTCGCGCACAAAACGACTATCTGCTTGATCTTACTAACGAAGAATTCGTTAAGAATATCATCCCGGAAGTGCAGGACCGTTATTTGATCGACGGCAAAATGTATGGAGTGGCCTTGAGCCAGAATGCAATGGGCGTCATTTACAACAAGAAAATGTTCGCTGAGAACAAGATCGAGATTCCTCAAACCTGGGATGAATTTGTCGCTACCATGGAGAAATTCAAGCAGCTCGGCATAACTCCGATTCTGATGCCTAATGCGACAGCCGATGTTAGCGCCTTCAATATGAACCTGTTGGCCAACTCGTTTGACAAGGCATACTGGGAGAAAGCCAACAAGGGAGAAGCGATAATCGAGGGTGACCCGCTTTGGGAAGATATCGCCAAGAAAATGCTAGTAGCTTATGATTATGCGCAAAAGGATTCGATCGCAACCAAGGCGGATCAGATCAACCAAAGGTTCGTGAATGGTGAAGGCGCCATGTATGTCATGGGGACATTTATATTGCCGCAATTAGAAAAGCTGAACCCGGAATTTGAATATGGCATGTTCCCGTTCCCGGCCACCAATGATAAAGACAAGAATCTGGTTCTTGGCGGAGTGGACACCGGATTCACGATATCGTCCCAAGCCAAGTATCCGGAAGAAGCTAAGAAGTTCCTTGCCTTCCTCACCTCTAAAGAGAGCGCACAACAGTTCTCCGACTATGAAGGCAGTATCAGTGCGGTGAAGGATGTCCAAATGAACAAGGAGCAAGTGAAACAGATCGCTGAGCTAGTGAAAGAGGGACGTTCCTCGAACTGGCCTAACCACTACTGGCACGGAGGGACTGGAGCGGAGAACGATTTCCGTAAATACTCGCAGCAATTCCTGATGAGCAGAGACAGCAAGGCGTATCTAAAGAATCTGAACGACATGTTCATAATGTATAAAGAATAGAGAAATTATAGATAGAGAAAGGGTGTTGACACATGCGACAGAAAGGTGGGCGTGCCTCCTGGATAAATGCCGGGTTTATACTGCCCGGGTTGCTGTTGCTGATTGTCTTTCATACGTACCCGCTGATATCTGGATTTGTTTACAGTCTTACGGACTGGAACGGAGTGGCGAGAAGCTTTGACTTCATCGGGTTGGACAATTATGTATCATTGCTGACGGATGCCCGAATTCTAAATACACTATTATTCACTTTTAAGTATGCGCTGGTGTGCGCGGTCATAGCCAATGTAGTGGCTCTGGCCGCGGCCCTCGCGCTCAATCGCAAGATGAGGTTCAGAAATATGCTCCGTTCGATTTATTTTTTACCATCTGTTCTTGGCCTCTTAATTATCGGGTATATTTGGCGGGAAATCTTCGGCAAAGTGATTCCTTTACTAGGAAATTCTCTTCATATCAGTTTTTTGCAAAGTAATTTGCTATCCGATTCTGACTTAGTATTCTGGGCAGTTGCGTTAGTTACGGTATGGCAGTCAGCTCCTCTGCTGCTTGTGATTTACCTGGCAGGACTGCAGACCATTCCTACCGATCTGTATGAGGCGGCAAGCATCGACGGGGCAAACCGGTTCAATGAATTTGCTAAAATTACGCTTCCGTTGATCATGCCATCCATTACGATATGTTTTGTCCTGGCCATGAAGAATAACCTGATGGTGTACGATTTGCTCGTCGCCCTGACCGGTGGCGGACCAGGCTTCAGTACCGAGTCCGTAACGATGCTGATCTATAACGTCGGAATTCTAAATAACCGCTATGCCTATGGGCTGGCCTCTTCGATTCTGCTGTTTATCATTATTCTCCTGACCGCTTTGCTGCAAGTTATGCTGTTACGGCGGAAGGAGGTGCAGCTGTAATGAAGTCGAACCGTTATGCAAATTGGGCTATACAGCTTCTGGTATGGCTTGGGGCCGCACTGATGCTGTTTCCGCTCTATCTGACTGTTACCGTTGCACTGAAGAAGCCTGGGGAGGGCGGCAATATTATGACTTTTCCCAAAGAAATATACTTTGGGAATTTCAAACAGGCTATTGAGCTCGGACGATATTTCGAGGGATTGCTGAATTCGACCTTCATTACAGTCATCTCCCTGTTCCTGATCATTTTGTTCGGGGCGAGCACTGCCTATGGCATTTCCCGAAGCCGTTCCAAGTCTGCCCGCATTCTGTACTACTTCTTTATCAGTGGAATGTTCGTTCCGTTTCAGGTGCTTATGCTGCCTCTGCTGAAGCAGATCAGCGCATTTGGATTACTGAATAAATACGGTGTTATATTGCTCTATACGACTTACAGCCTGTTTCAAAGCGTCTTTCTCTACACCGGCTATCTAAAGTCGATTCCGAAGGAACTGGAGGAAGCGGCTCAGGTGGATGGATACGGGCCGTTCAGGCTGTTCTGGAAAATCATTTTCCCGCTGCTGAAGCCGATGACCGCCACGCTGATCATTCTGAATACGATCTGGATCTGGAATGATTTCCTGCTGCCGCTGGTTATGCTGTCCGATCCGGGCGAATATACGCTGCCTTTGCTCCAATATGTATTCCAGACACAATATTCTACGGATTTCAGCTTGGCATTCGCGTCCTATCTGCTGGTTATGCTGCCGGTATTGCTTGTATATTCCGGCCTGCAAAAATACATTATTAACGGGATCGTAAGCGGCGCTGTCAAATAATGCAGGCCCGGATCTGAAGGGAGATTATAAAGAGATGAGTGAACTATACAATCTGATCCACAAACAACCCGGCAAAAGCAGACGGCAATCGAGCTGGGACCAAACCGGGGGGAACCGGGATAATGTCACGGTCAAGGCAGGTGCCTCCTTATCCATCGGTCAAATGAAGGGATCAGGAATAATCCGTCACATTTGGATCACAATCGCTTCTGAAGAGCAGTATGTATTCCGAAAAATGCGTCTGCGCATGTTTTGGGATGGTGAAGCCGCGCCGAGTGTCGATTGCCCGATCGGTGATTTTTTCGGAGTCGGACACGGAGTAGCCAGCCATTTTGTGTCTCAGCCTCTGAATATGATTACTTCGCAGCATGAGATAGAGACCAAAGCGGCGATGAACTGTTTCTTTCAGATGCCCTACCGCAAAGAGGCGGTCATTGATATCGTGAATGAATGCGAGCAGGATATCGTGTTGTATTACTATATCGATTACACAGAAATGGCCGTAAGCGATGATTGCTTTTATTTTCATGCCCAGTGGAGACGCGAGAATCCAACGGCGGGCAACATGGACCTTGCGGCGCTGCGTCCGGCGCATGATCTGCAAACCGATCCGTGGTGGAGCGAGAATCAGGTGAATGCGGCCAAAAATCTGTCGGGAACCGAGAATTACTGCATCCTGGATGCAGAAGGAGAAGGTCACTACGTTGGCTGTAATCTGAGCATAGACCATATCGACCCGATTCCTGGCTTCAGCTGGCCGGGGGAAGGCGACGATATGTTCTTCATCGACGGAGACCAGTGGCCGCCGACGCTGCATGGCACGGGTACGGAGGATTATTTCTGTGCGGCCTGGGGATACCCCTCGGGGAAATATGATTCCCCGTATCACGGGATCTCACTAGCGGCACCGCTTCGGGGCTATGGACCTGCATGGCGCTCGAAGGCAACGATTCCCTTTAAAGATTATTCCGGTAAATGGACCATGTACCGGTTCCATCTATTGGACCCGATTATATTCAGCAAGTCCTTGCGCTTCAGCATTGAGCATGGCCACGGCAATAGTCAATCCAATGACTATTCTTCGGTCGCTTACTGGTATCAACGTGAGCCGCATAAGGCATTTCCGGAAATGCTGCCGGTGAATCTCCGGCTTCCGCTGTCCGAGAAGGAGAGCGCACGCAAATTTTATCAGGGCTTCTAGCAGGCGAGAGAATTAATTATTCAATATTTCCCGAGGAGGAATTTTTAATGAAGGGCAGCAGACATATTTTCTTTATGCCGGAAAAAGAACGGGCGCCGATGCCTGGTACTGACGTATGCGGGGATTTTATGCCATTTTACCATGAGGGTGTTTACTACCTGTTCTATTTGTATAAATTTTGTATTTATTATACCACCACGAAGGATTTCGTAAGCTACACCGACCCGGAGCCCGCACTCATTTGCGGCAGTCCCGAAGATCAGCATTGGCATATCGGCACCGGCAGCGTCATCCACCGGGACGGCGTCTTCCATTTCTATTTCTCGGCATTTAATGAGGGGCATAAGGATATTGAAGGGAAATTCGAGCAGGTGCTGATGCGGGCAACGAGCACGGATCTCAGAAGCTGGACTTTTGATCCTGACTTTTTTGTGACACCGGATGTGGAGCATTACGGCAATTTGCACTGGCGTGACCCGCATGCCTTTTGGAATGAAGAAGCGGGCTGTTACTGGCTGGCCGTGACGGCGACCGAGAAGGATGAACTGCTCCACCGGAGCAGCTGTACCCATATCATGACTTCTCCGGATTTGAACGAATGGACGCACAGCAAGAAGCTGTACGCCCCTCGCATGTTCGACTCCCAGGAATGTCACGACTTCTTCAAGATCGGCGATAAATGGTATATGATCTTCTCCAACCTGACCCGCTGGTGGGAGACCCGTTACCGGATGGCTGACAGCCCCGATGGGCCATGGATCACGCCAAGCTTCGATGATATGTTTGACGGACGGGCGTTCTATGCAGCTAAGACCGTAACCGACGGTGAGCGCCATTATCTGGTGGGCTGGCAGGGCATCCGGATGAACATGGACGACAACGCCAAGTATCAATGGGGAGGCAGTGTGCTGGTTCATGAACTGGTGCAGCGTCCGGATGGGACGCTTGGCGTGATGCCGGTCCCAGCGGTGGAGCAGTCCTTCGACCGCTCGCTGGTGCTTGACCCCGAAGTCCATCTGGGTGAATGGAGCGGGACAACCAGCATCACGGGTATTGAGCGTTATGGTTTTGGTTGGCAGGAGCTCGTGCAGCTTCCGGAACAAGCTCTGCTCCAGGTGGATGTAGACTGGAAGCCGGGAACCGGTGCCTTTGGCTGGATGCTGCACACGGGTGGAGACAAGCTGGAACAATGGTGCCAGGTTCGTATAGAGCCTGAGAGGGGGAGACTCCTGTTTGATCGTTCGAACAAATTCCACGATGATTATCATTATATCGAAGAACGTCCAATCTCCCTCAAAGCAGGGGAGCCGGTCCGGATCAAGGTATTCATCAGCGGCAACATCGTTGTCGCCTATGCCAATGATGTTGCGCTGGCCGCCAGAGCCTATGATTTCCCTACAGGGGGAGCCGGCCTGTTCATCGAGAACGGTGAAGCGGTCTTTACAAATCTTGAGATCAGAGGAAATGCCGAGGCATCACTTTAAACTAATAATTCAAAAGAACCTCCGGTTGCCACGTTGTGATGGCAGACGGAGGTTTTTTTGAAAACCAAAAATATTGAACACAGGATAAAGAACTTGGAATATAAAGCGCTTTCTTAATGTTATATACTCAAGGCACGTTAAAAGAAAGGGGTTGCAAACATTGTCGAATTTGTTTTACAGGCCAGCAGGAGCCTGGGTGGGAGACCTCATTCCCTACTATAAAGACGGTACATTCCGGTTGTTCTATCTTCATGACTGGAGGGAGAATAAGAGTATTCACGGGGAGGGAACTTCCTGGTTCGAGCTCCGCACAAGCGATTTCGTACACTACGAAGAAATGGGCGAAATGCTGAAGCATGGAAGTGTGAGCGAGCAGGATCTCAACTGCTACACCGGCTCGATCATCGAAGCCCATGGAGAATATCATCTGTTCTACACCGGCCTCAATCCGGATCCGGAATTCGTGGAGAACGGAGTGCCGCTCCAATGCGTCATGCACGCGGTGAGCACGGATATGGAGCAGTGGCGGAAAATCCCCGAGGATACCTTCTATTCCGACGGAATTCAATATGAAAGGCATGACTGGCGCGATCCCTTTGTATTCTGGAACGAAGAGGCGGGAGAGTACTGGATGCTTCTCGCCGCAAGGAACAAAGAAGGGCCTTCCCGGCGCCGGGGAAGTATCGGACTCTGTGCTTCCAAGGATCTGAGGCAATGGGAAATCCGCGAACCGTTCTGGAATCCGAAAATGTACGTGACCCACGAATGCCCGGACTTATTTCAAATCGGGGAATGGTGGTATCTGGTTTACTCCACGTTCTCGGAGCGGTTTGTCACCCATTACCGCATGAGTAAATCTTTAAGCGGTCCTTGGACGGCACCGAGAAACGATGCGTTTGACGCCAGGGCGTTCTATGCCGCCAAAACATGGAGTGACGGAAACAAGCGATATGCTTTTGGCTGGGACCCCAGCAAGGAAAACGAGGATGACTACGGTGATTGGCAATGGGCGGGGAATCTGGTCGTGCATGAACTCGTTCAGGAACAGGATGGAACATTAACGGTTCGTATCCCGGAGACAGTCTCCCGTCATTTTGCCAATGAACAGGCTGCCGTGTGGGGTTCCCGGCTTGGGGATTGGAAGGAGTCAGAGGGAGGCATAGCGGCGGTGGCTGACGAGACCTTCTCTTGCATATCTGCGGGTTCCATGCCGGAAATCTGCAAAATTTCGGCCCGGTTATCCTTCTCCGAAGGAACCAGAAGCTGCGGTATTATGCTTCGTGTTAGCGAGGACAACGACGATGCCTATTATATTCGCCTGGAACCCATTCATAACCGCCTGGTGTTCGACATGTGGCCCCGCCGGATAGAGGGTGAGATGCAGTGGCATATCAAAGGAGACCACCCGCATGCGGTAGAGCTGGAAGTACCCATAGAGTTGCATGCCGATACGGATTATAATATCGAGATCGTTGTGGAGAATTCGGTTTGCGTCGTATACTTGGCCGACCAGGTCGCCATGACTACACGTTTGTATAATTTAAAAACCGGCAACTGGGGCTGTTTTGTTCAGGAAGGCCGGGCGAATTTCGAACAGGCATCCATTTCGGTTCCCAACTAACAGGAGGTCTTATAAATGAAACGTTATGTCAAATGGCTGACTCTCTCGTTATCACTGGTTGTCCTGGCGGCGATGGTGAGCGCATGCGGAGGCAAAAATACTAATAACGGCGCTTCAGAAACCGGATCGGCAAATCCGCAGAAGGTGGACAAGAAAACATACAAGTGGTTCGTGGCCCGCGGCGTAGACAGCCCTCCGGCTGTTACTGTAAAGGAGATTGCAGATGAGTTCTCAAGGACGCATCCGGAATTCGAGCTGGTTCTGGAGGGCACGGGTGATCGCCCGTCCTATCTGCAGAAGCTGCGGACATTGATTGCGAGCAATGAGATGCCCGCCATGTTTGATACAGATCCGGATGCCTATGCTTCCAAGCTCGTGGAGCAAGGCAAACTGGTAGATATGAAAAAACTGCTGGAGGAGCTTGGGAAATATGAAGATTTCCGTCCGGTGGCCCTGCAATATCAGCAGTTCGCAGACGGCAGCATGTATACTTTCCCGCTGGAATATGGAATCGAGGTATTCTGGTACAACATCAAGATGTTCAAGGATCTTGGCCTGGAGCCGCCGAAGACGTTCGATGAGTTCATGGAGGTTGCCGAGAAGCTGAAGCAAAGCGGGGTTACACCGATTGCCGTCGACGGCAAGGATAAATGGCCGGTTCTCCGGTACCTGGCGTACAAACCGTTCCGCATGACAGGCAATGATTTTATCGAAAATGTAAAGCAAGGCAAAGCATCCTTCAAGGACCCGGCCGGCATGGAAGGGATTAAGTTCGTTCACGATCTGGGCACCAAAGGGTACTTTCAGCAAGGATTCACTGCAACGGATTACACCGCAGCGCGCGACTTGTACCTGAGCGGCAAAGCCGGCATGTATTACATGGGTTCGTGGGAGACCATGAACTTCGTAAATGATAAAGTAAGCGCAGAAATGAAGGATAATATCGGGTTTTTCCGGCTTCCCATGATGGAAGGCGCCACAACGGCTGACAATGATTATTTTATCAACTCGGGTATCGGCGTTGCCTTCAACCAGGAGACCTTCGATGATACGATGAAGGAATTCGTCAAATTCCTTCTGGAGCAATACCCGAAGGCCTATACGGAAAAAGGCCAATTCTCGCCTTTCAATTATTCACTTGATCAAGAACAGGGGATGCCGGAGCTCTTCTATAAAATTCAGGACGAAATCGCGAAATCCGGCAACGTCTTTGCGGTCCCGTGGGATACGCGCCTTGATCCGGCCACGAATGAGCTGCTGGGCAACGAATTGAATGCCCTGGCTCTGGGAGCCCATACTCCGGAAGAATTTGCCGAACTAATGGATCAGGCGATTAAAGAAAACGCGCCGAAATACTTCAAATAGCGATTCTAAACATGGCGGCCAGCCGCAAGCCGGTTGGCTGCTGTAAGTACAATAAAACTAAAATTAGGGAATGAGCAAGCATATGGATAAAGTCCTGCGCAACCGCAAAGCCGCTCTCGTCTTTCTGCTGCCTGCATTATTGGTGTATTTGCTCACCGTGCTGGCGCCTATCCTTTGGTCGATGTATTTCAGTTTCTTCTCCTGGGACGGAGTTTCAGATATGCTCTATATCGGCTTTGACAATTACACGAAGATGTTCGGCGGCGACAAAACATTCTGGAAGGCGTTCAGCAACAATCTGATCTATGTTTCCATTATTGTAGCCATGCAGGTATTTCTTGGTTTGTTGGTTGCCATCCTGCTGACCAGCATCACCAAAGGGAGAGAATTGTTCAAAACATTATATTTTGCCCCTGCCATCATCACATCAGTAGCGATAGCACAGTTGTTCCAAAATGTGTACTCGTTTGAGCCGGTCGGAATCCTGAACTTTTGTCTGCAGCAGATAGGTCTTGGAGACTGGAGCAAACCTTGGCTGTCCGACCTTAATTGGGCTCTGGGTGCGGTATCGGTACCCGAAGGCTGGCGTTATATCGGTCTTTATATGATTATCCTGTATAGTGCATTAATTTCCATTCCTTCCGATATCGAGGAGGCTGCCAGAATTGACGGAGCTTCTTCCTGGAATCTGTTTCGTTCGATCAAAATGCCGCTGATTAAGCCGGTTCTGATGGTCTCAATCATTATGGCGACTACGGGGGCGCTGAAAGGGTTCGACATCCCGTATATCATGACGAACGGGGGACCTGGCCGCGTAACAGAATTATTGCCAACCTATATGTATAAAACCGCATTCTCCAGTCTGGACTTCGGCTATGGCAGCGCGATGGCTGTATTTATCGTCATTGAAAGCCTCATTGCAGTTGCCTTTATCAGACGGATGATGGACAGTAAGGAGACCTGATGATGAAAATTTCTGGCTATTCGAAGGCGGTTCTTCTAGTTGTTTCCTTTGCTCTGCTTGTCATTCAAGTGTATCCGTTGGTCTGGGTGTTCATCTCCAGTTTTAAAGGGCCTAACGATTTTTCAGGGGATAATCCGCTCAGCCTGCCAAGCCAATACACTTTCGATAATTATTTCAATGTGTGGAGCAAAGGGAACCTGGGGACTTATTTTTCCAATAGTTTCATAGTCGCCGTGACGACCATCGTGCTTGTGATCTTATTCAGTGCCATGGCTGCTTTTGTGATCGAGAAGATGTCTTTTAAATGGAGCCAAAGTGTGTTGTTCTTATTTCTGTGCGGCATTATGATCCCGATTCAGGTCGTGCTCATCCCGCTGTTCATTCTTTATAACAAAATAGGAATTATCAATACGCTCGCTTCTCTTATTTTGCCCCAAGTGGGTTTTGCCCTGCCGATCTCGATTTATCTGTTCGTGAGCTTCTATAAATACATTTCGAATGAGATCATGGAGGCCGCTGTAATGGATGGCTGCGGTGTGTACCAGGTGTTCTGGCGGATGATTTTCCCTCTATCCCGGAATACGATCGTCACAGTTGTCGTTATGAATCTGATATTCGTCTGGAATGAATTTATTTTTGCCAATACGTTTATTCATGATCTGAAATCACGGACCATTCCAGTTGGCTTAATGGATTATATTGGACAGTACGGTTTGACGGATTGGGGAGCGACCTTTGCTGCAATCAGCATCACGACCATTCCGACGATGGTGGTCTATTTCATTTTCAACAAGAGCGTTATTTCCGGCATGACCGCAGGAGCAACGAAAGGTTGATCTCCCGCATCCCTTTGTCAGAAGGTATACTGAAAGTACCAGGCTGCAACTTTGCTGGGTCAGGGGGATCTCATGAAAATACACCGGCTGTTCCTGTCAATCAGCATCCGCAGTAAAATCATTATACTGTCCATCGCCTGTTCCTTGCTGCCGCTTGTCCTGATTGCTTCCTTAACCTTCGTCTATTTAAGCAAAGTGATCGAAAACAAGATGTCCGATACCACCTCCAACTTGCTGGGCTCCATCAATTGGAATATCCAGACGTTCGTGAATGATGTGGAAGCGATCTCGAAGCTGATGTTGTCCTCCCGTGACGTTCAGAATTTCCTTTCCTATACTAAAAATGATTTCAAGGAGATCTATGACCTTCAAAATGCGACCCGCAATCTGATCGTCAATATTACCAACAATAAATCCTATATACGTTACGTTTATGTGGGCAGCGGGCAAAGGGAACTGATTACCACGAACCAATGGGACAGGTTAACGTACGACAATATCTATCAGGCAGTCTCACGGACGAAATGGTATCAACAGGTGGGAGGGATGGGCGGGCGGGGCTTGTGGCTGAACAGCGATGAAGTCCGGCTTGTCAAGGACACTCCGAACCTGCTGCTGTACGGTAAACAGTTAAACAACCTGGAGACACTCGAACCGATCGGCATGTTAATTATTTCAATCGACAGGCGGGTCTTCGATGAAATGTTCCGGAATATTTCCAATGCGGAAAACGGGAATTTGATGATCCTGGAGCAAAATAAAGTCATTTATTATAATTCCCGCACTGCCGACTTGAAACAGCTTCCTCCCAAAGAAATGAATCTGCTCTATGGCTTGCCTGAACGGGGTACCCGCATAGAAACGATGGGCGGAGAACGATATGTTATCACCTTCGATACCAATCCGGTAACCCAGTGGAAAGTGGTCAGCATGATCCCTTATTCTAACATCAATTCGGAGATTGTCTGGATACGTAATGTTACGCTCACACTGACAATGGTGGCTTTCCTGTTGGCTGCCTATGGTTCGTATTTAATCTCGAAGCGTATCACGAAGCAATTGACGTTACTCTCCTCCGTCGCCAGAAAAGCGGCCAAACGGGAGATGATCGAAGGAATCCTCTTTCAGGAGGAAGATGAAATTGGGAAAATAGGCAATCAGTTCTTGAGGACCTTCCGCACCAACTCTGAATTATCGGACAAATTAATAGAAGCCAGGCTGAAGGAGCGGGAAGCAGAGCTGCACGCGCTGCAAAGTCAAATCAACCCTCACTTCCTATACAATACGCTGAATTCCATCTATCTAATGGCCGAACGAATCGGTGCCAAAAACATTTCGAAAATGGTCATGTCGCTGTCTAACATGTTTAAGTTAAGCTTGAATAATGGAGATTACATTACCACTGTCCGCAATGAGATCGACCAGGTGAAAAATTATTTGGAGATTCAAAATATCCGCTATAACGGAAAATTCGAGGTGGCCATTGAGCTCGAACCGGAAATTGAGCATATCCGTATGCTTAAGCTCCTGATACAGCCGCTGGTGGAGAATGCGATTTTTCATGGAATCGAGCTGAAGGAGAGTCAAGGGAATATTTACATTCGGGGACGTATCGAAGGAGAGACGCTTGTATTCGAAGTCGAGGATGACGGCGTAGGCTTTGATCCTGCGGTTACGCAGCCTAAGGGATATGCATTAAGGAATATCCAGGAGAGGATTCAATTGCATTATGGCCAGAACCACGGGCTGCGCATAGACAGCATTCCAGGCACCGGAACCAAAGTTACCCTAAGGATCGGAATAATGGATTAAGACCGGCTATGAAGGTGGGATTACATCATGTATAAACTGTTTATAGCGGATGATGAACAGCTGGTGGTGGAGACATTGTCGGCTGTGATCGACTGGAACTCGTATGGCATAGTGATTGTGGGGACGGCAACTAACGGCAAACAAGCCCTGGAACGGATTCTTCAGTCCGATCCGGACATTGTGCTGACAGATATCCGGATGCCCGGCCTGAATGGGCTGGAGCTGATCCGTGCCTTGAAGGAGAAAGGCCGTAAGGCGGAATGTATCATCATTAGCGGGTATTCCGAGTTTGAATACGCCAAAGAAGCCATTGAGCTGGAGGCGGTGGATTATCTGATCAAGCCGGCAGAGCTTGAGGAAGTAGCCAAGACTGTCTCGAGGGCGCTCAAGCGTCTGGAGCGTAAAGCGGATACAACGGGGAATCACCCTGAGCTTCGGAATGCAACAGCCTTGGACCGGGCGGCGTTTACAGATCTAATCGTCCATGCCAAACGCCCATCGTTTGATCAGACGCCCTACGAACGATATAACCAGTTTGCGGTCCTAGTGATTGGAAGCACGGAGACGCTGTGGCTCGAACGAATGAAGAACAATGGCGCTACAGATGCTCTCCTTAGCTTTTTGACGAATCACGGAATCGTTGTGGACCTACTCTACGAGCAACAGAAAGTCATCTTATTATGCATGGCGGCCATGGAGGACAACGAGCCATTAACAGAAATTTTGCTGTCTGCAGCCGAAGCCTTCTCGAATGACAGCTCAGCGGACGATATTTCATTGTCGTTTGGATTGGGTCCGGTTGTAGCTGGAATTATAGATGCAAATCTCTCTTTTGCGGCAGCCGACAAGGCATGTGAAATGGGGGTGTTCTTTGGGGTTCCGGTTATGGAGGGGAGCCGCTTAGAGGAGATTACCCGCGTATCCGAGCAGTGGCTGACCCGTTGGTCTGACAACACCCAATCCTTCGTCCGTTACGAACAGAAAGAGTTCGAGGAGATGCTTGAACGTTGGACGGAATGGGGGACGGGACGGCTGATGGCTCCTGTTCTGCTGAAGAAGGCAGGCATAGAGTGGGTGAACCGGATGCTCGATCTGATCGAACAGGACTATGGAATCAAGATTGAGAAAGTGATCGGCGCCCGCATGCAGCTGATTGACAGGATACTGGAAACGCCGGATTGGTCGTCTTTGCAGCAACAGTTGCAGGATTTAGCGAAGAGTGTGCAATTTTATTTGAGTGTAACCAAGACTACCATGAAGGAAAAGGTGGTTCAAGAAATCAAAGCGTATCTTGAATCCCATTACCATGAAAATATTGGGCTGGATCAATTGGCAGAACGATTCGGCCTCAATTCTTCCTATGTAAGCAACTTATATTCCAAGTCGACCGGACAGACCATTCTGGAATATGTTACATTGCTGCGCATTCAGACAGCGAAAAAGATGCTAAGAGAAAGCAGCTTTAAAATCTTCAAAATATCCCAAAATGTCGGATATGATAACCAGCGGTATTTCTGCCAGGTGTTCAAGAAGGTTGTGGGCGTAAGTCCCGGCCAGTATAGAGAAGAACATATGATGAAAAGTGAAGAGTCGTATTGTAAGGGGATATAAGCTATTTATTCCAACCCTGATTGTTAGTTGTCATAGCAAACCTTCATTGTTAAACGGTAAAACTCAGCAAAGCAGCGATTCTCCTGGTATTAGAGGATCGCTGCTTTGCGTTTTTATAACTATTGTCCATTTCCCGTTTAAACAGCGATTGGAACAACGGTCCGTTCGCGCAGTTTTGAAAAAAGATAAGGGTCTGCCTCTGTTCGTAGATATTGCCTTGCCTCTAATCATTTGTTACCCGGTCGTATCCGGTATAATTGCTTTTGATAGAAATACCGAACATTTTGAAAGTTTAGTGCAGAGGATAATGAATTTTATCATCGGGCATGTTTGATAATATTCAGTTGTAAGCGCAGACAGTAGATGAAAGGGGAGGGCATTATTGAACAGTAAGAGTAAAGTGGTACTAAGCGCGATGTTGGCATGCGGACTGCTCGCCGGATGTGGAAGCAAAGGGGATAACGCGCAGCCGGAGGCGGGAAGTTCGTCGGCACCCAAAGAAGAGAAGGTGTCGCTCACGTTCTGGAGAAACTCGGGCAATGACGCCGAGAATTCAGCCTATGACAAGCTGGTGGCCTCGTTTAATGAAGCGCATCCTAATATCAAGGTTGAGATGAGTCCGATTCCGTATGCCGATTACGATACCAAGCTGAGAACATCCATTGCTTCGGGCAGTCCCCCTGATATTATGGCCGTCGACGGTCCGAATATGGCTTCTTACGCCCATGCGGGTGCCTTACAGCCGCTGACCGCCTATTTCAAGAAGGACGGTAACCTGGAGGATATTCCGGAATCGACCATTGCCACGTATACCTATAATAATGAAATTTACATGGCTCCGCTCACCGAATCCTCCATTGCTCTTTTCTATAATAAAAAAATGTTTGAAGCGAAGGGAATCCCTCTTCCCTCCAAGAACCCGGAAGAGCCTTGGACTTGGGATCAGGTGCTGGATGCAGCTAAAAAGCTTAACGACCCGGCCAAAGGCGTGTACGGTATTGATCCGGCGCAAGGCTTCGGTAATGCAGGAACAACAGCATACTTTAAATATCCGATTATTTGGCAGTTTGGCGGCGAGATCATGAGCCCGGATGGAACAACCTCCAAAGGCTACCTGGATAAGCCAGAGACCAAAAAGGCGTTGCAATTCTTCTCCGACCTGTATAATAAAGATAAAGTGTCCTCCCTGGAATACCCGCCAGATCCGTTCCCGAACAACCAGCTGGCGATGACGGTTGACGGCTCCTGGTCACTGGGCAATTATGCCGACAAGTTCCCTAATTTCAAATTAGGCGAAGATTATGATATCGCACCACTTCCGAAGGAAACCCAGCAGGCTGTCGCGAACGGAAGCTGGTCGCTGGCCATTTCCGCGAAGAGTAAAAATGCCGAAGCTGCCTGGCAGTTTGTAAACTGGGTGACTGGTACTGAAGGGGCTAAGACCTATTGCTCTATCACAAAAGATATTCCGGCCCGATATTCAGTAGCCAACGAGTTCCCTGAGCTAGGTCAATATCCGAAGAATATCTTTGTCGTACAGAATCAGAAATTCGGCAGACCGCGTCCGATTACACCGATCTTCCCGCAAATGTCCGAAGCGGTAAACAAGATGATTGAGGAAGTGACCATCGCCGGACGCAACACGGATGCAGCCATTGCCGACGCCATCAAAAAGATTGACAAGGCATATGCAGATCTGCCGCAAAAATAATAAAATTTCCAAACATTGCAGAAACGGCAGCCGCCCTTTATCAAAAGGGCGGTAAAGCTGTTTCTTCTTTCAGCTTAAAGAAGCTTTAGATTTAGCTCCACGTTGTGGGGTTATTTTGAATTTTTGGACCATAATGATAGCAAGGGGCGCGGTTGTCATGTTCTACTCGTTACGCAGCAGATTGATGTTGGCTTTTTCGATTCTGCTGATCCTTCCGATTACGGCGGTTGTCTTTATCCTCAGCAAGGAATCGTCGGAGCAGATCCGAAAATCTACCCAGACTTCCACGCTGCAAACCATAGACCAATTTGCCTCCCATGTCAGCACACTGCTGACGCAGATTGAGGATATGGGCAACCAGGTGCTGAGCAGCGACATCACACAGGAATGGATAACCGCCGACCTGAACGATGAGAGCACTAAGGGTGAAAAGTATCTGGCCAAGCAAAAGATGCGGGAGCTGTTATCCTCTTATGCGATCAATAATTCGAATGTGATTTCCATTTCCACCTTTGCGGAGGGAAAGGGCGGGTTATGGACACAGGACCTGAGCTACTTGAAGAGCAGCTGGTACAGCCAGTATAAGGAGCAGGACGTACGCTGGACGCAGGCTCATAAGGACAGGGATCAGGCCGACGACAACATACGTTCGCGCGATGTCAATAGCCTTGTGCTCCCTTTGGTGCAGCTCCAGTCCCTTAAGGATGTCGGAGTGATCAAAATCAATTATCCTACGGTGCTGCTGCGCCAGGATTTGGATAAAATCAGCTTCGGCAAAAGCGGCAAAGCCTTCCTGCTGACGGCTGAAGGCCTCAGTGTACTCAATCAGGATCTGACAGGATCTGAGGGCCTGCTTAGAGACGGGCTTGCTACTGTGCAGAAACATAGTGGAGGACAGACCAGCGGTATGTTTCCGCTTCGCCAAGGGGGGACCGACTATCTGTTCTTTTACCGCAGGCTGCCTGCGCAGAACTGGCTGATCGTCGGCGAGGTGCCGGAGGCGGAGCTGTATGCCACCATCACAATGCTCAAAGAAACGCTGCTCGTTGCCAGCTTTGTTCTGCTGATCCTTGTCATTATTGTCGCGCTGTGGCTCTCCACCGGCATAACGAAGCCATTAAGTGCCATGGCCCGGGCCATGCGGCATGTCAAAAACGGGCAGTTCGAGCTGGCGATTAAGGACATGCCAAAGGTTAGATCACGGCAGAGCGAAGTGGACTATGTGGCCGGTGTATTTGAGCAGATGACCCATCAGCTGAAGTATCTGATTGAGACGGAATTCGAGACCAATCTGCGCCGGAAAAATGCCGAATACAAAGCGCTCCTGCTGCAAATCAATCCACATTTTTACAACAATACACTGGAGATCATCAGCGGTCTGGCGGCGATGAAACGGGAGGATCTGGTCATGGACGCCACGGAAGCACTGGGTAAAATGATGCGTTATTCGCTGAGTCTCGATACGGATCTGGTACAAGTCAGCGAGGAACTTGGCTATATCCGTGACTACCTGTTCCTCCTAAAGCTGCGGCATGAGGATCATCTGATGGTGACGGTCCGGCAGGATTCCGCCGCGGATCAGCTGCTCATCGCCAAGTTTATTCTGCAGCCGCTGGTAGAGAATGCGGTGAAGTACAGCCTGGAAAAAGGGGGGGTCGCCGAGGTGGCGATCACCTCCAGTGTGTGTGGAGAGCGCCTGCACTTGCAGATCCAGGATAACGGTCCAGGAATGACACCGGAACTGATCGCCAGCATTCTTGCCGATACGGAGCTTAGGAACAGTGTGGGAATCTTAAATCATAAAGGGGACAGCATCGGACTACGCAATGTGCTCTCCCGCTGCCGCCTGTATTACGGCGAGCAGTTTGAAGCCGTGCTTGATTCGAAGCTATATACAGGAACAACCATTACACTGAAGCTGCCGATGATAGAGAGGTGATAATCATGTATGAGATTATGCTGGTGGATGACGAGAAGGGGGTCCGCAACAGTATCAAAGCCAAAATCGATTGGGAAGCCGCCGGCTTCCGGGTGGTCTCGGAGGCCTCAAGCGGCAATGAAGCGCTGCAGCTGCTGGAGCAGGGACCGCTGCCGCAGCTGGTCATCTCCGATATCCGTATGCCGCAGATGGACGGCATTGAATTTATCCGCATCTGCAAAAAGAAGTATCCGCTGCTGAGGACGGTTGTGCTGTCGGGATACTCCGACTTTGATTATCTGAAATCGGCCATACAGCTTGGAGTGAAGGATTATTTGCTGAAGCCGGTAGCCCGCGCAGAACTGAATGAGCTGCTTGGCAAGCTGGGTGAAGAAATTAGACAGGAGCAAAAAAACCTGCAGGCCTCACGGCAGGATCTGCTGCAGAAAAATGAGCAGCTGCGGCTGCTGCAGGAGAATTTTTTGCTGCAAATGGTCAAGGACGAGTGGTACAGCTTGGCGGCTATCAGGGAACGGCTGCAGCAGCTCCAGCTGACCCCGCTGACGGCGGATGATCTGAAGCTGCAGTTTGTTGCTGTGGAGATGAGAGTGCCGGCGGGGCGGATGGCGGACCGGCAGGAGCGCCGGGATCTGCTCAATTTGGCTTTTCAGATGTTATGCCGGGAGACGGCTGCTAAGCGGAAAGGAATCTATCCGTTCAGCGATGTCGCCAATTCAGCGATGATGTATTTTCTGGTTATTATGAAGCCGGGGCCGGAGCATGCCGATCGAACGGACAGGTTCGTAGAAGAACTGAAACGAAACATCGCCAGTTACCTGAAGCTGGAATGTGTGACGGGGATTGGCGAGGAAGTGAACGGACTCAAGCGGCTGAAGAACGGTTATGCTTCATGCATGCTGTCCTGGAGCCAAAGCACCGTGTATAAAGATGGAAAGGGCGAACGGAGCCGGGTGATGGAGCTTACGCAGGCTTTTACCCCGGAGGTGGAGCGGAAGCTGGTGCAGGCGATTGAAAATTTGGACATGAGCACCTTCCGCCAGCAGCTTGACACCATTTTCAGTAGCGAAAGAGATACGCCGATGTTTGCTTTTACCTTTCTGGCCCTGCGGATGCTGCTGATGTTCAGCTCCATCGCCAAGAAGTTCGAGCTCGGCGGCTCCGCCCTGCAGAAGTATTTGTGGAACTGTCAGATGACCATTGCCGATTACCAGTCGCGTGAAGGCGTGCGGGGACAGATCGATGAGCTGGCGCAGCTGGTTATGGACGAAGTGAGGAAGCTCCGCTTCTCCAGCGGACAGCATATGGTCGAAGCGGTCAGAAAATACGTGGAGGAGAATTTCTCCTACGAGTTGACGCTTTCTTCCCTCGCCGAAATGTTTCATCTGAATGAGACCTATTTATCCGGGCTGTTCAAGCAGCATGTGGGCATTACGTTCAGCGACTATGTCACCAGGCTGAGAATGACCAAGGCGGAGCAGCTTTTGCAAGAGAACGAACTGAAGCTGACCGATATCGCCATGCTTGTCGGCTATTCCAGTTCCAGCTATTTCAGCACCTCTTTCAAAAAAAATAGCGGCAAAAGCCCCAAAGAATACCGTGAATGGTATTTGAAGAATCACCCCTGAAAACATCACAACTTCTGAGCCGATCATATTGAAATGATTTCTCTAGCCGTTCAGCTACAATAGTGTCAACCAAACAAGGAATAGGAGTATGCAGCATGAATGTTTCTGGAGAGAAGCAAGCACATAAAGAGAGCAAAGCTACAAGCAAACTGGCATGTGTGGCCGTAGTACTGCTGGTTATCGCAGGGTGCACTATTGGCGGCAACGGTAATCATACCAGCAATACTTCTGACTCTAAAACTCCGTCCAATGCCATCTCTGCTACTGCACCTGCGGCCTTTGAGTTTTCTGCGGTTCCTGATTACTACACGGAGCTATACCGCCCGCAGTATCATCTGTCGCCGGAAAGCGGGAATATGAGCGATCCGAATGGAATGGTTTATTTCGAAGGTGAATATCACCAGTTCTACCAGAACAGCGGCCAGTGGGGTCACGCCGTCAGCACGGATCTGATCCATTGGCAGCATCTGCCGGTAGCGCTCCTGCGCGATTCGCTCGGGGAGATTTGGTCAGGCAGCGCCGTGGTGGACTGGAAGGATACGAGCGGTTTTTTTGGCGGAAAAGCGGGACTGGTTGCGATCTTCACCCATTTCAAAGGTGGAATGCAGTCGCAGAGCCTGGCGTACAGTTCTGATAAAGGACGCACCTGGATCAAATATGAGGGCAATCCCGTGATTCCGAATCCGGGACTCAAGGATTTTAGAGATCCCAAGGTGTTCTGGCATGAGCCTTCGCACGCTTGGGTGATGGTTGTCTCGGTGGACAACCGGGTGAGATTCTATACCTCTCCAGACCTGAAGACCTGGCAGCTGGCCAGCGAATTCGGCGCCGATCAGGGCTCGCATGCCGCCGTCTGGGAATGTCCGGATCTGTTTGAACTTCCCGTGGAAGGCAGCAAGGAGACCCGGTGGGTGCTGGCGCTCAGCATCGGCAATAACAGCTCAACCCGTGGCTCGGCGGCGCAATATTTCATCGGTAGCTTTGACGGACAGACATTCAAGAACGAGAATGAGCCCTCCAAAGTGCTGTGGACCGATTACGGAAAAGACTTCTACGCCGCAGTGTCCTACTCTGATATTCCGCAGAGTGACGGCCGCCGGATCTATGCCGGCTGGATGTCCAATTGGCGCTATCCGTTCTCTATGCCAAGCGCTCCGTGGAAAGGGAATATGTCGCTGCCGCGGGAGCTGAAGCTGCGCGACATTCCCGGTGAGGGATTGCGCCTCGTCCAGCAGCCGGTACAAGAGCTGGAAGCCTTGCGTGGCCAAGCGGTCAAGGTGGGAACCCAGCGGCTCAAGCCAGGCAACAATCCCCTGGCCAGTCTGCACGGGACTTCCTATGAACTCGATACCGAGTTCACCGTGAAGGGAGAGGCGGAATTCGGATTCAAACTGAGAAAAGGCGGAGATCAGGAAACTATTATATCTTATAACAACGTTAATTCGACACTAACAGTGGATCGAACCCGATCAGGCGACAGTTCATTTGAAGCCGGGTTTGCCGAAACGGTTCAGGCTCCCTTAAGAGCGGTAAACGGTAAAATCAGGCTGCATATCTATGTGGATGAATCGACGCTGGAGGTGTTCGGCGCAGACGGTGAGACTGTGGTTTCCAGTATTCTTTTCCCGGGGGCTACCAGCAACGGGTTGGAGCTGTATGTGAAAAAGGGTGATGTGATGCTGGACCAGGCCGTCTTTTATCCGATGGCCAGTGTATGGCGGAATGAGGATCCGGACGGCTCGGAACCGCTTCGAGTCCTGCTTAGCCAATCCAGTGTGGATGTTCCGCTTGGCGGCACTGTGGAAGCGGCAGCGGCGGTCGTTCCGCTGACAGCTCCCCAGGATCTTACTTGGGTGTCGAGTGATGAGGCAGTTGCACAGGTGGAGAGCCGTGCCGGAACATCCGCTGTCGTAAAGGGGCTGAAGGAAGGCCAGACGGAGATTAAAGCTCTTGCCCCGGGTGGGCAAGTGTATGCCGTAATGAACGTGTACGTCTATAAACCGGATTGAAATGGAGTGAAAAGATCATGACAAGCGTTACAGCGGCAGCTGAGTCTGCCTCCAAAACTGCCCCATCAAGCAAAAAGCCCCGCCGGTTTCTGCGGGGAGAAGAAATGACCGCCTGGTGGTTCGTGCTGCCTTCTTTTGCTTTGCTGCTCATCTTTGTGTTCTATCCGATGCTGCAAGCCTTTGTGATCAGCTTTCAGAATTATAACCTGGTGGGATCGACCCGCAGCTTTATCGGGCTGGATAATTACAAGACTCTGGTGACGGACAGGGATTTCCTGGCCAGTCTCAGGCATTCGTTTCATTTTGCCATCGTAGTTATTCCGATTCAGACCTCGATTTCACTGGGCCTAGCACTGTTAATCCAGAAAAAGTTCAAGCTTACCGGTCTGTTCCGCACCCTCTATTTCATTCCGGTTGTCATTTCTACGGCAGTGGCCGCAACGGTGTTCAAACTGATCTACAACAAGGAATTCGGGATTCTGAACAATGTGCTGAAGACATTTCATCTGCCCACTACCAATTTCCTGTCCAACCCGGATACGGCGATGAACGGTGTGATCATGCTGGGAATATGGAAAGGCGTAGGCTTTTTCATGATTATCTTCCTGGCCGGACTGAACAACATTCCGCAAGATTTATACGAGGCGGCCCGGGTAGACGGTGCTACAAAAATACAGCAGTTCTTCCGCATTACGCTTCCTTTGCTGAACCGTACCACGGCCTTCGTTGTGATTATGACGACAATTGATGCCATTAAGCTGTCCGGCCTTGTTTTTGTATTGACCAGTGGAGGACCCAACGGGGCTACCGAAACCGCAGTCTATTATATTTATAAAATGGCCTTCCAGCAGATGCAGATGGGCTACGGCACCGCTGCCGCCTTTATTCTGTTCGCGATTGTTCTCGCCATCTCGCTCGTACAGATGAGACTGTTCCGGAACGCGGAATATTAATGAGACTACTAGGAGGAATCCACATGAACCGCTTTGCAAGCATTGCCAAGTATACGGTTATGACCGTCCTGGCTGTCATTTCAATTATCCCGATCCTATGGATGATCTCGGGTTCACTACGCCCTTATGAGGAATTGTTCAAGTACTCCTCCAGCCTGAATATTCATTTGTTCGTTCCTGTCCAGCCAACGCTGGATAACTTCAAAGAAGTTATCTTCAGTGAGGGTAACCCTTTTCTCCGCTATATCGCTAATACACTGTTTGTGGCAGGGATTGTAACCCTGCTGGTGCTGCTGGTGAATTCGATGTCGGCGTTTGCTTTTGCCAAGCTGCGTTTCCGTGGAAAAGCGGTTGTCTTCGCCCTGTTCATGTCGGCGATGATTATTCCCGGTGAAGTAACGCTGGTCCCAAACTATCTGCTGATGAATTATTTCGGCTGGCTTAACTCCTATAAGGCGCTGGTGATTCCTTCGATGCTGTCTGTGTTCGGAATCTTTCTGCTGCGGCAGTTCTTCGCGGAAATTCCGGATGAGATTCTGGAGGCGGCCAAAATCGACGGAGCCTCGATGTCCCGGACTTTCTCCAGTATTGTCTTGCCTGCGGCTGTCCCGCCGATGATCACCCTTGCGCTGATGACCTTTCTTGGCAACTGGGATTCATATCTGTGGCCTCTAATCGTTATCAATGACGAAAAGAAACAGATGATCCAGGTAGCCATTGCCACTTTCTCCTCGGTGGAAGGAACAGATTGGTCTAAGATTCTTGCCGCAAGCACCATTTCCACGGTACCGATCCTGATCCTGTTTCTGTTCCTGCAGCGCTATTACATTCAGGGCATTACGATGTCCGGTGTGAAAGGGTAATGAAGGAACGGGGAAAGCGATGAAATACGGTAGAGTGGCGCCCGGTTAATGTGCCGGCCGCATTGCCGCGGCTCGGCAGGCAAACGGCCGGATGACAGAAAAGGGATAGCCACTAGGCGTAAATAAGATGACTCTTGAATGAATCAGGAGTCATCTTATTTAGGTTTTAGCCAGTTGAGTGCCTGAACCGCGCGAAACAAGAAACCGAAAGGGCAGCTTGTTTCAAGGCCGTCTTCGGGAATAGATCTCTAAGAGGAGACGCACACTATTAGGGCGATTTACCATCCAGTCTCATTGCAAGCAGATACAGCTGCAGCGATCCGGAAACTCGGTGAGCGGCCTTGAATTGCACAATCATTAGAGAATAAGATGAGGAGGCCCTAAGTTAATGTCCAATAAAAAAAGCTATTATGCATTTGAGGATCCGCTTGGCACTACAATTGAATTTCAAGCTACAAGCTTACAACAAGCCATGGTGATTAAGAAGAAGAAGGCTCATGAATTGGGAATTCCTAAAGAGGCGTTTGAACTCACAAGTATACGCAAAAAGCCAACTCAGAGCACATAGCCTTTCTTCGGGTAGCTTCCTCATACCTCACAGCTTTAGCATGCATAAAGCTATGACAATTTCATCGTAAAGATCAATCTGCATTTACAATTCACTAGGTATGAGCCGAAAATTAACAATTTAGGACAAGAATATGGTTACCTATGCAGCCTTCCGGGATGACAAACATTTGATTGACGTTCGTGTCATCCATATAAAAACCATAAAATTGAATGCCGTCACCGAAAGTTGCGGTCAAGGAAGCATTGTAGTCGGAATAGGAGCGCAGCATCTTTTCAAAGTTTGGCTGGAAGGGCTTATACAGCATGGACGATCTTGGCGTATTCCCCATGTTCAGATTAATCCGGGCGGTGGCGGCAGCCTGCTCATTCTCCTCCGGCACCAAGGCTATGGCAGGAAGCTGATCGGGGCTGCCGGGCAATGGATCAGGAAGCTGGGCATTCAGCGGATGGGATTTATATAATTAGCGCTATCTGCGCCGGGGAAATAAGTGGATAAACGACATCTAAAGTTGGGGGATTTGCTGTTTGCGCAGGATTAGTTGGATAAACGACACTTATATTCACTAACGCTGCCTAATAACGGGGAATGGGATGGAAATAAGTGACGTTAATCCACTTGTTACCCGTAAAGTGAATTCCAAGGGATGAATAGATGCTGAAAATCCACTTATTTCGGGCGGTGTGGCAAAACTGGCGACCAACAAGTGTCTACAGGTGCGTACGGCGAACTTGAGTCGCGAAACGGTATACGAAGTGCGAGGCGACTATATGTTTGTCCAGGCAGTGAGGAGAATCGGCAAAGTGAGCAACCGAATAGTGTGCGCGAGTACGGAAACGATGAAGTGAGCGGCCGAAAGGTCCCTGCGATTACAGTGCGGCGGCGTTCTTAGCTGCAAACGTCGCTGTCCAGCATGCAAAGGAGGTGTCCCTGCAGCCAGTAATGGCTCCGGGAACACCTCCTTTTTTGGCAGCCTGCCGGGTCAATTAATTCTCAGGCTTCGCACCATCATCCGCAGCCTCAGCCACACTCCGCAGTATCCGGAACCCCAGCGGCTCCAGCGTAATGCTGATTCCATCGCCGTCCATCTCCACCGGCTCACCGCTGAAGGCGTCCTGCCAGCTGCCCCCGGTGAATGATTGCTGAAGGGTTAACGGTTCGCTGGAATTGTTCATCCAGACGGTAAAGCGGCTGTTGTCATCAAACCGTTCATACACGAGGCCCCGGCTATCTGCATCACTCTGCAGGAAACGGAAGTGACCGGTACGCAGTACCTCATGTTCCTTGCGCAGGGCAATCATGCGCTGATAGAAGCTGAATAGCTCACGGTCCTGACGGTCCTCCTCCCAGATCATACATTTACGGCAATCCGGGTCATCTTCTCCCGTAAGTCCGATTTCATCTCCATAGAAGATACACGGGGTTCCGGTAAAAGTAAGCAGGAAGGTGACTGTCAGTTTCAGTCTCCGGGTATCCCCGCCCAGCCGGGTAAGGACTCTGGGAGTATCGTGGCTGGCGAGAAGATTGAACAGTACTTCATTTGCCTGCCGCGGGTAACGCATCAGCAGTCCGTAGATATGGGAGGCGAAGGCTGCCGGATTTATCTCCTCTCCCCGGAAGTACTCCAGCAGCCGGTCAGAGAAAGGATAGTTCATTACGGAATCGAACTGATCCCCCTGCAGCCAGTTGAGGGAGTCGCTCCATACCTCACCGATGATGAACGCCTCCGGGTTAATCTCTTTGACCGCCTGGCGGAATTCGCGCCAGAATACATGGTCCACCTCATTCGCCACATCCAGCCGCCAGCCGTCGATTTGAACCTCACTGAGCCAGAAGCGGGTGATATCCAGCAGATATTCTTTGGTTTCCGGGTTGGCCGTATTCAGCTTGGGCATCCCGGCGAAGAAGCCAAACGTATCGTAATTGGGATTGTCACCTTCGGCTTTAACCGGATAATCATAGATATGAAACCAATTGGCGTATTTGGAGGCTGCCCCATGTTCAATTACATCCTTGAATGGCGGAAACTCCGCGCTTGTATGGTTGAAGACGGCATCCAGCACTACCTTAAGCCCTTTGGAATGGGCCAGGCTGACCAGCTGCTTCAGCAGCTCCAAATCCCCGAAGCTGGAGTCGATCGTTCCGTAGTCTACCGTATCGTATTTATGGTTGCTGGGAGCCTGGAAGATAGGTGTCAGATATAGCGCCGTTACGCCAAGCTCAACAATATAATCCAGATGGTCGATAATGCCCTGCAGGTCTCCGCCAAAAAAGCTGTCATTCGCCGGCGTAGCGCCCCATTCGAGCGTTCCTTCAGGATCATTCGCCGGATCGCCGTTGGCGAACCGGTCCGGCATGATCTGATAGAAGACCGCGGACTTCGCCCATTCCGGAACATGCAGCAGATCCACCTCGTGAATATAAGGCATTTCATAATAGCCTCCGGGAGGCGTAGGCTGCTCTTTCCTATAGAAGCCGGATTCAACCATCCATACCGTCTCCGCATCCGTTTCCAGGCGGAAGCCGTAGGAGAAACGTTTGCGTTCGGGCGTTACCTCAGCTTCCCAGTAATCGAAATAGGCATCTGAACCCACCTTGAGCATTTCCAACTCCTGATGATGATGCTCCCAATCGTATTTATCGCCCGTTAGCGCAAATACCCGTTTCACATTATTCCTTTTGCTGCGCAGACGCAGGTGAAAGGTAGTGCTGTTATAAGCATAGGCCCATTTGCCCTGCGGAGAATGATAGAGGCACTCAAGCTCAATGGAGGTGCCTGGTGCTGTTGCTGATGTCAGTGCATGTCTGCTGATAGCCATGTCTATTCCTCCTGGGATCAATAATGAATGGATATAATAACGAATGAATTATGAGCTTTAGTTAATACCCGGGATAAATAGGAATTAAACACCAGATGGAAGGGTCATGGGATGGAAAATAGTGGGTGAGCGGGAGCGGGGATAGAGAGCTTACAAAGGTGGGGATTTCCGAATCATACAGCCTCAGCTGGTCAAAACAACTGCCGGTCAGCAGATGGATGACCGGCAGATAATACCCGGATAGAGTGATGCAGCCTATATGGCATCTGCCCCGGCTCTGTTAATCAGCTCCCGGTAGTCATTACGCACATTGCCCACTGCGGACGAGACCGGATAAGCCAGCATCTGCCTTGCATCATAAGGCTGCAGCAGCTTCATCAGGGAGGGGATATCCTGATTGCTGCGGTCCAGCCACTGTGCTTCCGCGTCCTTGCCCAGAATGACCGGCATCCGGTCATGAATCTCCTCCATGAGGCTGTTCGCAGCTGTGGTGATGATGGTGCAGGTGGCGATTTTGTGGCCGCTTGGATCTGTCCAGATATCATACAGGCCGGCCATGGAGAAGAGCTGTCCGTCCCGCAAGGTGATGCGCAGCGGCTGCTTGCCGCTCTCCTTGACCTGCCAATCATAGAAGCCGTCTGCCGGAATGATGCAGCGGCGGGACGATACAAGCCCTTTAAATGAAGCTTTCTCCAGCAGCGATTCACTGCGGGCATTGATTAGCTTCGCAGCGTTCTTATCCTCCTTGGACCAGGAAGGCAGAAGCCCCCAGCGCAGCTGGCCAAGCTTATTGCGCTTGCCATCATGAATAACAGCCGGAATATACTGCATCGGAGCCGCGTTGAACTTCGGTGCATAATGGTCGAAGGAAGGATCGCCGGTGAAATACCTGGTCATCAGCTCTTCCAGTGTTACGGTAATCGTATATCTTCCGCACATTTTGCCCGTGCCTCCCTTTAGTGGCTGCCAGTTTACAGCATAGCCGCTTCGTGCTATGCTGCCTATATTTCTCATGATAGCATTACATTATAGAGGAAGAAACTTAAGGATTGTGAAGGAGGGGCGGCGGCTATGATTATCGTAAGTTCCTGCCTGGCCGGAATGAAGGTTAGATATAACGGCACGGATTGTCTGAATCCGGGTATCCAGCGTCTGCTGGACAATCAGCAGGCGGTTGCCGTATGTCCTGAACTGATGGGCGGCTTCTCTACTCCCCGGGAACCGGCTGAGATCATAGGCGGCAATGGCAGGGATGTACTGGAAGGCCAGGCCCGGGTGATCGACAGAACAGGCAATGATGTAACTGCAATGTATATAAAGGGAGCCTATGCCGCACTGGAGCAGGCAAGTAGCTTATCGGCAACTCTGGTGGTGCTCAAGGAGAACAGCCCGTCCTGCGGCAGTTCCATGATCTATAACGGAGAATTTGCCGGTGTGAAGGTGCCGGGAGAAGGTGTAACCTCAGCGCTCTTGCGGCTGCACGGCATTGAAGTGATCTCCGAGGAGCAGCTGGCTGCGCGGTTGCAAGAACTCGGGGCTGACGAACCGGCCAAGCCATAGTTTTTCCCAATAATACTCCATGGACAAATGTTACAATATTGTGTTTATTAACAGGTGGTAAAAGGGCTTGTTCAGCAGTATAATTGAGTAGTCCTGCAAGTGGAAACGGCCTTGCCGTTCTCTCAAGGACGGTACCGTTTCAGCGAGAAATAGAAGGATAAATTATCGTGTGAAGCATATAAATTCTTATATTTTAAGAAAATCCTGAATTTCAAGAAGCGGAGAATCTCGTTATGAAACCCATCTATTTGGACCACGCCGCCTCAACACCGGTTCATCCGGAGGTGGCTATGGTTATGTACAATATGTTATTGAACCAGTATGGCAATGCGTCCAGTGTACACCAGTTCGGACGGTCGGCCAAAAGAATCGTAAACGGAGCGCGCGACAGGATCGCGGGCTTTTTGGGCTGTTCCCCTGATGAGTGGGTGTTCACCAGCGGCGGTACAGAGAGCGATAATCTCGCCCTGTTCGGCGCAGCCTATGCCTCTATTCATAAGGGTAAACATATTATTACCACAGCAGTCGAACATCATGCGGTATTGCATACATGCGGACAACTGGAGCAACAGGGCTTCGAGGTTACTTATCTTCCCGTAGATTCCACAGGACTTGTCTCTCTGAGGGATGTGGAGTCTGCCCTGCGTGAGGATACAGTATTGATTAGCGTAATGTTTGTGAATAATGAAGTGGGAACTGTACAGCCTATAGAAGAGATTGGCAGATTGGCGGCCGGGCGGGGCATTCTTTTTCACGTGGATGCTGTACAAGCCCTGGGCACGCTACCTATGGTGCTCCGCGAGCTGCCTGTCGACTATATGAGCTTCTCGGCCCACAAGATTGGCGGTCCGCAGGGAATTGGCGGTTTGTATGTCCGGCGGGGAGCACCGCTGCAGCCAAGGCAACATGGCGGACTTCAAGAGCGCGGCAGACGGGCAGGTACGGAGAGCCTGGCCAGTACAGCCGGCTTCGCTACAGCGGTAGAGCTGGCTGTAGGCGGACTTGCGGAGCATCATGAGCAGGCTGTCAGTCTGCGGAGTACACTGCTGCAGGAGCTGGACAAGCATGCCGGAGCCGGCGGATATGTAATTAACGGAAATGAACAGCAGACGGTGCCCGGAATTCTAAATGTAAGCTTCCCGGGTGCGAAGACAGATGTGCTGCTGATGAATCTCGATATGGAGCGGATTGCGGCCGCCAGCGGTTCAGCCTGCACCTCGGGCTCTCTGGAAATCTCGCATGTCCTGCAGGCGATGAAGCTTCCGGAAGAACTTTTGAACTCGGCGATTCGCTTTAGTACAGGTTTGGGTAATACTAATGAAGAAATGCAGGTTGTTGCCCAAAAAGTTGGAACCATCTTAAACCGGCTGCGTACTAAAGACTAGGCATTTTTGCGGTCTGGCATCCGTTTGGAAGGTTTCTAGCCTCAGGGAACTCGTAAGTACTATTTAAGGTGAGGGGACTTTGGACGCCATGAAACTTCAAGATATGATTGGCCTCACCGTATATGAAGTTGAAGAAGGTACTGAAGTCGGTGAAATAATCGATATTGGACTGGATTCAAACTGGAACATTACGGGTATTGAACTGGAAAGCAAAACTTTTTTCTCCAGTCATGTGAAAGTTGTGGCATGGGATGATATTGTCGCTTATGGCGAAGATGCTGTCATGATCCGCAATAAAGAGTCGATTATTAAGACCGACGCTGACCATATACCCTATACTTTCCTCTTGGGAAAGAACAAGTTGAAGGATTTGCAGGTGCTTACAGCATCCGGAACGATACTTGGACGAATATCGGATGTTTATTTTGACCAAAAGATGGGAAACACAATAGTAGCGCTGGAAATCAGTGACGGGCTTGTAACTGATTTGATCGAAGGCCGCAAATGGCTGCCTTGTTCTGAAGGAATGTCTATCGGGGAGAATTCGGTACTGGTTCCTGCGATGAGCGAAGAACGGCTTCAAAAAGCCATTAATATTGTTAACGGATAGGTGGAATGTATTATATGAAGTGTCCAAACTGCAACTCCAAGGATATCGGCAAGATCGGTTCCCACCAGTTCTATTGCTGGGGCTGTTTCATCGAACTAACGGTCAACGGCGAGAAAATGTCGGTTTATCAGGTTGAAGAAGATGGCACGCTCAGTTCGCTTGACGATCTGTTCTCGGGTGAAGATGTTGCACAGGATTTCCCGCAGATCCATGCATCCTCCTGATCATTAGCCTGATTCATTCCCGGATAAAGTTACATAGATTCGCCGTGGGGCTGACCTCAAAGCGTCGAATGGATGCCTGGGTCAGCCTTGTTTGCTCTTAAGCAGGAGATCCGCAAGCCTGCGGTGGGTGTTCCACGTAACGGTTCTTCAATCTTCTGCAACACAAAAACCAGCCAATCCTGGACCAGGATTGGCTGGTTTTTGTTGTGTGTGGACCCTGGACAGCGTCTGTTTACAGGATAACTTCTCCTATAAATGCGGAAGTTGCATCTTTGTTATATGTGCTAACGAATTGGTATGTCGCCTCCGGGATACGGGCTCTATACTGAAATCGACTGGCGGCAACGCCGGATTCTGCAAGGTTCTGCATAAGGGGGAATATTGAAATGTACCGTAAAGGAATATCCAAGTTGCTGATTGCGGGTATGCTGCTGTCAGGGATTCAGCTTCCGGGAAACACGGGAGTGGCAGGAGCAGAGGGACTGGAAGAGCTTCCCGTATCAGCCGCAGGAGCAAGCAGCGCTATTGCAGCCGGAAAGGCAGCATTTGCCGATATGAATCAGCACTGGGCTTCGCCGGCGGTGGACAGGCTGGCAGCCGCCGGAATCCTGCAAGGGAACGGGCAGGGGAGATTTGGACCAAGCCGTGCAATCTCACGCGCAGAGATAGCGGTTATCCTGGGCCGTGTGTTTCGTTACTCAGCTCCGGGAACGGCTGTGTTCAGTGATGTAAGCGCTTCTTCCTGGTATGCCAAGGATGTGGGCGGGGTTAGTGCAGCAGGCATAATCCAAGGTTACGCGGACGGACGGTTTCAGCCGGGAGCAGCTGTAACCCGGCAGGAGGCCATGACGATGCTGAGCCGGGCTTTCGGCCTGGAGGCGGCCTCGCAAACTACGCTGGCTGCGCAGCCTGACGGGTCAGCGGTCAGCGACTATGCCCGGGAAGCAGTGAGTGCCATGCTTGACGCAGGCTACCTGCGCGGCGGGCCGGATGGCAAGCTGAATCCGCAGACGCAGATGACCCGGGCTGAACTGGCGGAGCTGCTGGGCCGGATGATCGGGTGGATCAGCTCAGGCGAAGGAAGCCATTCGATTGGCAGGGTGTCTGGCAATGTGATAGTCAACCGGGCGAATGTGCAGATCGAGAACGGGCCGGTTAACGGAAATCTCTATGTGACTGCCGGAGTAGGAGAGGGAGAAGTAACGTTCTCGGGAATCAAGGTGCAGGGAACCACTCATATCTCTGGAGGCGGTGACCATTCGGTAGTTTTCCGTAAATCTTCACTGGGGCAGATCAAGCTGAACAAGCCCAAAGCACCGGTACGGCTCGTTCTGGAGGATAGCAGCACCGTAGCCCGGATTGAATTGCTCCAGCCGGCCAAGGTTGAGATTGGGGCCGGCACAAGGGTGGAAGCACTGATTATCGGTCCCGGCGCTGCCGGATCAGAGATTGTGAACCGGGGAGACATCGGCTTGCTTGAGACCCAAGCGGATCGTGTGCTTCTCAACGGCCTAGCGCTCAAGGCAGGTGAGACGCTTCGGGGCTTGTCCGGCAATGGAGCCACACCACAGGCAAGTGCAGCCGCCACCTCTGCGGGGAGTGGCGGGAGTTCAGGCGGAGCGATGTCAACGCCAACGCCTGCACTTATGACACCTGCTCCAACAGCGACACCTGGGGCAACGCCGACAGCAACGCCGGCGGTTACTCCGCCAACCCAAGACAATCCATGGGAGCTGGTCTGGAATGACGAATTCGACGGCAGCTCCATAGATGAGACCAAATGGAATGTCCAGGATACCGGAACGGTATACAATAACGAGCTGGAATATTATCATCCGGGCAACGCTTCACTTACAACAGAGAGCGGACACAGCGTACTGGCGCTGGAAGCGCGGAAGGAGGCTTACGGCGGAAAAGAGTATACATCGGCCAAGCTGACCTCCAAGCTGAAGGGCGACTGGACCTACGGCAAATTCACGGTGCGCGCCAAGCTGCCGATTCAGCAGGGAATGTGGCCGGCCATCTGGATGATGCCAACGGATGAAGAGAAGCAATATGGACCTTGGCCCGGAAGCGGCGAGATGGACATTATGGAATTAACAGGACCGGTAGCCGGGGATAAGGAGAAGGCGGATCTGTATCCAAGAACCGTGCACGGCTCACTTCATTACGACATCCCGCATATGTCCCAGTCCAAGACCTACGTTCTACCGGAAGGCAAGACGTTCGCTGACGATTTTCATGATTTCACGCTTGAATGGCTTCCGGGCCTGATTCGGTATTACGTGGACGGTAAAATGTATTTTGAAACGAGCGATTGGGGAACCAAAAGTGAGGGCCAGCCGGATTACTATACGTACCCCGCACCGTTTGACCGGCCGTTTTATATGATTCTTAATCTGGCGGTAGGCGGTGACTGGCCGGGGAATCCGGCAGCTGACTTCAAGTCCGACGAGATGTATGTAGATTATGTCCGGGTCTACAAGTACAAGAACCTGGATCAATGGCCTGATGTGACAGGACAGCGTCCAACGAATCCGGAGCTCTCGACTCCGCAGCGTCCTGCCCTGGCTGACGGCAATCAGATCTATAACGGGGAGTTCGAGGGTGCGGTAGCAGCGGACGGCCTGCCGGAATACTGGGAAATGATCAAGAATGCAGGTGGTGAGGGAACAGCCTCGGTCATTGAAGACAAGGATAAGGGTGCGGCAGTGAAGGTTGCCGTCGAGCAGGCTGGAACGCAGAATTATTCCATTCAGCTCACCCAGAAGCCGCTTCTGCTGGAGAAGGGCAAAGCCTACAAAGTGACTTTTGATGCCAAAGCAGACGCAAACCGTCCGCTGATGAGCAAGCTGACCGAATTCGGCGGAGGATGGACGGCGTATTCCAAGGAACGAAATTTCCAGCTTTCGCCGGACTGGCAGTCATTTGAGTATACCTTTACCATGGCCCAGAATTCCGACAATAATGTCCGGTTCGAGTTCAATCTGGGACTGAGCGATATTGCCGCCTATTTCGCTAACGTTCGAGTGGTGGAGACGCAGCCCCTGCCAGTGGTACGTACTCCGTTGTCTGACGGCAACCTGATCTACAATGGCGGATTCGAGCTGGGAGAAGGGCGGCTGGGTTATTGGAGCTTCGCCGTTAAGCCGGAATCGGGAGCTGCTGCGAAGGCCAGTGTAACCAATGTCCTGGAGCTGCCGCTGATGAAGCGCGAATTCAAGGCAGATGTCCAGAAAGCCGGAGGCTCGGCTGAGGATGTGACGCTCATCCAGACAGGAATCCCTGTGACAGCCGGCGGAGTCTATCAGCTTGCGTTTGAGGCGAGATCGGAGCAGGAGTTGCCGGTTGGCATCAAGCTGGACGGCGGCGATGGGAAGACCGTCTATCCTGACGGGTCTACCTTCACGCTGACAACGGAGTGGAAGAGCTATACAGCGGAAATAGCGCTGTCTGGCGGGTCCGGTACAGAAGCGGCATTATCGTTCCTTCTGGGCCAGACTCCGGGGCAGACCGAGATCGACAATGTGCGTCTGGTTCGGATGGTTGATCCGCCTGTAATGAACGATTACCTGCATCTGCGGGGCGACCAGTACTGGAGAACATCGGGTACCGGCCTGATTCCGAGCGGCGAAGGCGGCAAGGACATCACGGATATGCACCAGGGCGACTATGTGGAATACAAAGTGGTTCTCCCTCAGGCCGCCAGTATTGTTCCGGTAACCCGGGTATCCAGTGTACGAGCAGATTCGGAGCTTACGCTGTCGGTGCTGGATGCCGGCAAACAGAGTGTAGTGACGACCTCTGTCTATAGTACGGCAATCGGAGATACCGGAGGACCTCATTCCTACCGCGCAATCATCGGGGCACCGCTTGAGCTGCCTGCCGGAACCTATTACTTCCGTCTTGGCGGCAGCGGCTACAATCTGGCTTGGCTGGATCTGACCCGCGAGCTGGTGGTGAACGGCAGCTTCAAGGGTGATTCTACCGAAGGCTGGACGCTGTACAAGAGGGACTGGGACAGTAATCCGGTGAAGAACACCGTAATGAACGCTGTGTACGGTGCACTGCGGGTTGACCTTGGCGGCACCGGTGATGACGACTGGAATGTACAGGTGAAGCAAGGAGCGATACCCGTAGAGCAAGGCAAGAAATATCTGCTTCGCTTCGATGCCGATGCCTCCATGGACCGGGAGATACGGGTGCTGGTTCAGCATGACGGCACTACAGACAACGATTGGACCCCTTATACGAACGAGACAGTAAGTCTGAGCGAAGCGGGCGGACATTATGAATATCTGTTCACTGCTCCGGCAAGCGATCCCGCTGCTGTGCTGCAGTTCAGTCTGGGCAAGGTTAACGAGCTGCTGGGAGAGCATACGGTTAGACTGAGCAATATTTCCCTGCTGCAGGTGAGCCCGGTCATGGCAGGTGAGGCGTACGGGGAGAATCTGATTCCGAACGGAGACTTCTCCGCTCCGCTTAAGGGCTGGAGCAGCTTCTCCTCCGACAGCGGCGAGTTATCCATTGACAATGTGAATGGGGCGCTGAAGATAAAGGTAGGTTCCACAGGAACGAACAGCTGGGACCGGCAGGTCTTTTATGAGGGAGTCGCTTACAACGAAGGCAATCATTATACACTTACCTTCAAGGCCAAGGCGGATCTTAAGCGCAAAATGAATATCAGCATCGGCTGGCTGGATGTGGCGAATAATTACACCTGGCACGGGTACACAAGCAAGATTGTTGATTTGGGTACGGAATACACCGAATATACCCTGGAATTCGACGTTGCCGGAGACAGTACCTCTATCGGCCGCATTTCGTTCGAGCTGGGCAACATTAAGGATGGCGGCACGGGTCAGCTTGCGGTGGATATCGATGATATTGTGCTTATGAATAACGGAACCGTAGCAGCACCCTGAACAAGCTTTAGAATTTGTTATCCAGGCTTGCGATTTGGTATTTAGACCGGCAAGAAACACTTTTATAATCAATACATGGAGGACGGGCAGCCGTTCTCCGTGATTTTCAAACGACAATGGGGGAGATTTATTGTGAAAAAGACAGCAGTATCCATCACCGCACTACTCATGGCATTTTCAGTAGTGGTCAGCGGATGTGGAGGCAATAACAATCAATCAAGTTCGGCTAACAACGGAGAAAAGAAAGAAGTATCCAGTGCAACTGCCGCTCCTGCAACGCCAAGCACGGACCCTGTTACCCTGAACGCGTGGGTGATGCCGAACAGTCCCAAGCCGGATGCTGACTTCCTGAAGACGCTTGATCCTTACCTGAAGGAGCATACGAATGTCACCGTTAAGGTAACCGTGCTGGACTGGGGGTCCGCCTGGACCAAGATTACAACGGCGGCTACAAGCGGCGAAGGCCCGGATTTGCTTCAGCTCGGCTCGACCTGGGTCCCTGCTATCGCCAGCATGGGGGGCATTGATAAAGTAACGGATAAGGTAGCTGATGTGGGCGGCGCCGAAGCCTTCCTGCCGGCAATCTGGCAGACTACCTCCATCGCGGGCGACAGTGAAGTCTACGGAGTACCTTGGTTCGTAGATGCACGTGCTATCTACTACCGGACAGATGTATTCAAGCAAGCCGGGGTTGATACAGCCACAGCCTTCAAGGATTGGGATTCCTTCAAAAGCGCGCTGCAAGCGGTCAACGGACAGACCGTTGACGGCAAAAAGATCGCTGCACTCGGACTTCCGGGTAAAAACGACTGGAACGTAGTGCATAATATCTTCCCTTGGATCTGGGCTGCAGGCGGCGATGTTCTCTCGGAGGATAACAAAAATGTTGCCTTCAACGAAGAGAAGGGGCTTGACGGCGTGATGTTCTACACCGGACTTGCCGCTGAAGGCCTTGTGGATAAATCTTCGCTTGAGAAGAATTCGTCTCAGATTGAGAGCGACTTCGGCGACGGTAAATCGGCGGTCATTATCTCCGGCCCTTGGCTCGCCAAGAACTTTGCGACACCGAAAGCAAACGGCGGTATGGATGACAAGAAAGCGGCCAAGAACTTCGCGGTGGCTCCGCTTCCGGCAGGTCCGGGCGGACAAGCTACCTTCGTCGGCGGCAGCGAGCTGACCGTATTCAGCGGCTCGAAGAACAAGGAAGCGACTTGGGATCTGATTAAGTACCTGACTGGCGATGAAGCGCAGAAGGCTTATGCTGCCGTATCCGGCCAACTCCCGGCTCGACTGTCACTTCTGGAATCGCCTGATCTGGATGCAAGCATGAAAGCATTCTCGGAAGCCACGAAATACGGAAGAACCTATCCATCCATTCCTCAATGGGGACCTACGGAAACGGCGCTGCAAAAGCATTTTGCCAACATCTGGGATATTGTCGCCGGTGTGAAGGGCAAATATAGTGAAGAAACCGTCAAGCAAGAGCTGGATTCTGCAGCGGCCGAAGTCAAAGCAATTATTAACCAATAATTATGAGGATTAGGGGGATGCCGCCGCGCGATAGGGTGCGGCGGTTCTTCCATTAGTAAAGTGAGGGATAAGAGATGGGACTCCATACTGAAAAAAATCTGCCTGCGAAGGCTGCTTCCGACAAGCGCGGACTGTGGCGCAAACGGGTCAGAGAGAATAAATTTGCTTACATGCTGATGGTGCCGACCATCATTTTCATGCTGTTGGTGCATTTGCTCCCTATGATTCAGGGATTCTGGATGTCATTCCTGAAGCTGAACCAATTTACACTGGGCAAATATCTCAAGGCGCCGTTTGTGGGGATCGACAATTATATTGGCCTGTTGTTCAACACCGATAACCCGGTCCGCCAGGGGCTCAACTTTGCCATCCGCAACACCGCGATTTATTCAGTCATTGTAACGATCGGTGTAATGATCATGGGCCTGATGATGGCCTTGCTGCTGAACCGTGATTTTCCCGGACGCAGCATTGCCCGTACAGCCATGCTGCTCCCATGGGTCGTTCCGTCTTATGTGGTCGGTGTGCTCTGGGGTTTCATGTGGCAGAAGGAAGGCATTATCAACTATTTCCTGGTCGATGTCCTGCATCTCTTCAATGAGAAGCCTTTCTGGCTGCTGGGACCGAATACGATCTGGGCGATCATTATCCCAACCATCTGGCGCGGCTGGCCGTTCCTGATGGTCATTTTCTTGGCTGGACTCCAGACTATTCCCGAAGATATCTATGAAGCGGCAACCATTGACGGTGCGGGCAAGTTCCGCCAGTTCTGGAACATGACGCTGCCGATGCTTAAGCCGGTTATTGCGGTACAGCTTTTATTCCAGATTATTAACAATGTGTACTCCTACAACATCGTCTCCACGATGTTCGGCAACGGTGCCGGATATCCGGGGGAATGGGGAGACCTCCTGATGACAGCCTTGACCCGCCAATCCTTCGGTTATTGGTCCTTCGGTTCGGGTTCTGCCGCTTCAATCATGCTGATGTTTGCCATGCTGATGGTCGTCGGTATCTGGTACCGCGCCTTTAGATCGGAGTTGAATGCCCAATGAGTACACACCGTAAACGTTCCGTCAGTTCGTTCCTGCTGACCTCACTAACCTGGGTCATCGTTGTATTGACGATATTCCCCATTTTGTGGATGATCTTCACCTCTTTGCACTCTAATGACCAAATTCTGAACGGTATCACTACCTTTAGCCTGCCGAAGCCGCAGTGGGTCAATTATATCAATATGTGGGATACCGTTAATTTTGCCGTCTATTTCCGCAACAGCCTTCTGATCTGCGGTGCGACAACCCTGCTTGCCGGCTCCTTTGCCGTTCTGGCCGGGTATGCGCTGGCCCGGTTTGATTTTCCCGGAGCGAAGCTGTTCAGCATGAGTATCATATCCACCCAGCTGATCCCGGGGATTATGTTCCTGTTCCCGATTTATCTGATGTTCCTGTGGATCAAGAATACGTTCGGTTTGCCGATGATCAATACGTACTGGGGAATGATTCTCGTCTACACGGCGTTCTACACCCCAATCAGTATCTGGATTATGCGGAGTTTCTTTGTCTCAATTCCAAGAGACCTGGAAGAGTCGGCTACGATTGACGGCTGTACGAAATTTCAGGCTTTCTACAAAATCATTCTGCCGTTGTCTCTGCCCGGCATTATTGCGACAGGCATCTTCATCTTCCTTACCGCGTGGGATGAGCTCCTCTTCGCCTGGGTTTTGACAACCAGCTCGGATGTACAGACGATTCCGGTCGGTATCCGCTTGTTTGTCGGCCAATACAATACCCGCTACGATCTGCTGATGGCAGCCTCCACGGTTGTAACCGTGCCGGTCATGGTCATATTCTTCATGACGCAAAAATACTTTATCAGCGGTATGACCGCGGGGGCCGTCAAGGGCTGACCCGCAGCATGCCAGGAAAGGTGAGAGCAATCATGCTGAAATTTACTACCGCAAGAGAAGCGATGGCTTCGGCTGAAGAGATCCTGAGACAAGCCTTCGCAGACCGGATTGGCCCCGGGGCGCACATCAGCGCCCTCTTTACGGATTCGGAACGCCGGGGGGCTGTAGGCATAGCTGGTCTGCCGCTTCGGCTGCCTGCCATTCAGGAGCTGCTGAAGCTCCCCGCTGTGGCAGCGCTGCTGCCGGGTGAAGCGGGTGCCTCCGCGTTGTTCGCCGTAAACGAAGAAGCCACGGAATTGTCACTGTATATCCGGCACGCCGGAAGACAGGAGCAGACTGTTGACGTACCGGAGGCTGCCGCAAGCGTGGCTTTGGCGCACTTGCAGGCTGCCCCGGGCTGGGCAGGCGCGCTTAACGCTGAGGGCGAGCATGTAATTGATCTGCGTTCACCCGTGCCGGGTCCGCATTTCGCGGTCAATTTGCTGATGGGCAACCGTCTGAGCTTTCCCCATCCGCTTCAGACCACCCCGAAAAGCGTTGTTGACCGGCTGGGCGGCGGCAGCTTCCGTTCACATGCGGCCACCCAGGTGCTGGCCACCCGCTGGGATATGCGCCAGGAGGAGAACGGGTTCCCGGCTAACCGGCAATTCTATCTGTTCGAGGACGGGAAGCAGATCTTCTATTCCGCGGACCCCGGAGATGAGGGAATGGAATCGGCGGTCTGCCGGCATTCACAGAATGTAACCCGAATCACCTGCCGCACGCGCTGCGGACTGGAGATTACACGAATCATCTCTATTCTGCCTCAATACGAGGGCCTGCCTCTGGCTACCGAATTACAGCGGATTGAGATTGAGAACCATGGAGAAGCCGACCGCCGTCTGCGGATCGTCTACACGGGAATGTTCGGTTCCGCCGCACCGGGTGCATTGTTTGAGGATGTGCTGTACAGCAACGTTATTATGCAGGGCGGAGTGCTCCAGGATAATACGGGAGCCGTGGCAGCCATCAGTCCGGATTATTATCCCGAAGGCGGCCGTCATGATCTGCGCTTCCACACAATGATCGTTCACGGGCCAGAAGGACCGGTGCTGCCCCGTGAATACTGCGTCAGCTACAATGAATTTGTCGGCACAGGCTCGCTGCACCGTCCGTCCGGCGCGCTCAGACTGAGTAACATTCTGCACCGTAAGGGGCCCGGCTTCTTCGCGGTAGCCGGGGAAATTCAAGCGGCTGCGGGAACTAAGACAGCTGTTGACCAGTTGACCGGTCTTGTCTCCGACAAGAGCGGGGCGCTCTGGAATGACACAGTGCTGGCGGATGAAGTGGGGGCTCTGGTCGCCCGTTTCTCCGACCCATGCGCGGCGGAATCAGCGCTGGCGGAATCAGCCGGGTTCGTGCGGGATTACAGCAAGTTCCTGCAGGTATTCTCCGATGACAAGAATTTCGATGTCTTTGTCAACCGCAATCTGCCGTTTCAGGTGCTCTATCAAAGCTTTGTCTCCCGTTCCTTTTGCCAGACACAGAAGGGCTACAGGGAGATCGGCTTCCGCGAAATCCAGGATTTGTACGCATCGATGTATTATTTTGTCGGCATGGGACGAAGCGCTCTGGTGAAAAGTCTGCTTAAGGAATGGACCGGCATGGTGTTTGAACTGGGCTATGCCTATCATAACTTCTTCTGGGCCGGCAAGGAGCCGGGCAAATGGTCCGACGATGCGTTATGGCTTGTTCAAGCCGTCTACCGCTATGTAATGCTTACCGGCGATCTCGAGTTCCTGGACGAGTCTTGTCCGGTAGCGGGACAAGACTCGAGCCGGCCGGTCTTCGAGACACTCAAGGCGATTATTGTCTATTCAGGGCAGATTTCAATCGGCCGCCACGGTCTGCCCTTACTGGACTTCGCAGACTGGAACGACTGTCTTAAGCTGGATGACACGTATCTGAACGGTCCAGCTAAGGAAAAGCTCTACCGGGAGCAATTGCAGGCAGGCGGGGTCTTCGGGGATTCACTGGACAGCGATTATTCCGAGAGCGTCATGAACGCCTTCCTGCTGAAGGTAGCGGTAGATGGACTGTCTGCTCTGGCTGCCCGCAAAGGGGAGCAGGATGATGCCGATGAGCTGAACCGCTTCGGAGCCAAGCTGCGCGGGCGTATTCAGGAGCATGCCTGGAAGGGCGATTTCTTCGCCCGCGTGCTCTTCAACCGGTACCCGGATGGCGAATACACTTATTTGGGAGCTGCCGGAGACGGTCTGTCAGCAGATCCGGCATCCGAGGGTTCTTACTTCTTAAACTCCTTCAGCTGGAGCATCCTGTCGGGCTGTGCCGATGAGTCGCAGATCTCGGTGATGCTGGACACTATGAAGTCGCATCTTATGACTCCTTTCGGATTGAAGCTGGTTTCGCCGGTTGCCTTGGGCCGGGTCTCTACCCACACAGCTTCGGACGAATACTTTCCGGGTGACCGGGAGAACGGCGGCGTATTCAAACATGCCTGCATGATGGCCGCAGCTGCGATGTTCAAGGGTGCCAAGGAAGTCTCGGATTCAGGGCTTGCTGCCGAGCTGGGCCGCCTCGGCTATTGGCTGCTGGACCGGATCATGCCGTTCAAGACGATGGAGGATCCGTTTGCAGTCTGCGGAAATCCGCGATTCTGCACTCAATATAATAACAGCGAGACCGGTGAGAATATCGGTCCGATGCTAAGCGGCACCTCGACCTGGCTCACCCTCTCGCTGATGGAAGCGCTGGGCATTGAATATACGGCGCAGGGCATCGCACTGAGTCCGATCCTGCGGGAAGAGCAGACAGAATTCTCTTACACTCTCAAGCTTGGCAAATCTTCGTACTGTATCCGGATCAGTAAACCGGAAGGCTTCCGCCGGATGCACGGCGGTGATGCCCGTCTGACACTGGATGGCCGGGCGCTGGAGGATCGGTTTATTCCGACTCCGGATGACGGGCTCACCCACGAGGTGGAGCTGCGGTTTGAAGAGTAAAGATGTTATAATGCCCGGTCACGGAATTCATGCGGGGTCATCCCCGTGTACTCCTTAAAGAGCTTGATAAAGTAATGGGCATTGGAGTAGCCCAGCTCGGCGGAAACCTCATAAATTTTCAGCGGCGTATGAATGAGCAGATACGCCGCTTTTTCCATCTTAACCTGACTAATGTAGTCGCTGATCCGCTTGCCTGTCTCAAGCTTGTACATTTTGGACAGATATACCGGATGCATCTGGACGTGATCGGCGATGGCCTGAAGGGAGACATAATGTATATTGCGGTCAATATATTCATGTACGTTCCGAATCAGGACTGTCCGGCTGTCCCGCCGCTCGGATTCGAAATGCTCCTTCAGCAGCTTAACCATCTCCAGCGCCCATTCCCGCAGCTTGTCTGCCGTCTGGAAGGGGGCCTGCTTCATTAGCGGATTGCCCACGATCTCGCCCAGCATCTTCTTATTCTTATGGGCGAAATAATAGAATGCCGTCTCCAGATGCAGGCGGGCCTCATGGATATGCTCAAGAGAGTGGTCCGGATTCCGGGCCAGCTCCGAAGCGATGGCGTTCAGCTTGTCTTCGATCCCCTGCCAGTTGTTCGCTTCGAATAAATGGAAGAAAAGCGGAGGCTCGTAGAGCGGCTGGAGAATTTCTACAGGGTTAAAGCTGCTGTTGTCCGTGGCATCCAGATAGATGCCTGTTTCGCTGCCGATATGCTGGCGGATAGCTGAGATGCCGGATTGATAGAGCGTGTACACCTGATCCGGGAATCCTCCCCAACCCGTAGTGACCACAGAAAGGCCGCCGCCAATCAGCGTGCTGACATGATTCTGCAGCTGATAGGCGGCCTGGGTGATATCATCTGCCAGATTCAGGCGGGGTTCAATGTCTTCCCTGGGCTGCAGCAGAAATACAAGATAATCATGGACATCCTTGCTTGACCAGATGTGGAACCGGTCTTGAAACAGCTCTTGCGCGATATTAATAATGGCGTATTCGAACAGCAGCATGCTGCCCATGTCCTGACGCCGGAAGAACTCCTCCGGTCTGACGATTACAAGGCATACCGGCAGGCTGGTGGAGAACGGCAGATCGAATTGGGAGAGCCGCTCGTGCAGCTGCGGCCTGGACATCTTCCGCCCCTGCAGGAGCTCGCCGAGCAGCCGGTCCCGCAGGAGCGGAAGATGCTCGCGGAAGGTCTGCATTGTCCGCTGATAGGAGGACCAAGTCTCCCATTCGCCGCGCAGCTCTTCCTGGAGCCTGCCAATAACGGCAACCAACTGGTCATTGGCAATTGGCTTAAGCAGATAGGCACTGGCTTGCTCTTCAATCGCCTTGCGGGCATATTCGAATTCGGCATAACCGGTCAGCATAACGACCCGGATATGCTTCCAGCGGCTACGGATGGAGGCGATTAGTTCGATGCCTGAAATTTCAGGCATATTGATGTCTGTGACAACAATGTCGATAGGATAACGCTGAAGCAGCTCCAGTGCCTCGTATCCTGAATAAGCCTTGTGGACTTGTTCAAATCCCATTTCCGTCCAAGGAAGCGAAATGGATAGATCGTCGACGACATAAGGTTCATCGTCAATCAGAAGAATTTGATGCATAGGGTTCCTCTTTCTTCTCCATGCGAAGAGTGATTTTTAAGCCGCCTTCAGGTGAAGGGGCGATCAGAAGGCCGGATGAATCACCATAATGGGACCTGAGGCGCTGCTGGATGTTCCATAGCCCGCAGCCTCCGTCCTCGCGCGCCGTTTCGGAAATCCGGGCCTGCAAAGCGGTAACTGCCTCATCCGTCATGCCAGCTCCGTTGTCTGCAACGGTGACTATGACACTCTCTTGTGTATGGGAGGCGGTGATCCGAATGGAGCCTTGGCCGATCTTTTTCTCAATGCCGTGAATGATGCTGTTCTCCACCAAGGGCTGGATCAGCAGCCGGGGAATCGGCAGACCCAGCAGATCTTCCGCGATATCCATCTCATAGCGGATGCGCTGTTTCCGCAAATTCTGAATCTCCAGGTAATTCTCCAGCAGCTTCAGCTCGTCCTGCAGCGTAGTGAGGGAATGGTCCGCCTTGGTGATGTAGCGGTAATATTCTCCGAGGTTAAGCGCCATAGCCTCCACCGAATCGGTGTCGCCGACAACGGCCTTACTCTTAATAAAGAACAGGCAGTTGTAGAGGAAGTGCGGATTAATCTGCGATTGAAGCTGTTTCAAGTGGGCATCCTTGGCCCGGAGCTGCTCCAGGTAGACCTGTTCAATCAGCAATTGAATTTTCTCTGCCATTTCATTGAATTCTTCGTTGAGCATTGTGAACTCAGGATTGGTCTTGGTATGAATACGGGTAGACCAGCGTCCTTCCTTCATCCTGTTGAGCGAACGCAGTAAAAGGCTAACCGGACGCTGCACTTGACGATATAGCTGCAATGAGAACAACAGGCTCATGACCAGGAGAAAAGCCGATCCCGTCAGGAAGAAATAACGGCTGCTGCGGATCGGCTGAAGAATCTGCTTCAGCGGCGAATAATGCACGACCCGCCAGTTAATGGCCGATGAAGGAACCGAACTGATAAGAAAGCTGCCCTTCTTGAGGTTGAGGATCTCCGATGTGCCCTGTCCGTCTGCGGAATCAAGCGTTGCGGTGATCCGTTCAGCCATTTCCCGGTCGGTATTGCGGGAGAGGATCATCCCGAAAACCGGATGGAACAGGAAGGTATCGCCCTTGTTCTGTGACTGGTAGGCATCGAACATTCGTTCAATGTTGGATACAGGGAAATACATCGACAACAGCAGTTCCGCCTCTCGGGGAGGGCTGCTTTCTGTAGCGGGATCTGACAGCAGCAGGCGGAAGCCCGCTTCAGTGCTGCCCCTGTCCTCAGAAATATACTCCCAGCCTGCCGGAAGCGGATTCTCCAGTACGGAGGAATCAAAGGAGAGTGAGGAATCTGACCCCAAGGTCTCACCGTTGTGCGGCTTGTACAGGACAATCCGGTTCTCCCACGTACTGGAGCTGGTCTGAAGGGAGAGCTTCTCCAGCACGGTCATAATGGTCTGGGCGGGGTCAATAAGATGGCCCAATTGCCGGATCTGCTCGTAGTCACGGATGGTCGGGTCTCTCTGAAGAGCATACATGCTGCCCGCCAATTGGTTGATATTGTTGTCCATCTGCTGGGTCAGGAACTCCAGGTGATTCAGGTCCGTTGTCTTGATCTGACTCGTGATGACTCCGATATCCTTGCGGTAGGATAATCCGTAGAATAAGAGTGTGGTTGATATAAGGGAGAGCAGGATTGCAACCATTTTAATAAACAAACTCGGACGCCAGGCCATAAAATCATCCTTTTCAGAAGCTTTCACTGTTAGCCGTAATAAAAGAAGTGTACCATGTGATGCCGAAGAAGATTATGATACAAGTTGTCCGGCCCTCCAGAACATTACGAAAAGCAGGTGGTTCCATGAAATTCAGATTGCCGTTGATCGCGCTGGTCCTGATATTGTCGGGCTGCACCTTCCGCAGCTCCGGGGGCACTCTCCCGGCAGCTTCCCCGGAGAGCACGGCGCCTCATTTTGACGTCAAAGCGGGTAAATATAATCCGCCCATAGACCTGTACACAGTGGGCTCCGTGAACCCCAATTTGACCTTTAAAAAAGGCGAGAGCCTTGAACATAATGTGCATACGGCCTGGGCGGAGGAACGGTTGGGAATCCGTATCCGTTATCTCTGGACCATCTCCGGCACCTCCGAGAACTACGCCAACAAGCTGAGGCTTGAGCTGGCCAAAGGCAATATGCCCGATGTTGTCACTACAAGGGATGCAGCCATCATTCAAGAGCTGATTGACTCCGGGCAATTCATGGAAGTCGGCAGTTTATTTGAACATTATGCCTCCCGGGTGTGGAAGAAGGCTGTTGCCGAGGACACCTCGGCATGGAATGCCTTCGTGCGGGACGGGCATAAGTATGCGATTCCCATCATGGATTACGAATACAACTCCGATCCGCTGCTTTGGATTCGCCAGGATTGGCTGGACAAGCTGAAATTGGAAACACCGCGGACTCTGGATGAGCTGGAACAGGTCATGGACGCTTTTGTCAACCAGGACCCGGACGGCAACGGATTAAAGGATACTTACGGCCTTGCGTTAGGATTCCGAAACGGTCCCAGTACCTGGATGGGGGACAGCAGCTGGATTTTTGGAGCATTTGGCACGGTTCCCGAGCAATGGAACCGCCGGAGTGACGGAACCCTGGAATATGGTTCCGTGCAGCCCGGCGCCCGGAAGGCTGTCGCGCTTATGAAGCATTGGGTCCAGCAGGGGTACTTGTCGACGGACAGTGCCTGGCTTGATGAAGAGGGCGCCGCCAACCGGTTTGTCTCCGGCAAGGCCGGCATGATTGCCGGCCCGTATTGGATGCGCGGCTGGCCTTTGTCTTCCCTGACTGCCGCAGACCCGCAGGCGTCTGTCAAGGCTGTTGCGATACCCTCCGGACCGGAAGGTACCGCTATGAGAAGAGGCACCTTACCTGTCAACGGAGCAATACTGATTAACAAGAAAATGAAGCACCCCGAAATCTTTTTTACCTATCAGAATTATATGTTTGATTATTATGCTACCTCCACCGGCGAGTTCATTAATGGTCTTGCAGAGGGCTATGACTGGGCAATGGCGGACGGCAAGGCGACCATTGAGCCCTCTGCGCTGCCGATGGGCGTCATCCGGGTGGCCTCCTACACACTGACCTTCGACGGGGCGAGAATTCCCTCCGAAGTGATCAAGGAGATTCCGGAGGATATTACCCCGGTGCTGCTGGGCCAGAAGGAGGCTTCCCGTAAGGAACAGTTCACGGGACCGCCCACCAAGACGATGAAGAGCGACGGTGAGCTGCTGAAGAAGCTGGAACAAAAAAGCTTTCAAAACATTATCTTTGCAGACAGCGGTATCGGGGAATTTGACGAGTTTGTCGGCAAATGGAAGGCCTACGGGGGATTGTCCGAAACCTCGGAGGTCAATGCCTGGGACCGCAGCCGCCGATGAGTCCGCAGGGACAAGAAACCGCCTTCATCAAGGCGGTTTCTTGTCGGAGAGGCGCTGGAGCTTCTTACTCGCCCCGGTCTGGCGCTGGAGTATAGCGGAATTCGTCATAATAAGCATGTAGCGGAGCCTTGCCGTCATAAGCCTCCAGCCAGGAATCCACACCTGTTCCGTTCCAGAGATTCATCATAATACGGCCCGGAGTAAAGGGGATACTCTCGGTCGCTGTATGAACAGGGCGGCCGTCTACATACCAGGTAATGGAATCCCTCTTCCAGTCGAAACCATACCAGTGAAATTCTTCTGACGCGTCAAAGCCGAGGTCAATCACCTTTTCATGTCCCCCGATGCCGTCTGTGAAGTAGTTCAATTGCATCTGGCGGGTGTTTTTACCCAAAAATTCAATATCGATTTCATCCCAGGGCTCGCCTTCCGAAGGGCCGGTATACGTGAAGAAAGAAGAGACTACACCGGGATTGGCCGCCGGCTTCATACGGATTTCATACTTGCCATAGCTGTACTTTTCCAGCGAACGGTATTCTGCACCGTCGAACTCGCCGGGGGACCGGCTGGTAAGAGACAGGGTCATAAGATCATCCCCGGCAAATGAGATGTTATCTTCTCGCCAGGTGCAGTTGAACATGTCTCCGTTGGAATAACCACCCGTTTTTTTCCAGAACTCCGAATTGAATTCTGTAAAATTGTCCTTCGCGCCTCCTGCTTCGGATCGGGGTGCTGTAGTGAAGGCCCATAGGCCCCATACTGCTGCTGACAGAGCAGCAACGGCTACGGATGCTTTGATTAACCTGTTGCGTATCAATTCTGTTCCTCCTGTGATGATGTTTCTTGCTTTTATCGTACAGAACCCAGGCTCTGGCCGCTATACCAATGTGTCAATCCGGATAACAAATTCTGAAGATAACGGCTTCCGGGCAGATGTAAAAGAACTCCGGCAGGTGCGCTCTGTGCACCGCCGGAGTCCGGATTTTGTTTTTAGTTGCCTGTAAATTTCAGCCAGTCGTAGTAAGCGTAGAGCGGGTTGGCTCCGTTATAGGAACCGAGCCAGGAGTCCACTCCCGTTCCGTTCCAGAGGTTCATCATAATTTTGCCGGGACGGGACGGAATATTGCTGGTGGCCGTATGCTTTAGAACGCCGTCCACATACCATTTAATGTAGCCCTGCTGCCAATCGAAGGCATACGTATGATAACCCTGGGAAGCGTCAAATCCCAGATTCACGATCTTTTCATGACCGCCAACCCCGTTTGTATAATAATTGAATTGGACTTTAGTGGTGTCCTTGCCCAAAAACTCGATATCAATTTCATCCCAGGGCGTGCCGTCGGAAGGTCCGGTATAGGTGAAGAAAGAAGAGACGATTCCGCTGTTCTTGGCAGGCTTCATGCTGACTTCATATTTACCGTAGCCGTACTTGTAGACAGACCGCATTTCTGCACCGTCAAATTTATTATTGCTGGGACTGGTCAGTGCCAGACGAAGCTGTCCGCCGCTTGTAAATGAGATATTGTTAGCGCGCCAGGTGCAGTTGAACATCCCGCCATTGGAATAGCCGTCGGCTTTTTGCCAGGTTGCGGAATTGAAGTAGGTCAGAGGCTCATCAAAGACGGTGGCTGCCGAAACAGACGGAGCTCCAGTGAGCAATCCGGCAAGCAGCAACAGCATACCTGCACCGCATAATCGTTTTAACCTTTTCATAATAAAAGTACCCCTCCTCGGAATGAAAGCGTTTTACAATATGATTTTAGCGGACCTTGATGCCGGCCACTATACCAACTTTCCAACCCAAATAACAAAAAACCAATTTTTTGCAGGCAAGAGTATTTCATTACCCTCTCACACATACTAATATTGCATGACTGTTAGAGGCTGTACATATTCAGGAGGGGTATTATGGAGCAATGGTCCCAAAGTAAATGGTTCCGCTGGATGATCGGCGTGCTGCTCTCCCTGATCATTCTGTATTTCGTCTGGCTGCTCCGCCCCATGCTGGAGGGAATCTTTCTGTTTCTAAAAGCGATCCTCGCCCCGTTCCTGGCGGCAATGATCATCTCATATGTGCTGAATCCTGTGGTTTCCATGCTCTCCAGGAGAAAAATGCCGCGCAGCGTGGCCGTCCTGCTGATCTATGCCGTATTTCTCACCTCACTCGCGGTAATTCTGATCAACCTGATCCCCATGTTCATCGAGCAGCTTGAGGAGCTTAACGAGCATCTGCCCGAAATGACACTGCATGCGCAGGGTCTGATGCGGAACATGAACTCCAGACTGATTCCGCCCGGCGTGGAGACGGGGATGAATAACTGGTTCTATCAGCTGGAAAACCGCCTGGCCGAAGGTATCTCCCATTTCCTTGATAATATTGCGTCGACGATCGGTATCCTGTTCAATGCATTCATTGTGCCTTTTCTGGTGTTCTACATTCTCAAGGACTTCGATGTGTTCGAACGGACCGTTGTATCCTGCCTGCCCCGTTCCCGCCGCAAGTCGATTGTCACCCTGCTGAAGGATATTGATGAGGCACTCGGCAATTATATCCGCGGGCAGTTTCTTGTCTGCATCATCATCGGCGTGCTGGCCTATATCGGCTATATGATTATCGGTATGCCTTATGCGCTGCTCTTCGCCTGCGTGGTAGCGGTCTTTAACATTGTGCCTTATATGGGTCCGTTTCTGGGTGCGGCTCCGGCCATTGTAATGGCTTCAACCCTCTCGTGGCGCCTGGTACTAATGGTAGCTGTGGTGAATACACTATGCCAAATGCTGGAGAGCAACGTCATTTCGCCGCAGGTCGTCGGGCGGAAGCTTCATCTGCATCCGCTGCTGATTATCTTCGCGCTGCTGGTCGGCGGGGAGATCGCCGGAATGATCGGACTGATTCTGGCGGTGCCGTTCTTCGCAGCCGGTAAAGTGGTCATTCAGCATATCATCGCCTATTATATCCGCAGAAAGCCGGCATAAAAGCAGGGATATTGCTAAATCATTGACGGTACATGTATCTTTTGGTTATAATGTGGTGAATATTACGAATAAGAAGCAGTACACATAGCAGTGCGATGAAGAGGAGTATTAATTCGTGAGACCGTTATTGCAGAGAGCCGGCACCTCAGGTGCGAGCCGGTTAACGGACCGCAGTGAACTCACCTCGGAGTAACGGCGCGAGCCGCAGGTTCCTTAAGCTTCATTAATAAGGAGACCGGCGTGTGAACCGTCGTCGCCTCACCCCCGCTAAAGGGTGTCAAAGTGAGTGCCGGACAAAGAATGTCCGCCGCTAACTAGGGTGGTACCACGGGAATTCAAACCTCTCGTCCCTAGCGATAATACGCTAGGGATGGGAGGTTTTTTTGCGGTTAGTCCGGCGGAGCGGCGGGAAGCCTGGGATGGTTCCAGCGGCGCCGCACGGTCAAGGATATTCCAGCAGTTCCGCGATCCGAAGCGGGGCCTGGGCTTTGCGGATTCTGCCGGTCCGGCGAAGCTTGGGCGGGTTCCTGCCAACCTGGCGAATCAACGGCGGGTTTGGCTTTTCAGCCCTTCCGGCCCCCAGCGAATCATTGCGGGTTCTTGGACTTTGCTGCTCCGCCAGGCCAGCGGATTGGTTTTACAGAACTTATGTAAAGATAAAGGAACGGATAGAAATTTTGGAGCTGGAGCAACGTTAGTGGCCGCCTTTAGATTCGGATTTCTACCGCGATGAGCGGTTCTAATCAGGAAATCCGAATATAACAGCGGGCGGAAGCCCAAAACTTTCTGCAGTGACCCTTATTTACAGTATTTCTTTTTATAACATTAGCCTTACCTAAGACAGCAACACTCCAAGGAGGAGCATAAGATGAGCGACAACACATTTACCCAAGCCCACACCGGCTACCGTGCCCAGACCATCGAGCCGAAATGGCAGAAATTCTGGGACGAGAACAAGACTTTCAAGACAAGTGAAGAAGCAGGCAAACCGAAGTTCTACGCCCTGGATATGTTCCCGTATCCTTCCGGCGCAGGGCTGCACGTAGGCCATCCTGAAGGCTATACCGCTACAGACATTGTTTCCCGCTTCAAACGGATGCGCGGCTACAACGTGCTCCACCCGATGGGCTGGGACGCTTTCGGACTTCCGGCTGAGCAGTATGCGATGGATACCGGACAGCATCCGCGTGACATTACCTTCAAGAACATTGATAATTTCCGCCGCCAGATCAAGTCGCTGGGCTTCTCCTACGACTGGGACCGCGAGATTAGCACAACTGATCCGGGTTACTACAAATGGACGCAGTGGATTTTCATCCAGCTGTACAACCGCGGTCTGGCGTATGTAGCTGAGGTTTCCGTGAACTGGTGTGAAGCGCTGGGTACCGTCCTGGCGAATGAAGAAGTGATCGACGGCAAAAGCGAGCGCGGAGGCCATCCCGTGGTCCGCAGACCGATGCGCCAGTGGATTCTGAGAATTACCGAATACGCAGACCGTCTGCTCGAGGATCTGGATGAGCTGGACTGGGAAGAGAGCATTAAGGATATGCAGCGCAACTGGATCGGCAAATCGACCGGCGCTGAGGTGACTTTTGCCATTGAAGGGCATGAGGCTACGCTTGAAGTGTTCACCACCCGTCCGGATACCCTGTTCGGAGCAAGCTATTGCGTCGTGGCACCGGAGCATAAGCTGGTTGATGTGATTACAACAGAAGAGCAGAAGGCTGCCGTTGCAGACTACCGCGACAAGGCTTCCCGCAAGAGTGATCTGGAGCGTACCGATCTGGCCAAAGAGAAAAGCGGTGTCTTCACCGGCGCTTACGCAATCAATCCGGTGAACGGCGCACAGGTGCCGATCTGGATTGCCGACTACGTGCTGGCCGGCTACGGAACCGGAGCGATTATGGCTGTTCCGGGCCATGATACCCGTGACTGGGAGTTCGCCAAGCAGTTCGGCTTGAATATTATTGAAGTAGTGCAAGGCGGCAACGTCGAAGAAGAGGCTTATTCCGGCGACGGCCCGCACGTAAATTCCGGATTCCTCGATGGCCTGTCGAATACTGAAGCTATCGCCAAAATGATTGCCTGGCTGGAAGAGAAGGGCAGCGGCAAGGGCAAAGTAACCTACCGCCTGCGCGACTGGCTGTTCAGCCGCCAGCGTTACTGGGGGGAGCCGATTCCGATTCTGCATCTGGAAGACGGCACAATGAAGACCGTTCCTGTGGACCAGCTGCCGCTGGTACTGCCGGATGTGGATGCCATCAAGCCTTCGGGCACAGGTGAATCCCCGCTGGCGAATGTAACCGAATGGGTCGAAACAATTGATCCGGAGACTGGAATGAAAGCCCGCCGCGAGACCAACACCATGCCGCAATGGGCCGGCAGCTGCTGGTACTACCTGCGTTATATTGATCCGCACAATGATCAGGAGCTGTGTTCACCCGAGAAGCAGAAGGAATGGCTGCCGGTTGACCTGTACATCGGCGGAGCCGAGCATGCGGTGCTCCACCTGCTGTATGCCCGCTTCTGGCACAAGGTTCTCTATGATATCGGCGTAGTCGATACGAAGGAACCGTTCCACAAGCTCGTGAACCAGGGGATGATCCTGGGGAACAACAATGAGAAGATGAGTAAATCGCGCGGCAACGTCATCAACCCGGATGAAATCGTAGAAGCTTACGGCGCAGATACACTGCGCGTCTACGAAATGTTCATGGGGCCGCTGGAAGCGACTAAGCCTTGGAATGAAAAAGGCGTGGAAGGCATCCACCGCTTCCTCTCCCGCGTATGGCGCCTGTTCGTGAACGAAGATGGCAGCATCAGCGCTAAGATCTCGGCAGATGGCGGTACCGATGAATTCAAACGGACCTGGCATAAGACGCTGAAGAAGGTAACCGAAGACTTTGAACATCTGCGGTTCAATACGGCGATCAGCCAGCTGATGATTTTCATCAACGACGCTTACAAGCAGGAGAGCCTGTCCACAGAAGCGGCAGAACAGTTCGTCCAGATGCTGTCGCCGCTGGCACCGCATATTGCCGAAGAGCTGTGGCAGCTGCTGGGTCACGAAGGAAGCATCAGCTATGTCGCATGGCCGGCTTATGATGAAGCCTGGACCGTAGATGCGGAAGTGGAAATTGTCGTGCAGGTTAACGGTAAAATCGTTCAGCGCGCACTGATCCCTATGGAAATGGGTCAGGAAGACATGCAGAACCATGCACTGGCCCTGCCGAACGTGAAGGCAGCCGTCGAAGGCAAAACCGTACGTAAAATTATTGCCGTTCCCGGCAAGCTGGTAAATATAGTAGTGGGTTAAGCGAAGAACGCAACATTGCCCGCAGCAACGGATGACTCCGTGCTGCGGGTTTTATTGGTTTCCGGCAGTGCACCGGAAGCGGAGAACGGAGCGGCAGAGCGTAGCATAAGGCGGGCATGGCAAGAGGGGAAGGACGATGGCAAGGCATACAGCCCTTGCAATAAGCTATGGCAATGGACGTTGGCAGAAGGCTATCGCCGCAGCTGCCTTAGCGGTCAAGTGGGCTCTGGACGATGCTGCTGCGCCCGAACAGCTCGTCGAGCTTTTCCACATCTTCATCGTATTTGTCATGCGTAGTGGTGATCAGGCGTTCGAATACCCCTTCCAGACTCGTGCGCAGGTGGTTCAGCGCTTCCGCTGTAATGCCTCCGCGGACGGCAACCCGTTCCTGCAGCCCCTGCGGGGTGAAGGAGCCTTCTGTCAGCAGCTTGCCTGTACCAAGCAGCATTTCACCGGCCAGACGGCTGACCAGGGCCTCATCAATGCCGGTTGCTTCTACAGCCGCTTCGATCCACCGTTCCAGGAAATAGCTGATGAACGCCGGGCCGCAGCTGGAGAAATCAGAGGCAATCCGCGTATGACTCTCCGGGATTTCCGCAGGAACACCAATACATGAGAATAGCCGGAGCAGGACCAGCCTGTCTTTTTTATTTAATCTGCTTCCGAAGATGCACAGAGAAGTCCCGCTTTTGACGGAGTGGGTGATGCTGGGAATAATCTTGGCAATTTTGGAGGGCAGTACGGATTCAAGATGGTACAGCTGAACTGGACTAGTAATGGATACGACAATCTGCTCGCTGCGCAGGTAAGGGGCAATCTCATCGCTTAACATTTTGAACTGCAAAGGTTTGACACACAGAAACACGATATCGCTCTCGGACGCGGCTTCGATGTTGCCCGAGCATACAGTGATTCCGGGATGAAGCTTCTTCAGCTCCCTCAGCTTGCCCGGGCTGCGGTTGCTGGCCAGCACATCACACGGGTCAAGGGCTCCCGAACGAAGAAAGGTGTCGATGAGCAGACCGCCCATGCTGCCTGTTCCGATAAATCCCACTTTCATCCTGTGGTTACCTCCTTTCTAATGTTGCTGGGTTCTGGGCTTACAGGAATACTCTTCGTTCAATGTATGCACGGCAGTCTTGGACAAATGACAGGTTTTAAGCTTGTTTTTGAATAAAATTCCAGTTTACTGAAGGAGGACAGCTTCATGGGCAAAAGAATGATCGGCTGCGCCATCGCCGCTGCCCTGCTGGGCGGTGGTCTGGTCTGGGCTGCAGACCACAGGGCAGAGAACGGCATCGCCGGGTGGGAGACCCTGAACGCCGGGATGGCGCAGGCGCTGGGGGTGGCGGATGGCGGCACGGGAACGGCAGGGGTGAGTGGTGAAGATGGTGGGAGCGGCGCTGAAGGGGCAGCGGCTATTAGTGGCAGCGGTGCCGGGAGTAGTAAGGCGCTGGCAGCGCCCGGAGGTGAGGGCGGTGCTGTAAGTGAGGCCGGAGGTAAGGGCGGTGCTGTAAGTGATAAGGCCGGAGGTGAGGGCAGTGCTGTAAGTGATAAGGCCGGAGTGATTAATGGCACCGGGATTGCTGCTCCGGCGGGGACAGCCGGGGCAGTGGCAGGTGGGGATGACGGGAATACGAACGGTAAGGCCGGGGCAGCGGTTGGTGGTGGGAACGCAGGAGTAGCTGGGAGTGGGACCGCTAGTGGGGGGATGGTTGGTGCAGTTGGGAGTGGCGCTGTAGATGGTGGTGTGGCAGGAGTAGCAGGAAATGAGGGCGGTGTAAATGGAGGGACGGCTGGAGTAGCGGGAAATAGCGCTGTAAGCGGAACGGCTGGAGCAGGAGGAAGTGGAGCCGTTAGCGGTGGTGAAGTAACTGGCGGTGCAGTGATTGGATCGGCGGGCAGCGGCGCTGCAAGTGGCGGGACAGTTGGTGCAGTTGGGAGCGCTGGAGCGGCAGGTGCCGCAGGTGCCGCAGGAGCAGTAGCTCCAGCAGTGGCTGCTGATGGCAGGGTCAATGTGAACATTGCCGATACCGCAGCCCTGATGGACCTGCCGGGCATCGGGGAGAAGAAGGCGCAGGCGATTATCGAGTACCGCAGCAGCAAGGGAGCGTTCCGCAGCCTGACCGATCTGGGTAAGGTGAAGGGGATCGGACCGAAGCTGCTGGAGCAGCTGAAGCCGCTGGTGGCATTTTGAGTCCAGGGACCCGCTGGATGATTCGAACGGGCGGCAGCATCCATACTGACGCTTGTATAAACTACAATTGGCAGGGAATTACCGGGTTGTTGTTACACAAAGTTGTCTGATGGAGCCGAGCCTACCCGCCATGCCCAACCGTATGCTCCGCCAGTCAGATAAGTGTATTTGGTACAACTAAAAACTGTAAAACTACTAATTTCTTAAAGTTAGTTGCACTTCGTACAACTAAAATACGTTGTGTGGCGATTTTAGCTCAGCAGATCGTGATATAAGTGTACGAAGTGCAATTAAACTGCTTTTCATCCGAATTTCAGTCTTTTTAGTTGTACAGAATACAGTTAAGTCCAGAAAATGAAAGGGAATAGTAACAGGTCAAGCCTGAGCCTGCCGGAAACTGAGCTTAACGCCAGAATCGACGTTTCTATCAGCAATTGCGGTTTACGCAGCATGATGCTGTAATGAGAACGGTTGGCAGGCTAGTGTTAGGACAAGCTGTATAGTGAAAGAATGCTGCATTATGTTACAATAATGAACAACTATCTAAGAGGAAGTGGAGATTGCTGATGACTGTGGCTTACCGCAAGAACTGGGATACATACTTCATGGATATTGCCTGCATGGTCTCCACCCGTTCGCGCTGTCCCCGCCGCCATGTCGGCGCTGTGCTGGTGCAGGGCAAGAAGCTGCTGGGCACCGCCTATAACGGCGCACCGATGGGTGTTCCGGACTGCTCGGAAGCAGGCTGTATGGTCTCCGAGCAATATGAGCGGGAGATCATTGACGGCGTAGAGACCATGGTGAAGAAGCAGCGCTGTATCCGTACAATCCATGCTGAGCAGAATCTACTGCTGTTCACAGACCGGAGTGACCGGGAAGGCAGTACCGTCTACGTCACGGATGAACCTTGCTGGACCTGTGCCAATATGTTAGCCAACAGCGGGATTGTAGAGATTGTCTATCTGCGTCCGTACCGCAAGGATATGGAGAAGGTTGAGGCCATGCTGTCTTCCAAAGGAATTGTGTTCCGCCAATTGGAGAACTATGAGCCGCCGAAGGAAACAATGATCTCGGTATCGGAATAACCGGAAGCATACCGGAGGACTTGCGTCACCACACAGAATAGGGACAGGTTAGTGTTATGGATAGCTTCAGATCTTCAGGGGAAGAACCTCTGCTTACGCATGTGTTTGCGTTTGCAGGGGTTCTTTGTCGTTGCTGCGGCAGCGGGACAGGAAAAGAGTAGTTCCATTTTGACGGGAAGAAGAGAATAGACCCATGATTAAAGGAGAGATGCTGATGAACAGAAGGCCGCTCTTAAGCTTCACGATCTGCTGGATTGCCGGAAGTGCGGCAGGCTGTCTGTTCTCCGGACGCAGTCTGCTGATCTACCTCGCAGGCTTGCTGCTGCTGCCTGCAATCTGGGCGGTCAGCGGCGGCATACGCTGGAGAACGGCTGCTGTGTTCGGGCTGGCGATTGCTGCGGCAGCCATGTACTGGGAGTGGAGTGAGGCGCGTAACGTGAGCCTGCTGCCGGAGCAATTGGAGCGATCGGCAACCGAACTGAATGAGGCTAACGTTACAGCCGCAGGCGTTATTGCTTCCCCGGTGGAGCGGGACGGGGACCGGGTTGATTTTACAGTGAAGCTGTCACGGATCGGACTGGAGCGGCAGGGAAGTCAGGAGACCGAAACAGCGGCGAATGTAGAAACGGGAGCTAAAGTAGCTACAAAAGAAAAAGTAGCTGTCGTGGTAGCGGCAGGGGCAGCAGCAGATGCAGAAAAAGGAGGAAGCGCAGCAGCTGAAGGTGCTGAAGCAGAAGCAGAAGCTGAAACAGGAGTAGGGGCAGACGCAATAACAGGAGCAGAAGAGGAAGCAAAAGGGGAACTGGTTGCCGTTCAAATCAAGCTTCAGGAAGAAAGCGAAATTGCTGTAGCCGCTCTTTGGCAGCGGGGAGACCGGGTAGTCATTGAAGGAGAGCTGGCCCAGCCGCAGATAGCGCGTAACTTCGGCGGATTCGATTACCGGGCTTATCTGCTCACGAAGAAAATCCACTGGCTGTTAAAAGGGAGCGGAACAGCCAGCGTTAAGATTGCCCCTCCGGCATCGTGGCAGCTATCCGGCATTCTGCGCTGGAATGATAGGATGCGCGCCACCCTCGGTGCAGAGATGGAGCGCTTATTCGAGGAGCCGCATGCCGGTTATATGAAGGGACTCGTCATCGGCATCCAGGAGGATCTGGACCCGGAGACCTTTAAGCAATTCTCACAGCTGGGGCTGACTCATATTCTGGCGATCTCGGGAATGCATGTTGCGGTTTATGTCGGGGTGATCTTATTTCTTCTGCGCCGCTGCCGCTTCACGAGAGAAACAGCACTCACGGTAACATTACTGCTTGTACCAGCCTACGTACTGCTGTCCGGTGCCGGACCGTCAGTGGTTCGCGCCGGGATAATGAGCATGATTGCTCTGCTTGCCGCAAGGCTCGGTATCCTTAAGGATGGAATGAACATTCTGGCCGCTGCGGCGCTGATGATGCTGGTCTGGAACCCGTATCTGCTGCTCAGCGTCAGCTTTCAGCTGTCCTTTCTGGTGACAGCAGGTCTCATGGTATATACGCCGCTGGCCGCGCCATTGTTCAGATGTTTACCTAACTGGCTGGGCAGCGCCCTCTCGGTAACCTTCATTGCGCAATTGGTCTCTTTCCCGCTAACGATATATTATTTTAACCAATTTTCGCTGCTGTCCTTTGCCGCCAATCTGCTGCTCGTTCCTTTCATCACGTTCCTGGTGCTGCCGCTTGGTACGCTGGCGCTGCTGCTTGGACGGTTCTGGAATACTGCCGCCCTCTTAACTGTGCAGCTTGCAGAGCTGCTGAATAATGCTACGTTTGAGGCAGTGGAGTGGGTAAACGGGTTTACAGCAGGTGTGCTGATCTGGGCTTCACCTTCATTACTGTGGATTTGCCTATACTACGGACTACTTTACGGTGTGTTGTATGCGTTGAAGAGACGGACGGAGATTACGCTTGCTCCACAGTATATGGAGGATGAGACCCGGCCGCTGACCGAGCTCGAGCTGCCGGGAAAGAGCCGTGGTAAGGCCGGCAATACCAGCTGCAGGGCGGCGCCAGCGGCAGCTGCGAGCAGCAGAAGAGCCGCGCTAGCCTTCCAGGCCTTTCCGCAGCCAGACGCTACGCGCTGGGGCAGCCTTGCCGCTGTGCTGTGCGCTACCGGTCTGACGCTTCTGCTGTACAGAGGCTACAATGCGGGAGACCTGGACGGTGCGGGAGCGATCAGCTACCTGGATGTGGGGCAGGGAGACAGCATCCTGATTACCACGCCGGGCGGAGCCCATATTCTGGTGGACGGCGGCGGAACGGTGAGTTTCGGGAAGAAGGAAGCCTGGCGAATCCGCCGCAGCCCGTTCGAGGTCGGAGCCAAGACGCTGCTGCCGCTGCTGAAGCAGCGGGGCATCCACCGGCTGGATGCGGTGATCCTGACGCATGGCGATCAGGACCATGCCGGAGGGCTGCAGGCGGTGCTGGAGGGTATGCCAGTGTCTGCTCTGCTGTTCAACGGGACGCTGGCAGATACGGAGCCGTACACCAAGCTGATGACTACAGCGCTTGCCGCAGGAGTCCGGCTGTATCCGGTACAGCAGGGCATGGTCCTGGCTCCGGATGAGGCGGCGCAGCTGCATTTTCTCTGGCCGGAGCCGCCTGCGGACGGGCAGACTCTGCCGGATGAAGTGGAGGATCAGAACCACGAATCGGTCGTGTTTCGGCTGGAGATGAACGGCCGCAGCTTTCTTTTCACAGGCGATATGGACCAGGCAGCGGAGGAAGCGATATTGCAATCCGCACAGCAGGCCGGAATACAGGCAGGTAAGCCCATCGACATCCTCAAAGTCGCCCACCACGGCAGCAAAACCGCCACCAGCGCAGACTGGCTGACCTTCTGGCATCCGGCAGCGGCGGTAATCTCTGCGGGTGTGAACAACCTCTACGGGCATCCAAATGGCGATGTACTAGACAGGCTAAAAGACGCAAATACAGAGGTATACCGGACCGACCAGCATGGCGAGATTCAGCTCAGGGTGGGTAAGAAAGCGATAATAATGAGACATAAGCTTAATATGAAGGATACGGAATAAACTATTTACGATGAACAAAAAAACACATCAAACCCTTTTGCATTCCTTGGGTACGTCACCTTTATGCACCCACGTGTCGACCATTTGATTAAAGAAGTCAGGCCTCGCCAGAGAGACCCCATGTCCAATGCCAGGGATGATCACGCCATTACAATTGGAGCTGGCAGCAACAAGATCCTTAGCGGATTGCTTCATCACAGCTTTTTCTTTCTCACCTACTGTAAACAGTATCTTGCCTGTGGCCTCACTGAAACCGGCTGGAATAGTGAACGTCATATTCTCTTCCAGCACTGCGATCAGGGCGTCAGGCTGCATCCGGCAGCTTTCTGCATAATATCGTTCAAAGTATTCATTGCCCAGATATAGTGTCTTAGCTTGAAGCCTGGAGAACCATCTCTGTTTAATTAAAGGGAAGGTTAGTCTGACTGCCGGTCCAATCCACTTTTTAGCGTACGGCATGGGTCTGACCAGAGCACTGTTTATTATGGCAAAATCAATGAGCGCAGGTCTCAGGCTTACCATCTGGACAGCAACCTGTGCACCTAAAGAGAATCCGACCAGGACGACTTTCTTTCCGCCTGCCTTTTCTCCGATTATTTGGATTAATTGTTCTGCACTGCTTTGAATTGAAAATATAACGTCATCATTACTTAACCCGTGTCCAGGCAAGTCTGGAACCATGCAATGATAATGGGCGAAATATTCCACTTGTCTATCCCACATCCAGCCGCTCACTCCGCCACCGTGCAAGAATACCATCAGATAAGATGCGCTTTGATCTCCATACTCCTGATAATGCATAACCAAGCAAGCTCACTCCTCATTGGAAAAAATCCACTCCTACTGGTACGTTCCTGCATGGAGTTAGTCTCAAAAAAAGCACCCGTCAGCTTGTCTCTCAGCTGGCGGGTGCCTTATTAATTAAAACTATATAAGCTGAATAAAAGAATATAACCATAAGCGGGAAGGACCGGAAGGGAATTTTGGAACTGTAGGAGCGTTAGAGTTCGCCTTTGTATACGGATTTCAACCGCGAACAGCGGGTTCAATCAAGAAATCTGTATACGGGCAGCGGCCGGAAGTCCAAATATTCTCTGTAGTGACGGCTGAGCTTTAAGTTAGCTTCTTAGATTCAGCTTCTATTTCAGAAGCTGAAATCCTCATCCCGCAAAGGCTCCACGTTCATCGCACGGACGTAGCCGTTGCCTTTTTTGGAGAAAAAGTCATGCTGCTTGGTGTGGGTGCTGATCCCGTTCTGGACGATCGGGTTGATCTCTTCCTCTTCGAACAGCGGGTCCAGCCCCAGGTTCATCATCGCCTTGTTGGCGTTGTAGCGCAGGAAGGACTTCACTTCATCTACAAGCCCGATCTGGGCGTAGATTTGCTCGGTATACTGCTCCTCGTTGGCATGCAGCAGACGCAGCAGTCCGACCAGCGTCTGGTAGACATCGCGCTGATCGTCTTCGGACAGCTCCTCGAAGATCTCCTGGGCGAGTACGCCGACGTAGACGCCGTGGATGCTCTCATCCCGCAGGATCAGGTCGATGATCTCGCCGCTGCAGGTCATTTTGCCTTGACCGGCCAGATAGAGCGGGTAGAAGAAGCCGCTGTAGAACAAGTAGCTTTCCAGCAGAACAGAGGCAGCCATTGCCAGATAGAGGTCTTTGGGCGACTCAATCTTCTTGTAATATTCCGAGATGGTCTCTGCCTTGAATTGCAGGAACGTATTGTCCTCCACCCAGCGGAAGATGCCGTCGATCTCCTCTGTAGAAGCCAGTGTTGTGAAAATACTGCTGTAAGACTTCGCATGGATCTGCTCCATCATCCCCATGAAGCCGAGGACCGCCTTACGCTGCAAGCCGTCCACATGCTCCATAATCTGCGGCATGCCGACGCCGCCCTGGATGGTATCAAGCAGGGTCAGTCCGCCCAGCACCTTCATATAAGAGTCCTTTTCGATCTCGCTCAGCGTGAGCCAGGACATTTTGTCATCGGATAATGGAATTTCGTCGTCGGTCCAGAACTGCATAATATTCTGATTCCAGAACATCAGCGAGTAGTCGTCGTCGGGACGGTTCCAGTTCACGGCTTTGATTGCACTCATAATGATCTATTCTCCCTTTCTGTACCTGTGCCCGCTCTTAGATGGAGCAGGACAGGCATTCCTCGACAGACAGTTTATTGGTCCGGGTGTAGTACAGGGATTTCAGCCCTTTGTGTGCCGCATACAGGTAAGAACGGGCCAGCTCACGGGTCGTTACATCACTGTTCACATGCAGGACCGTTGAGATACCCTGGTCGATATGAGGCTGAATTTCCGCAATCAGGTCAATCACCTTGAACTGGTCCATCTGGTACGCAGATTTATAGAAGAATACATTGTCCGGACGCAGGTAAGGCATCGGATAGTAGGTGGTCGAGTTGGCATACGTGCGTGTCTCGATCTGTTCTACAATCGGCATTACACTGGACGTGGCATTCTGGATGTAAGAGATGCTCGCAGTCGGCGCAATCGCCAGACGGTAGGCATGGTACAGGCCGTTCTTCATCACGTCATCACGCAGCTGCTTCCAGTCCTCGGTTGTAGGAATGTAGATGCCCTCGAACAGCTCCTGCGCTCTTGCAGTAACCGGACGGTAGTCTGTGGTCAGGTAACGGTCGAAATACACGCCGGATGCATAATCCGATTCTGCGAAGCCATGGAAGGTCTCGCCAGTCTCCGCAGCGATCTGCATACTCTTTTCGATCGAATGGAAGTTCATCGTCATGAAGAAGGTCCGGGCGAAATCGCGGGCCTGCTCACTCTCATAAGCAATCTTGTTCTTGGCAAAGTAACCGTGCAGATTCATCACACCCAGGCCGACGGAGTGCATCTCTTTGTTCGCTTTAGCCACACCCGGAGCATTGGAGACCGTAGTCATATCGCTGACTGCAGTCAGTGCGAGCATGCCTTCATGAACGGATTCACGAATCTTGCCATGCTCCATCACATTCACAATGTTGAGGGAAGCCAGGTTGCAGCTGATATCACGGCGGATCGCGTCCTGCTCTCCATAGTTGTTAATTTCGGAAGTCTCCTGCAATTGGAAAATCTCGGTGCACAGGTTCGACATCTTGATCTGACCCACATTACGCAAGGCGTGGGCGTTATTGGCATTGCTCTTGTTCATAATATACGGATAGCCCGATTCGAGCTGGATCATGGCGATTTTGGTCAGCATGTCGCGTGCGCTCATGGCAACTTTCTTCTTCACGCGCGAATCAGCAAGCAGGGTATCGTACATCACGTCCAGATCCATATCATCCAGATGCGTTCCATACGCCTGATACACAGTATAAGGAGCGAATACATGCAGCGGCTGATTATCCTGAGCGAGCTTGTAGAAGCGGTTAGGCACGATCAGGCCGATAGACAACGTCTTCAGGCGTGTCCGTTCGTCGGCGTTGATCTTCTTGCTGTCCAAGAATTCTAGTACGTCCCAGCCAAAAATATTATAATAAGCCGCACCCGAACCCTTGCGCTGGCCCATTTGGTCCGCGTAGGAGAAGCCGTCTTCCATGAGCTTCAGGACAGGCATGATGCCCTTGGCAGCATCCTCGACGCCCTTAATCGTCTCGCCGCGCGAGCGCAGCTTGGACAGATTGACCGCAACACCGCCGCCGATCTTGGACAGCTGCATGCAGGTGTTCAGTACATAGTTGATCGAATTGAGCGAGTCGTCCATTTCCAGCAGGAAGCAGGAGACCATCTCACCACGGCGGCTCTTGCCGGCATTGAGGAAGGTCGGGGTAGCCGGCTGCAGGCGCTGCTCCATCATCGAGCGGGCCAGCGTGCGGGCTGTCTCCACGTTGCCGCGTCCCAGATGCAGGGCCACCACAGCTACGCGGTCCGGGTAATGCTCAAGGTATTGCTTACGGTCATTGCTTTTGACGGCATAGTCTGTGTAGAACTTGGAAGCCGCCATATAGGAAGGGAACTGGAAGTTATATTCGTGGGCAATCCGGTAGACGTCCTCCATCTCAGCTGCGGAATAACGGTCATACAGGTCCTCGTAGTAATCATTGGCAATCATATAATCGATCTTCGCTTTGGTAGTTGTGAAGGTCAGGCTGCGCCGCTCCACATCCCGCATGAACTCGGCTACTGCCTCCTGGTCCTTATCCAATTGGAAAAAGCCGCTTTCGTCTCTCTTCATCAACATGTTGTTCAGTTCAATATGCCGCAACCCGGTCCACCTCCTGTTTTATGCGCTGTACATCACCAAATGTTCCCGACAACTCAAACTTGCCGACCACCGGTACGTTGTAACGCTGTGCAATTAAATCTGCGCTGTGCGCGTATAGCTCACCCCAGTTTTTGTTGCCGCTCGCGGCGATGCCTTTGAGCCTGGAATGGTTCTTCTCTAAGAAAGAAGCTACCTTCTCTGGAATCTGTCCAAATCCGGTGGTGTATGTAACAAGCACGTAAGGCTCGTCGATCGTCATATGCTCTTCGATTTGAACAGCAGGAAGCTTCAGCTTATTGATGAACCTTCTAACGTTGCCGGTCTTGGAATCGTAAGCAATCAACATGGTCCCTAACCTCCTATAACATGTAGCTATTTCTACTTGACAAATGATGACGGGCAATTTCACTAGATTTATTGGATTTTCTATTATATACACTATATTTAGTAACGTTTAATCATTTTACTACCATATATTGAAAAGTCAATAGACCCACAGGTCCTTCTAACCCCCTGATTTGCCTATGAAAAAGGGAGAAAACCACGCCCCGCCTGCATTCTATTCTCTTATAATTTATTAGTATTTTTTTTAAGCTTTTTTGTGCGCCGGTGTCCGGCGAGAATTGATCAATAGTGAAAGAAAAGCATTCATTACCCTCCTTCATGCCCGGCCCCTGTCAATCTATAATAAAAGAAAAGTTCCGATACAGAAGGAAGATAGGAGTAAATTCATGAATAATGCTGCTGCAAAGCAAGCCCCTGCGGGTTCTTTGAAAACGGTTCCGCCTGGCAAAACACGGATCAAACGCTGGGAATCTCCGCTCGCCGGCTATCTGTTTCTCTCTCCGTGGTTAATAGGTTTTTTCCTGCTGACCCTGGGGCCGATGATTATGTCCCTGTATTACTCGCTTACCGATTACTCGCTGCTGGAAGCACCGGAGTGGGTCGGATTTGCCAACTACACGAGAATCTTCACCCAGGATGATGTGTTTCCGTCTTCGCTGCGGATCACGATTACCTTCGTGCTGCTGACCGTGCCGCTGCGGCTGATGTTCGCCCTGGCGATTGCCATGCTGCTGAACCGCAAGATCAGGGGGATCAGCTTTTACCGGACGATGGTGTATTTCCCCTCATTGATCGGGACAAGTATCGCCGTATCGATTCTCTGGAAGAATATTTTCAGCCGCAACGGCTTCATTAATGACTTCCTGGGGATCTTCGGGATCAAGGGACCGGCATGGATTGCGGATCCGAAGTATGCACTGGGTACGCTGATCCTGCTGATGGTCTGGCAGTTCGGCTCGTCGATGATTATTTTCCTGGCCGGACTGAAGCAGATCCCGGGTGATCTGTACGAAGCGTCGTCTGTGGACGGAGCCAGCAAATTCCGCCAGTTCATCTCGATCACACTGCCGATGCTCTCACCGATCATTATGTTCAATGCCATTCAGACGATGATCAATACGTTCCAGATGTTCACCCAGGCATTTGTCATCACGAACGGCGGTCCGGTGAAATCTACGTTTGTTTACGTCATGTATCTGTATGAAGAAGCCTTTACCAAGTTCCACATGGGGTATGCCTCGGCGCTGGCCTGGGTGCTGCTGCTGCTGATCGGGCTGTTCACGGCCGTGCTGTTCGGAACTTCGAAATATTGGGTGTTCTATGAATCGCAAGGAGGCAAGAAATAATGGATGCTACCCGCTCAAGCAAAAAAATATTAACGCATGTATCTCTCCTCGTCGTCAGTCTGATTATGATGTATCCGATTTTTTGGTGGCTGGGTGCCTCGCTGAAGACGAATGAGGAGATGAGTTCGGCGGGTCTGTTCCCGAAGATTCCGCACTGGGCCAACTTCTCCGAAGGCTGGGTATCGGTGCCGAACTTTACTTTTACCCACTTCTATCTCAATACCTTTGAGCTTGTACTAGGTGTGCTGTTCACAAGTGTGATCTCCTGCAGTCTGGTTGCCTTTGCATTCTCCAGACTTGATTTCCCGCTGCGCAATTTCTGGTTCGCCATTATGCTGGTTACCCTGATGCTGCCAACCCAGGTTACGATTGTACCCCAGTATGTCATGTTCAGCGGCTGGGGCTGGATCAACACCTATCTGCCGTTCTACATTCCCCATCTGTTCGCCGGCGGGATCGGCGGCCCGTTCTTCATCTATCTGTTAGTCCAGTTTATGCGCTCCGTCCCCAAAGAGCTGGATGAGGCGGCCAAAATCGACGGCTGCTCCTGGTTCAGCATCTACTGGAGAATTATGCTGCCGCTGGTGAAGCCTGCGCTGGTTACGGTGGCGATCTATGCCTTCCTCTGGAACTGGGATGATTTCTTCGGGCAGATGCTTTATATTAATACTGTTGAAAAATACACGATCAATCTCGCACTTAAGCTGTTCATAGATTCACAGGGATCAGTGCCGTGGGGCCAGATGCTGGCCATGTCGCTTCTATCCATTACTCCGTCCGTACTGATCTTCTTCCTCGCCCAGAAGCATTTCGTGGAAGGGATGTCTGCGGGGGCGTTGAAGGGCTAGGATGCCTTATAAATTATCTAATAAGAGGGAATTAAAGCTGCGATGGTTCGCGGCTTTCTTTCTATGATTAGGACCATACAGGTTTCATGAGATATAGCAGGAGGATTCCACATGCGGGTTAACCCCTTTAAAACGCTGCGCATCGATGTTGTTTTCTTCTTTGGCTTCGCGCTGATTGTGGCAGCCCTGGTCGGCGTGACTGTCTTTTTCAGTTATGTAAGCGGGTCCAGAGAAATTGCCGGCAACACATCCTATTACCAGCAGAAGCTGCTCATTGAGCTGCATAAGAAGCTGAACACCAATCTCGTGGATATTGAGCAAAGCTCCAATACGGCTGCTCAGAATTTGAGCGACCAGTATGAAGCGATGCTGAATGGCACCCCGTATGATCGGGTGCGGGGACAAGCCAGTATCCGCTCCCAATTGAACAACTATGTATTCGGGATGCCGATCCTGCAGTCAATCCATGTCTATTCGGATATGACGCCGACTTATAATGTGCAGGAGTTTGTACAGTTCCTGCCGCTTGCACAGATGGAGCAGGAGGTCTGGTATGAGGATTTGCGCAACTCCGATTACAGCTGGCTGAGAGAGCGGATTATCAAGACCAACAGCGGGGATACCTCGGTGATTAGCTTTGCCCGCAAGGTCCATAACCGCTTTAACCGGTCGATTGCTGTGATGATCTTCAATGTTCGGGTTCCGGCCTTTCAGTCGCTGATTGCCACGGAGGACAACCGCTCCAACCTGGCACTGCTTGATGCCACGGGCAAGCTGATTACAGCTACAGGCGACCCCGGCTTCTTCGTGCAGAATGAGGCGCAGATCAAGACCCATCTCGATTCTCAGACGAACGGCGCCAAGCGGACCGGTGACGAATTTCTCGTATGGTCCTCCTCGCTCGATTCCCAGTGGTCACTGGTAGAGATTACCTCCTGGAGTCAGATCACGGCGGGAAGCCTGAAGCAGACGCAAATTATTCTGGCATTCGGGATCGCCACCATTGTGCTGATTCTGCTGCTGGCTGTATTCCTGTCCCGTCAGTTCGTCAAGCCGATTGGACTGCTGCTGAAAGCAATGAGCAATTTTTCACTAAGTAAACGGACTTCGCTGCCTGAAGATTATCGGAATGAATTCGGCCGTCTGTTCCAAGGCTATGAGAAGCTGACCTACCGGATTGAAGAGCTCTATGAGAGCCTGGAGGAGCAGCATGAGCGGCAGCGGGCTGCTGAGATTAAAGCGCTGCAGATGATGATCAACCCTCATTTCCTCTACAATTCGCTGGATCAGGTCAACTGGATGGCGATTGAGGCTTCGCAGCCGCAGATAAGCAATATGCTGGCGCATCTGGGACAATTTTTCCGGCTCGCCCTATCGAACAGTGATAGTCTTGTACCGCTGTCGGAGGAGCTGGCCCATATTGAGAGCTATCTGCAGTTCCAGAAGATCCGCTGGGAGGACCGCCTGGATTACCGTGTGCTGCTCGAAGATGAGGCCCGAAACCTGTTTGTGCCCAAAATTATTCTGCAGCCGTTTGTCGAGAATGCCTTCATACACGGGTTCCACGGTAAACAGCAGGCATCGTTAACTATTGCGGTCAGTATCCAGAATAGCCGGCTGCTGCAGATTAAAGTGACAGATAACGGCCGCCAGCTGCAGGAGAACTGGCAGGAGAAGCGGAGTGCCAAGGGTGGTTACGGGCTGCGGAATGTCCGCGAAAGGATTGTTGCGCTGTTTGGTGAACCCTACGGCTTCACGCTGGGCAACTCACCGGATGGCGGTACACAGGCGGTCATCCTTCTGCCTATAGTCCATACACCATCTCATAAAGGAGGATTGCAGCATGTGGAAAGTAGTGATCATTGACGATGATTTCCAGGTCGTGAGGGGACTCCGTAAAGTCATTCCCTGGGAAGAGCTGGACGCCGAATTTGCCGGTGAAGCCATTGATGGCGAGGCAGGCCTCAAGCTGATTGCCGAGGTGAACCCGGATATAGTCCTGACCGATATTTATATGCCTGTGATGAACGGGATTCAGATGATCGAACAGCTGAAAGCCGGGGATTTCGCCGGCCGGTTCGTGATCTTAAGCGGATACAATGATTTCGAATACGCCCGGACTGCGCTCCGCCTCGGGGTGGATGATTATTTGACCAAGCCTGTGACGGTGGAGCAGATCCGCAGCGTATTGTCGGAAACGATTGAGAAGCTGGAGGAGACCTATCTGCACCGTCTGAATCTTGGAGAGGTGCAGTCACCTGAGCGGCGCGAAGAGCTATGCCTTGAGGAATGGCTGGCTGGCGAGTTGAACGGCTGGGGCCAGAGCTCCGAAGCATCGGTTCCGGCGGAGCTGCTTAAGGAACGGAAATATACGGTGATGATCATCGAGGTGCTGTGGACCGAACGCATCCGCAGTATTTCCCTGGCGGATTGGAGCCTGTTCAAATTCGCTGTCTCCAACATTGTTGCCGAGGTATCCGGCCGGGAGTGGCCGGACACCTGCTTCGTCTGGCTGTTCGGCAACCATGGAGCACTGCTGCTGCCATCGGCAGAGCGGGAGGGGGAGCAGGCAATAGGGCAGGCTGCAGACCGGCTGGGAGAGCTGATGGTGGGCAGCATGAAGACCTATCTCGGACTTGAGATCCGCTTCGGAACCGGCACTGCGAAATCCGGCTGGAGAGGAATCAAACCGTCCGGCGACGAGGCGCTGCAGAGACTGTTCGCCAAGCAGCCGCTGAATCTGCAAAGCGGGAATAATCCGGATGATGGAAAAGCGGCTGCAGCAGTTGAGGTGTCCCTGCTGACCGATTACTACCAGAGTATAACCAAAGCGCTGCAGGAAGAGCGTGACGATGAAGTCATGCGGCTGATCCGCCTGTACCTGCACCGCAGACAGCCGGAAATGCCGGTGGATCCGGTATCCTTCCGAATGCTGGCAGCGGAGCTCTGGACCATGCTGCATAACGCCATGCTGATGGCCGGAATTCCCGGCCGCAGCGATGATGAAGGGCTGGCGCTGCGCGAGCTGAGTGAGATGACGGAGCTTCCGAAGATTGAAGAATGGCTGGAGACACAGCTCCGCAGCCTCCGCCGGGCGCAGGTTCCGGCTATTCAGGAGAAGCACCGCAAAGCGGTACAATTCATGACGGAATACATCCACAAGCATTATGCGGAGGATATTACGCTGGAGCTTCTGGCCTCGCAGCTGTATATCTCCAAGAATTATTTGAATCAGCTGTTCAAGAAAGTGACCGGAGAAACGTTCACCAACTACGTTATCCGTGTGCGGATTGAGAAGGCCAAAGCGCTGCTGCTGGAAGGCAGCCATCTGATCTATGAGGTCTCGGAGATGGTCGGATACCAGAATGTTCCATATTTCAGTACCCTGTTCAAGAAGTATTGCGGTGTCAGTCCCAGTGAGCTGATCAAACGCTAGATTGAAGTGGATATTGAAAGATTTGTGTTCATTACTCTTCTATACGGTGAATAGCCCCGGTGATAATATCGACCTATAAATGTTGGCTCAGCTGACAGAAGGGGGAAATTGAAATGCAGAAGAAGGTTAAAAAAAGTTTTCTTGCAATCGCTTTAATGACGATGGTTGCAGCGACTGCTGCTTGCGGAAACAACACTAATAACGCAGCGAACAGCACTACCGCGGGGGGCACTACAGCTGCGGCTACCACAGCTCCGGCAGGAGCAACTGGAGACGCCGGCACGCCGTTGACGCTCACATTAACCTGGTGGGGGTCCCAGGCAAGACATGACGCTACACTGAAGGCGCTCGACCAATATAAGGCGCTGAATGCGAATGTTACGTTTCAGACGCAGTTTTCCGGCTGGGACGGCTATTTTGACAAGCTGGCTGTACAATACTCCGCCAAAAGCGCGCCGGATATCATCCAGATGGATGCGGCTTATCTGAATGATTATGCGGCCAGAGGGCTGCTGGCTGATCTGAAGGACGTCAATGTGGATAATATTGAGGCTGCTACTGTAGACGGCGGTAAAGTAAACGGTACCCAATACGCTATGCCGCTGGGTGTTGCTGCACTTGGTATGGTATATGACAAGACGGTTGTTGAGAAGCTGGGCCTGGAAGCGCCGGACTTCGGCTGGACCTGGGATGATTATTATGCCTTCGGTGAAGCGGCCAAAGCGAAGCTTGGCGAGGATAAATATGTGTTCGCTGATCAGAGCGCCGATCTGGTAGACTACACCGCCTATCAATACAGCATGGGCAAAGGGTATATCTTCGACGCCGAAGGTAATCTTAGCATCGACAAGGACACATGGATCGGCTTCATGACCAAAATGAATGAGCTGCGTGACAGAGGCATCCTGACTCCGGCCGATATCACCACTACCGATAAAGAGCTTGACCCGCAGTTGGACAGCGTCATCAACGGCAATGCCGTAGTGCGTCACCTGTTCTCTAACCAGGTCGGCTCCATTGAAGCCCTGAAGCCGGGTGCATTCGGTTATGCCTCTATGCCGTACGGTACGGAAGCAGGCGGCTGGCTGAAGCCGGGAATGTTCTGGAGCGTTAATGCCCAGTCCGCCAACCAGGCGGAAGCCGTCAAATTTGTAGACTGGTTCGTGAACAATGAGGAAGCCGGCCAGACGCTGGGTCTGACACGCGGTACACCAATCAACTCCAAAGTGATTGAAGCACTCACGCCTACCTTCAGCGATGCGGACAAAACTTCGCTTGATTTCCTGAACAAGGTAACGCCGGATGCGCAGCAGTTCATCAATGACCCTCAAGGCTGGGGGAATTTCAAGAACGATTACAAAACGATTGTAGAAAAACTGCAGTTCAAGCAATCCACACCGGACAAAGCTTATGAAGAGCTGCTGAAGCTGGCAGAACAATACGCTGCGGAAACCAAATAATCCGCTATCGGGACCAGCCGCAGGTGCGGCTGGTTCTTTTTGTACAAGATAGTCCAGAATTGAAAGAACAACCGCGGAATGGAATGCATTTGTGTTCTAAAGTGAAAGATTCCGGTTCTATTCTCTCTCATGGAGAAGCTGAATGATCCTTTATAATGGGCACGTACTCATGATAACGCTTTCTTACGGGAGGCGGAAAATAGGTTACGGGGAGGTTAGTTATTATTATGAAGGCAATCAGGTGTAGCAAAAGTAAATCATGGCTGTCCGTGCTGATCATTACGGTAATATTGTTTGGAATGTTTCCGGGTGCAGGCCCGGCAGAGGCAAAGACAACTCAGGGTTCGGGCACCGTTTATTATGTTGACAGTACTGCAGGCAGCGACAGCAATCCGGGCACGGCTGACAGCAGTCCGTGGCAGACGCTGGGCAAAGTGAACGGTACGGTCTTTCAGCCGGGTGACCGGATTCTGCTGAAATCCGGCAGTATATGGAATAACCAGACGCTGGCACCCCAGGGTTCGGGCAGCGCAGGCAAGCCGATTATCATTGACCGCTACGGCAGCGGGGATAAGCCTAAGATCAAGGCGAACGGGCAACATGCCGATGCGATTACCTTGAGTAATCAGCAATTCTGGGAGATCCGTAATCTGGATGTATCGAATACCGCGCCGGTAACGGACAGCTTCGCCCAGTCGCTAGGCGATTTCCGCGGAATCCATGTCACGGGCGCGGATGCCGGCAAGCTTGAGTATATCCGTATCAGCGGTGTAGATGTGCATGATGTATCGGGAGAAATCGCCTGGATCAGCGGCACTGTGCCGCCGGTACCTGACCCGGGAATCCGCTTCAAGACCGGCTGGGACGGATCGAAGAAAACCGGCGGCATTGTGTTCGACACAAAGGTTGCCGACCCGAAGCACCCGCAGCAGGCTACTGTTTTCAACGATGTGATTATTGAGAATTCAACGGTTAAGAACACGTCATTCGGCGGGATCATATTCAAGCAGTATGCCGGTGATGGCGGCGGGGACAGCAGCAGCGGTGTCGTAAGCACCGGCTGGGGTACACGCGACAGTGAGAGTGATCCGAAATTCACCCCTCATACGAACATCATCATCCGGGGCAACTATATTACGCAGAAGGACACGGATTTCGGCTGCAATGCGATGTATCTGACGGGGGTAAGAGGTGCGGTCGTAGAGAATAACGTAGTGGAAGGTGCAGGCACCTCCGGGATTGAGACTTATTATGCTGATGATATAGTCATCCAGTATAACGAGGTGTTCAAGACCTCCCAAAAAGCAGGCGGAGCGGATTCCAACGGCATTGACCCTGACAAGGGAACGACCAAAATGCTGATCCAGTACAATTATGTGCATGACAACGGGGACGGTATTCTGATCTGCCAGTTCAGCTTCGGGGATACCATCATCCGCTACAATGTGCTGGAGAGCAATACCCGTTATCCGATCTACCTGCATTCGGACAAGAAAGCAGTAGCTGAGGTATACAACAATACGATCTATAATGATGCCAGCGGGTATATGATCTACGGCTACGGTACCTCGCTGAATGCCACCTACAACATCCGCAACAATATTCTGTATACAACCCGCGCCGTTCAGGAACTGACGGTGAGCCCGACGATTACTTATGACAATAACAGCTACTATTCTACGGTTGGCACACTTACGCCCCCGGCAGGCGATCTTCATGCCTTGACCGGTAACCCGCAGCTGACAGATCCGGGGAAGGGTATATCCGGTTCTGAAGCAGACGGACCTGCTTTAGGCAGCCTCGGCAGCATATATCAGCTGAAGCCGGAATCTATGCTGGTTAACCGGGGAGTGAATATTCTGGCTGAAAGCTCCGGAGTACAAGATTTCGCAGGGCAACCGCTCTACAATGGTAACGCTGATCCCGGGGCATTCGAGTATTATGATGCTTCGCTGAACACAGCAGCTGTGGCTGGCAGGGTGACGAACAGCGCAGGCAATGGCATGAGCGGCGTCACGGTAAGTGATTTGTCCGGCAGCGGGCTGCAGGCCGTTACGGACAACTCCGGCTATTATGTCATTAAAGGTGCCGTTGTCGGCAGCAGCATCAACCTGCAGGCCGTTAAGAACGGCTATACTCCAGGCGAAACCGGGAGCTTCAGCGTTGAGGCAGGCAATGTCATTACCCGCGATCTGCGGCTGACCTCTAACGCGGCAACAGGCTCCATCACCGGTAGGGTGCTGGATGGCGGGTTGGCTGCAGCGGCAGGAGTGACAGTGACCCTTATGCTGGATGGATTACCTGTACTGAGCGCTGAGAGTGATCTTAACGGTCTGTACAGCTTCCCGGCAGTGGAGGTAGGGGAGAATTATACAGTCTCCGCGGCTAAAGAGGGCTTCAGAACGGCAGAGGTGCCCGGCATTCATGTGGAGCCAGCGCTCAACACGGCCGTATCTGAGCTGTATGTGGTAAGCAAGCAGGCGGTCTTGCTGAGTGCTTCCGGTTACAATGATCTGGACACAGATGCCAAGCCGGGCGAACCTTGGACGGTGACGGCTAACGGCGGGAGTGTGGGGGCAGCTGAACTGCCAAGTGCCTCCGACAAAAGCATCAAGCTTACCCGCAGCAGCAATAGCGGCAATACCTCCATGGCGCAGACCTTTGCTGCCGGAAGTCTGAAGGGTATAGTCACGCTGACGGCCGATGTCATGAAGCTCGACAATGCGGGCAGTACGAACTGGATCAGCCTGCCTTATATTTATAGCAGTGCCGGAACAGCGAGTACGAACGTGGGTGTATCGCTGGCTTTTTCCAAAGGGCAGATTGTCGCTTACAAGGGCGGAACTTCGACTAATCTAATGCCTTATGAACCGGGTACATGGTACAACCTGCGGCTGGTGATGAACACCGGATCCGGCAAATTCGATCTGTACGTCAATGATATTCCAGTCGTCCAGCAGGCCGCCTTCCGTAATAAAATTCCCGATATCGGCCGCATTGACTACTACGCCAACAGCTCTAATTATGGCACGGCCTATATCGATAATGTACAGCTCTATCAAGGAATTCCCTATGAGCGTAATGATGCCGGAATAACAGAGGTTACGGCGGATCTGGGCCCTCTGACCAAACAAGGAGAGGATTACAGTCTGGAGGTTCCGTACTTTATGGAGACTGTACAGCTGACAGCGACGGTAAACAGCCCAAACATTTCTTCTTTGACTATCAATGGTCTGGCAGCTATAAGCGGACAGCCTTCAGAAGAGGTTATGCTGGAAGAAGGCGTTAATACCATTCCGGTAGTTGTTACTGCCGAAGACGGCGTTACAGCACGCACAGTTAATGTAATTATTAACCGTACACCTGCTGCACTTGATTCTACCCTGCGGAACCTGCGGATTGCTGGCAGCAAAGGTGAGGCATTATCGCTCTCTCCCGCATTTGCTTATGATCAGGACAGCTATACGGTGAGCGTTCCGGCAAGCGTATACGGGTTGAAGGTAATGCCGCTGGCAGGAGCATCCGGCACGGAGATCCGCGTGAATGGAACAGTGACCGGCAGCAGCGAAGCCTCTGAAGAGATTACGCTTAGGGAGAGCGTCAGTGAAATTGCTGTGACGACTGCCTCGGCAGATGGCACGGATTATAGAACCTATCTATTTACTGTCAACTGGGAAGGAACTTATATTCCCGCTGAACCTGAACCTGAGCCTGAGCCTGAGATTAGGGATTCCGCAGTGAATCCGTTATCCGCAGTCTTTGATAAGAATCCGGCAAATCGTCAGCCGGTTATGCTTGAAGTAGAGTGGAACGGCAATACGCTCTCAGCGATCCGCAGTGGCGGGACGGAACTGGGCGAAACGGATTACAGCGTCACCGGCAATGTGTACGGCATCGCAACTTCATACCTCGTTCAGCAGCCGCTGGGTACGATAACGCTGGTCTTCGATTTCGACCAGGGTAAGGATGCCACTGTGGCTATCCGGATTATGGATACGACTGAGGGAACAGATCCGGGAACATCGGAGCCAGGGACAGATCCGGGAACAACAGAGCCAGGGACAGATCCGGGAACAACGGAGCCGGGGACAGATCCGGGTACGACGGAGCCGGGAACAGATCCGGGTACAACGGAGCCGGGAACCAGTCCGGAGACAGGGACTGCTCCGGTAAATTCCGGCGGCACCGGCAGTTTAACTGCTGTGCTGCCGGCTGTGACGGTCAGCAGCGGTAAGCTGACCGCGAACCCGCAGTCCGCTGCCGGAGCGGCAACGGCGCAGGTGGCCCTGACCCGGGAAGCGCTGGAGCAGGCGCTTGCTCTTGCGGCGGCAGAGGGCAACAGCGGGAACCGGATAACGGTGACCGTTAACCCGTCCGCAGGCGCTGCCGCCTATGAAATCTCACTGCCCGCCACAGCTTTGAGCGCACCAGCGCAGGGGCAGACGCTGGAGATTCAGACAGCGTTGGCTACAGTAGTTCTGCCCGCCGGGATGCTGGAGGGTGAACAGGCGGTGCTGGAAGATACGGTGGTGCTGAAGATTTCTGCAGCGGATATAACCGCCGCGAATTCACTGGTTACCACTGCAAACGGAGGAAGACCCGCAGTGGAACTCTCTATCAGCTCCGGCGGCAAGGAGTTGAGCTGGAAGAATAGTTCAGCGCAGGTAGAGGTCAGCATTCCCTACAAGCTGACTACCGCCGAACTGTTGAATGCTGAATTCCTGGCCATATGGCATATTGATGAGAACGGCCTCAGCCACCCGGTTACCGGAGGCCGCTATAAACCGGAATCCGCAGCAATAAGCTTTAAGGTCCGCCACTTCAGCACTTATGCTGTGGTATTAAACCGCATATCTTTTGCTGATCTTGGGACTGCACACTGGGCCAGCCGGCCGGTTGCAGTACTGGCGTCTACAGGCATTCTGAATGGCGTCTCCGCCCATTCCTTCGCCCCGGACGCGGCCGTCACCAGAGCTGATTATACTCTTATGCTGATGCGTACATTCGGCCTGGAGAGCAGCGGGGCCGCAGCATCCGGATTCACAGATGTGCTGCCGGGCAGCTACTTCTATGAAGCGGTGAATGCTGCCCATAGGCTGGGGATCGTCAGCGGCAGCACGGATGGAAGCTTTGCTCCGGCTGCGCCGATTACGAGACAAGAAATGATTGTCATGACCGACAGAGCGCTGGAGCTTGCGGGAATCCATGCTCCGTCCTCTGATAGCAGTACTGCCGGGACCGCGGCGGCAGGCATCAGGGATCTGGATTCTGTAGCCGGTTATGCCGCAGAAGCCGTGAACCGCATGCTTGAAGCCGGATGGATTCAGGGGGACGGCGGAATGATTCAACCCGTAAAGACAGCCAGCCGCGCGGAAGCGGCAATGCTTCTGTATAATATTTACAAAGAAATGTAGCAGCCGCATCATTACAACCCCCAAGCGATAAGCCGCTTGGGGGTTGTTGTTTTTTTGCAGGACAGAGCCTGGCGAAGATAAGCTGCAGCTTGCTTGGTGCTTTAGCAGGTGAGCGCACCGTCAGCAGAATGAAACGGACTGAGAAGACCTTATTTCCCTGAAAAAAACTTTTCCGGGACTTAAGCGGACTGAGAATCAGCTATCTTGCTCATTTGAGCCTGAAACAGGCTGTCGCAGGCCAATTAACGGAATCTGAGTCCGCTTTGCCGGCAAATCTGCCCCATTTCGGCAAATAGCGGATTTTCAGTCCGCCTGACTGGCTGAGGTTCCCCGATGGGCTATGGGGCTAAGATAAGCCCCGCCAAGCACTATATTATTCCCCGTGTGAGCAGCGCCGTCACGAACTCATAATATGACTCCGGCTCTCCTCCAGCAGCTCGGCATAATATCCTCCCCGCTGCCGCAGCTCACGGGGATGTCCGGATTCGGCGATCCGGCCTTCCTTCATCGCAATGATAAGGTCTGCTCCGGCAATTGTAGACAGCCGGTGGGCGATGATCAGCGTCGTTCTGCCGCTGGCGACGTTGTCGATCGCCTTCTGGATCAGCTTCTCTGTATGTGTGTCGATGTTAGCGGTGGCTTCATCGAGCACGAAGATCGCCGGATCATGGGCGATGGCCCGGGCGAAGGAGATCAGCTGCCGCTGGCCGGCAGACAGAGTGCCGCCCCGCTCAGTGACCGGGCCCTCCATCCCGCTGGGAGAGCCCAGCACGAACTCTTCCGCGCAGGAGGCCTGCAGCGCTTCCAGCACGTTCTCCTCGGCAATATCATCGCCAAGGGTGATGTTGTCGCGGATCGTGCCGGAGAACAGGAAGACATCCTGGAGGACAACGGAAATATTCCGCCGCAGATCATCCAGCCGGATATCGTTCACATTGACACCGTCAATCAGAATCTCGCCTTTCTGCACGCGGTAAAAGCCGTTGATCAGACTGATAATTGTAGTTTTGCCTGCACCGGTCTCACCGATGAAGGCGGCGGTCTGCCCTTTAGCAATCACGAAGCTTACATCCTTCAGCACCCAGTCGGCGTCGTTATAGGCGAACCATACATGGCGGAACTCAATGGTTCCGTGCAGGCGGTCCATCGATAAGCCGCGATCCGGCTGCTCCAGGCGGTCCTCCTCACGGATCAGCTCATAGATACGCTCTGTGGATACGAGGGCAGACTGTATGGAGGTGTACTTGTCGGCCAGGTCGGAGATGGGGCCAAAGAACTGCTTGATGTACGTCGTGAACGCAAACAGCACGCCGATCTGCAGGTTGCCGCCGGAGATCCGGCTGATGCTGTACCAGACCAGAATGGCTACGGCCAGACTCTGGAACATATCCGAGGCGGGCTTCAGCACACTGTTGAGCCGGACCTGAATCAGGGTGGTTTTGAAATATTCCCCGTTCAGCTTCAGGAATTGATCCTCTTTTTCCTTTTCTGCGCGGAAGCTTTGGATAACACGCATCCCGGAGATACTCTCAGCAATGAACCCGTTGATCTGTCCAATAAAGTGCTTCATATGGAAGAAGTTCTTTTTGATCCGGTTCTTAATGAAGAGAACCAGGAAGGCCATCACCGGAATCACAGTAAAAGAGACCAGCGTTAAGGACGGGCTGAGCAGCAGCATGGCGTAGATTATCCCCAGCAGCAGCAGGACATCCTTGACCAGCGAGATGACCACATCGGTGTATAGCTCGCTGATCTCAGCGGTGTCGTTGGTGGCCCGGGTAATCAGCCGCCCGGAGGAGGTGCGGTCCAGATAAGGCAGGGGGAGCCGTTCAATGATGGAGAACACTCTGACCCGCAGCTCATGGATCAGGCTCTGTCCCGCTTTGCCGGCAATCAGCGCCTGGAGATAGGAGAAGATTCCGCCAGCCGCGGCTACGGTCACATACAGCAGGGCTAAGCCTCCAATCGAATTCAGTCCGCTCTGAGCAGCGCCTCCGATCAGGAAGTGGTCGATCACGCGCTGCAGAATCAGCGGCTGGATCAGAAAAGCGCCATTTACAATCACCACGCACAGACAGGCAAGCAGAAGCTGGAACTTGTAAGGGGCAGATAACCGCAGCAGGAGCCTTACTGCACCAGCTTCGGATTTGTCCCGTCTAGCAGACCTCTCCTTCTTCAAGCTGTTCGGTATAGATGTCATAATACATGCCTCCTTTCTTCAGCAGCTGCTCGTGGGTGCCCCGTTCGGCAATGCGCCCTTTATCCAGTACGATGATCTCGTCGGCTTCCATGATGCCCGATACCCGGTGCGAGATCAGGATATTGCTCTTCCCCTTGCGGGTCTGCCGCAGGCTGTTCAGAATTTGCCCTTCCGTTACCGCATCCACCGCTGACAGCGCATCGTCCAGAATCAGGATGGCCGGTTTCCGGATCAGTGCCCGCGCGATTGCGAGCCGCTGCTTCTGTCCGCCGGACAGGTTCACACCGCGTTCACCCAGCAGAGTGTCATAGCCGTCCGGGAACGCCTCGATACTTCCGGCAATTTGGCTGAGCGCTGCGGCATGCTGCACATCCTCGTCCGTATAGCCGTCTTTGAACAGGACAATATTGTCCTTCACGGAGGCGGCGAATACGAAGGTATCCTGCGGCACAACCCCAAGCCCCTCCCGCAGCGGGTCCAGGGCATAATCGTTGATATCCCGCCCGTCGAGCAGAATGTGCCCAGGCTTCACGTTGAAGAAGCGGAAGAGGAGGGAGGCCAGGGTGCTTTTGCCGGAGCCGGTCCTGCCGATGATTCCCAGCGTGTGTCCTTTTGGCAGAACGAGCGAGATCTCATGCAGTGCCGGAACATCGGAACCTTCGTAATAGAAAGTCAGCTGGCGCAGCTCCATAGATCCTTCCGGCTGAATAGGGACAGCGTTGGGGAGATCCGTGATTTCAGGCTGAACCCGCAGAATATCATTTAATCTTCCGAGTGAAGCCAACCCGCGCTGGAATATCGTCACGATCCGTCCGATCGACACAATTGGACTTACAATCAGACTGAGGTAGCCGTTAAAAGCGACAAAGTCACCAATACTGATCTCCCCCCGCAGCACCATCCGGCCGCCAAACATCAGATTCATGACGAAACAGACGGCGAAGCCGAATTCAATCATCGCAGGAAGGGCGGCGGACACTTTGATCAGATCCAGGTTGGCTTGCTTCATACGGCTGCTCAACTCACTGAATTTCTCCATTTCAGAGCGTTCCTGCACATAGGCCTTAATGACGCGGATGCCCGAAATGTTCTCCTGAACCCTGTCCGAGACGGCGCCGAACTGATTCTGTACGATTCTGAACCGGGTCTGAACCTTGCGGCCGCTGAAGAGCATCAGGAGAATGATGAAGGGGAGCGGGGACAATGTGAGTAGAGTGAGGCTGGGGCTGACTGACGCGAACATGAAATAGACCGAGGAGATACAGATAACAATTCCGTTAAAAGACATCGCCGTAGCCGGACCGAAGGTCATGCGCACCGCTGAAATGTCGTTGATGGCATAAGCGATCAGGTCGCCGGTCTTGCGGCTGCTGAAGAATCCGGGAGAGAGCTTCAGGAAGTGCCGGTACAGCTCCTCGCGGATGTAGCATTCCAGGTTCCGCCCGTTTGCGATAATAATGTTTCTCCAGAGGAAGGTACAGAGGAAGATGATAGCGGCAATCAGCACCATCCAGAAGACCTGGGTCAGCACCTGCCCCGGCTCAAAGCCGTTATTCTTCATCAGATCGACCGCACTGCCAAGCACCTTGGGGAACAGCGTTTGAATGAAGGAGGCGGCGAACATGAAGGCGAAGCCTATAATGTAGCTTAGCTTGCGTGACTTGAAGAACCGCAGTAATACAGATGAATTCATCGGTTTCCCACCTTTACAATACCCTTGTTATAGATAGTGCGCATGTTAAATAAAGAGCCCGGGGTTTACAAAATCACAGCTCCCGCACGGAGTCCCGCTCCACCAGTGTGCTGAGAATGGCGATGTTCTCAGCAGGCTTGCCGGGCTCAGCGATCCGTTTCAGCAGTGTGGCAACAACCGTACGGCATGAATATTCGATATTCAGATCCATCGTGGTCAAAGCGGGCAGCGAGAAGGCCGAGACCTCGGTATTGCCGCTGCTGAGCACCGACACCTCTCCGGGCACTTTGATGTTCTGCTCCTGCAGCTCGCGAAGCAGTTCAACCGCAGTGAAATCATGATCACAGATGAAAGCACTGGGCAGCAGGCCGTCCGCAATAAGGCCGGACAGTCTCAGATGAAGAGTTTCATCCCGCCCCAGAAAAAGCTCATCATCCACAGGCACCCCGTGCTCTTCCAATGCAGAGGTGATGCCGGTTTTCTTTTCCTTGTTGCGGTAAGCACTGGGATCTCCAATGAAACCAATCCGGCGGTGCCCCCGGTCCAGCAGATATTTGCACTGCTTATAGCCCGCGCCCAGGAAACTGAACCATACACTGTCGTAATCATAGGCCGGTGAATAACCGGTATAGAAAATCAGATTCGGAATCTGCTCATGGATAAAAGAGGCATATTCCAGATTAAACCTGCCGATCAGGATAACCCCGTCGAACTTGAACCCCCGGCTCAGGCGGTAAGGCAGGATCAGCTTATTCTGATTCTCCTTATCCAGAAACTCGATGCTGTAATCGGTCTCCGCCTTCTGCAAAGCGAGCTCAATCCCTTGTACCATGTAGCTGAAATTGCTGTTATCATGCGAATAGGGCTTCTGGTGCAGCACCAGAATTCGGGCAGGCGTATGCTTTTTGGGCTTAATATAGCCCATTTCCGCTGCTTTCCGTACAATGGCTGCCTTCAGCTCGTCGCTGATTCCGGGTTGATTGCTGAGTGCCCGGCTGATTGATACAGGTGAGAGGCCCATGGCCTGGGCGATATGTGTGATCGTTACTTTTTTAGTCTTCAAAAGAATCCCCCGCTTTATCGTGCTGCCGCAGTATATCGCTTCCGGCACTGTTATTATAATCATCCATTCCATAGGAATCTACGATAAAAAACGTAAAAAACAACGTAAAAAATAATTTTTTTAACGTAAATTTAAGGAGAATCGTGTGCATCTCTTATTCGCAAATAATTTTTGACATGAATATGGGGTTTACTGGGAACCGTTTCGGATCTGCGGAGTCTTATTGGGCGAGAGGGGAGAGTGAAGCATGCAAAGTAGAGAGATGCCTTATAGCGTGACCATCGCTCCGTCCATAACCCTGCGGGAAATGATGGAGACTTACGGTTCGGATGTGTGGAACTATGCTTTTTTCTTAACCCGCAGCCGGGAGCAGGCAAGTGATATCAGCCAGGAGGTATTCCTTAAGGCATATAAGAGTGTCGGCAAGTACCGGGGCCAGGCCACCTTGAAAACCTGGCTGCTGACCATCACGCGCAACACCGCGTTCAGCTGGAGGCGGAACAGCTTCTGGCGCAGATTCGCTCCGCTTGGCGACCGGGAGGATACCGGAGAAGCAGCCTTGTCCGCAGAGAAGGAAGCCATCGGCAATCAATATGCGAACCGCATCTGGGAGATCATTATGGAGCTGCCGGATAAGTACAGAGAGGTGCTGGTGCTGGATATTCAGCAGGACTTATCGGTGGCCGAGATGTCCGCTCTGCTCGGCATCGCGCAGGGGACTGTCAAATCCCGGCTCGGCCGGGCCAGAAATAAAGTGAGAACGGCGATAAAGGAGGAAGACCTGTGAAGAAGGAATACGGGGACGAACAAGTACAAGTAATGAGCGGAACGCAGGATTGGTATGGCAAAGCAGGACGCAACCCGCTGGCCGAGCCGGGCTTTACACCGCAGCTGATGGCCAAGATTGAACAGGCTGCCGAGGAGCGTTCTGCGGGAAAACGCAGTCTGCGGTTCGGGCGTATAGCAGGGCTTGGCGGACTGGCAGCGGTCTTGCTGTTCGGAGTGCTCCTATGGCCGTTCGGACAATGGGGGGACGGCAATCCGATGGGGCAGCTGGCGGCGATCTTCAATCAAAGTTCTGGTGCAGCGGCAATTCAGCCTTCGGCATCACCTGCAGCTACTTCTTCCTCATCGCCGCAATCTTACAATCCGCCGATTGGCTCTGCTGAATTTGAGATAGGCGGGATGAAGTACTACATGCCCCTTCCTTTAAACAGAAATAAAGGACTTGCGCGTGCCGTAGAAACGAATGCCGGGATTGTATGGTCGCCTCCACCCCCGATGGTAAATTACAGTAAGCCTAAATACACACATCCTACTGAGCCGTACACCTTGTATCTGTCTCCAAAAGGGCAGCCGGAGCTATCGGAGGCTACGTCTAAGCGGATCTATTCCTTTCCGCTGTATGCGGGAGGTTCGCAGACCTATTATGAATTGGGCGTAATCTTTGCCGGCGGCGATCATGTGGTTATGACCAGCAGCACATATACGTTAGGCAAGGGCGGAATCAGAACCCCGGTAAAACTCTCAGCCGTTAACGTAACTGCGGCCGCAGCCGGTGAGACCGTTACGCCAGTTGATCTGTTTACTTTGAAGAATGAACACTTCGAATACAGATCTTATCTTGCAATCGATAAAGTGAATGATGATATGCTGCTCGTCTATTATAGCGACAATAGTCATAACGGTTACGACGTCCATGGCCGGCTATACGACATGGCAACAGGCGGAATTCAGGACGTGGTCAGCAAGATCGGCATGGACATTCAGGGGCAGCAGCAGACGGCTACTTATGAAGTGAACGGGACAAAACGTAAAGCGGAAGTAGTGTTCCTCCTCGGCCGGAAGTGGTATTCCGATTCCGAATGGCTGAGTATGTTGAAAGGACAGTGAGTTACACAGCCAAAAAGGAAATTGAGCATCAGGGTTTAATAATGATAAAACTCAACGATGCTGAGTGATGAACAGATTCATGTTACATTGCTTCACTATCGTAGCAGGTGTTCCGGATTGCGCGAGTTGGAGCTTGGTGCTGCCTTAGATGTCGGCTGATGCTTCCCGGGGCTCCGGAGCTGACGCATGCGAGGAGATGCAGGAGGAAACCCGGTGAGATTACGGGGGACCTCTTCTTTTTGCTCCCAAATCCCCAGCTTCGCACATTCTGCGGTTTCCTGCCAAACTCCTGCCCCTTACGGACTGTAAAGCGCTTATTATCTCTATTTGGCACATTTGACCACTCTTGCGGACTGGAGTGCGCTTATTGTTTCCAAATCGCGCAGTTTTCAGGTGATTTACAGTGAATAAGAGCACTGGAGTCCGCAAGCAAGGCGAAATGATGTTTTTTGAGAAAATAAGCGCATCTCAGTCCGAGCCTATCGTGCTGGCTGTGTTTTTAGTACCCTCTACTATCGCCTGCCCGCCGCTAATGCCCCGGCACTATCCGCCCAATTCGGAATCACTTTCCCTAACCCTCGACACCTCATATTTCCAAATTCCGCGCCCTTAGCTCCATCCCTCTAGATAATTTACTAAAAAAAAGCTATACTTTTTGGTAATATCAGAAAGTAAAGTTTTTCTCCGTTTATCACTAGTAATCTTAGCGGTAACGTAACAACCGGGTTTGGTTCTATATAGAAGAGTGGGGCGGGGTAAATGAAAAAGCTGACCATAGAGGATGTGGCCCAGAAAGCGGGCGTATCGAAAAGCACGGTTTCGCAATTTTTGAATAAACGGTTCAAATATATGAGTGAGGCGACCAGACAGCGTATCGCTGAGGTTATCGATGAGCTGAACTACCAGCCGAATGGACTGGCCCGCAGCCTGAAGCAGAACCGTACGCATATGGTGGGTATTATTGTGGCCAATATTGATTATTCGTTGTCCATCCAGTGTATCCGGGCGATTGAGAATGAGCTGCAGCGCCACGGAATTCAGGTCATTATCTGCAACGCTGACGAGAATGCGGACAAGGAGAATACTTATGTGGAGACGCTGGTCGCCCGCCAGGTGGACGGTCTGATTATTTTCCCGACCGGCGATCTGCCTGCGCCATACATTAGGCTGATTGAAGCGGAATACCCGCTGGTCTTCATGGACCGGCTGGTAGACGGGATCTCGACCCAGAGCCTGCTGCTCGATAACGAGATGGCGGTGAAGACTGCGGTCAAGGAGCTGACCAAACACGGACATGAGGCGGTCGCCATATTGTCACTGCCGCTTGGCCTGAATGCTATTACCCCGCGCAAAGAGCGGATGAGCGGTTACAAAAAAGCGATGGAGGAAGCTGGCCTGCCGCTGCAGGATGCCTATATGCGCAGTGTGCCGCGGGATGAAATCGCCATTGCGCTGGATGAGCTGCTACGGCTTCCCCAGCCGCCGACGGCGCTGATCGCCGCCAATGATCTTGTACTAGGGGAGATCCTTAAGTACGCGAACCGTAATGCCATTGCCATTCCCGGCCAGCTGTCCGTCATTGGGATTGACGATGCCGAATTCGCCCGGATCTATAATCCGGACATCACTACGATCCGCCAGCCGGCTTATGAGATGGGCATGCAGGCTGCGAAGATTATGCTCTCCCTGATCAACGATGCGGACGGCTCCGTGCCGATTACCTACCGTTTTCCGCCTTCGCTGCAGCAGGGCCAGTCGGTCCGGCCGCCGGTGCTGAAGAAATAAAACGGTTTATATAAAGTTCTGCACGAAAAGGAGCGTCATAATAAGCCGGGTGGCTTATTATGACGCTCCTTATTTCAAAATATAAGATTTCATATGCTGTTTGCTGAATCGCACTTTTTTGGATCAGACGTTCCCGGCAGCTGCGGGAAGCCGTTTACACGCCAGCGTTCATGAATTTCTCCAGCCCGTCACGGGTTGGAAGTCCGTCCATATCGCCAGGGGACATCACTGCGAGCGCGCCGATTGCATTGCCGCGCTTCACAGCTTCGGCTACGCTCAGCTTCTCCAGCATGGCGCTGATTACGCCAACGGCGAAGCCGTCTCCGGCGCCGACTGTATCCACAACCTGCTCCACCTTGAAGCCGTCCACATAACCTTCTTCACCGGCGGACGTTTTGTAATAAGCACCTTCAGGACCGAGCTTGATGACAACAAGGGATACGCCGCGTTCCAGATAGAAACCGGCAATCTCTTCCGGAGTATCAAGGCCGGTCAGGATTTTGCCTTCACCGTGTCCCGGCAGGAACCAGTCGCAGCGGGTCGCCAGGTCATTGATTGTATTGACCATGGTTTCTGTGTCCGGCCAGAGGGTCGGGCGCAGATTCGGGTCGAGCGAGACGGTTTTGCCGCGCTGCTTCATGAATTCCATGGCATGCAGCGAGAACTCATGGCAGGAAGCCGAGAGGGCGGAAGAGATACTGGTGACATGCAAATGACCTGCAGAAGCGAAATAATCCTCATTGAAGTCAGCCAGGCTCAGCTTGGAGGCGGCGGAATTTTTGCGGAAATATTCAACCTTAGGATCTCCGGTCAGCACTTTGGATTTGATCAGCATGCCGGTGGAGAACTCCTTGGTCGTTGTAATGCTGTCCGTATTAATTTTCTCTTTATTCAGCGCACCAACGATGAATTGGCCGAAGTTGTCTTCGCCAAGCTTGGTCACATAACCGGTCAGGTGCTCCAGGCGTGACAATCCGGTGGCCACATTGCTCTCCGCACCTGCCAGCGCTTTCGAGAAAGAAGTAACCTCATGCAAGGGGCCGGCTTCATTGGCGTAGAACATGGCCATAGGCTCCCCGAATGTGACTGCATCCAGCTGTTTACTCATTAATAGTTCCTCCTAAAAGTTTTGATAGCATAAGGCTTCCTGAATTCACTTCGCAAAACTCGCTACGGAAGCGTACGCTTAAGTTTTGATAGCATAAGGCTTCCTGAATTCACTTCGCAAAACTCGCTACGGAAGCGTACTCGAAATGTTTGGTAAGCATAAGCAAAGGTTCAGCATGAACCCCGTATAAAGCTGTGGGATCGAATATAAATTGAAATTATCACATAAAACGGTTTTGTACAATATAGCTTTGCTCATTCAGCGGCCTTATTTTATTAGGAAGTTGCGTAACTTAAGTCGTAAATCCTTGATATATAAGCTTTTTATGCGTTTATTTAAAGTGTATTTCCGTTGTTCACATAAATATATATTGACTGATGGCAACAATATTATTACTATTTTCTTAGAAGGATAAAGCCTGGTGTTAGTAAATTAGATAAATTAGTTTATCTAAATAAATATTCTTATCAGAATGTACCCAGAGAGGAAGTTTCTAAATGAAGAAAATCAAAGTATTGCAGAACATCACGTCTGTTGGCGTTGTAGCCGTTATCCGCGCGGATAATGCCGATGATGCTTATAAAATGTCGGCAGCCTGTATTGAAGGCGGACTGAACAACATTGAAGTCACCTTCACGACTCCGGATGCAGATGTGGCGATCAAGCGCCTCGTTGCCGAATATGGAAGCCGCGCTGTGATCGGTGCAGGTACAGTGCTCGACCCGCTTACCGCAAGAATCGCTATTCTGGCCGGTTCGGAATTTGTGGTCAGCCCTTCTTTTGAAGAAGATACCGCCAAGATGTGTAATCTTTACGGCATTCCTTATATGCCGGGCTGCATGACGCTGAATGAAATGAAGGAAGCCCTGAAGCTGGGCGTGGATGTGCTGAAGCTGTTCCCTGGCAGTGCGTTCGGACCGGACTATGTCAAGGCAGTTAAGGGCCCGATGCCGCATGTGAACATTATGCCTACCGGCGGCGTGGATCTGAACAATATGGAGAAGTGGATCAAGAACGGCTGTATCGCTGTCGGCATCGGGGGCAACCTGACTGCACCGGCCAAAGAAGGCCGTTATGACCAGGTCACAGAATTGGCTGCACAGTATGTGGCGAAATTCAAAGAGATCCAAGGTCTGTAAGCTGGCAGAGCCGTTCGCGGATCTGAAGCTTTATACCATGTGAAATGTCTTGCCTCTATTGGGCAGGGCATTTTTTTGTCTGCCTGATTTCCCGGATGTGTAAATGATGGAAAAGGGCCGATCAGGGCAATACTTACAACTAGGATTGGGGTGCTGAAGCGCCTGCCGAAATTGATGAGCTTTCCTGAAAGGTGATGCTATGCCAGGCGACGATATTCGCAGCAAGCTGTATCCCACTTTGAATATGGAAGAGGCGGAGTATATAGAAATCCGCTCCGCTGTACACGGCTGCAGGGTGACTATAGGGGCTTTTTATAAGCTGCACCGGAACTATAATCACCCGCAACTTTTTACGCAGGGGGAAGTATATGTGCTTGATGATGATTCCAGGGAGAATTATGCCGTCCTCCTGCTATGCGCAGCTACACTTTATAAATTATAGGGCAGTCTTCATTCGCAGGGGGTTAACGTGCGGGGCTGCCTGCTTTTCATGTCATTTTTGTAACAAACTTCTATAAAAGAGTATTTGAATGATTGAAGCATCCCCTGTATGCTTAGTAAGGATTATGGACCGGTCTGCGGCAGCCGCAGAAAACGGAAACCTGGTCTTCCTTATGGCGTTATTATCCAAGTTTGGTATTCCAAAAATATTGATTACAGGCTTGCAACAAATTCGCAGTCTTGCGCGTCAGTAAGATTGCATAGAGAGGGGGAACCTTCGTGGTGGAGCAGGGACTCATCAGAGCCGCTCAAGCGGGCGATCGCGACGCTCTAATCACCCTATTGCGAGAAATTGAAGGACATGTGTACAAGACAGCCTTCTACATTCTGCATAATGAACAGGATGCTCTGGATGCATCTCAAGAGGCATTAATCAGGGTGTATACCAAGATTGGCTCCTATGAGGAGAAGGCCCAGTTCAAAACATGGGTTCAGCGGATCGTGACGAACATCTGTATTGACAAGTTCCGGAGAACGAAGCCTACTGTTTCTATCGATGAGCACGAAATGGTGTTCCAGGATAATAAACATAACGTAGAGCGTGAAGTGATGTCGGGTTACCTGGCGGAGGATATCCGCGAGGCGATCGATCAGCTTCCTGAACATCACCGGACGGTGATTGTACTCCGGTATTTACAGGATTTTTCTTACAACGAGATTGCAGACTGTCTGGATCTGCCTTTGAACACGGTGAAATCCTATCTGTTCAGGGCCCGGGCACAGCTGCAGAATAGACTTCAGGAGTATCAGAAAGGTGGTGTGTCAGGATGAAGTGCGCGGAGGTGATGGAATGGATGCACCGCTATTTAGATCATGATCTCAGTCAGGAAGAAATGCTTGAAATGTTCCGTCATATCGACGATTGTCCTTCCTGCGCGGAAGTCTTTGACCGGCTGACGATGCTCTCCCGGCAACTGGAGGAGCTGCCGGATGTGAAGCCTCCCTTCAGTCTGGTCGACTCTATCCTGCCGCAGCTTGAAGAGCTGGACCGCGGCGTCCGGGAGGAGCCTGTTATGGTGGGATCTGAAGATCCCAAGATTGTTCCCTTTACACGCCAAAGCACCCGCGGCAAGAAGCCCAAGGGCGCTTCAATCGCAACACGGACAGGCATCGGTGCTGCTGCGGCAGCGGTGATTCTGTTATTCGCCGTCTTCAACATGCCGGAGAGCATGCCGGGTGCGGATATGGATCAGGCGTATAATGCAGCAGGAAGTGAAGCTTCCTCTAAGATGATGACGGGAGCCGCAGACAATGCAGCTCCGGCGGATGCAGGACAGAACAACAGCACTGACGGCGGCGCTGAGATCTTCTTCTCAGAGCAAGCCACGGCGGAGCCGAATGCTGAAGAAGGTACTCCTCTGAACAGTACAGGGCCTGCTGCCGGGGATAGTGCGGATGTTGCAGACAATGCTGACGGAGCGGACGCAGGTCCGGCTCCGGCCAAGGAGCCTCCGGCAACGCAAGCCCCTTCCGCCAAACGCAATGCCACAGCACCGCCGGCAGAGAATTCCCGGAAGAGCAGCAGCGGGAATGATGACCTTGCCGCTGATCCGGCTGCCCAGAGCCAGATATTCATGGGCACGGCCCAGGAGGATGCAATGGCTGATATGGCAGCTCCCGAGGAGGGTGCATTGCAGCCTTCCGCAGCACCGGAGCCTGGAGCAATGGGTCTGTTGCCTGCTCTGGTAGCTTCCCAGCCTTCATGGCCATCCCCGGACGGCCGTTATACGGCTGAGCTGGCCGGACAGCAGGTTGTAATCTACAGCGCTCCTGCAGGCAGTGCAGAGGGAGAACGGGTTGCGCTGAATTCTCTGCCCATGGAAGGGACCTGGGTCTCCGGCGTGTGGTCGGAGGATAGCAGCCAGTTCACCTATGTAACACAGCTGCAGGATGGTACGCAGGCAACGAAGACATACACGGTTCCGGGAGAGACATCAGCACCGGTTCCTTCCGTTGCTCCATCAGCTTCCGCTTCCCCGCAGTCCAGCCCGGTGATTACTCCGGACGCGGCAACGTCCAATAAATAATCGTGAACTGGAACTTTTTAAGCACCTGCGGAATATGCTAGGGTATGAGGACAGGAATTACAGGATTTGCGAGTATCATCGGTATGACCGCCGGATGGTAAGTTTCTAGAGCTTCCCTCTCCGTCGTTTATATAGATGCGCCGCTGAAACGGAGCAACTTTGGCCCTGGCTGCCGAGGTTGCTCCGTTTTTGCCTATATTTGCAGGCGTTTTTTTGTTAAAATGTATGAATGTATGTGTTGTACGTTGTACGCAACCAGGCAATGAAATGGAAAAGGAAGTGGCGGGATGGATGCCAAAACGGCGGCCAAAGACATCAAACAGGGGAAAATTTCACCGCTGTATGTACTGTATGGCAGCGAGAAATTCCGGATGAATGAATTCACGGCCATGCTGGAGGAACACCTGATAGCCAAAGAGGACCGTGACTTCGCGGTGATTCCCTTCGATCTCTCCGAAACGCCGGTGCAGGCCGTCATAGAAGAAGCAGAGACGGTTCCGTTTATGGTAGAGCGCAAGCTGCTGCTGGTGCGGGATGCCGCCCTGTTCACTGCAGGCAAGGAGAACGGCAAGATAGAACACCGTGTAGAGCTGCTAAGCGATTATATGCAGCATCCTGCTGAATTCAGCGTGATTGTATTTATGGTGAACAACGATAAGCTGGATGAACGCAAAAAAATCGTCAAAACAGCCAAGGCCTCCGGCACCGTCTTAGCCTTCAATCCGCTGGGTGCGGAGGAGCTGCTGCGCTGGGTGGAAAAGGGCTTCCGCGACCGCGGCTGTACGGCTGCTCCGGGCACAGCTGAGGTGCTCATTGCAAGTGCCGGAACCGGGCTGCAGGGCCTGTCCGCAGAGATGGACAAGCTGTGCCTGTTCGCCGGTACTGGCGGTAAGGTGGATGCTGCGGCAGTAGAGAGTCTGGTCCACCGCGGCACGGAGCAGAACATATTTACGCTGGTGGAGGATATCGCGAATCTGCGCCTCGATAAGGCACTGAATACGCTCTATGAGCTGCTGAAGCAGCGGGAGGAGCCGATCAAGATCGCTGCACTGATTGCGCGGCAGTTCAGGATCATACTGCAGGTCAAGGATCTGTCCGGTCTGAGCTATTCGCAAGGGCAGATTGCCTCCCAGCTCGGGCTGCATCCGTATGCGGTCAAGCTTGCGGGAGAGCAGGCCCATAAGTTCGGCAGCCAGCGTCTGCGGCAGATTCTCAGCATACTGGCCGATCTTGATTATCAGATGAAGACAGGTGCAATCGATAAAGTGCTGGGGCTGGAGATGTTTATGCTTCGCCTTGGCGTGTAATCAGGTACAGGTTAGCGTAGCCTAAGAGCCTGTCCGCTCCGCATCCATGCGGGTGGGCAGGCTCTTGGGCTATTCCGGCATAAGAAAAAGAGCACAAAAAAACCTAACCGTATGCAGCATAGCGGTCAGGTTCTTCAAGTGCTCGTTATGATTGTCGCCCGTGGCTTAAGCTTGAGCCTTCAGAGCGTTCAATTTCTTAGCCAAGCGGGATTTTTTGCGGGCAGCCGCATTTTTATGAACCAGGCCTTTAGTTACAGCCTTGTCCAGCTTTTTGGAAGCAGCTTGGAAAGCAGCGTGAGCAGTTTCCACTTCCGTACCTGTCAGTGCTACATCAGCAGTTTTCACAGCTGTACGAAGCGCGGACTTCTGGGAAGCGTTCAGTGCACGGCGTTTCTCGATCGTCTTGACGCGTTTAACCGCGGATTTGATATTTGGCATTGCATTCACCTCCTGGAAGACATTCGAAATCATCATATGATTCACAACTTAAAATAGTTTAGCATGAAGGGTAGCAAAAAGCAACACTAAAAGCTTTTGAATTATAGCACCGGGGATTGTATAAACAGCGGCTTTCTCTCGCACACTATCGGCAATATGCTTAAGGAGGCTGAACTAATAATGGAACTGGATCTTCAGCTGTATTCGGTACGTACGGATTTGGCAGTGGAAGCAAAGGAAATGGCTCAAGCGCGGTCCAATGCGCCCATTCCCGGCGTCAATGAAGAGGTGCAGGAAGCAGATGGCATCAAGGTTACCCGGCTTGCTGTAGCAGACAATGCCGGTTCCCAGGCGATCGGACGGGCCATCGGCAACTACGTAACGCTGGAGGTTCCGGCACTGCGCGGAGGGGATACCGGCCTGCAGCAGAAGGTTTCCACTGTGTTTGCCCGTGAATTTGAGCATTTTCTGGACAGGATCGGCATTAACCGTAACTCCTCCGTACTCATTGTAGGGCTCGGCAACTGGAATGTAACTCCGGACTCTCTTGGGCCGCTGGTCGTGGAGAATTCGCTGATTACCCGGCAGTTCTATGAGCTGGTTCCTGATCAGGTCTCGCCCGGCTACCGGAATGTGAGTGCGATTGCCCCTGGTGTGCTCGGCCTGACAGGTATTGAGTCCAGTGAGGTTGTGCAGGGGATTGTAGACCGTACGAAGCCGGATGTGATTATAGCCATTGATGCCCTGGCCTCCCGTTCGCTGGAAAGAATCAATACAACGATCCAGATTGCCGATATCGGCATCCATCCGGGTTCAGGCATCGGCAACAAACGGCGGGGTCTGACCAAGGAGGTGTTGGGTGTCCCCTGCATCGCTATCGGCGTCCCTACTGTCTGCTACGCCTCAACGATCGTCAACAACGTGCTGGAGATGATGAGCAATCATTTCGGGAAGATGGAAGGCGGCGGTGCCCATACCAAAGAGATTATGGGCTTGCTGGATGATATCTCCGAGCAGGAGCGGCTGGCGCTGGTTAAGGAAGTGCTTGAACCGCTGGGGCATGACCTGATCGTCACTCCCAAGGAAATCGATGAATTTATTGAAGAGATCGCCAATATTGTCGCCAGCGGACTTAACGCTGCACTGCATGAAGCTGTAGATCCTGGCAATGTTGGTGCCTACACGCACTGATCTTCACCGTTCTTCACAGGCCCGCACAGTCTGCCGCAAGGCAGCACTGCCCTGCGGGTCTTCTCTATGTCCTCTCATTCTAAGGTTCTAGCATTACTCTTCCGCTCATAGATTTGGAGTATGAGAGATTACAGAGGGCTTAGAGGAGGACATAACAATCATGAACAGAAAATGGTTTCAGCTATGGAATATTGGCCGGCTGCGGGGAAGGCTGCTGGATGTTCTGTCGCTGGGGAGAACGATGCTGCTGCTGGCCGGAGGTTCACTTGTATTTTTCATGCTGCTTGGAGCCGGCGGATTGGCCGGACAGAAGCTGAACTCTTCACCCATTCCCTCTATGAAGGGCTTGGCTGCTTCACTCTCCAGCGGATTCTTCATGGAGCTGCTGGGCATGGAGGTTCCGCATTTGCCGCAGGGTGAGGAGCCTTCAGCATTCTCGGGCGACAAGGTTACCTCCTTCGTATTCCGGCTGCTCACCAGCGTCGACCCGGGCGATCCCAAAAGTCTGGTATCGCGTGAGATGCCCGGCCTTGCGGCAGATGATCCCTTCCTGCTCCGGGAAGGCTCCGGGGGGACAGGTACGGCAGGGGCGCCTGCGGATTATCATCCCGGTGTCGATGAATTAGCGGCTGGTGGCGAATCAGGAACCGGTGCTGATCCGGGAACGGACCTGGGCACAGGCACAGAGGCGGGGACCAATGATCCGCCTGCCGGAGGCGAAACGGACAACCCGGGCGGAGAAGTTGTGCAGCCGGAGGCTACGCCTGCACCGGATTCAAGCGGTACGGTTACAGACCCTGGTGAGAGCGAAGGTTATTCGGGGAGCGGAGATGCGGAGAACGGTACCGGGGATACCTCGATCAAACGTATCCTAATCTATCATTCCCATCCCCGCGAGGCCTATAATCCTCTGCTTGGCGCAGCAAGCGATAATCCAAGCTCTGCGGTTCCTTCCAAGAATGTAATGCTGGTAGGATCATATATTGCCAAGCGGCTGGAAGCCCGCGGGATAGGAACTGTCCATGCCCAAGAGGATTACGCCACGGAGGTGCCGGATTATAACTGGAACTTCTCCTATAAATATTCACGCATGACTGTGAAATCGGCGATGGCCGCCAATCAGGAAATGAGTGAGCTGATCGATATCCACCGCGACTCGCAGCGGCATGGCAAAACCACAGCAGAAATCAATGGTAAAAATTATGCACAGGTGTACTTCATCCTCGGGCATGCGAATAAGAATTGGAAACAAAATGAGGCCTTCGCCAATCAGATTCATCAGCTGCTGGAGAAAAATTATCCGGGAGTATCCCGTGGCATATGGGGGAAATCCTCAGGAAACGGGAATAATGGGGAGTATAACCAGACACTATCCCCGAACAGCGTGCTGATTGAGGTAGGCGGAATCGATAATTCTGCCGAAGAGTTGAAGCGGACAGCAGATATTCTGGCAGATGCCATCGCGGATGTGTACTGGGCCAGCCGGGATGCAGAGAAGGCGGCGGCGCCTGAAGAGGGCGATGTCAAACTGGAGGGCACGAGCGCGAAGACATCCGCAGGCGGTGCTTCCTGAGCTAATTCACTTGAAAAAGGAGCGGGGAATATGACGCGGTTCGGTAAAAAGCTGGTCATGGTCGGGATATGGGCGGGAGTCGGGCTTCTGGTGGGTCTGCAATTCGGCGGCGGCAGCGGTTCAGGAGTCTCCGGCGTGCTGCCGGGCTGGAACACTATGGCCGGGAATACTTCTTCGGCCGGTGGACAGCTCCCTGCAGGGCAGAGCAGCACAGCGGGAGCTGCGTCTCTTCCGGCCGCGGGTAGGGCTCAGGGCGGGCAAGCCTATGTATATGTGCCGGTTGTCATTGATCCGGCTACCGGGGCCTATAAGGTGCTGCCTGTGCAGCAGCCGGCTGCAGCTGGTACGGATACAGCAGCCGGGACGGGGAGCCTTCCGCAGCAGGAGGTGAAGGACTACACTACCCTCAGTCCTGAGCAGATTCTGATTCCCGGGGAACAGAAGCCGACCGTAGATGTGCTCGCGGACAAGACGGCAGGCCTGCTGCAGCAGGCTTCGCAGAAAAGCATCCGCTGGGTAGTCTCCCTCTTCGATTCATCGGAGGAGTGAAGGAGTGTCCGTGTGCAGCCGGACAGACTTCGAAGGTTAATATGTCATTATGGAACGGTTGCCGCTTAAATTGGAGCGCGCAGCCGTTCCTTTTTCACGGATTCTCCTGTAATTTTTGGCTGCCCCGGGTGTTTCTTTATTTTCCCGCAGCTGGCGGGATTGATGGGTGAAGCCCGTACTGTTATAATAAGAGGATTAACATTAGGCTGTCTGTGGGGGTAAGGAATGACTGACGTTCAGAAACGACAACAACAAATCCGCAATTTCTCGATTATTGCACATATAGACCATGGCAAATCGACACTGGCTGACCGTATTCTGGAGTATACAGGTGCGCTCACTTCGCGTGAAATGCAGGAGCAGGTACTCGATCAAATGGACCTGGAGCGCGAACGCGGTATCACCATTAAGCTGCAGGCTGTACGCCTGACTTATCGTGCCGACGATGGACAGGATTATTATCTGAATCTGATTGATACACCGGGGCATGTCGATTTCACATATGAGGTATCCCGAAGTCTTGCCGCCTGCGAAGGCGCACTGCTGGTAGTGGATGCAGCACAGGGGATTGAAGCCCAGACCCTGGCTAACGTGTATCTGGCACTCGATAACAATCTGGAGATTCTTCCGGTGCTCAACAAGATTGACCTTCCGAATGCCGATCCTGACCGGGTGAAGCAGGAGATTGAGGATGTAATCGGGCTGGATACGAGCGAAGCGGTTCTGGCTTCCGCCAAAGCCGGCATCGGCATTAAGGAGATTCTGGAGCAGGTCGTTAAGCAGGTTCCGGCGCCGACAGGCAACTCCGAAGAACCGCTCAAGGCTCTGATCTTCGATTCCCACTATGACCCGTACAAAGGCGTTATCGTCTATGTCCGCGTTATGGACGGAAGTATCCGTGCCGGTTCCAAGATTAAGATGATGGCAACCGACAAAACCTTTGAAGTTATCGAAGTCGGGGCATTCATGCCGCGTATGACCATTGTGCCTGAGCTGAACATCGGCGATGTAGGGTTTATTGTGGCCGGGATTAAGCATGTAGGAGACACGCGTGTCGGTGACACCGTGACGGATGCCAAGAATCCGACGCCTGAACCGCTGCCGGGCTACCGCAAGATCAATCCGATGGTCTACTGTGGTCTGTATCCGATTGAGACCTCTGATTATAATGATCTGCGTGAAGCGCTGGAGAAGCTGCAGCTGAACGATGCTTCACTTAGCTTCGAGCCGGAAAGCTCCAGTGCCCTGGGCTTCGGCTTCCGTTGCGGCTTCCTTGGACTGCTGCACATGGAGATCATTCAGGAGCGGATTGAGCGCGAGTTCAATCTTCCGCTGATTACTACAGCACCAAGCGTTATTTACCGCATCAAGCTGACTAACGGTGAGACCATTCAGATCGACAATCCGTCGCATTATCCGGAGATCGGGACGATTGACTTCATTGAAGAGCCATATGTGAAGGCAGGAATTATTGTACCGAATGACTTCGTAGGTACAGTTATGGAGCTTTGCCAGAACAAACGCGGCGAATTCGTTAACATGGAGTATCTGGATACGAACCGTGTAACCATTACGTATGAGATTCCGCTGTCCGAGATTGTATATGACTTCTTCGATCAGCTGAAATCGGGAACAAAGGGTTATGCTTCCTACGATTATGAGATCTCCGGATACCGCCAGTCGAATCTGGTGAAGATGGATATCCTGCTCAACAATGAGCAGGTCGATGCGTTGTCCTTCATCGTTCACCGCGACCGCGCTTATAACCGCGGCCGGGTCATCTGCGAGAAGCTGCGCGGCATTATCCCGCGCCAGATGTTCGAGGTGCCGATCCAGGCATCCGTCGGCACGAAGGTGGTTGCGCGCGAGACCGTTAAGGCGATGCGCAAGAACGTACTGGCCAAATGCTACGGCGGTGACATTTCGCGTAAGCGGAAGCTGCTGGAGAAGCAGAAGGAAGGTAAGAAGCGCATGAAGCAAGTCGGCAGCGTAGAGGTGCCGCAGGAAGCGTTCATGGCTGTGCTTCAGATTGAGTAGCAGCGTGCAGGCTCCTTGGAGCTGACAGCTGGATTATAGACCTGCAAGGGAAGCCGTAGGGCTTCCCTTTTCTGGAAATGTTATTTTTCCCGGAGAAACAGGATTAAGATAATAATCAATCGCTTATTTCTCGCAGAAACGGGTGCCGACCTAAGCAGGGCGGCGCAGCCGTTTCTTCTTACTTTTCAGCAGCAGAGGCTGCAAATAGCTTTTACATTAAATAGAACAAAGGAGACAGCTATGAACACAGCAAACAATGGCCGTCCCCCTGAGGCCGTATATATTCATATCCCGTTTTGCACCAATAAGTGCTTCTACTGTGATTTCAATTCCTATGTCCTGAAGGATCAGCCGGTCATGGAGTATCTGTATGCCCTTGACCGTGAGATGGAGTTGACCGTGAAGAACACGCCTCCCGGTGTAATCAAGACTATTTTTGTCGGCGGCGGTACGCCTACAGTGCTAAAACCGGATGAGATGGCATATTTCCTGCAATCGGTCCGCAGACACTTCCCGCAGTGGGATGAGAATATCGAGTTCTCTATGGAAGCTAATCCCGGCACTACCGATATAGATAAGCTCAGAGTAATGAAGGAAGGCGGCGTCAACCGGGTGAGCTTCGGCGTTCAGGCGTTTCAGAACGAGCTGCTTAGCGGAATCGGCCGTATTCATGATGTGGATGATGTCTACCGCAGTCTGGAGAATGCCCGCGCGGCCGGGCTGGATAATCTTTCGCTGGATCTGATGTTCGGCCTGCCGAACCAGACGGTGGATATGCTGAGAGAGAGCATCGACAAGGCGCTGGCGCTGGATCTTCCCCACTATTCTATCTATAGTCTTAAGGTTGAGGAGAACACGCTGTTCCACACCCTATTTAATAAGAACAAACTTCCCCTGCCGAATGAAGAGGATGAGCTGGCGATGTATCTGCTGCTTATGTCCACCATGGAAGCTGCGGGTTATACGCAATATGAGATCAGCAATTTTGCCAAGCCGGGGCTGGAGAGCCGCCACAATATTACCTACTGGCGCAACGAGGATTATTATGGCCTCGGTGCCGGGGCGCACGGATATGTGGGCCGCCAGCGGCATATGAATATCAAGGGCGTTAATCCGTATAATGAAGCTACGCGCAGCGGGCTGCCCCGTCTGGACAGCTTCCCTATCTCCGAGCAGGAGGCGATGGAGGATTTCATGATGGTCGGCCTGCGGATGCGCGAAGGGGTGTCGGATACGGCATTCCGCTCACAATTCGGGAAGTCGCTGGAGGATATTTTTGCGGGATCGCTGCATAAAATGCTTAAGGCAGGGCTGCTGGAGCAGTCGGGGGAAACCTATCGTCTGAGCAAGCAGGGAATCCTGTTCGGCAACGATGTATTTGGAGAATTTGTCGGTGCTTTGACAGAAGTTTAATTTTAAAATACCCCTTGAATTGTAATTCACTCTGTTGTATATTTATTCATATTAACAACGAGGGGTGAGTCAAAGTGCTTGTCAAAACGGATATGTTCCGCCAGTCTTCTCCTGCGGGAGATCAGCAAGTGATATGCAGAAATGCTACAGTGGAGGATGTAGAGCCGCTGTATCTGATGATAGAGGAATACGCTCAGCGCGGAATTATGCTGCCCCGTTCCAGGCAAGCACTGGCCCGCCAGATCGATCAGTTCGTGATTGCTGAAATCGGCGGCAGATTTGTCGGCTGCGGATCCTTGTTCAGACTCGGAAGCGACCTCGTAGAGGTACGTTCGATTGGTCTGCGGGATGAAGGCAAGGGCAAAGGCGTAGGCTCGATGATTCTGGAGAAGCTGACGGAAGAAGCCAGACGCCAGAAAATTCCGAAGATTATGGCTTTGACCTATGCCGTGGATTTCTTCCTCAGAAACGGCTTCGATGTGGTGGAGAAGGAGATTTTCCCGGAGAAGGTCTGGACTGATTGTGTGCACTGCAAGAAGCAGCATGCCTGCGATGAAATTGCTGTGCTGAAGAGATTGGATTAACCCGGGGGCCATAGGTTCTGCGGCAGCCTATATAATAAGAAACCACTGCCTACGGATCGGAAGCTCCGGGGGGAGTGGTTTTTTTGCGCGGATATGTGGATGTTACACTTCACTCTATATAGTGAATATTTGGATCTGTGCTGCTGTTGTTGCTTCTAAGCATTCAAGTTGTATAACGTACAACAATTCCGCTTTGCACACACATGCGGTTGACCGGTTACCTGGCATAAATAAGCTTGCGCTGCTGCTCTATCAGCTCGGCCAGCTCCGGAGTGGCATATGCAGAGTGAAATGAAGGGAACATTGTATTATAGGCAATCCTTCTGGTGGACCCGTCTTTCATTTCGATTTCCATCCAGTACAGATTGCCCACCCAGCTCTTGGTCTGTTTGGACAGCTCCTCTTGCGGGATGTACTCCAGCTTGGGGAATTCACGGATAAATATGGCGTTGGCCTCCGGAGTAAAGTCCATCAGGTCTGAACCGTCATTGCCGCTGATGAAACGGACGGTTTGTATTTTGCCCTCGGCATCCAGCAGATCGTTAAGGGTTCTGGCTGCAGGGTTGCTGTACGCCTCATAGAGCTGGTCACCCGCCCAGATTCTCGCCGAAGGTTTATATCTATTCACTTCATAGAGCTGAGTACCTGTCTTCAGATTCGTGGCATCTCCATCCTGCACCTTCTTACGGGGACATCTATGCTCGGTTTTGCTGTAGGTAATCTTGCCGATAGCCTTTCCTTTGCTCAGTCCGCTGAGATCACTATCCGTTTCACCGCCATAGAGGACACCATTCCATTGCAGGACGGATGCATAATCCACATCGTCAAAGTAACACTTGTTCTGAGTTGTTTTCACTGTATAGGCCGTAAGCAACAGCACACATAGGATCACGGCGGATAAGGCAAATAACCATGGTTTCATCAAGCGCATTTCATCACCCCTTGTTCTATCTGACGATGAAGCGGATGAATGGTTGCGGGGGCATATCCGAAATAATGGTTTTATCTTGAAAAAAATGCATCTGCCAGTGCTTTGTGATTTGTGAAACTGACTTGACAATGCCAAGGTCAGTTTGGTATTTTTGTATTAGTGGTTAGCACTCATCTGACTAGAGTGCTAACGAATCGGAGCCACAGCCGATAGGAGGGAATAACATGTTAACTGAACGCCAGAGAATGATACTGAATGCAATCGTAGATGATTATATTCTTTCCGCTGAGCCGGTAGGCTCGCGCAGTATCTCGAAACGCGGCGATGTAGGCTACAGTCCTGCAACGATCCGCAACGAAATGGCTGATCTTGAGGACCTGGGATACCTGGAGCAACCTCATACTTCGGCAGGGAGAATCCCTTCTCATAAGGGCTACCGCTATTATGTGGACCATCTGGTACCGTGGAATTCCGCCGAAACGGCCGAACTGGGCACGATCCGCGCTTTTTTCGCCGAGAAGCTGAATGCGACAGAGCAGGTTATCCAACATGCGGCAATGATTCTTTCCAATATGACGAATTATACTTCCATCCTGCTGGGACCGGAGGTTTTTCATACTTCATTGCGCCACTTTCAGCTGCTTCCGCTCGATGACAACACTGCGGTGGCGATTATCGTTACCAGCACGGGACAGGTGGAGAACAAGATCGTCAACCTTCCTCCGGATATTTCTGTATCCGAGATGGAGAAGGTCGTCAATCTGCTGAACAGCAAGCTGGTGAATGTACCGCTCTATAAGCTGAAGAGCCAGCTCTATTCCGAGCTGGGTGAGGAAATGCAGCGTCACATCTCCCACTATGAAGAATTAATGCAGGTGCTGGACACGGCGCTCGAAAGCGACCATGAACAGCGCATCTATCTCAGCGGTGCAACGAATATGCTGACCCAGCCGGAGTTCAAGGACGTCGACAAGGTGAAGAATATTCTGGATCTGCTGGAAGAGACGCCAACCCTGCTCAAAATGCTGACCCCGGCAAGCGGCGGAACAGGGATGCAAGTGCGCATTGGTACAGAGAATAAGCATGATGCTTTTGCGAACTGCAGTCTGATTACCGCTACCTATTCGCTGGATGGCAAGGCGCTGGGGAGCATCGGCATCCTGGGTCCGACCCGGATGGAGTATGCGCGCGTAATGGGCATTCTGGGGATTCTGTCCCGGGATTTGACAGCGATGCTGGCACACTGGTATAAGTGAACAGAGCGTAATTGATTACGGTGAATGATGATAAGGAGGTGAAGACAACTTGAAAGAGGAAGAGGTTCAGGAAATGAATGAACAGAATGATCCCTCCATAAATGAAAACCAGGCTGCTGATGAGGCGGAAGCTGCAGAAGGCACTGGCACATTTACGGCTGAAGAGGCCGGCGAGGCGGCTTCAGGCAGTGGAGAGGATTTCGGACGGCTGCAGGAGCTTGCGAATGAACATCAGGCGCGCGCACTGCGTGTACAGGCTGATTTCGATAACTTCCGCCGCCGCACACAGAAGGAAAAGGAAGAGCTGGCGCAATATGCGACTTCCAAGCTCGTAACTGAATTGCTTCCGGTACTCGACAATTTTGAGCGTGCATTGGCTACATCTCCGGCAGGCGCGGATTCCGAAGCGTTCACCAAAGGCATCAATATGATTTTCCGGCAGCTGGATGGAGTGCTGAGATCTGAAGGACTTACAGCTATGGAAACGGTAGGACAGCCTTTTAACCCTGAATATCATCAGGCGATCATGCAGGTGGAGAGCGAGGAGCACGAGGAAGGCATCGTGACAGAAGAAGTCCAGAAGGGCTATCTCCTGAAAGATAAAGTTCTTCGTCCGGCCATGGTCAAAGTCAGCATGTAGTTCTGTCTATATAAGTGAGCATTATTCTATGAAGACAATGTTACACCACAATAACAATATGAATGGTTGAAGCCCCGGGCTTCACCTTATGTCTGAGGAGGCAAATTACAGTGAGTAAAGTTATCGGTATTGACCTTGGAACCACCAACTCTTGCGTTGCCGTTATGGAAGGCGGCGAAGCCGTCGTTATCCCGAATCCGGAAGGCGCGCGTACAACCCCATCGGTGGTAGGCTTCAAGAAAGACGGCGAGCGTATCGTCGGCGAGACAGCTAAACGCCAGGCAATTACGAACCCGGACCGTACCATCGCTTCCATTAAGCGCCACATGGGTACGAACCACAAAGAAAGCATTGACGGCAAAGACTACTCCGCACAGGAAATTTCGGCGATGATTCTCCAGAAGCTGAAATCCGATGCTGAAGCCTATCTGGGCCAGACAGTAACCCAGGCCGTTATTACGGTTCCTGCATATTTTAATGACAGCCAGCGTCAGGCTACGAAGGATGCGGGCAAAATTGCCGGTCTTGAAGTTCTGCGTATTGTCAACGAGCCAACGGCAGCAGCACTTGCTTACGGTCTGGAGAAATCCGAAGACCAGACGATCCTTGTCTATGACCTTGGCGGCGGTACATTCGACGTATCGATCCTTGAACTGGGCGACGGCTTCTTCGAAGTAAAAGCTACCAGCGGTGACAACCGTCTGGGCGGGGATGATTTTGACCAGCTGGTTATGGATTATCTCGTGGCTGAATTCAAGAAAGAGCAAGGCATTGACCTGAGCAAAGACAAAGCGGCTGTACAACGTCTGAAAGACGCTGCGGAAAAAGCGAAAAAAGAGCTGTCCGGCGTACTGACAACTACTGTATCGCTGCCGTTCATCACGGTTGTTGACGGAGTGCCACAGCACTTGGAGGTCAACCTGACCCGTGCCAAGTTCGACGAACTGACTGCAAGCCTGGTAGAGCGTACGCTTGGACCAACCCGTCAAGCGCTTAGCGATGCCGGCATGACGCCAGCTGATCTGAACAGAATCGTGCTGGTCGGCGGTTCCACACGTATTCCTGCCGTACAGGATGCGATCAAGAAGCTTACAGGCAAAGAGCCTCACAAAGGCGTTAACCCGGATGAAGTAGTAGCCCTTGGTGCTGCTGTTCAAGCGGGCGTGCTGACTGGTGATGTTAAAGACGTGGTCTTGCTTGACGTAACTCCGCTGTCCCTGGGTATTGAAACTGCAGGCGGCGTATTCACGAAGATGATCGAGCGCAACACTACGATCCCTACAAGCAAATCGCAGGTGTTCTCGACCTTCGCTGACAGCCAGCCGAGCGTGGAAATCCACGTACTGCAGGGTGAGCGCCAGATGGCGAACGGCAACAAGACACTGGGACGCTTCATGCTGAACGAGATTCCACCGGCACCGCGCGGCGTACCGCAGATCGAAGTAACCTTCGACATCGATGCCAACGGTATCGTTAACGTATCTGCTACGGATAAAGGCACCAACAAGAGCCAGAAGATCACTATCACTTCTTCCAGCGGCTTGAGCGATGCTGAAGTAGAACAGATGATGAAGGATGCCGAGCTGCATGCTGAGGAAGACCGTAAGCGTAAAGAACTGGTAGAAGCGAAGAACAACGCTGACCAGCTCGTATACTCCACGGACAAAGTCATCAAGGACCTTGCTGACAAAGTCGACGCTTCCGAAATCGAGAAAGCCAATGAAGCCAAAGACAAAGTGAAGGCTGCACTGGAAACCGACAATCTGGAAGAAATCACTGCCGCTACAGAGGCGCTGAATGAGATCGTACAGCAGTTGTCAGTGAAGCTGTATGAACAGGCTGCACAAGCTGAGCAAGGCGCTGAAGGCGGCCAGGGAGCTTCTGAAGGCAATGCCAAGAAAGACAACGTGGTAGACGCCGATTACGAAGTGGTTGACGATGAGAAGAATCAAGGGTAACCTTAAACGATAAGTTTCTATTTGGTGAGAGGGGAAGGTCAAAACCGGGGCATCCCGTGTTTTGGCTTTCCCTTTAAAATGTAAGGGTTTATGGGTTTCCCGTCATAAATTTCTTCTTACATTTCTCGAAGAAACGGTGCCGTCCCCGCGGGACGGCGTAGCCGTTTCTACTTGCCATGTTAAGGGCAGAAGAATAACGATGTACGGAGGTGAAAGCAGTGGCAGATAAACGCGATTATTATGAGGTTCTGGGCCTCGGTAGAGATGCTTCAGACGAAGATGTGAAGAAAGCGTACCGTAAGCTGGCGCGCCAGTATCATCCGGATGTGAATAAAGCGGGCGATGCAGAAGCCAAGTTCAAAGAGGTTAAGGAAGCTTACGACGTCCTCAGTGACGGGCAGCAGCGGGCTCGTTATGACCAATATGGACATATTGATCCTAACCAGGGCATGGGCGGCGGCTTTGGCGGCGGCGGCGGAGATTTCGGCGGTCTTGGCGATATCTTCGACATGTTCTTCGGCGGCGGCGGACGGCGTGATCCGAATGCACCGCAGCGCGGCGGCGATTTGCAGTATACGATGACCATTGAATTCAAGGAAGCGGTATTCGGTAAAGAAACCGATATTACCATTCCGCGTACGGAGACCTGTGATACCTGCTTTGGCTCCGGTGCCAAACCTGGAACGAAGCCGGAGACCTGTTCCGTATGTCACGGCAGCGGCCAGCAGGAATTCGTGCAGAATACACCGCTTGGACAGATGCGTAACCGCCGTCCCTGCTCCCATTGCAGCGGCACCGGCAAGATCATCAAAGAAAAATGTACAACATGTGCAGGCCAGGGCAAGGTTAAGAAACAGCGCAAGATTCATGTGCGCATTCCTGCCGGTGTCGATGACGGCGCACAGCTGCGCATGACCGGTGAAGGCGAAGGCGGCACACGCGGCGGCCCGGCCGGAGATCTGTACATTGTCTTCCGCGTCAAGAATCACGATTTCTTCGAGCGCGAGAACGATGATATTATGTGCGAGGTTCCATTGACGTTCGCTCAGGCGGCGCTTGGTGACGAGATCGAAATCCCTACCCTTACCGAAAAAGTGAAGCTCAAGATTCCTGCAGGCACACAGACCGGAACCTTCTTCCGCCTCAAAGGCAAAGGTGTTCCGCATCTGCGCGGCAGCGGAGTCGGCGATCAGCATGTCCGCGTCATTGTGGTCACGCCTAGCAAGCTTAGTGATGAGCAGAAGGACCTGCTCCGCCAGTTCGCCTCCCATAATGGAGAGAACACTCATGAGCAGGAGCAATCTTTCTTTGACCGCGTGAAACGTGCGTTCCGCGGGGACTGATCTTCATAAGTGTATTATTCCTGCGGCCCTACGGAGCCGCATAGCAGCGCCCGCCTCCATGGAAATTGGAGGCGGGCGTTTTTTTCTCCTTAATTCAACGATGCCGGTTATTTGTTATTTCCCAATGAATCATTCCATCCTTTATACTAACTCTGGTCATTTCCAATTTCTCCAGAACATTAATGGAAGGAAGGTTATCTATAAGGCATTCTGCCACAATTTTCTTCACTTGTCCTGAGGAGAATGCCCATTCCATAATTGCTTTCACCGACTCTGTAGCTATCCCCTTATTATGCATGTCCTGAATTATTCCATATCCGATTTCTACAATTCCTTTTATATCCGGTCTCCCTTTATATCCAATGTCTCCGATAATTTGGTTATTGTCAGCTAATGTTACAAACCACACTCCCCAGCCCAGCAGTTCAGGGTCTTCCTCAAGATGAGCTAAATATCCGGCGGTATGCTTCCCGATAGGGTATGTTTCAGATACCTTCTTGTAATTTTGTTGGTCAAATGCAGTAATGATTAGCCGTTCAGTTATGATTTGCAGAGTTATTTCCTCCTCATGAATTAACTATTGTTCCGTTAGCTTAGCTTTCTGGTAAGCAGTATTTTCAATGGTGTAATTTAAGCCGTTTTATCCAATTAAGTATCCCGGCTGCTCCAAAACATCTAAATTATCCGCGGTATATGTTCTTTGCCGGGCAGAGGCTGGCGAAAATTTTGGGCATGAAAAGGGCTGCGACAGGCCCATTAGCGGAATCTGAGTCCGCTTAACCAGATAACCTTCCAGATTAGGGAAAATAGCGGATTTTCAGTCCGTCTGATTAGCTGAGGGCCCAGATGGGCTGTAGGAGGCCCTTTCGATTCCCCTTTTTGCCAATTCATATCTGATATTATTCTAATTGGATCCTATCCTATAGGGGCGATATAATTTGTCTATAATTAAAAATTACTGCCTGTTGGCTGAATTTATTGTCTAAGTCACCTGGCAAAGAGGCGGCAGGCAAACTCGGGTTTGTTTTCCTTAACGATTTGAAATCAGCACAAAGACGGCGGCAGCATCCACAAATCAGGATGCTGCCGCCGCTTTAGTAGGGCATATTAGTTAGGACACAGATTACTTGTCTTACTGTTTACGCAGATCCTCGAGTACACGCTCCAGGATGACAGCAGCCTGGGCACGGGTCAGGGTACCCTTCGGGTTAAAGGTGTTGTTGCCTACACCTTGGAGGTAACCTTTGCTTACTGCATAAGCGATTGCGTTCTTGGCGTTAGCCGAGATAGAACCTGTATCCTTAAAGGTCAGCGCAGAGGAAGTGACATCGGCACCAAGTGCCTCAGCCAATATTACCGCTGCTTCTTCGCGGGTCAGGACATCACGGGAGCCGCTTTCCTTGATGTGCGTTGTCCAGGTGTCACCTTTGCCAAGCAAACGGTCGAACAGGGTCAACAGTTCGGCCTGATTCAGGCTGTCAGCAGGCTTGAAGCTGGCGGTAGTTCCTTTACCGGCTACGATACCGTGAGCGGCAAGAACTTCGACGGCATCCTTGGCCCAGTGTGTGCCGATATCGGAGAAGCTGGTATTACGGGCGGCAGCAGTGTAGGTGCCGTCACCGGTAATGCCGAACTGCAGCAGGCCGTCTGCAGGAATGGTGCCTGGCTGCAGATAACTCCATGAGTTTTCAGCAGATTCTTTATAAGCCCCTGTCTTGCGGACATCCTTCAAGCCGTCAGGGTTCAGGGCAAGCTGTACAAATACAGGCTGGCTTGTGGTCCAGCCGTTCTTGAGGGTCAGTGAGGAGGAGCCGATATCAATACTTCCGGTACTGCCGCTTAGCGGAGCGGTATCCGCTTCCTCATGCAAACCGAGTGTGACGGTTAGGCCACTGGCGGTAATGAAGTCCGGAAGTGTGCCAGCCGGAATAGTTAGGGAGAATCCCTTGCCGTTCAGGCTGAGTGCACTTGCGGAACTCTTCATCTTGTCCGCCTGGGCAGATGTGAGCACAATGCTTACTTGTCCGTATTTGGAGAAGTCTACATCAGTGATGCTCAGTACGACATTGTTATTCACCGCACTCTTCAATGCCGCATCCAGAATGGAGTCGGAAACAGCCAGGCTCGCTGTAGGCTTACCACCTGCAGGATCAGCTGTTACAGTAAGCTGTCCGGAAGCCGCAGTAGTGCCTGAAGCCGGAGGTGTTGTAGCAGCAGGTCCTGATGAGCCGGGATTGCTAGGTGTTACAGGGTCGACAGGGGCAGTGACTACTACGCTTACAGTCGACAGGCCTGCCGGTACTGTAGCCGAGTAGCTGTCACTCCAGATCAGAGCATCCGAGACCTTGAAGGTATAAGTTCCGGCGGCTGTTGGTGTGAAAGTAAACTGTCCAAGTGAACCGTCGCCATTACCAAGGTATGCTCCATCCTTTACGTGAACGCCATATTGCAGCACGTCCTGTCCGTTCTCAAGATGAATAAGGTCAGTGAATACAGGCAACTGCTCGCCCGGGAAGTTCTCTTCTTGATAGGTGGCTAACTGTACGCTTGGCACTACAGTTGGTTGCTTCAAGGTGTCGTTGTACCAGAGATTGAAGGTAGCGCCATAAATACCATATACATTGTCGGTAACCGTAAAGCCAATATCTACGGTAACCGGCTGACCGACGACGGCTTGTGTTGTAGATATGGCAGGTGTTACCTTAGTGCTGCCCGCATCAGTACTATAACGTAGCAGCTGTGCATAATCTTCGTCTGCCGTGCCGTTGCCGGCTACGTCATAGACGTAGATATAGTATTGGTTCAGTCCCTCGGCTACTGGAGCCTCAATTTCAAAATATCCGGTCGGATCAATATATCCGTTAGCCTGCAGTACCTCGCCGTCAGGGCTCTCGAAGACTGCGGAAGTTCCGAATATATTATTGGGATCTTCACCCTCGGCAACAAGTTCAAGCAGCAGGTCCTCAGCGATATATCCGCTAATTGTTGCACTTCTTGGCTCATCAGCGTTATCCCGTGTATGTTCGGTTACAGTCAGACCGGTAACAAGCGGTGCAGTTGTATCCACAAAGATAAAGATGGCCTGCTCGTCCAGACTGGTTGTGCCGTCGATAACCGGTGTGATCGAATAGATTCCATCAGGGAGCTTGACCGAACTCTTGGTATTCTGGTCGATAACGGACCCATCCCAATGCAGTGTTTCATACAATCCGCGATAATATTTCTCCCCAGTGGCGTATACGTCACCGACGACGGTTCCTGTGTAAGCATTAGCGACTTCGATATGCAAGCTTTCTACAGGTTCGTTGACGGAGAAGGAGAAGTCTGTCTCATCCAGAAAGCCGTCACCATTTGGCGAGATAATATCTTCGCCAATATAGAGTGCAGTAACGGTATCCGGCTTGTATTTGTCACCTACCACTACACCCAAAGGAAGGGTTAGTATTTCAGGTGTGCCCTCGGCATCTTCTTCCGTAAGTGTTAGCAGAGCCTCATAAACTCCAGGAGCGGCATTGGCACCGATAGTTAACGAGACAGGGAAATTTTGTTCGCCGCTGACAGAGAGGCCGTCCAAGCCAGGAACATCAATACCCGCATGTCCGGTGAGCCAATTAACCTTGACGTTGAAGGTCTTTGGTGAGCCGGAAAGGGTATCCACATAGACCGTCTTCGTCACAGTACCTGCCGATTGAAGTCCAAAGGACAGGGAGCCTGTATCATATTCGACTTTGTCTATGTCCGGGCGGCCTGTATCCAGAATCTCAGAGATTCTGGCAATGGAATCAGCATCAACCACCTTAGACAAATCGATAAGTCCCGCGCCTTGCTCGTATATACTGTAATATTTGCCTGCACGATCCTTAAGAGGAGTTGCGCTGTTAGTTAAGAGAACCTTAACCTGATCCGGCGTCAAATCCTCTTTCCAGTCCAGGAGAAGGGCGGCAGCCCCGGCCACATGCGGGCTTGCCATGCTGGTGCCGTTGAACTTGGCGTATCCGGTTGAGCTTTCCCAGTCCGGAACCGAAGAATTCACCCCTACGCCAGGAGCCAGGACATCCGGTTTAATATTGAGTTCAGGGAGTGCAGGACCACGCGAACTGAAGCCGGCCAGCCAGTTGTTGGTATCCCAAGTAATTTTGAAATCAACGGTATTACGCTTCGCTTCAAGCTCTTTTTTAATTAAAGCTCCGTCGGCTTTGGTGATGCCGTAGGTTGGAGCGCCATGAGAATCAATAGCCATATTCAATTCGCCTTCAGCGTTATTGGCGATCAGCAGGCCTATGGCGCCAGCTGCCTTTGCGTTAGCGGATTTTAATACAAAAGTAATGCCGCCGCCGCGGTCAACGAGAGCTATTTTCCCTTGGACACCAGCCTTGGTATAATCCTCTACCGTACCACCCAGTCCGGCATAGACAATTTCTTTGCCGACGGCTGTATCAGGAAGGGGTTCAGATTCCGCTGCCAAAAGGCCGTAGATATTATCCACTGCACCAACTTTAAATATATTAGCGAAGGCTGGAGTTGTAGTAGCACCTACAGAGATTGTCCGATGTGCACCTCCAGGCGTGCCTACAGTTTCCGCGTTCGGCCCGGCGTTGCCCGCTGCAAGTACGACTGTAACGCCTGCCTTGGCAGCATTATCCACGGCAATGGCATCCGGCGAATACTGCTGGTTCACATCAGAACCAAGCGACAGGTTAATGACGTCGACTCCTTTTTCCACCGCCAATTCGATACCTTTGATAACATCGGCTGTTGTTCCTGAGCCGTAAGGTCCAAGAACACGGTATGCATAAATATCCGCATCCGGAGCAACACTGTGGATTATACCGGAAACATGAGAACCATGTGCAGTTTCATAAGGGTTTCCGTCTTTGGGGAGCATGCCCTCTTTGGGAGCAGTTTCCCAAGGTTCATCGTCCTTATCAACGACGTCATATCCGCCTTTATATACTTTTTCACCATTACGTTGAAGATAAGGATGATTGAAATCAATACCTGTATCAACAACAGCTACCTTGATACTATCGCCAGTAGCGCCCTTGCTATATAAAGCATCTGTATGAAAAATATCCCCGTTGCCCACTGTCTCTTGCGCTGATCCTCCTGAACTTGGAGGCGATTCAAGATCGGTTTCTGTTTCCAGAGCATGAACAGTTTGGTTAGGGAACACAGCCTTTACACCCGGTAGCGCAAGCAGCTTGTCTACTTGGTTGCCAGGAAGTGTCACTTCATAACCATTGAAGACCTCGGTATATTCATTTCCTGTCACTGCGCCGATAAGAGCGGCAGCCGACTTGAAGTTGCTGTGCTCAGCCCGCAGAATGTTGTGCTGCAGCGAAGGAGCGGCACTTTTTTGAGTCTGGTTCGCTGCAACTTTAATAGGGTCGTTCTGTAATTGCACAATGAAGGTGACAGGTGCTGAAGAAGTGCTTGTACCGGCATAATTCTGCGGCTTTACAGTTGAAGGTTTGTAATTCTGGATGAACTGCTTTAAAGTTTCCGAGGATAAGTCCAGCTTAGAATTAAGAGAAACGGGGCCTTGAAGGTCCGGTGCTGCAGGTAAGAAAGTGCCCGTACTGGCATAAGAGGCGGAAGGAAAGAGTAGAGAGATGGCTAAGCTTGTACTTGCTGCACCTATGCCTAATTTTCGAATGGAGCGTTTGAACATTTAATATCCTCCCCAGTAGTATTTAGTTTTGATTTCTGCAACCGGTTAAATCCGTTCTTCCCCTCCTAAGTTTCATATTGGGTATGAGACAAAAATAAATTGTGAAAATTACATTTATTTTACAGTCAATTTACAGATTGGAATATACTACTTTAGTACCATATTACGGTAAAGTACTGAATAAATTGTCGAAATCCGATTAATATACTGGGCTATTGAAAAAAAAGCATAAAAATGGCGTTGCCAAGACAACATAAACATGTACAACTAAGAGCTTGAATCTCAAGAGAGCGGGGATACGGTCTTGGAAAGATATATACTGGCGTACTTTAGGGCTCCGGAGGAAGCGGAAGGGGTCTCACGCAAGCTTCAGGCGCTGCGGGTAGAAGAGGTCTCCATTGACAGATTCAGCAGATTTGGCGGAAGCGGGCTGCAGTCCGGAGTGAATCCGGTCACCGGCAATTTGGCAAGTATGGATTCCATGACCGCTGTCAGTGAGCATACGGGCATCCTCTCTGCATCGCATACGAGCGGCAGCGGGATGAGTCACGGCGGGGATGGCGGACCGACAGGCAGAAATATTCTGCTGACTGTAATTGTAGATTCGGCTATTTACGATCAGGCGCTGTCACTCATTGAGGAAGCCGGCGGGATGATTTGATTGTCAGATAACACTACTTGGGAGGCTGATTAAAGGTGGACAGAGAAAACTCGAAAATTTTCTCCAAGACGGAAAAGTTGAAGATGCTCTATGAGGCAAAGGCAGAGGATGTTGAATTCTCAGCGGCTGAAGCGGACCACGATGATATAGAGGCAATGGATCGCTCCCGGGAGGCTGATAAAAGACAGCTGGAGGAGATTCTGAAGAAGGAATAGCGGAAACCTTCCTTATAATGTGAGTTTGATACTTTTGCCAAAGATGCCCCACAGAAGTGGGGTGTTTTTGTGCGCAGCCGTGTATAATGAAGAGACATGCCAAACCGGGAGGGTACTGAAGTGGATACTGTTATTTTATGGATTGGACTGGCGTTGCTGGTTGCGCTGCTAACCTTCCTGAACCAGAAGCAAGTCTATTCTTCCAAAGTAAAAAAGGCTTACCGGGAGCTTCGGGAGCTTACCGCGAAAGTCCGCACCGGACAATCGGAGGCTGCTGATCTGGAAGGCTGGGAGACTTCACTTGCCGAAATGGAGAAGCACCCTAATGAGTTCAATAAGCTGGAGAATGAGATCGGTCTGCGCCGGGCTTTCGTCCAGTATCTGGAGCGCCATTATCCCCAGGATGCCAGGCTCCCGGATATGCAGGAAGCGGCTGCGTACCAGAAGGATAGTGTATGGGGAATTAAGATCGGGGATTACGGACCCAGAAAATAGTGCGGAATCTGTACATATATGAGGAAGGCCACATCGGTTGATTTCTCACCAGACGCATAACCCCCTTCCAAGAAAGATAGTCCCATTCTCCGCCAGCCGGGGGTGGGGCTTTCTGTATAGCTGGACCGTGACTGGCATCGGGAAGCCTTCCTTGTGCAGCTGCTTCATTTAAGCTGATTTTTTTAATTCATTAATATAATCCAAACTGCCCGGATATCCGTTAATATGAGTAAAGCGAAGAATACCAAAACCAACAAAAAGCCGGATAAAAATTGAGATTTATAGGGAGTAGTCATAATGGAGAATCTATCAGCCCAAGTAGTTACAGACGAACTGGTTGTCAAAGCTTTGGAAAAGAATCTCGCATTGATCCGATTTGATCTGGACCGCCGGGTAGCGTATGTAAATGAGGTGTTTGCCGGTTCGATGAAATACAGGGTTGAGGACATGTATGGAATGCAGCACAAGGAGCTGTGTTTCCCATCTTTCGTGAACAGCCCCGGCTATGAGCTATTCTGGGAGAACCTGTTTGCGGGCCGGAGCTTTCAGGATAAAATCGAACGGATGGACGCGGACGGGGAATCAGTCTGGCTTGAAGCCACGTATATGCCGGTGTTTGATGAGACGGATACGCATGTCATTGGCGTGTCGAAGGTGGCGACCAATATCACGGGCAGACAGAATAATATGAACCGTGTAGTGGAACAGATGCAGGAAATGGCTGACAGCCTGAATCAGCGTGCGGAAAAAGGAATTGAGCGCAGTCAGGATCTGCTGGTGAGTATTGATAAAATTGCCGAAGTCTCGAGCGAAAATACCGATACACTGCTGAATTTGCAGACGCAGGCAGCGGCCATTCACGGCGTTGTGCAGACAATCCGAAATATTGCGTCACAGACCCACCTGCTTGCGCTTAATGCGGCTATTGAGGCTGCTCATGCCGGTGAGTTCGGCCGGGGATTCGACGTAGTGGCCAAAGAAGTACGCAAGCTGTCCGCAATGGTTCAGGATCAGATCACGGAGGTTCGCGACAGCGTCCAGGCCATCACAGAGGAAGTGGGAAGAATATCTAACGGACTTAACCTGGTTCAGGAGAATGTGGGTGTGAGCCAGCAGCAGATTCAGGTAGCCCTGAATGAATTCACTTTGATTGCATCTTCCGCACAGGAACTGGACAATCAGGCGCGTGAAGTAATGAACATCGTCTGACGGTTGCTTACTCCGAATACTGTTCCAGTTCCGCATAGAAGTTCCTTTTACAGCATGTATCCCGGGCATTTACGTGGAGACATGCTTTTTTTGCTTATTGTGAGTAGAAAATGAACCTTTTGAAGCCCCCGGTTGTTATATAGGTAGTCCAAACAAGAAAGGAGGCATGCTCAAGTGGGCAATAGGGAATTGTTCCAAACCTACAGTAAAGAGGTATACCGGACCTGCTACTATATGGTGCACGATGCTGCCGATGCTGAGGATCTATGCCAGGAGGTATTCATTACCCTTTTCCGCAGCCAGTGGCAGAACATAGATCATTTGAAGGCCTGGATTATGAAGGTCACGGTTAATACCTGCCTGAATCACTTGAAACGCAGGAATAGCCTGCAGCAGAAGCTGATGGCTAATCTGCATTTGTTCAAGGGGAGTCCGGAGCCCCCGGTAGAGAAGCTGGCGGAGCAAAAGGAAACGAAGCTGGAATGGGCCGGATATATGTCCCGTCTTCCGGTAAAGATCAGGGCTGTACTGACACTGCGGTATATGCATGATTTCAGTATGGATGAAATTTCCGGTATGCTGGCTATTCCGCTGGGAACGGTCAAATCCAGGCAGCACAAGGGGCTGCGCCTGATGAAGAAAATTCTGGAGGATACGGGAGTTCAGATTATAGCTAAGGAGGAAGAGCAGTATGGACAGAACCGAAGCACTGCTAAAGCGTCGCTTAAATGACGATAACGAGATTCTGTATCCTGATTTTGAGGAGATGTGGGGACGGATGGAGCAGGCCGGACATGCTGGTACAGTAAGCAGAACCGATGCAGGGGCTCCCGCTCCGCGCCGTCACCGCAGCTGGCGCAAGTTCACCATCGCTGCTTCGCTCAGCGCCCTGCTGGTGGCTGTACCGGTATATGCTGCTGTGCAATATGACTGGGGCATCCTGCTCAGAGATAGAGGCGGTGTACAGGCCGCGCTGGCGCAGAATCTGGGTCAGCCGCTTGAACAGACGATCACTAAGGATGGAGTAACCCTGACGCTGCATACGGCGCTCACCGATGAGAACCGGACGGTGATTCTGTACAGTCTGGATGTCGGTGCAGACAGGGAAAGCGGAATATGGAATATCCAAGGCATGTCCCTTAAGGATGCAAAGGGGAACGGCGATGAAATGGAATACAATTATCAGCAATGGGACGAGAAGAATCAACGGTATAACGGGTATTTCGAGTCGAATTGGACGCCGGATCAGGAGACGGTCAAGGTGAGCCTGACGGCAGAGAGAATCGAGTCGTATTCACAGCAGGAGGTCGATCTGAACCTGGATACCGATTCACCGCAGCAGCAGAGCTTCCCTGTGAACCGGGATGGACTGGAATCCTTCAGTGTTCAGCCCTTTAAGGAGGGGAATGAGCGTCTGATGCTGTCCACGGCGGCAGTCTTTAATAATTCGGAAGCGAAGGACTTAGCTTTCCCGCAAATCATAGCCTATAGAGACGGAGAGCTTGTCAGGAATTCTCAATCAGGTGCTTTTGGCAAGCCGGGAGACAACGGGGAATACACCTCGCTTCAGTATTATAAGCCGGATGACGTCCCCAAGGCTGATACAGTGTATAAGCTCAGTTATACCAAGCTGGAACGCAATATAGACGGCCCTTGGACGTTTGATCTGGAACTGAGCAAGAAGAAGATGGCAGACGCCACAATCAAGACGGCGCTGGATCTGCCGCTGGAAGCGGGAGACACGGATAACAGGATTGAGCAAATGGTAGTCACGCCTACGCAAATTCGTGTGTCCGTCCGGAGCAAAGCTAAATTCGCTGAATTGCCGTATGTTAATTATACACTCGAGGTGGACGGCCGGAAGCTGGAAGGCGGAGCATGGCATTCGACAACCGGGGACAGGGAGCTGACAACCCTGCGTTTCGAACGGCCGGCAGATCTTGAGATTATAAAGACGACGCCAATGACACTTGTAGGGAAATATAAAGTTACCCGGCATGGGGACGATAAGGTGCCACTCCAATTGACCAATATCTCCAGCGAGAAGCAGACGCTGATCCGGGAAACCGGTGGTTATCCGGTACAGTGGACCTACTATATGCAGGGCGCAGATCTCTATGTGGAGACGAAGAGCGATGATCCCCATTTTGGCGGCGTGAATCAGACTCATATCGGCACAGGGAAAGACCGGATCTTAGGTAAAATAGTGACAGTGAACTTCCGCGGAGAAGGAAAAAACCACAGCATTGATGTGTATAAGGACTTCAAAGGAACAGAAGCTTCTATATACATGTTCTTCTATTCCACCAACGAGCCGGACAAAGAGACGCGGGTGCAATTGCAGCCTTAAAAGGCAGTCCAAACCTGAAAAGGGGCGGACGCCTTTTTTTCTTAGGAGACACCGGGAAAATTGGGCTGAAGTATTTATTGTGCTTACATTGCGATGATCTCACGAATACGTTGCCGCGTTATGCTGGAATAACTTGTCCCAGGTGAACAAGAACAGACAACGAGGAGCGTGGCAGGCAGTGAGTAAGCAGCATCCGCTTGTAAAGAGAGTATTAACCGGGATATTGGCAATGTCGGTGTTGATCCCGTTCATTCCACCCTCCTTCTCATCATCGACCGTGTATGGGGATCCGGCTGAGCCTAACGGTGTCGTTATGCTGGAGGATTTTGAACAGGTGAGCCTGGCAGACTTGACGTTTGACAGTGCGCGCATCTACAGCGGCAATATGGCGCTTGAAAGTGATCCGAAATACGTCCGTGACGGGGCAAAATCCTTGCGGATTGATTATGATTTTATCGGCATAACCGATAATCCCTCCCAGGTTGCAGTCGGGCCTGCAACCCAGTTAGCCTTGACAGGCAGAACGCCCCACAAAATCGGCATGTGGATTTACGCCAATAACGAAGGGCATGGCCTAACCTCCAAGTTCTATGTTTCAGCCACCGGAAAGTCCAAAACGTATGAGATGAGGAGCGAAGAGACAGGGATAGACTGGAGCGGCTGGAAATATGTCGAGGCCGAGATAGGGAGTGATCTGACGCTGCCCGGTACCGTGGCGTTCTACTTCCAGATGAAAGAACGGCAAATGAGCAAAAAGAACAAAGGCTCCATTTGGATCGATGACGTCAGACTTATTTATGATGAGCCGGCGGATGAGGATATGGATGTTCCCGTGCTGGCTCCGGTTTCACCTGCACCGGATCAAATCTTGACTGCTCCCGTATCCGACATCATCCTGTCGGCGGATGATGCGGAGTCGGGCATTGACCCAGACTCGATCCAATTAACTGTGGATGGCCAGTCCGTTGCACCGGCCGCTTACGCTTACGATCTGGATACTAATGCAATCACATATCACCCGGAGGTGCCGCTGGATGGCGGTTATCATCAAGTGGTTGCTGAAGTGAAGGATCTGGCGGGTAATCCGGCTTCAGCGGAGTATGCTTTTACAATTGAGCATGGGGCGATGCTCACCTTGGAAGGGCCGGAGGAAGCGGTCAGCAACGAGCCTTACCGGTTGAAGCTGGCGGCGAAGAATACCGGCGGAGCAACAAACGTGTTGACTAAGATTAAGTTCGACCCGCAGACGCTGCAGGCGGAGGCTGTGCACGCTCGTGACGGACTAAGCAACGTCCAGAGCACCATCGACAATACAGGCGGTTATGTTGAATTTAGCGCAGAAGGACTGCAGGGAGATTCTGCGGATGCCTTGGCCAGCATCGATTTCGCCGTGAGCCGGTCCGCAAAAATGGAACGTGGCGAGACCTACAAGCAGTTCACCATGGCGGAAGGCAGTTTTGGTTATGGCAGCGGGACCGCTGTAAGCTCGTTTGCTTCTCCCGTTAATTATAAGATTGGTTTCCCGTATGCCTTAACCGTCAAGGGATCGGGCCTGCAAACGAAGAATATCATCACCGTTACTACCCATGCGGGAGCTCCGGTTGAAGGGGCGGAGATTGATTTTACCGATGTAAGCGGCCCTCAGACCTATGTGACGGTAACAGCCGCCAATTCGAGTATATATACAAGCGCTGATCATTCGTCCGCCGTGCTGCTTACAGCAGAGAACAACGGGCAATTCTTCGCTACAGCAGGAAGCACCTCCGGATTCGTCAAGGTATATCTTCCGGATGGAACAGGGATAGGCTATATTGCCTCTGCCGATGTACAGCAGAAGAGCCTTACCGAAGGATTGGGACTGACGGATGCCAAGGGTGAAATTCATACTTCGCTGGCCAATCTTGCAGTCGGCACCTGGAAAGTGCAGGCGGTCAAGGATGGCGGCACCAGTGAGAGCTTCAGCATGAACGTTGTGACCCAGTTCGGCGGAGACGATCCGAAATATGTCCAGACCTTTGTTACCGAAGATATGGGTACGATGCTGAGCGTGGGCTGGCAGACGGCCCCCGGAGTTCAAGCAACTTCGATTCAATATGTGAAGAACAGCGATTGGGTGGACAATGGGCCGGACAGTGCTCAGCCAAAGGCGGTAGAGCAGACTGCACTTACCGAAGTGGAGGTCATCCATGAAGTGGAGGGCGGGCCGCTGGGCGAAATAAAGTTCCACAAATCATTGGTTGCCGGCCTGGAGCCGGGTACGGCTTATCATTACCGGGTGGGCTATGAAGGCCATTGGAGTGCCTGGTACGAATACAAGACGCTGGATGCAGCACCGGAAACTCCCGTTTCTTTCGTATTCGTAACTGATTCACATACCAAAGGAGATAATGGGCTTGAAATCTATCAGCAGCTGATTAGCGATGCTCTAACCCGTTATCCGGATACCCAATTTGTGATGCACGGCGGCGATATGGTTGACGACGGAGGAATCCTGAATGAATGGAACCAGTTCTGGGAAGCTTCTTCGGTCTATGCCGCCTCCCTTCCTTCAGGCTACACGATGGGGAATCATGATGTGAAGGGTGAAGGCAAGGAGATTTTTGCCAAGGGACTAGATTTGCCGGAGAACGGCCCGGACGTTCAGAAGGAGTACGCCTATTCCTTCGATTCGGGTGAGGTACATTTCATTGTGCTGAACTCTGAGGCAGACGAAGTAACCATGGCTAAGCAAGCCGAATGGCTGCGCGGGGATGTTCAGGCCAGTGATAAAAAATGGAAAATTGCAATGTTCCATAAGCCTGCTTATCATACCGAAGATGGGCGCGGGAATGTAATTGAATACACGCAAACGTATTTTGCACCTGTTCTGGAGGAACTGAAAGTAGATCTGGTGCTGGAAGGCCATGACCATGTATATGCACGCACCTATCCGATGAATGGAGGAAAGCCGCTGCTAAACGGCGAGCGCGGGACGGTCTATCTGGACGGGGGCGCCTCCGGCTGGAAATTCTACGATGGTAAGCAGTATGAGTATCTCAACTTCATGTTTGACGAGGACGTTCCGGTGTATTCTGCCATTCAAGTCAGCCATGACAAAATCTCCATCCAGGCCCGTACTACAGAAAGCGATGCATTAATAGACAATTATATTATTGAAAAGAAGGATGAGCTTACGGTGACTTCCGTGGCGGTATCGCCTACAGTGCTGACATTGCAGGCCGGGGAGGAACGCGCGACAGTTCTCACCGCTACGTATAGCGATAAGTCCACAGCAGAGGTCACGAATGAAGCGATGTGGACTTCCTCCAATGACAATGTGGCTACGGTAGATGCCACAGGCGTGATTCACGCGGTAGCAGCAGGCGGTACTACAATCGAGGCACAATACGGAAACTTGCCGGCAGTCAGCATTGCTGTAACAGTTCAAGCGGAAAGCACGGTTCCTGTTCTGCTGAAACTGACAGCTGATCCAGGCACTCATAGGCTCCAAGTGGGCCAGACCGCAGCTTCTGTAATAACGGCAGTATATGATCATGCAGAGAATCTGGTGGTTACGGATCAAGTCATTTGGGTATCTTCTGACCCTGCTGTTGCTTCTGTATCGGACAAGGGGCTTATCACGGGCGTTGCGGCAGGCGAAGCAACGGTCACGGCTTCGTTCGGAGGCAAGTCCATTGCGATACCGATTGTGATTACGGAGGTTTCCGCACCGGCAGTGGTAGACTTGGAGGTGACTCCTGCATCTATCTTCCTGACGGCAGGTCAAACGCAGAGCATAGCGGTAACGGCAAAGTATTCCGACCTTTCTAGCGCCTTCAAGACCCTGGAAGCGAAATATGCCACCGGCAATCCTTCGGTTGCAGCTGTGAGCGAAGCGGGTGTAGTCACAGCAGTGGGTACAGGAACGGCAAAGATCACAGTTTCATACGGAGGAGTGAAGAAGGAGATTCAGGCCTCCGTAACGGCGGCTACAGGCAACAATGATGGTGGCACCGTACCTGCAGCAACTCCAAGGCCAACATCAACGCCAACTCAGGCGGCAACGGTAACGCCGACACCTACAGCAACGCCGACACCGGCTGAAACTACGGAGCCAACATTGCCAACCGTGACGAAGCCTGTGTTCAACGACAGAGTAGATCTTGATAAGGTAAAAGCGATCATGGCAAAAGGGCAATCCGCTCCTGCTGTGACATTCCCGGATACTCCTGCAGCTCTGTGGAGTGCCGCATTCATTGAACGTGCGGCCCGGATGGGGATTATAACCGGCTACGCGGATGGTTCCTTCCGCCCTGACGCCAAAGTAAGCCGCGCTGAGTTTGCAGCGATGCTGTTCAAGGCCTTTGGCCTGAGCCCTTCAGGCGGCACCGGCTTCTCGGATACGCGGGGGCATTGGGCCGCGGAAGCCATTAGTGCACTTCAAGACAACGTAGTGATCACCGGGTACGCCGATGGCTCCTTCCATCCCAAGCAGGAGATCACCCGGGCGGAGATGGTGACGATGCTGTCCCGTCTGACGAATTATGTGAGCAGCGATAGTGTTCCATTCTCTGACGTCACTGCGGGCTGGGCAGCAGGGCCTATCAATGCCTTTGCGGGAGCAGGTATCGTAACGGGAAAAGGCAATGGACAGTTCAAGCCGGAGGAACCGGCTTCCCGCGCCGAATCGGTAGTGATGATCCTCCGCCTTATGGATAAGCTCATGGAATAATAGGCAGCATTTTGTAGCGAGTATAGGAATAAACGAGTCCAATTAGGAAGAGCAGCCCGGCCGGGGCTGCTCTTTTTATGCCGTAAGCTAGCGGGCGCGTCATTTGGCGGACGGATCTCGCAGTAGATAAATATAAAGGGTTGGCCGTGACCCCATTACGGGATATGCGGTATACTTAAGTGCACTTTGTACAACTAAAACGTCTGATTTTCCACCGATTATCCGTTTAGTTGTATTTCATACAATTAAACAGCTCTATGTAGACGGATTATCGCCCATTGGGCAGATTTAGTTGTACAGACTACACTTATAAGTGCCAAGCATCCCTTTTCGCTGTTTTTAATTGTACATAATACAACTATCCTGAATTTCCATTTCAGTGAATAAGGAGAGAACAAGACTTGACGATAACACGCTGCGCCTGGGTGAATGAGGACCCTGTTTATATTGCTTATCATGATGAGGAATGGGGCAAGCCGCTATATGATGATCTGAAGCTGTTCGAGCTGCTGATGCTGGAGGGCATGCAGGCCGGACTGAGCTGGTATACGGTACTGAAGAAGCGGGAGAATTTCCGCGAAGCCTTCGATGGCTTCGATCCGCAGAAGATTGTGCTGTACGGGGAGGACAAGATAGCCGAGCTGATGCAGAATGAGGGGATTATCCGCAACCGGCTGAAGATTAATGCGGTCATCCGCAATGCGGAGGCCTATTTGCAGATTGGCCGGGAGGAAGGCAGCTTCGGAGAATATCTCTGGAGCTTCATAGGCGGAACGCCGGTGGTGAATCAATGGAAGAGCAGAGCGGAGGTTCCCGCTACCACTCCGCAGTCTGACAGCATGAGCAAGGCGCTGAAGCGCAAGGGGATGAAGTTTGTCGGTTCAACCATTTGTTATGCATTCATGCAGTCCTCGGGGATGGTGGACGATCATGTACTGGATTGCTTTTGCCGCACCCGTGTGACGGATTAAGGGATCTGACCCGCAGTTTGGCGCTGCACGGGTAAGAAATGCTATACTATCCTAGATATGCTTCACACAACTAAGCCGCGCTTTCGAATCCAGTTACGCGGAGTGATTTCAGGGAGACTGGGCTCTCATAACTAAGCGTATGCTTTCGAAACAAGTTTTGCGAAGCAGAACCAACGGAGCATATGCTACCAAACTTTCAGGAGGATTTACTAACATGCTATGGCACGAACTGACGGTACATACAACGGAGGAAGCACAGGAGATGATATCCAATCTGCTGTATGAGGCCGGTGCGGGCGGAGTTTCCATTGAGGAATCCGGAACGCTGAATAAAGTACGGGATACCCGTTATGGTGAATTATACGATGAGCCGCTGAATGACATCCCCGAGGGGGAAGCGGTAATTAAGGGCTATTATGCCGAAACGGCGGCAATGGACGAGATTGTGGCGGAGGTAACGCCAAGGGTGGAAGAGCTGAGAGGGTTCGGGATCGATCCCGGCAAAGCACTGATCTCCTGGAAGACGGTGGATGAGGATGAGTGGGCCCATGCCTGGAAGCAGTACTTCAAGCCGCTGCGCGTCTCGGAACGGCTGACCATTAAGCCTACATGGGAAGAATATACCCCGGCCTCCCCGGACGAAAAGATTATCGAGCTCGACCCCGGCATGGCCTTCGGAACGGGGACGCACCCGACGACGGCGCTGTGCCTGCGCGCGCTTGAGAAGCATATCGCCAGCGGCGATGAAGTAATTGATGTCGGCACAGGCTCCGGCATCCTTGCCGTAGGCGCTGTGCTGCTGGGCGCGAAATCCGTTCTCGCCCTGGATCTCGACCCGGTGGCGGTGGAGAGTGCCCGTGAGAATGTGGCGCTGAACCGGCTTGAGGCTGCCATCACGGTTAAGGAGAGCGATCTGCTCTCCCTGCTCGGCGGAGAACGGGCGGCAGATACTACAGCCGGAGATATGTGGCCTTCGGCCAGACCGGGCTATACTGCTGAACAGGCTGGACAGGAAGCAGCTATTCCTGCCGCTGCTCCGGCTGCTGAGGGACTGGGAGTTACCCTGCCGGTGCGGGTTGTTGTAGCGAATATTCTCGCCGAGATTATTGTGCTGTTCACAGATGATGTGTACCGTGCACTCCAGCCGGAAGGAATCTACATCACCTCCGGTATTTACAAGGATAAGGAAGGACTTGTAGCGGAAGCGCTGAAGTCTTCCGGTTTCGAGATTATAGAAGTAACCCGTGAAGAAGATTGGGTGGCGTTCACAGCCGGAAAGAGGTAGAGATGGAATTTCTGCAAAGCTTTATACGAATGCCGCTGGAACAGCTTCCGTTCCTGCTCATTACCCTGCTGATCGCCTTTACAGTACATGAGTTTAGCCATGCTTACTTTGCGAATAAGTTCGGGGACCCGACAGCACGCCTGCTCGGCCGTATGACCCTGAACCCGGCGGTGCATTTCGATTTCTTCGGAATTATTCTGCTTGTGGTCGCCGGATTCGGCTGGGCGCGGCCGGTTCCGGTCAACCGTGACAATTTCAGCCGCCCCCGTCTGATGGGCGTTATCGTATCTGCGGTCGGTCCGATCAGCAATCTGCTGCTGGGGTTCCTCGGAGCAATGATTTATTCGGCTCTGGCTGCGACCGGAGTGCTGGAGTCTATCAGCAATGACCGCGTGCTTCAGGCTATTTACTGGTTCTTCGGCATTTTCATTCAACTTAACTTCTTCCTGTTCCTGTTCAACCTGATTCCCCTGCCTCCGCTGGATGGTTACCGGATCGTGGAGGATCTGGCTCCTCGTCCGATCCGCGGGAGACTGCAGCAGTATGAGCAGTGGGCGGTCTTCATCTTTTTGCTGATTCTGTTTATCCCGGGTCTGCGTGCCTACACGATTACACCGCTGGATAACTGGGCCAATCAAATGAGCGCCGGAGCCGTGCAATTCTTTTACGGATTATTCGGCGGCTAGAATTCAGATTGAGGGATGTTCATGCAGCTCTAAACGTTGTACAATATAATGTGGTATTTTCGAGGTTTAATCATGTGAGTGAAGCGGCGGCCGGGACCTGATTTGACGGGAACGCCGCCGCTTTTACGCTGAATAACGGACAGGATGATGATAAAAGATGCAGCGTTATTTCGTAACACCGGCGCAGTTCGGCCAAGATAAGGTAAGCATTGACGGCGAAGATGCCCGGCATATTGCCAAGGTGATGCGCGGCAAGGCAGGGGATAAGCTGATCGTCAGCGACGGCGTTTCCCGCGAGGCATTGGCTGAGATCGCTGAAATAGAGATTGGCCTCGTAACCGTGAGCATACTGGAGAACCTGGCTATGACCCACGAGCCGCGGATTAAGATTACTGTAGCCCAGAGCCTGCCGAAGGGGGACAAGCTGGAGACGGTGATCCAGAAATGTACCGAGATCGGTGCGGTTGCCTTCACCCCGTTCCTCTCCGAGCGGACGATTGTGCAGTATGATGAACGCAAGGAGAGCAAGCGGGTAGAGCGCTGGCGCAAAATCTGCAAGGAGGCCGCTGAACAAGCTCACCGGAATATCGTTCCGGAAGTGCATTCGCCGCTTAGCTGGAAGCTTCTGCTGAAGAGCTTCAGTGAGTATGACGCGGTCTATTTCTGTTATGAAAAAGAAGAAGGGCTGCAGCTCCGCAGCGCAGCCGCGCCTTGGCTGTCCTCGCTGCCGCAGGATTCTACTGCGAAGGTAATGATTGTTGTCGGACCGGAAGGCGGCTTCAGTCCGGAGGAATGCCGCTCTGCCGAAGAGGCCGGTGCGGTCTCCGTAGGCCTGGGAGCACGCATTCTGCGCTGTGAAACCGCAGGTATGGTCGCCGCCGCCTGCATTCTATATGAATCCGGAGAAATGGGGGGAGCTTAAACAATGCCATCCGTAGCATTTTATACTTTAGGTTGTAAAGTCAATTTCTACGACACAGAAGCCATCTGGCAGCTATTCAAAAATGAAGGTTACGAGCAGGTTGATTTCGAAGGTTCCGCCGATGTCTACCTCATCAACACCTGTACGGTGACCAATACGGGCGACAAAAAAAGCCGGCAGATGATCCGCCGCGCGGTGCGCCGCAATCCTGAAGCGATCGTCGCTGTAACCGGCTGCTATGCGCAGACCTCGCCCGGAGAGATTCTCGACATCCCCGGCGTCGATCTGGTCATCGGCAACCAGGACCGCGAGCAGATCATGACCCATGTGAAGAATATCCAGGAATCACGCCAGCCCGTGAATGCGGTCCGCAACATTATGAAGACCCGGGAGTTCGAGGAGCTGGATGTTCCCGGATTCGCTGACCGGACGCGTGCATTCATGAAGATTCAGGACGGCTGCAATAACTTCTGCACCTTCTGCATCATTCCCTGGTCGCGCGGGCTGTCGCGCAGCCGTGATCCGAAATCGATTGTCGCCCAGGCACGTCAGCTTGTGGAGGCGGGATATAAAGAGTTTGTCCTGACCGGGATTCATACCGGGGGCTACGGCGATGATCTGGAGAATTACCGTCTGGCCGATCTCTTGTGGGAGCTGGATCAGGTGGATGGCCTGGAGCGGGTCCGCATCAGCTCGATTGAAGCCAGCCAGATTGATGACAAGCTGCTTGAGGTGCTGAACCGCAGCTCCAAGATGTGCCGCCATCTGCATATTCCGCTGCAGGCCGGTCATAACGACGTGCTGAAGGCCATGCGCCGTAAATATACGACCGAAGAGTATTATGCCAAAATGCAGCTGATCCGCCAGGCGATGCCGGATGTTGGCATTACAACCGATGTTATCGTCGGCTTCCCGGGCGAGACCGAGGAGATGTTCCGCGCCGGTTATGACTTCATGAAGGCGGTCAACTATTCCGAGATGCATGTGTTCCCGTATTCCAAGCGGACCGGTACGCCTGCAGCACGGATGCTGAACCAAGTGGATGAAGAGATCAAGAATGAGCGTGTCCAGCAGCTGATTGACCTCTCTGAGGAGATGCAGCTGGCTTATGCCCGGAAATTCGTCGGCAGAACACTGTCCGTCATTCCTGAGCGTGCAGCCAAGGGATCACCGGGACGCAGCATTCAGCACGGCTTCAGCGACAACTATCTGCAGATTCTCTTCAGCGGCGATGATTCGCTGCAGGGCGAGCTCTGCGAGGTGAAGGTGACAGAAGCTGGTGTAAATGAATGCCGCGGTGAGCTTGTCAGTGTGAGCAGAGCCACAGCAGAACCGCGCCGCGCGTAAGCGTACGCAAATATGAACAACACTCAGGGGATGCCTCCAAGAGCCGGTAACGGCTCTAAGGGCTCCCCTTTTTTTGCTTCCTGATCGATAGCTGACTAGTCTACTGACCCAAACCGCCTGCCGGTATCAAGAAATCAGATCTGCTGCGTCACAGCCTCAGCTTCAGGTGCCTTGTGCAGCGCGGAACGTCCCGCCCGGGGCCTGGTGACATAGCTGCTGAGATGCCGTCCGAGAGCCATAGCCGGCTTCTCCACCCCATAATAGCTTGCTGTAGCCGCCAGAATGCTAAGAGCCAGTGTAAGCAGGCCGAACAGCCAGTAGGGGATATAAGGCTGGATGGTGTAGGCCAGAGTGAGGAATACGATGAAATGGTAGAGATAGAGACTGTATGAGATTTTACCAAGGAAGCTGATGAAGTTCAGCGAGAGCAGCTTGATCAGCTGCGCTGAAGTAAGTGCCAGGATGATGAAGAATGCCACAGCCAGAGTGATCCCATAGTCGTCGATAACGCGGTTGAACGGCAGATGAATTTTGTCGGAGAGGAGACGGGAGTAGGCATAGAGCAGGATGGCTGCGGCCAGGCCGGCCGCCTTGTACAGCTGTCCGGCACGCCGGCAGAGGCTCATCAGTTCAGCCCTGTGTTTGGCCAGCAAGGCGCCGATGATGAAGAACGGGGTGTAATAGACGGTGTCCATATATGAGGTGTGAAATCCTCTGCTGGACTCCAGGCCGAAGATATCATTGGCTGCGCTGGCCATGTTCAGCAGGAGGCAGATGAGGAGATTGAACACCAGGCCGCGCCTGAGCACAAGGAGCATCAGCAGCGGGAAAATCAGGGAGATCCTCATCTCATGGAGCAAAGACCAGATGACGGTATTGTAGGCGTTGGTATTGAAGTTGGTGAGCAGCGTCAGATGCTCGGCGATCAGCCGCAGGCTGAACCCGCTCTGCCAGAAAAAGTAGAAGAATGAACCCACTTGACTCTCTGACTTGTTATGCAGCAGGCTGGCGGCAATGACAGCAAGGATCAGGGCCGCAAGATAGGGAAGATAGATCCGGCAGATCCGTTTGATGATGTAGGCGGAATACGGGGCAGTTTTGCCACTCAGGAACGGTAGGGCGAGTACGAAGCCGCTAAGGATGAAGAAGAGGATGACGGCCTGATGGCCGCCGATGAAGATCCGGGCCGGAGAATAATAGAATACAGCCGGCAATACCGGAGCTGACTGCCACAGATGATGAAGCACAACAGACAGCGAAGCCAGTCCGCGTATGGAATCCAGTTGAGCAAGCCGCTTCATGATAATCCTCCTCTGCATTGTTATCCGCGAACCCTAATGAATGATCATACGCAATACACTGTTATAGGAAGTAGGCAGAGACTCTCGTTGAAGTAAATGCGGATGGGGAGATACATAGAGTGAGGATGTTATAAAATACCATATCGGAAATGTAAATTTCAGACAATGGTGCAAATTAGGTATTTTATCTACTTCCTTTGGCGGTTGCCTGCCGGACTAAATGTATAGATATAGAGCACAATTTTTATAGTTATAAAGACCTGAATTCAGCAGAAACTGAAAATTAACTGAAAATGGGGTAAAGACTTGGGCTCCATTTGTCGATATAGTGGAAGAGTGTGGTAAAAGGCCACCGATAATAAGACCGTCTAAGGAGAGAACAGATGACCGTGTACAGGAAAATGACAAAAACGCTCCTCATTATGATATTGCTCGTTGCTGCAGCTTTTCCGGTAAACGTCTTTGCCGCTGCTGGAGACATCAACTCTATTGAAATCGACAGCTCTGACAAAATAGAGCTAACCGTTGGCCAGACACCGAAGCAGCTTAAGGTATATGCCAATGTAGAAGGCTCTTCCTCCAAGAGGGATGTGACGGCATCCGCCACATGGACCTCCTCCAAGAATGAAGTTGTCAGCGTAATTAACGGTCAGATCAAGCCGCTTACTTACGGGACGGCAATGATTACAGCTACTTATAGTAATAATGCGGTAGATACTGTTGAGGTATCTGTTACGTATCCGTATAAAGATCTGACACTGAAACGCAGCACGGAGGGCAGCTATAAACTAGGAGACAAAGAAGCCTCACTCCTGGTTACCGCAACGGCCAAGGGCGGCGAATCAGCCACTGAAGAGAAAAATGTGACGAAGGACGCCGACTGGAGCAGCTCGAATTCAGGCGTACTGACAATTACAGAGGGTAAGATTACGCTGGTTGGCGAAGGAACGGCGACAGTTACTGCCAAGTACAAGGGATTAACCGAGACTTTCAAGGCGGTTGTGGAGCTTCCTTATTCGGCAATCATGCTTAAAGACAAAGTGAGCGGTGCGGAAGTCAAAGAGCTTGAAATGCTGGTTGGAGACAACCCGGTGCAGCTGAAAGCAGTAACCAAAGCTACAGCGGTGAGTGATGAGCTCCCTATCGAGAAAGAGGCAGATTGGAGCAGCTCAAGCGAGAGCGTAGCTACAGTAAAAGACGGCATGATTACTATTCATGGCGTGGGTAAGGCTGTCATTACAGCAAGCTACCTGGGTGTGGAACAGTCCGTTGACGTCTATGTGCGGGCGCCTTATGAAGCGCTCCTGCTGACACCATCCGGCGACCAGTCCATTTTCCTGGGAGAAAGTCTAAATGTAACGGCAAAGATGCGTAATGCGGTCAATTCGACCACGAACGAAACGGCGTCAGCTACCTGGACCTCGGACAACCTGATGGCAGCTACGGTAGTTGCCAATGTTACCGATGCCAGCAATGCTTTTGCTACAGTGACAGGCAAAGCGGTAGGAACTTCTGTCATCAAAGCAGATCACCTCGGAATCAGCAAAACCTTCAAGGTAACGGTCTATCCAACCCTGACGGAGCTGACCCTCGAGAAGACAGAACAGGAAATATACACAGCAGACTCCGCCGGCTTGCCGAAGGTAAGCGGAACGAAATATGACGGAACCAAGCTGGATATCAGCGATGAAATCGAGTGGACCTCGGCGAATGAAGAGATTGTCTCGATTAAGGACGGGAAGCTTACCGGCGGCAAGGCAGGTACGGCTACCCTGACAGGCAAGATCAAAGCAGGTGCAGTAACTGTAGGTTCTGCGACCGCGATCCGCTCCAAGACGGTTGAGCTCAAAGTTACAGTTAAGAATAAAGTGCTTGTCCTGATTGGACCGGAAGATGCACTGGGTCTGGTCATCGGTGAAGAAACGCCGCTCCCGGCGGTTCAGGCCGTACTGGAGAACGGTGATGAGCTCGATGTGACAGACACTATTGTCTGGGAACTGGGCGGAAGCAACGCGGTTCTCAAGCAATCGGCAGCTGCCAAGACCATTAAAGGTCTGGTCAAAGGCTCGGCAACACTCAAAGGTACGTATTCCAATAAGACGATCAGTGTTCCGGTAACGATTGAGCAGAAGGTTGTGAAGCTTGTCGTAGAACCGGCTGTGCTTGAGATGAATATCAAAGGCTCCAAAACGATTAAGGTCACCGGATATTTCTCGAACGGCAAAACTGCGAACTTCTCGGGCGGAATGAACTGGGTATCGTCAAATCCGGAAGTTGCTTCTGTGAAGGGAACGTCAGTCAAAGCGATTACGGAAGGTACAGTAACCTTGAGCGGTTCCTATCAGGGAATTCCTGCCACCGTCAAAATCTCAGTGGTGCCGAAGCTAATGAAGATTACGGTCAGTGAGAATAAGCTGATTCTTGCTCCGGGTGCAGGCAAAAGCGTAGTTGTAACCGCGCTGTATGATACAGGCAAGAGCGCTATTGTCACAGGAAGCGTAGTCTGGACCAGCTCCAAACCTTCTGTGGCTAAAGTGAATTCCTCCGGGCAGATTACAGCGGTAAGCAAAGGAACCACTTCGGTTAAAGGCAAGCTGGGCACCAAGACAGTGACGGTATCTGTTTCAGTGAAATAGTACAGTACTGCCTGCTATCCTTAAGCATGATCATCAGACCTGAACATTTGCCTCTGGGCGGTGTTCAGGTCTTTTATTGTGTAACAGTTTCGGATATTAATTTGCTCTCCCCTATAGTAATCCCAAGTAAACCGATGTATAATTCGGAAAAGCATAGTATAAAGTCCATTAAGGGAGATGAAGCAGGTGGCTAAGCACAAGGCATTATCCATTCAAACGATTGTGGCAATCGGCATCGGTTCGCCGTTATTCGTAATACTGGGGAGGTTCGGTTCCATTCCTTCGGGTATTCCGAATACCAACATTGAGACTACATACGCACTTCTGGCACTGTTTGCGCTGCTATACGGACCGGTTGCAGGGCTCTTCATCGGACTGATCGGGCACACACTGAAGGATGCGATATTCTATGGCTCCCCTTGGTTCAGCTGGGTCATCTCCTCGGGACTGGTCGGACTGATTATCGGGCTGCTGGCAGCCAGAATAGCGATCAGGGATGGGGAGTTCGGCCGGAAGGAGATCATTGCCTTCAATCTCGCGCAGATTATTGCCAACGCCATTGCCTGGTTCCTGGTAGCGCCGGTGCTGGACATTCTCATCTACGCGGAACCGGCTAACAAGGTCTTCACCCAGGGGCTGATCGCCGGAGCGTCCAACATCGTAACGGTGGCGGTCATCGGAACACTGCTCGCTATAGCCTACTCCAAGACGAGAACGAAACAGGGTAGCCTGAAAAGACTGCAATAATATATAATTCAAACAGAAAGGCCGGTGCCCGTCACCGGCCTTTCTGTTTGAGCGGGTCAGTTAGGATACGTAAATCAGCATATGAGGAAGGTTACCCATGAGCAAAACGGTTATAGAATTCACCGATTTCACCTTTAAATACCGGGCCCAGCAGGAACCTACACTGCATAAGATTAACCTGAAGATTCATGAAGGCGAGAAGATTCTGATTGTCGGGCCCTCCGGTTCAGGCAAAAGCACCTTGGCCCATTGCATCAATGGCCTGATTCCTTTTGCGTATCCGGGCGAAATAAGCGGTACTCTTACCGTTAAAGGGACAGACACGAAGGAGCTGGGGATTGCCGGCCTGTCGGAGGTGGTGGGGACTGTACTGCAGGACCCGGACGGGCAGTTTGTCGGCCTGACCGTAGGCGAGGATATTGCCTTCAGCCTAGAGAATGCAGCGGTTCCGGTGCAGGAGATGCATGAGCGGGTAGAAGCTGCGGCAAGAGCGGTCGATATTCAGGAGCTGCTGACAGCTTCTCCGCAGGAGCTGTCCGGCGGACAGAAGCAGAAGACCATGCTGGCCGGGGTACTGGTCAGTAATGTGGACGTCCTGCTGTTCGATGAGCCGCTGGCCAGCCTGGACCCCTATACGGGAACCGGGGCGATTGAGCTGATCGACCGGGTGCAGCGTGAGACCGGCAATACGGTCATTATTATCGAGCACCGGCTGGAGGAAGTGCTGCACCGGCCGGTGGACCGGATCATTGTCATGAATGAAGGATTGATTGCGGCGGACCTGCCGGCTGCGCAGCTGCTGAGTTCACCGCTGCTTGCAGAGTCAGGCCTCCGGGAGCCGCTCTATCTTACTGCGCTCAAATATGCCGGCTGCGAGATTACACCGGAGATGAACCCGCAGCATCTGGACGGGATCAGGCTGGAGACCGGAGCCGCCAGGCTCCGCGCCTGGTATGAGGCCAGTGAAGTACCGCAGGAGGAGGAAGCAGCACCTGTGCTGCTTGAGCTGCGGGATCTTACCTTTGGCTATGACAAGCAGGCGAAGGTGCTGCAGGGGTTGTCCTTCAGCGTCCGCCGCGGCGAGATGCTATGCATTGCCGGTAGGAACGGTGCGGGCAAATCAACGGTGTCGAAGCTGATTTGCGGGTTCTACAAGCCGTCAGCGGGAAGTATTCTGCTGAACGGGCGGGATCTGGCAACGGATACGATCAAGGAGCGGGCAGAGCATATCGGCTTCGTGATGCAGAATCCGAATCATATGATCTCCATGACGCTGATCTATGACGAGGTTGCCCTCGGACTTAAGCTGCGGGGCTTCGCGGAAGAAGAGATACGCGGGCGGGTACATAAGGTGCTCCGGATTTGCGGACTGTATGAGTTCCGCGAATGGCCGGTTTCAGCGCTCAGCTACGGGCAGAAGAAACGGGTGACCATTGCCTCCATCCTGGTGCTGGAGCCGGAGGTGCTCCTTCTGGATGAACCCACCGCCGGACAGGATTACCGGCACTATAACGAGATTATGGAGTTTCTGCGCGGACTCGGCAGCTCCGGGATTACGGTGATTATGATTACCCATGATATGCACCTGATGCTGGAGTACGCGGAGCGGACGATTGTGCTGGCGGAGGGCAGGAAGCTGGCGGATGCCCGGCCGGATGTGATTCTGACGGACCGGGATATTGTGAGCAGCGCCAACCTGAAGGAGACATCACTGTTTGCTCTGGCAGTGAAGGCGGGACTTAACCAGCCTGTGGAATTTGTCCGGCGGTTTATCGAATATGACAGGGGGAACCGGCGCGGATGAAAGCTAAGATGCTAACCTATACCAAACAGGATTCTCCGGTGCACCGGTTGACGGGGGCAACGAAGCTGATTATTTTTGCCGTGTGGTCGGTCTCTGCCATGATTACCTACGATACCCGCTGCCTGCTGCTGATGCTGCTCTTCAGCCTGGCCGTATTCCGCATTTCACGGGTCCGGTTTCAGGACTATGCCTTTGTGCTCTACTTCATTCTGCTCTTCTTCCTGCTGAATCACATCGCGATCTTTGCCTTCTCACCGCTGGAAGGTACACGAATCTATGGCACCCGGCATGATCTGCTGCATCTCGCCGGACGTTATACGCTGACGGCGGAGCAGCTTTTCTACCAATTCAATATCGCTCTGAAGTATGCCGTGGTCATTCCGATGGCGCTGCTGTTCCTGCTGACGACAGATCCGAGTGAATTCGCCGCCTCGCTGAACCGGGTCGGGGTCAATTACAAGATCGCTTATTCCGTTTCACTGGCCTTGCGCTATATCCCCGACATCCAGCAGGATTATGAGAACATCTCATTCTCGGCACAGGCGCGGGGCATTGATATCTCCCGCAAGGAGAAGCTGCCTAAGCGGCTGAAGAACATCGTATCCATTCTGCTGCCGCTGATTCTGACCAGTATCGAGCGGATCGAGAAGATCAGCACCGCGATGGAGCTGCGCGGCTTCGGAACTGGCCGCACCCGGACCTGGTACCGGGCCCGGCCGTTTACCCGCAGCGACTATGCTGCGCTGTGTCTGATGGTGGGGATAGCCGCAGCCGCGACGATTATTACTTTTTATGACGGCTCGCGGTTTTATAGTATTTTCTGAGGGGGATGCTGGAAGTGGAGCTTCCGTAGAACTGCGGGGCGGATTGAAGTATAATAAGACAGTTGTAATCCTGGCCGGACGGTATGGATTAGAGCTGAAGCCGCTGCTCCAGCCTGGTCCATACGGGCAGGTAGCACAGCGGCAGTACCCCTAGCGAGCACACAACATTGAAGATGGTCTGGGCATGGGCGAGCTGTGCGGCAGGTCCGCCGCCGATCCAGGCAGAGAGTGACTGCAGCGGTCCGATGAAGGGCAGGAAGAGCAGGGCGCCGCCGACATTGAGCGCCACATGCGACCAGGCAACGAATACGCCGGACGGCGTGCTGCCGATGGCGGCGATTACGGTCGTGACGCAGGTGCCGATATTCGCGCCCAGCACGATGGCGATTCCCAGCTCCGGCGGCATGACGCCGCTGGTCGCGAGGCCCATCGCCATGCCGATCACCGCCGCGCTGCTGTGCACCATCGCGGTCAGCACGGCACCTGCTGCCAGTCCCCACAGTGCGCTTGTGGCGGCATGCCCGAGGAACCAGCGGAACAATTCGCTGCCTTCAAGGGCGGGGCCGACCGACTGCATGACCGCGATGCCCCACAGGACCAGGGCGAAGCCGGCCACCGCGAGGCAGATGAATTGCAGCGGCCCCGAGATCCGGCGGCAGGCTTCAACCAGCCGCCATGCCTGCGGGGATAGCTCGCCGGCCATCACTGCGGCCGCCCAGAGGCATAGCGCGGCGGCCAGCAGCGGCGCTGCCAGTGTGCTGATCTGCAGGCTGATCAGCTCTGTAGTCAGGCAGGTGCCGATGTTGCTGCCGAGGATAATGCCCAGCGTCCGGGCATAGGTCAGCAGCCCGGCATTGACCATACCGATGGTCAGCACGGTTACGGCCGTGCTGCTCTGCAGCAGCGCGGACAGCAGGCTGCTGGCAATCAGGCCTTTGGCCGGCGTAGAGGTTGCCTTATGCAGACTCCGGGTTAGCAGCGGGCCGGCGAGCCGCGACAATGAGGCTTCCATCACCTTCATGCCGGCGAGAAAGATGACAAGGCCATAAATGACAGGGAACAGCAGGTCACGGATCATAAGGACAGGCTCCTTTTTGGACGGGGGTTGTACACCAATATATGAAGGCATTGCATGGGACATGTATACAAATCGAGCTACAAGAACAGGGAGTTGAAGTCATTGGCATCGGTAATTCTGGAACGAAACCGTAAGAAAAGACTGGAACAGGGACATCCGTGGGTCTACGCCAGCGAAGTAGCCTCGGTAGACGGGGAGCCGCAGGCAGGGGGACTTGTGGATGTGCTGAATCATCAGGGGCGTTATCTGGCCACAGGGTATTACAATCCGGCCTCGCAGATCCGGGTAAGAATTCTTTCGCAGAGTAAGCTTGCGGCGATGGACACGGTATTTTTTGCCGGCCGGTTCGCAAGCGCTCTGCAGCATAGGGAGCGTTTCCTGCCGGGTGCGGATGCTTACCGCCTGGTGTATGGGGAAGCGGATTTCCTGCCGGGGCTGATCATCGACCGCTTCGGGGAGGTTCTCGTCGTACAGCTGCTGACGCTGGCGATGGATCAGCACCGCTCCGAGATTGTGGAAGCGCTGGTACAGGTTATGGCGCCGCGCGGCATTTATGAGCGCAGTGACGTCAGCGTCCGCGAGCTCGAAGGCTTAGAGCAGACCACAGGCGTGCTCTACGGGGAATGCCCGCGCCACATCACGGTAAGCGAGAATGGATTGAAGGTTATCGTCGATATTGAAGAAGGCCAGAAGACAGGCTACTTCTTCGATCAGCGCGAGAACAGAGCCTCCATCGCTCCGCTCATGAAGGGCTGGGGCGGGCGCAGCGGAATCACGCTGCAGGAGGTAGCGGCAGAGGACGGATCACTCCAGACGCTGCCGGTCAACAAAAGCGGTAAGCCGGTCACCTTCCCGTTCTGGGACGGCGCAACCGTGCTGGAATGCTTCGCGCACACCGGCAGCTTCACCCTGCATGCCTGTAAATACGGCGCCAAGAAGGTAACCTGCCTTGATGTGTCCGCGTATGCGATTGAGAGTGCAAAAGCCAATGTGGAGATCAACGGATTCACCGACCGGGTGGAATTTGTAGTGGATGATGCGTTTGCCTTCCTGCGCAATCAGGTTAAGGGGCTGGAAGAACGCTCTGAGCGGGCGACAGGTCCGGCGGCAGAGAGCAAACCCGGCGCTAAGCCGGCTGCCAAGGCGGATACCGCGAAGCCGATGACAGCAGGCGGCGGACGTACCTGGGATGTCGTTATACTTGATCCGCCCGCTTTTGCCAAGACCAAAAGTGCTGTAGCAGGCGCTGTCCGCGGCTACAAGGATATCAATCTGCATGGCATGAAGCTGGTCAATGAAGGCGGATATCTGGTTACGGCCAGCTGCTCGTACCATATGCAGCCGCAGCTGTTCCTGGAGACCATCCAGGAAGCGGCCAAGGATGCCGGCAAAGTGCTCCGGCTGATCGAGTGGCGGGCCGCAGGCAAGGATCACCCGCAGATCCTCGGCGTGGACGAAGGGCATTATCTGAAGTTTGCCATCTTTGAAGTGCGCAGCAAATAATGATGTTAGTTCAAGCCGGAAGGCTTGTCTTGAGAGTCTCAGCTACTGAGGCTCTCTTTTTTTCTCACAGGGAAGTTGCTGTGCACTGTAGCGGGGAACCGTCAGCAGAGCGAAGCGGACTGAGAAGCTCCTATTTCTCCAAAAAACCTCAGAATGGGGCTTAAGCGGACTGAGTCCGTTATGTTGCCGGCTGGATTCCATTAGCAGCTCTGACTGGTCCCTTAGCGGAATCTGAGTCCGTTTGCCCGGCGAATCCGCCTGATCTGCTCATATAACGGAATTTCAGTCCACTTCCCGGGCTGGGGATCATGAACTACGTAGCGGAATCGCGCTGGGTGCTGCCCTGCACTTGAGCCGGAATCAGCAGAGGAGTGACTCTGCTGATTTAATTGGATTTTCTCCATCTAATGAACTGGTTTCTACTTCCGGATTGATGCTAGATGGATTTATGACACTTAATTCTGCGGCTATCCCGGTTATATATCCGATCCGGCTAAATAATACACTCCATCCAGGCTCTCCCGACCAGCCGATCCATGGCTCCGGGAGAGTCTTCTTTGTTGTTGACCTTGGTTGCTGTGGCCTTTAAAAAAGCGGCAGGTATTTGCAAACAATGGCAAACGTACGTTCTGGAGCGCGCGGTGGAGGTATGCTATACTATTGGGACGAGATTATTCATAGATTCTGATATTCATCAGGCAATCCGCTTCTGTGTGTGCAGCAGCAGGGCGGCCTGCATTCTAATTCTCCGCCACGGAAGGAGTCTGCTGATATGACGGTTAACTTTTTGATCGGACGCTCGGGCAGCGGCAAGACAACTACAATATGGGAGACGGTATCCTCACGGCTGAAGACAGAGCCGCTTGGAGCGCCGATAATTATACTTGTCCCTGAACAGGGATCATTCGGTGCGGAGCGCGGTCTGTTGGCTGCGGGCAACGTGAAGGGCAGCATCCGCGCCCAGACACTCAGCTTCTCGCGGCTGGCCTACCGGGTGAAGCAGGAGACCGGCGGCAGCGCGAGTCTGCCGATCAGCGAGGAAGGCAAGAAGATGCTGATCTATAAGATCGTCAACCGGCGCAAGGAGGAACTGAAGCTGTTCGGCGCCTCCTCGGACCGGCCAGGATTCGTGGAACGGCTCAGCGACCTGCACACGGAGCTCAAGCGCTGCTGCCTTGGAGCAGGTGACCTCGAAGAACAGCTCGGCAGAATGCGGGATGCCCTGGGAGGAAGTCCGATTCTGGCCGGCAAGCTGGAAGATCTGCACCTGGTCTTCAGTGAGCTGGAGCAGGAAATGTCACAGCTCTACATGGATCAGGAGGACAGGCTGGCTGAGCTGGCTGAGCATATTCAGGATTCCGGCTATATCCGGGGATCCGAGATTTGGGTAGACGGGTTCCACGGGTTTACCAATCAGGAATTCATCGTACTGCGTGAGCTTATGCAATATGCTTCGGGGGTGACCATTGCCCTGACGCTGGACAGGATCTATCCCGCAGGCCAGGCACCGCATGAGCTGGAGCTGTTTCACCCGGCTGCGGTTACGTATATCAAGCTGCGCGGAATGGCCGAGGAGATGGGCCTTACAGTCTGGGATCAGCTTCTGGCGCCGCCAGCACTTCCAAGGTTCAAGGACAGTCCGGCTCTCGCCCATCTGGAGCGTGGATTCCAGCGCCGGCTGCGCTGGAACGGAGCAGCCGGGCAAGCGGAGGAGGCAGTCAGTATCCGGGCTGCGGCCTCCCGCCGGATCGAGGTCGAAGGTGTGCTGCGCGAGATGCTGAGCCTGGCCAGAGATTCAGAGGCCAAGTATGGTGAGATGGCTGTATTCATGCGGAATATGAGTGATTATGAGCCGCTGATTGCTCCGCTGTTCCAGGACTTCGGCGTTCCGTTCTTCCTGGACCAGAAGCTGAATGAGCTGCACCATCCGCTGGTGGAATTCATCCGTTCCGCTCTGGATGTAGTCCGCCGCCGCTGGCGCTATGAGGATGTGTTCCGCTGCGTGAAGACCGAGCTGCTGCTTCCGCTGGACGGAAGTATTACGCGCGCCAATATGGATGAACTGGAGAATTACGTGCTGGCCTGCGGTATTCACGGGTACCGGTGGACTGACGGCCGTTCCTGGAAAGGCATTCCCCGCCTCTCGCTGGAGGGCAGTGAGGCTGTAGATGAAGCCATGCTGGCCAGAATGGAAGCCTGCCGGAGCGCGATCACAGGACCGCTGCAGGCTTTTGAGCAGAGGGTCAAAGCCAGCCGCAGCGGCCTGGAGCTGTGCAGAGCCGTATATCTGCTGCTTGAGGACACAGAGGCGGCGCGCAAGCTGGAACGGATGGGGGCGGAGTCTCTGGAGCAGGGACGCCCGGAAGCTGCCCGTGAGCATAACCAGCTGTGGGGGGCTGTGCTGGATCTGCTCGATCAGATTGCCGAGATGATGGGCAAGGAAAGAATGGAATTTGAACTGTTCGCCGGCGTGCTGGAAACAGGGCTGGCTGAGCTCAAGATGGGGCTAGTCCCGCCTGCCCTTGATCAGGTGCTGGTCGGAACGATGGACCGTACGCGGGTGTCGGGAGTGAAGTATGCCTTCCTGCTGGGCTTCAATGAAGGTGTGGTTCCGGCACAGTTCAAGGAAGACGGGATTTTGTCCGAGGGAGAGCGTCTGCTGCTGGAGAATGCCGGTATGGAGCTGGCTCCCGGCTCATCCCGCAAGCTGCTGGATGAGCGCTTCCTGATCTACAATGCGCTTACAACTGCCAGCAGGAAGCTGTGGATTAGTTACGCATTGGCTGATGATGAAGGCAAAGCGCTGCTGCCCTCGGAGATTATCCGCCAGCTTCAGGGCATGTTCCCTGAAGGGCTGGATGAGAAGTATCTATCAGGATTCCCCCAGGGAGGGGAGGCAGCTGAAGACAGCATGTCTGCACAAACGGAAGCGGTCCACATGAATTTCATCGGCCATCCTGAGCAAACCCTCCGCATGCTGATGCTTCAGCTCCGGCAGTGGCGCCAGGGGGTAGAGATTCCCCGCTTGTGGTGGGATGTCTATAACTGGTTTGCGGCCGATGGACATGCGGACAAACCGGTGAACACACAGGCAGCGGCTGCTGGGCAGGCAGAAGTCTCAATGAAGCTTCAGCTTGAACGGCTGCTGGGCTCGCTGTTCTACCGCAACGAAGGGATCAGGCTGAAGCGGGAGACCAGCCTTCGGCTGTACGGCGGCTCCACACTGCGCGGCAGCGTGTCGCGCATGGAGAAATTTGTGGCCTGCTCCTTCTCTCATTTCGCTTCTTACGGGCTAAGGCTGAAGGAACGCCAGCTCTATAAGCTCCAGGCCCCGGATATCGGGCAGCTGTTCCATGCGGCTCTAAGCCAAATGGCGCAGCGGCTGCAGAAGGAGGGCCGCAGCTGGGGCAGCATGACGGCCGAAGAATGCCGCCGTGAGGCGGGTGAGACGGTAGACCGTCTGTCCCCGCTGCTGCAGGGCGAAATTCTGATGAGCAGCAAACGTTACAGCTATATCTCACGCAAGCTGAAGAATATTGTCGGCCGCGCTTCAGTGATCCTCGGCGAGCATTCGCGCAGAGGGAGCTTCGAGCCGGTCGGGCTGGAGCTGGATTTCGGTCCCGGGAAGGATCTGCCTCCGCTGAGAATTACACTGCCGAACGGCTGCGTAATGGAGGTGGTCGGCCGGATTGACCGTGTGGATATGGCTGAAGGCGAGCAGGGTATTCTGCTGCGGGTCATTGACTACAAATCAAGCCAGAAGGATCTCAAGCTGCACGAGGTCTACTATGGATTGTCGCTGCAAATGCTGACCTATCTTGATGTGCTGCTCACCTATTCCGAGCAATGGCTTGGCCAGGCTGCACTCCCGGCAGGCGCGCTCTATTTCCATGTTCATGATCCGCTGCTAACCTCAGCCAACGGAATGAACCGGGAGCAGGCGGAGCAGGAGCTGATGAAGCGCTTCAAAATGAAGGGTCTGCTGACGGCTGACCGTGAAGTGGTCTCACTGATGGATACCACACTCGACAAAGGCTATTCCTCTATTGTTCCGGTAGCGCTGAAGAGCGACGGCAGCTTCTACAGCAGCGCGTCTGTAGCTACCCCGGAGCAATGGGGTCAGCTGCTGTCTTCAGTGCGGAGCACGATTTCGGATATCGGTACGCGTATTACGGAAGGCGATGTGGCTATTCAGCCTTACCGCATCCAGCAGGAGACTGCCTGTACCTTCTGCTCCTTCCGCCCGGTCTGCCAGTTCGACGAGGCTGTGGAGGGCAATGGCTACAATAATCTGAGTAAGCCTGGCAAAGACGTAATCTGGGATCTGCTGTCCCGCAAAGGAGGAGAAAAATTGTGAGCATACATCCTGTAACGGAAGCGAAGCCGGAAGGGAGTCTGTGGAGTGACGACCAGTGGCGCGCCATTGCCGAGAGCGGCAGCGATATTCTCGTCGCGGCAGCAGCGGGTTCCGGTAAAACTGCGGTACTCGTAGAGCGCATTATCCGCAAAATCAGCAATGAGGAAGCAGGCTTCAGCGTGGACCGGCTGCTGGTAGCGACATTCACCAAGGCTGCAGCCTCCGAGATGCGGCAGCGGATCCGGGAGGCGCTGGAGCGCAAGCTGGAAGAGGACACAAGCGGTGAGAACGAATATCTGCGCCGCCAGCTTGCTCTGCTGGGCAGAGCCTCTATTACTACGCTGCATTCCTTCTGTCTTGAAGTGATCCGCCGGTATTATCAGCTGATTCCGATTGATCCGGGCTTCCGTATACTCAATGAGCATGAAGCGGAAATGATGCGCCAGGAGCTGCTGGAAGAGCTGATGGAGGAGAAATACGGTGAGGTCACTGAAGACGGGGAAGATAGCGTATTTGTCCGGCTTGTGGACTGGTTCAGCGGTGAGCGCAGTGATGACGCCGTGCATTCGCTGATTCAGCGGCTGCATGATTTCGCGCGCAGTCATCCCTGGCCGGCACAGTGGCTGCGGGATACGGCTGCTGATTTCTCACTGCCGGATGCGGAGTCCTTGAGCCATACCCCTTGGGTACAGAGCATTCTCGCTGAAGCCAGGCTGACGCTGGATGGTGCCATCAGCCAGCTGCTGCAGGCCCGCGAGATCGCGCTTCAACCCGGCGGACCGGCTCCTTATGCGGATAACCTGACGGCCGATCTGGATATGGCGCAGGGATTACGGGATGCGGTAGAATCGCAGCCATGGGCTGATCTCTATGATATTTTCATGGAGATTTCATTCGGCAAGCTGAAGCCCTGCAAGAAGGATGCAACCGATCCCGGCCTGCAGGAGAGTGTTAAGGCAATCCGGGATCAAGTGAAGAAGAGCCTGCTGGAGCTGCAAAAATCCTTATTCGGGCGCCCGGCGGAGTCTTTCCTGGGTGAACTCCATGAAGCGGCACCGCTGATGCACGAGCTGGCGGAGACGGTTATCGGGTTCGGTGAACGTTACCGGATGGAGAAGGCGGGCCGGGGGCTGGTGGATTTCAGTGATCTGGAGCATTACTGCCTGCAGATTCTGCGCCATCCGGACTCGGTTCCGGGGCATTCCCTGCCTTCTGATGCCGCGATGGAATACCGCAGCCAGTTCGATGAGGTGCTGCTGGATGAATATCAGGATACCAACAGCGTACAGGAGGAGATCGTCCGGCTGATCTCCCGTGAGTTCCCAGGCAACCGCTTTATGGTCGGGGATATGAAGCAGAGTATCTACCGCTTCCGCCTGGCTGAGCCGGGGTTGTTCCTGGACAAATACCGCAGGTTCAGCGCTGAGCCGTCTGCTGGCGGTAACGGCAGCGGTCTGCTTGCCGGTGAAGCGGATCCCCGGACTGAAGCCAGTCCCGGGCAGAACGATAATGGCGGCGGTTCGGTCATCGATCTGGCCCGCAATTTCCGCAGCCGGCTGGAGGTTGTGAATGCCGTAAATATGGTTTTCCGGCAGATCATGGACAGCAATGTCGCGGAGATAAGCTATGACGAGCGCGCAGAGCTGGTCTATGGAGCCAACTTCCCGGGAGCGGCAGAGAAAGGGCCGGATACTTATTTTGCGCCGGAGCTGCTGCTGATTGATAAGGGGACCTCTGCATCCGGTCAGCCGGAGGAAACCGGGGAGGACGATGAGCTGCCCCAGCAGGAGAATGAGGCAGTAGAGAGTGAGACTGCACAGCTGGAAGCACGGGCCATTGCCCGGCGCATCTCGCAGATGACAGGAATGACCGGCGGGGAACCGCTGCTGATCTATGATAAGTCACTGCGGATCATGCGTCCGGTAGTATACGGTGATATCGTCATCCTGCTGCGTTCCGCCCGTGTGTGGACGCCGCTGATGATTGAAGAGCTGCGGAATGAAGGCATTCCGGCATACGGCGACCAGAACAAGGGGTACTTCCAGGCTACCGAGGTGGAGATCGCCCTCTCGCTGCTGCAGATTGTCGATAATCCCCGCCAGGATATTCCGCTGGCCGGTGTACTGCGCTCGCCGGTGGTGAATCTGCGCGAGGAAGAACTGGCCAAGGTGCGCCTATGCAGCACCGGAACGTTCTATGACGCGCTGGTTGCGGCATCCGAAGCTGGGAATATACCGGGGGACAATCCTCCGGCGATGGGTTCAGCGGGTGCTGCCCTGCGGGTGGAGCAAGGGGGCGATGCAGGCGGTGATTTAACGGCAGAGACTGCTGCCGCGTATGATCTTTTTACAACATCAGAGCAAGAGACTCTGCTTGAAGACAAGGCTGCCGAGACAGAAGCCTCTGCGGCGCTGACGGCTATTCATCCGCAGCTGCGGATGAAGCTGAAGACCTTCCGGGACATGCTGGAGGACTGGAGAAACGCCGCCCGGCAGGGAAGCTTAAGCGAACTAATCTGGCGTATTTACCGGGAAAGCGGATATCTGGAATGGGTTGGCGGACTTCCCGGAGGCTTTCAGCGCCAGAACAACTTGAAGGCATTGTATGACCGGGCCGTTCAGTTCGAGAATGAGACCTCAGCCAGAGGCTTGTTCCGTTTCCTCGTCTTTATCTCACGGCTGAGAGAGAACGGCGGCGATCTGGGCGTTGCCGGGGGCAGCAGCGAGGAGGCTGGAGGTGTCCGGATTATGACGATCCATAAGTCCAAGGGTCTGGAGTTCCCGGTTGTATTCCTGGCAGGCATGGCCAAAATATTCAACCGCCAGGATCTGCATTCCCCGTTCCTGATGCATAAGGAACTCGGCTTCGGTCCCCGCTTCGTGGAGAGGGAGACACGGGTCAGCTACCCGACGCTGCCTTACCTGGCCATCAACCGCCGTTCACGGCTGGAGCTGCTGGCTGAGGAGATGCGCGTGCTCTATGTCGGACTGACCCGTCCGCGCGACAAAATGATCCTGGTAGGCACGGTCCGCGATTTGCCGCGCACAGTATCCGGCTGGACTGCTATGCAAGGCCGGGAGGAGCTGCTCCTGGCAGACCATCTGCTGGCCCGGGGCCGCAGCTATCTGGACTGGGTGGGACCGGCGCTGATCCGCCATCCCGCAGCCGCTATTCTGCGCAAGCTTGCGGGTAGTGAAGGCACGGTATCTACGGTGCTTCACGGCGATGAGTCCAACTGGAGCATATCGGTGCTCGGCGCTGCGGAGCTTGGCTCCGGATCTTTTCTGGCAGCAGACGGTGACAGTGACAAGAACGAAGAACGCCGTATAGCGCTTGATGCGCTCCGTCAGGGCAGGACTGTGCCTTCGCTGGGAACGGCCTCAGCAGGGCAGATTGCGGACAGGCTACAGTGGATCTATCCGTATGCGGCTGCTTCCGGCATTCCCGCCAAAACATCGGTGACCGAGCTGAAGGCACTGCTGTCCATGCAAGACCAGCCCTCCCTTGATTTTCTGGAAGAAACCTATATTCCCGGGGGAAAGAAGACAAGAAGCGGCGGTGCCGGATATGGGGACAGCCTGCATCTGCAGCGCCCGAAATTTATGGAAAAGCGGGGACTTACCCCTGCTGAGCGCGGAACCGCGTATCATACCGTTATGCAGCATATTCCGCTGGATGAACCGGTGGACCGGTCTGTTCTCGAGGCTACACTTGCGCGACTTGAACGGCTAGCCATACTCAGCAAGGAGCAGGCAGACGCGGTTGAACTGGGCGAAGTAGAGGATTTCTGTACTAGTGAACTGGGCCGCAGACTCTTTAAGTCTTCCTGGAAGACCAGAGAGCAGCCTTTCAGCTATAGCGTTCCTGCAGACGAGGCTTACCGGGGGCTGGCATACCTGGACGAAGCGGCAGCGGGACTCCCGGCTGACGGTGCCAGAGGAGCCTTCGATGAGACCGTTCTGATTCAAGGGGTAATCGACTGTCTGTTCCGGGAAGAAGGGCGCCTGATTCTGCTCGATTACAAAACAGATTTCGTCCCGGTGCAAGAGGGCGGGCTCGAATCGCTGACTGAGAAGTACCGCTTCCAGCTGGAGCTGTACAGGAAGGCGCTGCTTGATATTCTGGGCGAGCCGGTCAGCGAGGTCTGGTTGTATTTTTTCGATGGCGGACATGCTGTGAGGCTGTGAGAATAGGGGATTAAGGGGCTAAGAGTGCTAAGAGTGCTAAGAGTGCTAAGAGTGCTAAGAGTGCTAAGAGTGTTAAGAGTGCTAAGAGGCTAAGAGTGCTAAGAGTGCTAAGAGTGCTAAGAGTGCTAAGAGTGCTAAGAGTGCTAAGAGTGCTAAGAGGCTAAGAGTGCTAAGAGACTAACAGACTAACAGACTAAGAGACTTAGGATGCTATTAGACAAGAGGCTAAGGATTCTCATAGACTTAGAGATTTAAGAGAATGAGAGATTTAACATATATAGGTTGAACATGAAAGTATATAGACAGGGGAATGTGGCGCGGAACCATTTTGGAATATAGGAGCGTCAGCGTCTGCCATTGTCTGCGGATTTCCACCGTGAACAGCGAAATATTTCAAGAAATCTGCAGACGGGCAGCGGCCGGAGGGCGAAGTGTTCTCTGGAGTCACGATATAGTTTGAGCTGATAGACTGACGAAGAGTTACTATATAGACAGCGCTTAGACTGTAAACAAACAAGTAACCGGCCACCGCTATTCTGTCACTCGGAATCTTTTGATCTTTATATCTGATTTGTTAGTGGCAGAAAAGAAATGAAAGCCTTACGTTTACGCTGCACAGGAGCAAATGTTGTACGTTATACAACTTGAATTCTTATATTCATAGCTATTCGAAAGATTGTTGTACGAAATACAAGAATTCTCCTTCTAATCCGCTTTGAGAAGCAGAAATGCTGCCTTTTATACAACAATTCTGGATTAGGATCGATATTATGAGGAAAATGTTGTATTTCGTGCAGGATTTCAACAAAATACGCGGATGGTCAACACATATGGAAGATTATCAAAATTTTGCTCTGGCTACAGCAGCAGGAAATCCAAACATCTATATATAAATCTATGATTGCCGCAGACAGGCGGGGAAAAGAGGGCGGATATGCGCATATTGCACACGGGAGACTGGCATCTGGGGCGGACGCTGGAGGGCAGAAGCCGGCAGAAGGAGCAGGAGCAGTTCGTGGATGAGCTGGTGGGGATTGCAGATTCCTCCGGAGCGGATCTGATTCTGATGGCGGGAGATGTCTACGATTCGGTCAATCCACCGGCTGCGGCGGAGCAGCTGTTCTACGAGGCTGCGGCCAGACTGACGGCAGGCGGCAGGCCGCTGGTTGTCATTTCGGGCAATCATGATCAGCCGGAGCGTGTAGCTTCCGTGTCTCCGCTTGTCCGCAGACAGGGGATTACACTGGTAGGGATGCCGACCTCAGAGCCGGTGACGGTGCATGCTGCAAGGACCGGTGAGATTGCCAAAATCGCTGCGCTCCCTTACCCCTCTGAAGCCCGGCTTGGCGAGCTGCTCGCCGGTGACGGCGGAGAGGCTGAGCTGCGGCTGGCTTACAGCGCACGAGTCGGCAGGCTGATGAATCTGCTCGGCCGGGAGTTCTCACCGCAGACCGTCAATCTGGCGATGAGCCATATTTATGTACTGGGCGGGGTGGAGAGCGACTCTGAACGCCCGATCCAGGTTGGCGGTGCCTATACCGTAGATCCTTCGGCGCTCTCCTGCGGTGCACAGTATACGGCACTCGGGCATCTGCACCGGGCCCAGCGGGTCAAGGGCGACGGCATGATCCGCTACAGCGGATCGCCGCTCGCCTACAGCTTCTCAGAGGCGGGGCAGGCAAAATCTGTAGCTCTGATAGACGTTGCGCCCGGCGGGGAGCCGGTCTTCGAAGAAATCTATCTGAGCTGCGGCCGTCCGCTGGTTAATTGGAAGTCAACCGGCGGATTGCAGGAGGTCTACAGCTGGCTGGATGAAGGCAGGGATGCGGGGGCCTTCATCGATCTGGAGCTACGTCTGACGGAAGCGATGTCGATGAACGATATCCAGCGGCTGCGCAAGTCTCGGGAAGGCATTGTACATATCCGTCCGGTTTATCCGCAGATGGAGCAGGAGCTGGAAGAGATGGCACGTTCACGCATGCCTGTGCAGGAATTGTTCCGCAAGTTCTACCAGCGCCAGACGGGCGGTGCGGAACCGGATGACAGCCTGATTGAGCTGTTCCTGGAGCTGGCTGAAGAAGAAAGGCAGGAATCTGCGGATGGGGAGGAGATGCTTAAGTGAAGCCGATACTACTGAAACTATCCGGACTGCAAAGCTATAGAGAGCAGCAGGAAATAGATTTTACCAGTCTTACCGAGACCGGGCTGTTCGGGATCTTTGGTCCGACGGGCAGCGGCAAATCCAGTCTTCTGGATGCGATCACGCTGGCAATGTACGGGAAAGTGGAGCGCGCAGTGAACGGGACTCAAGGCATTATGAACCATTCTGAGGACCAGCTCAGTGTAGCCTTCACCTTCGAGCTGACCTCTTCTTCCGGAGCGCGCCGTTACCGGGTGGAACGCAAATTTAAACGGACCGGTGAGCAATCGGTCAGTAATACGATCAGCCGGTTCATCGAGGTCAAGGATGACGGCGATGTTGTGATGGCCGATAAGCTTGCGGATGTTACCCGCTGTGTGGAAGAGCATATCGGGCTGAAGATGGATGACTTCACCCGGGCGGTGGTGCTGCCGCAGGGCAAATTCGCCGAGTTCCTGTCCCTGCGCGGTGTAGACCGCAGGCAGATGCTTCAGCGGCTGTTTCATCTGGAGCAATACGGGGACGGGCTGGCCCTTAAGCTTAGCCGCCGCGTCAAAGAGAACGAGGCGGCACTGCGAGCGCTGGAGGCCGAGCAGCAGGGACTGGGCAGCGCGGGCAAGGCAGACGTGGAAGCGGCAGCTGTCCGGGTGCAGGAGGCAGTCCGGCATGCGGAGGAATGCCGCAAGCGGCTCACGGAAGCCGCGGCGCGCGCAGAGCGCTTCGCCCGCATCCGCGAGCTGCAGGAGGAGCAAGCCCGCCGGGGGCAGCAGCGGCAGGCTCTACAAGCCCAGGAGGAGCAGATTCTCCTCCTGGAGCAGAAGCTCGGCAAGGCTGACGATGCCGAGAAAAGGCTGCCCGCGCTGAAGGCCTGGCGCAGCGCGGAAGAGGCCTGGAAGAGCCGCCATGCCCGCGCGGAGGGCCTGGAGGCTCTGGCCTCCGCCGCCGGTCAGGAGGCGGCGGTAAAGGCGGAGGCGGAAGCAGCGGCACAGGCCGCGCTTACCGCCGGGGAGCCGGCCCTCCGGCAGGAGGAGGGCCTGTTCCGCCGCGCGCTCGAGCTGGAAGCCGAGCTCGGCGGGCTGCGCCGGGAGCGCGCGGCGCTGCTGGCGCGCCAGGACGAAGCCGCCCGGGGCCTGGCCGCCGGGCGGGAGAGCCTGGCCCGGGAGCGTGAGCTTTTGGCCCGTGGCCAAAAGAAACAGCACGAGCTGCAGCAGAGCCTGCAGCCGCTCGCGGTCCGCTCCCAGGAGCGGCAGTCTCTGCAGGAAGCCATGCAGAGACTGCAAGGGCTGCGTTCTGCCGAGCTCCAGCGGGAGTCGGCAGCCCGCGAGCACCGCGAGCGCGCAGCGGTGCTCGCTGCGGCGCAGGCGCGGCTGGCCGCTGCTTCTTCGCGGCGGCAGGCGCTTGGTGCAGGGCGCGGGGAGCTGCTTGCCGCCGCTGCCCTGCACCAGGAAGAGCTGCTTGCGGCCGAAGGTGCAGCGGGAGCCGCTGCCGGCCGCCTGGAGCAGCACACCAGCGCGCTTGAAGCTGCGCTGAAGGAGCAGGAGGTTCACAGGCTCTCGCTGGCGCTCGCCCGTGAACTCCAGGAGGGTGTGCCCTGCCCGGTGTGCGGCAGCCAGCACCATCCCTCCCCTGCGCTTAATCAGGAGCAGGGGGGACATGAAGAGCTGGACCAACGGCTCCGCCATGTCCGCGTTCTGGCCCGGCAGGCGCTGGAGACGCGCCATTTGTTCCGCAGCCTGCTGGAGCAGGACGGATCATGGCTTGCCCAGCTGGGCGGAGCAGCGTCCGAAGAGGCGATGGAGCAGTCTGCTGCCACTGCTGCCGGCGGCTCTCTTGCAGCTCTCGAGTCCTCAGCCGCCTGCGACTCTCTTGCAGCTCTCGAGTCCTCAGCCGCCTGCGGCTCTCACGCAGCTCTCGAGTCCTCAGCCGCCTGCGACTCTCTTGCAGCTCTCGAGTCCTCAGCCGCCTGCGACTCTCACGCAGCTCTCGAGTCCTCTGCTGCCCGCGGCTCTCACGCAGCTCTTGAGTCCTCTGCTGCCCTTGACTCCCTCGGAGCCCCTGCGTCCGCTGCATCTCTTGCAGCCGCAGACATCCCGGATGAAGCAGCATTATCCGGTTTGAATGCCCGGCTGTCCTCGCTGAAGGCGCGGTCTGGAGAATTGCGGCGTGCAGCCGCAGACTGGCAGCGCTCCATGCAGGAGCTGGAGCAGCTGTATCACAAGGAAACGGCCGGTGCCGAAGCCGAGCAGACCTGGGTGCAGGGACTGGCTGCCAAGGCGGAGGAACTTGCTGCCTCAGCGAATAAGCTTAGGGAAGAATGGAACGGGCTCTTTCCGGAGCTTGCGCCTGAGGAGGCGGAGAAAGCCTATCAGGAGCTGCTCGCCAAGGATGAGCGGGCCGAGGAGATCCGCAGCCGGCTGGAGATCAGCGTCAAGTTCCTGGACGAGAAGAGTCTAGCTGTACAGACGCTGCAGGAGCAGCTGGCCGGACTCGACAAGGAGCTCGCGCAGTGGGACGCCCAGCTTGAAGGCAAAGAAGCGCTCGCGCGTGACAAAGAGCAGCTGCTCCGGGAATGGACCGGCGGACGTCCGCCGGCGGCGCTGCTGGCGGAATGCGAGCGCAGGCTGCTGGAGCTTCAGACTGCGCTTGAACGCAGCCGGCAGGAGCACCGCCAGGCGGCGGACAACGCCCAGCAGCAGACCCGGGAAGCAGCGGTTGCCCGTCAGGCGGCAGAGTCTGCCCATGAGCATTATACGGCAGCCGACTCCCAGTGGAAGGAGGCGCTGCAGTCTTCGGCATTTACTTCAGCCGCTGAGGTTGAAGCTGCGTCGCTGGAGACCTCTGAGCGGGCACAGGCGGCTGAACGGGTGCGGGCTCACCGCGAGGAGGAAGCCGAGTGTGCATTGCAGCTGCGGAGCATAGAGGAGAAGCTGGATGGTGCTGTGCTTAGCGGTGAGGAGTGGCAGGAGAGCCAGGAGTCACTGCAGAAGTGCAGGGAAGAGGATGAGAGTTCACTTCAGGCCCGCGCACGTGCGGAGCGTGATCTGGAGGATCTGCAGCAGCGGCACATCCGCTGGATGGAGCTTGAAGGCCAGCGGGCGGGACATGCTGCTATGCAGGAGCGCTTGTCCAAGCTGCAGACGGTGCTGCGCGGCAACGCCTTTGTGGAATATATAGCGGAAGAACAGCTGATGCAGGTATGTCAGGCTGCCTCACAGCGCCTGCGTTTCCTGAGCAAGCAGCGTTATGCGCTGGAAGTGGACTCCGGCGGAGGTTTTGTCATCCGTGATGACGGGAACGGCGGTATGAAGCGGCCGGTCTCCACGCTTTCCGGCGGAGAGACTTTCCTGACCTCCCTTGCGCTGGCATTAGCCCTGTCAGCCCAGATTCAGCTGCGCGGACAATACCCGCTGCAATTCTTTTTCCTGGATGAGGGCTTCGGTACATTGGACCCGGATCTGCTCGATACCGTGATAACCTCACTGGAAAGATTGCACAATGACCAGCTGTCCGTAGGCATCATCAGCCATGTTCCCGAGCTTCGTGCCCGTCTGCCGCGCAAGCTGATTGTAGTTCCTGCAGAACAGGGCGGCGGGGGTTCAACCATTCTTTTGGAAAAAATGTGAAAGACGGGGTTGAATGTGACAACGATCACAGATACACCTTCAACCCCCTGTTATAATACAGCTAAGCCGACATCATTTGAAACACCTCGGCGGACGTATGACAGGGAATTTGTTCCTTCTCATACGTCCGCCGCCGAAGCAGCTCCTATGAGCTGTGAAGGGTGTTTCTTTTTTTTGTCTTTTTTTGAATGAAAGTTTCTATGCTTTACATCCTCGCTCCACCGCACCAGGATGATGCTGCCTGTTATAATACAGCCTTGTCCTCCTTGTCCTTGTTTCATTTTCTTCTCCCTGAGGCAGCCTTTATGCTTGGACTCCACCTTTCGTTATCGTTTAATTTCCTGTATGATTAGAGCCATAAACTATATTTGTCGCGAAGCGGATCAGGCCGGAATAACCAACAGATTCAGGCTAATGCGCCCCGCCGGCCAAAAGCTGAGCTAATGATTACAGGGCAAGCCCCTGTGAGCGGTGGATTTTTATGAAGTGGAAACGGCCGTGAATACGCCTGTTTTTACAATATAAGGACTGCCGGTGCTACAGATTTTACCGCGGAAAGTGCCGGATGCAAGCTTCTGCATCACAAATTTTGGGGAGGAAGCGTTGTATGGAAACTGTGTTCAGCAAAATTATCGAAGGTTCGATCCCGGCGAGCAAAGTATTCGAAAATGAGCGGATTCTGGCGTTCTACGATATTGAGCCTGCAGCCCCTGTGCATGTGCTGATCATCCCGAAGAAGTTCATCGCTTCGATGAATGATGTCACGCCTGAGGATCTGCCGCTGATCGGCGAGATCCATTCTGTGGCACAGCAAATTGCGGTAGAGCTGGGAATCGCTGATACCGGATACCGGCTAATTAACAACTGCGGACCGGACAGCGGACAAGTGGTGCCTCATCTGCATTATCATCTGCTGGGCGGAGCCAAACTCGGCGCCCTCGTCGGGAATTCTGCTTCCCACGCATAATCAGGAATTCAATAAAACAGACCGGCTAAAAAATAATAACACGAAGGTTGACACCTTATTTAGGTTTGACCTATAATGAAATTTGATGAACCGTGTTGTTATGCTCTTGGACGGTCTGGTCGGAGGGAGGGAAAACTGGTGTCTGAAACGAAAGTTCGCAAAAACGAGACAATTGATGCTGCACTTCGTCGCTTTAAACGTTCCATTGCTAAAGATGGTGTCTTGGCTGAGGTGAAGAAACGCAAGCATTATGAGAAGCCAAGCGTAAAGCGCAAGAAGAAGTCTGAGGCTGCTCGTAAGAGAAAGTTTTAGGAGGATTACCCACGCATGAATCTTAGCGAACGATTAAACGAAGATATGAAGCAAGCGATGAAGAGTAAGGACAAGTTCAGACTCTCCACCATTCGAATGGTTCGTTCTACAATAAAGTATCTTGAAATAGATTTGAAGAGAACATTAGACGACAACGAAGTGCTTGATATCCTTAGTCGTGAAATCAAACAGCGCAAAGATGCCCTCCAAGAATTTGAAGCAGCGGGTCGCGAAGAGCTTGCCGCGAGTACTAAGGCAGAAATCGAGATTATCATTCAATATCTTCCTGAACAGCTTTCCGAAGAAGAAATTAAAGTAATTGTACAGCAGACCATCCAGGAAACCGGTGCTTCTTCGAAAAGTGAAATGGGTAAGGTGATGAGCGCACTGATGCCTAAGGTCAAAGGTCGCGCCGATGGTAAACTCGTGAACCAGGCGGTTCAGCAATTTCTGCAATAATATAACGCTAGCACCCCTTTAATTAGGGGTGTTTTTCGTTATGTGGAGTGTTGCGGACTCCAAGTACCATAGCTTCGAATGCGGCAGTTTATCATAATGAAAATTTATTACCTCTATTAACATAAACCTCTCTAAACCTTTCTATTAACCTCTAGCTTCCCGTATTCCCTCCTCAAACAGTTTTGCAATCCATCAGTGAAGATGATCTTAATAGATACACTTTATCCACTGTTGAAACGCCTGTGCAGAAACTGGCGTACTAAGGATTATATGCTGCGTTTTATTATATGATAAGGATGCAGGTGGTTTTAAATCGTGCAGAGGGGAGGCAGCAAGCTTGAAAAAGTTACGCATAGGGGTCTTGTCCTGTATAGCCGCGATGATGATTCTGCTGATTCTGCCGTTAGCGGGCAGGGTCCATGCAGATAATGAAGCGGTTCGCGCGCCGGCTGCGGCTGCGGGTACAGTTGTGGGCGGTCCTGTGTTTATCATTCCGGTGGATCAGGAGATTGAGCGCGGATTGCAGAGCTTTCTGGAACGCGGATTTCAGGAGGCTGCCAATTACGGCGCGGTTCTGATTGTGCTGGAGATTGACACACCGGGCGGCCGGGTGGATTCAGCTGAACAAATCGGAAATATGGTCAGGGACAGCAAAATTCCTACCGCGGCCTACATCAAAGGCGACGCCGCTTCCGCCGGCAGTTACATAGCGCTTAATGCTGGCGCCATTATCATGAAGCCGGGCAGTATGATCGGTGCCGCTTCACTGGTAGACAGGAATGGCAATAGCGTGGAAGACGCAAAAATGGTATCCTACTGGAAATCCAAGATGGTAGGAGCCGCATCGCTGAACGGGCGTGATCCGGAAGTGGCTGCAGGGATGATGGATATCAACCTGGTGGTGAACAAGCCCGAACTTGGCGTGGCCAAGGGGCAGGGGAAAATCATCGCTCTGAGCAGTGAGGAAGCGCTCCAGGCAGGTTATGCCGACCGTATTGCGGGTACAGCCAATGAGGCCATTACTTGGCTGGGTTATTCTACAGATGACATTTTTCGCGTAGAGCATACCGGTGCGGAGAAAATGTCGCATTTTCTGACGAATCCGGTTATTATGACGATTCTGCTCTTTGTCGGCATCGCCGGGGTGTTCATTGAACTGCTGGTACCCGGCTTTGGGGTGCCCGGAATTATCGGGACGCTGGCATTTGCTCTCTATTTCTTCGGGAACTATGTGGCTGGCTTCGCCGGGGCGGAGACGTTGCTGCTGTTCATTCTGGGACTCGTAATGCTGGTGCTTGAGCTGTTTGTGCCAAGCTTTGGTATTCTGGGGCTGCTGGGCTCTGTCAGCCTTGTGGCTGGTGTTGTAAGAGCTGCTTACAGCTTTACGCATGCGATGTTCAGTCTGGGCATTGCTTTTTCGGCAGCGGCAGTGGTGATTGTGATTGTGGCTGTGGTCTTCAAGGAGCGGGGGATCTGGAACCGGTTCATTCTCCAGGATAGCCTCACCAAAGAGCAGGGGTTTGTGCCTGTGACGGAGAAGCTGAGTTTGATCGGAGCTTCCGGAATCAGCGTAACTCCGCTGCGCCCGGCCGGAACTGCCGCTATTGGCGGCGAGCGGATTGATGTGGTGACAGAGGGCGGATTCATCGGCGCGCAAACCGCTATTTCGGTGGTAAAGGTCGAAGGCGGCCGGGTGGTTGTGAAGGAATCCGTGAAATAGCTGTACCTCTGTTATGAGCAGGCAGCAGCGTGTAATACTGTATGGAAATAAGGTTAATCCCAAAAAATAACGGAGGTTGTAAAGCGTATGATGGAAGCATCTATGATTACTTTTTTGTTGATCGCGGTTGTCGTGATCATTGTACTAAGCGTCTTCTTCAGCTTCTTCCCGGTCATGCTGTGGGTTTCGGCCTGGGCATCGGGCGTTCGAATCAGCATTATTACGCTGGTAGCGATGCGTCTGCGCCGGGTAACGCCAAGCCGGATTGTCAATCCGCTGATTAAGGCTACCAAGGCAGGGCTGGGCCTGAATATCAACCAGCTGGAGAGCCACTACCTTGCCGGAGGGAATGTAGACCGGGTAGTGAATGCGCTGATAGCGGCACAGAGAGCGGATATTCCGCTGGAATTCACCCGTGCTGCAGCCATCGATCTGGCCGGACGCGATGTGCTGCTGGCGGTTCAGATGAGCGTTAACCCGCGGGTCATTGAAACTCCGATTGTTGCGGCTGTGGCCAAGAACGGGATTGAGGTCAAGGTCAAAGCGCGGGTAACCGTCCGGGCCAATATCGACCGTCTCGTCGGCGGCGCCGGTGAAGAAACGATTATTGCCCGTGTCGGTGAGGGGATCGTAACCACAGTAGGTTCGAGTGATTCGCACAAGGATGTGCTGGAGAATCCCGATTCCATCTCGCGGACGGTGTTGTCCAAGGGTCTGGACTCTGGTACCGCTTTTGAGATTCTGTCTATAGATATTGCGGATATTGATGTTGGGAAGAATATTGGCGCGTACCTCCAAACCGAGCAGGCGGAGGCGGATAAGCGCATCGCCCAGGCCAAAGCGGAGGAACGCAGAGCCATGGCTGTCGCCCACGAGCAGGAGATGAAGGCCCGGGTGGTGGAGATGAAGGCGCTGGTGGTTGAAGCCGAATCCCAGGTACCGCTTGCGATGGCCGAAGCGCTGCGCTCCGGCAAGCTTGGTGTAATGGACTACATGAACCTCAAAAATATTGAGGCCGACACGCAGATGCGCGGCTCCCTCGGTAAATTAAACGACGGGGACGACAGCAGCCGTCCGCCCCACAAATAAAGGGATGTGATTTCCCATGAGCAGCATACTCTACATCGTTGTCATTGCGGTGATCGCGGTCATCAGTAACTGGAACAAAAATAAAGGCAAGTCCGCCCCGCGCGGCGGCATGCCTACCTTTGGCGGCGGGGGCGAAGGCGGTCCGCTGCGCCGCCCCCGTGCTCCCGCCCGGACAGCGGATAGCGGGCGCCCTGAACGTCCGGGCAGCGGATTTCCGGAGCCCGGGGGGCGCCGGGGGAATTCGGGCCGGCCTGATCCCGCGCCGGAAGAGCGGGAATACGATGCTTCGCCGGCGTGGCCGGAGCGGGCAGAGCAGCCTTCGCCTGACTATGAGACAGGCGAAGGGATGTCCATGGAGCAGACCGGCGATATGGACGGTGTGCAGGCGCGGACAGAACGCATGCAGCGGGAGCTGGAGCGGCTGCAGGCGGCTTTTGACGGCATGGCGGCTGCAGTACCTTCCACAGGCACAATGACTGCCGGAGAGGGCGCCAGTCCGTCTCAGGCGGGTACAGGGCAACATCCGCTGGTGCAGGACCGTGAGGCGCTGCGCAGCGGCCTGATGTGGGCGGAGATTCTGGGACCGCCCCGTTCCCGGCAGCCGCATGCCTCTGTCCGCAAGGAAGGCTGAACCCCCGGCAGAAGAGCGGCTGCTTTGCACTGCGGTTACCTCTTTGCTTTGCCTGAAAGCTCGAATTTGCTCCTTAAGAGGAGCAGATCCGGGCTTTTTGCCGTGTTATCCTGTGGACTTATCCTGCAGAATCCGCTGCATATACCACTGCCTGACTGATGGAGCAGCAGGAGCCTCCCGGTACAAATGATGTGAGTTCTTCTCATAAACAAACGCCCTCCAGCATAAGGTGTACAGAAGGCAGGAAGGGGGAGCGTCTATATATGACCCGTATTGGCCGCAGGCTGCGGGGATGGACAAACGGGGTACTGGATCTTCCGCAGGATGTGCTGCAGGAGATGCCCCGGATCACCCTGATCGGCAATAAGGAATTGTATATTGAGAACCACCGCGGCGTGCTGCATTTCTCATCGGAGCAGCTCAGGCTGGCGTTGGCCAAGGGATATCTGGAGATTTCCGGTGAAGGGCTGGTCATCCGCAATATTCTGGGCCAGGAGCTTGCCGTTGAAGGTATTATCGGTGAAATCAGGTATAAGGAAAGTGGGGAGAATCCATGAAAGAGCCGCCTCTGTCATCGCTGCGGGGGTTCGTTACACTGCATGTGACGGGACCGCAGGTGGAGACCTTTATCAACGCTGTAACCGGAGCAGGCATCGTCATCTGGGATGTGAGGCCTGCCGGGGACGGCGCTTCGCTGAACCTGCTGCTGGATGATTTTTTCAGACTCCGTCCGCTCCTTAAGAAGACAGGCTGCCGGATGCATGTTACGGCCCGTAACGGAATTCCATTCCGGGCGGCCCGCTTGTGGAAGCGGAAGTTTTTTGCCGCAGGACTGCTGATCTTCGGTGTCGGGCTGCTGCTGCTGTCCTCTATGGTGTGGAGCATTAAGGTTGAAGGGAATACCCGCATTCCTACCGAGGACATTCTCGAAGCCGCACGCAAGGAGGGGGTGTACCCTTTTCAGTGGATTTGGCGGATGGAAGAGTCGGACAAGCTCTCCAGGGAGCTGACCACCCTTGTTCCGGGGCTGACGTGGGCAGGGTTTCACCGGACGGGGACGAGCATTACGATCCAGGTTGTCGAAGCCGACCGCCCGGAGACTAAGCCGCTACTCAGCCAGCGCCATCTGATCAGCAGGACGGATGCGGTTGTCACTGAAATCTATGCAGAGCAGGGCAGACCTGTGGTGAGCCGCAACTCCCGCGTCAAAAAAGGGGACATCCTCATCTCCGGAGCGCTGGGGGACGAGGAGAATACAGAGTTTGTAGTAGCCAAAGGCGATGTTAAAGGCCTGGTATGGCATGAATATAATCTTGAGGTGCCCCTCAAAAGAACGGGCAGTTCCTATACAGGAGAACGCAAAGACCGCACGTATCTCGTTCTCGGCAAATGGGCGGTGCAGCTGTGGGGGTACGGGGATTCCGGCTTTGAGAAGTCACGCACGCTTACGGAGCCCGATATGCTGTCCTGGCGGTCCTTTAAGCTGCCGCTGGGCATGATGACCGAGAAGGAGCTGGAGATTAAATATACCGCTGAAATGCTGACTCCGGAGGCCGCGCGGGAGGAAGGCCTGACGCGGGCCAAGAGTGATATTTTCGCGCGTTACGGTGCTGACAGCGTCATCAAAAGTCAAAAAATTTTGCATGAGAAGAAAGAGAATGGTAAAGTTTATATGAAAGTGCTGTTTGAGGTGGAAGAGAGAATCGCGGAAGAACTTCCGATAGTAAACAATTGAGGAGAATGAGGCTACTTGTCAGAACAGACTGCAAGCATTCGTATATCTTTGCAAAATGCGGGAGAAGCTCAATCCCTGTTCGGCCCGCAGGACGGATTCCTGAAAATTATCGAGAAAGAAATTCCGGCGGTTATCGACTCGCGCGAAGCTGAAGTTACCATACGCGGCGCTGAGCGTGAAGTGGACATGCTGGGCCAGCTGTTCAACGTGCTGCTGTCCCTGGTGCGGGGCGGTTACATACTAAGTGAACGCGATGTGCAGTACGCCGTAGAACTGGCGAAGGATTTCCGTGCCGATCAGCTGCTTGACCTGTTCAAAGGTGAAATTACAACAACTTTCCGCGGTAAACCCATCCGCGTCAAAACGATTGGCCAGAAACATTATGTGACAACCATCAAAAAGCGTGATATCGTCTTTGGCATCGGGCCGGCGGGGACAGGCAAGACTTATCTTGCCGTTGTGCTTGCGGTAACGGCGCTCAAGGAAGGGTCCGTCAAGCGCATCGTGCTGACGCGTCCGGCAGTGGAGGCAGGCGAGAACCTGGGCTTCCTTCCCGGTGATTTGCAGGAGAAGGTAGATCCGTATCTGCGGCCGCTCTACGACGCCCTATACGACGTTATGGGTCCTGATCAGGTGGCCAAGGCGCTGGAGCGCGGGCTGATCGAGATTGCGCCGCTTGCCTATATGCGCGGGCGTACGCTGGAGGACGCTTTTATTATCCTCGACGAGGCCCAGAATACGACACCAGAACAAATGAAAATGTTCCTCACCCGGCTGGGCTTCGGCTCCAAGATGGTCATTACGGGCGATGTTACCCAGATTGATCTGCCGCGCGGCAAGAAGTCAGGGCTGATAGAAGCCAAAGCGATATTATCCGGTATTGAGGAGCTCGGCTTTGTCTATTTTGCAGAACAGGACGTAGTCCGGCATTCCCTGGTGCAGAAAATTATCGTTGCCTATGACCGCTCTGCCGAAAACCTCCAATAAAAAAGGGGATTGTCTTCATGGCTTCAAAGCAACCATCGAAATTAAGCGGATTTGTATATAGCACTAACGGGTGGAAGTATAGCGCGGTCTCGCGCTATGCTCTTTTCCTGTTATTGGGGCTTGTCTTCTACTTCAGCCTGTCCTCTGATCTGCTGCCCAAAAAGTACGATATCAAAGAGGGTACACGCAGTGCCAAGGAAATCACGGCGCCCAAGCAAATCCCGGACACCAATGCCAAGCTGAAAGCCCAGGAAGAGGCGGCCGAGAATGTAACTAACCGGTATGCAATTATACCCATGCGGGCTGAGAATCTAGTAACCCTGCTGCTCGACCGGATTGACCGGCTGAATCAGGATGATACGATTTCACAAAGCGATAAGACGACGATCTACCGTGAGGAAATTCCGCGGCGGGCCAACGATTTTATTCTTAATTTTGTTGCTGCCAGCAGTAAAGCCGGAACGTATTCGGAGCATCTGCTCGCTGAAATGCAGTCGGTCATCAAGGACCAGGCCTATGTGATTCCTGAAGAAACGTATATTAAAATTCCGCGGCTAACCTCCCAGGATATCATTGAGATGAAGCCTGTTGCCCGGGATATTGTCACCAAACTGATGAATGACCAGATTACTGACGCCCAGACCGCGCGAGCTAAGGTGGCCGAGCAGGTCAGTGTCAGTTCGCTGAGCCAGCGGACCGCCCGTGAGGTTGTGCAGGAGCTGGTGCGGCTGGTCATTACAAGCAACAAGTTCTACGATGAGGATGCGACCAAGGAAGCGAAGGTGCAGGCCCGCCAGAATACACCTGATGTATTCATCGAGCAGGGGGATGTGCTGGTCGCCAAGAACCAGGAGATTACTCCGGAACTGTATGCCCTGCTGGACGAGAACGGCCTCTTGAGCAAAGAAGTTAATTATTGGCCGCAATTCGGACTGCTGCTGCTCTCCGTGCTGCTGTCTTTTGGCCTGATGACATTCATCCGCTACAACGGCGGTACATCCGGTTTCAAGTATAATAACTCCCAGCTGCTCATGCTGGTGCTGGTGTTTATAATTACAATTATTATGATGAAGCTGGCGGCATTCCTGCAGACGGATGTCCGGACGTATATAGGCTTCCTGGCTCCTGTAGCGATAGGCGCGATGCTGATCTCCATGCTGCTGGATATGACCTTGGCCTATTTCTGTTCCATTCTGTTCAGCGTTCTTGCCAGTATTATTCTGAATGTGCAGCAGAACACCGTATTTGATTTCACTTTCGGCTTCTTTGCACTTATTGTGAGCTATGTGGCTATTTTCTCCACCCATCGGGCAGGACAGCGCTCTACACTCCTGAAGGGCGGAATCATGGTCTCCCTGTTCGGCTGCCTGACGGTAGCTATACTGACCATGCTGGGCGGTGGTGTGTGGAATGAGACGCAGACGCTGTATTCCATCGGGTTCGCGTTTGCCAGCGGCCTGCTGACTGCCGTGCTGGTAATCGGCCTGATGCCATTCTTCGAAGCCACGTTCGGCATCCTGTCGGCGCTGAAGCTCGTGGAATTGTCTAACCCGAATCATCCGCTGCTGCGTAAGCTGCTTACGGAGACACCGGGAACGTACCATCACAGTGTTATGGTCGGGAACTTATCCGAGGCCGCTGCTGAAGCGATCGGTGCAGACGGCCTGCTGTGCCGGGTGGGTTCGTATTATCATGATATCGGCAAGACGAAACGGCCGTTCTATTTCATTGAGAACCAGAACAATATGGAGAACCCGCATGATTCGATTGAGCCCAAGCTGAGCAAATCCATCATTGTGGCCCACGCCCGTGACGGGGTGGAGATGCAGAAGGAGTACAAGCTGCCGAAGCCGATCCGCGATATCGCGGAGCAGCATCACGGCACGACATTCCTGCATTATTTTTATCATAAAGCACTGAAGATTGCGGAGGAGAAGGGTGTGGAGCCCGACTTCACGGAGGAGGACTTCCGTTATCCGGGACCGAAGGCACAGTCGAAGGAATCTGCAGTGGTCGGTATCGCCGACAGTGTGGAGGCCGCGGTCCGCTCCCTCCGCAAGCCTACTGTCGTGCAGGTAGAAACGATGATCGAGAAGATTATCAAAAGCCGGCTGGATGACCATCAGTTTGATGAATGCGACCTGACCATCAAAGAGCTGGACATTATTGCACGGACACTTAAAGAGACTGTAATGGGCATTTTCCATTCCCGGATTGAGTACCCCGAGGATGTGCGCAAGCCCAAAAAAGAGGAAGGGGCCATCAAAAATGAGCCTGAGCGTCGTTTGGAGCAATGAACAGGAAGATCATGAGATTAACGGCGAGCTGATCGCCCTGCTGGAGATCATTCTGCAGAAAGCGGGCAGCGCTGAAGGAATCGATGAGGGTGAAGTGGATCTTACCTTCGTTAATAACGAACGCATCCATGAGCTGAATCTGGAGTACCGGGGAATCGACCGTCCAACGGACGTGCTGTCCTTCGCGATGAATGAGACCGGAGAAGATGAGCCGGAAATTATATATGCTGTGCCCAATGGTGAGGGCGAGGTGCTGGAGGAAGTACCTAACGTGCTCGGAGATATCATTATCTCCGTAACGCGTGCGCAAGAGCAGGCGCTGGAATATGGACATTCGCTGGAGCGCGAGCTGGGCTTCCTGTTCGTCCACGGTTTCCTGCATTTGCTGGGATATGACCATCAGGATCCGGAATCTGAGGCCGAGATGATGTCTAAGCAGGAGAATGTTCTGGCTCAGGTCGGGTTGACACGCTAATGGTCAAGAACACGGCGGTCGGCCACAAAAAATTCTGGCATTCTTTTCGCTTTGCGGCTCATGGCATTGCTGCGGCTTTCCGGTCGGAGCTGAATATGAAGGTGCACAGCGGCCTCGCTGTTATTGTACTGGCTGCCGCCGCAGTATTCAGGCTCCCCCTGTCAAGCTGGATGCTGCTGCTTCTGGCGATTACGCTGGTGCTGACCGCCGAGCTGCTGAATACGGCGATTGAAGCGACGATTGACCTGGTGTCGCCGGAGATTCATCCCTTGGCCAAGAAGGCCAAAGATACCGCCGCAGGAGCTGTACTGCTTACGGCGGTGTTTGCTGTTATTACGGGAATCTATGTTTTTTATCATCCCGTGATGGACTGGATCACAAGTCTTATGTCATAATCAGTTTACAACTTCAGCTTAGGGAGAGGCGGATCCGCTTTGTGCGCTCCGTCATCTTTACTTAGAACCACAATACCAGGCCACGTTTAAGCGGCCGGTAGTGTACGAAGAATAATGGATGCGGTGCATGCTTATAAAGCGGGTTTTAGACGAAGAATAACCGAAGTGGTGGATGCTCACAAAACTAAGGTTATGCTTACGAAGTGAGTTTTGTACGAAGACTAATCGAAGTAGGATATGCTCACAAAACTAGGTCCATGCTTACGAAGTGAGTTTTGTAAGATGACTAATCAGAGAAGTATATGCTCACAAAACTTTTAGGAGGACAACTATGGATTCTGCTCTACTTCTTCAGGAAGCGATCAAGGCAAGAGCCAATGCATATATACCTTATTCCCGTTTCGGGGTCGGCGCTGCACTGCTGGACCAGGACGGGAATGTTCACCACGGCTGTAATATTGAGAATGCTGCCTACGGACCGACCAACTGCGGGGAACGGACCGCTATGTTTCGTGCGATTGCGGACGGGCATAAGCCTGGTACCTTCCGGGCTATCGCTGTAGTCGCGGATACGGACGGACCTGTCTCGCCTTGCGGCGTCTGCCGTCAGGTAATGGTTGAGCTGTGCGGCCCTGATATGCCGGTCATTCTCGGCAACCTGAAGGGCGACATCGTGGAGACTACAGTGCGCGACCTGCTGCCCGGCGCGTTCGGTCCTGCGGACCTGGAGCAGGGTCAGGCTCCGGAGTAGCAGCAAGACAGGTGAAGTATTTAGTTGGGTTTAATTATGCCTGTGATCATAGTTTAATTGTATTTTGTACAATTAGAATCCCGCTAAATCCGCTAAACTTCGATATAACTGCAAAAAGTACAACTATATTTGCTAGTTTGTCCAATAACAGCCTCTCAGTGAGGAAATAGTTGTACGAAATACATTTAAACCTGTAGAGTCTCTGATTCTAAACAGAATAAGTGTACAAAATACAACTAAGTTTGTTTTAGAGGGTTCAAGTATGGTTTAGGTGTTCAAGTAACCAGTCTTTTCCGCGCCGCAGTATAGCGTGTCAGTCACTTATTGCGCCGCAGTAAAGCGTGTTCCCGCAGGGAACTTAAGCGCTCATGCTCCAACCCCGCTTTCCCCGTGCCGGATGCTGAGTCCACGCCATTTCCGGGTGTCCAGAGGGCCGGGGCCCTTGGGGTCCCCCTTGGCTAAGGGGGACTTAGGGGGATCGAAAAGATTTGGAAGTATTGTTTTTGACCAAGCTTTGGGTTGTTCAAGTAACCAGTCTTTTCCGCGCCGCAGTATAGCGTGTCAGTCACTTATTGCGCCGCAGTAAAGCGTGTTCCCGCAGGGAACGTAAGCGCTCATGCTCCAACCCCGCTTTCCCCGTGCCGGATGCTGAGTCCACGCCATTTCCGGGTGTCCAGAGGGCCGGGGCCCTTGGGGTCCCCCTTGGCGAAGGGGGACTTAGGGGGATCGAAAGGTTTTGAAACGTTTTTGATCGAAACGTTTTTGATCGAAACGCTTTTGACCTAGTATCAAGGTTTCCAGATTGATCTAAAATGTTATGAACGTTTTTGACCAAGTTGTAAGATAAATAGGAGGATTATATGAAATTCAAATCAGGGTTTGTCGCCATTATCGGCAGACCGAACGTAGGCAAATCGACACTTATGAACCAGGTGATTGGCCAGAAGATCGCCATTATGTCGGACAAGCCGCAGACCACCAGAAACAAAATTCACGGGGTATATACAGCCAATAATTCGCAGATCGTATTCCTGGACACACCGGGTATCCATAAAAGACAGTCGAAGCTGGGCGATTACATGAACCAGACAGCGATGAGCACCCTGCATGAAGTGGAGGCTGTGTTGTTCCTGGTGGATGCTTCTGAGGGCATGGGCGGCGGTGACCGTTATATTGCGGAACAGCTGAACTCCATCAAGACGCCGGTCATTCTCGTGATGAACAAGATTGACAAAATCGAGCCCGAAGCGCTGCTTCCGATGATTACCGAATACAACAAGCTGCATGAGTTCGCCGAGATCGTGCCGATTTCTGCCAAAATGGGCAGCAATGTCAATACGCTGCTGGAGCAGGTGCAGAAGTATCTGCCGGAAGGCCCGCAGTATTATCCGGACGACCAGATTACCGATCACCCGGAGCAATTCGTCTGTGCGGAGCTGATCCGCGAGAAGATTCTGCATCTGACCCGCGAAGAGGTGCCGCATTCCATTGCGGTGGCGATTGAGGACATGAGCGTTGAACCGAATGGCGTAGTGCATATTTCAGCGGTTATTTTTGTGGAGCGCGATTCCCAGAAGGGGATCATTATCGGCAAGCAGGGTGCCCTGCTGAAGGAAGTCGGACGGCGTGCGCGGACGGATATTGAGAACCTGCTGGGTTCGAAGATTTTCCTGGAACTATGGGTAAAAGTGAAAAAAGACTGGCGCAATCAGGACCGCGTACTGCGGGATTTGGGCTTCCATAAAGACCAATAAACCTTCCCTCCGCTTCTACTTGGCAGGAATTGCAAGGATAGATCCCTGAGCTTCGTACATCCTACTTCTGAAGAGACATCGTGTTTCCGAAGAAAGGATGAATACGAATGCGGAACTTTTCGTGGAAGTATTTTGCAATGACTGGAGATGTCGATGCTTATTTGCTGTACAGAGAAGCTGGGGATTCGCCGGAGAGCAGCGGACCGCTGCCGGCGGAGGAAGAGATGGTCACTGATGAAGAAGCACAATAAGGACTGGTTGCTTGCCGAGTGGTTGGGAGAAGAGGCATGCTATACAGGGTGGAAGGGATCGTCATCCGCAGCATGGACTACGGCGAAGGGAACGCAATTATTACGCTTTGCACCGAGAACGCCGGTAAAGTAGGTGTTCTGGTACGGGGCGCCAAGAAGGTGAAAAGCCGCCATGCTGCCCTGATCCAGTTGTTCACAACAGGAGAATTTGTATTTTTTCGTAACAATGGAGGACTCGGAACACTGAATGCCGGGGAGATCACGAAGTCCCATCATCCGCTGCGTGAGGATCTTGTCAAAGCGGCGTATGCATCCTATGCCTGCGAGCTGCTTGACCGGGTATTGCATGATGAAGAGACGGGAAGCTTTTGGTTCCGTCAATTAAGCGCCTGCCTGAATGCACTTGAAGAAGACAAAGAGCCCGGCATCATCATAAATGTTTTTGAAATGAAAGTGCTGCAGGCGGCAGGCTATGGCCCGCAGCTTGATACCTGTGTAGTCTGCGATATGGACAAGCCGGATGAGGAGCTTAGAATCAGTCCGCGTCTTGGCGGTGTAATCTGCCGCAGCTGCCGGCATAATGATCCTCCCGCGATGGAGATTTCTCCGCGTGCACTGAAGCTGCTGCGTCTATTCGCGCTACTTGATCTGACCAGACTTGGCAATGTGGATGTGAAGCCAGAGACACGCGCAGAGCTCAAGGCCATTATGCGGGCATTTATGGATATGCAGCTGGGGCTCCGGCTGAAATCGCAGAGTTTCCTTGATCAGCTTGATAAATACAATATTTGACGAAATGCGAAATATCCGTTACTATAAGTTCAGTTTCTTTTTACAGCAATTTATAGGAATGCCGTGATTGCTCCAGACATGGAGAGAGTGCAGCGATCGGGAAAGTAATGAATCGATTTGTCGCTTCAGCGAGCCGGGGATAGTGGAAGCCTGGCAGGACAACGTTCATGAACATGGCGCCCGGGAGTACGGAAGCGGCAGAATGAAAAGTGGATTTCGCGTAGCGTAATCAAGTAGGGTGGAACCGCGGGAGAAGAATTCAGGCTCTCGTCCCTATGTCTGTTAATCAGGCATGGGGGCGGGAGCTTTTTTGCCTTGTGGCGGACTTATGAAGGATATACTCTCCATAACCTGCCGCAGGGATACAGAAAGAAGCCGGTGACCGCCTCCATCGCGCAGCAGCAAGAGCCAGTCATAAGTAAAGAGGCAGTACACACTTGTAAAGCGAAGGAGTCGGTAGTATGAACTTTCAGCAGATGATTCTGACACTGCAGCAGTTCTGGGCAGCCCAGAACTGTATTCTCGTCCAGCCGTATGATACGGAAAAAGGGGCGGGCACGATGAATCCCATGACCTTTTTGCGGTCACTCGGTCCGGAGCCCTGGAAGGTCGCTTATGTCGAGCCTTCACGCCGTCCGTCAGACGGCCGTTACGGGGAGAACCCGAACCGCCTGTACCAGCATCACCAGTTCCAGGTCATCATCAAGCCGTCCCCGGACAATATTCAGGAGCTGTATCTGGATAGCTTGAAGGCACTGGGCGTAGATCCCCTGCTGCATGACGTGCGGTTTGTCGAAGACAACTGGGAGAATCCGTCACTGGGCTGTGCAGGCCTCGGCTGGGAAGTGTGGCTGGACGGAATGGAAATCACGCAATTTACCTACTTCCAGCAGGTAGGGGGAATTGAAGCCAGCCCGGTAGCGGTGGAGATTACTTACGGTATGGAGCGTCTTGCCTCCTACATTCAGGATAAGGAAAATGTATTCGACCTGGAATGGGTAGACGGAATGACTTACGGTGATGTGTTCCATCAGCCGGAGGTGGAGCATTCCACGTATACTTTTGAAGTTTCCGATGTCAAAATGCTGTTCACCCTGTTCAACACCTACGAAGAGGAAGCGCGCAGAGCGATGGAGAACCATTTGGTTTTCCCCGCCTATGACTATGTGCTGAAATGCTCGCATACCTTCAACCTTCTGGATGCGCGCGGAGCGATCAGTGTAACCGAACGTACGGGATTCATCACAAGAGTGCGTAATCTTGCCCGCACCGTAGCGGCAACATATCTGGAGGAACGCGAGAAGCTCGGCTTCCCGCTGCTGAAGAAAGAAGGTGCTGACCTTGTCTAAAGACATTTTGTTCGAGATCGGTCTCGAGGAAATTCCGGCCCGCTTCATCCGCGCCGCCATGGAACAGTTGAAGGATAGAACAGCCAAATGGCTCGAAGCCTCGCGGATCAGCCACAATGGCGTTACCGCATTTGCAACACCGCGCCGTCTTGCTGTACTGGTGAAGGATGCTGCTGAGCGGCAGGAAGATGTGAGTGAAGAAGTCAAAGGCCCGTCCCGCAAAATCGCACTGGACGCAAGCGGCGAGTGGAGCAAGGCGGCACTTGGATTTGCCCGCAGCCAGGGCGTTGCGCCGGAGCAGTTTACCTTCAAGGAACTGGCGGGCGTAGAATACATCTATGCCACCAAGAGCAGCACCGGGATTGAGACAGCTTCCCTGCTCTCTGAAGGTCTTACAGGTATTGTCAATGCCATGACTTTCCCGAAAAATATGCGCTGGGGCGCTTATGATTTCAAATTTGTCCGGCCAATCCGCTGGATGGTCGCGCTCTTCGGTCAGGAGATTATTGACCTTACGATTACCGGAGTCAAAGCCGGCAATGTGAGCCGCGGCCACCGTTTCCTCGGAGAAGAAGCAGTTATCGCTGAACCTGCCCTGTATGCCGAAGCTCTGCGCAGCCAGCATGTGCTCGTAGATGTGAAGGAACGCGAAGAGCTGATCCTTAGCGGAATCAACAAGCTCGCCGAAGAGAAGAGCTGGAAGATTGCGATTAAGGAAGATCTGCTCGAAGAAGTGCTGTTCCTGGTAGAAACACCGACCGTCTTGTTCGGTACATTCGACCCTGCTTTCCTGAACATTCCGCAGGATGTGCTGATTACTTCTATGCGCGAGCATCAGCGTTACTTCCCGGTGTTCGGCGAAGACGGCAAGCTTCTTCCGTTCTTCGTAACTGTCCGTAACGGGAATGCCATATCGCTGGACGTAATTGCCAAGGGTAACGAGAAGGTGCTGCGCGCCCGGCTGCAGGATGCCAAGTTCTTTTATGAAGAGGACCAGAAGCTGCAGATTAACGATGCGCTGGCCAAGCTGGAGAATATCGTCTATCACGAAGAGCTGGGCAGTGTAGGGGATAAAGTGCGCCGCATCCGTGCCATCGCTGACCGTCTGGCTGTGAAGCTTGCGCTGCCGGCAAGTGCCGCAGCTGAAGTCAGCCGGACTGCGGATATCTGCAAATTCGACCTGGTTACGCAAATGGTGGGCGAGTTCCCTGAGCTGCAGGGTACAATGGGTGAGGATTATGCCCGTAAGGCCGGTGAAGCTGACAATGTATCCAAAGCGATCTTCGAGCACTATCAGCCGCGTTTCGCAGGGGATGCCGTTCCTTCAACGGAGGCAGGTCTGGTAGTCAGCCTTGCCGATAAAATCGATACGATTGTAGGCTGTTTCTCGATCGGAATCATCCCGACCGGTTCCCAGGACCCATATGCGCTACGCCGTCAGGCGGCAGGAATTGTGCAAATTGTGCTGGAGCATCAGCTTAGTATCAGTTTGCAGGAAATTTTCGCTGCAGCGCTGGAAGTTCATGAAAGTTTACGTTCAGAGAAACATTTCACCCCTGAGCTGCGTATAAACCTTTACGAGTTCTTTGGTCTGCGCGTCAAACGCCTATTATCCGACAACAATGTCCGCTATGATGTTGTGGATGCAGCTATTGCTGCCGGTTTCGATGATATCGTTGACGTAGTAGGCAGAAGTCTTGCGCTTATGAATGCAGTATCAGACGTAGCTGATTTCAAAATCACTGTGGATTCCCTGACCCGCGTCAGCAATCTGGCGGCCAAAGCAGCCGAAGGAACGGTAATCGACCCTTCTCTGCTCAAAGAAGAAGCCGAACGGAAGCTGTATCAGACTTGGCAGAGTATTCATGCTCCTTACCGCGAAGCTCTGGCTGCCTTGCATGCCGCAGAAGCACTGCAGATTCTGTCGGGGCTGAAGGATGCCGTTACCGGATTCTTCGATTCCGTTATGGTCATGGCTGAAGACGAGGCGGTTCGCGCTAACCGTCTGGCACTCTTGTCCGGCATTAACGCGGATTCCAGATTGTTTGCCGATTTCGGCAAGCTGGTGTGGTAATCAAGGATTGAAAATTCAGCTAATGTTTATGACTTATGGTATAGATTGAGGGTTTAGGGTATAAATATACGGAACGGTGCCAATGCGTAAGTTGACATTCGTTCCGTATTTATGCTTTACAAAGAAGGATTTCTGCCAAGCGGAGCGTATATATATTACACGGGAATTTGGTGAGAATCATGGTAAGGTCCCAGGAAAGAAAGATCGTCGTTGATGGGGATGCTTGTCCGGTCAAACAGGAGATTAATACCGTGGCCCGCAGCTTTGGCATACCGGTACTGATGGTTTCTTCTTACGATCATGTGCTCAAAGCTGAGGAAGGTGTCACGGTTGTCCAGGTGGACCGGGGAGCTGACAGTGCCGATTTGTATATCGCCAATCATATTTCTGCGGGAGATGTCGTAATTACGCAGGATTATGGACTTGCGGCGCTGGCGCTGGGCAAACGCTGCAGGGTGCTCTCGAACCGGGGGCAGGAGTATGAGGATTCCAAAATGGATTTTATGCTGGAGGGCAGGCATGCCCGGGCGGTAGAACGCAGGCGAGGCCACTATTCCAAGGGTCCAAAAGCGATTACCGCAGAGGAAAAAATTTATTTTCAACATAAACTGACAAAACTTTTAACTTTTTTGCAGGAGAATGTACAGCTGTAGCGAATTATATTTATTTGTTAAGAGATGAAGGTGGCTAATGTGGCTAGCGGACACGGTAATATTCCGGAAGAGGTTATCGAAAGCGTGCTGGCGCGGCATGATATTGTCGATACAGTCGGTAAGGTTGTCCATTTGTCCAAGCAGGGGAAATATTTATGGGGCCTCTGCCCGTTCCATTCGGAGAAATCCCCTTCCTTCACCGTCACCCCTGACCGGGGAGTTTTTCATTGCTTTGGCTGCGGTATGGGCGGAAATGCCATCAAGTTCAGGATGGAGATCGAAGGATTATCCTTTCCCGAAGCAGTCAGAATAATGGCGGAAGAAAGTGATATACCCGTGCCCGAGGGCAGAGGGGGAGCGCTCGCTCCACCCGATCCAGAGCGGGACCGGCTGATTCAGGCGTATGATTTATCGGCGAAGTATTATCATTATCTGCTGAAGAACACGGAATACGGCACAGCCGCCATGGATTATTTAAGAACCCGGGGTTTCAGCGATAGAATGATTGACCAGTTTCAAATTGGCTATGCGCCGGACCGTTGGGATACACTGCTGCAGTTTCTGGAGAAACGGAGCTTTGATCTCGCCGAGATGGAGAAGGGCGGACTGCTGTCTGCCCGGGGGGAAGGCAAGGGTTATCTGGACCGTTTCCGCGGCCGGGTCATTTTTCCGATTGCTAACCGCATGGGCAAGACCATCGCCTTTGCCGGAAGAATATTCGGTGAGGGGCAGCCGAAATACCTGAATTCCCCGGAGAGCCGGTTATTCAACAAAAGCCGGATCCTGTACAATTTGCACCAGGCCAAAGCATCCATCCGCAAAACGCGGCAAATCGTCCTGTTCGAGGGATACGGTGATGTCATTTCGGCTTGGGATGCAGGTGTGCATAACGGGGTGGCGACCATGGGTACATCGCTCACCGAGGGCCATGTGGCGCTGATGAAAAGCCTGGGGGATGAGATTGTTCTCTCCTATGACGGAGATAAGGCGGGACAAGCTGCCGCACTTAAGGCCATTCCGCTGCTCGAAGAAAGCGGGCTGAGAGTTAAGGTTGCGCTGCTCCCGAGCGGCCTGGACCCCGATGAATTCATCAACCGGCATGGCGGGGACAGATTCAGGGAACAGGTGATTGACTCCGCCGTATCATCCATAAAATTTAAGCTTATATATCTGAAAAAAAACCATATACTCCTAGAGGAAGACGGCAAAATTGCCTATGTCAAGGAGGCTCTGGAGATTATTGCCGGACTCCATTCTTCGACGGAGCGTGAGGTATATCTGAGGGAAATCGCCTCCGAGCTGGAGCTGTCCTATGACAGCTTGAAGCAGGATTGCAATTTACTTCGGGCGTCCATGCAAAAAAACATTCCCGAAGGGGATAATAACGACAAAAGGTGGAATAATGGTAGGCATAAAAAAGGGCAAGTGCAGACACCTACACTGCTGCCTGCTTACCATGTTGCGGAACGGCGCCTTTTATCACTGATGATTCAAGATCCGGAAGCGGCGGCCTATGTGGGCGAACGCCTTGGGGAAGAGTTCAATATTGATGATCATGCGGCAATTGCCGCTTATCTATATGCCTATTATGCGCAAGGCAAACCACCCGGCATCAGCCGGTTTCTATCATCGCTTCAGGATGACCGTCTGGAGAAGACTGCTACGGCGATCTCCATGATGGATACCCCTCCGGACTGGAATACCCAGGTTCTGGACGATTGTATTCGTGAAGTGCAGAAGTATCCTCTGCAGCGCAAAATAGAACCCAAGCGTGAAGAGATGATTCAGGCGGAAAAATCCGGTGACTTTTTGCGTGCAGCACAAATAGCAAGTGAAATTTTAGCCCTAGAGAGACAATGAGACATTGACAGGATGTACCTAGGGAGGAGGGAGTCGAATTATGGCGAACGATCAGCATACTGAACTGGAAGCGGAATTTACTCTGGATCAGGTTAAGGACCAGCTTATTGATCATGGTAAGAAAAGATCATCATTGAACTACAAAGATATTATGGAGAAATTATCGCCGTTTGATCAAGACCCCGAGCAGATGGAGGAATTCTACGAGCAGCTGAGCGATCTGGGGATCGAAGTTGTGAATGAGAATGATGAAGAGGTCAACAGCCTCCGGCCAAGTGAGGATAATGAGGACAAAGACAGCGATGATTTCAGCTTCGACGATGATCTGTCGCTGCCTCCGGGCATCAAGATCAACGACCCCGTCCGGATGTATCTGAAGGAAATCGGGCGTGTTCCGCTGTTATCGGCTGACGATGAAGTGGAACTGGCAATGAGAATCAAGAATGGTGACGAGGAAGCGAAGCGGAGACTTGCTGAAGCGAACCTGCGGCTCGTAGTCAGTATCGCCAAACGTTATGTCGGACGCGGCATGCTGTTCCTGGACTTGATTCAGGAAGGCAACATGGGTCTGATCAAGGCCGTTGAGAAATTTGACCACAATAAAGGCTTCAAATTCAGTACCTATGCTACCTGGTGGATTCGTCAGGCGATTACCCGCGCGATTGCCGACCAGGCACGTACGATCCGTATTCCTGTGCACATGGTGGAAACCATCAACAAATTGATCCGGGTCTCCCGCCAATTGCTGCAGGAGCTGGGACGTGAGCCTTCGCCGGAAGAGATAGCGGCTGAGATGGAACTGACCGTTGAGAAGGTTCGGGAAATCATGAAGATTGCCCAAGAGCCGGTATCACTGGAAACACCAATCGGTGAGGAAGATGATTCGCATCTGGGAGATTTCATTGAGGATCAGGAGGCGCTTGCGCCTGCGGATGCAGCGGCTTATGAGCTGCTGAAGGAACAGCTGGAGGATGTGCTGGACACGCTCACCGAGCGTGAAGAGAACGTGCTTCGCCTGCGCTTCGGACTGGATGACGGACGGACGAGAACCCTCGAAGAAGTGGGTAAGGTGTTCGGTGTTACCCGCGAGCGTATCCGCCAGATTGAAGCCAAAGCACTGCGCAAGCTGCGTCACCCGAGCCGCAGTAAGCGGTTGAAGGATTTCCTCGAATAGACGTATAAGGCCGGACCTTCTGCTGCACGGTGGCAGGAGGTCCTTTGTGTATATTCTGGGGGTCCCCGCAAAGTACCTGAGTCATCATCGAAGCTAAAGCCCCACTGTGTGGGGGTTATGTAACAGGTCAGAGGCAGGATCTGGAAAGAGGGATGAGCCGTTGAATTTGGAGAAACGTGACACTATTTTAAGAGAAATTCAGTACTGGAGAAGAAGCAAGCTGCTGCCGGAGCAATATTGTGACTTCCTGACCAACCTGTATGATGATCAAGCAGAAATTAAGGATAGCAATCCGGTGTCGCTGCGGAATCTCCAACAGGGAAGCATCAAAATATGGCTGTTTGGTTTTGGAATAATTTCCTTGATTTTCTTGATTAGTCTTTATTTTAGCGTTTTTCCCTGGCCTTTGCAACTTGCCACGGCGCTCTGTGTATTAATTGTATGTTATGGCTATTCTGCTATTTATCAGGACCGCAACAAGATGATCAGTCTGGTGCTGGCAGGAATCGGCAGCGTGTTAACCCTTGGGTTCGGGCTATGGTTAATTGCTCTGCATGATCTGGATCCGGACTTTTGGAGACCTTTGCTGATTGCAGCCTGCGGTCTTCTATGGTGTGTACTTGGCTTCTTTTTGCGTATCGGACTCCTTCATTTTTGCGGTTTTGCCTTTTGGGCCCTGCTGTACGCGGGATTCTTCGGCCAGGCGAGGCCGGATGCTTCCATTCTCATGCTGGAACTGCTCTGGCTTCCGCTCTGTGTGCTGATGATCTGGCTCAGCTGGCTTTTGTATCACCGGGTTAGCGGGGTCTCGGGTGTGTACCTGGGCGTCGGCGTTTCACTCTGGCTGATGCCGGAAATCGATGCGCTGTGGCTCAGATCGGGATTCCCGGAATGGACTTCGCTTGTATTAATACTGAAGATCGCTGTTGGCTTAGCGCTGCTGTTCATCTTCAGAAAAAAATGGATAACGTGGGTGGCCTCATGAATAACGTAAACAACGTAAAATTATCAGACCGGCTTCAGCGATTGCTGGAGCAGGTGCCGGAAGGAAGCAGGCTTGCTGATATTGGTTCAGATCACGCCTTGCTGCCTGTTGCTGCAGTGATGAGCGGGCGTGTGCCGTCGGCAATTGCCGGGGAAGTGAACCTGGGACCGTATGAAGCAGCAGGCAGAGGTGTAGCCGAAGCAGGCCTCAGCAAGCAGATTGCTGTACGGCGTGGAGACGGACTGGAAGTGCTGGAGCCGGGGGAAGCAGACTGCATCACAATTGCCGGCATGGGCGGATCGCTAATCGCTGCTATTCTTGAACGCGGCCGGCAACTGGGGAAGCTGGCAGGGGTGAAGACACTTGCGCTGCAGCCCAATGTGGGCGAGGATATTCTGCGCCGCTGGCTGCTTGGTAACGGCTGGGTGCTGATCTCGGAGCATATTTTGGAGGAAGACGGCAAAACTTATGAGATCCTGACAGCGGTCCCTGAAGGCACTGAAGCTGGCCGGACGAATGAACAGCTGTACCGGGAACAAACGCTCGCCGGCGGCAAGGTGGCCCTTGATCAGGGTCTGCTGCTGCAGATGGGCCCTTGGCTGCTGCAAGCGCCGAATGAAGTGTTCATGGCGAAGTGGCAGGGGGAAATCTCTAAGCTGGAAGGTATCCTGACCTCATTATCGCGTTCGGAGCTGGAGGCGGCAGAAGAGAAGCGCAGTAAGATCAGCGCACAGATCAAGCAGATAGCGGAGGTGCTGGAATGTTTGCCAAAGGACAGACTGTAATAGGATATATGGAGCAGCTTGCACCGAAGCATCTGGCGGAGGAATGGGATAATGTCGGGCTTCAACTGGGCAGTCTGCAGAAAGAGATCACAGGCGTGCTGGTCGCGCTGGATGTTAACGACAGTGTCGTGGACGAAGCGATTGCCCAGGGCTGCAATCTGATCATCGCACATCACGCGATTATTTTCCGGCCGGTCAAAGGCATTCTTACAGATACTCCCATGGGCCGGCTGTATGAGAAGCTGATCAAAAACGACATTGCCGTCTATATCAGCCATACCAATCTGGATGTGGCGGAAGGCGGAATGAACGACTGGATGGCGGAAGCGCTGGGGATTGAGAACGGTGCACCGATCAAGGATATTCATACGGAGCAATTGTCCAAGCTCGTTGTATTTGTGCCGAAGGATCACCATCAGAAGGTGCTGGATGCGATTCTGAATGCCGGTGCGGGCTGGATCGGCAATTACAGCCATTGCAGCTTCAACATTGAAGGCTATGGCACCTTCATTCCGCAGGAAGGGACAGACCCTTATATCGGCAAGCAAGGCAAGCTGGAGCGGGCTGAAGAGATCCGCATTGAGACCATTGTGCCGCATCCGATCCGGAACAAAGTTGTGCAGGCGATGCTGAAGGCTCATCCGTATGAAGAGGTGGCTTATGATCTCTATTCCATGGACCTCAAGGGCCGCAGCCTCGGCCTCGGAAGAGTGGGTAAGCTTAAGGAGCCGACCACGCTGGGAGAGTTCGTGGAGACCGTTAAGAGCGGTCTGGATGTCGGCCATGTGCGGGTTGTCGGCGATCTGAACCGTCCTATCCGCAAGGCAGCTGTGATGGGCGGGTCCGGTGCCAAGTATTACAGCAGTGCCATCTTCAAAGGAGCGGATGTGCTGGTGACCGGTGATATCGATTACCATACGGCTCAGGATGCACACCTGGCAGGCATTGCACTGATCGATCCCGGGCATAACGCGGAGAAGATCATGAAGGAGAAAGTAGCGGAATTTCTTGCCGGTAAGCTGACGGAGCATAAGTGCAGTACTGTGGTGCATGCCTCCAAGCTGAACACCGAGCCTTTTAATTTCCTCTAAGCTTGCTGGGCTGCAATTATTTACACTTGTGTCCGCTGGTCCAAGTCTGTATAATATACAATGTTGTTCCGGAAAGTTTGACAGACAATCGCCGGTGTGCGTGAGAACGCCGCGGGAGGAAAGTCCGGGCTCCATAAGGCAGGATGCTGGATAACGTCCAGTCGGCGCGAGCCGAAGGATAGTGCCACAGAAATGGACCGCCGATGGCTGCTTTCGGGCAGCACAGGCAAGGATGGAACCGAGGTGTAAGAGACCCCGAGGAACGCTGGTGACTTCGTTCCTGGTAAACCCCATCTGGAGCAAGACCTAATGAGACGCAGCGTCTTCCCTAACCGGAAGAAGCAGCCTTCGCCTGAGGCGTGTCTAGGTTGGTCGCTGGAGCTGTGCAGTAATGTATGGCCTAGATAGATGATTGTCGCTTATGGTGGGAGGGTAGTTCCCGTTTGAACCACAACGAGCACAGAACCCGGCTTACGGCAAACTTTCCTAACTGACAACGAATAAGCACTGTGCGGTAACTCAATACACATACAGACATTAAGACGGCGGCCTCCTCAGGGGGCCGCCTTTTGTATACAGTTACAGGTAACATCCGGGGGAAGGCTACATAGGAAGCAAACGCTCCTCATACCGGGACATGGCTGTCTCCAGCCGCTGCACCGCAAGCGGCAACAGCTCCGGCCGCGTATGGGTGAAGTTGAGGCGCATCGCATTCTTCAGCGGCCGGGCGGAGTAGAATACCTCGCCGGGAACGAAGGCGACGCCTTGCTCTACGGCGAGCGGGAGCAGCTCAGCGGTATGGATGCGGCCGGGCAGGGTCAGCCACAGGAACATGCCGCCGCGCGGCTCAAGGAAGCTGGCCCCCTCCCAGTTCCGCGAGGAGAGCTCAGCCGAGAGCAGCTTCATCCGTGACTGATATTCACGGGAGATCACTCGGATATGGCCCTCAAGGTCAAAACTCTGTAGAAGCTCATGCAGAGCGCGCTGATCAATGGCGCTGGAATGCAGATCGGCAGCCTGCTTGGCTTTGGCAACGACACGAATCAGTTCCAGGGGCCCGGTGATCCAGCCGGTGCGCAGTCCGGGTGCAACGATTTTGGAGAACGTACCAGTGTAGACCACACAGGAATCCCCGTCCATACTTCTGTCAATGGCGGCGAGCGCAGGCGGATATGCTCCCGGTGTCTCGTCGAAGGCAATCTCGCCGTACGGATTGTCCTCCAATATCAGCACACCGTATTTCCTGCATAGCCCTACAACTTGTTCACGGCGTTCTTTGCTCCAGGTCGCACCTGAGGGATTGTTGAACGTAGGGACGGCATACAGGAGCTTAGGCCGGTGCGTACGGAGCTGTTCTTCGAGATGCTCAGGCAGCATGCCATGTTCATCGCTGTCCACTACGCGGATGTCTGCGCGGTACGAGCCCAGCACCTGCAGGGCAGCCAGGTAAGTCGGGGCTTCCACCAGTACGGCATCACCCGGATCAATAAGTATTCTGCAGAGCAAATCTATAGCCTGCTGGGAACCGGTGGTGAGGAGCATTTCCTGTGCGGACACCTGAATGCCCTGCTGTCCCAATCTTGCAGCGACCGCTTCACGCAACGGAAGGTATCCCTCGGTTAAGCCGTATTGCAGCGCTGAAACATCGCTGGAGAGTACGCGGCTATAGGCATCGCGGACAGCCTCTACAGGGAACAGCTCCTCAGCAGGCAGGCCGCCCGCCAGCGAGATAATATCTTTGCCCTGCGTAATTTTGAGAATGTCACGAACAGCTGAGGACCCCAGGTGGTTCGTCATCTCAGCATAATTGATCTTCATGGTTCATGCTCCCCGCTAATCTGAATTTTGTTGTATCATAACGGTATAGCAGTATAACAGTAAAGCGTTAAATATAACAGTGAGGGGGAAACGGGATGCGTATTGATTTACTCCGAAGCGGCACTAAATCTCTGCCGCAGCAGATCAGTGAGACAATCGCCCAGCGGATCACTTCCGGACTTCTCCAGCCGGGGAGTAAGCTGCCTTCCGTAAGAGGTCTGGCCTCCTCCTTGAAGGTAAGCCAGGTAACCGTCAGCAAGGCTTATGCTGATCTGGAAACCCGCGGCCATATTGTCTGCAGCCAGGGCAAAGGCTGTTATGTAGCGGAGCGGCAGCGGAATTTGCCCGATACTTCAGCCGGATGGCAGGACAGTTATGACGACTACCTGCCGCGGGCACAGCTGTGGCGCAACTTCAATTATTCGGAAGTGAAGTATCCCTTCCATCTGGCAGCAATACACAGCAGCCTCCTTCCGCTTGAACCGATTGGCGCCACTATGGCGGCTCTGGTACAAGAAGAGCCGGAGCTGATGGCCTCCTACGGGAATTTCCAGGGGGATCAGGAGCTGCGGGAGGTGATGCGCAGGCATCTGCAGAGCCGGGGCATAGCGATTGGGTCCAATGACTTAATGATTACCAGCGGTTCGCAGCAGGGAATCGATCTGGTGGCCCGGACCTTTGTCGGTCCCGGGGACACCGTCTATCTGGAGGCACCCAGCTATACGGGGGCCATTGATGTTTTTGCCGGACGGGGGGCAGAGATGATCTTCGTTCCGATGGATGAGCAAGGGATGCGGGTGGACCGGCTTACTGCAATGTGTGACCGCAGACCGCCGAAGCTCATCTATACGAACCCTACCTTTCAGAATCCCAGCGGCGCTACGATGAGCATAACAAGAAGACAGCGGCTGCTGGAGCTTGCCCGCAGTTACCGCTGTCTCATTGTGGAGGATGATCCGTTCAGTGATTTGTATTTCCATCAGCCGCCCCCGCCGTCGATCAAATCGATGGATGGCGCCGGGCATGTAGTCTATATGAAGAGCTTCAGCAAAGTGCTCGCGCCCGGATGCCGGATCGCCTGCGTTGCCGCTGAAGGCAATATCCTGTCCAGGCTGATTGCCGCCAAGTCGTCGAGTGACCTGGGCAGTCCGCTGCTGACCCAGCGCGCGGTATTGCCGTTCATCGACCGTAGGTATGAGGCTTACGCGGCGAAGCTGCGGACCGCCCTGCGCCTTCGCAAGGAAGCGGCGGCGATGCTTCTGAAGCAGTATGCCCCGGCCGGAGTCAGCTGGACGCTGCCTGAGGGCGGCCTGAACCTATGGCTGCAGCTGCCCGAATCCCCCGGGATTGACAAGCTGCACGCGCTGGCTGATCAGGAAGGGATATCCTTCCTACCCGGAGATGTCTGCTATGCCGGAGATACGCCTTCCCGCCATATCCGGCTCTGTTATTCGCAGCTTACGCAAGAAGACATGGAGCGCGGGCTCAGACAGTTCCTGCACCTGCTGGACCGGCATCTGCATTCAATCCGCCAATAAGCCTTCCCGCGTCAGGCCAGGCGGACAAGCGCCTAACTCATTGCATGGATTTAAGCTGTTTACCGACATGCTGGGGGAATAACTGCAGGGGAACCTGACCTCCGCCGGCAGCCTGCAGTGTCTTGTAGATATCTACCTGACCCCAGCCATAGTATTTATCATGTCCGGCATCACCCAGATCCACCGCATTTGAGGTCAGCAGCTCGGTTACTTCCTTATTGGTCAGCTCGGGGTTCAGCGAGCGTACCAGCCCGGCGAGCGCTGCCACATGAGGGCTGGCCATCGAGGTGCCGGATAATGCCGCATACTGATTATCAGGATAGGTGCTGGCGATACTCTCCCCGGGTGCAGCCACATCGATATAATCCCCGTAATTGGAGAAAGACGCTCTTCCTCCGGTGGAATTGGTTGCGGCCACGGCAATTACCTCCTCATAGGCGGCAGGGTAGCCCGGCCGTTCGGTATTGTCATTGCCGGAAGCGGAGACAATGACAACGTCGCGGTCATAGGCATATTTGATGGCATCATGCAGGAACTGGGAGTCGGCATAATTGCCCAGGCTGAGATTAATCACTTTGGCGCCATGGTCGGCAGCCCAGATAATGCCTTCGGCAACGGAATAAGTGGTGCCAGCCCCGGAGTTGTCGAGCGCTTTTACCGGAAGGATCTTGTTATACCAGCTGATGCCGGCCACACCTTCCTCATTATTGGTCAATGCTCCGATAATGCCTGAGACATGCGTGCCATGCCCGACATCATCATCCGGCGCTCCACCGTTAGTTATCGCATTATATCCGGCCAGTAGCTGGCCCTGCAGATCAGGATGGTCCGCCTGAACTCCGGTATCTACCACGGCTACAACGACTTCCTTGCTGCCTTTGGACAGATTCCAGCCCAGCTCTGTTTCAATGGCCGGCAGATTCCACTGATAGGTGGAGAAGAGCAGATCATTAGGCGTTATAACATTGGCTCCTGTATTTTCGCTCAATGTATCATTGGTTAAATACATATAGTGAGGCTCGGAATATTGCGGGTGCCATTTATAAGCGAAGTAGGTTTTGAGCTGGGAATAGTTCATCTTCTCTGAGCGGAAAATATAGGCATACCCCAGCTTACGCGGCTCCTTGCACTGAATATCTGCGGCAATGGTCTGGAGCTGGCCTGCTGTAGGATGCCCGCTCCGGAACCGGACGACGATCTCGTTCTCGTAGTAGTGGCTGGCATTCTCGTTGTCATGGCCTGTCTTGACAGTGAGGTCCTTCAGCGTATCGGCATGAACGGATTCTACGCGGTACTTGCCTTCCTTAGGATAAGGGATCAGACGGAGATTCTTTAGCTGGTGCTGGGCTACCCGGTCAAGGATCTTCTGATTGATCAGGGCAATGACACCGAGCTGGCCCTCCTGGTCACGCTGTGCCACGAAATAATATTTCTTGCTGCCGATTACAAAAGACGGGGACTCATAGGCTTGATGCCCCTTGATGGCCGACTTGGCTGTGTTCAGGTATTTGAGCAGCTGCTTGTTCTCCTGGTCCGTTCCTTCCGGAAGAGAGGATTTATAGGTAGTTGTCTTCTGCGTGCGGAAATCAATCAGCATCAGCATGGTGATATGACCGTGTCCCTGCTGTAAGTTCCTGGCATATGCTGAGATATCCTCAGGCGAAGCGCCGTGGGTATCCGAGAGCATAGTTCTAAGATGTTTGCTTACATCCACGCGGTTCAGGCGGTCAGTAGCACTCACATCCTGTACCAGGGCTGTTTTCTTGATGGTTTTCTCCTGAGAGGGATTCGGCACAGAGGCTTGTCTGAGGGTACCGTTTATGGCGCTGTCTTCCGGCCGCAGGGCAAAAGTAAGCAGCACCACCGTCAGCGCAGCAGTGACCAGACCGGCGACGGTTAAATTTTTTCGTGACATGGTTTCCGCTCCTTCCTGGCATTGTAATACCCGTTAGGTTTAGAAGAGAGGGCCGGTTTTATGCATCGGAGAAAAGGATACCGCCGTACAGGGTTTTATGTTAATATCAGAAAATAAGCGCTTTCCGGGGCTTGTATCCGGTCTGCCGGACCGGGATGACTCTCCTCGCCTGCGGTGGGTGGAGACCGGTGAAGTTTTGTGATACTATCAAGATAGAACTACTCGAAATGATTATGTCGTAACGACTACAAAGCAAGGACTAATAAGGGGGAGCAATCGCCATGTCAGCAGCTAATGTGCAGAAATTGTGTGAATCGACGAGAGAAAAACTTAAATCCGTAATCGGAAAAATGGAACTGTTCCTGAACGAGCATGCGCTTCCGCAACTGGTTGCCGAAGAGGATGAAGAAACACTGCATTTCTATCAAGGGTTCTTGTCCGATCTCCGCCATCTGCTGGTGTTCTCGGAGATGTCTTATGAGAAGCTTGGGGTTGCTCTGCGCCGCGCCACTTTTGATGAAGCCTTCGCGCAAAAAGCGCTATATAATGTATATCATTTTGGAGTGAACAACTTCTTCTATCCTAAGAACGAAAGCTACTCCGAAGATGGACGCTATGCCTACACAGGTCAGGATGCGATCCGTTTCCGCAAGAAGCCGGTCCGTCCGGCACGCGATATTATTATGGAGATTACCAAGGTCTATGAAGAGCTGCGTGATGATCTGGCTTATTATGAGAACGATTATTTAACGGAGAAACGGATGCAGAATCAGGTGTAAAACCGGAGCTGCCGGTTTCAGGTAGAGGACCGGGTTTGTCATGAGCAACATGACAGCCTGGTCTTTTTTGCGTGCACATTTGGGTGTACATATGAACGGCTCCATTCATCAACTGGAAACCATTCAGCCGCATAGCAGTAATGCGGAGAGGACATAATGAAGCCGAGGTGATCATTATGACAAACGCAAAACCGCTTGTGAGATGCAGTGTGAGCAACTGTCATTATTGGGGAGAACAGAACCTGTGCCGTGCCGAAGAAATTGTTATTGAAATTGACAAGCATGCAGGCAGCCATTTCAAGGAAGAATATGCTGAAGAGCTGACGGCAAATAATCATCATGACCATGCCGGAACTTCATCCGCAACCTGTTGTCTGACGTTCAAGCCGAACGCCTAGAGGAGGCCCTTATGGACAATCAGAATGATGAACCCAAAGTGGACCGTTCGGAACGCAGGAAAATTGTTTTGCGTCCGCGCAGAGTGGATTATCCCCGCCGGGACAGAAGTCATAACGAGGAATATGCTGCTGAAATCAGTCCGCTTCCCGTGCAGGTCCATAGTACCTCCAACAGGGAAACAGAACGTACAACCGGCAGTGTAAAGGAAAGCGATGAACGGACAATCGGCTATATTGGCCTCGGATTTGGTGTGGTTTCCTTATTTATCTGGTCAATAATTATGGGGCCTATTGCTGCAGTGCTCGGGTATTATGCCTATGCCAGGGGGCAAAAAACTGCTGGCGCCTGGTCCATGGGACTGGGAATTGTCTCTACCTTAAGTTATTTTGTCTTAATTCCTTTTGCCCGTTAGAGTAAGCTGCATGCAGAAATTTGATTTCAAAACAGGCTTTCAGACCTAACTATGCGGGTCTGAGGTCTGTTTTTTCTGTTTGGCATATAGTAATTACTGCAAATAAATTGTAAAATAAAGCCGTATTTCAAATTTAAATAGAATGCTTTATTTTGTTTATATAGATTTATGATGAAAGAGGGAATGGGAGCATGGCAATCGACCCCGCTGCAGCAAGCGGAACCGGGCAACTGAAATGGGTTGATCTGAGGAGTTCAAGCATGAAGGGCGGAAGCGGCAAGGTTTCATCCGGAGTAACAGGTTCTTCGGCAGCGGAATTCGCGGCTTTACTACAGCAGGCGGCCCTGCAATCCGCAACCGGCGGCAGCAGCGGAAGCACTTTAACCTCACTCACGGATGCTTCTTCACTAAGTAATCTGCTCTGGCAGCAGCTTGGTGGAACAGCTGAAACGTACGACAGCATTTCCGGGGAAATAACGCACACGGTGCCGACAGATTACGAAGAGCTGATCCAGACGGCCAGCGCGAAATATGGCGTTCCTGTTGATTTGATCAAGGCTGTAATTGATACGGAATCCTCGTTTAATCCTAATGTTGTTTCTTCTGCAGGGGCCAAAGGGCTGATGCAATTAATGGATGGAACGGCGAACGGTCTGGGTGTCTCCGATCCCTTTGACCCGGCCCAGAGCATTGACGGAGGCGTACGCTACCTTTCTTACCAGCTCAAACGTTACAATGGCGAGGAGAATATGGCACTGGCCGCTTATAATGCCGGACCAGGCCGAGTTAATAAGCTTGGCGTCAGCAACGATGCCGAACTGATGGCTAATCTCTCAGAGCTTCCGAAGGAAACTCAGGCCTATATTGCCAAAATAGAACGCGCCCGCGCGCAATACGCGATATAATATAAAGGATCAAACGGAATCTGCATCCAGCCGCTCCGGCGGCAGCAGCCCGTTTGATCCTTTTTGCAACATATAAATAAAGTATGAATTTTGCTATACTTATTCTTTCTCGCTGAAACGATAAGCAAAGGAGAACGCCGATATATGCTGTATTGGGATTATGCCGCTGCTGCTCCGCCGTATGAGGAGGTAGTGCAGACTATGGAACAAGTCATGAGGCAGCACTTTGCCAATCCCTCATCTCTGCACCGTGCGGGGGCGGAGGCGGACAAGCTGATCAAGCGTGCGCGGGAAGTGTGTGCGGCAGCGCTTGGCGTGCAGCCGCAGGAGATAGTGTTTACCTCTGGAGCTACTGAGAGCAATAACCTGGCAATCAAAGGGGCGGCGCTGCAATATCAGGGCAGAGGCCGACATATAATAACTACCGAGCTGGAGCATCCTTCAGTCTATGAGAGCTGTCTTCAGCTGCAGCAGCTTGGCTGGGAGATTACCTTTATTGCACCGGACAGCTCCGGAGTCGTCGAACCCTCGCGGGTTGCAGCTGCGGTCCGGCCGGATACCGTGCTGGTCAGTGTAATGCATGTGAATAATGAGATTGGCACGGTGCAGCCGCTGCGTGAGATCGGACGGCAGGTCAAGGCGGTGAACCGCCGGACACTGTTTCATGTCGATGGGGTGCAGGGCTATGGCAAGCTGGAGACCCGGCTGAAGGAATGGCAGGCGGATCTGTACAGCTTGTCAGCGCACAAAATCCGCGGCCCGCGCGGAACAGGAATCCTGTATGTACGGGAAGGCGTAACCTTGTTCCCTCTGCTTACCGGAGGTTCACAGGAGATGGGCAACCGCGCCGGAACAGAGAATGTGCCGAATATTGTAGCCACAGCTAAGGCGGTGCGCATGAGCGGCGAACGGCGGCAGGAATTCACCCGCCGGATTACGCCGCTAAAAAAACAGCTGGAGGATTATATATCCGGAATTCCGGAGCTTGTGCTGAACAGCAGCGGAGACGGGGCGCCTCATATTGTCCATTTCTCTTACCCCGGAATGAAGGGGGAGGTTATGGCCAGGAAGCTGGAGGAACTGGGAATGGCTGTTGCCACCCGCTCCGCCTGTTCGTCACGGCTGGCCGAACCGAGCCGGGTGCTGCTGTCCATCGGGAGAGACCGGGCTGCTGCGCTTGGCGGCATCCGTATCAGTCTGGGTGACAGCCATACGAAGCAGGAGGTGCAGCAGCTGGAGCAGGCGCTGCTTGCCGCTGTCCAGTCTTTGAAGATTGCTGAAGGAGGCGTGAAATAACAAATGACAATTATAGAGTCAGACCACGGAGCAAACGCTGCGGGGATTGGAAGCAGCATTGAATATGCGGATATGCTTCTGCTGCGCTTTGGAGAATTTATCTTAAAAGGAAAAAACCGCAGCCGGTTCGAAAAAACAGTGCTCCGTCATGTGAAGGAGATGGTTAAACCCTATCCCGGTGTGGTGCTCAGCAAAGAATTCGGGCGGATATATGTCGAACTGAACGGTGAGCCGGCGGGAGAGTTAACGGATGCACTGAAGAATGTATTCGGCATTGCTTCAATTAGCCCGGTGAAGGTGTCCCGGTCGGAATTTGAAGAGATTCTTGCAGCCAGCAGGACATTCCTGAATATTATTGCCCCGGCAGCAGGAACGACCTTCAAGGTTAGTGCCCGCCGGGTATGGAAGGGATTTCCATATGGCTCCATTGAGATGGGCAAGCTTATTGCCACTCCTCTGCTGCAGGGATATCCCGGGCTGCTTGTGGATGTGAAATCTCCGCAGATGGAGCTGAGAATTGAGATTCGTGAAGGGCATACCTATATTTTCTGCGAGAATATTGCCGGTGTCGGCGGGTTCCCGCTCGGTACGAACGGCAAAGCAATGCTGCTGCTGTCCGGCGGCATTGACAGCCCGGTTGCGGGCTGGTCATCCATGCGCAGAGGACTTGAAGTGGAATGTGTCCATTTCTACAGCTACCCGTATACCAGCGAGCTTGCCCGTCAGAAGGTTGTAGATCTGACGCGGGTACTGTCGCGTTATGCCGGAGTGATCAAGCTCCACCTGGTTCCGTTCACGGAGGTCCAGACCTCCTTTACCGGAATTGGCCAGGATAATCTGATTATTACACTAATGCGCCGGGCCATGCTGCGGATTGCCACCGCTCTCGCTGAACGCGAAGGGGCGCTGGCCCTGATCACCGGTGACAGTCTGGGGCAGGTCGCCAGCCAGACGCTGCCAAGCATGAATGTCATTGGCCGTGCCACTGAGCTGCCGCTGCTGCGTCCGCTGGTGATGATGGATAAGAGTGAGATTGTCGGAATCTCCCAGAGTATCGGCACCTATGACTTGTCCATCCTTCCTTATGAAGATTGCTGTACGCTGTTCGTGCCCAAGTCTCCGACGACGAATCCGAACATGCGGATTGTGGACAAGATTGAAGCCACGCTGCCCGGGTACCAGACACTCCTGGAAGCGGCGGTTGCCGGAACAGAGACGGTATCGATTACACCATACGGTGATGAGAAGCCGAGCGATGTGATCCCTGTACAGGCAGGTTTACAGGAAGAATGGTTCTAGAATAGCTGAAGAAGAGGTGCCCTGCAGCCGGTAATACTGGTTGGCCGGGGCACCTCTTTCTGATATATGGCGATATATGCATTACCGGGTAGAATTGCCGCTATGCGGAATTCTGCCCTGTGCGCGGTGGCGCTGCCAGAGGCCGGCGGCAAGGATGCCTGCAATCACCAGAGCAATAAACAGATAGTGGAGCAGCGGCTGCTGTTCGAAGAAGGGGGCAATCCGCTTCTCACTGGTAATCATACTTGCGGCCGTGAACCCAAGCACGGCTGAGCCGATATAGATAATCCAGGAATATCTGTTGATCAGCTTGATGAACAGCGTGCTGCCCCAGACCACAATCGGCACACTGATCAGCAGCCCGAGCACCACAAGCGTAATATTGTGTTTGGCTGCCCCGGCGATCGCGATAACATTATCCAGCCCCATCGCCGCATCTGCGACAATGATCGTCCGTACGGCCGACCACAGTGTTCCTCCGGCCTGTATGTCCGTGTCCTCCGTATTCCCCCCTGTCAGCAGCCTGTAGGCGATCATAATAAGCAGCAGTCCGCCGAATAGCAGCAGCCAGGGCACTTTGAGCAGCCACACGACAAGGATCGTCGCGATAATCCGCAGTACCACGGCGCCCCCTGTGCCCAGCAGAATTGCCTTCTTCTGCGAACTTCCCTGCAGGTTCCGCGCGGCCAGGCCGATCACTATGGCATTATCACCGGCCAGAATCAGATCGAGGAAGACAATATTCAGCAGGGATAGTATGAAATCCGTAACGGATGGATTCAATAGGGGTCACTCCTCGAATTTGTTTGGAAGATATACGGGCTTTTTTGACATACGGCAGGCAGGCTATGATTTTGTATACGCTGGAACAGCCCCGCTCATGCGTAGTTTCTAAAAAAGCAGGACAGGATGCATAGCTTGTCACCCTGAGGCATACATGTATTTACATGGAGTTCAGGGAGGTTGAAAAGAATGGATTCTTTATTGCTGCTGGGTGAAATACTGATGATCAATCTGGTGCTGAGCGGAGACAACGCGATGGTCATTGCGATGGCCAGCAAGAATCTCCCGGAGAAGCACCGCAGGCAAGCGGTATGGTGGGGAGCTGCAGGGGCAGTGGGTCTGCGCTGCATCCTGACTTTTGCCGCAGTGCTGCTGCTCAAAATTCCTTATATTGAAGCCGGAGGCGCGATACTGCTGCTCTGGATCTCCTTTAAGCTGCTGCTGGAGGAGGAGGGGGAACTTAAGATTGAGGGGAGCTCCAGTGTATGGAAGTCGGTACGCACCATTCTGCTCGCCGATTTCATCATGAGTCTGGACAATGTGCTGGCGATTGCAGGCTTGGCCAAAGGAGATCTGGCACTCATCGTAATCGGGATTGCCATCAGCATTCCGATTGTGGTCTGGGGAAGCGGCATCATCGTGGGCTGGCTGCACCGTTTCCCGGTGCTGGTCTTCATCGGAGCCTATATTCTGGCGTATACGGCCGGTAATATGCTGCTGCAGGATGCTAAATTTGGTGCGGTCATTTCCTTCATGCTGCCTACATTCCACTCCATGCTGCCGATGGTGCTGGGGATTCTTGTCGTAGTAACAGGTATGCTTAAGCGGAGGATGGTATCTGCAGGATAAGAAGCGGCAATACTAGAGGCTGTGCCAAAAGCTGGAAAGCTTTGGTGCAGCTTTTTTGTGCAATTCCCCCGAATACACGAAGAATGATGGTGTTTTAATTATTTTTCAGATAAAATATAAAATGACGAGGGTCAGAGAAAAGACGCGAATTTTGAAGGGATGGGTGAAAGATGTCTTCCAAAAACGACATGAAACTGGGTGTGTTCATCGCCGCCGCCGGCATTGTGATTCTGTTCGGGAAGCTGGGGGTGTTCGGATTTCTTGGACATGCCTTGTGGCCGCTCGTAATTCTGGTTCCGGGCCTGTTCCTGCATGTGCTCTTCTTCACCCGCCGTGCTTCTGCATCTGTATTGATACCTGCGGGCATATTAACGGTATACGGTCTGCTATTTGGACTATGCAATACATGGGGCTGGGACCTGATGAGGCATTTGTGGCCTATCCTGCTGCTGGGCATTGCGGTCGGACTTTATGAATATTCGCTGTATTCTTCAGCCAGAACCAGAGGACTGACAACAACCGCTGTTATCCTTGGGCTGCTAAGCATTGTGTTGTTCATCTTCACCCTGCTCGGGACCGGAGCCTTGTATCTGCTGGGTGCCGTTCTGGTTGCCGCAGGCCTCTGGCTGATGCTGGGCCGGGGCAGACCGGGCGGGCGCAAGAAGTGGAACGGCGGCTGGTAAGACAGCCAGGCAAACGGCACAGACTGAGGGAATGGGCACCGCTGAATGTAACGCAAGGCAAAATTAGAAAAATTAAACGAAGTTGGTAACGTTTTTTTCAGAAAAAGACTTGCTTTTCATGGTGCTTTCACGATACTATTAAGGATATGTTGGAGCGTCGGGTTTCTGCCTGGCGCTTCTTTTGTGAGACTGCCGTGACATGCTATAAATTTAAACATTTTTAATTTGATAAATGAGAGGATTTGGATACAAATCATGCATTCAAGAAAAGATATTCGCAATATTGCGATCATTGCCCACGTTGACCATGGTAAAACAACACTCGTCGATCAGCTTCTCCAGCAATCAGGGATTTTCAGCGCGCACGAGCACTTGCAGGAACGGGCCATGGACTCTAACGACCTGGAGCGGGAACGCGGAATCACTATCCTAGCCAAAAATACAGCAATTACCTATAAAGAGTTCCTGATCAACATCGTAGATACCCCTGGACACGCCGATTTCGGCGGTGAAGTAGAACGTATCATGAAGATGGTTGACGGCGTACTGCTGGTTGTGGATGCTTATGAAGGCTGCATGCCGCAGACTAAATTCGTTCTGCGCAAAGCACTGGAGCAGCACCTTACACCTATCGTTGTCGTGAACAAAATTGACCGTCCGGCTGCACGTCCGAAGGAAGTTATTGATGAAGTTCTGGATCTGTTCATTGAGCTTGAAGCCAGTGACGATCAGCTTGAATTCCCGGTTGTATATGCTTCTGCGCTTAACGGCACATCGAGCATGGACCCTGAGAAGCAGGATGAAACGATGCTTGCCCTTTACGAAACCATTGTTGAACATATCCCGGCTCCAACTGAAAAAGTTGAAGAGCCCCTGCAGTTCCTGGTAACTCTGATGGATTACAATGAATACCTTGGCCGTATCGCCATTGGCCGTGTTAACCGCGGTGTAATCAAGCAGGGCCAGTCCGTAACTGTTATCATGCGTGACGGCAAGAGCAAAACAGCGCGTATCGAGAAGCTGTTCGGTTTCCAGGGCCTGAAGCGTGTTGAGACAGAAGAAGCGGGTGCAGGCGACATCGTAGCAATTGCCGGTATCAAAGACATCAACATCGGTGAGACCATTGCCGATCCGCAGCATCCAGAAGCGCTGCCTGTTCTTAAGATCGACGAGCCTACAATGCAAATGACGTTCCTCGTGAACAACAGTCCGTTTGCCGGTAAAGAAGGCAAGTGGGTAACTTCCCGTAAGCTGCGCGAACGTCTGTTCAAAGAGCTGGAAACAGATGTCAGCTTGCGTGTAGATGAAACGGATTCCCCTGATGCATTTGTCGTATCCGGCCGTGGTGAGCTTCACCTGGGTATCCTGATCGAGAATATGCGCCGTGAAGGTTACGAAATGCAGGTTTCCAAGCCTGAAGTTATCGTCAAGGAAATCGACGGAGCCAAGATGGAGCCGCTTGAACGCCTGATGATTGATGTTCCGGAAGAAAGCATGGGCGCTGTTATGGAAAGTCTGGGAACACGCAAAGCAGAAATGGTCAACATGATCAATCATGGTACTGGCCAGGTTCGTCTGGAGTTCCTGATTCCTGCACGTGGCCTGATTGGTTACAACACCTACTTCCTGACCCTGACCCGCGGTTATGGCGTTATGAACCATGCGTTTGACAGCTATGCTCCACTGATTGGCGGACAGGTTGGCGGACGTCACCAAGGCGTACTCGTATCCAGTGAAACCGGCAATACGACTCTATATGGCATGATGGGCGTAGAAGACCGCGGTATTCTCTTCCTGGAACCAGGAACTGAAATTTATGAAGGCATGATCGTAGGTGAGCACACCCGCGATAATGACATCATTGTAAATATCTGCAAGGAAAAACAGCTGACCAACGTTCGTTCTGCAACGAAGGATGAGACTGTTAAAATGAAGACCCCGCGTATGTTCTCTCTGGAAGGCGCGCTTGAATACCTGAATGATGATGAATATTGCGAAATTACACCTAAATCCGTTCGTCTGCGCAAAAAGATCCTGAACAAGGGTGAGCGCGAACGTGTAGAGAAGCAGCGTAAAGCGGCGCAAGCCAGCCAAGCGTAAGCTGTCACCCATTCAAGCCGCCGGATGAAGAATCCGGCGGCTTTTCTTGTTTATTTTCCCGGACAGAAGACCGTTCAAATTGCAGGGATTAAAAGCAGTATAAAAACGCTGAGGATGATATAATGTAAACGATACTTATATCCGGGAGGAGTGACGAGCTGTGCAGAGCTGGTTCGCTGAGCATCCAATTGTCGCTTACATTGTCATCTTTATTCTACTGACTTATGTGTATAACCGTGTATTTCGCGTCAACCAGAAGCTGCCCATCGGCAAAGAGATCGTACTTTATATTATGATGGCTATAGGCTCGGGGATGCTGCTCATCTTCCAGCATGACAAGCTTCCGATCATCCAGTGCCTGCTGGTGGCGGTAGGGTTAATGCTGCTCGTGCGGGTCCGCTACCTGGTAGAGGCCCGGCAGAAGCGGAAAGCTGCAGCTGCGGCGAAACGGCACTAGGCGCAACTTTTAGTGCTCAGGATCGTCTAAGTTATTATAAAGTTATCTAATTCTACCTGAATGAAAAGGACCTAATTCAATTATGAATACAAGCAAGGGCAGTCTGCCACCCAGATCGAACGGCCAGCAAGGAACCAACAGACAGCAGTCCAGACCCGCTGCCTCGACCAAATCAAAGAAATCAACCAACTCAACCAAATCTAATAAGAAGAAGCCTAAGAAACGCGGGTTTTTCGCCAAGCTGATGAGACTGCTCCTGATCATCCTCCTGGTTGCCGTAATTGCGGCTCTGGGCTACGCAGGGTACTTGTACTGGAAGTTTGATCAGGGAGGGTTCGGAGTGGACCAGCCGGTTCAGGCCGGGCAATCCGCTTCAGAGAAGCCGCTGACGATGCTGCTGCTAGGCACTGACAACCGTCCGAAGCACCCGTCCAATCTGACGGATGTGATTATGGTTGCGGCGTTGAACCCGGAGACCCAATCGGCGACCGTAGTCTCACTGCCGCGCGATACTTACGTAGAGCTTAGCGGCTATAAGAAAACGAAAATCAATGCGTTCTACTCCCGCTTCAAGAGCAAGGAGAAGACCTCTGGGATTCTGGCCGGGGATGAAATGAAGACCATGATGAGCAAATATCTCGATATTCAGGTCGATTATGTCACTGTGCTTGATTTCCAGGGCTTCCGGGATATCGTGGATGAATTCGGCGGTGTAGATGTCAATATCAGCGAGAATATGTGCTACACGGACAGTGTGGACGGAACCGATATTAATCTCAAGAAAGGCCAAGCCCAGCTAAACGGGGATAAGGCGCTTGATTATGTACGTTACCGTAAATCCAATTGCAGTCCGGCAACGAAGCCTTCCGATGATTTTGACCGCAATAAACGCCAGAATGAAGTGCTTAATTCGCTGATCGCGCAGATGCAGTCACTCGGAGGGGTGCTCAAAATCGGCAAGGTGCTGGATGCCGTGGACGATAATCTGGCAAGCGATATTGAGAATGCGCAGATCAAGAGCATGATAGCGACTTACTGGAATATATCTAAGGAGAATGTAGAATTTGTGCCGGTGACAGGAACCTGGCGCAGTCCCTATGTATATATTGACGATAAGGAACTGGACGCAGCCAAGCAAAGCCTTCAGGACCAGATATCCGGCCTCTCCGGTGCCGCTGCTTCTGCGGCCGCAGACAGTCCATAAGGAAAAGAATCTACAAATTGAATGCAAGTTTCATCCTGTGCTATAATATAATAAATTGAATGCACTCACGCCGCATAGGGGGCCTGTACTTATGTCCGAAGCCGTTGCTCAGCTGGGCGAAACACTGCTAGCTATGCTGCAGTCGGAAACCTTTGTTCTTCTAAACACTGTGGATGCTGAATCAGGTGGTCCTACATCTACTGCGATTTCCTGGATCTATGCAGTGAGCCCTTCTATTGTGCGCTTATCGGTAGATCACCGTTCGAGACTTGTGAACAACATGAAGGTCAACCCGCTGGTAACTATTACTGTGTTTGGTGAGGGAACGGTTCATGCCATCAACGGCCGTGCTTCTGTGAAGCAGGACCCGCTGCCGGATGTTCCTTTTAAGATGTGCTGTTTTGATGTTGAGATTGAAGCGGTCCGCAATGCGCTGTTCTATGGTGCTCATCTGGAATCTGCTCCGAAATATGCGAAGGTATACGATGCGCGTGCGGCTGAGAAGCTGGACGGACAAGTATTTGCCGCCATGCAAAAAGCCTAGTGTGCCATCACTAGGCTTTTTTTGTCTCCAGATCCTGTGCTTTGTACAGGAATGTGCAAGCTTATTGTCCGTTGCCTTGCGGTTTGGTATCCTCCGGCAGCTGCGGGATGATCCGGCCGATAATGTCGGCCATTTCTGAGGCAAAGCCGGATACCGGGTTTCCTTTGGTAATATGCTTTCCCATCTCGGCTAACCTGCTGGTGAGGTCCATGTCGGCAGTAACGAGCGTTCTTACACCCCTCGGGTCTTTGCGGATAGCTTCCGCTACCGTGTATTTCACGCTTCCGACCCGTGAGCGGGTAAGCGATCCGTCGACATCAATGCCGACAACGGCAATGTTGTTCATTACGACACAGTGGGCTCCGTTTACACCGGGAACTCTTTTGGCTAACTGTTCAAAATGATCCTTAAGTGCAACATCGCTTTCGCCCTTAACGTCAGAAGGTTGTCCGTTCTCTGGTGTAGGTTCAAGGGCTGTACCATCTTCGGACAATGTCCGTACTCCGCGATTCCCCTGGCTGCTCAAGGCCTTTGACGATTGTTTATCCTGAGGAGAGGGTGATGTCTCTTTATTAGCGATACCGCAGCTTGTCAGCAGCAGCAGTACCAGCAACAGACACATTGATTTTCTCATATGTGCTTACTCCTTTCAGCCATAATTCAGTGGTTTACCTTATCTTGCCCTTGCTGAAAAGAGTTATGTATGATCAATCAAACCAGGCGCTGTGGAGGGGATAACATGAAAAAGATATTCGTACTAGACACTAACGTGCTACTGCACGACCCCAATTCGATTTTTGCTTTCAAGGCGAATGAAGTTGTCATTCCTGCTGTAGTCCTGGAAGAAATCGACTCCAAGAAGCGTAATGCCGATGAAATCGGCCGCAACGCCCGCACCGTGTCACGCTTGTTAGACGGACTCCGGGAACTGGGCCACCTGCACAGCGGTGTGGTACTGGAACATGGAGGCACGCTGAAGGTAGAGCTTAACCACCGCAGCTTCGTAAAGGTACAGGAAATGTTCGGGGAGGTCTCGAACGATAACCGCATATTGGCTGTTGCCCTCAATTATCTCCATGAGGAGAATGAAAAGGCTGATCCCAGTCCTGTGGTACTCGTAAGTAAAGATGTACTCGTCCGCATCAAAGCGGATGTGCTTGGCATAACACCGGAGGATTATTTATCCGACCGCACCGGAGATTTGAATGAGCTGTACTCCGGCTGCCAGTCGCTGATGGTGCATCCTTCGCTGATCGATGAATATTATAGTCACCGTTTCTTGTCCATCAAACAGCTGTCGTTGTCCTACCCGCTCTACCCTCATGAATTTGTCATTCTGAAGGATGAGATTGGCAGCGGCAAATCGGCCCTGCTCAAGGTGAACAGCGATGCCAGCCGGCTCGAACCGCTGTACCTCGGCAATGATGCGGTGTGGGGCATCAGCGCCCGGAATGCCCAGCAGCGGATGGCGCTTGAGCTGCTGCTGAATGATGATATTCCGCTGGTGACCATTACCGGTAAAGCGGGTACAGGGAAGACGCTGCTGGCGCTTGCCGCCGGACTGTTCAAGGTGGAGGACGAACATAAATACAAGAAGCTGCTGATCGCCCGTCCAGTGGTCCCTATGGGTAAGGATATCGGGTATTTACCCGGTGAGAAGGACGAGAAGCTCCGTCCATGGATGCAGCCGATCTATGATAACCTCGAATTCCTGTTCGATACCAAAAAAGCCGGAGATATTGATAAAATATTGATGGGCCTGGGCAGCATCCAGGTAGAGGCGCTCACTTATATCCGCGGACGTTCCATTCCGTCGCAGTTCATCATCATCGATGAGGCGCAGAACCTGTCCCGGCATGAAGTGAAGACGATTGTCTCCCGCGCCGGTGAAGGCAGTAAGGTGATTCTGATGGGAGATCCGGAGCAAATCGACCATCCTTATCTGGATGCCGCGAGCAACGGGCTCAGCTATATCGTTGAGAAATTTAAGCAGCAGGGCATCAGCGGCCATATTACCCTTGAAAAGGGTGAGCGTTCGCATCTGGCTCAGCTGGCCGCAGATTTGCTGTAGCCTTTAGGCTCTTCGCAGCCTGGCATAATGGGCTTCAGCCCGCAAGCTTAACTGGCAGCACTCGCTCTTCAATCGGCAGCCCGCCGGTTGATTGGCACAGTCACGGCCGGGAGATGACCACTCCCGGCTTTTGTCTGCCCGCCCCCGGAACGGCAGGAGGGGATCTCTGAGATAGCTGGAGCGGAAAGGCGATAGCACCGGAGGGGAATTTTGGAACTGGAGGAGCGGGAGCGTCCGCCTTTGTCTCCGGATTTCAACCGCGCACAGCGGTTCAATCGAAGAAATCTGGAGACAACAGCGGCCGGAAGTCCAAATATTCACCGCAGGTGCGAATACCGCCTAACCGGCGACTGGTTCATCAGACTCACCCCCTCATGCCGTTCACACCTATATAATAGAAAGAGAACGTTTTCACAAACGCAGACAAGCACGTATATGTCTGCTAAAATGAGGAAGACGAGGATCACGGGAGGAGAGAGAAGCACGTGCTGAGACGCAAAAACTATTGGCTGCTGTTTGCTGTTCTGCTGCTGTCGCTGACAAGCCTGTCGCCCAGCATGGAGCTGGATACAGACGAGGGAAGCTATCCGCCCAGACAGCCGCTGGACCAATCGGAGCGCCCTCCTTCAGGTGAGCTTGGGGACGAGCAGAGCTTGACCATCCGCGTATCGCTCAGCAGTTTGGAATTTGGCGTACTGCAGCGGATCAGCAACAATTACAGCCTGTCGAGCGGGGTCAGCGTTCAACTGACCAATGTGGACACTGAAGAAGATGGAGCCTCTCAGGTACGGGAGGAACTGACGGTTGGGGATAGTCCGGATATTGTAATGCTGGACGGCCACAGTATTTTTGATCTGGCTTCCCGGGGATATTTGCTGCCTGTGGATATATACCAGAGTGTTCCCGGGAGCACCCCTCTTACCATGCTGATCCCGCAAATGCAATGGAACGGATACGACTGGGGCGTTCCGCTCGATATCGATCCCTATGTAATGGTATATTCTCCGCAGCGGCTTGCGGAATGGGGGCTGTCCGGGGCACCGTCAAGTCTGGAAGAATGGAGCGGACTGCTGAGCCGGCTGAACGAGGAGGAGACGAAGGAACATTATTTGCTGGCAATGGATACGCGGAACCCTTATGGTTATGCAGCTGTACTTCAGAGCATGGGAGGCGGACTGCTGTCTATGAGTGAAGCGCAAGCGGCTTGGACGGAAGCTGCCCGCGGATATTTTTATCTGACCAGCCGGTTTAATCAGGATATCTGGAATATGCTGCAGGATGGCAAGCTTGCGGTGGCCGTAGTGCCGCTCTCCGAATGGAGAAAATATGGAAACTCCACGCTGGCGGTCCAAGCGCCGCTGGAACAGACGGGCCACAACATCTACGAGGCAATCCATAGCCGCTTTTTTGCGCTCCCGGCACAATCCGGCAGCCCGGAGGCAGCGGTCAAGTGGCTTGCTTATGTGACCTCGAGCTCGGCTCAGCTGGAATGGCTGGAGAATACAGACCATCTGCCTGCACTGGATGAGCTGTACCGCTCTGGATTGCCTGAAATCTCCCGGCTTCCGTTCGACTCCGGATTATTCCTCACCGATGATAATGCCCCCGAGTCAGACTCTGAGGGCGAGTGGAGCCGCAAGGCTGAAGCGGCAATGCTGCTCATGACCGGCAAGCTGGATGCTGCAGGATATCAAGCAGCGGCCGCAGCCTCAGAATGAGAGGGACAGCTTGACATGGAGCACGCCGTCCGAGCTGGATACTTCTGTGGCATGCAGGAATGAGACGATTTTTGACGGATAGAAGCCCAGATCGAACTCTTCCTCCAGCGCCTGACGGGTAGTATCCGGCAGCTCCAGTCCATTGAAGACCACATGGTCCACATGGAACATTAATCCGTTGACCGGTTCCTCCTGAATGGTGTAATGACCGGTCAATGTCAGTGACAGTCCGCCGCTTTTCCCCGTGGCTGTAATCTCGTTATCCTTGAAATGAAAAGCGAAATCCTTGAACAGCGTATTCTGCGTGACCAGGAATTCGTTCAAATCCTCTTCCTTCAGCGCAAGATTATAAGTCATCCCCTTACGGACCAGCACACCGTCCCGGTTCTGGACGAACTGCGGCAGATGCTTCATCGCCGAGGATAACGCCTTGAAATAAGTCTTAACCTCATGTATTCCGATATTCTCCCAATATTTACTGAATTCCTCCAGCAGTACCCCCATGCGCTCAGGATCTGTACTGGCCTGAATACCGCCCTCAATTTCTTCATTCAAAGCAAGCACACGCTTCTGCTGCTCCTGGAGCGCTGTTTTGAGCCCGGCGAGCTCATCAGAGCTGCGCTGTGCGGCCGCAATTGTTTTTTTCAAATCCTTGTATTGTGTTTCATACTGTGACAGCGTGTCCCGGTCCTGCCCCATAATAATCTCATAATAATCATAAAGAGCGAGTACTCTGCTGATGCTTTTGGCGGACAGTAAAGCTGCAAGCAATCCGTCGCGTTCCCCCATATAATAAGCCCGCACAACTGCGCCTGCGCGTTCCTGCTGATCTGCAATGGCCGTTTGTTTGGCGGCAGACTGCCGGGTCAGCGTGGCGACTTCACTTTCAAGTGCTTGTTGTTCTGCCGTAATCCGGACAATCTCCCGTTCAATCTCCGCTGAGGACAGAGTCTGTTCGAGCAGCCTGCGGGTTTCTTCATTATCCGGAACGGCAGGTGCTGAAGCACTGAGGCCGGAACCTGGGCCGGCGGACAGATATACCGGTGAAGCCAGCGGCAGAAGTGTGCAGGTGAGAAGGAGTAGAGCTGCAAATAACCGGCGTAAGGAACTGCGGAATAACACCACATCACCACCTTGAACAGAGTTGAGTAATAGGTATGTACTAATAATATGTTTCTGCCTGTTAAAATATCATACCCTGTTTCGGCATCCGGGAACTACATTCGGACAAACAAAATTACAGCGAAAACATATAAATTCCCATACAAAAAAAACGGAGTTGCTCCTTGAGATAAAGGAACACTATCCGTTTCAGTACTGTATATGCGTTACAGCGGCAGACCCATCTGAAAGACTGTCCAATAACTGAAGCCTGTAAAGGTCAGGATCATATAACCCCAGAAGAGCAGAATGTAGGTCTTTTCAGTGAATTTCATGTAGCCGAGGATCACAAAAAAAGCGGTTTGTAAAAAGAATAGCAGGGCCATTTCCGTAAGATCACCGGCGAAAGCCATAAGTCCGATAACGAGTGTGAAAAATCCCAATACGCGAAACATGCGGTCCAAGAGAGAGTCCCCCTTCCAGTATGAATCCGGATACTGCTGCTTATTTATCATTATAACGGCTCTGCAAAACACTGTAAACGAATTCATTGAAAAAAAAGGCAGGGAATCATAATATTTATGATTTTTATAATTGACACAAGCTTTTCTCTTGGAATTTAAGAATTTATAGCATTGTAAGTATGATGTTCAGCCAAAATGGCAATACAATTTAGTATCAAATAGATTCTATGAACTCTAATAGAGGCATAGAAATGGAGTAAGCAGCTTTTATCCTTATTCACTACCCGGCAAGAGCTGCCGGTTCTGAAGATGGTTATTTCATGATGTTGTTAGGAGGGTTAGGCTTTATGACAGCCGTTAGACAGGATGCTTGGAGTGCGGAAGATGATCTGATATTGGCAGAAATAACGCTGCGTCATATCCGTGAGGGCAGCACACAGCTTGCTGCTTTTGAAGAGGTGGGTGAAAAAATCGGGAGAACCTCGGCTGCCTGCGGTTTCCGCTGGAACAGTTGCGTACGCAAAAGTTACGAGGATGCTATCGGGATTGCTAAAGGCCAGCGTCAGAAACGAAGTTATTTGAAGAAACAGCCGGTTTCCAGAGGTGCGCAGGTAGCGGGACTGATTCTTGGAGACATTGAAGAGGACTACGGACGAAGCGAAGGGTTAAGCGAGAACAGCTTATCGATTGATGCGGTAATCCGGTTTCTGAGACAATGGAAAGGCACGTTCCAGGAGGCTGGGCGGCAGCTGAAGATGCTGGAGCGGGATTTGCGAGAGAAGGAAGATGAACTGACGGAGCTGAGAGCAGAGAATGAACGCTTATCCAAGGAAGTCAATCTAGCCCAGAGCGATTACCGTGTAGTCAATGATGATTACAAAGCGCTGATCCAGATTATGGACCGGGCCCGCAGACTCGCATTTCTAAATGAAGAAGAAGAGGAAAAAACCCGCTTCAAAATGGACGCGAATGGAAACCTGGAACGGATCGAATAGAACATGAATCCCGCAAATCCTGCATCCCAGTGCCTCACGGCACCGGCATTGCAGGATTTTTTGTGTTTTGCTTTGAGCGGAGGTGCAGGATATAATTAGGAAAATTACCGGGCGGCAGGAGGATGTGTTTGCATGAAAATTGATATTATAGGGGCGGGGGCGCTCGGGCTCCTGCTTGCCGGCAAGCTCATTAGTGCGGGGAGTGAGGTCAGACTGTGGTGCCGGAGTGAGCAGCAGTGCAGAGAATTAGCAAGCAGCGGTCTAACGGTCAGCTATGAGGACGGCGGGGAGGCGATATCCGTTAAGGGTGACCGCTTCTCGGCCGAACCGGTGAGTAAGTATACGCAGCGGCAGCTGGCTGATCCGGGAGAGGTGACATTGCTAACCGTCAAACAAACGGTGCTGCATCATGAGCTTCCGGAGATTCTGCGGCCGCTTCATGACCGGAATCTTACAATGATATGTTTCCAGAACGGCTGCGGACATATAGAGCTGCTGCAAGAGCTGCTGCCGGAATCCTCCCTCTGGGTGGCGGTAACCACTGAGGCTGCCAAGAGGAAAACATTAACAGAGGTTATTCATGCAGGTAAAGGGGAAATCTGTATAGGGAAAAGCAGTCACTCTCTGCATCACAATGAATCAAACGCACAGGATTGGGACCATGACAGCGTAATAAGTTTTACTGAGGCCCTTGCAGCAGCAGGATTCAACGCCTCTCTGTCGAAAGAAGTGGATACCATCATTTACCGGAAGCTCTTGATCAATGCTGTAATTAATCCTCTAACCGCAATATGGCGGGTCCCAAACGGCGGGCTGTTGGCTTCACCTGAGCGTGTACAGATCATGAAGGAACTGTACACAGAGGCCGTACAGACCTATGATGCCTGCGGGATTAACTATGAGAAGTATGTCTGGGAGGCTATTCTTGAAGTATGCCGGGCTACATCGGGCAATATTTCATCTATGCTGGCCGATGTGCTTGCTTCAAGGGAAACGGAAATCCGCTGGATTAACGGAAGCATTGTGAATATGGGGCAGCAGCAGGGGGCTCAAGTCCCGCTGCACCGCTGGATCTGCGGACTGGTAGAGGGCATGACTGTGAGGGAGAGGTGAGGCTGTTTGGAATTTTTGCGGAATTCGTTCGGCGTGTTAAGCGTTATTCCGATTGTTCCTTTTTTAATCGTTTATTTCGCGGGCATTGGTCTTAAGCAAGAGAAGAGAAAAACTTTTTTGCTGGCGATGGACGTGACTACATTATTTTTATTGCTGTCAGTTTCAGGATTATTCAATACGATCTTTCATTCGAATTTCGGGTTCTTTCTTATACTACTTATTGTATTAATATCCGCTGGACTGATTGGAGGCGCGCAAAACCGGCTCAAGGGATCGGTCGACGGAAAACGGTTACTACGGGCAGTTTGGCGACTTTCTTTCTTTTTTATGGGTGCCAGTTACGTATTATTTATGATTGTAGGCCTCATACGATACATATCACAAGCGATGTAATGTTCCACTGCTCCGGTGAAGCGTCAACGTCACAAAATTTTAAAGAATTAAAAAAAAGTCGTTTTCAGAAAATATTGCTCTAGATTTTTTTGACCACTGGTTGTATAATCATAAACCATATACCACATTCTATTTAGGGGGAACTGCTAGATGAAGAAGAGTAAAAGTCTATTGCTCATGTTCGCATTAGTTTTGGTTATCGGCACAGTGCTTGCTGGCTGCGGCGGAAACAACAACAATGCTAACAGCGGCACCAATGCTGCAGCAACAAATGCAGCTGGTAATGAAGGTAGCACGAACACAGGAACAACTGGTGACGAGAAACTGGCTGCTGACCAGACACTTAGAGTCAACCTGACTGCAGAACCACCTACTTTTGACCCTGCTCAAGCTCAGGACAGCCAAGCTAATACCGTCCTGAAAACTATGTATGAAGGTTTGACCCGCATGAATGACGAAACTGGCCAAGCTGAGCCGGGAATTGCCGAATCTTGGGAGATTTCCCCTGACGGTCTGGTATATACATTCAAACTGCGTGATGCACAATGGAGCAACGGCGACCCTGTAGAAGCTGCTGACTTCGTTCGCGCCTGGAAAATCGTGCTGGATCCTAACACAGATCCAACTGCACCTTATGCTTACCAATTGTACTACCTGAAGAACGCTGAAGAATATTATGGAAAGAAAGTTACAGATTTCAACGAAGTGGGCGTAAAAGCTGTTGATGCGAAAACTCTTGAAGTTACGCTGAAAGCACCAACTCCATACTTCCTTGGCCTTCTGTCCTTCTATACTTATTACCCTGTACACAAATCCGTTGAAGGTAATACTAAATGGGCAACAAACAAAGATACTATGATCACTAACGGTGCGTTCACATTGACTGAGTGGACTACCGGCCAATCCCTGCAAGTAAGCAAGAACGATAAATATTGGGATGCTGCTAACATCAAGCTTGCTAAAATCGACTTCTCCCTGGTTAACAGCGGCGCAACTGAACTGCTGAGCTACAAGAACGGTGAACTTGACCGTGCTGGTGCACCACACGGCGAAATCCCGCAAGAACAGATTCCTATCGTACAAAAAGAGCTTCCTAACGAATTCCAGAGAAAAGGTATCGCAAGTACCTACTACTATGAATTCAATATCACTGAAAAACCTTTCGACAACGTTAAAATCCGTAAAGCCCTGGCAATGACTGTTAACCGTCAATCGCTGATCGACAACGTAACACTGGGCGGACAAATTCCGGCATTCGGCTATGTACCTCCAGGTATTGCTGGCGCTGACGGCGAGTTCCGTACTGCAATTAAAGACGACTACTTCACTGAAGATACTGAAGCAGCTAAGAAATTGCTGGCTGAAGGTCTGGCAGAAGAAGGTCTGACTGAACTGCCACCGGTTGAATTGTCTTACAACACAAGTGAAGGCCATAAGAAAATCGCTTTGGCTGTAGCTGACATGTGGAAACAAGCTCTGGGTATCACTGTAAACACTGTTAACCAGGAATGGGCAGTATTCATCGACAACCGTCAAAACCTGAACTACCAGATCGCACGTGCTGGCTGGACTGCGGATTACAATGATCCAATGACCTTCCTGGATATGTGGGTAACAGGCGGCGGTAACAACGATACTGGTTACGCTAACCCTGAATATGACAAGCTGATCGCTGACGCTAAAGCAAGCTCCGACTTGGCTGCACGCCAAGAAATGTTTGCAAAAGCTGAAAAAATGATCATTGAAGATGATATGATCCTGATTCCGTTCTACTACTACACAAACAACTCCCTGACTAAAGAGTACCTCAAAGGTGTAACTCTTGACTTCAGCGGTGCAATTGACTTCACTCGTGCTTACCTGCTTGAGCACTAAGAATTGTAGAACCTTCGGTTAGCTTAACTGAATAGTGGTTGTCTGAAGGTAGCAATATACTTCGGGATATATATGTGGAATTCCATATATATCCCTTTTTTTTGCATTTCAGGCTTTTTGTTAAAGATTTCACGAACTTACAAAATAAGAAATTAGACAAATGGCCAATTTTTTCATAAAATCTAATTATGTGTCTTAAAAAAATGTCGAAGGAGGTGTTGATGGGGATGGTTCGTTATGTTGCCAATAAGTTCTTCTATATGCTTGTCTCGCTGTTTGTGCTAATTTCAGCGACCTTTTTTCTGATGAAAGCCATTCCGGGGGACCCGTTTACTTCTGAAAAGAAAGTTCCGCCGGAAATAAAAGCGCGTTTATACGAGCAATATGGACTGGACAAGCCGCTCTATCATCAGTATTTCAAGTATTTGGGTGAAATTGTCCAGGGTGATCTGGGTGTATCCATGAAGCGTCTGAATCAGGATGTAACTCACTTGATCGGACAAACGTTCTCGGCGTCTCTAAAGCTGGGGGTTATCGCAATTATAGTGTCGGTTATTGTCGGAGTCTTTCTCGGCATGATGGCGGCACTCTATCATCGCAAGTTTATTGACAGTGCGGCTATGGTGCTGGCGGTGCTGGGAATTGCGGTTCCGAGCTTTGTAGTCGCCTCGCTGCTTCAGTATGTGTTTGCCTACAAGTTCCACATGTTCCCGGTTTCCGGATTTAAGGGTCCGCTGTATTATGTCTTACCTGTAACCGCACTCTCGGCACAGCCGATAGCCTTTATAGCGAGGCTAACGCGCTCAAGTATGCTGGAAGTGCTGCATGCAGATTACATCAAGACGGCTAAGGCCAAAGGCCTAAGCTGGGCAGCAATCCTAAGCCGTCACGTACTGCGGAACGGAATTCTGCCGGTTGTAACTTATATGGGACCTATGACGGCTAACATCGTAACAGGTTCTGTAGTTATCGAGCAGATCTTCGGTGTCGGCGGTATCGGTAAGCAATTCGTCGAAGCGATTGGTGTGCGTGACTATACCGTTATTATGGGGATTACGATCTTCTACGGCGTATTGCTCATGCTAGCACGCTTTATCACGGATATTGCTTATGTGTTTGTAGATCCGCGTATCAAACTAAGTGGTGGAAAGGAGGGCTAAAGATTGGCTTCTGACAAAAAATTGGTATCGCAGGATGCGAACCTGAAACCGGAAGATTTCCGTAAAATTGGAATTGATGAGCGGCAAGCTGAAGTCATTCAGCGCGAAAGTTTGTCTGCCTGGCGGGATTCCTGGGAACGTCTGCGCCAGAACAAAATGGCAATGACAGCACTGGGTATTCTTGGACTGATTATCCTTGCGGCGCTTATCGCTCCGTTGTTCTCAAAGTACAATTACTACTCAAATGATTTGCTCAGTACCAACAAGCCTCCTTCATCCGAGCACTGGTTTGGTACAGATGATCTGGGACGCGATATCTTTGTCCGTACCTGGTACGGTGCACGTATCTCACTGATTGTCGGCCTGGCTGCCGCTGCCATTGACCTTTTGATCGGGGTTATCTACGGCGGAATCATGGGTTACTTCGGTGGACGTGTAGACAATATCATGAACAAGGTATCTGAAATTCTTTACTCCATTCCTTACCTGCTGGTTGTTATCCTGCTCCTGGTTGTGCTTGAACCAAGCCTTGGAACGATCATCCTTGCGCTGACGATAACGGGCTGGATTACCATGTCCTGGATTGTCCGCGGCGAGATTATGCAGCTGAAGAACCGTGAGTTTGTTCTGGCTTCGCGTTCGATGGGTGCAGGGTCCAAAAGACTGTTGTTCAAACACCTTTTGCCGAATGCGGTAGGTCCGATTATCGTAACCATTACACTGTCTGTACCAAATGCCATCTTTGCTGAAGCGTTCCTGAGTTTCCTCGGACTTGGTGTACAGGCTCCTGTAGCTTCCCTCGGATCGATGATCAATGATTCACTGACTGGCTGGCTTTATTATCCGTGGCGTTTCCTGTTCCCGGCTATCCTGATCAGCTTGACCATGCTTTCCTTTAATATTTTTGGTGACGGTCTCCGTGATGCACTGGATCCTAAGCTGAAGAAATAAGGAGGTGAACAATGATGGAACCCATTCTGCAAGTCAAGGATTTGCAAGTTTCCTTTTTTGTAAAAGGCGGAGAAGTTCAGGCTGTACGCGGTATGAACTTTGAAGTAGGCAAAGGCGAGACCGTAGCCATTGTCGGTGAATCCGGCAGCGGCAAAAGTGTCACTGCACAGTCAATTATGCGGCTGCTGCCTGCCCCGCTCTCCAAAGTGAAGCAAGGCGAGATTGTTTTTCAAGGAAAGAATCTGCTGGACCTTAGCATGAAACAAATGGAATCGATTCGCGGCAAAGATATTGGCATGATATTTCAAGACCCGATGACTTCTTTGAACCCAACTATCAAAGTGGGCAAACAGATAACCGAAGTTTTGATCAAACATCAGAATATGTCAGCGGCCGAAGCGAAACAGCAAGGTATTGAAATGCTGCAATTAGTAGGCATTAAAAATGCGGAGGCTCGCTTTAACCAATATCCCCACGAATTCTCCGGCGGGATGCGCCAACGCGTAATGATTGCCATTGCTCTGGCCTGCCGCCCGGCTCTCCTGATTGCGGATGAGCCGACAACGGCGCTTGACGTAACCATTCAGGCGCAAATCATGGAAGTTATGAAAGAGATGCAGCAAAGACTAGGGACCTCCATCATCCTGATTACACATGATCTCGGCGTGGTTGCCGGCATGTGTGACCGGGTCATCGTAATGTATGCTGGTGAAGTGGTCGAAACAGGGACACGCTGGGAGATTTTCAAGAATCCCCAGCATCCTTACACCAAAGGTCTTTTGCGGTCGATGCCGCGTCTTGACCAAAAGAAGGGTGAGCCGCTGATTCCGATCATCGGTACTCCCCCGGATCTAATTAAGCCGCCGGTCGGTTGCCCGTTCACAGCGCGTTGCAGCGAAGCAATGCATGTCTGCGAACAGATCGATCCCGGCGCCACAGAGTTCAGCGAAACGCATATGGCGCGCTGCTGGAATCTGCATTCGATGGCCAAGGAGGTGCAGTTCGTTTGAGTAAGAATCTGATTGAAGTAGAAGGTCTTAAGAAGTATTTCAATGTAGGCAAGGGAAGAGTTCTTAAGGCTGTTGATAATATTAATTTCTCGATTCGCGAAGGCGAAACCCTGGGTATGGTAGGGGAGTCCGGTTGCGGTAAGACTACTGCAGGCCGTACGGTTCTCCGCTTGTACGAGCCGACTGCAGGAAGCGTGAAATACAATGGTACAGATATCTACAAATTGTCCGGCAGCAAGATGAAGGCTATGCGCCGTGATATGCAAATGATCTTCCAGGATCCGTATGCATCGCTTAACCCGCGGTTCACGGTTTCGGATATCATTGGTGAAGCACTGGACATTCACAATCTTGCGGGAAGCCGTCTTGAACGCAAGAAACGGATTGAAGAGCTGCTGGACATGGTTGGTCTTAACCATGATCATGCAACCCGTTATCCGCATGAATTCTCAGGCGGCCAACGCCAGCGTATCGGTATTGCCCGTTCCCTTGCGGTTAATCCTAAGTTCATCGTCTGCGATGAGCCGATCTCCGCACTGGACGTGTCAATTCAGGCACAGGTAGTCAACCTGCTCAAAGAACTTCAGGACCGTCTCGGACTTACTTATCTCTTCATCGCGCATGACCTGTCCATGGTTAAGCATATCAGTGACCGTGTAGCGGTTATGTACCTGGGCAAAATGGTTGAACTCGCGGAAAGCGAAGAATTGTACGCTAACCCGATCCATCCGTACACCAAGTCGCTGCTCTCAGCGATTCCGGTTCCGGATCCGGAAGTGGAAGCGAACAAAAAACGCATTCATCTGCATGATGAGCTGGGCAGCCCAATTTATAGTGCAAATGAAAAAACCAATGATAGCGATTATGAATTGGTCGAAGTGTCCAAGGGACATTTCGTCGCTAAACAATTCGCTTAAAATTAACAGCATTATAACCGTAGGCGGGAGCGTTCAGCTCTCGCCTATTCTTTCAATTCATGCAAGTGTAGCTGCATGGCGGCGCTTCTTTCTTTGACGCCGCACCCAACTTTGGATACAATCATAAAGGGTTTACCGATTTATGATTACATACAGCAGGTTATAGTAGAACAGGAGGCAATTGCATATGAATGTTGTACCGGAACCACTTCCTGGCGGATCTGCGCTCGCCAGTGACTATATACATCAATATGAAACTGTAGGACATTTGTACGGCGGGGATTTCCGCAACCGGGAGAGCCGGGTTAAGCGCGCAGAATGGCTTGATGGAACCGCAGGGCTCCGTGCAGACCGTACCGCGGTTGTTTCATACTTACGCAGCTATAACGGAGAGCATAATGCCCATGAAGCGGTAATGCGCTCCCTTGACTTATTGGAGCAGCCGGATACGCTGGTGGTCACAGGCGGCCAGCAGAGCGGTTTGTTCACAGGTCCGCTCTTTGTAGTATATAAGGCTATTACTGCAATTCAGGCTGCGCGGGAAGCAGCAGCCCAGCTTGGGCGCCCCGTTGTTCCGCTGTTCTGGATTGCCGGTGAAGATCATGACTGGGATGAAGTCAATCATACCTATGTACTGAACCGGACGGGCGAAATTACGCGGATTAAGCTGGATAAAGGCGAAGGTCCGCGTTCTTCTGTCAGTGAAATCAAGGTGGAAGCAGAGAGCTGGCTTCAGGCAATAGGGCAGCTGGACGGACTGCTGCAGGATAGCGAATTCAAGCCGCAGGTTATGGAGTTTGTCACAGCAGCTTCGCTGGGTGCGGACAATATGACTGCCGCTTTTGCCAAGCTGATGGGTTCTCTGTTTGGGCAATACGGGCTGATTCTGCTGGATTCTGCCGATTCCGCGCTGCGCAGACTTGAAATGCCAATGTTTGCTGCAATGATCGAGCGCAATGACGAGCTCGAGGCTGCCTACACCGCAGCGGCTGATCGTATTGCTGCGGGCGGATACGTGCTGCAGGCGGATGTGACACCCGGGAATGCCAACCTCTTTTATATACATGAGGGCGCACGGCTTCTGCTGCATAAGGAGGGGGACAGATTCGCAGACCGGAAATCCGTGGTATCTTTTTCCCGTACAGAGCTGCTGGAGCTGCTGGAGAGCCATCCTGAGCGGTTCAGCAACAACGTGCTGACGCGTCCCTTGATGCAGGACTATGTACTGCCTGTGCTGGCTACGGTGCTGGGACAAGGAGAAATGGCTTACTGGGCGATTCCGCATCAGGCCTTTAAGGTGATGGGCGGACAAATGCCGCTGATTATTCCGCGCATGTCTTTTACAGTCATAGAGGGAACGCTTCACAAGCATATGGATAAATACGGACTGTCCTTCACGGATGTACGTCTTGGTCTGGATGATAAACGCAAAGAGTGGTTAACGGCGCAGGATGAGCTGAAGATTGAAGAACGGTTTGAACAGACTAAGGCCGCATTCTCCGCGATGTACGAGCCGCTGATTGAGCAGCTTGGCGGAATTCAGGCAGGTCTGCTGAAGCTGGGGAACAGTAACAAGGACAAGATTATGGATCAGATCTCCTTCCTGCAGGGCAAAGCACTGGATGCGATGGAGAAGCAGAATGAGGCGGCGCTGCGGCAGTGGGAACGGATTGAGCTGTCCGTTATGCCTCTGGGTAAACTGCAGGAGAGAGTATATAATATGATGTATTATCTGAACCGTTACGGTCCGGGCTGGCTGGAGGAACTAATGGCCGTACCCGCCGATTACAGCGGAACACACCGCATCATTTATATGTAGGAATATATTATAGGAGGTTATAACATGAGTTCTTTGTCCAAGGAAAATAGTATCGTAACCGATATGTCGCTCGCGCCCGAGGGGCATCTCAAAATCGACTGGGTTCGCCAGCATATGCCGGTACTGAACCGTATCCGTGAGCAGTTCGAAGCGGAGCAGCCGTTCAAGGGCCTTAAGGTATCGATCACGCTTCACCTGGAAGCCAAAACCGCTTATCTGGCCAAGGTGGTACAGGCTGGCGGGGCCGAAGTTACGATAACCGGCTCGAACCCGCTGTCCACACAGGATGATGTGTGTGCCGCATTAGTTGAGGACGGCATCACCGTGTTCGCCAAATATAATCCGTCACCCGAAGAATTCAAGGCGCTGAACATCAAGGCGCTGGAGAGCAAGCCGGATCTGATTATCGATGACGGCGGAGATTTCGCCACACTGCTGCATTCCGAGCGTCCTGACCTGATGGAGAATGTCCGCGGCGGCGCTGAAGAAACAACTACAGGAATTATCCGGCTGAAGGCGCTGCAGAAGCAAGGCATGCTGAAGTTCCCGATGGTGGCTGTAAATGACGCCTATTGTAAATATTTGTTCGATAACCGCTATGGCACAGGCCAATCGGCATGGGACGGCATTGTTCGCACAACCAACCTGATTGTGGCCGGCAAGACAGTGGTTGTAGTGGGCTACGGCTGGTGCGGTAAAGGTGTAGCGATGCGGGCCAAGGGTCTCGGAGCGAACGTGATTGTTACTGAAGTGGATGCGATTAAGGCCGTAGAAGCCCACATGGACGGATTCCATGTGATGCCAATGCTGGAAGCAGCGAAGCGCGGCGACTTCTTCGTAACCGTTACCGGCAACCGGTATGTTATCCGCGGCGAGCATTATGATGTCATGAAGGATGGTGCGATCCTCTGCAATGCCGGACACTTCGATGTTGAAGTGAACAAGCCGGAGCTGGCTGAACGCTCCACCTCCCAGCGGACGGTGCGGAAGAATATTGAAGAGTATCTGCTGAAGGATGGACGCAAGCTGTACCTGCTGGCTGAAGGACGTCTGGTGAACCTGGGCGCAGCCGATGGCCATCCGGCAGAAATTATGGATACCACCTTTGCGCTGCAGGCCTTATCCCTCAAATATGTGAATGATAATTATAAAGATATCGGCGTCAAGGTGGAGAATGTTCCGTATGAGCTTGATGAGCAGGTTGCGCGTTATAAGCTGGAGAGTCTGGGAATCGCCATTGACAGCCTGACGCAGGCACAGGTGGACTACCTGGACAGCTGGAATCTGAACGACTAAAGAATGGATCTGCAAGAGCCCGGAGCCAATCAACTGGCCCGGGTTTTTATTTTTTGCGGAATATTGCAGAGCCACTTGACAAACAAGAAAAAATTACCTTGCTTCGGAAAAAGGTTTTTGATTTTTAATGGCGAATCTATTATGCTTAAGTGGTGAAAAGTGGGGCAAAGTGGGGAATCGGTACTTAGGGGTGGGGAAAGATCATGTTTATGGGGGAATACCAGCATAGCATTGACGACAAAGGCCGGATCATTATCCCGGCTAAATTCCGTGAATTGCTCGGAACCTCCTTCGTGGCGACCCGCGGCCTCGACTCCTGCCTGTTTGTTTATCCCATGGAAGAATGGGGAATCATGGAGCAAAAGCTTAAAAGCCTTTCACTGATGAAATCGGACGCCCGTGCCTTCAGCCGCTTTTTTTTCTCGGGAGCGACCGAATGTGTATGGGACAAGCAAGGCAGGGTGAATCTGCCGGGGAATCTGCGGCAATATGCCAAGCTGGACAAGGACTGTGTTATTCTGGGCGTTTCGAACCGGGTGGAGATCTGGAACAAGGAGCTATGGGAGCAGTACTTCGAACAGTCAGAGGAATCGTTCAACGAGATTGCCGAGAAATTGGTTGATTTCAATTTTGATCTATAAAACATACAATTCGAATTACTGCCTTGGAGGGATGCAGCTTGTTTCACCACATCACGGTGCTTAAGGAAGAAGCGACAGAAGGGCTGCACATCAAGAAGGATGGTATATACGTTGACTGTACGCTCGGAGGAGCCGGGCACAGTTCGCTTATTGCATCCAAGCTTAGCGGCGAAGGACGGCTGATCTGTCTGGACCAGGATGACTGGGCGCTGAACAATGCCAAAGAGAGATTGGCCGAGTACGGAGACAAAGTGGTTACGGTTAAGACCAACTTCCGTGACCTCGAGCAAGTACTGAAGGAACTGCCCTTTGTTCCGCAAAAGGACGGAGTTCCCCAAGTGGACGGGATTCTGTTCGATCTGGGGGTATCTTCTCCACAGTTTGACGAAGGGGAGCGGGGGTTCAGCTACAATCACGATGCTCCGCTGGATATGCGGATGGACCAGTCGGCACAGCTGACTGCGGCCGATATCGTCAATACCTGGAGTGAACAGGAAATTGCCCGTGTGCTTTTCCAGTATGGAGAAGAGAAGTTCTCACGGCGGATTGCCCGCAAAATTGTGGAGCGCCGGGAAGAACGTCCGGTGGAGGGCACCGGAGAATTGGCTGAGCTGATTAAAGAGGGCATTCCAGCAGCTGCGCGGAGGACAGGAGGACATCCTGCCAAACGGAGCTTCCAGGGCCTGCGGATTGCTGTCAATGATGAGCTGGGAGCTTTTGAGGATGGACTGCATGCTGCCGTACGCTGCCTTGCACCTGAGGGAAGAGTATCCGTAATTACCTTCCATTCGCTGGAGGACCGGATCTGCAAACAGATTTTCAGCAGCTATTTAAGCAGATGTACCTGTCCGCCTGATCTGCCCTACTGTGTGTGCGGCGCCAAAGGAACCCTGAAACTGATTAACCGCAAGCCCATCGTACCCGGAGAAGAGGAACTGGAGCTTAATTCACGTGCCCGTTCAGCCAAACTGCGCATTGCAGAGAAATTGTAAATGACGATAAAGGAGAGTCAGAGATGGCCTATACCCGCGGCAATTTAGCAGTTCAACCCAAGAGAAAAGAAGAGGTAAACCCGCTTTACCGTGAGAAGACAAAAGTCGTCACCAGGCGGAGAGTGCTTCCGCTGCAGGAGAAGCTTTTGTATATGATGACGCTGGGAGCCTTTATCCTGGTATCTGCCGCCCTGATCTGGCGTTACGTCCATATTTATGATTTGAACTTGCAGGCACAGAAGCTGGACAGCGAGATCGCGAAGAGCAAGAAGCAAATTGCTACCTATCAGATGGAGAAGCAGACGCTTGAACAGACGGTGGTCAAGCGGGCGGAAGAGATGGGATATAAGACTCCTCCTGTAGATTCAACAATCTATGTACCGCTTAGTAAACAGGTCACTGACAAAGCCGGCAATTAATCAGCGATTGACTTCAATCGCAATAATAGAATCTGTGAGGTTTGCTATGGTAAAAAGAATAAAACTTCGCACGCTGTTTATAGGAGGGTGTATTACCCTCTTTTTTCTTGTTTTAGTCGGCAGAGTTTTCTGGATTCAGGTAATGCAGAGTGAGAAGTGGCAGAAGGAAGCAGCTACGCAGTGGGCACATACTTCAACCATCAAGGCGGTCCGCGGTGTGATTGAAGACCGTAACGGCAGTGTTCTGGCCAGTGACGTTCCTGCCTATACTGTTGTGGTTGACCCCGAGGTCATTGCCGAGAAGGGGATCGGCCAGGAGGTCATCCAGGGACTGCATGAACTGCTTGGCAAGCCTGAAGATGAGTTGAAGAAGCTGGTAGAGGCCAAAGACGATAAGGGCAATTACTACAAGAACCGGGAGATCCGCAACGAAGGCTGGAAGATTAATCAGGATCTGGCCGATAAGGTTACGGCTTTTGTGGATAAGCTCAAGAAAGAGCATGATACCCTGGAAACGGGTGTAGGGCTTGTTAGAGAGCAGAAGCGTTATTATCCGAAGGACTCACTGGCTGCGCATATTCTGGGCTACACCGACAGGGACGGCAATGCGGTCATGGGTCTGGAAAAGTACTTCGACAAACAGCTCGCCGGTACGGATGGCAAGCTGAATTATCAGAGTGACGGCAAGGGAATCAAGCTGCCCGATTCACAGGATAGCTACCAGCCTGTAGTAAACGGAAGCAATTTCAAGCTGACCATTGACAGCACCATTCAGCACTATATCGAAGAGGCGATGAAGAAGGCTTATGCCGAGTACAAACCGAAGTCGATAAGCGTCATTGCTGCCGATCCGAATACGATGGAGATTCTGGGACTGGCCAATATGCCGACCTTCAATCCGAATGAATATTATGACCTTAAGCAGGATGCGGCTGGCTTCTATAACCACGCGATCATGTCGAGATTTGAGCCGGGCTCCACGTTCAAGATTGTACCGCTGGCCGGTGCCGTTCAGGAGAAGCTGTTTAATCCGGAAGAGACAGTCCATTCGGGCTCTATCCGGATCAAAGGGTACAGCAAACCGATCTATGATATGAACAGAGCCGGTTACGGAGATATCACCTTGCTTCAAGGGGTCAAACGTTCCAGTAACGTAGCCTTTGTCAAGATTGGTTATGAACTGCTGGGCCAGGAAAAGCTGCTGAAATATATCAAGGATTTCGGCTTTACGGAAAAGACGGGCATTGACCTCCCGGGTGAAACCACCGGTATTGTCAACCCGAATCCGAACAGGCCGATAGAGAATGCTACCTTGGCCTATGGCCATGGCAAGCTGCTGGTTACACCGATTCAGCAGCTCACGGCGATGGCGGCGATTGCGAACGGCGGCAAGCTGATGGTGCCGCATGTAGTGAAGGAAGTTACCGATCCTAATACAGGCAAGACGACGGTGACTCAGCCGGAGGTTGTGCGGCAGGTCATTTCCGAGGACAGCGCCCGTGAAACCGGCAGCTATCTCGAGCAGGTCGTGGCAGACCAGGTAATCGGAACCGGACGGCATGCCTATATCGAAGGATACCGGGTGGCCGGCAAGACCGGAACGGCGATTAAGCCTGACGGCAAGGGCGGGTATGACCGGGATAAGGTGCTTGCTTCCTTCCTCGGCTACGCTCCGGCCAATAATCCGAAGATCGCGGTATTCGTCGTAATTGATGAGCCTGCGGATGCTGCCGGCGGCGGAGCCGCAGCCGGACCTATTTTCAAAGAGATAGTCTCGCAGTCCCTGCAATATATGGGCGTACCCAAAACGGTTGAATCGGATAAAGCAGTGGGCAGCAAAACGTCAGTCAAGCTGGCGGCTGACTCTTCAGAGCTGCGCAGTACACCTGATCTCGTGAACAAAACCGTTAAGGAATCCAGACAGCTGCTCCTTAATCAAGGCTTTGACTTCGAGATTGTCGGCACAGGGGCAATGGTAATCAGCCAATATCCGGATAAGAGCACAAAGCTTGCCGCCGGACAGCGGATTTATCTGCTTACCCAGCAGGATGAAGCAATGACCATTCCCGATTTGAAGGGAGAATCTTTGCGTGATGCCCTGGAAATTCTCAATCTGCTCAAAGTAGGGATAACGGTTGAGGGCGAAGGTTATGTCACAGAGCAGACGCAGACCAAGAATAACAACAAAACGCATATTTCTCTGAAGCTCAGTCCCCTGAATGAATACGGGGAGAATATCCCTGTAGCCGTCAACGTTGACCCCGATGCAGAGGATCCTGCGGAGTAGCGCCTATATAGGCTTGTTCTAACCCCTGTTTGTCCCGAATAGTCATGGAGATAAGAGATCATGTCTATACGAGCGAAAGCGGGGAGAGCGGAATGAAGGTTTCGAAAGTCGTAACTCGGCGGAGAATGCTGTGGACGCTGCTGGGACTGGCCGTGTTGTTCGGTTCGCTGGCCGTGCGTCTTGCCTATGTACAGTTATCACAAGGGGAGAAGCTGAGCGCCAAGGCTGAGGAATCCTGGCGGCGGAATATTCCCTTCACCGCCAAACGCGGCGAGATTCTGGACAGGGAGGGCGTTGCCCTGGCATATAATATCAGCTCGCCAACGATCTATGCCATTCCTGTGCAGGTGAAGGAAAAGGAACAGACCGCGAAGCAGCTGGCTCCGCTGCTCGGTATGACCGAGGAGAAGCTGGTCACTCTGCTGACCCAAAAGAAAGCCTCGGTGAAACTGCAGCCCGGCGGCCGCAAAATTACGATGGAGCTTGCCGCGAGCATCCGTGATTTGCAGCTGCCGGGCATCGTTGTGGCTGAGGATAACAAACGGTATTATCCCTATGGCGATTTAGCCGCACATATTCTCGGCTTCACGGGAATTGACAATCAGGGGATCACCGGGATAGAGAGCATCTACGATAAGCTGCTTCAAGGCAGCGCAGGCAATATATCGTATCTGTCCGATGCCGGAGGACGGCTGATGCCAGGCTCCTCGGAGAAGTATACCGAGCCGCAGGACGGGCTGAGCCTGCAGCTGACAATTGATAAGCAGATTCAGTCGATCATGGAACGCGAGCTCGATCAGGCCATGGTGAAGTATCAGGCGCAAGGTGCCTGGTCGATTGCGATGGACCCCCGCAATGGTGAGATTCTGGCCATGGCGAGCCGGCCGGGTTATGAGCCGGGCTCCTATAAGGAATACGATGCCGAAGTATATAACCGGAATCTTCCGATCTGGATGACGTATGAACCGGGCTCCACCTTCAAGATCATTACCCTGGCTGCTGCTCTGCAGGAGGGGAAGGTTGATCTGCAGCATGAGCATTTTTTCGATCCGGGATATATTGAAGTGGGCGGTGCCAAGCTGCGCTGCTGGAAAAAAGGCGGCCACGGAAGCCAGACGTTCCTTGAAGTGGTGGAGAATTCCTGCAACCCCGGGTTTGTTGCCCTGGGCCAGCGTCTCGGCAAGGATACCCTGTTTAAGTATATCCGTGATTTCGGGTTTGGCACGAAGACAGGGATCGACCTCAACGGTGAAGCGAACGGGATTCTGTTCAAGCCGGCGCAGGTAGGGCCGGTCGAGCTTGCTACCACGGCCTTTGGCCAAGGGGTATCCGTAACACCGATCCAGCAGATTGCTGCGGTGTCTGCAGCGATTAACGGCGGCAGGCTGTATACTCCGCATGTTGCCAAAGCCTGGATTAATCCGGATACCGGTAATGTCGTATCCGAGGTTGAGCCGGAGGAAGTGCGGCAGGTGATCTCGGAGGAGACTTCGAAGAAGGTGCGGGCCGCCCTTGAGAGCGTAGTTGCCAAAGGCACAGGCCGGCCGGCGTTTATTGACGGCTACCGTGTGGGCGGCAAGACAGGGACGGCACAGAAGGTTATTAACGGCCGGTATTCTCCTACGGAGCATATCGTCTCTTTTATCGGATTTGCACCAGCGGATGATCCGCAGATCGTAGTGTACACCGCAGTTGATAATCCCAAGGGAATTCAGTTTGGGGGTGTGGTAGCAGCTCCGATCGTCCAGAATATTCTTGAGGATTCGCTTCATTATCTGAAGGTTCCGCAGCGTAAGGATCAGCTGCCGAAGACCTATAAATATGGGGAGACTCCGATTGTGACAGTTCCCGATCTGACAGGAGCTACCGTTCAGGATATTTATGAGGATTTGAACATGAATTTCATGCTGGCCCGCTCCGGATCAGGCAATACAGTGATTAATCAGGCGCCCAAAGCGGGGGCAAGAGTGGAGCAGGGTTCAACCATCCGGATTTATATGGGAACTTCCAGTGAATAATAGGATAGTCTGACAAATGTAGAGTGAGGGATTACTATGAAAATTAATGAATTGTCATCCTGTCTTGCCGCTTCGCGTCTATACGGGGAAGGTGAGACCGAGATTAGTGATTTGCAGGTGGATTCCCGCAAGGTTAAGCCGGGCGATTTGTTCATTTGCCTGCCCGGTCATACAGTGGACGGACATGATTATGCACCGCAGGCAGCCGCAAGCGGTGCGGCTGCACTAGTCTGTGAGCGGAAGCTGGAAATCGATCTGCCGCAGATCGTGGTAGATGACTGCCGGTTTGCGATGTCCGTGCTGTCGAATGCGTTCTTCGGCTCACCCAGCAGCCGGATGAAGATGATTGGGATTACCGGAACCAACGGCAAAACCACCACTACGTATCTCATTGAGAAAATTATGCAGGACAATGGCGTGAAAACGGGGCTGATCGGGACGATTCAGATGCGTTACGACGGACAAAGTTATCCAATGTCCGGTACTACGCAGGAATCGCTTGAGCTTCAGCGCACTTTGAACGAAATGGCATCCAAAGGTGTGCAGTGCTGTGTGATGGAGGTATCCTCCCATGCACTTCAGCAGGGACGGGTGAAGGGAACGGACTACCGCACAGCGATATTCACTAACCTGACTCAGGATCATCTGGATTATCACCATACGATGGAGGAGTACCGCGCGGCTAAGGCGCTGTTCTTCTCGCGGCTTGGCAATGTGATCTCACCGTGGAAGGAAGAACGTAAATATGCAGTTCTCAACGCGGATGATGCAGCAAGCAGCTATTTTGCTGACCAGACCGCTGCGGAAGTGATTACATATGGTATCGACACCCCTGCCAATGTCCGGGCCTCTCAAATTTCGATCACGTCCAAAGGAACTTTTTTCCATGTGGATACGTTTAAGGGGAAGACAGATATTTCGCTCCGGATGGTCGGCAAGTTCAATGTCTATAATGCACTTGCGGCCATTACTGCTGCTCTGCTGGAGGATGTGCCGCTGGAAGATATCAAAGCCAGTCTGGAGTCAGTAGCCGGTGTGGACGGACGTGTCGAGTCTGTGGATGCCGGACAGGATTTCGCAGTCATCGTAGACTACGCGCATACGCCGGATGGTCTGGAGAATGTGCTGAAGGCTGTCTGTGAATTCGCTGCCGGCAAGGTAATTACCGTCTTTGGCTGCGGCGGAGACCGGGATACGACCAAACGGCCGCTGATGGGCAAAATAGCTGCCAAATACAGTGATCGTGTCATGGTTACTTCCGACAATCCCCGGACAGAGGATCCGCTGCTGATTCTGCGCGATATTGAAGCGGGACTTCTTGAGGACGGCGTGTCACAGGAACGGTACGAGATGATTCCCGACCGGCGGGAAGCGATCAGAAAAGCTATTGAAATGGCAAGCCCCGGCGATGTAGTATTGATTGCGGGGAAAGGTCATGAGACCTATCAGCTAATCGGCGGAGTCGTTCATGATTTTGATGACCGCATCGTAGCCAAAGAAGTGATAAGGGGCCGAAGCTATTGATTACAAGAACGCTGTATACTATTGCGGAAATGTGCGGGGGAGAGCTGTCCTCTGCTGAAGATAAGGATATTGAACTTGCGGGAGTCGTAACCGATTCCCGCAAAATTACGCCTGCCTGCCTGTTCGTTCCTCTGGCCGGAGATAACTTTGACGGCCATCATTACGCTGCTGCTTCTCTGGCAGCAGGAGCGGCCGCTACGCTCTGGCAGCGGGATAAGGGGCCTGCGCCTGAAGACGGTCCTGCCATTCTGGTGGAGGATACACTGGCCGCTTTGCAGAGACTGTCCTCGGCTTATCTGGGCGAGCTCGCGCCGCGTGTAGTCGCCGTGACAGGCAGCAACGGCAAGACAACGACCAAAGATATGATTACCGCTCTTCTTGAAGTGCAGTACAAGGTACACAAAACACAGGGCAATTTCAATAATCACATCGGTCTGCCGCTTACGATTCTCTCCATGGACAGCGATGTTGAGATTGCTGTGCTGGAGATGGGCATGAGCTCGCGCGGTGAGATTGCCCTGCTGTCCAGGATAGCTGCCCCTGATGTGGCTGTGATTACCAACGTGGGCGAATCCCATCTGCTGCAGCTCGGGTCCCGCAAGGAAATTGCCCGGGCGAAGCTAGAGATTGTGGACGGACTTAAGCCGGGCGGCCTGCTCATCTACAACGGGGATGAACCGCTGCTCGCAGAAGTTATGGCAGAGCCCGGGTTTAATCCGCCGGAAGGGATGCTCAGCTTCCGTTTCGGGCAGTCCGGAGACAATGATGACTATCCTACAGGTCTCATGACTCATGGCGCTGGAATGACCTTCACTTCGCATCTTCATGCCGAGCGTGCCTTCACGCTGCCTCTGCCGGGGCGTCACAATGTCATTAACGCACTCGCTGCACTAGCGGTTGCCCGCCATTTCCATGTGACTGACGAGAATATAGAGACCGGATTAGCCGGGCTTAAGCTGACCGGCATGCGGATTGAAGTGATGCAGGCGGCGAACGGGCTGACGCTGCTGAACGATGCTTATAATGCCAGCCCTACGTCCATGAGAGCAGCGATAGATGTGCTGCAGTCCATGAAGTGCAGCGGGAGCAGAATCGCGGTGCTGGGGGACATGCTGGAACTTGGGCCTGATGAAGTTCTGTTCCACCAGCAGATCGGCAGCTATCTCGATCCTGCACTGACGGATGAGGTATACACTTACGGACCGCTCGCTGCTCATATTGCTGCGGCTGCGGCGGAGAGATTCGGGGCCGGACATGTATTTGCTTTTGAAGACAAAGAAGCACTAATCACGGCCTTGAATACCAAATGTGGTTCCAGGGATGTAGTACTCTTCAAAGCGTCCCGGGGGATGCGTCTGGAGGAAGTGCTTCACCGCCTGAAAGAATATTCTGAAGCTGACTTAAACTAATGGAGGGGGTGTACCCATGGATTATCAATTACTTCTGCTGACTATTGCTGTGTCCTTTATCCTTGCGGTCATTGCCGCTCCGCTGATTATCCCGCTGCTGCGCCGGATGAAGTTCGGGCAGCAGGTTCGCGACGACGGGCCTCAGACCCATCTGAAGAAGGCGGGAACGCCTACGATGGGCGGAATTATCATCATGGTGGCGTTCACGTTATCTTTTCTGAAATTTTCGGTGATTAATTCGGATTTCTACGTACTTCTGGTAGCTACGCTGGGTTACGGTCTGATCGGTTTCCTGGATGACTATATTAAGATTGCCTTCAAACGTTCCCTCGGGCTGACGGCACGCCAGAAGCTTGCCGGCCAGCTGCTGGTCGGTATCGTTCTATGCGCCCTGCTCATTTCCGGCGGACATCATACAAACATCAGCATTCCGGGAACATCGGTGAGCTTTGACTGGGGCGGCTGGTTCTACTATCCGTTTATTGTCCTGATGATGATGGCGGTAACCAATGCGGTTAACTTCACGGATGGTGTGGACGGACTGCTGTCCGGTGTCAGTGCGATCGCGCTCGCTGCTTTTGCTGTAGTTGCCATGCAGGCAACCTCCATTGCTGCCGGTGTCTGCGCTGCTGCGATGATTGGTGCAGTACTTGGCTTTCTGGTATTCAATGCCCATCCGGCCAAAGTGTTCATGGGTGATTTCGGCTCCTTCGGGATTGGCGGCGCCATTGGCGCGATTGCCATTGTAACGAAGACCGAGCTGCTCTTCGTGGTGATCGGCGGTGTCTTCGTAGTCGAAATGCTGTCCGTAATTATTCAGGTCGCTTCGTTCAAAACACGCGGCAAACGGGTATTCCGAATGAGCCCGATCCATCATCACTTTGAGCTGGGCGGCTGGTCGGAGTGGCGTGTGGTTGTCTCCTTCTGGGCGGTGAGCCTGGTGCTAGCGGCTGTTGGACTATATCTCATCAAGGGGTTGTAACATATGAAGCATCCGGATTTGTACCGTGGTGAAGAAGTGGTCGTCCTGGGGCTCGCCAAAAGCGGCGTCCAGGTGGCCAAGGTGCTGCATGAGCGCGGCGCGGTTGTGACGGTCAATGATAAAAAGGAAAGAGATCAAAGTCCCGAAGCTTCCGAACTGGAATCTTTGGGAATTTCTGTTATATGCGGCGGGCATCCGGAAGGGCTGATTCATGAGGGTGTTGCGCTTGTTGTAAAGAATCCGGGGATTCCCTATTCCGTGGCTCCGGTGCAGCAGGCTCTTGAGCTTGGCATCGAAGTCGTAACGGAGGTAGAGGTGGCTTACCATCTCTGCGCCGCACCTATGATCGGTATTACGGGCTCCAACGGGAAGACGACTACAACGACCTGGGTTGGCCGTATGCTGGAGGCAGCGGGGATGAGGCCCATAGTTGCCGGGAACATCGGTACGCCGCTCTGTCAGGCCGCTCAGGAGGCTGACGTGGACAACTGGATGGTTGTCGAGCTCAGCAGCTTCCAGCTCAAAGGGACGGAAGCCTTCCGGCCCAAGGTCGCTGCCCTGTTGAATGTTGCCGAGACCCATCTGGATTATCATGGGGGGATGGAGGATTATGTGGCCTCCAAATCCAAGCTGTTCGCGAATCAGGGGCCGGGCGACACCGCTGTACTGAACTGGGATGATCCGGTCTGCCGCGAGCTGGTTCCATATATCAAAGCAGCCATCCTGCCCTTCTCCATGACTGAAGAACTGGTTCAGGGCATTTTTGTCCGTCCATCCTTTGTGCCGGAGACAGAAGATGATCTGAAGCGGGTAATCATTTACCGGGATTATACGGAGAGCGAGACCGAAATAGCCGATGTGGATTCGATCGGCCTTCCGGGCCGCTTCAATGTAGAGAATGCGCTGGCCGCCTGCGGCATCGCCATTGCCGCAGGCGCGGACCCGGCAGTGCTTGGCGGAGTGCTGGCTTCCTTCCGCGGTGTGGAGCACCGGCTGGAATATGTGACAGACAAGGCGGGGGCCGCCTACTATAACAATTCCAAGGCTACCAATTCCAAAGCTACAGCCATGGCGCTGGGGTCCTTCAAGAAGCCGGTCATCCTCGTTGCCGGAGGTCTGGACCGCGGTTCTGATTATATGGAGCTGCTGCCTGTCCTCGGAGGGAACGTCAAGGCACTGGTGGCTCTTGGGGAGACGAAGGACAAGCTGGCCGCGGTTGCGCAGCTGGCAGGAGTAAAGACAATCATCTCCGTCGATAATGGGGAGAGCGCCGCCGCCGTGCTGCAAGAGGCCGTGCGGGAGGCTTCCGCTCTTGCGGAAGCAGGAGATGTAGTTCTCCTCTCTCCTGCCTGTGCCAGCTGGGATATGTTTACATCCTATGAGGAGCGCGGGCGTATTTTTAAAGAGGCGGTGCATAACCTTTAAGTAGGGGGGTGGATAAGCCCCTACTACGGATGCAAGAGGTGTGCTCCTGATGAACAAATCCCGTCATGCGCCCGATATCTGGCTGCTGCTTCCGATATTGGCTTTGCTGGCCATCGGTATGGTAATGGTATACAGCGCCGGGTCCGTTTTGGGCTTCCGCAATTATGGCGACTCGTTTTATTTTGTCAAAAGACAGCTGCTGTTCGCAGGCCTGGGTCTTATCGCCATGTTCATCACTGCGAATACGGATTATGTGGTGCTGAAGAAGTTCGCCAGGCCGGCCCTGATTTTCTGCTTCGTACTGCTGGTGCTGGTGCTGGTTCCCGGCATCGGGGTCGTGCGCGGAGGTGCGCGCAGCTGGCTGGGAATCAGTTCTTTCGGCATTCAGCCCTCGGAGTTCATGAAGATGGGGATGATCCTCTTTCTCGCCAAATGGCTCGGAACAGAGGATTACGATATTTCCAGCTTCACCCGCGGCCTGCTTCCGCCGCTTGCGCTGATCGGTTCCGCTTTTGCGCTGATCATGCTCCAGCCGGATCTCGGTACAGGCACTGTCATGTTCGGGGCTGCGTTGATGATGGTCTTCACGGCAGGGGCCCGGATGAAGCATCTGCTCTCCCTGGGCGCGCTGGGTGTTGCCGGGTTCGTGGGGCTTATTGCCGCCGCACCCTACCGTCTGCAGCGGATTACGGCCTTCCTGGACCCCTGGTCTGATCCGCTCGGGGCCGGATATCAGATCATACAGTCGCTGTACGCGATTGGCCCCGGCGGACTGGGGGGCTTGGGTCTCGGCATGAGCCGGCAGAAGTACAGCTATGTGCCGGAGCCGCAGACCGATTTTATTTTTTCCATATTGGCTGAGGAGCTGGGGTTTATCGGGGGACTGGCAGTGCTGCTGCTCTTCCTGATTCTGATCTGGCGCGGAATGAAGGTAGCGATGAGTCTGCCGGACCGTTTCGGCAGCTATCTGGCCGTGGGCATCGTCTGTATGGTCGCTATTCAGGTGATCATCAACATCGGTGTGGTTATCGGCCTCATGCCGGTTACCGGCATTACGCTTCCGCTGATCAGCTATGGAGGCTCATCGCTGACCCTGATGCTTACAGCACTTGGCATTCTACTTAATTTATCCCGTTATGCGAGGTGAAAGACATGCGTATTGTATTAAGCGGCGGCGGTACGGGCGGACATATCTATCCGGCCGTAGCCGTGGCCAGACAGCTGGAATCCGAAGAAGAGAAATCCGTCTTCCTGTATATCGGGGGCAAACGCGGTCTGGAGAGCAAGCTTGTTCCCCAAGAGAATCTGCCCTTTAAAGCGATTGATATTACCGGCTTCCGCCGTAAGCTCTCGATGGACAATGTGAAGACGGTAATGCGTTTCCTGAAGGGGGTGAAGGCCTCCAAAGCCATGCTGCGGGAGTTCAAGCCGGATGTCGTTATCGGCACGGGCGGATATGTCTGCGGGCCGGTAGTGTACGCTGCATCACGGCTCGGCATCCCGACGCTTATCCATGAACAGAACGCGATCCCGGGCCTGACCAACCGCTTCCTCAGCCGGTATGCCGATACGGTCGCCGTAAGCTTTGAAGGCACGGAGCCGGCTTTTCCAGGGGCTAAGAACGTAATCTACACAGGCAACCCCCGGGCAACTACGGTAATGACTGCCAACCCGCAGCGGGGATTCGCTTCACTTGGGATTCCTGAAGGCAGTACGGTTGTGCTGGTAGTCGGAGGAAGCGGAGGCGCCAGGGCAATTAACCGGGCGATGATTGAAATGGCTCCGTTTGTGGGTAAGGGTAATGGTGTTCACTATGTGTATGTTACCGGAGAGGCTTATTTCGAGGAAACCCGTAAAGCTGTGCGCGAGAAGCTCGGAAGCTTGCCGAACTCCCTGCATATTCTTCCGTATATTCATAATATGCCCGAGGTACTGGCCTGTACTTCACTCATCGTGAACCGGGCGGGGGCATCGTTTCTTGCAGAGATTACTGCGCTTGGCATTCCCTCTGTGCTTATCCCTTCTCCCAATGTGACGAATAATCACCAGGAAGCGAATGCCAGACAGCTTGAACGTGAAGGGGCAGCCGTTGTGCTGCTGGAGAAGGATTTAAGCGGCGAGGCACTATTCGCAGCGGTGCATAAGATTATCGGAGCGGACGCTGCACGCCGCAGTATGTCCGATGCCTCAAGGCGGCTGGGTAAAAGAGACTCCGCCTCGCTGGTTGTCGCCGAGCTCCGCAGACTGGCCGCAGGCCGGAAACGCTAGAATCCCGGGCTTACATTGTCACACACGAGAGGTCACGAACATAGGATGATCCTATAATCGTGACAATCACCCAGAGCACTTCCAGTTCATGAAATGTGGAGCGGGGTAGCTTCCCGGCCTATTTCTGTTGATCTGTGTACAGGAAGTGCCCAACGGTGGGTGAGCGGTAATCTCGGAGGTGATACATTGGACAAATTGGTGATTGAGGGTGGAAATCCCCTGTCAGGCACCATACGTATCCATGGAGCGAAAAATGCGGCCCTGCCGATTCTGGCGGCAAGCCTGCTGGCCGAAGGAGTTCACTCACTGCATAATGTGCCGAAGCTGCTGGACATCGAAACTATGCTGGATATTCTGGAAAGGCTGGGCTGCAGGGCCGTGCATGAAGATGAAACGGTTACGGTCGATACAACCTACGTCGCAACCTCCCATGTTCCGGAGGATTTAATGCGGCAGATGAGATCCTCCATTTTTCTAATGGGACCGCTTCTGTCCAGGTTTGGTGAAGTAACGATTTATCAGCCGGGCGGCTGTGCCATCGGGGAACGCAAAATTGATCTTCACCTGCAGGGTCTGAAGCTGCTCGGGGCGGAGATTGAGGAGACCAGCGGGATGATCTGCTGCCGGGCTGCCAAACTGACAGGCTGTGATATTCATCTGGATTATCCAAGCGTCGGAGCCACGGAGAATATCATGATGGCTGCCGCTATGGCGGAGGGGACCACAACGGTGTCCGGAGCGGCCAGAGAGCCGGAAATCCAGGATCTGCAGAATTTCCTGAATGCGATGGGTGCGCAAATCATCGGTGCGGGAACAGATACGATCACCATTCAGGGCGTCTCCAAGCTGTATCCTTGCAATTATGAGGTCATTCCCGACCGGATAGTTGCCGGGACCGTAATGATCGCAGCTGCAGCTACAAGGGGGAATGTGACACTGACCCACACCAACGCAGGACATTTGACATCCCTGATCCATGTTCTGAGGCGTGCCGGTGTTCAAATTACAGTTTGCAATGATATAATTAATATCAGCTGTATGGGGCGTCCGCGTGCAGTAGAAAGAATTGTAACCTCCCCTTATCCTTCGTTCCCTACAGATCTGCAATCCCAGGTGATGGTCCTTTTGTCCCTGGCTGACGGATTCAGTGTGATTAAAGAAACTGTATTTGAAGGACGCTTTAAGCATGTGGAAGAGATGGCCCGGATGGGAGCCGACATTTCCATTGACCTGAACCGGGCGTTTATACGCGGAGTGCAGAGATTATACGGAGCTACGGTAGAAGCCACCGACCTGCGTGCCGGAGCTGCCCTGGTTATCGCCGGACTTGCCGCTCAAGGAACTACCGTTGTTGAGCAGGCGCATCATATTGACCGCGGATATGACGGCATCGAGATACTGTTTCAGAAGCTGGGTGCACGCATTAGCCGCAAGGTACCTGTACCGGACCCGCTGGATTTGGCCAATTAAAGCTCCCTGTCTCCTTCGGCCCGAGTGCGCGGGAAGGAGACAGGGCCTTATTACGGAGATATGAGAATGCCTAAAACCCGAATGCCTCTTCTTAAAGAGGACAAGCCCAGTAAGAGAATGAGCCGTAAAATCACCATTATCCTGCTGCTGCTGTTTATTGCGCTGCTGGCCGTGATATTTTTCCGTTCGTCCGTCAGTAAGATTACGGCAATCAATTTCCAGGGGGATAAATATACATCCCGGGAGGAATTGCTTGCCGCAAGCGGTCTTACAATCGGCGGACAGTTCTTCGCGGTCTCCGGAGATTCCGTGGAAAGTGCACTGACAGGACTGAAGACGGTTCAGGAAGCGGCTGTGGACAAGAAATTCCCCGGTGTGATTAACATCAGCATTAAGGAATTCCCCGCAGTGGCATACGAGCTGGATGAGGCTGGATCGCTTGAGGCGATTCTGTCCAGCGGAGCTGCAGTATCTGTCAAGGATACTGGGATTGCCGTTGAGAAGCCGATATTAACCAACTGGAAGGCTGATGATCCTTACAAGACGAAGCTGTGCCAGGCGCTGGCTGATATTCCGAATGAACTGACCAGTGATATATCCGAGATCGTCCCCTCCCCGACTTTGTCTTTTCCGGACCGTATTAAGCTGTATACACGTTCACGGTTTGAGGTCATTACGGCAATTTCACTGCTTAAGGATAAGGTGGAATACCTGAATCAAGTAATTGAAAACGAGCAGCCGGGATTGATCAAGATGCTTGAGGCCGATTCTTATGTCCCATTTCATACAGAAGCGGAGGATTCCGGGGAGGATTCAGACACACAAGAGTAAATAGTCCCTACTAATAGAGCGGAAAAAATGCTACAATCGGTTTTACGGGCAATAAGCAATATCCCTCTTTTTTCTGCGGATTTTTTGAAATGCATTCATGGATATAGCTGTCATTTCTTAAAAGGTAGAACTTATATGCTTTAGAAAAAATTGAAAGCAGTTGTTTGCATGCCAAAAGGCTGTTATATTATTCCATTCAAAAAATTTGTAGAAAAAAGAGGGAAAGGATTAGGGATGTTGAATATGTACAGAGAAGTTTCCCGGGACCGGGATCAAAGCGTATTTTCTATTTATTTGGCTTCACAATTCATTATGATTATAACAGGAGGTGCCATAGGGCTTGAGCAACAATGACATCATTGTTAGTTTGGACATCGGTACATCCAAAGTTCGGGCAATTATTGGGGAAGTTACCAATGGAACCTTTAATATTATTGGCGTTGGATCTGCTGATTCGGAAGGAATACGCAAGGGTGCGATTGTAGACATCGATCAGACTGTGCAATCGATCAAGAGTGCCGTAGAACATGCGGAGCAAATGGTCGGTATTCAAATATCCGAGGTGTATGTCGGTATATCCGGTAATCATATCGGCCTGCAATCCAGTCACGGCGTAGTTGCCGTGCAGAATGAAGACCGTGAGATCGGCGAAGATGATATCGACCGCGTAATCAAGGCTGCTGAGGTCATAGCACTGCCTCCTGAGCGCGAAGTCATTGATGTTGTCGCCAAGCAATATATCGTCGACGGGCTTGAAGGAATTCAAGATCCGCGCGGAATGATCGGAGTTCGCCTCGAGGTTGAAGCGACGATCATTACCGGGGCTAAGACACCAATACATAATCTGCTGCGCTGCGTGGAGAAATCAGGTCTGAAGGTTAAAGATCTTGTGCTTATGTCTCTCGGGGCAGGCGGATTAGCGCTTTCCAAGGATGAGAAATCAATGGGAGCAGTACTGGTGGATATCGGTGCCGGCCAGGCGACGATAGCCGTATATGAAGAAGGTTCCTTGTGCGCAACCTCTACGATTCCGATCGGCGGAGAATTTATAACCAATGATATTGCATACGGTCTGCGAACACTTACGGATCAGGCCGAGAAGGTCAAGCTGAAATATGGCTGTGCCTGGATTGATGACGCTGCCTCGGATGTCGTGTTCAAGGTTCTGCGGATCGGCAGCAATGTTGAGAAGGAATTCAACCAGGAAGATCTGGCGGCGATTATTGAGCCCAGAGTTCAAGAAATCTTCCATCTGATCCGCCAGGAAGTGAAACGGCTTGGTTACAATGAGCTTCCGGGAGGTTATATACTAACGGGTGGCACCGTTTCGATGCCGGGCGTGCTGAAGGTAGCCCAGACTGAGCTGGCAGCCTCCGTACGTATTGCCGTACCTGATTATATTGGAGTACGTGACCCCGGGTTCACCGGCGGTGTGGGTATACTCCATACCGTTGTGCGCAGATTCCGCGGACGAAGCAGCGGTGGAAGCGCCAATAAGAAGACGGTTAACCGCAGCAAGCAAAGTGCTGCACCTAGCCAGGATTCTTCCAAGAAGCCGGGACTGGTAGAACGTCTAAAGAATATGTTCAGCGAGTTCATATAACTGTAAGTCCAGATATACTTGGACTGGCCATCCAAGCACTACTCAAGGGGGAGATGGAAACAATATGTTGGAATTTGATTTTGAAATGGAGAGCTTAGCCCAAATAAAGGTCATCGGAGTAGGCGGCGGCGGAAGCAATGCTGTAAACCGGATGATTGAAAATGGCGTTCAGGGTGTTGAATTCATCACGGTTAATACAGATGCCCAAGCGCTGCATATGGCCAAATCGGAGCATAAACTGCAAATCGGGGATAAACTGACCCGCGGACTTGGCGCTGGAGCCAATCCTGAGGTGGGGAAGAAAGCGGCTGAAGAATCCCGCGATCTGATTTCAAATACGCTTAAAGGTGCAGATATGGTATTCGTAACCGCAGGTATGGGCGGGGGTACCGGAACGGGCGCAGCGCCTGTAATTGCTGAGATTGCCAGAGAGTGCGGAGCATTGACGGTTGGCGTCGTGACCCGTCCGTTTACTTTTGAAGGCAGAAAACGTTCCAATCAGGCAGAACTGGGAATCGAAGCGTTGAAAGAAAAAGTGGATACGCTGATCGTGATTCCAAATGACCGCCTGCTGGAAATTGTGGATAAGAAAACACCAATGCTGGAGGCTTTCCGCGAAGCGGATAATGTACTCCGCCAGGCTGTGCAAGGGATCTCTGACCTCATTGCCGTTCCCGGCCTGATCAACCTTGACTTTGCCGATGTGAAGACAATTATGACGGAGCGCGGTTCAGCACTTATGGGTATCGGTATTGCGACCGGCGAGAACCGTGCCTCGGAAGCGGCCCGCAAAGCCATTATGAGCCCGCTCCTCGAAACCTCCATCGAAGGTGCACGCGGCGTAATTATGAACATTACAGGCGGCTCCAACCTCTCCTTGTATGAGGTTAATGAAGCGGCTGAGATTGTTACCTCTGCTTCCGATCCTGAAGTGAATATGATCTTCGGTGCGATTATCGAAGAGAGCATGAAGGACGAAATCAAGGTTACGGTAATTGCTACCGGCTTTGAACATAAGCCTTCCCCTGTAGCGCCTGCTCGCCGTCCTGCATCCAGCAGTGAGCCGGCAGCGGACAAGGATAAGAATGCGAATCTGCGTCCGTTCGGCAATCAGACAACCTCTGATCAGCTGGATATTCCAACCTTCCTGCGCAACCGGACACGCGGCAACAATGATTAAGAACTAAGAGCAATGAACTGCATAGCTTTTTACGGAAGCACCGTATTCGACCCGCATTTAGCCGGGACGAATACGGTGTTTTTTTGTTTTTCAGGCTGTTATAATAACGATAACGGGAGACGATGGAATGGAACTGCTGGACCCCCGGGTAGATTTCGTATTTAAACGGATATTTGCAAGCGAGAGTAACAAGGATGTGCTGCTGGCTTTTTTGAACCGGATATTCATGGATGCGGGAGATCCGCCGCTGGAGGAAGTAGTGCTGCTCAATCCGTATACGGATAAGGATGATCCGCTGGATAAGCAATCGATATTTGACATTTGGGCGAAGTCTGCAGACGGCAAGCTGATCAATATTGAAATGCAGCTGTTCAACAAATACGATATTGAGAAAAGGACCTTATATTACTGGAGCAAACGTTATGCGGGCCAGCTTCAGGTAAGCGGCAAATATACAGACCTCAAGAAATGCGTAACAATCAACATTATGAATTATAAGGTGCTGCCTAACGAACATCCGCATAGTGTGTTTCACTTACGGGAGGATGCAACCGGAACGCCGCTCACGGATGATATTGAAATTCATTTTCTGGAATTACCCAAGCTGAATCAGCGAGCTGTTCCCGGCCAAGGCGGTCTGGTGAACTGGCTGCTGTTCTTGAAGGGAATAAACCACTCGGATTGGGAGGTGCTGTTGATGAACGAGCCTGCTTTGAGGAAGGCGATGGAAACCCTGGAGTTTCTGAGTCAGGATTCGGAAGCCCGGCGTAAATATGAGGACCGCCAGAAGTTTCTGCTTGACGAAGCCTCGCAGAGAGAGGGTGCACAAAGAGAAGGGTTTGCTAAAGGCATAACAGTAGGCAGAGCAGAAGGTGAGCTCGAGGCAAAACTGGAAATAGCCAGAAATCTCCTGGCTATGGGGCTGGATCTTCCTTCTGTAATGAAGGCAACCGGACTGACTGAAGAAGAATTGAAATCTATCACTTGAATGAATATTCGAACTTGAAGTCAGCCTCTACAGGCTGGCTTTTTCTTTTATCCTCTTAATATCTCTGCTGACCTATAACTCGACAAAAAAAACGTAAGTACGCCCCCCAAGTTTAGACAGACTTTGAATGCGAGAGTTCCTATACTAATCTTATCGTCTAAAAAGAGAGCCTTCACCCTGGCCTCCGGCTAGATATCCGTTACCAGGCAGGTGAAAACACTGGTTGTTTATATTGACTTGATCTTCGCCGCCAATCTGCTGATCGACGGAATTCTATTGTGGCTGACCAGCTGGCTGGTCAAGCTGAAGGTGTCCTGGTGGCGCCTGTCTCTCTCTGCGCTGGTTGGCGCGCTCTATGTCGTGATGATGTTTGTACCGGAGCTGTCCTTCATGTACACCTTCCTCATCAAGTTCGGGTTGTCGGTAGTGATGCTGTGGATCGCGTTCGGATTTAGAAGTCTGCAAAGCTATCTTCGTGCATTAGGGGCATTTTATATCATTAATTTTGCGGCGGCAGGAGGTATAGTAGGGATTCATTATTTGCTGCAAAGCTCAGGCGACATCTGGAACGGCATTATCTTTACTTCTTCAGGCGGCCAAGCTTACCGGTTGAAAATTGGATTCTGGTTCGTGCTTGCGATGCTTCCGCTGGTGCTTCTTCTCTTCAAGCTGATTCAATCCTCGCGCAGGCGCAGGGAGCAGCTGGAGACATATATCGGTGAAGTGACTGTGGAGATTGACGGAGTATCTGTTACCTGTCCAGGGCTGCTGGACACCGGAAACCGGCTCAATGATCCGCTTACGCGAATTCCGGTCATGGTTATGGAATCCTCACTATGGGAAGGCCATCTGCCGGCCTCATGGAAAGGGAGGCTGACACAGACAGGGGCAGATACACTTGTGCTGGAAGCGGACGGGCAGTCGTTTGCCTGGCAGGACAGAATACGGCTGGTGCCGTACAGAGGCGTTAACCGCGGGGCATCCTTCATGCTCGCGTTGAAGCCGGATTCAGTGATGATAAAGCTTGGCGGCGAAACCTTTTACAGCAAGAGGGTTCTCATCGGGCTGGATGGCGGGACACTGTCGGGAGACGGAGCGTACCGGGCGGTCATACATCCTGACCTGACCCACAATGAGAGCGCTGTAGAGGCGCCGGCAGACAAGGCTATGAGTTAAGGAACATATAGGAGGAACAATAAATGGTCAAATTCAAACTTGTGCTGCAACTGCAGTATTACCGCATGCTGTTTCTGCTGGGACTGAAGAGCCAGGAAATTTATTATATCGGGGGCAGTGAAGCGCTTCCTCCTCCGCTTACACGGGAAGAGGAAGAATTCCTGCTGCAGCGGCTCTCAAGCGGTGATGCGGCGGTCCGGGCCATGCTGATTGAACGCAACCTGCGGCTGGTGGTGTATATCGCACGGAAATTCGAGAACACAGGGATCAATATCGAGGATCTTGTTTCCATCGGGGCGATTGGACTGATTAAAGCAGTCAACACCTTCGATCCGGAGAAAAAAATAAAACTGGCCACCTATGCCTCACGCTGTATTGAGAACGAAATTCTGATGTATCTGCGGCGCAACAGCAAAACTAGAAGCGAGGTTTCTTTTGATGAACCGCTGAATATTGACTGGGACGGCAACGAGCTGCTGCTATCGGATGTGCTGGGAACGGAGAATGACACGATTTACCGGAATATCGAAGAACAGGTGGACCGCAAGCTGCTGCAGAAGGCGCTGGAGAAGCTCAGTGAACGGGAAAGATTAATTATGGAGCTGCGGTTCGGACTGCGCGGCGGTGAGGAAAAAACCCAAAAGGATGTTGCTGATTTGCTTGGCATTTCCCAATCCTACATCTCGCGGCTTGAGAAAAGAATTATCAAGCGGCTGCGCAAGGAGTTCAACAAGATGGTGTAAGCTGAAGGAACCGAGGAATAAAATGCCGGACCGGGGAGATAATGTACAGTAATGTTTCTCCTTGGGAGGTAAATCATCATGACCCGAAATAAAGTCGAGATTTGCGGTGTGGACACCGCTAAGCTACCCGTTCTTACGAACGTGGAAATGCGGGCATTGTTCACTTCGCTGCAGCAGCAGGGCGAGCGATCCGCCAGAGAGAAATTGGTAAATGGTAACCTTAGACTTGTTCTTAGCGTAATTCAAAGGTTCAATAATCGTGGGGAGTTCGTGGATGATCTGTTTCAGGTAGGCTGCATCGGACTCATGAAAGCCATCGATAATTTTGACTTATCGCAGAATGTCAAGTTCTCTACCTATGCGGTGCCGATGATCATCGGAGAGATCCGCCGTTACTTGCGTGACAACAACCCGATCCGGGTATCGCGCTCGCTGCGGGATATTGCCTATAAGGCCCTTCAGGTCCGTGACAGCCTGACCAATCAGAATTCGCGGGAACCGACGATCCTCGAGATTTCAGAAGCGCTCGGTGTACCTAAAGAGGATGTCGTCTTTGCCCTTGATGCTATTCAGGACCCGGTATCCCTGTTCGAGCCGATCTATCATGACGGCGGTGATCCGATCTATGTTATGGATCAGATCAGCGACGATAAGAACAAAGATGTATCCTGGATTGAAGAGATTGCTCTTCGTGAAGCCATGCAGCGGCTGGGACAGCGCGAGAAACGTATTTTGTCCATGCGGTTCTTTGAAGGTAAAACCCAGATGGAGGTAGCGGATGAGATTGGGATCTCACAGGCGCAGGTATCGCGGCTTGAGAAGTCGGCTATTCAGCAAATGCAAAAGCATGTGAAGTCTTAAACAGCAGGCTATAGATAAGCGGGGGATATTCCGGAAGGCGCGTGAGCGGCTGCCCGGGGTATCCTTTTGTATGTAACGGCGAAGGCCGGAAATGAATTAAGACATGTTGCCAAGCCTTAAGGACATATACTGGAGCTATAGGTCTGAATGTACAGGGGTGGCAGGATGAATGAAGATTCCGTAGGGTCGGGCAAAAAGATGAAAATCTCTGATTTTCAAACCAAGGATGTTATTAATATTGTGGACGGCAAGCGGCTCGGACAGATTAGTGATCTGGAGCTGGATCTGCGCCGGGGGGTTATTGATGCCATCATCGTACCGGGATATACAAGGTTCATGGGACTGTTCGGAGGCGGTGCGGATCTGATTATCCCGTGGCGGAATATCGTCAAGATCGGTGCCGATGTCGTCCTGGTGAAGATTGAGGAATCCCGGATGCCTCAGGGCCAGGAAGAGCGGGAGATGATGTATCTGGAGCGGCCGGAACGCAGCGAGCGGCGCACTTATTAATCGGGTGCGTCTTTTTTCTGCGTATATGGGTAAAGGCATAGGGTGGGCTCAGTCGGGTCCCCGCAAAGTACCTGAATAGGCATCGGAGCATAACATCACTTTGTGGGGTAGAGTTTATGGGGTAGAGTTTATGGGGTAGAGTTTGTGGGGCTGAGTTTATGTTACACTTAAGCGGAGGTGAAGATATGGAACCGTTTATGCGGAGTGACGGAACGCCTATGCTGCTTCATCTGGAGCCGTGGCGAGAGAAGTATAATGCAATCACAGCAGGATTCACAGGCAGAGAGGGCGGCAGCGGTACGAAGCCGTATGACAGCTTCAACTGTGCGTTTCATGTCGGTGATGATCCGGCTGTTGTGCTCAGCAACAGAAAGCTGCTGGCCGAAAGTCTTGGTTTCGGGCTCCAGTCCTGGACCTGCGGAGAACAAACCCATGGTAAAGATATAGCGGTAATTACAGAACAGGACCGCGGAAAAGGCAGCCTGGACCGGTCTACAGCTTTTCAGGCTACCGACGGGCTCCTGACTAATGTGCCGGGTGTGCTGCTGACTTCCTTTTATGCGGATTGTGTGCCGCTCTACTTCTATGACCCCGTGCACAGTGTTGTGGGGCTGGCGCATGCAGGCTGGAAGGGGACTGTGGCAGAGATCGCAGCAGCGATGGTGGACAGAATGGAACAGGAGTATGGAAGCCGTCCGGAGGATATCCAGGCTGCCATAGGCCCTTCGATTGGCGAATGCTGCTACGAGGTAGATGATTATGTAATGGACCACGTCCGCCGGCTGGAGGCCGGGCTGAACCCGCTGATGATGGTGGAAGGGGCGCCGGACTTATATAGAAGCTCGGATAAGGACAGCAGCAAAAGTATGCTTAACTTGAAAGAAATGAATCAACGCATTATGATAAAAGCAGGAATATTGCCGACTCATATCGAATGTACAACTTGGTGTACAAGCTGTAACAGTGATCTGTTCTTTTCGTACCGCAAGGAAAATGGGGTTACAGGGAGAATGACGAGCTGGATCGGAATAAAGGAGAGTTGAATTTTGGCCTCATTACAGGAAAGAATCGCCATCACCCTGGAACGTGTCGCACAGGCCTGCGCGGTCAGCGGCCGTGATGTAAGTGACGTCAAGGTTATCGCGGTGACGAAATATGTACCTCTGGATACGGTAGCCGCTGTGCTGGAAGCAGGGCTCACGGAGATTGCGGAGAGCCGCTGGCAGGATGCAGAGCCTAAATGGAATGCTCTTGGACACAAGGGAATCTGGCACTTTATCGGGCATTTGCAGACCAATAAGGTAAAAGACGTTATAGGTAAATTTGAATATATACACTCGCTCGACCGGCTATCGCTGGCACGGGAGCTGCACAAGAAGGCGGACGCCGCCGGACTGGATGTTAAGGTGTTCCTGCAAGTGAATATTTCCGGAGAAGATACGAAGTTCGGTCTGCCGCCCGAAGCGGTGGAGGGTTTCCTGAAGGACATCGCCCCGCTAAGCCGTGTGAAGGTAATCGGACTGATGACCATGGCCCCGCATGAGGAAGATCCGGAGCTTACCCGTCCCGTATTCCGGGGGCTGCGTGAGCTGCGCGATTCGCTTAATCAGCTTGCTTTGACACCTGAGCCTATACAAGAGCTGTCGATGGGAATGTCGAATGATTTTGAAGTGGCGATACAGGAAGGAGCCACCCGGGTGCGCCTGGGAACGGTACTAGTAGGTCATTAGGAGGGAGATTGATGGGCGTGATGAACCGGTTTATGAGTTTCTTGGGTTTGCAGGAGGAAGAGGAAATAGTGGAGCGGGAGCAAATTTCCCGTGATGAGGATGAATACGAACCCGCCCCTGTAGAAACACGCAAAAATCAGCGGGCCAACGTCGTCAGTATCCATTCGCAAAAAAATGTGAAGGTTGTGCTCTACGAGCCGCGTTCGTATGACGAGGCCCAGGAGATTGCCGACCATCTGCGTGCGCACCGCACGGTAGTTATTAATTTGCAGCGGGTGCGTAACGATCAGGCAATGAGGATTATTGATTTTTTAAGCGGAACGGTTTATGCCCTGGGTGGAGGAATATCCAAGATTGGGGGCAATATATTTATGTGCACTCCGGATACAGTGGAAATTCAAGGCTCCATAACAGAAATTCTTGGTGACGATCAAGATTACAACAGAATGAGGTGAGCAGGTTTTGGATCAAATATCTTCAATTATAGACATCCTATTTACAATTTACTATTACATGATTATCGTATACATTCTCATGTCCTGGCTGCCTAATCTGCGTGAGAACTTTATCGGTGAGCTGCTTGGCAAGCTTGTGGAGCCGTATCTTACGCCATTCCGGAAAATCATCCCGCCTCTGTTCGGAACCATCGATATCTCCCCGATTATTGCGATTGTCGTGCTCCGGTTTGCGGTAGGCGGACTTCATTCCATTGTGGCCCTGGTGTTCGGCTAATCACATGAAGAATGAAATTTACGGCCACTTCCACCCGGATGAACGGCAATTTGTGGACAAGGCCTGGGAATGGGTTACGAATGCAGGAGAGTACCATGAGACCAAGCTGACCGAATTTCTCGATCCCCGTCAGGGATATATACTGCAGAGCCTGGTGAACCGCCACCCCGATGTCATTGTACGCTGGGAGGGCGGTTCTGACGATGCCGAGCGGAAGCGGGCTATGGTTGCGCCGGATTACCGTGATCTCACGGGTGAGGACATGGAGCTGAAGGTGCTGGCCATTACCTCGGGGGAGCAGAAATTTCTTGCGCTGGAGCATGGTGATTATATGGGGGCCATCCTGGGACTGGGCATCAAAAGAGGCAAGATCGGTGATATTCATGTGCTGGAGGACGGCTGTCACGTTGTGGTAGCTGAGGATATCGCCGATTATCTGTCCATGAATCTGACCGGTGTACACCGGATCAACGTTAGTACAGAGATACTGCCGCTATCCGGCTTACGCAGCAGCCAGGTTAAGCTGGAGACGATGGATTTCACCGTGGCTTCCCTGAGACTTGACGGAATTGCAGCGGATGTGACCCGGCTTAGCCGGAGCAAAATTCTGGCTCCCATCAAAGCCGGACGTGTGCGGGTGAACTGGAAGGTGGAGGAGGATCCGTCCTGCAGTCTGAAAGACGGTGATGTAGTTTCTATCCAGGGCTTCGGACGGTTCAAGGTGCTGGAGATCGGCAGCTTGACGAAGAAAGGCCGTTACCGGATTCTGGTAGGCAAATTTGTCTGAGTTCTTTGCAGGATTACAGGCGTGCTTGTCGAAATTGATATTCTCAAGGGAAACACCCCCCTTCACTTTTGGGGATATCCAAGCAAGCAGTCTTTCATCTTTGTCTTCCGGACAGACTATCGTTCAGGGACAATGGATGTCCGAAATTTCTAGGAGGTGCACAGCATGCCATTAACACCGCTCGATATACATAACAAGGAATTCTCTCGGAGAATCCGCGGTTATGACGAAGATGAGGTCAACGAATTTCTGGATCAGGTCATTAAGGATTACGAAAGCGTTATTCGTGAGAACAAAGAGCTGCACAACCAGCTTTTATCCATTCAGGAACGCCTTGATCATTTTGTCAATATTGAAGAAAGCCTGTCCAAGACCATTATCGTGGCTCAGGAGGCTGCAGATGATGTGAAGAACAACTCCAAAAAAGAGTCACAGCTGATCCTTAAGGAAGCGGAAAAAAATGCGGACCGGATCATCAACGAAGCGTTGTCCAAATCCCGCAAGGTAGCGATCGAGACAGAAGAGCTGCGCAAGCAGGCTTCAATCTACCGCACCCGTTTCCGGACCCTGCTGGAGGCCCAGCTGGAGCTGCTGTCGCAGGATGACTGGAATGCGCTTGAGAGCCGCGAGGTTACTGAGAACGCCTTGTGAGCGGGAATCCGGGCCATTCATTTGAATAAAAAACTCCTTAGTAGAAGTTATTGATCTTGTTTGTTTAATAAACAAGACTTCTACAAAGGAGTTTTTTTGTGTTTTATTGCGGCGCGAAAACCTTTGCAGTAATGATAACAGGGCCAGTTACAGTAATGTCTCCCTGAAGATCCTCTTGGTTTGTGGCAAATACCTGAAAAACATGATGTCCTACAGATACATTCCTAAGGATGGTCTGGAACACCTCACTGGTGAAAGATATGTCTGAGAAGGCACTTCAGCTTATGGGAGAGGGCCGGTTCAATGAGGTTATAGACAGGATCATGGGAGGGGACTATGGCAGACATTAATGACTATAAGCTGGAGAACCTGGGTCAAGAACATAAGAGCCTTGTCCTGGAGTGGCGCAACGCCGGCCATATCCGTCCTTTTATGAATCATGCTGAGCCCATTCCCTTAGATGAGCATTACAGATGGCTGAATTCTGCGGAGAAGGATGCAAGCAAGCTTGTGAAATTATGCTTTTATCAAGAACAGCCTATAGGTCTCGTTCAATTCTCACAGATCAACCTCACCAACCAAACCTGTGAATGGGGCATAGAAATCAACAATATACCGATGTGGTATTAATGGCGATCTTTCAGGAGCAATGGGAGAAGCACAGTGAAGTGTTGAAAGAGGAGGCTGCTGGAGCAAATGAAGGAAATCACGATCGGTAACCGGCGTATAGGAAGCGGGGATCCTCCTTTTATCATCGCGGAAATGTCCGGCAATCATAATCAGCCACTTGACCGGGCACTTGAGCTGGTTAAGGCGGTGGCCAAGGCTGGCGCACACGCATTTAAAATTCAAACGTATACACCCGAAACGATGACGCTGAATATCCAGGAGAGAGATTTCATGATTCCTGAATCCAACGGGCTTTGGAAGGGAAAGTCTCTATTTGAGCTCTATAAGGAGGCGTATACCCCCTGGGAATGGCACGGAAGAATATTTGATGCCTGCAGGGAACTAGGGATGATTCCCCTCAGTACACCGTTTGATGAAACCTCAAAGTCGCCTCCAAGGGAAAGCCGATGATTATTTCTACAGGAATGGCTTCTCTCGGCGAAATTGAACATGCGGTAAACACAATAACCGGTGCAGGCTGCAGTGAGTATATTCTATTAAAATGCACAAGCAGTTATCCGGCTTCGCCCGAAAACTCAAATCTGAACACCATTCCGTATTTGAGCGAAGTGTTTCATTGCCAGGTAGACTTATCAGATCATACCCTGGGCGTGGGGGCCGCCGTTGCAAGTGTAGCGCTGGGCAGCACTGTCATTGAAAAGCATTTCACCCTTAACCGTGAGGATGGCGGGGTTGATGCGGCTTTTTCTCTGGAGCCCGGGGAATTTGCTTCCCTCGTGAGAGAGACGGATACGGCCTGGAGGGCACTCGGCAGGGTTTCCATCGGTCCCACGAAGGACGAGGAGAAATCACTTCAATTCAGGCGGTCGATATATGTATCTAAGGATATAAAGGCTGGTGAAGTGCTGACGGGGGATAATATTAAAATAATTCGTCCAGGATATGGTCTAGATCCGAAATACTACGACCTGCTGTTAGGAAAACAAATGAAAAAGGATCTTCCCCTCGGCACTCCGGTAAGCTGGGAGCTGTTATTATAACCCTGCCTTCCCGGTTCCGGGCCTATGGATCTTGACAATTGGTTCTAAACAGACTATAACTAGAACATATCTGTAATCCATTGAATCGAAATTCGATGACGGGACAAGTACGATAAGGTAACGTTCTCCAGAGAGTCGGTGTTTGCTGCGAGCCGATCGTTCACGCCTTGCCGGAAGATCCTCCCCTAGAAGCTAAGCTGAAGCGTATATGCATACGTGTGTAAGCTATGCCGTCTGCCGGACGTTATCCCGGACCCGTGTGGCATTTCTGCATGCGGAACTGAGATTGTACTGAATACACTCCCCTAAGGATGTGCATGAGGTGCAAATTAGGGTGGTATCGCGAGCGCTGTCTCGCCCCTTTGGGGGCTGGATGACGCTTTTTTTGTGTGGGTCCATCCCCCTAAATCCCCCTTTCCAAGGGGGACCCCAAGGGCTGGCCGCCCTCTGGACACCTGCAACAAGTGCTCCGAGTGGTGAGTGACGATGGCGGAAGGGGAAGGATTACTGCGGCGAATGGCGCGGCCCTTCTTAGGCTGCCCTGACGGGTACGCCTGCGGGGCCTTAACTGCGGAAGACCTAGGGCGAAGATCAAGAGCGAGGCCCCGGCCCAGCGCTGCCCTAACGGGTTCGCGGGCCGGGTACCCGGCAAGAGCGAGGCCCCGGCCCAGCGCTGCCCTAACGGGTTCGCGGGCCGGGTGCCCGGCAAGAGCGAGGCTCCGGCCCAGCGCTGCCCTTCGGGTTCGCGGGCCGGGTGCCAGGGCAAGAGCGAGGCCCCGGCCCAGCGCTGCCCTAACGGGTTCGCGGGCCGGGTGCCCGGCAAGAGCAAGGCCCCGGCCCAGCGCTGCCCTAACGGGTTCGCGGGCCGGGTACCCGGCAAGAGCGAGGCCCCGGCCCAGCGCTGCCCTAACGGGTTCGCGGGCCGGGTGCCCGGCAAGAGCAAGGCCCCGGCCCAGCGCTGCCCTAACGGGTGCGCGGGCCGGGTACCCGGCAAGAGCGAGGCCCCGGCCCAGCGCTGCCCTAACGGGTTCGCGGGCCGGGTGCCCGGCAAGAGCGAGGCCCCGGCCCAGCGCTGCCCTAACGGGTTCGCGGGCCGGGTGCCTGAGGTAGAGCGTGCCGCTTGCGGCGTAAGCGGGCATTACAACAAAATTAACTTACCAAACACCTTTCCCCTGGAGATCGACAAACTTTCCGGGTGTCCAGAGGGCGGAGCCCTTGGGGCCCTCCCTTGGCGAAGGGAGGGTTTGGGAGGGATCGAGAAGGTTTAAAGACTAAACCACGGAAGGATTGACCATCATGCATAAAGTAGATGTAAAAGAAAAAGCACGGGCCAGAGATGTCCGTATCCTGAAAAAATGGAGCGACGAGAATACGTTCCGCAGATCCATGGAGAACCGCGAGGGACGCCCGAACTATGTGTTCTATGAAGGACCTCCGACGGCGAACGGCGTGCCGCATATCGGGCATGTGCTGGGCCGGGTCATCAAGGACTTCGTCGGCCGCTACCAGACGATGAAGGGCTTCCGCGTAATCCGCAAAGCGGGCTGGGATACCCACGGCCTGCCGGTTGAACTCGGCGTGCAGAAGAAGCTTGGCATCTCCGGCAAGCAGGACATCGAAGAATACGGTGTAGAGAAATTCATCAAGGAATGTAAGGAAAGTGTATTCGGCTATGAGAAGCAGTGGCGTGAGTTCACCGAAGCAATCGGCTACTGGACGGATCTGGATAACCCTTACGTTACGCTGGATAACACCTACATCGAGAGCGTGTGGAATATCCTCGCTACCGTGCATGACAAAGGCTTAATGTACCGCGGACACCGCGTTAGCCCGTACTGCCCGAGCTGTCAGACGACGCTGAGCTCCCATGAAGTGGCGCAGGGCTACAAGACAGTCAAGGACCTGAGTGCTACAGCTAAGTTCAAGCTGGACGGCAGCGGCGATTATGTGCTGGCCTGGACGACCACACCTTGGACCCTTCCGGCGCATATGGCATTGGCAATGAACCCGAATATGGAATATGTGCGTGCCCAACAGGAAGACGGCGTATATGTACTGGCCAAGAATCTAGTGGATGAGGTGCTCAAAGGCGAGTATACGATCCTGTCCACCCATACCGGTGCGGACTTTATCGGCCAGAGCTACACTCCGCCGTTCGATTATATCAAGGCAGAGAAGCATAATGTGATCGTAGGCGCATCGTTTGTTACGGATTCCAGCGGTACCGGGATCGTGCATATGGCTCCGGCACATGGTGAAGATGACTACAAGAGCTGCCGCGAGAATGGCATCAGCTTCGTGAATGTGGTGGATACCTCCGGTAAATACACCAGTGTGGTGAGCGATTTTGCCGGACGGTTCGTCAAAGACGTCGACCTCGATATCGTGAAGGTATTGTCCGAACGGGGACTGCTCTACAGTAAAGAGAAGTACGAGCACAGCTATCCGTTCTGCTGGCGCTGCGATACTCCGCTGCTCTATTATGCAACAGACAGCTGGTTCATCCAGACAACAGCGATCAAGGATCAGCTGATCGCCAACAATAACAGTGTGAACTGGTATCCGGACCATGTGCGTGAAGGCCGCTTCGGCAAGTTCCTGGAGGAGCTGGTGGACTGGAATATCAGCCGTAACCGTTACTGGGGCACGCCGCTGAATGTCTGGGTCTGCCAGGACACCGGCAAGGAGTTCGCTCCGCATAGTATTGCTGAACTGAGATCGATGGCGATCGGCGAAGTAGCAGAGGATATCGAGCTGCATAAGCCGTATGTAGACAACATCAAGCTGCGGAGTCCGTTCAGTGAAGGCGGCGTAATGGTGCGCACACCGGAAGTCATCGACGTATGGTTCGACAGCGGCTCGATGCCGTTCGCCCAGAGTCACTATCCGTTTGAGAATGAGGACAGATTCGCAGACCAGTATCCGGCGGATATGATCTGCGAAGGGATCGACCAGACACGCGGCTGGTTCTACAGCCTGCTTGCCGTATCGACGCTGTTCACGGGCAAAGCGCCTTACAAGGCGGTAATCGCCCATGGTCATATTTTCGATGAGAACGGCCAGAAGATGTCCAAGTCCAAGGGCAATGTCATCGACCCTTGGGAGATCATGAACGAATACGGCACCGACGCGTTCCGCTGGGCCATTCTGTCTGACAGTGCGCCATGGAACAACAAACGGTTCTCGCGCGGTCTGGTGGGAGAGACGAAGTCCAAGGTTGTGGATACCCTGGTTAACACGCATGCGTTCCTGACGCTGTATGCCGGTATCGACGGCTACGATCCTGCGGATCACCCGTTCAAGCTGTCAGAGCATAAGCTCGACCGCTGGATTCTGTCCCGATTGAACAGTCTGATCCTGCTGGTGGATAAAGGTCTTGCCGTTAACGATTTCGTGAATACGTCCAAAGCAATTGAGAATTTCGTAGATGAGCTGAGCAACTGGTACATCCGCCGTTCCCGTGACCGGTTCTGGGGCAGCGGGCTGGGCGAAGAGAAGCTGGACGCATACCGCACACTTACGCATGTCCTGCTGACCACAGCTACGCTGATGGCACCGTTCACACCAATGCTGTCCGAGGATATCTTTACGAACCTGGGCGGCGGCGAAAGCGTGCATCTCGCGGATTACCCGGTAGCGGATGAGAGCCTGATCGATCTTGCACTGGAAAAAGATATGGAGAGCGCCAGAGGGATCGTGGAACTGGCCCGTAACGTACGCAACGAGAGCGGCATCAAGACCCGCCAGCCATTGTCTGAGCTGATCGCATCGATTGATGATGACTTCAATGTGGCGGATTATGAAGAGCTGATCAAAGACGAAATCAACGTGAAGCATATTGTAATCGAGCACAGCGACAGCGGATTTGTGGACTTCACCCTGAAGCTGAACCTGAAGGTCGCAGGCAAGAAATACGGCAAGAACGTCGGCTTCCTGCAGGGCTACCTTAAGGCCATGGACAGTGACGCTACCCGCAAAACCGTACAGGACGGCGGACTCGCCATTGTATCGCCGGACGGGGAAGAGCTGCAGATCACATCCGAGGAGCTGCTGGTCGAGAAGCAGGCCAAACCGGGTTTTGCCTCGGCTTCCGGCTATGGATTGACGGTGGCACTGAACACCGAAATCACACCGGAGCTGGTGCAGGAAGGCTGGGTACGCGAAGTCGTACGTGCGGTGCAGGATTACCGTAAACGCCTGGATCTGCCGATCGACAAACGGATTGCTCTTACGCTGCATGTCGATGACGAGCTTAAGGCGGCGGTTACCGCATTCGAGCATGTGCTGCGCGAGAATGTACTGGTGACTACGGTTGATTTTGACGGAGATTATACCTATGAAACTGTGGATGCCGGCGGCAAGAGCATCGGAATTCATATCGGCGCTTAAGTAACACACACCCTGCATCACTTGTCCCTATATGGCATATACTAGCCGCAAAGGAAAAGCTTCTATGGGTTAGAATGCAAAATGACGAGCCCCGTGCTTAAAGAGAGAAGTCTCTTTAACCGGGCTCGTTTGCTTTGCGGGTCATAGAGATTCGAGGGAGGTGCCGGAGGCATGGGCGGATGGAAAGATGGAGATACGGAGGCCGGGAAGCCGGAGAGGCCGGAGGGGCCGGGCAGAATTTCAATTCAGACCTCGGGAGTAGACAGCGGCAGGGATACCGGTAAAGTACCGGAGGAGAAGCGGCAATTCCTGCATTCCGGGGAGCGTATACAGACACCATTTTCTTCTCAAAAGCCTGCAGCCGCGCTCGCAGCAGCCGGTGATCCGGCAGAGCTGCCGCAGGAGGAAAAGCTGAACGCGCTGTACCGGATGACCACCCAGCTGGCCCAGCAGATGGAGAAATCGCGGATTTCGGAATATACGGAGCTGCTGCATTCGCCGTTCCGGCTGATCTGGCTGAATATTTTATCCGGAGTAGCCCGGGGGCTGGGGATTGCGCTCGGGTTTACTTTTTTTGCGGCGACGATTATTTATGTGCTTCAGGTGCTCGGGGCATTGAATCTGCCGATTATCGGGGACTATATTGCGGACATTGTGCGGATCGTGCAGCATCAGCTGGAGCTGAAGACCTTCTGAACCGGGTCCAAATTAAAAAAGAGCAGCACACGGCTACTCCCTTTCTTTTTTGAGCGGGTCCAGCAGGTAGTCACCTTCCCCGTCGTCCATGTAATGGCGGTAACTGTTGCCTTTGATGATGGTTAGATGATTTCCCGTAATGTCGGTAGCGACGAAATTCTCCCATGGCTCCACGAAGCCTTCGGTTTCGTCCGCTTCGATCTCCATATCATTATAGGAGCTGATGTTATTGCCTTCGGCCATGGCAGGGGAATCGGAATTGCCCCAGCTCTCTACAATCTGCCAGGCATCCTCCCCGTCGAAGCCGTTCTGGTCCTCCCGCTCATCCAGGCTGGTCCGTCCAAAAGGCGGAGACAGCAGCTCCTCCTCCACCGGGCGGGTAAACGGAGCGCTCTGGCGGGGAGCATGCTCTTTGGTGTAACGGGTGGATGGAATCGCGGCCAGACGTTCATAAGGAATCGGTTCGCCGCTGGCTATGCAAATGCCATAGGTGCCTTCATCCATCGCCCGCAGCGCCGCTTCGATATCGTCCAGCTCATGCTCGTCCCGCTCCAGCAGGGAAATATCCATGGAACGGTTATACAGCTCGGTGGCGGCATCGCCGGGATGGTTGTCGATCTCGGACAGCTCTCCTGTAGTATCGCGCATAGCTTCCTGCAGTCCGTAATGCTCATTATTTTGCAGCCTGTGCTTGATGTCCTCCTGCTGCTGTAGCAGTAATGCGCGCAGCCCGGAGAGCTGGGTTGATGTCAGATGGCTCATTGCTGTGAGCTCCTTTCGGTGGCTTAATCCTCGCTGAAACGGTACCGTCTTTATAAAGAAGGGCAAAGCCGTTTCCGCTTGTATAGCTTGGCCGCAGGGGCCCTTTTTTAGCGATGGAAAATAGTGCCCGGACTTTGGCGGGTTTAGAGTGCCTTGCAATGGACGGTATCTTGAGGCCTGTGCTACAATATACAAGTCTTTATACAGTATTCGTACCGCGGACCGCGGGAAAAATAAGAACGGAGTGACAACTTCTGTGGTGTACTTTCTGATTGCGCTAATTGTATTTTTGATTGACCAGGGTACCAAATATCTGATTGCTACCCGGCTGGAGATTGCAGAGCAGATTCCGGTTATAAAGGATTTCTTCATTATCACGTCCCACCGCAATCGTGGAGCCGCTTTCGGAATTCTTGAAGGACAACAGTGGTTCTTCATTGTAATTACGGTTATAGTTGTTGCCGGTATCGTCTGGTATCTGAACAAGGCCCGGAAGACCCGCAAATTGCTGCCTACGGCATTGTCGCTGGTGCTTGGAGGAGCCGTCGGAAACTTCCTCGACCGGATTCTGAACGGTGAAGTTGTGGATTTCCTGATGTTCAATTTCGGCAGCTATACCTTCCCGATCTTCAACGTAGCCGATTCCTGCATCGTGGTCGGGGTAGCCCTGATTATTCTCGATACGCTGCTGGATGTGAAAGGCGAGCAGGAAGTCACCGAAGTTAAGGAATCACAGGAAGTCAGAGAAGGGAATGAATGATTTTGAATAAAGACGTCAATGAGCAGGCGGTTTCTGGCGCCCTCGAAGAAGAAAGAGACGTCACCGAATGGATGGTTGCCGCGGAGAATGCCCGGGAACGGATTGATAAGTACATTAGGGAGTCTTGGGAAGAAGAGGTTTCCCGCTCGCAGGTTCAGCTGTGGATCAGCGGTGGTCATGTGACGGTGAACGGCGCTCCGGTCAAAGCTAACTACAAGCTGTATGAAGGCGACAAGGTGGCTGTTACGGTTCCGGAAGCCGAAGTTACGGATTTAATTGCGGAGAATATCCCGCTTGAGGTTGTATATGAAGACAGCGACGTTATCGTGGTGAATAAGCCGCGTGGTATGGTGGTGCATCCGGCAGTAGGACATCCCTCAGGCACCCTGGTCAATGCGCTGATGTATCATTGCAAGGACCTGTCAGGCATTAACGGCGAGATTCGTCCGGGCATTGTGCACCGCATCGACAAGGATACCTCCGGTCTGATTATGGCTGCCAAGAATGATGCCAGTCATGCTTCGCTGGCCGCGCAGCTGAAGGAGCACAGCGTAACCCGCCGCTACATCGCAGTAGTGCATGGCAATCTGTCTCATGATAAGGGCACAGTAGATGCGCCAATCGGCCGTGATCCGCATGACCGCAAGCTGTATATGGTCACTGAGAAGAACAGCAAACGTTCTGTGACGCATTTTACGGTGCTGGAGCGCTTCGGCGACTGCACACTGCTTGAGCTGCAGCTCGAGACCGGACGGACGCATCAGATCCGTGTGCATATGAAGTTCATCGGTCATCCGCTGGTCGGCGATCCAATCTATGGACGCAGCAAAGGCACGACGATGACTGGACAGGCTCTGCATGCCGCTGTACTGGGATTTGTGCATCCTATCACAGGAGAGTATAAGGAGTTCAGCGCGCCGCTTCCGGCAGATATGGAAGAAGTGCTGTACACACTGCGCAGCAGATAAGTACAAATGAATAGATTATAAGTCCATGGCTTCTAAGGCAGCTTTGCTTCATATTTAGATCATGGATTCACAACAAAAGCCAGGAGATGAGACGAAGATTATGAGTATTGAACACTATCAGGAAACATTCATTCAGACTAATTTTGCGGACCGCATCGGCGGCGCCGGATATGGCAAGGACACTTCCATCTACAAATTCGAGAAAATCAAACGCGCCAAAGCATCGGCGAAGCAGGATTTTCCTAACATTGAATTGATCGACATGGGCGTCGGCGAGCCGGACGAAATGGCGGATGAAGGCATTGTGGCCAGACTTGCCCTTGAAGCTGCCAAAGAAGAAAACCGCGGATATTCCGACAACGGGATTCCTGAATTCAAAGCAGCGGCTGCAGTTTATCTGAAGGAAGTATTCCAGGTAGACGGCATCGACCCTGTAAATGAAATCGTACATTCCATCGGTTCGAAGCCTGCACTGGCTATGCTGCCATCGGTCTTCATTAATCCGGGTGACATCACCATCATGACCGTTCCGGGTTATCCGGTGCTGGGCACTCACACCAAATATCTGGGTGGACAAGTCTACTCCGTTGAGCTTAAGAAGGAGAACAACTTCCTGCCTGACCTGAACTCTATTCCCGAAGACGTAGCCCAAAAGGCGAAGCTGCTCTACCTGAACTATCCGAACAATCCTACAGGCGCAAGCGCAACTCCTGAATTTTTCAGCGAAGTAGTAGCCTGGGCGAAGAAATATGATGTAGTCGTTATCCATGACGCTCCTTATGCAGCGCTGACGTATGATGGCGTGAAGCCGCTGAGCTTCCTGTCCGTACCTGGTGCCAAGGATGTCGGCGTTGAGCTGCACTCCCTGTCCAAGTCCTACAACATGACTGGCTGGAGAATCGGTTTCGTTGCCGGCAACCCGCTGATCGTTAAGGCGTTCAGTGATGTGAAGGACAACAATGACTCCGGTCAATTCATCGCGATTCAAAAAGCTGCCGCATACGGTCTGTCTCATCCTGAGATTACCGAAGCGATTGCCGCCAAGTACTCCCGCCGCCACAACATGCTGGTGGATGCACTGAACAGCCTGGGCTTCAAGGCAGAGAAACCGAAGGGTTCATTCTTCCTGTATGTAGCTGCTCCAAAAGGGGTTAAAGGCGGACGCCGCTTCGAATCCGGCGAGGACTTCTCACAGTTCCTGATCCGCGAGAAGCTGATCTCCACCGTGCCTTGGGATGATGCCGGCGCGTTCGTCCGTTTCTCCGTGACTTTCGTTGCCAAAGGCGAGGAAGATGAGAAGCGTGTAATTTCCGAAATTCAAAGACGCCTGAGCGACGTTGAATTCGAATTTTAAGTTTGGTTGATGGGCCGCTGCAGAGAAATCTGCAGCGGCTTTTTGTTATGGCAGCCGATCGCTCCCGAGCCTCACTATCCACTCCGTCTGGTCAAATGTTGTACAAACTGCAACTTTACTCAGACGAAACAGGCCCTGAAAGCGCAAATCCTGCACTTTTTACAACAATCCGCTTCAGAAAAGTAAATATTCATCCTAAATGCTGTAAAAAATACAACATTTAGTCCAATGATGTATTTGCGGAGCAAAAATCCTGTAAAATGTGCAACATTACTTGGACAGGCAGGCCGGTAACAGGGGGGACAGCATGCACGGGACGGTGTTGAGAATGAGGTGGCGTTAGCAGCCTCGAATATAAAGATAAGCCAGCCGGGAACTCCCGGCTGACCTAATGAACAATAGCCTAACCCTTCCGGTAGGCCTTGCTGTGAAAGGCATTAATATGATGGAACAATGCTTCGCCGTCATCCGGTACATGTCCGCTACCATCCAGCGGCAGCAGCATCGCCTGATACGGCTCCGGCACCCAGATATACTGGTGGACATAGGAGGTCAGGACGAATCCGTTCCGCTCCCAGAAACGAATGCGCTCCTTGTGTGTATCCGAGGTTCCGGATTCAGCTTCGATAATAATCCCTCGGATGCCGTGATCTCGCACTGCCCAGTCCCTGATCTGTCCGAGGAACCGGGTTCCCGTACCCGCCCCGCGCAGCTTCTTATCGACCGCCAAGTAATCTATGATCAGTACCTTATCTTCAGTCTTTTCCACGACCGCAGTAACGGCCATAGCGGCAACTTGCCCTTGCTGATCCAGTCCCGCATGTAGATAAGCAATTCGCCGCTCCAGCATACCGCGCAGAATCCCTTCCGGTTTGGCTCCGCTGGGAAAAGCCTCCCGGTACACCGGCTCCATCTGCTTCCAGAGCTGTTCATCCCATTTATCTACTGTAATAAACTCCAGGTCCATGATTTGTTCGCCTCCATTTTTAATCATAGCAGAGGCGGGGCGGGAACGAAAATAAGCCAGCGGGCAGGATAGTTCAATCATTTTACGAATTTTTTATAAGCTGGATAATTTTATAAATTACGCAATGATTATTTTTTGAAGGTATGATTAAATTGAAGCAAGCAAGATCATCAAAGTTGTCTCTCAAAATGTTGATGATTCCTTATTAAGCAGATACCATAATCATTACTGTTTTTAAGAAATTACTTAAAAGAAACGCACGATAAGGAGGAAAATGAACGAAATGAAGTTCGACCTTCGAGAATTAGCGTTGTTTGCAGAGCAGGCTGTAACAAAAGCGGGTGACAGGATTTCCGAATTGCGCAGCCGGGAAAAAATTGAAGTGAATTACAAGGATTATGGTGAACTTGTGACATCCGCTGATTTGTTATCGGAAAGAATCATTCAAGAAGCCATAATGGGTAAATTTCAAGGTCATCGAATTCTTTCGGAGGAAAATGGAGTACATAACTGGGATAATTTCAAGTTTGACGGTCCGGTTTGGGTAATTGATCCCTTAGATGGAACAGTTAATTTTGCCCGCAACCTGCCGCATTACGGCGTTTCATTGGCTTTTGCCCTTGATGGCGTAGTACTGGCAGGAGCAGTATATGCGCCGGATTTGCACTGTACTTATGTTGGGATTAAAGGGGAAGGCTCATATTGCAATGGTGAGCGTTTACGAATTCGTACATGTACTTCGCTGTTTGATGCTGTCATAGGCACAGGTTTTCCGCATGATCCAGCAAAAGTGGAACCAGCAATCGAAAGAGTGAACCGACTCAGAAGAAGCTGTCGTGACATTAGGCGTTTTGCCGCCCCGACAGTAGACATTTGTTATGTGGCGTCCGGTAAATTAGATGCGCATACGGAAAGTCTTTCACCGTGGGACGTAGCCGCCGCAGGCTTGATTGCGCGGGAGGCGGGAGCATTAAGTTGCAATGTACATGTGGTGCCCGAACACATTCCTAATGAACCCTATGGTGAAGAGGCCGTATTCACGACACCCGGAATCTTTGATGATCTTTTGACATTATTGCGGAAGGAATCTGAATAAAAGGTTCATTCTTTTTGCAGCATTGTTGTATGTAAGAAAATGTTAGCTTAGAAAGACATGTTTAATGAAAAGGCCATGCTTTTCAGGATAGCTTTAGTTCCAAATATGCACTATCAGCGCAGCGCTATAGTGCCGCCTTGCCTGCCCCACCCCTCCCCGTTTAGGTGGAAGCGGCGGAGGGGTTTTTGGAACTGTAGGAGCGTTAGCGTCCGCCTTTGTCTCCGGATTTAATCCGCTTAGCGGTTAATCAAATAAATCTGGAGACAACAGCGGCCGGAAGTCCAAAATCACCGCAGCCGCGCCCTTCACCAAAACGCAGCCGCCCTTTGCCTGTGAAGAAAATTTGACACCACCCCTTTCATCTGTCATAATTCCCTATAGTTGAATATGCGCCTTTAATTCAGTCCCGTGAGGCTGGCAAGGTAACGTGAATCGAGGTTCGCGAACATGGAAGCAGGAATCCGTATGAGTACGGAGAGCCTTTTTATGCGCGCGGACACGCCATCTTTTTGAATCTGCGGATTTCACTCCTTGCCTGTTTCGGGCAAGGAGTTTTTTGTTTATCCGGGAACTTGAACAGGCGATCAAGCAGGAGGATGGCACGATGATGGTTACTGAAAAAAATGTCATTATGGACGAAACGGCGATTCGCCGGGCACTGTCACGCATTGCACATGAGATTTTGGAGAAGAACAAGGGTATTGAGAATTGTCTGCTGGTCGGCATCCGTACAAGAGGGATTTATCTGGCCCAGCGGATTGCGGAGCGCATCAAGGAGATTGAAGGCGTGGATATACCTTACGGTGAGCTGGATATCACGCATTACCGCGATGACCGCGAAGGCGGCGGTGACAACAGGGAGTCGATGGACAAGGCTGTGGTCAACAGCAATCTGACCCTGCCCCCGGGCAGCAACGGCATCCAGGACAAGAAAGTGATTCTGTTCGACGATGTGCTGTACACCGGCAGAACCATCCGGGCGGCGATGGATGCGCTGATGGATTGCGGACGGCCGCGGATGATCCAGCTGGCGGTACTGGCTGACCGCGGACACCGGGAACTGCCCATCCGCCCCGACTATATCGGCAAGAACGTACCTACCTCCAGGCATGAGCAGATTGAAGTGTCACTGACCGAATACGACGGCAAGGACGAAGTGTACATTATTTCAAACCGGGAGGAACGATAACAATGATGACGGCAACCAAAGTGAAGGAACGCAGTCTGCTGGGGATTAAGGAGCTGGACGCTTCGGAAATCAGCCAGCTTTTGAACAGAACGGCTTACTGGGACAATCAGAGCGAGAAGCTCACGCCGGTACTGAGAGCGCATTTTGTTGCCAACATGTTTTTTGAGAATAGCACACGGACCCGCTTCTCCTTCGAAATGGCCGAGAAACGGCTGGGCGTTCAGGTCCTGAACTTCACGGCGGCAGCTTCCAGTGTAGAAAAAGGCGAGTCGATCTACGATACCGTACGCACCTTAGAATCGATGGGGATCGATGCCGGAGTTGTGCGTTTGAAGCCTGCAGGCGTGCTGCAGCAGTTGGCCGAGAAGGTAAGCATCCCGCTGATTAATGCCGGAGACGGCAACAATGAGCACCCTACACAGGCGCTGCTGGATCTGTACACGATGCGCAAGCATTTTGGAGAACTGAAGGGCCTGAAAGTGTCGATTATCGGAGATATTATGCATAGCCGGGTGGCACGCTCCAACCTGTGGGCACTGACGAAGATGGGTGCAAGCGTTCAGTTTTGCGCACCGGCGAATATGCAGGCTCCTGAGCTTGCCGCCTACGCCCCATACGTTTCAATGGAAGAAGCGCTGAAAGCGGATGTGGTTATGATGCTGAGAGTGCAGCTGGAACGGCATTCCTCCGGTATTATTTTATCGGCAGCAGAGTACCGGGAGCACTTCGGACTTACGGAAGAACGCGCTGCGAAGCTGGACAAGGGGACGATCATCATGCACCCGGCGCCGGTCAACCGCAATGTCGAGATCGATGATGCAGTGGTGGAGAGCAGCCAGTCACGGATTTTCCCGCAGATGGCGAATGGAGTCCCGGTACGGATGGCAGTGATGGAGAGAGCACTTCAATAGCAAGATTCCGCAAAAAAACCTCACATAACTTTATTAATAAATATACACAAAGATGAATTTTTATTATATAATAACTTAAGAGCTTACGGCTGCGGCCTGAGGCACAAAGGAGAATCATAACCGTGATCATTAAAAACGCCAGTGTACTGGGCCAAGAAGGCGTGCTGGAGCGTAAGCATATTGTAGTGTTGGACGGGGTAATCTCTAAGATTCTGGATGCCGCGGAAGCGGTTGAAGAAGCCGGGGAGATTATTGAAGCGGAAGGCAAGCTGCTGATTCCGGGACTGATCGATATGCATGTGCATTTACGTGAACCGGGGTTTGAGCATAAGGAAACGATTGAGACCGGCGCACGTTCGGCGGCCAAGGGCGGATTCACGACCATCGCCTGCATGCCGAATACACGCCCGGTAACAGACAGTGCAGAGATCGTTCAATTGGTAAAAGACAAGGCGCGTGAAGCCGGACTCGTGAAGGTGCTGCCTTATGCGGCCATTACGAAGAATGAGCTCGGACTTGAGCTGACTGATTTTGCGGCACTGAAAGCGGCTGGAGCGATCGGCTTCACCGACGACGGTGTAGGCGTACAGAGCGCACAAATGATGAAGGATGCCATGAAGCTGGCGGCAGGAATGGATATGCCGGTCATCGCGCACTGCGAGGACAACTCGCTGGTTGAGGGCTGCGCGGTAGCGGAAGGTACGTTTGCCGACAAGCATGGGCTTAAGGGAATTCCGAATGAGTCGGAAGCCATCCATGTAGGCCGCGACATACTGCTGTCTGAGGCTACTGGCGTTCACTACCATGTTTGCCACGTCAGCACCGAGCAATCGGTACGGCTGATCCGTCAGGCTAAGCAGATCGGCATCAAGGTGACTGCTGAGGTGTGCCCGCATCATCTGCTGCTCTCGGAGGAAGACATTCCGGGAATGGACGCGAACTGGAAAATGAACCCGCCGCTGCGCTCGCGCCGCGATGTGGAGGCCTGCATCGAAGGACTGCTGGACGGCACACTAGATATCATCGTTACCGATCACGCACCGCACAGTGCGGAAGAGAAAGCAAAAGGCATGCAGCTTGCACCGTTTGGCATTGTCGGTTTTGAGACAGCCTTCCCGCTGCTGTATACCGCTTTTGTGGCCACTGGCAAATGGGATCTGTCCCTGCTGGTCCAGCGGATGACCGCTGATCCGGCCCGGGTGTTCAGATTGAACACTGGCAGCCTTGCAGTAGGGGCGCCTGCCGATCTGACACTGATTGATTTGAATGAAGAGAAGGAAGTGGACCCGGCAACGTTTGCCAGCAAAGGGCGGAATACTCCTTTTGGCGGATGGAAGCTTAAGGGCTGGCCGGTGAAGACTTGGGTAGACGGCAGAGCCGTATGGAGTGAAGTATAACTGACGGTTATGGCAGCCAGGCTGCCGGCCGTGACATAAGAATCAGACTACAGAAACAAGAAGGAGTGGAAGGGAATGCAGGCGAGATTGCTGCTTCAGGACGGAACGCTGTTTACAGGCACCGCATTTGGCGCGGAAGGCGAAAAGACGGGCGAGGTTGTATTTAACACAGGAATTACGGGATATCAGGAGGTGCTGTCGGACCCTTCGTACTGCGGCCAGATCGTCACAATGACGTATCCGCTGATCGGAAATTACGGCATTACCCGTGATGATTTCGAATCTGTGCGCCCTTTTGTGCACGGCTTTGTGGTGCGTCGTCACGAGACTGTGCCCAGCAACTGGCGTGCTGAATACAGTGTAGACGATCTGCTGAAGGAATACGGCATTCCCGGAATCAGCGAGATTGATACCCGGATGCTGACCCGCATTATCCGCCATCACGGCACGATGAAGGCGATCCTCACCACTTCGAATAAACGTGTGGAAGAACTGATGGAAATGATGGGCGATACTACAATTGAAGAATTGCGCAATCAGGTAGCCCGTACCTCCACAACCAAGACATATAGCAGCCCGGGGAATAAGGAACGTATCGTGCTGGTAGATTACGGCGCGAAGACAGGCATTCTGCGCGAGCTGAACAGCCGCGGCTGTGATGTGGTTGTCGTGCCTCACGATGTGACTGCAGATGAGATCCGCCGCCTGAATCCGGACGGAATCCAGCTGTCGAACGGCCCTGGGGACCCTAAGGATGTGCCTTATGCGGTTAAAACCATATCCGAGCTGCTCGGCGAATATCCGATCTTCGGCATCTGTCTGGGTCATCAGCTGTTCGCGCTGGCATGCGGCGCCGATACCGAGAAGCTCAAATTCGGCCATCGCGGCGGTAACCATCCGGTCAAAGAGCTGGAGAGCGGACGCTGCTTCATCACATCGCAGAACCATGGTTACACGGTTAATGAAGAATCCGTAGTGAACACGGATCTGGAAGTAACGCATATTAACAACAATGATAAGACCGTCGAAGGACTGAAGCATACCCGTTACCCCGCTTTTTCGGTGCAATACCATCCGGAAGCGGCGCCGGGACCGCATGACAGCAGCTACTTGTTCGACCGTTTCCTGCAGATGATCGCAGACCACAAGGCGAAACTGCCGGCAGGCTCGCGCCAGGCGCAGCTTGCGGCCAATGCCAGAATCACGGCACCGAAACCTGCAGCACAGCTTGAAGCCGTGAAAGGAGCACTATAACATGCCTAAGAACGATAAACTCAAAAAAATTCTGGTTATCGGCTCCGGTCCGATTGTCATCGGCCAAGCCGCCGAGTTTGACTATGCGGGCACACAAGCCTGCCAGGCGCTCAAAGAAGAAGGCGTAGAGGTTGTGCTGATTAACAGCAACCCGGCTACGATCATGACCGATACCAATATGGCTGACAAAGTATATATTGAACCGATTACGCTCGAATTCGTGACGGCGATTATCCGCCAGGAGCGTCCGGACGGACTGCTGCCGACACTGGGCGGACAGACCGGCCTCAACATGGCAGTGGAGCTGGCCCGTGCAGGCGTACTGAAATCCGAGAATGTGAAGCTTCTGGGTACACAGCTGGAATCCATTGAGAAAGCAGAAGACCGCGACTTGTTCCGCGAGCTGATGCGTGAGCTGGATCAGCCTGTTCCTGAGAGTGCCATCATCACAAGTGTGGAAGAAGCGATGGGCTTCGCCGCCGGCATCGGCTATCCGCTGATCGTCCGTCCGGCCTACACGCTGGGCGGAACAGGCGGCGGGATCTGCGACAATGAGGAAGAGCTGCGTGAAACCGTCAAAGCAGGTATCCGTTACAGTCCGATCGGCCAATGTCTGGTGGAGAAGAGCATCGCCGGCATGAAGGAAGTCGAATATGAAGTCATGCGTGATAAGAATGACAACTGTATCGTAGTCTGCAACATGGAGAACTTTGATCCGGTTGGCGTACATACAGGCGACAGTATCGTAGTAGCGCCAAGCCAGACGTTGTCTGACCGTGAGTACCAGATGCTGCGCAGCGCTTCACTGAAGATTATCCGCGCGCTGAATATCGAAGGCGGCTGTAACGTGCAGTTCGCACTGGACCCGCAGAGCTATCAATACTATGTCATTGAAGTGAATCCGCGCGTAAGCCGCTCGTCGGCGCTGGCGTCGAAGGCGACCGGGTATCCGATTGCCAAGATGGCCGCCAAAATCGCCCTCGGCTACACGCTCGATGAAATCGTCAATCCGGTTACCGGACAGACATATGCCTGCTTCGAGCCGACACTGGATTATATCGTCAGCAAAATCCCGCGCTGGCCCTTCGACAAGTTCATCTCTGCGAACCGTAAGCTGGGTACCCAGATGAAGGCAACCGGAGAAGTGATGGCCATCGGGCGTACCTTCGAAGAGTCGATTCACAAGGCGATCCGGTCGTTGGAGATCGGTGTGCACCGTTTCCGTCTGCCTGGCGCAGAGCTGCTTGAAGACAGTGTACTGCGTAATAGACTCGCCAAAGCGGATGATGAGCGCCTGTTCCTGATTGCAGAAGCGTTCCGCCGCGGCTACGGGCTGCAGGATATTCAGGATACGACGAATATTGACTGGTGGTTCCTGTCCAAGATCGAAGGCCTCGTGAACTTCGAGGACGAGATCCGCGCGGAAGAAACCTTGTCCGCAGAAATTCTCTATCAGGCTAAACGCAAGGGCTTCACCGACCGGGCGATTGCCGAGATCCGTGCCGAAGGGCGTCCGGGCGGGGCATTCACCAAGGAATCCGAAGTACGCGTGCTGCGTCTGCAGCAGGGTCTGGTTCCGGTATTCAAAATGGTCGATACCTGCGCCGCCGAATTCGAAGCTTCAACGCCATACTACTACTCGACCTATGAGACCGAGAATGAAGTGATACATTCCGATAAACAGAAGGTTATCGTGCTCGGCTCCGGTCCAATCCGGATCGGCCAGGGTATTGAGTTCGACTACTCTACCGTGCATGCAGTATGGGCCATCCAGAAAGCCGGCTATGAAGCCGTAATTATCAATAATAATCCTGAGACGGTGTCAACGGATTTCAATACATCAGACCGCCTGTACTTTGAACCGCTGTTCTTCGAGGATGTCATGAACGTTATCGCCCAGGAGAATCCGATCGGGGTTATCGTACAGTTCGGCGGACAGACAGCAATCAATCTGGCTGCACCGCTCGCAGCAGCAGGTGTGAACATTCTGGGCACGAGCCTGGAGAGCATCGATGAAGCGGAGAACCGCAAGAAATTCGAAGCACTTCTGGCCCGTCTGGATATCGCACAGCCAAAAGGCAAGACGGTTATCAACATTGACGAAGCCGTTGAAACAGCGCAAGCGCTGGGGTATCCGGTGCTGGTTCGTCCATCATATGTCCTCGGCGGCCGTGCAATGGAGATTGTCTACAACGATACAGAGCTGCTGAGCTATATGGTTGAAGCGGTGAAGGTTAATCCGGAGCATCCGGTGCTGATCGACCGTTACATGCTGGGCAAAGAGGTTGAAGTCGACGCGATCTGCGATGGCGAGACCGTAGTGATTCCGGGAATTATGGAGCATGTAGAACGCGCAGGGGTTCACTCCGGTGACTCCATCGCCGTCTATCCGCCGCAATATCTGGATGAAGGCCTGAAGCAGAAGATCTCCGAGATCACGATCAAGATCGCTAAGGAACTGAAGACAATCGGACTGGTCAACATCCAGTTTGTCATCTATCAGAACGAAGTGTATGTGATCGAGGTTAACCCGCGCTCCTCGCGTACGGTTCCTTTCCTGAGCAAGGTGACAGGCATTCCAATGGCTAATCTGGCAACCAAGATCATCCTCGGCGGCAAGCTGAAGGAAGACGGGTACACAGAAGGGCTGTGGCCGGAAAGTGACTACGTTTCGGTAAAAGTGCCAGTGTTCTCCTTTGCCAAGCTGCGCAGAGTAGAACCGACGCTTGGACCGGAAATGAAATCGACCGGCGAAGTTATGGGCCGCGACAAGCTGTATGCCAAAGCGCTCTACAAAGGGCTGATCGGTGCGGGAATGAAGATTCCGGCCACCGGAGCAATCATCGTTACCGTAGCAGATAAAGACAAAGCTGAAGCGGTTGAGCTGATGAAAGGCTTCCATGCCATGGGCTACAAAATCATCGCTACCGGCGGTACTGCGCTTGCGCTTGAGCAGGCCGGGCTGAACGTGATGAACGTCAACAAGCTGGATGAAGGTGAGCCGACCATTCTGGATCTGATCCGCAGCGGTCAGGCGAACTTCGTCTTCAATACACTGACCAAAGGCAAGACGCCTGAGCGTGACGGGTTCCGTATCCGCCGGGAAGCGGTTGAGAACGGCGTTGTATGTATGACTTCGCTGGATACTGTAACCGCGCTGCTGAGAATGCTGCAGACGATCAACTTCTCGTCACAGTCGATGCCTGCTTTTGTCGGACAATAATAAATAGGGTAAGGGCCGCCGCTACAGGCTGCTACAAGGACGGTTTGCGTTAGCGCAGACCGTTCACCTATGCCCGGGACCTTGAAGAGCTCATTACCACTTGATTACAGAAAGAAGGCTGGCAAATGGACGGGACCGCAGCACAGCAGCACCACGAACATGAGAACATCGGGCAAGTAGAAAAGCGTAATGAAATGGCCGGACGGCTGATGGTTGCCCTGGACTATCCGGATGCGGCACAGGCGAGGCTATTACTCGACCAGCTGGAAGGTATCCCTTGCTATATGAAGGTCGGCATGCAGCTGTTCTATGCTGCCGGGCCGGACTTCATCCGGGAGCTGAAGGAACGCGGCTATTCGGTCTTCCTGGACGTCAAAATGCATGATATCCCGAACACCGTCCGGGGCGGGGCGGAGAGCCTGACCATGCTGGGCGTTGATATGTTCAACGTGCATGCCGCCGGAGGAGCTGCCATGATGGCTGCTGCTCTGGAAGGCGCAGCGAAGGCCGTCAGCCTGCATCCGTCGCTGCATATTCCGCTCATTATCGCGGTGACCCAGCTGACCAGCACCAGCCAGGAGGTTATGAACAGCGAAATCGGCATCGCCGGAACGGTGACGGACACGGTTGTACGGTACGCCAAGCTTGCGGCGGAAGCCGGCCTGCATGGTGTGGTAGCATCGCCGCAGGAATCAGCGGTGATCGCAGCAGCCTGCGGACCGGATTTCCGCACGGTGACCCCGGGTATCCGGCCTGCCGGTGCCTCCCTTGACGATCAGTCCCGGGTTATGACACCCGGACAAGCTATACGGCAGGGCAGCCACTACCTGGTAGTGGGCCGGCCGATTACAGCGGCGGCAGATCCGCGCGCCGCAGCACTTACCATTATTGAGGAGATGAGCGAAGTATGAGCCCATTAGAGAATAAAAGTGAACAAGTTGCACGTTACCTGCTGGAGATTGGAGCGGTAGCCCTGCGCCCGCAGGAGCCGTTCACCTGGACCTCCGGCATCAAATCGCCGATCTATTGCGATAACCGCCTGACCTTGTCCTTCCCGGTTGTCCGTAACTATATTGCTGAGGCCTTCGCAGAGCTGATCAGAAGCAGCTATCCGGACGCTGAGGTGATTGCCGGGACTGCAACAGCCGGAATTCCGCACGCGGCCTGGGTGGCCGATAAGCTCGGTCTGCCGATGGCTTATATCCGCGACAAGGCCAAAGGCCACGGCAAGCAGAACCAGATCGAAGGCCTGATCGCTCCCGGCCAGAAGGTGATCGTGATTGAGGATCTGATCTCCACCGGCGGCAGCTCGATCAAGGCCGCGCAGGCTGTGCAGGAAGCGGGCGGCGTACCGCTGGCCGTACTGGCTATCTTCAGCTATGAGCTGGACCGCGCCGTAGATGCCTTCGCCGCTGCGGAAATCCCGCTGCAGAGCCTGTCCAATTACAGCACACTCATTGATGTGGCGCTGGCTCAAGGCACGATCGCTGACTCGGATGTAGCGCTGCTGCAATCGTGGCGTAAAGACCCGGCAGCGTTCGGCGTATAAGCTGGATTGCAGATACATCAATACCTCACACTTGATTTGTTACCGGCTCATTTGAAACTTCTTATGAAGCTTCTTAGTGAGCGGTGTGGACATTAATGTTGTACGTTTTACAACTTTGTCTCATGCATAGCCAGGTGTTTAGGAGGATTGTTGTATGAAATACAAGAATATTCCTGCTAAGCCGCTTGGTGAAGAGGAAATGCTGCATTTTCTACAACAATCTTCGATTTTGGCCGATAGGATGAGGAAAATGTTGTATTCTGTGCAGGATTTTGTGTAAAGCTGACGGATCCCTACAATAAAAGGCGGATGAATCGGGAAATTCATGCGACAACAGCCGCCGCCCGGAAGCAGGCCAGAAATACAGCAAGAAGCCCCGTGCCTTCACAGGTACAGCAGGGCTTCTTTTTTTGCGTTAGACAAAAGCAGTCTGTGCCAAGGTGAACAAACTGTCTTTTTAGTTTAAATGGGATGTCACTTCCGATATTCGAATAGGCTATATAATGCTAAATAAAGGCATGCTCAGCCACTTGTCCAGGCTTATGATATTTCATTAGGAGGCTATAAATATGGCTAAATCAACGATTCCTCTTCTGCTCAGGCGCGGTCTTCAGCTGGCACTCTGTGCGGCGGTACTGTTGCCTGTTATTTCGGCTGAAGCGGCGGCAGCCCCTGTCAGCTCTGCCACTTCGGCCAAACCCCTGACGGCATCCGTGGTGACGCAGCCATCGGGAGGACAGCGGGTCCTGCGGATCGGCAGTCTGTGGAGTAACAGCGATGATACCTATCTGCGCCAGAATCTGACTGACCTCTATGAGTTCACGCATCCGGACGTGAAGCTGGAGTTTGTTCCGGCGGTGGATCAGGAGCAGTTCCGCTTCACCAACACGTACATGGTGGAAGGACCGGAAGCATTGGGGCATATGCGTGACATCATGGTTGGCAGTGATCCGGTAGATGTGGTCATAGGAGACAGCAGCCTGATCAGGAGTCTGGCAGCCCAGAACATGCTTGAGCCTCTGCAGCCGCTGATTGACCGTGACGGCTATGATATCAGCAATATGGCACCAACGATGCTGAATGGTGTCCGTGAGCTCGGAAGGGGCCATCTATTTGCGCTGGCACCTACTTTCAACGCCAGTGTAGTTTTCTATAACAAAGGGATATTCGATGCTGCCGGAGTGAATTATCCAACGGACGGGATGACCTGGGATGAATTCTTCAAGCTTGCAGGTATGGTGACGAAGACCTCCAAGCAGATGGATGAGCGGATATATGGCTTCTCAAGGAGCCGTTATGTCGGCGATCCGTTCGGGGATATGCAGGCGTATCTTTCTCCTCTGCAAGCTGCTATGTACGATAACCAAGGCGGGGCAATGACAGTGAACAATGCGCTGTGGAGTAAAGGCTGGACTACCTTCAGCAATCTGATTCAGAAGAAGATTATCCCCGGCCCGGATGATATTGAAGCCGCAGCCGCAGCTGTTGCCGAACCTGCAGAGACCGGATTTAACCCGTTTCTGGGAGACTGGTTTCTGACGGGCAAAGCGGCAATGGTCATCGGGGAATATGGTTATATCAACGAGTTGGCTTCCGCGGACCGCAATGCGCTCCTGATTAAGAACATTAATTTCAGACATGTGGATTGGGGAATCGCCGCCGTACCTACGTTTGCCGAGAAGCCGGGCGTGGCCGTCGGCGCGGGACTGGATCAGATGCTGGCCATCAGCAGTACCGCGCAGAATGAAGAGGATGCCTGGGAGCTGATCAAATTTGTGAACAGCAACGAAGTAGCCAGAATCAAGGCGGCCAATCCTTATCAGCTTACCTCCCGGATGGATTTCAACCGTTCACAGAAGGCTGGAGTAAGCCTTGAACCCTTTTACAATGTGAAGCCTGTGCGGGTGACGGACGCTAATGTGGAGAGTCTAGCGTACAAGATGCCTAATATTTATCAGATTAATCTGGCCGGACAAATGCTGTTCAGCGAAGTCATTCAAGGCAAACGGACGGTAGCGAATGCCCTCAAGGCCTGGGAGCAGCAGGGCAACCATATGCTTAACGCGATGCGCAAAGATCCCGCGGTCTTGTTCAATCTGGACAACGGCTGGCTGGAGCGAAGTGCGAAGGGCAAGTAGTATAGCGTCAAATTTAAACTAGTGAGAACCACTTTGGAAAATCATTTGCCAATGGTTTGTAGTGACCCCATTATGGTATATCCGATCCGGTATGCTTAAGTGCACTTTGTACAACTAAATCGTCTGATTTATAACCAAATAATCGTTTAGTTGTATTTCGTGCAATTAAACTTCGAGTTGCAGACGGTTTTCCCCGATTCGGGCAGATTTAGTTGTACAGACTACAGTTATAAGAGGCAAGCATCCCTTTTTGCTGTTTTTAATTGTACATTATACAACTATCCTCTGAATTCTTGAATGGAAAATAATTTCAGACAAGCGGTGCAGAAATTGCCAGCCGTTCCGCAGGGCTTTTTTCCTGTTATTAATGAAAAACTGGGCATGATAATGATCAGAGCAGCAGCAAACATTAATACGAAAAAGGAGAAGGGCATCATGAATTGGATATACTTCGCGAAATTGTTCAGGACAAGATTTCAAGCGGGTTGTCTGGCTAAAAGACTTGAACAGGACGGCTGGATCTACGGCTATCATGATCCGCGTTTTGTGGAAATTTACCGTTCGCGCAAGGGCCGCTACGGTGTGCGTTTTCTGCCATAAACAAATTAACCAAATTCATCCTTGACTTTATCTATGCTTATATTGTATATTATCTATTGTCGCTGTTTGAATATGATTACTGACGCGGGGTGGAGCAGCCCGGTAGCTCGTCGGGCTCATAACCCGAAGGCCGCAGGTTCAAATCCTGCCCCCGCAACCAATTTTATTTCATCAGACAGCACTTGTATAATACGGATATCCTAGTCCGGGCCCTTAGCTCAGTTGGTTAGAGCGGTCGGCTCATAACCGATTGGTCACAGGTTCGAGTCCTGTAGGGCCCACTTCACTAAAACCCTTACCCTGTAAGGGTTTTTTGCTGTTTATAGAGTCGGCGGAGCGAATAGGCTTGAGTGGGGAAAGGTCTTAATTTTGAGATGCTGACGGAATTGCTAACGGAGACTTATATTCCACAGGTTCAAGCTTTAAACTCGATTTTTACATCATATTTATTTTGGTTATCCTGCGTGATTTCAGAATCTCCGCCTTTATGGGTAATCCACTTTAAAGTAAGCCACTTTATATCCTCAGCATGGCCTTCCTTAAGAAAAAAAGTATAGGAAAATCAATCTATGGTGCGCGGTTCGTGCGGTCAACGATTTGAATTAAGAGCATACATAAAATAACCCTGTCGCAAAAAAGACGCCGGGGAAGGCACCCGTCATCTTCCCTTGTTAATCCAAGTATCAGTGCGCTCTCCGTTATCCTTAACCTTGAGCGGCATCCGTGTTCATGTAGTTGATTGCCCACATATGGCCGTCCAAGTCCTCGAAGGCCCAATGATACATGAATCCATAGTCCTCAGGCTCTTCGTACGATTTCCCGCCCAAGGAGACCGCAGTATTCACGATTTCAACCACCTTTTCTCGGCTCTCGAAGGTGAGTGCGATCGTCATTTGCGCATACTTTTCCGTATCAACGGTTTCCTTCTGCGTGAGCGACTTTAATAGTTCTTTGGTGAGCAGCATGATCTGCAGGTTGTCGCCGATCACGATGGCTACCGAATTCTCATTATCGGGGAATTGCGGGTTGAGCTCGAATCCGAGTCCGGTGAAGAACGCCTTCGACTGTTCTACGTTGTTTACAGGCAGATTGAAGCTCGTGAATGTGGACATTAATACCATTTTTAACACCTCATCTTCAAAATGGTTTGTTGTCATTGATGCCTTCGTTTATTTAGACGAAAGCCAATCCGGGAATTCATCGGTCTACTTGATTCCTGCCACTCCTGTATTATTGTAAAATGCAAACCCAGTATATCAACGAACTTCTCAACATACCAGAGTTACACGTAAGCCAGATTCTGCTTGTTAATCACAATGAGCCATCTGTCGGTCTTCAAGAGGAAATCCTATCTGCATGTACCGGCGATCCGTTTGTTCTGTACGACTTGTCATGCCGGATTCGGATAGACCTGCGAATTTGTGGGACACAAATAACGCTACAGCTCAACAGCCAAAAATTTTTTAGTGGGGAGAATTAGCCATGTCCAATGAGCATTCCGTAAGTCATCTAAGAGGTATTCATTAGTATCATCCTACATTAGGACAGATATAATAATATGGTGTTGGAGATTTCGTTAAGAGGAGAAGATAACGAAGGGCCAGAGGCGGCTATGTTTAGCAGTAGAAATGGATTAACTGTGTGGCAGCTGCCATAAAGAACTTGCTATGAGGTGAACCTATGAAGCGAGAAAAGCCAGCAGATGCGTTTCAATCGGTATATTTTATTACTGATTGGTGGGACGGGCCAAAATCCGGATTTGCTGATTATAAATGATCAATGTGACAATTATGTCATGCTGAATGGAAGATTGTAAGGTCAATCGATTGGGAAATAATTATGTCCCCCGTATACTGGAAATAAAAAGCTTCCATTACCGAAAGGGGACTATCCACTGGTGACTGACATTATGAAAGCAATCATTCTCGGCATAATCGAAGGTTTAACTGAATTTCTACCGGTATCATCTACCGGACATCTTATTTTAGCAGGTGATTTGCTTAGCTTTGAGGGAGAAGCTGCAATCACTTTTAAGATTGTTATACAGCTGGGTGCAGTAATGGCGGTTTTAATTCTTTACTGGAAAAGGTATTTGGAGATTGGGTCTAATATGGTTAGAATGGATTTCTCCAAAAGTAAAGGATTAAACATCATTCATATGATATTAGCTATGTTGCCTGCATTAATCATGTATCTCCTCTTCAAGGATACTATAAAAAGCCGTTTATTCGGCCCGACTCCTGTCGTGATCGGTCTAGTAGTCGGGGGCTTGTTGATGATCATCGCTGCACGGAATAGGCGGACAGAAACCGCTGATACGATGGATGGAATTAGCTATAAACAAGCCTTCGGAATCGGTCTGTTCCAATGCCTGGCGTTGTGGCCGGGATTCTCAAGATCGGGTTCGACGATTTCAGGCGGCCTTTTGCTAGGCACTAGCCAAAAAGCCGCCGCAGATTTTACATTTCTTATTTCCGTCCCTGTCATGTTTGGTGCAAGCTTGTTGGATTTGTATGATAGCCGTGATTTGTTGAATTCTGACGATTTACTTCTAATGTTAATTGGCTTTGCGGCATCCTTTATAGTGGCAATGATTGCCGTAGTGACCTTTATCAAACTGATTAAACGTCTTCGCTTGGAATGGTTTGCCCTCTATCGGTTTGTATTAGCAGCTCTCTTCTATTTCATCGTCATACATTAATTAGTTCCATTTAGTTGTTAAGGATCTAATGTGAGTTTTCTGGAGAAGGTTCAAATTTTCACAATGTATTTTTGTTTAAAAATGCGATACACTGGACTCACACAAGATTGTGATTGCTAACTGAAGGAATTTTACAGCAGCGGAAAATCACATCTTCTTATCTATTTGGGAGGTGTCTTTTTGGAAGACGTAATTAATTTTGTCCAAACCTTCAAAGGTCTAGAGGCGCGGATTAATGAATTCATTAACGAGGATTCGTCTCTGGAATATGTGGAGGGATCTGAAGAAGTAGTGGCTGGAGGAGCTTACGCCTGGTCTAAATTAAAACCCGCTGAAATAAATAAGCAAGATCACATTGACTCTGATTATATGGAATTAGCAGATGAGGTCAGAAAAGTTTTGAAAAATGAACACAGCCCCCATATTGAAAAATTTGAACGGAGTTGCGCCTTAGTTTTAAACTATATTCGGCAAGACACTTTGCTCTGGGTTCCTGGTTTGAAAAATGTGATTGAAAATATAAAATCCGAATTGGATTTACAGCAGTTTTTCATGGAAGTGACACGATAGTCTGTTATATTGAGGCCCGTCAACCGTAATCCGTTGGCGGGCACTTTTCTTTCGTGGCAAGTCTAACCTGCATTACCAGGCATAAACCCCATTTACATCGAGAAACTCCCCGTTATGCCGCTTACCATCCGTTGCGTAGCCGACAATAATAGCTGCACCGTCTGCTTTGGATTTGCCGCCCTCGGCATTGCCGTTCAAATCCGTCTTGGTGAAGCCGGGAGTTACGGCGAATACTTGAGTATTGCTGTCCTTGCATTCAATCGCCATGGCCACGGTCATTGCATTGTTGGAGGTTTTGGAGGCATTATAGTCAAAAGCATTAAGCGCATATGCAGAGCTCTGCATGAAGTGAAGTGAAGCCATATCGGTCGATACGTTCACAATGGTTCCTTCATTCTTTTGGATTAAAGGGAACAGCTGTTGATTCAGGCGGAACGTTCCGAAGAAATTCACTTCAAAGGCATTGCGCAAATCGGCCTCCTGGGTTGCACTGAATGAGCTCGAGAAGGCTCCCGGCATGCCGGCATTATTAATTAAAAGCTTCAGATCAGCGTAATTGGCCTGAATGCTGCCGGCTGCTTGTTCAATACTCTCTTGATTAGTCATATCAATTTGCACAAACTCTGCGTTTAATCCCTGGTTTCTTAGTTCGGAAGCTGCGGCTTCCCCCCGTTCAACACTGCGTGCACCAAGCAACACCTTCCAGCCGGCTTCACCGAGTTGTCTCGCAATTTCAAATCCAATTCCTTTATTGGCGCCTGTTACAAAAGCGGTTCTGTTCATCGTAATCCTTCTTTCTGTGGGATATGGTCTAGCAACAATTCAAAGCTTATTATGCTACACTAAGTGTAGGTCAACATAAATATTTGGGAGTGAACCGGAATGTTTACGATAGGACAAGTCGCCAAAAAAGTTGGGGTGGGCATAGGGGCGATCCGCTTCTATGAACGAAAAGGACTTCTGGATGCAGTAGCCCGCAATGAGCAGAACAACCGACTGTATACCGAGCAGGAAATTACCTGGCTGATCTTCCTTAGATGTCTGCGTGAAACGGGAATGAGCGTGGAGGAGATCAAGAAGTATCATGATATGGTCAAAGCCGGCACGGCTACCTTACCGGAGCGGATTACGCTTATTCAGAATCAGAAGAAACAGCTCCTGGATGATATAGAAGCGAAAAAAGCACAGCTCATACATCTGGAGCATAAGCTGGAGCGGTATTATGCCGGGGAGAATTATTAATAGATAATATTCTGGCGCGGTTCTCTATGGATTCAAGATGTATGTCATGGTCCCCGTCTATCATTATATGGTAGTATTTAGTAAATGGAGGGGCTTAGATGAAATTAATGAAGAGATTGGGTTTGTGGTTACCGATTCTGTCTGTAGCGGTATGTATGATTAATCTGTCAGGACAAGATGATAAAAACCTGCTGCTTTTTTTGACCGGTCCTTTACTGTTATGGCTTAACCCTCAGCTGACAGATCTGCATTACACCATGGACAATGAACTTCTGTTCCAGTTTATACTATACGGAATTCACTTCTTCTTCTGGCTGGGGTTTGGATTATTGTTCGATTGGTTATTAGCGCGCAGAAGAGCGAAGTAGAGTTCCGAAGTTCTAAGAATGACTTCAGGGAGAAGTTGACTTCACATTCCATTTACTGGGTAATAACTTGTAAAAGGAGCGTGAGGCTATGAATATCGCAGACTGGAGCATTATGGATTGGTTCTCGCGGCTGGTGGGAATAGGAATTATCTACTCGGCTGTGCAGCTGGCCTTCTCCCGAAAAGGGGTCAAGATTCGAACCCGGAGGCCTTTCCGGGAAACTATGGAGTCTACAGCTACGCCAGGCCAGCAAACGGTTCTTCGGGTGGGCGGAGTCTTCGGGATCTTTCTGGGTCTTGCGGTTGTCATTTATGGAACGAGGATTTTTGATGTGCTGTTTCCATGGATGTAGCCCAATCCTTGCCGTCCGGTGAAGTCCAAAGGGCATGGCCAATGCGGATTTCCCAAGAATAATGCTCCTTATCCTGAATTTCAGCAGCGTCCCAGGACAAACTGTTCCATGTACCGGCGGTAGGGTCAGTTATAGCATTCCAGTGCCGCCCGTAATCTTGGGTCACGAAAAACAGGAAAAACGAAGTGTTTCCGCCCTGTGCATTCTGTATCTCCGTGTGATCCGGAATCATGATTCCATAGGATGTTGAGCTGAAAAAAACAGGCGGTGCAGGATCGAACATGGAAGAGGCGTATTGATCAGGCACTTCAAGCTTCTCTTGGGTCCAGTGCGCTCCGCCATCTCCGGTTGTGTACAGCCGCTGGGTCCCTGGCTGCGGAGTGTTGATGGTTAGCCAGCCGTTATCCGCACTACTGAATGTAAATGCTCCAACCGGTCCGGACGGTAAGGTTCCATTCTCCGAATCACTGAGCTTATCCCAGGTCTTGCCGCTATCGGCCGTCTGGTAGATCGCATTATCAGCTCTGAACATCCCGGAACCGGCCGAAGTGACCTTCCAACCGTGCATCTCATCCAAATTATATTGATAAGTCTGAATGTTCTCTGTAGACACAGAAGCACCTGTATCAGCGGCTTGTGCGGGCATCGGATTAAATGTGAACCCCCAAAGGCCAGCTGCAAGTTGCAGCAATAACCAAACACTTCTTAGAATTTCCACTACAAACACCTCCCTTGTCCATAGTAAGGGATGGGAGCTGGATATAAGTTACAGAAACATGATGAAACGATTAAAAAATATATAACCAGAGGAGAGTGGAGAAAGAGTGAAGCAGAGGATAACAACCGTGAACTGGAGAAGCGGGTTGCTGCGCTGGAGAAACGGATTGCTGTGATGGAGAACTATAACCCGCCCCCGCAGTCCACCAAAAAGGTAGTCTGGATCATGCTTGCGGTAATACTCGGAATCTCCCTGGCAATGGCGGGTATCGGGATTATCCAGTTTGTCAGCAGCGGCTAGTCGTTATTCTTGTCATTAATCAGCAGAGAAGTGCAGACCAGCGCTACAATAAGCATGATGCCCATTGCGATCATTTGAAAGATATTATTATAGGGATCTGAGAACGTTATGTATTCGAATACGACCTTGGATAGTAAATAGTAAAGAATACTCAATAGGCTTAGAAAGACTAGAGCGGCTACGATCCATTTCTTGATTGTCCTGATAGTGATAGAATCACTCCGTCCGCGGGGATAATAAATTGCAGTTACTCCCATTATTGTACAATATGGTAGCACAAGAGAAAACTGAAAATTGCAGTCCCCTGACCCTTTGCCCATAATCAGAACCTGCTCAGCCTGATTTAAGGTTGGTTTAAGCAACAGTGAGTATAGTGTATACATACCCCCTGATAGAAACCTTAGACCCTGCCGGATATTGGCGGGGTCACTTTTTTATAGGGTGAAAGGTTATGGACTGAGCTAGCTCTCTATATGCTGATTATTCTTCACGGAGGTTTAATCGTACTCCTTGGGTTCCTGCAGTAAGATGGAGAAGGTCTGCGTTTCGTGGTCCACTTCAATGGTCTCAATGCCGACAAAATCCGGAATTTCGGGATGAACTGCATCTACGCTGTAATCCGGATGGGTCAGCAATAATTGAATGACTTTTATGGCTTCCATGTCGCTCCCCTTTACGGTTGAAATGTAACCATGCATAGAGGTACATCTGTTGTTCTAATGTCTATGCCGGTATTATCCCCGCAGCGCTTAGCGAATATGTCTATGGATTAATTTTCTGTCTTCGTTTCTTTCCATTACGGCCATCAATTGCCCCTGGAAAATCCGCCGCTGGATCTGGTCAATTCGCTGCAGAGCCAGCTCCACAGGAACCTGGAAGGTACTGGCAAGCTCAGCCACGGCATCCTCACGCAGTTCAGGCAGTGTCCGTGCAGAAATCATGGAATAGGGCATGGCGGCATAGAGAATAAACCGTTCCGATTCATCCTCCTGCGCCTGCGTGAACTGTTCAGGCATCAGAGTATGCTTGCCGGCATGGCGGAGCAGATGACACAGCTCATGGAGGAACTCCAGCCGCTGCAGTTCGGGAGGAAGCCTGTTGTCGATAAACATACTGTACATTCCAGCGCTGGCCTCAATGCTCTTGCTACGGACATCCAGATAATGAATCCAGATATTCAGCCGCTCGGCTATGTATTCAATGGATATGTCGGACGGCTGGCGGACACCGATGCGCTGATATAAATCCTCTGTCCATTTCTCCAACGCAGTCATCTGATAATAGGATTGCATAATCAATCACCTCAATATAAGATCGTATGTTCGTATTAAAGGTCAAAAGAAAAGCCCTGAAGGGCTAAGCAATCAGCACACTCAATAGTCAGCAGCTGAATGGATATGGAACGGGTGTTCCTATGTATGTAAGCATAAAGCAATCAGGCGCGAATATCAAGTGTTTTTCCCAAGGTGGGGTGTGCGCCCTGACTCAGCATCTGGACCATATTCTGGGCATCCGTCTGTGCCTGATCTTTGGCAATACTCATGACCTGTAATCCCGCAGCCTGCAATAAAGACGACTGGTTCATGACAACCGATAGTGCAGCAATATCCATTTGTGTTCCTCCTCCAAGATTTTTTGAAGCAGCGCATCCACCTTTTATATCGACCGAATAGGGCTTGGCCGTTAGGTGAATGGCATTTCTTTGCCAATTGGCCCATGCCACCGGTTAGATTTCCACATATTCTGTGCTGTATTCAATATTCAAGAGGAGGAATTAAATTATGGGAGCAGAGTATGGTTGCGGTTGTGGAAATAACGTCGGTGGAGTTAATCAGGGTCCTCCGATTGTTCCGGTTGTAAGCCCTTGGACTTCGACTGGTGCGATTCTGGTTCTGTTCATTCTGCTGGTTATTATCACTAAAGCCTGTTTGTTCTAGAACCGCATTGAACAAGTGCTGCCCTGTCTGGCCTGAGGCCGGATGGGGCTATTTCTTTTTTTTGCGTGCCGCCGGACCGATCTGGCGTTTGATTCTGCCTGTATGCTCATCCGTTTCAATGATATACAACTCCTTGACTGTACCTGCAAGTGCAAACCATTCCTGTAAGGCTTCAGCCTCGGACATAGGGCCGTACAGCCTTTTCCCCCGATAACAGATATAGAACACTCCCGGCTCTCCGTCTATGGAATAATATCCCACCCTATTTTACGCTTTATTTGGGTGAAATTGCATAAAGAACTGTCGTTCGCATAACAGGCATGCAAATGTCCTTATATGACGGAGAGGAGAGCGGCTAATATGCGATCTGTTTCTTATCAGCAATCATTTGCGGTAGCGGTAGCCGGAGCATTCAGGCATTCTGCCTATTTGAACATGAACTCTACGCGGGTACCGTCTGCGAAGTCCTCCAGCTGATTGCCGACCCAGCTTCCAGCTCCGCGGTTATCGCTGGGAGTTATGTATTCAATATCAGCGCCGGCTCCACCTTCCGCACACATCGCCATCGGCCATTCGTCGCGGTCATAACCTTTTTTGGTGGGTACGCCCTTCAGGGATTCCTTACGGTTGTCTTCGGCTTCATTCCGGTCAATCGTGCAGATGGGGGACTCCCCGTTCTCAATCGCTTCCTGAATATGTCTGGCGGTCTCCGGATAACGGTCAGACGGGAATTCCAGCCGTACAACCTCTGACTGGCCAGAAGACGGCGTCTGGGACGGAAGCTGACCATTCTCCCCGAAGTAGTAAGCAGCCAGGCTGAGCAGAACAACAATAATAAGACTGGTGATGAATTTTTTGGCTTTCATATCTGCTCCTTAAAAGTTTTGTTAGCATAGCTTCCAATGATAAGCTCCGGCAAAACTCGCTTCGGAAGCATACGCTTAAGTATTGTGGGCGCAGGAAGCCTACGCTCACAATAGTATAGCGTATGACTGCGGGATTGGAACAGACGTAATTCTTGTCTATCCGCCGTTCTGATGTTACATAATTCGCCATAAAATGTACAAACAGATGGAAAAGGATGGTGGATAAAGTGGAACAGCGTGTACTCAGAGATCTGCTGGATTCCGCGTCACGGCTGGTAGGGGATGTACAATGGCAGGCCGCCTTCCGCAGTGTGCTGATGAGTCCTGCGGATGCGGAGCTGGCCCTGCCAGCGCGTAAATTGCTGAACACCTTATACTGGCTGCAGGGGCAAGGCGTGATCAGCGGACAGCATGATTATCTGGAGAGCCCGGATGAATTCAGCGTGAAGCTGAAGAATACCGGCGGGAGCTATGCGGGACTTCACGGCTATGAAATGGGTGCCATCAGCAACCAGACGGAGCAGCAAATCAGCAGCCAGCGGCAGGCCGTCACAGACAGTGCAGTCCGCTGGCATCATGCCGGGGGAATCGTGACGATGAGCTATCATGCCAATCTGCCGGGAACCGCTCCGGCCTGGGCGAATGTCTCGATGAGCCTCAGCGAAGCAGATTTCAACAAATATATTACTCCGGGAACCGTCCAATACACAGCAATGATTGCAGAGCTGGACAAAGTAGCCGTGTATCTCAAAAAGCTGAAGGATGCTGGTGTACCTGTGCTCTGGAGACCTTACCATGAGATGAACGGCGGCTGGTTCTGGTGGGGGCAGAAGTCTTCCTTCAGCACCCTCTGGGAGATTATGTTCGAGCGGTATACCGTATATCACAAGCTGCATAATCTGCTGTGGGTGTGGAGTCCGAATGCGAAGAATCAGTGGTGTGACGAACCTGCGAAATATTACCCGGGCAGCGGAAGAGTAGATGTGCTGGCACTGGATATCTATGACGCGGACTTCAAGGGGAGCCATCATGACAGCCTCTGGGATCTGGGGCGCGGCAAGCTGATCGCCATTGGCGAGAATGGGGAGCTTCCTCCGGCAGCCCAGCTGGCTGGTTCCCAGAACAAATGGAGCTACCAGATGACCTGGGGCAAGCTGCTGTATGAGAAGAACAGTGATGCGGTGATCAAAGCTTTTATGAAGGATAATTTCGTGTTCACGAGAGACGAATATGCAGCAAAGGCGGCAGCAATGGATCCATCACCGGGCGGTATTCCTAAGCCGGGCTTGTATGGCCAGTACTATAATAACATTACGCTCAGCGGTACGCCCGCCCTCACCCGGACGGATGCCCACATCAACTTCATCTGGAGACAGGCAGCCCCTGATCCGGCTATTGGTGCAGATTTGTTCTCGGTAAGATGGAGCGGCAGGCTAAGTGCGGTGTACAGTGAGACTTACACCATCTATACTTCTTCGGATGATGGCATCCGGGTGTGGATCGACGGCAAGCTGATTATTGACAGCTGGATGAAGCAGAGCGGGCAGGAACGGCAAGGCAGTGTGAAGCTGATTGCGGGTAAGCTGCATGAGCTGAAGGTGGAGTATTACGAGAACCAGGGGGATGCGCGGGCCGTGCTGATGTGGGAGAGCCCCAGCCAGGTCAAAGGCGTAATTCCGGCAGGGGCTTTGTATCTTCCTTAACAGTAAGGTCTTAGGTCAGATTTGTTCGCGGTAGCTGATGTTGTTGGCGACTTTTTCGTTGCGGACGGCTTGTCGCAGCACGTCTTTTACGGTCTGAACCTTGCGGATTTTGCGGAAAGGAAGCTGCGGCGACGAGGCGTCATCCGAGAGGATCGTAAGCGTTCCAATGCCTAATATACGGTCGGGAATCGACTGCGTGACGGAAAAATCATTGACCCGCAGCAGCTCGATTTCTTCGACATCCTTGCCGATCAGTCCGCTCTTCACCATAATCCGCTGGGTTGTAATCGTGTATCTGGTGGTATTGAGTCCAATAAGCCCCTTGAGCCGGTCGGATATGCCCGCAGGCTTACCCTGCCACAGCTCGGTTTCTGTGCTTGTTCCGGAGACCCGGCCTGCCGCCGGACGGCGTGCTGCTGCCGGAGCGTTATTATCCTCTGTACCTGCTCCGCATTCTCCGCAGAATTTGGCACCTTGCTTATATTCCGCACCACAGGCTGTGCAATAAGGCATAAGATATCTTCCTCTCGTATAACGGATAATTTGATTATAGTATAACAAGAATTCCCAGTCAGTACCGGGTTCTTCTTGTGTTTCTTTCTGTGAATACGCTTTATCTCAGGAAAATGTTTCATCCCGGCCGATTTTACATTAATTTCATTTGCACTTAACAAAATTCGATATTATTCTGTTAAGTGGAGGGATATAAATATGAGACGATTTTTATTTGCAGGATTACTTATGATGGTTGTAGTCCTAAGTGCCTGCAGCAATGACAGCGCAGAACCTGCTTCGCAGGAAGTAGTGCAGGATACAGTTCAGAGCTTTTACAATGAAATGTCAAAATTCGATGAAATGGGTAAATCCTCGCTGGAAAATTTCAACACCACCTTAACTTCTTATTCAACCGGAGAGGCGACCGAGAAGGAGCTGCAGAAGGCCGTGGACGAGTTCCAGGATACAGCCTCCGATATTGCCGATCAGGTGAGTGACGTGAAGATTTCCAAGAGCCTGCCGGACACGATCCAGACGCTGCTCAGAGATTCAATTATTGCTTTTAAAAGTGCCTATTCCATTAAAGAGCAGGCCTCCAAAAGCGCGGTTTCTCCCGATGTAACTGCCGAGGAATTCAATGCAATGAACCAGCAGGCGGATGTAGCGATGCTGTACGGCATCTCCAAGCTGAATGAAGCCAGAGCGGCCGCCGGACTGATTGACCCGGAAGAGAGCACAGAAGGTCTAATTGTGGACCCGTCAGAAGCGGACGCGGCTGCGAAGACGGATACGGGAGCTGCAACGACAGAGAGCACGGCAGGAAACACGGCCAATTAAAAAGTATTCATCCCCGTTTAGTGCCTGAGTAATTACCAGAATGAATTCAAGCTAGCCCCACTGCTGTGGGGTTATTTTGTTGTGCCGGCGGAGTCCGGTATGGTTCCTTCCAGGTCTTGGTGCTTACATATATTTCTGCTTGCTTAAAAAGCCGGATCACGGATATAATACAAACATACGTTCGGTATATGAGCGGACAACGTATTGCGGTATTGTATACAGACCATAGATTGGGGGAGCGGCAATGGGCAAAAAGCTGGAGGGCAATAACCTGTGGGACAGCAACCGGACAGTACTGCCGGAGCAGATGCGCGTAATCAGTAGAGGTGAACGGGAGACGTGGCAGAGCGTCAGGCCGGTTCCGGATGAGCACAAGCTGGAGGAGATTGAGCATACGCTGGCTTTGTCGCTGCGGAGTCATGTACGGGTAACGGTAGTGTTGTTTGACCCTCTTGAGCACAAGCTGCTTAGCGGATTTGTAACCTCCATTCACACCCACTCGCGCGAAATCAAGCTGCAGTGGGCGGAGGAATGGAAGTGGCTGAACGTGGATGATATTGTGGACGCCTATATCGTCTGAGGGTGCAGGCGAAGCTGGCCGGAGCGGACGGAGCGGTTAATTTCTCCCGGCGGCTTCCGTCTTTTCATAAGCAATCAGCGTGACTCCGGGATTCCCGGTCATCCGGGCGATGGCCGACTCGGCCTCGCGGATCACCTCAACAACATCTTCCTGATCGCTAAGCGCGGCCACCTTATAGCTGTCACTGTGAATATCCATGGTTGTCCACCTTTCCATGCGGGATTAAGGATTAACGGTACTCCATGTTAGTGTGGCCTGTGGTGCAGCAATTCATCCTTGTTGGCTCCTGTTTACGCTAAGCTGGATCAAGCCTCATTAAAGCCCTCAGGAATGCCTGGGGGCTTATTTCGTATGCTTCAGGGAACCTGGCAAACTTGGGCGGATGCAGGGGTGAAAGTGTACATGCAACATTGTACAAGCGGGCATTTACTATACCAGGGGGTGAGTATATGCTGACTTTGGATCAAGTGAAGAGTAAGTCGGCAGGGTGGCTGGGCAATCTGCATCCGGTGCTGCTGGCGGGTGCTACAGAGCTCATCCGGCGGAGTTATGCCAGAGGGATTCCGATCCTCATTACCCAGGGAATGCGCACCATTGCCGAGCAGAATGCGCTATACGCGCAGGGAAGAACGAAGAAAGGCGCTATTGTAACCAATGCCAAGGGCGGGAACAGCTATCACAATTACGGCCTGGCAATTGATTACGCACTGCTGCTGCCGGATGGCAAAAGCGTATCCTGGGATATGAAGCGTGACGGAGACGGGGATAAGGTAGCGGACTGGCAGGAGGTTGCACAGGAGGCGAAGAAGCTCGGTTTCGAGTGGGGCGGGGACTGGAGTTCCTTCAAGGACTACTCTCATCTGCAGATGACCTTCGGACTAACCACTGCTGAGCTCCGGGCCGGTAAGCACCCCACCGTTCAGCAGGTGAAGGACGCATTAAGCCGGATTAACGGAGGTGACCCAGAGGTGAATACCGAGGTTAAAGTAAATATCACATTGAACGGACAGAAGCTCACGACCGGCGTGCTGGACAGCGTCACCACGTATGCTCCGGTACGCGCCATTGCCGAAGCGCTTGGAGCCAAAGTGACCTATGATGCGCTCAGCAAGACCGTGAACATCATAAAGGAATAATCTGCGTTGCATAGATGATGTGCCGTGTGGGGAAATTATCAGCGATAAACCATAACCACAGAGGAGGCATACCATCTTGAACAAGCTGATTACAAGCCTTGCATGCGGCACAGTACTTTCCATGAGTCTGCTCGGAGCCGGTTACACATCTGCTGCGGCTGGCACGACAGGAATGGGCGGAACGGCACCCGTTACCAACAGCACAACATCGGATACCCGGATGGGCACAATGGGTAACATGGGTGACATGGATGGCCGGAGCACACAAATGATGAACGGCCGGGGCAATACCATGATGAACCAGACGACAGGCACCATGCACAAGAATGAGACGATCATGAAGGATAAAATCCGTACCGGAGACAACAGCTCCGTCTCTCCGCTGAACAACACTACACCAACCGGCATCTACCGGGCACAGAGCACCACAGGCGATAACGATAACGGCTCTAATTGGGGCTGGCTCGGCCTGCTCGGACTTCTGGGGCTGGTTGGTATGCGGAGCAGAAGCGGCGAGCGCGAACGCCACTAAGCAGGGTAGGAACTGCAAAGAGCCCGCATCAGTTTCGGCTGATCGGGCTGTTTGTCTGGATACAGGAAAATTTAATGGTAATTATTTATTGCGTATCCCCATAATACGTGATATTATATTTCTTGTCGCGTTAACCACGCACATAACATGCCGGGGTGGCGGAACAGGCAGACGCACAGGACTTAAAATCCTGCGGTACGTGAGTACCGTACGGGTTCGACCCCCGTCCTCGGCATCCTTGATTTATAAGGGTTTTTTCCGAAAAACCTTGGTTTTTGAAACAGCTTGGGAGAGAACTTTTCATCGAGTTCTCTCCTGCAGTTCTCTCCTTTTTCCGAAGGAGAGAACGAGGAGAAGATTGCATAACTCTCATGAAATATTGAGGGGGATGTGATCTTTTTTTATTAAAAGATCAAAACACCACTCATTGTTGATGCCGAAGATACTTTGGAACTGTACTCTAGATGAGAATAAATGTTGGCCGTTGTAGAATAGTTGCTGTGTCCCAGCCATTCCTGAATTTCTTTCATACTGACTCCATTGGCGAGTAGGAGACTTGCACAACTATGACGCAGGTCGTGATAGCGAATATGACGAAGACCATTTTTTTTAAGAGTTCTAGTGAAGTTCTGTGTGATATAACCGGGTTTAATTCGTTGTCCCAACTTATCCAGATAGATATACTCCTCGTAATCAGTGCAGTAGGATTTACCACATATGGCTTCATTGAGAGCTTGAAGCTCACGAATACGCAGCAGTAATTCCTCAAAGGCCGGCACAAGAGGTAAGGTGCGACGACTCGGTTTGTTTTTACCCCGGTCCTTTTCAATGATGTGTTCTTGACCTTCGAAATAAACCGGAGTTACAGTGTGCCTAATACTAATCGTTTTGTTTTCAAAATTAATTGCAGTCCATTTCAATCCGACTACTTCACTTCGCCGCAATCCATAAAAAGCGGCAAGAATGACTGCTAGCTCTATCAGTTCGTCCTTAACTTTTTCAAACAGAATATTAGTCTCCTGCTTGTTGTAAAAACTGCCAACAAAATCATTTTTCTTTGGTCTTTCAATCTTATCTGCCGGATTAGTGTTAATTAAATCATTTTTGAGAGCATGTTTTAGCGCTTTGCGAATATTAGCGTGATAATGGAGAACCGTGTTGGTTGTCACTCCATTTTCGTCAAGCTCATACTGATAGTAATCTTGAATGTGACATGGTAATAGCTCTTTGAGAAAAAGCCTTTTTTCTTCAAAGTAAGGTACAACATGATTAGTAATGACATTGTAGTACGAAGCGTACGTAATAAATTCAACTTGGTGTTTCATCATAGCTAGCCACTGAAGCATGAACTCAGAAAATAGTGGCCCTAGATCGACAGACTCCTCAACTGGTTTTTCTTCGATAATTTCTTTAACTTTCCGTTCTTCCTCAATAGCATTTAAAAGAAGACCAAAACTCACCCTTGTCTCTAATAGCAATGCTTCTGCTCTTTTTTTGTTTCCTTTTACCGTAAGTCCAGTTGGAATCCACTTTGGTTTTCTCTTGCCTTCTTCATTTTTGCAATTCAAGACTATATAAAAAAGACCTTTCTTTTCCTGTAGGTGGCCTGCTACCATGAATATTCCTCCTTCATAGCAGCCCGCATTGCTCCTACCATTGACGAATTAATTATAACACGTATAGAGAAGAGGGTTCAATGCGGTAAAGCGTCAAAGTGAGGGCGGTCGAAATTGAAAGTGAACAAATTAAGGTACAAAAGGATATTTATCTTTGGGATTTTATAAATCCTACCAATTTTGAAATGACTAATTTCATTTTCGTGTAATAGTTTATATGCAGTTTTAGTACTTATCCCGCCAAGCATTTCACACATTTCTATAATGTTCACAACATCAGGGTAGTTTTGGAAGACGAGATTGTGTGCCTCTTGTTGAGCTAGCGTTATAAGTTCAGATTGCATGTTCATCTAGACCTCCTGCCCATTCATTTGTTGTTAAAAAGAGGAACTTGAATAGTTGAATATTCCAAACTGTCGATGGTTAGTCAACATCATAGCTCTGTATATTCACAGAGACTCCCCCTCGTCCGAGCAGGCTACCCCCAATACTTTTACTCTGGCCAGGTAGAAGTATCATTATTTCTCTTGCAGGTCATTGCGATTCATTCCACCATGGATTGATTTTGCCAGAAGTTAGTCGCTCTCATTTGAACAAAAATTATGTGTTAACAAATGGTCATGGCGATTCCGCTTAGTCGCTTTACGGTATACGTATGCAAGAGTAATGTATTTGAAATATTTTATAAAGTTGTCAAAGTTCAATGGTACGAATATTCTGTTAAATTTACTAAGGACTACATTAACTAAATAGTTAGAATCAATTAAAAAGGCAACGGTATTGCCAAAATAATATCAACGACTTGATATTTTCTGTGTTTCTAGTGAGAGGGAATAATATTGACTTAGTACTAAAAAAGGAAAATTTCTAAAGCAAATATCGATTAAGATCGAAACGACGAAGTGCAAGTATAAATACGATTACCAATTGTTGTTTGCAATCTTCATGAAATACTCCATTTTGACGTGAAAACTTATTGATTAGTGGTTGATAGCGCTCTACAAGTTCTGCCTCGGCATGTTTATCTCCATTTTGGGCTAATTTTAATAAATCAATCACTTCTTTCAAAGAGTAGCTTCCTTTTTTTCTATGGCGTAAATAAACAAGAGAAGAGGAGAGAAGAATGAGAAAGAATTCTTATTATAATTCCATGTCCACCTTAAGTTTTACAAGTATAGTTGTTTTAAACTTAGATATTGCTTGCCTTGAAACTCCAAGTATTTGTGCAATTTCTTTGTCTGTTTTATCTTGATAGAACTTCAAGTAGATCACCTTCTTTTCTAGAGTGGTTAAATTATCTAAAGCTTGACTAAGACTTGCATAATCATCAACTATGGCAGATGTCGTAAATGAGCCAACTACAACATCTATCTCATGAGCAGATTCGTCAAGTGGGGCAACGCGATATGATTCTCGATTAAGCTTTTTAAAATAATCTCTACTAGCATGTTGAAGACAAGATTTAATATAACTACTAAATCCCTTTTCTACAGCTTCGATAAAATGATTATTATTTCTCATTTTTTACATCTCCTCTCATTAGGTAAATGGGGAAGGGAGGCTAAAAAGGCAACTTGAATGTAAATTATATTCTAAAATTGGCAAAATCGTTCTTTAGAGATAGATAAAAACTCTAATAATTTGTCATTTTTTAACACAATGTAAAATTGTGTAACTAGTTCTTATAATTATCTGATAATTGACTCTTTTGGTACTTTAGGTGCAAATAAATCAGTATTTTTTTTTATGAGCAAGAAATATCTTCTTGCCCTCTTTGGCTGCATGTACATTTCACTCCTTTTTAAAACTTTATTGCTTAAATATAGTGATAAGATACTTTATTTTCAACATAAATAAAGATGAAAATTATATGATATGTTTTTTTCGATCTTTAAAATTTGCATAAAAGAAATAATGATATAAATTTTATTTGTTTTAAAAAATAAACACAAAAGAGAGGTTTGTGGATTAGGCGAAATTAATGAATAGAAAGCTATTAATACAGAGCATCTTGTTTTTAAGTATGTTGTAGTGCGTGAAAGGGATTTAGAAATTCGAGTAAAAGCATTGAACTAATTCTTATTAATAATAAATTGAATGAGGATGCTCGAAGAGTTTTTGTAGCTTGTGCCGTGTTAACTCACGACAAAGCTACTCCCCATATACTACGTAGTTCAAGCTTGATTCATTTCAGTTCCAAAAAATCGATAAAGATCATACCTGAAAAAAACAGACGGAATCTAAAAAAAAACGCCATAGGCACTCTAAGTCACTTCATGTACGCTTCAAATAAGAAAATCAATTTATAGACTTTATAGACCCAAATAGATTCGAGACCCTACTAGAGATGACAGCAGTTCAATCTCTGATGATATAATCATGCCAAAGCAGGTTGTGAACAAGGGAGTGATGATAATGTTGAAAGCGGTTATATTTGATGATGAACATATCGTGCTTCAAGGTCTTCAGCAGATAATTGAATGGGAACGATACGGCATTGAGTTAGTTGGAACAGCTGAGGATGGTTTAGCTGCACTGCAGTTAGTCCGCAAATGTAAACCGGATATCATTTTTACAGATATCCGTATGCCTGGGATGGATGGGTTACAACTGATTGAAATTGTTGCAGCTGAGGCGCCCTGGACCATGTTCATCGTATTTAGCGGATTTAATGAATTTGAATACGTGCGTCGTGCTATTGGTCTTGGAGTAGTTGATTATCTAGAGAAGCCAGTTACCATAGCCAAGATTGAAGAATCATTAGGTAGGACAATAACTAAGATAGGGAAAGAACAAGCATTCAGCGAGATGAAGACGAAGTTGGATGAGAGCCGGGAAAAGCTTTTAGAGAAATCGACGTTGGATCTTCTTCTTGCTGGCGGACAAGTAGAACAGGAATGGAAGGATACCTTTGGTGAGGAATGGGCGAATGTTGTTGCAGTCACCGTCCTTGCCTTCCCGGATAAACAAATCCCACTAACCGAACACTCTTCTTATTGCATTGTTCCTGTGGCAAATGGTAATCAGCAACTTGCAGTTGTTTTACATAGGGATACTTCCTCGAATGCTTTGGATGAAGAGTTAATTTCAATATCTGGTTTGATTACAGGTACATTTGGATCTGGTAGAACTTACAAATCTATCAATGACGCCTCGCGTAGTTACCGGGAAGCACTTCGTGCACTTCGTTATGGTCAGTTTTTGGAACAAAGTGGATGGGTTCGGATTGTGGATGTGGAGGGAAGAGATGAACAACTCCCTTTAGATCTCAGTTCACAAGAGGAAACAGTAATTGTCTCATTACGAATGGGAGATCGTGACTGGTTGTGCCAGACGATTGACGATCTTAAAGTCTGGACAGAGGGACAGAAGCTAACACCTGAACGTGTGGAGCAAGAATTGGTGAAACTGATGTACCTTGGCTTAGAGGTTGCGAAAGAAATGGGCTGCTCCCCCAGTGATTTAGCGGATATTCATCCACTGGAACTACAACATCTGAACACTCGGGACAATATGTTCTTGTGGCTGCGTGCCAAACTGGAGCTGCTTTTGTCCTGGGCAAATGGAGCCCGGCGTACGCCCAGACATCCTGCAGTAGAGAAAGTGCTGATGTATATGAATGAGCATTACGGAGAGGACCTATCGCTTCAAGATCTGGCTCAATATGTTGGCCTTAACCCCACTTATTTTAGTTTGCTATTTAAGGAGCAAATGGAGATATCCTATATCAAGTATCTAACGGGCATACGAATAGAACGTGCAAAAGCAATGTTAAAAGAGGGATATCGAGTGAACGAAGTGAGCGAGAAGGTGGGTTACTTGAATTACAGACATTTTACAGAAATTTTAAAAAAAATGGTCGGAACTACTCCAGGACAATACCGGGATGCCCATCACACCAAGAAATGAGGGGGTACATGTGCTGAAAATAAAGAGCACGAAGTTGTTTCACTTCACAAAAATCCGAAGTCGATTCTTTGCTGCAATGATTTTGCTATCCATTCCTGCAATTCTTTTGGTTGGTTATATCTCTTTCAACATCACTAAGGATACAGTAACCGGAATGAATGAAAAATCAAACAGGGAGCGGTTGCGAACCTCCAGTGAAATTGCCGATTTGTTATTCCGGAATATTAACAACCTGCATTATTCAATTGTTGTCAATACAGCAATCAGAGAAGAGTTGCGTGGAGAAAATGATTCTGCGATCTGGCCTGAAGAACAGCACTTGCGGATGTCTGCCCGTCTTCAGCGCCTGATCAGCAGTAGTTATTCTGATACTCGTTATGTGAAATCGATCTGCCTTCTAGATTTAAACTTTAATACAGCTTGTTCGGGCCGTTCCGATGATATGGGGAAGTACGAGAGCGAAGAAAAGATTGCAAGCATCAAGGCCTCCGATTGGTACCTTAGTGTTTATAGTAGCAAGGGCAAGGTCGTCTATTATCCCAAGGATATTTTTGGGGAAAGGAATGATGCATTTTCTACCATTAAGCTCTTCCGCGATTCTACAGATACAAGCGGAGAACCGATAGGTATACTCATCGTCAATGTTTCAACAACAATCTTCGATAAAATTTTTGGCACCGGTTACTATGGTTCATATATGGCGATTGACGCAAATGGTGGTCCAACTCATAAGGTATACGGAAGTTTTTCTATTGGACTAGAGGATAAAGGAGGGGTGGATAAAGTAGTTGAAGGACTTCATCATCAAGGTTATCTTGTTAATTCTCTATATAATCAGAGCACAGACTGGACATTTTTGCACCTGGTAAGATCAAAGGATCTACTGAAGCAATCTCAAAATATTCGTTGGATAACTATGGCAATTGCTGCAGGATTTGCTGCAATCGCCCTTGCACTCTCCTATTGGATATCGGGAACTGTCACGCGTCCATTGTTGAGACTCAAGAAAATGATGCTGGACTGGACGATGGGCGTCAAGAAATTTCCGGAAAGCTTCGATAATGATGAAGTTGGTGTAATCGGAAAGACCTTCAGGAGGGTCATATACGAGAACGATGAGTTGAATGCGAAGCTAATCCGGTCAAAACTCAATGAGCGCGAAGCAGAACTTCGGGCATTGCAGTCACAGATCAAGCCACATTTTCTGTACAATACCCTTGATTCGATCTACTGGATGGCAATTTTGAATGACAATGATCAAGTTGCTCAGATGGCGGAGTCGTTGTCGGAGAGCTTCAAACTGAGCCTTAACAAAGGGAAAGAAACGATGCTGGTATACAATGAGCTCAAGCATATTGAGCACTATCTTCGTATCCAGAACATCCGTTTCAATAATCGGTTCAGTTATCTTCAGGAGGTAGACGAGACTATTCTCGGCATGGAAATCCTGAAGCTGTTGCTGCAGCCGCTGGTTGAAAACGCTATCTACCACGGGCTGGAGCCAAGGGTCGGGGAGGGAATCATCCGATTGACGGGTGTAAGGGACGGACAGTACTTGGTTTTTACAGTGGAGGATGACGGGGTTGGCATGGAGGACATTTCTCTTATGGAACAAGGGTATGGGGTTAGGAATGTGAAGGAGAGACTCAAATTGTATTACGGAGAGAGCAGTTCTTTTCATGTATGGAGTCGCCTTGGAAAGGGAACAAGAATTAATCTGCGATTTAAACCTTATATTGATCCTGAAAAAAACAGACATGCACCAAAATAATGAAGCGCTTACATTGGTGGTGAATAAAATATACACTCATTTCAGCGGAAGGTTTTTACCCGCAAGTTAACTAAATAAGTTTTATGGGAGGAAATACAGATGAAAACAAGAGGGATCAGAGCATTCACTATGTTGCTGTGCGCACTGCTGATTATTGGGTTGTTGTCTGCATGCGCTGGTAATGGTAATGGAAAGGGGGATAATGACACCAGCCCAAGCGGAACAGCGGAAGAGAAAACATCAGAGACTAAAGATGTTACTCTTACCGTCATATCCGGAAACCTTCAGGATACGGTGACACAGACCAATGCTTATATTGAGGCCTTTACCAAGAAATATCCGCATATCAAGATCGAACTGGAAACCTTGCCCGGAGGCACAGAAGGTGACAATATTACCAAAACTCGGCTTGCAACGGGTGATATGGCGGATGTGTTTTTTTATAACTCCGGTTCCTTAATGCTTGCATTGAACCCCGAGAAAAATCTGCTTGATCTTACAAATGAACCGTTCATGGAGAATGTGATGGATTCCTTCAAAGCTACAGTAACCCAAAATGGTAAGGTTTATGGTGCCCCATTTTCTTCAACAGGGGTAGGCGGCTGGTTTTATAACAAGAAAATCTACGCTGATCTCGGTCTCAAGGTGCCAACAACCTGGGCGGCATTAATGGACAATAACGAGAAAATCAAAGCTGCGGGTATTACGCCGGTCATTGGCAGCTTTAAAGACACTTGGACTGCACAGATGATTTTCCTGTCTGATTATTATAACGTACAGGCACAAGTTCCTACGTTTGGTGAAGACTTTACAGCGCACAAAGTAACAATTGCCGGAACACCAGCCATACTCCGCTCGTTTGAGAAGATGCAGGAAGTTCATGAGAAGGGCTACTGGAATAAAGATGTTTTGGCAACGACGTATGACGCTGCGCTAAAAATGCTGGCTGAAGGTAAGGGCGCTCATTATCCTATGTTGTCACTGGCGACAACGGCGCTATCTCAGAATTATCCTGACGAGATCGACAATATCGGCTTTTTCGCCCAGCCGGGTGACGATGCTTCCAAGAATGGAATTACTGTTTGGATGCCGAGTGCAGCTTATATTTATAAAGAGAGCAAGCATATTGAAGAAGCCAAATTGCTAGTGAGCTTTATAGCATCCGTAGAAGGTACTGAGGCGATAGGTTCTGTATCGGATCCGAATGGTCCTTACTTGATCAAAGGAGCCACGATTCCCGATAGTGTACCGCAGCTTGTCAAGGATATGCTGCCGTACTTCGAAAGCGGCAAAAATGCTCCTGCGCTTGAATTCTCATCGCCTATAAAGGGACCGAACCTTGAACAAATTACAGTTGAAGTCGGAAGTGGAATTAAGGATGCCAAAAAGGGAGCCGAGTCCTACGACAAGGATGTCGAAAAGCAGGCGAAACAGTTGGGGCTGGAAGGATGGTAACTAGGAGAGATACTTTATGAACAGCATATTTAAGCGGACCTATTCGTATGTGTTTCTGATTCCTGCAGCTATCATTTATTTTGTTATCTTCATTCTGCCAACAGTAGTATCATTTTTCTTCAGTCTGACTCGTTGGGATCTTTCAACATGGGAGTTCATCGGTTTGGAGAATTTCCGGATGTTCTTCAGTGAAGAATCGCTCAGCATCGGATTCAAAAATACGTTGATTTATGCTATTGTCACCTGCTCCATGAAGGTTGTTCTCGGTCTTCTTCTTGGTGTATTGCTGACCTCCAAAATCCGTACTAAGGATTATCTGCGATCGGTCGTCTTTTTCCCTACACTTGTGAGTACCATCGCTGTGGGCATTGCCTTTAGTATGATGATGCATCCCACGGAAGGAATGATTAACACATCTCTGGCCGCCATTGGCATCACCGGTCCCGACTGGCTGGGTAACCCGAAGCTGGCATTGCTTTCAGTCGCATTTGTCGATGTATGGAAGGGGATAGGGTTCGCGACTGTAATCTATATTGCCGGCATTATGTCCATTCCACAGCATTATTATGAGGCGTTGCAGATTGACGGCGGAAACGGCTGGAATAAATTCTGGAACATCATTGTTCCACTCAGCCGCCCCGCTACAAATTCTGTCATTATCCTCGCTTTCATAGGTGGCCTCAGGTCGTTTGATCTGGTCTGGGCGATGACGAAGGGCGGACCTGGCTTCACGACTGACCTGATCGCGTCCATTATCTTTAAGCAATATCAGGGCGGATTCTATGGTCTCGCTACGGCTGGAAATGTGGTATTATTCATTGTTGTTACAGCATTTGCCTTCCCGCTCTATACGTATTTAAACAGGAAGGAAGTGGAACTGTGAGAAGCGCCAGAAAGTTCCTATATGAAATGCTCGGCGTTCTGTTCACGATCGTAGTTTTCTGGATTCCGTTCTACTTCATTATTGCGAATGCGGGCAAGAGTGTGAAGGAAGCTTCACTGTTGAATTTGAAATGGCCGAAGGTTCCTCAGTTCTGGGAGAACATGAAGATTGTGTTCCAGGCACGGGATTACATGCTGCTGCGGGCCTTCCTTAACAGCAGTGTTCTGACTGTGGCGTCGATCATACTGCTCGTCATACTCTGTGCAATGGCGGGTTACGTACTACAGCGCCGAAGTGACAGGTTAACACCTGTGTTTAACTTCCTTATTCTAGCGGGGTTAATTATTCCGCCCGCTATAGTTCCAACCATTTGGGTCATGGATGGATTAGGCTTGTTTAAGAAGCTGATTGGCTTGATTATGGTAGAGGTTGCACTTGGTTTTCCATTCACGGTTATGCTCTATAAGGGCTTTATGTCCTCGATTCCGCGTGAAATTGACGAGGCAGCGGTTATCGATGGCTGCGGCGGATTCAGGTTGTTCTTTCGCATCATTCTGCCGCTCCTCCAGCCTGTCACAGCCACCATTGTCGTATTGTCTTCGGTGACGATTTTCAACGATTTCACGAATCCGCTTTATTTTCTTCCAGGATCAAAGAATGCGACTGTGCAGCTGACACTGTATAATTTCCAGAGCCAATTTGTGACGCAATATAATCTGCTGTTTACTAATATTCTGTTAATCACGATCCCGCCGCTGATTCTTTTCCTGATCTTCAACCGCCGGATTGTCGCGGGGATGACTGCGGGATCAGTTAAGGGATAAAAAAGCCGACAAATGCAAACAAGATTCGCTATAATGCAGTGCACCTTAAGAAGTCTTTAATTAGGCTCTTGTTAGGTGCACTGCAATAATATCTATTAAATATAAAGCTGGTGATATCAAACATTCTGTTTGAATACATTCCGATACTCATTCGGAGTTAATCCATATAAACTAAGGAATTTTTTATAAAAGAAAGTGAGGTTGTTATAGCCGATTTTTCGGGATATATCATCAATACTTTCTTCTGACAACTGCAGTAGCAAGGCAGCATGTTTGAATTTTTGTTCTTGGACAATGGTGAGAAAATTTTTTCCGGTCACCTTTTTGATGATTCTGCCCAAATGAGCGGGGGAGAACTGGAAATGCACAGCCGCGTGCTCTAGCGTTAATTCCAAATAGTTCTCTTCAATAAAAGCTAACAAATCTATGATGGATATACTGGGATATCTGGATGTTTCTCTCAAAAAGACCTCATAACTGTCACTTTCCAGAAGCCTGCTGAACAGAATAGTCAGGTATGCTTTAATGATTTCAGGGTTAGCACTTTTATTGTCAAACGCCTCGCACAAAATATTCTGAATGGTTTGTTTGATTTGCCAGTTTTCTTTTGTCCGGAATAGCAGGAAGTTTTTTTCTCTGGTGATATTGGATATGATCGAGGCAATGGTTTTTCCTAAAATATTATCCCCTAAGATTTTGAAAATGAACTGATTATCGAAAAATTCATTTTTTGCCAAGAAGTTTATTAAGATATCCTCTTTCCCTACTTTGCTGATGGAATGTTCAACATTTTTGTTAAGAATTATAATATCGCCTTCGCTCAATCTGAAGCTCTTGCCTTGAATCTCCTGATAAAAAGTCCCGCTGTAGATGTAGTTCATTTCAAATAAATTATGGGTATGATTAATCATTTTGACAAAACGGGTATGCCTGGAAATCACAAATAATTCATCTGTAACATTCAATTTCAGAACATTGTTATCCACTGTGTAGTTAGGGACAGACTTGGTGATGATTTTGGATGATTCTACGGGTGTAACCCAAGTGTTAACATTATTTGAGACCCATTCATTTGATGATGGTGGAGTGAGGATCATTGCTCTTACCTCTTCATCAGAGAGTTCCTTATGTTGTAATTCGTTCTCCAGATCTGTTAATTCAAGTAATAGAGCATCTAATTCGGTATAGTTCATCAAAGTGCCCCCCTTTTATGAATCCATCACTTTTGGTTAGTCAAAACAACAGTTATAGACATTGGTGAAAGTGCTTCCATGCTTTATTATAGCTCTATTGGGTACCCAACAGGTAATAAAGAGCGCGAAGCTGAGTGGAGGAAAAGTGATGAGCACCGGATTTGATCAATATTATGAAAACGCTATTAAGACACCGTTTAAGAAGAGAGAATTGGTTAGTTATACAATTGGAGGACTCGGAGACTCCGTCCTGTCAGGTGTTGTAACCACCTTTTTTATGATATTTGCTACCTCTGTCATGAAAATTTCACCGATAACGATTGGAACTATTCTTCTAATAACGAAGTTCATTGATGCTTTCTGTGATCCTGTAGTTGGTGTGCTGATGGACAATACAAGAACAAAGTACGGGAAATTAAGACCTTATATCTTGTTCGGCGGTTTATTTTGGGCAGCAATCACGGCTCTGCTGTTTTTTAATCCTAATTTCTCTTCACATGCCTTGCAAATTGCTTATGTAGCTCTTATATATACGCTTTGGGGTATCGGTTTTTCATTGTTTGATGTCCCTTATTGGAGTATGTCGGCGATTATTTCTACAGATCCTGAGAAACGCAATTCAATTGTCAGTTTGACTAGATCAGCGACCACTTTAGGGTCTTTATTGGTATCGTTAACAGGTGGAATTCTGATTACGTATTTTGCCAAACTGCCGCACAGCGGGCAAGGGTACTCATACTTGGGATGGTTGTTCTCTTTACTCGCCGCTATCAGTTTCATCATTCTGTTTATTGTATCGAAAGAAAGAGTGAAGCCCCGAGTAGAGAAGACCGGCTTCAGAAGCATCCTGAATATATTGAAGATTAACAAACCCTTGCAAGCCTATATTATCAGTCAATTCCTACAGGTGTTAACAATGGTTGTTACCATGTTGACAAGCTACTATGCTATTTATAATCTCGGCAGTATTGCGCTGCTGTCATTTATTATGGTGCCTACGATGATCGGTTTCCTGTTAACGCCTCTGGTTATTCCGAAATTGCTTAGAGTAACAAAAACGCCCAATCTGTTGTTGTATAGCGGAATTGCTTCAGTTATAACGGGAGTCATTTATTATACGGTAGGCTATCAGAATTTAATTTTTGTATTCATCATTTCTATATTTTCGGGATTCTTCATCTCCATGAGCATGAGTTTATCCACTATTTATGTTGTTGATTCAATAGATTACGCAGAATGGAAAACTGGCTACCGGGCGGAAGGTTTAATGTTCTCCATCCAGTCGCTGACCGCAAAGATTATGTCTGCAGTAGGCTCCTTCGTCACCGGTATCATGCTGACGGCTATCCACTTTAACACCGATACAGCCATACAGTCTGCATTTACACTCAAAGGCTTGTTTTTCATTACTGTATTTGGAGCCGGAATCAGTTCCATTCTAGGCTCAATACCTCTTTTACTATGCAAATTCAAAGGGCAAGAGAGAGAGAAAGTATTGTCCGAAGTACTGGCTAAAAGAGCAGCCGCCAAAATTGACGTATAGGTCATAGATTAATTAGATAAAGGTGAGGAGAGAACATATGAAGGTAACAGATGTACGAATAAATGGATTAAAGAATCCGGTTGGTTTTGCATATCCAGTGTTAAAGTGTTCGTGGAAGGTTAAGGATACGAACTTAAAAATGCAAAAGAGCGCGAAAATTGAGGTTAGCCAAACTGAGACTTTTGAAAACGTTCTATATCTCAAGGAAAGCGATGATCTGGACTCTATTGGAGAAGCCATTCTTATGGATTGCTTACCCAAGACCAAATACTACTTCCGGGTTGAAGTGGAGACCGAAGATGGAGATATTGCCGTAAGTGAAACTGCAACATTTGAAACAGGGAAAATCGATGAGCCCTGGAGCGCGGACTGGATTGGTACAAAGGAAGGTGATTTATTCCATCCGTTGTTTACAAAAACATTCGAACTGAAGAACCCGGTGAAGAGTGCGCGTCTGTACATTAGCGGACTCGGGCTATATGAAGTGTCTATAAATAATGAAAAAGTAGGAGATGAATACCTCACTCCTCTATACAGTGATTATCATACGGAGTACCAGTATCAAACCTATGATATTACCGACATGCTTTCCAGTATTAATAAAGTGGAGATAATGCTTGGAAATGGCTGGTATAAAGGACGTTTTGGACTGGGTGATTTAAAAGAGAATTTCGGAAGTGTTTTTGCCTGCATAGCTGAGCTACACATTACCTACCAGAATGATGAGGTACGAGTAATTAATACCGATGAAACTTGGCGTTACACCGGTTCTGACATAGAGCTAAGCGATATTTATGATGGTGAAATTGTCAACCGCATGCTGTGGTCTGATCAATCTAATCAAGAGAGAGAGGTCCGCATTATTGATCTGAATAAGAATAAGCTAATCAGCAGATACAGCTTGCCCGTTATCGTAAAAGAAGAAAGAAGAATTCAGAAGATTATCACTACGCCTGCGGGAGAAACCGTACTGGATATGGGGCAGAATTTCTCAGGTTTTAGTGAATTCCGCAATTCGTTCCCTGCAGGAACAAAGCTGGTTTTTGATTTTGGTGAGATACTGCAGAACGGAAATTTCTATAACGATAACTACCGTTCAGCCAAGTCACAATTTATATATATATCTGCTGGTACGGATGAAGTGGTTAGACCCCGGTTCACTTTCTTTGGATTCCGTTATGTTCGGGTTACAGGGTGGATTGGAAAATTGTCTGAGCATGAAATAACAGGTAAGGTCATTTATTCTGATTTGGACCAAACCGGAACGATAGAAACTTCTGATGAGAAGATTAACCGGCTATTTCAGAATTGTCTATGGGGGCAAAAATCTAACTTTATCGACTTCCCTACGGATTGCCCACAGAGGGATGAACGCTTAGCCTGGACTGGAGATGCACAAGTATTTGCGGAAACGGCTTCCTATAACATGGATACAAGGGCGTTTTATGATAAGTTTATGCATGACTTAAGAATAGAACAAATGAAACACGAGGGAATCATTTCAGCCTATATTCCGGTTCTGGGTGATCCTATTGCGACCAGTGTATGGGGTGACATTGGAACATTCTTACCTATGGTGCTCTATAACCATTATGGAGATAAAGATATTCTGAGAAAAAACTTCGCGATGATGAAAGACTGGGTTGATTATATCACAAGAGAGGATCAGAAACGGGGTCAGCAATACCTGTATAATTTCGGTTCTCATATTGGAGATTGGCTGGCACAAGACGGGAGATCACCGCAGAGTTTTAAAGGGGGGACGGATGACAGCTTCATCAGCTCTGCTTACTATTATGAATCTCTAAAAAAAGTTGCTGAAGCCGCAAGCATACTAGGAGATAATCTGAACGAACAGAAGTATAGTAATCTATCCGAAAAGGTGTTAGAAGCTATTCTTTATGAATACTTTTCGGCTTCGGGCAGATTAAGCATAGACACTCAAACCGCTTACTTGGTCGCTTTGAATTTTGGGATCTATATGGATAAAAAGAAATTAGTAGAAGGTCTTCGTGAAAGGCTCTATAAAGATTGCTATAAATTAACCGGTGGCTTCGTAGGTGCACCCATTATGTGCAAGGTGCTGGCCGAAAATGGAATGGAAGAGGAAGCTCTGGATTTCTTGCTGCAAGAAGAGTATCCAAGCTGGCTATATTCAGTGAATCTGGGCGCCACGACGATTTGGGAACGATGGAACTCAGTACTCTCAGACGGCAGTATGAGCGGGACAGTCATGAACTCCTTAAATCATTATGCGTACGGATCAGTTATTGAATATCTCTACAGGGATCTTGGGGGAATCAGACCGTTGGAAGCCGGATTTAAGAAGGTTTCGTTCGCTCCGCAGATTAACGGGAAGTTCCAGCATTTTTCTGCCGAATATGATTCGGTAAGCGGAAAGTATGCTTCACACTGGAGAATTAACAAAGACGGTAGTGTATGGGTAAAGTTTGAAGTTCCGTTCTCGCGTACCGCAGAAGTCCATCTTCCGGAATACCATGGAGAGAGCATTTTCCTGGAAGCAGGAACTCATGAATTCACCTATAATCCATCGAAGGATTTTAGAAATTTATTTTCCATGAAAACGCGTCTGTCCGAATTATCCAAACATGAGAAAGCATTAGAAGTTCTGAAGAAAAGAATCCCAATGGCCATTGAACTCATAAAGCTTGGAGATATCGATGGATTGTCACATTCATTAAGCACGCTGAAGAAGATGGATTTCTTCGGTATTAAGGAAGAGGATATCGAAGCTGCAGCAAGTGAGATTCTAATAATTCAGCGATAAGGAGGAAATATGAATTATTATACAGCTAATAAAATTTCGGAACATGTCACGCAAATCACAAGCTTAACAAATGAATTTCTATATCTGATTGAAGGAAAGCTGGAGGCAGTTTTGATAGATACCTGCTTAGGGATTGGAAACCTGAGAGCATTTGTCGAGAGTCTGACAAGCAAACCAATCACGGTCATCCTCACTCATGGGCATGTGGATCATGCGATGGGAGCGCCTGAATTCGAACGGGTCTATATGAGTTCAAAGGATAATCCGGTTTTTATGGAACATAGTGATCTGGAGGTCAGAAAAGAATATATTGCAATGGCACTTGGAGACAAGGCCCCTAAGCTTGATGACGGAGATTATGTGCAAGCCACAAATCCGGATTTCATGGAGCTGAAGGAGGGAGACCGCTTTGATCTGGGGGGGATTCAGCTGGAGATATACGCTGCAGGTGGTCATACGCCAGGCACTATGGCAGTTCTCATTGTGGAAGAAAGATCATTGATTCTGGGAGATGCCTGTAATCATTCTACCTTTCTGTTCGATAAAAATTCCTATTCTGTGGAGAAATACCGGGCATCCATGGAGCAGCTAGATGTGAGCACTAAAGGGAAATATGATCAGGTATACTTATGCCATCATGAAGCCGTGGCACCCCGGGAAATTCTGCAGCAAATCATCATTCTGTGTAATGAAATAATGAAGAGGGAAACGGATGATGTTCCTTTTGAATTCATGGGACAGATAAGCTATTTTGCCAAAGCTGTAGATAAGAACTTAAAGAGATTAGACGGCGGGCTCGGAAACATTATATATAATGCAGACAACATTTTTGAAAAGTAGAAACAGCAACACAGAGTGGAAATTATTACATTGAGGTGATCGATATCCTAAATCCAGTTTCAAACGATGAAGCACGAAGAGCATTTGAGTCACCATTAGTGGAGGAGAACCGATACTGGAAGGCGGGTTGGATATGGGATGTGCTACAGCCTGAAAGTAATGTTGCGCATGAACACATCCTTGTCTATTTCCGGAGAACATTCTTTATTGCAGATGGTGAAAAGCCAAGTCTTAAGCTGGACGTTACAGCGGATAGCCGTTATCAGTTATACGTAAACGGACAACGAGCGGAGGTCGGCCCTTGCAAGCCTACCCGGCAAGCACAGTACTATGATTCAGTCGAAGTTACCCCTTTTTTACGGACCGGAACGAATGTATTGGCTGTGAAGGTTCTGCGTTATCCATCATCTGAACCTTTTCAATATGGCGAGGGTGGACCCACCTCTGTCTGGCGCTCGCAATCTGCCGGATTGTTAGTCGAGGGTAGTGTTTGTAACGAAGAGGGAGACTTACTTGAATCCCTGGATACTGATTCAAGCTGGAAGGTATTTCGGCACAAAGGATACCATAACAGACCCAGTTCACTCATTATGTGGATGGGCGGATTGGAAGAAGTAGACGGTAGTGGGGCACCTTCAGACTGGACTAAGCCTGAGTTTGATGATCATTCTTGGTCAGCAGCGTGTGAGTTCGCAGAAACCAGAGGATACGGGCTATTAAATCCTTGGCAGCTGCTCCCTCGTCCGATTCCGTTTCTGTATGAGGAAGAGAGAAACTTTGTAGCTGTAACCCGAGTGGAGCAGATAGAGATACCGCAAGCAGAGGGTCTGTTACATTCTCCGGTTAAAGGCTCGCTATTTCTGCAACCAGGACAGTCGATCGCGATGGAATTGGACGCTGGAGAGCTCACTACGGGTTATCTGTATATTTCTGTCCATGGAGGCAGGGGAAGTGAGATCCGTCTACTCTGTGCAGAGGGTTATGAGGCGCAGGAAAGTCAGGAGCGCAATCGAATCAAGGGCAATCGTGAAGATACAAGCGGTAAGCTGCTAGGAGATTATGATGTATACCATGTAGCGGGAACGGGGGAAGCCGGAGATGAAGCGGAACACTACGAACCATTTTGGTTCAGAACCTTTCGTTATGTGAGAGTGGAGATCGAAGCAGGAAATGAGCCGTTAGAGCTAATATCGATTGCTTATCGTGAAACCGGGTATCCGCTCGACGTCCAATCCACCTTCCATTCATCGGATGCAGGGCTGAACAAGCTATGGGACCTTAGTGTGAGAACCTTACGCCGGTGTATGCATGAAACGTACGAAGACTGCCCGTATTACGAGCAGTTGCAGTATACCATGGATAGCCGCTTAATGATGCTGTACACGTATTATGTAAGCGCCGATGAGCGGATGCCGCGCCGTACAATAGCTGATTTCTATCAATCCAGAATGCCTTCGGGCTTGCTGCAATCCCGCTATCCAAGTACCGATCCTCAAGTCATTCCTTCGTTCTCACTGTACTGGATTGATATGCTGGCGGAGTATTATAAGCACACTGGGGACTGGAAGCTGATAATCCGCTACCGGCCGGCGATGCTGGAGCTGCTGAATTGGTTCAACGACCGCTTAACCGCAGAGGGGATTGTAGGAGTCACTTCGAATCGGTATTGGACCTATTTCGACTGGGTAAATGATTGGCCGATGGGCTCACCGCCAGAGAGTGCAGAACACCCCATGATATTGCTAAGTCTGATGTATGCAGCCGCACTGCGCAAAAGCTCCACACTATTCCGTGTGACAGGATGGAGGGAGGTCGCAGGTGAACTGGAAATGCGGGCAGAGAGTATTTGCAAGGCGGTGAATAAGCTGGCTTGGTCCGAAGAGAAGCAGCTGTACCGGGAGCTTCCCGGGACGGAAATCTACTCCCAGCATTCGCAAATTATGGCCGTTCTGGCAGGAGCAATTACTGGAGCGGATGCAAGGGGACTGCTGCAGAGAGCTTTACGGGAGCCAATTCACCGTGTGACTTTGCCATTCACTTACCTGCTCATGCAGGCATTAAAACAGGTCGGTTTACATGAAGAATTATTCGGATTATGGGATCGTTGGCGTATTTTTGAACAGCAGGGATTAAGCACACTTCCCGAGACGGAAGTGAATTCCCGCAGTGATTGCCATGCCTGGAGTGCCGTTCCACTGGCGGAGTTTCCAGCTTCGCTCTTAGGCATTACCCCAGCAGAACCGGGTTATGCTGCTATCCGGATTGCACCGGTGATTGGGAATCTGACCTCAGCAAGCGGGAGTGTGATTACTGTGCAAGGAATCGTCCATGTGGAGTGGAAGCTGGAAGCAGGAGAATTTAAGATAATAGCTAGAACACCGGACAGTGTTCCAGCTGTTATCGTTTTGCCGGATGGTTCAGAGTATTCATTCCGGAATAAGGCCACTTTTACTGTAGCAATCAATTAGAGAAGAAGGTACTTTCAAGGAGGCTTACAATGATGATAAATATTCACCACCTAATATCACAAATGACACTTGAAGAGAAAGCCGGACTCTGCTCCGGGCTGGATTTCTGGCATACCAAAGGAATTGAACGGCTAGGTATTTCCTCGCTTAGGATGGCTGATGGACCTCACGGTTTGCGCAAGCAAAAAGAGAGTGCCGATCATCTTGGGCTTCATAATAGTGTGCCAGCAACCTGTTTTCCATCGGCGGCGGGACTAGCTTCTACCTGGAACCGTGAGCTGATCCACCGGGTTGGTGAAGCACTAGGTACCGAATGTCAAGCAGAGGAGGTATCTGTCCTGCTGGGACCGGGCGCGAATATCAAACGTTCACCGCTAAACGGGCGGAATTTCGAATATTTCTCAGAGGACCCCTACCTGTCTTCAGAAATGGCAGCCAGTCATATTAAAGGTGTTCAGAGTCAGGGGGTGGGCACATCACTTAAGCATTTTGCAGCCAATAATCAAGAGTACCGCAGAATGTCTACCGACGCCGTAATTGATGAGCGTACGTTGCGGGAAATTTATCTCGCCAGCTTCGAAGGGGCGGTGAAGCAGAGCCAGCCGTGGAGTGTGATGTGCTCCTACAATCGGGTGAACGGTGAATATGCATCGGAAAGTGAAACTTTGCTGACCCGGATTCTCCGGGACGAATGGGGATTCGAAGGCTTTGTGGTATCCGATTGGGGTGCGGTGAATGAACGGGTGAATGCACTGCAGGCAGGACTGGAGCTGGAAATGCCTTCAAGCGGAGGAATTGGTGATACGAAAATTGTTGCTGCTGTGAACAGCGGTGAGCTATCCATAGAGACATTGGATCTGGCGGTGGAGCGGATGCTGAGCTTTATCTTCAAGTGGGTAGAGAGCCGCAAGCAGAATGCAACATTCGATGCGGAACAGCATCACAGACTGGCGCGTGAAGTGGCCCGGGAGTGTATGGTACTACTAAAGAATGAAGACAGTGTTCTGCCGCTGGCTAAAGCAGGAAGACTAGCCATCATTGGAGAATTCGCCAAAAAGCCTCGTTATCAGGGAGGAGGTAGTTCACATGTGAACCCGACGAGGCTAGACGATGCTTTTGTTGAAATGCAGTCCGTGACGGGGAATTCTGTAAACTTATTGTATGCCCAGGGATATAAGCTGGATGACGATCAGACGAATGAAATACTGCTTGAGGAAGCGCAGGAGACTGCTGCAAAGTCGGATGCCGCAGTGCTGTTCCTTGGACTTCCTGACAGTTACGAATCCGAAGGATATGACCGTAGTCATCTGTCGCTCCCAGCAAGTCATATTGCCCTGATTGAGGCAGTGGCTGAAGTTCAGCAGAATGTTATCGTGGTACTGAGCAATGGTGCTCCAGTAGAGATGCCTTGGATAGGCAAGACGAAGGCAGTGCTGGAAGGCTATCTGGGCGGACAGGCTTTTGGCGGTGCAGTTGCTGACTTGATCTTTGGTGAAGTCAGCCCAAGCGGAAAACTGGCCGAGACGTTCCCGGTGAAGCTGAGCGATAATCCATCATATTTGAATTTTCCAGGCGAGGGCGACAAGGTTGAATACAGGGAAGGATTGTTCGTAGGCTATCGTTATTATGATAAAAAAGAGCTTGAGCCACTGTTTCCGTTCGGCTTCGGTCTGAGCTATACCGAATTTGAGTACAGCGGCCTAGTACTGGATAAGACTCGTATGAAAGATACAGAAACCGTACATGTTAGCATAACCGTTAAGAACATCGGCAGCCGAATTGGTCAGGAGATCGTGCAGCTCTATGTCGGAGGTCTGGAGAGCAGTGTCATTCGTCCAATGCAAGAGCTGAAGGCTTTCCAGAAGGTGGAGCTGCAGCCGGGTGAGGCACGAGAGGTTTCATTTACGCTGAATAAGCGTGCTTTTGCCTATTACAATACAGAGCTTAGAGATTGGCAGGTCGAGAGCGGTCTCTTCAGTATTGCTGTCGGAGCTTCTTCCCGTGATATACGTCTAGTTGCTTCGCTGGAAGTGGAGTCCACCACCGAAATTGCAGTGAGTTTCCACCGGAATAGTACGGTCGGTGACCTGCTGGACAATCCGCTTACTGCGGAGAAGGCAAAGAAATTCAGCAGTATTTTCGGACTGGAGGATGCGATGGAGCATAATCCGGAAATGCATCTGGCGATGTTGAAATATATGCCGCTGCGGGCCTTGATCGGCTTCGGTCAGGGTAAATATACTGAGGATGATTTGACTCAGGATCTATTTGAAATGAATTCGCTTATTGGTGCAAAGTAACTATTATCTCATGGTAGTAAATGCAATTACATTAAGGATAGAATGGACCTTTTTGCTGGTCATTGAGACAGGAAGATTCAAGATGTGTAAATAGATTTGGGATTCTGTATGATCCTGTAATAAGAGCTTCTTGTCCTGCAGCAAGGGAAAGGAGCTCTTTTGCATGAAGACAAAATGCTGAAGTGAAATGCTTGATTGATTAAAATCTATAAGTCAAATTGAGTGATGAAAACAGAAATAAAACAAATAAAAACAACGTAAAACATTACTGAGTTGTTGATATAAAAGATTATTAGGAATAATATGAAGCTATAAAAGATAACTTTTAACAGGCAGCATTATGTAAAAGATAAGAAAAATTAAATAATAAATTCATTATTAAGGAGCCAACGATCTATGATAGCATCTATAATTGATTCCAAAGGCTATATCAGCAATATTGAAGCGCCATTTATTCAGGAAATGTCCGAGATTACTCACCATATGTGGTCGCTCGGCTGGGATGAAGTGAATGGTGGGAACATTAGTTATTTGCTGGATGAAGAAGAAGTAAGGAAGTATATTAATACCAGTGAAGCTTTGCGTAGCATTAATCTTACATTTCCAGTAGCAGAGTTGGCGGGGAAATACTTTATTGTTACAGCTTCTGGAAAGTATTTCAGAAATGTAATTAAAGATCCGGAAGCTAACCTTGGGGTGCTTCGTGTCAATGATACAGGAGAGCGTGTGGAGGTACTATGGGGCCTCAGTAATGGAGCGGTTCCAACCAGCGAACTAGCTTCTCACTTTATGAGTCACATTGAGCGTTTGAAGGTTGACCTGTCACATCGGATTGTTTTGCACACCCATGCTAGCAATATCATCGCGATGACGTTCACGCATGATCTGAATGAGTTCAAATTTACCAAAACACTGTGGGAAATGTGTACAGAATGTCTAGTTGTTTTCCCGGATGGTGTAGGTGTCATTCCTTGGATCGTCCCTGGCAGCAGTGAAATCGGACGCGCTACGGCCAATAAAATGAAAAATTATCGTGCGGTAATCTGGCCTCACCATGGTATATTCGTGACAGGTTCAACGATGGATACAACCTTTGGATTAGTAGAAACGATTGAAAAAGCCGCCGCCGTCTACAATTTTATAGGCGGAAGAGAAATCAAACAGATCATTACAGATCAACAGCTGTGCGATTTGGCAAAAGCTTTCCACGTAACCCCAAAGGCAGGGGTTCTGGAACTCTAAGATTTGCTCTTCTGTTAATGTAGATTAGTCTTATTGAATGTTCTATGAAAGGAACAATTCTTAACCCTTCAACTGTGTATACTTGCATTATTTCTTATTAAATGCAGAATGGAGGTATAGAGCTGCTATGCCTCCCGCCTTGTGACCATAGGGTTCACTTACGTTTCCAGACATCGTTAGGCTGATGCAAATATTTTGCTCTATTTTTTGCAATGAGAAATATAATTTTTCAGCCACTGTATCGTAACAGTCTCACGCAAGATAGCACCATCTAATACAAGATAATCACTGAAATTATAACTATCCAAAGGAGGGATTTCATCATATCTTTCCTTATTTCTGCATAAATGCTCCAGTCTCTCTTGATGTTGTCGCAGCTGGTGCTCCAACAGCTGAATCCGGGTGGTGACATCCAAGTTGTTGGAGAAATACATTCGTAGCCGGAACACATCTTTAGGTGTAGGTTCAAGCGGCTCTTCTTTCTTTAGCCATTGCAAAAAGGCTTTTGCCTTGCTCCGTAATCGAGTACAGTTTTTTCTCCAGTATTTCTCCGCTAATTTGGATCTCAAAAACAATAAGTCCCTCATCCAGCAATTTTTTTAATTCCGGATAGATCTGGCTATTGCTTTTACGATTACCAACTCAGTAGGTCCGATCACGATGATATCGGGAGGCTGGATTAATGACCGGTTCGGACCCAAGAGAGTCATCTTGGTAGGAGGCCTGTTATTCGGGGGCGGGATGATTCTATCCGTGTTTGCAACGTCAATGGGCTTCCTGGTCCTTACGTACGGTATCCTCTGCTATTGTTCCCCCATTCCAGGACTTAATGGTGACAATGTAGTTGTTGTTAATGACTATTATCTGGAGAAGGATACGGTTACAGATAGCGTAGTCGTTTTGGGAGGCGGTCTGGCGGGTTCTGAAGCAGCCATTCACCTTGCCCAGGAAGGCAAGATTGTGCATTTAGTGGAGATGAGAACCGAACTGGCACCGGATGCCAATATCAGACATCGGCCGATTATGCTGAAGGAAATCGAAAAGCTGAACATTCAAGTTCATTTAGGGTATAAAGGGCTGTCTGTTACACCGGGAGGTGTGGTTTGCCTGAATCCGGACGGGGATGAGCAGCTGATTCCGGGAACTGCGGTCATTTGTGCGCTTGGACAGCGGGCAAGAAGAAACGTCGTAGACCAACTAATTGATTGTGCACCTCATGTTGCACAAATTGGGGATTGTGTTAAAGCGTCTACGATCACTACTGCAATTTATCAAGGATTTCATGCAGCGCTTGATATTTAATATCCGAACCTCATAGTTATTATCGTCCTAAGAGAGGAGTGATCGAGTGATCATCTCTTCTTTTGTGCGTTTGGTAGTGCATCGTGCAAACGGGTGGATGTTCCAATTACACCGCAAGATGACGGTAGTGCATAGCTGTATAATAGACTCTCGGGTCATTTTAAAGCTGATTATGAATTTTTAGCAGAGAAGGTTCGAGTCATACTTAAAATGACAATACCAGATAAAGAAAGATTTGAGCGTAGTTATGAATGGGTTTTAAACAACACTACCAAGATACATTATTATGGGTACCAGGAGTGAAAAATGTATTTAAGGGCAAGAAAATTGAGTTGGATCTACAGCACTTTATTCATTGATGATCATTAAAATCAATAATTCTAGAGCTCGTCAACCTTAACTGATTGATGGGCTTTTGTTTCATGGAAAACCAAACGGAGAATGGCCGCCCGGGAGGGTATCCTTGTGGGGCCTTCCTCTGGAGCCGCCGTATGGACTGCACAGCGGGTGGCCATAGAGCTGGGAGCCGGTTAACGAGTCGTTTGCGTCGCGCCAGACAATGGTGAACGTTATTTAAGCTTGGACTTTTGTAAATTCTGATTCTCTTCGAAGTAAAGCACGAACAAAAAAAGGAGTGTATACCAATGGCATCTATTGTTGTAGATAGTATTACCGAACTCATAGGCTGTACTCCCGCCGTTCGGATTACAAAAATGACAGCTCCAGAGGACGCGGACGTGTATGTAAAGCTGGAATATTTTAATCCGAGCGGCAGCGTCAAGGATCGAGCAGCATACAATCTGATCCTCCAGGCGGAGCTCGACGGGCGGCTGAAGCCGGGCGCGACCATTATAGAGCCGACTAGCGGAAATACAGGCATTGGCCTGGCGATGAATGCTGCAGCCAAAGGATATCGTTTAATTATAACGATGTCTTCGAACATGAATAAGGAACGCATTCAAATTTTGAAGGCGTATGGCGCAGAGGTCGTTCTGACTCCTGCCGAGGATCGCATACCCGGCGCGATCCGCAAGGCGCTTGAATTGAATACCGAGATGCCGGGCAGCTATCTTCCCAGCAATTCAAAACCCGGCCAATCCGGACATTCATCGAACAACGACGGCCCGCGAAATTTTGCAGCAGCTTGAAGGTCGCCTGGACACATTCGTTGCCACGTCGGGAACGGGATGAACCATTACGGGCACAGGCGAGGAATTGCGCAAGTCACTGCCTGATCTTCGCGTGCTGGTGGTGGAGCCGAAGGGATCACCGGTGCTTTCGTGTGGTACTCCCAGCCCGCATAAGCTTGTAGGCACAATTCAAGGTTTTATTCCGCCGATTCTGAATCAAATCATTTATGATGATATTGTTCAGGTGAGCGCCGAGGATGCCTTGCAAACTCTTAGGGCTACTTGCCAGCGGCAAGGTATACTGGTAGTTCCCTCCTCAGGAGCTTCCGTCTGGACGGAGCTCCAGGAGGCGAAACGGCTCGGTAAGGGTAAACGGGTGCTATGCATCGTTCCTGACAATGGAGAGCGCTATTTGAGCTCGGATATATTTTGAGAAAGCCACTCAAGCCAGCCATATAAGCCAATCCGGGCAGATAATGGCGAGATTTCAGATCATTTATTGTAGCCAGTCCGTTGTATTGATCTGTTAATTCCGGTTTGAAAAAACGTTCCTGGATCTAATCCCGGTGAATGGACTGAAAGCCGATTAGTAAATGTTAGGTTAATTAAAGAAAGCGTTGACATTCCTACTTTGCTATGCTAATTTTATACCTGTAAGAGCTAATAATTGAATAAGGATTGTTACTGGTAAAGCAGGCAAGACCTAAATTACAGAACGAGGGATAGTATTATCTCGATCGTCTGTTGATTTAGGTCTTTTTTTGTTACCAAATTCAATCTTTATATTTAAGACTAGGGGGATTAAGAATGGGAAAGTTCACTGAGCTCTCGAACAACATCGTCGACAATGTGGGAGGAGCAAAGAATGTAACCGAATTGTACCACTGTATGACAAGACTGAGATTCAAATTGAAGGATACAAGCAAAGCAAATAAATATAATATGGAAAAGTTAGATGGAGTAATTACCGTTGTAGAAGGTAACGGCCAATATCAGGTGGTTATAGGTAATGACGTTCCTGCTGTTTATAAAGAAATTATCGCAAATCACCCTATTAAGCCTTCAGGTGAAGCTGCGGAAGATGAAAAGGCTGAAAAGACAGGCAATATCATTTCGAGATTCTTTAACACCATGTCAGGCATTATGACCCCGATTGTACCCGCACTGGCCGGTGCTGGTATGCTGAAGGCTCTGCTAGTTATTCTGAGTACGACTTTGGGTATCTTGTCTGCTGACGACAGCACATATAAAATTTTGGCTGCAGCTGGCAATAGCGTATTTTACTTTCTACCGCTGCTGCTCGCACTTTCAACAGCAAGAATGTTCGGAGCCAATATATTTGTTGCTGTGACGATAATGGGAGCATTACTGGAGCCTAACTTTACCAAGTTAATGGAGAATGTGGGAGATGTCACACATTTCTTAAACATACCTGTCGTATTGATGTCCTATTCGTCCACGTTAATTCCAGCTATGCTGTCCATTTGGGTATTCTCGTATTTAGAAAGATTCTTGAAAAAATATATTCCAGTAAATATTCAGTTGTTTGCCGTACCGTTGATCTCCCTTATTATTATGGTGCCTCTAACTGCTGCGGCAATTGGACCTGTTGGAGTATATCTCGGAAATGGCATTGCTACAGGGGTCAACTATTTAAGCAGCACTAATGGTCTTATTATGGGAGCGATAATCGGTGGGGGCTGGACGTTCCTAGTCATGTTTGGGCTTCATTGGGGGCTTGTACCAGCAATGATCAATAATATCAGTCTTTACGGAGTGGATACGATCAAACCTACTGCCGCTGCTGCGACATTTGCTTCCTCTGGGGCTGCCTTGGGAGTATTCTTAAAAGCTAAAGACAAGAAACTGAAAGCGTATGCGTTGTCTGCACTTTTACCATCCCTCCTGGCAGGGGTGACGGAACCCATCGTTTATGGTATCTCCGTTAAACTGAAAAGACCGCTTATTGCCCAGGTGATTGGCGGAGTGATTGGCGGGGCATTTATTGGAGCAATGCATTCAACTGTGCTAGCATATGTATTTCCTGCAGTGACAACCTTACCAGCTTTTGCAACAGACACATTTGTTTACTTCCTTATAGGTATTGCTCTTTCGTTCTCTATAACAGCAATCCTTACGTATATTCTGGGATTTGAAGAGAATATTGATGAGCAGCAGAACATGCAGCAGTCAGAAACTGTATCATCGACGTTTAGCGAAGCAATAGGCAATACTGGTGTGAAATCCCCGATAAGCGGGAAAGTTATACCACTCGCTGAGGTATCTGATTCTGTATTTGCATCAGAAGCAATGGGCGGGGGAGTTGCCATTCTTCCAGAAGATGACAAGGTTTACTCGCCAGTATCGGGCGTAGTCACTTCTATAGCGAAAAGCAAACATGCCATTGGAATCACTTCAGATGAGGGCTTTGAAATATTAATTCATGTTGGACTCAACACAGTGAAATTAAAGGGAGCACCATTCGAAATGCTGGTTCAAGAGAATCAGCGTGTTAGTGAAGGCGAACTGCTGATGAAATTCGACAGAGAAGCTATCGAACAGGCGGGCTTTGAATTGACTACACCAGTAATTATTACAAATCTAAATGCTTTCAGTTCCGTAAATTCAATTGCAAGTAAACATGTATTATTCCGTGAACCATTATTAGTTTTAACAAGATAAGGAATACTTCAGTGGTTAAAAAACAGCTTGAAGTTGTAATTTGTACCAGAAAAATAATTATTGATGGAGGGTCATATGGAACATCTAAATAAAGTGTCATTCCCTGAAAAATTTCTTTGGGGATCTGCTTCAGCTGCGTATCAAATTGAAGGCGCGTGGAATGAAGGGGGGAAAGGCCCCTCGGTATGGGATATCTTTACTAAAAAAGAAGGAAACACATTTAAAGGGTCCAATGGAGATGTAGCTGTCGATCATTTCCACCGTTTCAAAGAAGATGTTGCTCTAATGGCAGAGCAGGGATTAAAAGCCTATCGCTTCTCCGTCGCCTGGAGCCGGATTTATCCATCAGGTAGCGGGACCGTGAATGAACAGGGATTGCAATTTTATGACGAACTGATTAACGAACTTATTGCAAACGGGATCGAGCCTGTGCTGACACTGTATCATTGGGACATCCCTCAAGCCTTAATGGATCAATACGGCGGGTGGGAGTCCCGGAAGGTTATTGAAGATTTTAACAACTACGCGGTGACTTTATTTAAACGATATGGCGACCGGGTGAAATACTGGGTATCTCTAAATGAGCAGAATTATTTTGTCAGTTATGGCTATGAAACAGCGCTACACCCGCCAGGTGTACGTGACCGGAAACGGATGTATGAGGTCAATCACATCGCCAATCTAGCAAATGCAAAAGTAATTCAATCATTCAGATCGATCGTTTTAGACGGTAAAATAGGACCGAGCTTCGCTTATAAGCCTTACTATCCTATTGATTCGAATCCCGACAATATATTGGCCTTTGAGAACAGCGAAGACCTAAACAATTACTTCTGGATGGATATTTACGCTTTAGGCCACTATCCTAAGACTGCGTGGAAATATCTTGAAGAGAATAATCTTGCCCCCACCATTCTAGATGGGGACATGGAGCTGTTGGCTTCAGCTAAACCGGATTTTATGGGAATTAACTATTATCGAACCACCACAGTGGAAAAGAATTCCCTAAATAGTGATATTGATTTTGGTGAGAAAAATACGACCGGAAAAAAGGGTTCAACAAAGCATTCAGGTATTCCTGGAATGTATAAAACAACAAGCAATCCTTTCTTAGAAACAACAAATTGGGATTGGGAAATTGATCCTCAAGGGCTCCGGATTGGAATGCGAAGAATAATGAATCGCTATCAGCTACCGGTATTTATTACGGAAAATGGTCTTGGTGAATTTGATAAGCTGGAAGAAGGCGATGTCATTAAGGATAGCTATCGGATCGATTATCTACGGCAGCATATCTCTGCCATTCAGGATGCTATCGCAGACGGAGTTGAGGTAATTGGTTACTGCTCCTGGTCGTTCACAGATCTTCTCAGCTGGCTGAATGGATACCAGAAACGTTATGGATTTGTATATGTGGACCGGGATGAAACGGATGCCAAGGAGTTACGCCGGATAAAGAAGGAAAGCTATTACTGGTACAAACAAGTAATCGAAACTAATGGAGAAGAACTCTAATTGATTAAGAAGGAGTCGGCTAAATGAATACTACGAATGCTTTTCCAAAACAATTTTTATGGGGAGGGGCAATCGCTGCTAATCAGGCGGAGGGGGCTTGGAACGAAAATGGCAAAGGACCGGCAATAAACGATGCGCTTAGACATGGCATAGTGAATGGTGTTATGGACGATACTATTGATGAATCTGTACACTACCCCAGTCATGAAGCGATAGATTTTTATCACCGCTATAAAGAAGATATCGCTTTATTTGCAGAGATGGGTCTAAAATGTTTTCGAACCTCAATTGCTTGGTCTCGTATCTTTCCTAATGGTGATGATGATCAGCCAAATGAACAGGGCCTGAGATTTTACGACGATCTGTTTGATGAATTGTTAAAGTATGGAATTGAACCGGTAATTACCATTTCGCATTTTGAAACGCCGCTACATTTGGTGCGGGAATACGGTGGCTGGACAAATCGAAAATTAATATCCTTTTTTACAAAGTATTGTGAGGTTGTTCTTACCCGTTATCGTCATAAAGTGAAATATTGGATGGGCTTTAACGAAATCAACCACATGCATACGATTCCTTTGGCTGCCGGTGCACTTGAACTGACAAATGAGGGGACAAAACTTCAGGAGATCTATCAGGCGAGTCATCACATTTTTGTAGCCAGCGCAATTGCCACGAAAATGTGTCATGAAATCATTCCAGGCTCCCAGATGGGATGTATGCTGTCATTAAGCATCATATACCCGAATTCCTGTCATCCAGATGATGTGTTCGATACCTATGAGTTAAGACGACGCTCTCTATTCTACTCGGATGTACTTGTGAGGGGGGCATATCCTTCTTACGCCAACAGAATTTTCGAGGAAAACAAGATTTTCATTAAAATGGAGCCTGGTGATTTAGAACTATTAAAAGAGCATACGGCTGATTATGTCGGCTTCAGTTATTATCGCAGTACTACTCATAAGGCCGGCATGCCGATATTAGGTAATACTGGAGGTATCATGGGGCTCGATAACCCATACTTAGAGAAAACGGCATGGGGCTGGCCAATCGATCCCAAAGGACTGCGTTATGTGTGCAATGAAATTTATGACCGTTACCAAAAGCCGCTGTTTATTGTTGAGAATGGATTTGGGGGCTATGATGAAATCACTAAGGATGGCTCCATCAACGACGATGATCGCATTGAATATTTGAATAAGCATTTGCGGGAATTATATGAAGCTGTCAAAGATGGCTGTGAAGTTATTGGCTATACTTGGTGGGGGCCGGTTGACATTGTCAGTGCGGGAACAGGAGAAATGAATAAACGTTATGGTTTTATATATGTAGACAAAGACAATCAGGGAAAGGGGACTCTGCAAAGACGTAAAAAGAAAAGTTTTCATTGGTATCGCCAAATTATCGAGACGGATGGCAGTATTCTCTTTGATAATTCAGATACCGGTCAGTAAGAGTTCGGCTGTATTGAATGGGAACAAAACCTGATTAGTCCAGTTAAGTGGACTAATCAGGTTTTGTGTTTTATTATTTTTCAGCAAAGGAAGATTCCAATGCGTATAGAGAGAGTGCTCAATAATAATGTCATTACTGTGTTGAATGAACAGCGTAAAGAGTCTGTGATTATGGGTAAAGGGATAGCCTTTAAGAAAAAAGAAGGGGATTTGGTAGACACAGAAAGAATTGAAAAAATGTTTACCTTGGACAATAAAGGACTCTCCGAGAAATTGCAAAATTTGTTGTCTGAAATACCCATGGAACATATGGAGGTCTCGGATAAAATAATTAATTACGCCAAGCTCCATTTGGGCAGAAAAATTCATGACAGTATTTATGTTACGCTTACAGATCATGTCAGTTTTGCTATTCAACGTTCTTTAAAAGGGATAAATATGAAGAATGCGTTGTTATGGGAAATCAAACAATTTTATCAAGAAGAATTTGAAGTCGGATTAGAGGCTCTGAAGATCTTACGTCATGATTATGGAATTGTCTTGCCTGAAGATGAGGCAGCCCAAATTGCCCTGCATCTTGTGAACGCGGAGATGAACGAAAATATCGGCAATATGGTAGATATAACTAAAATTATGCATGATATTCTCAGCATCGTGAAGAAACATTTCAACTTCGAATATGATGAAGATTCTCTAATGTATTTCCGTTTCATAACGCATTTGAAATTCTTTGCTCAAAGATTACTTAAGGACAGGGATATTAGAAGTACAGACAATAGTTTATATTCCATGGTTAAAGAACAATATCAAGAGGCTTTTGCTTGCGTGGAACGCATTAAAATATATATTAGTAAGACATATAACCGGGGAATAACAAAAGATGAGATGCTTTATCTTACAATTCATATACAAAGAGTTGTGAATAATAATTTGAATTAAATGAGACCTGCTATCGGGGATGTGTTATCACGATGAAGTATACCAGACAACTATTTAATATTTTCGCCGTTACATTTATTGGAGAAGTACTCAGATATATTCTACCGTTTCCTATACCGGCTAGTATTTATGGGCTTGTTTTGATGCTGATTTTATTAAAAGTAAAAATAATTCCAGTCGAACAGGTCAAAGAGGCAGGATTTTTTCTTATAGAAATAATGCCTCTAATGTTTATACCGGCAACTGTTGGGCTGCTCATATCCTGGCCGGCTCTAAAGAGCATATTTATACCTGTTATTATTATTACAATATTCTCTACAATTATCGTCATGATCGTTACAGGAAAGACTACTCAATTTATGATCAGAATGGAAAAGAGGAGAAGTAGTGAGAGACCTGCTGAGTAATTCTATCTTCTTTGGGGTTGCTGTTAGTATTTTCGGATATGAAGCAGGCTTATTTCTGAAGAGAAGATTTAATAAAGCGATTTTTAATCCATTATTGATTTCTATTGTATTTGTAATGTTGGTATTAACGATGTTCAGAGTGGATTATGACAGTTACAATAATGGAGCGAAGTATCTAAGCTATTTACTAACCCCAGCAACCGTTTGTTTGGCAATTCCGCTTTATCTCCAATTTAACCTTCTAAGAAAGAATATGAAAGCCATTATTATAGGCATATTGTCCGGGGTGTTTGCAAGTCTCAGCAGTGTCTTTGTAATGTCCTTGCTCTTTAAATTTACACATGAGCAATATGTTACATTGCTGCCAAAATCAATTACTACTGCAATCGGAATCGGATTATCGGAAGAAATGGGCGGTATGGTTACGATTACGGTCGCAGTGATTATTATAACAGGTATACTTGGCTCCATCATTGCAGAGACGATTTGTAGATTCTTCCTGATTGAGGAGCCTATTGCGAAGGGGCTTGCTATTGGTACATCTTCGCATGCTATCGGAACCGTGAAAGCGATAGAACTGGGAGAAATCGAAGGTGCGATGAGTAGCTTGGCAATTGCAGTATCCGGATTGATGACTGTTGTTGCAGCGTCTGTTTTTGCGAATTTTATATAAAGTGAAGAAGCTTTCCGTTCAAGTTTAGTTTAAAGTTTGGGTGCGCCTGCAAACTCCGGAATGGAAAGGCCAACATGCTCAATCTCCAAAAAGGAGGATTAGGCAAAAATTTCAAAGAATCTTGCTACCGTTCCATTTGTGCAGATGCCGGATAATAAACCCGCGAAACCAAATATAAAACAGTGGTAGAAAGGATAGATATTAATGAAAAATAAAAATAATTCTCTTATTGTTGGATCATATTCAGGATTTGATCCATCTCGAATTGGAGTCGCAGGGACAAGTACGGGGGTCTCCGGAGAAGCTTCAATTACTTGTCCGGTAATCAGGTGCACGGAGGTGACCAGGTAGCTGCCGGGATCATAAAAATAGCTTCTTGTCCCAGCAGTACTTTTTTGGTACCTTTAGCAACCACGCACAAGGATGGCTTGTCCGATTTGGAAATTAGAAGATTTGAGCAGACAAATAAATGGTTTCACCCTAACCTACGAGTTGGAGGCGACTAGATTAATTTGCAAATTGATTATTGTCTCTTTATTATTCGTAATACTGTGTTACCTTGTTTTAAAGAAGCTAAAGTGCAGAAATAAAGATACATACGTACTAAGTATGCTCCAAATAAGAGTCGCCATAGATGGCTCTTAATTTTATGGTACGCCCTGCTGAGCGTCAACTCTAGGGTGAAAGTCACTAATCCAATTTGAGGCGGTTGCAGCCAGGTAGGCAAAAAACTTGTAACCGTAGCCGAGCCGTTTGAATTGTTTTCATTCTGAATTCTTCTGTTTACACTTGATAGATATCCCTTTTTAGATCCAAAGGTCTCCTCTAAGTTCACTTGTCTCCCCTAAAATCCTTATTAAAACGAATTGTAAGAATGAGGGATTCCAGCAAATTATCTGACGCTGTAATCCCTTTTTGTGTACCCCGACTTTCTGTAATTCAACCTGCTGCAGGCACTCTTTGCTCTGACAGTGTGAGTTAATGTAACGCTCATAATAGGGAGATAAAAAAAGAAAATAAAATAACAATTGCATATATGTTTACTGGGAATATATTAAAGGTATAAGGTCTAGACCATTTATATTGGGGTGAAGGATATGTCGGTAGGATTCCATTTGTGGTTCGAGAAAGTATCCGCCAAGAAGGTTAGTGAATTCATCCTGGAGCAGCTGGAGGAAGCGATCATTCTGAAGGAACTGCTCAGTGAAGAACAGCTTCCCACCGAGCGGGAGCTGGCCGAAATCTTCAATGCCAGCCGGATTACCGTGCGCGAAGCGCTCTCGGAGCTGGAGAATAGAGGTTTGATCGAGAAGTGTGTGGGAGCGAAGGGCGGCACCTTCGTTCTGCCGGTAACAGCCAACTCCCACAAGCGTACACGAGCGGAGATCAAGCGGGACTGGGATCAGATGCTGAAGGTGTTCGAATACCGGACGATTATTGAGCCTGAGGGCACTTTTCTGGCTGCTGAGCGGATCACCGCAGGCGAGCTTGCGCTTCTTCAGAGCTATCTGGACAAGAGCATGGAGCCGGAATGCACACGGGAATGGTTCCGGGCTCTCGATGTGAAGTTCCACCTGGCAATTGCGAAGGCATCGGGCAATCCGTATTGTGAAGCAGCCGTCCGGCAGATACGCACCAAAATTAACCTGGCGCTGGATCTGATGCTTTACGACGAAGAGATCCGAACGCTGATTTACGGAATACATATGGAGATTCTTGCAGCACTGCAAGCACATGACCGGGAGCTGTCGCGGGACATGATGAAACGCCATATCGGCAATTCGGCAAATGCAATCTATGCCAGATTAGCAGCTGCTGATGAGGGAGGAGACAGTCATTCATGAACATCAGCGAACTACTCGCAGCAGCACGGCCGCTTCAAGAGCAGCTTATTGTGTGGCGAAGGGACTTCCACCGTCATCCCGAGCTTGGGTATGAGGAAGAACGGACTTCAGCCATTGTAGCGGCTCATCTCAGAAGTCTGGGACTGGAAGTGATCACCGGTGTAGGACGCACCGGTGACTCAAAGCCCGTCCGTTCGCAAAAGAAGAGATGTAGAGAATACTCTATATGCCAGACAGAAACCGGGGAGCCTAGAAGCGCTTAGAGCCGAAGTCGAACATTCGAGTAGGCCGTCTGGGGCGAGTACTAAGCAAAAACCGAAGATGCCGAGAGGCTACCAAATCGGGGAGGCTCAAAGGAAAAACGAATATGGAGGAAAATGAGCAACATGCACATCCACTTGGAGGTGTAGAGAACTTGGCAAGATGGAAGTGGTATATCCATCGACAAGATTTAGGCGAGGCCGAACCAGGAGGAGGCATGTTGATCTGAACTGGCTATTTAAGGATGAAGTTTAAATTCATCAAAAATATATACAAACATTTATAGTTGTGAAGCGATCATTAAAGTTATGAAGTTGTCTGATAATAAAAAAGTGTGGAAACAATAAAAAGTCTGAAACCGACATGTTAGATGATTAATGCATCTAGAGGGGAACCCTAGGGAACAAATCGGGGTCCCCTCTTTATTTTGAATGAAAAGTGATTTTTATGAAACCTGATATATGTGCTGGATTTATACAACCCTCTCAAGCAATACCCCAACTTGGTTCGCCATGACATGAGGTGGATGCGGCATTCCGTTTGTAATCCACCATTCTACTATTCCTACGAAAGCTGTTCCCATAAAGGAACCCACAATCAATTCATCCAATCCCTGATTTCTTTCTTCGTTCATATTTACTTCACCTTTATATTCTTCAATAAGAAACTCAAGGAACCGTGCACGAAACGAAGGAGCTCCTTTACTCGCTAACATCGTTGAAAAGAATAAATAATTACGTTCAAAATATTCGAAATAGACCAGATTTGCTTCACTCCACTCCATTTCACATGCATATTGGTTGATGTCCTTCATGTTGTTAATATGTTCTTCGATCAGTTTATCCAGCAGATCAAATTTATCAGTGTAATGAAGATAAATGGTTGCCCGGTGGACATTTGCCCTGTCGGAAATATCCTGGATAGTAATAGCATCAAAATTCTTTTCAGACATCAATTCAATGACGGCTTTTTTTATCGCTTCCTGTGATTTCAGTATTCTTCTATCAATTTTAGACATATTTGATATCACCCAACTCCCTAAGTTAATAGTCAATTCAGTCGAATTTGTAAAATAATCGACAGATACAGATTATTTAACGATTGTAAGATGCTCGATTCTATATATTATTATACACATGTCGTCTAATCGATCAATATCGATTTATATTGTATTTACGAAAGATGGGGTGTAGGGAGAAAATGTCTGTTTAAGATTTTGCACCAAAACTTACCGAACAAACCGATGCTTTTTTTGAGAGATGATTATGAACGTAGATAATGTCGCCACATGACAAAATGGTCTTACGGAAGAAGAAATCATTGAAATGATTATCGAGCTTACTGTTTTTGCCGGTTGGCCGCGAGACTATTAATAAATTTCCTGCCGATTACGATACGGTTGTAGATTTGGGCCAGGAACAGCAAAAGGAGAAGGCACGGCCAGAGCTGAGCGCTCATGTGGAAAACATGGATGATTACAACACCATCTTTATAGGTTTCCCGAACTGGTGGTACGACCTGCCAATGGCAGTGTATACCTTTTTGGAGGCGTACGACTTTTCAGATAAAACCGTGATTCCTTTTACTACCCATGAAGGCAGCCGGTTTTCAAACAATGACCAAACAATAAAAAAACATGTTGACCGCCGCAACCGTAGTGGACGGGCTTGCCGTCAGAGGCGGAGATGCCATCGATGCCGAGCAAGAGGTGAACGAGTGGCTGGACCAGCTTGGAATGACTAACTCAAGTGAATAAGTGGGGGGAACGATGAAGCCCAAATCTATGATTAAAATAGTCATTGATCTGGTCATGAGTGTATTGCTACCCGTTTTGATGGCTTTCATATTGACCGGACAGAAGGCGCATGAATGGATCGGCTCCGCCATGTTTGTAATGTTTATTACCCACAACTTACTGAACTTCAGATGATACAAAAATTTGCAGAAAGGGAAGTATACAGCGTTCCGCATCTTTCAAACCGTGGTGAATCTGTCGGTATTTATATGCATGATCGGTCTGATGGTCAGCGGCATTATGATGTCCCGTTATCCCTTTGCTTTTCTGTCCATTCACGGGGGGATGTCTTTTGCAAGGGAATTGCATATGCTTGCTTCCTATTGGGGGTTTATCTTCATGTCCGTGCATGTCGGATTACATTGGAACATGATTATGATGATGATGCGCAAAGCGGTTAGAATTGCTAGGCCGTCTGCCCGTAAGGTTATACTGCGGGTCATCGCGGCAGGAATTGCCGCATACGGTGTCTATGCCTTTATCTTGCACGATATTGCTTCATATCTTTTTTTGAAAATAATGTTCATTTCCTTTGAATTTGAACAGTACCCGGTATTATTTTTTGCGGACCATTTGGCCATGATGGGGCTTTGCATCTGTGTCGCCTATTATGCAGCAAAAGGCATGCAGCGGATTCCGTCGCCCAAAAGGGGAAAGCTAAAAAAATAGCTTTATCCTCATTTTGTATGGCTTGCTTATATTTTTTTCGGATTGGAAAGAAAAGATTGGTGAATTTAATGAGAAAAATTTTAGCGGTTCCATTTGCAGTACTGTTGATTGTTATGCTTGTAGCCTGCAGTAACGGAAATGGCGTTATTGGCGAGGCCGCACAGTCTACAGCCGGCATACCTTCAGAAACCTCTGAGGGAACTCCGGTACATGATGATAATCCGATGCGTGTGGCCTCAGACGGCGCCTGGATGCAGACAGAAGTCCCTTCCATGGCCACTCGTGTCCTGGAGGGCGGCACTAAAATCAATATGCATTTCGGTTGGCAAAATGGTGATATTGATTTTGCCACGGATGCAAATTATTTTACCATCCTTTTTGAAGATGAAGAGAAATCAGAACAATATGGTTATCAGGTGAACATTGGAAAAATAGACAGTAAATTGTCAGTAATCAGTGAACTGACGGGCAGCTATGATGTGCTGATCGAATTGGCAGATGAAGCGGATTAATCAGTATCACGCGAAAATATAGCTTGAAACGGTTCGTATGGGCTATGATTTCTTAAATCAGGAGGTAAACATGCGTAAAATCTTAGGCTTGCTGTTCTGCCTTTCTATTATATTTATGCTAGCAGCCTGCAGCTCGGCAAATAATAGGCCAAGTTCTGGAGCTGCCGCAGAGCAAGGGGAAGGCCCTAATCTGGACATTCCCCTCCCGGGCAGTAAACCCGCAGAAGCAACAAAGCAGCCCGCTGAATCGGCCAAGCAAAACAACGTGATTGAAACAGAAGATAACGTGACGGAGGAAAACAGCATGATTGCCATCCATATTACTGTAGGCGGAAGCACCTTTACTGCGACATTAAATAACAATGAAACGACGCAGGCGCTAGTCGCGAAATTTCCTTTGACCATCCAAATGGACGAGCTGAACGGGCTGGAAAAACACAATGACTTGGCGGAGGATCTTCCTGCTGCAGCTACCGAACGCCCTGCAACTATTCAAGCCGGTGACATCATGTGCTGGTCCGGAAACACGCTGGTCCTTTTTTATCAAACCTTCTCCAATTCTTATGGGGGGTATGTACCGCTCGGAAGAGTTGACGATCCTTCAAATCTGGCAGCTGCACTCGGTTCAGGAAATGTGCAAGTTACCTGGTCGCTTGCCGAGTAAACCGGCGAGTTTATTTTGAAGTAAAGTTATCTAGAGACAGGAGATGATTTTGTGAGGAAAAATCAAGTATCAAGGCTGATTAGTTTGCTGTTGGGACTTGTTCTGACTATTTGTACGGCGAATCCTGCTTTTGCGGCAGATTATAATGATGTATCGGACAACGCTTGGTATCGCAGCGCGGTAGAATTTGTGACTGAGAAAAATTTGATGGCCGGCACCGGAAAAGGGGATTTCGAGCCGGAAACGCCGATGAGCCGGGCAATGCTTGTCACAGTGCTGCACCGCATCGGAGGTTCTCCGGCAGTAGCGGGCAACGGTGGTTTTTCCGATGTTCCGGGTGGCAGCTACTACGCTTCGGCTGTGGCCTGGGCGCAAGCCAACCGGATTGTTACCGGTACGGGCGTGGGGAGATTTTCACCGCATAGCTTGATTACCCGTGAGCAATTCGCAACGATCCTGTACCGTTACGCCGAAGCGAAGAGTTATGACATCTCTGCGTATACCACTTTGGATGGTTATACCGATGCATCAGAGGTCAGCGCTTATGCGAAGCCAGCCTTGCAGTGGATGGTGGGCATACAGAATATACAGGGTAGCGGCGGCAAGATGTTGCCCGCAGGCTCTGCAACCCGGGCCCAGGCTGCAACCATGCTGACGCGGTTTTTAGCAAACCTGCCAATAGAAGAATCTGCCGAACCGACACCGACTGCTCCGGCACAATCCACAGCACCTGGACAGCTGGCCGTTACTGCTCCGGTACAATCCGAGGAGGGTAAAATGAGCACCATGAATATTACTGTCGGGAATAGGACTTTTAAAGCAAAGATGTATGATAATGAAACAACACGGGCATTGATTACACAGATGCCGATGACCGTGAACATGTCAGAATTGAATGGTCAAGAGAAATACTATCATTTTCCAAGTGGTTTGCCTGTTGAATCAACAGAAGCACCGGCAACCATTCATGCAGGAGAAATCATGGTGTGGTCCTCCAACAGCCTGGTGCTTTTCTACAATACGTTTTCCAATTCATATGGTGGATACACTAAACTCGGATATATTGAAGACATCTCCGGACTCACAGCAGCACTTGGGACGGGGGCTGTTCAAGTTACATTTTCCATCAATGACTAATACAGAAGGAGGGGAAGAATGATATGTTTCCCGTAATGTCTGAAGTATTAGCATAGTTGCTACTCTAATGGGCAAAATCAATCTTAAATACTTTATATGGAAAGGAGTATGTCAAATGAATCCGAAAGACATTCTTGGGCGAGATAAAAATGGCGAGTTAATTTCTTTGAATGATCCGGAGTATTATAAAATTCGCGATCTTATTGTTGAAGCACAGAAAATTACAATGGAATTAAACAACTCATACCATGAAGCGGAAGAAGTCAGGACATTATTTTCGAGGTTAACGGGAGCAGAGGTTGATGCTTCGTTTGGACTTCTTCCCCCTTTTTACACGGATTTCGGCAAAAATATCAGAGTTGGGAAAAATGTGTTTATCAATCACGCTTGTACCTTTATGGACAGAGGCGGTATAACCATCGGAGATAACGTATTAGTTGGGCCTAAAGTTAACCTGATTACAATTAACCACCCATTGGATCCAGCTAAAAGACAATCCACAATATCTACTCCTATTGTTATCAAGAAGAACGCTTGGCTGGGAGCAGGCGCGATGATCATGCCAGGTGTTACGATTGGAGAAAATTCTATCGTATCCGCTGGTGCAGTTGTCACCAAGGATGTTCCACCCAATACGGTTGCAGCAGGTGTTCCTGCGAAAATTATAAAGAAGATTGAATAAAATGAGAGGTTCTACCTGGGAGCCGTACAAACGGGCGGCGTAATCAGACGCGTTGGCGTTCCGCAACCCTTACAGGAGGTCCAGCTCCGATTCGCGCCTATATGGAGAAGTTACTTCCGGATATCCTGAACGGAACGGATGAGCCGGGCCGGGTTTTTGACTTGATGACTGATCTGGATGGCGTTCCGGAAGGCTATATTGTGTAAACTCTCAAACCCAATGAAACTCCCTGCAGCAAGCTGCGGGGAGTTTCATTGGGTTTGTTAAACGACAATAAGGGGGTGAAATCAAGGATGGTGAAAATCCGGGGAATTATATAGCACTGGTAGTTGGTGCTACTCGAAGTGCGGGTCGATCGATTGCAATTGAACTCGTCCGAGCCGGAGCCTTTGTTAATGTCATAGGGAGAAAAGATAATTACGCTCAAAATATTTGAAATAATCCATATTAGCATCTCTCCATGTAATGAAGATATATGGTTGCACGGTCAACATTTGCCCTGTCGGAAATATCCTGTAAGGTAATGCCATCAAAATTTTTCAGACATCAGTCCAATAACGCTTTTTTAATCGCTTCTTGAGATCAGCACTTATTGATCATTTGTACAATAATCGACAAATAACGTTAATTTAACGATTGCAAGCAGCTTGTTTCTATTTATTATTATACATATGTTGTCGCCTAATCGATCAATAAAGATTATATGCAAGGGAGATAGAAATGGTCGTAAATGATGAACTATGCATATCCGCAAGAGTGTATCGATTCTTGGAACAAAGTAACCGTGTCCGGATATTTGCACAAAACAGCGTGGAAGTAGGAGCTTTAAGGTATGGGAATTTAATGCCAACTCTTTAATGTACATTAGCATAAGTGAGGAAGGTTGAGTAACAATGAGTTCATCTGCGAAAATAACAATTCATGCCGGTCATAAGCGATTCCCCGTAAGTAGAAACTTATACGGCCTGTTCTTCGAGGAAATTAATCGATCTGGGGATGGAGGATTATATGCGGAACTGATCCGCAACCGTTCGTTCGAAGATACTTTGATACCTGAACGGTGCCATGTCGATGGTTGTACATTACACACACCTGCTGGATGGAGTGCCCCGTTTGAACATTTGGGCCTGATTCCGGGATGGGATTTGTTCTGTCCTGACGGTACGGATGCAGAGATGGCACTCGACGAGTCAAAACCCTTAAATTCCGCGAATCCTATGTCCCTACGAATAGATATTGTGAACGCTGCGGGGGGACCTGTGGCTGTGACGAATAACGGCTTTTGGGGAATTCCCGTTCAAGCCGGCTGTAGATATGAATTATCCTTCTTTGCAAGAAAAAGCCTTGAATTCGATGGAGTGCTGGAGATTACCCTAAAAGATACTTCTCAATCCTCCGTATACTCGATGCAAAAGATGCAAATCGATTCGTCAGAATGGCAGAAATATGAGTTGTTGATTGAGAGCAACAGCACGGATCCCAACGCAATACTTATCATTTCCGCAAAAGGGGAAGGAACGTTCTGGCTCGAGTTCGTTTCCTTGTTCCCGAAAGATACGTTCAAAGGCCGTAAGAATGGTCTACGAACCGACCTTGTAAACATGCTGCAAGGGCTCAGTCCGAGTTTCCTTCGCTTCCCTGGAGGTTGCTTTGTTGAAGGGTTTTCGATCGAGACTGCGTACAGATGGAAAAAAACGGTCGGCGACCCGACTGAACGGATTTCCCATTGGACACTTTGGAATTACCGCACCACCAATGGACTTGGGTTCCATGAGTATTTGCAAATGGCTGAAGACATGGGGATGGAGCTGATGTTCGTCGTCAATTGCGGATTAACTTGCCAAGGAAGGCCTGGTGAGCTCGTGTCGATGGATGAACTTGAGGAATGGGTGCAGGACATGCTGGATGCAGTTGAATATGCGAATGGCCCGGTAACGAGCAAGTGGGGCGCCATGCGGGCGGAGAACGGTCACCCGGAGCCGTTCGGACTGAAGTATATTGAAATCGGAAACGAAAATTTTGGCCCGGAGTATAATGTGCGTTACAAAGTATTCTACGATGCCCTTAAATCTGCTTACCCGGATATTATTACGATTTGGAACACGCACTGGGAAGTAGGAACGGAGACCAAGGGGTTGCCTGTTGAAATCGTAGACGAACACTTTTACGCTGATAATGAGTTTTATCAGTTATATCATGACATGTACGATCATTATGACCGCAGCGGCCCGAAAATTTATGTAGGCGAATATGCAATGACCGTGAACAATCAAAATGGAACATTGCAAGGCGCGTTAAGTGAAGCGGCATTCATGGTGGGGATGGAGCGAAATCAGGATTTAGTCGTAATGTCCTCATATGCACCCTTGTTTGCGAATATTCATCATACGGTATGGGAACCGAATTTAATCTATTTTGACGGGACGCGGACGTACGGGACACCTTCCTACTATGTCCAGAAGATGTTCGGCCAGAATAGAGGCGACGTAGTGGTTGATTGTCAGGTAGAAACAGAGTGCTTCTTACCGGAAATTCATGGGGGGCTTGGAGTGAGTCTGAGTCAGCTCGGACAGGTCGAGGGCATCTCGGTCATTTCCGGAAAAGATACGTTACTGCTGTTAGATGAGCTTACAAGCAATTCGCTTTCCTGCGAAGTTACCGAAGATGCTCTTTGGATCGGCAAGGCTTATTGGCAAACTTATGAAGTGAAATTGAACGTAACGACGGGCGAAGCCGGGTTTAAACTGCGCTTTCTCGATCGACACAAGAAGGGGAACGAACAAAACTATTTCTTGTGGGAGTTAGACCCCGACGGAGAAAGCCGACTCGTTCGCATTGTTGGGTGGTCGCGTGTGAAACTCGCTCCGAATGCAAAGGTAGACTTCTCGCCCGGAAAGACAAGACAGTTGCACATTGTTGTGGAAGCTAAAAGTATCAGATGTTTCATTGACGGGCAACTCATACACGAGCATGCTTACGGTGCCATTCCTTTCATGACTGCGGTGACGACTCTTGACGAATCTGCGAACGAGCTCATCGTGAAGTTGGTCAATCCATCGCCGTTCGATATTTACACAGAACTAGAGGTAAAAGGGGCGGCGATGGAACGTATCGTAGGCGAGCAATGTATTTTAACCGCCGACGAGCCGGATGCGTTCAATTCGATGGAACAGCCTGCGCGCGTTTTACCGGTTTCTTTGCCGCTCGAGTTGGATGGAAGTCTGTATAATGTTCCTGCGCGCGCTGTAGTGATCTTGAAAATAAAGTTATAGCAATTACGAACAACCAAAACCGTCATTGCAGTTGAACAAGAGGAATGGAACGAAGACAAAAGTCTCCGTGATCGATTTATCCGTGGAAAGCGCTCCCCTCCCAAATGAAGGCGCACCGGCTGAATATTGGCAACTGGATAAGTATGGGTTGATTAGTGAAAGTTCTTATCCCGGTATTGGCCTGCCTAGAAGTGATAATCTGCTGCTGGCGTTCCAGTGTTGGTGTGTGTGAGAGGGGATGTATAAACATGGATTTTCAAAAAGCTTTATCAAGCTAAAGGACACACAAGGGGCTAAGTTCTTGTCCTCCAACAACAATGAAATAAAGTCGGTGGACAAGAACATAATCCCATAAGTGCCTGCGCCCAGCGCGGGTTTTCTGTTTTAAGGGACAAGAACAAGGTACTATTGCTGATTGTTGCCATATCTGAAGCAGATTGCTTCGCGCCACTTCTAATCCAATTTAGCAGCTACACTGTAGATAGTACGAGGATATCGCGACGAGAAGAAGTCGAGGACAACCTACCAATGTATCAGTTCTCAGATAACTAACTTCAGTTGAACGGCAGGATAGCTGAAAAAAAGGGGGTTATTCAGGCTGTTTGTTAGTTTTATATGCTGAATTTTCCCTGAATTTCTTTTAAAAACATTTCGGCAACTGCCGAAAAGACCTGATGCTTTTTCCATACCATATTTAAGCCGGATTCAAGTCTTGGCTCCAGGGGTCTAAAGCAAAGGTTACTATCACTAGACGTATTCACGATTTTATCAAGAGTTATTGCATAACCAATGCTTTCTTCAACCATAATGGCAGCGTTATATGCAAGATTGTAGGTAGCCACGACATTTAATCTATCAAAGTCTTCACCAAACCAATCCGCAAATTCATTTTTAGAGAATGTCTGCTTCATAGCCTGTCGTGAACAAATAAGCGGAACTTTAATTAAATCTGCCGTTCTAATGGTGTCTCTGCAAGCAAGAGGGCTGTCTTTCCTCATAACAACGCCCCAAATATTTTTGGCGGGAATGTTAACATAATTATATTTTGATACATCAGCCGGTTGTATTAAAATACCAAAATCAAGCAATCCTTTGTCAAGTTGTGCAGTTACATCATCTTCGTTTCCGCTGTAAAGATGATACCGGATATTTGGATATCTTAACTGTAAGTCTCTTGCTACCCGTGCAATCAGTTTCATGGCGTCCGTTTCCCCACCGCCTATATAAATATCACCACTTATTGTTTCTTCCATGGATTTAAATTCCGCTTCTATTTTATCGACCATATCAACAATTTCTTCCGCTCTCTTTCTTAGTAGCATTCCTTCATCTGTGAGAATGACACTGTGACTACTGCGGATAAATAGTTTTTTTCCTAACTCTTGTTCAAGATCTTTTAATTGTCTTGACAAAGTTGGCTGTGTAAGATGCAAAAAATCAGCAGCACCCGTAATGCTTCCTTCTCTTGCAACAGTAAGAAAATAACGCAAAACTCTAACTTCCATCTGTACTCCTCCTTTATGAATACTTTACACAATTATGAAATGCCCATCAAGCATATCATGGTATAAGATATAAGTATTATCTATGCACAAAAAAACACGTTAAAATAAAAAGTAAAGGTAATAGGTTTGCTAATTTCGCAGAAAATTCGATGTGGCGAATGTATCTTATAAAAGGAGTATTAGCCATTCTGTATCAATGGCCCGTTTAAAGGAGGATGTAATTTATGGACACATGGTCGAAAGAAGTACTAGAGAAGATTTCTAAAGCTGATGACCTGCATATTTCCCCGTTCCGAGAAGACGGAATAACCTACGGCACCCCGACTTGGATTTGGTCCGTCGTGGTTGACGGCTCAGTTTATGTACGCGCCTACTACGGACAGAACTCCCGTTGGTACCAGGCAGTACTACGACAGAGGGCGGGGCGAATCACTGTGGCTGGCATGACGAAGGATGTCTCTTTTGAACCGATCAAGGGGGAGATCAATGATCACATCGACAATGCGTACCGCGCGAAATACACCGGCGACGCATACCTAAACTCGATGATCAGCTCGCGAGCTCGTTCTGCGACAGTCAAAGTAGAGCCGCGCAAATCTAATTCTGATTAGAACGTGGGTTCGTGGGAATTCCTAATATATATGAATCCAATTGCACGTAGAAAGGAACTGTGAATCTCCTATGTCAAATATTCAAGGGAAAGTTGTCGTTATATTAGGCGCATCAAGTGGGATTGGTGAAGCAACGACCAAGAAACTTGCGGAAGAGGGATCAAAATTAGTCATTGCAGCTCGCCGTGAAGATCGCTTGAAGGCTCTTGTTGAAGCATTGCCGGACGCTGAAATTTCATATGCTGTTGCTGATGTAACAAAAAAAAGAAGTTCAAGCAGTTGTTGATTTGGCAGTCAAAAAATATGGTCGCGTAGATGTGCTATATAATAACGCTGGGATTATGCCAACTGCGTCTCTTTCGGAAGCACGCTTTGATGAATGGCGACAAGTGGTAGATCTCAATATCATGGGTGTATTAAATGGCATTGCTGCGGTATTACCTATTATGAAAAAACAGCAATCCGGTCAAATTATTGCGACTGACTCTATTTTAGGACACGTCGTGAGTCCTGGTTATGCTGTTTACTGTGGAACAAAATTTGCTGTGCGGGCGATCATGGAGGGGCTTCGCCAAGAGGAAAGAGAGAATAATATTCGTTCAACTATTATATCTCCCGGAATGGTGGATACGGAACTTTACACAACGGTCAACGACCCCGCAACTAGCAAGTGGATACAAGAGAACGCGAAAATACCAGGTGTGGGATTGAAACCGAGTGACATTGCCGAAGCGGTAGCATATGCGATTAGCACACCGGATACTGTTGCTGTAAGTGAAATAATGATTCGCCCAACAAAGCAAGTTATTTAATCGCTGCGGGGAATTAAACCCGTAGCGATTAAAATGGTAGAGGAGCCATTGAGAAAAAACATGAAACGCAACAGTGTTATAACCATATTTATAGCTTGCGCAATACTTATCACAGGATGCTTTTACTTTATTTATCAGCAACGAAATTCATCAGAACTTCCTCAAGAATCTGATAATAATCAAACTTCAGAAGTTGAACAAAACCCAGAAGAAATTCCGATTTCTTCTGAAACTGAAAACTCGGCTACACTTCGAATCGTGGTAGGCAATCAAACACTTACCGCTGTCTTATGGGACAATCCTGCTTCAGAGTCACTCCTTGTACAGTTGCCACTAACACTAGAGTTTGAAGACTATGGAGGTCGTGAGCTTATCGCAGAACCACCACAATTGATTACAATGGATGGTATGCCTGAACGAGATTCACCAAAAGCTGGAGATTTGAGTTACTATGCACCGAGCAATGCACTCTCACTAACATATACTGATCTTGGAGAATGGGCGGGTGCTGTACGATTAGGACGGATTGAGGGTGACTTATCTATTTTGAGAGGTAATACTGAATCAGTAATGGTGACAATAGAACGAGTAGAATAGATTTTTCAAAAAAATAAAATCCAAGTGAAATAAGGGAAGTGAAACTAGAATAAAGAATTTTAGTGAATATATGGAGGCAAAATAATGAGATATAAACGATTAATAGCAGGATTGGTTGTTGTGATTGTTGGAGGACTACTTATAAATACACTTATTCAATCTAATCAGCCTAATCAAAATCCTAGCGTAACTGTAAATAATGAAACTCCTGATAACGGAGATAGTGAAAATAACAGCAGCCAAAATGAAGGGACTGAAGGGAGATTCGGTTTGGGAACATACAATACAGAAGAAGTGGTTGAAGAACTTCTATATATAGAAGAAAACACCGAACCAGTTGATAAAGCCTATCGAAAGAAAATTTTTATTACTGGATCAACAGGTGGGTTAGGAGAACTGGCTGCTAAGTATCTTATAGAGAGAGGTCATGAGGTTGTCGTTCATGCTCGAAATGAAAGTCGTGCAGAAGATGTTCGAAGAGACTTACCAGAAGCACTTGGTGTAGTTATTGGGGATTTCTCTGACCTAGAACAAACAAGGCAGTTGGCGGATCAAATTAATGCATTTGGTACGTTCGATGTCATTATTCATAATGCAGGTGTATACGGTGCTCCATCAGAAGAAATGTTAAATGTTAATTCTCTATCCCCGTATATTCTGACTAGTTTAGTAAATAAACCACAGCATCTGATTTACATTTCGTCAGATCAACATTTAGGAGGAAACCTTAAAGTTGAAGAAATCGTAAATGATGCCCCTAATATTAACTACAATGATACTAAACTTCAAATTCTCACTTTAGCAATGACCGTATCTCGTTATTGGCCAGACATTCAAGTGAATGCAATTCAACCAGGATGGGTTCCGACTTTAATGGGATTCCATAATGGTAATACTACTACACCTGATGACTTACGTGCTGGATACATGACTTATGTTTGGCTGGCTGAAGGTATCGAAGAAGGCACGGATGTTACAGGAAAATACTTTTTTCAAAGTAAGGAAGATCCAAGGGTTAATTCAGTTATTTATGATGCAACTGCTCAGGATCAGTTAATTGAAGCATATGAAACTAAGACAGGAACTTCTTTCCCAAGAGATTAAATAGTTAGTTTAGTCTCATTTCGTGCGTTCCTCTCATTTGCTTTAACACACCCAGAAAAACAGTTCCGATCACCGTTATAGGCGGGACATCGGCGACGATCCGGGTTTTGCCTCGGAGCAGCCGATAATCGGCGTAATTTAAATATATTCATCACATGATTGGAGGCTGGAGGGAATGAATTACATGAATACAACAAAGGTTTGGTTTATCACGGGAGCAGGTCGAGGTATGGGTGCCCATTTCGTGAAAGCAGCTTTAAACGCCGGGCACAAGGTTGTGGCTACCGGCCGTAATCCGGATGCGGTGACTAAGGCAATCGGCGAAGCCGAGAATCTATTGGTCGTCCAATTGGACGTTACCCGACCTGCCGATGCAGAGTCTGCAGTCAAGGCGGCAATCGACCGGTTCGGGACTGTCGATGTGCTGGTCAATAATGCCGCACACTTCTATGGAGGCTTCTTCGAGGAACTGACCCCGGACCAAATCGAAGATCAGCTACAGGTGGCTTTGATTGGCCCGATGAACGTTACCCGGGCGGTGTTACCTGGAATGCGCAAGCAGCGTTCCGGCCATATCATCTCGATTTCTTCGGGCGCCGGCATTTCCGGATTCGAATTTAATTCCGCCTATTGTGCTTCGAAATTTGCGCTTGAGGGGTGGATGGAGTCGTTAGCGCCTGAAACAGCTCCATTCAGCATTCATACGACCATTGTCAACCCGGGATTTTTCCGTACGGAACTTCTTACAGAGTCGTCGTCGACTTACGCCAAACCGTCGATCGAGGACTACGCTGACGGCAGGGCTAGCTACATGACATTTTTTAAAAGCCAGAACGGGCAACAGTCCGGCGACCCGAACAAGCTCGCCAAAGCACTCCTCATGATTACAAGCGAAGTTAAGCCGCCGCGACGCTTTATTGCAGGCGCCGACGCGATCGGCATTGCAGAGCAGAAGATTGCCGACCTCCGGTCGCAGATCGATGCCTACCGTGATCTCTCGACGTCTATGGCCTATGAAGACTAATCGAAATCATTTAATTGTCTATATATTGACTTTGGGTGTATTCGGTATCTTGAATACCGAGATGGGCGTGATTGGAATCTTGCCGTTGATTGCGGAACACTACCAGGTCAGCATCTCCACCGCAGGGCTCCTCGTGAGTCTATTTGCGCTTGCGGTTGCCATATCCGGTCCCATTTTGCCTTTGTTGTTTTCACGAATGAACCGCAAGCATGTCATGTTGCTTGTGCTTGGTATTTTTATTGTGGGCAGCCTTGTCTCCGTCTTTACAACAAACTTTACCGTATTATTGATTGTTCGTGTCGTCCCAGCTTTTTTCCATCCTGTTTATTGTTCATTGGCATTTACCGTCGCGGCGGCGTGGGTCCGCAAGGAAGAAGCTTCGAAGGCAGTGGCCAAAGTATTCATTGGCGTGTCTGCAGGGATGGTGCTTGGCGTACCGGTCTCGAGCTTGATTGGCACCTACACTTCGCTTGCCTATGCGATGTTGTTCTTTGCTGCCGTAACGACAGTCGCATTCGTCGCGACCCTCCTGTTCGTACCATCAATGCCTGTTGCAGAAAGGCTCTCTTATGGCACTCAATTGCGTATATTAAGAAGATCCGTTACCTGGCTTTCCATTGCAGGTGTCATCTTCATGAACGGAGCTGTATTCGGAGTGTACAGTTACCTTGCTGAGTATCTGAAAACCGTGACGAATTATGCCTGGAACACAATCAGTTTGATGTTATTCCTATACGGTTCAGCCAATATTGTTGGAAACATGATTGCAGGGAAGCTGCTTGCTAATCATGCATTAAGAACGGTAAAATCTTATCCATTTGCAATGGGAGCAGTTTACATCATGCTTTTTCTCATGGGACAGTTCAGCGTACCGATGGCCTTTATTATTTTGATGTGGGGATTCTTGGGCGGCATAGGAGGCAACATCACTCAATATTGGATTGTGTCTGCAGCGCCGGAGGCTCCCGAATTCGCGAACGGCGTCTTTCTGACATCTGCCAACTTGGGTACAACGATTGGCGCAGCTGTATGCGGAATATTCGTATCGGGAATAAGTACGCAATACGTCGTAATGGGGGGGATTTTGTTCTTAGTATTAAGCATAGCAACGATATATCCAAGGGTTTATTTGTACAGACGAATGGAGGATTCCAATGTTGTAGGATAATCAAATAGCTCTTAGGTAATCCCTTACCTTCTTGTCATTCATATTATCACAGGTGATTCGGATTCATGCCCTAACTAGCCTAATCATGGTTGGACAAGGAGTGGGATGAGCGTAATAGCCCTCTAGGTCCGAGTCCAACGGCAGAAACATTCCCACTTGATTTGCCATGACATGAGGTGGATAAGGCATACCTTTCCTTATCCACCATTCCACTATCCCTACAAAAGCTGTTCCTATAAAGCAACCCATAACATCTTCATTCAATCCGTGATTTCTTTCTTCATTTATATTTACTCCATTTCACATGCATATTCGTTGATTATCAATGTAATGAAGATATATAGTTGCACGGTTAAAATTCGCCCTGTTAGGCTCACAATATTTTCTTAAATAATCAACACTTACTGATGATTTGTATAATAATCGACAAATATCGTTAATTTAACGATTGCAATTAGCTTGATTCTATATAATATTATATACATATGTCGCCTAAACGATCAATATCGATTATATACCGAAAAGATGGAATTGGGAGAAGCCCACATATTATGTTCAAAATTTTTAGTTTTACACGAAAGTAACGTGTTAGCTCTTTACGATCGATTTGGCATCTAATCTTTTCGTCTGGGTAGCAGAATGTAGTTTGGCTGCTTACAGAAAACGGGGAGGTGGTTATTTATAAATGACAAAGTATCCAATTATCATCAGGGAAAACGATAAGTTGCACAGCAAACGGGCGATTAGACATATTGAGATGGGATTCATACACGAGGGAAACAGAGTTACTCGCATTCATACGGTTTGGAAATTGGAACATGGCCCTATCATGGTTCATGAATATACCACAAATAACCAACCTTCGAGCACTATATGCTTTTTCGATACCATTGATGATTACATCGAAGTATTTGAAGATGTTGATTGGATTATGGGAGCTCCCTTGATAATGTAATAGAGGAACTCGTTACCAAGAGTCCTGGAAGGATACAACCATTCAACAATAAATAGAATTCCATCAGCCACAGGTATCATGGTTTAGTCTGTTCGATTCCGTCTTGCAATTAAGCATTTCTCGTTTCGTTTCAAAACAATCACGTGCTAAAATATTGTACTTTTTTTAAGTTGAAAACGATTTACTTTTTTGTTATACTGACCTCACAACAATTAGGATTGTTACTGTGTGTACAGGCAAAACCTAAATTGAGTCAGAGCATTTAGTTCTGAATCGATTTAGGTTTATTTTTTATTAAATGTTAAAGGGCGAATGTTACGAATGATTATCAAACGGATTTTCAATAATAACGTCGTTTTGGTGGAAAAAGAAAACCGCACTGAGATGGTAATCATGGGCAAAGGAGTTGCTTTTCAGAAAAAAGCAGGCGAAGTTCTCGATGAAACCCTGATCGAAAAAACATTCGTACTTGAGACCAGGGAACTTGCGGCAAAGCTGTCGGAGCTGCTCAGCGAGATTCCCACCAGGTATTTGGAATTGACGGACCAAATTGTAACACTTGCTGAACAGCAACTTCAGCATAAGCTGAGCAATAATATCTACTTAACGTTAACAGATCATATCAGCTACTCTATTACCCGGATCGGCGAAGGGATGCAGATCAAGAATGCCCTGCTCTGGGAAATCCAAAGATTCTACAAAAAGGAATTTGCGGTTGGATTGAAGGCACTTCATATCATTGAATCTGTTACTGGGGTAACGCTACCTGAAGATGAGGCGGGATTTATTGCTCTTCATTTTGTGAATGCAGCTCAGGGCGGTCATGAAATGCAAGAAACAATAGCTGTGACCAAAATTGTCAAGGATGTGTTGAACATCGTCAAATATGATTACGGGATCGAGTTCAACGAGGATTCTTTAAGCTATACGCGATTTGTGACGCACCTGAAATATTTTGTGTACCGGTCCTTGCGCAATGAGTTGTTGCATGAAGAAGAAGACTTCCTATTTGAACAGTTGAAGGGGAAATTCCCTAAGACCTACCATACCACCAGAAAGATCCAAGAATACTTGCATAAAAGCCACCACATCGAGCTTACCAAAGAAGAGATGGTCTACTGTATGCTTCATATCCGGCGGGTCACCAGCCGCGAGGAAGCCAAAACTGAAGAGTAGTCAGGATTGTTACTGCTTAGGCAGGCTAAACCTGATCCAATATTGTCAAAGGGGGATTTCTCTCCGCAGGCAATGTTGGTTCGGGTTTTTTCTATTTCTATAAATGTTCTTATCAAGATGTGCTGTTAATTCTAAAAGAGGAGTGAGTAAGATGAACAATCGTGAATTGGCCAATTATATTCTGGAAAATGTGGGTGGAGAGAAGAATGTGTCTTCCGTAATACACTGTACCACACGACTTCGCTTCAGGTTGAATGATGTCTCCTTAGCGCAAAAGGCAGCGCTGCAAAACACAAAGGAAATTATTAGTGTGGTAGAAAGCGGTGGGGAATTTCAGGTGGTCATTGGCAGCCATGTATCTGAGGTATATAAAGAATTACCGGCTATAGGAGCTGTGAAAGCTTCAGGGGCAAAAGCTGATTCCAACAAAGAAAAATGGAGTGCACGAATATTCGGGATTATCTCTGGCACATTTACTCCACTATTGTCAGCCCTGATTGGATCAGGATTGGTAAAAGCCATGCTGGTCGTATTTACAAGTCTGGGGTGGATGTCTACAGAAAGCGGCGCTTACCATATCTGGTCTGCCGCAGGGAATGCCGTCTTCTATTTCATGCCGGTACTGGTTGCGATTACGCTCGCCCTCAAGTTGGGGGCTAACCCGTATGTCAGCGCGATTATTGGTGTAGCGTTGCTGGAGCCGAACTTTACTGGGCTGCTGTCAGCGCAGGGTCCCGTTGACTTTTTGGGTATTCCTGTTCTGACTGCGGACTACTCAGGCCAAATCTTCCCGGTGTTTATCTCAATTGGCATTTATGCCGCGCTGGAACGGTTCCTGCTAAGAATTGTTCCTAAAAATCTGCAGTTGATTATTGTCCCAACGGTATCCATAGCCATTGTCGTGCCATTGACTGCTCTATTACTTGGGCCATTCGGAGTATATGTCGGGGACGGGATCGCTGCAGGAATTGACTTTCTCATGAATACCAGCGGCTTGCTGACCGGAGCCGTGATCGGGGCAAGCTTCACTTTTCTGGTTGTGCTGGGATTGCACTGGGGTTTGTTCCCGGTAGTAATGGCTGACATCGCTTCCACAGGACATACGAAGATCCTGGTTATGACCGCCGCAGCTAATATGGCGCAGATTGGCATTGCACTGGGGATATACTTGAAAACAAAAAATAAAGAACTCAAACAAGCTTCAGGTCCAGCTGCTCTGGCGGGAATCGTGGCAGGTGTTACTGAACCTATCGTTTACGGGCTCGTCTTGCGTTACAGACGGACAATTCCCATGATTATTATTGCGGGAGCTATCGGCGGTGCCATAAGTGGTGCAGCTAATGTAGAGATGACCGGTTTTGTATTTGCAAATATTTTTTCACTAGGCGCGTTCTCACCGCTCGTTCCATTATTGATTTCTTTTATTGTAACGATTGCCATTTCAGCTATTCTTGTCGTAGTCTTCGGCTATGAGAGCAAAACAGATGCCGCACAGACAGAAGAGCTAGCGGATGCTGCTTCGGCGCTTGTACAACAACCCATTTATACAGAAGCAGAGGAAATTGTGGGCAGTCCATTAAGTGGACAGGTTAAGCCGCTAAGTGCAGTGAATGATGAGGTTTTCTCATCAGGAGCAATGGGTAAAGGGATTGCGGTTGAGCCAGGTGAAGGAAAGATATACTCTCCGGTAGATGGTGTTATCTCAAGAATGTTCCCTACGAAGCACGCTGTTCTAATTACTACAGAAGCAGGGGCTGAGCTCCTAATTCATGTCGGAATTAACACTGTGAAACTGAAAGGTGAGCATTATCAGGCCCATGTTATGGAGAATGCAAGGGTCCAAAAAGGGGACCTGCTGTTGGAATTCGATATAGACAAAATTAAAGCGGCAGGCTTTGAGCTTACGACGCCGATCATTGTAACGAATACGGATCAGTTTATAGATGTAGTTGTTTTAAGCATGAACGAAACTATCCAGCCTGGAGCTGATTTAATGTCGATACTTATAAAATAACCATAGTGGGACACACAAAATGGAGGTGGGCTGGTATGCAATATATGAATCCGGTCATTCCGGGCTTTCACCCTGACCCGAGCATATGTAGAGTAGGTGAAGATTACTATCTGGTGTCCAGTTCCTTTCATTATTTTCCGGGCGTGCCCATCTTCCATAGCCGGGACCTTATTCACTGGCAGCAGATCGGGCATTGTCTGGACCGGAAAGAACAAATCAATCTCGCCCGTATTCCCAGCTCCTATGGAATATTCGCACCTACTCTGCGACACATTAAGGGATATTTCTATATGATTACCACGAATGTAAGAAGAATAGAGGGCGGGAATTTCTACGTACGTGCACTCAAACCTAGTGGTCCCTGGTCTGAACCTGTTTGGCTGGATTGGCCCGGAATTGATCCTTCCCTATTCTGTGATGAAGATGGAAAGGTGTATATTACTGGCACCAATGACTTCGAAGGTGAAGAAGCGGGAATCTATCAGGCGGAAATTGATCTGGAATCAGGCAGATTACTGTCGACTCGCCGTTTAATCTGGAAGGGGACGGGAGGGAAGTCTCCTGAAGGCCCCCACCTCTATGTCATTCAAGGGGAATACTATCTTATGATTTCCGAAGGGGGCACGGAATATGGCCATATGGTAACGATTGCCCGCAGTTCGCAGCCATATGGCCCCTTTGAAGCTGACCCGGAGAATCCCATTCTCAGTCACCGCAGCTTAAGCTGTTCGGTTCAGGCTACAGGACATGCTGATCTTGTACAGGCTCATGATGGAAGCTGGTGGGCTGTGTGTCTAGGGATACGCACAGTGTCAAGGAAGCATCATTTGGGGCGAGAGACCTTTCTCGCACCTGTCCAGTGGTCTGAAGAAGGGTGGCCTGTAATCGGGACGAAAGGCAGTATTGACTTACAGATGGCCGCACCAGCCTTTATGTCCGCCGAATCAGCGATACCTGTTACACGTGAACACTTTTCTGAACAGAAGCTGTCAGACAACTGGAATTTCATACGGAATCCATACTCAGCAGATTGGTCACTTACCGAACGTCCAGGCTGGCTGACACTCAGGGGTTCTCGCTTAACTCTAGATGACCCGGATTCCCCGGCGTTTGTAGGCCGTAGACAGCAGCATATGGAGTGCACTGTTTCGTCTCTGATCGAGTTTGATCCTGCTCTTGAAGGCGATGAAGCAGGCTTGACGGTCATCATGGATGAAAGATTTCACTATGAAATCGCTTTGGCATTTAAGAATGGACGAAAGGTTGTCCTGCTGCGCAGAAGACTCGGAACGCTGTCGAACATCGAAGCGGAAGTAGAATACACAAGTCAGAGTATAATCCTGGAAGTCGAGGCTGATCCGAAACTGTATACCTTTGCCTTCTATGTTCCGAACGGGGAAAGAATAATACTTGGACAAGGGGAATGTGGCTTGCTCTCTAGTGAAGTTGCAGGGGGTTTTACAGGAGTATATTTCGGATTATACGCCACTGGTAACGGCAAGAATGCCGGAAGTCCTGCATACATTGATTGGTTTGATTACAATGCAAGATGACTTTCTATAAGTTAAACAGGATCGGCCTCATCCAGTACCGGTAACGGAAGCAAGTCGTGGACGTACAACAGCGTGACGGCTGAATATGAGCTTAGGCTAATATTTAATAAAAGTTATGTTGAAAATTCTACGTGTTATAATACCCGTATGGGTATATCCGTATTTTGCGAAATAGGGGGAACGCGAGGGAAACAGAGTTACTCGCATTCATACGGTTTGGAAATTGGAACATGGTCCTATCATGGTCCATGAATATACCACAAATAACCAACCTTCGAGCACTATATGCTTTTTCGATACCTTTGATGATTACATCGAAGTATTTGAAGATATTGATTGGATTATGGGAGCTCCCTTGATAATGTAATAATGGAACTCTTTACAAAGAGTCTTGGAAGGATACACGACAATTCAACAAAGAATAGAATTCCAGAAGCCACAGGTATCATGGTTTAGTCTGTTCGGTTCCGCCATGCAGTTAAGCATATCTCGTTTCGTTTCAAAAATAATGATCTGCCGGAGGATCTTCCTGCTGCAACTACGGAGCGCCCTTTATATGGCTATAAAAACAACAACCGAAATAACCGGTTGTTGTTTTATTGTTTGATTAATAATTCGGCTGCTGCTAAGGGTAAGGGAAAAACGAACTCTTCCGAGAAGCCGATTTTTCAACGCAAATATGAATCCAAATCTGCGCCACGCATTGCGTTTAGGGTATGTCGCATTTTCTCAAAAAGGACGTCATTTAATTGGACAATTTCAATCTGACCTTAAAAGGATTAATTCATTTTATCAAGTGAAAGAGGGCAAGAGGCACCTGGGGTGCTTCTTGCCCTCTTTTGCAAACGATGCCCTTTTTTGCGTATTTGGCTGACTTTTTGTTGCTCGGAACAGCGTCAATTCCTCCCTTCACATCTCAAAGAGCTTTTTTAACATTTCATTTTCCGCCTCGAGGCGTTTGATCTTGACCTCTGGATCTTCGGGACGTGTTCGGGGTCTGCCTATTCCTGGTCCTTTCGCTTTACCCCGTTTTTCTTCAAGACCCTTTAATCCCTCCACCTTAAAGTGCTTCACCCATCGGCGAACCAAGGAATCATTAATCCCCATTTCACGTGCTACACGTTTATATCCCAACCCCTTTTTGAGGTAGAGGTCTACTGTCTTTTTCTTAAATTTCTCATCGTACGTTTTCCTCATTTCGCCCATAAAAAATCCCCTCCATAGTAGACAGAATAATCGGCTTGCTTTTTTCTGTCTACAATAGGTGGATCATATCAATGTGGGATCGTCCTTTTATTGAACCCCCTCGGGCAGTTTGGCGCAACAAATCCGTATGAATAAGTGCTTAATGATCGAAAATCTTTAAGAAGGGCTGTCCCAAAAGCCAAGAAATGGCTGGGACGCCCCTTGTTTTTAGAGTCGGATAGACACTTGCGCTAGGTGAGGACGCTGCGCGAACGGACCGTTGTTCCAATCGCTGTGCTCTCCAGATTTTTTTCATTCCCCTTAGCGGTGAAAATCCGGAGACCAAGGCGACCGCTACCGCTTTTCCACAATCAGTCCGTCCTTTCCGCTGTTTAAGCGGGGGAACATTCCTACAATTCTTACAAAAATCACAAAAAGAAAACGCCCTTTGGTAAAATGGAAGTGTCGAGCAACCATTTCAAAAAAGGAGCGATTTCTTTGTACATTCAATAGTCCATGGACCAACTTTGCTTGCCAATGGATCTGGAAGAAGATATTCCAGAACATCACCTCGTTCGTGTCGTGAATGCAGCCGTCAACCGGCTGGACGACACCATCTTTGACGCGGCTTATCCCGGCGGCGGCCGCGACAGCTACCATCCTAAAATGCTCACCAAAGTTATTATCTACGCTTACACTCAGCGAATCTATTCGTCCCGCCAAATCGCTAAAGCGGTACGGGAGAACATTCCCTTCATGTGGCTGGCGGGACGACAACGCCCGGATTTCCGCACGCTTAACCGCTTTCGTTCTCAGCGGATGAAGGACGTCCTTGAAACCGTATTTACCGCCGTGCTTCAGTTTCTGGCTGACGAAAAATACGTTTCCCTGGAGCATTACATTGTGGACGGAACCAAAATCGAGGCGAACGCCAATCGTTACACTTTCGTGTGGAGCAAAGCGGTGAGTAAGCATAAGGCCAAACTCCAAGAAAAGGTACAGGTGTTGTTTGCCGACATTGAGGCCGCAGAGAACCAAGAAGAACAGGAACACCGTGGCCAGGACCTGAAGGAACTTGGCTAGTCCACCGAGATCGACAGTAAAAAACTTGAACAAATGACTCAGGCGCTAGAGTCGCAACTGCTGGAGAAGCCCAAGGACAAACCACTGAAAAAAGCCGTTCGGAAGCTTCAGAAGGATTTGCTACCCCGATTACTGAAGTACGAACAGTACCAAAAGCTGCTTGGCGACTGAAACAGTTTTAGCAAGATCGACCCGGATGCGACTTTCATGAGGATGAAGGGAGACCACATGCGAAATGGCCAGCTCAAACCGGGATACAATGTGCAAATCGGGACCGAAAACCAGTTTATTTTAGCCTACAGTTTACACCAAAGACCGACCGACACCCGCTGCTTAGAACCGCATATGGAAAAAGCGCAGCAGATCCTCGGAAAACTGCCAAAGACAGTCATTGCGGATCCGGCTACGGCAGCGAAGAAAACTACGCCTATCTGGAAAAGAAAGAGATTCAGGCAGTGGTTAAGTACGGCAGCTACCACATGGAAAAGAGCAAAGCCTGGAAAGCGAATGTTGGTAAAATCGAGAACTGGACCTACAATACAGCCGAGGATAACTGGACGTGCCCCGCCGGGAAGATGCTGCATTTCCGCAGAGAAAGCAAGGAAATCTCACAGAGTGGATATGAAATTCACAAACGTCATTACCGAAGTCAGAGCTGCGAGGGCTGTCCGCTGAAGGAACGCTGCACGAAGGCAGCCGGAGATCGGGAAGTGGTTGTTAGATTGGAACGACTGCGATACCAAAAGCAGGCTCATGAGATCTTGCGAAGTGAGGAAGGTTACACCCTGGCCGTACGCCGAATGACGGAACCGGAAAGTGTATTTGGACAACTGAAAAATAACCGGGGCTTCCGGCGCTTTCTGCTTCGCGGCATGGAATAAGTAATGCTTGAGGTCGGATGGCTTTCCCTTGCCCACAATCTATTGAAGCAAGCTGCAAATGACCAAAAACAAAGAGCAAAAATTCTCGAGTGACGGGAGAATTGTTGCTCTTTTGACCTTTTTGCCGTTTTGAAAATGAGAAGGATTTGCCTCTACTCGTAGAAAAACTACTTTTGGGACAGCCCCTTACTTTGGAAAAGATTCAACAACAATCAAGAACCACCGATCAACCCTGATAATGAGCATCCAGCGCGAGTTGCACGAGGCCCCCAACTTCAAGCCTCTACACTATTCTTTCTAACAAAACCCCTACTTGTTTTGCCAGTTCTGCTGGTGGACAGAGCATTCCCTTATTGATCCACCATTCGACTATCCCAACATATGCTGTACCCATAAATCTTAGCATGACTTCTCCGGATAACTCATGATTTCTCTCTTCGGATGGATCTACCTCGTCTTTGAATTCTTCAATAATAAATTCAAGAAAATAACTTCGAAATGAAGGGGCGCCTTTGCTCGCCAGCATTGTCGAGAAAAATAAGTAGTTTCGTTCGAAATAGTCAAAGAATGCTTGTGTTGCTGTTCCCAAATCCATCTCACATGCCCAATCGCTAATTTCTCGCAAGGCCTGAATATGTTCCTCGATAAGCTTGTTTAAAAGGTCGAACTTGTCTTGGTAATGGAGATAAATCGTAGCGCGGTGTACATTCGCCTTATCAGAAATATCCTGTATGGTAATGTCATCGAAGCTCTTTTTCGACATAAGTTCGATTACCGCTTTCTTAATGGCATCTTGCGACTTGAGAATTCTTCTGTCTATTTTAGGCATTCTAGATGTATCTACCTTTTCCTGAATAATTGACACATTTAAACGGTATGTCGATTAATCGACGAACCAAGGGGTTTTAACGATTGAATCCAATTGAATTTGGTTTATTATATACACATGTCGATTAATCAATCAACATCGATTAATTTATTATGATACGAGGTGAGTATAGTATAAAAAATCATACGATGAAAATATACATGCTTGCTTTCATCAGTTTTATTTGTGTGTACCTCGGAGTATGTAATCGCAGGTATTTTGGACAACATTTCTCAGTGGGCTCATATTTCAGTGGCTGCGGCTGGACAGTTGATTACTGTATTTGCGGTAGCCAATGCCATCGGATCACCACTATTCGTCATAGCGACAGCAAAATTAGACCGGCGAAAACTTATGATTTTAGCGCTCTGGATCGTTGTGATTATAAGCGTCATGACGATTATGCTCCCTGGTTTTGACTTTCTGATCGTTTCACGAATCGTTCTGGCTATCGGCGCAGGTGTTTTTGTCATTGCCGCCAAAACGATAGCTGCAAAGCTCGCGGCGCCAGGCAAGCAAGCCGGAGCGATCGGCACGGTCATCCTCGGATTCAGTGCAGCCTTAATCGTCGGTGTCCCGATCGGCCGGGTTGTGGCTGCGGCATTCAATAGGAAATTTATTTTTGTGGGCATTGGCATTCTTAGCATATTGGCCGTTTTTGCGGTGTGCCTAATGATCCCGGCTACAGAAGGAGAAGCTGCTGTTCCGCTTCGGAAGCAGATTGCCCTTATGAAAAGCCCGATGATATTGACGGGTTTCGGAATCACTTTTTTCTGGCAATTGGGTTATGCCATTCTTTGTGCCTATATCGTTCCTTTCCTGCTTAATGTCACCATGATGGGAGGGCATTAGATTAGTCTGGCGCTGTTCATCTTCGGCATCGCGACTTTAGTCGGTTCGAAGTTCGGCGGCTTTATGACGGATCGAATCGGGATACCACGATCGCTATTGGGCGGAATGACTCTTCATGTCGTTGCGCTCATCCTGCTCTCAACGCTAGTCCATTCGGCTGTCCTCGCCATGCCTCTTCTTATCGTGTGGGGGTTTTCGGCTTGGTCATCTGGACCGGAGCTCCAATTTAACTTAGTGGAGTTGGCGCCAGAAGCTTCGGGCATCATGCTGAGCTTATACGGCTCGGTTTTGCAACTTAGCATTGCGGCTGCCGGCGGATTAGGCGGCCTCGTAGTCGATCGCTATTCCGTGCATACGGTGAGCTGGACTGCCGCAGTGTCCGTCACGATTGCCGTTATATTAGCAGTCATTAGCTTTGGTCAAAAACGCGAAAGGAGGTTTATGCATGAACAGAGTGAAGAAAAGCAATGAAAAGTACAAGCAGCTTTTTGGAGACGCAGTCCCGGCTGGGTATGAGACAGATCCGGATTTCCAGGACATCCTGCGCCGTTTTATCTTCGGAGATGTTTTTGATCAGGGTTATCTGGATGATAAACGGCGCGAGTTGATCACGCTGGTGGTGCTGACGACGAACCAAACCCTGCCGCAGCTAAAAGCTCATGTCCATGCCGCACTGAACGATGGACTCACGCCTGTGGTGATCAAAGAGGCGGTCTACCAATGTGCGCCGTACCTGGGATTCCCTAAAACGTTGAATGCGCTCCATGAGGTTAACCAAGTTTTCAAAACTGCCGATGTCGCATTGCCGCTCGAGAGCCAGACACAGGTCGAAGAAGACACGCGGTTCGAGCAAGGACTTGCCGTGTAAATCAAGATATTCGGCGATGTCATTCCTAAAATGCGCGAAAATGCGCCGGCAAATCAAAAACACATACAGGACTATCTTTCGTCCTTTTGTTTTGGCGACTTCTATACCCGCAGCGGACTAGATTTGATGACAAGGGAGCTATTGACGCTTTGCATCCTGTGTGCGCTTGGAGGCGCCGATGGACAAGTCAAGGCACATTTACAGGGAAATGTAAATGTAGGCCATGACAAGCAAACCTTGATTGCTGCGATTACCCACTGCCTTCCCTATATAGGCTTTCCGCGCACACTAAATGCATTAGCCTGCGTGAATGAAATCATTCCTGAAGTTTAAGTTTAATAAACCAACCATTCAAAGGAGTCAAAAACATATGTTTAACGAAACGTACGAACTATCTAACGGTGTAGTCATTCCCAAATTAGGACTTGGCACCTGGCTGCTTAACGATGAACAGGCTGAACAGGCTGTACGCGATGCGATATCGATCGGATATCGCCATATCGATACGGCTCAGGCTTATGCGAATGAAGTTAGCGTGGGTAAGGGAATCCGTTCCTGCGGCGTCGACCGAAAAGAACTTTTCATTACGACAAAGGTTGCCGCAGAAGCAAAGAGCTATGATGCAGCCACGCAGTCCATTAATGAGTCTCTAACTAAATTGGGTCTGGATTACATTGATCTATTGATTATTCACAGCCCACAGCCATGGAGCGAGTTCCGTGAGGGGAACCGTTATTTCAATGAAAATAAAGAAGTATGGAAAGCCATGGAGGATGCTTATAAAGCAGGCAAAGTTAAGTCCATCGGTCTTTCTAACTTCCTTCAAGACGATGTGGAGAATATACTTGCGAACTGTGAGATCAAGCCTATGGTCAATCAGATCTTGGCACATGTGAGCAGCACACCATTCAAGTTAATTCAATTTTGCCAGAAGAATGACATCTTGGTCGAAGCATATTCACCAATCGCACACGGTGCAATCCTTGATCATGCAGAGGTTAAGGCAATAGCTGAGAAGTATGGTGTATCTGTTGCTCAGCTTAGCTTGCGATACGATATCCAGCTTGGTCTTGTAGTCATCCCAAAGACGGCAAATCCGGACCATATGAGAAACAATGCAGAGCTTGATTTTGTGATCAGCGTTGAGGACATGAAGACTTTGAAGCAGATCGAGGCTATTCAGAACTACGGCGAGCACAGCTTCTTTCCGGTCTTTGGGGAGAAAAATAAAGTAAATTAATCAGCAGATACTCATTTTGATTGAAAGTGGAGGATGCGAAATGGCTAAACATGAAGAGGTCCAAAATGGCGTGATTTTTTCCGTGGGAGAGAAGAACGAAGCTTTTGCAAAATATTTTGTTGGACAGAGTTACCTGAAATCGTTGGTTGCCGATCCTAAAGTTAATGTTGGCGTTGGGAATGTGACCTTTGAACCCGGCTGCAGAAATAACTGGCATATCCATCGAAATGGGTTTCAGCTTTTATTGATAACTGGTGGTGAAGGCTGGTACCAGGAAGATGGGAAAACTCCCCAATTCCTGAAAGCCGGCGATGTTATTGTTACCCATGATGGCGTGAAACACTGGCATGGCGCTACAAAAGATAGCTGGTTTGAACATATTGCAATTACTGCGGGCACACCAGAATGGTTAGAGCCCGTATCAGATGAGGAATACAACAAACTTTAAGTGAAGAAAGCACCAGGAAACCCAAGCTGCCGTTTCCTGGTGCTTAACAAATTATGTTAGGACTAATATAGCAAAAATGGAGTGGATTAGACAGTATGAGGCAAGTAATCGATCAACAAATGCAAACCGGGGAAAGGGCTCTTTTTAAAAGTAAAGGTCTTAATATCACGAATTCTGTTTTTGCTGATGGCGAGTCTCCCCTAAAGGAAAGTAACGATATTTTGATTCAAAATAGCATTTTTAAATGGAAGTATCCCTTATGGTATTGCAACGACATCCAAATAGACAACACGACCTTTTTGGAAATGGCCCGATCAGGAATTTGGTATACGCATCACATTTCTATTAACGATAGCGTCATCGAGGCACCAAAGACATTTCGGCGTTCGACCGGAATCCGTTTGACGAAAGTCGATTTACCCAATGCACACGAGAGCTTATGGAACTGCTCAGATATACAGTTAAATCATGTAAGCGCAAAGGGCGACTACTTTGGAATGAATAGCAAAAATATCGCCATCGAAAATTTCACATTGGTAGGAAACTATGCTTTCGATGGAGCGAGAAATATGACGATCCGTCATGCGAAACTGATCTCGAAAGACGCATTCTGGAATTGTGAGAATATCACTGTCTATGATTCCTTAATCATCGGAGAATATCTGGGTTGGAATTCAAAAAACATTACATTCATTAATTGTACAATTGAAAGCAATCAGGGAATGTGTTATGTGGATAATCTAGTAATTGAGAGCGGAACGATTCTTAATACCGACCTCGCATTCGAATATTCAACCATTGAGGTGGAAGCCAAGACCGCCATCGACAGCGTAAAGAACCCCATCTCCGGTAAGATTAAAGCAAAAGGTATCGGCGAGATCATTATTGACGACGATGAAATTATTGCCTCAAAAACCAGGTATGAGCTGCAACAAGCAGGTGAACGCTTTGTCATTTAACTTTAATAAGATGACAAACCGTTTAGACACGAATTCGTATAAATGGGATGTTGGCGCTGGAGAACTGCCGATGTGGGTAGCGGATATGGACTTTGAGACCGCGCCAGCTGTCGTTGCCGCCCTGCAAGAGAGATTAAACCACCATATATATGGTTATACAACGGTGCCGGATCATTACTTTGATGCGGTTGTCGGGTGGTGGGAAAGGCGACATCAGTATTCCATTCAAAAAGAATGGGTTATGTTTTCCACGGGTGTCGTGCCGGCAATTTCCTCAATCGTGCGTAAAATGACCAATCCGGGCGACAAAGTTCTCGTACTTTCGCCAGTTTATAATATTTTTTATAACTCTATCAAGAATAATCAACGGGAAGTTCTCGCTAGTGAGTTGGTATACCAGGACCAACGCTATTCAATTGACTTTGATGATGTGGAGAAGAAGCTCTCAGATCCGGGTACAACGCTGATGATTTTCTGCAACCCGCACAATCCAATCGGTAAAGTGTGGAACAGACAAGATCTTGAGAAGCTGGGCAAGCTCTGCGTCAAGTATCAAGTACTTATCCTTTCTGATGAAATTCATTGTGATTTAACGCATCCAGGAAATAAGTATGTTCCATTCGCTTCCGTATCGGAGGAGATCGCTCATAACTGCATCACCTGCGTAGCGCCGACGAAAACATTCAATCTTGCGGGAATCCAAACGTCGAGCATTATTGTTCCAAACCCGGAGATCCGAAAACTCGTGAATCGTGGTATTAATACCGATGAAGTCGCCGAGCCTAATGTTTTTGCGATTGAAGCGGCTATCTCTGCCTACACGGATGGCGAGCCTTGGCTGCAAGGTTTATTAGATTATCTCAGGACGAATAAGCAGTTTCTTGAGCAATTTTTGGCTAGTGAGCTGCCACAACTTCAAGCTATCCCTTCGGAAGCCACCTATTTGGCTTGGATCAATTGCCAGGCCGTAACCGATAACGCAGGTCAATTGTGCAAGTTCATTAGGGAAAAGACAGGGTTGTATGTTTCTGAGGGCGCTATTTATGGCGGGAATGGACATGGATTCATTCGCATGAATTACGCTTGCTCTAAAGAACGACTTATCGATGGATTACAGCGTTTGAAAAAAGGAATCGAATTATTTCAAAAAATGAAACGATTGAGTTAGTAACTATCTGAAGAGGATGAAATGAGAAATGAAGATAAAATTGGCGGTTGGAAACGACGAATATAAAGCCGTTTTGAATGACAGTCCAGCTGCCGCGGATTTTTTGGCTATGCTTCCAATGACACTAACGTTGAAGGATTATGCAGATATGGAAAAGATCAGCGACCTCCGGTTGACGGTTTTTGGCTTCTGGGAGTGTTTATTTGTCTCCTTTCCCGGAAAAGGTACCGGATATTGTCTAAATGAAATTAGTTTCAATAACCTCCATATGTATCAAGGAATCGGGCGAATAGTTGCAATAGCACCCTATTCAGGAGGGTATAAGGTAAACTAAGAATGGCAGGCGGAATGACCAAGGTGTAGCGGAATCACACGGACAATACATCTCAGCGATTTATCGGCATATACAGGTTTTGATCTTGGCCGAGTTGGCACCGTACAGAATCGGAAGCGGCCAGTGCTTATTGTATTTGGTCGTGTTAACGCAAATATTACGGCAAAGGATATAAGTTCTTGTCCTTTAGTGAATTGGTGCCAGAGAAAGCCAAATGATTGCTGGCAATTTGGTATTTAGAGAGTATGTGAAAATAGTCCATATAACGCCAAAAAAACAGCACATAAGATTAATTATGCGCTGTTTCTTGTATGTTGATAGATCGATTTGTGAGTATTTACTTATTAATGATTATTTATAGAAAAATAGAATATATGAAGATTGCTGTTAGGATCAGAACGGTCTTGGTATTTATATTCCTTTGCACCAAAAAAAGATAAAATTATAATTAATATAAAAAAAGTTTTTTATGGGATAACTTAACATTAAGGCGGATAAACCATTAAATTTCGTCTGAATTCTTCATAAAATAGTTGAATATTAGGATTATAAGACTAGTTTTTGTTGAATTTTGGAAGGTTTAACTATGAGAATGTAGAACTACTAATTATAGTGATGTTTTATTCTGAGGAGATGAGAATAGCTATAATGTAATGTAATGTAATGGTTCTGTTAATCAAAAAGTATTTTATTTTAAAGATCAGGTGGGTAAACTATGGATGATAAAGAATTAGAGCAAGGCCTTTTAGATAAAGTAAGCAGATATAGTGAAAAGAATTTGAACGTTATACCTTCTGAAGAAGAAGCTCGTTGTGCGGTAAGGTATCTACTTCATGAAGATCCGGATGATTTAGGGGGCCTTACCGCACTGCGAGGATTTGTATATCAGTACTATGTAGCAATTCATTATATAGTTGAAATGTTGCATGAGGAGAACGTTTGGTGGAGTGAAGTAATCTTTGAATTTTTGGACGATGTTGCTCTCTTAAGTAATGAAAAGATTCGATTTGTGCAGGTGAAGACGGTAAGGGAAGACGGGCAAGATAGACATCTAACAGCCAGCACTTTACTGAAAAGAGATAGCGGGTTAGATAGTTGGCTTGATACACTTTTCTTGAATTTACCAAGTTTTGAATTACGTCTCAATACTATCCCTACAGAGTGCGATATCGCTAAAGAATTCGGAGTGCAATTCGAGATTGCCACGAATGCGTCATATGATAATAAAGGGTTAAAGTGTTATGCCCAAAATGATACCTATCAACTTTCTGATATTGGTAACATTAAAGATGAAAATTTAGCAGCGAATTTAAACAAACCATTTATAAAAACGATAAAAGAAAAAGGAAAAGTTGTTTCTACTGAAACAATTCAATTTCATGAATTAGCTAAACATGATCCAGAATGGTTCTTACAGCGTTTTTATTTGAATCATTTAGGGTGTATGACAAATTTGAAAGAAAAAATTATTGGAAAACTATCAGATTACTGTAAGAGAGGTCTAGGAAGTGCAAATAAACTATTACATACTGAATCACAAGCAAAAAAACGTTTATCTGGAGATGGCCTATTTTATGATTATGTAGCACGTAAAGTTTTCAAGCAATTATTGTTGCGTGTTATTGAACGAACACATAACGATGACCTCCCTGACAAGATGCTCTTAGTATTTAACAAGAATGAAATTACTGAATGGATTCATGATTGGCAACAAAACGCCCTGATGGATATTCAAAGAGATGTTGAACAAGCCGTACAACGGGGGCAATTCGTAAAATGCTTTGAAGAGTTGCGTGAGGAAATTGATGCTTCATGGAATACATCGTTGAAAGTTGATCTAATGAATACAATAGGTTGGATGTATGACAATCTGGAGCATGAAGTTTTAAATGGTAATCCATATGTATATGAACAGTTTTTAAATAGGTTATTTTACTTAAACAATTCCCAATTACCTTCTTTGCAAAGAATGAGTGATGAGTTTTATTTAAAGGAATCGCTAAAATATATGATGATTTGCTTAGCGTTTTATCCTGATCGGAATTTCCTTTTTCATGATGCTCAACTTCTTTTTAAGCAAGGTAAGCAAGGCGATGAAGCCTGGAGTATTTTTACTATGTATAACGCACGCGAGAAAGAAAACTACTCACATGCATTAAGGAAAATTATATCTAGATCTAGAGACTGTATGTTTACTCAAAGTTTACAACAAACTTATTATTGTTTTGTAACAAATGAAGATAAAACACCCTCTGTTTTAGTAGAAAATGATCCATTCGCTGCTTTGATTCCTATAACTCATAACCATGATGCGGATGAAGGTCAAATTATTGATCAACCCCAACACATCAAATTTCAAAAGCAAGACAAAATCAACCTTATTATTAATCGTTTTAATGATCCAGCCAATTTTCGCACATTTTCTGATCATCAAATGAGGGAAGCGTGGCATAAATTAATTAATACAAAAGATGAATAGCAGGGAGATGAAAGCATGAATCCCAATCAATTAAGACAACGCCTTGATCAGGCTCAGTTTCAAAATGATGTAAAGGCTTTACCTTTTGATGATGATGCTGTTTATTCTATGCATCTCAACGCTGACTTAGAAATCTGGATCTCGGAAGATCGTGTAGCTGTTCTAAAAACATATACTAGTAACCATCATTTTCTTTTAAATTGGCGTGAAGATCAGTTTGTTATTTCGCATTTGTTAGATATTTTGCCACCTGTTTATAAAAATAATTTATATTTTCTTCTTGTATTAGATTGGGAATCAGCATTATTACCTGATATGCCAATGGAAATGAACAGGGTGGAAAAAAACTCTAAAATCTGTCGGAAGTATGTACTACATAATCCTGAAGACTTAGAAAGAGTTCCCTTTCTTCAAGGAGATAATTACCGTATGGAAAAAGAATATGATTTTTTGGAAAAATTCAAGAAAGAATTACTTGCCGAACAGAAATTAGATCCTAAAATACGTCGTGTGGTGGAAGGATACTTTCAGTTGGATCAGTTAGAACATGGAGATAAGAAGCTCGAAACAAAACAGTATATCCGACAATTACTTAGAGGTGATGAGGCAAAATGAGAATTTCTCGCCTGATTATTAATAATTTCAGAGTATTCCCAGGAAAGTACGAGTTTGATTTCTCTGATAAGCAGTTGATATTAGTGGGAGGGCCGAATGGACATGGAAAAAGCTCATTGTTCGATTCTATACAATGGTGTCTCACTGGTGAAATAAAGAGGTATCGGGGAACCAGTGAATATCTAAATTTCAATTATTTAATTAATGAGAATGTATTAAACAGTCAAAATGGAAGAATTAATGCTTCTGTTGAAGTTTGGCTTGAAACAGATACAGTTATTCACAAGATAACTCGAACTGTACAAAAGAGTAGAACAGCACAATCTACAAAAGTTAAAGTCAACGGAGAGAACTATGGAGTAAAAGAGGGCAACCTGAAGATATGCGGAATTTTATTTCGAAGTGGAAATGATGAGCTACAGGCAAATATCGAAAAAACTAAACTCCTAGCAAGTTATTTTTCAACTACTCAACTTTTATCCCAGGATCAATTACATGAGTTCATTCTTACCAGTAATCCTCAAGAGCGCTTCACACTTATGGAAAAGGTATTAGGATTGGATAAATATGGAAGTGACTTTGGCAAATACCTACTGGAATCTATACAAGTTATTAAAGAAGAAAAGGGGCGTGTTTCTACTGAGCGTCAAGAAATTAGAGATTCTTGGCTCGAGGTATCAACTCAACTTAATGAAAAGGAAACTCTTCAGAATAAACTGGGAGGAACTACAGAAAAAGAAATAGTTGAACATCTAGCTGATTTACATAATAATATCAAACAATTCGGAGTGAAAACTCCTGACACAATGGCGTCACTTTCCCCAAAACTAAACAAGGATATTTTATTAATATATAGTGCATTGAGAAGAAATGTAACGACTCGTCTGGATGAATTTGATCGAATTCTACTAACATTGCAAAATGCTAAATCACTTTTTGATTTAACAGAGGGACAATTCAACCGCGAGCAACAAGATCTGAAAGATAAGATTCTAGTACTTGATTTAAAGAAAAGTCGTAGAAATACAGGTGTTTTTCTGGGTAGCAAGAACAGAACAGAGTTAGATGCTATGATCCAAAAGAATAGAGATTATGTAGCCAAGCAAAGAGAAATACAAGAGCTAAACGAAAAAATTAAACAAGTTGAAGATAAAATTATAGCAATTGAGCAAAATCCTAACGTACTAGCTGCAAAAGACAGATTCGGTGATATTGATAAATTTATTGATGAATATAATAAACTGAAAAAAAATCTTTGGGAAATGGAAATTAAGAGTAATCTACATGTGCAAAAACGTAATTTGTTAGAACTTGGAAAGAAAATGGATGAGAAAAAACAGCAAAAGGATCAATTGCAAATTCTTCAAGATCAGACTCTAAAGAGCTTGGATGCAATCCGATTAGAGCTTTCTGAACTTACAGGAAAAATTAATTCTGAAAAAGAGAATACCATATCTCAAATGATTCACGATATTCAGCACTCTATTTTAGAACAATTGGAAGATTCTTGTCCAGTTTGTGGTACTAAATTCATAAGTCCTGATAATCTTCACATTGCAGTACGTTCAAAGTGGGAAGAAGCAAGCCAAGAGCTGACAGTTCTTGAACAGGATGTAATGAAATTAACTGGAAAGAAAAATGAGTTAGACAGAAAACTTAATCAAATAGAATTAGATACAAAATTAACAGTTGAACAAATGGACGAAATAAAGAATATACAAGATGAACTTCAAATGCAAATTGAACAACAGAAATCATTAGTTGTCAATTGGAATGAAGAAGACTCAGAAGTTGAAATCCACCGATTAAAACATGCTCTGATGATAGAACTGGATAATTATCTTACTTCCTTTAATTTGGTAAATAGCCTTGATCAAGATCGAACTGATTTATCGAAAAGTATAAACGAACGAAACATTGCTATTAACTGGTGTATCGAACAAGAAAAAGTTGTTGGTAGACGAGCTGATTATCTTAATAATGAAGAACAACTTGTGAATAAAATAAAGAAAATAGATCGATATTTGGTGCAAGCCAATTTCGAATATGAATCCATTATTACTCATCTTAAAGATCAAACAGGCCAACTAATGGCATTAGAACAGAAATGGAATGATCAGGCATCAAAAACTCAGGAGATTAAGATAATGATCCCTGAATTTAATCAATTCGATCCAAAGCTTGAAGATTGGATCGGGAAATTAAAGCAACAAAAAGCTGAATTAGGAATTCTAGACATCACGATGAAACAGGTTCTTGAGAAAGCGGAAGCATTTTTATCAAAAGGAGATTTATCAAAGATAAAGAAAGAAGAGTTTTCCCTAAGGGAACGGGTTAAAGCAAAAGACGAAGAAAACACATACTTTGAAACATTAGAAGTAGATGTGGAAAATTTGAGGACTCGTCATAATGAAATACGTAGCACAATTATGACAGATTATTTAGTTAACTATAGCGAAATAATTGATCAGTTGTTCATGCAAATTAGTCCTCATGCTATTTATAAGCACGTACATTTAATACCTAGGGATGGTAAGTTATATGTATTAATGAGTGAAAGCAGTAGTAAGAGTGCAAGCTGGACTGAATTATCGGAAGATGAATTAGCAAAGAAGTTCAACGCTAGTTTGACATTTAGCTCCGCACAAGCCAATGTGCTGGCCATATGCATATTTCTTTCTTTGGCTTTATCGCAACAATGGACGCCACTTGAAATGATCGGAATTGATGATCCTTTTCAGAATATGGATGATATCAACGTGTTCTCATTCATTGATGTAATTAGCCAAGTGGTTACACAAAAACAAGTTTTAATCAGCAGCCACAATGAAGATTTTGTAAGCCTAATAAAAAATAAATCAGGATTAGAATCGGAAAAAATTGGCTATGTTCATTTCCAATCTTATAGTAGGGGAAATATTGATTTGGAAACGAATTGTAGGGTGGCTGAGATTGAGAAATGATTTTTACATGTCAAAGACTTTTCAGGGATTTTTTTGAGGGGAAATTAATTCTGTGGTGTTAGGTCACGCGCATTAATCAAGTGTTTCTGGGATGGAGGCTTCTTATCCCAGAAACATGTCAAATTATATATAAAGGTTAATCCTGATACTTATTTTAATGAATTTTGTTATAGCAATATAAGTTTACTCTAATAGTTATAATTAAAAATTTCTTTCAGTTGATAATGGCTAGATTTAGACTAGGAGGTTAAATCCTTGGCAAACATCAATGTTAATCGTGGTAGATTTATTAGTCAAACATCTGAAATAATTGGCTACAAATCGGGGTTAGCACTTACTTTATCAGAGTTTTCCGAGATAATTCCAAAGCGTTTTATTGCTTTATGGGAAGGCTCGCGGAATGAAAGTATCCGCTTCAGGGCTGAAGAATATGAGGAGCTAATTGCACATTTGCTCTATGAATTAGGAAACACCAGAACCCCAGATTTCTTACCACATACATCATTGTCAGTACATTACCTTCGTAAAGAGCCAGAAAAGCTTGAACTTTATATGGAAATATCTAAGGCATGGACTGATTTTCTAACTCAATTCTTAAAGAATCCAGAAAATCATAAAACTAAAATTATTGATCCCGAACCCTTTATAGTTGAAATGAAAGTCGAATATGGGTGGGATGGCTTTGAAATCGCTTGTAAGCTTGCGTTCTCTACGAGCGATCAGTTACACCGAAGTCCTTGGGCTAAGGTCCGTCATGTTGAGTGGAGTGACACAACAGCACTTCAATCACTTTTTAAAAGCCGATCTCTTGAAACTCAGCACGGTGTATATTTCGATCAGCGTTTTATTGATTATTTATCTCAGCACTCAGAAAGAATAGGTCAAATTCATTGGCGTAAATTTGAAGGATTGACTTGTGAGTTTTTTGAAAAACAAGGTTATTTCGTGGAAATAGGACCTGGATCAAATGACGGAGGAATTGACGCACGAGCGTGGCGTAAAGATCCAAAAGGCGGGTCTTCGCCGACCTTTTTAATCCAGTGTAAGCGTCGAAAAGAAAAGATTGATCAAATGGTTATCAAGGCACTTTATTATGATGTTGAAGTTGAGAATGCAGAAGCAGGTTTAATTGTTACTTCAAATATGCTATCTCCTAGTGCGGAGCAGTTACTTACCGCTAGGGAGCATCCGATCGAAAAAGCTGATCGGGAGACGCTTAAGAAATGGCTTCATATTATGCGTACACCATGGAAAGGTACATTTATGTACTAGAGTATACGTTTACTAGGATAAATCTCAGAGATCCGACAATAGTAAATGATAGGTTAACAGTACTTTAATAATTATTTAGGAAAATCTACTAAGAACATTTGAATGATGTATATTATAAATAATACCTGAATATACTTGATAATAGATCTATCTAATAGAGGAAGCTGCTGCTTGAACAAAGATTGTATGCTCGTTACAGAGTTGCAGTCTTTTTTTTTTGCAGCTTAGATCACAAAAACTTACTGTAAAATTGTCTGACGAGAGAAACTAATTTTGAAAGAAGGTTAAGTAAATTAACACGAAAAGTTGTTCATCTTTATTCAACCGAAATGAATTGATTTTTTGAAAATCCTGTTAATATTCATTATATTATCTGAAGCAAGCGAAATATGAGACAGCTATTCAAAATAAAACCGAACATGGTAAACTAAAGGAAAATATAGGGAGTGGTATTAATGATTTCTATAGATACGCAACTAGAAAAGTATATACAAGATTCCAAGAAAAGAGAGAGAATTAAATCTTATTTAGATAGAAAATTTGATAGAATCTTATAAGGAAGACAATAAAAATGAAAAGATGCCAGCCTTAATCGCACCAAGTATTTTAATAGCTGCTATTGCTCCGAATTTAAATTATTTATTGAAGCATTTTTATGAGTTGAAAAATTATCAAAACAATGAAGGCCAAATCTTTATTTTTATAGTGGTCATTATTATTTCTATTCTTATTGTTGGAGCTATTAGCTACTGGAAACAAATTTTTCATGACATGAGTGAGTTTTTTATATACAAAAAAATTATCCTGAGAAAAAATTTAAATGTTATTTTAAATGATATTTTGCTAACTCTGAACGAATGATTATAGGTAGGTACTGATATAAAAGATTATAATGAATCTACCTAACTATAGATATATAAATTAAAGCTCTTAATAATAGCGGATAAATATCAATATAACCAAATTTAATGCTAAGGAGTATTTATAATGGTTGATCAGGCTGGTAAGAAAAAATGCTTGATCTGTGGTGCAGACAGCTCAAATGAAAGAATAGTGTACATGCATTTAACACCTAAACAATTTAGAGAGAGAAATGATAGAAGTGATTTAGTAACAATTTGTCTCAACTGTGATCGTGCTCTTGACTTTGGTTTAAGAGAGAGTGCATTCACAAATTTTCTTTTTGAATTAATCTCAATGAGCGAAAAATATGATCAAGTAGAATATGATTATAAAGTTAGTAAAATTGACAATCTTATTGTTGATCTATTTCTAAAGTCTGATGAGAAAATTAGTATATTGGATTGTAAATCGGTGATGACTTTGTCTAAAACCCAAAACAATGAAATTATTAACTTTTTTGATACGCTGAGTAATAAGATTCAATTAAATGAACGAGTACTTGCAATACCTACAAGAATTCCTTTAGAAGCTAAAAATAATTACGAAAATCAACAGATTCAAGTCTGGGATATAGATTATATAGCAACTAATTTTAGTAGAGAGTTATATCGAATGCCCGATAGTATAATAAAATCTTATTTTCTTGTATTTAGTAATGTACACGTATCTTCATTTGAACAAAGGCTAATCACAGATTTAGAGCAGTGTAAGCCTGGGAAAGATGATTGGTCAAAATATCAAAGATTAATTGGTAAAGTTTTAGAGGAGTACTTTTGCCCTCCACTTAGTAAGCCAATTTGTGAATCCAGAGATGCAACTAATTCAAATAGAAGAGATTACATCTTGCCTAATTATTCTAATGAAGGTTTTTGGAAATTTATCAGGGATAAATACAATGCAGACTACATTGTTATAGATGCAAAAAACTATTCTAAAAAAGTAAGTAAAAAAGATATTTTACAAATTGCAAATTATCTTAAGCCTTTTGGTGCAGGTTTATTTGGAATTATCTTTTCAAGAAATGGTGGAGATAGTAACGGTTGTTTTCATACTGCTAGAGAGCAGTGGATGCTACATGGGAAAATGATAATTATACTAGATGATTATGATATGAAATCAATTTTAAAATCGCCTAATAAGAGAGGTGTAGAAGAAGTTATAAGTGCTAAAATTCAAGATTTTAGACTTAGAATGTAATGTGTTACCCTTAGTTTTAATCATTTCTCGAGTTATTTAACAAACAGTACGGAGTTTGTAAACTTTTTCGTTAATTGATATAAAAATAGTGATTAGTCAAAGTCAAAAATGCAATTCAGTTGCTGCACAGAGTATCTAGAACCCAATGTTATCTAATGACTTGGGGTTATTGATGAGAGTTGGGAGGATGTGATCTCTTCCCAACCTGTTCTGGTATGGAAATGAGTAATCGTTGAGTCAGAGGTTCACAGCTCAGTAATGTAAGAAGCAAGCAGTTTTTCGTACAATTTCATATTAGAAATCGGATCAAATAAATCATGAGAAGTGTCTCTAAAAACAATGCGGGCATCAATTGTTTCAAGCATATAAGTCTTCAGATCATGAGGAACAAACATTCCACATGGCTGCACGGGAAGGTTTCTACACCGTTCTATAGCTCGATAAAATCGTGCCAAATCATAAGGCATTGCAGATCCGCACAAAAGCTGAATGTCCGCCGCAGAAAAACTCTCTTGAATGCGTTCACCCAGCACTCCACAATCCATAACAATGACGTTGTATCTTTGGTTCAATTCCTCTGTCATGTAAAGATCATTACATTTCAGACTATAAGCATTACCTGTCTTTTCTGGTTCATATAAATGAATAATATGAGCCAAATGGTTATTTGAATTAGCCTCCACATAACATGCCGTTCCACCGTGAGCATTGATCCAACAAACTAAATTCATTGCAGTTATCGTTGTTCCCACACGCCGATCAGAACCAGCGATGGCAACTTTTAAGTTGGTGCATTTAAAATGATACTGTATTTGCTCAGGAATAAGTAAAGTTGACTGGTTTTCTTTATCAACCTGAGGTGGTGCTGCGGGTTTGAACCGCTGCATACCATCATCCGAAAAACACTCTTTTAATTCTTCATGGAGTTGCTCAATTTCTGAACCCGTTACAATTTCAAAGATGCCGATTCGGATTAATTTTTGAACCAGGGAGCTGCTGGCTGGCAGCCCCTCAGCTATGATAATTACGCGCATTCCATAAATCGTCTGATACGAGAGAAGTGCTTGAACCAAATCCTCGTCAGATTCGCTTATTGCTATCCGATCCAGTACAACAAAGTTGGCATGAGAGAAATTCCGCATGTCCTTTACGACAAAGGACAGAAGACTAAAATTTCCGGTTAGCTTCTTAATGGGAAACTCCTGCTCCAAGAAATCAAGTAAATTGACACGAGCCTCGCTTGTTAAATATAAGATCATACATTACCCCTCATTTCAACAGTAAGAGAATGACTCCAACGATCACCAGACCGATGTAAAAGAATAGCTCAATAATCTGTTTGTGTTTATTCATCGTTAACGTCCTCCCGCGGAGCCCATATAAGCAAATTTATAATCGGGAATCTCAAAATGGGCATGGATACGCTTGGAGCCAATCATCAGCAGAGCATGTTCGCGCTTCTTGCTGGCCAGCAGTTCTTCCTCAGCATCCGTCAGATTGTAGATTTCTTTAGTCTCCTGAAGATTCTTGCCATCTGTCCCCATCAGTATCTTAATGCAGGGGATGTCCAGAAGAGCTTGCCCGTACATCTTAATTTCTGGAGCGAGAAAATCAACGACACTGTGCGAAACGATAGCTAGAGCAGCCTCATATTTCCGGGCACGCTTTTCGACGTTGCGAAGGAATACCAAGCTTTGAGGAACCTTCGGGTCGATCATCAAATAGGTTTCGTCGCAAATCAGCAGAACTCGTTCCATCCGATCCTGCGACATTTGCTCCCAACACCAGGAAAGTAGATTAAAATATTGGGTTCGTTTGATGTTTTCACTGGTGTTTTGTAGGGAATGCGTATCTAAGCAAATGCAGCGGCTACGGGTCTGGATGGTACTGTGACCATTCCAGAGGAAAGAGTCTCCACCATTAGCGATGTCAAACAGTAAAAGCACTAGCTCCTTGTAAATCTGATCGCCTAAAGCTTGCTCTTTCAATTGAATGAGAGTGTACAAATCGCTGAAGGTAGGGAAATCGGTGTTGTGAAGCGTAGTAATATTGGTTGTCCAGGTTATGTTAAATTGGTTATAAAGTTCGATTAGGCATTGCTTGAGCACAGCGAGCTGCATCATATTCAAATCGGGGAGGTACAAATTGAAGAAAATCTCCAAGTTTTTAAGATGCAGAGCCATGTCGGACATGCCATTTCCTTCATCTTTGTAGAGGGGGTGTTCTTCACCATCCTCATCCCGCGGAGCTGGCCGGATCTGAAGCGGATTAATTTTGCCTAGGGAACCGCCCCCAGCATTAATCCAGTCCCCGCCTAGCTGCTGACAAAGCTCCTTGTACTCTGATTCCGGATCGATAAAGATGATCTTGGTGCCTTTCATATATTCGCTCAGTGCAACATGTTTTACAGCAGTGGACTTACCAACTCCAGCTACACCCATAACGACAATGTTAGAATTGGTGCGATCGCCACCGCGTTTCCAGGGATCGATGATAATGAGGCCACCACTGGAGTCTTTAGCCAGATAATAGCCGGTGCCATCATTAAACCCGCTACTGGCGAACGGAAATCCCCCAACGAAGGTGCTCATGGGCATGATCTTGTTCAAGATATTTTCAATGGTTTCCTGCGCCGGATACATGGGGGATAGCTGCTGCAAACTCTCTTTCTGCAAATGGGCCAGAGTACGAATCTTACAGCGCATTAGGCTGAAGGTATTCTCAACTCGCCGGCAAGTCCGAGAAAATAGCTTGTCATCATTAGCAAAGGGCATGACCAGTACATTCATGAGCCCGACGGTTTCTCCGTTTTGGTCAATTTGAAGCATAATGCTTTCTCCATCTATTGCAGCTTTTTCTGCTCGTTGTCGGGTGAGCGCATCTTTGGCGTTATCCGCTGTGCTGCGGTTTTGAGTAATGGATTTGGAAATAGATGATATTAGTGCGCTATTGTCGATGGGTTGAAATCCGATGGAAACCATGGTGGAAGGTAAATTAGTGAGAGCGGATAGCCAACCTACATTAGCCTTTGGCGGGTATTGAATGACACCGTACAGCTTCGCAGCTTGCTCGCCAATGATCAAGCTGTTACGCGAAAACTCCAACCCCATAGGTGTTATTACATTAAGTAGCGAAATGTTCACGCTCGCATCTTTTTGTTCATGCCACATTTGCTGTCCTCCTTCAACCGATAATCCAGAACGGGCCACCTGCGGAAGCGTTCTTCCGGGCTTCATTCAAGATGATCGAGAAATCCCATGCTTGTTGGCTACGTTTACGGCTGGCTGGATCAGCAACCAATATTTTTCCATCTGAGGTGACACCTCGCAGCACCATGAAATGACCTGATGATGTAAAGTGACCTTTGCTCATAATGGCGACTACAAGCTTTCCTTGAGCTAAGGCATCTATTACCTTTTGTGCTTCGTTGATAGAGGAACCAGTTACATTGAGGCCAAAATGTTTGGCACCATCGGGAATCAAGCTGTGGTAGCTGCCAACTCCTTCAGCCAAGTAGCCATGTTCGTAAGCCCATTTCGACATCGTCACGGGATCGACGGTGTTCCCCGTCAAAGTAGAAACTACGATAGACAATGAAGTTGGCCCGCAGCCAGCAACGCCAATGGTGTCATGAGGACCATAGGGCAGATTCGCCCAGCGTGTATCGAGTTGATTGAAGTAAACAACTTCTCGGCTTCCATCTTGAAAAGTGACGCCTTCATATTGCTGTCCAAGGCTTTCTACATATCCATCGTCAGAGGCCTGGAGTGCTTGAGTGAAGCCGTAGTCCACTCTTAGTTCATCAACCACCGGAGTTTCTTTCGTGTTCAGCATGAGTTTGAGTGACTCAATGGGTGAGGTGAGAATCTGGAGTACCAAAGATACGAGGAGTAGAAAGGCAATGATGGGAGCAACGATGAGCAGGACTATTCGTTTACGCGATTCTTTATCGGCCGCAATTCTTGCCGAAAGTTTAAGTAATAGTTTAGCTGTAGCCGGATCCAAAGTTTAAACCTCCTTTAACACTGGAATGTTCGCGCTGAAGATTGAGTCTTCTAAATGAATGAAAGAAGGATTGTTGACTAAATTGCACAGTTGAACAATTTCATGCTGCTTTAATACATGAGCTTGTACTTGTCCGTCTTCAAAATGCTGAACAAGCCGTTTGGCCTTCTCCAACAAATCCCGTTCTCCGTTTTCTTGCTGCTGCCATAGAATCAAATAAAATTGCCGCTCCACCACTTCTCCGGACAAAGCCAAGGTGTTCATTTCTGCAATTTCTTGCCGCAAAAGCTCTTTTTGTTTGGAGTCTGCAGTGGGGATTGCCGTGACAAGTTCAGAGATAAGTGGGGAAATATCTACTGGGCGACTAACCGCCAAAAACTTGAAGGGAAAGCGGATGGAGGATAATTCGGCTGTTAGTTTATTGATAAGGAGCTTTTTCTCAGAGTTACTGAGTAAATCCAGGCTGATAGGGAAAATGCGAAGATAGCAGAGAAGCCAACCATCTTGGGTATACAGAAAGTTGTCTTGGATATCTTGGACGTTTACGAATTGCTGGGCTGTCTGTTCACTTGAGTTGAGGGGAGTTTTGGAGCCAGGCTTGCTTGTTTTTAAGTAAAATAAAACAGCTCCTCCACCGATTAGGCAGAGAAGCAGCATGACAATAGGGAGCAGCATTAATGCGGCACCATCTTTCTATTTAGGATTCTCCGGGGCAACATGCCAATCCGAGAACAAATTTCCGGAGATGGTGATGGATTTTTGCAGTTGGATCGTAAGCATTCCTTCGGGCGTCCAAGCGTCTAGAATTCGAGTCATTGGTGTATAGGACCCGTTAGGGAACCAGATGGGGGTAAAATGTACGCGGCTTTGATAAGTGGAATATTCGTTAGGCTTAAGCCAGAAGCTGGCGCTATATCCTGAGGTCTTTATATCATGCAACCGCCAGTAGTTTTGGTAAGCATATTCGGGGAAATAGGAAACGGCATGTTGTGCTCCTGTAATGTGACTGCTTGGAGCATTAGAAGATAGAGCGGTAGTAGTGTTGATTTCAATTCCGTATCCTGATTTCATTTGATTCGATAAGAGAGAAGGAGACTTTGGATCAGGCAAGAGGGATTGAGTTCCGTAGAGGGTGGACATATAGCTTGCGCGTGTATAATCCCACCATCCGTCGTCCCGCCAATGCCCATTATCTTGCCAGTAGCCGGTATCTTTTCCCGTGGTGTACCAATGACAGTTGGATATCCATACCCAATACTCATGCCAGCTGGCGGACCACACTCCCCAAGATGCTGATGTTCGATTGGAGTAAGATGGAACACTGGGTGGAACATAGCTGGTATTTTGATCGGTTGCTTTGGGGTCAGGTGGTGGATTTTGATTTATATAGACAATGGAGGCCGTAATTGTACTTTCGCTAAGGCAGCCATTAGAGGATGTAATATGGATGGTAGTAGTTTGCGCTTTACTTGGGGTTCTCCATTTTACCCAAACGACCTGGCTATCCCCATCTGGAATAACGATATTCGTTACTGTGTAATTGCTGCCCATAATACTGAAGGTAACACTGGCAGGAGCTTTGGGGTTAATCTGAGTGCTTGTGGAAAGATGTACGGAAGTGATGACATCAGTGTCAGTGCGGTACTGCAAGCGGGTTTCGGTGGGAGGGGGAGTGGTCGAAGCGTCTTTAAAGCGCACTATCCCAAGTCCAAGAGAACTTATGATTTGATCGTTGCTCACGCGACTGTCCGTAGGACCGTCCCAGGCTGGAAAGCCAAGATCTGGTGTTTCAAGGAAGATTGCCAGAGGAAGATTTTGATGCGTCAGGCTGACCATTTTAGAGCGTAAACCACCACTAAGGATTTGATCGTACAAGGCAGCTTCATGTGCAGTCATGGCCATTTTTACACCTTGAAAAGTGATGTAGGCAATCGGTTCAAGAAGCAGTTTGTAGTTACCATTAGTCAGAGTGTCGTAATCGACATGACTGGCTTCCGCAATATATTGAACAACCAGCTCGTCTGTAAAATAACTTTTAATTTCTTCAATGCTGGTCTGCCCGCTTTTCGACTTGATAATGAAGGGAAGCTCTTTCTGGGGGTGAACATAGGTATAGACACCGGTGTTTGGTGTTAAATGCGCTCCGTGAGTATACTGTAATTTGCTGACTTTGCCAAAATGCAGAATTGCATTCGGCGGTGTTCGATTTGTGAAATCAACCGGTGAAGTGACAGTGGTTTGGTCACTGTCTCGAATGATTGTTACTCGCACTCCTTCATCATGAGTATTCCAAAAATTCTGATCACTACCGCTGCCCATGCCTCCTCCACCATGATCAATATTGCCATCTCCTGTTCCGTCAGCGTAACCGGAGTATGGAAATATGCACAGAAGAACTGCGATGATGAGGAGAACTGATTTTATTTTTTTCAAAGAATAAACCTCCTCCAAAATAAAACGAGCGTAGCAATTTGCTACGCCCAAATTAATGTGTATAGTGTTTAGTCCATCGAGCCAACTTTGTTGCCGGTTAGTTCATCGCCTTCACTGCCTACGCTTGTTCCTTGACTCCCGCCGCCTTGATCCTTGACCCAACCAAATCCAGGAACATAAACTTGTCCTTTGTCGTTCTTGTCTCCTGCTGTGGGAGTAGTTGCCGTTTCCTTATTCGGTTCAGTTTGCTTCTCGTCATACTTAGGAGGGGCCGCAGAGGACGTTACTTTTTCAGGTTCCTTAACTTTTGGTTTTGGCGGTTCTGTAGGTTTAGAGGTTACTTTAGGCTGGGAGATGGGAACTTCAACCTTCGTTACTTCTTTTTCAGGCTGGAGGATAGGGGCTTCAGAAGGCGAGGGTTGGAGGCTAATTTCGGGTACAGCAACTGGTGATGAACTTGGTTGTTCCGAAGAGATGACAGGGGCCTTTGTTACGTCAGGTGCTTCTATTGCAGGAGACGGTGAAGCAACTGAAACCGTATTACTAAGAGTAGCTACATTCTTATTATCATCTGGATGGGAAGAGTCACTCCACAAGTATACTCCGATGGCTACAATAACCAGGCCGCTGGCTATCAATAAAACTCTTTTCTTCTTCAAAATTCTACATCTCCTTTATAAAAAAGATTAATTTGGAGGGGGAGATACTATCTCTATATTACTGTATAAAAATGTAAATTCCAATAGAAACAGCGTAACGGTTTTTATTTTTTTATGAAATAATACTTTACTTACTAAACTTAGGGCGGTAAACGGCTTGAATTGGCAAGTCTGCTTTCATAGAGGGCAAATGCCCCCAGCCAAAAGAAAGTGGAACTTCCAGATGAATAACGGCCTGTGTAGTGAATTGTTGGATACTCTGAGTGGAGGCGGGAGCAAAGGTTGGGTTTTGTATTGTGACCTTTAGATCGGAAATAGTGTATTCAACCTCTCCCCCTGTCCGCTTTACATATTGATTTCCTTCTTGGACTAATCCTAGAGTTTTTACAAGCCGAGTGTAGATGTCACCTGTAGAAACCTTGATTGCCCATCCACCCGAGGAACGAATGTATCCTCCTGAGTAACTTTGTCGAAGACTTGGATAGACATTGCTATAGTTTTCTGTTGCAACGGAAATAATGGCACTTTGAACTGCATCGCGTACTCCGGAGGCTATAATGCTAAGTCTCAAGAATTCGTACACAGCGCAAGAGAGAAGCAACACGACTAATACAACAGCTACAATTAAGGGGAATCCGCTACCGAACCGATTTTTCAGAAGGTTCTTCATTTCCAGTACACCTCGCTTTTGCCGGCGCCTTTCGCCGTGAGCTCAATTGGAAAGGAACCAAAATCGCCGAACAACCCGATATTAACGGTGGTATTCAGCGTCACCGTAAACTCCTGATTAATCTGAATCTGCCCGGTTTTGCTCCAGGAGATCGTAGGGTGCAGCCCGGTTTGCGCCTGTAGTTCTGTGGCCCGCTGCGCAGTTTCCTGTCCGACTCTACCTGAAATCTCAGCCTCGCGCGCTAGCTCTGCCGCAAAAGTATCTAATTGATATTTTGTTACAAAGACGGGGATAACTTTTACCACCAACGCTACACAGAGCATGACGGCCATGACCAATACGACAACATCCACATATCCCTCGCCACGTTTATTGATGAGGTGCTTCATGGCCAGCTTCCTTTCTCATAAGGTGAGCGAATGACTAAAAAAGAGTGCCGACAGCCTTCATAATTTCCATGCCCAGAATGACTACATACATCAACATGAAGCAGACCAGCATCCAAAGAGAATATTTTCGGATTTTCCCAGGTCGTTTCATGGCTGTGAGTTTAAGGCGTTGGATTTCCATGAGTTTGAAATCATGGGCAAGCATATCGAAGTAAACTGAACCTTGATCACCGCGCATAACGGCAAGTAACCCGCGCACTACATCAGACAGCATGGAGCTTCCCAATCGTGCCTCCAGCCGTAAAAGAGCTGTTTCCTGATTGCCACTCTTCATGTCTGCTACGGTCATATTCAGTTCGTGTTCTAAGCTGCCGCCAGCATGTCTACTGTAAACCTCCAGTAAGCGGAGTACATCGCGGGATGCCTTAAGTTCCTGGGCAATGGTGGCAACAAAACGGGGAAGCTCCACTTCGATTTGCTCCCGTTTCTTGCGCACGACTTCGTCTGCCTGCCGTGATTCCTTGAAAAAAACAGCAATTGCGAGAAACATAAATACCGGAAACAATAGGGGTAGTAGTGGAAGAATGAAGAATCCTGCACAAAAGATTAATCCAGCCTTTACAATTGCCCCGGCTAAATAAGCCTCAGGGGTGAGTGATATCCCCGCTGAACGCAAGGTCGCCGCCGTTTTTCGCTTGTAGTAATCGCCGAGTTTTAACTTGCCGGCTAGCCAAGTAGATAAACGAAAAATGACGCTTTGCAAAATGGAGCCTTTAGCCTTCCCAATTCTGGCAACCAGAAGAGTTGCGCGAGTAGAAGCTAAAGTGTGGAGTTTTATCCATTCTGCGACAATAAAATAAGACCCAACTGCCATAAGGAATTGGAAGCCAATTAGTATGCCGGTCATAAGTGAGAGGTAACCTCCTTTATCTTTCCCATTCGTCATTAGCTTGCTTCTCGAGCGCAGAACAAGGAAGGAGCTCGACAGAATAGGGAGTATTTAATTCCCGAGCCTGATGCCTTTGACTACTATAACTCGGTGTACTTTCTGCAACACGCGGCATTTGTCCAAGATTGGCAAGCGAGGCGAAGGTTGTTCCTGCAATGATAATATGATCAAGAACCTGGATATGAAGGGGAGAGAAAATCGAGACTAGATTCTTGGTGAGCATGATATCTTCGGGTGAAGGTGTAGAAATTCCACTTGGATGATTATGGGCCAGAATGATCGAAGAACAGTCAGCATTCAAAGCGGCCTTCAGGATGTTCCGGGGATAGACTTGTGCTTCGCTTACACTTCCTTCGGAAATCACCTTTGTTTCTATGATTTGATTTTTGCGGTCCAAAAAAGCCACCATAAAACGCTCCCGATCTTTTAAGCCGGCCAGATGGATGGAGAAATAGCGATTTGCTATTTCAGGTGACGAGATCACTTGTTTGGCGTTTTCTTCTTCCCACTGCAAAAAACGATGAGAACGAAGGAACGCATTCAGTAGCTCAACCTTACGAATTTGCGCGCTTGTTAATTCCAAGGAGTACGGGTGCTCCAAAGCGTTCAGCAAGTTATTTGCAGATCCATATTGCTGTAATTTATCAAGCGGAATGCCGGTCAACCGTGAGAGCGATTGGATATAATCCGTAATCAATTGATCATCCAATGGATTTAAGGCCATCAGGTAGGCTCCTTTAGGTTCTTCAATACCTCGCTGACAAAATGCAATTTGGTATAAAGTTCATCAGAGAATTCCCACTCTTTCAGCCGCATCCAGAATTCGCTCGTCCCATGCTGATCGAGTAGGTGAGCAATCTCCTCCTGCTCCTGAGGAGTTGTCTCTAGCAATTCACTCAACCAATAGGCAGTTTCGATAGCTCCGTCCTTCATCGCTTATACTCCAAAGGCCGTGTTAACCGGATGACTGCCGCAAACCCAATAAAGAGTGTCACGCCACAAAGAGCCAGCACCATTTGTCCCGGCAAGCTATCCGTTAGGCTGTGGAACCAATCCCGATTGAGAAAGTAGAGCAAAGGAATGTTTCCCAGCATGAGCAGCGCCATCGTTAAAAATTCTTTCAATGGCTCGTACAGTTGATAATCCAGCTCAGTAGAGACCACACGCATATCCGAAAGCTTGGCGACAATTGGCATTAGCGTGGACTTGAGTGTGCGATCCTCCTGGCAAGCGATCAGCGCAGCGCACCACTCCTGAAAGACGCTGTCATTAATTCGGTCCTGCAGCTGAAGAAGCGCTAAGCGCAAATTGGAGTGAATCAGTTTGGATTCGGCTAGAAATGCCTGAAAGACATCGGTTACCGGCGGATTAAGGTACGGCAGATTCTCTTCGACCGCTACCAGTATGTTCTCACTACGCAGATATGAGGTAGTGATAATAGAGAGGGAGGTTTCTAACTCGGCATGAAGCCGTTTCTTATAGAAGGTGGAGGTGAAAATGACCATCCATACCGGACAGAGGGCGAGCCCTCCAGCTAGTACCGGTGCCAGCCAGCCGTTGTGAAGCATCATTCCCAAGATAGCCCCTAGAATAGCCAAGGCTAGAGAGCTTACGGCCATGATACCAATTTTATTTGCTTGCCCGGTTTGCTGAAGAATAGCCTTCGCTTCTTGGATAGCAGCGCGCCACCCTTTGAGCTTTTTTGGGTGTTGAGCCAATCGGACGCGTTTACCGAGGGAAAGCTGTCGCGAGGATAAATGTGTGAGGGTGTGCGATAATTCCTCTCGTAGCACCCGCGGAGATAGATCCAGTAGCAATAGGCAGCCAGCAGATAAAACGACGAAAGAAACTAAAAACAAAATCATGCTGCTCCTCCTTCCAGAAGTGTAGTAAGCCGAGACAATGGCATTCCGTTTTCTAAAAGCCTCTTTTGCAGTTCAGGAGAAATATCACGGACCTTTTCATATCCGCCCTCCACCACAATTTTTCCGCTAATTTCCCTGATGGAATGAACGGCATAGCGAAATAGGGGAGCGATTTCCCGTTGTCCATTTGGCAGGATGCGGCATTCCGTAATCTCCATGATCCGCCGAGAATTATCTTCCAGCTTCTTGACGAATAACACCAGCGGAAACGCCTCTGTCACCAAGTTGTACAGCGTAGCGTCGTTCATTTCGTACTTCTGGGTGCAAAGTGTGACCATACGGTAATAGGTGGATAAACAAGAATTAGCATGGGTAGTCGTAATGACGGTATGCCCAGTTCGGGCTGCTTCCTGAGCAGCGAACGCCTCTGCTGATTTCATTTCACCCACACAAATCACATCCGGATTGGCAGTTAAGGCAAACTCCAGTAGTCTTTCCTGGTCAATATGCTGCCGTGGATCTTCGCTGGAGCGGGTAACGGTGTGTACAACATTATTGAGGACCAGTCCGTGTTCATCCTGGACGACCAAATCAAATTCACGAGTCTCATTTTCAATCGTGAATATCCGCTTCTCAAAGGGGATGGTGGAGAGAAGCCAGCTCATCAAGGTGGTTTTGCCGCTGCCTGTAGCGCCCGTCACACACATAGACAAGCCGTAACGCAAGCAAAGACTCAGAAAATCGAGCATTTCGGCAGTCGCCGTGCCATTGACGACGAAATCTTCCCGGGCTAGTTTCTGTGGATTAATGATCCGAATCGAGGCGGCAATGCCTTTTTCTTTATCCGTAATCGGTGGTCCGAATACCGTGATACGGATGTTATTGGCAAGATGTCCGCGTACTATCGGTTGTGAATAATCTAAAATCATTCCAGATTGATGCAGCAGCCGCCGGACGATATCAATGGCATGTTCTGGCGATGAGAACTGTTCCTCAGCCGGAATGATTCGGCCATCCGTGTAGCTGATTTTGACATCGTTATAGCCATTGATGTTGATCTCTTCAACGTCTTTGGAGTACAGGTAGCGGGTGAGGAAGGAATACTCAACCATTTCGGCATACAGACGGTTGACCAGTTCATCAAAGGATAGTCCTGGCACGTGTAGGCGATGGTCGGTTAGATATTGACTCATATAGGCGATAAGCTGCTGTTTCTGCTCTTCAGGTTTTCGGCTAATCAACGTTGCGTATTTTCCGGAAAGATAGCTCTGAACCTCTTGCAGCACATCGGTAAACGATTTGGACTCGGTAGAGAAAAAATGAGCAGCATGATTCAAGAACGGTCACCTCGTTTCATTCGTGAGAAACGATTCAACGCGTTTTTGAAATAGGAAAGGGGGTGGCCGGAAGAATCTGTTCGTTTAGGCGGAGTGGCTGCTGATTTGGCTGGCAATAGGTGGTCGATTAATGAATGAATGCCTTGGAGGTAGGCAGCAGCCTCTTTGCCAGAACAATCCTCCAATAATTGAGCCGCAGCTACTTGCTGTTCAATCTGCAGAAGGTAGGGCAGCGTTATGTCGATACCACCAAAGATCTGAGTATATTCGTTGCTGTCCTGCTCGGGTTTTACCTTGGATAACACTGAAACAACACTGGAACGGCGAAAGCGGTGGTCGGTCAGAAGAGGCATATAGGAAGCGAAAAACATCAGGCTCTTCAGATCACAACTGTGGATGCGTACCACATGATCGGCTAACTCCAGCGCAATAACGGATAAAAGATCGGCTGAAAGATAACTCGAGCAATCTACAATGACCACATCTGCCAAATGACGAGCAAGGGTCAGCAAGTCTAAGGCACGCTCACGGCTGTAGGTTGCATAGCTGAAGGAGGTATCTCCTTTTTTGTATCCCAGAAGTGCAATATGCGGAGAGACATCCAGCGGCAAAGCATAGTGTAAAATATCGTCCTGGCTTAAAGCTGGCAAGCTAAGTAGTTCTCCCAAAGAAGCATGATTGGCGCTTCCCTTTGGTGCAATCGTGGCCGCAGAGGGGCAAAGCGCATCACTGCAAAGCAAAAGCACGTTCTGTTTTCGATTGGCAAAGGCTTGAGCCAGCTTTACTGCTGTCACCGTCTTTCCGCTGCTTGGGCTGCCCCATACGGCAATCAACTTTTTTTCATTCATGACCGCTCTCCTCCTTCGGAGCAGAACTTGCTGCGAAATAATTATCCTGTTTATCAGTGAACGTTTTGGCAGTAGCTGCATCTCCGCGATAGACCAAAGCCACATGAATTTTGCTCTTGTTTTCCAGGTCGGCCAAGAGGGATGCTTGCTGCGGAAGAACTAACAACGTTAAGGTTGACGGCAGTGCTTGTTCTTCTCCATCCGAATTCGTTGATGCATTCTCCAGTGATTGGGCCTCAGCACCGCTGCTCGTTGTAACTCCCAGCACCTCTACATATTGCAATTCCGGCGGGGCAGTCGTGGTACGCAGTTCACCATAGTCGGAAGCAATCAGAGTTACAATGTCACCGGATTGCAGTTTTCCGGATAAACCGGCAGCTAAGCTTTTGATCGAAATCGAAATGGCTTGTTTGGTTCCATTCAAGCGGCTTACATAGGCGTCCAGCGGCACCGCAGACAATTTCCCGGGAAGGAGATAATCCCCTTTGAGCATATCGACAGTTGCGTAATGGCCGATTACATTGTCCGGTGACGACAGTACATCGGCCGGTAAATGATATGCCCCAACTTGTACCGTCTCTATATCTTCCCGGGCAATTGCGGTTCCTTTGGTCACATTTTTAACCAAACGAACAATACTGGTTTGTTCACTGCTTTTTTGGTTTAACAGAGGAGCAATCCCCAAAGTCAAAATGAGCGAGAGGATAATACAAAGAAAGCCTACAGTCGAACGTTTTGGAAAAAGGTTTTTCAATTGAGTGACCTCCTAGAAATGAACAGTTACTGAGCGAGATGAGCCAGTATAACGACCACCACACCGCCAGCAGATAAAAAGGGAGCAAGCGGTAAGGCCGTATATTTGGCGATGTGGAATCCATGACGAAGGGCAATAGCAGTCGCAAAAATTAGCACGAATCCCAAGCCGAATAGGCTTTGTAGCGTCCCATATAGAGGGCCGAATACAAAGCCGCAAGCTGCCATCAGTTTGATATCGCCGCCGCCAATCTTACCTTTTGAACCTATGGCACCAATCCAATAGGGAAGTCCGGTACACAGTAGTCCAAGGATGGAGAAGAACGGGGAGAAGTGGAGTAAACCTACGAGGAAGATTGCAAGGGGGATAGCATTCGGGATTTGTTTCGTTTTCAGGTCGCAAATACTTGCCCAGAGCAAAAGAGGAAAGAGCAGCCATGTATGAAGGGAAATACTGCTCATATCGAAGTGGTATCCCATTCTGGCAGAGCACGGTAAGGGTAATACTTCTGGCTTTTCTTGTAGGCAACCATAAAGCGAAGTTGATCCAGTACAGAGAGGTTATGCCGATCTTTGGTTGTCATCATCACAGAGGCAGCAACACCACTGAGGAAGGTGACGACGGCAAAGGGGACACTGCCTTTCAGGAGCCAGATCATAAGGGCAAGAAAAAAGGCTCCGAAGGAGCCAATAAAGGTTTGAATCAGTTGTGATTTACCGAAGCCTGGAAACCATTCGCTTTGCGGTTTGACACCCATAGGGATATATAATGTTTGAGATTCCTCATTCAAGGTGGATGCCCCTTTCTTTGTGCGTATAAGCGCCTCAAGTGTCAAGCTACTGATAGTAATGCAGCATGATCTCCTTGATCTGCCAAATACTTTCCGCGAGTACATAGAAGATGACGACATTGCGAGCACGCTTCTTATATTTGCTTGCTTCCTCATCTGCTCCGGAAAGCCGGACCATGGTATAGATGAAGCGAAATACACAGCCCACTCGGATGAGCAAGATGCAGGCTTGGGCTAATTCCTCCAGGGTTACCATCGGCTAACCTGCCTTGCCCAGTTTGCGCGCCATGCCTACGAGCTTGATACTGTGATAGACATTGTTAACCACGCCTCCATTGCCTCCGGTTGTAATCAAGAAGTCGGAGAGGAAGCGAGGGGTCCGGATCGCCAGCATCATGCAGGCCATACCCCAAAACACATGATTCTGTAACATTAATCCGACGCCCAGTTTTGCTAAAGAAATCTGAATGACGACTGCCAGCATAGATTGTATAAATTTTTGAGCATACGCGCGGAATACGCCTTTGTCGTTGTCCAGTAGACCGACGCAGGCCAGCGGGATGCCAACACGTAAGATAAACATTTCGAGTCCTCGCATCAAGAACTGGAAGTATAGAATAAAGAAGCACACCACGAAGATAAGGCCAAAGACAGCAGTAACCAATCCGGCAGATTCCAGAGCATTGACCCACATCTGCCAATCGTAATTAGTGGATTGACCGATTGCTCCCAGCAGTTGATTGGATAAGTCTTCGACAATTTGACCGAGCCAGGTGTAGATAGTGGGGAAGCAGATCGCAACAGCCATGGAGCGAAAAAAGTTGGTGAGCAGAAAAAGAGGTTCTTCATCAGGATCGCCATCAGTCCATAACACGTATATTTCGAAGCCTTTTTTCAGGAATTTGAGGATCATTAAGGCTACACCGAACGAGAACACAATGTCGTAAAGATTTTCAAGCAGATTCGCACCGGTGGTTAACGTCATGTATTTCTCGGCGTAAAGTGAAATTGGGATGATGTCTTTCAGCAGAGAGTCGATATAGACCAAGGAACCATTCAAAAGCGCAATGACTAGCAGCAAAATGATTTTATCCAAGCTTCATGCCTCCTTCCTGCAGGAGACGGCGCTAAGGCCGCTCCCGCAAAAGGTAGTGGGATTAGCCTTTGTAGTTGAACATATCCTTGATGCGTTGTGTCAGGGTTGGAAGAATCGTGCCATTAAATAGCACATACAGGCCGGCCAGCAGCAAGGCTCCGATGACAACGGCAATCAGAATTTTGATCCCGGTATCTACGTAACCTTCTCCGCGACGATTGCGCAGGGTTTGTTTTGCCAGCGCTGCAGTATCTATGCTTTTTTCCTTTGCTGCCTTCAACCATTTTTTCATTATTCATAACCTCCAGAAATATAGTGTGGTATGGAAAACAAAAAGAGCCTGTCCAGGGGACACGCCCGAATTACTTGTAATAGCCGATAATGACATTGAGAGTGGCTGAACCAAGCACGGCTCCAATACAAGAAACGATGGCCACGATAATCCGATTGTTCCACTTCTTCGTGTCCATCTCGTCCGCAGCAGAGCGACGAATACAGAAGTAAATGATAAGTAAGCCAGCGACTACGGGGGCAAGGATCATCAACCAAGTCGTGACATCTCCGATCAACTTCTCCGTACCGGTTACTAGCTTACTGCCTTTGATATCTCCAGAAGCATAAGCAGGTTGGGAGTTTATGATCAGTACCCAACTGAAAAGAATAGGCATACTAAGCATAAGACGATAAGTGGTTCTCTTGATCATTTCTACTCGTCGAAGGGCGGAGGCATGAATCCGCCGGAAGAGGTTGTTGTTTGCTGACGTTGCTCGGCGAGTTGTCTTGCGATGTCTTTTTGATAATAAATCCAGATGTTCCAAAGCTTCACCTCATCTCTCGTGTTGGTCAGAATGGGGCGGCGCTGCTCTCGTTCTTCGCGGACTCGTCGGTTATGTTCCTTGTCACCTAGTCCCATCATGGCGTTGAATGCCCATTGACTGAGATCCGGAGAATACATCATGGCGGGATGGGACCGAGAAAGGACGATTTGATAAGGCCGCGACACCCGGCGCACTTCGTCAACGGTTAGGAGCTTGCGCTCTAGTAAATTCAGGCTGTGCGAAGTGCTGGGAGTGGAATACTTACCGTGTGATGCCGAAAGCTGGTAGCTGGAAGTGGTGTATGTCCCCAGCTTTTCACTAATTTCGCGCAAGGTCTCCAGGTCGTCGGCCTGGAGATAAATCCAGGTTTGGCAGTTGCTCTTGATCGTGCCGGCGACATGATCGTCGTATTTTTCCTTGAGCTGCTCAAAGCTCTGAACAAACAAGTTAAAACGCATTCCGCGACCACCGCCGACCGTGAGCTTGTTGGTAAAGTCGGCTATCGGTGTAAAGTTCCCAAATTCATCTAAAATGAAGTTGACTCGTCGCTCCAATCTCCCGCCGCGAATATCTGCCTGCGTAGTGAGGAGTTCATAGAGCTGAGAAACCATCAGGGTAGCGACGGGATAGAAGGTGGTCTTTTCATCCGGAAGAATAATAAAAAGCGCCTGTTTCTTCCGGCCAAGATCAGTCAGAGAAAAGTCGCTTTTGTGAGTAATCGCATAAATAGACTTGGATGTGAAAAGCCTTAGGGTCGTAAGTGCTGAAGTATAAAAGCTACCCTTGGTGCGAGAAGGCGCAATGTCGGAAATACTGAGCAGGGCACGGGCCGGATGATTCTGCGGCAGGCGTTTAAGGTATTCCTGCATCGGAGTCTTGTTGCCGATCTGCCGGTTCATCTCTGCCAAAAACCAGTACACATTGGTAAGGTTCTGATATTCCGGGCGCTTGATGTTGTCCCAAACTACACTGAGTATAGAAGAAGCAATAACCGACATTTCTCCGTTCGTCCAGATTTTTTCTCCTTGAGATTTGCCCACCAACACCTGGGTCATATCCCAAGCTAGCATTTCCGCCTGTTCCTGGTCATCGGCCAGTGCAGCATCGATGATAGGTTGTAGTAGATTATAGTGATGGCTTTTTTCGGGATGCCGGAAATCCAGTGTCCAGACGGTGTATCCCAGCTTCTCCAGCAGCACATGGCTAAAATGAAATAATTCCGCTTTCGGATCGCTGATGACCATGGATTCTCCAGCTAGTCCTAAGAGGCCGATGGACTGCAATACAACGGTACGCGATTTCCCGCTGCGGGTAGCTCCTACGCATAGGGAATGCACATCATCCCCGATATAGAAGAGACGCTCTCGGTTACCTTCACGCTGCATGCCCAGTACAATGCCACCAGAAGATATAGGTGGAGAAGTAGGGGGATCATTCCTTCTCGTTATTCTGGGAATTCCTTTAGGATGAAGGAGGCTCATTTGCGTCTCCTTCCTTCTTCAGTTGATCTAGAAAGGTCAGATCCTCATACCCAGTCGCGATTAACTTCTCCAGGAAAGGATGCTGCAAATCCAGCGTCTCATTGTCGAACAGACGCAGGAGTTCCTCGTCCCGCATCCAGCGTGCGGAACCATGTTGATGTTGTCCAGTAGGCAAGGGCGTTTTAATTCCAGGAGCCACTTGCTTCAGCTCACTTTGATAGGGCTGGTTGTTGAAGACAAAAAACAAGGTAGCCAGTACAATAACCAGGCCTTGAAAGCAGAAGAATAAGAGTAGGTGAGGTTTGCTACTTAGTAGGCTGTCGAGACTGTGGCTCAGAGAAGGGAAGGCTAGCGAGGAAGTATAGCCCGATAGAAGGTTATGCAAGGCGGTGCTGAAAAACAGACTACAGATTGTTCCGAGTAGGACAATTAGTAGTGCCAATCCAAGCCTAGGCTTTGTTTTCACCACTCCATCCCATCGCTTGGCTCGTAGAAGGCATCTGTAGATTCATGAGTCTGCATGGTGTGGAACTCTTGACCTTGCGCCGGATAGCTGGAAGGTGATAGAGGAAGGTCTTCGTTGCTTTGTTCAGCTGCTTCATCCAACTGAGCCTGCAGGAAAAGGGAGCTTGGCGCAGGGCGATCATGGATATGACCCCATTCTTCAGTGTGCAGGTTATGCACGCCGACATAGGCTGGGTGATCGTCGCAGAGGGTGTGGAGTAAGCTGTCCTCGTTTATGACTTTGGCTAAGACACCGGGGTGAGAGGCGGACAATTCGTAAATGGGGATAGCGCAGTCGTTTAAGGGGAAAAAACAATAGGCTCCGTGACCGGCAGCATGCATCAGGGCCATATCGGACAATACCTGTTCTGCGATCATCTGATGGACGGCAAGCTGCATCCCTTGTGGCCGTTCAACCAGAAAAACACCGTTATCCCAGGTTTGTTGTTGAGGGTATGCTTGACCCTGATCGTCTTGTGGCGGAGGAAAATCACCAAAATATTCGGGAGCAAAGTAATGGCCGTCTGGGACGAGCTGTTCTGGATCTTCGGCTACTGATTGTAATTCCGGATGCGTTATCGCACCTTGCTTAGCTAGCTCATACGTAGGAACAATGCTTTTCACATCATCAAAATATACATGGCCATCGCGTTCTTTTCCCAATTGTAACGCGTTTTCGCTGAGCGCTTTTTTTGCATACTCAGCATCAAGGACAATCCCTTGGTCGCGCTCGGCTTGCAGCGCGTAGATATGCAGGCCGATCTCCATGCAAGTTAGAATTGTTCCCCATATAGAGGTTTGTGGTTGGGGCATCAAGAGCCATCTCCTTTTTGTAAATGATTAACGGGATAGTTCGGCGACATCCAGAGATCCTGGATCACCGTCCAGATCATGGGCAAATTCAGCATCGTAATCGAGGTGAATATCCCGTTCTTTAAGAGCGGGAATCAGGTCTTCGAGCCGGTCAATCAGAATCTGCACTTGCTCAAACTGTTCCATGTTCTTGTCATTTGGCGTAATCAAAAATTTGACCATTTCATCGTGAATGAGTGTTAATTCAGTTTCACTGAATAGTTTGCGAGCATCTACCAGACCACTGCGTGTAGCGAAGCTTTCCGTGGCTTCATCGCGATTATAAAAATACTGCCGCTGAACGGGTGTTTGATTGTCCGGTGATAAGCGATAGGTAGAAAATACATAATCAAACAAAGGATGATGCTTGCAGGCCAGCACGACATCGCCATGCTCGCAGAGTTTATAGACGCAGTTAACGATCTTCTCACTTTTGTCGGTATAAGGCTTTTCCGTACAAATGCCAAGCTGGAGGGCGGTTTTTCGGGCCAAGTCGTGAATGCTACTCATCAGGCGATCCGGTACGGTAACGAAGGGGTTACGTTCAATTTGGTCGGCGCGAGTATAAAACGCTATGAGCTGGTCCTTTTGGTGAAAATCAGCAAGATAGTCTGCAGAAGTGGACCGGCGGACTTCGATTCCTTGTTCCATAAGGGCAGCGAAGTACGCCTTATAGAACTCGTTCTTGCTTTTCAATGAGTCTCACTCCTTAAAGAGATAGGTATCATTAGTATTCCTGCTCCATTTCAATCTCAGCTACCAACGATGGCTCATTACTTGGTGTTAGCATAGAATCCACTCGATGCAGTAGATTGTCTAAACCCTCCTGCTCTTTTAATTGGAGTGCAGAGTCTTGCATCCCTCGAAACAAAAGAGTATCTCGAATTACTGCTAGTTCGTCCAACTGAAAGAGAATAGAACGGTCGGCGAGCCCGCTGCGGTATAAGAAGTCGGCTTTGGCGGCAGCGTAATGATTTTCATGAAAATAATGTCCGAATGAAACAGCGTTATTGTTGTACGTGTACTGCCAGCTAGCAAAAGTGAATTGACCATCTCCATCATAGCGGGCCGCGAGAACGATGCCGTTGTACTCAATCAATTTCCGGTATTTGCTAACAGAATCAATATGCATAACAGGAGCTTCTTGATAAGCTCGCTCCATTTCCCAGACTTGGTTAACAATCGTTGAAACTGGTAGGGAGTCTTCCTTATCGCAAAGAGTGGAGTAGATAATAAACCCATCTTCTTGAACATACGCGACGGGGGTATCGTCTTTAACGACGAGCAAAACTTCATCGAGAACAGGAGGGGTTGTATGAAGTCCTACTTTTTCTAGCTCATAACGCAGGACATCAAGTAAGCGATCATTGATTTCCATGAGGCTTTTCTTTCTGTGGAGGATCTTTAGGTTCAGTCAATGATTTCATCGGTTCTGAACTCTTCATGGGCCTTGCTGGGCAATGGGGTGTTTTTTTCATTAGTTTCTCAAAGGATTGCAGTCGTCCATTAGTAAATAACATAAAAGGCTCCTTTCAATACATAAGTTATCCGCAGATTATTCACAGGCTGAGCACTGATTGGGCACAAAAAATACGCTCTTGGAGCGTATCTGTACGAAGATGTTTAACGATCCATTCCTTTGTCCTTTTGTCGCAGGATCCATTCCTTTTTTGCCTGTTTGGACCATTCTCCGCCGAAGACAACCTTGACCTTATCTTCGAAATCGAGTTGCGCCTGCATGGAGATTTGCTCCATGGCCGACAGCAACTCCAAGATCAACTGCTCCGTCCAAGTTCGATAGCGTTCGAGCTGGTGAATACCTACATCTGAAGCTTGTTCAAGCTTAATGATTGTTCGAACCGTAGAGAGAATACTATTGGCAATACGCTTCTCTGCTTCTGCTTGATACTTGCTGCTTTGTTTGGTGAGATGAGCAGGGTCAGAGGAATAGAGCTTAGCAACCTCCATCTTAGCTTTGACATACGTCTCCACCATTTTCGTTAAATACGGGTTTTGCTGCAGCAGATCCTGGACGAATTCATCTATGTGAGATTTTGCTTCAGGGGTCAGCAGCTGGTAAGCTAAGCGGCCATGGTTGGGTAATGCTTGGCGGAGTTCAAACAGGCGAGGCGCAAGTTGATCCACAGCTTGGGTGTTGGTCAGATTATGTTTGGGGAGACGAAGCAATGAACGCAATGAATCTTCATCTTCATGCTCAAACCGTTGTTGAAGTGCTCGAAAAGATTGTGGATTTAAGGATTTCATGTGAGCTTCAAATTGCTCTAGAATGGCATCAGTGATGTTTGTGATTCCTGTTTTAGCCAAGTCTCGTTCGGCGCAAAACTCCTTGATCTTGAAAGCGAAGGTATCCTTAATAAGCTGTTTGCGGATACGATTGGGGATTTCAGGGTGAGTGAAGTTCTTCATGATCGCCTGCTCTTTATCCCAGAACACGATATGAAGATGGGGATGATCCTTTTCGTTATGGAAGGCGGCGGCCCAACACAGGTTTTCTGTTTTGATTCGGTTGTGCGCGGCGAGTGTAGCAATGTGTTGCTCAATATATTGTTGCCAAGCTTCAAAATCATTAAGTCCCAGCACCATTGCCGTTTCTGTACGAAGTGAAATGACACTACGGTACATGTTCTTGCCTTGCTTGGAAATATCTCTGGCGATGCGGGCGACTTCTTGCCAAGACTGGAAAATGTCTATACTTCCAGGTTTCATTTTGCCAAAGAGTCCGTGAGGCAAGTACTCATGACGAACGGCTCCGGGGCGGGTGGCAATATAGCCGATGTGTACATAATTACTTACTGCCGTTTTAGGGCGATTAGGGTGGAAAAAGCGTTGTTTATAGATCAGGGCTGAAATCTTCTGCACCTCCGTGTAGTTTGGCAAGATTCTGCTCAAACGCGTCGCCAGAAAGGAAGAGCTGTTCGGCATCCGTCAGTTTCATTTTCGTATATTCTACAGCTAACTGACGAGCCTTCTTCTCAATCTCTCGGAAGGTTGTATAACGATTCGTATCAATGAGGTCAGCAATGATGGCAATAGTGGAATAGTACGCAGCGGCAGACATAATGAGGTCTTTACTGGCAAGGCCGGCTAAGCGGTTACTGAGCCCACCAATAGCAATGTTGATTTCTTGCCGGATAATTGTCGTGATAAAATCAATCTCCTGCGTGTAGGACTCAATAGACATGCCTTTCTGAATGAATGCCCGCACAATATCTGCCATGCTAAGATGTTTGGAGGCTGCATATTTTTTCAGAGTGTCATACTGCTTTTGGGGAAGCTTGACGGTAATCTGTACCGTTTTTTCAGATTGAGCCAATAGGGGCACCTCGCTTTGAGCTTCCTTGGACGACATTCGATAGCCGGGAGAAAACAACAAGAAATGTCGGTGGAAGCTCTGCTTCCACGCGGTTTCTTCGCCAAATGACATTTGGCTATTCCTGCCTTTAGATCACTTCCAAGAGGCCAAGGGAGGGCCTCTTGGAGCGTGAAAAAACCAAAAGTATTTCCAAAGAGAAGAAGAATAGTAATTATACAAGATCAATCCTCCATTCTTTTAATGAAAACAGCCATCACATTTTTAATTAAATGTGATGGCTGTTTACTGATAGCAGGGATAATTAAAATAGTGTAGAAAATATCTTAATGACTATTCAAAACTTTACTTAATTCAAAGGTAGTGAAATAAAGTATGAGAAATCTTAATCTTGATAAAGTAATCTCTAAAGAGATACCGGTAAATTACTATTCGGAAACGAAATTATTACTACCTCATCAATCAGATGCTGTGAAAGATGTGCAAAAGTCAATTGGTGTGGGAAAAAAGAAAATTTTATTATCTATGCCCCCCGGATCAGGAAAGACTATTATTTCCTTAGTGTTGGCAAAATTATTTATGCTCGAGAGTGATGCGAAAATTTTATTTTTAAACTATTTCAGGGTTTTACAAGAGCAACTTGAGCATGAACTGTCTATTCCTTATTACAATCAATATTCTGTTGCAGGTAAAGATGAGAATTGGCAAAATAAGCGAATTGTTTTAGCCACGTATCATCAAGTTTTACATAGACCTCTGATAAGAAAAACAGACTTTGATATCATAATTTGTCTTGATTCAGAAAAATTTTCTATTGAGAAAACTATGAGAGACCACAATGGATATGTTATCGGATTTACCGATGGATCCCAAAGGGTAGATACTAATCCTAAAAATCAACTTATTGCAGATGTAGCTTTTTCCTATTCAATAAAGGATATAACATTAGCTTGGGATTTTATAAGGCCAGATAATTCATTTTCCTTTTTTGAAGAAATCCATTCAAAGTTAGGCATTATTAATGAAACCTTATCTATTAAGTCAACTGATGTATCAGATATTAAAGGTATCCTAGACTCATTAAATTCTATTAATGATGTTCTTAAGAATCATCAGGAATTGTTTAGTGAATTTATTAAGAAGAATATTAAGGTTTCAGATATTACAACCCTTGCATATAAGAAAGCGCAATTAAATTTTTTTTCGAAATTATTATATGACGAAGTTTTCTTTAATGAGCAAAAGGTAGTTCATAGCAATTCTTCTGAAAGAGTTTGGCAGAATTATTTTGAGAATAATACATGGATTTTTGGTTATGGATTGAATTTTTTCTTTGGTTCACCATTAGAAAATAAAAAATTTGAGCAAGTAATTTCAGGTCATACATTTTCTAGTTCTGGAAAACGAATTGATGCTTTGATGAAGACAATGGGAAGTATCAATTCGATGTGCTTTGTCGAAATTAAGACTCATGTAACTCCACTTCTTGAAAATGAACCATATAGAAATGAGGCATGGGCCATTTCAAGAGAGTTATCTGGTGCAATTGCACAAATTCAAAATTATAAGTATAATGCCATCAAAAATATATCAAGTAAGATAGAGATTAAGACCAAGGAGGGTATTCCTACTGGGGAAATTATATACAATTATAACCCTAAAGCAATCCTTCTAATCGGAAATTTGGCCCAGTTTACTTCTTTATATGGGGTAAATGAATCGCAGCTTGCATCTTTTGAATTATTTAGAAGAAATATCGAAGGGATAGAAATCATTACATTTGATGAATTATATGAAAGAGCTAAGTTTATTTTGGAGGATGTTTCCTTTGATGGCAATTGATAACCGCTGATCAAGCAAATATGAATGTTTGAGCTATAAAGAGAGCATTCATTGTATTCCTCCTGCTATTCTTTAAGCTTATTATTGAAAGATTAACTCTGCACTTTTGACACTTTATATTGTCCAAAATAAATAAAGTTCTAGACTGACGAGGCTGCATTAAGCTAAGGAACAGGTTACTATCAATTCCTGAAGAAATAATAGAATGATTATAGAAACTTGTTTCGAAATTATGTGGAAAGTAGTAACATTTGAGAGAAAGGGTGTTTACATGCGATTAAGGTGGTCTATTCCAATCGAATTATATATATTAAGTAATGACGAAGTTCAAACATGCTATAAAATAAAATTTGAATATAAAGGTATGGAAAGTGTTGTGGAATTTATAAGTGAATTTTCGGGTCAAAAGATCCAAAATGACAAAACAAGTTTTAACTATTACAAAACAAAATATATACAATTCACGATTGAAGATAAACCTGATTCGGATAATGTCTCTCAACTAATCGAGGACAGGAAAAAATTAACAAAAACGATGTTCAAATTGACGAATAGGGTCATTAAAAATCTGAGGGTTCATGGACTAATTCCGTACCTTCATGAACTTGTTCTTATGGATGAGAATTACTATGATTTTTTATTTGACTCGTTAAACCCTACATTCTCATCTGACAATATAAATTGGAAAAACGTCAGTGACTTCCGAATATCTATTCTAAACAATTTAAGCAGATATCCCAATGATTTAGTGAAAAGAGAAAGTAATTATTCATTCAGCATGGATTATGGACGTTGGGAAAAAGTGCGAGAGCAAATAATTGCTGATAATCCAATACCAACAGAACTAGACCTTTACTTAAATTCAATTGAACACTTAAGAAGTAAGAATTATCGACTCTCTGTTCTTGAATCAGTTATTGGATTAGAAGTTGCATTAACAGGATTTCTTAGAGAATACCTAAAAAATCGAAAGAAATTTACCAAGAAAAAAATTGAAGAATTTTTAAAACCAGAGTTTGGCCTCTCTGCTCGATTATCCGGATTGCTTGACTTAACAATTAACCCGAAAAGTCTTGAGCAAGTTAATTTGGAAACTGTGAAAAATGTAGTCAATTGGAGAAATAAAATTGTACATTCCATTGGACAAATTCCAGAAGGGGTCTCTGAGCAACAAATTGAAGATGGTATTGAACAAGTCCTAATGTTATTAATAATCCTTCACAATAAGAAAAATATAGTTCATGATTTCCCGGATACGACAATTTCACCGTTAGTTTAACTACAAAGAGAGGGCAGGCCAACTATGTCTAGAGGACTCTTTTCCTTTAACATTCTCCAGTGAAAATTTTTTGGTTTATAGACTAATACAGTTTATGGAATAGTGTCCTGCTCCAGATCAGGGAGTTTGTCTCACGGATTGAGCTAACGGGAAGTTTTACTTGAATAACTGCGGCGATCGAAGACTTTATTTAGCAGGTCTTGTTCTGCCGCTGTTTTTTTGTTGGACCAATATAGAACTTATTTCTAAGAAGTTGGAGATTTTTTAATTCGAAAACGTTGTTAAATCCCCGAAGTTAGACTAATTTTTTAAAAAAAGAACACTGATAGTGAATTAATTAATATGGTATGGAAATTGAAAGAAGTTACTCAGATTCATGATTTTTTTATGCTATAATTTGGGTGATGATGTAAAGATGCGGATATGGAGTGGTTAGATTGCTGAGATACCCACTAAAGAAGGATATGGATGACCATTACATAAATAAGTTTGAAGAAGTCATGACAAGGGAATGGATTCGAGATCAAACGCGTCAAATGTACTATAGAAACTTATTTAAAGAGGCAGGTGCATTTTTTGATATTCTACACCCTATCATGCAGCATTATGTGAGTATATGGACGTCAGTAAGAAAAGCGGAAGCTCTTGGTGAGTCTATAATAAGAATGGGTTCCGGAAATCATGAATTGATGAATCTAGGAAGAAACTTACTAGAATTAGATGGGTTATACGATTTGAAGCTATATCGCTCTAGATTACAAGAAAAACAATTATACAATGATGCATGCTGGGAATTAGAAGTTGCACAGGCATTAAAATATAACGGATTTCAAGTCCAATTTAATGATGAGTCAAAAATACGATATGATTTTACTGCTGAATGTTTGGGGACAACATTTGCTGTGGAATGTAAGAATAAACAAATCCAAGATAAAACTTTCGTAGCTAATTCAGCATTTGCCTATCTACTTGGTTCAAGAACTATTGATAAGTTAACGAAACACGGCTATGCAGTAGATCTAAAAGTGACAGTAAAAGAGACCGCAGTATTTGAAGACTATAAACGCGTAATGTTGGCTATTAACAACATGCTTCGAGAAGGAAATTCACAAACTCGAGTAGGCCATCAGTATACTATTGAAGTAATTAAAGACTTCCGTCATCTCCCGACTCCAAAGGCTTTAGAGGCCATTCCAAATATACACTGTTGTATAACGGGTGAAGAACGCTTAAAGTCAGAACTTAACAAAGTGTACACCGAAAGAGAACGCGGAACATCTTTTCAGAATAGAATGTTTTTTAGTATTCCTGAAGAAAGAGCGGAAGTAAAAAACTTGCAGGATTTAATTAAGAAAGCGAATAGGCAAGTTGGTGAAAATCCTGGTTGCTTATTTTTACAAGTGCCTTACAGTGATTTTTCAATGTGTAAAGAAGAGATAAGCAAATTTGTTTATCGGAATGGTTACAGTAATATTCACCTCGTAAAAATAGTTGCATTAAAAAGCTCAAATCACGGGATGGGTGTAAAAATTGATCGTCTAGAAGATTTTGTAATCAATTCAAAAGCTCGTAATCCAATACCCTCTATACTATTAGAGCGTTTAACCGACCATTTATTTTTTTCTAAGTTTTTGAATGATATTATCTGGCCCACGTAATCCAAAGATTTAGTCTTAGATTTTAGGTTTATTGTAGAAACCTTAAAAAAACGAGAGGTGAAAATATGAAATTAGATAGCCCGATTAATGATTTTTACAACGAGATTCTTAACCTTATCCCCCCAGAAGTTGATAAAGAAAATTTAACGATCGATGTCCAAGATATAGTTGAAAAAACGCTTAATGAAACTACCCCGATACTACTTAATTCATTAAGGAAACAACAAGGTGAAATGTTAGAAGAGCACAGATTGATAAGGGCAGAATTTGAAGCTCGATTAAGTCGAAGATGGTTAAAACCACTTGCTCTTTTTGAATCTTTGATAGTAGTTTCACTAGAAAGTTGTGAAGAATTGTACCAAGAGCTTTCTGAAGAGATGGAAACAAATATGAAATTCAAGGTGTTAGTCAGATTACATGCACGCGCTTGTCAAATCTCATATGAGGTATTGGCTCTTGTAAGAAGTGGTTTTGCTGATGGAGCGATGGCAAGGTGGCGAACTTTGCATGAACTTTCAGTACTGGCTTTTTTCATTTCACAAAATGATACTGAAACTGCTCAAATGTATTTGGATTATGAAATTATTGAACAATACTATGAGATGCAGGAGTACATTAAATATGCCCCAAAACTTGGTTACAGTGAACTAACTGAGGAAGACGCCTTAGAGATCATCAATAAGAGAGAGGGGGTAATTAGGAAATACGGAGCGGATTTTGATAAACCATTTGGATGGACAATGAAAGTGCTCAATAAGAAAGATAGAAATTTTAAGGGTTTAGAAGAAAATATTGAGTTAGATCATCTGAGACCTTATTACAAATTAGCGTGCAATTATATCCATCTAGGTCCTAAAGCTAGTTCATTTTCATTAGGGATAATTGAAGGAAGTAAAGTAATATCAGCTGGTGCAACAAATTATGGACTAGCTAACCCTGCGCAGAATGCTTGTTTATCATTGACTCAGATAACTACATGTTTCTTAACCCTGTATCCAACTTATGAAAGGCTAATGACATGTAAGGTTATGGAGACATTTATGGAGGAAGCTTGTCAATTCTTTGTAGAAATACAAGAAGAAATTGAATTCGAAGAGGATCATTATCTTGATGAATTAGAATTTGTGAGGGATGAGAACAACTATTAATGATTAGGTAGTTCGATCATTTGCATAGGGCGGTGTCATAAAGGGGTTGCCGTCTTCTTGAACTGTTAAATTTCCCTTTCAGTAAATGTTTCCCTGACCTTATTATTCGGTTCACACATTTCAGAATCTTTATTTTCAAAGAGTTGTTCTTGTCCCTGTAATTCCTTAAATTCCAATGTCGAATTAATCTCCGATTGACGCGCCACAAGCTGTTGTAGCTGGTTTTCAGATTCAAAGGGCTTACCGATTTCTTTCTTCGCTGATTCAAGCTGTCGAAGGGCATTCTCTTGTTGTTCTTCAGTAATACTAATTTTTATGGGGATCTTTTCAACAAGGTTCTCTAGTCTTGAAATATTTCCTATGGAGGATTCCCCCATTTCGGCCGAATAGCTTGCTGCGCTTTGAAGATGAATATTAACATGGTCGAAAGACGATCGTGAAAGAAGAAGGTCAAACCCGCGGAACTCACCTACCTTTGCAGCCTGATGTTCCAGTTCCATCACTTTGGACAACAACATCAAAACTTCTCCTGCTTGTGAACGTTCGGTGTACTCCTTGCCATCCAATACAATGGAGAACTCCGCTTGCACATGTTGTTCAGCTAACTTCCAGTCTGCTCTGTAGTGCTCTACCTTTTCAGAGCAAGAAGCAATGACTTGCGGAAAGTGGTGCTGAATTTGGCATTCTAAAGTTGCTTGCTCGTTCTGCCAATTATTTTTAAGCAGCTTAAGCCGAATCACCTCATTGTCCACTTCCATTTTTTCCGCCAACATAGGATTACCGACAGCAACGGCTTTTACCTCAGCTGCTGAAAGAACTGTTTCATCAGCATCCTGACATGACCGGGATATGCTCTTGCCAGTCATAACCTGAGAAATGTATCGAAGCTTCTGCTCCTGTATTTGCCACAAATAAGAGTCAAAAGTCCCTTTGGTTACATAGCGGAAGATCCGTACCACTTCATTATTATTACCCTGCCGTAAGATGCGGCCGTCTCGTTGAGTGATGTCAGAAGGACGCCATGGACAATCTAGATGGTGAGCGGCGATGAGGCGGGTTTGCACATTGGTCCCCGTTCCCATTTTTTGCGTAGAGCCTAACAGCATACGTACTTCGCCGCGGCGCACTTGCTCAAACAGGGCTTCACGCGCCGCATCTGTATTTACATCATGAATAAAAGCAATCTCCTTCTCAGGAACACCTCGTAAAATTAACTGAGCCTTGATTTCATCATAGACATTGAATTGCCCTGACTTCGGTGTACCACTATCACTGAATATGACTTGGGTTGATTGCTCATTCTGGGTTTCTTTCCAAATCTCAAATACCTGTTCTATACAACGGTTAAGCTTGGATTCTGAATCCACTGGTGCATCCGCATGAACCAATCGGGGATCAATAGACATTAACTTTGCTTCATGGGTCAGCTTGAGCATATTATCCTCGCTAGCATCCACATCATTATTTCGAATTTTTTCTGCACGTTCTACGAATTCTTCCATCATCTGTTGCTGAAATGAGGAGCATTCACTAATCACAATGGTTGCTTTGTCGCCCTCTAGTTTCGGAGTAGGTAGCTGCAGCATGTCAGCAGTTTGAATGTCGGCTACCAGTCGAAACATGCTCATCAGTTCAGGTAAATTATGAAACTTGGCAAAACGTGATTTCATCCGATAGCCGCTACCTTCTGGTGTGATCTCAAGGGAGGAGACGACCTCGCCAAAGGTGGCTGCCCAGTTGTCAAAGAAATCCAAACCTAGTTTCTGAAGTAAGCGTGGCTGAAGATATCGTTGCATCACATACATCTCAGACATACTGTTGCTGATGGGAGTACCCGTGGCGAACACAACACCGCGACCTTGATTCATCTCCTGGAGGTACTGGCATTTGAGTAGCATATCTGTTGCTCGCTGGCTGCTGGATTTTCCGATTCCGGCTACATTGCGCATCTTAGTAAAGGTAAAGCAGTTCTTATAGGCATGAGCTTCATCGACAAAGAGCATATCTACACCGAGTTGTTCAAAGGTGAGGAGATCATCTTTTTTGCTTTCATTAACTAACCGTTCCAGCCTTGATTTTAAATTGTTCTCGAAAATAACCATTTGCTTAATGCTCCAGTTATCACCTTTCTCCATTTTCATTTGATTAATCATCTGGGATACATTGCGAATTTCATTTTCCAGGAGCTGCTCTTGCCGTTCCCGCGAGATGGGGATTTTCTCAAATTGACTGTGACCAATGATGATTGCATCATAATCGCCCATAGCAATTCGAGAAACGAAGCGCTGGCGGTTGGCGGTTGCAAAGTCTGTCTTGGTGGTCACCAGAATATTGGCAGCGGGGAAAAAGCGTAGTAACTCATTAGCCCATTGCTCGGTCAAGTGATTCGGGACACAGTATAGAGGCTTATGAATGGCCCCGATGCGTTTTAGATACATTCCTGCAGCAATCATTGCAGCGGTTTTCCCGGCTCCAACTTCATGGGCCATCAAGGCTGTACCAGAGTAAATAATACGAGCCGCCACATCCTTTTGATGTTTGCGTAGACTCATATCCTCATTCATACCTTGAAATATCAAATGATCACCGTCAAACGTGCGAGGACGAATGGTATTGAATTTATCATTATAGATTGCAAGCACGACTTCTGCGCGTTCGGTATCGCGGAATAGCCAGGAAGAGAATGCTTCCCGCATCTGTTGTTGCTTAGCCCTGGCGATCATCGTTTCTTTGGCGTTAATGACATATTTGACCTGTTCGATGCCGTTTGCGTCCAAATAAGTGAGGGGATCGCGTATCGTAATGCTTTGCAGATTCAGGCTGCTTTCGTAAATTTCGTAGGCATTGGCACGTCGGGTTCCGAATGTCTGATTTACTTTAATGGAGTCACGTTCCAAGGATTTGCCAAATATACGCCAAGTATTGGTGAACTCTAAGTACTCCACATTAACAGTCTGCATGGTCTGCAGATACTGTGCCGTTCCAAATGTTTCATACATAAAGTCTCGATAGTAGCGCACGGGAATCCACGGACTTCCGATCCGAAAATCAATGTCACCTGGCAACAAGGGAGGGGGTTGCACTCGTGTGAGTGCAACAACGTTACGACGAAACAAATCCGGATAATCCCGAGCCTTGAGCACAGCATACGCGAGTTTGTCCTTTACGTTCCCCGAGAGGTATTCTTCGTCCAATTCCCAGCCTTCCTCGGCGTCGCCGGTATACTTCTGCGGGTTTAAATATATACGCTCTCCTAATGCTTCTTTAATTTCTAAAGTTGTTTTATTACAAAGATGAGCGATATAAGGAAGGTCTACTCGGAGACGATGATTTAAGCAAATCTGAAGAGCCTCCAATGGATCTTCAGTTTGTTCGGGTAGAGCATTGACTCGAATCGTGGGACGGGAAAAAATTGCTGCCTTTGTCCAGGATTTCTCTGAGGTCAAATCTTCAATGGAGCGCAGTAGCGGTAGTTGATCATCATCGGCAAAAGCGGAAGTATTTGCTCGTTCATTAATAAAGCCATGCTGTTTAACAAAATGATCATAGACCCGATTCAATTGTTCCTGGGCATTTTCCAATTCGAAGGGGGAATAACCTTGATCGCGACATTGAATTTCAATGACCTCGAGCAACGCCTCTCGAATGTTACATAGTCCCTGAATTCGCTCTGCCTTTTTGCCTTTAATGTCTTGCGCTAGTAGGACGCCGTTCTCACAGTAATAAATTCGCCCATTCTCTGCGACAAAAGTGAAATTTTTAGTGCCTGGTTGAGCTTGCTGAATGGAGTATACTTCTTCTTCGAAAAATTGAGAGGCTTCGAAGTTGACCCTCTGTGCCTTTCGCTCAGGTAGAGCGGGGAAGTTCGCATGTAGAAATCCTAGTGCTTCTTCTAGAGCAGGAATCAAGTCTTGATCTTCATGGGGAATACAGGCACTGATGCGCTCTGCACCATACATGCCCCTGTCCCACGTCATCTCTCCAAGCACCATATGTGGATGCGAGAGGTAGTAGCGATTAAGTGGTATCCCGTCAACGGTTTCACCAACCTCAGTCCACTCTGGCATCTCTTCTTTGGAAAGATACAGCGGCTGTTCTCGCTTTTGAAGAAATACAATATCCGTGGTTACTGAAGTTCCAGCTAAAGACTGAAAAGTAGTGTTAGGCAGGCGTACCATGCCGATTAATTCCGCTTGTGCCGCCATGACCTGCCGCACGGATGAATCTTGTTTGTCCATTGTTCCCTTGCTGACGAAGTAAGCTATTATACCTCCGGGTTTAAGTAAATCCAGAGAGCGGATAAAAAAGTAATCGTGGATATAGTAGCTACTGGTATATCGCCGATCATGGATACGAACGTTGTGAAATGGAACATTGGATATAGCAGCATCAAATTGCATGTCACGCCAATCAACGGTCTCAAATCCTTGAAGAGAAATCGTTGCTTGCGGATAGAGCTGCCGGGCTATACGTCCGGTAAGAGAATCGAGTTCTACGCCATGAAGCCCGGCCTGATCCCATTCTGCAGGTAATATTGAGAAAAAATTTCCGGTTCCCATAGAGGGATCAAGTAATCTGCGTCCTGTTCCGTTGTTGAGGCCGAAGCGTTTTAAGGTATCGTAGATGGGGGCGATAACAGCCTGCTCCGTATAAAAGGCTGTAATCGTGGAATTTCGCGCCGCCGCATATTCAGATTCGTCTAGAAGCTGCTTGAGTTCTTGATATTCATTCTCCCAGCCTGAGACACTCGGATGAAATACATTGGCTAATCCTCCCCAGCCCACGTAGCTGGCTAAGGTCTGTTGTTGTTCAGGGGTTGCCTGCTGTTGGGTCTTTTCTAAGTGTTTAAGCAGCCGGATGGCTTCCACATTCCGCTTATATTTGCTTTTTGGGCCTGATACATAGGGAGAGTGATCGGGTTGAAACCGATAATTAACGGTGGGCGAAGGGAGAGAGGTGGACTTCGATTCTTTTTGGATTGCTTCAACTAGCCGCGTGTTTTCTTGCTTGGATTCTTGAGGTAGTGTTATCTGCTGATCTTCAGGAGCGATGGCTACAGTAGGGTCTAGTGCAACAAAATCAAATAATGTCCATTCTGATTCTGCAGGAGGAAAAGGAGCACCGCCGGGAATAAAAAAAGAACCGCTACTTTGCGGTTCGGAAGGTTGGGGAGGAGTCGTACGAGCTTGCGTTATCTCGGTTTCAGAACGATGTCGTTCAGGACCAATTCTTCTGCCGTCGATTTGAGCTGGTTCAGGTGTTGTGTCCGTTTCAGAGTATCGTCGGTCTGTGGCATCGGGCGAACGCGGAGCAACCGGTCGGTTAGTTGTTCCATTCGTTCCAGCGCTTCGTGCTCCACGTTCTGTATCGTCGCCATCAGTGTGCCTTGCATCAATAGGATCTGGAACCTTTGCGGGTGATGATCCCGAAGATAATTCATTGTCATCCGGCCGTATTTTCCCAGGGGTTGAGTTTCGGTCGTTAAATTCAAGTTGGGATACTGTAGACCATCGATTTCGCGATACGACAGGTTCAGGCTGTTCGAATTGTTCATTTTGCAAACTCCTTTCTGCTTCCATAATTTTAATGTACCGAGCAATATCTCCTAGAAGACTGCGGGCTAGAACATTGATTTGGTTTCCTAATCTAGCGACTAATGGGATCGTTCCATAATGAGTAATGGTGGTAAAGTCTACATTGTCAGGTTCAGGTAAGTGGCAACGCTGATGAATAAGATAGCGAGTACTGTCCTCAATTAAATCTCCGATATGTCGTTCCAGACCCTGCAGAGGGACCGTTCCTAAAAAATGATCCTTGATATCGAATTCGATGTCTTGCATCCAATCATCCCCTGAAGCAAGAACAGCTGAATGCGTCATCTGAGAAATGGCCTCGGGTAAACTTAACGTATCGTAAGAAGTAAGTCTCCCGGCTAGTTCCCCTGAGTCCACTTTATTCAAATTCCAAAGCGGCGGAGGATTCCTGCCGGTCGTCTGTGATACATCAAACAGATAAGTTAAGATAGGGCTATTCCCTGATGCAAAATCGCAAACTGCGACACTCTTTTCACCTTTGCGAACATATCTACCCAATTGATTCCACAAAGATAAGGGAGCCAGCATGGATGCATTTGGGCGTTGGGCATAGATAAGCAAAGTGTTATCAAAGGAGTATTTATAGATAGATGCTGCAAATTCTAGATAATCGCGCCAAGCTTCTGCACTGTGAGTAATGTCTGCAATAGCAGATGAGTAAAGATGGCGCAATTGATTCATGCGGTTCATGGCGGGCTCTCCTTTCTTTGAATTTGAGATAGGGAAGAGTAGAGTCAGACTTCCTGTTCATAAAAGCCCAGCATGTCCTTAGCATCCAACAGGGAGAACGGGAGAGAGTACTGATCAAGGGAGTGAGTGTACTCTTCAAATCGCAACTTAATGGATTCAAAAAAGTAGGGCATCAGGTTTGTATCAAATAAGAAGTATGGACTATAATTCCGCGGGCGGTCGGAATAAAGTTCACTGTCACCGTTGAAGCCGTTGAATAAATTAAAAGCCAATCGGGTGATTTTCAAGGTTGTGCCGGTTTGCCAGCCTGCTTGTAACCCTTCCAGCCGGATGCAGCTTTCTTGATGATCGTAAAGGTCTGTAATGTGCTGACGTGTTTGTGGGGATAAGCCCAAAGTATAGAACAATGCTTTATGGTACGGATCATGCGGTATGTTGGTCATTCGCAGATTACCTTCATAAAATTGTTCATGCTCGATATCTTTAAAGTTCGTGCTCATGTTCGTCGGCCTCCTTATCATTTTGGGCTGAAGCGTACTGCTTTTGATGGGTAAAATACATCTCCAAAGCCTTGTCGATAATCGCCTCGACCTCGGATGCTTTACTTTGGCTGGAAAAATATTTGGCATACACTTTGTGCTTCAATTTGAACGGTGGCGGTAGCGTTTGGCCCCGAGGCTTTCGGATAGCTTCACCAGATAGAATTTTATTGGCATGATCGGTGTTGAGCTTGCCAGAGTAACTTTGCAAAAGCTCGGATTTTTTCATGTCTACTTTAAACCCGTTGTCCGCCAAGACTTGATTGACTATAGTCTGTTCATCATCTGCCAAATAAGACAAATGGACGGCGCAGCGTAATGGCAACTCCCCGGTATCAACTCTCTGTTTTAATTCGGGAGTTAGCTTATCAATCCGCAGCAGCCGCGAGACTGAGTTTTTAGATAACCCGTATTCCTCAGCTACTTTATCCCGGCTTGTTGGCCTCTGCCCCATTGGGGCAGAGGTTTCGTTTTCCTTGTTATACTGAGGGTTTTCCAGCTTCTTTAACTCATCGATTATGTCGTTACGCTTCCCTTGTGAGAACATTTCGGAATGCCGTAAAGATAAAACCTTGGCTTTTTCAGAAGGCAACATTTCGCTAAAGGAGCGCTGAAGAACGTTAGTCTCCACCACATACAAAAGGGCTTCTTCGTTGGATAACTTTTCTTTAATGATGGATGGAAGCAGTTCTAATCCAATAAGCAGTGCAGCGTTCATTCGATTGTGCCCCGACAACATTTCGTATTCGTGACCTGTTTCATCCGGTTCGATCCGGCGGATAATAACCGGTACAAGTATGCCGTTGGTTGAAATGCTGTCCACCATATCTGCTAATCGCTCTCCTTCATACAGATGGAAGGGGTGGTCCTTAAAGAACCTAATCTTATTTACAGGGATAGATTGAATATCTCCTTTTAAGGAAAGCGGCTCTTCTTCATGGTTTGATTGCTCCGAAAGTTTCAGCAATTCATCAATGCTCCCCAATTTAGGAGTGATCCGTGGCTTAGGCATGTTCAAGTTGCAGCAACTCCTTTGCCAAGTTTTGATAAGCTGCTGTTACCTTGGATTTAGGTTGATATGTCATTAAGCTTTGACTATAAAAGTTGGCTTCTCCGACTTTGACCGAAAGCGGGATTTGGGATGAAAAAATACGGATGATTCCTCCGTAGTAATCCTGAACCAGCTTGAAGGCATCCTTGTACAAAATAGTGCGGGGATCGCACATGGTCATCAAGATCCCTTTTATGGTAATCCGCGGATTGATTCGTTTTTTCACTTTCACAATAATATTTAGGAGTTGGGTAAGCCCGGTGGCAGACCAAAGCTGCGGATTGACGGGAATTAAAACACTGTCGCTGGCAGCAAGGGCGTTTATCGTTAGTAGACCAAGAGAGGGATTTGTGTCTATAATGATATAGTCATATCTTTGCTTCATGGATTCCAGCAATGTGGTGAGAGTCTTTTCACCACCCATTTCATCTCTTAAATTAATCTCAGCAACAGATAATTCAATGTTGCTTGGGATGAGGTCTATATTGCCATGATTATGAATGTATTCTTCGGGAGCCGGCAGTGGTTCGTCGCTCATGAGGGCGTTCATAATATTGAACATTGAAAACTTAAGCTGATCTGGATTCTCGATTCCAAAGCACATGCTCAGATTGCCTTGTGGGTCGAAATCAACCAGCAGCACTTTTTTATCTTCATGGGACAAGGCGCACGCCAGATTGTAGGCGGTGGTAGTCTTGCCTGTGCCACCTTTCTGATTGGCAATGGTAATAACGGTAGTTTGTGTCATTGTAGAAACCTCCCCGGAGGTTTGCTCCGAACATATTGTCAATGGTAGGGAGCGGGCTGGTTCTCTCATTTTTCTCTCCGAGTTCTCTCTTAGTTCTCTCCAAAGGCTAAATTTGCTCTTTCTGTTGCTTGTTGCCGGAAACCCTTGTGGCTCTAAGGAAAACACGAAAAACCGTAAAAACCCTTGATTCTACAAGGTTTTTTGCGGATTGTAGGTTCCCTTATATTCCACTGCAGGGTGTTAAAGTCCAAATGACTTCTGGGACTTAAAATCCTGCGGTACGTGAGTACCGTACGGGTTCGACCCCCGTCCTCGGCACTACAACAACAAGGGTTTCAGCTCATTAGAGCTGGAACCCTTGTTTGTTTTACAAACCAAAGATCGTGGAACAACAGGTTCCTCGCCGTAATTAGCAAAGAATATGTCTTGAAATGACCTGCTTTCCTTATTAAAAATGGTTATTTACAGCAAAAACCAAGGAACCCTTTCAGCATAGCGTTTGCTGAAAGGGTTCCTTGGTTTAAGCTTCCGACACGTTCAATACTCCTCAACTGCCTACTCCACATGACCCGTCGATTGACGGAAAACCGGCATCGTCTTAACATGCGTAACCAGTGGAGGTCTGCCGGGATTTTCGATTTTGGAAAGGAGCATCTCGGCGGCAAGGAAGCCCATTTCGGATCGGTGGATATGAACGGTGGTCAAGTGGGGTTCGACGATTCGTGACTCCGGGGAATTATCGAATCCGCAGACCCTAACCTCACCAGGAATTTGAATATTTAGGTCCTTTAAGATACGAATGACATTAATAGCGATGAAGTCATTGGCGCATACGAACGCGGGTGGAAGATTAGTCATGCTTGCTAGTCGCTGCTTAAGCCACTTATAGTCATCGATATGCCGGTCGTCTTCGAGAATGCAGAAGGATTCATCAAGATCAATCCGGGCGGCATACATGGCTTTGGTGAACCCGTCCCAACGCTCGTTGAAGCTCATGCAATGGCGGGAATCGCCGATAAACCCGATCTCCGTAATTCCTTCATCAATGAGCTTCTTCGTTAGACTGAAAGTACTGTGAATGTTCTCCATCAGCAGTAGATCTGCCTTCATCTCAGAAAACGTCAGTTCTGCTGAAGCGTCAATGAATAAGGTCGGGATCCCGAATGACGTAATAAACTCCGAGTAGCTCTTGTCGAACAATTCGATACAGACAATGCCATCTACTTTACTTTTGTCGAAATTGACAGGAAGAGCCGACGAATCGAGTTCATTCTCTCGAACGATATGTATCGACAAATTAAAGCCTTCGGAGCTGATTTTTTGTTCGAGGCCGCTTAGCAGTGATGTGCCAAAATGTGAATTGTTCGGCATATTTGCTGTAAGCAGGGCAATATTACCGGTTCTTTTTGCAGGTGTGACTTCTTGTTCGAACAAGGCGAACTGCTTGTAATTCATATCGATAGCTTTCCTAACCACTTTGCTGCGTGTCTCATCCGGTATAGAGGGATTATTATTTAATGCTTTGGATACCGTATTCCTAGAAAGTCCAAGCGAATCGGCTATATCTTGAATGGTTACTTTTTCTTTGTTCAAAGATAATGGCTCCTTTAGCAGAAGTAATGCGTTCTCGACCAAAATAATCGTAGTACAAATTAATGTAATTGTCAACTTAATTGTTACAAATGAACAATTGGATTAAAAGTAAAAAGAAAGATTAATAAGGTTTTTATTTTGTGCAAAAGTAAACAAATGAACAAGAGGAATGGACGGTGTTCATTCACTTTGTTATGGATTTTTCGTAAGAGAAAACTATCATTTCGTTGTTGAAAGCTGAAAAATCAATGAATAATCGTTATTAAAATGAAATTGTGTTTTTGTTGGTGTGCATATGTTTACTTTTATAGTCATAAAAATTCTTGACGAAGTAATCGTGATGTTGTAAGTTAAATTTATTAAGCCGTTGGCAGTACTTAATGGAAGCACTTACTTTCGTGCAATAAGTATCCAAAATCACATTTATTTTTTACAAATGAGTATTAAAGGAAGGAGACCTTGCAACAAACTTCTGGAATCACACAAAATAAAAGACCGGAAGCCCGGAATCGTACAGGACTTATGGAGAAACTTACATTATAATGCATACCGTCGGAGCGTGAGTTCATGCTGTAGCAGGCCATGCTCCGACTACTATTATTATTATTATTATTCTGGAGGAGTGGGAGAAACATGAATTATACAGAGAAGTTCCGTCCGCAGTATCATTATTCGCCACAAAAAAACTGGATGAATGATCCGAACGGACTGGTGTATTACGAGAATGAGTACCACCTCTTTTATCAGCACACTCCGTTCGCAAGCCAACCCGATTTCGGGAGAATGCATTGGGGGCATGCGGTAAGCTCCGATCTGGTCCATTGGGAGGAGCTTGAACCATCCTTGCCGCCAGGTGAGGACGGTGCAATTTTCTCTGGAAGCGCGATAGTCGATACACAGAACACAAGTGGTTTTTTTGATGAGGACGGGTCAGGGCTTGTGGCGATCTATACGAATAACGACAACAAGGTGCAACCAGGTAAGCCGCAGGTTCAAAGCATCGCCTACAGCAGAGACAAGGGACGGACTTGGACGAAATATGAAGGGAACCCGGTCTTGTTTCCGGAGACGACGCTTGATTTCCGCGATCCGAAGGTATTCTGGCATGAGGATACATCCAATTGGATTATGACTCTGGCTGTTCAAGACCGTGTGGAATTCTACACTTCTCCAAATTTGAAGGAATGGACATTTGCTAGTGCATTTGGCGCTGACGTCATCGGAACACATCGTGGCGTTTATGAATGTCCGGATCTATTCTCGCTTCATGTCGATGGTGATCCCAATCAGAAGAAGTGGGTGCTCATTCTAAGTGTGGGCGATTGTAATGGAGTGAACCCGAATGAGCCTGAACCACCGGCAGGGGGCTCCGGTATGATGTACTTCGTCGGTAGCTTCGATGGTAAGACATTTACACCGGACGAGCCTATTCTTTCGATTCATGATGTGAAATGGATTGATTTCGGGTCTGATTTCTATGCAGCCGTCACCTGGAGCGATATACCGGAAGGAGACGGACGTAAACTCTGGATCGGTTGGATGAACAACTGGCGGTATGCCGGGACGCTTCCGACTGACAAGTGGCGGGGAAATGCATCCATTCCACGAGAGTTGAAGTTGAGAACCTATCGGGAAGGCCTTCGTCTGGTGCAAGAACCGGTAGAAGAATTGAGAAGGATAGGTTCACCGCTTATGGCTCTGGAGAATGTAACCTTGGTTCCGGATACGAATCCGCTGGCTGACATCACTATTGATAAAGCGGAATTGATCGCGGAATTCGAAATTGGAACCGCAACGGAGTTCGGAATGAAGGTTAGAAAGTCTGCAGATGAAGAAACGGTGGTCGGGTACGATACCCTAAACATGGAGTTGTTTGTCGATCGCACGAAATCAGGCACTACGAATTTCCATCCGGACTTCGCAGCTAAGCACCAGGCACCGCTGCTGCCTGTTGATAACCGTGTACGCATGTCAATCTTCATGGATTGGTCGTCGATTGAAGTGTTCGGTGGTGAGGGTACAGCGGTCATCTCGGACATGATTTTCCCCGCTTCCGCAAGCAACGGACTTGAGCTTTACACGGTAGGCGGAAACGCAAAGCTGGTGTCGCTTCAAATCAATGAGCTGGGAAGCATATGGAGAGATGAGATCAAGGAGGAAGCACATGCGTATCGGGGCAATTGAAGCAGGCGGAACAAAGTTTGTATGTGGTGTCGGGAATGAATTAGGGGAGATTGAGGATCGGGTTCATTTTCCAACGCGGCGACCCGAAGAGACGATGGAGAATGTCATCGCCTACTTCCGGGATAAGAGAGTCGATAGCATAGGGATCGGATCGTTTGGTCCGATCGACCTCGAACACTCCAGTCCGACTTACGGTTATGTGACGACAACGCCAAAACCTGGCTGGTCCGGATATAATTTCGTGGGTACGCTAAAATCGGTCTTCGATGTTCCGGTCGGTTGGGATACGGACGTCAATGCTGCCGCGTTGGGCGAAGCCACATGGGGTGCAGCACAAGGATTGAACAGTTGTGTCTACTATACGATCGGGACTGGCGTAGGAGTCGGCGTTTATACCGAAGGTAACCTGGTACATGGACTTGTTCATCCAGAGGGTGGACATATCCTCACAAGGCGGCATCCGAACGATGATTTTGGTGGCAATTGTCCCTATCATGGCGATTGTCTGGAAGGAATGGCGGCAGGCCCGGCGCTGGAAGCAAGGTGGAAGGCTAAGGGCGATACACTGCCGGAAGACCACCCGGCATGGGAGATGGAGGCGTTCTACATTGCGCAGGCCATATCGAATGTCATCCTGACGTTATCCCCTAAGAAAGTCATTCTCGGCGGGGGCGTGATGAAGCAAGTCCAGTTATTCCCGATGATCCGAGCGCAGGTGGGCAGCATTCTCAATGGATACGTGAGTGCCAAGCCTATTGTATCGGATATCGAACATTATATTGTCGCCCCTATGCTCGGCGATAATGCCGGCTTGTGTGGGGCATTAGCACTTGGGATAAGAGCGTTAGGATCACACACAACGGTACAAAAATAAGCGGGAGTTTAGAGTATTTAAAGGCTCAATCCCAAAGTCAGTACATTCGATCAAACCAAGCAATAATTAGAAATCCATTATCAAAGGTCATTTCACACAACGTGTGCATAGATAGTAGTGCGCACGTTGTTTCGATTAAAAATTCTTTGTTACGGAGTTAAGAATCAGATTGATGGACAATACATAACTTCTGTCAACGGTAATGCATCTTTTAATGAAAGGAAGCATTTATAACATGACAGACTAGAGCTTATTGAAAGCGGATTAAAGCTATACGACAGAATATCCAATAAACGATATAGAATTCAAATACAATGAAAAGAAGATCGATGAGGTCAATGAACGGCTGCTCTGAATGCGGACGGAAATGAAGAAACCAAATATAATTAAAGGATGGGAGCATTTATCAATGAAAATGGATGATGATAAATTACATCGGTATTATTTGGAACTAAATGGTCCAAATTCCAGAGAATAGAACTCCTCTCCAACATGCATTCACACCCTATTGGCATCAAGGGATTATGTAAAAAAGAAATTTGATGTTTTTGATGAAATTCAGGTATGTAATATTGGGATTGGAACTGGAGGTTGGGACGACTACCTTGGATATTGGCTTAAGGGAGGCCTTCGATATTGTAACCCTAATTGGGTCCGCAATTAATGAAACCGGGGACTTCGAGAAATGCTTGGATTCATGCTTTTGTTTAATTAAGCCTGGAGGACATTTGATGTTTATGGCAGGTTTAAAATATACGCCCTTTGAAATGTTGGAAGAATATATAAGTCATACTAAATATCAAATTATGCAAAACGATTTATACGAAGCCTTTCCTGAATATCCGTTTTTCATCAGCAAAATCAGAAAATAATATATGGAGAAAGACCATTTTCTGCTTCGTTATTAATTGTATTCTATCTGGTTTTTGTAAGTGACGGCAGCGAAGCGAAGCACCAACGATGCCGTGACATAATTTTACGAAAAAAAAAGCACCAGGATGAAGAACAACGCCAACCATTTCATTCTTTATAAAAACATTCCTCAAGCGCCTATTCGGCGCTTTTTCTTTGTAGGAGCTGTCATCATTTCGCTCACTTTCGTCTGTCTTCATATAAAAAGCAGGCAAACACTTAGAAATAACTCTAAGCGTTTGCCTGCTTTCCTGCATGAATTTTAACAGATCATAACCGGCATGCGGAGCAGCGAAATAAGAATAATAAAAGGCGATTTTTAAAGAGACATTTCTCATTTAAGATTGCTTGTATATATTCCGGTAAACTTGCGGGGAGGTTTCGATAGCTTCTCTAAAGACCTTAATAAAATAACTAGTGCTTGAAAATCCAACATTCTCCGCTATTTCATAGATAGGTAAGTCAGTGGCAACCAAAAGGTTCTTTGCGGCTGATATCCTGCTCATTTTAATATACTCATTTGGTTTCATCCCCATAATTTTCTGAAAAAGCCGTATGAAATAATACAGACTGTATCCAGATAGTTCCGCCATATGTTCCGAAGTCCAATGGAAACCAGGTTTGTCGTGAATTTTATCTGCTATTCCGTGAATAACTTCTTTTTGATCAAGGGTATTGTTCTGTTTTAGCGACTCCGAATTTTTTAACAGAAATAACAACAGCTCGTAGACCAGTGCCGACAGGTGTGGTTCATTACCTGTTCTGAACGTGTCCATTAATTCAAACATTGATGAGAATATCCGTTGTACTTGTTGAATGCCTGCGAATCTAAAGATTGTTGTGCTATCGAGTTTCCACATGGATAGTAGCGGATCCACAGCATTGAAATGCACAAAACAAATTTCCCAAGGATCGTCTTCATCAGTTCCGTATTGTTGCTCCGCTCGCGGAGGATACAAAAACCCACACCCTCCAGTTAATTCAAGTCGCTCTCCTTCATGAATAACAAATCCCTTCCCCCTAAGCACGAGATGAAGGTTATATTGAGCCAAAAAACCACTTTCCCGGTTCTCGCGATGGGTGGGGAATTCGTAATAATGCCCAATGACTACCGGATACATCAAATGATGTTTGAACGTAGGTGGTGGAATAAAAACATTTCTTTTCATAAGGGGCCTCTTTCGCAATTTTTTTATATATTATAAAGCAAAGATGTATTATTTACAATTAATTAAAGAGTGAATAGAATGAGTATATGAAATGTATTTAGCAAATAATTTTTATTTAATAAAAACAGGAGGATTGTATGACGCATATAAACAACAATGGAATGCCTCGTCTGGATAAGTGTGGCGACGCTTACAGACTGATCGTTAACGAAAGACCCTTTATATCCCTGGCTGGAGAAGTTCACAATTCAAGCTCGTCCAGTCTCGAATATATGAACAAAAATGTCTGGGAGCGCCTAGTTTATTTTAATTGTAACACTGCTGTGATACCGGTTAGTTGGGAGCTCATCGAGCCGTTAGAAGGAACATTTGATTTCACACTGGTTCAAGGTTTAATTGAAGGCGCCAGGAAACATAATCTGAAGCTTGTTTTCATTTGGTTCGGAATGTGGAAGAACTCTCATTCGACGTATGTGCCAGCTTGGGTCAAGCGCGACACACTCCGCTTTCCAAGGGTTCAGTCGGCGAATGGAAAAAAATTGCCGATTGTATCTTGTCATTCCGAAGAGGCACTCCAAGCCGACAGTAAAGCTTTTGCCGAATTAATGCGGTTCATACGTCAAATTGACAGTACGGAACAAACGGTAATCATGATCCAAGTAGAAAATGAAGTTGGATTTCTCGGTACAGCACGTGATTGTTCGCCTCAGGCAGACAAATTGTTTGAAGAAAACGTGCCTGCTGAGTTGATTCAGTATCTTAAGGATCACGCCGAGCATTTAAATGCTTTCCTTAAAAAGCATTGGGACAGCGAGGGGACTGATCTGCTTGGGTGGACACAGCTTTTTGGATCTGCTGCTGAGGAAATCTTCACTGCTTGGCATATGTCCCGTTTTATTGATCAGGTTGCTGCGGCAGGAAAGGCAGAATATCATCTTCCAATGTTCGTCAATGTATGGCTGAAGCAATACGAAGAGCAGGATCCGGGGCAATACCCTACCGGAGGGCCAAACCAGAATGTAATCGATATTTGGAAGGCCGGTGGCCCGCATATCGATATTATCGCTCCGGACATATATCTTAACGAGTTTGCACAAGTCTGTGAAATCTATGACCGCCCTGACAATCCATTATTTATACCTGAGACACGCCGGGATAGTGTAACAGCAGCAAACGTCTTTTATGCTATTGGGGAGCATCAGGCGTTGGGATATACACCTTTTGGTATTGAAACAATGGATAACGGAGTTGATCCATGGAGCGCGGGATTTTTACCCCCAAATCATTTTATGGTCATGGAGAGCACTGGAGTGGGGCCGTTATTGTCTAAGAGTTATGAATTACTGCATCATATGACGCCGGTGATTACACAGTATTACGGTACCCGGCAAATGCGGGGTATCCTGCAGGATACAGCCTATCCGTCAGCGGTTCACCTTGGTGGATACCGTTTTCAACTGCGGTTTAAGAACCGTTTGAACAGTGAATCTGCACCAGCTGGCGGTTTAATTATCGCGGTTTCTGATCATGATTACATCATTGCGGGGCATGGATTTTCCGTGGAATTTACATCCATGGAGCCGGGAAAGAGTGCAGAATTTATCTCTATCGATGAGGGCTGGTATGAAGACGGAAACTGGGTACCTGGAAGAAGACTTAATGGTGATGAATATCGCGTATCTTTAGGCAGCGAGCCACAAGTGTTAAAAGTATCTTTGTATTGTCATTGAGAAATTTACGCCGCGCCCTCCCGGGCGCGTTTTATAAGATCGTTTAAGGAGAGGTTAAAATGGACAAAAAAGCGTTAGCCAGTCACATTGTTGAAAAAGTTGGTGGTGAAAATAATGTAATTGACCTTACCCACTGTGCAACTCGTCTTCGTTTTCGCTTGAAAGATGAAAAAAACACGAAAAAAGAAGAAATTAAAAAGTTGCAAGGAATTATGAGCGTTGTCGAAAGCGGAGGTGAGTTCCAGGTCGTGGTTGGCAGCCATGTCGAAGAGGTCTATAAGGAGATTATGGAAAATACGTCAATCGGACGGAGCGGTCAAGAATCTACTGAGAATACGAAAACGAAAACGAGATCCTTGGATGGTTTATTTAATTTGATTTCAGGAACCTTTACTCCGCTGCTGCCGGTGATCGTTGGATCCGGTATGCTAAAAGCGCTTATTATCATTTTGACCAAGCTAGGATGGTTAACGGAACAAGATGGCGCCTATGCAATTTTAAGCGCTGCAGGAAACGCTGTCTTTTACTTCTTGCCTATACTTGTAGCTGTAACCCTTGCGATTAAACTGAAAGCCAATCCTTATGTGGCTGCGGCCATCGGTGCAGCTTTAATGGAACCGAATTTTACGGCACTAAGCCAAGCTGGTGACCGGAGCGACTTCTTCGGAATTCCTGTCATTCTAGTGACATATTCTTCACAGGTTTTTCCGGTCTTTATCTCGATTTTTGTTTTCGCTTATCTTGAACGTTGGCTGAAGAAGGTTATTCACAAAAATCTCAGTTTGTTTTTAGTCCCAATGTTGTCTATCGGTATCTTAGTACCAGTCACTGCACTTGTTTTTGGGCCGTTTGGTGTATACGTAGGTGATGGTATTGCTTCTGTTATCACCTTCTTGATGAATACAAGTGGACTGCTAAGTGGTGCAGTCATTGGTGCAGGCTTTACATTTATGGTTGTCTTGGGTTTACATTGGGGGCTATTCCCAATTGTTCTTGCAAACATTGCTGCAAACGGTTACGATAACATGTTGGCGATGTCAGCTGCAGCGAATATGGCACAAATCGGTCTTGCCATTGGAGTTTATTTGAAGACGAAAAACCGCGATCTGAAACAAACTGCAGGACCCGCTGCACTTTCGGGCATTTTAGCTGGTGTAACGGAACCAATTGTGTACGGGATAATGCTCCGGTACAAGCGAACCGTACCATATATCATTATCGCTGGCGCTGTAGGGGGTGCGATCAATGGATTCTTTGGCGCTCGTATGCATGGTTTCGTGCTGACCAACATTTTCGCTTTATCTGCATTTTCTCCAATCATTCCAATCGTCATCTCGTTCCTTATTACAATTATATTGGCAGCAGCGCTAGTATTGGTTTTCGGATATGAGAAAAGCGAAAAGCTTCAGGATAACCAAGAAGTCCTTTCTGAAGTGAAAACAGCAGAACCGATGCTTAGCCCACTCAATGGGAACATCTTATCTTTATCTAAAGTACCTGATGAGGCTTTTGCATCGGAAGCAATGGGTAAGGGAATTGCTATTCAACCAACTGAGGGGAAACTGTACTCACCCGTAACAGGTGTTGTCAGCCGATTGTTTCCTACACTGCACGCCGTTTTGATTACAACAGAGTCCGGAGCTGAGTTGCTAATTCATGTAGGTTTGAATACGGTCAAGTTGAAGGGGCTGCATTTTAAAGCCGCTGTGCAAGAACAGGCGAAAGTGGCTTCAGGTGACTTATTGTTAGAATTTGATATTAACGCCATTGAAGAGGCTGGGTATTCAGTTATCACTCCGATTGTAGTTACGAATTCTGGTGACTTTAGCGAAATAAAAGTCTTAAAGGAAGAGGGGCATATTGACAAAGGAACACCAGTGCTTTTCGTTCGCCGCTAGAACATTCATAACAGAGAGGTTTGATATATGAGTCTTCAATTTCCAGAAGGATTCTTGTGGGGAGGTGCGGTTGCCGCCTATAAAGAGGACACCTTCAATGATCATGCTCCAAGTGGAGGGTTTATAAGGGTTTTTTCGAAAAATCTTGGTTTTTGAAACAGCTTGGGAGAGAACTTTTTAACGAGTTCTCTCCTTTTTCCGGAGGAGAGAACGAGGAGGAGATCGCATGACTCTCATGAAATATGGAGGGCAGTGCGATCTTTTTTAGTTAAAAGACCAAAACACCACTCATTGTTGATGCTGAAGATACTTTGGAACTGTATTCCAAGTGAGAATAAATGTTGGCTGTTGTAGAATAGTTGCTGTATCCCAGCCATTCCTGAATTACTTTCATACTGACTCCATTAGCGAGTAAGAGGCTTGCACAACTATGACGCAGATCGTGATAGCGAATGTGACGTAAACCATTTTTTTAAGAGATCTAGTTAAGTTTTGTGTGATAAAGCCCGGTTAACTCGTTGTCCCAACTTGTCCAGCTAGATATACTTCTCGTAATCAGTGCAGTAGTATTTACCACATATGGCTTTAATGAGAGCTTGAAGCTCACGAATACGCAGCAGTAATTCCTCGAAGGCTGGTACAAGACGCAAAACCATAATAAACTCCAATTCAGCAGTTGCTTACATAAGAAAAGGAAGCTGAGTAACTTCTTCGCACAAAATAATGGTATACTTCGCACTTGGGAAAATCAAGGAGGTATCGGCGTATAGAAATTCAATTTCCTAATTTTTGAAAATTTTTAATAGACTTTATTAAATGATCTATTTATAATAAAAAACGTCGAGACATATAAACGTTTACGTAATCGTTTGCTTGAACCAATTTATTAGTAGAAAGGTCAGATGCTATTGATTCTTTCCGTGCCGTTCCAACGAAACGATAATCTGGATTGTCTGGAAAACTCTTATGCTTCTATTGGCAGATACTACGGAAGGGGCTACGAATGCGCTCTGGCAAATTCTTGGTCTTTCCGGTACGAGCGTCATCCTGGCCAATCTATCGGAGAGTGCCTTCAAACCGAGAATAATTTCAGCTTTTCCATGCTTGAGCAATACCATGGTGTGCGTGCTCACGTTCATTCGTGCCCCATAAACGATGCAGTAACTTTGCTTCAGGAGGAGCTTCGTGCTGGAAAACCGTCGGTTATAGAGTTGAAATCTAGCTGTATACCTTGGGATACGAATTACACTCGCCATGAAACTCCCTATGAACACGCTATCATTGCAACAGGCTGGGATTCCTTGACTCAAAGCTTTATTTGCACAGACAGTTGGTATGGATGTGAGAGGGAGAAGATATCAGTTAAAGAATGGGTCGGGGAGCGTATTCCGGTTACGACCTTTATGATTAGCGGAAAAGAAGCTGTTCCGGATGTTCGTGATTTGCTCAACAAATCGCTCAACCACTTTGAGAGGGGAAGTGGAGAAAACCATCCTTTTTCAGCTATGAAAAAATTAGCCGAGGATATTCGCAGTTTGGATTTGAAAGCAGAATTTAACGGTTATCGTCCGTTGCTGCCACCCTATGGTCCGCCTATCTCTAATCATCTTTATACGATAAGCAACAATCGGAAGAAATTCAGCGTATATCTTGGCTACTTGTCTGAACAAGAATGGCATGGTAGAAACGCGCTTAAAGAAATTGCAAGTGATTTCAAAGTTTTGGCTGAAAAATGGAAAATAATAACTGGCGTGTTCTATAAAGCTTTTTTCACTGGTGCGGAAGAATCTGGTCTGTTGAAACGCATCAGCCTGAAAGTGCAAGAGACTGCCGATCTGGAAGAGCGATTATACAATCTGATTACAGGAGTGCTTCAGTACGCTCCAGACGTTACACGGCAAAAGCCTCAGCAGAGACCAACTCTCAATAATTGTGAAACGTTCGAACTGGCACCGTGGTTCAATAATACAGCATTCGGCTCCATAATCGGCGGCCATCAGGCAGATTTTACGGGTACCGGAGATTTTTTTTTGAGCGAAGACATACCGGGTGATAGATGTATCCAAGCGGGAGTAGTGGAATTTTTATTTCCGGAAGCAGACGGGTTTAAGCCCGACAACATCTCCTGTCGCGGACAAATGATTCCTGTTCATTTTGAAAAGCCAATCGTGGGTTTTTTGTCAATTCTGGGGTGCGGAGAGTGGGGATGTCCTTTTGAAAGCTTAATCGTTCATTACGAGGATATGGATTCTGAACAGATTTCCGTTAAAGTTACCGACTGGGAAGCGACAAAACCGATGTTCGGCGAGTCCTCTATTTATTCAGGCCGTTGCGCTAAAAACGAAAATGGTGTTATCCAGCCACTTAATCATAAGGTATTCATTTATGATTACCATTTCAAATTGACCAAACTTAAGAAAATTCAGTACATCGAACTGCCGGATTGTTCGAATTTGCATCTATTCGCTCTTTCAGCAGGCTATTAACTCTTTTAAAGGAAGTTAAGAAGATGAGAAAAATACTGCCGCTACATTTATCTACAGGTATAACTAATGATTGCTGGCATGTCTATCGGCTTGCCCCTTTAATGACGAAAGAGCATTTCAAGCCATGGTTTATGGAAAGGTTTATTGAACTTGAAATGGGTTTTAGTCTCGGCGCTCCGATTGATCAATTCTGGGTCCAATACTACCGACTGGAATATTACGATATGAATTGGTTTTACGGTCGTATGCTGGATACAGTTACGGTGATGCCCGGTAAAGGCGAGTTTTGTTCGTTTACAAAGGATGCTATCGACAGAAACAACTATGTGTTGATCGCCTGCGATCATTTTTATCTGAAGCAAACGCCGTATTATCTGAGAGAACATGTGATCCATGAGTTTTTGATATGCGGTTATGACAGCTTGCGCCGCGTATGGCACGTACTGATTCTGCTTAATGATAATTGGTCGATACTCGAGATTCCTTTTGAACAGCTGGAAACCAGCTTTGAGTTTGCCCTTAAGCAGGTTCGGGATGATCGCAAAGCTTATAGATGGCTGGGAAGATTTGAAATGCCTTATACTCTTATTCGTTTAAAATCACCATCTGCACAGCCTGTGCGCTTATACAAAATCTATGAATCGATAGAAAACAGTCTAGTTGGTGCAGAGAGGAAAATCAAGGAAAGAACACTGGCCGGAGGAGAACTCCAGTGTCTGGAATGGACTGGGATTTCTATTTATAAAGGGTTTGTCGAACTTGCCCGGACGATTCTTTACGAGCATCCATCCTTATTGATGGACAAGCATATCCTTCTCGGTATGAAAAAATTTGTTGAGAATAAAAGCGGTTTCTTGATTCGGCTTCGTTATTTGCAGAACCTAACTCTTATTGAGACGAACGATCGTTTGCTTGAACAAGCGGCTTTGGTAGTCGATTACCTGAACGAGGCCTACTTCTGGATGTCGAAATATAATTTTTCAGGCTTGAAACATCATCTGGATCGTATGATTGAGATGCTGCTTAGGGCAGAAGCTTTAGATGTCCAAGTGCTGCAAGAAGCGCTTGAAGTGGTGGGAATCGGACTGGATTCACAATTTGGGGAAACGGCAGGTTCATTATATGAGGGTTGAGGATTGCAAAATTGCAAAATGGGCGCAGGAGCTTGGTACGCCTCTTTATTTATACGACGAAGAAGTCCTACACGATCGTTACCATCAATTGAGGATGTCTTTACATCCATCCGTAGATATTGGACTTTCACTGAAAGCGAACAACAACATAAGTTTGGCTGCGCGGCTTCGCAGGTGGGGGAGCTGCGTTGAGGTTGCCTCTATGGGAGAACTGCATTTGGCGCGTTTGGCTGGATTTCCGCCGGAGCGGATCATTTTCTCCGGTCCGGGAAAGACGACAGAAGAGCTCGAAAATGCCTTGGAATACGGAATTTATTGCATCAATGCAGAATCGTTTGACGAGGTTGATCGGATCGCAGCGCTGGCAGCGGAGAGGAAGTTTACCGCCGGCATTGGAATTCGGATCAATCCCAATATGAGTATTGTGAATACGGCGATTCGAATGGGAGGCCTACCCAGACAGTTTGGGATTGATGAATCTTCGCTTACTGCAATGGTCAAGAAGCTTAAATGCATGCCTAACATTAGCTTCAAGGGTATTCATATATACTCAGGAACCCAAATTTTAGACAGCAATCAGATCATCAAAGCATTTAATTATACAATAAACCTTGCTAAGGAATTACAGATAGAGCACGGTTTGGACTTCGAGTTCATTGATCTGGGAGGAGGATTTGGAGTTCCCTACTTCTCACATGAGAAAGAATTGGACATTGAGCATGTCTGCAGAGAAACAAATAAATTGGTAGCGGAGTACCTCCAAAATTCTCCCAAAACACGTTTTATGATTGAAACCGGACGGTTTCTGCTTGCAGAGTCAGGAGCTTATGTAGCGCGTGTGTTGTACGTAAAGGAATCTAAGGGCGAAAAGTTCCTCATCCTCGACGGCGGAATGCACCATCATGTCAGCTCAACCTTCAGAGGAAGGACTATGAGAAACAACTTTCCGGTCCGGCTCGTGAGAAGTAATGGTACCCCTGCACAAGGAAACCTGGAAAGAGTAAACCTTGTCGGACCTCTATGTACACCGGAGGATTGCTTGGCTAAGGATATCGAATTGCCAGAAGCTAACGCAGGGGATTATATTATGCTGTTGAAGTCAGGCGCGTACGGATTGTCTTATAGTCCCTTGCAATTTTTAGGCCATCCTACACCCCTAGAGGCATTAGTGGCTAATGGAAAACTTTCTGTCATCCGAGAGCGGGGGGATGTCTCAGATCTGCTTCGCCATCAATATTTACCGAAGGATATATAAGGGAGCGATATATTGTGGACGTGAAATTAGAAGAAAACATTACAGCAATTGTGGGCAGTTTGTTGAAAATTACTGAAGTCGTTGATCCAGATGCGGATCTTGCATCAATAGGCCTCGACTCTATGAGCGCTGTCGGCTTAGTTGTTGAATTGGAAGCGATATTTAATATTGCATTCGAAGATGAGGAACTATTATTGAAGCACTTTGACACGGTCAGAAAAATAGTTGCTAAGGTGGAAGAAAAGAGAGCGCTTGCAGAATGAAGTCGCCATTCAGCATATTTCGTTTTCACGAAGAGCAGAAGGATGTGCACTGGCTCTATAACATTAATCAGGAGCAGGAATGGAACGACAGCCGCGTGTTTCCATCTATGCAGGATCATAGTCAGATGGAGTTGGTCATTCAACAGGAGCAACAGATGATTTTCTTGTCGAGGCGCGACGACACCCTCTTGTTTCGCCATAATCCGGATGAACGTTTCATCTCATATCTGGAAGGGCACGGCATTGAGATTCCCGTGATTCGCCAAATCAGCGGCACCAGTTCACTACCTTGGTCTGACATGCGATATGGGAGAGAGTCGTTACTTGTTCCCTATATTGTAAATGAGGCTATCTGCGCGGAAGCATACCGTAATGATATTAGCATATATGGTTCCGATCCTTTGCTGGTCAAGCATATTAACGACAAATTCCAGACGAGGCGTTTAGCTGCAGAAATTGGTTTTAACTTGACTAAAGGGGATTTTTGTACAAGCGAGGAGGAATTAATTCAGAAATACCGCATGCTGCGAAAGCAAGGATTTGAGAAAACGGTATTGAAGGTCCCGTTCGGATCGTCTGGCAAAGGAATGCGGATCATCAAAGATGAAACCTCATTCACCCATATGCTCCAATTTATTGGAAGGCGCAGGAAAGATTTTGAGCTTTTGCTGGAAGGGTGGCATCCGATAAAAAGATCAATGAACTGCCAGCTTTTGATTGAAGCTGGACATGTCACATTACTGGGCATAACTGAGCAGAAAATAGATGAGTACGGTATTTATTTGGGGAGCGATTATGCACCAATCTACGAAAACGCTGTGCTGGAGAGCTATACTGACAGCATGCTGAAGCTGGGAAACCATCTGATGGAAATGGGTTATTCGGGCATTGCCGGTGTTGACTCCATCATAGACGATAAAGACGAACTCATTCCTGTAATCGAGATCAATGCAAGGTTCACCCAAGTGACGTACTTGTTGCCTCTGGTTTGGAGGCTTCGGCAACAGCATCGCTATACTATAAGTCGTTTCATCCGCGGGGAAAGCACGGTAACTTACGGGTTCGATGAGATTTGCGCAGCCATGACCCGAATTGCAAGCCGCGATTCCTTTCTGATTTACAATTTTTCCAAAACCGCTGATGCAAACAAAACCGTTTACCGCATTTTCTTTTTAGTATACGGTAATGACCTTGAAACGGTCGAACGGACAATGAACGGATTGGAGCGATTTTCGTTCTCTTAAGACTATACGGATATAGGGAGAGAAAACCTTGGAGAAATGTTTACACGAGTTTTTTGAAGAGCAGGCGCTCAGAACGCCAGAGTCAGTCGCTTTAATTGATGAGGAACAAGAGCTTACCTATGGGGAATTAAACAATAGAGCCAATAAAGTTGCCGTTCTCCTTCGGGACAAAGGCATCGGGCCGGAAGACGTCGTTGCCATTTATATGGAGCGCTCCATAGAGGCGATTGTTTGTATCCTTGGCATACTGAAATCTGGAGGTGCTTATTTGCCCGTTGACAAGGCAATCCCGGAGGAAAGGGCAATCTTCATGATTCGGGATAGTGGTGCAAGTATTGTAATGGCGAATTTGTCTTCCAGTATAGTATTGAACCAGTTACGCGGAACGCTGGGAATTCTTATGACGGATTCAATCGATTGGTCCTCAGAAGAAATGCAGTCAAGGGTTTTATGCAAACCTGGAAATTTAGCATACGTTATTTATACGTCTGGGTCTACGGGGAAGCCGAAGGGCGTGATGATCGAGCATAGGGCTATTTCCAACACGATAGCCTGGAGAAAAGAATATTACAAGCTCAACGAATCAGATTACGTTCTTCAGTTTGCATCGCTATCTTTCGACAGCTCTGTGGAAGACCTATTCACGGGGCTGGCATCCGGAGCAGTCTTGGTTCTTCTCCGGCAGAGCATGAGGAACGATCTGCATTATGTCCGGAACGTATTGACAAGTCGCCAGATTACTCACTTGCTTGTGGTACCCAGCTTATACAAGGTACTGTTGGATGAATGCCCGGATGCTGTACAAAGCTTGAAGAAGGTGACAGTTGCAGGAGAAGGTTTTTCCAGGTCGCTTGTGAAGAAGCATTATCAAGTTGTGCCTCAAGCCGATCTATTCAATGAATACGGGCCTACGGAAAATAGCGTATGTACAACGGTATACAAATTTAGCGGTTCGGATAATGAAGTGAAAATAGGTCTTCCCATCCCTAACGTCGAGGTACATATCGTCACTGATACTATGGAACCTTGTCCTACAGGCTACGAAGGAGAACTCTTGGTGTCCGGAGCAGGCTTGGCCCGAGGTTATTTGCATCAGGCTGAACTGACAGCACAAAAATTTATCAGGCATCCGGCGTACCCAGGGAAAAGGCTTTATCGAACGGGTGATCTTGTGAATGTTGATATAGACGGCCAGCTTGTTTATCTGGGCCGAATCGATAGGCAGGTAAAGTTGAGAGGGCATCGGGTCGAATTAGGTGAAATTGAGTACCAACTAACACAAGTGAGTGGTGTGTACGATGCGGTGGCGAACCTCGTTCATATCCGGGAAAAACCCTCACTGTGTGTGTACTACGTTTCTGACGGGACTATTGATGAAGGGGCAATTCATTCGCATCTATCCAGTACATTACCCGAGTATATGGTCCCTGCATTTCTGATAAGGATCGAGCGGATCCCCCTAACATTCAATGGTAAAACGGACTTCGCTGCGCTCCCGAATCCCATTCAGCTAGCAGACAAAGACAATACAATGTACCTTGAAGCAGGTAGTCAGCCCGTTGCTAACCGAATTTTTGAAATTCTTAATGAAATACAGGATCAAGGCGCTGGATATTCAGAGCATACGGTAGGCAGGGGTGCCTTGGCCGAGTTAGGACTCGATTCGCTTGATTTCATGCGTCTTTTAGTCAGAGTCGAGACCGAGTTCGGACTTGAAATAGAAAGCGCAGATTGGGAAAAAATGAAATCCTCGACGGTAGGACAGTTTTCCGAGTATGTGGCCAATCGTAGTCTCGGTAGGGTGAACTTATGAAGACAGGGATAGGCAAGCTGCTGCGAAATCGATTTATGATTGGGATTTTGTTATCAATAACTTTTTTGCAGCTTGGGATTTGGGTCAGAAACTTTGCGGTTTTGATGTTTGTTATGGAGAAGACGAATGGAAGCGCATTAGCCGTATCCTTAATATCTGTTGCTGAATTTGCGCCTATATTTATTTTTTCCTTTATAGGAGGCGTATGGGCAGACCGATGGAAACCCAAAAAAACGATGGTCTGGTGCGATATAGGCAGTGCGATTTCGGTTGCGTTTGTTCTGCTGGCCTTGCTGCTTGGTACATGGAAGGTCATTTTTTTAGCAACGCTGGTCTCATCAATTTTGTCACAATTCTCTCAGCCATCGAGTATGAAATTGTTTAAGAAGCATGTGCCGGAGGATCAACTTCAATCTGGAATGTCCATGTTCCAGTCTGTGATTGCTGTCTTTACGTTACTCGGACCGGTACTGGGAACGCTATGTTATTATCAATTCGGCATATCGGTTTCTATCGGTCTGGTTTCAGTTTGTTTCCTTCTATCGGCTACGGTCTTATCTTTGCTGCCAGCAGACGTTAATATCGACAATATGAAACATTCGAATAGCATCAGGACTGAAATGGCTCAAGGCTTGCATTATATTAAGGATAGACAAATATTACTTATATTAGGAACGTGCTTTTGTTTTACCGGACTTGGCATCGGGTTTATCCAGCCTTTGGGCATCTTTCTCATTACGGATAGACTCGGATTGCCGAAGGAATATTTACAGTGGATGCTCTCTTTGAACGGTATGGGAATGATTCTCGGAGGAGCCTTAACGGTAGTGTTGAGCAAATTCATGCAGGCCCGCTCTCTACTTGCTGTCGGTTTGGCGGTCAATGCGCTGTGTATGGTGATTTCAGGTCTATCGACGTTTATGTGGCTTACACTCTTAGCTCAATTTTTCATAGGTATGGTTACACCTGGCTTTCAGGTAGCGGTTCAAACTTTGATATTGAAAAATACAGAGCAAGCTTATATCGGTCGAGTAAATGGCCTACTGTCTCCTCTCTTTATGGGTTCGATGCTGATAACGATGAGCATGTCAGGATGGCTTAAGGATCAGTTGTCAGTTATGGTGATGTACCTGTTAGCCGGTGCATTTTTTGGAGTTGGACTTTTGATTACTGCACCTTTGTTCCGGAAGACAACCTTGGCAGAGGCGAAAGGGATGAATATCCTCTAAGGTGTCCTCTACGAATATACAGTGAAGGGAATTTTGCGGATGGAAAACAAACAAGGATTAATCAGCCATTGGTCTTTTGACGAAGCAAGTGGAAAGGAAGCGTTAGATCACGTTACCGGAATCAGTGATAAGATTGAGTATGTGTTAAACGAAGCGCGCTATAACGATTCGCATGACCCTCAGAGGAGAAAAGGAATCAGCGGAAATGCGCTGATGTTTGACGGTTATTCCAATTGGATCGCTCGTCCGGCGGAGAAAATGGTTATCCTGCAGGACGCTCTTACCATAGAGGCATGGGTGGCGCCCCGTACTTATGAAAGAGGCATAGAATCAAGGCTTTCGCCCATCGTTAATCAACATGACCGCGAGAAGAATGAAGGGTTTATCTTGGGAATCTTACGTTATGGACAATGGTCTATGCAAGTAGGATTAAATAATGAATGGGTTGAGATTTGGGCGGATGGACATGAACTTCCCCTGAATCAATGGTCTCATATTGTTGCAACCTTTGACAGCAGGAATGCCGTGATGAAGCTATATCTGAATGGTGAAGAGGTAGCGACCAAATCAATTGTTGCTAACACCATAATTACACCATGCAACAGGGATTTAATGATTGCCAAGAATAACAAGGGCTTCCTATTAGGCGATACACCATATGTGCTCAACATGTACAGTGGCATGATTGACGAATTGAAAATGTACAATAGAGCTCTTGCGGCAGAGGAAGTGAGACAGTCTTACCAGGAATATGTGACTCCTTACGGAGGTGCGATTCCAGCGATTCCGTACGATGATATTAAACTGGACCGCTGCTTGCTTGCCAACGACAGGCACCGTCCGCAATACCATCTCAGTCCACCGCAGCATTGGATGAATGAGCCGCACGCACCTATCTATTTTAATGGGCAATATCATTTGTTCTATCAGCATGATCCGCATGGGCCATATTTGCATACTATCCATTGGGGACATTGGGTTAGCAATGACTTGGCGCATTGGCGGGATCTTCCATGGGCACTTGCTCCGGAGGAGAATGGCCTGGACCCAGATGGCGTTTGGTCTGGGAGTTCCGCTTATGACGAGAACGGTGTTCCGGCGCTGTTCTATACTGCCGGTGACGACAGCGCCACTCCGAACCAACGGGTAGGGCTGGCGCGAAGTACTTTTATAAAAGACGGTGATAACGATCTGGTCCGTTGGGAGAAACACCCCGTTCCTGTCATCGTTCAAGAGAAAGGACAGGGCTATTATGGCGACTTCCGAGATCCTTTCGTCTGGAAAGACGGAGACACTTGGTATTTGCTGATCGGTTCAGGCACCGACGGCCAGGGTGGATCGCTACTCGCTTATACGTCAAAGGACATGATTCAATGGAAGTACAAAGGCCCCTTTTATATAAGCGATCCTAAGAAATACCCATTTCTCGGTAGTATGTGGGAATTGCCTGTATTTCTTCCGCTTGGTCAGGACAAAACTGGAATAGAAAAACATATTTTGCTTATTAGCCCTCTGGGACCTGAAGCAGACGTTGAAGTTTTTTACTGGATAGGTACTTTCAATAAAGTTGCCATGCGATTTACTCCAGATCATGAAGAACCGCAGTTGATCGATCTGGGTGATTTCCATTTCACGGGTCCTAGCGGTATGGTTGATCCAAAGACGGGACGTAAGCTCATATTTACCATTGCCCAGGGAGTCAGAACTTCAGAGATTAATTATTATTCCGGATATGCCCACAATGCAGGAATCCCCCTTAGCATCTTCCTTCGCGAGGAGGGGCGGCTTGGAATAATGCCTATCGAAGAACTGGAACTGCTTCGCAGAAGACAACTCATATTAATTGAAGATAAACCATTAGACGAAGCCAATAATCTATTAAAAGATATCAAAGGCGATATGCTGGAGATACGGGTAGAATTAGAGGCGGGAACGTGCACACAGTTGGGAATAAAACTTCGCCGCTCCCCCGGTGGTGAAGAAGAAACGTTACTCTATTATGACAGGAAGGAAGCGGCTTTGATCGTGGACAGAAACAAATCATCGCTTGACCCATTGGCTGATTGGGATAGAGGTGTTCAAGGCGGAACTCTGGAGCTGGACGGCGAGAATCTGAAGCTGCAAATTTATTTGGACCGTTCTATGGTAGAGGCTTACGCCAACGAATTGAAAAGCTTGACGACTCGCGTTTATCCGAGCCGTAAGGATGCTCTTGGTATACAGATCTGGGGCGCCGGTACCCTAACGGTAAAATCGCTGGAGGTCTGGGAAATGAAACCTGCGTTTGAGAGCTAGACACTTTAAGGGCTGAATTTTACAAGCTTACAACAATCCTAGAATAGAAACTGCGGCAGCAAGGGGCAAGAAAATACAGTTTGATTTATTTCTCTTACAGTAGACAGTTGAAATATATCTGCTACTGTAAGGGGACTTTTTCAAGACTTATCGAAAAATCACTCGAGGGTCATAATATTTGACAAAACCTTGTAGTGAAAATATATTATATAGTAAGTAATCGTTTACTTCAATGACGCTAAGGAATTACGATTGAAGTATCGGGATGCTTAATGCGAAATAAGATAGGTGTAATTCAGATGACTGAGAAAAAGAATGTCAGCATTAAAGATGTAGCTCTCAGGGCTAATGTATCCACGGCTACGGTTTCACACGTCATTAACGGGACACGCTTTGTGTCCAATGAGACGAAACAAAAGGTGCATTTTGCAATGAATGAGTTGAACTTCCGAATCAATTCGGTAGCTCGATCATTACGCAGCCGCAGGTCGTATATTATCGCATTTCTTGCTCCACTCCTTGCTTCTGAAACTTCAAATTTTTATTTCATGTCCGTAGCAGCCGGAGTTCAAAGCGTATTGAAACAAAGGGGCTATCATCTTATCTTGAGTGATTCCAGTGACAATATTGAAGTGGAAGACAAAGAGATCGGTATGTTTGATTCACAAATGATTGACGGACTGATTCTAGCTCCAGCCAGTAGAGAATGCGATTACGAAAAATTGTTTGGTGATTATCCTGTAGTTTATATTGATAGGGTCCCTGATCATTGTGAAAGAGATTCCGTACTTATTGACAACAAGATTGCAAGTATGAACGCAATACAAAAGATTCTAGACAAAGGGCACCAAAGAATTGCCTTTTTATCCGGTCCACTTTCAGTAACGACAACGATTGAACGGTATGAAGGTTATTCTGAAACACTAATAAACGCAGGTCTGGAACTGGATGATTCATTGATTTGTTTTGACGATGTGAGTTTTGAGAATGGGTATAGCAAGGTGGGGGATTTGTTAGAGAAGAATCCAACAGCAATTTTTATAACGGATAATGTGATGGCAATGGGAGCAATGGCGTATTTGCAAGAACATTCAATTCGTATACCGGACGAGTTGGCCGTTGTTGGATTCGATGATGTTCAATGGACCAAAGTCACTCATCCTCCGTTAACCGTTATTCAACAACCGTCATTTCAACTTGGTGTGAAAACAGCTGAGGTCATACTGCAGAGAATTGAAGATGACACTTTAGTAAAGAAAGAACATCGCTTAAAAGCGAATTTAATAGTCAGACAATCGCTCTGACTTTTTTTATAAGTTAAGTAAACGATTACGCAAACGATTTCTTTATTTCTAATATTTTGTAAGCGGTATCATTATATTTATTTGCTTGAATCCAAGCTGAGAGGTGGTGATGCCTGCCGCATTGTATTTATAGATTTACAGTGCCTTAAGGGAGGGGATTCAAAGTAAATTGCCAAGTATGAAGAAGAATGAATGAGAAAATAAGGAGGTAATTATGTGGGGAAAAATGTAAAATTAATTAGGATATTGGTTATTGTGCTTGCCGCTTTGTTAATGATGCCATATGGGATCACTATACCAAAAGCCGAAGCTGCAACTTCTAAAATTGCAGAATGGAGCTTTAATGAAGGAAGCGGGAAAACGACAAAAGAAAACATCAGCAATTCAAATGATTCTATTAATTATATTTTCAATAATGCGGTTTACAAACCTTCCAATGACCCGTTATGGCGTAATGACGGGATATCTGACAAAGCCCTGCTATTTGACGGGTACTCGAATTGGGTGACACACTCACCGATCACCACTCCTTCTCAGAGTATGACGATTGAAGCCTGGGTTGCTCCCAGAGCCTATGAATGGGGTGACAATGGTACTCTCTCAGCAATCGTTAATCAGCACGATAAACCAGGTAAACAAGGTTTTGTCCTTGGAATGTTCCGGCATGGAACCTGGTCTTTTCAAATTGGCTCGGGTGGGCAATGGTATGAGGTTTGGTCTTATGAACCTCTACCCAGATATGAATGGTCTCATCTCGTAGCTACTGTTGACGGAGCTGCGGGTACTATGAAGTTGTTCCTTAACGGTCGTCAAGTGGGTAAGAGCAGTATTCCTGCAAATTCCACAATCACATCGTCAGGGAATCAGCTATTCATCGGAAAAAACAACCAAAGCACTCAACTTGCTGTATTTCCTTTGCATATGTTTAACGGACTCATTGATGAAGTGAAAATATACAACGGAGCCTTTACAAATGCTGAAGCGGAAAACTCCTATCAGAGCTACATGTCAGCCCTTGGAGGAAACCTGCCGACACCAAACCTTAGTTTTGACAGAAATGTCTACGATGGAGACCGCTATCGCCCTATTTATCATGCTATTGCACCAGGGCATTGGATGAATGAACCCCACGCACCGCTATATTATAATGGACAATACCATTTATTCTATCAGAATAACCAGCATGGACCCTATTGGCATAATATACAGTGGGGCCACTGGGTCAGCGAAGACATGGTACACTGGAGAAACTTGCAGCCTGCCTTGTCACCTGAATTGTTCCAGGTAGATCCCGATGGTGACTGGAGTGGAAGCGCAGTTATTGATGATGCAGGGAATCCTACTCTTTTCTTCACTGCCGGCAATGATTCAAGAGCGTACCTTAACAGCAACCAGAACGTAGGAGTTGCCCGTAGTACGGTTCAGACGGATGGCGATAACGATTTGAAGAAATGGGTAAAAGAGCCGAAGCTGGCTGTTGCCCAGCAATACGGGAAATTCGGAGAATTCAGAGACCCGTATGTGTTCAAAGAGGGTTCAACCTGGTTTATGCTGGTAGGAACGGGTTATGATGGGCAGGGTGGATCTGCAGCAGTCTATTCCACAACAGACTCTAATCTGATGAATTGGACCTATCGCGGCCCAATCTATCAAACCAATCCGTCAACATATCCGGAGTTAGGCGGCGTATGGGAAATGCCGGTTATGATGTCTCTGGGAAACGGCAAGCATTTATTGGCTATTAGCCCGGTCGGAAGCGGAGCGAATGTGGAGGTGTATTATTGGATTGGTACTTGGAATGCTTCTACGGCGAAGTTCACACCTGATGATCCCAAGCCTCAATTAATGGATTTTGGAGATTTTCATTTTACAGGTCCAAGCGGTTTTAAAGATCCGCAGTCAGGACGTAATATTATGTTCACCATTGCTCAAGGGGAAAGGAACTCTCAGGAAGAGTCCGATGCAGGTTGGGCACATAATGCCGGTCTGCCGGTAGAACTTTCGCTTCGCCCGGATGGCAAATTGGGGATTAATCCCATCTCCGAGCTGCAGTCCTTAAGAGGCCAGCAACTTGTAAATATTACAACAGATACGAGTTTTGCTTCAGCCAATGCTGCCCTTTCTTCCATTCAAAGCGATACGGTGGAGATTGAAATGGAATTGAGCCGCGGTTCTGCTGATAGTGTAGGAATCAAAGTTCGAAAATCTCCTAACAACGAAGAAGAGACATTAATTTATTACAAAAACAGCACTAAAGAATATGGTGTCGACCGAACAAAGACGATTGCCGGTCAAAATAAGGGTATCCAAAAAGGTACTATAGATATCGGCAGTGAGAATGTCAAACTACACGTATATTTGGATAAATCCATGGTTGAATCTTACTTGAATGGACTTAAATCTATTACTACGCGTACTTATTCTACCAGAGCGGATGCCAAAGGTCTTCAATTGTGGGGAGATGCAAACACCAGCTCAATCGTTGTTAAGTCACTTAAGGTTTGGGCAATGAATTCTGCATATAACCCAGTGGCAGTCAGTGGTGTGAGCTTGAGTCCTGCAAATCTGGAGGTAGCCGTAGGCGGCAAAAAAACGCTTAATGCTACAATTGCACCGGCAAACGCTACGAACAAAGATGTAATATGGACTTCCAGCAACACCTCAGTCGCGCCGGTAGTTAACGGAGTGGTTACTGGTAAATCCGTCGGGACTGCAACCATTACGGCCCAAACAAGAGACGGCGCCAAAACAGCTTCACGCTTAGTTACTGTTATTGCGGCGCCAGCCGGGAAAATTTCAAACAGCGGCTTTGAAAACGGTAACTTAGAGGGTTGGATCATAGAAAGCGGTACAGCCTTTACTAATGCGGGGGTTACAAATGCAGCGGTATTCGGAAACAACCAACCGTATAATCATGAGGGTAATTACCACCTATCCGGGCAATTAAGCGGTGGGAATGCTGCCACCGGAGTATTAAAGTCTAAGGAGTTTACACTCGGAGGCAACGGCCAGGTTAGCTTCCTGATCGGTGGAGGGTCTGATATTGATAAATTATATGTGTCCTTTGTACGTGCTTCAGACGGGAAAGAGCTCTTCAGGTCAAGCGGACCGGGAAGCTATTGGAACTGGCCGAGCACCAAGGGCGTTACGGAAGGGTACACCAAGAGATACTGGGATGCTACCCAATATATAGGTACATCCATGTATATCAAAATAGTCGATGAACGAACGGATGAGTGGGGCCATATTAATATTGATGATTTTAATGTCCCGGTTCAAGGTGGAACTGTTGATGCAGAAGCACCGACAGCACCTAAGAACCTTGCAGCGACCGGGACCACATCGAATTCCATATCCCTTAGCTGGACGGCATCCACAGATAACGTGGGGGTAACCGGCTACGTAATTTATCGGAATGGAGTTCAGGCAGGGACGAGTACGACAGCCGCTTTTACAGATAGCGGGCTGGAAGCAGCTACGGCTTATCTCTATACGGTCAAAGCAAAGGATGAGGCGGGAAATCTCTCCGCAGCAAGCAACAGCGTGACAGCAACCACCCAGGCTGCGGTGGTAACTGGCAGTTTGACAAACCATGACTTTGAGAGCGGTAACCTTAACGGCTGGACAATTGTAAGTGGTAATGCGTTCAGCGATGCGGATGTTGCGGAGGATACGAGCTGGGGATGGGGAGGACCGTTTAATCAAAGTGGCAAGTACCATCTTTGGGGGTTCAAGGATGGGGGAGATTCTCAGGTAGGTGTACTGAAGTCTGCTACATTTACCCTCGGTGGCAGCGGTTCTATCGATTTTCTGATCGGCGGAGGGAATGATATCAATCATTTATATGTCGCTTTGGTTCGGGCATCGGACGGCACTGAATTGATAAAAGCGACAGGCAACAGCAATGAGGCTTATAGTCGTGTTACTTGGAATGCCGCTGCTTATATTGGAAAAGAATGCTATATCAAGATTGTCGACAGTGCTACTGGAGGTTTCGGCCATATCAATGTGGACGATGTGAACGTTCCGGTCAGCAGTGGAGCTGCTGACACCGAAGCTCCGTCAGCTCCGAAGAATCTGGCAGCAACCGGCACAACTAAGGATTCTGTATCCCTGGGTTGGACGATTTCAACAGATAATATAGGAGTAACTGGATACTTGGTTTACCGGAATGGAGTACAGGTAGCTACTAGTACAACAGCAACTTATACAGATAGCGGACTGACAACCAATACACCCTATGTCTATACGGTCAAAGCAAAGGATGCTGCGGGAAATATCTCGGCAGCAAGCAACAGTGTCACAGCAACCACCCAAGCTGCACAGGCGACTGGCAGTTTGACTAACCATGACTTTGAGAGCGGTAACCTTAACGGCTGGACAATTGTAAGTGGTAATGCGTTCAGTGATGCCGATGTTGCAGCGGATACGAACTGGGGATGGGGAGGGCCCTTTAATCAAAGTGGTGCGTATCATCTCTGGGGGTTTAAGGATGGCGGCGATTCTCAGGTAGGGGTGCTGAAATCTGTGTCATTTACCCTTGGCGGTAATGGAACGATTGATTTTCTGATCGGCGGAGGGAACGATATCAATAATTTATACATTGCTTTGGTCCGGGCGTCGGATGGCACTGAGCTGCTAAAAGCGACAGGCAATAGCGATGAGGCTTATAGCCGCATTACTTGGGAGGCTGCTTCTTTTGTAGGGACTGATTGCTATATTAAAATTGTCGACAATGCTACTGGAGGTTTCGGCCATATTAATGTGGATGATGTGAACGTGCCGGTACTTGTGAATTAGAATTAAAAAAGCAGCTCATGGGTTAATTTCTATGCAACGATAAACTACTAGAGTTTTTAACGTGTAAGGGTGTTCCATAAGCAGATATATTAAACAGAACACATCTTCGGTTATTGGAGATGTGTTCTGTTCTGTATGAAGTTCACCAAATTGGAAACGTTTCAAAATAAATATTGAAACGTTTCCAATTTGGTGCTATTATAATTTTCATAGAGAGTTTGGGGGTGTTAAATGACAAGTATTAAAGATGTAGCTAACTTAGCCGGCGTTGCTGTAGGTACCGTGTCCAGAGTCATTAATAACTCCGGCGCTGTAAAACCCAAGACACGTAAAAAAGTAGAGGAAGCCATACAAGAACTGAATTATTTTCCTAATGAAGTGGCCCGGAATTTCAAGATGCAAAAATCCAAGATGGTAGCGTTGCTGCTCCCGAGCATCTGGAACCCATTCTTCTCAGAATTGGCTTATTACATTGAGGATGAACTGGACCGGGAAGGCTTCAAGCTTATGCTGTGCAACAGCGGTGGCAAACCTGAGAAGGAGCTGTATTATCTGGATATGCTCCGGCAGAACAAAGTGGCTGGTATTGTTGGCATAACTTATAACGATATCGAGAATAATGTCAGCAATGACATTCCTATTGTGAGCATTGACCGGCACTTCAACAAGAAGATCACCTGTGTAACATCGGATAATTATGAAGGTGGCCGATTGGCGTTAAGGGAGCTTGTGAAAGCGGGAGCCCGGAAACCGGCTTTTATGGGAAGTGTCACTTCCGTATTCAGCGAAACCATGAACCGGAGGCAAGGATTCATTCATGAGGCTGAGGCTTTAGGAATCGATTATGTAATCTACGAAAAGCCGGATCCCATCGTGGATAAGAATGCCTATATTAACGAGTTCATCAACAAGCATGGCGATGTTGATGGCATTTTTGCCATTACTGATATGTTGGCTGCCCACTATATAGACAGCGCACGCAGGCAGGGGATTCGTATTCCAGAAGATGTGAAGGTTATCGGTTATGACGGGATTCAGGATAATCCCTATTTTCATCCGATCTTATCAACGATCCGGCAGCCGGTAGAAGAGATGGCACGGATGACAATCAGACTTCTCTATAACAAGATTGAAGGCTTACCTTTAGAAAGCCAAGTGTATCGCATACCTGTTATATTCAAGCAAGGAGAAACAACATGATCCATGAGGATCGGAAAACTTCAGCGCATCCTGTGTAATTATCTACAAACTGATGTTTTTCAAGATAAATTGGAAACGTTTCAAAACGACAATGTAAATTTTATTTAAGATTAGACAACGAATAACATCACACATCCGGTTAATCCGGGCTACAGGTCTTCCAAACGATGTTTTTCAAGATAAATTGGAAACGTTTCAAATATGATTACTTTTTTTGAAAGGGAGAATAATCGTGAATTCTACAACCAGCGGGGTGGATCATTCCATCATCAAACCAAAACGCAAAACATGGAGCAGGTTCAAACGAGACTACGAACTGTATCTGTTTTTATTGCCGATCATTATTCTTTACCTCGTTTTTAAGTATTATCCGATGTACGGGGTGCAAATTGCTTTTAAGGACTTCTCACCAAGTCAAGGGATCTGGGGTAGTGAATGGGTAGGCTTTCAGCACTTTAAAGATTTTTTCAATTCCTATAACTTCTGGACTATCATCACGAATACGCTCTCACTTAGTTTCCTTTCGTTGTTGTTTGGTTTCCCGGCTCCAATCATCATCGCCATTATGTTGAATCAGATGCTGGGTAAGACATACAAGAAATTTGTACAGACCGTGATTTATGCTCCGCACTTTATTTCTACCGTTGTGCTGGTCGGTATGCTAAATGTTTTTCTGTCTCCAAATAGTGGGATTGTAAATCACTTCATCACCTGGCTCGGTGGAGATCCCATTCTGTTTATGGCCGATGCAGGCTGGTTCCGTCCTCTGTATATTTTATCTGGGATATGGCAGGAGACAGGCTTCGCCACCATTATTTACCTTGCTGCCCTGGCCGGTGTTAATCCTGAACTTCATGAGGCGGCCATTGTGGATGGAGCGAGCAAATGGAAGCGCGTTTGGTATGTGGATATCCCAAGCATTTTACCGACAATTGTTATCCTGCTGATCCTGGCACTAGGCAATATAATGAGCATCGGTTTTGAGAAAGCGTTCCTGATGCAGAGTGATTTAAATTATGCCACTTCCAATATCATTCCTACCTATGTGTATGAAATGGGGATTCAGAAGGCTCAATATAGCTTTTCTACAGCGGTCGGCCTGTTCAATTCCCTTATTAATATTATTTTGATCTTCACAGTTAACAGGATTGCCAAAAAAATGACAGAAACCAGTTTGTGGTAAGGGGGAGTTTAGTTTGAACCAATTAACAAAGAGAAAGAGCAGTGGGGATGTATGGTTTGACATTATCAACTACATTTTGTTGACCATCATTATGTTGCTTATATTATACCCGTTGTATTTTGTTCTGGTAGCATCATTCAGTGACCCCAATTATATCTACTCGGGTGAGGTCTGGCTGTTCCCGAAAGGCTTTACTCTGGATGGTTATGAGCGAATCTTCAGTGATTCCTCCATATGGATCGGATATGGGAATTCAATACTTTATGCAACAGTAGGAACGTTAATTGGAGTAGCTGTGACGGTATTCGCTGCTTATCCGTTAGCTCGTAAGGATCTGGCTGGAAAGTCTATAATTATGTGGTTTTTGCTGGTCACGATGTTCTTTAGCGGGGGGCTAATCCCAACCTACTTGCTGATCAAGGATCTTCACATGCTGAATTCGATGTGGGCACTGGTCATTCCCGGGGCTGGCGGAGTATTCAACGTCATCATCGTAAGAACCTTCTTTCAGTCCTCCATACCAGATGAGATGTGGGAAGCGGCTTCCATTGACGGATGCTCCAACACCAGATTTTTCTGGAGTATCGTACTGCCTTTATCCAAATCCATTCTAGCAGTAATGGTACTGTACCATGTGGTCGGATTCTGGAACGGATTCTTCGACGCATTGATTTACCTGAATGATGGGAACAAATATCCATTACAATTAGTGCTTCGCAACATCCTTGTTCAGAATCAGGTCAGTTCGGGCATGATGATCGATGTGGAATCTTATGCAGCCAAGATGCGCGTTACAGAACTGATTAAATATGGTGTCATCATGGTATCCAGTCTGCCGTTGCTGATTTTGTATCCGTTCCTGCAGAAGTACTTTGTTAAAGGCGTGATGATCGGCTCAATTAAGGGATAATACAGGGCAGGGTCTTGAAAGGGGGGATGTCCGAAATCGGATGAAGCTTAACGAAAACATTATATGATTAACGCTTGTAAACAAAATAAGGGGAGGTTATGTACTAATGAAATCTGTATTCAAAGGTGCGGGAATTGTAATGTTGGCTGGTGCGTTCGCAATAAGCGGATGCTCAGGAAATGGTAACGGGGCAAACAATCAAGCAGGTAATAATCAGAATCAGGAGACGAATTTCAATCAAACGGGTCTTCCGATTGTTAACAAAACAGTGTCTTTAAGGATGGTGTCTCCGAAAGCCTCATTGGCACCGGAGTTCTCAGAAATGGAAATTTTTAAACGTCTGGAAAAGGAAACTAACGTTAAAATTAACTGGGAAAATATTCCTGACACGGATTATACAGAAAAGAAAAATCTGCTGCTCGCGAGCGGCGATTTACCCGATGCCTTTTATACAGCCGGATTCACTGATTACGAGTTAATTAATTATGGTAAAGATGGAACGCTTATTCCGCTTGAGGATTTAATTGATCAGTATGCGCCTAATTTGAAAGCGCTTCTGGAACGACGCCCTGATATCAAATCCTCGATTACAGCACCAGATGGACATATCTATGGGCTGCCATCCTTTGAAGAGAATAACCTGGGGACCAATCCATTCTTCCACGTCATCAATAAAGCCTGGCTTGATAAGCTGGGACTGAAGGTACCACAGACATTGGATGAATATACAGAAGCTCTGCTGGCCTTCAAAACACAGGATCCGAATGGTAATGGGAAGCAGGATGAAATTCCGCTAAGCTTCAGACACATGCAATGGTGCTCGGATATTGCCGGATTGTTCGCCGCTTTCGGACTTCCGGATAACCTGGAGCATCGGATTGTCCGTGACGGCAAGGTAATTTTCACAGCTACACAGCCTGAATACAAGGAAGCTCTGAATTATTTCCATGAAAAATGGTATAAACAGGGACTGATCGATCCTGAGTCCTTCACTCAGGATGATGCACAGTATCTGGCCAAAGGTAAAACAACGGATGAGACACTGGGATCTTATGTCTGGTGGGAAGTTGAAGAAGTTGTCGGAACCGAGCGGGCCAAGGATTATGTTTTACTGTCCCCGTTGAAAGGACCGAATGGTGATCAAAGTATTGGTCGTTCCAATGGCGGAGGCCCGGGACGCGGATCTTTTGTAATCACTAAAGCGAACAGCAATCCCGAAATCACTATGCGTTGGGTAGATCAGCAATTTGAGCCCTACATGACTGCTCAAATTCACTGGGGCCCACTGGATGTCGTCTACAAGAAGGATGAAACCGGGAAATTGGTGAACTTGCCACTTCCTGAAGGAACCTCTGCAGGTGAATTCCGTCAACAAGTTGCTCCTGGATCGGGCGCACCTGGTGTCATTACATTTGATGAATTCGGAAAAATTGTAGATATGGAGCCTCGTGCTCAGCAGCGTGCTAAGGATTTGGAGCAATACTACAATCCTTATATGGAAAAGGAAAACTATCCGAGTATCTTCTTTGAGCCAGAGGAATTGGATAAAATCAATAAAATTGAGCCTGAACTGATTAAGTATGTAAATACCCAAAGAGGAAGATTCATTGTGGACGGCGGTGCGGATGAGGCTTGGGACAACTATCTTAAGACGCTGGACAAGATGGGCCTGAATGAACTTATGGAGATCTATCAAAAGGGATTGGATCGTTATAATGCAAATCTAAAAAAATAAATATATAGAAGTTAGGTGGGGAGAAACTGTGCTTGATGTTATCGCTATAGGCGAAGTATTGATAGATTTTACACCAGCAGGCCGTTCAACTGGGGGAAAAGAACAGTTTGAATGCAACCCAGGAGGCGCTCCGGCTAACGTAGCTGCAGCATTGTCCCGCCTGGGCGCCAAATCGGCACTGATCAGCAAAGTTGGGGAAGATCAATTCGGTTCATTACTGTATAGCGCGCTGCTTGACAACGGTGTTGATGTAGCCGGCGTTTCAGTTACGAATGAAGCAAGTACAACGCTGGCTTTTGTACATCTGGATGACCAAGGTGACAGATCCTTCAGTTTCTTCCGGAAACCGGGAGCAGACACCTTTCTGCGCTCGGAGGATATCCCATTAGAAAGGATCAAAGCCTGTCAGGCGCTACATTTTGGTTCGTTGTCCATGACCCATGAACCTGCCCGTACGGCAACCCGAACGGCAGTCCGCAAGGCCAAGGAAGCAGGGGTGCTGCTCTCATTCGATCCGAATATCCGGTTTGCATTATGGGAGAGTAAGGAGGAAGCCAGACAGAATATTCTTTGGGGTATGAATTATGCCGATATCCTGAAAATCTCGGAAGAAGAGCTTGCTTTTGTAACAGGCAACAGCGATCTTGAAAAAGGCGCACAAGAGCTCCAGCAGCAATATGACATCGGACTCCTCGTCGTCACTTTAGCGGAAAAGGGCTGCTATTACCGGTTGGCTAGTCTGGATGGTTATGTGCCGGGCTTTAAGGTAAAGGCTATCGATACGACTGGAGCAGGCGATGCTTTTCTAGGCTGTTTGTTATACAGACTTCTGGAGAGCGGAAGTTCTCTGCAGGATCTGACCAGCCAACAAATCACCAGCATGCTGACTTTTGCTAATGCCGGCGGAGCGTTAGTTACAACACGGAAAGGGGCTCTTGGGTCTATGCCTACGACAGAAGAAATTAACCAGATGATAGAGTCCAGTAAAGAGAGTAATGCCGATCGCTTCAGACCGGGCTTTCATTTCTCACCTCCTTCCAATTGGGCGAATGATCCAAACGGATTAGTCTACTTTGAGGGAAGCTATCATCTATTCTATCAATATCATCCTTACAGTAGTAAATGGGGACCCATGCACTGGGGGCATGCTATTAGTGAAGACCTGGTTCACTGGGTACACGCACCTGTGGCTCTATTCCCGGATGAGCATGGGGCCATATTTTCTGGCTGCTGTGTAGTGGATTGGAATAATAGCAGCGGTTTATTCGAAGATTCGCATGGACTCGTTGCCATCTTTACCCATGCAGATACCCATCCGGAGACGGGGCAGCCGCGCCAGCGGCAGAGCCTGGCTTACAGCAGTGATAAAGGAGTAACCTGGGAGAAATACGCGGGTAATCCAGTGCTTTCCGAGGAGGGGATAGTGGACTTCCGGGACCCTAAGGTGTTCTGGCATCCGCAAAGTAAGCGGTGGATTATGGTGATTGTCGCTGGAGATCATGCCCTGTTCTACGCATCCGAGAATTTACGTGAATGGTCGCTGACTGGTGAATTCGGCAGAGAAGAAGGGTCACATGACGGTGTCTGGGAATGCCCTGACTTGTTTCAATTACCGGTGGATGATACCGGGCGTTCGAAATGGGTGCTGATCATCAGCATCGGAGATAATCCCAATTGTCCAGAAGGATCGCGTACGCAATATTTTATTGGAGAGTTCGATGGAAAGACGTTCATCAATGACAATCCTGCAGATCATATACTGTGGTTGGACTATGGAAGAGATAATTATGCGGGAGTTACCTGGTCCGATATTCCGGAGCAGGATGGACGCCGCGTAATCATCGGATGGATGAGTAACTGGAAATATGCTAACGAGACACCTACCGGCTCCTGGAGAGGGGCAATGACTTTGCCCCGCACCTTGTCCTTGACCAGTAAGGATGGAAGTATCGTGCTGTGCCAAATGCCTGTCCGGGAAATAGAACAGCTGCGTAATGAATCAATGAGCTGGAACAATGTCACGGTTACGTCGGAGACTCCTTTTATACAGCAGATGAAGAGTGAACTGATAGAGATTGAAGTAGAGATTAATATCCAATCCGGGAATGAGGTATCTATCCATCTGCAATCTGGCGGACAGAGCGGAATTATAATCGGATATGATCCTGCTAAGGAATGGCTGTTCACCGACCGTTCCAAAAGCGGTCAGACTGATTTCCACCCGGCATTCGCAAGCCGTCACGGTGCCAGCTTGGCCGCTACGAATGGGAAGCTTAATCTGCACATCTGGCTGGATCGTAATGCAGTTGAAGTTTATGCGGATAATGGCCTGGTGGTGCTGACCGATCAGATTTTCCCGGACGCTCCAATTGAGAATATTCAGGTAAGCACAGGAGCAGGACAGGTTGTCCTGAATTCGCTTCAAATCCATACGCTGAAGTCCATTCAAATTCCGAGTGTTAGAACACGGCAGACTTCAGGGAGGAATGAGGCATGAGCAGCCAAGCTGGCAACCGGGGACTAATGAGGTATTGGGCCTTTGATGAGGGAACCGGAGCAAGTGCTCTGGAGAGCGTAACCGGAACTCTGCATGATGTACACTACGTATTTAACAATGCGGAGTTTACCGACCCTTGTACTCCGCCGTGGAGACAGGGAGTGTTGGGAAATGGCCTCTTCTTCGATGGTTACTCAACATATATCGCCCATCCTGTCCACGGGGAAGAGCATAACGGAGAGCCGGAATTTCTATCAGCTCTCAGCATTGGGGTTTGGGTTGCCCCGCGGACGTATGAATGGGGATATGAAAGCAAGCTCGCAGCTATCGTGAACCAGCACAATATGGATACTAAACAGGGCTTCCTGCTTGGCATGTTCCGTCACGGCTCCTGGTCCTTCCAAATCGGACTTGAGGGAGGAGAGTGGGCAGAGATCTGGTCTCCGGACGGCTGTGAATTGCCGAAGAATGAGTGGTCTTATCTAAATGCTGTATTCAATGGCGACGATGGGGAAATGAAGCTGTTTCTCAACGGTAGAGTAATCGCTTCGTCTGCTGTGCCCCGCGGTTCCCGTATAGCCGCAGCGGACACGGATCTGCTTATTGGCAAGAACAATCACAGCAGTAAGCTTATCGAAGTGTTCAACCTTCATATGTTCGGCGGGATCATGGATGAGTTGAAGATTTATAACCGGGCCTTGAGCAATGAGGAGGCTGCCGCTTCTTATCAGGAAGTGTTGGATTCCGCACATGGAGGCGTCCGGCCGCAGTTGAACTATGAAGACATCAAGCTGGATCGTACACCTCTGCTGACGGACCGGCACAGACCGCAGTATCATGTCAGCCCGCCGGCACATTGGATGAACGAGCCTCATGCGCCAATATATTTTGAAGGGCAGTATCATTTGTTCTATCAGCACAACCCGCAAGGACCGTACTTTCACCATATCCATTGGGGACATTGGGTAAGTGAAGATCTGGTACATTGGCGTGATCTTCCCGTGGCCCTGTCACCAGAGAAGGATCAGCTTGCACCGGACGGAATCTGGTCGGGAAGCGCGGCCTATGACGCGGACGGACTTCCTGCCTTGTTCTTTACAGCAGGTAATGACAGTGCTTCGCCGAATCAGAGTGTGGCGCTTGCCCGTAGCACTTACCCGCAGGATGGAGACCCGGAGCTGATAACGTGGATTAAACATCCGGAGCCGCTTATCGTTCAGAAGCAGGGAATGGGCGCATTCGGGGACTTCCGTGATCCGTTCGTATGGAAGGATGAAGAGGGCTGGTATGCCCTGGTCGGGTCGGGAATTGAAGGTGAAGGCGGGGCAGCGCTGGCATTTGCCTCAGAGGATATGCTGAATTGGACATACAAGGGCCCATTCTTTGAAGCGGATATTCAGAAGTTTCCTTATCTCGGGCCCATCTGGGAGCTTCCTGTACTACTTCCCTTAGGCACTGACAAGCAGGGGGACAACAAGCATCTACTGCTGGTTAGTCCTGTGGGAAAAGGTGCCGATGTTGAGGTCTTCTATTGGATCGGGCAGCTTGATCAGGATAAGCTTTCCTTTATCCCGGATCAGGAAGAACCGCAATTGATAGATGTCGGTGATTTTCATTTCACCGGTCCGAGCGGTATGGTGGATCCGAAGACCGGCCGGAATATTGTCTTTACAATTGCTCAGGGCGACCGTACATCCGAAATGGAATACAAATCGGGTTGGGCGCATAACGGAGGTTTGCCATTAAGCGTGTATTTAAGAGATGACGGGCGATTGGGCATCGAGCCGATTCAGGAGCTGCAATCGCTGCGGGGCGAGAAACGGTTATCGATCTGGGACAAGTCATTGGCTGAAGCTAATGTCCTGCTGGGGGATGTACAAGGCGACATGCTTGAGATTCAACTGGAATTGGAACCGGGCAATGCCGGACAACTCGGAATCAAGGTCCGGTGTACACCGGATGGAGAAGAAGAAACCCTGCTGTATTACGATTTCAATGAAGCTAAGCTCCTGGTCGACCGCACGAAAACAACACTGCATCCGGGTGAAAAGTGTAGGGGGATTCAAGGGGGCAAGCTGGAATTGTTAGGAGAGAATCTGAAGCTGCATATCTATGTGGACCGCTCCATGGTCGAAGCGTATGCCAACGGGTTGAAAAGCCTGACGACCCGGGTATATCCAAGCCGTAAGGATGCATTAGGGCTTGAGCTCTGGGGAGACGGTAAGCCATTGGTGAAGTCTATGGAAATATGGGATATGCAATCTATATGGTAACGTGAGCGCCTAGGCGCTCCTTACTATACCCGATGGGTAATGTAACTAACACTTAAACCACTTAGCACTCCTCTTGATGGAAGCGCTTCATTCACGCCTCTCTTACTTCATGACTATGCATCCTTGTATACGGAGAGTCATTTCAAAATTACGTATGAATGATTTCATGAATAAGAAATGATGAAGGAGGCTCGTTGATGAGAGAAGTCAAAAGAAACAAAGCATGGATCTCCAGAATGGTTGCAGGGGTGATGGTTCTTCAGCTTGTAGCTCCCGGAATCTCGGCTGCAGCCGAAGCTGGAGTGGGTACCCGGGAGGCGTTCACCCCTAAGGCTGACACAGGATTATCGGTTACGGATGCGGTCTATCCTATTCCTAAGGCTGACGAGGGGTTGTCAGTTACGGATACAGTCTACCAAATCCAGAATCCGGGATTTGAAACCGGGGATATGATGGGCTGGACAGTTGTCAATGGTGAAGCGTTCGGTCCGGACAGTGTATCGGACGAAACCACTTGGTGGGCGGAACAAATCCCGTACAATCAGGAAGGTGCTTATCATCTAAACGGCTGGAAGAATGATGAGGCTGCGACCGGCGTGCTTCGTTCCAGCACTTTCGAGCTGGGCGGCAGCGGCTGGGTCAGCTTCAAGCTAGGTGGCGCGAAAAATCCAAACACAGCCTATGTAAATATCGTGGAAGCCCAGACAGGTCAAGTGATTGCCCGGTACGGCAATAGCGCTTTCGCGGACGTTGGTTTCCCGAATCCCTCACAGGGCCTGCGGCTTGCCAATATGGAGCAATATAAGGCAGATCTTTCCGAATATCTAGGCAAGAAGCTGTATGTGGAGATCGTCGATAATGCAACTGCGGACTGGGGAGTGGTATTTGCGGATGCGTTCTTCATGTACCATGAATCCGAGCCTGCGGAAGGCATTGTTGCCACGGATATTAAGCCGGATATTGAATTAACCAGTCCCTATGAAGTCGATAATCCAGGTTTTGAAACCGGGGATATGTCAGGCTGGACGGTTGTCAGAGGACAAGCGTTCGGTCAGGACAGTGTATCGGACGAAGCCACCTGGTGGGCGGAACAAATTCCGTACAACCAGGAAGGGGACTTTCATTTAAACGGCTGGAAGCATGACGAGGCTGCGACCGGTGTGCTTCGTTCCAGTACCTTCGAGCTGAGCGGCAGCGGCTGGATCAGCTTCAAGCTTGGCGGTGCCAAAAATCCAAACAAGGCCTATATAAATGTCGTGGAGGCTGAATCGGGACAAGTGATTGCCCGGTATGGCAATAGCGCCTTCGCTGACGTGGGTTTCCCAAATCCCGCACAGGGCTTACGGCTTGCCAATATGGAGCAATATAAGGCGGATCTTTCCGGATATTTGGGCAAAAAGCTGTATGTGGAGATCGTCGACAACGCAACCGCGGATTGGGGTGTGATCTTTGCGGATGCTTTCTTCATGTACCATGAAGCTGAGCCGGCTGAAGGAATTGCCGCCACGGATATCAAGCCGGATTTCAAACGCTATCAAATTGAGAATCCCAGCTTTGAAACCGGGAACTTAACAGGCTGGACGGTTGAAGAAGGAGAAGCGTTTGGTCCGAACAGCGTGTCGGATGAAACCACCTTTTGGGTTGAACAAATCCCGTATAACCAGGAAGGCACTTATCATTTAAACGGGTTGAAGTATAACGAGACTGCGACAGGTAAGCTTCGTTCCAGTACGTTCGAGCTGGGCGGAACAGGCTGGATTACCTTCAGACTGGGCGGAGGCAAGCATACGGATCAAGTGTACGTGAACGTCATTAATGCCGATACAGGGGACATGATCGCCAGGTACGGCAACACCGAATTTAACGAGTCCGGATTCCCGGATCCGGCACAGGGCCTGAGACTCGCGAATATGGAGCAATATAAAGCTGATCTCTCCAAGTACATCGGGAAGAAGCTGTATGTGGAGATCGTCGATAATGGGTACGCAGATTGGGGAGTAATCTTTGCGGACGCCTTTCACACCTTCAATGAACTGGTACCTGAAGAAGGAGTGATGGCAGATAATATAATGCCGAACGAAATCCGGAATCCCGGGTTTGAAACCGGGAATTTAGAGAGCTGGACCGCCCAGGACAACGCTTTTCAAGTGAGCAATGATGCCCAGGCTGGTAAAGAAGGTAACTATTATGCCAAATCCTCCTTGGAAGGACAGGGCTCGATTACCTCTAGTACCTTCACACTTCAGGGAACCGGGACTATTAACTTTACGGTAGTAGACATCGTCCATCCGGAGGATGCCTACGTTGCATTATATGATGCCGGCACTAACACGCTGCTTGAGAAGACCGGGAACGTCAGTGCGAATGAGCAGATATCCTGGAAAATGCAGAAGCACTACAATAAGAGGCTTTATATCAAGGTTATCGATCAATCCAATCAAGCCCGTATTTCCGTTGACGCTTTTCGAGCGAATAATACGGGAACCATTTTCTACATGAGCCTTGATGAAGGCGCAGGAAAAAAGGCGCTTGAGGAAGTAAGCAATCTTGAGCATGATGTAAACTATGTATTTAATGACGCCAGATACATGGACTCCAAAGATCCAAGATGGACTCCGCGCGGAGTAAAAGGCGGGGCCTTGCTATTCGATGGATACTCAAATGATATTGAGATCGACGCAAAGGATACCGTTCCTGTAAGTGACGCGTTAACGCTTGAAGCCTGGGTTGCCCCGCGCAGCTACGAGTGGGGAGACGGAAACAAGCTGTCTGCTATAGTGAACCAGTCCGATCAGGATAAGACGGAAGGATTCGCTTTGGGGATGTACCGCCACGGCACATGGTCGATGCAGGTTGGGATCGGCGGACAGTGGATTCAGGTATGGGTCAAGGACCATCCGCTCGAAAAATACAAATGGAATTACGTTGCAGCTACGTTCGACAAAAAGGACGGAATTATTAAATTATATCTAAATGGTCAGGAAGTAGCTTCTCAGGCAACTCCTGTTAATGTTCCGGTTACACCTTCTACGGAAAAGCTGATTATCGGAAAAAACAATAGATCTGCAGAGTTTGCAGGGTTGTTCTCCTACAATATGTTCAGCGGACTTATCGATGAAGTGAAACTGCAGAACAAAGCGCTTACGGGGCAGGAGATCCTTGCTGAATATGAGAAGGTGAAGGCGCTTCACGGCGGGATGGTTCCAGAAATTCCGAATGGTGACATTGACGAGGATCCTAGTGTATTTGACGGTGATCAGCACCGTCCACAGTACCATGCGATGCCTCCGCAAAACTGGATGAATGAAGCGCATGCACCAATTTATTATAACGGCCAGTATCATTTATTTTATCAGCATAACCCGCAAGGTCCGTTCTGGCATCAAATCCACTGGGGACATTGGGTGAGTGACGATATGGTGCATTGGAAAAATGTGAGGCCGGCACTTGCGCCGGAAGCGGGTACTCTTGACCCGGATGGTGCATGGTCTGGCAGCGCAGCTTATGACCGTGACGGCAATCCTGTGCTTTTCTATACTGCCGGCAATGACGCTTTGTCACCCAATCAAAGAACAGGCCTGGCGACGCCGGCAGATCTGTCAGACCCTAATTTGGAGCAATGGGTGAAATATCCTGAGCCGGTGACAGAGCAGAACGGAAACGGCATCCATAATGAGTTCCGCGACCCTTTTGTATGGTATGACCAAGAGACAGATAAGTGGTATCAGCTGGTGACATCCGGCCTTCAAGATTTCAGCAGCGGTACAGCTCTGGTGTATGTGTCTGACGATATGTACAACTGGGAGTATAAGGGGCCTTTATACGTTAGTGACAGAAATCTTTATCCGGAGCTCGGTACGGTATGGGAACTGCCAGTATTATTGCCGCTGGGTGAGGATAGTACAGGACAACAAAAATACATTTTCATGGTTAATCCCCATGAGAAGCCGGAGCAGGTTCCTCCAGCTGATGATGTGCTAAGAGATGTTGAAGTCTTTTACTGGATTGGAACCTGGGATAGAGATAACTTCAAGTTTATACCTGATCAGGACGCACCCACCAAAATGGATGTGGGAGACGGATATTTAACCGCCGAGAGCGGGATGGTTACACCTGACGGAAGAACGGTCGTATACTCCATGGTGCAAAATGTAAGAACGCCGCAGGCTGAATATCAGGCTGGATGGGCTCATAATCTGGCACTGCCCGTTTCCCTGAGCCTGGATGAACACGATGAACTTCGCATTGAGCCCATTGAAGAATTGCAGAGTCTCCGGGGAGATAAGGTAGTTGATTTCACGGACGAAAATTTGGCTGCCGCCAATCAATTAATCCATAATGTCAAAGGTGACATGCTGGAGATTGTGATGGAAATTGATCCGGGTGAAGCCCAGAAATTCGGTCTCAAAGTGCGTCGCTCCGATAACGGCCAGGAGGAAACACTGATTTACTATGACAAGACGAACGGGACCTTCAATGTGGACCGGACCAAGAGCAGCATTGATCCGGATGTACGCGTAGACGGGATTCAAGGCGGGGCCGTGGATCTGGACGGAGAGAATCTGAAGCTGCATATTTTCCTTGACCGTTCGGTTGTTGAAGCCTTTGCCAATGATAAGAAAAAGCTGACAACCAGAGTCTATGTAGGCCGATACGATTCTTTGGGCTTACAGGTTTGGGCTGACAACGATATTACAGTCAAGTCCATGGAAGTATGGAATATGAATGCATTGACGGGTGAACCGGCTGCTCCGGTCGATGTGCCTGACAACTGGGACAATTCGGTGTATACCGATATTACGGAGCTGCCTAACCATGATTTTGCTACAGGCGACTTAACAGGCTGGATTCCAGAAGGAGACGCCTTCCAGGATGTTCATGTGACCGATGCCAAGTTCTTCTGGGATACGATCTACTTCAATCCATCGCATAAAATTCCGGGCGGCTATCATTTATGGGGCTTCAACGAAGAAGCCGGAGGTGACAGCTTAACGGGAACGCTGAAATCACAGAATTTCGTGCTTGGCGGGAACGGCAAGCTCAATTTCCTGGTTAGCGGCGGGCGTGATATCGATAAGCTGTATGTTGCGCTAGTCCGGGCATCGGACGGCAAAGAGCTGTTTAAAGAGACTGCCACGAATTATGAGGAGTATCAGCGTAAGATCTGGGATGCTTCGCAGTATATCGGCGAGGAGCTCTATATTAAGGTAGTTGACCAATCCACAGGCGGTTTCGGACATATTAATGTCGATGATTTCAATGTACCGGTTAAGATGCAGAATGGGGTGAATCCGACTGACCCGACTGATCCAACCGACCCAACTGACCCAACTGACCCTGCCGGTCCACCTGACCCAACCGGTCCAAGTGAACCAGCCAACCCGACTGACACAGCCGTTCCAAGCAGTCCTCCGGGTAAACCGGTGGTTCCGGCAAGCAAGCCGGAGAGTCAGAATAGCCTGTTATTCGAGTTGGGAAAAGGTGAGCGACAGGTACTATTCCCTGCGACTCTGGCAGCCAATGACGGTAAGAATGCGCTGAAGATCAAGCATGCAGATGTGGAGATTGAAGTTCCCGCAGAAGTATTGAAGGATTTACAGGCAATGGTTACGGGCAGTGAGCTTGGGCAGGCGAAGATCTCTTTTGAAATGGAACCTTTAACTTCAGAGCAGAGCAAAGAGCGGGTTGGGCAAATTGGACAAAGAAATCAGGCAGCCATTTCAGTGGCTGGAGAGATCTACGAATTCAAATTGTCTATTGTAAAGCCCGACGGAACGAAGCTGACGCTTGAGAAGTTCTCCAAACCCATCACAATCAGATTGGTCGCACAGGGGGATTCCCGCCAAGATATAACGGGCATTTATTACATCCCAGATGACGGCAGTCTGGAATATATGGGTGGAACCTATGCGGACGGTAAATGGACGGCAAAGGTGAGTCATTTCAGCAAGTATGCCGTCCTTACTTATGATAAATCCTTTGAAGATGTGACTGCCTCCTATTGGGCCTATGACGTAATTAAAAGAATGGCTGCAAAGCAAATTGTCCTGGGTGTAAGTGAGACGGAATTCGCACCGAAGCAAAAGGTGAGCAGAGCGGAGTTCGCTTCCCTGATCACCCGGGCACTTGGAATAACAGGGACGAGCTTAACCGCATTCAAGGATGTAGAACCTGAGCATTGGTATGCTTCTTCTATTGCCGCAGCATACGAAGCGGGGATTGTAACGGGAAGAAGGACAGATACTTTTGCACCTGAGGAAACGATAAGCCGTGAAGAAATGGCATCCATGATCTACAAGGCGTATCTGTTCCATACAGGACAGAATCCTGTCTTCGGTCAAAGGAGTAGTTTCAATGATGCCGGTACGATTAGTGCATGGGCTGCAGATGCAGTGGCTGCCTCACAGGAACTCGGATTAGTTACCGGGCGCGGCAACCAGTTATTCATGCCACATGAAACGGTAAATCGTGCGGAAAGCGCGCAAATCATCTCGCTGTTGCTGGATAAAGTCAATAAATAATGGCTAAGGGAAAGCCGGGGAGGCAAGGTGATGTCCGCCTTCGCCATGACTCCGGCTTTCTCTACGGTTATACCGAGTATCATCATACTCAAGAAGGATGGAGGAATTATTAATGAAAGAATTTTTTTATCGTCCGGACAACGCTTGGGTAGGGGATGTCATCCCTTATTATGAAGACGGAGAGTTTAAGCTATTTTATCTGCACGGGTGGAGAGACAACTACCGGGAAGGTCTCGATCATGGCTGGCATTTGCTTGGCACGAAAGATTTCGTGAACTATAGGGAAGATGGAGCTTGCAAAATTGAAGGCGGGACCGGCCATATTCTCAAAGTGGATGATGTCTATCATATGTTTTACTGTATCTTTCCAGAAGGGAAGCAGTTCGCCTGCCATGCGATCAGCAAGGATATGAAAACATGGGAGCCGATTCCCGAAGATACTTTTGGTCCGGACGGCGAAATTTATGAGCTGGCGGACTGGCGTGATCCCTTTGTATTCTGGAATGAAGAAGAAGGCCAATACTGGATGCTGATCGCTGCCCTGGCGAAGGGACCGACGAGCCGGAAAGGCTGCACCGGTCTGCTGTCGTCCAAGGATCTCAAGCATTGGGAGTACCGGGAGCCGCTGTATGCACCGAACCTGCATGTAGGCGCACATGAGTGCCCGGACTTGTTCCGGATGGGAGACTGGTGGTACCTGATCTATTCTTCCTATACAGGGCGTTTCGGCACCTTTTACCGGATGAGCCGTTCCTTGAACGGACCGTGGATTACTCCGCAGGAAGAAGCCTTTGATGGACGGGCCTATTATGCCGCCAAGTCGGTATCCGATGGGCAGAAACGTTATCTGTTCGGCTGGAATCCGACGAAGGATGACGATCTGTTCGGCTGGAACCCGCCCAAAGCTACAGGCAAAGACTATGACACCTGGGATTGGGGCGGCAATATGATTGTTCATGAGATTATACAACGCCAAGACGGAACGCTGGGCGTGAACGTCCCCGAAAGCGTTGATTCTGCTTTTGCCAAGCAGGTGCCTGTGGACTTCCATGGAGTCGCCGGAGACTGGTCGATCACGGACGATGTGCTGCTCTGTGAATCTCCTTATGCTTTTGCAGGTTGTATCACACAGGAGGAGTTGCCCGATCAGTGCAAGATTTCTACAGCCGTTCGTTTCTCGGGGGCGACCCAGGGGCTGGGGTTCATGCTTCGGGCCGGAGAAAGTCTTGATTTTGCCTACTATATCACGCTGGAGCCCCAGCGCAGCCGAATTACCTTCCGTGGGCCAATTATGCAATCTGAAGAGGGAGGTAAAACCTTCCCTTATGATGTGGAGCTGGAACGTCCGCTGAAGCTGCTGCCGGAACAGGAATATGAGCTGAAGGTGTTTATAGACGGCACGATTTGCGAAATTTATGTCGGCGGGGACGTGGCGATGAGTGCCAGAATGTACGACATTCAGCAAGGAAAGCTTGCCGTATTCGTTAGCCAGGGTACAGCAGAGTTTAAAAAGGTCAAGATAGAAACTCTCTAAGAGCTTTCGGAATAAGAAAATATTATACAAAGTCTATTTGGTTACATAGGGCGCCCTGGCGCCCTTTACCCCTTAGTTAAGAATGTGGAGCCGGCGCTTGCGTTCGACTATGAGACAGAAGGGCAGCTTTTATCCTTCATTGCATACCCTCATGATATCGCTCCTACTCTAAAGGTACAAATAGATGTACTAGGTTCATTTATATTGCCTTCTTTGCAAATGGATCACTTGAGCTTATGATGGTTTCAAGGCTGATAACCAACTATAAGCATTGTTATATAATTAGCAAGCTAATGATTATTGTAACATAATCCCTAAAGGAGACCAATTAAATGAATACTACGCTTGAACTGCTACACAATCATACCTCCGTTCGTTCTTATACCCGTCAACCCCTGACAGATGAACAACGGGATGCAATCTTTAAGGCGGCGAATCAGACTTCATCTTTCAGCCTTCTGCAGGCTGTTTCCATCATTAGAATCACCGATCCGGATCTGCGTAAAAAGGTGATGCAGCTCTGTGTCAATCAGCCTTATATTGAAGAAGCGGCTGAGTTTTGGATTTTCTGCTCTGACTTCAACCGGAATCATCAAATTGCCCCGGATGTTGATATTGAGTATACTGAATTTCTTCTGATCGGTTCACTGGACGCCGGGCTGATGGCGCAAAATGCCTTAACCGCAGCAGAATCCATGGGACTTGGCGGCGTATTTATAGGCGGGGTTAAAGCTAATATCAAAGAGTTAACGGAACTATTGAACCTACCTAAGTATGTGATTCCATTGGTGGGACTATGTATCGGTGTCCCGGCTGGAGATAAGCCTGCACTGAAGCCTCGTTTGCCTCAATCCATGGTTTTATTTGAAAACCAGTATCAGCCACCCGATAGAGAGCAATTAGCAGTTTACGATGAAACCATGTTGAAATATTATGAAGGCCGTCCTGTTAAAGCTCCGTTTACCGTGAAAAAAGTAAAAGGATGGAGTGAGCACATCCAGGATCATCTCCAAAGAAGTATTCTGCCTGATATGCTGGAATACTTAAATAAGCAAGGATATGCCAATAAGTAAAAGGCCATCAAGTGATGTGGCGCCTGCTTTTAAGATAGCTTTTTAAGCAGATGGAGAGGAGCTTCTTGTAAGTTCTACTCGCGAATTTACTTAGCAGGCTAAATAGAATCATGAACGAATACTTGGGAGGAATCAAAATGAAGTTTGGAATTATAGGTGCAGGGCCAATCGGGTCAAACATCTCTAGGAAATTAGTTGAGAATGGGCATGATGTGAAGATTGCAGATGCTCGCGGGCTTGAACATTTGGAAGGTAAAAAACTTACAGGAACATCGGTGAGTGTCGAAGAGGTAATTACAAATATTGATGTTCTAATCATATCGATCCCTTTCCACGCACTGCCTGGCATTCGTAAAGTTGTAGATAAAGCTGGAGAGGGAGTTGTTGTGGTTGACACTTCAAATTATTATCCGCAAATAAGCGGTATAATTGAAGAAATTGAGATCGGGATGGTTGAAAGTGTCTGGGTTTCAAATCAATTAGGCAGACCCATTATTAAAGCCTTCAACAATTTATTAGCCTATACTTTAGAACATGGCGGAACTCCAGAGGGCAGTAGTGGACGTATTGCTACAGCGGTTGCCGGTAATGATCTGCAGCAAAAGCAAAAAGTTATGAGTATAGTAAATGAACTTGGCTTTGATCCGGTAGATAGTGGTTCTATAAATGAATCATGGAGACAGCAGCCAGGAACTCCGGCATACTGCACAGAACTAACCAAAGAGGAATTATCCTCTGCATTAAAAAAAGCAAATAAACAAAAAGCTCCATTCCTAAGGGACAAAGTGATTGAGAACCTGTCAACAGCTGCAGGAAGATATTCACATGAAGATATTGTTAATTTAAACAGAGAAATATATAGTTGAATTAAGTATTCCAATAGCAGCTCCGTTTGCCCTCCGTCCCCGGCATTAGTATAACAAGGGTGTCAGCTCATTTTGAGCTGGGACCCTTGTTTGTTTTTAAGTGCTTTGGCTAACATGTTGTTTTGTTTATGGCGTATCTTTTTGTAAAGATTCGTTGTTGACAATCACTAACTTCCCCCGGAACTTCCCGGTTTCATAATGATCATGTGCTTCGGATATTCCTTGTACAGTAAACGGGAAAATTTCATCCACATGGACTTTAAGCTTATTCTCGCGGACCTGCCGGATAATGGAGGCCAGATCACTTCGGCTAGGCTCGATATAGGCAAACTTGGCTTCGATGCCGCGAGTCTTAGGGTGAGCAGCGATCGACGGGTCTACGAGAGAAATTAGCCTGCCGTTGTCCCGCAGAATCCGGATGTTCTTCTGTTCGGTTGCTCCTATTCCTGTATCTGAATCTATAGCTGCGTCTCTCACCATATCCAGCACGACATCTACTGTACCGGCTGCTTCTGCAAAATCAGCCGTCGTGTAGTCAATGACTTCGTCTGCCCCAAGGTTCAGCACGAATTCGTGATTATACGCTCGGGCTGTGGCAATGACGTAGGCGCCGTGTTGTTTGGCCATTTGAACGGCCAGATGTCCCACGCCGCCTGCGCCTGCATGAATCAGAATCCGCTGGCCGGATTCCAGCTTGCCATACTGGAATAAGGATTGCCAGGCCGACAGAGCAGAGGCCGGCAGGGCGGCAGCTTCCTGGAAGGGAAGCCCGGGCGGAAGGACAACGGCTGAGTTCTCTTCCAGAGCTACGAGGTCTGCGTAACCGCCGCCCAATCTGGAGAGTCCCATGACGCGGTCACCAACTTTAAGCTGTGACACATTCCTTCCTATTTTCCTCACTATTCCGGCTACTTCAACGCCCAGCACATGCGGGAACGGGACCTGCATCACCTGCTTGAATGCGCCTGAGCGGACCAGCTGGTCTGCGGAGCTTGCAGTTGTGGCATACACCTCGATAAGCACCTGGGTATCGGTAATGGCGGGGGAAGTGAGAGCCATTTGGGTGAACACTCCGGGATTTCCGTAATTTTGGATAACAATAGCATTCATGACAGAAGCCTCCGATCTCTATGTTTGAACATCTGTTGATTTACGAATAGACGTTCAATATAATGATCGTACCAATGCTGTGTGGCTGCATCAATTGCTGAAATTCCTGAATCCGTTCAGTACTGTACAGAATCGGGAGAAATGTTCAATCAAGAGAACGGGGCCAAGAAGGAGCTGCTTATGGACAGACGGATACGTAAATCGCGGGAAGCTATTATCGAGGCCTTTATCCTGCTGATTGCAGAGAAGAACTTTGAACAAATCACGATAAACGAAATTGCTGAGCGGGCCGATGTAAGCCGGGGCACCGTTTATTTGCATTATACCGACAAATACGATCTGCTGGATCAGTGCATCAGAACCCATTTTGTCCAGTTGATTGACAGCTGCCTGCCATGCGGCGAGCAGGCGCTTTTTCCTACAGAGGCAGCTCTGCTCTACACGTTCCAGTACCTGGATCAGCATGCTTCCTTCTATGCCGCGGCACTGGCCAACAAAGGGGTTCCTGCATTCAGAAACCGTCTGCAGGCCGTACTGCTGCGGGGGTTCGACAAACAGATGGATATGAGCGGGATTAACCGGAAGATGAATAAGGGAATACTGGTGCAATTTCTGGCGGTGGCGATGACCGGTATGATTGAACAGCTGGTTACCCGGGCTACCCCGTATTCCGCAGCAGAGCTGGCAGAACAAGTGTGGGCGCTGATGGAACGCAATCAGATGGTGCCGCAGCCACAGCCAACAGTTTGATCATGAACGGTCAGAACTCAGGTCTTCCGTGTAAGACAATCAGAGGGAACAAGGTCTCTGTTCATAGGGATAGAATAATCGAGCCGGAGGGGCATAGGCCTCTCCGGCTCGATTTATGCATGTGTAAGCTCGCTCCAACACCGGGAAGCAGGGCATAATCGCCTCAGCACTTACAGATCCGGGTCATCTTCTACCTCAATAATCTTATAGCTTATTCCTGCGTTAGCCGCGACGGATCACGGAACTCAGCACCCGGATGGTGATCGGGCAGGCGGGAGGCACCTTTTCCGAATAGACGCTCCCTGAAGGTACCTTCCTCATATTCCTCTTTAAAAATACCCCGGCGCTGCAATACCGGGACTACCAGCTCGATGAAGTCCTCATAGGAAGCAGGCAGAATGTAAGGCTCCAGATTGAAGCCGTCGAGGTCTGTCTCTTCGATCCAGTATTGCATTTTGTCGGCTACTTCTTCGGGCGTGCCAATCACCGTCAAGCCGCGGAAGCCTTTCTGCAGGAAGTCCTCCGCTACCTCACGGACCGTCTTTTTCGACTTACTGTGCTTGGTGAACCGGTCGGTATGGGTCTGACCCATCTCGGTGTGGATATTCTCGAAATAGGAATCGGGATCGAGCCGGGTCAGGTCGATACCTGTGACATTGGCATAGCTGGACAGCGTCGCTTCTGCACTCTGATAGGAGAGGTACTCCGCATGCTTGCGCTCGGCTTCCTCCCTGGTCCGCCCGACGACGACCGACAGGCCCGTGAATACTTTAACGGCCGAAGGGTCGCGGCCATATTCGGCAGCTCTGCGGCGGATGTCGCTGATCTGATCCCGCAGCACTTCAATGTTCGGCGCTTTCAGGAAGATACCCTCGGCATGCTTGGCAGCGAAGGCGCGGCCCCGGTTCGAGCTGCCCGCCTGAAAGATAACCGGTGTCCGCTGCGGGGAAGGCTCGGTCCCGTGATAGCCGGTAAGCTTGAAGTATTTGCCTTCATGAACGATTTTGTGCACTTTGGCCGGATCAGTGAATACACGGTTTTCGCGGTCGATCAGCACGGCATCATCCTCCCAGCTGCCCTCGAACAGCTTGTAGCTGAGGCTCATATATTCATCCGCCATATCATAACGCTCGTCATGGGGCAGGAACAGCTCCTCGCGCCCGAACAGGTCAGCAGCAGACTTGTTGCTGGTGGTCACGACATTCCAGCCAATCCGGCCGTTTGTAACATGGTCAAGCGAGGAGAAGCGCCGCGCATTCGAGTAGGGGGCTTCGTAGCTGGTCGAGGTCGTCATCGTGAATGCCAGATTCTTGGTAACCATGGCGAGTGCGGGAATAAGCATCATCGGGTCATTTCCGGGCAAGCCGGTTGCCTCCCGGAAGGCCATCTCCGTCCGCTGCTTCGGGTAGCCGTACGTATCGGCGAAGAACATGAAGTCGAACTTTCCTCTCTCGAGCAGCTGGGCGATGTTCTTCCAGTACTCGATCTTGCTGTAATGGACGCGCTGCTGGTCAGGATGTGCCCAGATTCCCTGGGTAAGATGGTTGACACTGTTGACCTCGAATACGCCGAGATGGATCTTTTTCATGTTAATTCCTGCCTTTCCGGATGATTGGGTTGGAGGATGGCTCTAAATCAAATGGCATGCGGCAAAATGTCCCTCGGATGCTTCCCTCTGGACCGGTGTCTCGGTGCGGCACCGGTCCATGGCGTACGGACAGCGGGTATGGAAGGCGCATCCGGAGGGCGGGTCCAGCGGTGAAGGAAGGTCGCCCTCCAGAATGATGCGCTGGCGCCGTGCTGCCGGGTCCGGTACGGGAACAGCCGAGAGCAGGACTTGTGTGTATGGATGAAGCGGGTTCGCGAACAGGCTGTCCGTATCCGCCTCTTCAACCAGCTTGCCAAGGTACATAATTCCGATGCGGTCGGAGATGTGCCGGACGACAGCAATGTCATGGGCGATGAACAGATAAGTGAGCTTCAGCTCGGCCTGCAGCCGGCGCATCAGGTTAATGATCTGCGATTGGATAATGACATCGAGTGCGGATACGGGCTCGTCACAGATGACGATCCGCGGATTAAGGATGAGCGCGCGGGCAAGTCCAATCCGCTGCCGCTGTCCGCCGGACAGCTCGTGGGGCAGCCGGTAATAGTGCTCCATCTGCAAGCCAACGGTGTGGAGCATCTCCATCGCATGCAGGGTCCGCTCTTTTGGCGTACCGATGCGGTGAATGGCCAGTGCCTCCTCCAGTGCCTGGCCGATCATCTGCCGGGGATTCAGAGAGGAGAAGGGGTCCTGGAACACCATCTGCAGCTCACGGCGGTAGTTCTGAAACGCTTTGCGCGGCTGCTTGAACAGATCGACCCCTTGATAGAACGCTTCTCCGTCTGTAGGCTCTGTCAATCGGAGCAGCGACTTGCCCAGCGTGCTCTTGCCGCAGCCGGATTCCCCGACCAGTCCGTACGTCTCTCCTTCCCGGAGGTCAAAGGAGACACCGTCGACAGCCTTGACGACGGACTGGCGGAAGCCTGCCTGATTGGCGGCGGAATAATATTTCTTCAGGCCGTTGACCCGCATAAGAGGCTCGACCGCTATTTCCCTGTGTTTTATCGTTGTCGTTATCATCTGTCAGACCTCCATTCCACTCAGCTTACCGGCATGCCAGCATCTGACCAGGGTATCGCCGCCCGGCAGCGCGGCAAGCTCAGGCATAACGGTCCGGCACTTGTCGTCCGCATAGGAGCAGCGCGGCGCGAACCGGCAGCCTTGCGGAATCTGATCAAGGGAGGGGACACTTCCCGGAACGGCAGCCAGCTCTTGTGAGCGGTCTCCGTCCAGACGGGGAACCGATTGCATCAGCCCGATCGTGTAAGGATGAAGAGGCTTCTCGAACAGGGTACGGACGTCGCCGCTCTCGACCACCTGGCCAAGGTACATGACGACGACCCGGCTGCATGCTTCGGCCACGACGCCTAGGTCATGTGTGATGAGCATGACGCTCATGCCCATCCTGCGGTTAAGGTCTAAGATCAGCTCCAGAATCTGCGCTTGAATGGTTACGTCCAGTGCAGTCGTCGGCTCATCGGCAATGAGCAGCTGCGGCTCGCAGGCAAGAGCGATGGCAATCATAACGCGTTGGCGCATGCCGCCGGAGAGTTGATGGGGATATTCGCGTGCTCTCCGTTCGGGAGCAGGAATACCGGTTAGCCGCAGCAGCCCGATGGCCTTCGTCCAGGCTTCTTTTTTGCCAATGGGCCGGTGCAGCCGCAGCGTCTCGACGATCTGCTCTCCAATGGTGTGAACCGGATTCAGAGAGCTGAGCGGGTCCTGAAAGATCATAGAAATTTCATTGCCGCGGACACTGCGCATCTGTTTAGGGGTGAGCTTAAGCAGATCAATGCCGTTGTAGCGAATCTCCCCTTCGTATTCTGCGAGCCTTTTCTCGTCGAATAGCCGCAGTACGGACTGGGCAGTGGCGCTTTTGCCGCACCCGGATTCCCCAACGATTCCTACGACCTCTCCTTTGCCCACCTCGAACGATACCCCGTCCACTGCGGGTACCCGGCCGCGTTCCGTATGGAGCTGAGTCTTAAGCTCCCTAATCTGCAGAAGCGGCTCATCCGCCGCAGCGGAACCCGCTTGAAACGGAACGGGACGCTGTTTCAGCGGTTGGACCAAGCGTTTGGTCAACGAACGGCGGGCATGGGGATCGAGCAGATCCCGGAGGCCGTCGCCAAACAGGTTCATCGCGAGCACGACGAGGACAAGCGCAAGGCCGGGAAAGAGGGTCATCCATGACGAGTTGTAAATATACAGCTTGCCGTCCGACAGCAGGTTCCCGAGACTTGGCGTAGGAGCGGGAATGCCTGCACCAAGGAAGCTGAGCGCCGCCTCCACGATAATTGCCTCGGCAAAGATGAAGGAGCCTTGAACAATAAGCGTGGACAGGGTGCCGGGCAGAATATGCTTCCAGATAATCCGGTTGTGTGACGCGCCCAAGGTATGCATGGCTTCAATATAGGTCGTCTCCTTGGCAGTCAGCACCGAGGAACGGACGATCCGGGCAATGGAAGGGACGAAGACGATGATCAGGCAGAGGATCAGATTGCCGACGCTCGGCCCTAGCGCGGCCATCATTGCTATCGCCAGCAGCACGGCCGGAAAAGCGAATAGACCATCCATCACGCGCATCAGAATCTGATCCAGCCATTTGAAATAGCCGGCGTACAGGCCAATGACGAGACCGATTGCCGACGAACCAAGCGCGACCGCGAAGCCGACTTCGGCCGACATCCGCGTTCCGTATACGACACGCGTCAGCAGGTCGCGGCCAAAGTTGTCCGTACCGAACGGATATACGGCGCTTGGAGCCTTAAGACGGTTGACGACGTCGATGGCGTAGGGATCGCGGCTTGCGATCCAGGGCGCGAACAGCGAAACGGCAGCGACCAGTGCAATGAGCACACTGCCGGTAACAGCGGCCTTGTTGACCAAGAATCTCCGCACGAATAGTTTGCGGTTCTCCCGCTTCAGGCGGAGCCTGCGGGCAGCCAATTCATCCGCCTTTATGTCCAATAGGGGCATTAGCAATAGTTCTCCTTTCCCTCCGTTATTTGAGTCTGACCCTCGGATCGACGATCGTGCAGAGCAGATCCACGACGAGATTGACCATTACATAAGCGAAGGCGACGAACAGGATAACCCCTTGGATAACCGCGTAATCCCTTCGCTGTACCGAGTTGACAAGCAATTGTCCCATACCGGGGATATTAAAAATGGATTCAATGACGGCTGCTCCGGCAAGCAGAGCACCAAATGATCCGCCAATCACCGTCAATATCGGCAGCAGCGCGTTGCGCAGGACGTGACGGTATACGATGCCCTGCTCGCTGACGCCTTTGGCAAGCGCCGTTTTGACGAAGCCTTCGTTCAGCACTTCAAGCATCGAGGAGCGGGTAACTCTTGCCAGCAAGGCGGCCTGGACAATGCCGAGCGAGAGGGCCGGGAGGATCAGATACTTCAGGTGTGTAATCAGGCCGTCAGAGAGCGGCTTGTAACCGGACACGGGAAGCCACTTAAGTTGTACGGAAAAAAGCAGCACCGTGAACATGCTGAGTACGAACCCGGGAACCGTGATGCCAAACAGCGAAAATCCTGTCAACGCCTTGTCCGCAAGCTCGCCTCTTCTGGAGGCTGCACGAACACCGAAGGGAACCGCGATGACAATGGCGATAAGCTCTGCCAGCACGGCAAGCGAGAAGGTCGGGCCCAGATGCTCGGCAAGCGCTGTGCGGACCGGCTGCCTCATGAAGAAGGAGTCGCCAAGCTCGCCTTGCAGCGTATGTCCGATCCACCGCAGATATTGCGGGAGAAGAGGCAGGTTCAGACCCATTTGCTCCCGCAGCGCCTCAATCGTTTCCGGACTGGCGCCATCGCCAAGCATGACGGCAGCCGGATCACCGGGAATCAGATAGATGATGAGGAAGACGATCACGGACAGGACGAAGAGAACAGGAATCATGGCCAGCAGCCGTCTTGTGATGTAAAATGCCAAGAATGGCGCCTCCTTCCAGGCGGGTAATGAAGGACAAGGGCCGCATGCAATCCCTGGGGGATTCATGCGGCTCCTGTTTGCTTTATTTGGACAATTTCGTATTGGCCAGGTTTGGATAACCTGCCAGCGTGGTCAATCCTGTCAGCTTGTCACGTGTTGCGCTCTGGGAGTAGGTGTCACCGATCTTGACGGCGGCGAGATATTCCCACTCGTACTGCTGCAGCGCATCGTTGGCTGTCTTGATCTCCTCCGGTGTGGAGGCTGCGGTCAGCTGCTTGGTCAGCTCAGCGAGCTTAGCATCTTCAGCGAAGCCGTAGGTCGGATTCAGGTAGAGCAGCTGGGAAGGGGTGGACGGCATGGTGAACAGTCCAACATAGATGTCCCAGGCGTTCGGGTCAGCGCGTTTTTTCAGCAGGGTTGCGAAGTCGTTGATATCCAGCTTGGTCTTCACACCGATGGCTTCCAGTTCCTTCTGGAGGACGATTGTTGCGTTATAGAAGGAGCCGCCGAGCTCTTTGGTCGTAAGCAGGGTTACTTCCTGGCCGCTGTAGCCGGCTTCTTGAAGCAGCTGCTTCGCCTTATCCGGATTCTTCTGATTATAGTTCTCCTTGCCGGCTTCGCTGTACCAGGTCGTATTCTCCGGATACATGTAGCTCGGGTTAAGGCGGTACAAGTCCGGAGAATTCACTGTTCCAAGCAGAATCTCATCGGCGTCCAGCACGGCGGCTACCGCTTCGCGGTATTTGATGTTCGAGAACAGCGGAGACTTCTTATTGAACACCAGGTTGATATCCGATCCGAGGTTCTTGTTCACCGTCACACCTGCAAGGCCTTCAACCTGCGGCAGATTGTCTAGAGTAACATCAACGTAATCGTAAGTGCCCGCGAGGAACGAAGAGAAGCGTGTCGCGCTGTCTGTGACGATATCGAAATAGATATCCTGGAGATAGGCTTCTTTCTTGCCGGAGAGACCGGAAGCGGGGGTGTCGATGGATTGATAGTCATCGAACTTCGCAACATGTACGTACTGGTCCTGCTTCCATTCAACGAGCTTGAACGGGCCGGTACCGATGTATTCCTTCACGCCGTCCGGTCCGGCTGCCTCTACGATTTCCTTAGGCAAGATCGCGGCATTGTTAAGCACATGGCTTAATTGAGAGATAATGTCGTTGCGGGGCTCGCTCAGCGCAAGCTCGACGGTGTAATCATCTTTTATCGTAAACTCTGATTCTCCCAGCGAGGCTTGCGCACGGCCGGTCAGTGACTTCCAGCGGTTGAGGGAAGCGGTGACATCCTCCGCCTTCAGCTCTTTGCCGTTGTGGAACTTGACACCCTGACGCAGATGGAAGGTATACGTCTTGCCGTCCTCGCTCAGATCGTAGGATTCGGCCAGCATCGGAACCGGGTTGAAGTTGGCATCGAAGGCAAACAGCCCTTCAAAAATATTCAGCGTTACATAAACATTGGTATTAAGCGACAAGTGCGGATCCAGCGTCGGCACCTGCTGGGCGAGCGGGAAGCGCAGCTCTGAAGCCAGGTTCTCCGGGGCCGGCTCAGCCGTTCCGGGAGCGCTGGCATCCGCGCCTGAGGCTGCATTGTTATTGCCGTTGCCCGAAGAGCAGCCGTATACGGCGAGCAGCGAGACAAGCAGCAGTACTAGAATGGAATGGCGGTATAGCTTATTCATCTGGTTTCTCCCCTTAGTCTGGTGTCTAAACTTTATTAATCCAATTAGTATAATCGGATTTAATATATTAAAATTAAATATATATGATTTTATTAAAGATGTATATTGAATCCTTTTAATGGATGCGATCAATAAAACTAAAGTCTGAGGGGATTACGGCTAGGAATCCCAGTCCAGCAGCTTGTCCGCCGCCCGTACGAACAACCGGACACCGGTTTCCAGTGCGGATTCATCGAAAGTGAATTTCGGATGGTGATGGGGGTATACAATGCCTTTATCCGGATTGCCGGCGCCGATGTTGACGAACGTGCCGGGTACCTTCTGCTGATAGGCGGAGAAATCCTCACCGCTCATGCCTGGAGGTGTATGGATGACGGCATTCTGCCCGACCAGCTCACCCGCAGCTTCTTCAAGGATCCGGGTGAGCGCTTCATCGTTAACGACCGGCTCATAGCCGAGGACGTAATCGAATTCAAACTCAGCACCATGCGCCGCCGTAATGCCCTGCACAATGCGCAGTAATTGTTCATGCGCCTCCCGGCGGACCTGCTCTCCGAAGCTGCGGACAGTGCCTTTGAGAATGGCCGTGTCCGGTATAACATTGTGAGATGCTCCGGCAGTGAACTGAGTTACAGAGACAACTAACCGGTCCAGGGGATTCGTGTAGCGGGAGACAATATGCTGTACGTTCGCCACGATCTGGGCGCCGACCGCGATGGTGTCGACAGCCCGGTGCGGGAAGCCGGCATGGCCGCCGTAGCCTTTGATGAATATGGTGAAATTGTCTGGTGAAGCGGCCATATCGCCGTAGGCTATGCCAATCTGCCCGACCGGCAGCTGGGAGGCCAGGTGTTCGCCAAATACCCAATCTACACCGTCCATCACCCCCGCCTCAACCAGCTCAATGGCACCGCCCGGCGGCAGCTCCTCGGCATGCTGGAAGATGAAGCGGATCTCGCCGTGCAGCTTGTCCCGCCGCTCTGTAAGCAGCCGGGCCGCAGCCAGCAGCATGGCTGTATGGCCATCATGGCCACACGCGTGCATGACGCCCGGTTTGCCCGAAGCGAACTCGAACTCATTCTCCTCCAGAATCGGCAGGGCGTCCATATCTGCACGCAGAGCAAGAATCTTGCCCGGCTTGGCGCCGGTCAGCCGTGCGACGACGCTGGTCGGCGTCGGGTGGCTGAGCTCAAGGCCGCCGAAGCTTGCGAGAGTGTCAGTAACGAAGCGGGCGGTGTTCTCCTCCTGAAAGGAGAGCTCGGGATGGCGGTGGAGATGCCGCCGCCAGGCAACGAGCTGCTCCGCCAGACCCTCCGGCCATTCTTCGCGGTTATTCGTTTGCTCTGTCATAGGAACGACCCCTCTCTGTCCGGGTACGGACACTGCTTATTCTCTCTCATAGGCCTGCAGGGCGTTTACGCGGTGGGCCATTGCGGAGCCGGCTTTGAGCACGGTGGCCACAAGGGTTGTCTCGGCCAGCTCTTCTATGGTAATGCCTGCCTCCTTGGCGAGGCGGGTGAAGATTTCGATGGAATACGCGCTGCCTTCGACGAGCGCGGCTCCGACCGCAATCAGCAGCTTCTCTTTCTCCGGGATACTTCCGCCGCGCAGTGAAATCTGCAGGAATTCGTGGAACCCGTTGTAAAGGTCCCCGTTCACGTCCTCAAGCTTGTCAGCCAGTTCAATATTGGAGAGCGGGAAGAGATCGGCGTCCGTGCTGCCCTGGAACGCCTTCAGCGCGTTCGAAGCGTTGAAGAAGGCGGAGTGGGCTTTGACGGCAGCGGCGACAGTCACCGATTCGAAGATTTCTTCGAAAGTGGTTTGCTCGGATTTGGACTTGCCGATATGGGCTTCGATGCAGTAAGGGCATCCGGTGACATGCGATACGGCAACTGCAATCAGCTCCTTAGTCTTCACACTCAGCACTCCGGCTGCAAGAGCCTGCTTGTTGAATTCACCGAATGCCTTGAAGCCTTCGGGAGAGTATGCGAACAGCTTGGCGGAGAAACTCGGGGTGTGGCGGGTGTACAGGCTGTTGTTGCTTTCCGGAACTGAGCTGCTTGGGTTATTCATAATAGAGGCCTCACTTTTTATGATATTTTTTAATTCATTGTAATCCGCTTGGATTATTTAACGGCTTGTCTGCTATAATAGGGGAAAAGAAACGAGTTGTATAATTGAAATATATAAAGCTTCGGTTTATAAATAGTAAATCGTTGTGATTGGGAGGTGTGACGCGCTTGGAAATTCGACTTATCAAAACCTTTCAAACCATCGTGAAGCTTGGCAATTTTCAACGGGCGGCGGAGGCGCTGCAGTACTCACAGCCCACCATTACGATTCAGATCAAAAAACTGGAGGAAGAGCTTGGTGTCAAGCTGTTTGAGCGGGGCAAGACCATTACACTGACAACGGCGGGCCGCCTGTTCCATGAGAGAGCAGGGTCGCTGCTGCAGGAATACGATGATCTGAACGTAGCGCTGGCTGATTTCATTCAGGGGGAGACCGGCCTTATCCGTGTCGGCGCTTCTGAGCCGTCGGCCAGCAAACGCCTGCCGGACATCCTGGCATCCTTCACCCGGCAGAAGACGAAGGTGCAGACCAAGGTGACGATCGGTACAACGAGGGAGCTAGCCGGCATGCTGCTGGAGGACAGGCTTGACCTGGTCTTGTGCAACCAGCCAGAGCCGAACCTGGAGCTGGAGTTCTACCCGCTGCTCAAGGAGACCTTCAAGCTGATCGTGCCGGATGATCATCCGCTGGCCGGGCGGGAGGACCTTCATCTTAAAGACCTGAAGGATGAGAAATTCCTGTTCACCCCCGGCTCCTGCGCCTTCCGCATCCGGATTGAAGAGATGATTACCAAGCATATAGGCAAGCTGCGCCAGAGCAGTATAGAAGTAGCGGGCATTACCGTGATCAAATACTTCGTCCAATCGAAGCTGGGCATTGCGCTTGCGCCGGAAGTGGCGGTAATGCCGCCGATCCCGGGTACAGTGGTGAAGGATGTAGCCGATCTGATGGAGGGGCCTTCCCTTGGAATTCTGACCCGCCGTAATCAGGCTTCCATGAGCCGGATCAGCCAAGGGCTGGTAGAGGAGATCAAACGGATGTATGCCTGAAACAGCTTTGCCCCGGGCGGGTGCAATCCTTGCATTCGCCCGGGGCTTTTCTGCGAAAAGGGGCGGACTTTACTATTTCTAATTGCCGGATTCACTTCTTTCTATTGTACATTCGCCTTGGCATCGGATATCCTCTGTACTTATAGATATTCATATTCTATTAACAAACGGATCATAGAGCAGGAAGGAATGAGTTCTCAGGTGAAAAAAATCCATCTAGGCATCTTCGACATCAACACGCTGAATCAGATGACTCAGGGCTTGTGGGCACATCCGGATAATCAGTCCTACCGGTATAAGGAGCTGAATTTCTGGATTGAGCTGGCCCAGCTTCTGGAGCGGGGGTTGTTCGACTTCATGTTCTTTGCCGATTCATACGGCTATCCCAATCATAAGAGGGAGCTCACCTACCGGGAGGCGGTGTATGCGCCAGCCAACGACCCGATGCTCCTGATCCCCGCGCTGGCTGCGGCGACTAAACATCTGGCCTTCGTGACTACGGCATCTCCCGTGTATGAGCTGCCTTTCCCGAATGCCCGCCGGTTCTCGACACTGGATCATCTCACCAATGGCCGGATCGGCTGGAACGTGGTTGCCACGGGAGGGATCAGCGGGGCGGAGGCCTTCGGCCGAAGCGGTATTCTGCCGCACGACGAGCGCTATGAGCAGGCGGAGGAATTCATGGAAGTCAGCTACAAGCTGCTGGAGGGCAGCTGGGAAGATGATGCGGTTACCGGTGACAAGCTCAGCCGCCGCTATGCCGATTCTTCCAAGGTGCATATCGTCAAGCATGAAGGGCGTTACTTCCAGATGACCGCAGCCCACTCAAGCGAACCGTCGGTTCAGCGGACACCGGTTCTCTTCCAGGCGGGCAGCTCGGACCGTGGACGGGATTTCGCAGCCAAACATGCGGAAGGCGTCTTCCTCAAAGCCCCTACCGCCGAGGCACTGCGCGCACAAGTGCAGGATATCCGCCGGCGGGCAGCAGCCTATGGGAGAGGCCCGGAGCAGATCAAGATCTTCACCGGCTTGTCCGCCGTCGTCGGACGGACGAAGGAGGAGGCGCAGCGGAAGCTGGAATCCTACCGGAGTTATGCCAGCGAGGAAGCGGCACTGCTCACCTATGAGACCTCGACGGGCATCGACCTTACAGCCCTTGACCCTGATGCGCCGTTCACCAATTTGCAGACAGAGCAAGGCCGTACCCATACGGAAAGATACACGAAGCACAGCGGCTTCATTCCTACGGTGCAGGACGTCATCGACAACTTCTCGGCCAAGGAATTCCGGGGAATTACTGTGGCGGGCACAGCAGAAGAGATCGCGGACCAAATGCAGTATTGGGTGGAGGAGACGGGAGTGGACGGCTTCAACTTAGAACGTTACGTCCTGCCCGGAGGACACCGCGACTTCGTCGAGCAGGTTGTGCCTGTGCTGCAGCAGCGGGGGATATTCCGGGAGCGGTATGAGGAAACGACGCTCCGTGAGCGGCTGTTCGGAAAGGGAGCCACGCGCCTGGCGGGTGCACATCCGGGGGCAGCCTTCCGTAGGCTGGAGGAATAGAGCTTAGCATTGAACAAGAGCCATGATGGAGAGCCCGTCCGGTTATTTTAATACGGCAAACGGCTCTGCGTGAATTTCTATATACAGATATAAATGTTACTTGATTTGAATATCAGGCCCAGACCTTATAGGTTTGGGCTTTTTAAGAGTGACCAGATGTGTGTTGTTACGTTCCGTGTTGTGCCTGTGAATTGAAAAAAGAGCACGGTTTTTTTGAAGTATTGCTTAGGCAGAAACAATAGAATGGAATTATGACGAAAGGATAATGGAGTTTTAGGGGGAGAACAGGTGTTTAATCTCGGTCAGGCCATACCATTGGAAGATAGAGCGAACGATCTGATAACGGTGGGCGAACTGCTAGTTGATATGATCTCCAACGATTACGGCGGGGCTTTAGAAGGTGGCGGATATACCAGATATTTTGGCGGGTCGCCTTCCAATATTGCCATTAATGTCAAGAAGCTGGGCATCCGGTCGCAGGTTGCTTCGGCGGTGGGGAGAGACAGTCTCGGGACGTTTCTGGTAAATGAATTGCAAAGTGCAGGAATGAATACAAGCGGAGTCCAGCGGGTGGACGAATCTACCAGCATGGTAGTGATCACGAAGAGTAAGGAGACGCCCGTTATGCTTAACAGTTTTTCGTGCAGAACAATAGGGATCGACTTGTAATATTGTAGGATTTTATAACGATAAAAAAATCCGCGTGAATCATGGATTATTCCTTTCACTCTATCCTCTGATATAGGATAGGAAACAGAGGGGCCGATTAATGAGGTACCTTCAAATGTTTGATTGTTAAAAATACTAATAAGGATGAATTTTTCAAGAATGCCGACTTCTTAATTAATGGAAATTCATATGGCTTACTCGCATAGAAATTCAATTGCGCAAATAATTTTTGTTTTTGGTTCTCGTAAAGAGGATTAAAAAACGGATGATTTGAGGATTCATATACTATTTTTCCGTTTATCGGGGCGCTCCCGGAGCAAGTGATTGATCAGCATGGAAAAGTGGATGGAATCATAAATAATGCAGGTATTATTCATCCGTTTTTGAAAGTCAATGAATTGGAATACGATAAAATCAAGTTAGTTATGGATATCAATTTTTATGGGACACTTTATATGGTAAAATCATTTCTTCCTTATCTGTTGAAAAGACCAGTTGTGCATATTGCCAATGTATCCAGTATGGGAGGATTTCTTCCGGTCCCCGGTCAAACCATTTATGGCGCATCCAAGGCTGCTGTGAAACTTTTGACAGAGGGTCTTCGGGCTGAACTTAAAGATACAAATGTGAAAGTAACCCTTGTTTTTCCTGGAGGAGTAAGCACAAACAATTATGATAAATTCCGGATTGGATGTTGCAGATAATAAGGAGATAAGTAAGGAACAATTTTCCCGATTGTTAACGCCTAAAGAAGCTGCCAAAATTATTGTGAAAGGAATTGAAAATGACCAGATTCGAGTTTTGGCGGGCAAGGATTCCAAAATAATGGATAAACTCTATCGTTTGAGTCCTAGAAGAGCGTCAGATCTTATTGCTGATAAAATGAAGGATTTGATCTAGGAGAAGCTCAGCGTTCCCATTTACAGTGAAATGGAAAAGAGATTGCTACTTTAGTGCAATACTTTATATAAGCTTATGTTTGTAAACCCTATTAACCATTTCTGAAGATACAAACATGATGCTAAAAAGTAGAAGCAAGATAATGGGTACCATAAACATACCAAATTGGCTTGCAATAAACCCCATTAATAAAGGTATCAATGTAGAACCTGTATAAGCACTTGCCATTTCAAGTCCAATTACACTCGAAGAAGCTTTTTCCCCAAACCGTTCCGGTGTGGCATGAACAATACTCGGATAGATTGGCGCTCCACCTAGTCCCACAATGAGCAATGCTCCTGCAGCAACCCAATGTGGAACCGGTAAAATAAGAATTAGAAGTCCGACACAGCCAACTAACCCACCGTATCGTATCAGCCTTTTACTGGATAATTTAGTCGAAAGAAATCCGGAAAAAATACGCCCTATAATGATTCCAATATAAAATAGAGAAGAAAAGGCTGCTGCTGTGCCAGGAGTAATTCCTTTGCTTTCAATAAAAAAGGATGCCATCCATAGACCAGCGGCTGTTTCCGAACCATTGTAACAAAGCATGGAGACCATGGACATTCGCACACCCCTGATTCGTAAGGCTTCTCTGTTACTGATGAGTGTCTTCTCGTCTCCTTCTTCTATCTTACCGTTCTCAAAAACCTTCCATAAAGACAGCGATCCCAATAATATTAGTACTATGATAGTAAGTACTATCCCTATAGTAAGGTATCCCATGCGCCAGTTATTTCCATTATCCAGTGAAAATGACATTACAATAGGTCCCGTCATTGCTCCAATCCCCCAGAAACAATGCAACCAGCTCATATGCCTGGCCTTAAAATGTAGCGCTACATAGTTACTTAATGCTGCATCTACAGAACCAGCACCTAATCCCAAAGGAATCGCCAGAAGTATAAAGAATAAGAACTCGTTTGAGAAGTAAAATCCGAATAAGGAAATCGTTGTTAATAGAATGCTGAACAATGTTACCTTTCCAGTGCCAAGCCTATGCAACAATCTGCTTGCAAATAAACTGGATACAACCGTACAGAATGAAACCGTTAACGATATATAACCTGCCATTTCTGTTGTGGCACCAATATCAAGTTTCATAATAGACCATGCACTTCCAAGCAAGGCGTCAGGCAATCCGAGACCTATGAATGCCAGGTAAATAATAATCAGCAATAACGTAACCATCTCTAATCTCTCCTCAATTTGTATACACTTTGCAATAGCATTATAACAATATAAATCTATCTTAAATAGCAATAATAAATTAATAAATAACACTATTTTGATGTCCTCGTAAGGGTAAGAGCCTTTATCTAGGAGCAGCGAGCTTTGAATAGCAAGAACAAACGAGTCTGAAGACAGAGGGGTTCGTGGAGAAAGCAATTTCATGAAAATGGATGATTGACATTCTGGCGCGGCCGACTACAATAAGGTTATATTCCTTACACGGACTGTTACTGGGCGAACCAGGCATGACCGATTTCGATTACTCAACCTGTAATCGTTTTCGGTCATTTTTATTTTGCAGGGGGGTGAGTATGTATGAAGGTGATTAAGAAAGTGAACAACAACGTGGTGGCGGGCTGCTCATCGTGCCTATGATGCTGGCAGCGGTGATCAACACTGTGTTTCCGCAGTTCTTTCAGATAGGTGATCCCACAATGGCTCTATTACAATTTAAAATGGTTAGGTAGCATTATCTTTCTGTACTTCGTTCTCTTGGCCACCAAACTTTTCTTGCATGTATCCTGCACTAACCTGGATACTCTTGATTGGGTCGTTATCCACCCAATTTTTATGAGTTTCTAATATAACACCTTCTACTCCGTTTTTTATAGCAATTGCTGAGAGAGTATCCAGATCCATATTTCCATATCCTAATTCAGTAGCATTTTCTTTCAGAATGGGTGTCATATAGGGACCTGATTTGGTATGTCCGCGGTCATTGATATGCCATAATTTCATTCGGCTGCCCAGTTTTTCCATCAAAGCCGGAACATTAGCCCCGCCATCGGCCATCCAGTAACTATCAAACTCGAAATTAACATATGCAGGATCTGTTTTTTCAATAATAATGTCGTAAGCTGTTTTATCGGGGGTTACCTTTTGCAGTTCAACATTATGATTATGATATAAAAGATGTATCCCTTCTTCAGAAAGGGCTTTTCCTGCCTGGTTCAGACTTTGAACAAGTTCTTCCACGTCATCTAAACTACTATAATCAAATTTGTACATACCGGTAATAACTACTGTATCTGTACCGAATTTTTTCGCTTCAACGGCTATCGCTTTTGCATCCTTCTCAATGCTCCCCAGATTACTATGTAGGCTTACGACCTTCAGTCCGCTTTCCTTAATCAGCTTAGGCCAATCAAGCTTGCCGCCATTGCCAATAGGCATTCCTGAGAACTTTGTCATTAGTTTTACAAGAATGGAAGACTTGTGAATCATAAAATCATTTAATTCGATAGAATCATAACCTGCATTTTTAATATTAAGTAATGTTTGTAAAGCATTATCATAATTATTACTCATTGTTCCTATCATAATCTGTTGAACTGCAGTTGTTATATGCTGTGAATTATTCCGGCCCTTACTTTTTACAATATTGCTTTGCTCCGTTTTGTGTGATTTGACAATTTTATTAATGCGGATTTTTTCTTTGATTTCATACCCGGCAACAAGAATTATTATGAGACTAATACACGCAATGATTACTTTTAGTACCTTTTTTCTGTTTTTTTTCAATTTGTACATCTCCGTTTCATTGACTTATTTCATGAGTACTTTACAATAATATCAACATCTGTCTATTTTACAACCGACAGATTCTTCGGAAATGTCGAATACAATGGAGGCCTTATGTCAGAAAAAAATAATGTCAACCAGAGGGTGATGCTAACGAAACGCTTGGTTGGCGAAGCTTTATTAAAAATGTTAAAGACGCGTAATATTAATAAAATATCCATACGGGAACTATGCCAGGTTGCAGGAATTAATCGCACTACATTTTATAATCACTATGGAAGTCAATATGATGTGTTAAATGAAATCGCTGAGACATACATACAAAATACTTCATTTACTGTTATCAAAGATCTTGCAGCAGGTATAAATATCGATGAATGTCTGACTGGAATACTACAATACATAAAAGACAATCTTGAATTTATAAAACTTGTAATAGATATGGAGAATTATGATCTAATCTCCCGCATCACTATCTCACTGCCGCAGTTTGATCAAATGGTCATTAAACATTTACCGGAAAAATTGGATTTGAAGGAAAAGAAGGCAATTGCCTCGTATGTCCAGTATGGAACAGTAAGACTTCTTAAAGAATGGATTCTCACAGATTGTTTAGAGTCACCGGAAGAAGAAGTGAAATTAATTCTGAAAATGGCTGGAAGAACGATTGGTAACGGATAACCGCCTGCAATAATCAGAGCCATGCTGATTCTGAAGAGACAATCTACGAGATATTCCAAGGGATAGTTGACATGCCATGAATGAATCCCACAGATCTCCAGTTGTGGTGTTTGAATATATACAAAAATCTTCCAGATGGTTGGATATTCAGATATAGAGCATTTTTCAAGGATGTTCGAAAAGCTCGTGGGCTGCAAACCCAGAGATTTCAGGAAAAACAAACTAAGTGTTTGATTTGAAAATAAATGCCTGCGGGTTCAGCAGAATTGACATCAATTTTGCGCGGTACGCAATTGGACAAGAACTAAAGTATTTAGTTTTGTGTTTAAGGGCGTAACGCGCATTTTTTGTCTCACTGAACTAAGTTTGGAGTTGCTTTCTGCTGTATGCTCATCCTTTCACTTCTAGGAGCAGCTTGTGCAGCAAGGCAATATCATTTTGGACTGATTGATGGGCATGTTCTGAAATCAGCCGGACGGAGAATTTTTTAGAATCGGGAATGTTTGATAATTCAGAATCGCCATTTTCAATCAAAAGCTTTCTTCTATTCAGCCGTTCAATGGCATCTTCGATCAAATAAGCAAGCTTCCTGCTGTCAACCTTATCCAGAAAAAAGAGGGAGGAGTACAGGGAAGTGAAATTTGTTAAGTTTTGAAATGCGGAATAGATTTCTTCCACCAGTATTTCACGGCCCTTTTCTGTAATTCCATAGGTCGTTTTCTCGGGACGGTTGTCGGTCTGCTCAACCTTGATTTTTTGAATAAGTCCTTTTTTTAAAAGAACCTCAAAATTATAATAAAGGGTTCCATCGTTGATCGGAAATGAATTATCGAGAGGCTTTAGAACTTGCTTCTTCAGATCGTAAGGATGATGCTCCCCCTCGCTCAGGATACCAAGGATAAATATTTGAAGCGACATAAGACTCCTCCTAGAATATATATGAAAAGAGCCGTCTGCCGTAAAGGGCATTCGGCTCTTTCTATTTTACATGAAGAGCGGCTGAGGTGCATCACCGGGGCTTAATTTAGTGTACGGCTTGAAATGGTGGATTACAGTATTCAAAGCAAGCGCTGAAACCATGATAAGGCTAAGACCTAACAGCAGTACAGCAGAACGCCCTCCGCCGAATAGCAAATTGTAGTCCAACTGAACGGTATAAAACATTACGGAAATATGGCTAATGGCTTTATAAAATCCTGGCATCATAACCTGTGGCACCACCGATCCATTGGCGATGGTCTGAATCAGCAAGAACGGTAGATTTAGCATCATGCCTGCCTGTCCAAAGAGGAGGCAGAAAATGCTGGTGAACTGAATGGCTGCGAATAATTCGAGAGCGTGCAACAGCCACAAATGAACAAACGTACCAGCTCCATATCCGTGTATGGCGAAATAAATGCTAAGCCCGATCAAGGGGACGATAAGAGAAATTATAGCATTGGTACCTTGCAGCGAAAGGAAGGCTTTCCATTTTCCAAGCTTACCCTTTAATTGGTTCAATGCACCGATTGCCATCATGGAGTATATCATAGCCCCGACATAAGAGGACATCGTCAGAAACATTGGAGCCATTTGATTATGCATCCCGGCTGGCTGAGGATTGGAATCTATTACATTGGCCTGGACTTTGTTAACAATGCCTGCGGCCATCTCCTTGGCCTGCACCTCCGACATCTTCATATTTTGCAGTACACCTTCAATGCCGCTTGTTTGCAGCTGGGTACTGATTTTTTCTGTGATCTGCGTTACTACATTTTGTACTGTGCTGTTGGTGGTAGCTGGATTGGATTGGTTGATATAATAATCCAGTTGAACTTGCTGGTCCGGAGCAGAGAGCTTCTGTGTAAAATCCTGAGGGATGTGCATGATCAGATGAATGTCCCGGTCTTCAAGCTTTTGCTGAGCCGTCTTTAGATCGGTATCCGTCTGCACCTGAAACGGCAGCTCCTGCTCAAGCTGCTTCGCAAATTCCATCCCGTACTGCTTATCTTCATTTACAATTGCCACCGAGAGATTGCCGATGTTCTTCGGAACCGCACTATAACCGGAAGTGAAGACTCCGATCATAATGATTTGGTAAAAAATCATCATAAAAACACCACTCAGAATTGCCTTGTTTTTGAAAAATGATTTCATCGCTCACACCATCCATATACTTTATTTAGAATACTCTATTTAAAGTATATCTTTTCATGGATACTGTCAATAGTTTCGAGAAATAGTGGATTATATTAATATTGAAGAGGTTGTCATATTGTGAAGGGAAGCAGGCAGAATTGAAAATCCTATATTGAAAACAGAAGAGTTAAGTACTATACTGTAAACAACTAAACAGTTAACTTATTAACTTAAAGTGACTTGAACTGACAGTTAAAAGAAAGGAATAAAAAATGGATCAAAACTTAAAAACTCAATTCGTGCATTCGATATTTCAATTAAAGAGGCTACATGGAGCGGGACTCGGAATGGAAACGGGAGGGAACAAGAGTGACATTAACATGACAGAACTTGTTTTAATGAAAGGAATCGCCGACAATTCCACCGATTCCGAAAACAACATCGGTTTGCCCGACGTTCGGGGATACCTGTCAATCTCCAAAGCGGCAGTTTCCCAAATGCTGGGGACACTTGAGAAGAAAGGATATATAAACAGAGACTTAGACAAGAATAATCGTAGAAACCTTGTAGTTACTCTCACCCCCAAAGGACGTGAGATTCTAAAGAACAAGGATAACGAGTTTAACGATAGGCTTGATAAAATCATAACTCATCTCGGAGAAGACGATGTTAAACAAATGATAACGATTGTTAACCGTATGATAGAGTATACAAACAAACTTAATAACGAATAAGACAGGATGAATGAGAGAAGATATTCAAATAAGCAAAAGAAGGGGAAGAGGTTATGAATGCATGAAGAATAAAGAGCGTTGGACGATTTCCGATATTCCCTCCCAGAAAGGCCGCTTGATTCTTGTCACAGGTACAGGGGGGCTAGGTTATATAACCGCTTTAATTCTGGTCCGTGCAGGTGCGGAAGTTATTCTGGCAGGACGAAACAGAAGTAAGGGGGAGGCGGCAATCAAAGAAATTCAGTCAAATGTTGTTTCGGCAAATATACATTTTGAACAGCTTGATCTTGGCGATCTTGCCTCCATAGAAGCTTCCGTAAAACGGATACGCGATAAGTATCCAAGGCTGGATGTCCTTATTAATAATGCCGGAGTGATTATGAATCAGGAACGACAAGTTACAAAGGATGGCTTTGAATTGCAGTTTGGCACAAATTACCTTGGACATTTTGCGTTGACAGCTCATCTTATGCCGCTTTTACGAAAAGGACACAACCCTCGGGTTGTCAATGTCTGTGCCCTTGCCGCCAATAGTGCTGTAATTAATTTTGATGATCTGCAGTCAGAACTCCTTTATAAGCCCATGCCAGTATATGGTCAATCAAAACTGGCTAACTTGATTTTTTCACTTGAGCTTCATCGTCGTAGTATGGCTGAACGGTGGGGAGTTATGAGCATTGCCGTTCATCCGGGCTTATCTCGATCAGATTTGGTTGACAATGGAACAAGAGAAAAAAGCAAGATGCCGCTTGCGCTTCGTCTGTTTGGACCAATAATGTTACAGTCGGCTGAACAAGGGGCTTTGCCAACGCTTTTTGCAGCAACCTCCCCGGAGGCCGTCAGCGGACAGTATTATGGACCGGATGGAGTTAAAGAAACAAGGGGATTCCCAGCACCTGCCAAAATACCGGCTACTGCAAAAGATGTAAATACTGCCATACGATTATGGGAAATCTCCAAACAGTTGACGAATGTGGATTTCGAGAAGATATTATCGGGGATATCCTAAATAAAATCATGCCGGTTACTATTCTGCCAAGGATGCGAGCGCAGTATTATGCAGAAAAAGCGGCCGAGGAGGCCGCTTTATCATTTCTGTAATAGCGCTGCTCATCCAGACTGTATTTGGTTTGTTACATCCTACCAGTCAGCAGTTCCACAAATTTGGTTGCTTCCGCCCCGGTCACGGGCCGATTCGGTGCGAATTGGGTGGCGGAATCACCGTTCAGAATCCCCGCCGCAACGGAGCGCCCAATAGCTTCGGAAGCCCAATGCCCGTTTGGCACGTCTTTGAAGGCTACCGGGTTTGCTACAGAAGAAGCTTGTTTTTGGCCCGTAGTCCGCATAACATTATCAGCGATCATCGCAAGCTGCGCCCGCGTTACGGCCAAATCCGGGTTAAACAGGCCTGCACCGGTTCCTTTCATAATACCGGCCGTCTTATTTTGGCGAATAGCCAGATCCTCAGGCGAATTTACGGTATCCGTGTAAATATCTGTACCGATTACCTCGCTTAGCTTTAGCTGGTCAGCCAATAGCGCAGCCAACTCCGCGCGTGTCACTTGAGCATCCTGCAGTAAAGAGACCGATGTCGCAGCTGGCTTTTTCTGCTCAAATAACCATGCCAACATATTCTTATCATTAAATACGGGTATCCACGAACAGTGTCTGAAATCTCCGTAAAGCTGTTGAGAGGCTAGAAACGCATCATCATAAATAGTTAGCTTGGCCTGGTTGTTGCCTAAACCGGTCAATGCCTCGTAAGTCAGCGTACTCGTCCGGCTATCTGTGATCGGGTCATTTTGTGCATGTACGAGCCATACCGGTACATCCGTCAGGTCCTTCAGTTCCGATTTAAACTTATCTACGGATCCGGTGTAATCAGCTACGGCGTCTTTCGCCGCAACGATAATGGAGCCGGCGAACAGCTCCGGATACTGCGTCAGGAAACGAAGCGCACCGCCGCCGCCGCTGGACACCCCTACGACATAAATGCGGTTCGGGTCTACCTTGCCAGAAACGATAAGCTCCTTGATTAACTCCGCCTGTACCTCAAAGTAATCACGCATCAACGAAAGTTCTTCGGGATTGTTATAGATTTTCCACCCATAGTTTTCTGGGAATTGTACGGCCAGAACGGATGTATCGTAACCAGAATCTGTCCAGGCAACGGCGCCTTTGTTCTCGGTGAGTTGCTTGAGGTTGTCTGTTCCGACCTCTCCGCCGCCGTGCAGCCAAACGATCAGGGGTTGTGGGGCTGTAGATTCGGTCAGTTTAAGTCTGTAGTTCAACTTCTCTCCATTAGTTCCTGTAAACTCCCCAGCGACAAAATCATCGAATGTCCGTGTCTTCACTACCGTCACGGATTCCTTATTAAACGACAACTCGGGGTAACGTCCATTCGTCACGGCAAACGCTGACACCGGACCCCCGGAATATTTAAATGGCTTTACTTTAAGTGATAAAATATTATCCGCCCAACTCAGTTCAACCCCGTCATCCGCATAATCGTTTTGCACAGTCTCGTTATTCTCGTTAACAGGATAACCATCGAAGTTGCCGGTAATTACAAAGTCAGATGCTCTCAAATCGGCATATGAGCCTGCGCTGCTCACCTGCAAATCAAATGATTCAACCATCCTACCCGTATCGCCAATATAAGTATTTGCCGTAATTTGCATAGGTGAAGCCGCTTCGGCTTTCACAGACAGTCCACCGGTCAGTATGGTGCCAACCGCCAAAACAAACGATAACATCAGACCAGTACCTTTTCTCAATTGCATCCTACCTACCTCCAGTTATAAAGTTGTGTTATTTGTACACGAGTCGGATCAAGTCGCTTAAAATGAAAAAAACCTAACTCGAACCGACATAGGAAAAATCCATGTCTGATTCGATTTAGGTTTTGCCCGATTAAGCGGTTACAATCCACATCGTATCTACATACGAAATCATATATATGAACTTTTAAAAAGTCAACAAGTTATTTTTTAATATTTTCAAAATAAAAAAACATATTTTTACATTATCTTTCACTTGAAAACGTTCTCCACCTCTTATATAATAAAAATACAATTTATATTAGGGTTGTAACTGCATTGCAGGCAAAGCCTAAACCAATTCATGCTAGTTTAATTTTAGTTATGGATTCGTTTAGGCTTTTTTTGTCCGTAAAAAAATATAAAGTGGGCGAACTCATGAGGATAAAAAAAGTATTTAATAATAATGTTGCATTGGTTGAAGGACCAAATCGATCTGAGATCATTGTTATTGGAAAGGGACTAGCCTATCAGAAAACTCCAGGTGAAGATATAGATCCATTAAAAATAGAGAAGACTTTCGTGATGGAGACCAAAGAGTTATCTGAACGGCTATCTACATTACTGAGTGAGATTCCTCCAAAGCATCTGGAATTGACAGATCAAATTATTCGTTATGCAGCAAAGGATTTAAGCACGACCTTTAGTAATAATATCTACCTGGCTCTGACAGATCATATTAGCTACGCAATTACGCGCACCATACAGGGGTTGAGCCTTAAAAATGCACTGCTATGGGAGATACAGAAATTTTATCCGAAAGAATTTCATGCTGCAACGCATGCATTACATTTAATTGAAAAGGAAACTGGAATTAAACTGCCTGTAGATGAAGCTGGATTTATCGCAATGCATTTCGTGAATGGGCAGCAAGATGGTCAGGAAATGGAACAGACCTTGTTAGTTACCCAGATGGTTCAAGGAATTCTTAATATAGTAACACTTCACTATGGGATAGAGCTGGATGAGAATTCGTTAAATTACAGCCGCTTTGTGACCCACTTGAAATATTTTTCTTATCGCACCATGCGTCATGAATCGATTCCTTCTGAGGATGATGAACTTTACCAACAAGTCGTTACCAAATATCCTGAAGCTTTTGCCTGTAGTGAGAAGGTAAGATTCTATTTACGGGAAGAGTTTCAAGTTGAAACAACCGAAGGTGAAATGGTCTATTTTATGCTTCATATTAGGCGAGTGACCAGCAGAGATTAACCTATTACAATAAAGAACAGGGTTGTTACCATTAGTTGGGCAAAGCCTGGATACGTGATAAGTGTACTGTTTTTCAGTGTGCTTTATCACCTATTCAGGCTTTTTTATTTCATAAAACCAGCCAGAATGAGATCAAAAGGAGCGAGCACAAATGAAATACGAAAGATTAGCCAAAGATATCGTGCAAAATATCGGCGGAGAAGAGAATGTTAACAATCTTGTCCATTGTGCAACACGGTTAAGATTTAATCTCAAAGACAATCAGCTACCGGATAAGGAGAAGCTGAAAAGCTTAGCTGGGGTTTTGAGTGTCGTAGAAAGTGGCGGTCAATTCCAAGTGGTAATTGGAAATGACGTTGCTCACGTGTATCAAGAAATTATGAGAATCAGCAAATTAGGGGCAGGAAATTCTGCTTCCGCAGATGCAGATCAACCCAAGGAGAAGATCATGTCCAGAATTTTCGCAGTAATTTCTGGAAGTCTTTCTCCCCTATTGCCTGCAATGGCTGGAGCGGGGATACTTAAAGCTTTTTTAACCTTATTCACAAACTTTGAATGGCTATCTGCGGATAGTGGAACCTACCTCATTCTGGCAGCAGCAGCAAATGCCGTTTTCTATTTCTTGCCTATATTCTTGGGCATTTCTGCATCGTTCAAATTCGGGGCAAATCCATATGTAGGTGGAGTTATTGGTGCAGCTTTAATGGAACCGAACTTTACGGGATTATTGGCGAATGGAGACACCTCTTCTTTTCTTGGCATTCCTGTAGTCTTAATGGATTATTCATCAACGGTCTTTCCGGTATTCGTATCCATTTGGATTTTCTCTTATGTGGAGAAATACTTAAAGAAAATCATTCATAAAGAGCTCCAGACGTTCATGGTTCCGTTGTTGTCTTTAGTCATTCTTGTGCCGCTTGCTGCGATAGTCTTCGGTCCGTTTGGAGTATATCTCGGAAACGCGATCGCAGATGCTATCAATTACCTCATGGGAGTTAGCGGGCTGTTAACAGGTGCTGTAATTGGCGGGTTAATCTTCTTCCTAGTTGTGTTTGGGCTCCATTGGGGAATTATTCCGATCGTGCTGGCAAATCTTACGAATGGAACCGATCCAATCCTTGCGATGTGGGCAGCATCTAACTTTGCAATGGCAGGGGTGGCACTGGCTGTCTTCCTTAAATCCAAAGAAAAGACTTTGAAATCACTGGCTGGTTCCTCTACATTAAGTCTGTTGTTAGCCGGGGTCTCTGAGCCCACTGTTTATGGTATATTGCTGCGTTACAAGCGCACAATCCCCTATGTTATTATTGCCGGAGCTGTCGGCGGGGCAATTAATGGCGGTTTCAATACGTATGCTACAGCATTTGTCTTCCAGAATATTTTCTCGATCGGTGCATTTGAACCGGTGGGTTACTATTTAATCGGGATTGTCGCCGCTATGGGAATTGGTTTGATTCTAACGCTTCTTTTCGGGTACCAAGATAAAAAAACTGTTGCAGTGACTGAAGCAACTCCTGCTGTAGAAGTGAAGCCTATTCAACCGGAGGCAAGTGCCAATTCTTCTAATCATTCATCTGTCTTGAAGAAAGAGGTGCTTCTCAGCCCGTTAACAGGGGAAGTGAAATCCTTGACTGAAGTTCCCGATCCTGCTTTTGCAGAAGGTGCTATGGGAAAAGGAATAGCTATTGTTCCGAGTGTTGGCCAAGCCGTATCTCCAGTGAATGGAACCGTTGGTACCATTCTCAAATCAGGCCATGCTGTAATTCTACGGTCCGAGAATGGAGCAGAAATATTGATTCATATTGGAATCAACACCGTTCAATTAAAAGGGAAATATTTCACCCCTCGGGTTAAAGCAGGGGATCAGGTGCGAAAAGGGGATCTACTGATTGAATTTGAGCTTGAAAAGATCAGGGAAGCTGGTTACAATCCGATCACTCCAATCATTATCTCAAATACTGCTGAATACTTGGATGTAATTGAAACAACAAGCTCATCGGTTACAGCCCAAGATAAGTTGCTGACTCTTGTGGTCTAAGCAGAACTGGCTAGAAAGGAGACTCACTTTGAAATCCAACACAAACAGTTTTCCAGAAAATTTCTTATGGGGCGGCGCAGTAGCGGCCAACCAGGTAGAGGGCGCTTTTTTAGAGGATGGAAAAGGTTTGTCCACAGCAGATGTAATGCCACGTGGCATTACAGGGCCGATCATGGAGATTCCTGAAGGTGAATATCCTTCTCATGAAGCTATCGATTTTTACCACCGGTATAAAGAAGACATCGCAATGTTCGCAGAAATGGGCTTTCGCTGTTTTCGGACTTCAGTTGCATGGACACGTATTTTTCCAGAGGGAGATGAAGAGATTCCTAATGAAGAGGGCATCCGCTTCTATGAAGGCTTGATAGATGAGTTGCTCAAATACAATATAGAACCTGTCATTACGATCTCTCATTATGAAATGCCTTTAGGATTGGCCAAGAAGTATGGAGGTTGGAGAAGCCGTAAGACCATTGAATGCTATGAACGGTATGCCAAGGTTCTATTTGAGAGATTAAAAGGGAAAGTCAAGTATTGGATGACTTTTAATGAAATTAATATTCTGGCCCATTATCCGTTCACAGGTGGTGGAATTATCCTCCGGGAAGGAGAGAATAAGAAACAGGTTCAATATCAGGCGGCACACCATCAGTTCATAGCAAGTGCACTCGCCGTAAAGGCTTGTCATGAAATTATACCTGATGCCCAAATCGGCTGTATGTTGGCTTATATTCCCGCATATCCGTTGACGAGTGCACCGGAGGATGTCTTTGCCGCCCTGCAAGGTGAAAGGGAAATCCTGATGTTTGGCGATGTACAGGCCAGAGGAGGTTATCCATCCTATGCAGCGCAATTTTTCAAGGAGAATGAAGTGGTACTTGAAAAAGAACCCGGGGATGATCTTATTCTGAAAAGCTACCCTGTTGATTTTATTGGCTTCAGTTACTATATGAGCCGTGCTGTGAGTGCAGATCCGGAGGGGAAAGAGACTACAGCGGGTAATTTGTTCGGTGGTGTCAAAAATCCATATTTGCCTTCATCGCAATGGGGGTGGCAGATTGATCCGCTGGGTCTAAGAATTGCTCTTAATCTATTATATGACCGTTATCAGAAGCCGTTATTTATTGTAGAGAATGGTCTGGGTGCAGCAGACAATCTAGAAGCTGACGATACGATTAATGATGATTATCGGATCAATTATTTGCGGGAGCATCTCTTGGAGGTCTCGAAGGCTATTCAGGATGGTGTCGATTTAATCGGATACACCAGCTGGGGACCGATTGACTTGATCAGTGCATCTACCGGAGAAATGAAAAAGAGGTATGGTTACATTTATGTAGATAAAGACAATGATGGTAAAGGAACCCTTAGAAGAATAAAGAAGAAAAGCTTTGCCTGGTACAAGAAGGTAATTGCTTCTAACGGGTCTGACTTAGACTAAATATTTTACAGATAAAAGCCGTCCTTTCATTAAGGATGGCTTTTCTGTCGAGAAGAAATATATATAATGATACCCGCAACAGGCTCGGTTTTAGGCAAGAGCTATTCATTGTATGAAGAACAATCATTTAAATGACCTCGAAAAAAATTAAAAACGCCTCTTGATTTACAAAATCCTTATAGTATATTTTCTTGTATGATTAGAGAAACTTTTGAATGAAGGAAGGATTGGGTATGAATTGGAGTCGTTTTTATCGAAAATTTTTTTTGCGAATAAGAAATATAAAATTTCAAAATAAATTAATGCTTGGATATGTGTTGGTATGTGTAATTCCTCTCTTGTTTGTAAGCGCGTTCATATTTCGGCAAGCAGCAAAGGGTTTAGAAGATTCTTCCCAAGAATTTGCTTCGCTGTATACGTCACAAATAAGAACTACGTTGAATGAATTTATTAAAGAGTATGATGAGGTCACAAAGTCAGTATTGGTAGATAATGAGTTGATTTACAAGCTCGGTGAATCAAGCAGTTTGCCCTTGAGTGAGGTCGTTAATCAAAGGCTTGCTGTACAGCGGTTGCTGATGCGGGTTGCCTTGCTCAAATCAGAGATGGGAACCATTATGCTGATTGCTAGAGATGATGGCGTCTATCAGTATAGTACTTCAACGAATAAAGTGAACGAGAACTTATTGTTATCTCAGGAGTGGTACAAAAAGCTTCGTGATTCCAATGAAACCTTCTTTATTACTGGATTACATGATCGTTCCTACTACGAGGATAAAGGGGATGGGGCAGTTGTGACAGTAGGAAGGGTGCTGTTTAGCTCAGAAGGAGCATATGCAGGGATGCTGCTGATTGACATGGATCCGTTTACATTGCTGCAGCTCGATCATGAATTCATCCTTGCACGTGACAAGTATGGTATAAGCGTAGTTATAAGTAATCTCCAACAACAAATTGTATACCATTCCGATGCTGCCAGCGGGCGTTTGTCCTGGAAACAAGTGCTCGAATCAGGAAGCGATTATATCAAGGATAACGAAAGCAAAGATTACATTACGTTATTAGGAAGCACTTTACAAGGTGAGTTATCGATCAAAACTGAAATTCCTCGCTCAAGGTTGCTACAGAAAATTAATCAAATTAAAGTCATGACGGTTATCGTAATTCTAATGAGCTGTCTGATCATAACCCTCTTTTCACTTGGTTTAAGCTATACGATTACAAGGCCTATTAAGGCGCTCCGGAGAAGTATGAAGCAGGCGGAATTAGGGCAATATCTCCCTATTGAGAAAGAGCAGGCTCACGATGAAATTGGAAGTTTAGTGCACAGCTACAACAAAATGATTACGACCATCCGTACTTTAATTGAAGATGTTTACATCGGGGAGATCAAACAACGGCAAGCTAAATTTATTGCCCTCCAGAACCAAATTAATCCCCATATGCTCTACAATACCTTGGAATCAATTCGGATGAAGGCACTGGTAAAGGATGATGACGAGACTGCGGACATGATTAAAATTCTGGCGCGCATGTTCCGTCTGGCATTAGCCAAGGAAGGAAAACGCCATACAGTTAAACATGAGCTGGAATATACCGCGAATTATTTACAGCTTCAGAACATTCGGTTCGATAATTCATTCAAGATTGAATTTAAAATACCCGATGAGATGCTTGAATGTAGTATCATCCCCCTGGTATTTCAGCCAATAGTTGAAAATAGTATCAATCATGGATTTGAAAACTATAGTCAAAGAATGAATATTGTGATTGAGGGGCATTGGACGGAACGGGGAGAGATGTTATTCCGGATTACGGATAATGGGGCTGGAATGAGCCTTGATAAGCAATCCGAGCTTCAAGCTCTATTGGACGGGGCGGAATCGCACAAATACAAACTGGAAGATATGAATGAACCCGCGGAAAAAGGGCTGGGACTGCAAAATATCGCGGAACGCATAAAACTACATTATGGTGACCGGTATTATCTGACGATTGTTGCCGGAGTGAAGGACGGAACCACAATTGAAATATTGATTCCGAGAAACGGGAGGGATAGGATATGAGAATTGTTATAGTAGATGATGAGAGAGGCATTGTAGAGGGTCTTATAAAGATCATAGGCCGATATCTTCCGGACTGTAAGATTATCGGTACAGCATTTAACGGGCTAGAGGGTTTCGAAACAATACAAAGGCTGCGACCTGATATTGTAATAACGGATATTCGGATGCCCAAGGCTGATGGTCTCGAAATGATCAAGATGCTTGAAGAAGAGAATGTTCCGACCAAATTCATCCTACTAAGCGGGTATGCGGACTTTGAGTATGCCAGAAGAGGGATGAAGTTGGGAGTGCAGTTCTACATTAACAAGCCAGTTGAGGAGGAAGAATTACGTGACAGTGTAAATCAGGTCATGGAGACGATCCGTGCAGACAGGATCAGACTGCAGAGTGTGAACGAACTCAAACAAGAAATTAATAGCCGCATTCAAGAAGAGACTTTGCGAGACATTATCGATCTTGGAACTGACAATACAGAACTGATGGAAGATCTGTTGAGGAGCGCCCAAATTCCTACAACAGGTCTCTGGTTCAATTCGCTCATGCTTGAAATCGGCGGTAGCATCGATGCGCTCAAAGAACTTGGTTTTCAACCGCTCTTTCATCAGATAGATCTGGCTTTAACACACTTTCAAAAAGTGTACCGGTTTCGCTACTTCGGGTCGCAAATCGCTATCGTCATCGCCCATAACAGTAATATTCCTTACGGTAGACTGGTTCATGCGGTTCAAAGCCTGAAACAGGTAGTGTTACGTGAACTACAGTTGTCTATCAGCGTTGGTATTAGCACAACGAATAAGGGGGCAACAGGAATCTGCCGGTCTTTTGAAGAAGCGCGAAATGCCCTAAGCTACAAAGTCATTAAGGGAGGAGACGCTGTAATCTCCTATACTGAAATTATTAAAATAACGGGTCATAGCCATGCGGTTTCTGAAGAGACAATATCCAGACTGGAAGAAGCTCTGGATAACATGAATGAAGCGGAGTGTGTAGCAATTATCCATGAGATTTTCCGGGGAATGGTCGACGAGCCGTGGATGAATCCCGCAGATCTCCAGTTGTGGTGCTTGAACATACTTCTGTCAAGTATCCGAAAATTATCCTTTCAACAGCTCCAGCAGAATGAACGGGTCGGCCGACATATATTATCGTTGGAAGGCATTTCACGGTTTAAGACACTTGAATATTTGGAGGAATGGATGATCCAAGTCATCCAGGGAATTATCCATTTTAAGTTGGAGCATAATCTATCCCAGAAAAAAGATATCATTTCGGAAATAAAAGTTTATGTATCCAAACATTACAATGAACAGATCAGCCTGGCAGATTTGGCTGCTCGTTTTTTCATCAGCCCCTATTATTTAAGTCAGTTGTTCAAACGAAAGACAGGAGACAACTATTTGAATTTTTTGACACAGCTGCGGATAGATAAAGCAAAAGAGTTGTTGGAGAATACAGATTTGAAAGTGTATGAAATCTGCCAGATGGTTGGATACTCGGATACACAGCATTTTTCAAGGATGTTCGAAAAGCTAACAGGCAGCAAACCCAGAGATTTCAGGAAAAACACACTGAATAGATAAGTCATCACTTCCTTTAGCTCTAAGTTCAAACCAAACATTGAAATGCGCAAGCAACTAGTGCGGTACGCGATTGAACAAGAACTGAGAAATCCAGTTCTGTGTTTCGGCGGTACCGCGCGTTTTTTTATGTCTACTCCAGATTGAATAAAGAATTCAGGTTGCACTCATCTATATCTCAGCCAGAAAGCAGGATATTAAAAATGACTTGTTTAAACTTAAAAATGCCCAATTGAGCGTAGCTTTGGCTGGTTATATAGTTTAACTGTAAGCGGATTCAATAAAGTTATTAAGGGGGAAAAACATGAAAGTTAAAAAGATTGGTTTATTGTTGGCGGCAAGCGCTCTCGCGATTACTGCTGTAACCGGTTGCGGTGGTAACAAAAATAATTCCGAGGGAACCGCAACTGCTAATCCTAATCAAGGCCAAAATCAGACCGCTTCAGGAGATGAAATTGTCGACGTTGAAGTCTGGGGTACCAATATCGGTTATAAACCGATCACTAAAGGAAGCAAGTTGTACGAATTCTACAAAGAAAAGCTAGGCGTAGGTGTCATTCATCCATATGTAGAATGGAATGGTGGAACAAACTATCTTAATCAGCTGAATATGAAGATTGCTGCTAATGAAATGCCAGACCTATTCCTTCCACAGCAAGGTTTGGAAGATAGCTTGGCCAAAAACGGAGCGATTGCCGATTTGACAGAGTTGCTGCCGAAATATGCACCGAATGTGTGGAATGCCATACCGCAAGATATGTGGGATATAGTTAAGGCGAACGATCCTAACGGTCAAGGGAAAATATATTATATCCCTGGGGTGGTAGACTACGGAAGATATGCCAGCATGATTCGTCAGGATTGGCTCGACAAGCTGGATCTGCAAATGCCTACTACTCAAGAGGATTATGTAAAGGTGCTGGAGGCATTCCGGGACAAAGATCCAAACGGTAATGGACAGAAGGACGAAATCCCGACAGGAGGCCGGGAGCAGGTAAGATGGATGGACCAATTGTTCGCGATGTATGGTGTAGCAATGTTCGAAGGTTATCCGGACTGGGACATTTATGACGGTGAGCTAACTTACTCTGCGGTGAGTCCAAATATGAAGGCGGCTTTGGAATTCATTTCGAAGCTTTACCAGGAAGGATTAATAGACAAAGAGTCGCTACTGAACAGTAAGGACAAGTGGGACGGTAAGATCCATTCCAATAAGGTGGGAAATTACTTCCACTGGGTGGAATCTGGCTATTTACCTTTGGAAAATTTGTATAAGAATACAGGTGTAAAGGCTGAATTCACTGTATTGCCTGTACCTAAAGTAGAGGGGTATGAAGGTTTCTACACTTGGAAAAGATTCACTCCTCCAGCCTGGGTCGTTAAAAACAACAAGGATGAGAAAAAGCTGATGGCTACCCTGAAGCTTCTAAACAATATGTATGATGAAAAGGTATGGAAAGATTTGTATTTGGGTGTAGAAGGAATGCACTATACGATGAAAGATGGTCAAGCAACCAAACTCCCGGATGATAAGAGCACACAGGAGAATTTGATTCTTGACCCATACGCAAAAATATCCACACTTGATTTCATGATGGATCTCAACAAGAGTACAGCTTCAGAAGATAGAATGTGGGCAATTGATCAGGTTAACAAAAATATGTTAGAGGCCCAAAAATATGCCAAAGTCATTGCTGGAGACGGCATGCCAGCCAGTGTATATGACGACTATCCAGATATAAACAACCGTACGCTGTATGTAGAGTATGCTTCCAAAATTATTCTTGGCCAATATCCAATTAGCAAATTTGATGAGTTTGTAGAGAAATGGAACAAATCCGGCGGAGAAGAGGTTACTAAGCGTGCCAGAGAATGGTATGCAAAAGTAAAAAAATAAACGGATTAACGTATGAATCCGCTCGGCTTGGTTTTAGTCGGGCGGATTTATAATGAACCTTGTGAATTTAGGTACCAATACCAGAGTATAGGGAAGTGAAGATAAATGACTTATATTTGTAATCCGTTGAATATTGAATACAAATATCAGTTTGTTGATACAGCAGGAACTTTGGTTGCCTTCAGGGAAGCAGCAGACCCGACACTGGTGATATTTCATGGACAATACTATCTGTTTCCGTCGATGACAGCGGGATTTCTTACAAGCAGCAATCTGACTGACTGGACTCTCCATCCGCTTAAGGGGGTGCCGGTTTATGACTACGCTCCCGATGTGCGGGTAATCGGGGAGTACCTCTACTATTCCGCATCGAATAAATCAAGAAGCTGCTCCTTCTACAGGACCAAAGATCCAATCAACAGCAGTTTTGAAGAAATCCAAGGAATGTTCCCCTTCTGGGACCCCAATTTATTCTTGGATGTTGACGGTAGAGTATATTTTTACTGGGGCTGTTCTAACCAGACGCCTATTTATGGTGTAGAACTAAACCCTGAGACTATGATACCTATAGAACAACCAATAGCACTTATATATGGCAACAGCGATAGGATTGGATATGAAAGAAAAGGTGAAGATCATAATCTCCGATCACCAGAACAGATTGATGCTATCGTTCAAAAGTTCACCAGCATCAATCCAGGGGCTTCGGAAGAAATTATAAAAAAATTCAAAGGCTCTGTCGGAAACGATCCGTACATTGAGGGAGCTTGGATGGAGAGACATAACGGTAAATACTATCTTCAATATGCCAGCCCGGGAACGGAGCATAATATTTATTCAGACGGAGTCTACATATCCGATAACCCACTAGGCCCGTTCACACTGGCGAACAATAATCCATTCTCTTACAAGCCGGGCGGGTTTATACCGGGAGCCGGACACGGATCAACAATGAACGATAATCACGGGAATCTTTGGCACGCTTCATCTATGAGAATCAGTATGAGCCATATATTCGAAAGACGGTTAGGGCTGTGGCCGGCCGGTTTTGATCAGGACGGCGAATTATTCTGCAATCAGCGGTACGGAGACTGGCCGTACTCCATCGTGCAGTCTCTGATGAATCCATGGAGCAATCCGCAATGGATGTTACTCTCTTATGGGAAACCTGCTAGAGCTTCTTCATCGGAGAAAGGAAAAGAAGCTTCTAAGGCGACGAACGAAAATGTGCAGACGTGGTGGAAGGCACACTCTAATACTCCGGGAGAATGGCTTGAAGTCGACCTAGGATATGAATGTAGCGTGTATGCCGTACAAATTAATTTTGCAGATGATCAAATGCATGCAGACCTTCCTTCTGGAACATTGTTGCAGGGAGACCGACTAATAGATGAGCGTCAACATGTCACCAGATGGCTCCTGGAAGGCTCTGTGGATGGTTGTGAATATTTTGTAATTAAGGATAAAACGACAGTAAATACGGATTTGCCACATGATCTCATCGTGCAGGAGGAAGGGACAACAGCCAGATTCATCAAATGTACAGTCATGGAACTGCCGTTCAACCAGCCAGCCTGTATTTCCGGACTCAGAGTATTCGGAATTGGTAAAGGAGTATTGCCGAAGCAGGCAAGCGGAATCAAAACGCATTTGCTGGGCAAGCTGGACCTTTCAGTAAAGTGGAATAGGGATGAGACTGTGGGAAACAATGTGCTCTGGGGATTTGCACCGGACAAGTTATATCACAGCCATATGTTGTTCGACTGTAATCAAGTAACGATTAAAGCGCTAATTGAAGGTCAACCGGTATATGTTAGAGTCGATACATTTAATGAGAAAGGGATTACCGAAGGAGAAGTATACAAAGCGGTCTAGCATAGAAAAACCAGTAGGCATAGGATTGTATTTTTGTCCTATGATCCTAAAAATGACCGGGTAGGAACTTAAAAACGCCCGATTGAGCGATGGAACTACAAAATATATAGTTATATTGTAAACGAATTCAACAACGAAATATTGGGGGGGAAACTTTGAAATCTATTGCATCTCATCAAATGAAGGTATATTGGCCGCTCTATGTGATGGCAGTTCCAGGGATTATATTTCTCATCGTGTTCAAATTCATTCCGCTGGCCGGTGCTGTAATCGCATTCAAAGATTATTCTGTTTTCCAGGGATTTATCGATAGTCCTTGGGTAGGTCTCAAACATTTTAAAACTCTGCTTCACCATCCTGATTTCGCCAATGTTTTTAGCAACACACTGATGCTGGGATTTTTCAAGCTTGTAATCGTTTTCCCAGTGCCTGTTTTATTGGCAATGATGATCAACGAGATTCGAAAGTCCGCATTGAAGAAGGGAGTCCAGACTGCACTGTATATTCCGCACTTCTTGTCTTGGGTAATCGTGGGCGGTATTCTGTTCGATTTCTTTTCGTTAAGCGGAATGTTCAACATTATTCTTGGATGGTTCGGTGCTGAGCCTGTTCTAGCCATGCAGGAAAGTGCATACTTCAGACCTATTTACGTGCTGGCCTCCATATGGAAGGATGCGGGTTGGGGAACGGTGGTCTACATGGCCGCTATCAGTGCAATTGACCCTCAACTCTATGAATCAGCAATGATCGATGGTGCGTCCAGATTCAGACAGATCCGACATATTACATTCCCGATTTTGCTTCCTACTGTGCTTGTGCTGTTCTTGCTCGATATCGGAAACTTCTTGGATCTCGGCTTCGATCAGGTATTTAATTTACTGACTCCGATGACATACAATGTGGGCGATATTTTGGATACTTATGTGTTCCGGACGGGTGTTCAGCAGGGACAGTATAGTTTCGCAACTGCAGTTGGATTGTTTCAATCGGTAATTGGATTTATTATGGTTTACACCTTCAATAAGTTGTCTAACAAGATTTCAGATGGGGGGCTCTGGTAGATATGCTTGCATCAAAGGGAGAAAAAACATTCGTAGGAATCATTACAGGTCTGCTCATTCTGTTCTCTATCATAGCGCTCGTACCGCTTGTGTCCGTAATCGCTACTTCTTTAAGCTCTAAAAGTGCTGTAGACATGAATCTGGTCACATTGTGGCCGAAGGAATTTACTTTTGACTCATGGAAGTACATTATTGACCGTCCTGATTTATGGAGATCGTTCTTTTTGACGCTAAGTACTACTTTAATTGGGACCGTGCTGGCACTTCTAATGACGGCTCTGTTCGCTTACCCATTGTCGAAGCCGGAATTTCGCTGGGGCTCTGTCATCATGATGGCTGTTGTAATCGCAATGATTTTCAAGGCCCCCATAATACCCTATTTTTTGACGGTGCGTGGTATCGGTCTTTATGATAATCCACTGGTTCTGATTATACCGCATATTCTGAATCCATTTAATCTGATTATCATGAGAACCTTTTTTAAGCAATTTTCCAAGGAATTGGAGGAAGCGGCCTTTCTGGAAGGCTGTGGATATTTCCGGATGTTGTTCCAATTCGTACTTCCGCTATCAAAGGCTGTACTGGCTACCCTTGCTTTGTTTTATGGGGTGGTACTATGGAATCAGTTCCAGCATCCGTTATTATTCCTGCAGGATACAAACTGGTTTCCTCTGCAAATCAAAATCCGCCAATTTATTACCGACGATAGTGTCATCATGTCGGGTGCCGCATCGACAATGGACCTTAACTATAATACGCGAACCTTAAGAGCAGCGACTGTTATCTTTGCAATTGCTCCGATTATTGCAGTATATCCTTTCCTGCAGAAGTATTTTGTTAAGGGAGCCATGATCGGTTCTGTTAAAGGATGATTCTTTTACACAAACTAATCAGGATGCAATCCGAAACAAAGAGCTTTTGAGGGGGAGAAATATGAGTCTCAAAAGGGTTGGTTTATTACTAATAGCAAGTGTTTTTGCCTTTACTTCTATAACCGCTTGTAGTGGAAATGCTAACAATTCTGCTGGTTCCAACGTTCCTAACCAGAACCAGGATTCCAACGGAGATGACATTGTTGATATTGAAGTATGGGGTACCAACATCGGCTATCAACCGGTTACCAAAGGCAGTAAACTGTACGAACTTTATAAGGAAAAGCTGGGTGTAGGCGTTCTTAATCCGTATGTAGAATGGAATGGAGGGACCAATTACCTCAATCAGCTGAACCTTAAGATCGCTGCTAATGAAATGCCTGATTTGTTCGTACCTCAACAAGGACTCGAGGACAGTCTCGCTAAGAACGGAGCGATTGCCAATCTGACTGAATTGCTGCCTAGATATGCTCCGAACGTGTGGGAGGCTATTCCGGAGGATATTTGGAAAGTAGTAAAGGCAAATGACCCTACTGGCCAAGGGGGGATCTATTATATTCCCAATGTGGTTGAGTACGGCAGATACGCTGCTCTGATCCGACAGGATTGGCTCGATAATTTGGGGCTGGAGATGCCAAAGACTCAGGATGAATATGTAAAGGTGCTGGAGGCTTTCCGGGATAATGACCCTAACGGCAACGGCCAAAGGGATGAAATTCCAACCGGTGGCCGGGAGCAGGTGCGCTGGATGGATCAATTGTTTGCTATGTATGGCGTGGCAATGTTCGAGGGTTATCCGGACTGGGATATTTACAATGGTGAGCTGACATATTCTGCGGTTACACCAAACATGAGAGCCGCATTAGAATTCATAGCCAAGCTATATAAGGAAGGCTTGATTGATAAGGAGTCGCTTCTAAATAGTAAAGACAAGTGGGAAGGTAAAATCCAATCGGATAAGGTAGGGGTTTATTTCCACTGGGTTGAGCAGGGGAATTTGGTGTTCGAGAACCTGTATAAGAACACTGGTGTGCAGGCAGAGTTCTCTGTACTTCCTGTACCTGAGGTGGAAGGCTATAAAGGCTTTTATACGATGAAGAAGTTTGCCTCTCCTCTGTGGGTCGTTAAGAATAACAAGGATGAGGAAAAGCTTATGGCCACGCTAAAACTGCTTAACAATATGTACGACAAGAAAAACTGGAAAGACCTGTTCCTTGGTGTAGAAGGAATGCACTATACAATGAAAGACGGCAAAGCCATTAAGCTTCCAGATGACAAGAGCACACAGCAGAATCAGATTCTGAATCCGGCTACAAGCATATCGACACTGGATCTTACAATAGACCTCTTCAATAGCACGGTATCAGAAGATTCTAAGTGGGCCATTGATCAGGTCACCCGGAATATGCAGGAAGCTCAGAGATATGCCAAAGTCATTGCCGGTGATGGTATGCCAGTCAGTGTATACGATGGCTTCCCGGACATTAATAATCGCACGCTTTACACTGAATATGCAGCCAAAATTATAATTGGACAGTATCCGATAAGCAAATTTGACGAGTTTATAGAGAACTGGAACAAATCTGGCGGCGAAGAGGTTACAAAGCGCGCCAGAGAATGGTACGCCAAAGTACAGCAGTAAACTCAAATGCGATAAATTTCCGCTCGGCCATTTACAGGCCGGGCGGAAATTCTAATCCGGACTTTGCTGCAAGGAGCACATAAGACAAAACTAGATTATGCAGGAGGTAAACATGAGCAAGCGTTTAACGGAAGTGCTGCAAGGCCATGAGGATAATTACATTCTTCCTTTTCTCTGGCAGCATGGTGAAGAGGAACTGGTAATCCGGGAAGAGATTGCCCGTGTCCATGAATCGGGGATCGGGGCAATCTGTGTTGAGGCGCGGCCTCATCCTGATTTTCTCGGACCAAAGTGGTGGCAGGACATGGATATTATCATGGATGAGTCCCGAATGCGAGGCATGAAGGTATGGTTGCTGGATGACGATCATTTTCCGACTGGACATGCGGCAGGCAAGGTGAAGGAAGCTCCGGAAGAGCTTCAGCGTAAATTTTTGGGTGAACACTATATTGATACCCTTGGTCCTGCAAAGGGTGCTTCGCTGCTGCTCGATACCTTGCTGATGACCGGACTCCGGCCGACATTCTCCCTGCGCAGCAACGCCAGTGGCACAAATAAGCTGATCTCAGTAGTTGCGGTCCGCCGTGACCCATCTAATGGAGCATTAGTTGGGGACTGCGTAGACATTACTGAATTCGAGCATGATGGAACCCTTTACTGGGACATCCCTGAGGGTTATTGGCGGATCTTTATTATTTCAGAAAATAAGGATGGCGGCAGCAAGCAGCAGGAAGATTATTTGAACCCGCTTGTCCGGGATTCAGTCCGCATTCTGCTGGATACGGTCTATGAGCCTGTCTATGAACGCTATAAAGCAGATTTTGGCAAAACCTTTGCCGGATTCTTTTCAGACGAACCCGGATTTTATAACGATAAGACTACCTTCGACTTTAATTCGAAACCAGGAAAACAAGGGGTGTCGCTTCCCTGGAGCAGTGAAATGCCAGCCTTGCTTGAGCAGGCGCTCGGTGAGGATTACCGCAGGCAACTGCATCTTCTCTGGCATGATACGGGGGGACAATCACATATTGTCCGCTACACGTATATGAACATTGTCAGCAAGCTTTATGCAGAGAATTTCTGCAATCAAATCGGAGATTGGTGTAGAGGCCGCGGGGTAGAATACATTGGGCATGTTCTTGAAGACAACAATGTGCATGCAAGACTTGGACCGGGCACCGGACATTTCTTCCGTTCACTCTGGGGACAAGATATGTCTGGCCTTGATGTGGTGCTGTGGCAAATTGTTCCCGGCTTTGATCAATTGTCTTTCCGCCAGCCAATGGGGGGAGAGACGGATAGTGAATTCTTCCACTATGGCCTCGCTAAGCTTGGTGTGTCGCTCGGGCATATTGATCCTAAGAAACAAGGCCGGACAATGTGTGAAGTATATGGGGCATATGGCTGGACAGAAGGCTTAAAGCTGATGAAATGGCTGACAGATCACATGCTCGTCCGCGGCGTAAACCATTTTGTTCCGCATGCGTTTACCCAAAAAGCTTTTCCGGAACCGGATTGCCCGCCGCATATGTATGCAGGCGGACAGAATCCACAGTACCGCTATTATGGCTATCTTAACCGTTACATTAACCGGATTAGCCACCTGATTTCAGGGGGGACACATGTAGCGTCTGCGGCCGTCGTCTATCATGCTGAAGCTGAATGGTCAGGGAACGCGATGTACTTTCATAAGCCGGTTAAGGCTTTGATGCAGCATCAAATCGATTGTGAAGTGATTCCTGTTGATGTTCTTCTGGAGGCAGCTAGTGTGAAGGACCATAAATTAGTGGTGAACCGCGAGGATTATAGCTGCCTTATTATACCTTATGCGGAAGCACTCCCGGCAGCGATGTTAGAGCGTCTGCTCCAGTTTGCCGAACAAGGCTTACCCGTCTGTTTTGTTGACGGATTCCCGGAACGCTCGAGTGAGGGTATAGATGTATCCGGTGAACTGTCATCACTATCGGCTCATCCGAATGTTAAGACTTGCGAATTAGGCAAGCTTGCGCAAGGGCTTATTGCAGACGGTTATTATGAGGTCAGAGCTCAGCAATACGAGCCCTATCTCCGGAATTATCATTATACTCATGATGATTTAGATGTTTTTATGTTTTTTAACGAAAGCCCGAATCAGGTGATATCCACGAAGATTGTTCTACCGGTTCGAGGAGATGTTTATGCTTATAATGCTTTTCTTAATCAGATAAGAAGGTTAGAGGTAGTTGGGCTGTCAGGTGCAAGAACTGTAGAGCTTGTTTTGCATCCGTATGAATCGATTGTCCTGCTGCATGGCCCTTCCCTAAAAGATTACCCTGCCGCTCCGCTGCAGAGGGCAACAGGCTCAACCTTTGAATTAAAAGAAGAGTGGACAGTCTCCATTGCCGATGCAGATCATTACCCGCAGTTCAAGGAGTGGGAGACATTAACAGTATTGAAGAATATGAGCGGTCGTGGAGACCTGCCCAGCTTTTCTGGCACGTTCCGTTACGAGACGGAATTTGAGTGGAACAATTCTTGTAACAGCGCATTGCTTGCACTAGGAGAAGTCTATGAAACGGCAGAAGTATGGATTAATGGTGAGCATGTAGGTATGAACCTTTGCCCACCGTATCGGTTGGAGATAGCTGGTCAGATTCGCCAAGGGACCAACAGCCTAGTGATTGAGGTTACAAATACGCTTGTTAAAGACCAGCGGGACTTCTTGTCTTCCTTCTCCCAGCAAGAGCCTAGCGGCCTTATTGGTCCTGTGACAATTACACCGGTGACTGGCAGCTGAGCTACTAACTAGACCTGATGAGGAGGTATTTAGATGAACACCATTACTAATCCCATACTGCGGGGATTCAATCCTGATCCGTCTATTGTACGCGTAGGAGACAATTATTATATTGCCACCTCTACTTTTGAGTGGTTCCCGGGAGTTCAGATTCATCATTCCAAGGATCTGACTCATTGGAGATTACTGAATCGGCCATTGGACCGGATATCACAACTGAACATGCAGGGGAACGGGGATTCCGATGGTGTCTGGGCACCTTGCCTGACGTATGATAACGGTCTTTTCTATTTAATTTATACAGATGTTAAATCTCATAAAGGTGCCTTTAAGGACACCCATAACTATCTGGTGACAGCAGCAGATATAGAAGGTCCATGGTCGGAACCGGTATATTTGAACAGTAGTGGATTCGACCCGTCTTTATTTCATGATGACGACGGCCGGAAATGGTTGCTCAATATGTTGTGGGATTTCCGCAAGGGGAAGAACAAGTTCGGCGGCATTGTCATTCAGGAATATTCGCAGGCCGAAGAAAGACTGGTTGGTTCGGCTACTACAATCTTTGTTGGAACAGATATAGGATTTACGGAAGGTCCGCATGTATATAAGCGGGACAGCTATTACTATCTGGTTATGGCGGAAGGCGGAACCCGTTATCAGCATGCCGTTACTGTTGCGCGATCCACTTCGCTTCTCGGACCGTACGAGGTTGATCCGCTCAATCCGATGCTGACTAGCAGCGGTAATGCAGGGCTGGAACTGCAAAAAGCAGGGCATGCTTCCCTGGTTGAAACTCAAAATGGTGAATGGTATATGGCCCACTTATGTGCAAGGCCGGCGGACGGCCATCATTGTACGTTGGGCAGGGAAACAGCTCTACAGAAATGTTACTGGGACGACAAAGGCTGGCTTCGTCTGGAAGGGGGAGGAAATTCTCCTTCTGCTACGGTACAGGCACCAGTCTTGCCGCTTCATCCGTTTGAACCGGAGCTGGAGCGGGATGATTTTGACGCACCCATGCTGGGTAACCAGTGGAACACCCTGCGGATACCTCCGGACCAGGGTTGGATCTCGCTTAGTGAGCGGCAAGGCTTTCTGCGGCTAAAGGGAATGGAATCATTAAGCTCCTGCCACAGGCAGAGTTTGGTTGCCCGCCGGCAGCAGTCATTTTGTATGGTAGCGGAGACGGTAATCGAATTTGATCCTGAGAGCTTTCAGCAAATGGGCGGCCTGATCCTTTATTATAACACAGAAGATTATGTGTACTTAAGGATTACTCATCTTGAGCAGCAAGGCAGAGTGATTGGGATTATCCAATCGAAACATGGAGTATACGATGAGCTGCTAGTGGCTGATCTGCAGTTGCCGAATTCCAGTCCGGTCCGATTAAAGGCTGTTGTCAATCGGGATAGTCTGCAGTTCTACTATGCAATTGAAGCTGGGAGTTGGTGTTCTATTGGCGGGGAGATCAATATTCTGCATCTTTCGGACGAAGCTTCGGAGCCATTGCGTTTTACCGGTACATTCGTAGGAATGTGTGTGCAGGATTTGGGAGGCAACAGGCAGCATGCTGATTTTGATTACTTTATTTATAAGGAAAGTGAGTGATCGGATTGTCTATAATACAGTTTCCAGAAGATTTTTATTGGGGAGCAGCCACGGCAGCTTATCAGATAGAAGGAGCGTGGAATGAGGGGGGACGTGGCCAGTCAATTTGGGATACTTACGCGCATGCTCCCGGGAATATCCGTAATGGTGACAACGGGGATATCGCTTGTGACAGCTATCACCGTTATGAAGAGGATATTGCTTATATGAAGGAGCTCGGGCTTCGTACCTATCGGTTCTCAATATCCTGGTCCAGAGTTTTCCCCAATGGTACGGGAGAGCTTAACAAGGAAGGACTTGCCTACTATCACCGTCTGGTGGACAAGCTACTTGAGAATGGAATTGAACCTTTCTGTACCTTATATCACTGGGATCTTCCGCAGACACTACAGGATATAGGAGGCTGGAAGAATCGTGAGACTATCGAGGCCTTTACCCAGTACTCCGAGATAATGTTCCAGTCATTCCAAGGGAAAATTAAATACTGGACTACCTTCAATGAGCCATGGTGTGTCTCTTTCAAAGCCCACTACATAGGAGATTTGGCTCCCGGAGAGAAGAATCTGCAAAGTGCGCTTGATGTTGCCCATCATCTGATGATCGCCCACGGCAGGACCGTCAAGCTGTTCCGGAAGCTGGGAGTTCCCGGGCAAATCGGCTATGCACCGAATGTAAGCTGGCGCACACCATTTAGTCCTAAGCAGGAGGATGTCGATGCATGCCGCCGTAGAATAGGCTGGATGGTAGAATGGTTTATGGACCCGCTTTTCAAGGGAGAGTATCCTGAGTTCATGGCCGCAGCTTTTGAGGCCGCGGGAGCGAAGGTTGAAATTCAGCATGGGGATATGGAAGATATTAATCAACCCATCGATTTTCTTGGAATCAACTATTATACGGGCTCATTAGGACGATATCAGAAGGATAATGGATTATTTGATCTTGAGGATATTGATGAAGGCTATGAAAGAACCGACTTTAACTGGCCGATTTACCCTGAAGGACTGTACAAGGTACTCGTCCACATTACAGATCGCTATGGGCCGATTCCAATCTATATCACCGAGAACGGAGCATGTTATGATGGCAATCCTGTCCAGGGAAAGGTTCAGGACACCAAGCGTATTGCATATCTAAGCAAACATTTAACTCAGTTAAACCGGGCGATTGAGGCGGGGGTTTCTGTGAAGGGTTATTTCGCTTGGTCTTTACTTGATAATTTTGAGTGGGCTGATGGCTACAGCAGGCGTTTCGGCCTGATTCATGTGGATTTCAACACATTGAAAAGAACGCCCAAAGACAGCTTTTTCTGGTATAAAAAGGTTATAGCAAATAGATGGATGACCATTTGATAGCTTAAGTTAGCATTGATTATGGATAAGGTTGATGAAAATTAAGAATTTCGGGTTGAGGACTATATAAAAACAGGGCGTGCAGATAATTTTATCAGCACACCCTGTTTTTTAATGTTTTGGAAGGTCGGAACGAGCGTTATCCGGATGAAGAAGACATCGATCAGAATACCAAAGGCTTGCGTGAAGCTGATCTGTTTGAGCATCGCATTAGTCGTGAAGATGGAGCTTGCGAAAACAGAAAACATAGTTACGCCGCGTCCAGCATGACAGACAAGGCTCTCAAGAAAGATTGGTTCAGGAATTCGGAAAATAAATATGAAGATAAAAAATATCATCCTCTGTCTGAAATGATAGTGTTCCGTTATATTGTTCAGCAATATGGCGCATGCTTTTGATCCCAAACCCGTGGCGGTCCTTATCTTTCTTGCTGGTTTGCGGCAAATGGTCACTAATTGTAAGATCATCATTGAAATAGTTGGTGACGTGAATTCCGGTCAAACCGTTTACTTTACCTATTGATATAGAAATTGTCCGTTTCTTGTCATTATTGACGGCTTGCACGGCTTCCAAAGCATTTTCTATGGCATTGCTTAGCAGAGAATATAAATGAGTAGAGGAGATAAAAGTTAAGCAGCGGCCATCTGCCATACAACTCATCTTAATCCCATTTTTTTCACAATAAAGCTGCTTCTTGTAGAGAATCACATCCAGAATATCGCTCCCAGTTTTGTGGGTTGTATCGTAAACCTCAATAGCGGCCTTCAAAGATTCAATTTCTTTATTAGTCAGCTTGTAGCTGATATTTGCCAGCTGCTGACGCAGGTCATGAGTTTTCATGTTAATAATGTCAATTTCACTGCGCATGTTGTCAAACTGCTTTTTCTCCGCATACAGCAATTCATCCATGATTAATAAATCCTGCTTAAGCTTGCTAGTCTCCAGTATTCTTGTACGCAGTAATAGAGTAAGCAAAGCATACAGAATTGCAAAAGTCCGGATGATAAAATCCAGGACATTGTTCTCGCCCTCAAAGGTACGGCTGACCGAGGTAAGTATCATTGTAACAAGAATAAAGATTAACGAAAAAGAAATGATTAACCGCTTGTTAGCCCTGTCATGGTCATACACCCTCTTTCGGCGGAAAAGAAGAGCAAGTAAGGAACAAAAAATAAAATGAATCAAATAGTATAATGCCCAATCACGCAATGGAACCATTTCTTGAAAAAACGAAAGAGTTTCATAGGGGTTTTTGTCTAATATGATAATCAAAATTTCGTATAAACGCCCAACAATCACCTGGATCGCTACTGCGCCGCAAAGACACAGCAACAGCTCAGTAAAGGTTTCCCGGTAAAGAAGGTATAGAGCGGTCAAAACAAATAAATACATGAAAATATTCGTCATACTGGAAAACAGTTGGGGATAGTGCGAATTAATTACCGACATCAAAAAAATAAGCGGCAAGGTGAATGGAGTGATGATACTTAATCTAATACCAAAGTCGTTTTTCTTTTGAAAAGGCAGTGTTAGTAGAAACACACAAAATACAAACTCAATCAGAGTAGCTGAACGAATAATAAACTGTTTAGAGTAGACACCTAAAAAATTATTGATGAGTTCACTCATGAGTTTTTCTTGCTTACATACAACATTAGTTTTTCCACAAACGCTTTTTTCCTCGGCTGACTGATACGCAAATCTACACCATCCAGCACAACAGTATAACCCTGAATTCTTTGTACATAGGCCAGATTAACTAAATAACAATTGTTACATCTGTAAAAATCATATTCCTGCAGTTTCTCCTCAATCGATGAGATTGTGGCATACTGCCGTAAGTCACCTTCTGCGGTGTGGTAAATGACGTGGTGTCCTTCTGTCTCAATATACCGGATGCTTTTGGGCGATATTTTTCGTATGCCCTTGTCTGTTGCTATTAACATATCATGTCCAGGCTTCTCATCAATTCTGCGGATGGCACGGGACATTTTCAATGCGAAATCATAATATTCAACGGGCTTTACGATATAATCAAGCGCTTCCACTTCATAGCCATGAATCGCATATTGGGTGAGATTAGTAATGAAAATTAGGATAACCTCCTTATCAAGGGCTCTGAGGCTTCGGGCAGCATCCATTCCGTTCATATAAGGTAACTGAATATCCATAAATATAATATCAAAATTGGCAGTGTAATTTTCCAGCAGTGCAACAGCATGCTGGAAATGCATGATGTTGAAAGAAACTCCTTTTTCAATGCCAAAGATTGTCAGATGACTTTCTAACAAACGGGCTTGATTAATATCATCTTCCACAATGGCGATTGTGATTATCATCTTTCATCTCTCCAGTTGTTGATCTAGGGTCTTTTTTACTATAGGAAGCGTTTTCTCTTTTGTCAATAAGATAACTCTGGTATCTCGCAGACTAAAAAAATACCGCATAAACTAAAATCCACCTTACTGAATTTGCTTGAATTATATGAGCCTATGCTAAAAGCCACACAAGACAAACGTGATCTTATACAATAATCATGCGCTTTAGAAAGCGTATACAAAATTTATTTAAAGGGGTAATTTTCGTGAAAAACAAAACGGTGAAAAAGGCTTTTACTGCAATTTGTGCGATGGCATTGTTGATAGGAATCACAGCATGCGGAAATGGTGAGAAGTCTTCCGGATCCAGTGAACTGACAGGGTATTATGCTTCTGGAACTAATGTTGAATTTATGAGTGCTTACCCGGAGCATACCTTCAAGCAGGCAACTTTCGGTGTGCAAAATATTGAGACCTTTGCAGATAATACGTATTGCTTAACGAGCACTGAAACGTTCTACTCCGGAGCCTTGGAATTCGCTGATGATGGTAAATACGATGTAGTACCCAGAGGGGCGAACATCACTAAATACTATGGAACCTTAACTTCAACCGATGAAGGAGGACTAATCACGCTGGAATTATCCAAACCTACAGCAGTCATCGCGAACAGTTCCTACTCAGCAGGCGCAAATCCGATTGGTTATGTAAATACTAAAGCTTGGACTGATGAAATGGGTACAGCTGTTGGCGGTGAAGGACCTGCGTTGACTGCTGAAGAGTATCTGGAAACCGTGGCTTTCCCTGAAGCTTCAATTATTGTTGATGGTGCCAAAGCGAGCTTCGACTATACCGTATTAACCAGTGGTGAAACAGCGAATTAAGATAACTAGCGCTTGTGCGGGGGAGGTAACACATTGAAAAGCAAATCGAATGTATGGCGCGGGTTTACTGCAGTTACTGCAGTCCTCTTAACCTTTAGTATTCTCATGACCCAACTGCTAATCAGCTGGAGCGGTCAAGTTAATGTCTTTCTTAATGTCACAGCACCTGTACTTGAAGCGGATGCCAGCTCGATGCATTATAAGAGCGATTACGAGCTATCGGATGCAGGTTTGCAGGCAATGTTAGTGGATTCTGATAAACATGACATACAGACTATGGAAGAGGGTACAGTTTTATTAAAAAATGAGCAGGCGGCTCTGCCATTAAGCACAGAAGAACGTAGTGTTACCTTATTTGGCCGTTCGACAGCCGATCCTGTGTACAGCGGGAATGCTGGCGGACCGGGTATGGATGAGACACGTAAAGTCAGTTTGCATGGCGCACTTGAGGCAGCGGGTTTTAAGATTAATGACCCGTTATTCGATGCTTATGCAAAGAGTGAGGTGTCCAGAGTAAAAGCAGCTCCTGACTGGTTCATTGGTGAGGTTGATTCAAGCTTCTACACCAGTGAGCTGCAGGCCACATACCAGAATGATTTCAACGATGCGGCTATAGTCATGTTGTCGCGTGATGGCGGAGAGGGCAAAGACTTGGCGACATCGGACAGGGATGGAATCTCTCACTTGGCGCTTCATGACACCGAAAAAGATTTATTGAAGATGATTAAGGACAGCGGCAAATTCGCCAAAACGATTGTGCTGATCAATAGTGCGTTTGCCATGGAACTTGGCTGGATTGAAGAAGAGGAATATGGAGTAGACGCCGCACTCTGGATTGGCAATCCCGGATTAATAGGCTTCACCGGTGTCGCCAATGTACTGTCAGGTGCTGCAGATCCCTCAGGCCGGCTGGTAGATACCTTCGCCGCAGATTCACTGTCTGCCCCGGCGGTCAGAAACGCCGGCGACTTCCAATACGGTAATGATGACGGTCATTATATTGTTGAAGCGGAAGGTATCTACCAAGGATATAAATACTACGAAACAAGGTATCAGGATGCTGTTCTAGGACTCCATAATGCAGACAGCAAAGCGGGGGCATTTGTTAATAAAGACAGCTGGAGCTATGCAGATGAAATGGTGTATACCTTTGGATATGGCAGCTCTTATGCCGAGTTCTCCCAAGAGTTAACATCTCTGAAATGGGATAGACAAGCAAAAACGGTGACGGCGACCGTGAAAGTTACCAATCAAGGATATCCGCAAGAATCAGCTTATACCGGAAAGTCGAAGTCCGTAGTGCAGGTATATGCTCAGCTCCCCTACGAAGAAGGTCAGGCTGAGAAATCAGCGATCCAGCTGATCGGCTTCGGAAAAACAAGTGAGTTAGCCGCAGGCGAATCGGAAGAAGTAACAGTCACTGTAGATGAATATTTATTTGCTACTTATGACGCTAATGCTGACAATGGTGCTGATCCAAGCAAGAAAGGTACTTATGTTTTTGATCCGGGCGACTATTATTTCGCCATTGGAAATGACAGTCATGATGCTCTGAATAACATACTGGCTAATAAGGAAAGCGCCAATGTACAAGGAAAGCTAATTGCCGCAGACGGTACTGCTGTAGCTGGAGAGCCGGACAAGGCAGTCGCTGTTCCTCTGGAATCATTGGACAATGTAACCTATGCCAAGTCAGCGTATACGGACGAAATCGTGTCCAACCAATTCACAGAGGTTGATATTAACCATTTTGCCGGGGATACGGTAACGTATTTAACGCGCAACGATTGGAACACTTATCCTGAGCCCTATAATAATATTACGGCAACAGATCAACTGAAAGATGTAATGTACAACGAAAAATATGTAAAACCAGCTGATGCACCTGCATACGACAGCATTACTCAAGGTGCAGAGGTTACGCTCAAGCTGCTGGATATGAAGGATGTTCCATTTGAAGATGATACAACATGGAATAAATTCCTTGATCAGTTAACGCTAAGCGAGTTAAGTGCCACAATTGGCGAGAATTTTGGCCAACCAGCAGTTAAGTCGATTAATAAACCGGTCAACAAAAATACGGATGGCCCATCGGGCTCACAATCTAATTATTTGTATGGCGGCAATCAGCCGGCAACCTTCCATGTTGTTCAAGTCGTGGCAGCTGCAACCTGGAATAAAGAATTATTAGCAGAACGAGGCAAATTTATTGCAGAGGATTGCCTATTCAGCGGCACTTCACAGCTATGGTCACCAGGCGGGAATTTACACCGGACACCGTTTAGCGGACGTAACTTTGAATACTACTCTGAGGATAGTATTCTTGCTTATCTTTTGGGAGCTAATCAAACTGAAGCGATGCAAGCCAAGGGGTTAACAGCTGCCATTAAACATTTCGTAGCCAACGATCAGGAAACGAACAGACAAGAGCTGTCTACATTTATGACGGAACAGGCGTATCGCCAAGGTCCGCTGAAAGCTTTTGAAGGCGCCTTTACCCAAGGAGGTTCGCTTGGCACGATGATGTCATTCTCCCGGATTGGTGCCCGGCTGGCCTATGCAGATTCGGCAACGTTGAAACAAGTCCTCAGAAATGAATGGGGCTTCAAAGGCGTAACCATTACGGACTCTGTCAAAGGCAATCCGAATATTCCAACGATTGAATCGCTCGTGGCGGGAACAGACACGTTCAATGCAGACACTAACCGTGCGAGCGAAGTTCATAAGTACCTAGCAAGTAAGAAGGACGGTTATGTTCTGCAGGAGTTGAGACGGGCCAATAAACATTTCTATTATTCACTGGCCAAATCGAATCTGCTTAATGGATTAACGGATGACACTGAAGTTGAAGGGTTTACACCATGGTGGCAAACCTTGCTGAAAGTGATTAATTATACACTTGGTGCATTACTGCTGATCAGTGTATTGCTGTTCATCAGATCCAGTCTCAGAAGAAATGTAAAGGTAAAGGTGGGAAAATAGAATGGTCTTATTTAAAGATCGGACGTCAGGTTTCTGGATTGGCTTTCTGGCTGCCTGCCTGATGCTTGCAGCAAATATTGCATTTATCATTTTTGATTATGGCGATCGGACCTTTTCCTTTGTAACCTTTGGTCTAATCATAGCAGGTGTCTTGGGAGAACTGCTGGTTTTGGTTAAAACCTATAGTTTCGCGCCGCTTCTACCATCGATCTGTTTTGGCGTAGCGCTCTCTATGCATCTGTATTTAGGATTTCCAACGCTGTCTGATGTTATCAACGGGGTTAATTTCATCGGAGGAAACCCGCAGGCTGTTATTATTTTCGGGATTGCCTTTGCGATCGGAACGGTTGCCTCCCTGGTTTCCTGCTTCATGAAACAATCAAGGTCAGAAGGCTTAATCTACATCGTAAATACTTCAAAATGAACAAGATGGAGAATCGGAAATGAAAAAGATTAGTATCTGTGACGGATGGGGTTTTATAGAGAATATAACTGATGAATTCTTTAACTTTACAGGAGAGGGGACAGCCGTAAGGCTGCCCCACACTTGTAAAGAAGTACCTGTGCACTATATGGAGGAAAGCTCCTGTCAGATGATATGCGGTTATAGACGTAATCTTGAGGTTCCTGAGTCCTTAAAGGGTCGGCGTCTGTTCCTGCAGTTCGATGGTGCTGCTCATGTGGCAGAGGTGTTTGTCAATGGCGAGCAGTTAATGACTCATAACGGTGGCTATACTGCATTTCGGGTAGAAGTAACAGATAAGCTGGTATACGGGCAAGAGAACAGAATTGTCGTTCGTCTAAATACACGGGAAGATGCCAATGTACCGCCATTCGGCCATGTTATTGATTACATGACCTATGGCGGACTCTATCGTGAAGCGTGGCTACTGCTTGCGGATCAAAGTTACATTGAAGATGTGTTTGTACGGACACCGGATATGAATCAGGCAGTTATTGATGTGACCATCAGTCAGCCGGATATAGCCCGCACACTGGAATTGAGCATACTTGATCAACAGCAAAAGACAGTCGGCCAACAGAGCCTCAAGGTATCAGGGGCAGTAGTCAGTACATGCAGCATCGCTGTTACAAGCCCCCACGAGTGGAGCCCGGAAACACCATATTTATACACACTAATAGCCTCGTTAAGAAATAGGAATGGGGAAATTATCGATGATTACCATGTATCTTTTGGTTTCCGGCAGGCAGATTTTCGAAGTGACGGGTTCTATTTAAACGGAAAAAAATATAAGATTCGCGGATTAAACCGCCATCAGAGCTATCCTCATGTAGGCTATGCTATGCCGGCATCCATGCAGGTGGAAGATGTAAGAATATTGAAAGAAGAGCTTCATGTGAATGCGGTCCGCACCTCCCATTATCCCCAGTCCAAGCATTTTCTGAATGCGTGTGACCGCCTGGGATTGCTTGTGTTCACAGAAACACCGGGCTGGCAGCATATCAAGAACGATGAAGAGTGGAAGCGGATCGTCTGTGATAATGTTGAAGAAATGATCCTGCAGTATCGTAACCATCCCTCGATTATTCTCTGGGGAGTCCGTGTGAACGAATCGCAAGATGATGATGTCTTGTACTCCAAGACCAATGAAATTGCCCGCCGTCTGGATCATAGCAGACAGACAAGCGGAGTCCGCTTTCTATGGAGAAGCAGTTTATTAGAAGATGTTTATGCCTTCAACGATTTTTCTCATACAGGGAAGAATGGCGGATTACTGCCAAGGTGGCTGATATCGCCTAATAAGAATAAAGCCTATCTCATTGCCGAGTTCAATGGTCACATGTTTCCGACCAAGGCGACGGATACGCCGACCCACCGGCTGTCCCACGCTATGCGCCATGCCAATGTGCTAAATGAGGTATATAAAAGAGAAGATATTGCAGGAGCCTTCGGGTGGTGTATGTTCGATTATCAAACTCATGGTGATTTCGGATCAGGTGACCGGATATGCTATCACGGCATCATGGACATGTACCGCAATCATAAACTGGCTACGAAAGTCTATGCCAGCTTCTCAGAGGAAACCCCGGTTCTGGAAGTCGGTTCAGATATGCATATCGGCGATTACCCGGGAGGTGCTGTCGGTGAAAATTATATTTTCACTAATGCCGATTCGGTTCGTCTATACAAGAATGAACGGATGATCCGGGAATTTAAGCCGGTCAACAAAAAATACCGCTATTTACCGCATCCGCCAATCGAATTCTACGACACCGTGGGCAATGTGATTGAAGAAGGAGAAAAGTATTCACACCAAAAAGCCGAAGCGATTAAAGAATGTCTCTTGGCTATTCAGCGGTTTGGTACTGCCTTACCTCCAAGGTACATTTTTAAAGCGCTGTGGGTGATGCTCCGTCATCTGGTGTCACCGGTAACTTTCTACAAGCTATTCTTCAAATATATTGAGAACTGGGGTGTGTCTGCACCGGTCTACCGCTTTGAAGCGATTAAGAATGGCCAGGTGGTTGCAGAGGTAGTGAAAGCCTCTAATGCGAGTATTCATTTAGAAACGACCGTTAGTGGAACGGAGTTAATTGAAGCCGATACCTTTGATGTGTCATCTATCCGTATTCGGGTTGTAGATGCGAATAACAACAATGCCACGTACTCACATCTGCCTGTCTTCTTAAAAGCAGTAGGTGCAATAGAAATCGTAGGTCCGGATTGTGTCACTGCCGAAGGGGGCATGTGCGGCACCTATGTTAAAACAACAGGGATAGCTGGAGAAGGGACATTGACGATTACTTCCAATCAGACAGAACCAGTCCAGTTGCGCTTTAGTGTGAAAATAGAAGGAAGTGGTATTAGTGAGCGGTATTAAAGCGTTCTGGAGTAACTACAGTCTTAAACATCCCCAAATCGCGCAATTTATTATGTTTTTGTTATTAAGCAATGGCATTACGGTGTTTCAGATGATCCTTATGCCGGTTTTGAAGGCAGTTTTTAGCGGATCTGCTTTGGAAGCTCATGATTTTCAGATTTTACCGGTTGGACATAATACTGATGGATCTCCCTACTATATTTTCAACTATCCTTCAGGGTCAATCGCCTCTGGTGGAGGCGGTGGACTATCCTACTTCCTTGCTGTTCAACTGACGCTGGGGATCGCCCAGGTGATTAACTTCTTTGCTCAACGGAATATTACCTTTCGATCCAAAGGCAATATTTACAAAGCGGCTGTCTGGTACCTTATCGCCTACATCCTGATAACCATTTGTGCGGGTGCCCTTCAGGGGTGGTACAAGGACCCGATCTACCAGTTCTTTATTGATAGGTTTGGAGGAACCGGTGAAACGGCTGCAGATTTGATTACGATGATTATTAATGCTGCCATCTCGTTCTGGGTGTATTTCCCGATCCTGAAGATCATTTTCAAAGAAGATAAACAGCAAAAGGTGGCCTAAAAAAGAATAAAAAGAGGTTAGTAATAATGAAATTATTGTCATTCATTGTACCCTGCTATAACTCACAGGATTATATGGACCGCTGTATGAGCAGCCTGCTAGTTAATGACGAAGAAATTGAAATCATTATTGTTAATGATGGCTCCAACGACGGCACTAGGATGATTGCAGACAGCTACGAGAGCATGTATCCAACGATGGTCAAAGTGGTGCATCAAGAAAACAAAGGACATGGCGGTGCGGTGAACACGGGGATTAAGGTTGCTGCCGGCTTGTTTGTTAAAGTGGTGGACAGTGATGACTGGGTGGATCGGGAGGCATATCAACAAATCCGGATGAAGCTAAAAGCGCTGGTCGCTGAGGGCAAGGCCGTCGATATGGTTGTCAGCAATTTCGTATATGAGAAAACAGGTAAACGGCACCGGAAGGTAATGAAGTATGACCGGAACCTTCCTGAGGGACGGGTGTTCACCTGGGATGAAATTAAATCCTTCCGTAAAGGCCAGTATATTTTAATGCATTCCATTATCTATCGCACGAATTTGTTAAAAGAATGCCGCTTCACACTTCCCGAGCATACCTTCTACGTGGACAATCTGTTTGTGTTTAAACCGCTTGAAAAAGTGAAGCGGATTTATTATGTGAACGTCGATTTCTACCGGTATTTCATTGGACGAGAAGATCAGTCGGTTAATGAGAAAGTGATGATTGAAAGAATAGACCAGCAGCTTAAAGTGAATAAGCTCATGATCGATGGAATGAACATTGAACAGATTAAAAGTCCTAAGCTTCGCCAATATATGCTCAATTACCTTGAGATTATCACAATTATTTCTACAATCCTGTTAATCCGTTCACGTAAGAAAGAAAATCTGCAGAAGAAAAAAGAGCTGTGGAAGTATATGAATGAAAAAGATATTGAGTTATACAATACGATCAGATACGGAGTCATGGGAAGAATGATGAATATTCCGGGGTATTTGGGCCGCAGTATAACGGTATCTGCCTATAAAGTCTCACAGAAGATTGTGGGATTCAATTGAAAGCTGCAAACCTGTGGATGTGACCCTTCATCTGCAGGTTTATTTTTTTACGTCGCAAATTTTGATAAAAGGCAGGGTGAACCTATATGAAATACGACTATCTGGTTGTGGGCTCCGGACTATTCGGCAGTATCTTTGCCTATGAAGCAGCCAAGCGGGGAAGACGGATAAAGGTAATCGATAAGCGGGATCATCTGGGCGGTAATGTATACACCAAAAATATTGAAGGTATCCAGGTACATCAATACGGGGCGCATATTTTCCATACGAATAACAAAGGGATTTGGGACTACATTAATGAGTTTGCCGAATTTAACCGCTATACCAACAGTCCCATTGCCAACTATAAAGGTGAAATATATAGCTTGCCTTTTAATATGAATACATTTAATCAATTATGGGGGACGATTACGCCTGACGAAGCACAGTCAAGGATCGCTGAACAAAGATCAGCCGCTGGAATTGGGGATCCGAATAACCTGGAAGAACAAGCTATTTCATTAGTTGGACTCGATATCTATGAGAAACTGGTAAAGGGTTATACCGAAAAACAATGGGGGCGTAAAGCAGCAGAGCTGCCTGCCTTCATTATCAAACGGATCCCTGTCCGTTTCACCTATGATAATAATTATTTCAATGACCGGTATCAGGGAATTCCTATCGGCGGCTATACGCAAATCATTGAAAAAATGCTGTCTAGTGAATTGATTGACCTAGAGTTGAATCAAGACTTATTTGCAAATAAAGCGGCTTACTTAGAAGAATACCCCAAGATTGTTTATACAGGAATGATCGATCAATTGTTTGATTACAGGTACGGTGAATTAGAATACCGGAGTTTAAGATTTGAATCCGTTACTTTGGACCGGCAAAACTATCAAGGAAATGCAGTGGTCAATTATACGGATGCAGAAACCCCATATACGCGGATTATTGAGCATAAACATTTTGAATTTGGCGAACAGCCAAAGACCATCGTTACTCGAGAGTACCCGCAAACATGGAAAAAGGGTGACGAGCCGTATTACCCTTTAAATGATGACGGTAATAATGAGAAATATAGAAAGTACCGTGAGCTAGCGGAGGATCTGCCCAATATTGTGCTCGGGGGACGACTGGGTATGTATAAATATTTCGATATGCATCAAGTCATTGCAGCAGCATTAAGCTTAGTCAAAGAAGAATTCAGATGAAGTATGAAACTTTAATTAACCAAATGAGTGTAGAAGAGAAAGCATTGTTAATGTCAGGTAAGGATTTCTGGACGACTCAAAACATCGACCGTCTGGGAATCCACAGCCTGTATCTGGCGGATGGGCCACATGGTGTTAGAAGGCAGGCAGCAGCAGCAGACCATCTTGGACTAAATGCCAGCATTCAAGCAACTTGTTACCCAACCGCTGCGACTGTAGCTAACAGCTGGAATGTGGAGCTTGGTGAGAGGATTGGAGAGTATCTTGGAGAGGAAGCTGCTTCGCAGCAAGTCAATGTTCTTCTCGGGCCTGGTATTAATATGAAGAGAAACCCTCTCTGCGGAAGGAACTTCGAGTATTTCAGTGAAGATCCGCATCTTGCCGGTAAAATGGCTGCTGGTTACATCCGGGGCATTCAATCACAGGGAATATCAGCATGTGTAAAGCACTTCGCAGTAAATAATCAAGAAGAGAGACGGATGTCAATAGATGCATGTGTAGATGAAAGAGCGCTTAGGGAAATCTATCTGACTGCATTTGAAATCGCTGTTCAGGAAGGCAAGCCGAAGACGCTTATGTCTTCCTATAACCTTCTTAATGGAAGTTACACGAATGAGAACATCCATTTAATGAGGGATATTTTGCGTGATGAATGGGGTTATCAAGGGGTTGTTGTCACTGATTGGGGCGGCAGTAATGACCGCTTAGCAGGATTGTTAGCTGGCAATGAACTCGAGATGCCGACAACCGCAGGCGAGACGAATGCTGAAATCATCCGGGCCATCCAGAGCGGAGAAATCGTGGAAGAAGGATTAGATGAATGTGTGAACAGACTACTTGAGCTTATTTTTACAACAAGAATAGCTTCCAGCAGACCTGGGAAATTTGATGTGGAAAAGCATCATAAGCTGGCAAAGAGAGCTGCTGAAGAGTCTGTGGTGCTTCTTAAAAATGAAGGGAATATATTACCCCTTAGAAAAGGTATGAAGTTAGCCGTAATCGGTAATTTTGCGGAAAATCCAAGATACCAGGGGGCTGGATCTTCTATTGTAAATCCAACAATTACCGGTAATCTGTTAGATGATCTAGAACAATCAAATTTGATCAGTATTGGATATGAGCCCGGTTTTGAACGTCAAGGCAAGAATAATATGAAAAAACTGAATAAGGCTTGTGCTCTTGCCCAAAAAGCTGATGTTGTTCTTCTATATATGGGTCTGGACGAAGCTTCTGAAACTGAAGGATTAGATAGACGAAGCATGGAGATCCCCCGGAATCAGATTAACCTATTACACGCATTATATAAAGTTAACCCCAACATTGTAGCAGTGCTCGCTTGCGGCTCTGTGGTAGAGATGCCGTGGATTCATAAGATTAAAGGATTAATCCACGGTTATCTATCGGGGCAAGCAGGAGCGGGGGCTATTGGGAGGGTTTTAACGGGAGAAGTGAATCCTTCAGGGAAACTGGCAGAAACCTATCCCCTGTGTTATGAAGATACGCCTTCCTATCACCACTTCCCGGGTAAGGAAGCCACCGTAGAATACAGAGAGAGCATTTATATGGGCTACCGCTATTATGATACAGCAAATAAGAACGTGCTTTTCCCGTTCGGTTACGGACTAAGCTATACCCAATATGAGTACTCCAACCTTGAGGTTTCCAGTAAAGGGGTAACATTTGAATTAACGAATACCGGAGATGTTCCCGGAATGGAGATTGTTCAGCTATATGTAGGCTGTAAATCGCAGGAAATATTTAGAGCGGTTAAAGAATTAAAAGGATTTGCCAAAGTGTGTCTGGCTGCGGGAGAGACCCGGAAAGTAACGCTGCCTTTTGATGATAAAACATTCCGCTATTTCAACGTGAAGACAAATAAATGGGAAATCGAAGCAGCGGACTATGAGATCAGTATCGGTGCTTCAAGTGCAGACATCCGATTGGCAGACACCCTGTTTGTAGAAGGGACAGGTGCACACACTCCTTATGATAAGGACATGCTTCCCGCCTATTATTCGGGAAAAGCCAACAATGTCAGCTCAGCTGAATTTGAATATCTGCTTGGATATAAAATACCTGTCTCTAAATGGGACCGGTCACAGCCTCTGGGGTACAACGATACGATTGCCCAGTGCCAGTATGCAAAGGGAAGAAGTGCGAGGTTTGTTTACCATTTAATAGTTTTTGTTCATTGGTTTTTAATAAAGATCGAAAAGAGAAGCACAGCTAATATCATCATGATGTCTATTTATCATATGCCCTTCAGAGGTATTGCGAGAATGACAGGCGGAATTGTGAATATGAAGATGCTGGATGGGATTTTGATGATGGTAAATGGTCGTTTTTTTAGAGGATTAAGTCATGTATTAAAATATACAAAGTAGATTTGATCCATGCATTAGGATGAACAAAATCATTCAACAAAAATTAAGTTTTCAGATTTTTATATTAGGGGGCATTATCAGCGGGCGTTCATTTTTAGGACATGCGCATGGTAATGCCCTTTCTTTGACTACAGTCTGGTGCACCAGTGAAAAGGAAGGTTACGTCCACATAAAAAGGATTTGAATTATTTTTTGAATACTTCCGCAACAATCCGCTGTTGCAAAAATGCAATTTACGCAATATCGGAAAAATATTTTATTTTTTCTGGATAGGTACCCATATCTTAATGTAGCTTCTGCATCCATTTGTATTATCCGCCGGTTAGGAAAGGCCGCCTCCGCGTTGTTGTCACTAACGGCGAGACTATGGGGGATGAAATAGTGTGGTTATTTTGCGACTCATACCTCTAGACCGGGTGGGGGATATTCAGCCGTGTATTTCAGCTGTTTGTTCAGGCCTGCTAATCAGGCATTGCAGACAAAACGTGCTTGAAGGGGATGCGTTCAACAGTGCCAGTCGCAAAAAAACAACAGAAAAAAACCTTGAATTAAAGCCATTTTGGGCCGGTTGACCGGTCCTTTTTTCTGTAATACGATGACATTGCGAAATATTTCACAATACTTTTAAGACGTATCAATCAAGCGTTTTATTTTTTTAATCAGCGAAGTGAAATTATTCACATACAAGGGAGCAGATGAAATGACCAAAGTAATTTCAGCCGCCAAAGCAGCGGAACTCATCAAAGACGGAGATACAGTGGCAGCCAGCGGATTTGGATTGTCCTGCTGGGCAGAAGAGATGGGGATAGCCATTGAGGACCGCTTCATGCAAACGGGGCTGCCGAGAAATCTGACGGTCATGCACGCCAGTGCAGTCGGCAACCGCCGCGACAAAGGGATGAGCCATTTAGGCCATGAAGGATTGATTAAACGCTGGATTGGCGGAATTGCCATTGCTTCCCCCGGGATGGCGAAGCTGATCGAAGAAGACAAATGTGAAGCGTACAATTTGCCCCAGGGTGTAATTACTCAGCTCTACCGGGAAATTGCCGCCAAGCGTCCGGGTGTGATTACCAAAGTAGGCATGGAGACGTTCGTTGATCCCCGGGTCGAAGGCGGCAAAATGTCCCCGTCCACGAAGGAAGACATTGTAAAGGTTATCGAGCTAGAGGGCGAGGAGTGGTTATTCTATAAATCCTTTCCTATTCATGTCGGCTTGATCCGCGGAACCGTGGCTGATGAGAATGGCAATCTGACGCTGGAAAAGGAAGGCCTGCATATGGAGGTTCTGCCTATCGCCCAGGCAGTCCGCAATTCGGGAGGCATCGTGATCGCCCAGGTAGAGACGGTTGCCAAGCGCGGCACCCTTAACCCTAAGGATGTTAAAGTTCCAGGGATTCTAGTAGATTATATTGTCGTGTCCAAGCCGGAGAATCATTACCAGACAGAGAACACCCAATATAATCCGGCATTCTCCGGTCATGTTAAGGTGCCTACCGAATCTATTGAATCGCTGCCGCTGGATGAGCGCAAAATCATCTCCCGCCGCACAGCAATTGAGCTTCAGCCGAATGCGATCCTGAATCTTGGGGTTGGAATTCCGGTTAATGTTGCCAACATAGCAGAAGAGGAGGGAGTAAGTGACCAGCTGATTCTAACCACGGAGGCCGGTTCTATCGGGGGTGTTCCCGCAGGTCTGAAGGACTTCGGCCATGCTTATAACTCTGAGGCCATTGTAGATCATGACGCACAGTTCGATTTCTATGATGGAGGCGGTATCGATTTATCTGTCCTTGGCCTCGCTCAAATGGATGAGTCCGGGAACGTAAATGTCAGCAAATTTGGTACCCGGGTAGCCGGATGCGGCGGATTCATTAATATCTCTCAGGCAGCCAAAAAGCTGGTATTCGCAGGTACATTTACCGCTGGCGGTCTGGAGATCAAGGTTGAAGACGGGAAATTGCACATCCTTCAAGAGGGAAAAGTGAAAAAGTTCATTAAGAAGGTGCAGCAGATCACGTTCAGCGGTTCTTATGCGGCCAAAGTAGAGCAACCGGTTGTATATGTTACGGAGCGTGCGGTATTTGAGCTGCTGGATGGGAAAGTAACCTTAACTGAAATCGCACCGGGTGTTGACCTGCAGACGCATATTCTGGATCAGATGGACTTTGTACCGGTGATCTCGCCTGCGCTCAAGCAAATGGATCAAGCCATGTTCCACGAACACTGGGGGAAGCTGAAATCTATCATTGCCGAGAAAAACCGGGTCTTATTGGAAGTATATTAATCTATCACTGCTTCAATACACTATGAAAAGGGATGATCTCATGAATATTCAGTTAAACCGCTGGAGGATACTGATCGCATCGGCCATCATTAATATCTGTGTAGGTGCAATATACGCATTCAGTATTTTCGCCCTTCCATTAACCAAAGTGTTTGACGTCTCGATGCCTGATATTATGATGGCCTTTACGATCAATGCAGCGATCTCTCCAATTCCAATGATCCTGGGAGGGAAACTGGTCGATAAAGGGGGAGCGAGGAAGGCTATCTTTATCGGCGGAGCCATGTTCGGGATTGGCTTCATTCTGTCGGGACTGGCAACCGCACCCTGGATGCTGTATATCACTTACGGTGTTATTACCGGGATCGGCCAGGGGATTGTATATTCCTCTACCATTGGCAACAGTGTGAAGCTCTTTCCGGATAAAAGAGGCTTGGCTGCAGGAATTGTTACAGCGGGCTACGGCGGCGGAACCATCGTTATCGCACCTATAGCCAACGCGTTAATCAGCGGTCAGGGTGTCCAGCCGGCCTTGATCATGCTCGGTGCCGTCTTCCTGGTAATTATTCTGAGTCTGGGTCTGCTCGTTAAACCTGCTCCGGCCGGTTATGCCCCTGAGGGCTGGGCGCCTCCGGCTGCCGGAGCTGCCAAGGGTGGCGTGAATGTACAATGGCACGAAATGATCAAGAAGCCGCTATTCTATGTCATCGCCTGCCTGTTCCTAATCGGTGCCTTGTCAGGAATGATGGTAACCGCCAACGCATCTGTCATTGGACAGAAGATGTTTGGCCTCTCCGCCGCAGCCGCAGCACTATATGTAAGTCTGTACTCACTCAGTAACTGCATCGGCCGTGTATTCTGGGGCGCTGTATCCGACAAAATCGGCCGGGTAAAATGTCTGCTCATGATCTACCTGGTCATTGCGGCCATGATGCTGACTATAGCATTATCGACATCCATCGCCGGATTTGCGGTAGCCATTGCAGGCATTGGCTTGTGCTTCGGCGGAACCATGGGCATCTTCCCTTCGATTGTCGGCGAGAAATTCGGGATGAAATATTACGGTGTCAACTATGGTGTAACCTTTATCGGTTATTCAGGAGCTGCCTTCTTCGGACCGAGAATTGCCGGTAAGGTGGCAGCAGCCAATGACGGAATGTTCACGAATGCTTTTTACATCGCGCTGGTGATCTCTTTGGTTGGCTTTGCTCTAACCTTTGTGTACAAAGCAATGGATAAACAACAGCCGCCACAGCCTGAAGTTACCCAAGCCGCTTAAGAAACTGAGTTACATTAATGAATAACTGAGTTACATTAACGAACAATATAAATGGAGGTTAACACAATGTCGATTATACAATTATTAGGGATTAAATATCCGATTTTTCAGGGAGGGATGGCTCAAATCGCAGTTTCTCCTCTGGTAGGTGCTGTGTCTAATGCGGGAGGTCTGGGCATTATCGGTTCAGGCGGATTTACTGCGGACCGTCTTCGTGACGAGATTCGTAAGGTGAAGGCAAGCACCGATAAACCCTTCGCAGTAAATCTGATGCTGATGATGAACAATATCCCTGAGCTTATTGAGGTCATTATCGAAGAAGGCGTGAAGATTGTGACCACAGGTGCAGGCACACCTGCTCCATACATGAAGACACTCAAAGAGCATGGCATTATCGTCATTCCGGTAGTTCCTTCGGTCAAAATCGCCAAGAAAATGGAAGCCTTAGGTGTGGATGCAATTGTTGCAGAGGGAACCGAAGCAGGCGGACATGTGGGTGAAACCACGACGATGGCCCTTCTGCCTCAAGTCGCCAGTGCAGTGTCGATTCCGGTAATCGGAGCCGGTGGGATTGCGGATGGCCGTGGCATCGCAGCGGCATTTGCACTCGGAGCACAAGGCGTTCAGGTGGGAACCCGGTTCCTGGCTACCGTGGAATGCCCTACTCACGAGAACTTCAAACAAGCCGTCATTGCTGCAGATGACACGAGCACAACAGTGACTGGCCGCAGCCTGGGCGGTCCGGTAAGAAGCATCAAGAATAGTATGATTGCTGAATTCCTGAGACTTGAGAATGAGAAGGCTTCACGCGAAGAGCTGGAGAAATTAAGCCTGGGATCTTTGCGCCGGGCCGTATTTGAAGGAGATACAGATACGGGCTCCGTAATGGCTGGACAGATTTGCGGGATGGTGAACAAGATTACTACGGTTGAAGAGATGATTACCACCATGTTCGAAGAGGCGCAGGAAACCCTCGGGAAGCTGGGGCATTTACAGCTGGGAGCATTATCAGTTGTAGGCGCATAATAAAGTGTCATATCATAAGCCAAGTGGTATCATTTACGTAATGATATCGTTTGGCTTTTTTTCTAAATAAGGATGTAAGCGTTAATATAATAGTATAGGACTGATAAATTTGACTAAAAGAAATAAAAAATCAGGTAAACGTACGATAGACGAAATTATGGAAGAGCTGCCGTCCACTTTATTTGTGACCGATCCACACGGAAATATATTAATCTCCAATGAATTTACCGCTTTAACCATCGGAGTTCAATTGGAGGAGCTGCTGAAGGCGAATGTCCAGGACTTGGTGAAGGCCGGCTATTATCCTCATTCGATTACGATGGAGGCCATTCAAAGTAAACAAAAGGTTTCGAAGAATGTCATCACCTCAAGAGGATTCCATATCTTCTCAACAGCGATTCCTATTCTGGATAAGGATGGGGAGGTGCAGCTGGTAGTCACCACTTCTAATGAATTCAAGCAGGAGCACGCCTATTATGAAGCAAATGTACCTGTAACCCAGCAGATCAGCAAGCAGCTCGGTGAATCAGCGGCGGGGGAAGGCAAAGGGATTGTAGCCGAAAGCCTGGCCATGAAACAGATCATTAAAGTCTGCAACCAGATCGCGTCCTACGACAGCAAGGTGTTAATCTATGGTGAATCCGGGACCGGTAAAGAGGTTATAGCCAAATATATTCATCTGAGAAGTGAAAAGTGGAAGGGGCCCTTCATTGCGATTAATTGCGCAGCTATAGCTCCGGCTCTATTCGAATATGAATTGTTTGGATACGAAAAAGGAGTCATGGAAGGACAGACGGAAGTGAAGGCGGGCATGATTGAAATTGCGAGTGGCGGGGTTCTTTTTCTGGATGAGATAGCGGATTTGCCGCTTGAGATGCAAGCCAAGCTATTGCGGGTTCTGGAGAATAATGAAGTAAGACGCGTCGGCGGCATCGTGAATATACCGGTCCATTGCCGTGTGATCTCAGCTACGAACCGGGATCTGTGGAGTATGGTGAAGAAAGGGCTATTCCGCGAAGATCTGTATTACCGGATTAATGTGATTCCGATTCATATTCCTCCGCTCCGTAACCGCAAGCTGGACCTTGTAGGGCTAATCTCCAGTTATATCGCCAGCTTCAATCACATGTACGGGAAGAAATATGTCTTAAGTGCGGAAGAGTTTGAGAAGATGCTGAGTCAGCCCTGGCACGGAAATGCGAGAGAGCTGAGGAATTATATCGAACGGCTTGTGGTTACGGAACACATGGGAACTAGCCAGGAGGAAGAGGATCAGGTGGCGGACTGGTTTGCAATTGACCACTTCATAGCCAAGAACAAACATCACCTGTCTGCGCTGAAAGACTTCACTGCAGTAGCAGAGGGCCGTTATATTGTAAAAGTGCTGAAGGATTGTTATGGAAACGGTACAGAAGCGGCCAAAAAATTAAGTGTGGACCGGTCGGTTATTTACAGAAAGCTGAAGAAAATGGAAGAAGTGCTGCGGAATTAAGTAGTCAAGAATGGCAAGACGGTAATTGAGGAGGGCTTCGGCTACGCAGTTTTGCTGCTTTATTTATAACCTCGAATGATCTTGAGCCTGGTGGAAGCATATAAGGCGAACAGGAACAGCAGCAGACCAATGGAACCCATGACCGGACCCGGACTGAAATAATCCGAGAGGTAGGAGACAAGTGTTAGACCGATCGACGGAGCGACACTCATAATCGACCCAAGTACTCCGAAGACCCGGCCCTGAATCTCTTCCGATATTTCCAGCCTGAGGATGATATTGATCAGCAGCGTGCAGAACGAGAACATGAATCCAATCAGCAGAACGACAGGAATGGCTGTGGCCGCAGAAGTGATGAAGGATAACAGGATGTACATCGGGCCCAGGCAGAACAGACCGCTCATAATAAATAATCCTCTCCGTCTGATTCTGGAGCCCAGGATCATAATCAGGCCTGAGCCGATCATATAGCCGAGCGGGATACAAGCTTCCATGAGTCCGAACTGGAACGGGCTTGCCTTCCAGACGTTGACGGCCATAACCTGGGTCAGCATCAGCGAGGGCATGAAGAATAGAGTGAGCGTCGGAAGCATAATGATGACGGCCTTGGCAAAAGGGAATTTCCAGATATACCTTATGCCTTCCCCAAGGTCCTGAATAAAATTCCTCTTCTGCCCGGGCTCAGCATTCACGCGTGTCGGCACGGGAAGGGAACGGACCGCAAGAACCAGCAGGAAGGAGACTACAAACGTGACTCCATCGAATAAAATGGCATCCGCCGCACCAAAGCCCGCTACAAAGATTCCGCCCATGGAAAAGCCGACTGTCCGGCAAATATTCTCTGACAGGTTAAGCATGCCTACGGCTTGCTGGACATGCTCTTTGCCGACCACGGTGATAATGGAGGCCTGGTAGGCGGGGGACTGGAAAAGAGCAGATGCAGTGGTCAACGCAGTAAGCAGGGCCACGATAATGAAGGAAGCGGAAGGGAGAGAGAGGACCAGGGCGAGTGATACTACCAGTATGCAGCTAATCAGATCCGTGACCAGCATGATTGTTCTGCGGTTGGTTCGATCCGCAAACGTTCCTCCTATTGATCCGAGCAGCGAGCTGAGTAACAGATTAATGATCGTCAGTACAGCCACCAGTTTGGCACTGCCGGTGGTCTGAAGCACCCAGAGACTGAGAGCGATACTGTGAAAGGTGTTGCCGAACAGGGAAATGGAAAAGGAGCAGAGCAGCAGCATGAATTTTTTGTTGGCCCATAGTTTTGGATAGGAGTGAACCGCAGGGGCCGCCTGGCTGGCTATAACGGGTTCTGGCATAGTTACTCTCCTTTCAACTTAAACGCTTAAGTTAACCCTCAAAAAAAATTAGTCGACATAATAACAGTTATTCACTTGCTCGGAATAGTCTGTATGGTGCAACAGCTCTTGCATGAGTTCATAGGCAATCTCCGCTTTGTCTCCTTGAAAAAGAATCTTCTTCACATGCACACCCAGCATTTCCGGGGAATTACATGTGCAGATTACCGTAAGATGCTCGAACTTTCCAGACTTCTCCACGTAGCTGCCAATGAATTCATTGATCACAATTGCCTGCTTGAAGCGGTGATGCTCCATTGCCGGAAGCAAATCCTGAAGTTCACGGATCTCAAAGACAGCATCATCAGCCAGAGGAACACTGCTGCGGATATAGCGGGTGAGGAGCGAATTATTGAAGCCCTCCATAATCAAGCAGACCTGCGACAGATCGCCCGGAAGAGCTTTTTCAAGCGCTGAGCGGTAATTAAACACCACCTGCTTGAACAGCTTATCCTCTATCATGCTGTCGATCAGAATCAGGGGGATGCCCTCGACAAAGTGTCTGGAGATCGAGTAGAAGGAATGGTCTTGTGCATCAATGAGAAACACGGCTTCCAGCTTGCGTTCAACGATAATATCCAGCGAAGGGGTGTCGGTATCCAGAGAATAGAGGAGCGTATGATAACCGGCCGCTGTAAGCCGCTGCTCCAAAGCATGAATGAAGGCGAGCTGGGCATGCAGCTTCCAGTAGGGCAATGACTTGGATTTGTGGACCAATACACCTATCAGACCGGTTTTTTGGTTTGCCAGTGAGCGGGCTGCTAAGTTTGGAATATAGCGGAGCTCTTTAGCCAGTTCCATAATCTGGCGGCGCGTCTTCTCAGGAATGGTCTGATTATCCACACGATTCAGCACATAGCTTACGGTGGCAACGGATACGTTAGCACGGATGGCGATGTCCTTCATAGTCGTTTTTTTCAACGCACCAATCTCCTGTCTGTTGATTTCCTAAAGATTAACATTAGCTGGATCAGTCGTCAATCCTGGATGTGATGTGTCATAATAAACCTTTTATTTCTTGTTGTTGATATAATATGTAAAATATTGTAGTATCAGCTTAATCGGTTAAGTCTACCGGTTGTTGTCTATTCTTTACTCTATTATGGGAGGCGGTTATGCATGGACAATGTAGTGTTGTATCCCTTCAATAAGATTACGCAAGGGATCATCAGGTTCAGGGATCTAACGGATTTTACAGTAAGGGCGGTTGTTGATTTTGTCCTGCATAAGGGCAAAGATGCAGCAGAGCTGGTGGAAGGGCGTGCGGCGGGCATTCCGGTCACGGACAATTTTGAAGAGGTATTTGGCTTAGCGGATACTCTTATTCTGAATGATCCAGGAACCTCCTTCGGAAATAACGAGGGTGTGTATGGCGAGCATAAGCTCAGCCAGCTGTGGAGAATGCTGGTTGTCTCTGCCCATGAGCACAAGCTGCGGATCATCAGTGTGCACGAAATTATTGACCGTCCGACCCTGGAATGGCTGCTCGAGAATGGAATCACGATTGAAATTCTACCGCAAATCCCCGCAAGTCTGCAGCGCCGGCTTCATACAGAATATGTTTTTCCTTCCCCTGGAGATGAAATAGCCACTTATTTATCTTATTTTGATATGGACGCACAAATAACCGCTTATAACCGCAATATATGCAAGGTAGGGATATTCGCAACAAGAGGATGCCTCGGGAAATTCACTGCCCAAATGTCATTATTCCGGGCGCTTAAGCAGGCAGGAGAGAAGGTTCAGGCGATTATAACCGAGCCTACAGCCGCACTCTTCAATCAACCGGGCGGCGATATAATGAAATTTATTGCCAATAAGCCGCTGAGCCAATATCCGTACTACATTCACGCGGCTGTCCGGGAAGCAGAGAGCGAAGGCTGTGATTATGTCCTGCTGTCAGGTCAAGGCTCCTTGCTTCCGAATGAGAATTTCGTGATTGCAGCGACCAAGGTCTCCTATTTGCGCGCTTTACAGCCCGATTTGACGATCCTGATCGCAGGCTACGATGATGATGAGCAGATTAGAGACAGCCTCGATATTCTTCGCGTTTACGGCAATGGCAGCCGGCCGTTTGCCATTCTGATTCCGGATAAATACGAAGTTGATTTCGGAGAATACATCTCGAAGACCCCGGAAGAAATAGAACAGCGCAAGGAAGAGATCCGCAGCCGGTTTGCAGCCGAGAATGTTGAATCGGTGCTGGACATTGGCAGATTGGCTGCCAAGCTGGCTGGCTATAAGCGGACTGTCAAATTATGATCCGGGCGGAGGCGGTGAATATGGAAAGGGTTGTCCTGTATCCCTTCAATAAAATCACGCAGGGTCTGCTTCGCTTTCGTGACCTGTTGAGTGTGGAGATTGTGTCGGTAATCGACTTCGTGCAGGAAGACGGACAAGATGCCGGAGAGCAGGTGGACGGGAAGCATTCGGGAATTCTTATTCATTCGTCTATGGAAGCTGGTCTGAAGGATGCGGACACTCTGATTCTCAATGATCCCGGCACTACTTTTGGGGGTAACAAAGGTGTATTCGCTGAACACGATCTGGCGGAATTATGGCGAAAATTGGTCTTGTATGCTTCAGCCCGGGGCTTAAGGGTAGTCAGTGTTCATGAAATTTATGACAGGGATACCCTGAACTGGATGGCAGAGCAGCAATTAAAAATCGACGTGGTTCACAGTCCTCAGGAGAAGCTTTTTCAGGAGATGGATGAGCGTTACAGCACGGGCGGAACAGATATTGAGTGCTATCTGGGACAGTTCGAGAAGGAAGCCTTGATGTTTGCCCGCCCCAGAACGATTAAGAGAGTTGGTGTTTTTGCTACGCGGGGGTGCATTGGCAAGTTTACCGTGCAGATGAATCTCTATCGGCAGTTCGGAGCGCTGGGCATTCCGGCTACAGCCTTTATCACAGAGCCAACCGGATTCCTGTTCGGGCAGCCTGAAGGGGATATCTTCAAATTCCTGGCGCACCGTCCGTTGGAGCAGTACCCGTATTATATCGATACTGTTATTCATCAAGCCCAGCAGAGCGGCAGCGATTGGATCGTTATGGCGGGGCAAAGCTCCATTCTTCCCACAATGAATATTGCTTTCAATTCTCTGCGATACGCGATGCTGCGGACATTTGATCCGGAATATGTTCTGCTGATTGCCGGTTATGATGATGACAGCGCTATACTTGATGCGATTGAAATCTTAAGAATCTACTCCAGGCGGCCGATTGCCCTGCTGCTGCCGGATAAGCTTGAAACCTCTTATGGGCATTATGAAATCTATCCCCTTGAACAACGATTGGCCCGCAAGCTTGAACTGGAACAGAAATTTCATATTCATGTCCTCTTTACCGAACAAGCAGAAGCAGCGGTGAATCTTCTCTTGGAGGAAGCGAATGCTATTCCGGCCGCTTCTGGTAAGTAAACATGCTGAATCCGGGCGAATGCATCTATCAGATTGTCACCGACCGGTTCTGCGAAGGCAACCCTGCCAGCCGGCCGCGAGCGGAGCTCTTCAGCTCTGGCGCAGGCAATCTGCGAAAATATCTCGGCGGCGACTGGACAGGAATTATTGCCAGGATACAGGACGGATATCTTACCGGTATGGGGGTCAGCGCGATCCTGATTTCCCAGCCGGCAGAGAACATTCATGTGTGCACGGACGATGAAGAAGGCACGGCTTCTTATCATGGCTATTGGCCCAGAGACTTCCTGAGGCCCAATCCTTATTTCGGTTCTATGGATACATTCAGAGCCCTGCTGAGCACAGCGCATGAGCACGGACTTAAGGTAATCATTGATTTTACTCCGAATCATACGTCCCCGGCACTGGAGCTGCGGCCGGATTATATGGAGAATGGCGCAATATACCGCGCGGGCCAGCTGGTAGCTACGTATTCGGGAGACCTGGAGCGTGTATTTCTGCATAATGGCGGCACTGCTTTTCGGGATGCCGAAGATTCGCAGTACCGGAATTTGTATGACCTGGCCGGATTGGATCAGATGAACCCGCAAGTGGATGAGCTTTTGCGGGAAGGGATTGCCTTCTGGCTAGATCTGGGGGTGGACGGTGTGAGGATCGATGCGGCCAAACATATTCCCCCAGGCTGGTTAACCGCCTTGAGCGGCTTCATCCATGCCAGGAAACCGGCTTATGTGTTCGGGGAGTGGTTTCTTGAAGCACATGGCTGCACACAGGACAATGCTGCTTTTGCCAATGGGACCGGAATGAGTCTGCTGCATTTTATGTTCACCCATGCGATCCGCGAGGCCTTTCATGGGCCGCAGGGCTTCGGTGCTTTTGCCGAAATGCTATGTGAATCCTCCGGCAGCTATAAGCATATGCATGACCAGCTTATTTTTCTGGATAATCATGATATGAGCCGGTTCACCCGGAATTCTGACCATTGGCTTACAGATTTGGCGCTTGTGCTGCTGTTGACTTCTGCAGGCCTGCCTGTGGTGTACTATGGAACCGAGCAGTACATGAGCGGCGGGGATGATCCCGGCAATCGTGCCATGATGAGCTCCTTCAGCAGGGAGACAACGGCCTACCGGTTAGTGGCTCAGCTTAATCGTTTAAGAGCATGTAATCTTGCGATTGGTTACGGTAATACGAAGCTGCTGTATGTGAATTCGGGGGTGCTCGTATTCGAGCGCAGCTGCAAGAAGGATGTTGCACTTATTCTAATTAATCAGGGTGAAAGCGGACATACACTGCCTCCTCTGCTAACTTCCCTGCCGCAAGGCGCTTACTCCAGCCTGCTTAAGGACATTTATCCAGACCGTCAGGCAGTTGCCGGAGCCGAAGGGGACATACAAAATGTAATACTGGCACCTCAGTCTGCTTATATCTATGTTCATGAGTCAGATCTGGAGGAGCCGGCCGCCTTACACTTCTATCCCAAAGCAGCGGCGCCGCGAAGTGAGCTTATTATCCGGGGCAGACATTTAGGTAACAACGGCCGTCTGATGGTTGGCGGTTATGAGGCTGAAGTAATCTCATGGCAATCGGAGAAGATCGTAGCCAGGATTCCGGCGGTCCCGGCGGGAACACATTCTGTACAAGGTCTGACAGGCGGGGAGAGCGAGTTCCAGCTGGCGGAAGAACTGACGGTGTGGACAGGAACGCTGGTCACGGTAAGGCTGGTAGTTAAGAATCTGCATACCGAATATGATACTAGGGTCTATGTGACGGGGAACGTGTATGAGCTGGGAGAATGGAATGCAGAGAGGGCCGCAGGGCCATTTTACAATCATATCGTCTACCGGTATCCAACCTGGTATTGCGATATCAGTCTGCCCGCAGACTGCCGGATCGAGTTCAATTTTCTGCTAAGGGGTGACTCTGGTATTGTGCGCTTGGAGCAAGGGGAGGTTCATTACATCCATACGCCTGCGGAGGGTGTATCGGAAATGATCGTGGAGTGGCAGGGATGTCACCAGGAGTCTAATCAGCTGTCCGGAGGAGATGCTGCGTATGGATGAGAGATTGCAGTTTGACGGGACGCGCCTGATCTTTCGAACGGTGCTGGACGAAGAGACAAGGCGGCTGATTGCCTGGCATTTCAAAAGTGGCTGGCTTGAGCTGCAGCAGGCTGTCCGGCTAACCACCCTCTCTTCCGATAACAAATTTGCCCAGTTCCTTTTCCCTGTGTACAAGCCGCTCGGGCAAACGCTGGAGATGCGCATTCCCAGGCCGCTAGAACGTTACTATTATGCAGATTTAGGGATTATTAAAAAAGTGCAAACGTTTGTACCAATTTTAAGATCTAATGTGTTATTTGTTTGTGATGACGGCAGCCTCGAGTATTCTGACTGGCTTTCCTTCCAAAGAGACCATTCTTCACCTCCGCTGCTGGAGCAAAATACATGGTGGGAATTCTTCACAGGATATTCACTTTCTGCACATTGAGAGATTAGGAGGGGACAACCTATGAAGTCCAGCGCATCTGTCTTAATCCTGTCCTGGGAGTATCCGCCTGTGGTGATCGGAGGGATGGCCCCGCATGTCTATGAATTGTCCAGGCATTTGGCAAGCGGGCAGACCGAGGTTCATGTAATCACCAACAGCGCTCCCGGGCGGCCCGTTCTGGAAGTGGAGAACGGCGTATACGTGCATCGTGTGAATTCTTATGAGAATTTGACCGATTTCGAGGATTGGGTACTTCAGTTCAATCTGGCGATTGTAGATTACGTTGTATCCCGGCTAATCGGGAACGTAAGACTCGATCTTATTCACGCGCATGATTGGCTGGTCGGCTACGCAGCCCTTCTTCTCCGTCAACGGCTGTCGTTACCGCTTGTTACAACAATCCATGCTACAGAGTTCGGTAGGAACCAGGGAGTATTCACACCTCAGCAGCATACGATTCATGCCATTGAGAATGAACTGGTCTCTACATCGGACAAGGTTATTGTATGCAGCCTGCATATGCAGCGGGAGGTCTGCACTGTGCATGGTCTTGAGGAGTCAAGGACGGAGATTATTCCGAACGGCATTGATCTCCGTTCACTGGAGCTGATTCCCGCACATCCCTTCAGAAGAGAGCAGTATGCGCGCAATGGCGGAGAGATTATTTTGTTCATTGGAAGACTAGTGAAGGAAAAAGGGGTACAGGTGCTGCTGCAAAGCATGCATGAGGTAGTGCGGGAATTCCCGCAATGCACCTGTATTATCGCAGGCCGGGGACCGATGTTCGCCGAGCTTGAAGCCAGTGCGGCTGAGCTGGGTACAAGCATACACTTCACCGGCTTCGTGGACAGCCTGGAGAAAAGCTATCTGTTCCAGATTGCCGATGTCTGTGTATTTCCCAGCTTATATGAGCCCTTCGGCATTGTGGCACTGGAAGCGATGGGGAGCGGTACACCGGTAATTGTGTCTGAAGAAGGGGGATTGGCCGAGATTGTTGAGCATGGGCGGACTGGACTCACCAGCATATCCGGAGATTCTGACATGCTTGCGGGCCGGATTCGACAGTTGCTCCGTGAGCCGGATGAGGGGAGCCTGCTTGCAGAAGCAGCGCGGCGGGAGGTGCTGCTGCGGTATGACTGGAACCCCATTGCTGACAGAACCAGGGAAGTCTATTCCGCGCTGAGCGGCGTGAGATTATGAGGAAGGGAAGATGCCGGTATGACATCTTTTATAACACTCAAGGAAGAGATTCTAGATCTATCGTTATGCGCCTCTTGCGGATTGTGCGCTGCAGTGTGTCCCCAAGGTCTGCTTGCGATGAACGGAGATTCCATCTCGCTCCCGGTCTTTCAGGGTCTGGAGAGCCAGGCGGCCGACACCTGCGGAAGCTGCAATCTCTGCTCGGAGGTGTGCCCGGGCTATGATACAGGCGTTATGGAATCTGAGCGGCGCATTTTCGGCCGCAACCGTTCAGAGCTTGAACGCTGGACCGGCATCTACTTGTCTACCTGTCAATTGTCAGCGGCAGACCCGGAGATTCTCGGCCGGGCGGCAGCCGGCGGGGCGGGGACGATCCTGGCGGTTACCGCGCTGGAAGAGAAGCTTGCTGACGCGGTGATTGTTGTGGGAAGAGATAAGGAGCGTCCCTGGGTGCCGAAGGCCTACCTTGCCGATTCAGTGGACAAGATTATCGAGTGTGCCCAGACCAGCTACTGCATCACTCCCAATCTGGATCTGCTGCAGGATCGCAGATATGACAAGATCGGCATTATAGGCGTACCTTGCCAGATTCAAGGCATCCATAAGCTGCTAAATCTGCCGGAACACTCGCCGTCCACTGTACTGGCAGACAAAGTGGCGTTCACGATTGAGCTGGGATGCGCGTCCAACACTTCATTGGGCGGTACCGAGCATCTGATTACGGAAATCTTGGGGATCGACTTGGCTGACGTAGTTTTGATGAAGTACCGGGAAGGAGAATATCCGGGGCAGTTCATGGTTAGAACCCGGCAGGGGCAGGAGCATTATCTGCCCTTTTACCGGCTGGTGGAGGAATTCAAAAAGTTTAAAACCTTTCGCTGTCTTGCTTGTCCGGATTGGTGGTCAGGCCTTGCTGATATTTCGATTTCGGATGGAGATCCCAATATTTTTGATTCCAGCAGAGAAGGGATATCTGCCAAAGCCTCATCCACGGTAATGGTGCGAACGAAGACAGGTGCTGACCTGCTTGAGCTTGCGGTGCGCCGGAACGCGGTCAAGCTGTTCGATTACACCTTTGAGAATAACCTTGGACTGGAGCGGAAACGGCAGCGGTACCGCAGCTATGCAGCAATGGGCGACCGGAGGATTCCGCTGGCTCCCGGAAGAGATATGGATTACTCGCAAATACTCTCCGATGACGAGGTGATCAGAATTGGAATTGGTACGAAGCAGGGCCGGGCTACCGGCCAAATGTGATTTGCGGATTAAGGCGAAGCGGGAGTTGTGTTCCTTCAAATTCGATTCGGTTCCCGGAGACAAATCAATTTCCCAGCGGGCCATTGTTCTGAACGCTATCGCCGAAGGCCAAGGCACGGTGTACAATGTGCTGCGTTCCCGTGACATTGAGAGCTGTATCGCGATTCTCCGCCAATTAGGTGTAACGTTTGCATGGAATGGGGATGACCTGTCAGTGAATGGAAGAGGGCTCCGGGGCTTACAGGCACCGGCGGGCAGACTTGAGGTCGGGAATACGGCCACCTCAGCCCGGTTGATGTTGTCTGTCCTGGCAGGACAGTCCTTTGCTGCGGAACTCGGAGGGAACCCACTGCTCTCGGCAAGACCGATGGACTGGGTTGTTCAGCCGCTTACAGACATGGGGGCTGTGATTGAATATCTTGGGGTGAAAGGCTGTCTGCCTCTGCGGATTCAGGGGGCATCACCATTGTCCCCCATAGAAATGGAAGCCACCGTATTCAGTGCACAGGAAAAGTCCGCCCTGCTGTTCGCGGGATTATATGCGGACGGAATCACATGTTATCGGCAAAACTGTCAAAGCCGGGATCACACCGAACGCCTGATGCAGTATTTCGGCATAGATATTCGTTCTGATCATGATGTTACTTTCCTGAAGGGAGGAAGTGCCTTTTCCGCCAGGGATGTAATGGTTCCGGGGGATCTGTCCTCAGCGGCTTTTCTGCTGGCTGCATATGCTATCCGGGGAATGGGGCGCAAGGGCAGCTTGTTGATTAAGCGGGTAGGTGTTAATCCAACCCGGAGCGGATTCATCCGTCTGCTCACAGAGATGGGGCTTCCTTTGACGCTGCAAGCGGAAGAGGAACTGATATCCGGGGAGCCAATCGCAGATATCTATTGCACCCAGGGAACCCGGTTGTCGCCTGTCTGTGCTGAAGGCAACGGGCGAATACAGAGCTTGATAGACGAGGTTCCTCTGCTCGCTGCGGTATCGGTATTCGCAGAAGGGGATTCTGTGATTAGGAACTGCCGGGAATTGAGAGACAAGGATACGAACCGGATTCAGACCACTGCAGGGGTGCTAAGAGCCTTTGGCGTGGAAACTACCTGCAGTGAGGATGAAATGGTCATTCATGGCGGCCAGCGTCTATCGCCTGCCATTGTAGACAGCTGTGGCGATCACCGGATCGCCATGACCGCCGCTGTATTGGCCAGCAGCCTGGAGGAGCCTTCGATCATCCGTAACTGCGGCTGTATCAATATTTCGTATCCAGGCTTCGTAGAGGATCTCTCACAGTTTGCGCATATTGATATTTTGCGTCCGGATTGATATTTATCTGAACCCATTTCCATGAAATGCCGTAGAAACAACTATATCTACTATTTCATGGAATGGAGTGAAGTGAATGAAGTTGTCATTATTGCGTAACCGTTCTGCCTTTTGGACGAGGACAGTGCTTGCTGCTGCCCTGATTCTGACTCTGGCTGCCCCGGCGGTACAAGCATCTGCCGCTCCTGCGGCATCTGCACCTCCGGCGTCTGTAACCGGACAGGCCAAACCGTTAACAACGGAGAATGCGGCAGCATTCCTCAAGCAATTCTTCAGTGCGGATGAGGTGAAAGCGCAGCTTGCCGGTGCGGTTGTTATTGTGGTCAAGGATGGCAAGACGGTGATAGAAGAGGGCTTCGGCTACGCGGACAAGGCTGCCAAAACAGCGGTAGACCCGGATGAAACGGTCTTCCGCATGGCTTCGGTATCCAAAACCTTCACTGCCGCTGCCGCCATGCAGCTGGTAGAGCAAGGCAAAATCGATTTGAAAGCGGATTTCCAGACCTATACCGGACCGATTGTCTTCGACAATCCCTTCGGCGTTCCGGTAACGGTGGAGGATCTGCTGACCCACACCACCGGGTTCCGGATTCAAGACCCGCAGCCGGAAGATATCAACGATGACTTCGAAACCAAGGTATCAATTGAGGATTATGTGCTGCGGAATATGCCGCCGGTTGTCCGTGAGCCGGGGACTTCCTATATGTATGACAACTTCGCCTCACTGCTGCTGGGTCTGGTGGTAGAGAAGGCCAGCGGCATGCCTTATGAGGATTATATGGAGAAGTATGTGTTCTCCCCGCTGAATATGGATTCAAGCGGCTACCTGCTGGAAGGCAAGCTGAAAGAAGAGCTGGCTACCGCCTATGATGCCACCGGCAAGGCGCTTGATCTGTATACAGTAACTCCCACTGTTATGCCGCACGGAGGTATGCTGTCTACTGCAGATGATATCGGCAAGTTCATGACTGCTTTTCTGAATGGGGGCGCTTCCGGGAATAATCGTATTCTGGCTGCAAGTACCGTAGATGCCATGGAGGAATACCGTTCCTCCATCCACCCGTTGCTGCCGAATACGACCTATGGCTTCGAAGCGCCGATTCAGCTTCCCGGTGCCGGCAGCAGCTCCAAGATTATCACCAAAGCAGGCGATTTAATCGGCTTCAGCACTTATATGTTCCTGATCCCTGAGCAGAACACGGGGGTGTTCATTGCCTATAATCAGCAGAGCGCACTGCGGGAAATGTTCTATCCGGCGTTCATCCAGGCGTTCTTCCCGCAATACGCCGCACCGGCGAAGCTGGACACCTTCCAGCCGTTGAGTGCAGAAGCTCTGGATGCGTTCACCGGATACTATGCGGATCTCCGTCTCAAGAGCCTGGTCTCCACAGTTGCTGTGCATGAGGGTGCGCTTACCATTAGCGATGCCTTGCTGGGCACCCGCCAGCTGCGCCAGGTAGATGATAATCTGTTCATCGATGAGCTTACCAAGAAATTTACCGGCTTTGAATTGACGCCGGGCGGACAAGGAGCTTATCTGAAAGAGCCATACCTTAATCCTTACGGCTATGAGCAGAAAGGGCCGGATGGCGTTGGTTATGTGGATGTCTCTGCAAGCCATCCGTATGCGATTCCGGTTATGATGCTGCAGTCGCTGGGCTATCTGCCGAATGATGCGGCGCTCCGCTTCGAGCCTGCGGCGGGAATTACGCGGGCTGAGTATGTACGGCTGATGCTGGAGAGCAGCGGTGTCAAAGAGAGCAAGACCACAAAGCTGGCGTTCCCTGATCTGCAGGGCCATCCGGATGCCGGCTATATACAAATGGCTGTAGAACTCGGAATGGTAGAGGGAACAGCAGGCGGAGAATTCCAGCCTGACCGGATCATCTCCCGTCAGGAGGCGGCGGTCATGGTATGGAGACTGCTCAGTGCACAATACCCGGATAAGCTGTTCCAGGATGTGAAGCTGGCCGGTAATACGGATAAATGGGCAGTTCCGGCAGTGAAGATGGCCGTGGCTCTGGGCTTATACGGACCGGACATCAAGGCTGATGCCAAGGGCGCTGTTGACTTCAAGTCCAGAGAAGCCCTGAGTAAACAGGAGAATGCTGCCATTCTGTATGCCCTGTTCACGAATCCGATAGATCAGATCGTGGCCGGACTGGCGGAGAAATCCGCCGAATGAAAAGAATCTAAGTATGAATCACTCTGGATATTCCAGTAATGGCCGTTGGAAGGCTTGATGAGATTCTAAAATACAAAATTGGCTCATTTTAACATACGTCCATCGACACTTCTGTTGAACAGCAATAAAGAGCTGTCCCTCAAGGTATTCCGCCTTGTGAGACAGCTCTTTGCAATGAAGTAAGCTGCTGTTCCTATAAAGTTAGAATATCTACTCCCATAGCCGGCAGCATCACCTTCTGCTCCGATCTCTTGCTCGTCAACAAGCTGCGATAGGGAACGTCAAGCGTAACCTCTCGTTGCTCATTCGTCAAATTGATCAGGAACAGGAAGCTTTCCTTACCCTTCGATCGAATCGACAGCTCGACACCTTCCGGCAGCTGGAGCTTGGGCGCAAGGTCCTTTTCCTTCATTATTCCTTCGAACAGCTGATAGAAATACGATGGCTCCGGCCAAGTGCCGACATAATACACTTCACCCTCACCAAGCTTATTGACAGTAACCGCCGGCACCCCCTCGTAAAAGTCGTTGTCATACCAGGCAATCGGTTCTGCTCCTCGCAGTTCCAGCAGATCGCACCATTGCTTCGCAGCGAATGTCTGGCCCGCCGCGTTCCGAATCCGATGCTCGCTGTTGCCAATCGCATCATACTCACTAACGACAACCCCCGCTGCTTCCGCCAGCAGCCCCGGCAGAGGCAGCATCTCACATACATTCCTCATGTTCTTCACACCTGTCCGATTGGTGAGGACAACCGTGCCGCCCCCGGCTGCGAATCGCTCCAGCCGCTGCACTATTGTTTCATTTAACAGAAAGAGGGAAGGGACAATGACCAGCTTGTAGCCATCGAGCGCCTCGGTCCAGTTGATAACGTCCGTACCGACGCCCATTTTCAAAAATGCATTGTGCATAGAGGACAAGTTGTCCATATAATGCATTCCCCCCTCCGCTTGCGGCTGGAGGGAAAGCGCCGTATGCTGATCATGCGAATGCAGAATCGCAACCTGGGTAACGATTGTTGAGCCGGCCAGCAGTTCTCCCAGCCGGTTCACCTCGCGAGTAAGCTCTGCGAACTCCCTGAACCTCCGTCCAGGAACATTGCTATGGTCGATAAGCCCATGCCAGAACTGTTCGGCTCCGAAGGCAGCACTCCGCCAGCGGAAATGAACGACCATGTCGGCGCCGCGGGCGATTGTCTGCCAGGATCGGGCTCGGATCAGTCCGGGATAAGGGGTGCGCTGAATTGGCATCCAGGCGCCCTGCGCTCCGCTCAGTTGCTCCATTACCCAGAAATTGCGGCGCTTGATGCCGCGAACCAAGTCCAGTGACAGCGCTCCGTTCCTCGGAAACCGGTCGCCATAATCGTGGTACAGCTCATTCGGATAATAATCAACAGAAGCGAAGTCCAGCTCTTTGTAAAGGTCATAATAGTCCAGACTATTCGGGTATTGCCACATGTTATGCGTCACGAAATGGCCCGGACAGTTGCTGCGCAGAATTTCAAGCTGCCATCCCAGCAGATAGCCTACGCTGTCCGAGCAGAACCGCTTGTACTCGAGAAGATAGGAAGGATTCATCGGCTTGCTGCCGCCGAGCGGCGTCGTTACCTCGGCCCAGCTGCTGTACTCCCCGCTCCAGACGACTGTGCCCCACTCCCGGTTCAACTCTTCCAGACTGGAATAACGCTTCTGCAGCCAGGTGACAAATGCACGATTGCAAGTATCACAATGGCATTCCTGGTAGTGCATTTCGTTATCGATTTGCCAGCCAATGACGGCCGGATGCTTCGCATAGTGTTGTGATATCGCTTCCACAAACTTGGAGCCCAGCATTCTCAGAGAATAGCTGTTGTTGCAACGATGTCCACGTACACCCGGCCGGATGATTTGACGTTGCTCATCCATTGGCAGCACATCCGGATAACGGGTTGTCATCCAGTTCGGCGGGGTATTGGTAGGGGTGCATAATACGATCTCCATGCCGCGCGCGGCGAATACATCTATAGCCGCATCCAACCATTCAAACCGGTAATCACCCTCGGTCGGTTCCATGCGGCTCCAGGCGAATTCCGCCATTCGCACAACAGCAACACCCGTCTCTTGCATAAGCGCTGCATCCTTCTCCCACAGCTCGGGAGTCCATTGCTCTGGATAATAATCAATTCCAATCTTAATCGTCATCCTGTAATCTCCTTTGTTCATCAATATATTGCGATTATATGCTATATTAATTGGAGTGAATATCTTAAATAATTAATACGATATAACAATATTAAGATAGCAGGAGAGTGGGTCGCATGCCTCATCCCAATCGCGTTTTTCCCGTTCTATCCGCCCGAGACAAGCTGCTCCCTTTTTATTTGCTTGGTATTGGTCTGCATCATGAACAGGAGCATATACGCCGAGACACGGGCATTCAGGATTATCAGTGGATTCAATGCCGCAGTGGCGAGGGCAAACTCAAGCTGAGTGGAACGGAGCATGTCGTCAAGCAAGGCATGGGCATGCTGCTGTTCCCCGGCCAGCAGCATGAATACTATGCTTTATCGGGGAGCTGGAAAGTTGACTGGATCATCTTCGACGGCAGTGGATCAGCGGGGTTGTTTGAAACCGTCGGCATTGTAGACACAAGCGTATTTACGCTCGCATCGCCCGAATACCTTCTATCCCGAATAAGGGAGCTGCTGCAAGCGGCACTTACGCCGCAAGCACAAACGTTAAACAATTACGCCTGCTCTGCCATCCTTTATACCTTATTGACGGAGATTATTCAGCGTGTCTCTGTCGAGGGCAGCGATACCGTCGGGCGGCAGTATGAACGGTTAAAGCCGGTCCTGGATTATATTGACCAGTATTATGCTGAAGAGATTACTTTGCAGACGCTTGCCGGACTGATGGGCGTCACACCGGAACATTTCTGCCATATGTTCAAGAAGACGACAGGCATTCGTCCAATCAGCTATGTCAATCAGGTAAGGATCAATAAGAGCAAGGAACTGCTGCTCGACAATGTGCAGTGCGGGATGCAGGATATTGCTCATCAAGTCGGCTTCGAATCTGCCAGCTATTATGGCGCAATCTTCAAGAAGCTGGAACGGCATACACCCGGCGCCTTCCGCCGCACCTACCAGAAGTCGTAGCATATATACGATCTTCATCTGACATACTATAGAAATTCAGGACGGGGGTTTACTCCTCGCGTTAAGACTGGTGATAAAATCAAAAGGGGACAGTTGCTTCTAGAGTTTGATATTTCGGAAATTGAGCACGGTGTTCCGTTACTGCGTGTCCATTTGCATTAATTAACAAGCAGGGCTTGAAATCATGAGATTTCAGGCCCTGCTTTCTGTGTTCCTTAAACTTCTGGTTACATTTTACTTCGAACCCCAAATCGACTTGTTGTTGGTACCGATCAAGGAGAAGGTCATCACTTCATTGTGGCTGGACAGTTCATTGCGCTGCTTAAAGAACACTCCTTTATAAGTTATACCGTCAATGACCATCGTACAGTAGTAGGTTCCTGACGTATTGGACCATGTACCTGTCGCAGAACCGGAAATGGTTCCATTGCTGTTCAGGGTCACACTCTGGGTGGTCAGCATGCCAACATTAGCCGTAGAAGCATCCAATCCCATGTTGATGAATTGATAGGTCCCAGCCATTTCACTGGAACTATACCCGGTGGAGGCGATACTGCTGCCCAGAAATTCATAAACCGCAGTTACCGGCCACTTGTCCTGATTCATAAATTGCTGATGCACGCGAACCTCGTGCGCCTCGGTGCCGTTATTGAACCGGGTGTGGTACACCAGATATCTCCTGCCGTCCGTATCGATCAGTGCAGAATTGTGGCCACCCGATTTATACCCCTGACTAGCTCCCGATAAGTTATAATTCCCAAATAGCTTGATGCCGTAACCCGACTGGTCTACGGAAGCGGAGGAATAGACAGCCGAATTGCCGGCGGCATCGGTGTAGGTTCCGTCGATGGTGGTCGAGCGGTACAGACGGATATGATACCCTCCCGCATTGGCCAAACCGCCATAAGTGACGTAAAGGTAGTAATAGCCTGATGAGGAATCATACACGATGTAAGGAGCTTCGCCCGTCTTACCGTACCCTCCGGCAATCCGCTTGCCAAAATAACGGTCGACATTGCCATTGTCGGAGCCTGGGTAGTACGGCTTGCCGGTGGCTGGGTTAATCTGCAGAATATAAATCCCTCCAGACCAGGAGCCGTAACTCATCCACAGCTTGCCGCTGTTGTCATACACCAGCGCCGGATCTATCGCATTCGGGAAAATGCTGTTGTTGAATCCGCCACTGTTGTTAAACCAGCCGCTTCTGGTTCCAGATAAGGTGCCGTTGTCGATCAGCTCGGGGATATTGGTGTTCTTGTACCATATATCCACCGTTTTGCTCCCTAACGACGAGGTTGTTGTAATCGGGTTGCTTCCACTAGTGAAGCCGGAATAGATAATGGTATCTACATATTCATAAGGTCCGGAGACCGACTTGGATACACTGTAGGCGATAGCTGAACGGATATAAGTCGAGGAGGTGCAATAGTAGAGCATATAAGCTCCCGTCGATCCGTCTGCCCACACGTACGAAGAATTATATACCGGTCCCGGCGCCCATACGGATTGTCCGCCTGAACTGTCCTGATCATTATACCCGGCCCAGGCAAAAGGCACCGCGAGCGCAGAATTTAGTGCTGCTCCGGCGCTTCTGGCGGAGTTGCCGGTTCCCCCTGCCTTGACCAGCTCCCATTTCTGCATATCGCCGCCCCAGTAATTCCATTGCTGGATGTTCGCGCCATTCGCTGTGCTGCCGTCCGCCACATCCATTGCGGCAGTATAGTTGGATGCCTTGGTTAAGAACGCGACCGTTCCGTCGGCATTTTGCTGGATTCTAAATAGCTGCATAGTGCCGCCCCAGTACGTCCATTGATCAATGTTGGCACCGTCGGCGGAAGATCCTTCGAAGACGTCAATACCGCTTGCATATGCGGTATTGCCTGTAAGGATGTAATAATCCCCGCTTCCGTAATACATAATTCTGAACTTTTGCGCATCCGAGCCATTATACGACCATTGCTGAATATTGGTGCCGTCAGTCGCCGAGCCGTTGACTACATCCAGATATAATCCGCTGTTCTTGTTCTTGATATAATAATAGCCTTCAAAAGTTGAAGGGGCATACAGGCTGGTGTTCGTGTAGCCCTGTGTCCCCATGTAGGACCAGTTCCTCAGATCTGTGCTTGAGGCCTGCGCCAGGTGTGAGCCAAATATATAATACTTATTCGTAGAAGCATCATAGGAAATCGAAGGGTCATGCACAGATACTCTTGTGGTGTTAGAGGTAGTGGATGAACTTGCTGCCCCGAAAATACTGCCGCTACCTACGATCGCTGCCAATAAAGCGAATACAATAGTCAGAATAATGATTTTATGGCTCCTCATTTTGTGGATCAGCTGCATATTGATCAAATCTCCTTTTGGTTGCCATTTAATTAACCGCTTACATTCTGCTGGGCAGATGAAGTTTTTTATTTACTCTGTACTTTACTAGCTCTCACGTATCCCTCCTCACCCTGATAAATACTTTACAGTATGGAAATTCTCCTTTGTTTCTTAAGCTAATATTAGTCCGAACGCGGTGTCTAAGTAAGGCTTATTTTGTCGTCAAACATAAAATAATTTAAAAAGGTTTAGGTATATATTGATATAAGAAAAATGCAATAAATCCTATAAATGTAAATATGTAAATAATATACATCCAATTAAAGTGATAGAAATCCAATCGTTGTTATCTCGTCTTTGCTTACAAGCCGTTCTATAATAACTTTACGAGGAGGATGGTTATGTACTCAAAATTTTATAAGTATCGTTGGCAGTATCTCATGATTTTGCCGGGCGTAGTGTTATTATTTGTTTTTAATTACATTCCTATGGCGGGTATCCAGGTTGCTTTTCGTGACTTCCGGATCGGCGGCTCAATATGGAATAGCCCATGGGTTGGATTTAGTAATTTTGAGTTCTTGCAGGATCCGCAGTTTTTAACCATTGTAGAAAATACACTCTTTATTTCTGTTCTGAAATTTATATTTGGTTTTCCGGCTCCGATCATACTCGCTCTTCTCATTAATGAAATTAGAAGTTCTAGGTTCAAACGATTTGTGCAATCCGTCAGTTATTTACCCCATTTCTTCTCTTGGATTGTAGTCGCTTACATTCTTCATTCGTTCTTATCACTGGATGATGGACTCATCAACCAATTCATTACGTGGACCGGAGGAGAGCCGATCTTCTTCCTTGGGTCGGATGATTGGTTTAGACCTATGGTTATCGTAAGCGGTCTATGGAAAGAGACGGGGTGGAACACAATTCTCTTTTTAGCCGCGATTACCACGATCGATCCTCAGCTCTACGAAGCGGCGAAGGTAGAGGGGGCAGGCAGACTGGCGCAAATTCGGCACATCACGCTGCCGGGCATGATTCCGACCATAACAATTATTTTGATTTTGAGCATACCCGGATTAATCACAATTGGCATGGATCAGATTTATCCATTGATGAATTCCGCAAATATGGGAGTCGCGGATGTGTTGGATACTTATGTATTGCGAAGCGGCCTGCAACAAGGGTACTTTGGAATGGCGACTGCCGTCGGCCTGCTATCTTCGGTGATTAGTTTGTTACTGGTTATCTCATCGAATCAATTTTCCCGGAAAATTAACGGCGAAGGGTTGTGGTGAAGATGAGATTATCCAAGTCCGAAAAAATCGGCCAAATCATCATCGTTGTTATGCTTGTCTTGTTATGTGTCTCCGTTATTTATCCGTTTCTATACATGATGGCTATATCGCTTAACGAAGGATCGGATGCGGCCAAAGGGGGCGTATATTTATTCCCGCGCTCTTTTACACTAATTAATTACGAAATCGTACTTGGCAACGAGGTCATCCGCCATTCGTATTTGATTACCATCGCTCGAACAGTCATTGGTACGATAACCGGTCTCATTGTAACGTTGTTAGTTGCCTTCGGTTTGTCCTATAAGGGACTTCCGATGAGGCGTATCATTATGACTTACATTTTAATTACGATGTTGTTTAGCGGGGGGCTGGTCCCCTTCTATATCCAATTGAACAATTTGGGGCTGGTGAACACATTTTGGGTCTACATTTTACCGGGGATGTTCTCGGTCTGGAATATGTTCGTTATGCTCAAATTTATACAGGGTATACCCGAAGCACTCATTGAATCGGCTGAGCTGGACGGAGCCGGTCCATTACGGACTCTATTGCAAATCATCATTCCTCTCTCAAAGCCGATGCTTGCTGCCCTTGGTTTGTTTACGGCTGTAGGTCACTGGAATGATTGGTTCTCTGGCGCTTTTTACGTAACCGACCAATCGCTCATCCCGGTGCAGACCTTCTTGCAGCAGTTACTATCCGCTTCTGATTTGTCTGCCATCTTTGGCTCGAACACCAATCAGGAAGCAATAGCAAGAAACTCCATGATGCAGAGCACGACGCTTATGTCCATCAAGATGACTGTCGTTATGGTCAGTGCACTTCCGATTCTATGTGTCTATCCTTTTCTGCAGAAGTATTTCGTGAAGGGCGTACTCATTGGTTCTGTCAAAGGATAATCCATGAACCTAAGTGTTGGGAAACAAATGAATTACAATATATTATAGGGAGGGTCATCTCATGGTTATTAACAAAAGGAACCGGCGTTTGATTGCTTTAGTGATGGCAGTACTGCTCGTCACTCTCGTCGGCTGTTCAAGCACGGGCAAGGAGAAAAACAGCTCTGGAATTCCTGAAAGCGCTGCTAATTCCGGGACGTCAACATCTGGTAGTGGATCGTCCGCGTTCGATCTTTGGTTAGGTTGGGCGGCAACGATCAATAACGACAGTCTGGTGCAACAATATTGGAGGGATAAAGAACCAGGGGTTGAGGTGAAGTTGGAAGCAACCCAAGGGGATGCGATGACTGCGCTCAATTTGAAACTGAATGCGGGCGGTTTTAAAGACGCAGCCATGTTCAGTCGCAATGATACGGTGTTAACGGCAATGACCCGGTCCGGAATGATTATGCCTCTTGAACAATATTTCGATATGCCTGACAAATATCCGGGATTGGCTTCCATCCCCAAGGTGTACATTGACCGGTTGAAAGATAAGGATGGTCATATTTGGTCCATTCCTACATGGTTCGACCAAAATCCCGATAACCCTTGGCCAGGCTGGTCTTCAAACTCATGGGTGGTTCGGACGGATGTTGTTGAAAAGGCAGGAATGACCCTGGACGATTTAAGCACAATCGAAGGTGTGGAGGAGTTTCTTCGCGAAGCAGCCAAGATCAAGGATGATTCTGGCAAACCCTTACTCCCGCTTTCGTTCCTGATGGATCAGAATGATAATTTAGGCTATAGCGACGAGAACGCCGTACTTAATGCCTTTGGCGTGTCTACAGGCGGAGCAGGTATTGAGAAAAAAGGCGAAGAATTTATATTCGCCTATGACAACCCGAATTATAAGAAAGCATATCAATGGATGAATAAGATGTACCGGGAAAAGTTAATCGATCCCGAAGTCGTCACCAGCAAGAAAGAACAATACCAGGAAAGAAACCAATCCGGACGCGTAGCGATGAATGTCGGATCGTTCTTTAATATTCCGTCTTCTGCTTGGGAGGCTCTAGATGGACCTACGGCTCCCGGGTGGTATTATCAGGTTATTCCGATCCCTAAGGTTCCAGATGTGGATCAGGTCGGCATCAATCAAGTCGTGAATCCTTATCCGGGTTATGATGTCTTTGTCAATAAAGATACTAAGAATCTGGATGCCGTCTTAAAATTCTTCGATTACACCTTGCAACCGAATCCCGAGCAGCAGCATGTTGTTAATGAAGGACCAGCCGGACTGTATTGGGACTGGGTTGACCAACCACTCGGCAAATGGAATTTCACCGATCCGGAATATGACAAGGCTCGTAACTCGGGGGATGTGGCTCTAAAATCCAAAGTTACGCCTGAATTGTACATGACGTCTTCCTTTAGTAATGAATGGTACCCGTGGTGGAATGTCGGCAATCATCCGCATGCGGGTTATAAGAAGACAACTGAGTTTACGGAAGCTGTCGGCAAAATGGGTGCGGTGCGCTCCGTGCACTCTTATGATATGGTGAAGATGAAGACAGGCGGAGTTTGGGAGAAAAGTGCGCCGACTGTCGAGAACCTCCGTAAAGAGTACCGGGCAAAGTTATTGATGGCACAGGACGATGGAGCTTTCGAGAAGGTTTGGAATGAGTTCCGAGGGGCGCTTGAAAAGCGAGGGCAGTGGAACGAAATGAAAGCCGAATGGCATGAAACCTATCAGGCTGAAATTCAAGTGAATGGAGAGTTTTAGTATAATGAAGGAGCATTCTTGAACAAGGGGTGCTCCCCTTCTTGTTGCTAAGGCCCGGGGAGTCGGAAATGGGGGGTCCTGTTGAGTCTACCGCGTCGAGTTCAAAATTTCGTTATCAGAATAACCCAATCGATGAATATTAGGAAAAAGGTCATCATTTTATACGCATTCATCGTATTTATTCCGACTGCGTTGCTTGCAGTGGGGGCGGGTTACGTTGTTCTTTACCTGGTTCGTGAGAATTATTTGATTACGATACAGGAAGCCGTTCGCCAAAATGCCCAAAGCATCGCATTCAAAAAGCAAAGTTACGATTTAATCGTTACCCGTGCCGCCACCGATGGAGAACTGATCTCCAGACTTTCCCGTGAATACAATGATATATACGAGCAACTGGACACCGTGCTGTATGTGGACCGCTCTTTTCAATATACAGATCAGTATTTACCGGGAATTAAGTCGTTTCGTATTTACCATTCGAACAGCACGCTCGTTCAGGACGGGGGGTTCCTTTGGAGACCGGAAAACCGGATGATATCCGGTGAAAGAGAGGAAGCATGGTTTGAGCGAACAATTGAGACTCCGGGAGCGCTTAAATGGTCCAATGTCGTTGATAACGAACGCGAGTTGGTGGTCTCTCATAAGATTTCAAACCATATCGGCGGGTATTACGGAATTATTTATATGCGACTGGATTATAACGAGGTCTTTGCGGAATTCCTCCATCGTCCATTCGATGGAGCCGGCGATTTGTATATCGTGGATGAAAGAGGAAATATCATAGCTTCCTCGAGTCAAGAACAAATCGGAATCCGGTTGGACGAATCTTCGATACAGCCATACTGGAATGATTCATTTGAAATGAATGCCGTAATGAACGGCAAGCTGTTTGTGACCAGCAAACTGGATTCTGGTTGGACCGTAGCCGCGCTGGTACATTTGGACCGAATGGAAGAACAATCTCGGCTCATTTTCATCTCTGTGGGAGCAGGCATCGTTTTCTTCTTGATGTTATCCATTTTCTTGCTGTATGCCTTTTTAAACAACTTCGTGTGGCGGATTCACAAACTGGGGAAACGAATGAATGATATTTCCCGTGGTGATTTCGAGGTAAGCGTAAAAAACAGAGTGCAAGACGAGCTTGGTGAACTAGAATTGCTGTTCAATCATATGACAGGCCGCTTAGGCAAGCTTGTCGAAGAGAATGCGCAAGTCGGAATAAAGGAGAAAGAACAATCGTTTAAAGCATTACAGGCCCAAATCAATCCGCATTTCATCTATAACTCCTTAGGGCTGCTACGCTGGCGCGCACTGGATCTGCATGATGAAAAGCAGATTAGAATCATTGATGCGTTAACGACCTTCTATCGAATTGCCCTGAATAATCGGGAAAATGTGACCGCAATTCGCGACGAGCTAGAGCATGTAAAGGCCTATCTTGAAATTCAACAATTGCGTTACCCGGATCGGGTTTCGGTGGATTGGGACATAGATCCTGAGGTTTTGGACTTGTATACGATCAAACTTTTGCTTCAGCCGATTGTGGAAAATTGCTATTTACATAGCGGAATTACGCAGGTTGTCCATGCGCAGATCCGTATATCCATTGTTCGATTGGATGGAGAAGTCCACTTTGAAATATTTGATAATGGCAAAGGCTTACGTCCAGAGATATTGGAACTGGTTCGCATGGAGAAATATGAAGGCACCCGAAACGGGTTTGGGCTTAACAATATAAGAGAGCGGCTGCGTTTGTATTTCGGTTTGCAAGGACATTTTGCTATAGACAGCATCGAAAACGAGTGGACATGCATCTCCATTCGCATTCCCGTCTGCACGAATAAGCCCCAAATTATGAGAGGTGAGGGTTATGATTCAAGCGTTAATCGTGGATGACGAACCGCTGCATATCGAAGGATTGACAAAGTATATTGATTGGAACGATATCGGTTATGAGCGGCCGCTAACTGCAGAATCGGCTGAAGCGGCCTTGGTGACCTTGGCTGAAACCCCTGTAGACGTTCTGATTACGGATGTATCAATGCCTGGAATGACAGGGATCGAACTGCTTGCTACGATTACGGCAAATTATCCGAGATTGTCATCTATGCAGACATTGATAATCAGCGGGTACAATGAGTTCGAATTCGTCCAAGAAGCGATTAATCTAGGCGCAAAGGGATATGTGCTGAAACCGATCAAGATCGAGGAACTGGTAGCAAAGTTGATTTCGTTCCGAACAGTTATCGAAAAGAAACGGATGATCGAAAATGAAACTGCAGCATTGAAGGAGAGAGTCATTGGAAGCATTGACGTTCTCCATGATCGATTCGTTAATGAACTGCTAGAAGGAAGAATTCAAAACGGGGAGCAAGCCAACTCATGGAGGCATCTTCTTGATTTGCCTCCCGGAGACCGGGAGAATCGATTGTTCCTATTTACTTATGACAAATTACACGGATTGCCCATGCAGGATGCCGAGCAGCGAATTCTTCTAAGTGACTCGTTAGTTCGTACCGTTCGAGTGGGAATCTCGGGGTATGGTCAAATTTACATCGGAAGAACAGCTACCGACGAAGTGGCTGTCTTGCAATTGAACGCCTCTCCAGGTGAACGGGCCCAGTTGGAAAAGCAGTTCGCTTTCGTGCAGGAAGTCATCCGTGAGCAACACGATGCTACGATCACGATAGGTGTGAGTAGAGAAGTCATCGGTATAGGGGAGGTTCCAAGACTTTATAAGGAATTGAAACATATGCTCACTCAATTGAAATCTACCGGAAGTGAACAAATTCATTATTTCGATCAAATCCAAGCGACCGAATACCGCGAATTCCAGTTACGGGATGAGGAAATTCCGGAAATCGTCAGGCTTCTAGAAGCAGGCGAAGAGGAGCGGGCCGTTGCGCAATTTAATCATGCTTTTGATATGCTGTTGATGCAAGATGACATTTCTATTACCTATGTAAAGGCCTTTGCCATGGGTTTGATCAGCGAAGTGGTGCGAAGGTTTAATCGTTTGAACGACAATGACAACACTCACTATATGATGGTCTGGCATGACTTGCTTGAATGCGTCCGTACGTTGGAAGTTCGTGAGGTTGTCTTGGAGTACATGACGAGGTTCGCACAACTTGAGCGCAAGGAACAGGCTACGCAGCAGCATCATCTTATTCGTAACGTTGAAGCTTATTTGGAAAAAGGTCTTCAAGCACAACTGACCGTCAAACAATTGGCCGAACACTTTCAATTGAACGCAAGCTATTTAAGCGTTTTGTTCAAGAAGGAAATGGGAAGAACGATATCCGATTTTATATTGGAGAAGCGTTTGGAAAGAGCGAAGGAACTGCTGAAGGATCCTAATATAAAGGTTTATGAGGTAGCGGAACAGGTAGGGTATCAGACTGCTGCGTACTTCACATATATATTTAAGAAAGCTAACGACGTCACTCCTCAGGAATATCGGGATTATTATTATGAGGATTAGGTGCATAGCTTACGAATCATTTGTACTTATAGCATATTTTAAATGCCCTCCCACACCCTCAACAACAGTCCCCCATCACCATAAACAGGATCACTATCCGGCAGCGGCACTTGGCCGATTTCAGGGAGCGCCGCTGCGAAGTCGTCCGGCGTGGCCCGGCGGGTGTTGTAATCTGCTCCGCCGGGATAAGCGCCGGCGATGCGGAAGTCCTGCGAGGAAGTGAGCCGCTTATGCGCTGTACCGGCAGGCAGCACCAGTACGTCTCCGGCCGACACTTCAACCCTGCAGCCGGCATCGCCGCCCAGCTGCAGGCTGGCGCTGCCGGACATCACACCGAGCACCTCATGCGCATTGCTGTGGTAATGGTGATAGCTGAATACCCCGTTCACCCAGCTGTTCCGCCAGCCGTTGTCATTGAAGATCTGTTCTGCGCTTTCCGGATTCTTCTTAAATGCACCTTTATACAGAACTGCCGGAAGCTCCGGGTTATTCGGCAGCAGCTTGTCGGCCTTGAAGGCGAAGGTTTCTATAGAGACCTCCTGCTTCGGTTTGTCATGATGAGATTCTGGCATCCCTAATCAACTCCTTTTCTTTAGTTGTCATTACCCAAACCATTTAGATTGCACATCATAGAGTACCCGCTTGCCGTTAATTTTCTCCAGAGTCTTGATAATCTGAGGGTCTATCTGACAACAATAGGGTAATTCATGGCATACAGTGTAATATATCTGTTGTAGATGGCATGAGAGGGAGGTCCATTATGATACGTAAAATAGGTACACTGCTGGCTGTCGCGCTGCTGCTGCCCGCACTCATTATCCCGGCGGCGGCTGCCGCTCCGGTACAAGACAAGGCTGCTCCGGTTCAGGTGGCGGCGGCAACACAGAGTCCGGCTACGAACGGACTGGTGCCGCTGACCGGTGCAATCAACGGGAATCTGCCGATTCATATGTCCGTCAAGATTGAGAGCAGCGGAAAGCTGACCGGCAGTTATTATTATGACAAATACAAAAAGACGATCAAGCTCACAGGTAATGTCAGCGGCAAAATAGTCAATATGTATGAATACGATGCCAAAGGCAAAGAAACGGGCCGCTTCGAGGGCTGGTGGATTGCCGGCACCGGCTTTGCCGGGGTATGGAGCAATCCGGACGGTACCCGCCAGCTGCCGGTAGAGGCGTTGACGGCAACAGCCGCCAAGAGTGTTAAGGTTCCGGCAGCTGCCGAGTGGAACGGCGAATGGTATATGGCGAGCAAATCGCCTTTCTATGGGGGATATGTAGAATTCAGCAACGTCAAAAGCGATAAGCTGACCTTTTCCATCGATGCATTTGATGGCGGCCATTCCGGCCAGCTGTATGAGGAGTCAGCCGTGGTCCGCAAACGGATGGCTGTATACAAGGAAGAGGACGGTTCAGTTGTCTTTTTCTACCTGTTGAACGGCCAGTTGTATGTAACCAGCCCTTCGCCAGTATACTCTGCGGGAGCGAATGTAACCTACACCGGCGAATATGCCCGAGGTCCGTACAAAGAGGGCGTCTACACGCTGAAGGATACAGGTGTATTCAAGACAGCGGCAGAAGACAAGGCCTTCCGCACAGTGGTAGGCGATGATTACGATCTGTTCCTGTACAGCATGCAGCTGCTGGATAAGCCGAAGGATCTGGATGGTCTGGGTGCAAGCGTAATCTCAGGCGGCGTGCGCGGACTGTTTACACTGACAGAAGCGATTATTATGTATGACAAACAGGGCCACTATTGGGCAGCGGTACTCGACACGGATGAGGAGAACAGCCTGGAGGAATTCGATATTGCCATTGTCCGGTTCTACACCAACGTGCCGAATACAACTGAACTGCCGAAGACGATTGCCAAATGGACGGAGGCTTTTCCCGAATACGGGGTTGTCTTCATGAATAATTAATCATGAACAAATAACAGCCGCAGAGTACCGTCATCATACCGGTGCCCTGCGGCTGTTCTGTTATTTGATATTAATCTTAAATACATCTCCGGCTTGACCGCCAAACACAACCATACCGCCTTGCGGCAAGACTGCTGAAGGGTCCTTGGTCACCACAGAGAAGTTAACGATCATCCCGTCGGCATCATAGACAGCGAAGCCGCCGCTTGCCGGAGCAGTTACAGTCATCGTTTTGCCGGCTGACTTCTCACCGATCTTGAACCATATCCCTTGACCATTAGCGGGTACCGTACTGATTGATGACCGGCCTCCATAGATAGGCTGAACCGCATCTTCGCTGATATAAGCATTGCCATCGATGGTTAAATACTCCGCTTCGTTCTTCGTATAGAAATTCAAGTCAAACGCATCTCTTCCGTTCATGACCGGTATTTCAGCTGCATTGACGGACTTGTGCTCATCCACAATCCGGGTGCCTGAGGCATACCCCTCATCCACAGCGATATTCTTCATTAGGATCGCAGGGGACAGATAAAATAATGAATTGATCTTCTCATCCAAAGCATAGTAATTTTTCCCGTTTCTCTTTTCCCAGGCCTGCTTCGTCACGGGGGTTAGAGGATTGGACTCCAGCTTCTGATATTCGTAGGTTACCATCACCATCTGGCCGGCTCCGGGGAAATCCAACTCGGCATTAAGCTTTAGGTAGGTTATGCCGTTCTTCTGCAGATCGAAGCTTACGGCGGAACGGCCATCGCTGCTCTTGAATTGCCCGTTGCCTGTATAGATATATTTCTGTGCAGGGATCAGTCCGCCTTCCAGGGCAGGCAGGTCAAGCTCCCCGTCCTTAACCGTTATGGCTGTTGTAGCGCCTACTGTGCCGTATAATCCCGAATAGGATTTCAACTCAGCGGGCATGGCCGCCTTTACCGGGGGTTCGAAGGTTGAGTCCGGCAGGAGCTTGTCAATCTTCCCGGTATCCTTCAAGTACTCCAGCAGGATATTCGAGGCGAAAATCGTATTGAAGATCGAGCTCCCGCCGGAGGAAAGTACAGCAATTGAAATATCGGAATCGGGTATTGCAGTTAGCGCAGCATGATACATAATTGTATCCCCGCCTTTGGTTAGAGCAGTGATTCCGTAATCGCTGAACGGGGCCAGGCTCACAGCATCCCAGCCCAGACCATAGCTGAAGGTGTTTCGTTCATCCGGTACCCAGATTCCATTCTTATATTCAGGCTTCTGCATAGCCTTGACGGAGGCTTCGGATAAAATATCCGTACGGTTTCCGATCAGCACTTCAGCAAACTGGGTCAATTCTTCTGCCGTGGAATAGATTCCTCCGGCTCCAATGACGTTGGCGTTCTCTACGGGGAGAGCCTGCTCCAGCGCCGGGAAATAGGTTTTGGCCAGCTGCTGTCTGTCAAACGTATCGAGCGGCGTTTTGGTCGAGCTTAACTGCAGCGGACGGCTCAGGTACCGGTCCAGGAATTCGGAATAGCTTAAACCGCTCACTTGCTCAATCATGAGCTCCAGCAGCTGGAACCCATCGTTGCAATACACGGAATATTCTCCGGGATTGGATTTCAGATGTTCGGACTCCAGCCTTGACAGTAATTCATCATGATTCTGTGTATCGTTGTCATCCAGCAGCATGCTGTTGCCATAGTGGCTGCCGTAAAGACCTGACGAATGATTCATTAGCATCCGCGGTGTAATGTCCTTATATCTGGCATCGGCCATCTTAAACTGCGGTAAATACGTAGTGAGGGGCTTGTCGATATCAATGGCCTTGGAATCCGCCAAGATCATCGCCGCGGCAGAGACATGCATTTTGCTGACCGAGCCAATCCCAAACATTGTATCTTTCGTTACCGGTGACTGAGTGGCTTTATCGTACACACCGGCACCCCCGGACAGGGTGATAGAGCCTTTATCCCTGATGGCATACTGTAGTCCGCTTACCCCATAATTGGAGATGATCTCTGAAGCCAGCGCGCGGGCCTTTTCTTCCACGGTTGTCCCCTTCTCCTGTGCCGAGGTCTGAGCCATGGGGATCACTAACACCGAAGCCAATACTGCTGCAATCAACTTCTTCATCCTTATTTCCTCCTTCTGTTGCTGCTCGAAATGTAATCCTGGATTCATCATACAAGCAAGAAGGAGGGAGAAGGTCCGAAGTACCCTGAAACGAAAAAAACAATCCCTAAACAATGGTTTTGTCTAAGGATTGTCTGTGTGAAAGGGGAGGACGACCATATTGTTAAAGACTTTATGTCCGGACTCGATGGTCATGTTGCCGCCGTACTTATCGCATATTCTGGCTATATTGGTTAAGCCGATGCCATGATACTCCGGGTCCGGCTTCTGGCTGTGCAGGGGGGCGGTCACTTTGTCCATATGATTAAGGATGTGGATGAACAGCGCAGATTCATTCGAATGAAGCTGGATGAGCATGTACCGGTCCTCTGCCACCTTAACCTTCTTAGAGGCTTCTATCGCATTATCCAGCATATTGCCAAGAACGACACAAAGGTCATAACGGTCAATATTTACTTCCAGCGAATAGAGCTGAAGCCTGGTATCTATTCTAATTCCGTTGGCCTGTCCAATATTAAGGGTATTCGTGACCAGAGCATCTATAACGAGATGTCCGGTGTTCACCCGCTGATAGGAATCCTCGACTTTATTTAAGGTAACCCTGATATGCTCCAGTGCCGCCGCTGAATCATTACGTTTAATACACTCTTCAATGTAGAGAAACTGCTGGTGGGTGTCGTGAATAATCCGCTTAATGGATTTGAAGCTGTGCACTGTTTTCTCATAGTTCGCATCCTGATAGTTCATCTGGTGCTGCAACTGTGCATTCTCATGCATGAATTGAAATTTATCAATAATCGTATCGAAAATATAGACGACCATCACATTCAGGAACAGGAATCCGATGATCGCCATGAAATAATAGATGTTTTTCTCACTGGTGACAGTAAGCACATTGATCTGATAGATACTGATCAGGGGGACGATCAAGAAGAAAATATAGTAACGGTAAGGCAAAGAGAAGCTTCTGCGTTTGGAAATGAATCTGATCACCTGAATAACAGCAAACATAATCACACAGCTAAGGATTAATGCCTTCGTAAAGGTCAGCCGGTCCTGCCCGTTACCCGAATCCAGGGTAGTGAAATCTATGGAATCTAGACTTGAGAAAATATAAAGCGAGATAAAACTGACCATCGTCATCAAAACCGCATACAGGATAGAAAAAATGACCTTGGTCTTGATCTCCACATCATAGGATTGAGCCAAACCAAAGATCATCAGCAATGCGACACAAGAGGCTATATAGGAATTCATCGGTATGACTAGATACATGAAACAAAGCAATCCGTAAATGATGAAGTAAACGATACGGTTAGTCTTCCTGGCAGACTTGTCAAAGACGGAATTGAAGAAAAAGTTGGTTTGAAAGCACATCACCAGCAGCACACAGAGGACTATCGGCAGGTTATATAGAATCATACGAATTACCCTTCATGATCATATATTTGGTGTAGTAATCTTTAACCTCTTTGATCTTGGACCGGCCTATAGGAAGCTCCATCCCATTCGACATGAGAACGGAGCCGCTGGCGAACTTCTTCACATGCAGCAGGTTGATAATAATCGAACGGTGGATGTGCAGGAAGTTACTGTCTTTTAGAGCTGCGGCATAATCTGCAATAATGCCCTTGCTCTCATAGATTTGGGCTTTGGTGATCACATGCAGCTTGCTTTTTATCGTTAGGCTTTTGGCAACCTCAATCGCAATAATATCATCATATCTTAATACAACTTCATCATAACCGGATTTAATGACCATGAATTTCTTATCTTGGGCCTGAAAATATTGGCATAGCTTGGTGATCTTCTCTTCCAGGAGGAGAGGCGCTACCGGTTTGATTAAATACTGGAATGTGATGACATCGAAGCTCTCCACCATATATTGAGGGTAGCTGGTAAGGAAAATAATCTGTTCATCAAAGTGCTTCAGCTCGCGGATTCTCCGTGCCGTCTGAATCCCATTCATTCCGCCCATCTCCACGTCAAGAATTAGAATATGGAAGGGCACTTCGCCACGCTCATAATGAGCGGCCAGCTGCTCTCCCGAGTGGAATAACTCCATCTGGAATTCTATATTTGTCTTGATGGATAAGCCTATCAGAGTTCTCTTAACAAGCTCCCGCTGCTTCTCCTCATCATCGCATATTGCAACTCTATACATGAATGCTACCCCTTTCGTTCCGGCGCAATGACCTATAAATAGATTCACAACAGTATATAGCATTTTTAATGAGAACAAACAACTATGGGGATCAAATGCAAATTGGAATCCTTGGAATGCAGTCGGACCGGGGGCTCTGGGGGGAGGGATTGCAGGTTTTGGGTAATAACTATTATCCAGATAGAGGAGGTATACAATGAACAAACAATTATTTACGGCAGCTGCCACTATTATTCTATCCGCCTCAATTTTAGGCGCATGCAGCAACAATGAAGTTGCAAATGAGACAGAGCCAACAGCAACAAGTATAGCGACTACGCCAGTTATTGAAGCTACAGCCACTCCAGTACCTTCGGCCACTCCCTCCGCCACGGAGGCACCAGCGTCCGCAGCTCCTGACCCTACTGATCCTCAGCCCTCTGAACGGCCAGAGACCCGGGAATTCGGTGAACAGGAGGGAGGGGTTAGCGGGCAAACAGCTACACTGGAGCAAGGTGATGGCTATTCCCTATATATCACTGGGGATTTCATATTGAATGCACAGACTAACCGTTTATCACTTACCGAGGACCCGGCCTACTATGCGGAAATTGAAAGTTTGGCTTCTGAATACGATCTCACTGCGCTGAAGCAACAAGGTGAAACTGAGCTTTCCGCTACAGGCAGTGCCAAAGATTATAGCGGGGAATTGGTTGAACATCCGCTCGGGTTTGCAGAATTGTATTTGCAGGCTACTGGCGATAAAGGAGTAGTAGATTATATGGTATGGAAGAATCAGGCGGGGGAAGCCTTTCTTTTCCGGATACACAATCCTAAAGGCGCATTGTCCAATAAGTTTTCTCCCTGGGCAATGGTTTCCCTGGCGACACTTGAAAGAAATTAAAAGGTTGCCCGGATAGTCAGGGTGTCTTCCATGAGGAAGAATCCGAAGGGCTTGCAGGCAAAGTCCTAGGTCAGGATGGATGGAATAGAAGGTGCAGATAACTGAGAGAAGTCTCGTAGTCTCCTTGAGGTAAACGCGGTAAGCTCAAACAGCCCACACCTTGACACCAAGATGAGGGCTGTTTGAGCTTACATTAATAACGACCACCAAACGCATTTGGACTAACAGCATCAATACGGGCAAAATCATCAGACGTAAGATGAATATCAAGTGCCTTGATATTATCCTCCAAATATTTACGGCGTTTCGTACCAGGAATCGGCAATGTGCCTCTTTCTACTGTCCATGCAATTGCTAGTTGAGGTACCGTACAGTTCTTTTCTTTGGCGATTTCCGCTAGTTTATCAACGATTTTAATATTCTTTTGGAAGTTCTCACCTTTGTAACGTGTAAAAAGATTGCGCATATCATCAGCTTGGAAGTTCTCATTCATATGACGTTCCCCCGTAATAAAGCCTCTGCTTAGAGGACTGTAAGCTACAAGGGTGATTCCTAATTCTTTTACGGTAGGTAGAGCTTCTTCTTCAATTTCCCGGCTCCAAATGGAGTATTCCGATTGGACTGCGGAAATAGGGTGTACTTCATGCGCTTTACGAAGTGTAGATGCACTAATAACTGATCCATTTAGGCCATTAGAAAGACCAAGATAACGTACTTTACCTGCTTTAACTAATTCAGCCATAGCACCAACTGTCTCCTCAATTGGAACATTAGGATCTACCGCATGTTGATAATACAGGTCGATATAATCGAGACCAAGACGTCGAAGGCTTTCGTCAATAGCTTTCTTTACATAGTCCGGGTGTCCTCCGATGAATTCCCAATTTGGACCATACGAGAACTTGGTAGCGACAATTGCCTGTTCTCTTCGTCCCTTCAACGCTTTTCCTAATAGCTCCTCATTATGGCCGTTGCCATATGTATCCGCAGTATCAAGCAAGGTTACCCCGAGATCAAGCGCCCGATGAATGGTTTTAATGGACTCCTCATCATCAATGGTGCCATACATGCCGGGGGACATGCCCATCATACCCAATCCAATAGAAGAAACGGCAATATCGCTGTGACCGAGCTTTTGCGTTTTCATATTAGTTACCTCGCTTTTTATATGTTTTAGCTTCGAGTTACATCTTAGCATAAAGAAATTTACAAAGTAAACACTTTTAATCATTTTTGTATAATTTGAAAATAATGTTTGTGACGAAAGCGGGATTCCGGTTATAATAAAGGTAAGGGGGGCTTTATGTGAATAGCCAGATATCAGATAAAAAAAACGAAACACGAGTTAAGCTTATGAATAAGCTGCTTCCTTATTTACGAAAAAATGGCCTTCAGTCCGTTCGGATGGACGAAATTTCTAGAGTAATGGAGATAAGCCGAGTAACTTTATATAAGTATTTCTCAACCAAGGAAGAAATTGTCGAGTTCATCGTAGATGGTTTTATTGAATACATGAAGGAACTGACCCACAATCCTTTGGATTCGGTTCAAAGTTTCGGCACTCGCTTTTTGCAAATATTTGAACAAACCATATCTCTAGTCGTTTATTTCTCGGATATTATCCTTCAGGACCTCGAAACCAGTTACCCTGATTTATTTGATCGCTTTAATGAAGCTATGAGGGAGCGAGAAGAGAAGATACTGGCTTTCTTTGAGGAAGGTAAACAAAAAGGGGTTTTCAATCAACTTAACGGCAGGCTCTTAATAAAGCAGGATGAAATTCTAAGAGGGATGTTCGATGTTAAATATCTGATGACCAATCAATTCACGGTTCAACAAGTTTTATATGATTATTTTCAATTAAAGAGGATTCAGTTGTTTAAGCCCGAAAAGCTGACAGCAATTGATGATGAAGTGTTGATGCCGAAAATAGAACATTTAACTCAAAAAGTGACCAAAAACCTTTTTTAACCTTCACTAAATCCTCTTCTCAAAAAAAATTGCTTGTGTGATCCCCGCGGAGTACTCCGCGGGTTTTCTTGTTTAATGGATCACACAGTAAGCTTTGTATTCGTCATTTTCGCTTTAAAATGTTGCAAAAAGCAACGATATTTTATTTAAACTTTATATAACCAATTAAATGTTGAATTATTGCAACGATATGCTATACTAAATTCGAATACGATGTATCAAGATATCCAGAGGAGAAGATATGATGGAACAGTATTTCTTTCAAACGGCCCGCAGCATTATCGCGGGCTGCGGCTCCTTGGAGCGGATTGTGGAGCATCTGCAAAGACTGGGATCTCTGAAATCGGTACTGCTTGTATCCCAGCCCTTTCTTCAAAGCAGCGGCACGCTGGATGAAGTTACAAACCGCCTGAAGAGCGGCGGAATCGACGTGCACTGGAATACCGATGTTCAGCCAGAACCGACCATCGCCCAATTGGAAGCGCTCTCTGGCGCAATAGCCGAAGTTCCCTGCGATGCGATTATAGGTATCGGCGGAGGCAGTGTGCTGGATGTTGTCAAGCTTCTGTCTGTCATGAAAACCAACAGCCTCTCTGTCCGTGACATGCTGGGGACGGATCTGATCCCGAATCCGGGCATTCCGACGGTCCTGATTCCCACCACCTCGGGCACAGGCTCGGAAGTGACACCCAACGCTATTGTGACTTTACCGGAGGAGGAGCTGAAGATCGGTGTTGTCAGCCGGTATCTGCTCCCGGCATTAGTCATTCTGGACCCGCTGTTGACGCTTGGTTTACCTCGTGATATTACAGCCGCGACAGGAATGGATGCCTATACTCATGCGCTTGAATCATTTATTTCCAACAAGGCCAACCGGTTCAGCGACATGTTCGCACTTGAATCCATCCGCAGCATTTCTGCCAGTATCCTGCAGGCCTATCACCACGGAGACGACAGAAAAGCGCGGGAGGATATGCTGATCGGTTCCATGTACGGCGGAATGGCATTGACCTGCGCCGGAACGGCAGCTGTACATGCCTTGGCTTATCCGATTGGCGGGAAATTTCATGTGCCTCACGGAGTAGCCAATTCCATGCTTTTGCCGCATGTAATGGAATTTAATTTCGATGCGATTGTGGAACGGCTGGCTCTTGTAGCCGGAGCGATGGGGCTTCAGACCGGAGAGGGAAAACAGCGGGATGCGGAGCAGGTGATCGGGCAAATCCGGCTGTGGACGCAGGAGATGAGCATTCCTCAGGATTTGACACTCTTCGGAGCTGCGCGCGGCGATATTCCCGGGCTTTCACTCGCGGCCTCGCAGGTTACCCGGCTGATGGCTAACAACCCGAAGGTGATGACGCTGGATGACATCGGTGCGGTATACGGCAAGCTGTTTCACTAAGAAATGGTTTGATGCTGCTTAATGAACGGTGGCTGGGTTATAATGGCATTAAAAAAACAAGGATGAATAGCTGCATGAAAATTAAAGCGATTGTCATTGCTCCTTACCCGGGGTTATCTGAATTAACGTTAAGCTTACAGAATGAGCTGCAGGAGTTTGAGATTGTAGTGGAGCATGGAGATCTGTCGAGGGTGCTGCCGCTGATCGGCCGCATTCACTCGGAAGGCTACGATATCATTATCAGCAGAGGCGGGACGGCAAAGCTGCTGCAAAAGCATTCCTATCTGCCCGTTGTGGAAATTCCCGTTTCCGGATTCGACATATTACGGATCCTGACGCTGGTACAGGGATACAATGCCAAATGTGAAATGATCGGATTTCCCAATATCATCGAAGGCTTTATGTCCGTGTCCAGCTTGATGGAGGTTGATATTTCATACACGGTTATCCATCAGGAGCAGGAAGTCAGTGCTGCCCTGGCAGACGCCAAAGCGAGAGGCATCCAGGTTATCATTGGCGACAGCATTACGGTCAAGATCGCGGCTGAAAGCGGTCTGCAGGGCGTATTAATTACCTCCGGCAGGGAGTCATTAATGGAAGCGTTCTCGCGGGCCGGACAGCTCTATAAATCAGCCCGGAAGCTGAAGGTCAAGAATGAAATGTATGAAGCCATGCTCGGTAAGCTGGAAGACGGGTATGCGGCGGTGGATCAAGGCGGCAAGCTGGAGTTTGCCAATCCTTCGTTCAAGCAGCTTCTGCGGCTTCCTGAAACAGCAGATACGATGTATACCATGTATCCCGGTCTGCGGGAAATGCTCAGGGACGCCGGCCGGGGGGCAGACTTTGACACGGTGACATCCGTTTATGAACCGGAGCAGGGCTTGTACCTACAGGCGCAAATGCTGCCTGCCGCGGATGAACGCCTGCTGTATATGCTGCATTCATCGGAGGAAGAACCGGAACGCAGCGGTCTTGCGGCCAGTTACCTTCTGACGGCAGCCCCTTTTTTCTCCCACCGGGAAGACGGCGGGCTGGAGACGGACTTTCAGGCTTATCCTGCAGCTGTATATGGCGAAAAGGGCAGCGGGCGCAAGCGGTACGTTATCAACGCCGCCCTCTCCGAATCAAGGGACGGCATTCTGTACCTCAATATCCGGAGATCATCGGAAGAGGTGCTGAAGGCCATGATGGAGCTGATGCTGTACGGCGGCGGGCGCGTTACTGCCATAGAAGGAGCGGAATTGCTCTCTGCCAAGCAGCAGAGAGAGCTGGCTGAGTTCATTATCAAGCGTAAGATGAAGACGGTATTTCTGTTCGACAGGGATCCGGAGGTGCTCGCTGCTGAGGACCGGCTGGCCGGCAAGCTGCTGCGCAGCTTACAGGACCGGAGAATCCCGCTTCCGGCCCTGCGGGATACGCCGTGGCTGGAACGCAGCATCCGCGCCTGCCTGATCTGGACGAATGAACGCCAGGGCAAGCAGATTGCCGGTATCCGGAGCGAGGTCATGGAGGTGCTTCTCGCGCATCCGTGGCAGGGTAATTTTACCGAATTGCGCACGGTGATGGATCTCTTTGTAACGGCATCAGCGGGGCCGTTCATTGAACCAGAGGCGCTGGTGCTGCTGGAGGAAGGAAGCCGGAAGGCACGCAGCGGACTTACCCCGGTGCCCGGCAGGGAAGAACTGAACCTGTATCAGCCGCTGGAGGACATTGAACGGGATATCATCCAGACGGTTCTGGAGCAGGAGAATATGAACCAGTCGCTGGCCGCCAAGCGGCTTGGCATCAACCGCTCAACGCTGTGGCGCAAATTAAAAGAGGATTGACAGGGCGGCTGCTCCCTGGAGCAGCGTTCTGCTGTATATGTGTAATTGCTGTTGTATGGAGGGGGTTAGGAAATGAACATCGCCGTCATCGCGGATGACTTGACCGGGGCGAATGATACGGGGGTGCAAATGGCCCGTCAGGGCCTGTCCACTTCTGTACTCCTGGAGCTTAAGACGGGCGGCGGGAAACAGGAGGCGGTTGTGTTTGATACCGACAGCCGCTCTCTTCCTCCGCAGGAGGCTTATCAGAGAGTCAAGGATGTATGTCTGTTTCTGGGGCGCGGCGGAGAAGCTACCTCTCCTGTCATCTATAAGAAGTTTGATTCTACGCTGCGCGGAAATATCGGCAGTGAGCTGGACGCGGTTTATGAGACGCTGCAGCCTGATTTCATTGTTATTGCCCCGGCTTTCCCGAAGGTAGGACGCACGCTGACAGAAGGAGTTGTGTATGTGAACGGGATGCCGCTGCACGAGACGGAGATGGCCCATGATCCCAAGCATCCGGCCACGGAATCTGCTTTCTCTGCCATTCTTGAGCGGCAAAGCCGTTATCCGGCCGCCCTTATTCCGCTGGAACTGCTGAGAGGCGGGCGGGCTGCGCTGGATAAGCGGATTGCCGGCTGCCTCCAGTCAGGCATTCCTTACCTTGTGTTCGATGCGGAGCAGGAAGAGGATCTGGCCTTGATCGCTTCCTTGTTCCCCGGAGGACCGGGATGTCCGAAAGTGGTATGGGCCGGTTCAGCGGGTTTGGCCGGCGCCTTGACAACGCAGATTCTCTGCAGCATCAGGGAAGCCCCGAAGCAAGCGGGAGCTGGTGCTATACTGGAGAGGCCGGACAAAAGACAGGCAACACACTGGGAAAATACCTTGTATTCAGATCCGAAATGTGTGCTTATTGTCGTGGGCAGCGTCAATCCGTGGTCGCGCCGACAGCTGACCGAGCTGGTCAAAGAAGACGGTGTCTCTGCTCTCGTGGTTGAATCGGATAAGCTGCTCTTCCCGGGGACATGCGCTGTGGAATTGAACCGGGTCCGTGAGCTTGCAACCGGTCTCATCTCCCGGGAGGGAAGGCATGTGGCGCTCTATACGCCGGGCAATCCGGAAGAGGTCGACCGTGTCACTGAGCTTGGGCGCACCGGTGGCCTGAGTGCTACGGAAGTGGGCGAGCGCATCAGCGCGGCGCTTGGCCGGGTGGCTGCTGAGATTATCGCCGAGTGCGGTATCCGCCATATGGTACTGACCGGAGGCGATACCGCGAAGCAGGTCTGCCACCATTTAAGCGACGTGGAGATCAAGCTCATTAATGAGGTGGAGAACGGAGTCCCGCTTGGGCGGACGCCGGGTGAATCGGGCAGATATATCATTACGAAAGCGGGGGCTTTCGGAAGCGATCAGGTACTGGTACGCTCCGTGAAGGCTCTGCAGAGAGAGGTGTGACATGATGAAGCCGATTATTGCCATTACTATGGGGGACGCGGCCGGTATTGGTCCTGAGATTATTGTGAAGGCGTTATCGCATCCAGATATTTATGAGGTGTGCCGCCCGCTCGTTGTCGGTGACACCGAAACACTGGAGAGGGCGGCTGCCGTCTCCAGCCTGGATGCAATGAAGATTCGCCCGATAGAAGGAGCCGCTGAGGCGCTTTTCCAGCATGGGATTATTGATTGCATCAGCCTGAAGCTTCTGCCGGATGCCGTTCCTTTCGGGCAATTGTCCGCAGCGGCGGGAAATGCCGCCTTCCATTATATTGCCAAGGCTGTTGAGCTGGCGAAGTCCGGTGAAGTTCAGGCCATCTGTACCGCACCGCTGAATAAGGAGGCGCTGCATAAGGGAGGGCATCTCTATCCCGGACACACCGAAATTCTGGCCAAGCTGACAGAGACGGAGGATTTCTCGATGATGCTGTCCACCGGCCGCCTCAAGGTTATTCACCTGACGACCCATGTCGGGCTGATCAAGGCTGTGGAGTTGATTACGCCGGAACGGACGTATAAGGTGCTGAAGCTCGCGGATCAGGTGCTGCGGGCAGCAGGGAATAATAACCCGCGGATTGCCCTGTGCGGCATCAATCCCCATGCAGGGGAGAACGGCTTGTTCGGAAACGGAGAGGAAGAAGAGAAGCTGCTTCCGGCCGTAGAGAAAGCACGGATGGAAGGAATGGATGTATATGGTCCTGCTCCGGCGGACACCCTTTTTTACAGGGCCATGCGGGGAGACTTTGATATTGTTGTCGCCTGCTACCACGATCAGGGACATGCGCCCATTAAGGTGCTGGGCATAGAGGACGGCGTTAATATTACCGTTGGTTTGAAGGGCGGGATTATCCGTACCTCTGTTGATCACGGCACAGCGTTTGATATTGCGGGAAAAGGCATTGCGGATGAGAAAAGCATGCTGGAGGCGATCCGTTCGGCTGTTGAACTGGCCCCGAAGCAGACGGTTTAAGCATCAACATACCGGGAAGGTTTGCGCTTGAAATAGATCTGAATGAATCTGAATGAATAACAGGAAGGGACTGGGAATCATGCTGGAAGTGAAGGGAATTATACCTGCGATGGTCACTCCGCTGGATCAGCGGGAGGAGATTGACGAGAAGGCACTGCGGAAGATGGTGAACCGTTACATTGATGCCGGAGTACACGGGCTGTTTTGCCTGGGGACCAACGGCGAATTCTTTAATCTTTCTTTTGAAGAAAAGCTGGAGGTTGCGCAAATCGTCATTGATGAGGCCCGCGGCCGTGTGCCCGTATATGCAGGTGCAGGCTGTTCCGGAACAGGCGAGACCAGCCGTCTGGCGCAAAGACTGGAGCAGGCGGGAGCGGACGCACTTTCCGTGATTACCCCTTATTTTCTTACCTATACGCAGGCTGAGCTGCAATACCATTTTGAAGCCGTAGCAGGGGATACATCGCTGCCCCTTGTGTTGTATACGATTCCGGTCCGTACAGGCAATACCCTCAGTGTGCAGACTGTGGCCAGGCTTGCGGAATTGCCGAATGTGGTTGGCATCAAGGACAGCAGCGGCAGCTTCGATAACATTCTGCAGCTGATCGACCGCACACCTGAATCCTTCTCCGTGCTTGCCGGAACGGATTCGCTGATTTTGTCCACGCTGATGGCGGGCGGCACCGGGGCTATTGCAGCAACGGCCAATATTTTCCCGGCGACAGTGGTGGCCATTTATGAGCATTGGCGCCGCGGTGAATATGAGCAGGCAGAGCAGGCGCAGCGTGTCCTCCGCGATTTGCGGGCAGCCTTTGCGCTGGGTACCCTGCCTTCCGTGCTGAAAGCTGTGCTGGATGAAATCGGCTTGCCGGCAGGTCCGGCCCGGCGGCCGGTAGCTCCGCTCACCCCCCAGGCCTTGGAGGAGGTGCGCCGTATGGTGGCCGATTATACAGCGAGAGGGTTATTGTAATTTTTCGGCCTATTGTATTGCAAATTGCAACTCCTATTAAAAATCAGTAGCACAAAAAAGGTTTTGTGCGCAATTTTCCATGAGGTATAGCTATTTTTGCATTAATTTTATACTTGGGTCATGAGATACTACTTCTGAAGACACTCTTAGTATTTCAAATTACACTTCGAGGGGGAACTAATAATGAGAAAAAAGAAAGCGTTTTATTTAGTCTTTGCTGCTCTGCTTGCTTCAGGGTCTGTGCTGGCCGGCTGCTCACAAAATACAAAAACGAATACCGCTAACAACGGCAACAGCGGGGCGGAAGGAAGCAGCAGCTTTTCTTATTTGATGCATGATAAATTTATCAACTGGCTGAAGGAAGACAAGTGGTATCCGCATGTGGAAACGGCAACAGGCACGACCGTTGAATTTGTTCCCGGCGGCTCTAACGATGATGAGTATTACGCTTCCGTGGACCAGAAAATTATTAGCCGTACCTTCCCTGATTCAGGTATTGTTTCCGTTTCACAGGCTACCGTATACGGTGCCCAAGGCGCGTTTGTCGACCTGGCTCCTTATATTGAAGAGTTCGGGCCTAATATCAAGAGCTATATCGAGAAGAACCCCAGTTACAAAACGTTGATTACCGATAAGGACGGACAAATATTCGGACTGGTTGCCGAAGCTCCGCGTTTTGCAGACTTCATCTTCTACCGCGCCGATCATTTCGAGAAGGCCGGCATTACCGAGGCTCCGCAGACGATTGACCAGCTGACCGATGCGATGCGCAAATTGAAAGCGTATTACGGCAAGGAGGATAAGAATTACTATCCGATGGTCGGCCGTGAAGGCTATATCCGCTTCCAGAGCGCGTTCAATGCAGCCGCGAATTACGATGACGGCATATCCAGAGGGGTGTACGGCAACGGCAAAACAGGCACTGACCTGTATTCCGACGGATACAAGAAAATGGTGGAGTGGTATAAAACCCTTTACAGCGAAGGCTTGATCGACCCTGAATGGGTGGCAGGCTCCGGCACGGAGGAAAGCTGGGAATCCAAAATGCTGACAGGACAAGGCTCCATCAGCTATGACTACCTGACCCGTCCATCCTGGTTCATGGATAATGGAGGACCGGACAACGATCCGGACTACAAGATTGCCATCCTGCCTTATCTGAAGGACCTGAACGGAAATCCTTCCGTGCAGACAACGGAAACCCAATACAACACCCTAAGAGCGATGGTTATTAACGCAGACAGTAAAGACAAAGCAGAGACGATTATCAAATTCCTGGACTATCTCTATTCCGATGAAGGCCAGACGCTGGTTTCATGGGGCGTTGAAGGGGAAAGCTATAAAGATGAGGGCGGAAATAAGCAGTATACGGTGGACTTCACGGAGCAGGAAGCAACGCCCGCAGGAGAACCGCGCTGGTCTTTCCTTAACGACCGTCTCACCTTCGTCAAGCCGATTGACAACGACGCATTCTACTCCTGGAATACCGAGCTTGTACGCAATGCTGCACTGGAGCTGTTCACAGACGAAAGTCTGAAAACCGGTGTACAGGTGACATACTCGGCTGATCAGGCTAAACAATTGGCTGATCTTTCCGCCAAGGTCAATGAGGCGGTTACCGCAGGGGTGACGGAATTCGTCAACGGCAAACGCCCAATGAGCGAATGGGATGCCTTCCTCGGTGAAATGGAAACAGCAGGGTATAAGAAGATTGTAGCCCTACAGCAAGAAGCGTACGACGCCATGTACAAGTAAACAACAGCACCGGCCGCGCCTTCCCCCCCCCGGAAGGCGCGGCACCTAAATACAGGGTACAAATTCAGATCAAATGGGTGGTGGAGAAAGTGATAACAAGTGACAGAATGACGCCTCTTCCCCGAAAAACGGGGATGCGCCGTTTTCTCGCCTATATGAATACGAACAAGCTCCTGCTGCTCATGCTTTTGCCCGGTTTGATCAGCCTGGTATTGTTCAAACTGGCTCCGCTGGGCGGGATGATTATCGCTTTTCAGGATTTCAGCGCTTTTCGAGGGGTGCTGGGCAGTCCGTTTGTCGGTCTGGAGCATTTTCAGCGAATCTTTGAAGACCCGTATATATGGACCCTAGTCAAAAATACGCTCATTCTCGCTTTCTATTCCCTGCTATTCACGTTTCCCATTCCGATTCTGTTCGCCTTGCTGCTGAACGAGGTGCGGGTCCGCTGGATTAAAGGAAGCGTGCAATCCCTGAGCTTCTTGCCTTATTTCATCTCTTCGGCCGTTATGGTCAGCATTCTGTACACGCTGCTCTCGCCTTCGACCGGCCTGGTTAACGATATTCTGGCCCGTTTTGGCCTGGACACCATCTACTTTATGGCTGAACCGGGATGGTTCCGCAGCAATTATGTACTGCTCCAGGTATGGCAGACCTTCGGCTATTCGGCAATCGTGTATATTGCAGCAATGGCAGCTATTGATCCATCCGTCTATGAATCCGCTTCACTGGATGGTGCCAGCCGCTTTCAGCAAATGTTTCACATCACGCTACCTTCCTTGAAGCCAACGCTTGCCATTATGCTGATTATCAGCGTCGGCAACATTTTCACGGTCGATCTGGACCGGATTTTGCTTATGTACAATCAAAGCGTCTATGAGACGGCTGATGTTATTCAGACTTATGTATACCGCCTGGCCTTTGCCAGCACAGGATTCCCGGAATACAGCTACGGCACGGCAGTCAATCTGCTGAAATCGCTTGTTGCTTACGTTCTGGTTGTCGGAACCAACAAGCTGTCCACTAAATATTCCGATACACGGCTATTCTGAGAAAGGAGAAGGATGATGAGAACAAAGATCAGTCTGTTCGACATCTGCAATAATATTTTTCTGCTATTGATCGCTCTTGTCTGCACGTATCCTTTCCTGTATATATTCTTTCTCTCTATCAGTGACGGAAGAAGCATCGCCTCAGGAGACGTCGTGTTCTTTCCGAAGAACCCTAACTTTGAAGCTTATCAATATATTTTGACGAATTCCAGTCTTGGCATTTTCCGCGGGCTGCTGAATTCGGGCATCTATACGGCGATTGGTACAGTTGTTGCGCTTATGCTGACGTATATGACGGCCTATGTGTTGTCCCGCAAGCAAATTAAGGGCCGCTTTCTGATCATGAGCCTGTTCGTGTTCACCTGGGTATTTGAAGCGGGAATTATTCCGGCCTACATTGTCTTGAATAAGCTTGGTTTTGTGGACAATTGGCTGGTAATGATTATTCCCAATGCGATCAATGTACAATTTCTGATTATTACCAAGACCTTCCTGGATGGTCTGCCAACAGAGCTTGAGGAAGCAGCCAAAATCGACGGCGCCAACGATTTTCAGGTTATGAGCCGTGTCTTTCTTCCCATTTCCAAACCGATTCTGGCCACAATCGGCGTCTTCTATGCCGTATTTATCTGGAACCAGTATCTGATGCCGCTTATTTACCTGCAAAATCCGAACCTGCAGACGATTCAGGTTATGCTGAAAAGACTTGTCATCAGCTCGGGCGATTCCAATACGGCCTTCCGCACGATTATCCAGGACGGCATTATGCTGAACCCCGGCAACCTGAAGGCAGCGGCCATCTTCGTAGCGATGGTGCCGATTGTGCTGATCTATCCGTTTGTGCAGAAGTACTTCAAGAAAGGGATTCTGCTTGGCTCCGTGAAATAAGCCACTAATAGAGAAGGATATATTATCGAGTGAAACCTATGAATTATTATATTTTATCTAAAGGAGTGCATTATGTTAAATAATCCAATGATTGAATTAAATGACCTTACTGAAGACGGAAAGCTGTATTTCAACCGCCGCCTCGGCTTGGCGGAATCCCTATTGCCCTGTGATTTCGAAACAAGCCATGCCTGTGACCTGCAGGAGCTGCCCGGCGGCGATCTGCTCTGCGTCTGGTTTGCCGGCTCGGATGAAGGCAACCCGGATGTCAGCATCGTGATGTCCCGTCTGAACGCCGGGGCGGATGCCTGGACACCCGCTGTGAGAATTTCTGACGATAACGGCTTCAGCGAGCAGAATCCGTCCCTGTTTCTTCATCCAAACGGTGAGCTGTGGGTGATGTACACGGCCCAGCGGGCCCGTACCGCCGATGAGCCGCCGGAGTTCAATCTGCAGTACACCTCCAAGATTTACCGCAAGGTTTCCAGGGACAACGGGTATACCTGGGGGGAGGCGGAGGTTATGTTCCCGCGTGAAGGCTCATTCTGCCGCCAGAAAATTCAGATTCTCTCCAGCGGAAGATGGATCTTCGAGAACTGGATCTGTTTCAATGATGATACCCGCAACGGCAGCGATATTACGGTCATGAACATCTCCGACGATGAAGGCGCGACCTGGCGCAGCGTCGAGGTTCCCGGCAGCCGCGGCCGTGTGCACTGCAACGTGATCGAGATGGCGCCAGGGAAGCTGATCGGGCTCTTCCGCAGCCGCGCGGCAGACTATATTTACTTTGCCAAATCGGATGACAACGGGGAGACCTGGACGGAACCGGTACGCACCGAGCTGCCGAACAACAACTCCAGCATCTCCGCCATCAAGCTTGCGAGCGGCAAGCTCGCCATCATTTACAATGATCTGCGCTTCAATGACAAGCCGGATATTACCGTCTGGCCGTTTGAACGCTGTCCTGTTACTGTAGCCATTTCAGAGGATGAGGGCAGAACGTGGCCGTACCGCCGTCATGTGGAGACAGGTGAGGGCTTCAGCGGCCACAAAAATTTAATCCGCAACCGCCGCTACGAATATCCATGCATCATGCAGGCGGAGGATGGAAGTCTGCATGCAGCATATTCCTTCGGCAACCGCCGCACGATGAAATTTATCTCCTTCACGGAGCAGTGGGTTACCGGTGCCGAGTAACCGGAATGCTGCCGGGCTGAGCCCCTTTACGGGGCTCTTTTAAATATGAAAGGACGGCAGTGCTGTTTCCAGTTGGGCCGGTTGACAAAGAAAAAGCGGTGCGGTACAGTGAGAGACCTAAATTACGGCAACTTCATTGAGGTGAAGCAGAAATGGAAGAGCATATTGTACAGCATTTTTACACACCGGCCAAAACGCAAATGGAGCAGTCTGCCTATATAACCTGGGCCGGCCACCGGAAATGCGGCAAAGACCATGTCGTAGGCCCTCGCGTCCTGGAGACTTATAAAATGGTGTTTGTCCTCAGCGGCAAGGGCTATTTAACCCAAGGCGATCATGTCAACAAAATGCAGAACCAGGGAGACATGTTTATCCTGATTCCCAGAGAAAAGCATTTCTATTATGCCGACCCCGAGGACCCGTGGGAGATTATGTGGGTCTCCTTTGGCGGCCAGCATATTCCCTATTATCTGAATCTGATGGGGCTCGATATTAATCACTGCAGTCTGGAAGGAATTGCAACACATACCATTATTAACAAAATGCTGCTGCTGATCCAGGAGCTTCCGGAAGCGGGGAACGGGCAGCTGCTGTGCATTAGCTATCTGCTGCATATTTTCCACCTGGTTGAGCAGGGGGCAAAGCATTACGGCGAGGCCGGCCTGCGGACCGGCTCCGAAAGCGTGGTACAGCAGGCTGTTCTGTTCATCGAGCAGAACTACTACATGCATATTGATGTGGATATGCTGTGCAAGCACGTCAACTATAGCCGTTCCTACCTCTCCCGTTACTTTAAGCGGATCACTGGAATGTCTATCCCGGAATATATCAGCAAAATCCGCATCCAGAATGCCAAAATGCTGCTGCAGAAGACCGACCTTAACATTCAGGAAATTTCGGCTTCCGTTGGGATCACGGATTCACTCTACTTCTCCAAGATGTTTAAGAATGTAACGGGAGTCTCTCCCATGTCCTATAAGAAACACAACCAGGGGTTGTTGAACTAAAGCCATATTTATAGATGAATGGGGGAATACCCATGTTTGATTTTGAGCATAGCCTGAAGTTTAATGAGAAGGAGAAGGACTTGGATCTTTTAACGGTCGGGGAATTGCTGGTAGACATGATATCGGAGGGGTACAGTGATTCCTATGAGTACAGCAGGTACCACAGATATTTCGGAGGCTCGCCGGCCAATATCGCCATGAATACCAAGCGGCTGGGCATCCGCCCGTTAGTGGCGTCTGCGGTGGGGACGGATGGGCTTGGGCTGTTTCTGGTAGAGCATTTGCAGAGAGCGGGGATGGATACAAGCTGCGTACAGCATGTACACGAAGCAACCAGCCTGGTGGTCGTGACCAAGAGCAAGTCCACGCCGGTCCCGATCTTCTACCGGGGAGCTGATTACCGCCTCACCTACACCGAGGAGCTGCGCTCAGCCCTGCTGCGGACGAAGATTATCCATTTTTCCTGCTGGCCCCTGTCCAGACAGCCGGTGAGATCAGCGGTAGAACAAGTGATCCGGGATGCGCGCCGGAACGGGGTTCTGGTCTGCTTCGATCCTAATTACCATCCGGCACTATGGGAGAAAGGGGAGGACGGGGTTAAGTATATACAAACGATCCTTCCGCAAGTGGATATCGTCAAGCCTTCGGAAGACGATGCCGAGCGGCTGTTCGGGAAAGATACCCCGGAGAATCAGCTGCAGAAATTCCTGGACCTGGGCGTGAAGCTGGTCATTCTGACATTGGGCAAAGATGGTGTAATCGCCTCAAACGGGCAGGAAACGGTGAAGATGGGTACGCTGGCTACACAGGTGACAGATACGACAGGGGCAGGGGATGCCTTCTGGTCCGGCTTGTACACGGCGCTGATCAAGGGCTATCCGGTCCGCAAAGCGCTGGAGTTCGGACTGGCAGTCAGCGCGTACAAGCTGCAATATACAGGGGCAGTCGTAGAGCTGCCGGAACTTGAGACATTCAAGACGAAGTATCAAATCTAGGAGGGCGAGAGCTATGGCAATTCACAATCAAGTGCAGCTGATTACGTATCCCGACTCGCTGGGCGGGAACCTGCAGACCCTAAACCATGTGCTGGAGGAACATTTTTCAGATATTTTCAAGGGCGGCATTCATATCCTTCCCCCGTTTCCCTCCTCGGGAGACCGGGGCTTTGCTCCGCTTACTTATTTTGAGATTGAGCCTGCCTTTGGCTCCTGGGAAGATATTAAGAGGATTGGGTCGAAGCATGATGTGCTGCTGGATGTGATGGTTAATCATATTTCCCGGCAGTCTGAGTATTTCCAGGATTTCCTGAGACAGGGAAGACGCTCGCCGTACGCAGATTTGTTCCTGACACTCGACAAGGTCTGGGCAGACGGACAGCCTGTGCAGGCCGATATCGGCAAAATGTTTCTCCGCCGCCCCTTGCCCTATTCCACGTTCACGATCGGAGAGACGGGTGAAGAGGAGAAGGTATGGACGACCTTCGGCAAAACCGACCCTTCAGAACAAATCGACCTCGATATACATTCGGATAAGGTGAAGCAGCTGCTGACGGATATCTTCGGGAATTTCCGTAACAACGGCGTAAAGATTGTGCGGCTGGATGCTGTAGGTTACATCATCAAGAAGCTGGGTACAAGCTGCTTCTTCGTTGAGCCTGAGATCTACGGGTTCCTGGACTGGATCAGGGAGCTGGCCGATTCGCTGGATATCGAGTTGCTGCCGGAGGTTCATTCCCACTACAGCATTCAATATAAACTGGCGGAGCGCGGGTTCTGGATCTATGATTTCATTCTGCCTTACCGCATCCTTGATACCCTTGTCAACAAAAATGCGGAAGCGCTGAAGGAATACCTGACTACGCGCCCTGCGAAGCAGTTCACGATGCTGGACTGTCATGACGGTATCCCCGTCAAGCCAGATCTCGACGGATTGATCGACACGAAGGAAGCACGTAAGCTGGTCGATGCTTGCCTTGAACGCGGCGCCAATCTGAGCCTGATTGTCTCTGAGGGTCATAAGGCCGAGGACGGATTCGATGTACACCAGATCCGCTGCTCCTACTACTCCGTGCTGAACAGCGATGATGACGCTTATCTGGCAGCCCGTGCCATCCAGTTCTTCGCTCCCGGCATCCCGCAGGTGTATTACGCCGGACTTCTGGCCGGAGAGAACGATGACGAAGCGGTTCGCCGCACAGGAGAAGGGCGGGAGATTAACCGTCATAACTTCAGTATAGACGAGATTGAGCAGGCGCTTGGCAGGGGCGTAGTCCAGCGTCTCCTTGCGCTGATCCGATTCCGCAACGAATACGGCGCGTTTAACGGTGAATTCCGCGTGCTGGAATCGGCAAGTCATGAGGTCCGGCTGCAGTGGACCAAGGGAGATCTGCGCTGCACACTGCATATTGATCTGGCCATTAACCGGACGGTCATCGATTATGCGGGACCGGAAGGGTCGAGTGTTCAGTTTGAGGTTTGAGGTTTGAGGTTTGAGGTTTGAGGTATAGCATGATCAAATAGTAAAGCGGTGTCTGACAGGGAAGTGCAGTCAGAGACCGCTTTTTTTGTTATATAGGAAATTATGATATTCGTCTGTTGTGGATAACTTTCATGCCAAATGTATGCGAAAAACTGAATACAATTTGCCAATGATAGGGCAGATGAGCCAAATGTATGCGAAAAACCGAATACAATGTGCCAATGATAGGGCAGATGAGCCAAATGTATGCGAAAAACCGAATACAATGTGCCAATGATAGGCAGATGAGCCAAATGTATGCGAAAAACCGAATACAATGTGCCAATGATAGGCAGATGAGCCAAATGTATGCGAAAAACCGAATACAATTTGCCAATGATAGGGCAGATGAGCCAAATGTATGCGAAAAACTGAATACAATTTGCCAATGATAGGAAGATGAGCCAAATGTATGCGAAAAACTGAATACAATTTGCCAATGATAGGGTAGTGGAGCCAAATGTATGCGAAAGACCGAATACAATGTGCCAATGATAGGGTAGTGGAGCCAAATGTATGCGAAAAACCGAATACAATGTGCCAATGATAGGGCAGATGAGCCAAATGTATGCGAAAAACCGAATACAATATGCCAATGATAGGGTAGCGCAGCCAAATGTATGCGAAAAACCGAATACAATGTGCCAATGATAGGGCAGATGAGCCAAATGTATGCGAAAAACCGAATACAATGTGCCAATGATAGGGCAGATGAGCCGAATGTATGCGAAAAATCGAATACAATTTGCCAATGATAGGGTAGTGGAGCCAAATGGGGTATGAATTCCTTTGATTCCTTTGAACATTGGCTGTACGGGAAAAACAAAGGGATAAATCCTTCTGATCTCACCGGATAGTTAATTTACTTTTGATGTGCCACTTGATTCGCCCTCCGGGCGATTTTATTCTTGAAATATAAGAAGTTATATGTTTCACCTGATAGCTTATTCGCAGAATGGCCCGTTTTCGCAAATAAAATGAATAAATCGAAAGATTTTATAATAGTAAAGAAATTTAAAAAGCTGGTATCATGAAGAGAGCAGGATGCTTGCTTCCTTAGAGGTTATTGGAGGTTATTTATGAAAGCGTTTTATTTAGCGGATGCCAAAAAGTAAGCAGGTATACAGAGAAAAGGGGGAGCAGCATGAACAAATACGGTTATAAAAAAACCATATTCAATCACCTGGTTTTATCCTATACCATTCTTTCTGTTGTTCTAATCAGCACGATGGGCGGCTACTGGTATACCCAGGCCAACCGTATGATGGATCAGGAAATCGCCAAGGACAGTGTCACCCGGCTGAATGCCGTTCAGACGTTTATTGAACAGACACTGCTCAAAAAATATGAGGATAACCTGCAGAACAAGGCCTTGTCCATCAATTTTATCCAAAGCAACGCCAACCTGAGCCAGCTGCTGTATGGGGGCTGGAAGGGGAATCTGAGCCGGGCGGCTTCCTTTAATAATGATCTGGAGTTCTTCAAGGTGGAGAATACGGGTGTCACCAATGTGGCGGTATATTTCCCAGGGAATGATTATGTGGTGGATGCAGACAAGTTTTATATGAAAACGGCCAATTCGCTGGAATCGGGATTCTACTGGAAACTGGCCCATATGCCTTTGAAAAAATGGACAGTCCGGACCAACGCAAACGGTGAGCAGGTTATCAGCTATGTGATTAAGCTTCCTTATCAACTGCCGAGTGTGAAGGCTGCGGGGTATTTCATCATCGATGTAGGCGTGAACTATCTGCAGACCGTTGTGGCTCCGATGCTTAGTTCTCCGGAAGATAAGCTGCTGGTGTTGGATGGAGCGGATCATGTGCTGTTCTCAGCCGGCGGGGAGAACAGCAGAATCGATGAGCTTTTGCAGGAAGCGCTTGGTTCGGGATCTGCCCAGGAAAGAAGGATTAAGGAGGGCGGAGTGCCGGGAGTCTTATCACAGCTTCCATCCGTTCATTCGGCTCATCAATGGACCTATGCGATGTACCGGCCAACCAACACCGTAGAACTCTTCACCGAGCATCTAAAAACAGGGCTGTATACGGCCTCGGCCGTCATTATTCTGTTCGGACTACTTATCTCGTTCCTATTCTCCAAACAGCTCTATATTCCTATCAAACAGCTGATGGCCAAGATCGGCAGCTTCCAGCCAGCCCATTCTCATCTCTCCCGCGGGAATGAGTATATGATTATCGGGGATACCTTTTCCTTAATGAAAGACAAGATCGTGGATCTGGAATCCCAGGCGAGGAAAAGTGAGCTTATCAACCTGCTGCTGGGGGTCAGCCAGAGTGAGGAGCCTCAGGAAAGAGTACTGCCCGATACCGCTTATTGCGCAGCATACCTTCAGCTTACCGCAGGGGAGCCGGAGGGGTTGAAAGCCAGGTATGAGCTCTACAGCACGCTTCCGGGAGAATTCATCTCGCTCAATGCAAGAGAGGCGGTCATTCTTTACTACCTGGAGCAGGAGCATGGATTTGACCCGTCCTTCCTTATCAATGATCTGCAGGGGCTGCAGCGGATATCCGGCGAGGGCTTCACCTTTCAGGCGGCCATCGGACGGAAGGTGCACTCTGCTGAGGACATCCCGGATTCCTACCAGACGGCGCAGCAGGCCAGCCGGTATCATTTTATCTACGGCAGGCACACGGTTATTTCATTTCACAAGACGCAGTCCCTGAATGCGGAGCCTATGTTCTTCAATTTTGAGCATTACAGCAATGCACTGAAGGCAGGGGACCTTAAGGGAGTGAATGATTTCCTCGATACCTTTGTCTCTGCGCTGCATAAAGAGGAGGTGCAGATTGATGCCGCAGAGCTGGCCGTGCTCCAGCTGATTGCCCAGCTGTACCAATGTGTGATTGAGCTGAAGCTGCAGCATCTGCTTCCGTATTCCAATCTGTTTGAGGAGCTGAAGAAGGATACCCTGTACGAAACGATGACAAGCATCCGGAAGCTGTGTACAGAAATTACAGAACTGATGAATGCTGAAGGCAATCATGCCCATGCGGAGGTCATCCGTACGTTACAAGCTTTCATATCCAGTCACCTGCATGAGGATTTATCGCTGCAGATTCTGTCGAGGGAAGTCTCGCTGGCACCGGCTTATATCTCCACCCTATTCAGTGAAGTCACCAAAACCCCGTTCACCGAATATGTAACGAAGCTGAGGCTGGAGAAGGCCGCCGAGCTGCTGATTGCCGATTCGCGGCTGTCTATCGCGGTAATTGCCGAGCAGGTCGGCTACCGTAATCCGCAATATTTTCACAGCAAATTCAAAGCCCGGTACGGCGTTACCCCTGTCCAATACCGGAAATCGCATAAGGACCATGCGGATTGGATCACTTTGGAGAATTGAATGTCCTAGCAACGCCAGCCTTAAATATTAATTATCCCGAACCTTCACGCCAATGAAGGTTTTTTGTTTGTATAGGAAATGATGCAGTTTGAAAAGGTGAGGATAACGGTGAAGAAGCGGCTTATACGGCGTGGGAAGACACCTACGGGAGTCGAGATACCGCGGCAGCTGAAAAATAGATGGATATTCTACACTTGCTAAAGGGCGAAGGAGGCAATGTCAAACAGCAAGTGGAAAAAGAGCACTTAATATTAGGGAAATAGACAAGAGTAGGAGAAATATACGAAATTAAGATACGTTTATCCAATTAATAATCTCAACGATACTAAAATAGCAAAAATAAGATACGTTTTACCACTTAATTTCATAAGGGGAGGTAGCGCTTCAGCATTTTGAGTAGCGGCTATTATTCATAAGAAAGTGGCGCTGATTTGTTCATATTTCGGCCTAAAGTGGATAACCGCTTAAATAATTGAACTTCTGCAGGCGGTAAAACGAAAGAAAGTATAAGGAATTGAATGAAGTTGAACTAGAAAAAGCGCTTCCATAAATCTAAACTTACATTTGTGAGCGGCACATGATGAATATACCGAGCTTGTCTATTTTGGAAAGGAGCAACTGTAATGACCTCGCTAGTCACTTCGGACGGGAAAACCCAGGCCGGGAGGAAAACCTCAAAGATTGCAGCAGTATGGAAAGAATATAAAAAATGCAGGTATCTCTTTCTATTACTTACACCCGTACTGATCTGGTACGCCGTATTCGCATACTCGCCTTTGTATGGAATTCAGCTGGCATTCAAGGATTTCCGGATTATGGATGGGATCTGGGGGAGCCCCTGGGTCGGACTGAAGCATTTCAAATTTCTGTTCCTGCAATCGCCTGACTTCTTCAAAATTCTGGAGAATACGGTTGTCATCAGTATCTATCATATTGTATTCGGTTTCCCCGCGCCGATCATTCTTGCGCTGATGATTAATGAAATCCGGTCGTCCAAGTTTAAGAAGATCGCCCAATCGCTTACCTATCTGCCCCATTTCTTCTCCTGGGTCATTCTGGGCGGGATTCTGATCACCTTGCTCTCTCCATCCACTGGAGTGGTGAACTATCTTATTACATTGGTCGGTCTGGACCCGATCTATTTTCTTGGTGATCCCCATTATTTCAGATTTACACTGGTGACCTCGGCGATCTGGAAGGAAGTAGGCTGGGGAACGATCATCTATCTGGCCGCACTGACGGGAGTTTCCCCCGATTTATATGAAGCGGCTGTCATGGATGGGGCAAGCAGGTGGAAGCAGACCCTCAAAATCACGCTGCCGTCCATCCTGCCCGTTATTGTGCTGATGCTTATCCTGCGGATGGGCGGAATTCTCGATGCAGGCTTCGACCAGATATTGAACCTGTACTCACCCGCAACCTACGAAGTAGCTGATATTCTGGACACGTATGTCTACCGGGTAGGTCTGCAGAATTTTCAATTCAGCCTGACGACTGCGGTAGGGCTATTTAAGAATGTGATCGCTTTTATGCTGGTGCTGTTCACCAATTATATCTCGAAGAAGCTGGGGCAGGACGGATTATTCTAATTTTGAAAGGAGCACCAGGCAGTGAGACAAGGCAAAGGAAGTACGTTGTTTCAAATCTTTCTGATTTCGTTCATGGTTATTCTCTGCATAATCATGTTATATCCATTCGTTCATATGCTGTCGATCTCGTTCAGCAGTCCTGCAGAGTCGTTAAGACTGGGCATCCATCTCTATCCGAAGCAGGTATCGTTGTATGCATGGGAGCGGGTTCTCGGGAAACATGATATCTGGATCGGCTTCGGCAATACCGTCTTCAGAACCGTAGTAGGTACGGTATGCTCGGTTCTCTTCATGTCCATGGGCGCCTATCCTCTGTCGAGAAGATATCTGCCCCACCGCAATGTGTTTACGCTGCTGATCGTATTTACGATGTTCTTCGGCGGCGGGCTGATTCCAACCTACTTTCTGATCAAAAATCTCGGGCTGCTCGATACCCGGGCGGTATACATTTTACCGGGGCTGGTCAGCACCTTCTCCATGCTCATTCTGCGCAATTTCTTCCAGGCGATTCCGGATGAGCTTGAGGATTCGGCCAAAATTGACGGAGCGAACGACTTGCGGATTCTTTTCCAGATTGTATTACCGCTGTCCCTGCCGGTTCTGGCTACTCTGTCTCTATGGTCGGCAGTTGGGCACTGGAACGCCTGGTTTGACGCGGTGCTCTATATCCAGGACCCTGACAAGCAGGTTCTAACCACCTTTTTGCGGAGAGTTGTGATCACAGGCGAGGACCTGTCCATGTACGCCTCCAATACAACAAACACGGCTTTGGGATATCAGGAGCCGATTAAGGCGGCCACCCTGATGTTCACGGCTCTGCCGATTATCATTGTCTATCCGTTCCTGCAGAAATATTTCGTCAAGGGTACAATGGTAGGCTCGCTCAAAGGTTAACAGGATTTACTCAATCTGCTGTAGAGGCGGCATTGTTTAAATAACAAGCATCAGAGAACAAAAGGGAGGATATTAGAAAAATGAAAACAAAACCATGGTTGACCGGTATGGCAGCATTGCTGCTGTCCACCTCGTTGCTTGCCAGCGGGTGCAGCAATAACGGAAATAATAGTACTTCTTCATCCAATGCTCCGGCGAATCCGGGAACGGAAGCGCCAATTGAAATCACTTGGGCGAACAACTGGAACGCACCGGAAGCTGACAATAATTATGTGCAGAAATTCATTGAGCAGAAATTCAACGTCAAGATTAAAAATGTGAAATTTGAAACCGCGACCTGGAAAGAACAACTTGGGGTCATGCTTGCCTCCGGCAACATACCGGATGTTCTGGCTGTCGATGGAAGTGTCGGGGACATGGTGCAATGGGCGGATCAGGGCGTAATCGCCAGTATTCCGGTGGAGGATATTAAGACTTATATGCCTAAATATGTGGCAGACGTGGAGAGTGTTGATCCCAAGGCATGGGATGCGGGAAGCTATAACGGCAAGAACTGGGGAGTTCCAAAGGTATGGTCCAACGGCAGCACAGGCTTCATGCCGGGGTATAACGGACAATGGCTGAAAGCGATTGGTTATAGCGAGGCTCCCAAAGATCTGACGGAGCTGGAAGATGTCTTGACCAAGTTCACGAATGGCGATCCGGACGGCAACGGCAAGAAGGATACCTTCGGGATGTCCGGACGCGGTAAAGATGCGCAAATGCAGATGTTTAATCCCATCTTTGCCGCTTACGGTGTGAACCCGTTCCAGTTCAAGCTGGGAGCTGACGGTAAAGTGGAATACGGTGCGATCACCGAAGGTGCCAGACAAGGTCTGGCGTTGCTCAACAAATGGTTCGAAGCGGGAATTATTGATCCCGAATTCGTTACGGATGGCAATGGTGAAATTCAGACTAAATTTATCAGCCTGAGAACCGGCATGTTCGATACCGGGATGTGGCATCATCTGTACAAGGATGGATATTTCGGGCAGGTAGCGGCGGATAAAGGAATTGAGCTGGTGCCGGGGACTCCGCTTACAGGGCCTGACGGCAAGAAGTATGCGTTCTCCAATGGCGCCTTGCAGCCTCCGATCTTCTTCGGCGTTCAGCTTGAGAAGGATGAAAAGAAAAGACAGAGGATTCTGGAGATTCTGGAATATGCCGCAACGGATGCAGAAGGCTATCTGACCACCACTTTCGGCAAGGAAGGGGTAACGTATAATCTGGAGGGCGATTTGGCCGTTGCTATTGAGAATCCTGCGGAGACCTTGGCCGCATTAGGTGTAGGCTTCTATAACCCGCTTGGCGGCAAGGTAGAAGCGATGACCAAATATCATTTCTCTGCTGACAAAATTGCCTTCCGTGACAAGTACACCAAAATTGACGGACTCACTGTGTTGACAGACCTGATGCAATCGACCGTCATGACTACAAAGGCGCAATATGAGACGATTCTGACTACGCTTCAGACCCAATTCTATATTAAAGCTATCACCGGGGAAGCAGACACGGATAAGGCATTTGATGATTTCAAGGCCCAGTGGCTGAAGTCAGGCGGACAAGCGGAGCTGGATGAAGCCCAGAAGATTTACGAAGAGCGCAGCAAGTAACACTATTACATGCACGAAATCGTAAACCGGCTGTGCAGACATGGAGACATGTCTGAGCATGGCCGGTTTCATCATTTACTGACAGGAGTGGGAATATTGCTATCTGACAATTGGATTCATGTCTATCCGGCACCGGAGGGTGCCGTGCACAACCCGGATTTCTCTGTCCGCGTCCGGACGCCGGGTGAGGAGTGGAGGCCGCTCTTCAGCTACAACGTCAAAGTGGATATGCACAATGTACGGAACGCATCAATGGTCATGTTCGATTGCTCCGGAACAGTTGACATTGAAGTCGAGTATCATCCTGAGACGGTCCGCGAGGCTGTGATCCGGCCGCTATCAGCCGGTTTAGTGGGGGAAATAAGCGGCCGCAGCCTGTCGTTCACCATTGACGGGCCTAAGCTGCTGTCGGTTGAAGTCAATGGCGAACGGTTTCATAATCTTCATATTTTTGCGAATCCGCCGGAAGAGCAGCTGCCGGACATGGAAGGCAGTGAGCTTCTGATGCTGGAGCCGGGAGTCCATAATACAGAGAAGCTTCAGCAACAGCTGGGGCATACTACGGATGCGGGATTCCAGCGAATCGTTATCTTCAGACCGGGCATTCACCGGCTGGATGAACCGCTGCTGCACCTCCCATCCTGCAGCACGGTGTATATTCCGGGAGGTGCTGTCGTTTATGGAGGTTTTGTGTGTGACGGGGTTCATGACGTCACGGTTAAAGGCAGGGGGATCCTGTACATGTCGGATTACGAGAAGAATACCTTTTACCGGGGCTTCGAAATCAAGTATTCAAGTCATATCCACATCGAAGGGATAACCGTAATTGATCCTCCACACTACACCGTACTTCTCGGCCAGTCGGAGCATATCCTGATCCGCAACCTGAAATCGTTCAGTACGCGCGGCTGGTGTGACGGCATTGATATGATGGCCTGCAAACAGGTCACCATTGAAGGAGGTTTCCTCCGCACATCTGATGACTGTATTGCGGTGTATGCATCGCGCGGCGAATTCCGGGGCGATACACGGGATGTCACGGTCAGCGGCTCCATCCTGTGGGCGGATGTCGCCCACCCGGTCAATATCGGCACACACGGTGATTATGACGGAGACGGTGATGTGATTGAGAATATCCGGTTCACGGAGCTTGATATCCTGGAGCATCATGAGCCACAGCCCGATTACTGGGGCTGCCTGGCGATTAACGCAGGCGACAACAATACAGTCCGCAATGTATCTTATGAGGATATCCGGATTGAATCGTTTGAGCTTGGTGAATTGTTCAATCTGCGGGTATTGCAGAATGAGAAATATAACCCGGCTCCGGGCAAGCGGATCGAGCAGATTACGTTCAGGAACATTCACTTTAACGGTACCTGCACGAACCCTTCACATATTGAGGGTTATGATGAAATCCGGTTTATTCAGGACGTTACTTTCGAGAATGTAACGGTGAACGGCAGCGCCTTTCAATTAGAAGAGCCGTATGTCATCATCGGGAAGCATGCTCATGGAATAAAGGTGTTGTGAGGGTTGGGACAGATCTTATTTTTTGAGAAGGATCAACGTCAGCACTTGGATGGACGCTCCGTGAACGGACCGTTGTTCCAATCGCTGTGCTCTCCAGATTTTTTTCATTCCCCTTAACGGTGAAAATCCGGAGACCAAGGCGACCGCTGCCGCTTTTACACAATCAGTCCGTCCTCTCCGCTGTTTAAGCGGGGAAAGTGTTTCAGGACCAAAGAACAACCGGGGCTTTCGATTGCCCGCAATCTGCTGAAGCGAGCAGTCATAGACCAAAACGTAGAGCAGCGCTCCCCCAATAACAGGGGAAGCGCTGCTATGCGTTTTTGGTCAATCTGTGGCTTAATTCAATAAAAGAGCGTCCATCCAAGTGCTAACGGATATCCTTCTCAAACAGGCTTAAGGAGTGACCTCGGTAAAGGTAGCATCTGCGATAAATGCAGAACCGGACTCGGCCTGAGCAAATAACAGATAATTGCTGTGACGCAAATATTTGGTCTGGTCTGTCCACATCTGATAAGAGGATTTCTGCGGGTCGGCTAAACCGGCTACACGGCGGAAGGTCGCCTCGTTGTTAAAGGCTGCTGTGCTGTCATTCTGGTCCAGCCATACTTCGCCATTCGTCCGAACCCGCAGGAACCGTCCCGGGTAGTTGACGGACTCGAACGATACACCGCCAACACCGGCCAGGCCGGTAACCACCTTGAATTGTGAATCCTGGGCAGGGGAGACGCCGGCATCTATCCGGGCGCGGTAGCTGCTGTGCCGGAGGAAGCGGTCCGGATAGTTATAAGACTGCAGGCGGATATTCACGGAGACCGGTTCGAGTCTCCATTGCTGGTGGCTGCCGAGCGTGTACCTCCATTGATCAATCAGGGCAGCTTCACTAGTCGAGGCGTTAACCACGTCGGCCGGCTTATTCGAATGCACAGGGGTAATCCGGTAGTATCCGCTGCCCGTAGGGATGAAAGCGAACTTCTGATGGTCTCCGCCGTTGCCGGAGTAGACTTGGAATTTGGCTCCATGGTCCAGAGAGCCGCTTGCGACCTCCAGGAATAGCCCGCTCTGCACATTCTTAATGCTGTACTGGCCGCCGCCAAGATGGGTTACGGTCCATTGCTGGCTGACTGCTCCAGTATAGGTTGATTTCCTTACCGGGGAGTTGTTCGCCGTACCGGCGGCTTCCATAGCCTTGCCGTCCAAACGGACGGAGAAGCGGTACGTGCCATCCGGAATATTGCCTCCTGGAAGAGAGGCTGATTCCCCGGAGCCAGCCGGGCGGGTATAGAGCAGCGTGCCGAATCCAAGCTGGTCAAAGGTGGAGGGATACTGCGTATTCGCGCCACCTTCCGGTCTTGTCAGCGCGGCGCGGGCAGCAATATTGGGGACCGACAGTCCCTTCCGGTTGGCATAATGGTTATAGATCATTTCCCAGATGGGGCGGACCTCATTGCGGCTGGCATTGGAGACAACGGTCTGGGACTGGACGGCACCGTTCGTGCCGGTACCCCACTCGTAGGCGGCAAACGGCACATCTGCCCCGTTATTGTATTTGGCTACATATTCGGCGGCCCGCAGGAAGCGGTTGTTCGCCCAGCCGTACAGGTCGTCGCCCTGATGCCAGGCCATTTCGTTAATCACAGCCATCAGACCGACGCCGAGCTGGGTGTGCGCCTGGTCGCGCCCGGATTCCTGCCACTGGGCCAGCCCGTTCGGATGAAGGTAAGGAATCGCGTTGTAAATCGAGCCATTGCCGGCCCCATGCTTGTAATATTCAACTCCAATATTGTAGATATCCGCACGGTCGCAAAAGATCCCGATAGCCACAGCCGAAGCCATATTAGCCAGATCCCAGTTGGCCCAGTAATTCTGGATGTAGGCGTCATTGTGGTCCTGGCCGTATTCATTGCCGATCAGGAACCGTTCATTCAGCGGTTTATAGAAGACATTGATCAGCATATCCTGCATCTGCGTTAGATTAAAGCCGGGATAATCCCGCATGAGTTCGGCTGCATTGGCCAGTTCATAACCATAGAGGCCGGAAGCCAGATAACGGTCCGCATTGCCTGAGACGGCCGTAAGGGTGGACGACCAGGCGTTCAGAATATCGCGAGCGGTGTCTCCGTTGGCCGTGCTGCCGCTGATCTTCCAGCGCAGGGCATTCTGGTAAGCCCGGGCTGTATCGTTGTAGAGCAGAGCCACATTGTCCCCGGTGCCGCCGCGGATAATCGTGGCGGTTGCCTGCGGGGTCCAGCCGGCTTGCGACAGCGGGCTGTTCACGAGCTGGTTCCACCCATCCAGAACCGGCTGGGTTCCGGCATTCACCATCTGCCTCATGCGGTCGAAATCCGCCTGCGAATGGAGCAGGCCCGGATGTGCAAAGCCGCCTGCCGGAGCCGCCTCCGCTTGCTGGTCCGGTACGAGTCCGGTTAAACCTGCTGCAAGGGTGAGGATTAACAGGATCATCACAAACTTTTTCATATTATCAGCTCTCCTTCTTATTATGGAATCGCTTCCATCCCGTACTATAGCCCAATCCCGTCCGGGAATAAATTCCAATTATATTAGAAAGAGTGCATTTCTTAATGCTTTTTATAATCAGGATCTTTCCTGCGGGGGGATTGGAGCTTTCGTTAAAGTTTGAATGAAAACATAAGAAAACAAAAGAATTTACAATAGATAGCAAGTTGAGAATTTGCTATGATGAGCCGTGTTTCCGCGAGGAAATGGATTGTAGAACACAAAGTTATTCATTTACAAGGAGGTTGGATATGAGCATCCGGAAATCCCAGTTATCGAAAGCGCTTGTCATTATGATCTCAAGCATCCTGTTAGCTGTAACCCTGATTGGAGATATTGCCCTGCCTATGGCTAAGGCGGAGGCCAGTATTCCTGAACCCACGGATCTGGTTATTATTCATGAGACGGTCAGAGGCGGGTTTACCCATCCCGGGGTGGGAGTGACCAAGTCTGTTCTGGAAAATATGCGCGAGCAGGTGATCGCGGGGCAGGAGCCCTGGGCTTCGTATTACGCGGCCATGACGAAGTCGTCGTATGCTTCCAGAACCGTTACATCAAACCTGGCCAGCGCGGCAGATCCGTCCAAGCCAAAAAGCGTCGCCGTGAACAGCAAGGGAGCATTCGTTACAGACGGGTTAAGTGCGTATACGCAAGCTCTCATGTATTACATTACCGGAGATGAAGTTTATCGGGCCAATGCGATGGCTATTATCCGCATCTGGGAGCAGATGGACCCGGCCCAGTATACGTATTTTACGGACTCTCATATCCATATGGGCATTCCGCTGAACCGGATGGTGACCGCGGCGGAGATTCTCCGGTACACCGTTGCCCGGAACGGGGCGCTTAGCTGGACGGAAGCGGATACCGCCAAATTCACGTCCAATCTGATTGTGCCGATGACGGAGACCTTTCTGCACGGCAATAACTATTTCATGAACCAGCATTTGTATCCGCTGCTCGGGGCGATGTCCGGTTATATCTTCACAGACAATATGGACCGGTACAAGGAAGGCGTTGAATGGTTTACGGTTAATAAGACTGCCGTGGATCAGGGCCAGAACGGTGCGATCCGGCAGCTGTTCCGGCTGGTGACGGAAGACGCCGTAACCGGTGAACAGCTGGAGACGCCGAGAGTTCAGCATGTGGAGATGGGCCGGGACCAGGCTCACGGCGCTGGAGATCTTACCAATGTGGAGATTCTGGGACGGTTACTGGATGCCCAGGGCACGAAGGTTGATCCGGCGGATGGAACGCTGTCCACTGCGGATAATGCTGTAACCGCTTACGCCTTCCTGGGCAACCGGATTCTGAAGGCGGCGGATTACTTCGCCCAATATATGCTGGGTTATGACACACCCTGGACTCCCGTTGTGGCCCGCTACGACGCGGAAGGAAATCCGGTAATTTATAAAGTGCTGTCCGGTGCATACCGGGGGCGGATCGGCGGCAATGTATACGGCCAGTATTATTACTATAAATACAGCATGGGGCTGGATATAGAGAAGGAAGCTCCATACTATGCCGAAATGTTCAATAAGCGGACGCCGTATTACTGGGAATCACCCGATGGCGGGGCGGACTACTGGCTGTTCATCCCGAAGGAAGCGGCTTCCGAAGGGGCATCCACCTTGCCCGAAGTCTCGCCCAGCGCAGATTGGACAGAAATCGAGCAGCGGGCTACCAGCTTGGATTCCAATGCGGTGACCCGGCAAGAAGGAGACATTTCCTACGTGCAGGTTAAGGCTACAGAAGCAGGCAGCCGGGTTTCTGTGGTCGCTTCAAGCACAAGCCTGAAGACAGTTGCTCTCCGCATCCGGACCAATGGAACAGCGAGGCTGGAAGTTAACGGATGGACGGAATCAGAGCTCGTACTGCCGGATACGAAGGACCAGTGGAAATATATAACGCTGACCATGGATCAATATCATGGATTGGGCGATTTGATCTATTTCAAGGTTACGGGTCCCGGAACACTGGTCGACATCGATCATCTGCTGCTGGCGCCGGCAGCCGGATTGACCCCGCCGGTCTTAACTTCCGGACCGACAGATGTGAATGCATATGCCTATACGGGCTCTGAAGCTGCACTTCAGGTTGATCTGTCTGCCAAAGATGCAGCCGCAGGCGATACTGTGACCTATCAGCTGGACCCTAAACCTGAAGGGGCTGTATTCAATGAGAGCACGGGTGAGTTCTCCTGGATGCCGGAGCAGCCGGGGGTATATTCCCTGATCTTAAGCGCGGACGATGGAGCTGCCGTAACAGCCAAAGCTGTAACCGTTACAGTAGGCAGGAACCGGCAGGAGGCGGCAACGGCTGCTGCCGGCAGGTACAATCCGGAAACCAGCTACATCTCCACGACACTGGCGGAATATATGGCCATGATTGACGATGTGACGAATGCGCTACCAAGCGCATCCGATGAAGAGATGTACCGGAAGCTGGCCGGGCTGAATCTCGCCGCCCAAGGTCTGAAGGAATTGACACCCCTGATGAAAGACGGAAGCATGCGTTATTTCGATACGGTAGCTTCTTCCACTTTCGGTACAGAGATTGGTAATCTGATCGATAACGCGCCGGACAGCTTTGCCGGTTATTATCTGGCCGACAGTCTCAGCTATATTCTGGATTTCGGGGTGAACTTCAAGGTATCCGCCACGGCCTTCGCGCTTCAGGTCAGAACCGGATTCCCTGAGCGGATTGGCGGGGCTGCAGTATATGGCTCGAATGACAAGGAGTCCTGGACCCGGCTCACTCCGGGAGTAACTACGGTATCGGATGCAATGCAGACTCTGGAGGTCGGTGAAGCTCAGCAGGAAGGCCAGTTCCGTTTCCTGAAGCTTCAGATGATCGAGCCGTCAAGCACGATGTTCGAATTGTCCGAGCTTCGCATCTATGGCCTGCGGCATGAGACCCATAACAAGCTGAAGTCTGTAACGCTCAGCTCCCCGCAGAGTACTCAGAACAGGGTAGAAACCGGCAGCAGGGTGGACCTGTCCTTCCAATCTGCTGAACCTATTGAGGGTGTAGAGGTTACCCTACAGGGCCGGCAAGCCTCCGTTCACACCACAGACCGGATCAATTGGACAGCTTCTGTAATCATGGACAGCGCTATGCCGGCGGGCAAGATCAAATTCTCTATTAACTATACAACCGCAGGCGGATTGCCGGCCGCGCCTGCCCTGTTCACTACAGATCATTCAGTGCTCTACTATGTAAACAAGTCCAAATATGTGGATGTCACGAAGCTGGTCCGTGTGACGGCTTCAAGTGCCCAATACGGCAGTAATGGTCTGCCCGCAGACAAGGTCGGCTATCTGCTGTTTGACGGCAACACTGCAACCTATGGAGACTTGGCCAGCGGCAACGGGGCTTATTATACGCTGGACTTCGGGCCAGATGCGTCAATCAGGCTCAGCGGCGTCATTCTGCTGCCGAGAACAGGTTATGCCAGCCGGATGAACGGCCTGATCATTCAAGGCTCCAATGATGAGCTGAATTGGAGTAATCTCATCCCGGCTGTGTCTGGGGCGGCTGACCAATCCTGGACCTATATTAATGAAGAACAATTGAAGGACAGCAATCCTTACCGGTATTTAAGAATAGTGAACCCTGCTTCATGGAGCGGCAATGTAGCTGAAGCAGAAATATACGGCGAATATAGTATTCCTGCCGCAGTCCTTGAGTCGAAGGTGAAGGGGCCTGAAGGATACACCCGGCTAAGCTACTATCAGTACAAGCAAGAGGCGGACCGGATTGTGCAAGCTGCCGGAGATCAAGGCGCAGATATGCTGGCCTTGCTTAATGAGCTGTTCCAGACGGAGCGGCTGCTGGTTACGGTCACGGAGCTGCCAGCGGAGAGAATAGCAGTTACCGAACCGATGGTGAAGGCGTCCCATATCTCGTGGGACGGGAAATTATCCGAAGCTGTCAACGGCTGGAAGGCCTTCGACGGCGACAAGGCTACGTATACCGATACCAAAGCCAATCCGGGCTGGATTGTTACCGATCTGGGATCGGGCAATGACAAGGCGTTGTCCAGCTTCAAATTCTATCCGAGAAGCACTCAGGCCCATCTCGGAAGGGTCAATGGAGCGATTCTTCAGGGCTCTGCAGATGGAGAGCACTACACGGATCTATACACCATAAGCGGTATCACCACCGCTGAATGGCATACGGCTGCCATAAGTGAAGATACAGCTTACCGCTATCTGCGTTATTATTCCCCAAGCGGGAACGCCAACGTGGCGGAGCTGGAATTCTATCAGAAGACAGCTGACCGGACACTGCTGGAGTATCTGAGAGGGCAGGCCGAAGGTGTGCAGCGTGACCTCTATACGGAAGAGAGTCTTGTAACTCTGGATACGGCAAAAGCTGCCGCGCTGGACCTGGCTGCGGATGCGGCCCAATCCGCTATCGATGCAGCAGCCACCGGCTTGCTTACAGCTATGGAGCAATTGGTGGTCCAACCGGTCATTGTCAGTCTGAATAAGGTGGAAGTAAAAACAGCAGTAGGAACAGCTCCGGTGCTGCCGTCAGCAGTAAGGGCAGTGTATAGCGATAAGACGGTCAGATCCCTGTCTGTACTATGGCAGGATATCGATCCGGTTCAATACAGCTCCGTGGGAAGCTTCACGGTAACCGGCGCGGTCTACGGCACGGATGTGCCGGCAGTCGCCAATGTGGCTGTAATGGATGAAGATTGGCCAACGCCGCCGGTACTTCCGGCAGCACCAGCCGGATTAACGGCTTCCTCCATTACCGCGAATTCCCTGAAGCTGGGCTGGAATGCCCCGGCTGATCACGTCCGGGTGGCCGGTTATGAGGTCCTGCTGAACGGAGAAGTACATGGAACGGTGACAGGGGATACCTATGAGTATGGCTTCACCCGGCTATTGCCGGATACGTTATATACGTTCCGGGTGACCGCCTTCGATGATTCGGGTAACAAAGCTTCAAGTAATGACTATACGGTGAAGACACTGAAGGAGGAGGATCAATTACCGCCAACGCAATCACCGCCAACGCCGTCACCACCGGCTTCACCAGTTGACGGCGGGAATACAGGAGGGACCGCCATTCCGGCCCCGGTCCAGACAGTAATAAGCGTACATGGCAGCCGTATTCAGGTTGTTCCTGCCGTACATCAGGGAGCAGCGCTAATCACACTAAGTGAAGAGAGCCTGGAGGAAGTCCTCAAGCAGGCGATCCAGAATAAGGAGGACACCCTGCATATTCAGGTGCAGACGAACGCAGGGTTATCTTCCCTTGTGCTGGAGCTTCCAGCCAGTGCCTGGCTCAAGTCACAGCGGGAAGGAATCAGGTTTCTGTCGGTTGAGTCCAGTTTAGCGTCATTGTTAATTCCGCTGGATGCGGCCGGTAACCTGATGGAAACAGATAAGCTGACCGTGTCGGTCGGGCAGGCAGACCGGTCCGAATGGCAGGCATCGCTGTCTGGTCTGCTCAAGAACAAGCCGGTATATGAGCTCGGACTTTCCGTTAACGGACAGAGCGTGAACATCTTCGCCAACGGCAGTGTGGTGAAGGTAGTGATTCCCTATTCGCCGCAAGCGGATGAATCCGTATATGGACTGGTCGCTGCATCCCTGCGTGATGACGGAGGCCTGGAGGTGATCCGGAATTCCAAATATGACAGAATAGCCGGAAGACTTATCTTCAGCGTCAAGCACTTCAGCTCGTATGCGGTGCTCCCGGTTCCAACTGTTTATAAGGACATGGAGCCCTATTCATGGGCGAAGGATGCCGTTACAGCCTTGTCGGCCCGCGAAATTGTGCAGGGGACCGGGAATAATAGTTATGCTCCAGGGCGCGCGGTATCCCGTGCCGACTTCCTGAAGATGATGATGGAAGCCTTTGAATTAGTGCAGTCAGGCCAAAGCTCCTCTTTCCAGGATGTGAGATCCGGCCAGTGGTATGCGGATGCGGTTGCATCAGCGGAGGTCTTGGGAATTGTTACGGGATACGGGGACGGTACCTTCGGTGCAGACCGCAATATTACCCGGGAAGAAATGGCGGTCATCACCGTCCGCGTTTTGAAAGCGGCGGGAGAAGAACTGCCGAAGCATCATGAAGCCGTCAACTTCAGCGACACACCGCTAATCTCCGCGTTTGCCGTAGAGGCGGTGAATCTCATCTCTGAAGCGGGCTTCATCGAAGGCCGGAGCTCAGGTGATTTTGCTCCCAAGTCACAGGCTACGCGGGCGGAAGCTGCGGTGCTTGTGGCAAGAGTGCTGGGATTGATTTAGGCTGCTCCAGATGAGGAACAAATTCCCATTCATCTGCGTCTAACCTTATAGGACTAGCAAAACGCACTGGAGGGGAATAGATATGAGAGCAGCACCAATGAAATGGTTGATCAGGAAGACTGCACTTATTGCATTATGTATATTGCTGCTATTGATGGATGGAAGGGTAATAATGGCAGAACCGTCTGCAGGACCCAAGGCGACGGTGCATTTCACAGCGGAAATGCAGCAGCTGCTTGACAAGGCAGAGCGTGTTCTGCTGGTTGAACAGCCGTTTCCAGACGAAGCAGCCGTAGGTTTCTTCAAGAACGGGCGCAGTCTGCCCAAGGGATATTTGGAGAGGACCGCAGACCGGATTCTGGAGCAGCGGGGCAAGTTCGCCAAGGCGTCCGATCTGATTCAGACTGCGCTGGCTTATAGTGCTGCGGGCGGGAATATCAACAACACCGCCGGCATTGATTTGTATCCGCTGCTCATGAACCATGCCGGTCTTGATTCAGAAGGGGCAGCCGTTGTAGCTGCTGCTTATATTACTACGAATAACTCCACCTTCAATACTTATGAGCGGACGAACCGTTATCCCGATATGATCCTCTATCAGGTGCTCGGCATGCAGCTGGCGGACGGCAGCTGGTCCATGGCCGGCCGGAGTAATGGAGATCCGGTATCAACAGCCCGGGTGCTCACGGCGCTGGCTTCGGTAGCGGGAACGGAACTAACAGAGGAGCCTGTAGAGAAGGCTGTGCAGTGGCTGAGGGACAAGCAGCAGCCGGACGGCGGGTTGGACGGCAAGACTGAGACCACGGCGAAAGTGATTATTGCTCTATCCTCTCTGGGAATGGATGCGGCAGACTTTGCGCAAGCAGGCGGGCCATCGCTGCTGGACCATTTGCTGTCTGCGCAGCTCCCGGGCGGCGGCTTTGCGCAAATGGCGGGCGGCTCAAGTGACCTTTCAGCCACGGTGAACAGCTATCTTGCCCTGACCTCATACAAGCTTTTGGCGGAACAGGCAGGACTTCTGTACAGCGGACTGCATCATACCGGACCTGAGCGGGCGGTGATCCAGATTGAAGGCCCCGGCGGTACGCTTGCCGGCGGACGGATAACGGGAGGTGATGCGGTGAAGACGGCCGCCGCTTTTTTACAGTCGAAGGGTCTTGCTTATAAGCTGAATGCAGATGCCGCCAAGCCGGCCTTCACAGCTATTGAAGGAATTCAGAACGGACGGTACAACGGACGCGGAGAATGGAAAATTGCCGTTTACAGCGGGGGAAGCGCCTGGCTGTTTCCTGAGAACATTTCATCCAGGCTTACCGTTGGAGACGGCGACCAATTGCTGGTGTACTATGCCGATGACACGGAGCTATTAGACCGGATAACGGTGGAATGGAAGGACCAGTATGGCCAGCAGAGCGGAAGTTATGCTACTGCCAATACACCGTTTTCGCTGCGGATCACCAGATCGAACAGCCAGCTAGGCGGCCTTCCGGCCTTTGGGGTGACGGTAACTCTTCAGGGGACCAGCGTAGTCGCCGACAGCGCCGGAAAGGTATCCTTTGCCGGAATGAAGCCAGGCGTTTATCCTGTGCAGATTACCAAATACCGTAAAGATGGCGCTCCCGCGTTAGCCAAGCGTACGTTTGCACTGCATATTGCTTCCCCTGAGCTGGCCAGATTTATTGATGCCGGTAAAGTTGCCGCCTGGGCAAGGGGGGATATCGCTATGGCGCTGAGCAGCGGGTATATTCAGGGCGTGAGTGCCGGCGGCAATGTGCTTGCACCGAAGCAAAAGCTGACCCGGGCCGAATTTCTGACCCTGCTGCTACGGCTGCTGCATGTGTTCCCTGACGGGAAGACGGTCACCGGATTTACGGATGTACCAGCAGGCAAATGGTACAGCGGTACCGTCACTAAGGCCGTTGAACTCGGCATTGTTAGCCCCGCATCAGGCAAGTTTGAGCCGGACCGCGGCATTACGCGGGAAGAAGCGGCGGTCATGGTTGTCCAAGCTGCACAGCTGACCACGTACGGCAGTCCTGAACGTATGGGCTTAGCTGATGTTGCAGGCCTGACACCGGCCAGCCGCCAGGCGATTCAAGCTGTCAATGAATACGGAGTTATGACCGGCAGCGGCGGCCGCTTCGAGCCGAAGCAGGTTCTGGTGCGTGAGCAGGCAGCGGCCATTCTGGTCAGGCTGCAGAAGGTCAGTCCGGGAGGGAACATGTCTGGACTGTAAGGACCAGACATCAAGGCTGCCCCGTTCACGAATCCGTTTCGGGCAAGCGTGATTGGTTGTGAAACAAGATACAGAACAACAACAGGACCGGCCGCTGGGGCCGGTCCTGTTGTTGTTCCTGCCATGTTATTTGTCCATGGGGGCAACGCGTTTTTTTCGGCACACGGCGACCACGTACAAAGGATTCATATCTTTTACTTCTCCCAGAGCCACTAGCTCGTAGCCGCTAATGACAGGATTGGTATAAGGCGTGCTTGCTGCGCCCAAATTTCTAGACTTTCTGATAATCTGGGTGTGGAAGGCAACATAGTCCGTAGTGAAGGTTTGCCCGTATAGCTCCAGGATATCATATTCCTTCAGGAGTTCTCCCGCAAGCTCGACAATCGTATATTCATATTTGTGGTAATGATTTCTTGACTGCTCCACAAAATAAGCGGAAGGGTTCGCAATGCTGCGGTTAGGTGTGGAGACAATAAAGATCCCGTCATCTTTTAAAAGCCTGGAGGATTCTTTAATCCATACACTGCCGTCATCTATATGCTCAATGGTCTCAAAGGAAACAACAACATCAAAGCTTTTGTCCTCCAGTTCAAGCTTGTTTACATTGCCGTAGGCATAATCAATCTGATCATGACCATAAGTTTTGCGCGCATTTGACAAGCTGGCTTCATCGATATCTACGCCAAGTACATGGCTGGCCCTGGACGCCTGCAGCATTTTGGAGCCATACCCCGCTCCGCAGGCGGCGTCCAGCACCCGTTTATCCTTGACGTATTTTTGGGCTAACCTGTATCTGTTCAGATGCTCTTCCAGCACATCTCCGTAATTCTTTTTGACCACATCGTTAATGACGACACGTTCCCCCGTAAAAAGAACATCATTTTGTTCGGTGTCCAGGATTTCCAACACTTCATTTTTTTCCTGAATGGGTGAGGCGGGCAATACTCCCTTTTGGAACACCCGTGTAACTGTTTGATTAATTTATATGGCAATCGCTCATAAATATGATGAGTAACAGAAGAATATCGGATTTGCCGGACATTCTGGACATTCCGGACCTAAGTTGTGGAGGTGAAAGGAGGGACCAGACATCAAGGCAGCTGCTAAAGGTGCTGTTGATATCAAGTCCGGGGAAACAGGCAAGTGAGGGTGCGGATAGCGGCATTGTTCCCTGGAATGGGATTAGGAGGAAACAGATTTCCGCCTGAAAATATAAACAGCATTATCAGGCGAAGGAGGTAACAGGAGGGAGGACAATCGCTCGCTGAGCTCCATTGTGAACTTATCAGCGCTGTAATAAGCGTCGAAATCTCCAGTCACCGCAGGATCCTTTGTGCCAAGAACGATATATAAGTCAACCGAGCCGGTTTTAAATACATGTTTTTCATACGGGTTTTTAGGTACCGGCCAAGAGCAGAGTACTACTTCAGGACTGTATTTATGAAGAGCAGCTTTGGCATCTGCCTGTTCCACGAAGCCGGGGTAGTCGATATAGTGCTTCCAGCTATAGTCGTCTGTTGCTGTGCAGTTGATGTTTTTTTCGTTTAAAAACTTGGTTAACGTACCGTCGCCTGCAGCTATTTCAAGACATTTTTTATCGCCTATCAAGCTTGAGAGTTCGCTAATTAAAGGTTTTGAGTAGAAACAATAAATGCCTTTTTTATTGACGAGAGGCATTAATATTTTTTTATTGAGGAGAATCCGCCAACACAGCCTGAATAGGCCCAGAGAAACCGGCTTTCGTTCAAGCCCCTTTTTGAATAAAAGCTTTTGTAAGATCATGCCGTCCCAGAGGTTGAACTTTACATTTCCGGCAGGCGTTTTTGAAGAAGCCGTTATATTTAGCTGCTCCAGCAGATGGATGGCAAATCGGGCCTTAATCACATTGGGCAGAAAGGCATTAACTGTTTTTTCATTAAAGCCGCTTTTGGAAATTTTATGATTGGCCATCTTTGCACTTGCCGTATATTTATCAAGAATGGCAGGAATTAGATTAGAATTCCGGGTGCTTTTCAGTATACTTAGTTCTTGCAGTACCTCTGCCTGATACTCCGGATACTGTTGTAATAATGTTTCTACGCTAATTTCATTGGCTAAAATTTTACGGGCGGTATCATTCGTGAAATTTCTCATCTCATTCTCCATTACAAGTGAATTTCATATTGTTCTTCCTATTCGTATAATGTATCATGCCATTCCGGGGAATGGAATTGATAAGTAATGCAAAACCATGAGAGAAAAGAACTATATTAACTTCTGACAAAAGTGTAAACTTAACAGGCTAACCGACTTATACTTGGGTCAATTGAGGATGGAGGGCATTCGTGAAGAAATTTCGTTTTACGATTAAACAGAAAATTCTTTCTTTAACGATTCTGATTATTGCCTGCCTGCTGGCATTTGTAATCGTCATCCACTGGAGAATAAATTCCCTGCAGCAAGAAACCAACTTCATTACACATCAGGATCGGCAAATTACCAGCCTGACTAATCAAATCGAGAAAAATATACTGGATATGGAAACAGACCAGCGTGGATATGTCATTACAGGTGATGATAAATATTTGGAGCCCTTCCGCCAGGGGCTGGCTGAGTGGGAAACTAATTTTGATGAATTATCTATATTAAATGCTATGGATTCTGTACAGCAAAGCCGGCTTCAGAGCATCAAGAACAATATAGAGCAGTGGATTGAGCTATCTGCCCAGCATGTCATTCAATTGAAGAAAGCGGGAGAGGACGGTCAAGTCGGACAATTCTTCAAGACAGATTCCAGCATCGATCAAATGGATCATATCCGTAATCAGATCAGTGCGTTCCGTGACAACAGGAATGAGAATACCAATCGGTTAATAACAAACCAGGCAGACCGGAATACAGTGCTGTTGGAATTGCTGTATATCGTCTGGTTCCTGATCGCAGCAGCAGCAGTTTCTGCATCTGTGTTCATCGCCCGTTCCATCTCGCGTACGGCTTCCCAAATCACAGGCACGCTTACTGATCTGGTGAAAGTTGAGAATTTGAGCACACGGATTTCAATTACCAGCAATGATGAAATCAGTGACCTGGGACAAGCCGTTAATCTGTTGCTGGATAATCAGCAAGAACGGCTGTGGCTGCAGCAGCAGGAGAAGGAGATGCTGTCAGAATATCAGGGCATTACGCAGACTGCATTACTGGGAGATGTTTATCTAAGTAAGCTTGCCAAAATTATGGATTATCCCTATGGAACCCTGTATGTCCGCACGCAGGATAACGGCCAGGATTTTTTAACAAGAGTATCGGTATTTGCGGGTACTGCTGTGGATAGCGATCACGAACAAGTCAATTTCGGAGAAGGACTGGTAGGGCAATGTGCGAAAGAGGGCAGGCTGATTCATGTAGATCACTTGCCGGAGCCCTACATCCATATCCGCTCAGGACTTGGTGCTGCTTCGCCGCAGTCACTGGTTCTAATCCCTGTCATCTTCCTGGGAGAAGTGCTTGCCGTTGTGGAGATAGCATCTTTCAAGCCTTTATCCAGTCTGCATATTCTCTTTCTGGAGTCGACCTCCGGGCATTTCGGTGCAGCTCTCAATGGTGCTCTGAGCAGTATGAAGATCGACGGATTGCTGAAAGAATCACAAAGCTTGAACGAGGAGCTCCAAGTATATACAGAAGAGCTTCAGACACAGTCTGAAGAACTTCATATCCAGACGGAAATTCTGCACGCCACCAACAAGAAGCTGGAAGAGAAGCAGGTCCTGGCTGAGCAAAAAACGCTGGAAGCGGAGCAAGCCCAGGAAGAGCTCACCCAGTATGCTAAGATTCTGCAGCAAAGCACACAATATAAATCTGAGTTTTTGGCAAATATGTCACATGAGCTTAGAACTCCGCTGAACGGGATCTTGCTGCTGTCTGAATTTCTAATGGAGAACCAGTCAGAGCGCCTTGGAGACGAGGAGGTTGAATTCTCGCATGCCATTCATTCTGCAGGACAGGATTTGCTGGCTCTGATTAATGATATTCTTGACCTGTCCAAAGTGGAAGCCGGGAAGATGAATATCGAGATTGAAGCGGTTAATATCACTGAAATTCCTGAAATGGTACTTCAAAGCTTCGGGCAGCTATCGCGGAAAAAAGAGCTTCCTTTCCATGTACACCTGGAGGAAGGGGTGCCGGAAATCATCTATACCGATGCTCAGCGATTACGGCAAATTCTGAGCAACTTGTTATCCAATGCGTTTAAGTTTACAATGCAAGGTTCGGTTACGTTCAGAATTGGTATAGCTTCCATAGATGAGCTTGAGCCATTGGAAGATGCACAAGACAGCTATTATATCCGGTTTAGTGTTACAGATACAGGGATAGGTATCTCTGAGAATAAACAAGCCTTGATCTTTGATGCTTTTCAGCAGGCGGATGGGCATACGGAGCGTGAATATGGAGGCACCGGACTGGGGCTGTCAATTACCAAACAACTGGTTTCATTACTTGGAGGTAAGATCAGTCTGGTTAGCGAAAAGGGGGCAGGCAGCACCTTTAACGTCTATCTGCCGCCTGCCAGGCATGCTGCTGTCTATGAAGAACAGCATCCACTGCCGGAAAAGCTGGCGGAAACCCCGGATGAACTGGTTGCCGCAGCCGGGACCGGATATTATAACGACTACTCCCTGTTGGCCGATAAAGAAGTTCTGATCGTAGATGATGATGAAAGGAATTTATTTGCGCTAACGAAAATTCTGGAGAAAAATGGATTGAACGTAACCAAGGCCACTAACGGCCAAGAGGCCGTGGAGTACCTGCAGACCGGAGCAGCTGTTGATATGATTCTGATGGATATCATCATGCCTGTGATGAATGGCTATGATACGATCAAATGGATTAGACAAATGCCGTTGAGACAGGAGACGCCGGTCATTGCATTGACTGCAAAGGCGATGCAGGAAGACAGAACCAGAATTCTGGAGGCGGGGGCGACTGAATATTTAAGCAAGCCCGTTAATATGGAGCAGTTACTGACCCTGATGAAAATGATTATATAAGAGTGAGCTATTCAGTAGGCTGCGAAGGTCATGGATACTGCGAGCAAGCTAATCCCGGCGAATACGTTTGCATTGCCAATCTGGTAGGCAATGCGCTTAAATTTACTGAGCAGGGTGAGGTATATTGTGCAAACTGAGGCCGTTGCGGAAGACCGGATCACCTTCTCCATTGATGTTAAGGATACCGGCATTGGACTGCCTGTAGAACAGAAAGCCAACCTGTTCCGCTCCTTCTCGCAAATTCATGAAAGACGTTCACCGGGAAGCTATAGCGGAGCCGGACTGGAGCTCTCCATCTGTAAGCAGCTGGCTGAGCTAATGAACGGCAAAGTATGGCTTAAGGATACCAGCGAACAGGGCAGTACGTTTGCATTCGCGATTCCTTGCTTTGTGGCAGGTTCGTAACTTATTCAATTCCGTGTCAACGCTCCGGGCTCCATTGCCAAGCCATATGAAATGTTCCCATGAGTCAAGAAGGCATAATCTCGATTCAGGGATATGGTATTGTTCAATATCCTCTTGGCTGAACTGTTGCAAGACCTCAGGTACGGGAAGGATACTGAATGAAGGTACCATCTGCCGTAGCCAGCCCGCGAAGGAGTAATAATCGAATAGCCCTGCTCTAGCAGACCACTTTATTTAACCATACGTCTAATTCTCACATATTCCCGGGGGAGATAGGGTACGCTGATGGGGAGCGGATCAGTAAAGCTTCCGGTACGGAAACTAAATTCTTCAGTGGAGAAGCTGCTTATTTGTGATACTGCCGTATGAGAAATTAATAAGTTTTCCATTTTCCAGCCAAATATCAACATGGCGGCGAACAGGAAAATGCTGCATATTATTTTACGTATTAACATGGGGAATGCCTCCTTTTCACACAGGCTCTCCTGATGCTTCCCGGATTATTCACCGCAAATTGCCTTTACATTCTCCTTCGGTGACTATATAATTGCAATAATTGTATACGGAGTTAACCGGAGGAGCCTGCCAACAGCGGGCTCTTTTTGTGTTTTTATCTGGAATAAATTTACTGCTGCGGAGGTATTGGAATGGAAATGAACAATGAGAGCATTATGGTGTGTGTGCATTATGGCCCCCACGGGCAGAGGTTAATACAGCGTGGAGGACAATTGGCCAAATTGCTCAAGGCTCCGCTGATTGTGCTTACAGTAGATGCATCCGGAGACAATGAATATAACCGGGAGAAGCAGCAGTACCTGTCTGGATGGGAGAAACAGACCCAGGAGGTCGGCGGACAATTTGTGATCCGCAAATGTAATGGCAGGAAAACGGCTGATGTGATTGTGGAGACTGCAAAGGATAATAAAATAACGCAAATTGTACTCGGACAGTCAAGCCAAACGCTGTGGCAGGAGATTACACGGGGAAGCTTCATCAATGAGCTGCTGGAGCGGATGGGCCCGATTGATCTTCATATCGTTGCGGTGCAGCGCTATCCGGAGCTGCTCGAAAAGTCCCATGAGCAAGGATTCTCTGCTTATCTGGTCAAAGAGGGCGACCGCCATATCCTTATGGATGAACCGGATGGAGATGAAGCCATGAAGGGGGTCTTCTTCCGTGAGCTCGATACGGATTTCAATACCGGCCTGTTCAAAATCGTCAGAAACGGTGAAGCGCAATATTTGAGGATTGTACAGAACGAATGGGTTAAGCCCCGTTAAGCGGATTATACCAAAACTAGAAAGGGGGATTAAGCCTTGCTGCATATGATTATCCTGCTTCCGTTTTTGCTGGCTGCGCTAATGCTGCTGATGAAGCGAAATAAACGGTTCCACCTGGGCTGGATCGCTCTGCCCCTTCCCGCAGCTCTCTTCATTTATTTCCTGACGAGAATTCCAGCCATCCGGGCTGGCGAGCCTATTGTTAACAATATCAACTGGATGCCGTCCTTTGGGGTAAATATTTCTCTGGTGCTGGACGGACTCAGCTTGCTCTTTGTCCTGCTGATTACCGGAATGGGTGCCCTGGTTGTGCTCTATTCCATTTATTATCTCGATAAGCTGATGGAAGGAATCCGCCAGTTTTATATGTACCTGCTCATGTTTATGGGAGCAATGCTGGGTGTTGTCCTGTCAGATAATCTGATGGTGCTGTACGGATTCTGGGAACTGACGAGCATTTCTTCGTTCCTGCTCATTGCCTTCTGGCACCGCCGGGAAAGATCCTCCTATGGAGCATTGAAGTCCATGCTGATCACGGTGTTCGGCGGTCTGGCGATGCTTGCCGGATTTAATCTTCTGTATATAATGACCGGCACTTATAGTATCCGCGAGATTGTTGCACAGGCAGGGACCTTGACCGAAAGTGCCATGTTTATCCCGTCCATGCTGCTTATTCTCCTGGGTGCCTTTACGAAATCCGCCCAGTTTCCGTTCCATATCTGGCTGCCTGATGCTATGGAAGCGCCGACTCCGGTAAGTGCATACCTTCACTCGGCTACCATGGTTAAGGCGGGGATCTATCTGGTGGCGCGGCTCACCCCTCTATATGCCGGAGCATCCGAGTGGTTCTGGCTCGTTTCTGTCACAGGACTGGTAACTTTGATCTATGGTTCGTTCAAAGCCATCCGGCAAACGGATCTCAAGGCCTTACTCGCGTACTCCACGATCAGTCAACTCGGATTGATCATGTCTTTGCTGGGACTCGGGTCGGCGGCAGCCTTCTTTACCGGCACGGGGGATGCGGTTTTTTATACGATGGCTACTACTGCAGCGCTCTTTCATCTCATTAATCATGCTGTATTTAAAGGCAGTCTGTTTATGGTTGTGGGCATCATTGACCACGAGACGGGTACCCGTGATCTGCGCAAGCTTGGAGGGCTTATGTCTCTCATGCCAGTCACCTTCTCTGTCGCATTGATCGGGGCGTTCTCCATGGCTGGATTGCCGCCATTCAGCGGATTCCTTAGTAAAGAAATGTTCTTCACCTCTATGCTTAATATCCGGGAGTTTGACATCCTGAGCTCAGGATACTGGACGCAGCTCTTTCCGGTAATTGCCTGGATTGCCAGTGTGTTTACCTTTGTATATAGCATGATTTTTGTCTTCAAGACCTTCCGCGGCAAGCTGAGGGAAGACAAACTGGATAAAATTCCGCATGAAGCTCCACTGGGTCTCTTGCTGTCACCGGTGATTCTAATTTCACTTGCTGTAGTGTTTGCATTCTTCCCTGACCTGGTCTCTGCTACGCTGATTGAACCGGCAATGTCTTCCATCCATACGGGGATACTCGCACCGGAAGAAGCTTTTGAAGTTTCTATTCATTTCTGGCATGGCTGGACACCGGAAATCTTCATGACCCTCGGCGTTATAGCCGCAGGTACACTGTTATTTAGAATCTATACCCGGCTGCGGGTACTGGACCGCGAAGCAAGCGGACGCAATACGCTGAACCGTATGTATGACTTCTCGCTAAGACTGCTGGAGAATGGTTCAAGACGTTTGACTGATGCCTATATGACTGGTTCCAATCGCCATTACCTGCTCTATATTTTCAGCTTTTTCATCATTTCGTTACTCACAGTTCTGCTGCGGCAGTCAGGCATAAGCTTTGGCATGGATCAGTATGCCTCATTGTCTTTTTATGAAACGGCTGTTGTAGCAGCAATGCTGTTGGCTGCCTTTGCTGTTCCATTTGCCAAGTCACGTGTTAACGCGATTCTTTTCACCGGTGGTGTAGGGTACATGGTGACGCTGCTCTTCGTTCTTTTCCGGGCACCGGATCTTGCACTCACCCAAATGATTATAGAGACCGTATCGGTCATTCTGTTCCTTCTTTGTTTCCGGTATTTACCTAAGCTGAAGAAGCAGAGGGAGCCGCTGCGCTTTAAGCTGCCCAATCTGATCATAGCGCTTGGAGCCGGCATTACAATGACGTTGATCGCTCTGGCGGCTATGGGTACCAGTCCTTTTGAACCTATCTCCGAGTTTTTCCTGAAAGAAAGCTATAACCTGGCTGGCGGCAAGAATGTTGTCAACGTCATCCTGGTAGATTTCCGCGGGTTTGATACCTTGTTTGAAATCATGGTGCTCGGCATCGCCTCACTGGCCATTTATGGTCTGATTCATCTGAGAATGGAGGAGGAGCTCCCGCCGCTCCAACCCGCCAAAAAAGAAAAATTGCCGCTGCGCAGCAATGACGTTATTCTGCAGACGATGTCCAAGGGGATTGTCCTCATTATTCTGATATTCTCCCTGTATCTGTTCTTTGCCGGACATAATCATCCGGGGGGAGGCTTTATCGGGGCTTTGATGACTTCTGCTGCGCTGATCCTCATTACAATCGCATTTGGAATGGATCAGGTACGTAAGGTGCTCCCTGTGAATTACCGGCTGCTTACAGCTTCCGGACTCCTGCTGGCTATTCTAACAGCGTCAGGCTCATTCCTGTTTGACGCTCCTTTTCTAAGTCATGCTTTCGGCCATTTTCATCTGCCAGTGCTTGGCGATACGGAGCTGGCGACTGCCGTCCTGTTTGACCTTGGCGTATACCTGGCCGTGGTCGGTGTGACGATGAACATCATTTTATCGATCGGAGGGGAAAAGAAATGGAACTCCTAATGGCGGTTGCGGTCGGCATTCTCTTCACGATCGGTGTGTACCTGATTCTGTCCAAAAGCCTGCTGCGCATTGTGCTGGGAACCTCCCTGCTGACGCATGGTGTCCATCTGCTGCTGCTCACAATGGCCGGGCTCAAAAAGGGTGCAGCCCCTGTGCTGGGCAAAGCGGATACTTATGTTGATCCGCTGCCGCAGGCATTGATTCTAACCTCCATAGTTATCAGCTTTGGGGTTACAGCCTTCTACTTCGTACTCGCGTACCGGTCTTACCAGACGCTGGGTACTGACGAAATTGACAGCATTAAGGAGGACAACGAATGAGCAATCTATTGGTACTCCCGATTCTCATTCCGCTGACTACGGCTGTCATCCTGATTTTTCTCAAAGAGAAGATCCGGCTTCAGCGCGTGATTAGTGCGCTCAGCGGTCTGCTGAACATTCTGGTTGCAGTGCTGCTGGTTTCACGTGTCCACTCTGAGGGCATACAGACCTTGCAGATGGGGGGCTGGGCTCCTCCGTACGGGATTGTATTTGTAGGTGATATGTTTGCTGTGTTGCTGGTAATGATGGCTTCGATCGTCAGCTTTGCGATTCTGTGCTACTCTTTCAGCAGCATTGGAGAGAAGCGGGAGCGGTTCTATTATTATACGTTCTTTCAGTTTTTGCTGGTCGGGGTATACGGCTCATTTCTTACCGGGGATATTTTCAACCTGTTTGTCTTTTTTGAGGTTATGCTGATTTCTTCTTATGCGCTCATCTCACTCGGAGGGACCAAGCTTCAGCTAAGAGAAACATCGAAATACCTGCTCATTAATATCGTATCCTCGACACTGTTTGTAGCAGCGGTAGCTTATCTCTATGCAGCAGTAGGAACACTCAACATGGCACACCTGTCCCAGCGTATCGCTGAAGCGGGACAAGGCGGCGTGCTTAATGTGATTGCTGTTTTGTTCCTGATTGTATTTTCCCTAAAGGCAGGGCTGTTCCTGTTCTTCTGGCTTCCAGGGTCATACAGTGCGCCTCCGGCGGCTGTTAGAGCGTTGTTCGGTGCACTGCTGACCAAAGTGGGACTCTATGCAATCATCCGTACCTTCACGCTGCTGTTTGTTAACGATCCCGGCTTCACCCATGACTGGATTGCCTGGATGGCTGCTGCTACCATGATTCTGGGCAGCCTGGGGGCAGTCGCTTATAAGGATATCCCGAGGATTCTGAATTATAACATCATTATCAGCGTTGGATTTGTAGCCTTTGGACTCGCTGCAGGGACTGCAGATTCACTGAATGGGGCGGTCTTCTATCTGCTGCACGATATGCTGGCCAAGGGACTCATGTTTATTCTGGGCGGGATGATTATATCCGCAGCCGGAACTGACCGGCTAGGCAGTATGGGCGGGATGATTAAAAGGTATCCGTTCATCGGCTGGATGTTCTTTATCCTTGCTCTTGCCCTGACAGGTATTCCGCCGCTGAGCGGGTTTGCCGGCAAGATTCTGATCATCCGCGGAGCTCTGGCTGAGGGAATGCTGACGTTGTCCTTAATTGGACTAGGATCGAGCTTACTGGTGCTGTATTCCCTGATGAAGGTGTTCAGGCTGGCGTTCTGGGGAAATGAACCGGTGAATGAATTGCCTAGAGTGAACTTGAAGGCTGCATCGGCTATTGCCGCCGGACTCCTGCTGCTTGTGATTGCTATGGGGGTCGGTGCCGAGTCCGTCTATGCTTATGTATCGCAGGCAGGCGAGGTTTTGGCGTCACCTGCGCGGTACATTGAAGCCATAATGAAGGAGTAGAGAAGATGGCCCTACAATTCCTCTTAAATCTGTTGATTGCCTTTCTGTGGATGGCGATAAATAACGATGGCTCTGGCTCAAGCTTCATAGCCGGCTACGTCATCGGTATTATATTATTGCTGATTTTGACGAAATCCCTGGCCCGGACCCGGCCATTCTATCTCATACGTATATGGGCTATACTGAAGCTTCTGCTGATCTTTGCCCGTGAACTTACGGTCTCGAATTTCGTGGTCATCGGCCATATCATCCGTCCAAAGCTGGCTATACGTCCCGGTATCTTTGCTTATGAGACTGCCTTGACCTCGGCTTGGGAGGTTACGCTGTTATCGTGCCTGATCTGTCTGACGCCGGGAACCCTGACTCTTGATGTTTCGAAGGATGGCAGGACGCTGTACATTCATGCACTTGATATTAAAGATGCAGAGCTGCTTGTCGCGCAGATTAGAGGCACTTTCGAACAAGCGATTATGGAGGTGACCCGGTAATGATCCAAGTTATGCTAACCGTGGCAATGATCATTCTGGCGCTGGCGATGCTGGCATGCCTGTTCCGTCTCCTGAAAGGGCCAACCCGATCAGACAGGGTTGCCGCGCTCGATACGATAGGCATTCATGTACTCGCAATGATCACTGTTTTCTGTATGCTGCTGGATACCCAGGACTTTCTTGAAGTTATTCTGGTTATCGGTATTCTGACGTTTATTGGAACAACGGCACTGGCCAGATATATTGAACGGGGAGCCGTTATAGAGGATGGAGGGAACCCGAATGACAGGTGAACTGATTAGCTCCATTCTTGTGGTGATGGGTGCAGTCTTCTGCGGCTTAAGTGCCTTCGGCTTGGTCCGGCTGCCTGATGTGTACCTGCGTTCACATGCGGCCACCAAAAGTGCAACCTTCGGGGTGCTGTGTCTGCTGACAGGAGGCTTCCTGTACTTTTGGTTTAAAGACGGAACGGTTAATATCAAGCTGCTGCTGGCGATTGTTTTTGTATTCATCACTTCACCGGTGGCAGGCCATTTAAATGGCCGGGCAGCCTACCGTTCCGGAGTTCCCTTATGGAAGGGAAGCATACAGGATGATCTGAAGGTCCTGGGGGAAGAGCGTCAGGAAACGTCTGCAAAATAATACTTAATCGCTGAATTCCTTATAGGAAGCGGGGGAACCAGGTTATATGGGGTGAATCTCGGGATAGACGAGTAGGGCTACTTTCAGGCCCGAATCCGGCAGCTAACCCCGCAAGCGTTCATGAGAGGATGCACTGTTTATGCCGCATATTGAAGTGAATGGAACGTCGCTGTATTACGAGATGTCGGGCAACGGTCTGCCCATTGTTTTTATTCATGATTATTCGACCTCCCATCATCTGTTTGAGCCGCAAGCGGATTATTTCAGCAAGCGTGCGAAAGTAATCGTATTCGATTTAAGAGGGAACGGGCAGTCCGGTAAAATGGATGTGGAGATTAGTCGGATCGTAGACACACAATGTGAAGATTTGAAGCTGTTATTGGACGCTTTATCTGTAGAGAAGGCTGTGATCGTAGCTTGTTCCAGTGGTGCTGTGCTCGCCCAGCTCGACAGACCGCACGAAGGAAATTGCAGCAGAGTATGGTGCGGTCATTTATGACTTTGAATGGATCGGTTGTTCAAGGAACTGAACAGTGAGGGAAGGGTAACCTCAAGCCTCCGGCGAAACCGGCGGGTCCGGCGGGACTGCAATATCCAGTGGATCGGCCCGTTGCATAAGTATTTGGCGGCGGAGGGCCCACGCTGGAGAGCAATATATGTACCACGCACTTCATGAAGAAGCACTCAAATATTACGACAAGTTTCTGGAGACCGGTCAAGGCAGGATCGAGGACAATATCCGGATGGATCTACGGCCAACTGCCTTCGCAGGCAGTTGGCCGTTTTTGATGCGAAAAAACGCAAATAAGTAATTTCACACATTTATTTCGTGGAACACGAATACTATTAAAATATATAAGTCCACTAGAAAGAGGAGAGATGTTATGGTTCGCCATTACACGCAGCTGGAATTGATCACGATATCGAAATTACCTCCGACCACAGTGAAGAGATGGCTAGAGTATTTCTCTTATTTTGTAGCCGCGACCCGTCAGGGAGACCAGGTGCTTTACCCTTATGAAACTTTGAAACTACTGAAGCGGATCAGTGAACTGCGTGCAGAGCGTTACCATCTCAGTACCATTGTTCGTCTGCTGATTGAAGACGGCTTTCCGATGTATGGCAAAGAGGACAAGAAGGAGTTGCAACCTCCTCCGCCAATGGAGAAAATCAGCGCCGAGCCGAAGAAGCCGGACAGACAGCAGCTGCTTGTTGCTTCCCTGGCGGCGCTTGCCGATGAGCTTAACCGGATTGCGGATCATCTTAACCACTTGAAGGTGCAATAAATACATTCCGGACCGAATTCAATGAGCGGCAGCTTCATGGTTTGAGCTTGTCCATTTTGCTTAGACTCAGCCACTGCCCCCGCGTAACCGAGGTATCGGGAGTAATGCCCAGATGCGCGGACATTAGACGTGATTTATGAGGTGGTGAAATCCGGTTGGAACTTAAGATACCGGATGATTATCAAGAGGAATCATGAACGATACTGTCGTGCCCCTGCCCGGTTCACTCTGGATAAGAAGACCCTGGCCATACCGCTGAACCAAACGGCGGTTGGTATTCCTTAAGCCGATTCCCCCGGTGTTATGCCGGGTAAGGCTTAGGAGGTTCTCAATCTCGGCAGCCGGAATCCCTTTGCCATTATCTATAATCTGTACACAGGCGCCAGCTTCCGCCTGATATATGCGCACCACCAGTTCGCCGCCCTTCGCCCGGCTCAGCAATCCATGTCTTACTGCATTCTCAACGAGCGGCTGGATGGACAGCGGAGGAAGCTTGAAACGGAGAGCGGGCTGGATCTCCCACACCACAGTTAACCTGTCTCCAAAACGGACTTGCTCAATGAATAAATAGGATTTCACCAGGGAAATTTCATTCTCCAGATCCACCAGCTGATTCGTATTAATGAAATCAACGCTATACCGCAAGTAATCTGCAAATGCACCCGCTACATTACGCATCTGTTCCATATCAAATTCACTCAGGGCCATAATGGAGTTGATGGTGTTGAATAAGAAATGCGGTTTGATCTGGGCCTGCAAGTAGGCTGTTTCCATCCGCAGACTTTGGTCAATCGATTGTTTCAACGAAATTAATGCCTGCACTCTGTACTTCAGCTCTAATCTTTCAACAGGTTTGGTTACATAGTCATTGGCTCCATGTAAGAATTCTGTATATGACTCTTCTGAAATCGAATGGGTAATTAACAAGAGTATCGGCAGCTCCGTAATATCAAAATGTTGTCTGACCTGCTTGGTAAGCTCATATCCTGACATTTGCGGCATTTTCACATCGGCAATTAACAAATCCCAGGAAGCAGAGCGGATCAGTTCAAGGGCTTCATCGGCACTGGAGACCGCAGTTAATCTGTAATTTTCTTCATAGAGAATATCAGCCAACACTTTCAGGTTCACCGGATCCTCGTCCACAATTAGAATATTGGGTCTTGCCATCTCATAGAGAGGCCCGGACGATCCTGCACGGACCACTTCAGCAGATCCTTTATCTTCGCTAATGTTGCGGCGTTGTTTAACCCTAGAGGCTTCAATAATAATCTCTCCTTGCTCCGTTATACTTAATTGCGTTATGCAGCAAATTAAATAGAATTTGGGATAATCTTTTTTCATCTGCATATACGTGTGAGAGTTTTGAAGAGATAGTTATTTCTTAACTGCAGAGGTTTGCCTTCCATTGAGTAAGTGAGCATGTTGATAACATCTGTGATAACTTTCCGGAGCTCTACATGGCTGAAAGGAGATCAATCGGGTAAAACGGGAGGTTTTTTTCGCTCGTAAACCATTTTCCCGTATAAAATAAAACCAGACAGCCGGGAGATTATATAATCCGCCGGCGATCCAATAGGCGTGATTCAATACATCCTTAACCGGGAAAATCAACATATAAATGCTATAAATGGAGAGGGTTGTTATATAAAACCGAAAGTCCTTCCAATAATGTTGCTTGCACATTCCTTTGGCGTAATGGTTGTTAGTGCAGCTACCTCACTCACATTTCCGTTTTTCTTCTGCTCGCTTTTTTCCCAAGGTTAGATGCCTCCCTCGAGCATAGTGTAAACGTCTTAACTGAACAATAAATGAACAAATTTTGTGGGCTTTGATGGCGAAGGCAAGGCTGTAACCAGTCTCAGGCGCAACCGGCTGGTGAAACGAAGCTGTAATTTTGAGTGGATAGGCGCAGTGTACCTTACTTGAACAAGGATGGAGCCCGACTGGCCCCGGGTGAAGATCAAAGCGGTGATCCCGTAAACGTGAGAGATCCAGCAGGTTGATTTTTATTGCCCAGCTATCATTAGGCGGCAGACATTGCAGCCATGTAAAAGGTAATGAAGCCGCTGAATCCGTTCAGCGGCTTTTTTTCTCAGGTGAATTTCAGCAGAAACAGCATTGACTCTATCTATGTTCCCTAACTATAATATTAATATAATAGTAAATAGATTAATATTTGTGTTAACTAAATGACACGAAGCCGGACTGGAAGATTTGTTCGGTATAATAATTCCCTAAGGAGGGCTTAGCTTGTCTCAATCTATACCCGCATACACCGGTTATCTCTTAGTTCATTTCATCGGGGAGCAGCCGGATGGCGAACAGGTCTATTTCTCCTACAGTGAGGACGGCCTGCACTTTAAGGATCTGAACGCGGGTCTGCCTGTTCTGCGCTCGGAGCTCGGGGAAAAGGGAGCCAGAGATCCCTTTATCATCCGTTCGCCGAAGGAAAGCAAATTCTATCTGATTGCCACCGATCTGCGCATTGCCAGCGGCAAGGGCTGGGGTGCAGCAGTGGAGGCCGGCAGCCGCGATATTATTGTCTGGGAATCTGCTGATCTGGTGAACTGGTCACAGCCGTGGGCAGTTACGGTCGGTGTGGAGGGCGCCGGATGTGTATGGGCTCCTGAGGCGATTTACGATGAGGCTGCGGATGAATTCCTGGTATTCTGGGCTTCGGCTACTCAGGAGCCGCATGAGAGTGAACGAAAGCATAAAATATACAGCGCGCGCACGAAGAATTTCCGGGAATTTACGGCAGCAGAGAAGTACATTGAGCGCGACAATCATATCATTGATACGACAATTATCGCTGCTGGCGGGAGTTACTACCGTTTCTCGAAGGATGAGACAACTAAGAATATCCGGGTGGAGCAAGGTGCGTCGCTGGATAAAGACGCCTTCAGCTTTGTGGATGCGCCGGTTCTGGAGGCCATTATGGGCGTGGAAGGCCCGGAGATTTATAAGCTGAACGGCCGCGGGGAATGGTGCCTGATTGTGGACCGTTATGCGGAAGGGAAGGGATATCTTCCCTTGTTAACGTCTGACCTTAGCAGCGGCGATTTCCGCGTGCTTGCAGACAGGGAGTTCGACCTTGGTGTAAACACCAAACGCCACGGCGGAGTCCTTCCGGTTACTGCCGGGGAACGCAGCCTGCTGCTGGCGGCCTTCGGGGACGGACATAGCTACATAATGAATGAAACAATCACCAACCCGGTTGTCCTGCAGCGGGCAGACCCCTGCATTTACCGGCATAGTGACGGCTATTATTACTTCACCGCTTCGGTTCCCGAATATGACCGGATTGAGCTGCGGAGAGCCCGGACGATCGGCGGACTTACAGCCAGCGAGCCTGTCGTCATCTGGACGAAGCATACCACCGGTATTATGAGCGGTTATGTATGGGCGCCGGAAATTCATTACATCAGCGGGAAGTGGTACATCTATTTCTCCGCCGGCAGTGATGATGCACCTTTTGCACAGCGTCTGTATGTACTGGAGAATGCTTCTGACAATCCGCTGGAAGGAAGCTGGGAGGAGAAGGGGAGAATCTATACCGCATGGGATACGTTCTCGCTGGATGCCACTACCTTTGCGCATGCGGGATCGCAGTATCTGGTGTGGGCGCAGGAGGACCCTTCGGTTCAGGGGAACTCCAGCCTGTTTATCTCGAAGATGGCTAATCCATGGACGCTGGAAGGTGAGCAGATCCTGCTGACCCGGCCGGACTATGAGTGGGAGACGATTGGATACCGTGTAAATGAAGGGCCTGCTGTTATGAAAAAGAACGGAAGAGTTCTCCTGACCTATTCGGCCAGCGCGACCGATCACCATTACTGCATGGGCCTGCTTACCGCACCGGATGACAGCAATCTGCTGGACCCCGGCTCGTGGACGAAATCCCCGGTCCCCGTCTTTACGACCAGCGAAGAGAACGGCCAGTACGGTCCGGGACATAACAGCTTTACGGTAACGGCAGATGGAACGCAGGACCTGCTTGTCTATCACGCCAGAAATTATAAGGAAATAGAGGGAGATCCCTTGAATGACCCTAACCGTCATACCCGTGTCCAGCCTGTGGCATGGGGAGAAGACGGACTGCCGGTATTCGGATTGCCGGTGCCGGATGGCCATGAGCTAACTTTATAGAATGAGGAAGGGGTACCCGGCATGCGCCAAGCAGCCGGGTGCCCCTTCTTGCTGAGCAATGGATTATCCAAATAGTGTTCCCTAATAGGGAAGCAAACTGTAATAAGAGCAAAATTTGCTGTATTCACTGCATGTTCAAACGGACTGGAATACGGTTTACTAGAGGAGGAAACAAGCTAACCCGAGGGAGGAACTACAGTATGACACAAGCTATGCAGCGTCAGGAAGTCGTATCCATACGCAAAAATGAGGCATTTGCCGCAGTTGCCGCGCAGCTGGAGCCCCGGCTTATTCACAGGGAATGTACGCCGAAGCAGATCGTCCGGATGATAAGGAATGAACAGCTGATCCATGGCTGGCAGGCAGAAGCGGTGCAACACGTGCAAGACCTGCCCGGCATGTCATTCGGCCAAGGTGAAGAGGTGATTCTAGATTTCGGCGAACATCTGGTCGGAGCTCTGGCAATCCGGATCGTTCCCGTCGGCAGCCCGCCGGATGCCCCGCTGCATCTGCAGATTACACTTGGTGAAATGCCGGTGGAGATGGCGGAACCCTTCTCGGAATACAACGGATGGCTTAGCAGCTCCTGGCTGCAGGAGGAGCGGATTCATCTGGATGTACTCCCCGCTGCCCTGAAGCTGGAACGAAGATACAGCTTCCGGTATCTCAAACTAAAGGTTCTGGATACCTCGCCCAAGTACAAGGTATCCTTTGCCGACATCAGCTGCACAGCTGTAACCTCGGCCGACCGCTCTGCGTTATCCGCCACGCTCACCTCTGCGGACGCGGAGCTGCAGGTGATCGATGAAGTCAGCGTAAAGACGCTGGAGGAGTGTATGCAGGAGGTGTTCGAGGACGGGCCCAAGCGGGACCGCAGACTATGGCTTGGTGACCTGCGGCTGCAGGCGCTCGCCAATTATGAGACATTCTCAGGCAACGGTCTTGTGAAACGCTGTCTGTACCTGTTCGCGGCTTATCCGGATGAACGGGGCAGGATCACAGCCAATTTGTTCATGAAGCCGCAGGTCATAGCGGACGATACGTATCTCTATGATTATTCACTCTTTTTTGTCTCTGTGCTTCACGATTATTTCCTGGCTACCGGTGACCGGAATACGCTGGAGGAGCTGTGGCCGTCTGCTTACCGGCAGATTGAGCTGGGGCTGGAGCGGCTCGACGAACGCGGAATCGTTGCTGATGACGAGAGCTGGTGGGCCTTTATTGACTGGCACCCTAACCTGAACAAGCAGGCCCCTTCCCAAGCTATCTTAATCTATAATTTGAAGCGCGCGCTGCATCTGGCAGCTTTGCTCGGAGATGAGCGTAAGGCTACGCTGGAGCGGACAATCGGAGAGCTTACACAAGCGGCGGCGGAGCATTTATGGGACGCCCAATCCGGCTGCTTCATCAGCGGCAGGGACAGACAGATCTCCTATGCGTCACAGATCTGGATGGTGCTGGCTGAAGTTCCGGAACCGGAGCAGGCGAAGGCGCTCATGCTGAGGCTGCTGGAGGACAAGTCTGCGATTCCGATGTCCACACCTTATATGGTTCATCACTTCATTGAGGCGCTGATTCAGGTAGGCGAGAGGGAGACAGCCATCCGGGAGATCAAGAAGTACTGGGGGCAGATGATTAAGGACGGAGCGGATACGTTCTGGGAGCTGTATGATCCAAACGACAAGAGCTTTTCACCTTACGGCAGTCATCTGATTAACAGCTATTGCCATGCCTGGAGCTGTACTCCGGCTTATCTGATCCGTAAATATCAGCTGTAGAAGCAACTGGATAAGGCAGCATTGCGAACAACCTGAGCATCCGCAGCAAGCGGCGTCTCAGGTTGTTTGGTTATGCTTGCGGTAGAGCAGCGGAGTTAACCCGTAGCGCTCAACGAATTTCTTGTGGAAAAAGCTCAGGCTTTCATAGCCGCATTCACCGGCAATCTCTCCGATAGAGCGGCCGCTGCTGGTGAGCAGGAGAGCGGCATAAGCCATACGGTGCTCCTGCACCAGCTCCCCGAAGGTTTTGCCGGTGCTTTTCTTCAGCAGATTGCCCAGATAATTCGGATTGAAGTTAAAGTGAGCAGCCAGATCCTTCAGGGAACAATGACGGAAATGCCGTTCGAGATACTGCAGAATCTCCAGCAGATCGGCCCGTTTGGTTAACGGAAGCCCGCTTAAGGCAGGATCTTGGTTCAGTACCCGCATGAGTTCCGTGAATACGATGACCATATAGCCGCTGATCATATCCGCCGAGAACTCACGGGGATCGAAATACTCGCACATAAGGCTGGCGAGAACATGGTGAAGGTTCAGGCAGTGCTCCGAGCGGAAGAGGAGATAACGGTCATGGGCGGTGGAAGAAGACTGGGCATTGACCAGAAAGTCGGTTAATCTCCCGTCAATGCCGAGGCGTGTCAGAAATGCCGCGCTCAGCGTTTCCTTGCGCATCAGAATATTAATCAGAATGTCATCCTCATCCAGAATGGATATCGAATGGGGCATATCCGTATCGAGCAGGCAGATCTGGCCTTGAGTCAGCTCAATGTCAGAGCCGCCGATCCTCTGACGGCAGCGGCCGGAGTACATGTAATTAAGCTCGATAAAGGAATGGGTATGCTCCGGCATCGCCGCAAACCTGTGATGCTTGCTGATATGATAATCACCCTGGCGGAAGAAGAGGTGTCCCGGCAGACGCGGAACCCGTTCTCCGGGCGGCAGGGTCATTTCTTGGCCGCCGAACTCTTCGATGTTGCGGCGGGTGAGCCGCTGCTTGGCTTCTATGGTATTATGGCGGCGCAGAGCCTGTTCAAGCTCCCGGTGATCCATCCGGTCCGGTCTCCTTTCCGGCTACACTAAGCTTCCGGTATTCTTCAGGTGTGTGTCCCGTCATTTTCTTGAACAGCCGGAAAAAGTATTTGGCGTTGTCGATTCCTAAAGCTTTGGCGATCTTATAAATCTTATCCTCACTTGTGCGCAGCAGCAGCTTGGCACGTTCAATACGCTCTTTGTTGACATAATCAATCAGATTCTCACCGGTCTTTTCTTTGAACAGAAAACTCAGGTAGCTCGGGCTGATGTAGAACAGACCTGACAGATGCTCAAGTGTGACGGGAGAAGCTATGTTTTTGCGGATATACACCTTCACATTGTCGATGACATTTGGCGAAGAGTACACCGATTGCTCCTTGAGCAAGTCCGCTGCGGAGGTGAGCACCGTCAGGAAGTACAGCCGGATCTCCTCAGCATCGAACGAGATGCTAAGCACGGCTTCCAGGCTCGAAGACGGATGCTGTCCGTTCTGGGCCGGGAAGTAAGCAGCGATCAGCGTTTTGACCTCAGCGATGATATGCCGGCAATTCTCTTTGAGCTGATGAATGGTCGCCGCAGGCTGCCCGCGGTAATAGTCAAAATAATCGAGCACCCCTTCAGTAACCTTTCCGGTGTTGCCCGATTCAATGAAAAAGATCAGGTCCCGGCTGCCTTCCCACATCACGGGCGCGGTCTGGTAGCTGCCGGGATGGTAGAGGAAATACTGGCCCTGGTCTGCGATGGCCCGGCAGTTCAGGGCAGACATAGATTCCTCGCGTGCCTGCTGCAGCCCGGACACAGTGCTTATTACACTGCTGATGCCAATGCAGGCCTGGGGTCCCGTGCCGGCAATCAGCTTCCGGGCTTCGGAGGCGGCCAGTTCCAGGATCTCGGTCTCTGGAAGTGAACTGTCATAGAGCTGGAGAGAGAAGGCCACCTTCCTGCTCTGCGGGTGCAGAAGAAACAGGCGGGTCCCCTCCAAAGCAGGCTCCTGGGCAGCTAATTCTTCCGGTGTATAGAGAGTTAACAGGACCATTCTGCCGGCAGACATGAGATTCCGCATGGGGGCAGAGCGGAACACGGGCGGGTGCTCCACGGGATAAAACCCGGAAATATATTGCAGCAGGGCATGCATATCTCCAAGCAGACTGAGCTGCTCAGCTTCTCTGGTGATGCTCAGCGTCTCCGCCTTGGAGGACTGCTCACTTTCGATTGCGGTTACCGCTTTGGAGATGGCATCAAGGATTTCTTCTTTACTGAACGGCTTCAGCAGATAATGGACTACGCGCGCCGAAATGGCCTCCTGCATATATTCGAAATCAGAGTAGCCGCTGATTACGATAATCTTTTTGTCGGGATATTGGCTTTGCAGCTGCCGGAGCAGGGATTTGCCGTCCATTACCGGCATCCGCATGTCGGTGAAGATCAGATGCGGGTCCTGTGTACGGACGAGCTCAAGGGCATCCCCGCCGTTGTCTGCTTCACCGCAGAAGCTGAGCTCAGCAGTTACGCTGCAGATCTTCTTCAGCAGGCCTTGGCGGATCAAAGGCTCGTCGTCGACAATGATGAATTTGTACATGGTCCAGCCTACTTTCAGTGTTATTTGGAGGGGAGAGTCAAGGTTATGGCCGTACCCGCCGCAGGTTCGCTGGTAATCGCCAGTCCGAAGTCGGAGCCGTAGTAGAGAGCGATGCGGGAGTGCACATTCTTAATGCCGATGCTCTGTCTGCTGCGATGCCCCAGCCCCATGAACTCAGGCTGCAGCTCCAGCAGCTCCTGAATCTCATTCAGCCGTTCGGCGGGAATACCGATCCCGTCATCGCGGATTTCAAAGATAATCCGCCCGCTATCCGGCTCCAGGTAGCCTCTGAGCAGAAGCAATCCGCTGCCCTTCTTGTTCTCTAATCCGTGGTAGACGGCATTTTCCACCAAAGGCTGAAGAATCAGCTTGAGAATTCTGGCTTCCAGCACAGCCGGCTCCATTTCTTTGACATAACGGATTTTGCTGCCATAGCGGATCTGCTGGATGGTCATATAGTTATCGACATGCTGCAGCTCTTCCCGGGCAAGCACCAGCTCACTGTCGGTCTTGATGCTATAACGGAACATGTCCCCCAGGGATTTGGTCATCACTGCAATGCTGTCTACCTCCTCAATCTCGGCGATACTGTTGATAGATTCAAGTGTATTGTACAGGAAATGTGAATTAATCTGGGCTTCAAGCGCTTTCATCTGCGAGTCCATGGTCAGGATTTTATTCTGGTAGCTTTCCCTGACAAAGGTATCGATGTCCTTCATCATCTTGTTGTATTCCGTATACAGGAAGCCGATTTCGTCCACCCGCTGAGGCTCAATATCGGTCGTGATGAACTTTTGTGATTTGTTTTTGCGCATGATCCGGGCCAGACGGGTAATCGGTTTGGTAATCCAGTTGGACAGCAGGACAGAGAGCAGAATGAAAATAACGGCGCAGGTCAGAGAAATGTAAACGATCAGCTTCCGGGATATCCCGTATTTCTCATACAGCCCGCTTAGTGAGATATTGGCGATGACACTCCAGTGATAGACCGGAAGCTTTTGAATCACAGTTAACATGTCCCCGTCGTAAAATTCCAGCTCATCGCCCGCCATGGCCTCCGTTCTGCGGATTAAGGCGCTTGGCAGCCGGGTGTCGGTGTTCTTGCCGGTACTGTCATAGATAATGTTGCCGTCGTCATTCGCCAGGACAAAGTAGCTCATATTGGGTACGGCATCCTGGTTCAGGCCCTTGAAAATATCCAGGCTGCAGTCCAGCATGAATACGCCGAGGAACTCTTGGGTCTTCATATCGTAAAGCGCCCGGGAGAAGACAAGGGAAGGTTCAGAGTTAATGATATAGGGCTTTACACCGGGTTCTCCGATATAAAGCTGGCCTTTGCTGGCTATGGTCTGCTGATACCAGTCATCCTGGAACGGGACATAGCCGACCTGAAGCTCGGCGGTGCTGCCGTAGCTGATGTTTTTGCCGTCAGGGGCAAAAAGATAAATTCCGTTAACATAATCATAGCTGAGCAGCAAATTCTCGAAGATCAGCTTCAGCTTGTTCTGTATAATGAAAATGTCGTAGGAGTCGCTGGTAAGTGCCAGCTTCTTCAGTTCATCACTTACTGTACTGTATGCGGTTGCACTCGAGGACTGCTGCTGAATGGTCAGCGAGATGCGTTCAATATTTCCGAAAATGTCCTCAATGCCCTGAACCGTATTATGAACGGTGTTGGAGGCAACAAGTGAGGTCTGCTGGTTGACCAGATCGGTATAGCTCTGATAGGAGCTATACGTGACAATGACAATCGGAATGACGGAGACAAGAACCAGCGCCAGAAAAAGCTTTGTTTTGATACTGACAAATTTCATACTTGTTTCCTCCGATGTAGAAGACCGTAAAATAGTGCACCTTAAATGCAAAAGTAATTATACCGCTTTCACGATTAAGATATCAATACAGCCACCGGGAAGAAGGGCGGCCGGGAAATCGAAGGTATAGAAGAATAGGGAGGTTATTTAATGAAAACGCGATCAAAGAAACGGACGGGCACGCTGCTGCTGGCGTTAATGCTTACACTGCTTGCCGGCTGCGGATCAGGAAACAACGGGAATCAGCCGGCCAATAATGGGAACACTTCAACCACACCGGAGGCTGAGGCAACGGCCGCAGCGGCCACAGATACCGCAAGCAGCGCCAAGAAGGTGACGCTCACAATGATGGTATCCGGTACGAAAGCCCCGGACGGACAGGATTTTGCACTCGATATCATGCCTAAGCTCGTCAAGGAGAAGTTCCCTAATGTTACGCTGGAAACCTCGAAGCTTCCGGATGAGCAGTATTTCACTTCTATCCGTACCAAGCTTGCTTCAGGCCAAGGGCCGGATATTTACTGGGTTTTCCCGAGAAATGCATCCCTTGGAGTGCTGGATATGGCCAAAGCTGGTTATGCGGCCGACCTGTCCGATCTGGCCTTCTGGGATAACATCAGCCAGGGAGCGAAGGAGGATATGTCTTACGAGGGCAAGCCTTACGGAATCGCAGGCGGCCTGGATTACCTGGGGGTCTACTATAATCAGGACTTGTTCAAGCAGGCGGGCATTACGGAAATGCCGCAAGACTGGCCTTCATTCCTTGAAGCCTGCCAGAAGCTGAAGGACGCGGGTATTACTCCAATCTCACTGGCGGATAAAGACCCGTGGTTCCTGCAGTTCGGAATGTATCAGATTGCCGCGAATGTCGTTTACCCGGATGAAATGGATTTTGACACCAAGCTCCAGGCAGGCGAGAAATCACTGTCAGATCCGAAATGGGCAGCGACAATCTCCAAGATGAAGGAATTATACGACAAAGGCTATGTGGTCAAAAATTCACTCGGACTTGGAAGTGCCCAAGCAGCTCAGCTGTTTATTGACGGCAAATCGGCGATGATTTTTGACGGAACCTGGGATTATGCTACATTAACGGCCAAAGGTGCAGCTGACTTTACCCGCGGATTCTTCTCCCTGCCGGCGAATGAAGCAGGACAGCCGACTTACGTGTCCGCTGCAACTGCTGCCGGGTTCGCATTGAATGCCAAGTCGGAGAATCTGGATGTCGCCAAAGAAGTGATGAATTATCTGTTTGACGGCCAGTCTGACCTGTTCAAGGCCTGGACCGGAGCGAACAGCTCGATCAGTGTATATAAAGGTGTAGCCCTGAACCATGAACTCTTCAAGGAAGTCAACGATTCCTACCTGAATAACGGAAAGTCCGTATACTTCCCCAATCAGATGTGGCCGACAGGTGTAGCTGAAGAAATGGAAGCTAAATTTGCTGAAATTATCGGCGGACGCAAGACCACTCCGGAGCAGGTCACAGAGGCTATGGATGCGAAGTTCAAGGAATTGTGGAAGAACAAATAAGATATAACTGATCATTGTTCCGCCAGCCCGTCATCTATCAGCGGGAGGCGGAACAATTATGGACAGGAGGATAAGACAGAGATGAAATCTACCGTAATGAAAAAAACGATGTATTTTTTCGCAGTCCCGGCGCTGCTCTTTTATTTGACCTTTTGGATTTTTCCGATTACCAAGCTGTTTCAATATAGTGTGACGGACTATAACGGGTTTGCTCAGACCTTCAATTATATCGGCTTCGATAATTACAAGGCTTTGTTTAACGGAGGGACGCTCGGTAATTCGATCAGCAACACACTGGTTTATACCGTAGTCAGTGTAGTGGCGGGCAACCTGATCGGACTTGCGCTGGCGCTGCTGCTGAACATGAAGATCCGGGGGAAGGGCTTCTACCGCTCGATCTCGTACATTCCAACGTTGTTCAGTGCAATTGTGGTCGGTTTCATCTGGAGCTATGTCTATATGCCGGACAGCGGGATGATTGCCACATTCCTGGATAAGCTGGGCATTCCGAATGACAACTTAAACTTCCTGGGCAGCTATTCATCTGCGCTATACTCGATCATTTTCGTGGAAATCTGGAAGAATGTCGGCACAACGATGATTATCTTCCTCGCAGGGCTGCAAACGGTTCCGAATGATCTGCTGGAGGCTGGACGGATTGACGGCTGCGGCGGCTGGAAGCTGCTGCGTTATGTGAAGCTTCCGCTGCTTGCCACCTCGATTACGATCAATACGACGCTGAGTCTGATCAACGGGCTGAAAGCCTTCGACTTCCCGTTCATTATGACCAATGGCGGTCCCGGAACTTCGACTAACACCCTGATTTATTCAATTTATAAAATGGCCTTCACGGAGCAGATGTTCGGCAAGGCTTCGGCGCTGGGGATTATTTCGTTTATCCTGATTATCGCTGTTACTGCCGTCTCGGTACTGCTGATGAATAGAAAAGAGGTGTCAGCATGAACAGCGGAACCACTGCAGGTAAAATGCTGCAGCCTGAGCCTGCCTTAAAGACGCGTAAACCGTTCAATCCCGGAGCTTTGCTCAAAAAGACACTTCTTCAGCTGCTGGTCATCGTGATTATGGTGCTCAATCTGATTCCGCTGGTGATTGTGTTATCCACCTCACTGCGGTCTCCGGATAACAATACGAATCCGCTGAATTTGTTCAATGAGCTTTCCTTTGCCAGTTACCGGACAGCTTTTGAGCGGATGCATTTTGGGACTGCTCTCCTGAACAGTGTGGTGCTGACGGCCATTTCCGTACTGCTGGTAGTGGTCTTCGCAGCCATGGCATCCTATCCGATGGCGCGGATCAGAAGCAGATGGAGCCAGTTCCTGTACCTCTTCTTCCTGGCCGGTCTGGTTGTCCCGGGGCAGATGGTGCTGATCCCCATTGTGCAAATGATCAACAGTCTGGGGATTCCCAGCACGCAGTACACGCCGATTCTAATGTTTGTAACCTGCAGCCTGCCGTTCTCCACCTTCCTGTATACCGGCTTTATCCGCAGCGGTGTTCCGGAAGAAGTAGAGGAAGCAGCCCATATTGACGGTGCGGGACTCTTCCGCCGGTTCTGGACGGTCGTATTCCCGCTGCTGATTCCGGTCACGGTGTCCGTGATCATCACGCAGGGCATCTGGATCTGGAATGATTATTTCTTCAATATGACGTTTATCTCCAAGTCGTCGCAATCTCCGCTGCCGCTGGCTATGCTCGGCTTCATGGGCGATCAGCAGAATCCGACCCAGTGGAACGTGCTGTTTGCAGCCTGTATGCTGTGCGCACTTCCGCTCCTGATTGCCTTCTCTTTTCTGCAGAAGTATTTCGTAGGCGGACTTACGGTGGGTTCGGTTAAGGGATGAAATGAAGATTTCCGGTAAGGCCCCCTATCCGGGGCCTTTTCGGCGTCTGCCCAAAAGGGCAGATGCTTCCCGCCCGATCGGACGATGCCAGCAGGCTCACCCGTCTATAAGATAAGGGCATAGAGAAGAACTTACACAGAGGAGACGATACTGTTATGGCGAAATTATTATACCGGCTGGGATACTGGTCGGCGAAGAACCGGTTAAAGGTCCTCATTGGAAGCCTTATGCTGGTGGTGGCAGCAGCGATTGTAGCGTTGTCAATGGGGATCCATTTCGGTGAGGAGACCCGTATTCCCGGGCTTGCTTCACAGAAAACACTCGAGGTTATGAACAAGGAATTCCCGAATCCGCAAGGAAATCTTGGGACAACCCAATTGGTGCTGAAGGCGCCGGACAACGAAACCTTATCTTCAGAAGCATCCAAGGAGCTGATTGCCGGGAAGCTCAAGGAAGCGGCAGCGGACCCGGAGGTAGCTTCAGTTGTAAGTCCGTACGACAATCATTCATTGAATGCGGAGGGTACCATCGGGTATGCCACGATTACTTATAACGTTCCGGGTGATGATGTTACTGAGGAATCGAAGGATTCCGTTCTTGAAATCGCAGACTCACTTCGGGACACGGGCTGGCATGCAGAACTGATCGGGGACGGCTATGTAAAAATGGCAACCAGCAGTCCGGCTGAAGGACTTGGGGTATTGCTGGCTCTGGTGATTCTCGCTGTTGCACTCGGCTCCATCCTTACCGGTGTTCTTCCGGTGCTTACAGCAGGTCTGGGCCTCGGATTTGGCATTATGCTGATTATCATCGGAACAAGTATACTGGATATCCCTTCCTTTGCCCTGTCACTGGCCGGAATGCTTGGGCTGGCTGTTGGCATCGATTATGCACTATTCATTATTGCCAGATACCGCCAGCAGCTGGCGGAAGGATATGAGAGACGCGAAGCGATTGCCATCGCGAATGGCACAGCCGGAAGTGCGGTTGTATTTGCAGGAGTAACCGTCATTATCGCGCTGCTGGGGTTCTCCTTCGTTGGCGTCCCCTTCCTTACCGCGATGGGAGCAGCAGGTGCGCTCTGTGTGCTCACCGCAATATTGACATCCATATTCGTAGTTCCTGCGGTATTGGATTTGCTGGGCGGCCGGATTAAGGCTCCTGCTAAGCGTTCCCGGAATAGAGGCAGCAAGCAAAAAAACGCAGGCAGCGGGAATTTGTGGGGAAGGTTTGTTACCGGGCAGCCATTAATAGCTGTCGTGGCAGGTGTAGCGCTGCTGGCAACCATTGCGCTGCCGTTCTTTCACATGGAGACGGGTCTGGGGAATGACGGGCAGAAATCGCCGGATACCACTGAACGCCGGGCATACGATCTCTTGTCTGATACCTACGGTGCAGGCTACCACGGACCGTTGGTCATTCTGGCCGAAACGGATGGCGGAGAAGAGGCGGCGGCTAATCTTAATAAAGTAATGGAGGAAGTGAAAACCTATCCCAATGTGGTTGCCGTAAATCCGGCAGTCACCGGACCTTCCGGTAAAGTATCGCTGATTACCGTCATGCCGGCGACGGGTCCTAATGATTCCGAAACGATCGATCTTGTGCATCTGATTCGGGATAAAGCCCCGGCCATTGAACAGCAGGATCATGTCAAGATTGGTGTAACGGGCAGCACTGCCGTCAACATTGATATCACCCAGAAATTGAACCAGGCGTTGCCTAAATTCTGCCTGATCATCGTCGGCTTGGCTTTTGTGCTGCTGATGCTGGTGTTCCGTTCGATTCTGGTACCGGTCAAGGCTGTACTGGGATTTATTCTGTCGCTGGGGGCAACCTTAGGCTTTGTCACCTTTGTCGTACAGGATGGCTATTTCCAGAAGCTGTTTGGATTCTATGCAGAGGCACCGGTATTCAATTTCCTGCCGATCATCGTAGTGGGTGTACTGTTTGGGTTGGCGATGGACTACGAAGTCTTCCTGGTCAGCCGGATGCGTGAAGCCTTCAAGAAGAGCGGAGATGCCAAACAGTCGGTTCTTGCCGGTATCCATCACAGTGGAGGAGTGGTAACCGCAGCCGGACTGATTATGGTCGCTGTATTTACCGGCTTCATTCTGGCAGAGGAGCCGATGGTTAAGGTCATGGGACTGGCGCTTGCCTTTGGAGTTCTCTTTGATGCCTTTATCGTCCGGATGCTTATTGTTCCCGGCGTGATGACCTTGCTTGGGAAGTCGGCCTGGTATTTCCCGAAGTGGCTGGACCGCCTGCTGCCGAACCTGGATGTCGAAGGTGAGGAAGTAATGAAGGAAGTAGAGCTGAAGCATTCGCAGAAGGTGTCCAGATCGGCGTAGATACTCAATAACGATAATGAATATATAGATTACTGGCAGCAGGGATCGGCGGATAGCCGGTTCCCTGCTGCCAGTCTGTGGACCGGAAGATGTGAACCGATGCTTCAGTAATGTATAATTGCGTGGGAGGCCGATCCTATGGAAGAAAACAAACCAACGGTTAATCAGTTTATAAATGATTTGTTCGTAGCGAGACTGCCGACTGTCATCTGGACATCGGTCGTATATATTTCCACTGTGTTTCTTCAGTTTTACCATGATCCGCAGATATTGTCTCCCTCAGTATTCACAGGATTATTCTCAGTTCATGTACTGCTGCACTGGTTTTCATACAAGTTTACGAATAAACAATTCTGGCTGTATTTCTCTATACAAGGCGTTCTAATTTACTGGTGTGCAATTCTGATGCCGGGCGGATACCAGGCGGTTCTAATCGGACTGCTCCCCGTGCTTATTGCCCAGAGTCTCAACTCTTCTATTCAGATCAAAAGAATATCCATTGCTGCTATTGTCAGTGTGATCATCTTTTTTGACGCCGGTCTGACGGTTGGGGATACGAAAGAAATCATTTTTTTGCTCCCGATATTCGTGTTAATGCTGATCATTATGTTTGCTTTTGCAATTATGTTCTTCCGGCAGGTGCACGAGCGCCAGCGCATTCAGAGCTTTCTCCAGGATCTGCAGGAAGCTCATAAGAAGGTGGAGGAATTGACGCTCGCCAATGAACGGCAGCGGATGGCCAGGGATTTGCATGATACGCTGGCCCAGGGGGTGGCGGGGCTGATTATGCGGCTTGAGGCTGCGGATGCACACTTGTCACGCGGTAATACTGAGAGGACCGGGGAGATTATTAAACAGTCCATGCAGCAGGCCCGCAGGACCTTGGCTGATGCACGGGGAGCAATCGATAATTTACGGCTCAAATCAGCGCCGGAAATTGATTTCAAGGAGTCGGTTGAAGATGAAATCCTGCATTTTACAGACTCCACGGGTATTCCTGTAGTTACAGACCTTAAACTGACCAGACGTTTATCCAGATTGCTGATGGAGCACAGCTCCCATATCGTTAAAGAATGTCTGACGAATATCGCCCGGCATGCGCGGGCCGACAAGGTTTGGGTGTCATTGTCGGATGAGAAGGGCCGGCTATCGATCGGAATTACCGACAACGGAATCGGATTCAACACCGAAGCTATTGGCAGGGATGCCGGTCATTACGGGTTGTTAGGATTACAGGAAAGAGTAAGACTTCTTGGCGGGGAGTTGAAAGTATTCAGTAATTCTCAAGGGACAACGGTTACGATTGAGACACCACTGGTTAAGGGAGAATTCATATGAGCATATATAAAATTCTGATTGTGGACGATCATTACGTAGTCCGCGAGGGGCTCAAGCTTATCCTGGAGACGGGTGAGGAGTTCCAGGTTGTCGGTGAGGCCGGGAACGGGCAGCAGGCTCTGCCTTTGATAGACGAGCTGCAGCCGGATGTGATCCTGATGGACCTCAACATGCCTGTGATGAGCGGACTGGAAACGATGGAACAGCTGAAGAGCAGGAATAGTACGGTTCCGGTCATTATTTTGACCACCTACAACGAAGATGAATTAATGATTAAAGGTCTGGCGCTTGGAGCGAAAGGGTATCTGTTGAAGGATACCAGCCGGGAGAACCTGTTCCGGAATATAAAGTCGGCGGTACGCGGGGAGACTTTACTCACTGCCGATATCATGGAACGTGTCCTGTCTGTCCGTGACAAGCAGCAGGCTCCGGTCCCTTCCCGGGACGCCGGTTCCCTGCTCAGTGAACGGGAAGTGTTCATCCTGCAGAGTGTGTCCCGGGGGGACACCAGCAAAGCCATCGCCCTCGATATGGGTGTCTCTGAGCGGACAGTTAAAGCTCATCTGACCAACATATACAACAAGCTGGGTGTGGATTCCAGGCCGCAGGCAGTGGCTACCGCCCTGGAGCGGGGATTATTGAATATGTAACATGCGGAGACCGTTTCTGCATGTTTTTTTTTGCCCGAAAGGGCAGGCCGCTTTTCCCGTTAGGACGATGTTAAAGAATCCTGTGCTCTGTATGATTAAGGCATAAAAGAACATTACCCCAATCATTGCAGGATGGATAACAAGGAGGAATAGTATATGCGTTTGAATAATAAAGTAGCAGTCATTACAGGTGCCGCTTCAGGAATGGGCAAGGCCATTGCGGAGTTATACGCGGAAGAAGGTGCCAGGGTCATCGTGTCCGATCTGAACCTGGAAGGAGCTGAAGCCGTTGCGGCCGGTATCAGGACGAACGGCGGAGAGGCGGTTGCCATCCAGACTAATGTTGCCCTTGAACACGACATTCATGAGATGATCGATCTGGCAGTTTCCACCTTTGGTACGCTTGATATTCTGGTTAATAACGCTGGCATTATGGATAATATGGCGCCAGCCGGTGATGTTACAGATGAGAAATGGGAGCTGATATTTGATGTGAACACGAAAAGTGTGATGCGGGCCATACGCAAGGCATTGCCGATTTTTCTGGATAAAGGAAAAGGAGTTATCGTAAATACAGCTTCGACGGGGGGCTTCTGCGGTGCACATGCCGGTGTCGCTTATACCGCCTCCAAACACGCAGTGGTCGGCATTACGAAGAACACCGGATTTATGTATGCCCAGCAAGGAATCCGATGTAATGCAATCGCTCCCGGTGCGACAATGACGAATATCGTCAATACGATAAACAATGTAAATGAGCTTGGTGCGGCACGCACTAAGGTAATCAAAGGGGTAATTCCCCGCCTCGGGCAGCCTGAGGAAATCGCCAAGGTGGCTCTATTCCTTGCATCGGATGAATCCAGTTTCGTCAACGGTGCTGTAATTACTGCGGATGCAGGCTGGACAGCAGGCTTCTAACTCACAGTCTGCCGCCATATGCCTAAATAGAAATTGAGGTGTTTCAGGTGATCCGTCTGTCAGTCGTCGTACCGGTTTATAATGAAGAAGACAATATGAACGATCTGTATTTGAGTATTACGGAAGCGCTGAGCGGCAGAATTGAGAGTTATGAAATCTGGAGACCGATCCCCGGGATATATTCAGACTGATACCTTTTATAGAAAGGATCGATTTTGTAAACGGAAGACGGCTGGAGCGTAAAGACACGGGACTTAAGAGGATATCCTCACGGCTCGGCAATGGAATCCGCAACTGGATTACAGGAGAAGCGGTTTATGATACAGGCTGCCCAATGAAGCTGTTCACCCGGGAGGTCGGGGACAGCTTTCATTTATACAATGGAATGCACCGTTTTCTGCCGACACTGGCCAAGATGAACGGGTTCTCGGTCGTTGAAGTTACGGTAACCCATCAAATAAGAAAGCACGGCGTCTCAAAATATGGAATTTGGAAGAGCGGGTGTACCGGCTTGATGGATGCAATGGTGATTGGCTGGCTCAAAAAAAGAGGGATTCTGTACCAGATCAAAAACGAATCCAGGTGAATTCCAGGATTCCCTGAAAGAGGGGTAACGGCCTGTCTTTGGTAGAACACCAAAAGCAGGCCGTTATTTTATACTTCAATAATAATCGGAAGGATCATGGGACGGCGTTTCGTCTTCTCATAAAGAAATTTGCTTAATGTAACCTTTAGGGTCTGCTTAATAATATTCCACTGACCTAAGTCAGCCTCGCTCATCTTCTGGAGAGTTGCCTTGACCAGCTGATTGATCTCATCCATCAGATTGTCTGAATTGCGGACATAAATGAATCCCCGGGAAATCGTATCCGGCTCGTTCAACAGCCGTCCATCCGATTGACTAAGGGTAATAACCGTGATCAGTACCCCGTCAGCAGACAATTGGCGCCGGTCCCGCAAGACTACATTGCCAATGTCGCCAATTCCAAGGCCATCCACAAAAATCTGCCCGGCAGTCACCCTACCTGATTGGCGGACAACCCCTTCTGCCGACTCCACCAGCTCGCCATTTTTGAGCAGGAAGATATGATCCCCCTGTACCCCGACAGCTTCGGCCAATAAGCGGTGGTGATGCAGCATCCGGTATTCACCATGAATCGGAATGAAGTACTCCGGCTTCATTAAGGTCAGCATCAGCTTTAATTCCTCCTGGCTGCCGTGGCCGGACACGTGAAGCTCGCTGCGCGATCCATAAATCACCCGTGCGCCGAGGAGATAGAGATTGTCTACAATCCTGGATACATTGCGTTCATTGCCCGGAATCGGATTGGCTGCAAGGAGTACGGTATCTCCGGCACCGATTTCCATCTGCCGGTTGCTTGAATTTGCCAAGCGGGATAGTGCCGCCATAGGTTCGCCTTGACTTCCCGTGCACAGGACAGCTACTTCCTGCGGAGGCAGCTTGGCAGCCTCCGCAGGTTCGACCAGCATACCGTCCGGAATGCTCAAATATCCCAGATCACGGGATACGGCAACAACGTTCACCATACTCCGTCCAAGCAAGGCGAGCTTGCGTCCTGTCACAACCGCAGCGTCTACAACCTGCTGCAGCCTGTGCACATTGGAGGCGAAGGTGGAGACAAAGATTCTGCGCTCTGCTTTTTTGAAGGCATCTTCCAGATGAGCGCCAACAAGCTGTTCGGATGGAGTGAAGCCGGGACGTTCAGCATTCGTGCTCTCCGAGAGCAGAAACCGGACCCCTTTTTTTCCAATGTCCGCCATTTTATGTATATCCGGATATTGCTTGTTGACCGGGGTCATATCGAATTTGAAGTCCCCTGTGTGGACCACCGTTCCTTCGGGAGTATCAAAGACAACACCCAGGCAGTCCGGAATACTGTGATTGGTATTAAAGAAGCTAGTGGTGATTTGGCCGAACGTGAGGATCGAGTCTGAATTGATGCAGTTCAGGCTGGTTTGACGGAGAAGCCCGTGTTCTTTGAGTTTATTCTCGATTAATCCCAGGGTCAGGCGGGAGGCGTAGAGAGGAATGTTTAATTGTTTCAGCAGGTAAGGGATGCCTCCGATGTGGTCCTCATGTCCGTGAGTTACAACCAGTGCCCGTACCTTATCGATATTTTCTAATAAAAAAGCTACATCCGGAATAATTAAGTCGATCCCAAGCAGGCTCTCGTCAGGAAATTTGGATCCGCAATCAATAGCCACGATATCATCCCCATATTGCAGGAAATACATATTTTTTCCTATCTCGTGAACACCGCCTAATGCAGCAATCCGTAGCCGTTCTTTTGACATTGTGAGCACCCCTTCCATATATAAATCATCTTTATTATGTTTGGGTGTGCAGGATATTATCCAGATTTCTAATCATATACTAGACGCATTAGCAGACCTCCGGTATATTCTGCGAAGGTCTGCGCATCCATATCCTATTTTTGCACAAACTGGTTTATAAGCTTCAGAATGACTTCACGCTTTACAGGCTTACTGACATATTCGTCCATCCCTGCAGCCAGGCACTTTTCCCGGTCCCCCTTCAGCGCATTGGCTGTAACCGCGATGATAGGCGGACTCTTCTCCTTAAGCTCCTCTCTGATCCTCTTCACTGCCTCGAAGCCGTTCATAATCGGCATATGCAGATCCATTAATATGAGATCAAACGGCTCTTTGCATGCTGCTTCAACTGCATCTATCCCGTTTGTTACGGTAGTAATCCTGTGACCTATTTTTTCAAGTGTCTTGGTCATCACCAGCTGGTTAATATAATTGTCTTCGGCAAGGAGGATGCTCACTTCGCGTGAGGCAGGGAGTTTGTTCATGGGAGTCTCTTGGCTGTAAATGTCTTCAGCTTTCTTGGGCTTGATCGTGAAGGTGAAGGAGGAGCCTCTTTTGCCGTCACTCTCTGCATAGATCTCGCCGCCCATCATGCCGATAATTCTGCGGCTGATAGCAAGGCCAAGACCGGTGCCTTCATGCTGGCGGGACATAAAACTGTCAATCTGCGCGAAGGGCTCAAAGATCTCGTTAAGCCGGGAGGGATTAATTCCAATGCCTGTATCTGTCACCGTGAAGGCCAACATGAACGGAGCTTCCCGGACAAGCTTCACTTTTACCGATATACTGCCGCTCTGCGTGAATTTCACAGCATTGCCGAGCAGGTTCAGAAGTACCTGCTTTAAACGTTCGCTGTCACCGTATATATGGTCGGGAACATCATGATTTATGGTGCTGGAGAGTTCCAGGTTCTTTTGGGCAGCACTTATGGAAATGACAGCAAAGCTGTCCTTGATGCATTTGCGCAGATCAAATGTATGCTCCTGCAGTTCAGTCCGGCCTGCCTCGATTTTGGACAAATCAAGGATGTCATTGATAATATTGAGCAGGGTTTCTCCGCTTTTACGGATAATTTCCACATAGCTCTGCTGCTCTCCGGTAAGCTCCGTGGTGTCGAGCAGGATATCCGTCATGCCCACAACCCCGTTCATCGGAGTGCGGATTTCATGGCTCATCATAGCCAGGAACTCGCTTTTCGCCCTGTTTGTGGATTCGGCGGCTTCCTTGGCAAGCAGCAGCTGTCTCTGCTCGGAAATGTCTTTGCATATAAGGTAGAATCCGATATTTTGATTATTCACGTAAATCGGTGCAATACTGGTTAGCACTTCTATGACTTCTCCATTTTTGGTGTAAAGCGTGTTGATATGCTGATCAACCGATTCATCATATAGAGATCTGTCCAGAATGTTCTGGACACACTCCTGTCCAATCAGAAGGGCCAGTTCCATCCCGATCAGGTCAGACTCGATGGAGTAGCCGGTTATTTTTTCAGCCATACTGTTGGCGTTAATAATCCGGCCGTCCAGGCCAAAGGAAATGACGGAGTCATGGTTGTATTTTTTTAGCGATGTGTACCGCTCTACGGACTCCTGAAGGCGCTGCTCGGATTCCTTTTGCTTAGTGATGTCAACGATTTGACAAATGTAATACGATGGATGATCCTCTCCGCTGAAAAACTTGAGAGTGAGCATTCCCCACATCTGATCCCCTTTTTTTGAAAGAAACCGCGTTTCAAGCTGTATATCCGTCCGGTCACCCATGAGCTCCCTAAGATCATGTATATTTCCGAATTCATCATCGGGATTGAAAAGCTCTTGCAGCTTCATTCCGTCAAGCTCAGCCTTGGAATAGCCAAAGATCCGTTCCATGGCGGGGTTAACCGTCAATATCACACCTTCTGATCCAACAAGTGCGATTCCAAAGGAGGCATTATCTATGACCTGCTGGTTGAAACGTTCCTGATTCAGGTTTACGCGATGCATGGTGTCCTCCTTAAGTAAGTTTTTATGTCGTGAAAAATAGACCTTCTGCTTTGAAGGTCTTTTCGATACTTAAAATTTAATGAATATAACTTCGGATTTAATTTACCCCTTTGGTTTCTTATTGAATCAGAGTTGGCTTTGCCAAAAAGAGGGGCTTAGATCAATTTCCGGTATTCTACCGGAGTCATACCGGAGAAGTTACGGAAGAGCTTAATGAAATAGCTGACATTGTCATAGCCTAACTGCTCTGCTATATCTACTATGGTGATGTTCGTCTGATTCAACAGCTCCTGCGCACGTTCCATTTTTAGTTTGGTCACGAACTCTATATAGGTGAGACCGGTCTCGATTTTGAATAACCTGCTGAAATGGGTAGGGTTCAGGCCAAGCCGCCGGGCCATCTCATCCATGCCTACCTTCTCCCCAATATGATTCATGACATAACGTTTGGCCTCGGCCACTTCCTTCCGGACATTTTGCTTCCACATGGACCTCAGCATCAAGATCTTGTCTTTCAGGAACTGTTCCAGCCACTCCATTAGCTGATCCAGGGTTTCAAGCTCCCGGATGGAGCGCTGATGCATTTCACTATTGAAATTGTTCACGAAATTTTGCATGACGGTATATTTTAATTCCAGCTCCATTACCATTTTGAGCAGCCAGCTTTTTACGCTTTCGACCGGGTATTTCTTGTCCCAGATATGCTTCTTGATCTCTGTAACTGCAGCAGTAACCCGCGCACCATCCTCATTCTGAATACAGTCTCTTAACTGCTGAAGAATTTCAGCGTAATGAACAAACAGGTCCTCATTGGTTGTCTGAATAGGTTCAAGCTTCATTATGGCTCCCTCAGCCGTATAAAAGCGCAGGGCCTGTGAATCCAGTAAGGCCTGAATCTGCTTCTTGATGTCGATCAGACTTGACGTTGCCTCGCCGTAAAAGAATGAAATCCCCATTCGGAGATGCAGCTTCGACATCTTCTGGACATGCCGGAATTTATCCCTGAATTCCTCATGAAGATTCCGGATCAGAAGGCGCGGAAAGGGGATGAAGAGGATGAACTGCCGTTCTGTTAAGGCGAACTGTATAATGCCATCGATCTCAAGAAATTCCTGGAGCACATTATCTATCACGAACTGCATGTTCACAATGCCTCCGAAACGCCGTTCCAGCTCATGGGAGCGTTCCGGGATAGCCAGGACCGGCAGGTAGGGCATTCCCTCTTGCAGACGGATGCCCATAGCGGCGGCTTGTCCGAACCATTCAGCCTCATCCCAGACTGGCTGCTCGAGGAACATACGGATAAATCTCGTCCGGATTGCAGAGTGGTTCTGCGTGACCAGCTTCTGCATCTGGAGGTAATTATTCTGGGAGATCATTCTGATCTCCAGCCGGGAAACCGCCTCAGTCAATACTGAAACGACCTGATCAATTTGCAGGCTTTCTTTCAATATATATTCGGCAACATTCAATTTCACCGCCTGTTGGGCATATTCGAATTCCCCGTGGCAGGACAAGATAATCGCCTGAAGCTGGGGATTCACCTCCCGGACCTTCCGGATTAATTCCAGCCCGTCCATCGCCGGCATGCCGATATCTGTGAGCAGAATATCAGGCTCATGCAGCTGACAGGCTTCCCAGGCCTGTTTGCCGTCAGAGCATGAGGCCGACAACTCCAGGCCTAAGGTATCCCAGGGAATACTGGCGCTCAGATATTCCAGTACAGGATAGTGATCATCGGCTAATACTACTTTATATACCACGTTAGTCCACTCCTATCCGCTTCACAGGCAGTACTAATTGTACGATTGTACGGTGTCCGTGAATGCTCTCAATATTCATGTCGAAGCCGTCCCCGTAAATGAGCTTTAACCGCTGATAGACATTAATGAGTCCGATCCCGCGAGAGGACGGAGGTTCAGGGGACCCGGCAACATTCACCGGATCTGTCTCCACTTCCTGCTGTTTAATATGCTGCAATAACGCAGTCAGTGTAGGTTCATCCATTCCCGTTCCGTTATCCTCGACGCTTATGTTAAGCATGGATTTGATTTTTGTGATGGAAATTATAATCCTGCCCCCGCCTTGTACGAATCCGTGCTTATAAGCATTCTCAATAATCGGCTGCAGAATAAACCGCGGAACGGTCTCCAGCAGCAAATCTTTATTCACATGGACTTCAGAGCTGGTGGGATATCTCATTGTAAACCGCATGAGCTCCATATATTGCTTGGCGGATTCAAGCTCATAAGCCACCGAGACCCATTCATCCTGACTTGAAAAGCTGGCCCGCAGCATAGAGGATAAGGAGCCGACGATAAATGCATTCTCCTCATCCTGTTTCATCAGCAGCTTTAGCCGGATGGAGCTTAGCACGTTAAACAGGAAATGAGGATTAATCTGAGCCTGCAGCATCGCAATTTCCGCCTGGCGTTTCAATTCCTGCTCGGCTTCCACCTGCTGCAGCATGAGCTGGACACGGTCCAGCATTTTATCAAAGGAGAGGCCCAGGCTGCCGATTTCGTCGGTTCCCCGGATGTTGGAGCGGACCATCATATCCCCGGATTCCACTCTGCGGGCAACCTTCCCCAGGACAAGCACAGGCTTCGTGAATCTCCGCAGCAGATAAGTTAGTGCGAACAGAAAGCTGACCGCAAAAATAGCCTGAATGAACAAGCCGGTCCGGTTGATCCCGTTCAATCTTTCCGTCAGCTGTTCATAGGGGGCTACACTGACTAACCGCCATTTGGCATATTTGAGCGGCAGCGAGAGGAGGAGCTGATTCTCGTTCTTAAATTCTACGATATCCGGGAACGCCAGCTCATCGATTGGCAACAGGGTATTGAAATCAGACCCTATCAGGGCCTGGTTCCGGTTGGACAGAATCGTCTCCTTATCATTCAGCAGATAAACATCTTCCTCTAATGAAGCAAACCGCTCACGAATGGAGGCTTCACTGCGGCTGACAATAAGGTAGGCATAGGGCGGAGCGGCAATCCCCTCTCTTAATGCCCGGGCTGTCATGAATACAAACGGCTTCTCAGGCTCAAGGGAGGTCAGATAATTGGCTTCTGCCCCCATGAATAAAGTGTCATACGGTGTGAGCTTCTCCAGAGTTGGGAACCAGCCCTGTTCAATAAATTGACGCGGATCATAGTCGTAAAAGGAATAATCGGAATAGGCATGTCCTTCCTTGTCCAGAAGCGTGATGCGTAAGTCGAGGGTATCGCCGGCCACCTGCTCCAGCCGGCTCGTCAAGGTTCTTGCGGCAACCGGATTGGTCTTGGCATCCTCCAGCAGGGTCTTAATCTCCGGATCAAAGTGGACGAAATTCGAGACCGATACCATCTCTTCGAAGATCACATCGATCTGTGACTGCACAATCGTTAAGGATTGCGTAGCTTTTTCCAGAGAATGCTCCCGGATAATAAGCTTGGAATACACCATCGTTATATACAGCATCCCGATCGCTGGTATAACCAGGCAGGCGATAGAGGTCAGGATAAGCTTTTGCCGGAAGGATAATTGACTTAGCCTATTGTTCTTCTTCATTCATTTCCCCCTCCAGTAACAGAACTTCACTAGATCATGGTACTTTATTATGCCGTTAACCTCATCCAATAATTTTTTCATTTCAGAAAAAATAATGCTATACAAACTTTTCGCTATAGATAAATTCGTTGCATGTGCAATAAAACGGGCGATTTTATAATGAAGATACAAAAATAAAACGAGGTGGAAAACGTGGAGGTTATACCTAAAGAGGGGACGATGAAGCGGTTCGGGAAGCCGGGGACAGGCAGAATGCGCAAGCAGGCTTTGTATGACAATATTGCCGGGTATTTATTCATTTCACCCATGCTCATTCTGACCACAACCCTGGTGATCATTCCGATTCTCTTGTCCGGTGTGATTAGCTTCTCGGATTGGAATTTTGTGTCCGGGCTGGAGGGGTTTCATTTTGTCGGGCTGGACAACTACACCAGGCTGGTGCAGGATGAATCCTTTCACCGTTCGCTGATTAACAACCTTATTATGATTGCTGTAGTCCCGGTAGCGATGTTTCTGGCTTTGGTGCTGGCAGCATTAATTAACAAAGCAACGTATTTCAAGACATTTTTCAAAGTGATTTATTTCATGCCCTTCATTTCGAGCTTTGTTGCCATAGCCCTATTATGGAGAGTGCTGTATCATCCGAACAATGGCCCGATCAATGGATTTCTTAGATCCATAGGTGTGGACAATCCTCCCCTGTGGTTAGCAGACCCCAAGTTTGCGCTGATCTCGGTCATGATTATTATGGTGTGGACTTCGTTAGGCTTCAACATGGTGATTTATCTGGCCGGGCTGCAGAATATTTCACGGGATTTGTATGAAGCCGCTGATGTGGACGGTGCTTCACCGCTGAGACAATTCTTCAGAATTACATTACCTTTACTATCTCCAACCTCATTCTTCCTGTTAATCACGGGGATTGTCGGATCCTTCAAGGTGTTTGATCTGATTATGGTGTTGACGGGTGGCGGGCCGGCAGGGTCAACCTCGGTAATTGTATTTTATCTGTACGAGGTTGCATTCATTAACCTGGAGTCGGGGTACGCATCCGCGATGGGGATTATTCTGCTGATGCTCATCCTGCTAGTGACCCTGATTCAATGGGTCGGACAAAAGAAATGGGTCAACTACTAGGAGGTTTAAACATGCGATCAATCAAGCTTAGCCGCGTTATTGTGACATTGTGTATGGGAGTTGCAGGGATACTGTTTATTATGCCTTTCTTATGGATGCTCTCCGCATCCTTTAAGCCGGAGCTTGATGTCATGAAGTATCCGATTCAGTGGATTCCAACGAAATGGAATATGGTGGAGAACTACAGGCAGGTATGGGCTGGAGCCGTGCCGTTCTCCCTGTATTACTGGAATAGTGCGAAGGTAACGTTGATGTCGACAGCGCTTTCCTTGATTATTTCCGCCATGGCAGCCTATGGATTCTCGAAGGTTATTTTTAAAGGACGGGATATGCTATTCCTGCTTGTCTTAGCCACCTTTATGATTCCAACCCAAGCCATTCTCGTTCCGCAATTTATTATGTACCGCTGGCTTGGACTATTTGACAGTCATATCGGACTTGTGCTGCTTGCTGCTTCAGGTGTGCTGGGAACCTTTTTACTGAGACAGTTTTTCCTCGGCATTCATGATGAGATTATTGAATCCGCCCGGATTGATGCTGCAGGCCACTGGACGGTCTTTAGCCGGATCGCCCTGCCGCTTGTGCAGCCGGCCCTGGCAACCTATATGATTCTCCGCTTCATCTGGACCTGGAATGATTATCAGAATCCGCTGATCTTTCTTCGTTCTGATTCTTTATTTACCTTACAGCTGGGCATCCGGAAATTCGCTGATTTCAGCGGCGAGTTCTACTCCTTAATGATGGCAGGTGCGGTTTCAGCCATTCTACCTCTATTAATCATCTTCATGATTGGGCAGAAGCAGGTGATTGAGGGAGTTGCTATGGGAAGTGTCAAAGGCTAGACTAATTACACTATAGGGGGTTTATACAATGTTCAAAGCCAACAAGAAATTATTCATCCTGGTACCGCTGTTATCCTTGCTGATTTCGGGGTGCGGCGGTGCCAATTCGGAAGAAGGGGCTGCCCCGGGTACCGGAGAAGGAACGAATGAACCTGTAACGATTAAGCTGAGCAACTGGTATGCCAAAAAAATGGATAACTGGGATGTAGTAATTACAGAGTTCGAAAAGACGCATCCCAATATCAAAGTGGAGTTTGCCTCCGCTGAAGATAACAACTCCAACGAATTCTACAAGAAGCTCGATCTGGCCGTTGCCGGCGGCGATGATCTGGATATTATCATGTTCAGCAATATGACGTATCTGTCCCAACGGGCGGGGCTTGGCATGATCGAACCGCTGGATGATTATTTGGCTAAAGACGGAATTAATTTCGCCGATGAATATACGGCCGATACCTCAATTGACGGCAAGGTCTATGGACTGCCCGGCAAGTCCTCCCAGGGTCTCGTTATTATCAATGCGAATCATCTGAAAGAAGCGGGACTCGAGCTGCCCAAGGACTGGACCTGGGATCAGTATATGGAATATGCGAAGGCTATGACGAAAAAAGAGGGCGATAAAACCCGGTATGGCACCTATTTTCACAGCTGGATTCAATATGGGTACCTAGTGCAGAACTTCGGCCAATCGCTTAATTCAAATCTGACTACAGATGATGGAAAGACCGCCAATATTGACAATCCTTACATGCGTAAGTCGCTGGAGCTGCGTCTTCAGGGAGAGGCGGAAGGCTCCGCTACACCGTATTCGGAGGTGGTCAGCCAGAAGCTGAATTACAGACCGCAATATTTCAATCAGGATACAAGCATGCTGGTAACGGGCTCATTCCTTATTCCGGAAACCGGAGGGACAGACACGATTCCTGCCAGCTTCAAGACCGTATTTGCTCCGCTTCCCAAGCTGAATGCTGAAGATCCGATCTCTGCGAATGTCAGCGGTGACGTACTGAGCCTTTATAGCAAATCCAAGCATAAAGACGAAGCGTACACCTTCATCCGCTGGTTCTCCACGGAAGGCATTGTTCTGCAAGGGAAGAATATCCCGTCCTGGAAAAAAGCTGATCTGAATGATGTAGTCGACCGGATCATCGCCGGCAGCAAAAATCCGGAAATGATCGATAAAGAATCCCTGCTCTATGTTCTGGAGAATACCAAAGCTACTACGACAGCCACAGCGGTACCTTATCATGCAGAGCTTGAGAAAGTGCTCCTGGAGGAGTTTGATAAAATGATGCTCTCGGGTCAAAGCATTGATGCGACGATCCAGAATGCCCAAACCAAGATCCAGAAGATCATCGATTCCAAATCCTGAATGAAAACAGAGATTAGATAGGAGGGCTGCACGTGCTTTATCCAATAATGACGGAAACCCGCGGTCTGTATGATCTGGCCGGGGTATGGAATTTCAAGCTGGATCACGGCTTGGGATTCGAAGAGAACTGGTATGCATCCAAGCTGACAGATACGATCCCAATGGCGGTTCCCTCTGCCTATAATGATCTTGGCGTGAATCCGCAGATCCGCAATCATGTCGGCTGGGTGTGGTATGAGCGGGAGCTGATTCTTCCGCAGACCATCATGAATGAACGTCTTGTTCTCCGCTTCGGCTCGGCTACACATAAGGCCAAGGTATTCATCAATGGAAGCTTTGTGATAGAGCATTCCGGCGGATTTCTGCCCTTCGAGGCCGTGATTAATGAGTATATCCGGACTGGATCGAACCGGCTGACGGTTGCCGTCAATAATGTTGTGGATTACACGACATTGCCTGTAGGTCTATACACAGAGACTGAAGAACCCGGCGGGAAGACCAGGCTGAAGAATCAGCCGAACTTCGATTTCTTCAACTTTGCAGGACTGCAGCGGCCGGTGAAAATCTACTCTACGCCTCAAACCTTCGTGCAGGATATTACTGTCGTAACCGATTATCACGGCGGTAACGGGATTGTCCGTTACAGCGTGGATGTCAGCGGAGAAGCAGATATCCGGGTCACTGTTCTGGATGAAGAGGGAAACGCAGTCTCCTCGGGGACCGGAAGCTCCGGCCGGCTGGATATTCCCGGTGTTACCCTATGGCAGCCGTTGAATGCCTACCTGTATACCCTGAAGATTGAACTGCTGGAAGCCGAGCAGGTGCTGGATGTCTACGGGCTGCCGTTTGGCGTGCGGACAGTCGAAGTGCGGGAGGGGCAGTTCCTGATCAACAACCAGCCCTTTTACTTCAAGGGCTACGGCAGACATGAGGATACCCCGTTTCATGGCCGGGGCTTAGATGAAGCAGCGAATATCATGGATTTCAACCTGATGAAGTGGACGGGAGCCAACTCCTTCCGTACCGCGCATTATCCTTATGCCGAAGAAGTGATGCGGCTTGCCGACCGTGAAGGCTTCGTTGTCATTGATGAGACGCCGGCGGTAGGCCTGGATCTTAATTTCCTGGTGATGTTATCCGGGGGATCGAAGAAAGAGACGTGGAAGGAAGTCCAAACCTTTGAGCATCACCAGCAGGTCATCCGGGAGCTGATTAACCGGGATAAGAACCATGCCTGTGTAGTGATGTGGAATGTGGCTAATGAACCGGCATCCTATGAAGAGGGAGCATACGAGTACTTCAAGCCGCTGATCGAGCAGATGCGGGATGAAGATCCGCAGCACCGCCCGGTTACCCTGGTGACACATATAGAGGCTTCGCCCTTAAACGATAAGATCTCCGAGCTGATTGATGTGCTCGCCTTCAACCGTTATTATGGCTGGTATGTGGACGGAGGCGATCTCGAATCGGCCAAAGGCAAGCTGCGGCTTGAACTGGAGGCCTGGACCAAACGTTGTCCGGGTAAACCGATGATGATGACTGAATACGGAACAGATACCGTAGCCGGACTGCATGATGTGGAGCCGATCATGTTCACGGAAGAATATCAGGTGGAGTTCTACAGGGCCAATCACGGGATCTTCGACGAATTTGAAGATTTCGTCGGCGAACAGGTCTGGAATTTCGCAGACTTTGCCACGGGCCAGGGTATTATCCGGGTCCAAGGCAACAAGAAGGGGATCTTCACCCGGGAACGCAAGCCCAAAGCGGCAGCGCATGAGCTGCGCAAGAGATGGACGGCTATCCCGGATTTCGGGTATAAGCCGAAATAATGGAAGCTTGATACACACAGCATTAGGCCCGCCACAATGTACACCTGCGATTTATGCAGTGTTCATTGTGGCGGGCTTTTTGCGCATATTCTGAGACTACCCCTTCACCGCACCAATCATTACACCCTTCTCGAAATACTTCTGGACGAAGGGATACACACACAGGATGGGCACCGTTGCTACAATAATGGTGGCGTATTTAATCGTTTCTCCGATCATGAACTGATCCGCCGAGCTTGCTCCTGCCGACATGCTGTCTGTCGAATTGGCGATCAGGATCTCCCGGAGTATCAGCTGCAGCGGGAACAGGTCTCTGTCCCTCAGAAAGATGGATGCATAGAACCACGCATTCCATTTCTCGACGGCATAATAGAGCACCATTACGGCTATAACCGGCTTGGACAAAGGCAATACGATCCGGAACAGGATCGTCAAATGGTTAGCGCCGTCGATCTTGGCCGATTCCTCCAGGCTCTCGGGAATCGCCGAGAATGCGGTGCGCATGATAATCAGGTTAAAGGTGCTGACAGCGAACGGTATGATGGTTGCCCAGATGGAATCAATCAATCCGACACCCTTGACGATCAGGTACATCGGAATCAGGCCGCCGTGGAAGAACATTGTGAACACGATCAGCAGGGTGAAGGCGCTGTTCCACATTACATTTCTTCTGGACAGCACATAGGCTGCTATTGCGGTCAGCAGCATGTTAAGGGTGACACCGAAGACCAGAATGAACAGTGTATTGCCGTAACCCTTGATAATGCCGGGATTGCTGAACACGCTCTTGTAAGCTTCGAGACTGAAGCCCAGCGGCTTCCACAAGAATCCCTTGTTCGCAACCAGCTCCGCGGAATCGCTGAAGGAGGCGAACAGTACATATAGAAGCGGATATAACGTTACGATAACAAGTAGAATCAGCACGGTGTTAATGGTGTAATCAAAGATTTTATTTCTCAGGCCGGTGTCGGCATGCATAACGGTTTCCTCCTACCAAAGGCTGGTTTTATTAACTCTGCGGCTGATGTAATTGGCCGAGATCAATAGAATGAGATTCACAACCGAGTTAAACAAGCCGACTGCTGAACTATAGCTCCAGCCGAATTCCAGCAAGCCTTTTCTGTACACAAAGGAAGAAATGACGTCAGCTGTTTCATAGGTTACAGGATTGTAGAGCAGAATGATTTTCTCGAAGCCGACATTCAGCATATTGCCCATCCGCAGGATGAACATGATGGTGATCGTAGGCAGAATTCCCGGCAGGGTAATGTGCAGCATCTGCTTCAGACGGCTGGCACCGTCAATCCGGGCGGCTTCATACTGCTCCTGGTCAATACCGGCCAAGGCGGCAATGTAAATAATCGATTCCCAGCCGATCTTTTGCCAGATTTCGGACAGGATATAGACCGGGCGGAACAGGCCGGGCTTCTGCAGCATAGCGGTTCCGTCATACCCGAGCCAGGAGAATAGTGTATTAATAACCCCGTTGCTGTTGGTGAAATCGGTAATCATCCCGCAAATGACGACGAGTGAAATGAAGTAGGGCATATACGAGAAGGTCTGGACTATCCGTTTGAAGCTCTGATTTCTCACTTCATTGATCAGCAGAGCCAGAAGGATCGGGGCCGGAAACATGAACAGAATCGAATACACGCTGATAATCACGGTATTACTCAGAATCCGCCAGAAATAATAGCTGGAGAAGAAATCCCTGAAGTGCTGGAGTCCTACCCAGTCACTGCCTAGAATCCCTTTCATCGGCGAGAAATCCTTGAAGGCAATAATCGCGCCATACATCGGTGCATAATGGAATACGACATAGTAGAGGATGACCGGAATCATCATGATATACAGCAGTCTGTTCAGCTTGAAATCCCGGAGGAAACGGTGCTTAAAGCTGTTGTTAACAGAAGTTTGAACGCCGGTCATAGGAGCTAATTTGGACATGGTTTCTCTATTCCTCCTTACGGGAGCAGCTCTTCAGCCGATCAACGATCTGCTCCCGGCTTGACTGTAATTTAGCGCTTCAAGTACCGCTCCAGTGCGGCCTGTTTAATCTCAATGGCACGCGGGAGCTTGACGGAATTCAGCTTCTCCAGATACTTGTCATAAGCCTCAAGCGGCTCCGTTCCAAGGATAATCTTCAGTGTCATTTCATCGACCAGCGTGTTCACATCCGCCATGATGTTGGCATATTCAGCGCTTTCCTCCGGAGTTGGAGTTACCAGCGGAATCTGGTATTTGGCCATGTCCGTCTTCTGCCAGATAGGTATCGCGGCCTGCTGCTCCGGCAGGTTCAGGTACTGTTCGGAGACCCGGTTATCGGAGACAAAGGGACCCATCGTATTGCCACGGATATATAGAGACATGGCTTGTGCAGGGGCCAGCTTGTCGGGATTGCTCATCAGCAGATCCGTGAATTTCGGATAACCGTCTTCCATCGTGTAGCTGACACCCTCTGTTCCGAAGTTAAACAGCTTATTGCCTTCTTCGCTGTAGCCATAATCAAGCAGCTTGACCGCCAGCTCCGCATTCTTGGACGTCGCCGAGATCGCTACCATCCCGCCGGTGGAGAAGGCATAATCCCGTTGGCCGAACTTTGGTGAAGTGCCCTTCTCCAGCACCGGATAAGGAGCCGCGACAATGGAAGCCTGCGGATCGGCTCCCTTAAGGATCGGCTGCCATTTCCCGATACCGCCGCCAGCATTGGCCCAGGTTGCCCCGGTCTGGCCCGAAGTAATATTGGCATCCATCACCTTGGAATCGACGGTGGCCACATCTTTATCCAGCAGTCCGTCCGCATACCATCCCCGGAATAAGCTCAGGAAGTCTTTATAACCAGGTTCTGCCGGACCGAATTTAACCTTCCCGTCCTCCAGATAGAAGTCGCGGGTAACGCCAAACGCCCCGATGAAAGCGCCATTGCCCAGTTCATTGAATACACGCGGTTTGGCGACGAAGGAGATCGGTGCAGCAGCCCCTTTTTTCTCTTTAAACGCTTTCAAAGCAGTGGTCCATTCATCGATGGTTTCAGGTACGGGCAGACCCAGCTCATCCAGCCAATCCTTGCGGATCACCGGCCCCTGGAAGGTAAGCAGCGATTCATCCCCGCGGATGAAAGGAAACGAGTAATAGCTTCCTTTGTCTGTCTTGACCATTTTCTCAACCTCGGGATGCTCCTGGAGATATTTCTTGTAGTTCGGGGCGTATTTGTCGATCAGGTCATTCAGCTCCAAGATGTATCCGTCCTTGATTGCTTTTTCCGGACCGCCCGGGAAGTTGAAGAAGTTGTACTCCAGCATATCAGGCAATTCACCGGAGGCGAGCATCACGTTGAAGGATTCGTCGATCTGGTTAGCCGGAGGGGCGGTGAAATCTACTGTAACCCCAGTACGTTTCTGCCATTCCTGGTAAAAGGGAACCTCCGCATGCGCTGATTTTACTCCCGTCAGATTATTAGGTAATGCTCCCCAATAAGTGAGTGCAGTGTCCGTTTGCATCGGGTATACCGCTGCTGATTCTGATGCTGTGTCTGAGCCGGATGGGGAATTGTTCCCTGCCTTGTTCTCCGAGCATCCTGCCAGCGTGCTGCCTGCCAGCAGAGATGCCATGAGCGAAAACATTATTTTTCTGCTTGTTCTCCTCATTCCTGTTAACCTCCTCAAATGATTCCATTAGTAGTTGTAAGAACCTGCTGTGCTGCCGGGTTCATGCCCTAACTATACGGTCCGCCCCGGTTTGGTGTATATGTGCAGTACATCCAATGTAATTGAAAAAGCCGCTGCGGGTATCGGCAAAATGCACAAAACGATAGGCGATTGCTCTGCGGGAGCGGCTTAAGCCCTTGCTGCGCAACAAAAAAGCCCGGCCGCCACGGTGGGGTGACGGGCAGGGCATTGTTAATCTTCGATGGTTTCTTTGTATTTGCCGGGTGTAATTCCTTCGATCTTCTTGAAGGTGCGGATAAAGGTCCCAACATCATTGAAGCCTGACTTCTCGGCCGCTTCGTTGATCGTCAGCCGCTGCTGCTGAATCAATTGCTTGGACCAGTCAATCCGCCGCTTGTTGATCGTATCCAGAAGCCCTTCCCCCGATTGCTCCTTGAACAGCTTCGACAGATAAGTAGGCTTCATATCAAAATGCTGCCCCAGCAGGGAGACGTTCAAGCCCGGATCCGTGAAATGTTCGTCTATAAATGCAGATACCCCGCTGATTAAATCATTCAAGGCGCGGTGACGGTTCTCCTGAACATTCTGCAGCCGTCTGGCCCCGGCATATTCACAGGCTTCCTTAAGCATGGACTTCAGCTGCTCCTGCATTTCAGCTAACGTCTCTGCAGAAGAGAGCCTGTCAATGCGCTTCGGATTCTGCAGCAGGATATTATCCTGCGCGGGTCCGAGTTCACCGATGCTCTTGATCAAAGTTCCCACCAGGTCGAGCATAAGGCAGCGGGCTAAAGGTACCTTCACCGGGTGCTTCGACAGGTTCATCTGCAGGATATCGTCCAAGGAGGTTACGGCAGACTGGAAATCGCCCACTTTGACATAATTGATTAACTGCTGCTCCAGCTGAAGGGGATAGAAGTAACCGGAATCCGTATCGGGACGGATGTTATTCCGCTCAATCTCTTCATAGGACAGAATCTCCTGTTTGCCCATCACCAGCTTATATTCCATGGCATCCAATGCCTCCTGATAAGCCTGATGAATCTGATCAATACCGTGATGAACCCGGCTGACCGACACTGTAAGGTAGATATTATACGTCTGTGCAAGAAACTCTTGAGCGGAACGGGCCACCTGCAGCAGATCGCTATTGTGCTCATCCGATGAGACAGGAGACAGGCTGACCAGACAAGGCATGGCATCATCCGTTTCGGCCATATAGCCCCTGTGCTTAACGTTGACCAGCTCTTCAATTACATTATTCACAATGAAATGCAGCAGCTGCAGCTTCTGGGCGGCGGTTTTGCCCTGGACACGCTCCAGGAAGACATCGAGATCCTCCAGGTAGAATAGAAGAATCGCACAATCCCCGGAGAGGAGCTGAATATCGAAGGCGCTTAAGGCTTCGGCCAAAGGAAGCTCATCGTCCAGCCTGCCCTTGAGCAGCCGCAGGATGTAATTGGAACGCAGCGAATAATTCTGCCGCTTCCTCTCCAGCAGCATATGGTCCAGTTCACTCAGCGTACTGTCCACAGCCTGCTGGATAAACAGGAATTCATTGGAGCCTTTCTCCCGGATGGCTGTCTTGCTGCTGAAGGCACGTACAATCCGCTGGATCGGATTATAGTTTTTCCTCAGGAAAATATAAGTCAAGAACCCGCCTCCCAGCAGGCTGGCCATGATACTCAGCAGCGTCAGCCTGCGGACCAGCTCCGCCTTTTGCCAATAGACTTCACTAGGAATCATGGAAATATAGCGGAGATTGGATTCATTAGACTGGATCGAGAAGACTTCATACCGCTCCCCGCCGAATTCCCAGAGGAACATTCCGCTGTCACCGGTCAGCTTGCCGAAGGGCAATTGTGCCGGAAGATCTGTATTGGAGCTGGATACCAGCACCTGGTTGTCGGAGTCTGTGATGAGCACATGCCCTTTGCTGAACGCTTCAATATTCATGAGGGAGGATAATATTTGGTCGTTGTCGATCATGATCACATTGGCTCCGGACGGCTTGCCGTCCTCGTAGTCATAGGTGCTGACATATGCGAGCGCTTTCACGGAAGTGCCGTTCTCGGTTGTACGGTTCATCGGTACATAGCCCTTGAATTTGTTCTGGCGGAGGATATCTAACCATGCTTCATAGCTTAAGTTGCCGGAGGCGTTATGCTCGGCATAGGCGAATCTCGTATTCCGGTAAACGCCGGGGAGCAGAATCGTATCCCGTGAGGCCAGATAGATATAGAACAGGCCGGTTTCGGCATAAGCCGATTGATATAAGGACATATCCTTGGTCGCGTCGTACAGATCATACATATAATCTTCCGGGAAAATGGAGTACTTGTGCTGATCGACCAGTTCCCTGAACTTGGTATTCCAATTCAGCTCGAAGTTGAGCCGGTTGACCGCTTCCAGCTGTTTATCCATATTCTCCCGCAGCTGCTTAAGCAAGGAGTTGTTCGCCAGATGAATCTCATCAGCGAGCATCTTGCTGGACTGAAAGTAAACGATGGAACTCAGAATGACCGGAAGCAGCAGAACGGCCATATAAGATAAGGTCCAGGTCAGCAATACACTCTGGCTGCCCAGCCATTTGCTTCTTCTTTTCTTCATCCGCATTCTCCTGTCCGGGCTGCAATCGATAGCTTCGTATATTGTACATGCATCCCAGGGTTAGCACAATTGCCATTACAGGGAAATAACGGTAAGCTCCTGTTTGTTCGGCTTTTAAACACTCCGAATAGTGCCGCGGACGCTTCGCTTCCTGCTGGTGCAAGAGCTTGCGCGTTCCTGCTTCCCCGTGTAATCAGGTGATAAGTTATGTTTCCAATTGCCCGGTTCTGTGCTAGACTCAGTCTTTATTAAAGCCCTTACATCTGCGTCAGCAGGCAAAAACATCCGCTGTGCTGCGAGACAGGGGAGAGGAAGAGTCCATGAAACGTTATTTTCTCGATAAGCCCATACAGACCAAATTGCTGATTACCTTCCTGCCGGTCATGATTCTGTCGGTTATTGCAACAGGCTCGTTCTCCTACTGGTCCGCCAGTGATCAGCTCCGCAAGAACTCACTGTATTCGCTGGCCGATACAACCTATCAGACCGCCTTGTTCCTGGAATAAATTTCTGACGATCTTCGAACAGCTGGTTAATCTGGAGGATACCACCTCGCTGCGCAATCTGTTGTCCGTGAACGATCAGGGTGACACTCCCCAGAAATTCAATGACATTATTGAACTTCATAACCGTCTTGAAAGCGTATACCACTCCTATAATGCCATGGTCGATTCCATCTATGTTGCCTTCAACAACGGCCGTTCTTTCAACCTCCAGCAGGAATACGTGCCCCGGAGCGTCTCGATCGATCTTCCGGCGTGGCAGGAACGGTACAACCATTCAGATAAAGGCTACTACTGGCTGAACAGCCACAAGGATGCCATCTTCGATACGGTGGAGGACAGGCGGGTGCTCAGCAGCTTCAAAATGATCGGCACGCCGACTTCCTCCTCCAGCGGAATTGTGCTGATCAATCTGCGTGAAAGCTACTTCCTGGAGATTATGCAGAATGTACAGATCAGCCCGAACGGCGCGCTGGCACTGATCAGCCCGGACGGGGAGCTGTTCTCCAAATCCCTGAAGAAGGATTATGGGGTGAAGCCGGATACTATTGCAGAATTGCGGCAGCTGGCAGGCGGTAACGGCAGCCTTGCTGTGGACAGTACAGCAGGCCAGAAGCTGGATATTGCCTATCAGACACTGCCGCTGAACGGCTGGGTGCTGGCCGCTATTGTGCCGGAGAAGGATATCCTCGCAGGCGCGTCGCGCATCCAATGGATCGTTCTGGCGGTCACGCTGGTTATCCTCGTGCTGGCCCTGGCAGCCGCGACGCTGGCAGCGCGCAATCTGAGCAATCCGATCCGTTACCTGTCCAAGCAGGTGAAGCGGTTCGAGCGCGGGGATTTCAGTGTCAGCTTCCAGATTGACCAGCGCAATGAAATCGGCGTCCTGGCCACCGGACTGACCCGGCTCTCCGATTCGGTGGAGCAGCTGCTGAATGAGGTGCGCGAGGAGCAGGAGCAGAAGCGTAAGGCCGAAATGCGGGCGCTGCAGGCGCAGATTCAGCCGCATTTCCTGTACAATACGCTCGGTTCAATCAAGCATCTGATTGATCTGGAGGAGCGGGAGCGGGCCTCTGTGATGGTGGGAGCGCTGACCCGGTATTTCCGCATCGGCATCAGCAAAGGCGCCGAGCTGATTACTGTCGCGGAAGAGATTGAGCATGTGCGCAGCTACCTGCTGATTCTGAACATCCGGTATAACCAGGATTTCGATTATACCATCCAAGTGGATGAAGAGCTGCTGCCGCTGCGCATCCCGAAGCTGACGCTGCAGCCTATCGTGGAGAATGCCGTCTATCACGGCATCAAGAACAAGCGCGGCAAAGGAATGGTGACGATAACGGGTTATGCAGATGAAGCTGCCGCAGTGCTGGAGATATATGATAACGGACAAGGCATCAGCCCTGAGCGGCTTGCGCAGCTGCGCAGTTCACTGCAGGCGGACAGCACAGGCGACAATGCGCTGAGCTTCGGATTGTGGAACGCCCACCGCCGGCTGGTGCTGCAATACGGGCCGGTCTACGGCCTTGTCCTGGACAGCGAAGAGATGAAGTTTACCCGGGTCACGGTACAGCTGCCCCGGGTGCAGAAGAAAGGAGATTCCCATGATTAAACTGCTTATTGTGGATGATGATATGTGGATCCGGGAAGGCCTGCGGCGCAATATCCGCTGGGAGCAGGCCGGCATTGAGGTAGCCGGCACAGCCGCTGACGGGGAAGAAGCGCTGAAGCGGATGGAGGAGCTGCGGCCGGATCTGGTGCTGACTGATATCCAGATGCCTTTTCTGGACGGGCTGCAGCTGGCTGAACGAATTAACGCAGATTATCCGGGAACCAAGGTCGTCTTCCTGACCGGCTACGATGACTTCTCGTATGCCAAGCAGGCGCTGCGGCTGCAGGCGGCCGATTACATTCTGAAATATGAGGATAATGAAGTGATTCTAAATGCGGTTGCTTCTGCCGCCAGCACGCTGCTGGCCGAGAAGAGGGGGGCCGAGACAGCCCGGAAGAGCCAGGCGCTGATCCAGAACAAGTTCTTCGCAGAGCTGTTCGAGGGCTGCGCCAACCCGGAGTGGGCGCGGCAGGAACTGGACAATCTCGGCATAGCTGCGCCGGAGGCCTGCTTCCGGGTAGCGGTGATTCAGCCGGAGGACAACCGCCGCTTCGCCCGCTCCGGAGAAGGGGATAATGCGGAGCTGCTGCTCTTCTCCATCCACAATATCTGCTCGGAGCTTGTGTCTGAGCCATTTCCTTACCGGTATTCGGCAGTCTATAACAACCGGGTCAACCTTCTCTTTAACCTGCCTGCTCCGGCAGGCCGTGAAGGCACTGCGGAACACCTGACTGAACATCTGGAGGAGATCCGCCGGACGCTGGAGAACTGTCTGAAGCTTCAGGTCAGTATTGGTCTGGGCAGCTGCAGGGAAGGGATTGAGCGCATCGCAATCTCCTACAGCGAGGCTCTGAACGCTGCCCAGCTGAAGCCGATCATCGGCGGGGCCGGTGTATTCGTCAGCGGTGAGATCCGCCATTCGCAGAATTCGCATCATACGCTGCTGAAGGAGATGGAGCAGTATATGCGGATGCATTTTCATGAGGAGGAGCTGAACCTGACCGCCATCGCGGACCATGTCCATATTTCATCCGCGTACGCCAGCACGCTCTTCAAGAAATACAAAGGCATGAACTTAAGCGAGTATCTCATTCAGCTGCGCATAGACAAGGCAGCGGAGCTGCTGTCTACCACAGATGCGAAATCCTATGAAGTGTCGGAGCAGGTGGGCTACCGCAATCCCCAGTACTTCAGCGTGCTGTTCAAGAAGCATTACGGCAAATCGCCTTCGGAGTACCGCAGGGACCAGCAGCATTAATAGAGCAAACAAATGAGTTAATGAAAACAAACAATCTTCGAAAGATAGTGTATTCAGCATGTTCACGCGCTGGTTTAAGATAAGCGTGGAGGTGCTGTTATGGAATTATCCCAATCAACCGGCGGCAAGACAATGTCCGTCAAATCTAAATCTTCCCGCAAAAAAATGGGCGACCGCTGGTTTCCCTACCTGCTGATCGCACCGACAGTCCTGCTGATCGCTGGACTTCTGGTCTTCCCGATCTTCAGGGTGTTCGACCTCAGTGTGCAGAGCTATGATTTCACCCGGCTGCAGAAAGCGGGTTACATCGGACTAGAGAACTTCAAGAATATATTCACGCAGGACGATATGTTCTACTCTTCACTGTGGATCACGGTGAAATGGGTGCTGATAGAAGTAGTGCTGCAGCTCGTATTCGGACTCGTGGTTGCGCTGCTGCTGAACCAGGCGTTCAGGCTGCGCGGTCTGGTCCGTTCCCTGGTGCTTGTTCCCTGGGCGGTGTCCGGTGTACTGACCACCATGCTATGGTCGCTGATGTTCAACCAGCATATAGGAATCATTAACGATATCCTGATGAAGCTGGGCGTGATCTCCGAGCCGGTCGCCTGGCTGGCCAATATTCATACCGTCTTTGGTTCTGTGATTGTCGCCGAGCTGTGGCGCGGCATTCCGTTCTTCGCCATCACGCTGCTGGCGGCGCTGCAGACCATTCCGCACGAGGTCTATGAATCCTGTGAGGTGGACGGTGCGGGGAGCGTGAAGAAGCTCTTTTTCATCACACTGCCTTTCCTGAAGGAAAGTATTGTGTTCGCAACGCTGCTGCGTGCCATCTGGGAGTTCAACTCCATTGATATGATCTTTACGATGACGAACGGCGGACCGATGGATATGACCACCACGCTGCCGATTTATATGATGAAGACTTCCATCCTCGAAGGAAACTATGGCTATGGTTCCGCCATTGGTGTGGTCACCTTCGCGTTCCTGATGATCTTCGTTGTCCTGTACCTCAGACTGAACCGGTCAGGAGGGATGCAGGATGAATAGCAAATGGCACCGCAAGCTGGGTTCGAAGCTGCTGTTCTACATACCGCTGGCTCTGACACTTGTGTTCGTGCTGGTTCCGTTCCTGTGGGCCATCTCCACCTCGCTGAAGCGGGAGGGGGATGTACTTAGCGGCACGGTCCGGTACATTCCAAGTCCGGCGACCTTCGAGAACTTCGTACATGTGTGGAATGACAACAATTTCTCGCAATATTTCATGAACAGTGTGTTCGTGTCTGTATTGTCTGTAGTGGCAATTACGGTGTTGTCCGTATTGAACGGCTACGCCATGAGCCGCTTCAAGTTCAAGGGCAAAGGGGCCTTCATGCTGGTTCTGCTGGCGACCCAGATGATGCCGGTCATTCTGTTTGTCATTCCGCTCTTCCTGATCTTCAAGAATCTCGGGATGATCAACACGCCGTACGCGCTCATCTTGTTCTATATCGTGCTTCAGGTTCCATTCAACACGATTCTGATGCGCGGCTTCATCTCCTCGACACCGAAGGAAATCGATGAAGCGGCGATGGTCGACGGAGCCGGACGATTCCGGATTATCTTCGCGATAATTATGCCGATCGTGCTGCCGGGAATAGTAGCAACAAGCGCATTCGCCTTCATCGGGGTATGGAATGAATTCCTGGTTGCCTTCTCGTTCATTACGACGCCGGACCGCTTCACCATCCCGATCGGCCTCAAATTCATGGTTGGCGAATTCAGCGTCCAGTACGCGTCGCTGGCGGCCGGCAGTATTATCGGGCTGATTCCGCCCGTGCTGCTCTTCATGTTCATCCAGCGTTATCTGGTCGAAGGACTGGGCGGCGCAGTCAAAGGCTAGTGTCCGGTATCGCAAGGACGGACACGGCCAGGCAGAATACGCCGGGTTCGTCCTTTGAGGTATATACAAGAAATTCAATTAGGGAGGATCACAGAATGATGGGGAAACACAAAGCGAAACGCACGGCGCTAGTATCGGCAGCATTGCTGCTGCTGCTGGCCGGCTGCGGCGGAAATAATGGCGGGAATAACGGGGGGGACAGCGCGGCAGCGGCGGATAACGGGGCAGGTAAAGCAGCAAGCGGAGAGAAAGCCAAAATCAGCTTCTGGGCTGCAGCTGTAACCACAGAACGCAATGCCTTCTTCGAAGAGATCGTGAAGCAGTTCGAGCAGGAGAATCCGGATATCGACGTGGATTATCTGGGCGTACCGGGAGACCTCGCGGCTTATGAGCAAAAGGTTAACGTGGCCATCTCTGCCGATCAGGCGCCGGATGTGATGAATGACTTCAAATCCGATCTGCTGGCCCGGGGGGTGCTGGAGCCGCTGGACACCTATTATGAGCAGTGGGCGGACAAGGACCTGCTCAACCCGGAACTGATTGCAAGTAACCGCAAGCTGGATACGGCAGAAGGTAAATTGTATGCGCTGCCATACAGCTCACAAACCTGGAATCTGTGGGTTCGTCCGGATTGGTTCAAGGAAGCCGGACTGACCTTGCCCGATACCTGGGACCAATTCTTCGATGCTGCCGCCAAGCTGACGGATAAATCGAAAGACCGTTACGGGCTCAGTATCCGCGGCGGCGCAGGCAGTGCCAATACGCTCGAAATGCTGATGTATGCTTACTCCGGCATTACCGATTATTTCACGGCAGACGGCAAAGCAACAATTAATGACCCGCTTAATGTTGAATTTGTAGAGAAATACCTGGGCTCTTACAATGTCTATACACCTGAGGATGACCTCAATAAAGGCTGGAGTGAACTGGCTGCAACCTTCCAGTCCGGCAAAGCCGGAATCGTTGTGCATAACTTAGGCTCGGCCAGCTCCCATGAGAAAGCCTTCGGCGGTGACTATACGAAGTTCGAAGCTGTACCTTTTCCAAAGAGCGTGAAGGGCTACCGCGAACACCCTGGCCTTATGCCGCTGGGGCTGACGATGAGCAAATCAGCGAAGAACAAGGATGCGGTCTGGAAATTCATGACCTTCTACCTGTCGCATGATATCAACAGCAAATACGGCAAGCTCTATGGCGAAATTCCTGCCAATACAGAAGCTGCCGGCGATGAATGGGTGCAGAGCGTGCCTTACATGAAATCAGCCTCCGATCTGCTGAACAGCCAGGAGACGAAGTTCTCCGATGTGCCATACTATCTCGCGGGATATTCCAATGTGCAGAAATCGGTGGAACCGCTGATCCAGAAGGTAATGGCCAAGCAGCTGACCGCACAGGAAATGCTGGATCAATGGGCATCGCTGCTGGAACAGGAGAAGGCGGCACAATAAACTGCCCGGGCGGTAGGCGTCCGGCGCTGAAGGAGTTATTCAATGGAGACAATTAATACGCCCTGGGTATCCGACCTTGGCAACGGCCGGTACCGCAATCCGGTGTTGTATGCAGATTATTCCGACCCGGATGTGATCCGGGCCGGGGATGATTATTATATGACCGCGTCGAGCTTCAACCACATGCCGGGCCTGCCGATTCTGCATTCCCGTGACCTGGTGAACTGGACGATCGTCAATCACGCGCTGGACAGGCTGGATCTGCCGGGATATGACCAGGTTCAGCACGGTAAAGGCGTATGGGCACCCAGCCTGCGCCATCATGACGGGAAGTTCTGGATCTTCTTCGGTACGCCGGATGAAGGAATCTTCATGACGCAGGCCGGGGACCCGCTCGGGAAGTGGACTGTACCCCATCTGGTCAAAGCAGCCAAAGGCTGGATTGACCCTTGCCCCTTCTGGGACGAGGACGGACAGGCTTACCTGGTCCATGCCTTCGCGAAGAGCCGCAGCGGCATCAAGCATATTCTGCATGTGTGCGGGATGAGCCCGGACGGCAGGGAGCTGCTGGATGAAGGCCGGCTGATTATTGACGGAACGGTCGATCATCCGACACTGGAAGGTCCCAAAATGTACAAGAGGGACGGATGGTATTACATTCTTGCCCCTGCAGGCGGTGTGTCCACCGGCTGGCAGGCTGCCTTCCGCTCCAGGTCCATCTATGGCCCTTACGAAGACCAGATTGTGCTGGAGCAGGGCGATACGCTGGTGAATGGCCCTCATCAGGGCGGCTGGGTAGAGACGCCGGAAGGAGAAAGCTGGTTCCTGCATTTCCAGGACAAGGGGGCTTACGGACGGATTGTCCATCTGCAGCCTGTAGAATGGATTGACGGCTGGCCGGTAATGGGGAAGCAGTCTGCGGGAAGTTTGACCGGAGTGCCGGTATCCGAATGGTGCAAGCCGGGGTCTTCCGGCACCGGGACAGCGCTGCCGGCGGCTCCCCGGACCTCCGATGATTTCGCGGACGGGCGTCCGGGGCTGCAGTGGCAGTGGCAGGCCAATCCGCAGGACGGCTGGCTTGCCTCCGGCCACCCGGGTCCGGGGCTCCGGCTCCGCTGCGCGCCGCTCGGAGCGCAGCGGTTATACGATGCGCCGCAGCTCCTGATGCAGAAGTTCGCTGCGCCTGCATTCACGGCGCAGGTACAGATCAAACCGCATTTCGGAGCATTGTCTGAACGCGCAGGCCTGGTAGTGCTTGGGCATAAAGCGGTACATTTAAGCCTGTTCTCCGGTGAAGACGGCGGCCTATGCCTGGGCCGGTTCGAGAGCCTGCCGGCAAGCCCGGAGGAAGAAGCGGAGCAGGAGTGTGCGTTTACGGATGATTTTGTGAAGCTGGACTCGGACGCTGTATACCTTCAGCTTACGGTCTTGGAAGATGCTGAATGCCGCCTGGCGTACAGTCTTGACGGAGAAGCTTACACGGATTTGGGAGCTCCTTTCCGGTTGAAGGAAGGCGAAGGAGCCTGGGTAGGTTCCAAGTTCGGCCTGTTCGCGCTAGCTTGCGGTCCGGTTAACGCAGCGGCGGAGAACGGCTACGCTGAGTTCGGGCGGTTCGAGGTGCGTTAAGACTTCTCTTCGAGTACACTCAGAATTGCCCTGACGACCAGCTCCGGCTGATCGTGAATCACCATATGTCCGCTCTTCCCGGCGACGATAAGCTCACTATTGGAAGAAAGGTTCAGCATGTTGCGCTGTCCTGCCTGCCAGATGGCTTCCAGCCGTCGGCCCGATTCTTCGGACATCCCAAAAGCAGCGTAATCCTGCGGCATTCCCCGGGCGATGATCTTCACCGGAAGTGTGCCTAAGGTCTGTCCGCGGATAGCATCCTCGGTAGAGCTTGCCAGCGCTGCTTCCTGCTCCTTGGCGGCAAAGTAGCTTGGTGTAGAGATGACGTTAATGAATTGCCCGCGGTCTTGTTTCGCAACCAGACCCTCCAGCAGCTGGTTCTGGAACAGTCGAAGCGCACCCGAGCGCTTGAGTAAGGTAAGCATGGAAGCGCTCGGGTTGCCGGCATAATTCTCGGCCTCCAGAATCGGCTTCGTCTCCCGGTCGTCATTCTCGGGTCTGGCATCAATAAGCACCAGCCCGGTTACTTCCTCCGGGTAGGTCTGAGTGAAGAGACGGGCATACATGCCGCCCAGGGAATGTCCGACCAGCAAGTAAGGGCCGGGGATGCCTGCATTCTGAAGTGCGTTATGTAGTTCACGGACAATATTGACGCCTGAGCGTTCCGTATCGGCCTGCTCACTCCAGGCATATCCCGCCCGGTCGTAACTGACAACGGTAGCTGTTTCGGCTAACTGTTCAGGAATATTTCTCCACGACAGGCTGGTTTCCCCGCTTCCGGCTTCCAGAATAATAGTGGGAGCTCCGGCTCCTTGTTGCAGGAGATGCAGGTTGTACCCTCCGGCATCCGCCAGTTTCCCCGGTGCAGGATAATCTTTTTTGGCGGATGCGGAGGCAATGGCTTCATACAGGAACCCCAACCCTGTAATAAGAACAGCTGCGGATATAAGAATTAGCAATAGCTTCATCAGCTTGCTCCGCAGTTTGCGGGAAGCGGAATTCTTGATACTGGCAGAATTTATCATGGTGTTTGATTAATCTCCTTTTTAATACATTTGTATTGTTTAAAACAGTATAGCAGCATGCCCGCTATTCAAGCAAGCTACGGGGCCATGGGAATTGCACCATGCGGAGCGGCATCTGCCGGTTGGGCACAGGATCACGGCCTCCGGTCTGCTAAGCGGCCGTTTGAACCTCCTTCCAGAAGGGTAAAAAGAGAGAAACACCCCTCGAGGAGAAAGGCGGTAAGCTTATGCTGTGGGGATTAATCGGACTCGTTGTCGTAGTATGGCTGTTCGGCTTTATCTTTGATGTTATGGGCAATCTGATTCACCTTCTGCTATTTGTCGCTGCGGTACTGTTTGTGATTAACCTGTTGCGGGGACGATCCCGGAGTTAACAGGACATAAACAAGAGCTGGTTCAAATACTTAATTAAGCAGTTCACACACAAGCACGCGGTACCCTAATAGGGACGCGTGCTTTCGTGCGTAATCCTTGAATTCTCCCGCAGAGGAGACCTTAAGGAATAGTCCTGCTTCCGGCAAGTCTGGACACGTCCCCTCCGGATGCCTATAATGTAATCACTATGCAACCCTGGAGGAGAATCAATGAATAAGCCGATCATCGCCGTCGATATGGATGATACCATCTGCCATCTCGTCAAACGTGCGATATACCACAACAACATTGAGTTTCCTACGCATCCGCTCCGCTACGAGGATATGATGGACTGGAACACAGACCACCTTCGCCATCCGGACAGCACGATGGACCTTTTCTTCGGCAGACCCGGTCTGTACGAGGAGCTGGAGCTGTTCGATGAATATGTGACCGAAGAGATGGAGAAGCTTCACAACGCGTATGATGTCATTATTGTTACAGCCGCTGTGCCCAAAACGGTGCTTGAGAAATGGAACTGGCTGCAAAAGCACATGCCGTATATCCCGGCCGAGAACTTCTTCACCTGCAAGCGCAAGCATCTGATCGGCTTCGATCTGCTGATTGATGACGGTCCGCATAATTTGCTGCCCGCTGTACAGGCAGGGAAGAAGGTGCTCTGTATCCCGCACCCCTGGAACCTGCGGGCCCGGGAGGAATATGCCTTCCCGCTGATGACCTCCTGGCAGGGGGCGAAGGAGCGGGTGGATGAAATTCTGCAGGCACGGCAGTAGCCGAAGTCCGGAGACTGCATCTCCTATAAAGGGCTGTCCCAGAAAGCCATGAAATGGCTGCCTGGGATAGCCTCTTTTTATTGTTAAGGAGATTGTAGAGTTTCCGGAAATGTGGAGAGGAACTTGCTTATGAACGGAGGCGCCCTTGCCGGGCAACAGTTGGATAAACAGCACTTAATAGGCCGGGAATCACTCCCAGTAGGGTGAAAGCATGAAATTAAATGACGTTTATACAACTAATTACCTTAAAACATCCAAAACCTCTGAATTAAGATACGTTTTTCCAACTAATATTTGCGGAGCCAGCGCCAGCGCCGGAGCCGGAGCTAGAGCCAAAGCTAGAGCTAGAGCCGGAGTCAGCGCCGGGGTCACTGGAGGTGTCTTGGCCAAGCACCCGCAGGAAGCCTGCGGGAAGTGCTGACCGCAAACGTTACTCACCCGTTAGGGTGATTTTTCTCTAATAGGATTATTTTGAGCGCATGGTATACGCCGCACGCAATTCCGTATTCCACACTCCTAAGGTGAGTACAAAGTCCCGGATGCTGAAAAAATGTAATCCAGTCATACTAACAAAAATCTAATATTTATATAAATGTTGCAAAATGAGTGTCTTAAACTACAGCTCTTGTGTATAGAAAGGATTTTCTTTCCCGTCAATGACAGCGCCCATAAGGAATGGGCTGAATTTCATGTATCGGGATAAGCGGCGAAAAAGGGGAGAAGTTGTCCTTCATTTTCCGTTAATCGAAATAATAAGGAGGAGATGTATTATTTTTTTGCTTTTTTATAAGAAGAAATTGGGTTTGTGTATATAATTTGCTATTAAGCGAATGTTCATCTTGATAACAAAATAAATAGGCGGAAAGAACCAAAAGTTATAATTATGTTATTGAAACCATTGACAGTTATGCTAACGAAACAATATTCTGTAGTCGTTAGAGGGCTACTGAATCCATTACGAGAAAGGAGGACGGGGCTGGGTCTAAATCCATTCAAACGAAAGTGGAATTAATGCAGGGATTATCCATTACGGGAGGGATGTTGCTTGAAGAAAATGTTGTCATTAATTATGGTGTTCGGATTGCTTATTGGGGTGGTACCGCCCTTGGAGGCAAGTGCAACGGCCAACCTTGCAGGGAACACAACCGCAGCTGCAAGCTCAAGCGAGGATTCAACAAAAACACCGGATATGGCCGTTGACGGAAATTCTTCCACCCGGTGGTCCTCTGCTTATGCAGATCCGCAGTGGATCAGCGTTGATCTTGGAAGCGCAAACAATGTGAATGGGGTTAGGCTAAACTGGGAAGCTGCCTACGCAAAGGCGTATCAAATTCAGGTCTCAACAGATAACAGCAGCTGGAGTACGGTATACTCGACAACAACAGGTGACGGCGGGATTGATCAAATTTCATTTGAACCCAGAAGTGCCAGATATGTGAGAATGTATGGAACGCAGCGGGCAACCCAGTACGGGTATTCCCTCTGGGATTTCGAGGTGTATTCGGATAGCGGCCCCGTGGATAACGGCATTACTTCCGGAGCGGTGTATAAGCTTACCGCCCGTCATAGCGGCAAAGCCCTTGATGTGGCTGGAGGTGCAGCCGCAGACGGAGCCAATGTGCAGCAGTGGACAGATAATGGCACCCCCCAGCAAAGGTGGAAAGTGATGGATGCGGGGGATGGGGCCTATAAATTGATCGCCGAATCCAGCGGCAAGGCGCTGGATGCCGCAGGCCCTGCAAATACAGACGGAGCCAATGTCCGCCAGTGGACGGACAACAATGCAGCCAGTCAGAAGTGGAGCATTATTGCTGCAGGCAACGGATATTACAAGTTAATATCCAAAAGCAGCGGTAAAGCCCTGGATGTAGAAGGAGGCTCATCTGCAGATGGAGCTAATGTACAGCAATGGACAGATAACGGGAACGCACAACAGAGATGGAAATTTACACAGATCGTAACTACCCCGGACTCCACTCCGCCAACTGCACCAACAAATCTCAAGAGCTCCTCAAAAACGGAAACCAGCGTAAGCCTTACCTGGACAGCATCTACAGACAACGCGGGAGTAGCAGGGTACGACATTTATAATGGAACGGCTCTGGCTGGAACGAGTACAACCACAAGCTATACGGTAACCGGCTTGACTGCCAATACAGCATACAGTTTCACAGTCAAGGCGAAGGACGCAGCAAGGAATGTATCTCCGGCAAGCGCAGTTTTGAGCGTAACCACCGCTTCGACTTCTGCTAACAAGGGATTTTATATACAAGGAACGGCCTTGTATGAGTCTAACGGAACTCCGTTTGTGATGAGAGGAATTAACCATGCTTACACCTGGTACAAAGGCCAGGACGCCGTTGCCATCCCTGCAATAGCGCGGACAGGAGCAAATACGGTAAGAATTGTTCTCTCCGATGGGCAGCAGTGGTCGAAAGACAATCTGGCAGCTATCCAGAGTCTGATTACCTTGTGTGAACAGAATAAACTGGTAGCCGTCCTTGAAGTCCATGATGGAACCGGCTCGGACAGCGAGACTGTTCTGAATAATATTGCGAATTATTGGATTGAAATGAAGAGTGCGCTTATCGGTAAAGAAAAGACGGTTATCCTCAACATCGCCAATGAGTGGTACGGCACGTGGGATGGGGCCAACTGGGCTAAAGGATATACAGCTGTAATACCGAAGCTTAGAAATGCCGGTATCCAGAATACCCTTATGGTTGACGGAGCAGGCTGGGGGCAATATCCGCAATCCATAGTTGATTATGGAACACAGGTATTTAATGCGGATCCCCTGAAAAATACGATGTTCTCGATTCATATGTATGAATACGCAGGCGGGAACGCGGCAACGGTTAAGACTAATATTGATAATGTGCTGAACAAGAATTTGGCGCTGGTTATCGGTGAGTTCGGAATCAGACATACGAATGGTGATGTCGATGAAGCGGCTATTATGAGCTATTCCCGGCAAAAAGGCGTCGGGTATCTCGGATGGTCCTGGAAAGGAAATGGCCCCGGTCTGGAGTATCTGGATATGTCCAATGACTGGGCAGGAACCAGCTACACCGAACAAGGAAATGCACTCATCAACGGGCCGGACGGAATCAAAGCAACCTCGAAGCGGGCTGCGGTTTTTGATGCAGCAGCAAACAATTAAGCAACTGCCATTCATGTATCTTTCACCACTCAAAGACTGTATACCCGTTATCGGGTTGCAGTCTTTGTTTTTTACAGCTTTTTTTAATGGAATACAAATACAGTTATATAAATGTAAACACAGCCCCTGTTCATTAAAGAATCTGCTGATAAAATAATAATAAATCGCTTTCATGACAATTATTTAGTTTGTTTTAATAATTATTTACAGGGAATAGAACCGCAATCATAATCACGTGAGCTTTAACTTTGCTGCCCTTTCACTTCCCGGTAAGAAGTGAAAGGGTATTTATTAATGTTTCCGCGGCATTACTAGTTAATAGAAGCAGCAGGCAGTTTTCCTTGTGTATGCTAAAGCTAACAAGTATAATGATTTTGTTAGTTAAATGTTATGATTTATTGTAAAAAGTTAGGTAAAGCTGATGAAGGGGAAGACCGAATGATGGATCAACACAAACACAGCAGGTGGTCTTTTATCAGGGACATGGGCATGGAGCGTAAGCTGCTGCTCGTCTTTCTGGTTATTATCACGCTGCCTCTTTCTATTATCAGCATCATCAGCTTTAAGAGCTATTCCGAGTCGATTCAAGCGAATACCGTCGCTTATTCAGAGAAGCTGATTGATCAAATGATGGACGGGATCGATGACTACATAGAAGATATGAAAAGGATCTCCTCAATGCCGGCTTATGTAAACGATATCAAGCAGAATCTGATCGCGTCCAACCGGTATTATGAACAGAAGAAAATGACCCAGGGGGACCATGGAAACGCCGGAGTAGCGCCGGGTGATTTCGATCTGCTGCTGTCTATCCAGAGGGGAATAGAGGGCAACATCTCCTTCATTAACAATATCAAGCGGGGGACGAACTCCGTCTATATTTTTGACGCCTACGGTAACGGTTATTACTCTGCCAAGGATGGCGGCGTGCGGCTTGATCTGGATCAGAGCTACGCCTTCTGGACCGAGCAGGCCAAGGATTCCAGCGGTGAAGCGCTGCTATTCGGCACACAGGCCTACATTACCAATCTGCAGAGCACCCGTTATGCTTATACCGTTGTCCGCAAAATTGTCGACAGTCTCTGGAATCCGGTCGGACTGATTGCGGTGGAGGCTAATATCAGCAATATGGAGACTCAGGTAGCGGAGCTTGACCGGGTAACCCGCGGTAAATCGCTGATCGTTGACGAGAAGGGCAAGGTCATTTATGACAGTGACCAGAAACTGCTGACGAAGGATATCTCGCAGACTCCGCTATTCCGCAGCGCTCAGGGCGCGGCCGGAAGCTTCTATGATACAGTCTCGGGCAAGGAGCGGCTGAATATTTACTCCAGCTCCTCCAAGACGAGCTGGAAGGTGATTATCTCCATTCCGGTCGATGAATTAACCCGTGATGTGAAGCTGACCCGCAACGCGACCCTGGCGGCGACACTGATTATTATTGTGCTGGCCTTGTTCATTTCCATTGTGCTGTCTTTCGCGCTGACCAAACCGCTGACGCAAATGATTCAGCTGATGAAAAGGGTGCAGGGCGGTGATCTGGATGTTAACTTCCGCGTGAAACGCCGGGATGAGATTGGCCTGCTCGGCCATCAGTTCAACCGGATGCTGGCCCGCATCAGGCAGCTGATTCAGGATATATACCGGATCGAGGAGCAGAAGAAGGAAGCGGAGCTGCATGCGCTGCAGAGCCAGATTAACCCGCATTTCATCTATAACACACTGGAGTCCATCCGGATGACGGCGGAGATTAACGATGATGTAGAAGCCGCCGATATGATCTCAATTCTGGGCAAGCTGCTGCGGTATAGCACCAGTGAATTGTCAGGCCGGACAACGATGAAGCAGGAGCTGTTATATGTCCGCAACTATGTTGAGCTTCTGGGCTGCCGTTATCCGGGACGGTTCGTGCTGCAGATCGATGTACCTGAGGAGCTGGATCATTATTCGATCATCAAGCTGGTGTTCCAGCCGATTATTGAGAATGCCGCGTACCATGGGCTTGATGACAGTAAAGAGCATATGCATCTCAGCATCAGCTGCGAGATCACCAGCCAGAAGCTGCTCTTCCATATCCGCGACGACGGCTGCGGGATGGAGCAGGCGACCCTGGACAAGCTGAACGATGATCTGAAACGGGAATCGCCTCCGAAGAAAAGCATCAATGGCGGGATCGGCATGAAAAATGTGCATCAGCGGTTACAGCTGAACTACGGGGCGGCTTATGGCATTGAGGTGTTCAGTAAGCTAGGCGAGGGGACGGATGTTATCCTCTCGCTGCCGCTTCCCCCGTACCGCTCGGCCAGTGAATCAGAGACAGAAGGGAGTCAACCGGATTGAAAAAGACGAACGCACACCGGCCTCTGCGTGCAATGTTATTAGTGCTGCTTCTGCTGTCTGCGGGCTGTGACAGCTCCGGCAGCCAGCCGGCCGTTCCGGCAACGCCTGCAGCAGACCATGAACAGCAGAGCCTGTCCGGTACCATTCTCATGCTGACGAACCGGATTGATCTTATTGAGAACGGTACAATGCAGGGGTATGCCGACCAGTTTATGAAGAAGTATCCGGAAGCAAGCGTAGAATTCGAAGGCTTATCCAACTATGCGACCGATATTATGGTGCGTCTCTCCACCAAGGATGCCGGTGATGTGCTGCTGCTGCCGGTCAATCTGCCGGCGAAGGAGCTGGATTATTTTTTTGAGCCGCTTAGTGCGGAGATGTCTGCGGGGGAGAGGTTCACTACCTTTGCTGCCTATGACGGCAGAAGATACGGCTTGTCTACCGGGACAACGACAAGCGGGATTGTCTACAACAAAAAGGCGTTCAAGCAGGCGGGCATCACGGAAATTCCGCAGACGCTGGATGAATTCTACGCCATCTGCGCCAAGCTGAAGCAAGCGGACATTACGCCGATCTATATGAATTACGGTGCAGTCTGGCCTCTGCGGGAATGGGGCAATAATATGGTTAATTACATGACCGGGAATCCCGATTACCTGAACGATATGGTTCATGAGAATGCTCCCTGGCAGCTTGATAATGAATGGGGCCGATTACTCGGAATTACCCGTACCATCATCGCCCGCGGTTATGCAGAGGATGAGCTGTTCTCGAATAATTGGGAGATTTCCAAAACCAAGCTGGCTAAAGGGGAGGCCGGGATGTTCCTGAGCGGCAACTGGACGATCCGCCAGATCCTCGATGCCGGAGCGGCTCCGGAGGATATCGGTTTTTTCCCGTTTCCCTATGATAACGGGCTGAAGCATTATGCACCTCTGAATCCCGACTGGTTCATCGGCGTCAGCAAATTCAGCAGAAACAAGGAGCTGTCGATGGCCTGGGTGGACTTCCTGGTCCATGAAACCTCTTATACCGCAGAAGGATTTCTTCCGCTGGACGGTAACGCAGAGCCTTCCATGGAACAATACCGTGAATTTCTCTCCTATCAGCCTGAGCTGGTAGAGGCGACCGTACAGACGGACACCTTTATTGATATGGCCAACCGCTCGAAGCTGTCCTTTGCCTCCGGAGACTATATCCAGGAGCTGATTGCCGCGCCGGATTTACAGAAGGCCTTTGACGGACTGAATGAGAAGTGGGAGGAAGCACGCGCTTTAACGGACACAAAGTAAAGAGAAGACTATAAAAAAGCAATACAGCACATTTTATATTGCCGGGATGAAGCCTATAATTGAAATGGTAACGCAATCATTGTGCAAGCGATAATAAGGCTGGAGGCGGTTTGCCAAGTGATCAGAATCATGATTGCGGATGATGAGGAAGTGATTCGCCGCGGGCTTGAGAAGATTACTTCCAGAATGGATGTGGAAGTGGAGGTTATCGGCTCGTATGGTAACGGTCTGGAGGCGTGGAATCACCTTTCAGCGATGTCATCAGGGGATCTTGATCTGCTGATTACGGATATCAAGATGCCTAGAATGGACGGCTTTAAGCTGATTGAAGAAGCCAGAGGCCATATGAAGAATCTGCCCATTGCGGTACTGAGCGGGTTCAACGATTTCGAATACGCCCGGCGGGCGATCCGTTTCGGTGTGATGGATTATCTGCTGAAGCCAATCGAGAAAGCCCAGTTATACGAACTGCTGAAGCGGGTAGAGGAGAACAGGCTGCTGAAGTCTTCCGGAACGGAACAGCCGGTATTGCAGGCTCCGGGAGGCAGGGAACATCACGTGGTCGAACAGACCAAAGTGATCCTGGAGAAGGAATACAGCCATAACTTCGAGCTGGAGCGCCTGGCGGAGACGGTCGGAATGAATGCCAGCTATATCAGCCGCCTGTTCAAATACAAGACCGGACAGACGATTACCGATTATCTGATTGGTATACGGATTGCGAAGGCCAAGGAGCTCCTGACCGCGCAGCCTGAACTCAAGAATTACGAAATTGCTGAACGGGTCGGCTATAATGATCCTGTATATTTCAACAAGCTGTTCAAAAAAATATGCGGCATGACTCCCAAGGATTATAAGAGCGGCTGCAGAATTCCCAAAGAATAAGCGGTACGGATAACTGCATGTTAACAGGATGAAATGAATGGCGGAGGGCGAAAGCCCTCTTTTTTGACGTTTTTTTGTATTGAATAACAAATTAATAAAAACAAAAATAACAAATTGAAGACCAGAAAAAACAATTCAAACCATCGTTTTAGGGTTGGATACGATCTATAATTAGTCTGTAAGCGATACCAACACTCTTTTTCACGAGAATAGGCATTAATTAAGCTCTTGTGTGGTGAATTAATCTTTAATCCCGTGAAAGTTTGTTAGTTTATTGTTATTATGATCTGTGAATCGGAGAGAGGGGTCTAACCAGCAATGAAGAAGACAAAGGCAGTTACAAGTTTAGCAGCATTGACGCTGATGGCGGGTTTATTCGCAGGCTGTTCGAGCAATAACAATGCGGATAATGCAGCAGCAACTAACGCAGGCAATACGGGGACAGGCACGGAGGCTACTGCTGCTCCTGAGGGAGATGCAGCCAAGGATATTAAAGGCAAAATCACGGTAATCACCCAAAGAACGGATATCGTTGATACCGTATTCAAGGATTACGCAGCCAAGTTCAACGAGAAATATCCGGATGTCAAAGTAAATTTTGAAGCGCTGTCGAACTATGAGGACCAGATCAAAATCCGGATGAGCACGAGCGATTACGGTGATGTGCTGCTGCTGCCAACCAGCGTGGCGATCAAGGACCTGCCGGAGTTTTTTGAGCCGCTGGGTAAAATGTCCGATCTGGAGCAGCAATATACGGGCCTGGAGGAACGCACGATTGACGGCATATCCTACGGAATTCCGGTCACTGTTAACTTCTCCGGTGTGATCTACAACAAGCAGGTATTCAAAGATGCGGGTATCACTGAGGTTCCAAGAACCTTTGAACAGTTCCAGACCGCTCTGCAGAGCATCAAAGACAAGACGGATGCAGTTCCGCTGTACACGAACTATGCAGCAGGCTGGACGCTCACCCAATGGGAATCCGATCTGGCTACGGTTGCCGGAGACCGCGATTATGTAAATATCGCTCAGGTTGCCTCGGATGATAACTTCGTGCCGGGACAACCCCACTACGACCTGTACAAAGTAATGTACGACGCCGCGAAGAACGGACTGATTGAAGAAGATCCTACGACTACGGACTGGGAATCCTCCAAGGCTGATCTGGCGAACGGTAAAATCGGGACGATGATGCTCGGCTCCTGGGCCATCGGCCAGATCAAAGGCCTGGCTGCCAATCCGGATGATGTCGGCTTCATGCCTTTCCCTACCAACGCAGACAAAATTCTGGTTCCCCTGTCCGACGATTATAACCTGGGTGTAAGCATCCACAGCCAGAACAAGGAAGCGGCAAGAGCCTGGGTAGACTGGTTCATTAATGAATCCGGCTATCCGACCACTGAAGGCGGAGGCATGAGCCCGGTTAAGGGCGCTGAGCTTCCGGAAATCCTCAAGCAATTTGAAGGCACGGACGTAACCTTCGACACCCTTGCACCCGCCAAAGCCGGTGAAGAGGGCTGGGTGGATGCAATCGATAAAGAGGCAGAGATCGGCCTCTGGCAGCCTGACTTCAAGAAGGTAATCATTGAAGCCGCCATCGGCAACCGCAAGGATTCCTATGACGATATCATGAAGGACCTGAACGACAAATGGAAAGCGGCAAGAGCTAAGATTACAACTGCACAATAAGCTTTAAACCTCGCAGAGTGAAGACAGATTCAAGAGAACGGGGAGATGCGTCAGCGCATTTTCCCCTTCGCTTTTGCGGGTACAGGCAGGGTATGGATATGGAGTAATAAAGCTAGTGTTCTTAGGAGGTGTGGAGAGATTGTCCAACTTAAGCTATAAAAATCAGCGGATATTGATCATCCTGCTGTTCTCGTTAGTTCCGGTACTGCTGCTGTTGACGTTCTCATATTTACCCGTATTCAAAATGTTCCAGTACAGCTTCACAAGCTGGGACGGCTTCAGCAAGAAAATGGATTATGTCGGTTTCGACAACTATAAGACGATCTTCACCAAACCGGAGTATTTCGCCGTGTTTAAGGTCAGTCTGTATTATTTCTTCGCCACCTTTGTGCAAATGGGACTGGCCCTGTATTTCGCGACCATCCTGAGCTTCAATGTCCGTCTGAAGAACTGGTTCAAAGGCATTCTGTTCTTCCCGACACTGCTCAACGGGGTAGCCATCGGGTTCATCTTCCTGTTCTTCTTCAAGCCGGAGGGAACCCTTAATACACTGCTTGACCTGGTTGGACTCGGCGCATGGCAGCAGAAGTGGCTGCTGAATCCGCATCTGATCAATATTTCCCTCGCCTTTGCTTCCGTCTGGAGATACATGGGGATGAACTTCATCATCTTCCTCGGAGCGATTTCCTCGATCGGCAGCGATATTTATGAAGCTTCGGAAATTGATGGTGCGAACCGCTGGCACCAGTTCAGACATATTATCATCCCGAGCATCAAGCGTATTCTGCAGCTCAATCTGATCCTCGCGGTGAGCGGAGCGATCGGTGTCTTCGAAATTCCGTATGTCATGACCGGCGGCTCTAACGGCAGCGGTACCTTTGTCATTCAGACCGTCGATGTGGCCTTTAAATACAGCAAGCTGGGTCTTGCTTCGGCAATGGCTGTAGTGCTTCTGGGTATTGTTATTGTCGTGACCATTCTGCAGCGTGTGCTGATTAAGGAGGAGAAGTAAGAGATGCAACCATTCAAATACAGCGCAGCTTCTTTCTTCAAGTACCTCACCTTAGTCTTAGGCGCGCTTGCCGCCCTAATTCCGATCATTGTCGTCTTCTTCGCCTCGCTCAAAACCAATGCGGAGTATGCCAGCACCGGACCGCTTACCATGCCGGAGAACTGGCTGAATTTCACCAACTATACCAAAGCTTTTGTCGACGGCAAAATGCTGCTGGGCTTCATGAACACCATCATCATCGTACTGATCTCCATTGCCGGCGCTACCCTGACCGGATCGATGATGGCTTATATTCTCGCCCGCTTCAAATTCAGAGGCAGCAGCCTGCTGATGGGCGCTTTTCTGTTGGCAACCCTGATTCCGGCGGTAACCACACAGGTTGCTACCTTCCAGATCATCAACTCGCTGGATTTGTTCAATACGCGCTGGGCGCCCATTCTGATGTATCTTGGAACAGACATTATCGCCGTATATATTTTCATGCAGTTCCTTGACTCGATTTCCGAGTCGCTGGATGAATCGGCCATGCTGGACGGGGCATCGTACTGGACGATTTACTGGAGAATTATTCTGCCGCTGCTGAGCCCTGCCATTGTTACGGTCATTATCGTGAAGGGCGTTAACATCTACAATGACTTTTACACGCCTTTCCTGTACATGCCAAAAAGCAGCCTGCAGGTCGTTTCCACCGCGCTGTTCAAATTTAAAGGGCCTTACGGCTCGCAGTGGGAAGTCATCTGTGCGGCGATTATGATTGCGATCATTCCGACGCTGGTTGCCTTCGTCTCCTTGCAAAAGTACATTTACAACGGCTTTGCACAAGGTTCAGTAAAATAAAAAACATTTGGAGGAATCCTACATTGAAAGAAGTTAAGCTGACTACTGACCAGAATATCCCGAACATGCCTTGGCAGGACAGACCCGCAGGCAATGACCATCCGGTGTGGAGACACAGTGACAACCCGGTCATCAAACGTAATCCGGCCAAAGGCGTTGCCCGGATCTTCAACAGTGCCGTTATTGCCTATGAGGGCAGCTTTCTCGGCGTGTTCCGTGTAGAGGACAACACTACCCGCCCTCACCTGCGGATGGGCCATAGTGCGGACGGTCTGGACTGGACAATCGATGACGGGCCGATTCAGTTTATAGACGAAGCGGGCCAGCCGTATGCACCGCGTTATGCCTATGACCCGCGTCTGGTGAAGGTGGAAGACACCTATTACATCATCTGGTGTACAGATTTCTATGGTGCTGCCATCGGGGTAGCCAAGACACAGGATTTCAAAACGTTCATCAGCCTGGAGAATCCGTTCCTGCCGTTCAACCGCAACGGCGTGCTGTTCCCCAAGAAGCTGAATGGCAACTTCGTGATGCTGTCCCGGCCGAGCGACAGCGGACACACGCCGTTCGGCGATGTCTTCCTGAGCGAAAGCCCGGACTTCGTATACTGGGGCAAACACCGTCATGTCATGACCAAGGGCGGACAAGGCTGGTGGCAGAGCACCAAGATCGGCGGCGGTCCAGCCCCCATCGAAACGAGCGAAGGCTGGCTGATGTTCTATCACGGGGTTACAGGAACCTGCAACGGCCTCGTGTACAGCATGGGTGCGGTGATTCTGGATAAGGACGAGCCGTCGAGAGTCAAATACCGCTCCAGAAACTTCGTGCTTACCCCGGAAGAATGGTACGAGGAGAGAGGTTTCGTTAACAACGTATTGTTCCCTTGTGCAGCGCTGACCGACGCCGAAACCGGCCGCATCGCCATCTACTACGGCGCTGCTGATACCTATGTAGGCGTAGCTTACACCACTGTGCAGGATATTGTGAACTACGTCATCGACACCCATGAGGAAGTGGGCGATGATGCCGGCCTGGGCAAGATCTAGGACATCATCAACCCTAAGGAGAGTCAGCATGAACGAAAGATCACTGCCGCAACTGCAGGCATACGAAGGCAGCAGCCCGAGGCCCGTGGACTTTGAGGACTACTGGGATCGTGCGCTGCGCGAGCTGGATGCGCAGCCGCTGGGTTATGAGCTGGTGCCGGCGGAATTTACGAGCCCGTTGGCGGATTGCTTTCATCTGTATTTCACCGGTGTCGGCGGAGCCAGAATACACTGTAAATATGTAAGGCCCAAGACCCTATCCGGCGGGAAGGGCGGTCCGGGAGTGGTCATGTTCCACGGCTACGCCTGTGACAGCGGCGACTGGCTGGAGAAGGTGGGGTATGCCGCCCACGGGATCAGCGTACTTGCCATGGATTGCCGCGGCCAGGGCGGGTTGTCCGAGGATAACCTGAGCGTTCAGGGCACAACGGTCCGGGGGCATATCATCCGCGGGATCGATGATCCGGACCCGGATCATCTGTACTACCGCAATGTATTTCTCGATACCGCCCAGACCGCGCGTATCCTGATGGCCATGCCGGAGGTTGACCCGGAGCGGGTCGGCGCCTTTGGGTTATCGCAGGGCGGCGGGCTTACTGTTGCCTGTGCCTCGCTGGAGCCTCGCATTAAGGTGGCCGTACCTGTATATCCGTTCCTCTCCGATTATAAGCGGGCCTGGGAGACGAATATTACAACCTCTGCCTATGAGGAGCTGAACTATTATTTCCGCTTCTTCGACCCGCATCATCTGCGCGAGGAAGAAATTTTTGGCCGCCTGGGCTATATCGATATTCAGAATCTGGCAGACCGGGTGCAGGCTAAGGTGCTGTGGGTAACCGGGCTGACAGATACCATCTGTCCTCCTTCGACCCAATTTGCTGCATATAATAAAATCACGGCGGACAAGGAACTTCTGGTATATCACGAATACGGCCATGAGTACCTTCCGTATCTTGCCGACCGGACACTGCATGCATTTATGGTGTTGTGAGATGAACAACAGCCCGTTCACCATTGTGAACGGGCTGTTTTTTGTTGTCTTTTTTCTGAAACTAATCATTAATTCTCCTGCAAATAATCCATTCTCGAACAATACTATAATTCATTGTAATATTAAGTAACTATGTTTTCAGACACCAAGGAGGATTGCAGGTTGCTTAATAGGTTAAATAATGCGCTTCTCATAAGTAATAAGCTGAGTCTCACAACGCTGCTAACGGGGCTCGTGACGCTGGTAATTCTGCTAACTTCGGGTATTCTTCTGGTGGGTTCATATGAGTCCAAGAAACGATCATTGACGGAGACGACGCTCCATCTGAATTATATTAATGCTGACCGTATGTCGAGGACGATGGATTCCTTATTTCTATCCATGCAGGGCAGCTTGAAATACAATGCCGGTATATTGTCCGGTATCGAGACCATGGCACCGGAGAAAGTGAATGAATATTTAGATCTGATGCGCAGCAGCAGCAATTTCTTCAATTCTATGACAGTGGTCGAAGCAAGCGGATTAATCCGCAATGTATCACCTGTCAGCTTGGGAACAGCAGGTAAGCACATCACCTCCAGCAATAGTCTGGAAGCCTTAGCGGTCCAAAAACCGTATATATCCTCCCCGTATCTGACAGCAAACACTAAGCGGCTGATCGTGTTTTTGAGCCAACCGATCGTTGGTAACACCGGTACATATCTCGGAATGTTAAGCGGCACGATCTATCTGCAGGAGAATAATGTCCTGTCTGAAATTTTTGACAACGGCCAGGAGGAGGATTCCGGCGCTTATTATTATATTGTGGATTCGGACGGGCATCTGGTGTATCACCCGGACAAGCAGCTTATCGGAGAGAGTGTCAGCAGCAATGCAGTTGTCCAAAGATTGATGAATAAGGAGAGCGGGGAGCAACAGGTGCGGAATACCCGGGGCACCGAGCTGCTTGCCGGCTACTCGAGCGTTCCGTCCAATGGATGGGGAATAGTGGTTGTCTCACCGATTGGTCAAATCCATAAGGAACTGATCGGCCACATTCGTATCCTGATCGGGTATTCCTTATTCCCGTTTATCATCATGCTGCTGGGCGTTATTCTCCTGGCGCGCAAGTTTGCGAGCCCCTTTGTCTACCTGGCCAATGTGGTGAGCAAGATGGGGAAGGAAAAGATAGAATTACGGGAAGCGAAGCAGTATTGGAGCCGGGAAGCTTATTTGCTGACCAATGGTGTATTGCTTGCCTTGGCCAATATTCAGGAGCAGACCGATCAACTGACCCAGGAAGCTGCGACGGATGCTCTGACAGGCCTGATGAACCGGAGATCCCTTGAACAAACGATAAATCAGTGGATAACCGCAGATTTACCCTTTTCACTTGTCATGCTGGATGTAGATAAGTTCAAACGCGTTAACGACACTTATGGCCATAACAGTGGTGATGAAGTGTTAATACATATTGCCAGGGTGGTGGCGGCCTCTCTCCGCCCGGACGATATCTGTTACCGCTATGGCGGTGAAGAATTCGTTATTCTCCTGGCCCGCACCACGCCTGAAGAAGCCTTTAACGCAGCTGAACGCATTCGCCGGGCAGTAGAACAAAGCGAGGCACCGGTTCCTGTGCAGGTTACGGTTTCTCAGGGCGTCGCGCATTATCCATCGCATTCCCCTGAACAGGAGGGCTTGCTGGAGAAGGCGGATCAGGCGCTGTATCTGGCGAAGAGCGGGGGGAGGAACCGAACGGTTATCGCTGAATGAACACGAAACAACGGCAGGCTCATTTACGAGCCTGCCGTTGTTTTGCGGTTTTTATGTGAAGGAAGCTCCACATTGCAGGGCAAGCTCCGCTTAGGAAGCCTGCTCAAACTGGCTGTTATACAGCTCGGCGTAGAATCCGTTCTTCGCCAGCAATTCTGTATGGCTGCCGCTTTCCAGAATATCGCCGTCCTTCAGGACCAGAATCACATCGGCGTTCTTGATCGTGGACAGCCGGTGGGCGATGACGAAGGAGGTTCTGCCCTCCATCAGCTGATCCATCGCCTGCTGAATCAGCAGCTCAGTCCGGGTATCCACGGAGCTGGTAGCTTCGTCAAGAATGAGCATCGGTGCATCCTTCAGCATCGCGCGGGCAATGGTCAGCTGCTGCTTTTGTCCGGCGGACAGGTTGACCTTATCGTTCAGGACGGTATCATATCCGTCGCTAAGGCTCTGAATGAAGCGGTGCAGGCCAACCGCCTTGCAGGCTTCTACAAGCTTCTCGTCTGTGATATTCTGCTGATTGTAGATCAGGTTCTCCCTGATTGTGCCTTCAAACAGCCAGGTATCCTGCAGCACCATGCAGAACAAATCGTGGATGTTCTCCCTCGTCAGACTGCTGATCGGTGTGTCATCGATGTAGATTTCTCCGCCGGTCAGCTCGTTGAAGCGGATGAGCAGATTGACGAGCGTAGTTTTGCCTGCGCCGGTCGGGCCGACGATGGCCACCTTTTGCCCCGGCTTCACTTCTGTCGAGAAGTTTTTGATCACCAGGTTCCCGGAATTATCGTAAGCGAATTTCACCTGGTCAAAGCTTACTTTGCCTGCCGCTGTTGCCAGTGTGTTCTCTTTGCGGGTCTCGTCTTCCATTTCTGCTTCTTCGAGGAATTCAAACACGCGTCCGCCTGCGGCCGATGCCGATTGCAGGTTCTGCGCGGCCTGGGCGATCTGGGATAACGGCTGGGTGAAGTAACGTACATACATAATGAAGGCGACGATAACCCCGAAGGAGATAGTTCCATCCAAGGCCAGTACAGCGCCAACGACACAGACGGCGACGAAACCGAGATTACCGATAAAGCCCATCAGCGGCGGCATCAGTCCGGAGAGGAATTGCGCTTTGAAGGCGCTGTTCTTCAATCCCTGATTTAATTCCTGGAAGGTGGTGCGCATCTGCGCTTCACCGTTGTAGGCTTTTACAACGTTATGTCCGGTATAGACTTCCTCAACATGACCGTTGATTTTGCCCAAGAATTCCTGCTGGCTGGCAAAATACTTCTGCGATTTCTTCATAATAACCGCCATCAGGCCGAAGCCGATGATTGTCGCTACGATAGCGGTAAGGGTCATAATTACATTGGTCCGGAGCATCATGATGATCGAACCGATGAACATGGCTACGGCAGTTACGACTGTACCTATGCTCTGATTCATTGCCTGGCCGATGGTATCCACATCATTCGTTACCCGGGAGAGGATATCCCCTGTGGCCGACTTATTATAGTAGGAGATCGGAAGCCGGTTCATCTTATGAGCCAGATCGGTTCTTAATTTCTTGGAGACCTTCTGGGTAATATTCGACATGATCAGGCCCTGCGAGAGTGAGAGCACCGCGCTGATGGCGTAGATCACGACGAGGGTAATGCCGATGGCTGCAATGCCGTCCATATCGATCCCGCCTGCGAGACCGGCAGTGATTTTGTCCGTAATCTCGGAGAGCATATCCGGACCGAGCAGGGTGAGCACGGTTCCGGCCGCCGCGCAGATCAGCGCAATGACGATCACCGGAACGTATTTACGGCAGTAACGGAGCAGCTTGCTCCAGGTATTCTGTCCTTTAGCTTTGGTTTTCATCTTCATTAGGCGAGCTCCTCCTTGGTCAGCTGTGAGTAAGCAATTTCCTGATAGACGGCGCAGGTTTGCATTAATTCGTCATGCGTGCCCATACCGGCAATTTGCCCGGCTTCCAGCACGATGATTTTGTCGGCGTCTTTAATCGTGCCAATGCGCTGGGCAACGATCAGCATCGTGGACGCATGAGCGTCTTTCTTCAGCTCGCTGCGCAGCTTGCGGTCCGTCTTATAGTCAAGCGCCGAGAACGAATCATCGAAGATCAGAATTTCCGGGCGCCGGGCAATCGCTCTGGCAATCGACAGCCGCTGCTTCTGTCCGCCGGACAGATTGGAGCCGCCTTGGGCGATGTGGGCCTCATAGTTGCCCTCCAGCTTTTCCACAAATTCAGAGGATTGGGATGTGTACACCGCATCTACAATATCGGAGCTGAGCACCTGACCGGCACCATTCTCGCCAAAAGCGATATTCGAAGCCACCGTTCCGCCGAACAGTACCGCTTTCTGGGAGACATAGCCCATTTTATTACGCAGCACCTGCTGGTCGTATTCTTTGACATTGATGCCGTTCACGAGCACTTCGCCTTCGGTAGCATCATAGAAACGGGGAATGAGGTTAACGAGCGTACTCTTGCCGCAGCCTGTTGAGCCGATAAAAGCAACCGTCTCGCCCTGCTTCGCGGTAAAGCTGATGTTCTCCAGCACATAATCCTCTGCGTCCGGATATTTGAAGCTAACCCCTCTGAATTCAAGCTCATCCTCACGCTTCACAGGGAAATGAGTGACTGATCCGTTCTTCAGGCTAGGCACGGTTTCCAGCACTTCATTAATACGTTTGGCCGATACCTGGGCGCGGGGCAGCAGAATGAAGATCATGATCAGCATCATAAAAGCCATAACGACCTGCATCGCGTACGATGAGAAGACAATCATATCCGAGAACAAGCCCATCTTGGCGGTGCCGTCGGCTGCTTGAATAATTACAGCACCAATCCAATAGATGGAGAGGCTGAGTCCGCTCATAATCAGGGAAATACTCGGCATCAGCGTTGTCATTACATTGTTGGCAAACAAATTGGTGCTGGTTAGCTCGTTGTTGGCGGAGGCGAATTTCTCTTCCTGGTATTTCTCGGCATTGTAAGCCCGGATGACCCGCAGACCGTTCAGATTCTCTCTGGATACGCGGTTCAGATTGTCGGTTAACTGCTGCAGTTTCTTGAATTTAGGAAGAACGAGAGTGATGCAGACGGCGACAATCAGCACCAGCAGCCCAACAGAGGCCCCTGTCGCCAGCGTCCACTGCCAGCTTTTACCCGTAATCTTAAGAATAGCCCATACGGCAAGGATTGGCGCCTTGACCAGCAGCTGCAAGCCGATAACAATCAGCATCTGGACCTGGGTGATATCATTCGTGGAGCGGGTAATCAGGCTGGCGGTCGAGAAGTTGCTGATCTCCTCCATCGAGAAGGACTGCACCTTATCGAACAATTTGGCGCGTAATCTGGCTGACAGGTCGGCCGCGATTCTGGCGGCAATCCCTGCCACGACGATCGAGGTCGCCAGACTGCCCAGGGCACAGAGCAGCATCCAGGCTCCGGCCGTAATGATCTCACTCATTTCGCTTCCCGGGGTCTGGATCAGCCGGGTGATGTCACTCATGTAGCCGGGCAGCTCGAGATCCAGCCAGACCTGCGCGATAATGAACATGAGGCTGATGCCGAATAAGAACCATTCTTTGGGCTCCAGATTCTTCAGTAATTTCAACATAAGAATGACTCCTTTGCGTGTTTGTTGCTATGATCGTACCGGAGAATGATAAACTGAAAATTAACTTTTGCTGAAACAAGCTGAAAATACTATGAAAAAGAGGCCGTCCCAGGAGCGGCCATGAGACTTGCTATGATAAAGAGGCTTTCCCGGGAGCGGCGAGGAGACCGGCTATAACAAAGAGGCCGTCCCGGGAGCGGCCATGAGACCGGATATGACAAAGAGGCCGTCTCGGGAGCGGCCATGAGACTTGCTATGACAAAGAGACCATCCTAGGAGCCGCCATGAGGTGGCCGTTCAGCTTGGGATAGCCTCTAGTCTGGTAAGAGTCATCAAAATCCTGTACAAAATACAACAATTCCCTCGTCAAATCGGCCAAAATTCGAAATTGTTGTACAAAATACAACATTCCACTTCCATTTAAGCGTTGTAGCGGGATAATTGTTGTATTTCATACAACAATCCTTCTGAACACCTGTGGTTCTTGGGATCAAAGTTGCAATTTGTACAACAATTAGCAAGTTCGGCGATGCGATTTATACCTCACTGCTTCAAGAATTATAAAGGACATCTTCCGCCGAGACGGTTCCCCGGCATAGCTCTTCGAAGCTGCCGGCAATCCATGCTGCGTCGTCATAACCCAGGTTGCCGGAATGGGCGATGAGGATGGGATAGGCACCGTCTTCCCGGGCCGTGCGCATATCCCAGATATAGTGATGGCCGCTGCCGTCCATGGCAAAGGGAACCCCGCCCGGCATGTATTCAGGGAATTCGTATGCAAGCATCATGGAGCGTAACTGGTCCGTACCGAACAGCTGGACATACCGTTCACCGTTGCCGAATTCTCCGCCGTTGGAGTAACGCAGGAAATGCAGGTAGTCAGCAGGCAACGGCATGTCCGGAATGGTCCAGAGTGCCGGATCGAACGGCCGGTATACGGCATGAAGCGGATCGGTAACCGGAAAAGGATTCCGCTGCCGTCCGGTAATCTCCGCGATTTCCTCTTGCGTCAAAGGCTTGTGCCACTCCTCAGCGAAGCGTGTCAGCTCAGGCTGAGGCGCCCCCGGATGCTTCTGGTAACAAATCTCAAACAACGACTCTACATTCATCTTCTGGTAGCCCTCCTTAAGTCTTGTAGATTTAGTGTAACATGAACAAGAGCGGTGGGTTAATCAGGGCAATCACCTGGAGGCAGTTGAACATTGCACTGGTTATAGCTGCTTATGATAGAGAAATTCCGGGTAATGAACGGGAGATTAAGGGCTTGAATGGGCTAGTTATACATAAATTTGAATCCGGAGGGAACATAATGAGCGAAGAAGAAGTGGAAGCAACCGGTTGGGATGCCATTGAGGAACAGATGTCGGGTTTGTATGGACAACAGGAGCCGAAGCATTATGCTGCCTTGTTGCCTTACATGCTGGGGGGAAAGGACCCGCTGAACGGAATCAGTGCCTATAAGGCGGAGCTGCCTTATCCCCATTGGCACTTTGTAACCTTCGGATTCTCTGAGCTATATGACAAGGAATCAGAGGACCCGGAATACAGCGGCTACGGATTTGAGCTGACCTTCCGGCTGGCACGTACTGCCGGAGAAGAGGAGCCTCCGGCCTGGGCGATGAATCTGCTGCAGAATATGGCCAGATATGTCTTCAGCAGCGGTAATATTTTTGCTTCCGGGCATTACCTGGATGCGAACGGTCCTATCTGTCTGGGTGCAGACACGAGGCTGACCGCTCTGGCTTTTACCGGTGATCCGGAGCTTCCGGCTATGGATACCCCGAATGGACGGGTAGAGTTTCTGCAAATGGTGGGGATTACCGCCGATGAACTTGAAGCCATGATGTCTTGGAATACCAACGCATTCCTGCAGGCCAGCCAAGAAGTACTACCTGCATTTATCACCGATCTTGGACGGGATTCACTGCTGCGGCTTCCGGTAATAGAGGATGCAGTGCGGCAGGGGATTGAACGTGACGGGTCCCAGACAGGCATCCTGTATGTGGATCAATTGGACTTCGAGCCTGGCAGAAATCGTCTGCTCAGCAAAGCACCGGCCGTCCTGGCTATGGGGGCACAGCAGGCAGCGACGGTAGCCAGGCTGCTGCGCGGCCGTCTGCTGAAGGGCAGGAAGCTGACGCTCACCAGCCCTAAGCTGCAGGTTGTGCTGGAACCGGCACAAGAGACTGGCTGCAAGGAAGACGGCGGGAACATCCGCATCAGCCTAAGTGAAGCTGCTGTTCTGGAGCTGGAATCGAAGCTTAAGCCTAAGGAAAGCGAGTTCAAGCTGTCCACTGCCAAAGAACTGATGATACGGGTGAGAAAGACGTATATCAAAGACCAGGAGGGCAAGGTAGTGGATACCATCGGCTAATAGGGGGGCGGTCATGTGGACCGCCCTTTGTTGAGTAATCATCGAAGATAAGGCCCCACTTTGTGGGGATGTTTTATTTGGTGGACGGCAGCTTCTTTGAGGCAGGGAGCAGCAGGGTAAAGGTGGTTCCTTGCAGCGGAACACTATCACAGGTGACGGTTCCGCCGTGCAGCTCAGTGATTTTACGGACAATGGTAAGCCCCAGCCCATTACCGGCGGTGGAGTGGGAAGTATCCTGCTGATAGAACTTGTCGAACACCCTGGGAAGTGCAGCCGCACTGATCCCGGCACCGTTATCCCGGAAGCTGATTTCAATCATGTCTTCGGCCTGCCTCATCGAAACTTCAATTTCGCCATGCTCCGGAGTGAACTTAATGGCATTGTCTAGCAGATTCAGCCAGACCTGATTCAGCATCTCTTTATTTCCCGGCACCTCATAGTCCTGTACGTTGGCTGTGATGGATATATGCTTTTTCTCCATTTTGGGATGCAGAAGTAAGACACATTGGCGGATCTGTTCGCCAACGTTGAAGGGCTCGCGGCCCGTTAATATCGTCTGAGCCTCCACTTTGGACAGGCTCAGGACGTTGGAGGCGAGGGCGGCCAGACGGGTGGATTCCTCAATGACAATATCCAGATATTCATTCCGTTCTTCCTTGCTCAGCTCATCATCCTTGAGGATTTCGGCGAACCCTTTGATCGACACAATCGGGGTGCGGAACTCATGCGAGAAATTGTTGATGAAATCCGTGCGCAGAATCTCAATGCCGCCCAGCTCATCCGCCATCCGGTTGAAATTAGCGGAGAGAATCTTGAATTCTGGCGGATTATTGAGCCGCAGCCGGGTGGTGAAATCTCCTCCTGCCAGCTGGTTGGTGGCATCGATGAAGGTACGGATGGATTTCAGCATCCTCCGGCTGGCCAGACCCGAGGTGACGGTGCCGATCATGATGCAGGCAATTAATGTGATAAAGGTAAGGACTTTGAAATCCTGAATGATACGTTCATTGAGCACACCGAAGACCGTCAACAGATAGACCAATACACCGGTAATCAGCACGGTAATGAGGAAGATGATAAATACAGCAAGCGAGAAGTAGAGCGACAGGCCGATTTTACCCGTCAGCCTCTTGATCATGTTCATGTTCTCACCGCCTTATATCCGAGCCCGCGGACAGAGACCAGCTCGAACTCCGGATAGGCTTCAAATCGTTTGCGCAGGCGGTTGATATGCACATTCACTGTAGTATCCGTGCTTTCGCTGTCCATCCCCCAAATCTCGTCCATCAGCTGGATGCGGGTGAAGATGCGCTCCGGATAGGATAAAAGCTTATAGAGCAGATAGAATTCCTTCTGCGGAAGCGTCTGCTTGTCCTCGTCCCGGGTCACGGTTAATGTGTCATAGTCCAGATGAACCCTGCCGATCACCAGCTTACGGGCACTCGCAATCTGCGAGCGGCGGAGAAGGGCCTGGATTCTCAGCAGCATTTCTTCTGTATCCACAGGCTTGGTCATATAATCATCGGTTCCGAGCCGGAAGCCTTTTTTCTTATCCTCAGGTAGCTGTTTGGCTGTGGCCATTAGGATGGGAATTCGATTGTCCGCTTCCTTGAGCTCTTCGGCAAATTCATACCCGTCCATCTCCGGCATCATAATATCCAGAATAATCAGATCGATATGCTGGACTTCAAGAGCCTCCAGAGCTTCTCTTCCATTCTCAGCCGTTACCACGTCATAACCTTCCCGTTTCAGGACAGCGTTCATCAGCTTGCGTACATGCTTATCGTCTTCTACAACAAGGATCTTTATCATGGTTTCACTCCATAGGGTGTCGGATTTGACCGCGTTTCCCCATCATTCTAATGTAAAAAAAGGCTAAAGACAAAATCTTTAGCTTTTCTTTAGACTCGATTTAGTCTGAATTAAGAATGACGCACTATATTATAGGGAAAAGAACCGCCGGTTCAAATATGAAAACGGGAGTCACTCATGGCCAAACTGAATTTGTTTATCCGCATTTGTATTGCAGTGCTGCTGGTGCTGGGAATTATCTATGTAAGCTCACTGGTGGACTTTATTTTCACACCTATTATCTCGCTGTTCAGTGTTGTCATTGTGCCGTTAATGCTGGCCGTCTTCTTCTATTATCTGCTGCGTCCCTTGATTGATTACCTGGCCTCCCGCAGGCTGAACAGGACAGTTGCTATCTTGCTGGTCTATCTGGTTATCGCGGTGCTGCTGCTGGGATTCACGGTAGGCGTCTGGCCGTCGCTGCAGAATCAGCTGGTGAATCTGGCTAATAATATGCCTGGCGTATTCAATGCCGTGGGAGAGCAGCTGACGAAGCTGGAGGACAGCGATTTGTTGTCGAAGCTGATTCCTGCGGATATGAATCCGGCCAGCCAGCTGATGGATTATTTGAATAAAGGCTTTTCGCTATTGACGGTCTATGTGTCGGGGCTATTCTCCTTCGTCTCCAATTTCGCCATTGTACTCTTTACCTTTCCGATCCTGCTGTTCTACATGCTCAAGGAAGGCGGGAAGTTCGGCGACAAGCTCGTTAGCTTCTTTCCAAAACGTTATCATGAGGAAGGTGCGTCCGTTGTTGCTGAAATCGACGGGGTGATGAGCAGCTTCATCGTCGGCAGGGTGCTGGTCAATCTGGCGCTGGGCGTGCTGATGTATTTCGGTTTTCTGCTGATTGGGCTGCCGTATGCGCTGCTGCTGACACTGGTGGCTGTGCTGATGAACTTCATTCCATTTATCGGGGCGATTCTGTCCACGGTACCGATCTTCATCTTCGGTCTGATCGAGTCGCCGTCCACGGCCATCTGGTCGATTGTAGTTGTGCTGGTGGCGCAGCAGATTCAGGATAACCTGGTGGCGCCTTATATCTTCGGGAAAAGCATGGATATCCATCCGCTGACCACGATCATTCTGGTCCTGGCGGGCGGCGATTTCGGCGGAATTATCGGCATTCTGCTGATTATTCCCGTCTACATGATGCTGAAGATTATCACAGTCAAGCTATATCAGCTGTTTGTCCGGCAGCGCTGGGAAAAGGAACCGGAGGTGCCTGCGGAAGCGGGGGATTAAGCTGTGTGCGGGTAAGACCGGGAGGCCGTTTTTAGGCTTTCCGGTCTTTTTGGACTTGATGATGCTTAGTAACTGAGCCGGGATTGGCTCTGATGGTGAGAGATAGAGGGATAAATCCCACTAACGGCGCCGGAAATGGTCCGAATGGTGAAAATAGAGGGATAAATCCCACTAACAGGGCCGGGAATGGCCCAAATGGTGAAAATAGAGGGATAAATCCCACTAATAGCACCGGAAATGGCCCAAATGGTGAAAATAGAGGGATAAATCCCACTAACAGGGCCCTTACTGCGCGGCCTGTTTTCTGAACTCGCTGGGCGTTACCGATAGTGCCTGCTTGAAGATTTTACAGAAATACATAGAGGAATTGAAGCCACAGGCATTCCCGACCTCCAGAATGGACAGAGTGGAATTCACAAGCAGATTGCAGGCATGCTGGATCTTGATATTGTTCAGGTATTGGATCAGGGTGAGACCGGTCGCTTCTTTAAAGACATGGCATAAATAATATTTGGACATAAAAAACTCTTCGGCGATTTCTTCGATTTTGCTGATCCGGTTATAGTTCTGACTGATGTATAGCAGGATCGGGGCGAAGTTTGCGTAGGCCGCAGGCACATGCTCCACTCTGGGTGATCTTACATTCTCATTCAGGATATTCAGGATATCCGCTAAATAGATGAAAATCCGGTTAGAGGGATCATCAATGTTCTCCTTGTCGAGCAGCAGCAGCAGCTTCTTAATTCTCGGAAAAGTTTCTTTGCTGGTGGAGATGATTTCTTTGTCGAAGCAGCTCAGCAGCGACTGAATCGAACGGTCCGTGAAGTGCAGCCGCAGAAAGCGGTCGGTGAAATACAGGCAGGTCCTGGCGCAGGAGTGGTTGCCCCGGCTTTTGTGAAAGGAATTGGGCTTGAATAAGGCCACGTCATGCATCGTGATGTCATACAAGGCGTCATTGACCACGAAATGATGATAGCCGTCTTCAAGAAAATATAGCTCATAAGAGTTGTGATAGTGGAACGCCGGCATCTCGTAGTTGGAGTCATGTTTCTCGTATTCCATGGAGAATAACGGATGGGCTTGATATAAATCAGCTTTCATAATGACGCCTCCCTTATCTATAGCAATATAATACAACAAATCGTGAAATGAACAATATACTAAAAGATTATTGCTGTGATTTGCTGTATATTCGAGTCAATAAATATAGAGTTGATATAGGAGGCAAGCAACTTGTCGTACGAATTAGTTAAGAGAAACACCACAATCCAAATCTACATGTCCGAAACAGAGAATAGCGCGGTACATATAGCGGTTAACAATCTTATCCGTGATATTGCGGCGGTATGCGGCTGCAAGGCAGAGTTGTCACAAGAGATCGGTCAATGCAGTATTGTAATCGGGACGGCAGTTAACGAGGCGGTGGCTGAGAGCCTTGCAGGGAAGCGGTTATCGCTCGACAAGATTAAGGCTGAAGGCGCTTACCGTTGGGAGGCTTTTCTCCACGAGATAGTGGATGGGGTATTGTACATCATCGGTGCAGACAGAAGAGGAACGATTTTTGGAATATACGATTTATGTGAGCAACTCGGCGTTTCTCCGTGGTATTACTGGGCGGATGTTCCGGTTAAAGTTAAAGACACCTTCAGTCTCCCTGCGGATTACTCCAAGGCGGATTGGCCGTCTGTGAAATACAGAGGCATCTTTCTGAATGATGAAGAGGAGCTGAACGATTGGGCGAAGCTGCATACCGCTGACGATACGATTGGCCCTGAGGCATACGAGAAAATATTTGAGCTGCTGCTCCGCCTGAAAGGGAATTATATCTGGCCGGCGATGCATGTGAATTTCTTCAATGGCAACCTGCGGAATGGCGCTCTTGCTGAAGAGATGGGGGTTGTTGTCGGGACTTCCCACTGTGATATGCTGCTGCGCAGCAACCAGAACGAATGGACACCGTGGATCATGAGCAAAGGGTATACGGATGCCGTCTATGACTATTCTATTGAAGGAAGAAACCGCGAGATTCTACTGGAGTACTGGCAGGAAAGCGTGGAACAGAATAAGGATTACGAAGTCAGCTTTACGATGGGCATGCGCGGGATTCATGATTCCGGATTTCATACGAAGGCGATCGATGAAGATGATTCCTTAAGCGCGGAGGAGAAGACTGCGGCTAAGGTTCGCCTGCTCGGTGAGATTGTTAAAGATCAGCGGGAAATTCTGACGAAAGTACTCGGGGAAGCTAAAGGGGCGGAGGTGCTGCAGACTTTTGTCCCCTATAAAGAGGTGCTGGATCTGTACAATCTCGGTCTTGAAGTGCCGGAGGATGTCACACTGATCTGGGCGAATGACAATTTCGGGCATGTGCGCCGTTATCCGAATCAGACGGAACGGGGGCGCAGCGGCGGGCACGGGCTGTATTACCATTCATCCTACTGGGCGCACGGGGGAACAGCGATGAGCTATTTGTTTATCAATTCGATCCCCCTGGCCCACACCGGCAATGAACTGCGGAAGTCCTACGAATCGGGAATCCGTAATATATGGGTGCAGAATATCGGCGGACTCAAGCCGCTTGAGCAGGATATGGAATTCTTCATCCGCTACGGCTGGGAAGCAGGTAGAGAAACAGGAATCACCAGGAACACCCGGCAGTTCACCGAGCACTGGGTTAATATGAACTTCACCGGCAATCACGGTGCTGAAGCGGCTGAGTTATATGAAGTTTTTGCCCAGGTAACCAATGTGCGGAAGATTGAACATATGAATTCGGATGTTTTCACGCAAACGGTGCTGGGTGATGAGGCCGGACGGAGGCTGATGAAGCTTGAGGATATTTATAGACGGGGAAATGCCATTCTGGATAGCCTGCCGCCGGAGGAGCGTGCTGCATTCTTCCAATTGTTCCTGATGAAGATTCACGCATCCTACTATACCAACCATGAGTTCTATTATGCTGACCGGAGTAACCTCTCCTACGCGCGGGGGAATATGCAGGCAGCAGACCAGTACACGGAGCTATCCGGTAAAATGCTGGATTACAAGCGGACCATGCTGCATTTCTACAATTATAAGATGAGCGAAGGAAAATGGGAGGGCATCCTCACGCCTGAGAGCTTCCCGCCGCCGCCGACAGCGATGTTTCCGGCAAGAAAGCCTGCCCTGAGTATTTCCGGAAGCGGTGTAAAGGTGAATCTGTGGAATGATGATGAGGTGCTCTCATTCTCAGTTTATGGGATGACGCAGAAGTGGATCGAGCTTGGTAACCAGGGTGCAGGCAGCATTCCTTATTCTATCGAAGTCACTGAAGGTACGGACTGGATTACCCTCTCTGAGAGTGAAGGGACGATCCATACCGAGAAAAGGATTCTCGTATCGGTATTGAACCCTGCGGAGCATGCGGGTAAGCAGAGAGTTATTAATGTCCATGATCACAGGGACGGCAGTGTGATTCAGGTTAAGATTCAGGTTGAGGAAGCCGTAGAGCTACCCGAAGGAGCTGCCGCTTATATTGAAGCGGACGGGTATGTATCCATCCCGGCAGCGTGTTATGACCGGAATATTTTCCATGATGGTGTAGCAGGGGATGAAGCGAAGTTCGGCTGGATAACCGTGCCGGGCCTCGGAAGACATGAAGGGGATGCGGTAATGGCCTGGCATTCTGGGCTCCGTCCGCTGGATGGCCTGGACAAGGAGAATCCTCATCTGGAATATGATCTGTATTTGCAGCATAGCGGGAAGTTTGAGCTGGAAATATACCGTTTCCTCACACTGGATTCCACGGGGCAGATCCGCTTCGGCGTCGGCATGGATGAAGAAGTGCCTTTTATTGTAGAGAGTGAGACCCGTGACGAATGGCTCGGCAACTGGAAGGAAGCTGTGTTCGATAATGGCGAGAAAATCATGGTGGAGCTTCCGTTCCTCTCTGCCGGAGCCCATACCCTAAAAATTTATATGGTGGACCGTTATGTGACCCTTACCAAAGTTGTGCTCTATATGACCGAGCAGAGCGGAAGTAATCTGGGTCCAATTTACAGCAGACATGGCGAAACACTGGTTCCCGCGTATGGACTGGAGGGTCCAGATGTGCAGTGGGATGAACTGGAACGGTTGCGTAGCGGGTTATACTTAACCAGTATAGATGAGGTTCCGCCTCCCAATGTCTTGTATGCGGACCGGGAGTTCTTCCAGACGATGAACACTCAGATCTTTAATACGCTTGTGAATTCCCCGCAGACTGAGCTAGGTGAGCCGCGTTATGCTAATATCAGCGGAAATGACGGGAGTAAGGATTGGCTTCAGGAATTTGGTTCGGGTGTCTTCGTTGAACAGGACGGGGTTCTGGCGATTGAAGCGGAGTATGCCCTGGAGAATTCAGCGAATGCTTATCTTACAACGGCTGCGGACGGAAGTGGCCTGAGCTGGAGCCATCTGCAGGCGGAAACGAACGGACGGACCGGGCTGGCGATGCACGTTGCCATGCCGGGAATCCGCTGGGATCATCCGGAGCAGGCTCCGGCGATGCATTACCGGCTGAGCGTCAGCACACCGGGAGCTTATCAGGTATGGATGCTGCTCCGGCATTATAACGACAAGTCGGACTCCTGCTATCTGGCGCTGGATGGCGAGGTGCAGCCGATATCCGAACAGTTCGGCGGAGGTACGCTGCATACGTACAACACCGCGTATGTATATTACTGGTGTGCGATATCTGACCTTGCGCTCACCGCCGGTGAGCACGTGCTCTCCGTCTTGGCCAGAAAGTCGCAGCTGCGGATCGACCGGATCTACTTGACCACCGGTAACGAGCTGCCGCCAGTTGATGCGGAGTGGAAGGACTCGGAGCGAAGATAGCTACGGGGAATCGAGGAACTCAGGGAACTCGAGGGAATCAAGACAATCAAGGGAATCAAGGAATCAAGGAATCAAGGAATCAAGGGAATCAAGGGAATCAAGGGAATCAAGGGAATAAAAGCGGCAGCCGGGAATTGGAATTCCCGGGCTGCTGTTTTTTTGTTACGGATATAGAGGGATTCCTCTGAATCCACCGATAGCGGGCAAAGAAACTGAGGAAATGAGGGGCATAAGTGCCCCTGAATCCGCTGGAATTGGGCACTATGCGGAGGCAAACGAACCAAATGTATGTAAAAAACCGAATACAATGTGCAACTGCCAGGGTAAACGAACCGAATGTATGCGAAAAACCGAATACAATGTGCCACTGCGAGGGTAAACGAACCGAATGTATGCGAAAAACCGAATACATTATGCCGCTGCGAGGGGTAACGAACCAAATGTATGCGAAAAACCGAATACAATGTGCCACTGTGAGGGTAAACGAACCGAATGTATGCGAAAAACCGAATACATTATGCCGCTGCGAAGGGTAACGAACCAAATGTATGCGAAAAACCGAATACAATGTGCCACTGCGAGGACAAGCGACCCGAATGTATGCGAAAAACCGAATACAATGTGCCACTGCGAGGGGTAACAAACCGAATGTATGCGAAAAACCGAATACATTATGCCGCTGCGAAGGGTAACGAACCAAATGTATGCGAAAAACCGAATACAATATGCCACTGCGAGGTTAAACGACCCGAATGTATGTGGAAAACCGAGTACAATGTGCCGCTGCGAAGGGTAACGAACCCAATGTATTCGAAAAACCGAATACAATATGCCGCTGCGAAGGGTAACGAACCAAATGTATGCGAAAAACCGAATACAATGTGCCACTGCGAGGACAATCGACCCGAATGTATGCGAAAAACCGAATACAATATGCCGCTGCGAGGGGTAACGAACCCAATGTATTCGAAAAAACGAGTACAATGTGCCACTTTGAGAGCAAACGAAAAAGAGAAAAGAGAAAAGGGACAGTCCCAAGTGGCCATTGTATGGCTGATGGGACAGTCCCTTATATAAAATCCACATCTGTTTACTCCCGTTACTCCCGGTTCAGAAATGTCCGGGTCCGCTCCAGCTGCGGGTGGCCGAAGATCTCCTCCGGTGTGCCGGATTCGGCGATTTCGCCGTTATCCATGAAGAAGACGCGGTCGGCCACATCGCGGGCAAAATTCATCTCATGCGTGACGATAATCATCGTCATATGCTCCTCGGCAAGCTGGCGGATGACCCGCAGTACCTCGCCGGTGAGCTCGGGATCGAGCGCCGAGGTCGGCTCGTCGAACAGGAGAATGTCCGGACTGAGCATCATCGCTCTGGCGATTGCGACCCGCTGCTTCTGCCCGCCGGACAGCATGGAGGGATACACGTCTGCTTTATCGGCAAGACCTACTTTGGAGAGCAGCGCCTCGCTTTTGGCCGTAATATCCTGAATACTCTCCCGCTTCAGCGTTCTTGGGGCAAGCTCCAGATTCCCCCTTACGGTGAGATGCGGAAACAGATTAAAGTGCTGGAACACCATGCCCATGGTTGAGGTGATTTCCCTAATCTCCGCACCGCTGGCATATTTGCCTTTGTCCACGAGCGCCCGGCCGCAGATCAGGATACTTCCGCCGGTAACCTCTTCCAGATGCACAAGACTGCGCAGCATGGTGCTTTTGCCGGAACCGGAAGGTCCAATCACCGCAACGACTTCTCCGGGGTTAACGTCAAAGGTAATCTGTTTCAGCACATCGAGGCTGCCGAAGGATTTCTGCAATTGCGATACTTCAATCATACTACTCATAGCGAAACAGCCCTTCTACTCAAATTTGAAACGTTTCTCCAGTGTCTTGAAGAATAGCGTAAGCACCAGTGTCATCAGCAAATAAATTACGCCCGCTACGACAAAAGGGGTGACCGTGAAATCACGGTTTACCGCCGTTTTGGCGAAATTGAGCAGCTCAGGTACGGCTACGGCATACAGCAAGGCAGTGTCCTTGACCAGGGTTATGGACTCATTGGCTACCGCAGGCAGCGCCACCCGGAACATCTGGGCGAGAATTACCTTGCGCAGGGTCTGCCATTTGCTAAGCCCGAGTACCTTGGCGGCCTCATGCTGGCCTTTATCGATGGAGAGCATTCCCCCGCGGAAGATCTCAGCGAAATAAGCGCCATAATTCAGAATGAATCCAAGGCTGGCCGCGACGAAACGGTCCATGACCAGATATTGCCCAATCACGGGAATCTGCGGCAGGCCGAAGCAGAAGAACAACAGCTGCAAGAGCAGCGGAGTGCCGCGCATCACATAAATATAAGTATGTGCGATCCAGGCCAGCGGCTTGACGGAACTTTTGGCCATTAGTGTGACCACCATCCCGAGCGGAATGGACAATACGATCACGATCAGGAACAGCAATACCGTTGTCCGTGCCCCCTCCAGCATCGGTCCGGAAATTTTAATAATATAGTCAATATTCATGTCTTCACCCGACTCCTAAAGGAAACCATCTAGTTAAGTACTTTGTTCTCTCCGAACCATTTCGTGGAAATCTCGGCCGCCGTTCCGTCACTGCTCAGCGCATCCAATGCCTTCTGCAGCTCCGTCAGCAGGTCCTCATTGCCCTTCTTAATCCCGATACCATATTGCTCTGGGGCCAGCGATTCATCCATCAGCTTGTAAGTCTCCGGCTCCTTGGATATGTAGTATCTGGCCACCACTTCATCAATGACTACTCCATCCAGACGTCCCGACTTCAGGTCTGTCAGGGCAAGCACATTATCGGTGAATTCGGAGACACCTTTAAGCTCCGCCTTAATCGGATTAGCATCCAGGGCATCGGCAGCAGAGGAGAGGCTTTGCAGTCCGACCTCTTTGCCGGCCAGATCCTTAAGCGTAGACAGCGCTGAATCCGCAAGCACGACTACAACCTGGCTATTCTCCAGATAAGGTTTGGTGAATAACACTTTATCCTTGCGCTCGTCCGTGATGGTGTAGCCGTTCCAGATCATATCAATGCGTCCGCTATTCAGCTCAGATTCCTTGGCAGACCAGTCAATCGGCAGAAAGGTAACCTCTTTGCCCATTTTCTCAGCAGCCGCTTTCGCATAGTCAATATCGAACCCGACAATTTCATTGTTATCATCCCGGAAGCCCATCGGGGCAAACTTATCATCTATACCGATCACCAGCTTACCGTCATTGCCTCCAGAACTGGAGCAGCCGGCTATTATAGCAATCGCCATAATTACCAATAAACCCAATATCCCTTGTCTCTTCATCTCTCTATTCCCCCTAGTAGATTACACGCAGCAGCCTGTGCTTTAGTTCGTTAATACGTTATCAGTTTATCATAATAACATATCATGTGAGTTACTGTCGATAGAGTAGGGGAACACAATTGTGTCGAAAATAAATCAAAGCATGCCGCTCAGCAGACTCTTACTTTATTTATTTTTTCCATTTTATCTCAATTCGTAATCTGATACGATTCCTGTAACAGGTACACAGGTGGCCTGAAATAAGGAGGAATGTCATAAGTGATAGAATTGAAGAATGAGCAATACGGCAAGGCAAAGGAACTGGTAACCAGTCACAATGAGCTGTCAGTGTTCACGGTTCTGGAAGGGCTGATGGAGGGCGAGGTTCATGTGGATTCGGCAGAACATCCGCAAGTCCTGATGATCGAGTCCAGTGAGACTACTTTGCTGGCTGGACGTGCAGATAACGATGCTTTTAACCAGGCGCTCACAGAATCACTGGGGTTCTGGGAACAGGTCACACCGGATAATGAAGAGTGGAGATTGAAGATACCAGAGGTTCATCCCAACAAATACATACGGGAGTATACAAGACACCGGTACATTGTAACCCGTGAGACGTTCACGCCAATCGAACTATCGCTGCCTGAGGGGTATGTGCCGGAGAAGATAGATTTGCCGGAGCTGCGGAAGAAGAGCTATAAGAATGCTGATAAAATTTACAAGTGGGCTGCGGAGTGGGGGAGCGATGAACATTTCGCTATTGCCGGCTGCGGCTGCTATATCCGTCATCTGGACAAGATTGTCAGCTGGTCGTTAAGCGACTGCTATAACGGAGGCCAAGTGGCTATTGGCATTCTAACAGCCCGCAGCTACCGCAAAATGGGCCTGGCCAAGCAGGTCGTTTCGGCAGTTGTCCAGCAATGCTGGGACAAAGGATATGGCAGTGTAGAGTGGCTGTGTGTATCCACCAACCGCGGCTCCCGGGCCGTAGCGGAACGGGTAGGCTTCATGCAGGCGGATACCTATCCCTCTTTCACCTCCTATGCTCCAATTGAGAATTTTGCGGATCTTAATGATGACGGCTGGTATGAGTGGGGGGCTTATCTGCAGCAGGCTTCACAGAAAGAGCCCCGGCTGTATCTGGAATGCCTGCACTGTTATGTCAAGGCAAATGCCGTGGAGAAGGCACAAGAAATCGTGCAGGAAATGACTAAGGCAGAGATTGAATGCGATCTGGAGGAATTGAACGGAGCCATTGCGTACTACCGGAGCGAAGGATTATGTTCGGCCTTCAAGGCTCCGGAGTGGACAATATGATCAACAGTCTGGTGTACTTCTTCCGGTTATCCCAATTCGGTCTGTGAATAATTCAGCTTATATTCCTTGGGGCTCATCCCCGTGTATTTGGAGAACACATGAGTGAAATAGGCAGGTGTCTCAATGCCGACGGCTTCCGCGACTTCGAATACTTTACTTGCCGGGTTCCGGAGCAGCTTCTTGGCCATGTCAATCCGGTACTTGTTGATCACATCGATAATGGACTCACCAGTGACCTTCTTGTACAGGCGGCTGAGGTAGCTGCTGTTGATATGGATATGGTCGGCAATAATCTGCAGGCTCAGGTTCTGATTGTAGTGCTCTCGTATATATTTCTGGCATTCAATTACGATGTAATTAGGCTGTCTGTCACTCCGCGCCACGGCCCTTGAGCAGCTTAGAATCAGGCGCTCCAGAATATCTGCCAGCAATTGGATGCTTTTGCTCTCCTGAATCTGTTTATACACGGCGGATTGGCTCTCCTCCATCTCCGGTGCGAAGGGCTGGCTTGTGCTCAGCAAGCGGAAGCAATAGGAGCTGATCAGCAGACAGGCTACCTTCACATTCTCAATCGGCTCTTTAATGCTTTTGTAGTTCTCCAGCAGCTGGTCCAGCTGACGGATGGCAGACTCGCTGTCTCCCTGCTGCAGATGTCCGGCAATCTGCTCGGCGGCATGATGGGGAGGGGCTGCAGGCGTAAGGGCCTGGTTCGCATGAGGGATATATACAGCCACATAATTATCATTATAAAAGCTGCCCTGCAGCGCCTCTCTCGCTTCAAGATAGGCCGTTGACAGCGTTGATATATCCCGGTGCCGCAGGCTGATGCCGATATTGACATGATATTGCCTGAAGTTCTCCGCCATGGCGAGGATTTCATTGCTGATCGTGAGCAGGGCCTGGGTGGAGACCGCGGTATTGCCGCCGGTCATGGAGACAAGCGCCAGCAGGGTGTTTTTCTCCATGGCCATAATATAAGAGGGATGCTCCCCGAAGGCCAGGGCAAGGAAGTGGCGGATGGAGGCCAGGAAGCGGTAATGGTCATTCGCCGGGCTCCCGGCAGAGCCGTGGGGTCCGGGTATATCTTTTACCTCCATATAGATGGCGAAATAGTCCTCCAGCTGCAGCCCCAGCTCGCTTGAGCGGCTGTACAGACCGGCTTCATCGCTAATCAGGCCATAGACGGCTTCCCGGAGGAATTTTTCGCTGATTTCGGACAGATTATCGTTGATTTTGCTCTCCAGCTGCCGGACCTTCTGCTTCTGCTCCCGTTCTTTTTCCAGCAGCAGCGTGGCTTTTTCAATCGCCCGGGGAATCTGTTCTGTGGGATTGGTCTTGACTACAAAATCGACAACTTCATATTGAATGGCCGTTTGGGCATAAGAGAAGTCCGCGAAGGCCGTAAGTATAATAACCTTCGTCTGCGGAAAGTGCTGGTGCAGATAATCCGACAAGGCAAGGCCATCCATTCCCGGCATGCGGATATCCGTGACAACGATATCGACATCGTAGTAGCCCAGCAGCTCGACCGCCTCCAGCCCGTTCGACGCCTCACAAACAACCTCGCACTCAAGAATACTCCAATCGATGAAGCACTGCAGCCCTTTTTTGATCACAGGCTCATCGTCTACAATCATAACCTTATACATGTGTTAGTTCCCCCTGATCTGCCGGTATATGTAGAGTGACTCTCGCGCCTGCCCCAGGCTCGCTCTCGACCTCAATGCCATAAGGCTCGCCGTAGAGCAGCTTAACCCGTTTATGCGTGTTGATCAGGCCGATATTGTTGTGGCCCTGCTTGCGCATCGTGTCGCTCTCGAAATGATTCCAATTCTTGGGCACATGCTCAAACCCGCTGCCGTTATCGGTGATCTCGAAATAGACCGAATCATTATCGCGGTAAATGCGGATGTTGATGTTTCCTTTGCCGAGCTTCCGCTCCACCCCGTGCACCACAGCATTCTCGACCAGCGGTTCGACACTGAGCTTGGGCAGCAGCAGATTCAGTATGGCCTCATCCTCGATCTGGATCGTGTACTCCATTTTGTCCTCGAACCTTTCCTTCTGCAGATAAAGATAGAATCTGATGAAATCGAGCTCCTGCCGGATCGGGATTTTGGCCAGGCTGTTGGAATAGATGCTTGCCTGCAGCAGCTCAGTGAGGGATGTTACCATTTTGTAAACGGTCTCATCTTTGGACAGCTTTGCCTTATAACCGATGGTAATCAGCGTATTGAACAGAAAATGCGGATTCATCTGAGCCTGCAGAAATTTGAACTCTGACTCTTTGACCAGCAGATGCTTCTCATAGACTTCCTTGATCAGATAATTGATTTCGTCAGTCATGTTGTTGAAGGTAGAGCTGAGCTGGTTGAGCTCTGCATCCTTGAAAGCGGGCATTCTGGTGTTGTAATCCCCTTTCTTGACCTTACGGATACTCCGCAGCAGATCGCGGATAATCCGGGTGAAGCGGAGCGACAGCAGGACACCTGCTGCAAGCGAGACGAACGCAATCAGTGCGATAAACCAGATATAATTGTGCATGCTTCCCGATAATTTGGCGAGTACCTGCTTCCTCGGAATGCCGGCAATGAAGGTAAGCCCGGTAGTACCGATGCTGCGGGAAGCGGCCAGATAAGTCTCCTGATTAAGCTTGACCTCACTTACTTCCGTATGATCCCTCAGCGCGAGCACATCGGGAGGAACAGTTGAACCTAATTCCTGCTTACCCGCACTAGAATAGATGACTCCCTGGTTATCAATAATGTAGGCTATGGCACCCGGGTATTCGAGCAGTCCGGCATATTCCTCTGCTAAATCAGCTTCATTCGTGCCGAAGATCAGCACCAGGCGCTGCTCGGGAAGATTAATATTGGACATCACCCGGGTGAAATAGAGCGTGGGATCGCCGGGACTTGGCGTCAGGATTTCTTTGCCGCGGACCATTCTCCCGTTAACCGACTGATAGACTGCGAGATTGTTCCGGTTAATCTGCTCAATGTTAGGCGGGGACTTCAGAACGGATACATAGTTGTCGTTATCAAAAAATACATAGGCCGTTGACAGCAGGCTGATATTCCAAGCATTGTTGAACATAAGGCTGTACTTCAAATCTTCTTCCATTTCGCTTTTATTGACGAATTTCTTGTAGAAGTCATCACTCAGCGACATATCGTCGATTAACCAGTTTCTTAACATTTTAGTAGAGAGGAAATGCAGGGAGGTATTATCGATAATTTGAAAGGACTTCTCGATATTGTCGTTGGTCTGGCGGATCAGCAGGGACAGATTATCATTGGCATTCCTCGTTAGAATCTGGGAGATGCTCCAATAGAAGTAGCAGCCGGCGAATGTCATCGGAAGCAGAATTAGCAGGAAGATAATAATGACCATTTTATTTCGTACCGGAATTAGGGAGAAACGTCCGAGTAGGGGACGAAGGCTGATCCGCTTCAGGATATGCTGATTGGACATGTTGGTTGCTCCTTGCTGATGAGTCTGTAGTACAGCCATTATATATTCATTTCTTGGCAGCGAATAGCAGAGCCGGGTGAAATCGGGCCGTTTCCGGCCAGATGGTAAAGAAAACGATACAGAGTTAAAGAAATCTGAAAACCCTTACACCCGCCCCGCTGCCAAATCACATTTGCTCAAGATATTATAAAAGATCATGCGGAAAAACGAATTCATAACTTTTTTTCTATGTTCTACAATGAGAGCTGTAAACAACTGTAATTGGCTGCAGGGTGATACCCTGGCTTAAGCCATCATTCTAAAGGGGGATTTATTGTGCAAAAGTCTTTGTACAAAGCGGGCTGTACCTTAGCAGGCATGCTGATGCTGACCATGTCCATTACGGCATGCGGATCAGGGAATTCAGCAGAGAATAATGGAGCGGCCGCAACGGCAGGCTCAGGAAATGCAGCAGCACCTGCGGCTAAAGCGCCGGTCAAAATTTCTTATCTTACGTTCCGGGTCGGCACGCATGCATCAGCCAAGATGGAGGAAGAGCAGATCAAGCAGTTCAATGCCAAATATGGCAATGAAGTGGAGGTTGTGGTTGAAGAGATTCCAAGTGATGCCGCATACGTGGATAAGATTAAGATTCTGGCAGCCTCCGGGGATGTGCCGGATGTCGTAATGGGCAAGGACGGAATTAATGATGTCCTGATCAAAGGGAATCTTGCAACCCCTTTCAATGATTATTTAGACAAGGATGCGGAATGGAAGGCAGCTATCGGAGAAGATGCACTTGCTTCCAATACCCGGGACGGGAAGATCTGGTCGATCAGCGATCAGAAGCAGAATATCGGCTACTTTTACAATAAAGAAATGTTTGAGAAGGCAGGCATTAAGCCGGCGGAGACTTGGGATGAATTCATGAGCAACAACGAGAAGCTGAAGGCTGCAGGCTTCGTTCCCCTCGCACTGATGACCGGGGAGAATGCCTGGACATCCAACCTGATTCTTGCCGCGATGATCGGCACTAACGGGGAGAACGGCAAGACGTTCATGAACACCCTGCACCCTACCGACTTCAATACGCCCGAAATGATTCAGGCGCTTAATATGATGAAGGAGTTGCTGGAGAAGTATACAACGAAGGATGCGCTTGGAGCGGGATATGCCAATGCAGCGAACGCGTTCAGCCAGGGCAAGGCAGCGATGATTGCTAATGGTCCCTGGATGATCGGAGACTTCAGCGATCCGACCAAATCCAGTGAAGGTTTCGATGCAAAAGTGGGTGTGGCAGCGTATCCGAATAACAGCCTGATTTCCACTTATGAGGTTGGCTATATGATCGGAGCCAAAACGCCGGAAACCCGCGATGCTGCTGAGAAATTCATCAAATTCAAAACAGGGCTTGAAGGACAGACCCTCGCTCTTGAATACGGCAATGTTATGCCGGTATCGAGTGAAGTTCAGCCATCAGATGCACTGAAAGAGAAATATCCGATCATGGTCGAATCGATCACAGTCGCTCAAAAGTCACAGCTGCATTACCGGACCCTGGACTCCATCGTCTATCCGAACGTAACAGATGCCTGGAAGAACCTGTATCCGAAGCTGGCAGCGGGCCGGGCAACGGCTGAAGAGATTGCCAAGGAACTGACGGAAATTGCCGCTAAGAATAAATAAAGAGCAGGATAGGCTGGATTTAAGAATCTCTATATAGATTGAACTAAAGATTTTTAGAAAAGGAAGAAGCAGCGGAGGGGGATTTTGGAACTGTAGGAGCGGTAGCAACCGCCTGAAAGCTTTCCGAAGGAAAGCTCACTCAGGAAGCATAAGCAGTCACCGGATTTCTACCGCTAGCAGCGGTAATAGAATCAAGAAATCTGGGGGCGGGCAGCGGCCGGAAGTCCAAAACTCACCGTAGTGGCGAGTATTCCTTTTCCAAAAATTCAAGTTCAAACTATATTGTTAAATTCTTAAATTCACTCTATGCAGCTGAGGATTGGGGAGGACCATATGGATGGTTAGGAAAAATAGAGGGTATATCACGCTTTTCCTGCTACCGACTGTAGCATTGTTTATTATTGTCTATGCCGTCTCACTTGTCATTCTGTTCGGCACATCCTTTACGGAATGGTCGGCCGGACGCAGCCCGGTGTTCATCGGTCTCGCTAACTATATCAGGCTGTTCACGGACGATGCCGATTTTCGCCAAAGCGCACTGAATACGGGGATCTGGGTCGTGCTGCAATCTACGGTCCACGTGGCCATCGGCACCCTGTTCGCGGTTATTCTCAGTATGAAGGAATTCTACTGGAAGTTTGCCCGCACGGTGTACATGTTTCCTAATATTATCTCGGGTGCAGCCGTAGGTATGCTGTTCCTGTGCATGCTCAATCCTGAATTCGGTGCGGTGAACAGTATCGTCCGTTTATTCGGCAATGCGGATTACTCCCAGAACTGGTTCATGGATTATGCCACGGCTTTTCTATCCGTTACGATGACCTGGCTGCCGTATGCGGCAGTCGTCACGATTCTCATTCTGGCCGAGATTGCGGCCATTCCGGAAAGTCTGTTCGAATCGGCACGTATCGACGGGGCCAGCAATTTCAAGATCAACCTGTACATCATCATTCCTATGCTGCGCAACATTATCGGGACCTGCGTGATTCTGTCGGGAACAAGCATGCTGCAGAAGATGGATATTATTCTAATGACAACAGGCGGCGGACCCGGCAATCAAACGATGAATTTACCCATTTACATTTACAAAACCGCTCTCATGGACAATAACTTCGGTTATTCCAACTCAGTGGGCGTTTTCCTAATCGGCTTTGGCTTGATCTTTGTCCTGCTATGCCGAAATCTGTTCAGAATAGGCAGCTCCCAAAACTGAATGGAGCGGATGGGGTGAGAATGTTGAAAAAAAGTTTGGGTGTACTTAAGTATGGATTTGTAATCCTGATTGTCCTGTTGTCGCTGGGTCCGTTCCTGTGGGTGCTGCTGGCATCGTTTAAGACGAATGCCGAGATTCTGAGCAATTCCCTCGGCTGGCCAAGCAGCTTCCGCTTCTCCAATTACACGAAGGCCTTCCAGATCGCGCCGATTTCCCGGTTCTACATCAACAGTGTAATTGTAGGGATTTTTGGAACACTGCTCAATCTGCTTCTGCTCGGAATGGCAGCTTATGTACTGGCGCGCTTTCAATTCCGCGGTAAAAAGCTGCTGATGGGAGCCTTCTCCCTCTCGCTGCTGATTCCCGGCGCTGCGATGCTGCAGCCGCTGTACTTAACAGTTAACGCGCTCGGGCTATATGACAAGCTGATCGGACTTATTATTGTCTATACCGGCTTTGGGTTGCCGGTCTCGCTCTACATTCTATCCAGCTACTTCCTGACGATACCCAAGGAGATGGAGGAATCAGCTTACCTGGATGGTGCCAGCTTCATTCAGACCTTCTTCCGGATTATACTGCCGATCTCGAAGCCGGGCTTCGGCACGGCGGGAGTCATGCAGTTCCTGCTCTGCTGGAATGAATTTCAATTCGCGATCATTCTGACGACAGGCAATCAGAGCCGGACCCTGCCGCTGGCGCTCTATTATTTCAAAAGCCAGTTTGCCAGTGATTACGGCGTCATGTTTGCCGCTACGATGGTCGTCATCATTCCGAGTATTGTAGTCTATATCCTGCTGCAGGAGCAGGTAGTATCCGGACTTGCTGCGGGAGCGGTCAAGGGATGACGGAGTTGACGGGAACGCCATGGAAAGATACCGGAGAATTGAGGGGTTGCAGATGAATGAGGAACACCTGTGGTGCCTGAAAGAAAACGGGTATGAGGCCGGACTGCATAAGCATTATGAGGGGCTGTTTACCCAGGGGAACGGCTATATGCATGCCCGTGGAAGCTTTGAAGAGGGATGCAGCGATGCCCCTCAGGATGAGGAATATCTGCGTTTTCCGGATAACGTCACGCTGGAGAAGCCGCGGCATCCGAAGTCCAAGCAGGGGACATTCATCCCGGGCATTGTCGCCCGGCATCCGCTGCTGAAGGAGGAGATTGTTAATCTTCCTTATATGCTGGGGCTTGAATTGCGCTCTGCAGGCGAGAGCCTGGATATGGACCGCTCCCGGATCAGCGGCTACAGACGCTGGCTGGATCTGCGCGATGGAAGCCTTCATCGTACATTGATCTGGGAGACAGCAGAGGGCATGCAGCTACAGTGCACCTTCGAGCGCTACATCAGTATGGCGGATACCCATCTGTGTATCCAGCGCATACAGGTTGAGGTGCTGGCAGGCGAAGGCAGGCTGGAGGCTGCTGCTTCTCTCCGGGGAGATGTACGCACCAATGGGATGAATCATTTTGATAGTGTAGTTCCCACGGCGGAAGTTGGGGGTTGCCTGTCGCTTGAAACGCTGACGGAACAGGGGAACCGGATCTTCATGCACTCTGCGCTGGAAGCCTCTGAAGCGGTGATCTGGCAGGAGGAGAATAGTCAGGTGACGGCTGCGCTCCGGGGTGAATTCGCTGTGCAGACCGGGGACCGGCTGACTGTCAGCAAGCTGACGGCGGTGACCACGGACCGGGATATGGAGGAAGGCGAAGCAGGCAGCAGAGCGCTTGCGCAGCTTAGCCGTGCACGTGAGATAGGCTGGGACCAGTTGTATGAACGGCATGCAGCTTGCTGGAAGAGCAAGTGGCAGGGGGCCGATATCCTCATCAAGGGAGATGATCTGGCGCAATTAAATGTCCGCGCTTCACTCTATCATCTGTTTCGTGCCAATGCACCGGAGGATGCCCGGGTGGCGATTTGTGCCAAGGGGTATGCCGGTGAGGCCTATTTCGGACGGTATTTCTGGGACACGGAGATCAACCTGCTGCCCTTTTACCTGCACACCAACCCGCAGGCGGCCCGCAATCTGCTTCTGTTCCGCTACAATACACTGGACGGAGCCAGACGCAATGCGCAGAGTTATGGCTACCGGGGAGCAAGGTATGCCTGGGAGTCATCGTTAAGCGGGGATGAGCAATGTGCCAACTGGCAGTACGCCGACCATGAAATTCATATAACAGCGGATATAGTGTATGCTCTCTACCATTATGTGCGGGCAACAGGCGATCAAGATTTCCTGGAGCACTACGGCATTGATATTCTGGTGGAGACGGCCCGGTACTGGTGTGACCGGGTAGACTGGAACCGGGAGGGAGTGGGCGAGCTGCTCGGCGTGATGGGACCGGACGAATATCTGCCCTTTACCCGTAACAATGCCTTCACCAACCGCATGGTCAAATTCAGTCTGGAGCAGACCGTAACCTGTCTGGACAGCCTGCAAGGCAGCAAACCGGACAGCTATGCAGCTGCTGTAGAGCGGCTGGGTATTCGCCCGGAGGAACAGGAGCTGTTCCGGCACACGGCGGAGAAGCTGCGGCTGCCCTATGACAGCGGGACGGAAATTGTTCCGCAGTCTGACGATTTTGCTTCTTATGCGGATGTGGATTTTGCCGGGATCTGGACTGACAGATCCAGACCCTTCGGCCACTTCATCTCCCAGGAGCGCAATTACCGCTCCAAGGCGCTTAAGCAGGCGGATGTGCTGGAACTCATGCTGCTGTTCCCGCAGGAATTCTCCAGGGAGCAGCTGAAGGCCTCCTATGATTATTATGAGCCGATCACAACCCATGATTCCTCCTTGTCCGTGGCGGTTCACGGCATTGTGGCCTCCTGGCTGAATCAGGCGGAAGCGGCGGCGAATTTCCTGCAGCGGGTGATGGCTATCGACCTTTCGCTGGAGAAGAAGGGTGCTGCAGAAGGGATTCATATCGCCAATTGCGGCGGCTTGTGGCAGCTGATCGTATACGGGTTAGCCGGTCTGAAGAGTGCGATGTGGAGCAAGGACATTAAGCTTGAGCCGCGGCTGCCTAAGGGCTGGACGGAGCTGAGCTTCCAGCTTGCCTGGCAGGGGGAGCGCTACCGGATCACGATTCATCCGGATGCTCATGAAGTGCACAAGCTGGAAGGGAGGGGCTATGTTGCGGGCACAACCCTTTGAGGCAGCTATCTTTGATCTGGACGGTGTCATTGTCGATACCGCGAAATTTCACTATCAGGCCTGGAAGCGTCTAGCCGGTGAGCTCGGCTTCGATTTCAGCGAGAGCACCAATGAGCAGCTGAAGGGCGTCAGCCGTATGGAATCGCTTGAACTTCTGCTGCGCTCCGGCGGAATCACAGATCTGACGGCGGAACGTAAGGAGGAGCTGGCTTCCCGCAAAAATGAGTGGTACAAGGAGCTGCTCGATACGCTTACTCCGGGTGATGTATTACCCGGTGTAAGCGGCTTTCTTGGGCTGCTGCGCTCACGCGGAGTCAGAACAGCGATTGCCTCGGCGAGCAAAAATGCTCCGCTGATTCTGGAGAAAGTGAACATCAGACCGCTGTTCGACGCAGTGGCGGACGGGAACACCATCGGCAGGGCGAAGCCGGACCCGGAGGTGTTCCTGCAAGCAGCCAGGCTGCTTGGAGTAGCCCCGGCCGCTTGTTTTGTCTTTGAGGATGCGGCCGCCGGTGTAGAAGGGGCGATCCGGGCGGGCATGCGGGTTGTTGGCATCGGAGACGGGGCACTGCTTGCCCGCGCCGACCTTACCATCGCCAGCTTTGAACAGCTTGACCCCGTGTTCCTGCTTAGCCACATTGGTTTGAACGGTCCCTCCGGAAGGGGGGATTGTTCGAATGAGTAATGAGTGGAAAAGTGATGAGCTAATAAGCAAAGGGCGAGTAAGTGATGAACGAATAAGCGATGAGCTAATAAGCAAAGGGCGAGTAAGTGATGAACGAATAAGCGATGAGCTAATAAGCGAAGGGCGAGTAAGTAATAAACGAATAAGTGATGAGACGAATAGCAACGAGCAAAAGAACTATCAGCGAATAAGCAATGAGCCGAACAGTGATGAGCAAAATAGCAATCAGCGTATAAGCGAATTGACGCTGGAGCAGCTGAAGCCGGGCACTCCCCAGGTGCTGCCTGGAGGAGGCTTTGTCACCCTGACGCTTGTTACAGACTCCTTCGGCTCGCACCTACACCTTTTGACTATATCCAATGGCAGGCTTGTATTTACCGTGATACTGGAGCGGGGGATGGATATTGGGGAAATTAGGCTGGATGCGGAGAAAATCAGCTGGGAGCGTGAAGAGCGGTACCTGCTCCATCCGGATCATGTAGATCTATCCGACAATGAGCATTCGGGCTGGGATTCAGGCTTCTATGCAGCGGTGGCTGCCATTGGGCCGGAAATATTCGGTACCCCGGATGAGGTAAGAACCGTCCACGGGACGGGGTCCTATTCCCCGGCGCTGCCGGAATCGGAGCGGCTGACCTGGGATGAGCAGCAGATCTGCCTGGAGGGTAATGTTCCGGTAAGGGGATACGGGCCCTTGCCTGTGTATGCCAAAACAGTCCGGATCGTAACCCGCTACGGGGCAGCCAACCTGTTCCGGGAAGACACGGTACGGAATTTAACGGAGGTTGCGCAGCCAGTGGATGACGGGTACCATATTCAGCTGGCAGGAGCTTATATGTCGGGAGGCGGAAGTTATATTCTGCCGGTCTCCACCGCAAAAATGCTGCTCCGTGACTCTGCCCCGCCTGAGGTGGACCCGTTAGCTGTCTACGATTCCGAAACCAGGCTGGACCCGATCCGCTGTTATCAATACGTTCCTGAGCCGGTAGAGGGGCTTGCGGATCTGCCGCAGGTCCGGGACTATTGCGCAGATGGGGGCGGGGAGCAGCTCACGGCCGAGATGCTGGTGAACGCCGGGCAGGATACGGCTGCCTATGTCATTCGTTCCCTGCAATGTTATCCCCGGTCACTAATCGCCAAGCGGGCGGTCACTGACCGGATGTATGCGCTAGAGCCTTGCAAGACCAGACCCAATTCACTGGAGCAAAAAACGATAGACGGCGAAGTGGTCTATATCGGCCCCCGCGGCCAGAGCATCGGCTGGATCATCATCGGGGCTTCGCGTGATCCGAAGGAAATCACAACCCTTGCGCACATGATCCGTAGCGCAGCAAAGTGATGGGTGTATGCCGGGAGCGCAGACACCGTTCACTTTCAAATGAAACTAGAAATAACCAGCCGCCGGTAGATTTCGGGCGGCTGGTTATTTTTTTGGTTTCTGCCAGGTTCGGCTTCTGCTCAAAGGTTACTTGCTTAGACAGCTGCTGCGAGATATGGCAGGCCAAATGTATGCGAAAAACCGAACACAATGTGCTACCGCGAAGGTAACCGGGCCGAATGTATGCGAAAAACCGAATACAATGTGCTACCGTGAAGGTAACTAGACCAAATGTATGCGAAAAACCGAACACAATGTGCTGCTGCGAAGGTGTCAGGGCCGAATGTATGCGAAAAACCGAATACAATGTGCTGCTGCGAAGGTATCAGGACCGATTGTATGCGAAAAACCGAATACAATGTGCTGCTGCGAAGGTATCAGTGCCGAATGTATGCGAAAAACCGAACACAATGTGCTACCGCGAAGGTAAACGGGCCGAATGTATGCGAAAAACCGAATACAATGTGCTACTGGGAAGGTGTCAGGGCCGAATGTATGCGAAAAACCGAACACAATGTGCTAAAGCGAAGGTATCAGGGCCGAATGTATGCGAAAAACCGAACACAATGTGCTACCGTGAAGGTATCAGGGCCGATTGTATGCGAAAAACCGAACACAATGTGCTACCGCGAAGGTAACCGGGCCGATTGTATGCGAAAAACCGAACACAATGTGCTGCTGCGAAGGTTTAGGACCGATTGTATGCGAAAAACCGAATACATTGTGCCAGCGATAGGGTAAATGAACCGAATGCTCCACAGCCCCCTAATGAAGTTGGAGTCCTCCCCCATAAAAATGTAGACTGAATACAGGAGGAGGATGAACACAATGGGACACTTAACGGGAACAAGAGAGAAGGCAGCGCAAGAGGTGTTGTCTGGCATTAAGGCAGCGGTGGTTGCCCGAAAATATGGGGTGACCCCAGCGACGGTGAATCAGTGGGTGAGAGATTACCGAGGGGCCCATGGGGAACAAGATCATCCGTATCCCCAGGAGCAGGTGGAGGAACTGAAGCGCCTCCTGGAAGTGGAGCAGAAATACGAGAAGGCCGTCAAGATACTCGGCGAAAAGGAGTTAGAGATTGAGATTCTGCGTGAACTGCTAAAAAAGCCAACCCCTGCTTATCCGAAAAAATCGAGGTAGCCGACATGTTCATTAAGCAGGGGAATACCGCAGCTTTGGTACTGCGTCTCATGGGGCTAGCAGAGTCCACGTACTACGACCGTAAGAAACGCAGGTCACTGTCCCCAAAGGCCGTTCAAGGGGGGCGTGGAAGACCCCAGCCAGGCTACTCCTTTAACGAGTCTGGGGAAAAGATTAGTGACGAGGAGATCCAGGAATGGCTGCTGGAATTAATCGCTGGAGAAGAGCACGTGTACGGGTACAAACTCCTGGCCAAGTGCTTGTGGAACCAGCACCGGTTGAAGCTCAATCACAAGAAAAGCTACCGGCTGTGTCAGGAGCTGGATATCCTGCAGCCCCAGCGTCAGAAGCGCTTTAAGCATCCCCGGAAGCTGCCGGAGAACCGAGTCATTACAGGAGCGAGCCAGCTCTGGCAGATGGACATTAAATACGGGTATGTGGAGGGACGTGACCGGCATTTCTTTGTCCTGAGCATTATCGATGTGTTTACCCGTGTCATCGTCGGCTACCACCGGGGATCGTCGTGTGAGGCCAAGCACGCCTGCCAGACGCTGGCGCGCGCCATGGAGCATCACTGCGCCCCTGACAGCGCTCGCCCTGTGATCCGCACCGACAACGGCCCACAGTTCGTCAGCCACCTGTTTGGCGACATGTGTGAAAGCTGGGAAATGACCCATGAACGTATTCCGCCTCGAACGCCGGATTTAAATGCTTTTATTGAATCATTCCACAGTAATATCGATCGGGATTTGTTCCGCAAAGAGGCATTCGAAACGTTCGAAGAGGCCTATGAAGCGGTGGACCGGTACATGGACTTTTACAACAATCGCAGAATGCATACGAGCCTTCGTAACCTGCCGCCAGCTACCTTTGCAGAGTGGGTGCTGACCCTAGAAGACCGCTCCCGCTTCTTCTGGCCGAGAGAAAAAGCGAAATAAAGAGCATATCTACAACAAGTACTGATTTTATACGGAGGACTCCGGGATAAGGGGGTCGCACCGAATGTATGCGAAAAACCGAACACAATGTGCTACCGCGAAGGTGTCAGGGCCGAATGTATGCGAAAAACCGAATACAATGTGCTGCTGCGAGGGTATCAGGACCGATTGTATGCGAAAAACAGAATACAATGTGCTGCTGCGAAGGTTTAGGACCGATTGTATGCGAAAAACCGAATACAATGTGCTTCTGTGAAACTACAGGCGAATAATTGCAGGATAAACAAAAGGCGCTCCCCCGGATACAGTTCCAGGGGGTGCGCCTTGTTTATGCCTTGCAGAGCCGGCAATATCCGCTTCCGCGCAAAGCCTATTTCAAATAATTCAGCAGAATCTGCGCAGCTTCTGCACGGGTGGCGGCAGCCTTCGGAGCAAAGGTTCCATCCGCCCGTCCGTTCACGAAGCCAAGCGAAGCGGCTGCGGCTACCTGATCCGCTGCCCAGCCGGAGATGTCCGCAGCATCCTTCATAGAAGTGATGTCTACAGCGGCCGGGATTGCACCATGCTGGAGCTTATAAGCCCGCATCAGAATGACAGTCATCTCTTCGCGGCTGATCTCTGCATTCGGCTGGAAGGACACCGGACTCCGTCCGGTAATCAGCCCTGCCTGCACCATGCCGGATAGAAAATCCCTGTACCAGGCATCTTGCGGAACATCAGCGAATGCGATGCTGCCACTGCTGTCGATGTTGCCGCTGGTGCCGCTGCCGCCGTTCCTGCTGTCGTTCCCGCTGCCACTGCTGTCGCCGTTCCCGCTGCCGTTGCCGCTGGTGTCGCTGTCGCCATTCCCGCTGGTGCCCATGCTGTCGTTCCCGCTGCCGTTGCTACTATTGCTACCGCTGCCGCCCAGCTGCAGCGCACCGGCCATCAGCTGCACGAATTCAGCCCGGGTAATATTCCGGCCCGGCTGATAAGCCTGCTCCGAGATTCCCTTGATCAGATGTTTCGCAGACAGCTCACGTAAGGCTTCGAAGGCCCAGTGTGTAAGCGGAACATCGCTGAATTGCTTGGAATACTCCAGCAGCGCGTATGTGCCGCTGCCGTCAAGAAGTCCCGTCAGCCCGCCCGCTTCAGCTGCTCCGCCCAGATAAGTGAGTGTACCGTCACTGCCCACACGGTACAGGCCAAGCAGCCTCGAGTCAAGTCCATCCGCTGGCCAGCTGACGCTTACCGGAACCGGATAATCATCCTCCAGATAGAGCGCTGTCCCGTCTGCCCTTACCAGACTCAGGTCATAATCCATCAGCTTTCCTGCCAGCGCTACGCCAGCTTCTGTCTTCAGCTTCGCAGCATCCAGTGTCTTAGGCTGCGCCTTCAACACAATCTTGGCACCGCTGCTCCCGCCAGCAGGCAGGGCTTCGGCCAGCTGCTTCAGCAGCTCCGGCGCCAGTACCAGCTCTATTCCGTCTCCCTGTACACGCAGGGAATGGGTTCCCAGCAGCGTCCCGGCATTCACCGGAAGCTCAACCGCAGCCGCTTGACCTACCTGCACTGTAACCACACCGTTCACCGCAGGGCTGCTCAGCTGAGTGGCAGTAATGACTGCAGCCGAAGGACTCGGCGTTGCGTTAGCCTGTGGTGTTGCCGCAGGCTTCGCCGTAGATGACGGCGGACTTGTTGCTGTCACCGGCGGGTCCGTTGGTGTCGCCGGAGGATCTGTTGGTGTTACCTGCCGACGGCTGACAGTCAGCTCAATCGTCTCTGTAGGGACCGCATCCACATAAGCATACTCCCCGATCATACGGGTGTTCATAACCTCAACCTTGTATGCCCCCGCATCAGATATAGCAGCCTTATCCAGTGTCAGACTGCTCCCGGCCGCACCGTCCAGCACAAGATCGTTCTTCAGCCAGCGGTAGCTCAGCTCTCCATACACAGAATTGGCTACAACGTTAAAGGTAACTGAAGCCCCTTCGATTACCGGATTTACACTTGCCGTGAACGACTGGACCACTGGTGTTTCATGTGCCGGATAGACCTTGAGCACCAGCTCTGTTCCGGTGATACGTTCCGGATTCACCTCCGCTTTGCCGGTCAACACCACACGGTACTGTGTTCCGTTATCTTCCATTCCCGGCGTGAAACGGTATACTGCACCGGTAACACTCGTTAGCGGCAGCCAATCGCCGCTGTCCGGCCGCTTCATTTCCCAGCCAATAGAATCCACGTCACCTGTTGCATTAACAAGCAGCGTCAAGGGTTCACCCTCAACGGCGTCCATGTCAGAAGGTAAATCTACCGCGAAGGCAGGGGTAATCCACTCTACTGCAGCCGGGAGCACTTGCAATATATATTCCTGCTCGCCGGTTAAGCCGCTATCGTCTGCCACAACCGCCTTATAACGGTAGCCGCTCATCGCTTCCGTCAACGCCGCCAGCGTCAGGCTGTCGCCCGAACCGACCGGCTCACCATAACCATAGCCATCGCCCTTGTCGAGGTACCAAGTGAAGGACAGGGTTCCTTCTCCTTTACCGGCGGCGCGGAGTACTCCAGCTGAACCCGCCCGCATCAAGCCTTCACTGACAATCTGCACCTCCGGCGCCTTTTGGTTCCATTTCGCCGTCAGCGTCATTACTCCCGGCACGGTCTGATTGGCAAAATCCCATTTTTCTGAATCGTTGTACCAGCCCTCCAGCACATAACCTTTATTCATTACAGCCGGAGCCGTTAACTGTTCGCCGTATGCAGCCTGAACGACTGTCTGTCCCGGACTTCCGCCATTCGCGTCAAAAGTAATATCATAGCGTCCGTTCAGCTCGGTCAGAGCACTGATTTCACTATTGCTGAGGTTACGGACTTCAATTTTCATCCGCTGGTTATCCTTTGCCTGATCATCTGCTACTCTCACTGCTGCACCGTCACTCTTGGACGCCCCTTCTACAGTGATTACTTTATTATTGCTTTTGTTAATGATCTTGTAGTAATCTCCGTCTTTCTCCAGCTTCCACTGCTGCGTATCCGGTATCGTTCCAGCAGCTTTGATATTCTGGCAAAGCTGCTGGATCGCTGAACCGGGAAGAATATCGAGCACATGGCCGCTTTGAACCGACTGAATCTGGTAATAGCCTGTGCCGAGATCCAGGAATCTCCACAGCTGATTATTACCGTCACCGTTAGACCACTGGTTAATCACCGCCAGCGGATCACTGGAGACTCTGTCCACATCCAATGCTTTTCCGCTGTGCTTGGGCTGGATTTTGACCATTTTCTCCGGAATGATCTTGCCCGCAATCGAGCTCATAAATCCGCCGCTCGTCTTATCAATCGTGAGACTGTCGACATTGAATCTGCCGGTATCTCCCTGTTCGCGGATGAATTCAATCGTATTCTTGCCGGCTTTGAGGTTCACGGACTCCGTACTGTTAGCCCAGATATCCCAATTCGCTGTCGGAGTTAAGGACACTTGCTTGATTCTCTGTCCGTTAACCATCATCGACATGGTAATATTCGAGCTTTGTACCCCGGAATAACGCAAAGTTGACGTATAGTCAGCCGTATTAGGGACATTTACTTCAAACTTCAGCGTGTCCCCGGTCTGCTCGAATCCGCCTACGAACCCGTTGCCTTCATACCATAAATGATCCCTGACAACCTTGAGGCTTCCTTGCCGGGTGGCATCCTCGGCCTGATACCTCCACGGAGTACGCTTGTTAAGATGAATACTGTCCATATTTAGAATGCCGGAGTTTCCTGTTTCATTCTTATAAGTAATAGTGTTTTTACCCGCCTTCAGGCTTAACGTGTCAAGATGCTCCTTCCAGACGGTAAGTCCGCCGGTAGAGGGGAGGGTAATATTCTTAATCTTCGTGCCGTTCAAATACAGGCCATAGGTTGTGCCTGCTGCTTCTTTGGCATATCTCAGCTTCACATCATAAGAGGCTGCATTCTCCACATTTACCGCAAACTCCACGGACGAGCCCGCTTTGGACAGCCCGGTGACATAACCGGTTCCCAGATTGCCGTCTTTGGTGTAAACAACTGCAGCATCGTTCCCGCCAGCCAGCTTGGCATCTTCAGCTCCATAATGCCAGGTTGTGGCTTCGGTCACTGTTATAAAGTCCAGATTGACGTTGCCGGTGTCGCCTTCGTCATATTTATAAGTGATTGTATTTTCCCCTTCTTGAAGGAAAATATTGTCATAGCGGTCGGCCCAGCGGTCCCAGCTTTTTAGGCTGAAGAAATCGACCTGCTTAATCTTTTGCCCGTTCACATACATAGTCAGCGTCCGGTCATCGTTGAATCCCAGGCTGTAGCCCAGCTTAACCGAATAGCTGCCGGCAGCAGCGGCATTTACTTTGAAGGAAACTGCAGAGCTAGAGGTCCAGAGCCCTCCGGCAAATCCCGTTCCGCTGTAACCCGGATGATCTGCATCAACCTTTGCATTTCCGGACAGCACGGCATTTTCTGCTTCATACAAGGTGCTGCGCTTGATAATCATGGCATCCAGAGCCAAAGCACTCTTGCCGGACAGGCGGATTGTGTTGCTTCCGGCGTTAAGCTGAAGGTTATAAACGGATTTCAGATCGAAATTCGCCTCAAATCCGGCATTCGAAGGGAAGGAAAGATCGCGGGTTGCTCCCCCATTAACGCCTAATTTCATGGTAACCGGATTCGCCGTGTTATTGTTGTATCTGAAATCCAGCGAGTAGGTCCCGCCAGCAGTAGTGTTAACTGTAAATTCTATATAGTCATTAGTGCTGCTGTTATTGTATTTTTGGTATACGCCGCCCGAAGCATAAGCGGTTCCTCCGGGGATTCTCGCTACTCCCGACAGCTTTGCCTCCTCGGCTTCATAGATTTCGCTTCGCTCTTCTCCGGAAGGTCTGTTCAGGACTGTGCCGGGGTTGGAAGGAATGCCAAGATTGATGAAATCATCATCATCCCAGTGAATCCGCTGCGCTCTTATACCTCGGTTCCCGCCGCCTTGCCCGTGGGTCGGTATGCCGTGATACAGAATCCAATCCTCGCTGTCGTCTTCGGACTTCAGGAACAGGGGAGAGCCGGGGCCATACGAGCTGTTCTCATCCGATCTTTTCATCACAGGCTCAGGATATTTGACCCATGAATCCGCATTCATCACATCCGAGGATGCTTCCGCAACGGATACGCCAACTGCATAGTTATCATTCATAAAGCTGCTGGCCGAGTAGGCAAAATAAATTTTACCGTTTCTCTCGACTACCGCAGCGCCTTCGTTGATATTATCGTTTTTCTTTTCCCAATCATATTCCGGTTTGGCCACCGTACCTTCCGGGCCCTCCAGGGTCCACGGGTTCTTCATTTTGACAATCGTCGGACTTTCATCGAATTTCGTATTCTCAGGGTTCTGCGGGACCTCGAAATAATAGTATTTGGTATAGGTGAAGTAGGGTTCCCCTTTAATCGTAACCACGCCGCAGGCCAAACCGTAGCCTTCCGTGTTCAGCAGTCCCTGCTTGACCGTAACCTGGCCGTCGCTGTCTTCATTGGCAGATTCGCCCTTCAGCTCCCAGGTTCCTTCAAAAGGATCGGGTGATGCGTTCTCCAGAACGTAGGAGCTTGGATGCCCATATCCGAAGCTGTCCTCCGGGCCGGAAGAGAAATACAGATACCACTTGCCGTCCAGCCGGTAGACATATGGACCCCACACATAGCCGAAGTTATCGGGCTTCTTCCAGACCACTTTGCTTTTGGCCGTAGATACGCCGAGAATGGTTTCATGCCTCTTTAAGGTGATGTTATTATCGCCTGAAGATGCAGAATAGTAATAACCGTCCGCAGCCCTGGCCACTGTAGGATCAGCACCGCCCATAAGCGGGTTAACGTAATTAGAGGTTACATCCGCGTAAGAGATGCCTGACAGCAGTAATGAAAGTATCAACACCAGGGGGAGCAGCTTTAAGCTTTTTTTCCTCATAGTAATCTCCTTTTCTAAGCAATTTCTGATCATTTTGGCAAAAGTTATGTTCACTTGCCCTCCTCCGCAAAGATATGACCCTGCTTTTTTTGAAACCGCTTACCAATAATTGCAGCGCTACGCATCCATTATAAAATAAGAGCGGAACTGTTTTTCCGCATCATGTTTTGCGATATTTTGAGGGATTGGCTTAGCCGGAGAAGGAGCGGGGAGAGCAGCCTGGTGTTCTTGCTATATTTTTAGCTTTCTTATGTTATTTTGACGCTGTATAATTACGCAACAAATGTTTACATTCCTTGTATAATCATAGTGGGAAAAACTGAGAGAAAAATGAAGTTGACTGGAAGCCAGATTCGGATAAAAAAAGTGTTGGCTAAAGTGAAAAAAGCTCTTGCAGGAATGATGGTTGTAGTATGGTTAGCGGTTTCTTCCGTTTCTTCTTCACATGCCCATGCGGCAGCGGATAAGCTGCAAATTAAGATTGACGGTGTTGTAATTTCCTACGATACGGGCGCCGAGGTCAAAAACAATCATACGATGGTTCCTCTGCGTGTAATCAGCGAGAATCTGGGAGCCAAGGTCGCCGGGACTAACTCTGAAATTATTCTTACCAAGAACATGACCCAAGTGAAATTGAAACCGGACAGCGGTACCGTGACGATTTTTCATTCAGAAGCCTTTGGCTGCCAGGTTGATTTCAAAAGTCCGACAATTACTGTCAATACAGCTGCCAAGAATGGTTTCCTGCAAATTATCAGTAATACAATTGTATAGTTAATCATCAGCTATGGAGGTCCAGTCATGAGTGAGATTGCAGAAACGGACCTCTTTGGGCTACCGCATGATCACTCGGAGAACAACAGCCCATACAATTAGCGGTCTGTTGTTCGGGTTAGGCATGATTGTTATTATATCGAGTCAATCTGTTCTTGTATTGAGGTTATGGGATTAACGCAATAATTGTTGTTTCTGATTTAGATAACATAAAGTTAACTTTTTTCATAAATAATGTTATTTTTATGTCATTCATTGCTTCAAATGCTCTGATATAATTTCTGCTAGGTAGGCAAAAAAGGGGAATATAGTGTTCAAAAATGAACTTGTGTAGTAACAACTTAACCGAAAAAAATACCGTGAGTACATGGTGATATAAAAACGATGGAACTGGGAGACTTTAATCCATACGGGGGGATGAGATATGAAAAAAACATTAATGGCTTGTATGATGATAATGTTGATGCTGGCATCGGCTTGCGGAAATGTTGAAACGACATCAAATCCAAATACTTCTAGAGAACCTAAAGCTGAAACGGAAGAGTCTATTATTCCAAAAAACACATCCGAATATTGTACTGATGACCGTATAAATTTGGATAGTGAAACTGAAAAATATTTCTATGGAACTTGGAAAGTTGAGAAGCATTTAGGATTTGCCAATTCATATAATGATGCTTCTGAATATCCAACAGGGCAAAAATTTATCGGGGATGAACTTGTAATCGAAAAAGACTTTTTTTCATCAAAAGGACTAAAAAAGTATAAGAAATATCAATATGAACTAAAAAATCCAGTATATCAGATTACAGAAGCATGCTATAACTCGGACTCTTTTTATAGATCGTACAAAATACTTATCCCAGACTTAAATATAAATGATGAAGTAAAAGTCATAGATATAAGTGACCCTTCTACAAAACTTAGAATACCTGTAAGTGTAACTTTTTTTGTTGTTAATAACGATAGGGTTATCTTGTTATCAGAGGCAACTATTTTTGAGCTAAAAAAATTACTGATTAAATGAATTAAGATTATATTTTCCAAACAAGAAAGGTCAGCCTTTAGGCTGACCTTTCTTGTTTATGCCCTAAAACAATTAAACTATAGTGTATATACTGGATACTTGTGAGTATACTTCATGCCTGTACAAAATAAAGTTGCTTCATCATTTCTTCGTCTTTGTAAATTTCTATCGTATGAAAATGCTTTGCTGACCAATCTTGAACAAGTATCAATTTCATTTGTTGAAAGTGGCCATTAAAAGATGGATATATTTGCTGATATTCAAGCATAGCTTGAACATCACCGGTTGCTAGCACCCCGGAACCTCCATTAAAAGTGAATGAAACAAGTGCATCAAACTGAGATTGTGAAAATGTATGACCATTAGGGGGTACTAAATTATTTACAGCCTTTATAGCTTTTGCAGTATCCTCAGTAAAAAAAGTATTTGCCTTAGACTGAGAAATTGGTGATGTATAACCGAGGCTCAAAGAGCTTGATAGAGCATCAGCTTGTGCTTGGGTAAGAAGGGAATCATTTGCATTACCTGTTGTATTTTTAGTATATGTTTTAGTATTTGTTATCAAATGACCCCATCCAACAGTTGGAAACCCATAAAGATCTCCATAAAATTTCAAGGAAAATCCCTCATACGATTTGATAATGTTTGCTCCACTGGTGCCTAAAGAAAAATTCGACATATTAATCACTCCTGAAATTAAGATTAGGAGAAGAGCAATAGGAGGAATCATAGACAGAGCGCCATTCCCAAGTTTTCTGCAATGCCGTATTGTCTTCACAGTATATAAAGAGAAATGAGTTTCTTTTTTTACAACCACTCTCCATATTTTATTTCAATTCACTAATATTAAAAGTTTGTATAACCTCTATCATTTTGACATAGAGTTCCTGTTTTAAATCATCCCGATAATCGGCGGGTACTTGTCGCAAGGAGGCTTTGATCTTTGGTGTGAAAGATTCTAAGACCTGTAATGTTGCCTCCTGATCGTGGTATTGCTGAGCTTGAACTAAAAGTTGGGCCCACATAAAATCACCGCTTTACGTTTTTTTGTATTTCATTCTTCAAGTCAATGTTACCCTTCCTCATAATTCATTCCCCTTCCGTTATCAAGCTGCGCAGTTTAGATAGAGCTTTTAAGCGGTGTTTCGAGACATTTTGTTGGGATACTCCCATTAATCCGGCTATTTCCTTGTCATTTAGTGCTTGTACGTAAGCAAAAGATAAAATCTGTTGTTGTTGTGCTGAGAGAGATTCATAAGCTTGATAAAGTGAGTGATCCGTAATGTGATCTTTTAAATTTGGTGGCACAGATTCTGAATCATGAACAGTAAGTAAGACAGATTCCAGGTTTTCATCGTTGTCGAAAGTCAGCGGGAATCGGCTGTCCTTCATTCGTCTCTTTTTGTCATAATTGATAGAGTTATAATGAATAAGATTGGCCATATACTTGATAAAACGACGATTTACCTCATCATCCTTATTCAATATAAGCCCCCCTTCTTTATGGAGAGATTGCTGCTATGCTGCGCTCCCATTAAGCAGCCATACATATTAGGCAGCACCATAAAAAAAGAATCGGCATACGGATACGCCAGTTCTTGAAATAGTCTGCACTTGGTGATAGCGGCGCCGGTACTCCGCCAACAAAGAAGAAAATAAGCAAAACTTATAAGATATTTACTTAATTTTAGTTCTCATAAAAAAAGTACAGTTAAATCAGATCGATTCAACAGTACAAGGTTTTTGAACTATGCCATCTAGACTACGATCTCTACGCCAACGGGAATCCCTGCAACTGTTAAAATAGTAGTTAACGGATCTAACGGCATTTTTGTCTGCGAACCATAGCTTATTATTGTTGCCATCTATCATCACTCCATTTCAAAGGTATTCGATATTATATTGTGAACCGCAATGATAGAGTGGACTAAGCTCCTGATGATTATATACATTTAATCGCTATTGCTGTTCTTGCAGGCGGCAGCGAAAAACTCAGGTAAACGCTTCACTTAATCTTAAGTTTGGTAAGTATATTCATTAAGAAACGACTGTTATCATAACTTTGTGAGGGGATAAGCAGGATGACTTCCGGAAAATTCAAGCCCTTTGTAATCTTTTCCCCTCCAGAGGTTAATAATGCTTAGGACTAGCAGGCTGGAAAGGGGCATGGGATGAATGAAACGCAAACTTTTACTGACCGGAGCGGCTGGAAGGATCGGCAATGCACTCTTCAAAGGGCTGAACGAAGACGGCAGATACGAGGTTACCGGCGCAGATATACAGGCAGACGAAGAGCAGGGGATCGCCCAACTGGACATAAATGATGAAGCACGGCTGGCGGAGCTTACTAAAGATGTCGATACGGTGCTTCACTTTGCCTGGATTAAGGATGAAGACGATTTCCTCGGTAAGGTGCTTCAGGGGAATGTAGCGGGTGCGTATAAGCTGTTTGAGGCGGCGGTGCAGAATGGGGTGCGGCGCATTATATTCGCCAGCTCCAATCATGCGACCGGTTATTATAAGTCGGATGAGACAACGGGACCGTCTGACCCTTACCGGCCGGACAGCTTCTATGGATTAAGCAAATGTTATATCGAGCTGCTCGGCCGCCTGTACTCAGATCAGGGCAAGATTTCTTCACTGAATATCCGGATCGGCAACTTCCCCGGGGATGACCGTCCCCATTCGGAGCGGGCAGGGCATATCTGGATCTCGGAGCGTGATTTGCTGCAGCTGGTCAACTGCTGTATTCAGGCGGATGAGGACCTGCAATATTTGAATCTGTACGGGACCTCGGCGAATAGTGACAACTATTATACCATTGGTTATCTGGAGGAGCTGATCGGATACAAGCCCCAGGATGATGCGGCGGAGCTGCTCGAACAGGCCAAGGCGGAGGGCTGGGAAATACGCAAGGATGAAACCGAATATCAGGGCGGGCAGCAGGAGTAAGAAGCAGCGCAATCCGCGATTTCTGTTACCTGTATATAAAGAAGGCATGCGAAGATTATTTTTCGCGTGCTTTTTTTGTGCAAGCCATATACATACCTATACATACAAAGAAAAGGCTGAAACCCATCCCGAGCAAAGCACTGCTGTCCAGGGCTCCGGGGGAGTGCTGCATAGTCAGCAGGGTGTATTGAGTGACTACGATGGATACTAAGGCGTCGGTGAAGCTGAATATTTTGAGTGTGGATACAATGGGACCCTTCAGATGCCGGTTAGCCGTCATGCTGCAAACCGCCATCCCAAGCTTGGTGAATGAAACGGCAGCGACGAGATAGACAAGGTTTCCGCTGAAAATAAGGGCATCCCCGAGGACATACATCCGCAGGGAAACGAGCAGATAACTGATGCCCAGCAGGCAAAGGAACAGGCCGCTGCGCCTGTAAATGTTATGCTCCAGCTGGAGCCTCTCGCCGGGTTGTTCGATTTGTTTGACGGCTGCGAACTTGTGGAGCGCCTGACCTCTTGCCGCACTGAGAATCAAATAATAAATGGCGTTGGTGATCAACCAGCCGGAAAGGAGGTACACGCCAAGAATCAGCTTGCCTGCGCCAATCACCGCATTAACAGCAAGCGATACAGTATTGACCATGGCGGTACGCTCCTGATTTGATATGACATTTAGTTTCAGCACCACGGACCTGCGGTATCCCTTCATCGGGTCGGATGAGCTTTTTTCGTATTTCTCCCTATGGTAAACTTTAGGTAAATTATCTAGGGGGCTGGACATGAGAAAGAGTATAATGGCATTATTATTTCTGTTCTGTTTGACTGCTTGTGGATCTTCAAATGGAGGACTCACCACGAAAGACTTAGGCATAAAAAAGGCGGATGATGATAAAGCGGTTGTTCAGTATGGAATGAGTCGTGTGGATGCGGAAAAAGTGCTTGGTGAAGGCGAAGATATAAAAATCGGCAATTCATTCGCTTACAGCTCCGGAGTAAGGATTATGTACCGTGAGGATAAAGTGGCGGGTATTAATTTGACTGAAGAATCGGAGGATATGTATGAGACGGTCGGCGGTTTGAAAATCGGAATGTCCAAAGAGGATGTTAAGAAAATTTATGGGGATCAATATCTGGCGGATATTGAGAAAAATTTGGATTATGCTTACGATTCAGACAGCAAACAGTTTGTAAAAGAATCTGAGTGGGCTAAAAATATTGAAGATAACACAAAAATTCATCTCATTTCAGTTATGTTTGATGGTAGCGGAAATGTACGTAATATTCTGTTAACAGATAAGCAAATGGCCATAACGTATAGATGAATTGATAATGGTGTGTTCCCCTGCTTGCATTCAGTGGGGGTATTTACCTGCGAATATACATAATGTTCCAAGTGATTTGTGGTTCTGGATTGTACCGAGAAGATCCATACTCTATTCGCCAACTCATGGATTATGGCGGAGTAGTAAGGGGATACACGTCGCAATTATAATAGCCGCTGCCCGTTTTGTTCGGCAATTTGAATTTAGAGCATACATAAAGTAGCCCATTAACTTTTAATGATACATAATAAATAATCCCTGCTAACCCATCTGGTCGGCAGGGATTATTTATTGTCTGGCATGTTCAATTCATCCAATATCCTCAAGCAAATCCTTAGAATTATTACGTACATTGCCTACAGCCGAAGGAACCTTATAAGCCCGCATTTTCGCTGCATCGTAGGGCTTCAGCAGTTTTAATAATGACTCTACATCATCCTTGTCTCTCCCCAGCCAATCGGCCTCATCTTCAGGTCTCAATATAACCGGCATGCGGTCATGAATATCCTCCATCAAACTGTTCGGTGTAGTGGTAATGATGGTGCAGGTACTTAGTTTCTTTCCCTCCGGATCTTCCCAGGTGTCATACAATCCGGCGAAGGAGAAGAGGCTGCCATCACTCATGAGGATCCGATAGGGCTGCTTGCTGGTCCCGTCCTTCTTCCACTCATAAAATCCATCAGCCGGAATGATACAGCGCTTGGTTTTAAGCAGCCGTTTAAAGGCAGGCTTATCGGCCACTGTCTCCGCGCGTGCATTGATCATCTTACTGCCGATCTTCTCATCCTTGGCCCAAAACGGTACCAGCCCCCAACGTAGTTCCCCCAAGCGTTTCCCCGCGTCACTGGCAATTACCGCTGGAACATTATGCATAGGAGCTACATTATAATTGGGTTTCAGCGTAGCTATTTTGCTGTCATCGATTAAGTAGTGCGCAATTAGTTCTTCCAGGGTGACCGTAATGGTAAAGCGTCCACACATATAATCAACCTCCTCATCCAATTATAGCGCTTGGCTTCTATGGATAGAGGAGGTAAGTGTTGGATTGATTATTCAGTTGCAATTATGCCAGCTGACTTCACCTTAATATTGCGTGTTGCCCGACTGGCTGGTTTTACCTGAGGCAAAGCCCTTAAACAAGGTGGGCACATTGTGATAGCGGGTGTTGGTGATTTTTGCGGCGCTGCTGCTGCTGTCTGTACGGAAGATGGAATCTTTGACATTCGAGATGTCAGAGCTGTCCAGTGTGAAGTTCACGGCGTAGGAGGTTCCGCCGTTCTGGCGGGCCAGCTTGCCGATGTCGTCGGCTCTGAAGTTCTTAATGTTGATTGTCCCCGAAGCGTTTGCCTGGAACACTTTATCGTAAGCTTTATATGCACCTCCGCCTGTAATATTGACTGTACCGGAGGCTTTCAGCGTCAATGCATCCTCGCCCACATCCTGCCAGGTTACATTAGAGATTGTAGCGTTTCCATAACAGTGCACCCCGTCTGCGCCGGGAGCACCGATAATTACATTTTTGAGTGTAGCATTCTTCTCCAGCCGGAAGATTGGCTTCTGGTTCTCTGCCTGGCTGCCATCTCCAAGTGTACTCGCATTGGCGATATAAGTCTGGCCATTGCCGTTAAAGGTCTCTCCTGCTGGAACAACAATCGTTGTACTAACAACAATTGGCGTTGCAGCGGATACCTTGGCCGGACTGGCAACATAGAACGAAGACAACATAACAACCGACAGGAGTAAGCCCACAACCTTTTTCAATAATATTCCGCCCTTCAACTGTAGAGTATAGATCCGGCGAACCGGTATCTTGCAGGTGTCCTGACCAGATGTGCACCTCTGCCCGCACCCGATATATAGGATATTCGGAACACGTGTGCATAGAACAAATTAGTTCTGCTGAGATCAATTACCATATTTTCGACACAATTTGGAGGGAGCTGCAAGCTCAGTTATAGTGTATAACAATAGTAGAATGGAGGAGATTACATTGACGCAGGAAGAACTTATCCACGAGATTATGAACAATAATATGACAAGAGAGAAAGAAGAGAAAGTAAGAAAGTATAAGATTCTGAATACATATGCCAAGAAAGGACAGACCGTAATGGCCGGCTCCTCACTGATGGAGTATTTTCCGGTTAATGAATTACAGCAGACGCTGGAGAAGCAGACGATTATTTACAACCGCGGAATTGCAGGCTATGTAACCAGTGAGCTGTTAAATTCCCTGGAGGAATGTATTGTTGAGTTGGAGCCTTCTAAGCTGTTCATTAATATTGGCACCAATGACATCAGCTCAGCAGACGGCGAATATCATGTCGGGCATCTGCTTGCGAACTATAATGAGATTCTGACGCAGATCGGAGCAAGGCTGCCGGAATGCAAGGTGTATGTCATGGCGTACTATCCGGTGAATGCTAAGGCTGATTTCAGCGGAGTGGATCAAGAGATGAAGGCGGGAATGTTCAGCACCAGAACAAATGCCGCGTTACGCGAAGCCAATGCCGAAGTGGAGAAGCTGGCAGCGCAGCATGGGTATGCGTTCATTAATGTGAATGAAGGGTTGACGGATGAGGAAGGGAATCTGAACGAAGAGTGCACGATGGACGGGATTCATATGTATGCGAATGGTTACGCGGTGGTCCTTAATAATCTAAAAGAATATCTATAAGCGTAGGATAGAATGCAAAGCAGCGGTCCTCCGGAGCAGGAGAGCCGCTGTTCAGTTATAACGAGCCCTCAGATCAGTTCCCCTCTCCGCTTCAAATACACATACAGCACAATTCCCGACACGGAGCAGACCGCAGCACATAACCCGATGAAGCCATAGCCCGCCTGCAGGCCGCGCAGCAGACCAAGCTCGCTTGAACGGCCATAGACCGTCTTAACGAGTTCAATCACCCAGCCGATAATATAGTTCCCGATAACACTGCCGAGACCCATCAGCGTGACTACAAAAGTAATCGCAGTATCACTCCCGTTAGGATAGCGGCGGGCAATAAAGGCCATGACGGTAGGGTAGATGATCGCGATCCCTGCCCCGGACAAAGCGAACAGAAAAGCCAGACTTTCCCCGCCGGCCAGCGCTACAAAGGTACAACCTGCCGAGAACATTGAGAAAATAATCAGCGAGAGCACGAAGCCGATCCGGTCTGTCAGCGGTCCGATAACGAGTCTTCCCAGCGAGAACAGGAGGAAGAAGGCGGACAGCATGCCGGAGGCCTTGACGGTATCCCAGGCGTAAGCTTTTTCCAGAAAATTAACCAGCCAGCCGCCAACGGCGAGCTCGGAGACAACCCCGAAGGACAGGATCATTACCATCATCCAGAGCGCAGGATCGCGCATCAAGGTCTTGAAGGAAGTGCGGTCCTCATGCGGCAGATCATCCCCGGGAAACGTACTGCGCAGCGCCGACACAATCGGCAGCAGGCAGAGCGACAGCATCACCAGATACATCCCCCGCCAGTCCAGCATATGTCCAAACACACTCAGCGACATAACCCCGGTGGCCAGCAGCGGCGCTATAGTCGAACTCAGCCCATAGAAGAAGTGGGATAAATTCATCATCATCCCCGTGTTTTTTACAAAAATACGTGCTCCCAGAATCGCCAGGCCAATCTCCAGCATCCCGTTGCCGATGTACATCAGGAAGTAGGAGGAAGCGAATAGAGGGTAGGTATGCGACAGGAAAATCAGTACTCCGGAGAGAACCATTGAACCAAATGAAATAATGCTGACCGCCTTGATGCCCCATTTGCGGACGAGAATAGCAGTGAACGAGCAGGCGATCAGGTAGCCCAGCGCATTCAGCGAGAGCAGTGTACCCAGCTGTCCTTCATCCAGGTTGAAAGCGAGCTGAATCCGCGGGATTGCGGGTCCTTTAATATTTTCCGAGATTCCGAAGACGACAAAGCCCAGAAAAATGGTTACGAGCTGCATAATATAGATAGTGTTACGTTTGCCAGCAGAATTGCGTGCTTGAGCCTTCAAAGTGATGCCTCCTGAATGATGATAAAATAATGTTTGGCTTACTTCCGTTCCACCAGCTGAAACCGGTAGGTGAGGCTTTCCATGGTTGTTGTAATCAGTCCTGCCATGTATTCCCGGCGGGTGTCATTCTGGATGATCAGCTCTGGCATATGCTCGGGCGGAATAATCTCCTGGCACCCGCTGCGCAGATCCTCCAGCATCTCAGGCGATATATTGTCACCGGTGACAACGATCGTAGCAGGGTTAATGATGCTGATAATGGATACCAGTGCATGTATAGCCAGCTTGCCGGGATCTCCGCCCTTCTTCAGCAGCTGCAGCTGCTGCTCCCTCGGAATGCCATAAGGCAGGTAAGACACTTCTCCGCTGAAGAAGCTGTTCCCGTTAAGCAATCGTCCATTCACCATAAAGCCGGCTCCCGGGAAATGATCCTTGGGGAAGGTCAGCACGGCAAAATGGCTCTCCGCATCCGGAAACAGCCGCTGATACAAGCCGTAAACCGTCAGATTCATATCGTTCTCGATAATAATCTCAACCTCTTCATAGCGCTCCTTCAGCAGAATGCCAAGGGGCTGATCTGCGAGCGCCGGAACATCACAGATTCCAATCTGGTCCTGCTGGACTACACCGGGAATGCCGATGCCGACCGCCTGAACATTCGGGTGAACCTCAATAATCTGATCCAGCCAGTCCGTGAGGGTGTCTATGGTAATTTGCTCATGCACCTTGTCCGTTTGCTCCATGATCTCACCATTCAGATTCGCCAGCGCATAACTAATGGATTGAATTCCGCCCTCCGAACGCACGATCATACAGATCATGAGGGAATAATTGGCGTTGAACTGATATTTCCGTGCCGGTCTGCCGCCGCTGGATTCCTCCCACCCAAGCTCCAGAATCTCCCCGGTCTGAACCAGTTCATTGAGAATGGTGCCGCAGGTGGCTACACTCAGCCGGGTCTGTCCGGCGATGGAGGCTTTGGTGCCTGTGCCGGATGAGCGGAGTATATTTTTCACCAGTTCCACGTTTATTTTCTTCACCAGCTGTGTGTTATGAGACGGATTTACCATAGCGCAACCTTCCTCCCGGATGATTATAATCCTATTATTAAAAGAGTTGTAATAAGTGTATTGTAGTGACTTCCCGGCAAATAAGCAAGCGATGATTAGCAGAACCGCACCGCAGCATTAACACATGATCAACGCAGTTCACTCGGTGTCCGCTGCTTGACCTGTTTAAATACACGGTTGAAGGTGCGGATGTTGGAGAAACCGCATTCCAGCGCGATATCGAGTATGCTTGTGTCTGTATTCAGCAGCAGCCGTTCGGCCTGATTGACCCGGATACTATTGAGGTACGAAATGTAACTCATGCCCGAGATGCTTTTGAAGAAGCGGGAGAAATAGAACAGGCTCATGTTGGCGTGATTGGCGGCGTCGGCAAGGGTGATGGGATGCATGTAATTGACGTCAAGGTATTCCAGAACCTCCTGCATGATCTTCATATTCGTAATGCGCCGTTTATCCTTATGAGGATTGACTAATCCCAGCGGCATATGCCGCAGAATCAATGCGCACAGCTCGTGCAAAAGGCCGGTCATCAGCTGCTCGTGATGCGGAGGCTTCAGAAGATGCTCCTGCAGCAGCTCCTGCATAATCGCGGACAGACGCCGGTTAATGACCTCATCCTCCGGTGTGGACGGCCGGTTCTCCCGGAAAGGGGAGGTGAGCCGCAGATTCAGGGGCCAGCCTGCAGGGAAGCCGATCAGCGCCGGGTTAAAGATGACAAGAATAAGCTTCGATGTGTTGTCCTTGCTGTCATAGTAGTGAATATCTCCGCTGCTGCATACGGCCAGATCGCCTGCCTGAAGCACCCGTGTTTCAGAGTTGATCCCCATCCGGATCGAGCCTTCCAGTACATAGATGATCTCCAGATCATTATGCCAGTGGGCCAGGAAATCTATATTGTGACTCACAAATGCAGTGAAGGGAAAAGCTGTTCCATACGTTCTGTTCTCGTGAAAAGCTCTCATGATATCTCCTGTTCTGTTCTTCGCTATTTAGATCTAAACATAGCAAAAAATGACCATTCATACAAGCAAAATGGCGAGCATCCCCCACCGGTTTGGATTACAATTTCTTCAGGGTATAGACGTGCTATTCAATCCAAAACCAAATTTGATTTCAGGATAAAAAGGAGAACTTGATATGGCGAAGAAGGCATTGATTGTAAAAGGCGGATGGGATGGTCATGAACCGAATGAGGTTGCGGCGATTTTTGCCGGCATTCTGGAGGCTGAAGGGTTCGAGGTAGAGGTGTCGGATACGCTGGACAGCTTCAACAATGCCGAGGCGCTTAAGGAATTAAGCCTGATTGTGCCGGTATGGACAATGGGTGAAATTGCGGGTGAACAGGTGTCAGCGGTGCTGGCGGCTGTGGCTTCCGGGGTAGGCATTGCCGGTTGTCACGGCGGGATGTGCGACTCCTTCCGTAACAATACAGAATGGCAATTTTTGACCGGGTCACAGTGGGTGGCGCATCCCTTCAACGACGGGGTGGACTATGAAGTGAACATCGTAAGATCCGGCTCCAGCCCGATTGTGGAAGGCATCCCGGATTTCAAGGTGAAGTCCGAGCAGTATTATCTGCATGTAGATCCGGCGGTAGATGTACTGGCTACTACGACTTTTGTGCTGAGCGAAGGCGACCATTCGGCGAACGGTGTGATCACCATGCCGGTTGTTTATACGAAACGCTGGGGCCAGGGCAAGGTATTCTATAATTCGCTTGGACATCATGCGGATGTCTTCGATATTCCGGAAGCCAAGGAACTGATGCGTAAAGGCTTCATCTGGGCAGCAAAATAAACCGAGACAAGGTGGGACTCATTGTGCATAAAGTGAAGGTAGGCATCGTCGGCTGCGGGAATATCAGCGGCATTTATTTTGAGAATTTGACCGGAACCTTTGTGAATACGGAGGTCTACGCCTGTGCCGATCTGGACCCTGAACGGGCCGCGCAGGCAGCGGAGAAATATGGAGTTCCTCATGTATGGACGACAGAGGAATTGCTGGCTTCGGAAGAAATAGAGATTGTCGTGAATCTGACAACGCCTAATTTCCACTTCGATGTCTGTAAGCAGGCTCTGCTGGCCGGCAAGCATGTGTACGTGGAGAAGCCGCTGTCACTAACGCTAGAGAATGGAACCGAGCTTGTTAAGCTGGCAAAAGAAAAGAATCTGTTCGTCGGCTGCGCGCCGGACACCTTCCTCGGAGGCGGCCTGCAAACCTGCGCCAAGCTGATTGCGGACGGCTATATCGGAGAGCCGGTTGCCGCAACCGCCTTCATGCTCTGCCATGGTCACGAGAGCTGGCATCCGGACCCTGAGTTCTACTATCAGGCGGGCGGCGGACCGATGTTTGATATGGGGCCGTATTATCTTACGGCGCTGGTATCCTTGCTCGGCCCGGCGAAGACGGTATGCGGGATCACCAAAACCTCATTCGCCACGCGGACGATCACCAGTGAGAAGAAGTTCGGCAAGGTGGTTGATGTCGAAGTCCCTACACATGTGGCCGGAACCATCGGGTTCGCGAGCGGTGCCGTGGCTACGATGATTACGAGCTTCGATGTCTGGCACAGCACGCTGCCGCGGATCGAAATCTACGGCTCGCTCGGCACACTGATCGTACCCGACCCGAACACCTTCGGCGGGCCGGTCCTGCTGCGGCCGGCGCACAGCACGGAATTCCAGGAGATTCCGCTGATCTACAATTATGCCGGGAACAGCCGCGGCATTGGCGTAGCGGATATGGCCCGCTGTATCGGGACAGGAGACACCCCGCGCGCGAATGGCGAGCTGGCAAATCATGTCCTTGAGATTATGCATGCGTTCCACACCAGCTCGGACACTAAGCGTTATGCGGAGCTGGTGACCAGCTGCGAGCAGCCGAAGCTGCTTCCGCTGGGGTTGGTTAAGGGTTACTTGGAGTAGTTAATGTATCTTGTATAGTCAAAAAACGGCGATCTGTCCCCGGGTTATGGGGATGAATCGCCGTTTTCGTGCGTGGCTCAGCTACCCTAGTAAGTACCTTGTCGCGCCAGCCGTCCGACTAACCTGCTCCGTACCTTGTCGCGCCAGCCGTCCGACTAATCTGCTCCGTACCTTGTCGCGCCAGTAGTTTGACTAACCTGCTCTGTACCTTGTCGCGCCAGTAGTTTGACTAATCTGCTCCGTACCTTGTCGCGCGCGCCTCCAATGCTGACCAATCGAAATAAGTGGAAAAACGACGTTTAATATCTCATCCAATACTAAAAATAGGATAATAAGTGGAAAAAGTACAATTAATTCTGCCGAATCTGCCTTTCACTAGAGAAATGGAGTAATTAGATGCTCTTTATCCACTTATTGTTTATAGCCTGTTTGATTATTGGAATTTAGATGTACATTTTCCACTTAATTAATATTGGACTAGAGACAAACCTATCAAAATGAGCCACAACTGCGATACATGTACAATTTCCCGCTGCAGATTGCTCACGCACCCTTGCTTTAACCCAATATTACTGTTACTTATGCATAACGAGAGACTCTCTGGAGTGACGCGGCCAATTAGTGTTAAAGATACTATTCAGTAACTATCACCGCTATTAGTGCAGTTCCCGCTACACTTTCAATATCATCGCAATCACGGCTATTGCCGCTACATTCCCCCTTATACCTTTCCCCCTGTCTTAATATCATTTATCTGTACTACGCAAACATCTGTCTTACGCACACCGCATACGGCACACCGCACACCGTTAACGGATAAGCGCTATTGACAACCTGTATATACAGGTTTAAACTGTGTGAAGTGTTTGACCTTGTATATACAAGTTTAATGATTGAAAGACAGCAATTCTTTTGGAGGTGCTTAATTTGACCCAGTCCCGGTATTCAGAATGGTGGCGCCGGTCCACAGTGTATCAGGTGTACCCGAAGAGCTTCAAGGACACGACAGGCAATGGAACGGGAGATATAAAAGGCCTTACTGAGAAATTGGATTATTTGCAGGAGCTTGGGATTGATATCGTCTGGCTGCAGCCGGTCTATGTCTCGCCCCAATATGATAACGGTTACGATGTTGCGGATTATGAGAATATTAACCCTGATTTTGGCACGATGGAGGATTTCGATGAGCTGATAGAGGAGCTGCACCGGCGCGGCATGAAGCTGATGACCGATATCGTAGTCAATCATACCTCGACGGAGCATGAATGGTTCAAACAGTCGATTTCAGGCAAGGACAACCCGTATCGTAATTATTATATCTGGAAGGACCCGGCACCAGACGGCGGCGTGCCGAATAACTGGCAATCGAAGTTCGGGGGGCCTGCCTGGCAGTTCGATGAAGCTTCAGGACAATATTATCTTACCTTGTTCGACAAGACTCAGGCCGATCTGAATTGGGAGAATGCGGAGGTCCGCAGAGCGGTCAGCGATATGATGCTGTTCTGGGCACGCAAGGGTGTGGACGGGTTCCGGATGGATGTCATTAATTTAATTTCCAAGGACCAGCAGTTCCCTAATGATGACGGGAGTGTACCGCCAGGGGATGGACGGAAGTTCTATACAGACGGACCACGGGTTCATGAATACATCAAAGACATGTATAAAGAGGTATTCGGCCCGTTTGAGATGGTGACGGTCGGGGAGATGTCCTCCACTACCCTTGCACATTGTATCCGCTACTCGAACCCTGAAGAGCGGGAGTTCTCCATGACCTTCAATTTCCACCATCTGAAGGTGGATTATCCGGGCGGACGGAAGTGGGAGCTGATGCCCTATGATTTCGAGGCATTGAAACGGCTGTTCAGTGAGTGGCAGACCGGAATGCAGCAGGGCGGAGGCTGGAACGCTTTATTCTTCAACAATCATGATCAGCCGCGGGCGCTCTCCAGATTCACCGATGATGATGTCTACCGCGAAGAAAGCGCGAAACTCCTGGCTACAACGCTGCATGGACTTCAAGGAACACCATATGTCTATCAGGGCGAGGAGATCGGCATGCCGAATCCGAAGTGGAAGGGCATCGAAGAATTCCGCGATATTGAGTCCCTGAACATGTACCGCATTCTGCAGGAACAGGGCAAGAGCCCGGAAGCGGCCCTCAGCATCCTGCAGGAACGTTCGCGCGACAATTCCCGTACGCCGATGCAGTGGGATGACAGTCCGAATGCCGGATTCACCAGCAGTACGCCCTGGCTTAAGGTCGACGAGCGGTACCCGGACATTAATGTGCAAAAAGAACTGGAGCGGCCGGATTCGATCCTCCATCATTACCGCACGCTGATTGCGCTGCGCAAAGAGCATGCTGTATTTATCGACGGTGTATTCCGCAGATTGGATGAAGGTCATCCCGAGGTGTTCGCTTATGCCCGGACAGGGATAGGGGAGACCCTTGTTGTGGTCTCGAACTTCAGCAGTAAGGAGATTAGCTTCCGGTTCGCGGACAAGCATTGGGCAGACTTAAGCCAAGCGGGTAAGGACAAGCTTCTAACCGGTAATACAGCCGATGCACCTGCATTAACACAAGAGCTTCAGCTGAGTCCTTATGCTTCCTATATGTGGTTAACAACATCTAATACTTAAGGAGTGATGATATGGCTATTGACCGCAAGAATGTAGAGGATATTGTACGGGCGGTTGGGGGCAAGGAGAATATTGAGGTCGCGACGCATTGCGTAACCCGGCTAAGATTCTCGCTCTATGACGAGAGCAAGGTCGATTCAGCAGCGCTGGACGCCAATGACCTTGTCAAAGGACAATTTTCCAGCCAGGGCCAGTTCCAGATCGTAATTGGTCCGGGAACCGTTGATAAAGTGTATGACGAAATGATTCAGCTGACCGGCGGTGCCCGTTCTTCCAAGGATGAGGTGAAATCGGCAGCAGCCCGTAAGCAGAATCCTCTGCAGCGGGCGATTAAGACGCTGGCCGATATCTTTATTCCGATCCTTCCGGCCATTGTAACCGCAGGTTTGCTGCTCGGGATCAATAATATACTTACTGGACCGGGTATCTTCTTCAGCCAGTCGCTGGTCGATGTCTATCCGCAGTGGAAAGATATTGCGGCGATTATCAATACGATTGCCAGCACAGCCTTCACGTTCTTACCGGCCCTGATCGGCTGGGCGGCAGTGACCCGGTTCGGCGGCAGTCCGCTGCTCGGGATTGTGCTCGGACTTATTCTCGTTCATCCGGATTTATTAAGTGCCTACGGTTATGCCAGTGCTTCTACGGAAGGAACGGTTCCAACCTGGAATTTGTTTGGCTGGCATCTGGAGAAAATCGGTTATCAGGGACAGGTATTGCCGGTGCTGGTCTCGGCCTATATTCTGGCCGGTATTGAGAAGTTCCTGAACAAGAGGGTACATGACTCGATTAAACTGCTGGTTGTTGCGCCAGTGACTCTGCTGATTACAGGTTTCCTGGCGTTCACAATCATCGGACCGGTTACCTTCGGCATTGCCAATGCGATCACTTCCGGACTGGTCTATGTGTTCGATCATTTCGCGATTCTAGGCGGCTTAATCTATGGCGGATTCTACGCGCTATTGGTCATCACAGGGATGCATCATACCTTCCTGGCGGTTGACGTTCAGCTTATCGGCAGTGAAGGAGGCACGTTCCTCTGGCCGATGCTCGCTCTCTCCAACATTGCACAGGGGGCTGCGGCACTGGCGATGATGTTCGTCATCAAAGAACAGAAGACGAAGGGACTTGCGGTGACCTCTTCAATCTCTGCCTTCCTCGGAGTCACCGAACCGGCGATCTTTGGGGTCAATATCCGCTACCGTTATCCGTTCATCTTCGGGATGATCGGCTCTGCACTGGGCGGGGTTCTGCTCACGATTAACCAGGTCCGCGCTTCTTCCATTGGCGTTGGCGGGGTTCCCGGCTTCCTGTCCATCTTCCCGAACCAGTGGGGCGTATTCTTCGTGGGTATGGCGATTGTCCTGATCGTGCCGTTTGTGGCTACTGTGCTGTATGGCCGTGCTGTCGTCAGCCGTGCCGAGAAGAGTTCAGTTGTAGCCGCAGGCGGAACAACAACGGTCAGCCCTCCGGCCGTACAAGATGAACTCAGCAGCCGCCAGTCCGTTCAAGGCTCACAGGAGCCGGTGAACATACTGGAGCTGGCTGCACCGCTCAGCGGTACGGCAGTACCGCTTGCGCAGGTACCCGATCCTGCTTTTGCCGAGGGGCAGATGGGTCAGGGGGTTGCAATTGAACCCTCCGAAGGGAAAGTATATGCACCGTTTGATGCGACAGTCGCCCATGTAATCAAGAGCAAACATGCGCTTATTCTGGAGCATGCCAGCGGCGTGCAGGTACTTATTCACGTAGGGATAAATACGGTGTCGCTCAAGGGCAGCGGGTTCACCCAGCTTAAGAATATTGGCGATAAGGTGAAAGCCGGCGAGCTTCTGCTGGAATTCGATATGGATGCTATCCGTGCAGCCGGTTACCCGGTGATTACCCCAATCATCATTCCTGCGGGGCAGGAGATGGTGGAGAAGATTGAGGAGAAGACGGGACCAGTGGCGGCAAAGCAGACCAGTATTTTGACTATTCATCTTAAGGGTTGATCCGGCCCGCCCCCGAATTGAATCCATGCGTCCAGAGCCACGGCGTGATACAATATAGGGCGGTGATCTATAATGAGAGAAAATATATATTTGCAAATCTATAAAGAATACAGTAGCCAGATCCATTCCGGCCAGCTGCTGCCGGGGACCAAGCTGCCTTCTGAAAGTGAGCTGGCCGAGGCGTACTGCACTTCGCGGGAAACGGTGCGCAAAGCGCTGAATCTGCTGTTTCGTGAGGGTTATATTCACAAAATCAAAGGCAGAGGCTCGTTTGTGCTGGATATGACCCGGATGGATTTTCCCGTTACCGGCCTGATCTCGTTCAAGGAAATGGCAGGTACTCTCGGTGCTCCCTCACGGACACTGGTAGAGGAAACGGTGATGGAGCCGGCCGGCTCTGCGCTGGCCAGACAGCTGCAGGTTCCGGAGGATACCCCGGTATGGAAGGTGATCCGCGCCAGAGAGATTGAAGAAGAACGGATCATTCTGGACAAGGATTATTTCCGGGCGGATATTGTGCCGTTCTTAAGCGCAGAGATCGCGGCAGGCTCTATCTATGAATATCTGGAAGTGGAGCTGGGGCTGAAAATCAGTTATGCGAAGAAGCTGATATCCGTTGAGCCTGCAACGGAGGAGGATCACCGCCTGCTTGATCTGAAGAAATATACGCATATTGTCGTAGTGCGGAACTATGTGTATCTGGAGAATACGGTGCTGTTCCAATATACCGAATCCAGACACCGGCTGGATAAGTTTCAGTTCGTGGATTTTGCCAGACGGGTGCGGCGGTAATATGTCTGAAACGAGCGCCTAGGTAATTAACGGCAACGTAAAGAAAAACACATTGCCGTCCCCCGGCAAGGTGTGAACTCCGATGTCCCCGCCATGTGCTTCAATAATGTATTTGCAGATGGCAAGCCCCAGGCCGGCTCCCCCCCATTGGCTGGAGCGTGATTTATCCCCGCGGTAGAACCGCTCAAAGAGATGGGGCAAGTGCTCGGGTGCGATTTCTGTACCGTTATCACTCACACTAACCTTCAGCCGCTTCCCGGTATGGGAAGCGGCTATAGTTATATGTGCCTCTTCACCAGCGTATTTGATGGCATTGCCGACTAAGTTGTTAAATACCTGCGTGAGGCGGACCGCGTCTGCCCGCACCCTTCCAGCCGGAAAGGGACGGACCACAGTTAATCTGGCCCTGGCTTCAGTAAATTCATATTCCAGCGGCCGCACGATGGACTCCAGCAGAAGATCGCATTCGATCTCTTCGTAGTTCATTTGCAGCTGCCCCGACTCCAGCTCCGAGAAACGGAACAAATCCTCAATCAGATCGTTTAGCTTGTCTGTCTTGTCCCGGATGATCGATAAATAACGCTCGAATTTGACCTTATCCTGTGCGACGCCATCCTGCAGACCTTCCACATATCCCCTGATGGAGGAAAGAGGGGTCCGGAGATCATGAGAGATGCTCGCTATGAGTTCATTGCGTGCTTGTTCATAAGCGTCCTGGTTCACCTTGGATTCCAGCAGACGGGTTCTCATTAGCTCGAACACAGTGCTGAACCTGCCCATTTCGTCATTGGCCCGGTATGTGATCGGGCAATCCATGTTGCCCTGCACAATCTGTTCAGCCGCGAGTGTAAGCTCCCGGAGAGGCAGCAGAATTTTGCGGGTTATCGTTCGGGTCATCCAAATTGTACAGCAGATCAGCGGGAGCACCAATAGGACCACAGGAATCATTTCATTATAAAATTTATCTGCGGATGAGCTGGTATTGCTTCCGGTGCCGACTGCTACAGAGCAAACGAGAAGCAGCGGAAGCAGGATAATGATAACCATCGAAGTAACCATCGTAAAGCGGAGGCCCGGCTTCTTCATTTAGTTCCCCCCGTAAAATTTATAGCCTATACCCCGAACGGTAAGAATGTACCGGGGATTGGCCGGATCTAATTCGATTTTTTCCCGTATCTTTTTGACATGCACTGTTACCGTATTCAGATCCCCGTATTCGTGTATTCCCCAGGCACTCCCGAAGATCTGTTCACGGGTAAACACCTGATTGGGATGGATCGCGAGGAAGCGGAGTACCTCGAATTCCCGCGCTGAGAAATGAACGGTCTCCTTGCGTACCCGGACCTCATAGGCTTTGAGATCAAGCTCCAGGCCGGGATATACGACTGTACTTTGTTGTTTTGAAGGTAAGGTTAATCCGTTGAAACGCCTCAGCTGAGCCTTAACCCTGGCCACAATTTCACCTGGACTGAAGGGCTTTACCACATAATCATCCGCTCCCAGACCTAGCCCCAGGATTTTGTCGGAATCCCGTTTTTTTGCGCTGAGCATAATGATGGGAACATCGGACTCCGTACGTATCCTGCGGCATACCTCCATTCCATCAAGCAGCGGCAGCATAATATCAAGGACTACCAGCTGCGGATGAAACTGTCCGAAAGCCCGGAGCGCTTCTTCACCGTCAGGGCAGATGATCACCTCATACCGCTCGATCTCCAAATAATCCTTGATCAGCTCGGCGATCTCCAGCTCATCTTCGACAATCATAATCCGTTCACTTGCCATAGTAAGGACACACCCGTTTTTTGTAGGATATAGTTCTATATAAGAAGCACTTATGGTTTGAACTTGAAGCTTAGTCGTCACTGCGGTGAACATTTGGACTTCCGGCCGCTGTTGTCACCAGATTTCTTGATCTAATCCGCTGTTCGCGGTTGAAATCCGTTGACAAAGGCGGTCGCTACCGCTCCTACAGTTCCAAATTTCCCCTCCGCTTCTTTCGCTTTTTGTTTATATCTTTAGTGCATCTTATATAGTGACCATCATATATGATTTGGATATTTCCGTAAATCAGGACGTTTCAAAACCGATCATGGAGAATAAAATCAATACTGCGCCAGCAACAATGATCAACAGATAGAGAATACGTTTTTTCATAGTCAGGTCTCCTTGGATTTAATTTATTGATTATTTAATTTCCATGTTCCGGAAGCTCATGATCCCCACCCAGGCAAATACGAGAATGGTTGCAATGGGAATCGAAATTAAGAGAGTAAGCTGATACGTTGTCGGCTGTGGGATGGTGATATCCATCACAAGCTTAAATACGGAATGCTCATAAAATTCTCTGTACACGGCCCATTTGCCGCTCAGCCACTCTGAGAGAGTGTCGAAGAATAGCATTACCAGCAGCACCGCGCCAATCGTTACGCCGCTTATTGTTGTTGTGACAGCGAACACGGCAACCATGGAGGCAAAGGCAGCTGCATATAGTATCGTGAAGGCAAGTGTACGAAATAAATATAGGGCGGCAGGAATTTCCGGGAGGCTTCCGAAGCCATTCAGCAAACTGCCGGCTATCACACATATGACAGGGACGATTAAAGACAAAATGATGATTCCGATAGAATAGGCCGTCAACTTGGCAGTATAAATCTGTCTGCGGCTGTACCCCGAAGCAACCGAGATTTTCATAATCCCAAGGCCATGCTCACCTGAGAGAAAGAAGCCTCCTACTACGGCTAAAGAGACTTTAAGCACAATCGTATTCACTTGAACACCTTGGCCGAGCCCTGATATCCCGCTGAAAACCTTCTGACCTGAGCCCATAAAATGGATAACTCCGGATAAGATGACCGCCACGAAGATAAAAGTGAAACAGAGAATCCGGAACGAGGGCTCTTTGTATAATTTGTACAGCTCAGACCGTAACAGATTTGCCATTTGCCGCCCCTCCAATCAGCTTGGTATAATACCGTTCCAGCTTTTCGCCCTTCGGCATGAACTGCTGGACTTCCAGACCTGCTGCAAACAGCTTAGCCGAGAGCGCACCGGGAGGGCCGAACGGTTCATATAAGCGGATGATACCGTCAGCATCTAATTCATATTCCGTTGTCTGCCATTCTTCCTGTATAATTCCTATGGCCTTCTCTGGTGAGTCTACCTTGATGTGCAGGTATTGCCTGCACTTGGCCTGAAGCTCGCTTACAGACAATTGCTCCAGCATTCGCCCGTTGTGAATAATCCCGTAATCCGTTGCCAGCAAATGCAGCTCACTCAGAATATGGCTGGAAATCAGAATGCTGATGCCCTTGTCCCTATTTAAATGAAGCAATAATTCTCTTAATTCAACAACCCCCACAGGATCGAGTCCGTTGGTAGGTTCGTCAAGAATAAGCAGCTCAGGGTTGCCGAGCAGTGAAACCGCCAGACCCAGCCGCTGCTTCATACCCAATGAGAAGTTGGCAGCGATTTTGCTGCCGGCCTGCTCCAGTCCTACCAGTGCTAAGGTTTGGCGGATCTGCGTTTTGTCACGGATACCCTTTTGCAGCCGGAATACCTCCAGGTTCTCTGCGGCTGATAGATGAGGGAAAAGGGCGGGTGTCTCAATAGTCGTGCCAATCCTTTTTCTCGCCTGCACAAGCTGTGCGCCTTCCTTATATCCGAATAATTCGATTTGGCCTGAGGTTGGCCTGGACAGTCCTGCCGCTATCCGCATAAGAGTTGATTTTCCGGCGCCGTTCTGGCCTATGAACCCATAGATGCTGCCCCGGCGTATCGACAGGTCGACACGGTCCAGTGCTGGGTGATGCTTGTAATGCTTGGATAATTGGTGTGCCTGTAGCACATATTCGCTCATGCGTTCTCCCACCTCATTAGATTTCTATGTACTTAAAGTGTCTGCCGGCTTTCTCTCATTCTAGCGGCCCGTTATAAACGTTCACCCCGTCTAATCTGAACAGGCCATAAAGATTTCATTAACATTTGATAAACATTCCGCAAAAAATGACCAATCCTTCAAGTAAAATGGCGAGCAGCGGCTCTTTGTTTAAATTACAATTTCAGTAGGATGGCAATTCTCATAATTTTCGGGGTAAGTCCTTTATTCTGCGTATGGGAAAAAATAATATCGGCTTGTAGAATGGTACTGAGGATTGTAAACGCTTGCGCACAATTTCAGGGAGGCTATTATGCACTCAACAAATGTCAGGAACCCCGTGATCTCCGGCTACTATCCAGATCCAAGTGTAGTCCGCGTAAATGATGATTACTATTTGATTAACAGCTCTTTTGAGTATTTTCCCGGCGTCCCTATCTTCCATAGCAAGGATCTGATTCACTGGACGCCGATAGGACATGTATTGACCCGGAAGTCCCAGGTGGACCTGCGGACAAGCGGCAGCTCTGACGGTATATATGCCGCTACGATACGCCATCATGCAGGCCGCTTTTATATGATTACTACGGATGTGAGGGGAATCGGTAATTTCTTCGTGACAGCGGACAAGCCGGAAGGTCCCTGGTCAGAGCCGGTCCTGCTGCCTTATGGGGGGATTGATCCGTCCCTGTTCTTCGATGAGGATGGGCGCGCTTACGTGACTGTGCAGAATGGAGCCGGCTATGAATCCCATATTATCCAGTACGAGATTCATCCGGAGTCCGGTGAAGTGCTGTCTGAGCCTGTGGAGATCTGGCGGGGGGATGAGGGTCCATGGGTAGAAGGGCCGCATCTGTATAAAATCAAAGGCGTCTACTACCTGATGACGGCATCGGGCGGCACCGCCCGGGATCACCGGGAGATCATTGCCCGCAGCAGCAACCCTTACGGGCCGTTTGAGAATAAGCCTGAACCTATACTGACCCACCGCGGGCTGAAGGAGCATCCGGTTCAATGCCTGGGCCATGCGGATCTGGTAGAGGATACGTCCGGGAAGTGGTGGGCCGTCTTTCTGGGCATGCGTCCGGTGGACGGCAAATACTCTCCGCTGGGCAGAGAGACCTTCCTGGCTCCGGTTACCTGGACGGAAGAAGGCTGGCCATTGATTGACAACAATGAAGGAACCGTTGTCTCCGCTGAAGATTCCAGTCCGGATGACGTTACTCAGCGTATGGAGCTGAGCGGAGGCTTCGGCCCGGAATGGGCTTTTCTGCGCTGCTACGAGCAGGAACGGTATTCCTGGACAGAGCGCGATGGCAAGCTTGCCGTCCGGGGGAATGCCTACACGCTGGATGATGAGGCGCCGGCAGTGTTGGCCTGTATCCGCCAGAAGCATCACCGGATGGAGATAGGCGTAAGTCTGGATTTTGATCCCGCGAAGGATGGGGAGTATGCCGGACTGGCCGCCCGCCTGAACAACCGGGGATACATCTTCTGGGGACTCGCCGGCCGGAGTGGCAGACGGGTTATGGAGCTTACCGTCAAGGACGGGGACCAGAAGCAGATATATCATTACCCGGCGGGGAGCACCGGAGAGGTACGGCTCCGCCTCCGTTCGGACGGAGAGGTCTATACCTGCTCGTATTCTGAGGATGGCATCTCCTGGCATGACGCAGAGCAGAAGGTACATGTATCCGTCCTGTCACCTGAGGTGAACGGCGGATTCACCGGTGTCTGCCTGGGACTTCACGCCTCGGGAGAGGGTGCGGATGCTGCGGCTCCGGGTTATTTTGCAGAATTCTATTACACAAATACAAAAGGAGATGTCTTATGACACATTTGCCGAAACCTAATGAACCGCTCGTTACCCACATCTATACTGCGGACCCGTCCGCCCATGTCTATGAAGGGAAAATCTACATTTATCCTTCCCATGACCTGGATCACGATGGACCGGATAATGATAACGGGGACCAGTATGCAATGGAAGACTATCATATTCTGTCACTGGATAACTTTGAATCACCGGTAGTGGATCATGGCCAGGCGCTCCATCTGGATCAGATCCCCTGGGCCTCCAAGCAGCTCTGGGCTCCGGATGCAGCCTATAAGAATAATACCTATTACCTGTTCTTCCCGGCCCGTGACCACGACGGAATATTCCGGATTGGTGTGGCTACCTCTGCTTCACCGGCAGGCCCGTTTGACCCGCAGCCCGATTACATCGCTGGCAGCTATAGTATCGATCCGGCTGTATTGGTGGATGACGATAACCAGGCTTATATCTATTTCGGCGGTCTTTGGGGAGGGCAGCTGGAGAAATGGCAGACTGGCACATTCGTGGCGGATGCGGAAGGGCCTGCTCTGGATGCGCCGGCGATTGGGCCGCGTGTGGCTCTGCTGAGCGAGGATATGCTGTCTTTTCAGGAGCAGCCTGCGGAGATCTCGATTGTAGATGAAGAGGGCAACCCGATTCTTGCCGGGGATGAGCAGCGGAGATACTTCGAAGGACCCTGGGTCCACAAGTACAACGGGTATTATTATCTCTCTTACTCGACAGGAACACAGCACACGCTGGTGTATGCCGTCAGCCGGAATCCGCAGGGTCCCTTTACCTTCAAGGGAGAAATTCTCTCCCCGGTCATTGGCTGGACCACCCATCACTCCATCGTTCAATTCGGGGACAAGTGGTATCTGTTCTATCACGACAGCTCATTATCAGGCGGCGTGAACCATAAGCGCAGCGTGAAATACACCGAGCTTAAATATAATGAAGACGGAACAATTCAGAAGATTGATCCATACCCGGCTTCTGCTGAATCAGCGGAGTAATCCGCAGACTCAGCAGCTTCCAGTACAGCAGACTGTATGACAGCAGAACAAACGGCAGCTTCCCCGCGGAGGCTGCTTTTTTGCTGTATGTAGACTGAATAATCCGGCAATGTGAACCGCACGTTAGCACGTTAGAATAAGCCCGGACAAGCTGCCGATTCACGCGTAAGAGACAGGGAGAATTTTCCGCTTCCCCATTCCGGATTCGTGCCGGCAGCGCTGAGGTTCTTAAGTTCACATCGTATTCGTGTTAATGTTGTACGTAGTACAACTTCGATACCCGGATATCCGCGTGTTTGGCAGGATTGTTGTACGAAATACAGCAATTATCCTGCTAAACCGTCTGGAGGCAGTGAAATGATGCCTTTTGTACAACAATTTCGGATTTGTGCCGGGATAGTGAGGGAAATGTTGTATTTGGTGCAGGATTTTATAAAATAAGCTGCTCCTGCTTCTGCTCGAAGGGAATCTGGACAGTAAAAAAGTAAGATGTACCGTCAACTTAAACAGAGCATGTCTCAGGACTATTGGAGATGTGCTCTATTTGGTTATAGGCTGTTGCAGACTTTCCTTTAATTTGGCCAGTGTATCTTTAATTTCGCTTCTACTTGGACCGGCAGCTCCTGCTATATATTAAATTTGGATAAAGAATAAAAGGGGGGTACAGCAGGATTTTTTATGAATGCGTTTCCAATAATACACCGTTTGAACTAGCAGTATCGAAGATCATCCCCATTACATGAGGAGAGTGGACAATGATATCTCATACCCAAACACGCAAACTTCGCAGACTGACTTCAACCGTAATAAGTGCGGCGCTACTTGCAGGCTTGCTGCCGCAGACCGCTCTGGCCGGAGATACCTGGCCGTTCAAAGGGGACAGCGCGCATGGAGCTAACCAGCCGAGTATACATGGCTACACCAGCAATCAAATCGCGGGTTGGAGTCCTGAGACCGATCCGGATGCGGAGCTGCTTCGTTCCCGCGTGCCTTTACAGAAGCGGATTTCATCTTTCACGGCTACACAGGCCAATCCTAAGCTGAGTCCGGATGTCAAGATGATGAATGTCGCAGGCGATTATGGAAATGCCTTCATTGAAAATGCTCCTTATACCAACAAGTTTGCCCAATATCACTTCAATTTCTGGCAGTATGTTGATTATTATTCGTATTGGCATGGTACTGCAACGGCATATACGCCGCCGGAATATTACGATGATCTGGCCCAGTCCGACTGGCAGCAGAAGTGGTTTGAGTTCGGCATGCTTAATATTCCGAATCCAACCTATACGGATGCCGCGCATAAGAATGGTGTCATGTCGCTGGCCGGTGTGTTTTTCTCCAACAATGACCGCGGACAGCAAACCTACAAACAAATGATTGTGAAGGATGAGAACGGTGACTTCCCGGTCGCCAGGAAAATGATTGAAATGGCAAATTACTTCGGCTTCGACGGCTATTTCCTTAATCAGGAAGAGGTGAGCCCGAATGTTGCTACAGCCGATATTCCCGATTACATTGCTTTCATGAAGGTGCTGCAACAAGGCGGGTTATATGTCCAGTGGTACGATTCATTAACTACAAACAACGGCTCCAATACCTTTACAAGAACCTTTAGTAATAACAATATTTCGATGCTGTATGATAAAACGGCAAAAGAGCCGGTTTCAAACTCCTTTTTCTTCGATTACGGAGTGAATAGCACCCATATTAATACAGCTATAGGCTATTTGGCTGGAATGAATGAGGATGAAGGGACAAATTACAATCTGTTTGATATTGGCTTTGCCGGACTTGAAGCAGGCCGTGACCGTTTCAAGAGCGTACAGGGAACTGCTCTGAAAGACAAGTTGACAGCAGGCGGAGCTCCGCGTTTAAGCATCGCTACGCTCGGAGCTGATTTCGTCCATGCCGGTCTTGACGAGGATATGGGACAAGCGTGGCCTGTCTCCAAACGCACCGACAATGATTACCAGTGGATGACCCATCTGCGGGAGCAGCTCTGGTGGTCAGGTCCGAATGTGAACCCCGGCAATACAACCGTTTCGCCCGCGAATACGGTGGCGGATGTCTATGCGGATAACCGCTACTGGCCGGGAATTTCTTCGGTCATTGCGGAACGCTCAGTGGTTCAGAATTCCAACTTCTATACGAATTTCAATACCGGGCATGGTATTTCCTATTATGTTAACGGGGAAAAGTCGAATAAGGAAGAATGGTCCAACATGAGCCTTCAGGATATTCCTGTAACGTGGCAATGGTGGCAGGATACCCTGGGCAACCGCTTGACGGTTGATTACGACTACGGTCCGGAATATACAATGACAGACAATTCACGCATGAGCTATAAGCAGATCGGCGGCTTCAACGGAGGCAGTTCACTGGTTGTGAACGGGGCGCTGGACAAGGAGAATTTCCTCCGCTTGTACAAGAGCGACCTGTCTGTACAGGCAACGTCCCAGCTGTCGATTGCTTATAACAAGTCTTCAGCCGACGATGCTTCTGTCTTGAGTGCAGGCCTGATCTTCAAGGACAATCCGTCCAAGGTAGTCAAGGTACCTGTGGAGAACAGCGGCAAACAAACCATGGGCTGGGCAACGGCAGAGCTAGATCTGGGGGCTTACGCAGGTAAAGAAATCGCGGCCTTTGGCCTGGTATTTACACCGGGTGCAAGCACAATCCCAGGTTATCAGGTAAACATCGGCCAAATCCGCATCTCTGACGGTTCAGCCGTGAAGCCGGCCGCGCCAACCCGTCTGGTGGTTACGCAGGCCTTGCCGAATACGAATGAAATGATTCTGAAGTGGGATCTGAACAGCGATTATTCCCAGGTGAAGCAATACAATGTATATGTGAACGACATCTTTATGGGCGGCAAATATGACGAAACGTTCTACATCAAACAGCTGCCAGCCAAATCCGGTATAATTAAAGTCATTCCTGTAGGAGCGGACGGAGTAGAAGGGGAAGCGGCTACAGTGTCCTTTAATTTGTACTCGGCGGTATCGGGTATTGAAGCCGAATCAAGCGAGAACGGCGATCTCCTGGTCAAGTGGTCCGGTTCAGACGCTGCCGGAAACGTTAAGGTGACGGTGAAATCGGTAAACTGGATTACAACCGCAGAGCCTGTCTCCAGACAATTGATCCTGCCGCAAGGGACAACCTCGGCATTGTTCAGCGATATGCCAATTAATGGGGACGAGTTCACTGTAACCATCCAGGCAGGCAACTCGGATATTGTAACCTATAATGGTACGTTCATTGATAAGCTGTCGGAGCCTTATGCGGAAGCATGGTCCTGGAATGGAAATACACTGAGCCTGCCAATGCCGAACACACGGGACTGGAGGTACATGTACGTCTATGAAGACGGAGTTCCTAAGTCTTTTGCGGTAACCTATTTATCAGGGGCAGCAGCGCAAAAGCCGATGATTATCCGCGGCCGCACCACGAAGGCGAGCCTTAGCTTTACGTCGACCAAAGCAGTAACAGTGGTGATGGAGGATTACAGCGGGAACAAATCCCAGCCGCTGCAGCTGGATAAGCGGTACAATGTAACCTTTAACAGTAACGGCGGCCAGCCGAAAGCGAAGGTTGTTCAGGTTATGAACGGCGCGTTTGTGACTGCACCGAATGTAGCGAGAGAAGGTTATGTGCTGGAAGGCTGGTATAACGGTAATGCGAGATGGCACTTTGCCTCTGACACGGTGAATGGTCCGCTTACGCTGCAGGCGAAATGGACCGCGCTGCCGCCGGATGTACAGGTGGTCAGTGAAGGCTCGTTCCGAGCAGGACAGGATGGGGTGCTTCGCGCTGTAGGTAAAGGTTCCGGCACATTAGTCTATGCCTGGTATGCCGATCAGGGAGAAGGATACGGTGAAGTTATTGCCGCTGGCGATACGCTGACACTTACAGATCTGACAGAAGATATGAGCGGTTACCGCTATAAGGTCATTGTGACCGGCGAAGGCGGCTTGACCGCAGAGAAGGAATATAACCTGCAGGTCTTTCCGGCGGAAATCCAATGGATGACCCCGGCCTTTGTGATGGACTTGCCATCGGTACTTGAGACGGTTGCCGGGGAGCCGATCGCGCTTGCCGTCGATACATCAGGAGATATTGCCTCGATTGAGTGGGAAAGGAAGCGTGCTGCCGATGAGGAATGGCAGACGGTTCCGAACGTTACCGGCGCGGTATACCGGTTCAATCCATTATTCGAAGAGGATGGAACGAATTATCGTGTTGTGCTGACCGGCAAAGAGGCCACAGACCCGGTGCGTATTGTTGGCTCACCACTGGCACTGAAGGTCTATCCGCAGCATGAAGCTCCGGCGATTGCTTCATTTACGGCGACAAGCCAATCGGTAATGGAAGGTAACGATGTGACCTTTACAGTTGTCGCCGATTCCGTATATGGTGAACTGGGCTACAGCTGGTTCAAAGATGATCTGGTTATAGAGGATGCTCTTGGCAGCAGCCTGACCCTTGCCAAGGCGCAACTTTCTGATAAGGGCGTTTATAAGGCGCGTGTAGAGAATACCCGCATCGTTGGCGGCCGCCCTTATGTGGACGCGGCGGATACAGAGGTTATTACTCTGACTGTAAACCGTCAGCCGGTGACGCCGACTAATCCTCCGTTGACGGCAACCAATCCTCCGGTGGCTGCTCTGCCAACAGCAACACCTGTACCGGCTGCAACACCGGCGCCTGCGACTGCAGCTGCAGTGATATCAGCCGCACAGCTGGGCAGTCAGGCAGTGAACGGTGTAGTTACCGTGCAGATACAGCAAGCGGTCACAATTGAGCTTCCGGTTAACGCCGGTGAGCTGCTGGGAACGAATTCCCTGCGTGTGCAAGGAGACAGAATCGGGCTGGTACTGGCACCGGAGCTGCTGAAGCAGCTGGCCGAAGCCGTACCTGCTGCCCAGGGTAACGGTGCAAAGATCGTGCTGCAAGCAGAATTCAAGACACTTGCGCAAGCTTCGCTGAAGACGGAAGCAGGTGTATCGCTTAAGGGACAATTCCTGGACTATGATCTGAGACTGTCCCTGGCAGATGGAACCGTTAAGCGTCCCGGCAGTTACGCTTCTCCTGTTAGTATTAGCTGGCCGGCTGGTGAAGGACTTAATCCGAAGCTGCTTGGCCTGTACCGTGTAGGCAGTGACGGTACACTCACTTATCTGGGAGGATCTGCTGCGGCCGGCAGTCTTACAGCCGAACTTGACGGCAACGGCACTTACGCACTGCTGGAGTATACGAAGCAGTTCAACGATGTTCCGGTTACGCACTGGGCCTTCGAAGCCTTGCGTGAGCTGTCTGCGAAGCATCTGATCAAGGGGATATCGGAGCAGGCTTATCAGCCGGGCCGGGATATTACCCGGGCTGAATTCGTGCAGCTGATGGCCGGCACGCTGCAGCTAAGCGGCAGCGGCACCACTTCCTTCAGTGATGTTCCGGCAGGCGCCTGGTATCAGCAGGCACTCTCCGGCATGGTTCAGGCCGGTCTGATTACCGGCCGTACGCCGGAGTCCTTCCAGCCGGCCGCAGCAATCAGCCGGGAGGAGATGACCGTCATTCTGATGCGCGCTTACCGGCTGCAGCAGGGTTCAATCCCGGCCGCAACGGGCAGCCTGTCTATTAAGGATGCTGGAGACATCTCCGGCTGGGCAGCGGATCAGGTGGCTGAAGCCGCTGCGCTTGGCCTCGTGAAAGGGCGGGCTGACGGAACCTTCGCGCCCAAAGCTCCCGCCACCCGGGCAGAAGCTGCGCAGATGCTGCTGAATTATTTGAAATAAGCCTGGCGGGCGGTAAGGAAAGACCGCCGGCTCAAGCCATAAACAAGGCGCTCACCCCCTGAACAGTATTTAGGGGGGAGCGCTTCTTGTGTATCATAATGATAAGCGTAGGCTGACAAACTTGAAGCCAATGCTTCCGAAGTGAGTTTGTACGAAGTGGTTTCACAGAAGAGTAGGCTAACAAACTTTAGGGAGGTGGACTATGCGGAGTAATTCCCTGTACCGCAAGTATTTTAAAGATAATATGTTTATGCGCTTCACCCTTATTGTCTCCTGTATCTTCATTGCAACGATTATTGCCTTCTCGTATCTGGTGCTGATGCTGATCTCGGATTCTGCGGTGCAGCGGCAGATGGATATCCAGCGCAAGACGATGGAGAGCATCAGCAACTATGTGGAGAACAAATACCAGTCCGTCCAGGACATGATGCGTGATGTCTACCGGGACGGGAGTCTGGCGAGCAACACCACATTTCTGCTGGAGCATCCCTTCGGCGAATATGTCGAGCACCGGCTGGACCGCTACTTGCTCGGGGATCAGACAACGTCTAACGCCGTACAGTATTTCCAGAACAAGATCGACGATGATCCCGATATCCGCAGCCTGATGCTGTACAGTGCCAATCAGCAGGTGATGTACTATTATGACAACCGCAGGCAGTTTGAACGGGTATCCACCAACGCGGCCCATTCCTTTGTCCCGGATTCGATGGTTCTGGATGAGGAGAGCCTGGTGTCCGTGCCGAATATTTGGGTGCTGAAGAGCATCGGCATGCAGAGAACCCCTATGTTCTCGGTGAAGATTCCCATTACCAATAAGTCATCGCTGCTCAATATCGGCCAGCTGCTGGTCTACTTCGATTCCGAATCGATCTGGCAGGCGATGAATAATTATAAGCAGGATTTCAAAGGCGAGATTCTTGTGCTCTCTGCCCAGAATGAAGTCATCTTTGACACTTCGGGTCAAGGGTACGGCCGCAAATATTTGCAGCTGCAAGGGGCGAACTCCGGGGAGGAAATCTCCATGGGCGGAATGCTGGTCACCAGCCTGACCCAGAGCCAGGCCGGCTACACGGTGGTCAGCCTGATCTCCAAGAAGGAGCTTGCCGAAACCTATAGCAGCGCACGCAATACTATTGTTACGATTGCCCTCGTCTGTATTCTGTTCGCCGTGCTGCTGCCGGCGATGTTTATTTCGAATTTTGCCAAACGGACGCACCGCATTATCCGCTTCACCCGCAAAGTGAAAAACGGGGATTTGAACACCCGGATTATAGACAACCGTGAGGATGAACTGGGCCAGATTGCCAAGAGCTTCAACAGCATGCTGGATGAACTGAACCAGTACATTGATCAGGTGTACAAAGCTGAAATCAAGCAGAAGCATACGGAAATCGCTACCCTGGAGGCAAGGGTGAATCCGCATTTTCTCTATAATACGCTGGAGGTTATACGGATGCGGGCTATTTCGAGCGGCGCGAAGGATGTGGGCGAGATGATCTACAGCCTGTCTGTGCTGTTCAAATCGTATGTCCGTCCGAAGGTGAAGTATACGTTCAAGGATGAGCTGGAAGCCTGCCGCATGTACCTGGAGCTGTTCCGGATCCGTTACAAGGACCGGTTCTCCTATACCATTGAATGCAGTAAAGAGCTGGAGCCTATTCCTGTACTCAAAATGTCCCTTCAGCCCGTGATCGAAAATTATATTCTGCACGGCATGCGCACCGGACAAACCGGCAACGTGATCAGCATCAGGGTCCATCCGGATGATCACAACAATATACGGGTTGTTGTCACGGACAACGGCCTGGGGATTGCCGGGGAGAAGCTGAACCAGCTCCGGCTGGGACTGGAGGATAACCGGGAATTGTCCGGATCAGAGTCGTTCGGGCTGCGGAGCATTCATGAGCGGTTAAGGCTGATGTACGGCAAGCCGTACGGGGTTGAGCTGGCCAGTGAAGCGGGGGCCGGAACCGAGGTCACTATTACTTTTCCATATCCCGTCAAGGAGGAGACAGATCATGTATAAGGTGTTTATTGTCGATGATGAGCCGTTCATTCTTAGCGGCCTGCAGGATATATTGGACTGGGAGCAGCTGGGCCTTACGATTGTGGGACAAGCCGAGAACGGGCAGGAGGCGCTGGAGCAGCTGCGGGAGGTGCCTGCGGATATTCTCATAACCGACATTTCCATGCCCGTGATGACCGGCCTGGAGCTGATCCGTGCGGTCCAGGAATTCCGTCCGGAGCTGAAGGTGGTTGTGCTGAGCGGATATGATGAATTCATGTATGTCAAAGAAGGCCTGGCTCTCGGGATTGAGAATTATCTGCTCAAGCCGATCAATCTGGAGGAATTCCAGAGCACGCTGGAGACGATTGCCGAGAAGCTGAATGTCTCCAGGCTGGATACAGAGTGGTCGGAGTATACGAACTCCGTACTGAAGGATAATGTGCTGCTCCGCTGGCTGCGGAAGCAGATTGACCCGGACGAACTGTCCGAACGGCTGAATCTCCTGGGCTTGTCAATCAGCAGCCGGTATGTGGAGGTTGCTCTGGTCCAGGCAGACCCGGAAACGGAAGCCTTCCGGAAGAATGCCGCCGCTCTCCTCGGTACCCGCGCTTCGTTCTTCATGTTCTGGGACTCGGACAATGATCTGGTGCTCATACATAATTTCGCGGACGAACGCAAAGGGAAGGAAGAGATGGCTTCCATTCTGGAGGAAATCACCGGCCTGGGCTCTCCCGGCCAGCGGCTGCGCGCTGCGGTTGGAGCCGTCATGGACGGGGTGCAGGCTGCTCCGGCCAGCTATGAGCAGGCGAAGCAGGCTCAGGAATTTCTGGAGATCTACCCGGAGCGCAGCCTGATCTATTATGAACAGCTGAAGGAGCGCAAGGAGGATATTGAAGCCGCTTTGCCGGAGGACTGGAGCGAGTATTCGAAATTAATTATGGCCAAGAATCTTCCGGCGCTGACCGAGCGGCTCGAATTGTATTTCTCTGCGAAATGTATGGAAGGGTTGACCCCTGAGCTGCTCCGGGAGATTTCCCTGGAATGGATTCTGTATTTCCGCATGCTGATTAAAGAGATCCGCAGTGAAATGGAGCGGGAGCTTATTGCGCAGGGGCTGAACGAGATCCACAGGGCGAATTCGCTGCCGGGTCTGTCCGCCGCAGTCATGCAGACGGCCGGAAGCATCATCGAACTGCTGGACCGTGAGCTGAAGAGTCCGGTTGTGAACCAGGTGCTGAATTACATTGAGAAATCCTACAGTGAGGATCTGTCACTGAAGAAGCTGGGCTTCATGTTTAATATTCACCCCGTGTATCTGGGCCAGCTGTTTCACAAAATGACCGGTGATTCCTTTGCAGAATATTTGAACCGTTACCGGATTGAGAAAGCAAAAGAGCAGCTTCGTTCGACAAACAACAAGGTACATGAGATCGCACGCAGTGTCGGCTACTGGGAAATGGGCTATTTTTATAAACAATTTAAGAAATACGTTGGCATCTCACCGACAGAATTCAAGGGGCTGCTCTAAGCAGCTCCTTATTGATAGATATATGTTATGTTTTGGGGTTAATTTCTTTATTTCATACCTGAATATATATAGTTTCTCTTCTATTTGAAAATGCTTTCATCTTATAAAGTAAAGGTATAGCTCATGGAAACCTGCAGCCGGGAAGGCCCGGCAGGCCTGGATTTCCGGACGGCTAATTAAAAGGGGGTACGGCAAATGAGTAAGAAAAAGAAACACTTCTCCTTGTTGTTGACAACGCTTTTAACCGTTTCACTGGCGCTTAGCGCATGTGGGGGGGACAGTAAGAACAATGCAGGCGGGGAAGCGGCTTCAGGAGGCAACAAAGCTGCCGAGTCTACGGAGAAACCTGTAGAGCTGATCTGGTACACTATCGGGCCACCGCAGAAGGATATGGATAAGGTGCTCACAGAAGTCAATAAATACACGCTTGAAAAAATTAACGCAACACTCGATATCAAAATGCTCGACTTCGGGGACTATACGCAAAAAATGCAGGTCATGGCTGCTTCGGGCGAGCCTATGGACATCCTGTTCACCTCTTCCTGGGCCTTCGATTATGTGCAGAATGCACGTAAGGGCGCGTTCCTGCAGCTCGATGATCTGCTGAAGAACCAGGGCAAGGGAATTGTGGACACTATTGATCCGGCGTTCCTGGAAGGCTCCAAGGTGGACGGCCATAACTATGCCATTCCTGCCAATAAAGAGCTTCCGGCTCAAGAAGTCTTCCGCTTCAACAAAGAGCTGCTGGACAAATACAAGCTGGATCTGACCAGCGTGAAAACGATGGCCGATCTGGAGCCGCTGCTCAAAACCATCAAGGAAAACGAGCCTGGAGTGACCCCGTACGCTATGGTCAAGGACTTCATGCCGATTATGCCATTTGACTATGTGATCGAGAAGATGCCGATGGCTGTATATATGGACACCAAGGACTACAAGGTCATCAACATCCTTGAGACTCCTGAAATCAAGGAAGCGCTTAAGACCGTCCGCAAATTCTATCAGGCGGGTTACATCTCTCCTGAAGTAGCCACTACATCTTCGGTGGATGACTTGTACAAAGCCGGCAAATGGTTTACTGACCGTGCCTCCACCCAGCCGATGGCCGACAATCTGTGGTCAGTAAGCTACGGGTATCCGGTTGTGTCGACACCAGCCAGTCAGCCTTATATCTACAACTGGTCCGTCATGGGCTCCATGCAGGCGATCTCCGCCAACTCTGAGTATCCTGAGAAAGCCATGGAATTCCTGAACCTGCTGAATACAGACCCTGTATTGCGCAACATGATTGACTCAGGCATCGAGGGCGTACATTACGAGAAAATCAGCGACAACATGATCAAGAATCTCCCGGATGCGAAGAACTACGATATGCCGACGTTCTCCCTGGGCAACATTATGATCAACTATCTGAATGAAGGCGACCCTGAGAACAAATGGGAAGAATTCAAGAAGTTCAATGATGCCGGTATCAATGCACCACTGCTTGGCTTCAACTTCGATACTTCCAAGGTGACGAACGAAATCGCCGCCGTTCAGAACGTGAAGGAAGAATTCTGGGCACCGCTGATGACCGGATCTGTAGATTCGGAAGAGTACCTGACCAAGGCCAATGAGAAATTAAAAGCAGCCGGTTTGGATAAAATCATCGCAGAAGCCCAATCACAGATCGACGCCTGGAAAGCAGCGAACAATAAGTAGCATTCAATTCAAGACCGGGCGGGTGATTAGACTTGGCCTGGTCTTTTTGTATCAACGGAAGAACTTTCCGGCATAGGAGGAACTAAGAGTATGGGGAAAATAGGGAAGTCCGCCAAAGATGTGTTGAAAAATAAAGTGCTGCTGTTTATGGTTCTCCCGGGCACGCTGTGGTTTTTATTCTTCTCCTACCTGCCGATGGTGGGTACGGTAATTGCATTTAAGGAGTATCGCTTCAGCCGGGATGGCTTCTGGGCCAGCATCATCAACAGCAAATGGGTCGGCTGGGATAATTTCAAGTTTCTGTTCAGCACCAATGATGCCTATCTGATCACACGCAATACTCTTTTATACAATATAGCCTTCATTGTCCTTGGCTTGATCCTGTCAGTGCTGCTGGCGGTGGTGCTGTCCGAGATAGCCAACAAGAAGCTTGCCAAGCTCTATCAAACAGGCATGTTCCTGCCATACTTTCTGTCCTGGGTCGTTGTGGGATACTTCGCGTTCAGCTTCCTTAGCTCGGAGCGGGGGCTGCTCAACGCAATGTTCGGCAGCAATATTTCCTGGTACTCGGAATCGAAATACTGGCCGTTCATTATTATATTCGTATTTCTATGGAAGGCCGTCGGTTATAACAGCGTGGTCTATCTCGCCGCAATTATGGGTATAGACAAGTCCCTCTATGAAGCGGCCATGATCGACGGGGCGAGCAAATTCCAGCAGATCCGCGGTATTACGCTGCCGATGCTGAAGCCGATCATCACCATTATGACCTTGCTTGCTATAGGGAAGATATTTTATGCCGACTTCGGGCTGTTCTATCAGGTGCCGAGAGATTCGGGGACGCTCTACAGTGTGACCAACGTAATCGATACGTATGTGTACCGTGGACTCAAGACTACCGGCGAGATTGGAATGAGTACGGCTGCAGGCTTATATCAATCGGTGGTTGGGTTCGTTCTGGTGCTTACCTCCAATTACATCGTGCGTAAATTCGATAAGGACAGTGCATTATTCTAGGGAAAAAGAAGGAAAGTGAGGTCATCCAAATGTCTGCTAATGCTAATCCTGTGAAATCGCGCGATTTTCACCGGCTGTCGTCCGTGTGGAATATCATCTTCAACTGTATTGCCGGAGGCTTTGCCATACTGTGTATCTTCCCGTTCCTGTTCGTAGTCCTCATCTCCTTCACTGACGAAGGGGCGCTTGCGCGGGACGGCTATCAGTTAATCCCGGCCAAATGGAGTCTGGAAGCCTACAAATATGTATTTGGCTCAGGGGACACGCTGCTCCGTTCCTATGGGGTAACCATTGCCGTAACGGTCATTGGCACGCTTGTCAGCCTGATCATTATTTCACTTTATGCCTATGCCATTTCACGTAAAAGCTTCAAATACCGCAATTTCTTCGCGTTTTTTGCGTTTTTCACCATGCTGTTTAACGGCGGGCTGGTTCCTACCTATATTGTGGTGACACAGATGCTGGGTCTAAAGGACACCATTTGGGCGCTGGTGCTGCCGCTGGCCGTTAATGCTTTTTACATTATGATCCTGCGGACCTTCTACATTACCAGCGTGCCGGATGCCCTGATTGAGTCGGCCAAAATTGACGGCGCCGGAGAGTTCCGCACCTTCCTGGGAATCGTGCTGCCGCTGTCCTTGCCGGGCCTCGCTACGATCGGGCTGTTCAGCACCCTGGGGTACTGGAATGACTGGTTCAATGCCCTGCTCTATATTGATAATCCGAATCTGGTGCCGCTGCAGTCGATGCTGATGCGGATTGAGACCAGTATGCAGTTCATTATGCAGAATTCGCAGAACAGTTCATTAAGTCTGGAAGCCCTCCGCAACATGCCGCAGGATACCTCGCGTATGGCGATGGTGGTACTGGCTACCGGGCCGATTATTTTTGCGTATCCGTTCTTCCAGCGTTACTTCATCCAGGGTCTTACCGTGGGTGCCGTTAAAGAATAGGAGTACAACAGGAGAAAGGGTGTGGGAGCCAAAATGTTATATAAAGACTCTGCGAAGCCCGTCAAGGAGCGGACTGAACATCTGCTGGGGCTGATGACGCCGGAAGAGAAGGTTGGCCAGCTCGTTCAGCTATTCGGGTGGCAGACCTATGATCATACAGAAGGAACGATAGAACTGACAGAAGACTTCAAACGCCAGATCCGCGAAGGCGGCATCGGCGCATTATATGGCACACTGCGGGCAGATCCCTGGACAGGGGTCACCCTGGAGAGCGGACTTGGGGCGCGGGCCGGAGCCGAAGCGGTGAATACCATCCAGCGTTATGTGCTGGAGCATTCCAGGCTGGGCATCCCGCTGCTGATCGGTGAAGAATGCTCGCATGGGCATATGGCGATCGGGGCGACGGTATTTCCGGTTCCCCTGCTGATTGGCAGCACTTGGAATGTCGATCTGTACCGGGAGATGTGCCGGGCAGTAGCTTTGGAGACCCGGGCTCAAGGCGGTGCAGTTACGTATTCGCCTGTGCTTGATGTGGTGCGTGATCCGCGCTGGGGCCGGACCGAGGAATGCTACGGGGAAGACCCGTATCTCATAGGCGAATTCGCCGTAGCTTCTGTGGAAGGACTACAGGGCGACCGGCTTGACAGCGGGTCCAGTGTCGGGGCGACACTGAAGCATTTTGTCGCTTACGGCAGCTCGGAAGGCGGCAGGAATGCAGGTCCGGCGCATATCGGCAAGCGGGAGCTGCTGGAGGTCGATATGTACCCGTTCCGCAAAGCGGTGGAAGCCGGTGCGGTATCCATCATGCCAGCCTATAACGAGATTGACGGAGTGCCTTGCACAACCAATCAGGAGCTGCTGGAGGATATCCTGCGCGGCGAATGGGGCTTCAAGGGCATGGTCATTACCGATTGCGGCGCTATCGACATGCTGGCCTCGGGCCATGATACAGCGGACGGCGGGGAAGACGCGGCTGTGCAGGCGCTCCAGGCCGGGATAGATATGGAGATGTCCGGCGTCATGTTCGGAGGCTATCTGCTGGAGGCGCTCCGTTCCGGGCGGCTGGATGAGAAGCTGGTGGATCAAGCGGCTGCACGTGTGCTGGAGCTGAAGTTCCGGCTGGGCCTGTTCGAACAGCCGTTTGCCGATCCGGACCGGGCAGAGCAGGTGATCGGCAGCCCGGAACATGCGGAGCTGGCACGGAGCATTGCGGCAGAAGGAATTGTCCTGCTGAAGAATAATGGCATCCTCCCCTTGTCTGCGGGCACAGGAAAAGTGGCTGTCATCGGACCCAATGCGGATACCGGCTATAATCAGCTCGGGGATTACACCTCCCCGCAACCGCGTGACCGGGTGGCGACGGTGCTGGCCGGAATACGGGCCAAGCTCTCCGCTGAGCCGGAGCGGGTACGTTATGCGCCCGGCTGCCGGATCAAAGACGGTTCCACCGAGGGATTCGAATCCGCGCTTCAGGCAGCGGCTTGGGCGGATACGATTGTACTCGCACTGGGCGGGTCGAGCGCCAGAGACTTTGGCGAGGGCAGCATTGATCTGCGGACCGGAGCCTCGAAGGTGACAGAGAATGAGCTTAGCGATATGGATTGCGGTGAGGGCATCGACCGGATGTCGCTTCATTTGTCCGGCGTTCAGCTGGAGCTGCTGAAGGAGCTGAAGACGCTCGGCAAGCCGGTGGTAGTCGTATATATCAACGGCCGTCCTATTGCCGAGCCCTGGATCGATGAGCAGGCGGATGCCATTCTGGAAGCCTGGTATCCCGGGCAGGAGGGCGGCCATGCCATTGCGGACATCCTGTTCGGCGATGTGAATCCGTCCGGCAGGCTGACCCTCTCGCTCCCGCTGGATGTAGGACAACTGCCCGTCTATTATCTGGGCAAACGTTCACGGGGTGTACGTTATCTTGAAGGGGATTCGCAGCCGCGTTATCCCTTCGGCTTCGGGCTCAGCTATACCGAATTCAGCTATAGCGGGCTGCAGGTAGAGCCTGCTGAAATCCAGGCGGACGGAAGTGCTGAAGTTACGGTGGAAGTGGAGAATACAGGCTTACGCGGAGGCGCGGAGGTCGTTCAGTTATATATTTCCGACCGGGTCAGTAAGGTGACCAGACCGGCCAAGGAATTGAAGGGCTTCCGGAAGATTTACCTGGAACCGGGAGAGAAGCAGACGGTCACTTTCAGGCTCAGTGCAGAACACTTGAGCTATATCGGGGCGGAGTACAAGCGGGTCGTTGAACCGGGGAGCTTCCGGATCGGAGTAGGAAGGAACGTCAACGATACGCTCGATATAGAGCTTGCCGTCATGGAGGATTAGGGATGGAACGATTAAATACGGAACGAATAGACAGGTTTATCCGTGAATGTTCACAAGCGCAATGGCTGGAATATCGGGCGATTGAAGACTGGAAGGTCTTCTCCACAACCTACCGGCAGCCGGGGCAGTATGACGAATTACAGCCGTATTCGGGCAGCGAAGCCTTCGGATTGTTCCCGAGCGTACAGGGAACGACTTATATGTTCCGCACGGCGCTTGATATTCCGGCGGACTGGACGGGTGCGGACACAGGGATCATCTTCCACTCCGGCGGAGAAGGGCTGCTGCGTGTAGGCGGAGCTTCCCGGCAGGGGCTGGACCGCAATCATACCTTCGTTTCACTTGACCCTGTTGCCGACGGAAGAAACCCGGAGCTTGAGATCGAACTCTACGATCCGGTTCCCGAGCCGGATGATCCGCTGAACAAGCAGGCGGTGATTCAGCCGCCGGTCCGGTCTATAACCGCTGCGCTCGTCAGGGTTAACCTGCCGGTGCAGTCGCTGATGTATACCGTTACTGTGATCCGTGATTCGGCGCTGCTGCTGCCAGAACAGGATTTCCGGCGTGTCCGTATCCTGGAGGCGCTGTATCAGGCGATGGATGCGTATGTGTCTATGGGACCTGAGAATGGACGGGACGGCGGCAGGATCAGAGACATTGAGCAGGCGCTGACCGGGAAAGTCCGGGAAATCGGCGGCAACAGCGAAGGCTTCATCCATATGGTCGGGCAGTCGCATATCGATATTGCCTGGTTATGGCCCACGAGGGAAACTGTTCGCAAGACCAGCCGGACCTTCTCGACGGTTCATGCGCTGATGGAGGAATACCCGGAGTACCGCTACGCCCAGAGCCAGCCGCAGCTGTTCGCTTATCTGAAGGATAATGATCCTGAATTGTACACGAAGGTGAAGGCGCGGATTCTTGAAGGGCGCTGGGAGCTTGTTGGCGGTATGTGGGTGGAGCCGGATCTGAATATTCCAAGCGGGGAATCCCTGATGCGGCAGATGCTGTATGGGCAGCGGTTCTATCAGGAGGAATTCGGACGGCAATCCGAGATTGAATGGCTGCCGGACACCTTCGGGTATTGCGCTTCCCTGCCGCAGATTCTGAAGCATGGCAAGGTCCGCTATTTCATGACGACCAAACTCGGCTGGAATGATACGAATCTGTTCCCTTATGATTTGTTCCACTGGGTAGGCATCGACGGAACGGCACTTCTGTCTTATATGAACCACGGAGTGAATGAGAGTACGCTGCCGAAGGATATTCATGAGCACTGGCAGTCTTACCGTGAAAAAGCCGTGCACAGCGAACAAATGCTGCTGTACGGACACGGGGACGGGGGCGGCGGAGTGACCCGGGAGATGCTTGAATATCTCTCGCGCTCCGAGCTCATGGTGGGCCAGCCAGCCTCCGGCTACAGTACGGCGGCAGATTTCTTCGCAGGCATCGAGCAGGCGAAGCCTGAGCTGCCGGTCTGGCAGGGCGACCTCTATCTGGAGCTGCACCGGGGAACCTATACCACACATGCCCGGAACAAGCGCAATAACCGCAAGGCCGAGATTCTGTACAGGGAAGCGGAACTATGGCAGACGCTGGCCGGACACCAGCTGCAGCCGCAGCAGCGGGAAGAGATCGGGGAGGACCTGAATGAAGGCTGGAAGCTGATTCTGCTTAACCAGTTCCATGATATTATTCCCGGCTCGTCGATTCCCGAGGTCTATCAGACTTCGGACAAGGAGTATCAGAGCATCTTCGCTCTTGGAGATAGCAGCCTAAAGTCGGTTATGGAGGCCGCCGTATCGGATATCGATACCCGTGGAGAGGGCCAGCCTTATGTCGTCCTGAACGGTCTGGGCTGGGCCCGGGATATGGTGGTTGAGCTCCCGGCTGCCGGAGACGGAGCGGATAACACTGCTGCCGCCGTATATGACCGGAAAGGAATGCGGCTGGCCGCGGAGCCGGTTACAGCAGACGGGCCAGCTGCTCTCCGCGTGCGGGTGCCGGAGGTTCCGGCATTCGGGTATGTTACCGTGTGGCTGAGAGATGAGGAACAGCCAGCGTTGCGCGAAGATGGCGGAGTTGACGGTAGCGGCGAGGTTGGCAGAGATAGCGGAGATATGCCGACACCGATTGAAGCATCTAATGAAGCTTCGGTTGCAGCTTCGTTCGGCCAGGACTGGGAGACGGAATATTACCGGCTCCGGTTCAATGAACAGGGCGAGATCATCAGCCTGTACGATAAGGAAGCCGGGCGTGAGATTGTCAAGGCCGGAGAGCGGCTGAACCGGTTGCATTTCTTCCATGACCGCCCTATCCTATGGGATGCCTGGGATATAGACAGCCGGTATGAGGAGCAGCCTGCCGGAGAAGCTGTTCTGCTGGAGCAGAAGCTGCTGTCCTCAGGCCCTGTCTGCGATGTGCTGTACTTCCGCTGGAGCATCGGCCAATCCGAAATAGAGCAGGAGCTGATCCTGTATCACAGTGACCGGCGGATTGACTTCAAGACGAAGGTCCAATGGAATGAAGCCCATAAGCTGCTGAAGGTCGGCTTCCCGGTAGATGTAGTAACCAGCAAGGCGACCTATGAGATCCCGTTCGGCGCGCTGGAACGGTCAACGCACCGCAACACCAGCTGGGAGCAGGCGCAATATGAAGTCTGCGGGCACCGCTATGCCGATGTGTCTGAGCATGACTATGGTGTCAGCCTGCTGAATGACTGCAAATACGGCTATGACACGCAGGGCAGCACGATCCGTCTGTCGCTGCTGCGCGCGCCGCGCTGGCCGGATCATTCCGCGGATCTGGGCACACATGCATTCACGTATTCACTGTATCCGCATACCGGAGACTGGCGCGGGGCGCATACCCTCCGTAAAGCCGCTGAGCTGAATCACACTTCCTATGCGGTTGCCTGTAATTCAAGTGCAGGACAGCTGCCGCCTTCAGGCTCATTCCTCCCCTATGACGGGAAGCAGGTTATCCTGGATACAGTCAAATTGGCGGAAGACGGAAGCGGCAGTATTCTGCGGCTGTATGAATCCGCTGGCGGACGCGAGACCGTCAAGCTCGGCTGGCCGCTGCCGCATTCAGCGGTATACCTGTCCAATGCACTGGAAGAAGAGGCAGAGCTGCTGGCGGAAGAGGCGGGAGAGCTGACGCTAGACTTCCACCCGTTCGAGATCAAGACCCTGAAAATTATTCATTCTAAATAGATTGAACTTGAAAAATACAGACAGGGAAAAGTGGCGGAGGAGAATTTTGGCACTGTAGGAGCGTCAGCGTCCGCCTTTGTCACCGGATTTCCACCGCGATTAGCGGTTAAAAATCAAGAAATCTGGGGACAACAGCGGCCGGAGGGCCAAACATTCTCTGGAGTCACGGCAATCCCAGAACAGAAAACTTACAAGTACAATCTATATAGCTTCAGTTCAGGTACCCTATAGATTAAGCCGAAGGAGACTATCACCTTGGAACAATTCAGACTTCCCCAGATTCAAATGCCGGAGCTGCCGCTCCCGTCATCCATTCAGGCCGTATTGGCCGAGGCCGAAGAGAAGCTGGCCCACCGGCCCAAGCTGCAGCGCCTGTTCCGGAACTGTTTCCCGAACACGCTGGAGACTACTACCAAGCTGCTTGACGATGGAACCACGTTTGTCATTACGGGCGATATCCCGGCCTGCTGGCTGCGCGATTCGGTCGAGCAGGTGATTCATTATGTGCCTTTTGCCGCCAAAGATCCTGATCTGCAGCGAATGATCGGCGGGCTGATCAAGCGCCATACGCAGTACGTGCTGATTGATCCTTACGCCAACGCGTTCAACGAAACGGCTAACGACTGGCACTGGAATGCCGGGGATGTGACGGAGATGTCGCCCTGGGTGTGGGAGCGCAAGTTCGAGATTGACTCGCTGTGCTTCGTGATCCGGCTGGCCCATGCCTATTGGGAGGAGACGAAGCGAACGGATATCTTCACGGCTGATTTCAAAAAAATGCTGCGCACCATTACCGATCTCTTCAAGCGGGAGCAGCATCACGCTGAACAATCCCCGTACCGCTTCACCCGGAACAACGGGATTATGGAGGATTCGATCCGGGGCGGCGGTCTCGGCATGCCGGTCAACTACACAGGGATGATCTGGTCCGGCTTCCGCTCCAGCGACGATGCCTGCGATTTCCATTACAACATTCCGGGGAATATGTTCGCTGTGGTGGCTCTGCGCCAGATGCAGGATTTCGCCGAGTGGGTGTTCCGCGATCTGGATTTCCTGGCCGAGCTGAAGGCGCTGGAGCAAGAGGTGGATCACGGCATCAAGCTGTACGGTATCTATCGCCACCCTGAATTCGGGCCGATCTATGCGTACGAAACAGACGGCTACGGCAATTACTGCCTGATGGATGACGCCGGAACACCGGGCCTGATGTCCATTCCGTACCTCGGGTATTTGAAGAATGACGATCCCATCTATCAGAATACTAGACGTTTTGCGCTGAGCAGCGAGAATCCGTTCTATTACGAAGGCCAAGCCGCCAAGGGCATCGGCAGTCCGCATACCCCTCCGGGTTATATCTGGCATATGGCGCTGTCCATGCAGGGAATCACGGCAAATAGTAAAGAAGAGAAGCTGGCGGTGATTGCCATGCTCGAAGCAACGGACGCGGATACCGGCTATATGCATGAAGGCTTCCTGGCCGACGATCCGTCGGTGTTCACCCGCAAGTGGTTCGCCTGGTCGAATAGCCTGTTCTCCCAGCTGGTCTGGCGGGCGCTGCAGGAAGGGATTCTCTAGGTCCGGCCTGCATGGATACAGAATACAGGAAGCTAATTATGATTGTGTAAAGCACTTTTTCATATACAAAGGAGACCTGAGCATGAATACAATTATTGGAGAAACATTGTCAAATATCCCTTGGCAGGAGAAACCGGCGGACAGCAACGCGCCTGTATGGAGATATTCCGCCAACCCGATCATTAAGCGGGATGCGATCCCGAACTCGAACAGTGTGTTTAATTCGGCGGTCATTCCCTTTGAGGGCGGCTTCGCCGGCGTGTTCCGCTGTGATTCCAAATCGGTCAGCATGGACATCTTTGCCGGGTTCAGCGAGGACGGGGTGAACTGGAAGATCAACCATGAGCCTATAGAATTCGAGGGCGATGAAGAGATTATCAAACGGGAATACCGCTACGATCCCCGGGTATGCAAGATCGATGACCGTTACTATATTTCCTGGTGCAACGGCTATCACGGGCCGACGATTGGACTGGCGTATACGTTTGATTTCAAGACGTTCCATCAGCTGGAGAATGCCTTCCTGCCGTATAACCGGAACGGGGTGCTGCTTCCGCGCAAGATCGGCGGCAATTATGCTATGCTCAGCCGTCCAAGCGATACCGGGCATACTCCGTTTGGCGATATCTTTTACAGCGAGAGTCCTGACCTTACCTTCTGGGGCAAGCACCGCTATGTGATGGGCACGGTGAACGGCGATGCCTCCGCCTGGCAGTCCAAGAAGATTGGCCCGGGTCCGATTCCGATTGAGACCGATAAGGGCTGGCTGCTGATCTACCACGGCGTAATCAACACCTGCAACGGGTTTGTCTACCGCATGGGCTGCGCGCTGCTCGATCTGGATCAGCCATGGAAGGTGAAAGCCCGCTCACGCAACTATATTCTCGGCCCTGAAACCTTGTACGAATGTGTGGGCGATGTGCCGAATGTGACCTTCCCCTGCGCGGCTTTGACGGATGCGGCTACAGGACGGATTGCCATCTACTACGGTTGTGCAGATACGGTTACGGGTCTGGCCTTCACCACCGTGGACGAATTGCTTAACTATATGGAGGAATATCCTCTGGAGACTGAGGTGTAACAGCCATGGACAAACAACAAACGGCGCATATCATCTCCCATACGCACTGGGACCGGGAATGGTATCTTCCTTATGAACGCCATCATCTCCGGCTGATCCGGCTGGTCGACAGCCTGCTGGACACGCTGGAGCAGAATCCGGGATTCCGGAGCTTCTTCTTCGACGGACAGACGATCATTATCGAAGATTATTTGCAGGTCCGCCCGGAGAACCGGGAACGGCTGGAACGCCATATCCGTGAAGGACGGATCTATATCGGGCCTTGGTATATCCTGCAGGATGCCTTCCTGACCAGTCCGGAAGCCAATGTGCGCAATCTGCAGATCGGGCATCAGGACGCGGGAGTCTACGGGGAGGTATCGAAGATCGGTTATTTCCCCGACACCTTCGGCCTGACCGGACAAATTCCGCAGCTCATGGTACAGGCCGGAATCACCAATGCCTTCTTCGGGCGCGGGGTGAAGCCGACAGGCTTCAACAATACGGTCTCTAGCGACGGCTATGAATCCTCGTTCTCGGAGCTGGTCTGGGAAGGGCCGGACGGGTCCAAGGTGCTGGGCATCCTGTTCGCCAACTGGTATTCGAACGGCAATGAGATCCCGGCAGAAGCAGATGAGGCGAAGACCTTCTGGGAGCGCAAGCTGGCAGATGCGAGGCAGTATGCGGCCACGGATCAGCTGCTGTTCATGAACGGCTGCGATCATCAGCCGCTGCAGACCGATCTGCCGGAGGCCATCCGCACCGCGGAGCAGCTGTACCCGGAGATATCCTTCGTTCATTCAAACTTTGCCGATTATATTAAGGCTGTGCAGCACTCTCTTGCCGGCCGCAGCCTCTCCACGGTTAAGGGCGAGCTGCGAAGCCAGCGTACTGACGGCTGGGGGACACTGGTTAATACAGCGTCCGCCCGGGTGTACCTGAAGCAGCTGAACCAGCGGGGCCAGGCGCTGCTGGAGAAGGTAGCCGAGCCGCTGGCCGTTATCGCCAGGCTGCACGGCGGGGAGTATCCGCAGCATTTGTTGACCTACGCGTGGAAAACGCTGCTGCAGAACCATCCGCATGATTCCATCTGCGGCTGCAGTGTGGATGAAGTGCACCGGGAGATGGTAACCCGGTTCGACAAGAGCCGTCACACCGCCGAAGGCATCGTGGCGGACAGCATGCAGGCGATCACCGGAGCGGTGGACACATTGGGCTTCGCCGCGTATGGTGAAGCTGCTATTCCGCTCGTTGTGATGAATACAAGCGGCTGGAGCCGCACTGGTACAGTCAGCGTGGAGCTGGACGCAGCCCGGCTGTATCTGCGCGAAGGCCACACACTTGAAGAGACCGCCCGCCGGATGAAGGCGGTTGACCTGGGCGGACGGGTCCTGGTGGATGAACTAGGCAACGAAGTGCCTTGTACGATTCAGGACCTGGGGCTGTCATTCGGCTATGATCTGCCGGATGACCGGTTCCGGCAGCCGTACAGCTGCCGCAAGGTGCAGCTGATCTTCGAAGCGGCGGATGTGCCAGCGCTGGGGCTGCGCACTTATGCCTGGGTCCGCCCGCTGGCTGGGGCCGCTGCCGGTCAATCCGGCCAAGGCATAGCAGGGTCCGCCGCAGCGGGTGGTGCCGCAACGAACGGGACGGAGCCTCGGGCAGGTGCCGGGGCCTCAGCGTCGCTTGTCCACGGCGGACGGATACTGGAGAACGAATCGCTGCGGGTTGAGATTATGGCCGACGGTTCCTTCACGCTGGAGCATAAGCCAAGCGGCAAAGTATACCGTGATCTCGGTGTCTATGAGAATACCGGGGACATCGGCAACGAATATATGTACAGACAGCCTGCGGGGGAAGTTCCGCTGACTACCCGGGGGCTGACGGCTGATATCCGCATCATAGAAGATGCGCCATACCGGGCATCTATAGAGATCGTCCATGAATGGGAGATTCCGGCTTCCGCCGATGCCGTGCTGGAAGAAGAACAGCGTGCGCTGGTCTATTATCCGGAGCGGCAGGCGCAGCGCTCAGCGGACAAGGTTCTGCTTAAGCTACGGACAGTGTTAAGGCTGGAACGCAGCGGCAAAGGCCTGGAAGTCAAAAGTTATATCCATAATACGGCGAAGGATCACCGTCTGCGGATGCTGTTCCCTGCAGATCTGGCCGCAGCTTCCCACCGTGTAGACTCGATGTTCGAGCTGGCGGAGCGGCCGAATGAACCGGCGCCGGAGTGGCTGAACCCGAGCAATGCGCAGCATCAGCAGAGTTTTGTGGATGTGGCGGAGGAGCATGCGGGGCTTACGGTCGCTAATCTCGGACTCCATGAATATGAAATACTGCGTGACGGCCGCAACACCATCGCCATTACCCTGCTCCGCTGCGTCGGGGAGATGGGCGACTGGGGCTGGTTCCCTACGCCGGAAGCCCAGTGCCAGGGGGAACATACGGCGGAGCTGCTGCTTATTCCGCACAGCGGGGACGCGGTAGCTTTTGGTGCCGCGGCTGCGGCCTACCAGTTCCAGATTCCCTGGACCTGCGCCCAGGCGGAGGTTCATACAGGAACCATTCCAGCCGTGTACTCGGCTGTCCGCTGGAGCGGCACGGCTGCCGCCTTCTCTTCGCTCAAGATGAACGAAGAGAGCGGGGATCTGCTGCTCCGCTGGTTCAACATGACGGGCCAGCCTTGTGAAATGAAGCTGGAAACAGACCTGCCGGCAACGGGCTTCTACACATCGAATGTGCTGGAAGCTAAGGTTGCGGATATTGCGGCTGAGACTGGTCGACTGGAGCAAGGCGGAGCAAATACGCTTCGGCTTCAGCTGGGCGGACATGAAATACTAACCGTTGGCATCCGGCTTGACTGACCAAGGATGAGGTAGAAGTAGAAGTAGAAGTAGAAGTAGAAGTAGAAGCAGGAGGTGACCCTCAGATGGATAGGCTAAGCAGTGATCAGAGTCCGTTCCCGGGTGTGCAGCAGTATATGAAGGCCTCTCAGGGGCAATGGAGACTGTCAGCACAATCCCGGGTTAGGATTGTAGACAATATCAGATCAGAGGGAAACAGGGTTCTGAATGACACGATTTTCATTGTTCTATCGGAATATGCAGACAGTCTGGCTCCATCCGGCCATCTCCTGTCTGTACTTTATGGAGAGTGTGAGACACCGTCTTCTGGAGATATTGTCATTGAATTGAACGACAGCGGAGCGGGCGGTGGTATGGACAGCCGGGAAGGTTATGTCATTGAAATCGGCGAGTTTGTTCACATCACGGCCCCAAGCGAAACTGCTGTGATGTATGGATTGCGGACAGTGATACAGCTGCTGTTGGCTGACGGCTTCATGCCGTACGGTAGAATCACCGATTACCCTGTGATGCCGGAGCGGGCGCTGCATATTGACATCGGGCGGAAGTTCTATACCGCCGAATGGATCATGGAGAGGATCAGGGAGATGTCCCGGCTTAGACTGAATACGCTGCAGCTGCATTTCTCCGAGAATGAAGGCTTCAGGCTGATGAGCGAGAGCCATCCTGAGGTAATGTCGGACGAATATTTAACCAAGCAGGAAATGAAGGCGATTATTCATACGGCCGCAAGATATCATATTGCTGTTATTCCTTCATTGGATTCGCCGGGCCATCTGGGACAAGCCCTGCGGACACATCCGGACTGGCTGCTTAAGAATTCAGCGGGAGCCGTTGCCCCGGGCGCGCTGGATATTACGAATGCCGCTGCGCGGCAATTCGTGCTGGAGCTGATCGACGAATACGCGGAGTTATTTGCCGGAAGCACGCATTTTCATATCGGCGGCGATGAGTTTATCAACTTCGGGCAGTTCGGGGAATATCCCCAGCTTGAGCAGTATGCCCGGGATGTTCTGAACATCGGCGGCGGGACGGGTGTGGACACTTATATTGACTACCTTAACGGTGTGGCTGAACATCTGGAGTCCAAGGGGTGGATCGTCCGCGCCTGGAACGATGGACTGTACCGTGGGGATCAGATCCAGAGAATAACGCCTAAATCCTCCATCCAAATTACGTATTGGACGAAATGGCATGAAATGATGGCCCCGGTTGAAGAGATCATTGCGCAGGGACATCAGGTGATTAATTTCAACGATGCCTACTTTTATTACGTACTGGGTGAGCATGCAGGCTATACGTATCCAACAGGAGAGAAAATCTGCAATTCATGGCATCCGGGGTTGTTCCCGCAGCGGTCCGGCGGAGCGAAGCAGGAATATCCCGCGGGTTCTTATCCGCGTGAGTTAATCGGCTGTTCCTTCTCCATCTGGAGCGACAAGCCGGAAGCGCAGACCGAAGCAGAAGTGGCAGTCGGAATCCGCGGGCCGCTTAGCGCTATGGCGGAGAGAGCGTGGCTGGGGAAGCAGAAGCTGGCCGGTTACGCGGAGGGTAGCGAACGAAGTCAATAGTTGAAAAAAAGTGCTGTCCCAAAGCCGAAAGGCTAGTAGGGGCAGCTTTTTTCATTGTTGAGAACTACACTGTTGGGGGAATGATACTGGTTGAGAAACCGCACTATGAAATTCCGTCGAGGACTCAAACCCTCGAGTGAAGCGGACTGAGAATCCGTTATATCTCTCAAAAGCCTTAAAATCTGGGTGAACCGGAGAATCGCTTATCTTGTTTATTCGGGCCTGAAATGGAGGGAATTCGTCCATATAAGCGATTCTGAGTCCGTTTAGCTACTGAATCCGCCTGATTTGCTCCAATAGCGGATTCTCAGTCCTCCTAGCTGGCTGTCGAGTCGGAGTCATAATGAGTACGCCAAGTATCAGTTGGGAAAATGAATACCGGTGGGCTCACCTTGTTCACCAAACAGGTCATTATTCCTCCGCATAATTCAAGCCTAATTGATAGGCCTGGTTAAGCAGCAGCTCATAATGCCGGGGATTAGAATCTAAGGTTGTCTCGTATAGAAACTCAACCCTGGAATTGGAGATACCGCAATAATCAGCGATTCCTACATTGAGCAGGTGGGTAATTGTTTCATCATAGTTGCGCTTGCGCATCTGTTCCCGCGAAACGCCGGCCAGACCCATCCACAACACCTGCTGATGATGAAGTTGGTTCTTGCCATATGCAAATCCGTTGTTCCACACCCGGTCGATATAACCTTTCAGCATGGCCGGCAAATGCCACCACCAGACGGGGAAAATAAAGGCCAGGGCATCATGCTCCTTCAACCGCTTCATTTCCCGTTCCACCTCAGGTGAGAAGGATTGCTCCTCAAGGGACATGTCAGGCTCATCTACTCCTTGCAAAAGAGGATCAAAGCCAATCCCGTGCAAATCTAATATCTCATAGCCATGTCCGGCCTCCGTAAGACCTTGTGCAAAACGGCGGGCAACCGCAAAGGTCAGGGAATCTTGTCTCGGATGCGAAACAACGATTAATACGTTCATCTGTATCTTCACTACCTTTCTGAACCGCCAATTTGTAGCCATGATCAGTGGCTGATGCTATTATAAACAGTAATAAAATTGTCTGGAAGTACGCACTTTCATGTTCTATAGGATGAGAAAGGTACCATAGGTACATTGAAGTGCCCTACACCCGATAGTATATTTCCGGTATATACACAGCCTTTTGACGGAGGAATAAGCAATGACAGAACAGAGTGATAATAGCACTCCAAAGAAATATAAAGTCGGCGTAGAAGCGGCATTAGAAGTCATGGGCGGGAAATGGAAGCCTCAAATCATCTATCATTTGATGACAGGCTGCAAACGAACATCCGAGCTGCGGCGGCTAATCCCCGGCATTACACAAAAAATGCTGACCACCCAGCTAAGAGGCCTGGAAAAGGATGAGATTATTGCCCGGAAAATATTTAAAGAAATCCCGCCTAGAGTGGAGTATGAATTAACGGCCTACGGCTGGGGATTAAAGCCCGCGCTGGACCTTTTATGTTACTGGGGAGAGGATCACCTGGACAAGGTTTATGGTGATAAATCCAAGGTCTTGGAAGAGTTTTAAGCTGTGTGAGGGGAGGACCGTCAGACCTGATAAGGGGATGGCGGTTTTTCTATTAGATCGTGACCGGTATGGCAGCCTATGCAAAGTTACCTTAAGGAATTCATTGCCTATCTCCCTGGAATTTCAGGGTGTATGATTCTATTATCAGATGCGCAGCTGGTATATTCTAGTGTATGGGAAAAGGTGAGATGAACATGGGGAAAGATAATTTTCTTAAATCGCTCCTGTCTGACAAGGTGAATATGACACCGAAGGGGTTTGTTGCCGAGCAGCTGAGTGCGGCGGAGTTCGCGGAATGCCATGAGTTATTTTTTGACCAGTTGCTGGAGATTTCTTCATCTGATATATCGGGCATAGCAGGCTACGGCTGGCTGGATGAGGAGGGCGAGACGGAATTTTCCACCTGCCGGGAGTTCCTGACCGAGACATTCTCGGAGAAGAGAGAGGGGTACTGGTTCAATTGGCGTGAGATGTTCGAGACTACCGTGCTGGACCGTGACTTTTTCGAGAAGTACTATAAGGAAATGGAGGACCGAATCCATTATTGCGAAGGCCAGCGCTACCTGGTTTATAATAATGCGTACTTCAAAAATATGATCACAGACGGCCGGGCAGTGCTTGGTTTCCCGGATTGGAGCAAGTGCGGGATTTTCGATTGTCTGGTAGATATCGCTAATATGGATCTGAATGAGCCTTACTTCAAGATCCCGGAGCTGTTCACTGAATACTGCAAGAGAAGGAATATCATCATCCCTGATTTCAAGGAACGGTTCTTATGCATGGCGTATTACAGAGGAATCGATACCTTGCGCTGGCATGCCTCTATCGATGATGAGTGCTCCTGCAAGTCCATAGTCAAATCCATAAGTGAGCTGAAGGAACGCATCTATGCCCTTTAGCCCTGCAGAAGGTGAATGAAGGTATGAAATATGAGCATGCCGGCGATGTGATCCCGGAGGAGCTATTAAAAGAAGTCCAGAAATATGCGGCAGGAAGGCTGCTGTATTTCCCGGCAGGGGATGAGAAGAAGACCTGGGGCGAGTCGACCGGATACAGAGAGCGGCTGCAAAAGCGTAATCTGATGATTCGCAACAAGTATGCGCATGGAGTGACGATTGCGGAAATTGCCGACGAGTATTATTTATCCCTGGATACGGTCAAGAAGATCATCTACTCGAAGAAAAACGACCGGCACTTAACGTATGCTCCGACTGTGGAGTCGGCTGTACGGTACATGGATGCCGGAATGATCGAAGAATGGATTCAGTGTTATTTGCTGCTCACCCGCAAGGCCTTAACCGGGCAGGAAGAATCCGGAAAGCAAGAGAAGCAAGAGAAGCTGTACTTCGGAGTCGTTAAATTTCCGCTGCGGCTTATAGGGCGTGATGAGCTTACGGGCAGCAATAATGACCCGGCTCATGTACAAGATGAGGATGCAGCAGCACTCCCTCCGCTGGTGATCGAGTATACAGAAGGCAAATTTCATTGCCCTATCCAACAGGAAATACTGGCTGCACTTAAGCAGCGTAAGGTTAATGCTTATCCGGCGGTCATCGGGATGAATGGCAGTGACGATTATCGGCGGTTCATGAAATACTACGGAACTGTGCTCCATTACGTTAATGATGTTGAAGGTTGAGGTTGAATTCACAAAAGATATGTGAGGACGGATGCCGCAATGACTGCATACGAGAAAGCAAGATTAGAAATTGGCGGGGTAGAAGATATATTGAAGCAGCATTTTGGTTCAAGTCCGGCCGGGGTAATGCCCGTAGAAGGGGGGAACCTGAGCAGCGTATTCTCCTTTGAATATGAAGGCCGGGGATGCATCATTAAGTTGAGTGACATGGACGGAGCCTACGATACAGAAGGTTATGTTGCGAATCTGCTGACCAGCCAGGGCATCCCGTTTGCCAAATGTCTTGGGCAGGGTAAATCGGGGACATTGAGCTATTCCATCTCTGAACGGATTCGTGGCGGCAATCTGACCGATTGTTCTGATCATGAGAAGCAGAGCCAGCTCCCTGAGCTTATCGAAATACTGACCCGGATGAATTACGCCGAGCTGGGCGATACAAGCGGCTACGGATGGATACAGCCCAGCGGAGCCGGCGCTTACCCGTCATGGCGGGAATATATCACTTCATTCTTCGCCGAGGATCAGAGTGGAACCTTCTGGGAAGGCTGGCACGGCTTATTTCAGTCGACCTGTCTGGAAAAGGATGTATTCGAAGAATGTTACCACCGCCTGCTGGCGTATGCCAAATACAACGAGCCGCACCGCTATTTTATCCACGGGGATTTTCAGCCCTGGAACATCCTGTCGGATGGCCGGCAGATCACCGGAATCATCGACGGCAATTTTGCCTATGGGGATTTTCTGATCGATCTCGCTACGCTGAATGGGACCTTGGGAGAGCTTGATGTGGTTCAGGCTTATCAGGATTACCAGAACAGGGAGGGGATCATCATCCCGGACTTTCATGAACGGCTGACCGGTGCGCGGTATTTCAAAGGGCTGGATGCGCTCCGCTTTTATGCCAAAATGGGCTGGGATGATGCTTATCGTCAGCTGCGTGATGAGCTGCTTCAGCTGCCGGAGTGAGCGGGTGAGTGAATAATAACGGACATAAGCCTATCCAACGGATAGACTTATTGTCCTGAAAGCAGGCGGCCTATTGAAATTTAAAATTCTATTAATCAGCATCCTTACACTGGGGATATTAGTTGTTGCGTGGAATTACAGGTGGGAATACCGTGAATCAGACGAAGTATTCAGCTATAAATATGACAGATGGGCCAAACAATTATGGGCTGAATTCACTCCCGAAATAGGAACCAACGATATTATTGATATACCGCTGGTCTACGGTGATAAGCTTACTACAAAGGGATTGGAACCCTATTTAATGAAAATGGGGGTGTCGGGTGAAATTGTTAAGCTATGGGTACACCGGACCCGTTTATCGGATGCTTATACTGGCGTGCTGATAGCAAATATAGCTATTATTATACTTAGTTGTCTGAATATAATTATTAGAAAAAAGCGATAAGATATTACCCTGTCAAGGGATGTCTTACCGCTTATTTCTGTTACGGCTACCCTGAATCCGTTCTCCCCGAATTTTTTGGCTAACGACAGACCTAATCCGGGCCCTGCACCGACGATAACAATAGTTCTATGGTTTAAACTCTCCCTCGTTGTGATATATTAAATTAACGCGTGTTGCTTTAATCAGAATATACCGCTGATCAGGCAGCGCAACAATCAACAAAACAGGTGCAGATGTTGCTATAGCAACAAGACGTACCTATTGTCGGGCGGGAGGATGCTATGGCGAATAAAGTAATGAATGTACGGGTGACGCATACGAAGGAGTCTTTGGCGGGTGCTTTTATCGAGCTGGTGTCCGTGAAGGATTTCGAGAAAATCACGATTGCCGATATCACCCAACGGGCTAAAGTGAACCGGGCTACCTTTTATGCACATTTTAATGACAAATACGAATTACTGGACTATATGATGGGGGACTCCGCATCGGCAGCTATCAGACAATACACTGCAGGGCAAGTGAAGGTTGATCCGGACAGCATCGGGCAGCTTGTTCTGGCCGTGTGCGATTTCTATGACCAGCCGGAGATGAACTGCCGCAGCAGCTATGTAGCATTCGTCGTACCGCAGCTCAGAGATAAGATGCTAACTGCGCTCAAGGCTTATTTGCTGGACGGTCTGGATAGGCTCTATACGGAAGATGAGCGGAAAATAATGGCTTCTTTTGCTGCCCAGGCTATCCATGAAGGAGCTGTTCAATGGGTGGCCGGGGAGATCCGCATGGACAAAGAGGAAGTCGCCCGTAAGGTGGCAGTATTAGTCACGGGAGGGTTTGAGGCTTACGCACGAGAGGGGGACAGGGCATGGAATTCGCAAGTATAACGACACTTATTATTTCAAGCATCACATTCATAAATATTCTGCTGGCGCTGGGGTTCCTGTTCATTGAGCGGAGAGAGGCGGGTTACACCTGGGCCTGGCTGATGGTTCTGTTCTTCATTCCTATCCTGGGGTTCGTTTTGTATATCTTTTTCGGGCGGAATCTGAAGAAGAAGAATTTCTATCATTTGTTCATTGAAGAGCAGGAATTTGTCCAGGCTGAGACAGACCGGCAGCTGGCTTCGCTGCATGACGAAGTCCAGGAGATATCTCCCTGGCTGCAGAAATACACAGAGCTCATCACGATGAATATCAGATCGTCGCATGGTCTTTTATCCAGTGATAATGACATCGTTATCTACAGTGACGGACACCAGAAATTCGACGCATTATTCGAGGATATCCGGTCTGCCCGGACAGAGATCAATATTCAGTATTACATCATTCAGCCGGACACGCTGGGGAAGAAGCTGAGGGATGCATTAACCCGCAAAGCAGAGGAAGGCGTGAAGGTGCGGCTGCTCTACGATGAAGTCGGCTCCAAACGGATTGCCCCCGGGTTCTTCAAAGAATTACGTGCAGCAGGAGGAGAGGTGGAGGTGTTCTTCCCGTCTCTGCTCAGACCGCTGAACTTCCGGATCAACAACCGGAATCACCGCAAGCTGTGCATAATTGATGGCATGACCGCCTATATCGGCGGGTTCAATGTCGGAGATGAATACCTCGGGCTGGATAAGAAATTCGGCTATTGGCGCGACACCCACCTCAGGATCACAGGGAATGCTGTCAATCATATTCAAGGCAGATTTATTCTGGACTGGCATCAGGCCGGGAAGCATAAGCGCGGGGATTACGAGGAATTCTCCTTTTTCACAGGGGGACATACGGGGACAAGCCCGGTTCAGATCATCACCAGCGGTCCCAATTCGGAGACTGAGCATCTGAAGAATATGTACATCAAGCTCATTTTATCGGCCAGAAAAAGTGTATATATCCAGACGCCCTACTTCATTCCGGACACCAGCTTCATGGATGCCTGCAAAATCGCCCTGCTCTCAGGGGTAGATCTGCGCATCATGATCCCGAACAAACCTGACCACCCGTTCGTGTATTGGGCTACCTGGGCGTATGCCGGAGATTTACTCAATTATGGAGCCAAAATCCTGCTCTATGAGAACGGCTTCCTGCACGCCAAGACCATTGTGGCAGACGGGGAGGTCGCCTCCGTAGGGACGATGAATATCGACTCCCGCAGCTTCCGGTTGAACTTCGAAGTCAATGCCATTGTGTATGACAGGCAGGTCGCCGCACAGCTTGAGGACCTGTTTCTGCAGGACAGCCTGTTAAGCTCTGGGCTTACGCCCGAGCGGTACAAGGAGCGTTCGCTTATGATTAAGCTGAAGGAGGGAATCTCGCGGTTGCTGTCGCCTATTCTATAGAAGACGGTGTAAGGATACTATTGAATACCACATTGATAAATCGCTAACTGAGGGTTTGCAGTGACCCGATTACGGTATACGCAGTATGCTTAATTGCACTTTGTACAACTAAAAGTTATGTTTTTCAACCGATTCTCCGTTTAGTTGTATTTCGTACAATTAAACTACGATTATGCCCTGGTTCTCACTCATTCGGACAAATTTAGTTGTACAGACTACAGTTATAAGACTCAAGCCTGCCTTTTCACTGTTTTTAATTGTACAGTATACAACTATTACCGAATTCCCACTTGGAACTGAATCCGTCAATTGCTGCATTATTTACTGAACTCACTTCTATAGTTCTGATGTTGTACTAGTGTAATAGTGATATTAGTGATATACCGTGCAGGAAACTTAGGAGGAGAAGCAGATGGGGATGCTTGGTCAATATGTAATGGTAGATGAGGATACCTTGGAGAGCATGATGGCGATGGATGGAGCAGCGCTGATGGATACGCTGGAGCCGGGTTACGGAACGGAAACGCTGAGACAGGAATTAAAGGGTGAATTGTAGGTCTTCTTCTGGGTTTTTACGATAAGGCGCTGGCAGCTGGGAAGTATGTGATTTTCATTGTAGCTTGAGAAGAGCTGTTGTATAGAAAAGAGGGCCTGCGGACAATGTCTGCAGGCCCTCTTTTGTTTGGGGGCGGACGGCGGAGATGCCGTCCATTATTTTAGATGAATTAAAATATGCTGGGGTCCCCGCAAATTAACTGAGTAATTATCGAAGCTAAGGCTCCGTTTTGTGGGGTTGTTCTAGTGCTTCTGTCCGCTCTCGGCATTCAGCTTGGCGATTAGCTTATCGCCTTCAACATCGAGATTCGGCAGCAGGCGGTCCAGCCATTTCGGCAGCCACCAGGCTTTGTCGCCGAAGACGGCCATGACGGCCGGAACGAGCGTCATGCGGATGATGAAGGCATCGATCAGGATGCCGAAGGCAAGTGCGAAGCCGATCTGCTTAATCATCGCATCAGGGGCGAAGATGAAGCCGAAGAAGACGGAAACCATGATTACGCCTGCGGCAAGCACAACGCGGCTGGCGAGATCATAGCCGTGAACGACACTGTCATTGCCGCGGCGGCCGTGGACATAAGCTTCACGCATGGAGCTGACCAGGAACACCTGATAATCCATAGCCAGACCGTACAGAATGCCGGTGACCAGAATCGGCATGAAGCTGAGCAGCGGTCCTCCTGTATCGAAGCCGAACAGGGAATGCAGCCATCCCCACTGATAGACAGCGGTGGTCACACCGAAGGTGGCAAGGATACTGAGAACAAAACCGATGGTTGCCTTGATTGGTACGATAATCGACCGGAAGACCAGCAGCAGGATGATCAGCGAGAGAATAACAATGATGCCGATGTAGACAGGGAAGGCATCAGACAGCTTGGAGGACATATCAATATTGATGGCGGTGAAGCCGGTCACACCAAGATTAATATTATTCCCTAAGGTTAGACTGGAAGACGGATCGCGCAGTTCCTGCACGAGATCTCTTGTAGATGTATCTGTCGGACCCGTTTTCGGGATCAGGCTGATGATGGCAATATCGCCGGTGGCATTCACGCCCATCGGAGATACCTGTGTAACGTTATCATGCATTTGCAGCTCTTGAGTCAGCTTGCCCAGCAGCTCCATCGAAATTTTGTCGGACGGGTTCTTCGGCTCTGCTACCAGCAGCAGCGGTCCGTTGAAGCCCTCGCCGAATCCCTTGGAAATAACATCATAGCTCTGGCGGGCCGGAGTATCCAGGTTTGCCGAGGCGCCCGAAGGAATGCCCAGCTCCATTTTGGTTACCGGAATCGCTGCTGTTCCAAGAACAAGTATAACGAGAATAATGATCACCCAGCGGTATTTCACCGTGGCATTTGCCCAGCGGTGCGAGAAGCCGTGCTGTGCTTTTTTAGCGGCAGCGGTATTCTTCGTCCGGGCCTTGGCGGTGACGATCTTCTCACCGACCAGTCCGAGCAGTGCAGGCAGCAGGGTCAGCGCCAGCAGGACGTTGATCAGAACGCTGGCTGCAGCTACAAGTGCCATGGTCGACAGGAAGCCGATGCCGATAACGAGCATGCCGCACAGGGCGATGATAACAGTCAGACCGGCGAAGAATACGGCGCTGCCGGCGGTGCCCAGTGCCCGGCTGGCGGATTCGTCGGCACTTAACTTCTCATCGAGAATCAGACGGCGCTGGCGGTTAACAATGAACAAGGAGTAGTCGATACCTACAGCCAGACCGATCATCACGGCGAGAACCGGTGTAATGTCATTCATTTGGATCAGACTGCCGAGGGCAAACGCACCTCCGACACTGATTCCGACGCCGAGGAGTGCAGTGATCAGCGGCAGACCGGCAGCAACGACCGAGCCTAGCGTCATGAACAGTACGACCGCAGCGACGACAACACCGACTGCTTCGGTTGAGCCGATGGCCGGGATGCTCTTCAGGGAATCACTCGGAATCGCAGTGATGCCGGAGCCTGCCTGCTCAACTTCAGTCACGGTATCAATGATATTATCAGGTACATCCGATGGAAGGGATGTCTGCTGAACCGTGAACTGGAACTGGAATAGGGCAATATTGCCGTCGGCAGACAGCATAACGCCGGGAACCGGAGCGCCGTCAACCATTAGCGGACCGTAAGGAGCTGACTGTGCGGCGGCAGCTTGGCCCGCGGCAGCAGCGGAAGGATCGGCAGCGGCGGCTTGGCCGGCGGCAGCGGAAGGATCAGCAGCGGCGGCTTGGCCAGCAGCAGCGGAAGGATCAGCAGCGGCGGCTTGGCCGGCAGCAGCGGAAGGATCGGCAGCGGCGGCTTGACCGGCAGCAGCGGAAGGATCAGCGCCGGCGGCTTGAGCTGCAGCGGCAGCCTGTGCTGCCAGTTCCATAGGATTGATGACGTATTCCATATTGTAGACGTCATTGATAGCTTTCTGGAGCAGCGCTACACGCTCCGGCGTATCCAGACGTTCCCCGTCTGGTGCGGTGAAGGCGACGCTCGCCTGGCCGCCGGCAGCAGCAGGAAGCTCCTGGGTCAGCTTATCCAGCACTTTTTGCGATTCGGTGCCTTCAATTTTCATTTCGGAGCTGGACTGGATGCCATTGACACCCAGCAGGGCGCCTATAACACCGAGCACGACGATCCACGCCGCGATGAAATACCAGGGCTTGGAATAAGCCGACTTCCCTAAGCGGTACAGAAATGTTGACATGTATTGGTTTCTCCTCTTTATCTCTGAATTTATTATTAGAAGCCGTTGCGTAAGTAAGCAAACATGGAATTCAAATATTGATCAAACGGCATGGCACTGGAGGGTTCATCCTGTGTTTCGCCCGGCAGCATGACGTTGAGGCGTCCGTCCAGTATAGGGATAAATGCCCCGTAGACGGCACCGGCGAGAAGGTGGGTATATCCATCGTCATAGCGTCCATGGGAGAACTGTTCGAGTACTTCCTGGGCGGCAATCTGAAGGCGGCGGAATACGCTGAGGATATATGGCTCCAGCGACGGATACTGATTCGCGAGCGATACGAACTGCCGCAATTTATGCAGAAACTCTGATGTGAACTGCAGCTTGAGCAGGTTATACAAAGCTTCCAGCGGTGTAGCATCCTGAGGCAGAACAGCAAGCAGCATATTCTTATCTTCATTTGCAGCGCTGCTGATGAAATACGCCGCCACCGCTTCCTCCTTGCATGAGAAATAGTTGGCAAAGGTCCGCCGCGAATAACCGGCCTTCTGGACAATGTCATCGACGATGAAGCCGTCCATGCCTTGCTCCAGCGCAAGCTCGAAGGCAGCTACGGCCAAAGCGTAGGCGGTTGCTTCTTTTTTTTGGTCCCGCAGTGTCAGTTTGGGATTCAAGTTGTATGCTTCCTCCTTTCTTATGTATAGGATGAATGCTGAATTGTAATCTACAGTCTATATTATTGCTCAAAGAGCAAGATTGCACAATGTGCAATTAGTGTCTGAAACGTGAATATTTAAAATTTAACTGAATAATTCAGTTTCCGTAGCTGGTGGTTGGTTGCCGGAGGAACCTTGCTGGCTTGGAAAATGAGAAATGTTGTACATATTACAACATTGATCCGCATATATCCGGCTGTTCAGGCAGATTGTTGTACTAAATGCAGGAATTATCCGGCTTAGCCGCCTGGAAGGGCAGAAATATTGCAATTTGTACAACAATTTCAGATTATGGCCGAGATATCGAGGAAAATGTTGTATTTGGTGCAGGATTTTTAAAAGCAGCCGCTTAAACCGGGAATTTACCGTAACAGCAGCAGCATCAACAGCAGCATCAACAGCAAGCAGCAATAGCAACAACCGCAACATCAAACGCAGCAGTAACAACAGTCTCAGCAGCAAGCAGCAACCACAACCGCAATCGCAAACTCAGCTGAAGCCAACTTTTCACTAAATGAATAGCCATTCTTTATCTATATAGCCTCGCCGATCCATATAACAAAAAGGCTCCAGTCCCCGGGGAGACTGAAGCCTTCTCAATAGTTAAGGATTAACGCTGTACTGCTCTCAGGCGATAGGTGCAGCTCGCGTAATCGCCGCGCAGATCGGAAACGACCAGGCCGATACGCATCAGGCGGTCGCCGCCGAGAGGGGTGCCGTCAAAGGCCGTCTGGAACGGAGTGGAGCTCTGCCCATCAACAGATGCAGAAGCTTCCCCGCCGCCGTGGCCGTTTGTGGTAACACCGGCTGCGCCAGTCTCAATCACATAATCCAGCTCAGGATCGAGCCCCTTGAGCGTAAGACGCGAGATTGGTGCATTGGGCTTAGCCAGCACCCGGAAGTAGGCAACAAAGGCTTCCGTCTTATCTTCGCTGACGAACATCCAGGCTGTGTCGCCGTTACCTTCAAACGGACTCTGCAGACGGTACATATCGCCCTGCTGCACCAGCGTGCGGATCTCCTTGTACTGTGCAATCTGCCGGGCAGCCAGATCCTTCTCGGCTTCCGTGAACTTGGTAAGATCCATCTCGTAGCCGAAGTTGCCGCTCATCGCTACATCCCCGCGGGTGGCAAGGGAGGTGATGCGGTCAACCTGATGGTTCGGTACCGCCGACACGTGAGCCCCCATGCTGCTGGCCGGATAGACAATACTAGTACCATATTGAATTGCCAGGCGTTCAATCGCATCGGTGTCATCACTGGTCCAGGTCTGCGGCATGTAGAAAAGCATTCCCGGATCGAACCGGCCGCCGCCGCCGGAGCAGCTCTCGAACAGGATATCAGGGAAACGCGAGGTCAGGCGCTCCAGCAGGTTGTACAGGCCGAGCATATAGCGGTGGGCGGTTTCTTTTTGCCGCTCAGGGCTGGCGTTGGCAGAGGCAATCTCCGTCATGTTGCGGTTCATATCCCATTTGACATAGGTTATGGGTGCGCTGGAGAAGACTGCGCTGAGTGTCTCGTACAGATAATCGCATACTTCCGGGCGGGAGAGATCCAGAATGAGCTGGTTGCGGGCCTCAGTGCGGCGGCGTCCTTCGGCGTGCAGGCACCAGTCCGGATGCTTACGGTATAAATCGCTGTCCGGGGATACCATCTCCGGCTCAACCCAGAGACCAAACTGCAGACCTTCCTTGTTGACTCTGCCAGCGAGATCGGCCAGACCTTCCGGCAGCTTGCGGCGGTCTTCGAACCAGTCGCCCAGCGAGCTGTTGTCTTTGTCGCGCTTGCCGAACCAGCCGTCGTCAAGGACGAACAGTTCAATCCCGAGCGGGCCAGCTTCCTTGGCGATCGCAGCGATTTTGTCGGCGTCGAAATCGAAATAGGTCGCTTCCCAGTTATTGACGAGAATCGGACGGGCCTGGTCGCGGTGAACGCCGCGGCACAGCCGGGTCCGGTAGAGCCGGTGATAGGTGCGCGACATGCCGCCGAGTCCTTCACTGGAATAGACGAGCACAGCCTCCGGGGTCTGGAACGATTGGCCCGGTTCCAGCAGCCAGGAAAAGTCGAACGGGTTAATTCCGATGCTTACCCGGGTCTGTCCGAACTGTTCAACCTCTGCAGTTGCGGCGAAGCTGCCGCTGTAGACCAGATTGAAGCCGAATACATCACCCTGGTCTTCATCCGCGCCCGGACGGAGCAGGGCAAGAAACGGGTTGGTCTGGTGGCTGCTTGAGCCGCGGCGGCTTTCCAGGGACAAGGCTGCGCCCGGGGTAAGCGGACGGCGCTGAACATGGCGTTCTCTCGCCCATGCACCGCTCAGGTGCAGGGTATCGTAGGAGGAATCTGCGAAATCAACGGATGTGCTAAGCGCCTGTTCCAGCCGCAGCGGTGCCTTACCGTTATGCTCAAAGCGGACAGAACGGGTAACTGCACTATGGCCCGCGAAGACGGTATACATAAGCTTAACGGTCAGACCCGCGTAATCATCCTTCAGTGTAAGCTCCAGTGTCTGGGCTTCCGCTTCATTCTCTACATAGACCGAAGGCAGTCCTTCAAGGGCCGGCTTGCCCGCTGTGATTGTGTAGCCGGCATATTGGAGTTCAGAGATCCGCGTGCCGTCAGCCAGCTGAACCTGATAGGCAGGCCGACGGAAATCACTTGTTCCATACTGCGGATATTCCTGGGGCAGAGCATCCAGAGAGAGGGTAGGCTTCTGCAGCAGCGGGGTTGGAGAGAAGGATGCGCGCTCGCGCAGCTCAAGCGCCCCGGTCAGGCTGTTGTCATGGCGGAGCCGTGCACCCCAGTATACATGGGCAGGATAGCCGTCCACCAGTTGGATAATATAGCTGGTATCTTTGGACTGAAGGTGGAACAGGCCTGACGTTTCATCTGCGATAATGTTCATATTCATAACTCTCCTTGTCGGATGTAATGCGGCCGGTGATCCGGTCCGTTAATGCAGCTGCAATATATAGTTTCTGCTTACATAGATTCAGCCTGCGAATTTAGTCAGGCGCTTCCGCCGCTGGTCTCCCTGACGATCAGCTTCGTGCCGATAATCGTATGCGACGGCACTTCGCGTCCTTCGAACCGCTCGGCGAGCAGCTGGACGGCCGCTTTGCCCATCTGCTCGGGATAGGCGCGCACCGTTGTCAGCGGAGGCTGGACGTAGGCGGCCATCTCGATGTCATCGAAGCCGACAATGGCCATCTCTGCAGGCACCTGCACGCCGTGGTCGTGCAGGGCGCGGAGGGCGCCGACCGCCAGCGGATCACTGGCTGCGAAGCAGGCTGTCGGCCGCTTGCCACCGGCTAGCAGCTCGTCCATCATCCGGTAACCGTCAGCACTGCTCCAGCTGCCCTTGCGGACCAGCCCCGGATCGTAACAGCCCTGGCTCTGCATTATACGGCTGAAGTGATGCGCCCGGCGCTCGCCTTCACCGCCGCCGCCGATGAAGGCAATATCCCGGTGGCCAAGGTCGAGCAGATGAGTAAGCGCCTGACCGACAGCCTGACGGAAATGCGTCCGCACGGAGTCGTACTCCAGGCGTTCCTCGTACTGGTCAACCAGCACGGTCGTGCTTTTGTCGGCATGCAGCCTCTCGAATTCCTTGGGGTCGAAGCCGCCTACGACGATAAGTCCATCATCGGCCCGGAGCGGGGGCAGCGGGTTACGTCCGCGCAGCGTCTGGCCGAGCACAATCCCGAGCTCCTCGCAGCGCAGCTCAACCCCGCGGCGGATTGAGCCGTAATACGGATCTTCCCGTTCTTCTTCCGCCGAGCACCAGAGCAGAAGCGTAATGGCCTTGCTGCTCAGCTCGGTCTCCCGCTTCAGCTGCCTTAACCGGGAGGGCTTGTAGCCAAGCTGCTCTGCAACCGCGAATACCCGGCTCCGCGTATCGTCACTGACAGCCAGGGACAGGTCATTATTTAGCACTCTCGATACGGTGGCGGCGGATACGCCGGCCTCACGGGCGATGTCTTTAATCGTTGCCAAGCTGCTTCACGCCTTTTTAGTTAATATATTTACTAAAACTTCGCTTTTATCCTACCACCTGCGTCCTTTTCTTTCAAGTGGCTTTTTAGAGGCGCTTACAACCCGGATATTTAGCTGAATCTTACAGCTTCTAAACCTGTGGTGATTATGTTACCATGTTGAATATTCATTCGAGGGCGGAGGAGAACAAGCTTGAAATATACCGCATTCATCAGGAAATGGTTTGGCCGGCTGCGCTTCAAAAGCAAGGTAATTGCCATATTTCTGCCGCTGCTTATCCTGTCTCTGCTTATTCTGGGCGTACTGTCCAGCCATTTATTCAGCCGCTCTCTGATTGACCGGACTACACGCAATGTGGCCGATGAATCCCAGCTGATTCTCTCCCGGACGGACTATATCCTCCGCAGCGCAGAGACTGCGGCCAATATTATGGTTACCAACATCAACCGCCTCTACGAGTCTTATCCGGGCGATCAGGCCCTGCCGCTGGAGAGGGTGCGTTTTGCCAATCTGATGCAGAGCCGTCTATCCACAGACCTGTCAATCTTCCGGGAGGTGGATGCAGCCGTATTCGTCGGCACGGACGGGACGGTATATCCTTCTTATACTTCCGGAGGGGATGAGGGAGGCATCGCGTCAAGCGGCATGCTGGAGCGGGTTAAGGGAGCGGACAGCTACGGTATCTCGCATTGGTTCGATATGGACAAGCGGAGCTATCTGACGCCTGATCCGGCTGCAGCAGTGCTCACCCTGGGGAAGATGGTCATCAATATTGACAGCGGCGAGCCCTTGGGCACCCTGTTTCTGATGATAAAAGAGGAACAGCTGTCGGCATTCCTGCAGTCCAGCGATCCGGCTGCACCGAAGGCCTATTATTTCATAGATGGACAAAAGCGGGTTGTGGCAGCGGCGGACAAGAGCAGTCTGCTGCAGCCGGTGGAGCCGGGGATAGCAGCCGAAATCGGGGAGGACGGCCGTCTGCCGGACGCGGCAAGCTTCTCGTACAAGGACAACGGCAATCTGGTCACGGTCAGCCATTACGGCCGGATGGACTGGGAGCTGATCAATGTCGTCTCGCTGAAGCTGCTGACAGCTGATGTACGGCAGAATGTCAGACTGACAGCGCTGGTCGGAGCCTTGTGCCTGGTCTTCTCCCTGTTCGGGGCCAACATTCTGTCACGGATGGTGGCAAGTCCCCTGGAGAGGCTGACACGGGCGATGCGCCAGGTGGTGAGCGGTGATCTCCGGCCTGTTGCGGCAGCGAGAACGGAGGATGAGATCGGTACGATTGCCGAGGCGTTCAATTTCATGGTCGGCCGGGTAGGAGAGCTTCTGGACGAGGTGACTGAGGAACAGAACCGCAAGCGGGAGTATGAGCTCGCCCTGATCAGCGCGCAGATCAAACCGCATTTTCTGTATAACACACTGGATACCATTTATGTCCTGAACGAGCTTGACCGCAATGAGGAAGCACGGGATACGACCAAGGCGCTGGCAGATTTCTACCGGATGGTGCTTAACAAGGGCAGGGAGCTTATCATTCTGGAAAAGGAGGCGCGGATTACGGATGATTATCTGGCGATTATGCAGATCCGTTACCCTGATGTGTTCCGCTACGAGATCGATATTCCGCCTGAGCTGTCCGGTACACCAATTCCGAAGCTGTCGCTGCAGCCGCTTGTGGAGAATGCGATATATCATGGCTTGAAGAAAAAAGGGAGCAAGGGCTTCATCCGCATCCAGGCCGGCATTATAGCAGGCAAGGTCATTGTTCAAGTAACGGATAACGGGGTAGGCATGGACGGGGAACGAACCGCAGCCATCATGTCCGGAAGTTCGCAGGAGGACGAGGCCCGGTCGATCGGCACGTATAGTGTCCGCCAGCGGCTAAGCCTGTATTTCGGCGAGGAATATGGCTTAACGGTCCGAAGCACTGCCGGTGAAGGTACTGTAGTAGAGCTGTCACTGCCAATGCTTGCAAATGAAAAGAGGGATGAGCAGGATGTACAAGGTGATGATTGTTGATGATGAGCCGCTGTTCCGCGATTATCTGCGGCTTAAGATGGACTGGCAGCGGCACGGGTTCCGCGTATGCTGTGAAGCCAGGGACGGCCAGGAAGCGCTGCTTGAAGCGGAGAAGCATCAGCCCCATCTGGCACTGGTCGATATTAATATGCCGTTTATGGACGGCATTGAGCTGGCGGGCAAGCTGAAGGACCGCTTCGAGCGGATTGTCATTGTATTTGTTTCAGGACATAACGAATTTGAATATTTGCAGAAGGCGGTGCGTACGGGCGTGCAGGATTATCTGCTGAAGCCGTTCAACGAAGAGGAAATGCTGGAGATGCTGACCCGTGTCCGGACGAAGCTGCCCGGGCTGTCCCGTGAGCGGGAGGCTGAGCAGCAGGCGGCTGAAGGAGGCGGAACGGCGGCAGGCCAGACGGGACAAGAGGCGGCAGATCTCAGCTCCATCCGTGATACCATTGTGCTGGGACTGCGGATGAAAGACGCGGATATCCTGGAGGAGGTGCGCAAGGCCATCCGCCAGCTCCGCGGCAGCAAGTGGGGAGACGAATATCCCGATGCGATGATGATGGGGCTTCTGTCCCTGGTGTTAACCTTCGCGGGTGAACGGGGGTTTCCTTTTCACCGGGTATGGAACAACGATGAGGAGAAGGCACCTTATGACAGGCTGAAGGAATGCGGCTCCTGGGATAAGGCCGAGGAATGGCTGATTGGCCTGTACCGCCGAGTGATTCAACTGACGGAGGATGTGAAGCCGACCAAGGCGTCGAGTCTGTTTGCCGCAGCGATCAGCTATATTGAACAGCATTACGCGGATGAGAATCTGTCAGCCGAACAGGTGGCGCGCGGTGTATACGTGGATTCCAGCTATCTGCGCCGTGTCTTCCGCAAGGAATCCGGCTATTCGATTGTTGACCATATTACCCATATCCGGATGAAAAAAGCCCGGATACTGCTGCTGGAAGGCAACCGCAAGCTGGCGGATATTTCGGAGAGTGTCGGATACGCAGATCCGAATTATTTCAGCAAAAGCTTCAAAAAGCGCTTCGGCGTGACACCCACGGAATACGAGCAGCTGGTCAAAAAGTAATCGTGCACCGGAAGCTGTGAAACCATGGCGGCCGAAATTTCTTATCCGTTTAAGCCGGATGCCCCGGCTGGGCGGCAGAGGCGGTTCCCGGCAGGGGACCGCTTTTTCTCAAATATAAGAATTAATTTGTTGTGGGGTTATTTTGTAATTGGCGTGTCAGTATTCATATGTTTCACGCTGAATGGATACCGCCCCTTGGAGGATGGTGTAGCCGTTTCCGCATGAAGGGGAGTTGTGATCTTACTCTAATGTGGATAAGATGCGCATGCCGTTCGGGATAGGTCGTAAGCCGAGTGAAGCGGACTGAGATTCCGTTATCTTGTTCATATGAGCCCGAAATGGGGTGTGATTGGCCCATTAACGGAATCTGAGTCCGCTCCATTGGCAGCCAGCTTATACAAAATTTCACCAGGGCTCCGCCAAAGTCCTGCCAAGGTTCCCGCCAGTCCCGCCAGTCCCGCAGACCAAGCACCCGCTCGCAGAAACAGCGCCGTCCTTATAGAAGAGGGCCAAGCCTCTGCTGCTTTTGTCCCGTTTTTTACGGGTAAGGCCCGTTTTATGCCTTAAGATAAGCGTTGCCGGGAAGATATAATGTGAAAGTAGCAAGCAGATCAGAGTCTTAGGACAACATACTCGCATGAGGGGGATTCACATTATGAAAGTCCAGCACAAACGTTTAAGCGCACTAATGATAACGCTTTCCATGGCTTTACTGCTGTCTGCCTGTGGCGGCGGAAATACAGCTTCGGACAACACGCCTGCTGCGGACACAGCCGCAGAGGGAGGTACAGTCAAAATTAAGGTATACGCCCAGCATTTTGACGATGATACCAAAGGCCCTTTCGACTATGCGGTGGAAGAGCTGAAGAAGGAAATGCCTGAGGTTGAGATTGAGCTTGATCCTGCGGTGCAGGATGGCTATCAGAAGCTTAAAACTTACGCTGCTACAGGGAACATGCCGGATATTTACTTCACAGACTGGGCCACCCTGCAGACCTTTGCCAAATCGAAAAATGTAGAGCTTCTGGATGACTATGAGACTACTGCGGAGTACAAGAAAAATCTTAATCCGGGTGTAGAATCGCGCCTTGTCGCACCGGACGGCCATGTTTATGCCTATCCCGATACCGGCATCGAGTTCCAGCTGATCTATTATAACAAAACCATCTTCGATGAGGTTGGTATCGCCACACCGATCAAGACGATTGATGAGCTGGCAGCTGCCGCCGCGAAATTGAACGCAGCAGGGTATGTGCCCATGTCGATTTTCGCCAAGGAAAAGTGGATCAGCGCCGCCTTCTATAACGGACTCGTGACCCGTGAAGAGTCTCAGGGCTTCGGTGCACTGGGTGAACAGGGAATGACAGAGCTGTCGCAGCCGTTCGTTACCGCAGCGGAGCAGCTTGAACAGCTTCAGCAGGCCAAGCTCTTCGACGCCAACGCCACGAACACGAACTATGATCAGGCTTCCTCGCAGTTCTATCAAGCCAAGTCCGCGATGTTCGTGAACGGCCAATGGGAAATCTACAGCGCAGCGGAGAAGCTGGGCGACCAGGTGGACTGGATGTACTGGCCGGCCAAGGACGAAGCGACCTATGAAGCGTCCAAATATTATATTGATGGTGCAGGCTCACCGCAGGGCTATGCCGTATCTCCGGCTAGTGCCAACAAAGAAACGGCTGTCAAGGTAGCAGCATTCCTGGCAGCGAAATCAGCCGAATATAAATACACACAGCTGGGCAGCCCGATTATTTCACCAAAAACCGACAAGCCAATCGCTTCAGACGTGCCTGTCATGATGCAGCGGGTTGCCAATGAACTGCTGCCTAATGCCAAGGAATACGCGAAGCTGCTGAGCAATACACAAATTCAGAATGCGATTAATGACAACGCACAGAACATGCTGGTAGACGGATTCACTACAGATCAGTTCGTAGAGAATTTGAACCGTACGCTGGATAAGGAAAATAAATAGAGGGTAGCAGCCGGACTCTGTGGCCTTCGCCCCGGGGCCCGGCTGTAATGATGCAAGGAGGAGAAGAACCGCATGAATAAATACTTGGGAAACAAACCGGCGCTGGCGCTGTTTCTGCTCCCTGCCCTGTTGTTATACAGTGTCATCCTTATCTATCCGGTCCTGCAGACGGTCCTGCGGAGCTTCTACGACTGGGATGGGCTGAGTACGGCTGCCTTCACGGGTCTGGCTAATTACCGCGAGCTGTTCAGCGATCCGCTGTTATCCACTTCACTGAAGAACGGGCTGCTGTTCGCCATTGTGCTGGCCGTATTCCAGATTGGTCTGGGGACAATCCTGGCGCTCGTCTGTGCCAATCCGCAGATCCGCGGCCGCAAGCTGCTGAAGACGGCGTATTTCATCCCGGTAGTGCTGTCTGTTACTGTAGTGTGCCAGCTGTGGATTGCGATGTACGATCCGACGAACGGCCTGGTGAACAAGCTGTTCGAGCTGCTGAATATCCCTTACCGCCAGAACTGGCTTAGCTCACCGACCCAGTCTATTATTGCTATTGCTTTTGTCAATGCCTGGCAGTTCATGGGCTATCAGTTCTCCCTGCTGTATGCCGGAGTTAAGGCTGTGCCTGAGGATTACTTCGAGGCTGCTACGATTGACGGCTGCGGTAAATGGCGGGCCCACCTGCATGTAACACTGCCGCTGATGCGCGAGACCTTCAAATTCTGCTTCACCATCGCCATTACCTCCGGGATCGGGGCATTCGTGCAGATGCTAATTATGACCAATGGGGGTCCGGGGACCACCAATTATACGCTGACCTTCATGATTTACCGTTATGCTTTTATGGAGAGCAATTATGGATATGCCTGCGCAGTATCCGTTCTGCTTGTGATGATCTCACTTGTGGCTACGCTTGTCATTAACAAGGTATTCGACCGTGGACAGAACGCGTAAGGAAAGGAGAACGACATGAATTCAAAAACTACATTCCGGTCCATCGGCCAAATCCTGCTGCAAATACCGCTATGGCTGTATTTTATCGTATCCATTTATCCACTGTTCTGGATGATCTCCTATTCCCTGAAAAATAATGACGAAATCTTCGTGACCAATCCGTTCGGCTTCCCGACACACTTCCGTTTCGAGAACTACGTGAATGCCTGGACACAGTTCAATATTCCGCGGTATTTCATGAACAGCTTCGTCGTTTCTACCATCTCTACGCTGTGCATTCTTTTACTGGCGCTAATGTTCGCCTTCGCCGTGGCACGGATGCAGTGGAAATTCCGCTCGGCTGTCCGGACGTATATGATTGTCGGGATGTTCATGCCGCTGCAGGTCATTATGATTCCGCTGGCTATCCTGGTCCGCGACTTCCATCTGACCAACACCTTCGGCGCGCTCATTATCCCGTACATTGCTATTGGCCTTCCATTCTCCACGATGGTATTCTATGGTTTCCTGGTCAGCATTCCCCGGGAAATTGAAGAGGCAGCCTGTATTGATGGGGCGAGCATCTACCGCCTGTTCGGCGGGGTTATCCTGCCGCTGGCTCTGCCAGCCATCGCTACGATAGCCATCTTCCAGTTCCTGAACAACTGGAATGAATTCACTTTGGCGTACATTCTGATCTCGGACGAGAACATGAAGACACTGCCGCTCGGCCTGCTCTTCTTCCAGGGCTCATACAGCACCGACTGGGGAGCGATGGGAGCGGTAATGACCATTGCCTCGATTCCGATGGTGCTGGTCTATCTGCTGCTGAGTGAGCAGGTGGAGCGTGCCATGACCGTTGGGTCTGCGGTGAAGGGTTGATATTGATAATTGTATTATGTGAAAAAGAGCCTCAGGCTGCCGTGTAACGGCTGCTTGGGGCTCTTCGCATATATAGGCATCCGTCATCCGCCCAACCACGTTCAGCTCAATGACTCCGCACATCCTCCGTACCTGATTCGATCTGCTGCATGTAATCCCGGGGGGAGAGCCCGGTGACCTTCTTGAATACCTTGCTGAAGTAAAAGGCACTCTCGTAGCCGAGCTTCTGCGAGATCTCGTAGATCCGGCCTTCCCCGCGGACCATCATTTCCTTGGCGGCGGTGATTTTGATCTCTGTGATATACTCTACATAGTTCACCTTGGCGACCTTGGAGAACAGATGGCTCAGATAGTTGGGACTGAAATTGAACACATCCGCCACCTGATTGAGCGAGAGCTTGCTGCCGAGATTTCTTTTAATATATTCCTGGACATTCTTCACGACCTGCTCCTTATAGCTCTGTCTGCGGGTGGAAAGAATGTTCGAGCATCCGTCCCGGAACTGGATCAGCCAGCCGGCGATTTCTTCTATAGTATGCATCTGATAAATGGCCCGGTAGCCCTCCGGCTCATTCTCAAATATCTGCTCCACAATGTTCTCCCCGTCCGCAAGCAGGGAAGTGGCCATATACAGGATATTGCAGGCGGCATCGGTGGCGGGGACCAGCAGGTCGGACCGGCCGTCGAAGATTTCGATCATTCTGGAGATAATGGTGTACAAGGCCCGGGTATCCATCTCTTCAAAAGCCCGGCGGATCTCCGAACGTGATTCGGAGAAATCGAACAGCAGATGCTCCTGCGCCAGTGCCTCGCCCTCTGTGAAGAAGACGAAGGAGCGCTCTTTAACCGCGGCCGGCAGCGCCTTCCGGGCGGCAAGATAGCTCTCCCGCAGCAGATACGGATCTTCGACGGCGAACCCGATGGCTCCAATGATCGTCACATTGAAGTAGTTGTGCAGCACGGAGGCCATGTCCCCAAGCAGCTTCTGGATGTCAGGCATCCAGAGCCGCGGATCGGTGCCCGGGACCGGCAGCGCCACGGCGAAATTGCGCAGATCCAGACTGGTTACATAACACGGGCTGACGGAAGAGAGCGTATCCTTAGCCATCTGTACGGTGCTGGAGCATAAGGCAACCAGCTTATCCCCGCGCGGCGGAACCGTATCCGGGCCCAGAATGCGGCAGGTGCAGACGAGATAGGCAGCCCCTGGCAAATCCAGGTCCAGATCCTCTTTCTGCAGGAGATACTGGTTCTTGTTCTCGAACAGGTTATTGAACAGGCGGATGAAGAATTTATCGCGCTGGGCCTGGATATTCCCGCGGTGGACCAGCTTCGGGTAGCTCTCCATCGCCTGGTAAGTCTCAAGTATGCCAATCGCTCTGCGGATGGATTCAGACAGCGCCTCCGGGGTCAGCTCCAGCTTGACCAGATAATCCGTGGCCTGCACTTCAATCGCTCCGCGGGCGTATTGGAATTCTTCATAGCTGGTCAGCATAATGAAAAGCGGCAGCCGGCCGTACTTTTTGCGTACCGAACCGGCTACCTCAAGACCGCTTTTAATCGGCATTTTGATATCGCTGATGACGATGTCCGGACGGAGCGTGTCGATCATCTCTTCTTCCTGTGCGCCGTTGTGGGCAATGCCGACAATCTCAATATTAAACTGCTCCCATTTCAGCATGGACTGCAGGCCGATACAGACCAGGGCTTCGTCATCTGCGATTAATAATTTGATCACGTTCATCACATCCTTGCTAAGTTTGCTAAATATAAGAGTTTATATATGTCATATGATAACTGGGACGTCAAAGCTGTTACTCTTTGATGTAAACACCAGAATGGAATGATAGCAGTTGGATTTTCTCCACTTGCTGATGAGCGAGGGAGCCTTGCAATAACAGCAGTTGGATAAAAAGCACTTAAATGATCTCATTTCATTCAAAGTAGCTAAAACCTCAAGTAGTAGATGTCATTTTTCCACTTAATTGCCCCTAAACCTGCGAAATCGAACAATTAAGATGCATTTTTCCACTTGCTTGAGGGAACCGCTGGTTTCCGGCTCTTCAGTCAGCAGTCAGCTCTTAGTCAGCAGTCAGCTCTTCAGTCAGCTCCAGCCGCTAGTTCCCTAATCTACAGCAGCTCCCCAGCTTCACAGCCAGGGCGGTTCTGCTTAAGCATAGCAGCACTTTTATATACAGTTACTGTTACTGGGCAACGTCGAGCGGATAAGGTATAGTCCTAAAAGGGACTGTAACGCAGTTTGTACTTAGCTACTCTCTCTGCAGGAAGGGCAGGAGCAGCTTCATGATGGTATATTGTCCAAGTTCACTCTCAATAGACAAGCCGTAATTCCCGCCAAAAGCCAGCTGCAAACGTTCATTCACGCTGCGCAGTCCGACATTCTCCAGCATTCCCTTGGATTCGTCCTCGGGAGTGGACAATATAGTAGAGATTTGCTCTTCCTTCATGCCGACACCATTGTCTTCAATGGTGACCAGGATATCGGCGAATCCGCTTTTGGACACCGTGATGATAATATCGCCCCGGCCCTTGGGCTCTATGCCATGGAAGATCGCGTTCTCCACCAGCGGCTGAAGCGTGAAGCGCGGAATCAGGCCGGTGAGCAGCTCTTCATTCTCAATGTCTTTGACCATGGAGACCGTGCTGCCATAGCGGTATTTCTGTATCAGGAAATAGTCATCCAGCAGGCTTAGCTCATCCTTCAGCGGCATCAGCCGCCGGTTGTCCTTGGCAATACTGCGGAGGAGTCTGGACAAGGAGGTCGTCATCTCCGCAATGCCTGTAGCATTCTGGATCGTGGCCATCCATTTGATCGAATTCAGTGTATTGTAGAGGAAATGCGGATTGATCTGGCTCTGCAGCATCCGGTATTCCAGCTCCTGCTTCTGCTTTTCGTCCGCGAGCCGGCTGTCCATGAGGGCCACGATATCCTGAGACAGGCGGTTAATGCCGCGTCCGACGTCGCCAAGCTCGCTTTTCCACTCAATATTGCGGTCTATCAGGAAATTACCCTGGGCAATCTTATCGATGCGCTTCTTGAGCTTCTCCACCGGAAGACTGATTGTACGGGTCAAATACAGCGTAATGATAGCGCTTAAGACAATAACGAGCAGGACGACGCCAAGCATGACCAGAATCCAGATATTTGCCTTAGGTGCGAACAGGTCGTTCGAAAGAGTCTGTGATAGTATGACCCCGCTGCGTACGGGATAAGATACCACGATATGGCTTTCTTCATCGTTTGTCAGCTTGACCATGGACAGCTCGGTCTGCGGGCCGACAGGTTTTTCATTGGTATAGGCCACCGGTTCATACGGTTCCGTAATGGCGGTGACCTGGTCGCCGATGAGCTGATAATGATGATTGCCGAGTGTCAGCAGCAGCCGGGAATTCTTCGGCAGGGAGTATCCCTTCAGTTTGTCGGTAATGACAGAGGTATTCGCTAACAGGTATACCGTCCCAACCCGGGTTGCCCCTTTGCCGTAAATCGGAAACACAAAGGGGATTCCATTCGAGGTGGAAAGCGGGTCCTTGATCACCCGGTCCCATTTCTCCTCGGCATCCTCGCTAAGGCCGGTAATCTGCCCGATATTGTGTATCGTAAGCGGAACGGAGGTGCCGGTTTTATCCACCTGCAGAAACTTTCCGTTGCTATCCGTAACAATCAGGCGGCGGGCGTAGCTGTTGGAGCGGTTGTTCAGGAATTCCTGCTGCATCGAGTTGAAGACATTAACAGCTTGCTTAGGGCTTGCCTGCGGTGATCCGAAATATTCCGTAAGCAGGGTATTAGTAGAAGAGTTCGTACTGCAGGTCATGGCCAGGGCCGTCAGGTCAATCAAATCCTGTTCAATAATATGGGATACCAGCTGCAGGTTGAACTCGGTCGCCTGTATGGTTGTTTTACGCTGATAATAAGTAATCAATTCATAGCTGAAAAAAGACAGCAGCGTTGCAATCAGCAATGCGAATACGGCCATGAGCAGAATGATGCGGCTTTTAATAGTAGATTTTCTTACCGTCGTGAACACTCCTTTGTAAATGGTGAAAACATATTAAGCGTTTTCATCTACCTTATCATATTCCTGCGTTTCAATACAGGGCAAGGAGTATAAGCTGAGAATTTTACATGTTTCGGATAGGATATTACAGGTTTAACCCGGACGAGGGGGAGAAGAGCACAGAAAAGTGAATGATCTGTGTTTGATATTGCATCCCAATCCCGCCTGAAAAGGCTTACACTTTGAACTAAGGCCGGATAAGCCGGTCGCCGCTAGAACAATAGAAGGAAAAGGGGATATTTAAATGAACTTAAAAAGATTCTATGGCATGACCCTTGCCACAGCGCTCTCCGTGAGCATGCTGGCCGGATGTTCCGGGAACAACGCCAATAATGAAGCTGCTGCAACAACCGCACCTGCGGCGGGTAACGCTGCAAACGCTTCCGCTGAACCGAGCCAGGAGCCTGTGACTTTGAAATGGGCGCTGTGGGACTGGGAAGCAACCGCTTACTACAAACCGCTGATCGATGCTTATAAAGCTGCACATCCGAATGTAACGATTGAATATGTAGACCTTGGCTCCACGGACTATATGACCATGCTCAGCACACAGCTCTCCGGCGGTGCAGACCTGGACGTTCTTACCATTAAAGATATTCCCGGCTACTCGAACCTGGTGAAGCAGAATCATCTGGAGCCGCTTAAGAGCTTCATGAGCACGAATTCCATTGATCCTTCCGTATACGGCGGTACTGTAGAGCAGATTGAAGTGGGCGGCGAGGTGTATGCGCTTCCTTTCCGCAGTGACTTCTGGGTGGTCTATTACAACAAAGCTTTGTTCGACAAAGCAGGCGTAGAATACCCGAGCAACGATATGACCTTCGACCAATATGATGAGCTGGCCCGCAAAATGACCTCCGGCAGCGGTTCCGAAAAAGTATACGGTGCCCACTACCACACTTGGCGGAGCGCGGTTCAACTGTTTGGGATTCTTGACGGCAAGAACACAGTGGTCGGCGGCAACTATGACTTCCTGAAGCCTACCTATGAGCGGATTCTGAAAGAGCAGGAAGACGGTATCGTGATGGATTACGCTACATTGAAGACTTCCAGCACGCATTATTCCGGCGTATTCTACAACAACTCCGTTGCCATGATGAACATGGGCAGCTGGTTCATTGCCACCCAGATCGAGAAAGTGAAGAGCGGCGAATCCCAATCGACAGAATGGGGCATTGTGAAATACCCTCATCCTGACGGTGTAGAAGCCGGTACAACTCTGGGTACGATTACTTCCCTGGCTGTAAACCAGAAATCCAAGCACAAAGAAGCCGCACTGGAGTTCATGAACTTCGTAACCGGTGAAGAAGGCGCGAAGGTTATTGCTTCTACCGGAACCATTCCGGCCATCAAGAACGATGAAGTTATCAATTCCATTACTTCCATCGACGGTTTCCCTGCAGACGAGAACAGTAAGGCTGCACTAAATACTGTTCAGACTTATCTGGAAATGCCTATACATGAAAAGAGTGCAGATATCGAGGTTATCCTGAATGAAGCCCACGATAACATCATGACGAAGAACGCTTCGATTGATGAAGGCCTGAAGGATATGAACAAACGTGTAGGAGAGCTCTTGAACAATTAACCGTTCTGAGTAGGGCGGTGGATATAAGGGCGGGCGAAGGCCCGCCTTTTATAAAATATAAGAATCTATCTGCTTCGCATAATAGATTTGGGAAAGCTTTAGAAGGTTTGGAGGAGAAACAATGCAGAACGAAACCATATTGCATACAAATAAGAGCCCAAAAAGACGTATGTCAAGAGGGGTTAAAGATAACCTGATTGCCTACAGCTTCATTGCGCCGAACTTTATCGGATTTGCCCTGTTTACACTGGTACCCATGATATTTGCCTTTGTCCTTGCGTTTGTGAAATGGGACGGGGCCAATCCGATGAAGTTCATCGGGCTGGACAATTTCACCCGGCTGCTCAAAGATTCAACCTTCCACAAAGCCTTGTGGAACACCATTGTCTACACCATCGGAGTTGTACCGCTGACCATGATTGTGGCGCTGGCGCTGGCCATTCTGCTGAACCAGAAGATTATGGGCCGTAATTTCATGAGAACCGTGTTCTTCTTCCCTTATGTGGCCTCCCTGGTAGCCGTTGCGGCGGTATGGAACTTCATTTTCAGTCCTACCATGGGTCCGATCAACAACATTCTGCATACCATTACCGGTATCCCGCTGGAGGATCTTCCCCGCTGGGCGGCAGATAAACAGTGGGCCATGTTTACCGTAGTTCTTTTCACAGTGTGGAAAAATATGGGTTATTACATGGTTATCTATCTGGCAGGACTCCAGGGAATTAATCCTGAGCTGTACGAGGCTGCTGAGCTGGACGGCGCAGGCCCGTGGAGAAGATTCCGCAATGTCACCGTGCCACAGCTGGCACCTACAACCTTCTTTGTTCTGATGATTCTGGTCATTAACTCGTTCAAGGTCTACGATATCTTTATCAACCTATTTGCCGGCGCCGATAACCAGCTCAACGACTCTACGAGGGTTATGGTCTATCAAATCTACAATACGGCATTCCGTTCACTTGATTACGGATATGCCAGCGCAATGGCGATTGTACTCTTTCTGCTGGTACTTGGCATCACCATCGTCCAGTTCCGCGGCGAGAAGAAATACGGACAATAGGAGGATTCAAAAGATATGGTTGGAAAAAGTAAAGGACTTAGAATCAGCCTTATGGTTCTTGTGTATATTTTGTTGTTTGCGACCGTGCTGGCGATGCTGGTTCCGTATATATGGATGCTGTCCTCCTCGCTCAAGCTTAACAAGGATGTCTTCTCCTTCCCGATGCAGTGGATTCCGGCGAATCCGCGCTGGGAGAATTTCACGGATATCTGGACGCGGATTCCGCTCGGACGGTTTATTTTTAACACTGCGAAATTATCGATTATCGTAACGATTCTGCAATTGCTGACTTCAAGCTTCGCGGCCTATGCGTTCTCGAAGCTGCATTTCCGGGGCAAGAACTTTATCTTCCTGGGATATATCGCAACGATTGCAATCCCTTGGCAGGCCTACATGGTACCGCAGTTCATCCTGATGCGTTACATGGGACTGAACAATACCCACCTGGCGATCATTCTGCTGCAGGCGTTCTCGGCATTCGGTGTGTTCATGATGCGCCAGTTCTATCAGGGAGTACCTGATGAATTATGTGAAGCCGCCCGGATCGACGGACTCAGTGAATACGGCATCTGGGCAAGAATCATGCTGCCGCTGTCCAAGCCGGCGTTATCCACACTCACCATCTTCACCTTCGTTGCCACCTGGAATGACTTCCTGGGGCCAATGATTTATCTGACAGATACGAAGCTTAAGACCATTCAGATCGGTCTGCGGATGTTCATCTCGCAATATTCTGCGGAGTACGGGCTGATCATGGCAGCAAGCGTAGTTTCTATCATTCCGGTAGTAATTGTATTCCTGGCCCTGCAGAAGTACTTCGTGCAAGGTGTTGCAGCATCGGGGATTAAAGGCTAGAACAAGTAACGCGCCTGGCAGTTGCATCTTTTCGTGGCTGCCGGGTTTTTTATAACCAATCATGGAGGTAAGGCAAAGGTCTGTCCAAGGAATTATTCTTATAACAACGTAGTAAATGCGCTTACTCATTTGAACAAGAGGAGGATGAATGAATGAACAGCACAACCCGTGTCAAGAAAAGGCTATTCTCAGTGTTGATGTCAGGAGCGCTTGTAGCCGGAATGTTTCCGGCACTAGGTATGCCGGCCGCATCTGCTGCTACTGTAAATACGGTCTATGCAGCGGCCTATATGGGGGCAAAGACAACGGCAGGTACGACTCTGCCGGCAAGCGTCGATGTTGGCGGCCAGAGTGCACTTGTGAACTGGAGCATTGGCGAAGATACCTTTGATGTGCCGTATGACACCGTAACCGTGAACGGAACCGCGAACGGCGGGCCGGTGGTGGCGAATGTGGAAGTGATTCCGCCGGCTGATAGTCCGCTCGTCTACTTCGTGGACAGCGGCAGAGGCGGCGATTCCTTGGGGAATCCTCCTGGAGCTTCTCCCCTGTACGAAGCGGTCAAAATATTATCCGGCGGCAGCCTGCTTAACGGGTTACCGGATCAGAAATATGTCAGCGGAACAACGGATTGGGGCTTCGATGATACCGGCAATAAGGTAAAGAACTCCAAAGACGGGGGACTTGCCGATCCGGCGACGGAACCGTCCATATGGAAGGTTGGCCTGCGGGCAGATCCGTCCGGCAGTCATATCGTTTATAAATTGAAAGCGCTTAATGCGGGCACTTATACACTCAGCAGCGGTTTCTATGAATGGTACTCCGGCACGCGCAACCGCGGGATAGAGCCACACCTGGAGTATAAGAATAGCGCCGGGGACAGCAAGACGATCACGTTCACGCAATTTGACACCTCTACGACCAAGTTTATTTCCGGTGAATTCACCATTCCCGGGGATATTGATACTAACAGTCCTATGACCTTGACCTATGCTTCTGTATCCGGTGAGAAGCCGATCCTGAGCTGGTTCGCTATTGCCGAAGGTGCGATCAAGCAAGAGCTTGATGATGCCCGGCAGACCGCAGCCTCTACGGTCAAAGTTCTGCTCGACGGCAACGATATTAAGGAAGACAATGTTAACGGCCTGACGTTCAAAGGCTTCGGCGTGCTGAGCGGCAACAGTACCAGCGCCCTGCTGATGGACTATAAGTCTGAGCAGCCAGAGGCTTATGCGCAGCTGCTGCAGGTCCTGTTCGGCGGCGACCGTCCGCTGATCGACCATGTCAAGATTGAGATGGGGAATGACCGCAATAACTCGACAGGTCCCGACCCTTCGACGATGCGTACGGAGAATGAAGAGGCCAATGTTACCCGGCATCCCGGCTTCCAGCTTGCGGCCGATGCCAAGGCCATCAATCCTGCGGTTAAGGTAAGCTTCCTGCGCTGGAATGCTCCAGCCTGGGCCAATAATAACAACGATAAAATTTATACATGGTACAAAAATACGATTCTGGCCGCTTACCGTGAATACGGTTATATGGTCGATTACGTCAATCCCGATGTCAATGAGCATGCATCAGATTTGAACTGGATCAAGCAATACAGCGCCAAGGTTAAAGCGGATACTGTAGGCTTCGAGAGCACTGAGGAGGAAGCGCTGTATCACAACATCAAGCTGATTATTTCCGACGAGGTCGGAATCGGCACCTTCGGCGATGCTATGGTCAGCGATCTTTCGCTGCGGGAGGCGGTAACGGCCGCCGGATATCATTACAACACCGATGATGACAGCAAAGGCAACTTCAAACGGCTGGCCGAAGAATTCGACAAGGAAATCTGGAACAGTGAGGCGCAGGCGACCTTCAGCAACTCGGCCTTCCGCCCGAACAACAATATGAAGGACCCGTCAGCGGCCGGAACGGGGATCGGAGGCACCGGCGGTCCGCTGGAGATGGGCAATACCATCATTAAGGGCTTCGTGAATTCCCGCCGGACACACTTCATCTACCAGCCGGCGATCGGCTCTTTCTATGAAGGCGGACAGTATTCCTTCAAGGAGCTGGTCAGCGCGCGGGACCCGTGGTCGGGCTTCATACACTATGACGCAGGGCTGGTTATTCTCCAGCATTTCAACGGTTTTGCCAAGACGGGCTGGGAGAATGGGGATAATACAGCAGGAGTCTGGAGAGCGGTGCCCAAGGCCAGCTACACCGGAGCATCCGGCACGAACCCGGTCAGCGGACGGAACGGGACTCCGAGCTACATGACACTTGCTGCTCCGGGCAAGCAGGATTTCTCGACAGTCATCATCAATGACAGCGAGTATGAGAAGATCTTCAAGCTTCAGGCGGTGAACATGGGCTATACAGGAAACCCTTCCCTTGAAGTATGGGAGACCCGTGCAGCTGATGAGGGTCAGGCTTTTAACAGCAATTATATGAAATATCTAGGCGATGCGGCTGCAGACGGCAGCGGTGTATACACGGTGAGAGTGAAGCCGTTCTCGATTGTAACTGTAAGCACACTGGATAATCACGCTACAGCAGAGTCACCCGCACCGCTTCCGGTTGAGGGAGAACGTACGGTGCTTGATACCGATGCAACAGGTTCCGTACAGAATACGGAAGACGGAATTCTGTATGCGGATGACTTCAATTACGGCAGCAAAACCGTTCCCGTCATCGGCAAAGACGGAGTGATTGCCGGCGAGCAGAGCTATGTCAGCTCCCGCGGCGGTGAGCAGAGCGTCATTCCGCGTTATACCCAGGACCTTAACGGTGCCTTCGAGGGGTATCGTATCGGCGATACGGATAATTATGTCCTGCGCCAGCAGCTGGACCAGATTACTACAGGAGTTGGCGGTGCCTGGAACGGTGGAGACCCGGTCACAGCAATCGGTGATAACCGCTGGACCAACTATAAGGTCAGTGCCGATGTGTCTTTTGAGCAGAACAGCACTTACAGCGGCAACAATTACGCAGCAGTCGGAGCCCGCTATCAGGGCGGGTCACAGACGCTAAGCGGAACGCCATACGCACTGAAGTTCTGGTTCGACGGCGGCTGGCAGCTGCTGTCCAGCGGTACTGTTGTCGCCAGCGGCAATGCCGCTACAGGCACCGGCGGTGTGAAGCTTGAGGGTTACGATACCGCACATAACGCATGGCATAACATTGCTCTTCAGGTTGCAGGTGATAGAATCACTGCCTATCTGGATAATGTTGAGCTTACAACCTATACGGACCCGAATCCGAAGCTGTCAGGACGTGTACAGCTGGCAAGCGGCTTCTATCATGTCCGCTTCGATAATCTGAAGGTGGAGAAGGTAGACGGCTATACTCCTTATTATTCAGAGCTGCTGGATAATCTGGAGATGTACGATCTGGCTGCGGTTCCGCAATCCAAGCTGGTTTACGAGGGTGCATGGACCCATGAGAATGGCAAAGGGATGTATGTGTACCAGCGTTCCCTTTCGACCAGTCAGGCTGCGGGTGCGGTACTGAAATACACATTTACCGGCACCGGACTCGATATTCTGGGCCAGAACGACGGCTCAGCCAAGCTGGAAGCGAGCGTGGACGGCCGGACTGTAGTGCTCTCGGGCGCTGCTGCAGCATCGAAGGAGCTGTACCAGACCTTCATGCTCCGCGGGCTGGAATACGGAGAGCACACGGTCCAGATCAAGGTGCTGAGCGGGACATTAGCTGTGGATTCTGTGGGGGTTATCGCCGTTGGAGCTGCAGGTAACGTGAACACTGCTGCGCTTCAGCAGGCCGTGAAGGACGCGCAGGAAATCACACGGCAGGATGTATTCCCGGAGAGTGACTGGAAGTTATTCTCAGATGCGCTAGGTGCAGCTGAGGCAGCACTGAATAATCCCGTGCTGTACAGATTGGATCAGGAAGGAGCAGCGCAGCTGGAAGCGCGATTGACATCTGCCTATATCGGGCTGGTTGTAGGCGATGTGAGGGAACTTGCCGCTCCTCAGGATACGGCTACTTATGCCGGGAAGAAGCCTAACCTGCCGGCCAAGCTGGAAGCAACGCGCGCTGACGGCAGCAAGGTGCAGGTGGCTGTGAAATGGAATATAGACGCAGTCAGCTTCGACACTCCATATGAGCGGGTAGCTGTAACCGGTACTTTCGGGAATTTGAAGACAACAGCGTATGTGGAAGTGGTGCCTGCTGGTCTCGTATACTTCCTGGACCCTGGTGTCTCCGCTGACGGGGTAACACCGCCATTTACAACCATCAGGAATTTCGTCGGCGACAGCCTGCTGAATGACAAGGCGGATCAGTTGTCGACAGGGGATACGGTCTGGGGACATACCAATATTACGGCAAACTACAGTCCAAAGGGACTTGGCGGAGCAGTAGTTGCTACAGACAAAGCCCAGACTGGGGTATACAGCTTGAATACGAAGAATACACCTCTGGTCTACAAGCTGCCTCTGAATGCAGGCAAATATACGATTACGTCCTATCATCTGGACTGGTGGAACAACAGCAGCCGGACGATGGATATTACACTGAGTTATGCTGATGCAGAAGGAAAAGCCGTATCTGAAAAGGTTCGTACCGGCCTGGTTGCAGGTCCTGCGGGTACCGCAGTCAATCATGACTTCACGCTGCCGGTGAACGGTACCGTGACCTATTCAGTGTACAATACGTTCAGTCAGGCTGCGGTAATCAGCTATGTAGCTGTAGCAAGAGACAAGGTCAGCGTTGCCAATGAACAGGCAGTCAACGAGGCCAAGAGCATTATTGAAGGCGCAGCCTACAATGTAGGGAAGGAAACGGCAAACAGCGAAGAGGCTGTTCAGGCCTGGCTGGAGCAGACCATCGGCGGTTTGCCCGGCTTCAGTGAAACCGGGGTTACCATGGGTGACATTACCTTGTCGCCTTTCCAGCAAGCAACAGACGACAAGGATGGCAGCTTCACCTTCTCGGTTACGCTGAGCAAGGGAGAGGCGAAGGCGGATAGCTCGGCCAGCGGAGCAATTACGCTGCCGGTACCGGATACCGATCTGCCGGTGATTACCCTGAATGGCGAGGCGACAGTTAATCTGCCGGTTGGCTCGGAATATACGGATGCCGGTGCAACGGCTGCTGATGATCAGGACGGCGATATAACTGGCCATATCGTTACAACAGTGACCAGTGAAGTATACGGCCTGACAGAGCTGGATACGGCGGTAGAGGATATTTATACCTTCCATTATAATGTCAGTGATACCGCAGGGAATGCAGCGGAGGAAGTAACAAGAACCGTAGTGGTTGCCATTGATCCGGATGTAACGAAGCCGGTGATAACCCTGCTTGGGGAAGCATCCGTTCAACTGGAGAATGGCGCAAGCTATACCGATGCCGGAGCTACTGCGGCAGATGACCGCGACGGCGACATTACGGAGCGCATCGTGGCGGCGATTACGAAGGATGGGGAGTCAGTATTGACGCTCGATACATCGGCTGCTGGCACCTATTTGTACCATTATAATGTGACGGATACAGCAGGCAACGCAGCTGCTGAGGTGACCCGAACGGTGACTGTAGGCGAAGCAGAACAGCCGCCGGTGACACCAACACCTACGCCGACGCCGGAACCGGAGCCGACAACAGCTCCAACGGCAACACCGGCCCCTACGGATTCGCCAGTGTCTACGGTAGCACCAACACCAGCGGCTACACCGTCACCGGCGCCCCAGCCGCAGACCGAGAAGGTTCTTGCCCCTGGTGATTTCGCGGCTCCGGCAGGCGGGACAATAACGGTTCAGCTCAGTGATGCTACAGAATCCGTGCTGCTTCCGGCAGGAATATCGGGAATTACAGGAGAGAATACCCTGCGTCTCGCCTGGAGTACGGTTGCGGTCGACCTGACACCGGAAGTGCTGCAGAGCATTCAGGAGAAGGTTGCGGGTGTAGGAGGACAACCGGAGGGGGCGAGAATTAAGCTTTCAGCCGTGAAGACTGCGAAGGCTGCTGCGGAGCAGCTGATGAACAATCCGGCTGTCAACGGTTCCGTTCAGCTGTCGGCAGCAAGTGATGTAATCAGCTTCAGCCTGGAGGTAGTTGCTGCGGACGGCACGGCCGTGCCGGTAACCGCTTTTGACAAGCCGCTGACCCTTACATTCACTGTAGATCCTAATGCGAACCGCAGCCTGCTCGGCGTCTACTATATTGCTGCCAGCGGTGCCCTTGAATACATGGGCGGAACACTGGCTGACGGTAAGTTTACTGCCGATGTACAGCATTTCAGCCAGTATGCAGTACTGGAGTATGACAAGAGCTTCTCGGATGTCAGCAACAGCAGCTGGGCGGCCGGTGTCATTAAGTCCATGGCTGCGAAGCATATTATCGAGGGCATTTCGGCTACAGAATTCAATCCGCAAGGTGAAGTAACCAGGGTGCAATTCGCCGCTATGATTACACGTGCGCTTGGCCTTAAGGCGGGAAGCACACCGGCATTTGCTGATGTGGATTCCAAGTCCTGGTATGCCGGAGCTGTTGCGGCTGTAAATGAAGCGGGGATCGTACTCGGACGCAGCAAGGATGCCTTCGCTCCGGATGAGCGCATTACCCGTGAGGAAATGGCGGTCATGATCGTCCGCGCTTATGAGTACTTGCAGGGAAGCCAGGCAAGCCAGGCAAGCCAGGCAAGCAATGCAAGCAATGCAAGCCAGGGTATAGCTGCCGGAGCGTTCAGTGACTACGCCCTGATTCATGACTGGGCGAAGAACGCAGCCGGCATCGCCGGACAGGCGGGGTTGATCAAGGGCCGCGGCAATCAGCAATTCGCTCCGCAGGAGAGCATGACCCGCGCCGAGAGTGCGCAAGTCATCGCTAATCTGCTGGGAGATTTGTAAGAGGTACTCAAAGAACCTGGCAGCTGCGGGAAGCGGGCTGTCAGGTTTTTTATACGAATGTGAAATTTGCCCTCAATTTCTAGACACCCCTGGATTAGAGGGATAAATCCATCAGATTCGGCCTGATTGGCCGGAAATGAGGAAATCAGAGGGATAAATCCCACTAAAACCACCGGAAGTGGGCAGAACGAGGAAATCAGAGGGATAAATCCCACTGAATCCACCGGAAGTGGGCAGAACGAGGATATTAGAGGGATAAATCCCTCTAAATCCACCGGAAGTGGGCAGAACGAGGAAATCAGAGGGATAAATCCCACTAAATCCACCGGAAGTGGGCAGAACGAAGATATTAGAGGGATAAATCCCTCTAAATCCACCGGAAGTGGGCAGAACGAGGAAATCAAAGGGATAAATCCCTCTAAATCCACCGGAAGTGGGCAGAACGAGGAAATCAAAGGGATAAATCCCTCTAAATCCACCGGAAGTGGGCAGAACGAGGAAATCAGAGGGATAAATCCCTCTAATTCCGCCAGCCAGCGTACCCTTAGTTCAATAGAGCGCTCCGTCATAAGGGAGGCCTCAGCTTTTTTTACCATATTTGCCGGGCGGGATGCCGGTGATGTTCTTGAAGGTGCGGATGAAGTTAGCATAGTCGTTGAAGCCGGACAGATAGCAGGTATCGGATACGGAATTTCCGGCGGCCAAGAGCTGCTTGGATAAGGCTATTTTTTTGAGCAGGACATAACGGTAGATGGTTCCGCCGGTCTGCTGCTTGAACAGGTGACTGAGATAGTATTTATCAACGTTCAGCTCCCCGGCTATGTGCTCGAGCGAGAGGTTCAGATGCAGGTGGTTGTCGATATAACTCATGGCTAATTGTATATGCGAAGAAATAATGCTGGGCACAGCGGAACGGGTCCGGCTGTACAGCTCATTGACGATCACCAGAATTTGAATCAGGTAAGTCAGAGCCAGCACTTCGCTGCCGTATTGCTCACTCTCCAGTGCCACAATCAGAAGTGAAGCTAGTGTCATATACTCGGTAAGCAGCGGCTCATCCATGTGGGCCAGATTATGCTCACCGGGCTGACGGTTCTGGAAACAGGCGAGCAGATTGGTGGTGGCTGTGCAGAAAGGATAGATAAGCGGCGCCTTGAAATGAATCGTCAACCGTTCGTAAGGCTCCGGGGACAAATTGATGATTTTGTGAATCTCGTGATTGTTGAACAGGAGCACATTGCCCCGCTCCAGCGGATAGCTGTACTGGTCGACGAATCCGTTCACACTCCCGCCGAGAAACAGGAAGATTTCGTAGTGGTCATGAATATGGAAATCCCTTGTCGGTGAGATTGGGGAATTGCCGATACCAGCCAGAATATCGCCGTTGAATGTTTGATGATAACGGGCATGTTTCATAGTCATTGCCCCTTTCAGATTGATCGCAACAAACGCAATAAAACATCATTATTCGCAAAGACATTGCAATAATACCACACTACACTAGAGAAGAAGAATACCTGAAAGGGTGGAATTGTAGATGAAGGGTAAGGAACAGCGAAAATACTGGCTGGATACGATGCTGCTGATCGGGGGACCGGTGCTGGAGGCTTTAGCGAAGCGGCAGCTGAAAGAGCAGCTGCCTACGGAGTTTCATAGTGACCGGAGCCGGTTTGCCCATCTGGAAGCTTTTGCGAGACTGGCCTGCGGGATGGCCCCCTGGCTGGAGCTTGAAGGACTTGAAGGAGAAGAAGAACAGCTTAGAGCCCGTTATGCCGCGCTGATGCTGGAGGCTATCGGTGCAGCTGTCGATCCGCAGTCGCCTGACTATATGGAGTTCAAGACGGAAGGGCAGCCGCTGGTCGATGCCGCCTTCCTGGCCCACGCGCTGGTGCGCGCACCGAAAGCGATTACAGGCCGGCTGGATGAGCGGGTCAAAGGCCATTTAATTGCAGCGCTGAAGCAGACGCGCCGGACGGCTCCAAGCGGCAGCAACTGGCTGCTGTTCAGTGCAATGGTGGAAGCGGCTTTATATATACTGGGCGATGCCGACTATGACCGGATGCGTGTCGGTTATGCGGTTCATATGTTCATGGACTGGTATAAGGGCGATGGTGTCTACGGGGATGGCAAGGATTTTCACTGGGATTATTACAACAGCTTCGTGATCCAGCCGATGCTGGTTGATGTCGTGGCCATCTTTGAACAGGAGTCGGAGCAATATGCTGCACTTAAGCCGGTGATTATGGAACGGGCACAGAGATATGCCTCAGTGCTTGAACGCAGCATTGCACCGGACGGCACCTATCCGTTCCTCGGGCGCTCGATTGTGTACCGTTTCGGTGCGTTTCAGCTGCTGTCGCAGGCGGCGCTGCAGCATTTCCTGGAGGAGGCACTGCCTCCGGCACAGGTACGCTGCGCTTTGACTGCCGTGATAGAGCGGATCATGAATGCTCCGGGTACGCTGGATGAGAAAGGCTGGCTGCGGCCGGGGATCTATGGCTATCAGCCGGAGCTTGCGGAGAGCTACATCAATACGGGCAGCCTCTATTTATGCGCTGCCGTATTCCTTCCGCTGGGGCTGCTTCCGTCCGATCCCTTCTGGTCGGGAGAAGAGCTGAAATGGACTGCGCTGAGGATAGCAGACGGTGAGAATGTCATGCGGGATCATGCGCTGGAATAGCGGGTGTTCAGCCGCTTTAACGATTATGAGGTGCGGCACTAATCAGGGTGGAGCACCGATAAGGAGGAAGAAGAGGGCATGAACAGACAGGAGCTTGCCGGTATTGTGCAGGACATGAAACCGGCGGACTGGAGCTTATATTATCCGCAGGGAGATTCGGCGGGTTTTTGGACCCGGGCGTTATCATCCGGAGGATTACAGGCAGACATTAGCGAGATTCGCGCAGAGGCGCAGAGGCTGGACGGTCAGCCTATATCCGCGCTGACGTATACGCTATTTTCTATTTTTGCGCGTACAGGCTCGAGACTGGAATATGAACGGGTCTATTTCGAACGGAGAAGAAGACTGAATACCTATGCATTCCTAAGCCTGCTGGAGCCGGATAATACGGGGGCTCTGGAGAAGCTGGAGGATATCCTCTGGGTCATCTGCGATGAGTACACCTGGTGTCTTCCGGCCCATCTTCCCGCAGACCATGACGCTGCTGAGATCAGCCGGCATATTGACCTGTTCTCCTCCGAGACGGGATTCACCTTAAGTGAAGTGTTACTGTTGCTGGGGGACCGGCTTCCGCTGCTGCTCCAGTCCCGGATACGGCATGAGGTAGAGCGCAGAATCTTCCGGCCTTTTCTTGAGCAGGGGCCATATTTCTGGGAGACATCACGCCATAACTGGGCGGCAGTCTGTGCGGGCTCCATCGGGGCAGCTGCGCTGCTGCTGGTGAAGGAACCGGCCATGCTGACGGATATTCTGCTGAAGACAGAGAGCAGCATGAGCTATTATCTGGAAGGCTTCGGGGACGACGGCGCTTGTCTGGAGGGGCTGGGCTACTGGAATTATGGTTTTGGCTATTTCACTTACTATAGCGATCTGCTCCGGGCAAGAACCGGAGGCAGGCTGGACTGGTTCAAGCAGGAGAAGGTATCGCAGATTGCCCGTTTCCAGCAACAATGCTTCATCGACGAAAGTCATGTCGCCAATTTCTCGGATTCGGTGCCTCAGGTACGTGTGCATATGGGCTTGTCCCATTATCTGGCGGATGCCTATGCGGATGTCCTGCGGCCGCCGTCCGCTCTGCGTGCGCCGTTCACTGAAGATCACTGCAGCCGCTTCGCACCGGCGCTGCGTAATTTGATCTGGACCAGAGCCGGCCGGGAGAATGTGGCTTGGGAGGCTGCGAGCTGCTATCTTCCCGATGCCGCTTGGATTGTCTCGCGTCATGTGCCGGCAGCAGGCTCCTTCGGGTTCGCCGCCAAAGCCGGCCACAATGATGAGCCGCACAATCATAATGATCTGGGCCACTTCATTCTTAGCGGCCGGGGAGAGATCTACGCTTCCGATCTGGGCAGCGGAGAATATACCGCTGATTATTTCGGTGCCGGACGTTACAGCTATGACTGCAATGGATCACAGGGACATTCAGTGCCGATCATCAACGGCCAGTACCAGGGCGCAGGGCGGGAGTTCAGCACGGCAGTACTGCATGCATCTGCGGCGGCGGAGAAGGATGAGCTGACGCTGGAGATGGCGCAGGCTTATCCGGTGTCAGGCTTGCAGTCCTTGGTGCGTTCGCTGGTCTGGCACAAAGAGGAGCTGCCACGTCTGGAATTGACAGACACCTACCGGTATGAGGGAGCTCCGGCGAGCTGGACGGAACGGTTTGTAACCTGGCGCAGGCCTAAGCTTCTTCACCCGGGCAGCGTACTGCTGCCGGGCACTGCGGAAGGTCACGGTGTTGCGGTCACTTATGATCCGGAGGCAGTCCGGCCGGAGATTACCGCGCAGGTGTACCTGGATCATTATGGCCAGGAGACACTGTGGCATAGTCTGGACTTCCATGTTCTTCAGCCGGAGGCGGAGGGAACATTAGCATTCACTTTTCAATTTCTGTGAAGATTGAACAGGCGGCCCGAATTCCAGGTAATCTCATCCGCCGGAGTTACTGCTTCTCTGCTGGGGGAAGCTCTAATCTAAACTAAATATTGAGGGCATATAACCCGCATAGTAGACGATTCCAACAAAACGGCCGGTCCAGCGCGGGTGTTCAGACGGAATCCGGCAAAATGTTGTATGAAATACAACTTAGGTGCTGCTATACCGGGATGTGTAGGAGGATTGTTGTAGGAAATACAACAATTTCTTCATTAAACTGCCTGGATGAGAAGAAATGTTGCCTTTTGTACAACAATTTTGGATTTGGGCCGGTTTATTGTGGGAAATGTTGTATTTTATGCAGGATTTAACAACAGAGCGGAGAAACTCGGAACTTCTGCGGCGATAGCATCCCCGGGAAAGCTGCTGCGCACGCCGCCTGGAAAGCTGCTGCGCACGCCGCCTGGAAAGCTGCTGCGCACGCCGCCTGGAAAGCTGCTGCGCACGCCGCCTGGAAAGCTGCTGCGCACGCCGCCTGGAAAGCTGCTGCGCACGCCGCCTGGAAACTGCTGCGTACGCCGCCCGGAATCCCCACATTTACCGCATTTAAAGCAAATTATTCGTAGAAATCTTTCGTTCAGCTTATATAGATCAGAACTTATCATTCAAACAAAGGCGGGATTCAGATGAGTGGAACAATACAGCAGGCATGGGTAGAAGAGGCCTGGAGCAAGGCACTGGAGAAAACGCGAGCAAACAGCTTGAGAATCGGCGCGGAATTCCCCCATGCCAGCCAAGGCGGCAAGTACGTACTGGAGACACCGAGCTGGTGGACAGCCGGCTTCTGGCCGGGTATGCTCTGGCAGCTCTATGCCGGGAGCGGGGACGAGAGCCTGAAGGCGATTGCCGAACGCTGCGAGCAGCGGCTGGACGAGGTGCTGGATGGTTATGTGAAGCTGGATCATGACTTAGGCTTCATGTGGCTGCTGACCAGCGTAGCCAACTTCAAGCTCACGGGCGCAGAGGAATCACGGGTCCGGGCGCTTAAGGCTGCCAACTATCTGGCCGCCCGCTTCAACCTCAAAGGCCGCTATATCCGTGCCTGGAATCCATGGAGAGAAGGCGAAGACAACAGCGGGGTGGCTATTATCGACTGCAGCATGAATACCAGTCTGCTCTTCTGGGCTTCTGAAGTAACCGGAGACCCGCGTTACCGGCATATCGCCGAGGCCCATATGGATACGGTGCTGGAGCATTTCATCCGGCCGGACGGCTCTGTCTATCACATTGTCAATTTCAACCCGGAAACGGGTGAAGTGGTAGAGAAGCGCGGCGGACAGGGTTATGCACCGGAGTCGGCCTGGTCGCGCGGCGCGGCTTGGGCACTTTACGGGTTGTCGCTGGCCTATCATCATACCGGCAAGCAGAGCTACCTTGATGCATCCAAGCAGGTTGCCCATTTCTTCCTGACGCGTCTGCCGGAGGATCAGGTTCCGCATTGGGATTTCCGGGCTCCCGGTGAGATCGGCGAGATTCGTGACAGCTCCGCCGGTTCTTGCGCGGCGAGCGGCCTGCTGCTGCTGGCGAGCCAGGTGGATGAATCGGAGGCACATGTCTACCGGAACGGCGCGCTTAGAATTACGGAATCCCTCTACCGGAATTATGGGACCTGGGATAATGCGGAGGAAGAAGGGCTGCTGCTTCACGGTACAAGCAACTACCCGGAGAACCGGAATATCGATGTTCCTCTGATCTACGGTGATTTCTTCTATGTTGAAGCGCTGGCGCGGATCAAAGAAGCCGGCCCGTTTTACTGGGAGTAGGGGGATATGATGACTAACGGGAGAGCAGCATCAGACAAATTATCCTTGCGGATTGCAGACAATCCGCTGAAGACGCGGGCGGACCTTGTGACCGCTCTTGAACAGCTAACGGGTCCGCTGCGTCCGCTCTACAGCAAAGGCGGCGCAAGACTTGAGATCGGCAGAACCGGAGCGAGCTATCCGGCAGCAACTGCCGGGATGGAGGGTTTTTCCCGGGTATTATGGGGGCTGGTCCCCTTGCTCGCCGGAGGCGGAAGCAGTGAAAATTGGGACATCGTGCTGGAGGGCATCCGGCATGGCACCGACCCTGCCCATGAAGAATATTGGGGAGATGTAAGGGATTACGACCAGCGTCTGGTCGAGATGGCGGCTTTCGGCTTCGCGCTTGCAGCGGTTCCGGAGCAGATCTGGTCACCGCTTGCTTCACAGGAGCAGGATCACCTGTACAACTGGGTGAATCAGATCAACTCGCATCCCTGCTATGACTGTAACTGGCTGTTCTTCAATGTACTTGTTAATGTTGGGTTCCGCACCATCGGCCGCCCGTATGATGCGGTGCAGCTGGAGAACAATCTGCAGCGGATGGATGCATTCTATCTGGGAGAGGGCTGGTACAGTGACGGTGTTGACGGGCACTGCGATTATTATGGACCGTTTGCGATCCATTACTATTCGCTGCTCTATGCGAAGCTGATGGAGAAGGAGGACCCAGAGCGTTCCCGGTTGTTCAAAGAACGCGCCCGGCTGTTCGCCGCTGAATTCCTGGGCTGGTTCGCCCCGGACGGCTCCGCGCTTCCTTACGGGCGAAGCCTGGCATACCGCTTCGCCCAATCGGCGTTCTGGAGTGCCTTGGCTTATGCGGATGTTGAAAGCTTCCCTGCTGGTGTGGTGAAAGGCATCGTTCTGCGCAATCTGCGCTGGTGGTTCAGCCAGCCCATCTTTGATGCAGCAGGCGTATTGACCATTGGATATACGTATCCGAATCTGGTCATGGCGGAGAATTATAATGCACCCGGCTCACCCTACTGGGCGCTGAAGACTTTCCTGCCGCTCGCACTTGGTGAAGAGCATCCGTTCTGGAGCGAAGAGGAGCTTCCCCTGCCGGAAATCCCGGCAGTTATGGTTCAGAAGCCTGCACATCTTGTTCTGGTCCGCGAGCCGGCCTCCGGTCATGTGGCGGCGTTCAACAGCGGCCACCTGTACACGAATGAGCATACCCATACCTCGGCCAAATACGAGAAATTCGTCTATTCCACAGGCTTTGGGTTCAGCGTACCCCGTTCTGAGTGGGGGCTGTCGCAGGGGGCATTCGACTCCATGCTTGCGCTCAGCGAAGGCGGGGACAATCTGTACCGCGTGCGGCGCCGGAATGTGGAATCCGAGATCACGGACAACGTCCTCCGGTCGGTCTGGAAGCCATGGACTAATGTGGAAGTCCGTACCTGGGTGGTAGCAGGGCTTCCCTGGCATATCCGGATTCACCGGATTGAGACGGGCCGGGCACTTGACGCCGCTGAAGGCGGGTTCGCCCTGGGCCAGGAAACGGAGCTTGCGCAGCAGACCGACAACTCAGGCACAGCAGTATCTACAGCTTGGGGAACCAGCGGAATCAAAGGACTGACGGGTTACGGAAAGGCAGAGCTCATCTGGCCCAATGCCAACACGAACCTGCTGCGTCCCCGGACGGTACTGCCAACATTGACGGCTACGCTTGAGCCCGGAATTCACTGGCTGGCTTCGGCTGTATACGGTGATCCTTTGGCTGATTCTTCAGCTCATCAGGCGAACGGAGTCAGTAATATTCTGGAGCAATCTCCCGAGTCCTTGCTGAAGGTTACTTTTGCTGAGAATGGCATCACGGTTCAAACTACGGGCGGAACGGAAATTTTTATCCCGATACAATAGAAAAGGCTGCATCTTCACGTGATTGTGAGGGTGCGGCCGTTTTTGATTATATGCATCCCATATGACCTCATCTAACGTGTTTGGAAATCGGCTAATCCTTATTCATCACGCGGAAACTATATAGATTGAACCGCAAATCTTTACGTCCGGACCAGTAGCCGATCAATCAATTCAAGAGGGCTCTTATGGATCCGTTTCATGAAAGCTGCGACATGAGTACGGATGACGTAATACTTATGAAAAAAGACATTGTTTATTACTTCGTGTTTTAGCCATTTCCACAATCATTCAACAGGATTAAGTTCAGGGCTATATTTGGGTAGAAAAACAAGCTGAAGTCTCGGATTCTCTCGCAGAAACGGCGGAATTGCATCTGCATGATGAGTGTGAGCGTTGTCTAACACCATGATTCATCTTCAAATAAAAGATGGTCAATTTTTCCTTGGTTCAGTTTCTCCTTCAGCTCAGGTAAAGTGACCTCGCGGAATTGTTTTTGTTCCTCTTTGCTGGCTCGTACCAGCGTATAGGTGGCTTTTGTGTAGCTAAAACCAAGCCGATTCAGCATTTTAGAGATTCCTTATAGGGCATATTTCTCGCTGAACTCGCGAAGGATCCATTTTATGAGTTCAAGTTATATAGTATTTTTAGTGAATATAGTGAATATAGTATTTTAAAGTAGGAATAATCGTTGGTATAGAAAGGATGGAAATAATATGTTTAAAAAAATATACTTAATAGCCCTTGCATTGACTATTATTTCAGGAGTGGCATTAATATCCAATTCAAAAGCAGGCTCCTATCCAGAAATGGTAACCGCAAATAAGACAGATAAAAATCCTGTTAACACTAATTTTTCAGAATAACGTGAAATCTGTAGAATCAGTGAAATCCGTAGAATCAGTAAAAACGATGAAATCCGTAGAATCAAGACTCGCAAAAATGTATTTTAGTCAACTCTATACACCTTATGGCATTTTCGTGCCAGTAATGAACAAAGTATATTCAAGGAATCTGAGCTAGCAAGAAAGTTAGATCAAATCGGATCTAATACGAATCAACTAATTTTTGAAAACAAGTTCTTCTTAAAAGTAGATGAATCAACATTAGATAAATTGTATCCCAGTGCGTTACTCACAAATGAAACAAATGAAAACCCGGCTGACTGATCCTTATCCACTAACCTCTGTATTTCCAATATTTCGTATTTGCAAAGGATAAATATCCGCTTGAACACCGTAAAAGGTTTCAAGTTCAATCTATATATTTCGGAATCTCACATGTTATACGATAATAAATAAATTCTATTATTATCAAGATTCATAATTCCGATCATTACGTTGTCGAAGCTGGAATTAAATACATTAGTTCCTGTAATAGAAGCATTCGTTTGGTTATTTCTAATCATATAGTACCCCCGTGCAGCATCAAGCGTTATTAGCTTCGATGTTGTCTCGTCTGTGATCGCCCTAATTTTCTTGGAGAATGAAGCTGTGAAATCTGATGGAAGAGGAAGTTCAGACCAATGATTTGCGTGGCCCTTTTTCACTATATCATTCATGCTCTTAGAAGTGACCTGATAGATATATAACCGGTATCCATCGCCCAATGCTCCATATGATTTATAACTGTATATAAGTTTGCTTTCTTTTGGGAGCGGTATTCCAAACTTATCGTGGAAAAATTCAATCTCTTTATTATTTTTGAAATAACCTCCGTAAAATACTGCTAATACTATTATTAAGGAAATGAATCCAATAATAATTTTTTTTGTGTTTTTCATCTCATACCTCAATTTCTATCATTTATATAGTAAGAGTAGGGTTAGGATATATCTCCACGTAAAATAACTCATGCACAATATGGAAAACTGATTGTCCATGAGTAAACTCTAATTTATATTCCTAGTATTCATCCCGAGTGTTGAGCAAGATACATTAAGTTAACAACTCTGAACCACACAGGTAAAGACAAAAATTATGATTGAATCCTCCGTATGGTATTTACAACCATTTGGCCCCTTCACATTATCAACAATGGAATATAAAGTCAATCTATTCATCCTAATCCCGGTTTTCTCCCAGTATCTCCCCCAGCAACTCCCGTGTATCTGCCCACAACCTGCGCTGCATCGCTTCATCGCCGCCAGGGGATACCGGTACAATGGACTTTCCTGTGCCCACGTTAAAATAACCTCCGGTTACTGTCCCATAAAACGGGTCCACGATTAACCGGGTGATAATCTCTGCTCCTCTTCGCGGGTCTCCGAGCCGGACAATCTTCAGGATCCGTTCGATCACAGAAGCGAACCGCAGCTCGCGTCCCAGTCCGGTTACATTGAAGCCCGGGTTCAGGGCATTGACGGTTATTCCGCTGCCGGCCCATTGCCGGGCCAGTTCTGCCGTGAACATGATGTTTAGCAGTTTGGTTTTGCCGTAGACGGGAGAGGAGCCCCGGGCAGTAAAAGCAGCAGTATCCGTTAAGTCCCCGGGCAGGCGGAGTACACCATGACGGCGCGAAGCCTCAGATGCTACGTTGACTACTCTGGCCTGGCCTGCATTGCGCAGTGAAGTCTCCAGTCTATGCGTCAGCAGCCATGGTGCCAGATAGTTCACAGCCATCATCTCCGGCAAACCTTCGGCAGTGGTGCGGGGCTCGAAGGCGTGGATTCCTGCATTGTTCAAAAGCACGTCAATGGAAGGGCAGGCAGCGGCAATTTCAGCGCCAACCCGGTTCACATCCTGCATCAGCGACAGGTCCCCATAGACAAAACGGATATTTGCAGCAGGCTGACGGGCCTCGATGATGGTTCTGGTAGCTGCAGCACGTTCTTCACTGCGGGCAGTCAGGACAAGCGCATAGCCTCTTTCCGCCAATTGGACGCCTACAAGCTGTCCCAGTCCGCTAGTGGCTCCGGTGATGACAACGGTTCGTTGTTTGGGCATGGTTATTCTCCTTTAAGTAACGTATAATTGATATATGTCCACTATAATTATATGATGGATATATGTCAACTATATTTGCGGCAGTTATCTATAAAGCAAAGGACTGGTGAATGAATATGAAGCAGAACCCAATATACGATAACGAAGTAAACAATCACCAAGTAAACAATGAACCAATAAACATTGATCAATCAAGGCTTGACTCAAGAGAACAGCTGGAGCTGGCGCTGGGAGAGCAGCTTAACGCACTGATCAGCGCAGCCCATGCGCTGAATGTCAAAGCCGCCGCGCGGTTCGATTCCTCGTTGCAGCCGGCTGCCTTCCATATTGTCCGCTGGCTCTATTCCTATGGGCCGGCTAGTGCTGCCGCCATTGCGGAAGCAACAGCTATGGATCGCAGCGCGGTCAGCCGTCTGATCAAACAGCTGGAGTCTCTGGGCTATGTGAGCCGGGAAGCCTCACCCGATGACGGGCGGGCCATCCTCCTCTCACTTACAGAGCAGGGACAGCAGCAGACAATAGCTGCCCTTAACGAGAAGGGTTCCGTGTTCTTCGGGCGGACTGCGGCATGGAAAGACGACGAGCTGCATCAGTTCATTCACATGCTCAAGCAGTTCAACGGGCTATAAGCTGGTGACGGCTTAGCGCCTCCTTTACTAATTACAAAAACTTGCTAGTTAGACCATGGAGCCTGTAACCGCTTTCCCGCTATAATGTGCGTAGGCATACGAAATCGGACAATCCGGGAGGAAGCTATTCCATGAAATCGAATGAGGACTTTATACTTGCCGCACCAGACCAGGCGGTTCATATTTATCTGGACCCGAAGGGGACAGATTATAACGGACTGCGCCGGGTGGCGGAGTCTTTCGGCGCGGATATCGAGCTGGTGAGCGGTATAGCACCTGTGATTCTGACACGAAAAGAACAGCTCTCAGAAACCGTCGTCATCGCCGGACCCATAGGCGGAAATGAGCTGATCGACAGGCTGATTACAGAAGGCGCCCTCGACGTCACGTCGATTCAAGGCAAGCGGGAATGCTACCGGCTGCAGCTGGTTGAGGCTCCAATGCCTGGCGTGGGCCGGGCGCTTGTCATTGCGGGCAGCGATAAACGCGGGACAATCTATGGCATTTACTCCATATCTGAGCTGATTGGGGTCAGCCCGTGGGTGTATTTTGCCGATGTGATTCCGGAGCAGAACACCACACTGTCCATTCCAGTAAGCAGACTGAATCGCAGCTCCAGAGAACCCTCCGTTAAATACAGGGGGTTCTTCCTGAATGATGACTGGCCGTCGCTCGGCTCCTGGGTCACGCATGCTTTTGGCGATTTCAATGAGGATTTCTACGACAAAGTGTTCGAGCTGGTCCTGAGACTGAAGGGGAACTTTCTGTGGCCGGCGATGTGGAGTGCAGAATTCAGTCTGAATGGTACAAGCAGTCCGATTGCTAACGCGGTTCATGCCGATGAATACGGCATTGTTATGGGAACGTCGCATCATGAGCCGTTGTTCCGGGCCGGCAGCGAATGGCAGAAAGTGTATGCGCAGTACGGGACAAGCAATCTGTGGGATTTCGCCCGCAACCCGCAGGCGATTACCGCCTTCTGGGAAGACGGAATTAAGCGCAACCGACACTATGATAATCTGGTTACACTCGGCATGCGCGGAGAGAGTGACTCTGCCCTCGAAGGCTCAGACCAGGAGAATATTGAGCTGCTGAAGCAGATTATCCTTACCCAGAAGGCCCTGCTGAAGAAATACAATCTGGAGCATATGCCGCAGGTTCTGGCTGTGTACAAGGAGGTCGAGAAGTATTGGTACGGTACGGCGGAAGCAGAAGGGCTGAAGGATTGGGAGGTGCTGCAGGATGTGACGATTCTGCTCTCGGATGACAATTTCGGCAATCTCCGCAAAATCCCGGAAAAACATGAGCAGCAGCGGGAGGCCGGCTGGGGAATTTACTACCATTTTGACTACCACGGAGGCCCGCATTCCTACGAGTGGGTGAATGTGACTCCGCTGGAGAAGGTCTGGGAGCAGATGACCATGGCGTTCGATTACGGCATCCGCGATATTTGGGTGGTAAATGCCGGCGACTTGAAGCCGATGGAGCTGCCGCTATCCTACTTCATGGATTTAGCCTATGACTTTGAAGCCTGGGGAACCGGAGCGATTAACCAGACAGAGGAGTACACCCGGCGTTGGGTGGAGCAACAGTTTGGATCAGACCTTACACCTGGGACGGTTGACGAAATTGCGCAGGTGTTAGCGGATTACACCCGGATGAACGGGCGGCGCAAGCCGGAAATTATCAGAGCGGGCACCTTCAGCCTGCTGCATCATCAAGAGGCGCAAAGAGTGCTGGAACAAGCGCTCAGCCCGGAGCAGGCGGCGGCCAGGTATGAGTCTGAGCTCCCAGCGGCGCTCAAGGATGCCTATTACCAGCTGGTCTATTATCCGGCAGTGGCCTCGGCGAATGTGGTCAAGATGCAAATCTACGCCGGACTGAACAGGCTGCATGCCGGACGCGGCAGTGTACTTGCCAATACCTATGCCGATCTGGTACTGGAGTCTATTGAGCGGGATAAGCAGCTGGAGCAGCACTACAATACCGGCATCTCGGACGGCAAATGGCAGGGCATGATGAGCTCCCCGCATGTCGGCTATGTGAACTGGAACGCGGACGGCTGGAGTTATCCGGAGGTCAGCAGAGTGACCCCTGCCAAGGAAGCCATCATGATTGTTGGTGTAGAGGGAACGGAGCAGGGTTACACAGCAGGGACAGCGGGTCTCACTCCGTTTACGAATCTTCAGCAGGAGACTTATGAGATTACGGTCAGCAGCGGCGGAGCCGGGTTCGGATATAAGGCAGTCAGAAGTGCGGAATGGATCAGGCTGGACCGGACCCAAGGCTGGGTGGATACTGGAGCGGCGATCCGGGTTTCAGTAGATTGGGAGAAGGTGCAGGGGGCGGCTTCAGGCCATATTACCCTTTCAGGTGCCGGTACAATCGTAACCGTTCAAGTAGAAGTGGTGTGGACTGACATTACTAATGTGCCGCCGATGACCTTCATCGAGACGCAAAATACCGTTTCTATCGAAGCGGAGCATACTCTAAACCGCGTGGCGAAATCCGGAGCCGAGTGGAAGACTATTAACAACTACGGACGGACCTTGTCTTCGGTCAAAATGTTCCCCGCCGGCAGCTCCTTTGATCAGCCGGAGGAAGCGCCTTGTCTGGAGTACCGGCTGCTCGTCCATCAGGACGGGGAATACAGCCTGACCGCCTATATTGCGCCGACTAACCAGTTGTCTCCAGTCCGCGGCCTGAAGTATGCCGCCGGATTCGACGGAGAACCGCCGGTCACCGCAGATGCGCTGCCTCCGGGTTATGAAGGCGGCAACCATGACAATGAGCCGTGGTGCCGTGCGGTGATGGACAATATTCATACGCAGGTTACCCGTCATGTTCTGGCCAAGGGGCAGCATACGCTGCGCTTTTACGGACTGGATGCCGGACTTGTCCTGCAGAAGCTGGTATTGTCTGTCGGACCGCTGCCCTATTCCTATCTGGGGCCGGTGGAGAGCTATCATAGCTGACTTCCAGCGGGTTGCCGGGACCGCCCATCACTCCACGTTACTCCGCGTTGCTGCGGAACTGATTCGGAGTAATCCCCTTATACTTTTTGAACACCTGATAGAAATATTTCGTATCATTATACCCGGACTGCAGAGCGATGTCCTCGATCCGCATTCCGGGATCTTTGAATAGCAGACATGCATGCTCTATGCGTATCTTATGCAGGTAATCGGTGAAGCTGATTTTGAGCTGCTGCTTGAACAGCAGGCTTAAATAGCCGGGTGTAATATAGATTTCCCGGGCGACAATCTCGCGGTTGATATCCTTCATGTAATTTTGCCCGATATAGAGCTTGGCTGCTTCCAGCAATTTGTTGCTGTTCTTCTTGGAGGTCAAATGCTCACTGACCAGAAGGGCAGTCTCAAGCAGAGACTGAAAAATGTGATCCAGACTGGAGCGGGACAGAACCTGGATCAGCTCGGTCAGGTTTTGTCCGAACACCTTGTTCACGTTGACGTTATTCTCAATGCATAATTTATACAGCGCGAAGAACAGGGCGAAGCTCGACTTGATCACCTGGTCCCTGGATACCGTTTCGGGCTGCAGGGCCACGTTGAACAGGGTAAGCTTCCCGGCAATTTCTTCAGGGGAGCCGTTCCGGACAGCCTTAAGCACCTCCTGCTCCTCATGCAAAGGGTAGGAGGATTGGGAGGCTTCATCATCAAATTCCCCGCTGAACTCCACGATTTTGCCGGTGCCTGTGTAGTTTCTCGTATTCAGCGCCTGGGATGCCTCCAGAAAAGAACGCCGTAAATGCTGAAGATTCTTATCTATACTTCCGATTCCGGCAGAGACCGTGAACCGGAGATAACTCAGGATATTATCCTGAATGATCCGGATATATCCGCTTAATTCCTCATGATCCAGCAGCTCATCCGTATTAAGGATCAGGACAATATCATCCTGATGTTCAAAGGCGATACATACTATTGTCTCCGGAAGGGATTCCTCGCAAATATTCTTCAGTCCGTATTTCAGCAGCTCCGTATCCTCATGCAGATATTTCTGGTGCAGCTGCCGGAAATTATCAATCCGCAGCAGAATCACGCTATACAGCAGATAAGGAAATATTAGATTGTTCATCTTCAGGTTGGCCAGCAGCTGCGGATATGCAGGACTCTCGGTGAGAACCAGCTGGCTTAAGGTCTTCTCCTTCAGCAGGGGGAGACTCTCCCGGAAGCCCTGCCGCAGATGCTCCAGCGATTTGATCTCCAGCTTCTCCGATTGAATCTGCTCGGTGATGTCCAGTATTGTATTAAGAATCTCCTGTCTCCGGCTTGGTTTCAGCAGATAGTTGCTGGCTCCGACTCTAATGGCTTGTTGGGCATAGGCGAAATCATCATACCCGCTCATAATCACCGATTTGATATGGGGATACTTCCCGGAGACAATGGAGATTAACTCCAGACCGTCCATCTGCGGCATCCGGATATCCGTCAGCATAATGTCGACAGGGTGGATACTCAGAATATCCAGCGCTTCCTGGCCGTCTCTGGCCTCGGCAACAATAGTAATTCCGTGCGCCTGCCAGTCGATTAAGGTCCTGATCCCGACACGGGCCCGTTCTTCATCGTCCACGATAATCATATTAAACAAGTGATAATCCCTCCGGTCCTCTGCGCTTCTTGTTATATTCTTAAAATATAAGAATTTATATGCTTTGCATGATAACTTATCCTTCTATTTTTGGAGAAACGGATGCCGCCTCTTTCAGAGGACGGCGAAGCCGTTTCTTCTTATATTCAGCCTAAATATCATTCAGGATAGCCGGAATTACGATCTCCACCCGTGTACCCTCTCCCGGGACGCTGGTGTAATGCAGTGTGAAATCCCCTTTATAGAAATGCTTCAGTCTGGCTTGTACATTCTGCACTGCATAACCTCCGGTATCCCGGGCCGTATAGATATCCGATTCATCCGGCAGGGTGAGAATCTTCTGCAGGGTCTCGCTGCTCATGCCGCCCCCGTTATCTTCAATCACGAACATCAGTTGATCTCCGGTCCGTTGTCCGCTGATACTCACACAGCCGCCGCCGCGTTTACGTTCAATCCCATGAATCAGCGCGTTCTCAATAAAAGGCTGCAGGCTGAGCTTCAGAATGACATAGGGGTGCAGCTCATCAGGGATATCAATCACGAAATCCAGAGAGTCTTTAAATCTCATTTTCTGCAGGGACAGATATAGCTCGATAAGCTCCTTCTCTTTGGCTACGCTGGTGAAGCTCTTGCCCTGGTTAAGACTTAATCTGAACAATCTGGAGAGGTTGATCACCATCTCACTGATCTTGTCCTGGCCCGCAGCTTCGGCTTCCCAGAAAATCGTATCCAGCATGTTGTACAGAAAATGGGGGTTGATCTGGGACTGCAGCGCCTTGAGCTCCGCTTCCTGCTCTTTAAGCTTGAGCAGATAAGCATCGTCCACCAGCGCCTTAATATTGGCGACCATGTTGTTGTACCCCCGGCTTAACTGGCCGATCTCATCCCAATATTTAATGTTAACCTTCTCTTCGAACTGACCGTTCTGGAAGCGGCGCATCGACAGCAGAAGGGTCTTGATCGGTGCAGTCAGGAATGAGGAGAAAAACATCAGCAGGGGTATACTAAGGAGCAAACTGGCCAGAATCATGATCAGCACAGCCGACTTAATCGAGTTAAGCTCCTCGGTCAACGAACTGAGCGGCACACTGTACAGTGTAATCCAGCCATTGGCATTGATATTATAGTTCAGCAGCGTATCTCCGCCTTGCAGGTTCACGATGGTATAACCGGACAGAATACCGGCTTCAGCCCGCTTCATCACGAAGTCTACTGCCTTCTTGTCATACGTTTCTTTACCTGCGGCCAGGAGCTGCTTACCGCTCTCATTCAGAATTAGAATACCGTGGTCCTGATCATAGAGATCCGTCAGATAGGTTCTGCGGATCGTCTCCAGATTAATGCCGACAAATACAAATCCGATTCTGTTTCCGTTTACAATATCGCGGATAATCCGGGTCATGCCGAGCTTGTCATTGCGGTTGCTCTGAATGAAGACATTATTCTCTTCCGTCAGCGGGAACCAGTAGGAGGCGCCGTTCAGGGCAACGGATTCCTTATAAATATTGTGCGGAGTGATCTTGTCCAGGCTGTAGGCCCCGCTGCTGTCATCGGTGGCAACCTGAAACATGGGTGCAGACAGGCTGCCGTACAGCGCCAGATAATCGAAATTACCGGTTACCAGCATCTGGTTCATCATGGACGCGGTTGGTCCGTTATAGAACTGATCCTCGATCTCGACAGAGTCGGGGGTATTGCTTCTTAACGTCTCCTGTACAACGGAAGCCAGGCTGAATACCGTAACCCAGTCGGCAATCGTCTTCTGCATCCTGGAGAGATTGCTGTCAATCTGCTTAAGCACGCTCTGATTGGAGTTGCTTACTTTGTTAATGATCTGTTTTTTTGAGATGGTATACGAATATCCGCCTATAGCAAAAGTTACTGCGGTGATCAGAAGGAAGATAAGAATCGTTATCTTATATCGCAGATTCATATTTAGATAGAAACGCAGCACGTGATCACTAACCTTTTTGTTTTTTATCTTATGCGTATTGCTGCATTTAAACAAGGGTGCCGGAAGAGGAGTCGACAATTTTAAACTTTACTCTCTTTTTCTCTACTGACCCCGGATCAGGTTCTCTGTTACGATGTGGTCACAACAAAGAAGGCGAGCACAATCAACAACAACTAGGGGGAGATTAAATGGTTATGAATACAAAAGCTACACGGAATCTACTGCTGATTACAGCGCTGGCAGCTGTCTCGGTACTCAGTGCATGCGGAGGCAACGATCAGAATGAGAGTGCAGGCAGTACAAACGGCAACGCAGCCGATCCCGCCGCTGAACAAGTCACACTGCGCGTGTTCTCCAACCTTCCGGACCGTAAATCGGGCCAGGGCCTGGCCGAGCAAATGGTGATCGACAACTATACCAAAGAGAACCCTAATGTGAAAATTGAACTCGAAACGCTGGCCGAAGAGCCTTTTAAGAACAAATTGAAAGCCTATATGGCCTCAAATGAAGCGCTGGACATCACTATGGTGCACGGGGGAGCGGAGCTTAATACACTGGTTCAGGCTGGTTATGTGAAAGAGTTGGACCCGGCCGGGTACGAAGGGGAGACCTACAACTTCCTCCCGGGCGTATACAAGTCATTCACTTTCAATGATAAATTGTACGGATTGCCCCGGAACAGCGACTATGAGGTCATCTACTATAACCAAAAAATATTTGCAGACAATGGCGTAAATGTACCCGCTACCTACGCGGAGCTGCTGGATGCAGCCAAACAATTCCGCGATAAAGGCATTGAGCCAATGTCGGTGAACGGTAAAGACCTGTGGAGCTTCGCGGCATTCTTCCAGGACCTGGTCATCCGGGTGAGCGGAGATCAGAGTCTGATGCTGGATGCGGTGGAGCAGAAGAAGAACTTCACAACCGATGAGAGCTTCATCACGGCGGCCAAGCTGCTGGGTGAGGCAAGAGATGCCAAGCTGTTCCAGGAATCATTCATGACCGCAGACTACGGCGCATCCCAGAATTTATTCACTCAGGGAAAAGCGGCAATGTGGTACATGGGCTCCTGGGAAGCGGGAATGGCTACGAATGAAAGTCTGTCCGAAGACTTCCGCAATAATGTGGCTGTGCTGAAATTCCCGGTAGTGGATGGCGGCAAAGGCAAGGATACAGACCTTCTGGCCTGGAACGGCGGCGGCTATTCACTGATCAGCAGCTCGAAGCATCCGGAAGAAGCCAAGAAATTCTTCGATTATTTAATGAAAGCAGATCAATGGGCCAAAACCGTCTGGGATACCGGCGCGGCTGTTCCTGCCCAGAAGTATGAGCTGACCGGCACGGAGAGCGGACTGCAGAAACAGCTGACAGATGTTCTTACCGGAGCAACCACTACTGCAGGTTCACTGGGTCTTGATTACGGAACTCCGAAGTTCAAAGATGACGGCCAGAATGCGTTCGGCAAGTTCTTCGCCGGCGGATCGACACCTGAAGAGCTGCTCGCAGACCTGCAGAAAGCAGCGGAATCCCAATAACAAATATAGAGAGTGAAAGGGGACGGGGCAGGAATCTTCTTGCCCTTCTCCAATCTTAAGGATGGAGTGAGACTTCCATGCAAAAAGTATTCAACAATAAAATGGCCATCTTCCTGTTCGTCTTTCCGGGAATTCTCTTATTCTCCCTTACCTTTCTGGTCCCGATTGTACTCAGCGGATATTATTCGTTCCGGGATACCCTGGCACCAGGCACACCATCTGCATTCATAGGGTTCGCTAACTATACGGAGCTGCTGTTTCACGATACCCGTTTCTGGCTGGCGCTGAGAAATGCCGTCCTGCTGGGTCTGGGCTTCATCTTCATTCAGCATCCGATTGCCATCTTCTTTGCCATTATGCTGGACCGCCTGGGCGGGAAAGCGGAGAAGTGGTTCAGAACGATCTTTTTCATTCCATGCGTGATTTCAGTAGTGGTTATCTCCAAAATGTGGCTGTCGCTGCTCGACCCTACCTTCGGTGCATTCAACAAACTGCTGGATACACTGGGCCTTGGGTTCCTCAAGCATGCCTGGCTGGGGGATAGCAGTACGGCACTTGTTACGATGCTGTTCATTCTAATCTGGGCCGGATTCGGCTGGGGGCTGCTGTTCTATTATGCCGGCCTCAAAGGAATCCCGGATGAAATGTATGAAGCCGCTTCCCTCGATGGAGCTTCGGGCTTCAAGCTGCACCTGCGGATCACCGTTCCGCTGCTGTCACCGGTCATTACGGTGCAGATCACACTGGCTATGATTACCGCCTTGAAGCAGATGGAAACCGTGTTCCTGACCACCAACGGCGGTCCCGGCGATTCCACCCAATTCCTGGCTGTGTATCTCTATAACAAAGCATTCTCGGCCAGCCAATACGGCTATGCCAATGCCATTTCGATTCTCTTCATCGTCGTCTGTCTGCTGGCTACCTACCTCAGCAACAAACTTACCCGCAGTGATGCTACGGAATTCTAAGGAGGAAACACCATGACCAAAAGCACTAAAACCATACTATGGGTGTTCTTCCTTTTTGTCGCCCTGGTTCAACTGTTCCCGTTAATCTGGCTGTTGGATTTCTCATTCCTCAGCAGCAATGAATTCTACTCTTCAAGTATCCTGAAATGGCCAAGCGCACCGCAGTGGCAGAATTATATCAATGCCTGGGTAGACGGCAAATTCCTGCGCTATTTCATTAATAGTGCGTTCATTACTACGGTTACAATCCTATTAACGGTTGTGCTATCCTTGACGTTAGGGTATGCGTTTACACGGATGGACTGGAAGTTCCGTTCGGTATTCTTCACCATCATCCTGCTCGGGATTATGATTCCGATCCATGCCACCCTGCTGCCCAACTTCGCGATCTTCAAAGCGCTGGGCTTGACCGATTCCTATCTGGGGCTGATTCTACCCTACACTGCGGTGTCCGTGCCTATGGGGACGTTCATCCTGACCGGGTTCCTGCGGAGTATCCCCAAAGCGCTGGAAGAGTCGGCGATTGTGGACGGGGCGAATATTTACCGGATTGTGTTCCAGATCATCGCACCGCTTACCGCACCTGCTCTGGTAACAGTAGTCGTAACGACTTTCCTGAACTGCTGGAATGAGTTCATTATGGCTTCGACCTTCCTCAGCAAGGATGCACTGAAAACGCTGCCTTTCTCGGTCATGAATTTCGCCGGCCAGTATTCCTCTGATTATGGCTCACAGTTTGCCGTCATGGTGCTGACCTCCATCCCGGCGATTGTCATCTATGCGATCTTCAATGAGCAGATTACGAAGGGCGTTACTGCCGGTGCTGTAAAAGGTTAATATCACACTGCGTATGCTTCCGAAGCGAGTTTTGTACGAAGCAAATTAGGAAGGTTATGCTATCAAAACTTAAGCATATGCTTTCGAAGCGAGTTTTGTACGAAGCAATCACAGGGAAGTAGATGCTCACAAAACTTTTAGGAGGACAACAATGGATCACTTGCTATACGGTGTTGCTTATTACGACGAATACATGCCTTATGACCGTCTGGATGAAGACATCCGGATGATGCAGGAAGCGGGAATCAATACCGTCCGTATCGCGGAGTCCACCTGGAGCACCCATGAACCCCAGAACGGCGTATTTAATTTCAGCCCGGTGACAAGAGTGCTGGATGCGATGCATGCCGCCGGAATTCATGTCATTGTGGGCACGCCGACTTACGCCATTCCTGCGTGGATGGTCAAAGAGCATCCGGATGTGCTGGCTGTAACTGCCAAGGGGGAAGGCCGGTATGGCGCGCGTCAGATTATGGACATTACCCATCCCGTGTATCTGTTCTACGCCGAACGGATCATCCGCAAGCTGATGGCCGTGGTCCACAAGCATCCGGCAGTTATCGGTTATCAGATTGATAATGAAACGAAGCATTATGAGACCGCCGGAGCGAATGTCCAGCTTAAGTTCGTCAAATACATGAGAGAAACCTATGGAACCCTTGAGGCAATCAACCATCAGTTTGGCCTGGATTACTGGAGCAACCGGATCGACAGCTGGGAGGACTTCCCGTCGATGGTTGGCACGATTAACGGCAGTCTGGGTGCGGAATTTGCCAGGTTCCAGCGCGGGCTGGTGAATGAATTTCTGGCGTGGCAGATTGGAATTGTCGGGGAGTATAAGCAGCCGGGGCAGTTCACGACACATAATTTTGATTTTGAATGGAGAGGGCATTCGTTTGGGGTGCAGCCATCAGTGGATCACTTTGCCGCAGCCGCTCCGTTCGACATTGCCGGTGTAGATATCTATCATCCGTCGCAGGACAACCTTACCGGTACGGAGATTTCGTTCGGGGGAGATATGACCCGTTCGCTGAAGCAGGACAACTACTTTGTCCTTGAGACACAGGCGCAGGCTTTTCCTGAGTGGACGCCTTATCCAGGGCAGCTGCGTTTGCAAGCCTTCAGTCATATAGGCTCGGGTGCCTCCATGGTTGCCTACTGGCATTGGCATTCAATTCATAATTCGTTCGAGACCTACTGGAAAGGGCTGCTTAGTCACGACTTCCTGCCTAATCCGGTGTATAAGGAAGCCCGGACGATTGGTGCTGACTTCAAGCGGCTGAGTGATCGGCTGATTGGGCTCAAGAAGACCAGCAAAGTGGCTGTTATGGTCAGCAACGAAGCACTGTCGGCGATCGAGTGGTTCAAGCTGCCCGGCGGCGTGATTTATAACGATGTGGTCCGCTGGATGTATGACGAATTGTACAAGATGAATATCGCCTGCGATTTCATCCAGCCGTCCTGCACACGTTTGAGCGACTATGAGCTGATTGTCGTGCCTGCCCTGTATGCCGTATCTGACGAGGCGCTGCAGCGGCTGAATGAGTATGTGCGCAGTGGTGGTCATGCCGTCTATTCCTTCAAAAGCGGATTCACCGATGAGCAGGTGAAGGTGCGGCATACGGCGCAGCCGGGCGTAATTCATGAGGCCTGCGGAGTGGCTTACAGCCATTTTGCCACGCCTAATGCCTCTGCCGGACTTACCGGCAAGCTGTTCCCGGAGGGGACGGAAGCAGGCGTTCATACCGTCAAAACATGGATGGAAATGCTTGTTCCAGGCTCGGCCGAAGTGCTTGCCAGCTACGATCATCCGCAGTGGGGCGAATATGCGGCGGTTACCAGAAACTCCTTCGGTGACGGTACGGCCACCTATATCGGATGTATGACGGAGCCTGCCGCGCTGGCGATCATCCTGCGGGATACGCTCCAGGTTGCCGGATTGTGGGGGGAAGATCAGCAGCTGTCCTTCCCGTTAATCGTCAAATCCGGTGTGAACCGGCATGGCAGTACCATCCGCTACTACTACAATTATTCGGCGGAGTCCGTGACATTCCAGTATCCGCATGGCGCGGGGCAAGAGCTTCTATCCGGGAATCCCGTAGCGCATGCTGAGGAGCTGAAGCTGGAGGCTTGGGGCGTATTTATTATTAGTGAAGATTAATAAATTGCTTTAACTATGAGGAGTAAGTAACGATCCTCCCCATAGGGAGATAGGATGAGGAGGCAGCAATATGGACGTTAAAGATATAGTCTGGGTATCGAGTACGGAGAGTGAGCCTTGGGTGTCCCGAAGCGTGGAAAGTGCAGCAGCAGAGGGCGCGGCGGATCTGGCGTTCACCAGAGAAATCCATCAGAATATTGAAGGGTTCGGCGGCTGCTTCAACGAGCTTGGGTTCGAGGCGCTGAACCTGCTGGCTGCAGAAGACAGAAGCGCGGTGCTGCACTCGCTTTTCCATCCGGAAGGGGATCATAAATTCAGCATTTGCCGGCTGCCGATCGGGGCGAGTGACTATGCGCTTGAATGGTACAGCCTGAATGAAACCGACGGCGATTACGCCATGGAGCATTTCTCCATCGAACGGGACCGCAAGTACCTGATTCCGTACATCCGGGAGGCGCTGAAGCTGAATCCGGAGCTGAAATTATTCGCCTCGCCCTGGAGTCCGCCCACCTGGATGAAGTTCCCCCGGGCTTATAATTACGGCACGCTGCGCTGGGAGAAGGAGATTCTGGAGGCGTATGCTTTATACTTTGTGAAGTTTGTACAGGCGTATGCCGGGGAAGGCATCACCATCCATCAGGTTCATGTGCAGAACGAAGTGGTTGCGGATCAGAAATTCCCCTCCTGCGTATGGACGGGCGAGCAATTGCGTGAATTCATCCGTGACTATCTGGGACCGGCTTTTGAACAGCATGGACTGGATACGGAGATTTGGCTGGGTACGATTAATGCGCCGGAGCCCTGGGATGAATGGATGAAGCAGAAGGACAGCGGATTCGATGCTTATGCGCACACGGTGTTAAGCGATCCTGAAGCATACAAATATGTGCAAGGCGTTGGCTACCAGTGGGCGGGCAAATATGGCATTCAGCGTACGGTGCAGGCTTATCCTGAACTGCGCTATATGCAGACGGAGAATGAGTGCGGGGATGGGGAGAACACCTGGTTTTATGCCAAATATGTGTTTAACCTGTATCAGCATTACTTCACCAACGGCGTGAACGCCTATATCTACTGGAACATGGTGCTTCAGCCGAAAGGGCGCAGTACCTGGGGATGGGAGCAAAATTCCATGATTACTGTAGATCCGGATGAACCGAAGGCCGTGCATAATCCCGAGTTCTACGTCATGAAGCATTTCGCTCATTTCATTAGCCCCGGCTCCCGCAGAATCGGACTGAAGGGCAGATGGACAGGCAATGCACTGGCATTCGGGACGCCGGAAGGCAGACGGGTGCTGGTGATCGCGAATCCGTTCAAGGAAGCAAGAAAGATTCTTTTGGCTAACGATGAGACGCATTATAAGCTGATGCTGGATGCGGAATCTTTTAATACCATTATTCTGTAAAATAGACTAACATGACTCCATCCGCCGTCATTTCAAAGCAGCTGACGGCGGATACCCCTTCATGCTTTTGAACACATTGCTGAAGTACGCCACATCATGATATCCGCAGTGCTCCGCCACCTCAGACACATTGAACCCGCCCGCAGACAGAATCATCTCGGCATTATTGACCCTGACCCTGTTCAGGAATTCTTTGCAGGTGGAGCCGGTATTCTGTTTGAACAGCTTACCCAGGTAGACGGGATTCAGTCCGATCCACTCCGCCAGAGCTTTAATCGTAACCTCCTCCGCATAGTGATCCATGATATAAGCCATAACTTTATGGATTCTCGGATCAAGCAGCGGCGTTTCCTGATGATGGGTAATATTAAGAAGGCGGTAGACAATCAGCTGGAAGATGGCCCGGGCCTTCATTCTATAAAAAGGCTGGCCGCCCATCCAGTTATGCGAGAACTCCCTGATATCATCGAGGATCTCCTTGGTCATCCGGTGCTTGGTTACGGTCTCAAACGGCAGGTGTACATGATTATCCGCCCCCGTCCAGAAGAAGTTGAACGCAAAGGAATGCATGGGTGCCTCGGCAAAGGTATGGGCCTCCCGGACACTGCCGGAAGGGACATAGAGCATATCCCCGGCTTCTACAGTGAATTTCTCCCCGTTAATGAAGTAATCCGCTTTGCCTTCCACAATGAACGACAGATCATGGAAATCTATGGTGCTGCTGATAATCTCCCAGTCGGCAAAGGATCTGCGGTCCACAAACAGAAAGACATCCGGCACAAGGTGCTCGTATTTGTGGATGTCCATGACGATCCTCCTTCCTTGCAGCTGAAGCGCTGATAAACACCAACCTATCTTATCATCTTTATAAGCTGAACTTAAGAGTGATGTAAGCCGGATGCTTAAGATCACAAAACTCCAAATGGTATCGGGTACAATATGCTGGTGCGGTGTATCAAGGGGAATGATAGATAAGAGATTATCAATTGTAGGCTCCGCAATTTCCTGCTATACTTTTTGCATGTTATTGGATAGGGGGTTACACTGATGGCAACGAATTGCTCATTAGCTAGGAAGTCCTCATGCAGAGCCTGATCTGGGGCGATACTTTGCGTGGGGTGCGGCAGGAAGATCTTGATCGCCCAAACTGATTTTATCGTTTCTAATTAGCAGGCTCTGCACCTTATTGGATTGACCAATATGAATAAGGGGCTGAAGAGCTGTGACTACAACATTTATTAGAAACCATCAATATAATTATATTAAGAAACAATCGGATTTCGTGCTCAAAACACTGCGGTCTGTAGCAGATCGCCGTGTCCTGGAGACCGTAAGGTACAGTGCTGAGGTGAATGTGACGGAGGCATTTTCTTCGCTGACTACCGAGCAGGAGCAGATGCTGAAGCCTATCTCCACCCTGGAGAAAGCCGAGGATTTCCAGCAGTATATCAGCGGCTTCGAGCCTTATCTGGAGCCATTTCCGCCGATTACACTGAAGCAGATTCAGAAGCTGTTTCCCAAGAATAAGAAGATGAAGCTACCTGATCTTGCATCGTTTGATTTCCGTTATGTAACGTATCTGGCCTGGGCAGACATTGCCACGAATAAGCTGTTCATTGTCTATCCGTACGAAGGACAATTCATCGGTGTAGAGGGCAGAATAATACCGACCCACAAGAAAGGCTATTGCCTGTTCTGCAACCGACAGCAGGATCTTGCCTTCCTTACAGTCAAGACCAAACCTGAGCTTGCTTCAGCCGATAACATTGCTTCTGTGGGGCAATACGTCTGCATAGATAATCATGGATGTAATCAGAGTATCACCAATATAAGCTCGCTGGAGAGGTTCGTGCTCTCGGTGCAGAAATAGCATGATATAGCTGCAAAGGGACTGCCCATAGGAATACGGGTCAGTCCCTTTGTCTTAGTCCATGCCTCCAGCACTTGCATGGCTTACTTAGATGGCTGCTTTGCACTAAACCACTTACCCGTTTCATCGTCAGCGCAATCGGCTAAGTGATAGACACCATCGACATTTGTGATACTGCTGCACAGAGTATTTGCCTGCAATTTATCTCCATTTTCATCCTCGCTGTTGTCATAGGTATAACTGATTTTTTTCTGATCCCGTTTATATTCAAGCGTGTGGAAGATAGGATCTCCTTCATCTGTATATTTTGCGATTTTAACAGTGGCATCCTGACCATTGTTGTAATTTTCCACGAATTGTTCGAAATACGTATAGTTAATAATCTCACCTTGAACATATACAACATAACCTTTCTTTGCAGCCGCTTCATAATGCATTGAATTTGAGCAAGCTACTATAATTAACGACATCAGCAACATATATATACATACTCTTAACATCTTCATTCTGTAGCCCTCCATTAAACCGTTTAACAAAAAGACGATAGAACGTCAAAGAATGTTTCTGACGTTCTACCGTAAAATTGTACTAATTTATCCTATTCCAAATTCAAATCTGTTAGTGCTCTGACTTCTTTTAGTTCCTCTTGATCTACGGCAGCAGGAATCAATGAACCATTAGCTTCATCAATTTCAAATTTCCCTTGATAGGCACCTGTAACTACATATGTTCCTTGTGCTTCGGGGATGGGTCCTTCATATTTCTCCAAATAAACTATAGCTTTATCTCCAATTTTCAAAACACTTGAATCCTCGAACACATATTCCGTATTGTTGTAATTACCACCAGTTTCCAGAATATTCACTGTGTCAATGGAACCGCCTTTATAATGTTCATTTACATTGGCATTTGATACGGTAAATATTACACCCTCATATTCAAAAGATTTAGAATCATTCACCTCAACTTCATAAATAGCATCTGAACCATAAGTGAGTTTAGACACTGTATTGAAATTTTCGGCCAGGTCTCCATGATATTCTACAACCTCTTTTGGGGAAGCTGTAGAAGTTACTTTATCCGTTACATTATCTGTTTTATTGTAACTCGACTCTGCGTTAGTAAGCGTTTTGTTATCGTTAACAACCATTACAACTCCCAATAATAATACAACTGTAATTATTGAATAAAAATATTTGTTTCTGAATTTTCTCATAATAACCTCCATTAATATAGGGACTGAACCCCTTGAATATCGTCAAGCTGTGGAGTTACAACTACTCTTCCATCTTCGAATGTGCACATTAAAGTCCAGGTGTTTGTAGTATGACCTAATCCAAAGACATGTCCTAATTCATGTCCAAAGACTCCTTCTCGTGTCACTGCACTCATACTACCCATGTAATATCTGTTTGCTCTTACCTCATCTAAATAGTCGTAACTGCTAAAATTGACATGATGATGAGACGTCTCAGCATTCCAGCCTGTATTACCGTAATCATTATCTGAGAACTGTATTTCATTATAGGTGGGTGCAACAGCGGTATATGAGGCTCCCACGGCACCAGCCCAGTCGTTCATTGCTGCTGCAGCTGGACCACTATAATTAGCCGATAATATCGAATAATACGTAAAGTTCATATCCGGAAACGGGTTTGCATTAGCAGAATAGGTATAAGCAAAAGTGCTGGATGGTAATACTGCAAAAAATATGAGAAGGGTACACACTATTGGAGCTATTTTTTTCATATTCTATTTCTCCTTTTATTATGTGGTAGCTTAAGAAAACTAACAGCGCTGTAAATCAAGTATATCATCCTAAAATAATATATATATTATATTATTTTCCTATTAATTTCGAAAATTTTCAATCTTTTATAATAATAAAATGAAAATTTAGTATTTTATTGTCTAAAAATGTTTCTTTATCTCTGGAAAGGTAGCATCATTGATGGTACAAGTTACTATACCTGCTATGTCTCCTCAAGGAGTTACGCCCCGGCCTGCTCCACCTCTGCATGAATTCCTTGCTGCTCATCAGCATTACTGCTGATTAAGCCTCTCCGCCCGATCAGAGTTACCGCCAGAATAGCCGCTCCGGAGGCCAGCAGAATAATGGACCCTGGAATCCAGTCAAGCAGCACTCCATAGAGCAGCATGCCCAGCGGAGCGATGGAACCGGCGATACCTTCAACCAGCCCGAATACCCGCCCGCGATACTCTTCTTCTATACTCTGCTGTAAGTACACTTGAATCGGAATATTGATGATCATAATGACGACACCGACCAGAATCAATAGCGGCAGGAAGAAAAAGAAGGTAACGGCAGCGGTGAAATGAAGCAGCAGCGGAAGCGCCATCGCAAGGAACAGCAGCCCCAGTGCGCCTAGACCTCCGATAATTGTATTTACCGGATTGTTGCTCTGGCGGAGAACGGTGAGGAGCAGGGACATCAGCAGCATGCCCGCTGCCAGCATGGCTTCAAGTATACCGTATTGCTTCGAAGACAGCCCCAGGGTCTGTACGGCCACAAAGGGCAGCACAATATTCAGCGCGACTACAAAGAAATTAATCCAGAACACGATAATTAGGAGGGAGCGGATAACGGGACGGCGGATTACATAGGAGAAGCCTTCTTTCAGATTCGTACGGACCTCAGCAGCAACGTTGCCCAGGCGTTCGCGAAAGGGCGGATTCCCGGTTTCGGCAGGCCCATCTGTAAGCCTAGCTTCAGATAAGGCTTCCGGAGCAGGTTTAAACTCCAGCATGCAGCCCATCACGGTCGAGATGGTAAGCCCTGCCGCGTTCAGCAGCATGAATTCTTCAAGCGGGAGGAAGGCGTAGAGCATACCGGCGAGAATGGGAGCCAGCAGGTGGCCGACAGAACTGGCAATTTGATTCAGGGACCCGGTACGTTGGATGGAATCACGGTCAACGAGCATCATCATGGAAGAGGAGGCGGAGATACTGTAGAAGGTAGCGCAGATTGACAGAAGGATCAGTGAGATATAAATCGGTAAGAGGGACATACCCTCAATGGAGACGGCGGCAAAGGAAAGCAGCATAATTAAGACACTTGCAGTATCTGAGCCGATCAGCAGCTTGCGGCGGTTCACCATATCGGCCACCACGCCGGCGAAGGGCGACAGAATAATACTGGGCAGCATACCGCACAGCAACGTAACCGCAAAGCTGCTTCCTGAACCGGTGAGCTGCAGAATATACAGGCCGACAACAAAGGTGTACATACTCGAGCCGAGAACAGAAGCGAATTTTCCGCTGAAGAAAAGAATGATATTGCGGTTGGATGCTGCTGACACCGGCGTTGGTTCAGACATTACAAGCACTCCCTTTTCCGAAAGTTAAATTATATTAAACTTATTGTAGAGGCTGGATCTGATTATTGCAACAAAAAGTTTAATTATATTTAACTTTTGCCATGATGCGGCTTTTTCTCGCTTGAATATTAGGCTATACTGGAAGAAAAGCAACCAAAGAAAGTTGGCACAGCAGATGACGACTAAACTGACAATCGGTGACAAAGTCAAACAAATGCGTAAAGCCAAGGGCCTTACGCAGACTGACCTGGCCGGAGAACATATGACCAAAAGCATGCTTAGCCAAATCGAGAACGGACGGGCGTTGCCTTCGATGAATACGCTGCAATTCCTTGCCGGGCGGCTGGGCACAGATGCGGGTTATTTCCTGGAGGGCGAGCACGAAGCGGAGCTGGGCCCGCTGGTCCGTAAGATCGAGCAGCAGTACAAGGCGAAGCAGTATAAGGAGATTGTCGCGGAAATCCAGCCGCTGATGAAGGACACGCTTCCGATGGCAGTGGATGCCGCACGGCTGATGGAGTTTTATGTGGGCTCCTGTTACCATACCGGAACAGAGGGCGGAGAAGAAGGTATTGAACGGGCCGTTGAAATCTATGAGCGTTTCGGTTTATTTGTAGAGCGTGCCAAGATTCAGTATTTGGCATATGCTTTAATGTTTGCCAAGAGCAGATACCAGGATGGCCTGGAACTGATTCGCCGTGTCCGTAAGGAATATGTGAGCAATAAGGTAGGCAACGATTTTTTATTTGAAATCGATCTTTATTATGCGGAAAGTGTTACGTTGTCTGCACTGGCAGATTACTCCGGCAGCCGGGAAGCTGCCTTGTCGGCACTTAAGCTGTCGCACGAAGAAGGAGTCTACTCATTGTCTGATCATCTGTACCGTCTACTCTCCCATCTGGCCCTGCTTCACAATGATCTTGAGCAGGCAGAGGCATATTTAAGCAAGGCAAAGCTGTTCGCACAGTTCACAGAAGCTGCGGAATCACTGGAGCTGGTACACCTGGGCGAAATCAGACTGGCTCTTGCCAAGCAGAGTTACGGGGAAGTGCTGACGTTGGCGGAGAATTATCCGGCGAAAGACAGCCAGTTCATGCCTTTTGTCCATATGATGACGGGGACCGCGCTCTACCATCTGGAGAGGGATGAAGAGGCACTGGCGGACTTGTCCAAAGTAGTCTTGAACGACCAGGTCTATCATCCGCTTGACCGGGTCGACCTGCTCACTGCCTATGCATACAAAGCGAAGATATTCGCGAAGCAAGGCCTGATGGAGGAAGCCCGCTATGAGGTAGAGCTTGCCTATGATCAGGTGAAGGATTATCCGCCTTCCGAATATGCGGACTTAATTAGACAGACCTACCACGAGCTGTATAATGCCCAGTAAAAAACCAACCGTGCAGCTTCCCGCACGGTTGGTTTTGCTTGTGAACTATTGGTTGGACTTTAATTCTTTAGCAAAAAGAAGGAGTAGCGGAGGGGATTTTGGAACTGTAGGAGCGTCAGCGTCCGCCTTTGTTACCGGATTTCCACCGCAAGTAGCGGTCTAAATCAAGAAATCTGGGAACAACAGCGGCCGGAAGTCCAAAATCCCCGCAGCAGCGACACTTTCTTTTTCTAACAAACTTAAGGTCAAGCAATAATGAACACCCTATTTGGCACTCCACAGCTCCACGCGGTCCTGCACGTATTTGGTGTAGCCTGCTTCCATTTTCTTAACGCCGGCTTTCTCGAGGTCGGCCATGTAGTCATCCCAGATTTTATCGAATTCAGCCGGTTTGGCCAGAATAGCCTGCGGGATGCGTTTCCACGTAATATCTCTCATTTTATTGCCCAGAATGGAGACTTCATCTTCACCGGGGAGGGCAATGTTCCAGGCTGCCCCGTACGCTTTCTCAGCGAACTCCTCCTCTTTAGGGAACAGATCCTTCCAGGTAGTGGCATTGTAAGCTGCCAGCGTTTCTTTCTCGACGTCGCTGTAACCGAGCACCAGCTGCTCAGGGAAGTTCTTGGTGTAATAGTTGCCGGTAGAATCCTTGGCTCCGTCGCCATAGTGAACCATCATATTCCAGTAGAAGCCGATGCCGGTCTCCTTCGTGAAGGCCGTGTTATCATTGTTAATGCGGTCCTGCACTTCGGCAGGGACAACGCGTTTGCCGTTCTCTACTACATAATGTTTGCCCTCAATGCCCCAGTTGTTCAGGATCTGTCCTTCATCGGAAGCCAGGTAATCCAGGAACTTAATCGTCCGGACCGGATCAGGGTTGGTGGTCGAGATGGAGATTCCGTAGCCGCCCATGAAGCCGGTAGGCCAGAAGCTGGTTTCTTTGTATTCACTGGTCAAGGTCACAGGATAATGGCCGTAGGTTTGATCGAATTTACCGGCAGTCTTCAGAGCCTGCTGCGCGTCATTGTAGTCCCAATCCTGGTCAATCAGGCCAAGCACACGTCCAGTGGCCACTTTCGCTTTGTACTGGTCGTATTTCTGCACGAAGCTTTCTTTATCCAGCAGGCCAATGTCATTCATATGGTTCAGCCAGCGGAAATATTCTTTCTCTTCGGGACGGCGGAAGTGGTAGATCGCTTCATGCGTCTCCTGATCAATGAAATATTCCCCGTCATCGGAACCGCCGGTAGTCGCCACTGCAGGATTGGTTACGGAAATGTACATATGCCAGTCATCTGCGTTCAGCGATACGCCGATATTCTTGTTGCCGTTCTCATCGGTCGGGTGTTTCTCCAGGTAGGCCTTGATTACATTCTCATAATCCTGTACCGTCTTGATCTCCGGATATCCGGCTTCCTTCAGCACCCTGTGCTGCAGCTCAAAGCCTCCGCCGGCAACGAATTTCTTCTCATTCACAGCAGCCCAGGTAGGGATGGCATAGATGGACTGGTCTTCGTTCGTGTATTTGGCCCGGGCCAGATTGTCTCCAAGCACCCGCTTGATATTAGGCGCGTATTTGTCGATCAGTTCGGTCAGGTCAATGACAGCGCCGGCATCCACCAGCTTCCCGATATCCGCTTTGGCCGAGATGATGTCGGGATATTCCCCGCCGGCAGCAATCAGCGCGATCTTCTGCTGCGGATCGCCTACGGCGAATTCGGCATCGAGAGTGACGCCTGTTTTCTCCGTAAGGACGGTACTGACTTCATCCTTCATATTATTCCAGTTCGGATTGGGATCTTCCGCGAAGAAGGAAAGTGTCAATGGACTTAAATCTTCGGCTGCTGCCGTAGCTTCTGCTGTGGCCGCCGCATTAGTGCTATTGGTAGCTTCAGTACCGGTATTCCCAGCCGTATTCTTGCTGTTATTATTGCCCCCGCCGCAGCCGGCCAGTACACTGAGCAGCAAGGTCAAGACCATTAGCGCCACATACGGTTTCGCTGTCTTTCTTGTCATGAATAGAAACCCTCCCTTTGTCTGGTGAGAACATATTGTATACACAGGCGTCAGCCTGATGATACCGGTGAGCGGACTAGCTTTTGACCGAGCCCAGCGTCATGCCTTTGACGAAGTAGCGCTGCAGGAACGGATAAACAATCAGAATAGGTACGGTGACAACAATCGTGATTGCCATTTTGACCGATTCCGGGGAGATCTGCGCCATCACTTCGGTCATATTCCGGCCACGGAAGTTATCCGCATTGGTGGTGGTGCTCTGAATGACCTTCATCAGCTCAAACTGCAGCGTCGTCAGTGCGTCATTCGAGCCGTTATACAGGTAGGTGTCAATCCAGGCATTCCACTGGCCGACAGCCAGGAACAGGGCGATGGTTGCCAGCGCAGGTTTGGTCAGCGGCAGAATCACCCGCCAGTAGATGGTGAAGTCATTGGCCCCGTCCAGCTTGGCAGATTCCTGCAGGGCGTAAGGCAGGCCGTCGATGAAGGAGCGGATGACGAACACATTAAATGCACTGACCAAGCCGGGCAGGACATACACGCCGAAGGTGCCCATCATATGCAGATTCTTGATCAGAATATAGAAGGGAATCAGTCCACCGGATACGTACATCGTCAGCGCCAGAAAGGTGGAGACGAACCTGCGGCCCTGAAAGTCCGCCCGGCTTAAGGTGAAGGCCAGCATCGAGGCGCTAATCAGTCCGAGCAGGGTTCCGATAAGGGTACGCAGGACAGAGATCTTGAATCCGGTAATGAGACCGGAGAAGGCGAAGATCGTCTCATAGTTCTTGAAGGTGAACATCCGGGGGTAGACCGTAATCCCGCCCTTGATGCTATCCGTGGAGTCATTGAATGAAATCGCCAGCACATTGAGAAAAGGGTACAGTGTGGCCACAGTCACCACCGTAATCGCAATATAGACTACCAAATCGAAGATGCGGTCCGACCAGGACGCGGCGGCCAGTTTTTTGATCAGCATAAGGGCCTCCTAAATGATGCTTTCCTTGGTTATTTTTTTGAAGATACCATTGGCCGTAAACAGCAGAATCACACTGACCACCGAGTTGAAAATATTAATGGCCGTCCCGAAGGAGAACCGTCCCATACCGAGCCCGTAGTTCAGCGCATATAAATCCAGTGTCTGCGAATAGTCGCGTACCAGATTGTTGCCGAGCAGGAATTGCTTCTCGAACCCGATGCTGATGAGATGGCCGATGGAAATGATCAGCAGGATGACGATCGTCGCCCGGATGCCCGGCAGTGTAATGTTCCGCACCTGCTGCAGCCGGCTTGCCCCGTCCACTCTGGCGGCTTCATACAGCTCAGGGCCGATCCCCGATATTGCGGCGAGATAGATGATTGTGTTCCAGCCCGTTTCCTTCCAGACATCAGAGGCGGTCACGATTCCCCAGAACAGATTGCCTTTGGCCATGAACTGGACCGGTTCACTAATAATATGGAGACTCAGCAGCAGGTCATTCACTGCGCCGTTGTCGGTGGAGAGCATCTTGGTAATGATCCCGGCGGCTACCACCCAGGACACAAAGTGGGGCAGATAAGACACCGTCTGGACGAACCGTTTCAGCACCTGCAATCTAACCTCATTCAGGAGAATGGCGAACAGGATAGGAATGATGAATCCGGCCAGCAGCCCCATGAGGCTCATCGCCAGAGTGTTGCGCAGGGCATTGAAGAATTGCTCATCCTGGAAGAGCTCCCTGAAATACTGCAGGCCGACCCATTTCTGCTCAAAAAAGGATTTGCCCGGCTTGTACTTCTGGAAGGCCATCATCCATCCCCATAACGGCAGATAGCTGAAGACAAAGGCCCACAGGACAAAAGGAACCGCCATCATATAGAGATATTTCTGCTGCCGGAATTTGGCCCAGAAGCGTGAAGCGGGTTTCTTGAGCTCCGGCTTCATTGCGGGGGTAATCGCTTTCATTTATGTCCCTCCTTCGATATGGCTTTATCATAATCTTCCGGGAAACGGGGAAACACCCGAAGATTTAAGCGGGAAAACAGGGGGAAATCAGTTCTTTTCGTAAGCGCTTTCTGAAAAATCATCCTCCTGCAGTGAATCCTTCCGGCGGTAGACGGAGGGGGAGAGGCCTGTGATTTTTTTGAACTTCTCACGGAAATAATCCACATCGCTGAACCCGACTTCGCTTGCGGCCTGATGGATTTTGCAGCCCTGGTCCAGCAGTTCCTTGGCTCTCCCGATGCGTACATTGTCCAGATAGCTGTTGAAGGAGCTGCCCGTACTGCACTTGAACAGCTTGCCGAGGTACGCACTGCTGTAAGAGAACACGTCAGCCAGGGTTTCCAGCTTCAGATTCTCGTCATAATGCCGGTGAATGAGGTCCAGCATCCGCTTCATTAATACATCCATCTCATCGCGGATAATTCCGCCTGCATATTGCTCCAGCAGATCCGTGATATAGCGCTGCAATTGGGGAAGCGAGGTATGCCTGTAGATTTGCTGGATTTGCCCGTCCACCCGGCTCTGCGCCTGGCCCAGCTCCTTAAATTCCAGAGAGAGCTTATTGAAAAGTGCCGTAACCGTCCGGACGTAATAGGATTTCACAGCCATCTCCGATAAGCCTGCGGCAGTCATGATATCCCCGGCTTCCTGGATCAGGGAAGGGATTAGGGTGAGGTTCCCGGTATCCATGGCAAAATACAGCCGGTCCATCACCGGTGCGAGGCTGCTCTCCGCATCCGGGAGCTTAGCCGGAAGTCCCGTCTTCATCTTCAGCGAGTCCGGACCGATCATCCCCGGCTCATCATAGAAGAAATGATCCTTCATCCGGGCCAGCGCCGATTGATGGGAGACGGAGAGCTCATCCAGGCTGTCCACCATGTCTCCGGCGGTAATAATACATTCCAGTCCCTCGGCGGCGGATGCTTCGCGGATATTCTGCACGATTAATTTGCGGACCAGCTCCTTCTGATAAGAGGGCTGCAGCAGCACGCCCAGATAAGAATCCAGCGAGAAGACAATGCCCCAGCTGTTGTTCTCGAAGCTTGCCGTCAGCCTGGCCTTGACGGCGGTGGAAGGTCCGTTATCCGCATGATCCTGGAGCAGCAGCCGGATCAGGACTACCTGATAGGAATCCCAGAGCAGGCCGGATTCCATTGCCGGGTCCATCAGTGCTGGCGCTGCTGGGTGCAGGCGGCTCTCCATCAGCAGGGACTGGACGAGCATCTCCCGGCTCCATACCTTGACGGCGGCATGATTCCTGCGGTCTATAGTCCGTGCATTCAGCACGTCAGACAGGCTGGACAGATACTGCTGCAGTTCATCTTCATCGACAGGCTTAAGCAGATAGTTATCGATGCCGTAAGACAGCGCACGCTTGGCATAGCTGAAGTCGGCATAGCCGCTAAGGATGATAATATGCATATCCGCCTCGTCATCCTCCCGCAGCTCCCGGATCAGCTCCAGTCCGTCCTTACCGGGCATGCGTATATCGATAATCATCAGATCCGGGGAATACAGCTCAACCTTATACCGCGCTTCAATCGCGTTGGCCGCCGTATCCACCACCCGGTAGCCAAGGCTCTCCCAGTCCAGCAGCGTGACAAGTCCTTCACGGATAGACAATTCATCATCAACAATTAATACACTATACATAAGAATCACTCCTTAGGGGGATGGCGAAGCTGATCTGCGTGCCGTATCCGCTCTGACTGGCCAGGTTCAGGCCGCATTCCGGGCCATAGGTCAGCTGAAGACGCAGGTGGATATTGCGCATTCCGATATTATTGGTTTCATAATCATCCTTGTTGTCCAGCATTTGCCGGATTTCAGCGATCCGGGCAGCTGAGATCCCTATTCCGTTATCCGATACCTCAACCTTGAGCAGGGCATTCTCGACCCTGATGTCTACTCTGACCATTCCGCCGTCCATCCGGTTTTCCAATCCGTGAATGACGCAGTTCTCTACCAGCGGCTGAATAATCAGCGGAGGTATTTGTATGGCATTCGCTGCCGGATCTACATACAGCTCATAGGCGAGCCGGTCATTATAGCGGAATTTCTGGATGATCAGGTAGCAGCTTACGGTCTCCAGCTCACTTTGCAGCGCTATTCTCCCGTTGCCTACCTCCAGATTCTTGCGCATCATCTTACCCAGCAGCCTTACCACCTGGGAGATGTCGGTCTGGCCCCGGGAATGGGCTTTCATCCGGATCGATTCCAGGGCGTTGAACAGAAAATGAGGGTTGATCTGGCTGGCCATCATCTTGAATTTAATCTCATTCTGCTTCAGCAGGGTGGCGTTCTTCTGGCGGTTCGATTCCTGCACCTCGCTCATCAGATCGTTGATATTCCTTACCATATGATTGAATTGCCTTGCCAGCTGGCCGATCTCATCCTTGCCGTCTATCACCAGCCTCGCCTCCAGATTCCCGGACGCGACCTTGGAGATATGCTTGCTTAAGTGCAGCATGCGTCCGGTGAGCAGCCGTGAGAAGTAATAGATCAGGATAATTGCCAGAATCAGAGCCGAGATAATGACCATAGACGCCAGTGAGATAATCCGGTTGGGCTCACCCACAATGCTCTCTACCGAGAAGATGGAGATAATCCGCAGGCTGTTCAGGCTGCCCCCGGGATGCCAGTCATCGATCAGCATTTTGGAGGGCTTGCCGTCAATTCTTACATCGGCCGGCCCTTGTCCGGGAAGGGGAGACAGCGGTTTGAAGTCGATGTCCTCCAGCGTCTTGCCCAGCGTATCTGCACGGTTCGAGGCAACAATGTTGTCGTTCTCATCAACGATAATTGTCTCGAAGGTCTCCTGATCCAGAATGGAGTTGAGCCTCTCCGTATTCACATTCACAATCAGCACGCCGGTCGTCCGCTGCTTCAGGAAATCGATCTTGCGGATCAGGCTGAGATAATACTTGCCGTTACGGTTGTCGCGGATATAATTCCAGCAGACCAGCCCTTTCTGGGCAAGGGCGGTCTGATACCAGGACTCCTGCGTTACTGCGGCATCTGCCTGGAGGAACTCCCAGTTGTCCAGCACCGTCGGGTTGTCAATGTACAGCCGGATGCTCGAGATTTCTTTGTATAGCCGGACGAATTCCCGGAAGTCCGGATAGTCCCAGTAAGCCTGCACCACATCATAGACCGATTCATAACGGTGGTTGGCGGCTTCCTCCAGCCGGCTGTCATTGGACAGCCGGTAGGCGATATCGAGCGGGACATTCAGCATCTCGCCGGTTCTTTTTTTCACCCGGTCTACATTGGCTGTAATCTGCTCCAGTGCGTTGTCCAGAGCCATATTCCGCAGTTCACTCGTCAGGAACACCCCCACAATCAGCACCGGAATCAGGACCACACAGCCAAAGGATAGAAAGAGCTTGGTCCTGAGCTTCAGATTGTTCATCAGGGTGATGATACGGGTATACACGAATACAATCCCCTCCGTCAGACTATAATTGTTAACGCTTACATAAGAGTATATCTGCAAACTGTAAACCAATATATGTAATCTATTTGGTTTTTATTGTCTTCATTTATGGAATTTGAGGAAATCAGCGTTTCCCCTTACTGCAGATTCAGCCGGAGGGTGGGAACGGGAACTACGGTAACGGCCGTCAATCCCTGTGAAGCAGGTTGAAATGGTTAAAAATGAGGTTGTAATCCGCGATTTTTTTTCGCCGGATAGCATGTATTATTGTAGGTGAATTACTATAATTTTGAAATACATCGACGGGTGCAAGGCCTGGCCGGGAGGGGAGGAAGAGTCCGCAAATTCGAAGATTAATAGAGGAATTCCAGTAAAGTGGAGGAAGAGACATACTGTACATTCCGCTTTTCAAGGAGGAACCGCAATGCCGGGAAGAATGAAATCCCCATTCGTGAAAAAGACGCTGCTAAGCGCCGTATTCACCACAGCAGCCTTAAGTTTACTGTGGTTTGCCCAGCCCGCCTTTGCTTATGATCTGTCGAACAGCAATTTTCAGGTCAGTACCGGTACCAACGGCGACATTACCAGCCTGAAGCTGACCGGAGATAACTTCCCCACAAACTATGTCATGAATGCCACCAATGCCCCCAACCAGAATACGGCAGACCACCAGTGGCTCGGAGAGCTGATGTTCACTTACCGGCTGAACAATGGCGCCTGGACCAAAGCCTTAACCAATAAATCAGCCGACGGCCGCACGCAGAGCCAGACCGGCAATACGGTCAACATCATCTACCAGAATTCCGCGAATGCCGAGGGCATCCGTAATTTCCGGGTGAATGAAAGCTATTCTCTCTTAAGCGATTACTTGCTGTGGCAGATTCAAGTGACCAACACCAGCACACAGACTCTGGAGATCGGTGATTTCGGCCTGCCGCTGCCCTTCAACGAATTCTGGACCGGCGGAGGCAATGAGCAGATTTATGAATCCAGGGTAGTTACCCAATCCTTCATCGGCAATAACAGCTCCTATGTGACTGCACAGCGCCCAAGCGGCATTGGCCCTTCCCTCCTGCTGGTGCCGGATGCCACCACCGGCGCAGGCTTCGAGTATATGGATAACTGGCGCATCCAGGATCATGCGGGCAGCAAATGGGCGGGCGATCAGGGCGGCTGGGTGGAAGGCCTCTCGGTCTACTACATCCACTCTAATGTGATTAAGAGTACGGGGCGCGGCTACCTGCCGAACAGCAGCCTGACACTTGCCCCGGGAGCAAGCAAAACCTATGCCTTCAAATTCTTCAAATCAGCCAGTGAGCAGGCTACCAAGGACCGGCTGTACTCGGAAGGGCTGATTGATACCACGGTAGTACCGAGCTTAGTCGTGCCAACTAACCAGACGGCCAAATTCGACCTCCGCACGTCCAAGACTATCACTTCCGTAACTGCGCAGTATCCGTCCGAAACGACGGTGACTTCCCTGGGAACAACGGCGGGGGATCACAAGCTGTACTCCCTGCAGATGAATCATCTGGGCCCTAACAACATCACAGTCAATTATGGCAGCGGAGAAAAGACGACCCTGCAGTTCTACGCCATTGAACCGGTAGATACGGCGCTCCAGCGCCATGCCACCTTCATGGTGAACAATCAGCAGTGGAACGTGCCTGGGGATATCCGGGACAAGGCCTTCGATGACTGGATGATGCAGACCAATAGCAAACGCAATAATTTTGCCGGGTACTGGGGCTGGGGGGATGACTGGGGATATACACATGCCCAATTCCTCGCCGAGAAGAACGTCCAGAAGCCTGTAACCTCAGAAATAACCGCACTCGACCAGTATCTGGAGACCACGATCTGGACGAACCTGATGGCCGGCCATCATACCGATTACCTGGTGCCTGACTTCCTCATGGCCGCGCCGAACACTACACCGACCTACCGGGGGTACGCTTACCCGCATATCTACAATACGTATTTCAGCATGTACAAGATTTCCAGGCTGTACCCCGGCCTGATCACCTATACGCAGCCCAGCAATACTTATCTGCTGCGGGCATATAACATTATGAAAGCGCTTTATGATGGTCCTGTAGCCTACAACTGGAATACGGGCCTCATGGGCGAGGTGACTACTCCGGAGATCATCAAGGCTCTGCAGGCAGAGGGCTATACTACCCAGGCCAACGATATCATTGCCAAAATGAATACCAAATACAACAATTTCGCCAGTACCGCATACCCTTACGGCTCCGAATACAACTATGACAATACCGGAGAAGAAGCCGTGTATATGCTGGCGAAGATGAACAACAACAATACGATTAAGAGTAAAATTAACACCAAAACCCGTGCCGTCCGCGGGAAAATGCCGGTCTGGTATTTCTACTCCGATCCGGTAACGATCAACGGGGAGCCCTGGTGGCAGTTCCAATACACCGCAGCGCTTGCCGGAACGGCAATGGATGACTGGGTGCGCAATAATTCCGCCACTCCTGAAGTAGAGCAGCGCTTAACCTATGCTGCCAAGCTCGCGAATCTGACTGCGATTAACTCCGGACAGATCAGCTCCGATCCGGCGGATATCGGGGCCGTATCGTGGACGTATCAGGCGATGAAGGGCAACAACGGCGCACTGGGCCTTGACGGCGGACCGCTGTTCAATGGCTGGCGCGGCATGTCCGGCGAAGCAGATCTCGGCCTGTTCGGCGCGATCAAGCTGCTTAGCTCCGATGTGGCAGTAGACCCGATCTTCGGGCTGTACGGCTACGGCTGCGAGGTTACGGAGAGCGGCGGGAACTACATCGTTACACCCAAGGACGGCGTATACCAGCGCCTGAATCTGATCACGGAGAAATGGGGCATGAGCCTGGAGCGGGACAAATACACTCTGGCAACCGTCGCTAAGGCGAAGACCAGTGCCAGCTTCACGCTCAGCAATGCAACACCGGGGACCGCACATGTTACGAAGGTGGCCTTTAACGGATTTGCCCCCGGAACTTATAACGTAACGGTGAACAATGTGGCATCCGGCAGCTTCACGGCAGTGAACGGGCAGACTGCAACCGCCAGCCTGAATATCGGCACGGGGTCTTCCTATGAAGTGAAGATCCAGCAGGGAACTGCCGCCCCGGTCTCCTCCATCGTTGTCAACTACAACATGAACCAGTCCTCCGGAACAACGGTTACGGATTCCTCTTACGGCTTGAACCATGCGGTGCTGACCGGAACTTCCACCTGGGTTACCGGCCGCACAGGCGCAGGCAACGCGCTGAATCTCAGCGGAACCAGCGCTTATGCCTCACTGCCGGCAGGCGTGGTCAGCCAGCTGAACGACTTTACGATCTCCGCCTGGGTTAAGATTACGTCTAATAGTGACTGGGCGCGAATCTTTGATTTCGGCACGGGAACAACCGCTAATATGTTCCTGGCACCCCAGATTGGCGGCGGCGGGATGCGCTTTGCCATCACCACCGGCGGCAACAGCACCGAGCAGCAGCTTACAGCAACTGCACCGCTGGCCACCGGAGCATGGAAGCATGTCGTTGTGAGCCTGTCCGGCACGACAGGCCGTCTCTACCTGGACGGCGTACAGGTTGCCGTCAACACGGGCATGACACTGAAGCCTTCCAGCCTGGGCAATACCACGCAGAATTATATCGGCAGATCACAATACGGTGATCCGAATCTGAACGGCGCTGTCGATGATTTCATCATCTTTAACCGTGCCCTCAGTGCTTCGGAGATTACCGCACTCTTCGGAGGGACGATGCCTGCGCTGTCGGCTTCCGCTTCCATGGAGGAACTGGATGCGCTGCAGCCGGATTCCGGGCTTGCCCTGCCGCCGCTTGACGAAGCGGATGGACAGCAGCCGGACGGCGAAGTCACTCCGCTGCCGGATAGCAGTGCTCCTGATCCAGGTGCACCGGAGGTTCCTGTGACACCTGAAGCACCGGTAACACCTGAAGTGCCTGTAAGCTGATCTACGGAAGTCTTCCAGGAGAAATGCATATCGCAAAGAGGGAGAACCCTTGAGATAGGGGACTCCCTCTTTGGTGTTTATGAGGCGGACTGAACGGCTGTCCTGGAATGGGGCCGTCTGTGCACGCTCAGCGTTTCCGGATAAACCTGCTGCGGAAGTCCGACGGGGACAGGCCTTCCTTCTTGGAGAAGCAGGAGGAGAAATGGGAGACATGATGGAAGCCGACCTCTTCGGCAATCCGGGTCACAGACCAGGAGGTCTGCAGCAGAAGACGCTTCGATTGCTCGACCCGGTAGTTCTGGAGATAAGCCATAGGCGTCATGCCGTAAGCTTTCAGCATGCTTTTGGCCAGATAGTTGGAGTGGTAATTCAATTCCTTCTGCAGCAGCGGATTGTTGATGTCCTGGGTATAATTGCGGCGGATATAGAGCTCGATGCGTTCGGCAAGCTGGATGGCGGTAGCGTCAGAGGGGGAGGCGAGGTCGCGGTCCAGATGCTGGAGGAAGGATTGAAAGGAAGCCTGGCGCTTCCAGTTCCGCAGGGACTGCGGTTCATGCTCCTGCTCGAAGAACAGGTCCAGCACCTCCATTGCCTTGGCTGTAATCTTCATATGCTTGGGGATGTAAATGGAACAGACGTCGGCATGATTGAGGTAGGCCTTCTGCTTATGGCTCTCAATTAAGGCACTCTGGTTGTCCAGACATTCATCCATGCTCTCACATTCCTTCCAGCTGCCAAAGGTCTGGAAATGAATCCAGATAATCTTCGTATCCCCGGTGCAGGGAGCGCTGCCGTAATGATGCCCGTCCGGACGGAGAATGAGGATCTCGCCTTCCTTCAGCTGCCACTCCTTCCCGTCCTCAACGACCGGCAGGGTTCCCTTCAGCACAACAATCAAATCGAATACCCCGATGCAGTTGCGGTCGATGTGATAATCACCAGCCGTATAAGTGGCGTGTCCGCAATCTATGAAGTAAGGAATCGGCGGGGAAATGAAATGGAGTATCGGTGAGAGCATTTGATAAGCCTCCAGTAGGTTGAAATGATGAAAAATAAGGTTGGAAATCCTCGTTTTTTCTCATGATACAACATGTATTATTATTAATAAAGCGCTTTCTTTGAAGTTGGAAAGATGAAAGGAAAGGGCTCGGCAATAATTGATGAATCCTGAGAGGAGCGTTCCATATAATGAATGAAATTACTACAGCCGCATCCGGCAAGGTTCAGATCCAAGATGTGTTCTGGTCCGAATATATCCGTCTGGTCCGCGAAGTTATGGTTCCTTATCAGTGGGAAGCGCTGAATGACCGTATTGAGGGGGCTGTTCCCAGCCATGCGATCCGCAATTTCAAGATTGCTGCCGGACGGGAGGAGGGCGGGTTCAACGGAATGGTCTTTCAGGACAGCGATGTCGGCAAATGGCTCGAAGCGGTTGCTTATCTGCTGGAGACCCGGCGGGATTCCGCGCTTGAGGACATTGCCGATGAGGTGATTGAACTCCTGATTGCCGCCCAGCGGGCTGATGGCTATCTGAACACCTACTTTCTGCTGAAGGAACCGGGGCAGGAATGGAGCAATCTGGCGGAATGCCATGAATTATATTGCGCCGGACATCTGATTGAAGCGGCAACAGCTTACTACCGGGCTACGGGGAAAAGAAAGCTGCTGGATGCGGTCAGCCGCTATGCCGATTACATAGCTTCCGTATTCGGAACCGGACCCGGCAAGCTGCACGGGTATGACGGGCATCAGGAGATCGAGCTGGCACTCGTGAAATTATTCCATGCGACAGGGAAGCGGGAGTATTTGGAGCTGGGGCGTTATTTCCTGGAGCAGCGGGGGCAGCAGCCATCTTATTTCGAAGAGGAATGGGAGCGGCGCGGCCGTACCTTGCATTTCCCGGAACTCGACATAGTGCATGATCCCCTCTACAACCAATCCCATGTTCCGGTCAGGGAGCAAGCCACTGCAGAGGGACACGCGGTCCGCCTGGTGTATATGTGTACAGCGATGGCTGATATCGCCCTGGAGACGAAGGACGCGGGACTGCTTGCCGCCTGCCGGAAGCTGTGGGATAACATCGTGAATAGAAGGATGTATATTACGGGCGGCATCGGGTCCATGGAACAAGGGGAATCCTTTACGGCCGATTATGATTTACCGCCTGATCTGGCTTATGCCGAGACCTGTGCATCTGTAGGGCTGATCTTTTTTGCCCGGCGTATGCTGGCCCTGGATCATCACCGCAAATATGCGGATGTGCTGGAGAGAGCCCTCTACAATACCGTAATCAGCGGCATGTCGCTGGATGGGACCAAGTTCTTCTATGTCAATCCGCTGGAGGTGTACCCGGAGGTTCTGGGCAAGAACAAGAATTATAAGCATATACAAGCAGAGCGCCAGGGCTGGTTCACCTGCGCCTGCTGCCCGCCCAATGTCGCGCGTCTGCTGGCTTCGCTGGGAGATTACATGTATTCTGCGCAAGGGGATACCTTATACGTGGAGCTCTATATCGGCGGACAGCTGGAAACGGTGGTGAACGGGCTGCCGTTAAGGCTCGAACAGCATTCCAGTTACGTTACGGATGGCAAGGTCCGCTTTGTGGTCGATCCGGAGCAGGAGCGGGAATTCACCATAGCCCTGCGCATGCCGGAGTGGAGCAATGAGGCGATAGTATCCATACAAGGCCAGGCCCGTACATACAGCGGCGGAAGTGCTGACGGGTATATTCATCTCACCCGCAGCTGGGCGTCCGGCGACGCCATTGAGGTGTGCTTCGCGATGCCGGTGCACCGGATGAAGGGACATCCGCATATCCGCCAGATTTTCTTCAAAGTCGCCCTGCAGCGCGGTCCGTTCGTCTATTGTCTGGAGGAGGCAGATAACGGAAAGCGGCTGTACCAGCTGCGTCTGCCTGCCGGGCAAGCCTATACTCTTGCCGAAGAACCGGGATTCCCGGCGGGCATTCAGACGCTGAGCGTCCCGGGGATCAGGGCACAGCCGGAAGGGGAGTGGGTAGCGGAGGGATTGTACAGCAGCGGAGCCTCCTGGACCGGCCGGGAGGTGCAGCTGAAATTCATCCCTTACTTTGCCTGGGCCAACCGCGGAGCTGGTGAAATGTCCGTCTGGGTTGAGGAGGAAGCTGGCAGATAAGTGGATATACTATTCCTGCTGCTGTAGAACAGAATTTAACGGTGTAGCTTAATAGAGTAACCAGAGTAATCAGAGTAATCAGAGGTGTCCTCCGAGCCGTTGCATGGCTGGCCGGGGCATCTCTTTGTGTATGGGTACCCCTCACACTCCCTGCGGTCCATCAGCGGCAGCACCTTTGCGGACTGAAGGGCCGTTATTTCACCAAACCAGGCCTTTTTGCAGGCTATGCGGACTCAGATGCACTGATCAGACCCGGCTTCCCTCATTTTAAGCCCGAGAGAGCAATATAACGGCTCCACTGAGTCCGCAACAGGCAGTGAAACAGGTTTTTCCGCGAAATAAGGTCCTCTGAGTCCGGATAGCTCTGCGGGAGGACGCGTTCGTTTGCACTCCGCCGGCTAATCTACTCCTCATGAATATTATTTTAAATTTACAAATATGAATTTTTATTAGATAATATAACGAAACGTATCGTATCGTTTATTCATAGGCAATAACAGCGATTCAGGGGGTGAACCATTGAACACGGACATACACATAAATGTGAAGCACAAGGAAGCCCGCAGCAAACAGGGGATTCTGGAGGCGACGATTGAGATGCTCGCTGCAAACAATTATTCCTCTTTAACTATTGAGGCAGTGGCGTCACAGGCCGGAGTAGGCAAATCAACCATTTACAGATGGTGGAACAATAAAGCGCGTCTTGTACTGGATGCGTTTCTTATGACCGCGGAATCCGAGTTTGATTTTGACGCCGATAAACCGGTTCAGGATAACTTCAGGCAGCAGCTTGAAGCTTTGGCGCGTATTCTGAACAGCCCGATCGGGAAGTCCACCTTAACCATCGTTACGGAGAATGATGGGATTGCGAAAGATTTTTACAACCTATTCTTGATCACTAAGCGAAATACAGCCAAACAAGCGCTTCAGGCAGCCATCGATAAAGGTGAAGTGAAGTCGGCGCTTAACCTGGATGTCGTCCTGGATCTGCTCTATGGTCCCATTTACTTTCAGATTCTGATCTATAAAAAAATCCCGGATGAGGATTACATCAACGATCTGCTGATCCATGTGATGAATGGAATCGCTGCTGCTACGGCAAATTAAACAAACTATTAAAACCGGGGGAGCTTTACTTCATGAATCAGACGATAAGCAAGCAGAGCGGCAATTCAAGCTACTCTTTAATGACGGTCATATTATTCTGGTGCGGATTGGTCATCTTAACCAGCATGTATATCACAATTCCTTTGGCCGATGTATTTACGCAGGCCTTTCAGATCAGCCCGGGTGAGGCCGCCTGGATCGGAAGCTCGTTCTCACTCTGTTATGCGCTGGGCTGTCTGCTCTATGGACCGTTCTCAGACAGATACGGACGTAAAATATTCCTGGCGGCAAGTATTATCGGGTTAACTTTAGTCACCGTTGCGATCGGATTTGTGGATAGCTTCTACGGGCTCATTGTCCTCAGAGGGGTTCAGGGGCTTATTGCCGCTGCATTCGCGCCGATTTCACTCGTGTATGCCGGGGAAATGTTTCCTCCCCATAAAAGACTCACAGCTCTCGGATTTATAAGCTCCGGGCTGCTGATGGCAGGCATTGTAGGCCAGGTGTTCAGCGGGCTGGTTAACGAATATTGGGGCTGGCACGAAATTTTCTTCATTCTCGGAGGGGTGTACGGGATTACGGCAGTCATTGTCATTCGCTTTCTCCCGAAGGATGAATTGCACCGCCCGAAAGAAAATGTGCTGCTAAAGTTCAAGCAGATGGCCGGGCTGCTCAAACAAACACAGCTGCTGCTGGCTTTCGCCATAACCTTTGTGCTGTTGTTAGCCTTGGTCGGGATGTATACCGTATTAGGAAGTTATTTAAGCTCAGCCAAGTTTGGACTCTCCGCACAGGCAATCCTTTCGATTCGTGCAGCGGGCATCGCCGGAATGCTGTTGTCACCCTTCTCGGGAAGAATTGCCGGGCGGCTGGGGATGGCTGCCGTTCTGCGGGGCGGATTAGCTTTAGCTTCAGCAGGGCTGCTTGCCTTAGGCTTGAACCCGGGCCTGCCGGTTATTGTCCTGATGAGTGTTGTTTTTGTGGCGGGGATTGCCCTGGTAACTCCCGTGGTTATTTCCATCGTCAGCCAGCTGGGCGGGAGTGCGCGCGGATCGGCAATTTCATTCAACGCTTTTATTCTGTTCTTAGGCGCCAGCACGGGACCCTTGTTAGCCCTGAAATTATTAAAGACGGAGAACTACCCGCTTTCCTTCGGGATTTTGGGGTCAATTATATTCCTGGGATTCCTGGTTTCTCTTCTATTTAAACTGCCATCCAGAAGGCCTGTCACAAGTGAACAGGTGTCTGCTGTACCGGCAGAATAACAGTTACTGTGCGAAGGCATGCGATGATTCCATCGTATGCCTTTTTAAGTTGATATTCTTGAACTAGCCGCTATCCGTTGACAATTTATAAAAAAGTAAGCTATTATCTATTTAAATGTCAGTAAGCACTGACAGTCATTAATGAAAGTAGAAACGAGGCGAATGAATGTAATGGACGATAACGTTCAATCAAAGGATAGTATGCGGACCAATCATGGTATGCCATTAATGCGTATTCTTGTTTTCACACTGATCATCTCCGTGATGAATGGAACGATGTTCAATGTGGTTCTTCCGGTGATCAGCAGACAGTTTCAGCTTTCGCCATCGCAGGTGAGCTGGATCGTGACCGGTTATCTGATTGTATACGCCATTGGCACAGTGACCTTCGGCAAACTGACGGACAAATACAGCTTGAAGAATCTGCTGACATTCGGTCTATTGTTCCTTTCTGCCGGCTCCATAGTGGGGCTACTGGCTACCGAGTATTGGATGATGATCGCCGCCCGAATTCTGCAGGCTGTTGGAGCATCGGTCATTCCTGCGCTGGCCATGATCATTCCCATCCGTTATTTTGCACCGGAAAAGCGCGGCCGGATGTTAGGCACCAACGTAATCGGGACTTCTCTTGGCGCAGCACTAGGCCCGATTATTGCCGGCTTCGTGTCCACTGCCTGGAACTGGCAGGTGCTGTTTGTGATTCCTCTATTGTCGCTGTTTACACTGCCGTTGTACCGCAAATATCTGGATGATGAGAAAGGGAAAGATAGCACAATCGACTTCATCGGCGGAGTTCTGTTGGCAGGAACGATTGCTGCCTTATTGCTTGCGTTGACCAACGGAGGGAATGGGTATGCAATGACAGGGGTTGTTATGCTGATCCTGTTCATGGTGCGTATCCGCTATGCTGCTGATCCGTTCGTCAAACCTGCTGTGTTCCGCAACAGACCGTTTACCTTCGGTTTAGCAATATACTTTGTAACGGCGGCTATAGGCTTCGGGACTCCGTTCACTACACCTCAAATGTTATCCCAGGTAAACCAGCTCTCACCAGCCGTTACGGGGATCATTATGCTGCCGTCGGCTCTTGTCACTGCATTTATGGGACGCAAAGGGGGCAAGCTGGCGGATGAGAAAGGCAATCCTTTTCTTCTATATACAGCGGCCAGCATTCTTATCTTTGGTTTCTTATGCTTGTCTTCTGTTGTGGGGATGTCACCGGTCTTTATCTCGGTCTTTCTTATCTTCAGTGTGCTCGGTCAATCTTTGATGCAGATTGCTTTGACGAACACCGTTTCACGGACGCTGCCGAAGGAGCAGATCGGAATTGGGATGGGCCTCTTGTCCATGTTTAATTTCATTGCCGGGGCGGTCTCTGCCGCTGTCTTCGGGAAGATCCTTGATATGGGCACAACTGCTATTCATCTGAACCCGTTCCCGCACAATAGCACTGCCTTCGTATACAGCAATATTTTCCTGGCGCTCGCGTTATTGGTTGCTGTAATGGTCTTGCTCTTCTTCCTTCAATTCGGGCGCAGTGCTAAAATACAAAGCGGAGGTGGATTAAGTGAGCGAAGACAGCAGTATAAGCAACAGTGACAAATTGCTGCTCGCAGCAATCGATTTAATTGCAAGCAAGGGGTATAAAGGGGTAACTACCCAGGAAATAGCTGCCGCAGCCGGATTCAGTGAGAAAACATTGTTCCGCCACTTTGGAAGTAAACAGAACCTGCTCGAAGCTGCCTTTGACCGTTTTCATTATGCTGAAGAAATGACCAGGCTGTTTGATGAGAAACTGATCTGGGATTTGCAGACAGACTTGCTGCTGATCAGCCGGACCTACCATGAAATCATGAACCGCAACCGGAAGATGATTATGATCAGCGTGAAGGAAGCGGATAATTTACCGGGGTTCAGTGAAAGAACATTGAAGCATCCCAGACAATTTATAAGTATTTTGACGAATTATTTCACGGTGATGGCCGGCAAGGGGAAGCTGACCGATGTCAATCCGGAGATTCAGGCCTATTCCTTCATCTCGATGAATTACGGGGTTTTCGCCAACAATCTGGATATTGGCACAATCTCACTTGAGGCATTCATTAAGGAGAGTGTACAGACCTTCACCAGGGGGTTAACCCCTTAAGGAGGAGGTTTACCAGTTCACTTGAAGGAACAAACGGCGGGAATTATGGAAAAGGATCAGTTACATGAAACAGAAACATACAAAATTAATTCTTTTACGTTACAATATAAATAACCAGGGAAATATGGGAATATATATATAATTATGGAGGTGTATAATGTGGATTTTCATAGTTGTATTCACAGTGTTGGGGATTGTAGCTCTTATTAGCCCGCGAAGTTCATGGTATATGTCAAACTGGTGGAGGTTTGAAGGAGAGGTTGAACCAAGTGCTGGCTCTTTGATTTTTTATCGATTGGGAGGGTTTATCTTTCTTGTAATTGGTATTGTGTTGCTATCGAAAGTTCTCTAACGAAAGCCGATCGTATCCATTAGGAATACTTAAAAAACACGCTATTAAACCTCCACTAAAATGGAGGTAATTGGATTCAATTAAAGAGTGAAGATTCCCCCTCTTATAATTATAGCCGTACACGTGATGGTGTGATTTCTTGAAACAAGGAATTACGGTTATTTTATCGGGATTTCCTTCACTCTTTTCTTCTGCCATAAAACACTATGTCCGAGGATAAGTTCTCCCCTAAACGCTCATGTCATCTCCCAATAGGGCGCTCGTCGCAGTGGATTGGAACCTCATTCAGTGAAATTATTCAAAACAGATATAAAAAAAGGCCCACTAGTAATTTCTAGTTGACCTAATACAAAGGGGGTTAATTTGGAATTTTCTAAGAGTGATTAGTTACCAACATCAACTGTATCATATACCGTATAGCCCAATGGTACATTTTTTACAAGGGCTGTCACGGAAGTTTGAGCTACAAATTTACCTTTGGTCGCATCAATATCCCATTGTCCACTAACGCTCGTTTGACCGGCTGCAGGCCATGCTGGTGAATGATATGCTTGAGTACTGTTCATATAGTCATACCATAACGAAACGCCATCAGAAGGCCAGTTGTAAGCGATATTATAACGTAGGTTACTCACTCTAAAGTATTGTTGCGTTGTATGTGTAGAGAAAACCCATCCTTCCGACATTCCGCTAGATAGTAAGAAAGGAATGCTAGTCCCGCTTGCTAAAACATGAAGATCACTCGCTAGAAGACGAGAGTCGCTAAAAGACTTCTTTGCTGGCAATGTATGAATACTCTGTACGGATGATTCTAGAATTTCGCTGTTTTCGATTTGTGCTTGTTGTATTGTTTGTTCCAGTTCCGCTTGGCTCACACTTTTAGAAATAACAAAACCAAAACTTTCTTCAACTGTTTGATTAATTGGTGATATTTTTGTATTTGAAATTACACCTGTAACAGAACCATTAGATTCGAGAAGGTTAAAAGAAACACCATCTGCAGTTTCAGTTGTAGCATATTTCCTTCCATTTTCATCCTTCCCGAAGCTTACAGCATCAATATCGTATTCTTTACCGTTTAGCTCGAAGCTTACAGATAACTTTTCTTTCTCTTGGATGAGTGCAATCTTAGATAAGCTTCCAACCTCACTTAAATCAACTTTACTGTAGGCAACCCCTTCATAAACTGATTGTTCTGAAGCAGCAGATGCGTTTGGACCAAAAGATAAAATCGTTACCATTAAAACGCCAGAAACAAATGATTTTAACCTCATGAAAACTCCTCCTAATTTCTTAAAATATATTAATGGAAAATAATTCATTTTACTTATATATTGAATCATATATTCCAATATATAGCAATGATTAATTAGTATATTTTAACAAAATTTCAGAGTCTGAAGAATATCTGGGCGAAGAAATGAAATACAACTATGATAAAACGATTACGGCTGGCGCGACAATCAGATAACGCAGATCTTGCTTTGTTCGGGGCAATCAAGCTACTCAGTTAAAGGTTATAAGTGGATGACAGCACCGCACATGTTAGCGGAATTGCTCCTAATGAACAGCTAGGCGTTAAATCTGCAGGAAACGTTGCGTTTTTTACAGGTGGGGAAGGAAAGAGCCGTGATTGGTGCCAGCATTAAACGAATATAACTAAAATTCTGCAACCCTGACTGAAATTTGCTGCCTTATGAATTCAAACATGATGAAATATAATTGAGAGAACGGAAGCTGTTGAAGAAAAGGGGCGGGAGATGGCCAGGGTTAGGAGCACAGCAGAGCAGCTTAAGAGGTGGTTTGCGGATCTATCCATCCAAATCAAGCTGATTGGGGCTTATATCGTGATTATTCTGGTTCCGGTTATTGTGATTTCCAACTATTTGTTTACCGGGTTCTATCAGAATACGATCCAAGACATCATCAAGGAGAATCGTTACCAGACCGATAATGAGAAACAAGAGATTATGAGCAAAATCGGAGTCATGGAGCAGTCAATCGGATTACTGGTTTCGGATCGGCAGCTGAGGGAGTATGTAACCGTTGAATCGGAGCCCGGGTTGAACGATATCAAGCGGTTTCAGGAATACTCCTTCACCTATTTACAAACCGTGTTGTTCAATAATTCGGATATCGCAAATATTCACTTTTTCGTGAACAATCCATGGATTAGTGAGCTCTGGCCAATCATTTATCATGAAGAAAGGATTAAGGACAAGCCATTTTATACTAAAATGATGAATCAAACCAGAAACGATCTATGGGAGATTCAATCTGAAGATGCACTATTACAGGACAGCAACGATGCTGTGAACCCAAGCTCAAGCTCTATAGTCTCCTTGATGGCGGGAGTTAATCAAATGAACAGCCAGAATCTTATCCAGCATCTTGGAATCGTCAAAGTCGATATGCCCATCGGGAATTTCTTCAAAAAGGCTTATAACAACAGCAGTGACCGTGATTCCCGGTTCTACATACTTGATCAGCAGGGCAATCTGCATGCCAACAGCACAGACCCGCTACCGGGATTGGATGAAGCTGATATTCAGCAGGCCGTCGCTAAGTACAAGCAAGCAGGCAAGTCATCATTGCTGCTCTCCCACAAAGGGGAGGATTTCATATACCTTGTTGAACATATCGATAAAATAAATGCAGAGCTTATCAATGTGATTTCCTTACACACTACATATTCCAAGATAGATCGAACCCGAAACACCGTTATTGTGGTCATTCTAATCCTGCTGATGCTTCTGGCCATTACAACCTTCTTCATGCAGTCCATCATATTGAAAAAACTGAATATTCTGCGGGACTCCATGAAACAAGTGCGCGGCGGTGACTTTGGCGTAGACATTGATGTCACAGGCGGCGATGAGATCGGAGAGCTGGCCCACCATTTCCGGCAGATGCTGAATACGATCAATGGAATGATCGCCGATGCGGTGAAGCGCAGCGCAGCCACGAAAGAAGCCGAGCTCCAGGCGTTGCACAATCAGATTGATGCCCATTTTTTATACAACACCCTGGAAAATTTGAAGATGCTTGCAGAGGTTGAGGGACAATATACGGTATCGGATGCGCTCACTTCCCTGGGCAGCATGATGCGTTACAATCTCCGATGGACAGGTGACCGGGTGCAGCTGAGAGATGAAATGGGGCATATTCAGCATTACATAGCAATTATGAGCATCCGTTATGATGAGAAGCTGAAACTGGAGATTGAGGTGGAGGACAGATTTTGGGATCACGAGATATTGAAGATGTCGCTGCAGCCTATTGTGGAGAATGCCTTGAAGCACGGGGTTTATTCCGCTCTGATGAGAAGTGACGGCCTGATTGTGGCTATCCATGCTTTTGAAGACGGGGATTTCTTCTATATTGAGGTCACTGACAACGGTATCGGAATTGCCGGGGATAAGCTGCAGGAGCTGAATCGTAAGCTGATTATGAGTGAAGAGGAATTCAATGCATTGCCCCGGGAGACGGCGGAAACAACGGAACTGAATAAAGGCAGCGGCATCGGGCTGCGAAATGTGAATCAGCGGATTCAGATGGTGTACGGTAATGAACATGGACTCCGGATAGAGAGCAAGCGGGGAAGCTATACCCAAGTGACCGTTAAATTGCCTTTATTAACATCAGGTAGAGGAGGAACGCAGATTATATGAGAAAGCTCCTGATTGTAGATGATGAAAAGAATATCCGCCGCGGGCTTCAGGCCATGATTGAGCGGGAATATACAGATGTATATGACATTCACTTGGCTTGCGATGCTTTTGAGGCGCTGGATATACTGAAAGCTGTGCATATAGACCTTCTGATTACAGATATTCGTATGCCGGAGATGGATGGGATCGGATTAATAAAATCGATTCAAGACTTCCATCTGAAGCCTGTAATTGTAATAGTCAGCGGCTATGATGATTTCTCTTATGCCAAAGCGGCTATCCGCTATGAAGTGAAGGAATATCTGCTCAAACCGGTGATCCGCGAGGAATTGGCTGCTGCAATTAAGCGCGCTGAAGAGGAGCTTGGACGAAGAGAAGAAGTGATAGATGCACTGTCCGCGTCCTCTGAGCAGCGGGAGGAGTACATGGAGAGCCAGCTGAATTACTACGCGGGCTATCCATCAGCGGAGGCGGAAGAGGTTAGAGAGCGGCTGACCCAGCTGGAGCTGAACTGGATGGATCACGGTTTTCATGCAGTGATGATTAAATATGCCGGAGATTTGCAGGCACTAGGGACGGTTACCTTTAAGGCGCAGATCCATGCGTTAATAGAACAGCTTCAGCCTGCATTTCATTTTCGCTTTGTACGTTTTTTTGGCCGGAATACGCAGGCTGTTATCCTGACGGAAGGGATGCATGCTGCCCGGATAGTAACCGGACTGCTGATGCAGGCAGATTCTCACCTGAACATCGCCGTAAGCGGGCTGAATTATGGGATGGAGAAGCTGTACTCTGCTTATGAGGAGGCGGTTGTTTCTTTGAAGCATACTTTCATGCTGCCCGCACCCGGTATCGTAACATTCGAAGAGGTTTGCCTTAAGGATAACGGCTATCAGGTGCCGGCAGATACAATCAAAAGGGTTGCGAATATGCTGGGTTCAGGGCGGGAGAAGGAGATGCTGGGCCTGCTGCATGAGATATTAGACGCTGCGGATATTAGCCCGAAGAATATCGGGTATCTTGAGGAAATCAGCAGAGCCTTGAACGAAATTGTATTTGATCAAACCAAGCAATCTTATGGTAAAGAAGAATCATCAGAAATACTCCAACAGTACAGCAAGGTTAGCGATTTATATCAGTTCAGCTGTTTCCAAGACTATTACCGTGAAGTAGAGAGCTTATTCCTGCTGCTGGATGGCAACCTCCAAACCTTGAAATCCGTGCAGATCGATAATAAAGAAATGAAGAAGGCGATCCAGTACATTCATGAGAACTATGCGCAGAATATTAATATGACCATTATTTCTAATCTAGTGTCCTATAACTATTCTTATTTCAGCCAGGCCTTCCGGGATTACACGGGAGAGAACTTTGTAACCTACTTGAAGAAGTACCGGATCGGTAAGGCCAAGCAGCTGCTCCAAACCACAGATGATATGATTTACGAGATCGCCAAGAATTCGGGGTTTGAGAACACGAAGAACTTCAACCGGGTATTTAAAGAAAGTGAAGGTGTAAGTCCGGTAGAATACCGTAATCAGCAAAAAGTACTGTCTGTGTCAATAGATCAATAGCCGAAGTGTTTACCATCTCTTACTCTTTCATCTCAATGGTTATCCCTTAAATTTATGGAAGATTAATCCGATAAATAAGGAATCTGCATAACAATAATGGATATATATTGATAAGGAAGCAGGGATGATATTGTCTTCCAGGAAGCTTATCTTTAACGGAGATGAAGTCCAGCGCCTGCAGACCAGAATAGGTCATTTAAGCCAGGACACTAACCGGCTGTATTTGCAGCTGAAGGGCCAGTCCAGCGGCTGGGACGGGATTCCCCTAGGAGACCGCCTGGTGAAGGCCCAGGTCATGATCAATGAATTAACCGTAGAAGCAGAGAAATTGGAGGATATTATCCGGGTAGCCCTGAAGGGGGTCACAGGACTGCAAGAGGAGAATAAACGGCAAGCCGACAAGCTTACGCAGCAGTTTAGTCTTCTCGCGGGTGCATTCGGAAGCTTTGGGACACAAGGTCCTGCCGGGCGGATTTCCATTCCTGCCATTGTGCAGAAGAGTGTAGCGTATCTGATCATTTCTGTTACCGTCCTGCTGGGAAAGGATGAGCTGAATAACGATCCGGCAGTGCAGAAGCTGCGGAATATCATCCAAACGTCCGGGCTTTTGACCGTAGAGAGTATTGCGGCCCTAAGCAAGCTGAAGGATATCTTCGCGGCGCGGGATGGGATCGCGAAGGCGCAGATGGCCTTCAAGGTCTATGAAGCGTTCGGGAACAAGACGCAGATGGAGGCCGTCCACGTGCAGGCCGAAGAAGCACGCCGGAAGCTGGCTTCGCTGGGAGTAGGCAAGGTCCAATATGAAGCAGGGAAGGATCTAAGCGGCTATTTCAAGCAGCCGGCTGTCAAGGCCTGTGATTATGATCCGTCGATCACGGCGGAGAGTGTACCGCTCATACATAACGAAGAATATCTCCTGCTGCTGCGGATGGCGATGGAGAAGAGTGCCGCTGGAGCCTATGTGCGAAGCCAGTTGGAAGTGAAGCGGCTGCAGATTGAGGCGGCTGAACGTAAGTTGGCGCTGGATAGCAATACGGAAGCGAAGAAATATAACTTTGAGGAGTACAGCAAAACACTTATAGGAAACACATGGGTACTCAGTAAAAATGGCATAACAGACCAGGAGGCGGCGCAAGCATCCATAGCGTATCAGGAAGCCGTCAGGAATGGAGAAATCAAATCTAATCTGGACAATGTGCCCGTTGATATCATGCAGGAGCAGATTCTGGCAGCAAAAGACGGGACCAACTACTGGACCGGTGCGAAATTATCGAAGCTGCAGGCCTATGGTATAATCATTAGCAGTGTAGTCGCCAGTTTTCAAGGGATTGAAGGAATGCGCGGCAATGTAAAGATAAAGAGAAGCCTTCCGCTGAACCCCGGTGCGGGTGAAATATCTGCGTCTAGGGTGAAGAAGCTAAATGTTCCGGTATCTGAGGGAACGGGTGAAGTTCGTTCTTCTATAATTAGTTCAGAAATGGAGAAGAAAATATTAGATGGACAAAGAAAACTTCCTACGAAGAATGAATTGATAGGTGGTCATTCTCCTAAAATCAACAATGCAAATCCTAATTATGCAGTTCAAGAAATAACAGTTAATGTAGATGGAACAAGAAAAGTTAAGTTTACTACTCAATTTCCTGATGGTAATTTATCTAACATTAAAACAAGCACTTTATTCCCAGAATCATGGAGTGATTCGCAAATTATTAATAGTATAAAAGATACTGGTAATACAGCACCTATTGGAGTTCGTGCCTCGGATGGTGCAACACTTCATAGAGGAACTGTTAATGGTGTTCAAGTTGAAGTAATTAAAATTGGTGACAATGTTGTATCGGGCTATCCAACAGGTGGGGGAGCTACACAACTTCTAAGTGGTTTTAAAGCACCTTAACTTGTAATCTGATCCAAAGGAGATTTTTAATGTTTAGAGAATTTGACGACTATCTTTCAGGATATTTCTCAGATGATTATTGGTATGATGAAGGGTTTTCAATTGCGCAGGAGATGCTGGTGAAATTCTCCCAACGGGATTGGGAGGAATTGTCAAGTGAATCGTTAAATAAGCCAATCGAGTGGCAAAGAAAATTAGCATATTGTTTGCATAATGAATCTAGTATGGATGAATTGAATGTGTTGTTGAAATTGCTGATTAGTAATGATGAAGAGTTATTCGAAATATGTATTGATGCATTAAGAAGCTTTACAAGTACTGAAGGTAAAAAAATGATTTTAAAAAATCCTGCAATTCTACAGAGGGTTGATGAGTTAATTCCCAATTCAGGTGAAGCGACAAAAAAAATATTTGAAGATTTTCTGGAAAAGATACAAAGCTGACGATATTATTTGTGAGGACTAGCCAATGCTGAATGAACCCGTCATTCAACCAATGGCTCAACTGGTCCATACAATACCCGTATAAAGACACATCAAATGGTTTAACTTCAAATCCTGAAAATGCTATTCCGTTACAATGAACAGGTCCACTATGGTCAGATAATACCATGGTTGACCTGTTTTTTGTGTGGGAACAGAAGAGGAATCCTACATCTTTGGATAACTCTAAATGATATGGAAAATAAAGCCGATAATAAAAAGGCAACTTATATATCAAGTAATAAATTACATATGAAATATTGCTTTGCGGGCGAAGTGTGAATTATCAATAAGATAGAAATGAGGAGCGGATATTATGAAAAAAAGACCTTTATTTTATTTATCCACTGCAGTTCTGGCAGTTAGTATATTTGCGGGTGTAGGCAACGCCGTACAAGCAGAGGCACCTGCAGCTGCATCATTTACGGATACGACAGGACATTGGGCAGAGGCTAGTATTCTGGCTGCGGTGCAGAAGGGCTATGTGTCAGGCTATCCGGAAGGAACATTTCAGCCGGAGAAAACGGTGAGCCGCTCCGAATTTATAGCTATGCTGGTTCGTTCCCTGGGACAAGCCTCAGATACGAGTACAACCTCCCCTTGGTATATTCCCTATGTTAATACAGCGACTGAATCAGGCTACTATGTAACCGGGGATTTCAGCTCAGATGATTGGAATGCGCCTCTAAGCAGACAGGAGTTAGCCAGAATTGCAGTGCGTGTCATCGGGAAAACGGCAAAGGATAATACGGAATATATGTATATGGCGACCTCGAACGGGGTGTTATCGGGAACAGGAAACGGAGCACTGAACGTAACAGGAACAACGACAAGAGCCCAAACGGTGACCGTGATTGAGCGAATCTCCCATATCTTACAAGGAGAGACGCTGCCCGTGGATACTCTGGCTGTGGCCAATGCGCAAGAAGCGATGAATGCTCCCAAAGATCCGTGGGGAAGAGCGGTCCGGACAACGAATCTTCCCAAAAATGCAAAGGATTTCCCATACATACTGGAAGAGTACCCGAATGAAATGTACGAGTTGGAGCTTCCCTTCAAGGGGATAACAGAGCCGGCATTTAAGATCAGCACACCAGCAGAATTATATAAAACAGATACTCTTATTCAGAATAAGAAGGAAATGGAAAAGTGGAAGGATAATGCTGAGGCGTATTACAAGCTCCTTCTAAATGTAGATTACCGGACAATCAACGGGAAATGGGCTACGGACTTATATAGTCACAAGAATCAGTGGAATAGTGTTGGACTTGAAGAGGTCATGGATTATGTGGTATGGGCTAAAAAGAATAAAATTGTAACGGAGGGTTCACTTGTCGTTGAGCCTTCAATGATATTTCACTCAAGAATTGGCAGTTATTTCATCCGGGCAGAATTTTCTTTTAGAATTAAGGAATATACTGAATACAATGAAATTTTTGATGATATTCGTTTTAATAGTCACCAAGGGTTTGATAACCTCAAGGCTCTGGGGAAGTTTCAAAAGGGACAATGGTACCATGGTTATGCTGATATTGTTCTTGGTACAAATATACAAGATGGCATTAAAAGAGTATCTAGTAATGCAACCTTATTTAATTTAAGTACCATTATTCACAAAAAGAACTAAGGCGATAAATATATGACTATATCCAAGAGATTTTGCTCGAAAATCTTAATTATCCTTATATTCTGTTCATTTTTAATAAACATGTTTTCAACTCAAATTTTTGCAGCTAATGATGTGATAGTTGAAAGTAATGGTTCAATAACATTCAATACAACCGGCAAAGAGGCAACATCAGGAATAAAATATCGAACGGTTGGATTTACAGTCCATCGTTCTCCGGCATGTACAAATTCTCAATGTGATCCGCAATCAGGAACTCATGGTGAGATAAGGATTCAGCAAGTGGGTCCTGATGTACCTGTTGGGAATGGAGACGTCCAGACATTTTTTGAAGTTCCGGAAGAAATGGTATCTAAGGCTCTAGAAGATGCGGGTCTAGAAGATATTTCCTACGGTGGAACCATCTATCTATCTGCCATTTTCCATGTTCTGCACTATAGCAACAATGTACTTGTCTCAGAAAGTGGGGATTTTGTTGACCTTCAGCATATAAAAAATGCGGAGTCATGGGCAAGTCCCGGCGACTTCAGGCAATATTTCGATGTGCCTGTGCCGTATACTGCAAAGTTTCCTGTAACCTTAATGCTCAAAAAAAGTACAGGGCAGTTAATTTCTCAATCTGCTGTGGTCAATCCGGATGATCCATCACACAACTGGAAACCTGGTCAGACCATCACGGTTCCTCTTCAGGCAACACTTACTGGTGCAGATGGTAAAACATACAGATTAATTAAATCATACTTACAGTCTAAACATCATTTAAGCGATATGAACCATATTGTAACGGGTGTTATAGCCGAGCGTAACTTCACAACTTATCTCGGGGGAACCAACGTCATAGCCGTTTATGAAGAAGATGAGGGAACTCCTCCAACAGACCCGGCACCACAATGCAGCGTGGTAATTAATCCTCCGTCAAGAGGAACAGTCCTATCAAATGCTGTACTTGACCCTGCAGCGTCAGGTGTTATTCGTGCAGATCATAGGGACGCCGAGCAGTTTGATGTTACGCAGGGAATACCAACTACAGAGAGCCTGTATGCGAATGTACTTGACAACAATTATCTTCATCAATATCAGTTTGTAAATATGACCGGAACCGTTACGTATACAATTCAGGTGCAGAAAACGTATAACTTGACTTGGACTATACCCGCCACTGCGGGTGTGCCTCCTGCAGCTGGAACCCCAGCCCAGCCGAAGGAACGCCCGGAAACCGTAACCAAGGATATAACCGTAACGAGGCCCTATTCTTATTGGCAAATCGACAATTTGGAGATCTACAAGCTTTCCAAATCGACGTTATCCAATTACGCGCTGCCGGGCGGTTCCGTACAATTGAATCCTGCCGGATATACAGAGCCTTCGCTTTCATCTGAATATAGTACGGACGTAGATGATCACGTAAGGCCATTTGCCTGCGAACCCATTAAATTGGATCCGGAAACGGTTTCCGGAACTACAACGGAGCCTCAAGTTCCTAACCAGACTGCCGCTTTCCAAAGTGAAGCAGAATCGAGTGTGGGCAAGAATACAGTGAATAATGATTCTGTCGTTTTTAATGAGATGACCATAATGGATCAAACAGAGGTACCGGAGTCAGCGCCTGCCCCATCCGCCTTACCCGTGCCAACTCAGATCGATCGGAATGTTCTATATGGCACGAATTATTGGATAGGGTCAACACTGCAGAACCGGGCGAATACATTAAGCTCCGGGTCCATCTATTACAACCTGATCCCTGGAAATGTGAACGGTGGCTCCGATAAAAGTTTTGCAATAAACGGTATTAATTCTATAACAGTTCATACTCCTGTGGTCAATTACTCTGTTATTCCGGATGACAACCGGCCATATGATCAGCGGATGTCCCCGGACATGACAAGGACGGTGCTGATCCTGGACCGGCCGTTTACCGTTCATTTTACGGAGAGCGGGCAACATCTTAATATTCCGGGTTATGGCAGCAGAGATTACATGAAATATACCCTGAATAAAAGGATACAGTTTCCGTTTGGTGTGTTTGAAGGCAGCGAGTACTATTCCGAAGGCACCTGGATTAATATCCCTGTTGGAACGCCAGAAATGACTTTTACAATGCCGACTTGGGTGAATGAAGGCAATTATACTGTTCATACGCAATCGTGGGCCATTAATGGCACACCTGCAGATCCAACCGGTCTCTGTGAACTGAACAGGAACGGAGATCTCAATAATTATTGCGCCTCAAATAGCTTTGATGTAGGGGTGGTAGGACGCCTGTTTGATTTTCGCATATGGGATATCGGGGACTTCAGGTTTGAGAAGGTCTTCCGTACCGCAACGGGAAGCACTGATCACAGCCCGGCCATGTACTATACAGGGGGGAACGATGAGAACGGAAACCCAACAGCCTTATATGGACACAAGCAATGGTTCCTGCCGATCCGCAAGGGCTCCCATCCGGCCGAGCAAAAGACGGTTCCGCATAACGGGTATTCCTTCTTATTTGATTTCCGGACTATAGGGAATTTGTGGGAGCCGGGTGAGGGGATACGGATTGAACCTACGTTTTGGTTTGTTCCAAAGACTGGGGGTTCACCCGCTCCTGTGGATCTGTACTATGATATCTCTGGAACTGCGAATAAAATGATAGGCGTTGGTTCACCCAAGGATACTCTGAGTTATAAGCGTACCTATCGTCTGGCAGACAGCATGCGAAATATTCCAACCGGCGAGCTGTCTACAGCGGCCAGTTATGAATACAACTATATTCTGTCGGATGCAGAGCGGGCAGAGACTTCATGGACCAAGTTCTATAGGCTATACCTGAAGCGTAAAACGACAATAGGGAACGGGTACAACCTGGAGATACTCCCTTTTAAATCCAGAACTTTAGTAGGTCCCACGGTAATCCCGGCCTCTGTGAATCCGGTTACGGCGGTACGGAGTGTACAGCATTGGTATGGAGAATATCATTTGCCGATTGCTCCTTACATTCTCCCTAAGGGCACTAGTATTGTTTCACTCGCCAATCACTATGGAGGAGCCTTGGACGGGCATGAGCCGGAGTTTTTAAGAGGGGGATATATCCTCGTGAAATTCGAAATTTATACGATAAAAAATGGCGATGCCAATACACGCATTCTCGGATATAAGGCACCGATTGCTAATATGTGGGCCATTGAAGGTCAAATGGCGGGGGATACCGATGAATTGGGGCAGATGTTTTCATTTTCCTCAGGGGATATCATAATGTTCGAATCAGACTATTCCGTACGGAATGATTATCAGGGACAGAGCAAATAAAGAGCAAATAAAATGTGGGGATAAGCGGGAGGGTGGACATGGCGTCAACGAAGCTTATATTTAACGAGAATGAAGTTCAGCGTCTGCAGACCAGAATAGGCCAGGTAAGCCAGGACACCAACCGGCTATATCTGCAGCTGAAGGGCCAGTCCAGCGGCTGGGACGGGATTCCCCTGGGAGACCACCTCGTGAAGGCCCAGGTCCTGATCAATGAATTAACCGTAGAAGCCGAGAAATTGGAGGATATCATCCGGGTAGCCCTGAAGGGGGTCACAGGACTGCAAGAGGAGAATAAACGGCAGGCCGACAAGCTTACGCAGCAGTTTAGTCTTCTCGCAGGTGCATTCGGAAGCTTTGGGACGTCAAATACTGCTGGGCGGGTTTCCATTCCAGCCTTTGTGCAGAAGAGTGTATCGCATCTGATCACTTCTGTTACCGTCCTGCTGGGAAAGGATGAGCTGAATAACGATCCGGCAGTGCAGGAGCTGCGGAATATCATCCAAACCTCCGGTCTTTTGACCGTAGAGAGTATTGCGGCCCTCAGCAAGCTGAAGGATATCTTCGCGGCGCGGGATGGGATCGCGAAGGCGCAGATGGCCTTCAAGGTCTACGAAGCGTTCGGGAACAAGACGCAGATGGAAGCCGTCCACTCGGAGGCCGAGGAAGCACGCCGGAAGCTGGCGTCCTTGGGTGTAGCCAAGGTCCAATATGAAGCAGGGAAGGATCTGAGCGGCTATTTCAAGCAGGCAGGAGTTAAGGCCTGTGATTATGATCCGTCGATCACGGCGGAGAGTGTACCGCTAATACATAACGAAGAATATCTCCTGCTGCTGCGGATGGCGATGGAGAAGAGTGCCGCTGGGAACTATGCGCGAAGCCAGCTGGAAGTGAAGCGGGAGGAGATCAGGATTGCTGAGGCTGTGAGGCAGGTCCAGGAGCAGATCGAAGCTGCAAGACGGCTAAACGGTCCGCCGCTGGAACTGCCGGATGGCACTCCGATTACCGCTAGCAACAAAAGAAATGAGACGACCTTTAACTATTATATAGAGCGGATTTCTGATCCCAAAGTAACCAATCAGGTGCTAGCCTATGAAATGTGGCTGGAAGACACGTACGGTATGACGGAATGGCGGAAAAAAGTCGTACAAGCGGACGCGGTAGTAAGGGCTTTTGGGGAAGGCTTGATCACAGAGGTCGTCATGGGTGTAGCGGATACGGCTACGTTTGCCTTCAACCTTGTGGTCCACCCGGTAAAAACAACGACGGAGATGAAGAATCAAGCAGTGTATATCATGGAGCATCCGGAAGTACTGGTGGAAGCGGCCAAGATGGCTTATCATAATTTTAACGAAGGAACGCCGGAAGAGAAGGCAGCGATGCTGGGCTCGGTAGCGTCCATCCTGGTTCCGGGACTGCAGGTTACCAAAATCGGCAAAGCCGGAAAAGTGATTGGCGGGGTGGAAGACGTTGTCAGTCAAGCGGCGAAGGATGCTTTGAATGGGATCAAGCAGAAGCTCCCGGATCTGGGTCCGGTATTGCAGACGCCGGAAGGGCTGGCCTTCAAGGCAGGGGAAATACCCGATACCCCAGCTTTGCCGAAGACATCCGTGCAGCAGCAATATATTGATGCGATGGATGAAATAGGTGGTGGCGGGATTAGGATTGAGGGGCCGGGTGAAGCTAGTGACGTTTTTAAACATCAACAGTTCAAACAAGCCCTTATCAAAGAAGATGTTGTATCTCACTCCGATGTTATCATAAAGGGGGAAGATCTTTGGGATGATAAAGCCCGAATGTTACTAACAAAGGACGGTAGTAAAATAGAAGATTGGGCTAAAATGACATCGAAGCAACAATATGAAACTCCTTACGGGAAAGGAGAAGTACATTTTTATCAAAATCAGAAGACAGGAGAAATTAGTGTGTTTGATATAAAACTAAAGGTCTCCAAACCAAAAAATCTTAGAACAAATGAAAATGACCTGTTTTGGATAATTGAATTAGATGAAGACTTTAATATAAAGGGAGTAAGATAAATGAGGGTAAGTCTTAAAGCGAGCTCAGAGAAAAAAGAGAACCTATCAATGAATAATAAGTATATAGTATATTCTGTTGAAACTAGTAGAAACGGTGAGGAATTTTATAGAATAGAAAATGATGCTAATCAAGTTGTTCCTTACCCAAGTGCATTATTCGAGAGTGTTTCGGATAAAGTTAATTCTGATTGGATATTATGGAACAAGCCTAATAATAGTTCAGCATTATTACCCAGACAATTTGCTTATCTAAGTTTTTGGGAGGACTATTATAATGAAGAGTTAAAAGCTATAACAATATTTAATTCGGTCAAGGAACAGCTAATAAGTGAAGAGCTAGAAGAGAATGAAGTGCGTGAGTTTTTTGAAAATGAGGATGAAGAAAAGATAATTTTCATTCTTAATGGTCTTATTAAGACCGGGGATAACAGATTTGTTAATCAAGTAATACGGTATATGAAATCAAAATTGGAAGAAGGTCTAAGAGAAGATAATACTGCAATCCTTGCTTTTCGTTACCTGAGTCAATTCAAAGATAGTGAAGTAGAAAACTATTTCCTTTATTATTTAATGAACATTGAGCTGGGAAATGACCAGTTAACTGAAATAGTAAGTAAGTATTTTGAATAAATAACAAATCGTTTCCTTGTATCACGCTAAAGTGTTAAATATATAGGGCGATTTTGGTCGGGTCCATCAGGCAGATGCGTTGGCGTTGGTTTTTACCGAGGAATTGGTTAAAGAGGTAGTCATGGGCGTGGCAGATACGGCTACGTTTGCCTTTCTAAATATTTTCATCCTAATGTCAAGCCAGTAAAAATTGAGTATGCACAGCCGGAAAACTATCCAAAAGATTATGAGGCAGCAAATATAGAGGCAGGACTTAGTAAAACATCTAACCCATCTGTACATGAAAAAATAAACCTCCAGAAGGATATACCTGACATCATATGGAGGATGGAAATACAATGGTACTAGTTGAAAAAGATATTCACGACGAATATAAACACATGGGCGGACAGTCCATTGTAAATGGAACAGGAGGAGATTAAGTTGGAGATGCAAGGGGATATTGAAGTTTTAACAGAATCAAGACTTCAAGACTTTGAAAGAATGAATGGAGTTCAACTTCCCCGACAGTATCGAGAATTTTTATTGAAATACAATGGGGGTTATCCCAAACTATATTACTTTACCATCTCAAAAGAGCAAGGCATTGGTATGGTAAATATTTTTTATGGTATTGGTGAGATGTATGACAATTTAGAAAAGAAAATTGATATCTTTGACGATATAATAGATATAGGTTTTTTTCCAATCGCAGATGATTCGGGTGGAAATCAAATTTGTATAGGTCTTACTGAAAAGTATTCTGGCAATATTTACTTTTGGATTCATGATGAAGACCCCGAAGATATGAGTAATATGTATTTCATTGCTAAGGATTTCAAAGAATTTTTAGAGAAGCTGTATGATGAGACAGAAGAATAATTAGATAATAATAGATGAATTGATTATGCAGAGGCTACCCAATGCAGAATGAATTCTTTATTTAACTAGGAACATACTTAACCCTTGTAATACACAATTAAACAGGTCGATTATGGTCAGGTAACACCATGATTGGCTTGTTTTTGTTATGTTCGCTTTTTATGTTTTTTAAATTAATTGCAACTGTAGCGGATGCGGTAGTAATAGGATTGAGAGCTTGGGTGAGGCTTCAAAGCTTAAATTTACAGAACCTTCTTTTATCCAAGGGTAGCAAACCTAAAGGGAAGTATGGTGAAGGCGACTCCCATGGAATCAAAAAACAAAATGAAACAGCCGATGTATTGGCTGTTAATGCCTATGACATTGAAATGTTAGATGAAATTGATGGTGGAAATGGTCATGGCATTGTTGAGGGGTCGAATCCGGACTTTCTAATCGAAGGAAATGTATTTGATTGTTATGCTCCAAAACCAGATGGAAAGATACAAAGTATAATTAAAGAAATAGCAGGAAAGACAAAGAAACAATCTGGAAGAATTGTTTTGAACTTAGACAACTTTCCAAATGAAAAAGTTACCGAAATTATCGAAACAATCTTAAGAAAAGCAAATCCGGATGGAGATTTAAAAAGACTAGAAGAATTAATTTTAGTGAAGAATGGAAAGATTACAAGGGTATTTGGAGGTTAGAAGTGATGGATTGTACATTATACTTGGTCTCAAATTTGGATAAAGAAACACTTAAAACAACAATCTATGAGATAGTTTGCGATGCAGTTGAAGGTAAAGTAACAAACTACGAAAATTCTTCTCGTCTTAGCTGTAAATACTTCACACTTGATATTGAATTAGAAGATATTAATAGTATTGATTTTTTAAGAGAAGAATATGGATTGGAAATTAATGTGGAGATTGGGATTCAATTATTCGGGAAATTATTTTCTGAAGGATTAGTAGTGTTGTTTAAAATTTTTGGTAATATGTTGATGGCTTTTAATCCTGACATGGTGTTTGTAGAAAATGGTACAGATCAAATATTCAGAAAAGAAGATGCTACTGTAATCATAAATTCAAAGTTAGATCAATATCAGCAAAAGTATCTATCAGAAAAGATGATCACTTTACTACGACTTCCATATTTTTTTCAGGAGTTACCGAACTAAAGATGGAGGCCGGGGTATACCCGATGCCCCAGCGTGGCCAAAGACATCCGTGCTGGATATCAGGATGTTGTTATTTAGCAGCAAAGTAATCGGAATGGGGAGCATCTATATTTTTTGACGGCGCTTCTTCTCCTGCTTATAATGAACAAATATAACGCAGCAACAACGACGGGAGACGCGGAATGGATCAATATACGGAAGATATAGGTTATATCATGTGGAGAGTCACGAACAATTGGCAAAAGTTAATGAAAGCTGAGCTGCGGGAGGTGGATCTGACACATGTCCAGTTTGCGCTGCTGCGGTCCTGCCATGCACTGAATGAGCGGGAAAGCGCGTCCGGTGTGACGCAGATTCAGATTGCCCACAATTCTGATATCGATCCGATGATGGCTTCAGAAGTGCTGAGAACACTGGAGAAAAAAGGGTATATCAGCCGTGTGCCGCATCCGCAGGATACCAGAGCCAAGCTGATCTCACTGACCGAATCTGGTGTAGCTGTTATGGAACGTGCCAGCCGGATAGTTATGAGCGCGGACCAGATGTTTTTCTCCAAGCTGGGGCCGGATATGCATGATTTCATTGCCCGATTAAAGATGCTGTCGACATAGACCTGGAATGAATTTGCCCAAAGAAAGGTTAAAGAAAAACCTTGACTCCATTTAATAAGTGAACATATAATAAGCGGACATATAGATAATATGGATAGGCAATTCGAGAGGAGAACGTTAGTACATGAATGAGGCATCACAAATCAAGGTGAAATACAAGGTAATCCCTGTGCTCGTAGCGCTATTATTGGGGGGATTCATCGGGTTGTTAAGTGAGACCATGATGAACGTGGCCCTGCCGGTGCTTATGGCGGAGTGGAATCTTTCCGCTTCAACCGCACAATGGATCACCACAGGTTACATTCTGGTCATCAGCATCATTATGCCGGTTTCAGCCTTACTGCTGCAGTGGTTCACAACTAGAAAATTATTCGTGACTGCCATCAGCTTATTTATGCTCGGAACCTTGGCCGCAGGACTTGCCCCGGGCTTTGGGATGCTGCTTATCGGGCGTTTGGTTCAGGCGGCGGGTACCGCAATCTTGATGCCGGTCATCTTCAATACGATCCTGACTATTATTCCACCCGCCAAACGCGGGGCGGCTATGGGTATGGTAGGTCTTGTGATGATGGTAGCTCCGGCGCTTGGACCTACCGTGTCCGGGCTGATCATCGACAAGCTGGATTGGCACTGGATGTTCTGGGTGCTGGTTCCTTTCCTGGTGATCGACTTTATTATCGGGCTGCTTAATATTGAGAATGTGGCAACGATCACCAAACCGAAGATTGATATTTTGTCGCTTGTCCTGTCCACCATCGCCTTTGGCGGTATCGTATACGGGCTTAGTGTTGTGGGCGAAGGAGACGGAGGCTGGGGCAGTCCGAAGGTTATTGCCTGCCTTGTTATCGGACTTGCAGCGCTCTTACTGTTTATCTTGCGCCAGCTCACGATGAAGCACCCGATCATGAATCTGCGGGCGTTCAAATATCCGATGTTCACAGCAGGTACGTTATTTATTGTTATCGGCTTCCTGACGATCTTTGCGACATCCTACCTGTTGCCGATCTTCATGCAGGGCTCGCTGAGATTGTCAGCGCTGTATGCCGGACTGCTCATGCTTCCCGCAGGGCTGGTCAATGCCATACTGTCACCCATTATCGGACGGAGCTTTGATAAAGTCGGCCCCCGGGTACTGGTTATTCCGGGTATGATCATTCTGTCAGCTGCCATGTGGATGTTCACCAGCGTTGACGTAAATACTCCAGTCTACATGATCATTCTTATGCACTGCTGCATGACAGTGGGTCTGGCGCTTACCCTGATGCCTGCGCAGACGAACGGGCTGAATCAGCTGCCTCGGGAACTGCATCCGCATGGTACAGCCATCATGAATACCCTGCAGCAGTTAGCCAGTGCAGTCGGAACAGCTCTGATTGTAAGTGTGATGACTGCCGGCCAAAGTACTTACATCAGTACTCATTTGGATACCGCAGCAGCGGATATGGGATCACTAAGTCTGGCGGCAGGCGTGCATAATGCGTTCATTCTGGCGGCAGTTATCACGCTGATTGGTGTGATTGCCGGGTTCTTCGTGAGACGGAGTATCGTTCACAGCCATGCTGCACCACAGCCGGATACGCCAAGACGACAGACGGCTTCCTAATATTCGAGAGTTAATAAGGGGATTTCCGGCATTTGCCGGAGGTCCTCTTTTAACAATGGAGTACAAATATAGCGGGTTTCTATTGGTCACTTGCACAATGCATTTCGTCCGATCATCAATATTCTTTTGCTCCCCTAAGACCTTATAATGAGAGCGTGTTCAACAAGTACTTAGGGGGATATTCGAAATGGAAGGATTAATCATTGGTTGGTACGGAGCACTGGCAGGACTGGCAATTGCCATTATTCTGATCCTTAGAAAATTGAATCCGGTATACGCACTGTTCCTGGGAGCCATTGTAGGGGCGCTTATTGGCGGAGCCAATCTGGAACAGACAGTAAGCGTTCTTGTAAGCGGTACACAAAGTGTAATGGGCACGGTTCTGCGGGTGCTGGCCGCCGGAGTCCTGGCTGGTGTCATGATGGAATCGGGGGCGGCTGAAGCTATAGCCCAGGCTATCGTGAGAAAGTTCGGCGGGAGCAAAGCGATTCTGGCGCTGGCGCTGGCGACGATGGTCATCACGGCCATGGGGGTTTTCATTCCGGTAGCGGTATTAATTGTGGCTCCAATTGCTCTATCGGTCGGTAACAAGATGGGGATTTCCAAGGTAGCGCTGCTGCTGGCACTGTCGGGCGGAGGGAAGGCCGGGAATATTATCTCCCCGAATCCGAATACCATCGCAGCCGCACGGGGCTTCGACCTGGATTTAAGCCATGTGATGCTGGCGGGTCTGATCCCGGCCGTCTGTGGATTGATTGTAACCGTTATCCTTGCCTCAGTGCTGAAGAAAAAAGGTATAATGGTTACCACTGAAGAAGCTGCTAACGGTACCGACACTGCGAATACAGCTGCTTATCCGCCGCTCAGCCGAGCAATTGTCGCTCCTCTGGTTGCGATTGTCCTGCTGATGATTAATCCAATCGGTTCGATCTCCGGGATCGAAGCACTGGCCAGACTCAAAGTGGATGCGCTTTATATTCTGCCGCTGGCCGGAATTATCGGTATGCTGGCGATGGGGCAGGGGAACAAGGTTCTGCAGTATACTTCCTCCGGTCTCAGTAAAATGACAGCCACCGTCCTGATCCTGATCGGGGCAGGCGGAATTGCCGGCTTGATCTCTGCTTCGGATTTATCGAATCAGGTGGTCCATCTCATTGAGCTGTCCGGAATCTCCGGCACGTTCCTGGCGCCGATCTCCGGTATTCTGATGGCTGCGGCAACCGCCTCCACTTCGACTGGGGTTATTGTGGCGACCGGCTCCTTCGGACAGGCCATTCTGGATATGGGCACGGCTCCGCTGGCTGCAGCCGTTATGGTCCACACCGGAGCAACGGTCATCGACTCGCTGCCGCAGGGCACTTACTTCCACGTTACTGCGGACAGTATGAAGATGACGATTAAGCAGCGTATGGGGCTCATCCCTTACGAAGCGCTTGTCGGCGGAACGATGACGATTGTGGCTACGCTGGTTTACGGATTTTTATTCTAAATATCAATATCATATACGGGGTGTGGAAATGAGAGAGAAAACCTTTGTACTGGCACCGGATTCTTTTAAGGAGAGTATGACTGCGAAAGAAGTCTGTCTTGCGATGGAGAGCGGACTGCGGAAGATTTATCCGGAAGCGGCTTACATCCATGTTCCTATGGCAGACGGCGGAGAGGGGACTTTACAGTCCCTGGTCGATGCTTCCGGCGGGGAGATTCATTATAAAAAAGTCGTGGGGCCCCTGGGACAGCCGGTTACAGCGAAATACGGAATCCTCGGCGACGGAGAGACTGCGGCGATCGAGATGGCTTCTGCCAGCGGCATTCAGCTGGTGGACAAGGCGGACCGGAATCCGCTGATCACAACGACTTACGGTACAGGTGAGCTAATTCTGGAGTGTCTGGAACGGGGAATCCGGAAGATTATTATCGGCATCGGCGGGAGTGCGACCAATGACGGCGGCGCAGGCATGGCCGAGGCGCTGGGTGTGAGATTCATCGATGAGGCGGGGGAGTTGCTGCCGCGCGGCGGCGGTAGTCTGGGCCGGCTGAACAGCGTCGACATCAGCTCGCTTGATGCAAGACTGCAGCAGGTTCAGCTGATTGTGGCCTGTGATGTGACGAATCCGCTCTGCGGCGATCACGGGGCATCCGCTGTATTCGGCCCGCAAAAAGGCGCTACACCTGAAATGGTGCAGCAGCTGGATGCCAATCTCGCTCATTATGCGGCGGTGGTGAAGCAGCAGCTTGGTAAGGATGTGCGGGATCTTCCCGGTGCCGGTGCGGCCGGCGGTCTGGGGGCAGGCCTTATGATCTTCACGCAGGCCACACTCCAGAAGGGGATCGAGATCGTAATTGAATACACGGGTCTAGGCCGGAAGCTGGCGGATGCGGACTTCGTATTTACCGGTGAAGGCGGGATCGATTTCCAGACGAAATTCGGCAAAACACCGTATGGCGTAGCCCGTACCGCCAAGGCAAACGGCAAGAAGGTGATTGCCTTGGCCGGCTACATCGGCGAAGGAATTGAAACGCTGTATGCAGAAGGTATCGACGCCATCTTCGGCATAGTCCCGGGCGCTTCCAGCCTGGAGCAGCTGCTGGCCGAAGGCCCGGCCAATGTTGAGCGGACCTGCGAGAATATTGCGAGGTTGCTGAAGCTTAGCGAATAGTGGAGCTGGGCGGTTAGTGTAGCAAGGTGAATAGTGGAGCTGGGCGAATAGTTGAGTTGGGAGAATAGTGGAGCTGGGGGATTAGTGTAGCTGAGTGAATAGTGCAGCTGGGCGAAAAGCTGAGTTGAATTGGATTGAGTTGAGTCTGATTGAATAGCCCCTGGGATAATTCCCAGGGGCTATTGGTTTTGTGCAGGAGATAAGACACTATAAGTAATCCCCGCAGAGGTGAAATCCTGCACGAAATACAACATTCTTCCCGTGATATCGGGTCTAATCACAGATTGTTGTATGAAATGCAAGCCTGTTGATTCCCCATATTATGGTATGGATATAATTCCCAAAACAACCTTGTTCCTGAGCAGACTAAGTTGAACCTGCCACTCCAGCGGAAGACTAAATATACGCCAATGCTGCATAAATTCCCAAAGGGTCAGTTGAGCAAAGGCAGGCACGTTGGGGTGGATTTCATCATAAACACGTCTCAGAAGTACATAGACCGCAAGGGCCACAAACAATTGGCTGTATACTGCATTTTCAGTGGTTCCAAATAGACATGGCACGTTCAGATGCTGTTTAATCCAGCGGAAAAAGACTTCAATTTCCCAGCGTGCCTTATAGATTTCAGCGATCACATAAGCAGACTCTTTTCTCAAATCGGTCACGACCCGTACGACTTCCCCCGGTCATTCTCAAATTCTACGACCCGGTGGCGCTTAGCGGATTGGCACTTCCCTTGACCGATATAACAAGTAATATCACGAACAATGTTCGTTTCTCCCTCTGCGGGTCGCTGGAGGTTTCTCGGCTTCACCAAATGGAGATTGTCTTTGAGTCGAATCACAAACGACTGGCCCTGAAGCACATATTGATCCAATCTGCTGATTTTTCCGTACGCCCGATCCTGTACCAAAATGTAGTCCGTATCTGCCAAGACTTCTCCAAACGGAGCGTCATTGCGCTTCGCGATCGATTCCTCCACGTTCACGGGTGAACGCTGACCCTGCGAAAGAGCAACATGCAGCTTAATGCCCCCTCTGAATTTTTTGTACGAGGCCCAAGGCATTCGGGAGTTCGCCGCCGTGACCGTAGTCGAGTCAATCAGCAGAAGATCTTTAGGCAGATTCAGATGCCGCCGGGTTTGACGGTTACATTTCGTGACGAGCATTTGAAAGATACGTTTGAAGATTTCGTAAGGGACTTCACCGGCCTTGCCGGAAAGGGTGGAGTAATGAATCTCAGGCAAGTCAAAGTTTGGGCCTAAGCGGGCACTTTGCCGGAAGCCGTCCCATTTGTGGTAGCAGGCTTGGACAAAGTAATCGAGTAGCAACCCGACGGTCATTTTGGTTCCTCTATCCACGTAGTCCTTGGTTTGTCCGGTCACCATTTCGACTTCATCCGATGTTAACACTTGTTTGAAAACAGCTAAGAATGGGGTATATTTATTCATGAGGTCGCCTCATTTCGGTTTGGTTTGGTCGTACTTACCATTACCCGAAATGGCGGCCTTTTTTGTCCCTTTTTTTGGGAAATCAACACGCCTATATGAAATGCAACATTTCCCCGTGTATAGGCGGGTAAGCGGAGAAATTGTTGTATTTCATACAACAATCGTTACGAAACTGCCTGAATTTACGCTTCCGAGTTGTATTACGTACAACATTTGGAAACGCGGGGCAGTAATTCAACGCACGGGAGGCCCCGCAATCCGCACCCGCCCGCACCCGAGCCCGAGCACCCGCCCGCCTACACCCGCATCCGCCCGCCTACACCCACATCCGCCCCCTCGCACCCGCACCCCGCCGACGCACCTGCCCGCCTGCCCGCACTCGCACACCCCTACCCCCACCCGCACCCCCGCTAGGACATAACAACACGAGAAGCTGCTCTACTTATAAAGCGCCAGCAGTTCATACGTAAGCTCGAAGAGCTGCAGCAGATTCCTCGGGTCTTTGCCGGTAATACTCTCGATCCGCTTCAGGCGGTATTGCAGAGTATTGCGGTGAATATTGAGATGATCCGCCGTTTGCGAGACGCTGCAGTTATGGTTGATGAAGCTTCTAAGTGTCTCCAGCAGATCGGCGGTATCCTCCAGCTTGATCGCCCTGCCGGGTTTGTCCGACAGCTTCGCATGGCTGAGCTTCACCAGAAATTCAGCTTCTTCGAAGGTAATGGCTTGTGAAGCAGGCTTCAGCGCAAGCAGTATACCCAAGGCCGATTTGGCCTGGCGGTATCCCTCGGCAATGCTGGATTCCAGTCTGCCGGAGGCCAGCAGCAGGAGCGGCTGGTTATGCAGCAGCTCTGCAATCAGCGGGCTGCAGTCGGGACGGTTCTGGATCAGCAGCAGCCAGGTATCTTCATCCAGCTGGAAGGACGGGTAACGCAGCAGGAGCTTCGCAGCATCCTTTTCCGGATTGAAATGCTTGAGATAGAGTACCGTAGTCTTCAGCAGCAGATCAATATTGTAGGCAGCAGCTTCTTTTCTTAATTTCTGGGAGTACGCTCCCTGATGGGCGAGCAGCATTTCCAGCATAGCCTTCTTGCGGTTTGCCTCATTCGCGAGATTCTCCAGCGTGTTCCGCTGTTCGATGAGCAGGGATACCGTAGTTCTCACGATGTTGCAAAAAGGCCGGACTTCCTCAGGGCTCCCGGAAATCCCGATCACACCAACGCGGGTGTTGCCGATGACAATCGGTTCGTTGGTCCCTTTTTTCTCATACAGACCATCCTCCAGCACCTCGACCATTTGCCCGGTGGATAATGCCTTGACTGCCCCCTGGTGAACGGTGCCGACCCGTTCTTTCTTTCCGCTGCCGACAATAATCCCCTGATGATTCATAATGTTGATGTTATAAGGAATATCCATCATCATTTTGTCTACAATTTCCTGCGCCTGCTTCTCGGATAGCTGAAACAACCGGAATTTCCCCCTTCGCCGTGCCCGGATGGCTGCCTAGGCAGCCTCAGTCTCTTCCATTGTGCATCTGAACAAAAGTATAGAGCATTCTGCACGGAGAATAAAGACTGAACCGGTGTGCCGGATCTAAGGGGCGGCCAAACGGCCCAGGCAGAGTAGCGCAGCCATGTATTACGGATTATGCGGACTATGGACTAGATAGAGACTTGGGAGATTCCCGCCCGGTTGAAAATCTCTTTCAAAGTAACCTCCTTGTCTGCGTTCCAGGGATTTGCGGGTGCAAGGCTGAAGGTGGACACCGGTACACCAGCCAGACGAATGGCTTCTTTTATTGAAGGAATGAAAGGATCATCGATACTATACAGCGGAGGGATCTCTATGATTCTCCGGTGAAACTCAAGCACCTCTGCCATATCATTCTTCAGGAAGCTGCTGAGTAACCCGAGCATCAGCTGCGGTGCGAAGTTGGCACTGGCGGCAATCGCCCCGTCTCCACCGGCAGCAAGCGTAGGCAGCAGATATTCATCGAAACCGCAAAATACCGAGAAGTCCGGTTTAACCGCCTTCACCTGCATAATCATCTGCCGGATATGGCTGAGCTGGTCTACGGTTTCCTTAATTCCAGTTACATTTGTATATTTGGCGGCAAGGCGGCTGACGAAGGCCGGACTCAGATCCTGGCCAGTCAGCGCCGGGAAGTTGTACAGCATTAGAGGCACATCAACGGCTTCCAGAATAGAGGCATAATGCGAGAACAAAGCCTCTTCGCTAAGCTTGTAATAATAAGGATTAATGACAACGATGCCTGTCGCCCCTTGCTCCGCAGCATGCTTGCTAAGGCGGAGGGTCTCTGCTGTCGTATTGCTGCCGGTGCCAATCCATACGGGAAGACGGCCATTCGTGTATTTAACGCATACCTCAGCGATTTCCTCGCGCTGCTCGGTGCTGAACAAGCTGAATTCTCCGGCTGTCCCGAGGAAAAAGAGTCCCTGAACCCCTTGCCGGATCAGGCTGTCGATTAGCAGCTTCATTCCGCTTGGGTCGAATTTTCCGGATTGATCCAGAATCGTCGGAACCGGGGGAATGATGCCTGTATGATGCGGTCTCATGGTCATGTTAGAAATTTTCATTTTATTCCGCCTCCAGGTTTGTTATTATAAACATAAGATTATTATAGTGAACTAAGAGAGCTTAATCAATTGATTTATGAGAGGGGAATGAAGGTTTGGACCGGAAATATTGGGTTCCAGCTTTAGAACGGGCCGATCTGATTCTTACGGCAATCTCCAGGAAGCCCGGAGAACATAAAATGACCGACCTGTGCGATGAAACGGGCATTAACAAAAGCTCCATGTTCTCGCTGCTGCGTACAATGGAAACCCTGCAATGGGTGGTGAAGGATGACAGGGAGGCTTACGCGCTGGGGGCTGGGGTTTCTTACTATAATACGGTTTACAACGAATCCCTTAAGCAGAATACGAATCTGGTGGAGCGCTTCCTGGCAGGCTCTGCACAGAGCGTCAGGGTCATCGGGGAAACCTTTCAGTTATCGGTTCTTGACCGGGATGAGATTATCTATCTGGCCAAGCAGGAAGGCCCCTCCCTTGTGAGGCTGGAGTCCAGTCCAGGGATGCGGTTCCCGGCGCATGCGACCGCCATGGGCAAGATGATGCTGGCACTGCTGCCGGACGGCGAGCTCATAAGACGTTATTCCGGCAAAACCTTAACTGCGGTTACGTCTCACACGTTGACGGATTGGGCGGAATTCACGGCTGCATTGTCTGAGATTCGCGAGGCCGGTTACGCAGTGGACCGGGAAGAAATTATTCAGGGCATCAGCTGCGTGGCTGCGCCGGTTCTGGATGCTGCGGGAAATGCCGTTGCCGCTGTAAGCACCACGATGCTGCAGCATGCTTTTGCCGATAAACAGGAGGCTGCGGTCCGGGAAGTGATAGAGCTGGCGAGGAAACTATCCTTGTGATAATCATCTGGGCAAGTTCATTCTGAAGGAGAGAAGGGTTAAGTGTGAAGCTGACTTTGCATGAGATTATGAAGGATGCCATAGAGGATACTGTTCCTGTACATACCGCTGCGGAAGGTCCCGCAGGCAAGCTTCCGATTACAGGTGAGGTGCTGCGAAATGCCCCAAGCGGGGAAATCTTCGGAATGACCCAGAATGCGGGGATGGGCTGGAATCCGCTGCAACTGAACAGGCCGCAATATCTGATTCTCGGCACGATGGGCGGAATCCGGCGGGAGGACGGCAGTCCGCTTGCGCTCGGATACCATACCGGACACTGGGAAATCGGCGTGATGATGGAAGAAATCGCTGAGGAGCTCACCGCCAATCAGGGGATTCCGTTTGCCGGTTATGTCAGTGATCCCTGTGACGGGCGCTCCCAGGGAACCACGGGCATGTTCGATTCTCTTCCTTACCGGAATGATGCAGCCGTGGTTCTGCGGCGGCTGATTCGTTCCCTGCCTACCCGCAAAGGCGTTCTGGGCGTAGCCACCTGCGATAAAGGTCTGCCCGCCATGATGCTGGCACTGGCCGGAATGCGGCATCAGCTTCCGGGGATTATCGTGCCTGGCGGCGTTACACTGCCGCCGGTTAACGGCGAGGATGCCGGCAAGGTGCAGAGCATCGGAGCGCGGTTCAGCAATGGTGAACTTTCGCTCGAAGATGCAGCCGATCTGGGCTGCCGGGCTTGCGCTACCCCGGGAGGCGGCTGTCAATTCCTTGGCACGGCCGCAACGGCCCAGGTGATTGCTGAAGCACTGGGCATGTCGCTGCCTCATTCGGCTCTGTCACCATCGGGGCAGCCGGTCTGGAAGAATATCGGCCGCCAGTCGGCCCGCGCGCTTCAGCATATGGAGCATAGCGGAATAGTGATGAGTGATATTCTTACAGATCGGGCCATTAAGAACGCGATGATCCTGCATGCCGCGTTCGGAGGCTCTACGAATCTGCTGCTGCATCTGCCGGCCGTTGCCCATGCCGCCGGGCTGAAGATTCCTTCCGTTGATGACTGGAACGAGGTGAACCGCCAGGTTCCCGGCTGGTCAGTGTGCTTCCGAACGGACCGGTGCCGCATCCGACGATCCGCGTGTTCCTGGCAGGAGGTGTTCCGGAAGTCATGCTGCATTTACGGCGGCTGGGGCTGATTGACGAATCCGTATTGACCGTGACAGGGCGGACGCTGGGCGAGAATCTGGACTGGTGGGAGACCTCGCAGAGACGGGCGGACATGCGGCGGAGACTGCAGGAAGCGGATGGCATTGACCCGGATTCTGTGATCATGAGCCCGGAAGAGGCCAAGCGGCAGGGGATGGCTTCCACAATGACGTTCCCCACAGGGAATCTGTGCCCCGAAGGTGCAGTAATCAAATCGGCAGCCATTGACCCTTCCGTCTTGGACAGCGAAGGAGTCTACAGGCATACGGGAAGAGTGAAGGTGTTCACTGCCGAGAAGGATGCGATCCGTAGCATCAAGAACGGTAAGGTGCAGGCCGGGGATATTCTGGCCATCATCGGCCGGGGGCCCAGCGGAACAGGGATGGAAGAGACCTACCAGCTGACATCCGCGCTCAAGCATCTGCCTTACGGCAAATATGTCACGCTGATCACGGATGCCCGGTTCTCGGGGGTATCCACGGGAGCCTGTATTGGTCATATGGGACCCGAAGCACTGGCCGGCGGTCCCCTCGGGAAGCTGCGGGATAATGACTGGGTAGAGGTTCTGATCGATACCGTGAAGCTGGATGGGAGCGTGAATCTGGTCGGGGAAGGCGGAGAAGGCGGACAGCCGCTGTCGAAGGAAGCGGGAACGGAGCTTCTGAACGCAAGGACTCCGCATCCGGGCCTTGCCGTTGATCCGGGCCTGCCGGATGATACCCGGCTATGGGCTGCGCTACAGGCGGCAAGCGGAGGGACCTGGCAGGGCTGTGTCTACGATACGGATAGAATTATTGCCTTACTGGAAGCAGGACGGCAAGCACTGGGGGAGACAAGATGAGCACAACACTGATTCACAATCCGATTCTACGCGGGTTTCATCCGGACCCGTCCATCTGCCGGGCGGGAGAGGACTATTATATTGCCACCTCCACCTTCGAGTGGTTTCCCGGCGTACGGATTCATCATTCCCGCGATCTGGTGAACTGGCGGCCGCTTACGTATGCACTAACCCGCAAGTCGCAGCTGAATATGGAAGGTGACCCGGATTCCGGAGGCGTGTGGGCACCTTGCCTGACTTACGATGATGGACTCTTTTATCTGATCTATACCGATGTCAAAAGCAGACAGGGTGCCTTCAAGGATACGCCTAACTATCTGGTGACTGCCGGGAATATCGAAGGTCCCTGGTCTGAGCCTGTATACCTGAACAGCAGCGGCTTCGACCCTTCGCTGTTCCATGACGATGACGGGCGCAAATGGCTGGTCAACATGCTGTGGGATCACCGCACCGGCAATAACAGCTTCGCCGGGATTGTGCTGCAGGAATATTCTGCAACAGAGCAGCGGCTGACCGGTCCGGTCATTCCCATCTACAAGGGAACCGAGCTGAAGCTTACGGAAGGGCCGCATCTGTACCGGAAGGACGGCTGGTATTATCTCATCACAGCTGAGGGCGGTACACAGTATAATCATGCGGTGACGGTGGCCCGGTCGAAGCAGATTGAAGGTCCGTATGAGACAGCTCCGAATCATCCGCTGCTGACCTCTGCCGGAAACCGTGAACTGGAGCTGCAGAAGGCGGGACATGCCAGTCTTGTACACACGCATACAGACGAATGGTATATGGTGCATCTGTGCGGCCGTCCCGTGAAAGACCATTACTGCAATCTCGGCCGGGAGACAGCGATTCAGCGCTGCGAATTCACGGAGGACGGCTGGCTCGCCCTGGCCGGAGGCGGGAACGCCCCGGCGCTTACTGTGCCGGGTCCGGACATTCCGGAGCATCCATTCTCCGCTCCGGCTCCCCGTGATGATTTCGATGCCCCGCAGCTGGATGTCCGCTGGAACACCCTGCGTGTGCCTGCTGAGGAAGCGTGGCTCTCACTACAGGAGCGCCCCGGATATTTGCGCCTCCGGGGCAGAGAATCCATGAGCTCCATGCACCGCCAGAGTCTGGTTGCCCTGCGCCAGCAGGCCTTCAGCTGCAGCGCCGAAACCGCCATTGAATTCGAGCCGCAGCACTTCCAGCAGATGGCCGGATTAATTGTCTATTATGATACGAAGGATTATCTCTACCTGCGGATCACTCATGATGAGACCCTCGGGAAATGCGTGGGCATCATCCGCTCCCGGGACGGGGTCTACGAGGATACCCTTACGGCAGATATTGCGCTGCCGCCGGGAGCAAGCGTAGCATTAAAGGTAGTGATCGACCGGGAATTCGCCCAATTCTATTACCGGGCCGGAGAGTCTGACTGGGAGAAGATCGGCGGGCCCATGGAAATCTATCATCTGTCCGATGATTTCCCGGCCTATATCCGGTTTACCGGCACATTTATCGGCATGTGTGTGCAGGATTTGAGCGGAACGCTGCGTGCGGCGGATTTTGATTATTTTGAGTACCGGGAGCTGCCCGAGTAGAAGGCAATGAAATAAGGCGTATATTTTATTTAGAGGTAGACCCGCAAGCCGTAAATCGGCTGTACGGGGATCTGCCTCTTTTGTTGTCAAAAGGAATTACAGCTCTTGACTGACGATGCCATGATTAAGCTATACCAGCTAATAGCTTGTCAACATTACCAGTAAAGTGATTCTAAATCATGTGGTATAGTTAAAATGAGGCATGCCAAAAAACCCTCCAATTTTCTTTGTGTCTTGGAAGGTTATGCCAATAATATTTTTTAAATTGGACGAAATTCCTTTTTATTTTTTAAGATCGCATAGAGCCAATGGACGAGTTTATTTGCACATGCGATTAGAGCTACTTTATGTGGTTTTCCTTCAGCTCTCTTACGTTCATAGAACGCTTTGATTCGCATATTTCGGGAGCGTATAAGTCCACACTGAACAGCCATCACCAGTGCGTAACGCAGCTGCCTGGAACCACGTTTCGTGATTCGGTTTCGAGTCGCTGTAAACTTACCGGAAGCAAAGACACTCGGGTCAATGCCTGCGAAGGCGACTAACTTCTTAGGATGATCAAATCGTTCGACTTCTCCTATTTCGGATAAAATTGTTGCAGCAATTTTATGCCCAATCCCGGGAATCGACTGAATTAATTCATACTCTTCAATTTCTTCAGCCAGAGCATCTATGTTCTGTTCCAGTTCAGCAAGATGCTCTTGGTATTGAAGAATAAGGGTAATAAGAACTCTCATATTGATTAAATGACTTGCATACATGGTTTGCTGAAATGGATTTTGTTTTGCCGCATCTACTAATCGTTGAACCCGTTGGTTAATCCAGTCCTCTGAACGCCCCCGTTTCGAAGAAAGCAGTTCTTTCATCTTAGCTCTAAGTGTATCTTCATCCGTCTGTAAAACTAAATATGAGGTTGGGAATTCACTTAAAAACCGCAGTGAAACACCGGAATACATAGCTCCAAACACGCCTTTATAACCCGGGAAAACCTGATCTAAAACAGCTTGGAATTGCAGTTTAGTCGATACACACATCTTTGAAAGAGTCTCATATTGCCTTGTAAGATAGCGCAGATTGAGAAGTTGCACACCTCTTTTCTTAAAAGGTTCAAACTCTTCCCTGTAGTACAACTCACCCAATAGGTAAGCGTCAGCAGCATCCGTCTTTACTTTACGAAGCTGAGACTTTCTAAGCCGATTGGAGATTAGCGGGTTAATGACAATGTAAATATAGTGATGTTCCTCTAAGAACTGAACAATAGGGCTTTGGTAATGTCCTGTTGCTTCTAGAATAAGTAAAGGACGTTGTTTGGATACCGATTCAACGTCCTTTAAAACTTGATGTAGATTTGCTAGGCCATCACGAGTGTGCTCGAAGTGGAATGTCCCTCTGAAGAGCTTTCCGCGCGCTAAAAAGGCTTGTCCATGACTTTCTTCTTTTGAAATATCTAGACCGACAACTGGATTCATTTCATCTCATCTCTCCCTGTAAGTTTAAATTCACCGGCATCCCTACGGTTCTTCTTGTCGCTCCATAGCATCGCTTGTTATACGGGATCTTACGTCCCAACCAGCCTCAATCATGGTCATGACAAGTAGGGTGAACATTATAGCGCTCGGGATCAAGTCCCACGGGCAGGTACGTTCGACCAGGCTACTTTAATCCTCTATGCAAATGAAAAAAGGATCAACCAGAAAGAACTGGTTGATCTCATAATACGAACGGGCAGGTTAGTGGAGAAAGTATCAGTCTTTATATTCCATTATATGTTAATATATAAAGATGATCCTTTCTAGGAAAAACTCAATCTCCATAATATCTAATGAAGTGACGGAGGAGATGCATAAATGGGAGAAAGACGATGGGGGATTGTCAAATGGTTCAAAGAAGATAAAGGTTATGGACGGATAATGCTAGATGGGCATATCAGATTCCCGGCGAAGAACCGCTAAGAATGTGCTGATTTTAGAGGATTGAAGGTATCGCGCCGTACTTAATGAAAGTATGGGATTCAGATCTCATCATTAATTTTTTGGTTGCGATGGTGGAAGAGAGAAGCATTCGCATCTCTTCTTTTCTCTATTAAGCTAACAGACAAGAACGTGCGGAATCTAATTATACTGGGTGTCTATACAATAGGAGGTGAACAAATGAAAAGGGTTTGGTTAAATAACTTGTTTGTTTATTTGGGATTCTTAGTAATCGTGATTTTAGTTTTTATATTCGGATTAAAATATCAACATCATTTAGAGGTAGAAGCAAGCACAACGTATCAACCTCTAACTAGTGCGGTCTTTTCTGTCCTTTTTCCGATTTCCTTAGGATTATTACTCGGTTTGCTAAGATTCTTTGAATTACTGCGAAAGACTGGAGAATGGAAAATAAATTGGATCAAGCTCTGTATTTTCGGCTTACCTTCACTCTATGTCTCCTTATTTCCACTATTATTTTGGTCTGGTCTGTCTATTTCATATTACGATTTACCTTTGGGCTCCATTTTGATCACTTCGGGAACAACAGCTTATACAATTAGCGGTCTGATATTCGGTTTTTTATTATTTTACGTAATCGAAAGGGAAATCAAAGAAAGTTAGAAACGGGGATTATAGTGTATTAAATCTTCCTTCTTTAAAGCGCATAAAAACACCAATATGTGGAATTCTTAGGCATGGAGATTGAACAGGGGGGGCAATGTTGAGGGAAATAAAACATCCAGTTAAGAGTCCATCAAGAATTGGAACCATTATTGGTATGATAGTCGTGATATCAAGTCAATCTATTCTTGTATTGAGATTTTGGGATCAGAGGGGTGTATTTTATGCTTCTTTTACAGTGGTTCTTATGTGTTTAGTTATAGCGCTATTCGCAGTGTACAGAACATTTTTTAAGAAGCCAACTGAGTTATGCCTATCTGATGAGAAAGTCACATTAGATGGGAATACAATCAATTCAAGGGATATTAAAGTGATAATGATCCGAGGATATTTTAAACCCGTTATTGGGATATTACCTTATAGGAAGAAGATCGTTCCATTGGATATGGCATTTAGGTATTCAAGGGATGAAGATAAAGGTATCTCGGATTTAAAGAGTTGGGCAAACATGAACAATGTAAAGATGGTCAATAAATCGTTTCAGACGTGGTTATAAGTGTATTTAAACGCACTATCCGGTACGTTCATTATGTTCAGAGGATGAACTTAACCAGGATGACATGCTTGTTTGGTAAGCTAACGGAAAACTTTAGTTCAACGGTAAAAGCGGCGACTAAGACTTGGGTAATAAAGTCTCGGTCGCCGCTTCTTCTTTTATTGAAGACGCAAATAATGAATTGCTGAAGGGCTTTAGATTTTCTCACACAGATGATCTCCCGTCCCTATTTCTACAGGGCGCCAATTCGGCGTTGGTTGTGATGATTCGTTTAAACTAAAGGGCAGAATTATTACAATATATGGTATTATAGTGGATATGTCCTGTGAGGAGGATATCAATGGAGAAGTTTTACGATAGCTTATATCAATTTGATGGAAATGACCTGCGGTTGTTCTTTTACAATTTGTTAAATACAGTAGATCGTTATGGTACGGACGGCAGTATTGAAGAAAAAAAGTTAGCAGCAGGACTCGTTAATATACTTCAAACCCAGTTAGAGGCGGTTCACAACCATAAACTACAAATGAATGAACTCCAACAATATGTCTATCTTGTTTTCAGTCTCTCAGATGCAGGATCATTAAAAGTAACTCTAAGTAAAATCGGCAAACGGGAGCTATGCCAAGTCTTAGCATTTAATGAATTGTTTTCAGTTGGGCCAATATCTAACTTAGATACGAAAACTGGGCAGCAGAATAGACTTTTTTGGTTGACGGAAAACGATGGGGACTTCAGATATACCCCAGAGCATCTGCTTGTTAAAATGGTAGAGGCAGTAAAGAATATTCCAGAAAATAAAACCATTGTCATTTGGTGTGCGGATAACGCACATGATCAAACAGGCTTACGTTTCGTATTGCATTTGTTGAGAGATCGAAAACAGCCAGTTAATGTTGTCAATGTGACAGAGCTCTTTAATACTACTGGGCTTCATAACAAAGAAGGATTTAATCCCTATTTTAGTGGTTTAATCGATCGGGAGCATTTTCAGGAAATCGTAAAAAAGTATTATGAAGGTGTGCCTCTAGATCCTAACCAAAGAAGAAGGTATGAATCAGAATGGCTAATCCTCTCGAATGAAAATCATATGCTCCGCTTGTGGAAAGAAGGTTCAGTTAAAGGTACTGATGAAACTGCTCTGGACGAAGTGATAATAAGGTCAATTATTGAACTAGAGCAAGAACAAGATGAGAATGGGTTTATCAAGGCGGGGAGTGTCGTCGCGAGAGTATGTGATACGTCGCACCAACTCGTAGGGTATTCATTTATTACCAATAGAATATGGATCTTAGTTAACCAAGGAGTTTTAGAGTTTAGTGGAATGCCGAGGGCCTTGTATCAGTTCTCTGTTAGACTTGGCACCGTAGGTTGAGCTAACGGAAAACGATAGCACCATTACAATAGGCAGCCGAAATCATTGACTGCTTTAAGCTAACGGGTAGATATACGTGATTGTTATAACACTAGCACAGGGGGGCACTATGAAAAAAACATTAATTCGAAGCCTGATTGTAGGACTAATCTTTGCATTTGTTTATTATGCTATTCAGATTATTAGGGGGATGTATCTTTCAATGAAATATGTTCCGGAAATTGTAAATAAGAATACGACTATGGATTATCTACAACATAAAATAACATTTGGGCATGAATATAGTTCAATGTGGAGAATTATTGAGTTCTCTAGTCTAATGCTACTTGGAATAATTGTTTATTTTTCTTGGAGAATAATGAGAAATATTACCACGGCTACATCTAAGTAGATAAAAATAATGAAGGGGAAGGAACGGAATGGCGGGAGAAATCCGGGGCGCTGGAACTACGCAACAAAAGACCGGGAGCCATGCTCCCGGTCTTTCTCTTTGCTATCGCAGCTGTCAATGATCAGCCGACATACTTCTCCAGCGTAGCCCGCACAGCACCGGGTCCCGCCAGCATCTCAGTGAACATCCCCTGGATGACTTCGCCGAGTCCGATGGCGTACAGGTCAACGCCGAAGATGGCTTGATCCTCGAGAACCGCCCGCACCTTCGCTGCCTGCTCTGCATTCGCGCCAAGCGTAATTCCTTCCAGCCGGGTCTGCAAGGCTTCCAGCAGCGGATCAGGACTTAGTGCGAACACACCGCCTTCATTGTTCACGCCGAGCAGATACCGGCACCAGGCCGCGATCGCCAGCGGTATGGCGGTCAGCTGCGCCGGATCAAGATCCGCGCGGCGGATGTACGACTTGATCGTCTCGCCGAAGCGGATGCCGACCTTCTGCGAGGTGTCGGTAGCAATCCGCTGCGGGGTATCCGGAATGAACGGATTGGCGAAGCGTTCCTGCAGCACTTCATCGAGGAACTGCTTCGGACTCAGAATGCCCGGGTCTACCACAACCGGCAGACCTTCTTTGTAGCCGATGATCTCCACGAGCTTCCGCAATGTGGCGTCCTTCATCTCATCGGCGATCAGCGTGTAGCCGAGCAGACAGCCGGTTACAGCCAGCGCTGTATGCAGCGGGTTGAGGCAAGTGGTTACCTTCATAGTTTCCACATTGTTGACCGTATCACGGTCCGTGAAGATTACACCGGCTTCTTCCAGCGCCGGACGGCCGTTGGTGAATTTGTCCTCAATAACCAGATACTCGCTGATCTCGGCGTTGACGAAGGGGGCGGTGTACGTATTCTTGGAGGTGACGATCACATCCATGCCGCCGATTCCCTGCTCCAGCAGCGCAGCCTGCACCGATTCGGACGGGCGCGGCGTGATTTTGTCTATCATGGACAGCGGGAAGGTAATCTTCTGCTCATCCTCAAGATAAGCTACGAAGCCTTCTTCCACATGGCCTTTGGCCGCCCATTCCTTGGCGATGGTAACCATGCCGTTCTTCAGCTTGTCGCCGTTATGCGAGCAGTTGTCCATGCTGACGAAGGTCATCGGGTACTGTCCCTTCAGATAACGCTTGTAAGCGAAGGAAGCGACGATGCTCATCGCATGGACCGGCTGATCCGGACCGCCGGCGATATCCTTCTCGACGATACCCAGATACTGACCGTTCGGACCAGTGAGGGAATAGCCTTTTTCGGTAATGGTGAAGCTGGCCATCTGCAGGCTGGGATTCTCGAACACTGCGGTCAGGCGGCTGTAATCCGCTTCGCGGGTCTTGTCCGCTGTGAGGCCTTCCACGATGCTGCTGATAATTCTCTTCTGGAAGTCGCCGCGCGCATTCATCAGTACAAGCAGAGTCAGATTATCATAAGGCTTGTAGACCTTGTCGATCATCTCGAAGTCGAAGGTCTCGGCAGCGATGATGCCTGTATCTGCCTTGCCGCTGTCGAGCAGCTTCTGGTGGGCATTGGCTACGAAGCCTCTGAAGATATTTCCGGCGCCAAAGTGAACCCACTCCGGCTTATCCAGTGTATTCTGTGCTACCGCTGCGAAATCGAACTGCGGCAGCTCTACACCTGCGGCTTCCCAGGCTTCACGGTCCGCAATGCTGCTTCTGGTGAGGCTCAGCATTTATTTCGCCCCCTTGGCATTCTCCAGGCTGTCCCATACGCCCAGCAGATACATAATGCCCATCGCTCTGTCGTACAGGCCATAACCCGGACGGCAGTTTTTCTCCTCGCCCCAGAGATGTCTGCCGTGGTCCGGACGCACATAGCCGGTGTATCCGTTCTCGTGGTAAGCTTTGACAACCTCAGCCACATCCACGCTGCCATCTTGCCCCCGGTGGGATACTTCAATGAAGTCTCCGTTCTCAAATACCTTCACGTTGCGGATATGGGCGAAATAAATCCGGTCATGGAATTCGCGGATCATCGCCGGAAGGTCATTCTGCGGATTGGTTCCAAGCGAACCTGTGCAGAAGGTAAGGCCGTTATACGGGCTGTCGACCATGTCCAGGAAACGGCGGATGGAATCGCGGCTGCGGATGATGCGCGGCAGTCCGAAGATCGGCCAAGCCGGATCGTCAGGGTGAATGGCCATTTTGATATCCACTTCTTCACACACCGGAATAATGCGCTCCAGGAAATACTTCAGGTTGTCGAACAGGATATCCTCGGTAACATCGGCGTAAGCCGCGAACAGATCATCCAGCTTCTCCAGCCGCTCCGGCTCCCAGCCCGGCATTGTGAATTCACCGGCACCCTTGAGAATCCGGTCCACCATTTCGCGCGGATTATCCGTAATGGCAGCCTTTTCATAAAAGAGTGCATTCGATCCGTCCGGCAGCTCCTTATACAGCTCAGTACGGGTCCAGTCGAACACCGGCATGAAGTTGTAGCAGATGACCTTAACGCCGACCTTGGCCAGCTTGCGGATGGTATCGATATAGATGTCAATGTATTTGTCGCGGGACGGCAGCCCGATCTTGATATCATCATGAACGTTAACGCTTTCTACAACCGCTGTGCTGAAGCCTTTGGCTGTAATCTGATCGGCAACCTTCTGGATTTCTTCCATTTCCCATACTTCACCCGCTACCTTGTGATGCAGCGACCAGACGATGCCCATTACTCCCGGAATTTGACGTACATGATCAAGGGTAATATTGTCGTTGCCCTCGCCATACCATCTCCAAGTCATATTCATTGTCATTTCCTCCTTGGTATTAAACATAAATACAAATACAATCATTCTGAATGCTTGTGACAATTGACCTTACGGATAAAACGTTTTGTGATATGATCATCTTGTATACAAGTTAGGATTCGTATTGATCATAGAATAAGCTTTATGCTTTGTCAATGAAATTCCTATCTGTATTCTATATAATGAGTGGAGAAGAATATCGTACAGAAAGTTGGTCCATTCCATGACTTCCAAGAAAGAAATAATGTCGTATCTGAAACAGGAGATCCTCTCGCTTGCGCTGAAGCCCGGGTCGATGATCAGTGAGACCGCGCTTTCCGAACGCTTCCAGCTGTCGCGGACGCCGATCCGGGATGTGCTTAAGCAATTGTCCCTGGAGCAGTACGTTGACATCTATCCCAAAAAAGGCAATCTGGTCTCGTACATAGATCTGGAGTCGGTGGAGCAGATTATCTACCTCCGCAATGTGCTGGAGAAGGAAATTATGAAGTCGCTGGCCGGTAATATTCCGCTGAAGGGTCTGCATGAGCTGAGGGGAAACCTTGCGCAGCAGCAGCAATGCATTGAGCAGGCGGAGGGGGCCGAGCTTTTCCTGCAGCTGGATGATCAATTTCACCGCACCATGTTCGGCCTGGCCGGCCGTGAATTCCTGTGGGGGGTGCTGCAGCAGTTCAATGTGCATTACATCCGCTACCGGAAGCTGCATATGCTGAAGGACGAGAAGCTGGCTACAATTCAGCAGGAGCATCAGCAGCTGCTGGATTATATCGTGCAGGGGGATACGGCGGGGATCGATGAGCTGCTACATCATCATCTGCGGGCAGATATTGATTCGACGAACTTTCAGGAGCATTTTGCCACTTATATCAAGAAATAAATCCGTATTCTGGACCGTCTGGCAGATGCCAAATATCCCTGCACTCATGTGACATGAAGGCAGGGATATTTGGCATGGAGGCCTATTGTCCGGACTCGCGGTATTCGCGCGGTGAGGTGCCGTGCCAGCGCTTGAACTGCCGGCTGAAATGGGCAATATCGCGGTAGCCGAGAATGCCCGATATCCGGCTGACAGACAGGCTGGGATCATCCAGCAGGACCTTGGCTTCATGGAGCATCTGTTCGGACAGAAATTCCCGGGGCGAGATGCCGAACACCTGGCGGAACACCCGGTAGCAGTGTGAGGCGCTGATCCCGAGCTCCGAGGCAATATCATCAATTCCGTAATGGCTGTCATAGGGCAGCTCCAGCTTGAATTGCTGGTAGACCAGCCCCTGAAGGCGGCCGCGGATCTGGTGGGCCAGCTCAATCTTCTCATAGGTGGCGGGGGAAGACAGATCAGCTTCAATAGAGAAGGCTTCCCACAGCTGGGCGAACAGATCGAATACGGCGGACTGCAGCCTCATGCGCTGTGACATGGTGATGTCTCCCGAGATAGAGCCTGAAATATCCACCAATTTGGAGAGAATGGGCCCTAGCTTATGGGCAATATTGCTTGCGGAAGGGAAGAGTACGTGATTCAGGCGGCTGAGCAAGGAGATCAGGAGCTTGTCATCGATATCAAAATGAATGCAGAAATACGTAAAAGCCTGGCCGTTTCCGCTGCGGCTGGCATGAGAATCTCCCGGCCGGAGCAGCACTAAGTCTCCGGCACGCTGGATATAGCTGCGGTTATTAACGGTAAACAGCTGCTCCCCTTCCAGCACATAGTTGAATTCATATTGCGGATGGGCATGCAGCGGATAATCCCATTCCCCGCTGACCTTGCGCAGATGCATGCCAAACAGGTTAAGTGTGGTTTTCACATCCGGGATGATCGTTTCACTAAGGCATTGTCCCAGAACAGGCGGTAAAAAAGCGGAAACCATTAGATTCTCCCCCTGACGCTTGCGTTAGAATTAATGAGTGTATTCGTTTTACGCGATCCATTATCCCGTTTTTAGTATAGCTGAAACCTGCTTGATTTGGGTAAATAATTGCTTGATTTGACAATGTTCCCGTCCGGCGGCTGCGTGGTAGGATGAACCTGAACAGGAACTAGTATACAAGATGGGCGCAGAAGCCCGGGCTTCACCGGCTGTGTTAATAACCGTGGCTCAGCGACACCTGCCCGGTCATACGCCCGCTAAGCATGAATAATACACTGGAGGAGATGTTGGCATGAGACAACAACCGGACAATCAGACTGCCGCAGTAGCCGGCAGCGGATACGACGCCTGGTTAAGCTACCCGAAGCTGCCGCAAGGCAATCTATATACGCAATATGTGAAATGGTGCGGAGCCGTATCCGTGACGGAAGAGCAGGAGACGGTGCAAGCCGCGCTGCGTGAATGGCAGAGAGGGATTGCCTCGATGCTGGACATTGAGGCAGGGGCTTCACCGGCTGCGGACGGATTCAGTGTGGCATTCGGCACCTTTAACGGCGGCAATCCGCGGGTCGAAGCCATATTTGACGAAGCAGCCGGACAGGCGGTGGGACCGGAAGGGTTCGCGATCCGCACCAGCCTGACCCATAAGTGTATTGCTGTAGGAGCTTCCTCACCGGCAGGTGTGCTGTATGGTGTCTTCCACCTCCTGCGCCTGATCGGAAGTCTGAAGGACATTGAGCATCTGGATGAAACCGTGAATCCGGTGAACGCGCTGCGCATGATTAACCATTGGGATAATTTCGACGGCAGTGTAGAGCGGGGATATTCGGGGAGATCCTTCCTCTATGAGAATAACCGCTTCACGGATGATCTTAACCGAATTACCGATTACGCACGGCTGATGTCCACCGCAGGCATCAATGCCATTGCGATCAATAACGTGAACGTTCATGCGCTGGAAACTTTGTTTATCTCCACCTACCTGCCTGATGTTGCCCGGATCGCTGATGTATTCAGAACGTACGGCATCCGCCTGTTCCTGAGCGTGAACTTCGCCGGTCCGATGCATGAAGGGGAAGTGGGAAGCGCAGATCCGCTGGATGCCGGAGTCCGGGAGTGGTGGAAGACGAAAGCGGCTGAAATCTATACGGTGATTCCCGATTTCGGCGGATTCGTGGTCAAGGCCGATTCAGAGAACCGGCCAGGCCCGTTCACCTACGGGCGGGATCATGCCGATGGCGCGAATATGCTGGCGGAGGCGCTGAAGCCGTTCGGCGGCATCGTCATCTGGCGCTGCTTCGTGTACAACTGCAAGCAGGACTGGCGTGACCGCAAGACAGACCGGGCGAGAGCAGCCTATGATCATTTCAAGCCGCTTGACGGTAAGTTCCATGATAACGTAATTCTGCAGATCAAGAACGGCCCGATGGATTTCCAGGTCAGAGAGCCGGTATCTCCGCTGTTCGGGGCGCTTGAACAGACCAATCAGGTGATTGAATTTCAAATTGCCCAGGAGTATACCGGACAGCAGCGTCATGTCTGTTACCTGGTTCCGCAGTGGAAAGAGATTATGGAATTTGACACGCTGGCCCAAGGTGGAACCGCTCCGGTGAAGCATATCGTCGACGGCTCGCTATGGGGCAACCGTTACAGCGGTGTGGCTGCAGTATCCAATGTGGGCAATGACCGGAATTGGACCGGGCATCTGCTGGCCCAGGCGAATCTTTACGGATTCGGGCGGCTGGCCTGGAACCCGGAGCTTAGCGCGGAAGAAATTGCTGCGGAGTGGATCGCCCTGACGTTTGGTACAGACGCTGCGGTTGCCGGCGTAATCAGCCGGATTTTACTGGATTCCTGGGAGATTTACGAATCCTATACGGCACCGCTTGGCGTGGGCTGGATGATTAATCCTGAGCATCACTACGGCCCTAATGTGGACGGCTATGAATATTCACAATGGGGTACCTACCATTATGCCGATCATCAGGGAATCGGTGTAGACCGGACTGTGGCCACAGGCACCGGCTACAGCGCCCAGTATATGGGCAGCAATGCACAGCGATATGATTCGCTGGGAGAATGTCCGGATGAGCTGCTGCTGTTCTTCCATCATGTGCCGTATACCCATGTGCTGCATTCCGGCAAAACTGTGATTCAGCATATCTACGACACCCATTTTGAAGGTGCGGAACGTGCTGCCGGGCTGCTGGCTGCCTGGAGCGGATTGAAGGGCAGGATCGCAGAGGGGCTGTATGTACAGGTAGAGGAACGTCTGCGGGGACAGGCTGCACATGCCAAGGAGTGGCGCGACCAGATCAATACTTACTTTTACCGCAAGAGCGGCATAGAAGATTCCGGAGCACGCAAGATTTATTGAGAGTTAATAGGGAACTATTAGGAGGGGCAGGTTCATGACGCTCACTTTCGGACAGGTTATCGGACATTTAACAGCAGGCATCCGCAAGCCGGATGGAACGGTAGACAGGCTGGAGCCGGGAGCTCCGGAGTCGGAGGTGCAGGGGATTGTGACCGCCTTCTCGGCTTCGCAATATGTAATTGAGCAGGCGGCCTTGCTTGGCGCGAATCTGATCATTACGCATGAAGGTATTTATTACAGCCATCAGGATAACCGGGAGGGGCTGGAGAATGATCCTGTCTACCGGCAGAAATCTGAACTGGTCGCCAGCACCAGTGTAGGTATCTACCGCTTCCATGATTATGTGCACCGCTATACACCGGACGGGATCATAGAAGGGCTGCTGCGGGAGCTGGAATGGGAGCCGTATGTCGAACGGCATCTGCCCCATGTGTCTATTCTCTCGGTCCCTGCTGCGGCAGTTTCAGAGATTGCCGGATATTTGAAGCAGCAGCTGCATATCCCCTATGTCCGCGCAGCAGGCAATTTATCCGCTGTATGCAGCAGAGTGGGCGTGCTGGTTGGCTACAGAGGCGGTGGTGCAGCTACCATTCCCCTATTTGAGCAGGAGTCACTTGATCTGATTATCGCCGGTGAAGGCCCGGAGTGGGAGACCCCGGAATATATCCGGGATGCCGTCCGGCAGGGCCGAAGCCGGGCATTAATTATGCTGGGCCATGCGGAGAGTGAAGCGCCGGGGATGAAGCTGCTGGCGCAGCGGCTGGCCTTGCAGTTTCCGGATGTGCCGGTGCATTACATTCAGGAACAGCCCGTTTATCAGATTGTATAATTAACGGAACCTCTTTGAAGGTATGAAGACCAAGGGACAATGGCTGTCCCTTCAGGACTCCTGCCGGCAAGGGGGTTTTGAACGTTCAGCTGGAACATCCCGCCGGATTGCGCTGGACAGCGGCATTGTATGCAGACTGCCGGTCTGGTTCATATTGCGGATTGCCCCCCGGGCGCAACTATCATATAGTGGAATTCTATATGAGGTTAGGCAGTGCAGAAGATGAAGCGCCATCTGGATAGCCAATTTCACGACAGGAGGATAGAATCAGGCTTATTCTATTCTCCTTTTGCGTTTTTAACCATTGATTCCGCATTTTGAATATTGTTTGTATACAAGATTCAGCTTACATTGTAGAGGCATCAAGCCGTCAACTACACCTATAACGGAGGTCGTACCAGTGATGAATTCATCCAGATCGCAAAAGCTGCATAAACCGCTTATCGTTGTGTTAGGTCTCACATTGCTTGCTGCAGGCTGCAGCAGCTCCAAGAAGGATAATTATGAAAGCGCTTCTGTCACTCCTGCCGGAAATGCCCCGGCTTCCAATGAAGCCGCTGCAGCTTTCACTTATCCGATGACGGGCGGCATAGAGCTGACTTATATGAATGAACAGCTGGGAGGTACGCCGGAACGGCTGCCGGTCGATGACGAATATGAGAAGCGGACAGGAATCGCAATCAGACAGCTGGGCGGAACACCGATGACCGACCAGAAGTTCAGTCTGCTGCTGGCCTCGGGCGAGCTGCCGGATATCTTCCTCAATACCTGGCTGCAATACCCGGGCGGACCTGATAAAGCCGTGGAGCAGGGGTACATTCTGAAGCTCAATGATCTGATCGATCAATATGCGCCTAACCTGAAGAAGACCCTTCAGGAGAACCCGGATATCGACAAAATGATCAAAACCGATGACGGTACGTATTACGCCTTCCCGTTCATCCGCTCGGAGATCGGCCGGGTCTACGGGGGGCCGATTATCCGCAAGGATTGGCTCGATGAGCTGAATCTCGGCATCCCGGAAACGATTGAGGAGTGGCATACCGTACTGACTGCTTTTAAAAACAAGAAAAATGCAGCCTCACCCGTAACCTTCCGTACGATATTCCTGGGAGAGCGGACTGGAGGGTTCGCCGGAGCGTTCGGTGTGATGGGTAACTTCTACGTTAACGACGGCAAAGTAGTCTATGGCTATCTGGAGCCTGGCTACAAGGAATACCTCAATACCATGAGCCGGTGGTACAAAGAAGGGCTGATTGACAAGGATTTCGCTTCGATTGACGGCGCTACCGTTGACAAGAAAATGACCTCGAATGTAAGCGGAGCAACGATCGGCTGGCAGTACTATATTGAGAAATATAACTCAGCCGTGCAGGAATCGGACCCGGAAGCCGATTTTGTAGCCGCTCCATACCCGTCTGCGGTCAAAGGCGGCCTTCCTGAGTTCGGCCAGCTGGATAATGCCTATGCGGGGACAAGCTCGGCAGCCATCTCAGCCACAACCAAAAATGTCGAAGCCGCTATGCGCTGGCTGGATTATGCTTTTACCGAAGAAGGCAGCAAGCTGAATACCTATGGGATTGAAGGCATTACCTATACGCTGGAAAACGGCAAGCCCGTCTATACCGATCTTGTGGTTAAGAATCCCGAAGGCCTCGGCAGCGACCAGGTCATGTCCAAGTATTCGCACGGCACCAACTTCCCGATGATTCAGCAGGACAACAATCTGCCGGCGAAATATCCGACAACCACAGAATCTATCGGCATCTGGAAACAGACCAATCATGAGAGCCACCTGCTGCCTCCGGTAACGCCAACCGCCGAAGAAGCGGATGAAATGAGCAGCATTATGAACGACATCAATGCTTTTGTGAAAGATATTGAGCTCAAGATCATTCTGGGCACCGATTCCGTAGACAATTACGATAACTATGTGCAGCAGATGAGGGACCTGGGCATCGGGCGCGCGCTGGAAATTCAACAAGCGGCCTATGAACGTTACCTGAACCGTTAGACGATGCTCATATTTCCAGGCTTATACTACCAAACCTTTAGGAGGAATTATCCATGAGTCAAAAAAGGAAACTCAGCAATGGCTGGCAGTTCAGCAAGCAGCCGCTTCATTCGGAGCTTGCCGAGGTGGCCGCAGGTGCAGACTGGATGACGGTTACGCTGCCGCATGACTGGCTGATCTATGATACCCGCAATCTCTACGAGAACGGGGAGGGCTGGTACCGCACCAGCCTTACGTTCGAAGAAGTACCTGCAGATGAGCTTGTGTCCTTGCGTTTCGAGGGAGTGTATATGAACTCGACGCTGTACGTGAACGGACAAGTGGCGGGTGAGTGGAAATACGGATATTCCACCTTTGAATTCGATATCACCCCGTACCTGATAGCGGGAGACAATGAAGTCTATATGCGTGTGATCCACGAATCGCCCAATTCCCGCTGGTACTCCGGCGCCGGAATTTACCGGCCGGTCTGGCTGAAGACAATGCCGAAGACGCATATGGCTGCTGACGGAATTTATATTGCGGCTAGAGCAGCGGCGGAGGGTGAAGCCTGGACTGTAGACGTGGATGTGGAGCTGCATACTGCTGAAGCTGGGGCGTCAGGCAGGGAGCTGAAGCTGCGGCATAGCATTCTGGATGCGCAAGGAACGGTAATTGCCGCAGGAACCTCTGAGGTGCCTGTGATGCAGAGCGGTTCAGCCGTACATAACCACATCCGCCTGACGGTTGATCACCCGTTGCTATGGGATATTACCAGTCCCCATCTCTATACTCTGCAATCTGAACTGCTGGCAGACGATGAGGTCATTGAAGTGGAGAAGGAGAGCTTTGGCTTCCGGACGATGGAGCTGGACAGTGACAAGGGCTTCTTCCTCAACGGCCGTCATGTCAAAATATACGGAGTCTGCCAGCATCACGACCTCGGTGCTCTGGGTGCTGCTGTGAACAAGGCGGCGCTGCGCCGCCAGTTCGTCCTGCTGCAGGAAATGGGCGTCAATGCCATCCGCACCGCGCATAATATGCCCGCTGTAGAGCTTATGGAGCTGGCCGATGAAATGGGGCTGCTGATTGTGTCGGAAGCCTTCGACATGTGGGAGCGCAGCAAGACGCCTTATGACTATGCCCGGTTCTATCCGGAGTGGTGGAAGCGCGATATTGCCAGCTGGGTGCGGCGGGACCGCAACCGGCCAAGCCTGCTGATGTGGAGCATCGGCAACGAGATTTATGATACCCATGCAGACAGCCGCGGCCAGGAGCTCACCCGGGAGCTGCAGGAGGAAGTGCTGGTCCATGATCCGCGCGGCAATGCTTTTGTTACCATTGGCTCGAACTATATGCCCTGGGAGAATGCGCAGAAATGCGCCGATATCGTCAAGGTGGCAGGCTACAACTATGCGGAGAAATATTATGAGCAGCATCACCGGGAACATCCGGACTGGATAATCTACGGCAGTGAGACCTGCTCGACAGTGCAGAGCCGGGGAGTCTATCATTTCCCGCTGGCTCAATCTGTTCTGGCCGATGATGATCAGCAGTGCTCTTCGCTAGGGAACAGTTCTACCAGCTGGGGTGCCAAAAGCACGGAGGCCTGCATCACCGCAGACCGGGATGCTTCCTTCTCGCTGGGACAGTTTCTCTGGACGGGCTTTGACTATATCGGGGAACCGACTCCTTATCACACCAAGAACTCATACTTCGGGCAGCTGGATACCGCCGGTTTCCCTAAGGATTCCTATTATATCTATCAGGCAGAATGGACGGATTACCGCACGCATCCGATGATTCATATTTTTCCTTACTGGGATTTCTCGCAGGGCCAGCTGATTGATGTACGGGTCTGCTCGAATGCTCCGCGCATTGAGCTGTTCATGAATGAAGTCTCACAGGGCAGTGTAGATATCGATCATGTCCACGGACATAAGCTGCTTGGAGAATGGCAGCTGCCTTACGCGGACGGTGTCCTGCGTGCAGCTGCTTATGATGAGCAGGGGAATGTAATCGCCACGGTGCAGATTTCCTCCTTCGGGGATGCAGCTTTGCTGGTGTTAACTCCAGATAAGCAGGAGATTGCCGCAGACGGTACGGACCTTATCTTCGTAACGATTAGCACGCTGGATCAGTTGGGGCGTCCGGTAGCGAATGCCAATAACCGGGTTCACCTCAGTGTTGAGGGCCCCGGACGGCTGATCGGTCTGGATAACGGGGACAGCACGGACTATGATTCCTACAAAGGCGTAAGCCGCCGCCTGTTCAGCGGTAAGCTGCTGGCAGTGATTGCCGGTACATTGGAGCCCGGAACGATTACGCTGCGTGCGGCTTCGGCGGATCTGGCTTCGGCTGAGCTTACGCTGCGGTCGGTGCTTCCCGCCCCGGGAATGATCGCCGAAGATGAGCTGTATCTGTATGCGCATAACCCGCTGGAGGCAGAGGCGGCATCCGGTAATCCGGAGAGCGGCAAGGAAGAGGAGATCCCGGTCCGCAAGCTGGAGATGATCTGCCCTGAGGGTAATATTCTGACGCCGGCGCAGCCGTCACTTCCGGTCCGGGTGAAGCTGCATCCGCAGGGTGCCGCCTGGCAGGATGTCGAGTGGCGGATCACCAACGCCGCCGGAATTGATGCCAATATTGCCACCATTGAGACCAGCGGGCATGAAGCCGTAATCACGGCTTTGGGTGATGGCGATGTATACATCCGCTGCGGGACAGCCAATGGTGCAGACGGCATCCGGCTCTATTCGCAGATGGAATTCAAGCTTACAGGGCTTGGCCAGGCTTATCTGAATCCGTATGAATTTATCTCCTCCGGATTCAACAGCAGCCATAGCCGGAATCTGACCAACGGCAATGAACGCGGTGTGGCTACAGCCCGGGAAGGGGAGAGCCGGATCTGCTTCGAACGGATTGACTTTGGGGATGATGGAGCCGATGAGATCGTTCTGCCAATCTTCTCGCTGGATGATCAGGAACTCCCGATTGAGATATGGGAAGGCATTCCCGGAGAGAATGGTGCCGAATTACTCACCACAGTCACTTACCAGAAGCCGTCCCGCTGGAATGTGTACCAGGAAGCAAGCTATACGCTGCCCAAAAGGCTGACAGGCATCACTTCACTGTCCTTCGTCCTGCGGAAGAAGATTCATCTGAAGGGCTTCTCGTTTGTCCGCAGGCACAAGGCGTATGAGCGTCTGGCTGCACAGGCCAACAGTGCCGTTTACGGGGATGCCTTCACCATTACGGAGGATGCCATTGAAGGGATCGGCAACAATGTCTCGCTTATATTTGCCGGGATGGACTTTGGCGGGACGGAATGCTCACGGGTTGTCATCAGCGGACGCTCAACGCTTGCGAACAATACGCTGCAGATCCTCTTCAGCGGTCCCGGCGGCGAATCCAAGCAGCTGATTGAATTTGCCGGGAGCGGCAGCTATACGGAGCGTGAATTCATTCTGGAGCCGCCGGTAAGCGGCAGCCAGACGGTCACCTTCCTGTTCCTGCCGGGCAGCCGGTTTGACTTCAAGTGGTTCCAGTTTCTGCCGTCCGTATAGCAATCAGGGATATCCCAAACAGCCATTCTAAGGCGTTTGAGATATCCCTTTTTCTATCAGCTGCCATATACCCGCCCGTCATCGCCTGCTTCACTGATCCGTACCTCAATAAGCTTCATTGTGCTGACAGCCCTGACCGCATGCCGGTCTCCACGGGCTATAGTGAATATTCCGCCTGCCGATGCTGCGGCTGCGGCTCCGTTCACCGTGACCTCACCGTGACCCGATACAATCATCCATGTCTTGGCAGAATGCTTACAGTCCATTTCCGGGATGTCATGCTCCGGCAGCAGTGTTAACATCATCGTAAGTACAAGGCGGATGCCATTTGTTGCCTGGTCCAGAAGGGTATAGCTGCCCCAGCCGGTCTCCCCGTATCTCGGCTCCTGAACAGAATGCTCTTGCAGGATGTCCTTGATCATGTTTGCTTCCTTCCTGGCTGCAATCAGGATGCCTTCGGGGCTCGCTATGGCGACTATGCCGGATACACCGATTACATGCAGCGGAACCTTCAGCTCATTGACGATATGGGTATCCCGGCATTCACCCCATAGGCCTCCTTCGCCAGTCAACGGAGAGTCCAGCCGGGCAGCGAGCGTATCCCAGCTTCCCAGATCAGACCACTCCCCCTTATGCCGTACAACGACTGCTTTGGTGCTGTGCTCCGCCACTTCCTTGTCGAAGCTGCGGACCGGAAGTCCGGCATATTGCGCAACAAATGCCGCATGATCAGTGGGCAGCCCCACCTTCTGGAGATGCGACAGCAGGAAGCTTAGCCGAAACGCGAATACCCCGCAGTTCCATAAAGCATGCTCCTTCATCAGCTCCCGGGCTTTGGCGATATCCGGCTTCTCTGCAAAAGAGAGCACCTGAGCATACGCCTCCGTGCCCCCTTGTGCCGGGACAATATAGCCGTATTGATCGGAAGGATAGGCAGGCTGGGTTCCAAGCAGGAGGAGTTCTGCCTGTGAGGATGCCAGAATATCCGGAAATTGAGGAAACAGCCGGAAGAAGTCTTCGTCCGCATACATATCAGCCGGAGCCACGCAGATGATGTCCTCCGGTCTAGCCTTTCCTGCGGAGTACAAATGCAGGGCGCCATAGGCGGCTGCCGTAAATGTGCCGCGCTTGTAAGGCTCCCCGATTACCGGAAACTTGTTTCCGGTATAGCGGCGGGTGATGGCCAGCTGGTCCTGATGTGCGACGAACAGCACGGATTCGTCAAGTCCCGCTTGACTGAGCTGCCGGCATACGCGTCCGATCATGGACTCTGTGCCCCCGTCAGGTGCAGGAAGCAGCGGCAGGAACATCTTGGAACGGATGCTGCCGGAGAGGGGCCATAGCCGCATACCGGAGCCCCCGCTTAGAAGAATAGTATGCAAGGCGGTCTGCCTCCTTAAGGTTTGGGCGGAGTGGAATATCCCTTGCGCTGATGGAAGGACAGCGAACGGTACGTACGGGCATACTTCTGAAGCTGCGCTTTGCCCAGAGAGCCCGCCGGAGTCTTCAGAGCTTTATTGTTGGCGTTCCTGAGCAGCACAGCAGCGCTGTTCCTGCTGTACACATAGTTGGCATAGGTTTCGAATTCGGAGAAGCCGAACTGCTTCGTTTTGTCGATGGAGCGGAGAATGGCGGCATGCCAGGGCATCCCGTGCCGGGCTTCAATAGTTCTTTTGAGACTGGCCAGCTTCGCGGACTCGAACAGCATATAGTGTGTAACAAAAGACTTAGGGGAAGGAGCGGCGGCGCCGAGCAGCTTCCGGTAGGTGCGGAAATATTCCGGCTGGCTCCAGCTACGGCAATAAAAGATGCTTTTCCCGCCGGAACGGAAACGATGGGGGCGAATCAGCACCGTATCCGCATCAACCACCAGGAAAAATTTCTCGCGGCAAATATGATCCCCGTTCATCTTAAGCAGCTGCTGGTACAGCCAGCCGGAACGGTTCCAGCGGGAAGAGGAGTAGCGGATAGCTTTCTTGGTGAACGGCAGAACGGTGGTTTCATTGACAAAGACACAATTTTTGCGGGAGCACAGCCCTCTGATCTTGCTGCTGTTCGGCGAAACAATATAAATATGGCTGATAGGGTGGCGGACGTAGCGGCGGAGACTGTCGATCACATGGGGGAGGGTGGCAAGATCCTTTTCAATAGCCGGGATCAGAACATCGATTGGAGGGCCGTTTTTCGTTACATTTTCCGAAGTATCTGACATGGGTTCATCTCCGTACCTATATTGACACTTGAGCGTCTGCACTAGGGTATGCCTGCGGATTAACGGTTGACAGGGCAATGATCCTGCTGAAAGTTTATCTTCCCATAGGGGGCAGATGCTTTATTCAAATACGCCTTCTTCCGCATAGAATGCAGCGACTATGCAAATCAAGGGAGGATGGAAAGCTCCTTCCCGGACAGGAGAGTGCATGCGTGACAGCCAAACAGGTTCAGTCAGGTCAGAGCAAATGGTACAAGACCCAATTGTTGCTTAAGAACCAAACCATTACCCCCTTCATCCCGGATACCCGGAGGTTTAACAGACGCAATCTGGAGCAGATGATTCACAGCTATGGAATGATTTATGTCAAGCCGGAACGGGGAACCTATGGCAATGGAGTAATCCGCGCTGAGCGGGGGGGACGGCAGGGGTATACGTATCAGTATGAGGAAACGCGGCGCCATTTCGATACGTTTGAAGCTTTTCATAAAAGTCTGGCGAAGAAGATCGGCAGAAGGAGCTATCTGGTTCAAAAAGGTATCCATTTGCTGAAGCAGGGCGGGCGCCGTTTCGACATCCGGGTGATGGTGCAGCTCAGCCCCAAGGGCGTCTGGGAGGCTACCGGAATCATTGGCCGGCTGGGGCATCCGCGCAAAATAGTAACCAACTACCACAGCGGCGGCAAACCGACCGCAGTGGATCAGTTGCTCTCTACCCATCTGTCGGCCCACCAGCTCGTGCAGCTGAAGGGAGAACTAAACCGGCTGGGTACACGCATCGCAGTTCAAATGCAGAAGACCTATCCGCGCCACCGGCAATTCGGTGTAGACATCGGTCTTGACCGGACGCTCAAGCCATGGATTATTGAAGTGAACATGAATCCTGACCCGTATATTTTTAATCAGCTTAAGGATAAATCCATGTACCGCAGAGTGATGAGGTACCGGCGTTTTAGCCTGAAGCCATAGAGCATACAAAGAAGGCCTGCCAACGTGCAAGGCCTTTCTTTTGTGATCATTTTTTTATAGGCTTACGCTTTGCCAGCAGGAGTCAATTAGACCGTCGATCTCCTCGTCCTTAAGGTCCAGATAATGGTTCAGTGCGCTTTTCACGACATAGACGATGGAGCCGTAATGCATCTGCACCATGAACTTGGGGTCCATAGCGGTAAACAGCTTCTGTTCAACGGCTTCGGCGTAGAGCTTCTCCAGCGGATGACACCAGCCGCCTTCATAGGCCGCTTGCTTGACTTCATCATAGATATAGGGCGAGAACGAATACTGTTCGATAAATTGAAAGCCCTGCGGATACTCCAGTGACAGGGTGATCAGATTCCTCCAGGCCCGCTCCAGACGGGTGCGCAGAGTTTCACCGGTATATACGCCGTCAAGCACCTTATGCCCGTTAAAAGTAACGATACCCCTATACAGCTCATTGATGATTGCTTCTTTACTCTCAAAATAATGATAGATGCTTCCGGTAGAAATCCCGGATTTCCTGGCAATCAGCGACATGGAAGTCGCCTGAAGCTCCTTCTCAATAATCAGACCCAGCGTCGTTTCCAGAACGGCCTGCTGCACCTTATTATAGCTATCGAACATAAACCCGCCTCCAATCGAACATTCATTCTAATGTAAGGCAAGAGGTTCCGGCTTGTCAAGGCACGCAGGGGGCGGCATTATGACTGCGTTTTAGCGGTTATTCTGCGCCATGGTCTCCAGATACTCTTCAATCGGCACGGAATTACGCAGCGCCATTAAGCTGTTCCCTGTATCGCCGATCACCGTCCGGAATTTGCTGCTTACCCCGGTGGCCAGGTCTGCTATCGTATCTACAATTACTTGCGGGTCATCCAGCTGGCTGTTGTCGCGGTTTCCCATAAGCGCACTCAGTTTATCCATCATCTCATCGTACACTGTAATCTTCTCATCTCTGTTCCAGATGATATTATTCGTGAAGTTATTGCCGGAAGAACCGCCTTGCTCGATCAGCCTCAGCTCAATATTCAGCGGCTTCAGCTCGTAGTACAACCCTTCGGTTAATCCTTCCAGCGCGAACTTGGACATGTTGTAGAGAGAGCCGAGCGGCACCGCAGTAGTCACACCCATGAAGGAGCTGATGTTGATGAACATCCCGCCGCCATTGGCCCGGAAGTGAGGCAGGAAGCGGCGGATCACATTGATCGGTCCCCGGGTATTGACAGCGAATTGCCAATCGATATCCTTCTCAGCCGCCAGCTCCAGCGGTCCATAGGTGCCCATTCCTGCGTTGTTAACAACAACATCTATCTTGCCAAAAGCGTCTATAGCCGCATCCACAGCCGAACTCACCTGGTCCGGATTTGTAACATCCAGTTTGAACAGCCTGATATTGTCGTACTGGCGCAGCTCCTGCCCGTTCTCCGGTGTACGCATAGTGGCCGCCACATTCCAGCCCATTTTGGCGAAATGAATCGCCGTTAGCTTTCCGAGTCCCGAACTGGTACCTGTGATGAAAATCGTTTGAGCTGCTGTGTTAGTAGACATGAATATTCCCTCCTATTATTAGATCGAACGATCATTCTAATGCGTGATAAAAAAATATACCATCCATTAGAATGATCATTCTAGGGACATTATTATCCTTTCGGCGGGGATTGTCAAGGATGAAGATACTTGCTGGTTAGATTCCGTTTAAACTCAGTTTACATTCCCTAAGTACATTAGGTCTGCAGCAGGGATCAAGGCTATGCCGAAAGGAGGAGAGGCTTAGGTCTGCTTCGGTATCCAGTTAGCTAAAAGATATCCAGATAATTAGAAGATGTCCAGATAGTTAGAACATTGACAGTTAGGATTCTATCTACTATGCTTGCTATATTACTTAGAATTCTATCTAATTGACAAGGGGACATGAAGATGACCGAACCTATTTTGCATACACCGTATTCAGATTTGATCCGTGAGATTGGCTTGAAGCTTAAGAGCTCTGCCGATGCCCGGCTGAACGAGCTGGGACTGAATTCCGCGCAAGGCCGGATGATCGGATATATCTATGAGAATCAGGACAAAGGCGTGATCCAGAAGGATCTGGCGGAGCAGTTCAAGCGGCGCGGGGCCAGCATCACCAGCATGCTCCAGGGCCTGGAGAAGAAAGGCTATATCGCCCGCGTCACCCATGAGAAGGATGAGCGTCAGAAGAAGCTGACCGTATTGGAGAAGGGAGTTATCCTGGTCGAGGAGTTCAACCTTATGTTCTCGGATGTTGAAGCCGGTATTACCCGGCAGCTCAGCAAAGAGGAGGCATCAACCCTATTGTCGCTGCTGTCCAAAGTTAATCAAAGCTTGTAATGGAATGAATTGGATTATGAAAGTATACGTTTGGAGGAATGAATATGAACAAGGAAGTATCCAACCAATATTACCTGGAATCCGCTCCAATGAAAAAGGCGATATTCCATTTGTCGGTTCCCATGATGATCGGCATGTCAGTCGGAACGGTCTACAATGTGATCAACGCGTATTTCATCGGCCTGCTGCATAATACGGGGATGCTGACGGCGATCACGCTGGGCTTGCCGATTTTCACCGTCCTGATGGCCTTCGGCAATGTGTTCGGAGTGGGGGGCGGAACCTTCGTCACCCGGCTGGCCGGGGAGAAGAATACGGAGAAAGGCAAGCGGATCGCCGGATATACCTTCTATGCAAGCATCATTGCCGGAATCGTTATCGCGCTGCTGGCGCTGCTGGCGATTAATCCGCTCACCCGCCTGCTCGGTGCGGATGCGGCAACCTTCGATTACACGAAGACCTATGCCCTGACGATGTTCGCCGGGGGCTTCGCGATTGTGCTTAATTTTGCGCTCGAACAGCTGGTCCGCGCTGAGGGGGCGTCGAGGGAGTCCATGTATGGTATTTTTATCAGCACGGCGCTCAGTCTGATCTTTGACCCGCTGTTTATTTTGATTCTGGGCTGGCATGTAGCCGGAGCGGCGCTGGCCATGTGCCTGGCTAACCTCGGATCGGCACTCTATTATCTCTATTATCTGGAGAAACGGAGTGAGAATCTCAGGGGGTTCCTGAAGCATTTCAGAATATCCCTGCAGGATAAGCTGGAGATCTATAAAGTCGGCATCACGGAGCTGCTGCAATGCGCTTTTCTGATTGTGACGACACTGCTGCTTAATAACTATTCCATCCAGTATGGTGATAATGTGGTAGCCGGGTTCGGGGTGGCGCTGAGAATTGTGCAGATTCCCGAGTTCCTGTCGATGGGACTGTTCCTGGGCCTGATCCCGCTCTTCGCCTTTAACTATGCCAGCAGGAACAGAGCCAGACTTACCTCAAGTATTAAGTATGCTTTTGGCTATATCGCCAGCATTGCGGTGGTATTTGTCAGTCTGGTCTATGTGTTCCGGGGACCTATCCTGCATTTGTTCTCCAATGATAACTCGGTGATCAGCATGGGGATTTACATCCTGGCAGCCATGCTCATCTCCGCGCTGTTCAATGGTTTCACCGGTCTGTTCATGAGCATCTTCCAGGCTACAGGCCAAGGCGCACAGGCGGGGATTATGGCAGTTACGCAAGGCGTGCTCTATATCCCGGTGATTATCGTGCTGCATCATTTCTTCGGCCTGCATGGCGTGATCTGGTCCATGACCGTTACCGAGGTGACGACAAGCCTCCTGGGCGTGAGTCTGTTCATCGGCTTCAACCGGAAGCTGGGGAGATTGGGTAGTGTAGACGATCCGGAGGGGGCTGCTCCGGTGGCGTCGGTGTGACGCCCTGAAGCACTGACGCCTTGAAGCCTTGAAGCCTTGAAGCTCAGAAGCTCAGAAGCCCTAAGTAAATTACTTAGATTTCTTTAAAAACCTTGAATCTATATAGGGTAAACTTAGAATCTGAATTGCTGCATGTACGAAACCTTGCTTTGCAGGAGGTTCGTACATCGGCTGGTCAACATTCTTAAGTTGCGCTTATATACAAGGTTTTTTGGCGTTTAGGAAATTATACGATGTATTCATGGGACCCCCGAAGTAGGCTATGAGATGAAATGAGGGGCAAAAGTGCCCCTCATTCCTGTGGAGGTGGGCCTGGAGGGGGAAATGAGGGGCAAAGGTGCCCCTCATTCCTGTGGAGGTGGGCCTGGAGGGGGAAATGAGGGGCAAAGGTGCCCCTCATTCCTGTGGAAGTGGGCCTGTAGAGGGAAATGAGGGGCAAAAGTGCCCCTGATTCCGGTGGAGGTGGGCCTGGAGTAGGGAATGAGGGGCAAAAGTGCCCCTGGTTCCGGTGGAAGTGGGCCTGGAGGGGGAAATGAGGGGCAAAAGTGCCCCTGATTCCGGTGGAGGTGGGCCTGGAGTAGGGAATGAGGGGCAAAAGTGGCCCTGGTTCCGGTGGAAGTGGGCGTGGAGTGGGAAATGAGGGGCAGAAGTGCCCCTGGTTCCGGTGGAAGTGGGCCTGGAGTGGGAATTGAGGGGCAAAAGTGCCCCTGATTCCGGTGAAAGTGGGCCTGGAGTAGGGAATGAGGGGCAAAAAGTGCCCCTGGTTCCGGTGGAAGTGGGGCGCAGATGAAAAATATAGGGATAAATCCCACTAATTACGCCGAAAGTAGGCAGAATGAGGGGAATAGAGGGATAAATCCCATTAAATACGCCAAAAGTAGACGGGACGAGTGAAATTAGAGGGATAAATCCCTTTAATTCTGCTGCAAGTGGGCTTGTGAGTGGAACGAAGGGGGACAGCGTCTCTCAATACGCCTCATCATCGCCTGCACCTATAACACTCCGTCCGCACTCACCTCCCAACTCGCCCCCGCCCGCACCCCGCCAGTCATCAGCACCCACCGCCCCCGCCGCACCACCGCCAGTCATCAGCACCCACCGCCCCCGCCGCACCACCGCCAGTCATCAGCACCCACCGCCCCCGCCGCACCACCGCCAGTCATCAGCACCCACCGCCCCCGCCGCACCACCGCCAGTCATCAGCACCCACCGCCCCCGCCGCACCACCGCCAGTCATCAGCACCCACCGCCCCCGCCGCACCACCGCCAGTCATCAGCACCCACCGCCCCCGCCGCACCACCGCCAGTCATCGGTACCCACCGCCCCCGCCGCACCACCGCCAGTCACCGGCACCCACCGCCCCCGCCGCACCACCGCCAGTCACCGGCATCATACTTCACCCTGGTTACTTGCCGCCCGCATCCGCCCGCCCAACTCCTGCATAGCTAAATCCCGCTGCTTTATAGTAAAATGAGATAAATTTAATCACAGAGGAGTAACTGTATGCTGGACGTCAATGAAATTCAGGCGCGGATTCCCCACCGTTATCCGTTTCTGCTGGTAGACCGGATCACCGAGCTTGAAGAAGGCAAGCGTGCGGTCGGGATTAAGAATGTGAGTATAAACGAACCATTCTTCCAGGGGCATTTCCCCGGATATCCGGTGATGCCGGGTGTATTGATCGTAGAGGCATTGGCCCAGGTAGGCGGTCTAGCCATGTCCAAGCAGGAAGAGGGCGGAAGCACGATCGGACTGCTCACGGGAATCGACAATTGCCGGTTTAAGCGTCAAGTGAAGCCGGGAGATCGGCTGCGCCTTGAATTTGAGGTCACCCGCGTCAAAGGGATGATTGTAAAAGGAACCGGGACCGCCACTGTAGACGGTGAGCGGGTGTGCGAGGCAGAGATTATGTTTGCCTTCAGCGGGCAATAACTAGCGGAAAAGGTGGCTGGAGAAAGATCATGAGAAAAAGTGTTGTGTTTAAAACGGTTTCATGCTATTTTATAAACTATAAAAACGTTTTTATTGCAGAGGAACAATGATATGGGAAAGATAACAATCAAAGACGTGGCCAGAGAAGCAGGCGTCTCCATCTCCACGGTCTCCAACGCCTTGAATGACGTGGATGTACTCAACCCGGAGACCAAATCCCATGTGCTGAAGGTAGCGCAGCGCCTGAATTATGTTCCGAACCTGAACGGTAAGCTGCTGAAGTCCGGTACGACCAAGATGCTGGGGTTCTTCACCACAAGTGTGTCAGGTCCATACTTTTACAAGCTGGTAGAATCCATGGCCCGTCAATGCGACCGCCTGGGTTATGGCCTGAATGTATTTGTCACCAAGGACAAACAGGTGGTCATGAGCAATATTCTCGGACGGCGCGTGGATGGTGTCATTATCTACGAGGAGCTGGGCATCGACGAGAAGGATATTGCCGCGATGAAGAAAGACAAGATTAAGGCGGTATTTCTGGACCGGGTGCTGGAGGACGAGGGGATGGGGAGCATCATTTTTGATTCTTTTGAATCAGGCTATGAGGCTACCAAGTATTTAATCGGCCTGGGGCATAAGAAAATTGCCTATATCTCCGGCGTAGATACGATGTTCGACAGCGTACAGCGGCGGGAGGGTTATCTGGCAGCGCTCCGCCAATATCAGCTTCCGGTGGATGATGATTATATTCTTCAGGGTTATTTTGAGGAAGACAGTACCTATAATGCCGTGAAGTCCTTTATCCGCGTGCATCCCGAGAAATTGCCTGACGCCTTCCTGGCCGGTAATGATATCAGTGCGATCGGCTGTATCCAGGCGCTTAAGAGCTACGGGTATGAGGTGCCGGAGGATGTCAGCGTAATGGGCTTCGATGATATTGATATCGCTCCATACTACTCGCCGCCGCTCACGACAGTGAGGAATCAGATCGCAAGGCAGGGCATGCTGGCTATTGACCATCTGGTGCGCATGATTCAAGAGAAAGAGCAAGGCGCCGTACAGAAATTGCAGGGTGAACTGGTAGTAAGAGGCTCAAGCCATGTAAAGATGGACCGGAATGACCGCCCTTAGAGAGCAGGAGTGGTCGTTTCCAGATATAAGCATCCATATGTTTTCACACGATTAGGTTTCCTTCTGTTTCTACTTCATTGTTATATAAAAATATGCACAGCAGGGGGGCTTTTTTTTGCACGGAAATAAAAACGTTTTTATTGATTTGAACATCTGATTTCTTGATTTGGAGGGGAGAAGAACGTGAATAAAACAGCTGTAGTACCGCCAACTTCAATGCCGCCGAACGCCAAGAAGCCTATGGGGCAGCGGATCAAAGAGTTTGTAATCGATTACAAAAGGCAGTGGGAGATTCAATCCATGATTCTGCCGGGCATTATTTTTATGATTATTTTTTGCTACATACCGATTTACGGTCTGACAATTGCCTTCAAGAACTACACGGTCATAGACACACTATCTTCCGCACCCTGGGTGGGGCTGGATAACTTCAAGATTATTCTGTCTGACGAATACTTCTGGGATGCAGTCGTGAACACGCTGGGCATCAGCTTCCTGAAGCTTGGGATCGGGTTTATCATTCCGATTATTCTCGCCATTATGATTTACGAGCTGAATATGGGGCGCTTCAAAAAATTCGTCCAGACCATCTCCTACCTGCCGCATTTCCTGTCATGGATCGTTCTCGGCGGGATGCTGATCACCTGGTTCTCTACTTCCGGCTTGTTCAATGAGCTGCTGCTGAATCTGGGACTGATCTCGAAGCCGTCCAACATTCTGCTGGATTCCGGCAAGTACTGGTGGATTGCCACGTTGTCCGATATCTGGAAAGAAGCCGGTTGGGGCACAATTCTGTACCTGGCCATTATGTCAAAAATCGATCCGACCTACTACGAGGCGGCCAAAATAGATGGAGCCAGCCGGCTCCGGCAAATCTGGAATATCACGCTTCCGAACATGAAGTCGATTATCAGCCTGAATCTGATTCTGACTGTAAGCGGTTTACTCGGTTCTAATCTGGATCAGACGCTGGTCCTCATGAACTCCCAGAACCGGGCCAGAGCGGAGGTCATCAATTCGTATGTATACCGTATGGGGATGACGCAAGGTGACTTCTCGTATGCGACCGCCGTTGGTTTGGGTGTCTCCATCGTTTCAGTGATCCTGCTGGTTACGGCCAACAAAATCACCAGTAAGTTAAATGATAATCAATCCGTGTTATAAAGGGAGGCATGTGCTGTGAACCGAAAGGTGGTTAAAGAAGATATCGACAGCCGGATCTTTGACGCGGTCAATATGGTTCTGCTGATAATCTTCATGGTTATTATTCTCGTTCCCTTATGGAACGTCATTATTTCATCCTTGAGCTCAGGCAAGGCGCTTGCCGAGGGCGGGTTTATTTTCTGGTCCAAGGAGTTCTCCCTGGAGAATTACCGCGCGGTATTCAATGACAGTAGTATCGGGCAGTCCTTCCTGGTCTCCATCTCCAAAACCTTTGTCGGGGTCTTCACCCATGTATTCTTTTGCGCCATGATCGGCTATGGTCTCAGCAAAAGATACATCCGCGGCCGCAAGCTGTATGTGGCGATGGGCGTAATTACGATGTTTTTCTCCGGCGGGATGATTCCGACTTACCTGCTCATTAAATCGCTCGGACTCCTGAACAGCTTCTGGGTGTACATCATCCCCGCATTATTCAGCTATTACGACGTTGTCATTCTGATGAACTTTTTCCGGAATGTCCCGGATTCGCTGGAAGAATCGGCCAAGATTGACGGCGCAGGCGACTGGCATATTTTCCTCAAAATCTTCATTCCGCTCTCCATGCCCGCTATGGCGACAATCGCCCTGTTCAACGGGGTGGGGCAATGGAACGACTTCATGACAACGAAGCTATATATCACCAATCAGGCCCTTTATCCGCTGCAGATGAAGCTGTATGAGATTATCGTGCAGTCACAGACCCAGTCGATGCAGAACATCGGGGGCTCAGCCGTGATTGAAACCACCACCAAAGGGGTTCAGCTAGCAACAATTGTCATTACTACCCTGCCTATTGTTGCGATGTATCCAGTTCTTCAAAGGTACTTTATCTCCGGCATGATGATGGGGGCGGTCAAAGAGTAGAGAAGAAGAGGGGGCGTATTTTTCAAAAGAAATCGGTTTCTACATCATATTATAGGAGGTTTATCAATGATTAAAATGAATAAAGTCCTGGGGAATAAGGGTGTTAAGCTCGCTCTGCTGCTGATGGCGGCAATGCTGGTGGTGGCAGGCTGCAGCTCAAACGGCGGTTCGAAGAAGGGCAGCGATGTCTCAATAGAAGACCGCTACACGGTGGACCCGGAAACTCCGGCCTGGCAGCTGGATAAGAAATCGGAGACTACGGAATTGACCTGGTATGTCAACGCGGACTGGTGGAATACGGACTTCGGCAAGGATGTGGTGACCAAGAAGATCAAAGAGGATCTGAACATCGACATCAAGTTCATTACGGGGGACGACACCAAGCTGAATACATTCTTCGCGGGCGGCGATATGCCGGATCTGCTGACGATCTTCGACTCGAACTCACCAGTAGTACAGAAAGCTGCTACCTGGGCGCTCCCGCTGAATGATCTGGCCGAGAAATATGATCCTTACTTCAACAAGGTCGCTGCGGCCGACACGCTGAACTGGTTCCAACTGAAAGACGGCAAAACCTATGGCTATCCTAACTATTCCAATACACAGGCTGATTATGACAGCGGTAACATTCCGGCCAAAACGGCTTTTGTTATCCGCAAGGATGTCTATGAAGCACTGGGCAGCCCCTCCTTCGGGACCCCGGAAGAATTCAAGAATGTCATGAATCAGATCAAAAGACAGTTCCCTGACATGATTCCCTTCGGTTTCAACTCCATTGGGGAAGGCACCGGCTCACTAGGGGATGTGCTGCAGGATTTCATCGGCGTGCCGCTGGAAACCGAAGACGGCAAGTTCTACAACCGCAATCTGGATGAGGATTACCTGACCTGGCTGCGGACGCTGAATGCCGTATACAGAGACGGGGCGATCAGTGACGACAGCTTCGCCGATGACGGTACAGGTTTTGAGGAAAAAGTGAAATCCGGTAAATATGCCACGATGCTGCTCGACGGTACTCCACAGCAGGGCGGGAATCTGCAGATCTTCATGAGTGCTAATCCGGGAAAAGAGTACATTGCCATCGATGGTCCGCAGAGCACAGTGGGACATCAGCCGACCCTCAATCAGTCCGGGATTACCGGCTGGATGATCAGCTACATCACCAAGGACTGCAAGGACCCGGCCAAAGCGATTCAAATCTTCACGTACCTGCTTAGCGAAGAAGGCCAGAAGCTGATGAACTATGGTATTGAAGGCGAGACCTACAAGGCAAATAGCGACGGTACGGTAGAACTGCTGCCGGAAGTGAAGGATCTGCAGCTGAATAATGCGGATAAGTTCAAGAAGGATTACCGGATGGGCGAATTCATGTTCTTCGGGCATGACCGCCACAAAGCGCTGAGCAAGGATGCCTTCCCTGAATCGATCAAGCAAATGCAGGAATGGGGCCACGGCAAGCTGAAACCGCATTTCATCCTGGAGAACATCAATCCCGATCAGGGTACAGCCGAAGCACGCGGCCTGACGGCGATTAACACCACCTGGAATACAACAATGGTAAGTATGATCCGTGCCAAGGATGATGCAGCCTTTGACAGTACCTTGGCTGATTATAAAGCCTTCCTGGACAAAAACAGCTGGGATAAGATCGTAGAAATCCGCAGCGGGAAGATGCAAGCCAACAAGGAAAAGCTGGGCATTAAATAAGCAAGGCACAGGAAGGGGCCCGCTTTGGGCCCTTTTGCATAAAAAGATGGAGGGATAACACATGCGGGAAATTATCATGTATCAGTCTAACGGAGAAGACGAGCTGTTTGTGGAGCAGTCAGTTGCACAACTGCCGCAAATTTCTGCTGATACGGTTACTGCCACAGTTGAGATAGATGCCAGTCATACGTATCAGGAGATGGATGGGTTCGGGGCCTCCTTCACGGACTCGGCCGCTTATCTGATTCATCAGGTGCTTGACGAGGAGCAAAGAACGGAAGTAATGAGCAAGCTGTTCCACCCGCAGGACGGGATAGGATTGTCCTTCCTGCGGAATCCGATGGGGGCATCGGATTATGCCAGAACGGTCTACAGTTATAATGATCTGCCTGAGAACGAGACAGATCCCGGATTGTCCGGGTTCTCCATAGCCCATGATGAAGCGGATATTATTCCTTTATTGCAGCAGGCGTTGAAGCTGAATCCGGAAATCAAGCTGATGGCTTCACCCTGGAGCGCACCGGGCTGGATGAAGACCAGCGGGTCGATGATTACCGGTCAGCTGAAGCCGGAGCACTATCAGGTGTATGCGGACTATTTCGTCTGCTATATTCAGGACTTCGCGGCTCATGGTCTGCCTACCTATGCCGTCACTGCGCAGAATGAGCCGCTCTATGAACCGCAGCATTATCCGGGCATGCTTATGCTGCCGGAGGAGCAGCTGGAGTTCATCCGCAGGTTTCTGAAGCCAAGCTTCAGGAAGAATGGAATTGAAGCCAAAATCCTCTGCTACGATCACAACTGGGACCGGCCGGATTATCCGCTGACCGTTCTTGAGCAGGCCGAAGCGGAAGTGGATGGTGTAGCCTGGCACTGGTATGGCGGTGAACCGGCTGCGCAGTCAGAAGTGCTGGCGGCTTATCCCGGCAAAGAAGTACACTTCACCGAAGGCTCGGGCGGGGAATGGATTCCGCCGTTTGAGCAGGCGTTCTCCAATGTGATGCGCACGGGAATTGAGATTTTGCGGAATCACAGCAAGTCGTTCGTGCTGTGGAATATGGCGCTGGATGAACAGAATGGTCCAACCGTTCCCGGCTTCGGCAAGAGTACCTGCCGCGGAGTAGTGACGGTCAACCAGCAGACCAGGGAGCTTACATATACCCTGGATTATTACGCGCTGGCGCATTTCAGCAAAGTCATCCGGCCCAAGGCGCTGCGCCTTGCTTCTGCCGCTAGCAATGAGCAAGTACGCTCCGTTGCCTTCCGCAACAGTGACGGATCGTTTGCGGCGGTTTTGTTCAACGATGGGGATACGCAAGAGAATGTAGCTGTGAAGCTGCAAGGGGATGAGGTACTGACCTTCCCCATGGCGCCTAAAAGTGCTGTATCATTGAAGGTGGACGGCAGTAGGGAGTAGCAGGCTCCCGACAAGTTCAGCCAGATCAGCTTGTGTCCAGTCACGTTATTTATTTACAATAAAAGGAATCGAATAGATTAAATGAACAAGGCGTTCCACAAAGCCATGAACTGGCTGCCGGGACGCTTCTTTTTTGCCGGAAATGTAAAAAATATCAATCTTCATCAAAAGGTCACAAATATACTTCACTTTTTATCTGCCAAATACAGTTATATAGAGTAGAAAGGAGAGGACGCAAGTGGATGAAGGTGAATGGGTTCGTCGCATCCAGGAGGGGGAGACCAGGTATCTGACGCCGCTGATTGAGCGGTATTACGCCGGAATACAGAAGTACTGTTATTACCGGCTCCGCAGTGAGGAAGAGTCCAAGGATCTGACCCAGGAGACCTTTTACCGGTTCTGCAGGCATATCGCAAGGTATTCGAATAGCGGGAAATGCCGTGCTTACTTATATACGATTGCCCGGAACTTATGTAATGACCAACTGCGGAAGAGAGTGCAGTTTCCCTCCATGGAGTTTGATGAAGCTGTCACCGGGGAAGCTGTCTGGCAGGGCCTTTCTATAGAGGAACAGGTGGAGAAGGGGCAGCTGGTCGATGAACTGCTTCACTTGCTTCCGGAGGAGCAGCGGGAGCCGGTATTTATGCGTTTTTGCCTGGATTTGACCTTCCGCGATATCGCCCGTATTACGGGAGTGAATGTATGTATGGTACAGTACCGTGTTAAGCGCGGGCTGAACAGTTTAAGGAGTCATTTGGAGAGGAGTGATTATGTTGAACAAGCATCAGCAGTCCATCATCGGAATCCTGCAGAACTCCCCCTCGTTCCCCGTTGAGCGGAAGCGGCTGGAGGAAACCATCGGGGGAGCTGAGACAGAGCTAAGACAGGCGCTGGTCGGACGGAGAACAAGTTTAGCAGATTTCTATAAGCTGCAGCTCCGCTTCATCAGCCGGAAGGTATGGGCGGCGCAGCTGCTGATTGTTATGGGAATGGCATTCTTACTGCACAACTCTATGCAAGGGCAGAGGGCAAATATACAGCTTATGATGCTGGCCTCTCTGGCTGCACCTTTCCTTGTAATCACAGGGATACAGACCATGACCCGGTCATTAAGCCGCTCTATGCTGGAGGTTGAACTCAGTACCTATCATCTGCTTGATAAGCTGACAGCTGTCCGGATGAGCCTGCTGGGAATGGCCGATCTGCTTGGATTAACGCTGCTTGGGGCCTTACTGGGTACATGGACAGATGCCGGAGTCCTGGAGATGGTCCTATACTTGCTGATTCCCTTTAATCTGGCTTGCTTTGGCTGTCTGTGGCTGCTAAACCGGGTGCGCACACCAAACTGCGGTTACTATTGCCTCTTATATTGCTGCCTGCTGGTGTTGTTGCAGCTCATTGTTTCGTTTAACCCCCCGCTCCTGCTGCTCAATTCATCGGCTGCAGGAAGAGGTCTGGTGTTGCTGCTGCTCTCGGCAGCAGGATTGGTCTATGAAGGTTACGGTATACGCAAGACCTGCCGGAGTCTGGAAACGGCCGCACAAGGAGGAGTATAGGATGCTGGAGCTGACTTTGAACCAGGTACATAAACATTTTGCCGCGAGGCATGCCGTAAACGGAGTTTCAATCAAGCTTAACAGCGGTGTATATGGTCTGCTGGGAGCAAACGGGGCGGGCAAAACAACGTTGATGCGGATGATATCAGGCATTCTGATACCAACCTCAGGGAGTATTCAAATGAATGGCCGGGACATTAGCCGGATGGGCGAACGATACCGTGATATACTCGGCTATTTGCCGCAGGACTTTGGGTATTACCCGGATTTCAGCGCACAGGAATTTCTCTGGTACATAGGGACATTGAAAGGCTTGAGTCTGCCGGCGGCAAAAGGAAAAACAAGGGAGCTTCTGCAGCTGGTAGCTCTGTCAGAGGTTGCGCGCAAGAAAATCCGTACCTTCTCCGGAGGAATGAAGCAGCGGCTCGGCATTGCCCAGGCACTGCTTAATGACCCCTGCGTTCTTGTGCTGGATGAGCCGACAGCAGGACTTGACCCCAAGGAACGGGTACGCTTCCGTAATCTCCTAGCCGATCTGGCCAAGGAGAAAATCATTATTCTTTCGACGCACATTGTTGCGGATGTAGAATACATAGCGGATCAGATTCTGGTGATGAAGCAGGGAAGCCTGCTGATGACAGGTACGGTGCAGCAGCTGACAGCTGCGGCTGAGGGCTGTGTATGGTCATGCCGAATTCCGGCCCGGGAGGTTGAAGAATGGAATGCCCGCTACTGCATCAGCAATCTGCGGCATGAAGGGGAGTGGGCAGAGCTGCGTATAGTGTCTCAGGAGAGGCCGGGGGATCAAGCAGTAGCTGTTGTGCCTACGCTGGAGGACTTCTATCTGTATCATTTTCAAGATGATTTGACTGTTGCAGCTGGTGCAGGCATACGGGAGGTGCAGTGAATGGATATATTAACCCGGTTTGAGTTGCGGAAGATTATTCGGAAGAAATCATTTTATGCAGGAGTCGCGATCATAGCGGCTGTGGCAATCTTAATGTCGGTTATACTGGTGAACAATGCGCAGATCACAGGCCGGGACGGCAATTTCTTAAATGGGGTTCGCGCGATCCGGCTAGAAAGAGAGTATGAACGACAGCTCGCGGGTCCATTAACCACAGACAAGCTGGAACAAACGATAATCCGGCATCAGCGCCTGCTGCAAGATCCTGATAATCTGGATGGGAAAGGGGAGCTGACCGTTAGTGCCTTTGCTAAGAATGAGGTCCAGTATGAACAGCTATATTCTTTAATTTCCCGGGCGTTCTCTCCTTTGAATGAATACGATTATTATATCCGCGATAAATTGCAACCTGGTGACGCCGCTGCCTTTTATCAGAGACGCATGGAGAGGGTACACGAATATTTGAATGCAGAGCATCCCGAGGGCAATTATTCGGCACAGGAGAAGGACTTCTTTATCCGCATGAATGAACGTATCCCGGTTCCTTTTGAGATGAACTACGTCACAGGCTGGGCCAATGTGTTTGAGAACCTGCAGTTTATTTTTCTGTTCACTGCCTTTGTCATCGCAGTATGTCTGGCCCCTGTCTTCGCCGGGGAATATCAGAGCGGAGCCGATGCGCTCCTTCTATCCTCCCGTTATGGGCGCAGCAGGCTTATAGCCGCGAAACTGAGGGCAAGCCTGATTGTTTCAGTAATGCTGCTTATCTTTGGCCTGGGCCTCTATACGTTCCTGCTGCTTGGCCTATGCGGTTTTGAGGGCGGAACCGCCAGTGTGCAGATGATTCAGTTTAGAGCCCCGGTTCCCTATACCGTCCTGCAAACTTATATGTGGGCAGTCCTGATCGGCAGTCTTGCGTGTCTGCTGGTTGGCGGGATAACCCTGTGGATGTCCAGCCGTATGCGAAGTCCCTTCCCTGTGATCATTGCCGCCGGGATGCTGCTGTTCGTCCCCATGGCTATTCCGGCAAGTGAGAGCAGCCGGCTGTTCAATCATCTAATGGCATTATTGCCAAGCAATATGTTTGACAGCTTCCGGAAAATAACGGATTACGAGGTTATTCATATTTTTGGTCAATTGATTCCGGAGTATAAGGTTATACCTGGGTTTGCCGTTATCGTTATAGCTCTGCTGCTGCCATTTACGTACCGGGCCTTCAAAAACCATCAGGTTGCCTGAAAGTAAGCTGGTTTGAGCTGCGGGTTTATGGAGTATTGTTTAAAAAATAGGGGCTATCCAAGCAGCCAATGCACGGCTGACGGGATAGCCCCATTCTAATGGGAAGTCTTACTGCACCGGTTGAGAATGCTGATCCTTCTTATATTCATTCGGCGGCAGGCCGACCTCCTGCTTGAACAGCTTCGAGAAGTAGGAGTAGTTAGTGTAGCCTACCTTGTTCGCAATGGTATAGACGGAATGGTGGGTCGTTTCGAGCAGATGCTTGGCGGCGGCGATACGGACCTGAATGACATAGCTGCCTAAGGAGATGCCGGTCTCCTTCTTGAACAGCCGGGCCAGATAATCCGGATTCAGGTAGACGATCTCCGCCAGATCGCCCCGGGTCAGATCATCGCCGTAATGGGTATGGATGTATTGCTTGATCTCTTCGGCAATTGACTGGGGCTGCGAGGTGAAGTCCCGGTATTTCATCGCCGTGCTGACCAGATAGTTCAGGTATTCCTCCATATCCTCAATGGAAGCCAGCGAGTGCAGCAGCAGCTGGTCATGGGTTTTGCCGGTATATAATTTGTGAACCTGAATGCCCTTCATTTTGAGGAAGGAGTAGACGAGCTGCACGATATCAAGCCGGAACAGACTGAGGACAGAGGTGTCCAGCGCCCGGCCCCGGAGCATCCCCCGCAGGTATCCGGTCACCTCGGCCAGAAAGGCGGAAAGGTTGTTCTGGCTGAGCAGCTCCTCCAGCTGCGTCAGATCCGGCGGAATATAAGCGGGTTTGCTGTGCTGAAGATACGTCTCCACCAGGAAGGTATGATTGCGGCTGCGGGTAATCTCTTCATCCATCGTGAGGGTGGCTTTGAAGATATTGCCGACGTCGCCGAGTTCACCGGCTAAGCCGATGGTGCAGCAGGCATCGCATTTTAAATACGGATTGGCTTTTTGAATAAAAGAACCGCATAGCCCTTCCAGCAGGTGAAGCTCAGGTGCCCTGTTCCATTTCAGAATGGCGATCCAGTTCGATTCCTTATATTCAAGAATGCTCTCGATTGAGAAAAACGGGCTCTTGTACAGCTCATACAGCACGTTCAGCAGCGCGAAATCAAACAGGTATTTCTCTTCCTTGCCCATGCTGCCGTTATGGGGGAACAGATTGAAGAGCACAGGCTGAATGATCTCATTCATCTGATAGCTCAGATTCTGCTCCTCCATGGCATGGAAGATGGCAGAGGTCCGGATGGGGAAGGCCGTGCTGTCATTGACCAGCTTGCGCCAGAAGTGCTCGAGAATTTTTGCCTGATTCTTTTGCCAGAAATGACCTTCCTGAATGGCCTTCTCGTTATGCTGCTGCTCCCGGGCACGGGCAATCGCTTTCTGGATAATCAGCATCAGCTTGTCGAATTCGATCGGCTTCAGGAAGTACTCGAAGCTCTGCAGCTCAATCGCCTTCTGGGCATAGTTGAAATCGGCATAGTTGGTCAGCAGGATCGTCTGGATCCTGTATTGCCGCTCTCTGATCCAGGCCAGCAGCTCCAGCCCGCTCCCCTGCGGCATCTCGATATCGGAGATGAGAATCTGTACAGAATGGTTCTCCAGGATGTCCTGGGCCTGTGACACATTGCTCGCAGTGAACACGGTTTCGATCTGAAGCAGCGCCCAGTCAATTCTCTTTTGCAGCGCGGCAATTACATAGTAGTCATCATCAACCAGTAAAATATTCATAAGAGTTGCTCCGTTCCTGTTGAGAGTTCCGGCAGATCCGGGAGGCAAAGGGTGATGCATGCGCCGCCTTCTGCGGGATTGGAAAAGCTGACGGTTGCTCTGCTTAAATATAGGTATTCCAGCCGTTTAAGCGTATTCATAATGCCGATCTGATTGCCTTTGGACTGGTCCAGCGGCTTACCCTGCACAAGCTTATCCAGCACCTCTGCGGGGAATCCGGGACCGGTGTCGGAAATCTGGATCACGGTCATTTCTTCATCATCTACTCTGCGGCGTTTCACAGTAAGCCGGATCTGCATCTCGTTAGCTCTGGAGATCGCGTATTTGACAGAATTCTCGATAAAGGTCTGCAGCACCAGCGGAGGGATCTTCATGTCCGTGGTCTGCGCTTCCTGTTCAATCTGATAAATGAAGGCGTCGCGGTAGCGGCTTTTCTGGATATCGAGGTAGATCCGCACATGCTCAATCTCATCCGCAAGCAGGACAAAGTCCTCGCTGCCTTGAAAAATATATCTGAAATATTTCGAGGTGGACATCGCCATCTGCTCAATCTCCTCGTACATTTGAATCTGCGCCATGCTGTAGATGCTGGTCAGGCAGTTCAGGAAGAAATGCGGCTTGATCTGCTGCTTCATGAAGTCCAGCTGGATATTTTGCTTCTCCAGTTCCTGCTCGTACATGGCGATTTTGTAGTTGCGGATCTGTTCAACCAAATCCTTGAACTGCGCGCTGGCCTCTTCCAGCTCGATGATTTTGCTGTTTTTGAACCCGGCAGGCTGGCCGTCTTCATTAAGGTGCGTCAGACTCTCCGAGAAGCTCTGGATCGGTCCGAGCACCCTGCGGTTGAAGAACAGCATTACGGCGCAGAGCGTAGAGGTGACCATGAAGAAGAGCAGCATGATGAGCAGCTGGGCGATCATTATTTTCTCAAAAGCCCCGAATTTGATCACCATCTTGGCGCTGAAAGCCGTACCTGAGAATTCGCTCTTAATGATGGTACGGGACTGGAACAGGTTCCGGATGCCCGTCTCTTCCTGCAGAGGCTTGCCGCTGTTCGTAACCAGTGTGGATAGGTCTGTCCCGTTCTCATCAACAAGTGAAGCGTAGCCGTTCGCGCCCAGATTAATCTGGCGGAGCGGGGTAATGAGATTATCGGCCGAGATCATCCCGATGAAATAACGGTTGTGGTACGGAACAATGTTGATAATGTAATATTTGCCGTTCACGAGTATAGGGGTCCAGCGGGAATAGAACTTCTCATACACCTCTTTATCATCGATAAAAGAAATAATCTGCTTCTTCAGCTCCCGGTAGACGGTATAATCGATGCTGATGGGGGCGCAATTAAGGAAGAAGGACTGGTTTTTTAGATAGTAGAAGAAGTTATATTCCTGACCGTAATTCTTCTGCAGCTCGGTGAACCTTTTATGCAGATCCTCGTTTGAATTAATGAACTCCTTGCTGGTCTTGTCGTGGGCATTCATCATATTCAGGCTCTCATCGTTCGCGAGCGTCCAGCCCATATAATGATTAATGTAGGCAAAATCATGATTAATCCGGTTGATATACAAATCGGCGGTATCCTGCAAATACCGGGTGGACTGCTGCTTGACGATGGAAATGGAAGCAACGCTGATGACAAGATCCAGAATAAGCACAATAAATGAGATCAGAATCGTGATTTTTACATAATGGCGTATCGGGTAGGGTTTGTTTCTTGCCGGTTTTTTGGCCATAGTTGTCTGGTGAAGTCCTTTCCTGTATGTCCGTTTCCGGACGTACTACTTGCGAGTAGGTAACACAGTCATTATAAAACCCCGGGATCAAAAAAACATGGGGAAATCCCGGCTTTTCACCCCAAAGTCCGGATACAGCAAGTAAAAGTCTGAATAGCGTCATGAAAACTGCCTGAAACCGGGGGCTGGCTTCCCTAAATAATGTAAGCGGATGCATAGGTCCGAATAACAGGGCGTTATTGTCCGGAATGCGGAGAAGCAAGAAGGTATCATTAGGGATGTCAAAAGGATCTAATACACCGAAACGGGGGATTATGAATGGTTAAACAGAACAGGAAACCGGTGGCCAAGAAGTGGGCTATCTCACTAATGGCGGCAGTGATGCTTGTCGGACTGGCCGGATGCGGCGGCGGCAACAAAGAGAATAACACGGCGGCTGTAGAAACGGACAGCTTCAATAAAGAAGGCCTGCCGATCGTCAAGGAGCCGGTTACGCTTAAGGTACTGACGGTACGCTGGGGCAGCATGGGGGATACCTTCACCAAGAACCAATGGCTGATTGATCTCGAGAAGAATACCAATGTCAAAATCGACTGGCAGGTCATGTCCTCCAACGACTGGGCAGAGCAGAAATCCATTCTGCTGGCCAGCGGCACCTTGCCGGATGTCGTGCTGGGTGATCAGACCTTCACCGACTCCGATATCGTGAACAATCTCAGCTATTTCCGTCCGCTGGATGATTATATTGATCAGTACATGCCTAATCTCAAGGCCGCGATGGAAGAAACACCGGATATGAAGAAGATCAGCACCTTCCCGGACGGTAAAATCTACTCCATGCCGACCCGCCTGCCTTCGCGTCCGAAAAGCTCACGCCAGCCGGTCATCAACAAAACCTGGCTCGACAAGCTGGGCCTGAAGGTTCCGGAAACGATTGACGAGCTCTACACTGTGCTCAAAGCCTTCAAGGAGCAGGACCCGAACGGAAACGGTAAAGCGGATGAAATTCCGTATATCGAAGTAAGCAATGATATGATCAGTCCGTTTGGAATTGCCGATCTGAATACCAACAACATGCTGGTTAAAGACGGAAAGGCTGTGTATTATCCGATAACGGAGGAGTACAAGGAAGGCATGAAATGGGAGAATAAGCTGTATTCCGAAGGTCTGCTCGACAAAGAGCTGTTCACCCAGGATGCAACGATGATCTCGGCCAAGTTCCAGAACCCGGATGCGCCAATCGTCGGCTTCACCTACCAGTGGACACCGGATGCCGTATTCGGCAAATGGAGTGACCAGTATGTAACGATTCCGCCGGTTGCCGGACCGGATGGTAACCGCTACACCATCGGCAATCCGATCGGGATGAGCCTGAACCGCAACGAGCTGCTGATCACTTCTTCCTGCAAAACACCGGAGATTGCCGCACGCTGGGCAGACCAGTTCTACACGAACGAAGCGAGCATTCAGAACTTCTGGGGTGCGATTGGAACGGTTATCCAGAAGAATGATAACGACACCTATACGCTGATGGACCCTCCAAGCGGAACCAGCGCAGATGCCTGGTACTGGGATCAGTCCCTGCGGGACTTCGGACCGAAATATGTCAGCCCGTCCTTCGAACAGAAGATCGTGCTTAACCCGGAAGCGGGTGACGGTCTTAAGCTGGAGCTCGACAAGCTGGGCAGTGAATATGTAACGACACCGTTCCCTAACGTAATGTACACTTCCGAGGAGTTCGAAGAGCTTCCGACGTTGACCACGGATATCGATACTTATGTGAACACCATGCGTGCACAGTTTATCAGCAAAGGGGATATCGACGGGAACTGGGATGCTTATGTGAAGAAGCTGAACGATATGGGTCTGGATAAGCTGGTGAAGATCCGCACGGATGCATACGGACGTTACAACAGCGTGAAATAAAGACCATAGCTCTAAAGATTCTACTGATCCGCGGAAGGAGGCTTCTACAATGACGGTTACGATGAAAAAAGTCGCCCGGAGAGCGGGAGTCTCCATCTCCACGGTCTCCCGGGTGCTGTCCGGCCGGCCGGTGGTCCGGGAGGAAGTCTCCCGCAAGGTGAAGCAGGTGATGGAGGAGCTGGGGTATACGCCGAATATCATCGCGAAGAGCCTGGTGTCGAAGTCAGCCCGCTGCTTCTGCATTCTGCTGCCGGGACCTTCAGAGCAGGCCATCTTAGGCCTGATGTTCATGGAGACCCTGCGCGGAATTATAGCGGAGGCGGGCCGTTTAGGATATGACACGATCATCTGTTCAGGTGCGGATGAGCAGGAGGAACTGAAGGCCGTCTCCGGTCTCTTGAAGGGGCACCGCGCAGACGGAGTCATTCTGCTGCGATCCAGCAGGGAAGAGGCTGTGATGGGGTATTTGCAGAGCAGCGGCTACCCTTTTGTCCTGGCAGGCCGCTGCGGCGGTGATGAAGGGATCATAAGTGCGGGTATACAGCAGAATATGGCTGATTTTGAGGCTGCACAGCAGCTGGTCAGGGCCGGATATGAGCTGGGCACTCTTGCTGTCCGGACATTAACCGGGAAGATCAGGCTTCCGGAGCATCTCAAGGTAAGCAGAATCGTGTAACCAATAGGAGTGTAAGTATGGCTAAATTAACGGAAGTGACTCTGCGGAACCAAGTGGTCTATTCCATCTATGTGCGCAATCACAGCGAAGAAGGAACCTTCAAGGCAGTAGAGAAGGACCTGGAGCGCATTAAGGAGCTTGGTGTGGATATCATCTGGCTGCTGCCGGTGCATCCGATTGGCCTTGCTGCCCGCAAGGGCGGGCTCGGCAGTCCTTATGCCAATCAGGATTACCGGGAGATTAATCCGGAGCTTGGCACTCTGGCGGATTTCCGGAGTCTGACGGAGGCCATTCACAGGCTCGGGATGAAATGCATCATTGATGTGGTCTATAACCATACCTCGCCCGATTCCTGGCTGGCAGCGCACCATCCTGAATTCTTCTACAGAACTCTGGAAGGCAAGCTCGGTAACCGTGTAGGCGACTGGGGCGACATTGTGGATCTGGACTATAACAATCAGGAGCTGTGGGATTATCAGATCGAATCGCTGACAATGTGGGCGGGAATGGTGGACGGCTTCCGCTGTGACGTAGCCCCTCTGCTGCCGCTGGACTTTTGGCTGCGCGCCAGAGAAGAAGTAGCTGCGGTCAATCCCGGCTGTCTGTGGCTCGCCGAATCGATCGAACCGGACTTCACGATGCATCTGCGTTCCCGGGGCATGGTCAGTCTGTCCGACAGCGAGGTGCTCCAGGCGTTTGATGCCTGCTATGACTATGATGTGTACCCGTATTTCACGGGCTATCTGAACGGCAGCGTTACGCTGGGCAGCTATATAGAGAAGATCAATGCGCAGGAGTATATCTATCCGGGCAATTATGTGAAGCTGCGGTTTCTGGAGAACCATGACCGGCCGCGGGCCAAGGCACTGTTCCCGGAGGAGAATGAGCTGATCAACTGGACAGCGTTCATGTATTTCCAGAAGGGAATGCCGCTGATCTACGGCGGGCAGGAGACGGAGAATGAAATCTGTCCCGATCTGTTCGACAAGAATACCGTTAACTGGAATACGGGCAAGGACCTGTCCTGGCTGTTCAAGGCGCTGTACCCCATTAAGCACAAAGCAATTATGGCCCATGGTGTCTGCCAGTTTACGGCACATGAAGAAGACGGAATTGTCTGCGGCATGCATACCTGGGGAGAGCAGAAGCTGGCAGGTGTGTTCAGCCTGAGAGGCAGGCAGGGAGATGTGGAGCTGGAGCTTCCGGATGGAGCGTATGTCAATCTGATTGACGGCAGCGCGGTAACCGTGGCCGAGGGCAGATTGCACTGCAGCGGCCGGCCGGTGATTATTGAAGCATGAAATAAGCAGTAGGAGCAAGCTTCAGGCTGGCTTTGGTAAAATGCCGTCCCGCACCGATGTCTGTTGCAGGGCGGTATTTTTGTTGGCAAGGGAAAGTCCCTTTGCTCCCGCCGGAAGTGGGCGGGAAGAGGGAAACAAAGGGATAAATCCCTTTAATCCCGCTGGAAGTAGGCGGGAAGAGGGAAATAAAGGGATAAATCCCTTTGCTCCCGCCGGAAGTGGGCGGGAAGAGGGAAACAAAGGGATAAATCCCTTTAATCCCGCTGGAAGTAGGCGGGAAGAGGGAAATAAAGGGATAAATCCCTTTAATCCCGCCGGAAGTAGGCGGGAGGAGGGAAATAAAGGGATAAATCCCTTTAAATCCGCCAGAAGTGGGCGGGAAGAAGGAAATAAAGGGATAAATCCCTTTAATCCCGCCAGAAGTAGGCGGAAAGAGGGGAATAAAGGGATAAATCCCTTTAATCCCGCCGGAAGTAGGCGGAAAGAAGAAAATAAAGGGATAAATCCCTTTAATCCCGCCGGAAGTAGGCGGAAAGAAGAAAATAAAGGGATAAATCCCTTTAATCCCGCTGGAAGTAGGCGGGAAGAAGGAAATAAAGGGATAAATCCCTTTAATCCCGCCGGGAACGCTGGATGGGTTAAGCCTAATTCGTCTTAGCTGCCGGATTAGCCTTCCGGGTGATTTCGTACTCCAACAATTATCCAAAATATGGGTTTATGCCCCGAAAGTCCGGATAACGTTAGCGGAGGTCTGCATACCGTCCGGTTTAGTGTCTCCCGGGTAACGGACCGCGCGAAGCTCTCTCCTACGGACAACGAAAGTCCGGTTTACGCTGGTAGGAGGTCCGGCTGGCGCGGCGGGGGGCAGGTATACTGAATGAAAATATAGATAAGCGTATGCTACCGGAGCGGGTTTTGCCGAAGTCGATCATGAAGCTTATGCTAACAAACTCAAACTTTTAGGAGGGGTCACAATGAAATCCGGTCAGTCCAGTCCGGCAGCAGCCATCGGACAGATCAAACGAAATTGGGGACTGTATTTATTGCTGCTTCCCGCAGTTGTGCTTACGTTATTGTTCGCATACAAACCGATGTACGGGGTGCTCATCGCCTTCAAGAATTACAGCCCGGCGCTGGGAATTGACGGCAGTCCGTGGGCGGGATTCAAGTATTTTGACAAGTTCTTCAATTCCTATCAATTCTCGAACACGATTAAGAATACGCTGATTATCAGCGTGTACAGCCTGATCACCTTCCCGATCCCGATTATACTTGCGCTAATGGTCAATCAGATGCGGCCGAACCGGTTCAGACGTTTTTTCCAGACCGTGTCGTATATGCCGCATTTCATCTCCACAGTCGTAATGGTGGGCCTGATGATGATTCTGCTCTCGCCAAGCACCGGGCTGGTCGGTAATCTGTACAGCCTGTTCGGCGGGGAGGCTCCCGATCTGATGGGCTCGACCTCGCTATTCAGCAGTGTGTATGTCTGGTCGGATGTGTGGCAGCATGTCGGCTGGGACAGCATTATTTTCATTGCCGCGCTCTCGTCGGTCGATCCGAGCCTGTACGAAGCTGCTACGGTGGATGGGGCCAGCCGCTGGAATAAAGTCCGTTATATCGATATCCCGATGCTGATGCCGACGGCAATCACGCTGCTGATTCTGCGGGTGGGCGGCCTGCTCGGTGTAGGATTTGAGAAGGTCTATCTGATGCAGAATGATCTGAATATCACCTCCAGTGAGATTCTGTCCACCTATGTCTACAAAATCGGTCTGCTCAGCAGCCAATACAGCTTCTCGTCGGCCATCAACCTGTTCAATACGGTCATCAACTTTATTCTGCTGATCATGGTGAACCAGCTTTCCAAAAAACTTAGTGAAAACAGCCTGTGGTAGAAGGGGGAGCAGCACAATGGGAGTACTAGAGCCTGCAGCCAGCAAGAGAACTGGCAAAATCAAAAATAACCGGTCCTCGGATTCGGTAATGGAAATTATTATGTATGTTATCGCCATCCTGTTTCTGATCATCCTGATCTATCCGCTGTATTTCATCGTTATTGCTTCATTCAGTGATCCGTCTGCGGTGGCGGGCGGCAAGGTCTGGCTGTTCCCGAGGGGGTTCACGCTTGACGGTTATCAGGAGCTGCTGCGGCATAAAAACATCTGGATCGGCTACCGGAATACCATCCTCTACACGGTGGTGGGGACGGCCATCGGTCTGGTTGTGAATATATCGGCAGCCTACGCGCTGTCCAGAAAAGATCTGGCGGGACGCAAAATCCTCTCGCTGTTCTTCATCTTCACCATGTTCTTCAACGGAGGGCTGATCCCGACCTTCCTGACGATCCGGGACTTCCACATGTATGATACCTTCCTGGTTATGGTGCTGCCGTTCTCGGTTGGCGTCTACAACATTATCGTAGCCCGGACCTTCTTCCAGACGAGCCTTCCCGGAGATCTGTGGGAAGCGGCGCAAATTGACGGCTGCGGGAATCTGCGTTATTTCCTGCAGGTGGTGCTGCCGCTGTCCAAAGCGATTATTGCCGTGCTCGGCTTATGGATTGCCGTCGGATATTGGAATTCTTATTTCAATGCCCTGATCTATCTGAAGAATCCAAATATGTATCCGCTGCAGCTGATTCTCCGTAACATTCTGATCACGAATCAGATGCAGTCGGGCATCGGCAGTGGTGAAGCGGCACAGATTGCGCTGCGTCTGGCTAATATGATGCGCTATTCCGTTATTATCATTGCTACCGTTCCCATCATGTGTGTATATCCGTTCGTTCAGAAGTATTTCAATCAAGGCGTCATGATCGGTGCCGTGAAGGAATAGACAGATTGCTTATCTACGCAGAAATGAGGTTTATCGATGAATACAACAACTCAAGAGCTGCTGCCGCTTCCGGAGCACTTACGGTTCGCATCTGAACCAGCCGCAAGTGCAGGAGCAGTCATTCAGGGCGAATGCTACCGGTTCACGGTGCTTACTCCGGCGCTGATCCGGATGGAATACAGTCCGCAGGGGGGCTTCGAAGACCGGGCGACCCAAATGGTGATGAACCGTAAGTTCCCGGTTCCTGACTTCCGGGTGACCGATCTCGGGAACAGGCTTGAAATCATGACGGACCGCCTGCAGCTCACCTATGACAAAGCGCCATTCTCCCGGCATGGGCTGAGTGTGAAGGTGAGGAATGAATCCGGGCATTTGCTGAGCGTCTGGCACTATGGGGATGAGGTGCAGGATCTCGGCGGTACCGCGCGCACGCTGGATAATGCCGACGGTGCCATTCCGCTGGAGCCGGGACTGCTGTCAATTGCCGGGTATACGGTGGTTGATGACAGCCGTTCTCTGCTCATGGAGGCAGACGGCACGGTGCAGCAGCGGGAGCAGGACGGGCTTGATCTGTATTTGTTCGGCTATGGCCATGAATACCTGAAGTGCCTGAAGGATTTCTACCGGCTGTGCGGCAGCACTCCGCTGCTGCCCCGCTATGCGCTGGGCAACTGGTGGAGCCGGTATTACCGGTATTCAGAGGAAGAATACATGTCGCTGATCCAACGCTTCGGACAGGAGCAGCTTCCGTTCTCGGTGGCTGTAATGGACATGGACTGGCATCTGGTCGATATTGATCCGAAGTACGGCAGCGGCTGGACCGGCTACACCTGGAACCGGGAGCTGTTCCCGGACCCGCAGCGGTTTCTGACCTGGCTGCATGGCAGGGGCTTGCGCGTAACGCTGAATGTCCATCCCGCTGACGGGGTACGGGCCTTCGAGGAGCCGTATCTGGCAATTGCGGCGGAGCTGGGCATGGACCCGGAGCAAGGGGAGGCAGTGGAGTTTGATATTACCGATCCGCAGTTCCTGCAGGCCTACTTCAAGTTCCTGCATCATCCCCTGGAGGAAGAGGGTGTAGACTTCTGGTGGATCGACTGGCAGCAGGGCGGGATGACTAAGGTTCCGGGTCTTGATCCGCTGTGGATGCTGAACCACTATCATTATCTGGACAGCGGGCGGCGGGGGAAGAGGCGGCTTACCTTCTCGCGTTATGCAGGTCTTGGCAGCCACCGTTATCCGGTAGGGTTCTCCGGCGACACGATCATCACCTGGGAGTCGCTGGACTTCCAGCCGTATTTTACGGCAACAGCGTCGAATAGCGGGTATGGCTGGTGGAGTCATGATATCGGCGGCCATATGGGCGGGTATCTGGATGATGAGCTGGCACTGCGCTGGGTGCAGTTCGGCGTATTCTCCCCGCTGCTGCGGCTGCACAGCTCAGCCAGTCCGTTCAACAGCAAAGAGCCATGGCGGTTCAATCGAATTGCCGGGGAGGCTATGAAGGATTCCCTGCGTCTGCGGCACCGCCTGCTGCCTTATCTGTATACGATGAACCGTTATGCCAGCCGGGAAGGGTCTCCGCTGGTCCAGCCGATGTATTACCATCACGCAGAGCAGCGGGAAGCTTACGGGGTGCCGAATCAGTATTATTTCGGCACCGAGCTGATCGCTTGCCCGATTACCCAGCCTGTACATTCCAAGACAGGCGTGGCGGAGTTCAAGGCCTGGCTGCCGGAAGGGCTGTGGACCGACTTCTTCAGCGGAAGAGTCTATGACGGCGGCAGAAGGCTATCCTTGTACCGCACGCTGGAGCAGATTCCGGTGCTGGCGAAGGCGGGGGCCATCGTGCCGATGGCCGATCTGAGCGGGCATACATCAGCGGTAGACAATCCGCAGCAGCTGGAGGTAAGGGTGTTCGCCGGAGCGGACGGCCAGTTCCAGCTCTGGGAGGACGCAGGTGACACTGCGGAAGACCTGGACGGGAACTGGTGTGTTACCGGGATGGCCCTGGCATGGGAACAAGCCGGACAGTCGGCGGTCTTCACCATTCAGCCTGCGCAAGGTAATACTGCGGTGGTGCCGGAGCGGCGGAGCTGGAAGCTGGTCTTCATGGGCTGTGCAGAGACGGAGGTGACAGTCCAGGCTGGAGGAGCAGCGGTTGCGGGCGAAACCAAGTATAATGAGGCTTCGCATACTTTGACCGTGACTGTGCCGGAGCTGGAGGTGACTGAGGAGCTGACGGTAACGCTCACTACGGCGCGGGTTGCGGTGAACCGGGTGGAGGAAGAGGTATTTGCGCTGCTAAACCGTGCACAGATCCGGTTCGACCATAAGGAACAAATCTATCAGCTGGTGAAGGAGAGCTCAGGTCCTGCGGCTACGCTTGCCGCGCTGACTTCTCTGGAGCTGGAGCCGGCGCTGTATGGGGCGATATGTGAGATTGTGACGGCCCGGCTGTAAGCGGGCTGCGTCTCCGGATGCGAAGCGCGGAGTATAATGTGAAGCGCGAAAGGTGAAGCATGGAACATGAGGAATGAACATGAGCGTGAGCATGAACATGAGCATGAACATGAGCATGAGCATGAGTATTGAGCATAAGCATTCAGCATGAACATAAGTATGAGTATGGGTATGAGTATGAGCATGAGTATGAACACGAACATTAAGCATAGAGCGTTCAGTGTTGTCCCCCTGAGAATTCCCCGTCTGCATAAACGGGGAATTCTCAGGGGGACTTTTTGAAGCCGGGCAGGTGGAGCATTCAGGATGGAGAATTAGATTCTGATAGGGGAGATTAAGGCCTAACCACCTCCACATACCCGGCATTCGTCCCGGCATTCGTCCCGGCAGCGGTCCTGGCAGCGGTCCCGGCATCCGTCCCGGCAGCGGTCCCGCCATCCTCTCCATCCTCTCCATCCTCATGGATTTCCTTCAAATGCCTGTTGAAGAAATCCAGCACAAGCTGATTCACAATTTCGTTGCTTCGCCCGCCGTCAATGCTGCCCGTCATTCCGGTGTACTTCAGCAGGCTTGAATAGAGCTGCAGATCTGTAAAGTTGAAGTGCGCTGTGCCTTTGATATAGAGCTTGCCGCCCCCGCTTAGCCTGGCATTATTCATTATTTTTTCCTCGGCATCGATATCCGGAACTGCAATCCGCTTCTTCCGGTTATAGTAATCCTCCGACTCTATGAACAAAAACGGTTTACCCAGGGACGGACCTGTGAGGGTATACAAGCTTCCATCCAGATCAATTCCCGCTTTAAGCTCAGGAATGGAGAACATCGCCTCGTACGCAGCCGCTCCACCGAAGGAGTGTCCAGCTATCCCAATGTGATCAGTATCTATGTAATCTGCGAATTGCTGCTTCAATTGGCTGAGGACAAAGCGGTTATCGTCGTTCCATACGTTGCCCAGCTGCGTTCCTGTTGCAATGAAATGATCACTGCTTAAAGACTCACTGAAACCGGTAACTGTGCCGTCTGGAAATAAAGTAGCCGCTGTACTGTAGGTATGATCTACGGCCGCTACAATATAACCGTTCGATGCCAGGTTCTCTGCAAGTGTGGTATGCAGCAGGCTGGAGGTGCCGTTACCATGATTGATCAGGATCAGCGGATAAGGTCCTTCTGAGCGCAGCCAGTCCACATTAGGATAAGCATTCATATGAATGTACTGCCAATAATCCAGGGAGAATGGTGGGATGCCCAATGATCCGGCAAAAGCGGACGTCAGCTTCCGGTTGCTTTGTCTATCACCAGGCAGCAAAGGTGCGGTCTGGCGATCATTCTTTGCAGTGGCCGGATACCAGACATAAACCATCAGCTCCCGTGAATCCCCGGGGTCAGGTGTCTGAGGTTCAGGCCGGCTGCTGTCGGTGAGATGTAGAGTCTGGATGCCAACGGCATATGGCCCTGCCGGAGCGGGGAACTTCACAACAGGAATCGTGGAAGACAGTACTGCCGAGCCGATCACCATAAGTATACCTGTTGCAGTACCTGCAACTACACAGAATCGTTTCAGCGAGCGGAATGCAGATTCCCCGGTTTTTTGGCCAGCGGATAACAGCTTCTGCGAGCGGCCTCTGATTATGCCTGCCATGCGGAGGATCATGCCAAGCAGCACAATTACATACACACCCGCCATTTGCCAGCGGTACCCTTCGATCCAAAGCTGTGCCGCGCACAATGTAATACTAATAGAAGATAATACCAATTTTACCTTGAGAAATAACTTGCCTGACACGAAGCTGAACATTAATAATAATGCTGACACGGTCAAAATAATCTCCAATACTCTCATATGTACCTCCTATATTTATATCCACAGTAAGACCGCATGCTGCGTACCTTCGCCTCTCTAAAGTGTACAGACTGAAGGTTAAACTCAGGTATCCGCCGGGTTTAAATTTGGGTTAAAAGGTTCCTTCGGCCAGGCACATCCCACGAAATCAGCGCCAAAGGGCGGCACAGGCCGCTGTAAAATGATAGAATAGTAGTCATAGTCTTTGACGGGGAGTGAATTTCTTATGAAAAAGATTGCTGCCGGATTCATTGCCGGGGCGATACTGATGGTGGGTGCGCAGGCGCTGGGCGCTTCGGCAACACTGGTAGGAAAGGCAATTCAGGCGGAGTATACCGTGAAGGTGTATGGCAAGAAGCTGGCCGATCCGGCCATCGTAATTGACGGCAAAAGCTATGCGCCCGTACGCGCAATCGGTGAATTAGCCGGGTTCAAGGTTTCTGTAGAGGGCAAAACGATCAGCCTGGATGAGAAGTCAGACGGAGGCGCTTCTTCCTCAAGTGATAAGAATGCTATTCTCCGCCCGGTGCCGGTGATTACGCCTGATCCCGCCTTAACCGTTACCAAAAGCAAAATCGAAGTCATTGACGCTAAAATTGATACCGCAGTCAATAATATTCTGGCCACCAGCAGCCTGCTGAAAGCGAGTCCGGACAGCGCCGAGCTGAAGCAGAAGCTGGAACAGTATAAAGATGAATACGCTGACCTGCTGAAGCAAAAGGATCTCGAACTGCAGAAATAAGCAGGAGCACGCGCAAAGCAACAGGAGCAGGATGCCCCATACGCCGTGAATGAAATGAATCATGGCTGCGGGGCATCCTGTTTGGTGTGCATGGACCTAACAACAGTAACCCGCAATATTCTCAGCACCGTATTGTCTGGCCTGATCCGGCATGCTATATTTTGACGGTAAAAGCAATCCAGCTTCGCAGAAAGGAATCAGCCTATGATGAAGCGGACAAGTCTCCGGGTCCGGCTCCTGGTCATCATGATTTGCCTGACCACATTGCCGGTGCTCACTGTTACCACCATTGCCACGTACAATACGCGGCAGTCTGTGGAGAAGGAAATGATCAATGCGAATAACTCCCGGATGCAGTGGGCGGACCAGTATCTGGATGAGCTGATTGAACAGCTGGATACCCTGTTCTATACCCTGCAGATTAACCCGCAGCTTATGGCGGGGCTAACGGGTACGGACAGCCCGGACATTAGTGTCCAGTACCGTTCACTGAACAATATCCGCGAAGCCATAACCTCGCAGTTCTATACGAACTCCCGGAAGGTAGACGAGCTTACACTGTACATGCATGACCAATTGAAAGCCATTTCCGTTGACTTCGTGAATAGTGGAAGCGTTTCCCCGCTGGATATCGGTGAGGGGCCCTGGAGCCGGCTGCCCTACGGGCCGGTCAACATGTATTTCAAGCAGAACGTCAGCGGCATCTATGCCTACCACGGCATTAACCGGTTCGAGGATCACCGGCTGCTCGGAGGCATCGGCGTGCGGATCAACCGGGAGGTATGGGAGGAGGTCAGCCATATTCTCCAGTCCGAAGACGAGAGCTCGGTCTTCCTGCTGAATGATGAGGGCGAGCTGCTCTCCGGCTCGAGCATTTCCGAGAGCTCCGGTGATATCGGCAGGCGGCTGCAGAGCCTTGCCGTCTCTGAGCATGAACTGGAATTCCGGCAGGAGGACGGCTATTTCTTCTTCATGAAAAAAGTGGCCGACGGCCAGCTTACCGTTGTGAAAGCCATTCCCTTATCCACTGTCGCTAAGAGCGCACGGCCTACGATTGCTGCCGGTTTTCTGACCGGAGGCTTGTTCATGATTGCCTCCATTCTGCTGTCCATCCTGTTCTCGCTGCGCATTACCCGCCCGATTGTCAGTCTGGCGGTGTCGATGCGCAAGGCGCATGTCAGCAACTTCGAACAGCACTCGGTGCAGAGCCGTGATGAGATCGGGCTGCTGGAGCGCGGCTACAACTCGATGATGGAGCGGATCCGGGAGCTGATTGAGGTGGAATACCGTCAGGAGATTGAAGTCAAGAATGCCCAGCTGCTCGCCCTTCAAGCACAGATCAACCCGCATTTCCTGAACAATACGCTCCAGCTGATCGGGGGAATGGCCTTATCGAGGAATGCCGATGATATTTATAACATCACCCGGGTAATTGGCGACCTGCTGCGTTATTCGATCAGCAATGAAGGCGGGCTGGTGAAGCTGGAGGAAGAGCTTAAGCATGTGCGCAACTATGTGTTCATTCAGGAGAACCGCTTCCTGGGGCGCTGCAGCGTGGTGATTGAGGCGGATGAGTTCTCCCGCGCCAGTCTGCTGCCGCGCTTCACGCTGCAGCCGCTGGTGGAGAACGCTTTTGAGCATGGGCTGCAGCCGCAGCGCGGGCACTGGAGGCTGCTGATCCGGATCCGGACCGTCGGCAGCCGCACCGTATTCATAGTTAAGGACGAAGGCGTCGGCATGACGCCGGAGCGGCTGGAGGAGATCCGTGCGGCACTCCGGGGGAATGTCACGATGCTGGCCGATCCCGGGGCGGGAGAGCTTCCCCGGCGGAGAAAGGGCATCGGCCTGCACAACGTCCATTCGCGGCTGGTGCTGCAATTTGGAGAGAAATATGGAATGCGTATATACAGCAAGGCCGGGGCGGGAACACTGGTTGTGATCCAGTGGCCTGCGGCCGCAGAGGGGGGAGAGCGGAATGCTGAAGGTTCTGATTATTGACGATGAGCCCTGGTCCAGACAGGTCGTGAAGTCGCTCGGCGCCTGGGAAGAACACGGAATGCAGGTAATCGGTGAAGCGGAGGACGGAATCGAAGGACTCGAGCTGGTGGAGAAGCTTCATCCGGGGCTCGTAATTACCGATATGCGGATGCCCGGACTGGACGGGGTAGAGCTGCTGGAAAGGCTGAAGCATCAGTACCCGGAGGTGCAGATTATTGTGATGAGCGGATATGATGACTTCGTCTACCTGAAGCAGGCGATCCGCTCGAAGGCGGTTGAATATCTGCTGAAGCCGGTGGACCGGGCAGAGCTGAATAACGTTCTCTCAGAATGCGCGAAGGAGCGGGAACGGCAGCGCTTAACCGGTTCACCGCTGATGCTCATGGATCAGCCGCTGATGGAGCGTTATCTCGCCTACCGCCAGCGGATCTACGATCAGCTGCTGGCGCTGAACAAGCCGGCGGCAAGAGAAGAGCTGGAGAAGCTGGGACGGGAGCTGGAACGCTCGGTGCCGCAGCATCAGCTGGAAGCAATGATCGAGCGGACTGCCCGTGATTTGCTCCTGCTAGCAGGTGAAGCCGCGAAGACAAACGGGGGGGTGACGGCAGCGGATGCGCCGGATACGCCCGATAGACCTGATAAGCCATGGCCGTCGGTTCAGGCCATGGTGGCGGGGATCGGGGATCACTTCACAGAGCTGATCAACACGCTTCTGGAGCAGCGCAAGAACCGCGTTAAGCTTGATCTGGCGGAGGTAGAGGGCTATATCCGGAATCATTACCTGGAGCAGGTGTCTCTGGAGGGCATCGCCGCACATTTCCTGGTGACGAAGGAGCATCTCAGCCGCGCTTTCAAGGCCGCAACGGGAGATACGGTACTCGACCGGATTACCCGGCTGAGAATGGAGCGGGCCAGAGAGCTGATCGCAGGGCGTGACATGCCGATCAAGGAGGCTGCCGGACTCTGCGGGTACGAGGATCTGGCATACTTTTACCGTGTCTTCAAGAAGCACTACGGCATTACCCCCGGAGAGCTGCGCAGCGAGAAATGAAAGCGTATCAATATAATGCAACTCCCGATGTTAATATCCTCAAAAGACGCTGCCCCTTATATCCCCTAGACTAAAGAGGCAGACATAACAGAAGGGGGTAACAGAAATGAAGAAAGCGCTTAATACAGCAATGACACTGATGCTTGTTCTGGGGATTGTATCGGGGTGCAGCTCCGGTTCAAATGGAAATACGCCAAGTGAGAGCGCAAGCAGCAAGCCGCAGGAAAGTGCGGCGGCAGCAGCGACAGAAGGCCCGGCCCAAAAAGTGGAACTGAAGGTATTCATGAGCTTCCCGCGTTTTAAGGATCAATTCGATAAGTATTTCGAGCAATTCAAGGCCAAGGAGCTGGCGGAGAAAAATATTGATGTCACCGTCAAGCTGGAGATGCCGAACCCGGATCAGGCCAAGCAGATTCTGGAGACCCGGATGGCCTCAAATGATGCGCCGGATGTATTCACTCTCCATGCGATTGCGGATGTGCCCCGGTATTACAAGGCCGGCTATCTGAGCGATCTGTCGGATCAGGACTTCGTACCGAAGCTGTATGACAGTGTCCGGCAGACCGTTACCTATGATGATAAAGTTGTAGCCCTGCCGCTGGAGAGCCTGTCCTGGGGTTATCTGTACAACAAGCAAATCTTCAGCGAGCTCGGCATTCAGCCGCCGCAGACACTGGATGACATGCAGGCAGCGATTGACAAGCTTAACGCAGCCGGGATTAAGCCGTTCGAGCTGAGCTTCCAGGAATCGTGGATTCCGCAGCTGATGATGGCGCTGTCTCTTGGAGGCATCGTATCCTCCGAGCATCCGGACTGGGTGGAGAAGATGAACAAAGGTGAAGCCTCCTATGCCGATGTGAAGGATGTCTTCAACATTATTGATCTGATTATGGCTAACGGCACGGATAAACCGTTTGAGGTGGGCAGTGCGGCAGGGTCAACAGATTTTGCTAATGGCAAAGCGGCGATGTGGGTGCAGGGACCGTGGCAGGCGGAATCCATCCTCAAAGCCAATCCTGATATGGAATTTGGTGTGGCTCCGCTGCCAGTCAGTAACGATCCCGCGGCTACACAGATTAATCTGGCGACCTCGACATCTCTGGCGGTATCCCCTAACAGCAAGAACAAGGATGTGGCGCTGGATCTGGTGAATTATGTGCTGGATGACCAGGATTCTTCGGCGCTGTTCGAGGAGCTGAAATTTAATCCGGTGGCGAAGCAGCACACCTACAATACCTATCCGTGGGTGACCGAGGCCAGCTCTTATGTCTCCGAAGGCAAGGCTTATCTGGATCTGTCGCTCCCGAACGGCGTAACCGATGAGACGGCCAAGCTGCTTCAGAGCTATTACACCAAGGGTGTAACTCAGGAGGAATTCATTAAAACGCTCGACAAGACCTGGGCCAATGCGGTAAAAGCAGGTAACTAAGGAAACCCAGAAACAGCATAGGAGTGATAGAGATGAGTGGAAGCAATAAAAGCAAACAGTCGCTCATTCTGCTGGCCTTCGTGTTTCCCGCCCTGCTGTTCTACGCCGTATTCATGCTTGCTCCCGCCTTCGGCGGGGCATGGTACAGCTTCACGGACTGGAACGGATTGAATCCCGCCTACCATCTGGTGGGATTCGCCAATTACATCGAAGCGCTGACGGATGATGCTTTTTTCATTGATTCAGTCTGGTTTACCCTGAAATTTGTAGTGTTTATGGTCGTGCTGCAGAATGTGCTGGCCGTCCTGCTGGCGGTACTGATCGAATCACGCCGCCGCAGCAAGGCCTGGTTCCGGACGATCTTCTTCATGCCCAACATGATCAGCATGATTATCGGCGGCTTCATGTGGCTGTTCATCTTCACCAAGGCGCTGCCTTATATCGCTGAGCATGCGGGCCTGGCTTTTCTGGACCAGTCGTGGATCGGCGACCCGAAATACTCCTTTCTGGCGATTGTCATTGTCTCCTTGTGGGGCGGCGTAGGTTACCTGATGGTGATCTATATTGCGGCTCTGCAAGGGGTGCCGGATGCGCTCAAAGAAGCGGCTGCAATCGACGGCGCGAACAGCTGGCAGACCTTCCGCAGCATTACGCTGCCTATGGTCTATCCGGCTGTAACGATCGGTATCTTCGTGACGCTGAACAGCTCGTTCAAGGCCTTTGATGCCGTGTTCGCGCTCACCGGGGGCGGGCCGGGAAGAGCGACGCAGGTGCTTGCGCTGAATATTTTTGAGGAAGCGTTCAAGATGAGCGGCCGTTACGGCTACGCCAGTGCCAAGGCGATGATCCTGTTCCTGGTGGTCCTGGTGATCACGCTGATACAGCTGAGCATCATGAAACGAAGAGAGGTGGAGGCATGAGTACCGTCCGGTTGAATTCAACATCTAAGTCCGGTATTGCGGGGCGGCGCAGAGTGTCTTCGGTGATCATATTTCTTTTTCTGCTGGCAGGTGCCGTAATTACGCTCTTTCCGGTCTACATGGGGGTGCTCAACTCTCTGAAGACGGAAGGGGACATGATGAATAATATTCTGGCTATTCCGAGTAAGCTGGAATTCGGCAACTATAGTGATGCTTTTGAGAAAACCAATTTCCTGCGGAGCCTCGGCAATACCGTGGTGGTCGCAGCTACCGGCCTGGTCGGCATTATTCTATTCTCGTCCATGGCCGGCTATAAGCTGTCCAGAACACCCGGCAGACTGAGCACGTTCCTGTTCAACCTGTTCGTCCTGTCGATGCTGATTCCGTTCCATTCGATCATGATCTCGCTGAACCGGATCTCCATGAAGCTGGCGGTGCAGGGCACAACGGTCGGCCTCGGCCTGATCTATATCGGGCTTGGCGTGTCGATGGCCATCTTCCTGTACCACGGATTCGTCAAATCGGTCCCCCGGGATCTGGATGAGGCTGCGGTGATCGACGGCTGCGGGGAGGTCAGGCTGTTCACTACGATTATTTTTCCGCTTCTGCTGCCGATTACGACAACTGTGGCGATTCTCAACCTGCTGTGGATGTGGAATGACTTTCTGCTGCCGCTGCTCATGCTCACGGATGCCGATCAATATACGCTGCTGCTGTCCACCAACATGCTGTTCGGACAATATGGCAATAATGACTGGTCGGCGATTCTGTCTTCGCTGGTGCTGACGATGCTGCCCGTTGTAATTCTATATCTGCTGCTGCAAAAATATATTCTGAATGGCATTGCCGAAGGCGCCGTCAAAGGGTAAAGGGAGGAAATACAAATGATTCACCCGGACCATCATGAAGTAAGCGGGTTTCTCTATGCAGACGGACACCGCTTAAGAAACGGGGAAGGGCGCGAGCTGCTGCTGCGCGGTGTAGGGCTTGGAAGCTGGCTGCTGCCTGAAGGGTACATGTGGCGTTTCCCGGAACAGGGAGACCGTCCGCGCCGGATCGAAGCGATGATTATAGCGCTTATTGGTGCTGACAGGGCGGAGGCGTTCTGGGAGACCTATTATGACCGCTATGTGGCCGAAGCGGATATTGCGCGGATTGCCGCAGAAGGCTTCAACTCGATCCGGATTCCGATTAACGCCCGCTATATCCTGCGGGAAGAAGAGGGAGTGTCCGGCTGGCATGAGGAGCATCTGGTGCGGCTGGATCAGATTATCGGCTGGTGCAGGGAGCACAGAGTCTACGCCATTCTGGATCTGCATGGAGCACCCGGCGGCCAGACCGGAACGAATATCGACGACTCCGCGCAGGATCTGCCGGAGCTGTTCACGGATGAACGCAACAAGCAGCTGACCATCGCCATCTGGCGGATGCTCGCCGGGCGGTACAAAGACGAGTGGATCGTTGCGGGCTATGACCTGCTGAATGAGCCGCTACCGGACTGGTTCTCGCAGTACAATGACCAGGTGATGCCGCTGTACCACGAGATTATCGCGGCTATCCGGGAGGTTGATGCCCGGCATATGATAATTCTGGAGGGTGTGCACTGGGCGACGGACTGGTCGATCTTCGAGGGATTGCCGGATAATAAGCTGCCGGATGATAATGTAATGCTGCAGTTTCACAAGTACTGGAACAATCCCGATACGGAGAGTATTCAGAAGTATCTGGACGCAAGAGAGCGGCTAAATCTGCCGCTGTTCATGGGCGAGGGCGGGGAGAACAATAAGGACTGGTACGCCGGTGCATTCCAGCTGTTTGAGGATCACGGCATCTCCTGGAACTTCTGGACCTGGAAAAAGCTCGACACCGATAATTCCCCCTGTTCCATCGTTCTTCCGCAAGGCTGGCACAAGCTGGTCAGCTATCTGGAGGGAGGCGTGAAGCCGGAGCGTGTGGAGGCACAGGCGATTCTGGATGAATATCTGCACAACCTGAGTCTGGACCATTGTGTGTACCATTCAGATGTTGTCCATTCGCTGTTCCGGCGGCTGCCGGTGCGGATTCCTGCTATCTTTTATGGCTACAAGGGGAGCGGTCTGAGCTTCGGGAGAGCTCCCGGCAGGCAGGCTGCGGCAGGCATCGGCTTCCGGGAGGAGGACGGAATGGACTTCCGCTTCGTGGAGGGAGACCGGACGGTACCCAATTTCCAGCATGGCCGCGGGGAAGTCTGGCTGCCTGAGGAGAGGCTGTGTGTCGTACTGGCCGAGGGCGACTGGGCGGCGTATGAATTTACGGTTGCGGACCGGGATTCGGAGCGGCTGAGCCCGGAGGATACGGAGGGCTTGCGGGAGCGGCAGGAGTCACGGGACCCGGAGGATGCGCCAGAGTTGCAGAGCTTGGAGGAACCGGGGGACACGCAGGAGTCGCAGGACACGCGGGTCTTGGAGGAGTCGCAGGACACGCAGGGCTCGGAGGATAGGCAGGATTCGCTGGCTCTGGAGCTGCGGGTCCTGATGAGCGGGCCGGACAGTGAGCTGATGGTGAAGCTGGATGGTCAGGAGATCGGCCGGATTCACGGTAATGCCTCGGACTCCGGGCAGGACTGGCGGACGGTGCGGATTCAGAGTGATCAGCAGCTTGAAGCTGGAGCACATGAGCTGACAGTCAGCGCTGCGGCTGGTGCGGCATCCCTGGAGTGGCTGGATTTGCGGTAGTGCAAAGGTGCTGTAAAGGTACAACATGAAGGTACAGTAAGGATGCAGCGAAGGAACAGTGTGGGTACGGTAAAGGTACAATGAGAGTGCAGTAAAGGTAGAGTAAAGGTACAGTAGATGTACAGCAAAGGTACAAAGAAGGTATAGTATGGATACAGTGAAGGTACGGCGAGAGTGCAGTAAAAGTAGAGTAAATGGTAGGGTAGAGGTAATGTAAGAATAGAATATAATTAGAGTGAAGGTAAAGTAGAGGTACAGCGAAAGTACAGCGAAGGTACAGCGAAGGTACAGCGAAGGTACAGTAAAGGTACAGTATGGGAATGCAGACAAGCATGCCCGCCTGCGCTAACAGGATCATTCAGCTAATGTGATAAGGCTCGTAAATTGCGTTTCCGCAGTTTGCGGGCCTTTTTGTATGCAATAATACTTTGTTACCTTTGTTACCTTTGTTACCTTTGTTACCTTTGTTACCTTTGTTACCTCAGGAATTTCCTCATTCATCCGCTTTCCGTGGCAGGAGCGGGTGACTTTTTGTGAAATCCTGCACAAAATACAACATTTTCCTCCTAATATCGATTCAAATCCAATATTGTTGTATCAAATGCAACATTTAGCCTATTTCAGACGGCTTAGCCGGATTATTCTTGTATTTTATACAACAATCCTCCCGAACACTGAGCTATCCGTGAATCAAAGTTGTAAAACGTACAACAATTTTGTCTTCAGTACTTCTAGAGTGTCTCCATTCAGCCGGCAACGAATCACGCGCATGGAATTGACGTATTCCGCCAGTCCTACAGCGATCATTCGGTAAATTGTCGGGTTGTTGTCTATAGTGCGGCCCAGATAGACTGGAGTTGAAACTGTAATGCAGGTTATTGCTGTTTCATGTCCCCCTACAGACCGGCTCAATCCGAATAGTAATATTGTTCTATCAATCCCTTAAATCCGTTCATGGCTGCGCCGCGGTTCCCTTGTTATTCTTATCTTGTAAACGATATCAATGCAAAGAGGTGAATTCCTTGTGGCGCATTTCCCGGCTCCCCTGAACACTGCTGCAACGCCGAAGAGCGCATACAGAGCTAAGGTGTGGAAGCGCATATGGAGTATGCGTACCCTGTATCTCATGCTGCTTCCCGGTGTGGCCTACTACATTATTTACAAGTATATACCCATGTACGGAGTGCTGATTGCCTTCAAAGATTATGACATTTTGAGCGGAATTGTGCGCAGTCCGTGGGCAGACCCCTGGTACAAGCATTTTCAGTTTTTTTTCGAATCGCCTTATTTCAGTCAATTGCTCACGAACACATTCCTGATCAGTCTGTATAAAACAATCTGGGGAACGATTCCTGCCATCGGCGTGGCTCTGCTCATTCATGAAGGCCGCAGCCTTTGGCTGAACCGGATCGTACAAACGCTGAGCTATATGCCCCATTTTCTGTCCTATGTCATTATCTACGGCATTGCAATTGCCTTTCTGTCCGAAACCTCAGGCCTCGTCAACCGCTGGGTGGTGGAAGCGGGCGGGAACGGCATTCCGTTTCTGACCTCGACAGCGTATTTCCGCAGTGTGCTGGTGGGAACCGATGTCTGGAAGGATCTTGGCTGGGGGGCTATCATTTATCTGGCAGCCATGTCCAGCATTGATGCTACGCTTTATGAAGCAGCCCGCATCGACGGCGCGGGAAGGCTTCGCCGGATCTGGCATGTGACACTGCCCGGCATACGTTCCGTGATTATCCTGCTGCTGGTGCTGAAGGTCGGATCTGCACTGGATGCCGGTTTCGAGCAGATTTACATTATGTACAATCTCCAGGTAATGCCGGTGGCAGATATTATTGATACCTGGGTATTCCGGGTAGGCCTGGAGCAACTGAATTTCAGCCTGGCGACAGCGGTCGGATTGTTCAAATCCTTGATTGGACTTGTGCTTATCTTCCTGTCTAATAAGCTGGCCCGGAGATGGGGGGGCAATCTATGGTAAACCGCGGAAACGAACGCTATTTCGATTATTTCATTAATATCCTGCTGATATTGCTGGCCGTGATTTCCGTCTTTCCCCTGCTGTATGTGTTCGCCGTATCCATTACACCCTACAGCGAAGTGCTGCGCAACGGCGGTTTTGTGCTGATTCCCCGCCGGATTACCTTTGAGGCCTATAAGGCGCTGTTTGGAATGGATGCTATTCCCCGCGCCTTCCTCGTGACCAGCTTCGTTACGGTAATGAGCACACTGATCAATCTGGTCCTGACAGTGCTCATGGCCTATACCTTGAGCCGTAAGCATCTGGTCGGCCGCAGCTTCTTCATCTTCCTGATCGTGTTCACCATGATGTTCGGCGGCGGCTTGATCCCGACCTACCTGGTCGTAAAAGGAACCGGCCTGCTTAACACGGTCTGGGCGATGATTATTCCCGGGGCGATGTCTACCTGGAATGTGCTTGTGGTCAAAACGTTCTTCGAAAGCCTGCCCGAAGAACTGTTCGAATCGGGACGGATCGACGGTGCGGGCGAATTTACAGTGCTGCTGCGGCTGGCCCTGCCGCTCTCCATCCCGGTACTGATGACCATCGGCTTGTTCTGTGTCGTAGGCAGCTGGAATACCTTCTTCAGCGCCGTCTACTATATTACTGACCCCGGCTTGAATCCGCTTCAGGTCATCATCCGCGGTCTGTTATTATCCTCCGAGCAAATGGAATATAATGCGGACATTGTACTGCCGACAACGACCTTGCAGATGGCTTCGGTAGTGGCGGCAAGCCTGCCGGTCATCGTGGTCTATCCCTTCGTGCAGAAGCATCTGACCAAGGGCATGCTGATCGGCGCCGTGAAGGGTTAACGGATTGTTCCCGGCGCTGTTCAAACGCCGGCAGCGCCGACTCAATACAACATTTGGTATACGAAAGGGGAGCATCATCATGAAACAAAAGAAGCGTATTCCTGCTGTACTGGCCTGTGTATTAACAGCGGGCCTGCTGCTGGCCGCCTGCGGAGGAAGCCCACAGTCAGATTCCTCCGCTACGGAGGGGCCGGGTTCATCTACAGACGCTCCGGCGGACGCCCGGGCGGAGAAGGTAGCTATCGAGGTCATGCGGGTCGGCTGGAACACCACCACCCAGATGCCCAAAGAACAAGATAACTTCGTGAAGAAGACGCTGGATGAGAAGCTCAATATTGATCTGAAAATGACGCTGACCTCTTCTGCGGATGAATTCATTCAGAAGCTGAATATCCGGGCGGCGGGCAGCGACTTGCCCGATGTGATCCTCTTCAATGGACGGAATGAGTTCCAGGAATATGTCAAGAAGAACATTCTGCTTGATCTGGAGCCGTATAAGGAGAAATTGAAGCCCGCAGCGGATGCCATCGGAGACAATGTGTACAGCCGGGTGGAGGTTAACGGCAAGCATTACGCCATATCGCTTAATCCCCAGAGTAACTGGAATTTATTCTGGCTGCGCAAGGATTGGCTGGATAAGCTGCAGCTGCCGGTTCCAGAGACCCTGGATGAAGTATTTGAAGTTGCGAAAGCGTTTACCGAACAGGACCCGGACGGGAATAACAAGAAAGATACTTTCGGCATCACAGGCAGTCTCGGCACTCTGGTGCATTTGATCAACCTGCAGCATGGCGTCGCCGACGCGCTGTATATCAAGGACGGGAAGATGGTCAACGGCATGTTCGAGCCGGAAATGAAGGAAGCGCTGGCTTATACTCAGAAGGTGCTGAATTCCGGCGTGGTCGATCCGGAGATTGCCAGCAACAAGGGCGACAACGCCAAAGATAAAGCGTTCCAGGGCAAGGCCGGCATTATCATCAGTGACTGGACGCAGATTATGAAGGACAATGAAGTGGAGAAATGGAAGGGCGCCAATCCGGATGCGGAATTCCTGATGCTGAACAAGCTGCAGGGACCCAAAGCGAATATCCTTGCCGCCATGGATAAATCCAGCGTATCCGGCATCGTAGCCATTTCACGCCAGGCCGCCCAAGACGAAACCAAGCTGAACCGCATTTTTGACCTTATCAATTATACAGCCTCCGGTGAAGGCTCCGAGCTTGTTCAGTTTGGCCAGGAAGGTGTACATTTCACCAAAGAAAACGGTAAGCCGGTGATTACGGACCGGTCCGCAGAGGCGGCATTCACCTGGGTCTACCAGCTGGCCGGCCGGCCGGAAGCGGAATATCTGAGCACCAAATTTGCCAAACAGATTGACTATATTCAGGCTAGCGAACAGGTTGAAGTGCTGGATACCTACAACGGGTTTGTTGTCTTCCCTCAGAACTACAACGCAGCTGATGCCGACCGCTTCAAGAACGAGGAAATGCTCAAATTCCAATACGGCAAAAACAAGCTGGAGCAATACGACAGCTTCCTGGAGAAGCTGAACACGACCTTCAAGTACCAGCTCTTCCAGGACAGCGCAATGAAACAGCTGCAGGAGCTGGGTTATGCGGAATGAGCAGGATAACCCTGTGGAGGCCGGCAGTTGTGATATACTGTAGCATGAATTTACGGTAACGATAACCGGGAGGGAAGACGATGGGAGGCTGGAAACGCATATGGCCACAAAAGTTCAGAAACCGCTTGTTTGCCGCTGTTGTGATCTTCCTCCTGCTGCCCTTTTTCCTGCTGCAAATCTATAATTACCGGATGATGGAACGGACCGTGTCCCGCGAGTTTCAGGAAAAGGCAATCGAGCAGCTCAACGTGGTTAACGACGCCTTGAACAACGAGATCAATAAAGCTTTCCTCTATTATGTGTACCTGGAGCGGGACCCTTATACCCGCTCCGTATTGCTGTATCCGGGCCAACTCAATCCTGCGGAGAAAGCGGTATTCCTGCAAAGCACCGCCCGTCCGGCATCGCTGGAGCTGCCCGCCCAGATTACCGTCACCCTGGCCGACCGGTCCGGCACGCTGTACCACACCGACGGGCTTGTGCAGACCGGGCAGGAGCATGCCAATTTTGTCCGGGAGAGCGGGTTTGCCGGACTCGGTGCTGAGGGAGACTCCTTCCGCTGGGTGACCGGCAAGGATTTGTCCATGTATGCTGTATTGCTCGATAACCGGCAGCAGCCGTTCGGTTATCTGCGGATTAATTTTTATTATGACGGCTGGCTTGCCGAAGCATCGCGGGATCTGCTGCTCCAGCAGCATTATGTATTGATGGACCAGGGAGGCCAGCTGCTCAATTCCTCCGATTACTTCCGGGCGGTGGACCGCACGGCCATCCAAGAAATGATCCGCGTTCCGGAAAGAGAGGAACCTATGCAGCGGGTTGATTATGAGAGCTCGTCAATTCTGACGATCAGCCCGCTCTACAATCTGGATTGGTATCTGGCCGCGTCCATGCCGCTGAATACTTATCTTGGGAATATGAAGGAACTGCGGGAGCAGAATTTCAATTTCTCCCTGCTGTTGTCCGGCGGCTTCCTCCTGCTTACCTTCCTCATCGCCGGTGCCATGTCCCGGCCCATCGCGCTGCTCCGGCGTAAGATGGCATTATCCGCACAGGGGGAATTGAATACACGGGTGGAAGAATCCTTTTTCCATGGAGAGATGAGGGATTTGGCGGCCACGTTCAATACGATGATGACGGATATCGGCGGATTGCTGCAGAAGCTGAAGCTGGAGGAACGGCAGAAGGAAGCGCTGCATTACCAGATGCTGACCGCCCAGATGAATCCGCATTTCCTGCTGAACACGCTGAACACGATCAAATGGATCGCCTATGAAAAGGAAGAGGATGATATCGCGGAAATATCGATTTCTTTGGGCAAATTGCTGGAAACAAGCCTGTACTCGGATGTAGAGCTGATTCCCTTGCAGAATGAGCTGGATCTGTTGCAGGCGTATGTATATATCCAGAATATCCGCTATGAAGGCAAAGTAAGGGTCACTCTGGATGTGGAGGAAGGGCTGGCCTATGCTCTTGTTCCGAAGCTGGCGCTGCAGCCGCTGATGGAGAATGCCTTCAAACACGGCTTCTCCACGCTGCAGGAGGATGCCCGGGTCTCAGTCCGGGCAAGGAGATCGGGACGCTCGCTGATTCTGGAGCTGGAGGACAACGGTGTCGGCCTTGCCCGCGCCGGGGAACACCCGGAGCTCCGCTCGCGCAAGAGCATCGGAATCGCCAACATCCGCCAGCGCCTGCAGCTGCTGTTCCGGGAAGATGGCAGTCTCGTTCTTCTGGAGGGGGAGAAGGGGACAATGGCACGCATCACCATCCCGTTATTGATTGCAAATCCTTTCCAATCCGGAGGTGCAGAGCATGTGGAAAATTCTTCTGGTTGAAGACGAGCCGTTTGTCCGGCGCAAGCTGCTTAAACTGGTGGACTGGGAAGCTTATGGCTTCAGTGTGGCAGGGGAAGCTTCCGACGGAGAGGAGGCCTTGCAGCTGATGCATCAGCTGAGACCCGATCTCGTCATTGCCGACATTCTTATGCCCCGCATGGATGGCCTGGAATTGCTGCGGCAGACGCGCCATGCCGGGCTGGACAGCCGGTTTGTCATGCTGACCTGCATGGGCGAGTTCGAATATGCCCGCAAAGCGCTGGAGCTCGGAGCCAGCGGATATGTGCTCAAGCTGTCGCTGAGCATCCCGGAGCTGCAGGGGCTTCTGCTTAAGATCGGCGAAGAATTGTCAGCCTCGCGCAGGCAGCGGCATGCGCTGCTGGGACAGGAATTCAACCGTTATTATGGCCTCGTCTGGGAGGCGGTGAAGGCGGGGCAGGAGACAGCGCCGCCTGCGCCTCCGGCATCCTACCGGTGGCTGCTCATGGTCTCCTGCATCGGGACCGCCCGGCCGCTGCTGGCAGCCGTCCTGGAAGCCTGTCCGCCAGACACCTGGATGGAGGAGGTCTGGACCGGTTCTTTTACGGCAGACGGCTGTACGACCTGCTTCTTCTGGTCTGACGGCAGCCTTAGGCTGCCCGGTAACCTTACGGCGGGCATGCCCGTTCAGGCCGTGGCCTGCGGCGGTCCGGTTCCGCCCGGTCTCATCCATGCGGAGTGGACCCGGCTCTATCGGCAGCTAAACGACCTCTGGTACGAAATTAAGGGCGAAGCTCCGGCAGACGGCAGCGGAGCAGAGTCCGCCTCTACATCTGCCGCCGGGCCCGAGGCGGCCGGAGAGCCGAAGCTTCCGCCTATATGGGTCATGGAGAAGGAGATTGTTCTGGCCTTTGCCCAGCGGCGGAGCGCGGATATGCAGCGTACGGCCTGCGCGATGTGGGAAACGCTGCGGGCAAGCCGGCTGCCCTTCTGCCTGGTGATGGAGAAGGCGGAACGCCTGGTGCGGACCTTTGCCGAAATCGGCAATCAGCCTCCGTCCGGGCCTGTTCAGCAACTGCGCGAAGTGGCCACCCACCGGGAGCTGCTCGCTTGCTTTTTGGCGGCCGCGGATGAAATGCAGGTGCGCATGGCCGCAGCGGAGGGAATAACAACCAATCATCCCGAAATCAACCGTGTGCTGGAATACATCCACAGCCGTTTTGCCGAGAACATCACTCTGCGGGCGGTCGCCCGTTATGTCGCCATGGAGGAGCATTATCTCAGCGGGCTTTTCCGCCTGAAGACAGGGGAGACGCTCATCAACTACCTGCAGCATGTGCGCGTGAAGAAAGCCCGGCGCTTACTCCGCGAGACAGACTTAACCGTTAATGAAATCGGCCGCAGCGTCGGGTTCCCGAACGATAATTATTTTATCAAAACGTTCAAGAAATGGTCCGGACAAACCCCCGGGGCCTACCGCAGGGACAGAAGGGAGGCGGAGACGGCGAACCCGCCTTCTGAGAGGCCAGTTTAGATTCCAAGCGCTCTTAGCGGAGGCCACGCGGCGGAGTATATTGCCAAAGGCTTCCCCTGTTTAACCAGATATAAAAATGAAAGAAAGCGCTGTACAACTTTTTATAACACGTGTTATACTCTCGGTGAGGTGCTGATATATGGGCAAAAAAAGAGTGACCAGCTTTGACGTAGCCAAGCGGGCAGGCGTGTCCCGCAGTGTGGTATCTGCGGTGCTGAATGATACTCCCGGCATCGGGGTTGGAGCGGAGACGCGCGAAGCCGTGCTGGAAGCCATCCGCGAGCTGAATTACCATGTGGACGCCGGAGCGCGCAGCATGAAGACGGGAAGAAGCATGACGCTTGCCGCTTTCGGTGATACGCGTCATCCGCTGTTCACCCGGCTGCTGGAAGGCATGCAGCGGGAGTGTGAGCTCAGCGGGTATCATATTCTGCTCTGCTCTCCGCGCCATAAGGGGAACGCCAACGGCAGGACCGAGCTGCTGGAGCTATATCACCGGCGGAAGATCGACGGGATTGTGACGCTGGATCATACCAGCTACCACGATGAGGAGTGGGCTTCCCGCATAGGGAATGCCGGAATCCCCTATGTTTCTGTGGAAGGGTACGCAGAAGTGCCCGGTGTGTTTTCCGTGCTGGCCGATTATTCGGGCAGTGTGGAGACGGCGCTGAATTATTTGCTGCGGGAGGGTACACCGCAGCAGCCCGGCCCGGTCTATGCCGAGGTATACCACGGGCATAGCGCGGATAACTGGGCGGAGCGGAACCGCCGCGATGCCTATACCGGCTGGTGCAGCGCACATGGGATGGAGCCAATCGTGATCCGTCTGGAGGAACACCATGGCGACTGGACAGCGTGCCTGCAGAGGCTGGCGGATAGCGGGCCACAGCATGCGCCGCTGCTGGTCAACTGGTCAAGCGCAATTCCCGATCTGTACCGGGCGGCTCACAAGCTTGGCCTGCGTATCGGTGAAGATGTGCGGATCATGGCGGCAGATAATACGATTCAGGGTCACCGTCTTAGCCTGCCGTCTCTAAGCTGCGTAGAAATCCCTTATGTGAGTATGGGGGAAGAGGCGGTACGCTGCTTACTTACGCAGATGAACGGCAGGAACGAAACAGGACAGGCGGACAAAATCTGGCTTCCAGCAGTATTAAGGGCAGGAGAAAGCGCGTAACCGCGCTTGGTATGAAGGGGAGGCTAAGCCATTCATGGTGTTGCACTTGCTGCCGGCACTGCCTGAACAGCTTCTGCTGGGGGACGATGTAGCTTTAGCTTGCACATAGTCTGAGCCGGCTGAGCTAACAGGCAATATGCCTTAAGCAGCGATTCACTTTGTAGTGGCAGCTTATCCTAATTAGCAGGGAACGGTACCATCCTTACACGGATGGACCGTCTTTCTGCCCATTTGATAACACGTGTTATACAAAAGGGAGGAAAATCGGAATGGGAATGTTTTGGACTGAAGAGAAGCTTGCACTGCGGTTGAAGGAGCTGGAGGGTTACCGGTACCGTGAGGTTATTACGCTTGATGAATGGCTGGTTACAGAGGATCAGGAGGGTGACAATGGTGTCTATCCATCCGCCCCGGAAGGAGACAAGAAGCTTCGTATAGGGGATTACTGGACCGGCAGTGATGTATATTTGTGGCTCCACAGAAAGATCACAGTGCCAGCTGCTTGGCAGGGGAAACGTATTGTAGGTATATTCGATTTCGGCCGGACAGGCGGAGGGAACAACAGCGGCTTCGAATCCCTGCTGTTTCTGGACGGCAAGCCGTATCAGGGCGTGGATTCCAATCACCAGGAGGTGTTTCTTGAGGATGCCGCTGGCAGGGAGCTGGACTTCACCTTCCGCTTATGGTCAGGCCTGAACGGAGACGGCCAGCTGATTGCTCAGGAACACCGGATCAAGCAGGCTGAGCTGGCTTATCTGGATGAATCAACCGACAACCTCTATTATACAGGCCGGGCGGCACTGGATACTTTCAAGCAGCTTGCCGACAGCCAGATCGAGAAGCATGAATTGCTGATGGCATTGAACCGCTCGTTTAACAAGCTGGACTGGTCAAGGCCCGGCAGCGCAGATTTCTATGCTTCAGTCCAGGAGGCTGAGGAGAGCCTGCTCGAGGCCCTGGCCCTGCTGGAGCAGCAGCATCCGGTTACGGTAACCGCGATCGGCCATACCCATATTGATGTGGCCTGGTTATGGCGGCTTACCCATACCCGGGAGAAAGCGGCCCGCTCCTTCTCCACAGTGCTTCGGCTGATGAAGCAGTTCCCGGAGTACATCTTCCTGCAAACCCAGCCGCAGCTCTATGCCTACATCAAGCAGGATTATCCGGAGATTTATAGCGAAATTAAGCAGCGGGTGGAGGAAGGCCGCTGGGAAGCCGGAGGTGCAATGTGGCTGGAAGCGGACTGCAATCTGACCAGCGGCGAGTCGCTGGTGCGCCAGATTCTATACGGGACAAAATTTTTCCGCGAGGAATTTGGCGTAGACTGCAAGTACCTATGGCTGCCGGATGTGTTCGGCTACAGCTGGGCGCTGCCGCAGATTCTGCGCAAGTCGGGCATTGACACCTTCATGACGACCAAGATCAGCTGGAGCCAATATAACCGCATGCCGCATGATACGTTCCAGTGGAGGGGCATTGATGGCAGCGAGGTACTGACCCACTTCATCACCACACCCGAGGCTCCTGATTCCAGTGCCTGGTACTATACGTATAACGGCCTTATTGAGCCTTTCTCTGTGCAGGGGATCTGGGACCAGTACCGCGACAAGAACCTGAACCGTGAGCTGCTGCTCTCCTACGGGTATGGCGACGGCGGCGGCGGTGTGAACCGCGAGATGCTGGAGATGCGGCGGAGGCTGGATACCATGCCGGGGCTGCCGCAAGTGAAGCCGGGCCGTGCGGATGACTATTTCGAGCGGCTGCATGAAACGATAGAAGGCACCGATCAATATGTGCATACCTGGGACGGGGAGCTGTATCTGGAGTTTCACCGCGGGACTTACACCAGCCAGGCTTATAACAAAAGAATGAACCGCAAGCTGGAGCTGCTGTACCGCGAGGCGGAGTGGCTGCAGATACTCCTTGCTGCGGAGACAGGCGGATATGCACAATATCCTGCGGAATCGCTCCTGGCAGGCTGGCAGATTATTCTGCGTAACCAGTTCCATGATATTATCCCCGGCTCCTCCATTCATGAGGTCTATCAGGATTCACGGCTGGAATATGCCGAAGCAGAGCAGCTGGGCCGGGCTGCCCTTGATGCTGCGGCGGATGGACTTGTCAAACTGAAGAGCCCTGATGCTGCATCAGCGGGTGAGGATGACCCGGCGGATACCGCGTCACACAAGGAGTACACGCTGTTCAACAGCTCCCTCTTTGGAGGTCCCCGTCTGGCAGCCGTCCCTCACAGCGCAGAGATTGCCGTCTGGACGGATGCCGCCGGCAACCCGCTGGCCGCCCAGCGCTCCGGCAGTCAGTGGCTGGTCGGGGTAGAAGCTGTTCCGGCGATGGGGAGTGTAGTGATCCGCGCTGCACAACCCGCCGCTTCCGGAGAGAATCCGGAACCGTCCGTTCCTTTTACCTGGCAGGATTCAACACTAACAACACCTTATTATATTCTCGAGTGGAATGCAGCCGGACAGCTGAGCCGGATCTATGACCGCAAGGAAGCGCGCGAGGTGCTGGCAGCGGGCGAATTCGGCAATCTGCTACAGGTCTTTGAGGATAAGCCGAAGATGTTCGACGCCTGGGATATCGATCTGTATTACCAGGAGAAAATGCGGGTAGTAAGCGATCTGCGCTCTGTAGAGCTGACCGAATGCGGCCCGCTGCAGGCAGTGCTGAAGTTCACCTGGAAGTACATGGATTCCTCGATCACCCAGAAGGTTAAGGTATATGCCGGAAGTGCACGGATTGACTTCGAGACCCTGGTGGACTGGCATGAGCAGCATCAGCTGATGAAGGCGGCATTCCCTGTTGCCGTCCGGGCTACAGAAGCTACCTATGATATCCAGTTCGGCAACGTGAAGCGGCCGACCCATTGGAATACAAGCTGGGATTATGCCCGGTTCGAGAGTGTCGGCCACCAGTGGGCTGACCTGTCGGAGCGGGGCTATGGCGTCAGCCTGCTGAACGACTGCAAATACGGATACGACATCAAGGATCACACGATGAGGCTGTCGCTGATCAAATCGGCAACCAGCCCGGACCGGCTGGCTGACCAGGGCGAGCACCGCTTCACGTATGCCTTGCTTCCGCATAAAGGGGATTGGGCTGCGGCAGGCACGGTGCAGGAAGCGTGGGCGCTGAATAATCCGCTCCTCGCTGCCGAAGGGGGTTATGCCGCCGGTAACGGCAAGTCGCTGATCACCTGCGATGCCCCGAACATTGCCGTCGATGCCGTCAAGCTGGCTGAGGATGGCAGCGGATGTATCGTTAGGCTGCATGAGTACACGGGAACACGCAGCACGGCGAATATCGGCAGCGATTACTCCGCCGTCTCCTGGCAGCTGCGCGATATGATGGAGCGTCCGCTGGAGACTGAAGCGGTGGACGGACCGGCCATCCGCCTTGATTTCAAACCGTATGAGATTCATACGCTGCATATTGTTTTTGCCTGATGTGAGCGTTAATTATGCATTGATTGACCGAAAGATCCCCGGACTCCGGGGATTTTTTGCTTTTTTGCGGGAGAAAAGCCGCCCTGCCGAATAATGGTAAGCCGGACCAAATCAAACCGAAAAGAGGCGATCCCCTGATGTTCAAAGGACAAAAGTATTAGATTGCGGGTACTTTCATTAAGGGCAGGATTGTTTAAATACTAAGCGAATACCCTAGATATGATGGGTTTTACAAATCAATTGGTGGTTTTTTTATGAGGGGGAGGGCAAATGTCAAAATTAATAACCGCATCCTTAGAGGCTTTAAAGAAGGTAATTTACAATAACAAAAATTTATCTATACAAAGAAATTTAGGATTTCAGCTTACATGTAGATTTTCATTTTCTAAGCCCGTCTTATTGAAAGAAATCGAGGATTTTGAAGCGGAGACGGAGTTAAAGCTGCCTGAGGATTATAAGTTCTTTTTGTCTCTTCATAACGGAATGGAATTATATAAGGATGTTGAAGAATCGGCACCTCATTGGCATATTTTTGGAGTGGATGAAATTCTAGATGCATTGGAAAAGTTTCCAACCCCTGAGCACGTATACGTTATAGCAAAATTCAGTGAGACTTTAATATGTGTAAATAGCGATTATGTAAAGCAAGGCAGAAAAGACTATCTGTTTGACCAGTCAATCTATACCTCAGCTCGTGATAATGGTGAGCCGCTTAATTTAAGCTTTGAACTATGGCTCGATCGATTACTTGTATCGCAGGGGGATCAATTTTGGTTATGGAACGGCATCACACCAGAGAATCTTAATAAATATTTTCCATAAAACAGCAAAAGAAACCTTAAATATAAGGCTTCTTTTGTCGTTTTTTTCTGACAGGTGAATCCTATTTAGTTATCATTTACAGCTGCTTAATCAGCTCTTCCAGCTCATCCATCAAACCTTGTGCAAGTTCAAAATTAGCAGCTTTCAAAGCCAGCTCGATTTTCGTTTCCACTGCTTTTTTATTTTGTTCCAGTTCCAGATAGTCCTTATCAAAGTGCCGGGCATAAATCATCTTTTTGAATTTCTTGATCGTCATCTTTCTAATCGTCTTGCCGTCAATGATCAGAACATAATCCATCCCGTTTACCACGGAATAGAAATCATGAGATATCATTAGAATCGAACCCTTATAGTTCTGGATTGCGTTCTCCAGTGCGATTTGTGTATAGGTGTCCAAATGGCTTGTCGGTTCATCAAGCAGCAGTACGTTCGCTTTACTGGCCGAAACTTTAGCCAATTGAAGCATATTTTTTTCGCCGCCGGATAAAGATTCTATCTTCTGATTAAGGATTTCTCCCTCAAAGCCGTAGCTTGAAAGATGCGATCTAATCTCATCATACGTTGCGAACCCGGCATCGATGAATTCCTCCAGTATGGTATTAGAATCCTTCAGCATTTCACCTTGAAGCTGAGATAAATAAGTCACTTTAGCATCCGGATTTACTTCTATTGCATCATGATTATTTCTATAAATCTCCCGGAGTAATGTCGTTTTCCCGGTGCCGTTTGCACCGATAAGGGCTACTTTATCCGTAGATTTGATCTCAAAGGTAACATTTTCTAACAGCAGTTCATCAAAGGAAACGCTATAGTTATTAACAGTTATAACAGTGGTGTCTTCCAGTTCATGATCGATACTGAAACGGATATCCGGCTGCTTAATCTCGACGAATGGAGCTTTAATTCTGCGCGCTTCCAGTCTTTCCTGAAATTTAACTCTGGCTTTTAGCGCTCTCCCTCTGGAGGCTTCTGAATTATAAGTTGCGATTGCTCTAAGGTTATTGACGATGCTCTCGTTTCTCGCAATTTCTTCCTCTTCAGCGATGGCGAGCTCCTGCAGCTCAATTTTGGTTTGCAGCAAGGAGAAGTTGTAATCAATATACCGCCCGTCAAACTCCTGGATCTCCTTGTTTTCAAGGTGCAGGATTTTGTTGAAGCAATGATTGAGCAGATAGCGGTTGTGCGTAACCACCAGCAGTATGCCTTTGTGGGCATTAATAAGATTCTTAAGTGAATTTAGGTTGTCAAAATCTAAAAATACATCGGGCTCGTCCATAATCATGAAGTCCGGACGGCTGAGCATTTCCTTCATTACTTGAATGAGCTTGAATTCCCCGCCGCTCAGGTCAGATACCCTGACATCCTTTAGCTTCATGAGGTTTGCCAGATTTAGCTTCTTATTAATATTGCTTTCGTAATCATTCCCGTCCATAGCATCGAAGGCGTCCAACGCTAACTGATACCTTTCCAGCAGCGAATCCATATCCGAGGAGGTTTCCATTTCAGCCAAAATAGAATTTATTTCATTCTGTACCTTAATAAATTCTTCGCCGATATATTCAAAAACGGTTGTATCTTTAGTTTTTTCCGGTTGGGAGAACTGGCTTACATACCCGATGCTGCAAGTAGGATCTATCTCTAACCTGCCCTCAAACAGATATCTTTCCGGGTCCATCAGAATATCGGTCAGTGTACTTTTCCCGCTGCCGCTTGTTCCAATGAAAGCACAATGCTGTGCGGCTTCAAGCGTAAAGGAAATATCTTTATATAGTTCTTTTTGCGGGAATGAGAAGGATAAGTGTTCTGCTTTTATCATAGTGTTACCTTTCTTTCTAACTAAATTTGTGACTATTTTAGGATGTATTGAAGAGCACAGATGTTGAGTTTACCGTTGATAGCCTAACACTATTTACAAATAACATCAATCATTCTGCGTTAAAGTTGTTTCTCCCGGCTCCGGCCTCTTCAGATGCTTCCTCCCGGACGCCTGCCGGTAGCTCCCCGGAGTGGTGCCGATAATCCGCTTGAACACCAGATTGAAGGTCTTCGGGTCATGGTAGCCGACCTGCTCCGCAATGAGCTGAACGGGCGCCTTGGGCTGCTGAACCAGCAGCAGGCAGCTTTTCTGAATCCGGACATTCTGCAGGTAATGATGGAAGGTCTGCCCGGTATTCGCCTTGAACAGCCGCTGAAGATGCCTTTCACTCCAGTCAAAGCTGCGTGACAGACGCTTCAGGGTGATTTCCTGCGCGTACTCCTGGTTGACATAATTCAGAATCTGCAGGAATTGCGTCTGCTTGTTCAGCGGAAACTGGACCTCGTCATGCCTGAGCCGGTAGATACTTATCAGCAGTTGAATGAACAAGGTCAGCAAATAGCTGCCCGCGCCGGTCTGCGGAAGATGAACCTCCCGGTGAAGCGCCAGAAACAGGCTCTCGATGGAACCGTTCAGATCCGTCACGGAGAATGCGGGCAGCTGATGATTGCGGATCTGCTCCAGGTAGGAGGCAATCGGCGGGTCCGGGATCAGAGCGGCAAGGTTGTCCAGCAGCTCCGGCTTAAACAAACAATTGTACACCACGAGCGGCTCACGGAGCGGGCTGGGTGAAGACGGACGGAAGACATGGGAGACTCCTACGGGAATATAGTACAGCTGGCCCTTGCCGGTCTGCTGAGCCTGCTGCCCGATATAATGGAAGCCTTTGCCTTCGGCAACGAAGGTCAGCTCCATGAAGTCATGGGAGTGAAGCGGAAGATCATAGTTCTCGGTAGCGCGGTTCACATATAACTGGAGATTGTTCTGGAAGAAATACTCTCCTTTTAGCGTATGATTGGCTGAATGCATCAGTTCACTCCTCTAAACAACAGAATGTCCTTTTTACCCCGGTGAAATGTCCATATTGCAGGTCATTTAAATGCTGCGGAATTCTATAATTGTAATAGAAAGCGTTTCATATTTATAGGGGCAATCCCAGAAAAGACGGGGTGTAATGAAATGATAGCTGTTCATAAATTACGTGTGGAGTACAAAGACAATCCGCTGGGGCTGGATGTCCGTTATCCAAGAATCAGCTGGCAGCTGGATGCGGATGAGCGGGATGTCATGCAGCAGGCGTATCAGCTTCAGGCAGCAATGGATCAGGACTTCGGAAGCACGGTATGGGATTCGGGCAGAGTGGAGTCCGGACAATCCCTGCATATTGAGCTGAAGGAGCTGCAGCTGCAGCCTAAGCAGCGCTATTATTACCGGATCAGAGTATGGGATCAGCAGAACCGGCCTACAGAGTGGTCGGATACCGCCTGGTGGGAGACGGGCCTGCTCTCGCCGGAGGATTGGGAGGCAGAGTGGATTACAGCGCCGCTGGCTTGCCTGGATGTCCAGGCAGAGCAGGCTCCGCTGCTGCGGCGGAGCTTCCATTTAGACCGGCAGGTCACCCGGGCCAGAATGTATGTGACCAGTCTCGGTCTCTACGAAGTTGAGCTGAACGGTACAAGAGTCGGCGGGGATTATTTGACCCCCGGCTGGACCAGCTACAGTACCCGCCTGCAGTTCCAGACCTATGACATTACAGGGCAGCTGGCAGTGGGGGACAATGCGGTTGGCGCCTGGCTGGGGAACGGCTGGTACAAAGGAAACCTGGCCTGGGATAACAAAAAGCATGTGTTCGGCGACCGCACGGCCCTGCTGATGCAGATTCATCTCATCTATGCGGACGGGGTGGAGCAGATCATCGGAACGGATCAGGGATGGACAGTTTCGCCCGGGCCCCTGCTGATGTCGGAGATCTATCACGGCGAAACCTATGATGCCCGTCTGGAGCAGACCGGTTTCAGCAGGGCGGATTACGATGACAGGGTGTGGGTTCCTGCGGAGATCCTTCCGTACACCAAGGATATTCTGCTGGCCCAGGAGAATGTTCCTGTGAAGGCTGTAGAGGAACTGATACCTATAGCAATCATGCGCACTCCGGCCGGGGAGACTGTGCTCGATATGGGCCAGAATATGGTCGGCTGGATGCGCTTTACGGTGGAAGGGCAGGCAGGACAGGAATTTCAGCTGCGGCATTTCGAGGTGCTGGATCAGGAAGGCAATGTGTACACAGATAACCTGCGGGCGGCGAGACAGACGGTTACGTATATTGCCAAAGGTGGAGGCCGGGAGAGCTTCCAGCCGCGTTTCACCTTCCAGGGCTTCCGGTATGTGCAGCTGACCGGCTTCCCGGAGGACCTCAATCTGCAGGATTTCGCAGGTGTTGTCCTGCATTCGGATATGGAGCCGACCGGCAGCTTTACCTGTTCAAATCCGCTGCTGAATCAGCTGCAGCATAACATTCTCTGGGGGCAAAAAGGCAATTTCGTCGATGTGCCGACAGACTGCCCGCAGCGCGATGAACGGCTCGGCTGGACCGGGGATGCGCAGATGTTCATCCGTACGTCGGCGTATCTGATGAATGTGGCCCCCTTTTTCAGCAAATGGCTCAAGGATCTGGCGGCCGATCAGCTGGATAACGGCGGTGTTCCGTTCGTAATTCCTCATGTGCTGGATGAGAATTCCCATTCTTCCGCGGCCTGGGGCGATGCGGCTGTCATCTGTCCGTGGACGATTTATCAGTGTTATGGCGACAAGCGGATTCTGGAGCAGCAGTACAGCAGCATGCAGGGCTGGGTGGAGTATATCCGCCGGCAGGGGACGGATGAATTCCTGTGGAATACCGGTTTCCATTTCGGAGACTGGCTGGGCCTGGATGCCAAGCCGGACAGCTACATCGGCGCTACGGACAGGGACTATATCGCGACTGCCTTCTATGCCTATTCTGTAGAGCTTATGGGTAAGACTGCGGCAGTGCTGGGCAGAACAGAAGATGAGCAGTACTATTCACAGCTGCATGCGCGGATCAAACAAGCTTTTAACCGGGAATTCATCACGCCTGCCGGACGGATAAGTGTAGCTACACAGACGGCCTGTGTGCTGGCGCTGATGTTCGGTCTGGTGGAGGGTAAGGCGGAAGAACGCACGGTTGCCAAGCTTATAGAGCTGCTGGAAGAGAGCAAATATCATCTCACCACAGGCTTCGTCGGCACGCCTTATCTGAATCTGGTGTTGGCTGGAGCGGGGCATTATGATGCTGCCTACAAGCTGCTGCTGCAGACCGATTACCCTTCCTGGCTGTATCAGGTTACCCGGGGGGCGACGACCATCTGGGAGCATTGGGACGGGATTAAGGAGGACGGCAGCTTCTGGAGCAAGGATATGAATTCGTTCAATCATTATGCGTATGGGGCGATTGGTGATTTTCTGTACCGCTGTGTTGCCGGCATCGAGCAGGTGGAAGAGTATCCGGGTTATAAGCAGTTTCTGATTCAGCCGCATCCGGGAGGCGGACTGACTTCGGCTGCCGCCGGGCTGGAATCCATGTATGGGGAGATCCGCTCCGAGTGGACGATTGATTCCGGCAAAATAGAGCTGGTGACCGTAGTTCCGCCGAATACCTCGGCTACTGTACTGCTCCCGGACGCTGTGCTGGCGGGTGTGCTGGAGAACGGGCAGGAGCTTCAGGCGGTCCGCGGTATTCATTCTGCCGAGCAGCTGGAGCAGTCGGTGAAGATTACGCTCGGCTCCGGTGAATACAGATTCGGATATGCCTTACGAAAGTAAGCGGTATAACAGAGTTCCTGTGGAATGAAGGGGCTCTGCTTTTTGTTGATTAGGAAATTATGAAATTCGTCTGTTGTGGATAAATTTCATTGGAATTTGGTTGGATCATTCAATTTCTGGTGTGTGGTTTGATTTGCCCTTATGAGGAATTTGTTCTTATGCAGCTATATAGATTGAACTTGGGGAATAACCTACTCCACAGAACTCTGCATTTGCAAGTCTATTGGAGAGTAACTAGCGTGATGTGCATAGCATTTAATTGTATTTTCTGCAGTTAAAAGACGGCGAGATTCCGGATTTTCCGGTTTAACTGTATTCTGTACAACTAAAAAAGCGGTGAGTCCCCTTTTACGAAATATGTGGATTTTTAAGTGTAGAAAGTGCAATTAAAACCCTCGCAGCGCAATAATCGCCCGCTTTAGTTGTACAAAATACAGTTATAGCTTAGACGGCGCGAATCCCGGCACAGCCAGCTGTCCATGCGGTGAGCCCGGGACTGATCCGAAAGTCAAGCTATCAAGCTATATAGTCACATTGCGCTATACAACCAGGGAATGATCCTCCAGGAAGCGGATGAATTCCCGCATGCATTTACTGATGTAACGCTCCTTGTTCCAGATCAGCACAACGTTCCACGGAATGGACGGATTCCGCAGCGGCAGAATGCGCACATTCTGGTTAGATACCTTCTCACAGAGCGGCTCAGGCAGGAAGGCGATGCCCAGATTGGCCGACACTAGCTCGACCAGCAGATCCCATTGAGCACTTTCATAAGCGATATTGGCTTCAAACCCTGCGCTGATGCAGGCTTCGATAATATGCTGCCGCATGGCGAACCCCTTGGCGAAAAGGATCAGCGGCTCTTCCCGGAGATCGGTCAGCGAAGCCTCTTCAAGTGCCGCCAGCGGATGTGACTTATGGACAACAATTGCCAGATTCTCACGGACAAAAGGCTTGATTCCGAAGCTGCCCTCCCGGACGGGAAGCAGGACGGCGCCCAGATCAATGCTGCCCTCCAGCACCATATTCTCAACATTCTTCGAGCCCTGTTCAATGAGCTCGAAGGAGATGTTGGGATATTTTTTTTGGAATGGAGTCACGACTTTGGGGACAAAAACGGAGCTGATCACCGGAGGAAGGCCAATCTTGATCGTACCGGTCTTAAGGTTGCTGATGTCGTCCAGCGTCATATGCAGATTGTCCACTGCGGCAATAATCAGCCTGATCTGCTCCATCGCCGCTGTTCCGGCATCGGTCAGCCTGACATATTTGCCTGAGCGGTCAAACAGGATGACGCCAAGCTCGTCCTCCAGGCTCTTAACCATCTTGCTGAGGGTGGGCTGGGTCAGGTGAAGCTTCTCCGCCGCCTTGGTGATGTTGTGCAAATTGGCCACTTCCAGCACGTATTTCAGGTTCCGTACATCCAAAAGTAAGCGCCTCCAATCTATGATATATTTTCATGGTTTGCATGCGATGTCTGAATTTTACCCCTAAAAAAGCGCGTTGTACACTGTATACATAAAGACATCCGCATCACATTTGTCAATGGGCTGCAGCAAAAAAACAGGAGGGGTTCGGTGTGGGGAAAGTAACGACGCTTGAAGAAATAGGCGAACTTGTGCATGACGGTATGACCATTATGGTTGGCGGTTTCATGGGAACCGGAGCACCTGATGCACTGGTAGGCATTCTGATGGACCGGGATATCAAAGACATTACGCTGATCTCCAGCGACACGGCTCTGGTCGATACAGGAGTAGGCCCGCTGGTCTTGGGCCGGCGGCTGAAGAAGGTGATCGCTTCGCATATCGGCACCAACCCGGAGACGGGCAGACAGATGCTCGCCGGGGAGCTGGCGGTGGAGCTGGTGCCACAGGGTACGCTTGCCGAGCGGGTGCGGGCCGGCGGTGCAGGGCTCGGCGGCATTCTGACGCCGACAGGAACGGGGACGATGGTCGCCGACAACAAGCAGACGCTGACCATTGAGGGCAGGGAATTTCTGGTGGAGCTGCCGCTGCGGGCGGACGTTGCCCTGCTGAAAGCACACAAAGCGGATAAGTCGGGCAATCTGGTGTACCGCAATTCGGCGCGCAATTTCAATCCGCTGATGGCGCTGGCCGCCGATCTGGTCATTGTTCAAGTGGATGAAATTGTGGAAACCGGGGAGCTTGACCCCAATATTGTGGTTACGCCGGGTGTCCTGGTCGATAAAATCATCTGCTATAAGGAGAGTGAATAACATGGATACGAAAGAGCTGATCGCACGCAGAGCGGCAGTTGAACTGCATGACGGGGACGTAGTCAATCTGGGCATCGGGCTGCCGACGCTGATCCCGGATTATCTGCCGGCAGGCATCAACATTATTCTGCAATCCGAGAACGGCTATATCGGACTTGGACCGGTGCAGGATACGATCATTCCCGATCTGGTCAATGCAGGAGGCAAACCGGCTAACATTCTGCCCGGGGGTTCCTTTTTCGACAGTGCCACTTCCTTTGCGCTCATCCGCGGCGGACATGTGGATGTTACCATTCTTGGCGGGCTGGAGGTAGACGCGCACGGCAATCTGGCCAACTGGATGGTTCCCGGCAAAATGGTGCCCGGCATGGGCGGCGCCATGGATCTGGTCACAGGTGCAAAAAAAGTTATTGTCGCTATGGAGCATACCTCCAAGAACGGTGCTTCCAAAATCGTAAGCGACTGCACCTTGCCCCTAACCGCGCGCGGCGCAGTATCGATGATTATCACGGAGCTGGCGGTATTCCGTTTCACCCCGCAGGGGCTGGTGCTGGAAGAGCTGGCTCCGGGCGTTGAATTGGAAACGGTTACAAATAGAACGGGTGCAGCGTTTACGGTTTCTGCGGATCTGTCTCCCATGCGGAATATCCCTTCGAATGAGGTGTTGTTATGAATACAGCCCAAGAAATTGTCATTGTCAGTGCGGTGCGGACGGCACTCGGCACCTTTGGCGGAAGTCTTGCCGGAATTGCCGCTGTAGATCTGGGGGCGCTGGTCATCAAGGAGGCGCTGCAGCGGGCGGGTGTTGCTCCGGAGCAGGTCGATGAAGTCATTATGGGCAATGTGCTTCAGGGCGGGCTGGGCCAGAATCCGGCGCGTCAGGCGGCAATGAAAGCGGGCATTCCAGTAGAGGCCTCAAGCCTGACTATCAATAAGGTCTGCGGTTCGGGCATGAAGGCGGTTCACCTGGCTGCGCAGAGTATTATGGCGGGAGACAGTGAGATTATTGTAGCCGGCGGGATGGAAAATATGTCGAAAGCGCCTTATGTGCTGGATCAGGCCCGTTACGGCTACCGCATGGGCAACGGCACACTGATCGATACGATGGTAAGTGACGGCCTGACCTGCGCGTTCAACCAATACCACATGGGGATCACGGCTGAGAATGTCTCCGAACAATTCGGGATCAGCCGCGAAATGCAGGATGCCCTGGCGGCGTCCAGCCAGGAGAAGGCCGTGCGCGCCATTGAAGCAGGCCATTTCAAGGAAGAAATCGTGCCTGTAGTCATTCCGCAGCGAAAAGGCGATGCCATCATCTTCGATACCGATGAGTTTCCGCGGAAAGGAACAACGGCCGAGAAGCTGGCAGGCCTGCGCCCGGCCTTTAAGCAGGACGGCAGTGTTACCGCCGGGAACGCCTCGGGCATTAACGACGGTGCTGCGGCGCTGGTCATTATGTCGGCGGAGAAAGCAGAGGTGCTGGGGCTGAAGCCGCTTGCGCGCATTCTGTCTTACGCGTCCGGCGGTGTGGATCCTTCCATCATGGGGATGGGGCCGGTACCGGCAACGAAGAAGGCGCTGCAGCGGGGCGGCCTGACGATCAGCGATATCGATCTTATCGAGGCTAACGAGGCGTTTGCCGCACAGATGCTGGCGGTAGGCCAGGCCCTGGACTTCCCGGAGGAGAAGGTCAATGTGAATGGCGGGGCCATCGCCCTGGGCCATCCCATCGGTGCGAGCGGCGCTAGAATTCTCGTAACACTGGTACATGCACTGAAGCAGCGCGGTGCACGCACCGGTCTTGCCACGCTGTGCATCGGCGGCGGGCATGGCGTCACGACAATTATCGAGCGGATATAGAGCAAAGATTCGCGAAGATAGAGCAAGGATAGAGCGGATATAAGCTGCAGACATCCGAGAAGGCGGCATCCTTGCCAGGATGATCAGAAGGTTTGTGAAATATAGAACAATATTATTGCAGGCAAAGCTCCTATCACTGGAGCTTTGCTTTTTTTGAAATATTACGCCAGAATTTATATGCTTCTCATGATAACTTATCCTTCTATTTCTAGCTGAAACGCACCGTCCTTTATAAGACGACGGCGTAGCCGTTTCCACTTGATAGCAAACTGTCAGGCCAGCTGCCCCTCCCCAGGTTCATATATCCTGAAGCGGACTGAGATTCCGTTATCTTGATCTATGTAACCCGAAAGAAGGCATTCCAGGTCAATTAAGCGATTCTGAGTCCGATTAACCGGCAATTTCGCCGAATTTACTCAAATAACGGATTCTCAGTCCTCTTCGGTGAAGGACTAGTGCTCACAAGACTACTTTCATTTCTCGAAAAAAATACAAAACGCTTTACGGCCGGCCGGGCACACGTAACATCAAGACGCATCCGCGGTGCCGGGCCTCCAGAGTAATGATGAAGAACTACCCGATACGATGTTATTGCACTGAAACCTCAAACTTCGTGCCGGCATCCCCTGCGAACACAATCGATCCTCCCGCAGGCAGCGTGATCTGATCCTTGCCTCCGATGACACTGAAATAGATGCATGTTCCCTTGGCATCATAAACGGCGAAGGAGGCTTTCGAGGGCATACTCACCTTGATGTTCTTGCCCCCGTCTTTGTCGCTTATCGTATACCACCTGGCGTATCCGCTCGGCGGAATCGTTACGGTTGACTTCTTAGCGAAATTAGTAGGCTTCAAGGCGTCCTCGTTCACTAAGATGAATCCGGCAAGATTCAAGTACTCAACGCCATCTTGTGTAAAGAACGTAAGACCGGAGAGATCCCGCCCGCTGTTTCCCGGAATTTGCAATTCGGAGACGGCTGAATCCGGACCGGTTATTCGCTTATCGAGCACGTACCCCGGCAATTGCTCCGACACATTCAATTCGGTGGGAGGCAATACGAGATAACCGAGCGACGTATACTTCGCATTCAGCAGATAATACTTCTTGCCGTCGCGCTTCATCCATGCTTCCCTGGTTTCTGCCGGAAGCTCTTGGGGCTGGAGCTTCTCGGAAGTGTACTCTGACGATGCGGTCTGCCCAAGACCCGGCACCGAAACGTATTGACGAATCCATAAGTAAGTGCGGCCGTTCTCCTCTTTCACGAAGCTGACCATCGCATTTCCATCCGAACTATGAAACATGCCGTCCCTTGAATAGTTGAAGATCTGTTTCGGATTATTGGAGGGCTGTTCCGAAGTAATGGACAAGACGCCGCCTGCGGATATTTTGATATTCATCATTGTACCAGTCGCGCCATAGATTCCCGAATACTGCAGCATGGACTCCGGGATGTCAGCTTGTACCGGCGCACCGTATGACTTCTCAGGCTTAAATTCAGTAATTGTACCTTTTTCCTTCAATGCCTGCAGCAGAATTTCGTTCGCCATGAGCTGATTGTACATGCCGCTCCCGCCGGAAGAGACAACAGCTGCCGCTATGTCCTGTCCGGGAAGCACAACGAGCGACGCTTTATAGAGAGTGATTTCCCCGCCTTTGGTCAGCGCCTTTATTCCGTATTCACTGAAGGGATACAGATCGACACTGTCCCAGCCGAGACCGTATCCGATGGAGTTGTCCGCATCGTCAGGCCAGAGTGGCGTCTTATACTCGTCTTGTGCCATGAGCGCAGCCGATTTGCCGGCCAATACTTCTTCCGCTTCTCCCGTGAAAAGTTGCGAGAACCGGGCCAAATCTTCCGCTGTGGAATAAATGCCGCCCATTCCGATCGCGTTGACCGTCTGGTCCGGAAGTTGTCCGGGATATGCAGGATAATAGAGTCCCGCCATCTTTGCCCTGTCCGGTGAATCGAGCGGCGTCAGCGTATTCATCATACTCAGGGGTTCCGTAATATACCGGTGGACATAAGAGGTGAAGTCCATGCCGCTGACCCGCTCGACCAGAATCTCGGCCAGTGTAAATCCGTCATTGCAGTACACCGAATAAGCGCCCGGGTCCGCTTTCAAGGTCTGACCGGACAGTTGCTTCAGCAGTGTGTCGTGGGCATAAGTATCGTTGTCTTCGAATAAATCAGCGTTCACGTTCGACGATCCGTTCAGCCCGGAGGAATGATTCAGCAGCATGCGCGGCGTAATCTGCTTGTAGCGTTCATCCGTCATCGTAAACTCCGTGATATACCGGATGACCGGCGTGTCGAGACCGATTTTCCCTTGTTCGGCCAGCTGCATAACGGCAACCGTGGTAAACATCTTACTTATCGAGGCGATCCCGTACATCGTGTCTTTCTTGAGCGGGTTCAGGCCCTGCTCATCATTCTTGCCGGATTGGCCAGATACGGTGATGCTGCCATGATCGATAAGGGCGTATTGCACGCTGTTCGTGGCATATGTAGTTGTGAGAAGTTCTGCTTTCTCCTGTGCGGCTTGCCGGGTAATTTCGTAAGTGGGTTCAGCTTGCTGTGGAGGCGAGTCCGCTTCCGCCGTTGACACGGCTTGCGGAGCAGCACTTGACAGGGTTACCTCAGCCGTATTCAGTGCTTCTGCTACGTTCTGCATTTCAGCCACTGGTGTGTTGTCATTGCAGGCGGTTAGTAGGAGAAGCAGACACAAGAATAGTACAGCTGCGGTTCTCCACCGATTTCTTATCATTTGAACTCCCCCTCTCCAGGATTTCTTTATTTATTGAAGATATTTATTGAAGATATTTATTGAAGATAGGATAGCAAATTATAAATTCGATCACCAGAACGGCTAGGATGGCGGAGATTATGATCTTGCTGCGCGAATTGGCCCAATTGATCGTCCAGCCGAAACCACGGGTGTTCGGAACGATCAACGCCGGATCTTCAGGATTCACGTAGAGGCGGCCAAGCCACTTCCAGTGCTTTTCCTCCAGCGACGGAACGTCCCTCAGCTGATCAATACCCTTGATTCGCATATACAGGATGACGCCGAACAGTGCGACTAAGAGTGCTGTACAGAGCGACATGCCGGAGAGGAAGAGCAGATTTCCCTTCCAGCCGTACAATGTTATGGCTTGCGTCACCCCGTAGAATATAACCATCAGGAGCGACGCGCTCCAAGCCAGAAGCGAATGGATTCTCTTGTGCTTCAACTGTTTCTGCAGCGAACCTTCCCGGTCCTGGGGGTCCAGCGAGGTTCTGGCACGGCTAATCAGCAGGTTGTAGCAGACGAACACGGTAATATTCAGTACTTGCACGAAGTTTAAAGAGAACACCGTCCAACCGGTTTTGTAAAAGCTACAATTTCCGAGATGCAGCACTTGTGGAATCGTATCCCACCTGGCAATAGCCAAGAGGATGCATAGCGACATAACGCCGGCATTTGCCGAGTACCACCAAGAGCTCAGCACCGGGCTATGCATCCGGCCGGCCGTAAGGCTGGCTGTGCGCTTCTTCTGCACTACAGCCTTCCAGCCTCTGGCTGCCTTCAAGTGTTGCGCGGATATCCGGCTTAGCCGGGCTGCGAAGGATGAAGCAATCATTAAAAGCAAGATGGATGACGTCAAAATCAGGAGACCCCGCGCCGGTTGTTGGCGTAGCCAGAACAAGCAGGCACCCCCGATGACAACCGCAAAACCGCAGGTCAGCAAAGCGTAATTCCGGCGGATGGCACGAACGGACGGGTCCTTCAGGGCCTCCTCCGGCAGCACAATGCCGAATAGAACGGTCTGCAAGCCGATGTAGACCTGTAAGCAGAGCATCAGAGCAATCATCAAATAGCTGCTGGATATAATAATCATCGGTTCTTGTGTCAACGTTATTCCCCTCCGCGGTTCGTAATTATATCCCGGTATACTGTTTTGCTCTCCTGCGCGAATACCTCTTCCGCCATGCCGCGTACCGCAGCCGCTGCCGCAAGAGAGCGCAGCTGCCGCCGGAGCTTTGCCTCGAACGCCTCCGTCACACCGGGCATCCCGTCCGGCTGAACAATAACGCCCGTCTTCCGGTGCACTTGAAGCAAGCCTTCCTGCTTAAGCAAATTGTAGGCTTTGTTGACGGTATGGAGATTGATCCCGAGGTCCTCAGCCAATCTCCGGATCGACGGAAGCGGATCACCCGGCTTCAGCTCGCCTGACGCGATCCCTTCGGTCAATTGATCGGCCAGCTGCGTGTACAGCGGGGTGTCCGATTGCAGATCGAGCTCTATGAACACGAATATCCCTCCTTATGGTCATTTCTGTATTCAAAATACATTTTGTTTGTTATATTACATATATAACATATATGTTGAAAGTGGTGCAAGATTCAGCAGAAAATTGTTCCACTACCGTGTGATTAATGCTGATGCATATGGATATATAAGGTAATAGAATTATCTCTTAAAGGGGGTGTTTATCTTCTTTAAAGCCAAAAGGAGAAGAAAAAAATTTGATGAATTAAAAAGAGAGTTGAGATTCTACCAACCGATATTCGAATACGTCTCGTATGACGTTCACTGGGTGATGCTAAACAGGCGCCTGTTAAGGATCCTGGTAAGAAGAATCGAAACTATGTATGAAATAGAGCAGCAAGCTCTGGAAGCAGCAATTGACTTAGACAACAATACGATTGAATACATTGAACTGCTGACCCTTTTTTTTGAGAACAGAATTACTGCATTACGTGACTATTTTGATCAGTGTTACATGTCCATTAATCCGTTAATACGAGAATCTCCTGATTTTTTTTACGGTCATTTTGATTACATTACAAAGATTTTAATAAACATCAAAGCTGAAATTAAAAGAAAGCAAATCTCCATGCTTCAGCTTCGATATTTAAATAATTATGTATTTTTCTTTTATATGGAAATAGTCCAAGGTATAAACAGATTTGAACAAGTCTCTAAGGAGCTTGAGCAGCTATAACACAAAGCAGCGGTCCCCCAGTTAAACGGGAGGACCGCTGCTTAACTTTGTATGAGGACTGAATAAACTGGCCTACTGCGCAGTATACCCGCCATCGATCAGCAGGGTAGAGCCGGTGACGCCCCCGAGGCGCTCGCTGGCGATCAGCATGGCGTAGTCGGCGATTTCTTCAACGGCCAGCAGGCGTTTCTGCGGGACGAGCGGATAGATGACCTCCTCCAGCACGCTTTCCAGCGGTACATTGCGGGTTCTGGCGAGGTCCTCCATTTGTCCGCGCACCAGGGGGGTATCCACATAGCCCGGGCAGAGGGCATTCACGGTAATGCCGTGGGCAGCGCCTTCCAGAGCGGCGACCTTGGTCAGCCCGATCAGGCCGTGTTTGGCGCTGTTGTATGCGGCTTTACCGGCAAAGCCGATGACTCCATTGATGGAGGCCATGTTGATAATGCGGCCGTAGCCTTGCTCCTTCATAATCGGGAAGGCATGCTTGATGCCGATAAAAGCGCCGGTCAGCATCACCTTCAGCATGAACTCGAATTTCTCCACGGGGAAATCCTCAATCGGCGACACATGCTGCAACCCTGCGTTATTCACCAGAATATCCAGTCTTCCGTAGACTTCTTTAGCTTTGGCAATCGCCGCGCTGTATTCCACCTCCTGGGTAACATCGCATCTGAGGCCATAGGCTTCATAGCCCTGGGCTTGCAATTCTTCGGCGGCGTTGACGGCCAACTCCTCACGTACATCGGAAATGACTACCTTGGCGCCTTCATGGGCGAACTTGCGGGCAATCTCCAGACCGATGCCGCTGGCAGCGCCGGTGACGAATGCTACTCTATTTTCCAAAAATCTGCTCATTTCTGCATAACCTCCATGGGGATGAATTAGAAGATGGATAGAACGATGGCAAGGGTGAATACGGCAATTGTCTTCAGGCAGGTGATGGCAAAGATATCTTTATAGGATTGCTTATGCGTAAGTCCGGTAATCGCCAGCAAAGTGATGACGGCACCGTTGTGTGGAAGCGTATCCATACCGCCGGATGCCATGGAAGCGATGCGGTGCAGCATTTCCGGGCTGATCCCCAGCGTCTGGGCCATGGACAGGTAGGATTTACCCATGACCTCGAGGGCGATGGACAAACCGCCTGATGCGGAGCCGGTGACTCCGGCGAGAATGTTGACGGACAATGCTTCGGAAATTAGCGGATGATCGCTGATATTCATAATCCATTCCTGGATGGATTTGAAGCCTGGAAGTGTTTTGACGACGTTACCGAAGCCAACTTCAGATGCTGTGTTGAAAATGGCCAGCAGGGAGCCCATAGCTGCAGCGGTCAGGCCAGCGGCCATTTTGCCTTTGACCTGGCGGATATTGATGCAGCCGGCAGCGACAACCCCGATGCAGAGGGCAATAATCAAGGCCCAGCTTGAGGATACAGTTTTGACATTAGCGATATTGAACGTTTCCAGCAGCTCGCTGCTGTACCAGTTGGTCACCGACATGGACGTCCGGCTGAGCAGGAAGTTGAATACGAGCACGAGCAGAAGCGGCAGAACAGATATCCAGATGTTTGGATATTTGGCGTTCTCCAGCACCTCCGGTTCGTTCTTATGGCCGGTGCCATAGCCTTCCCCGTTAGCAGCTGCCTGCTTGCGGCGGCGTTCCAGCCACCACAGGCCGCCGATGAAGACGATCAGCGCGCCGGCAATACCGACGAGGGGAGCAGCATAGGCATCTGTACCGAAGTAAGTGGTCGGGATGATGTTCTGAATCTGCGGCGTACCCGGCAGGGCATCCATCGTGTAGGTGAACGCTCCAAGTGCGATGGTGCCGGGAATGAGCCGTTTCGGGATATCGGCTTCACGGAAGATCGCTACAGCGAACGGATAGACCGCGAAGGCCACTACGAATAGGGATACGCCGCCATAAGTCAGCACGGAGCAGGCGAGAACAACAGCCAGCATAGCTCTCTTTGAGCCGAGCGCTTTGACAATCGTCTGGGCGATGGACGAGGCAGCGCCGCTAAGCTCCATCATTTTACCGAAGATAGCTCCCAGCAGGAAGATCGGGAAGAAGTTCTTTACGTAATTTGCCGCATTCAGCATGTATACTTCGGTGTAGCTCGGCATCAGGGCGACCCCTGAGATAACTACCGCAAGCAGTGTGAATATTGGTGCAAAAACAATAACCGGAAACCCCCGGTAAGCGAAGAACATCAGCAGGCCAAGCGCCAGAACGATGGCTAAAACCTGAATAACCATGAGAACCCCCCTAATTAAATGTGTAACCTACTTTTTGCTTAAACGGAACCATAGCTCTGTTCCAGAAACATCGAATAGGCTTTCGTCCCTTCCAACCTTGTGCGCGCAGGTCATTTGTTATGATGGTAACGCTTACATTCAAAGTGTACAACAGCATTCTGCAGGCGTAAAATTCAAGCGGTGCATGCAATCCATGAAAAAATTTTATGGATAAGCGGGGACTATACCGCCATTTTCGCTTTATTCAGGAAATCATTTCTGCACTTGCATTTTTGCTGTATAAAATATATTATAGATAAATAAAGTCTTTGATTAGAAACAAAGTCCATACTTAAGGTGGAACAAGACATGAAATACTCAAAAGCAACGAACTACGCGCTGCACACGATGCTGTTCCTGGTGGCGTATGCTCCGGATAAGCCGGTAGGAGTGCAGCAGCTTGCCGAACGGCAGAATGTATCCCCTACTTATTTGTCCAAAATCCTGACCAAGCTGGTGAAGGCGGGGCTGGTGGAATCCGCATCCGGCGCGAATGGCGGGTACCGGCTGAGACGCAGGAAGGAAGAAATCTCGTTCCTGGATATTATCCATGCGATCGAAGGCACGGCTTCGCTGTTTGACTGTACGCTTAATCATTCCAGCGAGTGTCTCATCCAGCAGGAGATGGTGAAGGCAGAAGGGCAGATGGAGGAGTATTTGCGCAATAAAATGATGTCCGAGCTTGCCGGAAAATTAACGGAGAGCCATTGAGCTCCGTTATTTTTTCGAGAATTTCATAGATATTCAAAGTCTGTTAAGTCTGCGAAATACGAGAGGATGGATTAGAGATGAACAACGGATTATTTGAGGCAACAGTATGGGAGACGGCCTGGAAGGAAGATCCCAAGGCAATGGCCAACAAGTTCAAAGCGATGGGGATGGACCCGCATCACAGCTTTGATCATAAGGCGAAGGTGTTCAATGAAGAGGTATTCAGCAGTGCGGGAAGAGACAGAAGTGAGCGGATTATCAGCTGGATGGAGGGCCAGGGAGTAGATTTCAATGGGCTCACTGTCCTGGATGTGGGCGCGGCTTCGGGCGGCTTCACCGTACCTTTTATCGAGAGAGGGGCTAAGGTAACGGCAGTAGAGCCTAACATTCCGCTGTCTGAACTGTTTCTGCACAACACCGCAGGCTACGCCCCCGGTCAAGTGGAGCTGGTACGCGAAGCCTTTGAGGATATCGATATTGCGGCAAAAGGCTGGCTGAACGCCTTCGATCTTGTGTTTGTGTCCATGTGTCCGGCGGTATTTGACTGGGAGAGTGCGGAGAAGGTCATTAGCTGTGCCCGGCAATACTGCTATATCAGTACATCGGCGGGGGTTCAGGAGCATAGCCTCATGAATGAAGTGCTGCCTCTGCTGACGGGCCGGGCGGTGCATGCGGAATCTTCGGATATGGCCTACCTGATGCAGCTGCTGTATTTGAAGGGATATTCCTACGAATCGATTGTGACCCGCGAGACGAAAAGCAAGGAGCTATCCGTTGAAGCGGCGCTTGCTGAAGTAATAGAGATGCTGCCTATGCATCATTTGGACGGGAAAGAGGCTACCCTGAAGGTCGTTACGGATTATTTGCATACTGCTTATCCTGATCAAAAGGTAGTGATCCGCCAAGGCGGACGGTTCGGCAAGGTGCTGATCAAGCTGCAGGATCTCAACATGTACAGCAGAGCAGCTGCAGCCAAGCAGTAAATCACAACAGCATATATACATGACATTGTCTTTCCATAGAAAGATGCTATCATAGAGAGTAGATCCCCACGCGGGATCTATTTTATTATCCGGGAGGACTGAGGGCTATGAGTTTGAGCAAGCGTATTTTCGAGCATGACCTGATGAAGAAAGTGGGTGAAATCTACTATGAGCCATAGTCTCATAACGATTTCCCTGCGCCAGGAGCTGGTGCAGCAGCTGGTCTATCTCGATGAGCATAAATTCGTTATTCTGGACCGGGGCACATGGGAGTCGCCGGCCGAGCGGGCGGAGATTCAGTCCATGATCAGGAAGTATCAGGAGGCGGTGGAGCAGATTCTGTCCGGCGGGGATGAAGCGCTGGAGCAATCCACTGTTCTGGTCGGGTCGCGGGTATCACTGCGGATCGGGCAGGAAACGCTGAAGGATGCCTATAGAATTGTAATTCCGGGCGAAGCTGAGCTGGATGAATTCTGCATCTCCCTCTGGTCTCCGATGGGCAGGGGGCTTATTCTGGCGCGTCCCGGCGATACCGTCACGATCCAAACCCCGTTTGGCAGTGATGAAGTGCTGATTCTGGATAATGTGTATGATTGAACGGGCAGGAAGTGCAGTAACTGACTAGGGCGGTTAATAAAAAAGGGGCTTTCCAAAAAGTGCATTCTAAATAAACTGTAAAAAATCAGCAGAGCAGCGATCCTCCAATAACGCGAGGATCGCTGCTCTGTTTTAAGATTGAAGATACGATTCCCGCTTAAACAGCGGAGAGGACAGAACGATTGTGAACGATTGTGGAAAAGCGTTAGCGGTCGCTTTGGTCTCCGGATTTTCACCGCTAAGGGGAATAAAAAAAATCTGGAGAGCACAGCGATTGGAACAACGGTCTGTTCGCGGAGCGTCCTCACGAGCGCCCAGGCGGTGATTACAATTCTTCGATTTCCCGCAGCCAGAGTGCAGCGGATGCATCACTCGGCATACGCCAGTCGCCGCGCGGCGAGAGGCTGACCGTACCGACCTTTGGTCCGTCCGGCAGGCAGGAGCGCTTGAACTGCTGGGTAAAGAAGCGAGTAACGAATACCTTCAGCCAGGCAACAAGCTGCTCTTTGGGATAAGCCTCACCGAAGGCGTGCTGGGCGAGGTAGAGCATCTTGCCGGGCGAAGCCCCTGTACGCAGCATGTAATACAGGAAGAAATCATGCACGATGTAAGGTCCCAGAATGTTCTCTGTGAGCTGAACGATCTCTCCGGTAGCGGAAGGCGGCAGCAGCTCCGGACTGATTCCGGTCTCGATGATGCTGTAGAGGAACTTGCCCACCGTCTCATCGGCTTCATGATCCGCATACCAGGCGACGACATACTGAATCAGCGTCTTCGGAATGCCGGAATTCACGCTGTACATGGACATATGGTCGCCGTTATAGGTACACCAGCCAAGCGCCAGCTCGGATAAGTCGCCGGTGCCGATGACAATGCCGCCGTTCTTATTGGCGAGGTCCATCAGAATCTGCGTACGCTCCCGGGCTTGGACATTCTCATAAGTTAAGTCATGCACATCTTTGTCATGGCCGATGTCCTCGAAGTGCTGGAGGCAGGCAGCCTTGATATCAACGACCTGAAGCGAGGCGCCGAGCGCTTTGATCAGGCCGACAGCATTGTCGTAGGTCCGGTTCGTTGTGCCGAAGCCCGGCATTGTGACGGCAAGCACATCGCTGGCCGGACGGCCGAGCAGCTCCATTGCCCGCACTGCGACCAGCAGCGCAAGCGTAGAGTCGAGGCCGCCGGAGATGCCGATCACGGCCTGCTTGGTGCCGATGTGGCGGATGCGCTTCATCAGGCCGGAGGTCTGGATCGAGAGGATCTCCTGGCAGCGTTCTTCACGCTGCAGCGGGTTACCCGGAACAAACGGATTGACGCCGACCGTCCGTTTGAGCTCACGCTGGCTGTTCTCACGGACGGGTGAAACGTAGAGCAGCTCGCGGTAATTACGGCCGCCCTTGCCGGCCCGGAAGGTGCCCATCACGGTGCGGGAATACTGAATCCGCGGAAGATCAATATCGGCGGTGATCATCCGGCTCTCATGGGTGAAGCGTTCAGACTCGGCCAGCAGCTGGCCGTTCTCTGCGATCAGCGAGTGCCCGCCGAAGACAACATCCGTTGTGGATTCGCCGGTATTGCAGCCGGCATAGACATAACCGGCTACGCAGGAAGCGGACTGGCTGCCCACCAGCTGGCGGCGGTAATCGGCTTTGCCGACCAGCTCATTGCTGGCAGACGGGTTGAACAGAAGCGTTGCCCCTGCCTGGGCCAGCAGGCTGCTTGGAGGCACCGGCACCCAGAGATCCTCGCAGATCTCCACGCCGAAGGATACATTGCCATTGCTCTCGCAGGCAAAGATGAGATCATTGCCGATGGGTACAACGGCTCCGCCGATCCGCAGCTCGGACACTTCCAGTTCTTCCGCACCGGCGAACCAGCGCGGCTCGTAGAATTCGCTATAACCGGGAATGCAGGTCTTCACGACAATTCCGAGAATATGACCCTGCTGGATGACGGCAGCGCAGTTGAACAGCCGGCTCTTGATGGAGATGGGCAGGCCGGCGATAACGATCATTGTATGTTCTGCCGTTGCGGCAGTGATCCGGAGCAGTGCCTCCGTGGCGGCGTCCAGCAGCCTGGGCTGCAGGAACAGATCCGCACAGGTGTACCCCGTGATGCACAGTTCCGGGAGTACCAGGTACTCAACCTCCTGTGCCGCGGCATTATTTATGACTTCAATAATTTGTTCGGAATTGAATACGCAGTCGGCCACCTTGAGCTCGGGGGAAGCGGCAGCGACTCGCGCGAATCCGTGATTCTGCATGCATTTCACCTGTCCTTTACCTGTCCTTTAGTAGAAGTACACTATCTAAATATTGTACCCATCAAATGGCATTGGTAACAAGCGGGGATTTGCAGCAATAAGCAGCAGCCGAACGGGACGCGCTTTTTGGTAGATTAGGAAATCATTCAATTCCCACAAATGTGAATAACTTCGAAGAAGCACCTGAAGAAACGGGGAACAGCATTGGTAGTTGGCAGGAGTGTGGCAGCGTTGGCGGTAGGCAATAGCAGTTGGATTTTCTCCACTTGATCATGAACGGAGGCGCATTTGCCGGGCAGCAGTTGGATAAACAGCACTTACTTTGCCGGAAATAGTCTGGAGTAGGGATTATGCCCGAAATTAAATGACGTTTCTCCAACTAATCACCTCTTAAGCTCCAAAATGTTCAAATTAAGATACGTTTATCCAATTGCTACTATGATGCAGAGCCAGAGTGGATATGACCAATGATCACCATTTAAGCAGCTGCTAATTTCAATGCGGGATTCAGCCGGTACCTAACCATTAATTTTTGGGGTGGACTAACGGACCGGGGGGCTCCCCTTTTCAAATCCATAGTCTCTTTCAACCTTGCAGATTCTTGTCTTATAAGTCATATACCAGTCCGCAATCCCTTTCCGTTGGGCGACCAGATGCCGTTCGTTGTGTTTCCATTGCTGGATAGCCTCGAGAGAATCCCAATAAGAGACAGTAATCCCTACACCATCTCTGGCGCTCTCTACTCCAAGAAATCCTGGCTGGGCGGCTGCGAGTTTGTCCATTTCCTCGGCCATCTCCGCATATTGGTTATCCCCGTCTGTCCGTTCGGATGTGAAAATCACTGCATAATAAGGGGGCGCTGGTGTGTTGGCAATTTCACTCATGACTTTCCCTCCGTTTGATTGGAATGTTGCTATTTCATTTATCTATTTTATTATCTAATTCTTTATCTATAGTAGTGCATCAATGATCCGGATGTATAGCCTGGCGGACGAACCGGCCTGTCAGAGCTGCATGAAGCACGCGCCGGTCCACAGAAGCGGGATGGCAGGGAAGGGATTATGCAGCGGTAAGACAACGGGCAGAGGAGCAAAATCCGCGATTGAAGCCAGGGACCTGCGGGCCGCGTTTGCGTGCAAGCTGGTTTTGGGTTAGAATTTTGCCGAGAAGAAGGGAGGGCATGTACATGCCGTTAACAGGAAAAGAATTGATCGAGGAAGTCCGGGCGACCGAGGTGCCCTATGGCTGTCTGGCCGTCTGGTTTCTGGGACAAGCCAGTGTGATTATCAAAGGGGCAGAGGTGACCGTTTATATTGATCCATATGTCTCTCCTGACCCGGACCGGACGTTCCCGCCGCCGATTCCGCCTGCGGAGATTACGAACATGCAGGTATGCCTGATCACCCATGACCACTCGGATCATCTGGATGAGCGGGCGTTGCCGATGCTTGCAGAGCTCAATCCCGCAGCCCGGTTTATAGCTCCGGCGGTCTGCCTGGAACGGTTGCAGGGACTCGGAATACAGAAGGAGCGCCTAACCGCAGCGTTGCCTGCTCATGCAGCAGAACCCGCACCCGGCCTGCAGGTGTTCCCGGTTGCTGCGGCGCATGAACAGCTGGAGCGCGATGAACAGGGCAACCCCAAGTATGTCGGCTACATCCTGCAGCTGAACGGGGTCACGCTGTATCATGCCGGAGATACGGTTCTGTTCCCTGAGCTGATTGAGGAAGTCGGCAGCCGGAAGATCGACCTGGCGCTGCTGCCGATTAACGGCCGCGACTACTACCGGGGAAGCCGCAATATTGTCGGCAATATGAACTACCGGGAAGCGGCGGAGTTTGCGGCGACCAGCGGTTTTGAGACCGTCGTTCCGCTGCATTATGATCTGTACGCCGGTAACGCCGAGAATCCGGGGTATTTCGTCGATCACCTGTACCGCCACTTCCCGGAGCAGAAATTTCATATGATGGCCAGAGCCGAACGGTTCGTCTATGTGTCGGCGCAGGCTTTTAAGAACAGCACTCCAGACTCCGAGTAAGCGCATTCAAAAAGATCAGCCGAATTTCTTGAACACCATCCACAAAAGCGAAATCAGACCCACGCCGACGGCGGCGAGAACCAGCGGAAACCACAGCGGAGCGGAGGTTGCAGCAATTTGGATCATCCCCATTCTGTGGTTCACCTCCTTCCGGTGCAGAGTTTGCGCTACTGCAGCGCAGGATAGAGTAGAGACACCTGATATTTGCTTAAGAAGTCAATCCATTCTTCGGACGGCCGCTGATCGGTGACGATATAATCGACTTTGTCGAAGCTGAACAGCCGGATGAAGGCGATCCGGTCGAACTTGGAATGGTCGGCCAGGAGCACAACTTTGTTCGCCTGCTGCTGCATCAGCACCTTGAGCTCGGTCTCCGCTTCATTCGAATCGCTGAGTCCGCCGGTCATGGAGAGCGCCTTACAGCTGAAGATGGCCACATCCACATTATATTTCAGGATCGTCTGCGACGCCGTCGGCCCAACAAAAGAGCTGGTCTCTGGACCCAGGATGCCTCCCGTGGAAATGAGCTTCTGTCCGGAATGCTGGAACTCTGACAATACCGCCAGGGAATTGGTGATGATTGTCAGATTTTTTTTGTCCTCCACGATTCTCCGCAAGCCTTCAAAAGCCGTTGTGCTGGTATCAGTCATCACACTGTCCCCGTCACTGATCAGCTCCAGCAGACATGCGGCAATCATCCGCTTCGCTTCAATGTTGACCTGATGCCTGTGGGAGTAGGAGGGGTCCTCGTTGGTATGGGCGTTCAGAATCGCCCCGCCGTAATTCTTCTTGGCAATACCCTCTTTATCCAGCCGGTCGAGATCGCGCCGGATGGTCTCCTCCGATACACCAAATTTCTGCGCCAGGTCCGCTACGTGAACCTTCTTATGCCTGTATAGCTCGTTGATTACCAGATCCCGCCGTTCAAAAGCCTTCATCCCGTTGCCCACCCTTGATTAAATAGTTCTAGCCATAGTATATCAACTAGTTTACTACATATTTCTCCAAAACTTAAATTATTAAAACGAGCATGATCCCACATTATATTTGAATTATATCACATAATACCACATAAATATCAAATAAAAAGTGTGGAATATTGTTGACTTTATGGGTTATGAAATCTATGATGGAGAAGAAAAGGATTAGTCGGCGGAGAATGCCCAGAGTTTGCAGACAGTAGCAGGCTGTATTTGATAGCGCTTACTAATCGGAGTGTACTGCTCCAATGAAATTATTTTATCCAAATCAACCATTGATTCCGGGGAGGAACGGCAGTGACAGCAAATTATCCGAAGATTGGTATCCGGCCTACGATTGACGGCAGAAGACGCGGGGTGCGTGAATCGCTTGAGGCCCAGACTATGGGGATGGCACAGCGTGTGGCGGCATTTTTGCAGGAGAATTTATTTTATCCGGACGGTTCGCAGGTGGAGTGTATTATTGCTGATTCTACCATTGGCGGTGTGAAGGAAGCTGCGGCGGCAGCGCAGAAGTTCGCAGGTGCGGGTGTAGGTGTATCAATTACGGTCACACCTTGCTGGTGTTATGGATCAGAAACGATGGATATGGATGCTTCTATTCCGCATGCGGTATGGGGATTTAACGGAACGGAACGCCCCGGGGCGGTGTATCTGGCGGCAGTGCTGTCTGCTTATGCGCAAAAAGGCATTCCTGCCTTTGGCATCTACGGCGAAGATGTTCAGGAATCCAGCAGTGAAGAGATCCCGGCGGATGTACAGGCCAAGCTGCTCCAGTTCGCGAAGTCGGCACTTGCGGCTGCGCTGATGAAAGGGAAGTCTTATCTGTCGATGGGCTCCGTATCCATGGGGATCGCCGGTTCCATCGTCAACGAGCAGTTCTTCCAGGAGTACCTCGGCATGCGCAATGAGTATATCGATATGTCTGAATATGTCCGGAGATTCGAGGAAGAGATCTATGATCCTGAGGAATTGGGGCGGGCACTGGCCTGGGTGAAGGACAACTGCCGGGTGGGAGCGGACAATAACCCGCAGCATCTGCAGCTCAGCGAAGAGGTTAAGGAAGAGCAATGGGAGACCTGTGTCAAAATGGCGCTGATCGCCCGCGATCTGATGATCGGCAATCCGGAGCTGGCGAAGCTCGGCTTCGAGGAAGAAGCGGACGGCCACAACGCTCTGCTGGGCGGCTTCCAGGGCCAGCGCCAATGGACGGATCACTTCCCGAACGGTGATTTCATGGAGACGATTCTTAACTCCTCGTTCGACTGGAACGGCAGACGGGCGCCTTATATTGTCGCGACCGAGAATGACAGCCTGAACGGGGTCACGATGCTGTTCAATTATCTGCTGACGAATACGGCGCAGATTTTTGCCGATGTCCGTACCTTCTGGAGTCCGGCTGCGGTGAAGCGTGTAACCGGATACGAGCTGGAGGGGGCGGCGGCAGGCGGTCTGCTGCATCTGATTAACTCCGGTTCAGCGGCACTGGACGGAACCGGTGAGCAGAGCATTGACGGCAAGCCGGCGATCAAGCCGTTCTGGGACATCACGGATGAGGAAGCGGCTGCCTGTCTCGCACAGACCCAGTTCCGCCCGGCCTCGCAGGAATATTTCCGCGGGGGCGGCTTCTCAACAGACTACCTGACCAAGGGCGGAATGCCGGTCACCATGGCCCGGCTGAATCTGGTCAAGGGCCTCGGGCCTGTGCTCCAGCTGGTGGAAGGCTTCACGGTGGAGCTGCCGGGAGAAGTGCATGATACGCTGGATCAGCGAACGGACCCTACCTGGCCGACAACCTGGTTCGCACCTAAGCTGACAGGCAAGGGCTCGTTCCAGTCTGTATATGATGTGATGAACAATTGGGGCGCCAACCACGGTGCGATCAGCTACGGGCATATTGGAGCCGATCTGATTACCCTGGCCTCGATCCTGCGGATTCCGGTCAGTATGCATAACGTGGAGGAATCGCGTATTTTCCGGCCGCGTGTCTGGTCGCTGTTCGGCACAGAGGATCTGGAAAGTGCTGACTACAGAGCCTGCCGTAACTTTGGGCCGCTCTACTAAATCTTCAAAGTGAAGCGGGTGCGGAGAACATGGGCGAAGAGATAATCAAGCTGCTGGCCATCGATCTGGGTGCCAGCTCAGGCAGGGTCATGCTGGGAACGTATGCTGAAGGGAAGGTGGAGGTGGAAGAAATCCGCCGCTTCCCTAACGGGCCCGTAGAGGCTGACGGGCAGTTGTACTGGGATGTCCAGCAGCTGTTTCATGAGATGAAGCAGGGGATTCTGGAGGCCGTGAAGTCCCGCGGCCCATTGCAGTCTATGAGTGTCGATACCTGGGGAGTCGACTATGGCTTCCTGGATGCAGAGGGAGAACTGCTGTACTCCCCGCATCACTACCGGGACCAGCGGATGGAGGGGATTGCTTTGGCGTTGGAGGCAGCCCTGCCCCCTGAGGAGCAGTTCAAGCTGACGGGCAACCAGTCCAGCCCGATTAATACGGTGTATCAATTATTTGCCGATCTGCAGGCTAATCCGGAGCTTACACAAAAGGCCAGTCTGCTGATGATGATGCCTGACCTGTTCAATTATATGTTCAGCGGCACGGCGGTCGCCGAGCAGACCATCTGGAGCACCAGCGGCCTGCTGAATCCGGATTCGTCTGCTCCGGCAAGCGAAGTGCTGCGCAGGCTGGAGCTGCCGGTGAAGCTGATTCCCCGGCTGGTGCCGGCGGGCACTGTAATCGGCGAGCTTCGGCCAGGCCTGCAGGAAGAGCTTGGTTCCGGCCCGCTCAAGATCATTGCCGGGGCTTCGCATGACACTGCTTCCGCTGTGGCTTCCATCCCTTACGGGCTTGGAGGCTCGAACGGCGTTGAGGGTTCCGCCGCCTTCATCAGCTGCGGAACCTGGTCGCTGGTCGGCCTGGAGACTGAGGAGCCCGTACTTAGCGCCGAGGCCGACGCCTACGGCTTCACCAATGAGAGCTGCTTCGGCGGCACGAACCGCCTGCTGAAGAATATCACCGGCCTGTGGCTGCTGCAGGAGACCCAGCGCGGCTGGGCAGAAGCGGGAGAACCGCTCAGCCATCAGGAGGCGGCAGAGCTGGCTGAGGGGCTGGACCGGTCGACAGCGCGCATAGCCGTTCTGGACCCGAACGATCCCCTCTTCAGCACCCCGGGGGATATGCCGCTGCGGATTGAATCGTATTGTATCCGCACAGGCCAGCCTGTACCGCAGAGCCGGGCGGAGATCATCCGTACCATTCTGGAGAGCCTGGCCCAGTCTTACGCCAGCACGATCCGCGAACTGGAGACACTCACAGGCAGCCCGGTCAGCTGCATTCATATGGTCGGCGGAGGCATCCAGAACAAGCTGCTATGCCAGCTTACAGCGGATGCCACAGGCAAAGAAATCATTGCCGGACCGGTAGAGGCGAGTGCAATCGGCAACGTATTGGTGCAATTGACGGCACTGGGAGCGATTGAAGCATCCGAAGCCAGAACAATTGTAGCCCGTTCCAGTGCCCCTGTCCGGTATCAGCCGGCTTTATCAATTATCCATAGCGATCAAGGAGGACAATGATGAATACGAAGGAAGAGGAATTGCGGCGGCTTATCTGTGATATCGGCCGCAATCTGTTTAATAAGGACTTTATTGCCGCCAATGACGGCAACATCTCGGCACGCCTGTCGGCTACAGAGGTAATCACCTCACCAACAGGAGTCAGCAAAGGCTATCTGCAGCCGCATATGCTGGTCAAAGTGAATCTGCAGGGAGATATCCTTGAAGCTGCGGAAGGCTACCGGCCATCCACGGAAGTGAAGATGCATCTGAAGATTTACAATGAGCTGCCGGAGATGGGCGGCGTAGTGCATGCGCATCCGCCGTATGCTACCGCTTTTGCCATCAAGGGCGAAGCGCTCGACAAGATGATGATGCCTGAGTCGGTGATTGCCATGGGGGATATTCCACTGGCGGTATACGGAACGCCTTCAACCGAGGAGATTCCGGATTCGCTGATCCCCTTCCTCGGCAAGAAGACGGCGGTTCTGCTGGAGAGCCATGGTGCATTGACCTGGGGCAAGGATGTCATGGCTGCTTATATGAATATGGAGCGGCTGGAATATACGGCGAAGCTGACCTTCCTGACCCGGATGATCGGCGGAGAACGTGAGCTTCCTCAGCACCGGATCGAGGAGCTGGTAGCTTTGAGATCGTTCTACGGCATGTAAGCCGTGGCTTCGACACAGGAATGAAGGAGGATAGTAGTCATGCTCAAAAAAATACCCAAGCTCCTCTCCCCCGAGCTGGTCCGTACCCTGATGGAAATGGGCCATGGGGATGAACTGGTCCTGGCGGATGCCAATTACCCGGGCCACGGGCTGCATTCCAGAGTGCTCCGGGCGGACGGCATTGGCATTCCCCGGCTGCTGGACGCGATCCTGGAGCTGCTTCCGCTGGATCATTATGTGCCCGCACAGGCGGCATTCATGGCTATGGTGGAGGGTGATCCTACCGTTCCGGTGATATGGGAGACGTACAAGGAGATCCTGTCCAAACATGACGCTGCGGTACAGGTGGAGTATGAGGAGCGTTTTGAATTCTACAACCGCTCGAAGCGGAGTTATGCGATCGTGATCACCGGGGAAGAGGCGCTGTACGGGAATATTATTCTCACCAAAGGCGTGATCCCGCCGGATGCAGGGGTATAACAACAGGTTCAAGTCTGCGTATTATCGCAGGATAAAGGATAATCCTTCAGTTGTCTAATACAAAATTTAAAAGATAAGACCGCCCGGCATTGGAGAGCGGTCTTATTGCTATATCAGTTGCTCAAATGTAGAAACGTCACATGAAATGTTATATGTTGTGTAATTTGGATCCACTGACCCTGCGTTTGCAAATATTTTGAGAGTAACTAGTGTGAAGTGAATAGATTTAATTGCATTTCGTGCAATTAAACAGATGGTGAAAAACCGGATTGTCCGTTTAACTGTATTCAGTACAATTAAAAACAGCGGTAAGTCTACTTTTGCGAAATATGGGGGTTTTTAACTGTACAAAGTGCAATTAAAACCCTCGCAGCGCAAAAATTGATCACTTTAGTTGTACAAAATACACTTAAGACAGGAGCGAAGGACCGGTTACTATAAATTGCTCATTTCTAGTATTGAACCGGCCCCTAAACCGGGTCGAACATGAACAAGTGCCCCGTACGCCATATGGCCGGGGCATTTATTCATATTTCGTTATACATCCGCCGGAGCAGCTCTGCACTGCCGCGCATATGCTCTTCGGGAGTGCTCTCCAGCAGGCCCTGAATATGCGGACGGTTATATTTCATGTAATGGAGCAGCGGAGCGAAGTTCAGCAGTCCCTGTCCTGCAGGGACGATCTTAATCCGCCCATCCCTGACCGTGAAATCCTTCAGATGCAGCACCGCGATCCGGTCACCCAGCAGCTCAAGAGCCTCTGCAACAATACTCTCCTGCTGCAGGTAGTTATCCGGCGTCATCAGATTGGCTGCATCGAATATAATCTGCAGATTACTGGAGGCCACTTCGTCCAGCAGCCGTCTGGTCAGCTGAGCCGTGTGAAGCGGGTGGTTAATCCCCGCCTCGATGCCGACCGTCACCCCGAAACGCTCTGCTTCCGCAACCATTGCTTTGACAGAAGCCGCAACTTGTTCAAAAGCTTCCTCCGTGAAATTATCCGGCGTATATCCCTTTCCCACACTGCCTGTCTCGGTACCTACCAGACTTGCCCCGAAATCACGGGCCAGCCGCAGATGGGTACTGAAGTCATTTAATGCCTGTGCGCGCCGGGCGGGATCAGGATCGATGATGTTTACATAGCAGCCGAGCACAGCAATCCTGATGCCGGCCTGCCTGAAGGCTTCGCCATAATAGGCAGCCGTTCCCGGACTGAGTGCGCCAAGTCTGGGCGCACTCTCAGGAAAGGACTTATGCAGCGCGAACTGAATAGAGGAGAAGCTGTGTTCTTCCAGCTTCTCAATCAGCTGCGGCAAAGCACATGGGTTGAAATCATGGGCGCGGACGCCGAGGTGAAACGGTACGGTCATATGTTCTACTCCTTTGCTCTGCAATTTCCCGCAAATAAGGCCGCCTGTGTCCGCAAGGGCACAGGGCGGCCAAGTCAAGCGATGAGGTTACCGCGCTATACCCGCAAGTAAGGCTGCAGAGCCGAGAGTCCCGCAGTCTGTTCCATCGCTTCCGCTACCAGCGAGGCGATCCGCTGCGCGCCTGCCTGCGAGAAATGGGTGTCATCCGCGATCCCGTCAGGGTAATTGGGATGGCTTCCCGGCGGCAGATGCATGAACAGCTGCTGTGAGCCTTCGATTCCCAGCGAGCGGTAGAGCTGCTGCGAGGAGGCGAAGATATCGAGCAGCGGTGTTCCGGTCTCCGCTGCAACCTCACGCATGGCCTGCGGGTAAGGCCCCACGGCCTCAGGATCAGGTTCACCCTCCGCGGTGAAGCGGCGGCGGCTCACAGAGGTCAGCAGCAGCGGGAACCCGCCGCGGCTGCGGGCGGAATCGATGAACACCTTGAGATTCTGGCGGTATTCAGTATCCGGATCGGTATAACGCGCCGGATCTTCAATCTTCTGGTCATTATGACCGAACTGAATCAGCAGGAAGTCTCCAGCCTGGAAGTCCTGCTCGATCTCTGCAAGCCTGCCTTCAGTCAGGAAGGAGCGTGTGCTCCGTCCGTTCACTGCCCGGTTCTCAATCCGCACCTCCGGTCCCACATGCCCGTGCAGAAATTCTCCCCATCCGGTCATCGGCGATTCGGAGGCCGCCTTCCGGGCTGCGGTAGAATCTCCGGCAATATAGATAGTCGGCATCTTCAGCGCTCCTTCACCCGGGCGGTAACCTCCACCGGGCTGCCGGAGGTCTGGAAGCCGAAATAGCCTGCTGCATTATTGTAGGAGATATCCTCTACCATTGAACCCAGTAAGTCTATGTCATCCGGTGCCTCACCGCGTTCCACGAGTTCACCGATCAGCTCACAGAGCACCCGGCGGAAATATTCGTGCCGGGTATAAGAGAGGAAGCTGCGTGAATCGGTCAGCATGCCGACGAAGTTACCCAGCAGGCTGTTGTCAGCCAGCAGCGTCAACTGCTGGCGCATACCGCTGCGCGTATCGTTGTACCACCAGCCGGAGCCGAGCTGGAGCTTGCCGGCGGTATCCTTCTGGTAACAGCCGAGCAAAGCCAGGAGGGCAGGGTAGTCGCCGGGATTCAGCGAGTACAGGATGGTCTTCGGCAGCCCGCTGCCGCTCTCGGCACGGTCAAGCAGCTGCGACAGCGGTGTGGTCAGCGGCAGGTCGTTAATGCCGTCGTATCCGGTATCCGGCCCTAGCTTCCGGAACATTGGCGTGTTGTTGTTGCGGTAGGCATGCAGATGAAGCTGCATGGTCCAGTCTTTGGCCTGGTAGAAGCCGATCAGTGCAGTCAGCAGCTCTGTACGGTAGAGGGTGATTTCCTGCGGTGACAGGGAAGCACCCTGCAGTCTTTTGGCGAAGACCGTCTGGGCAGCTTCCGGTTCACCGGCTTCGTAACGCAGCACATCAAGGGCATGGTCCGACAGGCGGCAGCCATTCTCATGGAAGAAGTCCACACGGTTGCTCAGTGCCTCAAGCAAGGCCGCATAAGTCTTAACCTGCTGACCTGTAGCCTGCTCCAGCTTGCCGATCCAGGCGCTGAAGCCTTCGGCATCGATGTTCAGTGCCTTGTCGGGACGGAAGGTCGGGAACACCTGGAACGCGGTCTCAGAGTCTCTGAGCAGCTTGTGGTATTCCAGCGAGTCTGCCGGATCATCCGTAGTACAGATTACCTTGACGTTCGAACTGCGGATCAGACCGCGGCGGGTGAACGCCGGTTCGGCCAGCTTGCGGTTCACCTTCTCCCAGATGGCCGGTGCAGAAGCTTCGTTCAGCAGCTCATTAACGCCGAAGAAGCGGCGGAGCTCCAGATGGGTCCAGCTGTACAGCGGGTTGCCGATGGCTTTCGGGAGTGTGCGGGCCCAGGCCAGAAATTTATCATAATCGGAGGCATCCCCGGTAATATGCGATTCCGGCACACCGTTCGCGCGCATCAGCCGCCATTTGTAATGATCTCCATAAAGCCAGGCTGCCGTGAGGTTCTCGAACGGTTTATCCTCATAGATTTCGCGCGGGTCCAGATGGCAATGGTAATCGACAATCGGCATTGTTTTGGCATGCTGATGAAAGAGCTGGCGTGCGGTATCGCCGGATAACATGAAATCTTCATTAAGAAACATGGATAAGATCTCCCTTTGCATGAATTTGGATAGGGTTTATAGCGTAACGCCGGTTTTGAAAATAGCCAGCTCGCGCACTTCATTCTGCTCGTTCCGTGTTTTTTGGCCGCTGGCGACATCAATGATATAAGTGATGAATTCCTCCAGCACATCGGCCATCGGTGTTTCCAGCAGAGGACCGGCATTGAAGTCCATCCAGTGGCCTTTTTTGGCAAAAAGATCGTTGTTGGTGGCCACCTTCACCGTAGGTACGAAGCTGCCGAACGGCGTTCCGCGTCCGGTAGTGAACAGCACCAGCTGGCAATCCGAAGCAGCGAGAGCGGAGGCGGCTACCAGATCGTTGCCGGGAGCCTGAAGGAGGCTCAGCCCTTTTTTGCGCAGCTTCACGCCATATTGCAGCACATCGACCACCGGCGAAGTTCCGGCCTTCTGGGTGCAGCCCAGCGATTTGTCCTCCAGGGTGCTGATGCCGCCGGCTTTGTTGCCTGGAGAAGGATTCTCGTATACAGGTTCGCCGTACGAGAGGAAATACTGCTTGAAGTTATTGATCAGCGACACGATCTCTTCATAGACCTCATGGCTTTCTGCACGCGCCATCAGCATCTTCTCTGCACCGAACATTTCCGGCACTTCCGTCAGCACCGAGGTTCCGCCCTGGGAGATGATGAAGTCGGAGAATGCCCCCAGCAGCGGATTGGCTGTGATCCCGGAGAACCCGTCGGAGCCGCCGCATTTCAGGCCGATATTCAGCTCACTGAGCGGAACCGGCTCACGGACATCGTTCTTCGCAGCCTCATACAGCTGCTCCAGCAGCTCAAGGCCGGCTTCTACCTCATTGCCCACCTCCTGGGCAACCAGGAATTTCACCCGTGACTCGTCATAATCCCCCAGCATGCTGCGGAATTCAGCGACAATGTTGTTCTCGCAGCCGAGCCCGAACACGAGCACCCCGCCGGCGTTCGGATGGTTGACCGCGTCGAGCAGAATGCTGCGGGTCATGCGGTGATCATCGCCGAGCTGCGAGCAGCCGTATGGATGCTTCAGCACCGTGAAGTTATCGAAGCCGCCAAGATCGGGATGCTCAGCCTTGAACTCCTGCAGCATTTGCTCGGCAATCCCGTTCACACAGCCCACGGTCGGGATAATGAACAGATCATTACGGATGCCGACCTTGCCGTTACTCCGGCGGTACCCCTGGAAGGTCAGATCACGCCGGGGGTAGGTAACCTGGTGAACATCCGGCACATACTCATATTCCTCTTCGCCGGACAGATTGGTCTTGATATTATGCGTATGAATCCAGTCCCCTGCGGCAATCGGAGCGATGGCATGGCCGATAGGATAACCGTATTTGGTGATAACCTCATCAGTCTGGAAATCAGTCAGGGCAATCTTGTGGCCCTGCGGAATATCCTGTGCTGCCTGAAGCGTCAAGCTGTCTATGGTGAGCTGCTCCCCGGCCGATATCGGCCGCAGGGCTACAGCTACTGTATCTCTGGGGTTCATTTTCATTAAGTGCTTCATGTTGGACCCTCCTAAGTTTTGTTAGTTATTGCTTTAGCCGACAAGCTGCTGCAGAGCGGCGCGGGAATCCTGCTTCTCCAGCTGCTGCAGATGGGCGTTAATTTCAGCTTCCAGTCCGGGCAGCAAGGACAGATCCTGTCCCCACAGGCTGGTGTTGCTGAGAATAGTGCTTGCGAAGGTTGCCGGATCACTCCATGCCTGTGTGAAAATCTCCAGGATTTCCGGACTGTCCTGCAGCGGCACACGGTCACCGCGGTAGCTGAGCAGGAGAGCGGCGAAGGCGAGCGTTATGCGCTCCGGAAGCTTGCCGCGTTCCTGCTGATAGCGGAGCAGCACCGGGAGCAGCCGGGTTTTGAATTTGGAGATGCTGTTCAGCGAGATGGAGGTCAGCTCATGGCGGATGAACGGATTTCTGAACCGTTCCTGCACGGCATCCGCATAGGACAGCAGCTCTTCAGCAGGCAGATCCAGCATAGGAATCAGTTCATCTTCGATCAGCTGCTTCACGAAGCGGGAGAACGTTTCGTCATTCATAATATCCTCAACGGTTTCCAGACCCGCCAGCAAACCCAGAGGAACCATAGCCGTATGAGGCCCGTTCAGCAGATGAACCTTGCGCTCGCGGTATGGAGTCATATCAGGGGTGACCACAACGTTCAGTCCGGCCTTGGCCAGCGGCAGCCGTTCAGTAAGTGATTCCGGTCCTTCAATGACCCAGAACAGGAATGGCTCAGCCGTAACCATCACATTGTCCAGATACCCCAATTCAGCTTCCAGCTCAGCGGCCTTATCACGCGGGTAACCCGGAACGATCCGGTCAACCAGACTGCAGCAGAAGGTATTCTCCTCCTTCAGCCATTGCAGGAATTCCCCGCCCAGATTCCAGTCAGCGGCGTATTGCTGTACAATCTCCTGCAATTTCTCGCCGTTGCGGTCGATCAGCTCGCAGGGGATGATGACGAAGCCTTTTTTGCCCAGCTCGAAACGGCGGTGGAGCAGCGCAGTCAGCTTGCCCGGGAAGCTCTTCGGCGGCGTTCCGTCTGCACGGTCGCCCGGTAGATAGGCAATACCGGCTTCCGTCGTGTTGGAGGTGATGAATTCCAGCTCATCATTCTCAGCGAGCGCAAGGTAACTCCCGTAATCGCTATAAGGGTTAATCACGCGGCTGACGGAAGAGATGATTTCCCGCGAGTTGACTGTCTGGTTATCCATAATGCCGTTCAGCAGCACGGTGTAGAGATTATCCTGGGCGGCCATGAATCCGCCAAGCCCCTGTTCAATCGGCTGTACCAGCACTGCGCTTCCGTTGAACAGGCCTTGGTTGTTCATCTGCTGCAGCTGCCAGTCCACGAAGGCGCGCATGAAATTGCCTTCACCGAATTGGATCATTCGCTCGGGATGCAGGGTTAACTCCGGGTGAGTGCTTCTGGATAAACGGTTTGTCATAATGGTCATGATCTCCTTTTAAAATATAATGTCATAAATGCACACGTTAACATTTTATTTTAAGCAAACCCGGAAATGACGTCATTGTAGACGTTATTCGTGTCTGCTGAAAATACAAAACGGGCAAGCCGGATAACCCGGTACATACCGTTAATTCACTGCGGCAGAACCCTGCGCTCAGATCTTGGCGACAGTATCGCGTACCATGAGGCCGGTCTTGACGAATAGCTGCTGCGGCTCTGTTTCGGGCTGGATCAGCAGCTGAATCAGCATTTTCATACCGAGTTCACTGATCTCTGCAATGGGCTTGCGGACGGTGGTCAGGGCAGGATTCGTATAGCGGGCGAACATAATGTCGTCGAATCCGATCAGGGATATCTGTCCCGGCACATCTACCTTATGGGCATAACAGGCGTTCATCGCGCCAATGGCCATATCATCGTTGGAGCAAAATACAGCGGTAGGCTGATCCTCAAGGCTGAGCAGCGCCGTCATCGCCTCATAGCCGCTCTCGATGCTGTAATCCCCTGAAGCGAAATAATCGGGATTCAGCTCCAGACGGCCTGCAATCAGGCTGTCCATGAACCCTTGTTTGCGTTCGCTGGACGATTTGAAGCCGGGCTTCCCTTCAATAATAGCCAGCTTCCGGTGCCCTTGAAGCACAGCGTAATCAATGGCTTCCTTCACGCCTTCGCGGTCATTGGCTACAACATTCATAATGCCCGGGTCCTCCAGCTGGCGGTTCAGCACCACAAGCGGTATGCCCATCTTCTTCACATGATAGATGAAGGCATTATCCTCATCGCTCTGGCTCATGACCAGAATGCCGTCGAAACGCTGGGGCTGAATATTGCTGAAGTTATGGACACCGTCTATTCCGTTAACGGTCAGATTGTAGTTCTCATCCAGGATATGCGTAATGCCTTTGATAGCATCAACCAGGAAGCTGGCTGAAGTACCCTGCTCAATGCTTGAGAAGAACAGCCCGATGGTGAACGATCTCTTCGTAACCAGACTCTTGGCGCTGTAATTCGGCACATAATTCATTTCCGCGGCGATTCGCTCAATCTTATCCCGGGTGACTTTCTTGATCAGCGGGCTGCCGTTCAGCGCTCTGGATACAGTCGTGTGGGAGACGCCGGCGACGCGTGCAATATCTTTGATGGTAATCATGACATCTCTCCGGGAAAATAGAATTGTTAACGATTTCAGTTTAGTGCTACAGCCGCGTCAAGTCAAGACTTTATTGAAATGCACACGTTAAAATTTTATCTGGAACATTGCTGCGGCCGGCGGTATAATTTACGTGTCAAGGACTGCCGGTTTGAACAGAACCTATTTCTTAAGGGGGACGATAGCAATGCTGGTGGGCAAGCGGGAATTTTGCGATTACCAGAGTATCCAGGCAGCGGTAGATGAACTTGAACGGGATCTGCTGGAAAAGCCGGTGACCCTGTATATTATGTCAGGTGTATATGAAGAGGAGGTAAGAATATACCGGTCCAATCTTAATATAGTGGGCATCGGGGAAGTGGTAATCACCATGAACAGACATGCCAAGGAGCCGGACGAGTCAGGAGAAGAGCAGGGAACCTTTGCTACACCGACACTGTTCCTCGGCGGCCGGAGGCTGATGCTTGAGAACCTGATTATTGCGAACACAGCAGGGCAAGGAAATGACATCGGGCAGGCTGTAGCGGTGTCGGCCCATTGTGATGAGACCCTATTTCGTAGCTGCAGCTTCAGGGGCCATCAGGATACACTATTCACCGGACCGTTGCCGCCGTATACCAAAGATGGGAAGGCCTTTGGAGGCGTTCCGCTTAAGGAGCAGCACGCCGTTTGCCGCCAGCTGTACACGAATTGTTATATCGAAGGAACGATTGATTTTATTTTTGGCGGAGCAGCAGCTTATTTCGAGCATTGTGAGATCCGCAGTCTGCGTCATTATAACGACGGGCCGGGTTACATCACAGCGGCATCCACGCCGCAGCATCAGGAGTATGGCTATCTGTTCAACGAGTGTTATTTTACGTCGGACCCGGGGGTTAGCGGTGTCTATCTGGGACGCCCGTGGCGCGGATACGCCAGAACGGATATTGTGAATTGCCGGCTGGGCGGGCATATTCATCCCTCCGGTTGGGACCCCTGGGGGAATCCCCGGAATATGCAGACGGCCATTTACCGGGAATACGGCATAGCCGGTGATGATCCGGTGCGTTTCAGGCGTGCAGCCTGGGCATTTATTCCGGAAGAGAAGGAAGCGGCGGCAGGCAAAGAGCGGTTTTTTACCGGGACGGATTTCTGGACAATGGGAGGCGTGGAGTCTTCTAAGCGCGGAAGCAGCATGAAATAAGTTGACTACCCGGAAGGCGATTCTGCGGCCTGCTATCAGGCAAAAGGCGTATACATGAGCAGGTCATGTATACACCTATTTTGAAATTCACTTCCCCCAGGCAGGAGAACTCCGGCCAGAAGGGGAAAGTACAGCATAGGCCTGTTAGCGGCGTGAGGCTTGATTGTGCTGGAATTTGGTAATATCACGGGCATAATGCGAGACAGTGCCGTCGAATCTTTTGAGCCGCACATATTCCTCGGAGAACTTCTCTACAATTCCGACTCCAACCTGGGAGTACATTCCATCGGGGTCAAGCTGCAAGGCGGACACGAAGGTCTGCGATAAAGCGGCAACCCAGAAATCAGCATTTTGGACAAGTGTCTGCGGCATAATCCCAGCCCCTTCCATGTGTAGTATAAATATAACGGTGCAGAATCTTAAACACTATTCTACGACAGACAGCGGATTTTGAAAATAGGATTTCCTTTCTGAAATAGTTGAAAATTTTCCCCTGGATTGTGCTTGAAGGCCGGACGAAGGATGAAGGTGGCTGTTCCCTCGTGAGTGTTGGGAGAAAGACGGTTTATACTACGCTGGCGGTACTGGTTATGGTGAACAATAAATATAGGAAATAAGGTGGAGGGCAGTATGGAAGCAGAAACGCGGCAAGCACGGGAGATATTCATCCGGTATCTGGGCAGCCCGGCCCAAATGCACCGTGAAGGTGCCCTTAAGCAGTACAAACAATATGGCATTGTCCGGGAAATGGAGCTTCAATGGTTTCAGGAGATGATCGCGGAAGGGTGCGGGCGCCTGTCGATCAGGGACTGGGAGGCTGTTGCCGAGCTTGAAGCCTTGTCCAAGAACTATCAGGACCCGGTCATTGTGGACAAGACAACTTCTTTCGCCTCCCGCAACCTGATGAGCGCAGACAGTATAGTCAGACTGATGTATGCCGAAGCTCTGGTAGAAATCATCCGCGCCCATAAAATGGTGATTAACCGCGAGCTGCTGTTCAGCGCCTGCCGGGTCGCCGTGCAGCTGCTTGAAAGTGTGGTAACACAGCCGCTGGTGACAGACCCCGGCCATGAGCTGCAGCAGCTCGGACTCAAGGACAAACGGGCGCTGAACAGCCGGGCGAAGAAAGGCATTGAAGAAGTGGAGCGCCTGATTAACTGACCGGCATAACCGTTATTATGGAAGGGGAAACTCAGATGCAGATAAGAACCGAGACAGCGCAGGATTATATTCAAGTATTTGAACTGAATGTCAAGGCGTTCGGGAACCGTGAAGATGAATCCAGGCTGATTGAGCGGATCAGAGCTTCGGAGGAGTTCGTGCCGGAGCTGTCCATTGTTGCCGAGCAGGATGGTGCTGTAGTTGGGCATATTTTATTAAGCCGTGCCAAGGTATTGGACGGGAATCATTCACAAGAAGTAATCGTACTTGCCCCCATCGCAGTCGATCCGCAGATGCAGCGTCAGGGAATTGGCGCAGCACTGATCCGCGAAGGCATAGAACGCAGCAGGCGGCTGGGTTATGAAATAATTCTGCTGATCGGGCACCCAGGCTATTATCCCCAATTCGGCTTCACGCCCGCACGCGCCTATGGCCTTGCGCTGACGCAATTCACTGTACCGGATGAGGTGTTTCAAGTTTATGGGCTGCAGGAAGGGGCGCTGGAGAAGGTGAAGGGCGAGCTGATCTATCCGGCGGCATTCTTTTGATACTTGAAGACCAATCAGCCTCACACAATACAATACATTACCGAACTTAACGTGACATAAGGCTGTCCAGTTTGTTATGTTACGCTGTTCTGACAAGTGATCTGAACACAATCAGCAGGAGGAATCATAGGATGGCGGAACCATTAAAAGCAATGTACAACAAGGAATTCCTGCGCAGCCTCGGCACTAAGATCCATGCCGTATACGGTTCGTTTGATGCGGAGGACTTCACCGCTGCGGCGATGAAAGAGCCTTGGGAGGAACTGGAGCTTAAGGCGCGGATGCGGCGGATCACGGAGACACTGGGGGCATTCCTGCCATCATGTTATGAAGAAGCATTAGATATTTTGTACGCCATCGATAAAGACTGTGTCGGATTTCCCTATCTGATCTTCCCTGATTTCGTCGAGGTGTTTGGCGGCAGGGAGGAGCACTGGGAGTTGTCCATGGCGGCGCTGGAACGGTTCACGCCGAAATCCTCGGCAGAGTTCGCCGTCAGGCCGTTCATGCTGCGGGACCCGCAGAGGATGATGATTCAGATGCTGGCCTGGGCAGAGCATCCGGATGAGCATGTGCGGCGTCTGGCCAGCGAAGGCAGCCGGCCCCGTCTCCCATGGGGCCAGGCGCTGCCGGTGTTCAAGCGCGATCCGTCCCCGGTGCTGCCGCTGCTGGAGAAGCTGAAGGCGGACCCGTCGCTCTATGTACGCAAGAGTGTCGCCAACAATCTGAACGATATCGCGAAGGATCATCCGGCCGTCGTCATTGAGACAGCCCGCCGCTGGAAAGGCAACAATGTGAATACGGACTGGATTGTGCGGCATGGCTGCCGCTCGCTGATCCGTAAGGCGGACCCTGAGATCATGGAGCTGTTTGGTTATGCTCCTGAAGCGGGCGGTGCTCCGCTGGTTGCCGCCGCTGTACTCGCTGTTCAACCGGCTGAGGTGCGGATCGGTGACCACTGCGAACTGCAGTATGCCCTCACGATCCGGGAAGGTGAACCGGTGCGTATCCGCATTGAATACGGGATAGACTTCGTGAAGGCAGGAGGAAAGACCTCCCGCAAGCTCTTTCTGTTGTCAGACAAAACCGTCCCCGGCGGTTCCAGACTGGCTGGTGTACGGACGCACCGCTGGGCCGACCTGACCACACGAAGGCATTATCCCGGACAACATACCGTGACGCTGCTGGTAAATGGCCGCGAAGCGGCAAGCACAACACTGCTTCTCGAACCTCAGAATGAAAGGGGAACGGTTCAATGATTACGAACAATCTGTTAATCAAGCTGAAGGATGGCAGCCCGGAGCGCATTGCTGAAGCCCGTGAAGTGCTTCTGGGCATGCGTGGTCAAATCGCGCATATCCATGAACTGAAGGTGGAGGTGGATGTCCGCAGCGGCGCTTACGATCTGATGCTGATTGTGCAATATGAGAGCATGGCGGATCTGGAAGCCTATCTGGTTCATCCGGTGCATGTCAGGGTTTCGGAATACATTACTGGTGTTCTGCAATCGGCAGCTTCCTTTTGTTACGAATCCTGATTCTCTAAATGTCAGAGATTCAGCGAATCTTGAGGTTTATGCGGATTATCCGCAACACCGCCTGCACCTTCCCGCACAACAAAGCGGATGTTCCGCAGCCTTTCACTCAGGGCTTCCGGAACATCCGCTTCTTTATTTCAGCCAGCTGTGTCCGCCGCATTATTTATGCGCAGACCCTAGCCGCTAATCCTTGATATTACCGGCCATCTTAAGCCGTTTGGCAATCTCCTTGAATTCCTCGGCCGAGATCCCCGGTGCGAATTCCTCCTTGGACTCAGGGGCCTCAGGAATCGGAACACCTTCAGGCACGCCCTGAATAACCTCAAGCGGAAGCCCGTCCTCTGGATGGGTGCCCTTCCAGATCTGGTCAATGGAGCTGAAATCCTTATCGCTCCAGGTGTACAGCTTCGTATGCACGCCTTTTTCTTCATACTTTCTGGCTTCATTGAACGATTTATTGTCCAGGGAAGGGATCGGCACAAGCTTGGTTACATTGACGCCTGTGGCAATCTCCAGTGCCTTGGCATAAGCGACCACATGAACGCCTCCACGGACAAGGAGGAAACCGACAACAGCACGCGCAGCCGGATGGTCGGTCATTTCGTAGACCTTCATTTTATGTGTTCTGGCCCCGCATTCCAGGAAGAAGTTATGCAGCAGATCTTCCACCAGGTTGCCGCTGTTGAACACATTGGCCCCGGTCCAGGGGTTACCCATCGAATCGAACGGCATGGCACCCTGGGCTCCGGCCAGGAAGTGATAGGACAGCCGGGCATCTTTTACAGCATCCAGTGGAGTAGAGTCCGGCTTCTTATAATCCGTGGAGCCTCTTAGACATTTGTTTACAGCATGAGAGACGAGTTCGACATGGCCTAACTCCTCTGCAGTAATGCTCATAACCAGATCGTAAAAGGGCTTCAGCTTCTCCTTGGAACGGAAGTTAAAGGACTGATACAGATAGTTGTTGAGTGTTGACATCTCACCAAATTTACCGCCAAGCAGTTCCTGTACAGCCGCAGCAGCATTCGGATCTGGTTTCTCGACGTCCGGGATTTCAATCATAATTTCATCCATGCGTTTGAACATTGGCTTGTCATCCTCCTTAGCGCTTCAGCAGTCTTGATATTGCTGTACAGCCCTAAATTAAACGCAATCCTTCATGCTCAAACACATCAACGGGCCGGAAGCTGTACATGCAGCTCATGATTGTTCTTCGTTTCCCGCGCAGCCATTCCCAGGACATAGCTTCTAGTCCCGCTGGCGGGGGCCTTCTGCCAGAGGCGGTAGCCTTCCGTGGCGATTACAGCTGCATTGTCAGTACTGGCGGTCCCTGCAAAATAAATCTCATTCAGCCGGCCGACCACATCCGCCATCGCATTCAGCTCGGCATCCGTGTAATTAGCATACGCTGTGTCCGCGGTCAAACGGGAATAACTGCGGGTCGCGGAGCGCTTGCGGAAATTCGCTTCACTGTAAGTGTTGAACTGCAGCAGATTCTGATCTGTGCTGCCCGATGCTGCGGCCCACAGCTCCATCCCTAATTTAGCTGTATTGTAATCCAGGGTCTGATTGGCGGCTGAATAGTTTAAGATGCCGTATTGATGCGGGAATACCGATAATGCACTGTCTGCGATGTCATAGATGCTGTTGCCGTCCTTCTGATATTCACTTATATCCTGAATATGAATGTGGCCGCTGAGTGTGGTATGGATATTATTGCGCAGCAGGGCGTCAATAACCTGCCCGTTATCATCGACAGTGAAGCCCTCCTGGATGAAGTCACTGTGATCCAGCAGGCTATGGTGCATGACCGCTACGATCTGCGCACCTTGTGCCGCAGCCATTTCACCACACGCATCAATCCATTTCAGTGTCGAAGCGCTCACCTTGCCCTCCAATTGTGGATTTCCCAGATCCTGATTATTTTTGTATTGTGCAGTATCGAGCATGAGCAGCCAAAGATCATCTGACGGGGCAGCCAGATAGCTCAGCGAGTCCTTATCCTCCAGCAGCGCTTCATCATAACCGAAGCTGCCGTAGATCTTGCGGAACTGTTTGGCGGTAACGGAATCTGCAGAATATTGGCGCTTACCCTTAAATTTACGGGCCCAGGGATTCTGGATATCGTGATTGCCGGGTATCACATATACCCGGGTCCCGGTCTCCTGTTCAATGTTCTTCAGATGTTTGGCCAGGTCCTTATGGCTGGCTTCTTCACCGTTGTTGCTGAGATCTCCGCTAATGATGACGGCATCGGGCTTGCGGATGCCAATGTCGTATCCGAGGGCTTCCATCATTTCGTTGCTGTATCCCAGCTGTTTACCATCCCCGGCAGCCAGAAACTGATTGAAGGCAGGCCCGAGATCCCTCAGGCTTTGCGATAAATAGTGTGTGTCGGTAGTCGTAAGAATACTAAGATCATGGCCGGACTGTATACGGTATTGCGGTGGATGTTTCTCTTCTTGCCCGCTGCAGGATGATGTGAGCAGCAGCAATAGGGAGAGTATGACGGACTTACGGACGGATAACATGGGTTCTGCACCTCTTTTCCTGGTAAAAACCGCAAAAAGGTGTCCCCGGCAAGATTGCCCTGAAGGGAACACCTCCTGTACAGAATAACTTATTTCTTGACTTCAGTCACACCGGTTACCTTACCTTGGTCAGCGGCCGTGTAGGTAGCCTGGTATTTGGCATCCGAGAAGTAGACATTGCCTTCAATGGTAGCATTCACAACGGCGAAGCCGTCAGCTTCTACGTAGACATCCCCGACAAAGGTGCCGCCCTGAATACGGGCATTTTCACTGCGGATTGTCATTTTTGGAGCGGTAAGTGTGAAGGAATTGGTGATGTTGTGATCTGCATCCTGGGTATAGAGCGCGATTTTGCGGGCCGGCTCTTCCTTATTGATGAACTGTCCGTCTACCACAAGCTCTTCCGTGAAGGTCAGGTCGTTCAGGACTGCGGCGATCCAGTGGCCGTCTTTGCTGATCGCCTTCTTGAAGGCTTCATTATTATCAACGACGGAGACCGATGTTACAGCATCCGGTGCTTCGGTGGCCGTGGCCGTATTGCCGTTATTTGCGGACGTGTTTGTATTTGCCGCATTGTTGTTTGCCGAGTTGCCGCATCCGACGAGCAGGGTCAGAGTGAATACGGCTGCTATTGCTGCGAGCTTTCTCATGTAAATAACCTCCTTGGGGTGTGTGTTGCTGCAGATTTGTTTTTCCTTTAAAATTAATATAGAATGATTAGTGCGGAATTAATGTGATTTAATTCACAATAGCATAATAATATTTACCGATCGTTCTATAAATGGTAAAATTGACCCAGAAAGGAGCATGATGATGGCGAGAAGCAAAGAATTCGACATTGATGACGTACTATTAAAGGCGATGAATATCTTCTGGCAGCAGGGCTATGAGAAAACCTCGATGCAGGATCTTGTAACCGGCATGGGGATTCACAAGAGAAGCATGTATGACACATTTGGAGACAAGCATACTTTATATATAAAAGCACTGGAGCGGTTCGCAGCCATCAACGCCTCCCGGATGGAGGGCCGTATCGAAAGCATTTCCTCGGCCAAAGCTGCAATCACCCTGCTGTTCGAAGCAACGATCCACAGGAGTGAAGACGAGCCCAAGGGCTGCCTGCTGGTGAATACCGCAGTGGAGCTGTCCAATCATGATCCGGAAGCAGCAACCAAAGCGAATGATGCTTTTCTGAATACCGAACATCTCATCGAACGGCTGATCCGGCACGGACAGGCTAGCGGAGAGATCTCCGGCCGGCATGAGGCCTCTGCGCTTGCTGCTTATCTGCACAATGCCCTCGTCGGGCTGCGGGTCATGGTCAAAGCCACCCGGGATATTGACAAGCTCCAGACTATCGTCAACACTACGCTTGCTGTACTGGAATAATGCGGCCTTAATAGTATGAACGCGCCTGCTGGGAATTATCCAATTTATATTTCGGCTCACAGCAGGCGCTGGGCTTATTTGCACTTCAATATCGCCGCGGTTTGGATTACAATATGATTTTGATGATTCATGAGGCGTGCAGGAAGGAGCTGTATTCATGGCTAAGCAGAAATACTATGTAGTGTGGGAAGGCAAGCAGCCGGGAGTGTACAGCACTTGGGCAGAATGCCAGGCGCAGACCGATCATTATACCGGAGCGAAATATAAGTCTTATGAGAGCAGAGCGGCAGCGGATACGGCTTATAAGGCGGGCTGGAAAGGCAACTGGGGAACAGGTGCGGCATCAAACGGCACGGGTGCCAAGAGTAAAACGGCAAACAGCTGGAGCCGCAGTGCCTCGGTAGAAACGTCGGAGGAGATTGATTATGACAGCATCTCTGTAGATGTCGGCACCCGCGGCAATCCCGGACCGGTAGAATACAAAGGCGTAGACACGCAGACCGGGGACATTATTTTTTCCTGCGGTCCAATCAGTAAGGGGACGAATAACCTTGGGGAATTTCTGGCGATAGTCCATGCGCTGGCTCTGCTTAAGAAGGAAGGCAGCAGCCGTACGGTCTATACCGACTCCGTGAATGCTATGAAGTGGGTGAAGCAGAAAAAGGTTGCTACTACCCTGCCCCGGGATGCTTCCACAGAGGAAATCTGGACGCTGATTGACCGGGCGGAGAGCTGGCTGCGCAGCCATACATATGAGAATAAGGTGCTGAAATGGCAGACTAAGGTATGGGGCGAGATCAAAGCAGATTACGGGCGCAAATAAATTCTGCGGGATCTGGTTAATAACAGGTAATGAATGAATACTACAGGGAAGCAAGCAGGAGGAGAACGGGATGTTCGGCAATGATTGGGATGAGGTTCTGCAGGAAGAAACGCATAAGCCCTATTTTGAAGAGCTGCGTTATGCGCTGGCACGTGAATATAAGCAATATACAGTCTATCCGCCAAAAGACAAGCTGTTCTCAGCGCTGAAGCTGACGCCTTACAGCAAGACCCGGGTGGTCATTCTGGGTCAGGACCCCTATCATGGGGCGGGACAGGCTCATGGCCTGAGTTTCTCGGTCGAGCCGGGAGTGCGGATTCCTCCGTCACTGCGCAATATTTATACCGAGCTGCATAATGATCTGGGCGTACCTGTGCCGAACCATGGTTCTCTGCTCCACTGGGCAGAAGAAGGGGTGCTGATGCTTAACGCAGTGCTGACCGTACGTGAAGGCCAGCCGAACTCGCATAAAGGCCTGGGCTGGGAGACGTTTACAGATGCTATTATGGAGAAGCTGAATGAACGGACAGAACCGATGGTGTTCATCCTGTGGGGCAGTCATGCCCAGCTCAAAGGGGCTTCGATTGACCGCAGCAGACATAAGGTTATTCAGTCTCCGCATCCAAGTCCGTTCTCGGCCCACCGCGGATTTCTCGGCAGCCATCCGTTCTCTCAGGCTAACTCCTATCTGGAGTCGCACGGGCTTACAGGAATCGATTGGTCCATACCGAATGTATAAGTAGCACGGACACAGCGAAGGGGGTGGAGCCATGAAGCATTGGGTAGGCAGACCGGTCATTATGTACTGCGGAGAAGAGCCATATACGATCATGAAAGGCGTGCTGCGCAGATGGGACCCTGCAGCTTCAGTAGCCGTAATCGGACATCAGGAGATTGCCGTCCCTTTTCGTGACATTGTGTTCATCAAGGCATTGGCTCCCAAGGAGAGGGCATTGCCCCCGGTCCTCCATTCCGTAGGGTACGTGATGAGGGAACGCCAGCAGTTTGACAACGCGGTATATTTCAAGTCGGCGGTCACAATCTGGAAAGGCGATCAGCTGGTTGCCCTCAATACGACCATAGTAGCGCACACCAAGGGTTCAGTTACGCTCCGCGACGGGCAGAACCTGCTGAAGGGCAATCACATTTTTGTAGTGCGCTCTCTGCGGGGCTGAGATAGCGGAACGGAAGGCTTCGGAAGGTTCAGCAAAACGGGCAAACCTCTTATTTAGAGATTTGCCCGTTTTTTTGTTTTTGTTATTTGGATCATATGATGTTTGACTGTTGTGGATAAGATCTGCGTAGCAGTTATGGATAAGATTCTTTGGAATTGTGGCAGATCCGTCTAAATTAATCCCTCTGATCCCGCCGAAGTGAGCGGAACGGGAAAATTAAAGGGATAAATCCCTCTGATCCCGCCGAAAGTGAGCGGAATGGGAAAATTAAAGGGATAAATCCCTCTGATCCCGCCGAAAGTGAGCGGAATGGGAAAATTAAAGGGATAAATCCCTCTGATCCCGCCGGATGCGGACCAAATGAGAAAATAGGAGCATTAGTGCTCTTGATTTCATCGGATGCGTTCCAAATGAGCAAATGAGGAGCATTAGTGCTCTTGATTTCATCGGATGCGGACCAATTGACCAAATGAAGAGCATTAGTGCTCTTGATTCCACCGGATGCGCCTCAAATGAACAAATGAGGAGCATTAGTGCTCTTGATTTCATAGGAGGCGCCCCAAATGAGCAAATGAAGGGCATTAGTGCTCTTGATTCTACCGGAGCTACCCCAGCGGTAGTCTGAGTGGAGCGATGTGTGGTTGCCTTATAAGCTTCATGGCCTGCATGAGCTTGTATTAGCTTGCACAGGCCCCATCGGCTCCAGCCGGACGCGCCCTTTGGGCGAATTCAGTCTTGAAATTTAACACTCAAAGCAGGTTTAACTCAACTACAACAGAACTACAACAGAACTACAACAGAATTAAAACTGCTCTTCCTTAACAATCTCAGCCTCAATCCCTGCCGGTGCTATAGGCCCGGGACCGCCCGGATCATCCTCACGCTCAGCGATAATGATTTCATAAATCCGCAGGAAGAGGATTTTGAGAATCATATATACAGGCAGCGCAATGAGCACACCGATAATGCCGAAGAAGTCGCCGCCTATCAGGACAAGCACAACGGTTGTCAGCGGATGTACATCCAGGGATTTACCATAGATAATCGGTGACAGCACATTGTCCTGAATCTGCTGGGCAACGACGATGATGATCAGAGACCAGAGTGCCATTGAAGGGGATTCAATGAATCCTACGATAATCACCGGAATCGCTGCCAGCAATGAGCCGACATAAGGAATGAAGTTAAGCGGAATGGAAATAACGGCTAGCAGTAGTGAATACGGCAGGCCGATAAACAGAAATCCGATGTAGAGCATGATGCCCAGCACCACATTCAGCAGGACGCGCGTAACAATGAAGCCGCTTAGCGCACTGTCGATATCCTTCAGCATATCCTGGCCTTCCTTGCGGTACTTTCTTGGAATCAGGCCTTGAAGAATCGGTGACAGCTTATATCCATCTTTCAGCATGTAATAGAGAATAATCGGCAGTGTAGCAATGACTACTACAATACTGGAGATGACACCGATCAGGTTGGACATGGAATTAGTCACCCAAGTGATGGCGCTATTTACGTACTCTGTAAGCCTTGTTGTTAAATCGGTATCGCCTTTGAAGAAACGTGAGAAGGACGGATCATTCTGGATTTTGTTGAACTGATTCTGCAGCCCCTCTACCAGATACGGCGTATTATCGATGAAATTCTGGATTTGTTCACGCAGGGTCGGCCAGACCAGCACCCAGAACAGTACGAACAAACCGATGAAGACGAGATAGATTAGGAGAATCGAGAGTGCACGTCCAAGTTTTTTGGTCTCCAGGAAGTTGACGAGCGGGCGGAGCAGATAATACATGAAGCCCGACAGCATCATTGGCACAAGCAGCAGATTAAAGATGGATACGAGCGGCGTAAATAGGAAAATAACTTTGGAACCCAGATACAGTATCGTCAAAAAGGCGATAATGGCCAGGCATGTCCGGAAATATTTGCTTTGAAGCACAGCAGCCCCCCCAATCTCTTGATTTATGTTTATGTATACGCATCAGGAGCAGCAGCGTTCTATCTTATTTTAAAAGACTGCTGTATATCATTTGCCTGATTCTATCTTTATAACCGAATTAGGAGAGAATGATTCACTAACGCAGAGACTTCCCGTCAGGTTCAAGCTGCAGGCAGAGTGGTAATATCGCAATAACAGGAGGGATGTTAGATGCCTACATTGGTACTCGGGATTTTTGGACATCGGAGCGATGCTGCACTGGCGATTGGGGAATTGAAAGAGAATGGAATCAAATCGAAGAATATATCTGCAGTCACGAAGCAGAAAAATACGCTGGAGATCATCACCCATGATACCGGAATTGGTGCTACGCAGAGCGGGGAAGGCAATGAGGGCTTGTTCGGTACAGCCCGCGGGTTAGGAGTGGGACTGGATATGCTGGCCGATACTGTTGTGGCTGCGGGTCCGGCTGCACGCAAACTGGCTGGAGCCGATATTGAAACGGATGGTCTTACTGTAAGTCTGATCGGTATTGGCATTCCGCAGGAGGATGCGGAGGCTTATGCCAGGCATGCCGAGCTGGAGCATATTATAGTCATTGTCTTCCTTGATGAGGAGGAGCAACGCGGGAAGGTGGACTCTATATTCGCCAAGCATCAGGTTCTCCCTTTGAAGATTTCATAAGCAAAAGAATATATCAACGCGGCCGGCGGGATTTTCGTCTGGCTGCTTTTTTTTTTCGTGATTGTACGAATAGAATGGGGTCCACTTCAAAGCCTGCCTGTCCTCCGGTTTCTTTGGTGACCTGTTTGGCTTTGACCAGGGAGAGAAAAGCAAAGATTTCACCTAATGCCCCAAAACCTGCGGCAATGATTGCATAGTCTTCGGCACTGAGTTCTTCCGCTTCTGCAGGGGAGGATTTGTCCGCACCTCCGCTAGTGTTATTGTTGTTACCGCCTGTATAGCCGGATCCATAATTATTATTGTTATAGGCCATCTCCTGTTCACCCGCTTTTCCCCATATGTAATATAAAATATGTCGCTGACCGCGTTTGTGAAATAGGCGTTCGGGTGGTTATTTGCTGCAGCCGTTATTTGCCCCTTTCCGGATGAAATGAGCAGAGATGAGCATCCATGCAGCCATTCGATCAGCGGATAACGGAAAAAGCCGCTGTATAAGGCATATTATAAGCTTTTTCCGTAAAAAATAAGCGGATAAAAAAGCACTTTACAGTTTATGAAAACGCTGTTACAATCATAAATGAGCAGAAATGATCAATATCAGTCACGAATGAGCTTTTATTCGAATTTAATTACCAATAAATCGCGAACGCAAATAGACGATTGTGTATAAAAGGAATCCGGCAGCAGGTGCTGCAAGTCCGAGGAGTGAGGCGCATGTTTGAAGAAGAACGGAAGCTGAGTATTCTGCAGTTTATTGAGAACCATACAAGAGCATCGGTTCAGGAGCTGAGCCAGGAGCTGTCCGTCTCAGAATCAACGGTCCGCCGCGATCTCAAGGAGCTTGAGGAAGCACGGCTGCTGAAACGTACGCATGGCGGGGCGGTATCCCTGCAGAGTGTGAACTTTGAAGCGGCTGTTCCGGATAAGGAAGACCGGTTCCTTGATGAGAAGCTGCGGATTGCCCGCAAGGCCGTGGAGATGATTGAGGAAGGCGATGCTATTCTTCTGGATGGCGGAACGACTACGCTGCATATTGCCCGGGCGCTGAAATCATTCCGTAATCTCAAGGTCATCACCAACTCGATTATGGCGCTTAATGAGCTGAAGGATTGCCGCCATATCGAAGTTTCGATTACAGGCGGAATGCTGCGGCCGGACACGATGGCTTTTGTCGGACCGATGACAGAACGCTCACTGGATATGGTTCGGGTAGACAAAGCCTTCCTTGGAACCAACGGGCTGGATATACGTGAAGGCATCACGACTCCGAATATGCTGGAGGCTGCAACCAAGCGCAAAATGATTGCTGTCGCAAAGCAGACCATTCTGCTCGCAGACCATAGCAAGATCGGGCAAATCTCCTTTTGTAAAGTGGCGGATCTGCAGGAGATGGATCACTGCATTCTTGATACGGATACGCCGGATAACTTCCGCCGGGAGCTGGAGAAGATGGACGTCGATTATACATTAGTGTGAGTGTGTTAAGAAGACAAACATTATAAATGAGGGATGAATGATGATTTATACAGTGACACTTAATCCTTCCGTCGATTATATCGTGGAGGTTGAAGAGTTTACACTAGGCGGGTTAAACCGGATGAAACGGGATATGAAGCTACCCGGAGGGAAGGGAATCAATGTATCCCGCGTACTGAAGCAGCTGGGGGTCGAGAATACGGCAACCGGATTCCTTGGCGGTTTTACGGGCGGATATATTGAACAGTGGCTGCGCCAGGAGATGATTGCAAGTGATTTCGTTCATATAGCGGATGATACCCGGATCAATATCAAGCTGAAAGCCGGGGAAGAGACGGAAATTAACGGAGCCGGACCGGAGATTTCGCTGCCCGAGACCGCTTCTCTGCTGCACAAGCTGGATGCCCTGAAGCAGGGGGATGTTGTTATTCTGTCGGGAAGTACTCCACCGTCACTTGGTGGAGATTTCTATAGCAGGCTGATCGCAGTATGCAAACAGAAGGGGGCGGAGTTTGTAATTGACACAACGGGACAGGCGCTGAAAGACGCGTTGCCCTTGGGACCGCTGCTTGTCAAACCGAATCACCATGAGCTGGCAGAGCTGTTCGGCGCTCAGATCAGCACCAGGGCGGAGATTATCACCTACGGGCGTAAGCTGCTGGAAGCGGGGGCCAGGCATGTGCTGGTATCGATGGCCGGTGAAGGCGCATTGTTTATTTCCGAGCAAGGTGTCTACCATGCGGCTGCTCCTGCGGGGCAGGTGAAGAATTCAGTAGGTGCTGGAGATTCCATGATCGCCGGGTTTGTGGGGACCTTGTCGCTGACCGGAGATGTGCTGGAGGCATTCCGTGCCGGCGTCGCCTCAGGAAGCGCAACGGCATTCTCGGACGATCTGGCAGACAGACAGAAGATTGAACAGCTTCGGCCGCTCGTTGTAATTTCCCAGCTGTAAACGAGATAATGAAAGATTTTAAGTAAAACGGGGAGTTGAGATTAATGAAAATTACAGATTTGATGATACAGGAAACTATGATTATGGAGCTGCAGGCTACAACGAAGGAAGCGGCGATCGACGAACTGATTGCCAGCCTCGCGGCCAGCGGACGCATTAATGACGTGAAGCTGTTCAAAGAAAAGATACTGGACCGTGAAGCCCAGTCCAGCACCGGAATTGGCGGAGGCATCGCCATGCCTCATGCCAAGACCAAAGCTGTGAATGAAGCGACGGTTGTGTTCGCCAAGAGCAGCGCCGGACTAGATTTTGCTTCCCTGGATGAAGCGCCGGCTCATTTGTTCTTCATGATCGCTGCGCCGGACGGAGCTGGAAATATGCACCTGCGCACACTGGCTGCGCTGTCAAGGCTGCTCATTGAAAGCGAATTCATCGAACAGCTCATGAGTGCCAAGACTCCTGCTGAAGTAACGCGCTTGTTCGATGCCAAGCAAGCTGAGGCCGAAGCTCAGGCGGAAGCGGAAGCTAAGGCAGCTGCGGAGCAAGAAGCCCGGAAGACAGCGGCGCCGCAGGATGAACCTGCACGGATGATCACCGGGAACCCGGATTCGCAGAGCTTTGTTGTGGCTGTGACAGCATGTCCTACGGGAATTGCCCATACCTTCATGGCTGAAGATGCCCTGAAGAAGAAAGCCAAAGAGATGGGAGTTAACATCCGTGTAGAGACGAACGGTTCTGAAGGTGCGCAGAATGTGCTGACTGCGGATGAGATTGCCCGGGCGAGCGGAGTTATTATCGCTGCAGACAAGAACGTAGAGATGGACCGCTTCAACGGCAAGCCTGTACTTCAGCGTCCGGTAAGTGATGGAATCCGCAAGTCAGAGGAATTAATCCGCATCGCAGTCCAAGGCAATGCGCCAATCTACCGCAGCTCCGGCCGTAATGAGGATGGTGCCGCATCGGCGAAGTCCGGTACAATCGGAAGCAAGATTTATAAAGACCTGATGAATGGCATCTCCCACATGCTGCCGTTCGTAGTGGGCGGCGGGATTCTGCTGGCGATCTCCTTCCTGATTGAACAGGTAGCTAGTGTCGATAATCCGCTGGTGAAGCTGCTGCAGACGATCGGCGGAGGAGACGGGGCGTTCCACTTCCTGATTCCAATCCTGGCCGGATTTATCGCACTTAGCATCGGCGACCGCCCGGCACTGATGCCTGGTATGGTCGGCGGCATCATGGCCCTGAATGCCAATGCGGGTTTCCTGGGCGGCCTGGCTGCCGGTTTCCTGGCCGGTTATGTGGTTGTTATGCTCCGCAAAGCCTTCTCTGGCCTGCCGCGTACCCTTGACGGTCTGAAACCGATTCTCCTGTATCCGGTATTCAGCTTGCTTATTACCGGCGCAGTTATGTTCTATCTGTTCAATCCGGTATTCAGCTGGATCAATGAAGGTATGATCGATGCGCTTAATCATCTGGGTACAGGCAACAAAGTACTGCTGGGATTGGTGCTTGGCGGTATGATGGCCATCGATATGGGCGGTCCGTTCAATAAAGCAGCATACACCTTTGCGATCGGTGTGTTCACCTCAAGCGGCAACACGAACGGCTTGATGATGGCCGCTGTTATGGCCGGAGGGATGGTGCCTCCGCTGGCAATTGCGCTGGCCACTACGTTCTTTAAGAATAAATTTACAGAGACGGAACGCAAATCGGGAATAACCAACTACGTGCTGGGCTTGTCGTTCATAACCGAAGGTGCCATTCCGTTTGCTGCAGCAGATCCGCTGCGTGTGCTCACTTCCTGTATCGTGGGTTCAGCCGTAGCCGGCGGACTGACCCAGCTGTGGAATATCAATGTTCCTGCGCCGCATGGAGGCGTGTTCGTAGCCTTCTTATCCAGTAACGCGCTGCTGTTCCTGCTGGCCGTCCTGATCGGCTCCGTCATTTCCGGGCTGATGCTGGGCCTCTGGAAGAAGCCGCTCGCATTGAAATAACGTAATCATTCCTGTCCTGAACCGTATGGAAGCAGAGCAACATTCTGCATTCATACGGTTTCTTTGTTTGCACGCTCCATTTTATTGTCGTATTTCGGTATAATTAAAAATATATATAAAGAGAAGGCAAAGGAGAATGCGAAATGATTCTGCACAAAGGGGAAGTCTTGTTCCGTCAGGGTGACGGCGGCCAGAACCTGTACCGGGTGAAAAGCGGACTGTTCAAGGTGACAAGACTGCATGAGAACGGGAACATGGTGCTGTTCAACCTGCTGTATCCGGGTGAGACAGTTCCCCATCATTCCCTCATTTCGCCGAAGGAGGCGCATGGAACAGCGGTGGCGATGATGAAAAGTGAAGTCGAGCTCATTCCCGCTGCGGAATGGTACCGGGAGCTGCGGGAGGACCCTGAGAAGGTGATGGAGATCGCGCTTCTGCTCCAGGAGAAGGTGCGGTTCATGCAGACACGGCTCGACCATCTTACAGTCGGAACGCCCGGGGAACGCATGGCGCTGCTGACCCGCTGGCTGAACGAATACTCTCATGGCGCACAGCTGACAGATCTGCTGACACAGGAAGAGATCGGGCAATTAATAGGTGTACGCCGGGAAACTGTCAACCGTTTGCTGCGGAATCAGGGCTGATTGCTTATTTTTAATGGAAACTGTTTAGACTGCCCCTTCCGCGTGGTATAATCTATTCAGAACATATCAAACTAAAGAAAGGATCAGGATACCATGTGTCCCCGAAGGACGATTCCCCAAAGGACGATTTGGAAACGTTATGATCTGTCTTATACTTAGCTTCCCTGTAGAATGTGCGAGTACCGTTGTTAATTGACGATGGCCGCCTCTATGAGGGAAGGGAGTATTGTATGCGAAGGAGCAACACCTCCGGTTTAACCCCTCGTAGAGGCTGGTGGGACGTCTAGCCGCCATTTACGATAAGGGGAGACCGAGTATGAGGAAACAAGACAGTGGCATGAGTATGCCGCTCCGATTAGCCGTTATTTTGTCCGGAACACTATTGCTTGCATTTACGTATTATCACATCAATTATCAGAACCATTTGACTGAGGGCGGGTTCGTAGGGCTGTCGCTGCTCGGCAAATATGTGCTGGGGATTTCACCATCACTATCGATCCTGATTTTAGACATTCCAGTACTCTTAATCGCAATCATATTCAAAGGAAAATCGTTCGTGGTAAACACCTTCATCTCTGTAGCAGCCTTCACGGTATTCTACGGACTGATGGAACGCTATTCCGGATGGGTTATTGATCTGCAGGATAACTTGCCGCTTGCGGCATTGTTGTCAGGTGTACTGACAGGTCTAGGAGCAGGTATGGTCCTGCGAGGCGGCGGGGCGAGCGGCGGGGACGATATTCTGTCGCTGCTGATCAGTGAATGGAAAGGAATTAAGGTAGGAACCGTATTTATCCTGATGGATGTAATTGTTCTGGCATTGTCCCTCTTCTATATGCCGTTAAGAGAGACCCTGTACACAGTGATGGCTGTAGTTGTGGCCGGATATGTGATTACTTTTACAACCTCTCTGGGCAGACCGAAGCTGGTCAAGGCTCCGAAGATTTCATCTCCACTAGCCAAGACTCAGGATGGCGCGGTGAATGTGAACAATGCAATGTGAACCCCGTATACGGGGATGATGAAAGGTCAGCGGACTTAAGTCCAGCTGGTCTTTTTTTTTTTTGAGAAATCCTGCACAGAATACAACATTCCGCCCGTTATATCGACCGTAACCGGAAATTGTTGTATGAAATGCAGCATTCTGCCCCCCTCCAAGCCGATTACCGAGAGGATTCTTGTATTTCCTACAACAATTCGTCCGCACACCCCAGTATCAGTGAATCGAAGTTGTAATATCTGTAACATTTTTGCATATTATCCTCTGTTAATTTGTTTTCGGTAAAATGTGTACATATTCGTCTGCGCCACAGTTCGCACATTCACCTCCCGGGTGTCCCCGGATACTGAAACCGTGAGGTGTGAGCGCGCGTATATATTTCATTCAAACTGCAAGGCCCGAGGTTACACTATGCTCAGAATGTAGAGGGAGGATGTAAGGGAATGAGTGCTCACGAAATTGACTATGCGATTATGGGTGAGGAAATTCAGTGTGTGGAGGTGCAGCTCGACCCGGGGGAGAGCGTGATCGCCGAAGCGGGCAGCTTCATGATGATGGACCCGGAGATTACGATGGAGACGATCTTTGGTGACGGCAGCGGCAACTCGCGGGGCGGAGGCGGACTGATGGGCATGCTGAAGGGTGCAGGCAAACGGCTGCTGACCGGGGAAAGCCTGTTCATGACCGTCTTCACGCACAGCGGGGCATATGGACGGAAAAGCGTAACCTTTGCCGCTCCGTACCCGGGCAAGATTATTCCGCTGGATCTTCAGCAATACGGCGGCAAAATCATCTGCCAGAAGGATTCCTTCCTCTGCGCAGCCAAAGGCGTGTCGATCGGCATTGAATTCCAGCGCAGGCTGGGGGCGGGTTTCTTCGGCGGTGAAGGCTTCATCATGCAAAAGCTCGAAGGAGACGGACTCTCCTTCGTTCACTCCGGAGGTCATGTGCTGGAGCGGACGCTGCAGCCTGGAGAGACTATCAAGCTCGACACCGGCTGTCTCGTCGCCATGACATCCTCTGTCGATTATAATATCGAGATGGTCAAAGGTGTGAAGACTGCGCTCTTCGGCGGCGAAGGCCTGTTCTTCGCCACCCTGCGCGGACCGGGCAAGGTGTGGGTGCAGTCGCTGCCGTTCAGCCGGATGGCTGACCGTATTCTGTCGGCCGCCGGACCTTCCGGGCGCAAGGAAGAGGGCAGCATCCTCGGCGGGTTGGGCAATCTGCTGGACGGCAAGTAAATGGAGCGGCGATGAAATAAGCCGGCAATCCAAATTCAACCGTAACAATTTGCCGCCTCGCAGGGTTCCGCGGAACGCAGCAGCAGCTTCACGGGATTCCCTGGTAAGTGCAACAGCCGCCTCGCCGGATTCCCCGGGAGGCGGCTGTTTGGTCTGTGGAGGGAAGCGGACTGAGAGGCCGCTATTTCCCGGAAAGGCTTTCTTTTGCGGATGAAACGGACTGGAATTCCGTTATCCTGTGAATTTCAGCTCAAAAGGAGGGATAACAGGACCCATAACGGAATCTGAGTCCGCTTGCCCTGTGAAATCACCCGTTTTGCACAAATAACGGAATCTCAGTCCTCCCCACATGCTGATGAGTGAGTTATGAAGAACCCACCGGCCTCTGCTGGAGCAAATGCGCGCATACTGAGCTCAGCCTCGCCTCTGGAGCTCCATCCAGCCTCGCCTTCGAAGCAACTTTGTTTCTCAAACGCACGCTATACCCGCTAATTCTTCACCGCAGACAGCAGCAGGAACATCGGACGCCGGGTTTCCTCCTGCCAGGCAGCATTGTTCTCCAGCATATCCGCAGTCGGCTGCAGCTCGGAGATCCGGGTCAGGGTGAAGCCGGAACCGATCAGCGTATTAATGTAGGTAGCAACATTACGGTGGTACTTCGTGACTGCATGATCAAGGAACTTGGCCTGCCTCGGCCCTTCGAGATGATAATTGTCAACAGGCCAATGCTGCTTCCCGCCTTCAGGACCGTAATGCCAATCCTGCGCGGCGAGCGCGGTGAAGATGGGATGCTCGACCGAGAACACGAAGGCTCCGCCAGGCTTCAGGCAATAGTATACCAGGCGGCAGAGGCTGGCGAAATCCTCTACATAGTGAATGGCAAGTGAACTGATGACTGTATCGAATTCATCCGCACCGAAAGCGGCATCTTCAATTGCCAGCTGGAGGTATTCAATCTTCGGATCGCGGGTCATTGCCCTGGCCCGCTCCAGCATATTCGCAGAAAGATCGATGCCCACTACAGATACGGCCCCTTGCTCACGGGCATACCGGCAGTGCCAGCCGAAGCCGCAGCCCAGATCCAGTACCCGCTGACCCTGCAGGTCAGGCAGCAGCGTGCGGAAAGTCCCCCATTCTCCGGCGGACTCAAGTCCGCCTGTGGAGCGCGGCATCCGGCTGTAATTTTCAAAAAAGCTGGCCTCATCATATTTGTTTTGCTTCATACGGTGTACCTCCGTAACGGTCGTTAAGCCCGTTGTTTTTTCGAAACAGGAATTGCACTGGCATTCACCGCTTCCCGGAAAGTATACCGCAGATTTGACTGGAACGCAGGTACTGTATATATTATGGGGCAAACCCCTTAGACTACCTAAGGCGGCAACCGGAGGGCTATGATGTTCAAAATATTTATCATTGAGGATGACAAGGGACTGGTAACCCTGCTCCAGGACTACTTACATAAGTTTGGATACGAAACACGGGCGGTGCATGATTTTGAAGCGGTACGGACCGAGTTCGAGGCGTTCGCCCCGCAGCTGGTGCTGCTGGATGTGAACCTGCCCAAATTCGACGGATATTATTGGTGCCGCCAGATCCGTGCGGTCTCAACCTGTCCCATTCTGTTCATCTCCGCACGCGACGGGAAGATGGATCAGGTCATGGCGCTGGAGAATGGCGCGGATGATTATATTACGAAACCCTTTGATTACGAGATTGCGATGGCCAAAATCAAAAGCCACCTGCGCCGCGCTTATGGCTCCTATGCCGGGGGCGGCACGGAACGCAGCCTCACTGTCTCGGGACTGATGCTGGATGTAGAACGGCTGATCCTGACGCGGGGCGGGGCCAGAATCGACCTGAGCCACACCGAGGCCAAGATTCTCGATGAGCTGATGCAGAAATCCGGTACCCTCGTTACACGTGACCGGCTGCTGGAGAAGATTTGGGATACCGAAGCTTTTGTGGATGACAACACGCTGAACGTCTACGTAACCCGGGTACGCAAGAAGCTGGCTGCGCTGGACATTATGGAGGGGCTGCAGACGGTGCGCGGTCAAGGGTACAGGCTCACCGGGAATTGGGAGGAGGGGTAACATGAAGCTGTTCATGCGGGAACAATCGCCTTTGATCATAGTCTATCTGGCCCAGCTTATGATGATTACACTTGTCTACCGTCTGGACGGGGGAAGCGGAGTCACGGTGAGCCTGTACGCGGCGCTGCTCAGTACAATTCTGCTGCTGGGTTATCTTGCCTACCGGTATCTCGCAAACCGTACGTTCTATGAGCGGCTTATGACGGTGCCGGTATCGCTCGAGGAATCCGGCGGGCCGGCGCAGAACACGCCTTTAGCCGGGAGTCTGCGTATGCTGCTGGCCCAGCAGTTCCGGCTATACCAGAACGACCTGCACAACTACCGCCACAAGCTGGAGGAGCATATTCACTTCATCAACCAATGGGTGCATGGCATGAAGACGCCGCTTTCGGTGATTCATCTGATGATACAGGATAAAGACGGGCCTCCGTTCACGGCCATCGGCGATGAGCTGGACCGTCTGAAGAAAGGTCTGGAAACGGTGCTCTACAGCGCCCGGCTGGATACCTTTGAGCATGATTTCTATGTCGAGCGGCTGGAGCTCTCGGCAGTGGTGCGGAGCGTGACCTCGGAACAGAAACGGCTGTTCATCCGTAAGCGGGTGTTTCCGGTGATTTCTGTGGAGAGCGGGATTTCGATTACCTCAGACGAGAAATGGCTGTCCTTCGTCATAACCCAGCTGATAACCAATGCCCTGCGCTATACAGTGGAGGAGGGGAAGTTTGTGCATTTCCACGGGTATTTAGAGGAGCAGGGCAGGGCTGTGCTGGAGGTGCGCGATGAAGGCGTGGGCATCCCTCCGGGTGACCTGCCGCGGGTATTCGATCCTTATTTTACCGGCGTCAACGGGCGCAGCTTTCAGGAATCCACCGGCATGGGGCTGTATCTGGTGAAGCAGATCTGCGGCAAGCTGGAGCATGAGGTGGAGATTACCTCGGAGGTGGGCAAGGGGACGGCAGTGCGGATTATATTTTGATACAAGCGGGAGGCAGTTCGGCTCTACCTGCTGCCGGCCCGGTAGCGGATAATCAGGAGGACGACCGTTGATACGACCGCCAGCGACAGGGTATTGGTAATCAGAAAAGCGAGCCCGACCCCCTGAGCGGCCAGGTTAACCGCATAGGCTTCCATAAGGGCGATGCCCAGCAGCATCAGCAGGTAGGACTTCAGGCTAAGGTCTGCGACAGACCGGGTCTTGATGATTTGCAGAATTTGTGGAATCCAGCCCACAGAGAGAATGATACCGCCAATCAGCTGCATAACCGTGAACAACATGCGTACACCCCGCTATTCTTCGTTTAGTACGTTGTATGCTCAATGGGCGTATCAGGTTCGGTGCATATCAAAAACCCGCCGCCCCTGTAAGGGACGGCGGGTTCACCCGGCAGGCGCTCTGCCCGGGTCTATTGCTGTTTCAGCTGCACAAGCTGTTCCAGCAGCTGCTGTATATCGGCTACAGGAAAGGCTTCCTGCAGCACTTCATTTACGGTCACCTGCGCCCGGTCGACCTTATTCTGACCGATGTCAGTCAAAGAGGTATAGATGCTTCTGCGGTCATCATCACAGACCTTGCGCTCCAGCGCGCCGCAGCCTTTGGCTTCGAACCGGCTGACCAGCCGGGATACGGCGCTCTGGCTCAGCCCGACCATGGACTCAAGCTGCTGCAGCTTCAGCTTCTTCTCGGGTGCCTCGGACAGAAACAGCAGTACGTAGAACTCCTTGAGCGATAACTGATAGTTCTCCACCAGCTCTGCTTCAAGTGCAGCGGCAACATTCATTTGTATATGAGAGAGTGACAACCAGCTGGTTATCAGGTCATTTGCAGGGGTGTTCTTCATGTCATCAATCCTCCCGGTGCATGCCATTCATGAATATAAATTTCACTTTAGTATATCATCTGGAAGAAGAGAAGGACACCGCAGGGAATGCTCAATTATTTGGCGGCACGGGGAAACCCGAACTCATACTGCTTGGGAACACCCGCGTCTTTGCCGAGCACTACACCAGCTTCCAGCGTCCAGTAAGGATTTCTCAGCATGCCCCGTCCAACCGCTACGAGATCAGCCTCTTCATTGCCGATGACCGCATTGGCGAGTACCGCTTCATCCAGCCGGCCGACGGCAATCACCGGAACATTCAGCTCCTGCTTGATAGCTCTGGCCAGCGGCACCTGATAGGCAGCATGGGTGCCCGGTCTGCCGGCTGCAGCTATCGGGCCTTCACCCCCTGCACTGATGTGGAAGATATCCGCTCCGGCTTCCTTATAAGCTCTGCTGATTTCCAGGCTCTCGGTGAGCCCGTAGCCGCCCTCAACGTATTCCTGCGCGGAAATGCGCATGATCAGCGGCATACCCTCAGGCATTACGCTCTTCGCGGCAGCAATCACTTCCCGGCCGAACAGCGTCCGGTCCTGTCCGTACTCATCCGTTCTCTGGTTGGTCAGCGGTGAGTGGAACTGGTGAATCAGATAGCCGTGGGCACCATGCAGTTCAATAACATCGAAGCCGGCCTGGACTGCCCGCTGCACACCCAGCTTGAATTTGCCTACCATAGCTTTCACTTCTTCCGTAGTCAAGGCATGCGGAGTAGTGGACTTATCGTCAAAAGGAATAGCGGAAGAGGAGACAGGAAGCACGGCATCCTCGGCCTTGCGTCCGGCATGGGCGACCTGAATCCCCACTTTGGCACCGTAGGCATGGCTGGCCTCCACGATCCGGGCCAGGGCAGGGATCTGTTCATCGGACCAGAGTCCCAGATCATAGTCGGTGATACGGCCATCCGGGTCAACATCAGCCATCTCTACAATAATCAGTCCGGCACCGCCGACTGCACGGCTCACATAATGGTTATAATGCCAATCTGTAGCGATTCCATCTTTATTGGTGACCGAATACTGGCACATGGGCGGCATAACTACCCGGTTCTTCAGCTTCAGGCTCTTAATCTCATAGGGGGTGAACAGATCCTTCATTATTCGTCGCGCTCCTTCGTTCAATCTGGAATTGGCATGCGGCAGGGGGGGATTATGTGACAAATCGGCTCTCCACAAAAATACATGCATGCTCATGCATTTAAATATAAGGCCTTATCTCTGCACTGTCAACTGTCAACTACAACTGTGCTTACAATACTGTAAGGTAGCTGTAAGTTTCAGAAATAGCAGCATTAGTTTACAGTTTGTATAATGTAAGCAATCCAGGTGAAAGAGGAGCGGTAGCCCTTGCCCCTATTAGACGTACACAATCTATCCAAAATATATGAAGGCAAGGTATCCATTCACGCGCTGAACCATATCCGGTTCGCCGTAGAGAAGGGGGAATTCGTCGGAATTATGGGCCCGTCCGGCAGCGGCAAAACCACGCTGCTCAATGTCATCGCGACGATTGATGAACCCACCTCAGGCCAGGTAATGATCAGCGGCAGGGACCCGAATCTGCTGGCCCGCAAAGAGAAGGCACTGTTCCGCCGCAAGGAGCTGGGCTTTGTGTTCCAGCACTTCAATCTTCTTGACACACTTACGGTGGAAGAGAATGTAGTACTGCCGCTGACGCTAAGCGGGAGTTCCGTTGCGGAAATGGAAAAGCGGCTGGCTGAAGTAGCTTCCAGGCTGGATATTGCCGGGCTGCTGCACAAACGCACCTATGAAATCTCCGGAGGCCAGATGCAGCGTGTAGCGATTGCCCGGGCGATGATCCACCGCCCTTCGCTGATTCTGGCGGATGAACCCACCGGCAGTCTGGATTCCAAGGCGTCGGAAGAAGTGATGGGGCTGCTGGCTGAAGTGAATGAAGCCGAAGGAGCGACAGTGCTGATGGTTACGCATGACGCGGTGGCAGCGAGCTTTTGCCACCGGGTGATTTTTATCAAAGACGGCCGCTTCTACAGCGAGATATACCGGGGCAGCAGCAGAGCCGCCTTCTTCCAGAATATCATCGACATGCTGTCACTGCTGGGAGGAGCCGGCCATGACCTTTCGGCAATTCGCCTATAGGAATGTAACCCGGAGCAAGCGCAAGTATGCTGCCTACTTTGTCAGCAGTGCTTTTTCGGTGATGATTTTCTTCCTGTGCGCTTTGTTTATCTTCCATCCGGTAATTTCAGGAGCTCTCATCCTGGATACTGCGGCTAAGACAATGATGATGGCAGAAGGGATCATCTATGTTTTCTGCTCGCTGTTTGTCCTGGTATCCGTCGGCTCCTTCCTGCAGTCCCGCAAGCTGGAGTTCGGTATCCTGCTGATGCATGGCATGACCAAGCAGCAGCTCAACAAGATGGTGTTTCTGGAAAATATGCTGATCGGCGGCTCGGCGATCTTCAACGGCACACTGCTCGGGATGCTGCTCGGCAAGCTGTTCCTGATGATAGGCTCCGCCTTTCTCGGCATTCCCCCGCTGGATTTCCATCTAAGCTGGCAGGCACCGGTGCTGACTATTATCAGCTTTGTGCTGCTGTTCGTCCTGATCTCGCTGTCCACCTTCTTTTTTATCGGCAATGAGACGCCGCGGGGAATGTTCCAAGGCGGACGCAGAGGAGATGCGGAGCCGCACGTTCACCGCTGGCAGGCGCTGCTCTCCGCACTGCTGCTGCTGGGCGGTTATGTGCTGGCAGTGCTGACTACAGCCACCACGGTGGAGGTGATGATGTTCCCGGTAGTGGCTATCACGGTTGTGGGTACCTACCTGTTCTATACACAGCTGAGTTTATACGTGGTAGAACAGCTGAGAAGATTCCGGCACTTCTATTGGCAGCGGATGCGGATTATCACCTTCTCGGGTTTATCGTACCGCTGGAAGGATAACGGGCGGATGTTCTTCATGGTGACCATTGTCTCGGCGGTATCCTTCACTTCGGTGGGTGTTTTCGCGTCGATCCATACCCTGTCACGGGAGCTGAAGCTGGATTATCCCGCAGCCGTAGGCTACGTCGCCAAAGGCGGAGCGGCCAGTTCCACGGCAGTGCAGGATTTGGACGGCATCGAGTCGGAGCTGAAGCAGTTGGGACTAACGTATGATACCTTGTCGATCCCGGTGAAATATGTCGATGTGGCCGCGCAGAGCGGACCGGACCATACTGAACGGTTACCGCTCATGGCTTACAGTGACTACAGGCTGGCTCTCCAATATGCCGGCTTCGATTCCTCTGAACCTCCGCTGGAAGGACACGACGGTCTGGTGATGATCGGCTCCCAGCGGGACCGCAGCCTGATCAGTGAGCGTGTCAAAGCCACTTATACGCTGGAGCAGGGAACAGATATCCGGGAAGTTGGCTACACACAGCATGTACCGGTTGCCGAATATCTGCTGCCGGAGCTGGACGGGCGGGGCGGAGGAGATTTCAGCGGCCTGGTGGTCAGCGACAGTCTCTATAACACCATCGTTCCGGTCCAGCAGGACATGTACTACGGCTTTTACATGGAGGATTTCCCCCGGACGGTAGGCATTGCTTCAAGTCTTGCGGACGGCGGCAAGGTCGCCTATGAGCAGAAGGCAAATTACGCTGTCGTGGTCAGCGGAACACTATTTGAGATTCAGCGGACGCTGTACAGTACGATGCTGTTTGCTTCCCTCCTGGTGGGGACCGTCTTCTTCATCGCGGCAGGAAGCTTCCTGTATTTCCGGCTGTACATGGATCTGGAGCATGACCGTTTCCAGTATTCTGCGTTGTCCAAAATGGGCTTCACCGATCAGGAGCTGGACCGCAGCGTCACCCAGCAGCTGGCCCTGATGTTCTTCGTTCCGGTGCTGCTGGCCATATTGCACAGCGTCTTTGCTTTCATTGCCCTGCAGCGCCTGTTCTATCTGTCGATTGCAGCCGAGACAGGGGCAGTGCTGGCCGGATATCTGGCAGCCCAGGGAATCTATTTCTTCTTCATCCGCAGCCGTTATTTACGCAATCTCAAGAAAAATCTGCTCTAAACAGGAGGCCCGCATATGCAAACATGGATTACGGATTTTATGGAGCAGTTCGGATACTTCGGCATCTTTCTGATGCTGGCGCTGGAGAATGTATTTCCGCCCATTCCCTCAGAGGTCATTCTCCCCTTCGGCGGATTCATGACCACTACGACTGACATGACGATTCCCGGCGTGCTGATCGCTTCAACCGCCGGTTCACTGCTGGGTGCAGTGATTCTGTACTGGATCGGACGGATGCTGGATGTGGACAGACTGGAGCGGATCGTAGACCGCTGGGGCGGCCTGCTGCGGATCAGCGGGAAGGATATCCGCAAGGCGGACGCCTGGTTTGACAAATACGGCTACTGGACCGTGCTTTTCTGCCGGATGATTCCGCTCGTACGCAGTCTGATCTCCATTCCCGCAGGGATGTCCGGGATGAAATTCGGCGTGTTCATGCTGTTTACAACGATCGGAACATTAGGCTGGAATGTGCTGCTGGTGCTGCTGGGGGCCGCGCTTGGAGAGTCGTGGGAGGATATTGCCGGTATTATCGGCACCTATTCCAGTGTAGTATATGCCATCATTGCTGCAGGACTTTTGTTGCTCGGATTCCTGTATTACCGTAAAAGACTGAATGCCGGCAAGGTCCGGGGATAATTTTTCAACATTCAAAGGAGGATAACCATGGAGCTGCTGACCATTGTCAAAGCAATCATACTGGGAATTGTAGAAGGACTGACTGAATTTGCTCCGGTATCCTCAACAGGTCATATGATCATTGTGGATGATATGTGGCTTAAATCTCAGGAATTTCTGGGAAAATATACGGCGAACACGTTCAAGGTTGTTATTCAGCTGGGCTCCATCCTTGCTGTAGTGATCATTTTCCGTAACCGGTTCATCGATCTGCTCGGGCTGAAGAAATTCAGCCGCAAGGAGCTGACGGTGGTGCCTGAGGGGCAGCCGCAGGCGCCTGCCGAAGGCCGTCTGAAGTTAGCCCAGGTAATCGTAGGTCTGATTCCCGCCGGAATTTTCGGTTTTCTGTTCGAGGATTACATTGATGAGCATTTATTTTCCACTTCTACAGTGCTGATCGGACTGGTCGTTGGTGCCATATTTATGATCTGCGCCGACCGGTTTGCACCCAAAACCATCAAAACAGAGAGTGTTGACCAGATTACATATAGGCAGGCGCTATCGGTCGGACTGATCCAGTGTGTCTCCCTGTGGCCGGGGTTCTCACGGTCCGGCTCGACGATTTCCGGCGGCGTGCTGCTGGGGATGAGCCACCGCGCGGCTGCCGATTTCACCTTCATTATGGCTGTGCCGATTATGGCCGGAGCGAGCCTGATTTCGCTGCTGAAGAATTGGCAGTACTTCACGCTGGATGCCCTGCCGTTCTTCATCGCCGGCTTTATCAGCGCCTTCCTGTTCGCGCTGTTGTCGATGCGTTTCTTCCTGAAGCTGATTAACAGAATCAAGCTGCTGCCCTTCGCCATCTACCGGATTATTCTCGCCGGTGTAGTCTACCTGATCTGGTTCTGAGCCGTCTGCACGGTTGCCACAGCCGCACCTCCTTCATTGGAGCGTGCGGCTTTAATTATGTTCGGGGTCCCCGGGAAGTAAATGAGTGACCCCCGAAGCTATAGCCCAGCTTTGTGGGGGGATTTGCTTTTGTTATAAGGAATCTGTATAGCCAAACTCCCCGGAATCTGTTGCGGACCGCAGAAAATGTGAAGTAAGATGGCAGCAGATTAAGGATGCAGCACCTAACTTAACCCAAGAGGAGCGGACATAAATGAGCAAAGGAATTAAGACAAGCAGCCTCGGCTATCCGAGAATCGGCAAGAACCGCGAATGGAAAAAGACATTGGAGGCTTACTGGGCCGGGAAAATAGATGAGCAGAATTTCCGCGCACAGATGGAAGAAATTCAGCTCCAGCATTTGCAGACCCAGCAGCAGGCCGGCATCGAGCTGATTCCGGTGGGCGACTTCACCTTCTATGATCATGTGCTGGATACCGCAGCGATGTTCGGCATTGTACCGGCGCGCTACGGTTATCAGGGCGGAGAGATTCCGCTCGACCTGTACTTTGCCATGGCCCGCGGCAATGCGGGAGCTACGGCCTGCGAGATGACCAAATGGTTCAATACGAATTACCATTACATCGTGCCTGAGATTGGCAGCATTACACCTGTCCTGACAGAGAATAAGCCGCTGGCTGCCTACCGGTTCGCCAAAGAACGGGCAGGCATTGAAGGCAAGCCTGTTATAGTAGGGCTCTATACCTTCCTCAAGCTGTCTAAGGGATTCCCGGCTGCCGAAATAGCCGCAGTTGCTGCCCGCTTCCTGCCGGTATACGTACAGCTGCTGCAGGAGCTGCAGCAGGAAGGCGTGGCCTGGGTACAGATCGACGAGCCGGCAATTGTAACGGGCTTAACGGCAGAGGATATCGCGTTGCTTAAGACTATCTACGGGGAGATCGCCGCTTCAGTACCGGGCCTTAATGTTATTCTGCAGACCTATTTCGAAGCTGCCGAGCCGCTGGAGGCATTGCTGGAATTGCCAGTGCATGGCCTGGGCCTGGATTTCGTCCATGACGGAGGCAAGAACCTGGAGTCCATTGCCCGCCTGGGCTGGCCTCAGGATAAGACCCTGGCTGCCGGAATTATCGACGGACGCAATATCTGGCGTTCGGATATAGATGCCAAGCTGGAGCTGGTTGCTGAACTGCAGAAATATGTGCCACAAGAGCAGCTGATTCTCCAGCCCGCCTCGAGCCTGCTGCATGTGCCGGTTACAGTCGAAGGGGAAGACAAGCTGAAATCTGCGGTCAAGAATGCATTAGCCTTCGCCAATGAAAAGCTTGCGGAGCTGGTTCTTATTGCTGCAGCTGCAGACGGGGGCACTGAACGTTATGCAGAGGAGCTGGCCGCAACCCGTGAAGTGCTTGCTGTATTCCGTGCCCTCCCGGAACGCGGGCGTGAGGATGTAGCTGAGCAGGTACGCTCGTTGGAGAAGCTGCCGGACAACCGCGGTCTTCCTTTTGCTGAGCGGGTGAAGGTTCAGCAGGAGAAGTGGCGTCTGCCGCTGCTGCCTACAACCACCATCGGCAGCTTCCCGCAGACGGCTGAGGTCCGCCAGGCCCGGCTGAAGTGGCGCAAGGGGGTATGGACCCAGGAGCGTTATGACGGGTTCATCAAGCGTCAAATCGCTGAGGCTATCACCCTTCAGGAGGAGCTCGGGCTGGATGTGCTGGTACATGGTGAGTTCGAGCGGACGGATATGGTCGAATTCTTCGGAGAGAAGCTGGCCGGTTATCTCTTCACCGGGGGCGGCTGGGTTCAATCATATGGCTCACGCTGCGTGAAGCCGCCCGTTATCTATGCCGATGTTGCTTTTATCGAGCCGATGACCGTCAAAGAAAGCCTGTATGCCCAGTCGCTGACGAAGCTGCCGGTCAAGGGGATGCTGACGGGTCCGGTCACGATCCTGAACTGGTCCTTTGTCCGCGATGATCTCAGCCGTGAAGCCGTTGCAGGGCAAATCGCACTTGCGCTGCGCCATGAGGTGACAGCCCTGGAGGAGGCGGGCATTGAGATGATCCAGGTCGATGAACCGGCCATCCGCGAAGGCTTGCCGCTGAAGGCGGGAGATCATGAGCATTACCTGAATTGGGCCGTGAAATCGTTCCGGATCGCGACGAACCATGTCAAGGATACGACCCAGGTGCATACGCATATGTGCTACAGCGAATTCAACGACATGATTGGTTCGATCTCGGCGATGGACGCGGATGTTATCTCAATTGAGACCTCCCGCAGCCACGGGGAGCTGATCGTCAGCTTCGAGGAGCAGGAATATGACAAGGGCATCGGACTCGGAGTGTATGATATCCACAGTCCGCGGGTTCCAGTTGTAGAGGAGATGACTTCAGCTATCGAGCGGGCGCTCCGCGCTCTGGATGTGCAGCAGTTCTGGATTAATCCGGACTGCGGATTGAAGACTCGCGGATGGGAAGAGACCACAGCCGCACTGCGTAATATGGTGAAGGCGGCGGTCCTTGTACGGGAGAAGAGCGGGGCAGTCAGCCGGTAAACGTTTCTGCTAATCTGTGGTAGCTGCCTGACATAAATAAATCACTATATTCAGGGTAAGCCACTCTGGTTATAGTGATTTATTTTCATTTTTTTGCAAGAAACACTTGATAATAATTATCATTCTTGATAAAATGAAAAAAGAAAAGAAGGAACCGTGGAGGGTCCCTTCGATATTCTTCAGACCTTATTTGCTTTCAAAGGTTTTGCAATCTGTTTCTTCAGAATGAGTAGGTTCTTTGGAGCTGTGGTAAGCAACGAAGATGGACTCAGCGTTGCATTTGTTTTCTTCAGCCCAGTAAGTACAGGAGTTAACTGCACACAATACGTCTTTTGCCATGAGGGTTCACCTCCTCTTATAGTAGTTGGCATCATAAATCAGTTAGCAATTGAATAGATCTGTCCGGCAAGGTGGAGCTTGTCCGAACAGCACCTTACCCTTATTCCTTGAGAATGGAGGGTATTTGGTGCTTTTTGTCTTTTACAGACACTACAATTGTAACAAATAAAGAGCTATTACGCAAACGGGATCATTCAGCTGCTGAGTGTCCTGTTTGGCATTTTTACCGATATGGGAAAAAACACAAAAAAAGGCTGCTATCCTCCTAATTGTCTGCAACCTTCCAGCTTTTGGAACGTCAAAGGGTATAAGCGCGGAAGAGATCTATAGATAAAACGGCCTTTCGCCATTACACTATTGGAGGAATGAACATGCGAAAATGGGGTCTGCATTCTTTGTTGTGTTTAATTGTGTTGGCAGTGGTTCTGGCAGGTTGCGGGGCAGGCAATAACAATGCCAATTCGGCGGCAGATACAGCGGATAATGCGCTGACCGCTGAGTCCGCGGCGGCAGTGGAAGACGGCTCAGTTGCCAGTGTGCCGGCAGCGAAGGAAATGACCGAAAATTTCAACTCCACCACCGCGGTGGCTGTGAATGATCAGAATGCGGTGCAAGGCGGAGGTGCGAATCCTGCGGTCCCTAATCCGGGGGCAGAGCAGGCGGCAGACGCTTCAGCCGGGTTCACGGGAACTGATGTGGTGGCAGGTCTGAACAAAAAGCTGATCTATAAGGCTAACCTCAACATGGAGGTAGCTGATTACGGGGCGGCACAGACCGAAGTACGGAATATGATCACACTGGCAGGCGGTTACATTATTGAATTTTCAGAGAATATGTCTGAATATGAACAGGGCGGAACCTTCATCCTCAAGGTACCGGCGTCGGGCTTCTCTTCTTTTCTGAACAATCTGGAGAAGGTCAAACATGAGAAGCTGCAGAGAAGTATTCAGGGGCAGGATGTCTCGGAAGAGTACGTGGATCTGGAGTCACGCCTCAAGGCTAAGCAGATGATGGAGACGCAATATATCGATTTCATGAAAAAAGCGACCAAACCGGCAGATCTCGTGCAGTTTGCCAACCAGCTGGGTGCAATCCAGGAGCAAATCGAACAGATCAAGGGCAGAATGCGTTATATTGACCAGAACGTATCCTTCTCGACCGTGGAGCTTCGCCTTTACCAGACAGAGGAGAGCATCGCCGTCACCCAAGTGAAAAAACAAGGACCGCTGGGTGAACGTGCTTCGGAGGCGCTGCAGGGCAGCATGAAGGCATTATCTGTAATGTTCCAGTGGCTTGTAGTTGTGCTGGCGGCTGCACTTCCGGTGCTGATCGTGGCTGCAGTGGTTGTGGCGGTTGTGATCTGGTTCCGCAGAATCTTTAAGCGCCGGGAGCGGGAGCACTTCGAACAGATACGCCAGGGCAACCGTGAACAGAACCGGGAACTGCTGGACCGTGACGTTGAGGCGCCTATCGCACCAGCTGAAATAGAGAATGATACTGAGAAAGATAATAAATAAGCAGTTGAATGGTCAGGTTCAGAGTTTGAAGTGATTAAGGGGGAAGCGGAGTGGGCTTTACTTACCGCACAGATATTCCGGACATGGATGAGTATTACAGCTTATATCAATCCACCGGCTGGAATGCAGATAGGCTCTGGACGAAGGAACATATGCACATGGCGCTGAAGAATAGCTGGCATATTCTCACGGTGTATGAGGATGACCGCCTGGTGGCCTCCGGCCGGATCGTTTCCGATGGTGTAATCCAGTGTTATGTGTGCGATATGATTGTGCTTCCGGCTTATCAGAAGCAGGGACTGGGACGCGCAGTTATGGATCAGCTGATCAGTCATTGCCTCAGCCGGGGGATCCGCTGGATTCAGTTGTCATCAGCGCAGGGGAAATCGGGCTTCTACAGTCAGTTCGGATTTCTGGAACGGCCTGCCGGGGCACCGGGGATGAGTTTGTTTTTATAAGGGCTATAACACTCATGTGAAAAGCCTCCAAACCTGTTATTACCGGTCTGGAGGCTTTCTGCTGTAGCGATGACTTATGGGTGGATGAGGCGGCCGTTATCGACCTGCGTCAAGCATGCTGGAAAAGAACGCGGTACTCGCCGTAGCCTTCCTTCTCCAAATCTTCTTTGGGAACAAAACGTAAAGCCGCCGAATTGATGCAATAGCGCAGCCCGTTTGCCCCGGGACCATCATTAAAGACATGGCCGAGATGGGAATCGGCTGTTTTGCTGCGCACTTCGGTGCGGATCATCAGATGGCTGAGGTCAGTTTTCTCCTTGACTGCATAATCGCGGATCGGACGCATGAAGCTCGGCCAGCCGCAGTCGGAATCGAATTTATCCTGTGAGCTGAACAGGGGCTCGCCGGAAACAATATCCACATAGATTCCATCCCCGTGATGATCCCAGAATTCGTTGCGGAAGGGGGATTCGGTAGCGCTGTTCTGCGTAACTTCATACTGCAGCGGAGTCAGGCGCTCCTTCAGGATTTTTTTGTCCTCCTTGTGAGTCCAGTGTGCTTCGATAAAAGCTTCCCGCCCGGAGCCCTTGCGGTAACGCTTGTAATGGCCGGGATTCTTGTGGTGATATCCCTGGTGGTATTCTTCGGCCGGATAGAAAGGCTTGGCCGGAAGAATCGGAGTCACAATAGGAGCAGAGAAACGTCCGCTGGCTTGCAGTGCTGTCTTAGATGCCTCAGCCTGCAGACGCTGCTCTTCCGAATGGGTGAAAATCGCTGTTCCGTAAGAGGTGCCGCGGTCATGGAATTGCCCTCCGGCATCGGTAGGGTCAATCTGCTGCCAGAACAGCTCAAGCAGCTTGGTATATGGGAAAATATCCGGATTAAACGTAATCTGCACAGCCTCGACATGTCCGGTCGTTTCCGAGCAGACTTCCTCGTAAGTCGGATTAACGGTATGACCGCCTGTATAGCCGGAGATTACCTCGACAATACCGGGAAGTTCTTCAAACGGGGATACCATGCACCAGAAGCATCCTCCGGCGAACGTAGCTTTTTCCGTCTTGACGTTTATAGAATCAGATTGAACTTCACTCATTAATATCCCTCCATCTATAGAATGCAATTAAATAGATCACAATTTAATTATAAATCAAATAGCTGCACTCTGCCAGCTTGATGGATACCCCTCAGATTTTAGCGGACCGCGGCCGCATGGAGAATCCGGCAGCTGCAAGCACGGCGATGTAGAGAATCACGGCAATGGCAGCATTGCGCGGATGCTGGAACATTTGGCCGCCGAGGAAGGCGTACAGGGTGATCCCCGGGATTTTACCTAGGCCGGTTGCTGCAAGATAACTCCAGAAGGGCAGTCCGGCAGCACCGGCGTAGATATTCACGGCCATTTGCGGAATTACAGGCGCCAGCCGGGCGAGGACTACAGAGGCAAACGGACGCCGCTGCACGGCCCCGGTGAATTTATCCAGCGCTGAAATTGAGTTCAGATAAGTCATGGATTTGCTCTGGAACATATATTTAACCAGACCATACACGATTGCTGCAGCCAATGTGGTTGCGCTCCAGCATATTAACGCTCCCGCCAGGCTTCCATAGGCGTATCCGAACAGACCTATGATCAGCTTGTAGGGGATTACCGGAAACAAGGCCAGAACAGTGGCTGCAAGCATGGACAGAAGCAGATTATGGTCCTCTTTGAGCCAGGCCAGAATCTCATACCTGTAGATAAACGCGAGGATTATACACGAAACATACAGAATTACCGTCAGCCATTTTCTCATTTTACTATGCCCCTTCTTTACTCCATACATTTCATCATACTGAAAAAAAAGTGATTATTGAAGCAAAGATCATTGTCGCCGCCGCTTGTCACGGTATAATACACCTATAAGGGATAGAAATCCCCAATATTTAAGGGAGATACCTCAATGAATATACCTGTACGCAAAAGAGTGGCATTAATCGGCATCGGCGATATTGCCCGTAAAGTCTATTTGCCGCTGCTCTCCCGTCATGATCAGGCGGAAATTGTAGGGGTACTCAGCCATTCCTCTGCGACGGTGCAGCGGGCAGTTCAAACCTATCGTCTTCAGAAAGGGACAACTGACCTGAATGAGCTGTTATCCTGGGACATAGATGCTGTATTCGTGCATAGTCCAACACCTACACATTATGAACTTGTAACCCGTTGCCTGGAGCATGGGGTCTCCGTATATGTGGACAAGCCGCTGTCTTATGATCTGGAAGAATCCCGGCGGATGGCCGAGCTCGCAGAGAACAAGGGACTGCTGCTGGGGGTTGGCTTCAACCGCCGCTATGCTCCGATGTATATGGCGGCCAAGTCCTGGCTGCTGAAAGCCGGTGGCATTAGCCAATGCAGCGCAATCAAGCACCGGACGAAGCTGCAGCAGGGTACAAGCCATGAAACCATTCATGATGATCTGATCCATATGCTGGATCTGCTGCTATGGCTGTGCGGCGGCGATTATGAATTGCTTCACAGCAGCCTGAAGACAGATACAGAAGACAGATTGCTGCAGTCATTGGGGCAGCTGGACTGGAAGAGCGGAGCAACCGGAATATACAGTATGGTGCGCGATGCCGGTGCTGATCTGGAGAAGCTGGAGCTGCACGGAAATGGCAGATCAGTCGAAGTGACGGATATGGAACGGGCGACATTATATGAGCAGGGTTCCCTGCCGCGCACGCAGAATTTCGGCAGCTGGGACACTATACTGGAGCGCAGAGGCTTCAGCGGAGCCGTCAGCCATTACCTGAGTAATATCGCGACCCCGGAGCAATGCGGCATTTCCGCTTCAGCCGTATTGCCGAGCCATGAGCTGGCAGCGAAGCTCAGCCGTTGAATTTTCAGATTAGCAGCAGAGAGGAGAACAACATGGAAGATCAGGATTACGGCAAGTCAATGGAAGAGAGAATTATCGAAAGCTACAAACGGGATGAGGAAATGATGATTCTTGTTTTTGCCCAGTGGTGCGTGAATAACAAGCTGGACCCGCACGCACTGTATTTACAGGCATATCCGCAGCAGGAGGGCAATCAGGCGCTGAGCAATGCGCTGGCACTGACTGTATCCGAGGAAGAGGCCGGTTTTATCTCCGATGACACCGTACTTGGTGTACTGTCGCTATATAGCAATGATGACCTCGCTTACGTGGTAACTGAAGCGATTCATCAGCGGGAGCAGAAAGCAGACACAAGGGATTGACAACGAAGATATAATAGTTATGGTTAATGAACTTTTTTTTGGTAAACGATGTTCATTACAGAATAAATGTGGTAAAATTATATATACTAACTAATAGTAAGTTTCACAAGTGAGAGGTGAAAAACAATGGAAGAACATCAACTGACGATGTGCCCGAGATTCGAGACGGCCTTTTCTTTTTTAGGCAAACGTTGGAATGGACTTATTATTCAGACATTGATGAGCGGCCCTAAGCGGTTCAAGGATATTTCCGGACTGATTCCGACAATGAGCGACAAGATGCTGTCCGAGCGTATGAAGGATCTGGAATGTGAAGGCATTCTGGTACGTCATGTATATCCGGAAACACCGGTGCGCATTGAGTATGAATTAACGGTCAAAGGCCGGGCGCTTGAGCCGGTTATGCAGCAAATTCAGTTCTGGGCCGAGAGCTGGGTTGAGTAGTTACGTTTCATATTCCTAATGACAGCCCCTTACCGGTCTCCGGTTTAAGGGGTTTTTGCTTCGGTTTTGCTAAATAAAACTTGCACTGTGTCCAAACCTGTGTAATATAATAGAACAAACTAAAGTTACGGATGTGTGGAAGCGTTGACAAAACTGGGAAAAGCCTAAGGAGAATGTGAATAAGCCGAAGTTAAGGCAAGTAAACTAAGACGATGCTTTCGAGGCAAGTTTTGAACGATGCTGATTCAGGGATGTTTAGGCTCACAAAACCTAGCGTATGCTTTCGATGCAAGTTTTGCCGTAGTGGACTCTTATGAAGTAACGCTCACAAAACTTTTAGGAGGCGAGGATCATGACCATCACCTTGTTTTCCCGCGAAATAGCCTATGGAAAAAAGGATGTCGCTGAACTGGAGACTGCGTCAATTAGAGTGCAGCTGATTTATGACAAGGTGTTGTATATGCTTCATAGCCATCTTCCCGCTTCATTATGGGATGCCTGGATTGGCGTGCCTTATGAGATCATATCCTCTCTATACAAAGGGGACAATGATAGCGGCAGTGTGTTTCAGAAGTGGATTCAAAGCCCCTCCGGCTGGAAATGCATCGGTTGTGAACGGCATTGTCTGGAGCCTGTGACAGCTGCGGATAGCGATACCTCCGGCCCGCCGCGCCGCTTCACCTTTCATAACGGCATTAGTCAGAGTATGGTGCTGCAGGCGGTAATCTGGTCGATGTATGAGAATACGCTGCTGCTCCAGCCTTACTTAGGTGAAGAAGCTTTTCTTAGCGAAGATGATTTGGAGCTTATTTCTGTATATTTCGTGCCTACCTATATGACACAGACCCCGTTAATGGAAATGAATAAACAAGCCAAAGAATATAAGGATAAGAATATCAGAGTCTATCAGGAATGGATCTCTGCCCCGGATCTGGTGCTGCAGTGGAATGGAGGTCTGACCGAAGGCAGGTGGATGACTGGAGTGTATGTGGATCATTCGCGGTTTGCCGGGCTTGGACCCTATTTGAAGGATGCGCAAGGCAAGCGGACATATATGCAGGCGACTGTTCAATAAATCATACTATGCATACATTGAAGGGTTAAAGGTTGGCTTTGAGAATGATTTAGAAGACAAACAAGAAGGAAAGTGCTGCTGAATAATTTGTTGAGCTCCTTGATGCGGCAGCACTTTGGGAATGATTGAGTATCATTAGGAATCCGCCAGGTACTTTTTATGCCTCATCACGGTTATTCCTTCTTCTGATCCAATAAACCAAACTTAAGATCACCACTCCAACTGCTGCAGATATGATCAGAATTGCGTTTCCGCTTGCACTACCGTCTGGTATTATCGGGGATGGACTCATGCGCGCGGCAATAATGATGCATACTGCAATCAGAATTGCTAGAAGGATAACGGCTGCGCTTCTGCTATTAGCTGTCAGGCCCTCCCGTCCAGGTCCTACATAGGAACCGTTCCAGATCAGACGTGCCAGATAGGAGCCGACACCAATCATAAAAATAACATAATTACTCAATGGATACTTGAGCCACTGTATTCCGTAATTATGCAGGCCCATATCCGCCAACAGCAGGAAGGCCAGTAACATAAATGACTGATTCCCCGCTTTGTTCCGCTTCAACAGTTGTCTTTCGTCCAGGTTAGCTTTGCTCATACTCAGTTCCCTCCCAAAAAAGTTGATCCAGCGTCTTACCCAGTGTTAGGCAAATATCAATACATAACCTGATTGTGGGATTGTAGTCACCGTTCTCAATTGCAATAATCGTCTGTCTGGTGACTCCCACAGCATCCGCCAGCTGCTTCTGCGACATGTCTTTTGCCGCTCTTGAGGCCTTAAGCCTCAGGTTTTTCCCCATTCCCTCACCTCGCGTAGATTGTAATATATATTTAACATTATGTCTACTATATTATACATGGTGGATTTTTTTATAATCATTCCGTTCAATAAAATTTTATATATCCAGTGCGTACAATCACTAGTCCATCCTCCTGCCGGTGTTAAGGTGTAAAGGTGATCAGCAACTAAAAACCTATACCCATAACATGAGGAGGGGCCACAATGGCGTCCAATCAATTAAACGATATAACAATTCAATCAGGTTTCACCTCTGAAGCAATGGTCAGAGACATCGTCCTGCAGTTCCCTAAGGCTGCGGATTATTTCAAGGCTAAGCGCATTGATTTCTGCTGTGGAGGCGCGAAGCCGCTGGCTGAAGCTGCTGCCGAGAAAGGGCTTGATCCGGAAGCGATGATTCAGGATCTGAACAAGCTGCAGGAAGAGCATCCGGTACTGGAAGAGGATACAGCCTGGAACGAGGCCTCCTCTGAAGAGCTGGTGAATTATATTGTGAACAAGCATCACCGCTACCTGCGTGAAGAGCTTCCGCTAATCAGCCAGAATGTAACCAAAGTCTTCCGCGTGCATGGCGAGGATTCTCCGCATCTGGGCGAGATGCACCGCCTGTTTAATCTTTTGCGCGAAGATCTGCTTCAGCATACGGCGAAGGAAGAAGAGAGCGAATTCCCTAAAATGCTAGCCTACACACAGAACCCGACTGAAGAAGGCCTATCGGAGCTGCGCGGCCTGCTGCATAATCTGGAAGCCGAGCACGATGGTGCCGGTGAGATCCTCCGCGAGCTCCGCCGGGTAACCAATGATTACACACCGCCTGCGCATGCCTGCACGACTTACCGCCTGACCTATGCACGCCTTGAGGAGCTGGAAGGTATGACCTTCGAGCATGTGCATCTGGAGAACAATAACCTGTTCTTGCGTTATCAATAAAATGTATTGCTACGGAAAGTCCCTCCGGGGACTTTTTTGTTATATAGAATGCGATAATAATGCAAGATTTAGGAGGCACAGTTCTAATGCCGGTCAGCCGAGTTAACTTTCATCGATCTCTGTGGTATACTCGATTCAGAAACAGCGTACAATGCAAAGAGAGCCGTGCGACCAACACGACTCCCCATTTGCAACAGCCGCTTTTAAGGGCGGAGGATTGGAATATGGTTTAGCAGAAACAGACCGCATCCTTTGACCAGGGCGGTCTATTTCTTTTGGAGGTAGTTAAGCAGAGCAATAATGAACATGCCGAACATGAACATCATTGACAAAGCTTGATAAACCTCCATTGGCCCCACCTCCCTTCCGGGAGAATAGCCGACCGCCCTTGTAAGCCTTCTATTGCTTCTGTGATTATAGCATGAGACCTTTTAACTTGGAAGATTATACCAATGATTGCTACATGACAGAAATAATTTGAGAACAGGTCTTCTATGCGGTATCCTTAAAGAGTCAGGGATATTACATAAGAAGGCGGTGCCGTGGAATGTCCACGAAATGGATGGGGCGCTTACTGCTGTGCCTTGTTTTTATAATCACAGCCAGCGGCTGCAGCTCGGTTCTGGGACCGGGAAACACCGGGGGCAACACCGGAAGCGGAAGCACAGGACTATCTTTTTCAATTCTGGTGGGTGAACGTGAAATGGCAGGAACCTCCGGCAGACTGCTTAACGAAGCTTATAAAGAAGGTAATTCCATCATAGAACTGCTGAGAAAGAGCGGGATCGTTACTTTTGCTGCAGACGGCTATAGTATTCTTGAGGTCAATAGAGTTGCGCTTAGTCAGGATATGATGTGGGAAGTACAGGTGAACAGCAAGAAGCTTACGGATTTGAACAGTAAAATCGAGGCTGGAGCGGCGATTCTCTTCTCTGCACAGCCGGCCGCAGCCGGGGCGTTATTTCAACCGGTTATCCTTACGGTGAACGGCGGGAGTGAACAGCCTGAGCTGACGCATTCGCATGTGCTGTCCTTTACGGAAGATTTGTCAGTGAAGGGACTTATGAAGAACAGCGGGATGATTAAGCTGGCAGAAAATAACAAGACGATTCTTACCGTAATGGATTACACGCCACTCAGCAGTGAGGAGTGGAAACTGAAGGTTAATGACAAAGCGCTGCTGGGCAATGGGGTGGATATGAAGCTCAGACCGCAGGACAAGCTGGAGATATCACTGGTTCTGAGGTAATTACGATAGCGGATACAAGGATTTCTGTGCCGAGTGCGCGGAGGTCCTTTTTTGTGTGTCTAATACTTTATGTGAAATGTTTCACATTTAATGTGACTGGAATCACAAATGCCGGGGAATTTTGGGCAGTATAATTTCACTATAAAGCAAGTTTGTGAAGAAATCTGAGTTCTGAAGGAGGGTCCTACCAGTGACAGCGAACAGAGAAAAGTTAGTGCTGATTGGCAATGGCATGGCGGGTGTAGGCACTATTGAACAGATTTTAAAGCTGGGCGGCGCTTATGATATCACGATCTTCGGCAGTGAGCCGCATCCCAATTACAACCGGATTATGCTGTCCTATGTTCTCGAAGGCAGTAAAACCATTGAAGATATTATCCTGAATGACCGTCAGTGGTATGCGGATAACAATATTACCCTGCATACTGGAACGACTGTCACCCGGATTGATGAACAAACCCGGCAGGTGATTACAGATAACGGACAGGCGGTTCATTACGACAAGGTTATCATTGCTACGGGTTCTAATTCGTTCATATTACCTGTTCCGGGCAGTACAAAGGACGGGGTAGTCGGCTTCCGTGATATCGCAGATTGCGATGCCATGCTGGCCGCAGCGAAGCAGTACCGCACGGCAGCTGTTATCGGCGGCGGTCTGCTTGGTCTTGAAGCAGCCAAAGGCCTCGTGAATCTGGGGATGGACGTTACCGTTGTGCATCTGCTTGAGGATCTGATGGAACGGCAGCTGGACCGAACGGCATCTTCCATGCTGCAGGCGGAGCTTGCGCGTCAAGGTGTGAAATTCGCCATGGGCAAGCAGACGGTCGAATTGACTGGAGAAGAGCGGGTTACCGGGCTGCGCTTCAGTGACGGCAGTGAGTTGCCCGCAGAATTTGTGGTAATGGCAGTCGGAATTAAACCTAATGTTCAGCTTGCCAAGGATAGCGGCATCGAGGTTAACCGCGGGATTGTCGTCAATGACTATCTGCAGACCTCCATGGCTAACGTGTATTCTGTCGGTGAATGTACGGAGCACCGGGGGACCTGCTATGGTCTGGTAGCGCCGCTTTTCGAGCAGGGGATGGTACTGGCTAAGCATTTGTCTGGTGTGCAGACTCCGGGATACGAAGGTTCGGTTGTCGCGACGAAGCTCAAGATTTCCGGTGTTGATGTTTTCTCGGCCGGAGAGTTCACCGAAACAGCGGAGCATACCGTCATATCCGCCAAGGATGAGTGGAAGAGAACCTATAAGAAGATTTTGCTCAAAAACAATATTATTGTCGGTGCGGTTCTGTTCGGTGATGTAACGGAATCAGCGAGCCTGCAGAAGCTGGTGAAGCAGGGAACAGAAATGACCGATGAGATCTATGGAGAGGTCATGGGCACAGGCTGCTGCGGCGGAGGCGGAGCCAAGAAAGGTCTATCCGTTGAAGCAATGGCCGATGAAGAGATTGTCTGCGGCTGCAACGGGGTTACCAAAAAGGCGATTGTTGATGCCGTTACGGAGAATGGCTTCACTACAGTGGATGAAATCAAAGCCTGCACCGGAGCTACCCGTTCCTGCGGCGGCTGTAAGCCAGTTGTTGAGCAGATTCTGCAGTTCGTATTAGGGGACAGCTTCCAGCAAAGCGCCAAGCAGGGGATCTGCAGCTGCACCCCGCTTAGCCGGGATGAGATTGTAGCCGAAATTACGGCTAAAGGGCTCAAAACCACCAAAGAAGTTATGCATGTGCTGGACTGGAAGCAGCCGGAAGGCTGTTCTAAATGCCGTCCTGCTGTGAACTATTATCTGGGTATGATCTATCCGGACACCCATGAGGACGAGAAGGAATCGCGCTTCGTTAATGAACGGATGAGCGCTAATATTCAGAAGGATGGAACTTATACGGTTATTCCGCGGATGTACGGAGGGGTTACCACTCCCGAGGATTTGAAACGGATTGCCGATGTTTCCCTGAAATATGATGTGAAGGTTGTGAAGGTGACCGGCGGGCAACGTCTGGATCTGATCGGTGTCAAAAAAGAGGATGTACCGAAGGTGTGGGAGGAGCTGGATATGCCGTCCGGCTATGGCTATGCGAAATCCCTGCGCACTGTGAAGACCTGTGTAGGTTCGCAGTTCTGCCGTTTTGGCACACAGGATTCCATGGGCATGGGCGCTATGCTTGAGCGCAAGTATGAGCGCCTGGATATGCCGGCCAAGTTCAAAATGGCGGTTAACGGCTGTCCGCGTAACTGTGCAGAATCCTGCACGAAGGATATCGGCATTGTCGGCAATGACGGCGGCTGGGAAGTATTTATCGGCGGAAACGGCGGCATTAAGCCACGGATCGCTGATGCCTTCTGCAAGGTAAGAACCGATGAAGAGCTGGTCGAGGTCTGCTCCGCCGTAATGCAGTATTACCGTGAAACCGGCAATTACCTGGAGAGAACTTCAGAATGGGTAGAACGTATGGGCCTTGAGCATATCCAGACCGTTATTCTGGGCAGTGATGACAACCGGAAAGAACTCGCTGCACGGATTGACTTCGCCCTGGCACAAGTCAGCGATCCATGGAAAAAGATGCTGGATGACAACGGTACCCGCACAGCACTGTTCGAACAGACACGGGTCTAGCCTGAAAGGAGAGGGAGAGAAAATTATGGAACTCAGTAATCGAGAGTATGCAGTAGGAGCCGCAGACGATTTCATGCTGCAGATTGGCAGGGTAGTAAATGCAGGAGAGGTGGAGTTAGCTATATTCCGCACATCGGATGGCGCTTTCTATGCCGTGGAGAACCACAGTCCCCACCCGAAGGGCGGTCCGCTCGCTGAGGGGATTGTATCCGGCTATTATCTGTATGACCCGCTTCATGACTGGAAAATCGATCTGCGGACCGGAGAAGTTCAGGCTCCGGACCGCGGTCAGGCAGTAGTCCATCCGGTTGTTGTGGAGGACGGAGTCGTCAAGGTTAGTCTGCCTGCGGCAGTGGCAAGGCTATAAATTAAAAGAAGAGCAGGTGTAGATATGTTTACGCAGAGCGTAGAGAATATCGTTGAGACAGCCGTAGGCAAACGCGACAAGATGAATGAGAGCCTGCCCAAATATTTCTTGGCGGCACTCCTGGCAGGAGCTTATGTAGGTATTGGTATTATTCTGATCTTCTCGCTGGGGGCTCCGCTGGCAGCGATCAAGTCACCGTTCCAGCCGCTGATTATGGGCGCATCCTTCGGGATTGCCTTGACCCTGGTTGTATTCGCTGGCTCGGAGCTGTTCACAGGAAATAATATGTTCTTCACGGTAAGCACGCTTGCCGGGAGAACTACGGTCTGGGATACCGTGAAGAACTGGGTCCTGGTATTCCTCGGCAATGTAGCCGGTGCAGTGGTTCTTGCCCTGCTGATTCAGGGATCGGGTCTCTTTAAGGCGGCGCCTGCCGAGCATCTGATCTTCGCGGCAGCAGCCAAGAAGATGAGCCTGCCGTTCTCGGAGCTGTTCTTCCGCGGTATTCTCTGTAACTGGCTGGTCTGCCTGGCGCTGTGGATGTCCTCCCGCGCCAAGAGTGAAGCGGCGAAGCTGGTGCTGATCTGGTGGTGCCTGTTCGCCTTCATCGCAAGCGGCTACGAACACAGTGTAGCGAACATGACGCTGCTCAGCGTGGCAGTACTGTTGCCGAATCATCCCGAGACCGTGAGCATTGCCGGCTGGCTGCATAACATGATTCCGGTTACGCTAGGCAATATCATCGGCGGCGGTGTATTCGTCGGCATGGCATACTGGCTGATCTCACCTGTGCGTAGTCCCCGTAAAGTATCAACTGCCATGCAGACTAAGAAAATAAGTTAATTTAGAAGCCCCGCAGTTTAATTACTGCGGGGCTTTTTTGTCACTGAAAGGAGCATCTATCTGTGGTAAGCTGTTTAGGACTCGAATCAGGGAGTGGACAGTCATGAAGAGCTTTAACCATTTTGGCGTATATGGAATTTGCCAGCGTGACGGCAAGCTGCTGGTAATTCATAAGGGAAGAGGGCCATACACCGGAAGATACGATCTGCCTGGCGGAAGACTTGAAGAGAACGAATCTCTGCTTGACGGCCTAGTCAGAGAATTCATGGAGGAGACCGGATTTGCAGTCAAGGCAGAACGAAACCTGGGCATATTCGATTTTTTTGTCCGTTATCAGGAGGAAGACTTCACGCATATGCATCATCTGGCAGCGTTGTACCAGGTTGAATTGGACGGGGAGCAGGAGCCAGCAGCTATTTCAGCTTTTGCAGAACAGGATTCGAGCGGGATGGAATGGGTGGAATTAGCCCGGATCACGCTGGATTCGGCTTCACCGGGAGCTGTACTGGCAGCGAAGTGGCTTAGCGGGGATGAGCTGACTATGAGGACAGAATACTATGATTTTTGGGAAATAAAGACCTTGTAGAATTGCTGGCAGCGCGGGAATCACTTCAGCAGACAAGAAAAAAAGACGCCGGACAGGGCGCCTTCGACCACTCTATTAATTTATTGGGTCATATATGTTTCATTGAGGTGAATAGAGGGTATTATTATTAGGAATTAAATCCGGCAAATTTCATTAGGGCATAATTCACAGTGGCAGATGTCCTGAAGCATCGACAGATCCTTGATGACAATCATGCCGTTCTCATACTCTACAGCGTCTTTTTTACGCAGATCGCTTAGCATACGGTTAACACTTTCGCGGGTAGCGCCAATCATGTTGGACAGATCAGTATGCGTAATTTTTTTATTGATCAGAATGCTGTCGCCGGTCTTCTCTCCATAGGTGTTGCCCAGACGGATCAGCGTAGAGCAGAGTGCACCCGGTTTGCCGTACATCATCAGGTCGCGGAATTTCGTCTGCGTGAGACGGTGATGAATCCCCATCCATTTCATGAAGTCAATCGCGAAATCACAGTGCTGGCAGATCAGAATCTCCAGATCCTTCTGCTCGATGACGCCGACTTCACTTTCTTCAATTACTTCGGCAGTGAAGCTATGCTTCGTGCTGAAGAAAGGGTCTGCCTGACCAACCATGTCACCGGCCTGATACATATACAGGATTAGTTCCTTGCCTTCGTCAGTTGATTTGGTTAGTTTCACACGTCCACGTTTGATATAAAACAATTTATCCGAATAGTCGCCTTCCCAGAATAGGTGAGAGCCTTCAGGGACCATGCGCTCCTTCATTGTGACCAATAGCCGGTTAAAGTTCTGTTCGGAGAAACAGTTTGTATTGCCGCGGGCTTCGATAACATTATAATGTTCCTTTATCATAATCGACATCCCCTTTATTCCCTCAGTTTTTCAGTAAATTTTAAATTAATTATACATGTAAATTCCTCTTTATGGGTAAAAATTTTCGCGAAAAAGTGTCGAATTTTTTACATTGTGATAATTTTCACTTCATTTGTGTGAGATATGATATGTTTTCGCGCCAAAAGCGGGTCCATAACCTGTATTACAGGATATTATAGCAGCTGCCTCCTAATCTGGAAAGATCCTGGGAGCTTGCGGCTTTTTTTGTTTTTGCGGGAAAAAGCACTGAATTGTCTAAAATATTATACCCCACACTGCAGGATTTCCCCATTTCCGTAAAAATGCACATAACTCCGTTATAAGCAGACCTTGGTCCTGAAGGTGCTTAGAGATACTCTGGAACTGAACGTCCGTACCTCCGAGGACAACTGCGGGAAGGGCGGAACATTCCCCTAGAGAAGGAGAAATCAAATATGGCAAAAGTGGCGGACAAATATCTGAAGGTCGATCCGTGGGCGATTATAGAAGAGGGCTTTGATCCGGAGCGTAACCGGACCTCGGAATCCATTTTTTCGCTGGGCAATGAGTATATGGGCGTGCGGGGGTATGCCGAAGAAGGGTACAGCGGAGATTCGCTGCCTGGCAGCTACTTGAATGGGCTAAACGAGCAGATGGATGTCGGCAACCATTACAAGGGCATTATCCGGACACTCCGTTATATGGTAAATGCGGTGGACTGGCTGTATACCCGGATATCCGTTAATGGCTCACAGCTCGATCTGGCCCATAGCAAGGTTACGAATTACTCCCGCAGACTGGATTTCCGTACCGGGACATACCGGAGGGGATTCATCTGGCATCTGCCGGACGGCAAACAGCTGCAGATCAGCTTCACGCGCCTGGTAAGTATGACATTGTCTCATCTGGGTCTGCAGCAGATCACCTTTGAGCCGCTTAACTTCACGGGGAGTGTAGATATCTGTACAGGTCTTGATTTCAACATGATCCACGAAGAACACGGCCAGAGCATGTGGAAGCAGCTGCGCAGTGGAGACGAAGGAGCGGTTACAGCTATTCTGGGAAGTACGCTGACAACCGGGAACAAGCTGTTCTCCGGTTTTATGCTTCAGTCCTCCCAGCCTTTAAATACAGAGCTTGTGGAGCGTGACCGGTTCATCGGACGGAAATTCTCGCTTAAACTGTCTCAAGGAGAGCCGGCTTCTTTCACCAAGCTCGTCGTGAATGCGGCGGACAACAAAGCTTCCCATACGGCGGATAGCCTCTGGGCTGAAGGTATGGAGCTTGCAGCAGGGGTAAGCGGGCTGGATGAGCAACAGGTGTTTGCTGACCAAGCTTCTTACTGGAGCGGTATCTGGGCAACCAGCGATATCTCTATTGAAGGCGATCCCGAGAACCAGCAGGGCATCCGGTTCTGCATTTTCCAGCTGTATCAGACCTATCATGGAGATCATCCGGGCTATAATATCGGTGCCAAAGGGCTGACAGGTGAAGCATACCGCGGTCTGGCCTTCTGGGATACGGAATCCTACTGCCTGCCGTTCTATATGTTCAATAATCCGAAGGCGGCCCGCAGCCTGCTGGAGTTCCGCTATAAGACACTGCCGGAAGCCATGCAGCGCGGGAAGGATGTGGATTGCCAAGGCGCTTTTTATCCCATTGCCACGATTGACGGGACTGAGAGCTGTGATCTGTGGCAGCACTCTAACCTTCAGCTGCATGTCGGAACAGCCGTTTCCTATGGCATCTGGCATTATGTGAAGAATACAGGTGACCGGGAATTCCTCTACAGCAAAGGCGCCGAGATGCTGATTCAGATCAGCCGCTTCTATGCGACCCGCGGCCAGTGGGGTCAGCGCAGCGGAGAATACGGTTATTTCGGCGTCATGGGACCTGACGAATTTCAGCTGATGGTCAACAATAACTGCTATATCAATCTGATGGCTAAGAAATTATTTGAATTCACGCTCGAAACCATTGCCGGGATGAAGGTGAAGGCACCTGAAGCATATGCGGACGTTGTTGCCAAAACAGAGCTCCGCGAAGAGGAATTGGCCGATTGGGACAACAAACGCGAGCATATGAAGATTCTGCTGGATACAGAGAGTGGTGTGTATGAGGAGCATGACGGATTCTTTGATATGCCTCATATCGATATTCACTCGATTCCGGTGACCGAATTCCCGCTCTACTCGAATTGGTCGTATGACCGCCTGTACCGTTATGACATGATCAAGCAGCCGGATGTGCTGATGTTCATGTTCTTATATAACGGACAGTTCTCCAGAGAAGCCAAGCTTGCGAATTATGAATACTACGAATCCAGATGTATCCATGAATCCTCACTCTCGCCGTCCATTCATTCCATTCTGGCCAGTGAAGTCGGCAAACATGAGGAAGCTTATCATTTCTTCGAGTTCGCAACCCGTCTGGATCTGGATAACTACAACCGCAATACCAGAGAAGGATTGCATACAACTTCGATTGCAGCAGCCTGGATGAACATTGTATACGGCTTCGGCGGCATGCGTTCTGATGGTACCCGTCTGTCCTTCCAGCCTACACTGCCGCAGCGCTGGACCTCCTATAGCTTCCAGGTGAGGTATGAGGGTGTGCTGCTCGGAATTATTGTGAACAAAGATTCGGTTAGCTTCAGAGCCATAGAGGGTGGAAGCACTGAAGTTACTATTTATGGTCAGCTGGTTCTAGTGGATGCTGCAGGTACGAGGCTTCCGCTCGGTGAAGGGATGATGGCATAATGAACTGGACCGTAAGCGAAAGCAGCTTCGAACCTGGCAGGATTACGACCAACGGGAATAAATATATGACCGGTAACGGGTATATGGGATTCCGGGGTGTGCTCGAGGAGTTCGGCAAGGAGCAGCTCACGGCTGTTACCTTGGCCGGGTTATACGACAGAGCGGGAGATAAGTGGCGTGAGCCGGTGAATGCCCCCAACGGAATGTTCACTATGATCAGCTGTGACGGGAAAGTGCTTAGCGTTCTGCAGACGGAGCCGCAGGCTCATATACAGAGCCTGGAACTCCGCACAGCAGTCCACCGGCGGGAGACGGTGTTCAGTATCCGGGACGGCGGGCAGGTGACCCTCACAGCTGAGCGGTTCGTCAGCATGGATCAGCTGCATGTGCTGGCCGGTAAATGGACAATTCATAGTACGGTGGATTGCCGGATAGAGATTAAGACAGGGATTGACGGTGAGGTCTGGGATATCAACGGCCCCCATTTGTTTGAGCAGCGGATTCAGCTGAAGGAAGGCGTGCTACTGGCAACGGCTGTTACCGGTGAACTACAGCTGCCGGTGGCGGTTGCTGAGCAGGCGGATTTCGCATTTGCAGAGCAGCTTATCCATGGAGAGGCAGCGCTCCGTACGGTTTCTTTTGACGCCAAGGCTGGAGAGACTTATGAATGGTACAAATATGTGGCCGTGTTCACCGGGCTGGACATGGAGGAGGAACCTGCTGTACAGGCGGTACGAACAGTCAGGGCTGCGGCTGCGGCAGGTTATGCAGAGCTGCTGGCAGCCCATTGCCGGAAATGGGAAGAGCGGTGGTTAAGCAGCGATGTGGTGATCGAAGGAGATGATGATGCGCAGTTCGCTCTCCGGTACAGCATTTATCAGCTGCTGATTATTGCGCCAACGTTGTCTGAGAAAGTATCCATTCCTGCTCGCGGCCTATCCGGCCAAGTCTATAAAGGGGCTGTGTTCTGGGATACGGAAATGTTCATGCTGCCATTCTTCCTGCATAGTGATCCCGGCATTGCCCGCAATCTGATGATGTACCGCATCCATACACTGGACGGTGCCCGCCGTAAGGCAGCTGAGTATGGGTATCTGGGTGCTTTTTATGCCTGGGAGAGCCAGGATTCGGGAGATGATGCCTGCACACTGTTCAATGTGAATGATGTGTTTACCGGACGGCCAATGCGGACCTATTTCCGGGATAAGCAAGTGCATATCAGCGCAGATGTCGTGCACGGGATCTGGCAGTATATCCAGTTCACCGGAGATGACAGTATGCTTGCCGATGGCGGCGCTGAGGTCATCTGGGAATGTGCGCGCTTCTTGTACTCGTATGCTTATTATAATCCGGTGAAGAAACGTTATGAGATTCTGGATGTTACCGGACCGGATGAATATCATGAGCGGGTCAACAATAATGCGTTCACCAATGCACTGGTGCAGGAGACACTGGAAATTGCACTGCGGACAGCGGGTCTGCTGCAGGACAAATACCCTGCTGTGTATGCGGAGCTGGCAGGGCAGTTTGCTGACGGACCGTTCCTGGCTGAGTTCACAGATATGCTGGAGCATTTCTATGTTCCGCAGCCGGACCCGGACACTCTGGTTATTGAACAGTTCGACCGCTATCTGAAGCTGGAAGAGGTTGCGCTGGCTGAGCTGAAATCACGGGTGATCAACAAACATGAATACTGGGGTGGAGGCAACGGGCTGGCCACCTCCACAAGAATATTGAAGCAGGCTGATATCGTGCTGATGCTGAACCTGTTCAAGGGCAAATTCAGCAAGGAAGTGAAGCAGGCCAACTGGGAATTCTATGAGCCGCGTACCGAGCACGGATCAAGCCTCAGCCCGTGCATCTATGCACTTGTTGCCGCAGATATCGGCTCACCGGACTGGGGATATCCGTATTTCATGCGCACTGCCACTGTAGATCTCACCGGAGAATCGAAGCAGTATGTCGGCGATCTATATATCGGCGGAACCCATCCGGCTGCGAACGGCGGTGCATGGATGGCAGCGGTGCTCGGCTTCGCAGGTCTGCAGTTTGATGGCGTGACCGCTGTGATGAATCCGGCGCTGCCTAAGGAGTGGAAAGCAGTGGAGCTGCCGGTTGTGCTGCGCGGAGACAGCTTCCGGCTGCAGATCAGCCGGGAAGAGATCACCGTTACCGCAGCGCCGGACAACAGCGAAGCTGTAGCATTCGCCGGCTTCGGCGGCGAACCGGAGCTGTGCCGTCCGGGTATGCAGCTGCGGCTGCGGGCTAAGGGTAAAGCGCAAGAGGCTGAACTTCAAATATTATCTGAAATGCAGGGCGGATTTACGCAGAAGTCTTAAACTCAGCTTGTATAAGCAAACAAGAAGCAATAAGGAGGACATATAACAGATGCTGGAGCAAATGAAAGGTGCAATTTTTGATCTGGACGGTGTAATTGTAGATACGGCCAAATATCATTATCTTGCGTGGCGCTCGCTGGCAGAAGAGCTTGGATTCCAGTTCACGGAAGAGCATAATGAACGGCTCAAGGGTGTAAGCCGGATGAGATCACTGGATATCCTGCTGGAGATTGGCGGGCTGGAATTCAGTGAAGCGGAGAAGCTTGTCATGGCAGATAAGAAAAACCGCCTTTACGTGGAATACATCTCCGGACTGGATGAATCGGAGCTGCTGCCTGGTGTCAAGGAATACCTCAGCGGTCTTAGAACGCGCGGTGTAGGGGTTGCCCTCGGTTCAGCCAGTAAGAATGCCGTATTTATACTGGATAAGCTGAATATTGCAGGGCTGTTCGATGCCGTTGTTGACGGCAATAAGGTATCCAGGGCAAAGCCGGACCCGGAAGTGTTTCAGACTGCATGCCGGGAACTGGGCCTGCAGCCGCAGGACTGCGTGGTATTCGAGGATGCCGAGGCCGGTGTAGCCGCCGGGAAAGCTGCGGGAATACAGGTCGTTGGCATCGGGAAACGGGAAGTGCTGAAGGAGGCTGATCTGGTAGTATCCGGATTGCATGAACTGTAAGACCTTGATAGAATTGCCTAGAGGAACTTATTTCCTCTACTACTTATTCTATTATAGAAGGAAAGCTTGAGGGATGATGATGGAAACGTTATTGCTATGGCCTGAGGGTGCGCCTGGAGCGCTGGGAACCAGTGATGAGGACCAGCCCGCGATTACACCTTATTTAGTTGAAGGCAAGCAGAATGCCGCTGTTGTGATTTGTCCGGGAGGCGGCTATGCGATGCGTGCCGATCACGAGGGAGGGCCGGTTGCAGAATGGTTGAATACACTCGGGATTTCAGCGTTTGTGCTGCGCTACCGTGTTGCACCTTATAAATACCCGAGTGCGCTGCAGGATGCGCAAAGAGCGCTGCGCACGATCCGCTTCCGGGCGGATGAATTCGGAATTGATCCGGACCGGCTGGCCATTCTGGGCTTCTCCGCCGGTGGACATCTCGCTTCTGCAGCCGGTGTGCTGTATGATCTCGGGAATGCGGATCACCCGGAGCCGCTCGAACGGCTGTCCAGCCGGCCGGACCGGCTGATTCTATGCTACCCGGTCATTTCCATGACCGAAGGGGTAACGCATCAGGGCTCGAAGGAGAACCTGCTGGGAGCAAGCCCGGATGAGCAATTGCCGCTGCGGCTTAGCAGTGAGTTCCAGGTGAGCGCAGAGACTCCGCCAACGTTCCTCTGGCATACCTCGGATGACGCTTCCGTTCCCGTAGAGAACAGCCTGCTGTTCGCCGCAGGGCTGAGCCGTCACCGTGTTCCGTTCGATCTTCACATTTATTCACATGGGATACACGGGATTGGTTTAGGAGCCGATGAGCCGCATACACGGACGTGGACCGATGCCTGTGCATCCTGGCTGGAATTGAACGGTTATACCAAAGCGTGAGCGTCTGCTTCTATGTCCGCGCCCAAAGGAGGTACATATAATGAAGCTTAGATTTTCACATGTGCATACAGCGGAAGAAACCGCTGAGGTTGCCCGAATGGCGGCGGAAATATGGCGCGAATACTATGTTTCCATTATTACCGCCGAGCAGATCGATTATATGCTACGAAAGTTCCAATCGGTTCCGGCGATTACGGATCAGATCCATCATCAGGGTTATGAATATTACTTAATCCATAACGGTGAAGGCTCCACAGCCGGTTATATCTCGGCCAGACAAGAGGAAGGAAAGCTCTTCTTGAGCAAGTTTTATATAGGCAAGGAGTACAGGGGGCGCAGCTATGCCAGCCAGGCGTTGGCCTTCCTGGAGAAGCTGTGCCAAGACAGAAACCTGACTCATATTTGGCTAACGGTCAATCGTGATAATGAATCCAGTATTGCAGTCTATAAGAGAAAAGGCTTTCGGACCCTAAGGGAACAAATGGCGGATATCGGGAATGGATTCGTCATGGATGATTATATTATGGAAAAAGAAATTCCGGTCCCCTGAGAGAGGAACGGCATATTTATGAATAAGGATTCTTCCTATAATCAGTCGGTGACCTATTGGAAGCAATATCAAAAGTTTTTCCCTGATGACATGCAGATCAATGAAAATCACTTACCCACAGAAGAGTGGATGACCTGGAACAATGCTCATATTCACCTGGATCGTATGCCTGTTCCTGATGCACAATTGAAAATTATTTTCATTCATGGAGCTGGCGGCAATGGCAGGTTGCTCGCTCCTTATGCACGAATGCTGCAAACCTACGGTTATGAAGTAGTGTCGCCGGATCTGCCGCCTTATGGTCTAAGCTATACCGATTCAGCGGAATCATTGGATTATCAGCTCTGGATTGACATCCTTAATGAATTGATCGAACAGGAGCTGAAACGGGACGGCAAGCCTATCATTCTGCTGGGCTCCAGTATTGGAGGCATGTTAGCTTATCACACGGCTGTACAAAGTAAACGGGTCAAAGGGTTAATTGCAACAACATTTGTAGATACGAGTGATTCAAAAGTTCGTGATCAGTTAGCTCCTAACAAGCTTATTAGCCGGTTAGGGGGATGGTGTATGAATCAATTCCCTTCCCTATTAGACTCCTTGCAGATCTCTGTGAATAAAATATCCCGGATGAAATGGATCACGAACAACGCTGAACTGACCAGACTCATTATGAAGGATCCCCTTGCGGCAGGCACATCTATTCCCTTACGCTTACTAAGAACGTTCTTGAATATGAAACCGGTAATTAAACCTGAGGATTTTGAGGGTTGTCCGGTATTGCTTGTTCATCCTCAATTAGACCCTATGACTCCTTACCGCTTCAGTAAACCGTTTTATGATAATCTCAAAAGCAGAAAAGAATATGTGAGTTTAGAAGGCGCCGGTCATTTTCCGATTGAACAACGGGGGCTGGAGCAGATGATTGTTGCTGTGCTTGCTTTTTTGAGAACGATTGAGAACGAACCCGATAGAGAATGATTGTGATAAAACCAGTCTGACACGGTAGCTTCGTGTTATGGCTGGTTTTTGTTTAAATAAAATAATGGTGAAACTCCATACAAATGAACATAAAGAACTTTGAAATAAACCTATGTAAGCGCTTGTAGGTTTGTTATATTATTGAAACTGGAGGTGTATCCAGATGTTGTCGATGCTTATTAAACCTATCGTTAAGCTGAACGTCAAGCAGCAGCTGATTCTGCTGTTCCTGATTATGATCTCGCCCATCCTGATTCTGAACAGCTACGGCAACTATAAGGCGGAAGAGATTCTCAAGCGCCATGTGACCAATGCCTATGTGGAGCTGAACAAGCAGAATTTCGCCATCATTAACAGAGACATTGATACGGTTAACAAAATAACGACGACCGTCATCCAGAATCCGATCCTGCAGCAGCTGAATATGAGCGGGGATGATCCGGTGCTTGAACGCGTCGAACGGTACGAAACCATTGAGAAGCTGCTGGGCAGCTACTCCCAGGGAGCCGAGCGGGGCGACGGGATTTACTATTCGCTGTACGTGTATGATCCGGACAACTATTACTTTTTCGCTCCCAATTTCCCGCAGGTGAAGAAGGCGGGGGTTTATTTTTTCTCCAAGGGTGAAATGCCTTATTGGTTCGAGCAGGTGGTGCAGCAGAAAGGCCACGGGTATCTAATGTTCACGGAGAAGCTGAGCCCGCAGGCCGAGGATCTGAAGACCCTCACTTATGTCAGGGCAGTTAATAATATCTATAGAGGTGCAGGCACAATCGGCGTGCTGGTGGTGACCAAGATGGAATCGAAGATCGGAGAGTCGCTGAAATCCATCTCCCTGCCGGACGGGGAAATTTATTTGACGGATATGAACAACCGCGTGCTTGCCTCTACTACGAATTCAACGGGGGAAGTTATTGCTCTTCCAGAGGGTTCTGAAGCCGGTGACCCGGAGGGGACCGAGGATATCATCACAGATGACTTCATATATGTAGTCAACAACAATCACGCCTTCGAGCAGAAGCTGGTGTATAAGGTTCCCGTCAAGGCGCTGCTGCAGCAGCAGAACGAAATGAAACGTGTCATTCAATACATAACCGTTGCTTACGCGCTGTTTGGGCTGATCATTATCACCTACTTCTGGCGTTCGCTGATGACTCCTTTGCAGAAGCTGGCTTTTTTTGTGCGCAAGTATGAGCCTGGCAACCGCGTTCCCGAGACTCCCCGGAGAGGCAGCAATGATGAGGTCAGTGTGCTGATCGCTTCCACCTATGATATGGCCCGCAGGCTCAACAGCCTGATTATGTACAAATACCAGATGGAGATCAAGCAGAAGGAAGCCCAGCTACAGCTGCTCTATCAGCAGATCAATCCGCATTTACTGTACAACACCCTGGAGAGTATTTATTGGAAAAGCTCGCTGGAGGGCAATGTGGAATCCGCGGAAATGATCAAGGAATTATCCAAGCTGATGAAGATCAGCTTAAGCCGGGGGAGAGAGCTGATCACGCTCGAGGAGGAGCTGGAGCATGCCAGTGCCTATATCAAGCTGCAGCAGCACCGGTATGACTATGTGTTCGCCGTTATCTGGAATATTGCCCCTGAAACCAAAAGTAATCTGATTCCCAAGATCACCCTGCAGCCGTTAATCGAAAATGCCATTATTCACGGTGTCAAAAATATGGATGAGGACGGCGAAATCATCATCACCTCCGTTCTGCAGAATGACAGGATTCTGATTACCATTGAGGATAACGGCTATAAGCAGGTCGATTATAAGGCAATCGACTATGTACTGAATGATGAAAGCCCCAACCCGGCCAGCGGATATGGTATACGCAATATCAATCAGCGTGTGCATCTGCATTTCGGCCAGGATTACGGGATCAGCTACGGACCGCGTACCGGCGGAGGAACCGTGGTGACAGTGACGCTTCCGAAATCAGAGACTATAGAGTAGAGGAGAGATCAAGGTGTTCAATATACTGGTTGTTGATGATGAGCCGCTTATTTGTAAAGGGCTAAGCAGTCTGCTGGCCGCTTCAGGCCTTGATATTGACCATATTTATACCGCGAACAGCGGATTTGAGGCACTGGATTGTATCCGGATGGAAGAGATTGATCTGCTCGTTACGGATATTCAGATGGGAGCGATGAGCGGCATCGAGCTGATGCAGCATGCCAAAATGGCCAAACCCTGGGTGCAGACGATCGTCATCTCTGCGCATGAGACCTTTCAGTATGCCCAGATGGCCGTCCGGCTGGGAGCCAAGGATTATCTGATCAAGCCGCTGAACAGTGAGCAATTCCTTGATTCGGTGCGCAGTGTAGTCCTCAAGATGGATAAGCCGTCACCGGAGCTGGCCACCTACATGGACGGGATCAGTGAAAGCTTCCGCCTGGAGGAGCCTCTACCGGAGTATAGCGAACTGCTGAATACGCTGCTTGCCGAAACCGCTTCAGTGCTGGGGAGGGAGGAGGAGCTGCGTAAGCTGGATGAGCTGAAGCTGCAGGGACCATTTTTTGCCGTCATCAAAATCAAGCTCCCCATGCCGGAAGAACGGCGTGAGCAGAAATATACTTCCCGTGACCGCAGTCTGCTGCGTTATGCCGCCCTGAATATTGCCAAGGAGCTGCTCGATCAGGAGTGGAACTCTACAGCCTTCTATTCACCGGACCAGGAGATTACAGTGATTATCCAGTGGGATGAGAAGAGCTACGAGGAATCGGCCACCGGCCAGGTAGGACGGCTTGATGTGCTCGGGCGCAGTCTGCATTTCAATATCCACCGCTATCTGCATCTGAATGCTGTAATCGGCATCAGCCAGATTCTCAAGGGGATTAGCTTCATGGATGTACTGAACCGCCAGGCCTCGAAGGCCATTCTATGGAACAAAGAGCATGCCGATCACTATGTGTTCTACTATGGCGATTTCAACTGGAACAACTATGCCGCTGATCCGTCACCCGAGGAGCTGCATACGCACAGCAATCTGATTGTGCAGAAGGCCAAGGAGTATATTGACGGGAATTACGCCCAGAAGGGCTTAACGATCCATGAGGTTGCCAAGAAGAACCATGTCAGCCCCAACTATCTGAGTTATCTGTTCAAGAAAAATACAGGCCATAACCTGTGGGAATATGTCATCAAGCTGCGGATGGAGGACAGCCGGGAGATGATTCTGAATACCGATCTGCGCCGGTATGAGATTGCCGAGCGGGTGGGGTATGAGTCGCCGGAGCATTTCAGCAAGATTTTCAAAAAATACTACGGAATCAGCCCCAGTGAACTGAAGAAGTAAGAACGCTTACGATTGCCATAGATATAGACATGTTCAGCCTCCCCCTCATTTTCTACAATTAAGGTAGGAAGCACTTTGCGAAAGTGCTGAAAGACGAAAGGAATGAGGGAGCCAGAATGAACCAGTCTGCTGCGTTACATGATCACCTGCCAGCGGAGCTCGAGAGCAAGCCGTATAAACAGAACCGCTGGAAAAAGAATTTTTGGGGCTTTATGTTCCTCGTCCCCGCGATCATCATCTTTATTATGTTTATGTGGGTGCCTATCTTCAAAGGATTCCTGTACAGCTTCTACACGGTCGACTTCGTCAAAGGAAATACATTCGTAGGCATGGACAATTACGCCAGAGCACTCACGGATCCGGATGTCCTGATCGCTGTGAAGAATACCCTGTATTACATGCTGCTCTGCCTTGTGATCGGCTTCTGGGTACCGATTGCTTTTGCAATTGCGATCTCCGAGCTGAGGAAATTCGGCGGATTCGTACGCGTAGCGGCGTATTTGCCTTATGTAATGCCAGCGGTTGTCTTGTACGGACTATGGAGATGGCTGTATGATCCAGTCGGGCCGATTAATGCCCTGATTGGCAGCACGGGGGCAGATCAGATCGCTTTCCTGACGGATACCAGGTGGTCGATGATCTCGCTTGTCTTCATGGAGACCTGGCAGCAATTCGGCTCGGGGATGCTGATCTATCTCGCTGCGGTGCTCAGTATTCCCAGGGACTGGTATGAAGCCGCTGAGATTGATGGAGCCGGAGTCTGGGCCCGCATCCGCCATATTACGCTGCCGTCGCTGCGCAATCTGATTCTGCTCATGCTGATTCTGCAGATCATTGCTACCTCTCAAGGGTACCAGTCGCAGATGGCCCTGCTTGACGGAGGACCGAACAATGCTACGCTGACCTATGCGCTGCTCATTGTGAAATATGCTTTTACAAGACTGGATTATGGTACGGCGACTGCGCTGGGAATGCTGATGTTTGTTGTTCTGGGCGGTTTGGGCATCTTACAGTTCAAGCTTAACAAGGAGGACAACTAGGATGAAGAGCGCAGACAGAGGGATTCTCTCCGAACATGATCTTAAGAAGACCGGCAACAAAATCGTATACGGAATCATGGTGTTTTTTATTCTGTTAATGATTTTTAGCATGCTATATCCTATTTTGATGACCATGTTCAACGGACTTAAGTCTAATGTTGAGGTTAACTCATTCCCGCCGCATTTTTTCCCGCAGGAGTGGCATTTCAGCAACCTTAAGGATGCGCTGGATTATATCAATCTGCCGATGTTCCTGCGGAACACGCTGTACATCTTTGTCGGAAACATGGTAGCTACCCTGGTTGTACTGGGCCTGGCGTCCTTCAGCATCTCGCGGATGAATGTGCCTTACCGCAAGGCCTTCTACTTCTTCTTCCTGATGACGCTGTTTATTCCGGCCACGAGCTATATGATCCCGAACTTTGTCAATCTGAAGGAACTCGGGCTGCTGAACCAGTATGCGGCTTTCTGGCTGCCGGCTGGGGCGAATACCTTCTTCTTCCTGCTGCTTAAGAACTTCTTCGACGGGATTCATCCGGAGATTCTTGAAGCCGCACGGATTGACGGGGCCTCTGAGCCGAGAAGCTTCTTCACCATTGCTGTTCCGCTGTCCATTCCGATTTTTGCAACACTGGCGATCTTTATCTTCTCCACAGCCTGGAACGACTGGTTCTGGCCGTCGCTTGTCATGCACAGTGAGGAGAAGTACACGCTCGCTACAGCGATCTATAAATACGTTATTAATGTAAAAGCACTGAACACTAACATCAAATTTGCCATTCTGTTCCTTGTTTCTTTGCCGCCTATTCTGGTCTTCCTTGTTTTCCAGAAGTTCATTATGCGCGGCGTTTCCCTGTCGGCTGTCAAAGGGTGATCAGAATTATGCTGCAGGGAGATACGGATCGTAAACCTGCACATGAAAGGAATATAAATACACCTCGTTTGTAAACGGTTTCTCTTTTATGATGAATTTGTAAGCTAATTATGAATTGAAAAGGGGAGTTTCAATGCGTAAATTTTCCAGCGTATTAGCATGTCTCCTGGTGACGGGATCGTTATTGTCCGCTTGCGGCGGCAATAATAACGGGAACAAACCGGCGGCAAATGGAGGAGAGGCGACGCCTGCACCAGCAGCTACTAATGCAGCAGAGGAGACCGCTGCTCCGACAGAGGCACCGGTAGATGATATCACCCAGAGAAAAGTAACGATCAAAATTCACTATCCTACCCCTGACCTTACCGAGGTAAGAGCACAGGAGGATGACAAGATCAAGCGGTTCCAGGAGGTCTATCCGAATGTAGAGATTGTCAAGGATGACTGGCAGTACAATGTAAGCGAAATCGGGGTGAAGATGGCGGCGAATGAAGCTCCTACCTTCTTCAACACCTATGCAACTGAAGCGAAATTCCTGGTCGAGAAGGGCTGGGTCGCTGATGTTACGGATCTGTGGAACAACTATGAATTCAAGGATCAGATTAACCCTGTCCTGCAGAATCAGTTCATTATTGACGGCAAAGTGTATGGCGTAACGCAAAAGGGTTATGTCACTACAACAATGATTAATAAAAAGATGCTGGATGAAAAAGGTGTAGCCGTCCCTCCAATGGACTGGACCTGGGATGATATGCTGAATACCGCCAAAGGGGTAGCGGATACCAAGAAGGGGATCTCCGGTATTGCTCCAATGGGTAAAGGCAACGAAGCAGGCTGGAATTGGACCAACTTCCTGTTCGAAGCAGGCGGTGAAATCCAGAAGATTGAAGGCGGTAAGGTTGTGGCTACATTCAATTCGGATGCCGGTGTGAAGGCGCTGGATTTCTATAAGAAGCTGAGATGGGAAGCCAAAGCAGTTCCTCAGGACTGGGCGCTTGGCTGGGGCGATGCTGTCGGCGCGTTCCAGCAGGGACGTACTGCTATGGTAATGGCCGGATCTGACGGTGTTATCGAGCAGGCGCTCAACCAGGGCGGACTCAAGCCTGAAGATGTACTTACTTACCCGATGCCAGCTGCTGAAAAAGGCGGCAAGCATACCGGCGTACTCGGCGGTGACTATCTGGTTATCAATCCGAACGCCAGCAAAGACGAGCAGGAAATGGCCTTCCGCTATATTACTTTCGATTACTTCTCTGACAAAGGCCTTGAAGCTCTTGATGCGATTATCAGCCAGCGCAAAACGGACGGCAAATACTACATCCCGCCGCTCCTTGATTACTATGCTGCTGATTCCGACTTCGGCAAGAAGACCAAAGCTGTCTATGACAAGTACGACATCGTTTATCAATACAGCCCTGAAATTATGGCGCTGCTGGATGGTAAGCCTGAAGCGCAATACAATACTCAGGATTACTATGCAACCATGTCCAATGTAATCCAGGAGCTGTTCTCTAAGGATGGTACAGATTCCAAAGCCCAGCTCGACGCTGCCGCCAAAACTGTTCAAGAGAAATTCTTCGATACTATCAAAGTGGAATAGTCACTTGCTGAATGAGTGGTTACGATGCTTGATAAAGGATTTATAACGCTAAGGCAGGAGACCCGGTCTCCTGCCTTTTTGCTTGCTCTGATTTATATTTATACTTCTATGTAAGAGAATGCGGCAGGAGAGTAGAGTTGACGAAGATTAGGAAGAACATCAGATAGCACCATTATTCTGGGGGAAAAACAAGGCTGAAGAGCTGGATTCAAGAAAAGCAGGGGAGGCTAGAGGGCGGGCGTTCGCAAATCGGACAAATATAAATGAATTATCACACAACAAATGGAAAATAGACTAGAATATGATCGAATGAAAGCGCTTTGAAAACAAATCAAAAAAAACTTTATACTTTGTGAAAGATTTCACTATACAAGGTGAAAAGGATATGATAAGATAAATGTGTAGAGAAAAACAACCTAAAAATTGACAGGAGGACGAGGGAGATGGCAGTTAAAAACGAAGTCGCCGCCCAAGTGAAACAAACCACCGCTGAAGAATATATTCAGACTTTGGTGGATAAAGCAAAGAAAGCTCATGAAGCGTTCATGGGACTGGATCAAGAGCAAACTAACACAATCGTTCATGCAATGGCGTTGGCCGGACTCGACAAACATATGTACCTGGCTAAGCTGGCCGTTGAAGAAACAGGACGCGGTGTCTATGAAGACAAAATTACGAAGAACATCTTCTCAACTGAATATATCTGGCACGGAATTAAGTACGACAAGACAGTAGGCGTTATTGAGGATAACGCTTATGACAACTTCCAGAAGATTGCTGAGCCTGTCGGAATCATTATGGGTATCACACCGGTAACCAACCCAACATCCACCACGATGTTTAAAGCTTTGATTTCCGCTAAGACACGTAACCCTATTATATTCGGATTCCACCCTTCAGCGCAAGAGTGTAGTGCGGCAGCCGCCAAAATTCTACATGATGCAGGTGTGAAGGCTGGCGCTCCTGAGAACTTCATCCAATGGATCGAACTTCCGACCATGGACAAAACAAACGCACTGATGAACAATCCTGACGTTGCACTGATTCTGGCAACCGGCGGATCGGCAATGGTTAAAGCGGCTTACAGCTGCGGCAAACCGGCACTCGGCGTAGGTCCTGGTAACGTTCCTGCTTTCATTGAGAAGAGTGCTGACATTGATCAGGCAGTGACAGACATTATCCTTTCCAAAACATTTGATAATGGTATGATCTGTGCTTCCGAGCAAGCGGTTATCATTGAAGAAGCGATTTTTGACCAAGTGAAGAAGAAAATGATTGCGAACGGCTGCTACTTTGTAAACAAAGAAGAAGCTGCCAAGCTGACAAGCGGCGCAATGAATGTAGAAAAATGTGCGGTTAACCCGGCTATCGTCGGCCAATCCGCTGTGAAGATCGCTGAAATGTGCGGAATTCAGGTTCCTGCCGGCACGAAGATCCTGGTAGCTGAACTTGAAGGCGTAGGTACCAAATATCCGTTGTCCGCTGAGAAGCTGAGCCCGGTTCTGGCTTGCTACAAAGTGAAGAACGCAGATCAGGGTATCGAACGCGCAGCTGAAATCGTTGAATTTGGCGGCATGGGCCACAGCTCGGCTATCCACTCGAACAACGAAGAAGTAATCATGAAGTTCTCCAACCGTCTGCAAACCGGACGTATTCTCGTCAACTCGCCATCCACACACGGCGCAATCGGCGATATTTACAATACTAATATCCCTTCATTGACACTGGGCTGCGGATCTTATGGACGCAACTCTGTATCGCAAAACGTGACTGCAATCAATCTGATCAACGTGAAAAGGGTGAACCGTCGTACCGTGAATATGCAATGGTTTAAAGTACCTGACAAGATTTACTTCGAAAAGGGATCCACACAGTACCTGGCCAAAATGCCTGATATCACTCGCGTAGCTATTATTACTGACCCTATGATGGTTAAACTGGGCTATGTGGAAAGAGTTGAGCATTACCTGCGTCAACGCCAGACTCCGGTAGCGATCGAAGTGTTCTCGGAAGTTGAACCGGATCCATCGACAACTACTGTAGAAAAAGGCGCTGCAATGATGAACAGATTCCAGCCGGACTGCATCATCGCACTCGGCGGCGGTTCCCCAATGGATGCTGCAAAAGGAATGTGGTTGTTCTACGAACACCCGGATGCAGACTTCAACGGCCTGAAACAGAAGTTCATGGATATCCGCAAACGGGTATACAAATTCCCTAAGCTCGGCAACAAAGCGAAATTCGTTGCGATTCCAACAACTTCCGGTACAGGTTCTGAAGTAACTTCGTTCGCAGTTATCACAGACAAGACAACTGGCAATAATACTAAGTATCCGCTTGCTGATTATGAGCTGACTCCAGACGTAGCTATTATTGATCCGGAGTTTGTATACAGCTTGCCGAAAACTGCTGTTGCCGATACAGGTATGGATGTATTGACACATGCAATTGAAGCTTATGTATCTGTAATGGCTAGTGACTATTCCGATGGTCTGGCAATCAAAGCCATTCAACTGGTATTCCAGTGGCTGGAGAAATCCGCACTGCAAGGCGACAAGCTTGCCCGCGAAAAAATGCACAACGCTTCGACTCTGGCAGGTATGGCTTTCGCTAATGCATTCCTGGGTATCAACCACAGCTTGGCGCACAAATGGGGCGGACAGTATCACACAGCACATGGCCGTACCAATGCCATCCTGATGCCGCATGTTATCCGTTACAATGCCAAGAAACCTACGAAGTTCGCTTCGTTCCCTAAATATTCGCACTTTGTAGCTGACGAACGGTATGCTGAAATTGCCCGTATCCTGGGATTGCCAGCACGCACTACCGAAGAAGGCGTAACCAGCCTGATCAATGCAATCCGCGACATGAACAAAAAACTCGGTATCGAAGAATCCTTCTCGGCTCTTGGCTTTGATCCTAAGGACTTCGAATCCCGTGTAGATTACCTGGCTGACCGTGCATTTGAAGACCAATGTACAACTGCCAATCCAAAAATGCCGCTGGTATCTGAACTTGCTGATGTATACCGCAACGCATTTTACGGAAGATTCGACAACTAATCTAAGATTGTCTGGCAAAGAATAAGGTTAAAGGTTAATATGGAACTGGATGGAAGTGACAAATATCACCGAAAGAGTGATATTTGTCACAGTCCTTTTTCAGAAAATAAACTAAAATGTTTATATAAACAACGATCCCAGTTATGAAGCCGCGATTGTGAATTTTATAACAACCAATAGCTATGGGATCACGAGACACGGGATTAACCTTCAAGCCCGCGATCTCTACAAATATACTAAATATAAATGGAGGGATTTAGCATGTCGGTGATTGAAAGAGAAGTACAAGAGGTTAAGTCGGGTTGGAGAAGTTTTACTAAGGGTACATGGGCTAAGAAAGTTGACGTTAATAACTTTATTGCCAAGAACATCAAGCCTTATGAAGGAAATGAAGAATTCCTGGTAGGTCCTACCAGCAACACCACTGAACTGTGGAAGATTATCTCCCAGCTTAGCAAGGAAGAAAGAGAAAGAGGCGGCGTATGGGATGTATCCCTCGATACTGTCTCCACGATCACTTCCCACAATCCAGGCTACATCGACAAGGACAAGGAACAAATTGTCGGCGTTCAGACTGATGCTCCTTTCAGACGTTCCATTCAACCGTTCGGCGGTATCAAAATGATGATCGACGCTACTAAAGCTTATGGCTTCGAGCTTCCGCAAAATATCGTTGACATGTTCACGAACATCCGCAAAACGCATAACCAAGGCGTATTTGATGCATATACACCAGACATGAGAGCTGTGCGTAAATCCGGCGTAATTACAGGTCTTCCTGATGCTTATGGCCGCGGACGTATCATCGGCGACTATCGCCGTATTGCCCTGTATGGTATTGATTTCCTGATTAAAGACAAGAAACAACAATTGACTGAACTTGAAGTAGATTCCATGACAGAAGAAGTGATTCGTCTGCGTGAAGAGCTGTCCGAGCAAATGCGTGCTCTGGGCGAACTGAAACAAATGGCTGCTGCTCATGGTCTTGATATCTCCAAACCAGCTAATAACTTCAAAGAAGCTACTCAATGGGTATACTTCGGTTATCTGGCTGCAGTTAAAGAGCAAAACGGTGCGGCAATGTCCCTCGGACGCGTATCCTCTTTCCTTGATATCTATGTACAACGTGATTTCGAAGAAGGTACTCTTACTGAAGAGCAAGCACAAGAAATCGTTGACCATTTCGTAATGAAACTGCGTATCGTGAAATTCCTGCGTACGCCTGACTATAATGATCTGTTCTCCGGCGACCCTACTTGGGTAACTGAATCCATCGGTGGTATGGCTGAAGACGGAACAACACGCGTAACTAAGAACAGCTTCCGTTTCCTGCATACCCTGTACAACCTGGGTCCTGCACCAGAGCCGAACCTGACCGTACTGTGGTCCGAAAAGCTGCCTGAAGGCTTCAAAAAATATTGTGCTAAGGTTTCCATCGAAACCAGTGCGATCCAATATGAGAACGATGATGTAATGCGTCCATACTGGGGTGAAGATTACGCAATTGCCTGCTGCGTATCCCCAATGCGTATCGGAAAACAAATGCAGTTCTTCGGTGCCCGTGCCAACCTGGCAAAAGCCCTGTTGTATGCAATCAACGGCGGTAAGGATGAAAAATCCGGCGCTCAGGTAGGTCCTGAATATCCGGCGATCACTTCCGAATACCTTGATTACGACGAAGTAATGAAACGCTTCAAACCAATGATGGAATGGCTGGCTAAGACTTATGTCAACACGCTGAACATCATTCACTACATGCATGACAAATATTCTTACGAACGTATCGAAATGGCACTGCATGACCGCGACATTCTGCGTACTATGGCTTGCGGTATTGCCGGTCTGTCCGTTGCTGCCGACTCCCTGAGCGCAATTAAATACGCTAAGGTTAAACCGATCCGCAACGAAGAAGGTATTGCTATCGACTTCGAAACTGAAGGTGAATTCCCTTGCTACGGTAACAACGACGACGCTGTTGACAACATCGCGGTTGAACTGGTTGAAACCTTCATGAGCATGATCCGTAAAAACAAAACTTACCGTGATGCTGTACCGACTCAATCGGTATTGACTATCACTTCGAACGTTGTTTATGGTAAGAAGACTGGTACTACTCCTGATGGACGTAAAAAAGGCGAACCGTTCGCACCTGGTGCTAACCCAATGCACGGACGCGACAAGAAGGGTGCACTTGCTTCCCTGAACTCTGTTGCTAAACTGCCTTACTCCGATGCACAGGATGGTATCTCCAACACATTCTCAATCGTTCCTAAGGCTCTGGGTAAAGACGAAGAATCCCGTAAGTCCAACCTGGTATTCATGATGGACGGATACTTCCACAACAACGCTCAGCACTTGAATGTTAACGTATTTAACCGTGAGCAGCTGATTGATGCAATGGATCACCCTGAGAACTACCCACAATTGACCATTCGCGTATCCGGCTATGCAGTTAACTTCATCAAGCTGACCCGCGAACAACAGTTGGATGTTATCAACCGTACGTTCCACGATTCCATGTAAGATTTGTTCTTACAGATCAAGAATTAAAATAAATCAAAGAGCTGCCGCCCTTGCAAGAGGGCGGTACACTCTTGTTTAAAAGTAATTAAAATTTTAAGCTTTTTGAAAGGATGACATCTCATGCTTAAAGGACATATCCACTCCTTAGAAACTTTTGGAACGGTGGATGGCCCGGGTATCCGCTTCGTGCTTTTTATGCAGGGCTGCCTACTTAAGTGTCAGTATTGCCACAACCCGGATACCTGGGGATTGAATGAAGGCAAGGAAATGACCGTTGAAGAAGTGCTGGCGGAAATTGAACCTTACCTGAATTATTATAAAACATCCGGCGGCGGTCTTACCGTATCCGGCGGGGAACCCACGCTGCAGGCGCATTTCGTCAAACAGCTGTTCACCGAAGTGAAGAAACGCTGGAATTTGCATACTACGCTTGATACTAACGGCTATAATGATGGTTCGAAAATCAGCGACTTGCTGGATGTTACCGATCTTGTACTGCTGGATCTGAAGCATATCGATGATGAAGCTCATATTAAGCTGACTGGCAAATCCAACGACCGTACCTTAAAGCTTGCCCGCTGGTTGTCAGATAATAACCGTAAAATGTGGATTCGCCACGTATACGTTCCCGGCATTCATAATAAGGAAGAGGATCTGCAGAATCTCGGCCGGTTCATTGGCACCCTTAATGGAGTAGAGAAGTTCGAAATCCTGCCTTATCATGTAATGGGGATTTATAAATGGAAAGAGCTTGGCCGTCCCTACGAGCTTGAAGGGGTGGAGTCACCGGACGAAGAAGAAGTGCAGCGTGCATACCGGCTGATTGAAGAGGGCCGTAAACAGTCTGCTCTGGTATAAATTCATACACAATATATAACGTAAGCGGAGCTTCCAATCTGAGGAGTTTCGCTTTTTTGATGTACGGTGAAATGAGTTCAACATACATAGTAAAGTGTGAAATTGATGAAAATGCAAATTGTATGTATAAGTAATCTGACGCAAGAAAATAGAAAAATACCTCTTTTCAAGTTGTCGTGTAATGAAATATAACTCATTTATGTCACTAAATACAACTGAATTCGCTTACATTAGAGTATTTTATCCCTATTGTAGATGAATCTTAACCTTACGATTACAATCAGGGTTTTCTATAATAAGAGTTGTAAGGGAAACAATTAAATAGGGAGGGTCACCCGTAATGAGAAAAAGCTTAACTATGCTGTTGTCCCTGATGTTCGTTACCTCAGCGCTGCTGACAGGTTGTGGAGGCAACAATAACAATGCTGCTGCAACGGAAGAACCGGCTGCAACGAATGAGGCCGCTGCAACCAATGCTGCCGCAACCGAAGAACCGGTTAGTGCTGAACCTTTTGAAATGACGGTCCGTCATACTCAGGTAGGTGCAGATAAACAGAAACGTCTGGCGATCCTGGAGGATGTAGTCGGCAAGGTACAGGAAGAAGTACCGGGACTAACCTTCAAGCTGGATGGAGTAGATTCGGATGTAAACCGTAAAGAGAAGCTGCGCGGGGAAATGGCGGCCGGTAATCCGCCGGAGATCTTCGACCTGTTCGGCAGTCCGGATTCCAAGATCTATGCCAAAGAAGGTAAGCTGCTCGATCTGACCCCGATCCTAGATGAACTAGGCATTAAAGACAAATTCTCCAATCTGGATCCATTTACTTACGAAGGAAAAATCTACGGCCTGCCAATCGGCGGCTCAGGTGAAGGGTTCTTCTACAATAAAGAATACTATGACAGCAAGGGCTGGAAGGCTCCGGCCACCTTCGCTGAGCTGGAACAGCAGCTGGCTGATATCAAAGCAGACGGCAAAGTGCCGCTTGCCGGTGCTTCCAAGGCTGGCTGGGTACCACTCATGCTCGCCAACCATCTCTGGTCACGTTATGCCGGACCGGATGTTACAGCGAAGTTCGCTACTGGCGAAGCTAAGTGGAATGATCCTAATGTAGTCAAAGGCTTTGCGAAATACAAGGAATGGGTAGACAAAGGCTACTTCAAGAAAGGCGAGCTCGGCTTCGAGTATGCTGAATATACAACCCAGTTCACCAGTGGTGAAGCGATCCTGATGTATGACGGCACATGGAAGTCCTCTGTATTCAAAGCCGGACAATCCGGTGAAGGTCTGATCGGTAAAGTCGGTTTCTTCAACATTCCGGCGGTAGACGGCGGAGTGGGTGATCAGACGGCACTCATGCGTGATGTGAACAACGGCTATGGCTTCTCGGCATCTGCAGGTGAAGATGAACGTCAACTCGCTGCAGTGAAATCATTCATTAAGAATATGTTCAATGAAGAAATGCAGCTGCGCGGTCTGGTGGAAGATGGCGTGCTGCCGGCTATGAAGATTGATCAGGCGGTACTGACTGAGAATATCACCGATGATCTGATGAGTGAGATTGTAGCAGTACTCAACAGCTCCCAGTCCTCCTTCCCGGCATTTGACTCTCTGGTGCAGGCAGATGTGACTACCGAGATCAGTAATATCCAGATTCAAAGCCTGATTGGCGGACAGACCACTCCTGAGAAGATGGGCGATGCGCTTCAGAAAATTCAGGAAGAAGCCAACGCAGCAGTAGAATAAGAGGCGGTAAATTGAATGTACCCTGGTGCTTGCTCCAGGGTGCATTTTTAAAGTGAGAGATGTCTAAGCAATTTGGAGGTAGTCATGAATAAGGCACTAAGAAATCCTCTGGTGTTCATTCTGTTCGTTATACCGGCACTGGTTCTGTTCATTATGTTCTTCATTTACCCCATTTTCAGTTCACTCTACTATAGCTTCACCAGCTGGAACGGTGTATCCGATACAGTGAAATACGCCGGACTGGACAACTTCAAAAAAGCCCTGGGGGATGAACGCTTCTGGGTTTCTGTTAAAAATAACGGCTGGTTCATTCTGTTTTCCGTATGCATTCAGGTGCCGCTGATTGTCTTCTTCTCCTTATTAATCGCTAATGTGAAGAAGCTGAAGGGCCTTTACAAGACAGCAGTATTCATGCCATCCATTATGTCTACTGCAGTTATCGGTATTCTGTGGGGCTTCATTTATGAGCCGAATATCGGCTTGTTCAACAAAGTGCTCGGCCTTGTCGGCATTGAGCCTGTCTACTGGCTATCAGATGAGCGGTTCGCCATGCTGTCAATTCTTATAACGAATGCCTGGCAATGGACCGGATTCTACATTGTAATGGTGCTGGCGGCCATTCTCTCCATCCCCGGTGAACTGGATGAGGCTGCGGCCATCGACGGCGCTACGGGCTTCCAGCGCGCTACACGCATCACTTTGCCGCTGATTGTACCCATTATCTCGGTAGTAATCATGCTCTCTATTGCCGGAGCGATGAAGGCCGCAGATATCGTCATTGTTATGACCAAAGGCGGCCCGGCAGGTTCAACTGAGGTTATGGCCACCTATATGATTAAATATGCGATCACCAATTTCAAATATGGGTACGGCAATACCATTGCAATTCTGATCTTTATGTTCACGCTCGTGGTTACAGCTCTCTATCAGCTGCTGTTTGCCCGTCGTAATGAAAGGATTGAATACTGATGCCGCGCCTCAAGAAAAGCTTACCTCACGTTGCCCTGCTGGGATACCTGATCGTTGTACTCTTTCCGTTTCTCTTTGTCCTGTTCTCCTCGGTGAAGAAGGATAACAATGCGATCGCCCTGAATCCGTTCGGGATTCCGAAGACATTCGAATTCTCGAACTACGTTGAAGCATGGGTGAACGCCAAGATCAGCACATACTTTTTTAACAGCTTATATATTTCGATCCTGTCATCGGTGGTATCCATTCTGTTGGCTTCTATGTTTGCCTTCGCGGTTACGCGGATGCGCCAGGGAAAATGGAACAAGATTCTGTTCTCGCTGGTCCTGATCGGCATGCTGATTCCGAACAATGCACTGATGCTGCCTATTTACACGATTGTCCGCAAGCTTCATATTCTCAATACACACTGGGCACTGATAATTCCCTATATCGCCAATGCAATTCCATTCACGATTATTATCCTGGCAGCATTCATGCGCTCACTTCCCAGTGAAATTGAAGAGGCGGCGGTCATGGATGGCTTGAAGGCTCCGGGTATCTTTGCTAGAATTATTGTACCTTTGACAGTTCCGGCCATGGTTACAGTCTTCATTGTTAATTTCCTGGGAAATTGGAACGAGTTCCTGCTGGCTAACTATTTCCTCTCTAATGACGAGCTGCGCACGCTTCCGGTGGGCATGGTTCAATTCCGTGATCAATATCAGATGAACTACGCGCAAATGTCGGCGGGTATTGTCTATAGCGTGGTTCCGGTCATCGTCATTTATGCTATTTTGCAGGAGAAGATTATTGAAGGCGTAACGGCAGGCAGTGTAAAAGGATAACCCTATTCATGTCAGGAGCATGGGCCGATGAATTTGCGCTACAAATTATTTACGGCATTTCTGGGCCTGATTATCATTCCCTTATTCATTCTTGGCATGATTATGTTCTTCGTTACTTATAATTCGATAGAGAAGAAGTACAGCCAGCAGTCCGAATATTCACTTAAGGCGATCAGTTACAGCATTTCGAATGTGTTTAAGGATATGGACAATGTGACAGACAACGGAATTGCCACCTCGGTCTTTCATATGGCACTCAGCGCGGATGATCCCTCCAAACAGGATTTGACCGATGCCGAGCAGCTCAGCCTGAACGCCAGCCAGCGCAATTTCCGTAGTCTGCTCTATAATCATCCGTCGATCAGCTATGCCTTTCTCTATAATTTTAATGGAAAAGGCAGCTCGGAGATCGTATCGGTCTTTAACAAAGAAAATTTCCGCACTCTCCCCTACGACAAGTTCAAAGGGAGCGATCTCTACCAGGAGGTTATGAAGCTTAACGGGGTTCCGAAATGGCTGGCACCGCATGAGTATCCCGAACTGACGGGGACGGAGGCTGTGTTTACGCAGATCCGGCTGGTTAAGGAGCTCAGCTTTTTTCAGAACATCGGCATCCTGGTAGTCCAGATCAAGAACTGGGAGTTCGAATCCATATTCCGCAACCTCAAGATCGGGGACAGCAGCCAGAAGGTATCCTTTATGCTGGTCAACGATGACGGGATGATCCTGCTTGACCCGGACAGGCAGCTGGACGGACAGGATTTCCGTGACTTTACTACGAAGGATATTACCTTTAAGCCGGGCTTCCAGAGCTACAGAACACAGTTTGACGGCGAAAAGAGCATTCTGTCAGTCTACCACCTGAAGGGCTATCCCTGGAGCCTGGTTTCTGTGACCTCCTGGGGCTCGCTGTCCCGTGAAGTAACTGTGTTTGCCCGCTGGTTTGTGGTGGTTATGTTTCTGTGCCTGCTCGGTGCAGTGATCTTCAATCTGTTCTTCATGAACCGGATTACAGGGGGGATTGCTGTGATCGTCCGCTTCATGCGCCGGGTGGAGGATGGAGACCTGACAACCCGGGTCGAGGAGAAGGGCAGTGACGAAATGACGCTGCTCGCCAGAGGCTTCAATGACCTCATGGACAAAATCAATTCATTATTCAACAGGATCAATGAAGAGCAGCGGCGCAAAAATCAGGCGGAAATGCGCGTGCTGCAGGCGCAGATCAAACCGCATTTTCTGTTCAATACGCTGGAATCCATCAATGTGCTGGCTGTGCAGAATGAAGGGCGCAAGGTCAGTGAGATGGTCTACAGGCTGGCCAGTATTCTGCGGATCAGTATCCAGGACAGGGATGAAATAACGCTGGAAGAAGAGGTTAAGCATCTGCGCAACTATCTGGATATTCAGAAATTCCGGTTCGAGGACTTGTTCGATTACGAGCTTGAGGTTCCGGAGGAGCTGCTGGGCTGCGGGATTCTGAAGCTTACGCTGCAGCCGCTGGTTGAGAACAGCATTCAGCATGGCTTTGAAGGGATCAGCTACAAAGGTCTGGTAAGCGTTAAGGTCTGGGAAGAACGGGGGAATCTGATTCTGCGGATTCAGGATAACGGGATCGGCATGACTCCGTCCCAGCTGTCCATGTTTCAGTATATGGTTAATGATCCGGCGGAGCAGAAGCCTGAAGGCAAAGCGCAACACGGAATTCATCTGGAACGGAGGGGGCTTGGCGTTCGCAGTGTAGCTGACCGAATCCGTATAGAATACGGAGGCAGATATGGGATTTTCATCTGTGCGAGTCCTGGCGAAGGAACAATTATCCAGTGCGTCATACCTAAATACGGGCAGGGGGAAGATCATTATGCTAAAGGTATTATTGGTTGACGATGAGGCGCCTATCCTGAACAATCTCAACAAAGTGCTGCCTTGGCATGACATGGGGATGGAGGTTACGGGGATGGCCCGCAGCGGAATGGAAGCTCTGCGTATCGCTGAAGAGGAGACGCCCGATCTGGTGCTGTGTGACATCCGTATGCCGGTCATGGACGGACTTACATTCATCGGCAAGCTGCGTGAGATGGGGCTGGAGAGTGAGGTGCTGTTGCTAAGCGGCTATCAGGAGTTTGATTATGCGCGCGAGGCCATCCGCCTTGGTGTGAAGGAATATATCTGCAAGCCGATACATTATGAGGAGCTTGGCAACAAGGTGCGGGAGATCGGAGCTCGGATCCGCAGCAAACAGTACAAGGATAAACTGTATAACAGTATTCCCTTGTTTCAGGAGATGCCTGTACCCGAGGATTCCGCCAAAAAAACACCGGATCAATTGATGAGCCAGGCGGCGAATTATATTACTGAGCGGCTGAGCTATGACCTTGGCATTGAAGAGGTGGCGAACCGGATCGGCATCAGCAGCAGCTATTTCTGCCTGCTCTTCAAGAACCGCTTCGCGATGACCTTCGTGGAGTATGTAACGTTGCAGAGGATTGAAGCCGCCAAATTCATGCTGGCCAGCAGCGACAAAAGCATTACTGCGATCAGCTCGGGAGTGGGTTATCAGGAGCGGCGTTATTTCACCAAGGTATTCCAGAAACAGACGGGGATGTCCCCTAAGGAATACCGCGATAAACACAAGGCTGCCGAAGCCCGCTAAGGGTAAGGGTAAAGGGAAGCCGGAGATTATATCCTGTCTGGTACAATAACTGAATTCAATGCTGCTTGTTCTGGCGGCGTACACCAAGATTGTCCCGGGATGGGGATGATCTTTTTTTGTGAAAATGGATTTCTAATAGAAATAAATGGATAATCTTTGATTTTTCTTTACACTGAATGAAACTTTTCGGAGTTGCCTGCGTCTAATACTATGTTTTGTAAAATGAACGTGGCAAATAATTCTGCCGTCCTGTAGAGGGCGGTTGCGTTTTTGCGGGGAATATAAGGTGAAGAAAGAAAGATAACGCCTTATACACTACAATTGGGAGCAGAAGGAGTCGTACAATGAATTTGAAAAAAATGATCTTAGTGGCAGTATTGGCCGTTTCACAAACCGCAGCAGCGGTTCCGGCCTTTGCAATTCCTGCCAGCACACAAAGTATCACAGGCAATGTTGCCGCAGCGGTGAATACCACGCAGACGGTTGTAACACAGGAGGAGCCCTCGGCTACAGATCCATTGCCTCCATTAGTTACTGAGGCGCCTGCAGGTACAGTTACGCCAACACCAACACCGATCCCGGCAGCAACAGCAGTTCCTGCAGCGACAGCAGTTCCGGTAGTGCCGGCAGCAACACCAACACCACTTCCGGCAGTAACCCAGGCTCCTGTTGATGGTGTTGTACCAACAGATGCGGCTGTTCCAACGGCAACTCCGCTTCCTGGCAGTACTCAAGTGTTGCAGCCGACAACTGCAGGTCTGACCACTTCCGCCACTGGCGGCGGCCAGCTCATCCTGATGATGAACAGTAACAAAATGTACAGAAACGGTACACCGTATACTGCCAACCAGCCGATGGCTGTCAAGAACGGGGTCTCGTATGTATCGATCCGTGCAATGGTGGAAATGGTCGGAGTAAGCTATACCTACGACTACAAAACCAAGGAAGTTATCGTTACTAAAGGCACCAGTATTATGCGCTTCAAGACCGACAGTAAGATCTATACGGTAAATGGCGCCAAGAATACTATGAAAGGCCCGGCCTACCAGTTCAAAGGCACCTTCATGGTTCCTTTAACCTCCATTACCTATGCGCTGAATATTCCTTATACGGTGGACAATGTGCAGAAGCGTGTCATTCTTACGCTGAACACGAAGCCGACAGCATCCTTTACAGTCCAACCGACTGAGATTTATGCAGGTCAAACGACTGTGAATTATGTTACTTCGTATTCTTCACCGAATGGTACGCCGATGGCTGAAGAACAATGGGGCGGCAACAAACTGGATATGTACGATCAGCCGGGATTCTATACCGTAACTTATTCTGTGCGTGATGCGAATAATTTGTGGAGTGATCCTTACTCTGTAACGATCCAGGTGCTGCAGCCAAATCAGCCTCCTGTGGCCCAGTTCACGACTGATAAAGATGAATACAAAATGGGTGAGCCGGTAATTCTGACAGATACCAGCTATGACCCTGAGTATGAAGAATTAACGACCACCTGGAGCAACCGTGGCCTGGCCTATTTCAACCCCGGTCCTACGTCCATCCAGCTGACAGTAACTGATAAGCATGGTCTTAGCAGCACTTTTGAGAAGACCATTAACATTACAAGCGAACAACTGTATACCCAGGATGAAGTAGCGAAGCTGTTCACTATTCCAGGGGATGTTCTGACGTTTGACGGCGGATTGATCCCGGGACTTCCTAACCTGCCGTACAATCTTTCATCTGACAGTTATACGCTGATCCGCAGTAACAGCCCTGAAACGGTTAATACAGAGGGTGTGCTGTACCGCGAGACTTCCGTAGGGAAGACACGTTTCCTGGTACATCATATGAACAATATGACTACACGACAGAAGCTGTATGTGATCGCCACGAACAACGGCATATATCCGGCGACGATTTCGACCGAATACTCAGGTATTGCCGGTCCGGTAACTTCTCCGGAATATACAGGCAGAATTTCGATTCAGAAATACTACAATTCCATGATTACAGGTTCAAGTGCATCCCAAATCGTCCTGCAGCCGGGACAAAGTGTGCCAATCCTGACAGATCTGAACAAGATTGCCATGAAACCGAAAGAGGTGCTCTCACTCAGCGCCGATCTGATTAGCGATTATCCTATTCTATATAATGTGGTAATGGTTGAGCAGACTAAAGATCCGGTAGCTGTGCTGCCGACACTGCCAATTCTTGACCGCGACGGTGTGCATAACCGGGGAACGTATCCGGATTCAACACGCATCATCAACGTGACTGATGTTGTAGGCACAACGCAATCCAAGCTGATCCTGGGGGATAATAAAAATGACCTCAATCTGATTGGTATTGATCCGATGACTGGAACAGAGGCTTCTAATTCCGGCAACTTCGGTGTACTGTACAAAATCGTTCTGGACCGTGTGGCAGCGAACACACTGATCACCTTCAACCCGCGTGGAGGTAATTATCTGGGTTCGTTAATGGTGAACGGAACGATTGTGAATCTGCCGAACAAGGGAAGCTTGTCCAGCTCGGACATGAATGCAGTAGTCTTCCGTACCGGCGAATATGAAGGTCCGGTCGATATTACCTTCTCCGTAGCATCCGGCAGCAATCTGCCTGTAAACTTTGTGTTTACTCCGCTTCCGGCCAAAAAATAAATATAACTTCAATGCAAATGCAAACGGCAGCGTTCCTGAGGGGACGGCTGCCGTTTTTTTTAGTGTGAAATCATGGAATATAAGCTTCTGCTTTGCGGCGTTATTTTGCGCTATGCACCCGCAGGAATGTGGAGAAGGCTGCAGGACAGGCACACTTCATTGACGGGGCAGTACTTTTGGGGCATTATAAAGAGAGTGCAATACAAACGACCTATGTTATGGGAGATGAGCGAATGCTGTCGACAGAACAAATACTGGAAGCCATGTCGGGGCAGGGACTGCGAATCACCGATCAGCGCAAAACGCTTGCCAGGTTATTCGGCGAGAATACGGGGTATTTGTCTGCGAAGGATGTATATGAGCATATGGGCCGCAAATACAGCGGACTCAGCTTCGATACGGTCTACCGCAACCTGCGTGTCATGGAGGAGCTTGGTGTGCTGGAGCAGATTGTCTTTGAAGACGGCGTCAAATTCAAAGCAAGCTGCAGTCAGGACCACCATCATCATCATATGATTTGTCTTCAGTGTATGAAGACTTACCCGATTCATTTCTGTCCGATGAATTTAACGGATACACCGGATCAATTCCGGGTGGTCAAGCATAAATTTGAGGTGTTCGGTTACTGCAAAGACTGTGAACAGGGCCGCGAAGAAGAGTCCGCCGTAGCTGCTCACGGCAAAGAAGGCCGCTGAATATGGCTACCTTAAGAAGAACGGTCCAGGCTCCAATCCGGGTCTACCGCAGGTTCATATCGCCGCTTAAGCCGGCAACCTGCCGGTTCTATCCGACTTGTTCAGCCTATGCGCTTGAAGCTATTGAGGTCCATGGACCGCTGAAGGGTTCATGGCTGGCTGCAAGGCGGATCGCCCGCTGCCATCCCTTTCATCCGGGAGGGCTGGACCCGGTGCCGCCGCGCAAAGAGCAATCACCAGGAGATAAGCCTGTTCATACGACTTGACATGAGCCGCTGTGATGGGTATATTTTGAATAATAAGCAATATTCCGAGGAACGGATGAGTAAATGTGGACAACCATTACAGAGAGCCGGGGCTGCTGGAAGCCGGTATGGGATGCCAGATTGAATATGGTCCGGGAGGAACTGTGTTCGAGCGGGAGCCGGTAGTTACGGCTTGCGTAAGATAACGGCGTGTTCCAGCGTTAATGGACAGTTCCGTAAGGGACTGGCGAAGCCTGTGCTCTGTGAGGAGCCGGGGAACTTTGGGTGGTATCGCGTGAGTTTACTCTCGCCCCATATAGGGGCGGGAGTTTTTTGTTATTTAAGAATTTATAAGTTTTGGGGCCCCCGCAAAGTACTTGAGTAAGCGTCGAAATTAAAGCATCACTTATGGGGCTATTTTGTGTCAAAATGAGAAGGTATAACGAAGGGATGACAACGTAAATGAGTGAGAACAAAACCTTTTATTTAACTACACCGATCTATTATCCGAGTGATAAGCTGCATATCGGACATGCGTATTCAACGGTGGCCGGTGATGCGATGGCCCGCTACAAGCGTCTGCGCGGCTATGAGGTCCGTTATCTGACTGGAACGGATGAGCATGGGCAGAAGATCGAAGAGAAGGCTGGCAAGGCCGGTAAGACCCCTCAGGAGTTCGTTGACGGAATTGTCGTAGGTATTAAGGATCTGTGGCGCAAGCTGGATATCTCCAATGATGATTTCATCCGTACTACTGAGGAGCGTCACAAGAAAGTGGTGGCGGATATTTTTGACCGCCTGCTGAAGCAGGGCGATATCTACAAAGGGGAATACGAAGGCTGGTACTGTATTTCGGATGAGACCTTCTACACCGAGACACAGCTGGTGGACATTGAACGGGATGCTGACGGCAATATTACCGGCGGCAAAAGTCCGGATAGCGGACATCCGGTTGAACTGGTCAAGGAAGAAAGCTACTTCTTCCGCATGAGCAAGTATGCCGACCGCCTGCTGCAGTTCTACGAAGAGAATCCGGAATTCATTCTGCCGGAATCGCGCAAGAATGAGATGATTAACAACTTTATCAAGCCGGGCCTTGAGGATCTGGCCGTATCCCGTACGACCTTTGACTGGGGCGTTAAGGTAAAGGGCGATGAGAAGCATGTAGTGTACGTATGGATTGATGCACTTACCAACTACATTACGGCTCTCGGTTATGGCTCGGAAGACCGCAGCCTGTATGATAAGTTCTGGCCTGCGGATGTGCACATTGTCGGTAAGGAGATTGTCCGTTTCCACACGATCTACTGGCCGATCATTCTGATGGCGCTCGGTGAACCGCTGCCGAAGAAGGTGTTCGCGCATGGCTGGCTGCTGATGAAGGACGGCAAAATGTCCAAATCCAAAGGCAATGTCGTTGATCCGGTTACTTTAATCGACCGCTATGGTCTGGATGCCCTGCGTTATTATCTGCTGCGCGAAGTTCCGTTCGGTTCGGATGGAACCTTCACACCGGAGAGCTTCGTGGACCGCATCAACTATGATCTGGCCAACGACCTGGGCAATCTGCTGAACCGGACCGGGGCGATGGTGGAGAAATATTTCGCCGGTGAGCTTCCTGCTTATGCAAGCCAGGTTACGGCATTTGACGGGGAACTGGAAGGGGTAGTGCAGAGCACCTATGTCAAAGTAGAAGAAGCGATGGAGAAAATGGAATTCTCCGTAGCCCTGACCGCGATTGGCGCCCTGATCAGCCGTACGAATAAATATATCGATGAGACCCAGCCATGGGTACTGGCTAAGGATGAGAGCAGAACCGGTGAGCTGGCTTCGGTGATGAGACATCTGGTCGAAGGACTGCGCACGGCGTCCATCCTGCTGCAGCCGTTCCTGACCGGTGCTCCCGCGAAGATATGGGAGCAGCTGGGCATTCAGCCGGGCGAGCTGACCACCTGGGAGAGCGGCAAATCATTCGGCCTGATTCCAGCGGGAACCAAGCTGGCCAAGGGCGACCCGATCTTCCCGCGCCTGGACGTGGCGCAGGAGGTGGCGTACATCGCCGAAGCGATGGGAGCCGGCAAGCCTGCAGAAGCAGCTGCTGAAGCTGCGCCAGCAGGGGCTGCAGTGACGCCGGATGCGGCAACTGCCGATCCGGAGGAAGAGGAGCATAAGGAAGAAATCGGCATCGACGATTTCGCCAAAGCAGAGCTGCGCGTAGCCCAGGTCATCGCCTGCGAGCCGGTGAAGAAGGCGGACAAGCTGCTGAAGCTGCAGCTCGATCTTGGATACGAGCAGCGCCAGGTCGTATCCGGCATTGCCAAGTTCTACACACCGGAAGAGCTGGTGGGACGCAAGGTGATCTGTATCGTGAACCTGAAGCCGGTGAAGCTGCGCGGCGAGCTGTCGCAGGGTATGATCCTGGCAGCCTCCAAGGGCGACCAGTTGACGATCGCCACCGTGCCGGACAGCATGCCTAACGGAGCTATTGTGAAATAAGACAAGCTGCATAGTTGAATGATCTGAACGATCCCCGTGTGCCTTAATGCAGCGGGGATTGTTTTAGTGTAAATAGAGAATATACGTTATTAGGTGCTGGTCTTAAGGATAAGCGGCTTCAGTCTAATTATCGGGAGGCTGGCTGGAAGATCAGAGTTGACTTATCGTAACGATTACTATTATAATTCTCATAGTAAATTTTACGATTTAAGGGGTCGATAGAGAAATGTTATATAAAAGCTTGCACAAAGGGCTTTTGCTTGTTGTTACCATACTGCTGCTAATGATGCTTGCCGCATGCGGTTCTAAGAGCAGCGGAAGTATCGTCGAGGGAAAAGTGAATGTCATCACTACTTTTTATCCTATATATGAATTTGCCAGTGAAATCGGCGGGGAAGATATCAACGCGATCAATCTGCTTCCGGTGGGGGTAGAGCCGCATGACTGGACGCCGCGCAGCCAGGATATTATTAATACCTCGAAGGCACAGCTGTTCCTGTATAATGGAGCAGGACTGGAGGGCTGGGTGCCCAATTTCCTCAAAAGCCTCGACAGTGACAGTGAAGCCAAGGCTGTAGAAGTCAGCCAAGGGGTTGATTTGATTATGACCGACGAGGAAGACGGTCATGATCATGGTCATGAGGAGGAGGAAGCAGAACACAGTGATAGCCTGCACACGGACCCGCACACCTGGGTAAGTCCGAAGTCGGCGCTCGTGATGGCGAAGAACATCAAGGAAAGCCTGCAGTCCGTTGATCCTGAGCATTCCGCAGGTTATGAAGAACGGTACCAGAAGCTGGTTGAACGCTTGAGTGCGCTCGACAGCAAGTTTACCGAGGAACTGGGCAAGCTGCCGAATAAAGAGATCGTAGTCTCTCATCAGGCCTTCTCATATCTGGCGCGTGATTACGGTCTGTCACAGCACGCTATTATGGGGCTGTCACCGGATGCCGAACCAAGGGGACAGGATCTGCTTGATCTGGCGGCATTGGTCAAAGAAGAGGGCATCCGATACATTTTCTTCGAAGAACTGGTATCCGACAAGCTGGCTAAGACACTGGCTGGTGAAACAGGCGTGTCCACGATGGTGCTGAATCCGGTAGAGGGTCTGACTGAAGCCCAGGAGAAGAATGGCGACAACTATTTCACACTAATGGAGAAAAATTTGCAAAATCTCATTCTGGCTTTACAATAATAAGGAAAGTATAAGTTGAAAGGTGGTACTTCACATGCAACCGGTATCCCTGGACTGCCATCAGCATATGATCGAAATACAGGATTTGTCCTTCTCCTATGGCGAACAGAAGGTAATCTCCAATCTGGATTATACAGTGAAAGAACGCGATTTCCTGGGCATCATTGGTTCCAACGGCGCCGGCAAGACTACGCTGCTCAAGATGATTGTCGGTCTGCTGCCTGCTACCAGCGGGGAGATCAAATTATTCGGCCAGCCGGTCCGGAAGTTCAAGGACTGGGAACGGATCGGTTATGTTCCGCAGAAGAATGCCTTCAATCCGCTGTTCCCGGCTACCGTGCGTGAGGTAGTATTGTCAGGCCTGTACAATAACAAGAATCTGATCCGCCGCGTATCCAAAGCCCAGCACCGCCAGTGTGAGGATGCGCTAGAAGTGATGCGGATTCAGGATATCGCGGAGAAAAGAGTCGGCCAGCTGTCCGGCGGCCAGCAGCAGCGGGTCTTCCTGGCCCGCGCCCTGATCAACCATCCGGATCTGCTGATCCTCGATGAGCCTACCGTCGGTATTGATGCCGAGACGCAGGCCGGATTCTTCGACCTGATCATGCATATGCATGCCCATCACCACATGACCTTCCTGATGGTATCGCATGATATCGACATGATTAAGAACTATCTCGGCAACGAGCCGGTGCAGAAGAACGGTAAGATCAATTTCTATTGCCGCCATTCTCATGATGTTCAGGACTGCGTTGTCGATAACCTGCAGCATACACTCTCTTGAAAAAAGGGAGCGCAGAGGTGTTTCAGACATTCTGCAAAATCAGCTTCTCATGCATCCTAAAGATAGCTGTATTTCGTACAGTTATTTTTAGATTGTAGGCGCGGATTTAAGCTATAACTGTAGTTTGTACACTTATATTTGCGGAAAACAGGCGATAATCCGCTTACTCCTCTTTATAATTGTATGAAATACACTTATTTTCCTGATCTGGTTCTAAATAAGACAAATAGTTGTACAAAGTACATTTAAACGGCTTGATTCCAACGGACAAGGCTCTTCTGCCCTGCTCTTAGTTGTCCCCTGGGTCGTCCATTGTACAACATCGGACGGCCTTCGCTTCGCTCTTATCTTTTGAACTTGATTTTGACTTGAATGCGTAATTAAATCCCGCCAAATGTTAAGCATATCCCGCAGGGAGGCAAAGCGGTCCTACCTCAACGTCCCCAAGCAGCGAAAGTCTGCTGTCCCACGCCAATTGCACTTAAACGGGTGTCCAGAGGGCAGAGCCCTTGGGGCCCTCCCTTGGAAGGGAGGGTTTGGGTGGGATCGAAAGGTTTGGGATCGAAAAGGTTTGGGATCGAAAAGGTTTAGGATCGAAAAGGTTTGGGATCGAAAGGTTTGGGATCGAAAAGGTTTGGGATCGAAAAGGTTTGGATCTAAAAGGTTTTTGATCGAAAAGGTTTTGATCTAAAGTCTCGAAAAGGTTTGATCATAAAAGGAGAAAAATATCTTGGAAATTCTATTTAGTGATTTTTTCCAGCGGGCGCTGGCCGGCGGGCTGATGATTGGGATTACCGCGCCGCTGATAGGCGTGTTCCTGGTGCTGCGGCGCCTGTCGATGATCGGAGACACGCTGGCCCATGTGACCATCGCCGGGGTAGCGCTTGGCTTCCTGACGGGCTTCTACCCGCTTGGAGCGGGGCTGATCTTTGCCGTAGTGGCCTCGTTTGCGATTGAGAAGCTGCGCAAGGCATACAAAAGCTACGCCGAACTCTCCATTGCCATCATCATGTCGGGCGGGGTGGCGCTGGCTTCGCTTTTTTTCACCCTGGGCAAAGGCTATAATGCGGATGTGATGAGTTACCTGTTCGGCAGTATTTACACGCTGAATAACACCGATCTGATTGTAGTAGGTATCGTTACCATTGCGGTTGTGGTTGTAGTTTCGCTGTTCTTCAAAGAGTTCTTCCTGCTCAGCTTTGAGGAGGATGCGGCCAGTGTCAGCGGACTGCCGGTGAAGCTGCTTAATATGCTGATAACCGTGTTGACCGCGCTTGTAATCAGTACGGCGATCAAAATTGTCGGCTCACTGCTGGTATCTGCACTCCTGACCATTCCTGTGGCGATCAGTTTGCTGCTGTCCCGAAGCTTCAAGTCTTCAGTCATTCTGTCCGTAATTATTGCTGAGATCGCTGTAGTCGGCGGACTTGTCATTGCCGGTGTGTGGAATCTGGCTCCCGGAGCCACGATTGTTCTGCTCCTGATTGCACTGCTGACACTAACACTCATCGGCAAAAAAGGGCTGCCAGCCTAAACCTAAAGCTCCCAGCGGCCTAAACTACATATGCTTGAATACTGCCTTCGTGAACTGAACCCGAGTAGGGAAGGAGAGATACGCCAGTGTCCAACCTGAATGCAGGAATCGCTTTTGCCGCCGGAGTGGCGTCGTTCATATCGCCTTGCTGTCTGCCGCTCTACCCGTCCTATCTATCTTATATTACCGGATTATCGGTGCAGGAGCTGAAGAGTGGGGGGGACAGCAAAGAGGTCCGTTTCCGGACCCTCTCGCATACGCTGGCCTTTATATTGGGCTTCTCGGCTGTATTCTATACCCTTGGTTTCGGGGCCGGACTGTTTGGTGAATTCTTCAACGGCCAGCGGGATCTGATCCGCCAGTTGTCGGCTATTCTGATTATTGTGATGGGGCTGTTCCTGCTTGGTGTTTTTCAGCCGCAGTTTCTGCTCCGGGAGCGCAAGCTGGAGCTGAAATGGAAGCCTGCGGGATATCTGGGCTCGTTTATCTTCGGCATCGGCTTCTCAGCGGGCTGGTCACCGTGCATCGGTCCCATTTTGACGGCGATTATTGCCCTTTCTGCCAGTGATCCGGGAACCTGGTTTACGTTGATTACGGCTTACAGCATCGGGTTTGCGCTGCCGTTCTTCGGACTCGCTTTTTTCCTGGGCGGCGCGCGGAAGATCCTGAAATATTCCAATCTGCTGATGAAGCTTGGCGGCACACTGATGGTGTTCATGGGCATTCTGCTGTTCACCGACCAGATGTTCCGGATAACGATCTGGCTGCAGGGGGTTACGCCGGAGTGGCTGATTTTCTAAGCCTAAATGTTAAGTGAAATAATCAATAGCCGCTTCCGGAAAATGTTCGAAAATCCGCTCTGTGATGAATTCGCGCAGGGCGGTTTGCTGTTCATCAGGGTAGACATATTTGTTCTGGCCCCACTTGCCCCATTTCTTCTTGCGCTTCTCAATATCCATCTCCAGCTTGGATTTCGGATAACGTTTCTCGATCACGGTCTTGGCCGTTTTGGTGAACCTGTGCTGGATCATTTCAAAAGTAAGACCCTTGCCAATTCCCGGCGGCAGCGTACGGGCCAGCTTCTCCAGCAGCTCGGCATAGCCTTCTTCCCAGCCGTCATGCCAGATGATCGGAGCGATGATGAAGCCAAGCGGATAACCGGCACGGGCAATCTGACCGGCAGCCTCAATCCGCTCCTCGAACCGGGAGGTGGCCGGCTCAAAATTCTTAATTACATAATCGGCGTTCACGCTGAAGCGTACGCGGGTATGGCCGTTATGCTTCAGTCCAAGCAAGGGCTCAACATGTTGATACTTCGTCACGAAGCGCAGCCGCCCGAGCGGCTCTTCGGCCATGAATTCAATTAGCTCCGTAAGCGAACCGGTAATATGCTCCAGCCCCAGCGGGTCCGAGGTACAGGCAGCTTCGAAGGTGGTAATCTCCGGGGCACGCTCGCCGATATATTTTTTGGCCGCATCGATGATGTCTCCAGTGTTTACATATACACGGATGTAAGGCTTGGAACCCAATGTAGTCTGAAGGTAACAATAATGACAGTGGCCCATACAGCCGGTAGCAATCGGAATCGCATAATCGGCAGACGGCTTGGACTGGTCAAAAGTCAGCGTTTTGCGGAGACCGACGACAAGTGTTCTTTTAGCGATTTTGTATTGCTCCACTTCGGTTTCGCCGGGCAGATTGGTGATCCGGTTATGCGAGGTGGTCATACGGAAGGGAATGTTGCGGGCCTTGACCCACTCCATAATCCGCTCCCCTTTGGGATAATTCAAGGCATCCGGTTCGAAAAAAACCAGCTCCGGAATGAAGAGACCCGTCGGCTTCCGCGGTCTTTTGGCAGGAGGGCGTTCAGGGGTAACTACGTTCATGAATTCACGCTCCTTATAGATGAGGATACCGTTATTGTGCCGTTAAGCGGGTGAATGAAATCATGGTAAACATCGCTAAGCGGAGAAGCGGCAGACCTGTAGGACTTGCCAAGGAGCGGCAGAAACATGTATCATTGTTAGAGCAAGGCCCGGCCCCATCGCCACGCTCAATATAGAAAAGAGGTAAAGTTAATGCCAACACCCAGCATGGAGGATTATTTGGAGCGCATATACAAGCTCATCGATGAGAAGGGTTATGCGCGGGTCTCGGATATTGCCGAGGGACTGGAAGTACACCCCTCCTCTGTGACCAAGATGATCCAAAAACTGGATAAGGACGAATATCTCATCTATGAGAAATATCGTGGGCTTGTCCTAACAAGCAAAGGAAAAAAAGTGGGAAAACGTCTTGTGGACCGCCATCAGCTGCTGGAGGAATTCCTCGGGCTTATTGGAGTTCAGCAAGAACATATTTATAAGGATGTTGAAGGCATTGAGCATCATTTGAGCTGGGATTCTATCACCCGGATCGAGACACTAGTGGAGTACTTCCGCCGGGATGAAGCGCGTCTGCAGACCTTATACGATATTCACCATGAAATGGTCAGTGATTCATAATTTTGGCTGTTTTTGTTTGATTAGCGCAACCTTTCCAGTTTTATTACGTCAAAACGGATACCGTTCCTTTTTCACCTAAGGAAGGACTCCGTTTACTAAAGAAACGGCCTTCTCCCTGATTCAAGGACGAGAAGGCCGTTTCTTTGTTATATCACTACAACATTTGGGAGGAATTATGAATTACCGTAAATGGATATTAGGGTTGCTGGTGGTTATGCTATGTCTGCCTGTGTGGACAACAAGTGCACACGCTGCTTCGGTGCAGATTACCATTGAACTGGATGGAGAGAGCTTAAGCACGGATGTTCCGCCTTATATTACGCGGACCAATGTTACTATGGTCCCTGTCGGGGTAGTCAGTAAAGGACTAGGTGCCGGTGTGGTCTGGGATCAGGCCAGTAAGACCGCTACAATCAGCAAGGGGAATAATGTGCTGAAGCTGACTAGCGGAAGCAAAAGTGCAATCGTTAACGGTGCTTCAGTCCCTCTGGATACCTCTGTGCAGATTACACAGGGCAGAGTGATGGTGCCGCTGCGGTTCGTCAGTGAGCAGCTCGGGCTGCAGGTAGTCTGGAATCAGGCTGCGAAGCATATTGCCTTATATTCAAATGTAGAGATTGGCGGGCCGTCTACACCTTCGACACCGTCTGTTCCGACAGTGCCGACACCATCCGTGCCAACGCCTGTAGTGCCGGCACCGTCCGTGCCAACGCCAACCGTACCTTCAATTCCCGGGGCCAAGACCGGAAAGGCGATGAAGGGCGCGTGGGTGTCCACCGTATTTAATCTGGACTGGCCGTCAACGGCTTCGGCCGGTAATGCAGACAAGCAGAAGAAAGAGTTCGACAGCATGCTGGACAAGCTGCAGGCTGCCGGTTTCAATAGTGTATTCGTACAGGTCAGACCCGCCGCAGATGCCCTGTATTCCTCACAGCTCGTCCCCTGGTCCAAGGTGCTTAGCGGTACCCAAGGGAAGGAGCCCGGCTATGATCCGCTCCAGTATATGGTCAGCAGCGCCCATTCACGCGGCATGCAGCTGCATGCCTGGTTCAATCCGTTCCGGGCAACTACCGATGCCTCCACTACAGGACTTGCCGCCAATCATGTGGCCAAGCTGCATCCAGAGTGGATCGTCAAAGCTGACAGTAAGCTGTACATAAATCCGGGTATACCGGAAGCGCGGCAGCATATCATTGACACCGTAATGGAAGTGGTCAGAGGGTATGACATTGACGGTGTGCATCTGGATGATTATTTCTATCCTTCCAACGTAACCTTTGCCGATGATACGGCATTTAAGACCTACAACTCTCAGGCAATTGCCACCAAGGGTGACTGGCGCCGGGATAATATCAATCAGTTCATCCGGCAGCTGGGGGCAGAGATTCATGCGGTGAAGCCGGCAGTTTCGTTTGGCGTCAGCCCCTTTGGGGTATGGCGCAATAAAAAGGCGGACAGCACCGGTTCGGATACCACGGCAGGCGTATCTGCGTATGATGACATGTATGCGGATGTACGCACATGGATTAAGAGCGGCTGGGTCGACTATGTGGCTCCGCAGATATATTGGAGTCTCTCTTTCAGCGCCGCCCGTTATGACAAGCTGGTTGACTGGTGGGTGAACGAGGTCACTGGCACGGGCGTCAAGCTGTATATCGGCCTGGCCTCCTACAAAGTAGGGGATACCAAACAAACCGCGGAATGGCAGAGCGGCGATCAGATTATCAACCAGCTGAAATATAACGAGAAATACGACGAGGTTTCCGGCAGCATTCTGTTCCGGGCCAATGATATTGTGGTCCGTGATCCATTTGGCCTGGCCAGCCTGCTCAGCTTTTATTTCAAATCATAGTCAGTCATGAATAGTCCCCCGTGCTCATAGATAAGCAATAAGATCTATGGAACGGGGGACTCTTAGGTATGGAGATTAACGCAGTTTTTGAAGGCGGAGGCGTGAAGGGGATTGCGCTCGCAGGTGCGGTGGAGGCAACGGAGCGGGCGGGCCGAACCTTCAGGAGAGTAGCCGGAACCTCTTCAGGCTCCATTATTGCTTCGCTGCTGGCCGCCGGTTATAACGGGGAGGCGATGAGCCGGATTATCAGGGAGACGCCCTTCACATCCTTTCTCAAGCGCGGAGCGCTATATAACACCGCTGTAATAGGACCGGCAATCCGTGTGCTGATCAAAAAAGGCCTGTACTCGGGCCAGGCTCTGGAATCTTGGATCCGTGGCATTCTGCTGGAGAAGGGAGTGGTTACGTTCAGCGATTTGCCGCGCGGCAGGCTGACTGTTATCGCTTCAGATATTACTAACGGAAGGATTGTCGTCTTGCCGGATGATCTGGAGCTCTACGGGATTTCACCGGACTCCTTTGAAGTCGCCAAGGCTGTGCGGATGAGCTGCAGCATTCCCTACTTCTTCGATCCGGTGATGCTGCGGCTGAACGGAGAGGCAGCCCGGAGAAAGTCTTTTGCCGAGCAGTTTGTGTATATGGTAGACGGGGGGATGCTCAGCAATTTTCCGCTGTGGCTATTTGATGAGAAGAAGGATGGCTTCCAGTCCCCAGAGCGGCGTACGCCCACGGTAGGCTACCAGTTGATCGGTAAGACACAGCCGCAGCCTCACCGCATTACCGGGCCGTTCAGCATGCTTCAGGCCATGGTAGGGACGATGCTCTCTGCCCATGATGAACGTTATATCGAGACGGATAAATTCGTACGCACTGTCAAAATTCCCACGCTGGGCATTTCCACCACCCAGTTTCATATCTCCCCGGAACAGAGTGAGGCGATCTATACTGCAGGGCTGACGGCCGGAGCGGATTTTTTCAAAAATTGGCGTCCGCCGCTTAGCACACGTCCATATTTTACCCGGCCTAAGTGCGCCGGACCTGAATTATAACCAAAAAAGCCATCCCGCATGTCGTAACGACAATGCGGAGATGCCTTTTGTTGCTTGAATCTTAGCGGATAGCCTGGAGTTTCAATGATATTTGGGAAGCTGGTCGTCGTTCTTACCCTTGCTGCCTTCAATCACCTGGAATGGATAGGTTTTACGCTTGCCGGGTGAGGCGGCCTGGGTTTTGCGGATACCCGCAACCTTGGACATCGTCTTGGCCGAAGGCTTGACTTTGGTACGCGGCCGTCCGGGACCGCCGTTTGTTCTGCCGGGAACGATCTTGTACGCATAATACAGCAGCGCCAGCAGGACTAGCGGAAGAATAAAGATAGATAGGGCAGCAAGGCCGCGTATCATAAATTCCGTTACCAGCCCCCATGCTGCGAGAGCTATTGAAATCCAAAAAATCAAAGCATGTCTGATCATGGGCTAATCATCCTTTCGCAGGATCCAAAATGCCGCCTGACACACTTGCCTCCGAATATCCTCTTGCTTCAATTGCGGCATCCAGCTCCCGCATCCGGTTGAACGAGGCGATGGACACCTCAACCATATCGTCTTTAGGTTCTTTGGTCGTCAGCAGCTGCAGCCACAGACCCGGATACCCCAGATACTTGAGCCCGGGAATATCTCTCACGGCATTGGTGCCCTTCAGCACCTCAAAGGAGATCCCGATAACTACCGGCAGGAGAATAATCCGCTGCAGTACCCGTTCCATAAGATTATCCCATGGGACAACAGAGTAGATAATCACACCGAGGATAATGGTCAGCATCATGAAGCTGCTTCCGCAGCGGTAATGCAGACGGCTGTATTTCTGTACATTCTTAACAGTCAGTTCTTCGCCGGCTTCAAAAGCACTGATTACCTTATGCTCGGCACCGTGATACTGGAACAGCCGTTTGATCACCGGAGTCTGTGAAATCGCAAACAGATAAACGAGCAGGAGAATCAGCTTAATGCCGCCTTCAACAAGGTTGTGCAGAATATAGTTATCAAATGCATTCTTGAATAAAAAATCTTCTACGAATACCGGCACCAGTGTAAAAATAATCTTGCCGAAAAGGAAAGAAAGAATACCCATGACAGCTACGCCGAAAATCATACCGAGGCTCCAGCCTTCATCTTTCTTCTTGTCTTTATCTTTCTCTTTCTGCTTGGCAAGCTCTTCAGGCTCTGTCTCATCCTCGGCATACGATTCCGCCGAATAATTCAGGTGCTTCGAGCCTTTGGCGCTGGAATCTATAATACTGACAATGCCGCGAAGCAGCGGAATCTTGCGCAGTTTAAGGACCCAGCTCTTATCGCTCTTCGGCACCTCCAAAAATGTGATTTCCTGATTCTTCCTTCTTACGGCTGTTACGTTGATATGCTTGCCGCCGAACATGACGCCTTCAATGACGGCTTGGCCGCCGTAACTGGGAGTTTCCTGGGACAACCAATTCACCTTCCCGTATTTTAATGTGATTTATATAATACATTGTAACTAATTTTTAAGCACATTACTAGTTGGATTGCCGTTTGCTGTACATACTAGTCTATAGAGAGCGGAGTGGAAACCGGATTAACCCTATATTGAAAGTGAGGCTGCTCTATGAGTTCTTCCAACAAGCAAAAGTCAGTCCATACGAATCCGTTTTATTTTGCCATTGAACTGGGCTTTTTCGCCGGCATCATCTGGGGAGGAGCTCGCTGGCTGATGTATGTCCTGCATTTCACCAAGGTGATTCCGGGATTTTTGGCGGAGCCCTTCTTTAAACATGAATTTTTGGTGTCGCCCGCCGGGCATCTGCTCGGATATTTATCCTTTATCGTCTTCTCGGTGATCGTTTCCCTGATCTATGTGCTTATCTTCCGCAAGCTGAAGGGGCCTTGGCCGGGGATGATTTACGGTGTGCTCTGGTGGTCGGCCCTGTTCCTTGCCGGCTCCTGGCAGTTCCTGATGCAGCCGCCTTTCAGACTGCCCTGGAACTCTGTAATCAGTGAATTTTGCCTCTTTTTGCTCTGGGGATTATTCATCGGATATACGGCGGCGATTGAGTACACCGATGAGCGGAAACGGGAGCAGCAGACAAAGCTGGCTTAAGCGTCCGAAAAAACTTCTCAGGTGGCATGCCACTATGTTAAAATACAATGTGGCTATTTCGAGAGGAGAATGAAAATGAGCAACAAGCGCGTCTCCAAGCTGCGTAAGGTTTTGCAGGAACAGGGACTGGATGCGATGTTAATTACCAGCGGCTATAACCGCCGCTATTTGAGCGGATTCACCGGCTCCTCCGGTTATGTGCTGGTTACCGGTGATGACAGTTATCTGCTGACTGACTTCAGGTATATGACACAGGCCTCGGAACAGGTAAACGGCCTGAAGGTTGTTCAGCATGCTTCGAAATTCATTGACACCGTACGCGAGCTGCTGCCGCAGGGCGGACAAGTCCGGGTTGGATTCGAGCAGGATGATGTAAGCTTCAGCGCGTACACTGCCTATGCGGCGGCTCTGCAGCCGGCTGTTATGGTGCCGGTATCCAAAGCCGTGGAGAATCTGCGCATGTTCAAGGACGAAGAAGAGCTGGCTGTCATGCAGCGGGCGGCCGATCTGGCCGACGCCACGTTCAGTCATATCCTGAATGTGATCAAACCAGGCATGACTGAACGTGATGTCGATCTGGAAATGGAATTCTACATGCGTACCCATGGTGCAACCTCGTCTTCATTCGATACGATCGTTGCTTCCGGCGAACGCTCGGCCATGCCGCATGGCGTAGCCAGCAGCAAGATCATCCAGAACAATGAATTCGTAACCTTCGATTTCGGCGCTCTGCTGGACGGATACTGCTCCGATGTAACACGTACGATTGCTCTGGGATCGCCAGATCCCAAGCTGAAGGAAATCTATGATATTGTGCTTGAAGCGCAGCTGCATACGCTGGCACATATCAAGCCGGGCATGACCGGCCGCGAATGCGATGCCCTGGCCCGTGATATTATCACCCGTTACGGATACGGGGAGTATTTCGGCCACAGCACAGGCCATGGCCTGGGCATGGAGGTTCATGAATCTCCGCGTCTGTCCAAGCTTGCCGATGAAATTATGGAGCCGGGCATGGTTGTTACCGTTGAACCGGGAATTTATCTCTCCGGCCTCGGCGGCGTGCGGATTGAAGATGATATTGTCATTACCGAAAGCGGCATCGCGCTGCTGACACATTCGTCTAAGGAATACACGGTACTGTAAGACAAACTTATTCAGTTAATTCATCGATTCCAGGAGGGATTTTTAGTGATTTCAGTTAATGATTTCAAGACAGGCTTGACCGTAGAAGTAGAAGGGGATATCTTCACCGTCATTGATTTCCAGCACGTGAAGCCGGGTAAAGGCGCGGCATTCGTCCGCTCCAAGCTGAAGAACCTGCGTAACGGCAATACCGTTGAGCGCACATTCCGTGCAGGCGAAACAATCGGCCGCGCGATCATCGAGAACCGTGGTGTACAGTACCTGTATGCCAGCGGTTCCGAGCATGTATTCATGGACAACGAAACATATGACCAGTTCGAGTTGACTGAGAAGCAGCTGGAGTGGGAGCTTAACTTCCTGAGAGAGAATATGACGGTAAATATCGTCAGCTACCAGGGTGAAATCCTCGGGATCAACCTGCCTACAAGTGTTGAACTGAAGGTTACTGAAACAGAACCGGGCGTTAAAGGCAACACGGCTCAAGGTGCAACTAAAGCGGCTGTTCTGGAAACCGGACATACTGTACAGGTTCCATTGTTCATTAATGAAGGCGATGTTCTCCTGATCGATACCCGTGAAGGTAAATACATCTCCCGCGCGTAGTAGCTTACGTAGCTCCGGTTTCAACGTTATTCAAGACGGCCTCCCCGCAGTATGCGGCGGAGGTTTTTTGTACAGCTTCAGCTGAATATAATTTGCCGTGCCAGGCATAGAGGAATGGCCATGTTCGGAAAATTGGGCGCTTTTTTTGTGAAACCATTAACGCATGTTATGATTTTCGTATTATACTGTGTTAAAGCGAAAACCAAATAAAAGCTACTACTTACAGCGAAATAGGGAGTGAATGGGACTTTGTCACTTTATGTCATGAAATTCGGAGGCAGCTCCGTCGGCGATATTGAACGTATGAAGCGTGTCGCCAAGCGCATCGCAGATAAGCAGGATGAGGGACATCGCTGCGTTGTGGTTGTGTCCGCTATGGGGGATACAACAGATGAACTGATCGATCAGGCTAAACAGCTGAACGGGCAGCCTCCCGCACGGGAAATGGATATGCTGATGACTACGGGGGAACAGATCTCTGTAGCGCTTCTGTCCATCGCTCTTCATGGAATCGGCCGGAATGCTGTATCCTATACAGGCTGGCAGGCCGGGTTCCGAACCGATGAGACCCATGGCCGTGCGCGGATTAGTGAAATCGTTCCACGCCGTGTTCTGGAGTCGCTGGAGCGTGAGCAGATTGTTATCGTTGCCGGGTTCCAGGGGATGACACTGGACGGTGAGATTACCACGCTGGGCCGCGGAGGTTCGGATACAACGGCGGTTGCGCTGGCTGCTGCGATCAAAGCGGATGTCTGCGAAATCTATACCGATGTAGACGGCATCTATTCCACAGACCCGCGGATTGTGAAGACTGCGCGGAAGCTGAAGGAAATCTCGTATGACGAGATGCTGGAGCTGGCTAATCTCGGTGCAGCCGTGCTGCATCCGCGTGCAGTGGAATATGCCAAACGATATCAAGTGAAGCTGGTCGTCAGATCGAGCTTTAACCATAATGAAGGAACTGTTGTGAAGGAGGAAGCAAGTATGGAGCAGGGTGTAGTAGTTAGCGGCATCGCGTATGACAAGAATGTGGCCCGTATCAGTATTCTGGGAGTTCCGGATGTTCCGGGTGTACTCGCCCAGGTCTTCGGCAAGCTGGCCGAAGAGGGTGTGGACGTCGATATCATCGTACAGAGCGGCGTTCAGAATCAGACCGCAGACTTCTCCTTTACCGTAGCCCTTAGCGATCTGGAGAAGGCTAAGCAGGTCATTGAAGGATTGCACAGTGTGCTGCCGTACCGTGAAGTGACTTCCGAGGATAGTCTGGTCAAGGTGTCCATTGTCGGCGCCGGCATGGTCAGCCATCCGGGGGTGGCGGCCCAAATGTTCGAGGTGATCTCGAACGAAGGTGTGAGCATCAAGATGGTCAGCACCTCGGAGATTAAGGTTTCCTGTGTCATTGAATCCGGCAATCTGCAGCAGATTATTCAGGCGCTGCATACGGCTTATAATCTCGACACCGCAGAGCAGGCCTTCGTCGGAGGCCCGCAGGACCGCCGGTAAGCTTCTGGATTGTAATTCTACAGCATGGACAACATCGGGGATGTTTCTTTGGCCGGAAGGCTGGAGGGCATCCCTGTTTGGCGTCTGGCGGCAGGTGAGCCCTGAATTAATTTGGGGCTTGAGCGAAAAACCGACTACATTGTGCCATCGATAGGGTAGACGAGCCAAATGTATGCGAAAAACCGAATACATTGTGGCATCGATAGGGTAGATGAGCCAAATGTATGCGAAAAACCGAATACATTATGCCATCGATAGGGTAGATGGGCTCAATGTATGCGAAAAACCGAATACATTATGCCATCGATAGGGTAGACGAGCCAAATGTATGCGAAAAACCGAATACATTATGGCATCGATAGGGTAGACGAGCCAAATCTATGCGAAAAACCGAATACATTGTGGCATCGATAGGGTAGACGAGCCAAATGCGGTGCGACCCCCTTATCCCGGAGTCCTCCGTATAAAATCAGTACTTGTTGTAGATATGCTCTTTATTTCGCTTTTTCTCTCGGCCAGAAGAAGCGGGAGCGGTCTTCTAGGGTCAGCACCCACTCTGCAAAGGTAGCTGGCGGCAGGTTACGAAGGCTCGTATGCATTCTGCGATTGTTGTAAAAGTCCATGTACCGGTCCACCGCTTCATAGGCCTCTTCGAACGTTTCGAATGCCTCTTTGCGGAACAAATCCCGATCGATATTACTGTGGAATGATTCAATAAAAGCATTTAAATCCGGCGTTCGAGGCGGAATACGTTCATGGGTCATTTCCCAGCTTTCACACATGTCGCCAAACAGGTGGCTGACGAACTGTGGGCCGTTGTCGGTGCGGATCACAGGGCGAGCGCTGTCAGGGGCGCAGTGATGCTCCATGGCGCGCGCCAGCGTCTGGCAGGCGTGCTTGGCCTCACACGACGATCCCCGGTGGTAGCCGACGATGACACGGGTAAACACATCGATAATGCTCAGGACAAAGAAATGCCGGTCACGTCCCTCCACATACCCGTATTTAATGTCCATCTGCCAGAGCTGGCTCGCTCCTGTAATGACTCGGTTCTCCGGCAGCTTCCGGGGATGCTTAAAGCGCTTCTGACGCTGGGGCTGCAGGATATCCAGCTCCTGACACAGCCGGTAGCTTTTCTTGTGATTGAGCTTCAACCGGTGCTGGTTCCACAAGCACTTGGCCAGGAGTTTGTACCCGTACACGTGCTCTTCTCCAGCGATTAATTCCAGCAGCCATTCCTGGATCTCCTCGTCACTAATCTTTTCCCCAGACTCGTTAAAGGAGTAGCCTGGCTGGGGTCTTCCACGCCCCCCTTGAACGGCCTTTGGGGACAGTGACCTGCGTTTCTTACGGTCGTAGTACGTGGACTCTGCTAGCCCCATGAGACGCAGTACCAAAGCTGCGGTATTCCCCTGCTTAATGAACATGTCGGCTACCTCGATTTTTTCGGATAAGCAGGGGTTGGCTTTTTTAGCAGTTCACGCAGAATCTCAATCTCTAACTCCTTTTCGCCGAGTATCTTGACGGCCTTCTCGTATTTCTGCTCCACTTCCAGGAGGCGCTTCAGTTCCTCCACCTGCTCCTGGGGATACGGATGATCTTGTTCCCCATGGGCCCCTCGGTAATCTCTCACCCACTGATTCACCGTCGCTGGGGTCACCCCATATTTTCGGGCAACCACCGCTGCCTTAATGCCAGACAACACCTCTTGCGCTGCCTTCTCTCTTGTTCCCGTTAAGTGTCCCATTGTGTTCATCCTCCTCCTGTATTCAGTCTACATTTTTATGGGGGAGGACTCCAACTTCATTAGGGGGCTGTGGAGAATGTATGCGAAAAACCGAATACAATGCGCCAACGATAGGGTAGATGGGCTAAATGTATGAGAAAAACCGAATACAATGCGCCAACGATAGGGTAGATGGGCTCAATGTATGCGAAAAACCGAATACAATGCGCCATCGATAGGGTAGATGAGCCGAATGTATGCGAAAAACCGAATACATTGTGGCATCGATAGGGTAGACGAGCCAAATGTATGCGAAAAACCGAATACATTGTGGCATCGTCAATGTTAAGCGAATAATGTATAACACAAAGACACAAAGACACAAAGACACAAAGACACAAAGACACAAAGACACAAAGACACAAAGACACAACCTATTAGTAACTAACCATCATTAGTCAAAAAGAGTGCTGTTCCCCGCGCGAGCGGAGAGCAGCACTCTTTTTGCATAGTAAATGTGGCTAGCAACGGTATAGGCGATATGCTTAATTGTAATTGTACTTTGTACAACTAAATTGTCTGATTTACTAGCGATTATACATTTAGTTGTATTTCGTACAATTAAACTGACTTTGTACCTTGGTTCCGGCCCATTTAGGCAAATTTAGTTGTACGGAATACAGTTATAAGATGTTCGCATCCCTTTTCGCTGGTTTTAATTGCACATTATACAACTATCCTCGTTTAACTCAATCGTCTGAACCGGCCCATAATCTCCACCGTCTCCAGCACGTTGACGAAGGATTTCGGATCTGTCTCAAGAATCGTCTTGCGCAGGTCAGCCAGCTCGTAGCGGGTAGTTACCGTCATCAGCATCGTATTGCCTTCATGACTGTACCCGCCCTCCGCATTTACGACGGTGACGCCGTGCGGCAGACAGGTCAGGCGGTTCAGCATTTTCTCGCGCTCCTTCGTGACAATGAAGCAGGTCAGCTTGACGTGGCGGATGTGGATCATGTCAACTACACGGCTTTTGACGAAAATACAGAGCATCGCGTACAGCGCCGAATCCCAGCTTTTGAAGAAGCCCAGGCTTAGGATGACCAGACCGTCCATCACGAACAGCACGGTTCCCATAGGAATGTCCCGCTTGCGGGTAATAATGGAGCCCAGAATATCGAATCCGCCGGAAGATCCCCCCGCACGCAGCGAGAAGCCGACACCGCCGGCAATGATCACACCGCCGAAGATACTGGCCAGAATCGGGTCCTTGGTAAGCTTCACCACAGGGATGATATTCAGGAACCAGGTAGTGGAGATAACCGACAGCATGCTATAGCAGATGTATTTCTTCCCCACGGCTACGAAACCCCAGATCAGGATTGGCAGGTTGATGGCGAAATAATACAGCGAGATATACTTAGGATTCGTTAGGTAGCCAATAATGGATGCCGTCCCGGCCACGCCGCCGCTGAGCAGCTGATGCGGAATCAGGAACAGCCGGAGCCCGCCCGCTACCAGAAAGGCTGAAAAAATGATAATGGCTACTTCTTTTACCTGTCTGGCTACTGTTCCCGATACGAGCGGTACTACGAAATTACGAACTTGCATGACTGTGATCCCCTCTTTTTCCGATGTCTTTATCTACATTTCTGCGGCGCTCGGACCCATTCCAGAAGCAGTTAGGAAGGCTTAGTTTCTCCAGCAGCCTGCCCTTCTATTTTCCAAAGCTCCATTTTTTTGCACGCGCAAAATTAATTTTATCATACCGATGATATTTTTTTATAGAGGAGAGCACTATGATTTCTTTCACACCTGCTTAAATCTCTGCTAGCTTCCTGCATTTCTTCTTGTCTAAAGTGGACAGCTTCTGCATATCCATGGATAACAGCTTGTTTATTGCGCAGCGGATTCTTTGGTATCCATAGATTTGTACAAGGGAGTTGAACAGTTTGGACAAGTATGTGAGCTGGATGGCGGGACTTCGGCTGCTGTCAGGCAGTGTAGAGATTGCTGCTGCACTGATTATGCTGAGGCTGAACCAGGTGGATAAGGCGCTTGCGGTTAATTCCGGGCTGGCGCTGGTCGGGCCGACAATCCTGATTCTGACCACAGCGGTCGGCCTGACGGGGATGGCCCAGCAGCTGTCGTGGGGCAAGCTCGGCTGGATCGGCTGCGGCGTGGCCTTTCTCTTAATCGGCATTCTGAAGAAATGATAGATGATAGTCATAAAGTACAAGTACAAGCATAAATATGGAATAAAGCTATTAAGTAGAGGACAACTTGGGGGTACTTTGTATGGCAAATGATTGGCTTCTATTGTTTCCCGAAAAAGTAAGAGCGCTGCTCAGCGGCCTCCCCGCTGCGCTCCTGGACAAGGTGGAGGAAGTGCGCGTCCGTGAAGGACGGCCGCTCGAGATTAATTACTCCGGCAAATATCATTTTGTCGGCGTGGACGGCAGTCTGACACAGCTTCCCGTTGAAGCCTACAAGCCGGACCGGGAGGATACGCACCGGCTGCTGGACCTGATCAGCAATCATTCGCTGTATACGATGGAAGAGGAGCTGCGCAAGGGCTTCATCACGATTCCCGGCGGGCACCGCATCGGCTTATCCGGCCGGACAGTCTTAAGCGGCGGGGGGGTTGAGCATCTCCGCGATATTACCGGCTTCAATGTGCGGATTGCCCGCGAAGTGCACGGGCTGGCAGACGGCGTGCTGCCTTATCTGCTGGACCGGGGACGGCAGCGGATTATGCATACGCTGATCCTCTCGCCGCCGCAGCATGGCAAGACCACGCTGCTGCGCGACCTCGCCAGGCAGATCTCAGCCGGAGGGCAGGGCGGACGCGAGGGCAGCCGCCCCGGTCTCAAGGTCGGCATCGTCGATGAACGCTCGGAGATTGCCGGCAGCCGCCGCGGGATCCCCGCCTTCGATGTCGGCCCGCGCACGGACATTCTGGACGGCTGTCCCAAAGCGGAAGGCATGATGATGATGATCCGCTCGCTGTCGCCCGACGTGCTGATCGCCGATGAGATCGGCCGCCTGGAGGATGCGGATGCAGTAACCGAGGCGCTGCACGCCGGCATCTCGGTAGTCGCTTCCGCGCATGGCAAGGAAGTGTCCGAGCTGGCCCGCCGGCCCGGCCTTGGCGGTCTGCTGGAGCACCGGATGTTCGAGCGGTATGTAATCCTGCACCGTTCGGAGTCAGGCCTGTCCTTCCGCATCCTGGACGCCCAGAAGCGCGGGCTGCTGCTGATCTCTCCGGAAGAGCGGATAGGCGGTGACCGGCATGCTTAAGCTGCTCGGGGCAGTGCTCATCGTGCTTGCGGGCACGCTGGCCGGCTTCAAGCGGGCTGCCCAGTATGCTGACAGGCCCCGGCATATCAGAGGCCTGATCGCAGCGCTGCAGCGGCTGGAGACGGAGATCCAGTACGGCTATACCCCGCTGCCGGAGGCGCTGCGCCGGATCGGGATGCAGAGCAAGGAACCGCTGAGAGCATTCTTCCTCACCGCAGCGGAAGAGATGAGCCCGCCGCATAACTGCAGCGCCGAGGAAGCCGTGCAGCGGTCCATGGAGATTCACTGGAGCAGCGCTTCCCTGAAAGGAACAGAGAAGGAAATTTTCCGGCAGCTCAGCTGCACACTCGGAACCAGTGACAGATCGAATCAGAGCACGCATATTGCACTGGCTTTACAGCAATTGAAGCAGGAAGAGACAGCGGCCAGAGAAGATCAGGGCAAATATGAAAAAGTGAGCAAAAGCCTGGGTCTGCTGCTTGGAGCATTGATCGTCATTTTGATCTTTTAGCGAGGTGCCAGGAATGAATATTGAAGTCAACGCGATCTTTCAGATTGCCGGCATCGGCATCATTATCGCCATGATCCACACGGTGCTTAAGCAGATGGGCAAAGAGGACATAGCTCACTGGGTAACAATTGTTGGTTTTATCATCGTGCTGTTCATGGTCATCCGCATGCTGGACGGACTGCTTCAGGAAATCAAAACGATCTTTCTTTTTCAATAGGCTGGGGTTATGGAAATCATTCAAGTAGTGGGAATAGGAATTCTGTCGACCGTCCTCATCCTTGTCCTGAAGGAACAAAAGCCGATGTTCGCTTTTCTGCTGACTACTGCGGCAGGTATACTGATTTTTCTGTTCCTGATCGGCAAGATCGGAACGATTCTCGGCACGCTGGAGCGGGTGGCAGAATCCTCCGGGATGGAAATGATCTACATCAAAACCGTGTTTAAAATCATCGGCATTTCGTATATCGCGGAGTTCGGGGCACAGATCGTGCGGGATGCCGGACAGGAATCGATCGCTTCCAAAATCGAGCTGGCCGGCAAGGTGCTGATCATGGTGCTGGCCGTACCGATTATAAGCATCATTATAGAAACGGTGATGAAGCTGCTGCCTGCCTGAGATTCAGACGGAGTAGCGGAAGGCCACAGGAAAGCGGGGTGAGGGTGTGCAGGAGCGCAGTATTTTTCGTCCGCCAAAAGGGTGCAGGCTGCTCGTTCTGCTCCCCTGTCTGCTGCTTCTGCTGTGTGCAGGAACCGCTTATGCAGCTCCGGCTTCTCAAGCGCAGACACAGACGCAAACGCAAACGCAAGCGCAAACGGGAGGCAGCGGAGTCTCCTCATCCCCTGTAGACCAGTGGGTGAAGGGGCAGGTAGAGAACCTTCCTACAGACGGGGTAGAGACGTACTGGGATCAGCTGATGAAGGACTACGGGGGCTTCTTCCCGGAAGGCAAAACTCCCTCGCTGATGGATATGCTGCTGCCCGGAGAAGACGGATTAAGCTTCAAAAGCGTATTGTCCGGCCTGACCCGCTTCATGTGGCATGAGGTGCTCTACAACGGCAAGCTGCTGGTTACGATTGTGATGATCAGCGTGCTGAGTATGATTCTGGAGACGCTGCAGACCGCTTTTGAACGGAAATCCGTCAGTAAAATCGCTTATATGCTCTGTTACATGGTGGTACTGGTCATTGCCGTGAACAGCTTCAACATCTCCATCGGCTACGCCAAGGATGCCATTGACCGGATGATCGACTTCATGATGGCGATGATTCCGCTGCTGTTCGCACTGCTGGCTTCGATGGGCAATATCGTAACGGTGTCGGTGACCCATCCGCTGATCGTGTTCATGATCCATACAGTGGGTACGATGATTCACACCATAGTGTTCCCGCTGCTGTTCTTCTCGGCGGTGCTGCATCTGGTGAGTGCGATGTCGGAGAAATATAAGCTGACCCAGCTGGCCAACCTGCTGCGCAATATCGGGGCCGGATTGCTCGGAGTACTGCTTACTGTCTTTCTCGGGGTAATCTCGGTCAGAGGAATTACCAGCTCGGTCACTGATGGTGTAACCATCCGCGCCGCCAAATATATCACAGGCAATTTCGTGCCGGTTATCGGCAAAATGTTCGCAGATGCCACTGATACCGTAATCTCGGCATCACTGCTGGTGAAGAACGCCATCGGGCTCTCAGGGGTCATTATCATCCTCTTCCTTTGCGCCTTCCCGGCAATCAAAATCCTGGTGCTGGCCCTGATCTACAACGTAGCCGCCGCCGTTATGCAGCCGCTGGGTGAAACGCCGATTGTGACCTGCCTGCAGACGATCGGCAAAAGCATGATCTACGTGTTCGCCGCGCTGGCTGCCGTATCGCTGATGTTCTTCCTGGCCGTCACCATCATGCTGACCGCCGGCAATGTCACCGTAATGATGCGGTGAGGCGGGTAACATCCAGGTCCGGTTGTATGAGATATGAGGCAGGTTGTGTAAACAAACTTTCAGGAGGTGCGCCATGAGCTGGCTCAGCGGATGGCTCCATGAACTGATTCTGGTGGTGCTGATGGCCGCGTTTGTCGAGATGCTGCTGCCCAGCAAATCCATGGAACGCTATGCCAGGCTGGTGCTCAGTCTGCTGGTTCTGCTGACGATGCTTAGTCCGATCGTCTCCATGCTCAAGGGGGACGCCAGCAAGGAGCTTAGTCTGGCCATGGAGCAGCAGGAGCGGAGCGGCGGGCTGCTCTCAGGTACTGGGGACGGCGCGGACTCGCTGGAGAAGATTCTGGCGGACGGGCGGATGCTGGCAGAGGGGGCGCGTGATCAGAGCCTGAAGCTTGCCGCCGAAGAAATAGCAGGGCAGATGCGCGATCAGATTGCCGGCAGCACCGGCATCCGTGGTGTGAATGTTACGGTGACGCTGGGCATGGGGCCGAATCCGAGTGCGCCTCTGGGCGAAGAGGTGCCGGTGATCTCTTCGGTCACAGTAGATATGCCGGTGGCGGGAGCGGTTGCTGCAAGCGGCATACCGGGTTCAGCAGAGGGCTCACAGCCTGCTGCAAGCCCGGCACCCGAACCGATACGGATTACCCCTGTAGAACCGGTCCAGGTCAGCCTGGACAAGGACGGGGCAGCAAGTGAAGGCTCTGGAGCCGCAACGGGTGCTTCGCAGCCTTCAGCCGCAGGAAACGGGACGCAGGAGGAACAGGCGGCAGCGGTTATAGAGGCCGAATCGGTCAAAAGGCTGCTCGAGCAGAACTGGAACCTGGACCCGGATTCGATACATGTGCTGAGCGGCGGCACCAGCGCCGTGAAATCATAAGACAGAGACCAGGGAACACAAGGCAGAATGCCATATACAGAAGGAGGGAAATCAATGGCCAATTGGCTGAAAAAGCTGGAGCAGTGGGCCGGCGGCGGAAGCGGCAACCCGAAGAGGAGTCATACGTTCCGCTGGCTGATCATTATTGGCTTGCTGGGCGTTGCTATCATGCTGTTCAACTCCTTCGTGAATGTGAAGAAGCTGGACAGCGAGAATACGGGACGTGAACCGCCCGTAAGCGAGACCTCTCAGGCGGTCCTGCAGCAGGAGGCGGTGCAACCCAATTCTTTTGACAGCATCGAGCTGGCGATGGAGAACCGGACGAAGGAGATTCTGGAGAAAATCGTCGGGGTCGGCACAGTTGACATTATGGTCACCGTGGATTCCACAGAGGAAATAGTCGTGCAGCGCAATATGAATGATTCTCAGGCGCAGAGTGAGGAAACCGATGCCAGCGGCGGTAAACGCCATACTACACAATACACCAGGGACGGCGAAATCGTAACCTACAGCCAGTCCGGCGACGAAACCCCGATTATCACCAAACGGATCAAACCCCAGGTGCGCGGTGTGCTGGTTGTCGCCAAAGGGGCAGAGAATAAAGTGGTGCGTAACCTGATCGAGCAGGCTGTCGAGAAAGGGCTGAACGTGCCGAGCTACCGGATCTCCGTCGTTCCGCGCAAGCAGGAATAGGCGTTCAGCTTACTATCCAGACATACGCAAGCGAATTCGTAGAGGCATATTCAATAAAACTTTTAGGAGGAATCACAAATGAAGGGCAAAAGACAAACGATTTGGCTGGTTTCGATGCTCAGTTTAATGGTGGTGCTCTCGGCTTATTACCTGTTCACGGAAGACACAGGAGCTTCCATTCCCAAAGAAACCGCGGGCAGCATTCAGGTGGACACCGTGAAGGACGGGACGGGCGGCGGGACCGCTACTACGCTTGACAGCGGGCTCGTGATCAACGAAGTAACAACTGATGATTCCGTTACTGCCGATGCGGGAGCCCAGACAGATGACAGCAAAACTGCTGCTGTAACTGAGGATGCCGGCAAAGATGCTGCAGACAAGACCGCAGCCGCTGCCGTGACGGATGACAGCACAACCGCAGCAGTAACAGATGACAGCAGCGCAGCAGCTAACAGTTCCAAAGCTGACAAGGATACGGCCGCAGCAGATACAGCGGACAAGACAGAGAAACCGGCTGCAAGTGCCGACAAATCAGCAGCAGCTTCCACAGAGAAGACTCCGGCCAAGGATGATGCGGCTATTCTGGATGAAGTAGCTTCCCAGAGCGTATCGGCCAGCAGCATGTTCACGAATTACCTGTATGAACGCGAGCAGCAGAATCTTAAGGACCACAATGATCTGCTGGCCCTGATTAATGACATGGATAAGACACCTGCGGAGAACGCGGTTGCCCAGGAACAACTCAGCAAGCTGGAGGAAAAAGAATCCAAAATCACCGGAATTGAAGAGCAGCTTCAGCAGAAATACGGTGAAGCTATTGTGAAAGAGGAAGCCGGAGATGCGTACACAATCGTAGTGCTCAGCGATAAGCTGGATGTGAAGCAGGCCGTGGGCATCGTTGACCTTGTAATGAAAGAACTGAGTGTGTCCCAGGACAAGATTAAAGTCCAATACGTATCGGAACAGTAAGCCCTCCTGAATTAAATGAAAGAAAATAGAATAAAATGCCGAAAGAGCCCGGGCACGTCCCGGGCTCTTTCCATTTCTAGCGTTTGTGATATAATACATAAAGTTATCTTGAAATATAAGAAGAATACGCAGGCAGCGGTTATCCTGAAAGCGATTCTAAAGAACCGCAAGCAGACCGAATCACAGGTTTCCCGGGAAGAACGGAATATCGTACCCTGCTTATCTGCGTCCAAAATGGCTTCGAGAGAAAGCTGAAGGAGTGAACTACCCAATGTTCAAGTTAAGCGAGATTAAGGAATTAATTAAATTGCTGGACCAGACCTCTTCCGTACATGAGCTGGAGATTGAAAGCGAAGGTATGAAGCTGGCTATCCGCAAACCGGATCGCCCTGAAGCTGATGGAACAGCAATCCAGGCGACTCCTTATGCCTACCCCTTTACGCCAGCACCGCAGCCGCAAAGTCCGCAGCATGTTGCTCCTCCGGTTGTCAGTGAAGTTCCTGCTGTAACGCAGCAGCAAGCATCCTCCGCTGAAGGCGCATTACATAAAATCGTCTCTCCGATGGTAGGGACCTTCTATAGTGCTGCTTCTCCGGAAACACCGTCCTTTGTAAGTGTGGGAGACCGGGTTCATGAGAAATCAACGGTCTGCATCATTGAAGCCATGAAGCTGATGAATGAGCTGGAAGCGGAAGTGAAAGGCGAAATCGTCTCCGTCCTGGCCGAGAACGGCCAGTTAGTGGAATACGGCCAGCCGCTGTTTCTGGTGAGAGCGGAATAATTGCCGCGAGAATCATGAGAAGCCTGCAAGCTTCGCTAAACTTTGGGAGGAAAAGCATGAACATTCAAAAAGTGTTGATTGCCAACCGCGGCGAAATCGCGGTCCGCATTATCAGGGCCTGCCGTGAACTGGGCATTTCCACCGTAGCAGTCTATTCGGAGCCGGACCGGGATTCACTGCATGTCCGTCTGGCTGATGAAGCGTACTGTATTGGTCCGATGCCCGCCAAGGACAGCTATCTGAATTTTACAAATATTATGAGCGTAGCTACGCTCACCGACTGTGATGCCATTCATCCCGGTTATGGCTTCCTGGCCGAGAATGCGGATTTCGCGGAGATTTGTGAATCCTGCAATATTACATTTATAGGCCCTTCTCCGGATGCGATCACACGGATGGGTGACAAGGCTGTAGCCAAAGAAACCATGAAGCTGGCCGGAGTTCCGATTATTCCGGGCTCTGACGGGCTTGTCGGCGACATAGAGGAAGCGGTTATGCTGGGCCGTGATATTGGTTATCCGATCATCGTCAAGGCCACAGCAGGCGGCGGAGGCAAAGGCATCCGCATTGCCGAGGACGAAGCATCACTGGTGAAGCAGATTACAGCTGCCCAGCAGGAAGCGCAGAAGGCTTTTGGCAACGCTGGTGTGTATCTTGAGAAATTCCTGACTGGCATGAAGCATGTGGAGATTCAGATTATCGCCGATAATCATGGCAATGTAGTCCATCTGGGTGAACGGGACTGCTCCGTGCAGCGCCGCCGCCAGAAGCTGATTGAAGAAGCGCCTTGCTCCGTGCTTACCCCGGAAGTCCGTGATGCAATGGGTCAAGCGGCTGTACGGGCTGCGCAGGCGGTTAATTACTCGGGAGCGGGTACGCTGGAATTCCTGCTGGGGCCGGACGGACAGTTCTACTTCATGGAGATGAACACGCGTATCCAGGTTGAGCATCCGGTAACTGAGATGGTCACGGGCGTAGATCTGATCAAGGAAATGATCTCTGTGGCGGAAGGCAACCCCTTGTCCTTCACCCAGGAGGATATTGTGATCAACGGCTGGTCAATCGAATGCCGCATTAACGCCGAGGACCCTGAACGTAATTTCATGCCGTCTCCGGGCAAAATCGGCTTCTATCTGCCGCCGGGCGGACTTGGAGTGCGGGTGGACAGCGCGGCTTATCCGGGCTACACCATTTCACCTTTTTATGACTCGATGATCGCCAAGCTGATCGTCTGGGCGCCGACGCGCTATGAAGCCATTGCCAAGATGAAACGGGCTTTATCCGAATTCGCTGTGGAAGGCATACATACAACCATACCTTTCCATCAGAGATTGCTGGAGCATCCGGTATTTTTGGACGGGAATTTCGATATCAAATTCCTGGAAGAGTATGAAATTTAGGACGACTTCTCATTGTTTGTCATAAAGTTCGTCAAATGATATAGTATGTTTAATAAGAGACGTGCTGCCTGCTTGAAATGCCCGAATAACTTTTTTACCGGAAAGGTGTGAAGTCCAAAATGAGTACATTGCCGACAGAATACGAACGTACGGAAATTGGTGAGATCCAGATTGCTCCTGAAGTGATCGAGGTTATCGCAGGTTTGGCAACCGTAGAGGTTAAAGGCGTGGCCGGAATGAGCGGCGGTTTCGCCGGAGGAATCGTGGAGCTTCTCGGACGCAAGAACTTGTCTAAGGGCGTTAAGGTTGAAGTTGGACAACGCGAAGCTGCAGTGGATGTATCCGTAATCATTGAATACGGTAACCGTCTTCCTGAAGTGGCTGCTGAAATTCAGCGCAACGTTAAGCGTTCCATCGAAACCATGACCGGCCTGACGGTTGTAGAAGTGAATGTGCATATCCATGATGTGCAGTTCAGAAACGCCACAAGTGTTGACAAAAGCGAAGATACAGACGCGGTTATCCGCGTGAAGTAAGGGCCTTGTGTTTTCCATAAACCCCCGACGTAGGTCGAGGGTTTACCTTAATTTAAGGAGGTTATGTGACTCGTGGCCAAAATTCTGGACAGACTTCTGCTGTTTCTTTACAGCTTAAGTATCGGAATATTATCTGTAATTGCCATCCTCCTCTTGAGCGGCGCCATTCCGGACACGTTTGAGATTCCTGACGGGCCGGGGGCCTATATCGCTGCGATTACAGCTGCGGTTATTCTTTTCCTGCTGAGCATCCGTTTCTTTTACATCTCCCTGCGCCGCGACCGTGCTTCCCTGCCATCCGTGGATCAGCGTACAGAGTATGGGGACATTCAGATCTCCATGGAAACCATTGAGAACCTCAGCCTCAAGGCTGCAGGCAAAGTGAAGGGCATCCGTGATCTGAAGTCGCGCATCCGCGTCTCGCAGGCCGGACTTGAAATTATGATCCGGGCAGTTGTGGACGGCGAGCATTCCCTGCCTCTGCTTACTACGGAGGTGCAGCGCCAGGTGCATGATTTCGTGCAGGAAACAACCGGAATTCCGGTAGCGGATGTATCTGTATATATTGCTAACCTCACACAGTCACCAAGCTTCAAAAGTCGAGTGGAATAGAGGTGAGTTTCCCTTATGTCTTGGAGAGAAGTATGGGAAAGTCACGGGGGTAGAATTGCCGGAGTTACCTTCGGGGTCGTTCTCGGTCTGATTTATCTGATTAGCGGTTTTTGGGATATGCTGTTCTTTGCACTGGTAGTGTTCATCGGATATACGCTTGGCAAAAGAAAGGATACCGCACAGGCTCCCCTGTTTCAGTGGCAGGAGCTCGTGAGCCGGCTGTCCGGACGCTGGCGTCCCTTCAAATGAACCGCGATAGTCTTTCTCCCGGAAGCCTGGAACCCGTTACTTTGAGTTGCTGACCTGCGGAAGAACGGCTGCGCGGTTTTTTGGTAAGAAGATTTAAGAAATTCAAATACAAAGTATGCTAGTTAAAGACTGTAGGAGGAACAAATGAAAAGACGTTTAGCGAGAGAAATTATTGTCCAGAGCCTGTACCAGATGGAAATGAATGATGTGGAAGTTACTGAGGCTGTAGAAATGCTCATTGAGGAAGCTGCAGATGAGAACGAAACCGAACGCGTCATCACTGACGAGACCGAGCTGAAGGCTTATGTGATCGCCCATGTAAACGGAGTCTGGGAGCACAAAATGGCCATCGACGAAATGCTGGAGCATTACCTCAAAGGCTGGCAGATGAGCCGCCTGTCCCGTGTTGACCGTCAGATTCTGCGTCTGGCCACGTTCGAGATGATCTTTGCCAGTGATGTGCCGGCTAAGGTAGCTGTCAATGAGGCAATTGATCTGGCCAAGCATTTCGGCACCGATGATTCCGGTAAATTCGTGAACGGCGTACTCGGCAAGATGATTCAGGATGTAGATACGCTTAGAGCGGATCTGTAATCGTTAAATAGACAAAAGGGGAGAGACTTACATGACAGCAGCGATTATCAGCGGTAAACAGGTATCGGACGAAATTCGGATCAGCATTGCCCGGGAGGTTGCAGAGCTTACGGAACGTGGCGTTAAGCCCGGTCTTGCTGTCGTTCTGGTCGGTGAAGATCCGGCTTCTCAGGTCTATGTGCGTAATAAGGAGAAATCATGTATTGAGCTGGGCTTCCATTCGGAGGTTCACCGGCTAGATGCGGCAACCAGCCAGGAGGAGCTGCTCGCTCTGGTGGCTGATCTGAACGGCCGTGATGATATTGACGGCATTCTCGTGCAATTGCCGCTTCCGAAGCATATTGAAGAGAAGGCAGTCATTAATGCCATTTCCGTGGAGAAGGATGTTGACGGGTTCCATCCCGTCAATGTAGGGAACCTGGTGATCGGTGATGACAGTCTGCTCCCTTGTACCCCTGCGGGAGTCATCGAATTGATCAAACGGACAGGCACTGATATTTCCGGCAAGCATGCTGTGGTTATCGGCCGCAGCAATATTGTCGGCAAGCCGGTGTCCCTGCTGCTGCAGCGTGAGAATGCCACGGTTACCATGTGTCATTCACGCACCGCGAATATGGCTGAACTCAGCCGCCAGGCCGATATTCTGGTAGTTGCCATCGGCCGGGCTAACTTCATCGATGCTTCCTTCGTGAAGCCGGGTGCAGTTGTCATAGATGTCGGAATGAACCGCCTGGATACCGGCAAGCTTGCCGGTGATGTCGATTATGAGAGTGCCCGTGAAGTCGCCGGGTTTATTACGCCTGTGCCGGGCGGAGTAGGGCCGATGACGATCACGATGCTGATGAGCAACACGCTGATCGCGGCCAAACGCCGCCACGGCCTGAAGTAGGCTAAGCTTATGGCGGCAGAGCGGCAGGTCTACTCCATTAAGGAACTTAACAAGTATATCCGCATGAAGCTGGATTCGGATGCGGTGCTCTCCGATGTATGGATCCGCGGTGAAATATCGAATTTCACCCACCACGGAAGCGGGCATATGTATTTCACGCTGAAGGATGAGAGCAGCCGGATCAAGGCGATCATGTTTGCTTCACATAACTCGCGGCTGCCTTTTGTACCGAAGGAAGGAACCAAGGTCATCGCCAGAGGCAACGTGACGGTCTATGAACGGGACGGGCAGTATCAATTCTACGCCACCCACATGCAGCCGGACGGAATCGGCAGCCTGTATCTGGCTTACGAACAGCTGAAGAGCAAGCTGGAGCAGGAGGGGCTGTTCGCAGCGGCGCGCAAGCGTCCGCTGCCGCGGTTCCCGCGCGTGATCGGTGTAGTTACCTCGCCGACAGGAGCGGCAGTGCGGGATATTATCATCACCCTGCAGCGCCGTTATCCGCAGGTGGCGGTGGTGCTCTATCCCGTGCTTGTACAGGGTAAAGGCGCCGGCCCTTCCATTGTGAAGGCCATCGAGAACCTGAACGCCATGGGCGAGGCCGATGTGCTGATTGTAGGGCGCGGCGGCGGCTCCCTGGAGGAGCTCTGGGCCTTCAATGAAGAGGCCGTCGCCCGGGCGATTGCGGCCTCCAGAATTCCGGTCATCTCGGCCGTCGGCCACGAGACCGACTTCACGATCGCCGACTTCGCCGCCGATCTCCGTGCGGCAACCCCTACGGCGGCAGCGGAGCTTGCCGTGCCGAGCGCAGCCGAGCTCGCCGGGCAGCTGCGCACCGCCCAGCAGCGGCTGCGCCAAGGGCTGCTGCGCCGCTCCCAGCGCAGCGGCGAGCGCCTCGCGGCGCTGCAGCGCTCGCTGGTGCTGGCCGGCCCGCGCCGGCAGCTGGCCCAGCACGCGCAGCGGCTGGACATGCTGCGCGCGGCCCTGGTCCGCGCAGCCGAGGCAAGGCACAGCCGCGCGCAGGGGCGCAGCGCGCTGCTGCATCAGAGCCTGCAGCGCTTCCATCCGCAAGGCAGCATCAGCGCTGCCCGCCGGCGCACGGATAGCCTTACCCGTGAGCTGACGGGGGCGATGCAGGCGCGCTTCCAGGATAAGCGCGCGCGCTATGTGGCTGAGCTGCGCCATCTGGATGCGCTCAGCCCGCTCAAGGTGATGTCACGGGGCTACAGCCTCGTGTACGACGAGAACGAAGAGCATTTAATCAAATCGCTGAAGGAAGTTGAAGTAGGCGATAAGGTGAACATAAAGCTTAATGACGGACAGCTAAACTGCCAGGTATGGGGAATGAAGGAGGATGTTGAAACGAATGGCAAAAGAAGCGGAACTGGATTTTGAGGGAGCCATGGAGCGCCTGGAGGGAATCGTACGCGAGCTTGAGCATGGCGACGTTCCCCTGGAGAAGGCGATTGATTTATTCCAGCAGGGAATGAAGCTGTCGCAGCTCTGCGGCAGCAAGCTGGAGCAGGTAGAGCGCAAGATCGAGATGATTACGGTAGAGGATGGCGAGCTGCGCAAGAAGCCATTCGGAGCCCGGCTGGAAGGCGATGGCGATGAGTCGTTCTGAGCTGGAACCGGGCAGCAGCGAAGCGGAAGCGCACGGACGCGAACCGCTTGAACAGTACATTGCAGAGGTGGGCCACTGGGTCGCTGATGCACTGACGGCAACCCTGCCTGCGCAGTGGACTGTGCCTCAGGTGCTCAGGGAGGCGATGGACTACTCGCTGCAGGCTGGAGGCAAACGCCTGCGCCCGCTGCTGGTCATCGCCGCCTGTGAGGCCCTGGGCGGCAGCCGTGAGGCTGCGTTGCCCGTAGCGGCAGCGATTGAAATGGTGCATACCTATTCATTGATTCATGATGATCTGCCGGCCATGGATAATGACGACTACCGGCGCGGCAAGCTCACGAACCACAAGGTCTTCGGGGAAGCTGCGGCGATCCTGGCCGGGGATGCACTGCTGACGCATGCATTCTATAGTGTGGTACAAGCTTCACGCAAATTTGGCGTTCCGGCGGAGAATGTGCTGTCCATCGTTGAGGATCTGGCCGAAATGGCCGGGCCGCGCGGAATGGTCGGCGGGCAGGTTGCCGATATGGAAGGCGAGCAGGGCTTAACCGATCTGCATCAGCTTCAGTATATCCATCTTCATAAGACAGGCGATCTGATGATCTTCTCGCTGCTGGCGGGAGGCAGAATCGCCGGTGCGGATGAGCGTCAGCTGGAGGCGCTGCGCCAGTTCGGTACGCAGATTGGCCTGGCTTTTCAGATTCAGGATGATATCCTTGATCTGGTCGGCGATGAGAGCAAGCTGGGCAAAAAAACCGGCAGTGATATCAAGCAGCAAAAGGTGACCTATCCCTACTTCATCGGCCTGGAAGCCTCGCGTGAAGAGGTGAAGCGGCTGACCGCTGAAGCGCACAGCGCGGTCCTTGAGGGCGGATTTCAGGATCATACCCGGCTGCTTGAAATTGCAGATTATTTGATGTCACGCGATCATTAGGTACATTTCGGAAACGGCTGTGTTTCGACAGCCGTTTCGTTTGTGTTATAATGGGGTTTATATTTTACAACATCTAGGAAAGCGGGGAATACTCGTGCTGCTTCCACAAATAAATGATCCTCAGCAACTTAAATCTTTGTCAGTCGAGGAGCTGGCAGCCCTTGCGGAAGAAATCCGCCGGTTTTTAATAGACAAACTTACAGTTACCGGAGGGCATCTCGGATCCAACCTGGGGGTAGTGGAGCTCACGCTGGCCCTGCATTACTGCTATGACAGTCCCCGGGACAAGATGATATATGACGTCGGTCATCAGGCGTATGTACACAAGATACTGACTGGCCGCCAAGACCGGTTTGATACACTGCGCAAGCAGGGCGGCTTATGCGGCTTTGTGAAGCGTTCGGAGAGCGAGCATGATGTCTGGGAAGCCGGACACAGCAGTACCTCTTTGTCTGCCGCAATGGGTATGGCTATGGCCCGGGATTTGAAGGGCGAGGACAATAGGGTCATCGCTGTGATCGGGGACGGTGCGCTTACCGGGGGGATGGCCTTTGAGGCGCTGAACCATATTGGACATGAACGCCGCAAGCTGATGGTTATCCTCAATGACAATGAGATGTCTATTGCACCGAATGTAGGAGCCATGCATAATTATTTGAGCAAAATCCGCTCGGACCGCCATTATCTGCGTGCGAAGGATGAAGTGGAAGGCCTGCTCAAGAAAATCCCGGCGATTGGCGGGCGGCTGGCCAAGACGGCGCAGAATGTGAAGGACGGCCTGAAGAACATGCTCGTTCCCGGTGTTCTGTTCGAAGAGCTCGGATTCACGTATCTGGGACCCGTGGATGGTCATGATCTGGAGAAAATGATTGACACCTTCCATCAGGCAGATAATGTGTCTGGTCCTGTGCTGGTACATGTGCTGACGACGAAGGGCAAAGGCTACAAGCCGGCCGAAACGGACTTCTATAAATCACATGCGATCTCACCCTACAAAATTGAATCCGGCCAGTCCCTTAAGGCTGTGAAGGCTGTCAGCCACCCGATGTATACCGAGGTATTCGGGGAGACGCTGATTGAACTGGGCCGTCAGGATTCAAGACTGATTGCGGTCACACCGGCAATGCCGGGCGGCTCGGGCCTGTTCCCGTTCGCCAAGGAATTCCCGGACCGGATGATCGATGTCGGTATCGCTGAGCAGCATGCGGCAACGCTGTGCGCCGCTCTGGCCATGGAGGGGATGAAGCCGGTCTATGCCGTCTACTCCACTTTTATGCAGCGTGCCTATGACCAGATTGTCCATGATATCTGCAGACATAACGCCAATGTAATGTTTGCCATCGACCGTGCCGGTTTTGTCGGAGCGGACGGGGAGACCCATCAAGGGGTATATGATATAGCGTTCATGCGGCACATCCCGAATATAGTGCTTATGATGCCTAAGGATGAGAATGAGCTGCGCCATATGATGAAGACGGCACTGGAATACAATGACGGACCAATCGCTTACCGTTATCCGCGGATTGAGGGCACCGGGGCGGCTGTAGATGCCGAACTGCGTTGTCTGCCTATCGGCTCCTGGGAGCGTCTGCGTCCGGGGGATGATTACGCAGTGCTGGCCTGCGGCCCGATGGTTCAGTTAGCCGAGGAGGCAGCTGAGCTGCTGAAGCGTGAAGGCATTCAGGTTAGCGTAGTGAACGCCCGATTCCTGAAGCCGCTGGATAATACCATGCTGCTTGAACTGGCTCATGCCGGAACCAGCATGGTTGTGCTTGAAGAAGCCAGCCAGGCTGGCAGTCTTGGCAGTGCTGTGCTCGAATTCTATGCGGAACATGAGATTTATGATGCACGTGTCCACTTGATGGGCGTGCCGGATATCTTCGTTGAGCATGGTTCGATCAAGGAGCAGCGCCAGGAAACCGGCCTCACCGTTGAAGCCTTGTGTACGCGGATCAAGGCGATGAAGGCGCTAAGCACTTATACTTACAAGTCGACTTCCAATTCCTGAGTACAGGGTGGAAGCCGGACCCAAGTGACCAGGAGATGAACATGGAACACCCTAAAGAACGTATAGATGTACTGTTAGTAGAGCAAGGCTTCTACGACAGCCGTGAGAAGGCCAAGGCAGCAATCATGGCGGGTCTTGTGCTGGCGAATGAAGAACGGATTGAGAAGCCGGGAATGAAGGTGCTGCGCAGCTCTGTCTTAAGAGTCAAAGGAGCTGTGCATCCCTACGTCAGCCGGGGCGGCCTGAAGCTGGAGAAGGCACTGCGGCAGTTCGGCATTGACCTGAACGGGAGGAATATGCTGGATATCGGCTCCTCTACAGGAGGCTTCACCGATTGTGCGCTCCAGAACGGGGCAGCACATGTGTATGCTATTGATGTCGGCCATAACCAGCTGGACTGGAGCCTGCGCAACGACGAGCGGGTAACCGTAATGGAGCAGACCAACTTCCGCTACATGACCCCGCCTGACCTGAAGGGGCCGGTACCTGATTTTGCCAGTATTGATGTGTCCTTTATTTCACTGAAGATTATTCTGCCGCCGCTGATGGCGCTCCTGAACCGCCCGGCCGATATCGCTGCGCTGATCAAGCCGCAGTTCGAGGCTGGACGGGAAAAGGTGGGCAAATCCGGTGTAGTCCGCGAATCCGCCGTTCACAAAGAGGTGCTTGTTAATGTGATGTCTATGGCGGCCGGGCTGGGCTATAAGCTGGAAGGGCTGACCTTCTCTCCAATTACGGGAGGGGAAGGAAATATTGAATTCCTGGCTCACTGGAAGCTGCTGCCTGAAGCAGTAGATAACTCTCCGGATGAACAGCACGAACAGCAGCTTTTACCGGCTGAAGCACAGCCGAATCCTTTCGCCGCGCTTGCCGAATCCGTAATTAAGGAAGCGAATGCAACCTTTAGCGCTACGAACAATGGAAACTCATCTAAACGATGAGTTTCTTTTGCTGCAAAAATAAAGAATTAAATCATCTGCCGTTTTCTGCCTGCAATATACATGCTTCAAGCGGTGTTATACGTTATAATTAATGAACTTGAGCAGGCAACGCTTCATCTGCAGTCAGCTTCAACCTTTTGCTGCCGGATCAGGCTCTGTTATTCCCCTCAAGCAGGATTTCGCCTGCCTTCACGCGAATAGATTCACCGAGGTGATGGGAGTGGCGAGCTCTGACAAGGCCGTTGTAGCACTCATTGGACTGGCAGCGGCAATCTTTATCGTTTACCGGATCTACATCTGGCTCCAAGGTTCCCCAAGATCGTTCATGAAGGACCGGGTGCCGATCAATACCATTATTCAGCCTCATCCGTCCATCGGATTATTAGAGGATGCCGGTTACGAGGTCATTGGCGGCAAGCTGAAGATTCCTTTGTCCTTTCAAGTGAACGGGGCACCAATGTACAGCAGGCTGTTCATTGATTATGTGGCCAGCAAAGATGAGGAGCATTTCTATCTGGTTATTCTGTCCCGGCCGCGCAAAGGGCTTGAGTACACCGGCAGCGGACTTCGCGACACTCTGCTTCCTTATCTGCTAATTTATCCGGATTGCAGCGGTGTGCTGTACGTGGATACGGTGAATTCAGCAATTCATGTGATTAAGTTAGGCAAAGACGATGGTGAATCCAATTGAGATCAACTTATAAATACGGGAGGCAACAATGAAGGGACACAGGCACATCAAAATAAGAGAAATTATTACGCAGAGGGAGATCGAGACCCAGGATGATCTGGTGGAGGCTCTGCGTGAATCCGGATTTCAGGTTACCCAGGCTACAGTATCCCGTGATATCAAGGAACTGCTGCTGATTAAGGTGCCGATGGATGACGGGCGCTACAAATACTCCCTGCCGACTGACCAGCGCTATAATCCGACCCAGAAGCTCAAGCGGGTGCTGGTGGATAATTTTGTGCAGATCGATTTCTCCGCCAACCTTGTGGTTATGAAATGTCTTCCGGGAACAGCCAATTCTGTGGCTGCACTGATTGATAATATTGACTGGCCGCAAATTATGGGCACCATCTCGGGCGATGACACTATTCTGATTATCTGCCGCCAGCCTGAGGACAGCAAAGGCGTTATTGCACAAATTATGGGCTACATCTCGTAACTTCATCACACTTTTACACTTAAATAAGGGATCATCTTTTCGGAGGTGCTGTATTCGTGTTAGACACGTTATCAATCCGCAATCTGGCCGTCGTTGAGGCGGTGGATGTGCATTTTTATCCCGGCTTTCATGTTCTTACAGGGGAGACGGGGGCAGGGAAATCGATTATTATCGATGCGCTTGCACTCATTGCCGGGGGCCGCGGTTCTGCGGACTCTATCCGGTATGGGTGTGAAAAGGCAGAAATGGAAGCGCTTTTCAGCTTGCCGGGAACCCATCCGGTCTGGGATACGCTGGAACGGCTTGGCATTGGAGCAGAACGCGAAGAGCACCTGGTGATCCGCCGGGAGATTACCTCTCAAGGCAAAAGCACTTCACGGGTGAACGGCCAGATGGTCAATCTCAGCATGCTGCGGGAAATCGGTGAACAGCTGGTGAATATCCACGGGCAGCATGAGCATCAGAACCTGCTGAAGGCTGAACGTCATCTGGGGCTGCTGGATACTTACGGCGAAGCTGTGATTGGCCCGCTCAAAGCTGACTACCAGGAGAAATATACGGCCTTCGCCAAAGTGGAAAAAGAACTCCGGGAACTTCAGGAATCCAGTCAAAAAGCGTATCAAATGCTTGATTTGTACCGTTTTCAGCTGGAGGAAATTTCTGCTGCAGGATTAAAACCGGGAGAAGATGAATTACTTAACGAAGAAAGGGTCAAACTATCCCACAGTGAGAAAATGATGGATTCAGTATCCGGCGCATACGAGCTGCTGTATGACAGGCAAGGGCTGGAATCCATCGGGAGTGTCATCTCCAAGCTGGAGGATGCGATCCGTTATGACGAGAAGGGCCTGAGGGCTGTGTTCGAGCAGCTGCAGTCGTCGTATTACCAGCTGGAGGATGCGGCTTTCCAGTTGCGTGACTACCGCGAAGAGATCGAGTTCAATCCGGCGAGGCTGGAGGAAATTGAGAACCGTCTGGATCTGATCACAGGGCTGCGGCGCAAATACGGGGATAGTGTAGAGCAGATTCTGGCGTATTATGAGCAGATTCACCGGGAGACCGATCTTCTGGAGAATAAGGACGAATACATTGAGAAATTGACGGCCAAACGCGATGGCCTGCTCGGCACTTTAATGAAAGCCGCCGGAGCGCTCAGCACGGCACGCCGCCAGTGTGCCACGGATCTCGCTTCCCAAGTGGAAGGTGAGCTGAAGGATCTGCAGATGGAGCGGACTTCGCTTCAGGTCAAAATGGATACGCTCGAAGACCCGCGCGGTATTGAGTATCAGGACCGGCGTTACCGTCTGACCCGGCAGGGGATCGACAGCGCAGAGTTCATGATCTCCCCGAACCCGGGCGAGCCGCTGCGGCCGCTGGGCAAAATCGCCTCCGGCGGTGAGCTGTCCCGCATCATGCTGGCGATGAAGAGCATTTTTGCCCGGCATGACGCCATTCCTGTCCTGATCTTCGATGAAGTGGATACCGGTGTCAGCGGGCGCGCGGCACAATCCATTGCGGATAAATTATACAAGCTGTCCTCCACCTGTCAGGTGTTCTCCATTACTCACTTGCCGCAGGTGGCCTGTATGGCGGATCATCAATATCTGATTGTCAAAAAAGTCGAAGACGGACGCACGATGACCGAAGTGGACTCCCTCTCGGCGGAAGGCCGGGTGCTGGAGCTGGCCCGTATGCTGGGTGGTGTGGAAATTACCGAAAAAACATTGCATCACGCACAGGAAATGCTCGGTTTGGCTGAGGCCAGCAAAGCTGCTGCTGGGTAAGCGGGACAATGATTGACAGTAATAAAAGCCTGGGGGCAAGGTTATCTTATAGGTACGCAATTGGCGACCACCTTTTTCGTCAAGCGAAAGAAGCAAAAGGGAGCGTGACAGCCATTGAAGCCGAACCTCAGGAAGTTAATGCCCGGCCTTTTATTTGCCTTCTTTCTCAGCTTATCAGGCATAACGGGACCTCAACAGAGCTTTGCAGCACCGCTGGAACATCAGCCGCATAAAGCGGTTCAGGGGAATGACAACGAGCTTAGAGTCATCCCGGGAGGTCAGACGATTGGCGTGAAAGTGAAGTCAGCAGGGGTTCTGGTTGTGGGCCATCATCTGATTGAAGTATCGGAGCAGTCCAAGATTTCACCCGGCGAGAACAGCGGACTGATGCCTGGTGATCTGATGACCTCCATTAATGGGGTCAAGCTGGACGAGGTATCGAAGGTAGCAAAGCTTGTGGAACGTGCCGGCAAAAGCAATGATTCCTTAAGTATTGTGTACAAACGCAGCGGCAAAGAGCACAAAGCTCAGCTAAAACCCGCGTATGACCGCAATGACAAGGTATGGAGACTGGGGCTCTACATTCGCGATTCCGCGGCAGGTGTGGGTACCCTGACTTTCTATGCTCCAAAACAAGGCGTATACGGTGCTCTGGGGCATGTCATTACCGACATGAACACCGGCACGCCGATTGTTGTCGGCAGCGGCCATATCGTGCAGTCCAGTGTCACCTCCATTTCCAAAAGCCAGGATGGCGATCCTGGGGAGAAACGGGCTCATTTTCTGAAGGAAAGCCAGGTTCTCGGTAATGTGGAGAGCAATACGGATTTCGGAATTTTCGGCAAAATGACCCGCAATCCGGAGCACAGCCTGTACCAGGAACCGATACCCGTTGCAATGAGCGCTGAAGTGAAGGAAGGCCCGGCACAGATTCTTACAGTAGTCGATGGTCAGCAGGTGGAGCGTTTCAATGTGGAGATCATTCATGTGGCCCGCCAGCAGACTCCGGCGACCAAAGGCATGGTCCTGCGCATCACCGATTCCCGTCTGATTGATAAGACCGGCGGGATTGTTCAGGGGATGAGCGGCAGCCCGATTGTCCAGAATGGCCGGCTGATCGGTGCAGTTACCCACGTATTCGTCAATGATCCCAAGTCGGGTTACGGCTGCTTCATCGAATGGATGCTTCGTGACTCCGGTGTGGTGCAACAAGAGAATTTGCTTCCCTACAATCTTAAGGCGGTTTAGCCTTAAGATTTTTTTGTCGAAGGCCAGCGATAAACCTCGAATCGTGAAACAAAATATTTAATTATAAATCAACACCGAAAAAAAATAAAGAAAAATAATTTTCGACAGAAGGATATTCAATCTTCATGTCGAAAACTTAAGGGAGAGAAGATAATAAGGAGGAAGCAGCCAGTGCAGAATATTGAAGTGTTGTTGGCCGATGATAACAGGGAGTTCACTAACTTGCTTGCCGAGTACATTACCGAACAGGAAGATATGACCGTGACAGGCATTGCCTATAATGGTGAAGAAGTGCTTCAAATGCTGAGCGGAGCACGCAAAGTTCCCGATGTCCTTATTCTTGATATCATCATGCCGCATCTGGACGGCCTTGGCGTTCTGGAACGCCTGCGCGATATGGATCTGAACCCCCAGCCGAAGATCATCATGCTGACCGCTTTCGGCCAGGAGAACATCACCCAAAGAGCTGTTCAGCTAGGCGCATCTTATTATATTTTGAAGCCGTTCGATATGGAGGTTCTGGCGAACCGCGTGCGTCAGCTTGTGGGCGCCCAAGGCAGCATGAGCACTTCTGCCAGCATGTCCGGCTATTCAAGTTCCAGATCTTCCAGTAATGTGGTACCTTTGTCCAAAGGAAAAAATCTGGATGCCAATATTACATCGATCATTCATGAAATCGGCGTACCTGCGCATATTAAAGGTTATCAGTACCTGCGTGAAGCCATCACCATGGTCTACAACAATATCGAGATTCTGGGTGCCATAACCAAGACACTCTACCCTGCCATTGCCGAGAAATTCAAGACAACGCCTTCACGCGTGGAGCGTGCCATCCGCCATGCGATCGAAGTCGCCTGGACCCGCGGTAACATTGACAGCATCAGCCATCTGTTCGGCTATACCATTAATATCTCCAAATCCAAGCCAACTAACTCGGAATTTATTGCCATGGTAGCCGACAAGCTGCGGATTGAGCATAAGGTGTCTTGAAGGGGTAAGGATCAGGATACGTGAAAGGGTTAACGGGGAACCGATGAGTCAATCAGTTTCTGCAGAGAATATGTACAAAACACTCCTTCATGGGTATGCAAATCCCTTGAGGGAGTTTTTTTGGAGCAATGATATAAAATAAAATGATGGATATGGAAAATAAAGGTGTAATTATATAGTATTCTTAAATTAAAGGAGACTATTATGAAAACATTAAGATTATTCATGTGTATAACAGTTCTTTCAATGGTATTTGGTGTAACAAGTACATTTGCTTCAAGAGAACATCCGGGCATTTATATTAATAATGATAAATTAGATATTTATGCTAATGTATCATCTCTGGGCACGACACTGGTCCCTATGCGGCCGATCTTTGAGAAATATGGAATGAGCATTGAATGGGATAATGTTACGAAAACAGTAACTGCAACGAAAGAGGGGACGGTCATTAAATTAACACATAATTCTCATGATGGAGTTATTAATGGAGAAAAAGTTGCTTTAACTCAGGTTCCGACCTTAGAACCGAGCAACAATATATTTTACGTTAATCTGAGGTTTGTCTCTGAAGCATTAGGGGCAGCGGTTCAATGGAATAAAACAAACGATGATGCCTCAATCTACATTAGCTTTCCTGAATAATTGTTTAAATTAAAAAAAAGGTGATCCCCAACCCAACCGGTCCGGGATCACCTTTTGTCTGTTTTTTTAGTGGATCGACTGGTTAGACAAGCCGTTCAGGTAAGCATCTGCTTCTTCATAGGTCGGGTAGTGAACAGCGAATTTGCCGAACAAGCGCTTCATCTGCATTTTCCATACCGGGGAATCTGCAACGTAGACCCAGCCGCCGACACCTGCGGCAATTGCCAGGTCGCCCGTCGGAGCAAGCAAAGCTGCTACTTCCGGAGACAGTACAGTCGGGGAACCCGTTACATCCGTTACGCCGGTGAATCCCGGTTTCAGTTTCTTCAGAGCATTATCGAAATCAGCTATGTATGCAGGCACGTCACCTTCGGTGAGGCCATAGGCTCTAACAATCACCTGATTTTTTGCTACATTTACTTCCATGGTGTAAGACATGATAATTCCCCCAGTAGTGATTTTGATTTTACATTAGTCTTTATCGGATAATAATGCGGGGTATTTGAGAGAATAAGGAAATCAAAACAGATCAGTTCACAGTTATGGGAATTACCTCCATTTAGAGCGGATTTAGCCTTAGGTTTAGCTGCTCTGAGTGCTAATAATGGAGTTTTTATTGATTCTGCCTAAAGAATTTACACAAACAATTGTTATAATGAAACACAAATTGTTATCTTGTGTTATGATATAGGTAGAGGTGGCTCCTATGAACGATTTCGATAACTATCCCGATGAGCTGGGGAATTTCATCCGGCACTTCCGCAAAGCTCGAGGTTTGACCTTACGAGGGCTTGAAGAGAAGAGCGGCATCAGCTATTCACAGCTTAGCAAGATTGAACGGGGAGAGAGTATTCCGCTTAAAGATAACCTGGACAAGATCATTGAGGCGCTCGGGGGGGATCTTAAGAACCGGATGTATCATTTGGCGGACTACATGCCTGACATTGAATACATTAAGACTCTCAAGCAGGGCTACAAGCTGCCGCAGCATAATCAGTCCCAGGATTACATCTATGAAACGGCGTTTAACAAGCTGAAGGAGTTCCGGGCTAAGGAAGACAAAGAAACGTCATATGTTTCGTTTGATTCTGACGAAGTTATCGTTTATGAAACGGAATATGGGGCAGGAATGGTAATAGAGAAGATCGAGAAATATAACCTGACCGATGTCCTGAACGATAAATTCGAGGGAAGTCTGGACAGCCTCCGCAAACAGCCCCGCAAAGGGCGTCAGGCCTATTTGTTCGGAGAATGGCTGCGCGAATGCATCTATGAGCTGAAGGAAGAAGAGCAGGACCAGGTTATCCAGTCATTGAAGGAATTCACCCAGTTCAAAGTTCAGCAGATCAAGGGCGTGTATAAGTGAAGAAGGGCTTAGCTCAGCTTGTTGTCAAAAATGAATAATGTTGCCCTTTCTTGCAGCCATCTATTCATCTTGATCCATAAACAACTACAAATGGTTAGACAGAAAAGGGGATACGAATCATGAGAATCAATATGAAGTTTACCAGCAAAGGTAAAGCTGCAATCGAGAATTTCAATAACGATGAGCTGTTGGAGATCTTTGCAAGATACATCAAAACACTTACTAAGAAATACGATATTGAAGTGGATGTGCCTCTTGAAGTGAATCAGAATATCGTAGGCGACGGTACGATCATTGCCCTGGCGCAGAATGTGAAATGCGATGTGGATACGTTCTTCAAAGAGCTGGGCCGCGATATCAAGGTTCCGCTGAAGAAGAGACTCGGCGGCAAGCTGGAGAATGTCTTCAAAACAGAATTCATCGAGTAGATCCTTGCGTACCATCATAAAAAGCCATCCCCGCACGTATGTGGAGGATGGCTTTTTTGCGTCTGTGTATGCTGGTCAGGATAGCCTTTCAGCCCTCGCAGCTGAGGGTTACTCTACAGAAGCAGACAGCAGGCTGGAGATTACTTTGGCGGCTTCAGCGCGGGTGGCAGTAGCCTTAGGGGCGAAGCTGCCGTCTGTGCGTCCGGCGATAATCTTCTTATCGACAGCAACAGCTACAGCGGATGCTGCCCAAGCGCTGATGGAAGCCGAATCGTTGAAGCTGACTGCTGTGGAGGCAGTCAATATTTTACCGGCACGAAGATCCAGCCCCTGCTTCACCATAACCGCCATCTGTTCACGGGTGATGGAAGCATTAGGTGCGAAGGTGTCGGCGGTTACACCGCTTACCAGCTTGTTCTCATGAGCTGCTGCAACGGCACCTGCATACCAGGCGGATGCAGGTACATCTTTGAAGACTGGAGATACATTGACTTGCAGCTTCAAAGCTTTGGTCAGCAAGCTGGCGAATTCGGCGCGGGTTACCAGACCGTTCGGATCAAAAGTATCGGCTGTTTTGCCGGAAATGATCTTATCCGCAGTGAGGCTATTGATGTAACCAGCCGCCCAGTGTGACACGGGAACATCCTTGAATACTGCAACGGCGGGCTGTTCCGTAACCGGATCAGCAGCGGGCACAGATGGCGTTACGGCCTTGCTCACGTCCAGTGTGAAGACACCAAAGCCCTTCTCATCCACTTGACCTGTATATGCAATGTTGTCCGTTGTTTTGGCATAGGCCTCTGCTTTGGGAGATGAGGTGAAGGTGACCTTTACATTCCCGGAGATTGGTGCAATCGACCAGTTGTTATCGGCGGACGGATTAATGGTTTTGCTGGCCGTGATATAATCCATCAGGATCTGGCGGTTCTCATCCGGTGAGTCGATGATGTATTTGCTGCCTTTGACACCAGGGAAGTTACCACCGCCGCTTGCGCGGTAGTTATTGGTTGCCATGATGAAATCCTGATTCGGATCAATCGCTTTGCCATTATACTGCAGATTGATAATCCGGCTGGAGGAGGCGTCATTCACGGTACCATCCGGTTTGTACTTGGCTGGTTTGGTAACATCGACCTGATAAGTTACACCATCAATTACGTCGAAGTTATAGACGGCGAAGGAGGAATTAAGCAGCTCCTGTGCTTCTGTTGCGGACGGGTTAATCTGATTGAATTTGCCCGCAGACATTTCCAGCCATTCCTTGACCACAGACCCCTTCACGAGAATCGCCTTCAGCGTATTGTCGTACAGGTACAGGTCGCCTGCGCTCTTAATGGCCAGTGGTCCCTGAGCAATATCAGTATATTCTTCCGGGCCGTTACGTCCGGCTTTAAATGGAGCACCGACGGACAGAACCGGGATACCTGCATATTGCGGAAGATTAGCTTTAATGTAATTTTCTACATACTGCTTCTGTGCAGTGGTAACGATCTGTACGGATGGATCATCCTGAACCAGTCCGAAGTAGCTGTAGATCGGTGCGGTCGTTGTGCCAATTGGACTGTTCGCATAGGCAATTGTTGCTTCATGATCGGCCTGCACGGCATCCACAATGGCCTGATCCACGTCTACCGTAGATTTTTTGGCAACAGCATCATAGATTGCCTTGGTGGAGGATTGCGATGAAGCGACCTTCCACTTGCCATCTGTTTTTTCCAGAGTCAGATCGATGAGGCCCAGATTACTGCCGCCGTAGCCGGCCTGTACTGCAGGGACACCGTTGATGGTTCCTTTGGCATTGTCGACACCAGGCAATACTTTGCCGGATGCATCCTTGAAGAGGACATCCAGCGACTTCTCATCTGCAGCAGGGAATACTTTATGCGTATGAGAGAAGGTAATCGCATCAATACCGGCAACCTTACTCAGCGGGAAAATAGCATCCTCTGCCTTCACGTAAGCTTCGGCACTGCCGTTAAACCCGGAATGGGTCATGGCGATAATCAGATCTGCACCGGCTGCGCGCATCTGTGGAATGAATTTCTCAGCTGTAGCTACGATATCCTTGGTAATGACTTTGCCTTCCAGATTGCTCTTGTCCCATTCGGTAATCTGCGGAGTGACAAGGCCGAGTACACCAATCTTCAGCGTCTGCATATTGCCGGCTTCATCCTTATAGGATTTTGTAATGATCTGATAAGGGCTGTATTTGTTAACATCGTTGTCCGGATTGCTGTCTTTGTCATCTACATATACATTGGCGTTAATATAAGGGAAATTGGCGCCTTTGATCGCCTGATCCAGATAATCCAGACCATAGTTGAATTCATGATTGCCGAAGGTGGCTACATCGTACCCCATCAGGTTCATTGCTTTGTACACAGGATGAATCTCGGTGCCCTTTATCGGGTTCACCAGCGCTTTGTATGTGCCAAGAGGTGTCCCCTGGATCAGGTCTCCGTTGTCTACCAGCAGCGTATTGCCAATCTCTTGGCGGGCTGCCTTCACAAGATTAGCTGTGCGGGCCAGTCCGACGGTCAGCGACGTAGCACTCTTATAATAGTCATACGGGAGCAGGTTGGTGTGGATGTCTGTAGTCTCCATGATGCGCAGCTTCATTGTGGAGTCAGCCGGCGCAGCTGCCGCGAACATTCCACTGAATGGCAATACAGTCATAGAAATTACGAGTGAAGATAGAACAGTTTTGTGCAATAAGTGCTGGAAATTATGCCTCATGCAATCTTTCATCCCTTCTATTGTCAAGTTAGGTAACAAACACAAAGAATATTATATAGGAAAGATATTGAAATTGAAATTAAAAACTAAAATTTGATTATCTTAAAATGACAAAAAAGTATATTGCCCGGCAGGCCGGGTCAATATACCAATAAGCAGAATGGTTTTATAGGAGGGCTTGAAAATAGGGATTAGGCATCATAATGATCTGAGCCTAACAGATTTCGGCCAGAGAGGACATTTCTGATGATTTCGATAAAATCAGCTGAAGCTTTAGCTTCCAGCGCCAATTCATAGATGTTAATTAATTGTTCGTCAGACAATAGCTCAAGTGATGAGGGGCGCGGAGAAGGATGAAAATAATATTCCATTAGATTCCTCCATCTGTAGTTGAGAGTGCTAACAAATAAGTGAATTGTTTTAAAACATTACGAATCTATCAAAATGGTACCATTTGGAAGCTAATCCGTCTGCTGTCATTCGCCCTCTGAATTCATCTTTACAAAAGATGGGTAATATGGGATAATGATTGGCTTTGGTTTGGGATCTTCATATCTACCTTTCTGACGCAATATAAATAATCCCGGAACCTGTAAGGTTCCGGGATTATTATTCTGAATCACGAGCGCTAACTAGGACTCAGAGACGTTAGATTGGCGAGCAATCAAATACTTCTTGATCCGGGATTCATTGGACTCCGAAACATGAGCGAATTGTTCTCCTTGATTAAATAGAACGACCTTACGTTCTATATCATAGTTTTCTATATTGCTGAGACTGACTACATTACTACGGTCCAGACGTTCGAATCCGTTATCCTTGTATGCAGACAACAGATCGGAAAGGGTGGTGGGGAGAACGAATTCGCCTTCTTTCGTATGGACGAATATTGTATTCTTATAGTTAGAGAAATACAATATTTCTTCTTCCTGAATATCCCGGGAAGAGCCGTCGTTTAGTAGAACACGCATGTTGTCCCCATCCTTGTTCGATTACTTACGTAATTCTTGTGGAGCTTCTGGACTGTGGAATCCTAGCTTCATAACAGCTGCAAAAAAGCGGGCAGATACGTTAAGGGCAGAAGAAGCATGTTTTGCGACCTGTCTTTTCATGATTAGCACCTCCTTTTCCAAGGAATTATTGTAACTGACTGGACTAAAAATGCCAGTCCGATGACAGAGGATGCAATAAAAAAATTTAAACAAACCATTATAACTGAAATTAATTTTAGTGAAGGGTACCATTTCACTGGGATTTGGGTATTTTTATCTGGATTTGGTGCAAATAGAAGCACTAGAATTAAAGAAATAGCTGTAACGAACCAAAGGATGGTATCTGTAAGCTGAAATAAATAAGGAGTCATGGAGCAAATTAAGATCGTCACAATATTACATGCTGTTGCGGATTTTAGGTGAACTCCTCCTGAAAAAACACGAAGTAATGAAAGGCTTATATAGAATATCAGGGTTTCTTTGAGATTGTTCAATATTAATCCAATAGACAGTGAAACGATGAAGGTCAAGAGTGTATTCAAAATAATACTTAAAGCATATTGCATAACTTCAACTGATACTGTTTCTTCAGGGTTAGTTTTCTTTATGGCGAGTGAAATTTTAAGAGCCAAACTGTTCACAATCATCACCCCGATTTTTTTTGTCTGATTGATACAGGTATCCAAATAAAAGTAGAGCATAGATTAAAGGTATAATAAAGAAAAATCTGAATAGATGTTCTGCAAAAAATAGCATTAGCATTGCAAAAATAATCGAAGGAATTGTTAGAATAAACATAATTTTCTCGCGTTTTCCGATAGTGATTTTTTCATCAGGTTTATCCGGAATAAAGTCAAATCCTTTTCTTCTTTTACCCACGTAATTAGCAATGATAATAGTAGTTGTTGCGGTCAGGATTTGTAATATATAGATTCCTGTAGAAATCGTTGGATAGTTAAGTCCGTATATCCCTGTATAATCAATGATTAAATATAGAAGAGACTGTATTAACAAATAGGATTGGTAAGCAATCGCTGTCATTATAAATGCATAAAAAATATGAATGCGAAAAAGTAACCATAAAAAGCAAATGATAAGAGTGTATTGTACTAGAACATCTAGTTCTGCAAGTTGGTAATCGTAGCGGAGGACATAAGAAAAAAACGCCATAATAATACCCGCAAAGATAATCTCTTTAGAATAAAGATCAATCTTGAACAATTTGAATCCAAGATAGAACAATGCAGAGCTTTCTAATACGGATAGGATTATAAAGAGCACAAAATCCAGCATGCCTACACTCCCAAATACCAAAGTAGCTAATCTTGGTGATATTATACATAATAGGATAAAATGCAACAACAGGTTTTGACACTTTCCGGCAAATATTTCTTAAAAAATGTATTTTGAGAGGAGTTTTACCATGCAGAAGCGTCCAGAGCAGGGAGAATACACCGAATTCCAGTCCAGATATATTACTTTGGTGCCGCCAGAAGGAGATTTGAGGGTCATTCTAAGAGAGCAGACGCAGCAAGTATTGGCTCTGTTTGGAGGACTTACTGAGGAGCAAGGCGCATACCGGTATGCACCAGGGAAGTGGAGCATCAAAGAAATGATAGGGCATCTAACGGATAACGACCGGATTATGTCCTACCGTCTGCTTTGTTTTGCCAGAGGAGAGCAGGCGCCGCTGCCCGGCTATGAAGAGAATGATTACGCTGCTGCTGGCGGATTCGACCGCTTCTCGCTACAGGAGATGATCACGCATTACCGGATCGTCCGGGAGTCCACCCTGACGCTGCTGGATAGTCTGCCGGAGGATTCCTATACACGCAAGGGGAGCTTCGGGGGTATAGCCATGTCGGTTCGGGCGCAGGCCTGTCTGATTATCGGACATGAGCTGCATCATCTGCGGATTCTTCATGAACGTTACTTGAACTAAAATGCTGTAATTAGGCTGGAGAGGAGCGCTTATGAGCTTGCTAAAAGGCATCTGGCATTTCTTCATTCCGAGAGAACGCACATTAGTATATACCACTTTTGACCAGGGACAATATTTTAAGGTAAAAGGTCTTTTGACGGCGGCAGGAGTACGGCACCGCTCCAGGATTAACGGCGGAATGAAAGCGACCACCCAGCGTGCTAATTATGGAGGAAAGGCTACGGTTCAGCATGATCTGTATGTACGTAAGGAAGATGAGCACAGTGCACTGAAGGCTATTCATTAGAATAAAACACAAAAAACGCATTTTAGCCTTACAATGGCTGGAATGCGTTTTGGTGTTTTCTATCTATAAAGTGATTAAAGGAAATAACAAAAGGCTAAATAGGATTGGAAGGGGATTTAGGAACTGTAGGAGCGATAGCGATCGCCTTTGTCTCCGGATTTCAACCGTAGCAGCGGATTAAATAATAGAAATCAGGAGACAACAGCGGCCGGAAGTCCAAATATTCACTGTAATGACGACCATGCCTTCAGTAAAAACCTTTTAAGCCTTTTATACATTCTTTTTTACAATGGAGGATTCTTGTGGCATTTGCGGCAGACCGGGTAATAGGCTTCATTGCCGCCAATCTGAATCTGTTTGCCGCTGTATACAGGCTTGCCGTCTTCGACCCGCAGTGCCATGGTGGCTTTCCGGGCGCAGAACCAGCAGATGGTCTTCATCTCTTCGATCTTGTCGGCGTAGATCAGCATGTATTTGCTGCCTTCGAACAGATTGTTCTGGAAATCATTTTTGAGGCCGAAGGCCATGACCGGAATGCCGAGCTCATCGACAATGCGCACGAGCTGGAGAATGCAGTCCTTAGTCAGGAACTGGCACTCATCTATCAGCACACAGTGGGGTTTCGGCAGATTGCTGCTGACAATGCTGTAGATATCCGTATTCTCGTCGATAGGGATGGCCTGCTTGCGCAGTCCGATCCGGGAAGAGATGTAACCGACTTCGTCCCGGTCGTCAAGGGATGGAGTGAAGAGGAGTACCGACTTGCCCTGCTCCTCGTAATTATGTGCAACCTTGAGAATCTCAATGGATTTGCCGCTATTCATTGCCCCATACTTGAAAAATAACTGTGCCACGTCCATCTATCCTTTCGCTGTTCAGCTTGGTTAATAGTATCCGAAAAATGCGACCTTATTAGAGTATCATATTCGGGGCCGGGGTAGCCAGTGAAAAGATTGCTCCAGCGGGGATGTGATATAATGAACGCAATTATGTCTTCAGCAGGAGAATCTTGTGAACAGAAAGGAAGTTTATCAGGTGACAGAGAAATTGGAGCAATACAAGGAACGGCTGAACCTACTTCAGGAGAAGGGGGAACTAAGCCCTGAGTCGGAGGATTTACTGGTTCAAATGCTGGCAGAAATGACGGAGCTTCACCGGAGCAATAAGGCATTGCGCCGGGTCATCCTGAAATCGGGACAAGGCTCAGCGATGTCTACCCGTCTGCGGGATGCGCTCTACGAATAAATAAATGGGGTATAACCGATGAAGCTAACCTTCTCTTATCTTAAAAAATACCGTGTCGCAGCCATTGCCGCGCTGGTAATGATGCTGATCGAACTGGCAGTAGAGCTGTCGCAGCCTTTGCTGATCTCCAAAATCATTGATGAAGGCATCCGGGAAAAAGATACAGCGGTAGTCTGGCTGTGGGGCGGTGTGCTAGTGGGAAGCGCGGCAGTGGCGTTTCTTGCCGGAGTGCTCAGCTCCTTTTTTGCATCACATGCCAGCCAGGGGTTCGCATTTGACCTGCGGGACAAGCTGTATGAGAAGGTGCAATCCTTCTCTTATGAAATCTTCAGCCGGTTCCCTACTTCGTCGCTGATTACAAGGCTTACGGGTGATGTGTCTCAGCTGCAGGATACAATATTCATGGGTTTGCGGTTCATGACCCGTATCCCGCTGGTAGTGGTGGGCAGCGTAATTATGGCGCTCGTGGTGCATGTCAAGCTGGGGCTGCTGCTGACGGTGACGCTGCCGTTTTTGGTGATTTTCCTCCTATGGCTGATGCGGAGAGCCTCTGTTCTGTTCCGCAATGTGCAGAACCGGCTGGATGATGTCAATGGTGTCATTCAGGAGAATCTTACCGGTATCCGCCTGATTCGTGTATTTGTGCGCATGGGTCATGAGATTGGCCGGTTTGCCTCGTTCAGCGGGAAGCTGATGCAATCGACCGTCGCCGCGCTGCGGCTGACGGAGACCTCGACACCGTTCATTATGATCATCGTGAATGCTGGAATTCTGGCTGTGTTATGGTTTGGCCGGATTGAGATTTCTTCGGGAGATGCGACGCTCGGGCAGACCGTTGCAGTCATTAACTACTCCCTGCGCACCATGGGTGCACTGTCTGCGCTGTCTTGGATCATGGTAAGCTTCTCGCGCGCCAGAGCTTCTTCCGTGCGCATCGATGAAGTGATGTCAGCAAGTGAAGGTCCGGGGGAATTGGGAATGGCGCCCCTGAACGGGATGGGGCCAGCGCAAAAGGGTCCTCTGAATCAGAATAAGGTGCCAGCCATTAAGGGGAAGGTCGAGTTCCAGCAGGTCGGCTTCAGTTATCCCGGCAGTGAGATTAAAGTGCTGGAGGACATTTCCTTCACGGTGCAGCCTGGAGAACGTGTGGCGATTATGGGTGCAACGGGCTCAGGTAAATCCTCTCTGGTAACATTGATCCCCCGTCTGTATGAGTGTGGCAGCGGTGTCATCAGGATTGACGGGATGAAGCATACGGAAATTGGCATACAGGCACTGCGGGGATCGATTGGTTATGTACCGCAGGAGGTACTGCTGTTCACCGGCTCGATCCGAGAAAATATTGCCTGGGGTAACGGGCAGGCGGGTCAGGCGGACATTGAGCAGGCAGCCGCAGCGGCACAGATTCATGAGACTGTTACAGGACTGCCGGAGGGGTACGATACCCGGCTTGGGCAACGCGGAGTCAATCTGTCCGGTGGACAGAAGCAGCGTCTGACCATCGCGCGGGCACTGGTACGCAAACCGGCGATTCTGATTCTCGATGACAGCACCAGTGCGCTTGATGCGGTGACGGAGGGGTTTTTACTGGCGGAGCTGAAGACGATGTCCTGCACAACGTTCCTCATCACCCAGAAGATCAGTTCCACTGTGTCGGCCGATCTGATTCTGCTGTTGGACGAAGGACGGCTGATTGCCCAGGGGACGCATACAGAACTGATGGATGCGTCCCCGCTGTACCGCAAAATCTATCAGTCACAGACAGGGGAGGCGCAGCATGTTCAAAGCACTCATTGAGCCGTTCCGCCATCCGAAGCTGGAGGTCGGACTGGGAGAAGGGAAGGTCTTCGGGGCAATGGGCGCCCGGAAACCGAAGGCCAAAGCCAAGAACTGGTCCGGTACGCTTGGACGGATATGGAGTTACCTTGCGGAGCGCAGGGCTAAGCTGTTATTGGTACTGTTTATGGTCCTGCTCAGCTCAGGACTGTCCCTGCTTGGACCTTACCTGATCAGCCGGGCGGTGGACCATTATCTTGAAGGGGACGGGGGCAGAACCTGGGTGATTTTTCTGGTCACACTGGCGCTTGTCTATCTGCTTAATTCTCTGATCTCCTGGCTGCAGAATATCTGGATGATCGAGATTGCCCAGGAGACCGTATACCGGATGCGTACGGATCTGTTCTCTCATCTGCACCGTCTGCCGATCTCCTTCTTCAACCGCAGGCAGCAGGGGGAGATTATGAGCCGGCTAACCAATGATATTGAGAATATCAGCTCGACGCTGAACAGCTCGGCGATTCAGATTTTCTCCAGTATCCTGACGCTGGTGGGTACGGTGGGGGTAATGCTGTGGCTCAGTCCCTTGCTGACGCTGCTGACCTTCATCGTTGTGCCGCTGATGATGCTGGGTATGCGCTGGATTACCCGGCGGACCGGCCCGCTGTTCAAGGAACGGCAGCGCAATATGGGGGAATTGAACGGTTTTATAGAAGAAACGTTGTCCGGGCAGCGGATTATCAAAGCGTTCTCGCAGGAGGAGCGGGTCATTACCGGCTTCAGGGAGCGCAATACACGGATTATGCTGTCAGGGTACTGGGCGCAGGCGATATCCGGTTTCATTCCCAAGCTAATGAATGGTCTGAACAACCTAAGCTTTGCAATCGTTGCCGGAGTCGGGGGGCTGCTCGCCATCCGCGGACTCGTAACAGTAGGGATAATTATTGCTTTTGCCGAATATGCACGTCAATTCACCCGCCCGCTGAATGATCTGGCGAACCAGTGGAACACGCTTCTGTCGGCAATTGCCGGAGCGGAGCGGGTATTCGAAGTACTTGATGAAGAAACCGAAGCCAGGGATGAGGGGGCAGCGGTAAAGCTGCAGCATGTGGAGGGCGCGGTGAAGTTCTCGGGCGTATCCTTCTCCTATGATGGAGGCGCAGATACACTGCAGGATATTTCTTTTGAAGCTAAGCCCGGAGAGATGATTGCGCTTGTTGGACCTACAGGAGCCGGCAAAACCACCCTAATCGGCCTGCTGTCCCGCTTCTACGATCCGAGTATAGGAAGTATTACGCTGGACGGAAGAGAGCTCTCCACGATTACCCGGGAAAGTCTGCGCAGCCACATGGCCTTCGTATTGCAGGATTCCTTCCTGTTCAAAGGAACGATCCGCGACAATATCCGTTACGGCAGACTGGATGCATCCGATGAAGAGGTGGAGGAAGCCGCGAAGCTTGCCAATGCCCATGCCTTCATTATGAGGCTGCAAGGGGGCTATGACCGGATGCTGTCCGTAGACGGCAGCGGCATCAGTCAGGGGCAGAAGCAGCTGCTAGCTATTGCCCGGGCAATTCTCGCGAATCCGTCTATGCTGGTGCTGGATGAAGCTACGAGCAGTATTGATACAGTGACCGAGATTAAGATTCAGGAAGGCCTTCAGGCGCTGATGAAAGGGCGGACGAGCTTTGTGATTGCCCACAGGCTGGGCACGATCCGGGCTGCTGACCGCATACTGGTGCTCCAAGGCGGACGGCTGATTCAGCAGGGTTCCCATGAGGAGCTATTGCGGCGGGGCGGTCTCTATAGCGAACTGGTACAGGGGAGCAAGGGGGCTGCTGCGCAGTAAGTTGCTGCCGGCAAGGATGGGATAGGGAAGATGCTTTGCTGAAATGGGCGGTGCAGGATGGACTTCCGGGCTGCTGCTGTTGCTGTGGCCGCACGAATGTCCCGACTATATCCGCTTTCCGGGGACAGAGATCGGGCAACTTTAATGAAATCCTGCACAAAATACAACATTTCCCTCTTCCTACCGGCCTAAAACCAAAATTGTTGTAGAAAATGCAGGATTTCACCTTATTTAAGCGGCTTAGCCGGATTATTGTTGTATTTCATACAACAATCTATCTGAACACCTGGCTATCTAGGTATCAAAGTTGCAAAACGTACAACATTTTTGTCTGCAGCGGCCTAATAGACAGTGCTTCCGAGGTCCGAAACGAATCAAGTATAAGAGGTTGTCGTATTCCGGGTGCGGATCGGGATTTTCTCCGGCTCAAGTTACATTGCAGTTGGTTTCAGAACATTCGAACGACAAAAGGGGATGCCTCTGCAGCCATTTCAATCCTGGCTTGGGACATCCCCTGCTTATTAGTGTTATTGATTATTATTAGGGTGTGGCATTGGTGGACGGGGGCTGCTGCGCTTTCTGTTTCTCTCTGAACCGTGGTCCTACGTAGTTCTTCTTGCGGTCCCGGGTCAGAATCCAGCCGCCGAGGAAGCTCATCCCGGCCAGGAATAGCAGTAATCCTCCGCCAAAATGCAGCCAGGCGAAATCCGGAGTGACGGACTCGTCGCCATGCATGGAGATAAAGTTGAAAATATCATCTTTCATCATCAGGAAACCCTTCATGGCCAGAAGGCCGGGGATCACCAGGATAAGGATGGCAATGAAGCGTGAAATGAGCAGTTTCATAATCGTCCCTCCTCTTCGCAGCCGTTTGAATTCACCCCTATGATAACGCTTCAATTGGCAAAAGTCCATGGATACATGACGTTTATAAGTTTTGTAATAGAATCAAAAGAGAGTACAATATAATAGGTTAAACTGAACTTTAGAGGAATGACTGGAGGATACATATCATGACAATTACCTGTGACGTGGCGATACTTGGTGGAGGTACCGGTGGTTATGTGGCGGCGATCCGCGCCGCGCAGCTCGGCAAATCCGTCGTCGTTATCGAAATGGACAAGCTGGGCGGAACCTGCCTGCACCGCGGCTGCATTCCCAGCAAATCACTGCTGCGCAGTGCCGAGGTATTTGCTGAAATCAAGGAGAGCGAAAGCTACGGTATAGAGACAACTGGCGTTGAGCTGGTGTTTCCCAAAGTGCAGCTGCGCAAGGAAGCGGTAGTGGAGCAGCTCCATCAGGGTGTGCAGTATTTGATGCGCAAGAATAAAATTCAGATTCTCAAAGGCAAAGGCCGGATCATCGGCCCGTCTATCTTCTCTCCGCGAAGCGGTGCAGTTGCCGTGGAGCTGGAGGATGGCGAGATGGAGACTGTAGTCTCCACCAATCTCATCATTGCTACCGGATCACGTCCGCGTGTACTGTCTGGCCTGAAGCCTGACGGCAAGGTGATTCTAAGCAGTGAAGAAGCGCTGACGCTCGAAGAGCTTCCGGCTTCGATTATTATTGCGGGCGGCGGGGTTATCGGCGTGGAATGGGCTTCGATGCTGGCCGATTTCGGTGTGCAGGTAACTATAGTTGAGGCTGCAAGCCAGCTGCTGCCGCAGGAAGACGAAGAAGTGGCCCGAGAACTGCTGCGTCTGCTCAAGAAACGCGGAGTCAAAGTGTTGACCGGTACTACCGTGGATGCAGAGACCTGTAGTATATCGGAATCAGGAATTACAATTGAAGCCCGCAAGGGTGAGCAGAGCCAGAGCCTGTCGGCCGAGAAGCTGCTGGTATCCGTAGGGCGCGTAGCGAATATCGAGAATATCGGCCTGGAAAATACAGATATCCGCTTCGACAAAGGTGTCATCGGAGTGAATGCCAGCATGCAGACGGGGGAGCCGCATATCTACGCTATTGGCGACTGCATCGGCGGACTGCAGCTGGCACATGCGGCCAGCCATGAAGGCATCCGTGCCGTGAATCACCTGGCGGGCGAAACGCTCCATCCGTATGAAGCCCATCTTGTTCCCCGCTGTGTCTATACGCGGCCGGAAGTAGCAAGTGTCGGTTATACCGAGAAGGAAGCGAAGGCGCTGGGACATGAGACTGTAACCGGCAAATTCCCGTTCTCGGCTATCGGCAAAGCGATTGTCTACGGCATGAAGGACGGCTTCGTAAAAGTGGTCGCCGACTCGAAGAGCAGGGATATCCTCGGCGTGCAGATGATTGGCCCGCATGTGACGGACCTGATCGGTGAAGCAGCATTGGCACAGATTCTGGATGCAACACCCTGGGAGGTTGGCGAGGCGGTCCATGCCCATCCGACACTTTCGGAGATCATCGGGGAAGCGATGCTGGCGGTGGATGGAAGAGCAATTGGATTCTAGGATAAGATGAAAGGGCTAAAGTGAATGCCGGACGGAGCTGAGGGCGCTTGATACGCCTAAACAGCTCCATAGCGGCATTTCTTGGCTTTTCTTTTTGTATGGAAAGGGATTATAATGAACTTAGAATGAAATTAGTACCTGGTTTTAAGATCAGGGCATATACTTTGTTGAGTCATGCTTAACAAAGTTAGCGAACGCTTCCGGAGCCGGGTTGTACGACCTGAATTCTGGAAGCTATGCTTACAAAACTTTTAGGAGGTACCTCTTATATGGAATCCCAAGGTACTGTAGAAACCGTTAACCGACATAAACAGCTTGGACTCAGCGACGGCCAGGTTATCGATATGTACAGATTCATGCAGCTCGGGCGCAAATACGATGAGCGCAGTCTGCTGCTTCAGCGCGCAGGCAAGATCAACTTCCATGTGTCCGGCATCGGACAGGAAGCGGCGCAGGTCGCGGCGGCTTTTGCGCTGGACCGGGAGAATGATTATTTCCTCCCGTATTACCGTGATTATGCGTTCGTGCTGACGGTAGGAATGACCACGCGTGAGCTGATGCTGTCCGTATTCGCCAAGGCGGAAGATCCGAATAGCGGCGGCCGGCAAATGCCGGGCCACTTCGGAAGCAAACGCCTGCGTATCGTAACGGGATCAAGTCCGGTTACGACCCAGGTTCCGCATGCTGTAGGCTTCGCGCTGGCGGCCAAGATGCAGAAGAAAAAGTTTGTTTCCTTTGTCACGTTCGGTGAAGGCTCCAGTAACCAGGGTGATTTTCATGAAGCGTGTAACTTCGCCGGTGTGAATAAGCTGCCGGTCATCATCTTCTGCCAGAACAACCAGTATGCGATCTCCATTCCTGCCCACAAGCAGCTTGGAGGCAAGGTCAGTGACCGCGCCCTCGGCTATGGCTTCCCGGGTGTCCGGGTGGACGGCAATGATCCGCTTGAGGTCTACCGTGTGGTCAAAGAGGCGCGGGAGCGTGCGCTCGCCGGAGAAGGACCCACCCTGATTGAAGCGATGATGTACCGCCTGTCGCCGCATTCCACCTCGGATAATGATCTGGCTTACCGGACCAAGGAAGAGGTTGACGAGAACTGGAAAAAGGACGGCATCGCCGCGTTCCGCACATACCTGACCGGACTGGGTCTGTGGAGTGACGAGCAGGAGCGTGATCTGGTTGCCGAATATAATCTTGAATTGAAAGAGGCCATAACCTACGCCGAAAATGCACCGTTCCCGAAACCGGAAGATACGCTGCTGCATGTGTACGATGAATCCGGCCTTAAGGGAGGAGCATAAGCCATGGCGATGATGGAATATATCGATGCAATCCGGCTGGCAATGAAGGAAGAGATGGAGCGCGATGATTCGGTGTTCGTGCTGGGTGAGGATGTCGGCGTGAAGGGCGGCGTATTCACGACCACCAAAGGACTGCAGGATCAGTTCGGCGCAGAGCGCGTGCTTGATACACCGCTTGCGGAGTCAGCGATTGCCGGCGTGGCGATCGGCGCGGCGATGTACGGCATGAAGCCGATCGCCGAAATGCAGTACTCGGATTTCATGCTGCCGGCAACGAACCAGATTATCAGCGAGGCGGCCAAAATCCGCTACCGTTCCAATAACGACTGGAACTGTCCGGTGGTAATCCGCGCGCCTATCGGCGGCGGGATCTTCGGCGGATTGTACCACTCTCAGTGTCCGGAATCGATCTTCTTCGGTACTCCGGGACTGAAGATTGTAGCCCCTTACTCTGCTGCCGATGCCAAGGGACTGCTGAAAGCTGCTGTCCGTGACCCTGATCCGGTGCTGTTCTTCGAGAACAAGAAATGCTACAAGCTGATCAAGGAAGATGTGCCGGAGGGCGACTACATTGTGCCAATCGGTGAAGCGAATCTGCTGCGTGAAGGCAGCGATATTACGGTGATCGGGTACAGCCTGCCACTGCATTTTGCGATGCAGGCAGCGGAAGAGCTGGAGCGCGAGCAGGGCATTACTGCGCATATTCTGGATCTGCGCACCCTGCAGCCGCTGGACCGCGAGGCGATTATTGCCGCTGTCCGCCAGACCGGCAAGGTGCTGATTGTCCACGAGGACAACAAGACCGGAGGCATTGGCGGCGAAGTGGCAGCAATTATCGCTGAACACTGCCTGTTTGATCTGGATGCGCCAATCTTCCGCCTGTGCGGACCTGATGTGCCGGCGATGCCAATCTCCCCGCCGATGGAGAAGTTCTTCATGCTGAGCAAGGACAAATTAAAGGCGGAGATGCTGCGTTTGGCGCAGTACTGATATATGTGAACAACAGGTGAGGTCTTTATGTTCAGCCTGTATGTACATTGGGCATGAATGTTGCAATTATTGCAGCTCAGATTCGAAATTAGCGGTGGGTTGGGCAGGATTGCTGTATGAAATACAACAATTTGCACGCTTATCCGCTTGGATAAAGAGAAATGCTGCCTTTTGTACAACTTTTCTGATTTTTGGCCGATTTAAGTGGTGAAATGTTGTATTCTGGGCAGGATTTCGTGGCTACATGTTTCCGAAGCCAGTTTTGTACGAAGCTGCTTCAGGAAGCTTGTGCTTACAAAACATAAGCGTATGCTTTCGAAGCCAGTTTTATCGAAGCTAACTCAGGAAGTATGTGCTTACAAAACTTTAAGGAGTGACATTATGTCTGACAATACAAAGCTGACGGATGTAATCATGCCGCAGCTGGCAGAATCGCTGGTATCGGCGACGATCGGAAAATGGCTGAAGCAGCCGGGCGATACGATCGAGCAATATGAGCCGATCTGTGAGCTGATTACCGATAAGGTAAATGCTGAGCTTCCGGCTACCGTAGACGGTACGCTGGTGGAGCTGCTCGCCGAAGAAGGCCAGACGGTTAGCGTCGGCGAGATCATTGCCCGCATCGCAGTAGCGGGTGCAGCCGCTGCGGCATCCGCAGCGGCCCCGGCCCCGGCAGCTGCCCCTGCGGGACCTGCCAATGCCGCAGCCCCGGCGGTACCCGGCGCAGCGCCGCAGCCTGCCCACGCCTCCGTCCGGCCGTCTGTGCCGGCTGCGGCTTTTGACGCGGATGCTCCGATGCGTTCCCGTTACTCTCCGGCTGTGCAGACGCTGGCCGCCGAGCACGGCATCAACCTTGCGGCCGTGCCGGGCACCGGCCTGGGCGGACGCATCACACGCAAGGATGTGCTCGCGTTCCTGGAGAGCGGTGCAGCTGCGGCTCAGCCAGCAACTACAGCCCCAACTGCTGCTGCTGCGCCGCAGCAGCCTGTATTCCAGCCTATTCAGGAAGAAGTGCGCGGAGAGCTTCAGCATTTGCGTCACTCCGGCCTGCACTTAAGCGAGTCGCCGAAGATTCCGACGATCGAAGTGGAAGGCGGGCGGGGCAGCAGCTCGGAATACCTGATCGACGTTACGCCGATCCGTAATACGATCGCTACCCGTATGCGCCAGAGCGTCTCGGAGATTCCGCATGCCTGGACGATGATTGAGGTCGATGTGACCAATCTTGTCGTGCTGCGCAACAAGCTGAAGGATGAGTTCAAGCGCAAAGAGGGCATTAATCTGACCTATCTGGCCTTTTTGATGAAGGCGGTTGTCAGTGCAATCAAAGATTATCCGATCATGAACTCCGTCTGGGCCGTTGACAAAATCATTGTCAAACGCGATATCAACATCTCGCTCGCTGTAGGCACAGAGGACTCTGTAATGACACCGGTCATCAAAAAAGCCGACCAGAAGAACGTCGCAGGCTTGGCCCGCGAGATCGACGAACTGGCGCTGAAGACCCGTGAAGGCAAGCTGCGGCTGGAAGATATGCAGGGCGGCACGTTCACGGTTAACAATACCGGCTCGTTCGGCTCGATTCTGTCCTACCCGATCATTAACTATCCGCAGGCGGCGATTCTAACCTTTGAATCTATCGTGAAAAAACCAGTGGTCATCAATGATATGATCGCCGTCCGCTCGATGGCCAATATCTGCCTGTCGCTGGATCACCGGATTCTGGATGGAGTCATCAGCGGGCGTTTCCTGCAGCGCGTGAAGGATAATGTGGAAGGTTATACGCCGGACACCAAGCTGTACTAATGTTTTAACAAGGCAGCTGCGGAACCCTGTGACAGGGAGAATATGAAGCAAAGGGGACCTTATGACCATGGACAACCTGAACTTAAGCAAACTGGAAGTTTCCTATCTCCCGCTGATGGAATACGGCGCGGCCTGGGAGCTGCAAAAGGAAGCGGTGCAGGGGATTGACGCAGGCACCGCTTCCGAGCGGCTGATCCTTCTGCAGCATCCGCCTACCTATACCATCGGTTCACAGAATCATCCGGAGCATCTGCTGCTTAGCGTGGAACAGCTTGGGAAACAAGGGATTGCGCTGTTTGAAATCGACCGCGGAGGAGATATTACATATCACGGACCGGGCCAGCTTGTAGGTTATCCTCTCCTGAAGCTTGGCGAAGACGGCAAGGTCGATCTGCACGGATATCTGCGCAGGCTGGAGGCCGTTATTATTGCCTATCTGGCTTCACACGGGATATCAGGAACCCGCAAGCAGGGATATACGGGCGTATGGGTCGGCGATGAGAAAATTTGTGCGATCGGCGTCAAATTCAACAAGAGTAAATTCCGCAGAGGTTTTATTACCAGCCATGGCTTCGCGTTCAACATCTCAGCCGGAATCAGCCAAAGCGGCTTCTCGGGAATTATACCCTGCGGCATTGCCGAGTACGGGGTCACTTCACTTGAGGAATGCACCGGGCGCTCCTTTGGCCTGGAGAGTGTTGCTTCCGAGCTGGTGCCTTATTTCCTGCAGCAGTTTCCGTATGAAGCGGTTGCCGGGGCTGTAAGTGCTTCAGAATAAGGAATGCTGAATCCAGGCAACGTCAAACAGCGCCCGGAGAACCCGGACGCTGTTATTCAAGTACTAAACGTGACTAACCGGCCATAAACGGCTCGATGACGAACAGCACCGTAGAGGCGATCATAGCGATCAGCATGATGTAGATAATGATGCGGAACCATTTTTTCTGTTGCATGAGTGACTCCTTTGAGATTAGTTTAAGTTAAGAACGTAGGCGTAAATGAACGCAGTACAACCATTGTAACGTATCCGCGAAAGAGAGGGAAGTCCAAGTGATATCACAAGACCGGTTGATCAATGAATTCATGGAGCTTGTCCGTATTGATAGTGAGACCAGAAATGAACGGCGGATTGCCGATGTACTCAAGGAAAAATTCAGCACTCTGGGACTGACAGCAGTTGAAGATGATTCCCAGGAGAGAACGGGACACGGAGCTGGTAATCTGTTCGTGACCTGGCCTGCGGACAGCGGCGTGAGCGCGCCTAAGCTGCTGTTCACCTGCCACATGGATACAGTGGTTCCCGGGCAGAATATTAAGCCTTCCCTTGGGGAAGACGGCTGGATTACCAGCGACGGCAGTACAATTCTCGGAGCGGATGACAAAGCGGGGCTTGCCGCCCTGTTCGAAGCGATCCGGGTGATTCAGGAGCAGAAGCTTCCGCACGGGCAGATTCAGTTTGTCATTACGGCAGGCGAAGAATCCGGGCTGATGGGCGCACGCGCAATGGACCCGGCGCATCTGGATGCCGATTTTGGCTTCGCGCTTGATTCCAATGGTGAAGTAGGAGCAATTGCCATTGCTGCGCCGACACAGGCGCGGGTAACGATGCAGATCTTCGGCAAATCCGCTCATGCCGGAGTTAATCCGGAGGATGGAATCAGTGCGATTCAAGTGGCGAGCAAAGCGATTTCGGCGATGAAGCTTGGACGGATCGATAATGAAACGACAGCGAATATCGGCAAATTTGCCGGCGGCGGCCCGACCAATGTGGTCTGCGACCATGTGCAGCTGGATGCGGAAGCCCGGAGTATCGTGCAGGAAAAAGTAGAACTGCAGATTGCCTCTATGCGTGAAGCCTTGGAGACAACCGCACGTGACAATGGCGCACAGAGTGAATTCCGCAGTGAAATCATTTATCCGGCGTTCAGCTTTAATGAGCATGATCCGGTGGTACAGCTGGCAGACCGCGCAATTACTTCACTGGGACTGACCACCCGGCTGTTCGCTTCCGGAGGCGGCAGTGATGCCAATGTGTTCAACGGCCTGAAGGTTCCTACTGTGAATCTGGCTGTCGGCTATGAGGATATCCACACAACGAAGGAACGGATCAAAGCCGAAGATATTGTCAAAGTAGCCAGCCTGGTTGTAGCTATTGTGGCCGAGAGCCAAAAAGGCTGATTTCAAAAACTGCGCAGATGCCTGCCGATCATGGGGCCGGCTGCGCTTAAATGTAACAAAAAGGAGCTGTTCCGGAATTCACCGGGAGACAGCTCCTTCTTGTTACTCGGTGAAGCTAATCTTCCTCACGGATATCCGGAAGAACGAAGCGGCATTATCCTGCCTTGGAAGCTGTGATCCGCGTTTCCGTCTGGAGCAGCAGGATATAGGATAGGGGCATATCGCGCCCGTACTGCTTCATCCATCCGGCCATTACGGCCATGATCTGCTCCGGTTTACCTACCATTGTAACTGCGGATGAGCTTGCTCGGACAAGACAATCATTCATGCCTGCATTCCTTCTTTCCTTTTAAGTTTGCTATAATACACCCTATGCATAACCATGCCAAAGGAGACCACAAATCTATGAAAAACGATGAAATCAACCGCAACCCCGCATTGGATGAAGAAACATTGTCGACGAAGCCGATCTTTACTGGCAACATTATTTCGCTGCAGGTAGATACGGTGAAGCTGCCGGACGGCAATACAGCAACCCGTGAGGTCGTGAAGCATCCGGGGGCCGTAGCTGTGCTGGCACTGAATAACGGTAAAATGCTAGTAGTGGAACAGTATCGCCAGCCGATGCACCGGACTGAGGTGGAGATACCGGCAGGCAAGCTGGACAAAGGCGAGGATCCGCTGGCGGCTGCGGGCCGTGAGCTTCAGGAGGAGACCGGATTTCACAGCGGCGGGCTGAAGCTGCTGAAGTCCTTCTATACCTCTCCCGGCTTCGCCGACGAGATCATTCACCTCTATGTGACCGAAGATGCCCAGCCGGGTGAGATGGCGCTGGATGAGGATGAATTCCTGGAGGTTTCCGAGCTGACGCTGGAGGAAGCTTACCAGTATATCGCGGATGGACGTATTGCCGATGCCAAGACCATGATGGCTGTCTACGCCTGGCATCTGTATACGCTGACTGGGCAATGGCACTAGAGTCCACGCTGCAGAGCGTTTACTGCGACCTGCATGTGCATATCGGGCGGACTTCAGAGGGACAGGCGGTCAAAATCAGCGGCAGCCGCGAGCTCACCTTCGCCGGGATTGCCAAAGAGGCGGCGGAACGCAAGGGAATCGGTCTGATCGGCATCATCGACAGCCACTCCCCGGGGGTGCTGCGGGATATTCATGCGGCGCTGGATTCCGGCGAGATGACGATGGCGGAAGGCGGAGGTATTGCCTACAGGGGGACTACGATCATTCTGGGAACCGAGATTGAGATCCGTGAGCCCGGGCGAAAAGAGTGCCACGTCCTGGCCTTCATGCCGGACCTTGGGACCATGGAAGAGTTCAGCAGCTGGATGAGCGCCCATATGCGGAACGTGAATCTAAGCTCCCAGCGCCTGTATGCACCCTCCCGGGTGCTGCAGGACGAGATTACAGGACGGGGAGGCCTGCTGATTCCGGCACATATTTTCACTCCGCACAAAGGGCTTTACGGCTGTGCAGCGGAGCGCATGGCTGACTTATTTGACCTGGAACGCATTGCGGCAGTAGAGCTTGGACTCAGTGCGGATTCGGAAATGGCCGGGTATATTTCAGAGCTTGACCCGTACAGCTTCCTGACCAATTCTGACGCTCATTCCCTGGGCAAAATCGGCCGTGAGTATAATGTGATTGAGATGCAGCAGCCCTCTTTCCATGAGCTGAAGCTGGCGCTGGAACGCTCGGAGGGACGCCGGATCAGTGCCAACTTCGGGCTGAACCCCCGGCTGGGGAAATACCACCGCACATATTGCGGCGGCTGCGGCAGCATTATCGATGAGGCGTATGCGACTTCAGAGCGCTGTCCGTATTGCGGCAGTCCGAAGCTGGTGAAAGGAGTGCTGGACCGTATTCTCGATATTGCTGATCGTAAGGAGCCGCTGGTTCCGGCGTACCGTCCGCCCTACCATTACCAGGTGCCTCTGGAGTTTATTCCGGGACTTGGCAAGCGCAAGCTGAATGCCCTGCTGCAGGCGTTTGGCACAGAGATGAATATACTGCACAAGGCGGGTGAAGCCGAGCTTGCTGCTGTTGCCGGACAAGAGCTTGCAGAGCTGATCGTACTAGCCCGTACCGGCAGGCTTGCGCTCTCTTCAGGAGGCGGAGGGACGTACGGCAAGGTCATTAAGGGGAAGTAACCAAGGACAAGTCATAGAGCGGGACATTCCTTCATAAGGTGTAACATGTGACCGGAAAGGAGAATGTCCTGATGCGCAGTTTAAGGCTGATGATGAAGGAACAGACGCCTCTTTATATTTTTGTCGCGGTATTATTCCTGGTCGGGGTCGTATTTGGAGCGCTCATTGTCAGTGCGTTAACGCTGGATCAGCAGCAGGAGCTGGGGGATTATCTGGGTAATTTCTTCATGACCGTGGATCAACAGGGACTGCCTGCCGCGCAGGATTCGTATTGGGGGATTGCCGCATTCAATCTCAAATGGGTCGGACTGATATGGATACTCGGCTTGTCGGTTATCGGACTTCCGGGGATTCTGATTCTGGATTTCCTCAAAGGCGTGCTGATCGGCTTCACCGTCGGCTGTCTGGTCAGCCAGTATTCCTGGCATGGCATGCTGTTTTCCCTGGTCTCTGTGGCCCCGCATAATCTGGTGCTGATTCCGGTACTGCTTGTATGCAGCGCGGCCGCGATTGCTTTCTCCCTGCTGATGATCCGCAGCCGGGTGCTGGGACAGCAGCGGCGTACCAAGGTTACCCGGCCTTTTGTAATGTACACCCTGCTGTCACTCGGCATGGCCCTGCTGGTTATGGGAATCTCCGGATTTGAGGCTTGGGTGACCCCGGTGATGATGAGATGGGTGACGCCGATGCTGGTGTCAGCCGGATGAGCGTAGAATCTTCAGGAAGCATAAGCCTGTACTGAGAACATGCGGTGGAATGAATTTCCATTCGGGCACTTCCTTGAACGTTGGGGTCCTGCCTCCGCGTAAGCTAAAAGCGTTTGACTTCTCAAAGTAACTCCCCCTATAATGGAAGAAGTGGCTTGAAGCCCGGTGCGGTAATTTTCCAAGGGGGAGGCAGACAATGGAAGCCCGGATAGACAAGATTAAGCAACAACTACAATCCCAAGGATACAAGCTTACACCTCAACGGGAAGCGACCTTAAGAGTTCTACTGGAGAACGAGGATGATCATTTAAGCGCTGAAGATGTATTCATGCTGGTGAAAGAAAAGGCTCCGGAGATCGGTCTCGCCACCGTATATCGTACCCTGGAACTGCTCAGCGAGCTTCATGTCGTGGAGAAGATTAATTTCGGAGACGGTGTTGCCCGTTATGATCTGCGGACCGATACAGCGAAACATCATCATCATCATCTGATTTGTGTACAATGCGGAACCATGGATGAGATTCGTGAGGATTGGCTGGGTCCGCTGGAAGAGCGTCTTGAGAAGGATTATAATTTTACGGTGCTTGATCATAGACTTGATTTTCACGGAATTTGCCACCGCTGCAAGGATAAGAATCCTGCAGACGGCAATACTCCCGAATAAGCTAATATAGAGCATGAACTCTTATACAGATGAGGAATTACCGCACAAGCTCTCCCCGGCTGAATGGCCGGAGGGGGCTTTTTAACTGATTATTCAAAGAGCAATACATAACACCACCCTCCGGCGCATAAAGTGAAGGACGAGTTCTGCGAAGTGTAATAGTGAAGCAGATGCTGCCATAACTTTTACTTTTAGGAGGTTGCCTAAGATGATTGTCTCCATTCCCAAAACCGTACGCCGGCTGTATTTCATGACCTTGCTCGTTGCGATCAGCTGTGTGCTGTACTATGTCCTAAGCTGGGTCAGTGCCTGGATCAGCCCCGCTCAGAACTATGATATTCCGGAGGGCACAGCCATCCGGGCATTTCATGATGTGAAGCAAAGCGATGAAGGGCTGAGTGCAGGTCAGCGCCTGCGGTTCTACTATTGGTACGGGGAGTGAGCGCTCCGCCGGTTGCAGGAAAAAGCTAGAAGCCTGTCGAATGAATCTAGAGCATGTAAGGGACGCCCCGCGTTCTGACTGCTGCCGGACCCCAACCGCTGCAGAGCGGCATGAAGCAGCCTGAGTATGACAGGAGCGTGAATAGATGAAGTCACACTTGCAGCCGTTTATGCAGTATTTGTCCGGGGACAAAGGATTGTCTCCTAGTACGCTGGAATCCTATGGACGGGATATTTCGCAGTTTCTGGAGTTTACCGAAGAGCGCGGCACGGCTGCGATGGAAGAAATCAGAAGATCACATATTATGCTCTACCTCGGCGCTCTGCGCGGAGCGGGCAAGGCAACGGCAACAGTCAACCGGAATACGGTATCGCTGCGCGCCTATTTTCATTTTTTGCTGAAAGAACGGCTGATCGGGCAAGACCCGACACTGGATATGGAAACGATTAAACCGAGCAAGAAACCGCCGATGATTCTTAGTATTGAAGAAATTGAACGCCTGCTGGCCGTCCCTGATGAATCTGCTCCCCAGGGGATGCGCGATAAGGCGATGCTTGAGCTGCTCTATGCTACGGGTATCCGTGTTACAGAGCTAATCTCGCTGAATGTGGAGGACGTGAATACCGGGCTGAAGTTCGCACGCTGCAGCGGGGCCTCCGGCAAGGAAAGAGTGGTGCCGATTGGTACGATTGCTGCGGACTGTGTGGCCCGTTATGTCTCCGGTATGCGGGACAAGCTGCTCCGGGTGAATCTGGAGGAGCCTGCGCTGTTCCTGAACAGTCTGGGCGGGAGGCTGACCCGTCAGGGCTTTTGGAAAATAATCAAGAAACATGCGCGTGAAGCCCACATCCAGCAGGACATCACACCGCATACCCTGCGGCATTCCTTCGCCGCTCATCTGCTGGAAGGCGGGGCAGATCTGCGCTCCGTGCAGCAGATGCTGGGCCATTCCGATATTTCGACCACTCAGATTTATAGCGGAATCGCCCGCAAGAATATGAAGGAAGTCTATGAGAATCACCATCCCCGGGCAAAATAGTTTTTTATTCAGAGGTATGGTGTAACCGTGGATAGAACGGGTAATGGGATGGATTGGACCGAAAAGATGCTTTTTGTGAGTAAGAAAGTTATGATGGAATCATACTGAAAGGATAGCTCCCGGGAGAGGTTCTCCCGGAGTTTCTTCCTGTTTTGAGCAGACTTTACGATTATGCAAACTACGAAGGAGTGAAGACGGCAATGTCCTCATTTAAACGCATCGGATTTATTGTTCTGGATAGTGTAGGTATCGGTGAAGCGCCGGATGCCGCTAATTTTGGAGATACAGGCTCCCATACGCTGGGCCATATTCTGGAGCGGGTTCAGGGTCTTAAGCTTCCGAATCTGCAGCAGCTGGGACTTGCGAATATTGCTCCGCTGCCGCCGCTGGAACCGGTAGCTGCCCCGACAGGCTATTACGGCAAAATGCAGGAGGTTTCAGTAGGCAAGGATACGATGACCGGCCACTGGGAGCTGATGGGCCTGAAGATTGAGGTTCCATTTAATACTTATTTTGACGGATTCCCCGCAGAGCTGATTGAGAAGTTCGAAGCGGCAACCGGACGCAAGGTGATTGGCAACAAGCCGGCTTCCGGCACGGAGATTCTCGTAGAATACGGCGAAGAGCAGATGAAGACCGGCGCATGGATTGTGTATACTTCGGCAGACAGCGTATTCCAGCTTGCCGCGCATGAAGATATCATTCCTCTGGAAGAGCTGTACAGCGCCTGCCGGATCGCCCGCGAGCTGACGATGGCTCCCGAATTCTCCGTCGGCCGTGTCATCGCCCGTCCTTATGTCGGTGAGCCGGGGAATTTCGTGCGTACCCCGAACCGTCATGACTACGCGGTGAAGCCGCCGGAGCCGACCGTTATGAACGCTCTGGAGGACATCGGCAAAGACGTGATTGCGGTAGGTAAAATCAATGATATCTTCACCGGCGAAGGTGTAACAGCTTCTTACCCGACGAAGAGCAATGAGCACGGCATCCAGATTACCATTGACGAGCTGCGCAAGCCGTTCAACGGATTCCTGTTCACTAATCTCGTTGATTTCGATTCCCTGTACGGCCACCGCCGTGATCCGGAAGGCTACGGCCGGGCGCTGGAGGTATTCGATCAGGCGCTGCCTGAGCTGCTCTCCACCCTGGATGAAGATGATCTGCTGATCATCTCTGCAGACCACGGCAATGACCCGATCCATGCCGGAACGGATCATACCCGCGAATATGTGCCGCTCCTGATCTACAGCCCGCGATTCAAGACTCCGGGCAGCCTGGGCATCCGCCAGACCTTCTCTGACGTTGCTGCTACCATCGCTGATAATTTCGGAGCGAAGGCACCGCAGTACGGGACGAGCTTTTTGTCTGAATTAATTTAATTTAAATAATAAATCAAGATGAACTGAAGGATATAACTAAAAGTGAGAAGAATCGAAGGGGAAATTTGGAACTGTAGGAGCGATAGCGACCGCCTTTGTCTACGGATTTCAATCGCTAAGCGGGTCATAATTGAAGAAATCTGTAGACAACAGCGGCCGGAAGTCCAAATATCACCGTAGTGACGGCTCAGCTTTACGTCGATGACTAAAGTTCATCCCACCCACCTCAAGGAGGAACCAACCATGACCGCAGTTACCCAAAGCAATATTCAAGAAGCAGCAGTATATATCAAAGACAAATGTACCGTCGCACCCGAAATCGGGCTGATCCTCGGCTCCGGCCTCGGCGTTCTGGCCGATCTGATTACAGACGAAGTAGTCATTCCTTATAATGAAATCCCGCATTTCCCGGTGTCCACTGTTGAAGGACATGAAGGTGAACTGCTGATCGGCATGATTGAAGGCCGCCGCGTCGTAATGATGAAAGGCCGCTTTCACATGTACGAAGGCTACGGACCGGAGACTACTGCCTTCCCTGTACGTGTTATGAAAGAGCTGGGCGTAACCAGCCTGCTGGTAACTAACGCTGCCGGCGGGGTCAACACCGATTTCACACCGGGTGATCTGATGCTGATTACTGACCATCTGAACCTCACAGGCCGCAATCCGCTGACCGGACCGAATGATAATGCGCTGGGCGTACGTTTCCCGGATATGTCTTCGGCTTACAGCCCGCGCCTGATCGCAGCCGCCAAAGAAGCTGCAGCAGCGCTGAACTTCGAGTTCAAGGAAGGCGTATACGCCGGCCTGCTCGGACCCAACTACGAGACTCCTGCTGAGATCGTTATGCTGCGCCGCCAAGGGGCAGATGCAGTAGGGATGTCCACGGTATCTGAGACGATTGTGGCCCGTCATGCCGGGATTGAAGTACTTGGTATTTCCTGCATCACCAACATGGCTGCCGGAATTCTGGAACAGCCGCTGAACCATGCAGAAGTGATGGAGACAGCGGAACGTGTGCGCGAGCAATTCCTGAAGCTGGTGCTGGCTTTTATTCCGAAGATGTAGTTCCTGCTTCAAGCTATTTACAAGACAATTCATATCCGGGAGGATCAACCTATGACAACACCATCAACAGTCCCATACGGCACTCAGGTAAAAGAAGCTGCTGAATATATTCAATCCAAATTCGGTTCTTACACACCGGCTATCGGACTTATTCTGGGCTCCGGCCTCGGGGATCTGGGTGACCAGATCGAAGATGCGGTATATCTGCCTTATGAAGAAATTCCGCATTTCCCGCGTTCCACGGTAGAAGGTCATGCGGGACGGTTCGTGATCGGTAAGCTGGAAGGCAAGGATGTTATTATCATGCAGGGCCGTTTCCACTACTATGAAGGTTATGAAATGCGCAAAGTGGTGCTGCCGGTATACGTAATGGCTAAGCTTGGCGTAGGCACACTCGTGATTACCAATGCAGGCGGCGGAATGAACAGAGCGTTCAAAGCCGGTGACCTCATGCTGATTACCGACCACCTGAATATGACTGGCGACAACCCGCTGATCGGACCGAATGATCCGGAGCTGGGTGTACGTTTCCCGGATATGTCCCGTGCGTATGACCCGGAATATATCGAGTTGGCGAAGAAGCTGGCCGGTGAAGTTAAGGGTGCCGATGGTGAAGCACTTGTGCTGCAGGAAGGCGTATATGCCGGCATCAGCGGACCTACCTATGAAACTCCGGCTGAACTCAAAATGCTGGCCTACCTCGGCGGCGATGCCGTTGGAATGTCCACTGTGCCCGAAGTGATCGTAGCCAGCCACAGCAAGCTGCGTGTGCTCGGCATTACCTGTATCACCGATATGGCGATCGGGGACGAGCTGGAGCCGCTTACTCATGAGCAGGTGGTAAAAGTAGCTAACCTGACCAAACCGAAATTTATCGGCCTTGTGCGCTCCTTTGTCCGTGAGGTACAGGTATAATGCGTGCAGTTGACCTTATCCAGAAAAAACGAGACGGCGGAGAGCTCAGCCGTGAAGAAATAGCTTACCTGATTCAAGGCTACAGCAAAGGTGAAATTCCTGATTACCAGATTTCCGCCTGGGCGATGGCTGTCTATTTCCGGGGAATGAACGCACGGGAAACCGGCGATCTGACCCTGGAAATGGCGATGTCCGGTGACCAGGTGGATCTCAGTCCGATTGCAGGTATCAAGGTGGACAAGCATTCTACCGGCGGTGTTGGCGACAAAACGACGGTTGTTCTTGCCCCGCTTGTAGCTGCAGCCGGAGTTCCGGTGGCCAAAATGTCCGGACGCGGCCTCGGCCACACCGGCGGTACGCTCGACAAGCTGGAGTCGATCACCGGATTCTCCGTGGAGATGGACCGGGAGCGCTTTTTCACCCAGGTAGGGGAGATCGGCGCAGCTGTCATCGGCCAGTCCGGCAACATTACGCCTGCGGACAAGAAATTGTACGCACTGCGTGACGTGACTGCGACCGTGGAATCCATTCCGCTGATTGCCAGCTCCGTAATGAGCAAGAAGATCGCCGCAGGTGCGGATGCCATCGTCCTTGATGTGAAGACCGGCAGCGGCGCGTTCATGAAGACGCTGGATGATTCCATTGCACTCGCACAGGCGATGGTGGATATCGGCACACATCTTGGCCGCAACACGGTCGCTGTGATCAGCGACATGGACCAGCCGCTCGGCTTCGGCATTGGCAATGCGCTGGAGATCAAAGAAGGCATTGAGACCCTGAACGGCCACGGGCCGAAGGATCTGCAGGAGGTCTGCCTCATTCTGGGCAGCCAGATGCTGGTGCTCGGCGGCAAGGCGAAGGACGAACAAGAAGCGCGCTCCATTCTGCTGTCCCATATTGAAGACGGCAGTGCGCTGGACAAGTTCAAGCAGATGGTATCTGCCCAAGGCGGCGATGCCGCGCAGATTGAGTCGCCGGATACTTTGCCGGCAGCGCGCAAGTTCATCGAAGTGAAGGCAGAAGCCGCAGGGTATGTGGAGAGCATTCAGGCTGAAGAGATCGGCGTAGCGGCGATGCTGCTCGGCGCCGGACGCGAAACGAAGGAATCCGTCATCGACCTGGCCGTTGGCATTCAGCTGGCGATTAAGGTTGGCGATGCCGTAGCCGCAGGCGATACGCTTGCTGTGCTGCATGTGAATGATGCCAGTGAGAGCAAAGTGCAGGAAGCCGAAGCCAAGGTGCTGGAAGCTTACCGCATTTCCGCTCAGCCGGTTCCGCCGCAGCCGCTGGTATTTGCACTGGTGACTAAGAATGGCGTAACTCGGTACTAAAGCGGGTGCCGGTTACTCAAACAATTCAAAAGCCGTACATCAGCAATTCGCTGATTGTACGGCTTTTTTGGATTGTTCAGGACCGCCCCCGTAAGACAAGTGGAAAAAGGGCATTTAATTATCCTTGAATCGCTGATATTTGGGTTTTAGTTGGAAAAAGTACATTTAATTTTCCGATTTACTGACTTGGCGGCGGAATCAGCAAATTTAGGTGACGTTTATCCACTTATTTTTTGGTATGCGGTCCACACGATGAAAATAAGTGTACGGAATCCACTTATTCCGTAACCCGTAACCCGTAACCCGTAACCCGTAACCCGTAACCCGTAACCCGTGGAAGAACGGGGCTCCTGCTTGAGCGCGCAGCTAGTCCAGCAGCAGGTTCTTCTCAGCCACCTGCATCATCCGGTAAGCCCCCCTACTGCGGTTGCAGAGAGCGGTGAAGGTTACGCCGCTTGCCGGATAAACTGCTGAGCGAAAGGAGACCCCGGGATCGGAGCCCATGAGATGGTATTTTAACACCCCGCCGTTTCTGATCGTAATCCATACTCCATAGCCATAGTAAGTATCCTCATCCTCATGAATATGCGGTGTGAGCAGCAGGGCAGTTGTCTCTGGCTGAAGCAGCTTGTGCCCGAGCAGGCATGTCCACAGCTTCTGCATATCCGCTGCCGTGACAAAAGCACCTCCGTCGCCGCCGCCCACTACCGGAATGGAGTAGATGTTGCTGATATTCTCTCCGGTCTCACTGTCGATATAACCGAGAGCTGTATTGGCAGGGAGGGCATCCAGGGCGAAGTAACCGGAAGCCTTCATCCCGCAAGGCCGGAAAATATGCTGCTCCACATAATCCATGAAATTCATTCCGCTGACCGCTTCGACAATCAGGCCAAGCATGATATAACCCGCATTGTTATAGTGGAAACGATCGCCGGGAGTGAATTTCATCGGCAGCGATGCAAATAGTGGCAAGAAATCACCCGGTCGCCTGAGCGTATACATCGGTATGTCCTCCCATAGTGCTGCGAAATCGTCCATAACCTCCTCATCGAAATAATCCGGAATGCCCGAGCTATGCGTCAGCAGCTGATGAACCGTGATCTCCGGGCTGAACAAGGGGAACTTCTGCTCATGTAAGACCTCCAGCACCTTGCCGTCAAAAGAAAGCTTCCCCTGCTCGGCCAGCTGGCAGATAGCTACTGCTGTGAACAGTTTGCTGCCGGAAGCAATCCCGAAGCGGGTGTTAAGCTGATTGATCCGTTCCTCCGCTACGTTGGCTTGTCCGCAAGCAGCCGCTGCGAGGGTCTGATCGTGTTGCGTAACCAGTACCGTCCCCGAAAATCCGGAGAGCAGAACCTCCTGATCGATGATATGTTGGAGCTCTTTTTGATGCTCAGTCTGTTTCTGCTTCATGTAGTAACCCTCTTCCATAACTTGATGATGTGTAATCTTCTTGTAATTCGCCAATATGGAATAATTAACCTTTATTTATATTTCTGTATGATATGGAGCGGGGAATTTAGGGGTTTAATGGATGCCGGATGCTGCTGAAAGGCCGAAGAGTGTACCTTGCGCGTAAGGTTTATGTGCAAAGGACAAGAAAAACAACTTAGTTTTGGCAGGGCGGTACATTGTGGACGTTTCGAATTTTAAGATAGTATGAATTCAAACATCACAATCATGAGCATGCATCCGGGGAGGAATTATAATGGCACTTCATCAGACGATTACAGTTTTGAACGCACTGGACAGCGCTTATGTTAATGGTGAGCAGGTCAGGCAGTTATTCGCAGCATATCCTGCGGTTAAGGTTGAGGTTCAGAAAGTGGAAGGTGAAAAAGGCAGTACGGAATTCGTCAAAATCACCATTCCGGGCAGTCAAGGCAAGCTTGGAGGCGGAAGCGCGCCAACCTTCGGAATTGTCGGCAGACTTGGCGGCATAGGGGCGCGCCCCAGCCGGATCGGCATTGTCTCTGATGCAGACGGCGCAGTAGCGGCAATCGCAGCGGCACTGAAACTGGCAAACATGCAGACCAAAGGGGATGTGCTGCAGGGTGACGTCCTGGTTACGACACATATTTGTCCGGATGCTCCGACACTGCCGCATGAACCCGTTGATTTCATGGATTCCCCGGTGGATATCCTGCAGATGAATGAGCATGAGGTATTGCCGGAGATGGAAGCGATTATTTCTATTGATACGACTAAGGGCAACCGTGTGGTGAATCACAAAGGCATTGCAATCTCACCTACGGTCAAAGAAGGGTACATTCTGCGGGTCAGTGAGGATCTGCTGCGGATCAAGGAAATGACGACAGGACAGTATCCGGTAACTTTTCCGGTAACTACGCAGGACATTACTCCTTACGGTAACGGACTATATCATATCAATTCCATCCTGCAGCCCGCAGTAGCGACTTCGGCTCCCGTTGTAGGGTTGGCGATTACTGCCCAGTCCATGGTGCCCGGCTGCGGTACAGGGGCAAGCCATGAGATTGATATCGCCCAGGCGGTGCGTTTTGCCATTGAGACAGCCAAAGAGTTCACTCAAGGCATATGCTCCTTCTACAACGAAGCTGAATTCGCACAGATTACCGAGCTGTACGGTTCGATGAAAGTGCTGCAGACGCTGGGTAAACCGGCTGTAACCTCTCACTAGGAATAGAACGGAATAATGGCAGGCGCTGAGCAAGGTTCAGCGCCTGCTCAATGTATACAGGCATGAGTTGCCATGATTTCAATCCGTATGGAGAAGCGGGAGGGAGCAAGATGAGTAAAAATATAGGGTTAATCACGATCGGACAAGCTCCCAGGAACGATGTTGCACCGATTATTGAGAAGTATCTGGAGGGTAAGGCAGGACTGGTTCAGTCCGGGGTGCTTGACGGGTTCACTGCTGATCAGGTACGCGAATTCTATAGTCCTGGTCCTGGAGAGTATGTGCTGACTACCCGCATGGCGGACGGATCAGCTGCGGTGATCTCCCGTGAACGGATAAAGTCAGTTCTGCAGGGGAAGGTTGATGCTATGGAAGCTGCTGGAATTGAGACGATTCTGCTGGCCTGTACCGGTGTTTTTCCGGGACTTCATACGGCCAAGGCCCATCTGATTGAACCGGACCGGATTATCCCTCCGGTCGTAATGGCGATGCTTGACGGACGCCGGCTGGGGCTGATAGGTCCTCTGCCCGAGCAGGAAGAGAGCATGAATGAGAAATTCGCGGGAGCCGGAGCACGGCTGCCGTTTGCAGCTGCTTCTCCGTATACCGGTACGGAAGCGGATTTCCGAGCGGCAGCTGAGCGTCTGCGAGACTTGGCGGACGTGATTGTGCTTGACTGTATGGGATATGTGGAGCAGCATAGACAGTGGGCGGCCTCCGCAGGAGTGCCTGCCGTGCTGTCCAATGCCCTCGTGGGCAAGCTGGTAGCAGAAATGGTGTAACCGGGAGGAAAAGATAATGAATGAGCAACGAATATTGATCAGCATGAATGTTCTTAAGGACTGTCTGGGGCTTGGCAGCGGCGAATTGCTGGCTGTAGTGGCCGATGACGACAAGCGGGAGCTTGCCGAATCCGTCTATGAAGCAGGGAAGCGGATCGGAGCGGAATCGATGCTACTGATTATGCAGGCGCGGAGCAAATCCGGCGAGGAGCCGCCGGCTCCGATTGCCGAAGCTATGGCCAAAGCGGATGTGGCAGTATGCATTACGACACATTCGATGACACATACGGCGGCGCGCAAGCAGGCAGCCGCAGCGGGAACACGGGTGGCGACCATGCCGGGCATGACAGATGACATGTTCAGCCATGGCGCGATCACTGCGGACTATGCGCAGGTGAAGACATTAACGAAGCAGGTAGCTGCGCTGCTGTCTGAGGGAAGCCAGGTTCGTGTGGAGAAGGATGGACTGAGTCTGAGCTTTTCGATTGAGGGCCGGGATGGCGTGCTGAGCACCGGATTATATCTGAATCCGGGAGAATCGGGTAACCTTCCTTCGGGCGAGGCTTATATTGCGCCGATGGAAGGTACAGCCGCCGGCCAGATTAAGGTGGACGGTTCGATTGCAGGTATTGGCGCGCTGAACAGCCCGATGGTGCTGACAGTGGAGCAGGGCCGATTAATTAGTGCAGAAGGCGAGAGCGGTGACAGGCTGCTGGATATGCTTGGTGCCGGTGACGGCAGGCTTCTGGGCGAGTTCGGCATTGGTACAAACAACAAGGCCAGAATTACAGGTGTGGTGCTGGAGGATGAGAAGGTCTACGGGACCATCCATGTCGCTTTTGGCAGCAATAATACGTTCGGCGGGGTTGTAGCGGCTGGCGTTCATATTGATGCTGTAGTTATGAAACCGGATGTGTATATTGATGATAAGCTGATTATGCGTGCAGGAGAACTGCTCTAGGCTGCGCGGTTGCTGTGTTGTTGTCAGGGTTATCGCGGTACGGGATGAAGCAAAAGTATATGGTGAGGATATTCAGAACGCCCAACAATGGCTGACCAGGGGGAGACAAGGATGCTTGGAATTATACGTGTAATCACACTGCAAGAGGAGTCTGCAATTCATTTGCACGGAGAATTGATTGAACACCGGTATGGCCTGCCGGTAATCAGCCGCTGCATTCCGGATCAGCCTCAGGGCGTATACAATGACGAGACCGAAGCGGAGTCAGTGCCGAAGATTATCAGCCTGGCCCGGGAACTGGAGCAGCAGGGCTGTACGGCCATCGGCATCAGCTGTGCCGCAGATCCGGCGCTGCTGGAAGCCAGGATGGCAGTGAACGTACCGGTGCTGGGTGCAGGCTCGTGTGCAGCCCATATGTCGCTTGCATACAGCGATAAGATCGGCGTGCTGACGATTCTGACCGAGGTGCCGCCGCTGATCCGCAGCATTCTAGGCGATGCTTACCTCGGCATGGACCGGCCAGATGGGGTAACGACCACACTTGATTTGGGTACACCTGCCGGACGGGCAGGCGCACTTGCCGGAGCAGCCCGGCTGGTGGAGCGCGGTGCGGAGGCCATAGTCCTCGCCTGCACCGGGTTTGCCACCATCGGGCTGGCGGCGGAGCTGGAAGAACAGCTCGGCATCCGTGCGTTTGATCCGATTCTCGCGCTTGGAGCAGCGGCCGCTGCGTCTGCTTCCTTGCCTGGGGGTGTGCGGCGCTGATTGCGCTGTGCAAATCTGCTCTTGGAAGTACGAAGTATAGTAATTCAGGAAATATAGTTAAGCGTTCTTCCGGATGTAGGTCCGGGGAACGTTTTTTTGTGTAGCTGATTTGGCTGGCTGGCTGCTACTGCAGGGTGTTTCTGAGCTGCTGTGGGGAGTGCGTATGAGTATGTGGAGCGGGAAGTTGGGGAGGTGGGGAGACGTGAGAGGTACGGGGGAGGTGGGTGTGGGAAATAAGGAAGGAGGAGTTGGGATGGAGAAGTGAGAGATACAGGGGGGGAATGGGAAGTGGGGGAAGTAAGGAAGGGAGGAAGGGAGGAAGGGAGTGAGGGAGGAAGGGAGTGAGGGAGTGAGGGAGTAAGGAAGTAGGAAATGAGAAAGTGAGGGGATGAGAAGTGAAAATTGAGAAGTGGAAATTGAGAATTGAGTATGGGGAGTGGGAAATGAAGAGTATGGAGGTGGAGGTGAGTGGAAAGGTGAAGAGATGAGAAGCAGGAGAGTGTGCAGATTTAAGTACATACTGAAATGGACAGTTGGTCGGGCACCAGACAGAAAGTATAGTAGCAATCATTTTAAGTGGCTCACAGCAGGAAAGTAAAGGTATAAATCCCTCTGATTCCGCTAAACGTGGCTCACAGCAGAAAAATTAAAGGTATAAATCCCTCTGTTTCCGCCGAAAGTGGCTCACAGCACCAAATTAAAGGTATAAATCCCTCTAAATCCATCGAAAGTGGCTCACAGCACCAAATTAAAGGTATAAATCCCTCTAAATCCATCGAAAGTGGCTGATAGCACCAAATTAAAGGTATAAATCCCTCTGTTTCCGCCGAAAGTGGCTCACAGCACTAAATTAAAAGTATATATCCCTTTGTTTCCGCCCCGAAGGTAAGAAGTTGAAATGAGAGGCAAAAGTGCCCTTGATTTCAGCCGAGGGAGGCTAGAAGTGGTAACGAGGGGCAAAAGTGCCCTTGATTTCAGCCGAGGGAGGCTAGAAGTGGAAATGAGGGGCAAAAGTGCCCCTGATTCCGTCCGAAGGAGCCCGTTAGCACCAAATCAAAGGTACGAATCCCTCTGATATCGCCAGCAGCACCAAATCAAGGTACACCTCCCTCTCATTTCACCAGAAGTGGCCTCCAGCACGGAACGAGAAGCACTAATGCCCCACCCGTCTAATAGCGGCCATTCCTCACCAGCTTCACGCGTACCCCTCATACAGGCCGGCGTAGCCGTCAGATAAGTTACTTTGTTCAATAAGGACATGTTGTGTCCTATTTGCGTACTACTCGCGTCCTATTCACAGTCACCGGATCAGCTTGTTAACCAGTGTTTTCCCTCCCACACTTACGTATAAATCCGAAAAAATATCTTCAATTTTATATATTTTTCCTGTGGCTGGGCGGGAATGTCTGATAAACTATCGGGAATGCGAATGTAAGCTGGTGGCATACGAGTGGCTATGGGTGCATACGGGTACGTACAAGTGGCATATTTCAGGAAAAATCATGAAATACTGAAGATAGTAGAGGGAGGCAGAATGTTGAATACACGAGGAATTACTCTAAGGGAGCTGATGGAGCTCTCTGTTCTTGGGAAAGCGAAGGTTATTAGCGGCCAGCAGGGGCTGGACCGGGTGGTGCGGTTCGTAGATATTATGGAGGTTCCGGATCTGAAGGGCTGGATCAGTGAAGGCGTCATGCTGCTGACTACGGCGTATTCCATCCGCCATGATCCTTCGCTGCTGACGGAGCTGATCTATACGCTCGACAATCTGGGTGCAGCGGCGCTGGCGATTAAGCCGGCCCGCTTCCTGAAGGAAATCCCCCAAGGGGCGATCGAGGCCAGCAATGCCTGCGGTCTGCCGATTGTGGAGATCCCGCCGGAGATTCCGTATACGGATATCACCCAGCCGGTGATGGAGCTGCTGCTCGGACGCCAGGCGATGCTGCTGCGCCGTGCGGAGGAGGTCTACCGCACGCTGACAACGATGGTGCTGGAGAACAGCGGCATTCAGGCGGTCAGCGATAATGTCGCTGATTTTCTGAAAGCGCCGGTTGCCCTTGTTGACACCGACCGGAAGACTATCGTGTCTTCGCCGGCTGATTTCGATTGGTCACAGAGAGAGGCGCCGCTGAACTGGAATATTCATGTGGACCGGCGGACCGTCGCCAGACTGCTGGTGGACAAGGAGCAGCTGGACGATATGGAGGAAGTAGGCATCGAGCAGGCCCGGCTTGTCTTTGCCCTGGAGCTGATGCGCCGCAAGGTTGCCGAGGATACCGAGTTCCGGCTGCGCGGCAACTTCATCGATGAGCTGCTGACTCCGCCGCTGCCTTCGCGGCATGAGGTGGAGCGGCGGGCACGCCAGCTCGGGATGAATCCCGAGCATAAGTGGGAGGTTGCTGTAATCGAAGGGGAGACAGCGCCGAGTGAGGAAACGGTGAACCGGCTCTTGGAGCGGGAAGCGAAGAAACGCGGAGTTACACCCCACGTAGAGTACCGTTCCAGCCGGGCTGTGCTGTTCCTGCCCACGCAGGAGGGCCGTAAATTCACGCCGGGCGGAGATGCACAGGAGCCCTGGGAGAAGACGCTGGAGGGCTGGCTGAAGGACAAAAGCGAAGGCCTAAGCAGCTACAGAAGCGGAATTGGCACCTCGGAATACTTGTGGGACATCCACACCAGCTACAATGAAGCGCGCAAAGCCTTGTCTATCTCCAGAAGGCTCGGACAAGGTACAGGCGGTGTCACCCGCTATGAAGAGATGGAAGTATACCACTTGCTGGAGGGCCTTGGCGGTCCGGGCTTCGAGCGGCTGTTCGGGCGTAAGCTGGGCAAGCTGCTGCAATACGACCAGGAGCATGACAGTAATATGATGCTGACGTTCTATCATTATCTGGAGTGCCGGGGCAGCCTGATTGAGACGGCGAACAGCCTGTACATTCATCGCAACTCGGTCAAATACCGGCTGGAGCGGATCCGCGATATTACCGGCTTCGATTTGAACGATCCGCGCGAGCAGTTCGTGTGCCATTTGTGCCTGATTTACTACTACCTGCAGGAAAAATAGGCGGGACTGGAACTTTTATGGAATTGTATGTTAGGAAAGATTACATATAGAGGTGTTGATAGTGCACAATCGACAAACGGTTGTGCTTTTTTTTAGCTGAACGGGACGTAGAGTGGTGGTCAAATTCTATGTAGAATTAGCACAACTACTAAAGAGGACAAAGAAACCGCACAGTACCTGACATGGGAAGCGCGTTTCCGTCAACAAGAATGTCACAGCATGGATGGCACAGAAGCCGTAAGGGGGTTGATTCATTGTTTGCTTACACATTAAAAAGACTTGTGCAGATGATTCCAGCCTTGCTAGGTATTATCGTCATCACCTTCATTCTCTCAAGAGTGCTGCCGGGTGACCCGGCGATCATGCTGGCCGGAGAGCAGGCTCCGGAGGAGATTGTGGACAAGATCCGTCAGGATATGGGGCTCGACAAGCCGCTGTATATCCAGTTCTTCACTTACATCGGCCAATTGCTGCAAGGCAATATCGGCTACGCGTATCACACCGGACATACGGTAGCCAGCGATTTGGCTTCGCGGTTCCCGGCCACCATTGAGCTGACCCTGGCCAGCATTCTGATCGCGGTCCTGGTGGCCATTCCCGTCGGGATTGTCGCCGCTACCCGCAAAGAATCGTTTCTGGATCACATTTCACGGGTGTTCTCGCTGATAGGTGCATGCGTGCCGATCTTCTGGCTGGGCCTGATGTTCATTTATGTCTTTTATTCCATCCTTGGCTGGGCTCCGGCACCGATGGGACGGATCAGCGGAGACTTGAATCCGCCGGTGCATATCACCGGGCTGTATGTTCTGGACAGCATTCTCTCAGGCGATACCGCTGCACTCAAAAGCAGCCTCTCGCATCTGCTGCTTCCGGCAATCTGCCTCAGTACCGGAACGATGGCGATCATCGCCCGGATGACCCGTTCCAGCATGCTGGAGGTTGTGGATCAGGACTTCGTCCGCACCGCCCGGGCCAAAGGGCTGCGGGAATCAGCCGTCATCTACAAGCATGCACTCGTCAATGCACTAATACCAACCTTGACCGTTCTCGGTCTGCAGTTCGGCTTTTTGATGGGCGGCGCGGTCATTACGGAAACGATCTTCTCCTGGCCGGGTATCGGCGGTTATGTCACAGACTCCATTCTGGCTGCGGATTATGCGCCGATTCAAGCCTTCACCCTGGTCAGCGCCGTGCTCTACTGCGGAATTAACCTGGTGGTAGACCTGATCTATGGCTTCATTGACCCGAGAATCCGCTATGAATAGAACAGCTTGTGTGAGAGGAGGAGATTGCTTGTGAGCACTGCAGCACATTCAGCACAGGGCAGCCCGGCCAAACCCGCTGCGGCGGCAAAACCCAAAACGTTGTTGTCCTTGCTGCTGCATAACCGGCTGGCTGCCCTGGGGCTAACCTTTATTCTGATCTGGACCGTGGTAGCCATTATTGCACCCTGGCTTGCACCGCATGATCCTTATGTAACGGATATGGCGAACAAACTCCAGGCGCCTTCGGGCAGCCACTGGTTCGGAACCGACAACTTCGGGCGTGATATTCTCAGCCGGGTACTGTACGGTGCGCGGATCAGTATCTGGACCGGCCTGATCGCCGTCTCGATTTCCTTTGTCATCGGTGTGCCGCTCGGCGGAATTGCCGCTTACTATGGCGGCCGTACCGGCACCATCATCATGCGGCTGATGGATGTACTATTGTCCTTCCCGTCACTGGTCCTGTCAATGGCGATTGCCGCTTCGATTGGAGCAGGCCTCAGCAGTGCGATGATCGCCGTCGGGATTGTCGGCATACCGGAATTTGCCCGGCTGATGTTCGGGCAGACCGTCTCACTCCGCGAGAAGGAGTATATAGAAGCAAGCCGGGCGATCGGCGTGAAGAATACAGTCATCCTGTACCGCCACATCCTGCCGAACGCCCTGGCTCCGCTGATGGTTCAAGCTACACTCGGGATGGGCTTCGCGATCCTGACCGCATCCAGTCTCAGCTTCCTCGGGCTTGGCGTCAGACCCCCGATTGCCGAATGGGGAGCGATGATTTCAGAAGGCCGGGAATACATCATTTCCGGGCAATGGTGGCTGGTTACTTTTCCAGGGTTGTCCATTGCCACATCCATCTTAGGCTTTAACCTGCTCGGAGACGGTTTCCGGGACGTTCTTGATCCGCGGTTGCGCTCGGGTAAATAAGGCGGAGCAGGGGATCACTCCCCCGAAGCTCCGCAGTATCCCGATAAATATAGATCAGAGCCTGCTGGAGCAGTTGCGGCATGGTAGATCACAAGCAGCACCAGTACTACCAGTGCAGGCAGGATATAGAAAAGGGAGGAACTACTGATGAAAAGAGTTAAACTATTGTCCACACTCGTCGCTTTTTCAGTCATGCTTGCCGGATGCGCCAGCAGCGCCAATCCGCAGACACCTGCTGCTACTACAGCAGCTTCAGGAACTACAGGGACGGCTGCTCCTGCTGCCAAGTCAAATCTGACGGTTGCTTATTCCGAGGGCGGCACTACGCTCGACCCTGCAGAAGCTAACGATTTGACCTCCGATACACTCGTGCTTGCCGCTTATGATCAGCTGGTCACCTACGGCATCAAAACCGAAAATGGCGCAAGTATCGCCAACACCGAAGACATTCAGCCCATGCTGGCAGAGAGCTGGGAAGTGAACGCCGACAACACGGTGTACACCTTCAAGCTGAAATCCGGCGTGAGCTTCCAGAGCGGCAATCCGGTGGATGCCGAGTCGGTTGCGTACTCTTTTGACCGTGTGGCTAAATCAAGCTCCGGCAGCTTCCTCTATGGAATGGCGAATATCAAGTCCGTTGCGGTCAAAGACGCTTCGACCGTTGAAGTTACACTGACTAACGCCAATCATAATTTCCTCCAGATTCTTGCTATGTACACCTTCTCCATCGTGGATCAAAAGACTGTAGAAGCGCAGGGTGCCGACTACCTCAAAACGAATGCTGCCGGCTCCGGCCCGTTCACGCTTGAGAAGTGGGACCCGGCGACCGAAGCTGTCTTCACCGCTAATGAGAGCTACTGGCAGGGTGCGCCTAACCTCAGCAAAGTAACCCTGAAATTCACCAAAGAAGCCTCTAACCGCGTATTGCTGCTGGATAAAGGCGATGTAGATATGGCAATCGAGATTCCTCCGAAGGATGTTGCCTCCCTGCAGAGCAACACGGATCTGACCGTCGCCTCCAATGCGAGCAACCGGATTCTGTTCTTCGCAATGAACAACAAGGTGAAACCTTTTGACAATGTAAAAGTCCGTCAGGCGATCAACTATGCGATTCCTTATGATGAGCTGCTGAGCGGGGTAATGTACGGCCAGGCCAAGCAGATGAAGAGCTCTGTGGCGAGCAACACGCCGGGCTTCACCGATGCAGGCTACGTATATGAGCACAACCTGGATAAAGCTAAAGAGCTGCTTACAGAAGCCGGCTATCCGGACGGGTTTACCTTTGACTTCACGCTCGGTTCCGGGTTCGATGACTGGGAGGATGATGCGGTCCTGATTCAGGCGGAGCTGGCCAAAATCGGTGTAACCATGAACATCAACAAGCTGGCCCGCGCCCAGTTCCTGGAGCAGCAGAAAACCAATAATCTCACCTCTTATATCTCCAAATGGACATCATTTGTCAATGATCCAGGCTACCACCTCGGCTTCCTGCTGTACGGCAAAGGCTCCTCCAACTACATCAACTATTCAAATGCTGAAGTAGACAAGCTGTGGGATGAGGCGAACCTGGAGACAGACGCAGCGAAACGGACGGCACTCTATGAACAGGCACAGGAAATCATTACAACCGAAGCGCCTTGGGCTTATCTGTACGAGTACAACCGTATTGTCGGCATGAGCAACAAGATTAGCGGTTATGCGTTCTACCCGGATGAAGTTATCCGTTTCTATCCGCTTTCGATTACAGAATAAGCAGGTTTGGCTAAAAGAGAGCGGACGGGCCATTGGCTTTGTCCCTCTTTTTATCAAATTCATAAAGCCCCAAGCCAGCCGCAGGGCAGGCAGCAGGGAACGCAAAGGAGAATTACAACCATGACTGACTGGAAAAGCAAAGTGCTGGCGGCGATTGATGCTGAGCAGGATCAGCTGCTGGAGCTGTGCTCACAGCTCATCCGCTTCCCCTCGGAGAATCCGCCTGGAGATTCGCGCGACATCAGCGCTTTTATCATTGATTATTTGAAGCAGGCCGGCATTGATACAAGTATCCATCCGGCAACCGATACGATGCTGAATCTGGTGTCTACACTGGGTACAGGGGCTGAACAGCCGTCCGGCAAAAACCTGATCTTCTGCGGACATACCGATGTCGTTCCTGCCGGAGACCGCTCGCGCTGGGATTTCGATCCGTTCTGCGGCGATATCGTTGACGGCTATCTGCTTGGCAGAGGGGCCTCCGATATGAAAGCCGGCCTGGCCGGGCTGATCTATGTGACAGCGCTGCTGTCCAAGCTCGGCGTTCCGCTCAAAGGCGACTTGTCACTCCTGATCGTGCCGGATGAAGAAACCGGCGGCCATCTGGGAGTGCCTTGGGTGCTGGAACGCGGCTTGATCAGCGGAACGGCAGCGGTTATCGCCGAGCCGTCAGGCCCGCTGAATCCGACGATCGGGCAAAAGGGCAGCTGCTGGTTCGAATTCACCGTCGAAGGCACGCCGGGTCACGGCAGCCTGTCGCCGGTTGTCGGCGACAGCGCGATTGTCAAAGCGGCCAAGGGCATCGAGGCCCTGCAGCGTCTCTGGGATATCAAAGTCGATATTCCCGATGAAGTGAAGGAGATTATCCGCATCTCGCAGGATTATGTGAAGGAGCGCGAACAGGACGGCTCGATCGCCTATCAGGTATTCGATCATGTGACGGTGAATATCGGAACGATCCAGGGCGGAACCAAGGTGAATGTGGTGGCGGACCGCTGCACGATCCAGGTCGATTCCCGTGTACCGTTCGGCGTAGACTACCGCGATGTGCTTGACCGTGCCCGTTCCCTGCTGCTGGAGGCAGGCATTGAATCTGAAGTGAAGGGCTTCGGCTTCCAGGGCAACGCCAACTGGACCTCGAATGAGGAGCCGGTGGTTAGCGATCTAGTAGAGAGCATCTGTGAAGTCAGCGGGGAAGAAGCTTACGGTGTGCTGCAATGGGCATCCAGTGATGCCCGCCATTTCCGCACGCATAACATTCCTGTACTGCAATACGGCCCGGCCGAGCTGTCAACGATTCATAACTTTAACGAGAAGGCACCGGTCTGGCAGATCATCCAATGTGCGAAAGTATATGCCCTGACGGCACTTAAATATCTGGGTGTGGAAGATACAAAGAACTGATTTGCAAACTAATGAGATCAACGAAAAGCGAAAAGAAACGGAGGGGGAATTTGGAACTTTAGGAGCGATAGCGACCGCCTTTGTCACCGGATTTCCACCGCGAACAGCGGATTGGATAAAGAAATCTGGGGACAACAGCGGCCGAAGTCCAAATGTTCACCGCAGTGACGACTATGCTTCAAGTTCAAATCTTAAGTTAGAGGAGGGGCAATCATGACAGAACTGCTGGAAGTATCAGGGCTATGCACCGAATTTCAGACAGCGGCCGGAACAATCCGCGCGGTGGACGGCATCAGTCTGTCAGTGCGCAAAGGGGAGACGCTGGGCATTGTCGGCGAATCCGGCTGCGGCAAAAGCATCACTTCACTGTCAATTATGCAGCTTCTGCCCAAGCGGATTAGCCGGATCGCCTCCGGCCACATCAGGTTTGAAGGCAAGGATATGCTGGAGATGTCGATGAAGGAGGTGCGGGGCATCCGGGGCAACCGGATTGCGATGATTTTTCAGGAGCCGATGACCTCGCTGAATCCGGTATTTAAGATCGGCCGCCAGATTTCTGAATCTGCCCGCTACCATCTGAAGCTGAGCAAGAAGGAGGCGGCGGAGCGGGCGGTGGAGATGTTGCGCAAGGTTGGGATTCCCCGGCCGGAAAAGATCGCGCAGCAGTATGCCCATCAGCTCTCCGGAGGCATGCGCCAGCGGGTGATGATCGCAATGGCGATGGTCTGCAATCCCCAGCTGCTGATCGCCGATGAGCCTACAACGGCACTGGACGTAACCATCCAGGCACAGATTCTTGATCTGATGCGCGAGCTGCAGGAGAAGGAGGGCATGTCCATTCTGATGATCACGCATGATCTTGGCGTAGTCGCCGAGATGTGTGACCGGGTTGTCATTATGTATGCCGGTCAGATCGTGGAGGAGACGGATGTCGCTACCCTGTACAGCAATCCGCTGCATCCGTATACCCGGGGACTGCTGGCTTCCCTGCCCCAGCTTGCTGGTGATGAGGACCGGCTCAGCTCCATCCCGGGCCAGGTGCCGAATCCGGCTAATCTGCCGTCCGGGTGCCGGTTCGCGCCACGATGTCCGGTGGCTGTAGAGCGATGTAGCGAGAAGCTTCCGGAGCTGCTTGAGGTGCAGCCGGGACACACATGCCGCTGTATCCTGCAGCAGGAGGGAGTCATATGAGCACAATCCTTGAAGTCCGCAACCTGAAGAAGCATTATCCGATCCGCAAAGGCTTCTTCTCCAAGCAGGTCGGCGCTGTAAAAGCCGTAGACGGCATTACGTTATCCGTCCGGCAGGGGGAGACGCTTGCAGTGGTCGGTGAATCCGGCTGCGGCAAATCGACCACCGGCCGGGCCATCCTGCGGCTGATAGAGCCGACGGAAGGCGAGATTATGTTTAACGGCACCGATGTGCGCGCTCTGAATACCGAACAGCTGCGCAGGTTCCGTACCGATATGCAAATGGTGTTCCAGGACCCTTATGCTTCACTCGACCCGCGCTGGACCGTCCAGCGTATACTGGAGGAGCCGCTCCGTACACACGAGTCCGCTCCGGCCAGTGAGCTCAAAAGCCGGGTAGAGCAGCTGATGGAGGTGGTGGGCTTGTCCCCCTATCAAGCCCACCGCTTTCCCCATGAATTCTCCGGCGGCCAGCGGCAGCGGATCGGGATTGCCCGGGCGCTTGCGCTGAATCCGAAGTTCATTGTCTGTGACGAGCCGGTATCTGCACTGGATGTCTCCATCCAGGCCCAGGTGCTGAATCTGATGCAGGATCTGCAGGAGCAATACGGCCTTACCTATATGTTCATTTCCCATGACCTGTCCGTTGTGAAATTTATCAGTGACCGCGTGGCAGTGATGTACCTCGGACGGATCGTCGAGCTGGCACCAACCAAGTCACTGTTCGCGAAGCCGCTGCATCCCTATACGCAGGCGCTGATGTCGGCAGTCCCGGTGCCGAGTCCGGGAGTAAAGAAGCAGCGGATTGTCCTGACCGGTGACGTTCCGAATCCGGAGACACCGCCGAGCGGCTGCGCCTTCCATCCGCGTTGTCCCTATGCCATGGACCGCTGCAAGAGTGAGGCTCCGGTGCTGCGCGAGCTGGACTCGGGCCATCAGGTCTCCTGCCATTTGTATTAATGCATATAATGTATAGTCAAGGGCCATCCGGCAGCGGGTGGCCCTTGCTGTGCGCAGGTGTGTGTCAGACTTTAGCCCTAGTATGGCAAGCTGAAACAGATTCGAGTGTCATCTAGGAGCAGCGCCTTATTTTCTACGTTGTTCGTCCGTTGTTAAGTGCTGTTATTTTCAGAAATATCACTGAAATTTTTCATTTAAAATTGAAATAAATCATGAACCAAACTATAATTATAATTAAATAACAACTGAAATGGGAGGAGATGGAAGGGTAAAGTGGAAAAAAGACGTGAATTATGGATTGATGCGGCCAAGGGCTTCAGTATTATTTTTGTAGTCATGGGCCATTCCGGCGATGCGGCAGCGAATCATTATCTGTCCTGGTTCCGGATGCCGTTGTTCTTCCTGCTTAGCGGGCTGGTGTTTAAACCGGTCGATCCCGGGCGTTATCGGGGCTGGGCCGCAAGACGGACCAAGGGGCTGATGACTCCCTATTTTGCCTACGGCCTCCTGATTGCAGGGGTACTGCTGCTGTTCAGCTTCAATATTAGAGGGTTTGCCGAAAATATAGCGAGGCTGCTCTACGGGGGGCTGTCGCTGACCGGTCCTTACGGGGTGTTCTGGTTCATTACCTGCCTGCTGTTTACGCAATTGCTCTTCGGATACATCGTCAGATATTCCCGCAGAACCCAATTTCTCCTGATCACCTCCGCCTACCTGGTCTCCCATTTGATCTCCCTGACCGCGCTGAAGAACTTCAATCTTCCCTGGAACATCGATGTTGCACTGCTCGCTGTTACGTATTATGCGATCGGGTTCTATGGCAAACAAGCCATACCTGCGCTAATCAGCCGCTATTCGGCCTTGCTGGTACTGCTGCCTTTGTCTGCACTTGTGCTGCTGCTGGAACGGACTGGCGTCATTCATTACAGTCTGAATATGAAATACAAAGAGTATGAGTCGCTGCTGCTGGATCTGGCGGTTCCGCTGCTGATTTCTTTGACGATCTGCGCGGCGGTCTACCAGCTTGCAAGACTGCTTCCGCTGGGCTGGATGGGCAGCCTTGGACGGAATACCATTACCATTATGTATTTGCATCTGCCATTGAATTACAGCCTTAAATATCTGCTTGGTGCGGATTACGGGCTGGTACCCTTCACTTTGATTGGGGTCATTGTGCCGCTGCTTGCCGCCAAGTGGGCTGTGCGTTACCCGGTATTATCGAGATTCTATCTGGGAAAAGCAGGTGTTCCTCCGGCTAAGCGGACAGGCAAGGCAGCATCTGTCTCTAGTAACGGGTGAATCTGCCGGATAAATAGGCAATGGTTCTAATAGAAGTGCACAAGCTCTTTTTCATAATGTTCATATACTTTAATAGAACATGAAAAGGAGTGATACAGCATGGTTAAAACGCTTTTGGACTATAATGCATCCGTAGTTACACCTATTACTAACGGGGTCGCCATTCCGGTCCCCATCTCCCCGGCTGGCGTGCAGATTGCCGGAACATCGGTATATATTGATCCCGCAGTTCCGGCCCATTTTCCGAACAAAGTAGAGCTCAAAGCAACGATCGGCGTAAATGTTACGCTGGATACCCCGAATATCCTGGTGCGCATCTGGCGTGCAGGCCACGAAATCTTTTATGCACGGGCAGAGTACGAGGATTTCTTCAATGACGACGGCATTATCTCGCTGCATATGGTAGATATCAATGCACCGGCTGGTGTCCAGAACTATCAGCTGATTGTTGAGAATCAGGATGCCAATTCTACGGCTGTTGTGGTTGGACCTGTTATTTTCAGCGCAATGGCCATCGGAGGCTAACTTTCATAAGGCAATTAAGAGGGGCTTCTCTCAAGTATCTGCGAGGATACCGGGAGAAGCTTCTTTTTTTGTGCGTAAAATGGAATAATTTCCTGCCTTTTTGACGAAACTGGAACACAGTACCTGTGAAATGAAGGTTAATGTTCAGGAGGGGAACCATTGTGAGAAAAATTCGTTATGTAACGCTTGCGCTGTGCATCGCTGTTTCGGTTCTGGGAGGGGCTTCCGGCGCTTTTGCCGAAGAAAAAGCTAAAGGTACTGCCAATACCGGCAATACCGGAAGTACTGCGGCCGCTGACCTGGCACCGGGGGCGCGCTCTGCCATTCTCATGGATGCCAGTACAGGCACGATCATCTACGAGAAGAACAGTCATGACAAGCTGCCGCCGGCCAGTATCACCAAAATTATGACCATGCTGCTGACCGTGGAGGCGCTGGATGAAGGCAGACTGCAGCTGACCGACAAAGTGCGGACCAGTGAGTATGCCGCGTCGATGGGCGGTTCACAGATTTTTCTGGAGCCGGGTGAGGAAATGACGGTGGATGAAATGCTGAAGGGCATCGCGATGGCTTCCGGCAATGACGCTTCTGTAGCTATGGCGGAGAAAATCGCCGGCTCGGAGAGCGCTTTTGTTGATCTGATGAACCAGAAAGCTGAAGCCTTAGGCCTGAAAGATACCCACTTTGCCAACTGCAATGGACTGCCGGCTGCGAATCATTATTCATCTGCGCATGACATCGCCGTAATCAGCCAGGAACTGCTGAAGCATGAGCGGATTATCAAGTATACCGGCTCCTATCAGGATTACCTGCGCAAGGATTCGGCCAAGCCGTTCTGGCTGGTCAATACGAACAAGCTGGTGCGTTTCTATACAGGCGCTGACGGCCTGAAGACGGGGTATACGGCTGAAGCGAAGTTCTGCCTGTCCGCAACCGCGGCCAGAGACGGACTCCGCGCTGTCGCGGTTGTACTGGGTGAGCCGAACACCAAAACACGCAACAGCGAAGTGTCGGCGATGTTCGATTACCTCTTTTCCCAATATAAGCTGCATACGATTCACAAGGCGGGGGACCCCATCGGCACAGTGAAGATTGAGAAGGGCGTGAAGAGAGAGCTGCCGCTGACGGCGAAGGAAACTTACAGTGTATTACTCAAAAAAGGAATTACCCAGGAGGGTATCCGGCATGAGCTGGTGCTGGAAGAACACTTGAAGGCTCCTGTGGCCGCAGATCAGACTGTCGGCAAGCTGGTCGTATACCAGGGGACTGACGTGCTGAAGGAATATGAGCTGAAAGCAGGCGAAGCTGTAGCCAAGGCAGGCTGGTGGAAGCTGTTCAAGCGTACAACGGGGTCGCTTTTTACGATTGATTAGAGCTAGCGATTAATTTCTTGTATTTTGTAGATTAGTCCCATGCTTTATGTAAGTTCTTAGGGGTTTTCTTCTAGTTTTGTCGTGAGGCAGGAATCCTCAATTGCGGTGTAGAAAACCTTGTCCTTGTAGGGGAAAGAAAGTAGTACAGGGCGGTTGTCCAAGCAACGAAGAGGAGAGTGGCAAGGATGAATTCTCATGTGGAGATGGAGCATCACCGGGGTGTACTGATCGTCCGTTTGTCTGGCGAACTGGATCATCACGCAGCCGATTATGTACGTATGGATATGGATGAAGCGATTATGCGGGGCCAGGTAGAGCATCTGATTCTCAGCCTGAAGGAGCTGCAGTTCATGGATAGCTCAGGCCTCGGAGTCATTCTGGGAAGGTACAAGCTGATCCGCAGCAAGGGCGGCAAGATGGCAGTCTGCGATGCCACCGCACCCGTGAAGCGCCTGCTGGAAATGTCTGGCCTGTTCAAGATCATGCCCCTATATGACAACGAGAGCGCTGCACTCTCGGATTTGGAGGTTGCGTTATGACAAATAGTGAAGCCCGTAACTTCATGAGCGTCCAGTTTGCCGCACTGTCGGAGAATGAATCATTCGCACGTGTGGTAGTGGCGGCTTTTGTCTCCAGGCTCGATCCGACCATGGAGGAGCTGAATGACCTGAAGACGGTTGTGTCGGAGGCGGTCACCAACTGCATTATCCACGGGTACGACAGTGATCCTGCAGGAGTGGTCAGCATCTCCGCTTCCATTGATGTTGAGACTGTGCATTTGACGATTGAAGATCAGGGTAGAGGCATTGAGGATTTGGAGCTGGCCCAGCAGCCGCTGTATACCTCCAAGCCGGAGCTGGAGCGGTCGGGCATGGGTTTTACCATTATGGAGAATTTCATGGATGAATTCGAAGTTACCAGTGAACCGGGACGCGGCACATCCATTTCAATGAAGAAAACCATCGTCTCGAAAAAAGCTTTATACAATTAGGGGTTGGAGCCATGGATGCAGAGTCAAAAAAAGCTCCGCCGACCTATTTGGACGATGCGGAGGTCAAACGTCTAATCGCGCTCAGTCAAGCCGGGGATAATACGGCCCGCGACACGCTGGTCAATTGCAATATCCGCCTCGTCTGGTCGGTGGTGCAGCGGTTTATGAACCGTGGATATGAACCGGATGATTTATTCCAGATCGGCTGTATCGGACTTCTGAAGTCCGTTGATAAATTCGACCTCAGCTATGAGGTCAAGTTCTCCACCTATGCGGTGCCGATGATTATCGGCGAGATCCAGCGGTTCCTCCGCGATGACGGCACACTCAAGGTCAGCCGTTCACTCAAGGAAATGGCCAATAAGGTGCGTAAGATGAAGGATGAAATGTCCAAAACGCTCGACCGCCTGCCGACCATCGGCGAAGTGGCGGAGGCGCTGGGCGTGACGCCCGAAGAAATCGTCTTCGCCCAGGAAGCCAACAAGCCGCCGACTTCGATCCACGAGACGGTCTTCGAGAACGACGGCGATCCGATCACCCTGATCGACCAGATCGCCGACGAGTCGCAGGAGCGCTGGTTCGACAAGCTTGCCTTGAATGAGGCCATCGGCGCCTTAACCGAGCGCGAGCGCCTGATTGTCTACCTGCGCTACTACCGCGACCAGACCCAGTCCGAAGTCGCCAGCCGCCTCGGCATTTCGCAGGTTCAGGTGTCGAGGCTGGAGAAGAAGATTCTCGCGAACATCCGCGAGCAGATCGCGCAGTAGGCCGGAATCAAGGGTTCAGCAGCGATGCAGCAGTCAAACAGCCCCGCCGTTGGCGTTAACCGTCAGGATGGCCGGACTGGCAGTACAGTTGAGCATGAATCAGGTATGAGGATGTACAGTGACGGGTGCAGGACGGCCGCCTCGGGAGGGGCGGCTTTTTGCTGCGGACAGGACTGACCAAGACAAAGGAACCGCCGCCGCTTATGTTGCCATTGTAGCACCGCCACCGCTACGTTCGCCTTTGCTCCACCGCCACCGCCAGTCATTCTCGCCGCTGATGTCACGGCTGCCACAACAGTCACTGCCACGGCTAATGTAACTGTCCCTGTTCCGCTGATGTCACAGCCATCTCTCTATTAAGCCGCCCCCGTCATCAATATCAGCTAACTTCTGCCTCCACCGCCCAAAATGTTGGCTAGAGCTACTTGCTTACAGCAGACATAACGGATTCTGAGTCCGCGTGCTCCGCAAATCTGCCTGATTAGCTGAAATAGCGGAATTTCAGTCCTCCTCGCCGGATGAAGGATCACATATGGCCATGCGTATTATTATGTTGGCAGCGTTACATATGATAAACTCATAATCATATATGTTACTTTGACGCCTATGAGGCGTTTTGGTAAGGAGGTCTGATATGGATTATTCGAAGCTCAGCAAAGAGGTTTCATATGCACTGCGTCACGCGCCTTGGGAATATGAACTGGAATTAGATGATGAGGGCTTTGTAGAGATGGAGCAGCTATTAAATGCATTGCACCTTGAGCAACAATGGAATTCAGTAACTGCAGATGATCTGGCTAAGATGATAGAGGGTTCGGCTAAACAGCGGCATGAGATTGTGGAGGGCAGGATAAGGGCGCTATATGGTCACTCTGTGCCTCAAAAGATAATTAAGCAGAATGAAACCCCACCCCCCGTTCTGTACCATGGGACAGCCAGGCAATGGGTGGAGACGATTCTGGCTGATGGGCTTAAACCAATGAAGAGACAGTATGTTCATTTCTCGGTGGATACGGAAACAGCAAAGCTGGTTGGAGGCCGGAAAGATCCCAATCCTGTGATCTTAACAATTGACGCCGGGCGGGCAGCGAACGAAGGGATTAAGTTTTACCACGGCAATCATAATATCTGGTTAGCAGACTACATTCCGCCTGAATTCATTGCAAAGGATGTATTCAGTTCCGAGTAATAATTCATTGATAGTTGTAGAATGTACAATTAAAAATAGCGAAAAGGGATACCTGCATCAAATAACTGTAATCTGTACAACTAAATCTGCCCGAATAGGTGATAAGCAATCTACACAGGCAGTTTAATTGTACGAAATACAACTAAACGAAGAATCGGTTGTAAATCAGACAATTTAGTTGTACAGAGTGCAATTAAGCAAGCATATACCATACTCCCAACTCCCAGGCATATACCGTAATTGGGTCACTGCAAACCATCGGGCAAGCGATTTACTACTCCCAACATCAAAAAGCGCCCCAGGCAGCCTGTTCACGGCTCGCGGGACGCTTTTATCTTTTAACAAGTGTTCATAATATCTCTGCCTAAGGCGCTACAATCACACCTGTGGATATCATATAATTCCCTGGTGCCAAATAGTTCGCGGCATCCTCCCCGGATAAGGTGTAGACTACGGTGATGATTTTGCCGCTGCCCACAGCAGCGTCACTGTAGGCCGCCGTTGCGCTGACCGTTACATCATCCCCCGGAAGGACTCCAATCAGAGTGCCTGGAGTGACTTGCGCTGATAGCGTTCCGTCAAAGAGCTTGGACTCCGTGATGGCTGGCGGGGTAATGTCTAACTGCAAGGCGGTGATAATCCCCGTGCTTATGGTGTAGCTAACAGGCGGGAGATAATTGCCAGCGTCTGGACCTGTTAAAATGTACGAAATAGTTATGATTTTATTCGTACCCACGTTGACATCGCTGTATTCACCAATACCTTCTACTGTGACGATATCACCAGGTTCGATTCCGGTCACAGCACCAGCAACCACTACCGCCGCAGTAGTTCCATCATAGACTCTGGAGCGTGTGATCTGATCCCGGTCAATTTCACCTGTGTTCACGACGTAGTTCGCAGGTGCAATATAATTTCCGGCATCTGATCCGCTGAGTGTATAGACTACAGTTATGGTTTTGTTCGTACCTACTGCAGAGGTATCATAATTGGCAACAGCGATCGCACTGACATCTTCCCCGGGGATTACTCCAATGAGCTGACCAGGGGTCACAGCTGCTGTGGTTGTTCCGTCCTTGAACTTCGCCAATGTCAGTTCCGGGGCACCGAGAGTCAATTGATTCAGCGAGATAATTCCCGTATGGACGGTGTATGGGGCTGGAGCAATATAGCTGGCTGCCTGGGCTCCGCTTATGGTATAGACAACAGTTATAGTCTTGTTAACCCCAAGCGCCGCGCTGCTGTAAGAAGCGGAGGCATTCACTTCTACCACGTCACCGCTCAGCACGCCGAGCAGAGGACTTGCGGTTACCGCTGCGGTGGAGGTACCATCATAGGTTTTGGATTCCGTCAGTGAGACCGGAGCATCCAGGGTCAACTCAATGGCTTTAACCTCAATAAGGCTCGAAGGAACCGAAATATTGCCGGCGCCATCTACAGCATACACGATATAATGATCTGCTGGCAGACCCTGCGTGTTCAGCGGGGAGTAGACAGAGGCGCTTACCGCCAGCTTTGTCCCGTGCGCAGCTTGGACGGAATCTTCCAGACCCGCCGGGGTCACTGCTACAGTGGAAGGAACCAGATACAAATAACCCGCTTCGTTACTTGTCCCGTATACATTCTCTCCTACAGTAACCGCTCCAAGAGTTACACCTGTTAGGATCGGGGCTGTCGTATCTGCCGGATCGGGAGTCGCAGCCGGAGTCGCTGTAGGTTCTGGTGTTGCTGTAGCTTCCGGTTCTGGCGCTGCTGTAGGTGTGGAGACAGGTTCAGGTGTGGCCGTTGGAACAGAAGGAATATCGGGGTTCCGGACAGGTGGAGGTGTAGCAGTCGGTGAAGCGGTTGGACTGGCTGCCGGTGAGGCAGTTGCCGAAGGGGTGACCGTGCCGGTATTATCCGGTGTACTGGCCGGAGCAGCCTCAATGGCCTTGGTCCGTGTTAAGGACACTACTGCTTCCGCGCGTGTAATATCCCTGCCGGGCTTGAAGCTGTTATCTTCGGAATACCCTTTCATGATTCCTGCAGAGGCTACTGCATTAACCGAGCCGAGAGCCCAGGCGGCAATATCCTTGGAATCGCTGAAAAGAGCGCTGGTCCGGGCTGCATCCAGCTTCAATAACCGGTTGATGATCACTGCGGCTTCCTGTCTGCTGATGGTCTTGCCTGTACCGATTGTGCCATCTGAATACCCGTTGATATATCCGGCTTTGACTGCTTTGGCAACCTCAGCGTAGGCCCAGTTGCTTGAAGACAGATCCGTATAAGAGACAGCCGCCGTTTCAGTGAATCCAAACGCTCGATTAATCAGCGCCATGAATTCGGTTCTTTTCAGACTGTTATCCGGCTTGAAGCTGCCGTCGGTGTATCCCTGAATGAACCCTTTTTCAACCCAGTCCGTCACTTCGTTCTGAGCCCAGTGGCCTGTGATGCCTGTTAATGAAGGTACTGCCGCGCCAAAAGCTGTTCCAGCCGAAGAAGAATAAAGTGCGGTAACTATCATTAGTGTGGAGAGAAGAAGCCTGCCGGGTTTAGGGTTCAATGTTATGCCTCCTGAAATTTGTATTGTCTCCGATGAATAGGCGAGTGTTATCGCTTGAATATCCTCCCGGCCTCCAAGATTTGCTAAATGAAATAATAGTATCACACATTGTTAAAAATTAATTAGAATAAAATTAATTTGTATAAATTTAATTTATCGAAATATAAACCTGACACTGGTCAATAAAATATAATCGTGTAGCATAGATAGGCTAACCCGGATCATGAACAATATTTTGTAACCTTTTCCGCGCGGAATGGCACTTATCCTTAGAACAGATGAAAATACAGAAATGAGGTTCGCAGGCGTATGCTGCAGTGGATTGAAGAAGCACAGAAGGGGGACGCCGGAGCTTTCAGGCAGCTGACAGAGCATGTCCGGGGGATGGCTTACGTAGTATCTTACAATATGCTGGGAGATGTTCAGCTGGCGGAAGACGCGGTACAGGAGGCCCTCATCGAGGCGTATATGAACCTTGGGAGTCTGCAGGAGCCGGCGGCGTTTCCGGGCTGGTTCAGAACCATTGTGGTCAGGCAGTGCCACCGGCTGCTGCGGCGCAGGCGCCAAACACTGCTGCCTCTAGAGGCAGCAGAGCATGTCGCCGTGTCTTCTCCGGGTGTTGAGGAAATTGCCGAACGCAGAGAATGGACACAGGTGCTGCATAGCTCGGTGGCAGAATTGTCCGCCAGGCTGCGGTTACCGCTGCAGCTGTTCTACTTCTATGGCTATTCGCTTCAGGAGATTTCCGTTTATTTGGGCATTCCGGCCGGAACGCTGAAGAAAAGGCTGTATGACGGCAGACGCAAGCTGAAGGGGGCTTTTCCTGTGGCAGATCTTGCGGCCGCATTTAATCTGTTACAAGAGGGAGGACAGCGTATGCTGCATATTGTGAACGGTGATTTCGTTGGAGATAAGCTGAAGCAGGGGATTGTCCAAGGGGATGTGCTGGTATGGAGAGAAATCTACACGGCGGGTCCGATATTCATGGATCCGGCGGCACAGGAGAAACGGCAGCTGCGGGCAGAGGTTCTTCAGGCCACACTGGGAATTCCGGCAGAAGAATATATGAAGGGCTGTGAGGAGCAGGAACGCATGCTCAGCGGATTCCACCGTTATGATGAAGTGGTCCTGTGGTTTGAGCATGATCTGTTCGACCAGAGTATGCTGGCCTACCTGCTGCACTGGTTCAGCAACCGGAAGCTGGGCAGCACGAAGCTGAGTCTGCTCTGCATCGGGGGATTTCCCGGAATTGAGCTGTTCCATGGCCTGGGCCAGCTTACGGCAGAACAGCTTCAGACCTTGTCCGGAACCTGGCAGAATATCGGCACGGAGGAGCTGCAGCTTGGGAGCAGGCTATGGCAGGCATATGCATCTCCAGATCCCCGGCAGCTGGCACAGCTCCTGGAGGAGAGTAAGCCCGAGCTGTCCAAATCCGCGTTTTCTTTTGCCTATGACGCCTTCAAGCTTCATCTCTCGCGTCTGCCTTCCGTTTATAACGGTCTTGGTATTGTCGAACAGACAACGCTTGAGGCTGCGGCTGGCGGGGCAGATACGCCTCTGAAGCTGTTCCGTCAAGTTACAGATGCACTGCACCGGCTGGGAATGGGAGATGTGGAATACTGGAAGGTTCTTCGCACGCTGACGGCTGGAGAGCATCCTCTCCTTATTATTGAGGGTACGGCAGAAATTACAGATTACAGAGAAGTACCGGAATTCCTGAAGCGTACAGTTATTCTGTCAGAGCTGGGGGAGCGGGTATTGGCCGGAACAGCGGATAGAGTGAGCATGCAAGGTGTAGATGAATGGTACGGCGGGCTGCATCTGCAGGGACATGAGGTGCCTTGGCGCTGGGACAGCGCTGCTGAATTACCGGTGCAGGTCAGAACGTAACACAGAGCGAATAGTATTGGATGAAGAGGTTTCCCGGCTGAACGGGATAGCCTCTTTTTTCTGCAGGCCGCTGTATCATAACTGCTTACTACCGGTTTTCAGCAGCCGGTCCGTGCGGAAATCCGGTTTTATCAGTATAATTAATATTCTGAGTGTAAGTATCTTAAGAAGAGGAGGAGGGAACGAGTATCAGAACATTAGTGATCAGTGACATTCATGGATGCGTGGAGGAATTCAACCTGCTGCTCCGCAGAGCCAACTATATCCCCTCCGAAGACCAGTTAATTCTGCTCGGCGATTATGTGGACCGGGGGCCGGACAGCAGGGCGGTGGTTGAGCAGGTGAAACGTCTTGCGGAGGAGCACGGTGTTGTCGTACTGCGGGGCAATCATGATCAGATGGCGTGTGATGCGCTGGCGGGTGAGGATGACAAGCGCGATACCCACTGGATTACCAATGGGGGATTTCATACCCTGCTGAGTTATTGCGGAGGCCGCGATTCGGTCCTGCTGCGCCCGGATTCAGGCTGGAAGGAGTATGCGGAGATGAAGGAATATATGCGCCGTGAGTATCAGGAGCATCTGGATTTCCTGGGTACGCTGCCTTTCTATTATGAAACGGACACTCATGTGTTCGTTCACGCAGGAATTGAACCTTCCCTTGCCGACTGGACAAGCCAGCGGGAGTATGATTTCATCTGGATCCGCGAGCCGTTCTACAATCATCCGGTAACCTCTACCGTGAAGACGGTCGTATTCGGCCATACCTCCACGGTAGATTTGCAGGACGGGGCAGGAGTCTGGTTCAGTCCGCACGGAGACAAGATTGGCATCGACGGCGGCTGTGTATATGGAGAGCAGCTGAACTGTCTGGAGATTAATGAAGACGGGTACAAGACCTATTCAGTCCGGCTTGGCGAAAAGGAATAACTGCAGCCCCGATTACCAGCCCAGCTGCTGATCCCGGATCTCCTTGTCCCACAGCTCCTTCAGCTTTACCACATGCTCCGCCGGCATCACCTCGCGGCTTGCGGATATATTCTCGGCCAGCTGTGCGCTGCTGCGTACTCCGGGAATAACGGTGGTGACCTCCGGATGAGCAAGGATGAAGCGCAGGGCAGCCATAGTCATGGTCGTCTCTTCGTCCGTTATGAACCGGATGCGATCCACCAGGGCGGCGCGTTTCGCGATCACCTCCGGCGACCAGCGGCTTCTTACCCCTTCGAAGGTGCTGCTGCTGTCATATTTGCCGGAGAGCCAGCCGGAGTCCAGAGGGACCTTGACGATGATCGCTATGTTTTTCTCATGGGCCAGCTTGAAAGCTTCCGCCGTTTCCTGGTAAAAGATATTGAACATAACCTCCATAACGCCGATATCCGTATGGCGGATGACCTCCAGCATTTCCGGCACGGAATCGACCGAAACCCCGTAAGAGAGAATCTTTCCTTCGGCTTTTAGCTTGTCCAGTTCGTGGTAGTGGCCGTATTTCCCGTCCAGCAGCTCAAAAGGCGGATTATGAATCAGCACGGAATCCACATAATCCGTCTGCAGACGCTGTAAGCTGCCTTCGACGGAGGCACGGATGTGGTCCGCATCAAAGCAGGTGCTGCCATCCGCCCCGTGGCCGAATTTGGTGTTGATCACAGCGCTGGAGCGTCTGCCGGATAAGGCGGTCCCGAGCAGGGTTTCACTGGTACCGTGCCCGTAACCCGGGGCGGTATCGAAGAAATTCATCCCGCGCTCCAGCGCTTCATGCACCAGAGAGACCGCTGCACGATCCTCCATAGCCTCCCAATCCTTCTTATTCCCCAGCTGCCAGGCACCGAAGCCAACCTCCGACACAGTCTTTCCCGTATTGCCGTACCTTCTTGTATTCAAGCGTATCCACTCCCGTAAGGTTATTATGAAAACCTGCTCTTAATTGGTTATAATTGGAACATATACACCGTATTGTAGAACCTTGAAGCCTATTAAGCAATGCAGTAAATCCAGAAATCAGGTTAAGTTTCTACTGCAGTAAGGGGGAAGTAATGTCCAATTCACTTTTAACCAAGAACGCTTTAGCCCGGTCACTCAAAAAACTCATGCTCGCAAGGCCGCTGAACAAGATTACGATCCAGCAGCTTACAGCGGATTGCGGCGTGACCCGGCATACCTTTTATAATCATTTTCAGGATATCTACGAGCTGCTCGGCTGGGTCTACAGGTCAGAGGTAATTGAAGATCTGGAGCCCTACCGCTGCTGTGCCGGCTGGAAGCAGGGATTCCTAAGTGTCCTGCGGTACACCGTGAGCAACAAAACCATCTGTCTGAACACCTTTCATTCACTTGGACGCGAGCATCTGGAGCAGTTTCTGTACGGAGTTATTTATGGCGTCATGATCAGGGTGGTGGAAGAACTGGACGGGCAGGAGCGGGCCCGTGAAGGACAAGAGCAGATTCCGGAACAGGGGAGAAGCCAGGCCAGGGAGGACATTGCCGATTTCTACACACTGGCTATCCTTGAACAAGTGATCCATTGGCTCAAAGCAGGGGCAAATACCGACCCGGCCGAAATGGTGGAGAAGGTAGCCCGGATTATGGAAGGAAGCATCGCCCGGGGCCTGGAACACTATCAGGCTGCCGCCGCCCATCCGGCCCAGTGAAATGACACAATCTGCGGCAGATGTGTAATCCCTGTACAGTTGCGCCAAGCTGTCCATAGAATTCAATGTTCACGGTGGGTATAGTGAAGGCAGTTAGCAGGCACTTATCCCCTGATCATGGAAGGAAGAGGACATATGGGTACATATCAAAGAATTCATCCGCTGGTACAGGAAGGCATCGCTTCACGTAAGGCATATCTGGTAGGAGGGGGGATCGGCTCGTTGTCGGCAGCCGCTTTCCTGATCCGTGACGGCCATATGCCGGGACGGAATATTCATATCCTTGAGCAATCAGCAGTCTATGGCGGCTCGATGGACGGGGCGGGGAATGCGAAGGACGGCTACAGCGCCCGCGGCGGACGCGAGATCGAAGAGCACTTTGAATGCTTCATGGAGCTGTTCGGCTTCATTCCCTCATTAACCAATCCGGACCGGACGGTGCTGGATGAATTCCGTGAGCTGAATCTGGCAGAACCGATCGAATCCCACTGCCGTCTGGTAGAAAAGGAAGGGCAGCCCGCCGATTTCTCAACGCTGGGACTCTCCACTGCGCATGCGCTGCAATTGGGCAAGCTGACCCTGGCGACCGAAGAAAGACTCGGAGCGGTGACGATTGAGCAGTTTTTTGACCCGACTTTCCTGGAGACGAATTTCTGGTATTTCTGGCGCTCGATGTTCGCCTTCGAGAATTGGCATAGTGTAGTTGAAGTGAAGCGTTACATGGAGCGCTTTATGCACCTGATCTCCGGGATGAACCAGCTGAAGGGAATCCTGCATACCGAATATAACCAGTTCGATTCACTGATTCTTCCTCTGATGAAATGGCTGGAAAGCCAGGGGGTCAATTTTGACAAAGGCCATCAGGTAACAGATCTGGAGCTTGATTTCACAGGCGGAGAGAAAACAGTAACCGCTATCCAGCTGCTCGTGAACGGAGAGCCAAAGACCCTCTCAACAGCACGCGGAGATCTGGTTATGGTCACCAATGGCTCGATGACAGAGAACTCGACCCTGGGCGATCTGGACCATCCGGCGGTTCTGAACCGCTCTGTTACGGAGCGCGGCTGCTGGAGCCTCTGGGAGAAGCTTGCCGCGAAATCTCCGGATTTCGGCCACCCGGAAGTATTCTGCGGGGACATCGACAAGTCCAAGTGGCTGTCGTTTACGATGACCTTTACCGATGACGATATTGTATTCCCGTATCTGCTTGAGCTGACCGGGGATGCTCCCGGTATGGGCGGCGTTGTGACCATCAAAGACTCCAGCTGGATGATGTCCTGGACCGCACCGAAGCAGCCGCATTTCATTAACCAGCCTGAGAATGTGAAGGTGCTCTGGGCCTACGGATTATTCCCGGATGCCGAAGGCGACTATATCAAGAAGAAAATGAGTGACTGCAGCGGACGCGAGCTTCTGGAGGAGCTGATGTACCATATCGGTCTGAAGACCCGCATTCCGGAGATTCTGGAGCATACGACCAATGTTATTCCTTGTATGATGCCTTATATCACTTCACAGTTCATGCCGCGTGTCGCAGGAGACCGCCCGCAGGTGGTTCCGCAGGGCAGCACCAATCTGGCCTTCCTCGGCCAGTTTGCCGAAGTTCCGGACGACTGCGTCTTTACCGTGGAATATTCGGTCCGGTCCGCGATGATGGCAGTATACAATCTTTTGGCGCTGGAAAAAGAAGTGATTCCTGTCCATCCGAGTAAATATGATGTCCGGGTGCTGCTGACCGCGCTCAGAACCTGCCTCGGCAACAAGCCGCTGCCGCTGGATAAGACGCTCGGACAGCTGCTGGCCGGAACGGTGATCTCCAAATTACTATAAAAGGTGTAAAAGCATAACATATAGCAGGGGGATGTACCGGAGCCGGGAAGCGGCTGCCCGGGACATCCCCTGTTTGTATAGTGCCAGCTTTCGACATATTCCTCCCGCAGAACATGGTACAGTAAGACTAAAATTTCTGCGGAGGAACCCCTGATGAGAAAAATCTTAAGCCGTATAGGCCTCGGACTGCTGCTGCTGATTATAGCGGCAGTTGTGCTTTGCTTCTACTTCAATCAATTCACTTATGCCTACACACTGCTTGTAGTACTGCTGTTCATATTTGGCGGGATGGGGCAGATGTACAAGCTGAAGAACGATGAGTACATGTATTCGAGGCATAACCAGAAAGATGAGTACGAGGAATACACAAGGTAAGAAGAATTACATAGATAAGCAGAATGGGTTCCGGCCGCTCAAGGCATGCTCAAGCTCCGGCTGACATAGGATGGTATTAAGCAAGCGCTTTAACCATTCAGTCACAGCAGGAGGGGAACCGCGTGAACGAGAGACTGGCAGCCTTAATTCTGCGGATTGACGCTATTGCCACGGATATCATTGTACCGCTGCGCCGCAAAATCATTAATGAAGCTGCCCTGCTTCAGCTATACGAGGCGCTGGATGAAACGTATCTGCTGATCGAGCATGAGAAGCAGATTGACCGCGAGCTCGCAGCTATTCTGTTTCTGATCTATTCACAGCTGGTCAGCCAGTCTAATTATGTGTATGACAAAAGCACCTTCGTGCCACATATCGGCAAGCTGCAGGGATATATCCGCAGACTATTCGGCGGTACGCTTCAGAATGTATAGTGCGAAAGCCCCGGACATTTCCGCCTATTCAGCAGCAATGGAACAAGGCAACCTGACTCTCCAGATACATCCCCTGCGGATGTAATCAGGATACAGGTTGTCTTTTTTCATGCCGGATATCCTCCGCGAAATGGATGATTAGAGACTTTCTATGTACAGGTTTATATTTGTCCATTGCCAAACAGTGACAAATTCATTTACAATATTACAATGATAATGAGAATCAATTTCATGGAAAACGGGTGACAGTCATGAATCAACAGGCAGTGTCCAGGAATGGGCTTGATCAGAGAGCAGAACCGCTCAAACTACGTTCGCGCCCTTGGGCGGCAACGCTGATCCTTATTGGCGGTTTGATTGCGCTGGCGCTGGGCATCGCTGTTTCAGTATCGTTTGGGGCAGCAGATATTAAGCTTTCTGTCGTGTGGACAGCAGTTTTTCACTTCAATCCGGAACTTACAGAGCATCAGATTATCCGCGAGCTCAGGCTTCCGCGGGTTCTCGGCGGCGTGATGGTCGGAGCCAGCTTCGCAGTGGCGGGAGCGATCATGCAGGGAATGACCCGCAATCCGCTTGCGGATTCGGGGCTGATGGGCATTAACTCGGGGGCGGGTTTTGCGCTGGCCGTCTGCTTTGCTTTTTTTCCGAATTTATCGTTTATGTATCTTATTCTATATTCCTTCATCGGGGCCGGAGCGGGAGCAGGTATCGTCTATGGCATCGGTTCACTGGCCAAAGGCGGACTTACCCCCGCCCGGCTGGTACTGGCCGGAGCCGCCTTCAGTGCGCTGCTCTCGGCGCTCAGTGAAGGCGTGGCGCTGTATTTCAAAATCGGACAAGACCTCGCCTTCTGGTATGCAGGCGGCTTGGCCGGAACGAAATGGTTCCAGCTTCAGGTCATGTCTCCCTGGGTGATTGCGGCACTCATCGGGGCGATTATCCTGTCCCGTTCCATTACGATGCTCAGTCTGGGGGAAGATATCGCCAGAGGACTGGGACAGCGAACCGGTCTGGTCAAATTGGCCGGGGCCTTAGTCGTCCTGATTCTGGCTGGCGCTTCGGTGGCTGTAGTAGGAGCGGTAGGGTTTGTCGGGCTGATTATTCCCCATCTGACACGTTATCTTGTAGGTGTGGATTACAGATGGATTATTCCCTGCTCCGCCGTGCTGGGTGCATTGCTCGTGGTAGGGGCGGATCTGACTGCCCGGATGATCAACCCGCCGCATGAAACGCCAGTAGGAGCAATTATAGCGCTGATCGGGGTTCCATTCTTCCTGTATCTGGCCCGCAAAGAAAGAAGGGAGCTGTAAAGATGCAGAGAACCAGAGTGGTTTCCTTCGAAGAAACAAGGCGTAAGCATGGCCTGACTGTACTTAGCGTTCTGGCTGTACTGATTATTATCATGTTCATTATAAGTGTGAATACAGGATACATACGTTTAACTCCGCTAGAGCTGCTGAATACGCTGTTCGGCAAGGGGACGGACAAGCAGGAATTGATTCTGTTCCAATTCCGCTTGCCGCGTATTGTAATTTCCATTCTGATTGGAGCTGCACTGGCAGTTTCCGGAGCGGTGATGCAGGGGGTCTTCCGCAATGATCTGGCCGATCCGGGAATCCTGGGCATTAATGCCGGAGCCGGGCTGATGGTTATGCTGATGGTGTCCTTCTATCCGACGACCTCTGCGGCACCTGTCTATCTGCTGCCGGTAGTTGCGTTTGTCGGGGCGGCATTTACTGCCGCACTGATCTACAGCCTGGCCTATAAGCGGCATCAGGGAATTGCACCGATCCGTCTGCTGCTCACCGGTGTCGCAGTTGCGGCTGGGATGAGTGCAGCGATGATTGTGCTGACGCTTCGCCTAGATCCGGACAAATATCAATTCGTCGCCACGTGGCTTGCGGGCAGCATCTGGGGCACCAGCTGGAAATTTGTATTGTCCCTGCTTCCCTGGATTGTGATTCTCCTGCCCTACGTCATCTATAAGGCAAGGGTCATGAATGTGCTGAATCTGGGCGAGCAGACGGCTACCGGTCTGGGTGCCCATGTCACCAGGGAGCAGTTCCGCCTGTTGGCAGCGGCGGTCGGACTTGCCGCTTCAAGCGTAGCGGTAAGCGGCGGGATTGGCTTCGTCGGACTGGTCGGCCCGCATCTGGCCAGAAGGCTCGTGGGACCGAAGCATCAGCTGATGCTTCCCGCTTCAGCGCTGCTCGGCGCGCTGCTCGTCATCACTGCCGATACGATCGGCCGCCGGATTCTGCAGCCGTCTGAGATACCTACCGGTATCGTTGTTGCCGTTATCGGCGCTCCTTACTTTCTGTATTTGCTGGCCCGGACCAAATCTTAAATACACCTAGAAGCTGGAGGGAAACAAATGAACGAATCCATGGAATTATATGATGTAACGATAATTGGCGGTGGCCCCGCAGGTATGTATACGGCTTTTTATAGCGGAATGAGAGATTTGAAGACGAAGCTGATTGAAGCGAAGGAAGAGCTGGGCGGACGGATGCTGATCTATCCCGAGAAAATGATCTGGGATGTCGGAGGTGTTACACCGACGCTCTGCCGTAAGCTGATAGACCAGCTGGCAGAGCAGGCGCGGACCTTCGATCCCACCATTGTGTTCGGACAGCAGATTGTGCATCAGGCGCGCCAGGAGGACGGGACTTACATCCTGACCTCGGCGACCGGTGAGCAGCACTGGACACGCACCGTTATCCTAACCATCGGTTACGGTATTCTGCAGATGGCGAAGCTGGAGATTGAAGGCGCAGACCGCTATGAAGTGACGAACCTGCATTATACGGTGCAGGAGCTGGAGCCCTTCCGCGGCAAGCGGGTTCTGATCTCGGGCGGTGGCGACTCCGCTGTAGATTGGGCGAATGAACTGGAGGGGATTGCCGCCAGCGTGACCATCGTGCACCGCCGGGAGCGGTTCGGCGGCCATGAGAAGAATATCGTTCGCATGAAGGATTCCTCTGTGAATGTACGTGTACCCTATGCGGTTAACCAGCTGCACAGCAGCAATGGCGAGCAGATTGACCAGGTTACGATCAGCCATATCGAATCCGGTGAGAGTGAGCAGCTTGAAGTGGATGCCGTTATTGTCAACCACGGCCTCAAGAGCGATTTCGGTCCGTTGAAGGATTGGGGACTGGACATGGGGGAATGGTGGGCCAAGGTCAGCGGCAAGCTCGAAACGAATCTGCCGGGTATCTTTGCGGCGGGAGATTTCGTAGATTATGACAGCAAGGTAAGACTGATTGCCGGAACGTTCACGGATGCGGTGCTTGCCCTCAACAGCGCGAAGCTGTACATGGACCCTGAAGCGGATAAGGTGGCTTATGTCTCCTCGCATAACGACCGGTTTAAGGAGAAGAACAAGGCGCTTGGCGTAGTTGATGATCATTAGTCTAAACACATACAGGCTGTTCCTTACACGGAAGATTCCGTGCGGGGAGCAGCCTTTTTTTTTGAGTAAGCTTTGCTCTGGCGCAGCTTAGCCCCGCGTTCCTCACACATTCCATAAGCTGCATAAAAAAAGGATAGCGGGCGAATAGTAAGTGCAGGAGGTGCTGATTATGGATAAGACAACCAAAGAATCCGGCCAAGCCGCACAAACGGTGGACAGCGCTGGCAGGAAACCCCACAATCCGCCTATCTCCCCTGATCTGGAAGAGAATATTACTCAAATCAAAGCCAGGCTGGGGAACAGCCCGGATCTTATCATACGTACTTATGAACTCATCAATCGGACGGCCCGGGTAGCAGCGGTATATATGATTGGTATTACGGACAGAGAAATGGTCGACCATTTCATTTCACATGTGATGTCCTTCGAATCTTTGAATGACGATGTACTACTCGCAGCAACAACAGCCGAAGTGTATTCCTATATTAAAGACAATGCGCTAAGCATCGGCAAAGAGAAGCTGGTTCAAGATATCAATGGACTGCTTGAAGCGCTGCTGTCGGGGGACACGATTATTATGGTTGACGGACTCGGTGAAGCGGTGAGCGGGAGCACCTGCGGCGGTGAGGTCAGACCGGTATCCGAGGCATCGACTCAAGTGGCGATCCGCGGCTCGAAGGAAAGCTTCACGGAGACTATCAGTACCAATATCGCCCTGGTCCGCAAAATCATCAAGAATCCCGATCTCTGGACCGAAACGATGAAGCTTGGCGATGTGACCCACACCGATATCACCATCATGTATATCCATGGGATTGCAGATGAAGAGACGATCAAGGTATTCAAAAAAAAGCTTCAGGAGATCAAGGTGGATTCAATTCTGGAATCAGGCTACATTGAGCAGATTATTGAAGATAACAAGTATTCTCCATTTCCGACACTCTATAATACGGAACGGCCGGATAGTGTGGCGGGAAACCTGCTGGACGGAAGGATTGCCATCTTTGTGGACGGCACACCGTTTGTACTGATTGCCCCGACTACCTTCTTTATGTTCTTTCATACCGTGGAGGATTACTATCAGCGTTATGATATCTCAACACTGATCCGGCTGCTGCGGTTCCTGTGCCTGCTTATCTCTTTATATGGGCCTGCAATCTTCGTGGCGGCGCTTAACTTCCACCAGGAGATGATTCCGACACCGCTGCTGATCAATTTGGCCTCGCAGCGGGAAGGGGTACCTTTTCCTGCTTTCGTGGAAGCCGTCATGATGGAGGTTACCTTTGAGATCATCCGCGAAGCAGGTGTACGTATGCCGTCTCCGATCGGTCAGACGGTTTCTATTATCGGAGGTCTGGTGTTAGGGACTGCAGCGGTTCAGGCGGGAATTGTATCCCCGGCAATGGTTATTGTTGTGTCGCTTACAGGTATCTCCAGCTTCGCCACTCCGGCATTCAATATGGCGCTCTCTATCCGGATGCTGCGGTTTGTAATTATGGTCATTGCCGCTTTTATGGGGCTGTACGGTATCGCCATCTTTACAATTATGCTGATTGCCCACATGTGCAGCCTGCGGTCTCTCGGAGTGCCGTATATGTCGCCTATGGGTCCGTTTGTGCCCGAGAATCAGAAGGACACCTTTCTCCGCTCTCCTCTGACTTTTATGAAGATCCGCAAACGGCTGCTGAATAAGGGCAACAGCTCCACAGCCCCCGGCAAAAAAACTGCGAAGAGGAACTCCTATGAACATTAAAGGCGTTATGCGCGTGATTTCTATGGGAGTCATTGTGCTGATGCTGAGCGGCTGCTGGAACAGCAGAGAATTGAATGACCTGGCTATCGTCAGCGGCATCGGTATAGATCTGGTACCGGAAACCAATGAATTCAAGGTGACATTTCAGCTGGTCAATCCATCCTCAACAGCTACAGGTTTTGGAGCAAGCGCGGGAGAGCCTTCCATTGTGATTGTTTCTGCTACCGACCGTACAATTTTCGGTGCTTTGCGCAAGGCCTCCAAGCGGGCAACGCGGCAGCTTTTTTTTGCCCACACCCAGCTTGTTGTCCTGGGAGAGTCCCTGGCCCGGAGCGGAATTAACGATGTATTTGACATCTTTGAGCGGTCGCATGAGCTCAGACTCAATTCGGCAGTGCTTGTTGCCCGCGACAACGATGCAGCATCTGTTCTGAAGATATTAACTGCAATAGAAAGTCTGCCTTCTTTGGGACTGGTCAAAAAGACGCAGAATACCTCGAGAGTATGGGGAGAGAACCGGACGATCGACGTATTCGATATTATTAACGGCATAACGGGCGAAGGGGATCTGACGATTAATGGAGTGTCTATTCAAGGGAATGCTTCTGAAGGCATGAAGAAATCCAATCTGGAACAAACCGTGTCACATGCAGGGACTGTTATGCATGGACTTGGTGCTTTTAGAGAGGGCAAACTGATCTACTGGATGAAGGATTCGGAAGCACGGGGTACGGAGTGGCTGCTTAACCGGATAGAAGAAACTATAATCAATATTGATTCTGCGGATAAGAAAGAGTCAATTGCCGTCAATATTGTGTATTCAAGAACGAAGGTGAAGATTGATATTCAGGACGGCCTGCCGGTCTTTCATGTAAGTATCAGTGAAGAAGGAATTGTGAATGAAACGGATGGGTTCGTTGACCTCAGCAAGAGGGAAGAAATTGTGAAGCTTGAACAGGAGCTGCAGAAGCAGACCGGTAACGAAGTGAAGCAGGCCTTGCAGATGGCACAGCAGATGGAGAGCGATATTTTTAACTTCGGTAATGAACTGAAGCGCAGCGATCCCCAAGGCTGGGCTTCACTAGATAAGAATTGGGGTCATATCTTCGCTCAAGGGAAGCTGGATCTCCATGTGGAGGCGTACATCCGCAGTACCGGAATGAGCCTGAAGCCGTATCACCCTGCTCCCGAATAATCAGCTTTTTATGCAGAAATAAGGTGAATAGGTTTATGAGAAAAGAAGCGATCGGTCCCAGTCAGCTTTTTGCGATGATTGTGCTGTTTGAGCTTGGAACGGCGCTGGTTGTACCCGTGGGCCTGGAGAGCGGGCATGCGGTCTGGCTCTCCATCCTGATGGCGCTCCCAGGGGGCATTCTGCTTTATCTGGTGTTTACACATCTGTATCAGCAGTTCCCGGATCTGATCATCAGCGGTTATGCCCGTAAGATTCTCGGCCCCTGGATAGGCTGGGTAGTAGGCCTGCTGTTTCTCCCGGTGCTGCTCTATAACGGCTCCAGAAATCTGCGTGAAGCGGGGGATCTGTTAATTTCAGCTTCATACGACAAAACTCCGATTCTTATTATTGATTCCATCATGATTATTGCGGTAATGTACATCCTGAGTAAGGGAATCGAGGTATTCGCCAGAACGGCGGAGATTTTCTTCTGGATCATAATCGTCATGGGATTGATTTGTATTTTTATTGTCATTGCTGCCGGACTGGTGGAGCTTAAGAACCTGTTTCCAATTCATATCAATGATCTCTGGGAGGCTCTGGGCTCTGCCTACCCTAACATTTGGATTTTTCCGTTCGGGGAGGTCGTGTGCTTCACGACTATACTTCCGCACTTTAACAAATCAAGGAAGATTAAGAAAACCGGCATCGTGGCCATCACCTTAAGCGCCTGTCTGCTTAGCTTCACCCATGCCATTGAGATGGGAGTGCTCGGAGAGAACCTCTACAGCCGGACAACCTTTCCGATGTTTACCACCATCACACTCGTGAATGTAGCCAACTTCATCCAGCGTCTGGATGCACTTGTTATGCTTACACTCATTATCGGGGTGTTCTTCAAGATGACTGTTTATTGCTATGCTGCTGTGGCCATAACTGCCGATCTCTTCAAGGTCCGCGATTTCCAAAAACTGGTGATTCCGGCGGCGGTGGTCATGCTGTTCAGCTCTTTCGTCAGTGCAGAGAATTATCCGGTGCATATGAGTGAAGGGAAGGTTTTTCTGGAGAATATCCTGCCGGTATTCTGTGCGTATATTCCTGTTCTGCTGTTTCTTGTTCACCGTATCCGGCGCAGATTCGGCCTATACCGTTAAGTTTCGCTGGAGATTAGCGGCTGCGTTTGAGGGCGCCGGCGACAACCTGGATTAAAGGGAGTGCCAGGAAGATCACCACACAGATCGTTTCCTGCAGTGTGGTTGTGGCAAAGATTACCGAAAGAGAATGCAACGATGCACTCACGCTGATTCCTGATAAGACATCAACCAGTGTGAGCATTAGCAAGGTGATGACGGCTAACAGGACATAAATAGCGAGAATTTTCATGGGCGATGCTCCTTAGGCTCCGCAAGCTGATTTGCCGGTTCCGGCAGGCGGGCTACAGGTATTATCTCCATTTATGGAAGGAGTAATCAGCAAAAAAAGCTGCCGGGAGCCGGTTAAGGCTGCCCAGACAGCTTCAGGAATATTCATTTATTGCCCCGAAGTCAGCCAGTCCGCAAGCTCTTCTGTCTGTGCCAGAACGGCGATCGGATCATAATACCAGGAACGTTCTTCTTTCCATACATAGATGTGTCCGTTCTTGACAGCAGGCAGGCTGCCCCAGATCGGATCTGCCTGGAAGTCTTCTACAGTCTGTGTATTATCGGTCACAACGAGATAATCACCCGCATATTTGCCCAGTGTCTCGGAGGATAATTCTGCCCACTGCTTCTCCATTATTTCAGCAGCCACTTCGGTTGGCGGCTTCCGTCCCAGTGCCTGATAGACCGGCTGTCCGCCCCGTCCGAAGTTGTCCCCATATACCCAGGTGGACTTGTCGGCATGCTCCAGGATGCTGAAGGTGGCATCAGCGGGAATCGCTGCATCCACACGGGCCTTGGCTGCGGCGATACGCTTATCATAATCTGCCAGCCAGTCCGCAGCTTCCTTTTCTTTGCCGAGCAGCTTGCCGAAATAAGTCAGCTCCGCGTGAGCATCCTTCAGATCACCGTACGGCACAATGACGGTAGGGGCAATCTGGCTCAGTGTCTCATAGCTGTCGGCATTGCCGGAGATGATGAGGTCCGGGTTCAGGGCGATAATATTCTCCGGTGACATCTTTCCGTAAGTGCCGGTATCGGTGACTCCGGTAAGTGATTCTTTGAAATACATATTCTCCAGCGTCAGTCCGGGAGCACCCACGGGGATTGTATTCAGAGCAATCAGGCTGCCCAGATACTCTTCGGCAACAATCCGCTGCGGTGCTGTCGGCACTTCAATATCTCCATTTACAGTTGTTACTGTTTTGAAGGCGGGAGCTGCGGTTGCGGCTGGAGTCTCCGGCTGCGGGGACGAAGCAGGAGCTTCTGTAGCATTAGCAGCAGCAGAACCGGTGCTATTATTGGATGTGTTGTTTCCACAAGCTGAGGCAAGAAGCGTCAGTGCCAGCAGCAACGGGAAGATGATCCATTGTTTCCGGGAATTAGAGCTTGAATACGGTTTTTTCAAGATGTATGCCTCCTTATGTAGAACGATTATCATTCTCAATAACACTTTACAGATTTTGTCCGGTTTACACTATGGCTGAATGTGATGTCCGGCTATGTAAATTTATGATGTCAGCGCCTGCAGGAGCACCCTGAGCTGGGCTTCGGAAGAGAGCGGATCAAATCCGTAGAACATGGCAGGCTGATTCAGGAAATAGATTCTGCTGCCGGAAGCGGACGCCTGATTCTGCTGTACTGCACGATGAAGAAAGGAACGGAGCGGCTCCCGCATCTCGGCCGTTCCGGCGCTGCAGGTAATAAATATATGATCCGCGGGGTAGCCGGCGAAGTCACTGAAGGCAACCTCCAGATAACCTTGGCGGAGGAGTCCCTCGCTTACAAGGCTGCTTGGGGGCCGGAAGCCCAGATCATTATACAGAATCTGAGATCCGTGGCCATAGCTGCTGCTGAAGCAGTATGCAGCGTCCCTGCCAATCTCCCAGACGACTGCGGTTCCCCGGGGACCGATCCGGCGGTTGAGCTGTTGGTTGGCCGCGTGGCATTGTTCGTCATAGACATTCAGCCAGGCTTCCGCCTGTGGTCTGCGGCCGGTGACCTCTGCAATCAGCCGGAATTGTTCCCGCCAGTCCATTTGCATAAAGGGGATTTCAATAACCGGAGCTAACGACATCAGCTGCTTATTCTTGTCAGGCAGGGAGTAGCTGATAATCACATCCGGCCGGGCAGAAGACAAGCGTTCATATAGACCTGTGGAGCTGCTTCCTTCATTTAGCAGCTTATGCTTGGACGGAATAGGCTTCAGGCTCTCCATCCAAGCCGAATATACTCCGAGCCGGGGAACAACCTCAAGCGCCTGCAGGCTGGCCGTGTGATTGAAGTTCAGCGATACCACGGATTTATTCTTGCTGTGATAGGCTGCAGGAGAAAGACCCACGACCTGTTTGAACTTGCGGCTTAAATAGGTGCCTTCACCATAACCGACTTCAAGCGCCAGCGTGCTCAGATTCGGGGCTCCTGTCAGAATGCGCTGCTGGGCTTTGCGGATGCGCAGCAGTGTTACATATTCATTAAAGGTCTGACCGGTGGATTTGCGGAAAGCGCGGGAGAAGTGCTCCGGGGTAACTCCGGCAAGCTCTGCCGCCTGCCCTCTCGTTAAGTCCTCATTATAATGGGATTCTATATATTGCAATACACGGTCCAGCCAATGAAGCGCCGGCTCCGTATTCTCAGCAGCGCTGTGATACAGCTCAGTGAGCAGTTCTGTGAACAGCTGCTGCACTGCAAAAGGCTGATGCTCTTCCGGCTGGCTCCAGCTGCCCAGCAGCCGCGACGCCACCGCGCAAATACGGGGCGCACAGCTGCGGAGCGGTACACCGTTGTTCAGCGGGCTGGAAGGATGGCTGGTGCCGGAGAGTGTGATATATTCGATCCACACCCCCTGCAGGTTATGGCTGTGCTGCAGGATGATGTGTGCGGAGCTGTCACAGCACAAGGTACTGCCGCTGGACACACGGGTAAGCGCTCCATCCCACTCCATCGTTGCGCTGCCTCCGGTAACTATAATCAGCAGGGAAGAGAAGGGCGGGCTGGAATTTCCCCGGTTAGAAGCGGCTTTGTCCAGTGCAGCAATCCGCACCGGGACATAAAAACTATGAGGATAAGGCAATGAACTGCCGGAAGGTGGTTTATGCATGTTCAGAGTCACTCTTTTCTTGGGTGATAATCATTCTCAATACAGTATAACAGTCTTTCCCCCTATTGACGATCCTCTGATTGGTAAGTAGAGTTTAGGGAGACAGACAAACAGGGTATTGTTGTACTAGAGGGGGCGGGAATTCCATGACGACCTGGAATCTGCAAGGGACGGTCAGCCATCTGCTGATCTGCAACGGAAGCGACTGCAAGAAGCATAAGGGTGAAGAGGTCGCTGACGCGATAGAGGATGAAATCGGGAAGCAAGGGGCAGACAGCCTGATTCATACTACAGTAACCCGCTGCAACGGAAGATGTTCGGATGCGTGTGTAGTCATCTCATATCCGGAAGGCGTATGGTACAGGGATATCACCCCCAAATCAGCCAAAAGCCTGGTACGCAAGGTGCTGAAGGGTGAACGGCTGGAAGAGAATGTTCTCTACACTTATGATGAAGGACTGAAAGCCGCAATTGAAAAAGGGGCAAAGGGTAAAAAGAAGAAATAAAATATGAAAGAAAAATGCAGTCCTCCACTGGAAAATTTTCGGTGGAGGATTGTTTATTTTTGTCAGACGGAGGATTATGATGGATAGAAAAGATAGAGTAAGGGGGAAGCGGGATGTTTGTGGATTTCGAGCCGGATGACCGAGTGCTGCACAGCGAAGCGTTCTTACAGGAAGAGGTGGAATATAATCTCCTTCACCTTATCACCGGAAACCCGGAATCGCTCCGGATCAAGACAGCCGAGGATCATCTGATCTTTGCGCACACGGAGGGGCATAACCCCTGGTTATGGATTGCACCGGAGGTAGGTGCAGATCAGGGCAGAGCCCTGGTTCGCCAGCTTGTGGAGCGGCTGAAGGGCCGCGGATTGTCAGGGGTTAACGGGACTAAGGAGACAGGCAGGCTGTTTGCAGAGGCTTATTGTGAGAATACAGGCAAGCTGTATCATGTTCATATGATCATGGAAGCCTATCATTGCCCGCAGGTGAAGAAGCCCGCTAATGTCAGCGGCAAGCTGCTGCAGGCAGATGCTGGCTATATCCCGGTCATTGCAGACTATTTGGCCGGCTTTGTGAAGGATGCGTTCGGCACCGAGAATGCACCTGAGAATTTCCTCGGCTACGCAAGAGATATTACGGAATCCGGCAAGCTCCGCCTGTGGATGGTACAGGATAGGCCCGTGTCCATGGCGAATCTGGCCCATCTGTCCTCCAGACATGCCCGGATTAATGAAGTGTTCACTCCGCAGGACTGCCGTAAGCAGGGCTATGCCAGTGCCGCTGTAGCAGAGCTGTGTGCTGAGCTGCTGGGCAAGGGCATTACTCCTATGCTCTATGCCGATGCTGCAAACCCGGATTCCAACAAGGTCTATCAGTCGATCGGTTTTGAGCGGACCGGCAGTATTGTTGATTTGCGGTTTCAGTAAGCCGGTTTGTCCGGTGGAGAATACAGGTGAGGGAGTGTCTAAGAATGCTGCAGGGAATGAAAATAATTGTGACCGGGGCCGCTTCGGGAATCGGTAAGGCTATCGTAATGCTTAGTCTGCAGGAAGGTGCTGAAGTGATTGCCTGTGATCTGGATGGCCGGGGGCTTAAGGAACTGCAGGCCGAGGCGGGTTCAGATAATCTCTGCTCCTTCCGGGTGGATGTGAGCAAATACAGCGAGGTGGAGCAATTCTTCGCATACATACAGCAAGAACATGCTGAGGTTAACGGTCTGGTCAACAATGCAGGCATATATCTGGGGCGCAGTCTGCTGGAGTATACCCCCGAAGATATAAGTAGGGTAATGGATATCAATATCAAGGGATATGTCTATTTCTCGCAGGGCTTCGGGCGCCTGCTGTTGGACCGGAAGCAGACAGGCGTCATCGTCAACATGGCCTCCGTCTCCGGTCAGGAAGGCAGCTCAGATGCGGTGTATGGCTTGACCAAAGCAGCTGTTCTCGGCTTGACCAAAAGCTGCGCCATGAACTTTGCCCCTCATATCCGGGTGAATGCTGTTGCCCCGACGATGACCAGCACTCCGATGATGGGGCATATCCCGGCCTGGAGGCAGCAGGAATATCAGGAGCATCAGCTAATTCCGGAGCCGCTGCTGGCGGAGGATATTGCGGATACGGTGGTTTTTATGCTAAGCCGCAAAGCGAGAGCATACACCGGGGCGACGTTTGATATTAATAATGGCTGTTATTTGCGCTGAGCCGCTGGCCTTCTTACCGGAGCTGCGGGAGGGCTGGATGACAGCCTGAATTGCAGGGATATTATCTGTCGGCTCAGGTGGTGCATCACGACCTGCCTGCAGCGATCCTGACAGAGTGTGAACCGGATTCCCTTTGTTGTAATCCGATCGATTTCAGACCATGCGGATGAGGATAGCGTAGAAGTTTTTGAGAGCAATGTTGAGGCGGTTTCGCTGAACTCCCTGGCTTTGGTGGAAGGTCTGCTGGTGGGCCTGCAGTCTTCACTGCACTAGAGCTTTTTTGGCGGGGCAGAAAATTTGACTTGCAGCCTCCGTGTTGACTATGCTAATACAAAGTGCAATTAATCACACTTATATCGTAAGTGTTGCAGCAGGGGGGCGGCAGTATATGGATAGACGTCAGGTCTGGCCGGATAAATTCAAAAAGTTTTTTCTGAATAACAAGTTTGTCGTGGGGCTTTTAATTGCGTTACTGATTGGTGTTACCGTGCTCGTATTCTCCAAGATTCCGTTTATATTCAAACCGTTGTCAGTGCTTCTGCATACAGTGGCAGCGCCGCTGCTTCTCTCGGGAGTTGCTTATTACCTGCTGAATCCGCTGGTTGACCGCCTGGAGCGGAGAAGCAAGGTGAAGCGCGCTTACGGAATTGTTACGATGTACCTCGTAATAGCCGGAATTATTACACTGATCCTGCTGATGGTTATTCCGATTATCCGTACCCAGCTGATGGGGCTGATTGACAACTTCCCGATATACAGCGCGCAGATTCAGGAGGAATTCTTACATCTGACGGGCAGTGAATTTTTCGGAAAGATTCAGGAAAGTGTGGGTACGGATCTCAGTGATATCACCGGCAAGGTGACTACCTGGGGCACCTCGTTCATCAATAATGCCGCCAGTGGCGTAGGCAGCTTTGTAGGCACTTTGACAGAGATTGTTCTGGCAGTGGTGACTACGCCGTTCATTCTGTTCTATCTGCTGCGCGATGGCAAAAGACTGCCCGACTACCTGATGCGGTTCATTCCTACTGCACTGCAGCCGCAGTCCCGGATGGTCATGCAGGAAATGAACAGTCAGGTGGCATCCTACATCCGCGGGCAGATTATTGTCAGCTGCTGTATCGGCGCATTGCTCTATATTGGTTATCTGATCATCGGGCTTGAGTATTCCCTGGTACTTGCTATCGTTGCCGCTTGTACTGCGGTAGTCCCTTATCTGGGACCGGCGATCGCGATTACGCCAGCACTGGTGGTAGCCATGGTAACCTCGCCGTTTATGCTGCTCAAGATGGTGATTGTCTGGACTGCTGTCCAGCTGATCGAAGGGAAGTTTATCTCTCCGCAGATCATGGGTAAAACGCTGAAGATTCATCCGATCACGATTATTTTTGTAATTATTTTTGCCGGCAAAATGTTCGGGGTACTCGGCATCATTCTCGCGGTACCGGGTTACGCCGTACTCAAAGTAGTGGTTACCCATATCTTTCAGTGGTTCCGTTTCCGCTCCGGACTCTATAAAGTGATTGAAGAAAAAGCTGAGGAATAAAGCGAAAAGGATGAGTGTAATGACAGGACAACTAGTGACTACAGCCTATGGGCAACTGCAGGGAGAAGAGAGCGGCGGAGTGAATGTCTGGCGCGGAATCCCGTTTGCTGCCCCTCCTGTCGGAGAGCTGCGCTTTCGTGCACCGCAGCCGCCGGAGCCCTGGAATGCTGTAAGGGAGGCGAAGGAATTCGGCCCGGTCAGCTTTCAGCCGGTAAGTACCAGCGGTACGCGCTTTGGCGGCAGCAATCCGGTGTACTCTGAAGATTGCCTGTACCTGAATGTCTGGTCACCGGCAGCAGCGCAGGAGGATGCCCTGCCGGTCATGGTCTGGATTCATGGGGGCACCTTTGTAACCGGTGCCGGTAGCCAGCCGATGTTTGACGGTGCCAACATGGCGGCAAGCGGCCGGGTTGTGCTTGTTACGGTGAATTACCGGCTCGGTCCGCTAGGATTCATGCATCTGTCCCCGCTGGGCACGGGGCTTGGCTCCAATCTTGGACTGCTGGACCAGATTGCCGCTCTGGAATGGGTGCGGGAGAATATCGCCGTATTTGGCGGTGATCCCGGGAATGTTACGGTGTTCGGGGAATCAGCGGGCAGCATGAGCATTGCCGCGCTGCTGGCGATGCCGGCGGCCAAGGGGCTGTTCTCGCGTGCAATTATGGAGAGCGGTGCGGGGCAGAGCCTGAGCGGTCAGCAGGGGGAACAGATTGCGGCAGCCTTCCTGGCAGAGCTCGGTCTTCAGCCCGGCGGTGACACGCAGCTGCTGCATACACTGCCCGCGCTGCAGATCATGGAAGCGGCCGGACGGATGGCGTACAAGCTGTCCGGGAATTCGCTGAGCATGTATTTCCAGCCGGTTATTGAGCCGCTGACCTTGCCGGTAGAACCGGCGCAGGCGGTACGCGAAGGAGCGGCAAGCGGCATCCCGCTGCTGATCGGGACGAATCTCCATGAAGGCAATCTGTTCTTCCGTGAAGGGCAGGCAGGCGAAAGCTTCGACCGCTCACTCAAGTCGCTGGAGCTGCTGATGGGCATCGAAGACCTCTCAGAGCTGACCTCCGATTACAGCAAAACCTGGGAAGGGCAAGCCGAAGTGCTGACCGATCTGTTCTTCTGGGCCAGCTCCATTTCGTTCGCGGAAAAGCAGCTGGATCACGCTCCGGTCTGGATGTACCGGTTCGACTGGACCGTCACCGGCCATCCGCTGCTGGAGAAGGCCATACACGGAGCGGAGATTCTCTACGTGTTCAACAACCTGCCGCTGCTGAAGCAATACGGACTGACGGTAACCCCTGAGATGGCAGGGGTGGCCGAAGCGATGCAGAGAGCCTGGACAGCCTTTGCCCACTGTGGAGATCCGTCTGCACAGGAACTTGCGTGGCCGCAGTACACACCTGAGCAGCGTGCTACGCTGCTGTTCGATCAGGTCTCGCGTGTAGTGAACGATCCGGACGGAGAGAAGCGCAGACGGATTTTTGAGCATTACGCAGGGTGAACGCGGCTTTTGATTTCAAGAAGGCGTGACATACCGGAATGAGGGGCAGAAGTGCCCCTCATTCCGCAGAATTGGCCTAACTACGGCAAACTTTATTGATCATGAAAAAAGCAGCAGCCCTTACCGGAGAGTCTGATTCTCCGGCATGAGGGCTGCTGCTTTTTAGGTTGAGTCTCACCGCAAGCCACCGAATAAGGAATGTGCAGCCCGCAAAAGTTAGTTCACCGGGGTATAACCCGTTTTCTCGACCAGCTCCTGTCCCTCCGGGGACAGAATCCACTCCAGAAATGGCTCAATATTGGGGTTGGTGCTTCCCGCAGTTACCGCGTAGAATTCTGCTGCGAAGGGGTATGCCCCGCTGCGGATGCTCTCCTTGGCGGGAGGCACACCCCCGATCTCCAGCAGCTTAATCTCATCGCTGGCGTTCATCTCTGAGGCGTAGAACAGGAAGCTGAAGCCGAGTGCATTATTGTAATTGCGGTAGCTGGCGGTCAGGCTGATAATCCCGCTCATGACGTCTGCAACATTCTCCTTCGGGGGGCTCATCAGCGTCCGGTCCTCCATGAGTTTCTCAAGCATGGTCTGGCTGCCGCTGTTCTCGTCCCGTTGAAACGCCCGGATGGATGCTTTCTTGCCGCCGACCTGCTTCCAATTCGTCAGTGTGCCGGAATAGATATCCTTCACTTGCTCAGTGGTCAGTCCATTAACCGGATTGCGCTTGTTGACAAAGAAGACGAATGCTTCGCGTCCTATAGGGGTAAGCTTCAGCTCACGGCCTGCCAGCTTCGCCTGCTTGGTCTGGGCAAGTGAGGGGCCCGCAGCAAAGATGATATCCGCATCTCCTTTAATCAGCCGTTTGTAGGCTTCGGAGGTGGTGGTACATAACACGAGATCATTACCGACCTCGTAAATGCTGTGATTATACGTATCCGGCGGATACACGGCTTGGGCAAAGGCGGAATACAACGGGTAAAGCGCAGTTGCGCCGTCCAGCCGGGGCATTTGTTCCTGAATATAATAGGCTACCTTATGATCCAGGCTGGCGGCTTTGGTATTTACTTCAAAAGGTGCGTACTGGAACAGATTGACCTCCTGCTCCCTTACTTCGGCAAGACTGTTCACATAAGCCTGCCTGATCTCATGACCGGCTGCGCTCAGCAGGCAGATTCCGGCAAAAGCCGCGAGCGCAATCAGGCGGAACCGTTTGCTGAAGAGTTCAAAGATAAAGATTACAGCGAATACTGCAAGTCCGGCCGAAGCGGCGAGGACGAGCGGTGCATAGAACAGCAGGCCTCCGGTAAATGTAGCCATGATATAAGCAATGAAGCCTATGATTGTGATGACGGCTAAGGCAAGGATAGAGAATAACAGCTTGGTTTCAAATGATCTTTTCACAGCGGCCTCCGTTAGGGTTACTATAATATGGATAAAAAGTGTATTCGTATCTTATTCTATAATAAGGCTCCGTTTCTGCCAAACTATGCAGTTCGTGTAATTGCGAAATGATGCATTTTCTCATAAAAATGATCGTTCGATGAAAAAAATGCGTATATTTTCATAAAAAGGCTAGACGAATTCATGAAACGGAGTTATCCTGAGATTGTGAAAAAAATAACAGAATACAAGATTCTCGGGGTAAGGTGAAATTCCTGACCGGCGGTGATGTTCCAAGTGAGCTAAGCCCGCGACTCGTTACTCTTTTACAAGGGAAAGCGACTGATCTGGTGACAATCCAGAGCCGACGGTAAAGTCCGGATGGGAGAGGATCATAAGGTAAAGGCAGCGGGTGTATTCCCTGATGTCTTTATTGATAATGGCCCCCGGTGTTTGCCCTGTTTACAGGTGACGCGGGGGCTTTTGGTCTCTTATCGAGGGTTTGTATCGACAAGGAGAATGAATGATGAGTAATGTATCTGCTTCATCTCAAGGAGTCCGTACCGCACCGCTGCGCAGCGGATTCTGGCTGGTAGTTCTGGGGGCAGCCCTATGGGGTGTTGACCCGCTGTTCCGTATTATCCTGCTGAAATCCCTGACCTCTTCACAGATCGTCCTGCTGGAGCATGTTGTGCTCTTCCTGGTTGCTGCACCTGTAATGTGGCGCCAGCGCGCCGAACTGAAGGGGATCCGCCTTCGTCAAGCCGGGGCCCTGCTGGTTGTGTCATGGGGAGGTTCGGCCATAGCTACAATCCTGTTCACCAAAGCATTGTCCAGCGGAGATTTCAATGCTGTACTGCTGCTGCAAAAGCTGCAGCCGCTCTTCGCCATTGGTCTCGCCGCTGTTATCCTTAAAGAACGCCTGCCTAAGAATTTCGCACCGCTTATCATTGTTGCACTATTAGGCACTTACCTGCTTACCTTTGGCTGGACGATTCCATTCGGCCATGTGAACAGCTTCATGGGTGTAGGCAGTCTAATGGCGCTGGGCGCCGCCGCATTATGGGGCGGGTCGACTGTCATGGGCCGCTATCTGCTGGGTTCCATGAAATATGAAACTGTAACTTCCCTGCGCTTTATTCTGGCTTTGCCGCTTTTATTCGTGATCACCAGCATGGAGGGAGCCCCGTGGCAGATTACCGGCGGAATCAGCGGTTCGGCCGCTGTTGCCATTAATCTCCTGCTGCAGGCTCTGCTGCCCGGATTGCTCAGCATGCTGCTCTATTACAAGGGCCTGAACACAACCAAGGCTTCTGTAGCCACGCTGGCTGAACTCAGCTTCCCGATGACAGGGATTCTGATTAACTGGATTGTATATCACCAGCTTGTGACTCTGCCGCAAATTATCGGCTTTGCGCTGATCTGGACGGCGCTGTTCTTTATTTCGAGCCAGCAGAGCCGTCAGGGACATCAGGCTGAGCTTATCAAACAGAATTAACAACTATTACCGCAGCCTGAGGGGACGACCCCAGGGTTACGGTATCACCAAAAGAGGATGTTCCCGCGAGCCGCAATGGCCCGGGACATCCTCTTTATTTTTTGTAGGGCTGATGACTCAAATGTGCGAGTGAACCGGACTTAGTCCGTTTGGCCGGCTCCCCCTGTCCGGCATCCGGAGAGGGGCTCGTCCTGCTGCCGTTATTACTGCTGCAGGTATGGAGTTATTACGATGGTGTTATAACCCAGCTGCTTCAGCTGTGCCTGCGAGATGTACAGCCTGTTTCCGGAATTGAAGCTGTTCGCAGGGGTAAGCTTTACACTCTTGCTGGCGCTTGTAATCTCAAAGCTGTAACCGGCAGAGGGGGCGTTTAAGTGGCCCCGGTCCTCAGATTCAATGCTCCACCCGAACGCGGCAGCGAGCGGCTTCACCGGAATCCAGTCTTGTCCCTCCCTGGAGAATACGGTAGATACATCGGCGTTCTGTCCGTCCAGGCTAACACTGTATTCGTATGTCATGGAGACAGGAATCTCGATGACCGGCAGGTTTTTCAGCACGGTATCCCGCGGCAGCGCTGCTTCCGGTCTGGAGGAGGGTGAAGCGGGAAACAGTGCTTCGAGTTCGCTATAGTCAGTGATCAGCCGTGACGTCCCGCTCTTCAGGTTATATACCCATGGCAGGCGCTGCGGCTCATTTTTCACATAATATATGATTCCTTTGCTAAAGTTCCGGTTATACATGCTGCCCTTCAGCAGTTCGTGCCGTTCCCCGGTGGACGGATCATAAGTACTGATCACATTTTGTTTAGCAGCTTCATTGTACCCGCTCTCCAGCAGCGTGTGCTGGTTCAGCCAATAGGCGCTGTAGTATCTCTGAGTGGAATAATATACCGAGACGGCACCTGTCTTCATGTTTTTAAGATAATAGTCATGGTATTTGCCGACATACCCGCTGCCCATCGGAGAATTTGGCATCAAGAGGTAACGTGAGCGCTCCAGATATCCCCAAAGCCCGTCCGGAGACAGAGTATAAGCGGTTTTGCGCAGGATGGATTGACTCCGGGTATCGTACACATAACTTTGCTCCGGATCATCAGTTCCCGTTAACTTCAGGTCATCACCGCCATAATTCCGGAAATAATGAAAAGGCTCCTGCCATTTGGCGTAGGTTCCGTCCGGTTGTCTGGCAATGACGGCATCGACAAACTGGTTTCCGTCCAATTGGCCCGCCGAATAGAGCTGGACGCCGCTGGTTTTGCTGATATACGAATCATAATAGTTAATTTCTTCTGCGGCATGTGCTGTAAGCGGAGCTGTGAATGCCAGTAAAATAGATGCGCTTATAGCCAGATGTAATGATTGATGCAGCACTCTTTTCATAACCTTCCATCCTCTCTATGTAAATAACTGTTAATATAGACGGCCGTAGTAACGAAAGGTTTCGGATGCCCGGCTCAATAAATATGAATTACAGGGTTAAAGAGTAAAAATAAACCTTTTCTCCCATACTACCGTTATTCTTGCATCTTCAGCTGCTTCACACTACAACCTTAGGAGGCCACCGCCAATGGACAATCCTCACCCGGCTCCCGCCATTTATATACAGCTCAAAAACCGGGTAACCGTGCCCAAAGGCAAAGGTGTGATGCTGCGCGATGTAGCTTTTCTGATCACCGAGCCGGAGTGGCGGGAGCCGCTGTATTCACTGCTGCTGCTTCAGCCGGAGCAAAGTGACGGCAATCTGATTCTGATTGATCTGCTGACGGTGATTCCCCGGATTCATGAGCTGCTTCCGCATGCGGATATCCAGCCGATTGGCGAAGGGCGGACGATTGTGCAGATTGAAGGCCCGGCAACGGCAAACAAACCTTCCATAGCTTTGTTTGTGCTGGTATGGCTGCTGTTGTTCTTCGGCTCGGCGCTGACGATCATGAATTTCCATGCCGATGTCAGCATGCAGGAGGTGCAGATCCGGATTGTCGAGATGCTGACCGGCCGCAGGGATGAGCATCCGTATGTATTCCAGATCGCTTATTCGCTGGGCATCGGGCTGGGAATGGTGATTTTTTTCAACCATTTGTTCAAAAAGAAATGGAACGAGGAGCCGACACCGCTCGAAGTGGAGATGTTCCTGTATCAGAAAAATATCGACCACTATGTCGTCAACGAGGAATACAGCAAAATGAAACGCCGCGGAGATGATACATCGGGACGCAGGGGGGAGTGAGCATGACTGCACAAATTTCACTCGGACTTAACCTGCTGCTCGGCATTGCCGGAGGAATCGCTGTCGGCGGCGGGGTAATCGCTCTTTTTATAGTGCTTGATATGGTGCCCCGGCTGGCGCAGCTGACCTCCTCCTACAATAAAGTGCACTGGTATGAAGGGGCCATGGTCGGGGGTTCGCTGCTGGGCACGATGAGTGATTTCTGGAACTGGAAAATAACCGCAGGCCCGCTGATAGAGCTGGGGGTCGGACTGTTCGACGGAGTATTCATCGGTATGCTGGCCGCTGCGCTGACGGAGGTACTGAACGTACTGCCGATTCTGGCCAAAAGACTGCATATGACACATATGTTGTTCGGGCTGCTGATGGCTATGGTATGCGGTAAAGTGGCAGGTTCATTGTTCGACTGGTTTGTATACCGACAGTAAAAGGAGGCTACGGGGTGGTTAGGTATATTCACAGCGGTGATCAGGTGGAAGCGGATAAAAAGCATGGCAAGCCGGAGCAGCAAAAGCCGCCGCAGCATGAAGGACAGGCTGCACAGCAAAGTGTTGCAGACGGGGGCCAACGGCAGGATGAAGGGTTAGCTGCACAGCGGGATGGTGCTGACAAAGGTCAACCGCAGGGTGAAGCGCAGGCTGCACAGCAGAATGGGGCTGATAGAGCCACGCCGCAGCAAGAAGGACAAGCTGTACATCAGGCTGATGCAGGCGGGGGACAACCGCAGGAGACGGAGGTTTCAGGTGAGCTGGGAGCTGTTACCCGGCCGATAGAGGGCGGTGCGGAAATCCGTTCCGGCATGGATGCGGGTCCGGGCGCAGAAGGCAGGCCCTCTGAGGCAGAGCCTGCCGGTAGTATAGCAGCGGAAGGCCGTGAAGCAGGAGACGCAGCGGATAGCGCGGCTGCAGGCAGCACAGCGGCGGACAGCCTTGAAACAGGAGGTGCAGCAGATAACGAAGCTTCCGGCAGCACCTCGAAGGACAGCAGCGCAGCCGGAGACGATTCGGATAGCCAGGAGTCCGGCGGCGGCGTCAAAGGATTTTTGAGCAGCTTGTTTGGAGATGATGCCGGACCGGGACAGGGAGCCGGAGCAGACTCCGGTGACGGACAGAATCAGGATGCTGAAGCTGCGGACGAGCTTGGCCAGCCGCAGGGAGATTCCGCCTCAGCTGGACAAGGAGATAAAGCTGCAAGCGGAGCAGAATCTGGTGAGGATAGCGGAGCGGAGTCCGGTGCGGATATCGGAGTGGATTCCGGAGCAACCGGTTACGGGGACCACGATTTACAGGCTTCCGATGGAGCCGGTACACCGGATCAGGAGGGCCCGGCCAAACCTGATCAAGGCACCCCGGATACAGAGAAGATTACCGCCCAGGGAGCAAGTGGCGGCGATGAGGACAAGCAGGAAGCCGAGGGACCCGCTGCAGACGATGGTGCAGGCACCGCTTCAGCATCCGGCGAAGACAACCCGCCAGCTCCGGCTTCGGGCAGCCAGTCACAGGATACGGAGACATCAGACGAACTGGGTGCGGAGACACCGCAGAAGAGCCACAAAGGATTTTTTGCCAGATTATTCGGAGATGATGAAGAGCCTGAGGAAGATGAGCAGAACGCTTCTGGTGCGGATAAGGGTGAAGAGGGACCGTCCAGGCAGGCGCAGAGCGGGGGGGCCTCAAGTAATGACACAGACAAATCTGGAGCCCCTCAGAAGGCCGGGGATCAGTCCGGCAGCAAGGCTAAGAAAGCCAAGTCCAGTCAAGGGGCGGACTCCGCCGGCAAGCCCAAAGATCTGCTGCAGCAGAAACGCGACAATGAACGTTCTGACTCTCTGGAGGAGTCTATTAAGTACTGGCAAGGCAATGATAAGGTATCGACCAACCTGGAGGATACCAAAAAAACCCTGACCGAAGTCATGGGCCTGGGTTCATCCTTTGATATCGTCTTCAGGGAAATGTCCTTTGGGGGCCGGCGCGTTGCGCTGCTCTGCATCAGCGGGTTCGCCAAGGATACCATTATTGACGAAATTCTGAAGCGTCTGACCTATCTGACCCCGGACAATATATCTACCGATGTATTCGCCAGCTTCATGAGCGAATATATTCCCCATGTCCAGGTAGAGAAGGGCGAGCTGCTCAGCGAGAGCATCAATAAAGTCTTGTCAGGCATGAGCGTATTCTTCATCGAGGGCGAGAGCCAGGTTATTATCATGGATACCCGTTCGTATCCTTCGCGCAGCCCGGATGAGCCTTCGATTGAACGGGTCGTCCGCGGAGCGCGAGACGGCTTCACAGAGACGCTGCTGAGCAACGTGGCTCTGGTCAGAAGACGGATACGCGACCCGGGGCTGAAATACGAGATGCATCAGATCGGACGCCGGACCCGGACCGATGTCTGCGTAGCCTATATTGACGATATCGTCGACAAGACTCAGGTGCAGGCCGTTACCGATAAGCTGAAAAGCGTCGATATCGACGGGATTCCCCTTGCTGACAAACAGCTCGAGGAGGCCATTGTCGGCGGAGGATGGAACCCGTATCCGCTGGTGCGGTACTCGGAGCGGCCGGATATTGTGGCCTCCCATCTGCTGGAGGGCAGAGTGGTGGTCTTCGTCGATACCTCGCCGAGTGTCATGGTTCTGCCGACAACATTCTTTGATCTCTGCCAGCATGCGGAAGAGAACCGCCAGACGCCTTTTATGGGAAGCTATCTGCGCTGGGTGCGCTTCATTGGTATCTTTGCCTCGATGTTCCTGCTGCCGCTGTGGATGCTGCTGGTCCTTCATCCGGAGCTGAAGCCGGCCATGCTGGAATTTATCGGTCCGCAAAAGACGGCGAAAATCCCGCTTATCGCCCAATTCCTAATCGTCGAATTAGGGGTGGATCTTCTGCGGATGGCCGCCGTCCATACCCCGACACCGCTCGGCTCGGCGATGGGTCTGATTGCTGCGATACTGGTAGGTGACATCGCCGTGCAGACCGGTCTTTTTGTCAACGAGGTGGTGCTCTACATGGCAGTGGCCTCCATCGGGATGTTCGCAACGCCGAGCTATGAGCTGGGGCTGGCCAACCGGATTGTCAGGCTTGCGCTTCTGCTGGCGGTGGCCGCGTTCCAGATACCCGGCTTCATGATCGGGACAACGCTGCTGATGGTGCTCTTGACTACACACCGTTCCTACAATTCTTCGTATTTGTGGCCGTTTATACCGTTTAATGCAAAAGCAATGGGTGAGATCCTCCTGCGCCAGCCGGTGCTCAGCTCCAAAACAAGGCCTTCCTTCAACAAAACACGGGATAATACCCGGATGCCGCCTGAGCAGGAGAAGGAACACAAATCGTAGGAAAATACAAATCAACTGCAAATTAGTCCATTCTATGGAGTTCCCTCTGTCTGCTATACTGAATACACTAAACAGCCCCGCAAGAAAGTGGAATTCCTCTCCTGAGGCCATACTTTGTGTAACGCTGCGGGGTTCTGTAACATATACTAGACAGGGTGGAACAGATATTCCACAGAAATTGGAGGACTGCGCAATGTTTTTACACGGGACGAGCCGAATTAACGATGCAGGGCATTTGGAAATCGGCGGATGTGATGTGACAGAATTGAAAGCGGAGTATGGTACCCCGCTATATATAGTGGACGAGCAATTGGTCCGGCGCCGCTGCCGCGAGTACATGGACGCTTTTACAGCTTCCGGACTCGGTTTCCAGGTTGCCTACGCCAGCAAGGCTTTCTCAACAATGGCCATGTGCCGGTTGGCGGATGAGGAAGGACTGTCGCTGGATGTTGTTTCCGATGGTGAGCTGTATACTGCGCTGCAAGCCGGCTTCCCGGCAGAACGCATTCACTTCCACGGTAATAACAAGACTCCGGATGAGATTGAAATGGCGATCGATGCAGGCATCGGCTGCTTTGTAGTCGATAACCTGGTTGAACTCAGCCTGCTGCAGGCGATTGCTGCCCGCAAGGAAGTAACGGTTAATATTCTGCTCCGGGTTACTCCGGGCGTAGAAGCGCATGCCCACCATGCCTACGCATCGACCGGACAGACGGATTCCAAATTCGGGTTCGATATCGGCAACGGCTCCGCGCAGGAAGCGGTAAGACAGGCAGACGGCAAAGCCAATCTGAACCTGCTTGGCGTTCATTCCCATATCGGCTCGCAGATTTTTGAGACAGAGGGCTTCCAGCTTGCAGTTGAGCGGATCGCCGAGTTCACCCGCAAAGTGAAGGAAGAGCTGGCCATCAGCTTCCCGGTCGTCAATCTTGGCGGCGGATTCGGTATCCGTTATGTGGATGGAGATACTCCGCTGCAGGTTTCCGAGTATGTTGCAGCCATTACGGATGCAGTGAAGACGCATTTCGCCGGTATCGGCGATGGGCTGCCGCAGATCTGGGTTGAGCCGGGCCGCAGTATCGTAGGTGATGCCGGTACGACCTTGTACACCGTAGGAACAAGCAAAGAAATTCCGGGTGTGCGCAAATATGTTGCCGTTGACGGCGGAATGACGGACAATCCGCGTCCGGCGCTGTATGAATCCAAGTACGAAGCCGTGCTCGCAAGCCGCGCGACTGAGCCTAACGAGGAGACCGTATCCATCGCCGGCAAATGCTGCGAGAGCGGGGATATGCTGATCTGGGATGTAGAGCTTCCGAAGGTAGAGAGCGGCGATCTGCTCGCTGTTGCCTGCACAGGAGCCTACAATTACTCCATGGCCAGCAACTATAACCGTATCCGCCGTCCGGCGGTAGTCTTCGTACAGAACGGCCAGAGCGATCTGGTGGTCCGCCGTGAATCGCATCAGGATATCGTCGCCAATGATATTGTGCCGGCACGTATTGCCAAACAGACCGTTACGAAATAAACCTTAACCGCTGTGCCGGCAGCGGGGGCAGTCCAACAGGGCAGGCGGGGATCGTTCCCGCTTGCTTTGCTTTGTGCCCCGTTTCATAGTAAACTAATAAAAGTGTTCTATATTTGTCATTTCGAAAGGGGTCATTTACATATGGCTAAGCAAGCGAAAATTACACTCGAAAACGGCGGTGTCGTGCTGATCGACTTGTTCGAACAGGATGCGCCTAATACTGTAGCAAACTTTGAGAAACTGGCTAAAGACGGATTCTACAACGGACTGTTGTTCCACCGTGTAATTCCAGGTTTCGTAGCTCAAGGCGGCTGTCCTAACGGAACAGGCTCCGGCGGCCCTGGTTATACCATCAACTGCGAAATCAACCCGAACAAGCATGAGCGCGGCTCCCTGGCTATGGCCCATGCGGGTAAGAACACAGGCGGAAGCCAGTTCTACATCGCTTATGCTCCACAGCCTCACCTTGACGGAGTACACACTGTATTCGGTAAAGTGGTTGAAGGTATGGACCAAGTCGATGCTTTCAAAGGCCGCGACAAAATGGCTACGGTTGAAGTCGTAGAAGTATAATACAAGCATCGTCAAAAGGGGCTGTCTCACAGGAAGAATTTCTTCTGCATGGGCAGCCCCTTTTTTATGAAAGAGTTATATGTTGTAGAGACCCTGGAAAGTACGCAGACTGGGTCCATCATGGTCTATTGAATGTGCAAAAGAAACCTCACCTTGGTTAACAATGGATGGTCGCACTTCCATTTTGTCAAAGAGAGGTTTCTTTTTGATTTTTAAAAGATTGACACAATTCCCGCTTAAACAGCGGAGAGGACGGAACGATTGTGGAAAAGCGACAGCGGTCGCCTTGGTCTCCGGATTTTCACCGTTAAAGGGAATGAAAAAATCTGGAGAGCACAGCGATTGGAACAACGTTCCGTTCGCGGAGCGTCCACCCAAGTGCTCACGTTAATCCTACTCCAAAATAAAGAGCTGTCCCAAGCAGCCATATCATGGCTTTTGGGACAGCCTCTTTTTTTTGCCCATATTAGCCTTTACCTCATACTGGTCCAGCCTCTGCGGCCGCGCCGGGAGGCATACAGCTCCGGCAGCTTGAAGAAGATCAGGAACATCAGCAGGAAGATGACAAAGGCAAAGGCCTCTTCGACGAGCAGATAATACGGATAAGGGCCGAAATAATCAAGTACGGAGAACGTGCTGGGCTTGTGAGCCAGAAACATATAGTTGGAATCCAGCAGCATATCGGCGGCATAGACACATGCGGCGATAACATTCAGGCAGAGCATGGTGAAGAACAGTGAGCGCCAGGCAGGCTTGTAGCCTTCAATCCAGGTCATGTACAGGGATGCCAGAATAATCGACCCGTGGGCAATGAAGAACAGCAGGAAGCGGAAATGCGGAAACGGGTAGACCAGATTAGGCGTAAGCAGGGCGATGAATGCACCGCCGATCCCGGCAAAGTAGAGAAAAGAATACAGCAGCCTGCTGCGTGTAAGAAGCATGATCACCGACAAGAGCAGGGTAATACCGCATAGTTCAAGCGGCAGGGAGGAACTGCGGCTCCAGATATCCTGGGAGACATACCAGACATGCAGCCCGCCCTCGCAGGCGATCAGCAGCAGTGCCAGCAGCAGGCGGACACTGCGCCTCAGACCGGAATGTGTACGCAGGGCGAAACGTGATAAGTAGAGCAGCAGACAGCATAGGACGACGATAGACAGGGCAATGAGATGCGGGGTTGAGAACATTGAGAAATCATGATTACGATGGCGGTCCCAAAAAAGATTAAGGTTCACTGTGCTCTCTCCTTGAATCCAGAAATAAATAAAAGAAAATAAAAGTTCATAATTTGAATATAACTGATTCTAAAGATCTACTCTTAGGTGATATAAGTATATATCGTTCGGGCTAGACAGAAAAGACAGGAGTATCGGTTTATTTACATAAGATGGACGCATATGCCCGTATACATAACGACCCATCAGGCGGAGTGTTTTTACCGGTGCGTTCGGCAGCCATCTTTTCTGCATGCTCGTTTCATATCAAACTTAAGAACGGGGGCTTCTGGGAAATGGTGAAAAAAAGAACAAGTCTGGCAATTGTAATAATCATGCTGTTTGTGCAGTATGCCTACGGACTGGGGTTCACCCAGCAGGTTAAAGCGGAGGGAATCGAGCAGGACAGAGATATTATTACCAGTGTATCAATGGCTGTGTATGGGCCGGACGGACAGACCGTAACAGGTAGTGTATATGATGTGGACTCTACTGTTACGCTGGATTATACCTGGTCGCTTCCCAACGGGCACGGATATACTCAGGGAGATAGCTTCACCTTCCAGCTTCCTGAACAATTCGAGCTGTTCAATGATATCCAGGGCGGTCTTGTGTCCGACGATGGAGATGTCGGGACGTTCACAGTGAGCCAGTCGACACATCAGATAGTCATGACCTTCAACGACTACATTGAGAGTCATGACAACGTACAAGGAACCCTGCGGATTAATACCAAATTCGATAAACAGGTGATAAGCGGCAGTACGGTTCAGCAGATTCTATTCCCCGTAAACGGCGGAATACAGACCATTAGCGTGGCATTTAAGCCATCCGTGGGTTCGACGATTGAGAAAAAAGGTGTGTCCAGCGGCTTCAATGCTGATCATATCTTCTGGACGGTGGATGTCAATAAGAAGCTGGAACCGGTCAGCAATGCGGTGGTGACAGACCCTGTTCCTGCGGGATTGTCGCTGGACAGCACGGTAACCCTTGCAGTGTACCAGCTGAATGTTCTGCTTGACGGTACAGTGACTCAAGGCCAGCTTGTAGACAGCAGCCAATATACCGCTGACGTTTCCGGCGGTGAACTTGTTCTCCGCTTCACAGACCCTGTAATCACAGGTGCGTACCGCATTGCCTATACAACACAGGTAGTCAGCGACAGTCTGACCAGCTTCACGAATACCGCTACCTTCACCGGTGATGGACGTGATCCGGTAAGCAGCTCGGCTACAGTCGTTATTGAACGCGGAGGAAGCATCAAGAAGAAGGCAGCCAGCTATGAGTGGGGGAAGCAGACCATCACCTGGGCTATTGAATACAACTACAATAAACGCACGATCTCTGCAGAGAATGCGGTGTTGACAGATGTATTCAATCAATCCCAGCAGCTGGTTGCAGACTCGCTGCGGATTTATCCGGTGACGCTGGATTCTGCAGGAGGAGCTACGAAAGGGACGGCTCTAACCGCAGGTGCAGACTATACAGTAACGCCGGTTGTTGAAGGCACAAACGCCGGATTCAAACTGGAGTTTGCAGATGCTGTGACCTCTGCATATCTGATCGAATATAAGACCAAAGCAGTAGACCGCGTATTCAGCGATACCACTATTACCAACACTGTCTCAGACAGTACTTATAGCGATAAGGCTACACAGCTTATCCGGCCGGCCATCATTTATAAGAATTTGTCAGGAGTCAACTACGCCACCCATGTAACGGATTGGAAGATTACGCTGAACGGCGATAATTATCCGATGAGCCAGGTAGTGGTTACGGATAGTTTCCCGTACGGCGGCCAGAAGTTTATCGCGGGTTCACTGGTCGTACGCAATGAAGCCGGCACCGTGCTTAATGCTTCAGCGTATACACTGATTGCCGGTTCACCGGCACAGCCTAACGAAGGCTTCAAGGTGAAATTCAATTCACCGATCAGCGGCACATACACAATCAGTTATCAGACTGAATTCAGTAATGACTGGCTTACAGGTACTACAGATAATTTCATTAACGTAGCGCGGATTGACTGGAAGGACAGCGCGAATAACGCCCAATGGACAGAAGCCAGAGGGCAGTTCATTCCGGGTCCTGAGGTGAAGAACAACGGCTTCAAATCCGGGGCATATGATGCGTCTGCCAAAGAGATCACCTGGACAGTGGGCGTCAATTACAACAGTAAGGCTATTGCTGATCCCCGGGTAACAGACATACTGAACGCGGGACAGTCACTGGTGCCGGGTTCACTGAAAGTGTACCGGATGAATATTGCTCCTGGAGGGGCTCACAGCTTCGGCACCGAACTTGCCGCCAGCTCCTATAGCTACACTGTCGGAAGCGGGAATGAGCTTCAGGTGGATTTTGACAATGCGATCAATTCGCCTTACTATGTTGTATTCAAAACAAGCCTTGCAGGGCAGTTGATTGGTACCACAGTTGCTAACACAGCTAATCTGCTGGATGGCACCAAGAAGGTCTCCAAAGCTCTGAAGGCCTCGGTGGATATTCCGCATGGCGACGAATATGTATTCAAAGACGGCGTTCAGAACGGTGATAAGCTGCAGTGGACGATCGCTATTAACCGGACACAGTCCCATGTGAAGGATGCCGTTATTACAGATGTGCCAAGTACCAATCAGATTCTGCTGCCGGACACGTTCCATCTGTACCGGACAGTTACAGCCGTGAATGGTGATGTAACGAAGAGCGGACCTGAGCTTGTAAAGGATACGGACTACACCTTGAATATCAGTGCTGATGCAGAGGGTAAGCAGACCTTCGTGCTTAGCTTCCTCCAGGATATCCATTCCGCATATGTGCTTGAATATCAATCACTGATCGTAGCGAATACGGGGGATAAGCTGGTCAATACCGTTAACTTCAGCGGTAATAATGTCGTACTGGTCAACAAGGATACCAGTAAAGAGATCATAGTCGGCGTATCCAGCGGCTCGGGAACAGGCAGCGGGGTCAGAGGAACGCTGAATGTCCACAAAATTGATGCAGGTGACAGCACCAAAGCACTTGCCGGTGCCACCTTTGAATTGTACCGCCTGAATGGCAGCGATCGTGTGCTTGTGAATACCCGGACTACGGATGCAGCGGGCAATGCAGTATTCAACAATATCTGGCTGGGCAGCTATGTCCTGATTGAAACTGCAGCACCGGCAGGTTATGTGTTAGATACAAGTGAGCATGCGGTCACCATCGGTTCATCCGCAGCAGTGAATCTGACCGTAGCGAATACTCCTGCGGAGCAGCCGACAGCCACGCCAACGCCAATACCGACGGCCACCATTGCGCCGACAGAAGCACCGACAGCCACACCGCTTCCAACGGTACCGCCTGTTGAGACAGCTGGGCCAACGGCTGCTCCAACGGCAACGAATGGACCGGAGGCGACGCCTAATCCTACAGCACCGCCAGTCACACCTGATATTACGCCGGTACCCACACCAGCGGGCACGGTGGTTCCGGGGATCATTATCGATGATCTGGAAATCCCGGCAGGTCCAGGCTTACCCGCAACAGCGCAGCCATCTGCGCCGGTAGCAGTGGTTACACCTGCACCAGTCACGCCGGCACCGGAAGTGCCGGTTGATGAGGACATTCCGCTCGGCGGTGTTGATATTGAAGATGAAGACATCCCGCAAGGGACGGTCACGGCAACAGACTCCGGCGGAACACTGCCGCAGACTGGAGAGAACAGCCCGCTGCCGATCTATATGGCAGGACTCGGTTTGATCCTGATCGGGTTCGTATTACACCGGGTGTTCAGACGGAACCGGAATCAGGGATAAACGGTAGTTAAACAGGACAGCTGATCATAGGATCAGCCTTCACCAAGAGCAGGCGGCAGAAAATAGCTGCCTGCTCTTTTGCCGTGACTTAAGAAAGGCTTAGAATAGATTGGTCATCTGCGGCGGAAATGCTATAATTACTAAAATTCAAAGTTTCGGAGGGATGCAGCAATGTCCATGTGGAAGGAATTCAAAAGCTTCGCCATGAAGGGGAATGTGCTTGATCTGGCAGTGGCGGTTGTAATCGGGGCGGCTTTCGGCAAAATTGTTACTTCTTTGGTTAGTGACATCATCATGCCGCTTATCGGCTTAATAAGTGGAGATACCAATCTGAAGGAGCTTCATCTGGGCAGCGGAGAAGCCGCCGTGAAGTACGGCCTGTTCTTACAGTCCGTACTGGACTTCTTCATCATTTCATTCTCTATCTTTCTGGTAGTGAAGCTGACCAGCAGATTCAGACGCAAGGAAACTGTTAAAGTCGAAGTTGTCGAGCCCCCTGCTCCGGCACCGGAGGTTGCGCTGCTGATCGAAATTCGTGATTTGCTGAGAGCGGACAAGCAGCGGGAGTCAGGGAATTAAGGGAACTAAGTTACATAAATAAAGTAAATTTCTGAAACACACTTGCATTTCCCGCACGTAAGTGATAATTTTGTTGTAGGCAAAACTTGTTATTCAACCGAATATATCAATCCTTCAGGGCAGGGTGTAATTCCCTACCGGCGGTGATGCTGTTAGATTGGCTGTTTCTGGCCAGTTCTGCTGCTCAGTCCGCTACCCGATCCGTATGCTGGTAATACGGACGGTGGACCTGGTGCAATTCCGGGACCGACAGTATAGTCTGGATGGAAGAAGGAGAGATTGACGTGCTGTGCTTATATAGGCGGCCGTGCTGCAGTATTTTCGAACATTACGTGCGAATTTTCACAATGCCATAAATCCGGCGTTTATTTACGCACCTATTTTTTGAGCTGCTGATACCTCTCGTATATCCCGTCTTGAACTCCTCCTGGAGATTGAGACGGGTTTTTCTGTTTAAACTGTGCACATTATGAATATAGCCGGCTGATTGGAGGGAAGTCACATGGATAAGATGAATGATGAGTTCTATATGTCTCTTGCGCTGGACATGGCGGAAAGGGCTCAAGGACAGACCGGAATCAATCCCGTGGTCGGATGTGTTGTTGTGAAGGATGGTGCCATGATCGGGATCGGCACGCATCTGCAGCGCGGCACCGGGCATGCCGAGGTTCATGCGCTCAATATGGCTGCTGGCAAGGCACAGGGAAGCACAGCGTATGTTACGCTGGAGCCCTGCAGCCATTATGGCATCACGCCTCCCTGCAGCCAGCGCCTGATCGATGAAGGGGTCGCAAGAGTTGTCGTTGCCTGTGAAGATCCTAATCCGCAGGTTGCAGGGCGCGGGGTTGAAATGCTGCGCGAGCAAGGCATTGAGGTTGAGGTAGGCCTGCTTCGGAGCCGCGCTATCCGGCTGAATGAGAAGTTTATCAAGTACATTCTGACGAAGCAGCCTTTCATTACACTGAAGAGCGCCAGCACCTTGGACGGCAAAATTGCCACCCGTACAGGGGACAGCAAATGGATATCAAATGCTGAATCCCGGGAGCTAGTACATACCCTGCGCCATCGCCATCAGGGAATCATGGTCGGGGTGAATACGGTGATTGCCGATAACCCTTCGCTGACGACCAGGCTGAATGTGCCCGGGCTCAATCCAATCAGGATTATCATCGACTCTACACTGAGGCTGCCTCTGGAGAGCGCCGTTGTCACTGACGGACTGGCACCTACGGTGGTCGTTACTACTGAAGCGGGTGATCCGGCGCGGAAGGCAGCACTGCTCGCTGCGGGTGTTCAGGTTGTGGCCGCAGGCAGCGGACCGCGTGTCGATCTGCAGGCCGCGATGACAGCATTGGGCGGAATGGAGATTGGTTCGATCCTGCTCGAAGGCGGCGGTACGCTGAACGGTGCGATGCTGGAGCAGGGACTGGTTGACCGCGTGGTTCTCTTCTTCGCTCCGAAGATTGTCGGAGGCGGCGCCGCTGCTGCAGGTACCTTCGACTTTCCGGGTGTGGAACTGATGCGGGATGCCATTACGCTCGATGGATTGGAAGTGGAAGTGCTCGGGGATAATGTCTGTATCAGCGGTACCCCGGCGCGCTAACAACGGATAAGAACAAGAAATCGGGTGGCGGGCAGCGGCGGAAGTCCAAATGCTCACCGCCGTGACGACTATGCTTCAAGCTCAAATCTTAAGTGCGTCTTATATAGTTATGAAGGAGGGATAGTATGTTCACCGGCCTGATTGAAGAGGTGGGTATCCTCCGCAGCGTCACCAGCGGAGGGGAGATGATGGTGCTGAATATCGGCGCCTCCCTCATTATGGGGGATCTGAAGATTGGCGACAGCGTCTCCGTCAATGGGGTCTGCCTTACAGCCACATCCATAGGCGACCATTATTTCACGGTTGATGTGATGCCTCAGACCTACCGCAACAGCAATCTCAGAAACTTACGGCCCGGGGGCAAAATGAACCTGGAGCGCGCGATGGCAGCGGGCGGACGGTTCGGCGGGCATATTGTCCAGGGTCATGTGGATGGAACCGGCGAGATCCGCAGCGTGAAGCGCGATCAGAATGCGGTCGTGTTCGAAATTGCGCCGGACCGTAAATCGCTGTTTAAGTACATCATCCCCAAAGGCTCCATTACGATTGACGGCATCAGCCTCACCGTAGTGGATACAGAGTCGTCCACGTTCACTGTCTCTATCATTCCCCACACCCTTGGAGAAACGGTGCTGGCCCATAAACGGCCGGGTGACAGTATCAATATCGAATGTGATGTGCTGGGCAAGTATGTGGATCATCTGCTGCATTATGGTTCACGTTCCGGCGATGAAGAAGATAAGAAGAGCTCGAAGATCAGCCACGATTTTCTGGCGGCCAACGGGTTTGTATAATTAAAGATTAGGCATACGGCAGCCGGTAAGGCAGCGTACAGCCATCAGGAGGACAGTAACATGAGCCAGCAAGACAAGAAGGACAGCGTCCTGGACCCGATTGAGGATGCGATTTATGATTTGATGCGCGGGAAGGTGATCATCGTTGTTGATGATGAGGACCGCGAGAATGAAGGAGACTTCATCGCCCTTGCCGAACGGGCAACCCCTGAAGTTATTAACTTCATGATTACCGAGGGACGCGGCCTGGTCTGCGTGCCGATTACCGCGGAACGTGCAGAGGAACTGGATCTGCAGCCGATGGTGGCCCAGAATACCGATAACCACGGCACTGCTTTTACCGTATCTATTGACCACAAGGATACCACTACCGGTATTTCCGCCGGGGAAAGATCCATGACCATCAAGGCGATGCTGGACCCGAATGCGAAGCCTTCCGACTTCCGCAGACCGGGCCACATGTTCCCGCTGATCGCGAAGAAGGGCGGGGTATTGCGGCGTTCAGGCCATACGGAAGCTGCTGTAGATCTGGCCCGCATGTGCGGCGCCTATCCGGCGAGCGTCATCTGCGAAGTGGTGAAGGTTGACGGTACGATGGCCCGCCTGCCTGACCTGATTGAGATCGCGAAGAAACATGATCTCAAGCTGATCAGCATCAAGGACCTCATTCACTACCGTAATGAGAAGGAGCATCTGGTTACGCGCGAGGTTGCGGTGAATCTGCCGACTGATTTCGGTGATTTCCAGACGATTGCCTACACGAATGAAGTGGATGACAAAGAGCATGTTGCTCTGGTAAAAGGTGATATCTCCGGTGACGAGCCGGTGCTGGTGCGTGTGCATTCCGAGTGCCTGACCGGCGATGTATTCCATTCCCACCGCTGCGACTGCGGCCCGCAGTTTGAAGCGGCGCTGCGCCAGATTGAAGAAGCAGGCCGAGGGGTGCTGCTCTATATGCGCCAGGAAGGCCGGGGGATTGGCCTGATCAATAAGCTGCGTGCTTACAAGCTCCAGGAAGAAGGACTGGATACGGTAGATGCCAACCTGAAGCTGGGCTTCGCGGCGGATCTGCGTGATTACGGCATCGGTGCACAGATTCTCAAGGATCTGGGCATCCGCCAGATCAGACTGCTGACCAACAATCCGCGCAAGATCAAAGGGCTGGAAGGCTACGGCCTTGAAGTGGTGGAGCGCGTGGCGATCCAGATGCCGGAGAACAAGGACAACACTAAGTATCTTCATACGAAGCAGGCCAAGCTTGGCCATCTGCTGACTTTTGACAAGATCGAACAAAACGAGGATTCCAAAATTTAATTATAGAATCACTAACTTATACATGAAGGGTTGATGAGCATAATGCCGAATTATTTTGAAGGACATTTAGTATCTGAAGGATTGAAATACGGGGTTGTCGTAGGACGTTTCAACGAATTTATTACAAGCAAGCTGCTCTCCGGAGCGCTCGATGCCTTCAAACGCCATGGCGTAGCTGACGATGAAGTGGATGTTGCCTGGGTACCGGGAGTATTCGAAATTCCTCTGATCGCGCAAAAAATGGCCGAAAGCGGCAAGTATGATGCAGTAATCACTCTAGGTACTGTTATTCGCGGATCTACAACACACTATGATTATGTGTGCAATGAAGTTGCCAAGGGCGTTGCAGCCATTAATCTCAAGACAGGCGTTCCGACGATCTTCGGCGTGGTGACGACCGAGAATATCGAACAGGCCATTGAGCGTTCCGGAACCAAAGCGGGCAATAAAGGCTGGGATGCGGCAACTGCTGCGATCGAAATGGCGAACCTGAACAAGCTGTTTAAATAACACCCCTCTTGACGAATCAGCGTAAGTCGTGCTTATTTATATGTATGAGAAGAAAGCATGAACATAAGGAGCTGCGAGGAAATTGGTATCCGCTTTTGATGACAAGTCTCCATGGGTTTGGGAGTTTTGTCATCAAATTAGCGGTACTTTATTTCGCCGCAGTCTCAAGGATCTTTCTACTTGTGTAGCGTCCGTGCGGCGCTGCACTTTACTTTTTTTGGGCTGGAGGAAACCGCGTGACTGTATTGTACAAGCTGGAGACGTTCGAAGGTCCGCTCGATCTGCTCTTGCATTTGATTGACAAAGCGGAAATCGACATCCAGGACATTCCGGTCAGCGAGATCACCGAGCAGTACATGGAATACCTGCAGGGGATGCAGGAGCTTGAGCTGGATATCACCAGCGAATTTCTGGTTATGGCTGCTACCCTCCTGTCGATCAAGAGCAAGCTGCTGCTGCCGAAGCCGCCGGTGATCGAAATCGAGGATTTCGATTATTACGAGGACGACGGTTATGATCCGCGGGCGGAGCTGGTACAGCGGCTGATTGAATACCGCAAATTCAAGAGCATTGCTGTGCAGCTGCTGGATATGGAGAGCGAGCGCAGCCTGATTTTCACGAAGGAGCCCGAGGATCTGGGCCCCTTTGTTCCTACGCAGACCGATAATACGCTAAAGGGACTGCACACCGCTGATTTGATTGCCGCATTCCGTAAGGCGCTGAGCAAGGCGGCCCGGAGATCCTCTTATCAGCGGATTACCCGTGATGAGATTTCGGTGAAAGACCGGATTCGTGATGTATCGGAAGCACTGCAGCGTAAGGGGATGGGCGGCAGACTGCGCTTTTCGTCGCTTTTGCATGATGAGATGGCCCGGCATGAGATTGTAGTGACCTTCCTGGCCATTCTGGAGCTGATGAAGATGAAGGCGATTTTCTGCTACCAGGAGAAATTATTTGACGATATTGTGATGGAGTGGAGAGGAGGAGAGGAAGTCAGTGGACTACAACACGCTGAAATCAATTATTGAAGGCCTGCTGTTTCTCTCAGGGGATGAAGGTTTATCTGTACGCCAGATTGCCGAGATTACCGAACAGCGGCCCGATCTGGCTACACGGGCGCTGGAGGATTTGAAAGACGATTACAGCTCGCAGGGCCGGGGCCTGCAGGTAGTGCAGATCGCCGGGAATTACCGTCTGGCGACACTGCCGGAGCATGCGCAATATTTCGAGCGTCTGGCGTATTCCCCTTCCAGATCATCCCTGTCCCAGGCAGCGCTGGAGACACTTGCTATTGTGGCTTACCGCCAGCCTATTACAAGAGTGGAGATCGAAGAAATCCGCGGGGTGAAGTCCGAACGGGCCATTCATACGCTGGGGAATAAGGATCTGATTCATGAGGTGGGCCGGGCAGAGGCCGTCGGCCGTCCGATCCTGTACGGAACGACCAAGTCCTTCCTGGACAGCTTTGGCCTGGCCAGCCTGAAGGAGCTTCCGGAGCCGTCGAGCTTCGACACCTCAGAGGGCCTGGAAGAAGAGACGCAGCTGCTGTTCAGCAAGCTGGACAGCCAGATGACCTTTGAAGAGGTAGAGACAGAATAAACGCAGCGGATACGCGCTGTTCCAGCAATGCCGTTGTCCCCGCCGGGACAGCGGCATTTTTTTTGGCGGCAGAATCTTTTGGAGATGTTTGCTGAAATGCCGAATTTTATCCAGCGGGATTTGCCATACTAAACCAGAGGCTCCACTATTCACATTACCTGAGGCTGCTTGGAGGTTACGATTGTGACGTTATGGCTTGTGATACCCTTATCCCTGCTGCTGCTGGTTATTCTGCTGTGCCTGCTGGTTCTGGCTTCATCGATTCATTTTCATTTCCGTCTATGCAGGCTGGGAAAGGATGACCGTATTGAATTTGATATTAAAGCTGTATACGGGCTGGTCCAATTCCATTATGAGCTGCCTGCGCTGGTTTTTGACAGCCTTGAACAAGGCATTAAGGTTAAGCTCGAAAAAAGCGGAATCGCCCCGGTGAAAATGGACAGCGACAAAGAAGAAAAAATCGACCGGGAATCCGTGACGGAATGGTTAAAGAACATCCGTACTGCACTCAAGGCAACCCGCGGTCTCAAAAAATGGCTGGTTGGCACATTATCGCATGTCCGGATTACCAAGCTGGACTGGTCCACGGATTTCTCGCTGGGCGATGCGGCAGATACGGCAACCGCGGCTGGCGCTTTATGGGGAATGAAGTGGACCATGATCGGCTGGGTATCGCGTTTCGTCAGACTGCAGCGGAATCCGCGGATGTTCGTTGCCCCGGTGTTCAGCGACGAGCCTTGTTTCTCAACGGAAGCGGTCTGCACAGGCAAGCTTTCTGCAGGCTATGCTTTTTATGCGGGACTGTTATTATTGCGGCGTGTTTCGAAGGTGGAAGGCGGCCTCGGGAGATGGAAGAAACTGCTTAGCCGGGGCCAGTGATAAAAAGACTACATACTCCCTTCCATAGTGGGCAAGATAAGACTGCAGGTACACTTATATACACACGAGGAGGAGAAAAACAATGTCAGATCATCCTATTCAAGGTCTCATGCAGACGGCTATGGAAAATATCAAAGGCATGGTGGATGTAAATACCATTGTCGGAGATCCAGTAGAAACACCAGATGGCAGTATCATTCTGCCGATCAGTAAGGTCGCGTTCGGTTTTGCCGCAGGCGGCAGTGACTTCCGGGTGGAAGACGATGCTCCGGGCGTGAACGGCAGCGGAACCGGAGTCAAAATGCTTCCCTTCGGGGGCGGTAGCGGGGGCGGTGTATCCATACGGCCAATCGCTTTTCTGGTAGTGGGCAGGGATGGGGTACATATTGTGCCGCTTGACAATCAAACCCATCTGTTCGAGAAAATTATTGATGCCACACCTAACCTGATCGATAAAATCCAGAATATGTTCCAGCCGAACGGTATTCCGGTGGGAGCAGACGCAGCAGGTGCTACGGTGACCAAAACCGTAGTGAAAACCGAGCCGGCTACGCATACATCAGCACATTAACACACCGGCAGAAGGCGGCAGGATAAGAATAAGCAGGGGTATCGCCTTTCAAAGGTGATATCCCTTTTTTGACGGACAGAAGCGGATGGGACATACCAGTCCCCCGTACCGCATACACTTGTACAACCAGGCAAGACGGAAGAACCGCTGCCCTAGACCTGATAAGAAGCCGGAGGATGAACATGAAGACATTAACCCGAAAATCGTTGATTTCCTTAATATTGTGTTTACTGCTGCTTGCACTGGTGCCGCTGTCTTCTATCCGGGCTGAGAATAGTTCCATATCCACTCATGCCAGAGCGGCGGCGCTGATTGATGTGGAGTCGGGAAGACTTCTATACAGCAGCCGCGGGGATGAGCCGATGCTGATTGCCAGCTTGACCAAAATAATGACAGCACTTGTAGCGATAGAGAACGGTGACTTGACCTCAAAGGTCAAGGTCGGCAAAAATGCTTTTGCCAAGGAAGGTTCTTCGCTGTATCTGAAGCAGGGCGAAGAAATGACGCTGGAGGATATGCTGTACGGATTAATGCTGCGTTCGGGTAATGATGCGGCCACCGCGATTGCCGAGCATGTCGGAGGCTCAGAGCAGGGCTTCGTCTATCTGATGAATGCCAAGGCGGAGGCGCTTAACTTAACCCATACGCATTTTGCCAATCCGCACGGGCTCGATGCCGAAGGGCACTACTCCAGCGCAAATGATCTGGCTGTATTGACTGCTTACGCGATGCATAACCCTGTGTTCAAGGAGATTGTAGCTACCAAAGAGAAGACGGCGGACAATCCGTATGAGAAATGGGATTACAAGTGGAGCAATAAAAATAAAATGCTGCGCCTCTACGAAGGGGCGGACGGTGTGAAGACGGGTTATACCAAAAAAGCGCTCCGCTGCCTGGTCAGCTCCGCTACCCGAAACGGCCAGCAGCTTGTCGCTGTTACGCTGAATGACGGCAATGACTGGAATGACCATTCGGCGCTGCTGGATTTCGGCTTCAACCACTATCCGCTCAAAACATTAGTGGAACGCGGAGAAACCGTCAGCGGCTACCCCCTGGTGACCGGCAAGGATTTCGCCTATCCGCTCGGACAAGGGGAAGAGGCAAGGCTTGTTACCAAGCTGGTATTAAGCGAAGAGAAGAGTACCGCAGGAACAGAGGCGCGTGCCAGTGCCGGCACTAAGACCAGCACCAACACCAGCAGCTTCGGGCTGAAGGGTGTAATTATAATGCAGCTGGGCGGCAAGGAAATCGGCCGGGTTCCGGTGTATACGCCAAGCCAGCTGCCGCCGGAAACATCACCCTATCAGAAGAAATACAGTCCTGCAGGAGGTACGGCTTATCCGGCGGACAACTGGCTGCAGGCATTCGGCAGTGCGCTGCGTGCTTTGTTCCAGAGCGGTGAAGATCTGAGATAGTTGTATCATGTGCAATTAAAAACAGCGAAAAGGTAGGCTTACAACTTTTAACTGTATTCTGTACAACTAAATTTGCCCGAATCGCTGGAAATCATCTACACCTGGCAGTTTAATTGCACGAAATACAACTAAACGGTTAATGGGTTGAGAATCAGACGTTTTAGTTGTACAAAGTGCAATTAAGCCTCCAGCATATACCGTAGTATGGTCACTGCAAACCCTCCGCAAGCGATTTTACCAATAGGTTTCACTACTTTAAAGCTGACGCTAAACTAATGCTCAATTGGCGCTCATACAGCATTCAACTTGCAGTCAAATAGAACTCAACTAGCGCTCACTTGGCATTCACCTAGCTACGTAGTAAGACCGTCTTATTGTATCTTGCTCATGCCGTGAGGGGATTAATTGGAGAAAAGGCATCTGTTAATGCGGAAAGCTGAATACTAGAAGACGTAGTTGGATAAACAACACCTAATTTCATTCAAATTGGCGGATCACTAGGGTATGGGCAGAATAAGCAGCAAAAAACCCTCTAAAATCCATAAAGCAGCTGAAATCCGGAGAATAAGTAACATAAATCCCACTATTTCATCCGCAAAATATATCGTTAAGTAAGAAGTCATACTCAGACAGTAGCATCTGTACAGATATACTTTAATCAGCATTTCAAAGTGGGCTATGCAGAGAACTAGAGCAGGTAAGAAGAAATAGAGCTGGAGGAGGGGATAAGCATGTTAAATGGTATCTGGCTGGGGATGATCCTGATCGGGTTTGTATTTGCGGCGGTAAACGGACGGATGAACGAATTCACAGCTGCCGTGTTTGACGGTGCCAAAAGCGGGGTCACCGTAAGCTTCGGGCTGATCAGTGTGCTGGTGTTCTGGCTGGGGATTATGCGGATTGCGGAGGATGCAGACCTGCTGAAGAAAATCTCCAGAGTATTGGGACCGGTAGTATCGTTTCTTTTTCCGGATGTGCCCAAAGGCCATCCTGCGATCGGCTATATCCTCTCCAATATGAGCGCCAACCTGCTGGGACTTGGAAATGCCGCTACACCCATGGGCATTAAGGCAATGCAGGAGCTGCAGACACTCAACCCGGATAAGGAAACAGCAACGCCCGCCATGTGTACCCTGCTTGCTCTGAACACTGCCAGTATCACGCTGATTCCGGCAACCCTGATTGCGATCCGGCTGAATTACGGATCGGCTGACCCGGCGGCAATCGTCGGCACCACGCTGGCGGCGACGGCGGTGGCTACTCTTGCCGCCATTGCCGCGGACAGGCTGTGCCGCCGCCTGACACTGCTGCGCAGGCCGCCCGGACCGCCGCCTGCGATAAGGTCCGGCACCGCTGCAGCGAAAGGGAGTGCTACGCTCCCGCATTCTTCAGTGAAAGGGTGAGCCTTCCGTGTTCCAGTTAATCAGTCTAATATCCGCCTGGGCAATTCCGGTAATGGTCACCTTTATTCCGCTGTATGCTTTCTCCCGCAAGGTTCCGGTCTACGAATCTTTCGTGGAAGGTGCGAAAGACGGATTCGGCACAGCTATTGCGATTATCCCCCATCTGGTCGGTATGCTGGTGGCGATCAGTGTCTTCCGCGCTTCGGGTGCGCTGGACTTCCTGATGGGCTTTGTAAGCCCTCTTGTGCACAGGCTTGGGATTCCTGCTGAAGTGCTCCCGCTCGGTCTCCTGCGCCCTCTGACGGGCACTGGATCACTTGCCTATACCGCAGATCTGATCCGGGTCCACGGCCCGGACTCACTGATAGGCATGATTGCTTCTACTATACAGGGCAGCACGGATACAACCTTATATGTGTTGACTGTTTATTTCGGCGCTGTGGGAATCCGCAACGGCCGTTATGCCCTTAAGGTGGGCCTGTTCTCAGATGTCGTCGGCTTTATCGCAGCTATTGCGGTTTGTCTGCTGGTGTTCGGATAAGGTTTTTTGCGGAACAAGAAGGAGTATTGCAGTTCTGGAAAGAATTGTTCACTGGCAAGGATTTCAATGGATAGTTTCTGCTGTAGCATTGAACTTCCAGAAGGAGTAACGCCAGTGGGAGAAATGATTGTTATTTTACTGTTTCTTTATGCATTTGTTTTTATTCATTTGATCCGGCATGCGGCTGATGTTTTCCGCGAAGAGTGGGGGCAGGGCCGGAAAGATCTTGTCCGCAAGCTGTTGCTTTTATGGGGAGGATTTATCCTGCTTCTGCTGACTGACTTCCTGGTGCTGAATGTAAGCCGGGACCGTGCGGGAAGTGGTATCCTGCAATTCAATGCAGTGCTTGGGGTCATCGTGTTCTCAGGACTCTTAGCGCTTTTTGCCCGAAGGAAGATTCTGGCTGCCTTCATGGGATGCTTATACATATATGATCTGATTATGTTTAATTACGCAGCTAACATTCCCGGTAATGGTCTGGATGATTTCGGACTTGGCTTAAACAGCAGATTCATTTCATTCATGAATCTGATTGTTGTCGGTGCGGCACTTTTATTAGACCGAGCTGTTCCGCTGGAAGAGCCGGACGATAGGATATTTTAGTGAATGGGCACTGCTGTACATTGATAAGTTAAAGGGAGCATGTAGCAAAGTGGAACTTATTATTTTTCTATTGGCCTGTTACATACCCCTTTTACTGTATCTGCTCCATTTCGGGACAGATATTTTTGAGACAGCGTGGAATTTGGACCGCTGCGTCCTGATCCTTGCCTGCAACGTAAGACTATTCCAATTAGCACCCGAACCACCGCTGACCACCGGATACATGTAAAATGTTGTATGGATTACAACTCGCATCCGGTGAAAAGCCGCTGTGCGGGAGGATTGTTGTATGTAGTACAAGAATTTTTTCGTTTTTCTCCTAAAAGGAGGGGAAATGATGCCTTTTATACAACAATCTTCGATTAAGGCCGATATCTCGAAGAAAATGTTGTATTTCGTGCAGGATTTAGACTGCGAGATAATTGTACGGGTACTGCAGCCACCGCTTTCCACTACAGTCCTCACCCACCACCAAGGGGTGAGGACTGTTTGTATTAATCTGTTCAGGGGTGGCTTGGCGCTGGCGGAGTAACCGAGAGGAAGTTTGGAACTGGAGGAGCGTCAGCGACCGCCTTTAAAGCTGGATTTCAACTGCTGTATGGCAGTAGAATCAAGGAAATCCAACTTTAACAGCGGCCGGAAGTCCAAACATTCCCCGGAGTTACGATTAGCCCTCGCCCGCTGTTGCCCTCGCGTCCCGCGTCTGCCCTCGCATTCCCCGCGCTGCCCTCGCTTTCATCACGCACTGCCCTCGCGTCCTGCGTCTGCTCCAGCGCACCACGCCACGAGCCCCAAAGATTTTAATAACCGTTCATCACCCCGCACCTCCCCACTTCATATGCTATTTCAGCAATACGGAGGGAGGAGGGCAAGGGATGGAATACAAAGGCTTTATTCTTCATCATTCCCGCTGTCCGTCCATTAACGGCAAGGGGTTTGACTTCTGGGTCGGGCTGGAAGGGGGGATCTACGCTGCGCCCCTGCTGACAGATCCCGAACATATTCATATCTGCCTGGAGGGCAACTACGGTGAAGCGGATGAGCTTCCCGGCTTACCGGAACGCCAGCAGCAGCTATTTGCGGCAGGTAAACTCATTTTGGAGCTGGCAGGGCGCTATCAAATTGCGCCATTACTCGTTGAACCGCATAGCAAAACTTGTCCGGGAGCATTTTTTCCATGGAATGATCTTGTGATTTATCCCTCTGATGGTTATCATTAACCTGAGGTGAGTAGTCGAAAATGGAAAGATTACAGAAAATTTTGGCGCAAGCAGGTGTTGCGTCCAGACGCAAATGTGAAGAAATGATTTTGGCCGGTAAAGTGGAAGTCAACGGGGAACTCGTAACTACGCTTGGCACGAAGGTGGACCCCGCAACAGATATTATTAAGGTCTCCGGTAGACTGATCCGGGGCGAGAACAAAATCTACATCATGTTCAACAAGCCCAAGGGCGTAATTACAAGCGCATCCGATGACAAGGGCCGCAAGGTGGTAACCGACTACCTGAAAGGCATTACAGAGCGCGTATACCCTGTAGGCCGTCTGGATTATGATACGGAGGGGCTGCTGCTGCTGACGAATGACGGTGAGTTTGCCAATCTGCTCACGCATCCGAAGCATCACGTGCCGAAGACGTATCTGGCGACGGTCAAGGGTGTGCCGCACGGCACGGCACTGGACAAGCTGAAGGCCGGAATTAAGCTGGAAGACGGCATGACGGCTCCGGCGGAGGTTGAATACAAGGACGTTGATGAAGCGAATAAAGAAACGGTCATCAGCATTACCATTCATGAAGGCCGCAACCGTCAGGTACGGCGGATGTTTGAGGCAATTGCCCATCCGGTGATCCGCCTGAAACGGATTTCGTTCGGAGATATTCTGCTCCAGAATCTCAAACGCGGTTCCTACCGTCATTTGACCAAGGATGAAATCAATCATCTGCAGCAAATAGCCAAGGCCGGGGCGCTAAGAGAGAATACGACACGCAAAGACACATAAAGTTCACAATTCCCCCTCCTAAAACTGTGACAATATTCGTTATAATGTTCATAGGATGTTCACACCTAACAACTAAAGTAATGAGTTGCGTCACAGAAGGGGGCACCCTCGTATGGGCAAAGCCAGAAAGCCAATACAAATCGTGATACTATTTCTAATCCTTCTGCTCGGGGGTTATGCAATCGGTTCCTCCGTGTTCGGAGGGGATGGCAAACCCACGGAAGGCGGGAGAGCGCCGGACTTTGAACTGCTTGGGCTGGACGGCGTGACCCATACGCTGGAGGAGTACAAAGGGAAGTCGGTTGTGCTTAACTTCTGGGGCTCCTGGTGCGCCCCTTGTGTGAAGGAGATGCCTGCCCTGCAGGCACAGTGGGAGAAGTGGAAAGACCAGGGCGTAGTGGTCGTAGGCGTTAATGTAGGCGAGGATCAGATGACAGTGGACAATTTCGTGAAGCTCGTGGATATTGATTTCCCGGTTGTGATGGATACGGGGCGTGATGCCGTCCGCAGTTACGGGGTTTCCCCGCTGCCTACCACCTTCTTCATTAATACGAAGGGCAAGGTAGACAGCATTCATATCGGCCAGCTGGATTTGAGCTCGCTTGACGAGCAAATCGGGAAGCTGGTGGGAGAATGAAGGAGCACATGCCGCTAATCAGCAATACCAAGTGTGAATGCGGTCACCAGAATCCTGTGGGCACTGTTCTCTGCGAAGCCTGCGGCAAGCCGCTGGATGAGAAGGAATGGAACTCTTCCGAGAATCTGGAGATGCGTTACGATGGGGTAGCCCGCCGTTCACAGCGTGTAGGTCCCGGAGTGATCGACAGGGTATGGAACTTTTTTTCCTCGGTCAAAATCGCCATCTATCTGATTGTGCTGACACTGCTGGGCGCTATGCTGGGTACCATTTTTCCGCAAGAGAGCACTTTTCTGAATATTGACGCTTCAACATATTATCAAGAAACGTACGGAACAGCCGGGAATATATATTATAGACTCGGCCTTTCGCATACCTATGAATCCTGGTGGTTTGTGACGCTGCTCGTAATGATCGGAGCTTCTCTGGTCATCTGCAGCCTGGACCGTGTGCTTCCGCTGTACAAGGCATTAACCCGGCAAAAGATCCGCAAGCACCGCCAGTTTCTGACCCGTCAGAAGCTGACGCTCGTCACGCAAGTGGAAGAGGAGCCGGAGGTGTGGGTGGCGCGCATCGTCCAGCCGCTCAGGAAGAAAGGTTACCGCGTCCGGACGGAGGGCGGCGCTTTATTGGCCGAGAAACACCGTTTCAGCCGCTGGGGACCTTATGTAATACATATCGGCCTGATTATTTTTTTGCTCGCCGTGCTGGCGAGAGGACTTCCGGGGCTGAATATGGACCAGCATCTAGCTTTTCCGCAAGGGGAGACCGTCAAAATACCGGACACCAGCCTCTATCTTAAGAATGAGAAGTTCACCGTAGAATTCTACACGGAAGAAGAGATGCCTGAGGAGTTCCGCGGAATCAAGGTGCTTCCCAAGCTCTACGAGACCCGGGCGGTTCTCTATGAATGTACTGCCGATTGCACGGACCCGTCTAAGGAGCCGCAGCTTACGGAAGTGGCCCGGCATGACATTCAGGTGAATTCACCGCTCAGCTACCAAGGATTGAAAGCGTATCAGTTTGATTATGACCTGACCCCTGTGCTGCGTTCTGTGCAGCCCGGGCTGACGAATTCTTCCACAGGCGAGATTTACGGCAAGTTTGAACTGGATATGAAGAATCCGCAGCGCAGCTTCCAGGCAGGTCCGTATACGCTGGAGCTGAAAGAGAAATATATGGATTTCGGATTGAGCGATGAAGGCCAGCCGGTGTCCAAATCACCGTATCCGAATGCCCCTGCATTCCTCTTCCTTATTAAAGGGCCGGAGCTTCCGGCCGGGGGGCAGCAGTATTTCTATTTTCCGAAGCAGATTGACAAGGAGCAATTCCAGCAGTCAGCCATCAACGACAAGCTTGGCGGCAGCGGGCGGTTTCTGGAGCTTGAGGTCGGCAGCATGAGTGACGTTGACTTCTCAGAATCCACCACCTATCTCAATGTGCGGGTCGACCGGGCAATGCCATTTGTCTGGGTTGGTGCGGGTATTATCATGCTGGGGCTGATCCTCGGCTTCTACTGGCAGCATAGACGCATCTGGTTGACCGTCGACGGCGGGGAACTGGTGCTGGGAGGCCATACGAACAAGAACTGGTTCGGCTTCCGCCGTGAGATCGTTTCTATTCTCCAGAAGATAGACATGACAGTCGATGAAAAATCATTGGACAACGGAGGAGGCCTGGCATGAGCTTGCTCGATTTCAGCAGTGACGTCTTTATTGCCGCATTCTTTTTATACAGCGGAGCATTCATGTTGTTCACCATCGCCATTATGGGGCGCAGATGGTCCGGCAGGAAGCCGGAGGAGCATACCGCACGCTGGGGGAGAATTGCTTTTATCGCCTCCTCGCTCGGGCTGCTGTGCCATCTGGCATACTTCATTACACGCTGGATGGGATCGGGTCATATTCCGGTAAGTAACATGTATGAGTTCATGACTTTTTTATCGATGATGGTAATGGTTGCATTTACGGTGATCTTCGCGATTTACCGCAAAATTATTCTCGGTGTCTTCGCGGTTCCGATCTCGATTATTGTGATGGCGTATGCAGCGGTATTTCCGCAGGAAGTACAGCCGCTGATCCCCTCGCTGAAATCCATCTACCTGAACATTCATGTTACGCTGGCAGCACTGGGGGAATCGTTCTTCGCTGTAGGCTTTGCCGCCGGGCTGATGTATCTCCTGCGGACGGTCGATTTCAGCAGCAAGGAACGCAGTGACCGCAAGCAGCAGAGACTTGTCGAATTTACTCTGTTCTCAATCATTGTTATAATTGGTTTTCTTGGATCTGTATTTGCCTTCCGCGGTGCCGGCTATGAATCTGTTTTTGTCCGCACTAACGTTACGATTGACAGCCCCGGGCAGGGAGATAGTACAATAGAGAAAGTGAGTTATAAAATGCCGCCGATTGTGGCACCTTACCATAGCGAAATTGAGAGCTTCCAGTCGTTTCTTGGCATAAAAGAACCGCTCTTCGAAGCTCCATCCTGGATGAATGGTGTCAATGCCGGGCGCAAGTTCAATACCGTTATCTGGTCACTGCTGTCCGGGCTGATTCTATATGGAATTCTCCGCCTGGCTGTCCGCAAACCGCTGGGTAAGGCGATTCATCCGGTACTCGACGGAATTGATGAGAATGACCTTGATGAAATAACGTACAGGGCGATCGCCATCGGTTTCCCGATCTTTACACTGGGGGCTTTGATTTTTGCAATGATATGGGCTCAAGTGGCCTGGGGCAGGTTCTGGGGATGGGACCCTAAGGAAGTGTGGGCACTCGTCACCTGGTTGTTCTACAGTGCTTATCTCCATTTGCGGCTGGCCCGCGGATGGCAGGGACGCAAGTCCGCTTGGCTCGCTGTACTCGGCTTTCTGATCGTAATGTTTACCCTGGTTGGCGTTAATCTTGTGATCGCCGGACTTCACTCTTATGCGGGGACAGACTGAGTAGACTATATTCTCTGGCACGCACAAGATTTTAGGGTAACGTTCTACTGTATTTGATGAAGGGGTTGTTGTGTAAATGGCAGAGCACTTGAATAGAATTCTGGTGGTGGATGACGAAGAACGCATCCGCCGCCTGCTCAAAATGTATCTTGAAAAAGAAGGTTATGAAATTGACGAGGCAGAAGATGGGGAAATTGCTCTGCGCAAAGCTACAGCCAATGACTACGGTCTGATATTGCTGGATGTTATGCTGCCGGGCATCGACGGGATTGAAGTGCTGACCAGACTCAGAGGAGTCAAATCTACACCGGTCCTGATGCTTACTGCCAAGGGTGAAGAGATTAACCGGGTTCAAGGGTTTGAAATGGGCGCAGATGACTATGTCGTTAAGCCGTTTAGCCCGCGTGAAGTGATTTACCGGGTGAAGGCGATAATGCGCCGTTCTTCCGCAACTGCTTTTTTGTCCAAAGAGAGCAATTCAAGCAACAATATCGTGTTTCCGTTTCTTATTATTGAGCATGATGCACACCGCGTAACCGCCGGCGGCCAGGAGGTAAGTCTGACCCCTAAGGAATATGAGCTGCTGCATTATTTGGCGATCTCACCGGATAAGGTGTTCTCTCGTGAGGAACTGCTCAAGGATGTGTGGAATTACGAGTTCTTCGGAGATCTGCGTACCGTGGATACCCATGTCAAGCGTCTTCGCGAGAAACTGAATAAGGTGTCCCCGGAATCGGCGGCTATGATCACTACCGTATGGGGAGTCGGCTATAAGCTTGAGGTGCCTAAATAAGTGAACTTCTGGAGAAGTCTTGTCGGTAAGCTGTGGATCACGATCATCTGTCTGGTTGCTGTCGTGCTCATTACGCTGGGGCTGTTTCTGTTACCCTATATCGACAGTAATTTCGCCAATTCCGGGGCGATCAAGCGTTTATTTATGTATACCTGTATGATCGGGTTTTCCTTAACGACATTCTTTGCCTTATTCCTGTTTACGAAGATTACCCAGCCGATGCAGCAGGTGATTGAGGCGGCCAATGATATCCGCCGCGGCGAATACGGGACGAGACTGACGCTGGTTACCAGCGATGAGATCGGCCAGTTGGCGACATCCTTCAATCACATGGCAGAAGAGCTGGAAGAGAATATACGCAGTCTGAATAATGAGAAAGGGCATTTGTCCAGCGTCCTGCGCAGTATGAGCGATGCCGTGATCACCTTCGATATTGAGGGGCAGATTATCCTCACCAATCCGCATGGTCAGACGCTGCTGGAAACCTGGAGTGACCTTACCTGGGATCAGGAAGAGGATGGCGGGCTGTATCCGCAGGCTGGACCTGCCCGTGATGTGCCTCCGCCGCTGCGGCCGCTGTTCTTCAGTACGCTCAGCGTAGGAGGCGATCAACGCTCCAATATCCATGTCCGGCAGGGTGTATGGTCTGTGCATATGGCACCCTTATACTCCGAGGATAATCTCCGCGGTGCGGTGGCGGTGCTGCGCGATGTGACGGAGGAAGTGCGGCTGGAGAAAATGCGCCGCGATTTCGTCGCCAATGTCTCGCATGAGATCCGTACACCACTCTCGATGATGCAAGGCTACAGCGAGGCGCTGCTGGATGGAATGGCCTCCTCCCCGGAGGAGAGCAGCGAGCTGGTCCAGGTAATCCACGATGAATCGCTCCGTATGGGCCGGCTGGTGAAGGATCTGCTCGATCTGGCCCGCATGGAAGCGGGGCATACGGATATGCTGAAGGCGCAAGTGGATGCTGGAGAACTGCTGGAACGGGTGTACCGCAAGTTCTCGGTCAGAGCCAAGGAGCGGGATATCATTCTTGAGCTGAAGAAACCGGATACCGAATTGCTCCTTAAGGCTGCCGATGAAGACAAGCTGGAGCAGGTGCTCACCAATCTGCTCGACAATGCCTTCCGCCACACTCCGGCCGATAAACGGATATCCATTCGGGCGGATTCCACCGCGCTGGAAGGCCGGAGGGTTCTGGAGATTGAGATCCGGGACCAAGGGGTAGGCATTACGCCTGAGGATCTGCCGTATATCTTCGAGCGCTTTTACAAAGCCGACAAAGCACGCGTAAGGGGAGAATCGGGAGGAACCGGTCTGGGACTAGCGATTGTGAAGAACATCGTCGAGTCGCATCATGGGAGTATCCACGCCTCCAGCAAGCTTGGAGAAGGCACCGCTTTTACCCTGCGGCTTCCTGTCGAAAAACAGTAAATCCGGACAATGCATGACAGCGCCTCTGACAGCAGAGGTGCTTTTTGTTGAAACCACCACATTAATCTTGTTCAACGTGGAACATATCATAGAAGCTGAGGCTTGCAGGAGGCTGTGTATAATGATCTTATCCTTGGACCAAGGTACCACCAGTTCACGCGCGATCCTCTTTGATGAGGAGGCGGGAATGATCGCGCAAGGGCAATATGAGATTAGACAATCCTTTCCCCGGCCGGGCTGGGTAGAGCATGATCCGGAGCAAATCTGGGAGAGTCAGCTTGCCGCGGCCAGAGACGCTATCGCGGCAAGCTCCGCCCCTGCTGATAGCATTACGGCCATCGGCATTACCAATCAGCGTGAGACTGCACTGATCTGGGACAAGGCTACTGGAACGCCGGTCTATCCAGCGATCGTCTGGCAGGACCGCCGGACTGCAGAGCAGTGTGAGGCGCTTAAGGCGCAGGGAATGGCCGGAGAGATCGCTGAGAAGACGGGTCTTGTCATCGATGCGTATTTCTCGGCAACGAAGCTGGCCTGGATTCTGGACCATGTGCCGGGGGCCAGAGAGCGGGCGGACCGGGGGGAGCTGCTGGCCGGAACCATTGACAGCTGGCTGATCTGGAAGCTTACAGGAGGCGCTGTGCATGCTACGGATGTTACCAATGCTTCACGTACCATGCTCTACAATCTGCATGAGCGCAAATGGGATGACGGCCTGATTGAGGCGCTGCGCATTCCGCCCTCTATTCTGCCTGAAGTAAGGATGTCAGGCGGGGACTTCGGGGCTGCAGACAAGCAGTGGTTCGGTGCAGATATCCCCATCCGTTCTGTGCTTGGGGACCAGCAGGCGGCATTGTTCGGTCATACCTGCCTGGAGGCAGGCAGCGCCAAGAACACCTACGGCACCGGCTGTTTCATTCTGATGAACACAGGCACTGAGGCAGTGACTTCGAGTCATGGCCTGTTAACCACGGTAGCTTGGGGCATGGGAGACGAACTCTATTATGCCCTTGAGGGCAGTGTGTTTGTGGCTGGAGCAGCGGTACAATGGCTGCAGGAGGGACTTGGGCTGATTGTAGCTCCGGCCGACTCGGAAGAGAAGGCGAGTGAGGTGGAGGACAGTGAGGGGGTTGTGGTCGTGCCGGCCTTTACCGGCCTTGGTGCACCTTACTGGGATATGTATGCCAGGGGCGCCGTGTTTGGACTGACCCGGGGAACGACTGCCGCACATCTGGTCCGCGCAACGCTGGAGTCGCTGGCCTTTCAATCCCGCGATGTCATCGGGGCGATGGAAAAAGACGCTGGCATGCCGCTCAGCGGCCTGAGAGTGGATGGAGGCGCCGTGCGCAATAATCTGCTGATGCAGTTCCAGGCGGACATTCTTGGGAGCGACGTAACCCGTACAACGTATGCGGAGACCACAGCGCTCGGCGCTGCGCTGCTGGCAGGACTCACCTCCGGCATATGGACCCGGGAGCAGCTGGAGAGCTTCAATAAGGCCGAGAAGGTATTCTCACCGCAGATGGAGACGGAAGAGCGTGAACGCCGTTACAATGCCTGGCAGGACGCGGTGTCCCGGACTATGGGCTGGGAGAAGCATGAAGGGCAGAGGTAACAAGAACAGCTGCTGATATGGCAGACTGCGCTTACCGGATGAATCGGGTAAGTTCACCTCAGGCAGGATGAACGCTGCAGGTTCTGCCTGGGGAGAGTCGGGCCCAGATGTATACATAAAGAAACAGCCCGCTGGCAGGAATTCTGCTGCGGGCTGTTTGGATTTCAACTAGAAACTATAAGTTCAACAGCTAAGATTAATACTCCATTACAAAAGCGACATTCTGCCATCCGGCGCCTACTGTCCAGAACAGGACCTTGTCTCCGCGTTCAAGCTGTCCGGTAGTCACTGCTTTGTGCAGGGCGATAAACGGGCTGCTGGTGGAGGTGTAGCCGAATTCATCCCCGATGTAGACAGCTGCATCAGCGTCAATTCCGGTTTTGCCGGAAACGGCCTTGATGTTCGGAAGTGACAATTGGGAGAAGCAGGCGGCCTTGATGGATTCAGGTGCGATTCCGTTATTGCTGAGCAGGGTGTTAATTGATTCTGAAGCAGCATCCACACAGATGGAATCATCGAACGGGATGAACTTCACATTGAATTCTCCAGCAGCCACACCCGTACGTCCGAGATTGGCTAAACCTTCCGCCGGGAACAGCGAGTTGCCGTAGACGCAGGTATCGGTCTGATAGATCGAATCAATGAAGCCTACCGAATTCTCGTCACGCTCCAGAATGAGCGCGGCAGCTGCATCGCCGAAGTTGGCGTAATATACCGGGTCATTCTTGTCCGCATGCGGGGCAACGTAGTCAGAACCGATGACAAGTGCACGGCGGATTCTCGGGTTCGCCATCATTTGACGGCTGACCTGTTCAACCGAAGCGGTCATTCCTGCACAGTTGGCATTACTGTCGATACAGATCGTATGCGATGCACCATTAATCAGGCGGTGAATCATCAATGAGTTCGTTGGGAAAATATATTCAGGAGTCTGGCTTGCATAAGCGATCAGGTCAATGTCTGCGCCGGTCAGGCCGGTCTTGTCCAGTACATTGCTTGCGGCTTCAAAAGCCATCGTCAGGGAGTTCTCATCCTTGCTGTCGATACTGTAGCGGTTTTCACGGCCAAGAGCAGCCAGCAGGCCACGGATATCAATTCCCTTCTCATCGAAGTGCTGAATGAAGAAGTCATTGCCGATGCTTTTGCTTGGATGATAGATATCAATGTCCTTAATGCGAATCCCTGCCATAGTAAACCTCCTAAAAGTTTTGTAGCCCGTAAGCATACACTTAGTTTCGTGAGCGAATCTTGCGTTTCAAACCGCTAACAATGGTTTAAAAATAAGTTAACCTAAGCTTGTACCGTAGACGTGATTTCCAGGTTTTCGAGTCCAGCTTTGCGGCCCAGACGCGCCAGCTGCATTTTGAGAATAGGGTTATTCTCAAGGGTAAGGCTCACTTTTTGGAAGCCGTCTGCCTTGAACATAATGAAGCAGCCTTCGAGCAACGGCACAACATCAGGAGCGGTTACATTCAGCTTGCGGCAATCGATATCCAGTGCATATTCGGACGGGTTGATCGGATTGATGGTCTGCTGATAGGCTTGTATCGATTTAAGACCGTCCTCGTTCGAGAAGGTTCCTTCCAGCTCGATGTTAATTAGTTTCTTCGCAGTGTCCGTCTTCAAAATAAATTGTCCCATGTTCATCTCTCCCGTAATTTTAATTGCATGACTATTCAGAGTGATCTGATAATTCATCATGTTGATATCCCGAAAAACTACGTTCCTGCGACTAAATTCGACAACATGAACTTGGTTTTGGGATATTTTGCCTTCATTATAACCAGAACTTTCTTGAATACGCAACACAAAAGTCGAATGATGTAATATTATGTTGTTAATTAACGAATATCTTCCAGCGTCTCCAGCAGAACATTGAATGCCGAGATCACTCTGGGTGCGCCGATACAAGGTGTCAGATGAAGCAGGATACCTTTGATTTGATCAACGGTCATCCCCACGCGGAGAGCCATAACATAGTGAACACCCAACTGTTCAAATTGTCCCATGGTGATCAAAGAAGAGATGACAGCAATTTCTTTCCAGTCTGAACCGATGGTCGTCCGCTGAAAAATATCACCGTATGCATTGCCCATGATATACTCGGCTAATTCGGGAAAATGCTCTTTAATAGGAGCTAGGGCTTTGGCACCATAGTCCCCGGAAAGATTGGTGAAATGGTCCAGTCCGCTGTCTACGTTCATATTCACTTGTTTGCCTCCTGATAGTAAGTTAGAGAATCTGTAAGATACAGCCTAGTTGAGATCCAGTGTACGGTGGGCCGTAGGAGGCATTTCGTCACGGTCGGTCAACAGCTCAATAACGGCTACGCGGTTAAGTTCAACTGCTTGGCTGATTGCAAAGGCAAACTCCTCTTGCGTCTCTGCGCGGAAGCCGGTGGCTCCCAGGGACTCAGCAAACTTCACTGCATCCATAGGGACTTCAAAGATGGTTCCATCGATACGTCCGGTTGTTTTTTCCATTCCTTTAAGGGCCATATCCAGCTGCATATTGTTCACAACGATGAAAATAACCGGGATATTCTTGCAAACTGCTGTGTTAATTTCAGTTCCGAGCATCATGAAACAGCCGTCACCGGTAATGCAGAAGACCGTCTCTTCCGGCGCAGCCGCCTTGGCACCGATGGCCATGCCGATTGAATTCCCCATGCAGGCGAAATAGGCATCAAATACAAAGCTCCCCGGTTTCTTCACGTTGAACCATTTGACCGCATTGAAGCCGTGGCTGCCGTCATCAACAAACACGCTGCTGTTATATGGAATCAAATCGCTCATCGTGCTCATTACCGAAGCCAGCGAGAGCTTGGACAGCACAGGCAGCTCTTCAGTATAGTGATTGGAGATCTCTATTTCACGTCTGGTTATGGTGGACGGATCAATCTTGCCGAGGTACAGCTCCAGGTTGTCACGTAAATCGCCGCCGACGGAGATGGTATCGGAAGTCAGTATTTTACCGACAAAGGTTGGTTCGACATCAAACTGGATCAGCTGATCCGGATGATTCTCCCTCTTAAGATTGCATATGGTCATATCGCTCAGACGCGAACCAAGCACGATAAACAGATCACTGTTGTTCAACATCTCATCCCCATGCGTACATCCGCCAACGCCCACAGGACCGTGATAGAGCGGGTGATCCGCAGCAATGGCTCCTTTACCGCCGGGGGAGGTTACTACCGGTATGTTGAAGGTCTCGGCCAACTGTACCAGTTCCTTGTGCGCACCGGAGCGGTTAACCCCTTTACCGGCAATGATCAGAGGCCTGCTGGAAGCATTGATCGCTGAAATGACCCGTTCGTAGTTGGCGTAGCTGACGAGCCTTTCCCGCTGCGGAAGGACAATCCGGCATTCTTCAAGGCGCTCGGTCTGAACATCAAACGGAATACATAAATGAACAGGTCCTTTCTTGTCACCAAGGGCGATAGACAGGGCATGATTGAAAATCGTACTGAAATGGTCGCCGCGTTCTACCAGCTTGCTGAAAAGAGTGGCCGGTCTGAACATGTCCGCCAAATCGGCGAGATAGGATGTGGAATCCTGACACTGGGGAATCCCCAGCTCTTTAATAGACTGATGACCGGTAATGAAGAGCACCGGGAGATTGTTGGCTTTGGCGTGTGCTGCTGCGGTTAGCAGGTTCGTTCCGCCTGGACCGGAGGTGCCGAAGGCAACCCCGAGACTGCCTGTTTTCAGTGCATAGCCGCCTGCTGCGAAGCCGGAGCTGGACTCATGCCGGCCGGGAATAAACTCAATGCCATAGTCAACAAGTTTGAGAGCTATAGGACAAATGGACTTGCCAATAATACCAAAAGAATGTGTTACCCCAAGATCGCGTAATGCTTCCGCCATATAATCTGCAACTGTCTTCAGAACATCCACCCCACAAGTTGTTTTTTGATTGTATGCTAGCAATAGAAAACCTGTACTCGAAATAGGAGCACAGGCCTGTTGCACGAATCACCATAACTGAACGCGGATTCCCGGACGTTCATAGTTTTTCAGCAACCTGGCTGTCATGATCTCACCGGATAAGTGAGACTGTAGATCCATGGCTTTGCGTCATTCCCTTTCGGTGAATTTTGCCTCATATGTTGTTATCAATACAGCGAAGGATAATTTTCCTTTACAATATATTCCTCGCTCGCCTTTTGTCAATAAGCCGTTTGCAGCAAAACGCGAAATTTGGCGAATATTCAGATGTAATAGGAGATGAAATATTAGATATTCAAACTTTTGAAAATGGATGCGTCTGGAAGACCAAAGTCTTATAATGCAAATGCAGAAAAAGAGCAGAATTTAATCTGCATAAGCCATAAGCCTCATAACGTCGTAGGAACCTCCTGAAACTATGCAGATGTATTAGAATTATAGGCTGGGAAAACCTAGAAATAGGTCTTAAGAAATAGGTGATTAAAATTTAAAATAATGTTAGTTTATTAGTAATAAAGAATTAGCAGTAAAGAAGTGCAAAGGTGTTATTTTAGGGTTATGCACTATTTTAACACTTTGTGAATATTACATTACAATCTGCTTTTTCCATGCCAAAAAGAGACCCTTCCCGCATACTGCTCTGCGGAAATGGTCTCTTGGGGCTGCTGCTAGAATTTGAAAATATGGATTGTTTTTTGCAGCTGGAAGACAGATTGTGTCATCTTCTCGGTCTCTTCCGCTACGGACTGCAGGGCATGAATTTGTTCGTTCATCGCCGCAGATACCTCCTCGGTACCTGCTGCCGTCTCCTGGGTAATGGCCGAGATATTCTCGATCGCCCCGGAGATCTTGAGCGCACTCTCCAGCATCAGATCACTCTCTGCGGAGAAGGAGGAGATCTGCTCGGTTATGTATTGCACGCTATGTACGATCTGCGCGAAAATATGTGCTGTCTCCGTTATCATCTCGTTCTGCACCTGAACAACCTCTTCATTAATAGCGATGTTATCGATAGCCTGCTTGATATCGGCCTCGATGCTGCGTACCAGCCCGAACACTTCCTTGGTGGAGGCGGTTGATTCTTCGGCAAGCTTGCGGACCTCCTGTGCTACAACTGCGAAACCGCGTCCGTGCTCACCTGCACGTGCAGCTTCAATTGAGGCGTTAAGCGACAAAAGATTGGTTTGTTCGGCAATTTCCGTGATGGTCTTGGTGATCATGGTAATGCCGCGGGCATTCTGTGAGAGCGCTTCGATCGTATCTGCTACTTTTTGTGTAGCCTGGATATTCTTCCGCATGCCTTCGGCTTGAGTGTCCACGGACTGGCGTCCCTTTTCAACCAGCTCCAGTGTATGTGCGGAGCGTTTATTCATTTCCTTGGTAGAGTTTGTATAATTGGAGACTTTGGTTTCGATATCTTTGATCGATTCCGTCATATCGGCAATATCCACCGAGATTTCATTCGCACCCAGGGCAAGTTCGTTGGAAGAGGAGGCTACCTGTGCCATTACAATCTTCAGGTTCTGGTTCTTGTCCTCAATACCCCGGCTGGCATCCATAACCTGGCGGGTAAGCTGCGAAGCGTCGGTTAGGATCTTCTTCAATTTATCGATCATAGTGTTGAAGGAGCGGCTGATGTCGCCCATTGATCCGTTCTCGTCTGCACGGCTGGTGAAGTCGCCTTTGGCGATTGTATGCGTCACATTGGAGATATCCTCAAATGAAGATGTAAGCGTTCTCTCAATGAAGCGCGCAAGCGGGTAGGTCAGTGCAGCCAATACCGCAATCAGAATAATACCGATAATCACCTTTCCCATTGCAATGAGCGTAATTAACACAGGGACAGCGAATAAAGCGGCAACCAGGTAACATCCGGCAACGATTCTTTGTTTTAAAGGCAGCTTGTTCATCCAGTCCATAGACTATAGTTCCCCCTAGAAATAAATATTGTGCATTGTAATATTATAGGGGATTAAAGCGTAATCGGTCTATTGTAAGAACTGACATAAAACTTCTTCCCGGGCTGCTCCAAAAGAGTACGTTTACACATTGTCTTCATATAATGCAGCCCCTTCCCGCAGAGTGGCCGCAACATTGTCTGCAAGCTCCGCCGGAGCGGTAACTCTAATGCCCGGGCTTAGGGATAAGATGATCCGGCAGGCAGACTCCGGCGTATTAAATTCGGCTTCGACGGAGTGCCAGCCGGGTGAAGGTGAAGGCTCCTGGAATAGTACGGAAACATAACGTTCTTGTTGGAGAACCTTCATTATATTGTCCTTCACCAGCAGCCTGGCAGGGTAGCGGGGCAATGCAGATTTGAATGCCATGGTAGAAGCTTCCCAGTAATGTGCCAGATTGAAATCCTGAGGTCTGCTAAAATATTCATCCGTGACTTCAGCACTACTTATTCTGGATACCCGGTAGGTCCGCATTTCACCGCCTGTTTCGGCCACGGTGTACCAGACACCACGTTTGGCTACGAGTCCAAAGGGTGAAATCAGCCGCTCTGATCTCTCCTCCCCGCGCATGTAACAGATTTTCACTTTACGGTCTTCCCATATAGCCTCCTGTAATGCAGTTAGACTGGGATAGGTTTCGCCTGACGGATGCCAGCCCGCGCCATCAATATGAATACGCTCATTAAGAAGGCTGAAGGCGGCAGCGGGCTGTCTTGCACCAGCGGCCTGCAGCTTACGGACAGCGGAAGAGAACTCCTCCTGAATCCCAAGCGCCTGCAGAATTGCCGGGTCTGCCGGCAGCAGCAGCGCACCAATCTCTTTGGGGTTCATACCTGTCAGGGAGGTCCGGTAACCCTCGGCCAGCCTCCAGCCTCCCTCACGGCCGCGTTCTGCCAGCACGGGAATGCCGGAGATGCTCAGTGACTCCATATCCCGGAAGATGGTCCGTTCGGAAACCTCCAGCGTTTGTGCCAGCTCGCGGGAGCTTATTTTACCGCGGCTTTGCAGCAGCAGCAGAATAGATAATAGTCGGTCTGCTCTCATGGATAAAGGCCTCCTGGTTATAATGAAATTTTTCCCGATTATTCAAGAACGGCAAAGCCGTTTCCGCTTAAGCAGAACATATTTTAAGTTTATCATATATATATGTCAGTTGATGTCATATATAAGAGTTAATATTAATAAGGAGAGCCGGTTGGTGCAAGATAGCTTTTAGATAACTTCATGATCATCTGATGAAAGCTGAGAGGAGCGGATATAATGACAGATTTGCAAGGGAAAGTTGCATTAGTTACAGGCGGGAGCAGGGGAGCGGGCAGAGGCATTGCCCTGGAGCTGGCCCGGGCAGGTGCGTTTGTGTATTTTACGGGAAGAAACGCCGGTTCAATGCAGGAAGGGGGCGAACGGACACTTGCCAGTGTACTCGGTGAGATTCACAGCTTCGGCGGAGAAGGCGCGTATATCCGCTGTGACCACACCAATGACGCGGAGACGGAAGCAGTGATCCGGCAGATTGCCGGGGAGCAGGGCAAGCTTGATATTCTGGTCAATAATGTCTGGGGAGGCAATAATCTTCCGATTGAGAACAAGCCCTTCTGGGAGCTCCCGGCCGCTCATTGGGACCATATGTTTAATGCCGGAGTCAGGGCGCAGCTCATGACTAACTACTATGCTATTCCGCTGATGCGCAGAGAAGGCACTGGCACCGGGAAGCTGATCATTCATACCACCTTTTGGGACCAGTATAAATATGTAGGGAACTTCTATTATGATCTGTCCAAAAATGCGCTTGTGCGCATGGCCTACGGATTGTCCCTTGAACTGGCTGCGGATGGGATCGCTGTGATTCCCTTATCACCTGGCTGGATGCGTACAGAACTGGTGCTGGAGAGCATGAAGACGGATGAAGAGCACTGGCAGGAGGTAGAGGAGCTGCAGGCCAGTGAGTCTACGGCGTACATCGGCCGGGCTGCCGTGGCGCTCGCTGCTGATCCTGAGGTGATGCAGCTGACAGGCAGACCTCAGCAGGTGGGGAGTCTGGCGGAGAAATATGGGTATACAGACACAGACGGGCGGCGGGTCCCGGTATTTAACATTCCGGAATAACCCGTAAGCCGGAAGATGCAAAAACACTCTTTTGAAATGCCGGCAGGGCCGTCATTCCTCAAGAGTGTTTTTTGGTGCGCTTATATTGAACTCAGGTATTCCAAGAATATAAGCCCGCGTTCTTCAGTTACAGCAGAGTGATCTCTTCCGCAGTATTGATCTCCGGCAATCCGGCGAGCTTGACCAGTACATCCTGCGGAACAGCCTTGTCAGCGGTCAGCAGCATAATTGCAGCTCCTCCGACAATTTTACGGCCAACCTGCATGGAGGCGATGTTGACGTCGTTCTGGCCGAGCAGTGTACCGACGAGTCCGATGATACCCGGCTTATCGTTGTGGGATATAACGATCTGATGACCTTCCGGAGCGATATCTACCGGGAACTTGTTAACCTGCACAATCCGTTCGCCATAGCCTTGCAGCAGGGTTCCGGCAACCAGGCGTTCTTCGTCATGCTCAGCCTTAAGTGTAACGGTAATGAGGTTAGTAAAGCCCTTGGTCTTGGAAGCCTTGGTCACTACTACGTTAACATCACGCGTCTTTGCCAGGTGCATGGAGTTGACAATGTTAACATCCCCGGCAAAATGGCGGGAGAGCACGCCTTTGACAATATAGCGGGTCAGCGGCTGTGTATCCACGTCGGAGAGGTCACCGGCATATTCCACATGAATCTCGCGGATCGCTCCATCCGTAATCTGAGTCACGAAGCTGCCGAGCTTCTCGCCGAGGGTGAAGTAAGGCTGCAGCTTGTTCATTACACTAGGAGCAACCGGAGGGATGTTCACGGCGTTAATGAACGGTTCGTTGCGCAGAATATGCAGCACTTGCTCCGATACATCGATCGCAACATTCTCCTGGGCTTCAACGGTAGAAGCACCCAAATGCGGAGTCACGATAATCTTCGGATGCGAGAGGAACGGGTGATCCGCTTCCGGCGGCTCTTTCTCAAAGACGTCAAAGGCTGCACCGGCAACAATACCGCTGTCGATAGCTTCAACCAGCGCCATCTCATCAATTACACCACCGCGGGCACAGTTGATGATGCGCATTCCTTTTTTCATGACTTCAAATTGCGGACGGGAGATCATGTGGCGGGTTTCCGGTGTCAACGGTGTGTGAACAGTAATGAAGTCTGCTCCCCGGACGATGTCATCTACCGAAGCCAGCTTTACTTCCAGTTTCTCCGCACGGTCTGCAGTCAGGAAGGGGTCGTAGGCCAGAATATCCATTCCAAAAGCCTTGGCCCGTTTTGCCACCTCGCTGCCGATCCGTCCCATGCCGAGCACACCCAGCGTTTTGCCGCGCAGCTCTACGCCGAGGAAAGTCTTCTTGTCCCATACGCCGGAGATGGTCTTGGCATAGGCTTGAGGAATGTGACGGGCCAGAGCCATCATCATGGCAAAGGCATGCTCACAGGTGGTAATCGTATTTCCGTCCGGAGCATTAATGACCACCACACCGCGTTGTGTAGCTGCCTCCAGCTTAATATTGTCCACACCGACACCGGCGCGGCCAATTACTTTAAGATTAGTACCGGCTGCGATAATTTTCTCAGTCACGGTTGTCTGGCTGCGAACGAGTAAGCCGTCGTATTCGCCGATGATTGCAATAAGCTCGTCTTCACTAAGTCCAGTTTTTTTGTCCACAGTCACATCTCTTGCGTCCATTAATTGCTGAATGCCCAAATCACTGATCGGATCCGATACTAATACTTTAAACATGGTCTCTTGTCCTCCTTCAAATTGGAAAGCCTATTATATATGCCAAGGATTCCCTGGTGGGGTAATCCGCAGTACCAGATTCATACAAAAGAATGAAATTTGTCGGAACAACGGGGCAACGCGTTGTCGCATAAAAGAAAAGGCGTGCAAAAGTACTGATTCAGGCAGCGTATGGGCAGGGTAGGCAGATTTAGAGAATCCGCGTACAAAAAAAACTCCCTACCCCATACTACTGCCGTAGTAAGGGACGAGAGTTCTCGTGGTACCACCCTAATTCACTGCAACGGTTAAGAAGCAGCCTCATTGGCCTGAATAGGCCACACTGGTAACGGAGGTGATCCGATTGTATCTACTCAAGGTTCAATACAATATCTCAGGAGCGCTAAAGATTTCCGTCTGCCACCGGTTTGCACCATCCACCGGCTCTCTGAAGACATCAGTAATCTTTGTTCCATCATCGGTTTTGCTTGATTAATTTTTCATAATGTAACATGGTGATGCCAAGTGTGTCAATAGGCTTCTTCTGCGGCGGGCCGCCTTGAAGTGAGCCATGTTTTTCGTTATGATGCAATAACTGGTCCTACTCATAGAAGAAAGGGAGCTGAGGCATCGTTTCCTTGCCGTAATATTGCTCCCGCCATTTAATGAAGTCCTGCTCCTGCACGGCACCGGTAGAAATGAGCAGGCTGACCGACGACTGGATATCCCCAAGCTTCAGGGAACTGGCGGTTCCGGAATAGATCATATCGTCGATCTTGGCTGTAATATCCTGCGGGTCATAGCCGGCATAAATTCCGCGGTTCAGCATTATGTTTGCGATAGAAGCATTCTTGAGGAGCAAAGGCATCTTTTTCCACTGAATGAAAGTCAGTGTCTTCAGGTCCCCGGATGCATCGGGTATAGCAGAGTTGGCCTTGGCCCCCCACTTCAGCATAGAATCATAGAAGTTCTTCTGGGCCATCAGTCCGAATTTCACAGCGCTGGCGGTAAAATTATCACTTCTCAGCAGCTTGGCGGCTTCGGCTCCTGAAGATCCGGCAGTGACCTTCCCAGAAGCCTGTGAGAAGAGAGTCAGGCTCTTAAGGACGTTAAGCTGTGACTCATACAGCAGCGGCGAATTGGTGAAGAGGGAATCCTGCGTGACCTTGTCATACTGCTTGTCCGCCAGAAGGCTGAGGTTCTTCAACGTTGCCGCGTTCTGCCGTGCATCTGTGCTGCGTGCAAGGCTGTCCACCTGATCGTTCCAGTTGCGCTTGAATTCCCGATAGGGCAAAAATACGTTATGATAGAACGTAACAAGATCCTGTTGCTGGTAGGAGCCGGAGAATTCCTCCGTAACTTCATGCCCGGCCAGCTGTGCATATTTGGCCTCTGTTTTGTCTGCTCCAACCTTTACTCCCGTAAAAAATGAGGCGAATGCGGATATTAGAAACAATATAAAACCTAGTGTGTACAACATTTGAGTGCGGGAGGTACGGCTGTTCATAATTAGTGCTCCTTCGTATAGGGAAATTATCTTATGTAAAAATTTTAAAGAACAGGCAGGTTACGATGAAAAAATTCAAATTGGGTGAAATCAAAATCAAAAAGGCCGATCCTCAGCAGTTAACGGACAAGCTGCTGTTAATTAATCTGTATATTACTCAGGGCCTTACTCTATTTATCGGTTTGATATGGATATTATTACAGAAAAGAAATCCTATTCACATATTAAATTTTCCGGAGAATGCACATTTTGTGTTTTGGGGCCTTGGACTTGCAGCTGTTATGCTGGTTGTTGATTTCCTGCTGACCCATATTGTACCTGAGGACAGCATGGATGACGGGGGGATTAATGAGCTGCTGTTCGGCAACCGTCCTTTGTGGCATATTATTGTCATTGCGGCGATTGTTGCAGTATGCGAAGAGCTATTGTTTCGTGGTGCCATACAGCATTCACTGGGGCCGTACTGGACGAGCATTCTCTTCGCTGTTATTCATGTGCGTTATCTGCGCCACTGGATTCCAACAGGCTGGGTATTTCTCAGCAGCTACGGTCTCGGCTACATCTATATCCATTCCGGCAGTCTATGGGCACCGATCCTGTGCCACTTCCTCATAGATTTGTTCTCAGGAATGGTGATTCGTTACAGGAGGGCATCATGAGCGAAGAACTAAGCCGGGTAAGGTCCCGCCAGAAACAGTATAAGGGCGGAGGACAGTCTCCTGTCAAAGAAAATAATGGAAATGGTTCTTCCGAATCAGCTGCCGGACAGCTGGAGGCTCCAGTCCCTGCTCCAGGAACTTTATCGAGAAAGGTCCGACATGCTGAGAAGCAGACCACCAGGAAACCGAAGCGTGAAGTGGAGCAGCAGGAAGGAGAGGCAACTCCCTCCCGGGCGCAGAGTTATCCGTCAGAACGAATCCGTTTCAGCAAAATGTTTATTAACTCGCTGATCGTCATATTTGTAATGCTGCTCGCCTTTCTTTTGTTCTGGGGAATAAAAGGAGCACCTCCGCTGCATGAGCTATGGCAATGATGTGGCTGCTGATTCTCTTGAGCGTATGTGCTGGAGCGGCGGTGACTGCGGGTATAGTCATGGTTGCCGCAGCCTTCAAAAAACGCATTATTGCCGAGGAAATAGTGCTGGACAGACTGCCGGCTGCTTTTGACGGCTTCCGTATTCTGTTCATTACCGATATTCACCGCCGCCGTCTTCCGGCTGCTATGCTGGCACCGCTCCGCAGGAAGGTGGATGCAGTCTTCCTGGGCGGCGATCTGACGGAAAAGGGCAGTCCGGCGGAGCGCCTGCTGGATAATATGACGCTTACAGCATCTCTGGCGCCTGTCTACGCAGTTCATGGCAATCATGATTACCGGGCGAATATCTCGCTTGTCGATAATATCATCCGCGGCAGCGGAGCCAGACTGCTGCTTGATGAGAATGTGACTATTGAACGGTCCGGATCAAGGGTAATACTCACCGGCATGGATTTCCCGAGAAAAGGCGGCAAGAAGGCTTATGCAGCACTGCCGCCCGTGGCTGCCGCAGATACAGAGCTCCTGCGGATCATCCTGGTGCATGATCCGCTGTGGCTGTCCCAGCAGCAGGAGGTGCCCGCTGATCTGATATTGGCTGGACACACACATGGCGGACAAGTGGTGCTTCCCTTTATCGGAAGCAGGCATGGGGATGAATTCTACCGTCACTATAATGCCGGCATGTACGAAATTCCCGGGTACGGGACTGCCGCTCACCCGCTGAAGCTGCTGATCAGCCGTGGCTTCGGTACTGCGCACTTACCGCTGCGCTGGGGCAGCCCGGCCGAGATGCATGTACTTACACTCCGCTGCAGGCAGGATTAACACTTATAAACAATTAAGAGACTGCCTCAAAAGCCATGTAATGTCTTCTGAGAAGTCTCCTTTTTTTGAGTAAGATCAACGTTTGCACTTGATTGGACGCTCCGCGAACGGACCGTTGTTCCAATCGCTGTGCTCTCCAGATTTTTTTCATTCCCCTTGGCGGTGAAAATCCGGAGACCAAGGCGACCGCTACCGCTTTTCCACAATCAGTCCGTCCTCTCCACTGTTTAAGCGAAAAACGAATCTTCAATCTTAAAAAACACACATTAAAAGAAACCGCTCGGCAGCGACCCGACTTTCGTACGCTTAATTAATTGCTTCCGCTCTGAGCGGATGGATGAGGAATGTCCTCAAAGCGGTATATAACGCCATGCTTCGGTTTCTGGCGAGGCGAATGCCAATTGCTACACCTTTGTTTGGGCAAACGTTGCACCAAGTATGCAGGAAATGGGGGAGTGGTAGTGTATTTGGACAACTGAAGTATAATTGGGGCTTCCGGTGCGTTCTGCTTCGCACATGGAAAAAGTGACGCTTGGGGTCGGTTGGCTTTCGCTTGCCGATCCTATGCTAAAGCAAGCCACGGTGGATCAAAAATGCAAGGCCGTGATTCCCCAATAACAGGAGAATCACGGCCTTGCTGTCTTTTTACTGGCTTTTGAATAAATATGGGCTGTTTCTTTGTTGAAAATCTATTTATGAGACAGCCTCTTGCTGTTTTGCGGTTTTCAGATAGACTTAACGCATTTTCAGTTCAATGCTGCGTGGATCGACAAAGCTGTAGCCTTTGCCCTCGAGCGTAGTCAGCAGTTTATCCAGCGCTTCCACGGTCCACGGGAGCTCATGCATCAGAATATTGCTGCCGGAATGCAGCTGGCTGGTAACATTCGTGATCAGCTTTTCCGTTTTATTCGTGTCCTTTTCCTTCATCTCCCAGTCCAGCGAGCCGACAGACCAGGTCATATAGAGCAGTCCGTTGTCAGCGGCGATTTTTTTGCCGACGTCACCGCCTGCACCGTGCGGCGGGCGGAAGAACACGGGAGTCTCACCGGTGACCTCCTTGACAATATTCTGCACATCTTCAATCTGTTTCTTTACTTCCGCCTCGGATTTATCCTTCAGCACAATGTGATCCCAGCTGTGATTCCCGATAATGCCGCCGCGGTTATGAATCAGCTCAAGCAGCTCAGGATGCTCCTTCACCCGGTACCCGTTGACGAAGAAAATGGCTTTGGCCTTGTGCTTGTCCAGCGTATCCATCAGCGGATTTATTAGTTCCGCATCCTTGGGCCCGTCATCGAAGGTCAGCAGGACGACCTTTTTGTTGGTTGCGGCATCGTTCGGGATGATGTCGTAGTTTTTGTTCATATGGTACAGCAGCGGTATTTCCTCTGAAGCTGCTGCCCCGGTTGGCTGAGCGGTTGCTGTAACTGCCGCATCCGCTGTTGCGGCAGGCGTTGCCTGCGCAGCGGGGGATTCACCGGCAGGAGAGTCCGTCTGAGCCGGAGCAGAGGCAGGCTGGTCAGTGGCAGGCTGTACTGTAGCCGGAGGCTGTGACGCGTTCCCCGCAGCGGTGTTGCCTGTATTCACGTCGTTGTTGCTGCAAGCTGACAGCAGAAAAGCAGCCAGGAGCAGCAGTGTTGTTGCTTTACCCACTTTTTTCATCTCGCTTTCTTGTTGTTTGGCTGTATGAGCCGGAATCTTTCCGCGAACACTAAGCATGATTTTACCATACAAGGAGGTTAGAGATATGAATACTTCGTCATTTCTATGCGGAGTGCTGATGGGTGCGGCCGCCAGTATGATTATGTCCAAAAAACGCAGCGCCATGATGTCTTCACTGCTTCACACGGGCGGTTCTTCAGAAAGTGCCGGTGAGAAAGCCAAGGACAAAATTATGGGAATGGCTATGACCGGCTTCGGAAGTACCGCTGAGGGCAGCAGCCATGATAACGGCTCTCATGCTTCCGGCAGCAGCGAACACAAGAAGGAGGATTCACCGGTGAAGTCCAAAGAATCCAACTTGAATATGCTCAAAGACTTCATCCGCAGCAATCCCGATGTGAAACATGAAGTAGAACAGATTCTCAAGGATACACATACAGCCATACCGGGATTGTAACCGGAATAGGCCGCTGCAGAATCATTTTGGGGACACCAAAGTCGCCAGAATGATTCTTTTTTCTGCCCGCGAAGAGGTTTCGGATACATGCATGTGCATACAACGAAAAGGCGGTGAAGCCGGGCTTTGCAGATATTGGGCAGTTAATTGGGCCTTTTCTATATTTATTTACGTGCATTTGTAGCGTCAAAATGATAACATACATACATAGTAACCATTTTTGGCTCATTACTCGGGACTCATCATACATTAATACTAAATGAGCTTGCAAAAGGAGGATCCTGTCATGAGAATAGAGCGATTAAGTCAAGATAAGATACGGATTTTCCTCACTTTTGACGACCTGAGCGAGCGGGGCATCCAGAAGGAAGACATGTGGCAGGAAGTTCCCAAGGTGCACGACCTCTTTACGGAAATGATGGATCAGGCGTACAGTGAACTTGGTTTTGACGCTACCGGTCCGCTTGCCGTGGAAGTGTTCGCATTGCCCGCGCAAGGCATGGTCGTTATTGTGACCCGGGGGAAATATGATCACCATTCGTACGGTGGTCCCGGGGAAGATGAATTGCCTGAAGAGATTTACGAGATGGAAGTTACTCTTGAACAAAGCGACTCCATTGTGTATGCATTCCGCGATTTTGAGGTTCTGGTTGAAGCGGCCCATGTGCTCATCGGCAATATTACTTCTCAAGGACAGCTGTATTCTTATAATGATAAATGGTATCTCTACTTTGATCCGAAGGAATTCGAAGAAGCGGCATTATCGGGTCTTGTAGGCGTGCTTGCAGAGTTTGGAGATTCATCTCCGGTTACTCAGGCTGTTCTGGCTGAATACGGCAAGACAGTGATGGCGGAGAATGCAATCGAGACCTTATGCACTCATTTTAAACGCCAGGAATAAAGACGGAGAAGGGCAAGGAAGCATCGGCTTAACTGCCCTTCCCTGAGGTTTTGCTGACGGGAGACGATCGTATTTAAGGGACGGGCAGTAGTTCAGCCCTGGATTGAAATTCAGAAAGATACTAGTTTTTAGGCGCGGGGGAGGCTATTCGGTGCTTTTGTTATCGGTCATTTCGTCAGCAGTGGCACCGGGACTTGCGCTGCTGACTTTTTTCTATCTGAAAGACAAGTATGATCAGGAGCCGCTCCATATGGTGCTGAAGGTGTTCCTGCTCGGCCTGATTATAGTTCTGCCGGTGATGATTATCCAGAGAGGTCTTGTGCTTGGTCTGGACGGCGGCCCTTATGTAGATTCGTTTCTGATCTCCTCCGGCGTGGAGGAAGGTCTGAAGTGGTTTGTGCTGTACCATATGATTTACAATCATACCGAATTTGACGAGCCCTATGATGGAATACTATACGCCGTGGCGATTTCGCTCGGCTTCGCAACGATAGAGAATGTAATGTATGCCTGGTACAGCAATGCTTCAATCGGTTCAATGGTCATGAGGGCGCTGCTCCCGGTATCCGGCCATGCCATGTTTGGCGTGATTATGGGATATCATATGGGGAGGGCCAAGTTTTCAAAAGGAGTCAAGACCAGAGGGATTCTGCTTATTTCCCTGCTGCTGCCATGGCTCTGGCACGGGATTTATGATTTCATACTGACAACTACGGCTAATTATTGGATCTGGTTCATCGTGCCCCTGATGGCTGTTTTATGGTACGGAGGGATGGGCAAAGTGGCGCGGGCCAACAGCCGCTCCCCGTTTCGTTTTTTGAAGCGGGAGGAAGAGGTTAACCTATAATAGAGATGGACACACTTAATCCTACAGGGCAGTTCCTTAAGGCAAGGAATTCCAGAGAGGAGAGGGGTGTCTTTTTTTGCGTGTAAAAGTTCGGATTGTCTGCAAACAGTGCGGCGAAACCTACATATTAAGAGGAAACAAGGAGCAGGGAGTCATTCAGACCGGCTTCAAGCAATGCTTGTGCAGCAGTGTCAGCGGCTTCGATATTGAAGAGCGCGCCTGACTGCTGTTAATAGAATAGAAGAATTTCTATTTCTCCCTGAAACGCCCCGTCCTTTAAAGAACGGCGCAACTGTTTCCGCATGGGTGCATAAGACTTCTCAGTTATTGTCAAACTAACGGCAATAAGCTACTGAAAGGAGTTTGACGGGCCTATGTACAAAAGATTAAGCGCCATAATGTTCCCGCTGACCGCACTCTTGCTGCTTGGAGCACTGGTCTGGGGGTATCAGGAGAACCAGGAGAAGAATTCGATTCTGATCAAAGCGGAGAACCAATATCAGCGTGCGTTCCATGATCTGTCCTACCATGTGGAGCGGCTTCATGGAGAGCTGGGTAACACGCTGGCGGTCAACACCACTTCCAATGGAATGCACCGCAAGGGTCTGGTGAATGTATGGCGGATTACGAGCGAGGCGCAGAACGAGATCAACCAGCTGCCGCTTACGCTGCTGCCGTTCAGTGAGACAGAGGAATTCCTCTCGAAGATCTCCAATTTCTCCTATAAGGCAGCGGTACGGGATTTCACCAAGAAACCGCTGACCGAAGGTGAAATGGCTAACTTGAAGACACTTTATGCGAATTCGGCAGAGATCTCCAAGGATCTGCAGGATGTCCAGAACAAAGTCATCAGTAACAGGCTGCGTTGGATGGACGTAGAAACGGCACTGGCTACAGAGGAAGAAGCGGAAGACAACACGATCATCGACGGGTTCAAAACAGTCGACAAGCGGGTTGCTGCCTATCCTGAGCTGGACTATGGCCCTTCGGTAGCAAGTATATATGATAAGCGTTCTGTCAAGAAGCTGGGCGGCAAGCCCGTCACAGCAGAGCAGGTCAAAGCCAAGGCGCTGAAATTTGCCGGGTTGGGCGGGAATGCAAACGTGAAGATCCAGGAGAACGGTAAGGGGACCGAATGGGCATCCTACACAGCAACTATTACATCGGCAGACCACAAAGAGCCGTTCACCATGGATTTCACGGCAGAAGGCGGACTGCTGATCTCCTACAATGACAACCGTGAAGTGGGTCCGGCCAAGGTATCCATGAAGCAGGCCGTGGAGAAGGCAGGCAAGTTTCTGGAGAAGAAGGGTTATCCCGGCATGACCGCAGTTAGTGCAGACAGGTATGATAACCTGGGCAACTTAACCTTTGTTACCAGCCAGGACGGTGTTCTGATCTATCCGGAGAAGATGACGGTACGGGTCGGACTGGATACGGGGGAAGCCACCGGATTCCAGGCCAGTGATTATGTGCATGAGCATAAGGAGAAGCGCGTGATTCCAAAGCCGGAACTGTCCCTGGCCGAAGTCAGAACCAGGCTGAACCCGGAGTTCAAGGAGCTGTATAACAGGCTGGCCTGGATTGAGAATGAAGATGCTGAAGAACTGCTGACGTATGAATTCGGAGGCAAAATCAACGGCTCCCAGTTCCGGATCTATCTGAATGCCGCAGACGGGAACGAGGAATCTGTAGAGCAGATCCGTACCTCTTCCGGAGCACAGGACAAATAAGCCGAGATTCAGGCAGAGTAAGCTTAACCTTAAGAAAAGGCGCTTTCCAAAACAGGAAAGCGCCTTTTTTGCTGGCCGTATAACGGTATTTAACCGCTTAGCCCAAATAATATTTCTGACCGGGCATGAAAGGCCATGCTATAATCGGGTTAGCATTAATTACTAACTCAAGCGGCGGTGACAGGTTTGTATCCCAAAATCAACGAATATTTATACCTGCAGGTTGCTTCCAGCGATGCAGCGGAGTCAGAGGTCGAATACCGGGCAAGAATTGCTGACATGGAGGAAGATACCTTTCTGATAGAAATCCCCATGCAGGAGAGTAACGGGCGTCTGAAAAAACTGTTTGTCGGAGATGAGCTGTCTGTTTATTTTCTTACTGAAGGCGGCATTAAAAATTATTTCAACACCCATGTAATTGGCTTCAAGGAAGAGGTCATCCGGATGGTGCGCCTCCGCAAGCCTGCTGTGGAATCCATCTTCAAAATCCAGCGCCGCAGCTTTTTCCGCGTGAATGCCGAGCTGGAGCTTGCTGTTAAAGATTCCTTGGGCAGCCGCTTTCTGGTGCGGACTGAGGATATCGGCGGCGGGGGGACCTCATTCTTAAGCGATGCCAAAATTACTTTGAAGGTTGGAGATAAGCTAGGCTGCTGGCTGCTGGTAGCGTACCGTAACGGCAGCACGGAGCATGTTAATTTCGAAGGCGAAATTGTACGGATCAAGAAGCTCGAAACCGGACGTAATCTGGTCATGCTGAAGTTTTCGTCCATTTCCGATTCGGAACGCCAAAAAATAATCCGTTACTGTTTTGAACGCCAATTTGATTTCCGTAACCGGTGACAGGACTGTGCGGGGATTCCCCAAAAGGCATCAATATAAGCTTTTTTCTCCTCAAAAACCTCCGAGTCATTTTGCACTGAGGTATAAACTGTGGTATAATTTTATAAGTCGCAGGCAATGCCTGCTTTTTTCTTGATAATATCAGCAAGTCCCTAGAGAGATATGTCGATAGGCATATTTCCTGCGGAAGAGTGTTTGAGGAGGAATGCCCCGTTGGACAGGCAGGGGACACATACTTACGACAGAATTAACGTCGCCATCGACGGACCTGCCGGGGCAGGCAAAAGTACTGTAGCCCGATTGGTAGCACGGGAGCTGTCTTACATTTATGTAGACACGGGTGCGATGTACCGGGCAATCACCTGGTATATGATTCGTGAAGGCATATCTGCGGAGGAGCATGAACTGGTGCATCAGAGGATCCAGGACATGAATATTGACCTTCTTCCGGAGAAAGACGTGCAGAAAGTGTTGATTAATGGGGAAGACATGACCCCGCATATCCGGAGTCTTCAGGTCAGCGGCCAAGTGTCGCAGTATTCGAAGATCGAGGGTGTAAGATCCAGACTCAGCCAGCTGCAGCGCCAGATGGCACTCCGCAAGGGAGTCGTAATGGATGGCCGGGATATCGGTACAACCGTACTGCCGGATGCTGAAGTGAAGATTTTCATGACGGCAAGTGTGGAGGAGCGTGCTCTCCGTCGTTACAAGGAACTGAAGGATACGGAAACAGTGACTCTCCAGCAGCTTGAACATGATATTGCAGCGCGGGACCGTCTTGACGAGGGCCGTGAGATTTCACCGCTGCGCCGTGCCGAAGACGCTGTTCTTCTGGATACGACCCATATGGATATCGGTCAGGCCGTGGAAGCCATCGTCTCCCACTGCAGAACTTATGTTGACGGGGAGAGAAATCATCTATGATTTATGCAATTTGCTGTGGATTGCTTCGCTTTATTTATGCCATACTGTTCCCGCTTAAGATTGTGGGGAGAGAAAATGTGCCAAAGGAGGGCGGAGTCCTGCTCTGCGCAAATCACATCAGCCTGCTCGATCCGATGACGATTGGGATTAAGCTGAAACGACAGGTGAAATACATGGCCAAGGCGGAGCTCTTTACTGTTCCTGTATTAGGCTGGCTCATTAAGCAACTGGGAGCTTTTCCTGTCAAACGTGGCGGCGTAAGCAAAGAATCCATAAAAACGGCCCTTAATACGCTTCGCAGCGGAAATGTTATGGGCATCTTTCCGGAAGGCACGCGCAACTCTGACTCCGGTGCAGCTAAGAAAGGCGCAGCAAGTTTTGCCCTTCGCAGCGGCGCAGCCGTTGTACCTGCGGCTATTATCGGATCTTACAAGCCCTTTCGCCGGATGACTGTTGTTTACGGGGCTCCCATAGATCTCAGTTCGTTTGAAGGAGCAGGAAGTGAATCTCTGGAAGCGGTAACCGATGTTATTATGGGGCGTATCCACGAGATGATCCAAACAGGCAAGCCCAGTACGCGTTAAGCCCGGGCGCCTTGCATCTGCGAATCGCAGATGATTAATAGCATAACCGCTATTTTTTGGAACATACTAACGTACAAAGTGCAATTGATGATTGTTTTGAACTCTGCTATACGCGGGTTTAAATAAATGGGGTTTTGAATCGAGGAGGGTAATCACATGTCTGAAGAAATCAAAAATCAAGAAGCTGCGGATAACGTTGAGAACAACGAAACCGTGGAAGCAACAGAAGCTGTGGAATCCGCAGAAGCTGTTACGGGTACCGAAGAAGAAGTGACAAGCCAAGAAGGCCTGGAAATCATTTCTTTGAAAAAAGGCGATACCGTGAAAGGAACGATCGTCAAAATCGAAGATAACCAAGCTTATGTAAGCATTGGATATAAATACGACGGCGTCATTCCTATTCGCGAATTGTCTTCCGTACAACTGGACAATGCCGCAGCAGCGGTAGAAGTCGGACAAGAAGTGGAATGCAAGGTTGTCAGCATCAACGACAACAAGGAAAGCCTGGTTCTTTCCAAACGTGCAATCGACAGCGAAAAATCATGGGAAGATCTTGAGAAATACTTCGCTTCCCAGGAATCGTTCGAAGTTACTGTGGCTGACGTTGTCAAAGGCGGCCTCGTGGCTGACGTTGGCGCGCGCGGATTCATTCCGGCTTCCATGGTTGAACGTCACTTCGTTGAAGATTTCAGCGACTACAAAGGCCGCACATTGCGTGTGAAAGTGAAAGAACTTGACCGTGAGAACAGCAAGGTTATTCTTTCCGCCAAAGAAGTTCTGGAAGAAGAATTCGAAGCTAACAAGCAGAAGATCATGTCCGAGCTGTCCGAAGGACAAATCATCGAAGGTACTGTACAACGTCTGACTCAATTCGGCGCATTTGTGGATGTTGGCGGCGTTGACGGTCTGGTTCACGTATCCGAGATCGCCTGGAACCACGTGGAGAAGCCATCCGATGTAGTATCCGAAGGTGATAAGGTTCGCGTAAAAGTACTTAAGGTTGATCCTGAAAAAGGCAAAATCAGCCTCAGCATCAAAGCCGCTGCTCCGGGTCCTTGGGATTCCGCAGCTGGTCAGATCAACATCGGCGATGTAGTTACAGGCGAAGTTAAACGCCTTGTAAACTTCGGCGCGTTCGTTGAACTGCTTCCAGGCGTTGAAGGCCTTGTGCACATTTCCCAGATCTCCCACAAGCACATTGGCACTCCGCATGAAGTGCTCAAAGAAGGACAGGAAGTACAAGTGAAAGTGCTTGACTTCAATCCATCCGAGAAGCGCGTAAGCCTCAGCATCAAGGAAACCGAAGAAGCTCCGGCTCCTACGGCTAGACCTGAACGCAGCAACAGCAGAGACAGAGCGCCAAAAGAAGTGCTGAACAATCCTAACGTATCGCTCAGCAATGAAGGCCTCAGCTTCACACTGGCTGAACGTTTCGGCGACAAGCTGGACAAATTCAAGGGTAACAACTAATCCCTTTGTTATTTCATCATAACGGGTAAAGTAATCGGCGAGCCCTCGATAAGAGGGTTCGCCGATTGTGTTTTACAGGCAAGTATGGAGCGGCGGAACAGTTGTAAGACTGTTAGCCAATTGTATTGTTTTTTGCTATGATGAGTAACGTAAGGAAGACAGGAGGAATGAATATGGCAAGACCCGTTGTGGCCATCGTTGGCAGGCCTAACGTCGGTAAATCGACGATTTTTAACAGGCTGATTGGCGATAGACTGGCCATCGTAGAAGATAAACCGGGGATTACACGTGACCGGATATACGGAGTTTCGGATTGGAACGGCAAATCCTTCAGTGTGATTGATACCGGGGGGATTGAAATTGACGGTGAAGACGCCATTCTGAAGTCGATCCGCGTTCAGGCGGAGCTGGCGATCGAAGAAGCGGATGTCATCGTCTTTATGTGCGAGGCGAAGAGCGGACTTACGAGCTCGGATGAAGAAGTAGCGCAGATTCTTTTCCGTTCGGGCAAGCCGATCGTTCTGGCTATTAATAAAGTGGATAACATGAAGCGCACCGAGGATATTTATGAATTTTACAGCCTTGGAATTGGCGACCCGATCGGGATTTCAGGAAGCCACGGAACCGGAATCGGAGATCTGCTGGATGCGGTTGTTGAACGTCTGCCTGATAAAACCGATGAGGAATATGACGATGATGTCATTCGTGTAGCTTTGATCGGCCGTCCGAATGTAGGTAAATCCTCGCTGGTGAATGCTATTCTTGGCGAAGAACGCGTAATTGTCAGCGATGTTGCGGGTACTACACGCGATGCGATCGATACACCGTTTGAACGGGATGGCCAGCGTTATGTGCTCATTGATACTGCGGGCATGCGTAAACGCGGCAAGGTCTATGAAAACACGGAAAAATACAGCGTGATGAGAGCCATGAAGGCTATTGAACGTGCTGATGTTGTACTGGTGGTAATTAACGGTGAAGAAGGCATTATTGATCAGGACAAGCATATTGCCGGTTATGCCCATGATGCGGGCAAAGCCTCTATCTTTGTCGTCAACAAATGGGATGCCATTGAGAAAGACGACAAGACAATGCAGAATTTCGAACGCAATATCCGTGATCACTTCCTGTTCATGAGCTATGCGCCAGTGGTGTTCCTGTCTGCGCTTACCAAACAGCGGCTGCAGAAGCTGCTGCCGGTCGTACAGCATGTCGCACAGCAGCATGCACTCCGGATTACCACGCATCTGGTGAACGATGTGGTATCCGATGCAGTAGCGATCAATCCTCCGCCGACAGACAAAGGACGGCGTCTGCGCATCAATTATGTAACCCAGGTTGCTACGAAGCCGCCGACAATCGTGGTATTCGTCAACGATCCTTCGCTGATGCACTTCTCCTATGAGCGTTATCTGGAGAATAAGCTGCGCGCGGCATTCAATTTCGAAGGCACACCGATCCGTCTCTTTACACGGCGCAAATCCGAAAACGAAGGTTAGGGGAGAAGAGTAGTGGCGTTTGAACTTCTGGTTATCGTTGTAAGCTATTTGCTTGGCTCTATCAGCTTCAGTGTATTGCTCGCCCGGCTGCTTAAAGGCATCGACATCCGCCAATATGGAAGCGGCAATGCGGGGGCAACCAATACACTGCGGGTAATGGGGAAGGGACCGGCCATACTGGTGCTGTTTCTGGACGTACTGAAGGGAATTGCCGCAGTCTGGCTTGGAACATGGGCCGGCGGCTGGGGAACCTGGATTGCAGTGGGCTGTGGGATCGCTGCCATCATCGGGCATAATTGGCCGCTCTATTTTCACTTTCGCGGAGGGAAAGGCATTGCAACGACAATTGGCGTAATGGCTACGCTTGTATTCTGGCCTGCACTAATTGCTGGATTGATTGCTATTCTGGCAATCGTTCTGACCCGGTATGTGTCGCTGGGTTCTCTGATCTTCGTGGCATTGACACCGGTATTTCTGCTGTTTACCGGGTTCACAACGCCTGAGCTATGGGGTAGCCTGATTATCGCACTGTTTGCGTTCTGGCGTCACCGCAGCAATATACTTAAGATTTCACAGGGCCGGGAGAACAAAATCGGCTCCAAAGTTAAGGAGGCGAATCGCGTTGTCTGATAAAGTAACCGTGCTGGTCGCGGGCAGTTGGGGAACTGCGCTGGCCACTGTGCTGGCGGCTAACCACTCGGAGGTTTATCTGTGGACGCGAAAACCCGAACAAGCTGCCGAGATTAATGAAGCCCATACGAATCATCATTTTCTGCCGGGAATCACTCTTCCTGCGAACATTATTGCCACTACGGACATGGAGACGGCTGTTTCCGGTTCGAAGGCAGTAGTTATTGTTGCGCCTTCTTCCGGAATGCGCCAGGTTGCGCACAGCCTGAAGCCCTTCTGGAAGGAAGATATGCTCTGTATTCATGCTACGAAGGGCTTTGAGACGGAGAGCATGAAGCGTATGTCGACAGTGATCTCAGAAGAGCTTGGCTGCAATGAAAGTCAGGTCGTTGTCCTCTCCGGCCCGAGTCACGCGGAGGAAGTAGTACGGCTCTGTCCGACTACCGTTGTGGTGGCTTCACCTGACGATAGCCGTGCCGCTGCAGCGCAAGGACTGTTCATTAACAATGACTTCCGGGTATATACCAACCGCGATCAGGTCGGCGTAGAGCTGGCTGGCGCACTGAAGAATATTATCGCGCTGGGTGCAGGGCTATCGGACGGGCTGGGCTTCGGGGACAATGCCAAAGCAGCGCTTCTTACCCGCGGCTTGGCCGAGATTTCCCGTGTTGGCGTAGAGCTTGGGGCGAACCCGCTGACCTTCTCCGGTCTTGCCGGACTCGGTGACCTTGTCGTGACGGCGACCAGCCAGCACAGCCGCAACTGGCGTGCCGGTTCCATGCTGGGCCAGGGCAAGCCGCTGGCAGAGGTGCTGGAGTCCATGGGCATGGTAGTGGAAGGTATCCGGACAACGGAAGCTGCTTATGCGATATCGCTTAAATTAGGCGTGCAGATGCCGATTACGGACCAGATTTATCATGTGCTGTTCAAGGGAAGAACACCGCGTAATGCGGTGGAAGCCTTGATGGGCCGTGACCGCAAGACAGAGATGGAAGCCATTTCACAGGAAACCTGGGAGCAATGGCATTCCTGATCGCGTTCACCTTTTGCCGGAGAGCCTCATATGTTGTATTGGGGATTGACGGAGGAGGGATGAATAGTGAGCAGAGATTTTTCCAAGGATGCTTTGAACGCCATTAACAAGAAGGCGGGCAAGAACATTACGGAAGGTGCCATCAAGAAGCTGGCCGGGACGGTCAAGCCGGGCACCACGCAGAATGAAGCCCAGCTCCGCCAGTTAATTAAGCAGGTGTCAGCAATGGCCAAAGTGCCAGTCAGTGAAGCTACCGTGCAGGAAATCATCAATGCCGTTAAAAAAGGCGGCGCGGGTTCCGGTTCGATGGAGTCTTTAATGAAAATGCTGCTGAAAAAATAGCATATCATGCATAAAGGAGCCACCCCTCCAGGGCTGGCAAATTGCTTGTCTGCTTGTGTAGGGCAAAAACCCGGGAATCTAGCCAGATTCCGAGGTTTTTGCTCTTTTTTTAATATAAAGACTTATAATATCTAAGGTTTCACGCTATAATAGTCGCAATCCGGGTATAGTGAAATGGGGGCGCATGGACTATGGATCCAATGACGAAAATGTGGCTGTCTCTGATTGCGGTACTGATTATGGGTTTATCCGTTTTTTTGATTACATTTGCACGCAGCAGGACCAAGGGCTGGCTTAGAGGCGTACTATCCGTACTTGCATTTGTGATTATGCTGATCGGGATATTAGGCGGAGCCGCTTCAATTATGTAAGCATTTACAATACACTCAGACAGACGTATTTCTGACAGAATCGATTGATGATTTTACAGGAATGGAGCGTGTGTTGATCTATGACCGGTTCAGGAATCCCCTATGCACTTGAGACAGCGCTGGGCAGCATAGTAGAAGATTTAGAATACTACGGGCTGGGCAAGCCCCCTGTTTGGCTTCTGGGAGGGAGCTGCGGGCTGCTGCTGCACGGGGCCCAACTGGCTGTCCCGCCGCGTGATATTGATGTCTATTGCGACCTGAAGGATACCTGGCAGCTTCATCAATCCCTTCTCCGGTATGCAGTCAGTCCGCCGGAAGAGGATTTCAGCGGAAGCTGTTATTCACTGCGCGCTCTCTATTTCATGGGGGAGGCCAAGGTTGAACTGGTGGGCGGGTTCAGAATGGGCAGCGGCGAATGGCAATATTCAGTGGATGCCGGCATGCTGCAGCAGTATGCCCCGGTACGCAATTACGAAGGGATTGGCCTTGTGCGTCTGATGCCGGTGGTTCATGAGCTGATATTTAATCTGCTGCGGGGCAGGGACGCGCGCTGCCAGGCAATCGCGGGGCTGATCAAACAGGATAAGGCCGCCCATCTCCCGCTGCTGTATCAGTTAATTCAAGAGAACCATCTGGAAGATCACCTGCAGGCGAAGCTGGAGGCATTGCTGGAGATATCCACATCCATAGAGATTTAAGATGAACCAAGGAAGGAACAACATCATGGCATCTCATAAAAAAATAAATGTCACTTTCCTGCCCGACACCCGGCGTGTCTCCGTGCCACATGGAGTATCGCTGCTTGAGGCGGTACACAGAGCCGGAATCGTTCTGCCCACCCGCTGCGGCGGTAAAGCCGGATGCCTGATGTGCAAAGTGTCAGTAGATCCCGGAGAGTCAGCAGCGCTGAGACCTCCTTCAGATGCCGAGAGACGCAAGCTGGGCAGCCTGCTGGATCAAGGCGTCCGTCTGGCCTGCCAGGCCGCTGTCTGGGAGGATGTGAGCGTGCACATTCCCGAGGACCCGCTTAAGGCGGCCGTACGCCGCAGACTGGAAGCTGCGCGCCGTGGAGAAGCAGAGGACTTATGGTGACTGGGAAGGCTTAGCAGATAACCAGAGAAAGGGGGCGTATTTATCAACTCCATGTATCAGGTGAAACGCCGGCAATCACTGAGAAGAGCAGCCCTGCTGCCTTGGGTTGCCCTGCTGCTATGGTCACTTGGCGGCTGCATGTATCCCGGGGATTCTGAGCAGCGGCAGCCCGGCAGCGGGTACCGCGAGAGTGTGAAGCGGGTGCAGGCAGCGGTAGATGTCTATCAGGAGCAGGAAGGCCTGCTTCCGATTAAGACCAGCGATGAAGCAACGCCAAGATATGAGAAATTCGTGGTCGATCTGAATAAACTGCAGCAGGCAGGGTACCTGGATGAAATACCGGCAGCGGCTTTTGAGAAGGGCGGCAGCGCGTATTTTCTGATTCTGGACGAAGAAAGTGATCCTCAGGTGAAGCTGATGGACCTGGTGACCGTGCAGAAGGTTAACGATGTACAGCGCAAGGTTAACCTCTACAAGTCCGCACATGGTGGAGAACTGCCGGCGGAAAAAGAAGTGTATCCGGGCCTCTCTGCAATTGATGCCAAGAAGGCGGGAACAGCGTCTATTAAGCTGAACAGTGTGTATTCCGGCCAGGCCCTGCAGTTCCTTATGGACAAGGACGGTACGGTATATGCCGATTACGGTGCGGATATCAGCTCAGCTATAGATAAGAATGGCGGGGCGCCTGAGGCAGACCGCGACTTGCGTCTGGAGCTGGAGCAGGCGTCGTATTACGTGCCCGTTAAGTCATTGCCTTATTTGTGGGTTGACGGCCAGCCGGTTCCGCAGGCTCCGACGGAATAGAAGCTTTAGATCAGCACCGGATTATAATTTCGGTGCTTTTTTGTATTTGTACAGAATTTATTCAGTGTAAGTACCGCATTTAGATTCGCTCCCCCGGCAGTTGTCCACGGATTTCCTGATTATTTTGGCAGTCCGCAGCGGCAACCTGGTGGATCAAGGCGTAAATAGTTTGGAGTGCACGATGTTTAGTTGTATTTCGTGCAGTTAAAAGACGGTGAAAAAACGGATTTTTCAGATTAACTGTATTCTGTACAACTAAAATTAGCGGAAAGCCCTTTTATCGCGTTATGGGGATTTTTAGATGTAGAAAATACAATTAAAGCTCTAGTGGCATGCTAATCGACCGCTTTAGTTGCACAAAATACAGTTAGAGCGTGCACTCAAAACAAAATACCTGAGTCAAACCATATAGTGGTTCTAGGCGAAAACCCGGCTTCATAGGATTGATGAGAAGACTTCCGGGCGTCGTGACGCATTGGCGTGCTAGAGCGGGCATACAAAATTTCAACTGCAAAATGCACGGACGAGGGTCATAAATCCGTTCTGGATACATATGATGATACTAGTCCAAATGCATGTCCGAGCATTCGGAGTTTAGCGCGGGGCAACATGTTCCGCCTCAGGCAGTAGCTAGGCTTCGGGCGGGCAAAGCTTAGTCCGGTGGTTGTCCTGCAAGGGTCAGTTTGCCGGCGGAACGCGAAGTCGATGCTCTTCAGGCATTTTTTCTTCGGAGTAATATGAGGAGGGGATCTCTTTTGGAAAAAGTGGATATTTTCAAGGACATTGCCGAGCGTACCGGCGGAGACATTTATCTCGGCGTCGTCGGCGCGGTTCGCACGGGGAAATCGACATTCATCAAACGGTTCATGGAAACGATTGTTCTTCCGAACATCACAAGTGAAGCGGACCGGGTAAGAGCAGTGGATGAACTGCCGCAAAGTGCGGCGGGCAAAACAATTATGACCACTGAGCCCAAATTTGTACCGAATAACGCGGTGCAGATCAAGGTGGCGGAGGGTCTGGAAGTCAATGTCCGACTGGTCGATTGTGTGGGTTATGCGGTAGAAGGTGCCAAAGGCTACGAGGATGAGAATGGTCCGCGTATGATCTCAACACCGTGGTTTGAGGAACCGATTCCGTTCCAGGAAGCGGCTGAGATCGGTACACGCAAAGTGATTCAGGAGCATTCCACACTCGGTGTGGTAGTGACAACCGACGGTACGATTGCTGAAATTCCCCGGAACTCGTATGTGGATTCCGAAGAGCGCGTCATCGCTGAGCTGAAGGAGGTTGGCAAGCCGTTTGTGCTTGTAATCAACTCCACCCGGCCGCGCAGTGAGGAAGCACAGCAGCTGCGCAACGAGCTCGCACTCAAATATGATATTCCGGTAATGACACTCAGCGCCGCCAATATGACGGAAGATGATGTGACCGGGGTACTCCGTGAAGTGCTGTATGAATTCCCGGTACATGAAGTTAATGTCAATCTGCCAAGCTGGGTTATGGTGCTGGGCGAGAATCACTGGCTGCGCAGCAGCTATGAGAATTCTGTCCGCGATACGGTGAAGGATATCCGCCGCCTGCGGGATGTGGACCGGCTCGTCTCCCAGTTTACAGAATATGATTTCATCGACAGGGCTGGCCTCAGCGGCATGAACATGGGCCAGGGGGTAGCGGAGATCGATCTATACGCTCCTGAAGAGCTGTATGACCAGGTTCTCATGGAGGTGGTCGGCGTGGAGATCCGCGGCAAAGACCATCTGCTCCAGCTGATGCAGGACTTCTCCCATGCCAAACGTGAGTATGACCGCTTCTCGGAAGCTCTGGAGATGGTCAAAACTACAGGTTATGGTATCGCAGCCCCATCCCTGGCTGAGATGGCTCTGGATGAGCCTGAGCTGATCCGTCAGGGCTCCCGCTTCGGGGTCCGGCTGAAGGCTACAGCACCTTCGATCCATATGATCCGGGTCGATGTCGAATCTGAATTCTCGCCGATTATCGGCACAGAGAAGCAGAGTGAAGAGCTGGTGCGTTACCTGATGCAGGACTTTGAGAATGACCCGATCAAGATCTGGGAATCGGATATCTTCGGCCGTTCCCTGCATTCCATCGTCCGTGAGGGCATCCAGGGCAAGATTGCCATGATGCCGGATAATGCCCGCTATAAGCTGCAGGAAACGCTGGGCCGGATTATTAACGAAGGTTCAGGCGGACTGATTGCCATAATTCTCTAAATGTAAGCAGGCCTAGCGATAAGAGCGGAAGAATTTCCGCTCTTTTTTGCTGCTGATTTTTAGATTTCGAAGATAGCTTACCGGCGGGCAAAAGGGGGAATCTCCCAGGGAAGACTCCGATTTTACGGAATAAATGGTAGTAATAGACTGCGCGAAACCCCGAAAACATGTGGAAACATGCTACTTTCTGCTCCTTTTTTGAGTAACGCCTTGAAATTATGGGTGGGCTGTATTACTATAAGTTTGTTGCGCTTCTAGAAGAGAGGCGCCAGTATCCAGTAATAAACGGGATTATCACGTATATTTTGCGTTGAAACGGAAACAGTGTATGATACCGGAAATTTGCCCAGGGAGGTGAGAAAACATGAACAAATCAGATTTGATCAACGTAGTTACAGAAGCAACTGAACTTCCCAAGAAAGATGCTACTAAAGCGGTAGATGCCGTTTTCGAAGCTATCACAGGTGCACTGCAAAGCGGAGATAAAGTACAGCTGGTTGGATTCGGAAACTTTGAAGTGCGCGAACGTTCCGCACGTAAAGGCCGTAACCCACAGACTGGTGAAGAAATCGAAATTCCTTCGAGCAAGGTACCGGCATTCAAACCCGGTAAAGCGCTGAAAGACGGAATCAAATAGAGATTTCTACATATCTATCCCATAGTCTTTGAATAACAACTATGCCGCCCTCCAAGGCGGCATTTGTTTTTTAGAAGCTTAGGCATACCATACTTTAAGGAGGATCACAAATGACTGAGAAGCACAATGAAGTGAATCCTGCACCATCAGGCAGCGATTATATCGTAATCAAAGCCAAAGAGAACGGAGTTCAGGTCATCGGACTGACAAGGGGCCTGGATACCCGCTTTCACCATACGGAGAAGCTCGATAAAGGCGAAGTCCTCATTGCCCAATTCACAGATCATACCTCAGCGATGAAAATCCGCGGCAAAGCTGAAATCTGGAGCAAACACGGACAATTAGAGAGTGAAAGCTGAGAAGCAGGCATAGCCTGCTTTTTTTCAAAATATAACTAGATATAGGGCTGTCTGCGGTTCAGTATAATCCTGCTGCGCAGCGGAAATTCTGAGTAAGGGGGCTTGTCATGAACCGTAGCTGGCTGATTGGAACTGTCTTGCTGCTGACCGCGGCATCTACCATGCTGCTGCCTCAGCTCGCCAGTCTCGGGGCAGTCCCCCAGGGCGCCTATGGTACAGTGGAGACTATAAGCCGGGACAGCACCGTTCTGGGCGATGACAATCTGGTAGATAGGCTCGGGGAGATTCCCTTTAGCCTGGTTATAGACAAGGCAGGCTGGAAGGACCTGGTGTTAACCCTGGATCTTAAGGTGACCGGCAATGACCACGAACCGCAGGAGCTGTATCAGAACATGGCGCTGGCGATTGCTTTTGCCTTTCAGGAGACCGGTAATGTCAATCAGCTGCTGCTCCGAGTGGTGGCTGAGGATAAATGGCTGGATACCCGCCGCCTGCTGCTGGCTGGTGACATCCGCCGGGAGGAATGGTCTCACCGGCTGCAGGATGAGCTGCAGAATGCCGGCAATTCCCCGCTGCCCGATTCGCTGAAGAACGGCTTCCGCATTAGTGAAAGCGAGCTGTGGAAAAAACAGTTCATTTATCCCTGAAGTGGGTAAAAGAAACTAGAATGCACGACCGTGCGTGACCAAAAAACATGTGATATAATAGACAAGATTGTGAACAAAGATATAGTCAAACGTCAATGGCTTCGGAGGCTGAAATGAAACCGTACCGCATACCGCAACTGGCTAAACCCTACACCGACTACGACATGATTCAGCGGCATACGGAATTGCCGCCGTTCTCAGACGGGCGGGGTCATTTGTTATATATTTTTCTGGGTCACGGCCGGAGTGCCGGATTCCAGAGTGGAGAGCTGTTCACTCTGGTGACCGGGCTTGTGCAGCTCGGGCTGGACACACATGAGAGCATCGACCGTTATCATGATGAGCCCGGCGGTGATATGATGCGTTCCCGCCAGCTTAAGGTGCTGGCCGGCGATTACTTCAGCAGCTGGTTCTATCACCTGCTCGCCAAACACGAACAAATTGAGATGGTGGGTATTCTAAGTACGGCTATCGCTGATTTTAATGTGATGAAGGCTAATCTTTACGGCAAGATGAAAGGGCTGCTTTTCACAGCCGAACAATATTTGAAGCACACGGTACAGCTCAATATGAGGCTGTTTCTTTCTTTTACACCGATGATTGAGGAGCCGCTCCGGGATAGCTGGGAGAAGCTGCTGGTGGAGTTCAGCCAGTGCGAAACCGTAACGCAGGAGCTGCGCCGCGGCGCAGACCCAGTAAGTGCTCTGGAAGGCTACTGCTACTGGAAGGTGCTGGAGTCGGCGACGGAAGAGGAGCGCCAGCTGCTGGGAGAGCAGGAACTGGACATCCGGGACTGGAAGAAGCTTAAGCTAAGAAGCAAATGTGATGCCCTGCTGACAGACAAGCTGCATGCATCGCTTGAGTCCATTCAGGGCTTGCTGCAGAGTATCAAGGACGAGGAACTGATCAGTGAGCTGAGTGCTGCGCTGGACCGCCTTCTTCTGCAAATGAAAATTTCCGGACAAGCTGCCGTGGAGGGTTAGAGGATGACTGTAGATAAAACTTCCGTTATGGGTGACCAAGGCATCAAGCCGAAAGAACAATTCGTACATTCCGTATTTGAGAGCATTGCCGGCAAATACGATTTGATGAATGATATCTTAAGCTTCCGCCGCCACAAAGCGTGGCGCAAGTTTACAATGCGCAAGATGAACATGAAGCGCGGGGATTCGGCAGTGGATCTGTGCTGCGGGACCTGCGACTGGAGCATCGCCCTGGCTGAGGCCAGCGAGACCGGCTGTGTCATGGGACTGGATTTCAGTGCAGGCATGCTGGAGGTCGGCAAGCGCAAGGTAGAGGGGCGCGGACTCCAGGACCGGATATCCCTGATTCAGGGTAATGCGATGGATCTGCCCTTCGGTGATAATTCCTTCGATTATGCGACGATTGGCTTCGGACTCCGCAATGTGCCTGATCCCGTTCAAGTGCTGAACGAAATGAAGCGTGTGGTGAAGCCGGGCGGTATGGTGGTATGCCTGGAGCTTTCGAAGCCGATGAAGCAGCCGTTCAAGGGGATTTATTTTTTCTATTTCCAGCGTGTGCTTCCGTTGCTCGGCAAGCTTTTTGCCAAGCGGTATGAGCAATATAAGTGGCTTCCCGAGTCACTCGCCCTGTTCCCGGACAGAGAGCAGCTGGCAGTGATCTTCCGTGAAACCGGCTTGCAAAAAGTGGAATCCTTCCCCTTGACCGGCGGCATCGCGGCATTACATATTGGGCTCAAGGAGAACAGCAATGTTTAAGAAAATCGGCATCTTTCTACAAATGATTAAATTTGAACATACGGTTTTTGCATTACCCTTTGCTTTTATGGGCGCTTTGCTCGGATCGGTCGTAATGTTTGGTGAACTGCCTTCCTGGAGCCAGATCGGCTGGGTTGTGATTGCCATGTTCGGTGCACGCAGCGCGGCTATGGGGCTTAACCGGCTGATCGACCGGATCAGCGATGCGAAGAATCCCCGGACAGCCGGGAGAGCGATTCCTGCAGGACTGCTGAAGGTTGGAGAAGTATCGCTATTTATCGCCTTCTCGTTCTTTTTGCTGTTCTGGGCTGCTTTTAAGCTGAATCCGCTGTCAGCGAAGCTGCTCCCGATTGCTGTTTTCCTGCTGGTGTTCTATTCGTTCACGAAACGCTTCACCTGGGCTTGCCACCTGATTCTCGGTCTTACGATCGCGCTTGCGCCGCTCGGAGGCTGGGTTGCCGTTACGGGCACTGTAGACTGGACCTCCATGGTATTCTATTTCACTATCGTCTTCTGGACAGCGGGTTTTGATATTATTTATTCCTGCCAGGATGTGGAATTCGACCTTAAGGAAGGTCTTTACTCTATTCCTGTCCGCTTCGGAGTTGCCCGTGCGCTTCTTATTGCCAAGGTGTTTCATCTGCTTACGGGAATCGGATTTGTATCGCTGCTCTTTATTACCGAATTGAGCTGGTGGTATGTGGCAGGTATGCTGATTGCCTACATTATTTTATTTTATGAGCATTATATCGTATCCCCGAGCGACCTCAGTAAACTGCAGACGGCGTTTTTCACAATGAACGGGGTGCTTAGTATTGTAGTCTTTTCCTTTACTCTGATTGACCTGGTGGTGCAGTTCTACAAATGACCGAGCTTAAGCCTAAAAATTTCGTGGTTGGCATTACCGGCGCGAGCGGAGGGATCTACGGCATCCGGCTGACAGAAACCCTGCTCTCGCTCGGTTACACGGTACATCTGGTGGTTAGCAATGCTGGCTGGCGCGTCTTCAAAGAAGAATTAGGCTTCACGGCCTCAGACCGGGAAGGGTTTCTGGACGGGCGGTTCAGCAGCTATCCCGGTTCTCTTCTGTATCACCCTATCGCAGATATTGGTGCTTCGATTGCCAGCGGCTCCTTCCGGACGGAAGGGATGATCATTATGCCTTGCTCGATGGGAACACTGTCTGCTGTAGCGCAGGGCAGTTCTGACAATCTGATGACGCGGGCTGCAGATGTCATGCTGAAGGAAGGGCGCCCCTTGGTGCTTGTTCCCCGGGAGACACCGCTGCACGCGATTCACCTGGAGAATATGCTGAAGCTGTCCCGGATGGGAGTCAAGCTTATCCCGGCGATGCCGGCGTTTTATTTTGGACCCGCAACAATCGATGATCTGATTAATTTCATGGTAGGCAAAGTGCTGGACAGCTTTAATATTGAACATACTTTATTTCGCAGATGGGGGGAATGAAGGATGACACATCCAGAGCACACCGTTATCGGTAAAATCAGTTACACCAACTCATGGCCGGTATTTCATAATTTCCATCCTTCTTCTCTCAGCTTCCCGGCAGAGATGGTGAGTGAAGTACCCGCCATTCTCAATCAAGGCATGGCCGACGGGAGCATACATGTAGGCGCATTATCCTCCTTCGCGTACGCAGCGGCCAGCGACCGGCTTCTGCTGCTTCCGGATTTGTCCGTTAGTGCTGACGGGCCGGTCAAATCGATCCTGCTCTTCTCAAGAATGCCGGTGCAGTCTATCGGCAGCGGCAGGATCGCCGTAACGAATACATCGGCCACTTCTGTCAATCTGCTGAAAATTCTGATGGACAAAGCTATAGGTGCCACCCCTGAATACATCAGTGTCCCTCCTGATCTGAACGAAATGATGGATCAGGCAGATGCCTGTCTGCTGATCGGGGATCATGCCATCCGGGCATCCTGGCAGGATCAGGGATATTACGTAACGGATCTGGGTGAGCTATGGAAGGAATGGACCGGACTCAGCATGACTTTTGCCGTCTGGGCAGTTAACCGCAGGGCTGCTTTGCGTAATCCGGAAGCGATTGCCGAGATAGCGGAAGCCTTTGCGGTCAGCAAAAGACGAGGCCTGCGTGAGCTGGCGCCAATTACACATGAAGCCCGCTGCACCATCGGAGGTACTGCATCCTATTGGAATGATTACTTCCGTAATTTATGTTACGACTTTGGGGAAAGGCAGCAGGAAGGTCTGAACCTCTATTTCCGCTATGCCTATGAAATGGGCCTGCTGCCGCAGGAAGTGAAGATGGAGCTTTGGAGCCACAATCTGCTGACACGGGTGAAAGAATGAAGCGAATGCAAATATTCGGCTTGCTGAACAAAGATATGGATCAGATTGAAAAGGAACTGTACCGCAGTGTCCAGGGTGATGATGACCTGCTGACAGAAACCTCGCTGCACCTGCTCAAGGCGGGAGGCAAGCGCCTTCGTCCGGTATTTGTCCTCATGGGCGGCAAATTCGGACAGTATGACCTCGACAAGCTGAAGCGTGTAGCGATTCCGCTGGAGCTGATACATAGCGCTTCACTTGTCCACGATGATGTCATCGACGATGCTGAACTCCGGCGTGGAGAGCCCACCGTCAAGGCGAAGTGGGGCGACAAGATCGCCATGTATACCGGCGACTATATCTATGCCAAGGCACTGGTCATGACTTCGGAACTGAAGAATCCCCGGATTCATCAGATTCTCTCCAAAGCTATGGTGGAGATGTCGATCGGAGAGATGGAGCAGATTCGTGATTTCTTCAACAGCGGGCAGAGCGTGCGTCATTACCTGCGGAGAATCCGCCGCAAGACAGCACTGCTGATAGCCGTCAGCTGTCAGCTCGGCGCCCTGGCTGCAGAAGCAGAGCCGGAGACAGCAAGGCTGCTCTATAATTACGGATACAACGTGGGGATGGCGTTTCAGATCCGTGATGATCTGCTCGATCTTTCCGGAACGGAGAAGCAAATCGGCAAGCCGCCGGGCAGCGATATGCGCCAGGGCAACATTACATTGCCGGTGATTTACAGCCTGCAGGACTCAAGGCTGCGCGAAGGACTGATGGAAGAGCTGGAACTGATCCGCGGGGGGAATGGCGGGGTTGGCCGTGCAATCGACCTGATCCTTTCCGGGGACGGAATTGCCCGTGCGGAGGAGCTGGCTTCCCGCTACATCGCCAAGGCGCTTGAGGCGCTGGAGCAGCTCCCGGGCAACCGGACCAAACGTAATCTGCGCGACATCGCCTTTTTTGTCACAGGACGCGCTTATTAATCTGGCAGCTTCCGCAGATTAAGCGTTCACAGATGACGAGGTTTCTGATAATATCAGAAAATGAACAACCTTATTATGCAATCCCGTATAGACAACCTAGCATTCATTAAGAATTAGGGAAATGGAGAGTGACTCTATGGAACAAACGTATCTGATGATCAAACCGGACGGTGTACAACGCGGATTGATCGGGCGTATTGTCGCCCGCCTGGAGGATAAGGGATTCAAGCTGGTTGCGGCGAAGCTGATTACCATTACGGAAGCACAAGCCAAGAAGCACTACGCAGAGCATGAAGGTAAAGATTTCTTCCCGGAACTGGTAGGCTTTATCACCTCCGGTCCTGTGTTTGCCATGGTATGGGAAGGCGATGATGTGGTAACGTTGTCGCGTCTGCTGATCGGCAAAACCAAAGTGGGCGAGGCATTGCCGGGAACGATCCGCGGTGACTATGCCAGCCACACCCCGCTTAATTTGATCCACGGATCAGACTCGCCGGAAAGCGCAGCACGTGAAATTGCCAATTTCTTTGCTCCGTCTGAACTGGCCCAGTATAACAAAGACATCTCAGTCTGGATGTAAGGTCCGGCGGAAGACAGGAGAATATTTATGGCAGAACGTGAAGAACCCGCATTAACCCCAGACCCGGATTACACCGGATTTATTCATAATGTCAAACAGAGCACCGGAATTGATCTCGCCCAGTACAAGGAAGCGCAGATGAAGCGGCGTCTTACGACGCTCCGCATGAAGAACGGTTACAATTCTTTTAGTGATTTTTATGCAGCAATGATGAAGGACAAGGCTTTATTCTATGAATTTCTCGACCGGATGACCATTAATGTCTCCGAATTCTGGCGTAATCCGAACCGCTGGGAAGTATTAAGGGATGTTATTCTGCCTGATCTTCAGCGTTCCGGCCGCAGACTGAAGCTGTGGAGTGCCGCCTGTTCTACCGGAGAAGAACCGTATACACTGGCGATGATCCTGTCAGACAAGAATATTCTGGCCCAGACTGGTATTCTGGCTACGGATATTGATGACGGGGCCTTGGCCAAAGCGAAGCAGGGGTTATATCTGGAGCGATCCTTGAAAGATGTCCCTAAAGATGTGGCTGACCGGTATTTTACTCCGGAGGGACCCGTGTTCAAGGTCAGTGAAGGACTGAAGAAAAGTATCGATTTCCGCAAGCAGAATCTGCTGCTCGATAAGTTTGATGAAGGCTTCGACCTGATCATCTGCCGGAATGTAATGATCTATTTCACAGAAGAAGCCAAGAATAAGCTGTATCACAAATTCTCGGCCAGCCTGCGTCCCGGCGGCTATCTGTTCGTGGGCAGCACGGAACAGATTTTCACGCCTGCGCAGTATGGCTTCGAATCTACAGAAACCTTCTTCTACCGCAAGAAGTAGGCAGCTGCTGCTTATCCGCAGGGCCTGTCACTACAGGTATACTTTAACTTCTTTTCAGTGATACTGAAGAGTAGAAACCGTATGCCAAGTGAAAGGTCGTTATATTAGATGGACAAAAGCAAGGTTATAGCCGCGTATCGACGCGGCTTCCTCACAGTCCGCGAATGCGGACAGGTTCTCGGGATTGAGGAGCTGCAGCTGCAGAGCCTGCTTGCAGCGGAGGAGGGCAGAACCGGCAGCCTGCCTCCCGCACCGGGTGACCGGCAGCTGGAGACAGGCTCTTAGGGCGGGGATGCACAGCAGCGCCGTTTCTGCTCGAAAGAGCAGAAGCGGCGCTGTTCTTGTTTAGGAATAGAGTGGCTCTTTAAGGTGATCACTTTCTTGTCAAAGCCGATGGCCTATACTATAATAAGCAAAGACATTTAACATTTTAGCGGTTTACAGTCTAAAAGTATGAAGGGGGAACGCAGCATGAGTTTACGCTATTTAACAGCGGGGGAAACGCACGGCCCCCAGCTTACAGCCATTATTGAGGGATTGCCCAGCAATTTGACACTTGATTTCGAAGAGCTTAATTTCCAGCTGCACCGGAGACAGAAGGGCTACGGCCGCGGACGCCGGATGCAGATTGAGAAGGATACCGCCGAGATTGTAGGCGGCGTGCGCCACGGTTCCACAACGGGTGCCCCTGTAGCCCTGGTGGTGGAGAACAAGGACTGGACGCACTGGAAGAACATTATGAACATCGAGCCGATTCCAGGCAGTGATGAGGAGAAGCGCCGGGTCAACCGTCCGCGTCCCGGACATGCCGACCTGAACGGCGGCTTGAAGTATAACCTTACGGATCTGCGCAATGTACTTGAGCGCTCCAGCGCCCGTGAAACGGCTGCCCGGGTTGCAGTAGGCGCAGTAGCCCGCCAGCTGCTGGCGGCATTCGGGGTGAAGATTGCCGGACAAGTGATCCGCATCGGTGAAATCGAAGCACCTGCCAACCAGCTCACGGTAGATGAGTTGATCGTGCAGACCGAAGAGTCCTCTGTGAGAGTCGTCGACAAAGAGACGGAACAGAAGATGGAGGCTTACATAGACAAGATCAAGGAAGAAGGCGACTCCATCGGCGGGATTGTGGAATGTATTGTCGAGGGTCTGCCGATCGGCCTTGGCAGTCATGTGCAGTCTGACCGCAAGCTCGATGGAGCCATCGCCGGAGCTGTTATGTCGATTAATGCCTTCAAAGGCGTGGAGATCGGCATCGGCTTCGAGGCCGGTAAGCTGCGCGGTTCTCAGGTTCATGACGAGATTATGTATGAAGCCTCACAGGGATACTACCGGGCGAGCAACCGGCTGGGCGGATTTGAAGGCGGTATGACCAACGGGATGCCGGTGGTGGTCCGCGGAGTAATGAAGCCGATTCCGACCCTGTACAAGCCGCTGCAAAGTGTGGATATCGATACGAAAGAACCATTCACTGCCCAGGTGGAGCGTTCGGATGCCTGTGCGGTTCCGGCAGCCTGTGTTGTACTGGAGAATGTGGTGGCCTGGGAGATTGCCAAGGCTTTCCTGGATAAATTCGGCGGCGATTCAATGGAAGAGATCCAAGCCAACTATAATAATTACCTGGCGCAGCTGGAGAGCTATTAAGATGCGCAGCATTACGGTAGCTCTGGGTGAACGCTCTTATCCTATTTATATCGGCAGCGGACTGCTGCAGAATATTGGTGAACGCTGCATAGAAGCCGGTTTCCCGCAGCGCAGTCCGCTGCTGGTTGTCACGGACAGTGAAGTGGCTCCGCGTTATCTGGATCAGGTAGAGGCATCCCTGCGCGGCAGCGGATATACGGTGGTCAGCCATGTGATTCAGGCTGGTGAAGCTTCCAAATCTCTGGCCGTCTATGAAGAGGTCATTACGACAGCCATTCAGGGCGGGCTGGACCGCAGCTCTGCAGTGCTGGCGCTTGGCGGGGGGGTTGTAGGGGATCTGGCCGGATTCGTCGCCGCCTCTTATATGCGGGGAATCGGATTCATGCAGATTCCCACCACGATTCTCGCCCACGACAGCAGTGTAGGCGGCAAGGTTGCGGTCAACCATCCGCTGGCCAAGAATATGCTTGGCGCCTTCTACCAGCCGTCCATGGTGCTGTACGATCTGGACACCCTTGCTACACTTCCTCCACGCCAGGTTGCTTCGGGACTGGCTGAGGTTGTGAAGCATGGTCTGATCCTTGACAAAGAGTTCGCGTACTGGTGCCGTGAGCATGCCGGAGAGCTGCTTGCCCTGGACCCGGAGGCTCTGGGTTACGCGCTGGAACGCGGCTGTGCGATCAAGGCTGACGTTGTTTGCAATGATGAGACGGAGCAGGGGCAGCGTGCGATTCTGAACCTGGGACATACCATTGGACATGCTATTGAAGCAGTAGGCGGCTACGGCGTATTTCTTCATGGTGAGGCTATTGCTATTGGAATGGCCGGATCAGCACTGCTGGCCGCGAAGCTGGGCCGGGACAGAGCGATCTATGAAGATACGGTATCTATGCTCACCGCGTTGTCTCTGCCGGTCAGACTTCCGGCGGACTACGGTGAGGATGAGCTGATGGAAGCCATGATGCATGACAAGAAGTTCAAGGAAGGCAGAATGACCTTTATCGTGCCGGACGACATCGGCGCTGTCAGTATTGTGGGCGATGTGCAGGCAAGTGATGTGCGCGGGGTTATCGCCCAGCTCAAGAAGGAGGAAAGCCCATGGTGAACCGGGGGATACGCGGTGCAACAACCGTAACGAAGAATGAGGAAACCGAAATTTTACGCGAGACTGTTGTGCTGCTGAGGGAAATTGTTGAGCGCAACGATGTTATCGCCGAGGATATCTGCAGTGTCTGGATCACGATGACCGCAGACCTGGACGCCACTTTTCCGGCGCGTGCCATCCGTGAGATTGAAGGCTGGGAAATGGTGCCGCTGATGTGTTCGGTGGAGATTCCGGTCAAAGGCAGCCTGCCGCAGTGCATCCGCCTGATGGTTCAGGTGAATACGGATAAATCACAGCGGGACATCCGCCATGTGTATCTGAATGAAGCCCAGCGGCTTCGTCCGGATCTCTCACAGGGCAAGTAATAAATTACATATGCGGGGTTGTCATGAACTGCCGTCATCATGTATAGTGTAGTTAGCCGAGTGAAGCAGAGTATAGTTTAGTTTAGATGAGTATAGTTGAGCAGAGTGCAGGACTTTTTTTGAAGAGCAGACCATTGATTATCAGCATTCTTTTTTTGGCATACCGTATAGAGTTTGTGCAGCAGCTGCCCATACGCTATAAGTGTATCCTCTGAGGGGATGATCTGTACTCGATTTGGTTTTTGCCGGTCCCAGGCGCTTATTCACATACTTGCTAACACAAACCTCTACTCCGGTAGAGGTTTTTCTGTATTTCGGACATTACCTATAGAATCCCAGGAGGTTAGCCAAGTGACGAATCCGAGCATTGAAGAAGTAGTGTCGCTGTCGCGGAAGTATAATCTGATCCCGGTAGTGAAAAGGCTGCTGGCCGATATGGAAACACCCATCCGCTTGTTCCAGCGTTTTGCGGAGCAGGATCGTGCATTCCTGCTGGAGAGTGTAGAGGGCGGCAGTCAATGGGCACGTTATTCCTTTATCGGCAGTGATCCGTTCCTGATGATTTCAGGCAAAAAAGGCCTGATTCACGTTGAAGTGGGCGGTGAAAAAAAACAGCTGCCCGGCAAACCTGTCGAGGAGCTTAAGGCGCTGCTGCGCTCCTACCGCAGTCCCAAGCTGGACGGGATGCCGCCGTTTACGGGCGGTGCTATCGGATTCTTCGGGTATGATCTGCTGCAGTATTACGAGAAGCTGTCCGCGCATGCCGTAGATGATCTGAATATGGATGATATCCGCTTCATGTTCTGTGACCGCATCATCGTCTTCGATCATGTGAAGCAGCAGATTCTGCTGGTAGGCAATCTGCACATCAAGGATGGCAATACCGATTCCGAGATTCGCGCAGGTTACGAGGAACTAAGCTGCCGCCTGGAGAATATGGCTGAAGAGCTGCAAAAGGAAGGACCGAAGGAGAACGTCAACCGCCGCAGCATCCCTCAGGACATTGAGCTGGGTGAGATTCACTCCAACCTGACCAAGGAACAATACATCAGCAACGTGGAGCAGGCCAAAGAGTACATCCGCGCCGGTGATATCTTCCAGGTGGTGCTGTCCCAGCGGCTGCATATAGAAACCGAGGTGTCTCCACTGCATGTGTACCGGATGCTGCGGACGCTGAACCCTTCACCTTATATGTATTATCTGAAAATGGACGAAGAGATCATCGTAGGCACTTCACCGGAAGCGCTGGTTAAGGTGGATAGCAGCGGAAGGGTTGAGACCCGCCCGATTGCCGGAACCCGGCCGCGCGGGGAGACCGAGGCGCAGGACCGCCAGCTCGCCGCTGAACTGCTGGAGGATGAGAAGGAACGCGCAGAGCATCTGATGCTAGTGGATCTGGGCCGTAATGACCTGGGCCGTGTGTCGAAGTTCGGCACGGTGAAATGCGACTCGTTCATGGAGATCGAGAAATACTCGCATGTGATGCATATCGTCTCGAACGTGTCCGGGACGCTGGCCGACGATAAAGATTTCTTCGATGCCTTCCTCTCCTGCCTCCCGGCAGGGACTGTATCGGGGGCACCGAAGCTGCGGGCGATGGAGATCATTGCCGAACTGGAAAAGGAAGCACGCGGTGCTTATGCCGGCGCCATCGGTTATCTCGGCTTCTCCGGGAATATGGATTCCTGCATAACCATTCGCACAATTATTTTCCGCAAAGGCCGGGCTTATGTGCAGGCTGGAGCGGGAATTGTCTGGGACTCGGTTCCGGAGAAGGAATATGAAGAGACTCTCAACAAGGCCAAGGGCATGCTGAAGGCGATCCGGATGGCCGAAGCCATGTTCCCCGCCGAGGTTAAGGAGAAGCAGGTTATCAACCAGGATTATATGTACGAATATACCCCGTGAGCCTGGGATAAGCAGAGATGAGCTAAGACGAGCAGAGAATGCTCCATACTATTTTTGGCGTATGCTTCCGGAGCCGGTTTGTAAGAAGCTGATTCAGGAAGTCCGCCTACAAAACTCTTAGGAGGGAATCAATATGGAAGCAAGCCAGTTAATACAATCAGGAATTGCCGGATTAATCGAAGGAAAGGATCTTACCCGCACCCAGGCACGGGAGGTAATGGGGATTATTATGGAGGGGGCGGCAACACATGCGCAGATCGGAGCACTGCTCACGGCGCTGCGTATCAAGGGTGAAACAGTAGAGGAAATCACCGGGTTCGCGGAAGCGATGCGCGGTTTCGGGACTCCGGTACTTACGGAACGTAGCCAGCTGCTCGATACCTGCGGCACCGGAGGCTCCGGTATCCATAAATTTAATATCTCCACCGCCTCGGCAATCATCTCCTCAGCCGCCTCTGTAAGAGTTGCGAAGCACGGCAACCGTTCGGCTTCCGGCAGAGCGGGCAGCGCCGATGTACTGGAGGCTCTCGGCGTCAATATTCATCTGAATGCGGAGCAGGCCCGGCAATGTCTGGACAGCATAGGGATCTGCTTCCTGTTCGCACAAATCTACCATCCGTCAATGAAGCATGCTGCTGCTCCCCGCCGTGAGCTGGGTGTGCGTACTGTATTCAATATGCTTGGCCCGCTGACGAATCCGGCAGGAGCTGACCGGCAGCTCATGGGCATCTATGACCGCAACAAAACGGAGACTGTGGCCAAAGTACTGGGCGAGCTGGGCTCCAAGCGGGCAATGATTGTCAGCAGTCAGGACGGTCTGGATGAAATCAGCATTTCGGCGCCGACCCAGGTCTCCGAGCTGAGAAATGGTGTGGTCACAACCTACGAGGTTACACCGCAGGAGCTCGGGCTGAGCCAGCATCCGCTGGAGGATGTGCTCGGAGGTGATGCGGCCGAGAATGCTGCAATTATAACTACAGTGCTGGAAGGACAAATCAATCCATACCGTGATATCGTATTAGCGAATGCAGGGGCATGCATCTATGTTGCCGGTCTTGCAGATACACTGCGGGAAGGCGTAGACCGGGCAAGAGAGGTAGTGGATTCAGGAGCAGCACTGCGCAAGCTGGAACAGTTAAAAGCCATGACGAAGGAGCTTGATTATGTATCTTGACCGGATTGTTGCCACCAAAGTGAAAGAGGTTGAGGCGTTAAATAAGACATTTTCATTGGAAGAGGCTGAACGGGCTATCGCTGCTCTGCCTGCAACGAGAGGGTTCCGCGCTGTGCTGACCGGACGGCGGAACCGGGACATGGGGCTGATCGCCGAGGTGAAGAAGGCTTCGCCTTCCAAAGGCCTGATCCGTGCCGATTTTGATCCGGTTGCGATTGCTAAAGGCTATGCAGCAGGAGGCGCGGACTGCCTGTCTGTGCTTACGGACCGGGAATATTTTCAGGGCAGCGGATCGTATCTGCAGCAGGTAAGGGAAGCGGTGGAGCTTCCTCTGCTGCGCAAAGACTTCATCATTGATGAGAAGCAGATCTACGAAGCGCGCCTGCTGGGAGCAGATGCTATTCTGCTCATTGCCGCTATTCTGACATCTGAACAGCTGAGCGCATTCACCGATACCGCTGCAGCGCTTGGCCTGGATATCCTGATTGAAGTGCATGACCGTGCTGAACTGGAAATGGTGCTGGCCACAGGCAAGGCTGTTCATCCCGGCGTGCTGCTTGGCATCAACAACCGGAATCTGAAGACCTTTGAGACCGCGCTTTCTGCCACAGCTGAGCTTGCGGCACTGCTTCCGGAGGGACTGCCGGTCATCAGTGAGAGCGGGATTACCGGTCCGGAGGACATCGCATTCTTAAGCAAGACCCGGGCTACCGGCGTGCTGGTAGGAGAATATCTGATGCGCCAGCCGGATGTAGAGCAGGCAGTGAATCAGTTGCTCGGACCGCTTCCTGCAGGGAAGGACCGTGCGCTGCATGGCTGATACACTCGTAAAAATCTGTGGACTTCAGGACGTTGAAGTGCTAAAATCTATGAAGAGTTTGCCTCTGGATTATATCGGATTGGTATTTGCCCCGAGCCGCCGCAGAGTGACTGCTGAAGCTGCTGCCGAGCTTGTTGCAGAGCTGAAGGAGTGGGAGACTGGGACAGCACCCCGCGTTGCGGGAGTCTTCGTCGATCCGCAGCTTACAGAGCTGACAGAGCTGCTCAGAACAGTACCGCTGGACGTCGTGCAGCTGCATGGGCAAGAGAGCCCGCTGTTCTGCAGCGGGGTCAAGCAGGCTTTTCCGCAGATTCAAGTATGGAAGGCACTTTCTGTAGCAGGCCATGACCCTGAAGCAGGAATAGACATTCGTGCTCTCCTGGAGAGCTACGCCGGCACAATCGATGCGCTGCTCCTGGATACCTATGATCCGCAGGGCAGCGGAGGCTCCGGACGTATGTTTGACTGGGAACAGATTCCGCTCTACCAGCAAGCGGCTGCGGACTATGCGCTGCCTTTATTTATAGCCGGAGGACTGAATCCGGACAACGTGAATGAGCTGCTGGACGGCTACGCTCCATATGGCGTGGATGTATCCAGCGGAGTGGAAAGTAACGGCCTTAAGGATATCGCAAAAATGACAGCTTTCGTGGAAAGGGTGAAGCAATCATGATACAAGTACCGGACAAGAACGGACGTTTTGGTTCTTTTGGAGGCCGCTTCGTTCCTGAAACCTTGATGAATGCACTGATTGAGCTGGAGGAGGCCTACCGTAAATTCTCGGCAGACCCGGCTTTTCAGGAGGAAATAGATTACCTGCTTAAGCAGTATTCCGGACGCGAGACCCCGCTGTATTATGCGGAGCGGCTAAGCAAGCATCTGGGAGAAGCCAAGATCTATCTGAAGCGTGAGGACCTGAATCATACAGGTGCGCACAAGATCAACAACGCTATCGGACAAGGCATTCTGGCCAAAATGATGGGTAAAACCAAGGTGATTGCCGAAACAGGAGCCGGCCAGCACGGCGTGGCTACCGCTACAGTTGCAGCCTTGCTTGGTATGGAATGCAAGGTATTCATGGGCGAAGAGGATACCCGCCGCCAGGCACTGAACGTCTTCCGTATGAAGCTGCTTGGTGCAGAGGTGATTCCTGTAACCTCCGGGTCAAGAACCCTGAAGGACGCCGGTAATGAGGCACTGCGCTACTGGGTGAGCAACGTTGAGGATACCTTCTATATTCTTGGCTCTGCGGTAGGCCCGCATCCCTATCCGATGATGGTCCGTAATTTCCAGCGGATTATCGGGGATGAGACCCGCCGCCAGATTCTGGAGGCTGAAGGACGCTTGCCGGATCTGCTGGTTGCCGCGGTAGGCGGAGGCAGTAATGCCATCGGCATGTTCTATCCTTTTATGGAGGATGAGCAGGTTGGTATGATTGGTGTTGAAGCTGCCGGTAAGGGAATTGATACTCCGTTCCATGCAGCAACTATGAGTAAGGGGAGTCATGGCGTCTTCCAGGGATCGCTCAGCTACCTGCTGCAGGATGAGCACGGACAGGTGACCGAAGCCCATTCCATATCGGCCGGACTGGATTATCCAGGTGTCGGCCCCGAGCACTCCTATCTCAAGGATATTCACCGCGCACAGTATGTGCCGGTTACGGATGACGAGGCGCTGGATGCGCTGAAGCTGCTCTGTCAGACAGAAGGCATCATCCCTGCCCTCGAATCTGCCCATGCGATTGCCCATGTGGTGAAGCTCGGCAAGACACTGACCAAGGATGATATTGTAGTCATCTGCCTGTCCGGACGCGGCGACAAAGACGTGGAATCGATCATGGCGTATACGGAAGGGGCGGGGAAATAATGACTACCGAAACTACAAACCGGATGGATCTGACCTTCAAAAAGCTGCGGGCAGAGGGCCGGGCAGCCCTGATTCCTTTTCTTACCGTAGGCGATCCTGATCTTGAGACTACGCTGGATATTATCGCTGAGCTGGAGGCGGCCGGTGCGGACATTCTGGAGCTCGGAGTTCCCTATTCCGACCCGTTAGCCGACGGTCCGGTCATTCAGCGGGCTTCCTCCAGAGCCCTGCGCAGCAACATTCATCTCCGCACCTGCATGGAGACAGCCCTTAAGGCACGTCAGGCCGGCAGCCAGCTGCCCTTCATCCTGTTCACCTACTATAATCCGGTGATGCAGATGGGACTGGATACCTTCTTCGCCGAGCTGGATGCCCATGAAATCAGCGGGCTGATTATTCCCGATCTGCCTGTTGAAGAGTCGGAGGACATGCGTGAGCGCAGCCGTGCAGCCGGAGTGAATCTGATTCCGCTGGTAGCCCCGACTTCCAGTGAGCGGATTGCACGGATTGTTTCCGGTGCCAGCGGGTTCGTCTACTGCGTATCTTCGCTTGGTGTAACCGGAGAACGTTCTACCTTTCATACCGGGGTGGATGACTTCATTCAGTCCGTCCGCCGCTCTACAGACCTGCCGATCGCTGTAGGATTCGGGATTTCCACTGGAGAACAGGTGTCCCGGTTTGCGAAGATTTGCGATGGTGTAGTCGTCGGCAGTGCCATTGTCCGCAAGGTGGAGGATGTTATTCCTCTGCTGGCCCAGCCGGAGACAAGAAGTGCCGGACTGTTGCAAATTCGTGAATTTGTGGCACAATTAAGACCATAACGGTCTGCATACTGACCTGATACTAGTCAATTACTTCTAGAGAGCGAGGATGGGCCATGAACCCGAAACCTAATATCGTCGACCTCCCTGTCTACAAGCCGGGGAAACCGATCGAAGAAGTCAAGAAGGAACTGGGCTTAAGCGATGTTATTAAGCTGGCATCCAACGAGAACCCTTACGGGGCAGCACCAAGCGCAAAAGCCGCTATTGTAGCGGAACTGGATAATCTGTATTTATACCCGGACGGCTCCGCTGCCGAGCTGACTGCAGCATTGGCCAGGCATCTGGGAGTAGCAAGTGACAACATTATTTTCGGCTGCGGGTCTGACGAGATTATTGCTCTGATCGCGCGTGCATTTTTCCTGCCCGGTGACGAGACCATAATGGCGGACCAGACCTTCTCCGTCTATAAGAGCAACGCTGATATAGAAGGTGCTGTATCTATTGAAGTGCCCTTGAAGAATGGTACCCATGATCTGGATGCCATGCTGGCGAAGATTACGGACCGTACCAAGGCAATCTGGATCTGCAATCCGAACAATCCGACCGGAACCATTGTGCCGGAGGATGCCCTGATTACTTTCCTGGATGCAGTTCCGGCTGGAGTTATGGTTATACTGGATGAGGCATATTTCGAATACGTGACCGATCTGAGTTACTCTGACGGGATTAAACTTCTGGATACTTATCCCAATCTCGTTGTACTCCGCACGTTCTCCAAGATCTACGGTCTTGCAGCACTCCGCATCGGTTACGGCGTGGCCAGCCCGCAGATTATCTCCTTGATCAATAAAGTGCGGGAACCGTTCAATACCACCCGCTTAGCCCAGGTAGGGGCGCTGGCTGCATTGGCTGATCAGCAATATGTCCAGCAGTGCCGGTCGCTTAACAGTGCGGGTATTGTCCAACTGCAGGCTGAATTCCAGCGCCTAGGCCTTGAGTCCTTCCCGGCACACGGCAATTTCATCATGGTGGATGTGCGCAAGCCGGCCTTTGAGGTCTTCGATGCCCTGCTGCGGCAAGGTATTATCGTGAGAGCAGGCCACCACCGCTACCCTACCTACATCCGGGTTACTGTCGGCTCTGCCGAGCAGAATACGGCCTTCATCGCTGCTTTGGAGAAGGCGCTTGAAGAACAGGGAGTACGCGCATAACCTATATCAGAAGAAGCAGGATTGACGATATCACAGAAGGCAGGTAGTTCTAAGAACATGACGACAAAAATAGCAATTTTCGGTGTCGGTCTGATCGGCGGCTCACTGGCCCTTTGCTTCAAAGGCAAGGAGGGCCTGACCGTAGTAGGGCATGCCCACCGTCCTGAATCAGCAATCAAATATGTCAGCAGAGGTGTAGTCGACGAGGCTACCCTATCGCTTGAAGAAGCGGCGCTTGGCGCCGATTATATTTTTCTGTGTGTGCCTGTTGGCATGATAGAGGATTATCTTCAGCAGCTAAGCCGCCTGCCGCTGAAGCCGGGCTGTATTATCACCGACGTCGGCAGCACCAAGGCCAGCATAGCCGCCTGCGCAGTTTCCCTTGACCTTCCCGGTGTGCATTTCATCGGCGGCCATCCCATGGCCGGCTCGGAACGCTCGGGTGTAGAGGCAGCCTCCTCCTTGCTGTTCGAGAATGCCTATTACGTGCTGACGCCTCCGCCCGGAGTTCCGGAGGAAGCTTATCATGCACTGGAATCCTTGCTTCTACATACCAGAGCGCATATTGTCCGGCTTGACCCGGAGCGCCATGATGAGATTGTCGGAGCGATCAGCCACCTGCCGCATATTATTGCGGTGGCGCTGGTCAATCAGATTCATGCTTACCATGATTCAGACTCTTTGTACAGCACACTTGCGGCAGGCGGCTTCCGGGATATTACGCGGATTGCCTCAAGTGATCCGATCATCTGGCGCGATATCCTGCTGAATAACCGCTCGGTTATGCTGCGTCTGCTCAAAGACTGGAATGACGAGGTTTCTTCATTCATTCATTTGCTGGAGCAGGGCGATGGTGCGGGGATCGAGTCGGCCTTCCATGAGGCGAATGAATTCCGCAGCCAACTGCCTGAACGCCGCAAAGGAATGATTGTCCCGTTGTTCGACCTTCATATTGATGTTCCCGATCATCCCGGGATTATCGGACGCATCACCACAGAGCTTGGCGACCAGGGCATCAACCTTAGCAACGTGCAGATTATTGAGAGCCGGGAGGATGTACCCGGGATCATGCGCCTGTCGTTCCGCCAGGAGCATGATATGGAGCGGGCTAAGGTTGTATTGCAGCAGAATGATTATACGGTATATGTATAGCGAAGAGCCGGGGCATGATGCCCCGGCTTTTTCTTAATCTAAGAATTTATTTGCTCTGCATGATTACTAGTCCTTCTATTTTTCGCTGAAACGCACTGTGCAGCCATCAGCCTGTAAAATACCCAATTGTTCGTAAAAATGGACAAAAAAAAGACCGCTTACATAATAAGCGGTTACAGTTCACAATGAATTGGAACCGTGCAGTGTTTGGATAGGAGTGGAGAGAAACCATACTGTACTTTTATTATATGTATACGGTTACATTCTGTCAACCCCTTTATCAAACTTAAATAATACCGCTTTCAATATTCGACTTCCCGCTGAATCTAAAAGTCTATTAATGTCATCCTGTTAGAATGTATGCTATACTGGGTTAAGTATGTTTATAGATTTCTTCCAAGTATAGGGAGCCATATGCCTATCTGAACAGTAATAGAAATTTGTAAAGATGCGAATTTCTTTCTGTATTTACATACAGTATGCCTTAATTAACGGCTGGTTGAATATACATAGGAAGTATTTCATTTAATCGTGCAAATTTGTAGCAATGCCGCAACTTTTTCTTACCTGACCGGTATAAATAGATACGGACCGGACGGGATTACACGTGCAAGGGCGAGGAGGGCCGAACTCACCATGACGGATTCCCAGTTGATCCAGCTTATTAAGCAAGGAGATACAGAATTATACTCGGAATTGATGCGACGTTATCAACGCAAGATACTGGCGTTCGTGTATCACATGCTTAAGAATTCCCATATGGAGCTGATTGCAGAAGACCTCTGTTCTGAGACCTTCTACAAGGCTTTCCGGAGTCTTCATTCGTTCCGTGAAGTGGATGCTTCTTTTTCTACATGGCTGTACACTATCGCCCGTAATACGGTGCTTAGTGAGCTGCGCAAGAACCGTGCCGGAAATGTATCGCTTGAAGAGAGCGGTTATACTCCTGTGGCACCGCTTGACGTTGCCCCGGAACAGGCGGCATTACGTAAGGAACGGATGAATCTGGTCCGTGAAGCAATTAACAATCTCCCGGAGAAGCAGCGTTCTGCGCTCATTCTGCGTGAATATGATCAGATGGATTATCAGGAAATTGCAGTGATTCTGGATCAGAGTGTTAGCTCCGTGAAATCACTATTGTTCCGCGCCAGGAGCAGTGTGAAGCTTCAGCTCGAATCCTATTTCTATGAGCCTGAATTTGATGAGCAGGCTGAGAGGGTGTAAGGCCAATGAATTGCAGGGAAGCGCAGGACTCCATTCCGCTCTTGTGGGACGCTCCCCCCACGGATCCCAGACGGATTAGGCTGGAGAAACATATCGCGACTTGTTCCTATTGCAGTGCCGAATGGGCGTTGTGGCAGGAGACAAGTGAGCTTATGCAGGACTCAAGATTTGAAGTCAGTGATGAACGCGCAGAAGCGATTAACCTCAAGGTTATGGAGCGGATCTATCTGGAAAGCCCCTGGCTTATGCCCGGAGACGGTAAATCTGCGGGCAGCTCCGCTGTTTTCCGCCGCCGTCTGAGCCTATGGATCGCCTGTTTTCTGGCTGTGTTCATCTCCAGCTTTTTATATTTCACCATGTTCAAAACACCCTCGAATACTACTGCGGCCCAGAGCGGGATTGTAGAAACAGGTGTGGCAGGACTGACACTGGATTGGTCATCTTCTTATCCGGTCGAGTCAGAGGGCGGTATTATTGAACCGCTTGTAGCCAATATGGGCCCTTCCCACCCGCAATACTGGATGGTGTTGTCGACGCTTGGCGTCGGGTTGTCTATATTCCTGTTGGTACGCCTGAACCGTTACCGCAGACAATGAAAGCCCCTTTACTTAAATAGTGAAGAGGGCTTTTTCGTATCCGGATATGAGCTTTAAGTGAGGAATAGACCTGTAATTTTGTTAAAAAAGAAGACATTTGTTTTCATTCGTGTTACATTATTAAGCAAACATAAATGGAAGGGAAAGGTGATAGGCAATGCTGATCGGCTTAATACGCCATGGGCTGACGGATTGGAACGCGGAAGGTAAGATTCAGGGACAAAGTGACATTCCGCTTAACGACGAAGGCCGCAGGCAGGCTGAGATGCTGGGTGACCGGCTTCTGCAGGAGCCCTACCACTGGGACTATTGCATTACGAGCAGTCTTTCCCGCGCAGCTGAGACAGGAAGGATCGTTGCCGCTAAGCTTGGAATTCCTTTACTGGAACCGGATCATCGAATCCGCGAGCGCGCTTATGGCCAGGTAGAAGGCATGACGGCTGCAGCCCGCGAAGCTAAATGGGGCAAGGATTGGAATCAGTTAACACTGGGGCAGGAGAGCGATGCGGCGCTTCAGGTCCGCGGGCTTGCTTTTCTTGAGGATCTCTCAGCCCGTTATCCGGATCAGAATGTACTGGTCATCTCCCATGGAGGGTTTCTTGCACAGCTGTATACCGCGCTATACAAAGACAAGTATTCAGAACGGCTCGGCAACCTCTCCCTGACGATTTTGGAGAAAAATGAGCAGGAATGGAATCCGTTATTGTACAACTGTACCCGTCATATCTTGCAGAATCAGCGTTAACCCGACCCTTCGGGTTATTTTTTTTGCGTAATAAGGAATAAAAAGGGCTGTATTTCCCATAATGGTAGTAAAACGGTGAGGCGATAAAAGATGAATCTGGCGGATATGCTCACTTACGCAGACATTGGTCAGCTTACCGCCATTGCGGGACGCTATGAATGTGAGTGCAAACGGAATTCCAAACATGATTTGATTCAGAGTATTCTCATTACCTTGGGCAGCCGTGAGTTTATGGAGTCTCATATCCGGGGGTGTACCCCGGAGGAACTGCGGTTCCTGAACACTTTGCTTTTTGATGAGCGCAGCCATTTCAGTCTGGAAGATCTTCTTGCCGCCGCAAGGCAGGCATGTTTTGACACACCCTCCGGTAAAAGCGGCAGCTACCGCGATATGGTCAGCAGGTTCAAAAACGGCGGCTGGCTCTTTACCGGTGCATCGCAGCAGAGCAGGTATCTGTTTCAGGTCCCGCTGGATCTGAAGAACCGCTTCCGCGACAGGATGGGGGAGCACCTGAAGGAAGGGATTACTCCCAGTCCTGAACCGGCAATGTACCGGGGCGAGGGCGATCTGCTGGCGGGTGATCTGCTGCTCTTCCTGCGCTATGTGAAGGAGAACGAGCCTGAACTTGGCCAGGAGGGGGCGCTGTATAAACGCAATCAGCAGGGAGTGATGAATGCCTTGCAAATTGCTGAGCCCCTGCTGGGCAAAGGCGGGTGGAGATTCGGCTACGGCAGGGCCTGTGAGCATTATCCGCCGAGATTTGCCCTGCTGTATGATTATGCCCGCCACCGCCGCTGGATCTCGGAGGAGGGCTACCGACTGAAGCTCACAGCCATAGGGGAACAATTCCTGGAGGAAGGGAAATCGGAAAAGCTGATGCAGTTATTCTCCTTTTGGTTAAGACTGTATAAAGGCGCAATTCCAAACCTGCCGTCGCTAGTCTATTGGATCAGTCTTAGTGCAGGCAGATGGGTTACAGTGGCTTCGCTATCCGAAGGGCTGGGCTGGCTGATTAAGCCGTTCTATTATGATGACGCCGGCGCCATACTCGAACAGCGTATTCTGCGGATGATGCTGCATCTGGGCATGATCAGACTCGGAGAAGGTGCCGAAGGACCGGTGGTCATGATGACGCCCTGGGGAATTGAAGCGGCCGTACCGAAGCTGCTGCTCAAGTAAGGGGGAGAGAGATGCGGATTGCTTATGGGAGTTACATACCGCAGCTTGATGAATCAGTCTATGTGGCGGAAGGCGCTAAGCTCGTTGGCGATGTAAGGATGGGGAAACAATCCAGTATCTGGTTCAATGCCGTGCTTAGAGGAGATTTGGCTCCGGTGATAATCGGAGAGCGCTGCAATATCCAAGATGGTACGGTGGGTCATGTGGCTGAGGGTGTACCGCTAATTCTGGGTGACGATATATCGGTTGGCCATTCCGCGATTATCCACGGCTGTCGGATAGGCAAAGGCACATTAATCGGAATGGGAGCAATTGTATTGAACGGAGCAGAGATTGGTGAATATGCTTTAATAGGAGCCGGCTCCATTGTAACCGAAAACAAAATCATTCCGCCGTACACGCTCTCCTTAGGCACCCCGGCCAAAGTGATCCGTGAGTTGACCGAACAGGATCTGCTGAGGATGGCACGCACCAGTGAAAGCTATGTGAAGAAAGCATTGGAATACGGAAACTCTTAAACAGCGGAGGTGTATCGAATGGACAAAATGAAGGCTACTTATGAAGTGATGCTGGGGCTTGCTGCAGAAATGGTTTGGGATGAAGCGTTAAGAAAGCGTCGTACCGACATCTTGTACCGGAAGATTGACACGGCGCTGGCTGCCGGAGATGAGGCGGCTTTCCGGAATCTGACTGAAGAACTGAAAAGTTTGGCATAGGGAAATGCGCCTGGCGCATTTCTTTTTTTACAATTATGATGTTCTAAATGCTGCATGAGCGGCAAGAAGGGGGCCAACCGATGAAATTCAGTGATTTTGACCGCGAGACTTGGGAAGCGGATGGACATTTCTACGATACCTGTGTAATCCCGTATACAGGACTTCAAGGGACGGAGACACCTCCCGAGACCGTTGCAGCGCTGGAGCGTCAGCGTGATTTTCTCGAGTTAGTCGAAAAGCCTTTTCAAGGGCGTGTGGTGACTTATCCGGCGGTACAATATGCAGGAGCAGAAAGTATAGCTTTACTTAATGCCCTTTGCCAAAAAGTCAAATCCATTGGTTTCCAGTATGTCATCGTGTCATCCGCGAATGAAGTGCTTTTAACAGAAGAGGTTTATGAAAGCGATTTACTCCTTTGCCAGCCTGAAATGAAGAGGAATTCCGATACTCCGGTGAGCTCCCGTATACGGGATGAAATCCAGAGATTATGGTTAAATGGAAAATGAGTTAAATGTGACGAAAAATCAACAATTATTCTGAAATCAGCCACAAATGCCTGTCACAATTTAGACAATATTCTTGACGGGTTTTGGAGCCTAAGCTATGATTAGGGTGAACTTATATGTCATGTGATTTTTTTCATTGAAAACGAATTAATTACCAGAATTGTCTTTGAACGGACTCTGCAGGTGCCTTCTCAAATTTTGAAAAGGGGGTTACACACAGTATGAGCAGCCTTAATGAAGAACAGGAACCGCTTCCGCAAGAACAGCCCCAACGGAAGGATATATCGCGTAGACAGTTTTTGGCCTATACACTAGGCGGTGCCACCGCTTTTATGGGAGCCGGAGCCATTCTGCCGATGATTCGTTTTGCCGTAGACCCGATATTACATAAAAAAGGCGAAGGAGACTTTATCAAGGTAGCGGAAACGTCCAAGATTACCGATGTGCCCCAGGAGTTCACCTTTGAACTGCCGCAGCAGGACGGATGGTATGCCAGTACAGCAATGCTGACGGCGTGGATCCGTAAAGATGAGAGCGGAGAAATTTATGCGCTTTCACCGGTCTGCAAGCACCTTGGCTGTACGGTAGGCTGGAACAATGATAAGGCTTTTCCGGATGAATACCACTGTCCTTGCCACGGAGCGCGTTATACGAAACTGGGCAAGAATCTGGCGGTAGCCCCGAAGCCGCTTGACCAGTACACCACCAAGATTGACGGCGGCTGGGTGTATCTGGGCGACATCGTTCCAAATACTGAAGCTAAGAAGGAGGCGTGAATCCAATGTTTAAAAATGTCTATAACTGGATTGACGAACGTCTGGATATTACGCCGATCTGGAGAGATGTTGCCGACCACGAGGTTCCCGAGCATGTCAATCCGGCCCATCACTTCTCAGCCTTTGTCTATTGCTTCGGCGGACTTACCTTTTTCATAACCGTCATTCAGATTCTGTCAGGCATGTTCCTGACGATGTATTATGTACCCGATATCATAAATGCCTATGCCAGCGTGGAGTACCTTCAGACCAAAGTCGCCTTCGGCCAGATTGTCCGCGGGATGCATCACTGGGGAGCGAGTCTGGTCATTGTCATGATGTTCCTTCATACGATGCGTGTGTTCTTCACCGGCTCCTATAAAGCTCCGCGCGAGATGAACTGGGTCGTCGGGATGCTGATCTTCTTCGTTATGCTGGGGCTGGGATTAACCGGCTACCTGCTCCCTTGGGATAACAAGGCGTACTTCGCAACCAAGGTTACCCTGGAGATCGCGAACTCTGTTCCGGTTATGGGGCCGGTGCTGAAGGAACTGATGCAGGGCGGTACGATTGTTGGCGCCGAGACGCTGACCCGCTTCTTCGCCCTCCATGTATTCTTCCTCCCGGCGGTCCTGCTTATACTGCTTGTCGGACACTTCATTATGATCCGCAGACAAGGAATTTCCGGCCCATTGTAATTGAGGCTCACCAAAACTTAAGAGTATGCTTCCGAAGCGGGTTTTGTAAGAAGCGGTTCGAGAAGCAAAGACTCACAAAACTTTTAGGAGGAACGGTCATGGCGCATAAAGACGACTCCAAAGAGAAGGTGGTATTCGTAGGGGATTCCCGGGTCCGCAGGGGCAACGGGTTCATTACTCCGCCTGACTATTCGGCCTATCCGGGCAAGTCTGAAGCTTTTATACCTAACTTTCTGCTTAAGGAATGGATGGTAGGCGTAGTGGTGCTGGTGGGTATTCTGGTTCTGACGATATCGGAGCCGGCTCCGCTCGGATTTCCCGCGAATGCCACAGCGACGGTAATTCCTATCCCGGACTGGTACTTTCTGTTTCTCTATCAGTATCTCAAGCTGCCCTATGCATCGGGAGATTATATCGTGCTGGGAACGCTTGGCGTGACCGGTGTGGCGTTTGGATCTTTGCTTCTGGCCCCTTTTCTGGATACGGGCCGTGAGCGCCGGTTCTACCGCAGACCGATTGCTTCCTCACTTATGTTCCTGTCCCTGGCGGCCATTGTGTACCTGACCAATACCGCCTGGACGGAATACAAGCACGAAATGGCGGAGACGGGACAGATTCCGGAGGATGTGCAGCGTGAGGAGAAAGCGGCCGAGAACAGGGCGGCTGGCTTGCCTACCACAACTGTCGTCCAAACGAAGGACATTGCCATTGTGGACAAGGATGATCCGGCGATGGCACTCTATAAGCAAGCCAGCTGTGTATCCTGCCATGCTGTAGATATGAAGGGCACCGGAGGGCCGCCTTCCCTGCGCGGGGTCGGGGATAAGCATGATAAGGCAGCGATTCTTACTATTATTAAAGAAGGCAAAGGACAAATGCCTCCGATGTACGAGACCGCTATGGGAGCGGGGCTGTCCGAACAGGATATTGATGATCTGGCCGGCTGGCTTGCCAAACAAAAAAGCGAACAGTAAAATAAAATTAACGCAAACCTGATCGTGCATGCGGTCAGGTTTTTGCTTGAATATAAGAAAGTATATGTTTTACGGTATACTTTATCCTTATATTCCTCGCTGATACGGAGTCCGTCCTATAAAGGACAGCAGGGCCGTATCTACTTGTTTTAGCATTGAAGCTGCTACAGTCGGGAGGAAGTTGTCTATATGCCGGTTCATTGGTTTGACAGATTATTCAGGGACAGAAGGATCATCTGGCTGTTGTTCATCGTGAATCTTCTGGGTACGGTTTACGGATACATGTGGTATGGCAATCAGCTTGCGTTCACGGCTGAGAATTATCCTGTCTGGCTCTTGCCCTTTGTTCCGGACAGTCCTACGGCCAGCCTGTTCTTTACAATTGCATTATTGCTGCTGCTCTACCCGCCGAAGGGGCTTACGGGAACCTTGGTTCGTCAGCTGATCGAGGCGCTGGCCGTAGTCACATCGGTGAAATACGGCATCTGGGCGGTCAGCATGATTGTGGCCGGCGGTTATCAGGGCGATACGGTCAACTGGAAAGACTGGATGCTGATGATTTCTCATACCGGAATGGCGGTTGAAGCACTGATCTATGCCCGCTACTTCTCCTTCCGCAGAATGCTGCCCGTTGCGCTGTTATGGACTTTCGCGAATGATATGGTGGATTATTCTGAAGGCGTATTTCCGTGGCTGCCATCAGTGCTGGATGATGATGTCAGTGCCGTACAGTATTTCACCATGGGCCTTACCTTGTTCAGCACAGCTGCCGCGTGGTTATTCGGCGGCAGGACAAGGCGTCCTGCACTTCCGGGCAAACCTGCTGAGAGGCACTGACAGGCTGTTCTAACTCTTGTCCTTCCGCCATACATTAAGGTGGGAGGGATGTCTCATGCCGCGCAGGAGAAGGTTCATACTGTCAGGGATTGTGTTGTGCTGGCTGCTGGCTGGCATGAATGGAGGTAGGGTTCTGGCCGGAGCGGAAGCGGCGGCGGCTGGTGCCAATTCTGGAACTGAAGCATACATAGAGGCAACAGGATTCACCGTCAGTGATCCCGCTGCCCTCACCGGCAGAAGCGGGGCGCAGCGGCTGGAGCAGGCAGCCGAAGCCCTATATGCTTATGTGCTTGATGGCGATGTGGTCAAGGCTAGGCAGGAGAGTGAGGAAATCTCGCAGATTTTTATCTCCTCTTCCTTCGAAGGGTTGACATCGGTAGAGGGAATCCATGCGCTCTCTACAGTGATTATGGACATGAAGTCTGCAGTGGCTGCTGTAGAGGCTTCTCCCCAGCGGTGGGAAGCTGCCGCAGCCAGGCTCCGGCTCGCCGCGAACAGTCTGAATCACCCCCGACAGCCCATGTGGCTACAGTATTACAAGCTGGTCCGCGAGGATCTGAATAATATGGAGCAAGGCGCTGCCGCTAATGATCTGAAGAGCTGGAAGGCCGCTCTGGCCAGACTGCAGAGCCGGTACGATAATATCCGGCCGGCGGTGATCATCTCCCGGCCGCCGGAGGCTGTCAATACGTTTGATTCCTGGATCTCGTATGCTCAGGGGATCGCCACCTCCGCGCAGCCGGTGGAACGGGCCCGGCTGCTGGAGATCGTGTCTTACGGGCAGGATGCAGCCCGGGTCATGTTCGGCAAAGAGCGCGATGAGCCGGCTTTGTCGCTTCCGCTCGCCCCGCAGCAGTACGGGGCCTGGGGGCTGCTGGCAGGCGCGTTCATCCTTACGGTGCTGGCCTACGCCGCTTACCGCAAGTACCGGGGCCAGAACGGCGATTGGAAGGCTGTATAGCCGGGAGGGTGGCATTCGCTGAAGCTGGTGTTCTTCCCCTCAGGTGTATGAATCCTCAATACTCACAAAAGCTCCCTTCCCGCTGAGGCGGATGAAGGGAGCTTTTTGAGTACATTTGAAACTGCAACTAACGAAGTAAGTACAATGTAGCTGATGGAACCTGAATTCCTCAGGTTTGCACAGTGTAAACAAAAATGTTGTACATATTACAACTTGAATATCAATATACCAGTGTATTCGGGAAGATTGTTGTATGGAATACAAGAATTCCACTGCTAATCCGCCTGGAGAAGGCGGATTGTTGCCTTTTATACAACAATTTCGGATTATGGCCAAGATTATAAGGGGAATGTTGTACTATGTACAGGATTTCATGTTAACAGCTTCCCCTCAGCTAATCAGGTCTCCCGGAAGCCCTCACCGTGCACATCATGAACGTCGCTGATAATGACGAAGGCCTTAGGGTCAACAGACTTGACCAGCAGGCTGAGCCGGCGGATTTCCTGTCTGGAAACAACGCAGTACACCATATGTTTGGCCTGTTTGGAATAGGCTCCGATCGCCGGGATCAATGTGACGCCGCGTTCCATCTCTGCGGTAATCAGCTCGGCAATCTGCGGAGCATCATCACTGATGATGGTGAACGCTTTGGCGGCATAAGCCCCCTCTTGAATGAAATCAATGACACGTGAAGCAATGAAGACGGCGACCAGGGTGTACAATATTTTTTCACGGGGGATATAGAGCAGGGAAGCGCCAATAATGATCACATCAACTGCCAGGATAATCTGTCCCATACTCCAGCCGAACTTGCGTCCGAGAATCCGCGCTACAATATCTACCCCGCCGGTGGTGCCGCCGAAACGGAAGACGATCCCCAGTCCCAGCCCCAGTGTTACCCCGGCATATAATGAAGCAAGAATAAAATCATGCTCCGTACTGAACGTTACAATCCAGCCTGCATTAATCATTCGTTCGAACAGCCAGAGGAAAAAAGACAGGGCGCCGATACCAACGCCTGTGTAGACGATCTGATTCGCCCCCAGCACCTTCCAGCCAAGCAGGAAGAGCGGGAGATTCAGCAGCAGTGTGGTCAAAAAGATCGGTATGCTAAAGGCGTAGTTGAGCAGGATGGTAATCCCGGTGACTCCGCCTTCCATCAGCTGATTGGGTACAATGAAGTACAGAAGTCCGAAGGCGTAGATTGCAGCTCCCAGCATGATGGGGGCAATGGTTTTGCTGATGGTGCTGAATTTAATTGACGATTTCATATAATCCCTCGCGTATGCCTCTAATGGGCAGTTTATAGGTAGTTATTCTCACGGATACAGCCGCAAATCCACAAAGACTTTCAAAAAAGATTTGTCTTCAAAACGTCTTTACGATAACATAGGGGCAAACAGAAGGCAAGAACATACGGGGGGTGAAACAACAATTTATGGATAAAAGTCTTAGTGACATTCAGCGTGAGGTTGATCAGTATATCTCACAGTTTAAAGAAGGCTATTTCAGCCCGCTGTCCATGCTGGCCCGGATGTCCGAGGAAGTCGGAGAGCTGGCGCGGGAGGTAAACCATCAGTTTGGCGAGAAACCGAAAAAAGCGGATGAAGCCGATAACTCGATCGAGCTGGAGCTGGGCGACATTCTCTTCATTACCGTTTGTTTCGCCAATTCACTGGGCATAGACCTTACTGAAGCCCATAACAAGGTTATGCACAAGTTCAATACCCGCGATGCCGGGCGCTGGACACTCAAAAACACCGATTAGGCCTTTACTACATATGCTGTACCAAACGAACGGGATTTAGCCGTGAGGATGGTGAGGATATGAATCATAACGATTATGTAAAAGCGGCATACCGCTCTATTCTGCGCAGTGACTTCGCTGAGGCCATCACTCTGTTCGAAGCGGCCATTGCGGCAAGTCCGGATGATGCTGAGGTAAGGTACCGCTGCTCCATCACCTATGCCCGCAGCGGAATGCTGGAGAAGGCGCTTGAACACGCTGTAGCCGCACGCAAACTGGATGGTTCCAAACCGGAATATGATCTGCACCTTCAGCATTTGCAGGCGCTGCAGCTCGTGCAGGAAGCGAAACGGCTGCTGGAGGATGAGGCAGCGGTGCCGGTGAATCCATACCATCCGGTTACCTTGCTGAAAGAAGCGGTATCGCTGGACCCCTTATATGGGGATGCTTATGTATGGCTGGCTATTGCACACAGCCGGATGAACGAGCATCTGCAGGCGATAGCTGTACTGAAAGAAGTGATGTCGCTGCACCCGGATGATACCGGTCTGCGTCAGCTGATGAAGGATCTGCAGAAATCGCTGCAAAAATATATACAATAATATCAGAGCCAGGGAAAGCGGGGAGGAATTAATTTGAGCGACAAGATCAGGGTTATTGTCTCCGGAGCCGGAGGAAGAATGGGCAAAGAAGTTGTGAAGCTGGTGCTGCAGGATGATGAACTGGAGCTGGCAGCCGCTGTCGACCGCTCTGCGGGCGACAGCGATGCCGGCCGGATGGTTGGCCTTGAGGATAGTGGTGTTCGGGTTACTTCGGACCTGGAGGCAGCTCTTGCAGGAGCTGCTGCAGATGTGCTGGTGGACTTTACCATTCCGCAGTCAGCCTATAGCAATACTGCCCTGGCCATCAAATATGGCGTTCGTCCGGTGATCGGGACTACCGGATTTACGCCTGAACAGATCGCCGAGCTGGACAAGCAATGCCAGGATCAGGAGATCGGCGGACTCATTGCACCGAACTTCTCCATCGGAGCCATTCTTCTAATGAAATTTGCGGCCCAGGCTTCCAAATATTTCCCGCACCTGGAGATAATCGAGTATCATGGAGACCAGAAGCTGGATGCGCCATCAGGAACAGCCATTAAAACGGCAGAGATGATCTCTGAGGCACGGCAGGAGCTTCGCCAGGGACACCCGGGGGAAGAAGAGATTATTGAAGGATCGCGCGGCGGTTACTACAACGGGTTCCGGATTCATAGCGTACGTCTTCCCGGGGTTTTTGCCCAGGAGGAAGTGGTATTCGGCGGGTTTGGACAGTCGCTTAAGATCCGCCATGATTCATACGAGCGTGCCGGGTATATGCCGGGAGTCAAGATGGGAATCCAGAAGGTGATGGGGTATACCGGTTTGATTTACGGATTTGAGCATTTTATAGAATAGACGGGGGAGAGCAACATGTTAAAAATCGCATTTATCGCACATGACCGCAAAAAAGATGAGATGGTGAATTTCGTAACCGCCTATGAGCATGTTTTTGAAGGGCATCAATTATATTCCACCGGAACGACAGGACAACGGATCATGGAAGCAACCAAACTCGTCATTCACCGCTATATGTCCGGCCCGCTGGGCGGAGATCAGCAGATTGGCTCCATGGTGGCAACGGATGAGCTTGATTTGATTATTTTCCTGCGCGATCCGCTTATGGCACAGCCGCATGAACCGGATATCACGGCACTGCTCCGTCTGTGTGATGTATATGGAATCCCGGTGGCTACCAATATTGCCACAGCTGAAATTCTGGTAAAGGCAATCGACCGCGGAGATTTCGGCTGGCGCGAGCTGGTACATAAATACAAACCGGGTGTGGATGAATAATGAAACTCGACATTCTGGTATTCGGCGCTCATGCCGATGATGCGGAGATCGGCATGGCGGGAACCATCGCCAAACACACTGCTGCCGGCTTCAAAGTGGGGATGTGTGATCTGACACAGGCGGAAATGTCTTCGAACGGAACGGTGGAGCTTCGTAAACTTGAGGCTCAGCAGGCTGCAGACATGTTGGGGGCTGCGGTACGTACGAATCTGGGACTTCCTGACCGGGGGCTCTATATGACAGAGCACCATCTGGCGGCAGTAACTGCAGAAATCCGCCGCTATGCCCCTTCCATCGTGTTCGCCCCTTACTGGGAGGACAGGCACCCGGATCATATCGCGTGCAGCAAGCTGGTGGAAGAGGCCGTATTTAACGCCAAGCTGCGTAAGTATATGCCGGACATGCCTTCTATCCCTGAACCGCAATTATATTTCTATTTCATTAACGATCTGGGCCGTACCGATCTGATTGTCGATGTAACGGAACAATATCCGCTCAAAGAGCAGGCGTTATCCTGCTACCGGTCGCAATTTGGCATACTCCCTGGTGAGGATGCTGTGAAGACTCCTTTAACAGAAGGGTATATCGAGCGCGTCCGTTCGAGAGATATGCTGCTCGGACAGCGGAGGCTCATTCCTTATGCAGAAGGGTTCGCCGGCAAGGTGCCGCATACGGTGGATTACTTCGGTGCTGCCGGTAAATAAGGCGCAGATTTGAAAAAGCCCGAAAAACAACTATAATAAATTCATGTCATTACTTGAAGTAATAGATTTATGTAAAATGAAGGGGCGGAGCTATGGACCGGCTGAAGATAGGCATCACTTGTTATCCGTCTCTTGGCGGCTCGGGCGTAGTGGCGACTGAACTGGGCAAGCTTTTGGCCGAGAAGGGCCACGAGGTCCACTTTATTACACACAGCATCCCGTTCCGGCTGGGAACGTTTCAAAAAAATATATTTTATCATGAGGTAGAGGTTAACGATTATTATGTGTTCCGTTATCCGCCTTATGATCTGGCACTGGCGACCAAGATGGCCCAGGTAGCCAAGATGCAGAAGCTGGACTTGTTCCACGTCCATTATGCGGTGCCGCATGCGGTCTGTGCTTTTCTGGCCAAGCAGATCCTTGGCAACGACATTAAAGTGGTTACGACCCTGCATGGCACAGATATTACTGTACTGGGCCAGGATGAATCCCTGAAGGATCTGATCCGCCTGGGCATTAACGAGAGTGATGCGGTGACTGCCGTCTCCCAGGATCTCATCAAGGAAACACGTAAGGCGCTTGATATTACACGGGAAATTGATCTGACCTATAATTTCGTGGACAAACGGGTGTATTATCCACGCGATGTAACGGACCTGCGCGGTGACTACGCTGCTCCGGATGAAAAAATCCTGATGCATATCAGCAACTTCCGTCCGGTTAAAAGGGTAAGTGATGTGGTGGATGTATTCGCGAAGGTGAATAAACATCTGCCTTCACGTCTGCTTCTGGTGGGGGAAGGGCCTGATCTGCCGAAGATTCAGGCCAAAATCAGCGAGATGGGCCTGGAGGACAAAGTGCGGTTTCTGGGTAAGCAGGATGAAATTGCCCAGGTGATTTCACTGGCTGATCTGCTGCTGCTCCCTTCGGAGAAGGAGAGCTTCGGGCTCGTTGCCCTGGAGGCGATGGCTTGCGGCGTTCCGACCATCGGGTCCCAGACCGGCGGGATTCCAGAGCTGATTCAGCATGGCAAAACCGGATTCCTCGCGCCGGTAGGCGATACTCAGACTATGGCTGATTATGCGGTTCAGCTGCTCTCGGACGACGCGATGGCAGAGAGCTTCAGACGCGCCTGTCTGGAACGGGCCTGTCATGATTTCAGCAGAGATATGATTACGAATCAATACGAAGATATATATTACCGCGTGCTTGGACGCAAGGTACTCGGACTGGATCCTATCCGGGGGTAAGGAGTAAGGCATGGAATGGACAATGGCATCATCCGGCATGGCGGAAGCCGCCGGCACCGTCATTACCGGTCTGCTGGCGGGTGGGCATGAAGCTTATTTCGTGGGCGGCTGCCTGCGCGATGAACTGCTGGGCAGACCGGTGCATGACATGGACATTACCACCTCTGCACTGCCGGAGGAGGTTATGGCCCTGTTTCCGCGCTGTGTTCCTACCGGGCTGGCTCATGGCACGGTTACTGTGCTGCAGAATGGTTATAGCTTTGAAGTTACGACGTACCGGACGGAGAGCGGCTATGCCGATCACCGCCGTCCGGAGCACGTCTTTTTTGTGAGCGATGTGAAGGAGGACCTCCTCCGCCGCGATTTCACGATCAACGCCATGTGCTCCGGGCTTAATGGTGCGCTGATTGATCCCTTTGGCGGTGAGCGGGATCTTCAGCTCCGCCGTATCCGCTGTGTGGGCCAGGCGGAGGAACGCTTCGGCGAGGATGCGCTGCGGATGCTGCGCTGTGTGCGCTTCGCCTCCGTGCTGGATTTCGCCATCGCCAAGAATACGTGGCGCGGCCTGATGCGCCAGCGGGATAAGCTGGCGCATATTGCTGTGGAGCGGGTGCGCGCGGAGGTCGAGCGCATCGTAGAGGGCCCGCATCCGCAGCGCGGGCTGGCACTCTTGCTGCGCAGCGGCCTGCTGCCGCGCGGCAAGGCGCCGTTCCCCTGGACCGGCAGTGACCTGGCGGCAGCCGCCGCCCGTACAGCCGGTCTGGGGAACCTGCATGACGCCCGCCTGCGGTGGGCGCTCCTGCTGCATGCCCTGGGATCGTCCGCCGCTGCGGCGGATGATCTCCTGCGGGCATGGACGTTCCCGGGGGCGACGCGCAGCAGCGTCGTCGCCGTACTGCGCGTCCGCGAAGCCTGGGACGCGGCGCTGTCTTCGGTGGCGCCGGATGCTCCAGGCGCCACGGAGGGCCTGCGGCGGCGGTGGATCGCCGCCGTGCTGGCCCATGGCCAGTCAGCCGCCGAAGGGTGGCTGACGCTGCTTGCGGCGGCGGAGGATGCCGCCGCGGGGCCTGTCCCTGCGCCGGATCTGGCGCAGGGTTCAGCGGGCGCGGCTACAGCGCCGCCTGCCCTCGGTCCTGCCGCCACCGTGCCGCCTGCCCTCGGTCCTGCCACCGCCGTGCCGCCAGTCCTCAGCCCCGCCGCCGGGCAGCAGCCCGTTTACGCCACGGTCCAAGCCCGGCTCCTGCGCTCCTGGACCGCAGCTATGCCGCTCCGCAGTCTTGCGGAGCTGGCGGTGACGGGCAACGAGCTGGCAGAATTGCTGCAGAAGCGGCCCGGGCCATGGCTTGGCGTGCTGCTGAACAAGCTGCTGCTGGCTGCCGCAGCCGGCGGCATTGCAAATGACAAACAATTATTGCTGCAGGAAGCACAAAGGATGGATAAAGATGAAGAGTGATGATACGCTGCCGTCCGGCCGTATGAAGCGGGAGGACTTCGTTTCAAGCTGGCCTGGCGAAATCGTACGGATGGATTCGGTGGCGTCTACACAAGAGGAAGCCAAGAAGCTGGCCGAGAACGGTGCCCCTGAAGGCACCGCGATTATGGCCGAGGAGCAGACCGGCGGCCGGGGCAGAATGGGCCGCAAGTGGCATTCCCCGCGCGGCAAGGGAATCTGGATGAGCCTGGTGCTGCGTCCGAATCTCCCGCTGTCCCTGACCCCGCAGCTGACTCTGCTGGCAGGTGTAGCTGTCTGCACGGCGATCCGTGAGGTTACCGGTGTTCCCGCCGGCATCAAGTGGCCTAATGATCTGCTGGCCGGCGGACGCAAAATTTGCGGCATTCTGCTTGAATCCTCCCTTAGGGAAGGCGGCCTTCATTACTGTATAGCCGGAATCGGCATTGCCGTTAATCTGACCCGTGAAGATTACCCGGCTGAACTGCAGGAGGTGGGAACCTCCCTGCTGATTGAAGGGGGCGGCATTCCCGTTGACCGTACCGGGCTTGCGGAAGCGGTGCTGGCTGAGCTCGAATATCTGTATCTTCAATACATAGAGCAGGGCTTCCGGCCTATTCGGGAGCTCTGGGAATCGATGTCGGTAACGCTGGGCCGCCAGGTGTGTGTGAACACGCCGCTAGGCCGCACCGAAGCCACTGCAGTAGGTCTGGATGACAACGGAGGACTGCGGCTGCGCAATAGCGCCGGTGAGATTACCAGCGTGCTGTCAGGGGAAATCGAAATGATCTGAGCGTCAAGACATGCCGCCTTATGTCATATTTTTAGGTGTAATTGTCTGCAGATTTTGTTATAATAGCTTCAGAGGCGGCATCGCTATGGCGAGCTGTACTTAAGCAACTGAACTTTTATAGAGTTGTTTTACCGGATTTACCTTCATAACTGTATGTAACGGTTACGTTGGATTCTGCTCTGAGCCGTAAGGACCGAGACAGAAGGGACGATCGCGAGTGACTCTTTTTTGCCCTTCGGACCTTTTTAGCGGACCATGCTAAAAGGTTTTTTTGTTTGCGCGGTAACGCGTATTTTATGGAAAAGGGGAATGAGAGCTAATGGCAGAGAAACATCCGCTGAATATTATCAAAATGAAAAAAATGAAAACGGAAGGTGTGCCGCTGAGCATGCTGACCGCGTATGACTATCCCTCAGCCCTGCTCGCCGAGGAGGCAGGTGTCGACCTGATTCTGGTAGGCGACTCGCTCGGGAATGTCGTGCTTGGTTACGATACCACCCTGCCGGTTACCATAGACGATATGGTCTACCATACCCGTTCGGTGAAGCGCGGGGCGCAGAACACATTTATCATCGCGGATATGCCTTTTATGACCTATCACGGAAGTGTGGATGAGACCTTGCGCGGAGTGCGCAGGCTGATGCAGGAAGGTCAGGCCCATGCCGTTAAAATGGAAGGCGGCCTTGAAATCTGCAATGCGGTATCCGCTGTAGTTGCCGCCGGAGTGCCTGTTCTCGGACATATCGGCTTGACTCCGCAATCGGTGAATATGATCGGCGGCTACCGGATCCAGGGCAAGGATGCCAAGGATGCACAGCGGCTGATCGATGAAGCGAAGGCGCTTGAAGCTGCCGGAGCCTTCGGCATCGTGCTTGAACTGGTGACGGAAGAAGTGGCCGCAGCCATCTCCAAGGCAATCAGTATTCCGACCATCGGCATTGGTGCGGGCCGCTATTGTGACGGACAGGTGCTGGTGTTCCATGATGTGCTGCGCTATGCCTCCCCTTACCGGGAGAAACGGTTTGTCAAAACCTATGCCGATGTCGGCAGTCTGATCCGTGAAGGCATCAGCAGCTATGTGCGGGAAGTGAAAGACCGCTCCTTCCCGGCGGAGGAACATGTGTTTAACGCGGATGAAACGGTACTGGAATCCCTATACGGCGGTGCCGGCAAAGGAGCGAAATAAGATGAGAGTAATCAGAACAATTGCACAGCTGCGTGAAGCGCTGGAATATATGCGTCAAGGCGGCCATGGGCCGGTCGGTTTTGTACCTACCATGGGTTATCTGCATGAAGGCCATGCCAGCCTGCTGCGCGCAGCAGGTGAGAAGAGCGGCACAGTGGTGATGAGTATATTTGTCAATCCGCTGCAGTTTGGTCCTAATGAAGATTATGCTTCCTATCCCCGCGATGAGCAGCGTGATCTGGCGCTTGCTGAACGCGAGGGTGCGGATATTGTGTTTATCCCTAGTGTCGAGGAAATGTACCCTCAGCCGATCCGCACGGGAGTTTCGGTGTCTTCCCTTACAACACAGCTCTGCGGAGCTTCGCGTCCGGGTCACTTCGACGGAGTGACTACGGTGGTCAGCAAGCTGTTCAATATTGTACAGCCGGATTATGCCTTCTTCGGATTGAAGGATGCCCAGCAGGTAGCTGTTCTCCGCCGGATGGTGGCGGACCTGAATATGAATGTTGAAATTATCGCCTGCCCGATCGTGCGGGAAGAAGACGGACTGGCCCTCAGCTCACGCAATGTCTATCTGAGCGCTGAAGAGCGCAGACAGGCACTGGTGTTGTCCCGTTCCCTGCGCGAAGTCCGCCAGGCACTGGAGAACGGCAAGGTGAGAACGGTGGAGGAGGCCCGGGCGCTGCTGGTTTCAGTTATTGCTGAATCCCCGCTTGCGGTCATCGATTACGCGGAAATCCTGACTTTCCCGGATCTGGAGAGCCTGGAAGGCGGCGGTAAGCTGAGTGCTGCCGGCGGAGAGGTGATTATGGCACTTGCCGTGAAATTCGGCAGAACCCGCCTGATCGACAATAATGTATTTATTCCCAAGGAGGCTCACGCTCTTGTTTAGACATATGATGAAATCCAAAATTCACCGTGCTACCGTCACCGAAGCCAATTTGAATTATGTCGGCAGCATTACCATAGATGAGAATCTGATGGAAGCCGCGGATTTGCTGGAGAACGAGAAAGTGCAGATCGTGGATAACAACAATGGTTCCCGGCTGGAAACCTATGTAATCCCAGGCCCGCGCGGCAGCGGCGTTATCTGTCTGAACGGTGCAGCCGCTCGCCTCGTGCAGCCGGGGGATACCGTTATCATTATTTCTTACGCCATGCTGTCATCCGAAGAGCTGGCGGACCATAAGCCGACCGTTGTATTTGTAGATGCCGACAATCAGCCGGTGAAGCTGGCGGATCATGAGATTCACGCGACGATTGCCTAAAACCCACTGTTTGAGCCATGTAATCAATGGCAGGGATGAAGACACCCCGACTTGTGAAAAATGAAGTCAGGCAAGCTTAAGCTGAATTCATTATCAGTAAGGGTGGGATGTCCGGTGTTTCAACATTTATTTGCTGAGATGAACAAGATGCTGCAGGAGATCAGTGCTGACTATCCTACTGCGGAGGGTGCCCGCCGCAACGACCTTTTATCCAAATATAATATGCTCCACAGGATCAGCGATGATGTAATGGATGAATGGCTGGCCTTTGCCGAGAAGCTTAGCCAGTTCCGCAATCAGGCAGATTTTCAGCCGCAGCCGGAGCAGGAAATACCTGAGGAGGAAGCGCCAGAGCTTGCTATGGATGCTTTTGTCAGGGGACAGGGTTATTATAAGCTGCTTATGTACCGCAAATGTATCGAACAGTTCAAGGAAGTCACTGCCCGGCACCCGGACAGTCTGGCTGCCCGGCTGTATCTGGCTATGGCTTATCTGCAGGAGGGTGAAGGGGAGACGGCTTGGGGGCATCTGAATCATATGCTCGGCCTCATCCGTGAAACGAAGCTGAAGGCGATGATTTATAATGCGCTTGGCTGCATCAGAGCTTCTCAGGAACGTTTTAATGAAGCAAGTGAGCTGTTCAGCCTTTCTCTGCTGCATGATCCCGCTCTTCCTGAGCCGAACATTAACCTGGAGGTTTGCCGCAAGCGGGGCGGGAAGCTTCAGTTCGGACAACAGCTGGTCTCGCTTTTATAATTAATTTTCATCCGTTTAAGCGATGCAACCTACTTCACCAGGGGTGTGCATCGCCTTTTTTCGTAACTTCTGTTATGCTGATAAAGAGTCTCAAGTGAAAGGGAATAGAACTTATAATGAAATTTGCCGTGCTTGATTTTGAAACTACGGGAACCCAATCTGTGGGAGAGATCATCCAGGTTGGCCTTGCCATTATAGAGGAAGACAGGTCCATCTCCCGGGTGTATGGTTCCTATGTCAAGCCCGGAGCACCCATTCCTCCTTTTATTACGGGCTTGACCGGAATTACAGACAGTGATGTGCAGGATGCGCCGGAACTTGATGAGATGATGATGGAACTGGTGCCGCTGCTCGATGATGTTGTGCTGGTTGGACATAATGTGGCGTTTGATTTTCATTTCTTGCAGAATGCGCTGGACCGCTGCGGTTATTTGCCGTTTCAGGGCCGGATTCTGGATACTATCGATTTTCTCAAAATATGCTTTCCCTCGCTGACTACCTATCAGCTTGGGTCCGTGAGCAGCCATTTCGGCCTTACGCATGAGCGTCCCCATCAGGCGGACAGTGATGCCCTCGCAACTGCTCTTGTGCTGCTGAAATGTCTGGAGGAGCTGGACAGCCTGCCTCTCCTGACCATCCAGCGGCTCAATGAGCTGTTCGCCGATGAAGACAGTGACCTGGCCTGGTATTTCGATGGTCTGCAGCGTGAGCGCGAAATGGAGACCTTCCAGCCGGAAGGAGACCTGACCTTCTACCGGCAGCTGGCCCTTGCTGTAGGCGACTGGGCAGAGCTGGCTCCGCCTCGGGAGGAAGGATCTGACAACCCGCTGCAGAATATTACCTTCGGGGAGTATATGGAAGAGGTAACCAAACGTCTGAAGGACACCCTTCCGCAATATGAGAGCCGTGAAGCCCAGGAACTGATGATCCAGGAGGTCATGACGGCGCTTGATCAGGATAAGCATCTGCTGATTGAAGCAGGAACCGGCACCGGCAAATCGCTGGGCTATCTGCTTCCGGCCATTTATCACAGTGTCCGCAGTAATCAGAAGGTCATGGTCAGCACGCATACGATCAACCTCCAGGATCAGCTGCGTGAGCGCGACATCCCTCTTTTGACGAGTGTTGTGCCCTTTCCGTTCAAGGCAGCGATCTTTAAGGGGAGAGGACACTATTTGTGTCTCCGTAAGTTTGAACATAGAATTAATAAAAGGGACTTCACAAGTCCCAGGGAAGAAGCGCTTACGGCCGCGCAGATGATGGTCTGGCTGACCCAGACGGAGACCGGCGATGATGAAGAGCTGAACTTAAGCGGGCGCGGCGGTGATTTCTGGGAGACCGTAGCCAGTGATACCGACTCTTGTCTGGGACGCTCATGCCCTTGGTTCAGGAAATGTTATTATCACCGGGCCAAGCATGAAGCCGGGATTTCCGATGTGGTGGTGACTAACCACTCCAAGTTATTCGCAGATGTTAAGGCCGGGCATCAGCTGCTTCCGGCTTACGAGCATCTCATCATTGATGAGGCGCATCATCTGGAGGACATTGCCGGCAAACATCTCGGAATGCAGATGAAATATTTCACCGTGGCGCATACGCTCACCCGTCTGTACAAGGACAGCCGGAGCGGACAGCTGCCTGCCCTGCGCCAGACCCTGCAGTCGTCCGGCAGTGAGCAGGCTTCGGAATGGAGCGGTGTTATCGACCGGATCTATCCGGATCTGCTTACCGTCAAGGAGTCCTGGGATACACTTAGCGACAAGCTCTTCGGCCTGCTGCCTGAACGCAGCGATGCCGGAGCCGGTGAAGCCGGCCAGCTTGTCGCACGCCTGCAGCCGGGCAAGAAGCCCAAAGAGTGGGAGGAGCTGGCTGCTCTGGAGAATACACTCCATCTCAGCTTGAGTGATATCATCCGCAAGGGTGATAAAATGCTCAGTGAGATGCGTGATACGGACAGCCAGTCCTCTTCGGACAGTCTTGTGACGGATATCGGCGGGTTGTTCAAGGACCTGGCCTCCATCCGGGAGCAGATCCGTTTCTTTATGGGACTGAATGACGAGAATATCGTCTACTGGCTGGAGGGGAGCGGCAATTACCGCGGCAAATCGCTGCAGATGTATGCCGTTCCGGTGGATGTGAGCACCCAGCTCAGGGAGCTGTTCTTCGACAAGAAGAAGAGTATCATCCTGACCTCGGCCACCTTGTCTGTGGATAAGTCATTCCAGTTCATGATAGATAATCTCGGTCTTGGTGAGGCTGCAGAGCAGGGCCGTCTGATGACAGCCCTGCTTCCGTCGCCGTTCAAATACCGTGAGCAGGCACTGCTTGTCATTCCCCGTGATTTCCCGAGTGTCAAGGGAAGCATAGGGGATGCCCGCTTTGTGGATACACTGGTCCATTCTCTGGCAGAAACTGCCGTGGCTACCCGCGGGCGGATGCTGGTGCTCTTCACCTCCTACAAGATGCTGCGCCAGGTCTATGATCCGCTGAAGGAGGCCCTGGCTTCGCAGGATATCGCGGTGCTTGGACAAGGCGTAGAAGGCGGCAGTCGGAGCAAGCTGATCCGGCGGTTCCAGGACAGTACAGCGTCAGTCTTGCTGGGTACGAGCAGCTTCTGGGAAGGTGTAGACATTCCCGGTGAAGCTTTGACCTGTCTGGCCATTGTCAGACTTCCGTTCCAGCCGCCTAATCATCCGCTGGCTGAAGCGAAGTCGGAGCTGCTCCAGGCACAGAAGAAGAATCCGTTCATGAAGCTGTCCGTCCCGCAGGCCGTAATCCGCTTCAAGCAAGGCTTCGGGCGGCTGGTCCGCACCGCGCAGGACCGCGGAATCGTTATTGTATATGATACCAGGGTAATCGAATCTTATTATGGGAAGTATTTCCTGTATTCGCTGCCCGGTCCCAAGATGGAGCATATGCTGACGGATCAGATCGTTCCGCGGATTGCAGAATGGCTTGAAGAAGGCGGGGTTTAATAATCCGTCTCCGGTTGATATTATGTATAAGTAATTATTGTTCTGAAGTCCCGTGCTCCACTGCTGCTGCCCAAACGGGCAGTAGTACCCGGAGCATGGTTCCTATAACCGGCTTATCAAGCAGCATATGCTATCAAACCTAAGTGAATGCTTACGAAGCGAGTTTTGCGAAGTTGAATCAAGCAGCATATGCTATCAAAACTTTTAGGAGGAGAAAACATGAAATCGGATAAAATATCGGAGGCCGTCGTTCGCAGACTCCCAGTGTACCTGCGTTTCCTGAACGATCTCCAAAAACGTGAAATCTCAACAGTTTCTTCTCAGGAGCTGGGACAGAAGCTTGATCTCAACCCCGCCCAGATCCGCAAGGACCTGGCTTATTTTGGTGATTTCGGCAGAAAAGGCATTGGTTATGATGTCTCTTATCTGATTGAGAAGATCAGGCATATTCTCAAGCTGGACCAGCAGATTAATGTAGCTCTGGTAGGTGCAGGTAATCTTGGCCACGCCTTGTCGAATTACAATGCTTACTTGAAGGATACGATGAAGATTACAGCTGTATTTGATGCTTATGAGCCTAAGGTAGGCCAGCAGATCAACTCGTTGACTGTTCAGCCGATGAGTGAGCTGGGGGATACCATCCGTGCACAGGGCATCCGCATCGGGATTATTACCGTTCCGGACAGTGAAGCACAGAACGTTGCTGACATTCTGGTGGATTCGGGCATTGAGGCGATCCTGAATTTTGCGCCTGTCATTCTGAAGACTCCGGCCAATATCCGGATTCATGCCGCCGATTTCACTACGGATCTGCAGAGTCTGGCTTATTATTTGCATGACGGAAAGGACGAAGCTGAAGATGAGCAGCAATAAAACCATTATTAAAAACGGGCGTTTTCTGGTGCCTGGCAGCGAAGAGCCGGTGCTGAGCGGTTATATGACCATCGAAAATGATCTTATTACTTACATAGGTGAAGATAAGCCTGTAATTGAAGAGGATGCCGAGGTTATTGACGGCAGCCGGCTGCTGTTCATGCCGGGTCTCGTCAACACCCACGGCCATGCGGCGATGTCACTGCTGCGCGGCTACGGCGATGATATGGTACTGCAGGCTTGGCTGCAGGAAAAAATGTGGCCGATGGAAGAGAAATTCACCGGTGATGATGTGTACTGGGGAACCTCTTTGTCCGTTCTTGAGATGCTGAAGGGCGGCACTACGACCTTCCTCGATATGTATGACCATATGGACCGGGTTGCTGAGGTTACCGAGCAGTCAGGCATCCGTGCTGTACTTATGCGCGGTGTTATTGGCCTTTGTCCGGAAGAGGTGCAGAATCACAAGCTCGCGGAGGCGATTGCTTTTGCCCGGAACTGGCATGGCAAGGCTGACGGCAGAATTACTGCAATGCTCTCGCCGCATGCGCCTTACACCTGTCCTCCGGAGTTTTTCATGAAGTTTGTCCAGGCGGCTCATGATCTTGATCTGCCGATGCACACGCATATGTCCGAAACGCGTCATGAAGTGGAGCAGAATGTGGCCGATTACGGCCTGCGTCCGGTCGCTCATCTGGAGAAGCTGGGAATGTTCACCCGGCCGTCCCTGATCGCCCATGGTGTTCATCTGAACGATGAAGAGATTGAGATTCTGGCCCGCCACAATGTTGGTGTATCCCACAATCCCGGCAGCAATCTGAAGCTGGCCAGCGGAGTAGCCCGTGTTCCTGAGCTTCTTAGAGCAGGAGTTAAGGTCTCCCTGGGTACGGACGGTGCGGCAAGCAACAACAACCTGGATATGTTCGAAGAAATGCGGCTGGCCGCGCTGATCCACAAAGGTGTAAGCGGTGATCCTACAGCAGTACCGGCTCCAGAGGCGCTGCTGATGGCGACCGAATATGGTGCACAGTCTATTTTCCTGAACCAGGTAGGCCGGCTTGCAGCAGGGATGAAAGCCGACTTCATTGCGATTGATATTGATCAGCCGCACTTGCTGCCGCATACCGATCTTTTGTCCCATGCGGTATATTCAGCCAGTGCCAAGGATGTGGAGCATGTCTGGGTGAACGGCAAACAGGTTGTGAAGCACGGACAATGTCTGACACTAGATGAAGAAGCTATCCGCCGCAAAGCGCAGGAAACGTTCGAGGGACTGCTTAAACGGTAATACAGGTTTAAAGGGAAAGGAAGCTGCATGTTGAAGAAGAGGAGAAAATGGCTTCCGCTGGGGATTTCCCTGGTTCTGCTCCTTCTGTTCGGACTAAGCCAGTTTTATGCCTACATTATGAAGGATCAGTGGAACGAGCGGAGTGAAGCCAAAGAGATTGCCAGAGCGCGGGCCGGCTTAACTGAGGTAACCAAAGCACAGAAATCCGTCTGGGATGAAAATGCGATATACTGGGTGCTTACCGGAAAAAATGATGCAGGAACCGAGCTGATGGTTTGGGTCCGTTTTACCAAGGAAGGCCAGCCAGCCGGAGGCGCCAACGATTTATACGCGGAGGAGCTCAGCAAAGGGACTTCTGAGGCGCAAATCCGTGATATTATAGCTGCCCAGCTTCCGGGTATTACGATTAAGCGGCTGCTGCCGGGAGTGTATAACGGAGAATATGCCTGGCAGCTGTTCTACAAAAAGGACGGCAGGTTCTATTACAGCTTCTATCGCTTCACAGACGGCAGTGCCATCGGTGAAGGGTACAGCCTGCCCAACCGGTAAGCGGCAGCAAGAATGGTCTACAGCAGGAGCGGGAGGACAGTTGAACTGTTCTCCCGCTTTTTATATTAATATAAGCCGTAATTTAAAAGGTTCTTCAAGGGAGAGAACAATCAATAACTATTCTTGGACTTGTGGCCTACTTGGAGCTATGGCTTAATAATAGGGGAGGAATAGATGAATCCATTTCGATGGCATGACAGCTGGATAGCATTAATCAGTATATACGATGATGCATACCGGATTGTCATATCGGAAGTATTCATTCCCGGCATCTGCTTCATACATAATTGACATTCAGGAGGATCATAAATTTGGAAATTCTAGCCTATTTAGATCAGGCGGTAACGTTGTTCAAAGAGGAGCTGGGGGCAAATTTGTCCGGGATTTATCTGCACGGTTCGCTGGCCATGGGCTGTTTTCATCCGGATAAAAGTGATATTGATCTGCTGATTGTCGTACACGACAAGCTGCCTGTAGAGGTCAGCCGGAAACTGGCCAAGAAAGTGATAGCTTATCACGACAGTCTGCCGAACCGGCGCGGGGTTGAGCTAACTATTGTATTGAAGAAATATTTGAAGAACTTTGTGCATCCGACGCCCTTTGAGTTTCACTTCTCGGACTTTCATCTGGACCGGTACAGAAATGATGAGCATTATCTGTGTGGCGGGTTTGAGGACAGGGATCTTGCGGCTCAATTTGCCGTAGTCTATCAGCGGGGATTTATTCTGTACGGCGAGCCTATCCGCGAAGCGTTTCTGCCGGTAGACCGCCAATACTACCTCGATTCTATCCTTGGTGATATCGGAGATGCTGCTCAGCAAATCATAGATTCTCCAGTGTACTACACACTGAATTTGTGCCGTGTGCTGTATTTTGTGCGGGAAGAAGTTGTGTCTTCCAAAAAGGAAGGCGGGGAGTGGGGCCTGCAGCATTTGCCGTCCAGCTATCACGGGCTGCTGAAGCACTGCCTTGAAGAATATAGCGGTGTGGCGAGTGACAGCAGTTACGACCCGGAGTTATTAATTGATTTTGCAGAATACATGGCCGGCGAAATCAGACAGCACCAAGCCAAGGTGTAAATTCAAACTAACAATGAGTGAAGCGGACTGAGATTCCGTTATCTTGTTCATTTAAGCCCGAAATGGGGTGTATTTGTTAATTAACGGAATCTGAGTCCGCGCCAGCGGCAGACCAGCAAAAGGCGGATTATATTGAAGGGTCGACCTTAATAAAGAGGCAAAGCCCCTTCAGCTTTGGAACTGGAGGAATTAATGCGACTCCTAAGTCCATGTCCTACAAAAGAGAGCACCGCAGGCATTTATTTGCCTACAGGGTGCTCTTTTTCGATATCCTTACCGGCAAAGCTAATTCTGTACACATTTATTGCCGATAAGAAAGATAATCTACTGAAACATCCAGAAATTAGTATCAAAAATTTTAAATATATTCACACTTTTATGTAAAATCGTATATACACCTGTGATATACTACTACTTGTATCAGGACATGCTTAAGAGCATGTCAGTCTCGGAAGGGCGCTAGACACGCTAGATTGGTCATTATTATAGATTTATGTTCGGTCATTTTTGAGAGGAGGACGTTTCTTGAAACTGCGTCTTATGCCTGTACTGCTAACGTCTCTGCTGTCCGCTGCATTGTTATTCGGTGGCTGGTATTCGTACCGCCAGTTCGCTGTGCAGGAGCCGCTGCAAAAACTTGTATCATCCTATGAGGGAGTGAAGGATTCCCATATTAGTATTAAACGCAATGAGGTCACTTTGAAACTTGATTTGCAGCCGGGCACGAAATTACGTGAGCTCGTGCAGTATGTATCCAAAGAGGGCAGCTCAGCTATCAACGGCCGCACGCTCAAATTGGATGTCGAACAGAACTCCAGCGCTTTGCTGGATGAGTATTGGGATAAAGCCATGTTCTCGGTTGCAGAGGCGATGGAGAGCCGGAAGTATACATTAATCCCTGCCAAGCTGGATGGTCTGAAGACGCAAGACAGCAAGTACAGCGGGGTTATAGCAACAACGGAAATTGATGACAAGAATGTGTATGTGAGTCTGAGCAACGGTAAAGAGAGTAAGTTCATCATTCTGCCGCGTGCGGCGGCTACGATGGGAGTGTGGAACAATGCCTAAGTATTGGAAAGAGGTCCTGGCCGGATTTGTTCCGGTCATGCTGATTTTTATGGTTTTTGTCGGGATTAACATTTTCCCTGTAATTATTGCCTTCGGCATGGTCGCTGCCCTCCTGTTTATTGCCCACGCACGCGGCGGTCTGGCGGTAAATGCAGGTGCAGATAAGAAACGTAAGAAGAATGGGCCGTCCAAGCTGACTTTTGAGGAAATCGGCGGCCAGGACAACGCTAAACAGGAGCTGCGGGAAGCACTGGACTTTCTGATCCGGCATGAAGAAATCAGCAAATTCGGGATTCGCCCGCTGAAGGGGATTCTGCTGACAGGGCCTCCGGGAACCGGTAAGACGCTGATGGCCAAGGCTGCGGCACATTATACCAACTCAGTATTTGTGGCTGCATCAGGCAGTGAGTTTGTGGAAATGTATGTCGGTGTCGGTGCAGGACGTGTCCGCGATTTGTTCAAGGATGCCCGTACCCGTGCGCTTAAGGAAAATAAGCAAAGTGCCATTATATTTATTGATGAGATTGATGTCATCGGCGGCAAGCGTGAAGGCGGGCAGCAGCGTGAATACGACCAGACGCTTAATCAGCTGCTGACCGAGATGGACGGGATCTATAACAATGAAGCCCCGCGCATTCTGCTGGTAGCAGCAACGAACCGCAAGGAAATGCTGGACTCCGCACTGCTGCGTCCGGGCCGGTTCGACCGCCACATCCAGGTGGACATGCCGGACAAGAAAGGCCGCAAGTCGATTCTCGATCTGCATGCCAAGAACAAACCGCTGCATGAAACGGTAAGCTTGGATAAAATCGCCGAGGAAGCTTATGGCTTCTCGGGTGCACAGCTGGAAAGCGTGATGAATGAAGCAGCGATTTACATGATGCGTGAGAATCTGACCCAGGTAGAGCAGCGTCATCTCTCGATGGCGATTGATAAAGTCATGATGGGTGAGAAGACCGACCGGGAAACGAATCATGAGGAGAAACAGCGGGTAGCGATTCATGAGCTGGGACATGCTATTATGGCTGAGCTGCTGCGTCCGGGAAGCGTTAGCCAGGTTACTCTGACTCCGCGCGGACAGGCTCTCGGGTATGTAAGACATAATCCGCAGACCGAACAGTATCTGTACACGAAGGATTATCTGGAGAATCAGATTATGATTGCCCTGGGCGGAGCAGCTGCCGAAGAGATGTATTACGGCGGACGCAGTACCGGTTCACGCGGAGACTTTGACCAGGCGCTGAATATTGTCGAAACAATGATGAAATCGGGACTTACCTCCCTCGGGATTGCTAATCTGCAAATGGTAACCACTGAAGAGCTGATGAAAGAGAATAGTAAAATACTGGATGAGCTAATGGTCCGCACGAATGACCTGCTGATTAAGCAAAGAAATGTATTTGATTACTCTCTTGACATTTTAATGAAGGAAGAAGTTCTCTCCGGGGAGCAATTTCGTTGTCAATTTCGTGACAGTGTCCTTTTACCGGCATAATTCTTTATGCCGGTTATTTTTTTTTACTTTTCAGACATGCTAAGATATCATTATATGTCGGGCTACATATTTTTTTCGACAGACAAGGTACAATACAAAAGTATAGATACCTGAAAGGATGGAGACTTTTAAATGAATTTTAAAAAGATCGGTGTCATCGGCGGTGGCACAATGGGACAAGGGATTGCTGAAATGCTGGCAGCCAAGGGCCTGGATGTAATGCTGGTGGAGAAAACTGCAGACAGACTGAACTACTCCTACGAAATGATCGAGACCAGTCTCGACAAACAGCTGGAGAAATGGGCCATTACCCAAGCGGAGAAGAAACTGATTCTTAGCCGTATCCAAAAAGTGACACATTTTGCTGAACTGAGCTCCTGCGATATGGTCATTGAGACCATCGTTGAAGATCTGGAAGCGAAGCAGAAGGTATTCAATCAGCTCGATCAGGTGTGTCCGAGCCACATTATCCTTGCCAGCAACACGTCAACTTTAAGCTTGACTGAGCTTGCAAGCTCGACAATGTATCCGGAACGCGTAATCGGCATGCACTTCATACATCCTGTAGCGAAGGTTGATCTGGTTGAAATCGTGCGCGGATTGAAAACTTCCGACAGCACCTTTGAAGATACCAAAACCTTTGTTGATGAGATCGTTGAGAAAAAAGGCGTAATGATCTATGAATCCCCGGGATTTGTAACCTCACGCCTCATTTGCCTGTTCATTAACGAGGCTATGCATGTGCTGCAGGAAGGTGTCGCTTCTCCTGAAGATATTGATGATGCTATGCGCATTGGCTACCAGTTCCAGAACGGACCGCTTGAAATGGCAGACCGTTTCGGTCTGGATTCTGTTCTTGCTGCACTTGAGAACATGTTCCGTGAATACGGCGAACTCAAGTACCGTCCTTCCACGATTCTTAAGAAGATGGTACGTGCAGGACAACTGGGTGCGAAATCGGGCGAAGGCTTCTTCAAGTATGACAAGGATGGTGACCGTGTATGAATATCTTAGTTATTAACTCCGGCAGTTCTTCATTGAAATACCAGCTGTACAACATGACAGATGAATCTGTACTGGCCAAAGGTCTGGTAGAACGTATCGGGATGGATTCCTCCATTCTGAACCACAAACCAACCGGCAAACAGGAAGTAACTGAAGTAAGCGAAATTCTTGAACACAACACGGCAATCCGCAAAGTGCTTGCTTGTCTGACTGACAAGGAACATGGCGTAATTGCTTCCACCGACGAGATCAATGCCGTAGGGCACCGCGTAGTACACGGGGGAGAATTCTTCAAGGCTTCCGCACTTGTAGATGCAGATGCGAAGACGAAGATCCGCCAGCTGTTTGACCTTGCGCCGCTGCATAACCCGGCTGCTATGATGGGGATTACAGCGACTGAAATTAATATGCCAGGTGTGCCTCAGGTTGTTGTATTCGATACTGCCTTCCACCAGACGATGCCTGAGAAGGCTTATATGTATGCCATTCCGAGAGTGCTGTACAACAAATACAAAGTCCGCCGCTACGGCGCGCATGGTACCTCCCATGATTTCGTCAGCAAAGCTGCTGCAGATTATCTGGACCGTCCGCTGGGCGAACTGAAGATTATCACTTGCCACATCGGTAACGGAGCCAGCGTGACTGCAGTTGATGGCGGCGTGTCGGTGGATACTTCCATGGGTATGACTCCGCTGGAAGGCCTGATGATGGGTACACGCAGCGGTGACCTTGACCCGGCAATTGTTCCTTATGTGATGAACAAGGAAGAGCTGTCTGTCGGTGAAGTGAACTCCATGCTGAACAAGCACAGCGGACTGCTGGCTATTTCTGGCGTTAGCAGTGACATGCGTGATATTATTGACGGTGCGGAGAAAGGCGAGGCTAATTCTACGCTTGCTTTTGAAATGTACGAGTACCGTTTGCGTAAATACATCGGTTCTTACGCAGCTGCAATGAACGGCGTAGATGTAATCGTGTTTACTGCCGGTGTGGGCGAGAATGCTTCCCTGCTGCGTGAAAAAGTACTGAACAATCTTACGTTCCTCGGAATCGAACTGGATGCAGAAGCTAACAAGGTCCGCTCCGGCGATCCGCGCCGCATCTCTACGGCTGGTTCCAAGGTTCAGGTGCTTGTGGTTCCGACAAACGAAGAGCTTGTCATTGCACGTGATACTTACAGTATTGTGCAAGGAATTAACGGCTAAATTAGAGGAGAGATCTTAGGCATGGCTAACAAGAGTGTAATCAAGAATGTGAATGAGCATGTTGGAGAGAGTGTTGTTATCGGATGTTGGGTTAACAACAAGCGCTCCAGCGGTAAAATTCAGTTCCTGCAGCTTCGGGATGGTACAGGCTATATCCAGGGCGTTGTGGTGAAATCGGAAGTACCTGAGCAGGTCTGGGATGATGCCAAGAGCCTTACCCAGGAAAGCTCGCTGTATGTTACCGGAATTATCCGTGAAGAGCCCCGCAGCCAGTCAGGTTATGAAATGACGGTTACAGGTATAGAGGTATTGCATCTTACTGAGAATTATCCGATTACGCCCAAGGAGCATGGTGTTGACTTCCTGATGGACCACCGTCATCTCTGGCTGCGTTCTTCCAAGCAGCGGGCAGTAATGGTGATCCGTGCAGAGATTATCCGTGCGGTTCAGCAATTCTTCAATGAGAGTGGATTCACGAAGGTTGACCCGCCAATTCTGACTCCAACGTCAGCTGAAGGCACGACCAACCTGTTCCATACGAAGTATTTCGAAGAGGATGCGTATCTGACCCAGAGCGGACAGCTGTACATGGAAGCTGCAGCAATGGCTCTCGGACGCGTATATTCCTTCGGACCTACCTTCCGTGCGGAGAAATCCAAAACCCGCCGCCACTTAATCGAGTTCTGGATGATTGAACCGGAAATGGCGTTCACAGATCATGAAGAAAGCTTGCGTGTGCAGGAAGATTTCATCAGCTTTGTGGTGCAGTCCGTACTTACGAACTGCCGTGCCGAGCTGGAGGCGGTTGGCCGCGATGTCTCGAAGCTGGAGAACATCAAAGCGCCGTTCCCGCGTATTTCCTACGATGATGCAATCAAGTTCCTGAATGAAAAAGGCTATGAAATCGCCTGGGGCGATGATTTCGGTGCACCTCATGAAACGGCTATTGCCGAAATGAGCGACAAGCCGGTCTTCATTACCCACTATCCGGCTTCGTTCAAAGCCTTCTACATGAAGCCGCATCCTGAGCGTCCGGAAGTGGTGCTGTGCGCGGATATGATCGCTCCTGAAGGGTATGGAGAGATTATCGGCGGATCACAGCGTATCGACGATCCGGCGCTGCTGGAAGCCCGTTTCAAGGAACATAATCTTTCGATGGATACCTACAAATGGTACATGGATCTCCGCACTTACGGTTCTGTTCCTCACTCCGGCTTCGGTCTGGGGCTGGAGCGTACCGTGGCCTGGATTTGCGGTCTGGACCATGTGCGTGAAACGATTGCCTTCCCTCGTACGCTGTACCGTCTTTACCCGTAAGGATGGGCAAAGGGGGCTTAAGTATGGACGGAAAAGGATGGAATACCTGGGGCGAAGGCGTAGCCTTCGGCCTGGAGAACGGAATGGCCGTCATTCCTTATGCACTCTTGAAATATTACCGGAAGCTGAATCTGACTGGCAGTGAGGCAATGCTGCTGATTCATCTGCTCTCGTTCCGGCAAGTGGAGGGAATTGATTTCCCTTCGCTTGAGGAGCTGCAGGCCGTAACCGGACGCAGTATCTCGGTTATTGCCGGAGAGCTGCAGAAGCTCATGAAGGAAGGATTCATCAGCATCGACGGAGACAACGACGAGCTGCGCGATATCCATTATGAGCGCTACAACTTCTCCGGACTGTATGGCAAGCTCGGTGCTTATCTGGCCGAAGTCTCGCAAGAGCATTCGCAGGAGAAGCGCAGCCGTGCTGAGAGTGAGCCGGGTTCCCGGGCTGCCGCCCATTATTCCGGATCACCTGCTCCGGAGGGCGGTTATGGCCGGCCGGCCGCGCCGGGGGGCACGGAAGCTGAGGAGAGCCGCAGCCTGTTCAGTATTTTCGAGAAGGAATTCGGCCGTCCGCTGTCTCCGATGGAATGTGAGTCCATTTCCGGCTGGGTCGATGAGGACCGGTATCCCGAAGAGCTGATTCTGCTTGCACTGAAGGAATCTGTCTTCGCCGGGAAAGTTCATTTCCGCTATATTGACCGCATTCTGCTGGAATGGGCCCGCAACAGGGTGAAGAATGCCCAGGATGTCAAAGCCTATTCCCAGAAGTTCCGCAGCGGCGGAAGATGAAATCATAACGTTACGATGCCTGTCATAGAATGAATTAAATTCAAGGGCAATGCTTTCCAGGGTACACCGGAGACAACCCCGCAGCTTACTGCGGGGTTGTCTTTTTGTATTATATATTGAGTTCAGAAAAGGGAGTGGAGCGTATGACCGAACGTAAAGAACCCAGGCAGATTCTTACGAAGGAAGAGCTGGTGGAACAATTAAGGGCTTGCGGGATCAAGGAAGGGCAGAGCTTGATAGTACATGTATCCCTCAGCCGTCTGGGTTTCGTGATTGGCGGGGCGGAGACGTTAATTCGTGCGCTGCTGGAGCTTGTCGGTGTGGACGGCACCCTGATGATGCCTTCGCAGACCTGGAAGAATCTCGACCCCCAGACGGGAGTGCACTGGGAAGAGCCTGCGGAGTGGTGGCCGCTTATCCGTAAATATTGGCCTGCGTACGACAAGGAGGTTACTCCGGCGATCGGGATGGGAGTAGTGGCTGAAATGTTCCGGAAATGGCCGGGAGCCACCAGGTCGGATCATCCGGCCCGTTCTTTTGCCGCGCTCGGCAAACATGCGGAGTATCTGGTAAAAGACCATGATCTGAGCAATATCTTTGGCGCCGGTTCACCCCTGGACAAATTGTATCAGCTGAACGGGCATATTCTTCTGATTGGCGTAGGCTACGACAAGAATACATCGTTGCATCTGGCCGAGACCCGTGCTGACTATCCGGGGAAGCAGATGGTTAATGAGAGCAGTGCTGTTCTGGTGGAGGGTGTCCGCAAGTGGTTAACTTACCCGACACAGGCAGTGGATGACAGTGACTTTGTCCCATTGGGGCAGGAGTATGAGCAGGCGGTGAATCTGCAGATTCACCGGGCCGGGAATGCAGAGGTAAGATTAATGGAACTCAGGTCATTGGTAGATTGGGCAACGGTTTGGATGGAGCAGCATAGGTAGGGGGAAGGCAGACAACAAATAGCCCGCAGCTGCTTCGGGGAAGCGGTCTGCGGGCTATTTTGTGGAGATAGGGCTAATGTAACATGAACAAATGCTAAAGAATTATTGCAGCTCTTTCTCCAAAGCCGATCCCATTTCACGGGAACGCTCGGCACAGCGGTTAACTGCAGCGATGACCGTTTCGAAGAAATCTCCGCGTTCCAGCACTTCAATCGCGGCTTGGGTAGAGCCGTTCGGCGAGGTGACCTTCTTGCGGAGCGCGGCAGGTTCTTCACCCGTCTGCTGCACCATCCGGGCAGCTCCCAGCACGGTCTGAACCGTAAGCTCGCGGCTCTGTTCAACCGGCAGTCCGCCGCGGATGCCGGCGGCAATCATGGCCTCCATCATGTAGTAGATATAAGCCGGTCCGCTGCCGGAAATTCCTGTTAAGGTTTCCATCCGCTCCTCATCAATAACGGCCGTTAACCCGACAGCTTCGAAGATATTAAGGGCTGTGCGGCGGCCCGGTTCGTCAACCTCCTTGGAGAAGGCTATGCCGGTTGCACCCAGGCCGATGGAGCTGGAGGTGTTAGGCATCGAGCGGACTACAGGCTGTTGTGTACCCAGCAGACCCTGCATAGTACGGATTGTCAGTCCGGCAATCACTGAAATTACGAGCTGATCCGGCGACAGCAGCGGACCCAGATTACGTAATGCTTCTGCGGCATCCTTGGGTTTCATCGCAAGCACAATTACGGGTGCTGTACGCAGAGCATCTGTTTTTTGTTCGGGATCATTGTAGCCCAGAACGCCATAACGGCTGCGCAGCTCGGCCAGACGTTCGCTGCTGCTGCGGTTTAGCATGATGATTTTGCCGGATTCCACTACGTTCCGGGCGATCATTCCGCGCACAATTGCCTCAGCCATCGAGCCTGCGCCATAAAAAACGATATTATGATTAATAAGTGGTATGGATGGTTGCTGACACATGGCTGGTAGTCCCCCTAAAAAGTTATGTTAACATATGAAGCATGAATACTTGATTATCCCCTAATTTGGCCGGAGCCATGGATAATATACTTGCTTGAAGTCAGCGCAGGCAACCCCATCGGGCCGCGGGCGTGCAGCTTCTGGGTGCTGATCCCGATTTCAGCACCAAAGCCGAATTCAAAGCCGTCAGTGAACCGGGTGGACGCATTATGATATACAGCGGCGGCATCCACTTCCTGCAGGAAGCGGGCAGCATTATCGGCATCCTCTGTCACAATACACTCGGAATGTTTGGTACTGAACTCGGCGATATGCCCGAGAGCCGCTTCAAGAGTGTCCACGATTTTGACGTTGAGAATATAGTCATTGTATTCTGTGGCGAAATCCTGCGGAGTAACCGGCAGAGCCCAAGGGACAAGAGCGACCGTATCCGGACACCCGCGCAATTCCACATGGACACCGCGGAAGGCCTCTGCCAAAGCCGGCAGATGACTGGCTGCGAATTCACGGTGGACAAGCAAAGTCTCCATGGAGTTGCAGACAGAAGGCCGCTGCGCTTTTGCATTCAGACTGATCCGCTGAGCCATACCGGGTTCGGCACTTGCATCCAGATAAGTATGGCATATGCCTGCACCTGTTTCAATTACCGGTACAGTGGCATTAAGCACCACATTCTGTATTAGTGAGCTTCCGCCGCGCGGAATGATGACATCCAGCAGGCCGTTCAGCTTCAGCATTTCATCTACGGAGGAGCGGTTGGGATCTTCGATCAGCTGCAGGGCATCAGGCGGCACTGCTGTACCCGCCAGTGCGCGGTGCAGAACCTCTGCAATCGCACGGTTCGAGGACAGGGCGGATGAGCCGCCGCGCAGGACCACGGCATTGCCGGTTTTGAGACACAGGCCGGCAGCATCAACGGTTACGTTCGGACGGGCTTCATAGATAATGCCGATAACGCCAAGCGGAACGCGGACCTTCTCAATAAACAGGCCGTTCGGGCGTTCGATGGTTTCCAGATTGTCACCAATCGGATCAGGCAGCACGGCAATCTGCTGCAAGCCCTCGGCTATGCTGTCAATCCGGCCTGCATCCAGTGCCAGCCGGTCGAGCATAGACTCCGGAGTGCCGTTTAGCCGCCCGCGCTCCAAGTCCTCGGCGTTGGCGGCAATAAGGTAATCCGCTTCGGCGCGCAAGGCTGCGGCCATGACAAGCAGAGCTTCATTCTTCTGGCCGGTAGTCAAGCTGGCGAGTACCCCTGTGGTCGCTTTGGCCAGCGTCGTTTTGTTTACCACTTCACTCATGACGATTCCCCCTAAAAGTTTTGTTGGCTTAACGCAGTGTAATCCATTCGTCGCGGTGGATAACCTCGAGCCGGTGCACTTCACCGAGCCTTGGGACAACCTCGCGGCTGGGAAGGCCCTGGATGCTGCGGAGCTGGGTATCATCATAATTGACGATGCCCCGTCCAAGCAGTTTGGCATCCGGGCCAAGTACTTCTACAACATCTCCGGAATGGAAGCTGCCCTCGATTCGTCTGACCCCGACCGGCAGCAGGCTATGCCCTCCATGCAGCAAAGCTTCTACCGCGCCGTCGTCAACATACAGGGAGCCCAGCGGGGTGGACATGAATCCAAGCCATTGTTTCTTGACGGGCAGGGAGGAGAGGGTCGTGGCAAAATATGTGCCTTTGCCAGTACCTTCAGCTGCCAGTGAAAGATCACCAGGCTCGGTAACTCTGCCCACAAAGACAGGAACGCCTCCCCGTGTGGCAATCTTGGCAGCATCGATCTTCGAACGCATGCCGCCAGTACCTACGCTTGAGCCTGCGCCGCCTGCGATAGCATAGATTTCCGGTGTAATCTCTTCTATATGCTGATACCGGACCGCATCCGGATGCTTGCGCGGGTCCCCGCTGTAGACGCCGTCCATATCCGTCAGGACCAGTAGCCGCGAGGCCTTCAGAAGATTGGCGACCAGCGCCGACAGGGTATCATTATCACCGAATTTCAATTCGTCCACCGATACAGTGTCATTCTCGTTGAACACGGGTACAGCGCCCAGCCGGAGCAGCTCCTCCACAGTCATCATGGCGTTGTTCATGGCGCGGCGGCTGCAGAAGTCCGTGCGGGTCAGAAGGATCTGTGCGGTAGGAATACCGTGCCGGGCAAAGGCCTCCTGGTAAGCCTGCATGAGCATAACCTGTCCTACCGCTGCTGCGGCCTGCTTCTCGTGCAGCAGCTTGGGGCGGGACGGGTAGCCGATAGCACGGAATCCTGCCGCCACCGCTCCTGAGGTAACCAGCAGGACTTCACAGCCTTGCTTGCGGAGTGCGGCAATCTCGGCGGCGAAGAAGGCGACCGCAGACCGGTTCAATCCGCCCTCAGGGCCGCTCAGTGAGCTGCTGCCGATTTTGACCACGATTCTTGTCGTCATTGTCTTTCACTTTCCTCTCCAATTTCAATCGCTGTCAGCCCGAAAATGACAAAAAGCCCCCATCCTTAGACTTAGCAAAGGACGAAAGCTTGGTTAACTTCCGCGGTACCACCTTCATTGATGAGGGTTCATCCGACTTCATTCTCGTAACGGGAGTATCCGTCCTGCAGGGCAGGCCGCTCGGGGGTAGGATTCGGAATGGACATCCGCGGTAAATTCTCCCAGCCTTCCGGAATTTACTCTCTGCACGCGAATCATTGTCAATTCTTACTGGTCCCGTCTGCACGTTTCACTATTTGTCATTTAGAATACCATGGGAAAGCAGGGTTTGCAAAGAGCCGTCCGGCGAATTTTTTGGGATGGAGGGAAGCAAATTTAATGTTTGACCTTCAGGGGGACGGGTAAAGTATTTATAATCTGTTACCAGGAGGTGGATTGATTTGAGTAAGAGCACTAATGTCCAGCAGGAACAGAATCAAAATGCCAAAGAAGCCGCCGAAATTCAAAACAAGGCGATCAGAGAGTTTGTCGAGGAAAAAGCCGGAGATTCCCGTACTAAGGGACCGGTTGATGAGAGTACAGCCCGTCTGCCGGATGATCAGAACCGTCTGATCACGCAGCATAATTTGCGCAAATAAATAATTGTTTTCCGGGAAAATACAGCAAATGCCCATCCGGCTTCAAGACAGGAGCCGGATGGGCATTTGCATTTTTCTGCTGTTTATTCGTCCGCCAGTCCGGCAACCGTTGCTTTGAAGGTTTCAATGAAAGCTTCGGCGGCCCGGGATAAGTAGCGTCCGCGCCGGTAAGCGACCACCAGGGTACGGCTGGGAACCGGATCAGCCAAAGGCAGGTAGACAGGTACGAATTCACTCCGCGGAGCACGTGCGATGAAATGGGGCACCAGCGTTACACCCATCCCGGTGGCTACAAGCGACTGAACGGTCTCCATATTATTGCTTTCAAAAACAATCTGCGGCTCAAAACCGGCTTCACGGCAGAGTTCAACGGTCATTTTACGGAAGCCCTGACCTTCTTTGAGCACGATAAACGGTTCATTCTTAAGCTCATGCAGTGAGGTACGGATACCCAGAGCACTCCGCGCTGCCAACGGATGCTCAGGCGGGACTGCCAGATCAATCCGTTCCTCGCCAAGCACCTCATAGGCCAGAGTCGGAATCTCCAGCGGCAGGGAGAGCAGGCTTAGATCCGTCTGGCCGCTGGCGGTCAGCTTCTCCAGATTCATTGAGGAGTCCTCCAGAAGGGTGATTTCAACCTCGGCATATTTGCTTTTGAATACCGGCAGTACATGCGGCAGCAGATGCGCACCGGTGATCGGCATGCTGCCAACCACGACCCGTCCGGTCCGCAGCTGGGAGATATCGGACATTTCCTGGCGCAGCAGCTCCACGGCATCAATGATCGCCTGGGCCTGCTCAACGAATTTCTCCCCGGCATGGGTCAGCTCAACGGAGCTGGTATTACGCTGGAAGAGAAGAACACCCAGCTCTTTCTCCAGTTTGGAGAGCTGCTGGCTCAGTGAGGGCTGGGCGATATGCAGCTTGTCTGCTGCACGTGAGAAGTTTCTTTCTGCAGCGATCTGAAGTGTGTATTGCAATTGTCTGAGTTCCACGGACAGGCTCCTTTAATATAAAGAATGGATAATCTATTTATAAGTATAACCTATAGATATCCGATTTAGTATAGGTGGTTGTTTGACAGCGAAAAGAGTGGTGTGCTTCAGCAGGTTGATAATCTTACATAATCTGCATATTAAATATCTTTATTTTGAACATAAGGATATACTTAAATTATTCTTCAGGAGCCCTTATGCATGCTCTAGGCATACGTTCTTCGAAATAAACGGGGGTGTATTATGGGTGTTCTGGCAAGATTAATACAATCATTTGACGAGCTCGAAGAACAGCTGGGGTATTTTATTCATAATAATTCGGCCATCGAGCCATTGGATGAGAATCATGACTATCTATACGGGGAGACCGGCTTCTGGTCTAAGCCACAGCCTCATCAGGCCTATATGCAGAAGCATGTGCTGGCGGATTACCTGCAATTAACCGCTCTCTGCAGCCAGGTTCTCGTCAATGTCAAAAGCGAACATTATCACAAGTTCGAGCGGAGCACCGCTGTCGTACTCAGTCATATCAGGCAGAACACACTGCTTCCGAGCAGGACACTGGAAGATGTTTTTAATGAGATTAAGCTGGAAATGGACATTCAGCGTGGAATCATTGCGGGTACGTATCAATAAGGAAACAGCAGAAGCTTAAAGAGTAAGGAACTACTTTCGGCGGTTGTACTGCAGGCGCGCGCTATAGGATGAACCTATAAGTGCTATAGAAATCATATCTTGGAATTATAAACGTACTGATGTTATATTTAGAACATTCAAGAGAGACTCCACGCTCTCATCCAAATGGAACGATTCTACTATATGAGGTGAAATTCATGGGCAACAAGACAATGTTTGAAAAGATTTGGGATAATCACGTTATTCATCAAGAGGAAGACAAGCCAAGTATCATTTATATCGATCTGCATCTGGTTCATGAGGTTACTTCTCCGCAGGCCTTTGAAGGATTGCGCTTGAGCGGCCGTCCGGTCCGCCGTCCGGGACTTACTTTCGCGACTATGGATCATAACGTGCCTACCAAGGACCGCTACAATATTACAGATCCGATCTCCAAGCAGCAGATAGATACCCTTTCACAGAACTGCCGTGATTTCGGTGTCAGACTGTTCGATCTCAATGATATTGACCAGGGCGTTGTACACGTTATGGGGCCCGAAATTGGTCTGACACATCCCGGCAAGACCATTGTCTGCGGGGACAGCCACACCTCCACACACGGAGCGTTCGGTGCGCTTGCCTTCGGGATCGGCACCAGCGAAGTTGAACATGTGCTTGCAACCCAGTGTCTGCAGCAATCCAAAGCTAAGACGATGGAAGTGCGCTTCACGGGTAACCGTAATCCGGGAGTGACCGCCAAGGATATGATTCTCGGCGTCATCGCCAAATACGGTACCGATTTTGCGACTGGTTATGTTATCGAGTATACAGGCGAAGCAATCCGTGAACTGTCGATGGAAGAACGCATGACAGTCTGCAATATGTCGATTGAAGGCGGAGCTAGAGCCGGCCTGATCGCACCGGACGAGACTACGTTCAACTATCTGCGAGGACGTCAATATGTGCCGCAAGGTGAAGCTTATGACGCTGCTGTAGAGATCTGGAAGGGTCTTGTAAGCGATGAAGGCGCACAGTATGACACTGTCGTAGAATTCGATGTAGAAACGCTGATTCCGCAGGTTACCTGGGGTACCAGCCCGGGAATGGGTACGGACATCAACTCAAGGGTGCCGAATCCTGCAGACTTCACCACTGAAAACGAACGTAAAGCCGCTGAAAAAGCGCTTGAATATATGGATCTGGCACCAGGTACGCCTATCTCTGAAATCGGTATTGATTATGTCTTTATCGGCTCCTGCACCAACGGCCGGATTGAGGATTTGCGGGCTGCGGCTCAAGTTGCCAAAGGCCATAAGGTATCCGATAAGGTGACGGCAATTGTTGTACCGGGCTCCGGACGCGTTAAGCTGCAGGCTGAGAAGGAAGGTCTGGACAAGATCTTCACAGAAGCCGGTTTTGAATGGCGTGAAGCAGGCTGCAGTATGTGCCTGGCCATGAATCCGGATGTTCTGCAGCCTGGACAACGCTGCGCATCGACCTCCAACCGTAACTTTGAAGGACGCCAGGGACGCGGCGGACGCACGCATCTGGTTTCTCCTGCCATGGCGGCTGCGGCTGCAATTAAAGGACGGTTCACCGATGTCCGTGACTGGAATTACAAGACGGAAGCCGTCAACTCATAGAATAATTGAGAGAGCAGGAGGACACAGCAAATGGAAGAATTTAAAAAATTAACAGGTATTGTAGCCCCGGTAGACCGGGTTAATGTAGATACGGATGCAATCATTCCGAAGCAATTCCTGAAACGGATCGAGCGTACCGGGTTTGGACAATTTCTTTTTTACGAATGGCGTTTTGATGAAGCAGGAAATGATAATGCAGCGTTTGAGATGAACAAGCCGCGCTATCAGGGAGCATCCGTGCTGATCTCGCGTGCGAACTTCGGCTGCGGTTCCTCCCGGGAGCATGCGCCTTGGGCCATCATGGATTACGGGTTCAGAGTGGTAATCGCCCCGTCCTATGCCGACATCTTCTATAACAACTGCTTCAAGAACGGCATTCTGCCGATCAAGCTGTCGGAAACGCAGGTGGATGACCTGTTCAGCCGTACCGCAGAGCATGAAGGCTATACACTGACTGTAGATCTGGAGAACAACAGATTGAGCGATGAATACGGCCTTGCCATTACGTTTGAGCTGGATGAGCACCGCCGCCAGTTTCTGCTGCAGGGATTGGATGATATCGGTCTGACGCTTCAGCACGCAGATGAGATTGCCGCGTACGAAGAACGTCATGCGGCCAAGCTTTTCGGCTAAGCAATGCGGGGATGTTTGCAGGGAAGTGAGTGAACATCTGGCGAAGAAATTCGTAAACTTTACAAATTTTACACAAAACTTCTATTTCCGGGTGTCGGAAATAGAAGTTTTTTTGCTATAATCGATATATTCATTGCCTGTGAAGGCAACTTTTGGGGATTTCTGTCGTCTTAATCTTATCTATGGTTCTATCAATTGACAAAAGGGAGAGGAAAGGATGAAGAAAGCCGGACAACGGATGTTATTCCTACTGCTGCTGCCGCTCTTGTTACTGTCATTCGCCGGCCATGAAGCTGCCGCTGCCGCAAGCAGCCAGGGAAGGATTGTGATGGACAGTAAGGAGCTTGCGCTGCCCAAAGGAGTCATCCTTGAGAACGTGAATGGAAGCGTTATGATTCCGATCCGGGTGGTGGTGGAGAACCTTGGTTTTGAAGTGCTCTGGGAGCAGACCACCCGCAAAGTAACCGTCCAGCAGGACGGCAAGACAGTACAGCTCGCAGTAGGAAGCAAGACGGCTGAAGCCGATGGCGTAAGTCTGCTGCTGAATGCCGCACCCAAGCAGAATGGCGGTACTGTACTGGTTCCTATCCGTTTCGTGAGTGAACAGTTCGGACTCAGTGTCGGCTGGGATAATTCCGACAAAACAGTCTACTTAAGCGGCGGAATTCCGCTTGAATCCCCTGTATCTGCAGATCCGCTGCCTTCAGCTACCGTGGCACCTGCAGCCTCTGCAGGCCCTGTGGTGGCAGTGCAATCCCCTGCTCCGACACAGCTGCCTCAGACCAATACAGAGAATACTGAAGAGGTCGAGGGCAGTATTACGGCCTCTCCGACTCCTGCAGTTACGTCCCCGACAGTGAAGGGGGCTGTATTCAGCGAGAACCGTCTTATTGTAGCGGTTGCCGGAGGTGCCAAGCCTACGGTGACCAAGATTACCGGACCAGACCGGATTGTAGTTGATTTTCAGGGAGCAGCGTTTGCCTCTGATTTCAGCGGCAGCTTTCCGGGGGTATCTGCCAGCGGCAGTCCGCAGGGAAGGCTGGACGTAAGCGGCTACCCGCTGGTATCTGAAATACGCTATGCACTGTTCAGCACCAGTCCTTCTACGGTCCGGTTCGTAATCCAAACCGCAGGCAGCCAGAATTACCAGCTGAGTACGGATGACAGCACAGGGCTGGTGACGGTAGATCTCAACACGGTGAATAGCGGAACTGGCACACCGGTGAATACAGGATTGACTGGCAAGCCTATTGTAGCGCTTGATGCAGGTCATGGAGGCACGCAGCCGGGAGCAATCAGTCTCACTGGCAAAGCGGAAAAAGACTTCAATCTTGCAGTTATCCTTAAAGTTGGAGCGATTCTCACACAAGAGGGCTGGGCAGATGTTGTATACACACGAACGTCGGATGTTACTCTCGGTCTGCAGGACCGTGTAAGAATTGCTGAAGCTGCAAAGGCTACGCTGTTTGTTTCGCTGCATGGGAATTCGTTGGATGTAGGGTATCCGAACCGTGACAAAGTCAATGGCAGTGAAACCTATTACAGCCGCAGCGAAAGTCTTCCGCTTGCCCAAATCATGCAAAAGCATCTGGTAGCCGGTACAGGGTTCAAAGATAACGGCGTCAGATCGAAGAGTCTGCATGTCACCAGAGAAACAAGCATGCCAGCTGTTCTGCTGGAGGCAGGTTATCTGACGAATCCGGGAAATGAAGCGGCTATGTACAGCGAGCAGATGCAGAATAATCTGGCACGGGAAATTGTAGCGGGAATTAAGGAATATCTTGGGCTTTAAGTAACGCGGCAAGGGAGCTGCGTGTGAACAGTCCTGATTTTTAATGGTATTTATTCGCAACTTTTAAGTTCATCAGGCGTCTAAACTATGTCGAAGGTTGTCAGTAGGATTGCACCAAGAACGCTCGTTTGGGGGCGGAATACTAGAGTCTTAGAGGTGAAGAATGAAGAAATTTGCTTGTATGCTGTTGCTGCTGTTGTTCTTTGTTGTGATTCTGCCGGGGCATGGACAAGCTGCTGCGGCTACCAACAAGATTTTCCTGGATGGACAGGAACTGACCGCAGGGCAGGATGTTCCGGTGGAAAATGTAAACAACTCCATTATGGTGCCGCTAAGAATGATCGCTGAGAACCTTGGATACAAGGTGGACTGGAATCAGACAAGCAAGACCGTTACGATTGAACAGCAAGGTAAGACTATGCAGCTGATCGTGAATCAGACTGCAGCCTCCGTAGACGGCAAGACCGTGGTCTTGACCACGTCACCGCTTCTGCGGAACGGTACAACTCTCGTGCCGATCAGATTCATCGGAGAGCAGTTTGGCCTTACAGTCAAATGGGACAATACGAAGAAGATTGTAGATCTTATTACCCCGGAAATCCCGGATACTAACACGGAAACAGGTGGAAGTAACGGAGACGGGGGAACCGTTGTAGTACCGCCGGATGATGCGGCAAGCGGCCTGAGCATGATTAACGGAATCAGCTTCAACGAGAACAGGCTAAGCATTGCACTTGAGGGCAACACCCAGCCGAAGGTTTCCAAAGTGAGCGGACCGGACCGGATTATAATTGACCTGCCGAATGCCACTTTCTCGGATGTATTCGGTACAGGACAACAGCTGGATCCCAACCTGAACGGTATGCTTACGGTTACGGATTATCCGGATGTAACCGGTGTGCGTTACTCGCTGTATAGTACCGCCCCGTACACTGTACGTTTTGTAATTGACCTTACTACCTCGAGAAATTATAGCTTTGAAGTTTCGGGCGATGTCTCCAAGCTGATTGTCATTGATTTGAATGCGCAGAGCACTGGAGATACTTCTACACAGCCCGGCAACAGCGGGCGTAAACTGGTGGTGCTCGATGCCGGGCATGGCGCCAAGGATTCCGGGGCCGTTGGGGTTACCGGTAAATACGAGAAGAATTTCAATCTGGCTGTTATTCTGAAGGCGGCGGAGCTGCTGAAGCAGGAGAACAAAATTGACGTGGTTCTGACCCGCAGTGATGATACCTTCCTTGAACTGAAGGACAGGGCGGCAATTGCCAACAACCTCAAAGCCGATTTATTCATCTCTGTCCATGCCAACAGCAGCGGCTCGTCCGCAGCAAGCGGAACAGAGACCTACTATCAGCGCGAAGCCAGCAAGGCTCTGGCAAAGGTGATGCACAAGTATCTTGTACAGGCTACCGGACTTAGTGACCGGGGCGTACGTTACGGCAACTTCCACGTTATACGCGAGACAACGATGCCTGCGGTACTGCTTGAAGTTGGCTACCTCAGCAACAAGAATGATGAGGCACTTCTGTTCACGGAATCACTTCAGAACAAAGTTGCTGCATCAATGGTCAGCGGGATTAAGGAATATCTCGGGGTTCAATAACAGCGGGCGGCAGCCAGGGCCGCAAAGTCGGATTTCGGCCATAGATTGGGGTCAGAGGACTTTGCGGCCCTGTCCTGCCCGTATTCATATGGAGGGGGTTATTTAGTGATGAACAAGAAATTGACATATGCAGGTATAGCAGTATTACTGCTCGCAGTAATTTCGGGATGCGGTGACAAACCAGCCGCCTCACCGGCAGATGCAGCGGGACAGGATTCATCCTCCGTATCGAGCGGAGCTGAAGGAAACGCAGGGAACGACAGCAGCGCTAATAGCACTAGTGCACCTCAGGCTACAAGTACGCCGGAGCCGGCAGCCACGGAAGCTCCTGTAGCTACTGAACAGCCGGCAGCGCCAGAGAAGCAGAGCCAGACTATCAAGGTCTATTATACAGATCCGCAGCAGACAGATCTGGTGGCGGCCGAAGTCTCTGTCAGCTTCACAGATGCCAAAGACAAATATACAGAGGCCTTTAAGGCTCTCCAGAGCAGCAAGAATGCCGACCAGATTCCGCTGTGGAGCAAAATCGAGCTGAAATCACTGGAATTTACGAATGGACAGATTGTCCTGGATATTCATAAGCCGGATGAGGCACAGCTTGGTGCAGGGGGTGAGGCCCTGGCAATCAGCGCATTGTCCCAGACCTTCTTCCAGTTTGAAGAAGTGAAGAATATCGATGTGCTGGTAGACGGAGAACAAGTGGAGAGCCTGATGGGGCATGTGGATCTCGTGCATCCAATAACGCGTGAGAACAACGGATTGTAAGCATTGCGCAGGAAATAGGCCAATGGCTGACGAAGTAGGCAACATAGAAATTCAGATGAGCCATAGAGAGGGGAATATCGAATTGTCCGGTCACAAAAAATTAAAGCGTAAGGTTCAATCTTATTCTGCTAAAGCGGTGTCCGCCGTTCTGGCCGGCACTATGGTGCTTGGCGGCACGGGAGCGGCTTTTGCCGAAACCACATCAACCGGAACACCGGCAGCTGCCGTAACTCCCCAGTCAGCAGCAACAGCTGCAGGGATATTCAGTGATGTCAAAACAGCCTTCTGGGCCGAGAAACATATCTACAAGCTGGCAAGCCAAGGCATCGTTGTGGGGAATAACGGTTTATTCCGTCCGGGTGACTCCGTTACCCAGCAAGAAGCTGTTCTGATGGCGCTGCGCTTTATGAAGCTGCAGGGTAACGTGAACACAAGCACAGATGTGGTTCTTCCTGCTGATTTCATTGTAACTAACTATTACAAGCCTTATGTTGTGCTGGCTTTTCAGCAGGGACTGCTGGATAAGACGGTAGAAATGGCTGCAGATAACCTGAAGACCTCCTGGGGAGAGCGCAAGGCCAGCCGCGAGTGGGTCGCAGAATTACTGGTCCGGTCACTGGGTAAGAGTGCATCTGCAGCAGCGGCAGCGGGTGAACCGACCGGTTTTGCCGACGATTCCAAGGTATCTGCGAATAAGCGCGGCTATATTAACACCGCAGTTGATTTGGGCCTGGCCAACGGACTGGACGGCAACCGCTTCGACCCGCAGGGAGCAGTTACCCGCGCCCAGCTAGCCACCTTCTTCAGCCGTGCTGAGGCACACAACACGCTTGACTACGATAATACTTTCAAAGGAACGGTAAGTTCACTGAAAGACGGCAAGCTGACGCTATTTAGTAACGGCAGCACTACGGACTTCACACTGAATGCGAACACTGCATATTTCACAAGTACCTCGGAGACCCGCATCTCTCTGAACGAGATACAGCCCTACACCAAGGTGACTGTTATCGGAGCAACCTATAACGCAGCATATGTAGAACTGACTGACCCTACACAACAACTTGATCAGGCGGAGGGGACGTTTGCGAAGCTGTCTACAGGTATAATTTGGGTTGATTCTGCTAACGGGTATGACCAGTACGCCTATGACGCTGCTACTACCTTCCATGATGTTAACGGAGCGGTGATTCAACCTTCTTCAATTACAGCAGGAAGCAAAATATCGCTGCTGCGCGAAAGCTATAGCGGTGCGCACAGGGTTGTTAAAGTTCAAGTCACTTCTGGTGTTGTCAATAAAACAGCAACCGGTACGATCCAAAGTGTGGATACGGCTTCCAAGAGCATAACGTTCAAAAATGCAGACGGGACTACAGAAAGCTTCAAATGGGAGGATGGTACTTCACTATTCAGCTCCCAGAACTCTATTCTTCTCCCGGCGGAGCTGAAAACCGGAGCTGCAGTCTCGTATACGATTAAGGATAATGTGATCCGTACAGTCGAAGTAACCTCGGGCGTAGAACGTACAGTCAAGGGCTTTATCTACGAACTGACAGATACTACAATCGTCTATCAGAAGACTGACGGCAGCCGTGAAGTGAAGCTGCTTGCAACAACACCTGCTATTGTTATTCCTAATGCCTCCAGTCCGGTTATTGGAGATCTGATTGCAGATAAGACAGCCGGGGACAATGTTCAGCTTACGCTGAACAGCAGCGACCAGGTGACTAAGATTGAAGTGATCAGCCGGCAAATTGAACAATATACTGCAGCCACAGTAGTAGATTATAATTCCAAAACACAGTTTCTCACCTTTACAGACAACAACGGCAAAGCACATGTCATCAAATTGGATGAAAAAACAAAGCTTGCCTATGGCGGATTAATTACGACCTCACTGACTACGATGGGAGCCAAACTGGTTGAAAACCGTAAGATCGACGTGACTTCCATTAATGAACGCGCGATGTCTGTAGAACTGTCAACGAAATATACAGGAACATTGACTTCAATCAATGCTACTACACGTACAATTGTGATTAAGCTGAGCAATGGTCAATTGCTGACTATGGCTTATCCGCTATCCGTAGATATGTTCGGTAAAAATAGCGCGGCCATTACCGACGTAGCACTGAATGTTCCGGTAACGGCTGTGCTCTCCACCAACCAGGATATTATCTCGGTTCTCCGGGTGACTTCGGCCAGCCAGCTTGAAATTGCAACCGTTAATGCCAACACTAACAAGATGACTGTAAAATGGGCCGGCGGCAGCAGCGAGCTCTATCTTGCCGCAGTTCCGCTCACCAATGAGGCAGGACAGAAGATATCGCTTAGCGAGGTAAAAGCAGGGGAATACGTAAACGTAAGCTTTGAAGGCTCCACGCCATTATCGCTGCAGTCGGTTAAGCAGTATTCCGGACAAATCTCAGCAGTGGACGCTGCAGCAAAAACCTTGACCGTGAAGGATTATTCCGGAGTGTCTCAGAATTTCACCGCCAGCGCAGGGGTGAGAATTACCCGGGACGGTGTAACCACTACTGATCTGAGCGGCCTTACTACAGCGGACCGGGTATTAGCGCGTAAGGACGCCAGCGGGGTAATCATAATCTCGGTATTCAGTCAGCTTAGCCGTACCTTCTCGCGTTATGAGACAGCGACCAATGAAGTCATGACCAAACGCGCTACTCTGAATGAAAATTATAAGTTTGTGCTTGCGCCAAACGCATATATTCATCAAGGTGACACGACTTTACCCGTGCAATCTCTCAAAGAAAATGATAATATTATAATGTATTTCAACAACGACAAGATCGTGGAAATAGTGAAACAATAATCGTTTTGGTGATTTTCCGTGTGAAACACCGTCTTGATTCAGGCTTTTGCCCTGAATCAAGACGTTTTTTTTGAAATATAAGGACAGCGCTGTGTTCACTTGAACGCTAAGGAAGTATACGATATAATGTATTCTTTGCTTATATTTCTTTTTATTTAGAGATGTTATGCCCGAGTGATCAACTTCGGGTGTAAGTACTCCGTGGAGGGGACGCTATGAAAGTTGCAGAAGTCCGCCACATCCTGGATACCATCGGAGGCATGTTCCCTGATGCGCATTGTGAGCTGAACCATAGTAACGCTTTTGAGCTAACTATAGCGGTGCTGCTCTCGGCCCAATGTACGGACGCAACGGTGAACAAGGTGACCGAGGACCTGTTTCAGAAGTACAAAGCTCCAATCGACTACATTTCAGTGCCGCTTGAAGAGCTCGAGCGGGATATCCGGCGGATTGGCTTATTTCGCAACAAGGCCAAGCATATTCAGAACCTCTGCTCCATTCTGATTGAGCAGTATGGCGGAGAAGTGCCTCAGGCCCATGATTTGCTGGTAACCTTACCGGGTGTCGGCCGCAAGACTGCGAATGTGGTCATATCCAATGCTTTCGGCGTACCGGCCATTGCCGTGGATACTCATGTGGAACGGGTAGCCAAACGGCTCGCGCTTGCGGGCTGGAAAGATTCGGTGCTGGAAGTGGAGAAAAAGCTGATGAAGGCGGTGCCGCGTGACGAATGGACGTTAACGCACCACCGGCTGATCTTTTTCGGGCGTTATCACTGTAAGTCGCAGAATCCGCAATGTCAGGTCTGCCCGCTGCTGGATGTATGCCGGGAAGGCAAAAAACGTATGAAAACCGCTGTAATCAGGAAAGATAAGGTTCATACGAAATCAAACAAAGATTTAGAGATGAAGAAGAGGATGGGATAGAGATGAAGTGCATTTCTGTATACACCGATAATTTTGAAGCGTTCTCCGATATTTTTGACCGTGTGGTGGACAGCCCTATGGAAGAAAATGAAGAGCAGGAAGTAGAGGGCATCACAATCAGCCATTCCGGCGATGTGCCTGAGTTCTACCTGGAGCGTATGTCCGTGAAACCTGAAGTGGTTGTAATGAAGGACAAAGCCCGCGGCCTTACCATTCTGCAGCACGGTAAAGTGTTCGAAATCCTGCTTCCAGTCCTGGAAACAGCTTAATAGCAATTCATATGTACAAAGAGCCGGCCCTTGGGCCGGCTCTTTGCGTTAAACGATAAGAATATATAGGTTTGGGGCCCTGGCAAATTCCTGAATAATCATCGAAGATTAGGCCTTAGTGTGTGAGGTGTTATATGCGTGTTTGGCTAATCTGAGAACGCTCTAAGCCTTAGAGAATAGGCAATGTAAACCATAAGAGAAGGCAGGAAGAACACGGCACACAGCAGCAGGGAAACATGCGAGATGTTTTGAAGCAGCTGATGGTCCCACACCTGCCGGGAAAGATATAGCAGCACACAAGTGATGAACGTCAGCAGCATGACTACAATAGCGAAAATTTTGCTGGTACGGGTGATTTTGCGGTATTTCTCATAGAGTGTTGAGCGGTCTGTATGAATGGGAACGGTTCCTGGTTCAGCAACGAAGATATGCATATCCCCGGCGGAACACACATAACCCCAGCCGCTGTCAGCGAACATTTCACGGTACTCATTCTCGTCCTTCTGCGGCACATGCTGGATGTCCAGACAATAAATTTGCTTATGCGCTGGACCTATGCGGACAATGAAGCCAGAACCAAACAGGGAGAACCGCTCCAGCAGCCAGCCTTTCTCCGACAACCTGCTTAATTTATTCATTTCATTCTGCTCGGCAAAAGCCAGTCCTTTAGACGGAATGTACCGTGTCTGCTTATTCGTTTTCATGAGTCAACGCCTCCTTAGCATTTAGCTGTGCTATGTTCCCGTGCCTCGACATGCGCAGTCTCCGTTCAATCTCAGCCTCCACCAGAGCCGTTCCGCTTGAAGTAATCTGATAGGTCTTGCGCCGCTCATCCTCATCCTCGTTCAATAGAATGTAGCCGGATTTCTGCAGTTTCTTAATTAGTGTATAGAGTGTAGCGGGTCCCATCCTGACCTCGCCTTCGGTTAGCTCTTCGATGTACTTCATGATTGCATAGCCGTGCTTCGGAGTGAGCAACGCGAGCAGAATATAATAAGCTGAGTCAGATAATTGCTCCATTTGCAATGGGTTATTCTTGGTCATTACACACCTCCTGTCCGATAATAGAAGATCCTTAGTTATATATCCAAGTTGGTTATATCCACTTGTGATATATCCGATATGGATATAGTAATAAATCTGGAATCATCTGTCAAGGGGGGGATTAGTCCAGCGAAGTCTTGTTTTTCGTGAAGGATTATAGCTGATTTTGTAAAAGCGGCTAGTTGATTTGTGACAATCTGATGATAAAATGTAATTATTCTATTCTTGCTGATCAGATAAACATACTAATGTTATAGCTTCTCATAAGTGGAAGCCCGAAGCCTATAAATTCTTATCTATAAATAAAATTGGATGCACATGTTGTAGATTGCAGAAGGTGGGGTTGTCGTGGGAGCAGAACGGAGCAGGATGAGAGAAGTAATATCCGGTACATCAACGCTTATGCTGCTGAAGCAGCAGCTGGAGAGCTGGGGCGAACAGAATAGTGCGCAGATAGCAGCAGATCTGATGCTCAAAGAGCAGGCGGGGGAGCTGACCCTTGCCTTCTGCGGACATTTCTCCGCGGGGAAATCTAGTATGATCAATGCCCTATGCGCAAAAGCAGTGCTGCCTTCAGGTCCGGTTCCGACCAGCGCCAATATAGTATCGATCCGCAGCGGGGCTCCGCGGGTAGTGCTTCATGCAGAGCCGGAGGCACCTGGGAGTTCTGCACCGGCAATAGAGACTACACCAGACCGGCTGCAGGAGTACTGCCGCCAGGGCGCTGAATATTCAGCGATTGAGGTCTGGGAGGAAGTCCCGCTGCTGGGGAAGCACGGCGTTCTAATGGATACTCCCGGGGTGGATTCAACCGATGAGGGGCATCAGGCAGCGACCCACTCGGCGCTGCATTTAGCTGATGCCGTGTTCTACGTCATGGATTACAACCATGTGCAGTCGGAGAATAATCTGGCGTTTGCCAAAAGTCTCAGCGACTGGGGCAAGCCGCTGTACCTTATCATCAATCAGATCGACAAGCACAGAGAACTGGAAATCTCCATAGTGGAATACCGGCAGCAAGTAGAAAGCGCTTTCCGTGAATGGGGAATTCATTTCGCGGGTCTGTTGTTCACTTCACTCAAAGTTAAGGATCATCCTCTGAACCAATGGGATGATCTGCTCGCGGTAATTGCAGCTCTGCTGGAGCAGCGCGGAGAACTGCTCGGCTACAGTCTGTCCCGTTCCATGCACCATACGGCAGCTGCGGTGCTTGCAGCTTACCGCGAGGAGCAGCAGGAGGAGCGCTCTCAGTTACTGGAAGCGGCCGGGGGTGCCGGTAAGGAAGAAGTGGAGGCAGAGATCCGGGCAATTTCGCAGGCTGAGGAGCTGCTCGTGCAGCTGCCGGAGCAGATGCGGCTGGAGCTGCGGAGTAAGCTGGATGCCCTGCTGGGCAACAGCAATCTGATGCCAGCCGATGTAAGGGATGCTGCTGGAGCCTATATCGAGAGCAGCAGCCCGGGTTTCCGGCGCGGGTTATTGTTCACCGCGGCGAAACGGGAGAAGGAGCAGGCAACGCGGCTTCTCCACTGGCACGGGCTTCAGCAGAGAGAGATCACTGCCCAGCTGGAGTGGCATATACTCCAGCTTGTGCGTGACTGGGCTGAAGGCGCAGGGCTGTGGCAGGAAGGGGCAGAGCCGCTGCTGAAGCAGGCGTTCCCGGCGGTGAGCCAGCAGTGGCTGGCGGATCAGGTGAAGCCGGGAACCGGGTCGTCAGGCGAGGCGCTGCTTAATTTCTGCCGCGCGCTTGCGGCAGAGATCAAGGCACAATTCCGCCGCGCGGCCCTGGCCTTCGGCGAGCAGCTGCTGGCCCAGCTGCCGCCGCTGCTGGACGAGCGGCGCGCGGAGCTCGCGCGCCGCGAAGCGGCCCTGCAGCGGCAGGCGCACGCGCACGCCGCGCTGGCCGCCCTGGACCGCGCGGCTGCCGCCCGCGCGGACGAACTCGCGGCGCTGCTGCCGCCGCGCCGTACCTCACCCCCGGCGTCCTGCCGGAGGTGAGGGCCCTTACGGCTGGCGCGCCAAGCGCCGCCAGCCCCGTGAAGCCGCCGCGCAGCGCGCGGCTTCACACCCCGCCGCCGCAACGTGGGCGGCGGGTACGCACAGCCGGCGGGCGGACGCCGCCGGCTGACGCAGGCCGCAGCGGCGCTGCACGCAGCGGCCGGGCTGCTGCGCCGCGAGCCGGCCATGGCCTCGGCTGCGCGCAGCCTGGCGGCGCGGGCGGAGGACCTCGCCGGCGGCCGCTTCACGATGGCGCTGTTCGGAGCGTTCAGCGCCGGCAAATCCTCCTTCGCCAACGCCCTGCTGGGTGAAGAGGTGCTGCCCGTGTCTCCGCATCCCGCCACGGCTGCCGTCGGCCGCATTCTGGCCCCGGAGGGCGGATTCGCCCACGCGACTGCGGCCGTGACCATGAAGTCTGCGGAGGATTTCTGGGACGATATCCTCCATTCCTTCAGTGTGCTTCAGCTGGCACCGCCGCAGCACTCAACCTGGACTGCGGCGGTGGCCCGCCTGCAGACCGGCGGGCTTCATCCGTCCTCGCTGCCGCATGCCGGATTCTTACGCGCAGCGGCAGCGGGCTGGGAGGAATCCGGCCCGCTGCTCGGAACAGAGCGTACGGTCAGCCTGCAGGAATACCGCAGCCTGGTAGCCGATGAGAAACGGGCCTGCTTCGTGCAGAGTACCGACCTCTATTATGACAGCCCTCTGACACGGAGCGGCATCGTATTGGTTGACACCCCCGGAGCGGATTCCTTACATGCCCGGCATACCGGTGTAACCTTTGGCTACATGAAGAATGCGGATGCGATCTGCTTCGTGACCTACTATAATCATGCCTTCTCCAAAGCCGACCGCAGTCTCCTGGCCCAGCTGGGAAGAATCAAGGACAGCTTTGCCCTGGATAAAATGTTCTTCATCATCAATGCGTCCGACCTCGCTTCAGACGAGGCAGAGCTGGAAGATGTGAAGCAGCATGTGACGCAGAATCTGCGTGCCGGCGGCCTGACCTCCCCGCGGATCTATGCCTTGTCCAGTCTGCTCGCGCTGGAGGGCAAGTCGCGCGGGGTACGGGAGTCCTACGAGGCTTCCGGATTCAGCAGCTTCGAAGAAGCGCTGTCTGAATTTGCGGGTGAGGAGCTGCCGCGCCTGTCACTGGCGGCGGCGAGGGATAGCCTTAGCTCGGTCCGGCTCCGCGCGGAGGAATGGCAGCATATGGCGCTTATGGCAGCGGACCAGCGGGAAGAAGGGCTCCGGCGGTTCCGGAAGCGCCGGGATGACGCAGGCCTCCGGCTGGCACAGCTTGAGCGGGAAGAGCGGCCCATCCGGGATCTGCGCCGCGAGGGTGAGGAGCTTCTCTATCATGTCCGGCAGCGCCTGTCCTTCTCCTTCGGCCGTTCCTTTCAGGAATCGTTCCATCCCTCTATCCTGCGGGAAGAGGGCGGTCATCTGAAAGACATCTTCATTGCCTGCGGCCGGGAGCTGGAGCGCAGTATCCTGCGTGAACTGGAGCAGGAGCTGTGGGCGACCACCCTGCGGCTGGAGGCGGCAGGGCGCAGGCTGGTAACTCAGGCGGCTGCAGCTGCAGCCGCAGAACTTTCCATCCCGGGACAGGAGCTTCAGCTACTGGAGAATCCAGACGAGCGCTGGCCCGCCCCGGCAAAGCTCGATTGCTCCCTTGCCCCGCTGGATTGGGCAGCACTGTGGAGCCGCTTCAGATCACCGCGTTATTTCTTTGAAGGCCCTGGACGGGCAGACATCCGCACAGCTGCCGAGCACTGGTTCAAAGAAGCTATTGCTGCTGCGGCTGTAAGCCAGGAAGAACGGCTGCTGTCTTTCTATACCGGTGCGGCAGCGGCGGCACTTTCCCTTGCCGCAGAGCAGCTGCGTGAAGGTCTGGCCGAGCAGGAAGCGGCCATGTCGGAACTCCTGAAAGGGGGTGATTCAGCGCAGCACTGGGGCCAAATTGCCGGCGAATTATCGCTCATGGAGCAATCTTTCGTCAATATGGTGGACAGTCATCTGTGAAGTTTGTAGGAAAATGTCGAAGAACGCTTGCAATCTGCTGGTTGATGGATGAAAATAAAGAAGCCTGAAAATTTACAATGAAACTGCGACAATTTACAGAAATAGAGAAGTCGGCAGTCAAATTTGCGAAAAGAGGTTGGAGTCGACAATGTGGGGAGCTCCTTTTTCAGCCCGGAGCAAGAAGCTGCTGCTGCTCGGCAGCGGTGAACTGGGTAAGGAAGTCATTATCGAAGCTCAGCGCCTTGGCGTAGAGACCGTAGCTGTGGATCGTTATGAAGCTGCACCGGCGATGGGTGTAGCCCACCGCTCTTATGTACTGGATATGCTGGATGCAGAGGCACTGAAGCAATTAATCCGTTCAGAGAAACCGGATTTGATTGTCCCCGAGATCGAAGCTATTGCTACCGGAGCGCTGGTGGAACTGGAGGAAGAAGGTTTCCTCGTGGTCCCGACCGCACGTAGCGCCAGACTGACGATGGACCGGGAAGGCATCCGCCGCCTTGCGGCTGAAGAGCTGGGTCTGCCGACCGCCGGATACCGGTTCGCTGACAGTCTGGACGAACTTCGCCAGGCCGTAGGTGAGCTTGGAACACCGTGTGTGATCAAGCCGATTATGAGCTCTTCCGGCAAGGGACAGAGTATTTGCAGGACACCTGAGGATGCCGCAGAATGCTGGAATACGGCTCTGGAAGGAGCACGTGCCAAAGGTACACGCGTCATTGTAGAGGCTTTTGTCACTTTCGAGAGTGAGATTACATTACTTACCGTCCGCTCGGTTAGCGGAACCGTATTTTGTCCGCCGATCGGCCACATCCAGAAGGATGGCGATTATGTGGAATCCTGGCAGCCGCATCAGATGAGTGAAGCGCTGCTTGCCGAAGCACAGTCGATGGCCCGGGCCGTTACGGATGAGCTTGGCGGATATGGGATTTTTGGAGTGGAGCTGTTTCTGACCACGGACGGGGTACTGTTCAGCGAAGTATCACCCAGACCGCATGACACAGGTATGGTTACAATGATTACGCAGGATTTGTCGGAATTTGCTCTGCATGTCAGAGCCATTCTTGGATTTCCGCTGGAATCGGTACGTTTGTTGACACCGGGTGCTTCAGCTACCCTGAAGGCCGAAGGAACTGGACAAGCTTTTGCGGTAACCGGGATAGATAAGGCACTTACTTTTCCCCGAACGCAAGTCCGTGTATTCGGCAAACCGGAGATCCGCCCTGGACGGCGGATGGCAGTAACACTCAGTTCAGCGGAAGATGTGGAAATCGCGCGGACGACGGCCAAGCAGGCGGCGTCTATGCTAAAAGTGGAGGTATACGAGGATGAACAGTAGTACTCAGGAGCAGGTACTGCAAATTCGCAAATGTGGCATGAATGATCTGGAGAGAGTTACAGCCCTTCTGCGGGAATTCGGCTATCCGACGACGCTTAGCGTGATGAAAGAGAGAATGGAAGGCATGGAGCATGATCCGCTCCACTGCACAATGGTCGCAGAACTCAATAACGAAGTTGTGGGAATGATCGGACTCCGGCAGGTGAAGTCCTATTACAAACATGCAGATTGTATTACGGAAATTACCGCGCTGATCGTATCAGAGGAACTTAGAGGACAGGGCCTTGGCAAAAGACTCGTATCCGCAGCGGAAGAATGGGCACGCCATCAAGGCTGCTGCCAGCTGTTCCTGCGAAGCGGCAACCGCGTCGAACGTGCACCGGCGCATGCTTTTTACCGCCATATCGGATTCGAAAAGACAGCAGGCTACCGCTTTAACAAAGCATTGCTATAATTCCTATACGTAACCGAACATCCCCATCCCGGCATAAGCGGGATGGCTTTTTTTTATTTCCGCCAGAATAGAGACTACTTAGTAAGCACTGTAGACATCAATGTTGTACGTTGTACAACATTGATTCCCGGATACCGGGGTGTTTGGACAGATTGTTGTACGAAATACAAGAATTATCGTACTAACCCGTCCGAAGGAGGAGAAATGCTGCATTTCGTACAACAATTTTGGATTAGGGACGAAATCTTGAGCAAAATGTTGTATTATGGGCAGGATTTCCCTGTAAACGACAGCAGCCGCCCGGAAATTCAAAAATGCACAGGGTGAAGAATGGGTTGTATGTTAAGTTGTTAAGTTCAGCCTATGTAAATACATAATATTTACTTGCAATAAATGCATTCAGCCTATATAGTGAATTGCTCCCCGTATTTGACTTGATCCGCTGCTACAGCTTTCATTATTTAAACATAGATTGAGCTTACTGAATCAGCTATTATAATGCTGTAAAACTCCAAACCATATCCGAAGAGGGATGAAGCATGTATAAATTAATTCTCGCCGAAGACGAGGAAGATGTAAGAGAAGGCATTATCGCCCAGATCGACTGGGAGAAATACGGATTCGAAGTGGTGGAGCAGGCAGAGAACGGCCGTGAAGCAGCCGATGCGATAGACCGGCTGCTGCCGGATGTGGTGGTTACCGATATCCAGATGCCGTTCATGAACGGACTGCAGCTGGCGGAATGGATCCGCAGCCGTCACCCTAACACGAAGATAATCATTCTGACCGGCTATGATGAATTCGAATATGCCCAGAAGGCGATTAAGCTGCAGATTGATGAATATATTCTTAAGCCCTTCTCTTCCCAGGAGCTGATTGATGTCCTGCTGAAGGTTAGAGCTGCGATTGAGACCGAGATTGCCGAGAAGGAAAATGTATTCGTGCTCAGCGAGCATTACCGTAAGAGCCTGCCGGTGCTGCGTGAGCAGTTCCTGTCCTCCCTGGTGTCACGCCGTCTGCGCTCCGCGGAAATTGCCGAGAAAAGTGCAGAATACGGCATTAACCTGAGCGGGGAGCTATTCCAATCCTCTGTTATCAGTATTGATTATATCCGTCCGGACAGAAGCTCCGGCGTGCCTGAGGCGGGGCCGGTATCCCTGCGTGACACCGGGGACCGTAATCTGCAGCTCTTTGCCGTGCTGAACATTGCCGAGGAAATCTGCCAGAAGCACAGCTTCGGCAAGGTGTTCATCCACCGCGATGATGTGGTGCTGCTCTCTGTCAGCCAGGAAACCGATGAGAGCGAAATCACAGGCAGAACCTTCGCTATCCTTGAAGAAATCCGCCAGAATGTACAGCGTTTCCTGAAGCTTACAGTGACTGCTGGTGCAGGAACGGTATGCCGGATGCCGTCCATGCTGTTCAATTCCTTCGGAGATGCACTGCAGGCACTGGATTACCGGCTGATTCTCGGCAACAACCGCGTGATCTGGATTGAGGATGTGGAGTCGAGATCCAGCCAGATGCTGGCCTATGATGAGCTGACCCAGCAGTCGCTGATCCGCACGATCAAGCTGGGTACAGTCCAGGAGCTGCGGGAAGTGGTGGACGAGCTGTTCGGGGGACTGGATACGGCGCAGGTCTCGACACAGGATTATCAGATTTTTCTGCTGGAGATCATTACATCGATTCTGCGGGTGGCCAAGGAATCCGGCAGTGAAACGAATGACTTTATCGGCTCCGGCATTTCATCGCTGACCGAGCTTAATAAGTTCAACAATATGGGGGAAGCCAAGCAGTGGATTATCACGGTGTGCAGCCGGCTGATGGATACCATCGCCTCCGAGCGGCAGTCGAGCTATAAGCAGCTGATTGACCAGGCCAAGGATTATATCCGGGCCCATTATGAGGAGTCCGACATTTCCATCGGCAAGGTATGCCAGCATCTGCATATCAGCACAGGCTATTTCAGCAGTATTTTCAAGAAAGAAATGAAGATGACCTTTGTCAGCTATCTGCTGCAGATCCGGCTGGAGGCGGCGAAGGAAATGCTGCGCTCGACCGAGCTGAAGGCATTTGAAATCGCCGAGCGGATCGGTTTTGCCGATCCGAACTATTTCAGCTTCTGCTTCCGCAAGAAATACGGACAGTCACCCAAAGAGTATAAGAACAGCTCGCGGGGAGGATAACTCATGACCAAGCCGAAGGGTACTTTCTTTCCGCTTCGCCCGCAGCCCCGCAAGAGAGGCAAAATCCGCCTGTCTTCCAAGCTGCGGAGCATCCAGCTCATTATTACCCTGACCTTCACAGCGGTGACGGTAGCCGTTGCAGTGATCGTCAGCATTATGCTGTACGGCAAGTTTGCCAACACGGCGGAGGAGAATGCCAATCTCAACATGCAGCAGATTATTGAGCAGGTGAATTATAATCTGGAGCTGTATGTTAAAGGGATGGGCAGCATTTTTGAGACGGCGGAGAAGCAGATCACCACGAGTCAATCCATTGACTCTCCGCTGCTCTATGAACGCATGGACACACTAATGAGCAGCCGTGAGGACCTGGTATCCATGGCTGTTTTTACACCGCAGGGCAAATATGTGGTGGGTACGCCTGGTCAAAGCATGCGTCTGAACACTCAACTGGAGAGCCAGAGCTGGTTCACCACGGCCAAGCGGACCTCGGAAATATCCTATTCAGCCCCGCATATTCAGAATTTGTTCAAAGGACGGTATACCTGGGTCGTATCGATCAGCAAAATGATTCAGTACAGGGAGAAGGGCGAGCTGAAAACCGGTGTCCTGCTGCTGGATTTCAATTTCAGGACGATTGATGAGCTAAGCCGGCAAGTGAAGCTCGGTAAAAGAGGATACGCTTACATTCTCGATCCGCTCGGGAATATCGTCTACCATCCGCAGCAGCAGCTGATCTATGCCGGCCTCAAATATGAGAATGTGGAACCGGTGCTGGAATATGCCTTCCGCAGCTATCTGGATGAGTCCACCGGAGAGAAGCGGTTTATTACCGTGCGCACGCTGGCCCAGACCGGCTGGAAGATCGTCGGGGTCGCTTACTACGATGAGATTGTAACGACCAAACGCGACCTGAACCAATTTCTGTCCTGGTTCCTCGCAGTTGTCCTGGTGTGTGTGGTTGCCGTATCTGTGTTCCTGTCCTGGCTGATTGCCAGTCCGATCCGCAAGCTGGAGCGCACGGTCAAGCAGGTGGGCGAGGGAGACCTCAATACCCCGATCAATGTCAGCGGCGCCTATGAGGTGGAACAGCTGTCCAAACGCTTCAATATGATGCTCCAGCGTATCCGGCAGCTGATGGATCAGATCATCTATGAGCAGGAGACGAAGCGCAAGGGCGAGCTTGAAGTCCTGCAGTCGCAGATCAACCCTCATTTTCTATACAACACACTGAACTCGGTCATCCGGCTGGCAGAGCGCGGCAAAACGGATGAGGTCGTCACGATGATTCAGTCGCTTTCGAAATTTTTCCGGATCAGTCTGAGCAAGGGCAAGAATATTATTACTATCCAGGAGGAGCTGGATCATATCCGCCATTACCTGGTGATTCAGAGCTTCCGTTTCAAAAATAAGTTCCGTTACGAAATAACGGCACAGGACGAAGTATTGAAGTACCAGACGGTTAAGCTGATCCTGCAGCCAATCGTTGAGAATGCACTTTACCATGGGATCGAAATGATGCCGGATGAAGGGCTGATCTCGATCAGCGCTGAGCTTCAGGATGGGCTCATTATTATCAGGGTCAGTGACAACGGCCTCGGGATGTCTGTAGAAACGATGAACGTGATTCTGAGCGGAGGCGTCAAAAGCGGAAGCGGCTCAGGAGTCGGCGTACGGAATGTTCATGAACGGATCGGGTTATATTATGGCCGCGAATATGGACTAACCTTTCAGAGTGAAATTGAAGAAGGTACTATCGTGACCATTGTGTTCCCGGCCCGGCTGGCCGGAGAAGACATGGATGAGCAGAAGGAGGAGACAAACCGGTGAGAAGCATACGTTTTTGGCTGACCTTGCTGCTATGCGGGGTGCTCTGGATCTCCGTGTCCTCCTGCTTTAATTCGTCGCCTGCTTATATCAATACGAGCAAGACACGTAATATCCACCTGATTGTCAAGATGAACAAGGGGGATTACTGGAATACAGTGAAGCTGGGTGCGGAAGCGGCAGCGAAGGAATTCAATGTCAAGCTGATGTTCAAAGCGCCGGACTCGGAAAGTGATATCGATGAGCAGGTGGGGATGGTGGAGGACTCCATTAAGGAGAAAGCGGATGTGATTATTCTCGCTGCCAGCAGCTATATGGGACTGGCCCAGGTCGTAGACCAGGCTGCATATTACAAAATCCCGGTGATCTCAGTCGATGCGGAAGTCGGATCGGCCAGGGTTCAAGCCTATGTAGGTTCGAATGGTTATGAAGCCGGACAGAAGTCCGCGGAGCGGCTGATTCAGCTTTTGCAGGGATATGGCGAGATTGGAATTATTAACTTCACCAATTCCTCTTTGAATGTTGCGCCGGACTCCAGCGGCAGCATTGATTACGGGGCCAGGGATGCGGATGAGCGCGAAAAAGGATTTCTCAATTACGCAGCCCGTTATCCGAATGTCAAAGTGGTGCAGATTTCCTACACTTCCTCAAGCACGGTGGAGGCCGAAACCCTGACCCGGGAGATGCTGGAGAAGCATCCTAACCTGCGCGGGATTGCCACGTTGAATGAAATTGCTTCCCAGGGAGCAGCCAAAGTCATACAAAGCTTAAGATTGGACAACATAAAGATGGTTGCGTTTGACAGTTCCCCCTCCATGATGGAATCGCTGCAGGATGGCACGGTGCAGGCGACCGTGATCCAGAACCCTTTCAGCAACGGGTATTTAGCCGTGAAATACGCCGTAGAAGCGCTTGAAGGTGTGACTATTCCGGAGCGGGTGGACACAGGCACCAAGCTGATTGATCTGGAGAATATGCTGTGGCCCGAGAACCAGAAGCTGCTGTTCCCGTTTGTCAGATAGGAGAAAATCAGATTTTAAACATTAGAATTTTCATGAAAATGAGTAGTATTTTATATTCGCAACCGTTTTCATGTAGGGCATAATAAGGATGTACCCGGGACACACCGGGATAACAAAAAGAAATATCCTCAGGAGGTCAATTGATTATGAAAAAAATCACTTCCGTTTTACTTGCTAGTGCATTGCTGGGTGCTGCTCTTGCAGGCTGCGGCGGCAACAACAACAACGCTGCTGACACTGGTAACAAAGCTAACACAGGCAACGCTGCTGCAACTGCAAACTCCGGTTCCGCTGCTGAAACTCCAAAGGTTGGCGTAGCGATCTACAAATTCGACGATACTTTCATGACGGGTGTCCGTAACGCCATCGATACTGCTGCCAAAGGCATCGCTACTGTAGATATCGTAGACAGCCAGAACTCCCAGCCTACACAAAATGATAAGGTGGATTTGTTCGTCACCAAAAAATATGACGGCATGCTGATCAACCCGGTTGACCGCACAGCTGCAGGCGTTATCATCGACAAAGCAAAAACAGCTGACATTCCGGTTGTGTTCCTGAACCGCGAACCGCTTCCAGAAGATATGAAGAAATGGGATAAAGTTTACTATGTAGGCGCCAAAGCAGAAGAGTCCGGCACAATGTCCGGCCAGCTGATCGTTGACTACTGGAAGGCTCACCCTGAAGCTGACAAGAACGGCGACGGCGTGCTGCAATACGTAATGCTCAAAGGCGAACCGGGACACCAGGATGCTGAGCTGCGGACCACTTACTCCATCCAGGCTATCGAAGATGCAGGTATCAAGGTTGAGAAATTGGCTGAAGATACTGCAATGTGGGATCGCGTAAAAGGACAGGAAAAAATGGCAGCCTTCCTCGGCTCCCACGGCGACAAGATTGAAGCCGTTCTTGCCAACAACGATGACATGGCTCTCGGTGCAATTGAAGCTCTGAAAGCCCAAGGATACTTCACTGGCGACAAATACATGCCGGTAGTAGGCGTTGATGCAACTGCTCCAGCGGTTCAAGCGCTGCAAGACGGAACTATGCTCGGTACAGTGCTGAACGATGCCAACAACCAGGGTAAAGCGGCAATCGTCCTGGCTTCCCTGCTGGCTAAAGGCGAAACACCTACCAAAGAAAACGTAGGCTTCGACATCACTGACAACCAATACGTATGGATCTCCTACAAAAAGATCACTAAAGACAACGTAGCTGACGCTCAATAATAGTTAGATTGCTCCAGATACAGATAAGCTTCATAAACAAAAATCCCGGAGGGTGGTCACCCGCTCTCCGGAATTCCTTTCGGGTAGGGAACAGGATGGAACCGCTGTGCCTCTCATGGAAAAAGAAAAAAAGCGTAGGGGGCGTAACAACATGGCAAATGCTGAGTTTTTGCTGGAAATGAACGGCATTACTAAAGAATTTCCCGGCGTTAAGGCGCTGGACGGAGTCAGCATAAAGGTTAGACCGGGTTCGGTTCATGCACTTATGGGCGAGAACGGTGCAGGCAAGTCGACACTGATGAAATGTCTCTTTGGGATCTATTCACCGGATGCCGGTGAGATCTTCCTGGATGGCCAAAAGGCCACCATCTCTAACTCCAACGATGCACTTAAGCACGGAATTTCGATGATTCACCAGGAGCTGCACCCGGTACCTTTCCGCAGTGTCATGGAGAACATCTGGCTAGGACGTTTTCCGACCAAGGGCATCGGGCCGATTCAGTTCATTGACCACAAAAAAATGTTCACGGACACGGAAAATTTATTTAAAGATCTGGATATCGATCTGAATCCCGAAACTTTGGTGGGCAAGCTGTCCGTATCCAAGGTCCAATCCATTGAAATCGCGAAGGCTGTCTCTTTTCATTCACGCGTCATTGTCATGGATGAACCAACCTCTTCCTTAACCAGCGTAGAAGTTGAGCATTTGTTCCGGATTATCCGGGATCTGCAAAAAAGAGGCGTAGCTATTATCTATATATCTCACAAGATGGAAGAAATTCTTGAAATCTCTGATGAAGTAACCATCATGCGTGACGGCAAAAAGATCGGTACCTGGCCGTCGGCCGAGCTTACCACGGACCTGATTATCTCCAAAATGGTCGGCCGTGACCTTACTAACCGCTTCCCTGAGCGCACTAATGTTCCAGGCGAAGTCTATATGAAGGTGGAAGGCTTGACCTCACCGGAGCCAAGATCCTTTAAGGATGTATCCTTTGAGCTGAGACGCGGTGAAATTCTCGGTGTCGGCGGTCTGGTCGGTGCGCAGAGAACGGAAGTTATTGAAGCATTGTTTGGCCTTCGTGCAATCAAATCCGGCTCCATCTCAATTGAAGGCAAAAAGGTGAAGATCAATTCGCCGCAGGATGCCAAGAAACATGGCCTGGCGCTGTTAACCGAGGAACGCCGTGTAACCGGTATCTTCCCGGTACTGTCCGTTCATGAGAATGGCGCAATTGCCAACCTTGACCATTATAAGACGCCTTACTTCCTGCTGAACGGCAGAAAGAAGAAAGCTGAAGTCGATAAAATGATTGAGAAGCTGCGCACCAAGACACCAACCACCAAAACGCAGATTATGAATCTCTCCGGCGGTAACCAGCAGAAGGTGCTGCTGGCCAGATGGTTGCTTACAGAGCCTGAAGTCCTGCTGCTGGATGAGCCGACACGCGGAATTGACGTTGGTGCCAAATTCGAAATCTATACCATCATTGCCGACCTGGCCAAGCAGGGGAAGAGCATTATCATGATTTCTTCGGAAATGCCTGAGCTGCTGGGGATGTCTGACCGCGTAATGGTCATGTCGGAAGGACGGCTTACAGGAATACTAGAAGGCGAGCAAGCTACGGAAACCGAAGTTATGCGTCTCGCTGCACAGCATTAAGGAGTACGGATAGGAGAATATGCTCGCGTAATTTTAAGGGGGATCACTACTAATGAACGTTAAAAAAGCTCAGTCCTTTGTGACTCAAAACGCAATTTACATCGTGCTGGTACTGCTGATTATGGGGATCATCATATATGAACCAAGCTTCATGTCCATCAACACCCTGCGTGACGTACTGATTCAGTCGTCTACACGCGTTATCATCGCGCTTGGGGTTGCCTTTATCCTCATCACAGCCGGTACCGACTTGTCGGCAGGCCGCGTGGTTGGTTTCACAGCTGTTATCTCCGCTTCGATGCTGCAGATACCGGATTACTCACGCCGCTTCTTCCCTGATCTGCCGCAAGTACAAGTATGGCTGCCCATCCTGATTGCCATCGTTGCCGGTCTGCTCTGCGGTCTCATCAACGGGGTCATCGTCTCCAAGCTTAATGTTCCGCCATTTATCGCAACCCTGGGCACCATGCTCATCGTGTACGGTTTGAACTCCCTGTACTTCGATATGGACCCTAACCAATCGCAGCCTATCGGCGGTCTGCGTCCTGACTTCACCAAAATCGGCTCCGGCTTTATCGGCAGCGGCCAATATTCAATACCTTACATCGTTCTCATAGCCCTGGCGGTCGCGGCCGTCGTGTGGGTACTCTTTAACAAAACTAAGCTGGGCAAAAACATGTACGCTATCGGCGGCAACATGCAGGCTGCCAAGGTTTCCGGTATCAACGTGTCCAAGAACCTGATCTACATCTACGCTATCGCTGGTGCCCTTTACGGTCTGGCGGGTGTGCTTGAAGCTGCAAGAACAGGCGGCGCTACCAACAACTATGGTAACATGTACGAGCTTGACGCCATCGCGGCTTGCGTAGTCGGCGGCGTATCCACTACCGGCGGTATCGGTACAGTTCCAGGTGTTCTGGTCGGTGTTATCATCTTCACCCTGATCAACTACGGTCTGACCTTCATCGGCATCAGCCCTTACTACCAGCTGATCATCAAAGGCCTCATCATCATCGCGGCTGTATCGTTCGATATGCGTAAATATTCTTCGAAGAAATAATTGTGGTTCGGTGATTAGCCGTAACTGCGAATGTTTGGACTTCCGGGTGCTGGTGCACCCGGAGTTTTTGCGTTCAATGTACCGATGTAAGAGGTAAAATGAACTGAGAAACTTTGATATCAGGTATGATCGTAACTGCGGTGAGTTTTGGACTTCCGGCCGCTGTTAGGTTTGGATTTCCTGATTTTTATCCGCTGTCTGCGGTAGAAATCCAAACAAGCGTATGCTTACGAAGTGAGCTTTCCTACGGAAAGCTTTTAGGCGGTCGCTATCGCTCCTCCAGTTCCAAAATCCCCTCCGTTACTCTCACCTTATATGGGGTTTATAGTTCATCTTACATTTCGATTGAAAGCAAGAACCCTCCGGGTGCTGCCGCTCCTCCAGTTCCAAACTTTACCTTCGTTACTCCCATCACCTCACCCAGGTGGGGGTGGTGCAAATTAAGCGTTTGCGGTATTTCGCAAACGTCTTTTGCTTGGGGCTTGTTGATTTTGTCGCAACTTTTCTCCAAAACCATGCCCAATATCTCAACCCTTAAGTGAGCAGCAAACGCAGCAAACCCCAAAGTAACCAGGTGTATAAATGTTGTACGTAGTGCAACTCGCAGGCTTAAATATATAAGTGTTCGGGCGGATTGTTGTACGAAATGCAAGAATTTCCTTGCATTTTGCCTTGGAGAAGGCGGAATGATGTATTTCGTACAACAATTTTGGATTTAGGGGTGTTATGATGAGCGAAATGTTGTATTTAGTGCAATATTTTAGGTTGAAGTAGTGAGGTTTCTCTTATTGCCCTCCAATTCCAGCGCATGTAGCTGCAGAACCCCAATAACAAGTGACAGGGCAGGCGAAGCAGCCCTTGAACATCCTGCTAACACACTCTGAAAGGGTGTTTTTGTGCTGCTTTTAGGTTGCAGTTTATGCCTTTGATGTAGTTTGTGTCTGTGACCTTGGTTATGCTGAAGAAAGGTGGAGAGTAACGGAGGGGAAGTTTGAACTGGAGGAGCGGGAGCGTCCGCCTTTGTCTCCGGATTTCCACCGCGTTATAGCGGTTCAAATCAAGAAATCTGGAGACAACAGCGGCCGGAAGTCCAAACATTCACCGCAGTTACAGCCTCACCTTTCCTAGTTTGCTTTTAAGCCCTCACGCTCCTAACGCATTCCACGCTCCTAACGCATTCCACGCTCTCAACGCATTCCACGCTCACGCTGACGCCCATACTCACGCGTATCGGCAGCTCTGGGCACATAAACACCCTTTCCCCCTCACTCTCATATTCTATAGGCAAATGCCTTTGTAAGGGAGAGCGACTGAATGCTGAGGATTAAGCTGAACGAGCTGGGAAAAGAGAATGACAATGGTCTGATTCAGACGGAGGTATGGCGGTGGGACGGAATCGGCTGGAATGAGGTTATTCCGCAGCAGGAGGAGGATTTCATCCGTGCGGATGATGATCTGTTCGTGACGATCCCGGCAGAGGCGGGATTATACCGCGTAGACTACTCCAAAAAACCGCTGGAGGCGCTTATCGTGCTTCCGGAGGTAGATGCCAGCGGGCTGCGGGCGGAGATGCTGCATCCGGCTCCTTTTAAGCTTAAAGACGGAACACTGTGGGGTTACATTAATAACGACGGACGGACTGTGATCGAGCCCAGATATGACTATGCGGAGGATTTCCAGGAGAATGGCCTGGCGGTAGTGCAGCGCAAGAATTACAGCGGCCTGATTGACAGCTCCGGGCGTGAGAAGGTCAAACCGCTATATTCCTTTATTGCTCCGTTTGCCGAAGGGCGGGCTGTGGTTTCGGATGCCAAGGGCTACACTTTTATTGATGAGAAAGGTAAAGAGGTCACGTCCGCGCGGTATGACTATCTGAATTCGCTGCATGAAGGCCGCGCGCTGTTCTCCAAGCAGAATACAACCGGGGGGAACTCATACTACGGATATCTGGATGCCCAAGGCAAAGAGGTGCTGCCAGCGGTGTATCTGGATGCCGGGGATTTCAATGACGGAACGGCTCTGGTCAAAGTCGCTGAGGGGGAGTACGCGCTGATTGATCCCCAGGGAACGGTGCTGCATACGTATAAATATCCATTCGTGGGGTATCCGGGGGAAGGTCTGCTTGCTTTTCAGGCTACGGAGAACGGGAAATACGGTTACCTCCATACAGACGGCAGCATTGCCATCCAGCCGCAGTTTACGGCAGCCTTGCCTTTCTCGGAAGGGCGTGCGGTAATCAACACAGCTGAGGATTACGGTAATGCATACGGTCTGATTGACAAGCAGGGCAAAGCCATTATTCCGGCGACTTACTATGAAGTCCAGCAGCTGGGTGAGAACCGGGTTGCGCTGGGAACCCCGCTTTATGCCGATCAGCCGTACCGGGGTTCACGTTATGTGATTGCCGATGCGCTTACAGGCAGAATTCTCAGCACCCATCCGCTGCTCGGGGTGAACAATTATCAGAACGGGCTTGCGTCGGTGTATGATGCCAAGGACACGTATTTTATTGATAAAAGCGGTAAAAAAGCCGCCCAGCCGCCGGTCATTGCCGGCTCAGGATCTCTATCCTTCAGCGGCAACCTGATCCGTGCGGATGTTGACCAGCGTACTGCCTACTATGACCGCAAAGGCAAGCAGGTATGGCGGCAAAATGGGGTCATTCCGCTCAGACCGCCGTACTCCGTGCTGGAGAAGAAATATAAACCGAACAGGGATTATCTGGTCTACTATCCGGTAGTAGAAGGGATTGCTGTCGCTGAGATATCCAAATCAGTCAATGATAAGCTGCGCAGTCTCTCACTCGCAGAAGGTGCGGGGACTGGGGGAGCGGGGCAGGATTTTAGCTATACGGGGGATTTTGCCGTATCCTTCTTCCGCAAGAACCTGCTGGTACTTGAGCTCAGCGGATACCGCTTTCCGTTTGGAGCGGCGCATGGAATGCCGACTATGATCTATGAGCATATCAATTTGCGCACCGGCAAATTTTACACGCTGAGTGATCTGTTTAAGCCTGGCAGCAAATATGTGCAGAAACTCAGTGATATTGTCGGAAAACAGATTGCGAATGATCCGCAGTATTCCTATGTTTTTCCCGATACGTACAAAGGCATTACGGCTGACCAGCCTTTTTATGTAGATGGCGAAGCGCTGTATCTCTATTTTGCCCCTTATGAAATTGCTCCGTATGCTGCGGGCTTTCCTACATTCCGGATTCCGTATGCCGAAATTATGGGCCTGATCTCGACAGAAGGGGATTTCTGGCAGTCCTTTCATTAAGCGGGGGGCCGGTGAATGCCGATATTAACTGTAAGAACATGTGACCGTTCTGAAGAGGACGGTTTCTTAAATATAAGAATATATATGCTTCGCGTTATGAATTATCCTTCTATATCTCGTTGAAACGGTACCGTCCTTATTACAGGACGGCAAAGCCGTTTCCACTTTTTGAACAGAAGCGGACAAGCCTCAGCCGTGAAGAAAAATGTCATAATTTAGAAGCGCACAGCCTGGTTTTTTATGTTACAATGACTGAGGAACAAATTACAACTTTGTAACAATTGATGTCCGCAACTCTCGGCAGCCAGGTAATTCTACAACAAGAATAAGGAGATGGCAGAATGAAAAGCAAGACTTTAAGAGCAATGATAGGTGGAAGTGTAGCCGCTGTTATGGCACTTAGCATTTCACTTCCATTACAGGCAAGCGCAGCAGCTGGAGCCACTACGGCAACCGCTTCAGATACGAATTTCGCAAAATTCATGGAATATTTCACACAGTACAATTCGAAGTCATTTGTATTTGACGGGAATACGTTCACCGTATCCAAGACCGTTATCTATAAGAATCCTGTAGCAACAGTTCCGGCAGCAACAGCTAAGCCGGTGGCTACCGCTGTACCAGTAGCGACAGCTAGACCAGTAGTCACAGCCGCGCCAGTAGCAACGGCTAAGCCTGTTGTTACACCAGCACCGACAGCCGCGCCAGTAGCAACGGCTAAGCCTGTTGTTACACCAGCACCGACGGCTGCGCCAGTAGCAACGGCTAAGCCGGTAGCTACACCAGCTGCAACTGCAGCTCCAGCTGTCGCAGACAGCGCTTCAAGCTACATTCAGCAGGTTGTAGCCCTGGTGAACAAAGAACGCGCAGCAGCAGGACTGGCTCCTGTCTCCGCACTGGACAGCCTGAACAAAGTGGCAGCGGCTAAGGCTACTGACATGCGTACGAACAACTATTTCTCCCATACTTCCCCGACCTATGGATCGCCTTTTGATATGATGTCCGCGTTCGGTATTACTTATCAGGCAGCCGGAGAGAATATCGCGATGGGCCAGAAAACGCCGCAGGAAGTTATGACTGCCTGGATGAACAGCCCGGGCCATAAGGCTAACATTCTGAGCACGAATTTCAACTACATCGGCGTAGGCTTCGACAATAATTACTGGGTTCAGGAATTCATCGGCAAATAATATAACGCAGCTCTTAAGCTTCACTCGTCCTCCGGCATTGCCGGGGGGCTTTTTTTGAGGTTTAGTAAATGAAGATAATCTACGAGAAACACCACTAATAGTTGTTGTTTTTATTCTGGATCGGGAAATGAAGGTTTTTGTCAGACGAAGATAAATCAATTTGCAGTTTCGAAGTTCTGCACTGTAGTTTCGCTTTTTGGACTTTGCAGTTTCGCAGTTTCGCATGATCAGAGCAGTGCTATAGTGCCGCCCTGGCTGCTCCACACTGTTTAGGTGAAAGCGGCGGAGGGGATTATGGAACTGTAGGAGGGGGAGCGACCGCCTTTGTCACCAGATTATCACCGCGAAGAGCGGTACAGATCAAAAAAAGCTGGGGAAAACAGCGGCCGGAAGTCCAAAATCACCGCAGCCGCGCCTTTCACCAAAACCCCCGCTTTATTTGCAAATTAAGCAAAGAAGAATTATGTTTATCTACATAGTTAAGAAGTTTGTAAAATGTGGAACAATGGAGAATAGAACGGCATACGGAGGGATAGCATTGAACGATTCCAAATGGACCTGGAGGGCAGTGGGCCTGGTATCCATCCTGGCAACTTTACTTTTAATTACAGGGTTTGTGTATGCGGTAAGCGATATTATCAACCCCAAGGGGGAGACACTCCTATCATCCCTCCCGCAGGAAACAGCTGCACCGACAGCCGCGGCAACGGATGAATTGAAGATACTGGCGCTGGGGGATTCTCTGGCCAAAGGGACCGGCGACAATTCCGGACAGGGGTTTGTGAAGCGTACGCTGGAGGCGTTATCGGCGGACGGAGGCAAGGCGGAGCTGCTCGGCAACATGGGCATTAACGGCTTAACCACAGCCGGACTGCAGAGCAAGCTTCAGGAGGAGGGTGTGCAGTACGCGCTCCGCCAGGCGAATGTAATCCTGATCTCTATAGGCGGCAATGACCTGTTCCGCGGCTCGGATATTCTGGGGACAGGCAGCAGCAGCGGAGAGGCAGTATCGTCAGCAGATACGGAGAATCCTGCGGACGGAATAGCGCCGCTGGAGACTGAATCCGCTGCGAATAACACGGTAGAAGGTTCAGCGCCCGTGCCTACAGCCTCCACCGACGAATTAACCCCCGAATCTCTGCTCTCGGCTCTGCCTGATGCATCGGGGCGGCTGGGCAGTATTCTTGACACCATTGCCGGGATTAATCCGCAGGCACAGATTTATTACGTGGGATTGTATAATCCCTTCGGAGATATTGCGGACCTGATGGTTCCGGGTAATCAGGCTGTAACCGCCTGGAACAATGCAGCGATGGATATCATCAACACCCACAGCAATATGACGCTCGTTCCGACCTTCGATTTGTTCAACCGGCATCTGGACAAGTATCTCTCGAATGACCACTTCCACCCGAACGGGGACGGTTATCAGCGGATGAGTGAGCGGATTGTACAGGCTGTACATTAACCTGGGACAGGGAATGGAGCAGGGCAGGGAACATTCTGAACAGAAATGACCGCAGCAAGGAGTTGTATAGAGATGGCTAAACCAATGCAAGAAGCCTCCGTGGAGGTAGTCCTGTCCGTACAAGGGGTCCGCAAAAAAATCGGCCGTAAATGGATCATAGATGATGTTACGTTTGACGTCCGGAAAGGTGAGATTTTCGGCTTCCTCGGTCCTAATGGGGCCGGCAAAACCACAACAATCCGCATGCTGGTTGACCTGATCCGGCCAAGTGAGGGCACGATTACCGTCTGCGGCTATAATGTGAACCGTGACCCGGAAAAAGCATTGCAATACGTTGGCTCCATCGTCGAAAACCCCGAGGTGTATACGTATCTGACAGGCTGGGAGAACCTGCAGCATTTCGCCCGCATGCAGCCCGGTGTGGACAAGGCGAGGATTGCCGAAGTGGTGGATATTGTACGGCTGGATCAGCGTATTCATGACAAGGTAAGTACGTATTCACTGGGGATGCGGCAGCGGCTGGGCATTGCCCAGGCACTTTTGGGCCGGCCACGGCTGCTGATTCTGGATGAGCCGACGAACGGCCTGGACCCGAAGGGCATCAAGGAGCTGCGCGAATTCATCCGCAAGCTGGCGGATGAAGGGCTTGCCGTGTTCGTCTCCAGCCATCTGCTGAGCGAGATTCAGCTGCTGTGCGACCGTGTGGCGATCATCAGTAAAGGGCGGGTACTCGCCGTAGGCGGTGTGGACGAGCTGGTTGCCCGCAATTCTCCATACGTCCTGTGGGAGCTGGAGCCGCTGAATCGGGCTAGAGAACTATTAAACGGCCGGCCGGATATCCATCTGCTGGAGCTGGATGAGGTAACACTGGACGACTCCATTATCGCAGGCATGGGAGTGAATTCCCTGATCACGGTTATGGAGGAGGATTTAATCCCGGAAATTGTCGCCGTACTGGTTACTAGAGAGGTTGAGGTCCGGGCTGTGCATAAAATCAACCCTACACTGGAACAGCTATTCTTGAAGCTAACGGAAGGTGAAACTATTGACTAACCTGCTGCCGCTCATCCGCAATGAGTGCCTCAAAATCATAAAAAAGAAACGGTTTTATGTCATCCTGCTCATTCTGCTTGTGCTTGTGCCTATGTTTACCTATGCACAGATGCGTATAGCGGAACGCAGCCGGGATAAGTTTAACTCTGACTGGAGGCTGGAGGTCCAGCAGCAGATTACAGATAACCAGAACTCCCTCGGCAGCGACCGGATTCCGGAAGAATGGAAGTCGTACCGGCGGATTTTTGTCCAGCAGCTGCAGTATTATCTGGATCACGATGTGAATCCGAACGAGCCGAGCGGCGTTACCTTTACCCGTGAATTTCTGGACAATTCCGTGTCCCTGTTCATTCCGCTGCTGATTATGGCGGTGGCCTCGGATCTGGTCTCCGGGGAGAGAACGACAGGAACAATCAAGATGCTGCTGACGCGTCCGGTCAAACGCTGGAAGGTGCTGTTCAGTAAAATGACGGCCCTCATGATGTTTGTCTCCTTAATCGTCCTGTCTGCTTTTATCATCAGCTATCTGGTGTCGGGGCTGGCCTTTGGATACAAAGGATTCAATGTTCCGGTGTTCACAGGCTTCCAGCTGAGCGGGGATACGGTCGATATGACCACGGTTCACGCTGTGCCGCAATGGAAATACCTGCTGATGCAGGGCGGTTTGATCTGGTTCGTCAGCGTAGTTGTTGCTCTGCTGGCTTTCATGGTGTCGGTTCTGGTACGCAGTACGGCAGCCAGTATAGTGGTGATGATGGCGGCGCTGATTGCAGGCACGATCCTGACGAATATGGCTTCTGCCTGGACTGCGGCCAAATATTTATTTATGGTTAATATGGAGCTTACCGGGTATTTAGCAGGTACTCCAGCACCGATTGAGGGCATGACACTGGCATTTTCGATGGCGGTATTGGCGATTTGGGGACTGACTGCAGTAATCATTTCATTCGCCGTCTTTACGAAACGGGATATTTTGAATTAGAATGTACAAAGTGAACGAAAACGTTTGTTTGCATTTTATAGAGATAGTAAGACACAAGAAGGAGGAGCATGAATGCTCGAACAGATCGATATGTTTGCAAAAGTCTCTAAGAACGCCGAAGTGGGCCGGACTGGATACGATGCTGACGACATTCAGGTGCTCGAAGGTCTGGTTGCGGTCCGCAAACGGCCCGGCATGTATATTGGCAGTACGAGTTCCTCGGGACTGCACCATTTAGTATGGGAAATAGTGGACAATGCCGTAGATGAGCATTTGGCCAAGTTTTGCTCGAAGATTGATATTACACTCCGCAAGGACGGATCGGTCACCGTAATTGACAACGGACGGGGGATTCCGACCGGAATGCACAAGACGGGAGTGCCGACTCCGCAGGTTGTTTTCACCATTCTGCATGCGGGTGGTAAATTCGGAGGCTCCGGCTACAAGAAATCGGGCGGTCTGCATGGCGTAGGGGCATCAGTAACCAATGCTTTGTCCGAGTGGCTGGAAGTGGAGATTTACCGTGAAGGCAAGATCCACCGGCAACGCTTCGAATATTGGGTCGACAAAAGCGGGAAAGAACATGTCGGCGAGCCTGTGACAGGCCTTGAGGTACTGGGGAATACGAATAAGACCGGTTCGAAGATCACCTTCAAGCCGGATATTCGCGTCTTCCCGACTGGCATTTCACTGAATTACGACACACTCGCGGAACGGGTGCAGGAGATTGCCTTCCTGAACTCGGGCCTGCGGATCAACCTCAGCGATGAGCGGAGCGGACGGCAGGATGAGTTCTTTTATGAGGGCGGCGCGAGCCAGTTTGTACAGTTCCTCAATGAGGGCAAGGATGTCTTGCATGATGTGGTTCATTTCAGCTCCGAGAAGGATGAGATTGAAGTGGAAATTGCGCTGCAATACAATGCGGGGTACACGGAGACCATTGCTTCTTTCGTCAACTCGATTCCTACGCGCAGCGGCGGGACGCATGAGACCGGCTTCAAGACAGCCTATACCCGTGTGCTGAATGACTACGCCCGGCGGACGCAGCTGCTTAAGGAGAAGGATAAGAATCTGGAGGGTAATGATCTCCGTGAGGGAATGATGGCGGTTATCAGCATTAAGATGTCGGATGTGGAATTTGTCGGACAGACGAAGGATCAGCTGGGTAGTGCTTCTGCACGCAGTGCCGTGGACTTTATTGTCTCGGAGAAAATGGCGCGCTTCCTCGAGGAGAATCCCCAGGTCGCGCAGAGCCTGCTGAAGAAATCGATCCAGGCGTCCAAGGCGCGCGAAGCGGCCCGCAAAGCCCGCGATGAAATCCGCAGCGGCAAGAAACGCAGCGAGAGCTCGAATCTTGGCGGTAAGCTGTCGCCTGCACAATCCAAGGATGTTACGCGTACCGAAATCTTCATCGTAGAAGGCGACTCCGCCGGAGGCTCAGCCAAGCAGGGCCGTGATTCGAAGATTCAGGCCATTCTTCCTCTGAAGGGGAAGCCGATGAATCCGGAGAAGGCCAAGCTGCTGGATATCTTGAAGAACGATGAATACAAGGCGATTATATCGGCGATTGGTGCGGGCATTGGTCCTGATTTTGCCGTGGAAGACAGCAATTATTCCAAAATTATCATTATGACCGATGCCGATACGGACGGTGCGCATATTCAGGTGCTGCTGCTGACCTTCTTTTACCGCTATATGAAGCCTCTGATCGATGCCGGCAAGGTCTTCATTGCCCAGCCGCCGCTGTATAAGCTGACGCGTAAATCGGGTAAGCTGGAAACAGTCCGCTACGCCTGGAGCGATGAGGAGCTGCAGAATTACCTGAAGGAATTCGGTAAGAATTTCGAGCTGCAGCGGTACAAGGGACTCGGTGAGATGAACCCTGATCAGCTGTGGGAAACAACGATGAATCCGGATTCGCGCACGCTGCTGCAGGTGCAGATCGAGGATGCCGCCAAGGCGGAACGCCGCGTCTCCACACTGATGGGCGACAAGGTTGATCCGCGTAAGCGCTGGATTGTCGAGAACGTCGACTTTACAGAAATAGTAGAGTAGGGGTTAGTGGGGAAGTGACGATTACTTCCGCTGTTTTTAATTTTTTGATGATCGTTTTAAGCACAGCGAATGGGATATTCGCGGATTGCCGCCAGAACTTTAGAATAAAGCGAAGCTAAATAAGGTGGTTAGTAACGGAGTGTGAGTTTGGAACTGTAGGAGCGTCAGCGTCCGCTTTGGTATTTAGATTTCATCCGCTATAGCTTGAACTGAATAAGAGAATAACAGATGAGAATAACGGAGGGGGATTTTGGAACTGTAGGAGCGACAGCGACCGCCTTTGTCACCGGATTTCTACCGCTAAAGGCGGTAACAATCAAGAAATCTGGTGACAACAGCGGCCGAAAGTCCAAATATCCACCGCAGTTATGAACAACATCCCCATTGGAATTATTTTAAGTTCAATCTATATTAAGCGTATGAATCAGAAATCTAAATACAATAGCGGCCGGAAGTCCAAAACTCACCGCAGTTACGGCTTAACACTGATTTGTTAAGTTTTATTCTTAAGAGCCTTGAGGCAATACGAATCGAATATCCCAGGCGCGCAGCAGTCAGATCATCAATCATTACAAACGTGGACAGATTGAGGAACAGAAGGTGAAAAGTGAATGAGCAGTTTATCAGAGCAATTTTTGCCGGCTTTTCTGGAAGAGGTCGTTGGTGACCGATTTGGCCGGTATTCCAAATATATCATTCAGGACCGGGCGATTCCGGACGTCCGCGACGGGCTGAAGCCCGTGCAGCGCCGGATTCTGTATGCGATGTACGACTCTGGCAACACGCCGGATAAGCCATACCGCAAGTCGGCCAAAACAGTCGGTGACGTCATGGGTAACTACCATCCTCATGGAGACTCCTCGATCTACGACGGGATGGTCCGGATGGCTCAGCCCTGGAAGATGGGACATGTGCTTGTCGACGGACACGGCAATTGGGGTTCGATGGATGATGACCCTGCAGCAGCTATGCGTTATACAGAAGCGCGCCTGTCTCCAATCGCTTTGGAGATGATGCGTGATATTGAAAAACGCACCGTACTTTTCAAGGACAATTTCGATAATACGGCAAAGGAGCCGGTCGTGGTTCCATCCCGTTATCCGAATCTGCTTGTCAACGGGACAAGCGGGATCTCTGCCGGGTTCGCCACGGAAATTCCGCCGCATAACCTGCGTGAAGTCATCGATGCCTGTATCGCTGTCATGCAGAAGCCGGACATCGCACTGGAGGACATCATGACCTTCATCAAAGGTCCCGACTTCCCTACAGGCGGAACGATTATGGGCGGCGACGGCATTATGGACGCGTACCGTACAGGTAAAGGCCGCATCTATCTGCGCTCGAAGACGGAGATTGAGAACCTGCGCGGCGGCAAGCAGCAGATCGTTATTACCGAGGTTCCCTTCCAGATTGTGAAGTCGCGGCTCGTGACCTCCATGGAGAATATCCGCCTGGAGAAGAAGATCGAAGGCATCGCCGAAGTCCGCGACGAGAGCGGCCGTGAAGGTCTGCGGATAGTGGTGGAGCTGAAGAAGGAAGCCGATGCGAATGGTATTCTGGCCTACCTGCTCAAAAAAACCGATCTGCAGATCACCTACAACTTCAACATGGTGGCCATCGTTAACAAGGCTCCGCAGCAGCTCGGCCTGAAGTCGATCCTTGAAGCCTATATCGCCCATCAGCGTGAAGTGGTTACCCACCGCACCCAGTTTGATCTGGAGCGGGCAGAGGACCGGGCCCATGTCCTGGAAGGGCTGGTTAAGGCTCTGAACATTCTGGATGAAGTGATCGCCGCAATCAAGGCGTCGAAGAACCGCCAGGATGCCCAGAATAATCTCGTGTGGATGTTCGGCTTCAGCGAACGCCAGGCCGATTCCATCCTTACCTTGCAGCTGTACCGGTTAACCAATCTGGAGATTCATTCGCTCCAGAAGGAGCTTGATGAGATGCATGCCAAGATTGCTGTCCTGCAGGGCATTCTGGACAGTGACAAGAAGCTGATTGCGGTCATCCGCAAAGAGCTGCTGGAGATCCGTGATAAATACGGGATCGACCGCCGTTCACTGATTCAGGGTGAAGTGGAGGAATTGAAGGTCAGCATGGAGGTTCTCGTGAATGCGGAGGATGTGCTGGTCGCCATTTCAGAGGGTGGCTATATCAAGCGGACAGGCATGCCATCCTTCACCCGTTCAGGCGGAGAGCGCCACTCATCGGGTGTCAAGGACGGCGACCATATCGTCAGGCTGCTGGACCTGAATACCCGGGACAGCCTGCTTGTGTTCACGCGCAAGGGCCAATACTTCCTGCTTCCGGTTCATCAGATACCGGAATTTAAATGGAAGGAGCCTGGTACCGCGATCGTGAACGTGATCGGCCTCGCCAAGGGCGATGGCATTGTCAGTGTGCTGCCGGTCGGCAACCTGGAGGACCCGCTGGCAAGTCTGGTCTTTGTCACCCGTAAGGGACAGGTGAAGCGTACAGAGCTCAAGGAGTACTCTACAAGCCGTTCCGGAGCCGTGGCCGCCTGTAAGGTAGCTGACGGTGATGAGATCATTACAGTGGCGCTGAGCAGCGGAGACAAGGACATCGTGCTTGTGACCCGTGAAGGGATGAGCATCCGCTTCCGGGAGAGTGAAGTCAACCCTATGGGCCGTGTGGCCACAGGGGTAAGAGGGATTCAGCTGCGAGAAGGCGACGAGGTCGTCTCCAGCTTCTGGGTCAGTGAGGACGAAGGGGAGATTCTTGCGGTTACCGAGATTGGCTACGCCAAACGCTCTCTGCTGCTGGATTACCCTTCCCAGAGCCGCGGAGGCAAAGGGATGCCGACATTCGAGTTCAAAGAAGGCAAACGGGTTCGCCCGAATGGCAGCAGGCTTGTGGGGGCCTTCTACTGCAAGGAGCCCCTGGAGCTGACCGCCATCACCCAGAGCGGTGCGGTTCATGCCTTCTCCTCCGAATCGGCACCGCTTGGTGAGCGCCGTTCCATCGGCAAGCAGCTGGTTGCTGTCGAGAAGAAGGATGAGATCATCAGCCTGTACCCCGCAGTTAAATAGCCGGGGCAGAAGCTTAGAATATTAAATAATTCAAACGGCGTTCGGCTGCTCTGGTCTACAGAGCTCCGAACGCCGTTTATTTGTATTAGCGGGATTTACAAGTATGGTCAGGCAGCGGAGAATTACACGGTTCGCTCCGAGTCACGTCAAGTAGTGTATAGAATGCCTAATGTTGCAGGTATTACAACTTTGATTCATGGATACCAGTGTATGCATAGGTATTGTTGTATGAAATACAAGAATAACCCCCGCTAAGGTTCTTTATAGATGGGGAATGCTGCCTTTTATACAACAATTCTAGATTTAAGGCCGAAATCATAAGGGGAATGTTGTATTTCATGCAGGAATTGGTGCGGAGTTTTCGTTAAACCAGCAGTCACTCCATCTCCACCACAAACAGCGGGTTCATTAAGAAATCTGTAAGTACATACCTCAAATTCACTAGCGCCCGTGATTTTATTTTTTTCTTTTGCAGGAAATGGAATTTTTTTCGCGAAAATGTTTAGGTATACCGGATAGAGATCCGCAGGGAAAGGAAGGAATAAGTGTGCACTCCACTGAATTCAGTAAAATCTGGCATAAGATATTAAAGGACTATAAGCTACATATGGATAGCAAGCTTGCCCCTACACTGACCGATGCCCAGCTTACCGTACTGGAATTGCTGCAGGAACGTGACGCGATGAAACCTTCTGATTTGGCTCCGCATCTGGCCACCAGCCCGGCGGCTGTAACTATGCTGCTTGACCGGATGGAGAAGCATAATCTCATTATCCGTGAACGAGATGCCTCCGACAGGCGGATCGTCTGGGTGAGCATCACCGAGACAGGCAAGAACGAGACCTCGCGCGGACTGAAGATCCGCAGTGATTTTTTTGCCGAAGCGCTTGATCCCATTTCATCTCATAACCAGCAGCTGCTGCTCTATCTGATGGGGAAGATGGCGGTAGCTCCCGCTCCGGCACCGGAAGGTTCGACTCCTTAATAGATGTCCAGTGTTGACCTCATATATATGCATACACACAAAAGCAGGCTGTCCGTTACCGGATAGCCTGCTTTTGGTTCTGCGGGGTCCACAGATTCCAGGGATGGGTCTGTGGAGGCAGGGAGATTAATTCAACTTCCTCTTTGGTCACCGGATGCGGGAACCCGACCAGTGCTGACCACAGCGCAATCTGCTGTCCGGGTCTGTTCACTGCGGCACCATACTTCTGATCTCCGTACAGCGGGCAGCCGATGCCGCTCAGCTGTACGCGGATCTGGTGGGAGCGTCCGGTAAGCAGATCGATCTTGAGCAGGGTGTAGCCCTCAGCGCTGCCGAGTACCGTATAATCGAGAATCGCTTCCTTGCCGCCCGGTGTTCCTGGGCGGACAATACTGACCGTGTTGCTCCGCTCATCCTTCAGCAGCGTATTAATCAGCCGTCCCTGGGATGCAGGGGGTTTGCCATGAACGACGGTCAGGTACACCTTGTGGAAGGCGTGGGTGCGGACGCTCTCAGACAGCCGCGAGGCTGCCTTCGAGGTCTTGGCGAAGATCATCGCGCCGCCTACAGGCCGGTCCAGCCGGTGAACGAGGCCCATGAAGACATTCCCCGGCTTGGCGTAACGTTCCTTAACATCTTCCTTCAGCAGGGTCAGCAGATCCGCATCGCCTGTAGCATCCTCCTGCACCGGAATGTTAACGGGCTTCACGATGCCCAGAAGATGGTTGTCCTCATATAAAATCTCGAACCGGGACTGTCCGCTGCCGGACTTCCCGGTTGTTTCGTTGTTCTGCGCGGTCATGGCTTACGCCTCCCAGCGGCCCAGAATTCCGCAAGGCAGATTCATGCCGGAGGATGTAATCGGCAGTCCGATCTCACCGGAGGTAAGCTTGCCGCCGTAGCGCTTGCCCATGGTCATTGACAGCATATTGCGCAGTACGGTAGGCGAAATGCCCGTTGTGTAAGAGTTAATCAGCATGAACAAAGGCCGGTCGCTCATAATCTCCATGCAGCTCTCCAGGAACGGATAGAGACTGGCTTCGAGCTTCCACATTTCACCGCCCGGGCCTCTTCCATAGGAAGGCGGGTCCATGATAATTGCATCATATTTGCTGCCGCGGCGCTGTTCACGCTGCACGAACTTGAACACATCATCTGTAATGTAGCGGACCGGCTTGTCGGCAAGCCCGGACAAGGCTACATTCTCCTTCGCCCACTGAACCATGCCCTTAGCGGCATCGACATGAACTACGGAAGCTCCGGCACTTGCCGCTGCAACGGTTGCTCCGCCGGTATATGCGAACAGGTTAAGCACGGAAATCGGGCGGTTAGCCGCAGCGATCTTGTCCATCATCCAGCGCCAGTTGGCTGCCTGCTCAGGGAAGAGACCCGTGTGCTTAAAGTTCGTTGGACGGAGATGGAACTTCAGCTTGCCGTAGGCGATTTTCCAGTCATCCGGAATGCTTTTCTTCATTTCCCATTGTCCGCCCCCGGCGGAACTTCGGTGATAGTGTCCGTGAACATCACGCCATTTGGCACTCTCGCTGGCCAGCGGCCAGATGATCTGCGGGTCCGGGCGGCGCAGCATAATATCGCCCCAGCGTTCTAGCTTCTCTCCGCCTCCGGTATCAATCACTTCATAGTCCTTCCAGTCACTTGCTAAATACATTATTAATCCATCCTTCAAAAAGTCATTTAGCCTTTATTGTACAACATATAAGCACGCTGCTACAAACATAATGGTTGCAAAGCTGCGACTATTCTCATTTTAGCCAAGAGTTCGCCGGTGTATAATATTACCAAAAAAAGTATAGGAGAGCAGGCTGAACCATGAAAATTACTAAGGTAAAGTACAGGGTGATCGGGCTGGTAGTACTGCTGGCACTTCTTGCACTGATTGTGTATGATCAGATTACACTGCACAGCGGGCTTGAAGAATACCGGATAGATGTCGTTACAGAGGATTTCTCCGTACAAAATATAAATCTGGCCGCAGCGCCTCATGCTGTCTATTTGGCCGGAGGCTGGTTTCTGGAGCTGACCGGCGGTGATACTATGGTTGATAATGTGATACTTAATGGAGCCATTGACGGGGTCGAAGTTATCGATTTAGCTTCAAGCAAGCCATTCATTGTAAGTGATGTAATGCCTATAGAAGGCGGAGGCGTTATTGAAGATCTGAGACTTACCGGACGGTCGGTGCTGCATATGAACATATCTTATACGGCCAGCGGAATTAGTAAACAGTTCTCTGAAGATATCAGGCTTCATGACAAGATCAAACCAAATAATGAAGTTACTACAGGCGGTTATAAAATATATGAGCTTAGGCGCAGATGAACGGCTAATTCCGTCCTCTGCTGCCTAAGCATTACGAAGGTGAGGCCGGATGTTATGTTCAACCTCTCGGAGCTGTATTACCCGATCACCGCGAACCCGGCCGGGGGCGGCGAGTATCTGCCCGGCAGGCTGCTGGAGCCGTACATCCGCTGTTTCTGGGGGACTGTACCGCCGCCGGGTGAGCAGCAGGAAGCGCAATCCGTTGAAATTGCACAAGGGCATAACGGAGCAGATATAAGTAAGCGGACGGAAACGATCATACCGGACAGTTGTATGGATATCATATGGGAATGGGATGAGCGTACAGGGGAGGCTGACGGAATATTTTGCGGCATTAATGACACCCCGTTTGAGGCGGGACAAGCCCGGCAGCCTGCGGGGAGACAGCGTTTCGCTATCCGTTTTCATTTCTGGGCGGTTCATCTGTTTGCAGATGAGCAGCTGCAGGATGTGCTGAATGTCCACGTTCCGGTGGAGCAATATTTCCGTTCCTTCCGCAGGGAGCTGGGAGACAAGCTGCGGGGGACACAAACGATGTCGGAACGCATTGCCATGGCAGAATTGTTCCTCCTGCGCAGGCTGGAGAATGCCGGCCGCAGCAGTGACGGGATGATGAACGCTGTCCACAGGATGCTTAAGTCCCGCGGGGTGGTGAGTGCAGGGGAGCTGGAGCTTAGCTCAGGCTTCAGCAGCCGCCAGCTTGAACGCCTGTTCCGCCAGCATATCGGACTTCCGCCCAAAAAAGTGGCAGATCTTGTCCGCTTCCAGAATGTCTGGCTGGATCTGTACCGGACACCGCTGCACAGAGGCGGGCTGCAGGATATTGTATTTGCTTACGGCTACAGCCACCAATCGCATTTCATCAACAATTTCCGGAAATTTGCCGGCAGAACACCGCTGGATGCGCTGAGCTATGCGCGGAACTGAATGTCGTTTTTTTGCAATACAATCCCGGCAGGGCAGAAGTACAATGAGGTCAGACAGGCTAACCACAGCCGGATCATACTACAGCTATTGAGCGGAAGGAGATTTAAGTTATGATTACAAGTTTTGACGGTATCAATCTGTACAGCAAGGACCCGGCGGCGCTCGCGGCATTCTATTCCGAGGTACTGGGAGTCCCTATTCCGTTTGAAGGCTATGGCCAGTATGACGGGGCGAAGATTGGTTTCGACCGCAGCCAGCCGGGGATCATTATATGGGATGAGAGCAAGTGGGAGAAGCTCACGACGGGAGCCGTGAATCTGGTGTTCTCCTGCAGCAGCCTGGACGAAACTTATGAGCAGCTGAAGGGGAAAGGACTGGATTGTCAGCCTCCGGTAACGATGGAATACGGCGGGAAAGAAATGAATTTCCGTGATCCGGACGGCAACGGCATTACCCTGCTGGAAGGTGGATATTAATCCATTTGCGGTGGAGTACAACTGAACCGTATGGACTGCGAATCTGTTTTATCGCTGATCCGGAGGGGAATCTTATCGAAATTTGTTCGGACGGCAAAGGTGAATAGGTTTGGCATTCTTCTATGCATTTCATCTGAAAATATGGATAAAGATCAGCGGCAATGCCGGACAGCAGTTCAAGTCCGGCATTGCCGCTGCTTCTGTTATCGGGGACAAGTTTGCCTAATTTCCCGGAGCGGCCAGCTTTTAAAATATTGACAATGATAATCATTATCAAATAGAATGAGATTAGTAAAACATGGTTGCCTTTTGAGATGAACTATACAGAATACATTTCATATTTACCTTGGGAGGACAGAGTGATGGCTAAGGTGCTAGTGGCATATGCCAGCCTGACAGGCAATACGGAGGAAATCGCTGAATTGATTGTGGAAGGAATACGCCAGGCAGGCGGAGAGGCCGTACTGAAATCGGTCACTGACTGCAATGCGGATGAGATAAAGGCTTACGAGGCTGTACTGCTGGGTGCGTATACATGGGGGGACGGCGAGCTGCCGGATGAATTCCTTGACTTCTATGAAGAGATGGATGAGCTCGACCTCAGCTCCTGCAAGGCTGCCGCCTTCGGAAGCGGAGATACTGGTTATGAAATCTACTGCGGAGCGGTTGATCAGATTGAAGAGAAGCTGAAGGAACGCGGTGCCGAGATCGTACAGGCCAGCCTGAAGATTGAGTACGGGCCGAACGCAGCAGAGAAAGACGCCTGCCGCAGCTTCGGACGCCAGTTCATCGAGACCTGCGCGGCGGTTTCTTAAGGATGGGCGCCGGGGCAGGATGCTTCGCAGGAAAGATGCAGGATGCAGGGACTGTCCGCTACAGCCGGCTGAATGATTTCCGGATGGAGCATATCATGCTGGGCGGAGCGGAGATGAACGGCAGCGGAGCTCCGGCCAAGGGAGTTCCCCGCTGGAGACAGCAGGTCCAGTACGCGGTCGGACATACGCTTAATGACTTCTACAGTCTGCAGCCTGAGGTGCGCCGGGAGACGCCTGTGCAATTTCTGCTGGAGCGCCGCTGGCCGCCGAAGGGTCATGCTTTTCCTTCCCTGATGCATTATTGGGATATCAAGCAAGCGGTTGCCGATGAGCTGATGCGGATTGTTGCCGGCAATCACACCGGAGAGATTCCGGTGATGCTGTATGAACAGTGGCATGTTCCTGTGCCGGAGCTTGAAATTGAACTGGCGATGATTTTTCAGCTCGCCTGGAGCTCGTGGCAGGAGGGGCGTTGTCTGAATATCCAGAAATTCATGGTGAGCGGGAATGAAGATGTCATCACCGGATTTCTGCATATGGCCAGCGTCTTCTGTCATCAGGCCTACGGGAAACCGGCAGAAACGATCGGAATCTATTCGCTTCTGGATGGACGGCGGCACATCTTTGACGGAGCAGGTATCCCGCTTCAGGAGTCGCTCGACTATGTGCGCCTGCTGTCTGTGTTCCTGGAACGGGAAGAGCATGCGGAAGGCTGCATGAAATACGGCAGCCGCCGCAATGACCGGGATGAGCCTATCCTTCGCGGATACGGGCTGATGTAGAACGGGAACTTCGGCGTAATCCTTGCAGGGGGCGTTCAAAGAAGATATGGTTAAGCCACAGGAGGTGTCCTTGGCTTATGTCTGAAGGAATTAGAACCTACAACACCGGAGTGGAAGCGACACTCGAAGTGATTGGGGGCAAGTGGAAGCCGGTCATTTTGTTCTTGCTCACCTTTGGGAAGAAGCGCAACGGGGAGTTCATCAGCCAAATGCCGTTCATTACACAGAAGGTGCTGACGCAGCAATTGCGGGAGCTGGAAGCGGACGGAGTGATCACAAGAACCTCGTATAATGTGGTGCCTCCCAGAGTGGAGTATGAGCTGACCGACTACGGCTGGAGCCTCAAGGAGATTCTGCATCTGATGTGCAGATGGGGCGATACCCATGTCGATAGAGTGTACGGAGACACGGCAGTCGTGCTCTCTCAACCGCAGAAGGAAGAATAGAACAGCCGGTCTCTGAATTTCAGAGACCGGCTGTTCTGCGCGGATCAGGGAATGATCCGGCGGCTGCGGAGATCCGCGAAGATGTCCATAAACATGGCTTCCGTATCCATAAACTCAAGGAACCCTGCGCGGCGGGATTTGGTGCTGTCGGCAAAGAAATCATAGTCCCAGGAGAATACGAAATCACCGAATGCCCACGAGGAGACACTAGCATAGCTGTTCGGCTCCAGCCCGTATTTCCCGACCATCCGGTTCCAGAGCGGCTCTTTGTCCTGCATGGCATCAGACAGGGACATCTGGAGCGGGGGGGCCGTGTCCAGCCCGAAGCTGGAGGCAATCTTAGGCCACAGCTCGTTCCAGCGGAACAGATCACCGTTGGTGATATTGAAGGCCTGATTGGCACAGCGCGGTTCCGTTGCTGCCCACACCGTTGCTCTGGCCAGCAGACCGGCATCTGTCATCTCAAGCAGGCTGTGATAGGCGCCCGGCTTGCCGGGGAAGCGCAGCGGAATTCCCAGCTCCTTCGACATGGAGGCATAAATAGCGATTACCATCGCCAGGTTCATGGGATTGCCGAGAGCATATCCGCAGACGACGGAAGGCCGCAGCGCCGACCAGGTCCAGCTTTTGCCAGACTGCTTCTCTTCCAGATAATCCTGCTGCGCAATATTGAATTCCGGCGGCATATGATTGGCATCAGTTTCGCGTGCCGGTGTTTTGAACGGGCCGAGATGCGCGCCATATACCTTATATCCCTGCATGAGGCTGATGTGCCGGAGCCGTTGCGCCGCAGGTTCAACAGCTTCAACCGCGTGAACAAGCATAGCCAGATTAGGAGCGACCAGCTCTGCCCAGGTAGGCCGGTCCTGATAGGCGGCATAGAAAATATGCGTCACCTCCGCCAAACCGCCAAGCTTCCGCCGGCTCTCCGACGGGTCAAGTAAATCCGCAGCTATATAACGCACACGGCTGGTGTCCAGCCCTCCGCGGCGTGACACGCCGATGATATCCCAATCGGGAAGCGCAGCCAGATGATCGAGCAGGTTGCGCCCAATGACGCCGTTCGCGCCGATTACAAGTGCTGTTTTACGTAAGTCTGAATCCATAGGGTTCATGTGCAGCTCTCCTTCGCCATAGTATGCCATCATTATGTATTGCCTCAGGAGTGCTGAACAGTACGCACTTTGAGGTCATATAGGTACCTTGAGGTAACATAAGGACAACAAAAAGCATCCTTTCCTGAGGGCAGGTCGGCCCGGAGGAAAGGATGCTTGACAGTCAGATTACTGTAATTCGGAACAGTTATTCAGCCGGCTAACAATGATGCTTCAAGGTTCAGAGTGCAGCACGGTAGTAATCCTGCTGGTTCAGAATAACGAACCCGCAGCTCTCGTAGAGCTTCAGCGCATTCGGATTATCCAGGGCAACCTCAAGGTTCACACCGTTGTAATTCCGCTGTTCCCGTTCAATAGTCTGCATCAGGGCACTCCGGCCGATGCCGAGGCCGCGCAGATTCTTGTCTACGGTAAGGCCATAGATCCAGGTTTCGTTGTCTTCGGACCACAGCCGCATTTTGCCGGCAGGCTGGCCGTTCATCTCGATGATGATATGCTCCTGGGAGCCTTCGAGCTCAAGCTGCGTGTACGTTTCGGCGGCGTCTTCCTCCGTCATGTTGAATCCGTCGCAATCGAAGGCGATTAGCACCGGAGTCTCGTCGGCACGTGCAGGCCGGAGCATAACGTTACCGGCGGCTGAACTTGCTTCAGAGGCCCCATGATTCTTGGCTGCGCCATCCCATTTCATCTGAAATTCCGCGTGGCTGAATTCCAGCGGCAGTGTCTTCAGATAAGCAGTACCTGAGGCTGAGGCCGCGGGCGTATTCAACAGCAGCGTCTTAATCTTACTTCGTGAGATGAGGGTCTGCGCCCGTTGCCAGAGCGAGCTGAAGATGCCCCGGCGGCGGTATCCCGGCCGTACCATGCCGCAGACTTCCATGTCTCCGCCGATATTGTATAACCCGATGAAGCCGACCAGCAGCTCCTCTTCATAGGTCACCAGCCATTCCACTCCGCCTGTTCCGGCCGGCAGCCGCAGCATGTCCCAATTCAGCTTGAGTGTGATGCCTTCGTATTGCTCGCAGCGCTGCTGCAGTTCTTCTATTTCTTTCAGTGTATCAGCCGTAGTCAATCTATCTTCCCCCTATGTCAGCAGATCCCGGTACTCCGTGTGCTTCTCGAATTGATGGGCCGCATACGGGCACTCAGGCACAATTTTAACTTTCTCTTCCCGGGCCAGGTCAACGACCGCCCGCACAAGCTTCTCCCCGGCACCCTGACCGCGCAGCTCTTCGGAGACATAGGTATGATCAATCACGAGGTTACCTGTAGTCTCTTCCGTTCTGTATGTAATCTCGGCAAGGTCCTTACCGTCACCAGCTATATAGAAACGTCCTTCTCCCTTAGCAATCTGTTCCATGTTTCTTCACTCCATTCCGGTGTATTGCCTATATTTTACTACCCTGCCCGGCAAAAAGCGAGAAAAGGCATGGCAGGAATGCCAGCAATATAACATACGTATTCCATACAAGGTCAGTAAAAGCGGAATGACTTGCACATTGGCTTCCCGATGCCCTAAGATTAAGGCACTAACGCTGTAACGAATAGAAGTTGCATCAGGAGGAATAGCCATGGATTACGAGGTTGAGGTTCATTTTCAGCCGGTATATGAATTAATCAGCAGCATACATACGTTTATATGCAAGAAGGGAAGTAAAAAGATAGATCTGGGTACACCCTGGGCGGCAGAAGTATCACGCGGCTTAAGCCCCGAACTGCTGGAAGCACTGGAAGAGACAGATCTCGACAATGACTGGAAGCTGCTTAATCTGCTGATCTATCTGTGTCCGGACAAAGACAGCGTGGAGCGTGTGCTGGAGTGGCTGGAAGGCCTGTCCGTAGGAGAGATGTACGAGGCTCTCGCAGGTTATGTCAGTGTATTCCCGGTACAAATGGAGCAGTACCGCAGCCGCATGGTCTTCCTGCTGTCGGAGTGGAACCGGCAATACTTCAGCAGCTGTAGTCCGGATATCATTAAGAAGCTGCAGCAGCATGCGGAGGAACGGAGACAGGCGCTGGCCGGCAGCCCGGTAGCCGATTTTGTGAATAAGACTACAAACGGATTCTATTTCATGCCGGGTGACGGTCTGCGCAGGCTTGTGCTGATCCCGCAGTTTCACTTCCAGCCGATCAATATTATCTATAATTTTGGTCCGCTGACGATATGTCACTATGCCGGGAAAATTCAAATTGCCGAAGAGGAAATCCCGCCGTCCATGCACCGGACGCTCCGCAGTCTGGGCGAGAAGAGCCGGCTGAAGATCCTGAAGTCACTGGGCGGAGAACGCAAATCGTTCACGGAAATTGCCAGACAGGCCGGCCTGTCCAAGGGCATTGTCCATGATCATATCTCCAGTCTCAGGAGCGCCGGTCTGCTCAATGCTTATATCGAAGGAGAGAACGTCACCTCTTACAGTCTGCGGCTTGAGGGGATTCAGCAGATGAATGAACAGCTGTTTGCTTATTTGAAGTAAATATAGCGTTGCCTAATATTCCTGTGCCTCGCCAAAGCCAAAGTCTACTTCTGTTATGGAGAAGATTTTGGCTTTTTTGCTGCGATCATCCAATTTTATTCTGTTTGGGAAGAATTAATTTCAAGTTCTCTCTTTACAGAACAACTTTTACTTTCTATAATGTGAACTATCGGTCTTTAATCATACTTAGTGGGTAGGAATTGTTAGTATTTATAAAATGGAGAGAAAAGAGATGATGTCATGAGAAAAAGTACGCTTGTATTATCCTCATTGTTAATCGCCGGTTCACTGCTGCTGTCCTCCTGCTCGGAGAACGGCAACACGGATGCAGCATCCACGGGCACCCCGGCAAACACGGCAGCAACAGCTGATCCGGGTGCAGCGGCTGGCGGTACGGAAGCAGCGGTATCCCCGGCGGTTGTACCTGCCGGTGCGCTCAGCGAGCCTTTTACAGCAACCGATCTTACGAAGCTGCCCGCAGTCGCCCAGAAGCGCACCGATACAATCATCGTCGGTCTTACCGATCCGAGCGGTGCGTTCACCCCTTATTTCCAGGAGAGCGGCTATGACGGCAATGTATCCTCACTGCTCTATGCGTCTCTCGTGACGGTAGATGACAAGGGTGTGCCAACCCCGGAGCTTGCCGGGAGCTGGGAGGTGGCGGCGGATCAGCTTACATATACGTTCCACCTGCACAAAGACCTGAAGTTCAGCGACGGCTCACCGCTCACTGCGGATGATGTGGCGTTCACCTGGACGATCCAGTACGACAAAGCCTATGACGGAGGCTCATCACTTCCATCGCTGAAGGTGAAGGGCGGCGAAGCTTACAAAGCGGGAACTGCCCAGACTATAGAAGGCATTAAAGTCATTGATCCGCAGACAATATCGGTTACGCTGGAACAGCCTAATGCTACGGCGCTGGTGACTCTCGGCTCCAATGTGCTGTCGAAGGCTTATTATGGCAAGGACTATAAGTTCGGCCAGCTGGAGTACATCAAGAAGCTGCATGAGAAGCCGCTGGGCGACGGCCCTTATAAGCTGGAGAAATTCATTCCCGGACAAGAGGTCCGTCTTGTAGCCAATGAGAACTACTTCAAAGGCAAGCCAAAGACAGAGCATTTTATCTACAAAACAACGACCGGCGATGCCTGGCAGTTCCTTGAGACGGGTGAGGTGGACTACGCGTCCTTCCCGGCTACGGAAGAAAATATCGGGAAGCTGAAGGAACTGGGTTATGTAAACATTCTTCCTTATACCCCGAGCACTTACGGCTACATGCAGGTCAACCTGAAGCATGAGCAGCTGAAGGATAAGCGGGTCAGACAGGCGATTGCCTATGGACTGGACCGGCAGAGCATCTATGTAGATGCTGCTGAAGGCGCGGGTGCTGTGGCCAACATTCCGGCTTCGCCGATCTCCTGGTCCTATACAGAAGAAGGGATCAATCCTTATAAATATGATCCGGACCAAGCAAATAAGCTGCTGGATGAGGCAGGCTGGACCGTAGGGGCAGGCGGTATCCGCGAGAAGGACGGGAAGCCGCTGAGCATTCATTATCTGGCGAGCAAGAGCAAGAACTCGGATATTTTCATCGCGGTGGCCAAAGAGAACTTCGCTGCGCTCGGCATCGACTTCCAGCCGGAGATCTTCGCTGACTTCAACTCGCTGGTCTCCAAGACGGAAAGCGGGGATTATGATCTCGTATCGTACTCCACCAGCATGCTGACGGATCCGGCGGACGGCTTCATGCAGTTCTTCGACGGCGAAATCACCGATTATGAGAATCCGAAATTCGTGGAGCTGTACAACAAAGCGCTGGCAACTACAGATATTGAACAGCGCAAAGCAGTCTATAAAGAGCTGTATCAGCTGTTCAACGATGAACTGCCGATTATTTTCACCAATTACAAGAAAACAGTATATGCCTATAACGGCCGCATCCAGAATCTATCGGTCAGTCCGTTCATCGGTCTTGCCGGCAGCCTGCCAAACTGGACTCTGAAATAAAGAATTGTTCATCCCCTGCCTGCGTCATGGGCAGGGGATGAATCCTAAGGAGCCGATCATGAGCACTTATCTGACCAAAAGAATGCTGTATATGCTGATCATCCTGTTTGCCGCATCGCTGCTGATCTTCTGCCTGTATGCACTTACCCCGGGTGATTTCATTACCGGAAATATTAAGCTGACTGCAGAGCGCAAAGCGGAGCTGCGGGAGATTTACGGCCTGAACAAGCCGGTGCTGGAACGTTACGGGACTTGGATGAACAATGCTTTTCACGGGGATTTCGGATATTCACTTGCCCAGCAGAAGCCGGTGCTTCAGCTGTTCGGTGATTATATCTGGAATTCTTTTTTGCTGTCCGCTGTCTCTACGTTCCTCACCTGGCTGATTGCTGTGATCATCGGTGTCATTTCTGCCTATAAGCAATACTCCTGGTTCGACACGCTGGTAATGATTGCGATCTTCGCGGCGATGTCGCTCCCGTCGTTCTTCATCGGCCTGTTCCTGATCAAGATTCTGGCCGTTGACCTGAAATGGCTGCCGCCGGGGGGAATGATGACTACAGGCAGCAATGCCACCGGGTTCGCCTACTTCAAAGAAGTGGTGCATCATATGACCCTGCCGGTCATCGTCATGACGCTGCTGGGTCTGGGTTCATTAACCCGTTATTTCCGCAGCAATATGATCGATGTGCTCAAGCAGGACTATATCCGTACGGCCAGAGCCAAAGGGCTGAAGGAGCGGAAGGTGCTGTTCACCCATGCACTGCGCAATGCGCTGCTGCCTGCGATCACCCTGGTCGGCTTCGAGCTGCCCGCGCTGTTCGGGGGTTCCATTATTATTGAGCAAATCTTTAACTGGCCGGGCATCGGCCAATTGTATATGAAGTCCTTCGGACTGAGGGATTACCCGCTGCTGATGGGCTTCACGATGTTTCTGGCTATTCTGACCGTAATCGGAACACTGCTCTCGGATATTCTGTACAGGGTGGCTGATCCGCGTGTCCGGTTATAGGAGGGGGAGGATCTTATGGCAGCTGACAGCAGAGTAAGCGAAATAACGGGACCACAGGCTAACCTGAGGAAATCTTCCCTGTTCCGGCAATCCCTGCTGAGGCTTCTGCACAACAAGCTGGCGGTGGCGGGCTTCGCGGTGGTCTTATTTATGTTTGTGTTATGTTTCATCGGACCGTTCTTCTCGCCGTATACGGATAACAAAATCAATATGGCGATGATGAACAAGGCCCCGAATTTACAGCATTGGCTGGGGACAGACGCGCTGGGACGGGATATCTTAACCCGGGTCATGCAAGCCGGGCGTATCTCTCTTACGGTGGGTCTGGCTTCCATGGTGCTGTCTGTGTTCCTGGGAGCGCTGCTCGGTGCGGTTGCCGGATATTACGGCGGTCTGCTGGACCAGATCATTATGCGGATCGCCGATCTGCTGATGACCATTCCCGGCCTTCCGCTGCTGTTCATCTTCGGTGCGCTGCTCTCGGAATGGAAGATTCCAACGGATTACCGGATGTACATTGTCATGCTCATGCTGAGCATGGTGAACTGGCCGGGGCTGGCGCGGATGGTACGGGGACAGATGCTCAGCCTGCGGGAACGCGAATTCATGCAGGCCGCCGTGGTGCTGGGCCTGCGCGACCGCAGGAAGCTGTTTGGCCATCTGCTGCCGAATATTGTTCCGCTGCTGATCGTTATGGCTACGCTGAATATTGGCGGTGCGATTCTCAGCGAATCGGTGCTCAGCTTCTTCGGGCTGGGGGTTATGCCGCCTACGCCGACCTGGGGGAACATGATTGATGCGGCGAATAATATCCTCGATTTCCAGGACCGGCCATGGCTGTGGATTCCGCCGGGGTTATCGATTTTTGCCACGGTTATTGCGATTAATATCTTTGGTGACGGCCTCAGAGACGTGCTTGATCCTAAACAGAAGAGGTAGGTGGCCATAACGATGAAGCCTTTAATGAATATAGACCGTCTAAGCACCGTGTTCTTCACAGAGGACGGGAAGGTGACCGCAGTTGATGAGGTAAGCTTCAGTATCCGGGAAGGCGAGACGGTCTGCATTGTCGGTGAATCCGGCTGCGGCAAAAGTGTCACCGCCATGTCGATTATGGGGCTGGTGGAAGAGCCGGGCGGTAAGATTGCCGGGGGAAGCATTGATTTCCGGGGAGAAGATTTACTCCGGCTGGACAAAAATACACTGCGCAGCATCCGCGGCAATGAGATCGCTATGATTTTTCAGGAGCCGATGTCGTCACTGAATCCGGTCATGAGAATTGGCGAGCAGATTATGGAGCCGCTCCTGGTTCATCTCAGAATGAACAAGAAGCAAGCCCGGGCCCGGGCCATTGAACTGATCACCCAGGTGGGGATATCCCGTCCGGAACAGATTATGGGCAGCTATCCCCACGAGCTGAGCGGAGGCATGCTGCAGCGGATTATGATTGCAATCGCAATCTCCTGCGGGCCCAAGCTGCTGATTGCGGACGAGCCGACGACCGCACTGGATGTGACGATTCAGGCGCAAATCCTTGATCTGCTGCGCGGGTTCAAGGAGCACTCGGGCATGTCAATCCTGCTGATTACCCATGATCTTGGCGTAGTGGCCGAGATGGCCGATTATGTCATTGTCATGTACTCCGGCCAGATCGTTGAGGAGGGCGGTGTGGTAGAGCTGTTCCGGAATCCCAAGCATCCGTATACGCGGGGACTGCTGAAGTCCAAGCCCGTTATGGGCCAGCGCCTGGAGGAGCTCTATTCCATTCCCGGCCAGGTGCCCAGTCCGCTTGCGCTTGAGCCTTCATGCTACTTCCATGACCGGTGCGGACATTGCATGGACGTCTGCCGCACCCGCCAGCCGCAGCTGCAGGAAACCGGAAGCGGGCAGAAGGTAGCCTGCTGGCTGTATGAGGAGGCGGAAGTGTATGTCTGAAGCGCTGCTGGAAGTTAAATCTCTGAAGAAGTACTTCCCGGTAAAACAAGGGCTGCTGGGCCGCACAGTGGGGCATGTGAAGGCTGTGGACGACATCAGCATTACGCTTCAGCCGGGCGAGACCTTCGGCCTTGTCGGCGAATCCGGCAGCGGCAAAAGCACGGTGGGACGGACAGTGCTGCGGCTGACGGATAAAACGGACGGTGAGGTAAAGTTCAAGGGAGTGGACATCCACAGCCTGTCCGCTGCGGACATGCGCCTGATCCGGCCGCAGATGCAGCTGATCTTCCAGGACCCTTACAGTGCGCTTAATCCGAGAGTGAGGGTTGGCGATGCGATAGGCGAAGCGCTGCTGGACCATGGATTATGCACGAGGGGGGAGGTGCGGGATCTGGTGCTGGAGGCCATGAAGGCCTGCGGCTTATCTTCTTATCATATCGACCGCTTCCCGCATGAATTCTCCGGCGGACAGCGCCAGCGGATCGGCATTGCCCGGGCGCTGATCCTGAACCCGGAGCTGATTATTGCGGATGAGCCGGTGTCGGCGCTCGATGTGTCTATTCAGGCGCAGATTATCAATCTGTTCAGCAAGCTGCAGCAGAGCAAAGGCCTTGCCTATCTGTTCATTTCCCATGATCTTAGCGTAGTGGAGCATCTATGCTCCAGGATCGGCGTGATGTATCTGGGATCGATGGTGGAGACCGCCTCCAGGGACGAGCTGTTCCAGCATCCGCTGCATCCCTATACGAAGGCGCTGCTGTCTGCCGTACCCGTGCCGGTCCCCCGGCTGAAGCGGGAGCGGATCGTGCTGAAAGGCGATATTCCAAGCCCGGCGAATCCGCCTTCAGGCTGCAAATTTCATACGCGCTGCCCTTTTGCCGTAGAGGTCTGCAAGGCGGAGATTCCGCTGTTCCGGGACGCTGGCGCAGGACATTTTGTAGCCTGTCATTTAGTATAATAAATATTAAATATGGATTTAAATTGAATATCAACCTATTTTGACTTGCCTACTTCCCAGTGCTATACTGATTCCACAGCAGGCAAATATGGTTAATAAGAGACTGATTAGACTTAAGACATCTAATTGGTCTTGTTTTTTATTACCTGAGCAATAAGCCAGTTTTGTACGAAGAACCATCACTTGCAGCTATGCTGACACCACTTGGCGGATGCTTGCAGGGCCAGCTTTGTTCAGCATTAGGAGCAGCCCCTGAAAGTATGCACCGCTAAAAAACCTTTAGGAGGAATATCATGAATACCACAGTACGCTTGACAGAAAGATCCGGCTCTACCTCTTCCCAGCGCAGCAAAGGCCTTGTACCGGTCGTCGTCTACGGTGCAGGTTCAGATACCCAGTCCTTTACAGCAGAAGCCAAAACACTCAATGAGATTCTCGGCAAAAACCCGCGGGCGATCCTGAAAGTGGAATTCCCCGGTTCAGGCTCCAAAAATGCGGTCATTCAGGAAGTACAGCGCCAGCCGCTGTCACGTTCTTTGCTCCATGTAGATTTGCAGCAGATTGATATGAAGGCAGAACTCGACACCAAGGTTGCATTCCACTTCACCGGCGATCCTGTCGGTGTCAAGAGCGGCGGCGTCCAGCAGGTAGAGCTCTATGAGCTGGATATCCGTACCTTGCCGGACAAGCTGACCGCTTCCTTCGAGGTGGATATCAGCGGACTCGACATCGGTGATCAATTGCTGGTCTCCGATCTGCCGAAGCATGATGGCTGGGAGATCCTTACCCCTGAAGATACGCTGATCGTGCGGATCTCACCTCCGCTTGTTCTTGAAGAGCCTGCTGATACAGATGCTGCTGAACCAGCAGCGGCAGAAGCAGCTGACGAAGGCAAGACAGAAGAGTAACTTATTATGTATTTTATAGTCCAGTTCATTGGACAAGCCGCACCACAGCCCGTTTAGACCGGCTGATATGCGGATCATAAGCTTGATCAACCGGGAGCAGACATATCCTCATCAGGGAGTTGTCTGCTCCTTTTTGCTAAATAGCGGAATCCTGCAATCATCTATTATACATTGTGAAAGTAAGGGAGAGTGCATTCATGAATCTGAATATCGTTAAGCTGGTCACCGGCTCTAATGCCAAGCTGGATGAAGCCTCGCCGCAGGCGACGGTGAAGATTTCCTGCAGCAGTTCGCCGGCGGAGCTGGATATCAGCTGTTTCATGGTCGGGGAGAACGGCAAGGTTACGTCCGATGATTATTTCATCTTCTACAACCAGCCCGCCGATCCCAAGCGGATTGTAGAGTTCAATGCCATCGACAAGTACAGCGGCGAGTTTGCCATCGATCTGCATGCGCTGCGGCAATCTGCGGTTGCCAAATGCGTTTTCGCAGCCACGCTGGACGGCCCGGGGACTTTTGCCGATGTCAGGGGCTGCAGAATCAGTGCGGCTGCGGCCAACACAGAGCTGGTGTATGAAATAAATCAGAGTAATGCCGAGACCTCGCTGGTGCTGGCAGAGTTATACCGTCACGGCGAAGGCTTCAAGCTTAGAGCCGTCGGCCGGGGATTTCACGGCGGCCTGAAGCCGCTGGCTGAAGCGCACGGAGTCGAGGTGGAGGATGAAGAGCCGGAGAACAGCAGCAAGACGGAGGCTGAAGTGATGCAGGGTCACACGGAAGCTGCTGCTACATATAGCGGAACCGAGGGAAGTGTGGCGGAGGAGACGGCTTCCCGGCCCACGCTGAACTTAACGAAGATTGACCTGCTGAAGCAGAAGGTCGGAATCTCGCTGCGCAAGAAGAATCTGGAGCAGGAGAAGGCCAGGGTGGCCGTTGTGTTCGATGCATCAGGTTCCATGTCCGGCTTGTATTCGAGGGGCGTTGTTCAGCGGGCATTTGAACGGATTCTGGCCGTGGCAGCCAGCATGGATGACGACGGCAGGCTGGATGTATGGTTCTTCGCGACTAAGAGCAAGCGGATGCCGAGTGTAGATGAGCACGGGTACGAGGATTATGTGAAGAGAACATACCCGGGGCCGAAGATGTTCGGCGGGCTGGGCATCGGCAATAATGAGCCGGTGGTTATGGCTGATATTATCAAGAAGTATACGAAGGAAGAGCCGGGCGCTCTGCCTGCTTACATTGTGTTCTTCAGTGACGGCGGAATTTATGAGACACCGAAGATCTCGAAGCTGCTGATCCAAAGCTCGAAGCATAACATCTTCTGGCAGTTTGTCGGGCTCGGCAATGCGGACTATGGTGTGCTGCGTGAGCTCGATGATCTGCAGGGCCGTTATGTCGATAATGCCGATTTCTTTGCGCTGGACGATCTGGATGAGGTCAGTGATGAGGATTTGTATGACCGCCTGTTTAATGAGTATCCCAAGTGGCTGCGTGAAGCCCGGGAGAAGGGTGTCCTGCGCTCATAGAGCTCAGCTGAAATAAGAGTAAGGCTCCGGAGCGTTAATCAACATTCCGGAGCTTTTTTTGCATGCCTTGCTGTCAAAAAATGCATATTAACGAATTCCGCAGAAACCTATTCAGGACTTTCGCTTTGTCGAAAAAAGGGGCGAACGGGTGTTTCGCCTCATTTAGTAAAAATGTCCCAGTTTTAGATTGACGAAAGCGCTATCAAAGCTGAGAATGAGGATAAATACCATGGTATGGCATAGCATCACCCGCTTATTCGCCCTTTGAAAACGCTTTAGTAATAGATCGACCAAGGAGGAATATGGATGAAAAGAAAGCTGATTCTCTTCCTGATGACCGCCGTGCTGATTCTGGGCGCTTCGCTGCCCGCTGCCGGTATTGCCCGCGCGGATGCGGTAAGTGATGCTTCAAACCGGGCGCTGACCTGGCTGCAGGTGCAGCAGGATGCAACGGCCGGCTATGCTTTTGACGGATTGGTTGACAGCTTCGAGGATTTCTGGAGTCCGAACAATCCCAAGCAAATTGTCTATACGTATGATCAGGCCGTCGCAGCCATCGCTTTCATCGTCAAAGGGGAACGGACCCGGGCCGAGAAGGTGCTGAACAAAATGCGTGACATCCAGGACCCGTCCGGCTATTGGCTGAACTCCTACTGGTATAACAATGGCTATGGCGAAGAAATCCGCAAGCATGTCGGACCTGTATCCTGGATGGCCATGGCGGCTATGGCTTATGAGAAGCAGTATAATGATACCCGCTATCGTCCGATGGCGCTCAAGGCGCTGGACTGGTGCCTGACATACTCCAAAGCAAACGGCGGGATCGCCGGTGGCTGGAGCGCATGGAGCAATTCGGATGAGCCCTGGAGCTCGACGGAGCATAATATCGATCTGTACCGCGTGCTGCAGTACTATGCTTCTGTTGATTCCAGCAAAACGGCATCCTATACAGCAGCGGCAACAGGTGTGAAGAGCTTCCTGGACAATGTGGTCTGGGATGATGCGGCTAAGCGCTTCAAGGGCGGCTGGAAGAATGATACGAATCTGATCGATCCCAAAATCCCGCTGGATGTAAATCCCTGGGGAGTGCTCGCCCTCGGGCTGAACGGAACGCGCAACTACGGGGCAAGCCTGACCTATGTGGAGAACGCGGCCGGTACACCGGGAACACTGGCTAATCCGCGCTATAAGCAGACCCTGACCTATAACGATGCCGGAAATACACTTTCCGGGTATGATTTTGACTGGACGGATGAAGTGCTCCCGGCGTATGACGACAACGGCAATCAGATTGGCAATACGGGGGCGGATGTGTGGCTGGAGGGAACGGCTTTTATGTCGCTTGCCTACTACATGCAGGGAAATACAACGAAGGCGAATGCCATCAACACGGAGATTATCAAAAAACAGGGAACCAGCGGCCCGTCGCTCGGCGGAATCCCTTATTCCCTCAAGGGTACAAGCAACAGCTACTGGGTGATGGCCCAGCAGAACTGTGTATCAAGCACCGGGTGGCTGATCCTCTCGCTGCACCGTTTCAACCCGTTCACCGGCCAGTATCTGACCGGGGGCAGCACTCCTGGAGATACTACAGCACCTACGGTACCAGGGAATCTGGCCTCAACAGGTAAAACGGACACTACGGTCAGCCTAAGCTGGTCGCCATCCACCGATAACACCGGAGTCACCGGATATTACGTGTACCGCGGCGGCACCCAGGCGGCTTCTGTTACCGGAACTACAGCAACCGTCAGCGGACTGACGGCTTCAACGGCATACACCTTCACGGTAAAAGCGGCCGATGCCGCAGGCAACCTCTCCGCTGCTAGTAATGCCGTGACCGTAACCACGAACGCTTCCGGCGGCAGCGGGAATCACGTGACAGCGGATTATACGGCAGGCGTAACGAAGGTGTCGGCTGCTGAGGCCAGCATCTTCATCACACCGGTAACGTCCGCGCTGTATGTGGATGTCCACTATAAGGTGAACGGCGGCGCACAGCTGAATTACCGCATGACGCTTGCCTCGGGAACCTGGCGCCAGACCGTAAGCGGCCTCAGCACAGGCAGCAGCATTGAATATTGGTTCACCTACGAGAAATCCGGCCCGCAGTATGATTCGCCGCATTACACTTATGTGCAGTAAGCAGCATTAGCGGCGGTGCGGAATAGAGCTATTGTCATGAAGTGAGCAAGAATAGCCAGGCAGCCAATGGGTTGCCTGGTTTTTTGATGCCTTTGTCACCGGATTTCCACCGCGAACAGCGGTAATCATCAAGAAATCCGGGGGCGGGCAGCGGCCGGAAGTCCAAAAGTTCACCGCAGTGACGACTAAGCTTCATGCTCAAATCTTATGTGCGTCTTCTCTATATGGGCTATATTTAAGGGTTATCATAAGATATCAATCCTTAATGCTTGCAAATAATTGCGCTTCCGGGCGGCTGCTTTTGCCGCGGGAATTTCCCCGTTTATCCGCTTTCCGGGGCAGGGAGCTGGCAGCTTCTCCTAGCCGGATGTTTCTAGCTGACTTTTCCTGAAATCCTGCACATAATACAACTTTTCCCTCCATATGCCGGCCCAAATCCAACATTGTTGTATAAAATACAGGATTTCACCTGATTCAAGCGACTGATCGGGAGGATTGTTGTATTCCATACAACAATCCTCCCGATCAACCGGCTTTCCAGGAATCAAAGTTGCAAAACGTACAACATTTACGTCTACAGTGCTTCCTGACTCTAAGAAGTCCCAAGTCAGCCGGTAACGAATCAAGTGTAAGAAATTGAAATTGATCCGCCAGTCCCATAGCGGCTAACCGGCAACTTGTACTGACAGGGAAAAGCGGTGGAGAATTATGGAACTGGAGGAGTGGGGTGTCAGTCCTTGTCTGCTGAATTCCACTGTGAACCTCAGTATGAATTCAAGAAAGTATATAAAGCGAAAGCGATGCTTGTTTATTTACAACGTAACAGTGTTATGTTACGATGGTTGCAAGGAGTGATCGTATGGAAGAGGATTTAATCTCCAAGAAGGAGCTGCTGGATGAAACCGGCATCTCATACGGCCAGTTATACCGCTGGAAGAGGAAACAATTGATTCCTGAGGAATGGTTCATCCGCAAGTCCACGTTTACCGGACAAGAGACTTTTTTCCCGCGGGAACGAATACTGGGACGGGTGCAGCATATTTTGCAGAAGAAAGATGACCTTTCTCTCGATGAACTTGCCGGAAAGCTGTCAGAGCCGTTGTCTCAGCACCAGCTCATATTAACAGTAGCACAGCTAAGGGAACGTAACATTGTTTCGAACAGTAGCCTGGAGCGGTTCGGCAGGCCGGACAGTGAAGGGATGCAGCTAACCTTTGAGCAGATTCTGAATCTGTTCACTGTAGATCTGCTGCTGAGTAAGGGGGAGCTGAATCTGGAGGAAGCAGACCGGCTCTATCTGACACTTGGAGTGCATACCCCGGGATTTGCGGGAAAGAACTGGGAGCTGTTTTTTGTACGGAAGATGGGGGTCAGTTTCTATCTAATGGCGCTGTCCGGGGCAGAGCTGGCCTTCGATGAAGGAGTCCGGGTAGTCAGCAGGCTTAGTCTTGCCGACCTGACAGAACAATTGAAAGTAAGATTAAGCTAATGGGAGGACTGGCAATGGAGAAGAATGAGCTGCCGGATTTGCAGATGGATGGGGTCAATACAGCCGCCGGAGGCAAATATAACAAGGTGAATATCAACGGCGTAAGCAAGATTAACGGAGCGCTGAGCGCGCATACCTATAAATGTGACGGCGTAATGAAGATGAACGGTGATCTTACTGCGGAAGAGATGGAGATTAACGGTAACTTCAGACTGAAGGGCAACCTCCAGGCTGGTGTAATGAAGCTGAACGGTGTGCTGACCGGAGACGGCAATCTGCGGGGAGAGCGCTGTGAGCTGGACGGCATGTTGAAGCTAATGGGCAATTGTGAGGTTGAGGAGCTGATCGGTGAAGGGGTATTTACTGTAGGTGGGCTGCTCAGTGCAGGGCGGATAGAATTCGGGCTTCATGGTTTGGCAGAGGCGGGCGAAATTGGGGTGGAGAGCCTGATTATCCGCAAAACCGGCTCTGCAGCATGGGGCAGGCTGTTAGGAGGGATCATTCCCAAGTTCAAACTGGAGCTGCGGGCCAAGCTCATTGAAGGCGATTATATAGATCTTGAATATACAACGGCGGATGTGGTCCGGGGCGGCATCGTCATTATCGGGGAAGGCTGCAGCATCGGCCGGGTCGAATATAGAACGGGACTGACAGTACATCCCGGAGCCCGTGTGGAGAAGGAGGAGAAGAATGGTGCATGATTCCGTAACGCGCAATGATCTGAAGATATTGGGGACCTCCAGTTCTGTTGGCGGGCATTTCAAGGATGTCAAAGTGACCGGAGAATGTAAATTTACCGGGGATGTGGATTGCCTGAAGTTCAGCCAGACCGGAGAGATCAAAGTGGACGGCAATCTGCGGCTGCAGCATATGAAGATTACCGGAGAGTGTGAGGTTAAGGGGCGGATCGACGGAGCCAGTCTGCGCGGACAAGGTCAGCTTACGGCAGGCGGCGGGCTGCGTATAGAAGAAATCAAACTAACCGGCGGGATTATGGTTACCGGAGATTGCGAGGCAGAGGAGCTGCAGCTTACCGGAATCATTGAGGTGAGCGGACTGCTTAATGCGGGGAAGCTCGAATTGGGATTGTTTGGCCCCTGCAGAGCGGATGCGGTCGGCGGCAGCAGCATTTCTATCAAACGCAGCCGGACCGGAGCGTTGCTGAGGCCCGGACAAGGCAAGAAAATGAGCTTTCAGGCCCGGCTGATTGAAGGGGACCAGATTGAGCTGCAGAGTACGCAGGCGCAGACTGTGCGGGGCGGAAGGGTTATCATCGGCACAGGCTGCGAGATCGATACAGTGGAATACCGTGATACCCTAGAGATTCATAAGAGCGCAACGGTACGGAATCCGGTGAAATTACTGCGTTAATTCTGGCGTGATACCTTGAACCTCAGCACTGTTCTCAGCTTCTCCGGCTGGACCCGGCGGGCATCCGAAATATAGATTTCCCGGTGAAGATGAGAAATCCGCTGCAGCCCCTGTTCCGCACAATATTGTTCCATCCTTGCGAAGCTGTGCGGTTCATCATCATAAGGTCCGGTATGAAGCATTTGTACACTGAGGCCGTCTTCGAAGCTATCGAAGGCGGCTTTGTGCAGCAGCGGATGCGGCTTGCTGTGTTTGACCTTCTCCAGCACTTCAGCGGCAAGCTCCGGGGTTACAAAATCCGGCTGACGGATCATCAGGGTGTACACCAATTCGTCTTTATCAAGAACCGTTTTCTTACGGCCGGCTTCGCTGAGATCCCACACACCTTCCAGCGGGAAGACCGTATAGTCGTAATACCCATCCGGTTCCGGCCCTTTTTTGGGCAGCATCTTAATGGCATAAGAGAGGGAGTACAGTACGCCGACGGCTTCAGCGAAAGGCGCAGCATTCGGATTGCCTTCACCCCGCAGTATGAAATAATTAAAGGCGGGCACTTGAATCAGCGCGGGTTCGGCAGCGGGCAGGTAAAGAGACTTGTCTTGTTTTCTCCATTCAACTTTCAACCGGATCACCTCATCATTATTATTCTGCTATATGAAGAATACCATGCTGAACTGGACAGGTGTATGTCATGTTGGCAGGCAGCCGGTAGTACAAATAGCGCTGCGGAGGCAAGGGCTGGGAGGGTTTCCGTTGACCGGATAAATTGAATTAGTTACCGATGCCAAGTCTGTGCTTGGTGAAGTACCGCATTGGGATCTGGTAGAAGGCAAGCTGTATTGGGTGGATATTGACAGCAGGGAATTGCGGGTATATCACCCCGCTGCGGGTTCGGAAGACATCCATTCCTTTGATCAAAGAGTAGGGGCAGCAGTACCGGACTAATGTATTACATAGATACACTGACCTTCACGGTCGATGCGATGGACTATTCGCTTCAGGATGGCTCGGTAAGCGGCGCAGACCGGTGATCAGGTTCGCCGGATAGTATAACATCAGGTTTAAACTTGTGAGAACACTTAGGTAAATCGCTTGCTGAGGGGTTGAAGTGACCCTGATTACGGTAGTTCCTCCGGTAGACTTAACTGCACTTTGTACAACTAAAACATCTGATTTACAACCGGTTATCCGTTTAGTTGTATTTCGTGCAATTAAACTGCCATATGTTGAACGATTAGCACCCATTCGGGAGATTTAGTTGTACAGAATACAGTTAAAGGATGCCAGCAAGCTTTTTCGCTGTTTTTAATTGCACATTTTACAACTATTACATGCTGCGATATTGGATCAACTTCAACTCACATCTCCAGTTCTGATATTGTGCTAGTTGGATATGGATACCATGAATATCTCTATTCAATTCAGGTAAGGTCAGGTGTTGTCTATCGGCAGGAGTGCTGCTGATGGACAACATCTTTTTTGGCTGCTGGTTTGTGAAAATGGTCCGCTGCGCTGTGAAAATGGTCCTATAGCCTCCTACCGCTGTCACGTGCCGGGCGCCGTTCCTCTCTCCTGATAGCAGGCTGCTTTCTGCTAGACTGAAAGCGCAAACAAAATCTGGATATAGGAGATTTCGATATGGGAGTACCCTCTGGTGAACTGCTGCATGGTGTGGAGCCGGCCCCGCCGCCCCGCAGGAAGCTGCAGAACAAATACAAGCTCTTTTTCATGGCGCTTCCGTTTCTGGCGGTAACTTTTATTTTCTACTATTTGCCGATAAGCGGATGGATTTACGCCTTCTATGATTTCATTCCCGGCATTCCCCTGTCGGACACGCCCTTTGTCGGCCTGAAGTGGTTCAGGACCATTGTTGCTAATCCGACTCAGACAGCTGAGGTGCTGCGGGTGCTGAAGAATACGGTTGCGATGAGCTCACTCGGGCTGGTGACCTCAGTGTTTCCCGTAATCTTTGCCATTCTGCTGACCGAGGTCCGGTCAGGCTGGTACCGCAAGCTGGTGCAGACGCTGACCACGATCCCGAATTTCATCAGCTGGATTCTTGTCTATGCGCTGGCCTTCTCACTGTTCTCCGTAGACAGCGGCGTGGTGAATCACCTGCTGGTCCAGTTCGGCTTCGCAGATGAAGGCTTCAACTTTCTTGCCTCCAGCTCTCATGTCTGGATTACGATGATCGCCTGGTACTGGTGGAAGTCGCTGGGCTGGGGAGCGATCCTGTACCTTGCGGCCATTGCCGGAATTGACCAGGAGCTGTATGAGGCGGCGGAAGTGGATGGAGCGAGCAGGTTCCGCAAGATCTGGCATATCACGGTACCCGGCATCATTCCTACCTTCTTCGTCCTGCTGCTGCTCTCGATCGGCAACTTTGTGAATAACGGCATGGAGCAGTATTTCGCCTTCCAGAATGCGATGAATAAGGACACGATTGAGGTACTGGACCTCTACGTGTACAATATCGCTTTTGCCAACAACTTCCCGTTCGCAACGGCGGTCAGCATGCTGAAGTCGGTGGTCAGCGTTATCCTGCTGTTCGCGGCCAATACCCTCTCGAAGATTGTGCGTGACGAATCCATTATTTAAGGGCGGTGATTCCACATGCGGAACAAGCTTAAACCGGGCAATGCCCTCTTTCAGGGAATCATCTATCTGCTCTTCGGATTATTCACCCTGAGCTGTATTTATCCGTTCTATTATCTGTTCATTAACACGATCAGCTCCAATGATCTGAGCGCCGGAGGGTATATCAAGTTCTATCCGCGGCAGATTCATTTCGACAACTACTTCAAGGTGCTGAAGATCAGCGGGCTAAGCCACGCGGCACTGGTCTCGGTCTACAGAACAGTAGTCGGCACGTTCCTGACGGTTGGGGCATCGGCTTTTCTCGGCTATCTGTTTACCAAGAAGGAAATGTGGGGCCGGCAGATCTGGTACCGCAGCATTGTGGTCACGATGTATTTCAGCGCGGGGCTGATCCCCTGGTACATCACGATGCACAATCTGCATCTGACCAACAATTATCTGGCCTATATTCTGCCGACGATTATTACCCCGTTCAACATTATTCTGGTCAAAACCTTCGTGGAGGCGATCCCGCCTTCCCTGGAGGAATCGGCAGCGATGGACGGTGCTGGATATCTGCGGGTATTCTGGAGCATCATTGTGCCGCTGACCACGCCGATTCTGGCGACGATTACGATTTTCTCGGCGGTCAACCAGTGGAACTCCTTCATTGATACAGCGTTCCTGATGACCGACACGAAATATTACACGCTGCAGTTCCTGCTCTGGCGGTATTTGAACGAATCCAGCTCGCTCGCCGCGCTGATCCGCAATTCACCGGATATGGCGGCCAGCATTCAGAATATGCAGACTCCGACGTCGGTACGGATGACGGTCACCATGATCGTAGTGATGCCGATTCTGATTGTGTATCCGTTCTTTCAGCGTTTCTTCGTCAAAGGCATTATGATCGGGGCCGTCAAAGGCTGACCGAACTAATATATCAGGGGGTATGAAGCAATGAGATTCAGATTTAGACAAGTATCGCTACTTCTGCTAAGCACGATAATGGTGCTGGTTCTGGCAGCCTGCGGCGGAGGCAACGGAAATTCAGGCAATTCGGGCACTGAGGCCAGCACGGATAAGCCGGCGGCCGAAGCCACGCCAGCCGCCGGCACAGAGGCCACAGCGGCTCCGGCAGACGGGGCGCTGGACCATTCCAAGCCGCTCAAGCTGACCGTATTCTCGACAACGGCCAATTACGCCGGCCCGCAAATCGGCTGGTTCGCCAAAGTCATCAAGGACAAATTCAACATTGAGCTGGATATTGTTGCCTCCAACCTGACCGGCGGGGATACCAAAATCTCAGCCATGATGGCCTCGGGTGACCTCGGCGATGTCATCATCTTCGGGGATGACAAGAACCATTATCCGAACGCGATCAAAGGCAAGCTGCTGCTGGACTGGACACAGGGCGGCCTGCTGGACAAATACGGCGCGGATATTGTGAAGCAGTTCCCCAAAGCGGTAGAGAAGGCTAAAGTGGCCTTTGGCGGCGGAAGCTCCGTCTTCGGTATCGGCAATAACGTGGCAACCAACCCGTCGGGACCTTCCGAGGGCAAGGACATGACCTGGGGACCCGACTTGCGCTGGGACCTGTATCAGCAGCTAGGTGCACCTGAAATCAGCAAGATCGAGGATTATCTCCCGGTGCTGAAGCAGATGCAGGAGCTGGAGCCGAAGAATGAGCAGGGGAAGAAAACCTATGCTTTCTCCTTATGGTCCGACTGGGACGGCAACTATAAAATGACGCTGGCGAAGCAGTTCGCCAACATGATGGGCTATGACGAAATAGCGGATACCGCGCTGTATGTCAAGGCGGATGAAGAGAAGTACTATGACTTCCTCTCCGAGGACAGCTGGTATATGAAATCGCTCAAGCTCTACTTCGAAGCGAATCAGATGGGCCTGCTTGACCCGGACTCGCTTACCCAGAAATTCGATGATGTGGTGGCGAAATACAAGGACGGCCGCCTGCTCTTCTCCTGGTTCCCGTGGCTGGGCGCAGCCAACTACAATACACCGGAGAGAACCGCAGAAGGCAAAGGGTTCGCGCTTGTACCGTTCAAGGATGAGCTGATGTACTCCACAGGCTTCAACGTATACGGCGGCAACGGAATTATCGCCATCGGTGCCAAGGCCAAAGAGCCGGCACGTATCATGGAGTTCATCAACTGGATGTACACACCGGAAGGCGCAATGATCTCGGCAGGCAGCGGAACGGCAGTCTCCAATGGACCGCAGGGACTGGCCTGGGATATTGACAGCAGCGGCAAGCCGGTCGTGACCGACTTCGGCTGGAAGGCTTATGCCGATCAGCAGAACACGCAGGTTCCCGAAGAATACGGCGGCGGTGACTACTATTACGGCTCGAATCAGATGAACTTCTCCTTCGTGGTTCCGGCGATGGTGAATCCGGCTACGAATGAGCCGTATGACCACAATCTGTGGCAGACCACACTGGAACGCAATCCGTCGAAGCTCGACAGTGACTGGAGAGCGAAGATGGGCGTGCTTACGGCCAAGGAATATTTCGAGAAAAATAATCTGCTCGCCGTAGCTCCACAGGGCTTCACCGGCAAAGAGCCGCTGACGATGGACAAAACGCTGGAGCAGAAGAACAAGCAGATCGGTACCGTGATCCAGCAGATCTCCTGGAAGATGGTCTTCGCCAAAAACCAGGCGGAATTCGATAAGCTGAACAAAGAAATGCATGACAAAGTTAACGGTCTCGGCTATCAGGACGTGATGGACTTCTCCGTTAAGAAAGCGGAAGAGCTGTTCGAAGCCCGCAAAAGTGTGAAGTAAGCGGAAGCGGATAGGGAATAGGCAGGGCAGCGACCGGGCTGTTCTGCCTTCTTATTTTCAGAATAAGAAAAATCTGGTATTCTGATTCTATATATTGAAACGCTTTCATTAAGAGATGAGGTCCGGCCCCATGCCTGGAAAGAAGCAAGCAGGCCATCCGCCGAAGGGGAAGTCCCTGCGGACTACTTTGGTGATTTATTTGCTGATCGGTACGCTGCTGCCGCTGCTGATTGTCGGCTTCATATCCTACACTTCCATCTATTCCATTCTGTCCGGCAAAATCGGCAGCGGCATCAGTGCCAGTCTGCGCCAGGAAGCGCTGAGCCTGGAGAATGCCATCGACAATCTGGATTTCGCCTCCAAGCAGTTTGCGCTGGACGGACAGATTGTGGAGGAGATGTCTTCTTTTCTGCAGGAGAAGCAGATCTACCGCAAGTCGCAAATGATGAATTCGATTAATCAGAAGATCAACCTGGTCAACTTCACCAATCCCTATATCGGGCTGACCGCCTATATCATGCCTGACAGTGATGATCCGGTGCTGTTCACCAACATGAGTACGCGAAGGGGCTTCGATCTCAGCAGCCTGCCTTCGTTCATGCGCTATAACGGGGCTGATTATTATGGTCCGCATGGCACGATGTATGCTGTCGGCGATAATGTCGTCTTCTCGGAGCGGCGGATCGTACGGGTGAGCGGGCAGCATGAGCTGTATATCTATCTGGAGACCAATTACAGTCTGCTGCGCAAAATTTTCAATCAGGAAGCCTACGGAATGAAGGTTAATCATCTCCTGGTGAATCAGAGCGGCACCCTTACGCATGTCATTGACGGTGAAGTGCCGGAAAGGATCGTACAACAGGCCGGCCGGAGCGGCGGATCTGCGCATGAGGTGCTGAATGGCTATCATTTGTTCCGCTATGAGAGTCCGCAGGGCTGGAAGCTTGTAGCCGTGGTCAAACGGTCGGTGTTCAACAGCGAGATTTACACCTGGATCTACAAAATGATTCTGCTGGCGCTGCTCACCCTCCTGTTCGCAGGATTTCTGGCCTGGCTGATCTGGAGAAGGGTCTATGGTCCGCTGCGCAAGGTCAATCTCGAAATTATCCGCATGGCGGAGAATGTCACTACGCCGGTAGCATTCACGAATGTGGAGGAATTCGATTCTGTCCTGAGCAACTTCCAGCAGATGAAGGATCAGGTGAATGAGCTGATTCTGGCTGTGGCCCGCAATGAGAAGCAGAAAAGCCAGTTCGAGATTGAGAAGCTGCTCAGCCAGATCAATCCGCATTTCCTGCATAATACGCTCAATACGGTGCAGTGGCTCGCCCGGCTGAACGGACAGAAGGAGATTGACAAGCTGGTTACCCTGCTGGTGAAGGTGCTGCATTATAACCTCGGCAAGCAGAGCATCATCGTCACCATCGGGGAGGAGATTGAAGCGATCCGTAATTACATGGAGCTTCAGCGCATCCGTTACGATTATGAATTCGAGTTCAATGTAGAGGCCGATCCGGAGGTGTTGTCCGCTGCGGTTCCCCGGTTCCTGCTGCAGCCGCTGGTCGAGAATTCCATCTATCACGGACTGAGTGACAACGGCAAGGTCGATGTAATCATTACCGCGCAGGGTACGAGTGAAGTGCAGCTCATTGTGCAGGACAACGGTGCGGGAATGGATCAGGCGAAGATTGAGGAGCTGCTTGCGGAGGAGACCGTACGGAGACGGGGGCTTGGTATCGGCTTCGCTTATGTGATGCGGATGCTGCGCATGTATTACGGGGAGCAGATGAGTCTGGAGATTCTCAGCGGGGAGAGCGGCGGTACAACGGTATCCATCATCATACCCATTATGAGCAAGGAGGACTTCAATGATTAAAGCTGTGGTCGTGGATGACGAGCGGCTGGTGCGCAAAGGCTTCATCTCGCTGATTGACTGGCCGTCCTTCGGGGTGGTGATTACCGGTGAAGCGGGGGACGGCAATGCTGCATTGGAGCTGCTCCGCCAACAGGAGACGGATCTGCTGTTCGTGGATCTTACAATGCCGGGCATGACCGGGTTCGAGCTGATCCGCCAGGTCAGGCTGCGCTTTCCGGCTGTCCGCTGTGTGGTGCTCACCTGCCACCATGAATTCGATTATGTGCAGGAGGCACTGCGGCTGGGAGCGGTCGATTATATTGTTAAAACGCTGCTGGAGGTGGAGAATGCCGACGAAACCATCCGCAGGCTGGTGGAGCGGATCAGGTGGGAGGACGGCAACCGGGGCGCCCTGGTATCCGGCGAACTGAAGGTTATGTCTGCAGACAAGGCTCTGCTCTATCTGCCCCTGGAGCCTGAAGGGAAGGAAGCGGAGCTGTTTGAACTGTCACTGGTCAAGAACCATCCGCTGATCTCATTCCAGAACCTGTGGATGACCCCGCTTCCCTGCCGTGTGGCCGTGGAAGAAATCCGCCGTGAGCTGGAGGCCGTGCTTGGAGCAGGCTGGGCAGCTGTACTTGTAGAAGGGGTGCGTGATCAGCCGCTGAAGGAGCTGGAGGAGGTTCTGGAACGGACGGTTCCGCAGGCGCTGTTCTATTATACCGGTGAATATGAGCTGCCCAAGCTGATCTACGGCGAACTCAAAACGGTTGCCGGAAGGCATCGTCCCGCTGCTGCTGCAGAGGAACCGGAGCCGCTGGTGCGTGCACTGAATCTCCGGTGGACGCTTGAGCGGGGAGCCTGGGAAGACTTCAATGCAGCCGTTCTGTCCCGGCAGCCGCGCCAGGAGGCGGTTGCTGAGTTTGGAAGGGTGCTGCTGCGCAACTGGAGCGGGCTGCTGATGAAGCCGGAGGAGGCAGCGGAGCTTGCACTATCGGCACACCGCAACCGGAGCTGGTGCCAGTGGAGAAGCTGGCTGCGCCAGTTCTCCGCTCAGGTTCAGCAGCGGATGATTGAGCTGGGCATGAGCAAAGAAGTGATGTTCTGCCTGATCAGCGCTGTGAACTATATGAAGAGCCATGCCGGGGATAAAATCAATCAGGGCGATGTAGCCGCCGCCATTAATATGAGCCGCGGCTATTTCAGCCAGTGCTTTGCCCGCTTTGCCGGGGAGACCTTCGGGGACAGTCTGCGGAGCATGCGGCTGGAGCTGGCCAAATCCCTGCTGCGCGATACCCATGTGCCGGTCTGCGAAATTGCCTGCCAGTCCGGCTTTGAGGATGACCGCTATTTCAGCAGGCTGTTCCGTGAGCATGTAGGCAAGCTGCCCAGTGAATACCGTGCAGAAGGGATGGGGGAGCGGTGAACCGGGTCATGAGATATTCCTTGCCTCTATTGCTGCTGCTCAGTCTGTCCGCCTGCCGCAGCAGCGGTGCAGGGGGGCCTGCGGAACGGACAGCGCCGGCCGCTAATGCTGCCGATGCCGCTGCTTACGGCCGGTATGAGGAGCCGGTCGTGATGCGGATCGGCTTCAAGGTGCCGGATTCCCGGCTGACTACAGGCGACAGCAATGATAATAATCCGATCTCCCGCTATCTGGAGAGCCTGACGAACATCAGAGTCATTCATTCCTGGGAAGCGAAAGGCGAAGAGCCGTTTACACAAAAGGCGCAGCTGGCCATTGACAGCAATGATCTGCCGGATGCGATGGTGGTGGACCGGGATCAGCTCAGCAAGCTGATCGCAAGCGATATGATTGAGGATCTGACCGATACGTATGAGCAGTACGGCTCCGGACTGATCAAGGATATGTACGATTCTACGCATGGCGAAGCTCTAGCCGATGCGCAGCGGGGCGGAAGATTGTACGGACTGCCGAATGTAGCCATTCATGCAGATTCGACCTCCCTGCTGTGGGTCCGCCAGGACTGGCTGGACCGGCTGGAGCTGCCGGCTCCGCGAACGCTTGGGGATATTGAAGCGATCGCCAGAACTTTTATCGACAAGGACCCGGACGGCAACGGCAAGCGTGATACCGTGGGCATTAGCGCCTACAAGAATATTGTGTACGGGACCAAACCGTATGTGAACGGTCTGGACGCAGTGTTCAGCGCCTTTCATTCCTTCCCGACCAACTGGATTAAGGACAGCAGCGGTAACGTAGTCTATGGTTCGGTTACCCCGGAGACACGCAAAGCGCTGGGCCAGCTCGCCGCATGGTACAAACAGGGATTAATTGATCCTGAGTTTGCGCTGTACAAAGAAACCCAGGAGCCGATTATTGCCGGCAAAGCCGGAATTTTCTTCGGGCCCTGGTGGATGCCCTTCTATCCGTTGTCGGAAGCGGTTGCCCAGGATACCAAAGCCGAATGGCGGGCCTACGCCGCACCGCTGGATGAGTCCGGCAAATTCGTAGCCCATATAGCCCCGGTCACGGACCGGTATCTGGTTGTCCGCAAAGGATACGCGCATCCCGAGGCTGTAGTGAAGCTGCTGAATGTGTTCACCCGGCTGGAAAGAAGACGTGATCCGAACGTGGAGGAGGTCGGGAAGCTGGATGATTTCGCAGCGCAGACCGGTATTCAGCCGCGGGCCTATTACCCGTTCGATCTGCTGATTGATTATAGCGATGCCATCGAGAAGCATTATGCGGATATTCAGCAGGCGCTGCACGGCAAGATCGACCCGGATGCGCTCGACCCCGATACCCGGCTGATCTATGACCGCTGGCAGGCGGAGGAAGAGCAGCCGAAGAAGAATCTGGAGGGCTGGAAGGCGGCCAACGCCTACAAATACGGGGTAGCCGTATTGTCCACAACAGCCGTTGAGGGAGTGCGCAGCGTGTATTACGGAAGTACGCTGCATATGGCGGCGAAGTGGCCGGCGCTGCAGAAGCTGGAGAGTGAGACGTTCCTTAACATTATCGTTGGCGATGCGCCGCTGAGCTCTTTTGATCAATTCACCGTGAAATGGATGAACATGGGCGGCGGACAAATCACGCGGGAGGTCACGCAAATTGTGAACATCCGGGAGGCAGAGAGTAAGCAGGATGACAGCAACAGCCAGTGAACAGGAATCGTAAAGAGGAAACGGTGAACAGGGATCAGCATATCCGCAAAAGATGCAGGTAACATAAATTAGAGGCTGTCCCAAAAGTAGATATTATACTGACGAGTCAGATTCTCGAATTTCTCTTGCTATTCCTGCTTTTCGGCTGCTTCAATTTCAGCGAACAGGGAACGTACCTTATCCTCCAGTTTGGCTTTGTGTGTACTGACCGCTTTCCCCAAAACAATGTGTAACGATTGGAGTTCACCTCAATTTTGGTGCCGTTTACAAAGTAATACTCAAAGGAAACGTATTTTTCGTCTGTCACGGCCACCCCCAGGGAAAACCGCGTTAAAGATAGAGTTGTCCAGCCGGTTGACGAAGGTATTTACAATACGAACGAGGTGATCTTCCGTGATATCTTCATCGGGATCCATTGGCAAGCAAAGTTGGCCCAGGGATTATTGAATGTACAAAGGAATCGCTCCTCTGAAAATGGTTGGGGGTACCTCCATTTTACCAAAACGAGCAATTTCTTTGTTTGTTTTTAAGGTTAAAAATACAATTCCCGCTTAAACAGCGGAGCGGACGGAACGATTGTGGAAAAGCGAATGCGGTCGCCTTGGTCTCCGGATTTTCACCGCTAAGGGGAATGAAAAAAATCTGGAGAGCACAGCGATTGGAACAACGGTCCGTTCGCGCAGCGTCCACCCAAGTGCTCACGTTGATCTTACTCCAAAATAAATAGCTGTCCAAGGATAAGCCTGTGGCTTCCTCAGGCAGATTTGCCGATCTCAGCAGCGAGTCCATGCTCCGCCCGATTCGCCCGGGTGGAGCGATAGCTGAGCCATGCTCCGCACAGGGCCAGAACGGCAAGGCCCGAGGCCAGCCACGGAATCGTGGCGATTCCCAGTGTGTTGATGGTCACCCCGCCGAGATAAGCACCGGCGGCATTGCCCAGATTCAGCGCCGAGTGGCTGGAGGTGGTGGCCAGCAGCGGTGCTTTATGTGCCAGATTCATGATCCGCAGCTGAATGCCGGGCATTATTCCGAATGCGGCGATCCCCCAGAGAAAGACGTTGGCAACGGCAAGGACCGGATGATGCAGCGTCAGCGGGAATAATGCGATAATGCCGGCCAGCACGGCGAAGTTGACGATCAGGGAAGGCATCAGCTTCCAGTCGGCCAGCTTGCCGCCGGCGATATTGCCAAGGGTAACGCCAACTCCGAACAATACCAGAATCCAGGTGACACTATGCTCGGCGAAGCCGGTGATGTCTTCAAGAATTGGCGTGATATAGGTGAACAAAGCGAACAGGCTTCCGCAGCCCAGCGCTCCCGTAAGCAGAATCAGCAGTACCTTGGGATTCATCAGCCCGCGCACCTGCTCGGCAAGATTGGCTGTCTGCTCCTGAATAATGACAGGAATGAAGCGGATAATCCCAAAGAGAGAGATAATGCCCAGCACGGTGATGGCGCCGAAGGAAGCCCTCCAGCCGAGTTGCTGCCCGATGAAGGTTCCGAACGGTACACCAATGATATTGGCGACGGTAAGCCCGGCCAGTACAATAGACACGGCGCCTGCCCGTTTCTCCGGCCGGACCAGCCGGGAAGCGATAATCGTCCCGACTCCGAGGAAGGTTCCGTGGGCGAAGGCGGTCAATACCCGGGCAATAATCAGCAGCGGATAGGTAGGCGCTATAACGGATACGGCGTTGCCGAAGATGAAAATACCCATGAGGATGACGAGCAGCTTTTTCTGCGGCAGCCGGTGGGTGAAGACAGTCAGCACAGGCGCTCCGATGGCTACGCCTAGCGCATAGCTTGTAATCAGCTGGCCGGCCTGGGAGATGGTTACGCCGAGATCACTGGCGACATTGGGCAGCAGCCCCATGATGATGAATTCGGTCATGCCGATGGCGAAGGCGCCAAGTGTAAGGACCAGCAGGGATAACGGGAAACGTTCCTTGCCGGGTGAAGGTACAGATTTAGTTGCAGCGTGTTTCATAATCAGGTGTTGTCTCCGATCTGAGATGGTGTAGGTTCTTCCTTCCAGCCTTTGCAGACATCGACCCATGCCCGGCTTCCGGAGTATTCGGCAAGTTCAGCGCAGGTTAGTTCAATGGCGGAATTGGTGCTGCCGCAGGCCGGGAAAAGCGTGCTGAACCGCTTCATGGATTCATCCAGATATACATCCAGCGGACGGGCCAGCCCGAAGGGACAAACCCCGCCGATCTCATGTCCGGTCTGTTCGAAGACTTCATCCGGACTTAGCATCCGTGCCTTGAACCCGAAGGTCTCGCGGAATTTCCTGTTGTCAATCTTGGCATCTCCAGCCGCAACGATGAGTATGGCATCTTCCTGTGCCCCGCGGAAGGAGAGGGTTTTGGCAATTCTGGCCGGAATGACGCCAATCACAGCGGCTGCCATCTCTACAGTAGCGCTGGAGGCAGCAAACTCCTGTACATCCTGCTCGCGGGAGAATTTACGAAAATGTTCTTTAACATTGGCAATCGACATGATCTTGGCATCCTTTCTGAAATTACATGGTTTTCATATTGGGTTACATTCTAACCTGTTTCACCAGACTCTGCAAAACATTCCTCATCTATGATCCAAACATTTCAATTACCGGCGGCATTTAATATAGAAATAAGGGTGAGAGGTGAGCGCGGATGAAATTTGAGGAAATCAGGGGAGGATATGATTGCATTGTCAGTCTGGGAAGCTCATGCGAGCCTGCAGCCCATTTGCGCCGCAGAGGCCTCCGGGTATTTTCTTCGCCGCTGGACTGGGTGGTGTCGTTATCGCTTACGGATGTGAACCGGCTGCTGGGCCAGCGTTTCTCGGGGTATATGGAGCTTCCGAATATGGGTGTGATCGATGGCAATGATGTGTTTGTGGACAATGAAGTCGTCCAGCCGGTCAAATCCTATTTTGTGAAGGACTTTCATTATAATGTAATTTCAGTGCATGACTTTCCGGTGCTGGAGGGGCTGGAGTGGAGCCACGTCTACCCGGATTTCAAGCAAAAAATTAATATGCGTTCCCAGCGCCTGCTGGACACCCTGCTGATGAGCCGGAAGGCGCTGTTTATCCGCTGGGGGAGCACGTATGAGGAAGCCTGTGAGCTTCAGACAGTGCTGCGCACCTTAACCGGCGGGGATTTCCATATTCTGATTGTAAACGGTGCCGATGGACTGGAGTCCGTGCTCGACCGTGACTGGCCGCTGCCCGGTATTGCGTCTCTGGGAATTCCGAACCGTGCGGGGGATGCGGAGAGCTGGGATTATATTCTGGACGGTATATATCTGCTGTAGGGATTATAAGCAGACTATAATATAAGCGAACAGCAGAGCAGCGGCTCCCTGGAAGACGGGAGAGCCGCTGCTCTGCTGTGTTTTACGGATAATAACATCCTATTTACCCTGAGCTGGATAACTTGCACAGCCGCTGGAGAAGCTGCTGTCAATTCTGCCCGTTCAGCAGCTCTGAATTCCGCGTGACCTTATGGAGCAAAGTAATCAGAGTGTCGATTTCTTCCCCGGTTAAATCCGCAGACAGCTTGCGGTTGAAATCATTTAACAGTGACTGGAATACCGGGGCGAATTCGAGCGCTTTGGCCGTCGGGTAGAGCAGGGAGGAGCGGCGGTCCCTGGGATCGGTCCGGCGTTCGATATATCCCGAGGCCTCCAGATGTTTCACGGAGCGGGCGGTGGTGGCTTTATCACATTTTATTTCACTGGTCATCTGATCCTGTGTGATCCCCGGGTGGCTCAGAATCAGCTTAAGAAAGCTATGCTGCCCTCCGCTGCCGATACCATAGGGCAACAGCTCTTTGGCCAGGATTTTTTGATTCTGGCGGTGCAGATGGGAGATCAGCTTGCCGATCGGTTCTTTGTTTGAAGTCACAGGCGGACACCTCTTCAGGGGATAATGACGTCTTCCGGATAACCTGGAATATCGTCTGCCTCAAATACTACAACAATATGGTTGCGTGCGCAACTAATTTGCAGTACACTGGGATTGGCTGTTTTGTTGCGCATGCAACTAGTTTTGAAATATGACGCAAGAGGGTGTTTGCAGATGAGCAGTATAGGTGCTACATACCAGGAGGATGCAGTGATTCAGAGGAAACGCTGGATTATTCTGATCGTCCTGAATTTATTTACATTTATGTCAACACTGGACGGAAGTATTGTGAATATTGCGCTGCCGGTGCTGGTGAAGGAGCTGCAGCTGCCGGTTGCTCAAGTAGAATGGGTGACTACCGGATATTTGATGGCCATCTGCACTGTCATCCTGTTCTTCGGGAAGCTGGGCGATATTGCCGGGAAGATCAGGATTTTTAAATTAGGCATGATTATATTCACCGCCGGCTCCCTGCTCTGCGGTCTAAGCCACAGTCTGCCGCTGCTGATTGCGGCGCGCGTGGTTCAGGCGGTCGGCGCTTCGATGACTATGGCGAACAGCCAGGGGATTGTTACGGATATTTTCCCGTCCACCGAACGGGGCAAGGCATTGGGACTGATCGGAACCTTCGTATCACTGGGCAGTATAGCCGGGCCAAGTCTCGGGGGGATCATTGTATCCACTATGGGCTGGGAATATATTTTCTGGGTAAATGTTCCGATTGGACTGATTGCGATTGTGCTCGGCTGGAAGGTGCTGCCGAAGGATCTCGTCCGGGTGAAGTCCAGAATCGATCTTCCCGGCAGCATGCTATTTGCTGTCTTTATTGTTACTTTATTCGCCGGTCTGCTGCTTGGCCAGCAGCTTGGATACAGGGATAACCGGATTCTGGCCTCCCTGATCGCGGCTGCTATAACCTTTATTGCTTTTGTGATGGTGGAGCTGCGCCGCAAGCAGCCGCTGCTCCAGCTGTCGCTGTTTAAGAATCCGCTGTTCTCACTGAGTATTTTCTGTGCTTTTCTGGTATTTGTCTCCAACTTCTGCTTCAACATTATTGCGCCGTTCTATGCACAGAATATGCTGAATATGTCACCCTTCAGTGCAGGCTTCCTGCTGATGCTCTTTCCGATCTCGATGGTCATTGTCGCGCCGCTTAGCGGGGCGTTGTCCGATAAGATTGGTTCAGAGCTGCTGACCTTTGCCGGGCTGATTGTTATGGTCATTGCCCAGTTCGGGCTGGCCCGGCTGCATGAAGGCAGTCCGGTTCTGCTGGTCGGCGTATGGATTGCCATGCTCGGAATCGGCAGCGGTTTGTTCGGCTCGCCGAACAATTCACTTGTGATGTCGACCGTGCCGCGTACCCAGCTTGGCTCCGCAGGCAGTGTGAATTCGCTGGTCCGCAATGTAGGGATGGTCGTGGGAATCACTGTTGCTACGTCCATCCTGTTCAACGTGATGAGCAGCAGGGCAGGCTACCGGGTGACCGGACTGATCGAAGGACGACCGGACATTTTCCTCTCGGGGATGCATGTTGTCTTCATGACTTCGTCTTCCATCTGTCTGTTATCGGCGCTGCTGACCGGCTGGCGGCTGTTCTCGTCCCGCAGGGCTAAGAGGTTGAACGCGTGAAGCTGACTACTCCTTTTTAGAATCCTGCACAAAATACAACATTTCCCTCATAATCTCGGCCATAATCCATAATTGTTGTACAAATGGCAGCAATTTTCATCTTCCAAGCTGCTTAGTGCGAAAATTCCTGTATTTTCTGCAACAATCCTACCAAACACACAGATTTCTATGTGTCTAAGTTGCAATATGTACAACATTAATGCTATTTTGATTGAACTTGACCGGGTGTAATCCAAAATAACATTTAGATATCTGTCACAAACCACAGCCCCGTCTTGTCTACAGTAATGTAGAACATTAATGGAGGCGATTGGACATGAGTCTGAGAATGAATTATCGTGAGGTTAACGCGCCGGCTTTCCGGGCAATGATGACACTGGAGCAGCATGCAGGAAGCCGCAGCAAGGATAAAGTACTGTATGAACTGGTCAAAATACGGGTCTCCCAAATTAACGGCTGTGCGTTCTGTCTGGATATGCATGCCAAGGATCTGATGAAGCTGGGCAACTATGCCGATCATATTCTGCTGCTGAGTGTCTGGCGTGAAGCGCCGATATTCACTGATAAAGAACGGGTGCTGCTGGAATTCGCCGAGCATGTAACCCTGATCAGCCAGGCAGGTGTTCCGCAGGAGCTGTATCACAAGGTGCTGGAGCATTTCAGCGAAGAGGAAATGGTAGACTGGATTATGGCGATCAATACGATCAATAGCTGGAACCGGATTGCCATTACCACGGGAATGTTCCCCGGATGTTTCAGCTGAGCTTGAGTTAGGATAGCCGTAAGGGTGAAGGAGGGGCAGCGCGTGGAGGTCCGGGATAAAGAAGGCTTAGAGGCTGAGAGTCCGTCTGCAGAGAGTTTAGGTATGGAGGAGCTGTATCAGAATTATAAAGGTTATGCATTCTCCATTGCCTACCGGATGTTAGGTGTGGTTGCGGATGCGGAGGATGCTGTTCAGGATACGTTTGCTGAGCTCCAGCGCCGGGACCGGAGCGGTATCCAGAATATCAAAGCCTATGTGGCCAAGGGCGTAACCAACCGCTGCCTGAATATGCTGAATTCTGCGCGGAGCCGGAGAGAGACCTATATCGGAGAGTGGCTGCCGGAGCCGGTCTGCACAGGGTATGATGGTCCGGAAGCGGAGGCGGAGCGGAAGGATAGCCTATCGTATGCTTTTCTGGTGCTGCTGGAACGTCTGGCGCCAACGGAGCGGGCCGTATTTGTGCTGCGTGAGGCATTCCAGTACGACTACGAGGAAATTGCCGGGATGGTGGGCAAGACGGAGAGCAACTGCCGGCAGATCTTCAGCCGGGCGAAGCGCACACTGCAGGCGGAGCGTGCGGCTACATCGCCTTCCCCTTCTCCCGGTTACGGAGCTGTCAAAGAGAATCTGCTGCGGAGCTTCACTGCCGCATTCACCTCTTATGATGTCGGCGGCATGCTGAAGCTGCTGGGGGAACATCCTGTGCTGGTTGCTGACGGCGGCGGACAGGAAGTGCATACGATTCTCCGGCCGATGACCGGCCGCAAAGGCGTGCTGGCGCTTCTGACCTCACGCAGGGTGATGCATTATCTGCGGGAATGGGAACAGCATTATGGAATAGTCAATGGCGAGCCAGGCCTGATCTTCACCCATCAGGGGGAGATCAAAGGAGTGATCTGTCTGATTCCGGACCGGAGCGGCGAGCAGATCCAGAACATCTACCTAATGATGGACCCGGCCAAAATGAGCCGTATTACAGTTCATCCGGAGACGCCGCGGAGTTAATCCGGGGGCAGAACATAAAGACCCGTTATCCATCCCTGCCGGGAGAGGTAACGGGTCTTTATGTTCTTAAGTTCTTAAGGGCGGTGCTCAATCAGCCGTCCTGTCTCTATTAGGGTGTACTAGTTCTTGAAGCTGTGGATCGGCGCCGGAATACGTCCGCCGCGGTTAACGAAGCCTGCACAATTGAACGGGTTGACCGCCATGACCGGTGCATAACCCAGCAGGCCGCCGAACTCAACCATTTCGCCGACTTCCTTGCCGATAACCGGAATGACGCGGACCGCGGTTGTCTTGTTATTGACCATGCCGATCGCCGCTTCATCGGCGATGATACCCGAGATGGTCTCCTTGCTGGTGCTGCCCGGAATGGCAATCATGTCGAGGCCGACGGAGCACACGCAAGTCATTGCTTCGAGCTTCTCCAGCGTCAGTGCACCGCGCTGAACAGCCTGGATCATGCCGTGGTCTTCACTGACCGGGATGAACGCGCCGCTTAAGCCGCCGACATAGGAGGAGGCCATGACCCCGCCTTTTTTGACATTGTCGTTAAGAATGGCCAGCGCAGCCGTGGTGCCGGGAGCTCCAGCTTCTTCAAGACCCATGACCTGAAAGATCTCGGCGATGGAGTCGCCGATTTCAGGTGTAGGAGCCAGCGACAGATCGATGATGCCGAAGGGCACATTCAGCCGTTTGGAGGCTTCCTGGGCAACGAGCTGCCCGACGCGGGTAACCTTGAAGGCGGTACGCTTAATGGTCTCGCACAGCGTCTCGAAGTCCTGTCCCTTCACCTCTTCCAGCGCCCGCTTGATTACGCCGGGACCGCTGACGCCTACATTAATGACACATTCCCGTTCGCCGACACCGTGGAAGGCTCCGGCCATGAACGGGTTATCCTCAACGGCGTTACAGAAGACGACCAGCTTGGCGCAGCCGATGGAATCGCGGTCTTTCGTGCGCTGTGCAGTCTGGATGATAATATCGCCCATCAGCTTCACGGCGTCCATGTTGATGCCGCTGCGCGAGGAGCCGACATTCACGGAGGAGCAGACACGTTCCGTCACTGCCAGCGCTTCCGGGATGCTGTCGATCAGAATCCGGTCGCCTTTGGTACAGCCTTTCTGAACCAGTGCGGAGTAACCGCCGATAAAGTTGACGCCAACCTCCTTGGCCGCCTTGTCGAGAATCTGTGCTACAGGAACATAAGTATCGGTATGTACGGCGCCGGCAGCAATTGAGATCGGAGTTACGGAAATACGCTTGTTCACAATCGGCACGCCGAATTGACGCTCCAGATCTTCACCCGTCTTCACGAGCTTTTCGGCGGAACGGGTAATTTTGTCATACACATTGCGGTTAAAGATCTTCATATCCGTATGCGCGCAGTCCATCAGACTGATGCCCATGGTAATCGTACGCACGTCCAGGTTCATTTCCCGGATCATTTTATTGGTTTCCTGTACTTCTCCAATTGAGATCATAGTATGGTTGTTCCTCTCTTTGCCGCCCGGCTAGATCCGGTGCATAATATTGAAGATATCTTCATGCTGAAGCTTGATTTCCACACCGATGTCCTCACCGACATGCTGCAGATCCCGTGCGATTTCCTCGAAGGACTTAGAGGGTGCGGAAATGTCCACAATCATCATCATATTGAAATAGTCCTGCACAATCGTCTGGGAAATATCCAGAATATTCAGATTGTGTTCTGCGAGGTATGTACATACTTTGGCAATAATTCCGACTTTGTCTTTTCCCAGTACCGTAATAATCCCCTTCAATTGAAAGCCTCCTATTATAGATTACTCTGTTTTCTCCGCCCGCTGCCGCTTTAACGGAATGAACGGTTTCAATTATTATGTCAAATGAATAGAAGGTTATCAACCAAAGCTTTTTTGTAGGGCTGATCAGAGATTTGAGCTTGCAATTCGACAAAAACAGATTAAAATTGACACCGCCTTAAAAATATGATTAATTGAAGGTTTGAATGAACTATTGATATGAAGGAACGAACTGAAGGAGCTATTATGACAACGAGAAAATATAAAGAGCTGGTTGAACAGCGAACCAGACAAACCTTGCAGAAGTGGTCGCAGCAGCCGGCAGTTGAGGAAAGGGATATCTATCGCTTTCTGCATAATTTAAAAGGCACTTCCGGGACAGTGGGCCTTGACGCGGTGGAGGCGTTCTCCGGCAATTCTCTGCTCTATTTCTCGGATGATAACCATAGAAGCTGGACGGAAGCCGAGTGGGGGGATTATTTATATCCGCTGCTGGAGCTGTTTGATGAGCCTGAAATTACAGGTGCAGTGCCTCCCCAGATTCCGGGAATTGCTTTGTCCCATGGCAGCACCCACCAGCAGTACGAAATTCTGGTCATTGACGATGATGTGGAGCTGGTGGCTTTTTTGCGCGAGTCGCTGGAGAAGCAGTCATACTATGTAAGCATTGCCCTGTCCGCTGAACGCGGACTTAAGATTTTTTATGAGACCAAGCCGGATTTAATTCTGCTGGATATTCTGCTGCCGGACCGCAGCGGGATTGATGTGCTCAACCAGATTATCGGCAAAGCCAAAAAAGAGCGGATTCCGATCATTATCATCAGCGGTGAACACTCCAAGGAAGTCCAGAAATATGCCTATTCGCTCGGTGTGATGGATTACATCCGGAAGCCGGTGGATATCGACCTGTTCCTGGTGCTGATCAAGAACCGGTTTGAACTGAAAAAAGAATGGCAGGAGTCCATCATTGTAGATGAGCTGACGGGTGCTTTTAACCGGAAATATTTCAATCAGACCCTGAAGATGCTCTCATCTGACTTCAGACGGACGGGCCGGACGTTCTCGCTCGCGCTGCTGGATCTGGATTACTTTAAGCATGTCAACGATACGTATGGTCATCTTGTGGGGGACGAGGTCCTGCAGACTTTTTCGGAGCTGGTCAGAGATTCAATTCGTACGGAAGATACACTGTGCCGCTACGGGGGAGAGGAATTCGCCCTGTTCATGCCAAATACCTCTGCGGACTCAGCGCTGCTTGTCATTGAACGGATTCAGGAGAAATTCGCTTCCAGGGAATTCTGTGCCAAACGGGAAAACTTCCATGTTACCTTCTCCTGCGGCATTACAGAGATAAGCGAACGGCAGCAGGATACCGATAAACTAATTGACGAGGCAGACCAGGCTTTGTATTCCAGCAAGTATAGCGGACGAAACCAGACAACCTTGTACAGCGAGGGAATGTTAACGGGCCAGAGGGAAACAGTACTCAATGTAATTATTGTTGATGATGATCCGCTGATCCGCAGAATTATTACCGGCAATTTCGCCTCCTGGGAGCCGGGGAATATCGCCGGAATGAAAGTGAACAGTTATGCCGACGGCGAGCTTTTTCTGAAATCGGACTGGTATGTTCCGGAGGAGAAGTACATTATTCTGCTGGACGGGGTGATGCCCGGCCTCGACGGGCTTGAGGTTCTGGAGAAGATCCGCAGCGGCTATCCTGAAGTGAACATCCTGGTGATTATGCTGACAGGCCGCAATAATCAGCGCGATATTATCCATGCCCTGCAGCTGGGGGCGGACGATTATGTGATTAAGCCGTTTCATGTGCCGGAGCTGCTGTCCCGGATTGAGCGCCTGGCCCACAGATTCTTGTTCTAATAGCAATGTATCCAGCCGTGGATGAACTGAAAGTGAGAGTGAGTGTTTATGCAAAAAATACTGATTGTGGACGACGAAGATGTACTGCGCATGCTGATTGAAGATACGCTGGAGGATCTGGAGGACGTAGAGATTCATACCGCCGAGAATGGGGTTGAGGCGCTAACGCGGCTTACTTCAGACCCCTATGATCTCGTGATTCTGGACTATATGATGCCGGAAATGACCGGAATTGAAGTGCTCGGTGAGCTGAATGAAGAGCTGAAGAACAAGACCCCTATTATGATGCTGACAGCCAAAGCACAGGAAATGGACCGTAACCGGGCGAGGGAAGCCGGAGCGCGTTATTTCATGCCTAAACCGTTCAGCCCGATGGAGCTGCTGCAGATCGTGGAGGGCATTCTTAGTGAGAAACCATAAGCTTGCGGATGTGAGCATCAAAACCAAGTATTTCCGGATTATCTTTATCCTGTTTATTGCAATTATGTTATCTGGTATCGGCCTGTTCTTCTACATCAATAACCAGCAGGACAAGCTGAAGCATGACCGCGGTGTATTGCAGCATAAGACTGAGACCATCAATGAGCTGGCGGCGACGCTGAATGATGTCTTTTTCCGGGCCAGAGGTTATGTTGCCCTCAAAAGCGACGGTGAGCTTAAGCTGCTGAATGCTGCACTCACGGGCCTTGACGGAATTCTGGAGCAATATTCGGCTCTGAATCTGTCGCCTGAAGAAGCTCAATACCGGGATGATCTGAAGTTATTCTATGAGCAGTACAAAACCAAGACCCTTCCTGAAGCGATCCGGCTGGTGGAGAACGATGATTATACCGGTATCCGCAATCTCTCTCAAGGCGGCAGCACCCAGGCTCTGAATGAATTTCTGGCCTATACCCAAGAGTTCAAAACAAGCTCGGACAGCAAGCTGAACGCCATGGCTTCTCAGTCCATCAGGCAGGCGGATACCTTCACATTTATCGCCTTCGGGCTCAGCGCTGTACTGCTGTTATTCTTCACCCTGATGATCTGGCGGATGCTTAGAGTGGTGCTTGATCCGATTGTTAAGCTGGAAGAAGCAACGAATTCGCTGGCGGCAGGCGAGGCTGTTCTGCTCGGTAAGCTGCATAAGCAGGATGAGATCGGCCGCCTTTATGAGGCCTTCCTTAATATGGCCCGGAGTATCCAGGATAAAGAAGAAGAGCTGATGATGCAGAATGAAGAGCTGCATGCCCAGCAGGATGAGCTGCAGGATCAGCAGTTCAAGCTGGAGCGTTCACTCAGCGAAATCGAAAGTATGATGAAGGCGCTGAACCAGACCTCCGCCGTAGCCATTCTGTCCAGCAAGGGCGTATTCACGTATGCCAATGATAACATTAGCGTCTACACCGGCTACAAGAACGCCGAGATTGTCGGATACACCTTCCGTTTGTTTGAGCTGCATAATATTTCGGATACTTCGATGGAGCAGATTATACGCAAGCTGTCGACTGGCGGTGTATGGAGCGATGAGTCGCAGATTGTGGCAAAAGATGGTTCTGCTGTCTGGCTCCAGCTGACGGTCATGCCGTATCTGAATGATGAGGGTCAGATTTACCAGTACATTCTGATTGCCAACAACATTACCTCCATGAAGAGTGTCCAGCAGGAGCTGGCCGAGACGCTGAAAAGCACGGAGCAGACCACCATCATGCTGGAGCTTAACAACCAGCTCAATCATGAAATTACCTACACGCTGGACAAGCAGGAATTTGCCGAGAAATTCAGCAGGTTCATGAACCGGCTGTACTCGTTCGACAGCAGTCTTTTCCTGCTGGTCAAAGATAAGATATCGGTGGTCAAAGGGGTTCCGCAGGAGAATGTGGAGCGCTATATTGATGCAAACAACAAAGATATGTTATACCGGATGAGCACGGAGAAGTCCTATATTGTGAAACGGACCGGAGTCCCGAGAGAGCAGGGGATCTCCGCCAAAGAAGTTTACTGCTATGATTTCTATACAACTGTAGTCAATGCCGAGGATGAGATCCTGGCGATCTTCTGCGGTACACGAATCGGGCATTCCTTCACCGAAGAGGAAATCAGCGAAATTCAAGGGATGATGAACCGGGTGGCGCTGGCCATCGAGCGTTTGTTCATGTATGAGGAAATCGAGAATGGCCGCAAGCTGAACCGGGATATTGTCAACAATGTCAATGAAGGCATCCAGTTCGTCAACACGGAAGGCGTCATCCAGCACATCAACAAGGCTCTCAGCCAATTGTTCGACTATGATGAATGGACCGAGGGGATGCTGATTCCCAAAGAGCGCTGGATGGACCACTTCATAGAGCGCGTTAATGAATCGGAAGAGATGGGGCAGTTCTATCAGAAAGCGATGTCCTTGCACTCCGTGGATTCCAGCACGATGAAGTATTCCCTGGGCAAGGAAGCGATGAAGCATGTCGACGTCTATGCGATTCCCGTGTTCCGCCGCGAAGCGCGGGTGGGAACTCTGTTTGTACACCGGGATATCACCCGTGAATACGAGCTGGATCTGATGAAGTCGGAGCTGGTCAGTACCGTCAGCCATGAGCTGCGGACACCGCTGTCCAGTGTTCTGGGCTTCACCGAGCTGCTGTTATCCAAGACAATGAAGCCGGAGAAGCAGCTGAAATATCTGGAAACGATTCATAAGGAAGCCAAACGTCTGACCGAGCTGATCAATGATTTCCTTGACCTGCAGCGCATGGAATCCGGCACACAGCTGTACAATGCAGAGCCGGTCAATCTCAGCGAGACCGTTCTAAGTGTAATTGACCAGTACAAGCTTAGCGGTACCCACCATATCCTTCTGGAGGATGAGGCGCTGAACGCCGAGGTCGAGGTGGATAAAGACAAGATTATCCAGGTGCTGACCAACCTGCTGAGCAACGCCATCAAGTTCTCTCCAGGCAGCAATGAGATTAAGGTAACGCTGCATAATGAGCGGGATTCGGTTATGGTCCGGATTCAGGACCATGGACTCGGGATTCCGAAGAATCAGATCGGACAGCTGTTCCAGAAATTCCGCCGGGTGGATAACAGTGCATCCAAGCGGATTGGCGGAACGGGTCTCGGACTTGCGATCTGCAAGGAGATCATTGAGAAGCAGAAGGGTATGATCGGAATTGATTCGGTTGAAGGGGAAGGCACCACGGTGTGGTTCAGCCTGCCGGTCCTCCATGCGGAGAGCAGCCGTCATGAAGAGGAGCCGCATAAATGGAGTGCCGACAAGGAGCAGAAGCCGAATGTGATGATCGTCGAGGACGATTACAGCCTGTCCCTGCTGCTCTCTGAGGAGCTTAAGGGCAAAGGCTTCAGAGTGACTCACCACTATCATCCGCAAAAGGCATTTGATCAGGCGGTGAAGACGCCTTTTGTAGCTATCGTCGTGGATCTGATGCTCGGCGAAGAGCTGGACGGCTGGGATCTGATCCGTATGCTGAAGAATGATCCCCGCACGGAGAATGTGCCGATTGTCATCTCCTCGGCGCTGGATAAGGAAGATAAGAGCATGATGGATAAAGTGCAGAAATATCTGACCAAACCGTATCCGCCGGGCGAGCTGTCGAATACCTTGCAGGATATTGTGCAAATCGAACTGAAGACGGGTGAGGTTCTTTTCCCGGACAGCGGGGGAACTGAGCAGTAGGCGTATAATAGAGAACATAGTTATATAGAGTGAATGCAATCTTAAGCTGATTATATATATTCATTGAACAAGTCCTTCTTCGCGGAGGGCTTATTTTTTGTCCGGCCCAGTCATACTGCATTTTGAAGTTTGTTCAACAAAAAGCTTGCCTTAGAGCCTACTCTATGGATTATATTAGACCCGATGCAGACAACCTAACCGAAATGAATGGGAGGAAATGCGATGAAGTACAGCTATTTGGGTAAATCCGGTTTGAAGGTCAGTCAATTATGTCTGGGCACGATGAATTTCGGGCCGGAAACCGAGGAGAAGGAAGCGTTCAGGATTATGGATGCCGCATTGGATGCGGGAATCAATTTCTTCGATACGGCCAATGTGTACGGCGGCCAGGACCGCCGCGGCTGGACCGAGGAAATTATCGGCCGCTGGTTTCAGCAGGGGGACGGACGGCGCGAGAAGGTTGTGCTGGCCACCAAGGTGTACAATGACATGTTCGACGAGCAGGACGGACCCAATTCCGGCTCCGGCTTGTCCGCTTATAAGATCAGACGGCATTTCGAAGGCTCATTGAAACGTCTGCAGACGGATCATATTGAGCTTTACCAGATGCATCATATTGACCGGAATGTATCCTGGGAAGAGCTGTGGGGCGCATTTGAAATTCTTGTCTCCCAGGGCAAAGCTGATTATATCGGCTCCAGCAATTTCGCCGGCTGGCATATCGCCGCTGCGCAGGCTAAGGCCAAAGAACGCCATTTCCTCGGCCTTGTGTCCGAGCAGCATTTGTATAACCTGCTGGAACGGACACCGGAGCTTGAAGTGCTGCCGGCATCCAAGGAGCTGGGGCTGGGCGTCATTCCATGGAGTCCGCTGGCCGGAGGCTTGCTCGGCCGCAACGCCTTGTCCAAGACGGGTGTGCGCAGCGCCCGCTCGGCCAAGCTGGAGCAGCACCGCAGCCAGCTGGAGCAATTCTCCGCGCTCTGCAAGGAGCTTGGCGAGCATGAGGATCAGGTTGCTCTGGCCTGGGTACTCGCCAATCCGGCTGTAACAGCGCCGATTATCGGGCCGCGTACGATAGAGCAGTTCGAGGATTCGCTGCGTGTTACGGAGATAGTACTGGAAGAAGCTGTGCTGAAGAAGCTGGACGAGATTTTCCCCGGACCGGGCAAGCCGGCACCGGAAGCTTATGCCTGGTAAGATTGTAATTGCCATAATTCAATACAAATTCAAGTTATTAAAGTAAAAAGGGCCGGACTATCCTTTGGGAGGTAGTCCGGCCCTTTTTTGTTAAAGTCTTTTCACTGTTTGGGTCTAAGAAGCTGTTCAGAATTCACCGGGTTTTGCCTGATGCGTGGCGGCTTCGATGACGCACAGCTCCCCTTCTTCATTCAGTTCGGCATAAGCCACTGACGTAAGCTCAGGATAACCCTTCTTCCGCAGCTCCTGCAGCAGCCAGCTTTCGTGTTTCCCGAGACTCTCAAGCGCCGGACGCTGAATGCTGCCGGATTCAACGAGGCATTGCGGAAGACAAACTCCCTTCGCGTCAATATCCAGATCTTCCCGGGTTACCGGTTCATATTGCGGCTTCTTCAGAATGCTGAGCGAGCCGTTCGTTTCATAGATCGCATAAGCGACCTCATTGATAGAAAAGGTGTCCTTCGCCCGCAGCATCATCCGGAGCTGCTCGAAGTCCAGATTGTTCTTGCGCAGCTTATGGAGATCAATGGCACCATCCCGGATGAGAATCTCCGGCTCCCCCTCCAGCGGCTTGCGCAGCTTGCTGACATGTTGGGTAATCTTCTCGAAGGTGATGGACAGTACCGTCCAGACGGCTAGCGCAAACAGCAGCTTCAGTACCGAATGATCCTTCTCGTAAATCGTGTCACCGACCAGATCGCCTAGAATAACTGCAGAAATGAAGTCAAAAGGCGTCAGGGCGGAAATCTCTTTCTTGCCCAGCAATCGGGTCATTGCCCATAGTCCGATAAAACCGGCAATCAGCTTAACCAATATCGATCCGTACTCCATTGGCTACCACCCTCCAGATATGAATGAATCTAAGAGTGTTTAACCAATGCACCATATCGTGTAACAAGCAACTTCTGGCCGGGACAGCGGCCTGTCCGCTGGAGCTGGCAGGATGATTCCCGGCTCCGACCTGTGATAGACTAGAAGGTGAGAAGTGAAATCATTCTGATGATATCACAGGGGGATGAGGTGGCGGCAAATGCTTTTTTATCTGATTTCCATATTGGTAGTGCTGGTTGACCAAGCCGCCAAATGGCTGGTCCGCACTCATATGGAGCTTGGGGAGAGGATTCCCTTCTGGAGTCCGCACCTGCAGTTCGTCTATTATGAGAATAGCGGGGCAGCCTTCAGCTCCTTTCAGGGCTACGGAAAGTATTTCTCCATAATCGCTGTTGTTTTTGTAGCGGCAGTGTTCTATTACCGGCGGCAGGGCAAGATTCGCGGGCCTTTGCTTGAGGCAGCCAGCGGTTTTCTGGTCGGCGGAGCGCTCGGCAATGCGATTGACCGTGTGATCTACCATCAGGTAACGGACTTTCTAGTATTCGGTAACCGCGGGGGGATTCTCAATCTGGCGGATCTGGCGATTAATGCCGGGGCAATTCTGATTGCAGTCTACCTGCTGGTCGACCACTTTGGACACAAAGCTGCCCGGTCAGGGGAAGAAAAGCGGTCCTAAGGCTATTCCGGTTTATCATTTTATCTAATACAAGTTATCATTATTTGTAATGAACCCGCCTAAATCAGAGCTTTTTACTATGATTTAGGCGGGTTTTGTGTGTTTTTTACCTTTATTATGCTTTGTGACCATGAAATGCCTGTTATCTGCTTCGTTGATCGTTTCTTATTAATGTGTTAGCCTGAATTCATGATGTTAAGAGGATAGAAGATTGCACGTTAAGGAGAGGTCGATATTGTTGCAATTACAAGTTACGAACAGTCCCTTTAATGAGAGCCAGGCTGAGCTTCTGAACCGGCTGCTGCCGACGCTGACCCATTCGCAGCAGGTATGGTTAAGCGGTTATTTATCCGCGTTGTCTCTGCTGGGAGACACCGGTCAAGCAGGCCCGGCGGTGCTCCCCCTTGCTGCTGAAGCGGCAGCAGGAGTGTTAATGTCCACAGCCACAATACCACAGCCGGAGGTATCCCGTGAGGTGACCGTATTGTTCGGCTCCCAGACCGGCAACTGCCAGCGGCTGGCGGCGAGCCTCTCGCGCAAGCTGGAAGAGCAGGGCTTCAAGGTTACGGTTGCCGCAATGAACAGCTTCAAGCCGAATGGACTGAAGAAGATTGAGAATCTGCTGCTGCTGGTCAGCACCCATGGTGAAGGCGAACCGCCGGATAATGCCCGCGCCTTCCATGAATTTCTCTACAGTAAAAGAGCCCCGCAGCTTCCGCAGCTGCGTTACTCGGTACTTGCACTCGGCGACACTTCCTATGAATTCTTCTGCCAGACCGGGAAAGATTTCGATCAGAAGCTGGAAGAGCTGGGCGCACAGCGCTTAACGCCGCGTGCGGACTGCGATCTCGATTATGATGAGCCTGTGGCCGAATGGTTCGGGCATGTTATCCGCTCGCTAAGCGGTTCCGGTTCGCAGCAGGCTGCGGCGATCGCGGATGATGCTGTACTGGCAGCCGAGAGCGCAGAATCGCTGGAATCGGCATATTCACGGAATCATCCGTTCCATGCCGAGGTGCTGGAGAATCTGAATCTGAACGGACGCGGCTCAGACCGTGAGACCCGCCATCTCGAGCTGTCGCTGGCCGGTTCGAATATTACGTTTGAGCCGGGTGATTCGCTCGGAGTCTATCCGGAGAACCACCCGCAGCTTGTGCAGGAGATCATTGCTGCCATGGGCTGGGAGGCGGGTGAATCCGTTCCCCTGAACAAGAAGGGGGAAGAGGGCACGCTGCATGAAGCATTGCTGCGGCATTATGAAATTACCGTACTGACGAAACCGCTGCTGGAGCAGGCAGCCAAGCTGAACTCTGCGCCTGCCCTGCAGGAGCTGCTGTCCCCGGACCGGCAGCAGGAGCTGAAGAATTACATCCATGGGCGTGATCTGCTGGACTTGATTCAGGATTTCGCACCGTGGGAAGTTCCGGCCCGCAGCTTCGTGACGATTCTGCGCAAGCTGCCGGCAAGATTGTATTCCATTGCCAGCAGCTACAATGCCAACCCGGATGAAGTGCACTTCACGGTACGGGCTGTGCGCTATGAGTCGCATGGACGTGAACGCTACGGGGTCTGCTCCGTACATTGTGCGGAACGTGCAGAGCCGGGAGCTACACTGCCGGTCTACATCCAGAGCAATCCGAACTTCAAGCTTCCGGCAAATCCGGATACGCCAGTGATCATGATCGGACCAGGCACTGGAGTCGCCCCGTTCCGCTCCTTCCTGGAGGAACGGGAAGAGCAGGGGGCACAGGGCAAGTCATGGCTGTTCTACGGCGACCGGCATTTCGTCACAGACTTCCTCTACCAGACGGATTGGCAGAGAATGCTGAAGGACGGTGTGCTTAGCAGGCTGGACGTTGCCTTCTCACGCGATACGGACGAGAAAGTTTACGTACAGCACCGCATTCTGGAGAAGAGCCGGGAGCTGTACACCTGGCTGCAGGAGGGTGCACATGTCTATGTATGCGGAGACGAGAAGCATATGGCCCATGATGTACACGCAGCGCTGGTTACAGTAATCCAGCAGGAAGGCGGACTGAGCCCGGAAGGGGCAGCCGCTTATCTGGAGACTCTGCAGCAGGAGCAGCGTTATCAGCGTGATGTCTATTAAACGATATTCAGTGGAGGGATCTCCGCTGGGCTTACGATACAATTCTTGAAGAGCGCGAGGCAATGCGGAAGGAGAGGATCAATAGTGGCAAACAATGAACCAGCGGTGAAGCCGATTGGCGGACCCCCGAGTGATGTAGAACATATTAAGCTGGAGAGCAATTATCTGCGGGGTGCGCTTGTCGAAACCCTCAGCAACCCGATCACCGGAGGGCTGCCGGAGGATGACAACCGCCTGCTGAAATTCCACGGCAGTTATATGCAGGATGACCGGGATTTGCGCAGTGAGCGTGAACGCTCCAAGCTGGAGCCTGCTTACCAGTTCATGCTGCGTGTTGTAGCGCCAGGCGGAGTGGCGACACCGGCGCAATGGCTCGTAATGGACGATCTGGCCCAGAAATACGGCAACGGCACACTGCGAATTACAACAAGACAGGCTTTTCAAATGCACGGTGTACTCAAGTGGAATCTGAAAAAGACGATCAAGGGAATTAATGATACGCTGATGACTACGCTCGCAGCCTGCGGTGACGTCAACCGCAATGTCATGAGCGGCCCCAATCCGTATCAGTCGGAGGTTCATGCCGAGGTAAACGAGTGGGCCAGAAAAATCAGTGACCACTTAGCCCCGCGCACCGCGGCTTACCATGAAATCTGGCTGGATGGCGAGAAGGTAGTGGACAGCAAGGTCGTTGAACCGATTTACGGGCCTGTGTACCTGCCCCGCAAGTTCAAGATCGGCCTGGCGGTGCCGCCCTCCAACGATGTAGATGTATTCTCCCAGGACCTGGGCTTCATTGCCATTCTGGAAGACGGGAAGCTGGCCGGCTTCAATGTCTCGGTCGGCGGCGGTATGGGGATGACGCATGGTGATACCAGCACATATCCGCAACTGGGACGGATTATCGGCTTCTGCCGTCCGGAGCAGATGATTGATCTGGCGGAGAAGACCGTCACCATTCAGCGCGACTACGGCAACCGTTCGGTCCGCAAGAACGCCCGCTTCAAGTACACGATCGACCGCCACGGTCTGGACTGGTTCACGGGCGAGCTGCATGAGCGGCTGGGCTGGACGCTTGAGCCGGCACGTGAATATCATTTCGACCACAACGGCGACCGCTACGGCTGGGTGAAAGGCTTCGACGGCAAATGGAATTTGACGCTGTATATCCAGAGCGGACGGATTCAGGATGTCCCGGGGTATCCGCTGATGACAGGCCTGCGGGAGATCGCCAAGATTCACGGCGGGGATTTCCGCCTGACGCCGAATCAGAATCTGATCATTGCCGGAGTCAGCCATGCGAAGAAACGCAAGGTAGCCGAGCTTGCCAAGCATTACGGGCTGACCGACGGAGCTCATCATTCCGCGCTGCGCAGAAGCGCTATGTCCTGCGTGGCGCTGCCGACCTGCGGTCTTGCGATGGCGGAGGCTGAGCGATATCTGCCGCTTCTGCTCGATAAGCTGGAAGTCATCATTGATGAAGCCGGCCTGCGTAATGAAGAGATCATCATCCGCATGACCGGTTGCCCGAATGGCTGCGCCCGTCCTGCGCTTGGCGAGATTTCGTTCATCGGCAAAGGCCCGGGCAGATACAATCTGTATCTGGGTGCCGGCTTTACCGGAGACCGGCTGAACAAGCTGTACAAGGAGAACATTGACGAGAAGGAGATTCTGGACACTCTCGGTCCGATCATTCACCGTTATGCCAAAGAACGCAGTACCGGTGAGCATTTCGGAGACTTTGTGATCCGCAGCGGATATGTCAAAGCCGTTACTTCGGGACTTAACTTCCACGACTAATTTTCCATATAATAAAAGAACCTGTTCCCTAATGACTTAGGGACAGGTTCTTTTATTATTTCTATGAAATGTATGGTTGTACCATACCCATCTACTGATTATCACATATAGTATAGTATCACCAATTGAAAGGGATGATAGCCTTGCCAACCTTCGACAGCATACTTGTCACAGGGAATCAGACAATTCAGCAGGACCTGCAGGTCAATGGAAATCAAACAATAATGGGAGCCTTAAACATTGTAGGCAATGAAACAGTTTCGGGAGATATGCAGATCAACGGCAACCAGTCCATTGTCAACAGCCTGGCAACCGGCGGAGATGTCGATGCAGGCGGAAATGTGCTGGCGGTAGGCCGGCTGTCAGCCAGTAACCAGCCCTCCTTACCAGCAGGCGTGGCAGTAATCCAGCAGGTCAGACATTATTTCCTGCCAGTGCCGAATCAGCCGGGTCTGGTGCTAAAGGGCACAGATGGTCTGGATTATGTTGTTTTTATCGATGTCAGCAGCGGGACACCGAGCCTGGCTATTCATCTGGCGTAGTGTAATGCAGGCTGCCTAGCTGCGGGAATTTATAGAAGGAAGGCTCCCCGTCTGCTCCAGCGCTTTCTTGACCTCTTCTAGATAGCGGAAGCGATGCTGCTGGTCCGGTTCCAGAAACGCGCCTTCAGCCCATTCATTCCATGCATTAATGAAGAGGAATTCACTCTGATACAGGGTTCTGGCTCTCTCGATCTGCTTCGCTAGATACCATCCGAACTTGTGCGGCGAAGCCCCTATACAGCTCTGTCCCCTTTTGCCAAGCCGCGGGGTGTTATCCCAGTTCACGTAGGCTCCCGGAAATATTTTACCTCCGTTCCGGTGGGGTGACCGACTTAGGATTGACAGCCAGACCTGGTCATAGTCGAAGACGAGATGCTCCTGACCGTCGATAATCATGTAATTCCACAGACGTTCTGTATTGCCGTGGGCAAAGGTGTAATGCGGCTCGAATTCCACATTGGCATCGAAGCCGCCCTGGCCCGGAATTTCGAAGCCGCCCAATGTGCGGACAAAATAAATGCCGTCCAGGCCATTCTGCAACGCGAGTGTATTCCAGAAATGCAGCATCTCTTCGCAGCGGGGAATATTTCCCGGTCTGTATATGATGAATAACGGTTTGTTGCCGATGCGGATATAACGCTTATCCCTAAAGGCGCCCAGCAGCTCATGAAAGTGATTCTCCCAATCCTGTTCATCTCCATAATCCTGGCGGATCAGCACCTCATGCTCTCCGCCGTCCCATTTGCGGGTCCAGGATTCATTAGCCCAGGAGAGGCAGAACGGAAAGTCCGGCTCGCCGGATTTCATAATCTGCTTCAAGGGCTGCTCCAGAAGCGGCTTGCCTCTGAACCAGTAATGGTAGTAGCAGAACCCATAGATACCGTAGGCTTTGGCTACTTCTGCCTGCCAGTTTCTCGCTGCAGCGTCCGTCAGGTCATAATAATACTGTTCAAGCGGTTCCTTGGGCTGCTGATGTCCTGAGTAGAGCGGAACAGCTTTCCTGGTGTTGGTCCATTCTGTGAAGCCTTCCCCCCACCACAGGCTGTTCTCGGGAATCACATGAAATTGCGGCAATAAAAAAGCGATGAGCTTCAATCCACCTACCTCCCAATTCTGCTGCAGGTAATCACTGGTTATTGTTGCAGGCTCCCCGTTTAGCTGTTAAAAACAGTATGCAGCAGCTTCGCTGCCATTTGCATAAATGAGTAATCGTAGGTGCTCCTCCATAAGGCACGGGTAGCTAACGCCCTTGCGGACTCCGGGTGATTTCGGTAGTAGCTGACCTTCTCATTCAATTCCTGGCCGGTGTGAAATGTGATGATGTCTTCACCGGGATTCATATATGCATACAGATTGGAATGATCCTCCGCCAGCTGGACAGCCCCGCAGGAAGCGATTTGAAAAGCCCGAAGCGGCGGCTGCCCCCAGTGGATAATAATCTCGGCGCCATTGTAATAATCCTGCAGCTCTATACCAGGAGACACTGGGGTAATTCCGGGATATTCCTCCCAGCCTTTGCCGGCTGCATATACCTTACAGCCGCTGAGCAGCGGAGAGAGCTCGTGAAGGTAGGCTATACCGGCTGGAAGTGCGTCGCCAAGCAACAGCACATCGCAGCGGCAGGCTTCATCCACATATTTTGGACTGAACAGGTTCCGGTCTGCAGCAAAAGGCAGATACATAACAGAACTGCTGCCGGAGTGCTGATAAAATGGGATATGGTACATATTTTGCGTAAAGACATAGTTAAACAGAGCTGCCAGACGCCCGGTTGAGCTGCTCGTGCCGGAGCTGTCGGTGAGCCAGATTGCCTTTTGGAGAGTGGCTCTGCGGATCACCTCCAGATCATTGTCCGAGAAGTCTGTATCGCCTCCGACGACCAGCAGCAGATCCGGATTGAGCTGGACCAGCGCTGTAGAGAAGCTCTGGAATGCCTTAATGGCTACAACTTCTTTGGTAAGCAGCCTGAACTGGTCGGCAATCAGCTGTTCGGTCTGCCACAGCTCCTCTTCCGGCATGGCGGATACGAGTAGAACCCGCAGTTTTTTGAACTCAACAGCCTTGGCAGGCTGCGGAAGATTAGCGGATACATTCTGTTGATTTATATTTATATTTTTGAGTGCCCGGATTACCGTATGAGCAATAAGCTTTCTGGATCTGGGATGCAGCCGAATGGTTTTGCCGGTGGTTCTGATACGGTGTTTCGTTTTCTTGTTCATGCGCTGCCGAAATCCCTCCCTACACAACCCTGCACTGTTTTATTTTATGAGAAAGCAGTGAATTTGCTACAATTCACAGAATGAATTTGGATTTCCGGCGGTTTTCTTACATAATATAGAGTAGCACTACAAAATCATAACCAAGAGCCATTGCTGTGAGTAGTGGCTTCTGTACAGAAGAGGCGAATTTAATGATCATCATGAAAACGATGGAAGAGATCGAAAAAATGCGTGCGGCCGGCAAAATATTGGCCGAATGCCACCGGCAAATCGCTCAGATGCTGAAGCCCGGAATTACGACCTGGGAGATTGACCAGTTTGCTGAGAAGTTCATTCTCTCCCAGGGGGCTACCCCTGAACAAAAAGGCTATCATGGTTATCCATATGCGACCTGCGCATCTGTGAATGATGTCATCTGCCACGGCTTCCCCAAGCACGAGGAGCTGAAGGATGGAGATATTGTAACAATTGATATGGTAGTCAACTTGAACGGGTGGCTGGCAGATTCAGCCTGGTCCTATGGCATTGGCACCATTAGCGAGCAGGCGGACAAATTGCTGGCTACCACCAAAGAGGCTATGTTCAAAGGCATTGAGCAGGCTGTGGCCGGCAACCGGATTGGTGATGTCGCTCATGCCATCCAGGTATACGCGGAAGCTAACGGCTTCTCCGTAGTCCGTGATTTCATCGGGCATGGCATCGGCTCTGAAATGCATGAAAAGCCTGATGTGCCTCACTATGGCCCGGCAGGCAAAGGCCCGCGCATCAAGGAAGGTATGGTGTTCACCATTGAACCCATGCTGAACACCGGCAGCTACCGGACCAAGGTTGATGCGGACGGGTGGACAGCGCGTACCTTTGACGGCGGATTGTCGGCACAATATGAGCATACGCTGGCGGTAACTCCGCAGGGCACCATTATTTTGACAGAGCTGTAAGAATCAGCTGATGCCTGCTATTTTAATGAAGGATGTTAGGTTAGAACCCGGACTGTGGTCATGTTTTCATGCCGCAGGCCGGGTTTTTCTGTCTAACTGTGTCGGAATTCACGGCTTATCTCCATTTTATTGAATATAATGGGGAGACTTTAAAGCTGAATAGAATAGAGGCTTGTGAAATGGCAACAGATAAACCGTGTAAGAATCTGCATCGCTCCCCCAGTCCGGCGCAGTGCATGGAGCATTATGGCTGCATCTATGAGAATAATCATCTCATTACATTGCTGGTGGACCCGGAGAACGGCGGAATTGCTGATGCCAACCGGGCAGCATGCGAGTTCTACGGCTACAGCATCCGGCAATTCAGGCAGCTTCTGATCTGCGATCTGGCGGCTGACCCGAAATCAGGGGTTCAGGAATTTGTAGAGAAGGCGCTGCCTGAGGGCGGTGACCAGAAGAACCGTGTGTTCATTGACCGGCATGTTCTGGCCAGCGGGGAGCCCATTGATGTGGAGGTTCATACCGGCATGATGACGATGCTGGGCAAAAACTGTGTATACACCGTAATTCACGACATCAGCGAACGGGTCCGTTCCGAGCAGCGGCTTCGAGAAAGTGAAGAACGGTACAGAGATCTGGTCGAGCTGTGCCCCGAGGCTATTCTGGTCTATAGCAGCGGCACTATCCTGTTCGCCAATAAGCAGACAGAGCGGATGTTCGGCGCCAAGAAGCAGGAGCTGACCGGCAAAAGAATTGAGGATTTCTTCAATGAGGTGTACTTCCAGAGTGCAGAGCATAACAAGCTCAAGACAACAGGTCTGCTGAAAGAACGCTTCCGCATTGAACAGCGGCTGATCAGGCGGCAGGACAACCGTAGCTTTGATCTTGAAATTTCCGGGGTGCCGGTCATATATGAAGAAGCGAAGGCGCTGCAGCTGGTGTTCAGGGATATTACCGAGAGTAAAAGGGAAGTGGAGCGGGCGGTCCGGCTTCAGGAGCACCGGCATGCGGTGTCCTTCCCGCTGGACAGCAAGGCGGTTCTGGAGAAGCTCTACATCCCGGCCCGAACCTTAAGCGGCGATTTCTTCATCTTCCATAAGGTCAACGAAGAACAGGTCATTGGCATTATCGGTGATGTGACCGGTAAGGGGATTACTGCAGCGCTGAATATCTCGGCCCTACGGGTGCTGTTCATGGACAGCCTGTCATGTACACAGGACCCCGTACAGGTACTGCGCGATCTGAATTACAAAGCGCTGCAGCATCTGGGTGAGGATTATATCGCGGGCTGCTGCTTCCTGCTCGACTTCGGGACAGGACTGCTCAAGGCAGCCGGAGCCGGAATTAATGAGTTTCTCTATGTTCCCCGCGGCAGGGACTGCCAGAGAATTACCGTTAAGGGTGCACCGCTCGGCATGTTTGAGAGCAGTGAATTTGAGGAGAAGACCATCCCGTTTGAATCCGGGGACCGGTTTTGTTTTTATAGCGACGGGATGGAGCTGCTGTTTAACAGTGATGAGCTGGGGCGGGAGTACGGGTATCTGCTCGAGAGATTTGCCGGAGCAGCGCTGCAGGATGACTGCACCTGGCTCGGCCTGAACATCCAGTAACGGACGGGGTGCTGCCTGCAGGGCGGATTCATGGCGTGTACATGCGCAGGACGATGATTTCAGAACTTATAAGGAGTGAGTCATGGGAGCTATTCATAAGGAAGTGATGCTTCACGGTCTGGAGCGTCATCAGATGATCATTGACGGAATCATTCAGGAGCTTGACTTAGAAGCCTATGCGTTTGATATCCGCCTGATTCTGATCGAAGCGGTAACCAATGCTTATTACCACGGGAACCTCAGCGATTGCAGCAAACCGATTACCATCCGTTATCTGCTGATGGATCAGCTGCTTAAGCTGCAGATAGAGGATTCGGGGGCCGGGGACAGCGGATTGGTGTTCCCGGAGGCTATCGGGAGCGATGAGTTACTGGAAGAAGGGGGAAGGGGATTATACCTGATCCGCTGTTTCTCGGACAGTGCAGAGATGATACATAATACGATGTACATCAGCAAGAGTATCTGTCCCTCATAGAATTACAAAGGGGAGAATTCGGTGAAATTAAGTTTGAAAGTCAAAATGAGTATCCTGTTATTTCTGATTATCAGCGTACCGCTGGGCATATCCGGGGCTGTATCCTATCAGCTGGCTTCGGGAGCCTTGCAGAAGACGATTGAAGAGGAATTAAGGGGGACTACTAATTCTACAGCCGGAGCGGTGGATGCCGAGCTGGAAGCGGTAGGCAATGATCTGGGCATCGCCAGCAGGAACAGCACGCTGGCCGATTTCGCCGGGAATCCTTCTGCTGCATCCTTAAGAAACACAGCATTTAATTACATATCCGGTGTGCAGAAAGACAATGCCAAGCTATTGGAATCGCTGATCATCGCCGATACACACGGTAAGGCGCTGATTACCAGCAGCTCCGAATCGCCCGGGCTTGATGTGTCGGACCGTGCATACTTCCAGGAAGCGCTGCAAGGCAAAGACGCCGTCAGTGAAGTTATTCTGTCGCGGGAGACGAACCAATACATCGTAGCGATCGCGAGACCGCTGCGGGTAAATGATCAGATTACAGGCGTGTTAATCGGTACCGCCTTGTTTGAGAATATCACTTCCCCGGTAACCGGGGTGAAGATTGGAGAGCACGGATACGGATATATGATTGACCGCACCGGCCTGATCGTCTCGCATCCTGAGCAGGACAAGGTGCTGAAGGAGAATCTGGACGGCAACAGCAATGCTGAACTGAATGAGCTGGTCCGGCTGATGAAGGCCGGAGAAACCGCACACGGCTTCTACACCTATGAAGGCGTGCGTAAATATGTTTCCTTTCAGCCCGCAGGCAATTGGGTAGTAGCTACAACGGCCAATGTAGAGGATTATATGGCTCCGGCGGACGAAATCCGTAATACTACGATAATCATTATTCTGGGCTTTATCGTCGTTGCTATGCTGGCCGCATATTTCTTTACCACCCGCAATATTGTGAATCCGATCAAGAAGCTGGAGAGAGCCATGGGCCGGGCTGGTGACGGGGATCTGACCGTTCATACCTCAATCCGCTCCGGAGATGAGCTGCAGACGCTGAGTGAATCATTCAACACCATGATTGACAAGCAGGAGGCCATTATCGAGAAGGTAAGAGCAGGCTCGGTATCCTTAACCTCCATGTCCGAGGAAATGGCAGCCTCTTCAGAGGAGATCAGCGCATCGATTCAAGAGATCAGCTCCAGTACCCAGGAGATTGCTTCCGGAGCCGAGAACAACAACCAGTCGGTAATCAATGCTTCCCAGGTGCTTGTGCAGCTATCCAGTCTGGTGCAGCTGGCGCAGAGTAAAGCGTCGGCTACCTCCGGTAATGCCGATAACACGAATCAGGCAGCGCAGGAAGGCAGAGCCAGAGTTATCAGTACAGTACAGGCGATGGATACGATTCACAGCAGCACCAAAGAGACGGAAGAGCTATTGCTGACGGTCAGCGGGTTGTCAGAGAAGGTATCCACAATGATCGGAACAATTAACAAGATCGCCCAGCAGACCAATCTGCTGGCCCTGAATGCTGCCATCGAAGCAGCGCGTGCCGGTGAGCATGGCCGCGGCTTCAGTGTAGTGGCCGGTGAAGTACGGAAGCTGTCGGATGAGACGCATACCCAGGCCGGCGAGATTACAGGTCTGGTCAGTGAGATGGTCACGCGGATTACCCAGGCTGTAGATTCCATGAGAGGCGCTGCAGAGGCGGTAGAGAGCGGCGTAAGCATTGTGAATGAGACGGACCGCGCGTTCGTGCATATCATTCAATCTGTTGAGAGGATTACAGAGAATGTGCAGGAGATTCTGGATATTACCAGAGATGAAGTAGCAACCTCCGATCAGATTATTAAGCTGATTGATTCCATGGGCACAATCTCGGAGCTTGCGGCAGCGAATACAGAGAATGTATCCAGTGCCACGGAAGAGCAGGCGGCAACGGTCAATAATTTCGCGGCTTCCGCGCAAGAGATCAGTGCCATGGCTAATGAACTGGAGATTCTTGTTGAGAAATTTATAATCAGGGGTGAGTAGCTTGAGCGAGATTGTTATTGAGATGCCGGAGCTGTTCTCGGTTGAGGAAGCCGGACATTTCAGAGAAGAAGTACGGAATTATATTCTTGGCGGCCATTCAAGCTTCCTGCTTGATTTCGGGACCTGCCGTTTCATTGACAGCACCGGACTTGGCGTGATTGTCAGCTCCTACAAGAAATGTGTAGAGACTGGCGGCACCATTAGGCTGACGGGGATGAATGACAATGTCCGCAAGATTTTTGAGCTGACCCGGCTGACTCATGTGTTTGAGATTATATAGACTTGCTGACTTGAACAAAGGCAGGGCCGTCCTTCGGAGGACAGTCCTGCCTTTGCCTTTGCTGCGGATGAAACGGATCACTTAATGCGGCATTATGAGGTTAATCGGTAATATTCCGGGTGTAATACTCGATGATATCCTTGCGGCGGATGATGCCGAGGAAGATCCCGCTGCCGTCCACCACAGGGACGAAATTCTGGTCTGCGGCCAGTGTCAGCATATCCTCCATCTGTGCGTGAATCTCTACACTCTCGTTATGCACATGACGCTGAATGGTGCCTACAGTCACCCCGGTCATATTCTCAAAGCTAAGACCCTCGGTGTTCTTCAGTTTCCATAGCAGATCGCCCTCCGACAAGGTCCCAACATATTTGCCTTCTTCGTCAATAATCGGAATGGCTGAGTAATAATGATTCTCCAGCTGCTCCAGCGCTTCCCGCATTGAGATCGAGGAAGTGATATACGCCACCTGATCTTTGGGCAGCAAAAAAGAGGATATTTCCATAAGTTAGTCTCCTTTACAGTAGGATGTGTACATAAACGTTAGTTCAATTAAAACACATAACATGATGTAAGCGCATTAACAATTGGGTTACAACTTCGTAAGGGAAAGGGCTAAGAGCAAATAATAAAAGGATATGCCGCCCTCCCAAGGGGAAGATTCAACATATCCTTACCGGTTTTTTTGTATATAAAAGATATGTTAATGCTGGAATTGTTAGCCGTTCTGGCCGTTATCGTGGCTGAGCTGCCAATAGATGCCGAATTTGTCCTTCAGGCTTCCGTAACATTTGCTCCAGAACGTCTCCTGCAGCTCCATGCTGACCTTGCCGCCTTCCTTGAGCTTATGGAACCAGTCTTTGATCTTATCTTCATCCGTATCCATCAGCGTCAGGTTAATATTATTGCCTTCCACAAAAGGCATTCCGGGAAATACATCCGAGAACATTACCGTGCTGCCGGCAATTCTCAGATTGGCATGCATCACCAGGTGCTTGGCCTCTTCCGGCAGAGGGTGGGAAGGATCGGGAGGAGCTTCGCCGAAAGTCATAATATGCGGAGGTTCGGTCCCGAATACTTCAGCATAATATTCAACAGCTTCCCGGGTATTTCCGTTGAAATTCAAGTAAATATCAATTGCCACATGCGTCACTCCTCTAGTGTTAAATTAAGGCAGGCACGGTTCTGTCATATTGTATCATGTGCCTGTCTATTTACAAATATACTTGGCAGACTCTAAGATAGGGAAACAAGTGGAGACAAGAATTACAGGAGGACTATGCTGTGAAAATATATGGCTGTGATTTCAGCGGAGCGAAGAATCCGGAGGGCAAAATTTACGTGACTGAAGGGAACCTGGAGGCGGGGGGATTAACGGTAGAGCGGGTGTTCAGCTGTGAGGACAGGCTGGATCTGGCGTATTATATCCGCTCAAGCCAGGCCCCCTGGGGCCTCGACTTTCCATTTTCCATACCGGACTATTACTTGCAGGAACAATATCATTCGTCATGGATCAGCTTCCTGGAGGGAGCCTATGACGATACCCGGGAGTCTTTCAGGCAGCGGTTTGGCGTCATTCACAGCGGCAGGAACAGCCGGGATATGCGGGTGACTGACATTGCGCTGCAGGCCAAAAGCCCGGTCTCTTCGACACCGATTGCCATGCACGGAATGCTGTATGGCGGACGGAAGCTGCTGTATAATCTGCGGGAGGCCGTATCTGTGTACCCCTTCGATGAAGTACGGGATCTTGCTTCGCGGCTGTATGAGGTATACCCGAGTCATGGCTGGAAGACCCTGCAGCTGAAAAGCAGTGATCCGGCAGCGCCCGCGGAGATCGGCCTCCGCTTCAAAGCGCTGGTGGATGAAACATTCTCGATAACGGTCACGGCGCAGGCTGCGCTTGGAACACTAGATGCGGCAGGGAAGGCCAATCCGCATGCCAGAGATTCTATGATGGCCTGCATACCGCTCGCGTATTGTATCTACAAATACAATCTGGAGAAACACTGGCCTGTCCGGCCGCCCTTCGCCACGGAAGAAGAATGGGCGAACAGGGAGCGGGAGGGACTTGCAGTCAGACTCTTTTGAAGCAATATTAAGCTTCAGAAGCTTCAGCAGCCCCGGATAGAATGCCATCCACCCATGCATAACAGCACTCCAGCTGTTCTGTTGTGATGAGATCTGAGCGGTGCTCGAACATGATTTTCACTCCGCTGTTCTCCTCGCGGATGATGCGGAGATAGTCTTCAATAGGTGCCCAGCCGTCTGCGGGACTCAGTTCCGGGAGTGCCGGGTAATGGCTGTTCCGGACGCTGTCCTTGACCTGAACAGTCGACAGATGGATTAGTGCTGCGTATTTGGTGTATCTCCTCAGGAGCGCCACGGCATCGAAATGGGGGTCAAGCTTATCCTGCTGATACAGCCGGGCTGTATCCAGACACAGCTTAATATCAGGATACCTCACTAATAGACGTTCCAGAAAATCCTGATTATAGACATAGCTGTTCAGTCCGTCGAATTCCAAAATAGGCTGGAAATGATACTCTCGTCCTTTCCGGCTGAGCCAGTCGAACAGATACTCACTGTGCCGGATCAGCTCTTCCAGAGAGGTTTCACTCTCATAGATGTTCTCCCGGCGGTCACCGAACCGCCACTGCTGCCAGTCCACGCGGTCATCCAGAATGACCGGCTTCGGATAATGAAACAATACATATCCGGGACGCAGGGTGACCATATAATCCAGCTCTTCTTGAATATGCTCAAAAGCAGCCGCGCGCTCCTGCCCATCCGGCGAGAGGAACAAGGCGTCCCGCAACCGCGCATGATCGGCGCGCAGCGGGAAATGGACACCGGTGTGAAACTGGTGTTGCTGCGCTTCCGCGATCAGATTCCGGCAATCTTCCTCTGACTTGAAGGAACAAGCCTCGATCCCATAGAATCCGGCTTTGAAATCCTTGTGAAATTAGCTGTAATCGAATCCTCCGTATTGACCAATCATAAATTGCTGCAAACGATTCACCCCGTATGTCTTCGTGATTATTAACCTTCACCTAGCGAAATATCCGGACTTCCGGGCGGCTGCTGAGGCCGCAGGAACTCCTAGATTCATTGACTTTCTGTGGCAGAGATCAGGAGGTTGTTTATAGAATCCTGCACATAGTACAACATTTTCCTCATCCTATCGTTCAAAATCCAAAATTGTTGTATAAAAAGCAGGATTTCACCGTCTCCAAGCGGCTTAGCAGGATTATTCTTGTATTTCATACAACAATCTTCCCGACACCCGGCTACCAGTGATTCAAAGTTGTAAAACGTACAACATTGTTGTCTACAGTGAGGTTTATTTAGAATGTATAATTCGCCATAATACAGTTTTTACCTGCAAAAGAGTTATACTTGCGGATGCAAATTGCCGGCCGCTCTACCATCAGCTTACTTATTGGAGATGGACAGCAGATAGGCAGATACCTATACTGGAGGAAAGTACCAGGGACAGCAGAGGAGAATGATTGTGATGAGCAAGCGTATTGCCGATCAGCGGCTGATGCATCAGCGGATTCAGCAGCCTCCATCCCTTCAGCCCGGAGAAGTGGTGCGTGCGTTCGGTGCGATGCAGGCTCAGGATTATATGCAGGCCGTCTGGGCTATAGGCCTGCGAACACCATCAGCAGGATTAATAGAGGTTGAGCAGGCCATCGCGGACAGGAAGCTGCTGCTGACCTGGACGCTGCGCGGGACGCTTCACTTCGTGCCGCCGGAGAATGCGAAGTGGATGCTTCAGCTCTGTGCCCCGCGCATTCTGCGTCAGGCGGCAGCCAGACTGACCCAGCTTGAACTTGACGACAAGATCCTGGAGCGCTGCCGGAAGATCATCTATAACGCACTGAAGGGCGGACGCCAGCTCCCGCGTCCCGAGCTGCTGAAGCTGCTGGAGGAACAGGGCATCAGCATCTCCGGCCAGCGCGGCTATCACATTCTATGGCATAGTGCGTATAACGGCCTGATCTGCTTTGGTCCGCGTAGCGGCAAGCAGCAGACATTCGTTCTGCTGGATGAATGGGTGGAATACTCGCGTGAACTTTCTTTTGAGGAATCATTGAATGAACTGGCCTCGCTGTATTTCACAGCGCATGGGCCTGCAACTGTGCAGGACTTTGCCTGGTGGGCAGGGCTGACGTTAACGGATGCAAGAGCAGGTCTTGAGGCAGTGCGGAGCAGTCTGCAACCGGAAGTGATTGACGGCAACGAATACTGGAGGCCTGATCCTGCGGCAGTAACGGCAGCTGAGCCTGCCGGTGTTCATCTGCTGGCCGGGTTCGATGAATATATTCTCGGCTATAAAGACCGGAGTGCCGTGCTGGAGCCGGAGTCGTTCCCGCTGATCGTGCCGGGCAATAACGGCATCTTCCTGGCGACGGTGGTAGCTGACGGGCGGGTAGCCGGAACCTGGAAGCGGACGATTAAGAAAAAAGGTGTCGAGCTGTTTATAACCCCTTTCGCCCCCTTGGATCACAAGGGAATAGAAGGAGTGCAGCAGGCCGCTGAGCGTTATGCGCTGTTCCTGGGTCTGCCCTTAACCAAACTTGAATATCTCAAATGACCCGATTAACTGCAGCAGATCCATCTACTACAACAACTATAACCGGACTAAGGAAGTGTTAATTATGGAAGACTACACCCCAATATTGGAGCAGATACTTAAGCAGGAACAGGAGCTGCAGTTCAGCGCGTTCAGCAATCAGACAGCCATCCAGGTGGGCAGCGCAATTCTGGCAAGAGCGCAGAGTATGGACAAGCAGATTACGGTGGATATCCGGAAGAACGGAACCGTGCTGTTTCACGCCAAAATGGATGAGAACGGCCCCGGCAATGACCGCTGGATCACCCGCAAAATCAACGTAGTGAATCATTTCGGACACAGCTCTTATTATATGAATGTGCTGTATAAATCATGGAATACCACAATTCAGGATAATGCTTTTGTAGATCCGATGGAATACGCAGCCGAAGGCGGGTGCTTCCCGCTTCTGATCCGGGGTGCCGGAGCAGTCGGAACCATATCTGTGTCCGGACTTTCCGGTGAAGAGGATCATGAGATGATCGTTGCCGTGCTGGAGCAGATCATTAAGCCGCAAGCCAGCTAACCCGCACAACAATTTGAATTATCGCTTAGATCATGGAGGAAATGGTGTATGATGGGCAGTTTCCGCAGGAAGAAGCGGACTGTCTTTTCTATTGCTTAATTACTGGGCGAATTTCCCAGCAACCAGTAAGAATAAAGGAGACTTGCCGTATGACAGCTATAGCAATCAGACAGTTGATGCCCGGTGAGGAGAAGCTGATCACTCCATTAATCCGCGAGGCGTTTGATATACATATTTCCGTTAACTATTCGGCGCAAGGGGTTATTGAATTCTACAGGTATATTGAACTTGCTGCCATCCGGAAGCGCATGCAGCAGGATCACGAGATATTCATCACCACCTCCGATCAGGGAGTTACAGGAATTATAGAACTGCGCAACAACAATCACATCTCGCTGCTGTTCGTGAAGAATGTGTACAAAGGAACCGGGATCGGCCGAATCCTGCTGCAGCATGCGGTTGACAAGATGAAGGCAGACGGGGTCCGGCAAATTACCGTGAATTCATCCCCGAATTCAATTGGTTTCTATGCTTCCCAAGGCTTTGTGCCGGTTGGTGAAGAGGAAGAAGAGCGCGGGATACGTTCGCTAAGCATGAAGCTCGATCTGGAGGGGTAATTGTATAGAAACCTCACACGGGATGCTCCATACGTCATGGATGTGGACGTTGGGGCATCTTTTTGTGTGCCGTCAGCAGGAATAATCTGGAGGGTTATCGAATAGTAGCGAATATCAACAAATTTCGACTTTTCAACTACATACATAAGCGGGGTATTGCACAATGAAAACATGGAAAAAAACATTGTTTCTGATCGTTACTTTTGGATTGATCTTCTTGCTTCCGTTATTCGGGAGTCTGGCGAAATGGCACGGATTGCCCCCCGGCTACGGCGACTTTCCTGCCCAAAAGGTGGAAGCGGACCCCGGATTCAGCCTGCTTTATTTCTCCCTGGCCTGTGTTGTTGCGCTGATCATTACGCTGGTTTTTGTATTCCCCCGGCTGTTTGGCTTCAAGAAAACCCCGGAGGCCCCACGGCAGAAGGGAGCAGCTACACCTTTTCCAGTCTGGTTCTGGTGGAGTCTGCCGGTCCTCGCGGTCAGCTGGTTTCTGATGTGGGCACGGCTTAAGCTGCATGTTTCCTTGGAGTATTACACGTTTGTTCCGCTTTGGTGGTCATTCATTCTGATTCTGGACGGACTGGTGTATAAAAGAAATAACGGGGCCTCGATTATCTCGCGCAAGCCCAAGGTAATGCAGCTGCTGGCTGTGGTCTCCTGCTTCAGCTGGTTTGCCTTCGAATATCTCAATTTCTTCGTACTCGAGAACTGGTATTATCCCAATAATGAAGTGTTCTCCAATTTCGGCAATGTGTTCTGGTTCTCCTTATCCTATACGACTGTTCTTCCGGCCATCTTCGAATGGTATCTGCTCCTGAAGACCTTCCGCTTTTTCCGTACCCGGTATAATAACGGCCCTAAACTGAAGGTATCCGGAGTCTTCCTGATCATTTATTATATCCTCGGACTGATCCTGGCATTTGGGATGGGTTATTATCCATACCTGCTGTTCTGGGTGCTATGGGTCGCGCTTGTTCCCATGCTGTCTGCAGCAATGGCGCTTGCCGGCTATTGGACGCCTTTTACACCGATTAAGAACGGGGACTGGTCCAAGGTCATGCTGGTTGGTCTGGCTACCGTATTCAACGGCTTCTTCTGGGAGTTCTGGAACTTTGGCAGTGAGTGGTTCCATGACGATGCCCCTACCAATCCGAATTATTGGAAATATTCCGTGCCTTATCTGGACAAGTTTCATATTTTCTCCGAGATGCCGCTTCTCGGATACTTCGGTTATTTATTCTTTGGGCTGAATTGCTGGATTATTTGGCTGATTGCCGCGTACGTGTTTAAATTCGACGCCGATATCGAAGTCACGGGAGAACAGAGCTAAAGGTGGAGTAGGAATGATTGTTAACGACAACTATCAGATACTGGAAACCATTTCAGATAATAATATAAAAGCGGTTTACAGATGCAGCGACGCTACAACCGGAGCAACAGTCATTCTAAAAGTATTAAAATCGGAATTTACCGGAGCCGAGGCGGTCATGCGCTTCAAGCAGGAATATAAGCTGCTTACAGAGCTTAGCCACACCGTACAGGGGGTCATCCGGCCCGTTAAGCTGGAAGAGCGGAACGGCTTGTATGTCATGGTGCTGGAGGATATCCACGGGCGTTCGCTCAAGAAGGTTCTGGCGGAGGAGAAACCCGGGCAGGAGGCGCTGCTGAAGCTCGCCGTCAAGGTTGTGGATATACTGGCTTCCATTCATGAGCAGAATGTGATCCATAAGGATATCAAGCCGTCCAATATTATCTGGAACCGGGAACAGGATATTGTGCAGGTGATTGATTTCGATCTTGCGGTGAAGCTGTCCAAGGAGAAACGGGAATTCCAGAACAGCGGAGTGCTTGAAGGCAGCCTGCTGTACATCTCTCCTGAACAGACGGGACGGATGAACCGCAATATTGATTACCGGAGCGATTATTACTCGCTGGGCGTCGTACTCTATGAGATGATGACCGGCATTAAGCCCTTTAATTCACAGGAAATGCTTGAGCAGATCTATTCCATAATTGCCAAAGAGGCTATTCCTCCCTATAAGGCAAGCGGGGGCCGTGTATCCAGCGGCTTGTCGGCTATAATTATGAAGCTTATGGAGAAGTCCTCGGAAGACCGGTACCGCAGCGCTCACGGAATCAAGGCGGATTTGAAGAAATGTCTGGCCGGGCATGAGGATTTCGTGATAGGTACGGAGGACCTCTTGAATACCTTCCGCATTCCGCAAAAGATTGTAGGCAGGCAGCAGGAGCTGTCCCGCCTGGAGGATGCTTTCCGCAGCAGCCTCAAAACAAGCTCGCAGCTGATGCTGGTATCCGGCGATGCCGGTGTCGGCAAAACGGCACTCGTCCATGAGCTGCACCAGACCATCAGCCAGGAGAAAGGGCTGTTCGCGGAAGGGAAATTCGACCAGTATAACAAGAACATTCCGTACAGTGCGCTTATCCAGGCCTTCCGGAGATTGATCAGCCAGCTGCTGGAGAGCCCGGATGAGGATTACAAGAGTTATATCGGCCGTTCGCTGAACAAGGCGCTGGGCGGAAACGGCAGTGTAATTACCGGGCTAATCCCTGAGCTTACTGCCTGGATCGGTGTTCAGCCGGAGGTTGAGCCGCTGAATCCTGCCGAGGAGACGAACCGCTTCTTCCTGACCTTTGCCAAGTTCGTGGAAGGGATCACCCATAATGACAAACCGCTCGTCCTGTTCCTGGACGATGTCCAGTGGGCGGATTACTCCAGCCTGCAGCTGGTGGAGAAGCTGGTGCTGGATAACCATCTGCAGAGGCTGTTTGTAATCTGCTCCTACCGGCAGAATGAAATTCATGAAGGGCATCCTCTGTTTGCCTCCATCGCCAGAATAGAGAAGAGCCGTGAGGTTTCACGCATCCACCTGAAGCCTCTGAACGAGGAGGATGTGCAGAGTCTTATCGCTGACACATTGTACAGCAGTAAGGAGAGAGTGCAGAAGCTTACCGGACTGATCTTCAAGCGGTCCAAAGGCAATTCCTTTTTCCTGACGGAAATTCTGAAGGATCTGCATAAACGCGGATTTTTTGTTTTTGATAAGCTGAGCGGGGAATGGAACTGGGATCTGGAGCGGATTGAGGCGCTGCCGGTCAATGAGAATGTCGTTGATTTCCTTGTGGGTCAGCTGCAGAATCTGCCTGCGGATGTCCGCAGGATCTTAATGTTAAGCTCGGCCGTCGGCAATGTATTCGATTACGGCATGCTTACCCTGATCGGTGAAGAACCGCCGGAGGTAATTGCAGCTGCCATCAGCCGGGCCGTACACGAGGAGTATATTCTTCCTGCGGACCACCGCTATGCCATATTCTCCGGGACGCTGAGTGAGGCAGGGACGGCACCGCTGCAGACGGAAATCCGGCTGAAATTTGCCCATGACCGGATTCAGCAGGCCTTCTACCAGATGCTTGACGCTGAGCGGGGGAAAAGGCTGCATCTTAGCATCGGACGTCTTCTGCTGAAGAATTATGGCAACGGGGATGCCGAGGACAAGATCGTAGATATTGCAGCACACATGAACAAAGGCCTGGAATTTATCAGCGAGCGCTCTGAAATTGAGGATGTGATTGCTCTAAATCTCCGTGCAGCGCAAAAAGCGAAGGCTGGCTACGGGTATGATTCTGCATTCATCCTGCTGGAGGCGGCAATAAAGCTGCTGCCGGAGAATTCTTGGCTGGCGGACAGGGAGCAGACTGCGGAGATCTACAGACTGTATGCGGAATGCGGTTATCTCACCCACCATGTAGAACAGGCGGATCAGGCCTGCAGCCTTTTACAGATACATACTACAGACAGAATAACACTCGCGGAAACTTACGAAATGCAGGCCAATCATTATATGTATCTGGGTATGATGCCGGAATCGATCGCTTCAGGCAGACAAGGGTTGCAGGCGCTGGGAATCCGGATTCCCGCCAAGGTAGGAATGGCCTCCGTACTGAAGGAGCTGCTGGTGATCAAGGCTGCGCTGCGGGGAAGAACACCAGAAGGGATTTTTACATCGCCGGAAATGAAAGATCCGGAGATGAAGCTGGTCATGCGGCTGCTGATTAATTTTATCCCGCCATCTTTTATTTCAGGTGAGACTTCGCTGTTTGGTCTTGTTGTCCTCAAAAAGGTCGGCCTGACCCTGAAATACGGCAACTCCCCCGAGTCGGCGCTTGCTTTTATCGGATACGCCATGCTATTGTCCGGCTTCGGAGATACCAGAGGGGCCTTTGAATTCGGGCGGCTCGGGATCAGGATTAATGACAAGTTCAATGATTTGCAGTGGAAAGGTGCGGCACATGTATTATATACGCTGTTCAGCCATTCCTGGACCGAGCCCTGGGATACGCTGCAGGACTGGTTCGGCACCTCGATTGAAGCCAGTCTGCGGACAGGGGATCTGCTCTATCTCGCCCATTCCGCATTCTATGTGAATCTCTGGAACCCGTCGATGGACATCGCGACTACGCTTCAGGAGAGTACGCGTACAATTTCTATGATCGAGAATACGAAATATAAGGAATCACTTGCCACAGCGCAGCTGGCCCGACAGTATTTCCGCAGTCTAGCAGGCGAGCTGCCGGACCGGACTTCCTTCAACAGTGAGTCATTTAGTGAAGAGGCCTATTTGAGCCAGCTGGAAGAAGCGCGGTATTATTCGGGAATTGCGATCTATTATATTTATAAAATGAAGCTGCTGTTCACTTATGAGAAACACCATGAAGCACTGGAGTATATCGATAAAGCCTACCCGATCATCGGAACGCTGGCCGGTTCTGCTTTTATGGAGGAGTTCGCCCTGTATACTTTCCTGAATCTGGCTTACGCCTATAAGGACTTAAGTGTGAACGGCAAACGCAAAGCCAAATCCAGAATGCGCAAAGAGTACGGGCGGGTCCGTAAATGGGCCAGGAATGCGCCGGGAACCTTCCGCCAGCATGAATATCTGATGAAGGCCGAATGGGCCAGAATCAGCGGGAACGATAATCAGGCAAGCCGCTATTATGATTTGGCGATTGAGACCAGTGAGCAAGGAAGCTTTGTACGCTATAAAGCGCTCAGCAATGAGCTGGCAGCCCGGTTCTATTATCATAAGGAGTTCAATGAGTTCGCCGCTTATTTGCTCAGACAATCCGTATACTATTATTCGGTCTGGGGCGCCAAGGAGAAGATCAGGTTCATTAACGAGCGTTACTCTTCCATTGTCAAAAAAATTAATACGAAGGAATTCCTCCATGGCCGGACGGTTACGGACTACACCGAGAGCATTGATCTGAATTCAATGATTCTCGCTTCCCAGGCAATCTCCAAGGAGATTGAGCTGAACAATCTGCTGGAAGCGCTCATGGAGATTGTCATCAAGAATGCCGGTGCCCAGCGGGGCTGCATTCTGATGACCTCCCAGGCGAATCTTCTGGTGGAGGGTGAATATAAAGCCGATGCTGATAGAATCTCAGTGGCTGTTCATGAATCGTCAAGGCTGGATAACCTGCCGGTCTCGATTATTAGACAGGTGGAGGAGAGCCGGGAGAGCCTGATTTACAATGATGCTTTTTCGGAGACACCGTTTGTGAACGATCCGTATATTGTGAAGCACCAGCCGAAATCCATGGTATGTATGCCGCTGATCAACCAGAATAAGACGATTGCGATTATCTATCTGGAGAATAACCTGGTTACCGGCGTGTTCACCAAGGAACGGATGAAGATCATTAATCTGTTATCCAGAGAAATGGTATTCTCACTGGAAAATGCCAGCCTCTATACAGAGCTGGAGCGGTCGGAAGAGAAATACCGTGAACTGGTGAACAATCTGCAGGACGGGGTATTCATTACCCAGGACAAGCGGTGTAAATATGTCAACGAAGCCCTGGCGCAGATGCTGGGGTATAAGATGGATGAGATGCTGGATCAGCCCTTCGAGAACTTCCTCAGCCCCTCCGAGAAGGAGAAAGTATCGCACTATTATGCAAGAAGGGTTGAAGGCAAGCAGGTGCCTGATGAATATGAGACCCGGCTTGTTCACAAGGACAAGACCCGTGAAGTCATCGTGATCCACAAGGTCATCCGGATCATGTATATGGACAAACCTGCCATTCAGGGGACCGTGAAGGATATTACCGAGCGCAAGAAGGCGGAAGAGGAGCTGCTACGGCATAAGGAGCATCTGGAGGAGCTCGTGGCGGAACGGACCAAGGAATTGGAGTTCAACAACGAGGAGTTGAACAAATATATCGGACTGATCGAGCAAATCTCGATTACCGACGAGCTGACCGGGCTGTACAACCGCAGATACTTCAATAAGCTGTTCCTGGACGAGGTAGAGAAGGCAGCTGCGTACAAACGGCATTTGACCTACCTGATGCTGGACATAGACTATTTCAAAAAATACAATGATACCTACGGCCATTACGAGGGCGATACCGTACTGCGGAGAGTCGGCCAGCTGCTGAATGAACTGGCTGAACGGGCGGACGGAGTTGCGTTCCGCCTGGGCGGAGAAGAGTTCGGCATTGTGGTGGCCGGGTTCACCCCTCAGCAGTCGCGGGAATATGCCGAAGCAATCAGAAGAAGCATCGCGGAGCTGCGGATTCTGCATGAGCTTAGCCCGGAATACGGAAGAATTACCGTATCCATCGGCGTAGCGGCCGTTCTTGTCGACGGACTCCGCGAGGAGGATATCTACAAGCTGGGCGATGATGCGCTCTATCAATCCAAAGCGGAAGGCCGCAACTGCGTCACGCTGTTCGAGCGGTAATGCAATGAAGTGTGGGCTGACCTGGTAGGCTATGATATGGCTGCCTGGGTCAGCCTTTGTTGTGTTCGGATTGAGGGTTTCGGCATGGTTTCTTGTTTTATCTAAAGTGGGAAATGATATTATTCATCTGTGATGGATAAGATACATTGAAATTTGGAGCAGATCTGTCCAAAGGATGAATATGATTTAATAATCCAATTCTTACAAGGAACATGTTTTAGACGCGAAAGGCAGGATGTCACTCGGTGACCGGTATGTCCAAAAACTGAATTGGGGCGCTCTACATTCTTTAAAAAGCGGTTCTGAGCCGCTTGCCCAGTGTGCGATCTGATTCGTACGTCTTGCTCGGGGGCTTAAGAGAACGATAGGGTAGATGAGCCAAATGTATGCGAAAAACCGAATACAATGTGCCGATGATAGAGTAGATGAGCCAAATGTATGCGAAAAACCGAATACAATGTGTAAGTGATAGGGACGATGAGCCAAATGTATGCGAAAAACCGAATACAATGTGCAAGTGATAGGGTAGACGAGCTAAATGTATGCGATAAACCGAATAGAATGTGCAAGTGATAGAGTAGACGAGCTAAATGAGGCAATGCCCCCGTTTGATTCACCTGTCAGAGTGATTATGCTGCTGGGCCATAGAAGCCGCTGTGTCAAAAGATTCATCCCCCGCATAAAGTATCTGGGCGATTGCCCAGCTGAGTTACAGGTTCACAAAACTTGAGCTTATGCAGCTTCCGGCGATCCGGAACGGGTTCTTCAATGCACATATGAGCAAAGGGTTTATTGTACAGCCGCATTGGCACACGAACGTCACGGAGATGGTGTTCGTCATCAGCGGCAAGCTGATTACCTCCTTGTTCGATCCGTTTACCCAGAAGCTGATGACCTATCATCTGAAGCCCGGACAGGTCTCCATCTTACCCAAAGGCTGGTTTGGCTAATTTCCCCGGAATATGCAGATACTTCTGTTATCTCAAACCGGGAGGCAGGATTATGGAGGAAGGAAAACAAGGTAGTCAGGTGAAGCGTGAGAAGGTGGAGAAGCTGGCGAGGCTGGATAAGCTACAGAAGCTGGAGAAGCCGCGGAAGTCCGGGAACCCGGGCAAAAAAGGATTATCAGTATGGCAGCTGACGATGCTCGCACTGGGGACCGTGGTCGGCGGCTCTTTCTTCCTGGGGTCTTCCGTGGCGATCCGGGCGGCTGGCCCGTCTGTGCTGCTGGCTTATGTAATCGGAGGGGGTCTGGTCTATCTCATCCTCTCCGCGCTGTCGGAAATGACGGTGGCGAATCCGGCACCCGGCTCATTCCGCACGTACACCGAGCAGGCGTTCGGCCGGGGAGCGGGATTCACGGTCGGCTGGGTATACTGGACAGGCCTTGTACTCGCGATGTCCAGTGAAGCGACGGCAGTATCCATCCTGTTGAGGGGCTGGTTTCCTGCGCTTCCGCTGGCGCTGGCGGGCTCGGGGATCATTGTTCTGGTAACACTGCTCAATCTGCTCGGAGCAGAACGGCTGGGCAAGCTGGAGAGCGGACTGGCTGCCTTCAAGCTGCTGGCCATTGTTGCATTCATCGTGATCGCGGTGGCTATAGTAGCCGGATTTGGAACTAGGGGCGAAGGCGCGGCTGGTATTCAAGTTGTGCGAGGCCAGAGCCTGTTCCCCGGGGGAATCGCCGGAATTGCGGGCAGCATGCTCATGGTGATGTTTACCTATGCGGGATTTGAAGTGCTGGGACTGGCAGCCTCGGAGACAGGCAATCCCGGAGTCACCATCCCCAGAGCGATCCGGCGGACGATCCTGCTGCTGGTCAGCCTCTATCTGGCTGCCATGATCGCATTGTTTCTGCTGCTGCCCCAGGCTCTGGTCTCTGAACAGATCAGTCCGTTTGTGTCTGCCCTCAGCCTGTATGGCCTCGGCTGGACCGGGACGGTGATGAATATCGTCCTGGTGTCCGCTATTTTGTCAACGATGCTGGCCTCCGTATTCGGCCTGGGCCGGATGCTCCGCTCATTGTCGGAAGAAGGGCATACTCCGGCCTGGATGCGGGACCGTACAGATATCCCGTACCGGGGCATCCTCATTTCCGGCGGTGCAATGCTGGCCGGGCTTGGACTGGGTATGCTTTTGCCGCAGGGAGTCTACCTGTTTCTGGTCAGCTCCGGCGGCTTCGCGCTGCTGTTCTCCTACTTCATCATCATGGCCAGCCACTACCGGCTGCGCCGGCGCCACGGAGGACCCTTCAAGGGCCAGCGCGGGTTACGCGGCTATCCGTACAGCTCATGGATTGCAATGGGAAGTCTGGTCACCATACTCGCCAGCATGCCGCTGATTCCGGGACAAGGGGGAGGTCTGGCCGCGGGAATTATGTTTGTTCTGGTCTTCTCAGGCATTTATGCGGTGGGGGCACTGCGTAAGGGGAGAGAATCCGGGCGCAGGCGGCAGCCCTCCCTGCAGGTTAAGGTGCCTGGAGGCAGAGCGCAGATGGAGGCTGCGGAGGAATGGACGGATCGTCATCAGGGACGGTTGGAGGAACGTCATAACCGCCCGGATCAGAGCGGCAGGCATTCGGGCCAGGGCGGGACAAAAGGCGGCGGCAAGCGGAAGTAGCGGTGGAGGTACGGAGCTCAGAACGGCTGCGCTCCTTTTTGGTTATGCAGGAAATTATGATATTCGTCTGCTGTGGATATAACGTGCATAATGCCCCGGATACTTTTCTTTGGAAATTGGAGCAGATCCGTTTCCTACTGAAGGAAGAACTTGTCCTTGTATCAGGGGTCCCACTGCATCCTCCAGAAGTCGGCAGCATGGTGAATTCAAAGGGATAAATCCCTCTAATTCCGCCGAAAGTGGGCTGTATGCGGAAATCAAAGGGATAAATCCCACTAATTCCGCCGAAAGTAGGCTGTATCCGGAAATCAAAGGGATAAATCCCTCTAATTCCGCTGAAAGTGAGCGGTACGCGGAAATCAAAGGGATAAATCCCTCTAATTCCGCCAAAAATGCCGCCAAATGCCGCCAAAAGGAGGAAATGAAGAGCAAAATTAGTGCACTTGATTTCACCGGGACTGCCTGGGGCTGGAAAGAATATGCTGCCTTCCGGGCGGGGGACAATCATCCGAACGCGTTTAACGGAACCGTGCTTCTCACTCTCCGCCAGCGGGAGTCAGCAACGATACTCCGTTGTTCATCAATGGCACGAATCTGCCGGCCAGCGCAGCAGCGGATTCATGACGGCCCTCCTTATTCCAGCGATAGGTCACCCCGTAGATTGACCAGCTGAGCAGGGTTGCAGCCGTTTGCAGTGTGCGGCTATCCGCTGTGCTGTCTACTCCGGACAGCAGCCTTTGCAGCAGCTGCTCCAGCTGCAGCTTAATATTCTCTTCAATAATCAGCGCCAGGGAATCATATTTCTTCAGGCAGTGATGGCTGGATTCGTGATAATCGCAAAGAGCGGCAACCAGTGTATAGAGCGTTTCCTCGGTCAAGGCTGCCTGGTCATCGATTTTGCGGAGAACAAGCTCCGTGAAGGCATCTGATAAGAACGATTCAAGCAGTGCGTATTTATCAGGGAAATGAGCATAGAATGTGGCCCGGTTAATCGTGGCTTTTCGCGTGATATCCTGTACGGTAATTGCATTGAAGTCCATGGTATTTAACTGCTCGGCAAATGAGTCCAGAATTAACTGGCGTGTCCGGATGACGCGCGGGTCGTTCGGGTTCGGTGAAAGTATACTGGGCATTCTCTATCCATGCTCCCTTCAGTAACTAATGCTTTATCTATTATAAACATCTGCGGCTGCGCCAACCAAGGTATCCCTGGATAACCAACAATATATTTTTCATTTCGCTTAAGCAACAGATGGTGCGGATTGTTGGTTGAATGGGGCAGGTGGCATTGCTAATATTGCATTCGTACCCCTTAACTGCGGGTGCCAAAATAATATTGGAGGTGCGGTTCATGAGTCATCCGCAGAACAATAATCATTCCATCCAAGCCTTGTTTCAGCCTTATACGATCCATCAACTGACCTTGCCGACACGAATTGTCATGTCGCCGATGGCCCGTGCCTTCTCGCCTGAGGGTGTGCCGGGACCCGACGTAGCCGCTTATTACCGCCGCCGTGCCGAGAACGGTGTCGGTCTTGTGATAACCGAAGGAGCCCTAATTGACCATCCTTCAGCAACCAGTGAGTCCAGATTGCCTAGGCTTTATGGGGAAGCAGCATTGAACGGCTGGGCGGAAGTGGTCAGACAGGTGCATGAAGCAGGGGGCAAAATTTTCCCGCAAATCGTGCATATGGGCATGATCCGGCCGAATGGTTCCCAGCCTAATCCGGAAGCCCTGTCCATCGGTCCGTCCGGACTGGATCTGGAGGGGAACAAGGCAGGCGAGCCGATGTCAGAGGACGAAATAGCGGATGTAATTCAGGCTTACGCGGCTGCAGCGCTTCATGCCAAAGAAGCCGGGTTCGATGGTATAGAGCTTCACGGAGCCCATGGCTTTCTGATCGATCAGTTCTTGTGGGCGAAGACCAATCAGCGGACAGACCGTTACGGCGGCGATCTGGTGAAGCGCGCCCGGTTTGCTGCTCAGATAGTCGAAGCTGTACGTGCTGCGGTAGGTCCGGATTATCCGGTAGCCATGCGTCTGTCCCAATGGAAAATGGGCGATTACGCTGCCAGACTGGCGGACACACCGGAACAGCTGAAGGACCTGCTGGGCGTTCTGGTGGACGCCGGGGTAGATATCTTCCACTGCTCAGTACGCCGTTTCTGGGAGCCCGAATTTGCCGGCTCGGATCTAAGCTTTGCCGGCTGGGTGAAGAAGCTGACAGGCAAGACGACCATTACCGTCGGGGCGGTTGGCATGGACAGTGATCCCGCCGAAGGGGAAGGACAGGCTCATCCCGGACTGGAGGGACTTGTGGAGCGGCTTAGCAACAATGAGTTTGATCTGGTGGCCGTGGGCCGGGCGCTGCTCGGAGATCCAGCCTGGGCGGTCAAAATCCGTGAGGGACGGCTGAGTGAGCTTCAGGCATTTACCCCTGAATCGGTGGCCGCGCTCTCCTGACGATAGCTTGTCTAAACGAAAAGCAGGCCAAAGGTACCCGCCCTTGACCTGCTTTTTGTATCTCCTGCTGCTATAGAAGCGTTATTCCGTGCTTACTTCGCTTCTTCAAGCTTTTTGGTAAGGTCCTTGTACTGTTCCAGCAGCCCGCCCAGTGCGTGCTTGACCGCACCGGCATCTTTGGATTCTACGGCTTCAGCCAGTGCAGCCTGTGCCTTGAAGAATCCGTTATCTTCTGTCATCTGGAGCAGAGCCGGGGCTGCAGCAGCTGTTATTGAGCCAGAGCCTGTGAGTTCGGCGGACGAGAGGCTGTCAGGTGCTGCAAACACGGCGAAATCTGCAGTGGATGAAGCCGTTGTTCCTGTAGCGAAGGCACTGAGGGTTCCGTCTGTTACGACAAGCTGAAGATCGGCTGACGGCGCTGAAACGGCAAGGGAAGGTGTTACTGCTGCTGTCAAGGCTACAGGTGTGGCCAGTTGCACGGCTGGAGCGGTAACTTCTCCTGTTGCATCCAGGGTAAGCACCTGTACATTAAGGCGGATGGCCTTATTGTATCTGCTGAGCGTGTCGGTCCAGTCCTGAACGGTTTCCGGCGCGTAGCGTTCTGCAAGGTCCAGCAAGTCTGGAATACGTGCAGTAATCAGGATACTTCCCTGCAACGGGGCTGAGGCTGCACTTAAGGTAACGGCGGCGTTCCCGGCCTGTGGCGGCGTGCGGTCTGCATCGGCGAACACCGGGGTTGCGATGGAGGACAGCAGCAGGGTGGAGAGGGCCATTCTTCTCAAGATTAAACGGTTCATGAACTAACACTCCTTATGGGTGAGGTTTGTCTTACAGCTCCCAATATAGCGTTCTACTGTGGCAGGAAATTGGTGGCTTTGTGGAAAAACAATGGCAAGGCCCTACCGCCTCCGGCAGCTTGTTATAATGGAGCAGACAAAACTGTGGAGGGCTACGATGAACAATCAAACGGTCATTGCCGTTGTGGACGATGATGAGAATATACGCAAGCTGGTCGAGGCTTATTTACATAAGGAGAATTTCCGCACGATTGGCCTGGGAAGTGCCGAAGAAGCCTGGGCCCTGTGGACAAGCGATCCTCCCGGCATGTGGGTGCTCGATATCATGCTTCCGGGGATGGACGGGTATGAACTATGCAGGCGCATCCGTGATGAAGCAGAGGTGCCGATCATTATGATCTCTGCCAAAGATAATGAAGTCGATAAAATACTGGGTCTTGAGCTGGGCAGCGACGATTATCTGGTCAAGCCGTTCAGTCCCCGTGAGCTGGTGGCCCGGATCAAACGGCAGCTGGAAAGGTGGGAACGGCTCCAGCAGCCTCAGCCCGCAGCTGCGTTGCCTTCCCCTTCAGGCATAGAGCTGGGCGGACTGCTGCTGCTTCCGGAAGAAAGGAGGTCCTTCTGGCACGGATCAGAGGTGGAGCTGACGAGTAAGGAGTTCCTGATGCTGAAGGTTTTTGCCGGACATCCAAACCGGGCGTTTACGCGGGAAGAGCTGCTTGGTTATGTCTGGGGGGATGATTATTTCGGCAGTGACCGCGCAGTGGACCATCTGATCAAACGCATCCGCAAAAAAATAGACGGCTTGCCGCTGGAATCGGTCTGGGGACACGGCTACCGGATGAGAGAAGGGCAGGAATGATGAATATGCGGATGAAGCTAAACGGGCAGATGAAGAAGCTGAAGCTGGTGCATCAGATCAACTTCGCCTTCGGATTGTCTCTGCTGCTTGTCCTGTCCATCACGGGAGTGATGATACATTTCGTACTGATGGATCATTTCATCGGTAAGGAACAGGAGGGATTGCGGACGCTAGGCGCAACACTGACCGCCAGCATGCAGCAGCTGCCCGCCGCAGCAATAAGTGCAGTCCCAATTGAAGAAAATAAGTTGTTTCCGGTTCAATATGCTACGCTTTCCAGCGGAGTACAGGCCATTGTGACGGATCAGCAGGGGAAGGTGGTGTCGGGCACCCTCCCGGCGATACCCGGACAGGCACAGGCAGTTACCGGCATAGCTGCAGTAGAGACAGGCAGCCTGCAGAGCTTATGGGACGGCAACGACCCGCGTTATCTGGTGCAGGTAAATGCGCTTCCCCAAGGCAAGCTGACCCTGCTGACCCCTGTCAGCAGAATCAAAGCGATTGAGCAGGCACTGCTCAAACGTCTGATTCTTGTCTTTGCCGCCGGTGCAGCCGTGATGTTCCTGTTCAGCCTGTTTATCACAAGGAAGCTGATTGATCCGCTGATCAGCCTGCGCGAGGAACTCAAAAAAGTGAAAAACCGCCGGTTTGCCGACGTGAATCTGATCCGGGCGGGTGGGGAGATCGGTTCTGTGGCCCGGACCTTATACGAAATGGCCGGAGAATTGCACAGGTTCAACCGGGTACAGAAGCAATTCTTCCAGAATGCCTCGCATGAGCTGAAATCACCGCTGATGTCGATATCCGGTTATGCGGAGGGCATCAGGGACGGGATATTTGAAGGTGAGGATGTCCGTAGAGGGCTGGATATTATCCTGGGCGAGAGTGGACGCCTGCGGGACCTGGTGGGCGAAATGACGCTACTGGCCAAGCTGGACAGCGAAGAGGATATATTCCGGGCGGTAGAATGCGATCTGGAAGAGCTGCTCTCAGAGGCGGTAGAACGGATCAATCCGCAGCTGGCTGCAAGAAAGCTGTCGCTCAAGACTGTAATCTCCGGAGACCGCGGGCTGATGCTGAGGGCTGACCGTGATAAGCTGCTGCAGGCACTGCTGAACGTATTATCCAATGCTGCGCGTTATGCAGACAGGAAGATTGATGTCCATGGCTATGTAAGCAAGGGACTGATCACATTAACAGTTTCGGATGACGGCCCCGGCATTCCGCAGGAGCTGCTGCCCAGTCTGTTTCACAGGTTCGTCAAAGGGAAAAATGGTGATTCCGGGCTGGGTCTGGCCATCTCGCGCGCCATCGTGGAGCGCTGCGGCGGTAAGATTACCGCCCGGAACTGCCCGGAAGGCGGGGCCGTCCTCACGTTTGAATTTCCATCCGCAGCCGGGTAATAGCTGCCGGCAGACAAAAAAGTGGCGTTTTATAAGTAGAGTCTATAAATAGATTCTATAAGTAGAGTCAGAGCATATCTCTTGTTATTGGAAGATCGCCGCTTTGCGCTTTTAGTCATTTGCAGCTTGTTTTAATACTCGCCTTAGTCTACTGATTTTCTAAGCTGGAGAGCAAAGCGATTGGAACAACGGTCCGTTCACGCAGCGTCCTCTCAAGTGCATACATTGTTCTTACTCAAAAAAAGGGGGTGTCCCGGAAGCCACTATAAGGCTTACGGGACACCCCCTTAGAGTGATGTCTAATGTTTTAATATTCGTTGAACATTGCAGCGATTTCGTCGTAGCCGGTCGTTTGAGTCAGCGCCAGGGAGAGCAGAATCCGTGCTTTTTGCGGCACCAGACTGTTGCAGGGAATGGAATTGGCGGACAGGTCAATGTAGGAGTCCTTGAGCGTAATTCCGCTTGAGATCCGCGAGCAGCGGACCACAGGGATGTTATTGTTCTTAAGCTCGCCGACTTTATCTATCCACGGCTTGCTGTAGATGCCTCCGCCTGCTCCGGCAATCACAATGCCCTTGGAGATCGTGGCGAGATAATCCAGGATGCCGGGATCGGCGTCGACATGGAAGTAGGCTACGGATACTTCCGGCAGTCCGGTCATGGCCGATACATCGAATTGTGAAGCAGTCGTATGTCTTTTGAGCGTCCGGGTATAGAAAAAGGCATGACTGTCGCGCATGTAGCCCAGGCAGCCGAAATCACGCTCATCGAAGGCATTAGCCTTGAAGGTGTTCACCTTCTGCACATCCCGTCCGCTGTAGATGCCCTCGGCGAAGACAACCATCACGCCCTGTCCGGATGCATCCGGATTGGCTGCCAGTGCAACGGACTGATACAGATTGAGCGGACCGTCGGCACTGATTGCCGTTGCGGGGCGCATGGAGCCGGTAATGATCACCGGTTTGTCGGTCTTGATCACCAGGTTCAGGAAATAGGAGGTCTCATCCAGGGTGTCGGTGCCGTGGGTAATTACGAAGCCGTGCACATCCTCCCGGAGGGCGAGCGTGTTGATGTACGCAGCCAGTGTAAGCCAGTGTTCGCTGGTGATATCTGCACTGCAGAGATTGCTGACCTGCACGCCGGCACAATTGGCAAGCCGTTCCAGGTGGGGCACACTATCCAGCAGATCCTGCACGGGCAGGGCACCGGGTTCGTAGTTCAAGGTTTTATGCGCTTCGCCGCTGCCGGCAATGGTGCCGCCGGTAGCCAGAATAACTACATTTTTGAGGCTGGGATTATAAAATGGGGATGCTGTGAAGTTCACTTCAGGTGCTGGAATAATCATAGATCGTTTCCTTTCAGGTCGAATCAGAATGAAGGCTATGGAATTACATTGAATGTATTATAACATACGATTTCAGGGGACAATGATCTGTTTTTACTCCTGTTTTTCTCTGCAAATAATTAGTCAATAAGTGCATGCCATATTAAGGTATAATAAGTAAAAATATAAATGGGAGGATATGTATGTTCACGGTAGAGGAAGTAGCACAGGGAGTGTGGGCAGCGATTGTTATTCCGGGCCGGGGCGCGGTAGGCAATGCGTCCATTATAGATCTTGGGGATACCACAGTCGTGGTGGATACCTTCAGCCTGCCCGGGGCAGCGAAGCTTCTGCGGGAAACGGCTGAGCAGCTGACGGGGAAGCCGGTCAAATACATAGTGAATACCCACTATCACGGGGATCATCATTACGGGAATATGGAGTTTGCCGACTGTGTCATCATTTCCACGGAGCTTACCCGTGAAGTGCTGACAACGAATGGTCCGCCTGAGCTTGGGGAATGGCAGGAAGGGCTGCAGAAGCAGATTGAAGCACTTCAGGAGGCTCACAGTACTGCTGTGGACACCCGCCTGCAGGCAGCGCTGGGATATGAAATATCGGAAAAGCAGGCCCTGCTGGAGGCAACGCCTGCGATCCGCAGAGTAACAGCTGCTGTGACATTCAAGGATACGCTTGATATCCACGGGTCAGAGCGGTCCATACAGCTGTTTACATACGGCGGCGGCCATACCTGCAGCGATGCCATGGTATATATTGCTGACGTTAAGGTGCTGATTGCCGGGGATCTGGTGCTGAACCAATCCCATCCGGCTATGCTGCACGGTTTCCCTGAAGCATGGGCTTTAATCGTGGAACGGATTGGCCGCGAGATTGACTTCACCCGGCTGATCCCCGGTCATGGAGGGGTTGCCGGACGTGAGAGCATCGCTGAAATGTTAAGTTATCTTCAAGAGATCCAGGCGTATGCCGCAGCGGCTGCCCGGAGCGGGGAGAACGCGGATTTCTGGTTAGCTAAGGGAATTCCGGCACCATTCGATACATGGGAGGGCTCCCATATCTTTGAGTGGAATTTCCGCTGGCTGTACGATACATATACTCATTCCTGAGAAAAGAGGAGAACATTATGCTGAAGCTGGATGGCCGGGACTATGCCCTGGCTCTGCCGCTGTTAAGTCAAGTGAAGATCAACACCCTGTTCGCCGAAGCTGTACTCAAGGGCCAGACTACCGGCATTGTTTATGTGGATAATGTGCAGAACCCCCATACCTTTTATGTGGCCCATGATTACGGGATGTCGCTGGTCTATGGGGATTCGGGCAATGAGGCGTTTAACCGGAGCTTATATGATTATATTACCAACAAGACAGGGGACAGGCAGTCTCCGGAATGGCTGCAGGGTGACCCGGCAGGAGGCTGGTCTCCGCTGGTGGAGTCCATAATTACTGAGCATAACGCACTGTTAAATGCGGTCGAGCCCGGTCCTGAAACGGCTGATACACGGAAGATACACACCCATACCAGAGTGAATTTCACCTTTGACCCGGAAGTCTACCACAGTGCGAAGGAGCAATGGTTCCGGCGGGATGCAGTAATTGTTCAGATGACTGCCGGGCTGTTTGACGGGCAATCAGGTGCTGTGATTCCGCGCTATTTCTGGAGAGATGCAGAGCATTTCCTAAGTACAGGCATAGGATACACCCTGCTCAGGGAGGGGGAGAGCGCCTCGAGTGCGTTCTCGGCGTACCGTACAGCAGATCAGCTGGAGATTGGGATTGAATCGGCAGCGGGCCACCGGGGGAAGCATTTTGCCTTCTCCGTATGTTCCGCACTGATTGATTACTGCCTGGAGCACGGGCTGGAGCCGGTGTGGGGCTGCCGCCTGGAGAATGAGGGTTCTTACAGACTGGCTCAGAAGCTGGGCTTCAAGCCGTCGCTGTACATCCCGTATTACCGCTTGGCCGAGTGAATAACAGATTCAGCAGAATAACATATCAATTGTTTAAGTTTTTAACCGATCAATCAAAAGAAGCAGCGGCAGTCTTAGACTTGATAAATAAAGTCTTAGACTGCCGCTGCTGTTGTTAAATAAACGTTTCCCGTTAGTGTCATGACCGAATCAATCCATTTCCTTTAAAAGCAGTGCTTCAATAGCTGACTGTATTTCAAATGGTTCCGTCGATGTTTCGTATCTATCATGTACTTGTCCGTTCCGATCGATCAAAAACTTAGTGAAATTCCACTTGATCCCATCCCCAGTGTATATGTCAGGATAATTTTCTTGCAGAAATTTCTGCATCCATTCACCGTTCGGATTTCTTGTATCAAAGCCTTGAAATGGCGCTTGCTTCGTCAAAAATTGAAATAATGGATGAGCGGTCTGACCCCTAACATCCACTTTCTCTAATAACGGAAACGTCACTCCAAAGTTCCTCTCACAATATTCCTGTAATTCCGAGTTTTCCCCTGGCTCTTTCTCATTGAATTGGTTGCAAGGAAAACCGAGTATTTCAAACCCCTGCTCACTGTAACTTTCGTAAAGCTTCTGAAGACCAGCGAATTGGCGTGAATAACTACACATACTTGCAGTGTTGACAATAAGGAGTACTTTTCCAAGGTATATTGACATATCAAGGGTATTACCATTGATTGTGTTTACTTGAATATCATAAATAGACATCAGAACATTCCCCCTTCGTTAGTATTATATAAATACATAGTATGATGTAATATCTTATTGGTCTAATATATAAATGTAATTAAATCTATAGGAAAAACCAATGTGAATCTAACACTTTATTTTTCAGTCTAGAACTTTATTGATTTTTAACATCAATCCAGAGAAGAGTGCCCGGTGGCGTTCTTTTTTATTGAGTTTTACACAGATAATGATTATCATTATCGCTGTAGAGCTGATATTCTGCAGCCAGCCGCATCTGCTGCGGTCTGCATTACAATATAACACTATATAAGAAATATAAGAACGGAGGAATACGTATGGAGCGGGAACAGCTGCTGGAGGGCAGTCTTCATCCGGAAGGCGGGCGGTTTAACCTGGCAGCCGTCCGGGAATATATAGCGGAGCATTATCATGAACCGCTGTCCATTGATCAACTGGCAGGCATGACAGGATTGCGGCCGAAGTATTTTGGTGAATTGTTCAAAAAAACGTTCGGACAGAGCACGATGGACTATCTGACAGAGCTGAGAATCAGCCGGGCCAAGCAATACTTGCAGGAATCGGAATATCTGCTCCGTGAGATCGCTCATAAAGTCGGCTACAGCGATGAATTCTATTTCAGCCGCAAATTCAAAAAGGAAACCGGAGTCCCTCCTTCGTCGTTCATCCAGCAACATAAACGGAGGGTTGCCGCCTGCTCTGCAGCTGCGGTCGGGCAACTGCTGGCTCTGGATATTATCCCGGTGGCCGCTCCGCTGGATTCCAAATGGACTTCCTATTATTTTAACAAGTATTACGACCGGATTGAAACACATCTTAGGGTAGACCTGATGGACCAGGAGCTTGAGCGGGCTAAGCTGATCAATGCCCGGACGGAGGCAATTATCGGCCACGATGCCTGGGATTCGGCATGGGAGGAGCATCTGCAGCGCAATAGCCAGAACCTCTTCATCCCCCGCGAACAGGACCGCTGGGATGTCCAGCTCCGGGAGATCGCTGCTTTTCTGGGCAGGGAACAGCAGTGCAGCCAGTGGCTGCAGCAGTTTGAACACAAAGCCCGCCATGCCAGAGAGCAGGTGGCCGCCGCCGCGGGTGAAGAGAGCTGTATGGTGCTCCGCCTATACGAAGATCAATTGCATGCTTACTGCAACAGGGGAATCCGTGATGTGATCTATGGCGAACTTGCCTTGAAGCCGGCATATACCGGCTCCGGTACGCTGTATAATGAGCCGATTTCGCTTGCGGAAGTCAGATTGCTGAATCCGCAGCGGCTAATGCTGATCATCTGTCCTGATTTTGCCACGAGGCGGCATTGGTTGTCCCTGCAGCACAGTGAGAGCTGGCGTAATCTGCCGGCAGTACAGTCAGGCAAACTGGACCTGCTCCCCTCTGATCCCTGGTTCGAGTACTCGGCGGTAGCACTGGACCGGATGCTGGAGGAGGCCGTTCTGATGTTTACAGGAAATAGTCCAAGCCAGGAACAGGAAACTGTCCATGGTTACCCTTCTGTTTATCCTCTATAATCCCTAGTAATGAGAATGATTATCACTAGGGGGAGATAAAACATGCAAGATCATAAGGTCAATTCAGCCAAGAGAAAGAAGTCAGGAATCCTGGCCCTGTTAGCGCTAATCTTCGTGATTATGCTGCTGGCGGGCTGCGGCAACAATTCGGCGGCTGACAGCGGGGCCGGGAATGAAGCCGCTCAGACAAACACCGCAGAAGCGACACCGTCAACGTCTCCTGAAGTGGAGCCGGCAGTGGCTGAAGCTGCAGAGGCAACCGGCTATCCGCTAGTGGTTCAGGACGAACTGGGACATGAGGTTACATTAAATACTGCTCCAATGAAAGTATTTGCTCCATATATGGAAGACTCTCTGGTAGTGCTCGGCGTCAAGCCGGTGGGACAGTGGTCCAATAAAGGCCAGGGACAGCAGTATCTTCAGGATCAGCTTGCCGGGGTTCCGCTTGTTGATTTCACCAGCGGCTTGCCTTCGCCGGAGGTTGTCATGGCGATGCAGCCTGATCTCATTGTTCTGCATAACTCCTACTATGCGGAGAATGGTGTCTATGAGCAATACTCCAAAATTGCCCCGACCTATGTCTTCCAGCAGGCGGCAGGTGACCTGGACAGCTCCGTAACGATACTGGGTGATCTCCTCGGCAAGCAGGAGGAAGCGGCTAAAGGCCTTGCAGATTACCGCAAAAAGGTAGAGGAGGCCAAGACAACCCTGGCTCCGCATATCCAAGACAAAAAGGCGTTGATTATCCGGTTCAATTCGCGGGGGATGTTCCTGATGGGCGGTGTTTACGGCGGGTTTGTACTGGCGGAAGAGCTGGGAATTACCAAGAGCGATCTTGTCGCTACAGAGAACAGTGTAGAGCTGTCGCTTGAGGTTTTGCCGCAGATCGATGCCGATTACATCTTCCTGGCCAACGATACAGCCAACACCGGTGAGTCCTTCTATAAGGAACTGACAGAGAGCGCGCTCTGGAAAAGCATCCCTGCCGTCCAGGCCGGTAAGGTCTATGATGTGGACGACCGTTACTGGCTGGGCGGCGGTATCGTTGCCTACAGCAATGTCATTGACGATGTTCTGGAGATCCTCGCGCCATGACTATGACGAATGAACGGAGCTACCCGCATCTTGGCTGCGAGGAACATGTCATTTATGCCGGGGCAAAACGCCAGGAGTACCGGATTCTGATCTCGCATCCAACCGGAGAAGCCCCGCCGGAGGGGTATCCGGTCATTTACGCACTGGATGGCCATGCCGTATTCCATACCCTGGCCGAATCTGCACGTCTGCAGTCCCGCAAACCGCATGGTTATGATCCGGTGGTAGTGGTGGGGATCGGCTATCCTTCCGGTGAGCCCTTCGATATGAAGCGCCGCTGCTATGATTTCACCATGCCGGCTGAGGAGCAGCAGCTGCCCAAGCGGCCGGATGGCAGCCAGTGGCCGGAGAGCGGCGGGGCAGACGAATTCCTCGATCTGCTGCAGCTGGAGATTATGCCGATGATCGCCAGCCTGTTCCGGGTAGACACAAAGCGTCAGGCGCTGTTCGGCCACTCCCTCGGCGGTTTACTTGTACTGCACGCACTGTTCACGCGTCCCGAGCTGGTAACCCGTTATACGGCTGGCAGTCCTTCAGTCTGGTGGAATGATTATGCCCTGCTGGCTGAACTGGAGCAGTTCTTGGAAGCATATCCTTCTAAGGCTCTGCAGCGTAAGCTGCTGATTACGATCGGTGCCGACGAGCTGGAGCATATGGTCGAGGATGCCGGGAAGCTTCCAGGACGGCTGGCATCTCTGGCAGAGCATGGCCTGCAGACGAGTCTTAATGAATTCGCCGGTGAGAGCCATGTTAGCGTACTGCCTGCGGCGCTGAGCCGTCTGCTGAGATTCGCCTTGGAGAAGGAATGAGATCCTGGAACAAGCCTAAAGTTCATAGATTCCACGTAAAGAAGAGCAGCAAATCTCCCGTTTAGGTGAGAAGTGCTGCTCTTCTATATGTTAATACACTTTAGATCAGCCGGGCATCCACGAAGCAGTGCAGATGCAGCGGGGACAGCACCTTCAGGCCTTCACCAAGCTCGAAGTCTTTGCCTTCAGCGAGCTGGCGGCCTTTTTCACGGAAATAGATCCGGTACATCGCCAGAGTCTCCTCACTGAATTGGCTGCTGTGCAGGGCTAGGGCTGCGAACTTCCGCTCGAAGTGGTCTGTAATGTCGATCACCGTATTAGGCTCCGAGGTGAAATAGAAACCAATCGCCTTCGGCTGCCAGGGGCGGGTGCTTGTCCCTCGGGGATACAGCGGAAGTCCGGACGACAGGAAGGCCTGGGCTGCGGCTCTGCCGGTAACGATATGATCATAATGTGCCTCATAGCTCAGCCACGGATCAGGACAGAGGATAACATCCGGCTGCACGGTGCGGATGATCCCGGCAATCTCTTCTGCCAGCGCCGGAATATGCTCCAGGGTGCCGTCGCCGTGGGCCAGCTGATGGAACACCGTAGCACCCAGCGACCGCCCAGCGGCCTCCAGCTCACGTGCGCGGACGGCTGCAATCTCGGCAGAAGACAAATGCTCGTCCAACGCACCAAGATCCCCGTTCGTCACAGTCAAATAATGAATCTCGCAGCCCTGCTCCGCCAAAGAGGCGATTGTCCCGCCGATGCCCACCTCATTATCATCCGGATGCGGCTGTACGCATAATATTCTGCGGCAGCCTGTCAGATCGGGAGGGGACATCAGTGCTGCCATTGTGGATATATCCATGTTCATGATCACTCCTTATATCAATAAATGCTTGAGTTCCTTTCTATACGGACCGGGTATTCTCCAAATCACTCAGCGTCTGCAGCCGCTGCTTATCACTTATATTGTAGAACAGAATCGGCAGGATTGCGGCCAGGAAGCAGAGTGCGGGCAGGAGAAACATCACGAAGCTGAGGCCATGCTGGAGCGTTGGAGTCGACGGCTGATTCTCAACATAGCTGAGCAGGCCCAGACTTGCACCGATAATGAGCCGTGACAATGCCCCGCTGAATTTAGTGACAAAGGTGTTCGTGGAGAACACAATCCCCTCGCCCCGGAAGCCCAGCTTCCACTCCGAATAATCAATGGTATCCAGCAGCATGGACGTGCTCACAATGGTTGTCATGCCCGAGAAGAAGAAGCTGACCGCGAAGAACACCAGTGTGGTCATAACATTGTGGTCACCGAAAAGGTAAGGCAGGATGCAGGACAAGCTCCCCAGAATGCAGGATAGGATGAATACCTTCTTCTTGGAGAAGCGGCGCAAAAGCGGCGGCGTAGCCGTCATGCCCAGCAGCATGCCTACAACAAGGCTAATCCCGACCTGGGTTGCATAACCGGCATCTCCCCAGACATAGACCACATAATACAGCTGGATGCTCTGCCGGATGCCGTTGACCAGGTTGATAATCAGCAGCGAGGCAAGCAGGGTGAGCAGCGGTTTGTTTTTATACACGGTTTGCAGATTTTGCCGGAAGGAGATCTTCACGGGTGAAGGGGCGACTCTTTCCCTGGTAAGAATTCCGGTCAGCAAAATAGATAACGCAGCAATGATTCCTATAATAATTGCAGAATACAGATAAGCTTGCGTGCTCCGTTCACCGCCGAAGGCCAGCAGCAGCTGGATGCCGCCGACTGTGATCACGACCGCACCGAGGGTCCCGCCGATTTTGCCTAAAGTGACGAACAATGTCCGTTCACCCGGATCTGTAGAGATAACGGACGACAAGGCCCAAAGCGGCGTATCACAGACCGTATACAGCATACCCCAGAGCAGATACGATACGGTGGCGATCACCAGCGTCGTCCTAGAGGAGCCGCCGAAGTCCCAGAAGCAGACGATGGTTGCCAGTGCAATCAGGAAGGGGGCAAACAGCAGATAAGGCCTGAATTTGCCCCACCTGGAGCGTGTTTTGTCGGTAATCATGCCCATCAGCGGATCAAGGCAAGCATCGAAGATGCTCGCTGCTACCAGTATGACACTGGCGGTAGTCGCCGGAATGCCCAGCAGATCCGTGTAGAAGAACAGAATATACATCGACATGAAGCTGTACAGCATATTCTGGCCCAGCAAGCCGCCGGAGAACACCATTTTCTCAGCCAAAGGTACTTTTGTTGTCAATGGGCAGTCCTCTTTTCGTTGTGTATATGTAGGGTTGTACCATTTGCTAATTATGTTTATTTATAACTTTTTTTGATGTTCTGTCAAGCTGAATATGGCTAACGCAGCCGGCTGGATAACCGTTACATATAGACAATGTGGAAGCGCATTACAGAAAATAAATTAAAAATTTATTAATGCAAAATAATTATATTAACTATTTAACGAAAAATGTCGAAATATAGCTGATGTGTCCGGCTGATGGGAGAGTGTTATGGGAGAATACAACAGGATTACGGCAGGATGGACACTAAGAAGTTAACCACAGGGGGAAATCACATGAAATGGTTCGGAAACATGAAGACAGCAACAAAAATTATCTCAGCTTTTATGGTGGTCTCATTAATTCTGGCGGGACTCGGGGTGTATTCCATTTTCTCGCTGAGCAGCAGTAATCAGAATATGAAAGGCATGTATAACAACAATCTGATTTCGGTCAGAGATCTGTCTGCTGCCAAAATCAATTATCAGGTCATCCGGGTATATATGCGCGATATGAGCAACACCACGGATGCAACCCAAATTGCCGGTTATCAGGACAAGATTGCATCCACCCGGCAGGATCTGATCCAGAAGGTGGACAATTACCGTCCGCTGGCCACGACCGGCACGGAGAAAGAGCTGCTGAACGATTTTGACAAAGAGTATGAGCTTTATCTGAAGCTGTTTGAGGAAGCGCTTGTTCTGGCTGAACTGGATGATCCGGCTCAATTTAATACATTCCTGACCACCCAATTGACTGCGCAGGGAGAGAAAGTGCTTGCGAACCTGGATGGTCTGATCGAATTTAACGTGGAGCTGGCCGAGGAAGCGAACCGCCACTCCCAATCAGCATATTCCTCCTCGCTGGTGCTCACCATCTCAGTTGTCTCGGCTGCTGTTATCATCAGCATTCTTATTGGTTACCTGATCGCCAGATCCATCTCCAAACCGCTTATGCAGATGCTGCGGCTGGCCTCAGAGGTGGCGAACGGTGATCTGACCCAGCAATCCGATATTTCCACCAAGGATGAAGTAGGCCAGCTGGCTGCTGCCCTGAACCGGATGGTTCATAACCTGAAGGATCTGATCAACGGGATTGTTATGAATTCACAGAGTGTGGCTGCGTCTTCCGAGCAAATCTCGGCAAGTACCCAGGAAATCGCCGGGACCAGCACGAACCAGTCTGCGGCGGCAACGAACATTACCGAACTGTTCAAGGAGCTGTCGCTGGCTATTGATTCCGTAGCCTCCAGTGCAGAGGAAGCGGCGGAGCTGTCGAATGAGACGGTGCGCACGGCCCGGGAAGGCGGATATGTGGTTGAGACCTCGCTGCAGGGAATGCAGACTGTCAATCACCAGATGAAACAGCTCGAAGAGGATTCCGGCAAAATCGGAGATATCATCGAAGTAATTGATGATATTGCCGAGCAGACCAATCTGCTGGCCTTGAATGCGGCGATTGAAGCTGCTCGCGCCGGAGAGCAGGGCCGCGGCTTCGCAGTGGTGGCGGATGAGGTCCGCAAGCTTGCCGAGCGCAGCAGTGATGCCACGAAGGAAATCACGAAGATCATCAAGGCCATGCAGGAGAATACGAAGCAAAGCGTCCGGGCAGTAGCGGAAAGCGTTGAGCAGTCTTCGATGACCAGCCAGGCCTTTGAACAGATTATCAGTATGGTTAATACGTCTTCACTCAAAGTGAATGAAATTGCTGCCGCCTGTGAAGAGGAATCCGCCCAGGCAGCCGAAGTGATGAGCTCGGTCCAGTCCATTGCCGCCTCCAGCGAGGAATCCGCAGCGGCTTCAGAGGAAACGGCAGCTACCTGCCAGGCGCTGGCCCTGTTATCCGAGGATTTGGCCCAGTCCGCTGCCGCATTCAAGACTCATTAATTCTACAGACTGAAGGTGAAGCCATGTCATCCTTACAGAAGGAACAGTATATCGAGCTTGCTGTAGGAGCCGAAACCTGTGCGATCCGTATCGAAGAAATTCATGAAATAATCAAAATGCTCAGCATTACAGATATCCCGTTCACCCGGAATGAAGTGAAGGGTGTGGTCAATCTGCGCGGTAAAGTGGTCTGCGTGATGAGCCTGCGCAATTTGCTGGGGATGGCGGATGAGCCGTACACCCGGAATACAAGAATTATTGTGGTCAACTACCGGGAGGAATTCGTGGGTCTCATTGTGGATAAGGTTAATAAAGTGACTACTTATGCGGAGATCCACCCTCCGGCGGGCGGACATAACCGCAGCCGCGAAGCAGTCTTCCACGGGATTGGCCAACGGGATGACCAGCTGATTGGCATTCTGAAGCTCGAGGAAATATTGGGCGGTTAGGAAGGGGAACAAGTAATGATGATGGAACTGTCTGCCTACCGCGATATTTTCATAGAAGAGCTGAATGAGCAATTGGAGCGGATCGACCAATCCCTGCTCACGCTGGAGCATGCTCCGGCACCTGAGCTGGTCCAGACGTTATTCCGCGCAGCCCATACGATCAAGGGCTCAGCCTCAACCATGGGCTTCCGTGAAATGAGCGATCTGACGCATGAGGTTGAATATGCCCTTGAATGGGTCCGGGAGAAGAAACCGGAGATTACCGGAAAGCTGATTGATACGCTCTTCCGGGCGCTTGACGCCATGAAGCTGCTGCGCACGCAATATATCAGCGGCGGGGATTACGCCGACTGCAGCGCCGTCGTTGCAGAGATCAAGGCATTGATTAATCAGCCGGCTGAACCACAGCCGGTCCGGTTGCCCGTCTTAAGTCCGGCGGAGATGCTCCTGGCCGAAGAAGCCGTGGCTGCCGGGTACTCGCTGCTGTCCCTCGCGGTAACGCTCAAAGAGGAGTGCCTGATGAAGGCGGCACGGTATTATATGCTGCTGCAGCGCATGGAAGATGTATGCGGAAAGGTCATTGCTGTCGCGCTGCCGGCAGCTGCGGCCGCCGGAGCAGACGAAGACTCGCGTTACAGCCGGTTTGCTGTAGTGGCTGCTGCCGGCAAAGAAATTCAGCAGATATCAGAACAGCTGGCAGGTGATTCAGATGTCCAGGGTATTGTCATCACTCCATTTGTGCCTGGTCCTTCAAGCGTTATTGGCGCAGCAGCGGCGGTTGAACCGTTACTGGCGGGGCCTCCGTCATCTCCGAACAAGGAACAACGGGGGAACAGCGCCCAGCCGACAGTCCGGGTCAGCGTGGAGCGTCTGGATCATCTGATGAATCTGGTAGGCGAGCTGCTGATCGAGCAGACCTCCCTGGCCGATCTGAGCGCAGCCGGCCAGCGGAATGATCCGGCTAAGGTATTGCCGGGTATAGGCGGAGTGTCGGATCATATGGGGGCTATAATTAAAGAGCTCCAGGAAGGTGTAATGAAGACCCGGATGCTGCCGATGGATCAATTGTTCAACCGTTTTCCGCGCCTGGTCCGGGATCTCGCCCACAAGCTGGGGAAGGAGATTGAACTCGTGATCCAGGGCGGCGAGACCGAGCTCGACCGGATGATTATCGAAGAGCTGAGTGATCCGTTGATCCATTTGATCCGCAACAGCACCGATCACGGGATTGAAAGCCCGGAAGTCCGGGCAGAGCGGGGGAAATCTCCCAAGGGAACGATTACGCTTACCTCGTTCCACGAGGAGAATCAGGTGGTTATCCGTCTGGAGGACGACGGGCAGGGCATAGATGCCGGCAAAATCAAAGCCTCTGCACTTAGCAAAGGCATCATCACTGAAGAACAGGCCGGGTTCTTAACGGCTCAAGAAGCCATCCACCTGATCTTTGAGCCCGGCTTCTCAACGGCTGCCGAAGTAAGTGAGGTATCGGGCCGGGGGGTGGGGATGGATATCGTACGCAGCCAGATTGGACGGCTTAACGGTATCATTGATATTGAAACGGTACCGGGCCAAGGGACTGTGTTCATTATCCGTCTGCCGCTTACACTCGCCATCATTAAGGGGCTGCTGGTGAATGTATCCGGCCGGGTGCTGATCCTTCCTATGTATAATGTAGCGGAAATAGTGCGGATCTCCCCCGAAGACATTCAGATCGTTCAAGGCGAACAGGCGATTATTAACCACGGGCGGATTGTGCCGCTCTCCTGGCTTAGAGACAAGCTGCATTACCCGCGGACCGAGCGCAGCTCCAAGACTATCCCGCTGGTGATTGTCCGGTCTGTGGACCGGATCGCCGCCTTTGCCGTTGATGAGATCATTGGTAATCAGGAGGTGGTCATTAAGTCGCTGGGTGCGTATTTGGGGACGATGAACCATCTCTCCGGGGCAACAATTCTGGGGAACGGGCGGGTTGCACTGATTCTGGATGCCTCCTATCTGGTCAGCCATTAATTTCATTGCTGCAGGTTTTGTATAGAACACGCAGGAGTTGTGAAAAATATGGAAAGACGTACCAGAAAGGGGTGGAGAGTTGGATATTACACTGGCTTCAGATGAAGTAATCAGTCGGATCAAGCAGCTTCAGTCTGGTGGAGGTACCGTAAACAAGAAGCAGGTTAAGCAGCAGGATCCGGAGTTAATGCGCAGTGCGCTGCATTATTTTCCGAGCTGGGAACATGCCGTGAAGAACGCCGGATTGCTGTAATTGAATCAGATACACAAAAAACCGGAAGATCCGCAGCACACTGCGATTCTTCCGGTTTTTTGCGTGCCGCCAGCATAAATAGGGTTACTTCTTGTGCGGAACAGCCTTGGGGCTCTTGATCTGCAGCTCGATGGCCTGCTGGTTCAGCTGCAGCTCATCCATATAAGCATTGACCTTCATCCGCAGCTTGTGCAGCATTTCGATATGCATATCATGAATACGGTCTTCGATACAGAATGCCGAACAAGCCAGATATCCATCTGTATAGGATTTGGTATCATCCACTACCGTATTCAATTTCTCTTTGTAAATCCGCTTTACAGGGCCGCTTTCGGGTTTGATCTCATAGTAGCGGTTCGTTTCCGTCAGCAGTCTCCAATGACTGGCCTCGACATCGTATTCATCCTTCTCCAGCTGTACGGTCACTTTAAAAATTTTAATAGGACTGTTCATGTTGAGCAAAACCTCCTGCAACCCCCATACTTATGTTCAATTCTCACTATAGGACTCAGAGATTATAGCATGCGTCAGCTGTATTTCCCACTGGAATATTAGGTAAAGTGATGTGATATATTGCAGTAGCTATTACAATGTAGGATATGACAATACGGTTATTTTAAGGAGGGAGAGATTGTAATGAAAAAGCTCATCATCGTAAACGGTACAATGGGCGTTGGCAAGAGTTCAGTATGTAAACAGCTATTCAAGTCGCTGGACCGCTCCGTATGGTTGGATGGGGACTGGTGCTGGATGATGCAGCCTTGGACTGTGAATGACGAGAATATCATTATGGTTGAGAATAACATAAACTACTTGCTGCACAGCTTCTTAACGAATACGTCGTTCGATTACGTAATCTTCAGTTGGGTTCTTCACCGTAAAGAGATGATTGACCGTTTGCTCGCTAGGCTGTCAGATCTGGAATTTGAACATCAGGTAATTACACTGACCTGTTCGGAATCAGCACTCAGGCAGCGGATGCAGGAAGATCATAGAACGGAGGAGCAGATCAATCGGAGTCTGGAACGGATAAGCACTTATGCAGGAATGCCTTCACATTCAGTGGATACAAGTGAGATCGGACTGGATGAAGTTGTTCTGCAGATTAAAGACAGACTGTTGTAGAGGACGGCAAGTCAGCGGATGAATCTGTCTCTGTGCTCCTGAATGGAAGGGGTAGTAACCGCAGTGAAAACTGTAGTATATTTCCAAGCGATCGTTTACAATAAATCCATTATTGTCCTTGGATGGCAATGATGAAACCACCTACATAAAAGGAGATAAGAGATGAAGAACACCGTTGCAAAAGGACATCCGGTTATTTTCTCGCTGATGCTGGGAGTCGTCCTGACCCTTCTAGTTTCAGTAGCATCTGCAGTAGCATCTATTCAGGAGTTTGGGGACATGGGGGTAAGAAATGCCCAGGCCTGCGCCTTTCTGGTTATGGCCATCATCGTTACTGTATATATGAAGCGAAAGGATTCCTCGCTTGAGAGATTCGGCTTCCGCAAGCTTGACGCCAAGCAGGCCAAGCCTGTGCTGTTCTACATCCCCCTGTTGATTCTTGCGGTAGCCCAGCCGGTTATATCTGGAATCAATGTGGAGACGACGGCGGCTGAAGTGATCAGTATCGTGATCATGACTATGATTGTGGGGTATACTGAGGAATCCATTTTCAGAGGAATCATCAGAGATAAGCTGAAGCATAAGGGGCCTGTATTTTATATTGTATTCTCGTCCGTAATCTTTGGTGCTCTACATATGGCCAACGCGTTTGGCGGAAATGATATCATAAGCACACTTCTCCAGGTTGCCAATGCACTGCTGCTGGGCTGCGTACTCGCCCTGCTGATTGAGGCAGGCAATAATATCATCCCGCTGATCGCCTTTCATTTCATTTATGATGCTCTGGCTTTGGTCAGCAATGAGAACTTGGAGCATGAGGTTTTGATAGTGGGTATTCTGAATATCATGTATCTGCTGTATGGCATTTATTTAGTTATTGAATTAACCCGGCGGAATAAAAATCATAGCCTGTCAATATAAATTAACCGGCCGGCATTCAGGAAGTTATCCCGGATGCCGGCCGGAAATCCGATTAATGATAACGCATACATAACATGAAACCAGCAAGCAGGAGCAAATTATCCCTAAAAAGAGTAATCGTTAGGCATGGGCATTCTGCTTATAAATAGCAGGGAATTTCAGGGATTATGCCGGGATATGCAGGTTTTTGAAGTTTTAAATTTTATTGTTTCTGGGATATAATGTAGACATCACCAAAGGAGCCACAGCAACAATCCACAGGTGGTAACCACAGGTGATTGCCTCATTCCTAAATTTAGCAATGAATGAAGGAAAGGAGAGAATCCCGATGTACTAGCGTTAGCGAAGCGTGCCGGAATCGGCTGCTGATGAGGAAGGTGGATGATAACATCTTCTGGCAGATCGTGGGTATGCGGGAACCCAAGAGCAAATCTTTGAAGTTGAACCAAAGCTATTCATTCAAGCAAGAGTAATCTTGCGGAAGAAAGAGCGTGATTCCGTTGAAAAAGGTTAGCGAAGCGTACTAAAACGATTCTTCACAGCAGGGAAAACGTCCGTGAAAACGTTTTTCGTGAAATCGTGTACGCGGGAATCCACCCCATATGCAGGACATGGAGCAACACTCCGAAGAGGAGCGAACGGGCAACACGGTAACATGAAATTTGAACAATCACCATGTCAGGGATATGGCTTTGTTAGCAGGAGGAAATGATTGAATTGAATACAGGAATAAACACATAAATCCCCGTGCCTCAAGTAATCAGGCAGCGGGGATTTATGCGTATATACATAAGCTACTCCATTTCGCCAGTGCGGCTGAAATGGCGTTTTTTGAATCTTTTCAGCGTACAGAAAGAAGGCGGGAAGCTGCTTGGTTTCACCGGAGAGGCAGCTTATTTGGAGGCTGCTAAAGTCCGCTTGGATTCATAAGCTGCGGTACAATATACTCGCCGAATGCATCAGGCGGAGGGTTGTTACGGCCCCGCATGTTGTCCCGGGTCAGCACGACCACCGTCTTAAGCTCCGGCAGTACATATACATATTGCCCGGCGTACCCGCGTGCATAATAGTAATCCACAGCAGCAGACCCCCCGGTTCTGGTATCACCCGTTATTGAATCTGTCCACCAGTGCCAGCCGTATCCGCCATGGCGGGGCGGTTCAGCCGGCAGAGCCGGCTGCGCCGAACATGCGACCCGTTCGCCGGATATAATCTGCGAATTCTCCCATACTCCCTGCTGCAGATAGAGCTGTCCGAATTTCAGCAGGTCGGCGGGCCTCAGCTTCAGCCCGTAGCCGCCCGTATGGATGCCTTGGGGATCTGTCTCCCACTCATACTCCGTAATTCCGAGAGGTCCGAAGAGATATTGCTCGGCGAATCTTGCTGTGCTCATTCCTGAAGCCTGCACCACAATAGACGACAGCAGTTGCGAGATCCCTGAGTTATACTCCATCCGGGTTCCCGGTTCATCCGCGAGCGGCTGCTCCAGTACATAGTTCACCCAATGGGAGGAACGGGTCATCTTGGGGAAGGAATTCGCTCCGCCGAATTCGGTCCAGCGAAAGCCGGCAGACATGGTTAACAGCTGTCCGACTGTAATTTTCGGTTTACGTGTATCAGCGTCGCGGCTGAGCTGCGGGAAGAATTCGCTGATAGAAGCCGAAGGACCGGGAAGCTGGCCTTGGTCCATCGCGATGCAGACCAGCGCGGAGAGTATGCTTTTGGTGCAGGAGTTGATCTTGGCAATCTCGGAAGAAGTGCGCTGATCTCTATAATGTTCAAAGATCAGACTGCCCTGCTGCTGGATCAGACAGCTCCGCAGATTCAGCGGCTTTAGGGAGTCGGAAAGTGCTGACAGGTTCATGGTTGTGTCCTTTCGGTATGTCATCCGGGCAGCTCTTATATCATGCTGCCCATACTGCTGGCTTCCTTGCTTTATGGATTTGCAGTAATCTTTGGATGGATTGGCTTAATTATCTCAAGCTGTAGTGAAGAAGTCCAATTCAACCGTCCGGCTGGGAAGCTTCCTTGGAATGACAGCTTAATTAGGAAGTGTAATGGAATCAGAGACCACGCCGAAGGTAGAGGCTTTGATATAAGCCTGATTCTGCAGAGCTTCCAGCTGTTTAGCGGTGCCGGTTACGACTACACCAATAATTGTGATATCATCCGGTTCCAGAATATTATTATCCCCGGCCAGGCTCTGATGAACCTGATCTGCTTCCCAGGTGAAGTTTTTGCCGTGCTTCCGCAGCTGTTCGACACTATTAATGAAGGAGTTTACACCGCCGTAGGGGGCAAACTGCTCTCCATGAAATCCGTAGATGATCATCGAATCAGCTGCGATGGTCTGGCGCGTTTCCTTCAGGTATTTTTTATAAGAGGGAGTATATGCATCCGTCCATAACCAGACAGGCTGCATCCCGGCAGGCAGAAGCTTCTGCGTCTTATCCAGCGTATAGGCCTGGTCAAAAGACAACGCCATCTCCACAAGTGTATCGTCTCCCAGCTGCTTCAGCTGGCTGATGCTGTCCTCATAGGAATCATAATCAATCTCCGGATGATAAAAGATCATTTCCCGGTCCCCGGTGGCAGAGTTGTAACGGTGTGTGGACGCTGCGCTCAGCTGTTCCGGGAGAGAAATCGCTCCAAATGCGCCATACCTGCCGGTCGAGTGGCCCAGCAGATTATAGGATTCCTCGATGGGCTGCCAGATATAAGGTTTATTTCCCAGCCATTTGTAAGTCTGATTGTAGGTCTCGCCTCCAAAGCTGTCTAATTTCACCGACTGGTTGCTGATGTGCACATTGGGTGCACTGATCTCATTTTTCCAGAGAATCTCAGACTGCACCTTGTCTCCCTGGTTCAGTCTCAAGTGGTAGAGGCCATACCAGATAACGGCGAGAATAACCGGGGTTACGATAACAATGATGCCAATGGTCTTCAGGGTGGAGCGGAGTCTGGCTTTTTTGATTATCTGCTGAGCCCCTTTCCCTCCGAAAATAAACGGGTCCTGTTCATGATTCTGTTCCATTTAATAGTCCTCCCCATAATGTTTGATGAATTGGTTTTTGGCGCGTGTAACATGAGTCTTGAGCGTGTTCTCATTCATACCGTACAGGGACGAGAGCTCCTTGTAAGTAAGGTTCAGCTCATATTTGAGAATCAGCAGCTCCTGATGCTGCTCAGAGAGCATAGACAGCGTGTCGCGGATATTCTGTGCGGTTTCCCGCCTCAGCAGCTGGATCTCCGGCAGATGGGTTAAAGAAAGAAGCTGGATATCGTCAACATCGACCTCCGGATGACGTTTGTCTTTTCGCTTGAGATCATAGAACTGATTGGTGGCGACACGGAACATCCAGCCCATGACTTGTTTCGGGCCGATACCATCCTGATAGGTTAAGTATTTATAACAGGTGTCCTGAACGATATCTTCAGCATCCTCGCGGGCGAGTCCGCGTTTCCTCAAATACCGGTATAGCAAAGTTCCGGCTTGCTGCAGAAAGTGATGAATGGTTTCTTTGGCCATGTCCTGCCCCCTTCCCCTATACAACGCTAAGCTCCGTGAAAAGTTTACAGCAGCCGTTACATTCAGTATTCCTTAATTATAAATGTTCACTACCAGCAACAGCTTCAGCAGTTCAGTTAATATAATATCAGTATGTAAAATATTAGCGGCAACGGAGGAAATCTATGTATCAGGAAAATGAATTGCAGATTCGGCCGATAGCTGAAGGGGATCTATTCAGACTGTGGGAGCTCTCACACAAAGAGGAAGCACCGGAGTGGAAGAAATGGGATGCACCTTACTACGAACACAAGCGGATTCCGTGGGAAGAGTATTATGGGAACAGAGCGGAGATTGTTGGACGCGGAAAAAATTGGGTAATAGAAGTAGAGGGCGGGGTTATTGGCGACGTCAGTTACTATTGGGAGCATGAGCCATCCCTTTGGCTGGAAATGGGTATTATCATCTATGATCCGGCATATTGGAGCAGCGGTTACGGGACTAAAGCTCTCAGACTGTGGATCGGTCATCTGTTCAATGCGTATCCGCTGGTCCGTGTAGGCTATACCACATGGTCCGGGAATGAGCGGATGATCAGGACCGGGGTGAAATTAGGCATGACGATGGAAGCAAGACTCCGGAAATGCCGTTACTACGATGGGCAGTTCTACGATTCTATTCGAATGGGGCTGCTTAGAGAGGAGTGGGAGGCTTTAGAATTGAAAGGATCAGCCGCTGGAGCCGCTGAGGGTTCGCGAACAAAATTAGACAAATAAGCATGAAATACCTGCATTTTGCACGATATGAAACAATTAAAATGTTTCTTTGTGAAAAAAGACACAATATTGTGAAAACTATCACGTTGTTATCATAAAAATTTTAATATATAATAAAGTTAATTAAAAGAAACAGGGGGAATTAAAAATGAAATTATTCAAAGTTCTAGTAGTAGCAGGGGTATCAGCAGCATTGTTGTCGGGTTGTGGATCGAATAATAATAACGCAGCTAATAATGCAGGTGCAGCAGCAACAACAGCTCCAGCCACAGAGCAGACTGATGCAAAAAGCACAGCTTCGATTGTTAACCAGGCAGATGCCTTCACTGCTGCTGTAAGCGAAAGCGGCAACTGGATTGTAGCAATCCTGAACGATCTGACCGTTGACAAAGATGTTGTTGTAGCCGGTGAATTCCATGACAAAGGCGATGCATCTGCAGCGATCTACCGTAAGCTTGCCCTGTATGCACAAGATGCAGATCACAAGGTTACAGCTACCTACACACTGACAGCACCTAAAGTAACTGTACAGAGCGAGAACTTCCGCGTTCAAGGCGGTACAATCAAAGGTGACGTATATGTAGAAGCTAACGGATTCAACCTGTACAAAGATGCTACTATCGACGGTAACCTGTACTATGCAAGTGAAGATGTGAAGGCTACTGCTGTGATCGAAGGCAAAGTAACCGGAGCAAATGAAGTTAAATAATTCAAACCTAATATAGCAGTTACAATATTAGAATGGATTGCAAACAGCCTGTAGACAGGCCCTTTGGGGCTTGCTCTACGGGCTTTTTTGTATTCTGCGCTGAAATATTCTATAGTATTATGGAAGGTATTGTAAGCGCAAACACATGGGACAGGGGATGCAATTATTCATGAAGAATAGCCGGAGATTGGGAATGGCTGCCGGAGTGATTCTAGCTTCCGTAGCCGTACTCTATTTACTTTTGTATATGTATGAAAGACCGGGCGGATGGTCTGACCAGCGGATGTCCCGCTCACTCGGAATGGACCAGACCCTCCAGATTCCACTTGGCAAAAGTCCGGAAGAAGCTGTCCGGCTGTTCCGCGCCTCTGACACGATGACTGTAATTCATCAGGAGCCTGCAGCCAGAGGGGTGCTGGTATTTCTTACCCGGCCGGGGCAGCAAGGCAGCAGTAATCTTCAAGTAGAGTATGTCCGCAAAACCTGGCTCGGATGGAAGTGGGTATGGGGAGGCGGCTACGGAATGGGCGGAGGTCCGGAGAGCTCTGCAATAAATTATATGTGTTTTCCTGAACTGGAGCATATTTCGACTCCATTTCCCATGGTGATCGGAGATGTTCTGAACCCGTCCATTCAGCATATTACAGTCGAGCAGAAGGAGGCAGGAACGGATACATCCGAAGCGAAGCTGATTAAAGTCGGATCAGACCGGACGATTTGGTTCGCTTTTCAGCCGGTTACGGCGGGTGTCCCGTTTGAGATTGAAGGGTTTGATGAGGACGGGGAAGTGGCCGCTTCCAAAATCATAACAGACGCCAGAGACAGCGGGGCGATTCCGCTAGGTGGTTCAAAATAAAAAGTGCAGGGGCTTCGCATAACCTTCAATGGCGGGAGTGTTGCACGAAATACAACAATTCCCTTGTAATATCAGCCCTAATCGCAAATTGTTGTACACAATGCAGCATTCCTCCGTGAACAAGCCGTTAATTGGGAGAATTCCTGCATTTCATACAACAATCTTCCCGAGTATCCGGGTATCTAAGTATCAAAGTTGCAAAACGTACAACATTTCTATTTGAGTCTGAAAAGAGACGAAGACTCCGGCCGCCGTGGTGACACGGACCTTCGGGGTCTTCGTCTGTAATTGTGATTTGTTTTCCCGGGAGAACTGATGTTATGCCGGTAATACTGAAGTAAGGGATTTCGCATAGGATGCGGATTCCAATTCTTCAACCGGTGCTGTTCTAAACTGTAAATGATACAGCTCCGCATAGAGCCCATCCTGTTCAATGAGCGCATCATGTGTGCCTTCTTCAACAATTCTTCCATGATCCAGAACAATGATCCGCGAAGCCTCCCTTACCGTTGAGAGCCTGTGGGCAATCACGAGGGTGGTCCGGTCTTTCATCAACAGATCAAGCGATTGCTGAACCAGCCGTTCGGACTCGTTGTCGAGTGCTGAAGTAGCTTCATCCAGCAGCAGGAGCGGGGCATTACGCAGAAAAGCTCTGGCGATGGCGAGGCGCTGCCGTTGACCGCCTGATAAAGTAGAGCCGTGTTCACCGATCAGCGTGTCGTATCCTTCAGGCAGCCGCATAATAAATTCATCTGCACCTGCCAGGCGGGCAGCTTCCCGGATTTCTTCATCGCTGGCATGTTCAGCGCTGAACGCGAGATTATCCCGGATGCTGCCGGAGAACAGGTAAGGATTCTGCGGCACATAGGAGATCCTCAGGCGCGCCGCCTCCAGGTGATCATGCACACCATAACCGCACACGGTAATACTGCCGGCCTCCGGTTCATAGAGTCCGCAGCACAACCGTACAAGTGTCGTCTTGCCCGAACCGCTGGGGCCGACAACAGCAACCGTCTCGCCATGCTTCAGCTCCAGATGGATCCCGCTCAGACAGCTTCCCTCCCTGGACTGGGGTCCCTCGAAGCTGTAGTGCAGCCCCTGTATGCTTAGTGCAGCAGCTTCCGCCAAGGCGGTTGCTTCAGCGGCGGCTACCGCAGCGGATACGGTAGCAGTATCCTGTCCATCGCCAGATGCTGCCCCTTCCCGGGGAGCATCAAGAATCTCAAATACACGGTCAGCCGCCCCGAGTGATTCCTGTACCCCGCCCCAAGTCTGCGACATATGGACGAATGGCCACTGAACACGTCCCATCAGGATGATGAAGGCAAGCACTTCCCCTGCCGAAGTCTCCCCACGGAGCGCTGACCGGGCAATTAGTACCGCACAGCTGATCATTACTGCATTGTTGATGAAGGCTGAAGAATGCCAGAGCAGTGCGTTTAACAGAGTTTTTTGCTTCTGGAGCCGGTTCAACTGCTCGCGTCCAGCTGCATACCTGCCCAGCAGCGTATTCTCCAGTGAAAACGAACGGATAACCTTCATCCCCTGGAGGGTCTCCTGCAGGATTCCCCGCAGCAAGGCTTCCTGGGCATAGATTTCCGTGAACAGCTTACGCAGTCTGCGGTCAAAGAAACGGCCGGACAGAAAGACAACGGGGCCCGTTCCAAGTGCAAGGAGTGCAAGCCAGACATCCAGGCTGGCCAAATACAGAAATGCAACCAGGCAGAGCAGAAGATTATAACCCAGATCGTAGACCAGACTGCTAATCATCCCCATGGCCGCTCCGGCATCCTTGGTATTCCGGGAGGTCAGATCCCCGGAGTGCATGGCTTCCAGCTGGCGGTAAGGCAGCCGGTGGCTCGCGTCAAACAGCTTCGCCCGGAAATCCCAGGCCATCCGGCTGTGCACGGTGAAGCGGAAGTAATGCTGCAGCATAAGACAGAGAATAATCAGGAAGCAGGCCAGTGAACAAATTAAGGTTATCCGTGTCAGTGACTGCATGTTCGTGCTGTTGATCGTATCAATGAAAACCTGCTGAATTGTAGCAAATCCGATATCCAGTGCAAGCCTGGCCATTAGCAGCACTATTGCTGCCAGAAAGCCGAGCCGGTATGGCTTGACATAAGGAAGCAGCCGCTGGAGGGCTTCCCCGAGCCGGATTCGGCCGGATGATGATGATTTAGTATTCATTTTGCAGTCCTCCTCCGGCAGCAGCCTCTGTCTGAATGCCCGCCTGGGCCATTGCGTGATATTTACCTTGCAGCGCCATCAGCTCCATATGGGTCCCTTGTTCAACAATTGCTCCGGCCTCCATGAAGTAGATATGATCAGCGTACTTAATAGTTGAGAGCCGGTGGGCGACTACGACCGTTGTCCGGTTCGTCATCAGGGCCTTCAATGCCTGCTGGACAATCTCTTCATTATGGCTGTCAAGGGCAGCAGTAGGTTCATCAAGCAGCAGCAGCCCCGGTTCACGGACGAAGGCGCGAGCAATCGATAGACGCTGGCGTTCACCTCCAGATAAGGTAAGCCCTCGCTCACCGATGAGAGTATTGTATTCCTGCGGCATCCGCATAATGAACTCGTGGATACCTGCATTCTGTGCGGCGGCTATCACCTCTTCCCGGGAGGCTTCCGGCCGTCCCCAGGCAATATTCTCGTATAGAGTTCCGGAGAACAGATAAGGCTCCTGGGATACATAGGCGATACGGCTGCGCCAGCTGCGCGGAGGAATCGTATGTAGGGGCGTGCTGCCGTGATAAATGCTTCCTCCGTCAGGTACATAAGCTGCAAGCATTAGCTGAAGAATCGTGCTCTTGCCGCTCCCGCTGGCACCAGCGAAAGCGGTAACCTTACCTGGCTCAATCCGCAGCTGAGTTTCAGTGATTACTTTCGTTTGTCCGTACCCGAAGCTGACATTGTTGAATATGAGCGGCAGCTGTCCGGCAACGGGCAGATTAACGGTATCCCATGCTTCAGCCAGATGCCCTGCGGTACCCGAATTAGCAGGGCTGATGCCTTCTTCGGTTAAATCCATGATCTCAAATAAACGCTTCCCCTGTGCCAGCGAAGCCTGCAGTTCTGTCCACAGGTTGGCAAGCCGCGATACCGGATTCGAAATTTGTTCAAAGCAAATGAGAAAAGCAGCAACGGCGCCTACATCAATCCGCCCCCCAATTACAAGATAGCCGCCATAGGAGAGTACATACAGTAATCCGCCCAGGATAACAGCCAGAGGCATATTGTAACCTACAGCTTCTACCCGAGAGAGCGGCAGGTGGACTGTGTTGTATTGCCGGACTCTGCTGGTGAATTGCCCGAGTAGACGGGGAGCAAGGGAGAAGGCACGCACCACCTCAGCGCCCTGCATCGAATCCTGGATGAATGCCTGCTGGGCGCTCTCAATGCTCTGACGCTGCTCATTCATGGTGCGGAGCCGTGAGGTGAAGGGGAGCATAACCAGCGGAACCAGCGCACAGATGATGATTGTTCCCAGTGTCAGAGCAAATTGCAGAGACAGCAGATAAGTGAGCAGAAAGATGATTTGTAGCAGATTGCTGATCAGTTCAATCGTCTTCCGGTTTATTCCCTGCTGTGCGGCTGGAGCCGAGTCATTCATCCGGCTGATTAGATCGGCGGAATGATAGCGGTCCAGATCCTTCATCCGGACATTCAGCATTCTTGTCAGCATGGACATCTGGAGTTTCGAGGTAGATTTGATCTCAAGCAGACCTGAGAGATATGTATTCAGAAAGTGGACTCCGGCATCTGTAACTACGATGACAGCAGCAAAGGTCATTCCGGCTGTCAGACCGGAGGTGTTGTGGTTGGTGGCCGCATTGATAATCCGCCGCAGGGACTCAGCCAAACCTACAGTTGTGAGTGAGCTGACCGCTGCCAGAACACACAGAATGATATACCAGCCTGTATAAGGTTTGCCTAGCTGCAGCAAACGTATAAATGTACTCTGGGCAGCGGCGGGCGGTTCATCCAGCGGCGTTGCCGCGGTATTCGTGATCCTGTTCAAGTGAACCCCTCCAGTTATCAACTCATGAATTGATCTTTGTCCAGCATAACTTTAGCCATCAAGGCCAGCAGATTGCGCAAAGTATCGGTTCTAAGCACGTAATACAGCCGGTGATCCACCCGCTCGACATCGAGCAGATCCAGAAAGAACAGGAAGTTGGAATGATACTTCACAGCAGCCGGTGTAATGCCTAGCGCTGCAGCAATCTCTTGGCCGTAATGCGGACGCTGCTTGAGTAACAGCAGGAAATCCAGCCGCCGTTTATCCGATAAGGCTTTGAGAAACAGTTCGGTTTTCTCCCGGTCAGCGGCGGGGCCGTGCACCCGTTCATTATTAATGCCGAAGATGACCCAGCCGACCTGCCCGGCATCGGTGTGGAAATTGTAAAAGCCATTTGCCACCTGGAAAACAAAGCTGACATGGAAGGTGACGGGGAAGTCAAACAGCGAAGGTTCATTATTGTGGATTTCACGAATGAAAACCTCAGGGTTGCTGCGGAATTGAGCCTCATACCTGCGGGAAGCCTGCTCAGAAAGCTCACGGATCCGGTCTTTCCAGTGAATGAAGACATCCTGATTGAACTGACGCAATAGCTGCAGGAAGCGCAGCTTGGTCTCTTGCGGATTAGCGAGACATTCAAGCAGCGGCGCATGGGCTTCAGCAACCTCGGGCTGCGGTTTTGTTGCAGTCACCAGTTCAGAGAGCTTCTTCAGATCCTTCTTGACCAGCTCCCAGTCGTTGCCCTGGAGTAGCGCTTCCAGGTTATCGTTGTAGACGCCGTAGACCATCTCTGCAACGATATGCTCCGCAGGGCTGTTATCCAGCCGGTTAATCAACGCCTCTGCAGTTAGCACTTCCCGATGAGTGAAGATGGATTCATACAACGGGAAATCAAGTGCATGATGAAGCAGGTCATAACGGAAAAAAAACAGCAGCTCTCGGGTGAAGAAGGGGGATAACCGCTTGCGCGCATCATCAAGATAGGCTCCAAGCAGCTCATCTGCTTCAATTTTATAATCCTCTGCCAAATCTGAGATCTGGTCCTCACAAGCAAGCATTCCCATGGAAATCACAAGCTCGATTGCTTCGTTGTAAGCAAAGCGGATATTCTTCAGTAATGTCTCCTGCAAAGAATGGTTCATCATGTCCTCCAGTTAATTATTTTGAATACTGAATGTTGACTGACATACAACAACATTCAGTGAATACTTAATGTTAAAATAAACCATATACAAGTAATTGTAAAGTGAAGATTGTGTGTGTAAGCCGATCTTCAGGATGGTGATCCTTTGATATTATGGAAGAATGAAGAAGAAGGGTGTAGAATACATAAGAGTTGTTTGTTCAGAAATTGAGTTCAAAGAGGTGTGTTCATTGAGAAAATGGTTCGTTATTGCCCCTCTGCTGCTGAGTTTAACGGGGGCGGGGACAGGCTACGCAGCTCCGGCGGATCAGCCGGCGGTTACGGTTACAGTCAATGGGAAGCTGGTGAATTTTGATGTGCAGCCAGTGAATGATCAGGGTACGGTGTATGTTCCCCTCCGCTTCGTGGCGGATGAGCTGGGCGGGATGATTGTTCCGGGGAATAATAAAGCAATCATAATCTCCAAAGGAACCATTACGCTGAGTCTAACGGCGGGCTCGACCGCAGCCTATAAGAATCAGCAGCCGTTCACGCTGGCCGCGGCTCCGAGACTGGTGAATGGAAGAATGCTGGTGCCGCTCCGGGTGCTTTCTGAGGTTTTTGATGCAACGGTCACCTATGCCAACGGTCAGGTAGCAATCAAGCAGGAAGAAGCCGTACAACCCGTCGGTTCTGGTATAACCGGGAATTCGGTGGGCAATCTGAACAATGGGGGCTTGTACGCTACAGACAATGAATGGGTATATTTCAATAATCCGCAAGACTCGGGGAGGCTCTATAAACAGAAGAAGGAGGGTACTGAACTTCAGAAGCTCAGCGATGACGAATATGCGGCTTATATTAATCTTGTAGACGGAAAGCTGTATTATACGGGCGACAACAACAAGCTGTTCAGCATGAATACGGACGGCTCGGACCGGACGATGCTTAGAGATTTTGCCATCGGGAAGAACCTGGTGACGGTTGCTGATAATTGGATCTACTTCACGCAGGGAAATTCTTCGATGAACAAGCCGCTCTACCGGATGAAGACCGACGGCAGCTCCAGAACGGTGCTTGAACAGTACGGGGTATCCAGCCTGGCGGTGTATGGCGGAAAGATCTACTACACGATTGACTTCAGTAAGCTGTTTGTTATGGATCTGAACGGCAGCCACAAAAAGAAGCTGCTGGATGGCGGATACATCACTAATATAGTGATGAAAGACGATATTATGTACTTCAATTTCAAAGAGAATTTATATATTATGAACTTGGATGGAACCGGATTAACCCGAATTTCCGGTCTGAATGGCAAAGAGATGAATCTGAGCGGAAACCATCTGTACTTCAGCAATTACTCAGAGTACAGCAAGAAGCTGTACCGGCTCAATCTAACCGATTATACCAGTGAGAAGCTGGGTGATGACAAGACTTTATATATCCACATCGTGGATAACAAGCTGTATTATTTGAATGCTGTAACAAACCGTTTTGTAGAACTAGACATCGAATAGGGAGGGATGATTACAATGGCTATGGCCGTAAATGCACCTGATCTTTCATCCAGGCCGTATAACCTGAGTGTGGAACGCCTGTTGTCAGCCTCACCAGAAGACCTGTACAAGGCTTGGACGAAGCAGTTTGACCGCTGGTTTGCAGCGCCGGGCACGGTGTCCATGGAGGGAAGCGTGAATACTCCGTTCTTCTTCGAAACACGTCATGAAGGCCAGCGTTATCCGCATTACGGGCGATTCCTGAGTCTGGAGAAGGACCGCCTGGTGGAAATGACCTGGGTTACCGGTGCAGGAGGGACGAAGGGGGCGGAAACCGTGGTACGGGTTGAATTAGAGACTCGGGGTACTGATACCCTGCTTTGCTTGACGCATGCCGGTTTCCCGGATGAGGAGTCCAGGGACCAGCATGAGCAGGCGTGGCCGATGGTGCTGGAGCAGCTTGAGAAGGTGCTGGCGGCAGAGTAACAGTGCGGATTCCGTAACATAAGAAGTGGACAAGGATACTGCTATGCGGGCGCCGAAGAATATGGATTAAGCCAGCTGGGACATGTATTCATAGGCTGTAAGGCCGAAGACACTTTTGAAATGCCGGTTCAGGTGAGTCAGGTCTGTGAAGCCGCATTCCGCTACTGCGAAATAGACATCTTTGGTCTTTTCGATCGATTGTCTCGCATGCTCAACCTTGCAGTTCAGGAAGAATTGGTAAGGGGAGATGCCTGTATGTGATTTGAACTCGCGGATGAACTGGTATTTGGACAGGCCTAACTCCTGTGAGATGTGATCAAGCTTAAGCACTTGGCCGAGGCTGTAGTACATCATTTCCTTGGCCTGCTGAACAAAGGCACTATCGGTCCGCATGGCGGCTTCGATTTCGGTGTGGGCGGCCAGATGGGCCAGCTGAAGCAGCAGTTCACTGCAAAGTGCGCTGTCAGCGCCATTCTGGACCGCTTGATTCAAGGAACAGATAGATTGCGCCAGCTCCTTGTCATAGACGATAGGCGAGGTGAACCGCAGTTCCTGCTTGCCCAGAATCTCTGCAAACATGGCCGGCTTGATATAGAGCATGACATAATCAATACCTTCTCTGTCATAGGAATTGCCGTCGTGATACTGCTCGGGGTTAAACAACATGACACCGCCCGGATGGGAGGAGTGCAGGCTGCCGGCCAGATGGTATTGCTGGATTCCGCGCAGTGTTACGCCCAGGGCATATTCTTCGTGACAATGCTTTTTGTAAGTGAAATCCGTCATGCTGGCCGATAAGGCGAGAATCTCTGCAGACTTTCTATAATTGAATTGTTCCACCTTAATCACCGTCCTCTATAAAATTCCGGATACCATTACAGCAGAGTATACTAGAAAAAGTGCCATGATACTATTCATCACCCGCTGATGCCGCTGCAGAAAGCTCTTGAATATGGAGCCGAATACGACCCAGGTAGTGAATGCGAGAAAACATATTACAGTAATTACCATAACGAAGATGAAGGCTGCTGCGGGTGAACTATAATAAGGCATAACGTAACCCGGGATAACGGTCAGCGTGAACAGCAGCACCTTCGGATTGGCGAATTGCATCAGCAGCCCGGAGACAAATCCGGAGGATTGCCGGGGATTCTCCTCGGTACGGCCCATAGTGTAGACCTGGTAAGCCAGGTAGAGCATGTACAGGCTGCCGATGATCTGCATAACGCCGAGAATATGCGGAATGATGTCCGCAAGCATGCGGTTCAGCAGGGCAGAGGCGGCAAGCAGCAGTCCAAACGCCAGAGTGGCTCCGCCAACGTATCCCATTGTTTTTCTGGCCCCGTGATGCTGTACGGAAGATAGAATCACTATATTGGTAGGGCCGGGTGTGAAGGTTACCACAATACAATAGATGATAAAAGAAACGATATTCATGATGACCTCCAGGTGAAGTAGTCACATGAATATACACCCGGCAGGGAAATGGCTATAGTACATTATTGCAGGTGCCCGCCTGAGAGGCATTATAGTCCGGAGCTGCGGTATACTAGTCAATGTGAACCTGGCTGCTTGCGGGAAGAGGGGAGAGAACACTGTTGACCTTGTTTTATTATATCGCCGCTGGCCGTGAGCTTCCTGCCGGCTCCTTCGGACAGCGGGGGACCATGATGAAGCTCAAGGATTACTTGATGCAGAATGATCCTGCTGCCCTGGACAAATTTCCAGTGAAGGGTATGAGGGAGAGCGGTACGCTGGAAGGGAAAATGATTGAGGTCTTTGAGACGGCGGAGGATGCTGCCGGCCTGTATGTTTCCGGACCGCTGACACAGGAGGATTCGTCGCATCTGTTCAAGAAACCTCTGGTTTATCAGGTGAATCCTGAAGGGGGGAGCTTCCAAATGATCTCCGAAGTGGCTGAGCCCTATCCCGGTGCTGCTGTAACAGGCAGGAAATGCGTTGCGGAGTTATTCCGTTATCTGCAGGATAACCTGCTTCCTGGTGAGCAATTCGAGCTGTATTCCTGCTTTGCAGATGATACAGGACGATTCGGGGAGCTGCCCCGCAAGGAGCTTAACCGGCAGATCAGCCTCTCCGGGTTCCAGGCGGAGCCGGATTTCGAATGGAAGAATCGCCAGTTCATCGTTGTCAGCGAATAAGAGCGAGCTATTTAGACATTCATTTGGTGCGGCATCCTTCCAAACTTTTGAGAAGCATCTATTTCTTTTGGGTATATCCAAAAAAGGTGTGCAAGCCATCATGGGCCCGCACACCTTCTATTCATTTGGAAGTTTAGATATTGACTGCTACAAGATAATAAGTGTTCGTTTCTTTATCCATATCAAATTCAAAAAAGACACTGAATGAAGATATGAAGAAGCCGGGTAATTCTACTTTGTAGCACAATGTAGTAGAGGTTGAATATTTTTCAGACCAGGTTGTGTCTAATTTCACATCACTAAGTGTGGCACTCTTTAAAATACCTGCATATTTCGTGATAACTCCACTATCATTCAATTTTACTACCCCGGAAATCGATTTAGCTGCATTGTCCTTCGATGTTTTTTTGTAGCCCATGTCGTAGTCATTTAAATCGTCAATCACATATTTATCGATTAAAGCATTATAGCTTGAGTTGGATCCGGAAGTTAAGGCATTTCCGTAAGCTTGGATAAAAGCTAATGCTACCGATTTGTTATTTTCGCCTACTGCAGTGAGATCATGATTATAAGGCAGGGTGAGCAGTCCACTTGGAAGGCTGCTTGACTGAGAGGCAGGGGCGGTAGCTGCTGGAGCAGTTGTTACTGGTACGTTGGTGACTGGTGTAGTCGTAGCTGATGATGAATCATTATAAGGTTCTCCGGCGCTGGCACTTCCTGTAGTTGTAATGGCAACGGTTTTAGTACCAGCATTCCAAAGAACGGATGCATTCATTGCTTCACCGACTGCCTTGGCGGGAAGGTAGGTTGAACCATTGTATACTAGAGGGGAGAGTTTATTTCCACTAGCATCTTTAGGAGTCCACGAAACGCCATTCACAGTAAACTTAATAGTACTATTAAGGTAAGCTTGTACTAACGAAACCCCGTCTGCAGCGTAAACCCCTACAGCCCCGCATAACAATCCGGTAGCCAAAATGGAAGAGATAAATACTTTTTTTGTAATATTCATACTAAATAATTCCTCCTACTCACTATATGATATTTGACCTATGTATTAAAATCTCAATAATATATTTATTTTCCTTTCTAAGGAATTTATATTGCTTTAATATTATCGACATCTGTAATGTTATTATTTAGGGGCATTTCATAAATAGTTATTGCTATATAGAGTCAACTTAAGAATCTGACTTGTTGCATGGACGAAACCCGGCTCAGGAAGAGGTGTGTCTATCGGCTGGCCATCATTTTTAAGTTCAGCTTACACAAGTGGTGATAATGGACAGTTTTACTTATCTAATAGGAGGTTTCACACTATGGAAGAATGTTTGATTTGCAGCCGCATTAATATGATCAAAGAAGGCACAAATAAGTACTTTGTAGCCGAGCTCGAGACAGGGTATGTGGTGCTTGGAGACCATCAATATTTCGAAGGCTACACTTTATTTCTGGGTAAGGAACATAAACGCGAGCTGCATGAACTGGACAGCGGCTACAAACAGAAATTTCTGCTCGAAATGAGCATCGCAGCAGAAGCGGTGTATAAGGCATTCAAGCCGCACAAATTAAATTATGAGCTGCTGGGAAACGGCGATTCGCATATGCACTGGCATATTTTCCCGAGACAGCTAACGGAACCGAATCCGGCACATCCCGTCTGGTGGACACCCAGAGAAACGATGTACGCAGACAGCTGCAAACCAAGTGAGGAAAGGCTGGCAGAACTGAAACAGGCATTATTGACTGAACTGAATAAGTTAGTCTAATTCAGCGTACATATTGATTAACCCGGAGGCCCTGGTCCCCGGCTGCGGATCCCGCATCATTCCCAAGTGGAAGAGGTGCGGGATTATTGATGCCCCCTATACATGGTATTACCCTCAAACAAGCTCCGAACCTGCTGCGCCATCTCTTCCGGAGCATGCGGCATCCGGTTCTGAATCCACCACTCGACAGTGCCCACGAAGGCCGAGGCCATGAAATGGGCAATGAGCTGTTTATCCATTCCTTCAGGAACAGACTTCTCCATCTCCAGCTTATGAATTACATTCGCCGAGACAATCTCCAGCAGGCGTTCACGGAAGATTGTGGTTCTCTGGTTGGCAAGCATAGCCGAGAAGAACAGGAAGTTCTGTTCGAAATAGAGAAATACCGGCTTCATTTCGCTGATGAGACCAACATCTCCGTCCGGAGTGCGGGTCATATTGCAGGATAGGAACATTCTGCCCAGATGGTCCTCAATGCATCTGTTGAGCAGGTCATATTTGTCGGTGTAGTGCAGATAGACGGTTCCCCGGTTTACATTCGCCCGTTCCGCGATATCGTTGATCGTGATTTGTTCCAGCTCCTTCTCCCCAAAAAGCTCCAGAAAAGCTCTGTTAATCGCTTCTCTTGTTCTCAGAATCCGTCTGTCTGTCTTGATTCCGGTACCCATGATGATGAACCTCCTTCAGTTAATGAACACATAGCCTGCACTTGTTGTATATAGGACATTTCCGCTTACATTAGCGATTGAATTACCATCTCTTCTCTATATAATAATAATCAACACCAGTCAGATAATCAACACAAGTTGAATAAAGGAGAGGTCACAAGTGGAAAATAAACAATCCAAAGTCATTATCATTACGGGAGCTTCAAGCGGTATAGGCGAAGCTGCAGCCCGGCTGCTGGCTCAAACAGGCGCAAAGCTCGTCTTGGCAGCCAGAAGAACAGAGCACCTGCAGACCATTGTCAGTGAAATTGTGCAGGAAGGCGGTGATGCCGTGTATCTGCAGACCGATGTAACTTCTGCGGAGGAGATGGAGAAGCTGGCAAGATTCGCCCTGCAGCAATTCGGACGTATTGATGTACTGGTGAATAACGCCGGGGTAATGCCCGCATCCATGCTGCAGGAGCTGAAGGTACATGAATGGGATCAGATGATCGATGTCAATATCAAAGGCGTGCTGTATGGCATCGCTGCCGTTCTGCCAGTTATGAGGGAGCAGCAGTCGGGGCATATCATCAACCTGTCCTCGGTAGCAGGTTATAGCGTGAGTCCTTCATCTGCAGTCTACAGCGCGACCAAATATGCTGTCCGGGCCATCTCTGAAGGGCTGCGCCAGGAAGAATCAGCCGCCTCCCATATCCGTTCGACCATTATCTCGCCGGGGATGACGGACACAGAGCTGACCCACACGATCAGCAGTCCGGAGATCCGGGCGATGGCAGGCCAGATGAACAGCATGGCAATATCTCCTTACAGTATTGCCAGAGCGATCGTATATGCGATTAATGAACCTGAGGATACCAGTGTGAATGAGATTGTGATTAGACCGACGATCCTGCCATAAGGCTGTGCTGAACCATCAGTAGAAGCCGGCCAGCGAAGGAATGAGACAAGCAGCGCAGCTCCTGTTAGGGGGAGGCGCTGCTTTTTGCTATATTTGCAGGGTGAGTTCTATAAAGGAATTATAGGGTGTGAAGCGAATGGTTTCAGGATAACCATAATGAAAGGGTGAGCCTAACCATGGCCTCAAGCTCTAAAGAACCCGCAGCTGGTCGCAGCAAGACTGTGAAACTGACCGGACCGGAACAGGTAGCCCTATTTCTGAAGGAACTGGAGCATCCGCTTAAAGATGAGATTGAAGAAGTACGGAAGATAATCCTGAGTGCAGCTGATGACATCACGGAGCAGATAAAGTGGAATGCGCCGAGTTTTTGCTACAACCGACAAGACCGTGTAACCATGAACTTGCAGGGGAAAGGCTGCTTCCGGCTGATCTTCCATACCGGTGTGAAAGTGAAGGAAGCAGCTGCCACGGAACCCTTGTTCACGGATACTTCCGGACTGCTGGAGTGGATCACGGGGGATAGGGCCGTTGTGAAGATTACGGATAATACGGATAATACGGATTTGGAGCTCAAGCGGGCGAAATTGGCCGCTCTGGTCGCCAGATGGATGAAAGAGACTGTTCAAAGCTGACTACCCTTCTTGTACGGACATACGAAGGGGAATGTGAACATCAACAATCTATTTTTTCATCTTCTTTATTCCGGCAGGTTTCCAGCATAAGGGATGTCAGCTCACAAGATTTCGCCAGCAGATCTCCAGCTTCAAGCGGGCTGGAGCAGCCGGAAAGAGGGTGTTCAATGATTCGTAGCCACTCCTGCATATGGGTTTCGTCTGCCATCAGCGGAATGTCGAAATCAAACGGCCGGGAAGCTGCGGAGTTGTCATCCAAATAGCGCATGGCCCTTTCTTCAGGCAGGAGCAGAATGAATTTCAAAGTAATCGTGTATTCAAGCATCAGGCGCAGTATACAATAAGCCTCATGGCAGAAGCCTGAATTCAGCAGCAGGCGTTCTGCCAGCAATGACGTATGGAATTTGGTCATCAGCTCAAACGAAACAAGAGACCCCATAGTCTGCGGAAAAGGGTGCTCGATCAGCTGCGCACCCATGAATCCGGCCAGAGCCTCATACGTATCCCATAATTCCCGGTGGTGATTCTTTGGATCAGCCCCGGCATCCTCGTTGTACATCTTCTACTCACCTCTTTTACAATACTTAGCCCTGATTCCGCCCTATTACAGAACCACTGTAATCTATGAAACGCCTTCCATGTCAAATGCTTTATTTGTGGTCTGAATGTAACGCATTCCAGCGGTTTGAGGTAAGATTAAGAGGAGTACAGGCTATATGCAGCAAGCATGGGAAGGTGGAATTTATGGCGAATATCAAAGATATTGCGAAGCTAGCCGGAGTCTCGGTCACAACCGTATCCCGAGTTCTTAACGGTCATCCTTATGTAAGCCAGGCAAAGAGGGAAGCCGTTCTGCAGGCTATGGAGACGGCCGATTATGAACGTAATATAAATGCAGTACATCTAAGCAGGGGAAGGACGAATCTGATTGGGGTGGTCGTTCCCTATATCACGCGGCCGTATTTCGGGATGGTCGTTGAAGGAATAGCGGATGAGGCTATCAAGGATAATTATAAGCTGGTGCTGATTCAGTCCAACTATGAAGTGGAGCGGGAGCTGGATGCACTGATGATGCTGAAGCTGAAGCAGATTGATGCGCTGATTATCTGTTCGCGGACCTGCAGCTGGGAGATTGTTGACGAGTATACGCAGTACGGGCCTATTATTGTGCTGGAGGATGGCAGGGGACATCATGTGTCATCCATATTTATGGATCACTATCAGAGCTTTACCCGTGCGCTTACCTATCTGAGGAGCAAAGGCCATTACAAGATCGGCTATTGCCTGGCTAGACAGTCCAGTCCTAACAGCAATTTAAGGGAGGCAGCCTACCGGGACTTCTATATGAACCGGCATGAAGCCTATAACCATGACTATATGTTCTACGATTGTGTGCAGCTGGAAGACGGGGAATGGATTATGCAGCGGATTCTGAAGATGGACGACCCTCCAACTGCACTGCTGGTTACCAGTGATCAGGTGGCGGCGGGAATTCTGTCCTTTTGCCGGGAGAATGGGATAGAGGTGCCGGGTCAGCTTGCCATTGTAGGGTTCGACAATCAGCCGATCGCCAGAATGATGCACATCACAACCTTCGAGATACCGCTGGTGGAGATCGGCCGGAGGGCTTTTCTGCAAGCGGTGGACGGGGGCCGGGCCCATGAAGAGATTCATTTGAACATGATTGAGCGGCAGACAGTATAAGTGAGGGACATAGCGGGTTATTTGAAATGTTCTGAAAAAGTGCGGATTCTCTCCACGAAAATTCCTTTGAGCTGATCCGCATCCTTTGCGGGAGCGGCATAGGCTTTATATCCGCCAAAAGACTCAATACAGAGAGAGGCCTGCCTTAGATCCTCAGGAATATTATCCGTGATAATCTCTTCGGTTTTCTTGGGCTTCTCATTGCAGATATAGTAGCCCATCTGCTTGTCCAGCAGGGCGGGTTTGTTTTTTTTGATGAAATCGCGGACTGGCTTGTAGAGCTTGCCGTCGCGTACACCAGCCCCCAGAATGATGTGGTCATAGTTCTCAATGTCCGGCTTCTCTGACTCCAGATTGCATAACGTGCTACCGGGAATATATTCTGCCAGAAGGAACGCACATTGCTCTGAAGCTCCAGATTTGGTAGCGTATAAGATTAGTAATGCCATTCATGAGCCCTCCCGGTCCGAAAAATATCTTCGAATTCAATTATCTTGATCATCAAGATATATTTAGTATTCTAAAACTTGCCCAAGCCTTTGTCAATTCATCAATGTGAAGTATAATTATCCAATAATTACAATTTCCAGCGGGGAGTAATGGGGATGAAGAGGCTTAAGATGATGACAGGTGTGCTGGCGGTTATATGTACTGCGGGTTTGCTGGCAGGCTGCAAGAATGAGGGGAATACCGTTAATAATGCTGCTGGTGTGACTGCTGATATTACTGCGGTTACTGCAGCGGGGAATACAACGGGTAAAGCAATAGATGATTTTACAAATAATACCGCGGGAGAAGCTGCCGGTCATACAGTTGCCCTGACGCTGGACATGAGAGGTTTCTATACAGGGTTCACCGGACTGCCCGGGGATTATACAATGGAAGAGGCAGCTGCGGCTGGATATGTAGTACTGCATAACAGTGAGCTGGCTGAAGGCCAGGAAATATGGGATAAGTTTATGAATTCGGCAGTTCAAGGCAGTAACAACGGGATTCGCATTGCCAATTTTTTTGATGATGAAACGGAGAGCCCTTTTTATTGTGATCTGTTCGTTCAGGATAAGAAGTATTATTTGTTTGATAATACCGCAGAGTCTCAGAAGCAAGAGCCCTTCGCTCATTTGTTGAGCCTTACCGGTCAGGTGGGAAACCCGCTGAAGGACAGCAGGTTTATTGTGCTGACGGATGACAGCAATCTGACGTTTGAGGATATTTGGAAGTCAATGATTTCGAGCGATACCGCAGTAATTAACAGTATTGCTCCACACCGGGTTGTCAGAATGATCTTTGAATAACGAAATTTCTGCAGAAGGAGAGTCCATTTTGTTCAAAATCATGCTTATTGAAGACGACATCACCCTGTTCGGGGAGATCAAGGAAAGACTGTCCCAGTGGTCGTATGAGGTATACGGGATCACGAATTTCGGCAAGGTCCTGCAGGAATTTACGGAGGTGAAGCCGGATCTGGTGGTGATTGATATTCAGCTGCCGCAATTCGACGGATTCCACTGGTGCCGGATTCTGCGGGCTCACTCCAACGTGCCGATTATCTTCCTCTCCTCCCGCGATCACCCGAGTGATATGGTGATGTCCATGCAGCTGGGAGCGGATGACTTCATCCAGAAGCCGTTTCACTTCGAAGTGCTGATTGCCAAAATTCAGGCCACGCTCCGCCGGGTCTACAATTATAGCACCGAACGCACAGAGCTGAAGACCTGGCGCGGGGCAGCGATTGAATTCGTGAAGAATACGGTGACTAACAATCAGGGAGCAGCTCTGCTGACGAAGAATGAGATGCTGATCCTCAAAATATTAGTGGAGCGCAAGGATAGCATCGTTGACCGTGAAGAGATGATTAAGAGCTTATGGGACAATGAGCATTTCGTGAGTGACAATACCCTGACCGTAAATGTAAACCGGCTGCGCAAAAAGCTTGAACCGCTGGGACTGGATTCTTTCATTGAGACCAAGGTCGGGCAGGGGTATATGGCGACCGAAGAGGCGGCAGAATGATAAGGAAATACATAACCGAGAAGCGGAGCTGGCTGCTGCTGCTTGCCGTCCTGCAGCTCATTATTATATTCGTGGCCTATGTTGATGCTGCTATCCCGTTGCTGCCGGTACTGTACATTGTGTTGCTGAATGTGCTGTTATGTCTCGCGTTCGTATTCCTGAGATATGCCAAAGAAACCAGATTCTACAGGAGCCTGGAAGCCTGGGATCAGATCTATGACCTTCATGCTGTAATTGAGCCCGGCAGTCCGCTGGAGCGGATCGTCCATGAGGCGGTTACCGCCCAGACTGACAGGTATAAACGCGAATCCTCCATGAACTACCAGCTGCTGGAGTCTGAGAAGGATGACCTGCTGTCCTGGATTCATGAGGTTAAGACGCCGCTCACTGCGATGCAGCTAATGATAGAGCGGCTGCCGGATGAAACCCTGCAAAGACAGCTCATGTACGAATGGCTGCGGATTCATCATCTGCTTGACCAGCAGCTTCATCAGAAACGGATTCCTTTTATGCGCAATGATCTGTTCATAGAGAATATCAGTCTGGAGCCGGTTCTTAATAAGGAAATCCGGGCGCTGAAGTCATGGTGTATCTCCAAGGGAATCGGTTTTGATGTGGAGCTTGAGGTGGAAGAGGTGCTGACTGACGGCAAATGGCTGGCCTTCATGCTCAGACAGCTGCTCACGAATGCGGTGAAGTACAGCGAAGCCTCGGATATCCTCATCAGGAGTGGTGAAAAGGACGGCCATACCGTGCTTACTATAGAAGACAGCGGGCAGGGGATTGACCCTAGGGATCTGCCGCGGATCTATGACAAAGGCTTCACGTCATCGCGCGGGCGCCAGGATGGTGCAGCCACCGGAATGGGACTCTATCTGACCCGGCAGGTGGCAGAGCCGCTGCTGATCAGCATTCATGCGGCATCTGTACCCGGAGAAGGGAGTATATTTACGCTTACTTTTCCCCGGGAGAACGACTTTCAGAGAATTACAGGCGTGTGACAATAATGTCACATGCTTCTTCACTTTGTTCGGCGAAGCGCAGGATAATGTATATCAGCCCGCTTATGATAGATCTATAGAAAAGGAGTGGGTGAATAATGGTTATTATGCAGGCTAACAAAATCTATAAAACCTATGGCAATAAATTTAACAAGCAGGAGGTCTTGAAGGGGATCGATCTTCAGGTGAATAAAGGGGAGTTCGTAGGAATCATGGGTCCTTCCGGTTCCGGCAAAACGACTCTGCTGAATGTCCTGTCCTCCATCGACCGGGTGAGCCAGGGGACCATTGAAATAGAGGGCAAGGAATTCACAGGGATGAAGGAGAAGCAGCTGGCGGAGTTCCGCAAGCAACATCTCGGATTTATTTTTCAGGATTATAATCTGCTGGATACGCTGACTGTTAAAGAAAATGTGCTGCTGCCGCTCTCAATCACCGGGATCCCGAAGAAGGAGGCTCACCAGAAGTTCGAGCAGGTGGCGGGCGAACTGGGAATATATGAGCTGAAGGACAAATATCCGGCCGAAATCTCGGGCGGGCAGAAGCAGCGTACCTCGGCGGCGCGGGCGTTTGTGCATGATCCGAGTATTATTTTTGCCGATGAGCCTACAGGGGCTCTGGATTCCAAGTCGGCTTCCGATCTGCTGAACAAGCTCGCCGATATGAACCTGAAACGCCAGGCTACTATTGTCATGGTCACCCATGATGCCGTTGCCGCGAGCTATTGCAGCCGGGTAGTATTCATCCGCGACGGGCAAATCTACACGCAGCTGAACAAAGGCGATGAATCGCGGCAGTCCTTCTTCAACGATATTATCAATACCCAGGGCGTGCTTGGCGGTGCTGCGCAATGAGTCTGAACTATATTATCTTCCGTAATTTGAAGAAGAATATCAAAAACTATTATCTGTATGTCTTCGCACTTGTGTTCAGTGTTGCCCTGTATTTCTCGTTCGTGACGCTGCAATTCGATCCGGCTATGGATGCCGTCAGCGGTTCAATCAAAGGCGGTGCAGCCATTGGCGCTTCCTCCATACTGCTAATTGCCATTGTCGCGATCTTCCTGCTGTATGCCAATACGATCTTCATCAAGCGGCGCAGCAAGGAGATCGGGCTGTTCCAGCTGATCGGGCTGACGAAGGGGAAGATCTTCCGGCTGCTGAGTGCGGAGAACCTGATTCTGTATTTCGGGTCTATGATTCTAGGCATGGGTGCGGGCTTTGTGATGTCACGGCTGATTCTGATGATCCTGTACAAAATTCTTGCCGTAGAAGCCCAGGCGAAGCTCCGCTTCTCTCCGGAGGCGCTTGTGCGGACGATTCTGGTCTTTGCTGCCGTGTACGTGCTGATTATGATCATGAACTACACCTTCATTAAAGCGCAAAGCATCCTGTCCCTCTTCAAGGCGACATCCACCACCCAGCAGCGTATCCGTAAAATGCCGGTGTGGGAGATTATTCTCGGACTGCTCGGCATCGGATTCATTACTGGCGGTTATTATGTATCCACACAGCTGTTCAGCGGCAAATTTGTCACTATGACTGGTCTGATGGCCGCTATGATTGTCATCCTCGCTCTGGTGATTGCCGGCACTTATCTGTTCTATAAGGGCTCAGTCAGCTTCATATTTAATACGATCCGCAATAGCAAAAAAGGCTACTTATCCATCAACGAGGTCTTGTCGCTCTCGTCCATTATGTTCCGGATGAAGTCGAATTCGCTGCTGCTGACAATCATCACAACGGTCTCTGCGCTTGCCATCGGTTTGCTGTCCCTCAGCTATATTTCGTACTATTCGGCGGAGGCCACAGCCAAGCAGAGCTCCCCGGATGATTTTGGCTTCGCCAGAGCGGCCGTGAAGGAGCGGTTTGTCCAGGCCCTGGATGAGCAGCACATTAAGTACACAGAGGTTGAAATGCATCCGCTTCAGATCGAAGTGGACGCACAGCATATCATGAGCAAAAATAATTTCGACAATCCCGATGACCGCATCCTCAGCACCTCTGTTGTCAGCGACAGCAGTGTGGAAGGTATCGACGTATTACCCGGGGAAGTCCGGATTATGGGTTATGACAGCACGCTGGACAAATTCATGGGCCTTGATCCCGGAGAAGTCGGGCTAATAACTGCTAATGGCAGCATTAAGCAGCAGTTAATCAGCTTATCTGCGGATGCGATCCTTCCCTTTTATTATAGCGGCGGCGCCGGTGTGTTTGTAGTCGATGAGTCCGTGTATCAGGAATTGGCTAAGTCGCTGGACCCGAAGCTGCAGATGAAGAAAGAAGCGGACAACTATTACGGCATTGAACTGCTTGACCGCTCGCAGAAAGAGAAAGCATATCAAATCTATGTGGACCAGCAGCCGGAAGCACCAAGCTTCGCCCAATATGAATATGAATTGAACCAGCGTACGAATATGGGCCTCATTATGTTCATCGTCGGTTTCCTGGGTTTGACCTTCCTCATCACCTCCGGCTGCATTCTCTACTTCAAGCAGATGGATGAAGGCGAGGAGGAGAAGGACGGATACACGATTCTGCGCAAGCTGGGCTTCACTCAGGGAGACCTGCTGCGCGGTATCCAGTTCAAGCAGCTGTTCAATTTCGGCATTCCGCTGGTCATCGGCCTGTGCCACAGCTACTTCGCGGTGAAGTCCGGCTGGTTCTTCTTCGGCACCGAAATGCTTACTCCGATGTTCGTGGTAATGGCGGTTTACACTGTGCTGTATTCGATCTTCGGCCTGCTGTCCGTACTGTATTACAAGCGTGTGATCCGGGAATCACTATAAGTCATCACCCGAAGCCAAGGCCCCACTTTGTGGGGCTATTTTGCGAAACTTTTTGTAGTGGAAGGAACTGGACAGGTGTTTGCCGAAACGGTAAAGTGTATGGTCTATACTGTTTATATTGCAGGAGGCATCTATGAGTTATAGTGAAGCATTAACAGCAGTATGTGAGCGTTACGCCAAATCAGGCGCAGACTGTAAATGGATCATCGTAGGCTCAGTCGCTTCGGTACTGCAAGGAGCGGAGATGACCCCGGGGGATCTCGATTTGTATGCACAGAACGCAGGGGATGCGGCGGTTATCGCTTCTGTCCTTGAACCCTTTAGCTTAAAGGTTAAACCTCTCTTGTCCTGGGAACAACCGGGCTGGTTATCGTCAATCGAGGAACCGTTGTTCACGCAGTCGTTTGCTTCAGGGTTCACCTGGACCAAAGGAAAATGGATCATTGAGGATTTTGATGTGGAAGTGGTACATATTTCTGATTCAGCGGGCATTCCTGATTCCGAAGACGGTGAGGGAATCTGGGAAGGCGGGCAGGCGATCTGGAGCTATGCTAAGCTGCTGTCTTTTGCCGGATATACCGTTCCTGTAGTCCCGCTGGAGATTCAGCTGGAGTCGAATATCCGGAGAAACAGGATGGACCGGGCAGAAGCCATACTCCGTGTGTTCAAGGGTCAGGGCTACAATGAAACCTTACTGCAGAAGGCATTATCGGATAAGAGCAGAAGGATAATTGAAGATTCGGAGAATGGATGGAACATTACATTATAGACAGAAGAGGTGCGGAATTAGTGTCCATTACAGTTGGTGAAATTACGGCGATTAACCGCTATCCGGTGAAATCCTTTGCGGGAGAAGAGCTGGAAGCGTGTAAGATAGAATCTTACGGGGTGCAGGGGGACCGGTACTGCTCTTTCTATGACATGACAAAGAAGGATTGGTGGCAGTATGTTACGGCCAGAAAGATCCCCAATATGCTTAGTTATCAAGCAGAATATATCGAGGGGGATATCCGGGTAACGGCGGCAGACGGCAGAGTCTTCGGCTGGGATGCGGAGCTGCTTAATGAAATCCAGAGTCTGACCTCTACGCAAATTACGATGTCCGAGTTCAAAGCGCCTCACCCGGAAGCGAAACACCCGCAGCTGTTATCTGTGGACGGGGCCAGTATCCTGCTTGTGACCGATAAGAGCCTGAAGAAGCTGGAGGCTTTATGGGGCAAGCCTGTTGATCAGCGCCGCTTCCGGGGGAACTTTGTCGTGGAAGTGAGTGAGGATTCCCTTGGGGAAGAGGAATGGCTCGGCCGGCGTTTATCGATAGGCGGTGCAGAGCTGCAGGTGGACAGCTATTGTGACCGCTGCGTTATGATTACGATGAACCCGGATACCCTGGAGCGGGACAGCTCGCTGCTCAAACAAGTGAATAAGGAGTTCAATCTGAACTTTGGCGTATATGCTTCTGTGATCCGGACCGGGGAGGTCCGGCTGGGGGATCAGGTGGTTCTGCTGCCGGAAGGGTCCGCAGCCGAGTGAGTTTCTTAAGTTGGCGCTGACTAGGCATGAATGTTGTAGATAATATAGGCGTGTTGATTTCCCAAAAAAAGGGACAAAAAAGGCCGCCATTTCGGGTAATGGTAAGTACGACCAAACCAAACCGAAATGAGGCGACCTCATGAATAAATATACCCCATTCTTAGCTGTTTTCAAACAAGTGTTAACATCGGATGAAGTCGAAATGGTGACCGGACAAACCAAGGACTACGTGGATAGAGGAACCAAAATGACCGTCGGGTTGCTACTCGATTACTTTGTCCAAGCCTGCTACCACAAATGGGACGGCTTCCGGCAAAGTGCCCGCTTAGGCCCAAACTTTGACTTGCCTGAGATTCATTACTCCACCCTTTCCGGCAAGGCCGGTGAAGTCCCTTACGAAATCTTCAAACGTATCTTTCAAATGCTCGTCACGAAATGTAACCGTCAAACCCGGCGGCATCTGAATCTGCCTAAAGATCTTCTGCTGATTGACTCGACTACGGTCACGGCGGCGAACTCCCGAATGCCTTGGGCCTCGTACAAAAAATTCAGAGGGGGCATTAAGCTGCATGTTGCTCTTTCGCAGGGTCAGCGTTCACCCGTGAACGTGGAGGAATCGATCGCGAAGCGCAATGACGCTCCGTTTGGAGAAGTCTTGGCAGATACGGACTACATTTTGGTACAGGATCGGGCGTACGGAAAAATCAGCAGATTGGATCAATATGTGCTTCAGGGCCAGTCGTTTGTGATTCGACTCAAAGACAATCTCCATTTGGTGAAGCCGAGAAACCTCCAGCGACCCGCAGAGGGAGAAACGAACATTGTTCGTGATATTACTTGTTATATCGGTCAAGGGAAGTGCCAATCCGCTAAGCGCCACCGGGTCGTAGAATTTGAGAATGACCGGGGGGAAGTCGTACGGGTCGTGACCGATTTGAGAAAAGAGTCTGCTTATGTGATCGCTGAAATCTATAAGGCACGCTGGGAAATTGAAGTCTTTTTCCGCTGGATTAAACAGCATCTGAACGTGCCATGTCTATTTGGAACCACTGAAAATGCAGTATACAGCCAATTGTTTGTGGCCCTTGCGGTCTATGTACTTCTGAGACGTGTTTATGATGAAATCCACCCCAACGTGCCTGCCTTTGCTCAACTGACCCTTTGGGAATTTATGCAGCATTGGCGTATATTTAGTCTTCCGCTGGAGTGGCAGGTTCAACTTAGTCTGCTCAGGAACAAGGTTGTTTTGGGAATTATATCCATACCATAATATGGGGAATCAACAGGCTTGTAGATAATACAACACTGACTGTTGAATACCCGGGCATTCGGGAGGATTGTTGTACGATATACAGGAATTTTCCCGATAAGCCGCTTGAAGGCGGGGGAATGCTGCCTTTTATACAACAATTTTCAATTTGGGCTGATTTAATGAGGAGAATGTTGTATTTTGTGCAGGAATAGGAATAGATCTTAAATAGACAGTAAAGCGGTGATCGATATTCTGGAATTATCCATGGAACATCCTGAGGAACTGGTGAAAGTGACGCATGCGCTGTCTACGGAGCTTAGACTAAGAATGCTGGAGCTGCTCAACAGCCGGAGAATGAATGTAGTGGAGCTGGCGGAGGCGCTGGAGATACCGGTATCCACCTCCGCCTCGAATGTGAAGGTACTGGAGCAGGCGGGGCTGATTGAGACCGAGCTGCTGCCGGCTTCGCGCGGCTCCATGAAGGTCTGCAGCCGCATCTATGATGATATCAAGATCATCATTAATGTGCCGGAACGCCGCGCGAAGGCGGAGCAAGGGGACTATTGCTACGAGATTGCAATGCCGATCGGCAATTTCACGGCCTGTGAAGTGGCGCCCACCTGCGGCATGGTCAGTGAGGCTGGGCCGATTATTGTGGAGGACTCACCGGCGGGCTTTTTCCATCCGGACCGTGTTCATGCCCAGCTGCTCTGGCTGCGAAAGGGGTATCTTGAATACCGCTATCCGCTGGAAATCCCGCAGGGGGCAGCGGTCCGCCTGATCCAGTTCTCGATGGAGATCTGCTCCGAGGCGCCGAATTATGAGAACGACTGGCCTTCGGATATTACGTTGTGGATCAACAATGTGGAGGTTGGCACCTGGACCTCGCCCGGCGACTTCGGCGGCAGACGCGGGAAGCTGAATCCTTCCTGGTGGATCGATACGGGTACCCAGTTCGGCTCGCTCAAGACCTGGAGCGTAGACAATACCCGCAGCACGATCGACCACAAAGAGATATCCGCCGTCAATCTGAGCCAGCTGAAGCTTACAGAGCAGAACCATGTGGATCTGCGGCTGGGTGTGAAGGAGAATGCGGTCTTCAAGGGCGGAATGAATCTGTTCGGGCGGAAGTTCGGCGATTATGAGCAGGATCTGGTGATGAAGATCTTCTATACAGTATAAGAAACCTGAGTCACGGAATTTCAACGACAAGCGATAGACGGAGTAGCATTTGCGATGAACCTACGATATTTATGCAGAGAACCTGACGCCTTATGCGCAGGTTCTTCATGCTGTACAATCGGTGATTGACATTTCAGCAGATTCTGCAATAATTAATACATATTTATTGTAATAAAACAAAAATATTGTCCTTAAGGAGCGTGTGCAATACTATGGCAACCGAGCATTATATTAAGGATTATCCGCGTCCGCAGTTCGTCCGTAAGGAATGGCAGAGCTTAAACGGGGAATGGAGTTTCCGGTTTGACGATGGCAACGTTGGTGAACGGGAGCGGTGGAATGAGCAGTTGCACGGGGATCTGAAGATACAGGTTCCCTTTACTTATGAGACGGAGGCCAGCGGGATCGGTGAGACGACCTTCCATCCTTATGTATGGTATGAGCGGGAATTGCAGCTACCTGCGGACTTGAACGGTAAGCGGGTGATGCTGAATTTCCAGGCGGTGGATTATACCGCGAAGGTATGGGTAAACGGGTACTATGCCGGAGGTCATCAAGGCGGTTATGCGGCCTTTTCGCTGGATATTACGGATTATGTAAACACGGATACGGCAGCGTCCAACCGTCTGGTGGTTAAGGTGGAAGACAGCCAGAGCTGTACTCAGCCGCGGGGCAAGCAGCGCTGGGTGGATGAGAATTTCGAATGCTTCTATGTGCAGACAACGGGAATCTGGCAAAGTGTGTGGGTAGAGTATGTGTCGCCCTCCTATCTCAAAGCTGTCAAAATCACTCCGGATCTCGATAACCGCTCTGTCCGTTTCGAATATCAGACACAGGCAGCGGACGACAATCTAAGCCTGGAGACTAAGATCAGCACGGGGCAGAAGACGTTCAAGCAGGTCTCGCTCCATGTAGACCGGGCCTGGCTGCAGCTGGATGTGGAGCTGACTCACGAAGCGAATGGACCGTGGAAGCTGCAGTCCTGGTCACCTGCTGCGCCGACCCTGTACGAAGTAGAGTTTGTTCTCTATAAAGATAATCAGGTCATTGACCGGGTATATTCCTATTTCGGACTGCGCAAAATTTCGGTCGAACAAGGCAAAGTGCTGCTTAACAATACACCGGTGTATCAGCGCCTCATTCTGGATCAGGGCTACTGGCCGGAGAGCCATCTGACCCCGCCGTCCGAAGAAGCACTGATTGCCGATATCGACGCAATTCTGGCGATGGGCTACAACGGCGTGCGCAAGCATATGAAGATTGAGGATGCCAGGTTCCTGTACTGGTGCGATGTAAAGGGCCTGCTGGTCTGGTCGGAGATGGCGGCGACCTTTGAGTTCAATGATGAGGCTGTGGAGAACTTCACGAACGAATGGACGGAGATTGTCCGGCAGCAGTATAATCATCCTTCGATTATCACCTGGGTGCCTTTTAACGAATCGTGGGGGATTCCGCAGGTCTACACGAGCAAGCTGCAGCAGAAATTCACCGAGGGGATCTATCATCTGACCAAATCCATCGATCCGCACCGTCCGGTCATTGTGAATGACGGCTGGGAGCATACCATCAGCGATATCATCACCCTGCATGATTATGAAGAGAGCGGAGATGTCTTGCTTGAACGTTATGCAGACTCCGGCAGCATACTTGGCAGGGCATCCTCATTCAACAACTGGAAATATGCCATGGCTCAGGGCTATGAATACCGCGGCCAGCCGGTGATCGTCAGTGAGTTCGGCGGCATTGCCTTTGATTCCGGTGACGGCTGGGGGTATGGAGAGCAGGTAAGCAGCACCGATGCCTTCATTGAACGGTTCCGCAAGATTACGCAGGCTATCAAGGACACCTCTTATATTTGCGGCTACTGCTATACGCAGATTACGGATGTCCAGCAGGAAGTGAACGGGCTGCTCACTGCGGACCGGACACCGAAGATTCCGCTGGAAGTGATCCGGAAGGCCAATTTGCAGCTGACGGAATAATCGTAACTTTGGTACCCAAAAAGCGGTGAATTATCGGTTCAATGACAAGAAGAAGCCCTTTAGAATCTTCAGTGAAAGCACTTACATGTAGGTGCGGTCAACAGGTTTCATAATTGAAGATGAAGAGGAGGGGCTTATTTGTTAAAAAAACTATTCACCTCGCTGTCGGCTTCCCTGTGTCTGCTTCTGGTCCTGACCGCCATTCCGGCATTTGCCGCGAATGGCCCGGTGGTGTGGGGTACCTCATCCACGATTACCGATATTAACACCTTCACAGATGCGGGGACTGATGCCCGCGGGCTCAGACCCGGAACGTTCGGGGCGGAATATGCCCGGATGATCAAGCTGGCGAACGGGGACTGGCTGGCCGTCACTGCTATTTACGACAACAACGGCTATACCAAGGTCTCCTGGGGCGGCACCCGGCTGCAGGTCTTCCGCAGCACCGACAACTGCCGCACCTGGACGCTGGTGTCCACCCTGTGGGAAGACGGGCGTGACCTGGACAACGGGCAGTTCGTGCAGCTGGCCAATGGCGATATTCTGCTGGCCATGCGTTCGGTCCGCTGGCAGGAGTCGTACCAGCTCAGAGTGTATAAGAGTGTGAATGACGGCGTGAATTGGAGCTTCCTGAGCACAATTGATGAGAACAACGGCACCGCCGGTTCCCTGGGGAACCCGGATAAAGGGGTATATGAGCCGCATATGCAGCTGCTGAATGACGGCTCGGTAGCTGTCATGTATGCGAGTGAGAAGCATGTGACCGAGAACCCTTCCTACAGCCAGATCATCTCCGAGAAAATTTCTACCAACGGCGGAGCCAGCTGGGGAAATGAGATTTATGTGGCCTGGGACCCGTCTAACGCCGGGGCTCGTCCAGGCATGCCGGTCTGGAGCAAGATGGCGAACGGACAGTATATTGTCGCCTTTGAGGTGTGCGGAACGCAGAACTGCCGGATTTTCACCAAAAAAAGTACGGATGGCAAGACCTGGTCCAGCGGCATCGGCACCCAGGTATCGACCAATCAGCAGGGCGGGCCATATCTCCTCTCCTTAACCGACGGGCGTCTGCTGCTCAGCTCCAACTCCAATGTGCTCTCGTTAAGTAATGATTACGGGACCACATGGGTGGATAATGATGTTCCGGCGTTCGGGAATTCGTGGTGGACAGCGATGTACCAGACCGGGGCGAATGAGATTGCTTTTGTGGATTCGGTCGAGCGGAGTGTTGGCGGGCATAATGTCCAGGTCCGGTTCGGCACGCTCAGCGGCTCGTATAGCAACGATTTTGCGGCGAATGACAACGGATGGGCCCGTTATGGGGGAACCTGGGCCGTGAGCGGCGGAACCTATAACCTCAGTTCGGTCAATGCGGACAAATCCGTGCTTACCCCGTACCCATCTAAAATGAACTATACGCTCGAAGGAGACATCAGGCTGAATAATGCCGGCCAGGGCAGTCTGGTCTTCAATCTGACGGGTCCGGGTACCGGTGCCGATTCTCAGAAGGGCTACGCCGCAGGCATTGACTCTGCCGGTGAGGTATGGCTGGGACGTTTCAACAATAACTGGACCCCGCTCCAGACCGTGGCCACACCCATTGCGGTAAATACCTGGTATCATATGAAGATTGTCGTGAACAGCGGTAACATCAAGGTATATGCTGGTGATATGGCTGTGCCTAAGATTAACCTGAATGACGCGGTGTTTACCTCGGGCACCATCGGAGTACGCGGCGGCTTCAATAACAGCGTAGCCTTCGATAATATAACAGTGAACTAATCTGCAATTCCTTTCTGGAGCCCTTCGGGGCTTCTTTTTTATTGGTACAAGTACCAATCTATATAGCAGTTGGATTTTCTCCACTTGCTTATGAACGGAGGCGCCCTTGCCGGGCAACAGTTGGAAAAACAGCACTTAATATGGCGGTATTAGTCCACAGTAGGGGGAATGCATGAAATTAAATGACGGTTATCCATCTAATCACCTCAAAACCTCCAATACCTCCAAATTAAGATACATTTATCCAACTAATATATGCTGAGCTAGAACCAGAACCAGAACCAGAACCAGAGCCAGAGCCAGAGAGATGCGGCAGATGCGAGAATGACCGCCATTCGAGCAGTAGCTAATTTCAATGGGGAACTGGAAGCCCCGTTTCCGCACCTTTCGATTCTCCACCCTCCTTAAGATCGTCTACCCTCACGGCGGCTCCGCGCCATTAACACCTGTCATTTGTTCACCAAGGAGCGGCGGTTTGTCGGTTCAACAGTTGCCGCATCCCCTGTAGAGTAAGTGATAAGAAAGCCCTTACATGAATGGTTGAGAGGGCTCTCGCACACAAACTTTTTTGACGAGAGGGTTGTTCAAATGAGGATGAATAAGAAGTACACAGGTTTGGTATCGGCCGGGCTGGCGTTAGCCCTGATTCTGCCGGGATGCTCATCCGGAAACCAAGAGAACGGAGAAGCCGTCAAGGCATCGGATGAACCGGCAAAGACAGAGAGTGCAGGCGGCAGTCCGGTAGAGATCTCGTTCTGGAACATGTTCGGCGGCGGGGAAGGGGAATTCGTAGACCAGATTATCAAGGACTTCAATGACTCGCAGAAAGAGGTAACTGTGAAGCAGCTCCGCCTCGAATCCAATGAATATTACGCGAAGCTCAGTACGGCGCTGTCTTCCTCCAAAGGACCGGATATTGCCATTGCCCATGTGGACCGGATCTCCCCGTTCGTGAAGGCGCAGCAGATTGTACCTGTAGACGAGCTGGCCTCCAAGGTCGGATTTGACCTTAAGGAAATCTCTGATTCCAACATGCAGAGCGTGTCCTACGAGGGTAAGCCTTACGCTGTTCCGCTGGATACCCACTTCCATATGTTCTACTACAACAAGGACATCCTACAGAAGGCTGGTCTGCTGAATGAAGACGGCACCCCTAAGCTTGGAGACCTGACACCGGCGGGCTTCGAGCAGACACTGGCGGATATTCAGGCCAAAGTGCCGGATGTGCAGGCGATGGCTGTGAACACCCCCTACTTCCAGGAGCCGTTCCTTAATCTCTATTATGAAGCCGGCGGGGATATCCTGAATTCCGATATGACCAAAGCCAGTATCAACAATCCGCAGGCGCTGGATGTCCTGAAATTCTATCTGGACGTCTTCAACAATAAGTATGCCGATCTCAATGATAAAACACCTTGGGATACCTTCCATAACGGCAAAGCTGCTTTCTGGTTCGGCGGTGTATGGGAAGCGGGGCTGCTCCTCGGAGATGAATCCCTGCATATCGGCGCGATGCCGCTTCCTCCGATCTTTGGCAGCCAGACGCACTGGGCCAGCTCCCATACGCTTGTAATTCCGTCCTACGTCACTCCTGAGAAGCAGGAGGCGGCAGCCAAGTTCATGAAGTATTTCTCTGAAATAGGCGGAGAAACCTGGGGACAGGCGGGTCATGTGCCTGCGAACAGCAAAGTAACCACCAGCGATGCCTACAAGAGTCTGCCTTATCGCAGCGAATTCATCGAGGCCCAGAAGACCGTGAAATTTGCTCCGCCGACAGATAAGTATACAACCATCATTACAACGATCTCCGAAGAGCTGCAGAACATTATCTTCGGCAGTGAGAGTCCGGAAGACGGGCTGGCGAAGCTGGAGAAACAGATTAACGAAGTGCTGGAGAACTAGCTCCCTCTGCAGGAAAGGTACGGCCCCCCGCCTCCGCTAAGGGCGGGTGGCCTGTCCTTCCAGCCCATGTGCAAACTTAATTGAAGGAGAGAATGACCGATGGAGCGGAGTGTAATAGAGAATAAAGCGGCAACGCCTCTTCGCAAGAGAGAGCCCATACACCTACTGAAGGAACTGAAAGCTATTTTTTATCTGGTCCCCTTCCTGGTACCGTTTACAGTGTTCTACCTGTGGCCAGTAATCAACGGAGCTTGGATGAGCCTGCATGTCTGGGGCATTCAGGGGATGCAGAAGTATGTTGCATTGGCCAACTATAAGAAAATCTTAGAGAATCCAGATTTCTATTCGTATTTGTGGAACTCATTCTATTTTGTGCTGCTGTGCGCGCCAACCGTACTGGTGCTTGGACTTGTACTCGCGCTGATCATCAATCAGAGAATTTGGGTACGGACCCTGATCCGCTCCGTGTTCTTCCTGCCGTATGTCCTGTCCGTCTCAGTGGTCAGCTTCATCTGGCTGAAGCTGTTCGACGCAAAGAACGGTCCGGTGAACGCTGTACTGCATGCGCTTGGCATGAATGCGGATATCAACTGGCTCACGGATCACAGGTTCGTGTGGTGGGCGATTACGATAGCGACAGACTGGTGGAGCGTAGGGTTTGTGATGGTGCTGTTTCTGGCCGGACTGCAGGAAATCCCTACAGATCATTATGAAGCCGCGAAGATCGACGGCGCGAATGCCTGGCAGCGATTCTGGAGCATCACCCTGCCGGGGCTGTCCAGTGTGATGAAGATCCAGATCTTTTATCAGATTATCAATTGCCTCAAGCTGTTCGGACAGGTGCAGATTATGACCGGCGGCGGGCCGGGAGATTCCACCAATACCATGATCCGCTATATCTATGTCACGGGGTTCAAGAAGGATATGTTCGGCCTGGCCGCAGCGCAATCAATGATCTTCTGCTTCATCATGCTGCTGATCGCCGTGGTTCAATTCAAAATCACAGACCGCAAAGACGGATAGGAGGGAGACGTTCATGAAGAAGCTTGCTTTAAATATTGCTGCTGTTCTGCTTGCGCTGCTGTTTGTTTTTCCGCTGATCTGGATGTTCCTCACCTCCCTGAAGCCTGACGGTGTGAACGTATATACGCTGGCTGATTGGGTGAATTGGTCAGATCTGAATACCGACAACTATGTCAAAGTCATCCGGGATTCGCAAATTCTGCACTGGACCTGGAACAGTCTGGTCATTGGTGTCCTCACCACCGTCATATCCATTCTGCTCAGCTCGCTGGCGGCATTCTCCTTCTCCAAGCTGCCTTTCCGGACGCGGGGGATATTCTATGTGCTGATCGTTTCAGGTCTGCTGATTCCGACAGAAGCTATACTGATTCCGCTCTATGAAACTGCGCTGCATCTGCAGCTGATTGATAACATCTGGGCGATTATCCTGCCCGGGCTGACCAACCCGATCGGCATTCTGCTGCTGAAGCAATTCATGGACGGGGTACCCAGGGATTATATTGAAGCCGCGCAGATTGACGGCAGCCGCAGCTTCCGGTTATGGTGGAGCATCTGTCTGCCGCTTACGCGCTCAGCCATGGTCTCTGTAGGGATCTTCTTCTTTATCCTCTCCTGGAATAACTTCCTGTGGCCTTATCTGGCGATTACCTCAGAAGAGAATATGATTCTTTCGGCAGGGCTGCCCACCTTTTTGTCGAATAATAACATGTCGCTCAATCTGATTATGACGGCAAGTGCCATTGCGGCGATACCGACGATTCTGGTGTTCATTCTTCTTCAGCGGCATATTGTCCAGGGTGTGGCGATGTCCGGTGTCAAAGGTTAATTCTTATACGCGAAAGGATAGTGGGCATGCTTACATCTCCTGAGAGTTCTGCCAGGCCCATGCGGCTCCGCCTGATATCCTGGATCAAAATTATGAAGAGCAGCATGCGCTATAAGTGGATGCTGCTTCTTGTTCTCTTCTCCTTGACACCGCTGGTGGTCATGGGGATTATTTCATTTTCGATCTCCAAATCAACGATTAACCACAAAGTAACCGAATATTCCGAGCATCTGCTGTACCAGACCGCTGATAATCTGGATACGCGGCTGGGTGTGTACAAGGACATGATGATGCAGGTGCTGAACAATAACGAGATCGTGGGCATGCTGCGGACCCTTGATCGGACAGACACGGCCAGCTATGATGTGGATAGTCTGTCGCTAACGACGAAGCTGTCCACGATTGTGGCGATCAATCAGGATGTGCAGTCGATTTCTTTTGTATCGGATAGGCATTATATCAAAGGAATCTACCGCTGGAACAAGCGCACGCCAGCCGAGGTAGAGCCATTCCTGCAGACGCTTGAGGGCGGCAGCAACTTCCGCTGGTATCCGACCCGCTACGGGACCTATGTAGACAGTCTGAATTCGCAGAGCACCCACGTCTTCTCGGTAGCCAAGCAATTGTACAAAATATCCGATGACAGTCCGCTGGGGATTGTGGCAGTTCTGGATATCCGGGAGGATGTCATTAAGGAGCTGGTCTCGAAGGCGGTGAGCAACAACCGGGATCTGCAAAGCTTCGTGATGGACGGACGTGGCATGCTGGTCTCCTACCCGGACAGTGGTCTGATTGGCAGAAGTGTGACTGAGGTGCTGGGTGAGGCGGGTTACGAGAAGCTCATAGGCTCCGGCCCGGAGGAGACGAGATTTCCGCTCACGTACAAGGGCGACAGCCTGATTGTGAATGCCAAGAAGCTGCACACCAATGACTGGGTGGTGGTGAATGTCATTTCCAAGGCGGCGCTGTACCAGGATTCGAACCGTCTGCTGCAGATTTTCATCTTCGTCGGGCTGCTCTGCATTGTCTTCTCGGTCATTGCTGCACTGGTGCTGGCGAATTCTATTACGAATCCGATTCTGAAGATGATCCGTCTGATGCGGCAGGTGATGTCCGGCGAGCTCAGCGTCCGCTACAAAGCCAAAAGCCGGCATGACGAAATCGATATTCTCGGCGATAATTTCAACTACATGGTTGTGCAGATCGACGAGCTTTTGAAAGCGGTATATCTGGAGCAGGATCAGAAACGGATGGCGGAGCTCAAGGCGCTGCAGGCGCAGATCAACCCGCATTTTCTCTACAACACCCTGGATATTATTAAATGGACGGCCTTGATTCAGAAAGCCAACAACGCGGCAGAGATGGTCAGCTTATTGTCGCGGCTGCTGCGGATCAGTCTGGGCAAAGGGGAAGAGACCGTTACGGTGGAGGAGGAAATCGAGCATATGCAGTGTTATCTGGGCATTCAGAAGTTCCGTTTCAACTTCAATATTGAGACCGTTGTTGAGATGGACGATGAAGTCCGTCACCTGCGGACGCCCAAGCTGATTCTGCAGCCGATTGTGGAGAACGCGGTTATCCATGCTTTTGGAGATATGGAGTCCGGCGGCTGCATCCGCATATCGTGCAGCAAAGCGCCGGGCAATCTGGTATGGTTCGAAGTGGCGGACAACGGGAAGGGGATAGACCCGGCGCTTGCGCGCAGTCTGCTGGCCGGGCAAGCGGCGGAAGAGGAGAAGCCGGGAGGCATTGGACTGGCCAATGTGGATGAACGGATTAAGCTGATTTGCGGGAAAATGTACGGCATCGAGATTCACAGTGAGCCGGGTACAGGAACGTCCATACGAATCAAGCTGCCACTCATGACAGAGGATATAAGGGGGAACCGCTGAGATGCACCGGGTCATTATCGTAGAAGATGAATTTATCGTAAGATATGGAATCCGGTCGATGATTAATTGGGAGTCCATCGGGATGGAGGTCATAGGCGAAGCGTCGAACGGCAGGGAGGCATTGGAGGTGATGGAATCCGGGCTGCCTGATATCCTGATTACCGATATCAAAATGCCCGTGATGGACGGCATCGAGCTCATTGCCGAGGTACGGAAGCTCTCACCGGATATCAGGATTATTATCCTCAGCAACCTCGAAGATTTCCAGTATGCCAAGGAGGCGATCAGACATAGTGTATCCGAGTATATGATCAAATCGGATATGATGCCGCGTGACTTTGAGCTGGTGCTGCTTAAATTGAAGGAAAGCCTGGAGGCGGTGCAGAAGAATATGCCCGTCTCTTCCCAGGCTGCTCCCCCGGAGCCGGTGCATAAGGAGAATTTCCTGCTGGAGCTCATGGAGCGGGGGGCGGCTCAGGGGCAGATAGACAGAAGTAGACTCGCACAGGCGGGACTTGCGGATTCACGGCCGCTGTATTTGCTGCATATTAGCCTGGGCAGCAGTGCTGAGCCGGGGTATGGGCAAGGACAGAGCGTGATCCGCAGGCTGCTGGAGCAGATTTGGATTGAACGTGCCCTCGGGTATGAAATGTTCCCGGACAGACAGGGGGAGCTTAATATTATAGTAACCACAGAGCTTAACACAGAGCCTGCAGGATTTGCCTGGTTAGACTTCGTGCGCAGCTGTAGTGAAGAGCTTATCTGCCGCTTATCTACCCAATATGGCTGGACTGCAACGATTGGTCTTAGCGGAGTGAACGGGCAGTGGACAGAGCTGAAGAATGCTTATGTCCAGGCCGTGGAAGCTGCCAGGCAGAAGCTGTTTATGGGGAGCGGTCGTGTTCTGGTTCACGGCAGCGAAGAATTGAAGGCGCAAGTACCTCCGCTTGAGGCACTTCAGATCAGCAGCCGCCAGATCCAGTCTATGGTGTACGCCTTCCAGTCCAGAGAGCTGGAGGAGTATCTGAATCAGCTGTTCGGGCAGCTGGCTGTACGCCGGGATGCGGATCTCGTGCAGATTATCTCACTTGAGCTGCTGATGATCCTAACAACCTTGTGGCCCGATGTATCCAGGGATGCTGAACAGGTTCTGGAGCTCAAGAAGCAGTACTTCGACGAGCTGTCGATGCTGGAAACGCTTGAACAGAGCCGGCTATGGTTCATGCAGGCCTTCGAAGCGCTGGTAGAGCATATGATAGAGATGTATAACAGCGACCGGAACAGCATTATCAAGGCAACCCAGTATATTCAGCAGTACTATGATCAGGAAATCACACTGCAGTCGATTAGCCGGCTTGTACATTTAAGCAAGAATTATTTCGCCAACCTGTTCAGGAAGGAAGTAGGCGAGAGCTTCCTGGAGTATCTGACCCGGATCAGAATTGAGAAGGCCAAGACCCTGCTAACCGGAGAACTGAAGGCTGGAGATGTCGGTACCCTGGTCGGGATTCAGGACCCGAAATATTTCTCCAAGGTGTTCAAGAAAATCACTGGCGTGTCTCCTTCGGAATATCGCGGGCTGGTTCGTAAGAGCGGCCAATGAGGGCTGTGAGGGTGGGATTTTGTGCAAACGCTTACAGAATATGACTGGAGTGAACCTGTTCCGGAAAGGGGGAGTGAGATGAAAACCATGGGCCGTATGCTGCCCGTTCTGCTGCTGTATCTGTTCCTGCTGCAGGGCTGTGCAGAGCTCTCTTCCGGGAATCAGAGTCCCCAGGAGAGTACAGTGTCTGTCGAGGTATCCTTCTGGAATCCGTTCGGAGGCGGCGAAGGCGAATTCGTAGAGAGAATTATCAAAGATTATAATGCTTCCCAGAGTGAAGTGTTTGTGAAGCAGCTCAGACTTGAATCTAACGAATATTACGCCAGGCTGAGCACTGCTCTGTCCTTCGGCAAAGGGCCTGATGTAGCCGTTGTCCATGCGGACCGGTTGTCGCCGTTCATTAAAGCGGGGCAAATTGTTCCGCTGAATGCTCTGGCTGAGCAGGACGGATTCCAGTGGAGTCAAATCGGTGAACAGAACCTGCAGAGCGTCAGCTACAGCGGACAATATTATGCAGTCCCGCTCGATACCCATTTTCACATGCTCTATTACAACAAGGAAATATTGGCCAAGGCCGGATTGCTTACTCCAGATGGAACACCGAAGCTCGAAGAGAATACTCCCGCAGGGTTCATCCGTATGCTGCGCCAAATCGCTGAGCAGGTTCCGGGGGTACAGCCGATGGCGGTCAACACCCCTTATTTTCAGGAATCGTTCCTGGATCTGTATTATGAGGCAGGCGGAGAGCTGTTCAGTCCCGATATGAAGCATGCAGCGGTCGATAATGAGAAGTCGGTGAAGGTCCTGACCTTCTACCAGCAGCTGTTCGAAGAGGGATTAAGTGATCTGAATGATAATACACCTTGGGACTCCTTCTATAACGGCCAGGCTGGACTGTGGTTCGGCGGAGTATGGGAAGCGGGGCATCATCTGGGCAATGAGGATACCGAAATCGGTATTATGCCTCTCCCGCCGATCTTCGGCAGCGCCGCCCACTGGGGAAGCTCACATACGCTGGTTATTCCGGCTTACGTAAGCTTGGAGGAGCAGGAGGGAGCGATGGACTTCATGAAGTATTTCTCAGAGGTGGGCGGACATATCTGGGGGGAGGCGGGTCATGTCCCGGCCAATCTTGATATCGCAGAGAGCCGGGCTTACCGGGAGCTGCCTTACCGCGAGCTGTTTATCCAGTCGAGGGATCAGGTGAAGTTCGCCCCGCAAACCGATAAATATGCGGCACTATTCACTGCAATGTCGGAGGAGCTGCAGAATATTATCCGTAACCGGATTCAGCCGGAAGCAGGATTGAAAGTGCTGGAGAAGAGCCTGAATCAAATTTTGGCGAATTAATTAACAATATGCAGGGGCTCCCCCGGTGATCAGGTAATCAATTCAAGCACCGGACAGAAGCCGGGATTCGTGGAACATAACATTGCTGTGAATTCTGGCCGTTGCTTCGACAGTACTGCGAAGTAGCTTCTAAGCACATGATTGAGCTCAACCGTCCCGTTCTGGAAGGATAATGAGTACAGCGTCTGCACATGGGTGTAATAATATTTTTTCTCATGCCGGGGCAGCTTGTAGATGGTAGGCGGAACGTAGGTGGCGACATCAAAGAGATTGGCATAACGGAAGCTGCTGCGGACATAGCTGCTGAATGCTTTGGCAAATGCAGGATCACCCGCACGCGGAGATCCGTACGTATACAGGCGGGGAGACCTGTAGGCTGAATTAGCGGCAAGATCTATAGCACATAAGGTTGCTAGTGCCCCGCCGAGGCTGTGGCCTGTAACGTATAGCGTTTTCTCCGGTGACAAGGTGCTGAGTATGGAGAGGATTTCCTCTCTTGCTGACGAATAAATGTCTGTGAAGCCTCTGTGCGTCAGGCAATCTTCCTTGATATATTTGAACTTTTTTTGCGCAGCATTCATGTTGGAGAGCCAATTGGTGGTTGAGCTGCTTCCGCGCCAGGCAATAATGATCTCCTGTGGTGATTCCAGAATGAAACCAAACGGCTCGGAGATACCGCCCATGGATTTCGCCCGGAAATTATGCACGACCGAGAAGTCCGCCGGAACCACGAACGAACCGTCCGCATGTTCAAATTGTACATAGGTCTGCCCGCAGACGGCAGCCAGAAAGATGGCCCAGTCCTGTTCATTCCGCATGTTACCCATCCCGCATCCCGCCCTTCTTTCTATCTGTGTATGATCAGCAGGCAGGATTGGTGCCTATGGAACCTTTATGAATTTGCGATTGCGTCGAAATCCACTTGTGCCAATTGTTTGGATACTTCCCACAGTCTGGCTGCCACAGCGGCATCCAGCCCCTGCGGAGCGATCTTGCCGGGCTTTGGCAAGCCTCTCGTTTCTGAGAGTCTGCCGGGTCCGTAATAAGTTCCGGACTTCGCGTCCGGCGATGTCGCGGCGAACAGAGTCGGAAGCGCGCCTTGCGCGGCCGGCTGGAACAAGATCGGCCCCAGGAACCTGCGTAGAATCCCCGCTGTGCTGTTCGGCCCGGCCCCATTAAGAAGCAGGTCCGTGCGTGAAACGCCCGGATGAACCGGAAGGCTCAATAGGCCCCAGCCCGATGCGTCACTGCGCCGCTGCAGCTCCAGTGCGAACATGATCATGGCAATTTTCGATTGCGCATAAGATTCCATGGCATGATAACGGCGTTCAAATTGCAGGTCGTCAAAATGTATTGAGCCGCTCCGGTGGGCAACACTGCCCAGGCTTATCACACGCGGTTTATTTTCTTTGCGCAGTAAAGGCATCAGATGTGCAGTCAACGCGAAATGTCCAAGGTAATTCGTACCGAATTGAAGCTCAAAGCCATCTTTCGTGAGTTTGCGGGTAGGCGGTGTCATTACCCCTGCATTATTGATTAGCAGATCAAGACTGTGTCGCTCCTTATTCATCCTTGCGCCGAACGCCTGTACCGACTCTAGGCTGGCAAGATCCAGCTCTTCAAAACGGATATTGGCTGAGGTAACACTGCTGCGGATTTTTTTCACCGACTCTGCTCCCTTTGCGGCATTGCGGCCAGCGAGTATGACTTCTGCTCCATGTTTCGCCAGCTCCAGCGCCGTTTCGTAGCCGATGCCTCCTGTACCGGTAACGATGGCTGAGCGGCCCCGCTGTGAAGGAATATTTGAAGCTGTCCATTTAGGGAAATTGTCCATCTTTTCTTTCTCTCCTTTGCCCTGTTTGACTGTATCTATGGCCCATACCGAAATACTTAACCTCCGGCGCCTGAATTGTAAGTTGACCAGCCGTTCGATATACTTAATGCTAATACTTAGAGGCTTATCGAAGTCAAGCAGTCTTTAAAATACCATTTCGAGGTGAAAGAGGATGTACAGTATCAATGAAGTAGCTGCGATTTGCGAGGTGACGGCGCATACACTCCGCTTTTACGATAAGGAGGGATTATTGCCCTTTGTGGGACGCAATGGAGCGGGAAACCGCATTTTCTCTGATGGTGATTTATCACTAGTCAAAGTGATTTGCTGCCTGAAAAACACCGGAATGCCGATTAAAGATATCAAAAAATATATCGAATTGATTATGGAAGGTGATTCGACCAAGGAAACACGGCGCAGCATTATGATCGAGCACCGTAAGGAAGTGGTGCGGCAGATGGATGAATTGAAGAAAAATCTGAACATTATTGATTTGAAGGTTGCCTTATACGAAACCAATAATATGGACCTGCTTCGTGAGCTTTAACCCCTTACTAGTTAGAGTCATCTCTAAGTGGTTATAACCAAAAAAATACATAAATAAGATGAACATAAGAAGATTCAGCCGCTAACAGTTCGATCATACATAACATGGAGGTTTGAATTTTGATCGAGGAACGTATTTCATTGGGGCAGTTAGCGATAAACGTGAGGCATTCATTAAACGTCAAGCCTGCTATTCTGTTTCTTCATTTCAGCGGCGGGAACCTCAACATGTGGGAGGGGGTTCTCCCGCAGTTTGCACAGGACTACAGCATCATTGCTCCCGATATCCGGGGACATGGTCAATCGGACAAACCGGAAACCGGCTATCATATCGATGAGATGGCAGAGGATATGTATCGGCTGCTGCAGCATTTGCAGGTAGACAAGTGCCATATCGTCGGCAGCTCGATGGGAGCAGAGGTTGGCCTGAGTCTGGCGGCGGCGCATCCGGAGAAAGTGTTATCCCTGGTCTGCGAAGGCGCACTTAATAATGAATTCGGCAAATACGGAATATTCCAAGGTACAGCAGAAGAAATTGTGCAGAGAAAAGAACAGCTGCGTGCAGAATTGGGTGAACGGGAAGAACGAATCTTTAGCAGTATAGAGGAGTATGTTGCCGAACAACGGGCGGAGCTGACAGCGGAGGGGCTGTGGAATGAATATTTCTCGGCCTTCTATGAGCATAGTCTGCAGCAGCTGCCGGACGGCAAGTACACCTACTGTTATCTGAACCGTGTAAGGACCGAATATATCGTGAAGTTCTGGGATCTGTCATTTGAGCAGTATTATCAGAAAATAGAGTGTCCGGTACTATTCCTCCCCAGCGAAGAAGAGTGGGCTGACGAGTCCATCCGCCGCAGTCTGGAGGCCTTCGCAGGGCTGCTGGACAGCCATGAAATTACGCGGATTCCTGACTCTCTCCATGCTTATGTCTGGATGCAGCTGCCGCTTCCGGCAGGCCAGGCTGTGAAGGACTTCCTGAACAAGCAGCTGTGATCACAGATAAAGAGCCCGGTCCTGGAGGATTCTCCTGGGCCGGGCTCTAATATTCTTGCCTATTCTGGTTCTGACCTATTCTTCCTCAACTACTATCCTGTCCGGCAGCTGTGTAACATAACTGTCCGACATCCGCAGAAGCTCAAGTGCGCGGGTGAACTCATCCTCTGTCGATTGCAGGAGCTCCGCCCCGTCACCGGATAACGTATAATGCTGTCCGTCTTCGAACCCGCTGCCGGATAAGAAGAGCTCTTCGTTATTAACGAAGGAGCCCGTAGGCAGATAATAGCGCTGCGGCAGCAGGTTATAATGGGTCTGATTCAATAAATCCTGTCCAAAATGAATATGATAGTCCAGCGGCACACCGAGCAGATTCGCTACGGTAGGAAGAATGTCAACCTGTCCGCCTAGCTGCTCCTTCACGCTTGGAGACGTAATGCCGGTAGCTGATATGATGAGCGGGATATTAATCAGATCGCGTTCATTATATTCATGCCCCAGAATTTCCTCCATTAAGACCTTATCATCATCCTTGAGCGAGAAAATAGGAAGTCCCCGGTGATCGCCATAAAGCACAACCACACTGTTATCCCATACCCCGCTGCTTTTGAGTTCATCCATAAATTGACCCAGTGCATAATCCGCATAGTTCTCGGCCCGGATATAGTTTCCAACGAGTGTACCTTCATAACGTTCCGGCAAGGTCATCTTGTATTTGCTCTCTGGAATGGTGAACGGGTTATGCGATGACATCGAGATCACATGTGAATAGAAGGGCTGTTCGTTCTGGTCCATCCGGGCCAGCTCTGCCGATGTTTTGTTGTACAGGACCTCATCCGATGAACCATAGAAGACAGTATCCTCTTCACCGAAGTAGGCTTTGTCATAATAACGGTTAAAGCCAAGCGCATCGTACAGCTCGCCGCGGTTCCAGAAATCGACTTCATTCGTATGGAAGGTTGCGGTATCGTAACCTTGGGCCTGCAGCAGCTTCGGCAAGCTGGGCAGATCTTTCGGTGCATACATTTCTGTAGCCGGACCATCCGGCGGAACATAGAAGGAAGTATTTACGATAAACTCGGCATCCGATGTGTTACCTTGACCCACCTGCTGAAAGAACCGGGGGAAGTAATAACTCTCGGCGGCAAGCTTATTCAGGTTAGGTGTAATTTCTGTTCCGTCAACCGACAGATTGATCAGGAAGTTCTGGAAAGACTCCATTTGCAGGATGATCAGATTCTTACCCTTGGCGGCCCCGTACATGACCGGATTGGCTAGGGTCTGAATGCCTTTGGTCTTATCAATGCCTGCCTGTGAGATTTCCGCTTGATTAATCGGCTCTTCCTCCGGCTCACCCAGCAGGGCATAAGCTTCATAATTGAGGATCCCCATTTGTTCGGCTTTGACATTCTCGTTCATACTGGCCTTATTCGGAAAAATATTCATCATACACATGACGAGTGAGACACAGAACAGGGCAGCGACCGCCTTGCGGTTACTGGGGCGGGACATCGAGTGCTTCCAAGCCAGCGCCTTCTTGCGTCTGAGCATAACCAGGCTGATAATAATAATGTCTACGAATATAAGCATATATTGAGGGTGAACGACGGCGAATATACTTTTCTTGACGGCTCCCACCTGCTTGACCTGGCCGAAGACCTGAGAAGTAGCAATAATGCCAAAATGATTATGATAGACAATCAGAGAGAAGAATAAAACGGTAATAAGCAGATTGACGAGCATATAGATGGCAATTTTCCGCTTCGTGGCGAACCATTCGATGAGGCAGAACAGCAGCAGCACAAAAGGAATCTCTTTCAGCCATGTGGTCCAGGTTGGACCGTCCTCGAACAGGTAATACCAGGCGAAATAGCTTTTAACTAGCATAATTAGGGAGAAGAATAGAATCGATCTTTTACTGAGCGAGCGTGATTCCTTAAACGGCATTGCGTATGCGCATCCTTTTCTATTTAATCTTTTCATTTTATTACATGGGAGAGTTCAAAATCAACTAGATTTAAGGCAGCGGGATTTAAAATAAAGATGTAAATCCGCAGCTTTTACGTTATCCTCATATAAGCGATCCGAAAAAACACTAAAGAACTTAATTAGCGCAGGAGGAACATAGATGTCAAAAGAATTCTCACGGCAATATACCGAAAGTGTGAAGCTGGAATTATTGAACAGACTCGGACTGAAGCAGGTGTACTTCAAAGGGCAGCAAGGCGACGATCTGCTGTATGAAGCAACGGGCTTTGACCGCGGGACGGCGCATAAATTCTGTGTCCGGACGAAGAAGGGAACGATCGACGAGTGGGTCGGCGGTAAATGGATGAAGGTCCGCAGCTTCACGATTGCCACAGGGCGGGAGGGAACAGAATGAGCGGGAATGCCCATTTACAGGTACAGCGGCTGGCTGAAATCGAGCATTTGAAGATTCATGGCAGAACGACCGGCGGCTTGGACCCGGTTACGTTATTCTGGACGGGCAGTGCCATCGAGCTGAATGTTCAGGCTTCCGGGCTATGGATTGAGGTGGAATCCGGTTATGACCAATACGAATCCTGGATCAGTATCTTGATTAACTCCGTTCCGGTCAGCAGACAGATGCTGAATGCCGGAAGGTACTGGATTTGTGTATTCCGCGGAATGAACCCTGACACCGTGAAGAATATCCGGATTGTAAAAGAGGTCCAGGCCATGAGCGGCGACCCGGGCTGCCATCTGCAGTTCCATGCGGTCCGGACAGACGGAGCGTTCCTGCCGGTTGAAGCGAAGCCCTACCGGCTTGAGTTCATCGGCGACAGCATCACTTCAGGTGAAGGCGTTATCGGAGCCCGGGAGGAGCTGGACTGGATACCGGCCTGGTTTAGCGGTGTACATAATTACACGGCCCTGACCGCAGAAGCCGTAAATGCAGACTACCGGGTGATTTCGCAGAGCGGCTGGGGCGTGCTCACCAGCTGGGATAACAATCCAAATGGTAATATTCCAGATATCTATGAGCAAGTCTGCGGCCTGCTCACCGGAGAGCTTAATGAAGCGCTCGGAGCGCATAAGGTGAACGACTTCGAATCCTGGCAGCCGGATGTCGTGGTCGTTAATCTTGGCACCAATGATAACGGTGCATTTCATTCCCCGGAATGGGTGGATGAAGGTACCGGGCAGAGATATAAGCAGCGGCTGAAGGAAGACGGCAGTTATCATGAAGACGATCTGTCAGCGTTTGAGACGGCAGTGGTGAAATTCCTGGGCAAGCTGAGACGGTATAACAACACTGCCCATATTCTCTGGGCGTATGGCATGCTGGGCATTCCGCTGATGCCGGCGATTTATCGTGCTGTGGATGCTTATATCCAGTCCACTGGCGACAAGAAAGTGTCAGTGTTTCAATTGCCGGATATGACGGACGAAACGGCGGGAGCAAGAACCCATCCGGGCTTACCGGCCCACCAGCAGACTGCTCAAGAGTTAAGCGGCTATATTAAGGGATTGTTATCAGGATTATAGGAACGTCGATAGACTAATTCCATGTTCAAAAGGGTTGCGTGACGCTCATCAGCGGATGGGCGTTTTTTGCTGTGTAGGGCGTACCTGTAATTATTATATTCGTCTGTTGGGGATAAGTTTCAGTGGAATTTGGAGCAGATCCTTCTCCGTCTGAAGGATGAATTTGATTTTGTGTTAGGTCAAATGATCCCATGTTTAGAAGCGTATCTGAGCCGCCGGCCCTGGATGCAATCTGTTGATTCGTATGTCTTGATTAAGGACTTTAGAGAACGAGAGGTACTGATCGAATGTATGCGAAAAACCGAATACAATGTGCCAATGATAAGGTAAATGAGCCGAATGTATGCGGAAAACCGAATACAATGTGCCCATGATAGGGTAGATGAGGCGAATGTATGCGAAAAACCGAGTACAATGTGCCAACGATAAGGTAAATGAGCCGATTGTATGCGAAAAACCGAATACAATATGCCAGCGATAGGGGAAATGAGCTGAATGCGAATGAGGGGAAAAAGTGCCCCTGAATGCGCTGAAAGTGGGCGGGAGGCATAGATTAGGATCAGTATTGCGCTTGATTTCCCCGGGAAACTGTACAGAGGGAGCTGCCCCAGAAGAAGTCTGAGGGGAGCAATGTGGTGGGCTACAATATCCAAAGTTGCTAAAGGCCGGATAAGCCGCATAATTCATAAACTCCTGTTGGATTTTTCTGCAGGGCGACTTTTGTTTCTGTTCTTCATTTGACATACAAACCGTCCAGACGGTATAGTAAATACAGAGGTGATTCACATGAACAGCAATTCCAAACGCAATTTGATTTTGGCAGCCGCTTCAAACGTCGTGAAGCATCAAGGAATTGAGAAGCTTACGCTTGAAGCGGTGGCCGCCGAAGCAGGGGTGAGCAAAGGCGGTCTGCTGCATCATTTTCCGAATAAGGACGCCTTAATTCAAAGCATGGTGTCAGGAATAACCAATGAATTCATAACAGATGTTCAGAATAGGGCGGCCCGGGATACACGGGATCAAGGGAAATGGAGCCGGGCCTATTTGCAGTCCACCGTCGAAGCAGATAAGGAAGCGCAGGGCATGAACGTAGCGCTTAACGCAGCGCTTTTTAGCAACGGGGATCTGCTGGAGGACCTTCGGAAACAGTACTCCGTCTGGCAGGAGAACATTGAGAACGATGGACTTGATCCGGTGATCTCCTCAATTGTCCGGCTGGCTGTAGACGGCCTGTGGTTATCGGAGGTATTTGGAATCGGTGAAATCAGCGGTGAAATGCGGGACAAGGTCGTCAGCAAATTGCTGGAGATGATTAATTAGGAGGCAACCCAAGTGAATTCTTATGTATTATTGTCGTTAGCTATTGTGAGTGAGGTCTTCGGCAGCTCCATGCTTAAGGCATCGAACGGTTTCAAAAGACTGCTTCCATCCATTGCGGTGGTCGCCGGCATGGGACTGGCATTCTTCAATCTGTCACTCGCGCTGAAAGAGATCCCCCTCGGGACGGCTTATGCCATCTGGTCAGGTGTGGGAACGGCGTTAACCGCATTGGTTGGCGTACTGGTCTATAAAGAAAGTCTGAATGTCAAAAAAGTAGCAGGACTGCTCCTCATCATTGGCGGTGTGGTGCTCCTGAAGCTTTCAACGGAGGGTTGAACTGTGAAAAGTTATCTTGCACTAAGTATTGCCATCATCTCGGAAATCTTCGGCACAACGATGCTCAAGCTCTCCGACGGATTCAGCAGTGTGCTGCCGTCTATCGGGGTAGTGATTGGAATGGGTGTGGCTTTTTACAGCTTGTCCATTAGTCTCAGAACCATACCGTTAAGCCTGGCTTATGCCATCTGGTCCGGGGCAGGGACGGCGCTGACTGCACTCATCGGCATCCTGATCTGGAATGATCCCTTCAACCTGCTTACCGGTATCAGTCTGCTTATCATTATCGGGGGGCTTGTCTTGCTGAATTCCTCTAGTCATGCCGGGCAGGCAGCAGAGCATACACCCGCCAAATAGCATGGAAATAATAAAAGACTGATTGGAGCCATGACAAAGGCCTCCATCAGTTTTTTTGCAAGGATAAGAATCTATAGGTGTCCGTGTATCGTTACAGAATTAGGTCTTGCCTATCCAGCCTCCAGTATGCTGAAATGTAAGGGGATACGAAATGAAGTAGCGATAAGGAGAGACCGGAATGAGGAAGATGTACATTATAGCTGCCGCATGGCTCAGTCTGCTACTGCTTGCGGCATGCAGTGATGGCGTCAGTAACGGTTCAGGCGGGAACAGCGCAGATTCAAGTCTGGCTGCGGCTCCGGCGGCGGGTAATCGGGCAATTCATGAACCAGATCGTACAAGCGGGCCTGGAAGCAGTGATCCGGTGTATTCCGGACCTGTATACAAGGTCGTAATCGATCCGGGGCATGGCGGTGAAGACCCGGGCGCGACTTCTGTGAGCGGACGGTTTGAGAAGGAGTTCAACCTCAGCGTGTCACAGGCGGTAGCTGCGGAGCTGGCGGATGATCCGCAGCTTCAGATTGAGCTTACCCGGACCGGGGATGCTTTCATTTCCACGCATGAGCTGTACCGGCCGGAGTTCGCGAATAACCTCCCGGCAGATTTATTTATCTCCATCCATGGTAATACCTATGAGGATTCGTCTGCATCGGGCACGGAGTCCTTTTATTATCATGACGAATCACTGGCTTTTGCCGAGACTATACATAAGCATGTCATTCAAGCTACCGGGCTTAAAGACCGCGGAGTTAAGGTTGCGAACTTCTTTGTGCTGCGGGAGACGGAGATGCCGTCCGTGCTGCTGGAACTGGGGTATTTGACCAACCCGGGCGATGAGGCGAAGATGTGGACCAATGAGTTTCAGGAAGCAGTTGCCTCATCCATAGCGGATGGAATCAAGGAATACTTGCAGCTGGATTGAAGGGAAAGTAGTTACGTCATATTGGACAGGGAGAACTTATGAACCGGATTCTAATTCTCGGATCGGGAGGCTCAGGCAAATCCACCTTGGCACGGCAGCTCGGCGGTCTGCTCCATCTTCCGGTTGTGCATCTGGATTCCCATTTCTGGAGCCCGGGCTGGATTCCCAAGCCGGATGAGGAATGGGACGGGCTGGTCCGGCAATATACGGATCAAGAGCAGTGGATTATGGATGGCAACTACTCAAGGACGATGGATATCAGGATCAAGCGGGCGGATGTCATCATTTTTCTGGATCTGCCGAGGCTCTTATGTATGTACCGGATTGTGAAGCGGCGTCTAATGTACCATAACCAAACCAGACCCGATATGAACGAAGGCTGTCCGGAGAAGCTCGACTGGGCGTTCGTGAATTGGGTCTGGAGCTACAAGACACGGAGCCGCGACAACACCATTGCAAGACTCCGGCAGGCCGGCGCTCATCAGCAAGTCATCACCGTTACCTCCAGACGACAGGTCAAGGCGTTAATCAGGAGCTTTGCGGATGCCGGACCTGTTGGCTAAGTATTCGTGGTGTGCGGGACTATAGAAGAATAGGAGGTTACCGGAGAACCCGTTGTGTGTTATGGGTTCTTTGGGGTATGTGAACAGAAGATTAGCGCCGCCGATGCAGCCCCTTCCGGTCCAGCTGCAGCTGGCTTGAGCTCAGAAGGATGATGAATTCCTCCACAGCGGATATAGTAGCTACGGTGCATACAACAGCAGTCCAGACACCTTGATGAATATAAGGAAGGAGCAGAGGTGTGATAAATAACAGGAGTCCGGCGAGCTTGTTGCCATAGGTATGAATGCTGCCGTAGGTCCGGAATCTGCGCAGTGCGGTCAGCATGGAGGCACCCCGGATTAAGGCGATCAGCATGATCCAGAGGAGAACCCCGGGTGTAAGTCCAAGGAACGGATACAATGTATATAATGCGGCGCCTACCAGCGTCATGTCGGCCAGGGAGTCAAGCTTGGCGCCGAGACTGCTGATTGTTCCGGTTTTTCTGGCAATCGGCCCGTCCAGCATATCTGTGATTCCGCAGAGGATATAGACAGCGGTGAAGCCCGCGCCCAGCGGCTCAAGCCCTAACAGCAGGAGTGCCAGCAAGGTCCGGCTGAGCGTTATGCAGTTGGGTATAAGCTTCATTTCAAGCCTCCGTCTTCCCGCCGGGGGAAATTGCTTTTTATATAGTATCTATGCTTCATTATCATTAAAATAGAGCCGATTGTCTTCATATATATCAACTATATTATGGCAGAATTATTGCTGCGTCAGGGGCAGTACCCGTCAATCTGGTGCAGGAACTGTCGGACCCGGTCTTGGGATAGCTGTTAATCTGATGGTGAGGAAAGGGTGATAAACGATGAACCTGCTCGAAAATATGAACGCGGCACTCTCCTATATTGAAGAGCAGCTGGAGGGTGAGGTGGATGTCAGGGAGGCAGCGAGGCGGGCGTTATGCTCGGAGTATCATTTCACGCGGATGTTCTCCTTTCTGGCAGGTATTCCGCTGTCGGAATATATCCGCCGCAGACGTCTCACATTGGCCGCATTCAAGCTGCAGGGCAGCCAGCAGCGGATTATTGATCTGGCCCTGGAATTTGGTTATAGTTCACCGGATGCCTTCACCAAGGCCTTCCAGCTGGTTCACGGCGTGACGCCGTCGGAAGCAAGAAGTGCAGGGACACCGCTGAAGGCCTTTCCCCGGATGACTTTTCAATTAACGATCAGAGGAGGCAGTGAAATGAATTACCGTATGGAAGAGAAAGCGGCTTTTAGCATCGTCGGACTGAAGAAAAGGGTGCCTATCCAGTTCAACGGAGTGAATCCGGAAATCGCAGCGATGTGGCAGAGTCTCAATATGGAGATCATTACTGAACTGAAGCAGCTGTCCAACATCGTTCCTGCAGGGATGATCAGCGCATCGGTGAATTTCTCCGAAGGGCGGATGGAGGAACGGGGGGAGCTCGATCATTATATTGGTGTAGCTACCACACTGGACTGTCCTCCCTCCTATGCCAAGCTTGAAGTCCCTGCGTCTACATGGGCTGTATTTGAAGCGGTGGGGCCGTTTCCGGATACGCTCCAGAATATCTGGGGCCGGATTTATTCCGAATGGTTCCCCTCCTCCAATTACGAGCAGGTCGAAGGGCCGGAGATCCTCTGGAATGAGAGCAAGGATACAACTTCGCCAGCGTACAGAAGTGAAATATGGATACCTGTACAGGAATCGAAACTCCTTTAATTGTCCCTGTGCCTGAGCTTAAGATGGGTGGATTTTCCCGTCCAAATGAATCGTGTCTCCCGCAATGGGGTAATGGTAGTCTAGCACTACAGACTAGGAGGCACACGTTATGGAATGGACTTTGGAAGATGTGGAAGAAGTGAGCCGGCAGCATCCTAATTCTTTCTTTATTCCCTCCCGGCAAGAACGGATGACCCAGAATCCAGGAAGAATGGTTAGGCTGCATTTCATCCTGACGAACCCGAAAGAAGGAGAACCCCGCGCTGAACGGATGTGGGTGGAGATTACCGGGCAAGATCCGGTTACCGGACGTTATACGGGGCTGCTGACCAATGTGCCCGGAGTGATACAGACACTGCAACCTGGAGATACCGTGGAATTCGAGCCCAGACATATTGCCCGGACAATTCTGCGAGAAGGAGACCCGGCGTGGGTCGAGGCAGGCGAGAAGGCGGCGCTGGTAACCATGAAATGCATGCTGCCCGGCAGCGGGGTTCGCTGGATGTACCGTGAAGCAGCCACACGGGAGCAGGACAGCGGATGGAGGCTATTCACCGGGGATGAGGATGGAGCATACCTGAGTGATCCCAAGAATACCGCGATCATGAATGTGTACGATCTGATTGACCGCGACCCGGGCTTACTGGAGCCTTTTAGAGGAGCTGTAGGTACGGCATTTGAACGGAGCGGCCCGGATGCAGCATGGGTAGAAGTGAAGAATTGGCGGTAAGCAAAATATGCGGGGCTGGCGGTTCATAGAAATCTGTAACCGGCAGATGCTGGAATCAGGTATAGGCAGTGCATAAGCATGGGCAAAGGTGCGGAGGGGACAACAGTTCTCTACCGCGCCTTTGTTGCTGTTTAGTTAAATAATGTAAAATGAGGGAGTGCAATATTTTGTTGAGATTCCAAACCATGATAGTATCCTTTCTCCGCTCCAGACACGGCTGGTTAAAAGCCGGGATCGCAGCAGCAGTGCTGGTGATCCTTATTGGCGGTGCACTCTTTCTGCGCCCTGTTAAAGATCAGGAACCCGTAGCCCCAAAGGGAGGAATAATATCGCCAGTCTTTAACTTGCCGTCACAGACGGAGGGGATTCTCAATGCAACGATGTTAGGAATGATATATTATAACGGCAAAGTGTACACTCAAACGTATACGGAAATCCCGCCCGAACAAGCAATAAATTTGAGAGGGAAGAAGCTCGGAACGGCTAAAGGCAATCTTAACGGTTGGAAGCAGCAGGGGAAGAAGGACACTAATCTAGCTTCAACAGTTGACAAGGCAGATGTCTATGCTGTGAAAGGCTATAATAAGAATTTCCGAATAATGACATATTCTGAAGAGCATTCGTATGTTCAAACTGCATTTTATGAGTGTACGGGCGGGTTGCCGTTAAGTGAGGGCAGAGATTTTTTCAAACCCTTTAAAATGGCCGGAAATGTGGTTAGTGCCCAATATCAAAGCTACTCAGAGTGGAGAACAGGTATAGATCAGTTACACCCGGTTCCTGATTTGGAACTGATCAATACCCTGGTTGATCAGCTGTATGATGCCAGATTATCTGTACATGAGGGCATGGATGGACAATTGGGCGACTATGACAATGATGAACGGTACAGACGAATTACAATTCATTTAAAAGATGGCACTGAGGTTACTTTGATAATAATCAAAGGCGGCTACATTGATTACGGATTTGCCAGAATGTATTTCCAAATCGATAACGAATTCGCTACGCAGCTCTGGGATGCTTTGAGTCCGATATAATTCTGTACCGGAAGTTTAGGGAAGCGGAAAGGGGACATACATATGGGCAACCGGATATCTATGCCAGAGCACTTTGGCGAAAGCATTGAGTCGTTAAAAATGTCGAATAGTCTGACCTCCTTTTTTATTGAGGTGCTGGCGCTCAGCGGGTCTATGTTTGCAGAAAACAACCGCGAGAAAGAAATGGTGATCTGGTTAGCTCAGCAGGACCAGTCAGTGGTAGGTATAGGAACTGTCGGTTTTGATATCGATGATATGCCGTGGACTATAGAATCGTTTGAACGGGAAAGGAATTTTATCTTACACACGATTTCAGGAGCAATGGAACGTCATGGTTGGGAGCGGCTGAAGTATGAACCCCGGGAAGATTGGATCATAGAATGCTTATTAAAGTTTCAGCGGATGATTTTTGTTTTTGATAAAGACAGCATTAAGATGGAAAGTTATTTAGAATGGTCAAAAATTGAAGAAGATGATAATAATCCTACGATCCCTATCGGGTACCCGAAATGCGGTATTCATGATATTTACTTGTCTTGCCACGGCTGTATATTGTGTAATAATACCTAAGAACATGCTGGAGGCGGATACAGTGAATAAATTATGCTTATTGCTGCTCGCAGTACTGCTCCTAAATGGCTGTAGTACGGATAAGGAGGCAGAGCGCGCTGCTGGGCAGAACGTTATGCCGCAAGAAATGCCCGGAGATTTCGACTTTCTGGTCCGGTACGGCTATGGAGAAGCTACCAAGAATGAGATCAATACGTATCAGGATATAGTGGTAAAGGATCTGATCATGAATGGGACAGCGACGGCAAATGTTACTCTGACCGGGGATGAAATGCGCAGCATCTATGACCAGATGAAGGAAATCAACATTATAGGGACGATGGAGCTTGTGCCCGCCAGGCAGAGTTGTGCCGTCACCCCCTATCAGGAAGACAGCTGGCAGATTACTGTAGACGGAGTTACCCGTAATTTGAGCTGGTCCGGTGAGACTTGTGAGCTTACAGAAGATGCCGGGCAGCTGCTGGAGCTGCGGACCTTCATCGCGGACATCGTAGCCGGTAAGGATGCGTACCAGGCATTGCCGGAAGCCGAGGGCGGTTATGATTAAGAGTATTGTATTTAAGGTGTACGTCTGCAAGCGTACTTCTTCAGTCCGATCCCAAGGGATCGGATTTTTGTTTTAATAAGACGTGGGAAAAGCAACCTGGCGGATGAGAGGCAAGTTTATATTCAGTTTAAAAAAGTCGGGTACCATCCTAATACATTCAGTCGTCTAGGAGGAATAAGGGATGAAACAAGTACAACAATCAGGAAGAGCGCAGGAGACTGGCAGCTATGCCATCGAAGCGCAGGGGCTTGTCAAAACGTACGGCAGCAACCGCGCGGTCGATGGTGTGGACCTCAAAGTGGGCACGGGCATGATCTACGGTGTGCTGGGTCCGAACGGGGCCGGCAAGACAACCGTAATCCGCATGCTGGCCACATTACTGCGGCCTGACGCAGGTTCGGCGCGTATCTTCGGACATGATGTGGTTAAAGAACCGCAGATCGTGCGTCAGTTAATCGGAGTAACGGGTCAATATGCATCAGTGGATGAGTCACTCAGTGCAACAGAGAATCTGATTATCTTCTCCAGACTGCTCGGACTGGGACGCGCCGAATCGAGAAATAAGGCTGAAGAGCTGCTGGAAGAGTTCGGCCTGACGGAAGCGGCCAAGCGTCCGCTGAAGAATTTCTCCGGCGGGATGCGCCGGCGGCTGGATCTGGCTGCCAGTCTGATTGCGCAGCCGCCGCTCATTTTCCTGGATGAACCAACGACCGGACTTGATCCGCGGACGCGCAATCAAATGTGGGACACCATCCGGCGGCTTGTATCGACCGGGTCAACCGTATTGTTAACCACGCAGTATCTGGAAGAAGCGGATCAGCTGGCTGACCGGATTGCCGTGATCGACACCGGAAAGGTGGTTGCAGAGGGCACCGTAGATGAATTGAAGGCTTCCGTCGGCAACTCCTCGCTGCATCTGAAGGTCTTGAACCCGCAGGATATGGGGAATGCCCGTCTAATCGTCGAGCGGGTGCTTCAGGTGCGGTCCAATGTATCGTCAGAATCCGCAAAAATCATGGCGCCGATGGGCGATGTTGACCGGGTAACCGACCTGCTGATCGCGCTTCGCGGGGCGGGAATTCCGCTGCTGGAGATGAGTGTGCAGAAGCCGACACTGGATGAAGTGTTCCTGACCTTAACCGGTGATGGCGTGAAGGAAGAGGCCGGATATGCATCCGGATCAGCCAAGAATAAAGAGGGGGTATTGGCATGAGTACTGTAATCAAGCCGGGTACAGAACGCCGTCTGAAGAATCATACCAGCTTCGGCCAGGCGGTGCGCAATTCATTAACGATGGCCTATAGAGGGCTGCTCAAGATCCGGCGGACACCGGAGCAATTGTTTGACGTCACGTTCCAGCCGATCATTTTCACGCTGATGTTCACCTATATCTTTGGAGGGGCAATTGCCGGTGATGTAGCAAGCTATTTGCCGGTGATTATCCCCGGTATCTTAGTGCAGACCGTAATTACGACGTCTGTCGTCACGGGAGTCCAACTGCGGGAGGATATGGAGAAGGGCGTGTTTGACCGCTTCAAGTCCCTGCCGATTGCGCGGATTGCCCCTCTGGCGGGCGCGCTGCTCGCAGATACTATCCGTTATACCATTGCTACTGTGCTCACCTTTGTTATGGGTTACATCATGGGCTTGCGTCCAGAAGGCGGCATCGGAAATGTTGCGCTTGCAGCGGTACTTGTAATCGGATGCTCATGGGCGATCAGCTGGATCTTCGCCTTCTTCGGGGTTATCGCCCGGACGGCTTCCAGTGTACAGGGGATTTCCATGATCGTGCTGTTCCCGCTAACCTTCCTCTCGAATGCGTTCGTGCCGGTTGATACAATGCCGAAATGGCTGCAGTGGTTTGTAAATATCAATCCGATCTCACATCTGGTCACCGCCGTCCGCAATCTGGTCAACAACGGAACGGTAGGCAGCGATCTGGTCTACTCCCTCGTCGGAGCGGCAGTCATTGTCGCCATCTTCGCTCCGATCACGGTGCGTGCGTATATGCGCCGTACGTAATCCGCTTTACTGAAAGACGTTAACGGATGTAGTAATACATCCGTTAACGTCTTTTGTGTTTTTGGCAGGAAATCCTAGATCAAATGTTGAAGTTTATTCTATATTTAACTATTTAACTATTTAGCTTGAACTGGAGAACTTTCTGATTCGCAGCACGTCTTGCCCGAATTGCAAGTTACGGGTGGTCTGCTATGAGACTACCGCTCATGTTATAACTGTAATTTGTACAACTATAATGCTACATTTCAGCGCAGGAACAGTTTTAATTGCACTTTGTACACTTATAAATGGCTTCTTTGCTGTAAAAGAACAATTCCCCTATTTTTAATTGTACAGAATGCAGTTATTCCTATACATGCGGTTTTTCGCCGCCTTTTAATTGCACTAAATACAACTATTTCCGCTATTCACTCCACGCTGCTCCTAAAGATTAATCTGCGCAAGCATCTGGTCTGCTGCACAGGGCACGTACATTTTTAATACAAATACTATTTAAGGGGAAAGAACTCAAATGATATATCTGCTTGATCATAGCGGTAAGGAAAGATGGTATTTCGAAGTGGATGAGGAAGGCTGGGCGTTCAGACAGACTATAAGAACCGGAACATACATAAAGGTCTAAATGTAACAGCTAATATTATAGGGTATGACGAAGTGAATTATTGGTTTATTTTAGGGAATTCGAGAATTATAGATATGCAGTAAAAGTTACGATCGCAAGAAAGGGCGTAATCATGAACAAATTTGCGGGAATAGGAAGCAGCACAATCAAATACGCAATCCTGAATTTCATTCTGGTCATTACTAATCTGCTCTTATACGCTTCAGGTCCGGATGGCGGCGGAACCGGGGACCGGGAAGAAGGGTTATATTTCTATCGACTGTACTTGGTCTGTCTTGCCGTAGTCTTCGTTGTATATGGTGTATGGTCAGTGACTTCGGGAAGACACAAGAAGAGCATCAGAGGCTTGACTGCTATCCCCGTGTTGTTGTCTTCGGTTTGTATCAGTGGTCTCTTGATCTATACAATCAGCAAGAACAAGAGCCTGTACGACGAAATCTGGCTAAATAATTCAGGTTCGGAAGTCTTGGCGCTTAACGCAGACTTTTTAATCTATCTGGTATACTTCTTCCTGTTTTTCGCCATTTGCATTAGTGTGCTGGGGATTTTCTCTAGAAACAAATTGTCTATACTTGGACTGCTGCTGAATCTGTCTTTGTTCTATCTGCACTTTTACGCTTTTGCGGTATGGATTTGATACAGCCAGCGGCTAGATGGTAATGCTGACTTCTCCGCTTGAAAGATACTCCTCGTCACCATTCTCATATCTGACCTTCAGACGGCAGTCGTTATCAATGTCAATGGCTGTCGCCCCGCGTTGTTTGTTATCCTTCATCACCGTTACAGGCTTACCAAGGGAAAGGATTCGTTGTCTATATTCGGAGAGAAACGGTCTGTCCGTTAAATGCGCATAGTATTCCATGAAATGATTCAGCACTTCTGCCGCGAGCCGGCAGCGGAGATCATCATAATGATTGCTTTCGGAAAATACAGACGTTGCAATCCCGCCAAGCCCGTCAGGAAAGCCGGCCGCCGGTAAGGTTACATTGATGCCAATGCCGAGAACGGCATAATCCAGCAAGCCATTCTCCAATGATAAGGAAGCTTCGGTGAGAATTCCGCACACCTTTTTGCCGTCCATGAATACGTCATTGACCCACTTAATCTGCGTGTCTTTACCGGATACGCTCTCGATGGCCAGGGCAACGGCGGCTGCAGCGGAGGTCGTCAGAAGAATGGATTCTGCCGCAGATAGCTTGGGGCGCAGCAGGATGCTCATGTAGATGCCTGTTCCCCGCGGGGAAAAGAAGGGCCGGCCATTTCTTCCGCGGCCGGCAGTCTGCTCTTCCGAGAGGATCACTTTCCCTTCAGCCTCTCCATTTGCGGCCAGGATTTTTACTGCTTCGTTCGTTGAAGGTATAGTCTTGTAAACCTCAAGGCGCAGCTTTTGACCCTGGAGATTCAGGTGTTTCGAAATGGCACCGGCAGATAAAATATCCGTTAGTGGGGATAAGGAATACCCTTTATTGGTTACAGCCTGTATGGAGTAACCGTCTGTCTGCAGCGACTTGATGGCTTTCCAGACTGCGCTGCGTGTTACGGATAACTGCCCTGCGATCTCCTCGCCGGATATATACCCGCCTTTGTTGCTACCCAGCAAGGATAGAATTTGTTCTTTAACTGTCATGGAAATAACCCTCCAGAAATATTACGTTCCGATCAATCCTCTCCGATTATATTAACATGCTTAGATAACAATAGGAAAATGAAGGTGTTATTTTCGATCTATTGTGAACCAAATAAATTAAATAGGTTTACAATAGAGGGGGTCTCCATTATAATTCAGCGTACTGGCTGTATTCTTTAACCAGAGCACAACCTTTATTTTATCCAATGGAGGTCAATATCTTGAAGACAAAAGAACTTGTGTATGCCGCATTATTCGCTGCACTCATCGCGGTGCTCGGCATGATTCCGCCATTTCCCCTTGGCTTCATTCCTGTTCCGGTCACTGCCCAGACGCTTGGGGTCATGCTGGCCGGCTGTTTTCTGGGCAGACGGATGGGGATCCTCAGTCTGGTTGTTTTTATCATTCTCATAGCCCTCGGATTGCCGGTACTGACCGGCGGGCGCGGCGGACTGGCGTTGCTCGTTGGACCGTCTGCCGGATACATATTCAGCTGGCTGGTCGCGGCAGGCTTCATCGGCTGGTGTTCCGAGAAGATCTGGCGCAGGGTCCGCATCTGGAAACTGATAGCCGTCAACCTGATCTTTGGCGTATTGCTGGTGAATCTGATTGGCGCACCTGTCATGGCCTTAATTACAGATACGCCGGTCTGGACCGGACTGATTGGGGCTTTGGCCTTTCTTCCCGGAGACATGATCAAAGCGGTTATTGCGGCTGTCATAACGATGCAGCTGAAAGAAATCAGCCCCATTGAAGATCAAGCGGGGGTGTGAGCATACCCATGAACCTTGTACAGCGCATTTTAGAACGTGGCCAGGCTGCCCCTTCCCGCATTGCGATCTCAGACGGCCGGGAAGAACGCTCCTACGCCCAGCTGATGAGGCTGGTACAACAGGTTGCAAACGGTTTGCGGCATGGCGGACACATAAAGCGGAATATTGCTGTTGTATCCGGTAACCGTATGGAGTTCGCCGAGTTTGTTCTCGGCGCCATCTATGCGGGATGCGTCCCCGTGCTGCTGGACCCCAAATGGCATCCGGAGGAGATGGATAAGGTTATCCGGCAGTGTGAGCCCGGACTGATAGTTGGTGAAGCGCGTTTTGCGGCTGATTTCACAGAACGTTATAAAGAAATTCCGCAGCTATACTTTGGCGGGGAGCAGAGCACCGGCAGCTATAGCTCCTGGCTGTCTGCCTTCGGGCCTGATGCTGTTGCAGAGGAGAACCCCGGGCTGCTGTTCATCGGGTATACATCAGGCACAACCGGTCTCCCCAAAGGGTACATGCGGACTCACGGGTCCTGGTTAACAAGCTTTGAGGCGACGGAGAAAGCATTCAGGCTGAATAGTATGAAGCACGTACTTGCACCCGGGCCGTTCGTGCATTCCCTGTCGCTGTTTGCCATGATGCAAGCCCTGTATAGTCTGGCGACTTTTCATCTGCTGCCCGCATTCGATGCTGTGAGCGTATTGAATCTCTGCTCCCATGAACCTGATATGGTCCTGTTCGTTGTGCCTGCGATGATTGACGCATTGGTCCGGCAGGCCGCTGCAACTACGGCCCCGGTATCGATACAGGCCATAATCAGCTCTGGGGGCAAGTGGCCAGTGACGTTGAAACAAAGATGTCGTGAGCTGTTCAAGGAGACGAAGCTCTTTGAGTATTACGGCTCCTCGGAGGCCAGTTACATCAGCTATCTTGAAATAACCGGCGAGGAGGAGGCAGATTCCTTAGGTAAACCGTTCGACGGCGTGCAGATTTCCATCCGCGATGCACAATTTCGTGAGCTGCCTCCGGGTGCGGTTGGTGAGCTGTATATCCAGAGTGAAATGATGTTCACCGGGTATCACCTGCTGCCGGAAGAGACGGCAGGCGTGTTTCGCGGGGGCTGGCTGCGCACGGGGGACTACGTGCTCCTGGATCATGAAGGGGATCTGCACCTGGCCGGCCGTGCCGGCAGCATGATCAAGAGCGGGGGGCTCAAGGTGTTTCCCGAAGAAGTGGAGACTGTGCTGCGACGTATTCCGGCGGTCCGCGAGGTTATGGTATTCGGCAAGCCGGATGAGCGGTGGGGAGAGCAGGTAACGGCATTGATTGAGTGGAACGGAGAACAGCAGCTTAGTCTGGAGCAGATCAGGGATTGTTGCCATCCATATCTTGCAGGCCATAAGTTGCCCAGGCAGCTCGTTACTGTGGAACAGTTCATCTATACCAGCAGCGGAAAAATCGCACGCCAGCGGATGATGGACAATGTGAGAGAAGGGTTGAGATGAGAGAAATCAAAGAGGCCGTGCTGGTTATGGCCAGGCGTACACCTGTCGGCAAAATCGGTGGACAGCTAAGCACGCTTGAACCGGAGCAACTGCTTGCCCCGCTGATTCGCCTCCTCGTTACTGAAGCACAGCTGCCGCCGGAATGGATTGATGATGTTATCATCGGCAATGTAGTGGGACCTGGCGGGAATATTGCCCGTAAGTCTGTGCTTGAAGCAGGATTGCCTGTTACGGTACCGGGAGTCACAGTCGACCGTCAATGCGGTTCAGGGCTTGAAGCCATCATCATGGGGGCCCGCCTCGTTCAGAGCGGTGCCGGAGAGATATTCCTGGCAGGCGGAGCCGAGAGTGTAAGCCGGGCGCCTTGGCGAATGTTCAGACCCGGCACGCTGGCGGGGACGCCAACCCTATATACACGCGCACCGTTCACACCCATTGCTTACGGAGATCCTGACATGGGGCTTGCTGCAGAGAATGTGGCGTCCAAATACGGGATTACCCGTGAAGCGCAGGATCTGTATGCGCTGGAGAGCCACCTTAAAGCCGTCCGGGCTCAAAGTACAGGCAGATATGTACCGGAGCTTGTACCGCTGCTATTCAACGGTTTACGGATTGCAGAGGATGAATGTCCGAGACCGGATACAAGCCTGGGGAAGCTGAGCAGCCTGCCGCCTGTATTTGCGGAGAATGGCACTGTGACTGCCGGGAATGCCTGTCCTATTAATGACGGTGCCGCTCTGGTGCTCATCATGTCGCGTGACAAGTGTGAACAGCTTAACCTGACGCCCATCCTCCGTTTTGTTGACTCTCAGGCTGCCGGAGTGGACCCCCGTTATCCGGGGATCGGACCGGTTCCGGCGGTCCGGAAACTGTTATGCCGCCAGGGTCTGACCATCGGAGATGTGGATATCGTTGAATTTAATGAAGCTTTTGCCGCTCAGGTATTAGCATCACTGCAGGAGCTTCAGCTTCCAGCGGATAAGGTTAATCCCGGTGGAGGCGCGTTAGCTCTGGGTCATCCTTACGGCGCATCCGGTGCGATCCTTATGACGCGTCTATATTCGGAGATGCTGCAGACCACCTACAAACGGGGGATAGCTACACTTGGCATTGGCGGCGGGATGGGGCTGGCCGTTCTGATGGAGGCGGTTATATGAACAAGATCCGCTTTCAGGTTCAGCTCACGACGGGAAATATCGTGCAGTATGCACACAGCATAGCTTCGCCCCTACAGAGAATAGGAGGAGCAGCCGTTGCTCCTTCGACTATGCCGGTCACATTCTGGAAGACAGCAGATGTCCCCTGGCTTCCCCTGAAAGCGGCAATGATTCACGGAACGCAGCAGTTTACTTATCATGCTCCGCTGATGGCGGGTATGAATTTGGAGTGCGAACTAACCTTACTTGCTGTAGAGCACAAAAACGGCCGGAGCGGCGTGCTGACTTTCTATACCCATTCTCTATTCTGCTGTCACCGGGGCAGCCCCATCGCTGTAGCAGAAACCGTCTTGATCGGGAGAGGTGAATGATATGAGAATCAGGATTTCTGAGGCGGATATCCGGCAATATGCTGCTGTCACCAAGGATGAGGCAGCGATTCATCTGAATGCCGCAGCCGCAAGAGAAGCGGGTTACGAAGCTCCCATTGCCCATGGAATGTACATCATGGGGCTGGCGCAGTCTTTATATATGAAAGAACACCTCTCCCATTGGATTCAGTCCATTACTATGCGGTTTGAGAAGCCGTGTGTTCAAGGCTCAGCCGTATGCTTCCGGTATAACGATTTGAAGCATGATCAGATCCAGGTAACGGTAGTGACAGATCACGGGGAAATCATCGCTAAAGGCTCTTTTGGCGTTGTAAAGGGGATCATGGATATATGAAGACGGCATTAATAACCGGGGCAACCCGGGGGATTGGGCGCAGTACAGCTATAGAACTGGGGCGCTGCGGATATCAGATCGCCGTTAATGGTTTAAATGGCAAGAGTGTTAAGCAAGTAGTCGAGGACATCCGGGGGACAGGCGGCTTCGCGGAGGGATTCTGTGCCAATGTTGCCGATCCCGCTGCCGTTACGGCAATGATGGACGAAGTGGCCGGGAAGATGGGTTCCCTGGATATTTTAATTCATAACGCCGGCATTCTTCATGACCGCAGATGTGAGTTCATGACGGATCTGGAGTGGCAGGCTGTCCTCGGCGTTCATTTGAATGGGGCATTCTACTGCATCCGGCGTGCAATTGCCCATCTGAGCCGGCACGGAGGCGATATTCTGCTGATGACCTCAACCGCGGGACTCACCGGTTCGGCGGGGCAGGTCAATTACAGTGCGGCCAAGGCCGGACTTCTCGGGATGCTGTGGACGCTTGCCGATGAACTGAAGACCAAGCGGATCAGGGTTAACGGCATTGCTCCTGCTGCCTTAACCGATATGACCCTGCCGGTTGTTCAACATTTGACAGAAAAATATGCACAGCTTAATGAGCCGCTTCCTGAGGCATGGAGCTTGGGTGAAGCGGACGATGTGGCCCGGTTCGTGCGTGCGCTTCTGGATCACAAGGACCCGGAGCTGACGGGGCAAGTGTTCGGCATTAACGGACAGCAGATTACACCTTGGGAGAAGCCACGGCCGCTTGCTACAGTCACTTCTGCGCCGGAAGATTTTTTTGAATTAAGGAAACAGCGGAGGGAGCGTGGGGCAGATGCTTACTTTTGATCAGGTCGATTATTATTACCGGAGCGGGAATCCGGTTCTTCGCCAGCTAAGCTTTGGAATCCGCCAAGGTGAATTTCTCTCCATCATTGGAGGGAACGGAAGCGGAAAGTCCACGCTCGCCAAGTTAATGGACGGGCTACTGCAGCCAAGAGAAGGACAAGTAATGCTGGACCGTTTGAATACACGGAATCCTGATGACCTTGGGAAGATTCGGGAGCAGGCCGGACTGGTATTTCAAAATCCCGACGATCAGTTCATCACAACCTCCGTTCTGGATGAAGTGATATTCGGACTGGAGAATCTGCGCGTGCCGAGAGCTGATATGGCCGGGCGGGCGAATATGGCTCTGCAAGCAGTTCACATGGAAGATTATGCGGAAGCCATGCCGCATCAACTGTCAGGCGGCCAGAAACAGCGGGTTGCGGTTGCTGCTGTTGTGGCAATGGAACCTTCGATAATCATCTTTGATGAAGCGACCTCCATGCTCGATCCGCAGGGAAGAAGAGACATCCTCGAGCTGATGAACTCCCTTCACCGGCAGGGTAAGACCATTATTCAGATCACGCATCATATGGATGAGATTCTTTCCTCTGACCGTGTTCTGCTTCTGAGCAGAGGAGAAATTGCTTTTGACGGATCACCCTCCGCCTTGTTTAGCAGCGTATCCATTACAGAGCATCAGATCTCTCCCCCTTTTGCGGTAAGACTGCATCAAGCGCTCGGATTAAATGCCCCCCTGCGTGCGGACTGGAAGGAGACAGTGTCTGCCTTATGGCCTTCGAGTTAAATGACGTAAGTGTAAAGTTGAACGGGGTAGAGATTCTTCAATCCGTAAGCTGCACGCTTCAGGAGGGGAAATGGATTTCGGTGACTGGCCATACCGGAGCAGGGAAATCCACCTTTGCCAAAGTAATAAAGGGGCTGGTTCCTTTCTACAGAGGCGAATATACGCATGACCGCCAACCTCTGCCCAGGGACAGTAAAGGGAATACGAAGGCCGTCCCACAGATCGGTTATGTATTTCAATATCCGGAGCAGCAGCTTTTCGCAACGACGGTTTATAGGGAGCTGGCCTTTGCTCTTACTGTGAAGGGGGAATCACCAGGGAAAGTGGAAGCAGCAGTCAAGACGGTTATGGAGCAGCTGGGACTCCCGGCGGATCTTCTCCAGGAGAAGCCGTTCCAGCTTAGCGGGGGGCTTAAGCGGCTTGTCGCTGTCGCTTCCGTGCTGATTACGGAGCCGGAGCTCCTTATTCTGGATGAGCCCACCGCCGGACTTGATTCCGTGCACAGGACAGCGCTGCTGAGACAGCTCAAGGCATGGCAGAGGGAGAAGAACCGGACAGTACTGCTCATCTCTCATCAGCTTGAGGAGGTTGCCGACTATTCGGACGAGGTGATGGTCTTCCAGAAGGGACGTTTATTAGCCCATTTGGAGGCGGATGAGTTATTTCTGAAGCGTGCAGCTTTGTTGGAGCATGCCGGGTTGCCTCTGCCGGAGCCTATACAGCTCTTAAGATTCATTGAGGGGATTTCCGGACGGACTCTTAAACCGGAGAGTTGCAGGGAAGAAGATATTATGCAGCTGGTGAGGAACGTCTGGAAGTCAAGAGGTCTTCATCATGAAGGATAACATCCTGCTGGGCCAGTATATCCCTTCAGATTCAGTACTCCACCGGCTAGACCCCCGTACCAAGCTGTTAAGCATGCTAACCTTTACAATTTGCTCTCTTTTACTCAATAATTATGGCGGATTTGCTATAGCAACTGTCTTTGCGGGAAGCCAGATGCTGTTGTCCCGGGTTCCGGTACGGATGTTTCTTAGAGGATTAAAGCCGGTTGCGCTCCTCTTGTCCTTTACTTTTGCCTACCATCTCTTCAATACCAGCGGGGTACCGCTCTGGCCGGGTTCGGCCGTTCAAGTGACAGAAGAAGGAATAGAGAAGGGCCTCTTTGTTGTCTGGCGTATTCTCTTGCTCGTGTCGCTTGCTTCGCTGCTGACCTTGACGACCAAGCCGCTGGATCTGGCAAAAGGCCTGGAGCAACTGTGCAAGCCGCTATCCCGCCGGGGCGTTCCGGTTGAGGCTACTGCATTGATGCTCGTGATTGCAGTCCGCTTTATCCCGACAATTATTCAAGAGCTGGACCGCATTATGCTGGCGCAAAGAGCCAGAGGGTATGACATTATAGCGTTCAAAGGCCATAAGCGGGTGTTTGCATATTTGTCATTGGTGGTTCCCCTGCTAATAACAACGGTTCAACGGGCAGAGCAGCTGGCAATGACGATCGATGCAAGAGCCTATGGGAACGGGAAGGGCCGTACTTCTTATAGAGAGCTAAGATTATCGCGAATCGATTATACCGCCGGGGGAGTCACGCTTGCTTACGTGCTGCTGCTTCTGTGCCTGTAGCATGACCATAGAGCTTGATTAGAGCTTAATTAACTTCAATTCCGTATAGTTTATGTATAACGAAACCCTCCCTTAATCTGGAAATGGTTGCATGATATAATGAGCTTGCGATTATTCAGACCGAAGGAACAGAGGGGGAAGAAATGTCTCTGCACAAAGGGAACCTGGTCATCCGGGATGCAACTATAGGCGATGCAAAGCTGTTATGCAGCTGGTGGAACGACGGGGAGATTATGGCGCATGCCGGTTTTCCCCATGGAATAGGCACTACTGAACAAGAGGTGCGAAGCAAACTGCAGAGCGGGGCGGACCCGGAACGGCAAGGCCGATTGATCCTGGAGATCAGCGGTGTTATATCACACAATCATCCTCGATACCAATCTTAAGAACACCAGAGCACAGCATGTATATGAGAAACTCGGCTTCCGGAAAATTGCGGTGCGAACGGATGCGTGGACAGATCAGCTTGGAGAATGGCAGAGTTTTATCGATTATGAGTTGACCCAAGCGGAATGGAGAGCAGACTGGCTACATGACTGAAAGGAGCCGTTGCGGCATGATTGTAATACCTGAACCTGAATGCACGAACTCTATGGTAAGCAGGGCGTAGCATGGGCGGAGGCGCTGCCTGATCTGATTACCGACTGTGCAGACCGCTTCGGCTTTAGTCCGGAAGCTCCCTTTTCCAATTTATCCTATAACTTTGTACTCCGGGCAAAGCTCAGTAACGGGAAGCCGGCAGTCCTAAAATTATCCTTCATGAAGGAGGAGCTTTCTAAGGAAGTTAGTGTGCTTCGAGCCTATGAGGGCAGGGGGGCGATTCATGTACTGGATGCAGATGAGGACTGGGGTGTGGCCCTGCTGGAAGGAGCCGACCCCGGCACACCGTTGTCGGCCATTGAGGATGATGCGAAGGCGACGAATATCTTTTGTGAGGTATTTCAGCGCCTTCAGCTTCCTGCACCAGCCGGCAGCCGGTACCCGTCTATGAAGCAGCACTTCGCGGCCATAGAGCGATACCGTGAGCGGTTCGGCGATGGAGAAACTGCAGCGCCGCTGCCTGAGAGCTGGGTGGAGAATGCCGAAGAATGTCTGGTGTATCTCATTAACACCACGGAAGAGAATTTTCTGCTGCACGGTGATCTGCATCATGACAACATCCTCCGCCAAGGAGAAGAGCAATGGGTTGTTATTGATCCTAAGGGCATCATCGGTGACATTCATTTTGATACTGTCCAGTATCTGCTTAACTATATGGATCGGGGTGGTGATTGCGAGCAGGTACTACGGGGCCGGATTGCCATTATGGCCGAACGCCTTGGCCTGGACCCCCGCCGAATCGCGATGTGGGGCGTGGTACGAGGCGTGCTTGAGGCATGCTGGACGATTGAAGGCGGAGGGACAGATTGGCACAGAGGTATCCAGTTAACAGAGCTTTTCGCCAAATGCCTGGATTGAGCCAAGAACTATACTTATGTTCCAAGTGAAGTCAAAGCGTAAGCAGACACTAACCTCATGTTAGTGTTTTTTCGCCTTTTTTTGCAAACCGTCTGGAGTTGTGGCGCTTTAGCCTTTATAATATGACGAGAATATAGAATAAAGGAAAAGGTGTTAATTTCATGAGCATATTAAATGTAGAAAAGCTGAGTCACGGGTTCGGAGACCGGGCCATATTCACCGATGTATCCTTCCGCCTGCTGAAGGGCGAGCATATCGGTCTGATTGGTGCCAATGGTGAAGGTAAATCGACCTTCATGAATATCATTACCGGCAAGCTGCAGCCGGACGAAGGCAAGGTGGAATGGGCGAAACGCATGCGCGCCGGTTATCTGGATCAGCATGCTGTACTTCAGCAGGGACAATCCATCCGTGATGTTCTGCGCGGAGCCTTCCAATATCTGTTCGATATGGAACAAGAGATGAACGATATGTACGGCAAGATGGGCGAGGTTACTCCGGAGGAGCTGGAGCAGCTGCTGGAGGATGTCGGAACGATTCAGGACATGCTGACCAGCCAGGATTTCTATATGATCGATGCCAAAATCGATGAAACGGCCCGCGGGTTGGGTCTTACCGACATCGGTCTGGATAAAGACGTTAACGATCTCAGCGGCGGTCAACGGACCAAGGTTCTGCTGGCTAAGCTGCTGCTGGAGAAGCCGGACATCCTGCTGCTCGATGAGCCTACGAACTATCTGGATGAACAGCATATCAACTGGCTGAAGCGTTATTTGCTGGATTACGAGAATGCCTTCATTCTGATATCGCATGACATTCCGTTCCTGAACAGCGTAATTAACCTGATCTATCATATGGAGAATCAGTCGCTGTCGCGTTATGTGGGCGATTATGAGTATTTCCAGCAGGTGTATGAAGCGAAGAAATCGCAGCTGGAATCGGCCTTCAAACGCCAGCAGCAGGAAATCGCCGATCTGAAGGACTTCGTTGCGCGCAATAAGGCCAGCGTAGCTACCCGGAATATGGCAATGTCCCGGCAGAAGAAGCTGGATAAGATGGATGTCATCGAGATTGCCAAGGAGAAGCCGAAGCCGCAATTTAACTTCAAGCAGGGCCGGACCTCCGGCAAGGTGATTTTTGAAGCGAAGGATCTGGTGATCGGCTACGATTCCCCATTGTCCAGACCTCTTGATCTGAGCATGGAGCGGGGACAGAAGATTGCCCTTGTAGGTGCGAACGGGATCGGTAAAACGACGCTGCTGCGCAGCATTCTCGGCCAGATTCAAGCCATTTCAGGCTCGGTGAGACTCGGGGATCTGCTGGAGATCGGTTATTTCGAACAGGAAATGAAGGAATCGAATTACAACACCTGTATTGAAGAGATCTGGAACGAGTTCCCGTCCTACTCCCAATTTGAAATCCGGGCGGCACTGGCCAAATGCGGCCTGACGACCAAGCATATCGAGAGCAAGATTGCGGTCTTAAGCGGCGGCGAGAAAGCCAAAGTACGTTTGTGCAAGCTGATCAACCGTGATAGCAACCTGCTTGTACTGGACGAGCCGACCAATCATCTCGATGTAGATGCCAAGGAAGAGCTGCAGCGTGCGCTCAAAGCTTATAAAGGCAGCATCCTGCTGATTTCCCATGAACCTGAATTTTACCGCGATATCGTAACGGATATCTGGAACTGCGAATCGTGGACGACAAAAGTATTCTAAAAAGCCGGCAATAATTCCGGTTTAACGGTGACCCGTAAGAGGACAGCTTTGAACAAAGTGCCCCTTCTTACGGGTCATTTATGTCAAGATGTTAGTATAGGTTCAGGAGGAACATATGGAAGAGAAACATGAGGAAATACCTGTGAAGCAAGTCAGGGGAAGTATAGTCAATATCATCATTGACGGCATTTCCGGAATCTTTCTTCCAATCGTTAATATTCTGAGTGCGGCAGGCATTATGAAGGGTTTACTCGCCGGCGCCGCTGCACTGGAGATCATCAGCAAGACAGAAGGCACGTATACGGTGCTCAATGCGATGGCGGACAGTCTGTTCTACTACCTTCCGCTGCTGCTTGCCTTTACAGCCGCCCGCAAATTCGGGGCTAACCCCTTTACTGCCGTTGTGATTGCCGGGGTGCTGTTGTACCCGAGCCTGACCACGCTGTTTGACAACCAGGAAATCATACATTTTCTCGGGATGAGTATTACTCCCGTTAACTATCCTTCGAGCGCCATTCCGATCATCCTTGCGGTAGGCCTCTTAGTGTATGTAGAACGATTTTGCGTTAAAATATTGCCTGAGGTCATCCGGGAGTTTTTCACACCGTTGATCTCGATTGTGACGGTGTCCGCCGTGACACTGCTGGTGTTCGGTCCAATTGGCTCACTTGCCGGAGACATGCTTGCTGAAGGATACCGCTCTGTATACAACCTCAGTTCGGTAGGGGCGGGAATGGTGCTTGGCGCGATTATTCAACCGATGGTTATCTTCGGATTGCACTGGAGTCTGGTACCGCTGGCAATCAACAATATCAGCGTACATGGCTCGGATACCATCCTCGCGCTGATGGGACCAGCCGCCTTCGCGCAGGCAGGAGCGGCGCTCGCCGTGTTCATCAAAGCCAAGGACAAGAAGTTCAAAACCTTATGCTTGTCCGCGTCCATTTCGGCCTTGTTCGGAGTGACCGAGCCCGCGATGTTCGGTGTGAACCTGCCCTTGCGCAAGCCGATGGTCATTGTCTGCTGCGCGGGAGCGATCGGGGGCGGAATGGTCGGCCTATCCGGCTCGTCGGCGATTTCTTTCGCTTTTCCGGGCTTGGCGACTTTACCCGCTTATCTGGGGGACGGATTCGTCGGCTTCCTGCTCGCCTGCATGACTGGATTTCTGATCGCGCTGGCTGCTACGCTGTTCGTGAAGCTGGGACCGGTGCCGGCGGTGGAGCCTAGCTCCAAGTAGATTGCAGAAGGCACCAAGCTATCTTATCCGCTATGGGTTTCGTGTAATGAATGCTATACTACTAGAGGTTATTAAGTGAACAGATAAAGGGTGACAAGATGGAGAAAATCAGCTTTCATTACGGAAAACATATTCAAAAGGTTGCGCGGGCACTATATTTCCATTCGTGGAAATCTATTCTCTCCATTGGGGTTCAAGCGGTGTTTGTAGCCGTTTGTATGATTCTATATGTTAAGAACGAATCGATCATACTCCTCGGGATATCGATAACACTTGTGCTTACGATCGCTATGTCGATGGTTATGCGTACCTTGCTGCTGCCAAAGATCCTGTCGGCAGATACAAGGTACAACAAGGAATTCGAATATTTGTTCGATGCAGAAGGGATCAACTTCAGCCCGGAAGTAGATCAGTCCATCATGAAATGGGGCTCCTTCACCCGGGTGTGGGAGAATAAAGGCTATTACTTATTGTTCCATGGTCAGCAGGAATACTGGTTCATTGCTAAGCAATCGTTCGAGGATACAGCACAAGAGAATAAATTCAGAGCTTATGTATCGGATCACCGCAAGATTGTCACTGGGGTTATCCTGTAAAAAATGATATGTCATACGATGGACGTGCTATCCTGCACGTCCTTTTTTCTTGGCTGATCCCGGTGTTTCATCCCTGGCTTCTATGCCCGCCAAAAAGTTGTACAGTCAGCCTTATCCGCAATGTTGTACTCGATCATTTGTCTGAGTATGGTGTAATCAACCGGGCTCGTCCATTTCATACGCACCAGCAGCTTGGTATGATCTAAGCCAGCCTGCTTAATGGCATCGGCAAAATGATCCATTCCCGCCTTCTCGGGGGCAACCGCCATATGCGCTTTGGATACACTGAAGCCGATAATATAGGTTCCGTGATCGGTGAACATCGGCTGATTCCAGGCGATTTTCGGCGTTAATTGGGGAAATTCCTGGATCACCCAAGCCAGTACCTCTTCCGTCGCAGCGCGGTGTACCGGATTATCGATTTTAGCTAAATACTCTGCAAACTCTTCCACGGCTGTCCCTCCTGATCTGTAATCACTCTCATGCCATCTATCTTATAGTTTCGTACCCGGTTAGTCAAAAAAATGAATACACAAATTAAGGGATTCGCCTATCCGTCAAAGAATGTTACGACAGAGTGCTGCATACCATCTTTTACCTGTATTATAATAAGAATCCAATAGATTTTTATTATGAACGTAGTGGGGGAAGTGAATGGAAAAGTTGATCACACATCAAGGCAAACGTCCTGCTGAAATTGGGGTGACGATAAGCTTTACTTTACTGATATTATCCTGGCTATACTTATTAATAATATATAATAGAACTAACCGATTTGATCTTTTCTTGTTTTATTTACTCATCATAATATCAGGTGGAATTATCATGGGGATATTAATTTATCGCTTGTTGACATGTCGCAGAGTGTTCGTCATTGAGATTAAACCTGAAGCCCTTCAGATCAAGAATATTGAGATAGAAGCGGGCAAGGTTAAGAAGATTTTTATCAAAGGATACTTTAAGCCCGTAATCGCGGTTAAGCCCAAAGCTAATTTGCTGGTGCCGTACAAGTACTGCTTCTGTTTCTCAGCCAAAGAGGATCAAGGGATAAAGGACCTGAAGGAATGGGCAGATCAGCATCAGATTGAAGTGTTGCACAAACGGTTTACGCGATGGCTGTAGTTATTAGACCATTAACACAGCTTCAAGCTGAAGATATTGCATACCATTGGCATTATGCAGGTGAATATTCTTTTTATGATATGGATGCAGACGAGGATGATTTAATCGAATTCCTGGACCCGGCCGGACGTGGGGATCATACATACGCTGTATCGCAAGACGATGAGTTTATAGGGTATTTTACTGTTCAGCCGGTTGAGGGTAACATTTGTGATATAGGTTTAGGCATGAGACCCGATCTAACCGGGCGTGGCGCAGGGCAAGCTTTCCTGAAGTCGGTGCTGCATTATGTTACTGTGAATTTCCATCCTGAACGGATAACGCTGGCTGTAGCAACCTTTAATGCGAGGGCTATCAAAGTGTATTTAAAAGCCGGATTTACCGCAGCAGATACCTACATGCAGAATACAAACGGAAGCACTTACGAGTTTATGAGCATGGTATACAAGTGCTAAAATCATCTGAAGAGGTAACTCTTTAAAACATAAAGGAGGCACCGCAATGAAAGTAACCGGATTTAGCCATATGACACTCAATGTTCGCGACCTGCAGACGTCCCTTGATTTCTATCATGGCATTCTCGGTATGACCTTAAGACACCGAGGCAGAACGGATGCTTATCTGGAGTGGGGAAGTGCCTGGGTCTGCCTTGTTGAACGTGCGGGTACTGAGGACCACGCAGAAGGATTTGCCGGGATGGATCATGTGGCTTTTTATATCGCAGAGAACGATTTCAATGAAGCTGTGGGCATCCTGAAGCAAAGTAATGTAACCATTGTAAGAGGCCCGATACAGCGTGGAGTAGGCTGGTCCGTTAATTTCTTGGATCCGGATGGAATCCAGCTAGAACTGCATACTTCTACCCTCGATGAGCGGATGAAGATCTGGCGCTGAGAAACGTTTCGGGTATATGATTATAGAATATATTTATAGAAGCCAAACCAGAATCGAGGACGCTAGATGAATAATCCTTTTACAGAAATTCTGACTTCAGAAGCTGAGCTTAGAGAACTCCTGGGCTATCCCAGTGAGGTGGTGAAGCGTAAATCGATCCATCATCTGGATCATAATTGCCGCAATTTAATCGCTATGTCACCGCTCTTATTCCTGTCCACCGCAGATGAACACGGCTCTTGCGATGTCTCTCCACGCGGGGATGCACCCGGATCGGTAGTGGTGCTGGATGACGGTCATTTGGTGATTCCGGAGCGGCCGGGCAACCGCAGATTTGATTCCTTGCTAAATATCATCGCTAATCCCAATGTAGGACTAATCTTTATCATCCCGGGGCTTGAAGAGACCCTGCGGATTAACGGGCAAGCTTACGTGATCAGAGATGAGCATATTCTGGATAGGATGAAGGCCCGGGATAAACGGCCAACCTTGGGAATTGGTGTGAAGGTGGAGGAGTGCTATATGCATTGTGCCAAGGCTTTTAAAAGATCGCAGCTATGGGACAGCGGATCCTGGCCTGCCGAAAACTCGCTTCCGTCTGCTCCGGCGATTATCGCGGATCATGTGAATTCTGCCGAGTTTACTGTGGAAGTAGTCCGGCAAGGCATACAGGAGAGCTACGAGAAACGACTCTATTAATGAATGGGGTGACCGGCGCAGATGGATAAGCAGAAGCTGATCCGTATTTTTGATAAACAGGCCACAGACTATGCCCGCAAAAGAGAAGATCCCAAACAGCAACGCTGGCGCCGGAATCTTATAGGTCATGCCGAGGGGGATGTGCTTGAGCTGGCAGTGGGGGCGGGGGCTAACTTCCCTTACTATTCCCGGGAGGTCAAGATTACTGCAGCGGATTTCAGTAGTGCAATGCTTGAGAAAGCGCGGCAGGCAGCACAGCATTACCACGTGAACGCCAATTTTGTATGTGCAGATATGGAAGAAATGAGCTTCCCCGGGCAATCCTTCGATACTATTGTTTCTACGTTATCCTGTTGCAGCTATCAGAATCCCCTGGAGATGCTGAAGAAGATGAACCGCTGGTGTAAGCCGGACGGAACCATCCTGCTGATGGAGCATGGGATCAGTTCTAACTTCGTGGTGTCAACGCTGCAACGGGCACTGAATCCGCTGCTGTACCGGGTCTATGGATGCCATCACACCCGGGATATTATTGGACTGGTCCGGGAGTCCGGGATGCAGATCAGCAGGGTTGAGAGCTACTCGCTGAATATGATTCATCTGATCTGGGCCCGGCCGCAGCCGCAACTACGAACTGAACGTTAGGAGAAGTGGAATGGACAGCATTATTTTTGATCTGGATGGCACGTTATGGGATTCATCAGATGTAGTAGTGGCGGGATGGAATAGTGTGCTCAGTAATTACCAAGGCGTTGTGAACGGAGTAACCAAGGAAGATTTACAGGGAATCATGGGTCTGCAGGTAGATGAGGCTGGCCGGAAGCTGTTCCCGAACATCGATGAGGACACCCGGCATAGAATTCTCAGAGAATGCTGTGAAGTAGAGTGTCTTTGTCTGGCGAAGCAAGGCGGAAGGCTGTATGAAGGGCTGGAAGAAGTACTCAGGGCGTTATTGGCAAAATATAAGCTGTTCATCGTGAGCAACTGCCAGGCGGGGGATATTGAAGCTTTTTATGAATACCATCAGCTGCAGAAGTATTTCATAGACTACGAGAATCCGGGCAGAACGGGGCTATCCAAGGGTGAGAACATTAAGCTGGTGATGGAGCGGAATCACTTAAGCATTCCTGTCTATGTGGGCGATACGGAGGGAGATAGGAGGGCGGCGGGGATTACCGGGATTCCTTTTGTGTACGCAAGTTACGGATTTGGCGAAGTGAGCAGCTATGATTATGTGATTGATCGTCTGGATGGGTTATTGGGGTTGTTTGATGAATAGTATAGGCTGGGCGAAAACACATCGGCAGTAGGATACATTTTATTAAGCACTATAGACAAATTAAGCGCTATAAACAAAATTGTTGTACGTTTTGCAACTTTGATGCTTAGATACCCGGGTACTAGGGAAGATTGTTGTATGAAATACAACAATAATTCTGCTAAGCTGCTTGGAAGAAGAGAAATCCTGCCTTTTGTACAACAATTTTGATTTTGGGCCGATTAAATCAGGATAATGTTGTATTATGTGCAGGATTTCACTAGGTGATCTTACGTTCAGCCTACATAAATCCATGGGATGATGAACAAGCTATGGATGAGGTGGTCCATATGCCATTATTAAGCAAAGGCTCAGCAATAATCTTATCCCTGTTACTCGCGCTTGCTACATCCCCCATAACTATTAATGCTCAAAATTTACCAACGTCTGGGGTCGGTAATCCCGAAGAGACCGCTAAACAAATGGAACAGCTGAAATTTCGCCTGAAGCAGCTGGAGCCGCGCGAACCCGTTACCATTATGAACTCGCCAGAGGAAGCGGCGGCTGCGGCTCACCAGCCTACAGATACAATATCCATTTCCAGAGTAATACATGAAGGCACGAGGATTCCTTTCTTTATTATAAAGAATGACCCTCTCTATCAGAGACCTGTGTACGAAAAGCACTGGCATAGCACCTATAGTGGAGGAAGATGGAGTTACATGCCTACGCGGATACAATACGCACTCCACCGGTTATTTACAACCTACGACATTGGTCTATCCAGCCAATACGATTTCCAGCAAAATGTAGGCATTCAATTCCCGCTGTTCCAGAACAAAACGGATCTGGATCTGTATATCATTGCTTTTCAAACGGAGATTACAGCTGTGTATACCAAAGGCAATCAGGTAGTTGTCACAGGTACCCCCAAACATGGTGGCGTTCAAGTCGCAACTATCAAAACAGGTGATCTGCATCCCTCTGATCTCAAGAAGGCATTGCTCATTCAGTTATCCACTCGGCAAGGTGATGAATTGGATTATTCATACATCGGCTACGCACAGCCGGATTTCTGGTCACAGCAAATACGGAAGCGAAAAGAGCGTGAAGAGTAAGAGGAGTGTAACATAGCAAGCGCCGGGAAGCGGGAGTATCCGCAGGTACCGGCGCTTGCTTTTTTATAGGAGGGTATAACTGAAATATAAACATAGCGAGAGTACACAGCGGACAAGCACATGAAGCAGATGGATATGCCCCTGAAGCACGTATCCGTTGCGAAGTGCACAGCAAAGTAACACGATTAGCCCAAACGGTAGAAAAAGCGAAAGAAACGGTGTACAGAGCAGCGCTAATGAACCAAGAAGGTTAGCCGCTGTCAGAGGGGGCGGAGGAAAATGCAGATTGGAGCGTTTGTCAGAGAGATGGGGACAACGGCAGATACCGTGCGCTACTACATGGAGCTGTCTTTGCTGGCACCGGAGCTGAAGGGGAAGCGTTATTCTTTTGGAGAGAAGGAAGTCCGGGATTTCCAGGCCATCGCACAGCTGAAGCAGTGGGGCTTTGCGGTGAAGGAGATTCAATGTCTGTTCGGACATAAGGCGCAATCCGGCTGCGGGACAGCAGAGGTGCTCCGCTTCGCCCGTGACATGCTGCAGGAACGTGTGCATGCCATTGACAGCAGTATTGCGGAGCTGGGCAGGCAGCGGGAAGGGGTTCTGGTGAATCTGGCTGAGGTGGAGGCGGTGCTGGGGCGGGTGGAATAATAGTGCAACTCATGCTCATAGCTTGCGGATTGCCGGGAGAGATTTAGAAGATATCCGCTCCTCATTAATCACTCCACTTCCCCCGCATCAAACTCATACACACCTGGGATTCCTCATCAACGCTTCTGCAGGGTTCACACACCTCAAATCCAAACTTGTGCACACTGGCTATTGATGCAGCATTGTGTGGATGGGTCAGGATATAAATGCAATCCACTTTAAGATGTTCGAAGCAGAGCTTGATGAGTACAGGCAAGGCTTCGGACATATACCCCTGTCTCCAATACTCTTTCCAGATATCATAGCCGATCTCGACTTGCTTCAGCTCACGATCCCAGTAATGATAGCCGCAGGTCCCGATAAATGCATCCGTTTCAATATCAAACATGCCGTAACGGTGATGGCCTTTTCCCTCTGGACTGGCGTAATGTTCAATGATTTCTAGGGCTTCTTCATAGCTGCATGGCGGTTCGCTGAAATGTTTGCACATCTCCGGATCTGAGAATTGTTTATACACTACATCAATATCCTCTACATTCAGCAAGCGGAAGTGCAGCCGCTCCGTCTTAAACGCTTCTGATAATTTCATAATTGCTCTCCTGTTCATAAAAAACCATTAATATACAATCATTATGATTTTTTGCCTCTATATTGTCTATGATAATTCACAAGACGCTACTTAATGGAAGTGAGGAAAGCGATCATGCTCTTATTCAGCTCAGCAATAGTATTTTCCGGTTTGATTTGTATCATCATTCTTTTTCAGGCTGCGTTGGCTCTTGGTATGCCGTGGGGAGAATTCGCGATGGGTGGAAAGTTCACAGGGAAGCTTCCAGCGCCAATGCGTGCCGCTTGCCTGGTCCAGATTACGGTTTTGGCATTCCTGGCGCTGATTGTGCTGAGCAAGTCGGAGATTATACTTCCTGGGTGGCTTGGATTTGCAGCTGCGGCCATTTGGTTTGTTGTTGGTTTTTCAGTGCTTGCTTCGATCCTGAATATCATTACACGGAGTATGTGGGAGAGAAGAATTTGGGCACCGGTCAGTGTGATGATGCTTATTACTAGTTTAATAGTTGCTACTGCAGTCTAACTAAGTCACCGGAGGGTTACACAAATGGAGAATGCTATTAAGGACATATTTGAACAGAAAGATATTATGCGTATTGCCGCAAACCGCTATGGAATCAACCCTGATGAGTTAACTTACATAGGCGGGTTTCAGAACTTCGTGTACGAATACCAGCGGAGCGGTGGAATGTATATTCTAAGAATTACTCCAGGAATCCATCGTACTGCAGAGCAGGTTAGGGCAGAGCTGGACTGGATTATGTATTTGACCCGCAACGGAATTTCGGCATCGGGCCCGATTCTTCCTACTAATGGTAACTTGACTGAAGCTATTGAGACGGTGGAGATGTGTTTTACAGCTGTCTGCTTTGACAAAGCCAATGGCAACAGGATCGGTTATCCCGAATGCCTGAACGATAACGCAACCTATGAGGAGCTGGGCCGGATTACAGGGAAGATGCATGCGCTTGCCAAGCGGTATGACAATCAGGATGCTACTGTGCGGCGGCATGACTGGAATCTTAATTATTATCTGCAAAATATAGATATCCTGCCCCCCTCGCACCATCGCGTAAGAGAGACGTATTACAGCATCATCGATACTCTCCAAGAGTTACCCAAGGACAGAGAGGTTTACGGACTTATCCATGGGGATATGGGTTTCGGGAATTTCCATGTGAGTGATCAAGGCAAGATCACGTTATTCGATTTCGATGAGGCGCAGTACAGCTGGTTTGTAGAGGATATCGCCATTCAGCTATATTATCTGGTCTATGTATACGGCGGAGAAGAGGGCCGGGACAACCGTGAGGAACAGGCACTTCGGTTTATGGATCATTTCATGAAGGGGTACAGCCGGGAGAACACCTTGGAGCAGTATTGGCTGGAGCAAATCCCTGTATTCCTCAAGCTTAGAGAGCTGATTGTTTACATCGGGGCATACCGGAATTTCGACGGTGACGAAACATTCAGTTCATCAGATAATGAATGGTTCAAGGACTGGATCAGCGAAAGCAGAGAGAGGCTTGAGCATAACGAACCTATTGTTAATGTGTGGTAAAATGATAGTTATATCTCAGGATCTCTGAAAGGTGTGTGTTCATGAGACAAACTATATTTACGAAAAGCATAGCAGCCGCACTCGGCTCAGCAATGCTATTGACGGGTGCCGGTATTACCGTCTTTGGTGCCTTCCCTCAATATACAGAGGCAGCGGCGGTGAAGCCTACGGAAGCCTTCAGCTTATTTGAGCAAAGAGTGAAGAATCCTTCCACGCTCAGTCTGGCCCAGGCGACCTTAGTTAACCGTATTAGTCAAATGACGCAGGCAGAGGCCAATCTGGCCGTTTTGTATCTGGAAAATGCTTTGAAAGCTTATCTGCCCACAGCCACCAAACGCATGAATACACCTGCCATTCAAAAAGATATCAAAAGCATATACACCTACGGCATGACCATGGTGCTGGCGCGCTCCAAGGTGAAGCAGTACGATTCCCGCGTGGTACTGCAGGACTTGACGGCCATGGACTATAAGCTGGGAACGGACGGCGGCCGGTTTATTCCGCTCATTCAGTACAAGAGCTTCAAAGTATTCAAGCCGTACATCAGCAAAGATCTGCAGGCTTACATTGATCTGATGGCAGCAGAGTCGGAGCAGCCGTCTGTGATTAACGGGACTTTACAGGTGGACTGGTACCAAGTCGTGGAACGGGCAGTGCAATATGAAGCCTTTGTACAGACTTACAAGAACTCTAACCGTAATGCGGCGATGAAAAAAGCTTTTGAAGTATCCAAAAGGTATGTGTTCTACGGAACCCCCAATACCCCGTTGTTCGACCAGAAGACACAGGTCATCAATGAAGAAGCAGTTATCGCTTATGAGAATACACTTTCCGAAGCCGGTCCAGAGCAGACCGATGGCAGCAGGCTGCTGACACAGCTTGGTGATTTCCTGTTGCTACTTGAGAAGAACGGCGATAAGAAAACGCAGGCGGTGATTGATTTTCTGGAAGCTATGTGAAGTGAGCGGTAAAATAATCATGATCAATTTACGGATTTATAGAAAAACCGGGCTGTTACCGTCGCAGCTCCGGTTTTTTTGTATGTATTTTTGGCTGATAAGACCCACAATGCATAGTATCCAATAGGCCGGAAGCGTCATTAATCACAGAAAAGGAAAACGATTACAATTATAATGTAAGCGTTATCTAAATGCTGTTTACATTATTACGCAAAGGGAGGAAGAAGACTTGAGTTTGCACAAGGTTTCCTTTAACATGCTTGTAATTATGGGTTTTAGCATTCAGTACGCATTAATGCATCTTTTTTCTGCAGGCGAGGTCATTGCGATATCATCGGCTGAGCTTATTATTTATATGGTGTTCACTTTTGCCGGGCTGGGCCGGTTCTTTCAACGCAGAAGACAGGTGCTGAACGAGCATGGCTGCGGGTCTGCCGGACTTTTTTTCAGCGTGTTATGGACCGTTTCGCTCTGTTCTCAGTTCCGGAAAGAGAACTACCCGGACGCACTGACAATCATTAATTCACTGGGCGTGTCTGCTGCCGGGCTAATTCTGATTACCGAAATTGTTATCTTATTTAAGGCTTGAGATACATAAAGTTATTTGTACTGGAGCAGTGCGGTCTGCCGGATGAAGGAGCTTCTGTCATTTTAGATGACAGAGGCTTTTTTGATTTATTCAATCCCCGTGCGGGTGTCCCGGTTTACTGTATTAACAAACCGTTTGCCCCATTCACAAAGCGGATCAAGAACCATCCTAATTGACCGTCCGCTATCCGTCAGCTCATACACCACTTTAGGAGGCACTTCCGAGAATACGGTCCGGAGAATAAGCCCGTCTGCTTCAAGCTCCTTTAACTGCTGGGTAAGCATTTTTTGGGTGACGGGTGACAGCGTGCGAAGCATCTCTCCATTGCGCATGCTTCCTTGCTCGGCCAGCAGGCAGAGAATCGCTGTCTTCCACTTGCCGCCGATCCGCTCCAGGGTGGCTTCGGTAGGGTTCTGGTACTTTGTATTGCCGGGTATAGCGTTAGCATTCCCCTCGTTCGGCTCATATGTCATAATCATCGATCTCCTTCAACGTACCCGATTGGTAACTATATTACGAATAAGTGCGTACTTTTTTGTTTTGATTATAACGGTTATATTCAATCGTGTCAGTACAACGCTAAATGTGGAGGTAACAATATATGGCTATGTTAAAAAAAGCATCATGGGGAGCAGGAATCGTCGGAGCAGGCGGATGGGGTGGATTGGCTCACATTCCCGCACTTGCAGCGCTTGAGAATTATGAGGTGAAGGCAGTGACCGGCACGCGTGCAGAAAGCGCACAGGCGGCAGCTGAGCTCCACGGCATTGGCTCTTATTATACAAGTACATCAGAGATGGCAGGGCAGCCTGGAATTGATGTTGTAGTGGTAGCTGTGAAAGTGCCCGAACATGATTTGCTGCTCCGCGAAGCCTTGGATGCCGGTAAGCATGTATACAGTGAGTGGCCGCTGGCCCGGACTACTGCGGAGGCGGAAGCGCTGCTGGAACTTGCGGAAGAACGGGGAGTGAAGCATGTGACGGGCCTACAGGCCCGGGCCAATCCAACTGTCTGCTATATCAGGGACTTAGTCGCTGAAGGTGCTGTTGGCCGAATATTGGCTGTGAATACAATAGTTACCCTGCCTGTATTTCCAACCTCGAACGGAACAGTGGACCAGGCGCATGTCTATCTGCTGGATGAAGCTAACGGGGCAGATCAACTGACGATCGGGGCAGCGCATGTGCTTGATGGGATTGAATATATGGTCGCACCGTTTGTTGAGGTATCCGGTAAGCTGGACACGCATTATCCTGAAGTTCACATACTGGAGACTGGTGGATCAGTGGCCGCAACTGCACCGGATCACGTGCTTGTTAACGGCAAGCTGGCACAGAATGCACTAATTTCGGCCCAGTTTGTTAATGGCGGTGCCCCCGGATTTACGCTGCGGATCATAGGAACCGGGGGTGAACTGGTCATCACCCCACGGGATCAGCTGATGTTTCAGATGGACCGGCTGAAGCTTCAGCTCGTCCGAACTTCCGGTGAGACAGAGATACTGGAAACACCAGAAATGTATACCTCACTGGTACGGCATCTGCCTCCCGGTCCCGGGTACAATGTGGCTCATCTCTATGCCCGACTGGCGCAGCGGCTTGACGGGGAAGAGGTGGAATTGCCCGATTACACCCAGGCGGTCCGCGTGCATCGTCTGATGGATGCGATCCGTAAGGCAAGCGCTTCGGGTGTCCGTCAAGAAGTGAGATAACTAATACTTACTGCCCGTCCCGCTTTCCTGACTTTTCTCAATTCACCATTTAATTTTTGTATTCTATCCGCTATATGCTATGATTTGAGATATGGTATTTTCTGAGAAAGGAAGGGGCGGGCTCTTTATGATTACTTTCAAAAAAATTCTGCAGATCATTGGTCTTAGTGTTCTTGTAACAGGTGTTGTTCATCCCCCCGTTATGGAAGCAGCAGCTACTAGTACAGCACAGACCGCGAAATTACCGGCTATCCGTATCTATTTGAACAACTCGCAGATCACCTCTTCAGCAGGAGGAGCCACCCTAATGAATGGAACGGTAATGCTCTCGCTGGACATGCTCTATGTCAGGGGGGCAACGGTCAGTTATGATGAACATTCCAAAATGATCACCATCGGGAATCTGTTCACGAAGGGCAGTATGAAGATCGGGAGCCGTATTGCAACGGTGAACGGGAAGCAAAACACGTATTCCGCAGCCTTCCAGCAGGTGAATAAGCAGCTCTACATCCCTCTGCGGTTCGTGAATGATGCTATTGGCGGCTCGCTGAAATGGAATGCGGACAGCCGTGAAGCGCTCATTAGCTATCCTGAATTTGTCGGCGACGGCCAGGCCAGTAAAGACGCGTATTTCTTAAACGGGGTGGACGGCACTTTATATAAGCGGGATGCAGCCGGAGTGGTTCACTCTATGGGCGCCTCTACAGCCAAGCTTGAACCTTATTATATTGCGGGAACACAGCTGACATCGGTGAAGATTTCAGAAGATGCGGATTTGGTGACCATTCAGAATTCCAGCGGTGAACCTTCGGTCAACCTGACGGTATACAATCTGTTTGTCAAAAAAGGGGCCATCCTGCGCCAGTCTACAGCGCATTATTGGCAGTTCTCTCCTGAGGACTTGAAGACGTATGCCGGGAACGCCGTTATGAATGACGGTCATATTGTCCGGTTAATTGCCCCGGATGCAACGGTCCTGCAAACCTGGAACGTTTCGAAGCTGGCAGGTACCCCGGATCAAACCTACGCCATTGAAGCCATAGGCGAGAATTATCTGGTTGCCCGCTCTTCACAAGAAGGCCTGCTGACGTTAATTGATGCCGGAGCTAACCGGGCGATCCTTCTCTACAAAGAGTTCGGAATTAACCCTATGGATATGCCGGGATTCAAATATGATGGGATTAAATTCATTGACAGTGGCGATGATAAATCAGAATTGCGATTTGAATTTACGAGCAGCAAGAAAGACAGCAAGACTTATACGTACCGGTTGGGTGGTTTGTAATTGGGTTGGTCCATGGTTTGTTGAATGTATAAAAGTAAGAAACTTCTCCTTTGATTAGAAATGGTTGGGTAGTGCCTCCATTTTACACAGGAGCGGTTTCTTTTTTTGTGCTTTTAAAAGATTGAAGATTCGCTTTCCGCTTAAACAGTCCGTTCGCGGAGCGTCCACTCAAGTGCACACGTTGATCTTACTCAAAAAATGAAGGCCTCCCTGATGCCAATAGTAGCTTTTGGGGCAGGCTCTTTTTTGCGTACCCAATCTCTTTTTGATATTTAATTTCAATTAAACAAAATTAATGTTGAAATAATATTTCAGTAATGCTATTCTTCACTTAGAGAGCGATTTCATAAACAGAAAAGGATGATGAGGAAATCATGTTAGAGCATTTGACAACAGAGACCCGCAATAAGAAAACAATGAACCTGGATGAATTAACTCCTCTTGAACTTCTGGAAGTGATGAATGAAGAAGATCACAAGGTCGCACAAGCGGTTAAACAAGAGATTCCGCAAATTGCCAAAGCAGTAGAAGTGATTACCATGGCGATCAAACAAGGCGGACGCTTAATTTATATGGGGGCTGGAACAAGCGGACGTATCGGCTTACTGGATGCTGTTGAATGTCCGCCAACCTTTGGAACAACGCCAGAGGAGGTCATCGGGCTAATTGCCGGGGGAGAGAGGGCGTTTATCAAGGCGGTCGAAGGTGCAGAGGACAACGAACAATTAGGGGTGCAGGATTTACAGGATATTAAGCTGACAGCCAAAGATGTTGTCGTCGGAATTGCCGCCAGCGGACGCACTCCATATGTTATCGGCGGATTAGAATATGCCAATTCTATAGGTACACCAACTGTAGCCGTAAGCTGCAACAAGGATTCAGCGATTGGTAAAATAGCCAGGATTGCGATAGAAGTCGTAAACGGGCCGGAAGTTTTGACCGGGTCAACACGTTTAAAGGCCGGTAGTTCGCAGAAATTAATCTGCAATATGCTGTCTACAGCTTCGATGATCGGTACGGGCAAAGTGTATGGAAATCTTATGGTGGATGTACAGCTAACCAATGAAAAGCTTGTAGAACGTGCCAAACGGATTGTTATGGATGCGACAGATTGTGATGCTGAAACAGCAGAGAGTTATTTGAAGCAGGCAGATCAGAAACCGAAAATTGCTATTGTGATGATTCTTGCGGGGCTAACTAAAGAGGAAGCTGTGCAACGGCTCGAAGAATCACAAGGCTTCGTCCGTCAGGCGATTCAATAATACGATAAGAAGAAAGGGGCACAAACATGAGTAAATATCATGATTTAGCGGTCAAAATACTAGGGGCGATCGGTGGCCGTTCCAATGTATCCTCATATACCCATTGCATGACCCGTCTTCGTGTAACTGTTGTGGACCGCAGCCGGATCGCTGAAGCAGAGTTGAAGCAAATCGACGGGGTTCTGGGTGTAGTGGATGATGATACGTATCAAGTCATTCTCGGACCTGGGGTCGTGACCAAGGTAGCAGAAGAGTTCGGTATCGTGCTTGAAGAAAGTGCTTCAGCGGGCGAAAGTACAATTTCGGCTGAACAATTACAGGCCAAAGGCGCACAAATGAAGGCGCAGCTTAAAAAGAAGAATGATACTCCATTCAAAAACTTTTTACGGAAGATCGGGAATATTTTCATTCCGCTTATCCCTGCGTTCGTTGGAGCCGGATTAATTGCGGGTATTGGCTCAATTCTAGCTAACAATATTACAGCGGGCAACTTAGACACTGCAACCTGGCAGCAGTATGTAACGATCTTAAATGTTATCAAAAACGCAATTTTCAGTTACCTGGTGATTTATGTCGGTATTAATGCAGCTAAAGAATTTGGAGCTACTCCTGCGCTTGGTGGCGTGATCGGCGGGGTGACGCTCTTAACAGGGGTTACAGCTGACCTGCCCATTTTTAATATATTTACGGGTGCACCCTTAACGGCAGGGCAAGGTGGGGTTATCGGCGTTCTAATCGCCGTATGGATTCTATCCATCGTGGAGAAATATTTGCGTAAAGTGATTCCGGATGCCGTTGATATTATTGTTACGCCTACAATAGCTTTACTAGTCGTGGGTCTGATTACGATATTTTTCATTATGCCATTCGCCGGATTTATTTCCACCAATTTAATCGGAGCTATCAACTGGACGCTAGAGGTTGGCGGTGCATTCTCAGGCTTCGTATTAGGAGCAGCGTTCCTTCCGCTTGTTATGTTAGGACTGCATCAGGTATTGACGCCGATTCACATTGAGATGATCAATGATTCAGGGATGACGCTGTTGCTTCCGATGCTGGCTATGGCTGGTGCGGGTCAGGTTGGGGCTTCCATTGCATTATGGATTCGCTGCAAGAAGAATAAATCATTAACGAACATGATTAAAGGCGCACTTCCGGTAGGTATTCTGGGAATCGGCGAGCCCTTAATTTACGGGGTTACCTTACCGCTGGGCCGGCCGTTTATTACAGCTTGTATTGGCGGAGGGATTGGCGGTGCGGTCATTGGCTTATTCGGCAACGTTGGAGCGATTGCCATTGGGCCTTCCGGGGTTGCGTTAATTCCCTTGATTGCCAATGGATTATGGCTGAAATACGTCATAGGCTTAATTGCAGCTTACGCTGGCGGATTTATTGCCACTTATCTCTTCGGCACACCCAAAGAGGCTATGGCAGAACAGGATTAACTTGAACTGAAATAATGAGGTGATTCCAGTGCTCGGAATTTCAATTTTTGTGGCGGACCGCACGTTAGAAGATAATGTCAAGTATATGGAACAAATGAAGGCTGCAGGCTGTACGGAAATATTCACATCCCTTCATATGCCGGAGGATGACATCGGACAATTGAAGGAGAAATTGCTGGAGATCGCCAACGCTGCCCGGCGGTTAGGAATGGACCTGATGGCGGATATTTCCGGAAAAGCATTGGAGAAATTTTCATTTCCCTTTCTATTGGATGCTGGTGTTACAGGTTTGCGGACTGATTTTGGTTTTAGCGCCGATGAAATTGCAGCCTACTCACAACATCTGAAAATCGCCTTAAACGCCAGCACCTTAACACCAGAATTTTTAACTGCCTTACAAGAGCATCCTATTTGTCTTGAGAATACCCAGGCCTGGCATAATTATTATCCCCGCCCGGAGACAGGTCTGGATAAAGAAGCATTTATAGCGAAGAACAGATGGCTGCAGGCGGAAGGCATTACGACAATGGCCTTTATTCCGGGAGACGGGCTGAAGCGAAAACCGTTATTTCAAAGCTTGCCTACCTTAGAGAAGCACAGGAATCAATCTTCTTTTCTAGCTTATCTGGAATTAGAGAAGGATTGTGCGGTGGACAAAATTTTCGTTGGCGATTTAACCCTTTCAGAAGGGTCTCAGGTTCAATTTCAGCGGTATGAAGATGGGATTATTCCTTTGCGGGTAACCCAAGAACTGCCTTATGCCCTATGGGATACGGTTCACCGGAACCGCCTTGACGCTGCCCGTGATGTGGTCCGGTCGGAAACTGCGAGGACAGATCAGGAACGTTTTGTAATGACCCGAAGTATTGCGCCTATGCATACGAACAAGCGGCCTAGAGGAACGGTTACCGTCGATAATTATTTGTATGGCCGCTATGAACATGAGCTGCAGATCACATTAACGGACCTGCCGGCACATGAAGGCGTGAATGTAATTGGTCATGTGATAGAAGAGGACCTTCCTCTATTGGACTACGTCAGACAAGGCGGAAGGCGCTTTAGCTTCACAGCTGCTACTTAATGATTTATCCCCTCTATTTTGTTACAATAAGGAGAATAGCCTGAGGAGAGGAGCTTGGAACTTGGTAGCAGGAAGTATGATTTCCCAAATTGAACTGGTATTAAATGAATTGCCGGAATCAGAAAAAAAAGTAGCTGAGTACATTCTTGCCAATGCTAAAGAAGTGATGCATATGACCATACATGAGTTAGCAGCCAAAGCGGAGGCAAGCAGTGCGGCGGTTGTCCGTTTTTGCCGGTCAGTGGGTATCGAGGGTTTCCCCGCTCTGAAGATCCGTTTATCCGCTGAAGTAGAGAACACGAATTATGTGGGCTACTTTGATGTTGAATCGAATGAAACCGTGCATTCTATCATTGATAAAATGCTGTCAAATACCATATTGACCTTTCAGAATACGGCCAGCCAGCTGGACGCGCAATCCATTGAGCAGGCTGTGCGCCTGTTACAACAGGCAGAGGTTATTTATGTGTATGGGATTGGCGCCTCTTTTATCATTGCAGAGGATGCAGCACAGAAATGGCTTAGGCTCGGCAAAAATGTATATGCGATTTCAGACCGTCATTTATTGGCAGCAGCCATGGCTACGAAATCAGAAAACGCCGTCTTTTGGGGGATTTCGTATAGCGGTGAGACGAGAGAGGTCATTCAATTAACGAAACGGGCCAAGGAGCAGGGGGTCAAAACGATCAGTCTCACCCGCCCCGGAAATAACAAGCTTGCCCAGCTTGCGGATGTCTCTTTATTTACATCACGCGCGCCGGAAGCTAAGCTTCGCAGTGCGGCAACTAGCTCGAGATTCGCCCAGTTATTTGTACTCGATATTGTCTTTAGCGTATATGCCTCTGCCCAGCATGATTTAACGGTGGAGCAGCTGGCGAAGACAAGGCAGATGATTGAAGTCTTGTATGATTAATGTTGAACCTCTCTATAGAAACTCCTGCGAATCTATTAGCGGGAGTTTTTTAGTGCGCCTGCAGCAGGGTACATTATTTTCAATATTCAACGATTTACAAAATATGGAATGTATGTTATCTTTGCTATGAAAGCGCATCCAAGACTTGATAGATTGATCAAGTATTTACCATTTTATCATGGGGAGGAAAGGTGGAAATGAAAAATTTGCTCAAGAAGGCAAGCACAATGATCCTGGCATTTACTCTGATGCTTGGAGTGATGACAGCGCCGCCCGTTCATGCAGACAACGCACTTTTCACAATTGAAAGCGAAAATGCTCAGCTCACCTCCGATCTTCAAGTGACGACCCAAATTTACGGACAACCTAAGCCCGGCTACACCGGGAGCGGTTTTGTCTGGATGCAGAATTCAGGCACCATTACCTTCAATGTGACGGTCCCGGAAACAGGCATGTACACGATCTCTACCCGTTATATGCAGGAGCTTAGCGCAGACGGCCGGCTTCAATCGTTGAACGTTAACGGCGTTACGAAAGGTTCGTATATGCTGCCTTACACGACCACATGGTCGGATTTCGATTTTGGCTATCACAAGCTGAATCAGGGCAGTAACACCATCCAGCTGAAGGCGGGCTGGGGCTTCGCTTATTTTGACAGCTTCAGTGTGGATGTTGCCGATCTGGACCCCCTGGATGTGCAGCCTGTCCTCAGTGATACTCAAGCTACCCCGGAAACTCAGCTGCTGATGAATTATTTGACAGAAGTGTACGGCAATCACATGATCTCCGGCCAGCAGGAGATTTACGGGGGAGGCAATGACGGGAATTCCGAGCTGGAGTTCGACTGGATTCACAATTTAACCGGCAAATATCCGGCCATCCGCGGGTTCGATCTGATGAACTATAATCCGCTATACGGCTGGGAGGACGGTACAACCGCGCGGATGATCGACTGGGTGAACAACCGGGGCGGGATTGCGACTAACAGCTGGCATCTCACTGTTCCCCGGGATTTCACCGCCTATCAGCTGGGGGAATTTGTGGATTGGAAGGAAGCTACCTACAAGCCGACGGAAACTAATTTTAATACAGCGAATGCAGTCATTCCCGGGACGAAAGAGTACCAATACGTACAGCTGGCCATAGCCGATTTGGCGGAGCAGCTGCAGATTCTGCAGGATAACAACGTGCCGGTTATTTTCAGACCCTATCACGAGGCCGAAGGTAACGGCGGGTTGAACGGGCAAGGCGCGTGGTTCTGGTGGGCATCAGCAGGCGCAGAGGTATATAAGCAGCTGTGGGATCAACTATATACCGAACTTACAGAAACCTATGACCTGCACAACCTGATCTGGACGTATAACAGCTATGTTTACAGTACTTCTCCCGCCTGGTATCCCGGTGACGATCAGGTGGATATTGTAGGCTACGATAAATACAATACAGTCTACAACCGCTATGACGGTTTGTCCGGTGTGCCCAATGAGGATGCGATTACCTCGATATTCTATCAGCTGGTGGATCTAACCGGCGGCACCAAAATGGTAGCCATGACCGAGAATGATACTGTCCCGAGCGTACAGAATCTGACCGAGGAGAAGTCGGGCTGGCTCTATTTCCTGCCGTGGTATGGTGAGCATCTCATGAGTTCTGCCTTTAATTATCCGGCCACACTGACCACGCTATATCAGAGCAATTATGTCATTACACTGGATGAGCTGCCCGATTTGAGTGTCAATAATCCAAACCCAAGTGCATCCATTACACCTGCAAGTATCGAATTTAACAAGTATGCAGCGGCTCAGAGTGACAAAGCCATAACCGTGAATGCTAACGGCAATACGTTAACTGCCCTCCGGACTGGGGGCAATGCCTTGACCGCGACGCAGGATTATACTGTAAGCGGAAATACGCTGCTGCTGAAAAAGTCATTCCTGGCAACGCTCCCGGTTGGCGAGCATTCGATTGTCTTTGATTTCAATCAGGGACAAGATCCCGTATTGAAAGTTACAATTGTCGATACCACACCGAGTGCATCTATTGCACCTGTGAGCGCGGCCTTTGATAAAGCAACGGCTCAAGCGCAGGATATTTCCGTAGCCCTTACCTTAAACGGACATCAGCTTGCAAACCTGACGAATGGAAGCAACACGCTTGTATCGGGCCAGGATTATACGGCATCAGGCGCAACAGTCGTCCTGAAGAAATCCTATCTCTCTACGCTGCCGCTCGGCCAGAATCCGATCACCTTCCATTTTAACGGAGGAAATAACGCTGTACTTACAGTGAATGTTGCGGATAGCAGCGTTCTGCTACCAGCGGGCGGCTTGACGATCCAGGCTTTTAATGGCAACACAAGTGCCTCTACTAACGGGATTTCGGCCAAATTCAAAGTCGTCAATAGCGGTAATTCGGCAGTTCAGCTCAGTGATGTGAAGCTCCGGTATTACTACACGATTGACGGCGAGAAAGATCAGAGCTTCTGGATCGACTGGTCCAGTGTCGGTAGCGCGAATGTAACCAGCAGATTCGTGAAGCTGGCAACCCCGGTTGCCGGTGCAGATTATGCTCTGGAAATTGGCTTCGCAAGTTCGGCTGGAACGCTAAACCCCGGCCAGAGCGCGGAGATCCAGACCCGCTTCTCCAAAACCGACTGGTCCAATTACAACCAGGCTAACGATTATTCGTTCAAGGCCTCCGCCAGTCAATTTGTTAACAATGAGCAGGTCACCGGATATATGAATGGCCAACTGGTGTGGGGGATTGAGCCTTAACACAGGTCCAGCCCTTTTTGTATATTTGATTCTTTAGCGGCAGGGTGGGGACTTCATGGGAAGCGCTGTAGACATAAATGTTGTACGTTTTGCAACTTTAATTCATGGATAGCCAGGTATTCGGGAGGATTGTTGTATGAAATACAAGAATAATCAAGCTGAGCCGTTTGAAAAAGGTGAAATGCTGCCTTTTGTACAACAATTTTGGAATTGGGACGATCTTAGGAGGCGAATGTTGTATTATGGGCAGGATTTTATAAAAAGTTACCGGATCTCTGTCACAGAAAGCGGATGAATCGAGGTATTCATGCGCCAATCACCCTATTACTCAAATACAATGTAATCCGCTTGAAAGAGAGCCGGAATGACTATTAAATGTGAGTCGTTTGGAGGATAACTTGGTCCGGGAATTCATCCGGAATATCCAGATCTACTTATAGGGCTAGAAATGAAAGAAGCTCCTGTGATGATCACAAGAGCTTCTTTTTGTTGAATACTATTTTATTTTTGCGGATAGCGCTTGGGATTATGGGTCTGCCCTAAAATGTAGTCGATACTTACTTTATGGAAATTCGCCAGCGTAATTAATACGGCACTCGGAACATCCAAATTCCCATTCTCGTAGCGGGAGTAGGTGGCTTGTGTGATATGTAAAAGCTCAGCCATTTGTTGCTGCGTCAGATCTTTGTCTTCGCGTAAATCGCGGATTCTTGTGTACAATGCTCATCACCCAAGCCAAATTTACTTTATGCGAAAAATGCATATTTTTATTTATGCAGTTTTCGCATAAAATTTATACATGATTGAAGTATTAGTTTGTGAAAGAAGATTCTGTTTACGAAGGAATATAATACGTTAGTAATGGAAACCGGGGTGAAAATAAAGCTTCGGTTCTTTTATTGGAAAAAAATCACATGAGGGAAGTTCTTTTGGAAGGGCAGAAGGTGATATTGTCGAATATTAAAAAGATTATGAGAAGCAAGTCGGTCAGGGAGTGTGCCAATAGTGAACAAAAAGTTTATTGTGTCTAGTTTTCTTATTATGTTGTCAGTGGTATGTCTATCCATTACGGTCTATGCAGCCACTGCAGCATACTCTTTAAGGGTAAACGGGGCTGCCATTAAAGGGGAAGCTAAAGTCATTGATGGAGTGACCTATGTACCTTTGCGTACAGTTATTGAAGGGATGGGAGGGTCATATCATGTCATGCCTGAGTCGAATACAATGAGTCCAATCCATTAAATTTTGGTTCAAAAGCATATTTCGAAAAAATGAAAATTTTGATAAATTCATTGGTTCAGTCTCTATTGAAGAAGCGAATACGGGAAAGGATGTTTTGAAAAACCTTAATTCCTGAAGGTCATCCATCTGGGATGATGGTTTTATCAAGTCCAGATGACCGGCAGAATGCTCTATGGATGAAGGTAGAGTAACATCGTAATACTTAAGGATAATTACATAAGCTTCCGGTACCAGGTCTCTTGACTCTAACGTCGCGTAAACCTGTATATTTACTCTCAGAAGGAGGGATAGTCATCGAACTGCAAACCATCAGTCAGGTGTCAAAGCACTTTTCAGTCTCCACCCGTACCCTTAGGTATTACGAGCAAATCGGGCTGATTACGCCTGCGAAAAAGGAAGATTCCGCATACCGCGCATACGATTCAGAAGCCATCACACGTCTGCGTCAGATTATCGTTCTGCGTAAACTGCGGATTCCGCTCAGACAGATTGCCGAAATTCTGCAAAGCGCGGAAGCGCGTGTTGCAATCGAAGCTTTTGAGCGTAACCTTGCGGATATTGAGGACGAGATCACCGCGCTCTCCACCATTCGCAGTGTTATCAAAGCCTTTGTCGAATATCTGAATCTCAGAGGTGCGAAATTCGCACTGCCTGACGACGCAAGTTTACTGGAGGTTGTGGATTCCTTGACTGTCTCGAAAATCAACTTCAAGGAGGAAAAGTCAATGGAAGAATTAAACAAGGCAAATGAAAATTTAAACAAGCTGGCGGACAAAGATGTGCGGATTGTCTATCTGCCGCCCATGACTGTGGCTGCTGCTTATGCAACGGGAGAAGGCTGCGAAGGCAAAGCGCTGGATATGATCACGCAATTTGTAACAGAAAGCGGATTGCTAACAATTAAACCCGACGCCCGGAGTTTTGGTTTTGACTGCTCTAAAGGGGCAGCAGGAATCGGAGAACCCTCCCATGTATATGAGGTGTGGGTATCCATTCCGGGCGACACAGAGGTTCCCGCGCCTTTAGTCAAACGTACGTTTGACGGCGGGTTATATGCCGCACATGTGCTCAGGGCATGGGACTTCGAGGACTGGCGTTTATTAAAAGAATGGGTTAACGCAAGCAATAAATATGATAATGATTGGGATTCTCCGCGCTGGGCATCGCTTGAAACGGTTGCAGGGCAAGGATTTGAGGAAACATTGAATTTTTATAATTACGTACAAAATGGCGGTAAAATGGACGATTTACAGCTTGATTTATTGTTTCCGATTAAGGAGAAGGTATAAGAGTAAGATCGCCGGGTAAGGCAGATTAAAATCGGCGGTTATAATTGGGTGTCCCGACATACAAAATTACACAGCTGTGATTATAACCGCAGATATTATAGAACAATGCGCCAGTGAATTCCAATCGGTATTTCCTCTTACATACGATAATCCTCCCAAACCATGAACAACTACTCCATATATATCTGCGTACGTGTAACAAAAGCTGAATTCATTTCGTTATAGTCAATGAGTAATGGTTCCCAATAAGAGCGAGAAAACAATGGAGGAGGGGACGGTTTGGTCAGAATTGTCTTAACATTAATGACGCTTCTATTCAGTTTAACGGGCTGTTCCGCTTCGCATAATGCCACAACATTAGACCACAATGCTACTGCGGCAAAAGATTATTTGGAATCTAAGGGTTACAAGGTCTCTTCGTATGAAGGCTCCAGTGAAGTCTACACCTTAACAAAAGAAAAGTTAATGAATTTACCATATTCCAATTACTGGGGGCTGCAAACCGAAGATCCCAGTGTTTATCTGGACAAAGAGGTTAACGTACAGAAGTTCATAGTAACAAACCATCCATTGGATAACTGGAAATCCACAAGCGCCAAACCGGAGAATATTGTTAAATCTAAAGGGAAAACCGCAATTTGGATCTATGTCGTGGATAACCAGGCAGTAGGCGGACATTCTTATCCAGTAATCGATCAGGCCATGGATGGCGGCGTATGGTCATTAGATGGAAGAACATTAGAAGAAGTGCATTCTATGAGTTATAAAGCTTGGTTAGAGCAATGGGAAGCAAAGTTTGGCAGCTAATGAAATATTAAGAATCGCAAAGATTCGTTATGCCGTGGGTGTCACATATCTAAGAAAGGGTGGGTTCAATGTTCTACGTTAATTCAAGAGCATTCATTGAACGATTCAATGATGGAGAACCTGAGATCGTCATACAAAGAAGAATGAAAACAGATACCTCCTTTAAGTTCGAACTTCCCGGGGGGAGAATTGAACCCTTTGAGTCGTTGATCCAAGCCCTGATCAGAGAGGTTAAAGAAGAGACTGGATTAGATGTATACGAAATAGAAGGAAATGAGACAAGAATTGATACCCTAGGGATTAATCCAGAATTTGATGTGGAATGCCTTCAACCATTCGCAGCCTATCATACGGTTAAAGGTCCGGTCGATTCCATCGGGTATTATTTTAGATGTAAGGCAAAGGGTGAAAGAGCAACGAACATGTAAAGCAAGCTGCGTTTCAGGAAAGAGAAGCCTTTAAAGCCAAAATTAAAGAATGCTACAAAATTGGAGCCGAAAATAGCGAATCAATCACAGACACGGGTACGATGTTGCATCTCCTCGGGTTCAGTTGGCATGGGAATTCAGGGAGCTATGGCGATATTCACTGTTAGTTTAAAACGAATATTGAAACTTATGGGGTAGATAAAAGTCGAAGAATTAGGTGAGAAAAAACGACGACCATTCGGAGGGACCGAATAGGCGTCGTTTTTTTTGATACATTTTTCAGTGGCCTCAGATGGCGAGAGCAGTTTTTTCAAACTTAGTATTTCTGGATGTCCCCAATTGGCCCTGATCGTTCGTTGCACATGTATACACATCCCCGTCTTCGGCAAGTACTGCAGAAAAATCATATCCTGTTAAAATTCATTTACTTCTCGAAAGCCCTTGCACTTGTACAGGCGAAGAGCGAAACGTCGTCGCCTAGTTGTCCTATGTCATTCATCCCCCAAGGGTCCGAAGCTTTCGTCATCCTTTAATATAAGACCATGATTCGATAGAAACGATACTTTCACAAACTTTGGACTGGACGTGGATGCAAAGATAGGCGTCGGATCAAACTAGACATATCATAAATAATAATAGTACATACCTTTTCATGTTACTCATTCTCCTTACCTCCGTAATTTCTTCATTTAATATAATCCCAGATCAATAACACCGTATCACCATTAATGATAACTGGGGCAGATTTATGTGCAATTGCACATTTTATATTAATCAACCTAAAAATATTTTAATAGTTGATTTAATTTTCAATTACGCTTACTGGTTTAGTTTGGTCTAACTTAGTTTCAAAGCGGCTTTAAATCTTACTTACTGCATCAGTGAAGCTCCGTAAGAGGTTCGCTCACGAGCTCGCCATCATTGTTAAGTTCAGCTTATATAGTGACATTTTTCATGAATTATATTAGTAATTTATGGTAAATTTCTTATATCAAAAAAGAAGGGATTGGTATTAATGAAAAAATTATCCTTGTATGCATTTTCATTTGCATTAATTGTGAGTCTTTCTCTCTCTTCGGTAGTTTTGGCAGCTCCAATTGATAATAGTACATTGAGACAGGTGCAAACATCTGGGGCAGATAAGACTTGGGTCGGTGAATGGCAGGGAGAGGATACAATTATCGTTGACTCCCTTGGCAATGTTACTACCTCTGGTGAACTCAAAAAAACATCAAGTTTAGTATTTCCAACAGAATCCACAACTATCCGAGACGTATTAATTCAACCGGACTTACTAACTCCCACTTTTGAACTCCCAAACGAATCTTTTGCCACCTTGGCATCCGATTATGGTCATGCATGGCCCTATTCGGCTGTTAATAGTTCTGCAGTTAACTGCTATGGTTATGCTACCTAAGCCCCATGGAAAATGAATCCTGGCGATGGAGATGGCGTTTCAAATCTCGCAGATTCACAATATTTTACGAATGTGAATTATGTTGCTAACCTGGTAGTCCAAGATGGAAATACAAATTCATTATATTTTATACCTGGCTGGCGAATACTAAGTAGCAGAACTGCGGCCGTTAACGCCGATGAACATCGAATAGCTTTAAGAATAGGTTGGATTGATACCAATGGTAATGGTAAAGTTGATCTTCCTGACCAGTATGGTTTTGGTGGAGATAATGTTGATTATCATTTTATGCTTCAAAATAGCACAGGAACCTGGTCTGAAAAACACGGTCCAAATCCATCACAAAATACTGGAATTACTGATCCAAGTAATTTTATCTGGAGCAATGGTATCTACTATAATTTTTATAACAGTTCTACGGTTTATATTGCTGCCAAGGTTCACTAATATCTAACACACAAACAAGCGGTTTTGTTGTCATTTCCGTGTGAATCAATCTTTTAATGAAACTTCTGCTAATAATTTGACAGGAGTTTTTTATTTGGAAGCAAGGTATATATTCGCAGGGAACGGGATGGAATGAACGTCTAAATTAAGAACAGCATAGTGACTTAGGGATTTTGAATTTGATATACGAATTCAAAGGAGAACGACAATGCAGAAGAGTACTAGGAGAAAGGAAACTATTGTAACAGTAAGTGCAGTCCTGCTGATCGTGCTCATCGCTACTACTGCATGTTGGCATTCGATTGGAAATTTATTTGGATCGGGAAATTATGCTATTGAGCAAAACATGGTGAAAACCATTATGAGCAAAACAGCGACTCCAGGCGTTGCCATCGTATCATCCAAACAGGGCGAGACAGAATTTAGGGTGTACGGCTACGCCGATGTGGAACAAGAAAAGCCGGTCACTGAGGAAACACTTTTCGAATTGGGCTCGACCACCAAAGCGTTTACGGCTCTAGCTGTTATTTTGCTACAAGAAGAGGGAGCTTAGCTTATTCCGATTATATTTCAGATTATCTTCTCTGGTTTGCTCCAGATTACAAGGGGGAGAAAACTGAGATTTCTATTAGACAACTATTGGCTCATACAAGCGGTATACCGTCATGGAGCATCAGGTTAATTCCTGAAGGTACAACGGAAGAAATGCTTGGAACAACCATACATAAGATTTCTAATATTGCGCTAGATACAAATCCGGGGACTGAATATCAGTATGCAACTGTTAATTATGATATTTTAGCAATGATTATCGAACAAGTTACAGGTATGAATTATCAGGATTATGTAACTGGGCACATACTGATTCCGCTGGGGATGACTGACAGTTATTTTTCAACAGGACAGGAAAAGAAGCTGGAGCAGCTTACTCAAGGTTATCGCGCGTTTTTCGGGAAAAGCTTAGCATACAACGCCCCCAGATATTATGGAGATATTGCAGCGGGATATCTGGTAACGAATTTCAAGGATTTGGAGCACTGGATCACTGCCCAGATGGAAATAGGCGATCTACCGGATAATCTGAAGAACGCAATTTATCAAACACATGAGGTTGACATCCGGGCAGCCGGATATGAGTCTGTAAACCAACTATTCCTTCCTCAACGGCACCCTCGTTGATTGCGCAGAACAGGTATGGGCAAATGAATTAGAGCCCTATGAACACCTATAAATATGACGATATCTACATCATAACTGATCTGGTATCATCGTTGTTAGTTCTGTTAGCCGCTATTGGCATCATTCTTAAGGTAATGATACTAGCCGTAGGGACACCCCGACACATAATAGATGAGCAAGATAGACGCAGGAAAAAGACCAGGGTTCGTATTACTCTACTCTTTAGAATGCTGCTGTTAGTTTTGACACTGATCTGGCCTTATCTGTTGAACTATAGTTACCCTATGCTTACCGTATGGATGTCCTATTCGGTATTGTTGTGGATGGGGCTTACTGCTATTAACTGCGTTGTTATCCATTTTATTGGCTGTCCGCTCTTTGAATCATTATAAAATAGACAAAGGAAGTGTCGATAGATTATGAAGATTGGAGTAATTGCTGATATCCACGGTAATGCTCCTGCCTTAAAGGCAGTTCTTAATGAGTTTGACCTGAGGCGGGACATTGAACATATTTATTGCTTAGGAGATATGATAGGGATTGGACCAGATACAAATGAAGTTCTGACAATCTTATTTGCCAGAAGTGATGTCTCAATGATTACCGGGAATCACGATGAAGCAGTTTTAGCACTTCAAAAAGGGGAAGATTATCCATTAAGCCACTCTCACGCTAAAGAGCATCACCAATGGATAGCAGATCTTATGGACAAAGGCTTCATCACCAGATTAGAACAGTTGCCTCGGACAATCACTTTAACAATCGAAGGCAAGTCTATATTGTTTATCCATTATCATATTGAGCAGACCCAATTAAATGAACATATAAGCAAAGATCCTTTTAGTGAAATTGTTGAGCCGAGTTTAGATAATTTACTCTCTCTATTCAAAGGAAGCGAAGACAAATTAATATGTTTTGGGCATCATCATCCAATTCATTTTTTTGAGGGTAAAGATACTATCTTTTTAAATCCCGGTTCTTTAGGATGCAATTCACAACCAACTGCCCGATATTCAGTAGTAGATATAGCAAAGGACAAAATTACAGTCAGTTTAGAGGAAGTCTCCTATGATAACACAAAATTTTAGAGTCATATGAATTATTGCAGGTTCCAGTACACGACTTTCTTATCAAAGTATTTCATGGCAATCAGTAAAGGCAGAAAAGAAGGAGTGAAAAAGCTGGTGTTGAACCTGGTAAAGCGGAATTAGAACAAGCTCCTGTGATTATCACACGAGCTTGTTTGCGCTGGCAATCGGAACATCCAAATTACCGCTCTCATAGCGGGAGTAGGTGGCTTGTTATGTAAAAGCTCAGCCATTTGTTGTATTTACATACTTTTTCGGTTGAACGAGGCACGGAGTCATCCTTGACAATATTTTGCAAATGGCGTACTGTATGCGGTAAGTGATAAGTAGTAAGTAGTAAGTAAAACGATTTCAAAAGGTTCTTCATACACACGAATCACGAACCGGCTTATCTAAATCATGAGTAGGGGTGGATGGCTATGATGGATTTGAAATTAGCACAAAGTTTTGCACTGATCGCCATGGAATAGAGTTAGGGGCAAACAGTTCCTGCAAATGAAGTCCTCGTTTGTGAAGACATATGCGGGCAGCAGTATTAATTTTTTCTTCCCTTTCCTTGAGCGGTCACAGGCTGTCTTTGTAGAGACAGAGGCTTGGTTCGCTAATTCTAATAAAAGGCTAAACTCCGTCCTTACAAGGCTAGAGTCCTATGGACATGAGGTTAAGGTGATTGAGGGAGGATCAATTGCGACCATCCAAATAGATAATTTGTTATACGATGCGATGCCGCATTATGTGATGATGAGAGTACCGATTCAAGGTGTGCGTCTTGTTCCGAAGCGCCCGCTGTAAAGGAGTTGTATCCATGTCTAGGCAACGTTCCATGGAGGCGATTCTGGCCTCAGAGCATGTGTCAATAGGTGAATTGGTAAGAATCACAGGTTCCCGTTATAGCACGCTGAAACATTACACCGAAGAAGGTATGCTGCCCTTTGAACAGGCTGAAGAGAATTTAACACGCAGGTATAAAAGAGAGGAAACCGTCGCACGCATTATTTGGATAAAAGAGCTGAAAGCGAACGGTTTATCTATCCCGCAAATTAAAGAAGCTATAGGCATGAGTTAGTTAAAATATTGAAGGTGGCATATATAATGAAGGTTAAGATTTTATTTATTTTATTGACAGTTTCGTTAGCAATAAATGCTGTGATATTTTATGGATTAACTAAATATGATTTAGTTGAGAAAGGAAGTACTCAATTACCTAAAACAAGTATGGCAGCAGATTCATTGAAATTAACAGAAAATAAAGTTGACATAGAAGAAAAAGTAAAATCTGGTTACGGATATATCTATAGTTTAACGGATGATCAAATCATGAAAGCGATCAATGAAGGAAAAAAAGATGGTGCATATTTTGGTGAAGACTTCAAATTACCTTTATTATCATCGACCAGCAACGATAGTACATTTGAATACAGGGACGTATTTATTAATACACCTTACAGATTTGTGGCAATACATTCAAGTAATCAATACGCAAAATATGATAGGACGTCATCTATAGAAGAAGTGTGGAAATTTATCAGCTATGATCATATTTCATTCTCTGCTTATGTGATGCGTGGATGGGCTAAGATGTTAGCCATTGAAATGATACAGGAAGGTAGAATAATACAACCATACAAGACTGAAAATAATGCGAATGGAGATATGAAAAGTGTCAATTTTTCAGTCAATGATATAGATTTTCGGGAACCTGCTTCTTTGAAAATATTTGAAAAAAGTAATCCTGAAAAATATGCAGAGTATAAGATCGCTTTCGAGGATTATGTGAAATAATATCCATGTAGAATGAGGTGAATGATATGACGATACTGCCTGTTATAATATTTATCCTAGTATTTGTACCTTCCATTGTACTCATCGTGAGTATGCCGTATTTAACAAAAGAGACGATTAGTTTCGGAGTCACCGTCAGCGCTGTACAATTCCTCAGTGAGCCGCTGCGCCAGATGCGGAGGTCATATGCCAGGACTAGTGCTATTCTACATACCATCCTATTCATTGTTGGCATCCTATGCCTAATCTACAGTGATGAACATTCGAAGCAAGTCAGTTGGATTATTATTACCTATGCACTCGCCATGCTCGTAATCTCCCTGGTTATGAACACTAGCTATCATTTGAAAATGAAAAGTGTACTGCCCACGCTGCCTATTGCTCCAGGACCATCAATCATGAAAGTGGACACTGAATTGCCAAACAGAAACAGGGGCTTATCTAATTATTGGTTCTTCATTCATGTTGTCATTATGGTTGTTAATATTGTATTTGTGCTCCGCAACTACGATCTGATTCCTGATCAGCTTCCAATTCATTATAACAGCAGTTTGAGCATAGACCGCTATGCAGCTAAATCGTATACCTCTGTGTTTATGACTACGCTAATTCAAGGGCTCGTAATACTGTTGTTCCTATTTGAGAATTGGAGTATTCGCAGAGAGAAACAGCAGGTTAGAGAAGACGTAACTTACCGCCGGGCTTGGTCGTGTTTTATGATTACAGCCAGCTTCCTAATAGTGATCCTGTTATCCGTCGTGCAGCTCAATATGATATCTCTGCTTAACATGAATTTCGCTATCCCCCTTATCCTAATCATAATAGCGTTTATCATCCTATACGCCTGCACCTTAACGTTCTGGAATGGTCAGCGCGGAAGCCGCCTCACATGAGCAGGCGGCTTCCGCGCTAGATCAGCCACACGCTAAACGATAACGAAGCTGCTTCTACATATAGCCTAGCGCTATTTCCTCAAACATATTTCTCAATCCGCATGCCGCTTCCCCACCGGCACCCACACTTCGACTTCGGCATCCATAGGGTTGCCATTGGTCAATACCTCCGCGACCGGGTGTCCGGTATATACATACTCATAATCTTCATTCAGGATGCCACCAAAAGCCTCATCCTCCAGCCGGTCAAACGCGAGGCGTGACAATCCCCCTTGACCTGATAACACCAGATACTGTCCCCCCGGGAAAAGCACTTCACCAGCAGAATTCGGCAGAGGCTTGGCCGATTGAACGCCTGCAACATACAGAACCTTTCCATCCTCCTGAGCAATGGCGGCAAATCCGTAAGGGCTCTCAGACAGAGGGCGCAGGGAGGCCATGGAGCCGTTCTCCAGCGTGCTTTTGAAAAAAGCCGTTTTGAGTAGAGAATAGTCTGGAGCGTGAACTGCTCCACCTTCACTTAGAGTGGCCTTGAACCCAATCATGCGGAATGCTTCTTTCGTTTCAATTCTGGTCGAAATCATGACAATGTACCTCCTGGATAGTTGTTTTGGTGTATTTCAAGGTAAGCATAATCTACCAACTGTGACAGCTGTATGGCATACTTGATCTGAGGTGGTCATCATGAAAATGGATCGCTTGATTGCGCTTGTTATGATCCTGCTGGAGCATGAACAGATAAGTGCGCGGGAGTTAGCGGAGCGGCTCGAAGTCAGCCGAAGAACGATTTACCGGGATATTGATACACTGAATCGGGCCGGCCTGCCCATATATACCCAGTATGGCGCGTCGGGCGGTGTCGGTCTCATGAGGTCCTACAAAGTAGGCAAAACCCTGTTCACCCCTCATGAAATCCAAAGCCTGCAGAACGGGATGTACAGCTACAAGCAGCTTTTTGGGAGACGGGAGATGGTGTATGCAGCGGAGAAGCTGAAGACTCTCTTTCCGGACAACGCAGCGGGTAGGCCGAATCCGCCGTTCGTTATGGATCTGTCCTTGAACAAGGGAAACGAATCGCTGCGCAGCCTGTTTGGCTTGATCGAGAAGGCGATGAATGAGCATTATGTGTTGGCCTTTTCATATACAGATGCCCGGGGGCAGGGGAGTGAGCGGCGGGTGGAGCCGTATCAGGTGGTTTACAAGGAGAGCAGTTGGTATCTGCAAGGCTATTGTCTGGACAAAGAGGACTACCGGATCTTCAAGCTGGCAAGAATGAGCGGTCTGCAAGTGACGAAGGTGCTGTTCATTCCAAAAGAGTTCACACCCCTCCCCATGGACGGCGGCGATTGGCTGAACCAGGGATGGGTGGAGGTTACGCTCCGGCTGGAACGCTCCGTCATGGATCGGGTGATTGAACGGTTTGGATCTGACCATATCCTGCAGACGGATGAACACCATTGTTTCGCCAAGTATCCGATTATTCCTAATTCCTATGGCTACGACCGGCTGCTTGCTTTTGGGGACAAGTGTGAAGTGCTGGGGCCGCCCGAGATACGGAATGGGTTCAAGGCATATGTGCGAGGGATTATTAGTAAGTATGAGGGGGATTAGCGGGGGAGGGAGCGGATGAATGGAATGAAGTATTCTATTTGGATTGAAGCTGAAGAATGGGCTGAAGGGGAATGGAACATCGTTGATGGTAACACGGATGCTATAGTAACCTTTGAAGACGGCTCAAGGTGGGTGGCTTCATTTTTTACATACCAGAACATTCAGACACTGGCTGACAAGAATAAACAAACGGGTGAGTGCTTGCACGGGAAGTATTATTGGGGAAGTGATATGGTGCTTGTGGACGAATGCAGCCGTAGACGGATTGAAGAGGTAATTGCACATTTTATAATGAGCGGTGACTTTGAAGTGATGTTTAGCAGGTGTGAAGAGGATAGTTATGACATTGACATTCCAGAAAAGGACTATGTAGATTATTAACGATCTGAGGAAGTCCGAAAAGAAGTGTACGAGCGTATTAAAAAATTTGTTCTGAGCGAAGATGAATATTCAGATGTGATGATAGAGTATTGGGAGGAATCCTAGAAGAGGTGAAAGTAATAGTGTCTAAGCACGCAGTATTTGAGATCAAGTATGAGTTGCTTGAAGATCAGATAGAGGAACTGGGAACGGTGGATACAGCGACATTCGATAAAGAGTGGCATCAGATCTATGGGGCATTTACTCTAGTTGTAGACGGACATGAGTTCATTCCTTACCCTACTCCCAATATGCCTTTATCCGCTAAGCATATTTATTCTGAACTCATTCTAACCAATTTAGATCTACTTGTTGATGCCTGCAACTCCTTAAATTCGCATAAATACATAGCCTTGAAGTATGTTGAAAATTCCTGGACCTGGTTAGAAATACAAGTTGATGATGAGGTTCTAATCTTAAGCGAGTTAAATCATGAAATACCCTATAGATATTTAATTCAAACGGATAAGTTCCTATTGATAGATGCACCATATGGGTCATTCTCGAATGTTAGAATAAACAAAAGTGAATTCGTAAATGAGATAAGAACTAAAATCATTGAATTTATTCAGGAGATTCAAGCGATAAACAGTGAGATTTTGAAATCCGTTTATTTTTCTAAGTTGTTGAGGTTTTGTGATAGCGATCATTAAATATGCAATTAATGTAGATTAATAATCAGTATAAAGGAGATACCACATGCTACCATCACTTGCGTTTCTGAAACATCAATTAGAGGGAATTCTGCGTAATAAATTTGCACAGGGGCACCAAACCTCCGGTTATTTGGCCCGATTGGAACAGCTTCCCGCAAGCTATGATGCTTATCTGGAATTCGCCCATAGCTTGGCTGACATTCCAATGCGGGACAACTGGCCTTACTATGAGCCGGACGATTTGGAAGAGATATGGCGTGAATGCGACCCGGATCGACCTTTAAGTCAGATCGGAGTTTTGAATCTGAAGGATAGCTCCAAGCGTGTAGAGGCAGGCTTCCTCGCTTCAGTCTGTGGTTCGATGCTGGGCAAGCCGATCGAGGTCAATCCCACCTTGTCGGAATTACGCCAAGCATTGACCGCTGTAGGGGAATGGCCGCTGAATGATTATATTTCGGAAGAAGCTCTACATGCGTTGGATCGTCGTCATTGGTCCTGGTTCGAGACGGCGCGGGGGCGGATTCGCTATGTGGCACCTGATGATGATATCAACTACACATTAATGGGAATGATGGCGTTAGAGCAATTCGGTAAGGGTTTTACCAAAAGGAATTTAAGAGATTTATGGATAAATCATCTTCCGATAAGTACAACATGGGGGCCGGAGAGGGCCATCCTGGTTCGGTCGGGGATTAGCTATTTGGAGCATGACCGGGAATTATTCAATCACTCTGAAATAGAGGCTTGGCCCGACTTCCTGGTGCAAGATACAGAATTATGCGGGGCGGAGATTCGTGCAGATGCTTACGGCTATGCCTGTCCTGGTCAACCCGCTCTTGCGGCTGAGCTGGCTTGGCGTGATGCCAGTTTTACACATCGCCGGACAGGGATTTATGCCACGATGTTCATTGCCGCTGCAATTGCTGCCGCACATGTGCTGCGCGATCCGCTTGAAATAATAAGTACTGCACTGCAATTCGTCCCTAGAAGGAGCCGATTCTATGAGATTACTGCGGATTGCCTGCAGATCGTAGAGAATGCAGATAACTGGCTGGAAGCTTATCAGGGCATTCATCAGAAGTATGCGAATTATTCCCACTGTCAGGTGTATCAGGAAATCGGCACCTTGATAAATACATTTCGATTTGCGGACAATGCCGGTGACGGAATATGCAAGCAGGTCATGCAAGGCAATGATACCGACAGCTTCGGAGCAACAGTCGGTTCTCTGCTTGGGGTGTATTTCGGCCCAGACAGCTTGGAAGCGAGATGGCTCGAACCTTTCCAGGACCGGATTCATACGGGATTATCTAATTTTCATGAACAACAACTCTCCCGTTTGGCTGAGCGCATAGGGCGTTTGCCAGAGCTGTTACACACCGGCCAGCATCGAATTCAATCCAGCGAGCTGTATGTATGAACGAGGTGAGTAACATAGCGAATTTAAGAAATGAAATAACAGAAGCCATTGGAATAATATCTCCTAATCCCATAACTAATATTGAGTATAGAATACTGGATTCAACAAAGGAAGATGGATATACAAGGCAATTAATTGAATATGATTCATACGGGGACATAGTTATTGCCTACCTTTTGCTTCCGGAAGTACTTGATAAAAACCCAGCGATTCTCATCCATCACCAGCATAATAGGGAGCATCATTTTGGAAAGAGCGAAGTGTGTGGATTAGCAGGAAATCCGTTGCAAGCTTTCGGACCTGAATTGGTCAAAAAGGGATTTGTTGTGTTAGCTCCTGACTCCATATGCTTTGAGGATAGACGTAAATATGCACACGGAATTGAACCTCTCTCAGGCGACAGTGACTTTTGGCAACATTATAATGAAATGTGCTACCGTATAATACAAGGCGATTGTTTGATGAAAAAAGTGATAGTTGACGCTATGAACGGTATAACATTGCTTTCTAATCTCTCTTTTGTTGACAATCAATGCATTGGCACACTTGGACATTCATATGGAGGTAATACTGTTCTATTTCTATCTGCGTTAGATGTACGAATAGCTTTTAGCTGTGCAAGCGGCAGTGCTTGTACTTATGCAAATCGAATCAGTAACAATGTTGGGATCGAGATGGCGAGTGTAATTCCGAACTTTCACAGTAAATACGATATATATGATCTAGTATCTTGTATTGCACCAAGACGACTGCTTATTATATCTGCGGATGATGATAAATATTCAAGAGATGCTGCATATATTGTTGAAAAAGCCAGTCCAGCCTATCTGGAACAGAAAGCTCTACATAATCTGCAACACAAAAGACTTCAAGGGAGTCATGGATTAACGGAAGAAAGATTCGATTATATTATTGGCTGGCTTCAATCAAATGGGAAACATTGTTAATCGCGTAATTTATATTCCCGCCATGCGTTTTCATAGTCTTGGCTTTTTATGAAATAACGGTCTTCAAAGTCATTGCTTTTGTAGATTTTAAGACCCAGTTGAATTCCATCTTCCCTATCAGTTACGTCTCCTGTATCTATTAGAGTGGTCTCATCCATACTGTCATAAGTAGTTGTGTAGTAGTATTTACTTCCGTCAATTGTGAGCCAAGTCACGGGATCGCTATTTGACAAATGATTGCTGCTTGTCGCTTTGCCATTTGAACATCCAATTAAAAGAAAGAAAATAGATACAATCAACAGAAGTTTTTTCATATAAGTCCTCCGGAGTTTTTAATTTATATTAGTCGGGGTGAAACTATGAAGGTGCCTGCAAATATTGAAATTGTTTCTTTAACTCACTCAAATGCATATCATTCAAGAAGTTTATTCTGTGGCTATAACAATTCTTCGTCTAATGGTGTAGACACAAAGGCAGCTTCAATCGAGGAGCTGGAGCAGAGTGGTCAGGTCATTAAAAGGATTCTGGATGCTGATCTAGCAATTTGCTATTTGGCTAAATTTGAGTCGCATTATGCAGGATTTATTATCTGCTCCTGGGGGATTTCGGTTTCGAATGGGCATCCGGTATTAAGAATAGATGGATTATATGTAGCATCTGAATTTAGAAATAAAGGAATCGCAAAAGCATTAATGAATCATGTAATTGAATTGGCAAATGAAAAAAGGGCAACCCGTATACAGCTTTAGACCGATGCGGATAATATTCCGGCCAGCAGCTTATATGTAAGTTTTGGTTTTGAAAAAATTCATGGCAAAGAAGTGTATATGCTTTTTTACAGGTGAAGCAGATATTCCTTTGCAATGAGCGGGAAAGCATATAAGCTTATCATTTATATTTATGTATTGAATGGAAGCAATGGTTCCAACGAACAACAAGCTCATGGGTTCGCCACTGAGCTTGTTTGTGCGAGTCTGTTCTTTGTCTTCATGCAACTCGCGGATTTATGTGTATAATGATCATAGCCCAACGGGTGTAAAGAAGATAATTTTAAAGCCTAAAGTAATCTACGTATTATACTAATTATACTAATTTAACTTTTGGGGTAAGGTTTCTTTTGGTTCGTTCGGTTAAGTAGATAGTCAGTACTCGTCATATGAAAATCTGCCAGCTTGATCAGGATCGCTGTAGGGATATCGACATCTCCGCGTTCATAATTACTATAAATCCGCTGGCTGCATTGTAAATACTCCGCCATTTGAGTTTGCGTCAAATCCTTATCTTCGCGTAAATCCCGCATACGTTGATACATATCGAACACCTCCAACGCAAGCATATATTAGCGAATTATTCGCTATTGTCTTTTAGCGAATAATTCGCTAAGATAATCAAGAAGATGATGATTTGGGAGGGGATATAAGTGAGTCTTTTAGAAGATCTATATTACGGAAAAATCTGCCAAAACGAACAAATCTGTTTCAATGATCCCGAGTATGCACAGAACTCTAAGCTAATCTCGGAGCGTATACAAACCCTGCAAGCAAAGCTGTCTCCAGAAGACTTCACCGTGTTCGAAGAAATAATGGATCTGAATAGCTTGCTGATCTCTATTTCATCCGCTTCTGCCTATACCCTTGGCTTCAGAACGGGAGCTGTGATGCTCGTAGAAGTATTGGAACATAAGGAAGAACCTATACAGACTAAAGAGAAGTTGATCTTCGAACAAATAAAGTTGGGTAGGAGAGAGTTATGATACTTTTAAATCTGAGTTGCCTATGCTGATCGACGAGCTACTTCAGGCACAAAGTTGGGGCACAGTTCAAGAGAAGTGGATTCCTGCTGTTAAGGAAGCTATTGCCTTGGGAGAGGTTGAAAAGCTGATTGAGCTTAGAGATAGGTTCCCATATTCTTTTGAGAATTCATTAAAGCAATTGAAAAAAGCGGAGCGGGAATTTATTCGGAATAGTTTGAGGTAAACAAGCCATGCGTATAAATACTTACGCATTGGCTTGTTTTTATTTTGTTAAGGTTTGGGTTTGTCTTGTGTAACTGGTCATAGTTAAAAGTTTCATGCTTCATAGAATCGCCCTTGAAACCGTCAGTTTGGCTAATTGTATTATAATTACTCAATCGCGCAGCTTCCCGTCAACCTGAGCCATGGTTAGTGAATCCGCACCATGTTATGCGGAGGGCCCCCTGCCTATTGATAATAAGGGACGGAATCCGCTAAATAATCATGCCCTGTCTTGACGCCGGGCTGGAGCAGCCGTATGGTACAAGTGACAAGAACATACAAACATAGGGAGGTACATGCTCAAGAAGGGGGAACTATGAATACATTCACAGCCTATGCAAGGCAGATCCGGCGGCAGATCGCCAGCAGGTATTACCGGATATCCATCAAGCAGCGGATTCTGTTCTCGTTCATCATGCTGATCACACTGTCCATCAGTGCGATGGGCAGCTTCTCGTATTGGATCGCCGCGCAGGAGATTGAGGATAATGCTTACGCCAGCAGCCAGGAAACGGTCAGCAAAACTACCCAGCTGCTGGATTCCCGCCTGAATGATGTGGCACTGTCCGTGCAGTCCCTGATGCTGAGCGATGCGTACCGGAAGATGATGATGGATGTGCTCAGCCATGATGTGTCGAATTATTATGTGCATCTGTCGGATCTGCAATATGTGCTCTCACAGGCAACGTTTAATCAACCGATTATCGAGAATGTGCTGATCGTCACGCCGATAGGCGACTTCTACTCCACCACGCAAATCCGCGCGCAGGATAACTCGTTTTACGGCTCGGAATTATATGATCTCAGCAAGGAGCAGCCGGGCGGCTACTGGGCCAAGGGGCATTATGACCGGCTGTTCACGGGCAGCCAGCGGGTCGTCTCCTTCGTGGTCCGGGGAATCTATGAATACCCGTATACTCCGGTCAGCAATGTGTTTATCGTCGTCAATATCCGGGAGAGCCGGATTGACGAACTGCTGAATCAGGGCGGGCAGCAGCCCGGCCGGAATTATTACCTGATGAGCGGGGAGGGGGATGCAGTGGTGGAGTCGCGCTGGCCGTTCCGCGGCAGATTTCCCTGGAAGCCGGTGCTTGCGGAAGGCGGCGTAGCAGCCGAACCGCAGGAGCATACCTACAGCTATGGCGGCAAGGAGTATCTGGTCAATTATAAAAGCTCTGCAGCATCTCCTGACTGGATCATCTCCGGCATGCAGTCGCGCGACCAGCTGCTGGGCAAGCTGGAGAGGGTGCAGCGCATCACCCTGTATGTAATCGGTGTCTTTCTGCTGACTACCTGGCTGATCTCCAATCAGCTGACGTCTGTGCTGCTGAGGCCGCTGTTCAAGCTGCGGCGGCTGATGCGCAGGGTCGAAGAGAACCAGCTTAGTGTAGTTTATGAGAGCCGCTATGAGGATGAGGTCGCCCAGGTCGGCTTTCAGTTCAACCGGATGATGTCGGAGATTAAGGCACTGATTGAGGATGTGAAGTCGAAGGAGGAGGACAAGCGGCATGCGGAGATCCGGGCCCTTACCGCGCAGATGGAGCCGCACTTCCTGTACAATACGCTGAATACGATTTATTGCAAATCGGTATTGGGCGTGAATGAGGATGTGAATGAGATGATCCTGTCATTATCGCAGATGTTCCAGATCGGGCTTAGCGGAGGGAAGGATCTGATTACCCTCGAGGATGAGCTGTCCCATGTGCGGCAGTATTTCTCCATTCAGCAGAAATGCTATGAAGGACTGTTTGAATACAGCATTACGGTTGAGGATGAAGAGCTGCTGTCCTGCCCGCTTCCCAAAATCATCCTGCAGCCGGTTGTGGAGAACAGCATCCAGCACGGGTTCAGTGACCGGTCCGGGGGAGGCCGGATTGACATCACGGTCAGCCGGGAGCTGGAGATGCTGCATATTACTATTACCGACAACGGGCGGGGGCTCGATGCCGGGAAGGTTAGGCAGGGAATGAGCAGCGCCCCGCAGTCCAAGAAGGGCTACGCCCTGTTCAACATCAGACATCGCCTGGCGCTCTACTACGGAGAGGAAGCCCTCATGGAAGTGGACGGAGAACCGGGCAAGGGGTCGCAGACGGAGCTGTGGATTCCGTTAAGAGAGGAGCGATAGATGATGGACCAGAAGCTGGAGCCGCGAAGGTTCAAGTTATGTATCATCGACGATATTAAAAGTGTGGTGGAGATGATCTCTCGCAAGCCGGCGTGGCAGGAGCACGGTATTGAGGTCGCCGGCACGGCGCTCGACGGTGAAGAGGGGCTGCGGATCATCCGCGAGACCCGGCCCGATATTGTGCTGACCGATATCCGGATGCCGAGAATGGACGGGCTGAAGATGACCCGGGCGATACTGGAAGATCTGCCGGACTGCAAGATTATTATCCTTAGCGCTTACTCGGAATTCGCTTACGCTCAGGAAGCCATCCGGCTGGGGGCGCTCGATTTCGTGAAGAAGCCTTTTTCGCTGGATGAGATTGTGAATGTGGTGCTGAAGGCCAAGGAGCTGTGCCGGGAAGAACGGCAGGAGACTGCGAGACTGGCGGTGATGGAGTCCAAAATCAGGGAGAGCCTGCCCATCCTCCGCCAGGAGTATCTGACCTTCCTGCTGCATCACCAGACGACAGAGGCGGATGCCCGGTCCAGGTGGGCATATCTCGATATCCCGCTTGCGCAGCATGACTTCTTCGTGTTTGTCGCAGAGATCGATCATTTCGCCGAGAAGCTTCAGGGCCAGCCTGTGCAGGAGGTGGAGCTGCTGCGGTTCAGCCTGCACAATATTCTCGAAGAGACGATTTCCGCCTGGACCCGCGGTGTGATTATCCGTGAGGCTACAGACCGGTATGTCTGCATCATGAACGGCTCGGCCCCGGATACCGCTGCGCTGATTACGGAAGCCTGCTGCACGAATGTAAGCCAATTCTCCCGTAATACACTCTCTATTGGCGTGGGGCCTGGTGTATCAGCGATTCATGAGCTGGCTACCGCCTACAGGCAGGCGCTGAGCGCTCTGGGTTATCATTTCTATACCGGAGGCAACGGTGTATATCATTACGGCAATATCGAGAATAAGCCGCTCTCGCTTCACAGCTATTCCGCCGCCGCCGAGCAGGAGCTGCTGTTTGCCCTGCGTTCCGGCAATTCCGGCAAAAGCCTGCAGGTGCTGGACCAGCTGTTCTCGGAGCTGCTGGACAGCGAGCTTTTGCCTGAGCCAAGGTATGTCGAAAGCGTCGGCTATGAGCTGAGCTCCAAGATCTGCCGGGTTCTGCTCGAGCAGTTTCCCTATGAGCAGGTGGAGCCGCTGGAGCGCGGAATTGAGGCAATGAAGAACCGGGTGCATCCTTCCCTTCAGGATATCCGGAGCCTGCTGTCCGGGCTGTGCCGGGAGGCCTGCGCGCTGGTGGAGGAAGCCCGTTCCCTGGAATCCACGCGGATTATCCATCAGGCGATCGCTTATATCCGGAGTCATCTGGATACGGGACTGTCACTGGAGCAGGTTGCGAAGCAAATTAACCTCAGCCCAGGATATTTCTCCAACCTGTTTAAGAAGGTGCAGGGGGGTTCCTTTCAGCAATACGTGATGCATGAGAAGATGGAGAAGGCCAAGGCAATGCTGATCGGCGGCCTGCAGGTACAGGAGATTGCCCAGGATCTCGGCTACGAGCACAGGCGCTATTTCAGCGAGGTGTTCAAGAAGTATACAGGAATGACCCCGTCGGAGTTTAAGCTGCATTACCTTGGAAAAGAATAAAGAAGGACAAGGGAGGGGCTTCCGCCAAGCGGAGAGTCACTCCCTTTTGTATGATGGGCAGCTTCCGACCGGCAGTGTGCCGGCAACTCCCGCAGAAACCTGCCCTCAATGTGGGCTTACCCGCCTTATGTGAAAGCGTTACCCATTCTATAATCAGGTTGTAAGTTAAATTCAGCAGCGATAAATAAGGGGGCACTACCAATGATGAAGCGTACGCTAATGACATCAATGAGCCTGGTTCTGGCACTTGGCCTGGCAGCCTGCGGCAACGGTAACAGTGGCGGCGGCAATGCAGCAGAAGGCTCAGGAGATGCAGCGACAGGCGGTTCAGGGGAAAAAACCAAAATCAGCTACTGGACGGGCGACCGCCATGACGCCGATTTCGTGAAAGAGAAGGTGGCCGAGTTCAACAGGGCCAATACGGACGGTATTGAGGTGGAGCTGGTCGTCAAGGGCGATGACTTCGATACCGCACTGGATCTGTCCTTCCAGACCTCGGATGCCCCGGATGTGATCCGGGTGAAGGAGAACACCATCCAGACGTTCTACAAGAAGGGCTTTCTCGCGCCCATTGATGAATTCCTCACCGATGAGCTGAAGGCGAAGTTCCCGGCCATGCCGGATCTGAATGAATTTGACGGCAAACGTTACAGCCTGCCGAACTACGGAACGACGATGCGCCTGGTGTACAACAAGGACCTGTTCGCCAAAGCGGGCGTCGAGAATCCGCCAACCACGTTGCAGGAGCTGGTGGATACAGCCAAAAAGCTGACCGAAGCGGGTAAAGCTGACGGCGCTTACGGCTTTGCACTGAATTTCAAGAGTCCCTCCAGTGCATTCGCACGTTCGGCACGGGTCATTGCGGAAATGAGCGGTTATGGCGGCTTCGGGTATGACTTCAAGACTGCCCGCTACGATTTCAGCGGCCTCGAGCCGATTATTAATGCCTTCAAGCAGATCAAGGATGACGGCAGCATGCTTCCGGGTGTGGAATCGTTGGATATCGATCCGCTGCGGGCCCAATTTGCCGAAGGCAAGATCGGAATGTATATCTCCTACTCCTCTGAGCCTGGTGTATATAAGAACCAGTTCCCGGCCAAGATCGACTGGGCTGCGGCTCCGGCACCTACAATTGACGGCATGGTGAAGGGCGCTTCCGGCTTCCTCGGCGGCCAATGGCTGAGTCTCAGCTCGAAATCGGAGAATAAGGAAGCGGCCTGGAAGTTCATGCAGTTCATGTACGGGGATCAGGTGCTGACGGATTATCAGGAGAAAGGCTTCGGCATCTCCATGGTTCCATCCATCAGTGCGGTTGCCGCAACACCGGATGTCAACGGCATCGAAGGCTTCCTTCCCAATAAAAATGACGGGGTATGGCCGATCTATCCGGCGGTTGCACCGGAGGGCATGAAGTCGGATGACGCCTTCTTCAAATATATGCTCAATGGCGGCGATCTGAAGGCGGTCATCGCGGATTTGAACAAGCGTTATAATGCTGCGCTGGACAGCGCCATTGCCAATGACGGAATCAAGGCTGAGCCGGATGCAGGCTTTGATCCGGCCGGCCTGGGCGGCAAGTTCGCCAAGTAACCGGAAGGCGAAACATAGAGAAACAGGTCAGATGACGGGGAGGGGGAAGCTGCGTTCTCCACCCCTCTGCTCTGACCGTAAGGGAAAGGAGCCGGAAGAAATCAGATGAATAAAACAAAAAATGCCTTATTCTCATACAGCTTTATCTTTCCAAGTGCCCTTCTGACCATTGTGCTCGGAATCTACCCGATTGCCTGGGCGTTCCGCTACATGTTCTATGACTATAAGGGTTATGGAACGGCCCGGTTTACCGGTCTGGACAATTTCAGCCGCATTCTGAAGGATACCCAATTTTGGGATTCGGTGGTGAATACCTTTGTCTATGCAGGCGGCAAGCTGCTGATCACGATTCCGCTGGCTCTGCTGCTGGCCGCAATCCTGAACCGGGGGCTGCGGGGCAGACAGCTGCTGCGGGGGATTTTTTTCATGCCTACCGTCATCAGTACAGCCGTTATGGCTGTCGTTTTCTTTACCATTTTCAACTCCTATAACGGGATTCTCAATCAGTTCCTGATCAAACTCGGTCTAAGCGATTCCGGGATTGACTGGCTGGGTCCGAAGTATGCCATGCTCACCGTCATTCTGGTTGCGGCCTGGGGCGCGGTCGGGAACTATATGCTGCTCTTCCTCGCCGGTCTGCAGAATATTCCTGAGGATGTGTATGAAGCCTCTGCCCTGGACGGGGCAAGCAAAATCCAGCAGTTCCGCTTCGTGACGCTGCCGATGCTCGGACCTGTCATGCAGATGGTTATTATGCTGGCGATCATTACAGCCCTGAAGGGCTACGAGAGCATTATGGTTCTGACCGAAGGCGGTCCGGTAGGCAAGACGGAAGTAATGTTCCTGTATTTATACAAATTATTCTTCCCTGTAGGCGGGGGGAGTGCCGGAGTTCAGGTACAGGAGTTCGGATATGGAAGTGCGGTCGCCTTTGTGTCCGCGATAATCGTCGGGATCATATCACTCATTTATTTCTACGCCTCCCGGCGGATGAATCAGACCGATTGAGGAGAGACGCGAGATGAGAATAAGAACCATACTGGGCAACACTGTACTGTGGATTTTTCTGCTGGCCTTTGCTTTTATCACCCTGATTCCGATCGTCATCACCGTGCTGGGCTCCTTCAAAACGAATGCCGAGCTGACCACCGGAGCGACCTTCCTGCCAAGCAGCTGGCACTTCTCTAACTATGCTGAAGCCTGGACACAGGCGAATTTCTCCAAATATACGCTGAACAGCCTGATTATTTCACTGTCAGCGGTAGTAGGCACTTTACTGGTTTCTTCCATGGCAGCTTATGTGGTGGACCGGATGGATTTTTTCGGCAAAAAAATATATATCGGCCTGCAATCCTTCACCATGTTCGTGGCCGTGGGGGCAGTGGTGCTGCGTCCGCAATTCGATCTGATGGTTAAGCTTCATCTGCACAGCAGCCTCTGGGGCGTAATTCTGATCCTGATCTCCGCACACGCGTCGATATTCTTCATTCTGTTCAGCTTCATGAAGGGAATTCCCCGGGAACTGGACGAGGCGGCGCTGATCGACGGCAGTTCGCTCGGCCGGACCTTCTGGCGGATTATTCTGCCGCTGCTCGGACCCGGACTCGGCGTAGGTGCGCTGTTCACCTTCCGCGGCGCATGGAATGAATATCTGCTGCCGCTCGTGTTCACGATGACGAAGCCGGAGCTGCAGACGCTGACTGTCGGGCTGGCGAACCTGAAATACGGGATTTCGGCCGCTTCCCAGACCCACTATATGATGGCGGGCGCCTGCTTGTCCATTCTGCCGATTCTCGTGGCCTATCTGTTCGCCAACAAATCCTTCATGCAGATGACGGCCGGTTCCCTCAAAGGGTAACGGTCCGGCCCTGCGCAACCCATATTCCATATTTAACATTCAAGGAGGTACACCCCATGACTCAACACGCTCCGGCAATTCTGCAATCTGCCCCGTTCATCCGGCGGTATCCGGGCAATCCTGTGCTGGATGCAACGAAGGTTCCTTACCCCACCGCACTGGTATTCAATGCCGGTGTAACGAAATTTAACGGCAAGTATGTGATGATCTTCCGTAATGATTACGGCTCACTGGTCGATCAGACGCTTGAGCCGCACCACACCACGGATCTCGGCATTGCTTACAGTGACGACGGGCTGAGCTGGACCGCCGGCCCGAAGCCAGTGTTCAAAATGCATGACGAGGAAATTATCCGCGCCTACGACCCGCGCCTGACCGTGATCGGCGGCCGTTGTTATATGTGTTTTGCCGTGGATACGCACCATGGCATTCGCGGCGGAATTGCCGTTACCGATGATCTGGAACACTTCGAGGTGCTCAGCCTGTCTACACCGGACCTGCGCAATATGGTACTGTTTCCCGAGCCCATCGGCGGCAAGTATGTCCGGCTGGAGCGTCCCTTCACGGTATACAGCCGCGGCGGCCGGGACCGCTTCGATGCCTGGATCTCCGAGTCGCCGGACCTGAAGCATTGGGGCAACTCCAGCCTGCTGCTCGCCGTCGAGCAGGTGCCGTTTGCCAATGACAAGGTTGGCCCGGCCGCACCTCCGGTCCGGACGGATAAGGGCTGGCTGACCACCTTCCATGCGGTGGATGTGGACCCGGCCAGAGGCAAGCAAGGTTGGGAGGACACATGGAAGAAGCGCTATACCGCCGGAATTATGCTGCTGGATCTGGAGGACCCCCGCAAGGTGATCGGCATGAGCAAGCAGCCGCTGCTGGCACCGGAGACAGACTATGAGATTGGCGGGGGCTTCCGCAATCATGTGATTTTTCCGGGAGGAATGATTCTGGAGGATGACGGCGAGGTCAAGATCTATTACGGCTCTGCGGATACGGTGGAATGTCTGGCAACGGCCCATGTGGACGATCTGCTCCGGCTCTGTCTGGAGCCGGAGCAGAGATAAGAGTATTTTCTGAAAATATGAAAGGGGTGTTTATTTATGCTAAAAAAGTTAAACTTATTAAGTTTAATTGTTTGTATGCTCGCCAGTCTTTTAGCTGTCGTTCCTTTGACAGCAAGTGCAGCGGGTACAATTGTAAGTTATCCGTTACCGTCGATCTATACCACGACCAATCAATACACGGTAACAGCAGACTCTACCAATATACCGGTAATCGACACTTCGGAGGTATTTGTAAACTATAATTATTGTAATCTCTCTTTTTCAGGTACGACTACAATCACAATTACAGCAAGCGAGCCAATCAATACCTATAATATTTCTCCCAAAGCTTTGGGAATCACTGCAGCCAAGAGCGGAAATACACTTACCTTTACACTTTCATCACCAACCTATCTTATCGTTAAAATCAATAACCTGAAAGATCTGGTGATTGCGGCAGATGCTCTTGAAACCAATGTTCCGGCTTCATCCGGTACAGGGATATACAATGTTAAAACCGGGTACGGTGCCGACAGTACCGGTGCCGCTTTGGCTACAACTGCCATACAAAACGCCATTAATGCGGCTAACGCAGCAGGCGGCGGTATAGTATACGTTCCAGCCGGCGTGTACAAGAGCGGTAACATTGTTCTAAAAAGCAACGTTTCGGTTTATCTGGAGGGTGGTTCTGTGATAAGGGGTTCAGGAAATCCAAGCGATTACACTACCCATTTCCATAAGAATTCTCTGAATAAGGATGGAACCTGGTTTATTTATACCGAAACCAATGCAAACAATATTAAGATATACGGCAGGGGAACGATTGACGGCAATGGCCATTATATGAGAAATACAAACAATTATTTGAACAATATTCTTGTACCCTTGCAGTGCAGCAACTTCACGGTTGACGGCATAACCATCAGAGACAGTGGTGGCTGGGCTACAATCGTTACAAGATCTAATAACGTAACCTTCCAGAATACCAAGCACTTCAACAACAATGAACTTGATTATGAGAATGATGCAATAGACATTCAAGAGAGCCAGAATGTACTCATTAAGCACACTGTAGCAGTATCGGAGGATGACACCTACTCATTTAAGACCTGGGATGTAGCAACTACCGATATAGCTGCAAACTGGCCTGGAACTCCTGAAAACCAGTCAAATGTAGTGGTGGATGATGCTTTGGCCTGGAGCAGATGTGGAGCATTCAAGGTCGGCGATGGAGTGAAACAGCTTCAGGATGGCATCGTTGTTAAAAACTCTTATGTATACCGGTGCTGGCGCGCTTTAGCGGTAGGTCATCTTTATGGGACTCCAGCAGCACAAAACATCATATTTGATAATATAGACGTAGAAGGCTTCTGGCCAAGATCCGGTGTTCACTCCAGATGGTTTGATCTTTCTGCAAAAACCGGTCCGATAAAAAATGTGGTCTATAATAATATCAATTTACGCGCTTTAGGTGAAGTTTCAATAATGAAGGGTTGGAGTGATACATCTACTGTCTCCGGAGTTACATTAAACAATGTTCGCGTCGGTGGAGTTGCGGTAAATAATTTGGCAGATTTGAAAATAACAGATACGAACAGCTATGCTGCAGAGCCAAAATTCAACACATTGAAATTTGAAGCGGAAGGCTATAACCTTAGTTCAGGTGTTATGTCCTATGAGTCAAGCACGGACGGCGGGCTGGATGTGGGTGGAGGCAGTAATGGCGACTATATAGCATTTAAAAATGTAGACTTTGGCAGTACAGCTAAAACAAGTATTGATATGAAGGTTGCATCCGCTAACTCCGGCGGAAGGGTAGAATTCCACCTGGATAGCCCTACAGGCCCTATGCTGGGTTATTGGACGGCAGAAACCACAGGCGGATGGCAGACATGGTCCCTCAAGAATATCCCGCTTAATGCCGGGACAGCGGTAGGAACTCATACGGTATATGTTACTTTTGTGAAGTCAGATTCAACCACAGTTGCAAATTTAACTTGGTTCCAGTTCAAATAGCCAACTAACACAAAAAACAGCAAGTCTCCTAAGTGAAGTGAAATAGGGACTTGCTGTTTGAGGTTTCAATTAATTCTTAAAGCTATGAATTGGAGCTGGGTTTCGTCCGCACGATTAACGAAGTTCGCGCAGTTGAAGCCGTTTACTGCAGAGAATAAATAGACAGCATAGTCGATATGCTTAGAACCATACGTTCAAGATACCATTTAGCAGTTCAGTTGGGACAGATAAATGTTTTTCACAATTATGATTTGGCAAAGTGGTTTGATGAGATTAGAGATTTATTGCAATAGAAATGAAAAAATCTACAAATAGAAATTCCGAAAAGATAAAGGTTAAGAACCGTTTAATTGCTCTAACTAAAGATACATTCGAAAAGTTTGGTCATTTGATGGGACAAGTCTTCCTGAGCATGTGTGTAGATATAAATTAGGTGTTTATTACGAAGTACCTTTTTTCCTTTACCTGCGCCTTCCCTCACTTTTTTGGGTAAACTAACCGTAGACAACACTTTACCTAAATTATCCGAAATGAGGGGACGCCCCGTGACAACTCACAAATCTTCCAATAGATTAGCCAACGAAAAATCACCCTATCTCCTACAGCACGCCCACAATCCCGTGGACTGGTATCCATGGGGAGACGAGGCCTTTGCCAAGGCGCAGGGCGAGAAAAAGCCGATCTTCTTATCTGTCGGCTATTCGACCTGTCATTGGTGTCAGGTCGGTGAATTCCACTTGTTTAATCTCAACGTTTTTGTCACATCCCTGAGTCAGATTCCTGTTAAATTCCAAGTCTGTCGAATTAACTTGCTGAATTCGCATTTCATTTGTTGATAAACTATGCTATAGGTTTTCTAAGCGTTTTTGATAGGAAAGCGTATAACAAAACAATGAAGGATATATTTTCATAGTGGCAAATGGGGCTTTAATATACTTCGAAATATGATAAATTCCATAGATATGGAGTATTTGAAGATGATGTTTATTTACATATCGGGATGATGAGAACACACTTGCTCGGCTGGTAGAACGTTTGCATGGCATGCATGAGGCCGTCGGTTCGATCCCGATTTAAAATTGTTTGAGTGTACGATGTATAAGAAGCTTGAAGTCTGTGCAAGATATTTTTGACGGTGTGAAGAGAGGTGTGGTTCCGTTGGACCATTCGGTGCTAGGGCTACAAGAGGAATTTAACTAATCACTAAGTCAACTGAAAGCGAGGGGTTGTGTCGCAGAGCATCTCTGAACACACACGCCTAGTAGCATTCCTTTAAAACGGAAAGTGAACAAGCGGTGCCCAAGTATTTCTAATGATGTGAAGTGTGCCTTTTAAAGATACTCGAACGATCAAACACCGTCGAAGGGAGCCTGTAAAAGGGCTCCTTTTTCTATTGCTTAAACGCAACAATCCATTCCGAAAATGTTATGGTTTTAAAGAGGCTGTCCCAAAGTAGGGAGCACGTTAATTTCTGTAACGGAACCTGATCGAGGTGGAGTAAACCTATCTCTTAATGCTAGAATTACAGCTAACGAATTAACCTCACTGAAAGATTATGTATTTTAAAGTCTATTCAAAGAGCAAGGGTTGTCATAGGTCCTGATTAAGTTTCGGTAGTTGAGTCAAGCAATACTTTATAAAAAAGACACTAACGAGGTTAGTGTCTTTTTGTTCACCAATGGGTAATAATGAAAATGGCAACATACGTGCTCAAGGAGGCTACATGAATAGAGATAAAAGAAGGCCAAAAGCCAAATCGACTAATAAACGAAAAATCACCCTATCTACTGCAACACGCCCACAACCCCGTGGACTGGTTCCCTTGGGGAGAAGAGGCTTTTGCTAAGGCGCAAGCCGAGAACAAGCCGATTTTCCTTTCAGTTGGATACAGCACATGTCATTGGTGTCATGTCGGTGAATTCCACTAGTTTAATCTCTACGTTTTCGTCCCACCCCGAAGTTGCTTCCTGTTTTGTTCTCATTAGGTCTGTTTTCACTAATCTCTTGCTGTACTTGAATTCATATAGTTTTAAACTAGATATGCACCACTATAAATTATCTCTCAGTCTATCAAGTTGACTTGCTGAATTCGTATTTCAGTTGTTTGAATGATGAAACTCCTATAGCACTTATATCGCTCGATAAAGTGAAATTTGAAGCGATACGAATAAAGAAGTTTGTCCCAGTATATGGTATTATTTAGTTTGATGAAACCGACCCTGTTCAATTTGTCGAAGAAGATACACCATTTCGTTAGAACTTCACAGAGGGACTTATTGCAACTTCATATGGGTAGAACTTCTGTAGACTTGGGATGGTATCAAGAGTGTAGAATCGAAGAAAACTACTTGTTGGTACTTATTAAAGATGATATTTGGGTATGCCCAATTTTTAGTCTTGAATCAAGGGATAACAGTTATCATTCATGAAATCGTAAAACTTTTACTAAACATTATTACATAAATGAAAGCAAGATCTCATTGAATGGAGGACATATAATGAATGGCGACTTCATTTTCAATATGGATTATGAAAGGAGGGACGGGTTACTAGGAATCACTGGAGAGTGGATTGCAAAAAGGGGCACAGGAAGTGTCCGACGCTTTGAGTTTATTGACGTAAGAGTTTTAAAGCAACTAATTGAAAACAACTATATTGACCCACTTGAAGCCCATAATAGTTCTCCTAGTGTAGAAAAAATGTTTAACTTCATGGCTACATACCCCAATGTATTGACTAAAGGCTATGCCACCAGCCCATTGCGTAAAGATTATAGAGTGACATTAGATACGCTTTTTGTACCCAAAGAACAGATAAGAGAGCAATTTCATTCACCGATTGAAGAATGGAGCATGAACAATGACCGTAGATAGAACTGATGAATTATTGCGTATACACGGATTAATCCCAAAGCAAAGTGATATAGATGATATTCGCAAGTTGTTGCTTATTGAACTGGACAATCAGGAGTCCGAAGACAATGAGTATATAAAGACGTTATGTATTCAATTGTTTATTCTTGGTCAAGTAGAGGATAGTTTGTTAATTTGGAAGGCGAAAAAGAAAAACTTCGATTCATTTATTTATATTGATGTTCAATTGCTTTGTGGGGCAGGACTAGAGCAAACCAAAATCTTTCTGGAAAATACAATAACTATTGATGCCCTGGATGAAATTGCATATTTGAAAAAGGCAGAACTAACAAGGGATTTTGTTGAATTCAGTAGAGATAACCTAATAAATTTTTACAAAGGATACTATGGAATAAGTTAAAAAATCATAAAGAGTGTTAAGTCGCTGAATTAATCAATCACCACTTGAGAACAACGCCTTCTGTTCAAACCAATTTAAAGAACCCTCTTCTTAAGAAGTTACATTTTTTCTCTCCCTTGCGACTTTCCCCACCCATTTGGGTAAAATACCCCTAAGCTTTATTTTACAAACAATCCTACAACGAAACGAGGTGATGTCCCATGACTACTCATAAAGTACCCAATAGATTAGCCAAGGAGAAGTCGCCATATCTGCTCCAACACGCACTTAACCCAGTGAATTGGTTCCCTTGGTCTGAAGAGGCGTTTGAAGTCGCCAAGCGCGACAATAAGCCTGTCTTCCTTTCAGTCGGCTACTCCACCTGTCATTGGTGTCACGTAATGGAACGCGAATCCTTCGAGGATTCAGAAGTCGCGCAGCTCCTTAACGATAACTACGTAGCCATCAAAGTCGACCGCGAGGAGCGGCCGGATATTGATGCGCTGTATATGTCGGTCTGTCAGGCGCTGACGGGGAGCGGGGGATGGCCGCTGACGGTGCTGCTGACGCCGGAGAAGAAGCCGTTCTATGCCGGTACGTATTTCCCGAAGCGGCAGATGTTTGGCCGGATCGGGCTGATGGATGTGCTGGAGCAGATCCACACGAAGTGGGAGCAGGATGGCGAAGCGCTGAATAAGCTGGGCGATGACCTGCTGGATGAGCTGCATACACTTGACCGTAAGAATGCATATAACTCGGCTGATGTAGACGGCGGTATCCCGGGCGATGAGCTGCTGCATGAGGCGTATGAGCTGTACCGGCGCCAGTTCGACGAGGAATATGGCGGGTTCGGCAATGCGCCGAAGTTCCCTTCGCCGCATAATTTGTCCTTCCTGCTGGCGTACAGCCAGCTGCACAATCAGCCGGAAGCGCTCCGCATGGTGGAGAAGACGCTGGAGTCGATGTACCGGGGCGGCATGTACGACCATGTGGGCTTCGGGTTCTCGCGGTATTCTACGGACCGGGAATGGCTGGTTCCGCATTTTGAGAAAATGCTCTACGATAACGCACTTCTGGCGAACGTCTATCTGGAGGCCTTCCAGATTACCGGGAAACCGCTGTATGCGGAGATTGCCGAGCAGATCTTCACCTATGTCCTGCGCGATATGACTTCTCCCGAAGGCGCTTTCTACTCTGCGGAGGATGCGGATTCGGAAGGCGTGGAGGGGAAGTTCTACGTCTTCTCCCGTGATGAGATCGAGGAAGCCCTGGGACTGGAAGACATGCATTCATATTGCCATGTCTACGGGATTACCCCGGAAGGCAACTTCGAGGGTGCCAATATTCCGAATCTGCTTCAGGGACTGCCGGAAGAAATGGCGGAACGCCTGGGCATGAACCCGCTGGGCCTGCGGACCCGGATGGAGGAATGGCGCGGGAAGCTGTATGAGTACCGGGAGCAGCGCATTCATCCGCTCAAGGATGACAAGGTGCTTACTTCGTGGAACGGGCTGATGATCGCGGCGCTGGCTCAAGGAGCCAAAGCGCTGCAAAAGCCTGAATATGCCAAGGCCGCCGAAGCGGCAGCAAACTTCATCTGGGACAAGCTGCGGCGCGAGGATGGCAGGCTGCTGGCACGTTACCGTGACGGGGAGTCAGCGATTCCCGCTTATGTGGATGATTATGCCTTCCTGATCTGGGGACTCAGCGAACTATATGAAGCTACGGGTCAGGCGGTCTATCTGGAACGCGCTCTGATTCTTAAGGATGGACTGCTGGAGCTGTTCTACGATTCCGAAGGCGGCGGCTTCTTCTTCACCGGCCATGACGGGGAAGAACTGCCTATCCGCTCGAAGGAATTGTATGACGGGGCTATTCCATCCGGGAATTCGGTAGCGGCGAAGCTGCTCTGGAAGCTGTCGGTGATTGCCCAGGACGTGGAGCTCAAAGGCATCGCCGAGCGTACCGCTGCGGTGCTCTCCTCTGCAGCAGCGGAGTATCCGCCGGGTTATGCGATGTATTTGCAGGCCCATCTGGCGATGACCTCGGGCGGCAGGGAATGGGTGCTCTCCGGCAAAAAAGAGGACCCGGCGCTGCACGGCATGCTGGCTCAGGTTCAGCAGGCCTATCTGCCTGACGCTGCGCTGATCGTTAACTGGGAAGGGGATAGCGAAGGCATTCTCCGCCTCCTGCCGCATCTGGCGGACAAACCGGCGGTCCGCGGCGATGCGACGGCCTATGTGTGCCGGAATTTTGCCTGCCGTGCGCCGGTTACGAATATGGAGGCGGTCCGGGAGCTTTTGGCCTCCGGCAATCGCGAGGGTTAGTATATAACACAAAGAGCAGCCTGCGGTTTGGGCTGCTCTTTGTGTTAAGTATCCTTCCAAGATCATCTTATCTGACGAAAGGGGCATAGAAAGAATCCGCAGGAATTGCCTGTGCGGCTCTACGCATATGCTTGTTCATTGCGGCGATAATCACTTTACCCGGCCAATGGTCCGGCAGCAGCTCATCCGGGAGATACGGGTCGGCCATAAACAGCCCGCTTAATTCCTCACCCATCTGCAAATATAGCAGGAATAGCTGTAGAGGCTGCCCCGCCTGAAGTGCCTCGTGCAAAGATGGAACGAATTCTTCCTGCAGCCAGTCCGATTTCTTCTGATATAAGGCTTCGATTTCATCCAGCTGCCAGATCGCTTGTGCTTTCTGTGGCGTAATGGAGCCTTCCTGGAATTGGCCTTGCAGGATGGACACCTTGCCTTCCAGCTCCAGCTTTTGGATATATGCTGCGACTTCATCGCGATAGTTCCATGGTGAAATGTACACACTGTTATATAGAAGACCATAGCCCAGCTGGCCGAGCGCCGTACGGAACTGGTCGCGCTTCTTGCGTTCAGACTCAGGAACCTCCAGCATGACCACATCCCAGGTGTGATCCCACTTTTCCTGATACCGGGCGGGCTTGCTGTTAATCGCCTTAATGTAGGCGAGGCCCTCGGCGGTGACGCTGTACCAGGAGCGTGACGGGGAAGCGATATAGCCCTCTTTTTTCAGACGGGACAGGGCATTGCGGATATAGGTGGAGGTGTACCCCCTTTGCTCGTAAATCTCAACAAACTGCTGGGCGCCCATCTGCTCCACCTTGGACAACAGGAACAGCATGGTTTTCTCAACGGACAGCAATGTTCTTCACACCTCTCTTGACAGCTGGCAGAAATGAATATATCATAAAAACTAACGAACGTATTATAATTTGTTATATTGTAAAAATTCAGTAGCATGTCTGGCTTCAGAGCAGCTTGGTGTCATTGTAACGTAAACTTTGGGTTTTTGCACGATTCAATCCCTGAAGACCCATTGAAATTAACAGCGAAGAGGAGAGAAAATCAATGAAAATTATCTACCATGGCCATTCCTGTGTTCAAATCGAGGTAAACGGCAAATCGCTGATTATCGATCCTTTCATTAGCGGCAATGCTGCAGCAGTGACAAAGGTTGAAGATATTAAGACGGATGCGGTGCTGCTGACTCATGCCCATATGGATCACATTCTGGATGCCGCGCCGATTGCCAAAAGTAATAATGTTCCGATTGTAGCTAATGTGGAGTTAGCCTCTTACCTGGAGGGGAAGGGCGCCCAGACGATTGGCATGAACATCGGGGGGACGGTGGATCTTGGTTTTGCCAAAGCGACGATGATCCATGCCTTCCACACCTCCAGCATTACACTCGAAGATGGACAGAGGATCTACGGGGGGACGCCTGCGGGCTTCATTATTGAAGCTGAGGGCCGCACCATTCTGCATGCAGGGGACACCGGGCTGTTCGGAGACCTGAAGATGTTCGGGGAGCTGTACGAGATTGATCTGGCCATTCTGCCGATCGGCGGACATTTCACGATGGGGCCTGAGCATGCACTCATCGCCGCTAAGTGGCTGGGAGCGAGACATGTACTTCCGGTACACTACAATACCTTCCCGCCGATCCGTCAGGATGCAGGTGCTTTCGTTCAGGCGCTGGAAGAAGCGGGAATCAGAGGCTCGGCGCTTGCCTATGGTGAGACGCTGGAGCTGTAAGGTTGTATACAGAAGGATTAAGGATGAACTAACTGATACGTGATTTAAAATGTAAAATGACTAAACAGCCGTTTTTTTGCTTCCGCAAAGAAACGGCTGTTGTTATATGGCGGATGATTTCTACTTGGCGAACCGGGACAGCTCCAGGTTGAATTTGTCGCGTTCGTCATAGAATAATCCGTGTCCGCTATTCTCGAAGGGGATCAGTACCGAATTGCGGATTCCTTGATGCTGTGCCTCGGCCAGCGGGAAGAAGCATACCTGATCATGAACACCGTGCAGAATCAGCGTAGGCACCTGTATCCGGGGGAAGTCATTAAACAACTCTTCCTCCAGCCAAGCCTTGGAGACAGCGATGGTCGACCAGCTTGCGGCCTCAAGCCCTAACTGGAAGAACCAGTCTGAGAACGGCTGGGATACTTTTTGATAGAAGAAGATTTCGCCGAAATCATACAGCATCTTGGGCCGGTCATCGTAGGTAGACTGAATGATCTGCTCGATAGCTTCTCTGGTCGTTCCGTAAGGGAAGCCCGGCCGCTGAATCAGACTGGGGGCTGCCGAAGCGAATAGCGCAAGCTTGGAGACACCATATCCCTGGTGCCGGGCCATATACCGGATGGCTACGGCTCCGCCGGTTGAGTGTCCGCCGAGTGTAATATCCTGCAGCCCAAGTGCCCCGATCACGCAGCGGATATCATCAGCTAAGCGGTTATAATCGTACCGGCCCAGCGGTTTATCCGAATTGCCGAATCCCCGCATGTCCATCCCGATGCAACGGTAGCCCATAGGCACCAGCTGGTTGTACTGATATTCGAACATCTGGTGGTTAGCAGGCCAGCCATGGACGAAGAGAATCGTTCTGCTGCCCAGCGGGTTGATATCATTAACATAAATCTTCACGTTCGGTTCGACTCTGATCCAATGTTCCATATAGCTTCCCTCATTTATCCGTTGTATGGTTTAATTGGTTTATATTATTCAGGTATCTGAGGAAAGTGCCTAGAATACAAGCAATTGGATTGACAGCAGCTGCATAATGACAAGCGAACAAGAATCAGTCAACGGAAAGGAAGATTCATAACCATGAATAATGTTCTAAGCAATATCCGCTGGAAAGAGCAAAGTGCGGAATATGAGGCGATTCTGCAAAGGGCAGATGAGGCGGTCATTACCCCGCTCGAGGGTGGTCTGGAAGCCGAGGTGTACAGAGTTACACTGCCGGATACAGAGCTTGTGTTCAAAATATGGAACCGGGATTCACGGCCGGATATCTCTATCCAATATAAAGTGCTGGAGCAGATGTACCGGCAGGGCCGTGCGGTGTCACAGCCGTATGCCTGGGGATTGGACCCCGGGGACAATCAGGTGCTGTTAACCAGCTTTGACGGTGTGCCTCTCACGGAAGCGAATACCACCGTTCTTACAGCAATAGCAGAAAATCTGCTGGATATACATAGGCTTCCACTCGATTCCTTAAGCGGTATAGAAGTACCCGCATATGATTTCGCAGATTACTTCTTCCCGGAGTGGGGAGGTCAGCCGGAGATCAGAAGGCTGGCGCTGGGGCTGGCGGACAAGGCGGGAATAACCTCGCATCATCTGATTCACGGAGACTATCATGCGGGCAATATCCTGGAGGCAGCAGGAGCCTACACCATTATAGACTGGACGAATGTCCAGCTGGGCGATCCGAGATATGATATAGCGTGGTCTATTCTAATTATCCGGGTCTATGCCGGGGAGCAATACGCTGAAGTCTACCGTTCAGCATTTCTTGCAAAGAGCAGTTACACTGCAGCAGAGCTTGAACTATTCGAGGCGCTGGCTTGTCTGCGCTGGCTCCAGCTATATAGAACTACTGGTATTCCGCTGCAGCCGGATACGCTTGCGATGATGCAGGCTATTCTGGAGCGCAACAGGCATTTGCCGGAAGGTCTGCTCTAAAGGTGCCGTAAATGATATTGGAATTTGACTGTGGTATGATCAGGGCAGACAAGGTATCAATTTCAAATCGGGAGGCGGAAGCAGGGAATGAATACTAGAATGCTAGGCGGTAAGCTGCAGGTGTCTGCACTTGGACTCGGCTGCATGGGGATGTCCGATTTCTATAGCGGCCGGGATGAAGCGGAGTCCATCCGCACGATTCACCGGGCCATGGACCTGGGAGTTACTTTTCTGGATACGGCAGATATGTATGGTGTGGGACGGAATGAAGAGCTGGTCGGAAAAGCCGTTAAAGGCAAACGGAACGATCTTGTGCTGGCGACCAAATTCGGCAATGTACGCAGTCCGGAAGGGCAGATGCTCGGCATAAATGGCCGTCCGGACTATGTGAAGTCAGCTTGCGATGCCAGTCTCCTGCGGCTTGGCGTAGATCATATTGATCTATACTATCAGCACAGGGTAGATCCGAACACGCCAATTGAAGAAACCGTTGGTGCGATGGCCGATCTCGTTGCAGCAGGCAAAATCCGCTACATAGGGCTGTCTGAGGCAGGGACGGCTACCATCCGCCGCGCTCATGCCATTCATCCGGTAACGGCGCTGCAGACCGAATATTCCCTGTGGAGCCGTGAGGTGGAGGACGAAATTCTGCCGCTTGTCCGCGAGCTGGCTATTGGCTTCGTTCCGTACAGTCCGCTGGGGCGCGGTTTCCTGACCGGGCAGATTCAGAGCTTCGAGGATCTGGCCGAGGATGATTACCGCCGCAACTCCCCCCGTTTCCAGGGGGATAATTTCAAGAAGAATCTGGATCTGGTGGAACGCATCAAGCAGATTGCTGCCGGGAAGGGCTGCGAGCCCTCTCAGCTTGCGCTGGCCTGGCTGCTGAAGCTAGGGGAGGACATCGTGCCGATCCCGGGAACGAAACGGACGAAGTATCTGGAAGAGAACGTAGGTGCACTGGACATAGAGCTGACCGCTGAGGAGCTGCAGCAGATTGATGAGGCTGCGCCTCAAGGGGCTGCCTCCGGCATGCGTTATCCGGAGCAGAGTATGCGAAGCTTGAATCTGTAGCAGCTGCACTTAGGGAACCAGCTAAGAGTGTGCGTTGTATGATAAAAGAGGAGCCGCGTAAGGTATGCGGCTCCTCTTTTTTGGATGCGGTAATGTTCAGCTGCTCCCTATAAAGGGCAAGCTACTTATTCCGTTCAGGGTTCTGCGGCTTCACGCGGGCGGGTCTGGATACCCAATTGCTGCGGTTCATCGGCTTCACTGTATCAATCCGCGGATTCGGAGTTTCCTCAGCGCTGATGTTCTCTGCCGCAGCCGTCTCTGCTGTACCTTCGGATTCTACGTTAGCGGGGGTCTTTTTGGACAGGCCGGCACCATTATGTTTGCCTCTGTTCCACACTTTGTTCTTGCTCATCGTTACACTCCATTTCTATTCACTTATGCATAAACCATATCATAAGACGGGAAGTTAAGAAAGAACCTGATGCAGCTAATAATAGTCGCAGAGAGTAACAATCCTTCAGGCAGAATAGTCTGCTGAGCTGTGAAAAATAGCACTAAGCACAAAAAAACGCTTTTGACAAGTTATAAATTGTACTATTGGTTTACATAAAAGGTGACTATACTAGTATAGAATTGAAAGGAGAGCACCCTGATGCCCATCAAGATTATAACGGATAGCGGTTCCGATTTACCCCCAGATTACGTAGAGCAGTACGACATTTCTATTGTCCATTTGCCGGTTCATTTCGGACATGAACTCATGCCTTATGATACGGACGCGAAGACTTTTTATGCGAAGATGCATGAAGCGAAGGAATTGCCGACTACGGCGAGCCCAAGTCCACAGGTATTCCTGGACAATTTCAAACAAGTGGAAGCAGGCACTGATATTATGGTCATCTGCATGTCCTCCAATATCAGCAGTACTTATCAGACCGCAATGATCGCCAAGGAGATGTACGAGGAAGAAGGACATCCGAATGCGATTGAAATTATAGATTCCAAACTTTTTTCAGGCGGACTGACACTGATTGTGGCTATGGCAGCGAAATGGTCGCTGACGGCAGCAAGTCTGGCTGAATTGAAAGATAAAGTGATGCACAAGGTTGAAGAGACCACCGCTTATTTCACACTGGATACTCTGGAGAATGTGATCAAAGGCGGGCGGCTGAGCCGGATCTCCGGTGCCGTGGCTTCTGTACTGAACATTAAGCTGCTGCTGAAGATCAGCGAAGAGGGAACCGTTGAAGTGGTCGAGAAGACCCGTGGACTTCCTAAGGCGCTGAGTCATCTGCTGGCCAAGCTTGATCAGAAGCAGCATGATTATGAACAGGCGGTAATCGCCATAGTCCATAGCAATTGCGAGATGCTGGCGCTGGAAATCAAGGAGCGTATTCTGGAGAAGCATCCCTTCAAAGAAATTTTGCTGTCCACCATGGGACCTGTGATGGGTACATATGCAGGACAGGGCGGAATCGGCGTTGCTTTTTAGGCTGCTGCAGATTTAATGGAGAATAAGTGAATAGCTAAGCCGTATACAAGGACTTTCCGGTGTACGGCTTTTTAGTTTGCTTTGGTATAGAGGCGGAGGAATTACAGCAAGCGGGGTGGAGGGACGGCAGCGGGCTAGGCACCCTGAGCTGGGCATGTGCATAGAATGTAGCAAATCCATTTATACGGAGGTTAAACATTCATGTCGACATATCATAGTGGCCCGCAAACAGCGGTTATCTATCAGGCTGACCCTGCGGTGGTCCAGCATCTGCACGGTGTCCGCGATTCTCTGCACCAGTCCTGCAAGCCTTATTTGAACCATAATGTGAAGGTACAGACCATCGATGGACAGATGCATGAAGGCACCATTGCCGGCATGGACAGCAAACATCTGTACCTCACGGTGACTATAACTACAGAAACGGGACGCGGATACTACAATCCGTATTACAAGCCTTATCCAGGTCCAGGTTATCCGTATCCGGGGCCGGTAAATAATAATGTCATCCTGCCGCTGGTATTATTCGAACTGCTGGCAATTTCGTTAATCTGAGCCGGGTGCGGGCCGGAGAGTTGCCCGGATGCGTGCTTGACCGCTGCGGCTATTGTAATAAGTAGAGTAAGTAGAGGGAATAACCTGCTCATGCAAAAATAACCGGATCAGCATCTTACCGATCCGGTTATTGTGATGCGGTTTCTGCATGTAATAAGCTGCCGGATGATTTATCTGGCAGTTGAAGTGCTGCTGACCGGCTTCAGCGCAGAACCTGATGTGAGGGTGTACTAGAACCCGCAGGATGAAATGCGGTCAAGTTCCAGTGACTGTGCTTCTTATTTGCCGCCTGAATCACCGCTGCTGAGGCTGATGCTATCGGCTTGAGCTGTGCCTGATTTCATTGTGTACTGGATGATGTCGCCTGCCTTTAGTGTGGACAAGGCGATCGTAGCCTCTGTACGCTTGCCATCGGTAAAAGTAATAGAGATAAGCTTCGTATCCGATGTCACCGTAACAACGGTGGTCTCTTCAGAGAAGCTCATCTGCGCACCGCCCTGTCCCTGCGGTCTGCCGCCTTGGCCGCCACCGTACTGGCCACTGCCCTGGCCGCCGCCTCCCGCTCCCGGCTCACCGCTCACTGCCCGGGCTGCCCGAAGGCTCCGCGCCTTGCGGGGCTCCCGCTGGTGCTGCTCCATCCTGCGGAGCAGCGGATGGCGCTTCGGCTGTATACAGAGTAATCTTGCTGCCGCTGATACTCTTGATCTTGCCGAAGCTCATGGCGGCGCCGGGAGTCTTCCCGCCGCTGCCGCCACCATCTGCGGCAGCTGGCTTCGCGCCCGCGGCCGGGGTTGCTGCCGGCTTCGCGCCAGCGGCAGCCCCTGGCTTGTCCGGCGCGCCTGAGGGAGCGCCGCCAGCACTGCCCGGAGCAGCGCCGCCCGCTGCTCCGCCTCCGGCACCCGCAGGCGCGTCGCCCCCGGGTGCTCCGCCTGCAGGCCCGCCGTCTTGGCTTCCGGCGGGCCGTTCACCCGCCTTGCCGTCCTGCGGCGGGGCAGCCTGACCGTCCGGCTGGGCACCCGGAGTCTGCGGCGGCTTCACGTCATCTCCCGGGCCGGGCAGCGGGAGAGGGCTGGCGCTGGCCTCCGGCGCCGCCGTCAGCCCGCCCCCACCGGCAACAAGTCCGCTCTTCAGCTCAATCCTTGACGCAGTTAGCGTACCTTCGGTCAGCGTAACTGTAAGGATATCGCCTGTCTGCAGATCTGCCAGAGGCAAAGCACCGGCGGCTCCTCCAGAAGAGGAGCCGGTTTTTGTGGTGACGGATGGAATTACAAACTTCGTATTCTCATCAACGGTAATGACTACTGTCTCGTCTGTAAACTGAAGAGCGGATGTGGAGGGGGCGCCACTGGCGTTGCTTCCTGTCGCGCCATCGCCCGCTGCAATACCAGAAGTACCCGCTGCATCATCCCCGGCCAGATCAAATTCAGCAACTCAGGGCTCTTGGATACCGCCTGATTGAGCCTTATAGAGCGTAATTTCGTTTCCGCTGATGCTGATGATTTTTCCAGTGAAGCTCTGGGCAGCAGTGGCTTCTGTGCTATCTGGACTGGCTACCGGAATAGTCTCTTCCTGTGCCTTGTTGCCGCAGCCTGACAAGAGCAGTGCAGACAGCAGCGTGCCTGTGCACAGGCATTTTGTTAATCTCGACATGATCTCTGGTCCTCCTAGACATAATGTGAGCCCAAGCCTGAACATATGTATTCGTACAAAGTTGCATCAGGGCTATAGACTCTCAGTTTGTGAGCTTCTGCAGTGCCGTCAAGCTTCGCTCATACCCCGTATCATCAGCTGTGACTTCCCCGGCAAGCAAATGTTCTGAGATAATATACCAGCTGTTCCTGAAAGAAAAATGAAAGGTGCATGCTCGCTGATTCGCTGATAACAGAGGTCTCGCGATTTCTCTCCAGAGCAATGATAGTTGGAAATAAGGCACTTAATTCAACACATATTCCGATAATTACGATTTTGCATATCATTAAGTGTTGTTTCTCCAACTATTCCGGCGATAATAATGACTTCGCCAGTAATAGATGCTGTTTTTCCACTTAGTCGGACCCCAACCCCAACCCCAACCCCAACCCCAACCCCAACCCCAACCCCAACCCCAACCCCAACCCCAACCCCAACCCCAACCCCAACCCCAACCCCAACCCCAAAAAAACCGCCCGCTTAATGCATCAGCGGACGGCGTATGAGTTTTACAAAGTGACAACAGCGGTGATTTCTTCGTCCAGCTCCAGGCGTACATTTTCACGGTAAGCGCGGATGCCGTATTCGCTGTGCAGATAACGCAGAATCGATTCAATCAGATTGGATTCGACCAGGAACTGGCTGCGGCCCTGGACCCAGACCTCTGCGGTATAGCCGGTGTCTTCGTCCCAGCTAAGCTCCACCCGGACTTCCTCCACCCGTACAGCTTTGCGTTCAGCCATATGCAGGCAGATTGCATTGATAATCTCGTCCATACTGAGTACGGTAACACTCATTAGTAGCGCCCGTCTCTTTCCTGCATTCTGCGCCGTTCCTGTCTGCGCCGGAAGAAGGACATGATCATCATAACGACCAGATAAATGGCCAGCATGTTAATGAAGAGGCCGATGATATTGCCGAAAGCGCCCATGCCGGAGAACATTCCGCCGAAGAGGAAGCCGGCGATCCCGCCGATCATCAGGCCTTTCATCAGGCTGCCGCCGCTGAAGAATCCGCGGTTTGCATTCGTTGTGCTTCCGGCTGTGGTGCCTTTGGTGCTATCACTTTGTTTCACATTGTTTGTTGTTGATTTCTTCGGGGTAGTGGTGAATCCCCGGCTTCCCGATTTGAAGCCGCCGCCACGGCGGGCATCTGCAAAGTCAGGAGCAGTTACGGCAAAGAACAGAGTGAAGGCCATGACGATCATCATTACACGTTTCATTGATTTCATTTAGTACGAGAACCTCCCAGAAGTGTGGTAAATACAGACATTCCAGAATCTGCAGCGGACAAAACCATTCTTTTAACGATTAGCATCCGTCTTGTTCACATTAGTTTCTGTGTGTCTGCCCGGTAATACGCAGGTTATCCTCAGGAGGTTTCAATTTTTAATAATCACAAATAGAAATGTTAACTGGCTTCAAGGTTCCGGCAGGCAAAAAAAAGTGCGTGGATCCAGGATCCACGCAAACAGCAGTTTCAGAGAGTTGCCTTATACTCCGCGTATCCATCCGAGACAAGCTCAAGCGCTCCGGTTGCCGGATCGATGATCATGCCGTGAATAGGTACGTTTGGGGGGAGTAAGGGATGGCGCTTGATCAGCTCCACAGTCTGAATTACCCCTTCCTCCACATTGTCAAACCCGCGCAGCCATTTGGTCAGCTTAATTCCCGAATTCTCCAAAGTATCGAGCACCTGCTCCGAAACACCGCGTTCCTTAATAGAATTGATCATCCGGTCCGCATTCAGGGAGGCCATGCCGCATTCATAATGCCCGACGACGATAACTTCATCCGCATCCAGCTCATACAGCGCAACCATTACGCTGCGCATTACGCTTCCGAACGGCTGGGAGATGACGGCTCCGGCATTTTTGATGATTTTGACATCGCCGTTCTTGAAATTCATCGCTTTGGGCAGAAGCTCAACTAACCGGGTATCCATGCAGGTGATGATCAGCATTTTTTTATCCGGAAATCGGCTGGTCAGATAGGCTTCGTATTCTTTTTCCTCAACAAAATGCTTGTTAAATTTCATAATTTCTGTGACCTGACTCATGAGCATGCTGCCTCCTCAAAGTTAAATGATAATAGACTTCTTCTGAAATCCCCTCGTACAGCTCCCCCTTGGGAAGCTTACGCAATAAGTTGTTATCCATTCTACATCTTCTTGCCGCGAACTTAAAGTCAGTAATCAGAATTCCCCGGGTTCACGGTATTCATTAGAATATAAGTATTTCAAATTGAAGATGTCTATTCTGAATTTGATTATAGCCATTAATAAAAGTATCATCAAGAGGAGTGGATAAATTAGACAAGGGCAGGTGCTCAACCAATGGAACAATTGGTCAAAGAAGAGTGGGATAAATTTAAAGAGCTATTATTCAAAATCAGAGGCTATTATGAAGCTATTGGGCTCCTGGGCTGGGATTTGCGTACAGGTGCGCCGCGTAAAGGTGTGGAGATGCGATCAGCCACGCTTGGCATGCTGAGTGCAGAAGCGTTCAAATTGCAGGTATCGGAGGAGATCGGTGCTTTTACCGAATTCTTCAGCCGTCCGGAAGTGATGAGCCAGTTAAGCGATAATGAGAACAAGATCGTGAAGGATACCCGCAAAGAGTACAGCCGCAGTAAGAGCATTCCTTCCAAAAAATTCGAGGAGTACTCTGTCCTGACCGCCCATGCCCAGACCATCTGGGAAGAAGCCAAGGATAACAATGATTTTGCCTCCTTCGAGCCTTACCTGACCAAGATTGTTGAGTTCAAACAGGAGTTTATCGATTATTGGGGAGTAGAAGGCTCACGTTATGATACGCTGCTGGATATGTATGAACCGGATCTGACGGTGGCCAAAGTGGACGACATCTTCAGCCGTCTGCGCAGCCGTCTTGTTCCTCTTGCCGAAGCGATCAGCGCGTCGCCGAACAAGCCGGATACGGAATTCCTGAGTCAGATTTTCCCCAAAGAGCAGCAGGAGAAGTTCGGCCTCTTCCTGCTTGAGCAGATGGGCTACGACTTTGAGGCAGGACGTCTGGATGAAAGTGTGCATCCGTTCGCTACGGGCCTGAATCCCGGCGATGTGCGCATCACAACAAACTATCTGCTGGATAATGTGACCAGTTCGATCTTCAGCTCATTGCATGAGGGCGGACATGCCCTGTACGAGCAGAATTTCGGTGAAGAGATTATTGGTACACCGCTGGCTCAAGGCGCATCCATGGGGATTCACGAGTCCCAGTCCAGACTATGGGAGAATATGATTGGACGCAGCCGGGCTTTTTGGCAACGTTACTACGGCGATTTGCAGCAGCATTTCCCGGAACAGCTTGCTAATGTGGAAATGGAGGATTTCTACCGCGCCATCAACAGTGTAGGCAATTCCTTCATCCGCATCGAAGCCGATGAGCTGACGTACAACCTGCATATTATTGTACGCTACGAAATCGAGAAGCTTATTTTCAATGAAGGGCTTGAAGTGAAGGATCTGCCGAAGACCTGGAACGCGAAGTATCAGGAATATCTCGGCATAACCCCTCCTACGGATGCGCTTGGCGTACTGCAGGATGTTCACTGGTCGGGAGGAGACTTCGGATATTTCGCTTCTTATTCGCTGGGCAACATGTACGCGGCCCAAATGCTCAATACGCTGCGCAAGGAGCTTCCGGAGTTCGAGGAGCTGATTGCTGCCGGAAACCTGCTGCCGATCAAAGAATGGCTCACCGACAAAATCTACCGCTACGGTCAGAGCCTGACACCCTCGCAGATTATCGAGCAGGTAACAGGGGAACCGCTGAACCCGGATTATCTGGCGGATTATCTGGAAGCAAAGTACACTGACCTGTACAAGCTGTAAACGGAGAAGTATTCCTTGCGGCTGCCGTAAGCTGGAAGGACCTCAGGGAAAGAGCTATAATAGAAGGAAACCGCAAATGGAAGGAATAGTGGGATGGCTAATACTCACACTTACAGCCGCAAGGAAGAGGTTGCGAACGCGATTACACACGGGATTGGTGCAGTGTTAAGTATTGCTGCGCTGGTTCTGCTGGTCGTATATGCTGTCCAGAATGGTACGGCCTGGCATGTTGTCAGTTTCTCCATATATGGGGTAACTATGCTGCTGCTGTATTTTAATTCAACAATGGTGCATAGTCTTAGGGACGGCAAGGCGAAGGATTTCTTTGAATTCCTCGACCACTCCTCGATTTATTTGTTTATCGCCGGAACGTATACACCCTTTATGCTGGTGGCGATCCGGGGGCCGCTGGGCTGGACTTTATTCGGGATCGCCTGGGGAGTAGCGGTATTCGGCGTCTTTTTCAAAGCGTTTTTCGTCAAAAAGTTCCTGTTCATGTCGACCATATTCTACATCGCCATGGGCTGGATGATCGTGATCGCCTGGAGCCCTCTGTCTGAGGTTGTGGCCAGCGGCGGCATGACTCTGTTGATGGTAGGCGGTCTGCTGTACACGCTTGGCACAGTTTTTTATGTGTGGCGCGGCTTCCCGTACCATCATGCCATCTGGCATTTGTTCGTGCTTGCAGGGACGATTCTTCACTTCTTCGTTGTATTCTTATACATCCTGCCGATTCACTAAGCAGGCCGGAATTTACCTCCGAAATGCCGGTTTCGGGCAAAGAAAAGGATGACAAGCAAAAAGGCTTGACATCTTTCTTTGTTTTCGGTATCATAAGGGACGTTGTGAAGCTGTAAAGTGTTTTTCCTTGACGAAGGGAGTGCCCTTAATGAGTCAGGAGAATAGGCTCGAGAAAACCAACCGGATCAACCTGCTATTTGCTTTCTACGAACGGCTGCTTACTGACAAGCAGCAAACGTTTCTCAAATATTATTTCCACGATGATTTCTCCCTGGGAGAGATTGCTGCGGAATTTGAAATCAGCCGTCAAGCTGTGTATGAGCATATTAAGCGGGCGGAGCAAGTTCTTGAGAATTATGAAGAGAAGCTTGGACTGCTGTCCAAACATGAAGACCGCAACAGATATTTAGAAGAACTGCGCAGACTGCCGGACAATGGGATGCTGCCTGAGCAATATAAACTGCGGTTCACGGACATCGTGGATCGTTTGCAGAGGTTAGAGTAGCATGAAGGGAGCAAGCCGCATATGGCATTTGAAGGTTTAACCGGAAGATTGCAGAATGTGTTCAGCAAACTGCGCGGCAAAGGGAAAGTATCCGAAGAAGACGTAAACGAAGCCATGCGCGAAGTGCGGCTGGCCCTTCTGGAAGCCGATGTTAACTTCAAAGTCGTCAAGGACTTCGTGTCCAAGGTGAAAGAGAAGTCCGTCGGCAAGGAAGTGATGGACAGCTTCACGCCAGGCATGGTCATTATCGACATCGTTAATAAGGAACTGACTGAGCTGATGGGCGGAAGTCAGGCGAAGCTGGCGAAGTCGAACAAGCCGCCGACCGTCATTATGATGACGGGTCTGCAAGGTGCGGGTAAGACAACCACTTCGGGTAAGCTGGCGAAGCTGCTGCAGAAGGGCAATCACCGCCCGCTGCTCGTAGCGGCTGACATCTACCGTCCTGCGGCGATCAAGCAGCTGCAGGTGCTGGGAGAGCAAATCAAGGTTCCGGTCTTCTCGCTGGGTGATCAGACAAGTCCGGTGGAAATCGCCAGACAAGGTGTTCAGCATGCGAAGGACAATAACCTCGATTATGTCATTATCGATACTGCAGGCCGCCTGCATATTGATGAAGAGCTGATGGAAGAGCTGAAGCAGATACATAACGTCGTAACTCCGGACGAAGTGCTGCTTGTAGTCGATGCCATGACCGGTCAGGATGCCGTGAATGTGGCTGACAGCTTCAACAAGCAGCTGGAGCTTACCGGCGTAGTGCTGACGAAGCTTGATGGTGACACCCGTGGTGGTGCCGCGTTGTCCGTTAAGGCCGTAACCGGCTGCCCGATCAAATTCGCTGCTCTTGGCGAGAAGATCGATGCGCTGGAGCCGTTCCATCCGGAACGTATGGCATCACGGATACTCGGTATGGGCGACATGCTGTCGCTGATCGAGAAGGCTCAGGCCAATATCGATACCGAGAAAGCGAAGGAAATGGAACGTAAGATGCGTAATGCGGAATTTACGTTCGACGATTTCCTGGAGCAGATGGATCAGGTCAAGAAGCTTGGCCCGATCGACCAGATTCTTGATATGCTGCCTGGCATGAACAAAGCCAAAGGCATGAAGGATCTGAAAGTTGACGATAAGCAGATGGGACGCGTCGAAGCCATTGTTCATTCCATGACCAAGGCCGAGAAGGCCCAGCCTGAGATCATCAACCACAACCGCCGCAAGCGTATTGCTGCCGGCAGCGGTACCAACGTCGCCGAGGTTAACCGGCTCATCAAGCAGTTCGATGAAATGCGCAAGATGATGAAGCAGTTCTCCGGCATGATGGGCGGCGGAGGCAAGGGCGGCAAGAAGAACGCCATGAAGCAGCTTAAAGGCCTTGGCGGCAAGGGCGGTATGAAGTTCCCTTTCCGTTGATCTCTATAAGGTTTACCATAGATCAGATATAGTACAACATCAGATGATTGCAAGAGTTTTGATCTTTATAGATCAGACATAGTACAACATCAGATGATCGAGAGTGGTTTTGATCCTAGTCTCTTGATCTCAGTCTCTTGATCTTTTAATCTTTTAATCTCTACCCTGTATCAAGGTAACGCCGCAGTCAAGCGTATCCCGCAGGGAGGAAAAGCGGTCTTATCCCGAACAACCCCAGGCCCTCCAGTCTGAACGCCTACGCCAGTTGCATTTAGCCGGGTGTCCAGAGGGCAGAGCCCTTGGGGCCCTCCCTTGGAAGGGAGGGTTTGGGAGGGATCGAAAAGCCTTGATAAAGGTTTGTCCCAAAGGTTAATAATAATTCCGATATTCTTATAAGGAGGTGAATTTCGTGGCAGTACGTATTCGTTTGAAAAGAATGGGAGCACATAAAGCGCCTTTCTACCGTGTAGTGGTTTCCGATTCCCGGTCCCCTCGTGACGGTCGTTTTATCGAGGAAATCGGTTATTATAATCCGATTGAAGTACCGGCAGTCGTTAAGATTGATGAGGAAAAAGCTCTTAAATGGCTTCAAACAGGTGCACAAGCATCTGATACCGTCCGCAACCTGCTTTCTAAGGCTGGCGTGATGAAGAAGTTCCATGAGCTGAAGCAACAGAAATAATGACTGATTGCGAGGGTCCTCTATGGAAGAATTAGTTGGTGTTATTGCTAAGGCTTTAGTGGATCATCCAGAGGATGTGACCGTACGGACCGTGGAGAAGGATCACCTGATTGTCTATGAGCTCTCCGTACATCCTGATGATGTCGGTAAGGTCATCGGCAAGCAGGGGCGGATCGCCAAAGCGCTTCGTACCGTAGTTACATCTGCAGCAGTCAAGAGCGATAAACGCGTTACCGTAGATATTTTATCTTAAGTGTGCGTACAATGAGGGGCTAGGGATAGTATATCCCGGCTCCTTTTTGTTGAAATATATAGATAGTCGAAACTTGTCAAAGGAGAGGATCACATGACGGAAGAGTTAACAGTAGGCAGACTGGTGAATACCCACGGTATCCGCGGAGAGGTCAAAATCCTGTCGCATACCGATTTCCCGGAAGTGCGCTTTGCACCCGGCAAAAAGCTGCTGCTGATTCCGGCGGACGGAAGCCCGAAATTCGAGGTGACGGTAGAATCCGCGAAAGAACACAAAGGTATGTATATAGCCAAGCTGAAGGGCTATACCAATATTAATGAGGTTGAGAAATATAAGGGCAGTATGCTTAAAGTGCCAAGCGATGACCTGGTGGAACTGCCGGAGAATGAATATTATTTCCACCAAATCGTTGGCTGTGAAGTGTACACCGATGAAGACGCCAGCCAGCCGCTGGGTACAATCACGGAGATTCTGCAGCCTGGTGCCAATGACGTCTGGGTGGTGAAGCCGGCCAAAGGCCAGGATATCCTGATTCCGGTCATCAATGATGTAGTGCTTGACGTGGATATCGAGGCCAAAAAAATCACGGTGCACATTATGGAAGGGCTGCTTCCATGATCCGGATTGATGTGCTGACACTCTTTCCGGAGATGTGTGAAGGTGTATTCGGCACAAGCATACTCGGCAAAGCCCGTGACAAAGGCATCGTATCGCTGAATGCCGTGAACTTCCGTGATTTCTCAGGAAACAAGCATAACAGCGTGGATGATACGCCATATGGCGGAGGCGGGGGGATGGTGCTTAAGCCAGACCCGATCTTTGCGGCGGTTGAGCATGTGCTGGCCGAGACCAGCGCTGAAGCAGGTGCGGCTGAATCCGCTATAGACCCGCCGGCGAAGCCGCGGATAATTCTCATGTGTCCGCAGGGCCAGACGTATAATCAGCAGATCGCCGAGGAGCTGGCGCAGGAGCAGCATCTGATTTTCATCTGCGGGCATTATGAAGGCTATGATGAGCGGATCCGCGAGCATCTGGTGACGGACGAGCTATCGATTGGCGACTATGTACTGACTGGCGGTGAATTGCCCGCCCTGACTGTCATTGACTCGGTCGTGCGGCTGCAGCCGGGGGCGCTGGGTAACGAGACCTCTGCAGTAACCGACTCCTTCAGCACGGGGCTGCTGGAATATCCCCATTATACCCGTCCTGCGGAATTCCGCGGCTGGAAGGTGCCTGATATGCTTCTGAGCGGACATCATGCCAACATTGAGGTATGGCGGCGCGAGCAGGCGCTGCAGCGCACACTTGAGCGCAGACCGGACCTGCTGGAGACAGCAGAGCTTTCGGCGAAAGACAAGCTGACACTGAAGCGGCTGCAGGAGCAGGCAAGCCTGAATAACAAATAAATGAAAATTGGGCCCGGAGAAGAGTCATAGATAGCGTCTTTTTAACGTATATTACGTTAGGGAGGCGTTTTTTGCTATGTGCTGAGAAGTGGAGACTGATCAAATCCATAGAACAAATTAGCAGACACAGAAGATTCACACAAAAAATAAGAGCGGATGTGCGTTAATGCCCTTTTTTTAGGGTAATGAATAGAGGTGCCGCGATCATACATGCAGCTTTAGACGCAGCTAGCTTAATTATCGAAAGGAATGACTGAAAGTGACTACGAATACGCATGAACCCTTCAAGCCAGCCGTGGACACTGTCCACAAGGAGGCGGAGCCGCTCCGCACAGTAAGCGATATTATTGATTTCTATAAGAATCGTAAATCGTAACCCTCTAACTCAAGGAATGAACAAGACCCTGGAAGCAGGTTCCATAGGCTCGGTGATACTGTAGCAGAGCACACAAATAACCGCTAAAGACAGACGGACCCTAAGTTCGCTGGCTTTAGCGGTTATTTATTTCGTGATGGAGTGTAGAGAAACAGATCTATAGACACAAAACAACCCGTCTACATTCTGATCCCATAAAAAAAGACCGTCCGTAGACGGTCTTTCTACCCGAGGCGCTAGTTTGTACCTTTGATCCGTATCCCGCGCCACCAGGGCCAGTGATTCAGCCGTTGGTCCGGGTAAGGGATACGTTCAGCATGTCATGCTTGATGTGAACGCACCTCCTTTCCTTGTGCCAAGAGTATAGCATAGCTTATATGAAAAATCCATAAAATTTGAATAATAGTTTTAAAAAAATAAATATAAAATGTACTTGAAAGTAAAATAATTCTGCGGTATATATAAAATATAAACAGGAAGTAACCGTTTTCGGGCATATTGTTAAAAGAGGGCGCGTATCTTATTTTGTAGGCAAGCATACATAGATGTCGGGGTATAGCGCAGCCAGGTAGCGCGCATCCTTGGGGTGGATGAGGCCGCAGGTTCGAATCCTGTTACTCCGATCCAAAAAACACTTCCGTCAGGGCCGTTAGCTCTGTGGAAGTGTTTTTAACTTTTATGCGAATAACGCCGGTTAAGCTCTGCCCCTGTCCCTATCCTGGCGGGTAAGCATGATGATCCCGGTGACCAGTGAATATACAGCAACAACCATAAGCAGTACAATAGCCCAAGTATAATTGCGCACCGTGTAGGTGAGCGATGTGAATATGATGAACCAGGCGATACGAAGTACTCCTTCATTAATGAAACGTCTGCCTGCTGTGCTCATGATTCCTGCCTCCTTATGAATTGTAGATTATTGTTCACAATCGTAAGCGCTTCAATTCGTATTATTATCTTAATAATACCCCTTTTCTTCGAAAAATGATACACAATGTTCACAAGTTCTTGAATTCACAGCTGCAATAATTATAGACATTTGCCTCATGGCTATTGCCGTTACCGGCTTATCCCTCCCCTCATAAGATACAGAAACACGATTGAGGAGGAATCAGCAGATGGAAGCTTATTATAATTGTCTCCATTGTAAAAATAAGCGGGTGCGCATTATGACCACTGACGGCAAACGTCATGAAGGGGTTATTGTGGATGTGGACCAGAACAATGTGTATCTGAAAACAAAAGGCAACGGCAAAATGAAAACCTCGGCATTCTATCCGGGGGGCGCAGGGAATTATTATGGGGGGTACTTCGGCTATGGCAGCGAAATCCTTACACTCAGCCTGTTTACTTTGCTGGCCATTGCGCTGATCTGATAAGAGCACAAATTAAAAAGTGGGCTCCTGGAAAACAGGAACGCCCACTTTTCTAATTATTAACGGATATTGCTCCAATCTGGGTAGTTAGCGTTACCAGCGGACCGCCGCCGTTATAATCCTGCTTGCCGCCTGCAGCGCCGGCTATATGGCCCAGCTCACTCTCTGCTTCCACAGTACATTGTACTGAACTGGCAAGATCGGCGGATATTTTACCTATATCGCTTTCAGCTTTAAGACTACTGCCGCTATCCATACTGGAAATACCAAGCTCGATACTTCCTGTATTAGACTTAATTGAAGATTTGCCTGTGAAAACAGTATCCTGAAGAATGATGCTTCCGACATTGCTGACGATATCAAAGGTACCCTGCAGACCGCGGAGCTGTGTGGAGCCTACATTATTATTGATCTCAACATGGTTCACTGTATCCGGAAGCTCAACTACATAATTAATACTGAAGTCTGAATGCCCGTATTCATTCTGTGACCAGTCCCAGAGATTCTTCTTCGGGCTATCCTCTCCGTGAGCGGAGACGGTCAGCACGCCACCTTTATGTTCAATCGATACTTCAGCGTGGTCAAGTACCTCGGAAGCGGCGTCGTTAGACGAACGTTCGTGGACAACAACGGTGGCTTTGACAACAATCTTGTCCCCGGAAGCGGGAACTAAGCTGATTTCACCCAGAACATTATCAAGCTTAAATACAGAGGCTGAACCCGCCGGCAGGGAGGTGGAGAATTCTCTGCTGATACCCTCATCATTAATCTTTTGTTCAATCCTGTCTGTTGTCGTCTGGACTGCATCTCCTAGCGAGACGGTTGCCTTTCCGATGCTCTGCTTAACCGCCTCTGCGGCTTCCTGCTGGAAGTTTCCGGACAGACGCTGCTCCAGCTGATGATCTGCTGCCTCTTTACCGGGAAGCTCCCTGCATCCGGCCAGTAAAGCGATGGAAAAGACGGCTACTGCTGCAACAATTGCGGTGTTGTGATTTTTCTTCAATATATATACCCTCCTGAAGGTTAGTAATTTGCTTATGTATATTAATTATTATATATTATGGAAAATATATGGATAACGGGCTGGCGGCGGGTTGCTGTACTGGACCATAGTCCAGTACAGCATGTTGACTACATTTTGATGATGCAATATGTTAAACTAGCGTTAGATCTAAAGACCGGAATAATCATTCCTGGCAGCTGGAACAGACCGACACAGAAGGTAAGGCGGAACCAGGTCTGTTTACTATTTTGACTGATGAAGTCAGAGGAGCGGATGAGCCAAATGCAATATGCGGCGGTCTTCATTATTTTGTTGGTTGGTGCAGTTGTTTATGTAATTTCCCGCAACCGGATGAACAGGGAGCAGCCTCAAGCACCAATAACGGTTAAAGCCAGCAACGTAATATCTATGGAAGGGCACCGCAAGGCTAAGCAGAACGCTGCAGATCAGCTTTGCTCTTCCTGTAAGAAGAGAAACGGCAAGCTGGTTTTTTATGCCCAGGATAACGGAAGTGTGGTCGGACTCTGCAAGGATTGCAAGGTCAAAGCGAAGAAACGGGATATGCTGCCACTCTAAACAAGTAGCAACGCTATGCCGTCCTTAACAGGACGGTACCGTTTCAGCGAGAAATAGAAGGGGAATTTATAGTGCGAAGCATATATATTCTTCTATATTGAATTTTATACTTGTCTTTATTTCTGCCGTGTGGTAATATTATTTCTGTTGTGTGGAATACGGTGGTCCTCTGCGGATAATGAGGGAGAGCAATGGCTCTCCGGAAGAGGCAAGAACACCTGTACGGAAGGAGGAAGTCCTAAATGAATATCCTACAAGCAATTACGCAAGAGCAACTTCGCAAAGATATCCCGAGTTTTCGCCCGGGTGACACTTTGAAGGTGCATGTAAAAGTTATCGAAGGAACTCGTGAACGGATCCAGTTGTTCGAAGGCGTTGTAATCAAACGTCGCGGCGGTGGTATCGGTGAGACTTTTACAGTTCGTAAAATCTCTTATGGTGTTGGTGTGGAAAGAACATTCCCAATCAACTCCCCTAAGCTCGAGAAAATTGAAGTGGCTCGCCGTGGTAAAGTTCGTCGTGCGAAGCTGTACTATCTTCGTGAACTTCGCGGTAAAGCTGCAAGAATTAAAGAAATCCGTCGCTAGAATAGCGGCAAGTGAAAGGGGCTTGAGTTCAAGCCCCTTTCGTTTATTCTTACTATGTAATGAAAACATTGATTTAAGAAATATGTGCCTTAGGAACAGCTTCTCCGAAAAGGCCTCCTGAAGGAGTAATCGCGGGGGAGTTTTTGGCAGGAGTTTTTTTGTATTGTATAGTGGAGATAACAACATATGGAGAGGACGGTGAACTATGCAGCAGGATTTGCAGCCCGGGCAAGGTGAGATCATAGAATCTGACGGCCAAAGCCCCCGGAAGCCAAAAAATGAAGTCCTGGAATGGATTAAAGCGATAGCAATTGCATTGGTTCTGGTTATTCTAATACGCTGGCTTTTGTTCAAACCGTTTATCGTGGACGGACCTTCCATGCAGCCTAACTTCCATACTGGCGAACGGGTTATTGTTAATGAAATTCTCTATGATATTCGTACACCTCAGCGTGGTGAAGTCATCGTATTCCATGTGCCGTCTGAAGGCAGAGACTTCATTAAGCGTGTCATCGGTGTAGCAGGCGATACGGTGAAAGTTGAAGGGGATGTCGTAACTGTGAACGGCGAACCGGTAAATGAAACGTATATCCAGGGTGCAATTGATGATGCGCATAATAACAACTCTTTGTACAACAATAAGAACTTCCCGAATGAAGACTTTACGGATGGCACAGTGCCTGAAGGACATGTGTTTGTGATGGGGGACAACCGCTCAGACAGTACAGACAGCCGGATGATCGGTTATGTGCCGCTGGGTGATATTGTCGGCCGTGCGGACCTTATTTTCTGGCCGGTCAAAGATATTACAGTAATTAACCATTAAGCTGACAGAAGTCAAAGGAGGTGACGGCAATGGCCATTCAATGGTTTCCTGGTCATATGACGAAGGCTAGACGGCAAATTGAGGATAAGCTGAAGCTGATTGATATTGCAATAGAACTGCTTGATTCCCGTCTGCCGCTTTCCAGCCGCAATCCGATGATTGACGATATTTTGCGGGATAAGCCAAGGCTGATTATTCTGAATAAAGCGGATCTGGCCGATCCGGAAGCAACGCGCAAGTGGCTTGCTTACTTCAAGGAACAGGGCCATGTTGCCTATCCTGTGGATGCTTCTACCGGGACAGGCATTAAGGAGATTCCTGAGCAGGTTAAGCTGCTGCTGAAGGAAAAGATTGACCGGCAGATTTCCAGGGGAATTAACCCGCGGGCAATGCGCGCATTGATCGTCGGTATTCCCAACGTAGGCAAATCGACACTCATTAACCGGATGGCGGGCAGAAGTATCGCGATTACCGGAGACCGTCCAGGGGTCACCAAGGGCCAGCAATGGATTAAGACAGGCGGGAATCTGGAGCTTCTGGATACCCCGGGTATCCTCTGGCCGAAGTTCGAGGACCAGGTGGTAGGCTATAAGCTGGCGGTAACCGGAGCGATCAAGGAAGAAATCCTGAACATTGAGGATATCGCGTTCTATGCGGTAAAATATCTGGTGAAGGATTACGGCAGCCGGTTCCAGGAGCGTTTTGGCATCGACAAGCTGCCTGAGGATCTGGAGAACCCGGACGAGATCGTTGCTGTGATGGAAGCGGTAGGACGTAAACGTGGCTGTCTGCTCAGCGGCGGACGCGTAGATCTGGAGAAGGCTTCACGCGCACTCCTGCATGAGCTGCGCGCCGGCAAGCTTGGACGATTTACGCTGGAGACGCCTTAACTAAAGAATGAATTTTGGAATGGAAGAGCCATCCGTGTTTGTGGACTGGCTCTTTTTTTGCGTGGCAGGACGGGGAGTTGGCGATGGGGACGGGTAAGTGCGGAGAACTGTTGTACTTAATGCAACTATGGGTTATGGATAACTGGGTGTTCCGCTGGATTGTTGTATGAAATACAATAATAATCCCGTTAAGCCGCTTGGAGGAGGGGGAATGCTGCAATCTATACAACATTTTTGGGATTGGAGCGGAACTAATGAAGGAAAAGTTGTATTTGCTGCAAGAATGTTAATTGGGGGACTGTTACGATGCAGCGGCTAACCCGGCTATTTAATGGCAAGCAAGGATAGATAGAAACGCAAAAGAATAACGAAAGCGAAAAGAAGTGTTTTGGACTTGAAGGAGCGACAGCGAGCAATTGTGTTAATCAGTTTCAACTGCGGATAGAGGATTAGATCAAGTAATCCCGTGTTACCAAGCGGCCGGAAATCGAAATATCCAACGCAGGGAGAGCTGAGCTTCAAGTCCAAAAATCATTATAATGACGGATGACCATAATGGCCGCGTATGTTAAGCTGGCTAGTAGAGGAACTGGATAAATTGCTGATTGGCAGGTGGATAGAAGTGAGCACAATAGATATGCTGTTGTATGAAAAAGAAGGCTGGGAGCTGTCTTATCAGCACATTGCCGGTGTAGATGAAGTGGGCCGGGGCTGCTTGTTCGGGGATGTGGTGGCTGCTGCGGTAATTTTGCCGGCCGGGCTGATTATTGAGGGTGTGGATGATTCCAAGAAGCTGACGGCCAAGAAGCGTGACGCCTTGTATGAGATTATTATGGATCAGGCACTGGCGGTAAGTGTAGGGCATGTAGAATCGGCGGTGATCGATGAAATAAATATTAAGCAGGCTTCGCGTCTGGCTATGCGCAAGGCGGTTGAAGGATTAATCCAGCAGCCCGATTATATGCTGATTGATGCAGAGAAAGTGGACTTGCCTTTGCCGCAGCGTTCGATCATCAAGGGGGATGCCAGCAGCCAGTCTATTGCTGCCGCCTCGATTGTAGCTAAGGTTACACGCGACCGGCTTTGTGAAGGCTTGTGGGAGGAATTATACCCGGATTACGGGATCAAATTACATAAAGGATACGCAACCAAGCTGCACCGGGAACAGATCAAGACGCTGGGTGTAACGCCTATGCACCGGCGCAGCTTCATCGGTAATATTCTTGCCGAGCAGCAGACATTGTTCTAAGGATAGATGCAGTTATCAAAAGGACAAATAATTCCGATATTATATAGAAGAGACAGGAGGCGGACAACATGAATATCGGATCACTCATTCGCGGCTTGCTCGGGGACAGCAAGGCGGGAGAGCCTAAATCTGTAGAGCTTAAGGAAGGTCAGGTTGTTCGCGGCGTTGTACTCAGTGTGTCTGATTCAGGCAAGGAAGCCGTGGTGCAGATTCAGGGGACGCCTGTCCGTGCTGAGCTGGAAACACCGCTTACGCCTGGACAGACCCTGAACCTGCAAGTGGGTACACCTGGTGAGAACGGATTGCCGGTGCTGAAGCCTGTCTCACTGGGTGAAGCGGCCCTGGCCTCACCGCAGAGTATGGGGGAAGCTATTGAATCGCTTGGCCTTACGAATTCGAAGGCAGGGCGGGAGATTGTTCAGGCGATGCAGTCCGGCGGATTGGCATTGACCAAAGAGACGGCGGCGAAGCTGGATGCGGTCATGAATGCCAAGCCGCCTGGTGTGCCAGCCTCGGAATGGCTGGAAGCGGCCGTTATCTCCGTGAAGCGCGGGTTGCCGGTTACGGCTGAGACGGTGAAGGGGCTGCAGCAGGCGGTATTCGGTCCGAAGCTGCATCAGCTGCTGGCCACGCTGGAATCGGAGCTGAACGTGTGGGCCCAGCAGGGTGATGCTGGTAAGAGTGCAGAAACGGCAGGAGGGAATAAATCTGCGGCAGGAGTGCTCACAGGCGGCACCACAGCTCCTGTTACCGGAAATACGGTAACGGCTGGTGTGCTGCCGGGAGTCAATGCAGATGCTGACCTTCCGGCATCGAAAGCTGGCACAACAGGTAATAGTGCTCCTTCGGGGGCAGCCGGTTCTGTAGAGACCCAGTCTGAATCAGGAATGGTAAGTAACACTGGGAGTAATAATGGTAACGTCAATGCTGGCAATACGCAAGCAATAGGAAGTGCTGGACAGGCTGCTGCAGCTTTGAATGCAGATGCTGCAGCAGAGGGGGAAGTGCCTGGAGGCCTGGCGCAGAAACTGCCGTTGTCCGAGGCGGCGTCCGCCAATAAGGCTGTATCCGCAGGAGATGCAGAGCCTGCGGGAGCAGCAGCGGCCAAAGGAAACGGCAGCACTGACCCGGCAGGCTCAGGTGCTGCTGCGGCTGGGCGGAACGAAGCCACAGGAGTGCGGGAAGGTGCGGGGGCGGCTGCGGCTGGCCGGAACGAAGCAGCAGGACCGCGGGAAGGCGCGGGGGCGGCTGTGGCTGGCCGGAACGAAGCTGCAGGAGTGCGGGAAGGCTCTGGAGCCGCTGCGCAGGTAAGCAGTGCTCCGCAGCCGCAGAGCACATCATCGGGCACTGCCCTGCTCGCGAAGCTGCAGGGCGTGCTCACCGAGCTGCGCGTCACGCTGCCGCAGCTCGCTACAGCCCCGCCCGCCTCCGGCGCGGCGGGCGAAGGCCCTGCGGCCGCGCAGCCGCCGCAGGGCAATGCCGCCCCGCCAGCACCGGCGGGGCAAGGGCAAGTCCCCGCTGCGCCGCGCGGGGACACCTCTGCTGCGGCTGCGCAGCCGCAGCAGGGCACGGCGCCCGCCCCCGACACGGAGTCGTGGGTGGGGCGGGTGCTGAAGCTGCTCGGTGCGGAGCACGAGCAGCAGGCCGTGCGCGGCGGCGTTGCCGCGGCTGCGCACGGGCGTGAGGCAGCGCTGCCGGCTGCGGCGCTGCAAGGGGCGTCCGGCGGCGCGGAGGATGCGGCCGGTACGCTCAAGGGCGTGCTGCTGCAGGTTCTCGGCAGCAGCGAGGTCCCGGCCGCGGTCAAGGAAGCCGCGGGCCAGCTGGTGCAGCAGCTGACTGGCCAGCAGCTGCTGCTGAATACAGACCGCACCGCGCCGTTCGCGCAGGTGACGATGTTCCTGCCGCTGCGGGGGCAGGACGGCCAGGAGACGGCTTCCGTCCATATCCAGTCCCGGCGCGGCCGCAAAGGCGAGCTGGATGCGGCGAACTGCCGCCTGTGGTTTGATCTGGATATGAAGCAGCTCGGCCAGACTATGGTGGATGTACAGGTCGTTGACCGGATTGTCAGCCTAAAGCTGCATAATAATGAACCCTGGGTGCTGGAGCTGCTGGAAGGGCGCCGTGAGGACATTAAGACAGCGGTTGAATCTATAGGGTACCAGCTGTCCAGCCTGCGCACGGAGCCGTTGCCCGAGCTGACCACGGCTGTAGCTCCTGCCAAACAGTCCGATTATGTTCCAGATTCCTACAAAGGAGTCGATTACCGCATATGAGTGAGTCTGAACATAAGGTTTCACAGAACCTCAAAAAGGCGGTTGCCCTTAAATATATCCCCGGCCAAAGCGAAGCCCCGGTTGTTGTTGCCAAAGGACAAGGCTCGGTAGCCGATATCATTCTGCAAAAAGCCAAGGAAAACGGGGTTGCTGTGCAGGAGGATGCCGCGCTGGTGGAGGTCCTCTCTAAGCTGGATCTGGATCAGCAGATTCCGCCTCAGCTATACCAGCTGGTCGCGGAGATTCTGAGTTATGTGTATCAGAGTGACCGTTCTGCCGGGGAACGGAGACCGAAGTGAGTCACGGGGCGGACAGGATGAATTATACCCGCAGGCAAAAAGGGACTGCTGCCGAGCAGGCGGCAAGTCTGTATCTGTCCTCCCGGGGATACATAATCAGGGAATGCAACTGGCGCTGCCGCAGCGGAGAGCTTGATATAATTGCTGAATATGAAGAGGGAATTGTCTTCATTGAAGTGCGCAGCCGGAGCAGGGCAGGTGTGCAGGGAACCCCGGAGGAGTCAGTGGATGAACGCAAAATCCGCCAGGTGAGAAATACAGCCCAGGTGTATTTACATATGCAGGGTCTGCATGATGCGGTGATTTCCTTTGATGTAATCGCCGTACAGCTAAATAGAGATTTAAGTATTGCTTCACTACGGCATATCCGTGAGGCCTTTTAGCTCTTTTTTTGCCTGTATTCAACGATTCTGCTTATTTATCCTTGACATATCATGGGCTCCATGGGTCATTTCTTGAAAGAAATGGGTAAACATTAGTGTAACTTTTAATGTCACCATGAGGAGGGCTGTCCGAGTGAGAAATCAACCGATTGATATACAGGTAAGTTTTACTTGCCAGCATTGCGAGCACAGAGTCGTAGCGGAATTGGGCGGAGAGCCTCTGTCCGTTGTCTGCTGCAGCAATTGTAATAAGACATTTACCGTTATGCGGCCTGCAATAGCGGAAGAGATATTAATTGACTGGGAGCATGAGGCTTTATTCCATAAAATGCGTGCGGAAAAAACGGAAAGCAGCAACAGCAGCCTGTTGTCACTTGTCATCAATGTCATCGAGCTGCTTACCTGGAAGGATAAGGGGAACGGTCAGGTAGAGGCCATTAAGGAAATGCGTCAATGGCTGATCGAGCATGAGGAAACCCCTCCTTTGGCCGAGTTAATTCAGGTTGACGTGAATCGGCGTTCGTCCAAGAGAAACTGGAATAAATGAACCATTCCTGAAGTACTTGAAATGGGGGAGCTGTTTTGACTAATGTCTTTTTCACCTCGGATCATCATTTTGGCCATAAGCTGATCATAGATTTCGAATCCCGTCCCTTTGGCAGTGCCGGGGAGATGGACCAGTCGATGATTGCCAGCTGGAACGCTGTGGTGGGCAAAGGGGATAAGGTATTTCATCTGGGGGATTTCTCCTTCTTGAATCAGGAGGCTACCCGGAATATCGTTTCTGCGCTGAACGGCTACAAAATCCTGATTCTCGGTAATCATGACCGCGGACGCGGGCGTAATTGGTGGCTGGAAGCCGGACTTGACGAGGTCAGTGAATACCCGATCATTTATAAAGAGTTTTTTATGCTCTCCCATGAACCTATGTATATGAACAAGCATATGCCTTACGTAAATGTGCATGGCCATATTCATGGACAGAAATATGAAGGCAACAGCCATTTTAACATTTGTGTAGAGCACTGGAATTATGCGCCGCTGTCCTTTGAACAGATCAGGGATGCCGTTGTGGCCAGTGAGGAAGGCTGAACAAATTGATTCTCTAGTCATAGATGCACAATTATGCAAGACGGATGGGAATTGGGATTTGTGCAGCGGCTTGTGCGAAATAGTCCTTGCATGATAGAAGGGGCAATAGGTATACTCAACATAATAAAGCTAACGGAAAAAAGAGGAAGCACCCTTTTTCTTGGAAATAAACGCCCGTTCCGGGCGTATTTCAGGAGGAGAGGTGTTTTTTTTGTGTACGGAAAGATGCATAGTGCATGTTTGTACGGTATTGAAGGCGTAATGATCGGCGTGGAAATTGATCTGGCGAACGGGCTGCCGCAGACGATAATCATCGGATTGCCGGATTCTGCTGTGAGGGAAGCGGTAGAGAGAGTCCGGGCTGCGGTTAAAAACTGCGGCTACAGCTATCCTCAGCAGCGCGTTACGATCAATCTGGCACCTGCAGATCTGCGCAAGGAGGGATCGGCGTTCGATCTGGCCATCGCCCTGGGGATTCTGACAACAAGCGGCCAGCTTATTATGCCGGATGCCGGGAAAATGCTGCTCATCGGAGAATTGGCGCTGGACGGCAGTCTGCGTCCGGTGAATGGGGTGTTATCTATGGTAGAGGCAGCGCGCCGGGCAGGGTTTCAGGCAGTCCTCGTACCACCGGGAAATGCGGCCGAAGCAGCGCTGATAACGGGAATCCGTGTATATACAGCCGGACATTTGCGCGAGTTGTCACCGTCAGCTGCCGGTGTTCAGGCTTCTCCATTTGCGGTAGAGCCAGCTCCAGGACTGGAGCCGCGATTACCTACAGAAGTGCCGGATTCGGAAGTTCAGGAACTACCCATGCCGCAGACAGAGCTGCCGTTTCCGGTATCGGTTAGCAATGAGCCGTCCCCGAGGAACCGCCCGCCAGTTCAGGTGCTGACGCTGGACCATCTGAGATATCAGCCGGTAGGGAACAAGGTTCTTGCGCCGAGCCGGGAGGATCATCTGATGAAGGAGGATTACAGCGATGTAATTGGACAGAATCACGTGAAGCGCGCGCTCACTATTGCCGCTGCCGGAATGCATAATATTATCTTGATCGGCCCTCCGGGGACAGGCAAAACGATGCTGATTAAACGCCTTCCCGGCATTCTCCCTGACCTGAGCGATGATGAATCGCTGGAGGTGATGAAGATATTCAGTGCCGCCGGTAAGCTGAGGGACAGCAAATGGGGCCTGATGCGCCTCCGCCCCTTTCGTTCCCCGCATCACACGATTTCGGCTGCCGGACTGATTGGCGGAGGGGGAATACCGAAGCCGGGAGAAGTCAGTCTGGCACACCGCGGAATTCTGTTTCTGGACGAGCTGCCTGAATTCTCCCGTACGGTGCTTGAGGTGCTCGGAGGACGGGGTAGTGACCATCAGCCGGGCCAGAGCGTCGTTCACATTTCCCGCCCAGTTTCTGCTCGCCTGCTCCATGAACCCCTGCATGTGCGGGTTTCTCGGGAACGGCAGCTCACAGCAGCGGTGTACCTGCAGTCCGGCCCGAATCGCCCAGTACCGGGCCAAAATCTCAGGACCGCTGCTGGACCGGATGGACATGCAGGTTGATGTCCCCCGCCCGAAAGAATGGGACCGGAATGTGCCGGCGTTGTCTACAGCGCGGATGCGTGAGGACGTTCTGCGGGCTCAGGCTATTCAAGCTAAGCGTTACCGGCACCTGCCGATCTCCTGGAACAGTGAGCTTTCCGGAGCGGCGTTACGCCGTTACGCAGATCTAAGGCATGAAGAGAGTATGCTGCTGAACCATATTCTGGAGAGTCTAGGCCTCAGCATGCGGGCGCATGACCGGATCATTAAGCTGGCCCGCACCATCGCCGATCTGGAAGGGGCAGAGGAGATTGGTTCTGCGCATCTTGCCGAAGCTGTCCAGTACCGTAATCTGGACCGCCAGGTGACGGCAGAGGAGGAATACTAAGTGAGCGTTATCTTGTTCATTCAAGCCTGAAATGATCGGGAACTGGTTATCTAAAGGATTCTGAGTCTGTTTGACATACAAATCTGCCGTATCTGCATATATAAAGGAATTTCACTCCATCAGCTGGTAGTCACCCAAGAGTCGTGCTGAGTTTCCGCCGGGAAACGCACATCATTAACTCTTTTGAAAGTTAATTGTAGTGCGGGTTAGATAGAATACTCGAAGACAAATGGATAGATTAACACGGGACCCAAAGCATAAAGTTTGCCGATCAACGGCAAACACCCTGCCCGGGGCCGCCGGACAGGGCGTTTACTTTAAAGAAAGTATGGCTATATAAAGGGCAGGCTGGGGATAGAACATGTATACCCGGTCTTGTAATTATACTGAGCAGCAGTATGTCTTACAGCACATTCAGTTCAACTTCTATATTGCCGCGGGTAGCGCGGGAGTAAGGGCATGCGCCGTGAGCTGCTTCTACCAGCTGTACTGCAGTGTCGTGATCTACGCCTTTGACCAGAACATCCATCTTCACGGCAATGCCGAATCCGCCGTCTTCAACTTTACCGAAGCTTACGGTTGCTGTTACTTCACTGCCCTCAATCTTTATTTTACCCATACGGGCAACCATATTCAGTGCACTGTCGAAACATGCGGAATAGCCTGCTGCGAACAGCTGCTCAGGGTTAGTGCCTTCACCGCCGGCGCCGCCCATTTCGCGTGGTGTGCTGATGGTAAGGTTCAGCTTAGGACTTTCAGATTCAATATATCCTTGTCTTCCGCCAACCGCTTTTACTGTAGTTTCATACATTTTCTGTTGAATAGTCATCATTATAAATCGCTCCCGTTCGTTTTCATAATGTATTGTACACAACTTAATTTAACACAATTAAAATAAAAGTCAATCTATTTTCCGCTATTAACATGATATTATGAATGAATTGTGATAAACTAATGTCACAAAGGCAGGTGAAGAAGATATGCAAGAAGAAACTATGACCCCTCCGGAGCTAATGCTTGAGAATCAGCTCTGCTTTACGATTTATGCCTGTTCGCGTGAATTTACGAAGCTGTACCAGCCTCACCTGGACAAGATCGGATTAACGTATTCGCAGTACCTGGTTATGCTTGTCCTCTGGGAGAGACGGCAATGTACGGTCAAGGAGCTTGGTGAAGCTCTGTTCCTGGACTCCGGTACGCTGACTCCGCTGCTCAAGAGACTGCAGGCTGCAGGCCTGATTCTGCGCGAACGTTCCTTGCAGGACGAGCGGAAGGTGTTAATTTCATTAACCGCACAAGGTTTGGCACTACAGCAGGATGCGATGTGCATTCCCGGTAAAATGGCCGAAGGCACCATGCTCTCCCCCGAGGAGTTTGTTGGACTGCTTGGCCAGTTCAAAGACCTGCTCGCCCGTGTTCATGAGAGCAATATTAGCAATTCGAAATAGTCTATCAGCACAAAGTCAATGCAATCGTTCGCATTCCGGCATGAAATCGAGCGAAAATGTATGTATAAATAGTGAAAGTTTTTAAGGAAAGCGCTTATAAAACATGTTACAATATTCTGGGTTTCACATTCTGGCATATAGGTAATTATAGATATCACTCTGTAATATGTTCTATATGCCACTAGCAGAAAACTGTACCGTTTACGGATTTAGTATTCAGGCGGCGGTTTTCTGCATGTGCCGGGATATTGCCAGTTTTCACCGGTCTGGACCCGGCTTTGGACAATCAAAACGGAATGCGGAATGGCTGCAGGCTGCCTGCTACACGGCCACCGCAAAACTTTAGGAGGCTTCCGGTATGAATATCCACGAGTATCAGGGAAAAGAAGTACTTAAGAAGTACGGTGTAGCCGTACCGAACGGAAAAGTAGCTTATACAGTGGAGGAAGCAGTGGAAGCTGCCGCAGCGCTGAGTACACCGGTAGTTGTAGTCAAAGCCCAGATTCATGCAGGCGGACGCGGTAAAGCCGGCGGCGTCAAGGTGGCGAAGAACAGTGATGAGGTTCGTGCCTATGCGGCTGAAATCCTCGGCAAGACGCTGGTCACCCACCAGACGGGACCCGAAGGCAAGGTAGTGAAGCGGCTGCTGATTGAAGAGGGCTGCCAGATTGTTAAAGAGTATTATATCGGACTGGTTGTAGACCGTGGTTCCGGGCGGGTAGTCATGATGGCTTCCGAGGAAGGCGGTACAGAGATCGAAGAGGTGGCGGCCACACATCCGGAGAAGATTTTCAAGGAAATCATTGATCCTGCAGTGGGACTACAGACCTTCCAGGCGCGTAAACTGGCTTACAGCATAGCCATACCTTCAGAGCTGGTAAATAAAGCTGTCAAGTTCATGCAAGCGCTATATCTGGCTTTTGTGGATAAAGATTGCTCCATCGCGGAGATTAATCCGCTGGTTGTAACGGCTGACGGAAATGTGATGGCGCTCGATGCTAAGCTGAATTTCGATTCCAACGCGCTGTTCCGGCATAAGGATATTCTGGAGCTCCGTGACCTGGACGAAGAGGATGCCAAAGAGATTGAAGCTTCCAGATACGATCTTAGCTATATTGCGCTTGACGGCAACATCGGCTGTATGGTGAATGGTGCGGGGCTCGCGATGGCTACCATGGATATTATTAAATATTACGGCGGAGAACCGGCCAACTTCCTGGATGTAGGGGGCGGCGCAACCACAGAGAAGGTAACCGAAGCTTTCAAGATCATCCTCTCGGATGATAAGGTAAGCGGGATTTTCGTTAATATTTTCGGCGGAATCATGCGCTGTGATGTCATTGCTACCGGTGTAGTTGAGGCAGCAAGACAGCTCGGGTTAACGAAGCCGCTGGTTGTACGTCTTGAAGGCACGAATGTAGCACTGGGCAAAGAAATTCTCGCCGGGTCGGGACTGAATATAGTTGCTGCCGATTCCATGGCTGACGGTGCCCGTAAAATTGTTGCTCTGGTGTAATATTCGACAATAAAAGTGAGGATGTGACCTGACGCATGAGCATTCTTGTAGATAAACATACGAAAGTCATCACACAGGGAATTACGGGCGCTACGGGCTTATTTCATACTAAAGGGGCACTGGATTACGGCACCCAGATGGTAGGCGGGGTAACCCCGGGCAAGGGAGGAACCTTTGTTCAGATCACGCTTGACAATGGCACGGAAGCCAGTCTCCCGGTATTTGATACGGTCGTTGCCGCCAAAGCAGCTACAGGTGCAACCGCCAGTGTGATCTATGTACCGCCTGCCTTCGCGGCTGATTCCATAATGGAAGCTGTGGATGCTGAAATGGAACTTGTCATTTGTATCACAGAAGGCATTCCTGTGTTGGATATGGTTAAAGTATCAAGATATATGGAGGGCCGTTCTACTGTATTGATTGGTCCCAACTGTCCGGGGGTTATCACGCCAGGAGAATGTAAAATCGGGATTATGCCGGGTTATATTCATATGCCTGGTTATGTAGGGGTTGTCTCGCGGAGCGGAACATTAACCTATGAAGCTGTACATCAGCTGACGGAGCGTGGTATCGGCCAGTCTTCGGCTGTAGGTATCGGCGGGGATCCGGTCAAGGGATCGGAGTTCATTGATATTCTGAAGCTGTTTAATGATGACCCGGGCACCAAAGCAGTCATCATGATCGGAGAGATCGGCGGGACGGCAGAGGAAGAAGCGGCTCAGTGGATTAAAGAGAATATGACAAAGCCTGTAGTCGGCTTTATCGGGGGCGTTACTGCGCCTCCCGGCAAACGGATGGGCCATGCCGGGGCGATTATTTCAGGCGGCAAAGGAACGGCCAGCGAGAAGATCGCTGTGCTGGAGTCCTGCGGGATCAAGGTCGCGCCAACGCCTGCGGAGATGGGCTCTACGCTCGTCAGTGTGCTTGAGGAACGCGGCATTCTGAATGCTTTCACCACCCACTAGAGCTCAGTCTGCAGAATCACAGAAAGATCACTGCTTTTACCGCTGATTCATGTATAATCATTTTAAAGGTAAGCAACCTTTTGTCCCGGAGTACCGGGGTGAAGGGTTGCTTTTTTTTGTCTTTTTTCGGCAGTTTATGTAATCATTAAGGAAGGCTGGCCCTTCCGTATAGGAGAGAGTGCATATGGAAACGCGGGATCTGCTGTTCGGTTTGAATGAAGTAGAAGGCATTGGATGGAAAAGTATGGACAGAATACGCCAGGCGGGCCTTTTAACGAATGAAGCTTTGTCCTGTTCCGTTACAGATTGGGAGCGGGCCGGAATCAGCGGCAAAATTTCGGCCAGACTTAACGCTGTCTTTAATGAAGAATGGATTCTGCAGCGCCGCTCTTTAATGGAAGCAAGCGGGGTTTCGATGGTGACTTTGCTGGATGAAGGGTACCCTGTCCAGTTAAAGGAAACCCCTCAGCCGCCTTGGGTTTTGTATTATCGCGGCCGTCTGGAGCTGGCTTCCCGTCCTTCTGTAGCTATGGTTGGTACCCGTGTGCCTACTGCCTATGGACGCAAGATTGGTGAAATGCTGGCTGAACAGCTCAGTGCGGCCGGTCTCACGGTTATAAGCGGCCTGGCGAGAGGGATTGACAGTGTCTGTCACGAAGCTGCATTGACGGGAGCCGGAAGTACCATTGCGGTGGTCGCAACGGGGCTGGATAAGGTCTATCCGCCTGAGAACCGTGAGCTGGAGCAGCAGATTTCACGTGTCGGGCTTGTGCTTAGCGAATATCCGCTGGGCACCCCGAGCCATCCCGGGTTATTTCCGCAGCGCAACCGGATTATCGCCGGACTGTCGCTCGGCACGGTGGTGGTCGAAGCAGACAGCCGAAGCGGTTCCCTGATTACCGCCGACGCTGCGCTAGAAGCAGGAAGGGATGTGTTTGCTGTCCCGGGTCCGCTCACCTCGCCCAAGAGCAGAGGCGCATTAGAGCTGATTAAACAAGGTGCGAAGGTGGTAACAAGCTCCGCGGATATCGTGGAAGAATACTTAGCTTATCTGCCTGGAAAGGGTACTTCAGGGACTCCGGCAAGCGGTTCCGGGCCTTCCGCCGGAGACGGGTTAATCGAAAAGAAATTGACAAGTGAGGAGTTACACCTTTACCATATACTGCATCAAGGCCCCTTTACACTCGATGAGCTCCTGGCGTCCACGAGGTGGGATTTTGGACATTTGCATTCAGTTCTGTTATCTTTAATCATAAAAAAAGCGGTAACACAATTGCCGGGTGCAATTTATAAGGTAATTTAATATAGAAGTAACCGTGTTAAGCATAGACTCTTGATTTCCGCCGGGCCTGAGGGCAGGTTCAGGAGGATATATGCTTACAAACTTTTGGGAGGAAAACCTATGGCAGATGCGTTGGTTATTGTAGAGTCACCGGCAAAAGCAAAAACGATTGGTAAATATCTGGGCAGTAAATATATTGTAAAGGCATCAATGGGACATATCAGAGATTTGCCGAAAAGTCAGATTGGTGTGGAAGTGGAGAATGATTTCAACCCCAAATATATAACGATCCGCGGCAAAGGCTCTATCTTGAAGGAACTCAAGGATGCCAGCAAAAAAGTGAAAAAAGTCTATCTCGCAGCTGACCCGGACCGCGAAGGTGAAGCTATTGCCTGGCATTTGGCGCATGCGCTGGATTTGGACAACACACAGGAATGCCGGGTTGTCTTTAATGAGATTACGAAGCAGGCAGTGAAGGATGCTTTCAAGACTCCGCGCAAAATTAACATGGATCTTGTGAATGCCCAGCAGGCCCGCCGTATTCTGGACCGGCTCGTCGGATACAAGATTAGCCCCCTATTATGGAAGAAAGTCAAAAAAGGCCTGTCCGCAGGACGGGTACAATCGGTAGCTGTGAAGATTATTATGGACCGCGAGAACGAAATCTCTGCTTTTGTTCCCACAGAATACTGGAGTATTACTGCGAAGCTGGGCATCCGCGATTCCCTGTTCGAAGCCAAGTTCCACAAGCTCAATGGCGACAAAAAAGAGCTGGGCCAGGAGAGCGATGTACAGGAAGTATTGGATGCTATTAAGAATTCCGCCTTCCAGGTTAAAGAGGTAAAAGAGAAAGAAAGACAACGGCATCCTTCCGCTCCGTTTACAACAAGCTCACTGCAGCAGGAAGCTGCGCGTAAGCTGGGCTTCCGCGCATCCAAGACCATGTCTGTTGCTCAGCAGCTCTATGAGGGGGTTGAGCTGGGCAAGGAAGGCACTGTCGGTTTAATTACCTATATGCGTACGGATTCCACCCGTCTGTCTGCTACGGCCCAGGAAGAAGCTAAGGAGCTGATCCTCTCCAAATACGGTGAGAAGTTCGTTCCCGAGACACCGCGCCAGTATTCCAAGAAAGCTGCGGGAGCCCAGGATGCGCATGAAGCGATCCGTCCTACCTCGGCGCTCCGTGAGCCTGACATGGTCAAAGAATTCCTGAGCCGTGACCAGTTCCGCCTGTATAAACTGGTTTGGGAGCGTTTTGTTTCCAGTCAAATGTCTTCAGCCCTGCTTGATACGCTGTCTGTGGATATTACAGCAGGCACTGCGATTTTCAGAGCCGTCGGGTCCAAGGTTTCTTTCCCGGGCTTCATGAAGGTATACGTAGAAGGCAATGATGACGGCACAACGGATGAGGAGAAGTATCTGCCGCCGCTTAAGGCCGGCGATGACTTAACCAAGCATGATATCGAGCCGAAGCAGCATTTCACTCAGCCGCCTCCAAGATATACGGAAGCGCGTCTGGTCAAAACGCTGGAAGAACTGGGGATCGGCCGTCCGAGTACGTATGCGCCAACACTGGAGACGATCCAGAAGCGCGGATATGTAGCGATTGAAGAGAAGAAGTTCATGCCGACCGAACTCGGTGAGCTGATCATAGAGCAAATGGAAGAGTTCTTCCCGGAAATTCTGGATGTGGAATTCACAGCCCATATGGAAGGGGATCTTGACCATGTGGAGGAAGGTGCTGAGGACTGGGTGAAAGTGCTGGCCCAGTTCTATGAATCTTTTGAGAAACGTCTCCTCTACGCCGAAGAAGAAATGAAGGAAATTGAGATTGAAGATGAAGTTTCCGATGAGCTATGCGAGAAATGCGGGAAGCCGATGGTCTACAAGCTGGGCCGTTTCGGTAAATTCCTGGCCTGCTCCGGATTCCCGGACTGCCGTAATACGAAGCCGATCATCAAGGATATCGGAGTAAGCTGTCCGAAATGTCATGAGGGTAAGGTTGTTGAGCGCCGCAGCAAGAAAGGCCGTGTCTTCTACGGCTGCGATCAGTATCCGGGCTGTGACTTTGTATCCTGGGATAGACCGTCGGTTAAACCATGTCCTGTCTGCGGCTCCTGGATGGTAGAGAAGCGCAACAAACAGGGAACTAAGCTGCAATGCACTTCTTGTGATCATACCGAGGCAGTGCTGGACAACGAAGAGCTGGCAGAATAATTGTGTTACAGGAGGAAAGGAAATTGACTGATATAGCTAAAGTAACTGTGATTGGAGCCGGACTTGCCGGCAGTGAAGCCGCCTGGCAGATTGCCTCGCGCGGGGTTCCGGTCAGATTATATGAGATGCGTCCGGTTGTGAAGACACCGGCGCATCATACGGACCAGTTCGCCGAACTGGTCTGCAGTAACTCTCTGCGGGCCAACGGCCTTGGCAATGCGGTAGGTGTGCTCAAGGAGGAAATGCGCCGTTTGGACTCGCTGGTACTAGGGGCAGCCGACCGGCATGCGGTTCCGGCCGGAGGCGCACTTGCCGTAGACCGCGATGGATTCTCCGGTGAGATTACATCAATGCTGCATAATCACCCTCTGGTAGAAGTCATAAATGAAGAACTTGCGCATATACCGGAGGAAGGGATTGTTGTCATTGCGACAGGCCCGCTGACCTCTCCGGCACTCTCCGCTGAGATTAAAGGGCTGCTTGGCGAGGAGTATTTCTACTTCTATGATGCGGCTGCCCCGATTGTCGAGAAGGACACCATTGATATGAGCAAGGTGTATTTGGCCTCCCGATACGACAAAGGTGAAGCTGCATACCTGAACTGTCCGATGACGGAAGAGGAATTCGATGTTTTTTATGATGCACTGATCTCGGCTGAGACTGCCGCACTCAAAGATTTTGAGAAAGAGATTTACTTCGAAGGCTGTATGCCGATCGAGATTATGATGAAGCGCGGCAAGCAGACAGCGCTCTTCGGGCCGATGAAGCCCGTAGGTCTGATGAATCCTCATACAGGGAAGCTTCCTTACGCGGTTGTGCAACTTCGTCAGGATAATGCAGCGGGAACGCTTTATAACCTGGTTGGCTTCCAGACCCATTTGAAGTGGGGCGAACAAAAACGCGTGTTTTCACTTATCCCCGGGCTTGAGAACGCAGAGTATGTCCGTTATGGTGTCATGCACCGCAATACATTTATCAATTCTCCCAAGCTTCTGCATCCTACCTATCAAATGAAGGGACGGGAAAGACTGTTCTTTGCCGGCCAGATGACAGGGGTTGAAGGTTATGTGGAGTCTGCGGCTTCAGGTATGATCGCCGGTATGAATGCTGCCAGAGCGGCACTCGGTGAGGACGGTCTGGTCTTCCCGCAGGATACTGTGCTGGGCAGCATGCCGGCCTACATTACTTCCGCAGATCCCGAGCATTTCCAGCCGATGAACGCCAACTTTGGCTTGCTGCCAAAGCTTGAAACGAGATTCCGCAGTAAAAAAGAGAAAAACGAACGCCTGGCTTACCGTGCGCTGGACAGTCTTGCTGCCTATGCTGCAGACAAAGGCCTGGCCTATACTGAGCCGGAGGTCGTAGAACCTCAGCTTACCGAAGCGGAAAGTCCGGCACAATAAAACTTAAACGCAAGCTTCCGGGACGGTTTGTCCGAAGCTGGTCCGGAAGCTTATGCCATAACACTAAGTGTATGCTTCCGGATCAGGTTTCTTCCAAGCTGTTTCGGGATGCTAACGCTCACAAAAATTTAGGAGGGTGCCCATTATGTTACCCAGCTTTCATGCGACTACGATTTGTGCGGTAAGACATGACGGCCATGCCGCGATTGCCGGCGATGGTCAGGTTACATTCGGAGAGAGTGTCATTATGAAGACGACGGCCAAGAAGGTCCGCCGCCTGTACAGAGGACAAGTAATTGCCGGTTTTGCGGGCTCCGTAGCGGATGCGATTACTTTGTTTGAGAAGTTTGAGGGTAAGCTGGAAGAGCATCACGGCAATCTGCAGCGGGCTGCAGTAGAACTGGCCAAGGACTGGCGCCAGGATCGTATCCTGCGCAAGCTGGAAGCGCTCATGATCGTGATGGACAAGGAAGGCATGCTGCTTATTTCCGGTAACGGCGAAATTATTGAACCCGATGATGACGTGTTGGCAATTGGCTCCGGCGGTAACTTTGCGCTGGCTTCCGGTCGCGCGCTCAAACGTCATGCATCGCACCTGGGCGCAGCGGATATTGCCAGAGAAGCTCTGCAGATCGCTTCCGAGATCTGTGTGTATACCAACTCCAATATTATTGTCGAACAATTATAGGCATGGTGCCATAGAAAGAGGGAGGAAGTCACAATGGTGAATCAATCGCTTACACCCCGCCAGATCGTAGCAGAGCTGGATAAATATATCGTAGGTCAGAAACAGGCTAAGAAATCGGTGGCCGTTGCTCTCCGCAACCGGTATCGGCGCAGCCTTTTATCCGAAGAGCTCCGGGATGAGGTTGTTCCTAAGAATATTCTCATGATTGGTCCTACAGGTGTCGGCAAAACGGAGATCGCACGGCGTCTGGCCAAGCTGGTCAATGCACCGTTCATCAAAGTGGAAGCCACTAAATTTACCGAAGTCGGCTACGTAGGCCGTGATGTGGAATCGATGGTCCGTGACCTGGTAGAGACCTCAATCCGTATGGTGAAGCTGGAACGCACCGAGAAGGTCAAGGACCGTGCTGAAGAACTGGCGAACGACCGCATTGTAGCAATACTGGTTCCTTCGATCTCGAAGGGCAAAACGCAGCGCAATCCGTTCGAGATGATTTTTGGCGGCAATAACGGCGGTGGGGAGGAAGCCAAAGAAGAGCCGGAGGACGGTAGTCTGAGCGAGCGGCGCAGAGGCATTAAGTTCAAGCTGCTGGCGGGTCAGCTTGAGGACGATATCATTGAAATCGATGTGGAAGACACCACTCCTTCGATGATGGATATGTTTGCCGGCCAAGGAAATGACCAGATGGGCATGAACATGCAGGAAATGTTCGGCAGCCTGCTGCCTAAGCGTACGAAGAAGCGCAAGCTGCCGATCCGTGAAGCCCGTAAGGTGCTGATTCAGGATGAGGCTGCCAAGCTGATTGATACGGATGATATGATTCAGGAGTCGGTAGCCCGCGCAGAGCAGTCCGGTATTATTTTTATCGATGAGATTGATAAGGTGGCCAGCCAGGGTAAAGGCTCCGGTCCGGATGTATCCCGTGAAGGGGTGCAGCGCGATATCCTGCCTATCGTTGAAGGTTCCACTGTGATGACCAAATACGGGCCTGTGAAGACGGATTACGTATTATTCATCGCTGCCGGAGCTTTTCATATTGCCAAGCCTTCGGACCTAATTCCTGAGCTTCAGGGACGTTTCCCGATCCGTGTGGAGCTGAGTAGTCTTACTCTTGAGGATTTTGTCTCTATTCTGACCGAACCGGAGAACGCGCTGACGAAGCAATATGTTCATCTGCTGCAGACCGAGAACATCGAAATTCAGTTCCAGAAGGAAGCGATTCAGGAAATTGCCAAAATCGCCGCTTCCGTGAATCAGAATATGGAGAATATCGGGGCCCGTCGCCTGCATACGATTCTGGAGAAGCTGCTGGAGGACCTATCCTTCGAAGCGCCGGAGCTGACACTGGAGACAATGGTCATTACTCCGGAGTATGTTCGCGAAAAACTGGCAGGAATCGCCCAGGATCGCGATTTAAGCCAATATATCCTTTAAAGCGACAGTGCGATATCCCGCTAAATTAGGTATTAAGAATTATAGCTATGCAAATTTAATTCGAAAAACGTGCATGAAGAGTTAAATAATAGTAATTAAAAGAATTATTTGGAATAAAAAAGGTAGAAAATTGTAAAAACATGCTTTAAGCCCTCTCTTTTCAGAAAAGATAGGGCTTATTTCTTATTGTAATAATATACAAATTCTAAGAGAATCAATGTATGTGAGATTGACATAAGAATCATCCATCGACAGCGTTCGACCTGCACTCGACAAATTAATGAAAATTTTAGCTTTTTTTGTCGAAAGTAAGCAGGAATTCGGGGGAAGTTGTGGAATTCTTTTCATTATGATAGGTTTGGAAGGGGGATTACCATGGGTTTGCTGAACAGTGTCAGTTTTCAAAGATTACAGGGAGGCCTAGATGCCGCCACCAAACGACAAAGTGTTCTGGCTAATAACGTTGCAAATGTTGATACGCCGAATTTCAAACGCTCTGATGTCAGTTTTGAAAGTTTCCTGAGACAACAGGAGAGCGGTGTGAAACCTACGCTGAGTGCGAAAGTATCAGACTCCCGGCATTTCCAATTTGGAACAGTAACCGGCGTGCCAACTGCTGTTGTCAGCACAGATGAGACTACTTCTATGAACAACAACGGCAATAATGTGGATATGGACCGCGAACAGGCACTGAGCGCCGAGAACCAGCTGAGGTATAACTCTTACGTTGAACAGTTGAACAGTCAGATTACTATGATGCGTACAGTTGTGCAGGGAGGGTAATAAATAATGAACTTTGGTAGCAGCTTTGGAATAAGCGCCTCGGCATTGACTGCCCAGCGCCTGCGGATGGATGTGATCTCCTCCAATATCGCAAATGCCGAGACAACCAGGGCTTCCGTGGTTGACGGCAAAGCCGTACCTTACCGCCGTAAGCTTGTAGTGCTGGAAACAGCCCAGGCTGATAGCTTCTCTAACATACTAGATTCAAAAATGAGCGGCGGCAGCGAAGGTGTTAAAGTGAAGTCGATTATTGAGGATACTTCACCGCTGAAGCCCGTATACAATCCAAGTCATCCGGATGCTGATGTTGACGGATATGTGTACATGCCGAATGTGGATCTTACGAAGGAAATGGTGGACATGCTGTCTGCCTCACGTTCTTATGAAGCGAATGTAACGATGCTTAATGCGTCCAAAGCGATGGTGGGTAAGGCGCTCGAAATCGGCCGTTAATTGAATTGATTAGGAGGAGAATAATTGATACAGAACTTATTGATTGGAACTCAGGCTGTACAGCCGCTGGCTATGAAACCCGTAGCATCAGAGGCTTCAGCCGTCTCCGAAACGGGACAAAGCTTTGGTTCATACCTGGAGAATGCCCTTAATCAGGTGGCGGACCAGGAGCAGCAGGCTAAAGACATGAGTAACAAATTTGTTTTGGGAGAAGTCAACATTGATGAAGCTATGATTTCGTCCCAACAGGCATTGCTGAGTTTGCAGTTGACTACACAAGTCCGGAACAAAGTAATTGAAGCCTATCAGGAAATTATGAGAACTCAAATCTAAATGATCCTAGCTACGTTTCGGATGGGGTGACACTGTGAATGAAAGATTGGCCCAGTACCGGGAGAAGATCACCCTGTATTGGAACAGATTCAGCGGTAAACAGAAAATATTGTTTTTCTCCACTCTGTTTATCATCATAATAATAATCGTAGTTTTGACCATGCAATTATCAAAGACAGAATATGAAGTTGCTTTTCAGGATCTGGACAGTACCGATTCCGCGGGAGTTATGACTTATTTGGATACTTCGGGGATTCCTTACCGTTTAAGTCCGGATGGAAAGAGTATATCAGTACCCAGTACTGACGCCGCGCGCATCAAGATAGCCATTGGCTCGCAGGGGATCGTACAGGAAGGTTCGATCGGGTACAAAGTATTTGATGAATCTTCTTCGATGATTGGGACTACAGACAGTGAATTCAACGTGAAGTATAATAATGCCCTTAACGGCGAAGTTGAGCAGCTGATGAGAAGAATGCAGGGGATTAAAGATGTCAAGGTTCTGATTACCCTGCCGAAGGAAACTGTGTTTGCCTCTCAGGAGGATCAGGAGAAAGCGTTGGCTTCCGTGGTGCTTAGCTTCAATCCCGGATTTAGGCCTACACAGGATAATATCGACGGGTACTTCAATCTCGTAAAGACCGCTGTGCCGAATTTGCCGGTTGACAACATTACGATTACTAATAATGAAGTCGAATTGATGCCGACATCCAAAGGCGGACAAGCTGGCGTGTCCAGCCAGGTTGAAGAGAACTTCGCTTTGCAGAAGAAATTCGAAGATGATGTCAAGAAAGATGTCAAGCAATTCCTGAGTACGCTCACGGGTCCCGATAAAGTGGATGTTCTGGTGTTCTCCAAGCTCAATTTCGATAAGGAAAACCGTCAGGAAGAAATCGTACTGCCGGTAGATGCGGAGAATATGAAAGGGATTGAGATCAGTTCGCAAATTATCAGCAATACTTATTCGGGTCAAGGGAATACATCCGGTGGGGTTGCTGGTACAGGGTCGGAAGATGTCTCTGGATATCCTTCGGGGACTGACTCGGGTACTTCTTCTTCTGAGGAATCGTCGGAGACCAGGAACTATGAAGTGAATCGAATCACCAAAGATATTATTGCAAGCCCATATACTGTTAAAGATTTAACCATTAATGTAGCAGTTGAACCACCTAATGGGCAAACAACTTTGGATGATACAACTTCAGCGGCGATCCAGAATATTCTGGTCAATATTGTCCGTGCTTCGTTGGCAGATTCAGGTATTACTTATACAGACGCCGATTTAACCAAAAAAGTTTCGGTGTTCTCGCAACAATTTGGCAGTACGGCGGCGGATGCAGCATCCGGCGGACTGGCTAACTGGATGATCTGGGCAATTGGCGGAGCCGCATTGCTGGTCGGTGCGGGCGGCGGTTACCTCATCTACCGCAGCCGCAAGAATAAGCAGGAGGAAGAAGCGGAAGATGATATTCCGCTGCAGGTTCCTACCGAGTTTCCTTCTATTAATATGGAGAGCGTGACGAATGAAAGTCAGGTCCGCAAGCAGCTGGAAAGTCTGGCGAAGAAAAAGCCGGATGAATTCGTAAACCTGCTGCGTACATGGCTTGCTGAAGAACAGAGGTGAAGGAATGGCAAAAGCTAGCCAGCAGGGACTTAGCGGCCGTCAAAAGGCGGCGATCCTGCTTATCACACTAGGGCCTGAAGTATCGGCACAAATTTTTAAACATTTAAGAGATGAGGAAATCGAGCAGCTGACTCTGGAAATTGCGAATGTCCGCAAGGTGGACAGCGTGGAGAAAGAGTCGATCATGTCAGAATTCCATCAAATCTGTCTTGCTCAAGAATATATCTCTCAAGGCGGTATTAACTATGCCAAGGAGATACTCGAGAAAGCACTGGGTTCAGCCAAAGCGCTTGAAGTTATTAACCGACTGACGGCGACGCTGCAGGTAAGACCGTTCGATTTTGCGCGCAAAGCAGACCCGAACCAGATTCTCAACTTTATCCAGAACGAAAATGTCCAGACTATTGCACTAGTACTCTCTTATTTGCAGTTTGAACAAGCTGCCTCTATCCTGTCTTCCCTGCCTCAGGAGAAGCAGGCCGAGGTTGCCCGGAGAATAGCGATTATGGACAGCACTTCTCCTGAGGTGGTCACCCAGATTGAACGGGTTCTGGAACAGAAGCTGTCGGCTACAGTTACCCAGGATTACACAAATGCGGGCGGTATTGAATCGATTGTACAGATTCTGAACGGTGTTGACCGTGGTACGGAACGTACCATTCTCGACTCGCTGGAAATACAGGATCCGGAGTTGGCGGAAGAAATCAAGAAGCGGATGTTCGTCTTCGAGGATATCGTCAATGTGGACAACCGTTCAATCCAGCGCATCATCAAAGATATCGACAATGCAGATTTGCAGCTCGCGCTCAAGGTGGCCAGCGAGGAAGTGCGGGATGTTATTTTCCGCAATATGTCCAAGCGTATGGCCGAAACCTTCCGCGAAGAAATGGAATACATGGGTCCTGTGCGGCTGCGTGATGTGGAAGAAGCACAGACCCGCATCGTAGGCACGATCCGCAGACTCGAAGAGTCTGGTGAAATTATCATCGCCCGTGGCGGAGGAGATGACATTATTGTCTAAGCTGATCAAACATTCTCAATATGTTCCGGTAGATGTGCTGAAGCGGCTGGAGCAGGCCAGACATCATGCAGGACTTACCGAAGATCCTGTTGCCGAGGAGGCTCCTGGCGAAGTCCACTATCAGGATCCCGCCAGGGAAGCGGCAGAGCAGGCACGCAAGCAAATGCTGAAAGATGCCCAGGAGTTTGCTGAAGGGCAGGTCCGCAGTGCATCTCAGGAAGCTGAGAATATTATGGAATCAGCACGGAATGAAGCTGAAGAATGGTGGCGGCAGCGCAGGGAGCAGGACGAGCATCTTGTGGAAGCCGTCAAGTCCGAAGGGTTTCAGCAAGGCTACCAGGAAGGTCTCGCCCATGCGGAGCAGGAGATGTCCCAGCGGCTTGCCGAGATGATGGAGGAAGCAAGAACTGTACTTCAGGAAGCGTACCGGGCAAGAGATGTGATTATTCAGGAAGCTGAACCTTTTCTGGTAGAGTTGAGCTGCGATATTGCCGAGAAAATAGTGGACAAGCAGCTGACCGTGGAACCGCAATTTGCAATGGAGCTGATCCGCAAGAATCTGGCCCGCAAGCGCGAGCAGGGGTTGATTTCCTTATGTGTCTCTCCGGCACAGTTCGCGTTTGTCAACGCAGCGCGAGAAGAGCTTTCACTCGCCGTGGACTCACAGGCTGAGCTGCAGATTCTTCCGGATTCAACGGTTAAGGATCAGGGCTGTGTCATCCGCTCCTCCTTTGGCAGCATCGACGCACGTGTGGATACCCAGCTGGCTGAGATCAAAAAAGAACTGCTGCGAATCGCCCTGGACGTAGGTGAACACAGAAATGGGGAAGACGATGCTTGACAGCGGAAGATACAAAGAACAGCTGCGTAATTTTGACCCGGTCCGGATTAACGGCAAGGTTACCCAGGTCATCGGACTGATGGTGGAGTCGGAAGGCCCGGATGCCAGCATCGGTGATGTGTGCTTTATTTATCCCGCCAAAGGAACTAAGCCGCTTCAGGCAGAGGTCGTCGGATTTCGTGACAACAAGGTGCTGCTGATGCCGCTTGGAGAACTGCAGGCCATCGGGCCTGGCTGTGATGTTGTCGGCACAGGCAAGCCGCTGAGTGTACAGGTAGGCTCGGAGCTGCTGGGCAAGGTGCTTGACGGTTTGGGCCAGCCGCTTGACGGCTCACTCATTCCTGCCCGAATGCCGCACAGCTCGACCTTCAACATTCCTTCCAACCCGCTTAACCGTCCGCGAGTAGCTGAACCTATCAGCATCGGGGTCAGAGCGATTGACGGACTTCTCACCATCGGTAAAGGACAGCGGGTCGGCATTTTTGCAGGCTCTGGTGTCGGCAAAAGTACACTGATGGGAATGATCGCCCGTAACACTTCGGCAGATGTGAATGTTATTGCCCTTATCGGTGAGCGGGGCAGAGAAGTGCTTGATTTCATTGAGCGCGACCTGGGGCCGGAAGGGCTGCAGCGTTCGGTGGTTATCGTGGCTACTTCGGATCAGCCGGCGCTGATCCGGATCAAAGGTGCCTTGATTGCCACTACAATCGCCGAATATTTCCGAGACCGCGGACTGAATGTCATGCTGATGATGGACTCGGTTACCCGTTATGCCATGGCTCAGCGCGAGGTTGGGCTGGCGGTAGGTGAACCTCCTGCAATGAGAGGGTACACCCCGTCGGTGTTTGCCAGTCTTCCTAAACTGCTGGAGCGGGCCGGAACTGGCCCCACAGGGTCCATCACCGCATTTTATACAGTGCTGGTTGACGGTGACGATATGAACGAGCCGATCGCCGATGCTGTGCGCGGTATCCTGGATGGACATATTGTCCTGAACCGGAATATCGCGAATAAAGGACATTTCCCGGCAATCGATGTTCTCTCCAGCATCAGCCGTGTGATGAAGGATATAGCACCGGAAGAGCAGATTGCTGCAGCAGAGAATGTAAAGCGCCTTATGGCAGTCTATAAGGATTCCGAGGATCTGATCAATATCGGAGCTTACCAAAGAGGCTCGAACGCCCAAATTGATGAATCGATGCATTACATCGACAGCATCTGGGATTTCACCAAGCAAAAAGTGAATGAGAAGGTAACCCTTAGCGATGTGCAGCAGTCTTTAATTTCACAGTTCTCGAGGAGTTGATTGATCATGAGATTCCATTATACTTTTCAAAAAGTGGTGGACTTGAAGGGTAACGAAAAAACACAGGCAGAGTGGATGCTCTCAAGCGCGCTCGGAGAACTGCAGGCACAGGAAAAAAGCCTTGATGAATTAATTATACAGCGCAATGCGGTAATGTCGTCTTTACAGAGTGCAGCTGAGCAAAAGACACCTATGGCTAAGCTTCGCGAAATGCAGGATTATGTGGATTATCTGGATAAGTGCATTGCCCGCAAGCATTCCGATATCAGCCGGGCGCATATAGAGGTTCAGAGCAAGCAGGATCATCTCAGTACCAAGGTTCTGGATGAGAAGGTATGGCTCAAGGCCAAAGACAAAGCACAAACAGCATTTCTGCAGAATATGAGTTTACGGGAACAAAACGAACTGGATGAGATGGCTACCGTCCGCTTCGCGATGAAATCCCTCTAACCCGGGAGGTTTCCGCTAGTGGCAAATAATCAAATGGAACTTGAAGATGAAGGGTCGGCAGGTAAATTCGAGCGTTTTTTATTCTTGATGATTCCGATCATCTTCACGCTTGTACTGCTTGGAGTACTGTTGACCCTATTTAATATGGACATCCGGAATAATGTCCTTGAGATTGCGAACAAGATTCCTGTGGTGGAGAAATGGGTGCCAGAACCTGCCCCGGATCCGGATTCAGATACCGCCGGAGAAACCGCAGATGATCCGCAAGCTGAAAGTAAAGAGCAGGCTGCGAGTTCGGAGAGCACAATTAAAGAGCTGAAGTCTCAGCTTAACGCGCAGGCAGCGCAGCTGAAACAGGCAGAAGAAGACAAGGCGTCCGAGGCTAACAAAGCTGAGGCGCTTCAGAAGCAGATTGACGGGATGAAGGAAGAAGCGGCGGCAGTTGCAGCAACGGAGGAAGAGGAAGATCCATATCTCAAGCAGGTTACGGATCTGGCCAAGCTGTATGCGGGAATGAAGGCCTCCAAAGCTGCACCGATTATGGAGAACTTGACCACAGATGAAATGGTCCAAATCTTCAGTGTGATGAGCAATGCCAGCAAAACGGCCATCTTGGAAAAAATGGACCCGAAAAAAGCTGCGGATGTATCTATAAAGCTAAAAGAAACAACGAATTCAACCGATATGGCTATTGCAGCCCTTCAATCGAGACTGAAACAGGATGAAGCCGGTACAACCAAGGCTGCAGCCTCAGCCAATCTTGATCAGGAGAAGCTCAGCCAGACTTTTACCTCAATGCCTGCTGCTGACGCGGCTACACTGCTGGGTTCAATGTACAGCATTAGCCCGGATAAGGTCATCACCATACTGAATACAGTCAGTGATACTGTCCGCTCCTCTATCCTGGGGGAGATGACCAAGAATGACAGCGCACAGACAGCCAAAATTGTAAACCGGCTGATGGGCGGTAAATAACACTTGAAGGGAGGTGAAAAAGATGAGTTTAATCGTACAATCATTAAGTGCAGGTAACCTGGCTGCTGCCGGTGGAACGTCAACGGGTACCAGTGGAACTGCCAGTACGGCTACACCTTTTGCCCAGACGCTTGTACAAAGCATGGGAGGCACTACTGCTAAAGGGACGGAAGCACCTGTATTAGGCAATCTGGCTTCCTTGCTGCAGGGTCTTCTGAACGCGGTACAGACCAAGGGTGAAGAGTCCGCCAGTACGGACGCCAAGAAATCAGAACTTCTGGAAGGTCTAACTCAGGACATGGAGAATCTGGATGCAAGTCTGGAGGCTGATCCCGCACTGCTTGCTGCTCTTCAAGGGTGGATTCTTCAAGTGTCGGCGCTCTTATCCGGTAATACTCCGGCTGAACAGACAGATGCATCAGACACTGGAGCAGTAGCATCAACAGGTCTGTCGCCTCTTGCCCAGAACCCGGAAACCCTGCGCTTTGCAGTCCAGGATGAGCTGAACAGCCTGGTCCAACTGGTTCAGGATGCAGCTGTAAGCGGAAGTGAAGAAACAGTAGCCAAAGGTGCTGCACTGTTGAATCAATTCTCGGCTATTCTGGCTGAAAGCGTGCCTGCCGATAACAAACCGAAGCTTAAGACAGTAAGTACAACAGAGGTTTCGTCATCATCGCTTAAGCAGGCATCCGGAACAGAAACCAAACAGAATGTTGATGATAGTAGAAGAGTAGTTTCAAACATCCGTACATTTTTAGATGCCGCAGTTAAGACGGAATCTGCTCCAGTACCAGCAGCAGTAAACGGTACAACCGTAACTGCAGAAGAGAGCCCTCAGGTTCCTGCCACTGGTATAGCTCCAGTGAAGGAGACGGCAACTGCCGAGGAAGCTTTGCCTGCCGTCAAAACATCAGCTGGCGAACCTGAAATCGTTACAGCAGGCCAGTTGTCAATCAGTAACGGAATTTCCGCACCACTGAAAGCACCATCCTCTCCAGTGCCGGTTCAGCAATTCGCTCAGGAAATGAACACTTTTATCAGCGGTAAATTGGAGATCGTCAAAAAGGGCGGAGTAGCTGAGGCTACAATCACCTTATTCCCGGAGAATCTTGGACAAGTCGATGTGAAAATATCGATGCAAAATGGTAATCTGGTTGCCCAATTCCTGACCCAGCATAGCGGGACGAAGGATATTCTTGAGCAGCAGATGAACCAGCTTCGTTTAGCTTTACAGTCCCAAGGCCTTCAGGTAGAAAGGCTTGAGGTAACCCAGAACAACCCATCGGCTCAGTCACAATGGACCGGACAGCAGGGTCAACAGACGGGAGCTGGCGGACAACAGCAGGGCAGACGCTCTAGAGAGCGCCAGGAAGAATCAGCAGATGCGGTACTAGCCGCAGAGCTTAATGGAGAATGGAAAGATTGGGTCTCGGCAACGCAGCAAGATAATAATCAGAACGGCAGTTTTTCGGCCAAAGTATAATAACTGGACAAGCGAGGTGAAATGAAATGGCAACAACGAATCCCGTTTCCGGCAGTAACTCATGGAATTACGTTTCGGATAATTCAACTACCAAGACAACAGGCAGCTCGACACTGGGCAAGGATCAATTTCTTAAAATATTGATTACCCAGCTGCAGAATCAGGACCCGATGCAGCCGATGGAGGATAAGGAATTTATCGCCCAGATGGCCCAGTTCTCATCTGTCGAACAGCTAATGAACATTTCCACCCAGCTTACGGCACTGAATCAGTCACTAGGTTCTGTATCCGGTCTGATCGGCAAAGATGTCACTTGGATGGATGCCCAAACCAAATTACCGAAATCAGGCAATGTAGCATCCATTGTTGTGAGCAGCGGTGTACAGTACGCGGTTGTAGGCAGTGAGCGGATCGCCTTATCAGATATCACACAAATTCAGAATCCCTCTGCTGAACCGGCAGCGGGCGGTGATACTTCAACGGGCGGCGGGGAGAGCGGGGCGACCACATGAGCGACAGACTGACAATAGGCCAGCTGTATCCGGCGAGTGTACACCCTTCAACGCTGCAACGTCAGCAGTCAGCCAAGAGCTCTGTAAGCTCTGAAGCTTCATTTGAGAGCGTGCTGCAGAAGAATATACTGAAGTTCAGCAATCATGCGGCAAAGCGGCTTGAACAGCGGGGGATTGAGCTTGGCAGCCGCCAATTGGACCAAATCTCGTCTGCGGTAGACAAGGCAGCAGCCAAGGGCAGCAAAGAATCGCTGATCCTGATGAAAGATATGGCGTTAATCGTAAGTGTTGCGAACCGTACCGTAGTTACAGCTATGGATGGGAAGTCTATGAAAGATAATGTATTTACGCAGATTGACAGTGCAGTAATTATTTCATGAACCGGCTGGTCCTAACTGGAGAGCCGGAATGTCCGCCGACCGACTGACGCGGGCATCACTCCAATTTCCATCATTCTAATTTTAAGAGTCTGCAAAGACTCTAAATCCGGGAGGACGACAAATAATGTTAAGATCTATGTATTCAGGAGTATCAGGTATGCGCGGGTTCCAGACTAAGCTGGACGTTATCGGTAACAATATTGCCAACGTCAACACCATCGGCTTCAAATCAGGCCGCGTAATGTTCAAGGACATCATGAGCCAAACGGTATCCGGTGTTACGGCACCTGTTGAAGGCGGACAAGGCGGGGTTAATGCCAAACAGATCGGGCTAGGGGTAAGCATTGGTTCTGTGGACACGATGCATTTGGCGGGCAGTGCCATGACTACTAATAACCCTACGGATCTGCGGATTGATGGGGATGGATTCTTCCTAGTGGGTCTGACTGATGATCAGGAGACACCATTTCTGACACGTGCTGGCGACTTTCATGTGGATTCTAACCGGAATCTTGTGACCTCGGATGGAATGCATGTGCTTAGTTCAGGTGGAGAAGCTATTCAATTAGATGAAGGTGCTACCGCATTCTCCATCTCCAATGATGGTACGATTTTGCAAACGTTGGAGGACGGAACAATAAATTCAGATTTAGTGATCGGTGTTGCCAAAGTTAGCAACCCGCAAGGTCTTGAGAAAATCGGCGGCAATCTGTACCGGATGACGTTGAATGCCAACGCAGAGGGAGCGCTGGAACCGACTACTGCCAACAATGCTGAAGTAGGAACAGGCTCAATTGTTGCCGGCCAGCTGGAAATGTCTAACGTCGATCTGACGAACGAGTTCACGGAGATGATCGTGTCACAACGTGGTTTCCAGGCGAACTCACGTATTATTACAACTTCAGATGAAGTACTCCAGGAAGTTGTTAACCTCAAGCGTTAAGTTTTTGAGAATATGAGGGTTAGTCATAAACTTGCTGTATAATAGTAACTTTCCGCCTGAGGCGGTATTGTTATTATAGTCGTGGGGGGGACTCCTCCCCCTATTTTGTTAGGAGGCCTGTTATGATTTCGGTAACAAGATTGAATGGGGCGGCGATGTGGTTAAATGCCCTGCTGGTTGAAATGGTTGAAGAATCCCCGGATACGTATATCACGCTCGTAACCGGCAAAAGGCTGATTGTGCTTGAAAAGGCTGATGAAGTCATTGAGAAGATCAAGGAATACAACAGGGACATAGGCACACATGCTGCCACCATTAAAGTCCAATCGATGGAGGAGCTTTCATGAAGAAGATGATGCCATGGCTCATTACGATTTTACTGGCGATTACGCTCATTGTAGTAGCCGCATTTTTACTAATGGACAGGTTTTTCCCCAGTGATGCGAATGATGTAAATCAGGCTGTCCAGAACGTGGAAGCCAAGAGACTAAGCGCGGATGAAATCGTCGCCTTGACGGCGGAGATCACTGATATCAAAACTAATCTTGCCGATCCCGATTATATCCTTTCAGTTGACATCGCGTTTCAGCTAGATTCAGCGAAGTCCAAGGAAGAATTCGAAAAGATAAAAGCTATTAAAATTGCACCGCTTATTATCAAAGCGATTGCCGATGCCCGGCCTGAGGATTTAAACGGGGCCAGCGGCAAAGATCAATTCAGCAGCAAACTGGTGAACATAATCAATAAGAATTTGACTGAAGGCACGATTACCCAGATCGAATTCACCAAATTCATCTTGGCACCAATGTAACTGCTGGCGGGATAATTCTTTGATGGGGGGGTGATTGAAATTGGTTGATGTACTATCACAAAATGAAATTGATGCTCTGCTCGCTGCACTCTCATCCGGTGAAATGGATGCCGATGAACTAAAAAAAGAAGAAACCCAGAAAAAAATCCGCTCTTACGATTTCAAACGGGCCGTACGCTTCTCCAAAGATCATATCCGCAGTCTTACCCGGATCCATGATAACTTTGCCCGCTACCTTACAACGTACTTTTCGGCCCAATTGCGCACTTTTGTACAAATCAGTGTCGTTCAAGTAGAGCAGCTCCCTTATGATGAGTTTATCCGCTCTATACCCAAAATGACGATACTGAATATTTTTGAAGCCGAACCTTTAGAGGGCCGAATGGTTATGGAGGTGCATCCGAATATTGCCTTTGCCATGCTGGACAGACTGCTTGGCGGATTTGGTACAGCACCTTCGAAGATTAACGCCCTGACTGAAATCGAAACGACAATTATGGAGAGAATTTTCAGCAGATGTTTCGAAAGTCTGCAGGAAGCCTGGAAGACAGTTCTGGACATCCATCCACGGATGGAAGCACTGGAAACGAATCCGCAGTTTATGCAAATTGTATCGCCAAATGAAACGATTGCCCTTATCTCCCTCAGCACCAAAATTGGAGATACCACCGGGATGATCAACCTCTGTATCCCTCACGTTGTTCTTGAGCCGATTATGTCGAGGCTGTCTGTTCACCAGTGGTTTGTATCCGAGAAGAAGGTGCGGGATGAGATAGAGCTTGAAGCCATCCGGGCAAGAGTTCACCGGGCTCAGCTTCCGATAGTAGCAGAGCTGGGTGAATCGAGGTTATCTATTGCTGAATTTCTCGGGCTCAGTGTCGGCGACGTGATTTCTCTTAACAAGACTGTGGATTCCGGACTGTCAATCAAGGTAGGGGACAAGCTGAAATTCATCGGAAGTCCTGGGATAATCAAAGAACGTGTGGCTGTGCAAATAGACGAGATTGTCAGCGAAGGGGTTGAAGAGTTTGACGAGTAAAGATTATTTGTCCCAAGAAGAGATAGATGCTCTTCTTAGACAGTCTGCGGAAGGTAACCTGGCTCCCTCGCCGAAGACAGTGGATGATTATTTAACACCTTTTGAACAGGATGCGCTGGGAGAGATCGGTAATATCACATTCGGCAGTGCAGCGACTGCGCTGTCCACTCTGCTCGGCAAAAAGGTTGATATCACGACTCCTAAGGTATCGATTATTACCCGCAGTGAGTTCGAGGAAGCATTCCCTAAACCTCATGTCGCAGTTCATGTACAGTATGTGGACGGTTTCCAGGGGATCAATTCACTGGTCATCAAGATCAGGGATGCACAGGTCATTGCCGATTTAATGCTTGGCGGTGAAGGAGAACCCAAAGACGAGGAATTGAATGAAATTCATATCAGCGCCGTGCAGGAAGCCATGAATCAGATGATGGGCTCATCCGCTACTTCCATGTCGACTATATTTAACAGATTCGTCAATATTTCTCCTCCGGGCATCGATATTCTAAATATGTCCAGTGGAGAAGGGGTTGGAAGCCTGCCGGATGATGAAACATTAATCCAGATTTCGTTCCGGCTGAAGATCGGCGATTTGATCGATTCCACGATTATGCAGCTGCTGCCTGTGCCTTTCGCCAAAGACATGGTGACCATGCTATTGGGCGATGTCAGCCAGGCTGACCAGGAAGCGGCCGTTACGTCGACCGCAACACCTCCCAAACCCGCCGCCGTACCAGAACCTGCTCCGGCAGCACCTCCGGTACAGCAGCAGATGCCGGCACCTGACCCTGGAGGGATCCCTCCTCAATATCCGCCGCAGGGGATGCCGCCATATCCGGGAATGCCTGAAGGTGGCTATTATTATCCTCCGGCCGGTATGCCAGCCTATGGAATGCCGGGTATGCCGCCTTACGGAATGCCGCCTCAAGGAATGCCATATCCGCAGGCGCCGCCGCAGAATTCTGCACCTAATCGCAATGTGAATGTGCAGCCGGTACAATTTGCCAACCTCAGTGCAGGGGCTTTTGGCAATATTGACGAAAATAATTTAAATTTATTGATGGACATACCACTGAGAGTGACCGTAGAATTAGGAAGGACCCAGAAGCAGATCAAAGATATTCTGGAAATGTCGCAAGGTTCGATAATCGAACTGGACAAACTGGCGGGCGAGCCTGTTGACATTCTGGTTAACAACAAGCTCATTGCCAAAGGGGAAGTCGTAGTTATAGACGAAAACTTCGGTGTCCGCGTTACGGATATCGTCAGCCAGTGGGACCGTATACAAAAATTACAATAAGCATACTTAGGGAGGATTTTGTAAAAATGGCTAACCGAATTCTAATCGTGGACGATGCAGCATTTATGAGAATGATGATCCGGGACATTTTGTCGAAGAACGGATTTGAGGTAGTGGGTGAAGCCCAGGACGGTTCACAGGCTATAGAGAAATTTAAGGAACTGCGTCCGGATCTGATCACGATGGATATCACCATGCCTGAAATGGACGGAATCGCCGCCCTAAAAGAAATCAAAAAAGTAGATGCCAATGCCAAAGTCATCATGTGTTCAGCCATGGGTCAGCAGGCTATGGTCATTGATGCAATTCAAGCCGGAGCGAAGGACTTTATCGTTAAGCCTTTCCAGGCTGACCGTGTAATTGAAGCTATCAACAAAACGTTGGGTGTGTAGGAATCAGGTATGTTAGCCAATTCCGGAACGCTCGGAGACGGTAGTAATGCCCTGCTGAATTTGCTCAAAGTTGTATTTGTTCTTGCAGTAATTGTCATTCTTATCGTGCTGCTGATCCGTTTTCTGGGACGCCGCAATCAGACAATGATGAGCGGCCGTTCCATCCGTACACTTGGTGCGATGGGGCTCGGTCCGAATAAGTCGATTCAGATCATCGAACTCGGCGGCAGCCTCTATCTGATCGGAGTGGGTGAGAATATATCCATGATGGATAAAATCACCGATCCGGCAGAAGTTGCTTTAATCATTTCCGCATTCGAAGATCAAACGTCAGGAACTGACAATTTTATTACACCGCTTATCGCCAAAATCAAATCCAAGCTGCGCGGTGAAGTCCCGTCCCAGGAAATTGAACTTAATGAGACTTCGTCTTTCTATGAGACGCTGCAGTCCAAGCTTGCGCTTGCGCCTGAGCGTAAAGAGAAGCTCGAAGAGCTGCTGCGGGATGAAGACCTTAAGAATGAGTCGAGGGATTTATGAAAAAAAAGCTGATTCTTTCGTTACTGCTTCTAGGTATATTCAGTATTGTTCTTCTGCATCCGGTTCACGCGGATCCTATTCCCAACATTAGTATTCAGGTCGGTGATAACGATACTGCAAGCGGTGGCACGAGTTCAATTTCCATACTGCTGCTGGTAACGGTTCTGAGCATAGCTCCTTCATTTCTGGTGTTAATGACGAGCTTTACCCGGATAGTGATCGTACTGGGGTTCGTAAGAACTTCGCTCGGTACGCAGCAAATGCCCCCAAACCAGGTGCTTGTGGGACTGGCTTTGTTCCTGACCCTGTTCATTATGTCACCGACACTGGCAACAGTGAATGAAACGGCCTTACAGCCGTATATGAAAGGCACGCTGACCCAGAGCGAGGCGCTCAATAAAGCGCAGGAACCGCTGAAGGAATTTATGTTCAAGCAGACCAATACCAAGGACCTGCTGCTGTTCATGAACTATACCGGCAACAATGCAACGGTCAAACCGGCCAGCTACAATGATATCCCTTTGACAGTTATGGTACCGGCGTTTGCGATTGGTGAGATGAAAAAAGCATTTATGATGGGCTTTATGATTTTTATACCCTTTCTCATTATTGATATCGTAGTATCCAGCACGCTAATGGCCATGGGGATGATGATGCTGCCGCCGGTCATGATATCCTTGCCTTTCAAAATTATGCTCTTTGTGCTAGTGGACGGCTGGTACCTAGTAGTCAAATCACTGCTGCTAAGTTTTAACACCTGACCCTTAAGAGGAGGCGTAAGGGATGAATGCGGAGTTTATTATCGGTCTAGCCGGCCAAGCCGTATATTTGGTGCTGGAAACCAGCGCACCCATGCTGATTCTTGGTCTGGTGGTAGGACTGATCGTCAGTATATTTCAAGCCACAACCCAGATTCAGGAGCAAACCCTGGCGTTTGTTCCCAAAATCGTTGCCGTACTGCTCGCATTACTGCTATTCGGTCCGTGGATTATAACGAAGCTGGTGGATTTCACCAGTCAAATTTTGGGCAGCCTCTATATGTATATCGGTTGAGATTATGAATATAGAGACCCTGCTGCAAAGTTTTCCTGTCTTTCTGCTGATTTTTTGTCGAATTACAGCCTTTTTTGTTGTCGTCCCTGTCTTTTCTTCGCAAAGTGTGCCGACAACATTCAAAATTGGTTTGTCTTTTTTTGTTTCCATGGTTATCTTCAGTTCAGGCGGGATGAACGTCACCGTTCCGCAGGATCTCAATTTTATTCTGCTGATCGTCAGAGAAGCTTTAATCGGACTGCTGCTTGGATTTGTCGCGTATCTGATGTTTATGACGATTCAGACGGCGGGTTCTTTTATCGATATTCAGATCGGGTTTGGTATCGCCAATGTAATTGACCCGATGACTGGTGCATCTGCTCCTATCATCGGTAACTTCAAGTATATGATTGCGCTGCTGCTGTTTCTGGCGATGAACGGACATCACTATTTGCTGGATGCCATTGTTTACAGTTATAAATGGGTGCCGATCGACAATGACCTGTTCCTCAAAATGATCGACGGAAGCTTGTCGGAATTCCTGATACGCACCTTCGCACAATCCTTCATGCTGGCCTTTCAAATGTCGGCGCCGCTGGTTACCGCATTATTCTTAACGGATGTGGGTCTGGCCTTTCTGGCGAGAACCGCTCCGCAATATAATGTGTTCGTCATCGGGGTTCCGCTCAAAATCATTGTAGGTCTGGCGCTGCTTCTTATACTGATGCCGGGGCTGGCTGTGCTGTTCCAGAATCTCTTCGACATTATGTTTGAGTCCATGCATAACTTACTTGGCCTCGTGGGGAAGAGTCCTTAGGTAACGGTAAGGAGAGAGTGTCATGGCTAAGCCAAAACGATATAAATTAAATCTTCAGCTGTTCGGGGGAGATAAGACTGAGAAGGCCACCCCGAAGAAACGGCAGGACGCCCGCAAGAAAGGGCAGGTTGCCAAGAGCGCGGAGATGTCTGGCGCAGTGGTGCTGTTCTCGGCATTGTTGTCGCTGAGCATTTTCGGCGGTTTCATGAAAGAACGCTTTGTCAAGCTGTTCACAGATGTGTTTCAGAACCGGATGATGATGGAAGTAACAGCGGAGAATATCTCCAAGCTGTTCAACCAGTACGGGCTGCAGATTCTGATTCTGCTGGCTCCCCTGCTGGGCATCACCTTCCTTCTGGCGCTTGTGGCCAACTTCGCGCAGGTGGGTTTTATGGCTAGCGGTGCAGGGATTACACCTAAGTTCGAGAAGATCAATCCGATCAAAGGCTTCAAGAATATTTTCTCCATGCGTTCGTTTGTTGAGTTCCTCAAGTCGATCTTCAAGCTGGTGCTGATAGCCTATCTGGTCTACAGCACGCTCTGGGGGGAGAAGGAGAGCTTCGCTTCCCTCGCACGTGTTAGTGCTGAAAGTGTGTTCGGCTTCGCTGCGAAGCTGACCATGAGCCTGGGCATCAAGATTGCGGCGGCTCTTTTTATCATGGCCGTTCTGGACTATATCTATCAGAAATACGAGCATGAGAAAAGTCTGAAAATGTCCAAGCAGGATATTAAGGACGAGTACAAAAAGATGGAGGGCGACCCCATCATTAAAGGTAAAATCAGGGAACGCCAGCGCAGAATGGCGATGCAGCGGATGATGCAGGAGGTCCCTAAGGCCGATGTTATCATCACAAACCCGACCCACTTTGCGGTTGCCCTGAAGTATGACGGTTCCAAAATGGAGGCTCCGCAGATTATAGCCAAGGGCCAGGATTATGTGGCGCTCCGTATCAGGGAGCTGGCCAAGGAGCATGGTGTTGTGACTATGGAGAATAAGCCGCTGGCACGGGCGCTATTCCAGAGAGCGGAAATCGGTGATGTGGTTCCGGCCGATTTGTTCCAGGCTGTTGCCGAAGTGCTGGCCTATGTATACAAGCTTAAAGGTAAGAGGAGATAAGCCGGGGGAGGTTAAGGACATTGAAAGCTAGAGATCTAACAGTTCTACTGGGCGTTATCGGCATTGTGCTTATGATGATTCTGCCCATCCCTGTCTGGCTTCTGGATGTACTGTTAATTGTCAATATCTCAATAGCCCTGACCATTATATTGGTCGCAATGAATACGAAGGATCCGCTGCAGTTCTCGATTTTCCCTTCATTACTCTTGATCACTACACTGTTCCGGTTAGCCTTGAATATCTCCACCACCAAACTGATTCTTGGTGATGGTCATGCAGGTGAGGTGGTAGCTACATTCGGAAGCTGGATTGCAGGGGGACAAATCGCTATAGGTTTCATCGTCTTCCTGATTCTGGTTGTTGTGCAGTTCATTGTTATCACCAAAGGCTCTGAGCGCGTTGCAGAGGTGGGGGCACGCTTTACACTGGATGCGATGCCTGGTAAACAGATGAGTATCGATGCGGATTTGAATGCAGGGATGATCAATGAGCAGCAGGCGCGTGAACGCCGGCGTAATGTTGAGCGCGAAGCGGATTTCTTCGGAGCCATGGATGGTGCGAGTAAATTCGTTAAAGGTGACGCCATTGCCAGTATTATCATCCTGCTGATCAATCTGATCGGCGGCTTTATTATCGGGATGACAATTCACGGAATGTCCTTCCAGGATGCACTTTCAACCTACTCCATACTAACGATCGGGGATGGCCTGGTCAGCCAGATTCCGGCACTGCTTATTTCCACCGCTTCCGGTCTGATCGTAACCCGGGCGGCTTCGGAAGGCAATCTGGCTGAGGATCTGACTGGACAATTGCTGTCTTATCCGAAGCTTCTATATATTGTAGCAGTGACCATTGCTTTTCTGGGTTTCTTCACCCCGATCACGGTGATGTCTACATTGCCTCTGGCGGGTCTGATGGCTTATGCGGCCTACAGCATGGGGCAGAAGGCCAGCAGGCAGCAGATTGCCGATGAACAGCTGGTAGAGGAGAAGCAGATTGAAGAAGTGCGCAGTCCCGAAAGTGTCATTAATCTGCTGACGGTTGACCCGATCGAGTTCGAATTTGGCTATGGCCTGATCCCTTTGGCGGATACGGGACAGGGCGGCGATCTGCTAGACCGTATCATCATGATTCGACGGCAATGTGCGCTTGAGATGGGTCTAGTCGTGCCGGTTATTCGTATTCGCGACAATATTCAACTAAAACCGAATGAATATGTCATCAAAATTAAAGGAAATAACGTTGGCGGCGGTGAATTATTACTTAATCACTATCTTGCCATGAGTCCCGGTTATGATGACGAGTCGATTAGCGGGATTGAGACTATCGAACCATCGTTTGGATTACCTGCATTATGGATTGATGAATCTGTTAAAGAACGTGCGGAATTATCCGGTTATACCGTAGTGGATCCGCCTTCTGTTGTAGCCACGCATTTGACAGAGCTAATCAAACGTCACGGTCATGAGCTGCTGGGACGCCAGGAGACCAAACAGCTGGTCGATAATCTCAGAGAGAACTATCCCGTTCTGGTGGACGAACTCATTCCTTCCATACTGGCGGTTGGTGATATTCAGAAAGTCCTTGGCAAGCTGCTCCGTGAGAAGATTTCCATCCGGGATCTGGTAACGATCTTCGAGACTCTGGCGGATTATGGCACATACACCAAGGATCCTGATATTCTGACGGAATATGTCCGGCAGTCCCTGTCCAGGCAGATTACACAGCAATTCTCACAATCGGGTGAAACATTGCGTGTAATTACGGTAGGTCCCACACTTGAAAAGAAGATTACCGAAAGTGTTCAGCAGACAGAGCAAGGCAGCTATTTGGCACTTGATCCTGTTTCCACTCAAACCGTCTATCAGCGGCTTACGGAGCAGATCAACCGTCTCCTGCAATCCGGACAGCAGCCGATCGTCTTAACATCTCCTACCATTAGAATGTACTTGCGGCAGGTGATTGAACGGACGATGCAGGATATCCCGGTATTGTCTTACAGCGAGCTCGAGCCAAATATTGAAATTCAAAGCGTTGGGGTGGTGAATTTATGAGAGTGAAGCGTTATGTGGTCGATACGATGCCTGACGCCATGCATTCCATCCGCAGCGAACTTGGAAGCGACGCCGTCATTTTAAGCACCAAAGAGGTTAAAGTCGGCGGATTTATGGGCATGTTCACCAAAAAGAAAATTGAAGTCGTGGCAGCCGTTGAGAATACGCAGAAGCCGGCCGTGCCGGAGAAAGCACCTGCTCAACCGATGAATATACCACGAAGCGCTGTTCCGCAAGCTTACCAAAAGGCGGCTTCAGCATCTGCTCCTCAGGCTGGGCCGGTGAAAGAAACAACATCAGCCCGATCATTTGCCGAGATTGCCGCTGCACTTTCTGATCATGGTGATCAGGGCGGCGGAGGGGTTGCTGTGCTCCCGGCACTGTCGAAGACATATGAGCCGGACATTACGGCAGTCGAACCCGCCAACGTGCCGCAGCCGGTTTCAACTCCGGAGGAGAGCCGTAGAGCTCTCTCGGCAATCTATGATTCACTTGCCGCTGAAGAGCCTGCCCCTGGCGGTGTTCCTGCACAAGAGAGCGATGTCCTTCGTGAAATCAGGGATATGAAGCACTGGATGGAACGTATCGCGCGTTATTCCTCCGGGGCAGCTGAATTGCCGGATGCGCTGGAAGTGCTCAAAGGCCGTCTGATTGATCAGGAAACAGATGCTGTACTTGTGGATGAATGGATTGGAAATGTTCTGGAGCGCTACCGGGGAGAAGGCAGCGGCTGGAGTGCTGATCGCTTTGGCGAGGCGCTGGAAGAGCAGATCGGTGAATTCCTGGCCGGACGCATCGGCAAAGGAATTGCTCCGGATACAAAGATCGTATACATTGCCGGACCTACAGGTGTAGGCAAGACAACGACCATTGCCAAACTGGCGGCGGAGCAGCTGTTTAAGCAGGGCCGAAAAGTGGGCCTGATTACCTCGGACACCTACCGGATTTCAGCAGTCGAGCAGCTTAGAACATACGCATCCATTCTGAATATGCCGCTGGAGGTTGTCCAGTCGCCCGGGGATCTGCAAAGAGCCATGTTCCGCCTGGAGGGCTGTGATCTGGTACTTATGGATACTGCAGGCCGGAACTACCGCAATGAAATGCTGGTGGCCGAACTGCAGAGTCTGCTTGCCAAGGAGCTCAAAAGCGAAACCTTCCTGGTGCTCAGCCTGACCTCCAAAAGCCGCGACATGAAAAAGATCGCTGAGCACTTTGGCAGATACCCGCTGGATAAGGTTATTTTCACGAAGCTGGATGAAACAGGCAGCTATGGCCCGCTCTTCAATGTTCTGAATGATTTTCCGCTAAAGCTCTCTTATATTACGAATGGCCAGAATGTTCCTGATGATCTTCTGATGGCTACCAGAGAGCAGATTACCGGAATGCTGCTGGGAACAGGGGGCGAGTGATGGATCAGGCGCAAGCTTTAAGACGGTTAGTATCCAGCCAGGATTCCAGGCAGCTCACCGGCAGCGGAGTCTCTGCCCGGATCATTACCGTATGCAGCGGAAAGGGGGGAGTCGGAAAGTCGAATTTCACCCTTAACTTTGCACTTGCACTGAAATCCCTGGGGCGGAGAGTTCTGTTGTTCGATGCCGATATCGGCATGGCTAACATTGACGTGCTAATGGGCGTGTCAGCGAAATACAATCTGTACCATCTGCTTAAGCGGGAAGCCGATATCGGACAGATCATTCAGTTGGGTCCGGATTCTTTACCTTTTATCGCAGGCGGTTCCGGTATGGATGAGCTGTTCTCACTCTCAGAAGCTGATCTGGACTACTTTACCGCTCAGATTGCGCAAATTGCCGACACGATGGACTTTATACTCTTTGACACAGGGGCTGGATTGTCGAAGGAAACGATGAAGTTTATCACTTCTGCAGATGACTGCCTGGTTGTCACGACGCCTGAGCCAACCGCCATTACGGATGCATACGCGCTGATGAAAGTTGTTCATAATTCGCATCCTGAGGTTTCATTCCGGCTGATTGTCAATCAGGCGGGGGATGAACGGGAAGCAAGAGTGACCAGTGATAAAATCCGCATGGCCGCCAGCCGGTTTCTGCAGCTCGAACTCCCGTTTTTGGGCTATATAAGCAGTGATCCCCATGTAGTTCAGGCAGTGAAGAAACAAATTCCATTCTCAGTGGCTTTTCCGAACAGTATAGCAGCTAAAGATGTGCACCGGCTTGCGCTGAGCTATCTGGCTGTTGATTCAGTAGAAACCGCTAAAGTACAGGGCATCAAGGGATTTATCAGCAAGTGGTTGAAACGAAACAAATAATTGTTCTGAATTTGAGGGACAGAGGTGGAAATGCTATGAGGCCATACAAGGTTTTGGTCGTTGATGATTCCGCTTTTATGCGTAAAATCATTTCCGATTTAATTGAAAATGATCCTGACTTTCAGGTAACAGCAACGGCGTCCAACGGCCGTGAAGCTATCGAGAAAGTGAATGAGCTCCGGCCGGATCTGGTAACCATGGATGTGGAAATGCCGGAAATGAATGGTCTGGAGGCGCTGAAAATAATAATGGCCCAGCGGCCGCTTCCAGTCATTATGCTGTCAGGCATTAATGAAGAGGGGATGAAGGAAACAATTCTGGCGCTGGAATGGGGGGCTTTCGATTTCATCCGAAAGCCGTCCATTTCAAACTCCCAGGATATTATCGCAGTCGGGGAGTCACTCCGTGAGCAGATGAAGGAAGCCATGCTGGCGCGCGAACAGCGTGAAGCACGCGCTTCTGCTCACAAGGCTCCTGAACTGCCGCCTGCTGATCAGACGGTTCTGCCAGCGCCGCCTCCTGCTCCGCGAACGGTCATAGAACCAGTGAAACGGAAGGCAGAGCCGCTGAAGAAAGAAACGGAATCCCTGCGCAAGCCGGTCCAGAGTACACTGAAGCCAAAAGGGAAAGCACCTCTGGAGCTGGCGGCAGACAAGAATCCGCCAGTGAAAGGCCCTGGCAGTGAAGTTACGAAGCGGCTGGGCAAGCCGGCTCCGGCAGTGCCACCACCTGCCTCCGAACGCTTCAGAAGCCGGACCCGAGGGGATGCGGGAGCAGTATTGCCTGATCTGCGGTCTGCTGCCGCTGAGACGGCCGCAGGAGGCTTCATTGATCCTCCTGTAGCGCATGCAGGCCCTGTGAACGGAAACAGGGGTCTGCGCAAGCTGGTTGCTGTAGGATGCTCTACCGGCGGTCCCCGGGCGCTGAAGGCGTTCCTGGAGAACATTCCCGGTGATTTTCCGGCACCGATTGTCATTGTTCAGCATATGCCGCCTAATTTCACCAAATCGCTGGCCCAGCGGCTGAATACCTTCAGCGCACTGGAGGTTGCTGAAGCGGAGCATGGCATGATTCTGCGGCAGGGAGCTGCGTATATTGCTCCCGGCGGTTATCATCTGAAGGTTGCTCCGGCAGCCGGCGGCCAATATGTGATTGAGCTTACCAAGGAAGAAGCGCGCAACGGACATCGGCCTTCTGTAGATACGCTGTTCGAATCGGTACTGCGGCTTACCTCGCTTGAACGTCATGCGGTCATTATGACCGGGATGGGCAGCGACGGGGCCCGTATGATGAAGGCACTCTATGACTCGGGTGTGACGTCAACCTTTGCCGAGAGTGAAGAGACCTGTGTCGTTTACGGAATGCCGCGGTCTGCAGTGGAGCTACAGTGCGTGAAACATATCCTGCCTTTGCAAGAAATTGCTCCAAGGCTGGTGCAAGCCGTTAAATAAAGGAAAAGCGAACTCGAAGGGGAGGTGCTCGTTAGTGGACATGAACCAATATTTATCCATGTTTATTGATGAGTCAAATGATCATCTGCAGTCATTGAACGAAAGCATGATGGGGCTGGAAGCAAATCCTGAAGATCTGAGTATTGTCCAGGTGATTTTCCGCTCTGCCCATACCTTGAAAGGTATGGCGGCTACGATGGGTTTTGAGGATTTGGCTTCGCTTACGCACCAAATGGAGAATGTGCTTGATCTGGTGCGTAACAATAAACTGCGGATGCAGGATTTCATTTTTGACACCCTGTTCAAGAGTATTGATGCTCTGGAATCCATGGTGGAGGACATCACAGGCGGAGGAGAGGGGAAGGCTGATGTATCGGCAATTGTATCCTCTCTCCAGGCTATCGTCCGGGGAGAAGTTCCCGCTGCCGGCGGAGCTGCTGCTGAAGTCACTGCGGCTGCTGCCGGCAATGCCACGGATGCCCAGGTGTTTCTGGATGAATTCCAGTACTCTGTGCTGGAGCAGTCTCTGCAGGAAGGCCATCAGGTGCTGTATGTTGATGTTGCCATCCGCAAGGACTGTCAGCTCAAGGCAGTGCGTGCATATATGGTCTTCGACCTTCTGGAGCGTTCAGGAGAAGTTGTTAAGTCTTTCCCTTCGGTTCAGGACATAGAGCAGGAGAAATTCGATTACGGATTCTCCCTCTACTACATAACCCAAAAGGATGCCAGTGAAATTCAGAAGATGATCCTGAATTTGTCGGAGATCGATACGGTTACAGCCGTAGCACTTGATCAGGAATCCCTGCGCCAGATGGGACAGGAAAGTGTTGCAGCTACCGCAGAAGCGCCTGCCCCTGCTCCGGTGCAGGAGGCTGCTCAGGCTGCCTCTAATGCTTCACCGGCTGCTTCCGCACATGGCAAGGAAGAGAATAAGACAGCACCGGCCAGAGCAGGCGGAGCGCCTTCTCCTTCCCGCACGATCCGTGTGGACATCGAGCGTCTGGATGTACTCATGAATCTGTTCAGTGAGCTGCTCATTGACCGCGTTCGGCTGGAACAGCTGGCTTCCGAAGTGCAGAACGGGGATCTTACCGAAACGGTTGAACATATGGGCCGGGTCAGCGGGGATCTGCAGAACATAGTGATGAAGCTGCGCATGGTGCCGGTGGATACCGTATTTAACCGGTTCCCGCGGATGGTGCGCGATCTCGCCAAATCGCTTGACAAGAAAGTTGATCTGATCGTTACCGGTGCTGAAACAGAGCTGGACCGTACCGTAATTGATGAGATTGGTGATCCGCTTGTGCATTTGCTGCGTAATGCAGTAGACCACGGTGTTGAGTCCATAGCAGACCGTGTCGCTGCCGGCAAGCCGGAGACAGGGACCGTCCACCTCCGGGCTTTCCATAGCGGCAACCATGTCTTCATCGAGATTGAAGAGGACGGCAGAGGCATCTATCCGAAGAAGATTCTGGGGTCTGCAGTTAAGAAAGGCGCCATTACCCAGGAGCAGGCCAATGCGATGTCTGATGATGAAGCGTATCAGCTTCTGTTTGCACCGGGCTTCAGTACGGCAGAGGTAATCTCTGACGTATCGGGCCGCGGCGTCGGTCTGGATGTAGTCAAAGCAAAGATCTCCTCCCTGGGCGGCAACGTCACCATTTACTCTACACCGGGTAAAGGGACGAACTTCTCCGTTCAGCTCCCGCTGACCCTGTCGATTATCGCAGCCATGCTGGTTCGTCTGGGTTCAGAGAAATATGCAATTCCGCTCTCTTCCATAGTAGAGACAGGGATTGTCAAACAGTCTCAGATCCGTACCATTCACGGTAACAGAATGCTGGAATTCCGGGGCAGCCATATTCCGCTCGTTTCACTGAGCAAGATCTTCTCTATTCCGGACTATGATGAAAGCACCGAAGAGGAAACAGAGATTGTGGTTGTACGCAAGGGAGAGCGTCTTGTTGCCTTGGCGGTTCAAGACTTTATCGGGCAGAATGAGATTGTCATCAAGAATCTGGGCAAGTATCTGCCGGATGTTCAAGGCATTTCCGGAGCCACTATTCTTGGTGATGGACAAGTTGCACTTATTATCGATCCGAATGCTTTTATTAAATAATCAGGATAGAACAGGGAGGTTCATTCCATGGCTGAAGATATCAAAGTCATAGTATTTAAGCTTGGCACTGAAGAATACGGCATTGAAGTGGAGAAGGTCCAGACCATTGAGCGTATGATGCCCATTACCCGCGTGCCCAAGACCTATTCTTTTATCAAAGGTGTAATCAATCTGCGCGGTGTAGTCATCCCCGTTATTGATCTGCGCGGCCGTTTCAGTATTGAGGAAGCAGAGCATACAGACCAGACCCGGATCATTATTGTGAATGTGAATGAGATGGAAGTAGGCTTCATCGTCGATTCTGCGAATGATGTTATTGATTTGAACCGTGACATTATTGATACACCACCGGATGTCGTAGGCGGAATCAAAGCGAAGTATCTGGACGGGGTGGCCAAAATTGGAGAAGACCGTCTGCTGATTATGCTTAACTTGTCCGAAGTGCTGAACAAGGGCGAAATCGTGCAACTGGAAAGCCTGGAGGGCTAGCCAGTGGAGCTATTCAAAAACTTCAAGGATTTCAAAATGGATGTGCTGAAAGAAGTCGGGAATATTGGAGCCGGTAACGCCGCCACCGCGTTGTCTCAGCTGCTTAATAAGCCGATTGATATGGCTGTACCCAAGGTGCAGCTTCTCAGTTTTGAGGAGATTACCGATAAGGTCGGCGGAGCTGAAGAATTGGTGTATGCTGTATTCCTCCGTGTAGAAGGTGAAGCTCCGGGCAACCTGTTCTTCATTCTTTCTCCGGAAGCTGCGACCAACCTGCTCAGCCGGATTGCCGGAATTGAGATTTCAGGCGGTGAAGAGCTCAGTGAAATGGAGTTATCCGCACTGAGCGAAATCGGCAATATCCTTGCCGGCTCCTACCTTTCATCACTGGCTGACTTTACCTCACTCTCCATGTATCCGACAGTACCGGCGCTTGCTATGGATATGGCCGGGGCAATTCTTGGATACGGGCTGCTGCAGTTCGGTCAGATGGGTGATGATGCGCTGCTGATCGATACGACGTTCCTGGAAGGCCAAAATGAGATTGAAGGGCAATTTTTCCTTATTCCCGATCCCGAATCATTCCCCAAAATATTCAAGGCATTAGGAGTACCGTTTGATAATGATTGAAGAACAGAGCATTATTAAAGTAGGCATGGCGGATCTTAACATAGGCAGCCAGGACAGTCTTATCCGTACGACCGGTCTTGGTTCCTGTGTTGGCCTGACACTGTTTGATCCCGGCAAAAGACTTGCAGGCATGGCACATGTCATGCTGCCCTCGTCAGATATTGCCCGGGAAGGACAGCTGAATATTGCCAAGTTTGCCGATACCGCTGTGCCTGAGCTTTTATCCCGCCTGCTGGCGCTAGGGGCGGTCCGGAGCCGGATTGTGGCCAAGATGGCCGGAGGCTCGCAGATGTTCGCATTTGCCGGGGGGAGTGACACCATGAGGATCGGGCCTCGTAATGTGGAATCCTGCAAACTAGCATTGGACGCATTGAACATTCCGCTGATCGCGGAGGACACGGGTGGCAATTATGGACGTACGATAGAAATCGCCTGCAATACCGGGGTGCTCTTTATCCGCAGCGTTCAAAAAGGCCCGAAGGAAATATAGCCATGAGCAAGAAAATATTATTAAGCACAGGTCTCGGGTTGATTGGATTTCTATTTACGTTTCTTACAAACTACGGACATAATTTAGTTGGAACCAGCCTGATCCGGGGAATATATGGATTTATTATCTGGTTTGTGCTTGCTTTCCTTCTAAGATGGGTATTGGGTGTTATTATTGGGAAATCCTCTGAATCTTCAGACCTTGAAGCCGGATTTGAAGATAACGGTGAGGCACTTGGTGCCAAGCTTGATATTCAGACGCCGGAAGAGGATCAGGAATTGAAGGACCTGCTGACACCGAAGCCGGAAGCGGGAAGTGTGGACTTGAGTGGTTTCACACCTCTGCAGCCTCCAAAACTGGTCTCTATGAAAGATCCTGAAGAATTGGCCAAGGCCGTTCGTCACCTGAAAGAAGAATAAGCGAGTGCTGCGGCGAAAGTCCGTAATCTTGCGCCGCATGGTACCCGCTGACTAAACTTTGGGAAGGGTGAAAGCCGTTGAACGAGCATAAAGCTGCTCAGTCAGAAACAGATGGACTATGGGAACAATGGAAAGAGCAAGGTGATCCTGAGGCCAAAAAAAAGCTGATTGAGAGTTATCTCCATATTGTAGATTACGTATCCAGCCGTCTGGCAGTGGGACTGCCCAAAAATGTATCCAAAGATGACTTGGCCAGCAATGGTGTGATGGGACTGATTGATGCCATCGAGAAATTCGACTACAAGCGGGGACTGCAATTTCAGACCTATGCTTCCTGGCGGGTAAGAGGAGCGATCCTTGACTCTCTGCGGCAAAGTGACTGGGTTCCCAGATCCGTGCGAGAAAAAGCGAAAAAAATCGAGGATGCCTACCAGCAGCTGGAACAGAAGTATTTGAGATCCGTTAGTGACGATGAAATGAGCCAGTATCTTAACATTACTGAAACGGAGTTTCAGACTATGCTGCAGGATGTTGCAGTCATGTCGCTCTGCTCATTAGAAGATCCTATTCGTGAAGAAGAATCAGAGACACGTATGTCTATTCTGGTGGATGATAAGGCTAAGAATCCGGACCGTAAAGTAAATGAGTTCTATCTGCGTGATACGCTGACTAAAGGCATCGAGAAATTAACAGTGAAAGAACGGACCGTCGTGTCCCTTTTATATTATGAGGATTTATCTTTGAGCGAGATCGCTGAAGTGATGTCACTCTCTCCTTCGCGGATCTCACAGCTTCATTCGAAGGCTATTTTGCGGCTAAGAGGAACACTTGAGAAGAACCGTGATCTTCTTATGCAAAATGATTAACCGGGCGCCGGTGACAAGGGGGAGCAGAATTTGATCGGTCAATATGTTTTGGGCCAATACCTGAGTATTACGTTTTCGGATGATAAAGGGATTGCTTACCTCCAGTTCATCAAGAAGGATGAGAATTTCTCCTGTACAATAGAAGATCTTGAAAGCTTCCTGGTCAGTCACAACATTCGATTTGGCATCCAGCGGGATATTGTTCAGCGGATCTGCAGCAACCCGGAAGAATATTTCTGGAAAAGGGTGCCGATCGCAATCGGCCAGCCTGCTGTCAACGGCAAGGATGGACGGATGGTACTGACCGTGGATCTGGAGGAAGACCGTAAGCCGCTGGAGAAAGAAGATGGCAAGGTTGACTATAAGGATCTGGTCCGGCTTCACAATGTGAGGAAGGGCCAGCTTATAGCCAGAATCATACCGGCAGAGAATGGTGTAAGCGGAAAGACAGTGACCGGGGAGGAGCTTCCGTATAGAGCAGGGAAGCAAGCCCATTTCAAGGTTGGCAAGAATGTACTGGTGGATCAGGAAGAGACCTCTATGTATTCGGCGATAGATGGATTGGTTACGCTGACAGACAAGGGCAAGATCAATGTATTTCCTGTATATGAGGTCAATGGTGATGTGGATTACAGTACAGGGAATATTGATTTTGTCGGGACGGTTGTCATTCGCGGCAATGTGCTTACCGGCTTCACCGTCAAATCCGCCGGAGATATCCGAGTGGTTGGCGGGGTGGAAGGTGCCGAGCTGATATCCGGCGGCTCCATCGAAATTACCGGCGGAATTATCGGCTATAACAAAGGCCTCGTAAGCGCCGGGAAAAATGTCAAAGTCTCATTTATCCAGGATGGCAATGTGGTGGCCGGAGAAGATGTAATTGTCTCGCAAAGCATTATGCATTCCAACATTCGCGCAGGCCGTGATGTGCTCTGTAACGGTGCCAAAGGTTTGATTGTAGGCGGGATAGTACAGGCAGGCGATAAAGTTGTCGCACGAACCATCGGCAATACAATGTCGACGGCTACAGCGGTTGAGGTGGGCGTTGTTCCCGAGCTGAGAAATGAGATTAATGAGCTGCGCCAGGAATTGCGTCACCTTCTTGAGAATGAAGACAAGACCAATAAGGCATTATACCTTCTCAATCAGTTGGCGAACAACGGTCAGCTTTCCCCGGATAAGGTGGCGCTCCGCGTGAAGCTCAATGCGACCAAGCAATCCCATATGCGTGATGAAAAGAGAATTAAGGAACGCGTACTCGAGATTGAGCGGATGCTTGAGGATACAGGCAGGGCACGGGTGGATGTGATCAAAACAATCTATGGAGGATCAAAGATTGTTATTGGCAGGTATACCAGATTCGTTAAAGATCCTACAGAACGGGTATCCTTTGTTTACAGTGAAGGGGATATATCGATAATACCGTACATTTAAGCAGGCAGGCAGCGGGAGCGGCCTGCTATTCCTTGATTCTATATGGACTATGGGAGATGAGATCTGATGAGTCTGAAACCGGTGGAACTACAAATCGCCCTGCCCCGGACACATGATGCAGCTAAAGTTCAGAACAGCCAGCAGCAGCGTCCGGCGCTTGACCAGCAGCAATTGGCAGGCCAGAACGTCAAGCATAGCCAGGAAATCGCCATGCGCAGCAGTGAGGTGGACGAATCTTCGGAATCAGCACTGCGGGACGGGGGTAAGGAGAAGCAGCCGGACAGCCACGCTGATCCGCGTCAGCCAAGGAAGCCTGAGACCGTCCACGATGCCGAGCATCCTTATAAGGGACACCGGATAGATTTCAGTCTTTGAGTCCAGTTAAACTATTGATGAGTAAGCTTCTATGAATTGAATGTAAAAGGAGATTAGACACTTGGACCCATGGGTATATATCGTGCTGGTAGGCGCTGTCGCTATCGTTTATGCCCTGAGACTGCCGGCAAAGGCCAGCAAGGAAGACTCGGATGAGAAGAAGAGCCTCAAGGAGACGGAGGCCGCGCTGGAGTTATATATGGCAGATATCGAACATGAGAATACAGAACTGCTTCAGCTGGTCGGCAGCATCAAAGCGCAGTCGCAGAGTAACAAAACAGCCCTGCAGGAAGAGATTGGCACACTGCGTGAGCAGGTGGCTGAGCTTAGTAAGAGCCTGCTGCTTCTGGATGCCCGGCTGACCGCTGAAGAGAAAGGCCTGCTTCAGCTTGCCGCAACCTTCTCAAGGGAGCCTTCGGCTGCCCAGTCTGCGGAGAATGCTTCTGCAGCCCCAACTGCTGAAGCTGAAATTCAGCCTGCCAGGCAAAAGCCGGTCAGCTCCATAAAGCTGAGATATCCGCGATTGTTCGAACTGCATGAACAAGGAAAATCGATAGATTCTATCGCCAAGACTGCAGGTCTCCAGCGGGGCGAGGTCCAGCTGATTCTGCAGTTGGCCCATCAGGAGGAATCGGTATGATCAAGAACCGGTTCTTCATGCTCGGGTTAGGCATCGGTCTGATTGCCGGCGCACTGCTGCTGCAGCTGATGATTGCCGGGAAGGCTGCTCCGCTCACCAAAGAACAGCTGATCAAGGAAGCGGAGCGACTGAATTTGACCGTGGTGGATCATGTGCAGTCCCCAGATGAAGGGGCGGCCAGCGGGGAAGAGGAAGCACAGGAAGGCAATTCTGCGGGAACGCCCGAGTCTTCCCAGATCCCCGCAGAGGAGGCGGCAACTGCTTCTCCGGCTCCTGCGGCCACACCTAAAGCCGCAGTGGAGCCGAGTGCAGCTGTGACTCCCGGCAAGCCGTCAGCGCCAGTACAGCCGGAGAGCAGTGCTGCAGACACGGGCATTGTAGCTCCAGCCAGTCCGGAAGCGCCTGCGGTTGCAGTGAACGGCGATATTTCTGTGCGGATTCCTACAGGAATTACACTCGCCCAAACTGCGGATGTGCTGGCCGGTGCCGGAGTTATTCAAGATAAAGCGGAGTTTCTTAAGAAGGCGAACAGCCGTAAAGTGAACAAGATTATCCAATACGGCAGCTACAATTTTGCCAAGGGCGAGAGCATGGACTCTATTATTGATAAGCTGATTACTGTGAAGAAATAAGTGTTTTACGATAAGAAATTTATAAATTCACAGTAATCGTTGCATAGAATAATTTAATATGGTATAGTAATTGACGGTGTTAAAACACACGCCGGTTGATTTCGACAAGAGGTGCTTTCTTCTGAAGAAAGTCTTGTAGAAAGATGACACGCGGCGGAGGAGACACACAATAAACCAAAATTAGGAGGTGTGTGAAGATGGCAGTAATTTCCATGAAGCAGCTTCTCGAAGCTGGGGTACACTTCGGTCATCAGACTCGTCGTTGGAATCCAAAGATGGATCGTTATATCTTCACTGAAAGAAACGGAATTTACATTATTGACTTACAGAAAACAGTCAAAAAGGTAGAGGAAGCTTACAACTTTGTAAAGAGCGTCGCTGGCGACAACGGCACAATCCTATTCGTAGGAACAAAGAAACAAGCACAGGATTCCGTAAAAGAAGAAGCTGAACGTTCAGGTATGTTCTTCATTAACCAACGTTGGCTCGGTGGTACCCTGACTAACTTCCAGACTATTCAGAAGCGTATTGACCGCCTGAAGAAATTGGAAGCTTGGGAAGAAGACGGTACCTTCGCAGTATTGCCTAAGAAAGAAGTTATCCTTCTCCGCAAAGAGAAAGATCGTCTTGAGAAATTCCTGGGCGGTATCAAGAACATGAAAGGTCTTCCAAGCGCGCTGTTCATCATTGACCCGCGTAAAGAGCGTATTGCTGTAGCAGAAGCTCGCAAATTGGGTATTCCTATCGTAGCTATCGTTGATACTAACTGCGATCCGGACGAAATCGACTACGTAATTCCAGGCAATGACGACGCTATCCGCGCCGTGAAGCTCTTGACTGGTAAAATGGCTGACGCTGTTGTTGAAGCTCATCAGGGCGAAGACACAACTACTGCTTAAGTAGTATCCGGGACATAAACAAGAACTTAAATGAAAAGGGTGGTTGGCAGGTGGATAACCTCTCACTGCCCTTTTTTTAGGATAATGGGCCTTGAGCCCGCGTATGACAACGACAATTATCTGGAGGGAATAACAATGGCAGTAGATGCAAAGGCAGTAAAGGAACTTCGTGAAAGAACAGGAGCAGGAATGCTCGATTGTAAAAAGGCCCTTGAAGAAGCAAACAACGATATCACAAAAGCGGCTGAATTGCTTCGTGAAAAAGGTTTGTCCGCAGCAGCTAACAAAGCTGGTCGTATCGCTACTGAAGGTACAGTAGAATCTTACATCCACGCTGGCGGCCGTATCGGCGTTCTGGTAGAAATCAACTGCGAAACTGACTTCGTTGGTAAAACAGATTCCTTCAAAGATTTCGCCCGCGATATCGCAATGCAAATCGCAGCAGCGAACCCGCTGTATGTTCGCCGTGAAGAAGTGCCGGCTGCAGATGTTGAGAAAGAAAAAGAAATTCTTAAGAACCAGGCGCTGAACGAAGGCAAGCCTGAAAAAATCGTTGAAAAAATGGTTGAAGGCCGCATCAGCAAGTTCTATGAAGAATATTGCCTGCTTGAACAGCCTTTCGTTAAAGACCCGGACAAGACTATTTCCCAATTGCTGAACGAAAAAATCAGCACTATTGGCGAAAACATCTCCATCCGCCGTTTCGTTCGTTACGAGCTGGGTGAAGGTCTTGAGAAGAAAGTCGATAACTTTGTTGAAGAAGTAATGGCACAAGTGAACCAATAATAGCTGAGAAGCATTTTGTAATAAGAACTGAATAAAGGCAAGCATCAAAAGAGCGGAACACATATCACGTAGTGTTCCGTCTTTTGTAAGAAAGTGAGGGTATACAATTGGAACAGCCGGTATTTAAGAGAGTAGTCCTTAAGGTTAGCGGTGAATCACTTGCCGGACAGAATGGCTATGGCATCGATGCCGAAACGATCATCTCCATCGCGGAGCAGGTCAAGGAAGTCGTTGAGCTTGGAGTTCAGGTTGCCATTGTGTGCGGCGGAGGTAACATCTGGCGCGGAATCGCGGGAAGTGCAAGCGGCATTGACCGGGCGACAGCGGATTATATGGGAATGCTGGCAACCGTCATGAACTCGCTGGCACTGCAGGATGCCCTGGAGCAGATTGATGTCCCTACACGGGTTCAGACCTCCATTGCCATGCAGCAAATTGCTGAGCCTTATATCCGCCGCCGGGCAATCCGGCATCTGGAAAAGGGCCGTGTAGTTATTTTTGCCGCAGGAACAGGGAATCCGTTCTTCTCGACGGATACAACGGCAGCGCTCAGAGCGGCCGAGATTGAAGCCGAAGTGATTCTGATGGCGAAGAACAAGGTGGATGGTGTCTATTCCGCGGATCCGTTCAAGGACAGCACTGCCGTGAAATACGAGCAGCTTACTTACATGGATATTCTGAACAAGAACCTGGGTGTTATGGATTCCACCGCTTCCTCTCTCTGCATGGATAATAATATACCGCTCATTGTGTTTGCTATTACAGAGCAAGGCAATATTAAACGTGTCGTTCTCGGCGAAAAGATCGGGACGATTGTTAAAGGGAGTGTAAATTAATGCCACAATCGGTGAAGAAAAATGCCGAAGAGCGTATGGAAAAAGCGATTTTGTCGCTAAAACGCGATTTGGCTACACTGCGGGCAGGACGTGCTTCGACGTCACTGCTGGATCGCATTCAAGTGGAGTACTACGGTGCTCCGACTCCTCTTAATCAGCTGGCTAACATCAGCACACCGGATTCCCGGACACTGCTGATCCAGCCGTGGGACAAAACATCGATGTCTGACATCGAGCGGGCGATTATGAAGTCTGATATCGGGATTACGCCAGCCAATGACGGTACAATCATCCGTTTGTCCATTCCACCGCTTACTGAAGAACGCCGCGGCGAGCTTGTAAAGTTCACCAAGAAGTTCGGAGAAGAAGCGAAGGTAGCTATCCGTAACATCCGCCGCGATGCGAACGATGACATCAAGAAGATGGAGAAGAACGGCATTTCGGAAGACGAATCACATGGACATCAGGAAGATATCCAGAAATCAACGGATAAGTTCATAGCTGAAGTCGATAAAGTGCTCTTGTCCAAAGAAAAAGAGATTATGGAAGTATAATGAAATTCAAGAGACTTCAGGCCCCTCCGTCTATGGTGGGGTTTGTCTCTTTCTGATAAGAGCTTGGAGGAAACGGAAATGATCAAACGGATTCAAGAATGGCTGAGCCGTAAAGACAGGCAGGAGCCAGTCGAGATTTCACCGGATAATATTCCCCGGCATGTAGCTGTAATTATGGATGGCAACGGACGCTGGGCGAAACGGCGCGGCTTGCCCCGTATTGTGGGTCATCAGAACGGGATGAAGGCGGTCAAACGTGCGACAATCGCGGCGAATGACCTGGGAGTAGAGTTCTTGACCATGTACGCTTTCTCCACGGAGAACTGGAAGCGGCCGAAGGATGAGGTTGATTTCCTGATGCGCTTGCCTGTGGAATTTCTGGCCATTGAACTGGATGAACTGATTGAGAAGAATGTACAGGTACGTGTAATGGGGGATACCGAGGCTTTGCCTTCCCATACCCGCAGGGCGATGGAAGAAGCGGTTGCCCGGACCGAAGGGAATACCGGACTTATACTTAATTTTGCACTGAACTACGGTGGCCGTAAAGAGATTGAAGACTGTATGCGCGGCTTGGGCAAGGATATCCAGGCAGGTATTCTGACACCTGATGAGATTACTTCAGCACTGATTGACAGCAGACTCTTATCCGGCGGACTGCCTGACCCTGATCTGCTGATCCGTACGAGCGGCGAAATGCGCCTCAGTAACTTTATGCTCTGGCAGATTGCCTACAGTGAATTATGGTTTACAGATGTGTACTGGCCGGAGTTTGACAAGACGCATCTGATGCAGGCTGTGGCAGAATATCAACGCCGCACACGCCGTTATGGTGGATTGAAGTAGCCTGATGGGAGATGGGAATCTTTGAAGCAGCGATTGATTACCGGAATTGTTGCCGGAGCCTTGTTTTTGGGCTTGTGCCTTTTGGGAGGCTGGCCGTATCAGCTGTTGCTGACTGCCATGGCCCTCATCGGCTATTATGAATTTGTAAAAATGACAGGTACAGCAACCTTCGGAGGGACTGCTGTACTTGGTTATGCGTCCGTAGTATGCTTCATGATCCCCTGGAACCTGCTGGGGACTTCCGAGTTATTATCGTGGGAGCAGGGAATCTGGCTGCTTATGCTGTTATTCCTGCTGGTTACGGTCTTCAGCAAGAACAAGCTGGATATTAAGATCACCGCTTTGATGTTCACCGGCATTGTATACATAGGGATGGGCTTCTCTTATATGGCTATCGCCCGCGGTGCGGGAGATGGACATGGGCTTCTCTGGACGTTTCTGCTGCTGTGCTGCATCTGGGGAAGTGATGCCGGAGCGTATTTTGTCGGCCGAAGCTTCGGACGCAATAAGCTCTGGCCGGCGATTAGTCCTAACAAAACTATCGAAGGTGCCCTTGGCGGAGTATTAATCTCTGCCGTGATTTCAATTGTTTTTGCCCTATTGGTTCCTGATCTGCTGACAATCGGACGCGCACTGCTTATCGGGGTTTCCTGCGCCGTTCTGGGTCAGCTCGGAGATCTTGTACAGTCTGCTTATAAACGGGTGTACGGTATTAAGGATTCAGGCTCGTTGCTGCCTGGTCATGGAGGCATCCTGGACCGCTGTGACAGCTGGATTATCGTATTTCCTTTCGTACATATCGTAATGCTGATGCCTTACTATTAACGACAGGAAGAAGGTTTCAACTGTGAAAAGAATCAGTATTCTCGGCTCTACGGGTTCAGTCGGCACCCAGACACTCGATGTCGTAGCCATGCATCCGGAAGCCTTTGTAGTGGACGGGCTGGCAGCGGGAACGAATACCCGGCTGCTGCTGGAGCAGGTCCGCCGCTTCCATCCGCGCCGCGTTTCTGTGTCTACACCGGAGCTTGCAGCGGAGATCAGATCCAGTCTGCCTGCCGGCGTAGAGCTCTACAGCGGACGTGAAGGTCTGGTGGAGATTGCCGCCGGCGGTGACGCTGAGACGGTTGTGACTGCCCTCGTGGGCAGTGTGGGTCTGCAGTCTACAATGGCGGCTATTGAAGCCGGCAGACATATTGGACTGGCCAACAAGGAAACGCTGGTTACCGCCGGACACCTGGTTACGGAGCTGGCGGGCCGCAAAGGCGTCAAGCTGCTGCCGGTTGACAGCGAGCATTCAGCCATTTTTCAATGCTTAAACGGCGAGAACCGCGAAGATGTTGCCTCGATTACCATCACAGCATCCGGAGGATCTTTCCGTGATTATACGCGAGCACAGCTTAAGAATGTTACTGTAGAGGATGCGCTGCGCCACCCGAACTGGAGCATGGGGGCCAAGATTACGATTGATTCGGCAACCATGGTTAACAAAGGGCTGGAAGTAATCGAAGCGCATCATCTGTTTGCCCTCCCGTATGAACAGATTAATGTGCTGCTGCATCCGGAGAGCATTATTCACTCCTATGTGGAATTCCGTGACAGCAGTATCATAGCGCAGCTGGGAACGCCGGATATGCGGGTTCCGATTCAATATGCACTCACCTATCCGGACCGCTGGCAGTCGCCTGCTGAGCGGCTGTCGCTGGCCAAAGTAGCCAGTCTCACTTTCCGTGAGATGGACTATGAGCGCTTCCCCGCCCTGAAGCTGGCTATCGACTGCGGCACCATGGGAGGTACGGCTACAACCGCCTTCAATGCAGCGAATGAGATTGCCGTTGCCCGTTTCCTGCGCGGCGAGATTCCGTTCCTGCGGATTGACGAGATTATTGATGAAGTCCTTCAGCGCCATGAGAATGCGGCTCATCCGAATCTGGAGCAGATTCAGCACTGTGATACGGTGACCCGGGAACTTGCGGCTGTGCTGTAAGAGGACAAGGCGCATTTTGTATTCCGGAAATATTTGTTATGCCCTGAAAAATAGGGGTGGACTGTTGATTCTCTTGTGCCTTACCTTGGAATAATGATAAATTAAGAGGACATACTTCGGTCTTACACCTAAAGGGGGGAATGTTTCGCAATGGAGATGGTAAGAGTCGTTTTTTTGACGGTATTTATGTTCTTTGTTCTGGTGACCGTCCATGAATGGGGACATTATTATTTTGCCAAACGCGCCGGAATTCTTGTGAGGGAATTTGCTATCGGTTTCGGTCCGAAACTGTTTTCTTATAAACGCAATGAAACCCAGTTCACGCTTCGCCTGCTGCCGTTTGGGGGATATGCCCGGATGGCCGGAGAGGATCCGGAAATGATTGAGATCGGTCCCGGACAGACCATTGCGGTCAGACTGGGCCAGGATAATAAGGTGAAGAATATTTACCTGGATTCACTGGATACACGCAGAAATGTAATCCGCGGTGAAGCACAATTCACGGATCTTGAGAATGAGCTGAAAATCCGTCTCGATGTGGATGGTGAAGTAACCACATACGACGTACATCCGCAGGCGATGATGATTAAGGGAAGCCAGCAGACGCAGATCGCGCCCAAAGACCGCCAGTTCGGCAGTAAAAGCGTGGGCCAGCGCGCGGTGGCGATCTTGGCCGGTCCGGTGATGAACTTCATTCTGGCTTTTGTGCTGTTCGCACTTCATCTGCAAATGGCCGGTATCCAGGTGGAGAATCCGACCTATGTGAAGATCGGTGATGTAAGTGAAGGAATGCCGGCCCAGGAAGCCGGTCTGCAGAAAGGCGACATTGTCGTAGCCGTTAACGGCGAAACTATCGGTGGAGATTACCAGAAAATGATCTCGCTCACCTCTGCGTCCAAGGGCAAAGAGATGAAGTGGACACTGCAGCGCGGCGATGAAACGCTTAATGTAGCTATGATTCCCCGCAGTATGGAAGGGGAGGAAGGCGGCAAAGTCGGGATCACTCCGGAACTTCCTACTCGCAAGGCCGGGGTTGGTGAGACTATCACCAAGTCAGGAACTGCCATGGTGGATACCACGAAGCTGATCTTCATCGGCTTCAAGCAGCTGATCAACAAGTTCAATATGGATGATATCTCCGGACCCGTGGGAACCTTCCAGCTGACCGGACAGATTGCCCAGCAGGGGATTCAGTATTTGACTTATTGGGCGGCTATTCTCAGCCTGTATCTCGGGATCTTCAACCTGCTGCCGATTCCTGCACTTGACGGAAGCCGGCTCGTGTTTCTCGGCGTGGAGGCGCTGCGCGGTAAGCCGGTGGACCCGAACCGCGAAGGCATGGTCCATTTCGTAGGCTTTGCGCTGCTGTTCCTGGTGATGATTGCTGTGACTTATAATGATATATTACGCCTCATAAGCGGCTGATTTGTTCACATTACATTCTTTTGGGGTCCCCGCAAAGCTCTTGACAGCTTCACTTGTTAACCGGCGCTTTGCGGGGCGAATTTAGGAGGATCTCTTTACATGGCAAAAGACAAGCAGTTCGTTACGGAAATCACGCCGCAGGGCGAAGATTTCTCACGCTGGTATATTGATGTGATCAAAAAAGCGGACCTGATGGATTATTCTCCGGTCCGCGGCTGTATTGTGTTCAAACCGGACGGCTACGAGATCTGGGAACATATCCAGGAGGAGATGAACCGCCGCCTCAAGGAAACCGGACACCGCAATGCCTACTTCCCGCTGTTTATTCCGGAGAGCTTTTTCCAGAAGGAGAAAGAACATGTTGAGGGCTTCAATCCGGAGCTGCCTTGGGTGACTGAAGCTGGTGGCGATGTGCTGGAAGAACGTCTGGCAATCCGTCCTACTTCCGAGACCATGTTCGGCCACATGTATTCCAAATGGATTCAGTCCTACCGTGACCTTCCGGTGCTGATTAACCAATGGGCTAATGTAGTCCGCTGGGAAAAACGTACACTGCCGTTCATCCGTACTACGGAATTCCTCTGGCAGGAAGGCCATACCGCGCATGAGAATGAGACGGAAGCGCGTGAAGAAACGATGAAGATGCTGGATAACTACCGTGATTTCGTAGAGACTTTTCTGGCGATTCCGGTGGTTACCGGACAGAAGACACCATCCGAGCGGTTCGCTGGTGCGGTAGATACGTATTCCATTGAAGCAATGATGAAAGATGGACGGGCTGTGCAGGCGGCTACCTCGCATTATCTGGGTACCAAGTTCGCAGTTGCCTTTGATATCCAATACTTAAGCCGTGATAATGTACTTGAATATGCACATACAACCTCATGGGGCTCTACAACCCGTCTAATCGGCTCACTGATCATGGTGCATGGGGATGACCGCGGACTGGCTTTGCCGCCGAAGGTAGCGCCTACTCAGGTCATTATGATTCCGATCGGGCCGCCTAAGACCCGTGAAGCAGTGATCGGGCGCACAGATGAGCTGTTCAAAGAGCTGAAGAGTGCCGGAATCCGCGTACGTGTTGACGACCGCGCTGATGTTACACCGGGCTGGAAGTTTAATGAATACGAAATGCGCGGTGTACCGGTACGTCTGGAGCTTGGACCGCGTGATATGGAGAACGGAGTCTGCGTAATCGTATCCCGGATCAGCGGAGAGAAGAAGATTATCCAGCAGGAGAATCTGGTTGAAGAAGTGAAGGCTATGCTGGAGCAGGTTCACCAGGAAATGTTCGAGCGGGCTCTGAAGTTCCGTGAGGATCATTTCTATTCTGTAGATACCTTAGAGCAAATGAAGGAATCCATGGAAGAGAAGCGCGGCTTTGCACTTGCAGGCTGGTGCGGCTCGGAGGAATGTGAATCCAAGGTGAAGGAAGAAACAGGCGCAGGCAGCCGTAATATTCCGTTCAATCCGTCCGAAACGAAAGAGACTTGTATTTGCTGCGGTCAGCCGGCCCTGCATACAGTTGTATTCGCCAAAGCGTATTAAGCGGCAACTTCAATTTTTATTTGATCCTTTATATTAGCTTCTGGCGAGAGGAGTCGGCGGGCCGCAATTACCCAATGCTTTTTGAACCGGAAGCTTTTCTTACTATAATAGAATTATAATATGGGTATAGCTAATTATTGCCGAGTTAGGTGGGGAAACCATGGAGCTAAACGTGGAGAGAAGAAAAAGGTTCGAGCTGTTAATGAAGCAGGGGGAAATTCCACCGGCCATTATTGATCCCTACTTTTTGGACGGGCAGATCGAGCGTGTGGAAATCAGCCGCGGTAACCGTGACTGGCATATTGTAATTGCGAAAGACAGCCTGGTTCCGGCCCAGACCTACCGGACCTTTGTCCTTAGAATGCGTGAGAAGCTGCAGCATATTGCCAAAGTCAGCTTCTTGTTCCTATATGATGACACAATCAACAGAGCGGATATTGTACAGGAGTACTGGGGAATGTTCCTCGAGTGGGTCCAGCGAGAGATCCCATCCGTTAACGGATGGCTGACGCGCTCCAGTCAGGACCTGCAGGACGGTATGCTTTTGCTTAGCCTGAGTGATTCCATGTCTCTTGAACTGGCCCGTAAAAAGGGCATCGAAGCAGCCATTATTAAATATTATGATAAATATTTCGGGCTTACCCTTAAGGTGAAGCTGCAGATTGCCGAGAACGAGAGCAAAGCGGATGCCTACGAGGAATTCCAGCAGAAACTCCAGCAGGAACAGCGTGAACTGGTAGAGATGATGATGATGGCCAGCGAACCGGACGAGCCTGAGGAACCCGGTGATCCGAATGAGGTAATTAAGCTTCAGATCGGATATGAGATCAAAGAGCAGGCCGTATCGATTCTGGACATCCAGGATGAAGAGAAGAAGATCACGATTCAAGGTACGATTTTTGGACTCGACACCAAAGAGCTGCGTAACGGCAACACGCTCTATACCTTCTGCATCACCGACTTCACCGACTCACTGCAGATGAAGATGTTTGCGAAGACCAAGGAAGACCTTAAAGTGATGGGGCAGCTGGCCAACGGTAAGTGGGTGCGGGCACGCGGCAAAGTTGAATACGACCGCTTCATGCAAATTCCGGAACTGGTGATGATCCCGTCGGATTTGTCGGAAGTCTCTGCACCGCCGGCGCGTAAGGACAATGCCAAGCAGAAGCGGGTGGAATTCCATCTGCATACCACAATGAGTACGATGGATGCAGTGGCAACCATCACCGATTATGTCAAAACCGCTGCGAAATGGGGACACCCGGCACTGGCTGTTACGGATCACGGTAATGTCCAGAGCTTCCCGGATGCGAACCATGCTGCACATAAGCATAAGCTCAAAATGCTCTATGGTGTGGAAGCCAACGTCGTAAATGATGCTGTAAACATCGTGGAGAATGCACAGCCCCTGGAGCTCAAAACAGCAACCTATGTCGTATTTGACATCGAAACCACCGGTCTGTCGATCACGCGCAACAATATTACAGAGCTTGCAGCAATTAAAATGTGCGAAGGCAAAGAGCTGGACCGTTATACAACCTTCGTTAATCCGCATGAAAAGATTCCTTACCATATCCAGCAGCTGACCAACATTACCGATGAAATGGTCAAAGACGCTCCTGATCTGGAACCTGTACTCAAAGAGTTCGTTGAGTTTATCGGCGACAGCATTCTGGTAGCCCACAATGCACGGTTTGATATGGGGTTCATTCAGGCTTCCCTGAAGAAGCTGGGACAGCCGCAGCTGCCGAATCCTTCGCTGGATACGCTGGAGCTTGCGCGTTTGCTCTTCCCGACGATGAAGAACCACCGGCTCAATACACTCGCTGACAAGTACAAAGTGCTGCTGGAGAGCCATCACCGGGCGGTGGACGATACGATTGCCCTGGGCGGTATCCTTAATGGATTACTCGCGGATGCGGAAAAGATGAAAGGGTTAACCCGGCTTGACCGGCTGAATGATTATGTAGGCAATGACCTCTCGAATGTACGGCCGTTTCACTGCGGCATTTATGCATTGAATCCGACCGGCAAAAAGAATCTCTACAAGCTGATCTCCATGTCGCACACGGAGTATTATAAACGGGTACCCTGTATCCCCAAATCGAAGCTTGAGGAACACCGGGACGGGCTGATTGTCATCTCCGGCTGTGAGCGCGGTGAGTTCTTTGAAGCGGTGCTGAACAAGACGGTGGAGGAGGCCATTGAGGTCGCCCAGTTCTATGACGTTCTGGAGATTCAGCCGCTGACCATGTACATGCATCTGGTGGATAAAGGCTTCGTGGCCAGCGCCGAGGATTTACGCGGTGTTGTGCGCAAGATATGTGAAATCGGCGACCAGATGAACAAGCCGGTCATTGCCACCGGCAACGTGCATTACCTGGAGCCGCGTGACAAGCTGTTCCGTGATATTACAATTCACGGGATTACCGGCTTCAGTCCGCTGAAGGACCAGCGTAAACCAGATGCCCATTTCAGGACCACCGAGGAAATGCTTACGGAATTTGAGTTCCTGGGCCCGGAAAAAGCGATGGAGGTCGTGGTCACCAATACCGTGGAGCTGGCCGAACGTTTCGAGGAATATGATCTGTTCCCGAGCGAGCTGTTCACCCCGATTATTGAAGGAGCGGATGATGAGATCCGCAATACCTGCTATGAGACAGCCAAATCAATTTACGGCGAGGATTTGCCGGAGGTTGTAGTAGCCCGTCTGGAGAAGGAACTCGCCCCGATTATTAAATACGGCTTCTCTGCCAACTATCTGATCTCGGAACGGCTCGTTAAAAAGTCGAACCAGGATGGATATCTCGTCGGCTCGCGTGGATCGGTAGGGTCGTCCGTTGTTGCAACGTTCCTTGGTATTTCTGAGGTTAATCCGCTGCCGGCCCACTATATCTGCACGAATTCGGAGTGCAGGCATAGTGAATGGTTCCTTGACGGCAGCGTGCCGAGCGGTTTCGACCTGCCGGACAAGGCCTGTCCGGACTGCGGCGGGAATCTGAAGGGTGAAGGCCAGGATATCCCGTTTGAGACGTTCCTGGGCTTCAAGGGGGATAAGGTTCCCGATATCGACCTTAACTTCTCCGGGGAGTATCAGCCGAATGCCCACAATTTTACCAAAACAATGTTTGGACCTGACAATGTATTCCGGGCAGGCACCATCGGTACCGTAGCTGAGAAGACCGCCTTCGGGTTCACAAAGAAATATGAAGAGCATCACCAGAAACGCTGGCGCGGAGCCGAGATAGGCCGTCTGGCGGCAGGCTGCACGGGTGTGAAGCGCAGTACGGGGCAGCATCCCGGCGGTATCGTTGTTTTGCCGGATTATATGGAGATTGAAGATATTACCCCTGTGCAGTTCCCGGCGGATGATGTTACGGCTGAGTGGAAAACAACCCATTTTGACTATCATGCCTTCGATGCCAACCTGTTGAAGCTTGATATTCTGGGCCATGATGATCCGACCATGATGCGCATGCTGCAGGATCTGACCGGCGTGGACCCGACCACCATTCCGATGAATGATCCGAAGGTGATGAGCATGTTCAACTCCACAGATGCGCTCGGGGTAAGACCGGATCAGATCCGGACCCCTGTAGCTACCTACGGAGTACCGGAAATGGGGACGAAATTCGTCCGCCAGATGCTCGTGGAAGCCAAGCCTTCCAGCTTTGCCGACTTGCTGCAGATTTCAGGCTTGTCCCACGGGACCGGTGTGTGGCTGGGGAATGCCCAGGAGCTCATCAAGAACAATACCTGCAACATCAAGACGGTTATCGGCTGCCGTGATGATATCATGCTCTACCTGATTTATAAGGCCGATATGGATGCCAGCCTGGCCTTCAAAATTACGGAAAGTGTGCGTAAAGGGAAGGGGCTTCCGCCCGAGTGGATCGAAGAGATGAAGAAATGCAAGGTGCCGCAGTGGTACATTGATTCCTGTCTCAAAATCCAATACATGTTCCCGAAGGCGCATGCGGCAGCGTATGTCATCTCTGCAGTGCGGACCGCCTTCTTCAAGCTGTATTATCCGATTGAATATTATGCGACTTACTTCTCTGTCCGTGCCGCTGATTTCGATATTGAACTCTGCTGCAAGGGATATGAGGCCATTGGTCGCCAGATTGTAGAGATCGAGCAAAAAGGCTTCCAGGCGCTGCCGAAGGAAAAAGCGATGCTTCCGGTACTGGAAATGGCACTGGAGATGACTGCCCGCGGCTTCACCTTCAAAAATATCGATCTGTACCGTTCCGATGCCACCAAATTCACCGTTGACGGCACCAGCCTGATTCCGCCGTTCTCTTCGCTTGCGGGTATTGGTGACAATGCCGCGATCAATATTGCGGCAGCCAAGGATGCCGGCGAATTCCTCTCCATTGAGGACTTCCAGCAGAAATCCAAAGCCAGTAAAACGGTGATTGAGCTGCTTAACGGAATGGGCTGCTTCCGCGGATTGCCGGAGAGCAACCAGCTGTCATTATTCTAAATTTCGCTGCAAATCATGCTTTGAAATAAGGGAGTCAAGGGCTGGTACTTGTCAGTGCAGACTCACTATGGTATAATTTTTTTGGTAATAATGAGATAAGTCCGTTGTGTAAAGAGTGGGGAAACCCACTCTTTATCTTTGGTATATAGCAAAAGACAAGTTCGTGGAGGTAATCTTCTTTTGAGCACACCCAAATCCAAAATTAAACAGACGGTAGAGCAACTGCTTGGGTCCTATCTCGAGGACAATGGTTTCGAACTGGTGGACGTTGAATACGTGAAAGAAGGCTCCAATTGGTTCCTGCGCGTATTCGTAGATAAAGAAGGCGGCATCGATATCGATGACTGCGGCACCATCAGCGAATATATCAGCCAGAAGCTGGATGAGAATGATCCGTTTCCCGAAGCTTATTTCCTTGAGGTTTCCTCGCCCGGAGCTGAACGTCCGCTCAAGAAAGCTGCGGATGTTGCCAAAGCGGTTGGCAAGGATGTATATGTAACGGTGTATGAGCCGATTCAAGGACTCAAAGAATTCGAAGGTCGTTTGCTCTCGTTCGAGAACGAGGAACTGCTCATCTCCGCGGGCAAAAAAGAACATGTAGTACCGTACGCCAAGGTCGCCAGTGCGAGATTGGCCATTATTTTTTAACGTCTTGAAAGGGGGACCGGAATTTCATGAGTATGGAGTTTATCGAAGCTATGAATGAACTGGAAAGGGAGAAAGGCATCAGCAAGGATGTGCTGTTTGAAGCCATCGAAGCTGCGCTGATCTCCAGCTATAAACGCAATTTCAATGCGGCGCAGAATGTGCGTGTGGATATGAACCGCAACACAGGTGTAATCAAGGTTTTTGCCCGCAAGCTGATTGTGGAGGAGGTTCTGGACTCACGGACAGAGATTTCTCTGCCGGGAGCCCGGGAGATCAACCCGCATTTCCAGCTGGAGGATATTGCCGAACTCGAAGTTACACCGCGTGATTTCGGGCGCATAGCTGCCCAGACTGCCAAGCAGGTTGTTACACAGCGTATCCGCGAAGCGGAACGCGGACTTATCTATAACGCTTTTATTGACAAGGAAGATGATATTGTTACCGGCCTTGTCCAGCGTCAGGATATGCGCAACATTTATGTGGATCTTGGTAAAATCGAGGCGGTTCTGCCGCTGGGCGAGCTTATGCCGGGCGAGAAATTCAAGCAGAGCGAGCGTATCAAGGCTTATATCACCAAGGTGGAGAATACGACCAAAGGACCGCAGATCATGCTGTCCCGCAGTCATCCGGGTCTGCTGAAGCGTCTGTTCGAGCTGGAAGTGCCGGAGATTTTTGACGGAGTGGTGGAGATTCGTTCCGTTGCCCGCGAAGCCGGCTTCCGTTCCAAAATCGCCGTGTTCTCGCGTAACCCTGAAGTCGATCCCGTTGGTTCCTGCGTAGGCCCTAGAGGTACACGTGTTCAGACCATCGTAACCGAACTTCGCGGCGAGAAGATTGATATCGTACGGTATTCCGAGCTCGTGCAGGAGTATGTGGCCAATGCGCTCAGCCCGTCCAAAGTGCTTGAAGTTCAGGTCTTTGAAGCTGAGAAAATGGCGCGTGTCATCGTTCCTGATTATCAATTGTCGCTGGCGATCGGCATCAAAGGGCAGAATGCCCGTCTTGCTGCTAAGCTGACCGGCTGGAAAATTGATATCAAGAGTGAGACTCAGGCAGAGCAGGAATACGGCAGACCCAGAACTTCTAATGATGAAATGCATCAGGATTCCGTCTCCATCGATTAATGAATCTGCTGACTGACGGGAGGCGCTACTATGAAGCAAAGAAAGGTGCCGCTGCGCAAATGCGTTGCCAGCCAAGAGATGATGCCCAAAAAAGAGCTGATTCGCGTGGTGAGAACGCCTGAGGGTGAAGTGCTCATTGACCTGACGGGCAAGAAGTCGGGCCGTGGTGCTTATATCTGCGGTAAACTGGAATACTTTAAGCTGGCACAAAAGACCAAAGCACTTGACCGAGCATTGAAATGTCAAGTGAGTCCTGAAATCTACGCCCAGCTTGCCCGGGATTTTGCATCCGTGGAGGAGCAATTTTTGGCAGCGAAGGATAGTGAGGACAATGAGTAAGACTCTTTCTTATTTAGGGCTTGCGATGAGAGCAGGCAAGATTGTCACCGGCGACGAGGCTGTGCTTAAGGCAGTGCGGTCTTCAGAGGCGAGGCTGGTCGTCCTGGCAGGTGACGCTTCAGATAATACCCAAAAGAAGTTCCGCGATAAGTGCGGGACCTACGATATTCCACTAGTAATCGCATTTCACCGGGATGAACTCGGTGCAAGTATTGGTAAAGACCAGCGCGTAGTGCTGGCCGTTACGGATAAAGGATTCGCGGAAATGATCTCCAGAACGCTTGGAGATACTGTCGGAGGTGGAGTTATTGACTAAAGAAGACAATAAGGATAAACTGCGCGTGTATGAATACGCGAAGTCACTGAACATGAGCAGTAAAGAAATCATTACAATTCTGAAGCGTTTGAATGTCCCTGTGAATAATCATATGAGTGTCATGGAGAATGGCTCCGTGAACAAAGTTGAACAGTTCTTCAAGGACATCAAGTCAAACGCTGCAGCCAAGCGGGACACCGGCACCAGCAGCCGTCCGGTAACCACCGGCGCGGTAACAGCCGAACCCCAAAGTGCTCAGAATGCCAACAAAAATCAACCGGAAAAGCAGGTAGGTATGAACAGTAACCAAAACAACAACCAATCGACGACGTCCCCAAGGCCCCAAAGCGGACAAGATTCCCGCAGAACACAAACAACAGGTACAGCTCAGAATTCACGCCCGCAAGGCAGTTCCACTGGTAGCCGCCCGCAAGGCAGTTCCACTGGCAGCCGCCCGCAAGGCAGCTCAACCACTGGCAGCCGCCCGCAAGGCAGCTCCACCGGCGGCAGCCGTCCGCAAGGCAGCTCGACTGGCGGTAGCCGTCCACAAGGCAGCTCCACCGGCGGCAGCCGTCCGCAGGGCAGCTCCACTGGCGGCAGCCGTCCGCAGGGCAGCTCCACTGGCGGCAGCCGTCCGCAGGGCAGCTCCACCACTGGCAGCCGTCCGCAAGGTCAAGGCGGCGCACCCCGTACAGGTGACCGTCCACAAGGTCAAGGTACTGCACCACGCACGGGCGACCGCCCGCAGGGTCAAGGCAACGCAGGCGGAGATTTCTCCCGCGGCGGCGACAGAGGTCCGAAGAAGAATGCTACTGGCGGCAGACCGAACAATAACAGCGGCCAGAAACGTTTTGATGACGGCAAAGGCGGCAACTTCCGCGGCCGTGGCGGCAAGAACAACCGCGGCAGAAACCAGCCGATGGTACACCGTGAGAAGATTGACAACACACCGAAGAAGATTATTGTCCGCGGCAGCATGACGGTTGGTGAGACCGCGAAGCTGCTTCACAAGGATGCTTCGGAAGTGATTAAGAAGCTGATCTCGATGGGCGTTATGGCCACGATCAATCAGGAGCTTGACATCGACACGATCCTTCTTCTGGCCGGCGAGTTCGGTGTAGAAGTAGAAGTGAAGATCCCGGTAGATGAAGACAGCTTCGAAACCGTGGAAGAGAACGATTCCGACGATGATCTGCAGTCCCGTCCTCCGGTTGTAACGATCATGGGTCACGTTGACCATGGTAAAACAACCTTGCTCGATGCCATCCGTTCCACGAACGTAACTGGCGGAGAAGCAGGCGGAATTACGCAGCACATCGGTGCTTACCAAGTCGAAATCAACCACAAGAAAATCACGTTCCTTGATACACCGGGCCATGAAGCGTTCACCGCTATGCGTGCCCGTGGTGCCCAGGTTACGGATATGACGATTATCGTTGTAGCTGCCGATGACGGTGTTATGCCGCAGACGGTAGAAGCAATCAACCATGCCAAGGCGGCCGGACTTCCGATCATTGTTGCAGTTAACAAGATCGACAAGCCAGGTGCGGACCCTGATAAGGTGAAGCAGGAGCTTACAAGCTATGAGCTGGTTCCGGAAGAGTGGGGCGGCGATACGATCTTCGTCAACCTGTCGGCCAAACAGCGCATCAACCTGGAAGAGCTGCTGGAAATGATTCTGCTCGTTGCTGAAGTAAATGAGTACAAAGCGAACCCGGACAAACGGGCACGCGGTACTGTTATAGAAGCTGAGCTTGACAAAAACCGTGGACCGGTTGCCCGTATTCTCGTACAGAACGGTACGCTGAAAGTCGGCGACGCCTTTGTAGCAGGTAACTGCTTCGGACGCGTACGTGCCATGGTCAATGACAAGGGACGCAAAATCAAAGAAGCGGGACCTTCCACACCAGTGGAAATTACCGGTTTGACTGAAGTGCCGCAGGCGGGCGATCCGTTTATGGCCTTTGAAGATGAGCGCAAGGCCCGTGCGATTGCGGACAGACGTTCGACTACGCAGCGCCAGTCTGAGCTGAACACGAACACCCGTGTAACATTGGATGATCTGTTCAAGCACATCAAGGACGGAGAGATCAAAGATCTCAACGTGATTATCAAGGGTGACGTACAAGGTTCGGTAGAGGCGCTGAAAGGCTCCCTGGCCAAGATCGAAGTTGAAGGTGTTCGCGTGAAGATCCTTCACAGCGGTGCCGGAGCGATTACGGAATCCGACATTACCTTGGCAGCAGCATCCAACGCTATTGTCATCGGCTTCAATGTTCGTCCGGATACCCAGACGAAAGCTGCAGCGGAGCAGGAGAAAGTGGATGTGCGTCTGCATAACATCATCTACAATGTAATCGAAGAAATTGAAAGTGCCATGAAGGGGATGCTTGATCCCATCTACAAAGAGAATGTTATCGGCCATGCTGAAGTGCGCAATGTGTTCAAAATCAGCAAAGTGGGTACCATTGCAGGTTGTATGGTTACTTCCGGCAAAATTGCCCGCAACGCTGAAATGCGCCTGATCCGCAGCGGTATCGTTGTCTTCACAGGCAAGATCGACACCTTGAAACGTTTCAAAGATGATGCTAAAGAAGTGGCGCAGGGTTATGAATGCGGCATAACTTTGGAACGCTATAATGATGTCGTTGAAGGCGACATTATCGAAGCGTTCATTATGGAAACGGTAGAGCGCTAAGCGAAGAGGTGAATATAGATGTCTAAAATCAGAGCCGGACGGGTTGGCGAACAGATTAAGAAAGAACTGAGCCAGCTCATCCAAAGCGGACTAAAGGACCCGCGCGTCGGGTTCGTAACTGTAACTGGCGTAGATGTGACAAATGATTTGTCACAGGCCAAGGTATACCTGAGCGTATTCGGGGACGAGGAGCAGAAGTCAGACTCGCTCAAGGCGATTGAGAAAGCTAACGGCTTTCTCCGCTCGGAGCTTGGCAAAGCAATCCGCCTGCGCCATACTCCAGAGCTGATCTTCAAGATTGACGAATCCGTTGCTTACGGAAGTCATATTGAGAAGCTGCTCGGAGAAATCGGCAAAACCGAATAGAGCTACGGAACATAAAGGAGACGGCGAATGCAGAGCTATGAACAAAGTCTCCAGCAGACCCGTAAGTTTCTGCTGGAACACGACGATTATCTTGTAGTGTCGCATGTTCAGCCGGACGGAGATGCAGTCAGCTCCACCCTCGCGGTGGGCTGGCTTCTCTCATGTCTGGGCAAAAAATATTGTATGCTGAACGAGGGCCAGATTCCGCAGCGTATGGAATATTTATGGCATGCCGATCAAATTGTCAATCTGTCTGCTGCGGGCGAACTGCCGCGCCAGTACAGCAATGTCATTTGTGTCGACTGTGCGGATTTTCAGCGTGTAGGACTTACCCAGCGTCATTTCACCAGTGATGCACTTATCGTAAATATAGATCATCATCCCACCAATAATGGGTACGGTGCCGTAACGCTCATCAAGCCGGATGCGGCTGCGACAGCAGAGATTCTGTTCGACCTGCTGAAGACGTTTGAGGTGGAATGGGATATCGATATTGCCACGGCCATTTATACCGGACTCTTAACAGATACCGGCGGTTTCCGTTATAACAACACTTCTCCTAAAGTGATGGCAGCTGTATCCGAACTGCTGGCATTAGGCGTGAATGGACCTGAACTGGCTGAGACCCTGCTTGAAGAGATGACTCTCCCGCAGGTGAAGGTGCTCAACCGGGCACTTAGTACACTGCAGCTCAGTCCTGAAGGGGATATTGCCTGGGTGTACGTCACACCGCAGGATATGCTGGATTGTAATGCGGCCAACGAGGATCTTGAAGGGATTGTCAATTATCCGCGTAATATCCGCGGTGTTGAAGTAGGCATTCTGTTCAAGGTAATCGATGAGCATGCGGTGAAGGCCAGCCTGCGTTCAGCAGGTAAGGTCGATGTCGCGGCGCTGGCGCAGGTCTTCGGCGGCGGCGGGCACACGCGTGCTGCGGGAGCCCGCATTAACGGAAGTCTTGAAGAGGCGGTAGCGCAGGTGCTTGAGGAGGTTAAACGTCATCTATGAGTGAACTTACAGGTGTTCTGGCCGTATATAAGCCGGCAGGGTTCACTTCACATGATGTTGTGGCCAAGGCGCGGCGGATTCTCGGCATGAAGCGGATAGGACATACCGGTACACTTGATCCCCAGGTGACCGGAGTGCTGCCGCTGTGCCTAGGACGGGCCACGCGGGTGGTTGAGTACATCCAGGAGCTTCCCAAGGAGTATGTTGCTACGCTGCGGCTGGGACTTGCCAGTGATACAGAGGATTTAACAGGGACGATTACGGAATCAGTTGAAGAGGTTCAGGTTACGGAAGCTGAAGTGCTGGCTGTCCTGAATTCCTTCAAAGGTGTGATTTCACAGGTTCCCCCGATGTATTCCGCAGTGAAGGTGGATGGCAAGCGTCTGTACGAGTTAGCCAGAGAAGGCAAGACGGTGGAACGTAAGAGCCGTGAAGTGGAAATTTATGAGATTGAAATGCAGGATATGGTCTGGAGCGGCAATTATCCCGATATCACGTTCCGGGTATTATGCTCCAAAGGAACGTACATCCGTACCCTATGCGTGGATATCGGGCGTGCGCTAGGAGTGCCGGGTGTGATGGTGAAGCTGGAGCGGACCATGTCGGCAGGGATATCTGCCAGTCATTGCCTGACCCTGGAGCAAATTGCTGAACATAAGGAAGCAGGTACGCTGGAAGAGCATTTAATTGCCGCCGATGAGGCGATTTCGCATTTGCCCAAACATATGGTAGCCGAGGAGAAGAAGAAAGCCGCCCTGCAAGGGCAGCGTCTGTCGCCCCGCTTTGTGGCACCTGAAGTGAAGGGCAGCGGAGATTTCCGGCTCTATGATCTGCAAGGGGAGTTTCTGGGCATCTATGCTTTAGAAGCTACCGGTGCGATTGCTCCTGTTAAAGTGTTTGCACAGGCTTAAACTTTTAATTTATTTGTGAATGTAGGTGAGAAACAGCGTGAGAACCGTAACCTTAAGCTATCCTATGTTGCCGGAGACGGCAGCAGAGTGGGCGCAGCCTCAAGTAGTTGCCCTGGGGCAGTTCGACGGACTGCACCGCGGACATGCCAGCGTCATAACATCTGCTGTAGCTCTTGCCCGCCAGGCAGGTGTACCTGCAGCTGTCATGACCTTTTACCCCCATCCTAAGGATGTTATGGGTAAAGGTGACTATGAAGGATATTTGACACCTTCCAGGGACAAGCAGGAGCTGCTTGCCGGGATGGGCGTTGATATTTTATATATTATTGCATTTAATGAAGAACTCTCCCGGGTTAGCCCGGTGGACTTTGTCTCTGTAATGCTGCTGCCGCTGCAGATTGTAACCGCCGTTGTCGGTTTCGACTTCCGGTTCGGCTACAAGGGCGAAGGTGATGCGGATACGCTTCGGGAGCTGGGGCAGGGTGTTATGAATGTAGAAACGGTCTCCCCGTTTCTTCTCGAAGGGGAGAAGGTCAGCAGCTCCGGCATCCGCAAGTGCCTGCTGACCGGGGAACTGGATAAAGCCAATGCCTGGTTTGGACGTTGTTATCACCTGCGCGGAATTGTAGGTCATGGAGAGAAGCGGGGCCGGACCATCGGGTTTCCAACGGCGAACCTGCAGCTCGAAGACCGCTATGTCATTCCGGCCAAAGGCGTGTATGCCGTCAAGGTATTTTACAAGGAAGATGTATTGTACGGTGTGATGAATGTCGGCGTGAAGCCTACGTTTCATGACGGGATGATTGCTCCAAGCTTCGAAGTGCATCTGTTTGATTTTGCGGGAGATATTTACGGGCAGGAGCTTAAGGTAGAGCTGGTCTCCTTTATCCGTTCTGAACGCAAGTTTGAGTCCATCCAGGCCTTGATCGCCCAGATCGGCGCAGATGCCGAGACAGCCAAAGGGCTTCTGGGATATCATTCCTAATCTTTCCCGGACATGCCGTTTACTTTTGTCTATGAAGGTGCTATACTGATTAACGTTGCTGGAATGACAGCAGCATAACCTTAGCTTGGTTGCTTGTTCTCACCGACGGTGACGAGGCTACTGGCGATTATAATGAAGGAGGTGAACAGGATGGCATTGACTCAAGAACGTAAACACCAATTGATCGACGAGCACAAAACTCACGAATCCGATACTGGATCCCCTGAGGTGCAAGTTGCTATCCTTACGGAGAACATCGTTAATTTGACTGACCACTTGCGTACGCACAAGAAGGATCATCATTCCCGTCGCGGACTGCTGAAGATGGTTGGACAACGTCGTAAACTGCTGGCGTATTTGAAGAACAAAGACATCAGACGTTACAGCGCCCTGATCGAAAAACTGGGATTGCGTCGTTAATTTTCCATAAGTAGAACCCTAAAGCAGCCTGGTTGTATACCGTATGTCCTTCTTACGAGCGACAGCGGGACAGCCGGGTTGCTTTTTGAAAATTTAGGGTAAACTTTTACAGTAGATAAGTGGATATTATTCGCAAAAACGGCTAGATCACCTCATGGAGGACAAGCCGTTTTTGCTTGTAGAACATACAGAACAAATTACTATCATTCAAGGAGGGGTTTTATGGAACAACGTGTGGAAATGCAGCTGGGCGGAAGACGCCTTGTGCTGGAAACAGGCCGTCTGGCCAAACAAGCGAACGCAGCCGTTATGGTGCGGTACGGAGATACTTCAGTATTGTGTACGGTTACAGCATCCAGTGAGCCTAAAGATCTTGATTTCTTCCCGCTTACGGTTAACTACGAAGAAAGATTGTACGCAGTGGGTAAAATCCCGGGCGGATTCATCAAGCGTGAAGGACGTCCAAGTGAAAAGGCGATCCTGTCGAGCCGTCTGACCGACCGTCCGATTCGTCCATTGTTCCCTGAAGGATTCCGCAATGACGTGCAAGTCTTGAACCTGGTTATGAGCGTGGATCAGGACTGTGCGCCTGATATTGCAGCTATGATCGGTACTTCCGCTGCTCTGAGTATTTCCGATGTGCCTTTCAACGGTCCAATCGGAGGCGTAGCTGTAGGACGTATTAACGGTGAATTCATCATCAACCCTGATGTAGCCCAGCAGGCAATCAGCGATATCTATGTCGTTGTAGCCGGTACTAAGGACGCTATCATGATGGTTGAAGCTGAAGCCAATGAAGTTACTGAAGATGTAATGCTAGAAGCGATCATGTTCGGACATGATGAAGTCCGCAAGATCGTAGCTGTGATTGAACAGCTCGTAGCCGTTGCCGGCAAAGAAAAGATGGCTGTGAAGCTGCATGCGGTTAACGCTGATGTAAACGCGCAGGTTCGTGCCTATGCGGAGAGCCGTCTGGTTGACGCCGTGAAGATTGCCGAGAAGCATGCCCGTCAGGATGCTATCGATCTGGTTAATAATGAAACGGTGGAGTATTTCGCAGAGAAATACATAGAGACACCAGAACTTCTTAAAGATGTTAAGGAAGTGCTGCATGATATCGTGAAGGACGAAGTAAGACGTCTGATCACCCATGATAAGGTACGTCCGGATGGCCGTAAGCTGGATGAGATTCGTCCGATTGAATGCGATACAGCGCTGCTGCCGCGTACACACGGTTCCGGTCTGTTCACACGCGGACAAACACAGATCCTTAGCGTTTGTACACTGGGCGCGCTGGGGGATGTACAGATTCTTGACGGAATCGATCCGGCTGAAACCAAACGTTTTATGCATCATTACAACTTCCCTCCGTTCAGCGTAGGGGAAGCCCGTCCGCTGAGAGCACCGGGACGCCGCGAAATCGGCCACGGCGCACTGGGTGAACGCGCATTGTCCAAAGTGATCCCAAGTGAAACTGAATTCCCGTACACCATCCGTCTCGTATCGGAAGCCATCGAATCCAATGGTTCGACTTCCCAGGCGAGTATCTGTGCCAGTATCCTGGCGATGATGGATGCAGGGGTGCCAATCAAGGCGCCGGTAGCCGGTGTTGCGATGGGTCTGATCAAAGACGGAGAGCATGTCTCCATCCTGACAGATATTCAGGGTATGGAAGATCACCTCGGCGATATGGACTTTAAGGTAGCGGGAACAGCGGAAGGCGTAACGGCGATTCAGATGGATATCAAAATCGACGGCATCGACCGTAAAATTCTGCAGGATGCGCTTCAGCAGGCCAAAGAAGGACGTATGTTCATCTTGGGTAAAATGAATGAAGCAATCTCTGCGCCTAGAACAAGCCTGTCCAAATATGCTCCAAAAATCATTATCATCAACATCAATCCGGACAAAATCCGCGATGTTATCGGTGCTGGCGGTAAGATCATTAACAAAATCATTGAAGAAACCGGCGTAAAGATCGACATCGAGCAGGATGGCCGTGTCTTCATCGGCTCCTCCAACGAAGAGATGATCCAGAAGGCCCGCGGCATTATCGAAGGCATTGTGCGTGAAGTACAGGTCGGCGAAATTTATGTCGGTACTGTTAGACGTATCGAGAAGTTCGGCGCATTCGTTGAACTGATTCCTGGTAAAGACGGCCTCGTGCATATTTCCCAGCTGTCCACAGAACGTGTGGCTAAAGTGGAAGATGTTGTTGCCATCGGCGATACCATTACCGTTAAGGTAACCGAAATCGACCAGCAGGGCCGCGTCAATCTGTCGCGCAAAGCTGTGCTGACTTCGGAAAGTGGAGCGAAGGCGTAAGAAATAGCATCGCCTGCGGTTTTCCGGTAATCTAATTAAATGTATGAAGAAGAGACAGAAGCATTACCGTTCTGGCTCTTTTTTTCTAGCAATTAACCGGCAGTACTCAGGTGCGGATTGTATATGGCAGTGGGCTGCCTCTATGCGTTTATGCATATTCGGCGCTTTTCATACATAGGCTGGGACAAAGCGTCCTTGCACTTTTACCCTTGTGCCGGGACGGATCAGACCGTTTCTGCCGGGGAGGAAAGACGTCAATGAAGACGGACAAAGCAGCGCTTGTGCTGGCCTGCATTGCAGTAGTAATCGGGATCGGCAGCACGAATGGACCGGTCAAAGAGATGATTGCCGGGCTTAAGCCGCAGGCCGATAAGGCTGTGCTGAGCTATGCGCCAAAGGAAACGAACGATGAATTGCGCGCGCAGATTGCCGGAAAGGCAGCGGAGCTGAATGCGCAGCCTGTTGATGCTGTCGTTGACCGGGTGTGGAAAGCCATACCGGGGTACAACGGACTTGAGGTGGATGTGGAGGCAACCTACCGGAACGCGCTTTTGCGGGGGCCGGCGGACAGCCTTAGACTGGTGTACCGCCAGACAGAGCCGAAGGTATCGCTGAGTGATCTGGGAGCGCAGCCGATCTACCGGGGCAATCCGGCCAAACCGATGGTGTCGCTGATGATTAATGTAGCGTGGGGGAACGAGTATATTGTGCCGATGCTGGATATTCTGGATGCGGAGAAGGTCAAGGTAACCTTTTTTCTGGATGGAAGCTGGCTTAGTCATAACAAGGAGCTTGCAGCCGAAATGCTGAAGCGCGGACATGAAGTGGAGAACCATGCCTACACCCATCCCAACATGAGTACACTCAGCCGCGCGCGGGCAACGGCCGAGATTGAGAAGACACAGAAGCTGCTGAAGGATAGCCTGGGGGTAACCAACAAATGGTTTGCTCCGCCTTCAGGTGATTTTAATCAGCAGACGGTGGAGATTGCAGCTTCGCTGGGACTAAAAACGGTCTTATGGACGCTTGATACGGTCGATTGGCGACATCCTTCTCCGGATTCGGTTATTGCCAAGATCAGCAGCAAAGCGGAGCCCGGAACCCTGGTACTGATGCACCCTACAGACTCCTCTTCCCAGGCGCTGAGGGGAATGATCCGGGGGATTAGAGCCAAGGGTCTGCAGCTGGGAACCGTCAGTCAGACACTCTCAACAGAGCGTATTACACCTCGGGAAGTTGAGTGAACGGATTATTTCTGATAGGATAAGAGGCGCGAATAATAAATACAGACAGATACAGGGGCTGTGCCAGGAGGATTTTACATTGGACAAAATATTATTATCGAACGGACTTCGGGTGGTTACCGAGAAAATCCCTACCGGAAGATCCGTATCCTTCGGAATCTGGGTCAAGACAGGCTCACGCAATGAGAACCCGCTGAACAACGGGATTTCCCATTTTATCGAGCATATGCTCTTCAAGGGAACTGACCGGTACAGCGCGAAGGAGATCGCCGAACAGTTTGATGCGATTGGCGGCAACGTTAACGCGTTTACCTCGAAGGAATATACATGCTATTATGCCAAAGTGCTGGATGAGCATCTGCCGATTGCTGTGGATGTGCTTGCGGATATGTTTTTCCGTTCACGGATGGATGCCGAAGAGCTGGCCAAGGAGAAGAATGTCATTCTGGAGGAAATCTCCATGTGCGAGGACACGCCGGATGATCTGGTCCATGAGCTGATGTGTGCCGCTGCATACGGCGAACACCCGCTGGCTTACACGATACTCGGACTCAAGGAACGTCTGCTGGAAATGACGCCGGATGACCTGCGTGCATACATGAAAGAGCAGTATACGATCGAGAATACAGTAATCAGCGTAGCCGGAAATATTAATGACGGGCTGATTGAGTTGCTGGAGCAGCATTTTGGCTCATTCGCGAACCACGGTGAATCGCCTTCGCTGACTGAACCGGATTATCAGGGGGAGCTGGTCTTCCACAAGAAGAAAACAGAGCAGAATCACATCTGCATCTCCTTGCCCGGTGTGAAGAGCGGCGGCCCTCTGCAGTATCCCATGGCTCTGCTGAACAATGCCTTCGGCGGCGGCATGAGCTCGCGGCTGTTCCAGGAAATCCGTGAGAAGCGCGGTCTGGCGTACTCAGTATTTTCGTATCATAGTGCCCAGGCCGACAGCGGCTTGTTCACCGTATATGCCGGCACAGCGCCGAAGCAGACCAAAGAGGTTACCGAGCTGATCAAAGAAATGCTGCACGATCTTGCTGTGAACGGCCTGAGTGAGGATGAACTCCGCAAAGGCAAGGAGCAGCTGAAAGGCAGTCTGATTCTGAGTCTGGAAAGCACCAGCAGCCGGATGAACCGGATGGGCAAAAACGAGCTGATGCTTGGACGGCAGGATACCCTCGATGAGATGATTGCCAAAATAGGGGCCGTGACCATGGAGGATATCAATGCGCTGCTGGACTTTATGTTCGCACAGCCGTTGTCTCTGGCTATGGTAGGCTCAACAGATAAAGCGATAGCCAATGTTAGGAGAGATGATCTTGTCTTATTACGTTCAAATTAACAAGCTTCCCGGGAATGAGGATGTGCAGCTGCCCTGCAAAATGTCCGAACAGGCCTCAGGGTATGACCTGTATGCCGCTGTAGCAGAGGCTGTGGTGCTTGCTCCGGGCGAGCGTGCATTAATCCCCACTGGAATCTCCCTGGCCATGCCGGACGGGCTGGAGGCGCAGATCCGTCCGCGCAGCGGCCTGGCCCTGAAGCACGGCATTACCTGCCTGAATACCCCGGGTACCATCGATGCGGATTACCGTGGTGAGATTAAGGTGCTGCTGATCAACCTGGGTCAGGAGCCGTTTGCGATTGCCCGCAATGAGCGGATTGCCCAAATGGTATTCCAGGCTGTGCCATCTGTAACGCTGGTGGAAGTCAGTGAGCTCTCTGAAACGGAGCGCGGCGCCGGCGGCTTTGGACATACGGGTAAATAATTAGCGGGATCAATATTTATGATTAATTTAAAAAGCTTGCGGAACTGCACTTTCCTGGTGCGTAACCGCAAGCTTTTTTTATATTTTGTCATATGCATAGATGATTTAGCTTCTATTTGGCTGAGCCGTTAGTCTGTCTTGCACAGGTATCTCATACTGCTTCTCCCGCGGGTAATCCCGGTGATCGATAATATCCTGAACCGTTGTATAGGCTTCGATATCAGGGGGAATTGCATTAGCCGGATCGCGGCTGGGGTCGGGGAGGGTGGATTTTAAATTTTTAGTTGATTACAGATTGAATATTGCAGAAACCCAGTGATTTATTTCGGCGCTGGCTGGAATTCATCTCCGCTCTTCACCCATCCGCACCACACGGCATAAGATGCTCTATAGTCGAATGTGTATGTGGAAAGGAGCGTCATCCCTATGCTTACTGGCATCAGGATCGTGTTCCTGGGCGGGGACGCGAGACAAATTGAAGTGATTCGGAAATGTGTGGAAATGGATGGGTCGGTAAGCGCTGCCGGATTCGATAAGTGGGATGCCCCAAGCCCGGGGGTTAACCTGGAACAAATGTCGGCAGAATTACTCAGCAGCGCAGATGTGCTGGTGCTGCCGGCTGTCGGCTGCGATGATGAGGGTTATATTAATGCGGTATTCGCTTCAGAACGCCTGCAGCTGCTGGAAGAGCATATTGCTGCGCTGCCGTCCCGGGCTATCGTGTATACCGGCATGGCCAAAAGCTATTTGCGCGGCCTGTGTGCCAGACATTCACTCAAGCTGGTGGAGCTGCTGAACCGGGACGATGTGGCTATTTACAATTCAATCCCCACAGCTGAGGGTGCACTGGTTATGGCCATACAGAATACCGATTTCACCATCCATGGTTCTACCTCCATGGTGCTCGGAATGGGCAGGACGGGATTCACCATGGCCAGGGCACTGCAAGGCATGGGTGCAAGTGTAAAAGTAGGTGTAAGGAAACAGGAGCATTACGCAAGGGCAGAGGAAATGGGCTGGAAGCCGTTTATGACCGGAGATCTGCTGCTTCACGTACCGGAAGCGGATCTGATCTTCAATACCATTCCGAGCATGATTATTAACGCACAGGTTCTATCGCGTCTTCAGCGGCACTGCGTGATCATCGATCTGGCTTCCGCACCGGGCGGGTGCGATTTCCGCTATGCCGAGAAGCGCGGGATCAAGGCGATGCTGGCACCGGGACTTCCCGGTATTGTGGCCCCCAAGAGCGCCGGAATCATTATGGCTAATGCACTGGTACAGTCGTTATCAGGCGAGACTTCAATCAGGGGGGACGAATAAATGGATTGGCATGGAAAAACAGTTGGTTATGCAATTACCGGCTCTCACTGCACCTTTGCCGAGGTAATGCCGCAGATTCAGCGGTTCATGGATGGCGGCGCCAACGTGGTGCCGATTGTATCGGCATCTGTGCTGAACACGGATACGCGCTTTGGCACATCGGAAAATTGGTTAAAACAGTTGAAAGATATAACGGGGAATGATATCATTTCTACAATTGTTGAAGCGGAACCGCTGGGTCCTTCGAAGCTGCTGGATGTACTTACGATTGCTCCCTGCACAGGGAACACAACAAGCAAACTGGCGAATGCCATGACGGACAGTCCGGTGCTGATGGCTGCCAAATCGCAGATGCGCAACGGGCGTCCGCTGGTGCTGGCGATCTCCACCAACGATGGGCTGGGCCTGAATGCGGCGAATATAGCTAAGCTGCTGGTAACTAAGAATATTTATTTTGTGCCATTCGGCCAGGATAATCCGGTTGCAAAGCCTAACTCGCTTGTCGCCCGGATGGACCTTATTCCTGAGGCTTGTTATGCAGCCCTGCAAGGCAGCCAGCTGCAGCCTATGATTATCGAACGGTTTCATTCAGCATAGCATTACGGCTCTTCACAGCAGCCAAGCACATACGTAACATATCTGCCGTCCTCATCTTGAGGGCGGTTCAACACTTTATTCAGCAGGTTAAGGCTGGAGCATTGATCAGGGTTGAGGAAAGGGGCATCTTCCTTATGCTTACTGGCATCAGGATCGTATTCCTGGGCGGGGACGCAAGACAGCTCGAAGTGATCCGCAGATGCGTAGAGATGAATGCGGCGGTAAGTGCCGCGGGGTTCGACCAGTGGGAGACTCCGGTTCCGGGGGTGAGTCTGGAACCGATGTCGGCAGAACTGCTCGGCACAGCCGATGTACTGGTGCTGCCCGTGGCAGGATGCGATGAGGAAGGAAAGCTTAACGCGCTGTATTCCTCCGGTCCGCTGCAGCTGCTGGATGAACATATCGCGGCGCTGCGGGCAGATTGTATAGTATATACTGGTATGGCCAAAAGTTATTTGCGCGCCTTGTGTTCCAGGCATTCACTGAAGCTAGTGGAGCTGCTGGACAGGGATGATGTGGCGATATACAATTCTATCCCTACAGCGGAAGGCGCGCTGGTAATAGCTATTCAGAATACCGATTTCACCATACATGGCTCCAATTCATTGGTGCTGGGCATGGGCAGAACCGGTTTCACGATGGCTAGAACCCTGCAAGGCCTTGGAGCCAGAGTATCCGTGGGGGTCAGGAAGCCGGAGCATTACGCCCGTGCTGAAGAAATGGGCTGGAAGCCTTTTATGACCGGGACACTGCAGCTTCATGTGGATGATATTGACCTTATCTTCAATACCGTTCCCGGCATGATTCTTACGGCAGAGGTTCTTTCGCGTGTGCCCAGGCAGTGTGTAATTATTGATCTGGCTTCGGCTCCGGGCTGCTGTGATTTCCGGTACGCGGAGAAGCGCGGGATTAAGGCAATCCTGGCTCCGGGCCTTCCAGGAATTGTCGCACCGGCAAGTGCAGGGAAGATTATGGCTGGCGCATTGCTGCAGTCGATTTCGGACGAGGTTCTGCATACGCTAGGCAATGAATGAACCGTTAGAGATTAACACTTGTATTCAGTATTTCAAGGTATGCACCCAGCGCAGCAAGAGCCGTTCTCTATGATGGTAACAGCTATTCTGCGTATTTATCAGCGCTTGCTTAGAGAAGTAATGGAGGAATTATAAATGGGTATTTTGGTGCAAAAATTCGGCGGAACCTCGCTCTCCACACCGGTGGCCAGAGAACATGTAATCCGTCATGTCAAACGGGAGCTGGCCAGCGGGTTCAGCCTGGTGGTTGTAGTCTCGGCAATGGGCCGCAAAGGTGAGCCTTATGCTACAGATACACTGCTGGATCTGGCGGCTCAAAGCGGGAACTCGCTGCCCGACCGCGAACGTGATCTGCTGATGTGCTGCGGGGAGATTATCTCGGCGGCCAACCTCTGCGGACTGCTGGAGCAGGAAGGAATCCGTTCTACCGTGCTTACGGGGGCGCAGGCGGGATTTGTAACAGACAGCAGCTACGGCAACGCAAGAATTCTGGATGTGCGGACAGAACGCATTCTACGCGAACTGCGTGAGCATAAAGTAGTAATAGTAACCGGGTTCCAGGGTCAAACCGAAGCCGGTGATTTCACAACCCTTGGCCGAGGAGGAAGCGATACTTCGGCTACAGCGCTCGGTGCTGCACTGCGTGCGGATATGGTGGATATTTATACCGATGTTGACGGCATTCTGACCGCTGATCCGCGGATTGTCGAAGATGCCAAGCAGCTAACTTATGTCAGTTATACGGAAATCTGTAATATGGCCTATCAGGGAGCCAAGGTAATTCATCCCCGGGCTGTAGAAATCGCTATGCAGGCTCAGATTCCGGTACGTGTACGGTCAACGTTCTCCGAAGCAGAAGGGACGCTTGTTACCCATCCTGAAGGCTTCAGCGATGTTTCGCACGGAGTCGTTGACCGTTTTGTCACGGGCGTTGCGTATGTCAGCAACATTACACAGATCTCCGTGGAATGTCCGGACGGCAACGGAACAGGCGTACAGCTGCAGATTTTCAAAAGCATGGCGGATAACGGGATCAGCGTAGACTTCATTAATGTGACTCCATCCGAGGCACTGTACACTGTGTTTGATGACAAATCGGAGAAGGCAATCTCTGTGCTGCAGGAGCTGGGGCTGCGTCCTAGGAGCTTGTCCGGCTGTGCGAAGGTATCCGTTATCGGCGGAGGCATCAATGGGGTGCCGGGAATCATGGCCCGTATTGTTGAAGCGCTCAGCTCGCAAAATATTCAGATTCTGCAATCCGCAGACTCCAATACAACGATTTGGGTTCTGGTGAAGAAGGAAGATATGGTGCAGTCGGTTCGCGCCCTGCATGCCAAGTTTGAATTGCACCGCTGACAAGGAGGAATTCAAAGTGGACTTCGGAAGACTAATAACCGCAATGGTAACCCCGTTTGACGGGGACGGAGAAATCAACTGGGAAGCAACTTCAAGGCTTGTCGATTACCTGATAGAAGAACAGAAGTCCGCTGCGCTGGTAGTCTGCGGAACAACGGGTGAATCGCCTACCTTAACCGATGATGAGAAGCTGAAGCTGTTTTCTTTTGTCAAAAAGCAGGCAGGCGGACGCTGCAAAATCATCGCCGGAACCGGCAGCAACAGTACCAGACATTCCATCGAGCTCACGAAGGAAGCCGAGAAAATCGGCGTGGACGGTGTGCTTCTGGTCGTCCCTTATTACAACAAACCTAATCAGGAAGGGCTCTACCGGCATTTCTCGTCCATTGCCGCCGAGACTTCGCTGCCTTGCATCTTATACAATGTACCAAGCCGCACTACGGTGAGCCTAAGTGTCGCAACCACACTGCGTCTGGCCGAGATTCCGAACATTGTCGCTACGAAGGAATGTGTCTCGGTGGATCAGATCACCCTGATTGCCTCGGCCTGCCCGGATGATTTCCATGTCTACTCAGGGGATGATTCTGCGGGTCTGGCCACGCTTGCTGTGGGCGGCCACGGTATTATCAGCGTAGCCAGCCACATTGTCGGGGCGCAGATGCTGGAGATGATCGAAGCCTTCACTTCCGGGAATGTCCGCCGTGCCGGTGAGCTCCACCGGACGCTGTTTCCTGTGTTCAAGGGGTTGTTCGAATGCCCGCAGCCGCTGCCGAATCCTTCGGCGGTGAAATATGCGCTGGGTCTGCGCGGGATCGACGTAGGTTCAGTCCGGCTGCCGCTGGTTTCTCCGACGGAAGAGGAAGCAGCTTTTATTGCAGCTTTGCTTAAATAGGTATCAATCCAGTATTTCTTAAGCAGATATATATCGCTGACCGTCCGCTCTACAGAGCGGGCGGTTTTTTATTTTGTCAGATCCGTATAAAGACTATGTAAAAAAACGCAAGCCATATACCGCTTTTTTGCTTGTCTTTTCCTCAAATAATGGCTGTTTGTTAAGGAAAGAATAGGACTAGGATCAGGATGACTTGTCTTTTGCCAAAAAAATCATGTATAATGTCCTTAAGTGATTCGGTGCGGTTAAAATAAAATATGCGGTAATCTTCCGTCAATGTAATTTTACATTGTGAGACAGGATAGGTCCTTGGATAAGTCTGTGCTAAACATGCCGGATTTTCGCGCGAGGGGCGCGGTGATGAAATTTTGACGGCGTTTGCCCGCTTCAAGACGATATTACTGCCCGGTTCGGGAGTTTCGCCTTGCGCAATTATACAGACTTATCGGAATTTCTTTGTCGAATAAGGAAAGTTAACAGCAATTTGAAGAAAGTCTACAGCGCCGCTGAAATAATTGAAGCTTATTGTTTACAAATAAAAGTATGACGTCCAACATCATAGGAGGGTTAGATTCATTTGTCGAAAAAAAACAACAACGATAAATTGTCGATATTCGCATTAGGCGGAGTCGGCGAGATCGGAAAAAACATGTACGTTATTCAGTACGGCAACGACATTGTAGTCGTGGATGCCGGTCTGAAATTCCCGGAAGAAGATATGCTCGGTATTGATATTGTAATACCTGACATCTCGTACCTGACTGAGAACCGTGACAAAGTAAGAGGGATTGTGCTTACCCACGGACATGAGGATCACATTGGCGGATTGTCTTATGTGCTCAAGAACCTGAATGTTCCTGTCTATGGAACAAGACTTACACTTGGCCTTGTGGATAACAAGCTCAAGGAAGCGAACCTGCTGGGTGAAACCAAACGGATTCTGATCAACGAAGATTCGGAAATTGAGCTTGGCACCTCGCTTAAGGTAACATTCTTCAGAACCAACCACAGTATTCCTGATTCCGTCGGTGTATGCATCGAGACGCCGGAAGGCAATGTTGTCCACACAGGTGACTTCAAATTCGACCACACGCCAGTTAACGGTCAATTTGCGAACCTGCACCGGATGGCCGAAATCGGATCGAAGGGTGTGCTTGCACTGCTGTCTGACAGTACCAATGCCGAAAAGCCGGGCTTTACACCTTCGGAGAAGAATGTCGGTATTGTTCTGGAAGATATTTTCCGTAAAGCTGAACAGCGTGTAGTTGTAGCAACCTTTGCTTCCAACGTGCACCGTATCCAGCAGGTGGTGAATGCAGCAGAATCGACAGGCCGCAAGATTACTGTAATCGGACGCAGTATGGTTAACGTAGTTTCCATTGCTTCCGAGCTCGGTTACCTGTACATTCCTGACGGTATGCTGATTGAACCGGAAGAAATGAACAGAATGGCCGGCAACCGTGTAGTTGTGCTTTGCACAGGCAGCCAGGGCGAACCAATGTCCGCGCTGACCCGTATGGCGCGCTCCAGTCACCGCAAGGTAGACATTATGCCGGGCGATACTGTTATTATTGCAGCTACACCAGTACCGGGTAATGAGAAGTATGTAGGCCGTACCATTGATGAACTCTTCCGTCTTGGCGCCAATGTAATTTACAGCGGCTCCAACTCCGGTGTTCACGTATCCGGTCACGGCAGCCAGGAAGAGCTGAAGCTGATGCTCAACCTGATGAAGCCGAAATTCTTCATTCCGATTCACGGTGAGTTCCGTATGCAGCGCAGACATGCAATTCTTGCAGAGTCCGTCGGTGTAGAACCAAGCAACATCTTCATCACGGAGCTTGGCGAAGTGATTGAAATTTCCGGAGGAGCAGCACGCAGAGCCGGCAAGGTTACTGCAGGCAACGTGCTCATTGATGGACTTGGTGTCGGCGATGTCGGCAATATCGTACTGCGTGACCGTAAGCTCTTGTCCCAGGACGGAATTCTGGTTGTAGTGGTAACACTCAGCAAGCAGAATGGAGCTATTGTCTCCGGACCGGATATCATTTCCCGCGGTTTTGTCTACGTGCGGGAGTCTGAAGGTCTCCTGGACGAAGCTAACCGGATTGTATCCGGTACGCTGCAGCGTCTGATGAGCGAGAAGGTCAATGAGTGGGCTTCTCTGAAGACCAGTGTCAAAGACTCGCTTGGCCGTTTCCTCTACGAGCAGACACGCCGCAGACCGATGATCCTTCCGATCATCATGGAAGTATAATTCAAAGCTTCATTTAGAATATATGCAGGGCAATAGCCCCTTCTCCCCGGAAATATTGGACGGTTTCCTGGGGAGGAGGGGCTTTTTGTGCAGCTATAAGATTTTTTTTGCCGGCGGACACAACATTTAAGGAGCTCAATCGTTATACTGCCAAGGGGGTGTGAAAGTGGGGGCTGGAAACAAAGAGCAGCTGCTCCAATCCAAAATGGCAGAAATACGCAGATATTTAATCCGGCTGGGTGCCGGAAGTGCAGATGCGGAAGACATCGTACAGGATACAATATACAAAGCCTTACTGTATGTTGACGGGATTGACGGCCATAAGTTCAGTGCCTGGCTCTATAAGGTAGCGATTAACAGCTATTATGATCTGTGCCGGAGGCAGGCCCGGTTCCGGTATTCCGAAGAAATTCACGATTATGAAGCGCCGGAGAGCGAACTGCCGGAGTCCATGCTGCTGCAGCAGGAGCAAAAAATACTTATTGAGAAGATCCTCGGCAGGATGAACCCGGCGAACCGCCAGCTGATTCTGCTGAAGTATGAAATGGAGTTCTCCTATAAACAAATTGCTGCGCTCTTGGGAGTCACAGAAGGTACAGTGAAGGCTTCTCTGTACCGTGCCAGGCAGCAGTTTCAACACATTTACGGAGGTGAGGCTGAATGACAGCCCCATGGGAAGGACAAGAGGATCAGAATCTGGCCCTGACACTAAAAAAAGCTAAACGTAAAAGCATAATCCGCAGTATTGTTATTTCACTGCTCGTTACCCTTATTACATTGACCGCGATATTTTTCGGTGCGGCACAGCTGGTGGCCCACCGCTCCGCTGAGACAAAGATGAGTGAATGGAAATATCTGATGATTAGCAGTCCCAATGAATATACGTCCAGCTATAGAGACAACCGCGGATTCCTATCTGGAGTGCTGGAAATGAATACTTATAAGATCATTGAAGGCGTACCTGTTCCGTGGAATGAGAAATGGTTCAATTATAACGAGTGGTGGTTTCCGTTTGCTACCGGAGCTTATGGGGGAACAACCAATCTGCAGGAGTCAGCGCCCCCGGGAAATCCGGACAGCCAGGCGTTCAGACGGCAGTATAACCCGCACAATGGGCAAAAGGAGATGGCCTATTACATTCCGGGCGTGGAATACGACAGTTCAATCCTCAATGACCTTAACCTGCTTACCGCGATGGAACCGGATGAATTGGCTGAGATGGCGCTGTCTTTTGATCAACCCTATTCCTTCGAGGAGGTGAAAAGAATGCTTCCTAAAGAGGCCAGACCTGTATGGTATTGGGTGGATACGTATGACGAAAGTTCCGGGTTCTATCTGAAATCCCACGAGGGTTGGGATGGCGTAATGATAAGTCCGCAGCCTGTATCATCTTCCTCAGGCATTTATGGGTTCGGCACCGGACCCAATGATAATGGCGGTGAGGTATCGCCGGTGGATTTTCTGGGATGGCTTCAATCCGGGCTGGAGTATAAAGACAATTATTATAGCGAATACAGCCGGATCAGCCGGTACCTCAAAAAGGATAAGGCTGAGCCTGACGCGGCAGATGTCCGGATTCTGGGAGTTGTTGTCACCGGCTCTGCCGCAGGTCTGAAGAGCTTGAATGGACAACCCTATATCCGGGGGGCAGTGCTTGGTGCCGTAGCAGATCCCTATTAACTTGAACAAACACAGACTGATATTTTATAACCGGATTTGCATAAGGGAGTCCCCCGGAATGTCATACTACCAGGAGATAGTATGGCTGCAGCGGATGGGTGCTGTAAGCAGAAAGGGGGAGCTGCGCACAATGGACTTCACAGAAGCAAGCATGAACAGCGGCAAGAACGAAGAGATTATGCCTGGAGAGATCAAACCCGGGGTCAGTGAACCTGTGCTGCCCGGACCGGTGGGGGTGCTGAAGGAGCTGGGGCAAACGGCGGTTCCTACAGGGGAGCCGGATATTTTCTGCATGACGATTATCGGCCAGATCGAAGGACATTTCGTATTGCCGCCGCATAATAAAACTACGAAATATGAACACATCATTCCCCAGCTGGTTGCCGCCGAGCAGAATAAGAATATTAAAGGGCTGCTGATTATCCTGAACACCGTCGGAGGGGATGTGGAGGCCGGGCTGGCCATTGCCGAGATGATTGCCTCCTTGTCCAAGCCAACTGTGACAGTGGTAATCGGCGGCGGCCATAGCATTGGCGTCCCGATCGCGGTATCCTCCAGCTATTCCATTATTGCCGAGAGTGCAACGATGACGATTCATCCGATCAGGATGAACGGTCTCGTGATTGGAGTGCCGCAAACCTTCGAATATATGGAGCGGATGCAGGAGCGGATGGTTAAATTTGTAACTTCGCATTCCCGTATTACAGAGTCGCAATTTAAAGACCTGATGTTCAAAACCGGAGAGCTGAACCGTGACATCGGTACCGCTGTCGGCGGACAGGATGCCGTGAAATATGGTCTTATGGATGAGGTGGGCGGTATAGGAGCTGCTCTGGCCCATCTGAACCAAATGATTGCGGGAAACGTTTCGCTTTCGCCTGATCATCTGGCGCCGGGAGGACTGACTCAATGACCTTTTATACGATTCTGCCGATGGAGCAGGTGTTTGAGGGTGCACTTAATTATGCGCTGCCGGTGCAGGAGGTCAGCTATCAAGGGATGCTGATGCAGGTCGAACCGCTTGAAGGCGGTCAGGCGCGGATTGTCAGGCTGCTTCAGTGTCCGCTGCACAGGTATCTGGAGGCAGCCCTGTCCCCCGGATCGGTCATTCAATTAGACAAATAAATGCGAACATACTGCCTATAGATGCATTTTCTGACAAAAGAGAACATAGGTACGCCACGCCATTATATGGTATAATGTTGTGGGGGTGGCTGGCGTGGCTAAAAAAAGAAAAAAGAAAAAGAAAAAAGCGCTGCTGGGCAGCGTTTTAAAATATGAAATCTATGGAATTCTGCTTATTACGATCTCCGTCATTGCTTTGTCAGGTGAAGCGGCTGTAGGGCGCTCTCTTTCAAGTATGGCGGGATACTTACTCGGCAGATTCTATTTTGTGCTGCCGCTGGCCGGCATTTTCTATGGACTGATGGTCATGATTCACCGTAAATGGCCGTCCACCTGGAACAGCCGGTATACCGGCGGGCTGTTGCTGCTGCTGTCCATGTGCCTGATGAGTACGATTTCGGCTATGCAGCAGAAGCTGGGACCGATCGGAATGCTGCATCCGGGCAATGTGCTGGCCCAAATACATAATGACCTCTCGGGTTCACTGTCTCCGGGCGCTGGTGAGAGCAGCGTGTACATGCTCGGCAAGGACATCAGCGGAGGGTACATCGGAGCGCTGGAGTATGCAGCTCTACTGTGGCTGTTCGGCAATCTGGGCGCCAAGCTGCTTATGATTGTTCTGCTGGCGATCAGCTTCATGCTGATTACCAATCTGTCGTATGTGGAGCTGTTTACGCTGCTCCGGGTAAGAGCGGTTAAGCTGGTGGAAGGAATAAAGCTCAGATCAGCCAACCGCCCTGCAGCGGTTCCGGTAGTGCCCAGAGCTGCAAGAAACAGCACACCTGCTGCACCGCAGCCGGCAGATGATGATGACTACTACGAAGACGATGAAGAAGAGAACAATAATCAGCTGCCTAGACGTGCACAGCCGAACCTGCTGGGAAGAGTGGCCGGCTGGTTCAGCGGCTCCGCCCGTAATCAGCAGCAGCCCGGGACGGAAGAATATGATGACGGGGAACTGCCGGATGTAATCCTGACAGAACCGCGGAACGGTCCGATAATATCCGGGCTTGCGGCCGGCAGGGGAATGCCGCCGGAAGATTTCGGCGAGGATGAATTCCCCGAAGAAGATCTGGAGCCGGTTACCCCGATCATCCGCGACTTCTTCGAGCACATCCGCTCGGAAGGTCTGAATGCGGAGGACCGGGAGGAGTGGAGCGAGTTCTCGCCGGCTGCACGCGGCGGCGGTGTTACAGGAGCGGGCGATGAGGCTCTCCCTGCTGCTGCCGGACATCCTGCACTTGCGGATGAAGCTGCAGAGGACGGACTTCCTGTAGAGCTGGAAGGGCTGCTGGGAACGGCAGAGAATGGTGAAGTGGTTCCGGCAGTTCCGCCACCTCCTCCGCCCAAGCCGTACAAGCTTCCATCCTTCCGGCTGCTGGCCAAGCCTAATAACGGAGCCAAGGCCGGAGACCAGAATGACTACATGCAGACGGCCCGTAAGCTGGAAGCTACACTTGAGAGCTTCGGTGTCCGGGCGAAGGTGCTTGAGGTTGTCCGGGGACCGGCTGTTACCCGGTATGAGATTCAACCGGATATCGGCGTGAAGGTCAGCCGGATTGTCAATCTTACCGATGATATCGCGCTGGCGCTGGCAGCCAAGGATATCCGGATGGAAGCGCCGATTCCGGGCAAGTCAGCCATCGGTATTGAAGTGCCGAACTCCGAGGTCTCAATTGTAACCATGCGTGAAGTAATGGAGACGCAGATTTTTCAGGAGGCAGAGTCACGGTTGTCGATTGCGTTCGGACGGGATATCTCCGGTCAGACGATTATAGGCAATCTGGCCAAGATGCCCCATCTGCTGGTAGCGGGGGCTACCGGTTCCGGTAAATCCGTCTGCATTAACGGCATTATTACCAGTATCCTGTATAAGGCGAAGCCTAATGAAGTAAAGTTCCTCATGGTTGACCCTAAGATGGTTGAGCTGAATGTATATAACGGCATTCCGCATCTGCTTGCGCCGGTGGTTACCGATCCCAAGCGGGCCAGTCTTGCCTTGAAGAAGATAGTGGTGGAGATGGAGAAGCGGTATGAGCTGTTCTCCAAGTCAGGCACGCGTAATATGGAAGGCTATAATACATTAATGAAAGATAATCCGGCAGCGGTATTGCCCTACATTGTAGTAATTGTGGACGAGCTTGCCGATCTGATGATGGTGGCGGCGAATGATGTCGAAGATGCGATCTGCCGGCTTGCCCAGATGGCGCGGGCGGCGGGAATTCATCTGATCATCGCCACACAGCGTCCTTCCGTGGACGTCATTACCGGACTGATTAAGGCGAATATTCCTTCGCGGATTGCATTTGGAGTATCTTCGAATGTGGATTCACGGACCATTCTGGATATGCCGGGTGCAGAGAAGCTGCTGGGACGGGGGGATATGCTGTTCCTGCCAATGGGAGCTTCCAAGCCGATTCGTGTCCAGGGGGCCTTCATGAGCGATCAGGAGGTCGAAACCATTGTACAGTATGTAAGCAGCCAGGGTGAAGCGAATTATGATGAATCCCTTGTTCCTGAAGTGGATGATACCCTATCGGAGGATCAGGATCCGCAGGATGAATTATATGAACAAGCCGTCCAGATTGTGCTGGAAGCCAAGCAAGCCTCGGTGTCTCTGCTTCAGCGGCGCATGCGGGTCGGTTACACCCGTGCTGCACGTTTAATTGATGCCATGGAGGCAAGAAGCGTGATCGGGCCTTACGAGGGCAGCAAGCCCCGTGAGGTGCTGATGTCCCTTGAACAGTATCAGCATAACAGAATCAGTTCATAACCCAAAAAAGATGACCCGTAGAAGTAGATACGGGTCATCTTTTTTAAGTTAGGCAATTTGTGGTCAATCTAAAATTATTTCACCCGGGGTGCTGCAAGCAGTTTGTCCACAATGAAATCAAGCTGTGCGTTCAGCGAATAGATATCGCTGTAATAGGATAATCCGAAGTCAATCTCCATCAGGCGGCCTTCTTTGACTGCCGGAATGCTGTTCCAGAGCGGATCGGCAGTCAGATCAGCCATCCCATCGTAGGAAGAACGGAAGATATAATCTCCACTGTAATCGGCCAGAACTTCAAAGGATACGGAATCACCGCCCATATCGCTCTTGGAATCAATTTTTTGCTGGAGAATCTCAGGCGCCTTCATTCCGAGATATTCATAAATGACCTGTGAACCCCGGCCATATTGTTTGCTCATGACCACTACCATGCTGCGGTCTGCGCCGCCTTCCATGATGGAGACCGTTGAACCGAGAATTCCCGCTTCCTGCAGCTTCTGCTTACTGTCCTCCACTTTGGCATTGAAGCTGTTCAAAAGGCCGGTAGCCTGTTCTTCCTTGCCGAAAATATGTCCAATGAACCTTACCCGCTCATCGGTCGTCATCTTCTCATAAGGGACCAGCACTGTCGGTGCGATGTCATGCAGTGCTGCATAGGTCTCCTCAGAAGGAACAATGATCAGATCGGGATCCAGCGAGAGTACAGCCTCAGGACTAGCCTCAAACCAGGTGCCCAGTTTCTGTACATCCTTCAATTCATTCTCAAAGGCTGCGCCTTCGGATACATCAGATACACCTATGGGTTTGATACCAAGTGCGAGGACATCGCCCAGCAGATACAGTACTACCACACGCTGGGGATCGGCTGGAACCTCTACGTCTCCTTTGACGGTGGAGATGGTCCGGGTCTGGGCCTCGGCTGCAGTGTTATCAGGGGATGTTGTAGCGGCTGCAGTCGCAGCAGGCGAAGCGGCTCCTGAGTTGCTGGCATTGCCCGCTGTAGTGTTGTTGGCACCTCCTGCGGAACACGCGCTTAACACTATGGTGAAGCATAACAACAAGGTGAGCATTAGGGATGGTTTAGCCGTTCTGAACATGGGTGACGCTCCTTTTGGGTTATATTGATAATGATTATCATCATCAATATATCGGAGAGTGTCTTCCCAGGCAATGTCATAAGCGGACACAGCGGATGGTATTTCCGGCCAGTTTGACACGGTTAGCAGGGAATTTTTGTACCTTACCGGCGAGGTGCCGAAATGCTTTTTGAACATTTTCCCGAAATGATATGCATCCGGGTAGCCGACGGCAAGCGCAATATCATGCAGCGTGGACTCTGTATTCAGTAGCAGCTCCCGGGCTTTGTCCATACGGATCTGTATCATATACTGGGCAGGGCTGGTCTGAAGCCTCATCCGGAAAAGCCTCGACAAGGTTCTCGGGCTCATCCCGAGTGTGCCGGCGAGTGCATCCAGCGTGAATGGTTTGCTGTAACTGTCGTGCATGTAGCGTACTGCCTGGTCCAGCGAATCCGCTTTGAGGGGCTGAATATCCTGCGCATGGAGCTGACGGAGCAGCTCATGGACCCATTGATAGAACAAGGCTTTGGCATGCAGATGCTCGAGTACGCCGCCTTGCTGCCATTCGCCATACATCTGGATCAGGATCTCGTACAGCGGAAGCGGATTGCCTGGAGTGAAATTGTAAATTTTGCTAAAAGGCCGGCTGCGCTCCATAAGTGCTGTAAGATTCCGCCGTCCGGGGAGCGTAAGTGTGGATCTGTACAAAATTAAGTAATAATCCAGGATTTCCTGTGTCTTGAGCACTTTGATCATCATGCCTTTGCCGCCATGAATGACACTGGAGCCGCTGATTTCAAATGAAATTTCATCTATAAGCACAGTTGCACTGCCGCGTATGACATACATATATGTACTGGCTGGAAGGCGGTACAGCAGCGGAGGTTCTCCCGAAGTGAAAGAGGCCTTGCGGATATCAATAACTTCTATTAAAGCGTGGTTCCACAGTATGATATGGTCCTTCAGATTCATGATTCTTCTCAACTCCTGTTGGTTCATAACCCAAGTATAGTTGATAATTGTTCTCAGTTGCAATGGATTTGCTCTTGCCAGTCTTACGGTAATGCATAGGATGTCTTGTGAGTCGTCATAATAACTTTAGCCATTCATGCAGAACTTACAAGAGAAAGGTAGAGCGAACCCCCATGACAAAACATAAGCAGTGGATCTTTGCCGCACTAACCCTTGCCTTGGCCGCCGCACCATTTGCCGGCGTATTCTTTGAAGAACGCGGCGTGACGTACGCCCAATCGTATGCAGCAGCACCGGTTATAACGGAATTTCCTGACGAAGGGGAAGAAGCATTACCCGCTTTTGGCACAACGCCGCTGAAGCTTGGATCTTCCGGACAGGATGTGTATGAGCTGCAGGGGAGACTTAAGCATCTTGGCTATTATGCCGGTCCCATTGACAGCCAGTTCGGAGCCAAAACCAAAAATGCCGTCACCTGGTTCCAGTGGAAATTCGGCTTGAAATCCGACGGAGTTGTTGGTGCCAAAACAAAGCTCAAACTGTACAATGCAACAACAGCCTGGAAACCTACAGCCCCCAAGACATCGACCGCCAATAAGGATACATCATCCGGAACGGCGGCAAAAAAGAATGATACAGCCAAAACGAATACAGCTGAGCTGTCTTCCGGCAATACGATGGGGCTGTCCGAAAATGACCTGAAAATCATGGCTAATGCCGTTTACGGTGAATCACGCGGGGAGCCGTTTGAAGGACAGGTAGCGGTGGCGGCGGTTATTCTAAACCGGGTTAAATCGCCGAGCTTTCCCAACACGCCTTCGGGTGTGATTTTTCAACCCGGAGCCTTTACGGCTGTAGCTGACGGACAAATTTATCTGGAGCCTAATGAACAGGCACGCAAGGCAGTGCAGCAGGCGCTTAACGGCTGGGACCCTTCCGGCGGCTGCCTCTATTATTTCAATCCCAAGACAGCTACTTCCAAATGGATCTGGAGCCGTCCGCAGGTGAAGACGATCGGTGAGCATATTTTCTGTATGTAGCTGAAGGAATGTTTTTGCACAGCAAGGCATTAATGGCAGCATGACAGCGTCCGTATAAATCCTTTCTGAGAGCAACCGGTACGCTGTCTTCCGGTTGCTTCCTTACTTTGGAATGGTTTAGAATGGATAATACTTCATAAACTTGTTGTATAGCATCTACCCACGCCGCAAAGGAGTTTTGGACTTGACAAATAATGGATTTCAACATGGCAACGCCGCAGGCATGCGCATACACGTTCTGCCGACCAAGGCGTTCAAGACGTTCGCCATCTCACTTTATGCCGGCGTTCCGCTTGACGAAAGTACCGTCACCCCTACAGCGCTGGTTCCTTTTGTGCTCCGCCGGGGCACAGCCTCCTACCCTGAAACCACCCAGTTCCGCGAACGTCTGGAGGAGCTTTATGGTGCAGGTTTCGGCTTCGACATCTACAAACGCGGCGATTATCAGATCGTGCAGTTCCGGATGGACACGATCAATGACTCCTTCGTACAGAGCAAGGAGAGCCTGCTTGGAGAATCTTTTGCTTTTCTGGGAGAAGTATTGACCCGGCCTTTGCTGGAGGACAGAAGCTTCCGCGCGTCCTATGTGGCGACTGAACGCGAGACCGTCCGCAAGAAGCTGGAAGCGATTGTGAACGATAAAATCCGTTACGCGGCAGAACGCTGCATTGAGGAAATGTGCCGCCTTGAACCCTACCGTCTGCATCCGCTCGGACAAAGAGCCGATCTGGATGCCATTACCCCTGAATCGCTATACCAGTCCTATAATTCCTGGCTGAATGGAGCGACCCTTGATCTGTACGTGGTAGGTGATACTACACCGGAAGAAGTGGAGAAGCTGGTCATTGCCAATTTCGGCCGCGCGCATCATTCCGAATCTGCGCCGTACACCTCAGACTTCACCCCGGTAACGGTTACGGAAGTGCGGACGGTGGAGGAGAAGCTGGATGTCAATCAAGGCAAGCTGAATATGGGTATGCGTACCTCAATCACGTACAAGGATGACAGATACGCTTCTGCGCTTATGTACAACGGCATCCTCGGCGGATATCCGCATTCGAAGCTGTTCGTCAACGTGCGCGAGAAAGAGAGCCTGGCCTATTATGCTTCCTCCCGCTACGACGGGCATAAGGGCATCGGGACGATTCAATCGGGAATTGAGACCCAGAATTACGGCAAGGCCGTTGATATCATCCGCAAGCAGCTTGATGAGCTGAAGGCCGGCAATATCAGTGATCTGGAGCTGAGCCAGACCAAAGCGATGATCCGCAACCTTTTGTCCGAAATTCAGGATTCCGCATTTGAGATGATCTCGTTTGATTTCAACCGCCAGATATCCGGCAAAGACCGTTCTGCACAGGAACTGATGGACCAGGTTGACCACATCGGGGCGGAAGAAGTGAAGGCTGCGGCTGACACCTTCCAGCTTGATACGATTTATTTCCTGACAGGGAAGGAGGAATAGCGGTGGAAAAGCTCCATTACGAAAGACTTCAAGAAACACTCTATCATGAGGTTATGGATAACGGTCTGCAGGTGTATGTGCTGCCGAAGCCGTCTTTTCTCAAAACCTACGCTACCTTTGCGACCAAATACGGTTCTGTAGACAATCACTTTAAGGTAGCGGGCGGGGAAGAAACCACCGTGCCTGACGGTATCGCCCACTTCCTGGAGCACAAAATGTTCGAAGAGCCCGAAGGCGATATCTTTGCCACCTTTGCTTCCAACGGCGCATCTGCGAATGCATTCACCAGCTTTGACCAGACGGTATACCTTTTCTCGGCGACGGAGAACATTGAGCAGAATCTCAGTACGCTCGTTGATTTTGTGCAGCGTCCTTATTTCACGGATGAGAATGTGGAGAAGGAAAAAGGGATCATCGGCCAGGAGATTAACATGTATGCGGATAACCCGGACTGGCGTGTGTATTTCGGGCTGATCGAAGCGATGTATGCCAAACATCCGGTTCATATTGACATTGCCGGAACCATCGAGTCAATCGCAACCATCACCAAAGAAACGCTGTATACCTGTTACTACTCCTTCTACCATCCCAGCAATATGCTGCTGTTCATTGTCGGCGGTGTCGATCCTGAGAAGGTATTTGAACTGATCCGCAACAATCAAAAGGGTAAAAATTATGAGAAGCAGGGTGAAATCACCCGTATCTTCGAGCACGAGCCGCATGAGGTGGCATCGAAGCATGTGGAGAGCCGGCTCGCGGTCTCCATTCCCAAAATGATGTTCGGGTTCAAGGAAAAGGTGGATGGCCTCACGGGTGAGGCTGCAGTTCGCCGTGATCTGACCACCAGACTGATGCTGGATCTGCTGCTCGGCAGCAGTACGGCGCTGTATCAGAAGCTCTATGATGAGGAACTGATCTCGGACAGCTTCGGCCATGAATTTAACAGCTCCCCGCAATATGCGTTCTCGGCAATCGGCGGTGATACCAAAGATCCGGGCCTTCTGCTTGACCGGATCAAAGAAGAGGTTGGTCATATCCAGGAGACGGGCTTCGCAGAGAAGGATTTCGAGCGTGCCCGCAAAAAGAAAATCGGTGGCTATCTGCGTATGCTAAATTCGCCGGAGAGCATTGCCCATGAGTTCACCCGTTACCAGTTCCGCGGCGGAGATCTGTTCGAAGTGCTTCCCCTCTATGAATCGATCACGCTGGAGGAAGTGAATGACCGGCTGCGTAATCATGTGGACTGGGAGCAGCTGGCTGTGTCGCTTGTGGTGAGTCCTTAATGGCATTACCGGGAGAGGGCAGCAAAGCGATTGGCGAAATGACAGTGCTCATTACCGGAGGCAGCGGGGGAATCGGCGGAGCCATCGCCGAGCGATTTGCTTCGGTAGGCATGAACATTGTGATTCATTATATGAATTCGCATGAAGCGGCAAATGATGTTGCCCGGCGGTGCATGGCGCTGGGGGCAAAGGTGATGACTGTGGCTGCGGACATGAAGGACCGCAGCCAGCTTGTGCGTATGGCCGAGCGGCTTGAGGCCAGCGGCATGATGCCGGATATTCTGGTCAACAATGCCGGGAAGGCGCATTATGGCATGCTGGCCGATGTAACGGAGGAAGTGTGGGACGATATTATGGCGGTGAATCTGAAGGGCACCTTTATGTGCAGCCAGATTTTTATGCCTTATATGGTCTCCCAGCGTTACGGGCGGATTATTAATGTTTCTTCCGTATGGGGGATTTCGGGCGCTTCCTGTGAAGTGGCGTATTCGGCCAGCAAGGGCGGAGTGAATGCTTTCACCAAGGCGCTGGCGAAGGAGCTGGCACCTTCCAAGGTTACGGTCAATGCCGTTGCACCGGGAGCGGTCCAAACAGCCATGCTGGCCAATCTGCAGGCGGATGAGGTGAAGATGCTGGAGGATGAGATCCCTGCGGGGAGGCTTGCTTCTCCTGAAGATATCTCATCGCTGGTTTATTTTCTGGCGCTGCCTGAATCGGGCTATATTACCGGCCAGATCATCAGTCCGAACGGCGGCTGGATTACTTAAGGCCAGTCAGCATGAGTTCTGGAGAAATGCTCCAGCATAAGAACTTCCGGCTTGAGACATATTATAACTGTTGCTTTTAAATCTCAATATCATTACAACTTGAGGAGGATTTAAGATGTCAACAGATTCCGTAGTGAAGAACTTTGATACCTGGAAAAGCTTTCTGGGAGACCGGGTCATTCAGGCCGAAAAAATGGGGATGAGCGACGAGACCATCACCAAGCTGGCTTTTGAAATCGGGGAATTCCTCGATAAGAAGGTCGATCCGGGCAACTATTCCAACCGGGCCATCAAAGAGCTCTGGGATGTCGGAACGGATGATGAGAAGCATACCATTGCTGGACTCATGGTCAAACTGGCAAAGAAAAACGCATAAGCATGCGGAAGAAGCTCCCCTTGCGGGAGCTTTTCTGCAATTATTACAACAGTGTCCTTGCCTTTCAAAATTTTTTTATATATCATTAACATGACCCGTGTAGCGAAAGTGACATGCAGGGAAAAGGAATCTATGAGGTGCGCTAAAGTGGAATATAAACAGTGGTATATGGAGTACAAGATACATAAGAACAGACCCGGTCTCCTTGGAGATATCGCTTCAATGCTGGGAATGCTGGAAGTCAATATCCTGACGATTAACGGTGTTGAAGGCAAAACCCGCGGGATGCTGCTGGAAACCAGTGACGATGAGAAGATCATGCTGATGGGCGAGATGCTCAAAAAAGTTGATAATATAACGGTTACGGCACTGCGTTCTCCGCGCCTTGTGGATAAGCTTGCCGTCCGTCATGGACGATATATTGACCGCGATTCGGATGACCGCAAGACCTTCCGCTTCACCCGCGATGAGCTCGGACTGCTGGTGGATTTCCTCGGTGAATTGTTTAAGCGGGAAGGGAATCAGGTTATAGGTCTACGAGGCATGCCGCGTGTAGGGAAGACGGAATCTATTATTGCCGGCAGTGTATGTGCCATGAAGCGCTGGACCTTTGTCTCATCGACGCTGCTGCGGCAGACGGTACGGAGCCAACTGGCGGATGATGAGCTGAACCCGAATAATGTATTCATCATTGACGGAATTGTCAGCACTATACGTTCGAATGAGAAGCATTACAACCTGCTGCAGAACGTTATGAGTATGCCGAGCACCAAGGTGATTGAGCACCCGGATATTTTTGTGCGGGAATCCGAATACACCTTTGATGATTTCGATATCATTATCGAGCTGCGCAATACGCCAAACGAAGAGATATTGTACGAGTCGTTTACGACAAGCTACAGTGATGATCTTTAATATATATTATATTTTTAGGGGGTGATGGTATGTCGGAACTGGGCCGGCATTTGAAGGAGGCGCGTCTGCAAAAAGGGATGAGTCTTGATGATGTCCAGGAAGTAACAAAGATCCGCAAAAAATATTTGGAAGCCATCGAAGCAGGTGATTATAAAGTGCTTCCGGGAAGTTTCTATGTCCGGGCCTTTATCAAAACCTATGCTGAAGCGGTCGGGGTAAACCCGGATGAACTGATGGAGGAGCACGGCAATGTGCCTGCGGCTCCGGTCGATACCACCATGGAGACAGTGATCCAGAAGCGGAGCCGCAAGCCTGAAACGGAACGGAATGCCAAGTGGCTGCCTACCTTGCTGATGTGGACCTTTCCTGTCTTAATCCTTGTGGTCATCTATCTGTATGCATCTTCAACGATGAATAAAGAAGAGGCGGACAAAACGGATTCGGGGAGTTTGACTGCCGCTACGCAAGATCCGGCGAAGGTTCAGCCTTCAGCCACAGCGGCCGGCGGCGGTGCAGCAGCTACAGCTACTACGGATACTGGAGCAACTGCGACTGTTGCACCAACTGCTACTCCGGTGCCTTCCCCGACTCCGTCCACGCAGTCCATAACGGTTACAGAGGACCGCAAGTCGGGCAAAACGACAATCTATAAGGTTACGGCACCTGCGGGAAGCTCGGTTCAGGTAGAGATTGCCGCGACGGGAGTCAGCTGGCTTGAAGTCTACCAGGGTGAGAACTCCAAGGGGGAGAAGCTAAGCTTCGGGAACACTAAGGCTGGCGATAATATGAGCTTTACGCTCGGAAGTGCAGGAATGTACATCAAATCCGGATATTCCCCGGCTACCACAATTTCAGTAAACGGACAAGTTATCACCGATGGCAAAACATCGTCCCGGCTGCTTCTGGAGCTGGATGACGGAACTTCTGCCTCCGGCACTGATGATGCAGCTAATGCTGCTTCTGACGGTGAGAGTGCCACAACCGAATAGCAAATCCAATGTATAGGTTTCGGCGGATTGGAGAACCTAGGAATGATTTACAGTTCTTACTCCAAAGTGAGGTGTATTCTCTCATGACCGTCAGCTGGATCGTAACAGGACTTGGCATTATTGTCAGTCTCCTCGGTTATTATCTGACACCGAGTGCCTGGGGCTATGGTATTCTGGGCTTCGGACTGGCACATATTGTGCTCGGGATTCTGGATATGTTCCGGGCTCCTGCACGCAGCAGATAATACCTGGATGTGAGCGTCTCCCGGAGTTTGCTTCGGGAGACGTGTTTTTATAATGTAATCCTTAATACATAGTTATACGCTCTATCTCTTTTACGTTCTATCTCTGGAAGCCAGGGCCCCACTTTGTGGGGTTGTTTTGTAATGCCTGTGGTACTTTTCTTTCCAGTATTAGACTTAGGAGTCCCTTTCTCATATAATAGGAACAGACTAAATGTAAGCAAAGGACGTGGAATCATGAGTTCGGAAAGTTCATTCGACATTGTATCCAAAATGGATATGCAGGAATTGACCAATGCGGTCCATCAGACGGAGAAGGAAATTGATAACCGCTTCGATTTCAAGAACAGCAAAAGCAGTCTAAAGCTGGAAAAAGATGCGCTGATCATCGCTTCAGAGGATGAATACAAGCTAAATGCGGTTATTGATATCCTGCAGTCGAAAATGGTTAAGCGAGGAATTACACTGAAAAATATGGATTTTGGCAAAGTAGAACCCGCCTCACTGGGCACTGTACGCCAGCGTCTGGGCCTGAAGCAGGGAATTGATCAGGAGAACGCGAAGAAGATTAATATCTTGATCCGTGACTCCAAACTAAAGGTGAAGAGCACCATTCAAGGGGATCAGATCCGTGTTACCGGTAAAAGCCGCGATGACCTCCAGCAAATTATCCAGCTCCTGCGCAAAGCTGATTTGCCGCTCGATCTGCAGTTTAACAATTTAAAGTAAGCTTACGTACCCCGCAGTGTATACGCACCTTACTTTGCGGGGTATTTTATGTTTTTTTGACACTTATTTATGGCTATAATATACTAGCTAAAGCAGTTTTGAAGAAAATTGTGGAATATCGGATTCGTATGGATCAGGGGAGGAACTTCAGTGAATTTGCCCAACCGCATCACGCTAGCACGTATTTGTCTTATCCCGATTATGATGTTTTTTCTGCTGGTGGATTTCAGCTTCTATCCGGAACCGATACATTGGGGCTCATTTCAGCTTTCAATTAATCATTTGATTGCAGCTGTTATTTTCCTGCTTGCCGCCAGTACAGATGGAATAGACGGGTACATAGCCAGAAAGTATAACATGGTCACCAATCTCGGCAAACTGCTGGACCCGCTTGCAGACAAGCTGCTGGTCTCTGCAGTATTGATCTCGCTGGTTGAGCTGGGAAGATGTGATTCCTGGATTGCCATTGTCATCATCAGCCGTGAATTTGCCGTGACCGGCCTGCGCCAGGTGGCATTGCTTGAAGGTAAAGTAGTGGCCGCGAGCAAATGGGGCAAGATAAAGACAGTCACTCAGATTGTCGCGATTTCGCTGCTTCTGCTTAACAATTTCCCGTTCCAGTTCGTCAGCATCCCGGTGGATGATATTGCGATTTGGGCTGCAGCGATTATCACCATCTATTCGGGTATTGATTATTTCGTGAAGAACAAGGACTTGCTGCAGCTTCATAATGCCTGAAGTTTGCTAAGCTGCTTGATTTTTGCATCATTTCTACAATCAGGAGGAGAACGCCAGCTATGAAAGCGGAAATTATTGCCGTTGGAACAGAACTTTTGCTTGGACAGATAGTAAACAGCAATGCCCAGTTTCTTTCAATAGAGCTGGCTGCGTTAGGGATTGATGTATATTTTCAGACCGTAGTCGGGGACAACAAGAACCGTCTTCTGGAAGCAATTGAGATTGCACGGAACCGTGCGGATATTATATTGTTCACCGGCGGAATCGGACCGACGGAGGATGATCTGACCAAAGATGCACTTGCTGCGGCGCTTGGCCGTACCCTTCATATCGACCAGCTTGCTATGGATCATGTGCAGCGCTTCTTCGATGACCGCAAGATTGTCATGACCGAGAATAACCGCAAGCAGGCGCTGGTGATTGAAGGAACGACACCGTTGTCTAATGAAATCGGCCTTGCGGTAGGTATTGCTTTTGCAGAAGATAACAAGTATTACATCGTACTGCCGGGTCCTCCCCGGGAGATGAAGCCGATGTTCACAGATAAAGCCAAGCCTTGGCTGCAGCAGCATGCACTGACCAGCGAAATGCCGATTTACTCCAAGATGCTTAAGTTTGCAGGCATTGGCGAATCACTGCTGGAGGACAAGCTGATTGACCTGATCCGCGGCCAGAGCGATCCTACGATTGCTCCTTACGCCAAGGAAGGCGAAGTGACAGTGCGTATTTCCACCAAAGCTCCGTCTGAGCGTGAGGCTATGGTTAAGCTTGATGTGCTGGAGAAGAAGATTGCCGATATTCTGCCGGAGAATCTGTATGCCAATATTGATGTGCCGCTTGAACAGCTGATTGTCGACTGGATGGCGGATGCAGGCCTGACGCTTAGTGCTGCTGAGAGCTGCACGGGCGGACTGCTGATGGAGAGCATTACGAACATCCCGGGCAGTGCATCCATGTTCGCCGGTGGAATCGTCTGTTATTCGAACGATTTGAAGAAGAAGCTGCTGAATGTGCCTGCAGCTATGCTGGAGGGGCCTGACGCACCCGGTGCGGTCAGCCGTGAGGTAGCCGAAGTGCTGGCAGAGCAGGTGCGGATGATCGGGGATAGTGACTTTGGCTTGTCTGTTACGGGTGTAGCCGGGCCGGGATATTCTGAACGGAAGCCTGTGGGGCTGGTATTCGTCGGACTGGCCGAACGCGGCCGGAAGACGGAGGTATACGAGCTGAATCTCAAGGGAACCCGCGAGAATATCCGCCTGCGTACAGTCAAGGCTTTGCTGTACCGCCTCTGGCGCCGGCTGGAGGAACGCAAGGTGGCTACCCCGCTTGAAGGATCGGCCTTGCAATAATCAACCGGGCCGGTATATAATTTGTTCATACGGAAGAACCGTGGCATAGAAATTCTCTGCTGCGGTTCTTTGTTTATATTCCCCGCTGGCGTGACCTCTATGATCCACCGCGTGAGACCTTTTGAGGATTAAGCCCTGTGTGTCTATCATCCGGAAGGAGGCTTACAATAAAAGGGAGTATTAACCCGGGAGACAAAAAAAACGAATGTATGTTCGAAAAAAAGCTTGGCAAGACCTCCAAAACACGTTATTATAATACTATAAACAGTGAAGGAAGTGGTCTGATTGTCAGATCGTCGTGCAGCGCTTGATATGGCGCTTCGTCAAATAGAAAAACAATTCGGTAAAGGTTCGATCATGAAACTGGGAGAATCCACTCACATGAAAGTGGAAGTTGTACCTAGCGGATCTTTGGCACTTGATATTGCACTAGGTATTGGCGGACTTCCCAAAGGACGCATTATTGAAGTATACGGACCGGAATCATCCGGTAAGACGACCGTTGCACTTCATGCTATCGCAGAAGTACAGAAGCTTGGCGGACAAGCTGCTTTCATCGATGCGGAGCATGCTCTTGACCCTAAGTATGCGAATGCGCTTGGCGTTAACATTGATGAATTGCTGCTATCCCAGCCGGATACGGGCGAACAGGCACTGGAAATTGCTGAAGCTCTCGTTCGCAGTGGAGCTGTAGACATCATCGTTGTGGACTCCGTTGCAGCATTGGTACCGAAGGCCGAAATTGAAGGCGACATGGGAGATTCCCACGTAGGTTTGCAGGCCCGTCTGATGTCCCAGGCATTGCGTAAGCTTTCGGGTGCCATTAACAAATCCAACACGATTGCCATCTTCATTAACCAGCTTCGTGAGAAGATCGGAGTTATGTTCGGTAACCCTGAGACCACTCCGGGTGGACGCGCTCTGAAATTCTACTCCTCCGTTCGTCTCGATGTACGCCGGGTAGAGAGCATTAAGATGGGGAACGATGTTGTGGGTAACCGCACCAAGATCAAAGTCGTGAAGAACAAGGTAGCGCCTCCGTTTAAGCAAGCGGATGTGGATATCATGTACGGCGAAGGGATTTCCAGAGAGGGAAGCCTTGTGGATATCGGTACTGAGATGGATATCGTCAACAAGAGCGGCGCCTGGTATTCTTATGAGGGCGAGCGTCTTGGCCAAGGCCGTGAGAACTCTAAGCAGTTCCTGAAAGAACATCAGGATATTGCTCTGTTGATTGAGAATAAGATCCGCGAAGCAAGTAACTTATCTACTCTGGTAGCTGCACCAACAGAAGCTGATGTGGTTGCAGAGCAAGAGGAAGAAGAGAAATTGCTGCTTGAGATTGAATAATGTAAGCTCCAGGTCCTTAGCAATTTAATTTTAATAATGAAGATAAGATATAAGGCGCCCTGTGATGAATGAGCAGGGCGCTTTTTCGTAAATTAAACAGGCATTATGTCTATGTTAACGAGGTGAGTGACAGTATGGTGATACAATTGGATTCTGAGCCGGATGAACAGGATGTACAGATTCTGGCCGATTTTCCCGAATATGAGGAACTGGTAATTACGCGTGTAGAGCGTCTGAAGAAGTCGAACTACCGTTATTTGATTCATTTCGGTGCCTATAACGTGACTGTTCATGAAGATGTCATGATTAAATACCGGATGATTTCCGGAAGCTCGTTTGTGAAGGCGGATCTGGAGGAAATTGTTGCTGCCGATGAACGCCAGCGGGCCTATGTAGAAGGTCTGAAATACCTGGAACGCAAGCCCAGAACGGCACAGGAAATGGCCCGCCGTTTACGGGAGAAGGAAATAGGGGAGACTGTTATTGCCGAAGTTCTGCTGCGGCTGCAGGAGGAGCGGCTTCTGGATGACCCCCTGTATGCCAAGCAGTGGGCGGAACAGCGCATAACGAACCAGCGTAAGGGCAAAATGTGGATCCGCCAGGAGCTTCGCGAGAAGGGGATTGATAAATCGCTGATCTCTGAAGCACTGGATCAGATCACCCCTGAGCAGGAAATGGAGAGCGCACTGCAGACCGGGCGGAAGAAATGGAATTTGCTCCGGGGAGATATAAATGAGAAGCGGCGCAAGACGGGAGCCTTTCTGATGCGCAGAGGATTCTCCGGTGAAATGGTACGCCAGGTGATCCAGATTCTACGTGCGGAAGAGGATTCTGCGGGGGAAGAAGAGGAGATTTTCGATCTGGATTGATTCTCTTGACTTTAATGCGTTTATCGACTCTCTTGACAATGTCTTTTTATAAATAATAAAATATAACATGAATCGGCATAAACTAAGAATCCTTTTTCCTTCCCAAAAAGCAGACTCTTATGATCCGGTTCGCGTACAACTCATATGAAATGTAATCGCCGGATAAGGCGGGCAGTGTGCATGTGCAGCATGTGCAGTATGGCAATCGGTGTATTACCGGTTTTTTGTATGGTGATGAACGGATAGTTTAACAACTGCACAAATACCCAAGGGTAAGCCTTGGAGGATATCAACGAGGAGGTGAACAGATGGAAACAGTGATCTGGGTCATTATCGTTCTCGTTGTAGCTGCAGCATTCTTTGGATTCGGTTATTTTATTCGTAAATCCCTTGCAGAAGCTAAGATTTCAAGCGCAGAGAAAGAAGCCGTAGTCATCGTGGAGAACGCGAAGAAAGAGGCGGAGGCGCTGAAGAAGGAAACGGTACTCGAGGCTAAGGACGAAGTTCATAGAATCCGTACCGAAGCTGAGAAAGAAACTCGTGAACGTCGGAATGAAATCCAACGGCAAGAGAGACGTTTGCTGCAAAAGGAAGAATCGCTGGATAAAAAAATGGAATCGCTTGAACGAAAAGAAGAACAAGTAGCTAACAAAGAGAAACGAATTGATGAAACCCAACAGCAGATTGATGTTATTTACAAGAATCAGGTTACTGAGCTGGAACGTATCTCCAATCTGAGCATCGATGATGCCAGAAGTATCATTCTCAGCAATGTTGAACAGGAAGTTCGCCATGAAACTGCTCAGATGATTAAGGAAATAGAACAGCAGGCCAAGGAAGAAGCGGACAAGAAAGCCCGCGAGATTATTACACTGGCTATTCAACGCTGTGCAGCTGATCATGTGGCAGAAACCACGGTTTCTGTTGTTACATTGCCGAATGAAGAGATGAAAGGCCGGATTATTGGCCGCGAAGGCCGTAACATCCGCGCCCTGGAAACTCTTACGGGGATTGATCTTATTATTGATGATACGCCGGAAGCGGTTATACTGTCAGGATTTGATCCGATCCGCCGTGAGGTGGCCCGTACAGCACTTGAGAAACTGGTGGCTGATGGACGTATCCATCCGGCACGGATTGAAGAAATGGTGGAGAAATCCCGTAAAGAAGTGGATGAGCGGATTCGTGAATACGGTGAACAAGCTACCTTCGAGGTTGGCGTTCATGGTCTGCATCCGGATCTGATCAAAATTCTGGGCCGTCTGAAATTCCGTACGAGCTACGGTCAAAACGTACTTAAGCACTCCATGGAGGTTGCTTATTTGACTGGACTTATGGCCGGTGAGCTTGGGGAAGACATCGTGCTTGCAAAACGTGCCGGACTGCTGCATGATATCGGCAAAGCGCTTGATCATGAAGTAGAAGGCTCGCATGTTGAAATCGGCGTCGAACTGGCGAAGAAGTACAAAGAACATCCGGTGGTTATCAACAGTATCGCATCCCATCATGGAGATGTCGAAGCTACCTCGGTGATTGCTATGCTGGTCGGAGCTGCTGATGCATTGTCAGCTGCACGTCCCGGCGCACGCCGCGAAACCCTGGAAACGTACATCAAACGTCTGGAGAAGCTGGAGGAGATCTCCGAGTCCTTCGAAGGCGTTGAGAAATCCTATGCTATACAAGCAGGCCGCGAGGTCCGCGTAATGGTACAGCCTGAGAAGATTGATGATGCGGAAGCTTTCCGTCTGGCCCGTGACATTACGAAGATGATTGAGAGTGAGCTGGATTATCCGGGTCATATCAAGGTTACCGTTATTCGTGAGACACGTGCTGTAGAATACGCTAAATAAGCAAGGAAATCGGCCCCCCTGCGGGGCCTTTTTTCTTGCATACCGCTAGCGGCCGCATGAGCTGAATCATAGTCAGAGGGGTAAGCCCTGAGTTTGGAACCATGCAGAATCGGTGAAATTAAACTTATAAATAAGTTTTGTACGAAGAGTATTCTCAAAAGCTGATGCTTACAAAACTTAAGAGTATGCTTTCGATGCGAGTTTTGTACGAAGTAAAATTCCAAGAAGCTGATGCTTACAAAACTTTTAGGAGGAGAAAATCATTAAAGTTTTATTTATCGGTGACATCGTTGGCAATACGGGCAGAAAGGCACTGCGTGAAATGCTGCCATCTCTGAAAAGTAAATATCAGCCGCATATTATTATTGCCAATGGTGAGAATGCAGCAGCCGGAAGAGGGATCACAGCGGCTATAGCCAATGAATTTTTCAACTGGGGTGTGCACGGGATTACGATGGGCAATCACACCTGGGACAACAAGGATATCTTTGAGTTCATTGATGACGAGCCGCGGATCATCCGTCCGGCTAATTTTCCTCCGGGGACTCCTGGCAGAGGGTACACTGTGGTTAAAGGCAACGGCAAACAGCTGGCAATTGTGAACCTGCAGGGCCGCACCTTCCTTCCGGCGATTGATGATCCTTTCCGCATTGGCGAGGAGATTGTGGAAGAGCTGCGCAGAGAGCATAAATGTATTCTGGTTGATTTCCATGCTGAAGCCACCTCCGAAAAAATAGCAATGGGCTATTTCATGGATGGCCTCGCCTCGATCGTTGTAGGCACGCACACTCATGTACAGAGCAATGACGATGTGATCCTGCCTGGAGGCACGGCTTATTTGACAGATGCGGGCATGGTTGGTTCAAGAGAAGGAATTCTGGGTATGGAAAAGGATGCGATCATCTATAAATTTACAACTCAGCTTCCCTCCCGGTTTGTAGTCGACGAAGGCAAATGGCAGCTGCACGGTTTATTTGCAGAACTTGATGAAGCTACGGGTAAGGCGACACGACTGGAGAAGATCCGGCTGCGTGAAGATGAATGGGTGATGAGCTAGAGGATTTACAAAGAATCAGGGTTTTCGGGAAAAGTCGCTTGTTTTGGGTGAAGTGTGATATTTATTATATCGAAAAAGAGTATCTTTTGAACTAATTTCTCCAGAGAGGTCCGCAAAAAGAAGGAATTAAATCTTCTCTCGCGAATAACATCTACTGTAGTGGAAGAAGAACACCATCATTTTCCCAGGGGAGGTACTTACTATGGATGTATTAAAAGTATCAGCTAAATCCAATCCAAATTCCGTTGCTGGCGCACTAGCAGGTGTTCTTCGCGAACGTGGATCGGCCGAGCTACAAGCTATTGGAGCAGGAGCACTGAACCAGGCAGTCAAAGCAGTTGCCATCGCCCGGGGATTTGTCGCACCTAGCGGAGTCGACTTGATCTGTATCCCGGCTTTTACGGATATAGTGATTGATGGGGAAGACCGGACGGCGATCAAACTTATTGTTGAACCCAGATAATTATATGACCTTTTTAGATTGAGCCTGTTTACATTGTAAACAGGTTTTTGTATTTTTGGGGTGCCCCACTTTGTGGGGTTATTTTGATATATAAGAATGTATATGCTTCGTAGCCGTTCCCACTTACTGTCCCGTCTCATCCCTGATGCTGTGGCATACACTTATAAATAAGAGATTCCACCGTTATTCAGTTCTTCAAGAGAAGGGAGACGATCTTTACAGTGAGTGTCAAGAAGCTGAGAGTGGCGGATTTCCACTGCGATGCCTTAAGCAAGCTGCAGGCCAGTCCGGAGATAGATTTCAAGAATGACCCCCGTCTGGACGTGACGGCAGAGCGGATGGTGGAGGGGAATGTCGAACTTCAGGTTTTTGCGGTTTATTTGTCGGCGGACCGCGGGAGAGCGAAGTTTGAGGATGTTCTCGGGCAAATTGAATTATTCCGGCAGAAGGTAGTTGGCCCAGGGGGCCTTCAGTGGCTCCGCTGGAAGGAAGAGGCAGATGAACAGATACTTACAGCCCCTGCCTTCGGGATGCTCTCTTTGGAGGGCGTGGACGGTCTGGAGGGCAATCTGTTCTATGCACAGCTGTGCTTTGAGCTGGGAGTGCGTTTCCTGGGGGTAACCTGGAACTACGCCAACTGGGCTGCGGATGGTGTGCTGGAGCAGCGCAACGGCGGTTTCACGGAGAAGGGGAGGAAGCTGATCGAGTGGTGCAACGGAAGCGGTATGCTGCTGGATGTGTCCCATCTGGCACCGGCAGGCTTCTGGGAGCTGGCGGAACGCAGTAAACGCCCGTTCATAGCTTCACATTCCAATAGTGCGGCCATCTGCGGCCATCCCCGCAATTTGAGTGACGGGCAGATTCAGGCGCTGATTGCGGTGGACGGGCGGATGGGATTAACCTTTGTCCCCTGGTTTGTACGTGACGGGGGAGGGGCGAAGATTGATGATATGCGGAGGCATATTGAACATGTCTGCGCGCTGGGAGGCTCGAAGCAGCTGATGTTCGGCTCAGATTTTGACGGCATTGAGATGTGGGTCGAGGGCCTTGAGCATCCGGGCAAATATGCGGAGTTTACTGACTTGCTGCTGAGGTACTATCCCGAGGATGAGGTGAAAGGCTGGTTGTGCGGGAATGCGCTGACTTACCTAAGAACGCATCTGCCTTCTTCTGCGGGAGTGAATCCGCTGTCCCCACCAGAGGGATTATAAAATGGCAAAACTATGACAATCCGTTTCTCGGATCGTAAAATGTCGAAAAAAAGGCGCTCATTGTGATGAGGGTCTTTTTTTTTAAGGGTAATAAGATGTATAATGTTCAGTGGCTTGTACAGATACTAGAGAAAATACAAGGAGTGACTTAAAAATGAGCAAGACTGTATCCGTAGGTGTGTCGGCCCGACATATTCACCTTACGCAGGAGCATGTGGAAGCATTGTTTGGCGCAGGTTACCAATTGACTGAGTTCAAACCCCTTTCCCAACCAGGACAATTCGCAGCAAATGAGCAAGTAGCAGTAATCGGTACCAAAGGTAAGTTCGACAAAGTGAGAATTCTCGGCCCGGCCCGTCCGGCTTCCCAGCTGGAAGTATCGCGCACAGACGCATTCAGCCTCGGCGTGAAGGCACCTGTACGTGAATCCGGCCATATTGAAGGAACACCAGGCATTACTATCAAAGGTCCAGCCGGTGAAGTTGAACTGGAGACAGGTGTCATTGTGGCAGCCCGTCACATCCACTTCCACACTTCTGAAGCAGAAGCTTGGGGCATTGCCGACAAGCAGCTCCTGAAGGTACGCCTTGGCGGCGAACGCGGCCTGGTGCTGGAGAACGTAATCGCCCGTGTATCCGACAATTTCAAGCTTGATATGCATATCGACACCGACGAAGCTAACGCTGCAGGTGCCAATAACGGCGATACTGCTGAAATCGTAGATTAGTCTTATAATATTATTGCAAGGCAACGGGCAGGGGAGAAATCCTCTGCTTTTTTTGTGCTTTTGTCGAATAAAGGGTTTTCGTTGTTGTTGTGGAATAAGAGTAGCATCTGGGAAAATATTCTTGTATGTACCAAAAGCCGGTATCTGGTGTTCAGCGGGTGGTTGCCAAAATGCATTCAGAAAGAAGGCGGAGCAATGAACCAGAAGGAATCGAGTTCAACTTCAACCGATGAGGCAGCAGCCGGAACAGTGGTGTTATCGGAATTTATGGCGGAAAGAAACAAGCGGTTTGAATTAGCACAGGTACTGGCAAATGTGGGGTACTGGGAATATGACCGGATTTTGCAAAAAATAACGTGGTCGAAACATATGTATGCGATTTATGGTCAGGCGCTGTCTTCCGGAGTGGATTTAGATAATGTATTTGCCAGGGTCCATGAGGAGGATGCAGGGCGGGTAAAATTGGCTTTCTCTAATTCCCTGGAGTCCATGCAGTCCTATCAAATAGAATATAGAATTATCCGCCCGGACGGAGAGGTCCGTTATGTCGCTGAAAGTGCGCGGTTTTGGGACAACGAGGCGATTGGGACTGTTCAGGATATCACGGAAAAGACAGCTTTGCAGCTTCAACTGATTGAAGAAGGCCAATACTACAAATCACTGTTTGAAAATAATACGGATGCGGTATATTCCAGCAATCTTGAAGGTATGATTCTGTCCTGCAATGCAGCTATGAACGGACTGTTTGGATATACCGAGGGCGAGCTGGTCCATGCCAGCTTTGAACGCCTGATTGATCCGGAGCAGGTCAGCCTCTCCAGAAAGGTTATTGCAGAAGTGATAAATACCGTAAGCCCGCGAAGCTATGAGCTGACAGCCAGGCATAAGGATGGCACGGCTATTGATATTTTTGTAACGAATATTCCTGTAATGATTGCTAATGAGCTGGTGGGTATCTATGGCATAGCCAAAAATGTAACGGAACAAAAGTCCATGGAGCGGCATCTGCTGGAAGCGGAGGCTAAATACCGGAGTATAGTGGAGCAGTCGATAGTAGGTGTTTTTATTGTTCAAAATGGAATATATATCTATGCTAATCCTCATCTTGAACGAATGCTGGGGAACGTTAATTTGATGGGACGGCAGGTATTGGATTCCATCTACCCGGGGGACCGCGATACGGTATCCACCAAGATGCTGGGTTTAACGGAAGGGCAATTTAACCGCACTATGATACATAGAGCCGTCAAGCCGGATGGCAGCCTTATTTATTGTGAAGTACATTACACCCGGATATTACACATCAATGAGGATGCAATCGTTGGCACTGTCCTGGATATTACCGAGCGGAAGGAAACGGAGCAGGAAACAGAGTATTTGGCGTATCACGATTATCTGACGGGGCTTCCCAATCGGCGGATGTTTGAAGAGCAGCTGGATCAACAGTTAAGACTGGCATCATTTTATAATAAAAAGCTTGCGGTGCTCCTGATTGATCTGGATCGCTTTAAGGCCGTCAATGATATTCTGGGGCACACTATAGGTGACACATTGCTCAAACAGTTTGCCGTCAAACTGCAGGAAAGCCTTGAAAATGGATGGGTGGCGTACCGGTTAAGCGGGGATGAGTTCTGTATTATTCTGCCGGAAGTGGAGAGCCACCGTGAAGCGATTTTTCTGTCCGAGTCCATTATCAGCCGTACCAAGGAAGATTATTTAATAGCAGGCTTTGAGCTTAATATCACGCTGAGTATGGGGATCAGTATTTTCCCGGAGGATGGGGATTCGGTTGATAGGCTCCTGCTGAATGCAGATTCGGCTCTATATCATGCCAAGTCACAGGGGAGGGACCAGGCCCAGTGCTATTCCTCATCGCTGAACATTCAGTCTTTCAAAATATTCACCATGACCAATGATCTGCGCAAAGCCCTGGAGAAACAGGAGCTGTTCCTGCAATATATGCCGCGAGTGGATACGCAGACCCGGGAAATTCTCGGTGCCGAGGCGCTGATCCGCTGGAATCATCCGGACTGGGGGCTGGTGTCGCCGGCGGAGTTCGTCCCGATTGCAGAAGAGAGCGGACTTATAGTGCCTATCGGAGAATGGGTGCTCCGGGAAGCTTGCCGGCAGAACAAGCAATGGCAGGAGATGGGGCTGCCGCATATTACGGTATCTGTTAATTTCTCGGTGCAGCAGCTGTTCCAGCAGAATATTCTGCAGACGATTGATGAAATTCTCGCCGGGTCCGGGCTGGCTCCCGAATATCTGGAGATTGAAATCACGGAGAGCTCCTTCATGACCAATGAGAGGGAAGTCATTCAATTGCTGGAGGAGCTTAGAAAACGGAAGATTAAAGTTTCACTTGATGACTTTGGAACGGGTTATTCTTCTTTATATATGCTTAAGCGGTTAGCGCTGGATACGGTGAAAATTGACAAGGCCTTCGTGGAAGAAATTTTGACTGACCCTGTAAACCAAAGCATTATTGAGTGCATTCTGAATCTGGCCAAGGCGCTAAAAATGAATGTTGTAGCTGAGGGTGTGGAGACGGAGGCGCAATATGAGTATTTAAAGGAGCAGCATTGTGATGAGATACAGGGTTATTATTTCAGCCGTCCGGTTGAACCGGAAGCCCTGGGAATGCTGCTTCGCGAGAAGCATATGGCCAACACGAGCCCGGGAGTAACAGAAATCCCGCCAGTCAGTAACCGCCGGGAATACTTCCGCGTAGATTTAGCCAATCCGCTTGTTGCCGGAATGACGATAAGTACGTTTAAGGGCAGGGAGGTAGATCTCGGAAGTACCGAGGTATATCTGACCAATATCGGACCGGGCGGATTGAAATTCGTGATGGGCTATAAGCTGCCGGTGAACGACAATATTCTGCTTAAGTTTGAAACCGAGATTCTGCATCAGCCAACCCATCTGTTGGGCAAAATTGCCTGGACCCACGAATTGGAGAATGGCGCGGTGTATGAGTACGGTGTCCAGTTTCAGATGGAGGAAAGTGAACGGCTCGGGCTGATCCGGAATCTGAATAACCTGGCGATCCAAATCCGTGAAGGCACGCCTGCGCATACCCGGATATTCCTGGGCGACCCGGTGAAAAGCATTAAAGAACAGCTGAAAAAAGTCCGGCTGTAACAGATAAATATTGGTTTGGAAGAGGAGCGATGAAAGTATCGCTTCTTTTTAATGGCTAAACGTGTTATCATTATGTGTTATGACTTTGACGAGCGCTATGTGGAGACGCCGCAGATGATATATACAGTGATTAATGGCTTGCTAATATATGTACTCAAAATTAAGGAGATAAAATGACATTTAACGATTTGAACTTGATTCCCCCGATTCTCAAGGCACTGAGCCTGGAAAACTATACATCCCCGACTCCAATTCAGGAGGAATCCATCCCTGCGGCCTTGGCCGGCAGAGATATTCTGGGCTGCGCCCAGACGGGTACCGGAAAAACCGCAGCTTTTTCATTGCCGATTATTCAGCTGCTCAGTCAGCAGCCGGCCAGAACCGGCGGAGCGAAACGTATCCGTTCCCTGATTCTGACTCCGACCAGAGAGCTAGCTCTGCAGATCTCCGAGAATATTCAGGCGTACAGCAAGTTCACAACGATCCGCTCGACAGCGATTGTCGGAGGGGTATCCCAGAAGGCCCAGGAACGGGCGCTTAGCCAGGGTGCAGATATTCTGATTGCTACACCGGGCAGACTGATCGATCTGATCAGCCAGAGACATGTGGATCTGCAGCATGTGCAGATCCTCGTGCTGGATGAAGCGGACCGCATGCTGGACATGGGCTTCATTCATGACGTGAAGCGGATTATTGCCAAGATGCCGGCCAAGAAGCAAACGCTGTTCTTCTCGGCAACGATGCCGGCGGAGATCTCCCAGCTGGTGAAGACATTGCTGGTGGACCCGGTGAAAATTGAGATTACTCCGGTATCTTCGACCGTAGACAGAATCGAGCAATCGATTTATTTGCTGGAGAACGGCAATAAGCAGAATCAGCTGAACCGTCTGCTGCAGGATCCTTCGATCGTGTCCGCGCTCGTCTTCACCCGCACCAAACGCGGAGCTGACCGGGTAACCCGCGATCTGACCCGGATCAATATTACCGCTCAGGCCATTCACGGCAACAAATCGCAGAATGACCGCCAGAATGCGCTGAGAAACTTCAAGAGCGGCGCGACACGTGTGCTGGTGGCTACAGATATCGCCGCCCGCGGGATTGATATTGATGAGCTGTCCCATGTCATCAACTTCAACCTGCCGAATATTCCGGAAACCTATGTTCACCGTATTGGCCGGACCGGCCGTGCGGGAATGAGCGGAGTTGCCATCTCGCTGTGCGAAGCTGAGGAAATTCCATACCTAAAGGATATCCAGAAGCTGATCGGCAAGGTGATTCCGGAAGTGAAGGATCATGCTTACCCGATGTCCAAGAGCAATCTGGCATTGCTGGCAGACCGTCCAGGCAAAGCACCGGCCAAACCGTCGCAGAAAGCCAAAACGAATCCGGCACGCAAGCCGAAATCGGAATGGTTCTCGCAAGGCAAGCAGGGCGGCGGTAACGGCGGAGCGAAAAGCGCGTCGGGCAGTAGCTATGCGGGCAGCGGAGCGAAAAGCGCGTCGGGTAGTGGCTATGCGGGCAACGGAGCGAAAAGCGCGTCGGGCAGTAGCTATGCAGGCAGCGGGGCTGGCAGTAGCCGGCCTGCTGGCGAGTCCGGCAATAGAGCAGGCTCCGGCAGCCGGCCGGGCGAAAGATCTGCCGCCCGTCCAGGCGGCAACCAGAGCAGCAAGCCGGCTGGAGGCCAATACGGCCGTTCCAGCCAGTCCGGCAACAGACCTGGCAACCGTCCTGCGGCCAAAGCAGGCAGATCTCAATAACTTTTTGAGATGAATAATGTAAAGATAAACAGCAGCCTTCCCTTGGGAGGCTGTTTTATTTGATTTGAGGTAAAACCTTTGCGGATGCGCAATGTACTCGGATTATCGCATACAATGGGTTCGTTTACCCTTGCGGATGCGTAATGTATTCGGTTTATCGCATACAATGGGTTCATTTAGCTTTACGGTGACGCAATGTATTCGGTTTATCGAATACAATGGGCTCGGTTACCTTTGCGGTGACGCAATGTATTCGGTTTATCGCATACAATGGGCTCGTTTACCTTTGCGGATGCGCAATGTACTCGGATTATCGCATACAATGGGTTCGTTAACTCTACCGTTCGTGGTTTTCTGCATACTTTAGCCATATTCCCTTCACCCATTGCATATTGAGAAACTGTAAGGAAGCGTCTCGTAAAACATTACTTACTCGTCAATCATTATTAGTAGAAGAGCACGCAAAAACCGCCGCTTTCCAGTCCCTGACTGAGAAGCGGCGGTTTCGCCGATGTTGCCTTTATTGTTACTATAATGAGCAGAAGAAGTTACCCGGCGAGATAAGCACCCAGCTCTTCGCGCAGCGCAGCGCTGATGGAGGTCATCGGCAGGCGGAGCGTGTCGGAGGAGATCTCGCCGCGTGCACTGAGCAGCCATTTGATCGGCGCCGGATTGGATTCCTTGAACAGCAGCTTCATCAGCGGCACGAGCTGATCAAAGGCAGCCCGGGCGGCCTCTACCTGGCCGGCTCTGTACTGCTCATAGATGCTGAGATAGGAGGCGGTATGTACATTGGCCGAGGCCAGCATGCCACCGGCAGCTCCGCAGCCCAGCATATCGAAGAAGTTCAAGTCATCGCCGCAGAGCACGGGCTTGGAGCCGTGGCGGGACAGCTCGGAGACCAGCACCGGAGAGCCGGAGCAGTCTTTTAACCCGACAACGTTGTTCATCTCCAGGATCGTACGGGCGGTGTCTACGGACATGCCGACTCCGGCGCGGCCGGGAATATCGTAGGCGATGATCGGAAGGCCGACCTCAGCTGCCTTGCGGAAATGGGCGATAATGCCTTCCTGCGAAGGACGGCTGTAATAAGGGACAACAACCAGTGCGGCATCGGCACCTGAGTTCGCAGCAAGCTCTGTGCGGGTGACAGTGGACATTGTATCATTGGTACCCGTGCCAACCACGAGCGGGATGGAAGTGTTCTTCAAAAGCTCACGTGATGCATCCACGAGTGTCTGCAATTCCTGTATGTTGACTGTCGGCGATTCTCCAGTGGTTCCATTAACGACCAGACCATGAATACTGTTCTTGATGATGTTGTTCACATACCGCTGATACGACTCCAGATCAATCTCGCCGGCGGCATGGAACGGGGTTACCACGGGAACATAGATTCCATAAATCTGTTCTTCTGTTAACATGAATATCGTCCTCCAAAATTGTAAAATCCTTTTATCCTACTGTACCATGGATTATTGCATCGTCGTTAGCTATAATAAATGATGTAGGTTATCAATAATATTGATGTTAGGGTGATGATATGGACTTAACCTATATGCGGACCTTCCGCGAGGTCGCGAAGCGGCAGAGCTTCACCCGTGCGGCTGAAGAACTGGGCTATGCCCAGTCCAGTGTAACGATGCAGATTCAGAAGATCGAGAAGGAATACGGCGTACCGCTGATCGAACGGCATGGCCGGGCCTTGCGCCTGACTCCTCCGGGGGAAGAGCTGCTGAAGCTGTTCGTGGAGATTCTAGATCTGTACGACCGCTCCAAAGAAACGATCGCCCAGCAGATTGGCGGGACGCTGACGATCGGGACGATTGATTCACTTGCCGCCTTTTATTTGCCACCGTTCCTGCAGCAGCTGCGGACCATGTTCCCCGGACTGAACATTCATCTGCAAACGGAGCAGGAGGCCAATCTGGTCTCCAAAATCAGGGACGGCGAGGTCGATATCGGCCTCCTCCTGGACCGCAGCACAGCGGATACCCTGCTTGAGCGTACAATCATCCGGGAGGAGCCGCTCGTCCTCGTGGCCCCTGCCAGTCATCCGCTGGCAAGCGTGGCGCAGGTGACGCTGCAGGACCTCAACAACTGCGAGCTGATCGTCTCCGAGGAGAGCTGTATCTACCGCAGTTTGTTCGAGAACCTGCTCCGGGAGCACGGGATTGTGTTCCGGATCGGTTTTGAGCTGTCGAATCTGGAAGCGATCAAGCGTTGTGTACGCAACGGCCTGGGCATCGCGCTGCTGCCGAGAATTGTGGCTGAGGAGGAGATCGAGCGGGGGAATCTCGCCGAGCTGTCTTTTGCCCATCCGGAGATTCATTTCGATCTGCAGCTCCTGCTCCATCCGAAGAAGTGGAAGTCGCTGCCGCTCCAGTCACTGATCCAGATGCTGCGGGAGGATGCGAAGGCTAAAGCCGCTATACTGTGAAGGTGGAAGCCTGAGTAAGCGCAGTATGCAATGTTCTAATAGAGACACGCGGAGGATCATATGGACATTATTGAGCTACCTATTCAGTTTGAGTATGAAGGACAGCCTTATTACATTTATCCGAGCCTCATTGTATCCGGGGAAGAGTTAACCCTGGTCGATACCGGTTATCCAACTTTCATGCCTTTGATAGAGAAGAAGATCCTGGAGCTGGGATACGACCCCCTGAATTTGAAAAATATCATTATCACCCATTACGACGATGACCATATCGGCGCCTTGTACGAGTTCGTGGAGAAATACCCGTCAGTTACGGTCATGGCGAGCGAAGTGGAGACCCCATCAATCTCAGGCTTGGTGAAATCTGAGCGTCTGGTCCAAGCAGAAGCTCTGCTAGTGGAGATGCCTAAAGAAGAGCAGGCGTCCGGTGAAGAGTTTGTACAGCTATTGAAGAATTTGCGGCATGTTCCGGTGAAGCAGACGGTCCGGGAGGGCCAGTGTATTCTGGATGGTAAGTGTCAGGTCCTTGCCACCCCGGGGCATACGTCTGGTCATATTTCTTTGTATTTTCCTGAGCTAAGCAGTGTTATTACAGGTGACGCGGCAGTGAGCGAGGAGAATGAACTGGCTGTCGCGAATCCGCAGTATTGTTTCGACCTGGAGAGTGCAGAGCAGTCGCTGAACCGGTTACAAGCTCTTAACGCACGATCCTATTACTGCTACCATGGCGGAAAACTCGGCTTCTAAATTAGTGCACAGGAAAACATAACTGGCAAAGATGATTGCTGATCATATCACCTGTATATCTCTCCATAACCGGCCGCTGGTAATCGAGCTGATGTCCGCTGACGTAGAGGGCGGGGAGGATCTCCGTCCATGCTTTTTGAACTGCCTCAGCCGTATGTTGTATAGTAACAACCGCATAGGTACCGCCGGGAATTTCACCGTAGTTAATAGACTTATCCGCTGGGGCATTCTCAAGCACGCTGATACAGGCATCATATCTGCAATGTTCAGGCAGGGTGGTGTCGGGGTTGTCCTGGGGAATCCCGAAGAGGATGGCTGATCCGGTAAGCAGCCGGTGTGCCCGTGCCCATTCCTTTAAGGCCCCCATAGCCTTACTGTTACCGGGACCATAGGGGCCTGTCTGGCGCACATAAGCAATGCGTGTTACAGGAAGCGTTTCGAGCTGGATTTTCATCGTTTCATTGTCCTTTCTTTCGCTGTAATGAGTACATTCCGAATGCTAACATGGACTAAAATAGAATTCATTTCTTTTTTGAGCGGACCTCTATATGCAGCAAGATATTGACATCAAAAACGAGAATATGTTATATAAAAGGTAGTGTTAGCACTCAGGTGAGTGGAGTGCTAAACGATGATCCGCAATTCGAAGGTTATTTTTGAAAGGAGATTTATTTATTCATGGCCAAAAAAGAGTTTAAAGCCGAATCCAAAAGACTGCTGGAAATGATGATTAACTCCATCTATACACAGCGGGAGATTTTTCTGCGGGAACTGATTTCGAATGCAAGCGATGCCATCGACAAAATCTATTACAAAGCACTGGCCGACGAAGGCCTGGTGTTCAATAAAGAGGATTACTACATTAAAGTGACCGCCGATAAGGCAAGCCGTACGCTGACGATTTCCGATACCGGAATCGGGATGACACAGGAAGAGCTGGAGAACAATCTGGGGATTATCGCGAACAGCGGCTCGTTTGCTTTTAAGAAGGATAATGAAGCCAAGGACGGACACAACATCATCGGACAATTCGGGGTAGGTTTCTATTCCGCATTCATGGTGGCTGACGATGTGACAGTGATCAGTAAAGCGCTGGGCAGCGACCAGGCGTTCAAGTGGGAATCCCAGGGTGCGGACGGTTACACGATTGAGCCTTGTGAGAAGGATGCGGTCGGAACCGAAATCACGCTGAAGATCAAAGAAAACACCGAAGACGATAACTACGATGAGTTCCTGGAAGAGTACCGCCTGAAGTCGATCATCAAGAAATATTCGGACTTCATCCGCTTCCCGATCAAGATGGACATTACCGGCAGACAGCCTAAAGAGGACGCCGAGAATGAATTCGTCGATGTTATTGAAGAACAGACCGTGAACAGCATGGTGCCGATCTGGCGCAAGAACAAAAACGAGCTGACCGAAGAAGACTACAACAACTTCTATGCGGAGAAACGCTACGGCTTCGACAAGCCGCTGAAGCATATCCATATCAGTGCCGACGGCGCTGTGGTCTATAACGCAATCCTGTTCATTCCGGAGAATACACCGTTCGACTACTACACCAAGGAATATGAAAAAGGCCTGGAGCTCTACTCCAACGGTGTGCTGATTATGAACAAATGCGGGGATCTGCTGCCGGACTACTTCAGCTTCGTCAAGGGGATGGTGGATTCCGAGGATCTGTCGCTGAACATCTCCCGCGAGCTGCTGCAGCATGACCGCCAGCTGACGCTGATTGCGAAGAACATTAAGAGCAAGATCAAGAGCCAGCTCCTGAGCCTGCTGAAGGATGAGCGTGAGAAATATGAGACGTTCTACAAATCTTTTGGCAGACAGCTGAAGTTCGGGGTCTACAATGACTATGGTATGGAAAAAGAAACGCTGCAGGACCTCCTGATGTTCCACTCCTCCAAGGAGAAGAAGCTGGTTACACTGGCTGAATATGTGGAAAGAATGCCGGAAGACCAGAAGTTCATCTACTATGCCTCCGGTGAATCGGTGGAACGCATCGAGAAGCTGCCGCAGACGGAAATGGTGCTGGACAAGGGTTACGAAATCCTCTACTTCACCGACGATATCGATGAATTCGCAATCAAGATGATCATGTCCTACAAAGAGAAGGAATTCAAGAACGTCTCCAGTGGTGACTTAGGGATCGAAGAAAGCGCCGAGGACAAGCCTTCTGAAGCGGAAGAGAATGAGAACAAGGGATTGTTCGAAGCGATGCAGGGCATCCTGTCCGGCAAAGTGAAGGCAGTCAAAGCATCCAAGCGGCTGAAGTCCCATCCGGTCTGCCTGTCCACCGAAGGCGAGCTGACCATCGAAATGGAGAAAATCCTCAAGGCTATGCCTAACGGCGGCCAGGATGTACAAGCGGACAAGGTGCTGGAAATCAATATTCACCATGATGTCTTCAAATCGCTGAAGGCTGCAGCCGAAGGCGACAAGGAGAAGCTGGGTCTTTACACTAATCTCCTGTATAACCAGGCGCTCTTGATCGAAGGTCTGCAGGTTAACGATCCGGTGCAGTTCACGAACGATATTTGCAAAATCATGGTCTAAACCGGCGTTCGCGCCGGCCAGAGGACCTGCGATACAAGAATACCCCGCTACTGGTGCAGACCAGTGCGGGGTGTTTTTTTATTTATTTGTAAGTAAATGAAAATAAAGTTTCACCGCTGCTGGCATCGATTACAACATTGAATTCTTTATACGTTGGCACCTTTTGCCCTCTTGCAGCATGGCCGGTACCATGAATCCCTTTGAAGGTCACGATATAAACGGGTGTGTTGTTTAGATAACCATCTGCTCTAAGGTTTGCATTCTTATTCAGCGCCTGTTCTGAGAATGCAGTCAAATATGGATAGGTTAGCAGCTGATATTCTATAATTACCTCAGGGGCTTCGGAAGCAAATTTTGGTGCACTCGTGTGCGCTAAGGAAATAGCTTGTTCCTTTGTAATTACCAAATTACTTGATGTTGGCAGATGAAGTTGAATTCCCAATGATTTCAATCGTTCTGTGTCGTGAGCAGTTATTACTCCTTCTTCCTTACTACTCAAGTCTGAAATATCTCCAGCTGCAATTCCTGAAGAGTAAAATATTACAGTGGAAATAACCGCTGTGACTAATGATCTCTTTGTGGGAAGCATTAGCTTCACTCCTCCGGATTGATTAGTTTTAAATAAGCGGAACTTAAAACTATCACTTATACAATCCTGCCCAAAATACAACAATTCCACTATAATCCCGGATATAATTCAAGATTGTTGTATAAAAGGCAGCATTTATGCTCCACCGGGCGGATTAGCGGGACAATTCTTGTATTTCTTACAACAATCTGTCAGAACACCTAGGTATCCAGGTAGCCAAGTTGTAAGATGTACAACATTTAGTCGATGCGGTGTGAAACGTCAGAATCCGGATTCTGCCAGCGGGATACAGGGTGCAGGCGGCCTGAAGGACAGGATGAAGGAAGCAGAAATTGGACATCCTCCAGAATGTCCGGGCCGGATAACTGCACTGCTGCCGCGAGCGGGAATGTTATGTTCAGGGTTCAGCGTGCCCGGAAAGTCTCGATAAACTTGGTAGCCAGCGACGACAAATACTTGTCCTTGATCCAGACGGCGGCTACACGGGTATGCAGCGCTTCACACCGGATCTCCTTAAAGATCAGATTGCTGTGATTCGCCAGCTCAAAAGCAGATTTGGGAATAATTCCGATGCCAAGTCCGGCGTTGGCCCAGAGCAGGGTGGTCCGCGCATCATCGTTCATGCAGAAAATTTGCGGTTCGAAGCCATGCTCCAGACAGGTCTCCCGTATGAGCTGTTCGAAACGGCGGTAGATAATAAGCGGCTTATGCTGAAGCTCTCCGAGTGAAATAGCTGCTTCGCTTGAATTCCAGTCATAATCGGGGGTCATAACGGCAATCATCGGCTCCGAATTGAGATACAGACATTCCAGATTGCTGGAATTAAAAGGGGTGCGGATAATGCCGATTTCGACGATGCCTTTGTTCAGCAGATCGATGATCATAAATGTATTACCTTCATGGATTTCAAAAGTAACGCCCAGATAGTTCTTGTGGAATTCGCCCAGCCGGTCATGCAGCAGGGTCGCTCCGGAAGAGGAGACGGTGCCGATCGAGAGACTGCCCTTCAGTCCTTTGGCAAAATCATTGATTTCTCTCGTGGTCGAATCCGTTAATTCAAGAATTTGCTGAGCCCGGTTACGCAAAATAATCCCCGCATCGGTTAGCTGGATGCTGCGCGGACCGCGTTCAACCAGCTTGACCCCTAGCTCCTCCTCCAGCAGCTTAAGCTGCTGGCTGAGCGGCGGCTGGGCCATTTGCAGCTTCCTGGCGGCTGAGGTGATTTGACCTTCCTCGGCAATCGCCAGGAAATATTTCAATTGGCGGATATCCATGTTATTACAGCCTCCCGTTCCGCGTCTTCAATCAAATGCCATATGAAATTCATATGGAAAAGATACGAAACCAATATTATTAATATGTAAGCAGGTATGACATAATCATAACGGGTCTTTTGATTTTTTCAAGAGTGAATACATACTACGTAGGTTAGGTGAGGATTACTGTGTTCAAAATTGCTGTTTTTCTAAAGCCTTACAGGAAAGAAGTGATCATCGGGCCGATCTTCAAGCTGCTGGAGGCGATTCTGGAGCTGCTGCTGCCGACGATTGTGGCCCTGATTATCAACAACGGGATTGGCAGGCAGGACAGTGCCTATGTCTACCGTATGGGCTCCCTGATGGTGCTGATGGCCATCCTCGGCTTCGGCTGCTCCATGATTTGCCAGTATTACGCAGCCAGGGCATCACAGGGCTTCGGCACATCGCTGCGCAACAAAATGTTTAAGCATATTTCATCATTATCCTACGCAGAGCTTGATATTATCGGCACGCCATCGCTGATCAACCGGATCACGAATGATGTCAATCAGCTCCAGCTGGCCGTAGCCATGCTGATCCGGCTGGTTATCCGTGCGCCGTTCATCTGCATCGGGGCGATCATCATGTCGATGATTCTGGATTTCCGGCTGTCGCTGATCCTGATTGCGGCTACTCCGGTATTCGGAGTCATTCTGTATTTCATCATTACGCGCAGCTCACCGCTTTACCGCAAATATCAGGCCAAGCTGGACCGTCTGGCGCTGGTGCTTAGCGAGAATCTGTCCGGTATCCGGGTCATCCGCGCTTTTGCCGAGAGCCGCCGGGAGAAGCAGCGCTTCAATGAAGCTTCGGAGGATTTGACGCAGACCGCAATCCGGGTCGGACGGATATCCGCCTGGCTGGGCCCGATGACCACGCTGGTGGTTAATGCGGCGATTATCGCCATTCTGTGGGCAGGCGGCATTCATATCGATGCCGGACGGCTGTCACAGGGAGAGATTATTGCATTCATCAACTATGTGACCCAGATCCTGCTGGCGCTGATTGTGGTATCCAATCTCGTTATTCTATTCACCAAAGCTTCGTCATCTGCCAACCGTGTCAACGAGGTACTGGCAATGACGGCATCGGTTGCCGAGGTTGCGGCAGATGCGCCGCCGGCTAAGCGTGATGATTCAGCGCCGGTGATCTCCTTCCGCAATGTTTCGTTCGGGTATAACACAACCGGTGAGCTTGCGCTGCAGAATATCACGGTCGACATTCACCGGGGAGAGACGGTCGGACTAATCGGCAGTACCGGCTCCGGTAAATCGACCTTCGTTAACCTCATTCCGCGGTTCTATGATGCAGTAGAGGGTGAAATTCTCGTCGAAGGTGTGAATGTGCGGCAATACCGGCTGGAGCAGCTGCGGAGCAGAATTGGCATTGTGCCGCAGAAGGCCATGCTGTTCACAGGATCAATTGCCGATAACATCCGCTGGGGCAAGGCCTCAGCAACCCGTGAAGAGATTATGTCTGCAGCAGCGGTAGCCCAGGCGGAAGAGTTCATTGCCAAGCTGCCGGAGGGACTGGATACCCTTGTCGCACGCGGAGGACATAATTTGTCCGGAGGACAGAAGCAGCGGCTGACGATTGCCCGGGCGGTTGTAGGGCGTCCGCCTGTACTCATTCTGGATGATTCCTCCAGTGCGCTGGATTTTGCCACGGATGCAGCTTTGCGCCGTGCACTGAACAAGAACAGCGGAGATATGACAGTTCTGCTTGTATCCCAGCGGGTGAGTACCGTAAGACAGGCGGATCAGATTATTGTCTTCGATGAAGGGCGGATTGCCGGTATCGGCAGCCATGAAGAATTGCTGGAGAGCTGCGGGGTCTATCAGGAAATCTGCATGTCCCAGCTCTCAAGCGAGGAGGCCGTACAATGAACAGTACAAAGACCTGGAAACGGCTGTTTAGATATACAAGCCAATACCGGAAGATAACCATAGGGGCAGTCATCTGCGCCATTCTGAGTGTGATTGCCAGCCTGATCGGACCGCTGTTGATCGGACGCGCGGTTGACCATATGATCGGGCCCGATCAGGTGGACTTCCCGGAGATTTTCCGCCTGCTGCTGATCCTGGGAGCCGTATATCTGGTTGGCAGCTTCTTCGGCTGGCTGCTCACTTACTATACGAACAAGCTGGCATACCGGACAGTCTACGATCTCCGCCGCGAGCTGTTTGACAAGCTGGACGCGCTGCCGCTGAAATTTCATGATAATCATCCGCAAGGTGACAGCATCAGCAGGTTCGTGAACGATATGGATGCTGTCTCTGACGGGCTTCTGCAGGGCTTCTCCACGCTGCTGACGGGGATCGTGACCATTGCCGGGGCTATCGGGCTAATGCTCTATATCAGCCCTGTGATGACGCTGGTGGTGCTGCTGTCTGCACCGGCGACCTTCTTCGTCGCCCGCTTCATTACAATACGTTCCCAGCAGATGTTCCGGGAGCAGGCCAAAATCCTCGGCGGGCTGAACGGTTATGTGGAGGAACTTGTCGGCGGACAAAAGGTAGTGCAGGCCTATCACTACGAGGACCGTTCTTTTGCAGGCTTCGCGGAGCGGAATAATGAGCTGTACAAGACTGGGATCAAATCACAATTCTACGGCTCCCTCTCTAATCCGACTACACGTCTGGTGAACAACATCACCTTCTCGGTGATCGCGATGATCGGCAGTGCGCTTGTGATCGGGGGACATTTTTCCGTCGGGGATTTGTCCAGCTTCCTGATCTATTCGAATCTGTTCGCGAAGCCGTTCAATGAGATTACCGGGGTCATTACCCAGCTGCAGTCGGCGACGGCATCGGCGCAGCGTATTTTCAATATTCTGGATCTGCCTCTGGAGACTCAGGATGCTCCGGGTGCTGTAGTGATGAAGGGAAGTCAGGGTACGATTACCTTCGACAAGGTAAGCTTTGCCTATACCCCGGAACGGCCGCTGATCCGGAACTTCAGTCTGGAGGTGAAGCCGGGTACACGCGTGGCGATTGTCGGCCAGACCGGAGCGGGGAAGACCACACTGGTCAACCTGCTGATGCGCTTCTATGAAGTCGACAGCGGCACCATCCGGATTGACGGTACGGACATTACTTCGATTACCCGGGACAGTCTGCGGCGTAACTTCGGGATGGTGCTGCAGGACACCTGGTTATATGGGGGCTCCATCCGCGACAATATCGCTTACGGCAAGCCGGAAGCGTCGGAGGCTGAAGTCATTGCCGCTGCCAAAGCTGCGAATGCACACAGCTTCATCAAACGTCTGCCCGAGGGCTATAATACGAAAATAAGCGGCTCGGGAGATAATCTCTCCCAGGGCCAGAAGCAGCTGCTTACCATCGCCCGTGTGATGCTCGTCGATCCGCCGATGCTTATTCTGGATGAGGCCACGAGCAGTATTGATACGCTGACGGAGGTGCGGATTCAGAAGGCTTTTCTGGCGATGATCTCCGGCCGTACCAGCTTCGTGATTGCCCACCGGCTGTCTACGATCCGTGAGTCGGACCTGATTCTGTTCATGAAGGACGGCGACATTGTCGAGAGCGGTACGCATGAGGAGCTGGTGAGGAGCGGTGGATATTACGCCCGCTTGTATAATAGCCAGTTTATGGCGGTTTAGATAGGGTAAATGCAGAAAGACAGCTGCGGTCAGGACTTCTTAGGAGGAGGCTGGCTTGCGGCTGTCTTTTTTTGCAGCGGGATAAGCTGAACTTAGGAGATTTACATAAGAATCAGCTGTGACTTTGGTGATCTTTGGGCTTTAGGTTACTTAGGGGTGCTACTGTTGCCATAATTCACCGGTTAACTCGCTGGTAGTGGTGGAGATCCGGCGAACCGGTGACTTTTGGATAATCCTGCACATAATACAACATTTTCCTCATTATTTCGGCCCAAATCGGAAATTGTTGTATAAAAAGCAGGATTTCCCGACCTCCAAGCGGCTGAGCGGGACAATTCTTGTATTTCGTACAACAATTCGCTTGAACACCCGGTTATTATGGGATTAAAGTTGTAATTCGTACAACAATAGTGCCCCATGCAAAAGTGAGTAAGTAGCTCAATCCGCTGTGCCACAGCTAACGAGAGATTTCGGTGATAAATTGCAGTAATCAATAGACGATAACGATGGAGGTTCATTCGAATGGCAACAATCGGTTTAATCAGGCATGGGATTACAGAGTGGAATATCGCAGGAAGGGCTCAGGGACTGGCGGATATCCCGCTTAACAGGGAAGGCAGGGAACAGGCGGTTAAACTTGCCGGACGGCTGCGTAAGGAGCGGTGGGACATCATGATTTCCAGCCACTTGTGCCGGGCCAGGGAGACTGCAGAGATTATTGCTGCTGCCTCAGGGATTGAGGAGCACCTGATTGACGAACGGATATGTGAAATGGATTGCGGACAGCTGGAAGGGCTGAATGAGGCAGAATGGCTCGGAAGATGGGGGCAGGACTGGCGGAGCCTGGAGCTCGGGATGGAGACGGCAGAGGATGTATCACGCAGAGGCGCGCTTGTTCTGGAGGAGCTGTATAACCGCTATGGTAACAAAAAAATACTGGTTGTCAGCCACGGTGCCTTAATCGGCTTGACGCTCCAGCACCTGCTGCCGCAAGTGTTCACCACCACCTACATAGATAATGCTTCGCTAACCCTGCTCACCAAAACCAATAATAACTGGGATTGCCAGCTGTACAACTGTGTGGAGCATTTGGTTTAAGTATTTGCGGGCTGAACTCGTCCGTGAAAATAACCCCATCCCCCCAAGCACACCTTCGGGTCACAGTTGAGCTGACTATTTTTCATATGTTTGGGGGTTCTGGACGTCTTATGCAGTTTGGCGTAACGGATGGAGCACGGATACGTTGCTCACTCTGCACTCCCATGCAACCGGCTCCGCATCACCCCCGGAGTCACCCCGTGCGCCTTGCGGAAGACGCGGATGAAATAATTGGTGTCCATCCCAAGGTTGAGGGCGATATCCTGCACAGGACGCTCAGGGTCCTCGGTGATCATCTGTACGGCGCGCTGCAGCCGCAGGTTCTGCAGATATTTATGCGGAGTCACGCCGTATTCCTGCAGGAACAGACGCTGGAAATGCTGGACAGAATAACCGACGGCAGCGGCCAGATTCGTAATCAGCAGCGGCTCCGTGAAATGCTCGTTGATCAGGCTGACGGCCTTATTCAGAGCTTCGTTGCGTACATTTTCGTTCTCCAGGCGGGTCGCCGTACCGGCGGAGCATTCGCTCCTGCGCAGCATCAGCAGCAGCCTATAGAGGGTTACCGACAGATCCTGCATCGACTGCTCCTCCTGGCGGCCGGTGCTGTTTCCGTTTACCGTATGCCAGATTCCGCCGATCATATCCCAGCAATCCTCGAACCGTTCAGGATGAAACAGTGCAGACGGCAGCAGGCCGAGCCCCTCCAGCACAGATGCTGACTGGCTTCCATGGAAGCCGATGAAACCTACATGCCACGGCTCATGTGACAGCGGATAATACTCGTGCCCGCGGTCGGGTGGAAAAGCATAGGCCATTCCCGGCTTCAGCACGGTCTCAGTGCCGTTCTCAAGGTCGCGGAACCGTCCGCTGCCGCTGCGGATCAGGAATATCTGATGCACCGGGAATCCGGCCGGACGCACATGGTGATACTGGATATGGCGGCCGACCGAATAAGGGTATAAGGGGAACGCATTCAGGTCGCGCGGCATTTCGATCAGGGAGAAGGGGAGCATGTAAACACCTCATATTCATTTTGTGCTATGGAAACGCTATTATTATACTACCATTGGCAACTGATTATCCTTTATTATAAATAGTATAAACGGTTACAAGCTAAAGGGATAGAGCTGACGAAGAACTTATATCAGTGAAAAGTCCCATTCTAACATCGAACCCTATACGAGAGGATGAATGTAATAATATGAACAGCAAAGTTCCTGCAATCAGCAGCAAGGCTCCTGTAATGCTGCATGGTGCCGACTATAATCCCGAGCAATGGCTGAAATACCCTGAGGTGCTGAAAGAAGATATCCGGATGATGAAGCTGGCAGGCTGCAATGTAATGTCCGTGGGGATTTTCTCCTGGGTATCGCTGGAGCGTGAAGAAGGAGTATTCACCTTCGATTGGCTCGATCAGCTGCTGGATACTTTTAAGGATAATGGAATTTATGCCTTCCTGGCTACGCCAAGCGGAGCACGTCCGGCCTGGATGTCGGAGAAATATCCTGAGGTATTGCGGGTAGAACGTAACCGGGTGCGCAATCTGCACGGGGTCCGCCATAATCACTGCTTCACTTCACCGGTCTACCGTGAAAAAACCGCGCTGATGAACTCCAAGCTGGCTGAGCGTTACGCTCATCACCCGGCAGTTATCGGCTGGCATATCTCGAATGAATTCGGCGGCGAATGCCACTGTGATTACTGTCAGAATGCCTTCAGAGAGTGGCTCAAGGTTAAATATAAGGGAAGTCTGGACGAGCTGAATCATGCCTGGTGGGCCACATTCTGGAGCCATACGTACACCTCCTGGGAACAGATTGAATCCCCGGCTCCGCACGGAGAGACTCAGGTGCATGGTCTTAACCTGGACTGGCGCCGTTTCGTAAGTGACCAGACGATTAACTTCTGCCAGCATGAGATTGACTCGGTGCGCAGCTTCAATCCTGAGCTGCCGGTGACAACCAACATGCATATGATCGACGGCATTGATTATCGTAACCTGGCGAAGATCCTTGATGTGGTCTCCTGGGATGCTTATCCGGACTGGGGGTATACCGAGGACGATGATGATGCCCGGCTGGCAGCCTGGACGGCGATGCACCACGATATGTACCGCAGCTTCAAAAAGAAACCGTTCCTGCTGATGGAAAGCACACCTTCGCTCACGAACTGGCAGATTGTCAGCAAGCTGAAGCGTCCGGGTATGCACAAGCTGTCCTCCCTGCAGGCGGTAGCCCATGGTTCAGACTCCGTGCAATACTTCCAGTGGCGCAAAAGCCGCGGCTCCAGCGAGAAGTTCCACGGCGCAGTTGTCGATCACAGCGGACATGCGGAGACCCGTGTATTCAGAGATGTGGCTGAGGTTGGCCGTACGCTGGCAGGATTAACAGATGTAGTGGGTACAACCACTCCTGCCGAAACAGCCATCCTGTTCGACTGGGACAACCGCTGGGCGGTTAAGGATGCCCAGGGTATCCGCAATTCCGGGCTGAAATATGAAGAAACCGTGCTTCAGCATTACCGTGGACTGTGGGAGCTGGGGATTCCTGTGGATGTGGTCGGCTCTGGTGATGATCTGTCCGGCTACAAGCTGGTAATTGCGCCAATGCTGTACCTGATCAGTGAGGAAAACGGCAAGCGGATTGAGAAGTATGTGGAGCAGGGCGGCACATTCCTGGCTACCTATTGGTCGGGAGTCGTTGGCGAGACGGACCTGTGCCACCTGGGCGGCTTCCCTGGACCGCTGCGCAGAACCCTGGGAATCTGGGCAGAAGAGACAGAAGGACTGCACAGCCGTGATCTGAACGGCCTTGTGATGGACCCTGGCAACACCCTGAAGCTGACCGGAGACTACGATGCGCATGAAATCGCTGAGCTGATTCATCTGGAGGGTGCCGAAGCGCTGGGTCATTACCGCAGCGACTTCTACGGCGGACGTCCGGCACTGACCGTGAACAAGCTGGGGGCAGGCAAAGCCTATCATCTGGCCACACGTGTGAAGGACCCGCAGTTCTATGTGGATCTGTATGCTGCCATTGCCGGAAAAGAACGCATCAGCCGCTCCCTGAACACCGAGCTTCCTACAGGAGTAACGGCTCAGCTGCGCAGTGACGGCGAGCATGATTATGTATTTGTGCAGAATTTCAGCGGCAGCGAGCAAGTGGTAACGCTGGATGGTCAGGAGTATACGGACCTCGAATCCGGTGCTGCTGCACCTGCAGAGCTGAAGCTGCCGGTCAACGGGCTGGTTATGCTGAAACGCCAGACTGCAAAGGTATAATCTGCTGAAAATGTAAGCAATGAGTAAAAAAGGCAGGACCCGCTAAAAGTCGGGTTCTGCCTTTTTGAATGATCTGATAAGCCTCCAATTTGCAGTGAAGCAGATGCTGTTTATCTACTTAATTCCCGGGAAACCATTTGCTTACGCCTGACATTTTGCCGTGGAAGCAGCCGAGTAAGCAAATAGGTTTTTGAAATCCGGACGTCATGCCCTGCTATAAAGAGTTTCAATTCCCTCAATAACCCGCAAATAATAAGCAATCTCATGCGGGACGAGCTGTGAGAGATCAACCTGCTCATTAATTTCGGCCCGTTCACCGTCATCGGTTACCCGGAAGCCTTGCACATGTAGAGTGCTGCCAGCTCCAGCGATGAAGCTGCGGAACTCGGTGAAGCGGGCCTGGACGATCCCTGCTACCTCTTCCTGCTGCAGAGAGAAGTCACTTAGAGCATAATTGTTCTCGTAAACAAAAACATTCGCCCGCTCCCGGTCCATAAACCCGGCTGTATCCATCTGGTAGGGGATAATCCCCAAAGGCTTTAATTCGTCAAAAGCCAGCTCAAGGCCCAGCTCCTCCTGTACCTCACGGACTCCATCCTCTACCGTCTCGTCAGCCAGCAGATGTCCGGCAGCGGTGATATCGAGCAGTCCGGCATAATCTCTTTTGTGCCGGCTGCGCAGCTGGAGGTAGATCATCAGTCCATTGTCAGCCTGACGGACAAACCAGCAGTGAAAGGTCTCGTGCCAGAGACCGTGGCGGTGTACCTCATCGCGGGGAGCGGTTCCGGTTCTATTACCTTGCTCATCAAATGTAGTTAGTATCTCTTCGGTCATACAGAAGCTCCTTCACCAATTGCGTCAAAGCAGGATGCGGAATGCAGCGGGTCTTGACGATTATATTTTTTACAGCTTACCATAGATACAGAAATACAGTAATATCCAAATGAAGGTATGGTAGAGGGAAGGTACGGCACAGGAGGAGAACGATGAAATATTTGATTAAGCTAAATCTGGCCAGCATCATCTTGGCTCTGCCGGTCTTTGCAGCCATTGAGCTGATTGGAAATGCACTGAGGATTAGCCGGATCACCGGATGGGAGTACGGGAAGGTTGAGCGTACGGTCACGCTAATCAATATCGCAGGCTTTTTGCTGACCGGATTTCTGATCGTGTATGTAACCCGGCGAATACTGGACAACCTGAGAATAGCTCTGATTACGAGTCTGCTCTGGTTTGCCTATTTCAGCTTATTCGTCTACATGTTCGCTGCGCTTTTTCCCATGACAGTACACGAGGACGAGCCGGCACCGGTTACCGGACTAATCTTCATAGGGATACTTATCCTGCATTTCTTGTATTTAGCCATTGTTCAGGCATGCTCTATATTCTTGACTGTCAGGGAGGACGACTAATGCAGCCAGTACCCATGGAGCGTACTACATTCTACTCGCTAAGCGATGAACGGCTCGGCTATGCCTGCATGGAACCCACGTTCATGAAGATCCGCGCCAAATCTCCGGCGGTGAAGAATGAAGCAATCGCACAGCTTAGCAGGGGACAAAGGGCACTCTGTATGTTCCGGATTCTGTATGACCATAGCTCTAAGTCCGCAGAAGAATACTACGGGTGGCTCAGTTATCTGCTGGATCAGCCGGGATACTGGAGCGGTGTGCTGGAGGGATTGCAGTTTTTTGAAGATGCTCCACTGATTCATCTGCTGGAGGAATCGAAAGAGCTGTTCGAGGCGAGGAACCTGCGTGCAGGCACGGGCTGGGACGAAGCGGCAATTACAGATTTGGAAGCGGACCCGGAGCTGCAAGAAGCCGTAGCCACCCTATATGCACAATATCAGGAGCTTACAGCACATACTCTGCGGATCATCGCCGGTTACATTCGTGCGAATCCTGACGAGTTCATCGTGTTCCGATAAGGGCTGGGCCGGACTGAGCATACAAAGAACCCCGGTGCCTAAGAAGCATCCGGGGTTTGATGTGTTTAGCAGCTGCTCTGAACAGCCTCTGCTAAACTATGAACAATTCTGTCTATACGCGCTCAGTTTGTATATACGGCGCTTATTATCTATATAGTTGGAGCAAGCCGAATCAATTCATGGTACTGTTATTCAAAAATTCCAAGCCGGAATTATCTGGCCAGCCATCCGCCGTCTACATTAAGGATATGTCCGTTCAGGTAATCGGAAGCCGCGGATGCCAGGAATACAGCAGGGCCCTTAACATCTTCAGCAGTTCCCCAGCGTCCGGCTGGAATGCGGTCAAGGATTGAATCGGAACGGCTCTGATCCGCACGGATTGGAGCTGTGTTCTCAGTAGCCATGTATCCTGGAGCGATCGCGTTGATGTTCAGGCCGGAACCAGCCCATTCGTTAGCGAAAGCTTTAGTCAGACCTGCTACGGCATGCTTACTTGCAGTGTAGCCTGGTACGTTAATGCCGCCCTGGTAGGAGAGCATGGAGCAGATGTTGATGATTTTACCGTTGCCTCTTTCAAGGAAGTGGCGGCCGGCGATCTGGGACAGCAGGAATACAGTGTTCTGGTTGAGGTTGATAACGTCAAACCAGTCTTTTTCGCTGTGATCCTTGGCTGGAGTACGGCGGATCATACCCGCGCAGTTCACGAGGATGTCTACTTTGCCTGTGAAGGCAACAGCTTCGTCGAACATGCCCTGAAGCTTGGAATGATCGCTCAGATCAGTAGCGATGCTGAGTGCCTTGACGCCAAAAGCTTCAGCTGCTGCAACAGTTTCTTCACTTCCATTAAGGGAAGCGGAAATTACATCTGCGCCAGCTTCTGCGAAGGCAAGGGCGATCCCTTGTCCAAGACCCTGTGCGGCACCCGTTACGATTGCTGTTTTACCTGCCAAACTGAATAAAGATGACATATTATAATTCTCTCCTTTTAAGTTGCATAATTGAGTATCGCTTATAGGGCTTAAATGGTATTTAAACTACCCGCACTCGATGTTGACGCCTGCCTTGCGGAACAGCTCCACCGTCTCGGGCGCAAGCCCGCTGTCTGTAAGCAGCACATCGACTTCCTGCAGTGAAGCAAAGGTGCGCAGAGCGGTGTGCCCGAATTTGTGATGATCGCAAGCGGCGAATACCTGGCGGGCTGTGGATACCAGGGCTTGTTTGAAATCGATTAAATCTCCGGTATAGATGGACAGGCCATGCTCAATATGAACGGCTGTCGCCGAGAGAAAGGCTTTTTGAATATTAAGCTTCTGTACATAGGAGACAGCTTCAGGGCCGGCCAGCATATTGCGGACACGGTACCCTCCGGGAACGACCAGACGTATGTTGTCTTTGGGAACCAGCTCGCTGATGATATACACATCATTGGTAATGACCGTCAGGGGCATATTCTCCAGCCGCCGGGCAATCTCAAGCGTGGTGCTCCCGCCGTCGAGTGCAATGATGTCATCCTTGGCGATATGTGCCAGCGCACGCAGGGCAATCTCCGATTTCTCCTCGGAATACTTATCCAGCGGGTCTTTGGAGGGCAGAATCCCGAATTGATCGCTCTGTGCCAGCACAGCTCCGCCGTGTACACGCATGATCAGTCCTTGTTCCTCCAGCTTGCTTAAGTCCTCGCGGATTGTTTTTCCCGTTACCTGGAGCTTGTCGCTCAGCTCGTTCACTGTTACATCCTTCTGGTTCAGCATAACTTCCATTATCATCTCGTGTCGCCGTATCGGGTTCATCCGCCTGCCTCATCTTTCCGTAGTTGATTTGCTTCTATTGTAATTCTTTCATGCCTACGGGGTCCATATCGTCGTAACGTTTATTATCTCCGGCCATGCTCCAGATGAAGGTGTAGTTATGTGTACCCACGCCGCTGTGAATGGACCAGCTTGGGGAAATGACAGCCTGTTCATTGTGCATTACAATGTGGCGGGTTTCTGTAGGCTCGCCCATCAGGTGGAAGACGATAGAGTCATCCGGCAGATCGAAGTAGAAGTAAGCTTCCATCCGGCGCGGGTGAGTGTGGGATGGCATGGTGTTCCACATGCTGCCCGGTTTCAGCTGAGTCATTCCCATAACAAGCTGTGCGCTCTGCACGCCGTTCGTGTGAATGAAGCGGTGAATCGTACGTTCGTTGGAATTCTCAAGTCCGCCCATGGCTCCGGATTCGGATTCAGCCAGCGTGGTCTTGGTAGTAGGGTAGGACTGGTGAGCCGGAGCGGAATTCAGGTAGAATTTCGCCGGTTTGGCGCTATCCGCGCTTTTGAAAATAACATCTTTGGAGCCTTGGCCTACATACAGGCATTCCTTGAAGTCAACTTCATATTCAGTTCCGTCTACAACAACCGAACCTTTGCCGCCGACATTGATAATACCCAGCTCACGGCGTTCCAGGAAGTAAGTTACTCCAAGCTCCTTAAGGTCAGTTGTAAGTACAACATCCTCATTGACCGGATTAGCCCCGCCAACGATCATGCGGTCTTCATGGGTCAGGACAAGCTTCAGTTCATCCGGAGCAAAAATAACCGGAATGTGGAACTCCTTGCGCAGGCGCTCAGTGTCAAACTGCTTAACTTCATTCGGATGTGATGCAAAACGTCTTTCCATTGAATATTCAATCTCCTTAAGAAAAATGTATTTTCGTTCGTATAGGTACAATTTAATCCATTTACGTTCATTTGGCAAGAGATAATCTTTTTTAGTACGTTTATTTTAGTTTGTTTGTTAGTTTTAGAGATTGCCATCTGAACTGAAAGCGTGCACAATAGAGCTGGAAAGCAGTGAGTTCCCAGGGTGGAGTATACCTAATAGAAGAGGGATAGTTGTTCTATGTATACACACGCGGACATGACTCCCGGATTAGGGGCTCGTGATACAGAAAATATATATTGGAGGGTGAGGGAAATGGCAGACAGGCTTCAGGATCAGACTTCTTATAAAATACGCCGGCAGGAAATTATCAGTTCAATCGCACTGGAGGCGGAGCGGCGTCCGCTGCTTGCGAGCGGCCTCTGGTTCCATGATGATGTGCGGAATAACTTCTATTATGCTTCTTATTTATTTGCCGCTGCGGTAGATGATACGCTGGAGCTGCCTTTCGATAAGGAGGAAGCGAAACGGAAGGCGGAAGCTGTCATGCTGGAAACGGTCCTGCTGCAGAACCGCCAGCCCGGTACAGAACTCTATGGCCACTGGCCGCTGGGCTTGAATCCGCAGCCTAGAGAAGCGCCGCCGCATGAGCTGCCGGTGGAGATCATGGGCAGCCTGATGGTCTGGTTCTGCAAGCAATATTCGACCCAGTTTAGCGCGGGGCTGCGTATTGCCTTCCACACGGCCATCGGTCATGTGTACCGCAGCGGATTTTTCCGTAAGCCGGTAACGACGTTCGGCCACCATGAAGCGAAATATACGGCAGCCAAGCTGATCTTCGGCAACTTCTTCGAGGATGATGAGCTGCTGGAAGACGGACTGCGCAGTCTGGACATCACACTGGCGCATATCCGGGAGAAAGGGATGCCGGAGTACGGCAGCCTCCCGTGGTTCTGGCACTGGGTGCAGGCGTTCACCTGTGCCTGGGAGCTGGAGACAGACAGCGGCATTAAGCATACCCTTGGCGAGATGCTGGATTATCTCTGGAACGAGCGGAGCCAGTGGTATCTGCAGGGCGCCTGGGCAGGTGCCCATTCCAGAGGCTGGCCGCATGATGTGCCGGCTGACGGTAATGTGCTGCAAGACTATGTGCAGTTCGGAGACTTCAAGCTGCCGGCGGAGATGCCTCGCACCGAATATGCCGGTTTCCTGTTCTATGAAGCGCCGGAGCAGGTGCGTTCGAATGCACTGAACCGCGAGGCAGCGGTAGAGGTCAAGAAGCAAACCGAGAAGGTGGTTGCCGGAGATCCGGACCGCCAGCCGCCGCTCCATTCCTATGCCTACATCACAGAGGATTATGCGGCAGGCGGCATGTGGGAGCGGGTAGAGGAATTCGACAATGAGCAGCTGCGCTGGGCGTATTCGCTCCCTGTGGGTGCAGCCGAAGGCGTGAACCGGCTGTACTTCTTCCATCCGGGCCAGGGGTATAACGCGGGCGATCCGCGTCACCAAAGCCCTTATATGGAAGTCCTGTATCATAAGAACACCGTCATATCCCTGTTCCCGGTTCCCGAGGGGGAGGCCACTGCAATAGTAGGAGTGCTTCCGAAAGGGGAATGGATCAAGCAGCCTTCGGCACTGTTCGGTTATGCAGGCAATGTGTATTTTGCCGTCTACTTATCGCATGGCTATGAGCTGCTGGAACGCCCGGATTATCTCGAGGTGATCTCCGCAGGGATGCCGGGCGGAGTCGTTGTTGAAGCGCTAAGCGTCAGCCAGGCTGCGGAGCTGGGAATAAGCGGGCTTGATGAGTTTGCCGCAGCCGCCGCACAGCGGGCACCTAAGTTTGGAGCGGGAGAAATTCTGTCCGCGGAATATAGCTCTCTGATCAGCAAAGCGCATCTGCAGCTAAGCACAGACAATGGCCTGACAGAGGTAAAAGCAGAGATTAACGGCAAACCGGTTTCTTTTGACAGTTATTCTGTCTAAGCTTGTAAATAATTAATGAACCTATAGAGGACCCGGGGATGCTGAAGCGTCTGCCGGGTTCTTTTGCGCTGTCTGCAGCCAGCTTCGCTATCAAGATGGGCTGGAGCATGATATGTTAAGAATGGTAATATCTTAGTAGATCAAAGGAAAGAATAAGATAACTATTGTGAAAGCCGATCATCGACTACAGGACATGGGGGGAGCATTATGACAGAGATAGAGTACCGGCTGGAGAAGGATTTCTTAGGAAGCAAACAGGTGGAGAAACACGCCTACTACGGGATACAGACGCTGCGTGCAGTAGAGAATTTCCCGATAACCGGGTATCGGGTGCATCAGGAGCTGATTAAAGCTATGGGCATCGTCAAGAAATCTGCGGCACTGGCCAATATGGAAATCGGCAGACTCTACAAGGGACTGGGGGAAGTTATCGTTGCTGCGGCGGATGAGGTGATTGCCGGAAAGTGGCATGACCAGTTCATCGTGGACCCGATTCAAGGCGGGGCCGGCACCTCGCTGAATATGAATGCGAATGAAGTGATTGCGAACCGCGCGCTGGAGCTGCTGGGCCGGGCCAAAGGCGATTATCTGCAGCTTAGTCCCAACACGCATGTGAATATGGCACAGTCCACGAACGATGCTTTTCCGACGGCGATTCATATTGCCACGCTCTCTCTGCTGGAACAGCTGCTGGTGACTATGCGGAGCATGCATGGCGTATTTGTGCTGAAGGCGGCAGAATTTGATCCGGTTATCAAAATGGGACGGACCCATCTTCAGGATGCGGTGCCGATCCGTCTGGGCCAGGAATTCGAGGCGTACAGCCGGGTGCTGGAGCGTGATATTCAGCGGATCGAGCATACGCGGCATCATCTCTATCAGGTGAACATGGGGGCGACGGCGGTCGGCACCGGACTGAATGCGGAGCCGCGTTATATAGCGCGGGTGGTAGAACTCCTGGCCGAGATCAGCGGATTGCCGCTGGTGAGTGCTGAGCATCTGGTGGATGCTACGCAGAATACCGATGCCTACACCGAGGTTTCGGCAGCGCTGAAGGTCTGCATGATGAACATGTCCAAAATCGCCAATGACCTGCGGCTGATGGCCTCCGGTCCGCGTTCCGGCTTTAATGAAATTACGCTTCCGGCCCGCCAGCCCGGATCTTCGATCATGCCCGGCAAGGTGAATCCGGTGATGGCCGAGGTGATCAATCAGGTCGCTTTTCAGGTCATCGGCAATGATCATACGATCTGTCTCGCCGCCCAGGCAGGCCAACTCGAGCTGAACGTTATGGAGCCAGTGCTGGTATTCAATCTGATCCAGTCGATCAGCATTATGAACAATTCCTTCAAGGTGTTCACGGACTACTGCCTGGCGGGAATCGTGGCCAATAAGGAGAAGCTGCAGCGGGAAGTCGAGCAGAGCGTCGGCATCATTACTGCGGTGAACCCGCATCTGGGCTATGAAGTGGTGTCGCGTATTGCCAGAGAAGCGATTCTGACCGGCGAATCCGTGCGCGCTTTATGCCTGAAATATAATGTACTCAGCGAGGAAGAGCTGAATCTGATCCTCGATCCGTATGAAATGACCCATCCCGGGATCGCGGGGGCAGCGCTTTTGAATAAAGAATAAAGGGCAGTATCCGGGGGATAGCGAAAATTGGCTGCAGAGAACGGTATTATTTTGTAAACCCGGGGTAAAGGTCGTGTTATAATATATGGGAGCATTTACACCCGGAAGTATCATAAATTTGTAATGGCTTACTGGAGGCATAGTGTGGCGAAGGCAAAAGTAGCAAAACGTCCAACCCGCGACGAATTCGTGCTGGAAGAGCTGGGCAATCAGCTGGTCGAGGCGAAACAGGAGGATTCCGAGATTCTGCTGACGGTCTGGGGGAAGGAAGAACAGGTTCGCGGAGTGATTGTGGAGATGGATTCGCGTACCGGCAAGGTACATCTGCGATATAACGAAGAAATTATCAAGGTTCCGTTCATGGATATTATGCAGGTGAATTACCCGCGGGATTAGCCGCTGGAGGCAAGTCTTTCAGGGTAGAGTATAGCAGGACTGAAGAAAGCTCCGGCGCGCCGGAGAGTGGTTGGAGGTAGCAGGGACATGCAAGTGAACAAAACCAATGCCATGCGTATGCTAGATGCAAAAAAGGCCGGATACACCCTTCATACTTATGATAATGAGGATGGCCAGATTCACGGGAGTGCTGTTGCTGAGAAGATTGGCCTCCCGGCGGAGACTGTGTTTAAGACACTGGTATCACACAGCGGGCCGCAGCCCTATGTATTTGTTATTCCGGTGGCTGAAGAGCTTGATCTCAAGAAAGCGGCCAAAGCCGCCGGAGCGAAGAAGATCGAGATGCTCCCGCTTAAGGAGCTGCTGAAGTGGACAGGTTATGTGCGCGGCGGATGTTCGCCTGTTGGCATGAAGAAGCTGTATCCTACGTTCATACACAGCAGCGCGGAGGGGTTGCAGACCATCGCCGTCAGTGCAGGCCGCGTCGGCATGCAGATGGAGCTTGAGCCTAAGCTGCTGGCAGATGTGGTGTCAGCTGTATTTACGGATCTGATTAAAGAATAGCAGTAGAACAAGAAGCCGGAATTCCTGGAGGTCTAGGGATTCCGGCTTTTTTGGCGGTTTCGGCTAACTCCATTCTGCGTAGTGACCGGTTATAAACTGGATTTCACGCTCATAGTGTGCCAGATGCCCCTCATCAACCATTTTCATAAAAGCAGGATTGCCGCTCGCGGCCCCATTCTTGAGCGTGTCGCACATGACAGTCAAACGCTCAATGATCCACGTATGCAGATCCTTAGGGACAGGAATCCCATAAGCCTCAAAAAATAACTGTATCCGCTGGCGCCGGTCTGATGCATGTAAATGGGTTTGGTATGCTGCAGTGGACCCTGACGAGTAGTCAGGTGCGAAGCTGGCCAGCGGAACTGATGTGTAGATGGAATAGGCAATATCCCACATCCGCGGACCGGGTCCGGCCATGTCGAAATCAATCAATGCCACTGGAGCATCATTCTGAAAAACCACATTGTACAGGGCAGCGTCATTATGGCAGATCACTTCATGCGCACTGGTATCGGCATAGCTGAGCTGCCAGCTTCCCTCTGGTTGCGGGTTGAATCCTTCAGTCGCATCATGGTAATGACGTAACAGGCGTGCTACATCTGCAAGTGTCTCACCAGACCACATATATGGCTTAAGTTCAGGGTAAGCATTGCCTGGGACTTCTCCTGGAATATAGCTCAGTATTTCACGCCCGGCGTCATCGATTCCGAGAAAACGTGGCGCTCCCCCGAAGTTCTGCTTCTCCAGATGCCGCAGCAGTGCATGGACATTGGGACTCCAATCCCCTGTGGGACGGCGGACGGTGTCCGCCTTACGGACAATGTGATTCACATTTCCGCCGGTCAATATTTCTTCGTGCTGAGTCACAGGCATTCCTCGCTTTCACTAAGGATGTATGTAATATAGTGCAGATACCACAGATACTACCCGGCAGCCCATCCGCAAAGTAAGGATCAACGAGGTGAATGGATGCGGTCGTTCAGAAGTATGCGGACTGAGTCCGTGGGAGTTCCCCGTCATGCCCGGTTTGCAGCTTGAGCAGTTAAGGCAACAGCTTCGCTGCCACAAGCCCCAGATACTCCTTCAGCGCCAGTCCGGTGGTGGAGACGGCCCCGGCGGAGGGAGTGAATTTGTTGAAATAGAGTGACATGGGCCGGCTGGCCAGGTAATCCACCGGGAAGGGCTGCGGCGTTAGTCCCGCGTGCTCAAATTGCACCATGCTGCGCGGCATGTGGAAGGCTGAGGTGACCAGCACCGGACGGCTAAACCCGTGTTCCTGCATAAGTGCAGCGGTGTTGACCGCATTCTGCTCGGTGTTAAGCGAGCGGTTCTCCGGCAGGATGTCTTCTGCCGGGATGCCGAGTCCGATCAGCTGCCGCCGGGCGATATCGGCTTCATTGCCGCTGTCCGCATACACCTGGCCGCCGGAGAAAATAACCGGCAGTCCGGTCTGCCGGTACAGCCGGGCGGCAGCCAGCAGCCGGTTCGCCGCCGGACCGGACATATTGCCCTGCCCGTCCAGATCCGGAGTACCGGAGGTAGCGCCTCCGCCGAGGATAACAATAACATCACCTTCTACTGCAGAAGGCTGCGTATATTGCCGTTCCAGACTGCCGATCAGCAGGTCACTGACCACAGAGGTCATCGACAGATAGAGCAGCAGGCTCACTGCGAGCAGTACGACCGCCGGCCGGCGGCTGCTTTTCCACAGCCAGACCACCATCCCCAGCAGCAGGATTACAAAAATTCCCGGAGGCAGAACAAAGCTGTATGCGAATTTAATGAGGTAGATCAAGCAGGTCACCAACTTTTCAAGGATTATATAAGAGTCTCATGTTCACCTGCCCTGCATAGCAGGTCATTTCTGGTATTGTACCATGAGTCCGGCCGGTGTTCCCAGCTTCGCCCATGCTCAGGTGCGGTACAGATGCTTCATATAGGAGGAGGGGGATTCACCGAGCACTTTTTTGAACACGCGGCTGAAGTAGTAAGGGTTGGGGTAGCCAAGCGCTTCACTGATCTCAGATACATTGTACAAGCTCGTCCGCATCAGCTCGATAGCCTTGTTCATCCGGAGCTTGGTATGGGTCTCAATAATCGTCTGTCCGGTGGCCTGCTTGAACGCGGCCGACAGGTAGCTGCAATTCATATTCAGCTGTGAAGCAAGCTGTTCCCCGGTGAAATGCTTGCCGCAGTGCTTGATCAGATAAGCCGTTACTCTCCGCACAGTACTCCCGCTTTTGCCGCTGACAGTCATACTGCTCTCCTGCTGCCCGGCCGCCTATGGAGGTTCCCCTCTTATATGACTGCTGCTGTTTTCTTTTATTTGTTCTCTCTCAGCCTGAATGCCGGTAGACCCAAGCGGCAATATTCTTAAAAAACTGCGCTTTCCTCTTAAAAAGCTTCACCCGGCCGCCGGGGTTATCGTGATACAGTATAATTGGATGAATCTCTTCAATAACGACTATAGACTGAAACAGCCGCAATCCTGTAATAATATATCAATGACAACCATGCGGAGGTGCAGCAATGAACAGAACCATACGGGTGCTGCTTGCGGATGACGAGCCGGTTATTCTGCGCGGGCTGAAGAAGCTCATAGCCTGGGAGAGCCTCGGGCTTAATATAGTAGGGGAAGCATGTGACGGGATAGAGCTGAAGGCGATGATCGACAGCTGTCATCCCGATCTCATTATCAGTGATATCAGTATGCCGGGTTATTCGGGTATCGATATTATCCGTGAAATCCATCATTCCGGTCGTCCGATCAAAGTGGTCTTTATCAGCGCCTATCAGGAATTTAGTTATGCCCAGCAAGCGGTACAATACGGGGCGCTGGATTATCTGGTCAAGCCGGTGAATACGGGACAGCTGGAGCAGGTAGTGATCCGCGCAGTAACGGTGATCCGCCAGGAATCCGAAGAAGAGCGCAACAAGGAAATGCTCAAATCCTATGAGCGGAAGAACCTGTCTGTTACGGTTGAGGAGCAGCTGGAGCAGCTGACCGACGGCAATAAGGCTGCGGCAGCTACGCTTGCCCGGATGGGCAACACGGCGATTACCCGCTATGCCAGCGTATGTGTCATCGAGACGGATGAATACGGCGGCCAGCCTTCGCGCTGGGAGGAACGGGAACGCAAGCTGGTGGAATTCGCCTTGTTGAACATCATCAAGGAGACGGTGGACGGCAGGGGCAACGGGTATGTGTTCCGCAAAGGAGAGCGTTTCGGGGTGCTGCTTCAGCATGAGCATCTGAATGAACCGCAGCAATTAATGGAGGATCTGCATCACAAAATCAACAGCTTTCTGAAGCTGCAGGTCTCAATAGGCATCGGCCGCCCGGCCAGCGGTATTGAAGAGGCGGCGGATTCCTACCAGTCTGCGTTGAAAGCGCTAAGATTCAGATATTTTGCCGGATTGAACCGGGTGATTCCTTATCCCGCCGAACCAATGGAGACTGCTATACCTGTATCTACACTTGCTGCCATCCAGAGCAGCCTGCCGGAAGCGCTCAAATCACTCGACAAGGAGCGGCTAACGGCGTTAACCGGCGAGCTGCTGGAGACCGTGCGTCTGCTCTCTGGAGATAGCCGGAACCAGGCGGTGTCCTATGTGTATAATGCCGTGATCCAGCTTGAACAAGATATGGCTGATTTCGGCGCGGATGCGGGGCTGTTGAATCAGGGAGAGAAGCCGCTGCTTGAAAAGCTGGCGGATGCCCCGACCTTCGGCGCACTGCAGCAGGAATTTGAAGCGGTCCTGTCCAAAATGTCCGAGCAGCTGAGCTGCCGGATCTCCGGCAAGGAAATGCCGCAGCTCGCGCAGGTGAAAACCTATGTGGAGGAGCATTATGCCGAGAATATTACGCTGGAGTCCATAGCCGCCATGGTGTATATGAATCCCTATTATTTCAGCAGCTTCTTCAAGAAGCATACCGGCCAGAACTTCAAGAATTATGTTACCGAAGTGCGGATGGGTCATGCCCAGCGGCTGCTGCTGCAGAGTGACCTGATGGTCTACGAGATTGCCGACCGGGTCGGCTACAACAATGCGCGGCATTTCAGCGACATGTTCAAGAAGCAATTCGGCAAGCTGCCGCAGGAATACAAGCAATCGGTCAGGAACTAAGCGGATTGGAGGGAGATCATAGAGTGAAAAGACGATGGCCCGTGCGATTCTGGGGACGGGGACCGAAGAGTATTTTTGTTAAATTTTCTGCATCCTTCCTGCTGGTCGGGCTGATTCCGCTCTTTGCGCTGAGTTTCTTCTCCGTACAGACCTTCTCGGGTTATGTGGAGCGGTATACCACCAGCAATCTGCAGCAAATGGTACTCTATATGAGCTATAATCTGAATTCAGCGTTCAATCAGTATAATGAAGTATCCAAATTAATGTATACAGGGCGTTATGAGGGATTCATTGAGAGCTATTCGCAGAATCAGACACAGAATGTGAATGAGCTGGAGCAGATCAACACCATTCCGATAGAATCCTTCCTGAAGACCGTTCTGTTCAGTGATTCTTATATTTCCAGTGTCCAGTTTATCCGCCAGTCTGACGGTAAGTTGTATGTTCAGGAGCGTGGCAACCGGTCGCTGAACATGGAGACGGTTCCGAATGCGGAGTGGCTGTCCGCCATGGCAGGTGACCCTGCGAAGGTGGCTATTTTCCCCACCCATCAGGACAGTTACTTCTATGGCTCAGACCGCCAGGTGTTCACGATCGGGCGCAGCCTGATTGATACCTCCGGACGGGTGACCAAAGAGCCCAAGGTAGTCGGAACGCTTTTCCTGGATATCGATACCTCGTTATTCCAGCAGTTCTTCCGTGAGCTGAGTCTCGGGGAGAAGGATGAGCTGTACCTGCTTGACGGGGAGGGGCGGACGTATTTCAGCAACCAGCCTGCCGGTGCGGCGGGGGCTAGAGCTGCTGATCAAACTAACAATGAGATGATTGTACTCAGTGAGTCCATCCCTTTTTTGAATGGCCAGGTCATCGCCAAAATCCACCGCGGCAACCTGTTCGAACAGCTGCTGTCGGCGCGGGCAACGGTGTATATCGCCATTGGCATGTGTGCTTTTGTAATGATTGTAATGGGGGCCTGGTTCTCCAGACGTCTCGCGGCTCCCATCCGGGAGCTGATCCGGCAGATGGCCGTGGTGGAGTCGGGCAAGCTGGATATCCAGCTCTCCGTGAACAGCAATGATGAGATGGGCAGGCTGGCCCACGGGTTCAACCGGATGGTGGAACGGCTGCAGGTCTACATTGATGAGGCCTATGTGGCCCAGATCAAGCAGAAGCAGACCGAGCTGAATGCACTGAAGAGCCAGATCCGGCCCCATTACCTGTACAACACCCTTGAGGTGATCCGGATGAACGCCGTGGATAAGGAAGCGGGCGAGGTGGCGGATATGATTCTGGCGTTATCCAATGAGCTGAAGTATGTCATCGATTACGGGGAAGACCGCGTAAGCCTTGCCAGCGAGCTCGCCCATCTGCAGAATTACTTCTATATTATTTCTGTACGGTATGAGAACCGCTTCGAGCTGCATCTGGATATTGCCCCGGATGTTAATCTGGACTGGCCTATCCTGAAGCTGTCTCTGCAGCCGATGGTGGAGAATGCGGTTCAGCATGGACTGCGCCTGCAGGGAAAAGGAACCGTCGGCATTACGGTCGAACGGAGAGAGCAGGTGCTGGCGATTACGATATATGATGATGGCGTGGGGATGAGCAGGGAGACTCTGTCCCGCATTAATAAGATTCTGAAAGACCCGGAGGCTCCAAGCAAGAATGTCGGCATGAAAAATGTGCATGAGCGCATCCGCTCCAGCTTCGGGGAGGCGTATGGCCTGTCTGTGAACAGCAGAGAGTATGTCGGGACCTCCATTACGCTGACGTTCCCGGTTATCACTGAATGAGGAGGACACAGGTGGTGCAAATGCCGAGGATATCATGTATGAAAATAACAATAGTGCCGCTTGCGGCCGCGCTGATCCTGTCCGGCTGTGGAGGCAAAACCGGATCAGGCGGAATCGGAGGGAATCATGCGGCTGATCAGGGGAGCCGCCCGGATACAGCATCCGGGGGAGGTGAAATAAGCTTTACTATAGGTTATGCCTCCGGTGATCCGGCGACGAAGCAGGCTATCGAGGATACCATAAAGACCTTCATGCAGGCGAATCCGGACATAGTCGTCCAGGATGTCAGTGAGACAAGCTCCTCTGCCTATATGGATTGGCTGAAGGTTAAGGATGCCGTGGGCGAGTTCCCCGATCTGGTAGAGATGAGGGATACCGAGGCCTTCGCCGATGCGGAGAAGATTGTTCCGCTCCCCGATGAGCTGGCGGAATTGTTCGATCAGCCGCCGCGGATCGGCGGCAAGGTATGGAATGCCCCGCTGTTTGTCGCTGCCCCGCAGGGTATTATTTATAGTAAGAAAGCGTATGCCGAGGCAGGCATTAAGACGCTTCCGGCAACCTACGATGAATTTCTGGAGATCCAGAACAGACTGCGGGCAAGCGGGATCACTCCGCTCGTTGTAGGCGGCAAGGATATTTTTCATATGGGCTTTTGGGTTAATAAATTTCTGATTGATGATGTATATGCCGCTGATCCCGGCTGGAACGCGAAGCGGACGGCAGGTGAGGTTAGCTTCACCGATGACAATGTAGTCCAGGCCATGACTGATTTCAAACAGCTGTTCAGAAGCGATGTCGATAAAGGCTGGCTAAGCACAGGGGATAACCAGACGGCGTCCATTCTGGTATCCGGCAAGGCAGCCCAGCTGTTCTCCGGCTCCTGGATGTTCTCACAAATCCAGGAAGCCGATCCAGGCTTCGAATTCGGCTTCTATGCTGTGCCGGACCGTAGAGGGAAGCTGAATGTGGTCGGCCTGCAGTCGCCCTCCGGCTGGTCGCTGTCTGCCCAGGCGGCGCAGGAGCCGCTCAAAAAGCAGGCGATCGAAGACTTCATCCGGTTCTTTTTCTCACCGGAGCCTTATGCCGCATTTCTGAGCCGGATCGATTCGGTTCCTTCGACCAGGCAGGAATTCAGGCGGGAGGCCGGTGAACAGATGCAGGTGGTGCTTGATCTGATGGCCGATCCGGCCGTTACCAAATCTCTGATGATCAACAATTGGTGGGGAGATAACCTGATTCCTCCGCAGTTCCGTAACTGGTTCTACAAGCTGCTGCAGGAAATGGTTGTTAAGGACGGGGATGTACTAGAATATATGAAACGGGCCGATACTGAATACGACAGGCAGGTACAGGAATACTGGCAGTGACATTACACTACAGCCCGTGCAAGAACGGAGGTCTCCTGGACCTTCGTTTTTTTCTGCTCAGGAGAATCTTCTTAAATTTACCGCACATCCCTCTTAAATTAGTTCATTCTAACCGTGAAGGCTGAATGCTATTCTTGGAGCATAAGGAAACGCTTACGGACGATGATGCGCACATCGGGCCGGCAGTTTCCGGGCTGTATACCCAAGGGGAGGTTACTAAAGATATGAAGAACACCATTACGAAATTATCCGTCATGCTGCTCGCAGCAACCACTGTACTTACCGCATGCGGCGGAAATAACAATAACAATGCCAGTGGCGGCAACGCAGCGGCAACCGGGGCTCCGGCAGGAAATACTGCAGCTACTGATGCTGCGAAGAAGGATGTCAGCTTCACCATCGGTTATGCGTCGGGTGACCCGGCGACCAAGAAAGCCATTGCTGATACCGTTAAGAAATTCATGGAAGCGAATCCTAACGTCACCATCAAAGACCTAAGTGAAACCTCATCGGCTGCTTATCTGGATTGGCTGAAGACGAAGGATGCGGTTGGAGAATTCCCGGATCTGGTGGAAATGCGTGACACCCAGGTATTCGCGGATGCGGGCAAAATTGTCGAGCTTCCAGCCGATCTGCTGGAGCTGTTCGAATCGCCACCGCAGGTGGACGGCAAAGTATGGAACGCTCCCATGCAGGTCAATGCACCGCAAGGGATCATTTACAGCAAAAAAGCTTACGCTGACGCCGGGATCACCGAGCTTCCCAAAACCTATGACGAGTTCATTGCCATCCAGGAAAAATTGAAAGCTACAGGTATCTCCCCGCTGGTAGTAGGCGGCAAGGATATTTTCCATATGGGCTTCTGGGTCAATAAATTCCTGATCGACGATGTCTACAGCAAAGACCCGGACTGGAACTCCAAGCGTACGGCCAAGACCGTCAGCTTCGCAGATCCTGATGTAGTCCAGGGCATGACTGATTTCAAAGAGCTGTTCAAGAACTATGTGGACAAAGGCTGGCTGAGCACCGCAGATAATCAGACCGCGTCGATCCTTGTATCCGGCAAAGCTGCACAGCTGTATTCCGGCACCTGGATGTTTACCCAGATTGCTGAAGCTGATCCAGGCTTCGAATTCGGCTTCTACGCGATCCCGGACCGCCAAGGTAAAGTGAATGTCATCGGTCTGCCGTCACCGGCCGGCTGGTCGTTATCCGTTGATGCGGCCAAGGATGCCGACAAAACGGCAGCGATCAAAGACTTTATCCGCTTCTTCTTTGCACCGGAGCAATACTCGGTCTACCTGGCTTCGATCAATGCCATTCCTTCCACCAAAGAGAAAGTTACCTATGAGACAAGTGAGCAAATGCAGGTTGCACTGGATCTTATTGCCGACACGAGTGTCACCAAGTCACTGGCCATCAATAACTGGTGGGGCGATAACCTGATTCCTCCGCAATTCCGCAACTGGTACTATAAGCTGCTCCAGGATATGGTGGTGAACGATGCCGACGTAACTGAATATATGAAGAAGGCCGATACCGAATATGACAATCAGGTCAAAGCCAATTCGCTGTAAATAAAAGCGCCGGAAGGGAACCTCTGCTCCGGCAGAGGTTCCTCTTATCTAGACAAGCGCGTCCCAGGGAGGGGAGAGGAACCATGGCTACATCCATCGTTAATACAGACAAGTCTTTCATAGCCGCAGAGAAACCGGGCAAGAAAAAGAAAAAATGGCAGTCCTACGCGCTGTTGTTCATCCTGCCGTCATTCCTTTTATACACACTGTTTGTCATAGTCCCTACAGCAGGCAGCGTCTACCTAAGCTTCACATCTTGGGACGGGATCAGCAGCGATATCCGGTATATCGGATTCGCCAATTTCGTCGAGATCTTCCAGAGTCCGCGGGTGCAGAACGCCCTGAAGAACACTTTGGTTATGACAATTACGCTAGTACTGCTTGAGAACATTGCTGCAATCGCCATGGCCTTAATGGTCGACAAGGTACGCTGGTTCCGCAATTTATTCAGAAGTATCTTCTATTTCCCGACCCTGCTCAGCGGGATCGTCATGGGCTTTGTCTGGGCAATGATTCTGAATTACAACTTCGGCGTGTTTAATCAGATCCTGACCTCCGTCGGTTTGGGCGACTATATCGTCGACTGGCTGGGCAATCCGAAATACGCTATGCTGTCGATTATCCTGTCAACGGTCTGGAAAGGCGCGGGTTATTATATGATCATCTATCTGGCCGGACTGCAGGGCATTCCGCAGGAGCTTAATGAAGCGGCCAGCATTGACGGCGCAGGCGGCTGGCAGCAGTTCCGGCATATTACGTTCCCGCTGCTTGCGGGTTCGATGACCGTGTGCATGGTGCTTTCCATGATCAGCGCGCTGAAGATATTTGACCAGATTGCCGTAATGACCGACGGCGGCCCGGGCTTTGAGACAGAGACATTAACTTATATTATCTACAAAGTAGGCTTCGGGGAGCTGAGACAAGGGTTCGGCACGGCGCTGGCTATGGTCCTGTTCCTGATTATTCTGATCATTACGGTCATTCAGGTTAAATTCCTGCAGAAACGGGAGGTGCAGCTCTAAGATGACGATGCAGACCAAGCGGAGAATCACTGAAATTGTCCTGTTTGTCATAACGCTCCTGGTAGCGGTTATCTTTTTCTTCCCGATTTTCTTTAATCTGATGTCCGCGTTCAAAAGCAACGCCGAGATTATGCGCGATGCGGTTGCTTTTCCGAAGACACTGTATTTAGACAGCTTCAAATATCTGCTTACGGAGACCGAGTTTCCGCGTGCGATCCTTAACAGTCTTATTCTGACCGTAGTGGCGATTGTCGCCCAGGTGCTGATTATTCCGATGGCAGGTTACGCGATTGAACGCAGAAATGCCCGCTGGACGCGGCTGGTCTTCATCTATTTCCTGGCAGGCATGATGATTCCGTTCCAGGCGTATATGATTCCGCTGTTCAAAGAGCTCAGAATACTCGGCCTGTACGGCAGTCTGGCGGGTCCTATCATGATTTATGTCGCCGGTGCCGTAGGCTTCGGATGCCTGCTCTATACCAGTTTCGTCAAGGGTATTCCACGGGAGATTGAAGAAGCGGCAGAGATTGACGGGTGCTCCCGATATGGGATTTTCTGGAGAATCGTCTTCCCGCTGCTCGGACCGGTTACGGCAAGTATGGTGGTGCTGAACGGTCTGGGGATCTGGAATGACTTCCTGATGCCGATGCTGGTGCTGCCTTCCGGCCAGGCCAAGACGATGGTAGTAGAAATCTACCGGTATATCGGGGAATTCTCCTCGCGCTGGGATATGATTTTTGCCGGAACCGCCATGTCGGTGGTGCCTGTGCTAATCGTGTTTATCTTCCTGCAGAAGTATTTCGTTAAGGGAATTGCGTCAGGGGCCACCAAAGGGTAAGAGGTGTGTGTTCTCCTGGGGTAAAATAAAGAAACTCCGTGGGCCATTGTTAATGGTTTGCGGAGTTTTTGTGTATAGGGATTATATCTGGGGAGTCCGCCCCCGGTGATTCGTGAGTCACTGATTCGGTGATTGGTGATGCGCTGGTTGCTAATTCGCTGGTTCGTGCTTCATGCGCCCTCCATGCGCCTTCTCGGTGACCTTGCATCTGAAGCGGACTGAGATTAACGGAATCTCAGTCCTTTTCACCGCCAGTTGGAGACTAATGCAGACCCGTCAAGTTCATGGTGACGACATACGCAGTTGATGAGTTCAGCTTTGAATCATCTTTAATGTGAAATTGTGTTCATACCGGTGTCATATAGGTGGCAGGATTCAGCGAATCACCTTCAATAATAATCGCAGTCAATCCCGAATCCGTCCGTGTCTCATGCCATTCATCCTGCGCCCAGAAGATAGCCTGGCCTGCCTGGACAGCCGTGAATTCCTCTTCCTCGCCCCGGACATATCCTTCCCCGCTCATAACCAGCAGCAGCTGCGGACATGCCGCCTGATGATAACCGATCACTCCCTGCGGGCCCAGATATACGCAGCCGATATGCGTTTTTCCATCCGTCTGGATAATCCGGGATAAAATGAAGTCGGAGCTGAAGGCTGAGATTGGCTTGCCGGTGTCCTGGTTGAAATGGTATATCTTCATTCTGTGCCTCCCTGCGTATTAGCGGATAACGCTTTGCCGTCTGTCTTCCCCGGTTCCTCCGTAAGCTGGCGGTAGCCCATGGGGGGCAGGCCGGTCCAGCGCTTGAACTGCTTGCTGAAATGGGAGACATCACGGTAGCCGAGCCGGTAGGCGATACTCTCCACTGACAGGCTGTTATCCAGCAGCAGCAGCTTGGCATGGCGGATAATCAGGTCAGAGAGATACTGCCTCGGCGGCAATCCGTAGATTTGCCGGAAGGCGCGGTTGCAGTGATTCGGGCTGTAGCCAAGCCTTGCGGCGATGTCTTCAATGCTTCCGGCCCGGCTGCCGGTTGCCGCAGCGGTGAATACGGATTCCTGCAGAAGTCCTTCGATGGCATTCGCCAGGGCAACGGTTTTCTCCGTAACACCGGGCAGTGTGCTCCGGGCAGGGGAGGGCAATGCAGCCAGCACCCAGCTGCTGAGTGCGGTGAACAGCTGCAGCGAAGCATTGAGCGTCACCAGCCGGCCCCGCTGGGCATCGCTGGCATCAGGGAGGATCGTCGAGCTGATAATTGCATCGAGCGAAGAACGGATCGCCTGCAGCTCCGGAGTGTCGCCGCTTAGGCTGACGGTGTCCATCGTCATCAGGGAACGGCGCAGAACCAGATCATCAATGTCGAAATGCAGGCAATAATAGGTCATTTCATCCTCTGACACCGTACCCAGGCTGGAATGCAGGACACTTGGGCGGATGAACAGAATGTCGCCGCTGTGCTGGATGTAAGACTGCCCGCCTACGTTCATTTGCTGCGAACCCTGCAGGACGATATTGATCTCGAACATCGGATGGGTGTGGGCCGGATATTGCCACTCCCTGTTCACCTTGCGCCAGTGGGCAGCGAATATATGAAAGGCAGCCTGTATATCCGGGGACATCCGGCCGTCCATGGAATGCTGTGTACCGGGATCTAATACGTTCATACTCAACCTCTTTTTCACTAAAAGTTGGCTCTATTATAGCATAGGCCGCCGCGTCCGATTGATTTGTCCAAATAATTGGCGGCTTTACGCCTGTTGCATAAGCCGGGCCGGCGCTAACATAGAGCTATGAGCCCGGTACTGCCGGGCCACAGCCTGGAGGGAGTGCATTTACGATATGCCGACAAATCAGTTTTTTAATGCCCATCATTCACCGATTGGTTCATTTTCCAGCTTCACTCTGGGGTTTAAGGGAGCGTCCGGCGGTTTTGACCTGGAAGCGGGTAAGCCGCCGAGACAGAATATATATATTGGCCTGGAACGCAAGGATGGCCGCGGCTTCGATACCTTGCCTTTCCATGAGCAGGGCAGTGACGATGAGAGTAAGCGCTATGACATCGAGAACCCTGATCCGAACCCGGATAAACCGCAGATTCTTTATCATTACGCGGACGAAGAGATCACCCGCGATTTCCGGCTGGCTACGGACAGCTGGCAGGCCGGGGATCTGACCTTCCGTATTCTCTCCCCGGTCCGGCCGGTTCCGGACCCGGAAACAGCTGCAGATGCGGAGCTCAAGGAAGTGCTGCTGCCTGCGGTATTGGTAGAGCTGGAGGTTGACAATACTTCGGGCGATTCTGTCCGCCGGGCCTTCTTCGGCTTCCAGGGGAATGATCCGTATAACGCTTTGAGACGCTTTGAGGGCAGCCAGGCAGAGCTGACCGGTGTCGGCCAGGGGCGGTTCCTGGCGATAGCAGCGGAACAGGGGAGTGTCAAGTCCGCTATGCATTTCACCATGGAGGATATTCTGACAACGGAGCTGGAGGAGAACTGGACCTTCGGACTGGGCCAGGTTGGAGCTCTGGTTATGGATGTGCCCGCAGGAGAGCGCAAGGTCTACCGGTTCGCAGTCTGCTTCCACCGGTCCGGCTATGTAACCTCGGGAATGGACGCCGGTTATTACTATAACCGCTATTACAGTAATGTAGAGGCGGTAGCGGAATATGCGCTGTCCCATTTCGATCAGCTGAAGCAGCAGGCAGTGCAGGCTAACTCCATGCTGGAAGGAACAGGGCTCAGCGAAGACCAGACATTTATGCTGGCACATGCCATCCGCAGTTATTATGGCTCAACCGAGCTGCTGGAGTACAAAGCCCAGCCGTTCTGGGTCGTGAACGAAGGCGAATACCGGATGATGAACACATTCGATCTTACGGTGGATCAGCTATTCTATGAGCTGAAGATGAATCCGTGGACCGTACGCAATGAGCTGGATATGTTCGTGGACCGGTACAGCTATGTGGATACTGTCCGTTTCCCGGGAGACGTGGCCGAATATCCGGGCGGGCTCAGCTTCACCCATGATATGGGGGTAGCCAATGCCGTCTCGCGTCCAGGGTATTCCTCATATGAGCTGTACGGCATCGACGGTTGCTTCTCGCATATGACCCATGAGCAGCTGGTGAACTGGATTCTTACTGCGGCGGTATATCTGGAGCATACAGGTGACCTCAGCTGGATGGAACGCAACCTTACAGTACTGGAGAGCTGCCTGCAGAGTATGCTGAACCGGGATCATCCGGACCCGGCGAAACGAAACGGTGTGATGGCCCTCGACAGCTCGCGGACAATGGGCGGCGCGGAGATTACTACGTACGACAGTCTGGATGTGTCACTGGGCCAGGCGCGCAACAATATTTACCTTGCGGGTAAATGCTGGGCAGCGTATTTGGCGATGGAGAAGATCTTCCGTGATAACGGCAATACGGAGCTGTCACAGACTGCCGGCAGACAGGCAGAGCTCTGCGCAGCAACCATTGTGGGCAGTGTTACCGAGGGCGGCTATATCCCGGCGGTAATCGGAGAAGGCAATGACTCGAAGATTATTCCGGCGATTGAAGGCCTCGTTTTCCCTTACTTCACCGGCTGCAAGGAAGCTTTGGAGCGCGGGGGGCGGTTCGGCGAATACATCGCGGCGCTAGACACGCATCTGCAGGCCGTGCTAGTTGAAGGGGTGTGCCTGTTCGAAGACGGCGGCTGGAAAATCTCCTCCACCAGCAATAACAGCTGGCTGAGCAAGATTTATCTGTGCCAGTTCATCGCCAGACAAATTCTTGGTCTGGAGTGGGAGGACAAAGGCCATGCAGCCGATTCGGCACATGTAACCTGGCTTACGCATCCGCAGCTCTCGATCTGGAGCTGGAGCGACCAGATTATCTCCGGCGAGATTACCGGCAGCAAATATTATCCGCGCGGAGTGACGGCGGTCTTGTGGCTGGAGGAGCAGCGGGTGTAATCGTATTGGAGCCTGAATCATTCCGGAATAAGATTCGTGAGGAAGCCCGAAAAATTTTAGAACGCTACTGACATAAGGCTGTCAGTAGCGTTGTTTTATTATCGGGTATGTAAACATAAAGGAGTATAGGAAGGAGGGTATTTTGTGAATTTTGCTTCTGTACGCATCATTACCGACGATGTGAATCGTCTCTCCGAGTTCTATGAAAAAGTCCTGGGTGTTTCGGCGGTGCACCCCGCGCCTGTTTTTGCCGAACTCGTTATGCCGGCATGTACCCTGGCAATCGGCCACTCCCAAACGGCGCAGCTATTCGGCGCTGGTTCCGTAGTGGCAGCGAGCAATCACACTGTCATCATCGAGTTCCGCGTCGACGATGTCGAAGCCGAATACGTACGCTTGAAGCCAATTGTCTATGATTGGGTAAAAGAACCGACCACGATGCCGTGGGGGGACCGTTCTATGCTGTTCCGTGATCCCGACGGCAACCTGGTAAACCTCTTCGAACCGGTGACCGAGGAAGCGATTAAACGGTTTAGCGGCAGGCATTGATTAATCATGTCAGCCGAAACGCAGATAGGCTTTGAGCGATTTGGCGTCTCAGTATCATTGGTCCACCACTGGCTCTCCGGTACAAAGTCGTTAAAAGAAGGGTCATCGATTGTCGCCGAGCAGAGCAACTTTACTTTATTCCTCGAAGGCGATGCCGGTAGCTTTTAAATGTCCATAGGCAACGAGTCTGCTGAACTGAGAAGCAACTTCACCCGCAGGAATAGACAGATCGTTTTTAACCCACCAAATGATAATCCCCATGAAAGACGATACAAGGTATTCGAACAGCAAATCCTTGGACAGCACTAAAGAGAAATTTGCCGCTGTCGGATTCCACCCCTCATTTAGTTTATCTTTAATGATTTTCTCCATTTTTGCGCGGAATGGATAGATTCTATTCTCTTCAATTAGCATGGCGTAGTAAAAAGAGGTGTTATGCGAAATGTGTTCCAGTATAGTTTGCATGATTGTCTCGAGTACAGAAATATTGTAAGGATTCATGCTGATTGGACAAAGAATGACTGCATTTTTTAATTCGCCCAATAACTCATCCATATAGGTATTTAATAAGTCAGGTTTATTTTCGTAATGGAGATAAAAGGTGTTTCGATTGATCATAGCCCGATCGGCAATATCCTGGATTGTTATTGCTTCATATCCCTTTTCTTGAATAAGCGCAATAAACGCCATTCGAATCGATTGTTTAGTGCGCAGTATTCTTAGATCGGTTTTCTTGTTCATTATTTTCGCTCTCCTATATTAAATTAGAGTCGTTAAGCGACAAAGTGATATGAATTGTATGTTATCCCTCAAAACAAAAAATATTGAATATTGAACGTAAAGTTCATCTTAATTATAATGAGCGAAAGATAAATAAACAACATAACGTTCATTATTTATCTAATGCCTATAAACTCGTGATTGAAAGAGGTGAATACCATTTATTGTTAGGCCTAGTAAGGTAACTGTTGAGATAATAAGGAGGATATTCTAATGATATTAAACAATCAAAATGAGTTAGTTCTAAAGGCTAAAGCAGTGCTGGAAAGTTTAGAGAGCGGTAATCCCAAGGCGATTACGAATTACATTCATCCGGATCAATATGTTCAGCACAACCTTGCCTTATCCAATGGCCGTGCAGCCATGCTTGGTGCACTTGATCATTTAAAGGAGATAGGTACAAAGGTGAGCATTAAGCGCATTTTAGCCGATGGAGATTATGTTGCCCTTCATTCCGAATATGATTTTTTTGGACCTAAAATTGGCTTTGATATTTTCCGTTTTGAGAATGGACTGATCGTTGAACATTGGGACAATCTGCAAGATCGGGTAGAAAAGACACCAAGTCATCATACGATGATTGACGGACCGGTCATGATTAAGGATATCGACAAGACTGATGCGAACAAAGTAGTTGTCAAAAGCTATGTCGAGAATATACTGCTTGGGAAGAACCCGGACCTGCTTACCTCTTACTTTGCCGGAGATCAATACATTCAGCATAGTCCACATATTGCAGATGGCCTTTCCGGCCTCGGTGCTGCATTGCAGGGTCTTAAGGCGAAGAATATTGAGTTTCAATATACTCAGGTTCATCAGGTTATCGGACAAGGCGATTTTGTGCTTACAGCGAGTGAAGGTCTATTTGATGGTGAACCTACTGCTTTCTACGATTTGTTCCGTGTTGAGGACAGGAAAATCGCCGAGCATTGGGACGTAATCGAGGCCATATTGCCTGTGGAAAAACGAAAGAATTCGAACAGTAGATTTTGAGATTAGATGAAAACAAATGAGCTTATTAAAAAACAAACTAATAGTTACATTACCCATTATCGTTATTGCAGTCATCTTCATTTTTAGTCTGGCTATGATTCCTAGCATCAATCCTGCTCCACATAACTTGCCCATTGCCATTGTGAATGAGGATCAAGGCTTAACGGCTCCAAAAGTAAATATAGGCGAGACGATAGTGTCTGATATTCAGTCAGAAATCTTGGCAAATTCGGATGGAGATTTGGCGATCAAATGGATCGAAGTTGGTAGTGAAGTGGAAGCGAAGGAAGGACTCGATAACCAAGAATATTATGCTGCATTGGTGATTCCCAAGGATTTCAGCGAGAAGCAGGCATCACTTATGACGCTGGACCCTTCTTCACCCCGGATGCAGATGTATATCAACCAAGGTATGAATGCATCGGCATCTAGTGTGGCAGGGCAAATGCTAAACCACGCGGTTGATGCTATAAATAAGAAGCTGTGTGCTGAGCTATTAGCGGCTATTGATCAGAAGGGCGCTATGCTCTCGACAAAACAAGCCGCTGCTTTAGCTTAGCCAATCGTTAGCGAAATCATCAATGTGAATGCAACCGGTACGCATAGTGCAAACGGGAATTCACCGGTTTTGATGTTACAACCCTTGTGGATGGCCTGTCTAATCGGAAACGTAATTTTCTTGCTTGTCAAAAATAAACAAAATTACGTCAATCGTAATGATCGGCTTCGGGCGAATATAGTCCAATTCCTTTGGGGAGCAATCATTGCTTTGGCAGCTGGCTTTAGCTTCACTTGGTTTGCTGGAAGATGGGGCGTACACACTCCTCATTTCACGGATACCGCTTTATTCTTGGCAATTGCTTATTTAGCATTTTTCCTCATGATAGCTGCTGTTTTCTCCTGGATTGGGTTAAAAGGCATGATTATTTTTGTGTTGTTGCTGTTCTTCGGTGCTCCACTCCTTAGTTCCGCGCCAGAGTTATTATCTCTGTTTTACCGTGATTGGATACTGTCATGGCTGCCGATGCGCTTCATGGTTGATGGGCTACGAGAGTTGTTGTTCTTTGGACAAGGCCTGAGTATGAATCATCCGACATTCGTCTTAATCTGGATCGCATTTGGCAGCCTGTTGGTCTTACTTTCATCTACCTTTAAGGGTTCACGAAAACCAGAGCAGAAGAAAGAGGCGCCGCGATAAATGCGGCCTACTCATAACCGATGAAAGGGGCTGTCCCAAAAGCCAAGATATGGCTGGGACGCCCATTGTTTTTAGAGTCGGATAGACGGTTGCGCTAGGTGAGGACGCTGCGCGAACGGACCGTTGTTCCAATCGCTGTGCTCTCCAGATTTTTTTCATTTCCCTTAGCGGTGAAAATCCGGAGACCAAGGCGACCGCTACCGCTTTTCCACAATCAGTCCGTCCTCTCCGCTGTTTAAGCGGGAAATATACGACAATCCTTCTAAAAATCATAAAAAAAGAAACCTTTCTTTGGTAAAATGGAAGTGCGACCAACCATTTCAAAGGAGAGGTTTCTTTTGTATATTCAATATACCATGGACCAACTTTGTTTGCCAATGGATCTGGAAGAAGACATTCCGGAACATCACCTCGATCGCGCTCGTTAACACAGCCGTCAATCGACTGGACGACTCCATCTTTGACGCTGCCTATCCTGGTGGCGGCCGTGACAGCTACCACCCTAAAATGCTCACCAAAGTCATTATCTTCGCTTACACTCAGCGAATAGTTTCGTCTCGCCAAATCGCCAAAGCGGTACGGGAGAACATTCCCTTCATGTGGCTGGCCGGACGGCAGCGACCCGACTTTCGCACTCTTAATCGCTTCCGTTCCCAGCGGATGAGAAATGTCCTCGAAACGGTATTTACCGCCGTGCTTCAGTTTCTGGCTGACAAAAAATATGTGTCTCTGGGGCATTATTTTGTGGACGGCAAGTGGCAGAGCACCAAGAAGAACGGGAGTTCCAGGGAAAGGACCTCACCGAGCTCGGTGAATCTTACGAGATGAATTGTGAGAAGCTGGAAACCCTGACCCGGGGGCTGGAGTCTAAGCTCCTGGACAAACCCAAAGATAAACCCCTGAAAAAAGCCGTTCGGAAGCTTCGGAAGGATTTACTGCCCCGATTACTAAAGTACGAACACTACCAAAAGCTGCTAGGGGACCGGAACAGTTTCAGCAAGACCGACCCGGATGCGACTTTCATGCGGATACAAATCGGAATGGAAAACCAATTTATTTTAGTCTACAGTCTACACCCGAGACCGACGGACACCCGTTGTTTACAGCCACATATGGAAAAGGCGCGGCAGATCCTGGGAACTTCCCAGAACGGTGATTGCGGATGCAGGCTACGGCAGTGAAGAAAACTACGCCTACCTGGAAAAGGAAGAGATTCAGGCGGTCGTAAAATACGGCAGCTACCACAAAGAAAAGAGCAAAGCTTGGAAAGAGAATGTCGGAAAGATTGAGAACTGGACGTACGACGAAGCCGAAGACAGGTGGACCTGTCCCACCGGACGCATGCTGCATTTTCGCAAAGAAAGTATGGAACTCTTAGAGAGTGGATATGAAATTCGGAAACGTCATTACCGAAGCCAAAGCTGCGAAGGCTGCGAAGGCTGTCCGTTGAAGGAACGCTGCACCAAGGCTGCAGGAAATCGGGAAGTGGTTGTCAGTCTGGAGAGGCTGCGTTACCAGAAGCAGGCTCGGGACATCCTGCGAAGCAAGGAAGGCTATGCTCTGGCTGTACGCCGAATGACGGAACCGGAAAGTGTATTTGGACAACTGAAGAATAACCGGGGCTTCCGGCGCTTTTGGCGATGCGGCATGGAAAAAGTGACGCTTGAGGTCGGTTGGCTTTCGCTTGCGCACATTCTATTGAAGCAAGCTGCAAATGACCAAAAACAAAGAGCAACAATTCTCCAGTGACGGGAGAATTGTTGCTCTTTTGAACGGTTTTGAAAATGAGAAGGATTTGCCTCTACTCGTAGAAAAACTACTTTTGGGACAGTCCCTTAAAGCGATATTCCGCGTTGAGGCCTCTAAGCAACGTTCTTCTGGAACTCAGCCATGAAGAACACTCCCGTCAAGAAACTCACGGCTATAGATGTCGGAAATCTGTCAGTTGCCCTGAACAATCGGAATAAAAACTTACAAGTTTTTTTTGAATCCGGAATGGAGCAACAGATTTTCAACAGATTGAATGCCGTATTGTTTATGGTTCAAGATGACGCTGTGCTGCGGCGCTTTATCGAGCCATCATTTTCGATTCAGTATGATATCACCTTGAAACAAGCAATTATGGATTACCACCACATGAAGCAGTATCAATTGCTAAAACCCGAATACCTGAAGATGATAGACAACTCCAATATGGAGGGGGAAATCGTTCATATTTTGCAAACCATCTCATAAGGGGGATTGAGTATATTAAAATCACAATTGATTGGCAACATAAGAATACCAATAGAGAAGGGTAGACGAGAGAACAGAGATTCACAGAGTCTAATGTCTTCGGCTTAAATCAAAAAACGCGCCTGAACCATAGTGGTTTTGCGCGTTTTGTCGGGGACGAATACGGTGTCAGGACGGAATGTTCATAGCGGTCTGAATATTATTCAGATCGAGTTGAATTTGCTCTGGAATATGGTAAGGATGGTAAAGGTTCCGCTCTATCATGTAGATTGATATTTTTTCATAGGAGTCTATGGCTTCGTCGAGCTGTTTCATCAAAATTTGCTTGATTTCTGGGGTGGCACATTCGGTCACGGCCATAGCGTAGTTTCTGACCCCGCTCTTTGCGTTCATCAGAAAATCCATTGCGATCACGTCGTCGGTTAACGTATGAAGCCCTGTCATGTGTTCTAAGATTGGGTTCATGCTATCATCTCCTATAGGTTCACTTTAGACAGAACTCCACCGAGCTCCTGAAGCTGCTGCTGTGATAATTGCACATCTTGCTGCAAAATTTGTAAGAGCTCCGGGTCGGTTACCAGAGCTTGCATAGTTTTGGATTTGGTCAAGCAAACGGTCTTGAACGCAGCTATCTCATGAACCTCCAGCATCTCATGCAAAGCATAATTGGAATTCATTTGGACTGTCCTCCCATATATCTCTCCATATTCAAGGCTTTAAGACGACTTTGATGCAATCGTCCATTTTCGTATCGAACACTTCATAGCCGCGCTTGGCCTCGCTGAGCGGAATGACGTGCGTAACAATGTCTCCAGGGTCAACTTTGCCCGAAGTAACCAACTCGTACATATACGGCATGTAGTGAATGACCGGAGCTTGTCCGGAACGGATATTCACGTTGCGCTGCATGATATCGCCGAGCGGGAATCCGTTATAGCGCCCACCGTATACTCCAGTGACTTGGATGGTTCCGCCTTTGCGGACAGCCTGAGATGCAATGATAAATGCGCTCATAGTGCCGCCCTGCAGTTTCAAACCGCTGGCTAGAAATTCGAGATCGCTCATCTTGCCGTCCATTCCTACAGCATCAATTACGACATCGGCGCCGCCTTTGGTCATTTCCTTGAGAGTGTTGCCGATATTCTTATCCTGTTCGAAGTTTACGATTTCCACATTGTTCGTTCGCTTCGCATGCTGTAAGCGATAATCGACATAGTCGACGGCAATGACCCGCTTTGCTCCTTTCAGCCAGCAGAATTTCTGGGCCAGAAGTCCAACCGGACCGCAGCCAAGCACGATGACTGTATCTCCATTTTTTACGCCGGCATTATCTACGCTCCAGAACGCCGTCGTCATGGCATCAGCGATCAAGCTTAGCTTCTCGTCCGGTTGTTCGCAGCTTTCGGGAATTTTGAAGTGGGTAAAATTTGCAAACGGAACCCGTAAATATTCGGCTTGCCCTCCAGGGTATCCGCCGGTCGTTCCGGAGTAGCCAAAATATGCGCCCATATCCCCGTGTTCATTTGAGTTGTCACATTGGCTTTCAAGATGATTTTTGCAAAAAAAGCATTCTCCGCACGCGATGTTGAACGGGATAATCACACGATCGCCCTTCTTAACCTTTGTCACGCCGGGGCCTACTTCTTCTACGATCCCCATCGGTTCATGCCCGATGACATAGTTCTCCTGAAGGTTAGGGATCATCCCGTGAATAAGGTGAAGGTCAGAACCGCAAATAGCGGTACTGGTGATCTTTACGATCATATCGTCCGGTTTCTCAATCTTCGGATCCGGTACCTCTTTGACCACGACATTTTTAATCCCTTGGTACGTTACAGCCTTCATGCTCTATGTCCTCCAATATGTTCATCTGGGGTACGGTCAAACATCCCTTTACGTGACGTATCATCCGGGAACAAATTCATCTGCCCGATCATCACCGTGTTATTCGCTGAAAGTTGGTCTAATTGGTACTGTTCGTTAAGCTCGTAAGGATGGAACCATTTTTTACGAATCATGAGCTCTGTAATTTCCTGGTGCATTGCAATCCCCTGCTTAAGATGATTGTGCAGCAGCGCTCTTACATCCGGAGAAGCCGCTTCCGTTAGGGCGATGGACATATTTCGTACACCTTCCTTGGCACGAAGAAGGAAGTCCATTGCAAAAGTCATGTCTGCCATTTCCGGCATATTTAGTGAATTAATCGGGTCTAAATAATCGGCATTCATTGGCGTTCCCCTTTAATGTGTGATAGGTGTCGGGCTATTCGGAACAGGTGCTTGGAAAGGAGCTCTTGCATAGATTGTTTGCAGCTCGGAGATCTGTTGTATGGATTGAATTACGTCTTTCTGCATTAACGCTTTCAGCTCTTGGTCAAAGACCAAGCCTTGCATAAGTTTTGACTTAGCGAGGCAGAGCGTTTTAAAGTTTAAGGCTTCATGAAGTTCCATCGATTCGTGCGGCGCTAGTGTTGGCGTATTCATTGAGATAAGATCACCTCCTTATTCTTCAACGTTAGATTTTCCGACGCATCGGATTTTATACTAAAATTAATTGCCGGAAATCCATATTGCAGCAGCAAACTCATCGCACGCTCGCTTCCTTCAGACAGCAAAGTAAAAACACTTTGTCAACTTATTCGCACGTGATATTCAAATCCGAAGCTTTGGGGAATTCCGTGAAAATATTTAATTATCCAGGCACTTGAACCACATTCAGTCATATAAATAGGTGATAGCAGCTCGAACCTGTGGAGGAGGATTTTATACAAGTGATGTTACCAAGTGAAAATTATTTCGGTAAGTTTGAGGCGGTATTTTTATTTTACGGAGCCATGCCTACAGGCGTTGCTGTTTCTGAAACCGGGCGTATTTTCATTTGCTTTCCGAAATGGGGAGACGACGTTAAATTTACGGTGGCTGAAATCGTTTGTGATACATTACAGCCTTATCCTAGTTTAGACGCTAATGTGGTAAGCCCATTCGATATCTCGACGTCTTTCATTAGTGTCCAAAGTGTCGTTGCTGATGGAAATGGTACGCTTTGGGTTTTGGATACAGGAGCTCCTAATTTCTCAGAACCCATCAAAGGGGGAGCAAAGTTAGTCGCTGTAGATTTAAACTCAAATACCATAAGAAGTGTATATACATTTACGGAAGATGTTGTCCTGCCGACCACTTATCTGAATGATGTCCGATTTGATTTTCGTGTAGGTAAAGCAGGTTATGCTTATATAACGGATTCGTCTTCCCGAGGACCAGGTGCTATTATTGTCGTTGATTTAGAAACCGGTTATGCCTGGAGACGGTTAAACGGAGCAATTTCAACTTCGCCCGATCTCTGTCTCTTACCAAAAGTTGAAGGTGAAATCCTGATGAATCGAAACAAAGACGGATCTACCTCACCCTTTAGATTGGCATCCGATGGCATAGCGATTTCCCCGGACGGCAAGATGTTGTATTTTTGTCCTCTCTCCAGTCGTCAGCTGTACTCGATTTCAACGGAAGCCCTAAGAGACCGAACGATACCGGATACGAATCTACAGTACTACGTGAAGTATTGGGGAGAAAAAGGTGCTTCAGATGGAATGATCACCGATGCAAAAGGAAACGTTTACGCTGGAGACTATGAAAACAATAGTATTCGAAAGATATTTCTGAATGGAATAATGGAAACCATCGCACATGATCCGAGAATTTTATGGCCGGATACTTTTTCTATTGGTCCAGATCAATACTTATATTTCATCGTGAACCAATTAAATCGACAGGCAAGATTTCATTATGGAAATGACCTGCGGCAGAAGCCTTATAGTTTACTCCGTATGAAAATAGACGAACTACCTGCTCCTACCATTTAGTAAATATTTCTGACATTGACAAGGTGGAAGATGTTCAATTTGAGAAATACTTAGGTCATCTATTCCGGGCGCAAAGGTATAAGGCTGAAGTAACCAAAGCTGCTGGAGATTATGGGGTGGATCTCATTATTCAGAAGGATAACAACATCGAAGTGGTATAACAGAGGACTAACCCTTTGCCAGGTACTTTGAAATCCCTAGATTTGATGTGTTATTTATCAAGAGAAAATAGGCTATGATATGAGACGGAAGTCGCATGCTATAGCCTGTTTTTTTCAAAAGCATGACGATCCAGGTGATACCCATCAGATATATGTATAATTCAAAATCAGGAATTTTGATCATACTGTATCCTTTTCCTGACTAATCAAATTGTTTATATAAGGAACTCATTCATAATTTGAACTCATTCAAATTGAAATATTCTGAAGCAGAGTCTGGAAGTCATTGGAAAGAAGAACAGTGGCAAGTGGAATGGGGGAATTATTAAGTATTGCCCAGCGTCTGGTGAAAAAAGCACAAAGATTGACGCAATTAAAGAAGAGCGACATTCGTTGTTTTGAAGCAAGAACAAATCAAGGATTTAATAAATCATACCGATGTTTATGACACTCAGGTCTACCATCAGCAACTTAAACGTCTGGAAGCCATTACAGACCGGTGTATCTCTTCCATACTCAAACGACTCTTTGAAGAATGATACGGTTAAGAACTAAAAAGGAGAGGGCTTTTGTCTGATGCTACCAACACTTTAATTTCAAAGACCGATTTGATCCACGGTTTACGCAAAATGCGAATGAGCTTATTTTTCTTTTAATATAAATAATTCTCTTATAAGAAAACCAACAGCAAAAGAAAGAGAAATTATTGAGATAACACTTAACAATCTAACAGATACCAAAGATGAATAAATTACTTGAAGACTACCTAGTACAATGCTTATTCCAAATATCAAAGAAACAATTATTAAGTCTTTTTGGGTAACTTTTCTCATCTCATTCATTCCTCCTAAAATGGATTGCTAAATATATCCAAATTAAGTTTAACACAAAATGATTATGTATTGCGCAGTACGAAGATGCAGGGACAGAGAGGGGATGCAGCCCTTCTCTCCCAAAGGCAGAGTAGACGCAAAATGCGTAGTAACTAAAAAAAGAAAAGGCGTATCACCTTAATGATTACACCTGTGAGATAGATTAATCCCAAACACGTACTCTTGGAATGTTTGCCGTTCTTAAGTAATCCAGCAATTGGCCGGTATGGACTGATTCATGATATGCGACTCTTAGCAACATGTCACCCAAACTTCTTATATAACCTGAATCAGAACGATCAATTTTAATGCTTGTTAAATCTTCTTCAGAAAATAACTTAATAGATTCTAAGAAGTGATTTCTAAATGGTTCTGCAAATTTCAATTCCGCATTGACGGTAGAAAAAGGTTGTTTTTCGAAAGGAGAATCAAATACCTCCAGACTGCCTCGATTATGGATAGCGAGATGATAATAATATTCACTTTCTAGAACATGCCTAATCATCTCTATACAAGTCATTGCTTCGTTATCCGGTTTCCATATTAGTTTTTCTTGAGATTATATACGAATGAATGTTCGAATAAAAGAAAGCAATTTTGTTTAAACATTACGTCACAGTTCGAGATTACTGGAGCGTGGACGCATACGGCACAGTAATGGTGCTAATTTATCGGAGCGTATTGGACGCAGCAGTTAAAGCTGAGTTAACCTCCGAAAGAATTGCGTGAAGTCCAATTGCCAGACAGAGTGAGCAGGTTGTTCTGCTGCGCATCCTAAACAACAAACAACGGGTCCCCCAGCATGCGGGGGCCCGCTGTTTGTTGTTATCCAATACGCAGACTAGAAAATACGGTGCTTCCAGCCGTTCAGCTTGGCGACGGCTTCGACATAGTAATAGTCGCCGTAGATCAGCGATACATCGATGAAGGAGTCGCCGCTGCCGGTACCATGCAGCAGAATCGCTTCATGCTCCGGCTGGTCCCAGGTGGCATAGTTCTCGGTCAGTGAACGCAGGATCCGCTCCGCGGCATTTGCGTAGAGGCTTTTCTCGCCTAGCGGCACGATGTCAGCCAGCTCCAGCAAGCCTGAAGCAGCGATCGATGCGGCGGAGCTGTCTCGGAACATCCGCTTGTCGTCTGCCAGCCGGAAGTCCCAGTACGGCACATGATCCTCCGGAAGGGCGGAGATGAAATAATGGGCAATCCGCTTCGCTGTATTCAGGAAACGTTCATCCCCGGTGTGGCGGTAAGTATTAATGAATCCGTACAGTCCCCAGGCTGCCCCCCGGCTCCAGCAGGATTCGGCGGAATAGCCCTGGCCGCCGAAATTCTCGATATATGCGCCAGTCTCGGCATCGAAGGAGAGGATATGCTTGGTCGATCCATCCTCACGCACACCATACTGCATCGCAGTCTCCGCGTGGCTGACCGCAATATGTCTATAGCGCGGATCGCCAGTCACCTTGCTTGCCCAGAACAGCAGGGAGATGTTCAGCATGCAGTCGATGATCACCCAGCCGTGTTTGTCCTCATTCCAGGCGCGGATGAACCTGCCAACCGGATTATAGCGTGCGGCCAGGAAGTTAGCGGCCTCAAGGCCTCGGCGCAGGCCATCCTCGTCCCCGGTCAGAACGTTCTTGATTACGGCTGTAGGCAGGAACTGAAAACCAACATCATGATGCAGCTCCACGGTCGGCTTAACGAACCATTGCTCCAGCGTCTCATCCCAGTGCCAGGCCGCATTCTTATAGTGGTCCTTGCCGGTCATATCATGCATAATCCAGAGCATCCCCGGCCAGAAGCCGGTCGTCCACCAGTCGGAGGCGATATCATCGAACTTACCGTCTTCTCCGGCGAAATGCGGACATTTTCCGCCGATCTGCTCTATCATCCGCGTAACCTTCGTATCCAGCCGGTTCATAACTTCCTGCCAATATGCTGTACTCATCACTGATGCCTCCATTAATTAGAATATGGCCTCAGTATAGCGTCCTATGATTATGGAAAGTTGCACTTTGATATGAAGAAATATCGTTATATTGTCATCTATCTACATGTTCCCCTTCCGGTATTTCAGCGGAGTGGTCCCGAGGACCCGCTTGAACAGCTGATTGAAATAGGAGGCGTTCGGGAATCCGACGGCAATGCCGATCTGCTCCACAGGCATATCGGTCGTTCCGAGCAGCCGGCAGGCCTGCTTGAGCCGCCGGGCGGTGAGATAGTCAACCAGCCGGCCGCCTGTCTCCTGATGGAAGATCCGCGATACATAGGATTTCGACAGATGAGTCTCCTCCGCAAGCTGATCCAGATTAACCTCTTCCTGATAATGAGCCTCAATCCAGTTCATGATCTGCTCCGAATAGCGGAGATTCCGGCGTTCTCCGGTATGGATCAGCGATTGCTCGCCTGTTCCGAGACAGCTGAGCAGCTGCAGGAGAAGCATCGAGATATCCTCAGGGTCTTCCTCAGACGATTTCATCCTTAATTCATTGTAATTCTGGTAGAACCATTCTATGGTTTCAACCCGGTCCCCGAGATCAAAGCCGCAATACGGGTTGCTCCCCTGCCAGAGAGCAGAGAAGACCGCTTTGCGCTTGCTGAAGCCCTGCAGCAGATTCTCGGCAATATGGGGGTCTAGATAGAAGATCGTGCGTACGAATGGACACTCAGGTGAAACTTCCGAATAGATCCGGTGCAGCTGATACGGCTGGAAAAAAAACAGCATGCCCGGCCGGATATCATACATCTGCTGATTGACCACAATGCTGCCCTGTCCGCCGTGCACGAACATGATTTCACAGCACTGGTGCCAGTGGTAATATCCCTTGTAATGATCGTCGGTATAGATGCGGTAGTCCCAGATCAGAGACTGCCGGTTCGCAAACAGAACAGGTTCGAATAGCTGTTTCATAACGCTTTGCTGATGCCTCCAACATGACAAAATACAAACATTTTATTATAACCCATTATAACTTTCTGTTCTCCCGGGCGCTACAATAAAAACAGGGGTTCTTCTAAGAATCCAATCGGTGCAATCCAATCTGTAACTTACATTAACCAGGGGGTAACATTTATGGCTCCAACCATTGTCAATCCGGTGCTGACCGGCTTTCATCCCGATCCGTCTTTCCTTAGGGTGGGCGATGATTATTATATCGCAACCTCAACCTTCGAATGGTTCCCCGGTGTAGAGATTCATCATTCCCGTGATCTGGTGCACTGGCATACGCTCACCCGTGTGCTGACCGAGACCTCACAGGTGGACCTGCGCGGCAACGGAAGCTCCGGCTCCATCTGGGCGCCGGCACTATCCTATGACAACGGCTTGTACTACCTGCTGTTTACGGATGTGAAGTCCCGCTCCAGTGTGTATAAGGATCTGCATAACTACCTGATTACGGCTACCAGTCTTGAAGGGCCCTGGAGCCCGCCGGTGCGGCTGAACGGCAGCGGGTTCGATCCGTTCCTGTTTCATGACAGTGACGGACGCAAATGGCTGCTGAATATGCGCTGGGATTTCCGGCAGAATCACAGCAATTTCTCCGGCATCGTGATGCAGGAGTATAACCATGAAAGCGGCAGGCTGACCAGCCCTATTCATGAAATATACAAGGGGACTCCGACAGGTGTAACGGAAGGCCCGCAATTGTACAAGCGCGGAGATTACTACTATCTGCTGGTTGCTGAAGGGGGCACCGGAGTGAATCATATGGTCACGATGGCCCGCAGCCGCAGCCTAACCGGACCTTATGAGACCGATCCGGATTACCCGGTCATGACTACGGCTCATGATCTGACCTATGCCTTCCAGCAGGCAGGGCACGGCTCACTGGTGGAGACGCAGTCCGGGGAATGGTATATGGCTCATCTGTGCACCCGCCCGATCCCGGGTACGGGCAAGCTGAATCCGCTGGGCCGGGAGACGGCGATCCAGCACTGCGTCTGGACCGAGGACGGCTGGCTGCGCCTGGCGCATGGCGGGAAGCTGCCGGCCCTGCGGACCGAAGCGCCGGAGCTTCCCCCGCACCCGTTTGATGCCTTGCCGGAGCGCGATGATTTTGACGGCCACGTGCTGGGTTATCCTTACCAGAGTCTGCGCGTGCCGTTCGAGGAGTCGTGGGTAAGCCTGCAGGAGCGTCCCGGCTTCTTGCGGCTGCGCGGCCGGGAATCCCTGGCATCGCTGTTTGACCAGAGTCTGATCGGGAGGCCGATTCAGCATTTCGCCTGCACCGTAACTACCTGCCTGGAATTCAAGCCGGACAGCTTCATGCAGATGGCCGGACTGGTGCTCTACTATGATGACAAGGACTACTATTATCTGCGTGTAACGGCGGATGAACTCAGAGGGGTAGCTTTAGGAGTCGTAATGTGTCAGGCCGGCAAATATGGGGAAATTTCCTCCATGCAGATTTCGGTGAAGGACTGGGAACGTTACTATTTGAAGGCAGAGATTAACGGCAGAGATATTATGTTCTACGCTTCACCGGACGGGGAGGTCTGGACGGCGATGTGTACGCCGCTTGATTTCGGCACCCTCTCGGATGAGCATGGCGGCAAGCTGGGCTTCACCGGCTCTTATGCCGGAATCTGCGCCCAGGATCTGGACCAGCAGGCGAAGGCGGCGTATTTTGACTACTTCGAGTATACAGGCCTGTACTTCTGAGGCGGGCATAGCCTATAGCTATACAGCTTATGAGGCAGCCGTACGCTGTCTCACTTTATATACAATCAGCATAATCAGCGGCAGCACGAGCGAAAGCGTGAGATCCCAGTCTACCCAGTAGTCCGGGATCTCTTTTACATAGAATATTAAGTTCTTGGCGATGAGCTGGGAGAGTCCGTAGATCAGGAAGGCCACAGGGAAGATAAGCGGACGGTGGCTTTTTAATTTGAATAACTGGGCGGTTCCGAGAACGAAGGCATAGAAGTAGAGCGCTGTTTTGAAATAGGTTGTGATAATCCACGCCGTAGCCATCAATGCTTCAAGACGCTGCAGAAAGTTGCCTATATTAATCTTCTGGGCCAGGATATAGGCTGCATAGAAATTATGCTCTGAGAAATAGACGCCGAGAACGGTCAAAGAGAGGAACAGAATCAGATTCAGACCCAGCGCCCCAAGGATGAGGGCAAGGAAGATATCCCGGTTGATCTTACGGCTCTTGCGGGTGTAGGGATAGACCATGAAAAATACACATAATTCCCCAAACGGATAAAACACGCCGAACAAGACAGCATGCAGCATATCCGGAAAAGGCGTATTCAGAATGGGCTGGACTCGCTCCAGCTGGACCTGCGGAAATAAGAGCACCATCAGGCAAACGAGGAATAAAGCGAACAGCGGAAAAAACACCTGAGCCGCTCTGCCGACCGTCTCAAGGCCCAGACGCAGCCCGTAGACAAGTATAACAATACTCATGAACCGGATGACACCGCCCGGAGTTCCCTCATAGATCTGAGTACACATGAAGTCCTCGATCTCTCTGACATAGGTAGAGGCCGCGATGATGAAGAAGAACAGATAATATACGCCTACCGCACTGCCAATCCACTTCCCCAGAATCTGCTGGCTGAGCTCAATAATGTTTTTGTCCGGATTTATATTCGCAACAGTGACGAACAGGAAGACCAATGCGATTCCCGGCGGAATGCTGATCAGGGCAGCAATCCAGGCATCCTGATGAGCTACAGCAGTCATGGCTGCCGGGTAGACTAGGGCCATATCCCCAATAAAAGTGAAAAGTCCGAGGATTACCATCTGCGCCGTACTGATCCGATCTTTTTCAATACTCATGTCTACCCTCCATTTACACCTTACTATAGCCCGCAGGTTATATCTTTCCGGAAACCATCTTAGTATGGCATCTCCTTCCAGAATTATGTGTTTCAAGCGATGGCAACGATTCAGGAATAATTATCAAGCGGTGCTACCAAACTACAACAGAGTGAATGGATAGGGAAGGGTGGAGGGGAACGAAATTGAAAGATGCGGTTAACGGTGAGTTATCCTGCCGGCTGGAAGACAATGATGATCAATTGTACAAACTGCTTGGGCAGAGCTCAGATCTGGTGCGGAAACGTCTGCAGCTGGGGGAACGTACTGAGCTTGCTATTTTTTATATCGATGGTCTGATAGATACACAGCTGCTGCATAACTCAATTCTGTACTCGCTCCAGGAGGGCAGGGTTTCCGGTCTGCTGGAAGAACTGGTTCCTGACGGCAAAATAGAGATGCTGAGAAAACGCGTGCTTATGGCCGGCGATCTTACTGTGATCCATGACTATAAGAATTTCGTTCACGATTTGTTATCCGGGAATGTGATGCTCATGGTGGAGGGGAGCGCTTCAGCGCTGCGGATCGGACTGCCAGGCTGGGAAGACCGCAACGTGAGTGAACCAATCTCGCAATCTGTGGTCCGGGGACCCATGGAAGGCTTCACAGAGAATCTCAGAACGAACACTGCTTTAATCCGCCGCAAAATCAAAGATAGCCAGCTGTGGCTGGAAACCATCCAGATCGGCCGCGTGACGCAGACCAGTGTGTCGATTATGTATCTCAGCCACATCGCGAATGAAGAACTGGTGCAGGAGGTTAAGCGGCGCCTGAACAGCATTGATACGGACAGTATCCTGGAGAGCGGCTATATCGAGGAGTTCATTCAGGATACGGCGGCGACGCCTTTTCCCACGATTTATAACAGTGACCGTCCCGACACCATTGCTGCAGGGATATTGGAGGGGAAGGTGGCAATCCTGGTTGACGGGACGCCTTTTGTACTGCTGGCGCCTACGATTTTTGTATCGTTTTTTCAGTCGGCGGAAGATTACTATCAGCGGGCGGATATCTCCACGTTGCTGCGGTGCGTACGGTTCCTGGCCTTCTTTGTTACCTTGTTTGCGCCTGCGTTCTATGTAGCCATTACAACCTATCATCAGGAGATGATCCCGACCAATCTGGTAATCAGTCTTGCGGCCCAGCGGGAAACAGTGCCGTTTCCGGCTTTTATCGAGGCGCTGCTGATGGAATTCACCTATGAAATCCTGCGCGAAGCAGGTGTGAGAATTCCCAAGAATGTCGGTCAGGCTGTCTCTATCGTCGGCACGCTGGTCATCGGGCAAGCGGCGGTTGCAGCAGGCTTCATCTCCTCGGCTATGGTTATCATTGTGTCGATCACAGCGATCTCAAGCTTTGTCATTCCCGAAGCAGGGATGGCCATTGCCGCGAGAATTATCCGGTTTGCCCTGATTGGACTCGCCGGGTTCATGGGGCTGTACGGAATTTTGTGCGGAGTGTTCCTGCTGGTGCTGCATCTGGTCAGCCTGCGTTCCTTCGGCGTTCCTTACATGAGTCCGATTGGCCCCTTCAGGGCGGCAGACCTTAAGGATTCCATCTTCAGGCTTCCCTGGCCGCTGCTGAAGACAAGGCCGAAGGAGAATAAAACGCAGAATCTGCAGCGGATGAACACTTCCAAGCGTGAGGAACCTTAATATGTATACAAGAATCAGGAAAGTCTTGACGACATGCATTCCCCTATTGGTGCTTCCGATGCTGCTCAGCGGCTGCTGGGAACGGAAGGAGTTAAATGAACTGGCTTTTGTGCTGGCTCTGGGGCTGGATAAAGCCGAGTCGGGCTACAAGGTATCTATGCAGGTCGTCATTCCGTCTTCGATTACATCACAGGGGGCCGGGGGTTCAGGGGCAGGCGGGGTTCCGGTAGTCACCTATGATTTTACAGTGCCGACGATCTATGAATCGCTCCGCAAGTTCAATCTGGTCAGTTCGCGTTCGCCTTATCTGGGGCATATCCGTGTACTCGTTATCGGAGAAGAGCTGGCTCGTGAAGGGCTCGGTGAAACGCTGGATGTACTCAAAAGAAGCCGCGAGCCGCGTATGGACTTCTTCATGCTTGTGGCGCGGAATACGACCGCAGAGAATGTGCTCAAAGTCCTGACGCCCCTGGACAGGCTGCCGGCGAATAAATTATTCAACGCACTGGACAAGTCCTATAAGGTCTCCGCCAAGACAGCTGCGGTTACACTGGACAAATTCATAGAGGATGCGCTCTGCGAGGGAGAGAATCCGGTGTTGACCGGAGTAGAAGTGCAGGGAAGTCCCGAGGCAGGCGGTGAGAAAATAAATATTGAACAAACCATTCCGCGTGCAAGGCTTAGCTATAATGGGGTGGCTGTATTCAAAAGGGCGAAAATGCTTGGCTGGCTGGATGACAACGAGATTGTAGGATACAACTATGTTATTGATAACGTAAGCAAAAATACAGGGCACATCAAAGACAAAGATAACGGAAGCCTGGTAATCATCGAGGCACTGTCGACTACAACCAGGCGCAAAGTGAAAATCATCGGCGGAGAGCCGCATATTTATCTGAAGGTCGAAGCTGTAAGCAATGTGGAGGAAGTAGAGGGTTCCGGCAAGCTGGATTCGGAGAACAAGATTAGACAGCTGGAGGAGGAATCGGAGGACCGGATTATTGAGCGGATGAGACGATCGGTTGAGAAGGTCAACGAACGCTTTAATGCTGATATTTTTGGCTTCGGCCAATCCATTTACCGGTCCCACCCCCGAATTTGGGCCAAGCTGCTGGAGCAGAACAAGGAAGGCTACCTCAAAACGCTGCCTATTCATTACGATGCCAGTGTGACAATCAACCGGATCGGTACGATAGACAATTCTTTTCTTGACGATATCAAGGAGTGAGCCTGTATGTTGCTGGTGCTGTTGTTTGTCATTATAGCCGCAGGCTGTATTGCGGCGGATTTGCCCTCCCTGAAGGGCAGGGCTAAGCGGCGTGATCTTATGGTTTACGGCGTACTCTGGATTGGCGGATTGGCGGCGACGATCTGCACACTGCTGCGGATTCAGGTCCCAAGCCCGCTGCTGCTCATTATAATCATCTACAAGCCGATCAATGATCTCGTGGCATCATGGTTCTAACCCGTTGACCCGGGAGCGGGATGAGAGGACCGCCCAGCTGTGCAAAAATTCACTTTGAAAAGGTAACAATTATAATATAATCCCAATAATTAACTCGGGCTGGAATATCAGCGAGGTGAAAGGCGGGATGCAAAGTGGAGAACAATCAGCTTCAACGGAAATACAGTGTATTTCTGGGCGTCATATTGTCGGGGTATAATGTGGCTGATAAGCTCTATGGCGCGGTTTTTATCATTTTGATGAGCTTGCGCGGCGTGGATGCCTTTCAGATCAGTATCGTGTTTGCCGTTTCTTCACTGTCCATGGCTGTCTTTGATTATCCGAGCGGGAATCTGTCCGACATCTATGGGAGAAAGCGCATGACGGCGGCCGGGTTCATAGTGTGGGGAGCGGGACTTTGGTTTTTTGCTGCTGCTGAGGGTCTCGCTTTATTCATCCTCGCCTCCATAGTGATGTCTTTGGGTGTAGCGATGATCTCGGATTCTCCCCAGGCCTGGTACATTGATCAGCTGGAAGAGCTGGGAATGCCGGATTATAAAAAAATTGCCCTGCCCCGCATCAGCGGGTTTGTCTCGGCATTTGCCATCGTCGGCGCATTGCTGGGTACGGTGAGCAGCAGCGTTCATTATGTTCTTCCGGTGGCAATTGCCGGCGTGCTGGCGGTAGGCCTGGGCATTTATACCTGGCTCAGCTTCAGCGACAACTACGGAAGCAGAACGCAGAGCAGCATCCTCAGGGAGATCTATGCCAGCTCGGCCGATTTCGCCCGCAGCACAGAGATGCGGTTTATTCTACTGCGCAGCATCCTGACACATACCGCCTTGCTGGCCTTTCTGTTGTCCTGGCAGGTATATGGGGTGAATGAGCTGGAATTTCCGGTCAGTGCCCTCGGGGTCCTTCTGATTCTGTTCATGGGAGTAATCAGTGTATCGAGCTTCCTGGTCTCCTATCTGGCCAAAAAAGAGGTTGCTGCCGTCCGGATCATCGTCTGCGGAACTGTAATCTCTGCACTCGGACTGCTGCTGGTTGGATTGTTTCCGCATAAGGCTGTATTTATTGCCGGTCTGGTGCTGTTTGAATTCGGGCTCGGGATGGATATGTCTTCTTCAGGTGTCTGGGTACAGGATTTCATTCCCGGGGCCAAGCGGGCGACCTTCTCCTCCGGACTGTCAGCACTCAAATCACTCGCCGGGTTCCTGATTACGCTGATCCTGGGGATCATGGCCAAGAATCTCGGGTATGCCTTCATCTGGTGCTTTGCGGCCGCCTCACTGCTGGGATCCAATGTCGTGCTGCTCTATTTCAACACTAAGTATGTACGGGCAGGCAGCGGAGCAGACGGAGAGAAGACACTGGTGTCCTGATTCTGAGAGGCTTAATTTATACTATAAAAGCTAACAACAGCAGGTCTTCTTCCCGGAGATCTGCTGTTTAGCGTGTTCAGGGCAGCGGCATTACAGCCACTTCATCGCCCATGCCTCGACAGGCAGGAGCGCCGTGCCCAGCTCCTGCCCCTTGGCAGTGAGCGAATATTCCGTCCGTACCGGACGGTCAGGAATGACCTCGCGGCTGATCAGGCCGCATTCTTCAAGCTCCTTCAGGCGCTCGTTGAGCATACGTTTGCTTAGATCGGGGATGACCGTGTGCAGCTCACTGAACCGTTTGGTGCCCTCCATTAACACATGGATGATCAGATTCACCCACTTCTTGCCGATGATATGATGGACATGCTCGACTTTGGCGAGCAAGGGCTTAAGCTCCTGTGTCATGCGGATTCCACCTTATAGAGTTATTATTAATATCCACCTTACTATAACATAGTGAAAAGTGCGTGAAAATAAGTACTTTTCGTAAATGTCGAAATGAGGTTGACGAATGGATTCTGCAGTCGTATGATGAGTGTTATAAAGTTTGTGAGTAATAATAAGTAACCACATAAACATTTGATAATTACGGGAGGAATGAAAGTGGAATCATCATCATTCGTACTATTTGGCGCAACCGGGGATTTGGCCAAACGCAAAATATACCCCGCCCTATATAACCTGTTCAAGGATGGCAAGCTTTCTGGTCCTCTCTCAGTCATTGGCCTCGGCAGAAGAGAGCTGTCGAATGAAACCTTCCAGCATCAGGTGCTGGATTCACTGCGCACCTTTTCGCGGCGTCCGGTTGAGGATTCAGCAGAGCTGCAGAATTTCCTGCTGGCTTTTGAATATAGCGTGCTGGATGTCGGACGCCCCGAAGATTATGTGAAGCTGCTGGGCCATGTGCAGCGCCGTGAGGAAGAGCTGGGACTTCCGCAGAACCGGATGTTCTATCTATCCGTCGGTCCTGAATTCTTCGGTGAGATTGCCCGTAACATTAACTTCAGCGGACTTGGTGACACGAAGGGATGGAAGCGGCTGATTATCGAGAAACCGTTCGGACGGGATCTGCAGTCGGCACGGGTGCTTAATGACAGCCTGAACGCTGCTTTTAAGGAGGAAGAGATCTTCCGGATTGACCACTTCCTCGGCAAACCGATGGTGCAGAACCTTGAGGTGCTGAAATATTCCAATCCTGTACTGCGGGCATTGTGGCAGAACCGGTATATCGAGAGCGTGCAGATTACGGCCAGTGAAACGGTCGGTGTGGAAGAGCGGGCAGGGTATTATGACAAGGCTGGCGCGCTGCGCGATATGTTCCAGAACCACATGCTGCAGCTGCTTATGATGATGGCCATGCAATTGCCCAAAGGCAGCACCCCGGAAGATGTCCGCAGCAAGAAGCGCCATGTGATCCGTTCGGTACGGCCATTGCTCCGTGAGGAAGTGACGCAGCATGTGGTACGCGGCCAGTATGCAGCGGGTGAGCTGCGCGGGCAGCAGGTTCCCGCTTATACGGCTGAACCCGGCATAGAAGCCTCTTCACAGAATGAGACCTACATCGCCGCCCGGCTGTGGATTGATGACCCGCTTTGGAAGGACGTGCCTTTCTATATCCGCACCGGCAAACGCATGAAGGAGAAATCGACGCGGATTGTTATAGAATTCAAAGAGCCGTTTAATGATTTGCATAATAAGAACAGAAGCAAGCTTGCCCTGGACCCTAACCTGCTGGTGATTGATATTGGTCCGAACGAAGGGATCTCCCTTACCTTGAATACCAAAAATCCGCGCCAGCACGGACAGCTCGAGCCGGTCAGCATTAAGCATGAGTCGGGCAACCCCGATCTGCCGGAAGCCTATGAGAACCTGATTTATGATGCTTTACTGGGAGATGCCACCTTCTTTGCCCATTGGGATGAAGTTGAGTTGTCCTGGCAGTGGGTTCAGCCTATAATCGAAGCAACAGCAGAAGGGACGCTTCCGCTTCATCTGTATCCAGCCGGTTCCTTTGGACCCCAGGCTGCTGATGAACTCCTTGGAGAGCATCACTGGTGGCTTGATGAACCGGAGGCTGTGGAGCATTCCGGGGTCCGCCAGACACAGGAGCTGAATCCGGAAGCCGTCCGGCCTGGTGCGTGAGCGGCGGCATAATCATCTAATCTATAACATTCGGAGGGATTTGCAATGAAAGTCGGTTTAATTGGACTAGGCAAAATGGGCTTCAATCTCGGCCAGAATCTATTGGAGCACGCACACGAAGTCGTGGCTTATGATGTGAATGCCGCTGCGGTGCAGGAGCTGGAATCGAAAGGAGCTGCCGGTGCGGGAAGTCTGGCGGAGCTTACAGGCAAGCTGGAATCGCCGCGTATTCTCTGGATCATGGTCCCGCACACCTTTGTGGATTCGGTGATCTCAGAACTGACGCCGCTGTTGTCGGAGGGCGATATCATCATCGAAGCCGGGAATTCTCATTATAAGGAGTCAATCCGCCGTCACGATGAGCTTAGCGCCCATGGGATTTATTTCATGGATGCCGGAACCTCAGGAGGAATGGAAGGCGCACGCAATGGCGCTTGTTATATGATCGGCGGAGATGAGGAAGCGTGGGCGGTCGTCGAGCCGGTTTTCCGTGATACTGCGGTCGAGAACGGGTACCTGTATGCCGGCAAATCCGGCAGCGGACACTTCCTGAAGATGGTCCACAACGGGATTGAGTACGGCATGATGGCTGCCATCGGCGAGGGCTTTGAGGTGCTGGAGAAAAGCGGCTATGACTTCGACTTCGAGCAGGTGGCCCGCGTCTGGAATAACGGCTCGGTCGTCCGCTCCTGGCTGATGGAGCTGATCGAACGCGCCTTCTCCAAGGATGCCAAGCTGGATGAGATCAAGGGAATCATGCATTCCTCCGGGGAAGGCAGATGGACGCTGGAGACCGCATTTGATCTGCAGGCGGCTACACCGGTTATCGCCATGGCGCTGCTGATGCGCTACCGGTCGCTGGAGACCGATACCTTCACCGGCAAAGTAGTTGCTGCGCTGCGTAATGAATTCGGCGGCCATGCTGTGGAAGCGAAGTAAAGGAAGCGGCAGGGGCGGCAGTTGCCTGACTCTGGTTCTATAAGATAATAGCAGTGTGAAGAGCAGCAGATCCTTAGGGGATTTGCTGCTTTTTTGGTGCCCGGGCAGTGTCTTTGAGTCGGAGGCAGCCGGCTGATAGCGGCTCAACCCTGCGGCATCCGGAATTAGACAACCCGCACGGAGCATATAGGTACAGAAACACGAAGCAGACGGGGGATGAACCAGTGTCTCGTAATCAGGAATTTACAGTGTATCTGATCACTAAGGGTGATATCATCCGGTTTATTGCAGTTGAAATTGTCATTGGCAGCATGACGTATTCACTGGCACTGAAGATTTTTCATAATGCTATTCTGGCAGGTGCGGGGGGGTGGGCCTGTACTGAAGGGCTGAAGCGGCTGGGAAAACTCGGGTTGTTACTTGGGAAATAAAAGAATTCACGATTTCAGCCGGATGGAAATGAAGTGACCCGCTGGTTAATGGTTAATAACGGGGATTCCCCCAGGCTATCAATCTGAGGTACTATATAGGAATAGTTATATAGAGAGAGATAGAGGAATGGTGATTCGCGTATGGTTAACCTACTGGAAGTATTGATAAAAGAAATTGTTCCGGCAGAAGGCTGCACCGAGCCGATTGCGGTTGCCTATGCAGTCTCTTTGGCGGCTGAACAGGTTGAGGGAGAGATTACTTCGATTCAGCTGTTCCTCAGCGGGAATATTGTGAAGAATGCGATGGGTGTAGGGATTCCGGGCACCGGGCAGACCGGTCTGCCGATAGCGGCAGCCTTGGGCGCAGTGATCCGCCGTTCTCACCGCAAGCTGGAGATTCTCTCCGGACTTACTCCCGAAGAGCTGGCGAAGGCTAATGCGATGATCGAGCAGAAGCTGCTCTATGTGGAACTGAAGGATACCCCTGAGAAATTGTATATTGAAGCCAGGGTATGCAGCTTGAATCATACAGCGACTGCAATTGTAGCCAAAGAGCATACGAATGTAGTATTCCTGTCCAAAGACGGCGTTAAGCTGGAGCAGGGGATAGACAAGGCGGATTGCGAGGAGTCAGACACGCTGGACCCGGAGGTATATTCGGTTTCATTGGAAGAAATATATGAGTTCATCCAGACTGCGGATTTCTCTGAGCTGCGGTTTCTGCTGGAAGGATCGCGGATGAATAAGGCGATTTCGGATGAGGGGCTGCGCGGAGAGTATGGCCTGCAGGTGGGCAGGAAGATGAGCCAGCAGTCGGCTGTCAATCTGTTCGGTAATGATGTGGCGAACCGGATTATTGCCGCGACGGCAGCGGCCTCCGATGCGCGGATGGACGGCAGCGCCATGCCTGTCATGACCACTGCGGGAAGCGGAAATCAGGGCATTGCCTGCACGATGCCGGTAATTGCCCTTGCAGAGCTCCTCGGCAAAGATGAGGAGACACTGGCAAGAGCGATGGCGCTCAGCAATCTGATTACCATTCATGTCAAGCATTATATCGGCCGTCTGTCCCCGCTGTGCGGATCGGGAATTGCCGGCGGAGTAGGGGCAGGGAGCGGTATTGTCTACCTGATGGGCGGCACGCTGGAGCAGATCAAGCGCTCCATCCAGAACACTATTGCTTCTACTTCCGGAATGATCTGCGATGGTGCGAAACCGACCTGCGCGCTCAAAATCTCAACCGCCACGAACGCGGCAATCCAATCCGCAACACTGGCGATGAACGACATTTCAGCCAGTTTGAATGACGGGGTAATCTTTGAGAAGGTTGAAGATACAATCAAGAATATGGAGACACTGGTCCAGGAAGGGCTTGCGGCAACCGACCAGGCCATCCTGAACATTATGCTCTCCAAAGGAGCGGTATCGTAATACGTCCGTATATATTAAACTTAACGGGTATAATCCGGTTGTTCCATAGAGACAGGCTGAGGATTGGCCAGTACCCACTGCACTGCCAGTTCACTTAATTTTGCCGGTTCATCGTAGCCGGAACCCTTACGCAGCCTATTGGTTAATGAAGCTGCCTCCTGGAGGAGGGCAGGAGATAACGGTGTACCTGTGCCCAGATGCCGGATAAGGGCATCCAGCATTTTACGGAAATTGTCATCCCAGTTGCCTCCGCCGTTATTCAGGATTTCATGAGAGACCCGTCCGGTGATGCGGATAACCTCTCCCTGTACAGTTTGCGCGTGCCCTGAAGCAGGGACAAGGTAATCCCAGAGCTCCTGATGCTGGGCGGACCATGCCGCTGTAGCAGCCTTGATGGGGGAGGTTCCATCGTGCTTCACCTGTTTCGCTACAGGCTCGACATCGAATAGCCGGTACAGCTCCAGCAGTGCGGATGCTTTTTGATCCAGCTCATCGTTACTGTGGCTGGCTCTGACGAATTCCAGATCCTTGCCGATCCGCTGCACGGAATCCTTCATCTCCGGTGTGATTGCGGCTCCGGCATCCAGCAGGATTTTTGAGATTTCCACCATGTGGGCAATATCGATATTCCGGCATTGGGATAATCCCTTAGCAAGCGGTGTTTGTTTCCGTTTATTCTCCGCATGGATGTTTGCACCATGGGCGACCAGGTCCTGTATGGCCCGGGTCCGGTAATAACCTGCCGCTGCGTGCAGCGGTGTCTCATTCTGATAATCCAGGGCATCCGGGTCCGCGCCTAATTCCAGCAGTAACGGGATATTTCCGGACCAGGTTGCAGCCTGGGAGTGCAGCGGGGTGTGCTCATATTTGTCCCGGGCGTTGATGTCGGCACCCTGCTCTACAAGCCAGCGGACCAGCTCATCCGGGATTTGCCGGAAGCTGAGCGCGGTTCCTTTGCTGTAGCCCCCGCGGGCATCCCATTCGCACTCCTCAAAGATGGCCTTGAGCGCTGCGATATCATTCGTTTTGACCCGCTCGCCAAAATCGGCGGGTAAGGTTTGCTTCTTTTTCCCCATAGCATTTTTCCGCTCCTTTATGAATAGCAGATAATTTCTGCAAGTTTATCATATAGGGGAAGTGAATTCCAATAGAGTCAGGAATAGACTGCAATGTAACGGAGAGTATGCAAAAAGGCAAAGCTTCTGATCCCGAATCCGGGAAGAGAGGGTTTGCCTTTTGCTTTTATACACTTATATAGGGGACTGGTCTGTTGATTCCTGCGCCAGGTCTACTTAATATAACACTTCCACATTCTTCCCAGACAGCAGCTTAAGCCATGTATCCGAAGGTTTGCGGTCGGTAATCAGCACATCGATCCGGCTCAGCTCGACCAGCTTGGCGAAGGCGGTTTTGTCAAACTTGGTATGGTCGGCCAGCAGCACTACCTTTTCCGCCTGGCGCAGCATATATTTCTTCAGCTCGCATTCCGGTTCATTGGAATCGGTAACTCCGTGCTCCATATCAATGCCTTTACAGCTGATCACTGCGATATCCACATTATAGCGCTGGGTGGTGTCGTGGGCTACAGGGCCGACCAGCGACAGGGAGCGGTGGCGCAGCGAACCCCCGGTGGAAATAATGTTCAGGCTGGAATTCGCGAATTCATGCAGAATGTTGATCGAATTCGTGATGATTGTCAGATTGCTTTTATTGCCCAGCAGCTTAAGGAATTCAAACGAGGTGGAACTGGGGTCCACCATAAGCGTATCCCCGTCGTTAATCAGATTGAGTGCTTTGATCGCAATATTGCGTTTGATATCCGTATTGAGCGCCCCCCGGGTCAGGAACGGCAGATCTTCATTGGTATGTCTGTTCAGCATGGCTCCGCCGTAGGTGCGGCTGACAATTCCGTCCTTCTCCAGCTTCTCCAGATCTCTGCGTATCGTTTCCTCTGTGACCTCGAACATCCGGCTCAAATCAGACACAAGCACACGTTTATCCTGATGGACAAGATCTATTATTTTTTTGCGTCTTTCGGCAGCAAGCATAGGTATCACCTTTCCGGTAGCTTCTTATATTTAAATATAGACCGTTATTTCTGTGTTGTACAATGAATTTAAGAAAAACAACATTTATTCTAATATAATCTTTGTAAAACAGACATTAAACAAATGAAAACAACATAATTAATATTTTATTTGTTGACAACAAAGATTATCGGCGATACGATGAGGGTGCTAATAATCCCTTTGAAAGCGTATGCCGGTTCCCAACGGAAGCGCCGGAGCCGGTCTGCTGCTTAACCTCAGTGACCAGCCTGAGGCGCCACAGCCAGAATGTACATCCTACTATCAGTGGAGATACTTAGCTTTCTGTAATCGTTCTATACTAATTTGCCTGGGAGGCTGGTCAAGCAATGAGTACTCATGTCTATTATGTTCCGTCTATCAACATTATGGGTAAGGGCTGTCTGAAGGAAATCGCTCCCTATATTCAAGAACTGAACCTGAAGAAAGCGCTCGTGGTTACGGATAAGTTCCTGACGAAGAGCGGAATCGCCGGCAAGCTGCTGGCTGTGCTGGATGAAGCGGGAATTAACTATGTGGTATATGATGAAGTGAAACCGAACCCGACCTGCAAAAACGTCCATGACGGCGTTGATTTCCTGAATGATCATGAATGCGACTATCTGATCTCTATCGGCGGCGGTTCGCCTCAGGATACAGCGAAGGCAATCGGGATTGTAGCGACCAACGGCGGGTACATTGCCGACTATGAAGGCGTTCACAAGTCCAAGAACAAATCCTTGCCGATCGTAGCCGTGAACACTACTGCAGGAACCTCAAGTGAAGTTACAATTAACTATGTCATTACGGATGAAGAACGCAAGATCAAGATGGTAATGGTCGACAAGAACAGTATCGCCACCATTTCGGTGAATGATCCTGAACTGATGGTCGACAAGCCTGCTGCACTTACAGCGGCTACAGGTATGGATGCATTGACGCATGCGATCGAAGCTCTGGTCACTCCGGGTGCTTACCCTGTAACTGATGCTACTGCACTGGCGGCTGTTGAACTGATATTTGGCAACCTGGCCCGGACCGTAACAGACGGACATGATATCGAAGCACGTGAGCAGATGGTGTATGCGATCTTCCTGGGAGGCCTGGCCTTCAACAATGCCGGACTTGGTTATGTGCATGCCATGGCGCATCAGCTCGGCGGCGTGTATGATCTGCCGCATGGCGTCTGTAATGCGATGCTGCTGCCATATGTGGAAGAAGAGAATGCCAAATATGTGCCTGAGAAATTCAGAGCGATTGCCAAAGCGATCGGACTGCAGGTACAAGGCAAAAGCGACAAGGAATGCGCGGATTTCGTCATCGAATCGATCAAAGCCCTGTCCAAGGAAGTTGGCATTCCGGCCAAACTGTCTGAACTTGGTGTAGATGAAGTAGATTTGGATCTGCTGGCTGAGAATGCGATGAAGGATGCCTGCGCACCGGGCAACCCGTTCATTCCTACCAAAGAAGAGGTTATTGCCTTGTTCCGCAAAATTCTGTAATTTACCTTCTATAGATAAGGAGATTCCCTATGAACAATCATATCGCCGTCGATATCGGCGCCTCCAGCGGGCGGCTTGTACTCGGAACCCTCGTGGACGGGAGTCTCAAACTGGAGGAGCTTCACCGATTCAGCAATGGATTCACCGAGCAGGAGGGCTCCTGCTTCTGGGACATTGAGTATTTGTTTAATGAAATTATCAGCGGTCTTCATCAAGCGAAAACCGCGGGAATTACTGAATGTACACTCGGGATTGATACCTGGGCCGTGGATTATGTACTGCTGGATGCGGAAGGCAAGCGGATCAGGGAAGTATACGCCTACCGTGACCGCCGCACTGATGGGGTTATGGAGGAAGTCGGCAAGCTGCTCTCCCCTGAGAAGGTTTACGCCAAGACAGGGATTCAGCAGCTGAGCTTCAATACACTGTATCAGCTGTATGCGCATGACCGGGTAGAGCTGGAAGCGGCCGATCAGATTCTGATGGTGCCGGATTATCTCTACTATAGACTCAGCGGCCGCAAAATCAACGAGGTGACCAATGCCTCCACGATGCAGCTGCTGAACCTTGCCACCCGTGACTTTGATCCGGAGCTGCTGTCCTTCCTGCATCTCCGCAGAGAGCAGTTCGCACCGCTTACGGAGCCGGGAGAAGATCTCGGCTTCATTACGGCAGAGCTGGTGCAGCAGCATGATCTGCCGCAGTGCCGCCTAATCTGTGCCGCCACGCATGATACGGCTTCGGCCGTGCTCGGCGTGCCTGCGCAGCAAGGCAGATCCTCAGCTTACATCAGCAGCGGCACCTGGTCACTGCTCGGGGTGGAGCTGGATCACCCGATTAATGACAGCAAAGCTCTGGCAGCCAATTATACGAACGAGTGGGGAGCATACGGCACCTACCGTTTCCTGAAGAACATTATGGGCCTTTGGCTGATCCAGGAAGTACGGAGACTGGATGGGGGAAGATACAGCTTCGCTGAGCTGGCGTCAATGGCCGCGGGCAGCGAAGGCTTCCGCAGCCTGATTCCATGCAACCACCCGCGTTTCCTGAATCCGGACCATATGATAGAAGAAATTCGCCAGGCCTGCGCGGAGAGCGGCCAGCCTGTTCCAGAGACGCCGGGTGAATTAGCCCGTTGTATCTTTGACAGTCTGGCCCTATCCTACCGCAGCTATCTGGCCGAGCTTGAAGGCCTTACAGGCCAAGAGATCGAAGTTCTGCAGATCGTCGGCGGCGGCGCCAATAATGAACTGCTGTGTCAGTTGACCGCCGATATTATCGGCAGAGAAGTACTGGCAGGCCCGACAGAATCAACGGCACTGGGCAACCTGGCCGTGCAGATGATTCAGTCAGGCCGTATGGCCGACATCCATGAAGCCCGGGACGTCATCGGCACTTCCTTTGCAATCAAGTCGTATCTGCCGCGGCCGGTTCCCCGGCTGAATCAGCTGCTGGCCCGCTGGGATGAGCTCCATTCTGCGGCAAGTACGAATGAGAATATATAAAACTTTTAGGAGGCAACGACATGGATCAGAGCATCACAAACAGCTATAACGAAGCCAAAAAATTATATGCAGCCCATGGAATTAACGTAGATGAGGTGCTGGAGAAGCTTGCGAAGATCAAAATTTCAGTGCATTGCTGGCAAGGCGATGATGTTCAAGGATTCCTGTTCAAAGACAAAGAGCTCAGCGGCGGGATTGCTGTAACCGGCAGCTATCCCGGACGTGCCGGCACACCGGATGAGCTGCGCAAGGATTTGGAGAAAGCCCTGTCGCTGATTCCGGGTAAACATAAAGTCAATCTGCATGCAATCTATGCTGATACGGACGAACAGGTCGATCTCGATGAGCTGGAACCGCGCCACTTCGCAAGCTGGGTAGAGTGGGCGAAAGAGCAGGGACTGGGATTGGATTTCAATCCAACCTGTTTCTCGCATCCTAAGGCTGCTGAGGGCTTCACCCTGAGTCATGCCAATGACGAAATCCGCAATTTCTGGATCAAACACTGCAAGGCTTCCCGCCGGATTGCCGAGTATTTCGGCCGCGAGCTGGGACAGCCCTGTGTAACGAATTTCTGGGTACCGGACGGCTACAAGGATACTCCGGTTGACCGCCTGGCACCGCGTGTGCGTCTTAAGGAATCTCTGGATGATATTTTCAGTGAGGAAATTGATCCGCAGTACAATATTGATGCACTTGAGAGCAAGCTGTTCGGGATTGGCTCTGAGAGCTATGTTGTCGGATCACATGAATTCTACATGGGTTATGGCCTGACCCGCGGCAAAGCGATCTGCCTCGATGCCGGACATTTCCATCCGACTGAAGTGATCTCCAATAAGCTTAGCTCGATCCTGATGTTCAGCGAACAGCTGCTGCTGCATGTCAGCAGACCGGTACGCTGGGACAGCGATCATGTCGTCACGATGGACGATGAGCTGCTGGAAATCGCCCGTGAACTGGTTCGCGGAGATTTGCTGCCGCGCACGAACATCGGCCTTGATTTCTTCGACGGCAGCATCAATCATCTCGCAGCTTGGGTAATCGGTACGCGCAACACCATTAAGGCTTTGCTGCGCGCAATGCTGGAGCCGGTTGAGGAGCTTCGCGCCATTGAACTGGCAGGTGACTATACTTCACGCCTCGCGCTGGTAGAAGAATTCAAGTCCTATCCGTTCGGCGCAGTCTGGGATTACTACTGCGCATCACAGGGCACTCCGGTCCGTGAGCAATGGCTGGCTGAAGTGAAGAGCTACGAGCAGGAAGTACTGGCTGCAAGATAGATTAGAACCTTTTTAACAACCGAAATGACAAGTATCCACGCACTTATACGTGCATATAGAGGAGAGATAACATATGAGTACTTCAGTAGTAGAATCCAAAGGTTATATCGCCGGCGTTGAAGCACCGTTTATCCGGGAAATGTCCGAAATCACCCACCACATGTGGTCCCTGGGCTGGGATGAGCTGAACGGAGGCAACGTCAGTTATCTGCTGGATGAAGAAGAAGTAGCCAAGTATATTAACATCCGCGAGCCGCTGCGTACAATCGCCCTTACCTTCCCTGTAACTGAGCTGTCCGGCAAATACTTCATCGTAACCGGCTCCGGCAAATACTTCCGTAATGTCATTAAGGACCCGGAAGCCAACCTAGGTGTGCTGCGTGTCAGTGACAGCGGTGAGAGTGTAGAGGTTCTGTGGGGTCTGCGGAATGGTGCAGTACCGACCAGTGAGCTTGCTTCCCACTTCATGAGCCATATTGAACGGCTGAAGGTAGATCCTTCGCACCGCATCGTGCTGCATACCCATGCAACGAATGTGATTGCCATGACCTTTACCCATGATCTGGATGAACTGAAGTTCACCAAGACGCTGTGGGAAATGTGCACAGAATGTCTGGTTGTCTTCCCGGATGGCGTCAGTGTCATTCCTTGGATGGTTCCGGGCAGCAGTGATATCGGCCGGGCTACTGCGGATAAAATGAAAGACTATCGTGTGGTGATTTGGCCGCAGCACGGTATCTTTGTTACGGGCGCTACCATGGATGCTACCTTCGGTCTGGTAGAAACCATTGAAAAAGCGGCAATTGTCTACAACCTGATCGGCGGACGTGAAATCAAACAGAAAATCACGGATCAGCAGCTGGCCGATCTGGCCGCAGCATTCCGTGTAACTCCGAAAGCCGGCGTTCTGGAGCTGTAGGTTAATTAGGATCATGAAGTCTTGAGAATGCTACGAAAGCCGGACAATGCAGCATGGCTGCTAGTTTCCGGCTTTTTGGCATATTTCCGGTGCTAGTTCATTTGCATTTGCCGCTGAGAACAGTCATACTATACTTACTTAAAGTAATCAAAGTATGAAATGGAGGCCGATCATGAATACCGATAAATTGTTTGAACCCTTTGAAGGAGGGGGCCTGTCCCTGACCAACCGTGTAGTAATGGCACCGATGACACGGGTGCAATCTCCGGGAGGCGTGGCTAGTCCGGAGGTAGCGGCTTATTACCGCCGCCGGGCGGAAGGCGGCGTCGGTCTGATCATTACCGAAGGAACAGCTATCGATCATCCGGCGGCGGTCAGCCACCCGGATATTCCGAATATCCACGGCGAAGCCTCTCTGGAGGGATGGGCGCAGGTAGTCAAGGAAGTGCATGCTGCCGGAGGCAAGATTATTCCGCAGCTGTGGCATGTCGGCATGGCCCGGAGCATCGGTGAATTGCCTAATGCTTCAGCGCTTCCTATCGGTCCTTCAGGGCTTAATCTGGCCGGAGAGCAAGTTACTGAGCCGATGACCAAGAATGAAATCCAGGGGATTGTCAGCGCCTTTGCCAAGGCGGCCAAAGATGCCAAGGCCATTGGCTTCGACGGCATTGAATTACACGGGGCCCACGGTTATCTGATCGACCAGTTCTTCTGGGAGAAGACTAACCGCCGTAACGACGAATATGGCGGTGATCTTGAGGCACGGACCACCTTTGCGGTTGAAGTGATCGATGCCTGCCGCCGTGCGGTAGGACCGGACTTCCCGATTGTGCTCCGCTTCTCGCAGTGGAAGGGCGGCCATTATGACGCCAGACTTGTGGAGACGCCTGAAGATCTGGCCCGCTTCCTGACACCGCTCAGCAATGCGGGTGTGGATATCTTCCACTGCTCCACCCGGCGTTTCTGGCAGCCGGAGTTCGAAGGGTCTGATCTTAATCTGGCAGGCTGGACGAAGAAGATAACCGGCAAACCGACGATCACGGTAGGCTCTGTGGGACTCGACAGTGCTTTTCCTAGCCCGGTAACCGAGAAGAATCAGGAAGATAATATTGACCTTCTGCTGGAGCGGCTGGACAAGGCAGAGTTCGATCTTGTTGCGGTAGGCAGAGCTCTGATCAGCGATCCGGCGTGGGCTGCTAAAGTGCAGGCTGGCAGAATTGGTGAGATCATTCATTTCACCTCCGACGCAACCAAGACATTATACTAAGAATACTAATTAATATAGTTTGAGCCAGAACACCCGATGTATTGGAAATTGCGGCGAACCTCGTGTTTATCCGCTAATGTCCATCTACATCGGGTGTTTTTTGCGCAGATTAGCCCCATTAAGCTGTACTCCTGTCCAATTTCCTGAAATAATGCCATTGTCCGAGCACCCTTACCTTTCTCTCGAATATTGCTATAAGGAGGACCTTTGTAAATTCAGAAGAAGGAGAGTGAGATATGGCGATTCTATCGACGGGACCTATCGAGAACAATGTGGTAAACAGCACAGGTGCCCGCCCGACTCAATCGGTAACGGTCAAAATAGACGGCCGCAATACAACCGAAGAATTCGATGTTCTTATCTTGGGCTACAGCCTGATTGGATTCCGTACCTTGTATGTGCAAGAAGAATTAAGTGTCGGACCGTTTCAGGTGATCACCAGGGATTACTTTGCGGATCTGGACGCATTCGAGTTTGTGTTCAGCACAACAGGAAGCGCAGAACCCGAAGCCCAGGTGTCCGTATGGGGCAAAAATGCCGCAGGACAGCTGGTGACCGCACACCGGCTGGTATCCCAGGAGTTACTGGGTGAAACCGGGGGAGGGATCACTGGCGCAACCGGAGCCACGGGGTTGACGGGTGCTACGGGATTACCGGGAGCTACAGGAGCTACGGGAGCTACAGGGTTTACGGGTGTTACAGGAGCTACAGGAGCTACAGGATTGCCAGGGACTATCGGTGCTACGGGGTTGACGGGTGCTACAGGGTTGACAGGGGGTACAGGCGCGACGGGATTACCGGGTGCTACTGGAGCCACAGGCAGTGTTTCATCGTCCTATGCCTATATTTTCAACACAGGTGCCCAGAGTGTCGCGACCGAAGCGGATGTTACTTTTGACAGCAATGAGAGTCTTGTCGGCTTCAGCCATACCCCTAATACAGCCGCTATTAACGTGGAGAATTCCGGAGACTATGCGGTAATCTTCATTGTCAATGCAGTTGAAGCGAATCAGTTCACTTTGTATCTGAATGGTGCTCCAGTAGGAGGCAGCGTCTACGGTTCAGGAGCGGGAACCCAGCCTAATCCGGGTATGGTGATTATCTCTGCAGTCACTGGCGATGTAATCACGTTAAGGAACCATTCCAGTGCCGCAGCAGTCACATTGCAGACCTTAGCTGGAGGAACACAGATCAACTCCAATGCATCGATTCTGATCTATAGGCTTGGAGGCTGAGCCCGGTTATGGAAAGCAGTGTTTAATGAATAAGTCCGGAACCATAAGCTTGGGCCGGGCTTATTGCTGTGGATAGAATGGAAGGATGCAGTGATATTCTTCGATGAAATATTAAGAATATTTAGTATTATTAAGGAAGTGAGTGGAATTGATACATAAGGAGACTAATACAATGCAAGTTGAGCAGAGAGATCTGGAACTGATCCAGGAAGCCATTAAGGTAATAGACCGCAACTTTGATGAAGTGAATGAACGTCACACGGTAGGTGCAGCAGTACGCTGCGCTAATGGCAAAGTATATACAGGAGTGAATCTCTATTCCATTCATGGCTCCTGTGCAGAGTTTATTGCCATCGGTGCTGCAATTACGGCAGGGGAACGGGAATTCGAGACCATCGTTGCAACCAGAACGCAAAGCGAGGGAGGGATTCTGCTTCCTCCATGCGGCAATTGCCGGGAGATGCTGGTACGTTATGCGCCGGATATTCAGGTTCTGGTGCAAACAGGAAATGGAGTGGAGAAGTACAGTATCCAAGAGCTTATGCCGCATCATTAAACGTAAGATTCAGGAAAAGCTCTGCCTTGTCGCGGGCTTTTTTTTGTCATTCAGGAAATTTTTTCGCATAGCACATTTTCCTCATCCTGCCGGCCCAAATCCAGAATTGTTGTATAAAAGGCTGAATCGTATCTATGGATTAGATGGTTAGATTATCCTTATCTGTGATATAATTTTGAATTGATTGCGGGTGTATCTGAATTCATGAATTACTTATAAAGGAAGTGTAAATCTGATGACGAAGGAGAACCGGAACTCAGCGGACTTCAACTCCACCAAGGGCAAGGATTACTCCAAGTATTTTGATTTTACCGATGCTAAAGTGATAAGTGAGCAAGAGGGCAAGACCACCTATCGCATAAAAGGAAGAAACGTTCAGATAAACAGCCAGCCCGATTACAGGGAAGGCAAGCGCCGCGGCAAGGAAGAGATCGAGGTGCTCTACCATTTCGAGATTCCGCCGGAGATGGAGGATTTCGGCCAAGGCAAAACCTATCATATCACCACCTACGGCTGCCAAATGAATGAGCATGATACCGAAACGATGAAGGGTATGCTGGAGCAACTGGGTTACCGGCCGGCTGATGACCGCAGAGATGCTGATCTTATTCTATTAAATACATGTGCAATCCGCGAGAATGCGGAAGATAAGGTGTTCGGAGAGCTGGGCCATCTCAAATCGCTCAAGCTGGAGAAGCCGGGGCTGCTGCTCGGGATCTGCGGCTGCATGTCCCAGGAAGAAGGCGTTGTTAACCGGATCATGAACCGGTATGGTTTCGTGGATATGATTTTTGGTACGCATAATATCCACCGGTTGCCGGAGCTGATTAAGGAAGCGGTGTTCAGCAGGGAGCTTGTGATCGAGGTCTGGTCCAAGGAAGGCGACATTATTGAGAATCTGCCGAAGAAAAGAGAGGGTTTGCGCGCCTGGGTGAATATTATGTACGGCTGTGACAAGTTCTGTACATACTGCATTGTGCCGTTTACACGGGGCAAGGAGCGCAGCCGGCGTCCTGAAGATGTCATTGCCGAAGTCCGCGAGCTGGCCCGCCAGGGGTTCAAGGAAGTTACGCTGCTGGGGCAGAATGTAAACGCCTACGGGAAGGATTTTACCGACATTGACTATACATTCGGGGACCTGATGGACGACATGCGGGGGATCGATATTCCGCGTATCCGCTTCATGACGTCGCATCCCCGTGATTTTGACGATAAATTGATTCATGTGCTCGGCAAAGGCGGTAATCTAGTGGAGCATATTCACCTGCCGGTGCAGTCGGGAAGCACAGCAGTACTGAAGCGGATGAGCCGCAAATATACCCGTGAAGCTTATCTGGAGCTGGTCCGCAAGATCAAAGCAGGTGTGCCGGATGCGGTGCTGACTACAGATATTATCGTCGGATTCCCCGGTGAAACTGAAGCTCAGTTCGAGGAGACACTGTCGCTGGTGCGCGAAGTAGGGTATGATATGGCATATACCTTCATTTATTCTCCGCGTGAAGGTACTCCGGCTGCTGCAATGGAAGATAACGTTCCGGCAGAGGTCAAGAGCGCACGCCTGCAGCGTCTGAACGATCTGATCAAAGAGCAGAGCCGGCTGGGGAACGAGCGGATGCTCGGCAAGTTGGTCGAGGTGCTGGTGGAAGGCGAGAGCAAGAACAACGTCAATGTACTCGCCGGACGTACCCGTGACAGCAAGCTGGTGCATTTCGAAGGCCCGCCGTCACTGATCGGCACGATGGTGCAGGTGAGAATTACCAGTACGAAGACATGGTACATCAAAGGGGACTATCTGGCGGAAGCCGCAGCAGTCGTCTAATTATAGAGAAATGGGGCGAGAAGAATGAGCCAGGAAGAAGCGCGTTTGAATGAATACGGCATGCAGACCCACAACACCCGTGATTTAATCGTAAGAGAGGATATTATGGGCAAAGCGAAGGAGCTGGCTACACTCATCTCCACCAGTGAAGAGGTCCGGCATTTCCAGCAGGCCGAGCAGAAGATTCTGAATCACGATCGTGTGCAGGGTTTGATAGCTACCATTAAGAAGAAGCAGAAGGAGATTGTGGCCTTTGAGAGCTTCAAGAATCAGGCAATGGTCGCCAAGATTGAACAGGAAATCGAAGTGCTGCAGGATGAAATCGACAGTATTCCGGTCGTGAATGAGTTCCAGCAGAGCCAGAGCGACATTAACTACCTGCTGCAGCTGGTCATCTCCGTCATCAGGGATACCGTCTCGGACAAAATCAATGTGGAAGCAGGCACAGAAGCGCCTCCATCCACTTGCGGTGACTAATTGAATACCCCCGGGGCGGATGAGAATCCGTCCCTTTTTCATATATAGCGCGAACTGCGGTTGATTTTAAGAGGACAGGTTTGGTACATTAAAAGATACGAACAGCAAATATAGCTGCGGCAAAGGATGATCTAAAGTGAGCGAGAACGTGGAACAAACCTATAACGCCAAAAAATACCGCACTCCGGACGGCGTTCCGGCGGATATTGTCATGTTTACGCTGACCAAACGCGAACGGAAGACGGTCACGAAGACACTCCCGCTGCGGGAGCTGAAAGTTATGCTGATCCGGCGCAAGAAATGGCCCTATGCAGGCATGTGGGCCTTGCCGGGCGGCTTTTGCCAGGAAGATGAATCGATCTATGATGCGGCTACGCGCGAGCTGAAGGAAGAGACCGGCGTAGACGGCGGCCATTTGGAATATCTCGGTGTCTACAGCAAGCCGGGGCGCGATCCGCGCGGCTGGATCATCAGCCATGCGTTTTTTGCACTGGTCGAGGAGTGGATGCTGGAGCAGCGGCAGGCCTCTGATGATGCAGGTGAGGTTGGCCTGTTCACCCTGCAGGAAGCGCTGGAGGAGCTGGAGCTGGCTTTTGACCACCATGATATTATTACCGATGCTTATCTGCGGATTCAGCAGCAAATGCTGCAGACCACGATTGCACGGCAGTTTCTGCCGCGCCATTTCACACTGAGTGAGCTGTATCAGGTGATCCAGACGGTCGTGCCTGAATTCAAGGAACCGAATTTTATCCGTAAAATTACGTCAACACGCAGCCGGCAGGGTATATTAAAGGAAGTAAGTGATGAAGCGGGCAATCCGCTCAGCTCCAATCAATACTCCCAGCGTCCGGCACAGCTCTATATGTTCACGGACCATGAACCTTTATTATCGATTTATACCTAAGCTGCAGGAAAGCTTAAGCTCACAACACTTTTAGGAGGCGGTCTGCTTATGAGAGCACTCATCGTAATTGATTTCACCAATGATTTCATTGACGGAAGTCTGCCGGTTGGGCAGCCCGGTATCGACATTGCACCAAGGGTTAGCCAGCTCACGGAACAGTTCGTGCAGAGCGGGGATTATGTTGTGATGGCTGTAGATTTGCATGAAGCAGATGATCCATATCATCCGGAGAGTAAGTTATTCCCGCCGCATAATCTGCGGGGCAGTCAGGGGCGTGAGCTCTACGGCAGCCTGAAGGCCGTATACGAAGCGAACCGCGAAGCCATCTATTGGATGGACAAAACCCGTTACAGCGCTTTTAGCGGCACGGATCTGGCGCTGAAGCTGCGTGAACGCGGCATTACCGAGCTGCACCTGATCGGAGTATGTACGGATATCTGTGTGCTGCATACGGCAGTAGATGCGTACAATCTGGGATTCAGCGTTATTGTTCACGAGGATGCGGTAGCCAGCTTCAACCCGGACGGCCACACTTGGGCGCTGGGACATTTCCGGGGCAGCCTCGGAGCGAAGGTGGTCGCTTCCACATAGATAAAAATATTGAACGAAGATAATATCAAAAGCTGTAAGGAACGAAGGGAAAATTTGGATTATATAACACAACAGCAACTGCAGATCCCGCTACAGCAGTGCAACTATTAGGAGATGAGGACTTGAGGAGAGAACTTGCTCTACATACAGACAAATATCAGATTAATATGATGTACGCCCATTGGGTTAACGGCACACACAAACGCCGGGCTGTGTTTGAAGCTTATTTCCGCAAGCTGCCGTTCGGCAACGGGTTCGCGGTATTTGCAGGCCTGGAGAGGATCGTCCAGTATATCGCTGAACTGCGGTTTACAGAGGATGATATCCGCTACTTGTCGGAGCAGGAGGAGAATTATGCCCCGGCGTTTCTGGAGGAACTGCTGCAGTTCCATTTCCAGGGCAGCATTCATTCGATGAAGGAAGGCGCGCTTGTCTTCCCGGATGAGCCGCTGATCCGCGTGGAAGGCACGATTATGGAGGCTCAGCTGGTGGAGACAGCCATCCTGAACTTCATGAACTACCAGACGCTGATTGCGACCAAGGCCTCCCGGATCAAGCAGGTGGCTCCGAATGATACGCTGCTTGAATTCGGGACGCGGCGTGCGCAGGAAGCAGATGCGGCCGTATGGGGAGCCCGGGCAGCGTATGTGGGTGGCTTCCATGCGACCTCCAACATGCTGGCCGGCAAAATGTTCGGCATTCCTACGAAGGGCACCCATGCCCATTCCTGGGTGCAGAGCTTCCCGAGCGAACAGGAAGCCTTCGACGCTTACGCCAGAGTCATGCCGGACGGCGTTACCCTGCTAGTCGATACCTTCGATACCCTGCGCAGCGGTGTGCCGAATGCAATAAATACTGCCAAGAAGCTGGAGGCGCAGGGCAAACGGATGAACGGCATCCGGCTCGACAGCGGTGACTTGGCCTATCTGTCCCGCAAAGCCCGGCAAATGCTTGATGAAGCCGGCTTGCAGTATGTGAAGATCGTTGCCTCCAATGACCTGGATGAGAACACGATCATGAACTTGAAGTCGCAAGGCGCGGCTATTGATACTTGGGGGGTTGGAACCCAGCTGATTACAGCTTCCGATCAGCCTTCTCTGGGCGGAGTCTACAAGCTGGTCGAGATTGAATCTCCAAGCGGAGAGATGATTCCAACAATCAAGATTTCCTCCAATCCCGAGAAGGTATCGACTCCCGGCAAAAAGGCCGTTTACCGCATTATCGGGCAGAACGGCAAAGCTTTGGCGGATTACATCAGCTTCTCCGGGGAAGAGGCGCCGCGTAACGGTGTCCGGCTCAAGCTGTTCAATCCGCTGCATCCGTATATGAGAAAACATGTGGAGCACTACGAGGCGCTGCCGATGCTGGAGCCGATTGTGGTGAACGGCTTCCAGGTCTATCAGCTGCCGGATCTGAACGAGATCCGCCGCTACCATCAGGAGCAGCTTGATTTGTTCTGGCCGGAGTACCTGCGTAAGCTGAACCCTGAAGTATTCCGCGTGAATCTCAGCGAGCAGCTGTGGAACCGCAAGCAGCAGCTGATTGCGGAGCATATGATGCCGGATGTGGAATAGCCTGATCGCAACAGAGGCATAGACTTATTAATACTTAGCCCTCCCAGTTGGTGGATAATCCACGACCGGGAGGGCTTTTTGCCGGGGCGAGGGCAGAAGGGCGGAAGACAGGCAGGCTCATACCCCTGCCCCCTGCGTATATCCTCATAGACATGTAATACGCAGGACCATATGCTCATTGACACGAAGTCTCTGGAATAATATATTAAATATGTTCTTAAATACAATTTTTACAGGAATGATATTTTTTGGAGCTAAAGTTAAAGCGCTTTAACTTTAGCTCGACAGACAGATGGGCGGATACTCTATGTGAGGGGGTGAACTTTTCCTAAGGCAGTTCGTTTGTGATTGCAATGGATTCGAAGCCATATCCACCAAATCATGAGGAGTGAATGCGTTATGAATAAGCAAGGGAAACGCAAGCTGCACTGGAAAAGTCTGATGCTTCTTTGTCTGGCGCTCTTTATCCTGCCTGCCGGGTCCGCTTTCGCCGCAGTGAACAAACCGTTCCCGCAGCATACGACTTATACGGCCGGAACCATCAAACCGAATAATGTCACGCAGACGGTTATGGATAATGCGGTTAAGACCAAATGGGATGCCTGGAAAGGCGCTTATCTCAAACCGGCCGGGACAGGCAAATATTATGTCAAATATAATTCAGACGGGGAGACCGTCTCCGAAGCGCATGGCTACGGCATGCTGTTCACTGTCCTGATGGCCGGTTACGACACCAATGCGCAGACGTACTATAACGGACTCTACAATTATTACACAGCACATCCAAGCTCCATCAATCCTTATCTGATGTCCTGGAAACAGAACAGCAGCTTCCAGAATATCGAAGGCGAGGATTCCGCAACTGACGGTGATATGGATATTGCGTACTCGCTGCTGCTGGCTCACAGACAATGGGGAAGCACGGGAACAGTTAACTATTTGCAGGCAGCAACCAGCATCATTAATGCAATCATGGATAATGAGATCAATCAGACCCAGTGGACCATCCGACTGGGGGACTGGGCGAACAGCGGTTCATACAATACAGCAACCCGTCCTTCCGATTTCATGCTCAGCCATTTGAAGGCCTTCCAGTCCGCTACCGGGGATGCCCGCTGGCAGAATGTAACGGATAAGACTTATACGATTATTAACAGCCTCTATACCGGTTATAGCTCTACCACTGGTCTGCTGCCGGATTTCGTAGTCTACTCCAGTAGCACCTATAAACCGGCCGCAGCGAATTTCCTGGAGGACGCCAACGACGGCCATTATAACTACAATTCATGCCGTACACCGTGGCGGATTACCACCGATTATTTGCTCACAGGTGATAACCGCGCCTTGTCACAGCTGAATCAGTTAAACAGCTGGATCAAGACCAAGGTAAGCAGTACTCCGGGCAACATCAAGGACGGCTACAAGCTGAACGGAACCACCTTTGGCAGCTACAACAGCGGTGCGTTCTATGCACCGTTTGGCGTAAGCGCAATGACCTCATCAGGGAACCAGAGCTGGCTGAATTCACTCTGGAGCCATACGTCAGGCAGTGCGGCAGAGGATTATTATGAAGACAGCATCAAGCTGTTCTCCATGATCGTGATGTCCGGCAACTGGTGGACTTACTAAGCGTTTTTATTCTTGATATGATCCAAAGACGAAATCCGGGTGATCACTGATCACGGGTTTCGTCTTTTTTCATAATGGGCGACTGTGACATTTATCATGAAATCTGTGACAAATTTAACATCTTAATTTTTAATTTTATTGCTAAATTAAGGGTGACATTGGTTCCACATCATCCTTGGGAAAACGCGGAATTACACACAATTTTCACAATTTGTCGTTTTTATGGCAGATTACCTTCTATTGAAGTAACGCCGCGCTGTCGCGTATAAAGAAATCCATTGAAATCCATAAAGAATTGTGATTCCCAAAGCGTGGATAATGCAAGATATGTCACTTCGCGGCTTGCAATTTCAAGTTACAATCGTTGAAAAAGTCAAAAGGATGTTATTCTTCTTGACACTAAGAAAGGGGTTATGTCGGTGGTACAATTGCCAAAAGTAAATGAGCTCGGCTTCTTTGAGATTCGTCTCGAATCTATTGGGGGCCTGGGAGCGAACCTTGCCGGTAAAATGCTCGCGGAAGCGGGTGTAGTCGGCGCAGGACTCAATGGCGTCAGTTTTTCATCGTATGGTTCGGAGAAGAAGGGGTCGGCGGTTAAAGCTCATATCCGTTTCTGCGATATGGACACTCATATCCGTGATACCTCCCCGGTAGAGCGTCCGCATGTTGTAGGTGTTTTTCACGAAGCGCTTGCCAAGACCGTTAACGTAACCAGCGGAATTCATGAACACAGTACCGTTCTTGTGAACTCGGCCAAGACGCCGGAAGAACTCAAAGAACTGCTGAAGATGAAGGCCGGTACGATTGCAGTAATCGATGCCACCAGCATCGCACTGAAAGAGAAGAACCGCGTGAATATGGCGATGCTAGGCGCGCTGTTCCGGCTCTGTCCGTTCCTGGATACCGATATTATGAAGGGCGTTATTGAGAAATCGCTCGGCAAGAAATATCCGCAGGCGGTCCAGTCGGCCATTACGACCTTTGACCGTGGTTATAATGAAGTGAAATTCATGCATTTCGAGCTCGCTGCCGGTGACAGCATGCCGGTGTATGTCCGCTCCGATATTTCCGCTCTCGGCTACGAGACTCAGCCGATAGGCGGCACCATCACGAACCCGGGCGGCAGTTTCCTGAAGAACCTCAGCATCTCCCGTTCCGGTATGCTTCCGGTCTATGAGAATGAGTCCTGTATCAATTGCGCACAGTGTGACACGGTATGTCCGGATCAATGCTTCGTCTGGGAAGAGCGGCTGGACCGCAAGGGCCGTTCGCAGATGTTCCTGCTCGGCATTGACTATCAATACTGCAAAGGCTGCCTGAAATGCATCGGCGCCTGCCCGACCTCGGCGCTCTCCAGCACCCGGGAGAAGGAAGGCTATGCGGACAGCCATACCGTGAAGCATACGTTTGATCTGGTTACTCAAGTCTAAATTTCGGAAGAAAGGTGGAATGAATTGTGGCTATTGATTATGAAAAAGAAGTAGGCTCCGCCAAAGTGGAGCAGAAATTCCTATATGAATCCGGCAATGAAATGGCTGCTTATGCCGCCCATCAGATTAACTACCATGTCATGGGTTATTTCCCGATCTCCCCGTCGACGGAGGTTGCCCAGTTCCTCGATACCATGAAAGCCAGCGGACAGCATGATATTATGCTGGTGCCTTCCGATGGTGAGCACAGCTCCGCCGGGATCTGTTACGGCGCTTCCACAGCAGGCGGCCGCGTGTTCAATGCTACCAGTGCGCAAGGGTATATGTTCATGCTGGAGCAGCTGCCTGTACAAGCAGGTACGCGGATGCCTATGGTCATGAACCTGATCTGCCGTTCGATCTCGGGTCCGCTGAATATTCACGGTGACCATTCCGATTTGTATTTCGCCCTGAACACCGGCTGGCCGATCCTGATGTGCCGTGATCCGCAGTCCGTCTACGACATGAACCTGATGGCATTGAAGCTTGCGGAGCATGCCAAGGTCCGGCTTCCGGTAATGGTTGCTTCTGACGGTTATTTCACTTCCCACCAGAAGCGCCGTGTGCAGGCTTTTGCCCACCGCGAGGATGTTCACAAGTTCGTAGGCGAGCAGCCGCCAGTTGGCTTCACCGATACGCTGGACCGCAATAACCCTGTTACTGTAGGTCCTTATATGAATGAACCGGATTATATCAACAACCGTTATCAGCAGTCGGTAGCCATGTACAATGCCGGTGAAGTGTTTGAAGAGATCGCAGCGGAATTCGCTGTACTGACAGGCCGGCATTATCCGATGATCGAGCAGTACCGGATGGAGGATGCCGATGTGGCCGTATTCCTGATGAACTCCGCTTCGGAGATTATCAAGGATGTGGTCGACCAGCTGCGTCTGCAAGGAATCAAAGCGGGTGCCATCTCCCCGAACATGATCCGCCCGTTCCCGCAGAAGCAGATTGCTGAAGCGCTGAAGAACGTCAAAGCCATCACTGTTGGTGACCGTGCGGATTCCGTCGGCGGCCACGGCGGCAACATGGTTAACGAAATCAAGGCTGCACTGTTCACATATGGCAACACGACCACTAAGGTAATCAGCCGCATCTACGGACTGGGCGGTAAAGACTTCTATGCTGAAGACGGCCATCATTTCTTCCAGCTCGCAATGGATGCAGTGGTAGCAGACCGCGTAGAAGTGCCGTTTGATTACTACGGCCACAATCCGGGAGCGCCGGAGAATGCGCCGAAGCGTCTGCTGAAGCCGATGAACTTTGATCTGTTGAAGACCGGCCTGATTACGGTGAATAAGAATGAAGAAACTGGTAAGCTGGCCGTGAAGATTCCGCCGATCCGCTCCCTGATGAAGAAGCCAAGACGCTTGTCTCCGGGACATGGCGCATGTCCGGGCTGTGGTATTTTCTCAGGCCTTGAGCTGTTCTTCAAAGGGATTGAAGGGGATATCGTAGCGCTGTATCACACCGGCTGTGCCATGGTTACAACTACCGGCTATCCTTATTCGTCACATAAATCAACGTTCATCCACAATCTCTTCCAGAACGGTGCAGCTACGCTGTCCGGCGTGGTCGAAATGTTCTGGGAACGCAAACGCCGCGGCGAGCTGGACGGCCTGGGGCTGCAGGATGACTTCACCTTCGTTATGGTGACAGGTGACGGTGGTATGGACATTGGTATGGGTCCGGCGATCGGCGCTGCACTGCGCGGCCACAAGATGATCATCGTGGAATACGATAACGAAGGCTATATGAATACAGGTGCACAGCAGTCTTATTCCACACCGCTTGGACACCGTACTTCAACTTCGAGCATCGGCAAAACCCAGCAGGGCAAGCTGACCCAGCATAAGGATACTGCGCAGATTATGGCTGCGACCAATATTCCTTATGTCTTCACCGGCTGTGAAGCTTATCCTCAGGATCTGCTGAAGAAGGCTGCGAAGGCTCAGTGGTATGCTCAGAATGAAGGTCTCGTCTACGGCAAGATCCTGATCGCCTGCCCGCTCAACTGGATGAGTGAAGACAAAGACGGAACAGATATCGTCTCCCTGGCTGTTGAGTCCTGCTTCTTCCCGCTCTATGAAGTAGAGCAGGGCATGACCAACATTACGTATAACCCGGAAGACAAGGAGAAACGGATCGAAGTCTCCGCCTGGCTGAAGACTATGGGCAAAACCCGCCATCTGCTGAAGCCGGAGAACGAGCCTGCGCTGCGCAGCTTCGAGAATGAGGTACAGCGCCGCTGGAGCCGTCTCAAAGCGAAACATGAGCATCCTGATTTGTAAGGCTTAACCTAAGCACCACTATAATTAGCAATCGTTCCTATCCGCCCGGCAGAGATTCTCTGCCGGGCTATTTCAACATTTCAATAATTTTTTTCAAAATAACCATTTATTAAAATACTTTATTAAAGTATTATTATAACGAGGTGAAAGCAGATGCAGAAGATTGGCGGCAATGCGTTAGTCATTCGCGAAGTGAATATGAACCTGGTGCGGCAGGTGCTGAAGGAACACGGGCAGGCAACCAAACGGCAGATTGCCGGAGTTAGCGGCCTTAGTGTCGTTACAGTGGGCACTGTGCTGCAGCTATTGGAAGCGCAGAATGAGGTGCTGGCTGGAGCACAGGTGTCCTCCAGCGGAGGGAGACCTGCACAGCAATACATATACAATGACGAGTATGCCCTGGCGCTGATTCTGTTCACGCATGAAGAGCAGGATGTAATCTACATTCACAGAACGGTTGTTACGCTGACCGGACGTACACTGTTTGAGGATAATACAGCGGTCTCAGGCGTCGATCTGGCGGCCTTTGAAGCGGTGATTGACAGCTCGCTGCAGATGTACCCCCTGATACAGGCTATCGGGCTGGGCCTGCCTGGTGCGGAAGTAGAAGGCCTAATGGTTGTATCCGATTACAAAGCCTTGCGCGGTGTTCCGGTGGCAGAGCATTTCCGGCAGCGGTACGGCAAACCTGTAGTGATCGAGAACGATGTCAACGCTGCCGTGATTGGCTATTGCAGAAGGATGAAGGAGGAGACAGCTTCAGTTGTCTATTTGTATTTTCCGGACCGCTTCGCTCCGGGAGCCGGCATATTTATAGGAGGCAAGCTGTATAAGGGGAAACGCGGCTTCGCCGGAGAGGTAGCCAACATTCCGCTCGGCATTGCCTGGGGAGATGGCGGACTGATTGCTTCTTTTGAGGCACTTACGGATGCAATTGCCAAGCTGGCGGCTGCTGTCAGCAGTGTGCTGAATCCGGATGTTGTTGTGCTGTACGGCAGCTTCCTGAAGGAAGAGCATCTTCTATCCGTGGAGAAGAAATGCAGCGCCTCGCTGCCTTATCCTGCAATTCCAAGGGTGAGAATGTCAGACGATTTCGCTGCTGACTATATTCAGGGCATGATTGTGCAGACGCTGGGCACTTTGGAACAAAGACTGTATTTAACGAAAATAGAAGGTTAGGCGGGGAAGAGATGGCAACGGTATTCTTGATCATTATTTATATGGCATTTATCAGCTTAGGTCTGCCGGACTCCATGCTGGGAGCGGCCTGGCCGATCATGAGGCTGGATTATGGGGCGCCGGTTGAGACAGCGGGACTGCTCTCCATGATTGTAGTTGCGGGGACGATTATTTCTAGTTTAGCCAGCAGTGCCGTGCTGAAACGGCTGGGTACGGGGATGGTTACTTTTATCAGCGTGGCTGTGACGGCTCTGGGCTTGCTCGGCTTCTCTTACTCTTCTTCCGTAGTTTGGCTGGCTGTGCTGGCCTTGCCGCTGGGGCTGGGTGCCGGTTCTATCGATACAGGGCTGAACAATTATGTGGCTACCCACTATAAGGCGCATCATATGAGCTGGCTGCACTGCTTCTGGGGCATCGGGGCAATGCTCGGACCGATCATTATGTCGCGTTATATCGCAGGCGGCGATTCCTGGAGAACGGGATACTTTACTGTCAGCATGATCCAGTTTGCGCTTGTGGTGCTGCTGTTCATCAGTCTGCCGCTATGGAAAAGGGCAGGCAAGAGCGGCAGTCCGCAGGCTGAGAACGTCAGGAATGAGCCAGAGACGGTAATGGCAGCGGAGGCTGCTTCCGGCAATGTGCTGCGGATCAAAGGCGTGAAGCTGGCGATGATTACCTTCCTGTTCTATTGTGGAGTGGAAGCCACGGTAGGACTCTGGGGCAGCAGCTATCTGGTTAATGTCAAGGGTGTCTCAGCAGCAACTGCTGCTGGCTGGGTGTCATTGTATTACGGCGGAATTACGGCCGGGCGGCTGCTTACCGGGTTTATTACCTTCCGGTTCAGCAACAAGGAGCTCATCCGCGGCGGTCTGGTTATATCCATGCTGGGTGCGCTGGTGCTGGCTTTACCGCTTCCGGCGGTCTTTTCACTGGTTGCATTTATCCTGATTGGATTGGGCTCGGCACCGATCTTTCCCTGTATGCTGCATGAGACACCAGCCCGGTTCGGACAAGCGAACTCCCAGAAGATTATGGGCTATCAGATGGCTCTGGCCTATACCGGTGGAGCTTTTCTGCCCCCGCTTCTGGGCTGGGTGGCAGCGCGCAGCAGCTTTATGATTCTTCCGCTGGTGATGATCGGGTATATTATTGTTATGATTCTAAGCTCTGAGCAGATCAACAGTATGATGAAAAAACGGAAAGAAGAGGTGAGCCTGTAATGAGAATAGTAGCGTGGCAGGATGGAGCATGGAGTAACGAACCGGTGTCCAGCAGAGTTGTAGCAGGAGCACTTGTGGCGGAAGCTGCAGAAGGCAGTGATTATTGGCAAAAAACGATGTACGGCTTCCAGCATGACAATGGGCACGCCTTGCTCGCACCCTGGGGGGATGCGGAAGCTATAGAGGTCAGCTTTTCGCTGGACGGGTTCACAGAGCTGTATGATCAGGCAGGCATTATGCTGTGGTATAGTGAGGAAGTCTGGATCAAAGCCGGTATTGAGCTGAATGATGGTATTCCGCATGTGGGCGCCGTTGTGACCGATGGCTACTCCGACTGGTCGCTGTCACCTGTTCCGGAATGGACGGGTGAGGTGATCACCCTCCGGGCTTCGCGGATGAAGGATGCCGTAATCCTCAGAGCCAGAACGGAGAATCATCCCTGGAGGACGATCCGGGTCGCCCGTTTTCCGAATGTGACCGGTAAGCAGGCAGGACCCTTCCTGTGTGCTCCAACCCGGCCGGGATTTCAGGTAACCTTCACACGGTGGGCTGCTTCAGCTCCTGATACCGATGTGCATACGGACCCGCCAGTACGTTAATCTCCCGGTGCACGGAATCATTCCAGCAATTTGCGGTAAGACAATCGGCTCTTTGCATACTTTTCACGTACTCAGCCATCCTATACCCAACAGGAAGAATCTGAGTGTTTGTGAAGGGGGAATAGTTATGAAGCGCCGATTAGCAGGTATGCTGGCTGCGGTATTGACTGCAGGCACACTGCTCGCAGGCTGCTCCGGGGAGCAGAACAAGAAGGAAGCGGGAAGCTATACGATGCAAGCGTATCAGGACGGGTCAATGCTGGCTTACTCGCAGGGAAAAGGGCTGGACGGCCGGTTCCGCAAGGCGATGCGGCGGGCTTTTGCCATTGAACAGCTTGCGCTGACCGATGAGAAGTTCACCGAAGACAACCGCGGAAATACAAGCTATCAGTACCTGATCAACAACCAGCCCGCGCAGAATATCACGCTGCATGTATTCACCAGCCGCCCTGAGCGGGTGAGCCGGATTACGGATTGGTACGGCGGTATAGAGCTGGCGGAGACGTCCGGGGCGAGAACAGAGGTCTATAACAAGGATAATACTTCTCTGGTGTATACCTCCATGGGCAAAGAGAAGGGGAAGTATTCGAAGAAGGTAAAGGACCTGTTTAGCGGACTTCTGGAGCACCTGGGTACACACGCCCATTAAAAGATCACACAATATTCACCATTCAGGGGATTAATTTTTAGGCAGCGGTTAGGTATTTTAATACAAAGTAATTCAATTGGTATTTGTTTAATTAGCCGAGCGGTTCACCGCATGCCGGTCTCAACATCCGTAAGCGGGTGGGGTGCCGGCCTTTTCTTTTATACACCTATGTGAACAAGTTCACAACAAAGCAATGACTGCATAACAGCCTTAAGCAGGAAGCATACACCAAGAGTATAGCGCAGCATCTGCTGAGATTGGGCCGACTGGACCACAATCCGGAGGTCAAACCATACACCTGGGAGGTGAGCGGTTTGGCCTCTTTGTGTATCGCAGAATAGGAGGAGATGGGAGTGACGTGGAAGATTGCTATCGGAAGTGTGGACGGCATCCACATCAATCAGCATTTTGGGCGATGTGACCGGTTCCTGATCTATAGGATGGAGCCGGAGGGAAGTTACAGCATTATAGAGGACCGGAGTTATGACCGGCAAGCGGAAGCAGCAGGCCATGACACGCATTCGATGCAGAATACCGCCGCCCTCCTTGCAGACTGCAGTTTGTCCTGGTCAGCCACATTGGACCGGGAGCGAGAGCGCTGCTCTACGAGCGGGGAATTCAGGCTATGGCGGTCGAGGCTCCGATTGAACAGGCGCTGAAGCGTCTGGAGCATTTTCTCCGCTCAGGCAGGGGTGCTATTCTGCAGTGAATGATTGCATATTACATCAAAGGAGTGTCGGACATGACTAAGAAGTTGAAGCAGATCGCAATTTACGGCAAAGGAGGAATCGGCAAGTCGACAATCACTTCCAATATCAGTACTGCGCTGTTGGGTGGCAGGCTACAAGGTCATGCAATTCGGCTGTGCTCCCAAAAGCGATTCCACCAATACGCTGAGGGGCGGAGAATACATACCTACACTGCTGGATTCATTGCGTGATAACCATTCGGTCAGGGCTCAGTTTTTTGAAATGGCTATGTTGAATTTGGTCAAAAGGCGGTTATCGAGCTATGGCTCAGGTCAATATTCGGATTCCCGTCCGATTTCCCTGTAAGGTCTTAGATGTTGAAGCGGACTGAGAATCCTTTAACTTGTTCTAAAGAGCTTGAAATGAGGCATTTCAAGACGCTTAAGGGAATCTCAGTCAGGATGATCCCAAATTCCTGCAGATTTGGCCAAGTAGCGGAATCTCATTCCTCCTCAGAAGCCGATTCCTTATATTACTCGGTGAAAACGGCTACCCTCTTAATGACGCGTAGCCGTTTCTACCGGAAAGTGAAGACTTATTATGTTTGGGGATCCCCGTAAAGTTCCTGGATCATCCTCGAAGTTAAAGCCCCCCTTTGCGGGGGGATCTTGTCTAGAACATGCTCCAGTTACCCTTCAGGCGGGCATGGCGCTCAGCGCGGTACAGGATATACCGGGTGCATCCGGCAAGCAGAAGACTGCCCGCCACCAGAACGGTCAGCGCCAGCCACCAGGTCCGGCCGGTAGTGCCGTACAATGCTCCGCGTACAAGGATCAGACTGTATGTCACGGGGAACAGGGCGGACAGCCCCGTTGCCCAGGCCGGGAAGACGGCTGGAGGAATACGGACTCCCCCGAACAGCTCCATAGGAGTCTGAAAAATATAATAGAGAAATGAGGATTCCCGGGAGAACAGCGACACCGCGCTCAGCATTGCCCCCCAGATGATAGCGGCAATTATAATCAGCAGCAGAGCAAGGGTTAGCGCCGTCCAATTAACTGAAGCGGTATCTGAAACAAACACAAACGTCAGAATGGAGAAGGCCGCGAACATCCATATTCCATGCAATAAGGAATAGAGGGAGCGTCCATACAGGAAGGCTATTTTGGATGCCGGAGTGAGGAAGACGGTCTCAACAGTACCGTCCTTGCGTTCCTGCTCAAAAATCCAGGCCGCTTCCACCACCGTCCAGAACAGCTGGAATACTAAGTAGCCGCTCAGCAAAAACAACGGGATACGTTCGTCCGGGATGATCCGTGATAACACAGAGCCTTCCCCGGTCCGGTAGGGCTTCATCGTGTAATAAGAGGTCAAGAAGCTGATGATAGGCCAGAAGAGCAGGGAGAAGAAGGTAGCCCGTCCCTTCCGGCGGTTTCTGTGCTGCTTCTTAAGTTCAGCGGCAATTGTCATCCATAGGCCGCCGGGTCTCATGAGGCCCGCTCTTCGGAGAGGAGTATAATAGCATCCTCCAAGGTGGGCTTTTCGCAGGAAAAGCTGTGGATGTGCAGACCGTGATCACTCACCCAGGGAAGCAGCTCTGTAATGAGCCTGTCCGCTTGGGGAGTTTGTACAGAAATTCTATAGGCTTCTTCCGGGCTGGAAGAGATTAGTCCGGCAGCGTGTTGCCCGCCCGCTAGCTTCGCCGGATGACCCAGTGCTCCCAGATGGGCAAGCAGCAACGGCCGGAGGCACTCGTCCCATCCGCTTACATCCAGATGCGCGGTCTGCGAACCGGCAATCTGCGAGACGATAGCCTCCGGTTTGTCGCAGAGCAGCAGCTCGCCGCGGCGCAGGATATACACCCGGTCACACAGCTCTTCAACCTCCTGCAGATAATGGCTGGTCAGCAGAATGCCTTTGCCTTGTTCCTTGGCGAGCTTCCGTACCGTTCCGCGCAGCTGCCGTGCAATGGGTGCATCCAGCCCCAGTGTAGGTTCATCTAAGAATAAGTAAGCCGGATCATTGATTAATCCGCGGGCAATCTGCAGCCGCTGCTTCATCCCTTTGGAGTACTGCTCGACCGGCTGGTCAGCCGCTTCAGCCAGTCCGACCTCCTCCAGCAGCCTGCTGCTTTCCCGGCGGATTGCCAGGCTGCTGAGTCCATACAGCCTGCCGAAATACTCCAGGTTCTCCCTGCCGGTTAGCCGCCAGTACAGCATCCGTTCACCGCCGGGAATCATGTTCACCTTCGATTGGATAGCTTTCCGATTATCATCCATAGAGAGGCCATCCACCTCTATACTCCCCGAAGTCGGATCGAGCAAGGTGGAGAGCATGCGGATGGTTGTGGTTTTGCCTGCTCCGTTCAGGCCGAGCAGTCCGACAACCTCACCCGGTTCAATGGTTAGCGACAGTGCCTTGACAGCGGTATGAAGCTTAATTTCAGAGCGGAACAGGCCAAGCCTGTTTTTGGTCTGATAGATTTTGGTAACCTCATTCATGCGGATCACTTGGACATCATCCTCCCTTATTTAGAATTGCTCGAATAAACGTCGTTCCACCCTGGAGATGCACCATAACCCTACAGTAATATAGACCAGACTAAGCAGCAGTGCAGGCAGGAGGTCCGTCAAAGATACCGTCTCCCCGGTCAGCAGTGCACCGCGCAATAGCTGGAGCGAAGTGGTAAGCGGGAAGACCTCCGCCGCCATCTTCAGGAATCTTGGCAGATACTGGCGCGGGAACTGGAAGCCGCAGAGCAGGGTCATTACGGTGAACAACGTATTCTGCACGATGTATGTATCACGTGTAAGCAGCATCACACTGCCCATCACCAGTGCCATTGCATAGGTAGACAGGATAAAGAGGAAGGCTCCGGCCAACACAGACAGCAGATGGGGAGCTGGAAGCCGCAAGCCGGCCAGAATGCCGAAAGCGAGAACAGCCGCCAGGATTAACCCGCTGCGGTAAAATTGCTGCACGGCCGTTCCGAGGAAATAGCCGTTCCTGCTGGAAGGAGAGAGCAGCAGCGCCTCAAGAGTGCCTTCCCTCCATTCGGTGATTAGTGACCTGGAGACATTCATCATCATGCTGACGCAAAAAATATTCAAAGTGCCGCCGATGATGGCAAATGCGAGATAGTTATTTGTTCCGGTATAAAGGGCGAATTTGTCATCCAAATCCCCTTGAATCAAATAAACATACGAGAAATAGGCGACCAGGACGAGATAGGCTCCTTCAATAATGTGACCCAGGGTGAAATTCCAGGGAAACGCTCTGAGGTTGGACCTCTGGTTTCTTACAGCGGTTGCAATGGCGGTTTGCCACACGGGCGGACATCTCCTTACTCAGGAATCAGACTCATTGTTCAAAATACTGCCGCTGAAGAACAATCAGGCTGTCAAACGCCTCCTTGCTGCTGGAGTAAAACAAATAATTTCCCTTGCGCTCCGAAGTGACGAGTCCGGCTTCGCTGAGCAGCTTAAGCTGCTTCGATACGGCAGCCTCCGAGATGCCAAGCACCGGAGCGAGCTGCTTCGTGCAGTGCGGAGCCTGCCAGAGCAGCTTAAGCATGCGCAGGCGCGTTGCATCGCCGAGCCCCCTGAACTGGCGCAGCAGATCTTCCGGCGGCGCGTCATTGAAGGCCAGCCCGGGAATATCAACAGCAAGCGGCAGCATAAGCCTTCCCTTGTCCCCGGTCCAATCGATCAGCAGATGGGGGAAAATGAAGGTGGAGGATAGCACAAAGATCTCCTGCAATTGTTCATATTCAAAATGATAGGTGAACGCTTTCTGTGCAGTAATGGTCCCATCGGCGGCCTGCAGCCGGGGATGCAGCGAATTCAGCGCTTTCTCCGCAGAGCGTGAGGCTGCTTCCTGAAACTGTGCCGCTGCGGTATGGATCCAAGGCTGAATATACTCCCACTCCTTGCGGAAGTATTCCTGTTCGTAATCCTCCAGGGTGGTGATCAGCAGGTTGCGTACAGACTCCAGATGCTGCAGCAGGTAGCGGGCAGGTTCATCCGGCGGAGTTACAGGTTTGCCGTGCCCCGGCGGCAGTCCATGCTGCCATTCCAGAATCGTACCCAGTGATATCCTGCCGTTCAGCATCACATGAATAAGCTCAGTGTCCGGCAGCGCCTTAAGCACCCGGATGCCTTCCTGGCTGGAGGAGAAAGAGCCAAGGCGGTCCATAAGCGTGAGGCCCGTCCAGCTGTCGGACAGCCTCCCGATCGCCTGTATTCCCTCCACAAGGGAAGGGGACATTCTGCTTAACAGTTCCTTAGCCCAGTGCAGGCGTTTGGGGTGATGCTCCGGCTGATGGAGCACATGCAGGCTGCACAGCATTTCGTGATAGGGGCAGACAACGGTTTTGATCTTGCGTTGCAATCGTTGGAGTGAGCTCATCTCTTTCCTTTCCGGTTAACCATATGGTTAATCAAAAACCACTTTCGCGTAAAGTGTTCAATAGTATAATTACAACTCCAGAAGTTGTCAATGTCATTTGAGGGCAGCTCAAAAAAGGCAAACCTGCCAGCGCGCGCCTCATTAGAGACGCGGTTGGCAGGTCTGCCTTCTGCTGTTAACGGTAAAGTATAAGCGGGGAGGGAGTTCTATCTTCTTCTGCCGTGCTAATTCCGGAAATACCGCACATTTCATCCCGGACGGAATAAGTGTAGATATGCTGCGGGACCGGAACACATGGCGCCGGACCACTTCAACATGGTGGACTAGCTGGACTACCTGGGGGTGATAGTAATCTTCATATACGACCTCTGTAGGGTCTGTAACCGTTTGAACAGGGCATTTTGGACAATTTCTCATTACATTCAGCTTTTCGCGATTGGACTTATGCCAGTATACGCGCTGTACAAGGGCCTGCTTGTTCATTTGTCCATATTCCCGATAAATGGGCGTACGACTATCCGGTACACTAGATCAGGAACGTTTGTAGATTTCACGCATGACATGGCGCAGTTCGGGAAGGATCAGCCGTTCCATGGCAAGCCTGATTGCACCGGTGGAGCCGGGCATCGAGAATACTGCCGTACTGCCGATCGTGCCGGCAATAGCCCGGCTAAGCATGGCGGCAGAGCCGATATCTTCCGTGAAGCTAAGCAGCCGGAAAATCTCCCCGAAACCCGGAAGCGATTTGTCAAGCAGTGAAGCAACCGCCTCATAAGTCGTATCGCGGGGTGAAATGCCTGTCCCTCCAGTCAGCAGTACGGCTTCAATGCCGGAATGGACGGAGCTTTTGTAGACCAGTTCACGGATATCCTCATAATCATCCTTGACGATCGTGCGGCCGGTAACAGTGTAGCCCGCTTCCTCCAGCATATTCTGGATCAGCGGCCCGCCGGTGTCCGTCTCCAGGGTCCGGGTGTCCGAGACCGTAATGATATAACAAGCTACTGAATCGGGGGCTTCACGCCGGTGTTCTTCTACGGATGTCATGCGAACCAGCTCCTTTTGTCTGTAATGAACGCTTTATAACCCCCATGATAGGGGATGAAGGAAGCAAAGACAAGTTCGTGCCGGACAGGCAGAAGCGCCGGAAGGGGCCTGTGTCTTGCACAGAGGCGGTCATTGTAGTACACTCGCTACCATAACTGATTTTTGCGGGGAGCGATTGAACTTGGAACAGTCATTACCAGTTTATATATTGTCGGGATTTCTCGGCAGCGGCAAGACTACATTACTGCAGCGGCTGCTGGAGCACTGGAAGACGCAAGGGCTCCGGCCGGCGGTCATCATGAACGAGCTTGGCGAGGTTAATCTGGATGGTCTGCTGGTAGAGCAGTCTGTGCCGATGGCCGAGATGCTGGGCGGGTGTATCTGCTGCACAAGCAGGGGAGATTTAAGTACAGAACTGACCACTCTGGTCAAAAAAGAATCACCGGATGTAGTCGTCATTGAAGCGACAGGCGCAGCTAATCCGCTGGAGATTGTCGATGCAGTTACTGAAACTTCACTGTATCAGCAGGTGGAGCTTAAAGGCCTGATTACTGTGGTCGATGCCGCCCATCTCCTGGAGCTGTACCGTTCCCAGCAGGGGGCTACCTACCGCCTCATGCAGGAGCAGATCCGCTGCGCATCCGTGCTTATTCTGAATAAGACAGACCGGATCAGTGCAGAAGAGGCTGAAGAGATCACGGTTGTGCTGCGCAAATGGAATGCGTATGCAGAGATAATGCCCGCTGTACGCTGTGAGCTGGAGCCGGATGCCCTGCTCGGCAATATCGGTGGAGTCTATTCGGAAGAACGTGGTGTAACAGAAGAGAATGAGCATAGTGAACAGGATGGAGATGCCAGGCAGATGCATGCTTCGCATGATCATGTGATGGCGTACACGCATTATTTCAAGAATTCCGTGAACAGCGAGGCCTTCGAACGGTTTGTTAAGGACTTGCCGCGTGATGTGTACCGGGCTAAGGGAATTGTATCCTTTAACGATACCTCCAGCCGGTTTCTGTTTCAGTATGCATACCGGGAAGCGGATTTCATGAAAATCACCCCCCAGGGCGAAGTGCCTGATGTTGCCGTATTTATTGGTGAACATTTCTCCTCCAGCGAACTGCGCACGGAACTTCTGCGGTTGGAGAAACGTCTGCTGGCAAGACCGGCTGCCGTCAAAAGAAGCCTGTAATACCTTCCCCTGAAGCCGGGGGATTGGTTCGTTCCTTTTCTTGCAGGTTAATACATAGGCATACCCTATAATAATTGCAGGAGGTTTAAGGCTATGACCCGAATTCAATATCAGGAATGCATTGATGCTTGTATGAAATGTATGGATGCCTGTAACTATAGCTATGTCTCAAGCCTGAAAGAATATGATTTGGCAGCACTAAGGGAGACCATCCAGCTTGACCGCGAATGTGCTGACATGTGTTCTTTCGCTATCCAGGCAATGACGCGGCAGAGCCCGTTCGTGGTGGAGATTCTCCGGTTATGTGCTGATATCTGTGAGCGCTGTGCGGATGCGAGCAGCAGACATGAGCATATACACTGCCAGAAATGCATCGATGCCTGCCGCAGTGCGGCAATGGCCTGCAGACTGGTAAGCGGAGCTGTTGAGGTATACGCATAATACAGATTTAAGCACTTCCTTATATAAAAGCAGGGGCCAGACAGGTGCGGGAATCATTCTGCACCTGTCTGGCTTTTTTGTATCCGATATTCAGTAATCTGCGAAATCCAACAGGAGAAAAGGAGACTTCCGGCGAATGTAGTAAATAGAGAACTTTGGCTGTGATTCCATGCGGCCTGTGTCCTAAAGTAAATTGAAGGAGGCTTTAAGCGGATGTTCCTTCAGAGTACAGACAGAATTAATAGGCCGGAAGATGCGGCGGATGCACCGCCGCTTATTACACTCACCCGGGGAGCCAAGCGGTATGGAGGCCGCCCGGTTCTTCATGAAATATCAATGATTGTCCGCCCTGGCACGGCCACGGCGCTCATCGGCCGGAACGGCTCCGGCAAGAGTACACTGCTCTCCATTCTCGCGGGACTGCTGAGGCTGTCCTCCGGTGAACTTACATACGGCCGTCAAGGGCTGACTACGGGTTATGCGCCCGAAGCGTTTCCGGGACTGAAATTAACAGCAGAAGATTATCTGCACGACATGGGCTGTATTGCCGGGCTCTCCCGGGCGGCAGCGGTATCGCGGGTGAGCGAACTTCTGGATATCTTTAAGCTGGGAGCGTCCCGCAGCCACCCTTTGGTAGGCTTCTCCAAGGGCATGCTGCAGAAGGTCAATCTGATCCAGAGCCTGCTGATCCGTCCGCAGCTTCTGCTGCTGGACGAGCCTATGTCCGGGCTGGATCTTCCGGCGCAGCATACGCTGACCGAACTGCTGCAGGAGCTGAAGTCGGAAGGGACGGCACTGGTCTTCTCCGTGCACGAGCCCCAGACCGTAGAAGCTCTGGCGGATGCCGTGTATGTGCTGCAGGAAGGGCGGATTATCCGGACAATCCATGGAGCAGAGAACCTGCGGACGGTGCCGTCAGTACATATCGTCTACACAGACCTTCCGCCAGTGGAACAACAAGCGGTAATGGCGTTGCCTGGTGTGCTCCATATGCTGCAAGTGCCGGATTCTGCAGGTGCAGCCTGTACAGGATTGACTGTAGAGCAGAAGATGTCGGATACTTGCCTGCAGCAGATTCTTGCCGCAGGAGGTTCAATTGTTTCGGTTGAACGTCTCGGGGGCTTAAGCGGTATAACAGAGTGGATGGACCCGAAGGAAGAGAACGGGAGTGGACGCGGGTGAAGGCTCTCATCGGATATTTTTTGCGCAGCTACAGTGTCTCCCAGCGGTATTTCGGTCCGGTTGCCGGCATTATTATAGCCGTGTTAATTTTGTATTCCTATAAGCCTAATCCTGTAATGAACAGCTACTCCGCTACGGCAGTCTTTCTATTTGTAGCCTGCTGCTGGCTGGGGTTAAGCTTTCTGAATCATGAGCATGCGGTACAGAAGCAGGTGGTTATCGTCCAGCTCCGCAGTGCCCGCCGCTACAGTATCGGCGGTATACTTACATTGGGTCTGCTCACCCTGCTGCTGGACCTCTTCATTGTCATCTATCCGGTGTTGACCGGGAGTTTCAATGAACCGGCCGGGCTGGACCGGATCCTGCTTGCTTTTACCGGACATGCTCTACTTGGGATGTTGGGTATTGCGGTCTCCCTGTACCTGCAGTCCTCGTGGGTGTCCAGAACCAGCTACGCCGCCGGCTTGATGCTGATCACCATCATTTTGTCCATCAGCGCCAGCAAGGTTGCTGAGCTGGTGCCCGGACCCGTTGTCCCGGTGCTGCTGCCGCCCGTATTTCCGGTGATGGATGCAATGATGAATGCGGATACGCTGCCGGTGCCGACCCTGCTTGGCGCCTATGCCCACGCGCTCGTATACATAATATTGCTGACCGGATTCTACATTTACCGCTCCGGCCGCATGGACTATAACAAAATAACATGAGCTAATAAACAGATCAGGAACGGGAGGAAAGATGAAGGATACACAAGTACCGGAGAGTGAACAATCCAAAGAGCTATTTGCTTATTTCGGGCTGGCCGTTTATTATTGCCAGGCGCTGGAGCAGCAATTGACCAATCTGCTGCTGCTGACCAAGCTGTCACAGGGCAAAACGCCAACCGATGCAGAGATATCAGAATTGTATCAACGCAAGCTTAGCAATTCACTCGGCCAGCTCATCAAAGAAATCCAGCATCACTTTCCATTCTCGGAGGAAGAAACGAGCCAGCTTCAGGCAGTATGGAAAGAACGCAACCACATTGTCCATGATTATTTCAAGGAACGGATTCAGGAGACGTTCACTCCGGCGGGACGGGCCCATATGATCCGCGAATTGAAGCGGTTTAAGAACAAGGCAAGCAGACTGGAGATTAAGCTGCAGGGCTATTGTACAGAGATGTATAGCAAGCTGGGGCTTGAAGAAGAGCATATCAAGTAACGCCATTCTATCAGTTCATACCAAAGAGACTCACTCTTTACGCAGATAAACCCTGCGGATAAGAGGAGTCTCTTTACGTTGTGATGTTATTGTGGAGAGGACAGCGCGGATTCCAGCTCCTGCAGCCCGCAGGACTGGACAGTTTCCGGCGCAAACCGGATACCGGATGCTCCGGTTGATCGGGCAAGTGAAGTAAGAGCCTTGACGAGCGCGGGAAGCATGCCCGGAACAAGCGATTCTCCGGTTTCCCACCACCAGCGGACAATGGTAAGAATTCCGCTCTTCTTATCCATCACCGGTTCAAGCCGGGCGATAAAGCGGTCGCCATATAGAAGGGGAAGTACATAGTAACCGTATTCCCGCTCAAGCACCGGCTTGTATACCTCCCAGCGGTAATGGAAGCCAAACAGCTGGCGGATCAGCTCTCTGTCCCACAGCAGGTTGTCGAGCGGAGCCAGCGCCGCTGCGAATGTAATCTCTTGTGTGCCAGTGCCTGTATCAGCGGCGTCTTCCAGCTGCAGTACCGCTTCCAGCTCGGGAGCATCTATTGTCCGCATATACAGCGGAAGCTTGATGCCCTCGACCCGTACCTCGCGGAGCTTATCGCTTAGCAGCAGGCGCTGCACGGCTGCTGTCCGCTCCTTGCTCTTCAGGCCGGAGATTCCGAGCCAGCCGTCCCCAGATTTGTTCCATTGCAGACCGATGCTGCCGATCCGTCTCAGTACATACCAGTCATGGTGCTGATCCATAGTTACATTCGGATCGCTTGCACTGAGCAGTCCGGCCGGCAGCAGCTTAGCCGTATAATCATAATAACGGCGGGTATGCACCCGGTGGTGAATAGAGAGCTCTCCCCAGAAATACATGCTCTCCATCGCTGCCCGGGATAGTCTCGCCGGAGCCCAGGACCAGTCGATCTTCTCTTTGCTCTCCAGATCGAGCGAAGAGAGCGGACCCCGCGAGTTCAGCTCCTCACGGACATGGGTGACCATGGCAGCCATAGCTTCATTGTCCTGATGCCTGGCGGCGGCTTCTCTGCGCCTCTGGAAATAAGGCCAGTCCTCTGTGCAGTAGATCGACATATTCTTGTCCCAGCCGTCAATCAGCAGCCTGTCCTTATAGAGCAGCTCCGTGGCCATTTCCGGCCGGAATCCCGGGAGTCTGGCCTGTAGCACAAGCTCATGATTATGTCCGGCGATGCTGAGCGGATCATATTGGATACAGCCCACGTGGCGGACGAACTCGTGGATGCTCATCTTGCCCTCCTTCAGTCCTCCCGTGACCAGCCGCTGGTGACGCAGCAGGAACAGCCGGGCTTGCCGCTTGCTCAGACTATAGGTCATCAAGTCCTTCACCCCATCCGTATGTATTGCTTTCCATTATACGGAACAAATGTTCTGAACTCAAGCGAAAGAACCCCCTGAAGCTTCTACAGCATCAGGAGGGCTTGTTAACAGCAGAGAGGCTGGCTGATCCTCAAAGATTAAATCTGCTCCAGTGACGGACGCAGTCCGGCAGCGGAAGTAGAAGAGGAGACAGCGCCTGAGGCCGGTGCCTCCGCACCGTTACCGGCACCGGCACCCAGCTGAAGCTGATACATGCGGAAGTAACGTCCGCCCAGCGCCATCAGCTCATCATGGCTGCCCCGTTCAACAATCTCGCCCCGGTGCAGCACCAGAATCTGGTCTGCGCTGCGGATGGTGGACAGCCGGTGGGCAATGATGAATGTGGTCCGGCCCTTCTTCAGCACCTCCAGCGCCTGCTGGATGATGCTCTCCGTTTCGGTATCGATGTTGGAGGTCGCTTCATCCAGAATCAGGATCGCCGGATCGAACGACAACGCTCTGGCGAAGGAGATCAGCTGCCGCTGGCCGGCGGACAATGTGCTGCCTTTCTCAATTACCGGTTCGTCGAAGCCTTGCGGCAGATGGGACAGCAATTTGTCAGCCCCTACTTCACGCAAGGCACGCTCTACACGTTCCCGGCTGATGCGTTCATCCCCGAGACTGACATTCGAGGCAATCGTTCCGGTGAAGAGGTAAGGATCCTGCAGCACAATGCCCATATGGCTGCGCAGCCACTGTTTCGGCAGATCCTTGACCTCCTGGCCGTCAATAGTGATGCTTCCGGCTTGCGGATCATAGAAGCGGAACAGCAGATTGATGATCGAGCTTTTGCCCGAGCCGGTATGACCGACCAGAGCGACAGTCTCGCCCGGACGCGCCTCGAAGGAGATATCGCGCAGGACGAAGTCTTTTTTGTAGGCGAAGGATACATCCTTGAAGACAACATCACCTTTATAACGCGGCATCGAACCGTCGGTTACCGGCTCTCCAGGCTCATCCATCAGTGTGAAGACGCGTCCTGCGGACACCATCGAGCTGTCGAGGTTCGCCAACTGGTTGACCATCCCCGTAATCGGCTGGAACATCCGTCCCAGTACATCGACGAAGGCGTAAAGGACGCCCAGGGAGACGAAGGTTGAACCGTCAAGACTGCCGAAGCCGAAGTACCACAGCACGAGCACGAAGGAGAGACTGCGCAGGGAGTTCACCAGGTTGTGGGACGTGAAGGCATTCAGGTTAAGCATTTTGTTCTGGTATTTCAGATAATCATCATTCAGCTGTTCGAATTCCGCACTACTCTGCTTCTGGCGGCGGAAGATCCGGATAATGGACATCCCTTGAATGGATTCATTGATAATGGCATTGATCTCACTAAGGCGTGAGCGGATGATCGTATTGTATTTCGTTGCAATCTTGCGGTAGAGCACAATCCAGACAATGATAATCGGTACGATGAACAAGCTGACAAGACCCAGCTTCACGTCCAATAGGAAGAGGGCAACATATACACCCGTAATATTAATAATCCCTGTTGCGAAGTTGGACAATACAGCAATGAACAGATCCTTGACCGCTTCCGTATCATTGGTGATCCGGGACACCACCTTGCCTGCAGGCAGATTATCGAAGAAATGCACCGGGAGGCGCTGGATATGCGCATACACGTCCGTCCGCAGCTTGCGGATGACCTGGTTGGCTGATGATTGCAGCCAGTAGGTTTTGCCGAACTCCGCAATTATGGAGATAACGAGGAACATGGCGTATAGAGCGACTAGTTTATAAATCCCGGGGAACTCCGGTTTGTAAAATGAAAACAGGTCATCAGCCGACAGTCTGACGGCCGGATAGACCGTTGCCTGGTCGCCATATTGGATGCGCAGGTTCCCGTCCGAGAAACTCCGTTCGCCTTCGGTCTGGGCTACAGCTTCATTAATGAAATAGAAGCTTCTGCCAGCCTGAAGCAGGCGGATTTCCTGGCCTTTGACTTCATCTGCGGCAAACCGGTCACCGCGCTTGTAATAGTTGTTGTTATATTCAGCAGCATCTTCAGGCGAAGCAGTCTCGAAATAAGGCTTCTCAATCGCGAGCAGGTGATTGTCAATCATACTCTTGGCGATGAAAGGCCCCGCCAGCTCAGCCGCTACCCCGATGGTGAGGAGCAGAAGGGCTGCTATGAATGTTTTTTTGGCAGTCAGTGCGTACTGCAGCAGACGTTTGCCTGTACTCTGTGTCAACGGTGACACCTCCTATATTTCAGAACATTATAATAGATATGATGCACGTTATAACTTGTTTTTGGGTTATTCATTCGTCAGGTTATTCTCAACCTGCTGACGGTCGAACTGCTCACGGTACCAGCCGTTCAATTCAAGCAGCTCCTGGTGGGTACCCCGCTCCGTAATATGTCCTCCGTCAAGCACCACGATCAGATCGGCGTGTTCAATAGCCGAGAGGCGGTGGGTGGAGATGAGCGTCGTTTTACCGCTGCGCTCTTCACGGATGTTCTCGATGATCTTGGCTTCTGTCCGCGCGTCAACAGCAGACAGTGCATCATCCAGAATCAGAATATCCGGATTAGAGATGAAGGCTCTGGAGATTGAGACCCGCTGCTTCTGTCCTCCGGACAGGGAGACACCGCGTTCGCCAACCATCGTGTCGAGCCCGTCGGACAAGGTGCCGAGATCATTTTGGAATGCTGCAGCCGTTATAGCCTGCATAATGAGCTCATCGCTGGCTCCCGAATGGCCGAACTGTATGTTCTCGCGTACCGATTTGGAGAACAGAATCTGTTCCTGCGGGACATACCCCATCCAGCTGTGCAGCTGATCCAGAGCAATCTGCCCGATCGGAACACCTGAGATCAATATCTCACCCTGGCCGGTCGGATATTCATGCAGCAGCTGCTTCAGCAGGGTCGATTTGCCGCTGCCGGTCCGTCCAACCACACCGAGTGTCTGGCCCTGCGACAAGGAGAGGCTGACTCCACTCAGGTTGTCGATAGTTGAGGTAGGATACCGGAAGGTCACATCCTTCAGTTCAATAGATGACGGATGTTCTACCGGGGTGGGATGAGGAACATCCTGCACATCAGGTATGGCATGCAGTGTCTCATCGATCCGCTCCAGCGAGGCGCCGCCGCGCTGCATAATGTTAATCAGCTCGCCGATGGCGAACATCGGCCAGACAATCATGCCGAGATACATATTGAAGGAGACAAGATCTCCAAGTGTGATCTGATTGCGGAAGACCAGATAGATTCCGTAGGTCAGTGCAATAATATAACTGAGGCCTACGCAAAAGCGGATCGTCGGCTCGAAGAAAGCATCGACCCGGGCTACGGCCATATTCTTGCGGTATACATCTTCGGTGATATCAGAGAAACGCTTCTCATCCTGGCGTTCCTGCACATAGGCACGGATAACGCGGATACCGGATACGGATTCGAGCACCTGATCGTTCATGTCACCGAAAGCATCCTGCGCCAGACTGTAGCGGTCGTGAATGGCTTTGCCGTAGAAGACCATAGCTATCGCGATTAGCGGAAGCGGGATAACTGCGGCAAGTGTCAGCTTCCAGCTGACCAGGAACCCCATGGCGAACAGCACTACTGTCAGATAGACTGTCGAATCGACGAGGGTCAGCATACCAAAGCCTACGGTAGCTGATACCGCACGGATATCATTGGTGGCCCGGGCCATCAGATCACCGGTGCGGTTGCGCTCGAAGAAGGCCGGTGTCATCGTCATGAGATGATTCATGAAGCGCGAGCGCAGCAGGCGCTCCACCAGGTTTGAACCTCCGAACAGCTTGTGCATCCATATGTAGGTGATCCAGTAAATTACCAGCAGCATGAGCACGATCATGCCTATATATTTCATTAGTGAACCTGCAGTAATGGCGCCGCTGACAATATCGTCGATGGCGTTACCGAGGAGACGGGGAGGCAGCAATTCAAGCACACCTACCACAATTAGCAGTATAAGGCCTATAGCATAGCGCCTTTTTTCCCGGCGGAAGAACCAGCCGAGATCGCGGAGAACGGAGAACAAGGGAAATCCCTTCCTTTCGTGTTGAGAATGTTGTTTGCCGGCTTGGGTAAGGATATTATGAAGCTTTAGGACAATGGATAACTCTCTCAAAGCATGCAAAAAAGCGTACCATCCGAAAACGGATGATACGCCTGTCATTTACGACTATCATGTCCACGGTGCTTGTCGCAGCACAGAGACATGGAAGAGAATTGCTTAGCCTGAATTCATACGGTACGCGTAACACGCATGATACTCAAGAATTATCCATTACTCGGGCTGCTTCGGTATTCAGTTGTGTGGATTTGCCGACAATAGTTAGGAAATATGCTGGAACAATAGTAAACACCGCGCTCACCCTTTCTTTGATTTGGTAATAACTTGAAGACGCTTCGTTATGTTCCGAGTTTATCATCCCCCTTCAAGGATTGTCAAATGTAATTTTGAACAAATTGCGAATAAGCTGTATGATAAAATAAACTTAATCGGGAGGAGTGGAGAGATGAACATGTTAATTAGCACGGAAGCTGCCGCCTGGTTCAAGAGAGAGCTGAGCCTCCAGAATGGAGCGTATGTCCGTTTGTTTCCCCGGTATAGCTCAGGGGGCGGACTGCATCCCGGATTCTCGCTGGGAATCGCTACAGAACCGCCGGGCCGTCCCGCTGTTCAGTTTGAGCAGGGAAGCCTTATTTTCTATATGGAAGAGCAGGATCTGTGGTACATGGAGGGGTATAGCCTGTCGATTGTCTATTCGGAGGCTGAGGATGATATCGAGTATAAGTATGAGCCTGTGCCGGTCGCCGGAGGCGTAAAGGAATAACCCGGAAGTGAGGAATGGTGCAGGCCCCGTTACGGTGAAAGATGTCAAAATCCCTTGCCAAGTGGCAAGGGATTTTACGTGAGAACGCATAGCGGATAGGCATTCTGCCTACATCAGCTGCTGCAGCTTCAGGGTGAGCTGCGGAATGTTTCTTCTTCCATCGCGAACTCGAAATCATCAATATCAAACACCTGCACCGGCACTCCGCCTTCGATGATACGCTGAATCAGCTCGAATTGGTCGGTGAGAATCGGTACCTGCTCACGTTGGGAGGCCAGCAGCAGCTCCGTCTCGATTGGATCAAAGGTTTCTCCGTAGGAAGCGTTGTCGAGGCTATTGATGATGGTAATCTGCGCCTGTCCGCCGAGCAGAATGCCGGAGCTTTTGGCCCACGGGACATTGAGACAGCGGTTGATCTTCTTGGAATTAAGCGGTTCCTCGAAATAGTTGATCAGCTCGCGGATTCTCAGCTTCACATGCTGGTCATCGTCAGCGTGGCTCATCACCGGCTCATCACTGTCCCGTAGTTCGTACAATTCCATAATAGTAGTGTAAGGCACTATATATTCTACAGGGCTCCGCGGTGCGAGAAGCTGGCCGTAAATCGCCATCATGACGGCTTCCGTCACAAATTGTCTGGGCATCATTATCCTCCTGGATTTCAGGTACTGCGATCGTAACTAATAAAATTATAAAAACACTGCGGAGCGCAAATGTCAACAGTGTCCGGGTAAACCAATTAACGGGAAAGGGCGTAAGAGGCTGTGAAACAATGGAAATCTTATTATACCTTCGTACGGCCTTACATGAAATGGATAGTGCTCACATTAATTATCGGGATGATCAAATTCAGTATTCCGCTGACGCTGCCGATGATTTTGAAGTATGTAGTAGATGATCTGCTGGGCAATCCTGCGTTAACCATTGCTGACCGGGTGTCCAAGCTGATGATCGTGCTCAGCGGCGCATTTGTGCTGTTCGTGATTATCAGAGGTCCGGTAGAGTATTACCGCCAGTATTTTGCCCAGCTGATTACAAGTAAGATACTCTTCGATATGCGCAATAAGCTGTATGGACATATGCAGCGCCTGTCGCTGCGTTATTACCAGAATACCAAAGTGGGCGAGGCGATCTCCAGATTTATTAACGATGTGGAGCAGTCGAAGAATCTGGTTGAGGTCGGAATGATGAACGTCTGGCTGGACATGTTCACCCTGCTCTTTGCACTAGGGTTCATGTTCTACCTGAATCCGGTGCTGGCGCTGGTCTCGATTGCGATTCTGCCGTTGTACGGCATTGCTGTGAATACCCTCTATAAGCGGCTTAAGGTGCTCACCAAGGACCGGTCCCAGGCTCTCGCGGTTATTCAGGGCTATCTGCATGAACGGATTCAGGGGATTGCGGTGATCCGCAGCTTCACCATGGAACGGGTGGACCAGCAGCAGTTCAAGGACATTAACGGCCGATTTCTGGAAAAAGCGATGGCGCAAACGCGCTGGAACGCTTTTACCTTCGCGATTATCAACACCTTGACGGATATCGCGCCGCTGCTCGTCATTGGATACGGGGGATATCAGGTGATCCAGGGTAATCTGACTCTGGGGACCTTCGTAGCTTTCTTCGGGTACCTGGACCGCATGTATGCACCGCTCCGCCGGCTGATTAATTCCTCGACTGTGCTGACCCAGGCTTCTGCTTCGCTGGAGCGGGTGATGGAGCTGATGAACGAGCCTTATGATATTGTAGACGCTCCGGGGGCGAAGCCGCTGCTGGCACCTGCAGGAGAGATTGAATTCAGCGGAGTATGGTTCAAGTATAACGATGAGAACGAGTGGGTGCTGCGCGATATTAATCTGCGTATTGCTCCGGGGCAGACGGTGGCTTTTGTCGGGATGAGCGGGGGCGGGAAGTCCTCGCTGATCAGCCTGATTCCGCGGTTCTACGATATCAGTGAAGGCAGCCTGCGGATGGACGGGCAGGATATCAGAGGGCTGACTCAGGAGAGTCTGCGCAAGGCAGTGGGCATGGTGCTGCAGGATAACTTCCTGTTCAGTGGCTCCGTGCGGGATAATATTCTGTTCGGCAATCCGCAGGCAGGGGAGCAGGAGGTCATTGCAGCGGCGGTGTCAGCTAATGCGCATGATTTCATCATGCAGCTGCCGGAAGGCTATGATACGGAGGTGGGAGAGCGCGGAGTGAAGCTGTCCGGAGGCCAGAAGCAGAGAGTGGCGATAGCGCGGGTATTCCTGAAGGACCCCAAAGTGCTGATTCTGGACGAAGCCACCTCGGCGCTGGATCTTGAATCAGAGCATCTGATTCAGCAGTCGCTGCAGGCCCTCTCCTCAGAACGGACCACACTGATTGTGGCTCACAGACTGTCTACCATAACCTATGCCGATCAGATTGTTGTGCTGGAGAACGGGGCCGTTACTGAACGCGGAACCCATGAACAGCTGATGGCGCTGGAGGGCAGCTATGCACGCCTGTTCAATGTGCAGCGGCTGGATGGTTAACAGGGTCTCCAAGCGCCAGCAGGGCGTCAACTTATTAGGCAGGACAACAAACAGGCTGCATACTCACCCGATTAGGTGAAGATGCAGCCTGTTTCATCTTTGCGGCGGGGTTCAGATCCGTCCAATCAGCAGCGACAGGATACCTGCCGCAATCAGCGGACCAACCGGAACGCCTTTGAAAAAAGCGACGCCGATGACGGTTCCAATCAGCAGCCCGGCCACAATGGTCGGCTGGCTGCCCATAAGCACCGCGCCGCGTCCGCCGAGATAGGCAACGAGAATCCCGATTCCGATTGCGGCCAGCGATTTCCAGTGCAGGAACGATTGCCCGATCGTCTGCAGCGAGATTTTACCGCTGGCCAGCGGTGTCATCACTCCGATGGTGAGGATGATGATGCCAACGGTAAGCCCGTATTTCTCCAGCCAGGGAAAAGCCTGCTGCAGGCCCAGCACCCGGATCAGCAGCAGAACGACCATGGCAATCGTGACCGGAGAATTGCTGCTGATAATCCCCAGTGCCGCGAGACCCAGCAGCAGTAACGAGGTCATATCCATAGCTTAGAAGCACTCCTTCTCTAAGAAAGCCTTTTGCTCATAATATGATCGGCAATCAGTTTGCCGTGCCCCCGACCGCTCTCGATGAATACCTCATTGGCGTTCCGTCCGGACGCGATAACGCCTGCGACATAGATACCGGGAATATTGCTCTCCATCGTAGAAGGATTGAAGGCAGGTTTATCGAGGGACTCATCCATCAGCACACCTGCCGAGGATAACAGGGTTCTGCTCGGACGGAAGCCGGTCATGGCAAGGACGAAGTCATTATCAAGGATGCGTGTCTCCCCGCTGCCTGCCGTGACCACTGCAGAAGACGGGGTGATTTCCGTTACCCGTGACTCCAGATGAAGAGTAATATTCCCTTTCTGGACCATGCTCTCAAAAATCGGACGCACCCATGGCTTAATATTCTCCGAAATACTGCTTCCACGGTAGACCATATCCACCTTGGCACCGACCCGGATGAGCTCCAGAGCGGCATCAACCGCCGAGTTGCTTCCCCCGATGACGGCAACCTTCATGCCGGAATACGGATGGGCTTCACCGAAATAATGGGTTACTTTGGATAGCTCTTCCCCGGGGATCCCGATCATATTCGGCTGGTCGAAATAACCGGTTGAAATGACTACATTCGCGGCGCTATGGTACTGCTCTTCTCCGCGCTTGTTGCGTGTATGTACGATGAAGCTGCCATCCTCCTGCGGCAGAACGGACAGTGCCTCCTCATAGGCGGCGATGTCGAGGCCATGCTGCGCGGCAGCGCGGCGGTAATAGACCAGGGCTTCATGGCGGTATGGCTTGTCGTTCGGGGAGGTGAAGGGCACATCTCCGATTTCAAGCAGCGGGGTTGTACTGAAGAACTGCATATTCGTCGGATACAGGTAGATAGAATGGACAATAAAGTTCTTTTCAATGATCAGGCTGGAGAGCCCCTGGCGCTGGCATTCTATAGCTGCAGACAGTCCGCAGGGACCCGCACCGATAATAATTACGTCTTTCATGATAGCTGCATCCTTTCGGGTAAGTATTCTTTTCAGTAAATGGTACCTTATATTTTAGATTTTTGCCATTCCCCGGTGTTTCCAGTAACAAGAGCATTGCTCAAACGTTGAAAAAGGTATATAATTAGATATATATCTAAACGCAATGCAGCAGATAAAGTAGTGTTTTCATACAACTGCGTTTATGAATGTTCAAATGTCTATAGGAGCGTGTTCCGATGCAGTTAGATAAAATTGTTGCTTACCATAAAGCGTTGTCCGATCCGACCCGGCTGCGGATTCTGCTGCTTTTGTCCAAAGGCGAGGTTCACGGGCATGCGCTGGCCGAGAAGCTGAACCTGTCACAGCCCACTGTTACTCATCATGCCGCCAAACTGCGTGAAGCTGCGCTGATCATGGAGCGCAGAGACAAGAATACCGTATATTTCAAGCTGAATCCTGAGTTTATTCAGGCAGGCTCAGAGGCCTCGCTGAAATTTATTTTTGCCAAGGGGGTGGAAGAGATGGAGGAAGAGTCGCCGGAGAGTAGCCTGAAGGAATCGGTGCTGCGTAATTTTTTTGCCAAGGACGGACGCCTGCGGCAGATTCCCGCACAGTATAAGAAGAAGCTGATCGCCCTGCAGTATATGGTGGAGAAGCTGGAGCCGGGTGTAGTCTATTCCGAAAAAGAGATCAATGAATTCATCAAGCCGTTTCACGAGGATTATGCGACGATCCGCCGGGAGTTCATTATGCATCAATTCATGTACCGCGAGAACGAGAAGTATGAGCTGAATCCGCCCGAGTTGTGGACTCACTGGGAAAATGTCAAATAATGATCTAATAAATGGGGATTTTGTGTGACAAGTTCGAATCTGTTGATTAAATGTTTGAATAACGAATAAAATGGAATTGTAAGCGTTATCCGACATAAACTTCGAAAGGAGACTTTCAGTATGATATTCAAACGCGCCAAAAAAAATATGCCGTCTGTTCATCTCACCGTTACCTTGCCGCAGATCAAGCAGGCTGTTAGGCAATTTGAAGAAGATATGCCTGCGCCGATTAACCGCACTGCTCTGATTATGGAAGATAAAAGTATTGATCTAAACCGGCTTAAACGATATTTGGGCGGGGTCCCGCAACAGAAGTTCTATATGTCCCGCGAAACCTTTGAAATCTTTGAGGAAGCTGACAAGCTGGTACCGTATTATCTCGACATGGTGCAGTCGGCTGTAGATAACTATATCAGTGACACGGGCAAGCTCCCGCTGCTTGAAGATGCCTGGCTGCCAGAAGTTCATTACCGGCTGCTCTCCACGGAACGTTATCTCAAGGAAACGCCGCCGTTCCCGCTTTACATTACGGAAGAGGAAATGATGCTTACGCATCGCGCAGAGCATTTTGAATCTTAAGCGTCCCGGACCTGATCTGAAAATAGAGGCCATCCTGTGAAAGAAGCGTTTGTTCTTCTTAACAGAATGGTCTTTTCTTTGTTCCCCGGTGCATAGTACAATGAATTTCTGGTGTAGGAATCATTGAAATTGATGAAATAAGGGGAACGAAAGAATGAAGGAAGTACAAGCCTTACTGTTTGACCTCGACAATACGCTGATGGACCGTGATCAGACCTTCCGCAGCTTCAGTATGAAATTTGTACAGGATTTCCTCGGACACCTGAATGAGGATGAAGCCGGCCGGGTGGTTGAAGATATGATAATCAGAGATGCCGACGGCTACCGTGATAAGGATGGCTTCTTTGCAGAACTAAGCGAGGTTCTCCCTTGGCAGACAGAGCGGTCGGCAGAGGACATCCGGAAATACTACGACGAAACCTATATTCACCACGGGGCAATCATGAAGCATGCTGTGGCGACACTGGAATATTGCCAAGGCCGCTATCCGCTGGGACTTGTAACGAATGGCAGCAGGGATATTCAATATAGCAAAATTGATCTGCTCGGCCTGCGCCGCTATTTCCGTACTATCGTAATTTCCGGTGAAGTCGGAATCAGCAAACCGGACCCGCAGATTTACCGGCTGGCCTTGGAACGCCTGGGTTCAACCGCTGACCAGACCCTGTTCATAGGAGACCATCCGGTGAATGATATCTGGGGGGCAGTCCGGGCCGGAATGGATACCATCTGGCTGAAGCGTAACCATGCCTGGGATGAGTCGCTGAACGTGCAGCCGATAGCCACCATTCATGAGCTGAATGAGCTTGAAGGCATTATTTAATTGGATTTTGTTAAAAAATTCAAGAGTACCTGTTGACAAACAGCTGGCAGCGCGTTTATCATAACAGCATATTAGTTCGGAAGGAGACGATGTCAAATGACAGTTTATACCGTGTTATCAGGATCAGTTGCAACTGTTGTGGATACGTGTCTTCCGGGAACAGCGGCTGTGGAATAAGATTCCCAGCTTAGCAGGTAAGCTCTAACATGCCTTTTAGAGCCGCCGGGAACCGTATCGGTTCCGGCGGCTTTTTTGCGTGCATAGCCAGATGTATATTCATGCGCTTGAATATATCCTGGTCTGCGACACGCACAGAAACCTGAGGCAGCTTTCTTTGTTCGAGGGGAGTGCTTCAGCTTTTGGTTTGGATTCCGCCGCCGGAACCTTTGGGTTCCGGCGGTTTTTTTGTTGAAACAGTAGCCATTATATGCTGCACGCTGTAAAAGATGCTGCTGTGCTAAAAGGATTGGAAGGGGTACAAACTCCCGGAAATACACGTGAATGATTAAGCAGGCTAGTGAAGCTATTGGTTTAGAATTGAATATTTGAGAAATGAGAAGGAGTGACGGAGGGGGATTTTGGGCTGGAGGAGCGGTAGCGTTCGCCTTTAGGTTTGGATGTCCACCGTGAACACGGTGTTAAATCATGAAATCCAAACCTAACAGCGGCCGGAAGCCCAAATATCCACCGCAGTGGCGACTGATCCTAAAACTCAAAAAGGCAATATTTAAAGCTCAATACGTAACAATTACCAGGAGGAAATGAATGAATATAGAACAGTATGGCTGGAATGAAGAATGGAAAAATAAGTGGACAGAGAAGCTGAAGCAGCTCGAGGCCAGGGTACTTGAGCCGGGCCGGATTGTCGGTGATTTCGGCAGCAAGTACCGGGTCATCGCAAGCACGGGAGAGATCTGGGGAGAGTTATCCGGCAAGCTCAGACATACCTTGACAGGGTCCGGTGATTATCCGGCGGTTGGCGACTGGGTGGCTCTGGCCATGCAGGACGGCGGTGAGCATGCCGTGATTCATGGCGTCCTGCCCCGCCGCAGCGTAATTTCGCGCAAGGTGGCAGGGGTTACGCAAGAGGAACAAATCGTTGCCTCCAACGTCGATACCCTGTTCCTGGTCAGCGCCTTGAACGATGATTTCAATGTACGGCGGATGGAGCGTTATCTGATTATGGCCTGGAACAGCGGGGCGAATCCGGTGATTCTGCTGACCAAGGCAGATCTCTGTGCCGATGCGGCGGATAAAATTGCCGAGATGCAGCGGGCGGCTCCCGGGGTAGCTGTACATGCGGTCAGCGCGCTGCTCGGCGATGGGCGGGAGGAGCTGCTGCCTTATATCGGCCGCGGTCAGACCGTGGCCCTGACCGGTTCCTCCGGCTGCGGTAAATCAACGATGGTCAACTGGCTCAGCGGACAGAATCTGCAGCTAACCCAGGATATCCGGGAAGGGGATAGCCGCGGGCGGCATACGACCACACACCGTGAGCTGTTTGTCCTGCCGGACGGCGGCATCATTGTGGATACGCCGGGGATGCGTGAGCTTCAGCTGTGGGAAGATGAGGGAGGCCTGGATCTGGCCTTCGGTGACATCAGCTCGCTCGCGGCAGACTGCCGCTTCAGTGACTGCCGCCATGTTCGGGAGGAAGGCTGCGCGGTGCTTGAGGCAGTAGCAAGCGGTGTACTGGATGAGAAACGGCTGCTCAATTACCGCAAGACGCAGAAGGAACTGCAGTTCCAGAACAGCAAGGAAGTGAAGCAGAAGCGCAAAACCGTAGCTGCTTCCTCCAAAAGCACACCTCCGCGTGCCAAAGGCAACAGCTGGCAGCGGGTATTGGAAGAGTATTAACCTCTCCGCGGAGCACAAAAAAGGCCCTGCAGCTGACGTAGCAGCTGCAGGGCCTCTTCCTGTAGGGTCCGGCGGGTGTCCCGGAGGATGCACCGGAGGAGCTATATATAAATAAAAGTCCGGTTGATGTTATAGCAGATGCCTGATAAAAAGTGCGGAGCTCTAAAGGTGAAACCGGACTTTTAACGCTGGCGGATTAGAACGATGCAGCTGCAGTTTTTGCCAGTTGCAGACCGGTAGCGATAATTTCAGCGGATTTCTGCGGGTTCTGGTTGTGTCCTTCAACGATAACTTGTGTAGTTTCCTTGAAGCCCCAGAAGTTCAGGTTACCCATGATGAAGTTAACAGCCATTTCAGCACTTGCTGCCGGGCCTTCGGAGTACACGCCGCCTCTGGCGTTCAGTACAGCTGCTTTTTTGCCTGTCAGCAATCCTACAGGACCTTCAGCAGTATACTTGAAGGTTGTGCCGGCCTGGTTCAGGTAATCGATGTAAGTGTGCAGTACGGCCGGAACAGTCATGTTCCAGAGCGGGAAGGCGAATACCACTTTGTCAGCGGCCAGGAACTGGTCCAGATATTTCTTAACAAGAGCGGCGCCGGCAGCTTCTTCAGGAGTTGCCTCGAAGCCTTGTGCTGCTTTGTATACGCCAGTGATCAGCGTGTTATCGTAGTAAGGAAGTTGTTCAGCGAACAAATCCAGTTCAGTAACTTCATCCTGCGGATGAGATTCTTTGTAGCTCGCCAGGAACTCATTATAGAGCTGAACACTTACAGATTGCTCGGCTGGGCGGTTATTTGCTTTGATAAACAGGACATTAGACATTATGATTTCTCCTTAAATATATATTTAATATTAACTATAGATAATATAGCATTTAATAAATTGTTTGTAAATATCCGTCGGATAAAATTTTTATTTTGCCGACACAAACAGGCTGTTTTTTGCACAGATACCATATCTCCTGTTGAAGGAATCCAATCGCAGAAGAACCGTCAATATGTAGTAAGACTAATTTCGCAGCTGTTTGCAGCAGTGATATTGGCTGGTTTAAGCCATCCGGGACCCGGTTATATAGGTGTTACAAGGAGACAAGGAAATGATTTCCTCTCCCTACAACGGGATTCTGATCCCATTCCAAAGGAGCGATTGACATGTCCATTGACCGTTTCATAATTAAGAAATTGGACAACTGTCACGAAGAGCATACCCGGCGCAACCTGGTGAAGTTGTTCAAGCTGCGGATTCAAAAGGCAGAGAAAGAAGAGAAACGGAATCTCAGGATTGGCTGAGGTAAAGCATACCCTGATCATACAGATAACACGCATTATATAAAGAGGGCACATTCCTGGACTGCAGGCGTGTGCTTTTTTGTATGGTGTTCTCCGGGGCTGTATCATGCATATATTCCGGCAAAAAAATATCCCTCTATTAATAGAGGGATAAAGCCAGTGAATCATTTTCACTATAACTGTGCAATATAGCTTCTGAGCCTTTAATTTCGATACTGATCAGAGAATTCAAACATTTCTGCAGGGCGTTTTTTCCCTTTTGAATTTTGAGCTCCAGTGTGCTGTTAAGCAGTCGAAGTACTTTTTGGGTAGGCTGTTTGTTTTCTGTTGTGAAATATACTGGTACAAGCTTGTTCTGAAATGTGATGAGCATTCTCATTTTGAAATCACCTCGCTAAAAGTATTTCATGGTATTGATCTTACCCTGCATTTCTTAATTTTACCTTAAAATTAGCTTATGATAACATAAAGATTGCAAGTTTTATAGTTTTACCGTTTTTTGAAAGCCACTCATTGACAATAAATTTCAGATTTATGGGAATAGGGAAGGATATATGGATGTGAAAACTCAAGATGTAATCTGTTTAGCACAGTTTCTGTTCCCCGGTGAAACAGAGCGTAAAGTGGTGGCGGATATTCTGCAGACCGTCTCTGGTGCAGTTGGAATATGCAGGGTGAAGTACATGGAAGGCGAATCTTCGCAGGATGTATGCATGCAAATACATAAAGATAAAATAGTTGTTACCGGTATACTGGAAGAAGACCCCTTCGGTTATGAATTGAAGGAGCCAAGTGAGATGAAGCGGGCCTGTTATTATCTTTTTAATTGCTTTGAATATGCAGAGACCCGCATGGTGTCTGTTCCGGCACTCTTCCTGTCCAGAAGCAGGTATGAGGAGATTAAACAACAAGCAGGGTCCTGCAGTTTGTGTATGCTGGCTGAGTACCTGGGGGAGGAGACAGGTGATTTGGCCAGTTCAACTGAACTGGCCAAGGTTATGTTAGGCCCGGAAATGACCGGAGAACTGCGGTTATGCTCCCGTGCCGGCAGCGGCTGGAGCCTTCAGCAGGCTTCATATTTTGAGAACGCTTCTGGCGGCTGGCTCCTGCGGATGAGCGCCGAGCCCGCGCGGGACTATCTGATCGCCGCCCCGCTCACGAAGGCGGAGCTGTGCTGCGCCTTTTATGAGTGGGTCATGCATTCTACTCCGATTTGTACTCCAGAATAACTGTTGTGTAAGCAGGAAGCGTGAGTCCGCCGCTGCCGAGTGCAGCCTTGCCGCCAACTGACCGGAGGATACCAGCGTATGTAATGCCTCCAGTTCCGCTATGAAGCTGCATCGTCTGTGCCGATCCCGTTAAGTTATGAATAACAAGGACCTGCTGTCCGGCGGTTATCCGTTCATAAGCCATAATTCCCCCGTTCCCGGAAGGGTAATCACGTATGTCCCCGTCTCGCAGGGCCGGCACCTCTTCCCGCAGCTGAATAAGCTCGCGGTAGCGCACCAGCAGTGAATCCCTGCGCTTTTGCTGGCTCTCTACATCGGCCCCGGGATTCGCAGCGTTATTGCTGCCCGGCTCCCACGAAGTCTGACCTGTATCCCCTCCGTCCGGCGTCCATTTCATGGGCTCACGGATGCCTTCATCCGGCTTCACACCCAGCAGTCCGATCTCTTCCCCATAATAGATAAATGGATTACCCGGCAGGGTCAGCAGCATGGCTGCCGCCATTGCGGCATGATCTGGCTGATTCTCAAGCTGGCTCATGACCCTGTTCTGATCATGATTGGTCAGGAAAATCGCATCTGTGAAAGCACCGCCTGAGATTTGAGAATACAGTTTGTATGTCCGTTCCAGGGTGAACGCGGCTCCGCTGTCCTTCTCCGTTTGAGCCGAATGGACCAGCGTTTCAGCAAGCCCGAAGTTAAATCCGGAATTGAAGGCCTGATCTAGATAGGCCCCTACGGATACAGCGGAATTCTCCCAGACCTCACCCACGATATAAGCCTGCGGATTCACCTCGTTCATGGCTGTGCGGAATTCCTGCCACCAGGCTACATTCTTGGCTGTTGTCGCCGTACTTTTGTCCGAAAGAAGATCCTCATAAATATGCTTTGCAGCATCCAGACGGAACCCGTCGACGCCTTGTTCCAGCCAATAGGTTCCGATGCTCTTCATTTCCCGGCGGACCTCAGGATTATCGAAGTTGAGATCAGGCATTCCCTCCCAGAAAGTCCCCATATAATGGCTTCCCCGCAGAGCATGCCACGGACTGCCGCTGCCGGCAGCACTGGTTCCACTGACCGGGCGGTTCTGATCTTCGGCCCAGATATACCAGCTGCGGTATGGGCTGCCTGGATTCCTGGCTGAATCCACAAACCAGGGATGAGCCTTGGACGTATGGTTCACCACCAGATCCATAATTACCTTGATGCCCCGTTTATGTGCCTCCTTGATCAGTGTCTGCATATCTTCGAGTGTTCCATAGTCCGGATTAATGCTCCGGTAATCGGTTACATCATACCCGTGATAGCTGGGCGAGGGATTAACCGGCATCAGCCATATTCCTCCTACACCGAGATCCTCATGGGTCCCCGGGTCGCCGTCATTCAAATAATCCAGTTTCTCCGTGATCCCCTGCAGATCACCGATACCATCCCCGTCTGAATCGTAGAAGGAGCGGACGAATATTTCATAAAATACGGTGGAAGGCTGCTCGTCTACAGCTGCCTTCGGATTAGCGCCAGGTTGTACAGCGCTGTTGTTCTGTATCCCTGCCCCTGATTGCGGTTCTGTACTGTGAACGGGGGAGGAAGGTTGTGACGATGAGACACCCGCAGCATGATTTCCGCCTGTGCTCTCAGTACTGCTGCAACCGGCCAGCAGCACCGCAGCCAGACCAGTGATTGCTAAGGCATGCAGTATACGGGTTGTTAGCATAACTGATGAAGAACGAGACATAGAATTAAAACTCCTTTCAGGCATTCAGGATATTTTGCTTCATTAAAATATGTAAATTCGTAAGCGCTTTATTGTTACATCTTATTGGAAATTCCACTTTTGGTAAAACGTTTGCACAAGCTGAATATTGTGATAAACATCCATAGGATCGGTCTTGACCATAGAAATCTGGATTTATCGCTTAAATTCTTTGATTTAGTCTGTTTTATTGTCTGATATGAGCATTGGATTAATCCTTATCCGAAAAAACTGCCGAAAAAATATTCAAATCGCTTTAGATAACGCGGATTTTTTGTGCAAACGATAGCAATACAGGTCTTTAACCTTTCGGCGGGCAACCGCATATGCATAGAGCAAGGGCGAAAGACCCGGGAAGAAAGGAGAATGAAGATGAATCTCAAGAAAAAACTGTCATTGTCGCTCATGATGATTGTCACGTGTTTCACAGTACTCGCCGGGTGTGGCGGTGATTCGGCTGTAGTGAAGGTGAAGATCGGTGAGGTTACCCGCTCCGTGTTCTATGCGCCGGAGTATGTGGCGTTGTCCCAGAATTTCTTCAAGGATGAAGGGCTGGATGTGGAGCTGCAGACCATACCGGGCGGGGATAAAACGATGACGGCACTGCTCTCCGGAGCTATAGATGTAGCGCTTGTCGGTTCGGAAACTTCGATTTATGTATATCAGCAGGGGGCGGATGACCCTGTGATTAATTTTGCCCAGCTCACGCAGCGGGATGGAACATTCTTATTTGCACGTACACCGGACAGTACTTTCACATGGGACAAAGTCAAAGGGTCAACTTTCCTGGGCCAAAGGCAAGGCGGCATGCCGCAAATGGCCGGCGCATTTACTCTGCTGAACAAGGGGATTGACACTGCTAAGGACTTGACGCTGATTCAGAATATTGACTTTGCCAATATTGCCGGTGCTTTTGCTTCCGGGACAGGGGATTATGTACAGCTGTTTGAACCGCAGGCATCGATCTTCGAGAGTGAAGGAAGGGGCCAGGTTGTCGCTTCATTTGGCGTAGAGAGCGGTTATCTCCCGTATACCGTGTTCATGTGCAAGGAGAGCTACATCAGCAAAAACAAAGACACAGTGCAGAAATTCACCAATGCCATCCAGCGTGCACAATTGTGGGTGAAGGATCATAGCGCGGAAGAAATCGCTGATGCGGTTATGCCTTATTTTGATAAAACGGACCGTAATATTGTCGTCTCCGCCATCAGCCGCTATAAAGAACAGGACACTTATGCGGTAAACCCGGTTATTGATGATAAAGAATGGAACAATCTGCTTGATGTGATCGACAACGCCGGTGAGCTGAAGGAACGTGTCCCTTCGGGTAAGATTGTTGATAACACTTTTGCTGAAAAAGCGGAGAGCAGCATTAAGTAGGGTTGTGATGCTTCCGGAGCTAGTTTGTTCGAAGCAAAATCGTGTGAAGTAATGCTCACAAACTAAGTTGATGCTTCCGAAGCGAGTTTTGCTGCACAGAAGAATCGAAGATGTGATTTTTCCGCAAAACTAAGTTGATGCTTACGAAGCTAGTTTGTTCGATGCAGAATCGTGAGAAGTAATGCTCACAAACTTTTAGGAGGGCTGATATGCTTCCAGTAGTGGAGTTGAAGGAAATCACGCACGCCTATCTGGGAGACCGCGAGGCTTCGCTTGCGATCGAGGATTTCAATCTCAGCGTGGGCCAGGGTGAGTTCGTCAGCCTCGTCGGGCCCAGCGGCTGCGGCAAGACGACGCTGCTGTCGATCATTGCCGGGCTGCTGCGGCCCTCGCGGGGCGAAGTTCTGCTCAGCGGACGCTCTGCGGCTGGGCCGTCTCCTGAAGTAGGCTATATGCTGCAGCAGGATTACCTGTTCCCCTGGAGAAGCATTCAGGATAATGCACTGCTTGGCCTGGAGCTGACCGGAAGGCTGGATGAAGAGTCGCGCAGCAAAACCCTGCAGCTGCTGGCCGATATGGGGCTTGCGGGCAAGGAGCTTGCCTTTCCGGCTCAGCTCTCGGGCGGAATGCGCCAGCGCGTCGCTCTGGTGCGGACGCTGGCGACAGATCCCGGCCTGCTGCTGCTGGATGAACCGTTCTCCGCGCTGGATTACCAGATTAAGCTACAGCTGGAGGATCTGGTCTCGGAGACGCTGATGCGCCGGGGAACAACGGCTATTCTGGTTACTCACGACCTGTCTGAGGCAATCGCCGTCAGCAGCAGGGTCATTCTGCTCCAGCGGAATCCGGGAAGGATCCGCAGGATTTTTCAGGTTCCGGAAGCCATCCGCAGTACCCCGCCTCTGTATGCGCGGGACTTGCCCGGATTCGCGGAGCTTTTTCATGAAGTGTGGAAGGAAATGGAGCTGGCAGGGAGGGAAGGCGTGTGAAGACGGAATTGCCCGCAGAAGTGGCGGCCTCCCGTGCACTTTGGCTGGAACAAAAGCATGCGGACTACAGGAAGAAGAAGCTGCGCCGCAAGACTCAGGTTCTGATCGTAAGAAGCAGTATCCTGATCCTGTTCTTTGTGCTCTGGGAAGCGGGGGCCAGGCTGGGCTGGATTGATGAACTGCTCTTCAGCTACCCGACGAAAGTGTTCCGGCAAATTTGGGATGACATGGTCAGCGGCAGTCTTTGGCCGCATCTGGGGATGACTGTAGGAGAGACAGTAGTCGGCTTTATTCTCGGAACCCTGCTTGGGACGCTGCTGGCTGTGATCATCTGGTGGTCGCCTTTTCTGTCTGCCGTACTTGATCCTTATATGGTCGTCTTCAACAGTATGCCGAAGGTGGCGCTGGGTCCGATCTTCATTGTTATGTTCGGCGCAGGGTTCACCGCGATTGTGGTCACCACGTTATCCATTACGGTGATTATAACCACTCTGGTGGTGTACAACAGCTTTTGCAGTGTGGACCCGAATCTGGTTAAGGTTGTCCGTTCATTCGGCGCTTCCAGAGTACAGGAATTTAACAAGGTGATTCTTCCGGCGTCCTTCCCTACGGTGGTCTCCACGCTGAAGGTGAATGTCGGGATGTCATGGGTCGGAGTCATTGTAGGGGAATTTCTGGTGGCCAAATCGGGGCTGGGTTATCTGATTATCTATGGCTTTCAGGTATTCAATTTCACGCTCGTCATGTCCAGTCTGCTTATCATCGCCGCGGTGGCTACAGCCATGTATCAGCTTGTTGTATATGTGGAGAAGCTGTTATTGTCGCGGAGGTAGAATAATGTAATATTGTGTCTCCCGGCAAAATCTTGTACCATGACTATATCTTTACCTGAATATTGAAGCTGAACTTTGTAGGAGAGGTATTAACATGGGATTTCGTATTATCAAAACGGCGGCTGCAACTCTGCTGTCCATTCTGCTGGCCGCCGCCGCAGGTATTCCCAATGCGCAAAGCGCGGGACTGCTGGCCATTCTCGGGGTGGAAACAACGCGCAAAAGGAGTCTCCGCACGATCACGGCACGCTTCTTCGCCTCGCTGGTGGGACTCTTTTTGGGCTGTATTCTCTTTTTCACCCTGGGCTTTCATTATTGGGTTCTTGGACTTTATGTACTGTTCGGCTTCCCGCTTATCGTCAAATCCGGCTTCAAAGAGGGGATTGTCACCAGCTCCGTTATTGTGTTCCGTGTTTTTGGACAAGCTGACATTACCGTTCACATCCTGCTGCAGCAGATTGAGCTGCTGATTATCGGTCTGGGTTCGGCCGGACTCGTCAACTTCATCTATATGCCGCAGACGGGAGGCATGATTGCCGGTATCCGCAAAGAGGTGGACGGCTATTTCTCGGTTATCTTCCGGCAGATTGCCAGAACCCTGCGTGATCCCGCTTATGTATGGGACGGAAAGGAACTGATCGGAGCCGGTGAAGCGGTGCAGAAGGGTCTGACCGCAGCTTCAAGAGAGATGGAGAATCATGTGATCCATCCGGATGAAGCCTGGAATGTGTACTTCTACATGCGCAAAGAGCAGCTGGAGTCAATCCAGAATATGATGCAGCTTCTCTCTCAGGTATACCTCCAGCTGCCGCATGGTGATATGGTTGCGGAGCTGTTCGATCAGCTCAGCGGCGATGTGCTGGCTGAGGAATATACGGGCCGGACCGAGAAGCTGCTGGATGATCTGCAGCAGGAGTTTCAGCAGATGGAGCTCCCGGATTCCCGTGAGGTATTCGAGATCCGCTCCGCTATTCTGCAGTTATGCCGGGAGCTTGCGCTCTATCTTAAAATTGCCAAACGCTATAAAAGTCCGGTCGATCCAAGGCCGGTGAAGGACAAGCTGCCCGCAAAGGGAAATGCTTGAGCAGGAAGGTAAATATGTCTCAGGTATTAACATTACGGTGTGAATTAACGATAAGATATATAAGCACTTAAAGTGAGCTTATCTCTATAGTTATGTTCATTTTCTGTTCGGGACAGAGAAACACATTTCAGGATAAGATTGTAGATGAGGCCGCGATGCTTCCAATTACAGCAGCGGTTCACTCCGGTGGACGGCTGCACTGGCAGGTGAGGAACATGAACAACAGCAATGAACAATATATCGGCAAACAGCTTGCAGCCAACCTTTTTAATCATAGCGGTGTGTTTGTTCTGCCGGCGATGACCTTATTAAGCGGGGAACATATCCGGCTGATCTCCCAGCACAAGATCCTCCTGGAGCCGCATGATGTGCTTCAGCTGGACAATGCGGCATTCTATCAGCTGGCCGTGGATGACTGCACAGCAGCGATGGAGAGCATTTTTGACCAGCTCCGCTATACCAAGACCAAAAGGCTGCCGATGATAGAGCTCAGAAATGAAGTCATTCCTTTTATCCAGCAGGTAAGTGAGAAGAACGATTTCTACGGAATATTGGCTGCACTGCAGTCCAAGGATGATTATACATACAGGCATAATGTTGCGGTTGGTATTATCTCCACGCTGCTAGGCAAATGGCTGAAGCTGAAGCCGGACGAGCTAAGCATGCTGACCATCGCAGCGACTCTTCATGATATCGGCAAAATTATGATTCCGGCTGAAATTCTCGCCAAACCCGGTCCGCTGAGTGAGGAAGAATATGCGCTGATGAAGAAGCATACCACCTTTGGATATGAAATGATCCGGGATACCGTGGGCACCACTCACATGCAGGCGCTTGTTGCGCTGCAGCATCATGAACGGATGGACGGCAGCGGTTACCCCTTCGGGGTGCTGGGGCACCGGATTACCGATTTCAGCAAAATTGTCGCTGTGGCGGATATTTTTCATGCGATGACCTCAGACCGCTTCTACCGCACGGCCGCCCCTTTGTATGAGGTGCTCAGGCAGATGGACGATAATGTCTACGGCAAGCTGGACCCTTATATCTGCAGTGTGTTCATCAACAAGCTGATGCAATCGATGATCGGCAATGAGGTACTGCTCACAGACGGACGAATCGGCAAAATCATCATGATTCTTGCCCATGATCCGCTGCGTCCCCTGGTGAATATCGATGACGATTTCATTGATCTGAGCCGTCACAGGCAATTGGGGATTGTGCGTGTAATTCCGCAATAAGCACAGGGTGCAATATCGTAAAACGAAAAAAAGGTAGCGGGTCCCATTATTTTGGGGAAGGGCTGCCTTTTGTTTTTTTCGGAAGCGGGACTCATAACTGGCTAATTTCAGCAATAAAATGAAGCAGGAGGCTTAATTAGACTCTCATGAGGGCTTACCCAAATTTATTTCTACTCTAACAATCAACAAATGCCCAGAACGTGCATACACTTGATAGTGAATGATTGTATGGAGGAGGTTCAAAGATGTCATTAAGCCATAAACGTCAAACAAGGGAGATCATTACGAAGGCAATTTGCGGCAAAGGTCGTAAGTTCTCTACCGCAACCCATACCGTGACTCCGCCACATCATCCGACTAGTATTCTGGGGGCTTGGATTATCAACCACCAGTACGAAGCGGTTGCCGCCGGGAACGGAATCGAAGTAATCGGTACTTATGATGTGAACATCTGGTACTCGTACGACAAAAACAAGCAGACCGAGGTTGCCAAGGAAACGGTCTCCTATGTGGAGCTTATTCCATTGTCGTATCTGGACCCGAGACACCGTGCTTCCACGGCACAGGTCTCTGCGGAGGCAACGCAGGAACCCAATTGTGTGGAAGCCGGGGTATCGCCGGGCGGCGGTAGTGTGACGCTCCGGGTGGAACGGGAGTTCGAGGCGGAGCTGGTGGCTGAGACCAAGGTCCGCGTGTATGTCAGCGATCAGAGTGATGATCTGGAAGACAAGGATTATGATTTTGACGGCGAGAGTTTTGATTACGATGATCTGGACCCTGACGCCCTGGATGATGAGCTGTAAGGAAGGAATACGCCGCTGCCTTTCTGTTACTGTATTGTGTTATGATCCATTATATGATGAGAGGGCAGCGGCGTAGAGGGCGAATGCCCTCTTTTTTTTAAAATATTTTGGGGTTAGGTTTCAGCACCAAAAGCTTCGTCTGCGTACTGCAGAAGGGCGGGCTATCCGGTTATGAAGGATGATGCAGCTGTAGGCGCGGCATGAAGAATTTCGGATGGGCGGTGGCATAAGGATGAACGAAGGGCTTAACTTATCCCTTCAGCTGGCACCGGAGCAGATTATGCGCAGACTCCGGCGCTGCGGGATTGAAGCGGACCCCGGGGCTATCGGCAGACCAGCACGGCGGAAGGATGCAAGAGAGAGTCATACATATTCCCATGGACAAGACCCCGCAAGTTACAGGCAGCACTACCGGGTGGTTATTTTCAATCTGGCTGTGCTGGAGTGCCAGCCTCTGGGTGCAGGGGCGGCTATGAATGCTGCTTTTTTGGGGCCGGTGAGAGGAGAGGGCGGGTATGGCGGAGCGGGTGCTGGCGCGAGCGGGAACAGAGATGGTGGAGCGGGTGCTGGCGCGAGCGGGAACAGAGATGGTGGAGCAGGCGGTGGCGGATATGGGGATGGTGGAGCAGGAGCAGGTGGCGGCAGGGATGGCGGGAATGGTACTGGTGTAGCAGGCGCTGCTGAGTATGGTGAGCGCGGTTATGGTGGAGCGGGTGCCGGAAGTGATAGCGGGAACAGTTATGGCGGAGCGGGTGGCGTAAGTGAGATGCGCGGGGTGGCTGGAGCAGTCCGTGTAACGGCGGTCCGGGCGCTTTACAGCCTGGGGCTGGACAGCGGCGAGGTGGAGCTGCGGGCCATGGGCGGGCGGCGTTATGTGGTGACGGGCATTTATCCGTTGATGCCGGTTCCCGGCAAGCCGCTGCCTGAGCCGTACCGTGCAGCCTCGCGGGAGCTGGCCCGTTCCCTTGCCCTTGAGCAGCCAGGCCGTGCCGGGCTGCTTATGGGTATGGACCCGGAGTTCCTGCTGCTCCGGGAGTCCACGGGCCGCGTCGTGCCGGCGTCGCGGTACCTGCCCATGGACGGCGCCGCGGGCTGCGACGCCGGACCCCCGGGAACGCGCGGCGTGTTCCCGGTGGCGGAGCTGCGCCCTGCGCCGCGCGGGGAACCGCGCGCGCTGCTGGCGCAGCTGATGTCCGCCGCGCGCGAGGCGGACCGGCTCATCGCCGACCGCTCGCTCCGCTGGCGGGCGGGAGGCATGCCGCTGCGGGGCTGGGCCCTAGGCGGCCACCTGCACTTCAGCGGCGTGACGCTGTGCGCGCCGCTGCTGCGTGCGCTCGACAACTATCTCGCGCTGCCCATGCTGCTGCTCGAGGACGTCCGGGCTGCGGCCCGGCGTCCCCGCTATGGCGTGCTCGGCGATTTCCGGCGTCAGCCGCATGGCGGCTTCGAATACCGGACACTGCCGAGCTTCCTGGTGTCCCCGGTCATCGCCAAAGGCGCGGTCTGCCTGGCTCACCTGATCGTGAGCCATTATGAAGAGCTGCCGCTGCGTCCGCTCGACCGGGAGAAGCTGCATGCCGCCTTCTACAGCGGCGACAAGCAACCGCTCCGCGAAGCCTGGCCTCCCCTGGAGGCGCAGCTTCGCGCGCTGGACGGCTACGCAGCCGCCGCCAGCTACATAGAGCCGCTGCTGCGCTCTATAGCCGCGCAGCAGACCTGGGATGAGTCGCGTGATATCCGCGGCTTGTGGTGCGGCAGCGCCCCGTCAGTCTCCGGGGCGCGCCCGGCCGGGCCGGAAGATACTTTTCAATAGAAGCTGTCTGTATAACGGCGGCTGTCTGTTTTCTTTTAGCGAGAAGCGGTCTATTCAACTACCGGACAATCGCTGCGGGCCCAGCAGAATACGTCACATCCCCAACTGAATCGATGCTGGTAGCTTAGAGACTTATTTAGTTAGCACTGTCAGACTTAAAATGTTGTACATTATGCAACGTTGATTCCCAAATAGCTGTCTGTGCGGAAGGAATGTTGTATGAAATACAGGAATTCATCCCTCTAGGCTGTAAGGAGAAGGCGAAATACTGCCTTTTCTACAACAATTTTGGATTGAGACCGCAATGATGAGCGAAATGTTGTATAATGTACAGGATTTTGGGGGTTCACCGGATCACAGCTTTATAAACTCCACTATCATTCCGCTTTATAGCGGCCTCTTAAACAGGAAGGACTACCCTTCTCAAAGAGTGGGCTCCGGTTTCCTATTTGTACAGCACGGACCAGGTGCGATATCGGTGAACCCCAGCTTTTTGCAGATTTATCCGTCTTGCCCTCTTCCAGCACATCAGCACATCAGCGCATAAGCGGGCAACCACCTCTGTGGCTAAACTTTGGCGGTCCTGCACTTGGCCGAACTCCCGCAGTACGTGTGATGAACCCGAGAGCATTTCGGACTTCCCGCTCTTTCTCACCAGCTCCGCGAACCCTTCCACGTCAAAAGAACCTCCGCATACGGAAAAAAGCTTCCATAGAACGGCAGCATTACCGCTTTGATCCGTCCGGGCCGGTTCATCCATCTCCCCCCCACAGCTCCATGAAATCCCGTTCGAACCCGCAATTCTCCACATCCCGACAATAAACATATGAAGTATAGGGTCTTTGTGCAGCATTGTCATCAGCGGGAAGCGGTCAGCCTCATTAAGCTTGCATATCACGATTTTTCCTCCTTACATAAGATAGAATGTACAATCGTTTTCATAGATCATATTATAGAATATTATGGCTTGAAAATATAAATTCGTTCCAATTGGCTTAACGCCAAAGGAAAAACGCTGTATTACAGCGAGAAAAGCTGCTGCCAGCCGCCGGAAAATCTGCACACCAGGTTTTAGCAGGAGACCGGAAGAGGCAGCGGGTAACTTTGAGAGGGAAGTTTCTGCTATAATAGAGAACAGTATGAAGTAGGCATGGAGGTAGACGATGGCAAACTATACGCCGATGATTCAGCAGTATTTAAAAGTGAAGGAAGGGGCAAAAGACGCTTTCCTTTTCTTTCGTCTGGGCGATTTCTATGAAATGTTCTTTGAGGATGCCTTGCTTGCCTCGAAGGAGCTTGAGATTACACTAACAGGCCGTGATGGCGGGGTCGGCGAAAAGATTCCAATGTGCGGAGTCCCGCATCATGCTGCCGAGGGGTACATACAGCGCCTGATCGAGAAAGGCTACAAGGTCGCTATCTGCGAGCAGCTCGATGATCCTGCGGTGACCAAAGGGATGGTCCGCCGCGATATCGTCCGCGTAGTTACACCGGGCACCGTGATGGACGGCAAAATTATAACGGACAAAAGCAACAATTACCTCGTCTGTGTGACTGAGGAAGATGGCATGACGGCACTGGCTGCCTGCGATTTAACAACAGGTGAGCTGTATGTCACCTCTGTACTCTCCAGCACCGAATGGCTGCGGGATGAGATCGGCATCTATGAGCCGGCAGAGATTATCGGGGACGAGGCGCTCCTAGAGCAGCTGCGCAGTGAAGCCTCCCTGCTGGCTAAGCCAGTAGTTTATACACCGTGGGACAAGCAGGAGGAAGGACTGGCCCGCCGCCAGTTCGGCGAAGCGGCATGGGTACGGCTGGAGAAGGAACGCGGCCGCTGTCTGGCGCTGCTGATCTCTTATTTCAGCGAGACCCAGCGCCGGTCACTTGGGCAGCTAACCCAGATTTCCCCCTACGAGCCCGGAAATTATATGATTCTTGATCCGTTCACCCGGCGCAATCTGGAGCTGACCGAAACCGTAAGGGAGCGCTCCAAAAAAGGCTCGCTGCTCTGGCTACTCGACCGCACCGAAACCTCGATGGGCGGGCGTCTGCTGCGCCGCCGGATCGACAAGCCGCTTCTGCAGCGTGCGCCGATTGAACGCCGCCTCGAAGCTGTCGACTATTTGTATAACCAGTTTATCGTCCGTGAGGATTTGCGCGGCGCACTGAAAGAAATCTATGATCTGGAGCGGCTCGTCGGACGGATTGCCTTCGGCAGCGCCAACGGTCGGGATATGAACGCCCTGAAGCTGTCGCTGGCGCAGATTCCGGCGCTGAAGGAGATGTGCCTGACATCCGGTTCGGCCACCCTGCGGGAGATCGGCACGTCCATGGATGAGTGCGCAGAGCTCCGCGAGGATATCGAACGGGCCATTGTTGAGGATGCTCCGGTATCTGTCCGTGACGGCGGAATTATCCGCGGCGGATATCATGAGCGGCTGGACGAGCTGCGTGAAGCCAGCAGCAGCGGCAAACGCTGGATTGCCGAGCTGGAAGCGAAGGAACGCCAGGCGACGGGCATCAAATCCCTGAAGATCGGCTATAACAAAATCTTCGGCTATTATATTGAAATTACCCGCTCCAATCTGTCTGCACTTCCGGAAGGCAGATATGAACGGAAACAGACGCTGGCCAATGCCGAGCGTTATGTTACCCCGGAGCTGAAGGAGAAGGAAGCGCTGATCCTGGAGGCCCAGGACAAAATGACAGACCTGGAGTACAGCCTGTTTACCGAGCTGCGCGAGCGGATTAGCGCCCAGGTTCCCCGGCTGCAGGCGCTTGCTGAGAAGGTAGCCGAGATTGATGTGTATCAATGTCTCGCGGCGGTTAGTGCAGAGCACCGTTTCGTGAAGCCTAAGCTGTCCGACAGCTATGACCTGCGACTCGAAGGCGGGCGCCATCCGGTGGTTGAGGCAGTGCTGAAGGATTCCGCGTTTATTGCGAACGGCAGCACGCTCAGCAAGGATGAGGGCAATATCCTGCTGATTACCGGACCGAATATGGCAGGCAAAAGCACGTACATGCGCCAGGTTGCGCTAATCTGCATCATGGCCCAGATCGGCTGCTTCGTGCCGGCATCCAGTGCTGAGGTTCCGCTGATTGACCGCATCTTCACGCGGATCGGAGCAGCGGATGACCTGATCGGCGGCCAGAGTACCTTCATGGTGGAGATGGCCGATATCCAGGTCATGACCGAAAAGGCTACGGCCCGCAGCCTGATCATCATTGACGAGCTGGGCCGGGGGACCTCGACCAGTGAAGGTATGGCGATCGCCCAGGCGGTGATTGAATACGTGCATGATACTATCGCCTGCAAGGCGCTGGTATCGACGCATTTCCATGAGCTGGCTCATCTGGAGCAGAGTCTGAGCGGACTCCGCAACTATTCCATGGCGGTGCAGGAGAGCGGGGACAAGGTCAACTTCCTGCGCAAGCTTGTGCCGGGAGCGGCGGACAGCAGCTACGGGATTTACTGTGCGAGACTGGCCGGACTGCCGGAAGGTATCATCGACCGCGCGTACGGCCTGCTTCAGAGCATCGAACAGGCATCTCCACCGGGCAGCGTGCCGCTGAACTACGGTACGGACTATAATGACCGTTCCGGACCTGTGATTCAGGAGAACCGGGCTGTGGTTTCCATGGCTGCGGCTCAGCAGGAAGCAGCTGTTACACTTGCTTCCCCTGCGGAGGAAGAGGACAATGAGGTTGTACAGCTCTCTATATTTGGTGAGGACGAGCCCCGCAAGAACCGCAAAGGCGGGGTCGCAGCACCGGCAGCCAAAGAAAATCCGCTCCTGAAAGAGCTGATCTCAGCTGTACAGGGTGCGGATCTGATGAATATGACACCGCTGCAGGCGATGGGTCTGCTTAATGAACTGAAGATGAAGGCCAGGGAGCTATAAGCCTGAGAGTATATAAGCGAGTGGGCTAATTAAGATTTTACCGGGCTTATTCAGACATCAATATGAGTTTGCAGCTACATTATTTATAAATTGCGGGGTGAACGAATATGGCCAAGATTCATGTGCTGGACGAGCATATTGCCAACCAGATTGCTGCCGGAGAGGTAGTGGAGCGTCCTGCATCTGTAGTGAAAGAGCTTGTGGAGAACGCGATTGATGCGGGAAGCACACGTATCGAAGTCTCTGTGGAAGAGGGCGGACTGCAGAGCATCCGCGTCAAGGATAATGGCTCCGGCATAGAGCCGGAGGATTGCGAGACGGCCTTTTACCGCCATGCAACGAGCAAAATCGCCAACGGCCGTGATCTGTTCCTGATCACCAGCCTCGGGTTCCGGGGGGAGGCACTGCCGAGTATCGCGGCGGTATCGAAGCTAACCCTGCTGACTGCCAGCGGTGATGACGGGAAGGGACGGCTGCTGGAGATTGAGGGCGGGAAGCTGATCCTGAGTGAGGATGCGCCTTCCGGCCGGGGAAGTGATCTCACCGTACGGGAATTGTTCTATAATACCCCGGCACGGCTGAAGTATATGAAGAGCATCCAGACGGAGCTGGGCCATATTTCGGATGCGATGTACCGCATGGCGCTGGCACATCCGGATATCTCATTCACCTTGCAGCATAACAGCAATCAGCTGCTGCATACGCTGGGCAACGGCGATCTGCTGCAGGTTATTGCCGCCGTGTACGGCACCTCCGCCGCCAAGGCGATGCTGCCGGTCGCGGCTGAAGACCCGGATTATAAGATCTCCGGTTATATCAGCCGTCCGGAATGGACGCGTTCGAACCGTAATGCCGTAACGACGATTGTCGGCGGACGCTATATCCGCAGCAACGGACTGAATGCCGCGATCATGCGTGCGTATCATACGCTGCTGCCGATTAACCGTTATCCGCTGCTGGTGCTGCAGCTCGACATGCATCCGTCACTGGTCGATGTCAACGTGCATCCGGCTAAGCTGGAGGTCCGTTTCAGCAAGGAGACCGAGCTGTATGCATTCGTGGAGCAGCAGATCCGCAGCCTGCTCATGGGACAGAGCCTGATACCACGTCCAACCAAGGAAATTATCGGGGGCAAGAATAGCAGCTCCTTCATTCAGGAGCAGTTCGCCTTTTCCAAAGGGGCGGTTCCGGGAGCTCCGCAGCAAGGTGCTGAGCCAGCTAACCCTGCAGATGCTTCCGCTGGCCGCGGTCCCGGCCAAGGGATGCCTGCTGATGCTCTGCAGGGAGGCAGCAGCCAGCCGCGCCCGGGAGGGAACAGTGCTGCTCCGTTTCCCGGCGGCGCAGCCACGCTAACCGGCAGCAGTGCTCCGCTGTTCGGCGGTGGGGCCGCTGCCGGGGCTCCGCAGCGTTATCCAAGCGGCGGCAATTCTCTGCCGCCGCAGTCTCAGACCAGGGAGACGGCTGCAGCTTACGGCGGCGGTACCATGCCGCCTGCACCTTACCGGAACGGGACCGCAGCACAGCCGTCATCCCGTCCGCGCGACGGCTACCGCCCGCAGGCAGCTGCGGCTGACCGGGGACAAATGCCAACCGCAGAGGAGTTATACGCCCCTGCGGTTGCTCCTGCCGGAAGCGAAGACACAGGACTCCCGCAATTTCCCGAGCTGAATTATATCGGCCAGCATCACGGAACGTATATTATCGCCCAGAATGACAGCGGTCTGTATCTGATTGACCAGCACGCTGCGCATGAACGGGTGAATTATGAATTCTACTATGAGAAATTCGGCAAGCCGGAAGACGCATCGCAGGAGCTGCTGCTGCCGATCACGCTGGAATTCACGCCTTCGGAGAGCAGACAGCTCAGCGAACGGCTGCACTGGTTCCAGCAGGCGGGAGTATTTCTTGAGCATTTCGGCGGACAGACTTTCCTGGTCCGTTCCTTGCCGTACTGGTTCCCGGAAGGTGACGAGAAGGCGGTCATTGAGGAGATGGCGGAGTGGGTGCTAAGCGAACGGTCCATTGACCTCGCCAAGCTGCGCGAGAAATCCTCTATTCTCTGCTCCTGCAAAGCCTCGATCAAGGCTAACCAGAAGCTCACAGAGCTGGAAGTGGAATCGCTGCTCTCCCGGCTAGCGGCCTGCCGCCAGCCTTATACCTGCCCGCATGGACGGCCGATAGTCGTCTCCTTTTCTTCCTATGATCTGGAGAAGCTGTTTAAGCGCGTGATGTAGTGGCAGCATTGAACATTTGAAGAGAGCAAGATCGGAGGCAACATGATTATAACCACGGGCTTTAACCCGATACCGGAAATAGTAGACCGGGCCAGGACTCTGGCTGAGCGCACCGGCTGTCTCTATGCGCCCCGTGCCAAGTTATCCATGGCGAAGCTTGTGGATCAATATGGGGACGAGCAGGTCCTGGTCGTTCTGCAGGAGGCGGTCCGGCTGATAACGCCGGAGATGCCGCCTATGGAGTTCCATCCCAGCATGGGGTTTGTCCGTGCGAAACGGATCATTAGAGGCGAATCAGACCCCCTGATTGATGCAGCGGGCATGCTGCCCGGCGACAGTGTGCTGGATTGTACGGCAGGTCTCGGGGGAGACTCGCTGCTGTTTGCCGTCACCGGAGGTGAGCATTCCCGGGTTACGGCACTGGAGAGCTCCCTGCCGCTGTATGCGCTGCTGCTGGAAGGGATGAGCCAATATGTTTCAGGCCAGATTAAGGTGAATGAAGCCCTGCGACGCATCAATGTCCAGCGGGGTGACCATCTGGAGTATTTGAAGGCTCAGCCGGACAACAGTGTCGATATTGTTTATTTCGACCCCATGTTCCGGGTACCGCTGACGGATTCGGCGGCGATCTCCCCGCTGCGTAAGTTCGCTAATCCCGCCGCATTGTCGGCGGAGAGTGTGGCTGAGGCGGTCAGGGTTGCTCGCAAGACCGTTGTGCTGAAAGAGAAGGCGCTGAGCGGGGAGTTTGCCCGCCTGGGCTTCACGGAGCTGCTGAGAGCAAGCGCCAAAACATCGTACGGGGTGATCACCATTGACAACAGAGACTAAACGCAAGGTACTCGTGCTGCTCGGTCCGACCGCCGTAGGGAAGACCAGGCTGAGCCTGGAGCTGGCCGGGGCTTTCGGTGCCGAGATCATATCAGGGGATTCCATGCAGGTCTACCGTGGTATGGATATCGGCACGGCGAAGATCACCGAAGCTGAGATGAAGGGGATTCCCCATCATCTGATTGATATTCATGATCCGCTTGATGCCTATTCCACCGCAGAATTTCAGGAGCAGGGTACCCGGCTCATCGAAGAGATCAGCAGCAGGGGCAGGCTGCCTTTTATTGTCGGCGGGACGGGACTGTATATTGAGTCCCTGTGCTACGGATTCCGCTTCTCCGAGGCGGTGGCGGATGAGGCCTTCCGCAGCGAGCAGGATGCTTACGCTGAAGAGCATGGGGCGGAAGCGCTGCATGCCCGGCTGGCGGCGGTAGATCCGGCCAGTGCGGAGCGGCTGCATCCCAATGACCGGAGAAGAATTATCCGCGCGCTGGAAATCTATCATCAGACTAACATTCCGCTTTCCGACTCTCTTTCAGGGCAAAAGAAGGAGTCCCCTTATGAGTTGTGCCTAATAGGGCTGACTATGGACCGTAAAATACTATATAAACGTATTGAAGAACGGATTGATCAGATGCTGGCGGAAGGACTTGTGGCTGAAGTTCAGGGACTGCTTGAGCGCGGCTACAGCAGAAGCCTTGTATCTATGCAGGGACTGGGCTACAAAGAGATTGCCGCCTATCTGGAGGGAGAGACAACGCTTGAGGAAGCTGTGATCCTGCTGAAGCGCGATACCCGCCGTTTTGCCAAAAGACAGTTATCCTGGTTTCGCCACATGAAGGAAATTCAATGGATCGACGTGGAGGAGAGTCCGGACTATAATGAGATTTTCGCAATAATTCAGCATAAAATTGCGCAAACCTTTGCAAATTCAATATAACCCTTGAGGTTATATCCATTAAATCCATTCGTTGCTGCACGAACATTGTAGGATGCTTCCAAAGCGTATTCGCGCTTTACCGAAGCATCTTTTTACATCCCGCTTCATGCCTCTTTTTGCCGAATGTACTGATAACCGGGGGGACCAAATGTTAAAAGCTCGATCAGAGCAGCTGCCCAGAGTGACTATGCGGAAGCTTCCCGCGTCACTGCTGATTCAGAGGATATTGTTGTGCCGGATAAACTGTTGAAGCGGGGCCGCAGCAGATACTGGAGCTATTGAGATTGACCGGAAGGGCTCCGAAGATTTAATATGTAGTGGAGGGAACCATAAATATAACCATTTCAACTAAAGGGGATTGGGAGAAAAAACAACTGAAAAATCAGGGTTTATCTTTTATTAACTTTCAAAGGGTTTTATAAATGAGCTGATTTCATCCATGTGTTAACGTTTTACATACCATATCTCAGCCTGTTTTATTACATTGCTGTGCTTGCAGAATACATGGTATAATAGCAGGAAAGTTTCTCTAAGGTGTTGAATATACTTACGAACAATCTAATTGAACCATTGGGGGTACGTCATATGAACAAGTCCATTAACATCCAAGATACGTTCTTGAACCAGCTGCGCAAAGAGAATATCCCTGCTACAGTATATTTGACTAACGGTTTCCAAATCCGGGGAATTATCAAAGCCTTCGACAACTTTACGATTGTCATCGACAGCGACGGGCGCCAGCAGATGGTGTACAAGCATGCGATTTCCACGTTTACACCACAGCGCAGCGTATCGCTGATGCAGGACAATAATAACGAGATTTAAGATTTTACAGCCTTGAAGCGAAACCTTTTTGTTTATCAATCGTTTGAATAGAGAGTGCGAGAGAGCAACCTGTGAAGGTTGTTCTTTTCATTCGTGACCATAATTCATGATTTTTCCGCTAAGGGAGTCAGGAGGCAACATGTCCAGAGACCAACTAACCAGGAATGGCGGCAATAGAAACAGAGGTAGCAGTACGCCGAATTCCAAAGGGAAACCAAAGAAAAAGAAGAAATTTCTAACCAAGAAACGTGTATTGTGGAGTTTGTTTTTTGCAACGGCACTGGCGATTTTTTGTGCGCTGGGCGGCTATTTGTTCATTATGCTGAACGGGCAGAAGCTGCTGGAGGAGAACCAGGGTAAATTGACGGTGAATCCCCCTACGCAGATTTTTGACCGGAATGCGAATCTGATCGGAGAGCTCGCTCTGGAGAAAAGTGATCCGGTGGAATACGAGGATCTTCCCAAGATGCTGATCACCGCTTTTGTAGCTACCGAGGATAAAAGGTTCTTCGATCACAAAGGTGTAGATATCTGGTCCATCGGACGGGCGGCGGTGAAGGATATTGCGGCACGCAGCATGGTTGAAGGCGGAAGCACCATCACCCAGCAGCTTGCGAAGAATATCTTCCTGACCCGGGATAAGACCTTCTTCCGCAAAGCGACAGAGGTTTCGATTGCTGTTGCGCTGGAGAATAAGCATACCAAAGAAGAAATTATCACAATGTATTTGAACCGGATACCTTTTGGGGGAACCATTTACGGTATCAAGGCCGCCTCTATCCGTTATTTCGGTGAGAGTAATTTGAACAAGCTGGAGCTGTGGCAAATCGCTACTCTGGCTGCCATGCCGAAGGGGCCTTCCCGCTATAATCCGCTGCGTAATCCGGAGCTGTCCAAGGAACGCCGTGCGGTTGTGCTGCAGCTTATGTATGATCAGAAGGCGATCACGAAGGAACAGATGGATGAAGCTAAGGCTGTTGATTATAACTATACACCTCCTGAGAGCAGCAAGCAGCGCTACCAGGCATTCATTGATTATGCTATCGACGAGGCTGAGGATAAATTCGGGCTTACCGAAGATGATCTTAATATCGGCGGTTACAAGATTTATACAACGATGGATAAGCATGCCCAGGAGACCATTGAGGATGCTTTTGCCGACAGTGATAATTTCGAGAAAAGCGTGGACGATGAGCTGGTACAGGGTTCGATGACGATCATCAACCAGGAGAACGGCAGTATTGTGGCGCTGATGGGCGGTCGCAATTATGAGAAAAAAGGCTACAGCCGCGTTGACGGCAGCCGGCGTTCTCCGGGTTCAGCGTTCAAACCGCTGGTTGCGTACGCACCAGCACTGGAATCCGGCAAATTCACGAATGATTCGAGACTGAGCAATGAGAAGCAGTGCTTCGGCAAATATTGCCCAAACAATCTGCATGGCTATTCGACAACGATCAGCATGGCGGATGCCTTGACGAAATCAGAGAATATTCCGGCGGTATGGCTGCTGAATGAGATCGGTGTGAACACCGGCTTCCAGTTCGCCAAGAAGCTTGGCATCAATCTGAAGGATGAAGACAAGAACCTGTCGCTTGCCCTCGGCGGGATGAGTGAAGGGACCAATACACTGGAGATGGCCCAGGCCTACAGCGCATTTGCCAATGGCGGAGAGCTGCGGGATGCCTACTCCATTAAGTCGATTGCCGACAGCGATGACAAGACGGTCTACAAGGCCAATACCACCGCTGAACGGGTGATGAGTGAGGACACGGCTTATCAGATGACTGAGATGATGCAGAAGGTCGTACAGGATGGCACGGGTAAAAAAGCGAGAATTAACCGTCCGGTAGCCGGTAAGACAGGAACCACCCAGAGCGGCTACGAAGGAATCAGCTCTAACCGCGATGTCTGGTTCGTCGGCTATACACCGGAATGGACAGCAGCCGTCTGGATGGGCTATGACAAGCCGAGCAAGAAACATCTGCTCAAGAACAGCAGTCCGCTCGCGGCAGCATTCTGGGGCAAGGTCATGGAGGAAGCGCTGGAAGGCGTTCCTGCCAAATCGTTCCCGGTTCCCAAAGGCTCGGCAGAGGTTGAAGCTACACCGACACCTGAGGCGACTCCGGTTGTAACCGGTCTGCAGGCGGCTTATGATGCCTCGACCATGACGGTCAACCTGAGCTGGAATCCGGTTGAAGCTGCAGGTGTGGACTACCGCATATACCGCCGGGAAACCTCAGAAGCAGATTTTACTCAGCTCCTTAACACGAGCACTGCTAGTGTCGGTGATATAAGTGCGATGCCGGGACTGTCTTATGAATATTATGTAAGAGCTTATTATCCGGAGCTTGATGTGGAAAGTGAGCCTTCGGATATCGTAACGGTGTCCGTGCAGGATGAACTGCAAACGCCGGAACCTGAACCAACACTCGATCCGAACCTGCCTACGGATGACACTGGCAACGGCGGCAACCCCGGAAACGGCGGTATTCCGGGTGATGACGGCTCCGGCAACAACGGAAATGGTAACGGAAACGGAAATGGTAACGGAAATGGTAACGGTAACGGCAACGGCAATGGCAATGGAGGCAGCGGCAATAACGGCGGAACAGTAACACCTCCGCCTGAAATAACACCGCCTCCAGTGCAAAGCACACCGCTGCCTACGCCGGCTCCGGAAGCAACCGCGACTACTGGCGAACCTGTAACGGATCCCGCTACAGATCCGGGCAGCGATCCGAATGCCGGTTTTGTAGAAGGTGTTAATACTACGCAGTAGATAGCAGTAGTTTAATAAAATTCATGGAACCATTTGACCCCGGCAGCCCGGGGAGCTCTGCATGTTGCAGAATTCCCGGCTGCCGGGGTTTTCTGGTGACTGGGATCACAGTGATATTTTGAGTGTCTAAGCGAAATGTGTTAAGCTGAAGGCACCATTATCTGAGAGGGTTATTCATATGAAACGTAAATTCGGAGACCGGGCCAACTGGCGCCGGATTACGCGCCGCCATTTTGCCTGCCGCTATGTGGAAACCCGGGAATTCAGCGGTTACATTACACTGTATACCATTTACGGGTTGAAGGAGCCGCTGTGGAAGAGCTATGGCAGGCATACATACCGCATTGCGGACAAAGGGTATTCATGGCTGCAGTATTTTCCCAAAGACAGCCACTATATTGTGACGGCCATGTTTGACGAACGGCAGAATATTGTACAATGGTATATCGACACCTGCAAGGTTCAGGGAGTAACAGACCAAGGGGTTCCCTGGTTTGATGATTTGTACCTGGATGTTGTGGTGCTGTGGAACGGTGAAGTGTTCTTGCTGGATGAGGATGAGCTGGAGGAAGCGCTGGAACGGGATGATATTACAGACAGTGACTATAATTTAGCCTGGTCTACAGCGAATACGATACTGCGCAGTATCGATGCTCATGCCTTCCCTTATTTCTCCCTTTCACTGAAGCACCGTGCCGAATTGTTTCATCACGGAGAGTTCAGGAGGAAATAATAATGGAATGGTATGTCTATCAAAGAGGATCATCTCCCATTCGCAGAGTCACCCGGAAGCGCCACTACCGTATGAAGCGCATATTGTGGGCTGCACTGATACTGATTATCGTTGCCGGACTGATCTGGTGCGCTGTGGCATTTAACAGAATTAACAGTGCAGAAACAACCGCGCCTATGGTGAAAGCGGATGCAGGTGTAATTCTGGGCATGTCGATGTGGGGGGATGAACCCAGTCCGGGTCTGAGGGAGCGGCTGGATTATGCGCTTGAGCTCTATCGTTCAGGAGTATTCACCCATTTTGTGGTTTCCGGAGGTCTGGATCACCCCGATTACAAGTATACTGAAGCCGAAGGAATGAAGAGGTATCTGGCGGCACATGGTGTTCCGGAGGATGTGATCTATCTGGAGAATCAGTCTACCAGCACCTATGAGAATCTTCTGTTCAGTAAGGCTGTCATGCAGCAGGAGGGCTTGTCTTCTGCGGTTATCATTACGCATGATTTCCATGGCCGCCGTGCGCTGGAGATTGCACGTGAGCTTAAGTTCACGAACCCGGAGCTTGGGGTTACGGAGTCTGAGGTCATGTCGATGTTCAAGTACAAGACACGCGAAATTCTGGCCTATACCAAATGGAAAATGCAGCAGTTATCTTTATAAATCTGCTAATTTCGGAAACTGCTAATAACACCCCCTGTACCGGAATAGACTGTTTAGAGCAAGTCAGCCCTGTATAATGAGGTGAACAAGGTGAACGGACATGTAGCGGCGGCAAGTGGACGGGATGAAGGAAGACCGTCACGGCAGATCAATATTGTGCTGAGGAATCAGGATCCGGCGCCGGTGGCCAGCTCACCCGCAGACAGTGCCAGCGGACCGGCCCCCTCCAAAAATCACAGTCACAGCGGACTGTTCCAGGAACTCAGCCGGGAACTGGACGCGTTAGTAGGTCTGGATAATATCAAAGAGCTAGTTTTTGAGATATATGCCCTGCTGCAGGTAGCGCAGATGCGCAGTGAAGCCGGACTCGCCAGCGGGGGCCAGGCCTATCATATGGTCTTCAAGGGAAATCCCGGCACAGGCAAAACAACCGTAGCACGTATTGTTGCGAAGCTGTTCCAGCGGATGGGTGTGCTCAGCAAAGGCCATCTCATTGAAGTGGAACGGGCCGATCTGGTGGGCGAATACATCGGGCATACTGCACAGAAGACGCGGGATCTGGTGAAAAAGGCGTTGGGCGGCATTCTTTTTATCGATGAGGCCTATAGTCTGGCCCGTGGGGGAGATAAGGATTTCGGCAAGGAGGCCATCGACACACTGGTGAAATCCATGGAGGATCACCGGAGCCAATTTGTGCTGATTCTGGCCGGTTATTCCGGAGAAATCGACTATTTTCTGATGAGCAACCCCGGTCTGCCCTCACGGTTTCCGATTCAGGTGGAATTTCCTGACTATACGATTGACCAGCTGCTGCAGATTGCCGAGCTAATGGCCAAAGAACGCGATTATATTCTGATGCCGCAGGCCATACTCAAACTTAAGCAGGCTTTACTGCTTGAAAAAACAGAAAGTCTGCATGCCTTCAGCAACGCAAGGTACGTGCGCAACAGTATTGAGAAGGCGGTGCGCTCGCAGGCGGTACGGCTGCTGAATCAGTATGAAAGCACAAGTCCCGGCAAGCAGGAGCTGATGACCCTGCGGACGGAGGATTTCAAATTGTAAGATATGAATGCATACAGATAAGGAGCACTTAATTAATGGCAATCACCACACATGATACCCAAACAGATGTTCAGGACCGGGCAATACTCGTCAGTCTGGTCACGGACAAAATCAAACGCACGGGCATTGATCCCGAGCTTTCACTCCAGGAGCTGGTCCAGCTGGCTGAAACGGCCGGAGTGGAGGTGCTCGATGTCATCCGGCAGAACAAGGAAACCCCGGATTCCAAATGGTTCATCGGTAAGGGAAAGGTAGAAGAGCTGCGGATGGCGGCTGACGGACTGGGTGCCAATACGGCGATCTTCGACCAGGAGCTGTCCGGAGCACAGGTACGGAATCTGGAGGAGTCTCTGGATCTGAAGATTATTGACCGGACCCAGCTGATCCTTGATATTTTTGCCGGCCGGGCAAAAACCCGGGAAGGCATCATTCAGGTAGAGCTGGCGCAGCTCTCCTATCTGCTTCCGCGACTGTCCGGACATGGCAAGAATCTGTCGCGGCTCGGCGGCGGGATTGGTACGAGAGGACCAGGGGAGAGCAAGCTGGAGACCGACCGCCGTCATATCCGCGACCGGATTACCGAGCTGAAACGCCAGCTTGATGAGGTCGTCAAGACGCGTGAGCTGCACCGTGAACGCCGCCGTAAGAGCGGCGCTGTACAGGTGGCACTTGTTGGCTATACCAACGCCGGCAAATCCACGCTGCTGAAGCAGCTTACAGATGCGGATGTCTATATTGAGAACCAGCTGTTTGCGACCCTCGACCCGACTTCACGCGTGCTCCAGCTACCTGGGGGTAAAGAAGTTGTCCTTACAGATACTGTAGGGTTCATTCAGAACCTGCCGCATGATCTGGTAGCCTCCTTCCGTGCTACACTGGAGGAAGTGAATGAAGCGAATCTGGTGCTGCATGTGGTCGATTCCTCTTCGCCGATGCGTGAAGAGCAGATGGATGTTGTCCAGTCGATTCTGCAGGATCTGGGAGCCGCAGGAAAGCCTCAGATCGTCTTGTTCAACAAAACCGATCTGTGCCAGCCGGAGCAGCTGGAAATGCTTCCTACAGGTCCGGGCTTCCTGAAGATCAGTGCTTTTAATCAGGATGACCTGACCAGGATTACGGAGATTATCAGCGATGAACTGGCCGGGGACACCCTTATCTTCCGGATTCCCGGGGACCGGGGAGACCTGTCATCACTGCTCTACCGGGTTGGAGAAGTACTTGAGCAGAATTATGACGGGAATGACGTACTCTATAATGTTCGTCTGAATAAAGAGGACTACGATAAATGGAGCTACAAGCTTGCTGAGTTTATCGAACCGCAATAAGTGCAAGATAGGTACAGGCATTACAAGTCCCCGCACAGCCTCAGTTCTGCTTCGTATCATTCGGGGCAGGCGCTGCTGTGCGGGGTTTCTCGCTGAAACGCACACCGTTCCTCTTGGAATCGCGTAGATGTGTTCAGCTTTGACAAGTAAAAGTAGGGTAAGGAGAGATTGAGGGGAAATGGCAGTATTTGCAGAGGATCTATTACAGGCAGCGGAAGCTGCAGAGCTTGAAATTGAAGTTGCCGTTAAGCGGCTGGATAAAATTGTAGATCATAATCAGTGGAAGGTCATTGAAGCCTTTCAGCGCCAGCATGTCAGTGATTTTCATTTTGCCGGGTCTACGGGATATGCCTACAATGACCGGGGGCGTGAGGTACTGGATCTGGTCTATGCTGAAGTATTCGGCGCCGAGGCGGCGCTCGTACGCCCGCATTTCGCTTCTGGCACTCATACGATATCTACGGCGCTCTTTGGTGTGCTTCGTCCCGGAGACGAGCTTCTATACATTACAGGACGCCCCTACGATACACTGCATAAGGTAGTTGGCAAGGCCGGCGACGGGACAGGCTCTCTGGCGGACTTTGGCATCGGCTACCGCGAGACTGCACTGACGGCTGACGGTAAAATTGACTGGGACGAGGTTGCAATAGCGGTAAACGATAAAACTAAGGTCATAGGAATCCAGCGTTCCCGCGGTTATGATTGGCGTTCTTCCTTCACTGTTGCTGAGATTGGTGAGATGGTAGCGAAGGTAAAAGCGCTAAAGCCTGATGTAATTGTATTCGTAGACAACTGCTACGGAGAGTTCACCGAGACTCTGGAGCCCCCTCAGGTTGGCGCTGACCTCGTTGCCGGTTCATTGATTAAGAATCCTGGCGGCGGAATTGCCGAGACAGGCGGGTATATCTGCGGCCGGGCAGATCTGGTGGAATTGGCCGCATACCGCTTGACTGCTCCCGGGATAGGCGGAGAAGTCGGTGCCATGCTGGGGACGACGCGCGGACTGTATCAGGGGCTCTTCATGGCTCCGCATACCGTAGGGCAGGCTGTGAAGGGCAGTATTTTCGCTTCCGCTGTATTCCAGCGCTGCGGGTTTACGACCAAGCCTGCCTGGGATGAGCCGCGGACGGATCTGATCCAGGCAGTAGCTTTTGACGGACCTGAGCATCTGATTGCTTTCGTGCAGGGAATTCAGCGTGCAGCGGCAGTAGACAGCCACGTTGTTCCCGAGCCATGGGATATGCCTGGTTATGAGCATCCGGTCATTATGGCGGCAGGGACGTTCATTCAGGGCGGCAGTCTGGAGTTATCTGCGGATGCGCCGATCCGGGCGCCGTATATCGGGTATATGCAGGGCGGATTAACTTATTCCCATGTAAAGTACGGGGTACTAATGGCCCTGCAAAGCATGAGAGAGCGCAATTTACTTTAATTAATTGTGAACTTACATTGACCGGACACTCAGCAGATGGCTGTCCGGTTATTTGCATTGTTGGATTGAATTAGAATTTCTCAAATTTGTCTACTTTCATAGAGGCCACTTCGCCGCATCTTTTGCAGATTGTCAATGTAAGCTTCGAACCAAAAGAAAAGTAGTTATTTACAGGCCTTACATTAGCGTAGCCCTCCAGTTTTCCTTCAGCAAAAGTGTTATTTCCGCAAGCTTTACAAATGAGATTATTCTGGTTCATAGAAGTCACCCCGTAGTAGTTTTATACTATATCTACGTAGTTTAAGGAGAAGCGTTCCCCTATGCTCAAAGTGAAGAGGAGATGAAGTCTATGCTGAATGAAGAAGCGGCGGTAGAAAATTTAACACAATACAAAAATACAAGCAAAGTTCCGGTTGTGGTGATGATGTGCGGTGTGGCTGGATCGGGGAAAACAACCTTTGCGCTGAAGCTGGAGAAAGCGGGATTCGTCCGGCTCTCGATCGATGAGGATATTTGGAGTACACATGGCCGTTTTGGTGTAGATTATCCGGGGCAGGCTTATGAATCCTTTAAGGAACAATCGGAAATCAGGCTGCGGGGGGAACTGGTGAAGCTGATTCAGGCGAAGCGTCATGTCGTTATCGATTTCAGCTTTTGGCAGCGGCAGAAGCGGGATGAATATAAACAACTGATTGAGCGTCATGGAGGCGTTTGGGCACTGATCCATTTAAAAGTCCATCCGGACGAATTGCGCCGGAGGCTTCAGATCCGGAGCGGGCGTTTTGATGCTAATGCCGCTTTTCCAATCACGGAAGAGATTCTGACCCGGTTTTTGAGCGGATTTGAGACCCCGGCAGGAGAAGGGGAGCTGGTGATTGAAGGTTAGCCAGTCACATTTTCTTTTGAATAAGGAGTTTCTGAAAAGTTGGAGTCGTGCATGATGCGCGTTTGAGCGAAACAGTTTCCAGTACGGAACTTTTGCTTGAGGATTGATCTATGTGATATACTGCGGGAAGCCAGGTCCCATGTAGCTGACACTTTGTTCACTTAATCTCTCATTGGCTTAAAGAAATCTTGTGAGAAAAACTCACATACCATTGACACGCCATATAAGGAAATGTACAATGAGATGAGAAAAAGATCATTGGAAGGTTGGATGAGTCATGGGTGATGAAATCCGCAGAAATATGGCATTATTCCCTATAGGAATCGTAATGAAGTTAACCGATCTATCTGCCAGACAAATTCGTTATTATGAACAGCACAGTCTGATCGTACCCGCGCGCACATCCGGCAACCAGCGTTTGTTCTCCTTTAATGATGTTGAACGTCTGCTAGAGATCAAGGCATTGATTGAGAAGGGTGTTAATATTGCCGGCATTAAGCAGGTGATGAATCCTGTCTCGAAGGAATCTGAAGAAGCTACAGTCATTACCCCTGATACAGAGGTTCGGCGTAGAGAGTTATCCGATTCACAGCTTCACCGTCTGCTTAAGCAGGAACTGGTTTCCGGTAAAAGACCGGGACAAGTGTCTCTAATCCAAGGCGAGCTATCCCGGTTTTTTAATAAATAACATAGAGATTTTGAAAGGGAGAGGGTAAAGTGAGCTTTTCTAAAGAGGATATTCTGCGTATTGCCAAGGACGAGAACGTCCGGTTTATTCGCCTGCAATTTACCGATCTGCTCGGAACAATCAAAAATGTGGAAATTCCCGTAAGTCAGCTGGAAAAGGCACTCGACAACAAAATGATGTTCGACGGTTCCTCCATCGAAGGTTATGTCCGGATCGAAGAATCCGATATGTACCTGTATCCGGATCTTAGCACTTGGGTGATTTTCCCTTGGGTGACGGATAGTCGTGTTGCACGTCTGATTTGTGATGTGTATATGCCAGACGGAACACCGTTTGCCGGAGATCCGCGCGGTATCCTCAAACGTTGTCTGCTCGAAGCTGAAGAAATGGGCTTTACTGCTATGAACGTTGGACCTGAACCTGAATTCTTCCTGTTCAGAACAGATGAGAAGGGTAACCCGACCACTGAACTGAACGATCAGGGCGGATATTTCGATTTGGCGCCGATGGATCTTGGGGAGAACTGCCGCCGCGAAATCGTACTGACGCTTGAAGAAATGGGCTTTGAAGTGGAAGCCTCCCACCATGAAGTGGCTTCCGGCCAGCATGAAATTGACTTCAAATACGCCGATGCTATCAAGGCAGCGGACCAGATTCAAACCTTCAAGCTTGTCGTGAAGACGGTAGCCCGTCAGCACGGCCTGCATGCTACTTTTATGCCTAAGCCGCTATTTGGCATGAACGGATCCGGTATGCACGCACACCAATCCTTGTTCAAAGGCAACGAGAACATGTTTTATGACGAAAGTGACACACTGGGTCTGAGTAAAACAGCCCGTTATTACATGGCAGGGATTCTGAAGCACGCACGTGCTTTTGCTGCGATCACTAACCCGACTGTCAACTCATACAAACGTCTGGTGCCTGGTTATGAAGCTCCTTGCTACGTGGCCTGGTCTGCGAGCAACCGCAGCCCGATGATCCGTATTCCCGCTTCCAGAGGGCTCAGTACACGCGTTGAAGTCCGTAACCCGGACCCGGCAGCTAACCCTTACCTTGCACTTGCTGTAATGTTGAAGGCAGGTCTGGATGGAATCAAACGCCAGCTTGATCTTCCGGCTCCAATCGACCGTAACATCTATGTGATGTCTGAGGAAGAGCGGATTGAAGAAGGCATCCCAAGCTTGCCGTCCGATCTGAAGGAAGCCCTCAACGAAATGATCCGCAGCCATGTTATTACCGAAGCTCTGGGTGAACATGCGCTGGCCCACTTCTACGAACTTAAAGAAATTGAATGGGATATTTACCGGACCCAGGTTCACGAATGGGAAAGAGATCAGTACATGACGCTTTACTAGGATACAGCAGCCCTTGGCGCTCTAAGCGTCGGGGGTTTTTTTTGTGTGTGGGCGTGAGGGTGGTGGGGGTTGCTTAAATTAACGGTGCCCACAAAATGACCACAAATTAAATAGTGGGAGTTATTCGAGGATAGATTTCATGTAGCTGTTTGCAGAGTGGTTGTAAATGAAATGACAGTATATATCAAAAAAAGTCATATTTCGGCATTTTTAATTATAAATAAATTACATATTTGTGATAGAGAATGGATTCTAATGAACTATGGAAAATAAACATATAAAAGGATAATATTAACTTTGTAATCGGCCGATTAACGAAATTATCGAAAGGCGGAAGATCATTGAAACTTAAAAAGATTCTATCTGCACTTCTTGTCTCAGCTGTTCTTATGATACCTTCAGCATCAGCCTTTGCAGAATCCAATGCAAATGCCGCTGAGGTAACACCATTTCTTATAGGTATTGGTGATTCTCAGGCATCTGCAATATCGCTTGTGCTAAGTAATGGGGTTGATGTGGCCACCGGTGGTGTTATTTATGACCTTTTTATACAAGACGCTTCCGAGAAAGATTGGTTTAAGTGGACCAATACATCTTCAAGTTTTAGGAGGGTTGCTGCTAATATAGGTGGTTATAGTGGAAATGGTCCTATCAGAGCGGGCTTCAAAATCAATTATAACAACGGTTTCGGTGAAACTGATTTGTATTATTCTGATAAGGCAAACACTACAAACACTCAAGTCTTGGGAAATATTTTTGTCCCACCTGGAGCCACAGTATACTTAGTAGTTGATGCACCTAATTTCACAACACCTCCTTCGTACCATCTTAATTTTGCAGCCTACACTTTTTAACGGTTATAGTGCAAGCGCCTCTTGAATTTAAGAGGTGCTTGTTTTTTAGATTAAGGAATGGATCAGAGCGCCCACGAAGGCGTTTTTATTTTGCCCTCGGAGTCGATCCGGGGGCTTTTACATCAGAGAGAGGAAAGGGGAGTGGGGGATGGGCGCAGAGGTATCCACAATACAAGAGCTGCTGCCACTGGTTGAAAAGTGTGGGCTGTCGGTTGTCTTACTGTTCTTGTTTATCATATTTGCTTATATTCAGTGGCGGGCTGTCTCAAAAGGCGAGTTGGTTCCGCGTGCGATGCTGGATCGTGCCCTGGAGGACAATGACCGCCTGCAGGATATCCTGGACAAAGAACGGGCAGCTTTTACGCAGCCAACTCTTGAAGTACTGCAGCGATTAAAGGCAGATCATTCCGCCAATAGCGGAAATGATGAGGATAGGGTAGGACAACCGTGTGGAGTATTGTTCAAACGTCTATTGCCCTAGCACAAAAAGAGAGAAGGAGCTGGCGCAGGCATCCCGCAGGGTTGCCTTTGCAATCGCACATTACAAAGATACTTCAAAAGAAATACAGGAAAAGATCCTGAATAACGGCTTCGCAGAATTCTAAATTTATGATCGAGATTTTAATCATGGAGGGCATTAATATCTTGCTGATAAATGCATCTGGGATTTCATTCATCTGTGCGCTGCTGCTTATAGCCGCGTTTTTTTTTGTAATTCCACACACGGTTCCGGTGATTCAGCGGTGTATGCCGCGTTGAAGTCCACAGCCTTGGCCGTAGCTCAAACCGGCACAACCCTGGGCCTGCTGATCCTGACGTATCTCATGTATACCCGGCGGCAGGATCTGTTTATGATCTTCCCGGCCGTCAAAGAGGAGGTCCATAAAGATGCTGACGCTTGAACAGGTAAAGCTTAAATCCTTGTCGTGGCTGGGCTGCATACGGTCCTGGGTGACGGCTACAGTGGCGCTGATCGAGCGCTGCTACGCCCGGAGAGTCAATATAGTCATTACTCAGGGGCTGCGGACTATCTCGGAGCAGGATGCATTATACGCGCAGGGCCGTACGAAGCCCGGGCAGATCGTAACCAACGCTAAAGGCGGGACCAGTTGTAAATAGTCAGTCTCAAGTGAAAGCTTTATACGCCTCATACAAGTTTGGTCTTACCATTACACCGAATGAATACGGTGGTGCGATATATGATTTGTTCATCCAAAGTGCTACCGATCAAGATTGGTTTAAGTGGACAAATACAACAACAAATCTCAAAAGAATTGGTGTTCATGTGGGAGGATTTAGTGGTAACGGTCCTACAAGAGCGGGTATAATTATTAATTACAATAATGGTCTCGCTGAACTGGGCCCACTTTACACAGGAAAGGCAGGAACTGCTGAAGCGCAATCGTTTAGTAATGTTTTGCTTCCGCCTGGAGCAACAATATATGTGGTCGTAGATAATCCCAACTTCACTGCAATGACGCAGTATCATCTGAATTTTGCTCATTACAACATAAGTTTTTAAATCTAACATGGATGCACCTCGGAATTTTTTGAGGTGCATTTCTATTAAAAATTCATTTATCACATTAAACTGCTTTAAGGGTGTTTTAAGTTTGGTCTTGGAGCGATTTGGGCGTCTTTTTATTACATACTTTTAGAAATAGAGGGGAGCGGGAAGAAGGATGGTTCATTCATGTATAGGAATTATTCGAAAGACTGTGTTTTTTGTTAAATTCAGAGCATACAAAAAATAACCCGCCGGCTTATGCCTGACGGGTTATTTTTTGAATTAATAAATTGTCGGTTTGGATGACAGAATTATCATTTCTTGAGCATCGTCAAGACTTAGTTAACTAAGATAATATAATAAAATGTAATACCATTCCCAAAGTCAGCTGCGACTGTACTGGTTCCAGGATGTAAGGCAGTAAACTGTCCTTCAGCCGGTATTATTTCAATGGATCCGTCATAATTAATATACCAAAAATTATAGCCAGTCAACCATATAGTTTCGCCTACTTGCATTCTAACAATAGCCTGAGTCTCGTCAATTGGTTTTATTACAGCATTTGGAGAAATTGAAGTTGAAGAGCTAAGAGTAGAAGATGGAGCTTCAGCAGCAAATGATGTCGATCCTACCGTAAAACATGCGGCAATAGTTAAAAGTCCAATAAGCAATTTCCTTTTCATAAATAGATAATCCTCCCAAAAAAGTATTTAGTTACATGAAAAACAATACCCCTCATGGATAATAATGTATATGAGTAGTAAGGATGATTTGAAATGCGGTATTATGTAAGAATGTATATAAATAAGTCGAAAAATAATAAAATGTATTAAAATGGTTGTAATTGCCTAGGACTAAATGATCGGAGCTTGAAGCGGAATGAAAATAACTTAAGAGCATTATTTGAAAAATAGAAAAGGCATTGTGCTAATAATCGTAGGATTAATTGTTGCGGGAACAGCGCAGATTAAGCTGGAGAAAAGAGATAATAAAAAAAGAACCTTTAAAAGGTCCTTAGCGGGAAATCTCAGACAACTGTTTGGTATGGGCCTCTAACAACTCGACGACAATCATTTGCCCCGTGACGCCAAAATTCCTTAAGCAACGCAATTCAGCCAATGAAGCTTTCATCAAATCACCCACGGTGATGTAATTGCTATCATATAACGAATTAAGAATACGAGAAATGCTTTTAGGGTTTCTGGTCGATCTCTGTCTTAAGGTGTGAATAGGTCGTGGATATAGTCTACGGTCAATTTCAATGTAAGACATGAGGGGAAGAGTATCTCTAGTGGACAATCTTGTGATGTCTCCCTTCATATATCTGGTAATTATTATAAATATATGAGAATATATTTCAATCCTTTTTTTACAAAATACACATAAAATACAAAATTTTCATTTAGGATAATAGATATTTAATAGAGCTATTGAATTAAAGCGACTCACCGGACTAATGGCTGACGGGTTATTTTATCTACATCCCAATGGTTAGCCGGATGGTTTATTTTACATAATGTACCATGTCCTATATACTAGATCATATACACACTAAAGGAACCCTTTGCAGGTGCTTACCCTGAGAATCACTTTTATGACTAAGGATAGGCTGAAGTGAAGCATGTGTTTAGAGGGTTTGGGCTTGGGGACTATTGCTGTTACAGCTGATACTGGCCGTGGTTGTTGCGGTGCCGGTATTTCCTTTTTAATAAATAAGATACATAGGGGTATGAAATGAGAAATAAATATGTAAGTATTATTGCAATGATCCTATTATTAACGCTAATTTGTTCTCAGGCTGGAGCTGCAGAAGGAACTGGCATGTCAACTGAAACCAGGGAACGGATTATAGAGCAATATGGGCTGGATTCACCGGTAGCAGGTAGTCCGGACTGGAGCGGAATGGATGTGGGGATAAGCGGGCCGGTTGATGTACTGGTTATAATCTGCAGGTTTATTGTGAGTCCGTTAGTGTTCACGATTCAAGAAATATTATAGCTGGAGGGAATAAACATGAACCCACGATATGATGCTCCGCAGCCTGAACCCAGAGCCCGCAAGAAAACAGCGGCGAAACTGTCTTTCGTAATTATAGTAGTACTGGTTTTACTAGCAGTCATGAATCCGGGCAAAGAGGACTTTGGAGAATACGCGGTGAATCATCTGGAGGAAACACTGGGGGGAGGGCTAGCTGGAGGAATTACCAGTATGGTCGCTCAGCCTATGGTCGAATCGTTTACAATCCGGGAAAATCACATTCTGTTCTCCACCTTCAGCATACCTGATATTCAAGACGGTAAGACATTTATCGGTGATATTAAGGCAAAGCGCAAATACCTCGGGCTGTTTAAGATCATTTTCATCAAACTCTAAGCTCTAAATAGGGTATACATTTTGTTCCAGAACCCGGTATAATTGAACTGATTTGTGTGCTCTATGAATCCTTATCATTCTTGCGTGTGCACTAAGGAGGAAAGATGTTGAATACTGCGTATAAAGTTCTTTCAAGTGATGCTGATATATTCGCGGCGGCACTTGCCCAGGTGAAGGTCTATGTCGTTCAGCTGATCGAGGGTAAACCGCATGTTATAGCTGATTACGCCGGACCTGTACAGAAATGGACGCCGGAGTATGTATTGCTGGCCGGAATGACCTATAGACGTGACGAATTTGAGTTCCGGGTAAGGCTGCCCAAGAAGTAAAAGCAGGTAAACGCTTCGGGGTAACGAATTAGAAGCTGAGGAGGTGGTCGCAAGTGAGTAAAGTTATTTTTGAGCTTCAGTATGTGAATGGGCAAATTGAAGAGCTAGAATCTGTGTTTGAATCGGCGGCAGAAGCCAGAACCTATCTGACATCCGGTGGTTTGACAGGCTGGATTCCAGCAGGAGGCAAGTATCTTAATCCTGTAAATATTATCTCCATCAAAGTCAAAGAAAGCTAATTATAATATTACTGCCAAATCACACAGTCTCCGAAGCCAATCTTTGCATTTCTTATACTATAAAACGTAAAAGAGGTGTAATGATGACGCAAAGAGAACGAAACAGAATCCGCAGAGCAATTAATGCTCTGCTCGCACAAAGAGCAATCCTGCTGGAAAGACTTGAGGAAATTAATGAGAACCTGCGCAGATTTCCAAGCGGTTCACGTGCCAGAAGAGAATTGCTGGCTGCCAGAGCATCCATCCGTGAAGCAATTCGTTTAAATACTATTGCTATCCGGTTGTTGCGCAGCGTGTTGTAGTCAGTAGGCAAAGGATATGAATCCACTCAAAGACATCCTTGCGGATGTCTTTTTGGCGTGCGATTGAGACTGTGGGAGGCTCAGAGTATAATTAATCGATGAAGAGTATGAGGCTTGAGGAACAGCTACATATCAGGATAACATGGTGAACAAGCTGCACAAGAGCTTGATACAGGAAGGTGTGAAGAATGGACGATCAATTACGCCAGCGTTTGGGACTGCCGGAAATACAGGATAGTACACTGTCTGTTAACGCAGATCCGGTGATGGAAGAAAGTTCAAAATGGGATGCAGCCGGATCCACCGTGCTGAATGTCTCCAGAGAAGATGTGGAGAAGGGACGGCTGGAGAGCTATTTGCGTGAATTTAAGAAATATGAGAAGAAGCGGCTACGGGGCAAAATCATAATTATATTCAATGGGTATGAGCAGGATCGCCGGGAAGTCTATCAGGTTCGGGAGATTACGAACTGGGTTGACCGTCTGCTCAAGAACGTGCCTCATCTGTTCTATTTCCTCAGCAGAGACAATTACGCGATGCGGATTGCGTTCTTTTGTCTGTCTGAGGTGGTGGGCCGCTCCGGGATGGAAGTGTCCATCACCAAAGAGCAGGGACGCAGGCTGATCGAGAAAGTTACCAAGAGTGCATTGGTCTACGCCAAAAAAAGCAAAGACTCACCTGCGGAACAGTGGAGTCTGGCTGAATATATTCTGGACGAGCTTGGTTATGAGCAAACTGTGCAATAATGCTGTGAAGAACCCCTTTGGTCAAAACCCGTCAGAGGGGTTCTTGTGTTCAATATAGAAATTTATAGGCGGCTGCATGACTGTAGCTACTCCCTGATGGTTACACGGGTGCCAATGGGAATGATAGCAGCCAACGCGACCACATCCTGGTTATACATGCGGATACAGCCGTGGGAGACCATGTGGCCGATGGAGGAAGGGTCATTGGTTCCGTGAATTCCATAATGTGGCTTGGACAGGCCCATCCAGAAGGCTCCGAACGGTCCGCCCGGGTTGGGCTGCTTGTTAATGATCGTGTACTCGCCTACCGGCGAGACGGTCAGCATCCGGCCAATGCCGACAGGAAATCCTCTGGTTACGGTGTCATTATCAAGCAGATAAAGCATGCGCTGTGAAAGGTCGACAATAATTCGATAGTTGGGCATGGGATCAGCACTCCTTTGTAACAGGATATGTGCGGATAGCTAAAGCGGTTCGGAGTTTGGGCAAGCGTAACAGGATCTAAAGAGGAAAAAGGCTGCTTCGCGTGATGCGGAGCAGCCTGATTATGGAGGAGAAAGATTAATGGATATCGCGGAATAATCCAATGACTCTGCCCAAAATAGTAACGCGGTTAAGGCGGAGAGGCTCGTAAGCCGGGTTCTCCGGCTGCAGCCGGATATGATCACGTTCTTTGTAAAAGGTCTTAACGGTTGCTTCATCTTCTTCAGTCATCGCAACAACGATGTCACCATTGTCAGCGGTTTGCTGTTGGCGGACAATAACATAATCGCCGTTCATAATACCGGCATCAACCATGCTGTCGCCGAGTACAGAAAGCATGAATACCTTGTTATCCCCTACGTAATGAGTAGGAAGCGGGAAGTAATCCTCAATATTCTCTGTAGCGGTAATAGGAACACCAGCAGTAACCTTGCCAATTACAGGGATACGGGTAACCGTCTGGACGAATTGATGTACATTCTCTGAATCTTCCTGGCCGAGCAGTTCAATTGCACGCGGCTTCGTAGGATCGCGCCGGATCAGGCCTTTCTTCTCAAGCCGGTCCAGATGACCGTGCACTGTAGAACTGGAGGCCAGGCCAACAGCTTCGCCAATTTCCCGAACGGACGGAGGATAACCCTTGCTGCGGACTTCGTTACGTATAAATTCCAGGATCGCCAGCTGGCGACTCGAAATCTTTGACATCGGAATCAACCCCATATACTATGTTTGGGAAAATTATAACATAGAACTGCCGTTCGTACAAACATAAGTTCTAAATTGTGAGAATTATAGCCTGAAAAATAAAGGGAACAGTTGTTCGAAAAAACTATTGATCAAAACACATGTTCGTGTTATATTATTTTCGAAAGTAAGAACAAGTGTTTGGAGGACGATATTTATGTTAAAATACAGTACCTACAATAGTATCTACAATGAGGATATCAAGGTGTCCGCTCCCGGTAATCCATTACCCCATAATCCATTGGCACAATTCAGAGACAAGACCCTTCGCCTGCTGTCTGTACTTACCTCAATATTCCGCCAGGTCAGCTTTATCAAGATATCTCTGATACTATTACTCACGATCTCCGGATTTACAGTAGTCGGTAATGTGTTCGCTGGTTCTGTCACTTTAATGAAGCCTGAGAAACGGATCGTAGTTGAACGCGGAGACACCTTGTGGAGCATTGCCCTCAAGAATAAACCGGATGATATGAGGACTGCTGTATATATAGAAGGAATCAAGAAGTCAAATGGTCTGAAGGACAGTGGAATTAAGGCAGGAGATATACTGTCCGTGCCGGTATATTAACCGGAAGAAGCATAATGGTGTTCGACTAAGAGAGCTTTCAGGGGGTAGACCTTGACAAGCTCTTTTTCTCATGGCAAAGTTAGAATGAATTTATAGGGGAGGGGAAAGTATTGAATATTGACGAATTGGTCGCACGCATCAATGAATTGGCACGCAAACATAAGGAAAGCGGCCTGAATGAGGAAGAATTGGCAGAACGCGCCAAACTCCGCGAGATTTATCTGGGCAATATCCGCAGCAATTTCCGGGCCCAGCTTGATACCATTGAGATTGTGGATAATCCGGAGCATGAAGAAGGCAACGACGGACGTAAAGCTTAGTCTGCGGCCTTTTCATAGATAATACAGGATGACTAGGGGGAACTAACATGGCCCGTTCTTGGGAAAGAATGGTTCAACGCAACACCAAGCAAATCAATCAGCAAAGAAAGAAGCAGGGAAAAGAGACGATTTATGCAACGAGCTCTAAAGCTGCTGCAAAGAGCACCGATATTTTCAAAGGCCGGAATATTGTATTCCCTGTCGTATTGCTGTTGCTTGGCATTATGTTCTGGGTAGTCGGTTCCATTGATGAAGCGAAAGGAAGCGGAATACTGGCTAACTGGCTGGGGGTAGTACTGTACTTCCTGCTTGCCGCGCTGCTATTCTTCCGCCGTCCGTTCCTTAAGGTGGAACGCGCCCGTCTGTCTACTATTAAATACAACCGTGAACGCTTTTTGCCAGCAGCTGAAATCGAGAAGATTACCTTGTCGCGCAGTGTAGTTACCATTAAGTATAAAGGCAAGCGCAAGCAGTGGATTTTCTCCAAGCTGATCAACCGGTATGATACCGCCGCTATGGCTGCACGCCTGGAACAATTCGGCAAGAACAACAACATTGAAGTAGTGCACGAATAGTAAGATAGACCAGCATAGGGAGTGGGAGAACGAAATGCCGATTACCGCCGTACTATTTGACCTTGACGATACACTGCTATGGGATGATCGAAGTGTGGAAGAAGCATTCCGCTACGCCTCTGAGGCTGCAGGGGATTCTGTTGATCCGCAGGAGCTTGAACAGGCGGTGCGCAGAGAAGCGCGTGCGCTTTATGAGTCTTACGAGACTTTTCCGTTCACGAAGCTGATCGGGATTAATCCTTTTGAGGCACTATGGGCTAACTTCACAGCTGGAGACCAGCCGGAATTCCGGCAGCTGGAACAGCTTGCTCCGGCCTACCGCACCGAATCCTGGCGCCGCGGCCTTGCCTCTCTTGGAGTGGACGATGAAGCGCTGGCGGAACGCCTCGCGGCCAAGTTCGCCGCTGAGCGCCGCAGCCGTCCTTATATATATGAAGAGACGCTTCAGGTGCTGGATGAGCTGCGCGGCAAGGTGAAGCTGCTGCTGTTGACGAATGGCTGTCCTGCACTTCAGCAGGAGAAGCTTGATGGTGTACCTGAGCTTATTCCGTATTTTGACCATATTGTCATTTCTGGAAGCTTCGGTAAAGGGAAACCGGACAAGACAATCTTCGAGCATGCCCTCGGACTGCTGGATATTACGCCTGAGCAGGGGGTCATGGTCGGAGATAAGCTTACGACTGATATTCTCGGAGGATTGGCCGCAGGTCTAACGACGGTCTGGATCAACCGGACGGCCAAGACTCCTGACCCGGACATTACTCCGGATTATCAGATCAGCCATCTTTCGGAGCTTCTGCCATTGGTACACTCCCTATAACTGAATTAGATGAAGCCGGTATCCTTATAGGATATTGGCTTTTTTGATATCCCTGCGAGGATTTGGACAAATGTAGTTCATGTATATGACTATTCTCATGTGATAGGGCGGTTAACGAAGCTTATTTCCGACAAGTTGAATAAAATGTGTATAATAAGGAAGAAAGCAATCTGACTTTCGTTGTTAACATGAAGATGAATCTATCGATGAACCGGGAGGGCTCCAGATGATTAAGCCAAAGATACTTAGAGGTCTCATTTGCATTGTCATGGGTATGACGCTTGCCGGCTGTTCAGGGAATAATGAAGAGGATATGTATATGCATGCAGCTGCTGATTCCTCAATGGTACCTATCAAGGTAGAGCTAAGCTGGAGTCCGGAGGAAATATCCGTTAACGACAAGGTGATTTTTAAAGCAGTCATTAGTCAGGACGGAGAAGTTGTTGAGGACGCCAAAGAAGTGATCTTCGAAATTGTAGATAATGCAGAGCCAGGCAAGAGCACTCAGCTGAAAGGGGCAAGTGACGGAGAAGGAGCTTATATAAGTGAACGTACATTTGAGCAAGCCGGCAGCTATACGGTCACTTCCCATGTGACTGCCCGGACGCAGCACTCTATGCCGTCTAAAGAACTCACGGTACAGCCATGATGAGCTTGTAAGCTGTAGCTATACTGTCAATACAAATAATGCAGGGTGGAAAGGAAGGCTTTCCGAATTCCCTTTATTCTGCTAAACTTACTCTAATGTTTTACTGGGGGGATTGAAAGTGGCCAAATTCACACTTGCAGAAAGCTTGCAGCAACGCATATTGATACTAGACGGAGCCATGGGCACAATGATTCAACAGGTGCCGCTTACCGGCGAGGATTTCGGCGGGGATGAGCTGGATGGCTGTAATGAAATGCTGGTGCTTACCCGGCCGGAGGTGATTCAGGATATTCATGAGAAATACCTGGAAGCCGGTGCGGATCTGATTGAGACTAACACATTCGGCGCCACCTCTGTGGTGCTTGCAGAATATGATATCCCGCAGCGGGCCCGGGAGATTAACCTGGAGGCTGCCAGACTTGCGCGTAATGCCGCAGATAAATACGATACACCTGAGCGCCCAAGGTACGTTATAGGGGCAATGGGACCGACAACCAAGACACTCTCTGTAACCGGAGGAGTAACATTCCAGGAGCTTGTGGACAGCTATGAGGAGCAGGCGGTCGCGTTGATCGATGGCAAGGTAGATGCCCTGCTGCTGGAGACTTCCCAAGACACGCTGAATGTGAAGGCCGGAAGTATAGGCATCCACAATGCCTTCGAGAAAAGCGGAATTACACTGCCGGTGATGATCTCAGGTACCATCGAACCGATGGGGACTACGCTTGCGGGGCAGAACATCGAGGCCTTCTACATTTCGCTGGAGCATCTTAAGCCGATCTCTGTCGGATTAAACTGTGCGACCGGACCGGAATTCATGCGCGATCATATCCGTTCGCTGTCGGCCATTTCTTCAGCAGCGGTAAGCTGCTATCCGAATGCCGGGCTTCCGGACGAGAACGGCAACTACCATGAATCTCCGGATTCACTTGCCCGCAAGCTGGCCGGCTTCGCCGAGAAGGGCTGGCTGAACATTGCCGGCGGCTGCTGCGGCACAACCCCGGATCATATCCGGGCGATGGCCGAAGCCCTGTCGGCATATCCGCCGCGCGGGCTGGATGGCATTCATCCGCCGGCACTCTCCGGCATAGAGCCCGTGTACATTGAGAGCGATAACCGTCCTTACATGGTCGGTGAACGGACCAACGTGCTGGGATCTCGGAAGTTCAAGCGGCTGATTGTCGAAGGCAAGTATGAGGAAGCTTCAGAGATTGCCCGCGCACAGGTGAAGAGCGGAGCGCAGGTCATTGACGTCTGCGTGCAAGACCCTGACCGTGATGAGACAGAGGATATCAAACGTTTCCTCGAGCTGGTAGTGAAGAAGGTCAAAGTCCCGCTGATGATCGATACCACCGATCCGAAGGTGATTGATCTGGCCTTACAATATTGCCAGGGGAAGGCGATTATTAACTCCATTAACCTTGAAGATGGTGAAGAGAAATTCGAGCTAGTGACTCCGCTGATTCATAAATACGGTGCTGCGATCGTTGTGGGCACAATTGATGAAACCGGGCAGGCGATTCTCGCTAAGGACAAGCTGGAGGTTGCCAGACGTTCATACGATCTGCTGGTGAACAAATACGGGCTGGCCGCTGAAGATCTGATCTTTGATACCCTTGTATTTCCTGTCGGAACAGGTGACGAGCAATATATCGGTTCTGCGAAAGAGACGATTGACGGTATCCGCCTGATCAAGGAAGCTCTGCCTTCCGTTCATACAATTCTGGGCATAAGCAATGTATCTTTTGGGCTGCCGGAAGCGGGCCGTGAAGTGCTAAACTCAGTGTTTCTCTATGAGTGCACCAAAGCCGGGCTGGATTATGCAATTGTGAATACCGAAAAGGTGGAGCGTTATGCCTCCATTCCGGAAGAAGAACGCAAGCTTGCCGAACAGCTGATTTATAATACGAATGACGATACTTTGTCTGCGTTCGTAGCGGCTTTCCGGGAGAAGAAGGTCGAGAAGAAAGAGAAGATCTCCAATCTCTCGCTGGAAGAACGTCTCGCCTCGTATGTCGTTGAAGGAACCAAGGAAGGGCTCATTCCTGACCTGGACGAAGCCCTGAAGTTATCCGGTCCGCTTGAGATTATTAATGGTCCGCTGATGGCGGGGATGTCGGAAGTCGGCAGATTGTTCAACAACAATGAATTGATTGTTGCTGAAGTGCTGCAAAGCGCTGAAGTGATGAAGGCCTCGGTCGGTCATCTGGAGCAGTTTATGAAGAAGGATGAGACCTCGGTTAAAGGAAGAATAATGCTCGCAACCGTTAAGGGCGATGTGCATGATATCGGCAAAAACCTTGTGGAGATTATCCTCTCCAATAATGGTTACGAGATCGTCAATCTGGGGATAAAGGTTCCGCCAGAGAATATAATTGAAGCCTTCCGCAAGGAAAAAGCTGACGCCATCGGATTATCCGGCCTCCTGGTGAAGTCGGCGCAGCAGATGGTACTGACGGCGCAGGATCTGCGCGCTGCCGGTATCGATGTGCCGATTATGGTCGGCGGTGCGGCATTAACCCGCAAGTTCACCAAGACCCGTATCCGCCCTGAATATGACGGCCTGGTACTATACGCCAAGGATGCCATGGACGGCCTGGATATCGCCAACCGGCTGATGAATCCGCTGGAGCGGGGCAAGATTGAGGAAGAGGTACGCCAAGAGGCAGAGGCTGCCGTTGCTGTAGCTCCTCAGCAGCCGCTTCCCGAGCTGACGCGTGCCGTCCGCTCCAAGATTTCAGCCGATGCCCCTGTGTTTTCCCCGCCGGATCTGGAACGTCATGTCCTGCGAAATTATCCGCTTGGACATATTATTCCTTATGTGAACATGCAGATGCTGCTCGGTCATCATCTGGGGCTGCGTGGTTCCGTGGAAGCGCAGCTGGCAGCGGGAGATGCGCGTACAGTGGAATTGAAAGAAACCGTAGACGATATTCTGCATCAGGCGATGCTGGAAGGTACCATTGTTCCACATGCCATGTATCAGTTCTTCCCGGCCCAGTCGAGCGGGAATGATATCCTGATCTATGACCCGCAGAATGCTGCCAATGTGCTGCATACCTTTACCTTCCCGCGGCAAAACGTTGAGCCGTATCTCTGCCTCGCCGACTTCCTGAAGCCGGTGGACAGCGGGGTTATGGATTACGTCGGGTTCCTGGTCGTAACCGCCGGCCATGGTGTACGTGAATTGTCCACGGAGCTTAAGGACCGGGGAGATTATCTCCGTTCCCATGCCCTGCAGGCAGTAGCGCTGGAGGTGGCAGAAGGCCTGGCTGAACGCGTTCACCATATGATGCGGGATACCTGGGGGTTCCCGGACCCGGCGGATATGACGATGAAGCAGAGACACGGGGCGCGTTATCAGGGAATCCGTGTATCCTTTGGCTACCCGGCTTGCCCGGATCTGGAGGATCAAGGGCCGTTATTCAAGCTGCTGTCCCCGGAGGATATCGGAGTTCACCTTACCGAAGGCTTCATGATGGAGCCGGAGGCTTCGGTATCGGCTATGGTATTTGCACATCCTGAAGCGCAGTATTTCAATGTGGAGAAGCTGTAAAGTGCCCTGATTGATCATCACCCGTCAGAAGGGCCTGTGCCCGTCATAGCGGAACCTCCCGTCACCGGGAGGTTTTTTGCTGGGATTATAAGAGTTTATATGTAACGTATCCAGCTGATTCCGCTTGAAAGATGCTTTCAGCGCCAAAACAGAGTAGAATTCTTTTCATAAGAACCGGCATGATAAAAATAAGGTGAGAAGTACAAGAGAAGAGAGGAGGGGCATAATGGAAATTTATTTCTTGGGAACAAATGCCGGGGTACCGACACTGCAGCGGAATGTAACCTCAATCGCCCTCAGGCTGCTTGAAGAACGGCGTACGTTCTGGATGTTCGATTGCGGAGAAGGGACGCAGCATCAGGTTCTCCGTTCACCGCTGCGGCTGGGCAAGCTGGAGAAGCTGTTTATCACCCATTTGCATGGTGACCACTTGTTCGGCCTTCCGGGGCTGCTGTCGAGCCGTGGCTATCAGGGCGGTACATCACCGCTTACAGTGTATGGACCCCCGGGGATCAAAGCTTATCTGGATATTTCACTGTCCGCAAGCCAGTCGCGAATCCCTTACAAGCTTGAGATTATCGAGCACTGCGGCGGGCTTGTATTTGAGGATGACACGTTCAAGGTTGAGTCGGGACTGCTGGAGCATAGAATTGACAGCTATGGGTACCGGGTAACGGAGAAAGACAGTCCGGGCAACCTCGATGCAGAGCTGCTTAAGAGTTACGGGCTGAAGCCGGGACCGCTGTACGGCAAGCTGAAGAGAGGCGAAGATATTACAACTGAAGACGGGACTGTAATCCGGGCAGCGGATGTGATCCATGCGCCGAAACGCGGCCGTATTGTTACTATTCTGGGCGATACCCGTCCTTGCGAGGGAACACTGCCGCTGGCACAGGATGCTGATCTGATCATTCATGAGGCTACCTTTGCTCATGACCTGGCGGATATGGCCTACCAGTATCATCACAGTACAGCCCGGCAAGCTGCGGAGCTGGCACGTGAGGCAGGCGGGCGTGAACTGCTGCTGACCCACTTCAGCTCGCGGTACAGCTCACAGGAGGAGCTGATTCCACTCCTGGAAGAGGCGCAGGCCATCTTCCCGAATACACTGCTGGCGGAGGAATTCTGCACCTTCCCGGTCCACCGGAGAGCCGCGGGAAATGCCCCCGGGGAATGAATTATTTTCCGGGAAAGCGCAGGAAATGACAGGGCTGTGCCATAAAAAGCCTGCCGGTACTGCGGTTCGCTATCGTTCGACGAAGTATGTTAAATTTTAAATAGTTGGAGAGCTTTAAGCGTACGAAGCAGTAGAGAAATTGGCGAAACGGAGTAGCGGAAAAGCTAGGATACCATTAAAAAACTTAATAACAGTGGGCTATAGCGGGAAATGGTTAGAAAATTGCGAAAATATTTTATAGCATTAACAATTAATGCGATGAATTAAATAAACGGGACTCAAACAGGGGGTATTATGAACAATATAGGTGGTTTGTTAATTGATCTGGACGGAACCTTGTATCACGGCGGCCGGATGATTCCGGATGCAGATCGGTTGATAGCAGCGCTGCGTAGAGCGGCTGTACCGTTCCTGTTTGTCACGAATAACTCTTCACGCACAGCAGCAAGTGTTGCTGCTCATCTGCGCGGGATGGGAATTGACGCGAATCCGGAAGAGGTCTGCACCTCATCGCTTGCTGCGGCACGCTACATTGCTGAGGAATCACCGGAAGCAACCGTGGCGATACTTGGAGAAGAGGGACTGGTGCAGGCCTGCGCCGAGGCGGGGTTGACCCTGGTCACGGAGAATCCGCAATATGTTGTCCAGGGCATCGACCGTTCTTTTACATATGAATCGCTGGCCCGGGCCTCGCGCTGGATCCGGGAAGGAGCCAGGTTTGTGCTGACCAACCCGGACCTGATGCTCCCCTCCGATGACGGGGTGATGCCCGGCGCCGGAACCCTTGGAGCTGCAATTGAAGCAGCCAGCGGAGTGTCACCTGTAGTAATCGGCAAACCGGAATCCCATCTGATTACCTATGCGACAACATTGCTGGGGATCACACCTGAGGAAGCGGTTGTAGTCGGAGATAACATGCGTACAGACATTTCTGCCGGTGTAAATGCAGGGTGCCGCACGATACTGGTGCTGACGGGTCTGACCACACGCGATAATCTGGAGCACTACCAGACTGTTACAGGAGTTAAGCCGGATGAAATTTGTGCTGATTTAGCTGAACTAATGGTACTGCTCGGTGTATAATGACAAAGGTATGCCTTTTACCAACCTGGAAGGGAAGATGACAATATGCCGGAATTGCCGGAAATGGAGAATTACAGAAAGCTGCTGAGCCAGCATTTAATAAATGTTCCAATTACGGGGGTAACCGTTAACAGAGAAAAAACAATCAATATGGAGACCGCGGATTTCGTGAACGGACTGGTTGGGGCGCGTGTTGTGTTCGTAGAGCGCCGTGCCAAGCATATCCTTTTCCATCTGCATGACGGCAGAAGACTGCTGCTTCATCTGATGCTGGGCGGACTTTTGTTCTATGGGACAGAGGAAGAGCGTCCGGACCGGACTACTCAGGTTGAACTGGCTTTTGGAGAGCATATCCTTTATTTCATGGGCCTGCGCCTGGGTTATCTGCATCTCCTGTCTGTTAAGGAAAGTGAAGCGGCAATGGGTAAGCTTGGACCGGAGCTGCTGGACCGGAGGATGACGGCTGAACGCTTCGCCGCTCTGCTCAAAGGACGCCGCGGTGCGCTGAAGAGTCTGCTGGTCAACCAGCATGTTATGGCTGGAATCGGCAATTGTTATGCCGACGAGATTGCCTTTGAAGCAAGACTTCTGCCGTCTACGCTCGTTCAGAATCTGTCACCGGAGGCAGTAACCCGGCTGTATGACAGTGTGCGCAAGGTACTGACGGAGGCAACCGAGATTGGCGGTTATATGGAAATGCCGTTCATGACCGGAGATACGGTTACCGGTTCTTACAACAATGCTTGTAAAGTGTATGACCGCGGCGGCGAACCCTGCCTGCGCGGCGGGGGAACGATTATCAAGACAGAGCAGTCCGGACGCAAGGTATTTTATTGCCCGGATTGTCAGCATGACGCTTAATCCCGGTATAGGGGCACATGTCAGCATACGCGGCGGATACGGGCAGGCTGCCCGGTTCGCCAGGGAGAGCGGCGCGTCATGTTTCCAATATTTCCCGAAGAATCCGCGCAGTCTGAAGCTTAAGCCGGTTGACTACCGGGATGCCCGCAGCTGTGCCAGTTATTGCCGGGAACAGGGGATGGTCTCCATAGCCCATACCCCTTATCCGACTAATCTGGCTGCAGATTCCGCAGGCAGAGCCGTTATGGCTGCTTCGCTGCGCAATGATCTGGAGATCGCCGAGGCTTGCGGATCCCTGGGCATTGTGGTGCATTTTGGCCATTTTGCCGGAATGGAGCCATTACAAGGCTATCAAAATATTATACAATGTATAAATGACACCCTGTCAGGATGGGAAGGCCAGACAAAGCTGCTGATTGAGAACATGGCAGGCAATCACGGCCATGAAGGCATGACGCTGGAAGAGCTGGTTAAAGTCCGTGAACTGAGCCGCTATCCGGAGAAAATCGGCTTCTGCTTCGATACCTGTCATGCCTTTGCATCAGGGATTTGGAATCCGCAGCATACGGATGAGCTGCTGCAGAGGGGGCAAGCACTTGGTTACTGGCCGCATCTTGCTGCCGTACATCTGAACGACTCCCAGTTCCCCTGCGGCTCGAGGCGGGACAGACATGCTCAGATCGGGCAAGGCCATATTGGAGTTAAGGCGCTGAGAGAACTGCTGACTTCTGCTCCTCTGCGCAAGGTGGCAGCGATTGCGATGGAAACGGAAAAAGGGCCTGACGGCACTCACAGGGCGGAAATTGCTGTAGTCAGGCATTGGTTTGAAGCGGAGGATGAATCGTGATGAATATATATATGGACGATATGAGAAGACGGCCTTCCGGTTTTGCGCTGGCCAGAACCACCGGAGAGTGTCTGCTGATGCTGCGCAGCGGCCCGGTTGATATTCTGTCGCTTGATTATGATATGGGCCCGGACGATTTCTGCGGCGGTGAAGTGGTCAAAAGGATGGTGCTCGAAGGATTATTCCCGCGGGAAATCTATCTGCACACCTCCAGCCTTGAGGCGCGCAAGGAAATGTACGAAATCTTGTATCCGGCCGTGCCTGCCGGCACACAGCTGCACAATGGCCCGCTTGGGCTGGAGAGGCTGCAGGAAATTGCTGCAGGAGCGGCGGCTGGATGAAGGATATGAATCAGGAAGAGCTGATGGAGCTGCTCGGAAGGCCGGGAGAACCTCTTGCAGTGTTCTTGTATACCCCGCTGTGCGGGACCTGCAAGGCCGCACGTCGTATGCTGGAGGTTGCGCAGCATCTGCTGCCGCCCGGACTTCTGATTGCTGAGGGCAACGTAAATATGCTGCCCGGACTTATTAATACGTACCGTATATCCAGTGTGCCTGCACTGATGGTAGTGCCGGCGGACCGCCGCGCTGAACCGGAAATCTTTTATTCAATGGGCTCGGTAGAACGGGTACTGGATTACATAAGGAGAGTGACCTCATAATGATATCTTTACAACATCTTTCCCTGCGCAGGGAACAAAGCCTGATTCTTGATGATGTATCTCTGGAAATGAAGCAAGGCGAGAACTGGGTAATTCTCGGGCGTAACGGCTCCGGTAAAACCACCTTGCTGGAAATGATGACCGGTTACCTGTTTCCAAGCAAGGGTTCCGTTGAAGTGCTGGGCTACAAATTCGGCCAGTGTGATGTACGTGAGGTGCGCAAGGAAATCGGCTATATTGGTCCGTCCCTGATGGAAAAGCTCTCGCTCAGCGATCCCGTATGGGAAGTCGTCGCAACTGGCGCTTATGCCTACTTGCGCTTCTATCAGGCAATCCCGCAAAGTGTGCAGGATCAGGCGCTGAAGCTGCTGGAGGATATGAATCTCAGCGAACTGGCGTACCATCCTTTTGGTACCCTGTCCCAGGGGGAACGCAAGAAAGCGATGCTGGCACGCTGCCTGATAGCCGAGCCCAAGCTGCTGATCATGGACGAGCCTTGCGCCGGCCTTGATCTCTACGAGCGTGAGAAGATGCTGGCCGAGATCGACAAGCTGAAGCAGCGCAATGTTGCTGTAGTGTATGTAACGCATCATGTAGAGGAGATTGTACCTCTCTTCACCCATGTAGCGCTGATCCGTGACGGGAAGCTGGCGGGAGCCGGCCCCAAGGAAGAAGTGCTGACTAGGGAAATGCTGATGGACACTTTCGATATACCTGTTGATGTTGAATGGGATAGCGGCCGTCCCTGGATAAAAATAAGACCTGGAGGCACATCGATTTGAATGATTTTACGCAAGAACCCCTCGAGCCAAATCTGGCTCCTGATGAGAAAATAATTTCAAGATACATCTGCACCGCGAATCACGGCTTTGCTCCCTATGCACAAGAGGAGCTGCGCCGCCTGTTCGGAGCAGTGAAAAGTACTTTGCTGCTGCCGGGTGAAGTGTTCCTGGCAACGCTGGAGGCAGAGCCTGAAGAGGTATCGCGGATGCTGGCACAGAACCTGCCGATCTTCCTGCGCCATATCCAGCCGGTGCAGTTCCAGGACACAGGCGATATGTCTGCTATGGACAGGCTGGCCGTATACTTAAGCCGGCGGACAGAGCTGGAGGGTGAGAAGGTCTCGCTGCATGTCCGCAAGGGCAGCACGTCCTTCTGGGAAGACAGCCCGGGAGAGCTGCGGGAGTGGCTGCAGGGCCGGCTTGACAGTCTGGGTGCAGAATTCACCGTACAGAAGCCGGCATGGGTGGTGTCCGTATATGCAGATGGAGAAGCCCTGTATGCCGGTGTATCCCGGCCGGAAGAGAATCTCTCCAGCTGGAACGGCGGGATGATCCGCTTCCGCAAGGAGGACGGGCAGATCTCACGGGCTAAATTCAAGCTGATGGAGGCGGAGAAGGAATTCGCCATTCCGTTCTACAGCTTCAAGAATGCGGTGGATATCGGCGCTTCCCCGGGCGGCTGGACCTCGTTCCTGCTGGAACGCGGCCTTAAGGTAACCGCTGTGGATCCGGCCCTGATGCATGAATCGCTGCGTAATTATCCCGGACTCAAGATTCTGCGTAAAAATGCCGGGGAGGTCAAATTCCGCGAGAATGAATTTGATCTGCTGGTCTGCGATATGAGCTGGAGTCCCAAGCTGATGGCGAAGCTGGTTACCGGACTGCTCCATAGTCTGACCCCGGGCGGTACAGCCATTGTCACGGTGAAGCTGATGCATAAGAAGCCGCTGGCGATGATCAAAGAGATTATTGCCATGTTCGAAGGTGAACGGATGCAGATTCAGCGTGCGAAGCAGCTGTTCCACAACCGCGATGAAATTACACTTTATATGATTAAATATTAATTAGGTTCATGGATAAAGGGAAAGCATCCCGCTATCTGCACCGCCGGCTTCATGCCGGTACCAGGTGCTGACGGCGGATGCTTTCCCTTTTTTGTGTGACAATAAGGAGGAAAAAAGATGAATGTAGCGGGCAAGCTGACAACCGGACAAATCCTTGGAGGACGTTACAGTATTACCGGACTTATCGGTGCAGGAGGAATGAGCCGTGTATATCTGGCAGAGGATTTGCGGCTGCCGGGAAAGATATGGGCGGTAAAGGAAAGTGTGATACTGGAAGGGGGCGGGCATCGAATTGGAGCCATCCAGGCAGAAGCAGAGCTGCTGATCTCACTGAATCATCCTAAGCTGCCCAGGGTTGGCGATTTCTTCCCGCCGGACCATGACGGCTATAGTTATCTGGTGATGGATTACATTGAAGGGGTAACCCTGCATCAATCCATGATTGAGCATCCGGCAGCCCTTACGGGAGGGCGGATTATCAGCTATGCCAGGCAGCTGCTGGAGGTCCTGCAATACCTGCACAGTCATCATCCGCCGATCGTATACCGTGACCTGAAGCCCTCCAATATTATGCTGACCGGGCCTCATGAGCTGCGGCTAATTGATTTCGGTATTGCGCGTAAGCTGAGAACCGGATCTGATGAAGACACGGAGAAGCTGGGAACCGCCGGCTTCGCTGCCCCGGAGCAATATGGCAGTGCACAGAGCAGTCCTCTGTCTGACCTGTACGGGCTGGGTGCGCTGCTGCTGTACATGGCTTCCGGCGGACAATTCAGCAGCTGGCAGCCGGGAATGGAACGGAAGCTGCATGGCAGCATTCCGGACCGGTTGATTCCGGTAATACGGCGCCTACTGCGTCATCATCCGGAGGAGCGGTACGGCAGTGCCCAGGAGGTGCTGTCAGCGCTTGAACCGCTTGAAGCCGAAGCCGCAGAGCTGACAGCGCCGGAGCATAAGCCGGATTTACAGGCCGCTTCTGTTAGGCTGCAGTCCCGGCAGACCTTAGTAGTGGCTGTGCTGGGCGTAGCTCCGGGACTGGGGACAACGCATACTTCACTGGCTGTGAGCCATTATTTGTCGCAGACTGGCCACACCGCCTGGGTGGAATGCGCTCCTGAAGCGCAAGTATTTAATCGCATTAAAGGAATGGCAGAAGTGCCTGAAAGAAGTGCCAGCCATGGTGTAGTGCTGCCGGAGCATCCCTTTACCTGGAGCAACGTAGATTTCTGGAAGCTTGCGCCTGCTGACGGACTGCCTCAGCGGACGGGGAAGTCGTATTCCTTCGTGGTTCTGGATCTGGGGACAGGCGGTTACGAAGGGGCGCTGCCCGCCTTCACGGCCAGCGGCAGGCCGGTGCTGGTGGCCTCCGGGGCGGATTGGCGGCTGGAGGATACGCTGCACTGGCTGCGCCGCAGCGGTCTCACCCCTCAGCCGGACTGGCGGATCTGTCTGCCGCTGGCCGGCGGTTCAGCAGCGCTTCTGGCTTCTGCTTTGGGACATGCCAAGGTGTGCAGCCTGCCGCTTCAGCAGGACCCTTTTCAGCCCAAAGGCAAGCTGGGTCAAGCGGTTGGAGAGATGCTTGGACTGGGAACGGACAAACGATTTTCTGCAAAAAACAGTGGAATATTTCAGAAAAAACGTTGAAATCACTACTTTTTCTGCGTGTTTTGCAGGAATTAGGCTTATTTTCTATTTCGGCGCAGGACATAGGTGTGCTAGAATGGAGTGATGTATGTGCTTAACCCGTTTCGTAATATTTATAATATAGACAGGAGCTTGCGGAGAATTTATGAGTTTACTTACTGTAGAAGACGTTTCCCACAACTTTGGGGACCGGGTATTGTTCAAGGATGTATCTTTCCGCCTGCTGGATGGAGAGCATGTAGGAATTGTTGGAGCTAACGGCGTGGGTAAGTCGACGCTGATGAATATTTTGACCGGTAAATTGTTGAAGGACAGCGGCAAATTAGAGTGGACTCCGCGTGTCCGTTACGGCTATCTCGATCAGCACACCCAGCTTACGGCAGGCAAAACGGTACGCGATGTGCTTAAAGATGCCTTCCTGCCGCTGCTGGAGCTGGAGGCTGAAATGCTGGCCATTACTGATAAAATGGGCGACGCCACTCCCGAAGAGCTGGAAACGCTGCTGGATCAGATGGGCACGATTCAGGAACAGCTGGACATCGGCGACTTTTATATGATTGATGTGAAGGTGGAGGATATGGCGGGCGGCCTCGGCCTGTCGGCAATCGGTCTGGACCGGGACGTAACCAGCCTGAGCGGGGGGCAGCGGACCAAGGTTCTGCTGGCGAAGCTGCTGCTGGAGAAACCGAATGTGCTGCTGCTCGATGAGCCTACGAACTATCTCGATGTGGAGCATATTGACTGGCTGACCAATTATCTGAAAAATTATCCGTATGCCTTCATGCTGATCTCCCATGATACGGAATTTATGAATAAAATCGTAGATGTGATCTATCATCTGGAGTTCTCGAAGCTGACCCGCTATACGGCAAACTACGAGAAATTCCTGGAAATGGCGGGGATGAACAAAGCCCAGCACATTGATGCGTATGAGAAGCAGCAGGATTTCATCAAAAAGCAGGAAGACTTCATCCAGCGCAATAAAGCGCGGGCTTCCACATCGGGCCGGGCCAAGAGCCGCGAGAAGCAGCTTGGACGTCTGGAACGGATTGACCGTCCGGAAGAGGCGATGAAGCCGACCTTCCAGTTCAAAGAGAGCCGGGCCAGCGGGAAGACCGTGTTCGAAGGCGTTGACTTCGAGATTGGTTATGATCGTCCGCTGCTGCCAAGCAAGCTGAATATGATGATTGAACGCGGAGAGAAGATTGCTATTGTCGGGTACAATGGTGTCGGCAAATCCACGCTGCTCAAAACGATTCTAGGCGTAATCCCGACCTACAGCGGCAAAACCTATCTGGGGGATTACCTGAGTTCAGCGTATTTCCAGCAGGAAATGAAGGCGGAGAATATTACCCCGATTGAGGATGTATGGAATGAATTCTCAAGTCTCACCCAGAATGAAGTACGTGGCCATCTGGCACGCTGCGGGCTGAAGAATGAACATATTACCCGTCCGCTTAGCATGCTGAGCGGTGGCGAGCAGGCCAAAGTACGTCTGTGTAAGCTGCTGATGCGTGAGAGCAACTGGATTCTGTTCGATGAGCCTACGAATCACCTTGATATTGTTGCCAAGGCAGAGCTCAAACGGGCGCTGCAGGAATACAAAGGGACGATTCTGCTTGTCTCCCATGAACCGGAATTCTACGAGGATTGGGTAACGAAGGTATGGAATGTGGAGCAGTGGTCTGCTCAGACTGTATAGATGAATTACAACGTCCGGGGAGGAGCGCTGCAAGGCGCTGTTTCCCGGATTTTCATAATATAGAGTGATAAATGGAATAAACATTTTCTATCGGATAAAGGGGGCTGTTCAGGAATGGGTCCTAATGACAATGACAAACCGGCTCCGGCATCAGCGGCGGGACGGGACGGAAGGTATTCAAGACAGGTCCGCTTTACTCCGTTCGGGGCTGCGGGGCAGCAGGGACTGGCGCGTTCAAGTGTGCTGATAGTAGGAATGGGCGCATTGGGTACAGGGATTGCCGAGACTTTGGCGCGCTGCGGGGTAGGCCGGCTCATCCTTGTGGACCGCGATTATGTAGAGTGGAGCAATCTGCAGCGTCAGCAACTGTATACGGAAGAGGATGCCCGTCTGAGGATGCCCAAAGCGGCTGCGGCCAAATCCAGACTCATGGAGATTAACTCGGAAATCGTGCTTGAAGCCCATGTACTGGATGTGCGTGCAGAGGAGATGGAGAGCCTGCTTCCGGGGGTGGATCTGATTATGGACGGGACGGATAACTTCGACACCCGGCTGATCATGAATGACCTGGCGCAAAAACACGGCATTCCCTGGATCTATGGCGCCTGTGTCGGAAGCTACGGAATTACATACACCATCCTGCCGGGTGAAACGCCCTGTCTGAATTGTCTGCTGGGTACTATCCCGCTGGGCGGGGATACCTGTGATACGGCCGGCATTCTGCCGCAAGCTGTACAGATGGTTACGGCGAATGGAACGGCTGAGGCGCTGAAGCTGCTCGGCGGGTACAAAGAGAAGCTGCGCGGCAAGCTGCTGACATTCGATGTCTGGCAGAGCGAGCAGCAGGAGATTGGCGTCAAGGCGGCGAAAAAGGTAGACTGTCCATCCTGCGGTGACCGTCCGGTCTATCCGTATCTGTCTGCAGCTAACACAGAACGCAGCGATGTGCTCTGCGGCCGGGATACGGTGCAGATCCGCCCGGCGCAGCGCCGGAGCCTCAATCTGCAGGAGACTGCCGCCCGCCTCTCCAGGCTGAATAGCGGCAAGGTAGAGAGCAATCCGTACCTGGTCTCCTTTACAGAGGAGCCTTACCGTATGGTTGTGTTTGCCGACGGGAGGGCATTGATTCATGGAACCAGTGATATTGCTGCGGCACGCAGCTTCTATCACCGGTATTTCGGGTAACGAAGGGGAGGATAAGATGAAGAACGGAACAATCAGGCATATGGCTATTTTTACATTGAAGCATGCCCCGGACTCTGCGGAGACTGCTGCCTTCCTGCGGGACGGAGCGGAGATCCTCAGCGCCATTCCGGTAGTGAAGAATTTCGAGGTGCTGCGCCAGGTCAGTGTGAAATGTGACTTCCGGTATGGCTTCTCGATGGAGTTCGAAGATCAGGCGGCTTATGATGCCTATAATAGCCATCCCGAGCATCAGGCATTTGTTGCAAAACGCTGGGAGGTAGAGGTAGCTGATTTCCAGGAGATTGACTTCGTGAATTAATCGTCCGTAGCCTAAGCAAAGTAAAGCAAAGAGACTATTCCCTGGAATGGTCTCTTTGCTTTACGGGAACTCTAAGCTTCATCTGCGCCGGTACAGCCGGTACAAAGGTGGAAGGTGGGGGACTTCATTGTGAATGAAATCATTGCCTGGTATGCGCCCGGTCCGGCGCCGGAGGTGCGGGAATCTGAGGCGGAATGCAAGAAACGGGAAGAGGGGCGTGTGGAGCTTGAAGCCGCAATCCGTGAGCTGGGTATGAAGACAGCAACAAGCGAAGATGTAGAGGATCTTCGCTTGTTGTTGTCTGGTCAAGAACCAGTGCTGCTGCTCGCAGAGCTGGGTGAACCCGCAGGCTGGTCAGGCTGGAGGGTAGTGTCAGAAATGCGGGAAGGGGGGATGGTTCTGCCGGTGATGGTGATATCCGGAGGGGATGAAGAGGCGCGTGGCCCGGCAGCTGTATCAGCTTTTGATGCAGGGGGCAATGAATATATGGCGAGGCCTGTACATACCGGTGAGTTCAAATGCAGGGTGCTCAATTTATTGAAGCTTACCGGACGCCGCAGAGGAGCGGCTTCGCTGCTTAAGGTGGATGGCTTATTGCTCGATCCCAGCCGCCGGCAGGTCAGCCGGGACGGAATAGAGCTGAAGATGACCCCCAAGGAATTCGACCTATTGTACTATCTTGCCGTTAATCTGGGTGAAATCTGTCCCAGAAACGAGATTTTACAGCAGGTATGGGGGTATCATTTTCACGCTGACACTAATGTGGTGGATGTCTACATCCGGCATATCCGTATGAAGATAGACAAGGGCCACCGGAATAAACTGATACATACGGTACGAGGAACCGGATATGTACTGCGGGCGCCGGAGAGCGGTGTCACAGGTTAGGGAATACTTAACTGACTCTCCGGCTTTTTTGAGAACCGTGCTATGGACTTGCAACAAATCGTGAATGAAGCACGTTTAATATTTAATAAGAGAGAGCTGATCAGATGCGTTTACAGTACGCGGCGTGCTTTCAGGTAGGTTTTTTTCCAGTTGCCCGAATTCAGATCTGAAAGCGTTACTCCAGGTGAACCGTAGGTGTGGAGAATCTTGCCATTGCCTGCATAGACTGCTACATGCGTTACATTCTTGCCTGTTGCCCGGCTTCCGCTGGAGAAGAACACCAAATCGCCGACGCGCAGATTGGCCTTGCTCACGGATGATCCGACTTTAGATTGGGCTACGGAAGTACGCGGCAGGTTAACGCCATATTTCTTGAAAATATATTTCGTGAATGAAGAGCAGTCAAAGTATCTTGTAGTAGAAGTGGATGCACCGAACTGGTAGCGCGTACCCAGATATTTTTTGCCGAAGCTGACAATACTTGAGCCGGTTGAAGATGCGGAAACGGATTCTGCTGTGACAGCGGAAGAGGATACGGATGCGGCAGCAGCAGGGGCTGTGCCTGCTCCGGTAGCCATTAGGGTGCCGAGCCCGATTGTTGTGCACATTCCAATAGCAATTGCTTGCTTAAACCATTGTTGCTTATTCATGTAGTAATACCTCCCAGGTTTGTGTTTATCTTTCTAGTTTCTTTCTCTGATTCGTAGTATAGCAGGTTATCTATTTCCTAAATTATGGAGCAGAGGCTTCAAATGCAGGCTGGGTCTACGTTGTAAGCGTTTTATTAAAATCTCATTAAAAGTTACAAAATATTAATATTTAGCTTGAACAGGCATAGAAAAAAGCCGGGAAACCTTACTGTGTAAGGAGATTCCCGGCTTTACATTTTTGAAACAAAGGTTACAGTGATGTCTCTAAAAACCTATGTAATCAGTCTTTACTCTGGATAATCAGCAGAAGTCCGCTCTCAATAGTAACCGTTCCGCTAGCGGCAAGCAGCACATTACTTACGGCCAGAGACTGGCCCAGCTTAAGGGTGGCATTCTCCAGCGGATATTGAAAACCCTGCAGCGTAATTCCTGTAACCTCCGGTGTCAAAGGCAGCAGAGAGACATAGGTATACCCGCGTTCCTCGACTACAGCATGCGAGCCGGTCAGCGTAATATAGTTATTCGCATCCATGATAGAACAGGCGACCTGACGCTGCAGTGCCCGGGTCATCATCTGGATACTGGCCAGTGTATGGTCCATACGGGTTCCGGTTACACCCATAAGGAGAATGGACTCAGGCTGTGTATTCAGGGCAAGATCCAGCGCCATTTCACTGTCCGTCAGGTCCTTGTTGACCGGATCACAGCTGATGGTTTCCTTGCTTCCCGCCTGTATCAGCAGCAGCGCTTCGGGGGAGACGGAATCGAAATCTCCGACGGCAATATCAGGTGTGTATCCGTGATCAATCAGGAAAAGTGCCCCCCGGTCCGCTCCGATAATAAAATCCTCTTCATCTAATAGGTGCAAACCATCCGGTGATAGCTCACCGCCTGCAAATATGACAACACGCCCAGATGGCAATGTGATCCCCTCCTTGTTGTGGCTATTAAGTTAGTCACCCTGAACAGTATAATGCAGTTTGAAAAGTTGTACAATTGCTGCCATAACGCTAAAATGAAGTCAGATGCATTTCGCCGCAAGACTTATCCGCGGATTGGAAGGCATAAATGGTCACGGGGGGTGAGAGAGATCGTAAACGTGTTATTCGTATGTCTGGGCAATATTTGCCGTTCGCCGATGGCTGAAGCAGTTCTGCGCCACAAAATAGAGCAGCGGCAATTGTCCAGTCAAATCACTGTGGATTCAGCCGGAACCGGAGACTGGCATATCGGCAAGATGCCGCATGAGGGCACAAGAGGGATTCTGGATTTGCATGGAATCAGCTATGAGCACATGACAGCCCGGCTGGTAAGCGGCGAAGATTTTGAGAAGTTTCAATATATAATCTGCATGGACAAGTCCAATGGGGACAATGTTCGCAAAATTCCCGGAGGCGAGAAGTCGGAGCTGTTATTCTTCATGGATCTGCTGCCGGACGAGGAGCTTCGTGAAGTGCCGGACCCGTATTTTACCGGAAATTTCGAGCAGGTATATGATCTGGTGAATGCCGGCTGTGAAGTGCTGCTGGAACGTATTATTACCGAGAAGCTGTAGCAGGCATAGATCCGCAGCATGACCGGTTGCCGTCCTTACATTTAAGGACGGGCACCGTATGCCCGCCCTGTACTGAAAGCGCACTCACCTGCACAACGTACATAAGTTCGGAAGATGTTCACTTTTTAGGCCTTAAAGGCTGTTTCAGCGGTTGAAGAAATAGAGTAATGATTCCGGTAGCTCTTTTTGCCAGAATCCCCAGAGATGGCGGCCGTCCTTCTCACGGTAGGATACGGTGGCTCCCCTTGACTCCAGCATCGCTTTGGTTTCCCTGTTCATTTCTACGAAATCGTAGATTCCGGTATCAGTCTTGTAGTCTCGCTCCTGCAGACCGACGACCATATTGATCTGAAGCCAGGAGAGATCATCTTCCTGTTCCAGCTGTTGGCGGGTTTCGGGGTAATAGGCGCCGGAGAGGCTGAGCACACGGTTGAATAAGGCGGGATAAGCCAGGGCAAGATGCAGGGAGACACTGCCGCCCAGGGAATCGCCGGCGATGATTCGTTCTTCCGGCGTACGCCGTACAGGATAATTATGTTCAATGAAGGGAATAATCTCTTCGGCGAAGCATGCAAGGTACTGCTTAAAGCGGCTGCCAAACGGAGCGTATTCTTCGGTGCGGACAGCTACGTTCACTTCGACACCCACTATAATGAAGGGATCCACATCCTGCTCCAGAATCAGCTGCCCGGCAAGCGTGGCGATCCGGCCGAAGTTGAAGAATTCTTCCCCGTCCTGGCAGTAGACCACCGGGTAACTGAGGACTTCGTTATAGCCGGGAGGAAGATAAATGCGCAGCTTGCGTTCCTCCTGCAGATGCTCGCTCCACAGTGTTTGTTTCACTATTGTACGTTTCAGAAAAACAGGTTCGCTCATTGTCCAATCGTCACCTTTCATGTCGGATTTTTGCATTAGACTAAGTGTTACGTTAAAATTACCCAAGCGGCAAATGTGGGATATATCATTTACTTGAATAATATCCTTCTATCTGTTATAGGATATTCCAAAGCCTGTTATACATACAAAATTTATGGAAACATAAATTTTATGCGTATTTCTTTGACGAAACAGCTACAACAGGTGTATAATAATTCTATAACAGAGACCACTGATATTCAAATTTTTTTATTGAGGTGAAGATAATGACTAGAGTTCCTTATGAAGTGTATACAGAGGACGTTGAAGCCCTTTCGGTACTTTCCCCGGATGGAGAAGTTATCAACAAGGAAATGATGCCTGATCTTACCGATGACCAACTGAAAGAAATTATGTACCGTATGGTATTTACCCGTACTTGGGATGACCGTGCCGTCAACCTGGGCCGTCAAGGCCGTCTCGGCTTCTATGCACCGGTATCCGGTCAGGAAGCTACGATGATCGGCAGCGAGTTCGCTTTGCAGAAGGAAGATTTCGTCTGCCCGGGCTACCGCGATATTCCACAGCTGGTATGGCATGGACTTCCATTATATCAGGCTTTCCTGTATTCCCGCGGACATCAGCACGGCGGACAGATTCCTGAAGGCGTAAATGTACTTATGCCGCAGATCATTATCGGAGCACAGATCCTGCATGCTACCGGTATTGCAATGGGATTCAAATTGAAGAAACAAGCTAATGTAGCTATTACTTATACAGGTGACGGCGGTTCATCCGAAGGTGACTTCTATGAAGGCCTTAACTATGCAGGTGTCTTCAAACTTCCTGTAATCTTCTTTGTTCAGAACAACGGCTATGCGATTACAACTCCGTTCGCGAAGCAGACGGCAGCTAAATCGATCGCCCACAAAGCGGTTGCAGCAGGCATTCCGGGAATCAAGATCGATGGTATGGACGTGTTCGCGGTAATCTCCGCTGTTCAGCAGGCTGCTGAACGTGCCCGTAAAGGCGAAGGCGCGACATTGATTGAAGCCGTAACTTACCGTTTCCGTCCACATTCCCTGTCCGATGACGCCAGTAAATACCGCTCCAAGGAAGAAGAAGGACAATGGAATGAGAAAGATCCGATTGCCCGTCTTGCCAAGTACCTGGAGAAAAAAGGCCTTTGGACCGAAGAAGACACTCTGCGCGTAAGAGAAGAAGCGAAAGCAACTGTGAACGAGCAGATTAAAAAAGCAGAACAGACCGAAAAAATGACCATTCCCGGCTTGATCGACAGCATGTTCGAGGTAACTCCGAAACATCTTGAAGAACAAAAAGCCGATTTTGAATAAGGGGGATATCAGGCAATGGCACAGATGAATATGAAAGAAGCAATTCGTGACGCAATGCGCGTTGAACTGACTCGTGACCCCAATGTTCTTATCTTCGGAGAGGATGTTGGTAATGTAGGCGGCGTGTTCCGTGTAACGGAAGGGCTGCAAAAGGAATTTGGCGAGGAGCGTGTCTTCGATACTCCGCTGGCTGAATCCGCAATCGGAGGTTTGGCTTTCGGTCTCGGCGTACAGGGTTTCCGCCCGATTGCCGAAATCCAGTTCGTAGGCTTCATCTTCGAAGCACTTGATCAAATCGTCATTCAGGCTGCCCGCCTGCGCTGGCGTTCCGGGGGCAGATACAATGCTCCTGTAGTCTTCCGCACTCCATTCGGCGGCGGCGTTAAAGCAGCCGAACTTCATACCGATTCCCTGGAAGGCCTGATTGCCCAGAGCCCGGGTATCAAGGTTGTTATTCCTTCCAATCCATACGATGCCAAGGGACTGCTGATCGCTTCGATCCGCGACAATGACCCTGTATTCTTCATGGAGCACTTGAACCTGTACCATGCTTTCCGTGCAGAAGTGCCTGAAGGTGAATACACCGTTGAATTGGGTAAAGCTAATGTAGTACGCGAAGGAACTGATGTCTCAATCATCACTTACGGCCTGATGGTACATACTGCTACCAAAGCGGCCGATCAGCTCGAAAAAGACGGCATCAAAGCCGAAATTATCGACTTGCGTACGGTTAGCCCGATTGATATCGATACGATTGTCGCTTCTATTAAGAAGACCAACCGTGCCATTGTAGTCCAAGAAGCACAAAAGAGCTCCGGCGTAGCCGCTGAAGTGATTGCTCAAATTAATGAAAAAGCTCTGCTGCATCTTGAAGCTCCTGTGCTTCGTGTAGCTGGCCCTGATACAATCTTCCCGTTCGCACAAATCGAGGATTCCTGGATTCCTACACCGGCGCGTGTCATTGCGGCAGTGAAGAAAGTAATGGAATTCTAAGAGAAATGACCTTGCCGTCCTTGCAAAAGGGCGGCACCCGTTTCTGCAATACATTGTACTGCTTACAAACTAAGCGTATGCAAACATAACTTTTAGGAGGTTATCAAGGTGGCAAAATTTGAGTACCGGTTCCCTGAGCTGGGCGAAGGTCTGCATGAAGGCGAAATTATCAAAATGCATATCAAAGCCGGCGACAAAGTAACCGATGACGATATCGTAATGGAAGTTCAGAATGACAAGGCAGTAGTAGAGGTTCCTTGTCCGGTTAACGGCACAGTGCTTGAAGTCTTCACCAAAGACGGTCAGGTATGCCGCGTAGGTGAAGTAGTTGCAATTATTGATGCAGAAGGCGAAGTTCCTGAACAGGAAGGCGGCCATCCTGCAGAACAGGCTTCCCAGGAAGCAGATGCAGCAAAGGGCGGAGCAGATACAACATCATCTCCGGCAGCCAGCAGCCCTGCAACAGGCGGAACCAGCAACTTTGAATATAAGTTCCCTGAACTCGGCGAAGGTCTGCATGAAGGGGAAATCATCAAGATGCATATCAAGGTCGGCGACAAAATCACCGACGATGATATCATCATGGAAGTTCAGAATGATAAGGCTGTAGTTGAAGTTCCTTCTCCTGTCAACGGTACAGTAGTAGAAGTGTTCACCAAAGACGGTCAAGTATGCCGTGTAGGCGAAGTGGTGGCAATCATTGCTGCAGAAGGCGATGTTCCTCAGCAGGAAGGCGGCCATGCAGAAGCGTCTGGTGCGCAGGCAGCAGCTCCTTCCCAGGCTCCGGCAGCAGCGGCGGCAGCTCCGGCTCCTAACCGTGAAGTGCTGGCAACCCCTAGCGTACGCAAATTTGCCCGTGACAAGAGTGTTGACATCTCTCAGGTAAATGGCTCCGGCAAGAACGGCAAGATCACACTTGAAGATGTAGAAGCCTTCCTGAAGGGCGGATCAGCAGCACCTGCGGCATCGGCTCCGGCGGCGGCATCTGCACCTGCAGCAGCAACAGAAGCTCCAAAAGCTAAGGCAGCAGCTTCTCCGGCAGCTTCCGGCAATGCAAACCTGGAAGAAGAACGCGTACCATTCAAGGGTATCCGTAAAGCCATTGCCAATGCTATGGTTAAATCGGCATACACAGCACCGCATGTTACCATTATGGACGAAGTGGATGTTACTGAGCTTGTAGCCTTCCGTGCCCGTATGAAACCTGTAGCCGAGAAGAAAGGCGTGAAGGTAACTTACCTTCCGTTCATCGTGAAGGCACTCGTTGCAGCTTCCCGTCAATTCCCTGCGCTTAACGCTATGATTGATGAAGCAACGAACGAAATTGTCTACAAGAAATACTACAACATCGGTATCGCTACAGATACAGACAACGGTCTGATCGTTCCTGTAATCAAAGACGCTGACCGCAAGAGCATCTGGATGATCGCAAGCGCGATTACAGATCTGGCAGTCCGCGGACGCGACGGCAAACTGGCTCCGAATGAAATGAAAGGCAGCACCATCTCGATCAGCAACATCGGTTCCGCAGGCGGTATGTTCTTCACCCCAATTATCAACTTCCCTGAAGTTGCGATTCTGGGTACAGGACGCATCACTGAGAAGCCGGTTGTTAAGAATGGCGAAATCGTCGCAGCTCCGGTTATGGCCCTGTCTCTGAGCTTTGACCACCGTATTATCGATGGTGCAACCGCTCAGAACTTCATGAATTACATTAAGACCCTGCTTGCAAATCCTGATATGTTAGTTATGGAGGTGTAATAAATGGTAGTCGGAGACGCTTCAATCGAAATCGACACATTGGTAATTGGTGCAGGTCCCGGCGGGTATGTGGCGGCAATTCGTGCCGCCCAGCTCGGCCAAAAGGTAATCATTGTAGATAAATCGGAACTCGGCGGCGTGTGCTTGAACCGCGGCTGTATTCCTTCCAAGGCGCTGATCTCTGCAGCTCATCAATTCGAGGCTGCTCAGCACGGCGAAGTATTCGGTGTTACTGCCGAGAACGTCAAAGTGGACTGGGCCAAAACCCAGGAGTTCAAAAACGGCGTTGTCAAAAGAATGACTTCAGGGGTAACCAGCCTGATGAAAGGCAACAAAATTGAAGTATTCAGCGGTGAAGCTATGTTCATCAGCACAAACGAAGCCCGTTTGTTCAATGATCATGAATCCCCGCGCTACAAATTCAATAACTGCATCATCGCAACGGGCTCCCGTCCGATTGAACTGAAGCCTTTCCCGTTCGGCGGACGCATTCTGTCCTCGACTGAAGCACTTGATCTGCCGGAAATTCCGAAGAGCATGATTGTTATCGGCGGCGGCTATATTGGAGCAGAGCTTGGCCAGATGTACTCCAAATTCGGCACCAAAGTAACGATCATTGAAGGTCTGGACACTGTTCTGCCTGGCTTCGACAAAGACATGACCCGTCTGGTTGCCAAGAATATGGCGAAGACCGGTATTGAAATTGTGACTAACGCCAAAGCTGAAAGTGCTGTTCAGAACGACAAGGAAGTAACCGTGAAGTACTCCGTGGGCGGCGAGTCCAAAGAAGTGACTGCCGATTACCTGCTGGTTACTGTAGGACGTCGTCCTAACACTGACGGTGAACTGGGTCTGGATCTGATCGGTGTTGAGCTGGATGAACGCGGTCTGGTCAAAGTCGACCACCAGGGACGCACTAATATTCCTAATATCTTTGCCATCGGCGACATCGTTCCCGGTCTTGCTCTGGCACATAAGGCTTCTTACGAAGGTAAAATTGCTGCTGAAGCCATCTCCGGTCACAAATCGGTTGTTGACTACAAGGTTATGCCTGCAGTAGTGTTCACAGATCCTGAATGCTCCAGCGTAGGTCTGACTGAGAAAGAAGCGAAGGACAAGGGCTATGCTGTGAAGAGCGGCAAATTCCCGTTCGCAGGTAACGGCCGTGCCGTTTCCCTGAATGCTCCTGAAGGCTTCATCAAGATTGTGGCTAAGAGCGACAATAATCAGGTGCTCGGCGCGCAAATCGTCGGTATCGAAGCTTCCAACCTGATTGCTGAGCTGGGTCTGGCTATTGAAATGGGCGCTACGCTTGAAGATATCGCCCTGACGATCCACGCGCATCCAACCCTAGGCGAAATCGTCATGGAAGCGGCTGAGCTGGTAGAAGGACACCCGATTCACGTGATTAAATAATACCCTTACGCCTGCACGGGTAAGATCATAAGAGGATGTTTCCAAAGCCATGTAGAATGGTTAAGGGGACATCCTCTTTTCGATCGGCGGCAGAGGAGAGGGGCCGGTATTTTATTTTGACGGGGAGTGGGATCATGCAAGCTGCGAAATTAAAAACAGGGGACGAAATCAGAATTATATCACCGGCAAACAGCCTGGGGATCATAGCCAAAGATCAGCTCGAACATGCCACAAAACTGCTGGAGAAGCTTGGTTTTACGGTTTCTTTTGCCGGACATGCTTATGAACAAGATATCTTCGGCTCATCATCCGTTGCTTCCAGAGTAGAAGATATACATAATGCCTTCAGCGATCCCCAGGTCAAAGGAATATTGACAACCCTGGGCGGACATAACAGCAATCAGCTGCTGCGTGAACTTGATTATGACCTCATTGCGGCCAACCCCAAGCGGTTGTGCGGGTATTCAGATATTACTGTGCTGAGTAACGCAATATACGCCAAGACAGGCCTGCTCACCTATTCCGGACCCCATTTCTCCACTTTCGGCATGAAGCTCGGTAATGAGTATACTGTGGAGTGTTTCACGAAAATGATGATGGGTCATGAAGCCGTCACCGTAGAGCCCTCTGAACATTGGAGCGATGACGCTTGGTTTATAGATCAGGAGAACCGGGTTTTTGAAAAAAACAGCGGCCCTTATATCATTAACGAAGGCGAAACGGAGGGTACGCTGCTCGGCGGAAATCTGTGTACGCTCAGCCTGCTGCACGGAACGGAGTACATGCCGGATCTGGAAGGCTCGGTTCTGTTTCTGGAGTATGATTTCGAGGTCTATCCTGAAGTGTTTGACCGTGATCTGGTAGCGCTGATTCAGCAGCCGGGGTTCTCAGGGGTCAAAGGACTGGCACTAGGCAGGTTTCAGCGGGGGTCGAGAATGAGCCGCGAGATCCTGCACACCATCATCAAATCCAAAAAGGAGCTGGAGCAGCTCCCCGTGATTGCTGATGTTAATTTTGGCCACGCATCGCCGATAATCACTTTTCCCATAGGAGGAAGAGCATCACTGCAAGCATTGCAGGAGAAGGTAGAGCTTAAGATCTGGGAGTAGAGGAGGGCAGAGCATGATGAACAACGGGACAGAGCATGTGCTGGAGCTGCAGAGGGTGCTTAAGCAAATAATTACTAAACAGATTCCTGTACATGTTAGCTGTCTGGTCTTATCGCCGGATGAGTTGTAGTCTCAAGAGTAATCATCATATTTTAGTGCGGGAATTCCGCTAGTTAATTCCCTCTATTATCAGGATTAGGAAAAACTGCTTTTGTCAGTATTTGCTGTCCGCAGGAAATAACATTTTCTGCGCGCGAACAAGTTACAAGCACGGGCAGGTCATGGTAAACTGGTATAAGAAAAAAAGAGAGTGGGGTGCGATACTGCTTGCGTAATTACTTGGATTTATTACAGGATATACTGGACAACGGTACAGCCAAAGGCGACCGGACCGGCACAGGCACAGTGTCTGTATTCGGGCGTCAGCTCCGCTTCGATCTGTCGAAGGGATTTCCGCTGATGACCACCAAACGCATCCATCTGAAATCGGTGGTGCATGAGCTGCTCTGGTTCCTCAAAGGGGATACCAATACTTCTTATCTGAAGGAGAATGGAGTCTCCATCTGGGATGAATGGGCAGATGAGAACGGTGAGCTGGGACCGGTATACGGTTCACAGTGGCGGGCCTGGGAGAGCAAGGACGGTCGCCATATCGACCAGATTGCAAATGTTATTGAGTCGATTAAGCATAATCCGGATTCGCGCCGTCATATCGTCAGTGCCTGGAATGTAGGCGAGATTGAGCAGATGAAGCTACCGCCATGCCATTTTGTGTTTCAGTTCTATGTAGCGGGCGGGAAGCTCTCCTGTATGCTTACCATGCGTTCTGTGGACACGTTCCTGGGGCTTCCTTTTAACATAGCCAGCTACGCGCTGCTCACCCATATGGTGGCCCAGCAGACAGGGCTTGAGGTTGGTGAATTTATCTGGTCAGGCGGCGATGTGCATATATATACAAATCATATGGAGCAAGTGGCCACACAGCTCGCGCGGGAGCCTTACGCATTGCCGAAGCTCAATATCCGCCGGGTGCCTGACAGTATTTTTGATTATACGTTTGAGGATTTCGAGTTTACCGACTATGTCCATCATCCGGGGATCAAAGCGCCGGTTGCTATATAACCCTGTCCGGAAACCTAATCTATGATTTCATGGAAAAGAGGGCATGAATATGAGTATCACCATGATTTGGGCGATGGCTTCGAATGGTGTGATTGGTAAGAATAACGATATGCCCTGGCATTTGCCGCTGGATTTCGCTTATTTCAAAGCAGAGACTCTCGGCAAAAGAATGCTGATGGGCCGTAAAACATGGGACTCTCTAGGCGGGAAGCCGCTTAAAGGCCGCACCAGCCTTATTCTGACCCGGGACCACAGCTTTGCGCCGGAAGGTGCGGAGGTTGTACACTCGTTGGAAGAAGCCCTGGCAGAAGGCCGTAAAGAGGATGAGCTGATGGTGATCGGCGGAGCTGAGATCTACAGCCTGATGCTGCCTCATGCAGATAAGCTGCTGGTCACGCGGATTTACGCGGATATTGCGGGCGATACGAAGTTTCCGGACGTCAACTGGAGCCAGTGGAACGAAATCTCAAGTACACTGGGGATTCGCAATGAACAGAATCCTTATGATTACCGTTTTTTTGTATATGAACGCAGGGAGTAACGAAAAAGCGTTTTCTCTGACACAAGATGTGAAATAGTACAAATAATCAGCAGATTAGTCCATTACAGTGTGAAAGTATTGAATGCTACTATAATTAAAATTAGAAATGATATTTCACTAGGTAGTATAAAATATGCAGGTTCTTCACCTACGCTGCATTAGATATATTTCTGCCGCAGGTATGTTATAGTGTACTATACATCAACACGAAGAGAACGGATGGGGGAAACGTAAATATGTCTACACCTACTGGATTTATGGAGTATAAGCGCCAGCTCCCAGGGGACCGGGATCCCGAGCAGCGCATCAAGGATTGGGAAGAGTTCCATGAGCATCTGACCGAGGACGAGCTTCGGACCCAGGGTGCCCGCTGTATGGATTGTGGAACACCTTATTGCCATACCGGCATAGATATGAGCGGCGGTACCTCGGGCTGTCCGGTGCATAATCTTATTCCGGAATGGAATAATCTTGTCTACCGGGGATTGTGGAAGGAAGCGCTGGAACGCCTGCACAAGACGAATAATTTCCCGGAATTTACGGGCAGCATCTGCCCTGCACCCTGTGAGGGTTCATGTACCGTCGGCCTGATTGGCCAGCCTGTCACCATTAAGACCATTGAGCTGGCAATTGTAGACAAAGGCTTTGAAGAGGGTTGGGTGGTACCGAACCCTCCGGAGAAACGCACAGGCAAACGGGTTGCCATTGTCGGCTCCGGACCGGCAGGTCTGGCGGCAGCAGCTCAGCTGAACAAAGCGGGCCATACTGTGACGGTCTTTGAACGCAGTGACCGCATCGGCGGCCTCCTGATGTATGGTATCCCTACCATGAAGCTGGACAAACGTGTCGTGCAGCGCCGTGTGGATCTGCTGGCAGCGGAAGGCATCCAGTTCGTAGTGAACACGGAAATCGGCAAGGATATTCCGGCACAGCAGCTGGTGGATGAATATGATGCCGTTGTACTCTGCGGCGGAGCGACCAAAGCCAGACGCTTCAATGTAGAAGGCAATGAGCTGAATGGCGTAATGTACGCTATGGATTACCTTAACGGTACGATTAAGAGCTATCTGAATTCCAATCTGGAGGATGGCAACTATGTATCGGCTGCCGGCAAGGATGTTATCGTACTTGGCGGCGGTGACACGGGTTCCGACTGCGTGGCTACCTCATTGCGTCACGGCTGCAGCAGTATTACACAGTTCGGTACGCATGACAAGGCGCCGCTGGAGCGCGATCCGATTGCTAACCCATGGCCGCAATTCCCTAATGTCTATACGCTGGATTATGCCCAGCAGGAAGCCAAGGCGGTCTTCGGTGAAGATCCCCGTGAATTCTCCATCATGACTACGAAGTTTGTAGGCGATGAAGAAGGCAACCTCAAGGAGCTGCACACCGTGCAAATCCGCCGTATGGTGGACGAGACCGGACGGAAGATTTACCAGCCGGTTCCGGGAACTGAGGCTGTCTATCCCGCTCAGCTTGCGCTGATCGCGATCGGCTTCGACGGACCGGAGCAGGATATTATTGAGGAGCTCAAGCTGGATACGGACCGCCGCAGTAATGTAAAGGCCCGTTACGGTAAATTCAACACCAATGTGGATAAAGTATTCGCAGCCGGAGATATGCGCCGTGGACAGAGTCTGGTGGTCTGGGCGATCAACGAAGGCCGTGAAGCGGCACGTGAAGTGGATAGATATCTGATGGGTTCGACCGTACTCGTCTAGATAATAAGACAATGAGTTTTTAGCCTTAATATAATAAAATGCACAAAAAAACCGTCATCCCAGCATTTGCTGAGTGACGGTTTTTTTGTGCTGCTATAGGACTGTAATCTGTGTGAACTAGTCCTCCAGCTTGAAGCGTTCGATCTTAAGCTGCAGTGCTGCGGCCATCTTGGACAGCTCGGTGGAGGAGGAGGAGATTTCCTCCATGGAGGCAAGCTGCTGCTCGGTAGCCGCTGTTACGCTCTGGAATGCATCTGAAGTCGAACGCGAGATGCCGGAAATTTCATGAACAGAAGCAGCTACCTCCTGCGCACCGGCAGACATTTGCTCGGTAATGGCCGAGATGTCATGCAGCTGGCTGTTGATTTTGGTCGTAGAGTGCTCAATACTGATAAACGCTTCCTTAGCTTCGGCTGTAACCTGAATGCCCAAATCTACATCTGCTGCAACCGTATGCCGGATGGCTTCATAGGTCTGATCAATCAGCCGGGTCATCTGCAGCAGGGTGTCCTGGATATCTCCGGCGGTATTCTTCGATTGATCCGCCAGCTTCCGTACCTCAGTGGCGACTACAGCGAATCCTCTGCCATGTTCTCCGGCCCGGGCGGCTTCGATTCCGGCGTTCAGCGACAACAGGTTAGTCTGCACGGCAATAGCTGTAATTGCGCTGCTCATAGCCGAGACTTCGGTGTTCAGGCCGTTTAATTGGCCGATCAGCTCCGAAGAATGGTGGGTGGAGGTACGGATGGCATCCATCTGCCGGCTGACCTGTTCGATCTTGAGGCTGCCGCTAAGCACGTCAGCTTCTGTATTGGCCGAAGAATCTACAATGGTGGCTGCAGCTTCTGCGATTTTTTGGATACCTGAGGACATTTCCTCCATCGCACGCGAGGTCTCAGCCATCGCTGAAGTCTGCGTTTCAGCACCTTCTGAAGATTCCTGCACGAGTCCGGTCACATAAGCAGTAGCTTTGGAGTTCTCCTCAGTCGTGGCTGTAAGCTGCTGGCTTGAAGAGGCAAGCTGTGCCGAAGTGTCAGAAATATCAGAAACGATACCGCGCAGAGAACCTACCATCAGATTATAATTCTCCGCCAGCTGGCCGATTTCGTCCGACCGGTTAATGTGAATCTGTTCGTTCAGATACCCTTCGCTCACCCGCTGCGCGGAACGGTTCAGACTGCGGATCGGATTCGTGATGGAGCGGATAATCAGGAACAATAAGGTCATGCTGACGATCAGAGACACAGCCAGTACAATTGCTCCTGTATTAATAATAGGCTGCGTCGCATCAGAGAATTCCTGGGTCGGAAGAATGCCGACAATCTTGAATCCGGTATTCGCATCGGTTGTATAGTAACCCCGCATATCCATGCCTGAATCCGGATTTGTATAGTCGAGATCTCCGCTTTCATTAACCAGCATCTCCACGACATAGTCTGCTACATCATCACCTGCAGCTTTTACGGGATGAGAGACGAACTTATGATTCCGGTCAACAATATAAAAATAGCCTGTTTCCCCTGGCGTGGTCTTGTTGATTTTCTCACTTAAGGCTTTCAGGTTAAGGCTGGTTGTAATCGCGCCCTGGCCATCCTTCAGCGTTTCCGAGATAAAGAGCGTATAGTTGCCGGTTGTTGCTGAGACAAAAGGGTCGATGATTGTGATTTTACCGGGATTCAGCAGGGTTGCCTTATACCAGTCTCTGGTGCGCGGATCATATTCCTGCTTCCCGGGATCGGGGGCTTTCATCCAGGCACCCTGATTATTGCCCACCGTTAAGATCTCCAGCTCGGGATGCGCCTTCATGAACAATTCAATCAGCGTACGCGTTTCCGGCGAATTTGCATCAATATCGGAAGAATTAATCTGCTGGCTTAGCAGATCTACATTTCGCATTGCGGCTGAAACATATTCGTTAATTGTACTTGCGACCAGATCCACACTGGAATGCGTGGCATCCTGCATTTTGATCTTCAATTGCTTGTTTGCACTGAAATAGGAGAAAGTACTTACGAGCAGGATGGGGATCACCAGCATAATACTGAATAGGATCATCATTTTTCTTTGCAGTGACCCTGACTTGGATTTTCGTTTAGAACGGTTGACGGATTTGGACATTGGAATGGTTCCCCCTCGGATACATGGAAATCGGCTTCTATATGAGAATGTAGCCGTTTCTTTGAATAACTCTACTCATATATTCGGTTTATCGACACAGTTTTTTCATATCTGAAGACGTCTGGAAAAAATATTTAATTGCATCATAGCTTTTCGCGAATGAAAGGGTATACAATTTACAAAATGTTGAATTTCAGCAGAATTGTGTTTTTTCAGTACGGGCTTGACGGGTACCGAAATATCGTATAGATTAAATACAATATTTATAGTGTACAAAGCGTTGACCAAGGATCTATGTTTCCGTACCCGCCAGAACAGAGAGGGGATTCACCGGCTGAAAGGTCCCTCAAGTGCGCGTGAAGCATACCCTGCCTTGGAAGCTGCAGCTTATGGCGATATGTATAATGCTGCCGGCCCCGGCCGTTATCCGGATTTGAGGATCGCCAGGCTCTGTATGGCGGTTGAACCAGGGTGGTAACACGACGCATTCGTCCCTGACGGATGCGTCTTTTTTGCGTCCTTTTGGAGTTATTAAGCTGGGCACTAAAAATATTTATCGAAAGAAAGAGGCTGATCACTATGCGCCAAACCAATCTATTCGTCACAACTCTCCGCGAAGCCCCTGCTGAAGCGGAAACGATGAGCCACCAGCTGCTGCTGCGCGCCGGATACATCCGCCAGCTGGCGGCAGGAGTGTATACATATATGCCGCTGGGGCGGAGGGTACTCCGCAAGATTGAGAACATTGTCAGGGAAGAGATGGATGCCTCTGGAGCACAAGAGCTGCTTATGCCTTCTCTGCAGCCCGGAGAGCTCTGGAAAGAATCGGACCGATATGACGTGTACGGTAAGGAGCTTATGAAGCTGCAGGACCGTCATGAACGGGAATTTGTGCTTGGACCTACCCATGAAGAGGTAGTGACAGCACTTGTAAGGGATGAAATTAACTCCTACCGGCGCCTTCCCCTCACGGTGTATCAGATTCAGACGAAGTTCCGCGATGAACGACGTCCGCGTTCAGGGCTGCTGCGGGGCAGGGAGTTCCTCATGAAGGATGCCTACTCTTTTGACACAGGCTGGGAAGGTCTCGATATGAACTATGAGCAGATGTACAATGCCTACGGGCGGATATTTAACCGCTGCGGTCTGACCTTCCGGGCAGTGCAGGCCAATGCCGGGGCTATCGGCGGAAAAGGCCAGAATCACGAATTTATGGCTCTGTCAGAGATTGGAGAGGATACGGTTGCGGTCTGCTCCATCTGCGATTATGCCGCAAATCTGGAGCAGGCTGAAGTACGCGGGGGAGCCGCATTCGAGGAGCGGGATTACAGCGGCATTCCTGTTCCTGTAAAGTTCCACACGCCTAATCAGAAGACGATCCAGCAGCTGGAGCAGGAGAGCCGGATCAAACCGCAGGATATTATCAAGACACTGATCTACACCGGCGGCGGCCGGTCCTTTGCCGTGCTGGTGCGGGGAGATCATGAGGTCAATGAACTGAAGGTGGAGAAGTATCTGGGCTGCGGTGAAATCGCATTGGCTGAGTATGATAGTGTGCAGGCGGCGGCCGGAGTTGAGAGCGGCTTTGTCGGTCCGGCCGGATTGTCTTTAACCATCCTGGTTGATGCAGCCGTTGCCGGCATGACAGAGGCGGTCACGGGTGCCGGTGAAAAAGATTACCATCTGCGTGGCGTAGTACCTGGCCGCGATTTCACGCTTGCGCATGTTGGGGATTTCCGCAACGCTGCTGCAGGTGATATCTGTCCGGAGTGTGGCGAAGGGAAGCTGGTGTTTCATCAGGGGATTGAGGTAGGGCATGTCTTCAAGCTCGGCACAGTCTATAGTGAGAAGCTTGGTGCGACCTTCTTAGATACGGCCGGGCGGAGCCAGCCTATGGTGATGGGCTGCTATGGTATCGGCATTTCGCGGCTCCTGTCATCAGTCGCAGAGCAGAATCATGATGACCAGGGGCTGATCTGGCCGGCGGCCATTGCTCCTTATACGGTTCATATTCTGCTGATGTCCGTGAAGGATGAGGGGCAGCGTGAGGTTGCTGAAGCCTTGTACGCACAGCTCACCGCCAACGGCATTGAGACGCTGCTGGATGACCGGGATGAGCGGGCCGGGGTCAAGTTCAAGGATTCCGGGCTGATCGGTATTCCGGTTGCTCTGGTCGTGGGCAAGGGGGCAGCAGAGCAGAAAGTTGAATATATGGACCGCCGAGCCGGGACCAAAGAAATGATTGATATCAGTGAGGCTGTGGCGCGGGTGAGCGGGATCTAAGGTTTCTTGAGCGGGACATGGTACAAAGGCCGATTAAGGTTTCAATGGAACCTAATCGGCCTGTTGTATCTATCCAATATAAACAACTACCTCTGTACTCCGAAACGCAGCAGGCAGTTCTTCCACAAGCAGATGGGCATTTTCAAAGAAATATTCTTTATCGGTATCCTTTAATATAAAATCCTGCACGAAATACAACATTCCTCTCATTAAAATGGCGTAAATTTAAAAATGTTGTATGGAATGCAGCAATTCTCCGCCATTATGTGGCTAATCGGAACAATTCTTGTATTTTGTACAACAATCCACCAGCACGTCTGGGTATTTACGAATCAAAGCTGCACAACGTACAACATTTTGAATAACTCCGTTTGATTACCCATAACAAAAACTGTGTCTTTTACGCATATGTGTTTTTCACTCTTTTAGATATGAGTAAGTAAGGCAACCAGATCAGCATATAAGCCAATGAAGATATAACACCCTGATATATATTTATTTCTTCATAGAATTCCTCCGGCAAAAAATGAATACCCAGCAGCCAAAAAAGTGTTAAGCATTGAATAATGAAAGAGCTGATTATGTAAATTACAGATAACTTTTTGAACCATATACTATGCCTTATACAAAAATAGATAATGAATATAATCATAATACAGATGAACAAACTTAGGATGGTATCAACAATTAATGACGGGTACAAGGATGAATTATAATATTCACTGTCTGGATCGGTGATTAGTTTGAATTCGTCAGAAATGATAATGGAGTAGTTATCAAGGGTACTTAATAGAAGTCTGATAAATTGTACGAACAAGCTAGCAGCAAACAGCACTAACCATCCGCCAAATCCTACATATGATTTTCTTGAAATGTTTTTATTCGCCATGAGTTCACCCTTAAGATCCGCATCGGCTGCAGGTTTTGCTGAATTTATGTAACTGAATTATATATCGCGAATAAATAGTGCGAAATGACATATTTAGATGTATCTATTGGAATGAGAAAATATTTATTGAACTGCGACTCAACCTGTGAGCTATAACCGCTAATTCCGCGGGTCTGAACTCAGTCTTCAAGTCAATACGTTAAAAAGTGGTGAAGTAATGGTATAATAGACTACTGGACGTATTTTGGAAGAACCATGGGTAAGGAGCGATTATTTTTGAAGACACTCATTATTGCGGAAAAACCGGACATGGGGCGGAATATCGCCGCCGCAATAGAACCGAAGGCCAAAAATTACCGTTCCTATCTGGAAGGGGAGCAGTACATTATCACCTGGGCGATCGGGCATCTGATTGGCCTGGCGGAGCCGGAAGCTTACGACAACAAATATAAAAAGTGGAACATTAATGATCTGCCGATCATTCCGGAGCAGTTCAAGCTGGTGCCGAATGCGCGGACGCTGGATCAGCTGAAGGTGATCGGAGAGCTGGCGAAGCGCAGCGACCTGCTGGTCAATTCCTGTGATGCCGGGCGCGAAGGGCAGCATATTTTCTCGCTAATCCAGCGCCATCTGGAGCTCAGCCAGCCGGTCAAGCGGCTGTGGATTTCTGACCTGACACCGGAAACGATCCGCAAAGGGTTCCAGGAGCTGAAGGACGGCTCGGAATACGAGAATCTGACCAAAGCGGCAAGGGCACGCAGTGAAGCGGATTGGCTGATCGGGATGAACGGTTCGCGGGCATTTACGACCAAGCACAATGTGCTGCTGTCTGTAGGGCGGGTGCAGACCCCCGTGCTTGCGCTGATTTATGACCGCCAGAAGACGATTGAGGCGTTCTCCTCGCTGAAGTTTTTTGAGGTGGAGGGGCATTTCAGCCAGAACGAACTGAACTACAAGGGAATGTGGCAGGGGGACCGGCTCACTGACGGCACCAAGGCAGAAGCTCTCGCAGCCAAAGTCAAGGGCAAGCCTGCCAGAATTGAATCATATGAGGTTAAGGAAACCAAGGAATATCCGAACAAGCTGTATGATTTGACGCTGCTGCAGCGTGAGGCGAACGGGAAATATGCATTTTCGGCCAAAAAAACGCTGGATATTGCCCAGGCGCTCTATGAAAAGCACAAAGTGATCTCCTATCCGCGTACCAACTCCAACTACGTGACGGAGCAGAACATCCCGGAGATGCACAAGACGCTGTCGGCGCTGCAAGGTACGCAGTACGATGAATGGGTGAAGGGTGCCAACCGCAACCTGGTCCATAAAGGCAATAAGTTTATCTGTAACCCGTCCAAGGTTGAGGATCACCATGCCATTCTGCCGACAAACCGCAAGGCGAACGGACTGAGCGCGGATGAGGCCAAGCTGTACGACCTGATCGTCCGCCGGTTCCTCTCCCAGTTCTATCCGGCTGCTGAATACAAGGTGCATACCGTAATCACCGAAGTGGAGAATGAGAAGTTCAAAACCACCGTCAAGGAGCTGCTCAGCCTGGGCTGGAAGGTGATTTACGGAGACCAGAAGAAGGACAAGTCCAAACCGGCCAAGGGCAAAGGCAAGGAGGATGAGGAGGACGAGGAGGTTGAGGTGAACGAGCCGTTCTCGATCTCAACAACGGATGAGGTGGTCTGCAGTGACGCCATCGTTAAGGAGAAGGATACCCAGCCGCCGAAGCATTACACGGAAGGGACTTTGCTCAAGGCGATGGAAAGCGCAGGCAAGCAGATTGAGGATGAGGAGCTCCGCGATGCCATGAAGGATTCGGGGCTCGGCACTCCGGCGACACGGGCAGCAACCATTGAGCGGCTGAAGAATGTCGGCTACGTGGAGATGCAGGGTAAAAAAATCGCCATCACCCAAAAGGGGCGGACGGCGATTGAGCTGATCCGCGGTGCGGGCGTCGAACTGCTGACTTCGCCGGAAATGACCGGCCAGTGGGAGCGCCGCCTGAATGAGATTGCCCGCGGCACAGCCGCGGACGGCCAGTTCATGGAGAACGTCAAACGTTTCGCCTCCATGATCGTGGACAAGGTCCGGGTGCAGTCCCGTGCAGCCAAAACCTCCTTCGAAGGCGAAACCCCTTCGCTGAACGCCGGAGCCAAAGGACGCAGTGCGGGAGCTGCGCCGCGCAAAGCTGCGGACCGCAAAGCCGCCGACAAACCGGCAGCGGCAAGAAAACGCAGTGAGCCGGCTGCCGAGAAAGCGGAGGATTCCGGGCCGAAGATAATCGGCAGCTGCCCGCGGCCCGGCTGCGGCGGGATGATCTTCATGGGCCGCAAGGGCTACGGCTGTTCCCATTACAAGGAAGGCTGCAAATTCGTGATCTGGAAAGAAAATCACGGCCGCACGCTCACCGATGCCCAGGTGAAAGCATTGATCGAGAAGGGCAAGACCGGCAAGCTGAAGCTGGCTGCAGAAGACGGCTCTCCGCTGGAAGGCAAGCTGGTGCTGACCAACATGGATACAGGACAGCTGGCTGTGGAATAATTCATAAATGAAAAAAGCGCCACGGCCAGTTTATCCCGGCCGGGGCGCTTTTCTATATGCTTTTATAGGCTGTGAAGTTACTTAGCTTCTTGCAGTGCGCTGTCAATCGCAGCGCTTAAGCCTTCATAAGAGGAGTCCGGCAGCAGAACGCCGTTCACCATGAACTTGGGCGTGCCGTTTACACCGTAAGCGCCGGCGATCTTGAAGTCTTCTTTTACATCGAACATATAGGTATGGTTCTTGACGTCCTGCTCGAACTGTCCGTAGTCGATGCCTTCGATGTTATCCTTAACGAATTTCAGGATGAACTTCTGCGTAGCCCAGATCTTGCTCTCATCCCCCTGATTGGCATAGAGCTTATGGACATATTCCCAGAACTTCTCGTTGCTCTGCTTGTATATGGCTTCACCTGCACTGGCGGCAAGATAAGAGTCCCGGTCAATAAAGGCAAAGTTCATGAAGAAGAACTGTACTTTTCCGGTATCCACGTAATCCTTGATGAACGTATCCAGATAGGTTGCGGTCCATTTTTTGCAGGCTGGACATTTGAAATCGGCAAACTCAATGACCTTCACCTTAGCATCTTCCTTGCCCAGATGAGGCTGTTTCTCATATTTCAGCCCGTCAACAACGATTGTTCCCTTCACATCTGTGTAATTGGGCAGGCCCTCGAGTTCGGCTGAACCGGATGACTTGCTGCCTGTAGTGATGAAGAACAGTAAAACCACCAGAAGAACCACAATGACAGCAAGCAACATGGGGAGCAGACGTTTGTTACCCGTGGAATTCTTGGAACTCTTAGATTTCATAGGTTTGTTCATTGCCTACCTCCTGCGCGGGATGAAAATCTACTCAAATAGTATAATCATACCCGCAGCAGGCTGCATATGTCATTTGTAACACCACTCAGCCGTGATGCTTGCGCAGGGCAGCCGAACGGATCACCGGCGGTACCTCATGAATTGCTGAAATGGTCATGACCGACTGCTGCATTTCACGCTGAAGCTCAATCAGGTTGTAGAGCCACTCATTCTGCTGCTTCAGATAGATGCTATTGATGCCGGCGGTCAGCGCGGGAAGCACGTCCGTCCGCAGGGAGTTGCCGATCATCCAGGTTATTTTGCGGTCGAAATTGTAAGTGGTCAGGATATTCTCAAGCGCCTCCACATTCTTGTGCTGGCGGATGTAGATCCGGTCATCGAAGTAGGCGTCCAGCTTCATTTGGGCGATTTTGCGCTGCTGGATGGAATCATCTCCGCCAGTGTAGAGGTACAGGGAATGACCATCCTGCTTCAAGGTATCAAGGGTTTCCACCATACCCGGGTAGGCTTCAACCTCCTGATCGTATACGCTCAGGCCGAGCTTCATCAGCTGCTGCTCCTCGAACGGATCGGTCTTGCGGTTAAATTTGGCGGCGAAATAACGGTATGTGGCAATCAGGGATTTCGGGAAATTATCGCTGGCCAGTCCGCTGGTGCTGACTGTTTCTACATCGATTTCTACCTGCTTGGTGCGGAACTCGCTCATGGTCGGTCCGTAATCACTGAACCAGTCCGACATAAGCTCGAAATACCGGCCTAGAATGAGGTCAAAATATTTGTTGCAGTGCACCAGGGTGTCGTCCAGATCGAAGATTACTTGTTGTGTCAAATATTTCATACTGCTCACTCCTAAATGTTTTGTGAGGAATCCTTCTATGATGTGCGCTTCGAACAAAACCTGCTCCGGAAGCATCCGCTTGGTTGTGTAAGTAAATACGCCTCGGCTGTAAATGTACAATTATTATATACGAATATAAGACTCCAGAAACATCTGAAGTTCAGCTGCGCCATCCGGCCGTATGCTGTAGCGTTCAGTGCCTTCACCTCGCAGATGTACGCGCAGCAGTCCGGCGACCCGCAGACTGAGCAGATGATGCATCAGCATCTCCCGCGACTGGTTCAGCTCGGACTGCATCTCCCACAGGGTCTTGGGCTCACCCGCCACAAAGCGGAGCAGTCTCAGCCGGGTCGGGTCGGAGAGGGCCTGGGTTAACCGGAGCAGCACTGTCGGCGGCTCCTCTTCATTCTCGGAGGGTACATCGACCGGATATTGTACAAGCATCAGATTCTTATAGAAGCAATAAGTATTGATCGGCCGGTTATGTACCGTAGGAAGCAGCACAATGGTCTTCAGCTCAGGAATATCTTCAATAACTACGCCGCCCGAGGCATATTCGATCAGCGGCACCATGTCCATTTTGCTCTCAAGCATTTTTTTCTCGGATGCGTCTTCAATCAGGAGCGGCAGGATCGTGTGTTCCACATGACGGAAATAATGCTCATACCACATCCGCAGCAGCGGGGTATAGCCGTTCTTGATCCGGGCACATTCCTCAAGTGTGAAGTTGTGGAAGAAGGGGGCGGTCCGCAACAGGCAATCCTCAACGGTAGAGGCTTCAAGCTCATCCAGGAACTGCAGTACTTTGGAAGCTTCCCCCCGGCTGTAAGCCCAGGCATAGAGCACATCATAGTCGTCAAAAGGCCATTCGGCAGCCTGCTTCAGCGCGGCCAGCTGCATAGGCGGGAACCGGCCGTCTACATCCCGAACCCAATCGGTGCCGATCTCCAGATTGGAAATCCATTTCTTCGTCACATATAGCATAAAACTGTCCAGCAGTTCATATACGGGTGAAACATCAATTTCGAGTTCATACTTCATCAAGCCGGGTCACCTCCAGAAAATCCGTCACTTCTATATATTATCTCTTGTTTTGAAGAGGGTTGTCCACTATAATGTTCGGTGTTTGCCGCTCTGACGGCAGTTTTGATCACCGCTGAATTACATAGGAGGATTTATTCGTGTCCGATTCCAAATCTATACCGCTTGCGCACAGCAGCACAATGAATTATATGATTCTGATTACCGTAATTATATTGGCAGGACTTAGCCAGGGGATGCTGCTGCCGGTATTATCCATTCTGCTGGAGCAAAAGGGTGTATCCTCCTCACTGAACGGATTAAATGCCGCAGCCCTATACGTAGGCTCCTTCGCAATGACCCTGATTGCAGAGCGGGTACTTGGCGCAATCGGCTTCAAGAAGCTCATTGCCGCAGGCCTCAGTCTGGTGCTTGTGACACTGCTCCTGTTCCCGCTGCTTCCCGGGGTCAAGGTCTGGTTCGTGCTCCGGCTGCTTGTAGGCATAGGCGATTCAGCCATTAACTACGCCGCTCAGCTATGGGTGCTGCTGATGTCACCCGCCGAGCACCGCGGCCGCAATCTGTCCCTGTATGGAATGTCCTACGGACTGGGCTTCAGCCTGGGGCCGCTGGGCATCATCCTGCTGCGCTTTGGCCCGTCCGCGCCGTTTCTGATTACTGCCGTACTGTTTGTGCTTGTACTGCTGCTCGTTGCGGTCAAACTGCCGGATTCCCGTCCGGACCCGATAGACCATAGTGAAGGTCAGGCCAAACGGTTCGGACGAAGCTACAGGCTGGCCTGGTACGCACTGATCCCGGCACTGCTGTACGGATATATGGAAGCGAGCCTGAACAGTAACTTCCCTGTCTACGGACTGCGGATCGGCTTCAGTACGGATCAGATCGCAACGCTACTGCCGTTTGCCGGCATTGGCGGCCTGCTGCTGCAGCTGCCGCTTGGCATATGGAGCGACCGCTATGGCCGCAGAGCCATTCTGATTGCTTCGGGAGTAGGCGGAGGCCTTGCCTTCACACTGCTTCCGCTGGCCGGAGAGCATTTTCTGCTGAATCTGCTGCTCCTGATGATTGCCGGAGGCCTGGTAGGCTCCTTCTTCTCCCTTGGCCTAAGCTATGCGGCAGATATCCTGCCGCGCCATCTGCTTCCGGCGGCGAATGTCGTGTCTTCCTTCCATTATAGCCTCGGAAGTATCGCCGGACCCGGTGTCGGCGGGCTGCTGCTGCAATTCGGCTGGGGCGGCAGTGTATTTGCAGTTATGGGTGGTTTATATATTCTGTTCGGACTGGCAGGCTTATTATTCTCGCCACGGAAGATAATTTGAGGTAAGATAAGAACGAATGCTCGCATGGAATTTGATCCCGCTTTCAGAGTACACTATAGAGTAGAGTTGAAGACAGGAGAGGCTGAACTATGATTACAGTTGAACATTTGGCCAAAGCGGTCGGGGAAGATAAAGCACCGGTTCTGCAGGATATCGGATTTCAATTAGAACCGGGTGAATTTGTGGTTATTCTGGGAGCCAGCGGAAGCGGGAAATCGACCCTTCTGAAATGCCTGGCTCTGCGCGAGAAATGGGATAGAGGGAATTTCCGGGTGGACGGCAAGGACATCATGAAGAGCCCTTTTGCCGGCAAACGCAAAATCCGCCGCGAATGGGCCTATCTGGAGCAGAATGCGGAGCTGAATCCGAACCGTACGGCACTGAAGAACGTGCTGATCGGACAAGCCTCACAGACACCTCTGTGGCGGATGGCTACAGGAATGGTCCGCTCTGATGATTATATGGGGGCAATGGACCAGCTTGATCTGCTGGGTCTGCTGGACAAAGCAAAGATGAAGACAAGCCACCTCAGCGGCGGTGAACGTCAGCGTGTAGCGATTGCCCGCGCATTGGTTCACGGTGCTAAGGTTATACTTGCCGATGAACCAGTTACCGGACTGGACCCCAAGACTGCGGAGAATGTGCTTGAAACGCTCCGTAAGCTGTGCAAGGAAACCGGACTAACCGTAATTACCGTACTGCCGATTGAACTGGCGGAACGTTTTGCCAGCCGGTTATGGGTACTGGAAGACGGAAGAATCAAACATGATGTGAAGGGGCGCCGGCTGACCTCACAGGAGCGGCTGCATCTGTGAAGCGGCAAGGTGTGCAATAAGGAGAGAGTGATGAAGTTGAATAAACGGTTACTCGGAAGGCTTACAGCAGCCTCTTTGTCCCTGTTTGTAATGTCCGGCTGTACCTTCATCAGCGATCCTGTTTCCCAGATGAAGGTGCCGCAGCTGTCCGCTGACAAAGCTTCGCTGATGACAGCGATTAATTCCTCACTGAAGCCGCTTGATGCAACGCTGATCCGTCCGGCCAATGATGATGACAGTTCTATTTTTACCGAGGATCTGGACAAGGACGGGATTATGGAGACGCTTGTCTTCTACCAGACGAAGAATGAAGCTGTAGTGATCCACGGGATGATTCTGGAGAAGCATGAGGACACCTGGGTCAAGAAGCTTGTTTTTGACGGTGACGGAACGATGCTGGATTCGGTTGATCTTAGGGATGTGACGGGTGACGGGAAGCTTGATATTGTTACCGGCTATTCGCGCGGGGAAGAAAAGGGCATGGTGGTCTACAGTTATTCCGGCGGAGAGCTGGAAGAAATTCTGACGAAGCCTTACACCAAATATATACTGGATGATTTGAACGAGGACGGGATTGCCGACATTACAGTCGTGTATTTCAAACGCAATGAATTCGCCACAATAACTACCTATCAATATAATGACAGCTTCAAGGTGCTTGACGAATTGGATAATCTGGACCCCTATTTCGATAATTATTACAATATTGTCTCAGGAAAAGTGGCGGAGAACAAAGAAGGTATAGTTCTGGATTCTGCTGTGGATTCGCGCTCTGCTTATACAACAATTGTTGTTATGGAGAATAACAAGCTGCGCGTAGCCATTCCGGGAGATGTACGGACCTTCAAGGACCGGAAGATTGTCAGTGAGGATATTGACCTGGATGGAATTATTGAGATCGGAATGCTGGAGCCCCCCTCGGGGTGGGAGTATTTCGACCCTGAGACCATACCGTATTTCAATTCTTATTACAAATGGGACGGAAAAGACGGCTTGACCTTTAGTACTCAGTTGTATAATGATCCTTCGGACCGGTTTACCATTAATTTTTCTCCGGAATGGCATGAGAATGTCACTGTGGATACCAAGTCCGTTCAGGATAAATCGCTTAAATTCATTATGCTCGACACCGGGGAGACTGTAGCTGAGGTATCGTTCTTCTCACCGGCTGAGTGGGATAGGGTAAAGAACTCCGGCTGGAAGCTTCTGGGGCGTGATCTGGACAAAATGATCGGCTACCGCGGGGAACTGGAGCAAAACACCATCGGGGGAGAGAACGGAAGAGTCAAATCTTCTATAGAGAGGAAGGGAATCGATGAGTAAAGTACTGATTCTGGAGGATGAAGAATCCATCCGCAGTTTTATTGTGATCAATCTTAAACGCAACGGGTTTGAAGTGCTCGAAGCCGCTGACGGCAATGAGGCTCTGCATAAGCTGACAACGGTTCCGGATATTGATATTGCCCTGCTGGATGTCATGGTGCCCGGCATCGACGGCTTTGAGGTCTGCAGACGCATTAGAGAAACTAACGAGCGGCTCGGCATTATTTTTCTGACAGCCAAAGTTCAGGAGCAGGATAAGGTATATGCACTGTCTGTGGGCGCAGATGATCATGTCAGCAAGCCGTTTAGTCCAACCGAGCTGATTGCCCGTATCCAGTCCCTGCTGCGCCGGGTCAATGTTCACCGTGAGCAGTCGGCCAAAGTCTCATTTCACTCGGGTCCGTTTACGCTGGATCTGATCTCGAAGCAGTTCAAGAAGAGCGGTGAAGCGATTGAGCTTACGCCTACTGAATTTTCGCTGGTGCAATTCTTCCTTGAGAAGGAGAATACGCCGCTCAGCCGCGACTCCCTGCTCGATCATGTGTGGGGCAAGGAGTACATGGGTGATCCCAAAATCGTTGATGTGAACATACGCCGCCTGCGCCAGAAAATCGAAAATAATCCGTCAGAGCCAGAATTCCTGCAGACGGTGTGGGGGCACGGCTACAAATGGAAAGGTCAGGTACAATGATTAAGAAGGGGATGCGCAGACAGATCGTACTGCACTATATTCTTGTAGTCTTTGTGGCGCTTCTCCTCGTGGAGACTATTTTTCTGCTGGCGATCCGGACGTATTATTACGACAGCATCTACAGCAAAATCACCACTCATATCAGTGCGGGGGAGACTTTCGTAAAATATGAATTCTCAGCGGAACGATCGCCGAATCAGCTGCTGAACCTGCTCGACTTCTTCAATCTGGAGTATACCGAACTAGAAGTTCTGACATTAAATGGAGATATCATTACCAGTTCCACCGGATTTCAGCCGGACCGGACCATCACCACCAGTGATGTTCCCGAGGCTGTGGGCGGTAGTGTCGGGCGCTGGGTGGGCCGGCAGGCCGGGACGAATGAGAGTGTAATGGCCGTCTCCAAGATGGTGCAGATCAATTCGCATGAAACTTACATCTTGCGTTACCTGACCTCCATGGAGGGAGTCAACAAGGATCTGCTGAATCTGACGCTGCTCTCCATTGGCATCGGGGCGGCGGTTATGTCGATCGTGGTCTTGTTCAGCTTCGGTCTCGCAAATTCCATTGTGCGGCCGCTCAACAATATCACGGCTGTGTCGGCGCAGATGGCCAAGGGGAAGTTCACCACCCGCATCAAGGGGGATTACCGGTACGAAATCGCTGAACTGGCTTCAACGCTCAATTATATGGCGGAGGAGATCGTCCGCAGTAATCAGATTAAGGATGATTTCATTTCTTCGATCTCCCATGAGCTGCGGACACCGCTGACCAGCATCAAGGGCTGGAGTGAGACTCTCATCTCAGGCGGCTACGATCCCGAGGAAACCAAGCTGGGTATGGGCATTATCTCCAAGGAGAGCGACCGGCTGATCGGGCTGGTGGAAGAGATTCTGGACTTCTCCAAGCTGCAGCAGAACGAAATGAAGCTGTCGATTACCCAGGTGGATATCAAGGTCCTGCTGCAGGAGACGCTGCTGAATATCTGGGCCAAGGCCGAGAAGAAGCGGATTCACCTGCTGCTGGAATGCGAAGAGACTATCTATATAAGAGGCGATGCGAATCGGCTGAAGCAGGTGTTCCTCAATCTGGTCGACAATGCTGTGAAGTTCTCGCCTGAGGATTCCAGTATCGTCCTGTCCGCTGAACGCCTGTCGAATACAGAGATGGCCGTAATTGTAAGGGATAGCGGGATCGGCATCAGCGAAGCGCATCTGTCCAGAGTGCGGGACCGGTTCTTCCAGGTCGATGCGCTCAACGGCGGAACCGGCCTTGGCCTTGCGATCTCCCAGCAGATTGTAGAGCTTCATAACGGCAAGCTGGAAATGGACAGCGAGCTTGGCAAGGGTACTCAGGTTACCGTTATTTTGCCGCTTGATGATGTGCAGGAGGAGAAGGCATGAATACACAGGAATCAGGGAAATCTTCTTCAGAACAAAGGCTCGAGATGATCCGCGGCGGACGTGAACATTCAGCGGATATTCTGAAGCTCCTCCGGGAAGCGGCAGGCTGGATGGAGAGCAAAGGAATCAACCAGTGGACGCCGGGGCAATTCAGCATCCGCGATGTGGAGGATTATTTGAGCAGCAGAGAGGTTTATCTGGCCATGGAGGGAGCGGCTCTTGCCGGGATGTTCACTCTGCAGTTCAGCGATATCCAGTACTGGGGAGACCGCAATGACGAATCCTATGCCTATCTGCACCGGCTCGCTGTAGCCAAATCCCACCGCGGCATGGGACTTGGCGGCCAGATGATCCGATTTGCGTTACGAAGAGCGGAGGAACGGGGTTGTGCGGGTCTCAGACTGGATACAGTAGCCCATAATATTAAGCTTAACCGTTACTATCAGAGCCTGGGATTTCACTATATGGGTACCCGGGATGTCGGAGCAGGCCGGTTGGTTAACCTGTATGAGTATGAAGCGGAGACCGGCGATCCGGGCAGCGTAATTCTCCGGTATATGGGGGAAGCTGATTACGCTTTAATGACGGAATGGAGTGTTTCGCCGGAGTATTTGAAGAAGTGGGCAGGTCCATCGTTGTCCTACCCTCTGGATGACCGGCAGCTTGAGCGATATCTGGACGGAGCCAATCATCCGGCAGAGTCTGGTTTGCTGGTCTATTGTGCGGTGCTGAGAGCTACCGGACAAACGGTTGGACATATAAGCTTATCCGGAATCGACCGTGAGAACGGTTCGGCCAGAATAAGCAGGGTCGTCGTCGACCCCGGGAGCCAAGGGCGGGGAATCGGACTGCAGATGGTTCGTGAAGTCCTGCGTATCGGCTTCGACGGGTTGCGGCTCCACCGGATATCCCTTGGAGTTTTCGATTTCAACACGGCGGCACAGAAAACCTACGAGACAGCCGGATTTACACGGGAGGGGATTTCGCGTGAGGCTGCTACATTCGGGGGGCGCTATGCTGATTGCATCGAGATGGGCATATTGGACAGGGAGTGGAGGGCAAACCGCCCCTCCGGCAAATGAATAGGAAGAACCTACAAAAGGGATACAGCAGAAGGTCGGATAGACCGTAGCTGTATCCCTTTTATGTAGCAGCCCTTAAGGCTGATGTAAGATTATGAAGGCATCCCTTCCGCGCGCAGACGGCCGGTCTTCTCGTAGACCTCCTGAAGCAGACGGGAAGGCTGGGTACGGATGATTGGCTTGGCTGCTACGATCTCATGCGGGCCGACAACCACGATGTTGTCCGCGCTGCCTTTAATCACAGCGCCGTCTTTGATGACTGCTCCCTCCCCGATAATCGCATTCTCAATCAGAACACCGCGGCCGATGCGGACACCCGGCATAATTACACTCTGCTTGATCTTGCTTAGCTTGCCGATCTCTACACCGCCGAAGATAACGGAACGCTGGAGATTGCCTTCCAAGGTGCAGGTTTCGTGCATCAGGCAATCTGCAGGCGGTGCCTGAACCCGTGGTTTATAGGCAGCCAGCTTCGTACGGTAAGACCGGCTGTACATCGGCCAGCGGGAGTTGTCGAGCTTGAAGCCATTCTCGGACTGCAGCAGATCCATATGTGCCTCCCAGAGGCTGTCAACCGTACCTACATCTCTCCAATACCCGTCAAAGCGGTATGCGAACAATTGGTCGTTGGCATCCAGCATGGACGGAATGACATCCTTGCCGAAGTCATGGCCGGATTCCGAATTAGCGGCATCCCGCAGCAAATAGCCTTTCAGATATTCCCATTCAAACATATAAATACCCATGGAGGCGAGGTTGCTTTTCGGAACCTTTGGCTTTTCGGCAAATTCAGAGATCTGGAGATCATCATTAACGTTCATCACACCGAACCGGCTGGCTTCATCCCAAGGCACTTCCATGACCGAAATGGTGGCTTTGGCTGCTTTGCCTACATGGTAATCCAGCATTTTACGGTAATCCATATGATAGATATGATCTGCAGACAGGATAAGCACATGCTCCGGATTCTGGCTGTCAATGTATTCTATGTTCTTATAAATGGCATCGGCTGTACCTGAATAGGTGTCTCTGCCTTCAACCCCTGAAGGAAGCAGCTTCACGCCTTTATCGCTGCGGCTGTGCAGTCCCCAAGGCTCACCTTCCCCAATATGATGATGTAAGGAATCGGCTTCGTACTGTGTCAGAACTCCAATAGTGTCGATCTTGGAATTTACACAATTGCTGAGTGGAAAATCAATGATTCTATATTGTCCTCCGAAAGGGACTGCAGGCTTAGCCATACTGGAGGTCAAGGGGGCTAATCTGCGGCCTTCCCCGCCAGCCAGGAGCATGGCGATACAATCTTTTTTACTCATTTGTTATCCCTCCCATTTTTTTGTCAATGCTTGTAATATAACCTGTCGGCAAGCGCTTGAAACGACATAGGTGAATTATATTGCTGTGCATCAGGAAAAATTACATCAATAATTTTCTTAATTCAGAAATCATTGAATTTGCCCGCAAAATCATTTTCAAACGGCACATATTGGGGTAATGTAATAGGTGCATCCTATATACTAAGGTGGTGATGATTTGGCCGAAATACCAAAAACAGTAAACCTCCCGTCATCTGAAGATATTTATCTGTTCCATGAGGGCACGAATTATCGCAGCTATACGATGCTTGGCGCGCACATTGCCGTGGAAGAAGGGCAAGCTGGCGTTCGCTTTACCGTGTGGGCTCCTCATGCGGCATATGTAGGACTGGCTGGTGATCATAATGGCTGGGATGGAACATTGGACTCCGACTCGTTATATAAGATACCCGATTCAGGATTTTGGAGTCGTTTTTTTCCGGGTATAGAGCCGGGAACTTTTTACAAATACAGGATTCATGGTGCAGATGGAACAAGCTTCCTCAAGGCTGATCCTTACGCGTTCAAAGCTGAGGTACGTCCGGCCACCGCTTCCGTTGTGGCGAATCTGGATGGTTACCAATGGGGCGACGCCGCGTGGCGCCGGAAGAGCAAAGCACCGTACAATGCGCCTATGAACATTTATGAAATGCACTTTGGGACCTGGCGCCAGAAGGATAATGGAGAACTCTATACTTATAGAGAGATGAGCAGCCTGCTGATCCCGTATCTGACGGAGATGAGTTACACTCATGTGGAGTTTATGCCGCTTGCCGAGCACCCGTATGATTTGTCCTGGGGGTATCAGGGAACCGGTTATTTTGCGGCCACCAGCCGCTTCGGTGATCCACAGGATCTGATGTACCTGATTGATCAGCTGCATCAAGCCGGCATTGGGGTTATCCTCGACTGGGTTCCGGCCCATTTTGCCAAGGATGCCCACGGACTGAGAATGTTTGACGGTTCGCCGCTGTATGAATACGCTGATCCGATGCTGGCCGAGAAGCCGGGCTGGGGCACACTATCCTTTGATTTCAGCAAACCGGAGATCATATCGTTCCTGATTTCTAATGCGCTTTTTTGGTTTGAGATGTATCATATTGACGGTATGCGTGTGGATGCCGTAACCAGTATGCTGCGGCTTGATTTCGAGAAGCAGCACCATCAGTACACAAAGAACATGCACGGGGGTCTTGAGAATCTGGAAGCGATCGCGTTCATTCAGCAGTTGAATACGGCGATTTTCCGGTATTATCCGAAAGCTCTGATGATGGCCGAAGAATCCAGTGCCTGGCCTGGCGTAACCTCACCTGTTCATGAAGGGGGGCTCGGCTTTAATTACAAATGGAACATGGGCTGGATGAATGACACTCTTGGGTACATAGAACATGATTTCGGGGCGCGGCCCTACCATCATAATTTGTTGACCTTCCCGATCGTCTATGCCTATGCCGAGAACTATACTCTGCCTTTGTCCCATGACGAAGTGGTGCACGGCAAGAAGTCGCTGCTGAACAAAATGCCAGGCTCGTATGAGCAGAAGTTCGCCGGTCTGCGGGCATTGCTCGGTTACCAGATTAGTCATCCGGGCAAAAAGCTGTTGTTCATGGGCGGTGAGTTTGGTCAATTCATCGAATGGAAGGATCAGGACCAGCTCGACTGGCTGCTGCTGGAATATGAGGCCCACCGCCGGATGCTCGCTTACACGGCTGCCCTGAATAAGCTCTATCTCACGCAAAAAGCGCTGTGGGAGCTCGACCATGATATGGAGGGCTATCAATGGATTGACGCCGATGACAGCGGCCAGAGTGTTGCCTCCTATATCCGCAGAGGGAAGAGGCCTGTGGATACCTTGGTGATCATTATCAATTTCCAGCCGGTGGAACGGCGTAATTACCGGATCGGTGTGCCGCGTCCGGGGACCTATGAAGAGATATTCAGCTCGGAGACCCGCGAATATGGCGGTTCTGGTATTCATAATGAGCCTGTCAAGAGTGAGAAGAAGGAATGGCATAACCAGCTGAACAGCCTGGAGCTGACCCTTCCGCCGCTTGGATTCCTGGTGCTCAAGAAATCCGGACGCAAAACGATTAAATAAACTATTCATATCTATAAGGAGGAAATCTGGATGAAAGTTCTATTTGCTGCAGCTGAAGCCCATCCATTTATCAAAACAGGCGGGTTAGCCGACGTAATCGGTGCCCTGCCGAAGGCGCTTAAGGCTGCCGGAGTAGATGTTCGGGTAATCCTGCCCAAATACAAGGGGATCGCAGAGAAGTATTCCTCCCAGATGGAGCATGTCGCTGTCCTTGAGGTGCCGATCGGCTGGCGCAATCAATATTGCGGGATTGAACGGATTGTCTTTGAGGGAGTTCCTGTATACTTTATCGATAATGAGTATTACTTCGGACGTGACGGCATCTATGGGTATATGGATGACGGCGAACGTTTCGCTTTCTATAACCGCGCTGTGCTTGAATGCCTGCCGGCGATTAACTTCCAGCCTGATGTCCTGCATTGCCATGACTGGCATGCCGCGGTAATTCCGTTGCTGCTGCAGGCGCACTACCGTCACAATCCGTTCTACAGTGAGATGCGTACAGTGTTCACTATACATAATCTCCTGTACCAGGGGGTATTCCCGTATTCGGTGCTGGGCGAGCTGCTCGGTCTCGATGACAGCTATTTCCCTGGTGTAGAATATTACGGGAACGTGAACTATATGAAGGGTGGAATTGTCTACAGTGATCATGTGACCACGGTCAGTCCAACCTATGCCGATGAAATCCGTACACCTTATTATGGATATGGCCTTGACGGACTGCTGACCTCTCGTTCAGATGCTCTAAGCGGGATTGTCAACGGGATTGATACCAAGAGCTACAATCCGGCCAGTGATCCGTCTATTTTCACCCGTTACCGTTCCAACCTGGTCAAGAAAGCTGAGAATAAGCTGGGACTCCAGCAGGAACTGGGCTTGCCTGTAGCTCCTTATATTCCAATGGTAGCTATGGTTACCCGTCTTGTGGATTCCAAAGGGCTGGATCTCCTGACCCGGGTTCTCGATGAGCTGCTCTACTATGACGATATTCAGTTTGTCCTGCTGGGCACTGGTGATGAGGTCTACGAACGCTGGTTCCGCGAGGCGCAGTGGCGTTATCCGACCAAGCTGTCTTCACAGATTCTGTTCAATGATGCCTTGTCCCGCAAAATATATGCCGCCAGCGACCTGTTCCTGATGCCGTCCAAATTCGAGCCTTGCGGCATCAGCCAGCTGCTGGCTCTGCGTTATGGCAGTATTCCTGTAGTGCGTGAGACAGGCGGACTTAACGATACTGTTCAGGCGTACAACGAGGAGACCGGAGAGGGCAACGGCTTTACCTTCAAAGACTATAATGCCCATGATATGATGTACACGCTCCGCCGGGCCGTATCGTTCTACCACAAACCGGAGCACTGGAAAAAAGTAGCGAAGAATGCTTTCACCGGCGATTACAGCTGGAATGTATCTGCGCAGCAGTATATTGATATTTATAACAAGATTTCGGATAAAGTTACGGAGTAGAAGAACTATTGTATAGAAAAGGCATTCCCCGATCATGGTGATGGGAGGAATGCCTTTTTAAATTATGTATAGGGATAATACTGACTCATACTCACATTTGAAGTACCATTCAGCAGCAGTCATGCTGCCTTGATGAATAAATTGTTTTATCGTCCAGACCAGAACTGTACCTCTTGTATTCCAGTCGTCAAACCATTTTGTTATTGTGGCTAATCCGTGATATTCAGGTCCGTAACATTCTGTATAGGTGAGGTTTGGGTCGAAGATTTGCCTTGAGATTCTCCATCTATCCGAATTAAAAAAAGGTGATGTTCCAAGCAGCCATTTCTCAGCTTCTGGGACACCACCCATATTCGTTTGACATATATCTGTTACCTTAACGTAGATTCCGGTACAATATCCTATATCCATACGGATCAAGCGCAACATTCATCATCCCGTTCTCCGGCAATACAGCTTCTCCCGTCAGCGCATCCTGCCAGTCATCGGTCTCCATCGGGTGGCTGAGCGTACGGGGTTGCGGCGAATTGTTCATCCAGACGGTGAAATGAATCCGCTCATCTGCACGCTCATAGACGATGCACGGGTCATTCTCACAGGCCTGGAGAATCCGGAAGCGGCCTTCCCGGAGCGCCTTATGTTCCTTGCGCAGTGCGATCATCATCCGGTAGAAGTCATACAGCTCACGGTCCTGCTTCGTTTCATCCCACTCCATACATTTGCGGCAGTCCGGATCTTCCCCCCCGGTCAGGCCGATTTCGTCCCCGTAATAGATACAGGGAGTGCCCATGAACGTAAACAGGAAGACGACGGTCAGCTTCAGTTTGCGCTTATCTTCCCCCAGGACGGTGAGCAGGCGGGGGGTGTCATGGCTGCCGAGCAGATTGAAGACAACCTCGTTCGTCTGCTGCGGATAACGCATGAGCAGGCCGCCGATCCGGTGGCCGAAGGTGATGCCGTCCATCCCGCCGTTGAAGAATTCCAGCACCGCCCCCGAGAAGGGGTAGTTCATTACCGAATCAAACTGGTCACCGAGCAGCCAGGTTAAGGAATCACTCCATACCTCGCCGACGATATAGGCATCCGGGTTTGCGGCTTTGACCACTTTGCGGAAATCACGCCAGAAGTGATGATCGACCTCATTGGCCACATCCAGCCGCCAGCCGTCTACACGGATCTCCTTGATCCAATACTCCGCAACCTCCAGCAGGTAGGACTTCACTTCATGATTGGCGGTGTTGAACTTCGGCATATTGCCATAGAAGCCGAACGTATCGTACGTGGGAATACCGTCAACAATCTCAGCCGGAAAAGAATTCATATGGAACCAGTCGCGGTAGACGGAGAATTCGCCTTTTTCCAGAACATCCTGAAATGGCGGAAATTTGTCACTGCAGTGGTTGAACACGGCGTCCAGCATGACACGGATGCCACGTTTGTGGCATTCTTCTACGACCTTCTTCAGCAGCTCATTATCGCCGAAATGCGGGTCGACTTTTTTATAATCCACGATGTCGTATTTATGGTTGGAAGGGGAGACGAACAGCGGCGTGAAGTAGACGGCATTAATACCAAGCTCCTGCAGATCATCCAGATGATCCAGCACACCTTGAAGGTCACCGCCAAAGAAATTATCGAGCTTCGGTTTGCTGCCCCAGGGTTCAGTGCCTTCCGGATCATTCAAAGGATTGCCGTTCGCGAACCGCTCGGTCATGATCTGATAAAACACAGCATCCTTCGCCCAGGTGGGTACTTTGAATAAGTCAATCCCGTGTATATAAGGAAACTCATAAAAGTGGTTGGGCGGCTGCGGACATTCGGTCCGGATGCCGTTGTCGAGCAGATACACTGTCTCCGAACCCTTGCTGACGCGAAAAGTATAGCTGAGGCGCTTGTATTTGGGACGGACAGCCGCTTCCCAGTAGTCGAATTTATCGTCTGAGGCAGCTTTTTCCATTATGATGTCGTAAGAGGTATGCTGCCAATCGTACTTGTCGCCAGTAAGCGCAACTACGTAGTCCACATCATCACGTTTGGTACGCACCCGCAGATGTATGGTTGTGGCATCGTAGGCATAAGCCCATTTATCGCGGGGAACATGGTACATCGCTTCCAGCAGCATGACTTCACCTCCTAAAAGTTTTGTGAGCCTATTCACCTTGAGATTACATCGCACAAAACTCGCTTCGAAAGCATACGCCTAAGTTTTGTGAGCCTATTCACCTTGAGATTTCATCGCACTGCAACAAACCAGCTTCGAAGACATACACTTAATGTGTGTCTGCCTATTCACCTTATCCGTTAAATAACGCCTGCGGCGGCATCTGAACCAGCCCGGTTATTCCGGCGGCAAATGGAGATAGTAAATAGTATATACCTCTTTTCATAGGATGTGCAAAATGGGGGAATAGCAGACCCGGCCAACAGCCTGCAATTTATTCATGAATTTAACAGGCTTTGTCACAAATTTGTCTTTGCATATTCATGCGGAGTGATTTATAATAAATCGGTCAATGGGACTACTTAGAGAAATGAACATAAAGAGAATAGGGGAGACAGACAAATGAACAAATGGGGTAAACTTTCATTGGGACTGCTGCTGGCAGCTGGACTACTGGCCGGATGCGGCTCTAATAACAACGAGAATAATACCGCAGCAAGCGGAAATGCCAACACCGGGGCTGCCGCCAAGAAGCTGATTATGGGCACAAGTGCAGACTTTCCTCCGTATGAATTCCACAAGGTGGTTGACGGCCAGGATACGATTGTTGGCTTCGATATCGAGATCGCGAAGGAGATTGCTGCTGATTTGGGCAGAGAGCTTGAGATTAAGGATCTGCCGTTTGATTCGCTGCTGAATGAATTGTCGAGCGGCAGAATCGATATGGTAATCTCCGGGTTAAGTCCGACACCGGAACGTGCTGAAGCTGTGGGCTTGTCCGATATATACTACAAAGCCGAACAGGCTGTCGTTGTACGTGAATCGGATAAGGACAAATATGCAACAATGGACTCGCTGAAGGGTGCCAAGCTGGGCATTCAGACCGGTTCGATCCAGGAAGATATTGCCAAAGATATTGAAGGCGCACAGCTGACATCCCTCAGTAAAATTTCTGAAATCGTCCTGCAGCTGCAATCAAACCGCGTAGACGCTTCAATTATGGAAGGACCTGTTGCCAAGTCCTTTGTGAAGAACGTTAAGGGACTGGTAATTACCGATGCCAAACCTGAAGTGGAAGATGACGGCTATGTAATCGGGGTGAAGAAGGGTAACACAGAGTTGCTGGACCAAGTGAATAAGACATTGACCCGCCTGAACTCGGAAGGCAAGATTGATGAGTATGTAGCGGCAGCAAGCGAGCTTGCTGAGAGCAAATAGAACGCGAACCCGTTACACGGTTTGCCCTGATGAATTAAGTACAACCCGCAGCCAGCTGCGGGACAATGCTCTACTTTGCAGAAAATGGCGGTGATCCGCTGTTTTCTATTTTTTTGAAGACAGGAGGGTTTGAGGGCAATGAATATATTTGATATGGCTTATGAGTACCGCAATTTTTTCTTATCCGGCCTAAAGTACACACTGCTGCTCGCGGTGCTGGGCGTATTCTTCGGCTTCATACTGGGGATTTTGGTTTCGCTGCTGCGGATGTCCAAATGGAGAATTCTGCGTTTTATTGCCACCACCTGGGTGGAGTTTCTGCGCGGGACGCCGATGCTGGTGCAGCTGTTTCTGATTCACTATGGTTTGACAGAGCTGGGACTGGAATTCACGCCGATCCAGTCGGGTGCGATTACATTAACCATCAACAGCTCTGCTTATCTGGCTGAGATTTTCCGTGCCGGAATTCAAGGCGTTGATCGCGGTCAGGTAGAGGCGGCACGTTCGCTCGGGATGAAACAGGGGATGACGATGCGTTACATCGTGCTTCCGCAGGCGATTAAGAACGTGCTGCCTGCCATCGGGAACGAATTTATTACAATCATTAAGGAATCTTCCATCGTATCCATGATTGGGGTTGCAGATTTGTTCTTTCAGGCCAAGACCATTACAACGATAACGTATGAGGGGCTAACTCCGTATGTCGTCATTGCACTGATGTATTTTGTGCTGACCTTCACGTTATCCAAGCTGCTGGGTATATTGGAAAGGAGGCTGAATACGGATGATCGAGGTTAAGAACCTGCAGAAGAGCTTTGGCAAGCTGGAGATCCTCAAGGGGATTGATCTGAATATTCACAAGGGTGAGGTTGTTGTAGTGATCGGTCCCAGCGGCTCGGGCAAAAGCACCTTCCTGCGTTGTCTGAACCTGCTGGAGCAGCCTACCGGCGGTGAGATTTCGTTTGAAGGACAATCGATTACAGCCAAAAAGCATGATATCAACGTGACCCGCGAGAAAATGGGGATGGTGTTCCAGCAGTTCAATCTGTTCCCGCATAAGTCTGTGCTGCAGAACATTATGCTCGCGCCATTGAAGGTGCGGAAACAGCAAGCTTCCGAAGCGGAAAAAATCGCCACGGAGCTGCTCCGCACCGTCGGCCTTGAGGACAAGCGGGATGCGTATCCGGCCCAGCTCTCCGGCGGACAGAAGCAGCGGATCGCGATTGCCCGGGCGCTGGCGATGCAGCCGCATGTGATGCTGTTCGATGAGCCTACCTCGGCGCTTGACCCGGAGATGGTCGGTGAGGTGCTGGAGGTTATGAAACAGCTGGCAGTAGACGGTATGACGATGGTCATTGTGACGCATGAAATGGGCTTTGCCCGTGAAGTCGGCGACCGGATCCTGTTCATGGATGGCGGGGTTATCGTAGAACAGGGGACCCCGGCAGAAGTGTTCGGCAATCCCAAACACGCCCGTACCCGTGATTTCTTGAGCAAAGTTTTATAAAATTACTGGAACGGCCGCTGAAAATTCCTTCAGCGGCCGTTTTTGTGAGGGAATTAAATTTTGGCGGAGCGTGAAATGGGTGATATAGTATACAAATGATCAATCTACTTGAAAGGGAGTACATACAGATGAGAGATGATCTTTGCCGGATAGGCATTATTGATATTGGTTCCAACTCCATACGGCTTGTAATTTATGATACGACGCAGGCAGGCGGCTACAAAATTATTAAGGAATGCAAGTACTCTGCCCGTCTGAGTGAGAAAATTACCAAGGAAGGCAGACTGGAGAAGAAGGATATGGATACGATTATTCCTGTCCTCCACCAGTTCAAAGAGATTTGTGATGATTTCGAAGTGGACAACATCCGCGCAGGAGCTACCGCCGCAATCCGCAACGCAGCCAACTCCGCCGAGATTATAAGCTATCTGTCTGAAGCGTCATCCATCCGGATTGAAGTAATCAGCGGGCATCAGGAGGCTTATTTCGGATTTCTCGGGGTCATCAATGCCTTTGATATTCAGGACGGGTTCGTGATTGACATCGGAGGCGGAAGCACGGAGGTCACCTTGTTCCGCGGACGGCGTTATCAGCACAGCATCTCTTTCCCGTTCGGTGCGGTCAATACGAATCTGATGTTCAGCCAGGGCGGCAACTGGAACGCTGATCAGGTCCGTAAGCTGCAGCTATACGTTACCGGCAGGCTGGTAGAGCATGATTGGCTCACTACGGGCAACGGGCTTCCGTTATATGGACTCGGCGGAACGCTGCGTTCACTCGGCAAGCTGGACCAGAAGAACCGGGAATATTCGCTGCCGAACTCCCATGGCTACGTGCTGGAAGGGGAGACCATAGAGAAGTTCATGGAGACATTGCCAGCGACTCCATATGAGAAGCGCAAGGATCTGGATGGTTTGTCGAAAAGCCGGGGAGACATCATCGTGTCCGGTCTGGTTATTTTCCATACGGTGTACCATTATATCGGGGCCAGCCGTGCTGTAATTAGCGGGGAAGGCTTGCGTGAGGGCATGCTGCATGATCTGCTGAAGCCGGAGCAGCCGGTCCGTGACAGCGCGCTGGAGTACAGCCTGGATACCATTATCCGCTTTGATATCCGTACCTCCAAGCGGCATCTGGATCATATCTATAAGCTGGCACTCGGCCTGCTGGGGGCTTTTGAGAGGGAAGGTGACCGGGAGGAGCATGAGATGCTGATCTACGTGGCGATTATGCTGCACCGTACCGGCTCCAACATTAATTATTATCAGTCCAAGCGGCATACCCGCTACTGGCTGATGAATTCCCCGATCCGCGGCCTGACCCACCGGCAGCTGATTCTAAGTGCGTACATTGCTTCCTACAGCACCAAAAGCCGGAAGCAGAAATTGTCCCAGATGCATAAGGACATTTTGCTTGCTTCCGACGAAGAGTGGATTCATAAGCTGGGTACGCTGGTGCAGTTAAGCATTGCCCTGGACAGCACCGAGATCGGCATTGTCAGCGGGGTCAACGCCCGGCTGCATAACAATACGCTGGATCTGGAGCTGCAGGGCGGACAAGTTCTTATCGGGCTGGAGGACATTGAGAATGCGCTCAAAGCCTTCAGGAATGCTTGGTCGGTGAAGGTAAAGCTCGGCTTCCCTTCCAGCGGGTAACATTCATAGCAGCGAACTGGCTCCGGAACGGGGCCTTTTTGTCGTCCGCCCGTTCGTAATAACCGTTAGGCTGCAGGAAGCTGGATTTCACATTATCCATCAGCGACAGGTCCAGTATTTTGACGATCTGCTTGCGGATGCTGCTGTCCTTCACCGGACACATCAGTTCAATCCGCCGCGTCAGGTTCCGGGTCATCCAGTCCGCACTGGACAGATAGACCTCCGGTTTACCGCCGTTCTCGAAATAATAGATGCGTGAATGCTCCAGGAAACGGTCGACAATGCTGCGGACTGTAATCCGTTCGCTTAATCCTTCAATGCCCGGACGCAGACAGCAGACACCGCGTACAATCAAATCAATCGATACACCGGCCTGTGCTGCGCTGTACAGGTTGTCGATGACCTCCTGATTGGACAGGGAGTTCATCTTGGCGATGATCCGTGCAGGTCTGCCGGCGGCAGCATGCTCTGCTTCGCGCAGGATCAGCTTCTGGAGCGACAGGCTCATATTGGTCGGTGCCACAATGAAGGAGTTCCAGTTATAGTTGGCAGAATAACCGGTCATCTGGTTGAACAGCTCCGAGGCATCCAGGCCGATCTCATGATTGGCGGTGAACAGGCTAAGGTCTGTATACGCCTTGGCCGTGCTGTCATTATAGTTACCTGTCCCTACATGCACATAACGGCGCAGCTCAGGGCCTTCCTGGCGTACAATCAGCGTGACCTTGGCATGGGTTTTGAGACCTACAAGGCCATAGACTACGTGGCAGCCCGACTGCTCCAGCTTACGTGCCCAGGCAATGTTACGTTCCTCGTCAAATCGGGCTTTCAGCTCCACAACTACCGTAACCTGCTTACCTGATTCGGCGGCATTGGCCAGGGCGGTGATCAGCGGGGAGTTCCCGCTGACCCGGTACAGGGTCATTTTGATCGCCATAACCTGCTCATCTTCGGAAGCCTGAATGATGAAGTCCGTCATGGCATCGAAGGATTCATACGGATGATAGACCAGCACATCACGTTCGCCAAGCACCTCGAAGAAGTCCTCATTCTCCTCGAATTCCGCCGGATAGAGCGGCTCGATCGGTGCATGATGCAGGTAGCTGAAGCCCTTGACGCTGCCGGCGAACCCCCGCAGGAAACTGAGATCCAGCGGCCCCTCAATTTCAAACACGAAATCCTCAAGCTCGAATTCGGCCTGCAGCTGCTCCAGGGCATAAGGGTGAATCCCCTTTTGTACTTCAAGACGGGCAGGGACGCCGCGGCGGCGTTTGCGCAGCTCCTTCTCAATCTCCTCCAGCAGATCCTCTGCACCTTCCTCATCAATGGTCAGATCGGAATTGCGGGTCAGGCGGAATTCACTGACAGCCACAGGATCATACCCGCTGAACAAGGTCTGGATATGCTGGCGGATCACATCTTCAATGAAGACAAACTGCCGTTTCTTACTGTTGGAGCGGTGGGGCAGCGGGATACAGCGCGGCAGATTCGACGGAATCTGCAGGATTGCGAAATAAGGTTCTTCTTCCTGGCTGTTCTTGCGTGTCAGCACTACTGCCAGATAGATGAACTGGCTGTGCACAAGCGGAAATGGACGGCTCTGATCCACGGCCATCGGCGTTAAGACTGGATAGATGATATCACGGTAATATTGCTCAATGGATTGCTCCTGGGCATGCGTGAGGTCCTTGTAATCGACGAACACGATCCCTTCCTTGTGCAGACTCCGGGAAATGTCCTTGAAGGTACGGTATTGGTCGGCGATGATTTTGGTGACCCGCTTGATCAGACGCTTGTACAGGCCGGAGGGGGTGTAGCCGGTGAAATCCTTTTTGGTATAACCCGCCCGGATCTGATCCTGAATGCCCGCTACCCGGACACTGATGAATTCATCCAGATTGCTGGACACAATCGCCAGAAATTTGGCCCGCTCCATAAGCGGGTTCTCCGGATCCTGTGCTTCGGCAAGGACACGGCGGTTGAATTCAATCCAGCTCAAATCGCGGTTCAGATAGGCTGTTGCGGGACTGGTGTGGTTGTTTTTTTTCTCTTCTGCATTCACGTTCATTGACCCTCCAAGTTATGCTTCAGTCTCTACATTATCTATCGTATTCTATCATTCTACTATTTGCCAAAGGGAGAAATGTTAAAACTGTGTAAAATTTTCGCGAAAACTTAAAAAAGATTGCCGAAGCCACGATAATTCCAACGCGAAATATTAAGAATATGTAATAATTAACCCGATGAAAACGCTGTATATAGGCAAAATATTTCCAAACGTAACAAAAACATAGCCACTGGTTACAAAGTTGTGATATATTCATAACTGTTAGTTTACAAAGCGCCGCAATTCCAGAGACCTGGCAACAAAAAAGTACATAGGTCCAGCGTTATCTTGGCGTCACTGGCGGAGCCGTATCCGTTATATCCTGGACGCCCACTAATGAAGGAGGCTATTTAATGAAAATCAAGTTCGGAGCCATCACAGCCCTGGCTGCTGTACTGGGACTCGGCACATTGCTCCAAGCCGCCCCTGTTCAAGCTGACAGCGTACATATCGCTGGAGAAGCAACTACCTTTTATACGCTGTCCAATCATTATGACATCAGCGTAGAAGAGCTCATGAGCGCAAATCCGCAGATCTCTGCAAGCAACATCTACCCGGGTCTTAAGCTTGCCATTCCCGGCACTGTTCAGGCCAAGACGGTAGCAGTCACAGAATCGGCAGCCGCCGCCGTTGTAACTAACGCAGACTTGTCAGCACTGAGTGTGGAGCCTGCATCAAACACCGTTCAAGCCTGGGGCAAAGCTTATACTTATGCCAAATCCATACAGGTAAAGGCTTCGGCTTATTCCTCTGCTGCCAGTGAGAATGGAAAATGGGGCGCGGTTGATTATTTCGGCAATGCGCTTAAGCTGGGAACGATTGCAGTTGATCCTAGTGTCATTCCGCTGGGTACCAAGGTTCTCGTTACCGGATATTCTCATCCGGGTCTCCCGAAGCAGGCATTCCTGGCGACCGCCACTGACATGGGGAGCGCGATTAAGGGCAACCGGATTGACATCTTCATTCCCGGCAGCCAGAGCTTTGTAGCCGATTTCGGCTATCAATATGTACAGTTGTATATTATTCAATAACCCGATAAATGTATAGCTGCACCATTTACTAAAGGAAACAAAACCCGGCCGTTCTCCGGCAGGTTTTGTTTCCTTTTTTTAATATATAAAGGGCTTCAAGCTATATTTTATCCCTCTGCTTCTATTTGATATACTGGCTCTCCGGTGCATCAGCCGGTTCATTTGCTTTTGCTGACTTCGAACATTTGCGGAACAGTCACGAAGCTATACCCGCGTTTGCGCATAATGCTGATGACTTCCGGAAGCGCCTGTATGGTACCCTGCAGATTGCTGCCCCGGCCGCCGCCGCCGTGCTGGAGTATAATTGCGCCTTTTCCGGCCCTGGAGAGGATATTGTTCCGTACCTGGGTCTTGGATAAGCCTCTCCAGTCCAGGGAATCGACGTTCCAGTTCACCAGCTTGTAGCCGTGGGCTCTGGCCCATTTCAGCTGCTGCTCACTGATGTCACCGTACGGGGGACGGATCAGCCGCGGTTTGTAGCCCGCAAGAGCCTGGATGATATTCTCGGTACGGATAATCTGGGTGCGGAATTCATTCATCCCCAGTTTGCCGAATTCGGGATGATTGTAGGAGTGGTTGCCAATCGCATGGCCTTCCCGGATGATCCGCGCAACCAGACCGGGATGTTTCTCGGCACGGCTGCCGACCACGAAAAAGGTGGCCTTGACATTATATTTATGGAGAACATCCAGCAGCTGCGGAGTAAAGCGCGGATCAGGCACATCGTCAAAGGTCAGGGCAATAATCTTGCGCCGCGGCCCCTGGGTCTTGATCGTATCCGGATATTTGCGCAGCAGCTGGCTTAGAGAAAGTCCTTTATTTCTTTTGTGGCGCCGGGCTGAAGACTGGGAGGCGGTGGAGCCGGCCGGAACAGCAGGATCTTCTTCCATAGAGACATTCGGCCGGGCGGAGGTTGGAGCGGATGCAGAAGCAGACACAGCAATCGGGAAGATGCTGGGCAGGATCACTATTATTATGAAAATAAGGAGCAAAATGCGGCGGATTCTTGCCAACTTCATGGGTTACGCCTCCTCTGATCACACAGCTGGATATTTTGAAATACAAGGGTTGTTATTCCCAGCCTTTGCGAATTTATGCTGTCAGCATGTGAATCACCTAAAGATTTAACCTGTCCGTAAATACGTGTATACTTAATGAATACGGGGGTAAGCCCGCCAAATGATGAGAGATACGGGAAGGATGGAGACAAGAATGACAGATTTGTTTGCACCTTATGAACTGAAGGCCCTCACTTTGAAGAACCGCGTGGTTATGCCGCCGATGTGCCAATATGCAGTTGAGAAGCAGGACGGGATTCCTACGGACTGGCACTTTGTGCATTATGTCAGCCGCGCTGTCGGCGGTACCGGATTTATCATTGTAGAGATGAGCGGGATTCATCCGGACGGGCGGATTACCAATCAGGATACGGGGATCTGGGAGGACGGGCAGATTGCGGCGTTTAAGCGGATAACAGAGGCTGTTCATGCCCAGGGTGCCAAAATCGCCATCCAGCTCGGACACGCCGGCCGTAAGGCGGTGGATGCCAATCCCCCGGTTGCGCCTTCGGCGATCCCGTTTGATGCACATTCCCAAACGCCCCGTGCGCTGACCCGGGACGGGATTGCAGAGATGATCGGGGCATACAGGGATGCTGCCCGCCGGGCGGTCGAGGCCGGATTTGATACCGTTGAGCTGCATGGTGCTCACGGGTACCTGATCCACCAGTTCCATTCCCCGCTGTCCAATGTCAGGGATGATGAGTACGGCAGCGATCCCGCGCTGTTCGGTGAGCAGGTAGTGGAGGCGGTGCGTGAAGTGCTGCCGGCGGAGATGCCGCTTCTAATGAGAGTTTCCGCTAAGGAATATGTAGAAGGCGGATATAATGAAGCTTACGCGCTGGAATTCTGCCGCCGCTACAAAGCTGCAGGAGTAGACATGTTCCATGTATCATCCGGCGGGGAAGGCCCGATCGGCTCTAATGGAGGTCCTAATGCAGGACCGGCTTATCAGGTGGAGCTTGCTGAGTACATACGCAGCGGACTGCAGGTACCGGTAATAGCTGTAGGCCGTCTGGAATCCTACGGGGAAGCCCAGGCGGTAATTACCGAAGCGAGGGCCGAACTTGTGGCTGTCGGCCGGGGGATGCTTAGTGATCCGTACTGGACTTTGCATGCGGAAGAAGCGCTCGGAGGGGTACATCAGGCCAATTTGCCTAAACCTTATCTGCGCGGGATTTGGAACAAGAAATAGAAGGCTGTGATTGTGAAGTATGTCACAGATTTTAAGCTCCTTCTAAGGCATGGTTAATAAGATTAAATTTGAAGGAGCTTGATAACGTGGCGACGGTGATAAGTAACGAGCGGCTTGGAGACGGAGTATACCACCTGGTGGTTGAAGGAGGTAACGGCGGTGCGATGGGTCAATTCTACATGCTGCGGGCATGGGGAGCCTATCCGCTGCTGTCCAGACCGCTTAGCATACATCAGGTGAATGACAGCGGTGTTGATTTTTTGTATCACGTAGTAGGGGAAGGCACGGAGATTCTTGCCGGACTGAAGCCGGGAGACAAGCTTGAACTCGAAGGGCCATTCGGCACCGGCTTCCCGCATGTGGAAGGTAAGGTTGCGTTAGTAGGCGGGGGCATCGGAATTGCTCCGCTCTATTACTGCGCCCAGGAGCTTCCTGAGAGTGACATCTACCTCGGCTTCAGCAGGGAACCTTTCCGTACCGAAGCCTTCCGTCCGCTTGCTGCCGAGCTAACCGTCGATGTGGGCGGCCACATTCTAGACAGCGTGGATTTCACAGCCTATGATCATATATTTGTCTGCGGTCCCCATCCCATGCTGAAGGCGGCACAGCTCAAGGGCATAGCAGCGGAAACAGCCGGCAAGCGTCCTGACGTATATCTGTCGCTGGAGAACCGCATGGCCTGCGGCATCGGTGCCTGTCTCGTCTGCAGTGTATCCTGCAAGGATGGACAACGGAAGGCCTGCGCAGACGGCCCTGTCTTCCTGGCTGAGGAGGTGCTGTTCCATGATTAATACAACTGCTACTATTGCCGGTGTTCATTTCAAGAACCCGATTGTTATGGCTTCGGGCACGTTTGGCTTCGGCCGTGAATACGGCAAGCTCTATGATGTATCCCTGCTTGGCGGCATCTCCGGCAAAGGGCTGACGCTCCATGCCAAAGCGGGAAATCCCGGTGTACGCGTGTATGAGACAGCATCGGGCATGCTGAACAGTGTAGGACTTGAGAATCCGGGAGTGGAAGCCTTCCTGGCCAAGGAGCTCCCATACTGGGAGACGCTGGACACGGCGCGTATCGTGAATCTGGGCGGCAACACACTGGCTGATTACGTGCTCGGCGCCGAGCTGATCCAGCGCGATGCGGATGCCCGCCTGCTTACAGGCAAACCGGCAGTGGATATGATCGAGCTGAATATCTCTTGCCCGAATGTGAAGGAGGGCGGCATCGCCTTCGGCGTGAAGACTCCGGCAGCACTTGAGGTCGTCCGGGCAGTTAGAGCAGCAACCCGTCTTCCGCTGGCCGTGAAGCTGTCGCCGAATGCCGAGGATATAGCAGAGATGGCTGAGATGTGTGAGGCTGAGGGGGCGGATGCCGTCTCGCTGATCAATACGATCTCAGGAATGAAGATTGATGTGCGCCGCCGCCGCAGTGTATTTAATAATCTGTATGCCGGTCTGTCCGGACCTGCCATTAAACCTGTAGCCTTGCGGATGGTGCATCAGGTATCCAAACGTGTATCCATTCCGGTTATCGGGATGGGCGGCATCACCTCAGCTACCGATATTATTGAATTCATTATGGCCGGGGCAGCCGTCATTCAAGTGGGAACGTACAACTTCATGAATTTACGGGCCGGCAGTACGCTTGTCGAAGAACTGCAGCAGTTTATGGCTGAAGAGAATATCAGCTCGCTGGATGAAATCCGCGGTATTGTATAGCTGGAAGGCTGATCCTGCGATTTCGCATAACTTTTTTGCACAGCCTGAGAGATCTTCACTTGCCATGGTTAATATAATGGGTAGGGGGAATTCTGTTATGACATCCGATCAGCCGCATCCTGATGACATTGAGCTGTCTGAAATCACGGTTGGCCGTGACCTGCTGCTGCTGATTACCGGAGGTGTCCGTCATATCGGTGCGGCAAGCACCGCTTATATGGATGGTGACAATGCCAGGGTCATGACTTCAGCGGTCCCGCATCATAAGGAGCATACCATCAGCGAATCGGTTGCACTCCGGGCAGCAGCTGCGCTGAACGTGACAGTCACGGTTGTGATGGGGATTCATTATGACAATCTGACCAAAGAGGGCATTATGGAGGTCGTAAATATTGTGAATACCAAAGTGGACCAATATTTATTGCAGAAGGTTTAACAATTTTTGAAACGATAGTGGCACTCCCTGCGTAAAAGATACCAAATGAGCAACTAACTTTTATTTTGGAGGAATGAACCATGTCTATATTTAAAAGATTGCGTGATCTGACCATGTCCAATGTGAATGCGATTATTGATAAAGCGGAAGACCCGGTCAAAATGACCGACCAATACATTCGTGATATGACCGAGGATCTGGAAGATGCGGAGAAAGCGGTAGCTGCCCAGATTGCTATTGAGAAGAAGTTCAAGCAACTGTACGAAGAGCAGGAAGCACTGGTGAACAAGCGTAACCAGCAGGCACACGCTGCCGCACAAGCCGGTAATGCAGATCTGGCCCGCCGTGCATTGGAAGAGAAGAAATCGGCTGAAGCCAAGCTCGTAGAGTACAAAACCAGCTTCGATCAGAACAAGGCTTCAGCGGACAATCTCCGCGGCAAGCTAGAAGAAATGCGCAAGCAGCTTACACAGATGAAGAACAAACGTGAGACCCTTGTTGCCCGTTACAACGCAGCGAAGGCGCAGACTGAAATCAACAAAGCCATGAGCGGATTCAGCTCCGATTCGGCTTCCGCCGGTCTCAAACGGATGGAAGACAAGATGCTTCAGGCAGAAGCGCAGGCAGAAGCCAGCAACGAGATGAGCTCCGGCAACAAATCGCTGGATGATGAATTCGAGAAGCTGGGTAAAGACCAGGCGGTAGAAGATGAGCTGGCTGCACTGATGAAGCAGTACGACAAACAATAATATATTGGCATAAGCCGGAGTTCAGGCGGTTGTCCACAGGCGAAGGGGAGACAGAACTAGCGGTTTCTCCTTCGCCTTATCTTTGTCTTACCTGGAAGGTAATCTGAACAAGCGGGGGCTAAAGCAATGGATTTCCATACCCTGGTGTCCATGGTAGTGTGGACGGTCAGCGGCGCAGTACTGCTGTGTGTGCTGATGTTCGTGGATTCGCTGTTTACCCGTTATGATGATTTGGAAGAACTCAAAGCAGGCAATATGGCAGTCACTACGCGCTTTGTGCTGAAGCTGGGGGCTCAGGGCTATATTTTATCGTCATCCATTGCTGCGGCTAGCCGGCTGGGGGAAGCGCTTGTTGTCTCTATTGTATCTTTTGTACTGTTGTTTGTTCTGGAAAAATCAGCCGAGCTGCTGCTGGGCAGGGTAGGCAAGCTTGATCTCGATCATGGCACTCAGCTGGGCAAAGTCGGCTACGGTCTGCTTGCAGGCTCTTTGCATGTAATCGGGGCTTTAATTATTGCTGCATTTATTCGTGGATAACATACTTACTCTGACACAACTAAGCAGATGCTTTTGAAGCGAGTTTTGCGGAGGGAAATCGATGTAGTGTATGCTGACACAACTAAGCGGATGCTTTCGAAGCGAGTTTTGCGAAGGAAAATCGACGTAGTGTATGCTGACACAACTTTTAGGAGGATTGATGGCTTTGGGTTTATGGAAAAGGATCGGTAATATGTTCTCGAAGCCGGAGGCGCCCGCTGCGCCCAAAAGCATGCTCGACCTGTCTCCCGGAGATATTTGCGAAGTATCTTTGGTAACTTACGAAGTAACGGGCCGGACGAAGACCAGCGGCCGCAATGCTGCTGTATTGACGCTTCGCGACGGAAGCCAGATTTCCTATCTGTATATTGAAGAACGGGAACAGCTGCAATACAGATTGTATCATCCGATCGACGGGCGTCTGGATAGCCCTTCCGAGGTACCGGCTACATTGGAGCTGGATGATTGTACCTTTTATCTGGAGGAAGAATACGAGGGGTATGCAGCAGTTACAGGTCAGACTCCTTACATGAATGGCGGAGAGCAGCATGTCTGGCAGTACCAGTCGGATGATTCGCGGCTGCTGCGCGTGGAATGGCAGAATGGCCGGTTCATGCTCTATGAAGGTGAAACTGTCATTCCGGCTGATGTCAGAGTGATTCGTGCGTCTTAAGGTTAACATGGAGCAGAAGAGATCAGTCTGCTAACAACTGAAGCGTATTGAGATTAAGGGATGCAACTGCCTGCTACAGGCCGTGTGCGTCCCTTTTTGCGCGCGAGCCAGCCGGAGCTGAATTTCCCTTTGTAGTGCCGCATGTTAAAATGGGCGTAGCTCAGCAGATGCAGGAAACTGCCAACTTAACAAGGAGGATGGACTACTTCCATGGTTAATCCAGAGAACCATAACAAGGAATATACCAATGATAAATTTCAGCGCTCGGCGCTTCAGGTGACAGAGGCTCAGGTCCGGCTGACAGCATATGCAATCCCCCTTTCGGATGAAGAGGTTCCTTTGAATCAAAGCTGCGGGCGCTATCTGGCCCAGTCTGTTCATGCACCGCATCCTTTTCCGGCATTTGACCGCTCAAGTATGGACGGCTATGCAGTTATCGCAGCAGATACAGCATCTGCTGGTGATAACAGCGTGCTGTGGCTTGAGGTGGTAGATGTTATTCCCTGCGGCGTAGTAGCGTCAAGAGAGATTTCGACGGGGACTGCTGCGCGGATCATGACCGGAGCGCAGGTTCCGGATGGAGCGGACACTGTAATTATGTTGGAGGCCACAGAGAGCCGGATGGAAGATGGTGTTACTTATGTGGGCATTCGCAAGCCGCAAGCGGCGGGTCTTCATATTACGCCGTGCGGCCTGGAGCTGGGGACAGGAGAACTGGTGCTGTCTGAGGGGAAAATAATCGGTGCCGGTGATATCGCTGCACTGGCTGCGCTGGGGGTCGCGAATGTTCCCGTGCATCGCAGACCTAAGGTAGCAATCTTCGCCACCGGGACTGAACTGCTTGAGGTGGACGAGCCGCTGGCTCCGGGTAAAATCCGCAACAGCAACTCTCCTATGCTGGAGGCGCTTGTACGGGAAGCAGGCGGCGAGCCTGTAATGCTGGGTGCGATTGTTGATGATCTGGAGCTTGCCCGAAGTAAAGTGCAGATGGCTCTGGAGAGCTATGATCTAGTAATTACTACTGGAGGTGTGTCCGTCGGAGATTATGACATTATGGGTGATCTGATCCGCGAGCAAAGCGGCGAAATGCTGTTTAACAAAGTAACTATGCGACCGGGCAGCGTTACAACTGCAGCAGTACGTGGAGGGACTATTCTGCTGGCCTTATCAGGCAACCCGGGAGCCTGCTTTGTAGGGTTCCAGCTGTTCGCCCGGCCTGTCATCGGGCTGATGCAGGGGGCGGCGCAGCCTTTTTTGCCGGAATGGACTGCTGCGCTAGGCGTGGATTATAAGCGGGAGAACTCCTTCACCCGGTATGTCCGGGCCCGGCTGGAGATCCGGGAGGGTGTTCTCTATGCTTATCCTGCCGGCGTTGACGAATCCTCCGTGACGGTTACGATCAAAGACAGCGATTGCCTCATCGTCATTCCGCCGGATAGCGGTCAGATGAATTCCGGGAATAAGGTAACCGTACTTAAGCTGCCGGGGGAGATCCGGGGGTGAGTAGTGGGGAGACAGGAACCTCAACAGAAGCGCATATCAGCTTTGAAAGGAAAGTCTAAGAAACTGTACTGAAGCAATTAGAGCAAGTAGAGCAAGTAGAGCAAGTAGAGCCCGGGCGCGAACCCCGACTTTAACCCGAACCGGAATTTGGACAAACCCTCATAGATGGGCGCTCACCAGCATGGACAAGCGTATGGCCATGCTGAGTATGTCATTTTGTGAGAAAATGTAAGGGGAATACTGGGGTTGAATAACTTATGAGTGCGGATAAAACGTAGGCGCTTAATGTATTTTAACGTTTGATGACTTATTATCGTTTGATGTTACTATCGCTTGATGTGTTACTATCGCTTGATGTGTTACTATCGCTTGATGTGTTACTATCGCTTGATGTGTTACTATCGCTTGATGTGTTACTATCGTTTGATGTTTGGTTTTATAATTTATTTAATATTTTCACCATATGAAAAATTCATAATAGAAAAGTGACTTACTGGTAGTGCATGAGATGCTGTCGTGGATGGGATGATGCTTAAGTTTGCTTAAGTTTCATATCGTAGCGGCTTAAATGTTGTACGTAATGCAACTCGGACCCCAAAATATCGGGGTGTTCGGACAGATTGTTGTATGAAATACAAGAATTGGTTTGTTCAACGGCTTGGGGGAGAAGAATTGATGCCTTTTGTACAACAATTCTCGATTATAGCCGGAATCATAAGGGAATTGTTGTATTCTGTGCAGGATTTGGCAAAATAATCAGTCTTCCTCACACGTCACGGGTTGAAAACGTAAAATCTTGCCCCAACAGACTAACAGGTCCAATATTTACTGTGATGAAGGCTAAACTTGATGTGAATATTTTCAATTCTGCTATGGGCAGCAACGAGGCTAATTCTAATATTACAACATATGAAAAATTCACAATAGAAAATCAAAAAAGTAGAGCAACCTGCCAGCAGGATCATCCCATCGTGCTCCTATTTTCATAATGCGCATCCCGAAAAACGGGTTACAAGGGAAAGCCCTAAGTTCTCAGAATACTTAATGAAAATCAAAAAGAAACCCGGATCAACTACGATCCGGGTTTCTTGATAATCTAAGCTCAGAAGCAGAAGTATGCTTCAAACTGCTACTTTGTCGCGTAAAGCCCAATTCAGGCCTAAGGATATCATGATCATCCGCATGCGGCTGGAAAAGGGAGAATCAGGTGTACAAACGCGCTTGTATCCGAAGATATGTAACAGGCAGACTGAAAACCTCAATCAACACACAAATACGCCAGTAACTAGTCACCTGTTGCTATATAAAACAGCAGAGCAGCCTAACTTAGTCTCACCCTTTGTCCGCTAACCAGTGCTCAGGATGCGTAAGCGATCCCGGCAGCTTGGTAGCCGAATCTCCCTTAGCGGCTTGCAGCTGCGCTTGGGTAAGGAAGAGGCTATCCCGCAGATCGGCGCCGCTCAGATTCGTGTCGCGGAGGTCAGCGCCGATCAGGTCGGCATGCCGCAGATCCGCACCGCTGAGGTCAGCGGCGATGAGATATGCGCCGCGTAAGCTGACACAGCGGAGATCGGCCATACGCAGCTTGGCGCCGATCAGATCAGCCCAGCGGCCGTAGTTTTTCTGCCGCTTGGGAGCGGGTTCCAGCTGCGCCCGCGCGGCATTACGTGCCAATTCGCTGGCGCGCAGCAGCAGTTCGTTGACTTCAGCGCGCTGAACTGGCACATCTAGCGTCAGGAGTTCTTCTGGGCTGAGTGTAGTCAGGTTCAAGGTTCGTTCAATCATCAGCATAAGAGAATCACGCAGAATATCAGCGCCGGGGAATGCTATCGCCTCCCGCAGATACCATAGCAGCTCATGAAGCTGGCGCATCACCAGGAAGACCTCGAACATCTGCCCGGCGGTTTCAGGGGCCTGCCGCCAGTCACGGCCTCCATAGGTCAGATTGGAGACCTTCTGCCCGGCTCCGAAGCAGTCATACACTGTGCAGCCCCGGAAGCCCTTCTCCCGCAGTTCCGTGTGAATTCCGCAGCGGAAGTCCTCCCGCAGATTGGGGCAGGGCTGTCCGGCATTCTTATCTATTGCGAAGTCGGAGGAAGCGGCAAAAGGAAGCGCCGCGCAGCAGAGGCCAAAGCAGTTCAGGCAGTCAGAATGCAGCTCATGCAGTCCAGTGTCCTGAGTTTCAGTCCAATTTAAATAATTTTCTATCAAAGGAATAATACCTCCACATGAATAATGAGTTTCAGCCCGGAGCTTTTCGCAAATGTTAGACTATTGGGGGGATTCACTCTCCAGACGGCGCTCAATAGCTTCTGACATTGTTTTGTCCGTGAGATGGGCATAGATTTCGGTGGTTTCAGTTGAAGCATGTCCGAGCTGTTCCTTCGTCCTGTAAATATCATTTTGCAGATAATAGTCGGTTGCGAAGGAGTGCCGCAGCTTGTGTACGGTCAGATAAGGTTTGCCAAACCGCTTGGCGTATTTGATAATCATTTCTTGAATCGCCCGCTTGGTCATCCGTTTGCCCTCAGTGCTGCCATTTGGCAGGGTGATGAAGAGCGCTTTTTCCCGTTTCGGAGTCTTGTATCTGGACTGGCGGAGGCTGAGGTACAAGCTGAGATCGTCCTTGGCCTGCTCGCGGAAATAGACCGGGGTCTTGAAGGTTTCGTCATTATGACCCTTGCGGAAGACATAGAGCAGCTTGTTGTTCACATCCAGATCATCCACATTGAGATTGACTACCTCGGATACGCGCAGGCCGGAGTTCAGAATCAGACTGGCAATACAGGCATCCCGCTCACGGTTCAGCTGAAAAGAATAATAAGCCTGCTTGTTGGCTTCTACATCTTTGCCATAACCCTCGTAGATATAGCCTACGAATTCCAGCAGCTCCTCATCCTCCAGAATTTTGCCCTTCAGCTTGGCGGCCGTATCCTTCGGTTTGTGAATCCGTTTGATCTCCACCTTGGCCATAATATTACGCTTAAGCAGCGGATAAAAGTTCTCATCCTCCGCAATCTGGCTTAAGTAGTGGAAAAGGGAGCGAAGCGCGGACAGCTTGCGGGACACGGTAACGCGTGTATTCGCACTCTCAGCCCGGGTTGTCAGATGCAGGCGGTAGCCGACGATGCTGTCCATATGCAGGGTCTCCAGATCGAGCAGCGTAATTTCAGTATTGCTGGCAGCCACGGACAGACCTTCACCGCGCAGCCATCCGAAAAAGGATTCATAGTCACGGATATACTCCAGCAGCGTGGAGGGGGACAGATCCGGACGTTTATAATCAATGAACTGCTGGACGAACCAGGGCATCTGCGGCAGACGCTGGTCGAGGTTTTTCCGGTCGGTGGTTTTTTGAATACTGATAGGAATCACCTTCTTTATAGTTTGCCGGAAGCCCGATAGGGCTGTCATTCTATCTTAACATGTTTTAGCATTTTATGGCTTGAATCTGCTTCCGGGAAAGGCAGTGCCCTTGCTCCTGATGTGACAAAGTTATATGATGTGAAGTAAAAATCATATAGGCTAATTTTCGCCTCTTGAAAGCACCTTGAAAACACTGAGAAAGCTTACTGTTAAAGGGTTTGTGATGAAATCCTATTTACTGATTTTTACTGATTAATGACTGAAAATACACCGTTTTGACTGCTTTTTGTGACCTATTTGTGATTTGTAAACCGAGTCAAAGCATGTGACTATGCTGGGTTTATTGCTTGTTTTATCAGTTTTCTAATTTGTTTTTTGTGACTTTTCAAATTTAAAAATGCATCAGAAAGATGATAATTGAAATTCTTCTTCATTTACAGGTACATGTACATCTATTGAATACAGATGCATGTACTTTTTTATTGGATTTAACGAATTTGGGATAAAGAAAAAGCCCACTTGTGAGTAGGCTAATAAGAGGAGCTACTAATATTGTATGGCGGTAACAATCCCATCTTCTAAATATATATATCTGTAGTTTGAATAAACCCATTGCTCAGATACTCTATATTCTGTAATTGTTTTATTTACATCTTTTGGTGTACCCCATTTCGAATTAATCACTTCATCTGCGGTCATTCCGATAGAGGGGGAAGGTAATGTTGATTCGGCTTCTTTCTCACTTGTAGATTTAACCGACTTATATTTCTTTTGATTAAGATAATCTTCTTTCCATTCTTCTTTATTTTTCATTTGAAGCTTTTGTTCTAAAATCACATCAGAAAATTTTCCATTATAATCTATTGGAATTTCGTTTAAATAATAAAACATCATATCATCATCACCATCTTGCCCACTAACAACTGATTCGGCAAAATTATAGAGGGCAGAAAAATCTTTATTTGTGTCTTTCAACATTACAGTTTCTGAAATAACAGTGTTAAAATCACCTTGATTTATTGCATTTTCTATTTTGTTCCATGTCACCAATTCTAATTTTTTATTTTCTTTAACTTTTAGCGCTTCATTGATTTCCGCTAACGAATTATAGTAATCATTTCGTTCCTTCTGAAACACTTCAACAAATTTGGTTGTCTGATCTTTAAATTCACCAGAGTAATCTTCAAGTTTGAGTTTGTTTATCTTAGCCAAAATAGGTTCATACAATTTAAGTTCATCATTACTGTTACTTAAATCTGCAAATTCTATTCTGATTTCAATATACGATTTTAACAATTCTAAATCTGCAACATTATGTGAAGTAATGTCTGATGTGTACTTTTTTGCTTCAGTCCACTTTTCTTCAGTTATGTATTTATAAAGAGTGATTTGCTCTATAGAAGGAGGGATAGGGGTGGCAATCGAAGATGTTGTTATTTCATCAGTAGGGGCAGTTTCAATTATCTGAGTAGAACTATTATGTTTCTCTTGTTGGGTTCCATTGCACCCAGTAAGTCCCATCAAAATTATCAATCCTATAATAGCCAATGTGTTTTTATTTCTTGATATATTCAAATCAAACCTAAACCTCCAAAGTGTTTTTCCTAAATTCTACCACTCTAAATATATCAGGTATATAGCAACTCTCACATTTCGCAATACTTTAGCAACCAAATATTAGATGCTAACGTACTATCTTCCGTGGTAAAATATTACTAAAATACTTAGATGGGGGATATTACAATGAATAAATTTGAATATGGACAACTCTCAAAACGGATTGACAGAATAGGATATATGTGGACTTTTTATCTTATTGGATCTGAAAGAGGGTTTGATGATAATTTAGAATTTTTAGATGTTCTAAATATATTAGGACAAGAAGGATGGGAACTTGCAATTAAGGAATCAAGTAATAATGATACTGGTGAAAGAGAGTATATACTTTATAGAGAATTATCTGGAAATGAATAATCTTTTTATACTCTCATTCTCTGTAGCTACTGGTTCAATCATTATGTTGGTACTAAATCTGATATTCTTCACTAATAGTTTTGCCACTACAATACTTGGTGCATCTACAGTGCTGAACTGTGCTGTATTAGCAACTTACTATAAAGAGGAATCATTGGAAGCTTTGAAAAGGTTGTTTGGAAGGAAGTGATAGATAAGTGTGGGAGCAGTTAGCGGGATTATCCATAAAAACATTAAGTTGGGGCGGTTTAATTGCTTTTCTAGCAGCTCTAATTCCAGTAGTGAAAAAAATACAGCCTATTACTACACTAACTTCATCAAATTTTGAAAGGACATTGCTAACAAAAGAGAAGAGAATGCTGGTAAAGTTATTTAGGTTTATAATACAGTCAATAATCTACATGGCAGTTATCGGATTCTTGCTTTATTGCTTTTATGGGTTGTACTCCAACACATATTTTGAAATTCCTAAAAAAATTATGATTGTGTTACCGAATGTCTTTTCATACATATTGGTTATTTCTAGTATGATTTTGATTAACACAAGCATTTCTGAAAAAAGTCTTATAGAGAGGATAACAAGTAATAAGAAAATTCATGCTATAACATTTCTGATATTATTATCTGTATTTATATTATCTGCTACGCTTTTTATCCCCTTGCTATTTGCTCCACTTTTAATTAATGGGGGGATTAAATATAGCAACAATTCTGAACTATTTGCTGTCTTCTTGGTGTTTGTAATGATTTTCTTCGTTTATAGTATTGTAATAATGGGTGGAATGAAATTTTCGCTTACACAGTTTGAAAAAAAGAGAAATATGGAAAGTGGGGATTACTTTTATATCCAAGAGAATGATACTTCTGAGAAATGGTATGTATACTATCCGACAAGTGATGATTTGTACTTATTAGGAGATACACCTTCAACTAAAGAAACTAATGTGTTTAAGACAATGGCAAAGAAAGAGCTGTTAACACAAAAAATTCATGTTCAAAGGCTACAGGAAGAAACCGAATAATTAATTACATAGAATATCCTATAGTTGATGAGGTGAGGATTTATGGATAGTAAAACTATAGTTACTACAACAAGGTTTCTTACACTGATTACAGAACAAAATATAAGTAATATTGAGAAAATACATAATCAAGTAAGAAAAAGTAGGTTCATTGGAATTAATCTGTTCTTTATTTTAAGTCTATTCTTAATACTAACATGTATTTATTTGTTATCTTTAGGAACTGTAAATAATAAAAATTATTTTATTCTAATTCCTATAATTGTAATGTCTCCAGTATTTCTTATTGTAAGTCAAAATAAAAGTCTGAATGAATTTATAAAAGCTATTACGGCAATTGTGTATTGGATCTCTCTTGAAATTTTTCTTGGTGGAATATTGTATGTTTCTATAACTATTTATGGTTTTAATTTTAATATGGAAATATTAATTGGCTGTTTTTTTTCAATTATCCTAATTTCTTTTGGCTTATATTTCTTATTTTCAATGTCCAAGAAAATATCAGAACTATGGATACAAACTTTTTTCAACAAGAAGTATTTGTTAACTGCTAATCTTATTAATGGTCAAAATGTAGCTGGTAGACTCGTGACAATCACTAGAAAAGGAGATTATATTATTAATCCTGCTGAAGATAGTTGCGACTTATTAATAAAAAATGTAGCAATTAGCACCTTGTCGATTCAAGAAATTTGAATAAACACAAGCTCTGAGACAATTCTCTAGGGCTTTTTCTTTGTGTATGTAAGGTTGAACCTCGGACCATTGGTCATTAATTACAACAAGTTGTGTAAGCTATGAATGGTATTCCAGTATGTACTATTCGTTTGGTGATTCATTGGTAATATAGTCAATTTCCTTTATTTCAAATAGATCATTCGGAGTAATATCAAAGTATTTGCACAACTTTACTATCAATGAAGCTGGAATGCGTTTGTTTTCCATATCCTTGTTATGTAAGAGGTCAATAATCGTTGATCTTCGGTGGCCTATGTCTTCTGATAGTTTGTTTGTAGATATATCGTACTTTTCAAGTAGTTCGCCAAGCTTACAATACAAAATATAATTGTTCTCATTATCTTCTTTAAACATTTATATTCCCCCAATTTTATTATTTAGTGCTTGTGCGTTAAACGGACATATGATATATTGTCTTTAGGATAATTGTACGTTAAACGAACAATTTAATAATACCATTTAAAAATAGGAATGTCACCATATTCCTCTATTTAGTCATGCCCATGTGTCCAATCCACCAAACTACAACCAAAAGGGAGATAACAACGATGGAAACAGATTACTATACGACAAGTTGCTTTAGCTATTAATATCAATCAATCAGCCTTTATGATTATGGATGAAATGGAAACAGTGTTAGATACTCAAAGTGAAATGAATGGGTTTATGGAGTATACAATTGGATTGGATTGTAATCAGCCTAGAGATAGACGCGAGGTAGGTAACATACTCAAGAAGCTCAGAAGTCAGAAGCAACTGGATTACAGCCTATCGCTATCCGAGTTTTTATACTGGCATGAGATTGATCCTGTGTTAGCGCTCAGTCATTTGCTGGTCGAGAAAATCAAGCCTATACATATTAGAAGAATCAAATAATACATAGTAAGTCCTAAACAGATATATGAGCGGCATGTGAAAAATCCAGATATGTGTCTGTTTGGCCTATTACATCTGATGTAGTTGATAAACGACAAGAGGGGAAGGGATATAGTGAAGCGTTATAGAACGGGAAGGCTGCTAAATGGCAAATTGTATGTAAAGACGAAGGGGAATAACTGGATTGAGTTGAAGGGAATCATTGGATTGATGAAACTGGAAGGCTGTCACTGATTAATGGTGATGGTCTTTTTTTATGGATACATTTATTATATTTGTATGATGAACCCTGTAACATATTGTATAATTATCTGGAGAAATATACATAAGGAGAATGTACATGAAGAAGAAGCTCCAGGTTTTTATATCGTCAACATACACAGATATGATTGAGGAACGACAAGCGGCTGTCTCAGCGGTTCTTAATGCTGGTCATATTCCTGCTGGTATGGAGCTGTTTAAGTCTGGTGACAAGTCCCAAAAGGTGACTATACAACGTTGGATACAGGAATCTGATGTGTACATGCTTATCCTGGGTGGGAGATATGGAAGTATTGATGAAGAGACGGGAAAGAGCTATACACACTGGGAATATGATTATGCTGGCGAATTAGGAAAGCGTAGATTTGCGATTGTGATAACAGATGATAAATTGCTTGAGAAGACAAAAGTAGATCCGAATAATAGGGAATATGAACACTATAAAGAGTATCAAGCCTTTAAGACTGAAGTGTTAGGGAATATTTCTAAATTCTATGAAGACTTAAAGGACATCAAATTAGCAACAATGGAATCTCTGAAGGAGTTTGAATCAGACGATAGCTTGATTGGATGGGTTAAGGCTGATCAAGTGGGCAATTCAGAAGAGACATTAAAAGACAATGTGGCCCTGTTAAAGGAAAATGCAGAGTTGAAGGTTGAATTAGAAAAGGCAAAGGAGCAGCAGAAACAGAAAGTTATGATTGGTGATTGGGATTATGACGAATTGAAAGAGACACTGATGAGGATAAGGTTCAAATTACCCGAAAATTTGTCAGATAAACAAGAAGAGATTAGTGCCTTACAATTTTTCATTCAATATTCAGAGAAATTAAGTATAGGGGTCAACAACAGTCCAAGCAGTAAGGGAACAGAGAGACTCACTATTTTTCTTAGAATTGCACCGAAATATTTACCATACGGATTATTAGAGAAAGTAAAAGTGGCGAATGCGGCTTGGGAAAGAATTCAGACATCGAAAGAAGGGCATAAATTTTTAGCCATATATCAAATGGAAAATGCAAGAGAAGATTCTATATCGAAAATTAAACCGAGAATAAAAACTTCAGGGACAAGACCAAAAGCAAAAGTAAGTACAGAAACTGATACAGGTGAAAGCGTGTAAATACGCCTATATAACACTTCGACTCTGCGATTATAGTTATTCATTCGATGCGTATTTTAAATTACAAGAACCCTTATAAATTAAGGGTTTTTTCTTATGTGTATTTATTGAATGAATATACATTATAATGCATAAATACTGCATAAATATCGAATATTATGTATAAATCCGCCATCTCATGCACGATAATGATTTCGATGCCATAAATACTGGCTATTTTGCGCTACTAGATTACGCATAAACGTATACGTAGCATAGCTTCTTTCCTCAATTTTCGATAATGTATCTCGATTCATCGCATACATACTCCATCAACTCCTTATGGTACTCCGTATCGGTAAACCCATTGCCACATATGGGAATGCTAATCTCGCTTCTGCTTTATTTTCCACATATGTGTGGAATTCTGTACCCTAAACAGCAATAAAGCCTTGTGCAGCCTACAGTTTACCGATAAGGAGTAGCTTGAATTAGCATAAAACCCAATGTTTATATGGAAATGTAGTTGAAAACCTACGATTACCGATAAGGAGTTGAAGCTGCTTCATGGGAATAACCGCGCGCGGTCAATGGAGAGTAATGGTTATGGTCTCATTTGAAATGATGGCACCTAATAAATCTAAATTACAAGATGACTTGTAATATGAAATAGGTATCTTTGCTTATGAATCTCTTCTATATATCTATTTCACAGCAAAATCACTCTAAAATTATAATGCCACATAACAACAATTATGTTGCATGATGGTCTAATTATTAATTCGCAGATATATGTAACACCACTTAATTTATAGAAAATCAGACAATATTCAATGCAACATAATTGCTGGTACCATGATTAATAAATGCTGAAATTATTTTGATGCTGCTAATTCAAAATGCTTCCCTGACTCCTGTATGACATTGAGACGGTAAGATAATATTTCATATAGACAATCTAATTGTAAATATAAATTATTTAAAGATAATATTTAGAAATTAATTGTGTCTAAAGCAAAGATCATGTACTTAGAACGGAACTCATCAGAATTAAAATCGATACATTGGCAAACAGTTTTACAAGGTGTATTTGTTTGTTAATATAAGAAGAAGTAAAATAGTAAGTGTAGTTGAAGACAAATTTATGAGCTGATCAGGCTATTTAGATAAGACCTTGCTTCTCAAGATTTATAACATTTTTCATTCTCGAGCATAAAAAAATCATTTGAGTGCCTATGAAATGTTGAGGAAATGAAACGAAAAATTGCACAATTTAACTAATGATAAGATGAATAGCTAAAATGGGTAAACTTATAAACATAAGCTTAGACACATAACCTTGTATGGTAAATGTGTCTAAGTTAGTGTTATCAAACGGCAGAGGTGAACCTGATGGAACTTGGAATCGAGCTGGTTCCTAAAGAGCAGAAGCAGATTATAAGCAGATTAATGCAGTTCTATTTGTATGATTTTACGCGGTACCTGGAGCTGCAGGTGGACCGTGATGGATTGTTTCCGTCTTATCCCGGGCTGGAGGCCTACTGGAACAGCGGTCTAAACAAGTTTGCCTACTTATTCACGGTAGACGGCAATATTGCCGGCTTTGCGCTTGTAGACCGGCTACTGCGTGATCCGGAGGGACAGTTCTATATGACGGAGTTTTTTGTGATGCAGAAATACCGCCGCAGCGGCGTAGGAACCTGGGCTGCACACCGGCTGTTCGATATGTTCCCCGGCGACTGGAAGGTCTCGCAGATCCGTGCGAATACGCCTGCGCGTAACTTCTGGCACCGGGTGATCGGTTCCTATACAGGAGGGGAGTTCCAGGAGAGGTTCAACTCCCGGCAAGGCAACCCCAGCCAATACTTCAGCACATTAAATACTAATAGGATTAAGAAATAAATGCGGAATGCCTTAACATGGATGAATTCACTGGTTCATCACATACAATTCCCAGAATGGCGCGCAACTTTAAGGCGCTTCCAGCGTCTGGTAAATGAGGTGATCACAAATGTCCATGTGTAAAAGTGCACTCGGAGCGGGCTGCATTACAATGGTATTAGCGCTCAGCACAGGCTGCGGCAACGGGGCAGAGATTAATTCGTCCGGTGCCGGGGGGATGGCACAGCCGTCCGCAACGACAGCTGCAGTATCCGTTACTCCATCTCCAGCCCCTGCTACCCCGGCAGTAATTCAAACAGAACCGCCTGCGATCAAATCAGTCGCGCTGATTCCGGCAGTACTGGATTATAGCGAGAGCGGCAGAGGATATGTGATTAAGGGAGAGGTTGTACAAGCTTCATTCTCGGCAGATCAGATTTTGCCTTTGGGGCTGTTCATGCCCGAAACGATGGTGCGGTTTGAACAGGACGGAAGGACTGCCTGGGGCACACCGGATAAACAGAATTATATTACTTTAATTAAACTTGATGGAGCGGATACGGCAGCTGGTGATGGAGAATTTGGGCCAGGCAATGATCTGGTGCTGCTGAAATATAAGGAATACCTCGGAAGCAAAGTAGAAGAAAGCAAAGTAAAAGGAAGCCAGACGGCCGAAGCATTCAAATTCACGGCGAAAGATCAGGCTTACAGGGCGGAAATCCATATACAGGATGAACAACGTACAACTTTGCTTCCTGTGTTCATTGATATGCTTAGAGCTGTTGAATATATGAAGAAGCAACCGCCCATCACTCCGGGTGTGTTCTTAACAGCGCCGGATGTAGGAAGTGATCCCGGGAAAAAGCAGGCGCTGCAGGAAACGATGGACTGTCTTGAAGCCTGGGCGGCAGGGGATAAGGAGAAATTCGACTCTACTCTGTACTCACCGCAGCTTAATGAAGCTCTGCAGTTTTTTCTGGATCATAAGAATGTCTATCATTTCTCCGAATTGACCGTCCGGGGCATTCCTATGGAAGGGGCCAAACGGGCTGCCTTCATCGTCAGCTATACCCGGATGACTTCAGAGGGATATATTGTTGATGGAGCTAATGAGATCTCTCTGCTCAAAAACAAGCAAGGTGAATGGAAGATAGCTAGTATTGATTAGCCGGTTAATAAGGTTGTATGCAGATATTAAGTGTGCTATGATTTGCACATATTAGTAGCAGTGAAGGAGTTAGTACTTCCCATGGCAGAGCTCAAACGATTTGGTTATGGATTGCAGGCGTTAGTCGTGCTCGCTTCAGCTAAGGAGCAGTACTCAAGCAGGGAGATTGCTGAACAGATCCGCTGCGAGCCGACAGCGCTGCGCAAGATCCTGTCCCGGCTTACTGAAGCCGGTTATATTGAGGTACGTCAAGGCCGGGGCGGAGGCTATATGCTGGCTAAACAACCCGGAGATATTACCCTGGCAGAGGTATACCTGTCCATGCATGATGATGTACCTATGCTGGACGGCATGCTGGACACTACCGGCAATCATTTGTTTGGACAGAAGGTCCGCCAGTCCTTCGATCAGATTATGACGGATATCCGTTTCCAGGTTGAGCATGTGCTGAAATCCTATACGGTTGCTGATTTGGTGGAGTGACGGCTGAGATTCCGTGGCCGTTCTCCAAACACATGCTTTTTTTGATTTAAAATGTGCAAATAAATGCACAATTTAATAGCACTATTCAATTATGGAGGAGATTAAATGAGAATACACTGGTTTGGACACTCCGCATTTCAGCTAACATCTGAGCAGGGGACGGTAATTCTGATTGATCCGTACGGGAAATTCCTAGGCTACCGGATGCCCCGGGTTAGGGCGGATATACTGGCAGTCACCCATGATCATAAGGATCACAATCAGGTTCATATCGCTGAAGGCGACTACGAACTAATTAATAACCCAGGGCATTTCAGTGTAAAAGGAGTGGAGATTCATGGGGTGCCCACTTATCATGATAATGTTGAAGGGGCCAAAAAAGGCAGCAATACGGTCTTTGTCTTCACCGTCGACGGACTGCGGATTTGTCATGCCGGTGACCTCGGCCATATTCTGACCCCAGGGCAAGTGGAGCAGATAGGGGAGGTTGATGTGTTGATGATTCCTGTCGGCGGAAGAATGACGCTGGATGGTACTGGAGCAGCGGCAGTGGTGAAGCAGCTGCAGCCGGCAGTTGCCATTCCTATGCATTACAGCACCAAAGCGCTGGGACTGCCCGGCCGGTTTTATTTTGCCAAAGCGGATAAGTTCTTGCAGGCTGCAGGCCGGCCTGTTAACGTTGTAGAAGAGCTGGTGATTACCGGTGAGACCCTTACCGGACTGAATCACATCTATACTCTCCAATATGAACCAAGCTGAATGGGCTGGAAAAGAGGATTGTTGATGTCAACCCTATCTGTGACCCGGCGTAAACCGCTATATGTTCTGATTACCCTGATTACCGCTTTGGCTGGCGGGGGGATCTTTATGCTGCTGCATCTGCCGCTGCCTTGGCTGCTCGGCCCTATGATCGCTGTGCTGACCGGTTCCAATCTAAGTAAGCAAGTATATATCTGGCCCGGACAAATACGGAATACCGGGATGATTATTGTCGGCTATACAATTGGACTCTCGTTGATCGGTTCTGCACTGAATCAAATAGCTTATCAGCTGCCCTCTATGCTGCTTATGACTACACTTCTGCTGCTGTTCTGCGCCGGAATTGCGGTAATTGTATCTAAGGTGTCGGGGACCAACTACAAGACCATCCTGCTGGGAAGTATCCCCGGCGGCTTAACCCAGATGCTGGTGCTGGCCGAAGAGTCGGAGGATATCAATCTTACGGTTGTAACCGTCATTCAGGTGGTCCGGCTGATGATGATTATTATCTGTGTGCCGCTGCTGATCTACAGTCCCTTGTTTGCCAGCCATGCTGGCGGGGGAGAGAGTACATCTCTTCTGGTTGAAACTGCGGCCGGGTGGGGAGCGCTATTCCCGAATATCTTTTATTTTGGCGTGGCTTGTACGGTATGCGGAATTGTAGGCCAAAAGATTAAATTTCCCACCGCGTATCTCCTCGGTCCGGCTATTATTACGGCTATTCTGCAGATCAGCGGTCTTCAGGGGCCCACGCTTCCGGATGTTCTGATCAATGCCGCGCAGCTGATGATTGGGGTATATGTCGGACTGCTGCTCGATCCGCGTAAGCTGAACAATAAACTGCTGACACTATCGCTGGCTGTATGCAGCGGGGCAGTGCTGATAGCAGGGGCGTATGGCCTGAGTCTGCTGTTCGCTTATCTGGATTCGGTATCATCAGCAACTGCGTTTCTCAGTCTTGCTCCCGGAGGGATGGATCAGATGAGTCTGATCGCGCATGAGGTAGGGGCGTATTTGCCAACGGTGGCGGGCTATCAGTTATTCCGGACGTTTTTCATCTTTTTTGCGGTTCCGCCGTTGTTTAAATTGATCTTCCGGGAGAAAAAACGCAAGACAGCAGCAGTTAGTTAACATAACTATGATTATGTTAACTAACTGCTGCGTTTGGTCAGCTAAAGCGGAATTGAAGTGAAAAGAGAACTTAAAAAGAGAACTAAAAGTGAACTTAAAGCAAAGCTTGGGATGCCCTCCGGGGGCTGTCCCAGGCTTTTTCTGCACATGCAATTGGGGAATTTCTCAAAATGTAAAAATAGTCACATCTTTTAAGGTATCCCGGTGCATATAATCTGTATTGAACAGTGTTTAAAAACATTACAGTGTTAAATTAAATAACACCTTGTTAAAGGAGTCTTACAATCATGGGCAAAGAAGAGAGACAAGAGCAGGAACGGAAAGCGATGCGCAATTTAATTCTGACAACGGCTGGTGAACTAGTGGCCGAGAAGGGGATTGAGCAGCTGTCTATCCGCAAGATTGCTGAACGGATGGAGTATTCCGCCGGGATCATTTATCACTATTTTCAGGGAAAAGAGGATATAGTGGAGCAGCTTCTTCAGCAGGGGTACATGAAGTTGATGGGCGGGCTAACAGCCGGATCAGACACTGTGCGGAGTGAAGTATCGGCTGAGGATAACTTAAGCCAGTCGCTGTCACAGTTTATCCGGATGACCACCGCGGAAGGATCACAGTACCGGAATGTGATGCTTAATGATTCGCCTGCTGTACTTAAACATACTGCAGTACTGCATAAAGGGGCTGCACTGGAGCGTAATGCGATCAGCATGCTCTGCAGGACTCTACGCCAATTCAGAGGGATGGCAGCCCGCAAAGAGGAGGAAATTGAACTTACTGCCCAAGTGATCTGGAGTGCGGCATTTGGACTGATCATGAGGCTGAGCGTCGAGAAGAATCTGCCGGAGGAGCAGAAGGAGGCGCTGATTGCCCGGCATATCGAGGTAATGCTGCTTATTGCAGGGAGTCGGGAATGAGTTTTTACGATTATTCGGCTAAGGGGTAGAAGGCGATGGGGTATAGACGGTCAGTTGGCATTTTAACGGGATTAATTATTATCCTTGCGATAGCCGCGTCGGGGTACGGAATACTGTCAGGTCACGGACCGGGGGAGAGAGGGAGTTCTGAATCATTTACCTCAATCCGGGGTGAGAAGGTCGAATTATATGGTAGTGGAATCTATAAAAATGATTCAATTTCCGTCGTTGCCCAGGCCAAAGCCCAGGATGGAGTTACACTGGTACTGGGGGTTCCTTTGCTGCTCGTTTCACTTGTTATGAGCATCAGAGGGCGGGTCAGAGGGCGGCTGCTGTTAGCTGGAGCCTTAGGATATTTTACATATACTTATGCGTCTTACAGCTTCCTGTCTATGTACAATAACCTGTTTCTAATCTATGTAATATTGTTCTCATCCAGCTTATTTGCATGTATTCTGACCCTGCTGTCATTAGAGAAGGAGAAGGTAGAACGTTTCTTTAGACCAAGTTTACCGGCACAAAGCATAGGTGTATTCCTGCTTTTCACCTCATTAATGATCATGTTGTTATGGCTGGGCAGGCTCGCTGGTTCTTATCGCCAAGGGATAGCACCTGAAGGATTGGAGCATTACAGCACATTGGTGATTCAGGCACTCGATTTAGCCATTGTTGTTCCGCTATCTTCAATTACCGGGGTACTGCTCATTCGCAGACGGCCTTATGGTTATCTGCTTGCTTCTGTAGTCATAGTAAAAGCTGCGGCCCTGCTAACCTCCATCACTGCCATGATCATTGGGATGCTGAGGGCGGGAGTAAGTGTATCTACAGTAGAGCTGATAGCGTTTCCTGCGTTTAATTTAGGTGCTATTGTTTGTTTATACCTTGTATTAAGCAATGTACAGGAACCGGGATAGTCTTCAAACCCATTTACCATAGATAAGGAGCGGCGGATAATATGAGTAATAGAACACTGATTTTATATGCAGGCAAGTATGGATGTACCGAGAAAGCGGCATTTCTGTTGAAATCGAGGCTTGGAGAGGCTGAGGCTGTGAATCTAAAGTATGCCAAAGTGCCGGCGCTGGCTGCCTATGACACGGTGATTCTGGGCGGTTCCATCTACTACGGTACAATCCGTAAAGAAATGGCGGCATTCACTTCCAAAAACGTACAGGAGCTGTCGGGTAAGCGGCTCGGGTTGTTCATCTGTGCAGGGATGACAGGGGAGAAAGCGGAGCAGGAGCTTCAGCAAGCTTATCCGGAGGTTCTGTACAAGAAGGCACTTGCCAAGGAAATCCTGGGCGATGAGATTTATCCGGAGAGAATTTCAGCACTGGACAAATGGGTTCTGCGGATGGTCAAGGGGAAAGGGAATGAAGCTGGAGCTGGATTATCGATGAATAAGCTCGAAGGATTCGCGCGTGCAATGACAGTGAGTTAGATTGGCTACAAGCAAACGGCAGGGGCTGGAATGATACAGTTTCTGTAAAAGAGCGGCAGCTAAGGGAATTGATCCTGTGCAAAGAGCTGCCGCTGCATTGATTTTGGGAAGATATAGCATTCAACTCTATTTAGGGTAACATAAATATAATTATGTTAACTAACAAACTGTATTTATCTCTAAAAATAACAGACCGTCCCCTTATATATTATACTATTTCAACATATGAAAAATTCATAATAGGAAAGCCTTCCCCAATTACTCCACTTAGCTACCTCACTCGCCTGCAAATTAAATATGTACCTATCCACAAATAGATAGAAAAAGGATGATATTACCACAACCAGCTACAGAAATAAACAGTATTTATTGCGATTAATTAACGGAGCTCTTCCGTCAATTTTGATGCCATTTCCAGTGACCTCAGCGCATGCTGCAGAGAAAGGATGGAGTCCGTACCGTCCTGCAGACATTGGAGTGCATGGCGTAAGCTTTTTTCATAAGGATTGTTAGGAGGCAATGGAATACTCTCTTTGCCTATAGACGTATATGCGGTTAAGCTGGCCTCTATATCCCCGTTCGCATAACCGACCTCGTGGAACACCAGCTTCGCCTGATCGAAATAAGCTTCATAACCGACGGTAAAAGGATAAGACTCCGGCATCTGAGAAGAGACAATCAGCTGTGCGCTCACCTCAGATTGAAGGAAGGAAGCATGCACCAATGCTTCACCGTCTTTAGCTCCAGAGGTACCCCAGACCGCAGAAGGTGCAGGTGAATCCAGCAGCCATTCGATGAAATCCAGATCATGAATCATCAGATTAGCTGCGATCTTGGAGAGGCCCAGGTCCCCCCATAGCGGTGCCGTTTCCCGGCGCAAGGTGACTTGCAGCAATTTGCCGTATGTAAGCTCTTGAACTGCCTTATATAAGTACTCATAGGCATAATCGAATTTGATGAATTGATTGACCAGAATTCTCCGGCCGTATTGCTGTTCAGCCAAGAGCATCTCCCGTGCATCTTCCGGCTCCAGGGCAACCGGCGTTTCGCAAAATACATGCTTCCCGCGTCTCAGTGCCTCCACAGCATAAGTCTTATGAAGCGCAGAAGGCAGACAGATATCTATTACATCCAACCCGGGATCAGACATTATATCTTCTATAGACAATGTGATCTCTACCCCAAGCTCTTCCTTCAGCTTCAGCAGCTTGGCTTCATTTCGTCCGAAGACGACCACACGGTCTGTAGACTCCAGTTGCTTCAAGATCGATGCATGATATGCTCCAAAACCTGTTCCCAATATGCCAATATTCATTTACAGCAGCTCCTTAGATTTGATACATTCATCATAACGTCCTATTGTTGACAACAGAGTGGCAAGAATAGAGTTGTGAAATGATGCGTCTTTGAAATGTAGAAAAAGGAGGGATATGATGCGGCTGCACCGCTTGATTGCAATTCTTTTATTGGTTGAATCCAGGGGCAGGATGAAGGCAGCTGCTCTGGCAGAGGCCCTCGAAACGTCCGTCCGCTCCATTTACAGAGATATTGATGTCCTGGCTGAATCGGGCATTCCTCTCGTTACCACAACCGGGCCGAACGGCGGAATTTCATTGATGGAGGGCTATACGGTGAATCTGCGGCGGCTGCATGGCGAAGAGGTGGTTCAGCTGTTTTTGACAGGGATGGGGATGCCAGCAGGCGGTTCGGGCGAGACCGGTATTCTGCTCCAAAATGCTCTGCTGAAGCTCGAAGCAAGCTTGCCCGCTCCTTATCAGGAGGATATCCGTACCGCGCAGAGCCGTTTTCTGTTCGATGATACACCGTGGTGGAGTGATCGGGCGGTAGTGCCATATCTGGAGGCGCTGCGCACTGCGGTGTGGCGAGGCAGACGAATTGAGACGAAGTACCGCAAAATGAATGGAGATCTCTCCTGCCGGAAGCTGCATCCCTATGGACTTGTTGTCAAGCAGGGCGAATGGTATCTGGCCGCTTATTGCGAGGGCGCGGAGGCTGTTCGTACGTTTAAATGCGAGCGGTTTGCCGCGGTGTCGTTAATAGAGGGAACCTATACTATCCCTGAACACTTCTCCCTGCAGGAATACTGGAAGGAAGGAGAGCTTGCCTTCATTAATGCCAGCAAAGCACGGGAAATCTACCCCGTAGTCATCCGCACGCCAGTGCATAATCAGGGGATCAGTAAGAGGTTAGAAGTTATGAATACGGAACCAGAGGGTGAATTCCAGATCATCACTGCGAATATGTACGACTATGAGACTGCGTGTGAGAAGGTGCTGCCCTTGCTCGTCCAAGCTGAAATTATGGAACCGGCAGAGCTTCGGGAATACATTGGCAGTCAGGTGCGTATATGGAATAAAATGTATTGTTGAGATTGATATTGTTGTGAAATGGTAACATAATTAATATTATGTTAACTTATTAATAGTGAGTGGTTGTTAAGCAATAGCTCGCGAGTGAATTTATGGTAGCATGTTAGTGTTATAGAGACAGGTAGTCAAAATAATCCCCAGACCTAAGCTTCTCAGCGGGGTCTGGGGATTAGTCATGTCTTAGGCACTTAAGTTAGCCTTATTGCCAGCTTCGGCAAGCTCTCTGCTCCGGAGCCTTTTGTGCGCCGTAATCAGGAAAGGCAGACCCAGCGCGGTAGTCAAAGCCAGCGGCACGAATACGGCCGGACCATTCGCCGTACCGAATTGATCGAGCAGCAGGCCTCCCAGAATAGGCGCCATTACATTGCCAAGGTTATTGAAGCCGATGGTGCCGAAATAAGTACCTTTCCACTCCGGACGGGCAATCCGGTCTATCAGCATATCCATCATCGTGAAGAGCAGGACTTCCCCGACTGTGAACAGCACGACACTGAACATAATGAGCGCGACTCCGCCAGGCATGCCAAACAGCAGCAGACTGAGAGCAACGCAGCTATTACCCAGGATCAGAGGAATGACCGGCGGGAATTTGCTGGCTGTACGGACGATCGGATACTGCACAATCAGCACCGTTACCGCATTCAGAGACAGCATGTAGGAGAAGAGCTGTTTGCCATTACTGAAATGGGGGTTGTTCGCCAGATATTGCGCCAGTGTTGAACTGAAGTGCCCATATCCCAGCACGCAGAAGATCGTACCGAGCAGAACGGGCAGGAAGACCTTATCCCTTCCGGTGGTGGACAGCGCTTCAAGCAGCTTCGGTGTACGGGCTTCGCCATGAACCGGCAGGCTGGCACGGTGTACAGAGAATTGCAGGAACAGTACAAGTCCATAGGCGATATAGACGATCCCGGCGATCATGAACGGGAATGTGGATTTGGCTGAGCCCAGCTGCAGGCCAATGATCGGCCCGAATACCACACCCAGATTGACCGCTGCATACCGCAGATTGAAGACCAGCAGCTTGTGATCCGGAGGTGTAATATCCGAGAGTAAAGCCCGCGAGGTCGGTTCGAATACTGCACGGCATAGCCCATTTAGCGTATTGACGAGGAAAAAGACCCATAAATGCTGCGCGGCTGAGAAGCCGAAGAATACGCAGGCCCAGCCGAACACGGAGACCAGCATAACGATTTTGCGGCCGATCACGTCAGATATGTAACCGCCGTAGAAGCTGATCAGAACACCTGCCAGAGAGCTGACGGCTACCGTAAATCCTGTTTGGGTGGCAGTAGCGCCCAGGACTTGTGTCAGGTAAATCGATAGAAAAGGGATACTCATGGAGGTGACCAGCCGGCCAAACATCGTTCCGATGATAATGGTCCAAGCCAGAGGATGAATGTGCCGCAGATGCTGTTTCATAGAATCAGATGTCTCCTAATCGGGTGATTGAATTTGGCGAATGCTTCTTGATGCTGAATTAAGTATAATTGTATAGATAAAAGGATGAAATAAAAGTGTAAGAATTTCATGTGACTTTTCACCTTTAAAGGAGCCTGGATATATGGACAATAGCAGCATGAATTATCTCTGTTTGGCCGCAGCTTTAGACCCGGCTTTCAGTATACAGCAGCCCATTCCGGTCACTATTGAGCAACTAACCGGCATCCTGTGCTGCACGCCGCGCAATGTAAAGTTTATTCTGCGGAAGCTTGAGGAACAGCAATTGATCACATGGATACCCGGCAGAGGCAGAGGGAATTATTCGCAGCTGACGTTCCTGCGCAGTGTGGACGAGGTGCTGGAGGAGAAGTTTCAGGACATGGTCCATAAAGGCCGGATTAAACCGGCGATCGAGTTAATTGGCCAATATCAGGTGAACGAGCCGCTTAAGGAACGCCTGCTGGCAGTACTCGACAAACAAATGGGCTTCTGGAGTGAGCCGGACTCCACATCCGGGCAGGAGGTGCTGCGGATTTCCCGTAACCGCCCGATGGAGAAGCTGGACCCGGCGATGGTGTACACAGCTTTTGAAACCTATTTGCTGGGGCATATTTGCAGTACATTAATTACCTATGATGCAGAGAATGGCAGCTTTCTGCCTGGGCTGGCGCATACTTGGGAGGCCAATCCGGACAGTACAAGTTACCTGTTCTATTTGCGTAAGGGGGTAAGGTTTCACCACGGACGGGGGATGACTTCACGGGATGTCAAAGAGACCTTGCAGCGTCTGACCGATCTGAATAGTCCGGCGATCAGCCATTTTAAGGATATCTGTCATGTCGAGCTGGAAAGTGATTATCGAATCCGGTTTGACCTCGTGCAGCCCAATACCTTTTTTCTGCATCTGTTCAGTTCAATCTATATGTCTATTCTGCCTTATGATGTGGATTTCGCCGCTAATCCGGTAGGGACGGGGCCATATCAGGTACTGGATCTAAATGAGGATGTACTGGTGCTCGGTGCATACGACCTCTATTACGGAATCCGCCCACTGCTGGACCGGGTAGAAATCTGGTATTTACCGCATTTGGGATCGAGTGTCCGCCAGTATCAGCTTACGGATGCCGGGCACAACCCGCTTCCTGCCGGGGAAGAGCAGGGCCATAGCATTGATTACCCGGCCTTGGGCTGCCGCTATATCCTGTTTAACTTTAGAAGAGAAGGACTTCACCATCAGCAGGCTGTACGGCAAGCGTTACGGATATTGTACAATCAGCCGGCCATGATCCGGGAGCTCGGGGGCAACCGGATTATGCCGGCGGACAGCTTTTTACCCTGGAAGAGTAATCAGCAGGAGTTCAGAGAGCCATTGCTTGAGGAAGCAAAAGCGCTGCTTCAGGCTGGCGGCTACGGTGGAGAAGTGCTGACGATTGCCTGCCGGAGCCGGAAGGAGGATCAGGAGGAGGCTATATGGCTGCAGGAACGCGGCGGGAGGATCGGACTTAAGCTCCAGCTGCATCCTTTGACCGAATACGATCTCGCAGATATCATGGGCTATGCTGACTTGCTGATTGCCGAAGAGGTGCTGGAGGATGACTGGCAGTGGGGGATGATCAATTATTTCCGCAATGAGTCGAACTATCTGCATGATCTGCTGCTGGATCGTCAGAAACTGGCGCTGCAGCGGGTACTGGAGCATTTCTCCCGACTGCCTGCTGAAAAGCGGGCGGAGCTGCTGGATCTGGCAGAAGACCAATTGCGCGACAACTGCTGGGTGCTCTATGGCTGCCATATGAACAAAAAAGCGCAGCTTAGCCAAAACCTGTTCGGACTGCAGACCGGCTCTTTCGGATTTCTGGATATTTCGAAGCTATGGGTTAAATCGGGATTCCAGTAATTCAACCTCCAACTCACCGCAGCTGATAGAAAATTGCCGCATGGGGTAAATAGATACATAGACCACGGCGGGAGCCGTACGAAATCAGCTGCGGAGGCGTCTGCCGGATTTCGGTATATGAGCTTAAGGAGGCTGCCGGATAATGGAGCAGACAAACGAAAGCATAAGAAGCTTAATCAAGAAGGGCAATAAATCCTCAGGCTCGGCTGCTATCGGCAATACAGGGATTGCCATCGTTAAGGGAATCGCTTTTGCACTGACAGGCAGCGGTTCAATGTTTGCCACAATGATGCATTCGATTGCCGACGCTGTGAATCAGATGTTTGTATTTACAGGCAGTGTGCTGGCTGAGAAAAGACCGACACGCCGCTTCCCGGACGGTTTCGGCCGGGTGATTAACCTATTCTGTATGGTGGCCGTAATTGTCGTGACCATCATGGCGTACGAGACAATGCATGAAGGTTTCCATCTGCTGAAGCATCCGGCTACGGATTCGCAAGGCTACTGGATCAATGTGCTGGTACTTGTGCTGTCGATCGCGGCAGACGGATTCGTCTGGGTTAAGGCGATGAATGAGGTGCTGCATGAATCACGGGTTGAGGCCAAAGGGCTGGGCAAGTTCACGGCTTCCCTCAAAAATGTGAAAAGAGCCGCCCCGCCTACCCGGCTTGTCTACTATGAGGATCTGGTCGCAACAAGCGGCGGCCTGCTCGCCATGATTGCCATTCTGGTTACCGCTTTTACCAATTTCAAGCTGCTGGATGGTGTGAGCAGTATTCTGATTGCCTTCATGATGATCGGGGTGGCCTTCCGTGTAGGCTACGACAACATGGTCGGGTTGATCGGTGTGGCTGCACCGCCGGAGATTGAGGAGCGGGTGGCGAAGATTATTTTTGATGACCCGTGGGTGACGGATATTTATCAGATGCGGATTCTGCAGGAAGGGCGTTATTATCACGTCGAAGGACTTATCGAGCTGAAACGGGGAATGACGCTCGCCGATGCCGATGACATTAAGTTCAAGGTAAGGGACAAGCTGCTTGCAGACCCGCATATTTCGGATGTGACGCTCGGCATACTCGAGGATAATGGAATTCGGAACTGGGTACCGCAGCTTGATCTGCAATAGTCTCTGCTTAAGCTGGAACAGGAGAGAGGGTTTACTTGAAGAAACGGCTGCTTCCCCTAGGGGACAAGCAAGCCGTTTCTTTGTGCAGGCGAAGCCGGGATTAGCTCAGACCGCTGCCTGCTGCTTGCCGTCACATTTCTTGCAGACGGTGAGCTTCTCGCCCGCAGGACCTTTTCCGAAATACAATAGCTTAATACGGGTGCTCCCGCAGATCGGACAGGTGCCTCTTGCTCTGGAAGGAGTGCGCCAGAGTGCTTTACCGCGCTTGTTTTTGGCCATGATACGTCCCACCTTTGTAATGTATACCCCTATCCTATGCCCAGAGGGAACTTACGGTTCGGCCGGAGCTGAAATCATTTGAAAGGAAGAGAAGTCCGTTGAAAAAGGGGCTAAAATGGCCGAAATATGCCCCAAAAAAACAGCGTATAACATAAATTATACGCTGTTTCAGTTCTGAGGGACTTTTATATGAATTCAGGCACTAGTGATCAGCTCAAATAGAGTCAATTTCATAGAATAATAATATATTATTGTAATATAATCCCATTCGTGAAATTTGCTTAGGCTTTCCTGGTATCTGCGCTCTGAACGCATGCTATAATAATTGGAAAACAAATGCTGGAGGTATTGTATTGGCACATAGCAGCCCGAAACATAAATGGAGATCGGACAAGCTGTCTCATCTGGGGTCATCAATTTTTGCTGAGGTGGCCGCTTGGAAGGCGGAAGCACGAAAGTCTGGACTGGAGGTCATTGATCTCGGGATTGGCAGTCCGGACCGGGCTCCTCTGCCTGAAATCCGTCATGCCTTAAGCGAAGCAGTGCTGCGGGAGGACAGTTATTCGTATCCGGCTTCCAAAGGAAGCGATGCGTTCCGTAAGCAGGCGGCCAAATGGATGAAATGGCGTTTCGATGCTGAAGTTGATCCGGATGAAGAAATCGTAGCCCTGATGGGTTCGCAGGACGGACTGGCACATCTCGCACTCGCGGTCTGCAATCCTGGGGATCTGGCGATTGTGCCGGACCCCGGCTATCCGATCTATTCAGGGTCACTGGCTATAGCCGGCGTTAGAACGTGGCCGCTGCCGCTGCTGGAGGAGAATGCCTTCCGGCCCGATCTGGAGAGCATCCCTGATGAGGTATGGCGTGAAGCGGTATTTATATTACTCAGCTTTCCCGGCAATCCGATTTCGGTCACAGTAGATCTGGCTTACATGGAGCGGTTAGTAGAGCTTGCTCTCAAATGGGACATGCTGATCATTCATGACCTGGCCTATTCGGAGATGGGCTTCGATGGCTACCGGCCCGTCAGTATCCTTCAGGTCCCTGGAGCGCTGGATACGGCCGTTGAATTTCATTCCTTCTCCAAAAGCTTCAATATGGCCGGCTGCCGCATCGGCTTCATGACGGGCAATGCTCAGGCCGTTGGGGCGCTGCGGGAGCTGAAGAGCAATGTGGATTACGGTGTCTTCGATCCCATCCAGGAAGCGGCAGTCGCAGCGCTGGAACAGGCGATGACTTCCGGACCGGAGCAGGGAGTGGCTGCGCTGTATGAACGCCGCAGGAATGTTTTTGTGGAAGCCTTGGCATGTGAAGGCTGGAGTGTGCCATTGCCGGAAGCAACGATGTTTATCTGGGCGAGGCTGCCGGAGACCTATGGGGTGAACGGTGAAGCGGGAAGATCACAGAGCTTCGCTCATGAACTGCTGCTGAAGACCGGGGTAGCGGTAATTCCCGGAAGTGCTTTTGGCAGCCAGGGAGAGGGTTTCGTCAGAATAGCGCTGGTTGAGGATGAAGAGCGGCTTCTGGAAGCCGCCCGGAGGATAGGGGAGTTTCTGCGTACGAACGTTTAAACTTCGCGTATGTTACTGATATTCTTGTGGCAGGGCAACGGCTAAGATATGGTGTTCAGTAGGAATCAGCGCGGTTCCATGATCGATGGTTATATTGCCGAAGTATGGATACTTTGAACCGCTGTTGATCATCCCCAGCAGTGCGCCGGTATCGGAATGGTTAATCGAGATATAGCCATTCTTGTAAATGGCGAATACAGCCTTGCCAACGTGCTGCAGGTGCTCCACCTTGTCTGCCGGATGATCGAACGCAACGACATTGCCGTTCGCAATATTGATTCCGCTAATCTGTGTCTCATGCTGGAAGAAGGCCATTCCGTTCGCGGGACCGGCCAGCCAGTTGCCGAAGCTAGCATAGCTTGTGGGGGCCGTATCGGTATCCGCTCTACGCTTAAAGCGCGTAAGAGTATATCCATCCTGGTCGAGATTGCCGTCTGCCGTATAAACATAAGAGTTCTGGATGGAGGTAGCGGCTCTCCCCAATCTGGAGATGTCGTCCAGCGGATTATAGTTTTCCCGGCCGGAAATCTTGCCTGTAGCGGGATTCAGCTGTACCAGAGTCAGCTGGTAACCCGGCACGGCCGTTGCCGTATTCCCCGCTGCAGTCTTTGCCTGCTCACGGAGTAATAGTTGTCCATTCTGATAAGTTACATAACTATATACCCCCTCAATTCTCCACAGCCGCTTCCCGGTAGCCGGATCAAGGCCGTAGAATTGGGTGCGGATGTTATCGACCGTGCTGGAAACGACAAACACACCTGAATATTCTCCATAAATGGTCCCCGCATACATAGGAATATTCTTATTCTCCCATAGTTTCTTTCCGGTAACCGGGTTATAGGCCGCGACAACGCCGTACTCATTGGCAAAATAGACTTTTCCGTTAATCAGGCGGGCCTGTGCCCCAATCTCTATAGGCCGCTCCGACACCTTAACCTTCCAGATCAGCTTTCCGGTTGCAGCGGACACTTTGACGAGCTGTTCCTGATTGTCGATGAAGAATACGGAGTTATTCGTGACGATTTGCGGATGCGCCCCCTGTTTATAGGACCACTGAACTTTGCCGGAGGCTATATTTTTGGCGTAAAGCGTATTGTTGATGTCTGAGTAGTAGAGAATTCCGTTCATAATAGGCGGCTTGCTGTCATACATGCCCATGCCATCCGTGGCTACTTGCCACTTCAGCGGCAGCAGCTTGTCTTTGGAGACCGCAATGACTGCATTGTTCGCGGAAGCAGCGTATACAGTACCCGGCAAAAGTTCTGCTGAAGAGAGAGCGGTGACGGATGAGAGCAGGGAAAGGGCGAGTATGCTGGTGAGGATGGATTTCATTGGCGGCATCTGAGTCATCTCCTTGATGTGTCTTGTTCTAAATAGTAAGACGCCGGGAGCAAGGATTGGTTGCTAAAATAAGGAAGACAATATTGTAACCGGAGGTAAAGCCACAACGATAACCATAACCATAACTACAATCATAACAATAACGTAACATAACATACATTATGTTAACTAGGTAATTCGCTGAGCGGTATTTAGGGTAATAAGGAGCAACTACAGTTATCAGGAGGTTGCCTTTATGGGATTCAATTTCGGAGGCTTTGGCGATAAAATACAAGGATTAGTGGATACGTTCAAAGAGGGCGGAGTCGGTGAGCTGCTGCAAAAGCTTCCGCTAGATCAGCTGCCTGTCGATCAATTGCTGGAGAAGCTGCCGCTGGATCAATTGTTGTCGGGTTCTTTTCTGCAAAAGTTCACACCGTTCGAATCATTGACGGAGCTTCTGCAAAGCGGGGGATTCTCTGCCGGATCAGCAGAGGAGCTGAAATCGCTGCCGCAGGATCAGCTGAACGAGCATGTCACGAAAACTACCTCCTTCAGCTCACTGAAGGACATGCTGGTCAAAGCGGCGGAGTTCTATTCCCAGCGGAAGTAGCGCGTTTATCTCCATAATTAGACCAGCGGGAACTAGTCTAATTCAATAAAACAGCGGCAGCTCCGGATGTATATCATCCATGGCTGCCGCTGTTTTCATTATGTGATTTCGTATTTTAACGTAATCTCTATTGCTTGAGCCAGGCCGTTGCCAGCAGCAGGGCCCCTTTTTTGGCATGGGTCTCTGCCAGGGCGTTAAGCATCACGAAGTCGTGGATGATGCCCTGGAACCGCACTGCCGTAACCGGCACTCCTGCTTCGCGGAGTTTGGCGGCGTAGGCTTCGCCCTCATCCCGCAGCACATCTGCTTCGCCGGTGATGATTAAGGCTTCCGGCAGACCGCTCAGCTGCTCCAGGCTGGCCCGCAGCGGGGACGCGGTAATCTGTGCCCGCTCCTCCGGATCAGTGGTATACTGATCCCAGAACCATTTCATGCCGGTGCGCTGCAGGAAATATCCTTCGGCGAACAGGTGATATGATTCTGTATCGAAGGCTGCATCGGTCACCGGATAGAACAGCAGCTGCTTGGAGATTGCCGGACCGCTGCGTTCCTTGGCCATAAGTGTGATGGCCGCAGTCATATTGCCGCCAACGCTGTCTCCGGCAACGCTAAGCTTGGACGTATCCAGCCCGTAAGTGGAGCCTTCTTGGGCAATCCATTCCAGTACAGCGTAGATTTCTTCAATGGCTGTAGGATATTTGGCTTCGGGAGAGAGGCTGTACTCCGGGAAAACGACGGCAGCTTCGGCACCGACGGCCAGCTCGCGGATTAAGCGGTCATGCGTATGGCTGTTGCCGAATACCCAGCCGGCTCCATGAATATAGAGTATGACCGGGAGAGAAGTAGAAGCGGAGCCGATAGGACGGACAATTCGTACCTTCACCTCACCACCAGGTCCGCCGGATACCGTCAGATCCTGGATATCGGCTTCGGGCTTGAATATTTCACTGGATTGGACTGTATTTACCGTTTCGCGGCCTTTCTCAGGCCCAAGGTCGGGCAGAAAGGGAGGCTCGGAGTTGTCATCAGCGAATTTCTGGGCTGCAGGTTCGAGAACAATCTTCTTGTCTTCTGGCATGGTTTACAGTCTCCTTCTTAGATCTGATTTAGGTCAGGCTCTCCTTCATCCATAACCATCTGACACTTTTCTGAAACGTAAAGCGAACGGAAGCTCTGGTCAAGGGCTGGAAACTCCGCCGCTTATATATAGATAAACAGGCTGCATCCTCAAATAAGGAGGAGTGCAGCCTGTTTCTGATAAGCGCCCTTATAATGCGCGCCGTGAAATCTTTTCAGCATCACTGGCTACAGGAATATTTCCTGCACGTTTACGTCCCTGTCTTAAATAATCCACCAGAACAAACAACAGTGTAATCAGCAGTGGATACATGATCGCCCAGCCTGTAAACGGAAACACGGCTACCGTAGCGGCAAAAGAAATCCAGCTGATCGTTACGCCTGCCCGGCTGCCACGCAAGAGGCGGATTCCTGCAGCACAACCGCCAATATAGGTGAGGATGAAGGTGGCATTGGGAAATTTAATCAGTGTCGTAATCGAGAGCAGGCCGCTGCCGTAGAGCGATAATACTGCTGTGAAGCAGAGGGTCAGGAAGCCGATCGCTCCCACAGGTGTCTGATAGCGGTCTGATAAGCGGCCCATCCATTTCGGGGCATAGCTCTGCCGTGACAAGGCATAAGCTACGCGTGATGCAGCGCTTGAATAGGCTATGATCGTCGCCGTACAGATGAAAAGTCCGGTGAGTCCGGCAATGAATCCGCCCCAGGCTCCAAGCGGCTGGCTGATGATCCAGACCAGTGAAGAGTCGGCACCTCCGCGCAGATAGCTCTGCGTACCGACTGTAGCGAGTGCCGAGAGGAAATAGAGGACTCCGACAATGACCGCAGCGATGGTGACACCCTTGACCGCAGCGCGCTGCGGGTCCTTGAATTCTTCAGACAGATGTGAAACGGCCTCCCAGCCGATGAAGCACCAGAAGAGAATCGCTGCCGCCTGCCCAACGCTCATCCAGCCATGCGGAACAAATGGGGTGAAGTGAATACTCTCCATTCTTGGCAGAGCCGCAGCAAAAGAGAAGACCAGTACGGCAACAATCGCGATAACCACGGCGATCTGCACTTTACCGGCAACCTTCATGCCGATCCAGTTGACAATCAGGCCAATGGCCAGCATTCCTGCAGCGATGGCAATTCTGGCCGGATCGCCCCAGCCCATGGCGGCTGTCATATAGCCCGCTCCGGTCAGTGCAGCGACAGGACCGCCAATCGGCACGGACATGAGGAAGAACCAGCCAACCAGTGCGCCTGCCTTCGGGCCGAAGGCCAGGGTGACGAAATGGGATACCCCGCCGGCATTAGGGAATTTGGCCGAGAGCAGACCCATGGACAGCGCAAGCGGGAGAATCAACAGGGTCATGAATCCCCAGGCCAGCAGCGAAGCGGGACCAGCCATCTCCGCTGCCAGTCCGGGTACGATTAACACACCTGAGCCGAGGACGGCTCCTATGTACAGGGCAATAGCCTGCGGCATCCCGATATTCCGTTGTAATGATTTATTTTCCTTCATATAAATAGTCCCGCTTTCCTTGTATTTAAATATAGAGTATCAGATAATAGATCCATTGGAAAAACGGAATTATCGAATGGAATCCATTCGAATAACCGATAGGTTGAAGGAGGTACTATGGAGTCTAAGCATCTGTTCACCTTTCTCGTTGTAGTTGAGACCGGCAGCTTTACCCGCGCAGCCCAGAAGCTTGATTACGCCCAGTCCAGCATTACCGCACAGATTCAGGCGCTGGAGGCAGAACTGGAGCAGCCCCTGTTTGACCGGATCAGCAAAAAGATCATTCTCACCGATGCCGGCCGCCGCCTCCTGCCGTATGCCCAGGAAATCTCCAAGATGCACACGATGGCCGAGAACGCCCTGCGGTCGGAGACGGAAATATCCGGTTCGCTGCGGATTGGTGCACCTGAATCTTTGGCGGCCTTCCGCCTCCCGGGGATTATTAAGGAATTCCGCAGCCGGCATCCGCAGGTGCAGATTACGCTGAAGCCGGGAGCCTGCTGGGAGCTGACGGAATTCGTCCGCTCAGGAGAGCTTGATCTGGCCTTTCTTCTCCAACCGGAGACGGAGTATAAGGAGATGTACTGTGACACGCTGATCCATGAAGCGATGACGCTGGTCGCTCCACTGGATCACCCGCTGCTGGAATTGGAAGAAGTAGAACCGCTGCATCTTAAAAATGTAACGATTCTGCATACGGAAACAGGCTGCACCTACCGTACCTTATTTGAGCGCCATCTGAACAGCCATGGAGTGTTCCCAGATCCGAATCTGGAGTTCTGGAGCATTGAAGCGATCAAGCAATGCGTAATGGCAGGACTCGGTATCTCATTCCTGCCGATGATTACGGTCCGCAGGGAATTGGCGGAAGGCAAGCTGGGCCGGCTGAACTGGAATGATGAATCCCAGCGGGTGGCGACCCAAATTGCCTATCACAGTAAAAAGTGGAAATCCCCGGCGTTAAGTGAGTTTCTTGGAACGGTACAGAAGCATGCTGTAATGTGGAGGGAAGAGGAGGAGCACAGGGCATGAATGAGCCGGAGCTTGAATATGAAGAAGAGCTGGATGCCTTTCTGATCTGGATGAAGGACGCCGGCTACACAGCATATACCCAGAAATCCTATCTTGCTGATGCACGGGAATTTCTGGGCAGTCTGAACGGGCGGGAGCTGGGTACTGTCAAAAAACTGCAGGTTGTCTCCTATCTGACTTCTGTGCGGGAACGCGGGGTAAGTGATGCGACACGTAACCGCAAGCATGCCTCAATAAGCTGCCTCTTCAAGGCACTGACGGAGCTGGAGCTGCTGAATATCAACCCGGCCGCCGGAATCAAGAAGTCCAAGACTGAAAAAAACCGTGAGCCGGTCTATCTGGATGAACAAGACCTGCAGCGGTTTCTGTCAGCGGTAGACGGCAAATACAGAAGCCGCAATCTGGCTGTTTTTTTGCTGATGTCGTATATGGGTCTGCGGGTAGGAGAAGTACATACGCTGAATCAGAGTGATTATAATGTAGAGAGACGTTCACTGCGTGTCTTCGGCAAAGGACGCAAATGGCGCAATGTCCCGGTTCCTGAGGATATTTCCCCGTATCTTGACGAGGCGCTGAAGGACCGTCTTAATCCTTGGCACAGCAAGGAGGAGGCGATGTTCATCTCGCAAAAAGGCCGCCGGCTCTCCATCCGCGGCATCCAAGGGATTGCTGCAGATACATTCAGCCGCTTCCAGAGTGAAGTGCCTTTGTCCCAGCGCCGGCCGTACTCCAGCCATAAGCTGCGGCACTCCTTTGCCACTATGCTGCTGCGTAAGGGAGCGGATCTGCGCACGGTGCAGGAGCTGCTGGGCCATTCCTCGATCCAGACGACCACTGTATACACACATATTACGAGCCGTGAGAAGGAAGAAGCTATGTCCAGACTGCAGATCGGCATGCCGTATAAGACAGGCAGCGGTGACTCGTGAACCTGGGGCTAACAGCGTCAATACACACTATGAACTTTTGTTCAAAACATAACGCATAAATCACACGGAATGTGCATTTTTATAATGACAACACCGCCGTGAATTGCTACCATGAGAAGGGGTTATTATTCAGGGTAGAAGGCGGAGAGGGACAAGCCTCGAAGTCGTAGACACAACGATTAGACCATGGATAAAAGAAATCGATAAGCTGGACAGCAATTCTGACTTTAATTGGTTAACGCGTCTGTGCACGTCTGATGGTAAGGCGGGCTGGAGAAGAAGCAGAGTCTGAATCTTGAATCTCTTCCTATAAGTAAAATAGCCGCCAATCCTCAGAGGATTGGCGGCAGGCTTGTCCACACACGGAGATTACAGCTCCAGCTTGGCAATCTCACTTTTGAGCTTATCAGCGGATTGCTGGAACAGAAGCTGTTCTTCGTCACTGAGCGGAAGATCAAGTACTTCACGCACGCCGGAACGGTCTACGACACATGGAGCGCCAAGGAACACGTCTGATACGCCGTTGTAGTTGTTCAGCAGTGTGGAGACATTCAGGACGGAGCCTTCATTGTTCAGGATGGACGCAACAATCCGGTCCAGTGCCAATGCGATGGCATAGGAGGTAGAGCCCTTGGCATCTATGATCTCGTAGGCGGCATTCTTGGTGTCCTCAAAGATCTCATCACGTTCCGCTTCATCGAAGCCAAGGTCAATTCCCGCGACATTGGCGAGACTCCAGACCGGCAGCTCGGAATCGCCATGTTCACCGATGATTTGTCCATGAATACTGCGCGGATCGATTTCCTTATGAAGCCCAATCAGGTAACGGAAGCGGGCGCTGTCCAGTACAGTACCGGAACCGATAACCCGTCTGCGGTCGAAGCCGCTGATCTTCAAGGTGGCATAGGACAGAATATCGACCGGATTTGTGGCAATCAGCAGGATAGCGTGATGATTGTATTTCGTGATTTTTTGGATGATATCTTTGAAGATCGAGATGTTCTTGCGCAGCAGGTCGATCCGGGTTTCACCAGGCTTCTGGGAGGCTCCGGCAGTGACTATGATGATGTCCGCTTCCTTGCAGTCCTCATAGGTGCCGGCCCACAGCTTCACACCGCCGACAAATGGCATGCCGTGGTTCATATCCAGCGCTTCACCAAGCGCCTTCTGATGGTTCACATCGATGAGTACTAGTTCGGGCATGCGCTTACGAAGCAGCAGCGTATAGGCTGTCGTGGTTCCGACTGCACCGGTGCCGATCACTACGACACGATTGGGCTTAAATGGGGCCATTGTTAGATCTCCTCCAGCTTTCGAATTTTGAAATATAAGGGTTTATAAGTTAAACGCCATCATTCATCCTTATATTTCTCGCTGAAACGGTACCGTCCTATATAAGGAAGGCAGAGCCGTTTCCACTTGCGGTCCAATCTTATCCATCATAATCTCTAGGGATAGTGTTTTCAAGCTGTCCGCTTTTAATCCATTACCCCAAAACGGGCATGCTAACAATGTATTTCTTATTATCCACTCAACCACTTGACAGGAGCGAATTTCAGAATGGATTTATTCCGCAAAAAACCGCTGGCTATTCCCCAGAATACCGGAGCGGAGAAACTTAGCAAGACACTGGGTGCAATGGATCTGACCATGCTCGGTGTAGGGGCCATTATCGGCACCGGAATTTTTGTAATGACGGGAGTGGCTGCTGCGGAGCATGCCGGACCGGGACTTGTGCTGTCCTTCATCATCGCCGGCTTTGCCTGTGTGTTATCCGCACTGTGTTACTCCGAATTTGCTTCCACACTGCCGGTATCCGGCAGCGCTTATGCATACAGCTATGTCGCCTTCGGGGAACTGCTGGCCTGGATTCTCGGATGGGATCTGGTGCTTGAATACGGCGTAGCCGCAGCGGCGGTAAGCAGCGGGTGGTCCGGTTATTTCCAGGGACTTCTGGAAGGCTTCGGCATTCATTTGCCCACCGCTTTGTCAGGGGCGTATAATGCAGATAAAGGAACCATTATTAATTTACCCGCAGTTGTCATTATTCTGCTGATCTCTTACCTGCTGACACGCGGGGTCAAGGAGACCGCCCGTTTCAATGCAGTGATGGTTGTGATCAAAATCTCGGTGGTGCTGCTGTTTATCGTCACCGGTATATTCTATGTGAAGCCGGAGAACTGGACGCCATTCCTGCCGTTTGGTTTCCATGGTGTGGTGAATGGTGCGGCAACCGTATTTTTTGCCTATATCGGATTTGATGCCATCTCGACTGCTGCCGAAGAAGTGAAGCGTCCGCAGCGCGATCTGCCGATCGGTATTATCTCGTCGCTTGCGATCTGTACCGTACTCTATATCGCCGTATCCTTGGTACTTACGGGGATCGTGCCTTATCAGAACCTCAATGTAAGTGATCCGGTATCGTTCGCCCTGCGGTTCGTTGACCAGAATATGATCGCCGGTCTGATCTCTGTAGGTGCCATTGCCGGGATGACTACCGTGCTGCTGGTAATGCTGTTCGGACAAACCCGTCTGCTGTTTGCCATTTCCCGAGACGGATTGCTGCCGCAGAGCTTGTCCAAGGTCAGCCCCAAAACACATACGCCAGTGCGCAGCACATGGATGGTCGGCGGACTGATTGCCGTTCTTACCGGCTTCGTCCCGCTTGACCGGCTGGCCAATCTGACCAGTATCGGGACCTTATTCGCCTTCCTGGTGGTTTCGCTGGGTGTTATTGTGCTCCGCCGTACGAAAACAGATCTCAAAAGAGGCTTCAAGGTTCCTTGGGTTCCGTTCATTCCGCTCCTTAGTGCGGCAACCTGCGGTTATCTAATGTATAATCTGGGAAGAGAAACCTGGATTGGCTTCCTGATCTGGCTTGCGGTAGGACTGCTAATCTATGGTCTGTACGGATACAAACGCAGTAATTTAAATACGAAGAAATAACGATTAACGGGAAGAGGAGAGAGCATTGTCATCCACAGCTTCAGGTTACAAGGTTCTGAGAAGGGTGCTGCTGCTTCTCCTGACCTTACTTATTCTCTCGGCTTGTTCTTCTGCTCCTGCTCCCGAGCCTTCCCAGCCCCCGCAGCCGACGGAAGCGCCGGAAGAAGGGCAGATGATTACGGTCATCACACCGGATGCCAAGAACGTCGATAATGAGAATGCCCCGAAATATCAGATTCAGACCCGGCTGACAGACTTCAGGCTGCTTAACCCGTCAGCGGGAATAGCCTGGGGTGTCACCAAAAATGAGCTGCGCATGTATATGACCCTTGATAACGGCAAAACCTGGGCCAATATCTCGCCGGCTACGACTGTGCAGTTTCTGAGCAACCCGGTGTATGGCAAAGAGATTTTCTTCACCGATCCCAGCAACGGCTGGATTATACGAAGCTCTTTCGGCACGACCGAGACCGTGGTGCTGCGCACAACAGATGGGGGACACACCTGGAAAGTTTCTGCTTTTCCTGACACCAACACCTTGTCTTCGTTCTACTTCAGTTCACCGTCCCATGGCTGGCTGATGACTTCATGGGATGCCAGCTCCACCAAAGAGAGCAAAGCCTTGTATGCTACGCAGGACGGCGGGGCAACCTGGGCCCTGGTCATGCAGAATGAGCAGTATAATCCGAATCTGCCTAACAATACAATTCCGCTGCCGGGCGTTACGACCGGAATGATATTTAAGGACGGGAGCCGCGGATTCGTAACGCTTCAGACCGGGGCACTGCCTAAGATCTATGTCACCAAAGACGGCGGGGCAACCTGGGCGGCAGGCTCTGAATTTCTGGTCAACGAGAGCTTTGGAGGCTGTGACCGGGTCATTGCCGGTGAACCTGAATTCTTCGGTACGGATCATACAAGCGGATGGCTGTCTGTAGGTTGTCAAAAAGAAAAAGAGGCCAGCATGACCTACAACGGCTATTTCACTGCAAACGGGGGAGAAAACTGGAAGTTTATCAGCTTCAGCCGGCCGGCGTTGACGGGAATTAACCGGCATGTGGCACCTGAATTCCTCAGCTCGCAGGCGGGCTGGTCTTTAGAGGGGAACCTGTTGTACAAGACGATGAATCAGGGACAGACCTGGACGGCACTTCCGGCCAGCAGTGTACTGCAGTCCAAGCTGCTGGAATACCCGGAAGTAGTGAAGCTGCAATTCATCTCGGATGATGTAGGCTGGCTGCTGATCCAGAAAGAAGAGGACCGCAGATCTATCCTGCTGCAGACTACGAATGGCGGAGTGAGCTGGCGGGTTATGTAAAGGTAATTAAGAGGTTGTCCGCATTGGCGGGCAGCCTTTTCTTTTTGATAATACGGTCGCAAAGCCCTCTTAATATAAGGAAAAATCTTATTTAAAATTTTCTTTAAAAATGTGAAAAAAATCACATGACAAACTTTCACTCCTGTGATATATTTAACACATAGAGAACAAGTTCATTTTTTCACAAACTTTCATCCCGAATAGGAGAGATTATTATGAAAACATTTGAAACGGATTATATGACAAGAAACCTGCTGCAATTGTGCTACAACTGTGACGATGCTCACCTGTGTGAAACGGAAGAACAATGCAGAGCTTGCTGGGCGGACAACGGTATGCTGCCGGAAGAAACTAGCGAAACCAGACAATTGCTAGACCTCGTACATGCTTAATGTGATTGCCTCTCTTGGTATAATGAAGACCATTTAGGTTCCCGGATATAGGGGGATTTAGGTGGTCTTTTTGGCGTGCTGTCATCACCCCAAGTGAAGATTCTCTCGGAGCAGATGGGGGTGTTACACATTTGTTATGCTGTCTTCAAGGGAAGAGGCATATACATGTAGAGAAGACCTGCCAAGGGCAGGGAATCTAACCAGATGGGAACAAGGGGGAAGAGACCATGGGAACGGGACCGGATCCATCCTGGATGTTTGATTTTACAGGAACGGTATTGCCGATATTCCTCGCTGTAGTCGTGGGGATTATCGCTGTGTCTGCAGGCAGAGGACTGCTTCAGTGGAGCCGGAACAATAATGCCCCCCTGCAGTCCATACCCGCCCGCATTGTCAGCAAGCGCAGCGAAGTCCGCCAGCAGCAGGCACAGGATGAGAGCAGCCGCACCAGCACAACCTACTACCTGACGTATGAAGCGGAGGATGGTGTCCGCAGAGAGTTCAAGGTGGACGGCCATGAATATGGTATGAGTGCTGAAGGGGACAGGGGAGTGCTGACATATCAGGGTACAAGATATCATGGCTTTCAGCGGCGCCCGCATTACTCCACAGCGGAATAGTGAACAGGCTTGCTCATGGATAGTGTGATGATTATTTGAAAAGCATTCAGCAGCACCCCCTTGTAACCGTCAGCGGTGGAAGGGGGTATTTGGGTTGTGCTTGCCTCGGCTCAAAAGCAGGTATTTCATGGTATACAAGGTATTGCTGCAGACCGCAAGAAATTGGGCGGGGACTGTCACCACTTAGGCGAATGCACATACAATACAGCGAGCAGTAAAGAACAACGGATGCTTGGCGTTACAGCTTTGTTCCATAACTGTCAATGAAGTGATTACAAGGAGGAGAACGCGTGGCCGTCATCAAAACGAATTCGGAGGATGTAAGGGTGCTTGCGCGGCTGATGCGGGCCGAGGCCGAAGAGGATGGGGAGTCAGGCATGCTGATGGTCGGTAATGTCGGGGTCAACCGGATTCTCGGCAACTGTCTGGACTTCAACAACATCCGCAGTGTGAATGATATGGTGTACCAGAGCCCGGGCGGCTTTGAAGCCCCGCAGAAGGGGTACTTCTATCAGCGTGCACGGGAGGCCGACATCCGTTTGGCAAAACGCGCTATCGCCGGGGAAAGAACCTGGCCAGCATCAAATGCACTGTGGTTCTTCCGGCCTGTCGGGGCCTGTCCGGCCAACTGGTACAACCAGCAGAACACCGGCCGCTACAAGGCACACTGCTTCTTCACTCCGACCCAGGCGGATTGCCCGTCATTATTCTAGGTACGCTTAAGTGAATGCTAATTCAAATTTTAGGAGGTTATTCGTAAATGATCGTTCAACCCTACCGTCCCGTTAATTATATGATGGGCAGCAACCCAGCAGGTGGCATGAGCAACATGAACAATATGAACAACATGAACAATATGAACAACATGAACAATATGAACAGCATGGGCCCGATGAATACTATGGGTGCCATGAGCAACAAGGGGAACATTGGAAACATGGGCACCATGGGTACTATGAGCAGCATGCCGCCGCAGGTCACCAGCGGCAGCCCCATGACGCCAGCCGGAACCGTGGTCTCAACAACTGCACCGGTGTTCGAACAGTCTTATGTGGAGAACATCTTCCGCCTCAACCTTGGCAAGATCGGCACCTTCTACTTCACCTATGAGAACAACAAAGACTGGAACGCCAAGGTCTATACCGGCGTGCTTGAAGCTGCGGGCCGCGACCATCTGATTATCAGCGACCGGGCGACCGGACAGCGGGTTGTGCTGCTGATGGTAAATTTCGATTATGCCACCTTTGAAGAGCCGCTTGTCTATCAATATCCGGGAGTTATCGGAAATCCGGCGGTTGTACGGAGCTGCCGATAAGCTTTCTGGCCATTTATCCATAGAATAACGCAAAAACGGCTGTCCACCTTTGTTTAAAGGCGGTCAGCCGTTTCTTTTGCTACCGTACGCACATATGCTGTATTTTTCGAGGGGACACGCATGCTTGCTGTTTCACCTAATATATTTATATAATAAAAGTATTATTTATAATCCGTGATTTATGTACTGGAGATGAAGGCATTGGGAAATTGATACGGAAAGGAACAGCTGGCATGATCCAGTCTGACATTTTGAACAAACGAAGGAGGTGGGCCTATCCGCCCGCACAGGAAACGGTGGATAGGAGTATAAATTGAGCGACCCTTTACCCGGTATATTAAATGTAGGTCTTATTATTTTGATTGTGCTGCTTAACGGTTTTTTTGTTTCGGTTGAGTATGCGATGGTGAAGGTGCGCAGCGGGCGCATCGATTCACTGATTGAGGAAGGCAGCAAGAGAGCCCCTGCAGCAAGACAGATCGTTCATAATCTGGATGGTTATCTGTCGGCCTGTCAGCTTGGCATAACACTTGCCTCGCTTGCGCTAGGCTGGCTCGGAGAACCGGCGATTGCTACGATTGTGGGGCCGGTTATTACGAACCTCGGCTTCGGAGAAACAACTGTTTTTGTGGTTTCGCTTATCATAGCCTTTATGTTCATCACTGTTCTGCATATTGTACTGGGCGAGCTTGCCCCGAAGACCATTGCAGTGAATAAAGCCGAGGCTGTACTTCTGCTTGCTGCAGGTCCGATGAATGTCTTTTACCGGATCATGTATCCCTTCATCTGGGTGGTTAACGGCCTGGCTCGCGGGCTGTTGCGTATCTTCCGTCTGACGCCGGCATCGGAGCTGGCTACAGCACATACAGAGGAAGAAATACGCATTCTGATGCAGGAGAGCAACAAAAGCGGATTGATCGACAACACGGAAATGACCCTGGTGGATAATATCTTCGAATTTGCCGACACGATGGCCAGGGAGATTATGATTCCGCGCACGGAAATGATCTGTCTCAACACACATCTGGAGACGGACGAGAATCTTGAAATTGCCTTTGACGGAATGAGAACCCGTTATCCGGTCTGCGACGGAGACAAGGACCATATTCTCGGCTTCATTCATATCAAGGATATGATCCGTGATAATGCGCCCAAGTATAACGAATTGATCCGTCCGATATTGACTGTACCGGAATCGATTCAGATTAGCAGCCTCCTCAAGGTCATGCAGCGTGCCAAGACCCAAATCGCTATCCTGATTGATGAGTATGGCGGTACCTCGGGTATGGTTACTCTGGAGGATATTATGGAAGAGATTGTCGGAGAGATTCAGGATGAGTTCGACGAGGAACGTCCCGGCATCGAGAAGCTGGGGGAGGATGAGTTCTCTATCGACGGCCTGATGCTTATCGAGGAGATCAATGATACGCTCGGAATCCACATGGAGACGGATGATTACGATACGATAGGCGGCTGGCTGTATTCCAAGCTGGAGGTCAATCCTCCGCAAAAAGGCCAGACGGTGGAGTTCGACAATCATTTATTTGTGGTTGAAGAGACGGACAATAAGCGGATTTCCCGGATTAAGCTGCTGAAGGTGCAGTTTCTGACGGAGGAAGCCGGAGCTTAATTACGAGATGACAAGAGCATGGCGCTATTACAGCGCTGTGCTTTTTTTAGTATTCAGGGGCTCTCGTTTTGTCAGCGCTTCCCTTAAGCAAAAACTGTCTGTCCTATTAGGCACAATCTACGATTCGACTGGTTTCACCCAGGGTAAGGTTAGTGTAAATAGGTGAAATGCAATATCTTAAAGTTCATGAAAGGAGAGAGGCCTATGGAGCATCATCCGAATCATTACAATGATCTGCTTGTCCTCTTATCTGTTGCTATAGCATTTCTATCGTGCTTCACAGCCCTGGATCTGGCGGAACGGCTGCTCCGTGGCCGCAAGGGGAATCTCTATATTCTGCTTATCTCTGTAGTGCTGGGCACAGGGATGTGGAGTATGCATTTTATCGGAATGCGGGCGATGGATTTGGGAGTTCCGGTATCGTATGATCTGCTGCTGCTTGTGTTCTCGCTGATCATTCCTGTGGCCGCTTCTTATATGCTGTTTGCAATGCTTGGCAACCCCCATACCCGCAGCCGTGTCTATCTGGGTCTTGGCGGCATGCTGTTCAGCAGCGGAATACTGATCATGCATTTCAGCGGTATTCTGGCGATGAAGCTCTCGGCAACGTATGAACAAGGGTTCTTCTCCATTATCCTGTCTATCCTATTCGCCCTGGTTGTCCCTGTAATTACTGCATCCTACGACCCGAAATGGCTGGGGAATGCCTACAATATGCTTAGTGTCAAAAAATTGCTGCTCGTGTTAACCCTAACCGGAGCGTTCACAGGAATACATTATTCTGCAATGGCCGGCGCATCCTTCACAGTAGTAGACTCCTTCTTGTATACAGGGCGCGCTCCGCTCTTGGATGATTCACTGCTGGGCATTATTCTGGGCGGTTCCTTCTTGTTCATTGTGACAATTGTGCTTGGCCTGCTCTATAGGGACCGGCAGCATGTGCTCCGCTTTGCAGCATTTAATGAGCAGCGTTATATGGCCTTGTTCGAGCATAGCCCGGATATGGTGCTGTGTATTGATCCGGCCCTTAAGAAGATCATCAGTGCTAATCCTTCCCTGCGGTATACCACCGGATATGGAAGAGAAGAACTGGGGGAATTCAAGAACATCCTGTACAGTGCCCGGGATGAAGCTGCGGTCAAGGAAGCTGTGCGCAATGCCTCCCAAGGGAAGTCCTCCAAGCTGGAGCTGAGGGTTATCACCAAGGACGGCCAGCAGATGATCTGCAGCGTAACGGTGTTTCCATTGCTTCATAATAAGGAACAGCTGGTCTATCTCGTTGCCGAGGATGTCACTGCCCTGATGCAATACCAGCATGAACTGATTCAGGCCCGGGATGCGGCAGAGAGTGCAGCCAGGATGAAAAGCGAGTTTCTGGCGACGATGAGCCATGAAATCCGTACACCGCTGAACGGAATTATCGGCATCAATCAGCTGCTGGCCGAAGAGATCAGCAAGCCCGAGCATCTGGAGCTGCTGAAGCTGCAGAGTACCAGCAGCCAGGCGCTGCTCCATGTAATGAGTGATGTTCTCGATATCTCCCGCCTGGAAGCAGATGGTCTCGTGTTGAACCAGGAGCCGTTTCAGCTGACTGTGCTGCTGCAGGAGTGTATGGATCTGTTTGAAGTAATTACCAGAGATAAGCAATTGTCGTTTGTGCTGGCGGTAGAAGAGGGTCTTCCCGGCAAGTTCGTGGGAGACATTGCGCGGATCCGTCAGATCCTGGTTAATTTAATCGGCAATGCGGTGAAATTCACTCCTTCGGGAGCGGTTACAGTTACTGTTGAGTCCGCCGGCATGAAGGGAGCTTCTCAGACGCTGCAATTCAAAGTGCATGATACAGGCATCGGCATTCCGCCGGATAAGCTGCAGCTGCTGTTCCAATCCTTTTCCCAGGTGGATGCTTCCCACACGCGTAAATATCCGGGTACCGGTCTGGGATTGGCCATTTGCAAGAAGCTGGTGGAGCTTATGCAGGGAGAAATATGGGCGGAACCGGCGCCGGGCGGCGGGACCCAGTTCTTTTTCAGAATTGTACTGCAGTCGCTGGATTCATCGCCGGAGCTGATTTACAACCAAGAAAATGAAGACAGCGGAGTGCCTGCGGCAACAAAAGCTGTATAATGTAGGGTTTGCCAAGGAGAGAACTTTAATTATATAATTTTAAAGTAACTTATCTTTTATCACGACAGTCCTATGGACAGAAAGGAACTCTCTTTGAGCAAACCGAATAAGAACAATGTCGCGCTTCCCCAGATGAGCAAGCAGGAGAAACGCCGGGCAGAGCAGGAACAGCAGAAGCAGAAAACGAGAATTCTGATCGTGAGTACAGTGGCATTAGTCGTAATTATTTTTGTAGGATTATTCATGCTGGCCTCGAAGGACGGCTCAACCACAGGATCTGCTGCGGCTCCCGTTGACTTCAATTACAGTGAAATGGCACGGCTGGGCAAAGAAGATGCTCCAGTCAAAATCGTTGAATTCGGCGATTACAAATGTCCGGCTTGCGCCCAGTTCACCGGGGTGATTAAACCGCAAATCGTTCAGGAGTATGTCAATCAGGATAAAGCAGCCTTTTACTTCGTCAACCTGGCCTTTATTGGTACGGATTCGAGAACAGCCTCACTCGCGGCACTCTCCGTATACCATCAGAATCAAGAGGCTTTCTGGAAATTCTTCGATGCCATCTATGCTAACCAGGGTGAAGAAAAGGTGGAGTGGGCAACACCGGACTTCCTGGTAAGTCTGGCACAGCAATTAGAACTGCCCATTGACTTCGACCTGCTGCGTAAGGATATTGAAGACAAGACCTACGAAAGCGAATTGGAGAGAGATATCCAGCTTGGCACTGACACCGGCATAACCAACACGCCGTCATTGTTTGTCAATGGAGTCAAAGTGAATGAACCTTTTAATATGGAGGAAATCGATGCTCAAATCCAGGTAGCTGCGGAAGCTGTGGCTGGACAATGAATAAATTCTCTGCATTCTGCCGCCGGAATTGTCTCTACTTGGCCTGGTTCGTCTCGGTTGTTGCTGTAGCAGGCAGTCTGTATCTCAGTGAAGTGCTGAAATATGAGCCCTGCAAGCTATGCTGGTTTCAGCGGATATTTATGTACCCGCAGCTGATTTTGCTCGGAATCGCCACTTACCGGGGGGATAAGCGCATTATCCCGTATGTCCTTCCCTTAAGTTTGATTGGCGGAAGCATTTCGATCTATCATTACGCAGAGCAGAAAATTCCGGCACTCAGCAAGGTGCTTCCATGTACAATCGGTGTGCCGTGCAACACGGATTATCTGAATTATTTCGGATTCATCACCATCCCGCTGCTGGCACTCATTGCGTTCGCATTAATCACAATTCTGCTATGGACAGGGCGTAAAGAGGATGCAGGTGAGTAAGAAGCCGTCAGGCAGAATGAAGAGTAACTATTTCCCTTAAATTAAGTGTAAATTATTATGCAGAAACGCTGTAAAATCACGCGATAAAGGGATAATGAAAGAGAATGAAAGATCAAGACATACCGGATCATGGATTTGGTTGTTTTGGTTGTTTTTCATTCTTTTTTCATTTGTTTCAACGCTTTACGGAAGAGGCATTGTAGATTAATATTAGTCCTTGTGAGAAGTTGAATATGCGCTGAATTTTCCGGAAGGAAAAACGGGGGAACCAAACTTGGCCGAGTGCCAACGGGGTGAATCGGAAGCGGGTCAGCAGACTCGAAAACCGTAGGGCTACCACAGCCCGAATCCGCCAGCTAACCTCGTAAGCAATAGTGGGATAATGACCATGCACTCAAGGCATGCGGATCATTTCCGTATGCTTATTTTTGTGCCTGCATTTATGAAATCCACTTATGAAAACAGCGCGCGGTACTGCCGTTTCAACTTAACAAAGAGAGGAACTGTTACTACAATGGTAAGCAAGGTAAAACGACTATTGATCGGGCGTCCGATGAAGTCGAACGAACTCGATCATGAAAAGTTATCCAAGGTGAAAGCACTGGCTGTCCTGTCTTCTGATGCGCTCTCGTCTGTAGCCTACGGAACAGAACAAATCTTAATCGTACTTGTGGCCGCAGGTTTCACAGCTATCTGGTACTCATTGCCAATTGCATTAGCCGTATTGGGCCTGCTGGCCATCTTAATCCTGTCTTATCGGCAGACCATTTTTGCTTATCCGCAAGGCGGGGGCGCCTATATTGTTGCCAAAACCAATCTCGGGGTTCATACCGGCTTGCTTGCCGGCGGCTCTTTGCTGGTGGATTATATTCTTACGGTGGCGGTAAGCGCCTCGGCGGGAACGGATGCGATCACATCAGCGTTCCCGAGTCTTCATAATCATAGTGTACTCATAGCGGTTACTGTCATTCTGCTCTTAACGATTGTCAATCTGCGGGGTGTTACTGAATCTGCTTCATTCATAGCCATTCCGGTATATCTGTTCGTCGTCTCCATCTTTGTACTGATTATCGCGGGAGTCTTCAAGTATGCAACCGGCGGTGCTCATGCCCAGGTTCCTGAGATCGGCTCGGCGGTATCGAACGTCAGTATGTTCCTTCTGCTTAAGGCCTTCAGCTCCGGCTGTTCGGCACTGACCGGGGTAGAAGCGGTCTCCAATGCGATCCCTAACTTCAAAGCACCGGCTGAGAAAAATGCGGCTAAAACGCTGATGCTGATGGGTCTGATTCTCGGGGCTATGTTCACGGGGATTACGCTTTTGGCTTATTGGTACGGTATCATGCCGGACGAGAAAGCAACGGTTGTGTCACAGATTACCGAGTCTACCTTTGGCCGCGGCGGTTTGTACTTCTTCATCCAAGGCATCACCGCAGTAATCTTGTTCCTGGCGGCGAATACAGCGTATTCGGCCTTCCCGCTGCTGGCGTTCATGTTCGCCAAAGACAAATATTTACCCCACGCCTTCATGGTGCGCGGAGACCGGCTGGGATTCTCCAACGGCATTATTTTCCTCGGCGTAATGTCGGCTGTGCTTGTAGCTGCTTTTCACGGAAATACCGAAGGGTTGATTCCATTATACGCCGTTGGGGTATTCATTCCGTTTACCCTTTCACAGCTTGGCATGATGGTCCAGTGGTACAGAACCAAGCCTAAGGGCTGGCAGAGCAAATTCGCTGTGAATACAGTAGGCATGCTCACAACCTTAACCATTACGCTCATCTTCATTATTACTAAATTCTCGAGTGTATGGATGGCCTTCATCTTCCTGCCGCTTGTAATCATCGTGTTCCACCGGATTCACCGCCATTATATGAATATTGCCGATCAGCTGCGTATTTGTCCGGCTACGGATAAACCTTGCATTAAAGGAAGCACAGTGGTTGTACCTGTTGCCGGTGTCACCCGTGCAGTACTGCATTCGATCAGCTATGCGAAGTCATTGACTGAGAATGTAGTGGCTGTATATGTCGGATTCGATGAAGAAGAGATTCACAAAATGGAACAGAAGTGGGAAGAGTGGAACCCTGGGGTGCGCCTGATTGTACTCCGCTCGCGTTACCGCAGCATCATCCGCCCGCTGGTGAAATTCATCGATACGGTGGAGTGGAAAACCGCTTCTACAGACCACATTACTGTACTCATTCCGCAATTTGTTACGAAGCATTGGTGGCAGGCGATTCTGCATAATCAGACCAGCTTGTTCATCCGCTCTTATCTGATGAATCAGAAGGATATCGTTATAGCAACTGTACCGTATCATTTGCACAAATAGACATACCCTTTATATGTAAAACGGCTGTTTCCGCAGGTTGCGGGAATAGCCGTTTTTTGTTATGCGCAGGGTGAGTATAAATGGAATCAGATAATTTAGTTGACATAGAGAATGAGAATCAATATCATCAGTTTATGTGAGGCGAAGGCCGCAATCACCTTTGACCAATAATGAATGTATATACAGGAGGGGTAATTAATGTTTTCGTTCAACCTGCAAAGATCAACAAGCATGAAGCTGGCTATGGCCGGACTCATGACCACGACGTTGTTATTATCCGCATGCGGAAATAACAATGCAGCCAATAACGGAGCTGCGGCAACTACGGCACCTGCAGCAACTGCAGAAGCCACTACTGCACCGGCAGAAACAACAGCTCCAGCGGTAGAGCAAACAGTAACGGATGCCATGGGACATAAAGTCACTGTCCCTGCGAACCCGCAGCGTGTGCTTGCTTCTTATCTGGAAGACTATCTGGTCGCACTTGGCGTGACTCCGGTTGCCCAATGGTCCGTGACAAACGGCACTCAGGATTACCTTGCAGCTGAGCTTAAGGACATTCCAACCATCAGCTATGACCTTCCACTCGAAGCTGTAACCAGCTTCGCACCGGACTTCACTATTGTACAATCGGAAGGTACTGTCCAGAACGGTCTGTATGACCAGCTGAACAAAATTGCACCAACGTATGTAATCGGCGACGAAGTCAGCAAGGACTGGCGCAAATCGCTGCTCAAGATCGGCGAGCTTTTGAACAAAACGCCTGAAGCTGAAGCAGCCATTGCTGCCTATGATCAAAAAGCGGCTGATGCCAAAACAAAAATCTCCGCTGCGATCGGCGATGAGTCCGTTGCCATTCTCTGGCTGGTATCCAAGAACTTCTATATAGTAGATGAAACCCGCAGCAGCGGGGCAGTCCTGTATGGTGATCTTGGCGTGAAGCTTCCGAATCTGGTTACCGAAATTCCTGCTGAGTCCAGAGCAACGTGGAATCCGATATCACTTGAGAAATTGTCTGAGCTGACTGCAGATCATATCATCCTTGTGAACAGTGACGGGGCGGATGCTGCTGAAGTTACGGATGGCGCGATCTGGAAGGGGATTCCGGCTGTTAAGGCGGGGAATGTTCATGAGTTTAGCAGATCAACCAGCTGGCTGTACAGCGGTCCTATAGCTAACTCCAAAACAATTGATGATGCTCTGAGCAGTCTTGTAAAATAAGATGCGTTCAAAATGCCGGTAATCAGCCTCTGCCGGTATAGAGTGTGCAGGTCCTTGTATCCCCGGATACGATGATCTGCACCTTTTTTTAAATGGAGCGATAGATGAGGGCGTTCAGCATAGATTACGCGTTATCTGCTTGTACAAAATTCACATATTTGCGATAATGAGAATGATAATCAATTAGAAGCAAGTAATAATCCTGTTAAGGAGACGGCTTATGGTTTCATCCACACGTTCTAATCTCAATCCTTCTACGGCTGCAGAGGATAAACCCATCAAGTCGCGGCCGTTGGCTGCAGCTACGATACTGCTGCTCGGAATAGCTGTCATCGTCTTCGGGCTGATGTTGTCTGTATCGGTAGGAGCAGCAGATATCCGGCTGGCTACTGTATGGGAAGCTGTTGTCCGCTTCAATCCGGAGCTGGCGCAGCATCAGGTCATCCGGGAGCTGCGAATCCCCCGGGCTTTGTCCGGAGCACTGGTGGGGGCATGTTTTGCTGTTGCCGGCGCGATCATGCAGGGAATGACCCGGAATCCGCTGGCGGATTCGGGGCTGCTGGGACTCAACGCCGGAGCCGGTGTCGGCCTGGCATTGGCTTTCGCCTTTGCGCCTTCGCTGTCTTTCATGTATATCATGATCTACTGCTTCATTGGAGCGGCTGTGGCATCGCTCTTAGTCTTCGGCATCGGTTCGCTGTCCCATAGCGGGCTGACACCGCTACGCCTAACCTTAGCGGGTGCTGCGGTCAGTGCTATGCTGCTGGCGCTCAGCCAAGGCGTCGCCATTCTGTATCACCTCTCCCAGGATATCGCGTTCTGGATGGCAGGCGGGATTGGGGGAGCGAACTGGACACAGCTCAAGATTATGTCCCCCTGGGTTGCAGGTGCGCTTATCGGGTCGCTGGTGCTCTCGCGTTCCATCACGCTGTTAAGCCTGGGAAGGGATGTTGCCGCTGGACTGGGGCAGCGCACACGGCTGGTACAGACCGCAGGGATGATCATTGTGGTCATTCTTGCCGGAGCGGCGGTCTCGACGGTGGGCCCGATTGCTTTTGTCGGATTAATGGTTCCGCATATTACCCGTTATCTGGTGGGGGTGGATTACCGCTGGATCATTCCTTGCTCGGCAGTACTCGGGAGCGTCCTGATCCTCTTTGCCGATATCGCTGCGAGAATGATTAATGCGCCTTATGAAACACCGATAGGTGCCCTGATTGCAGTAATCGGCGTACCGTTCTTCATCTATCTGGCCAGCAAGCGCAAGGGGGAGCTGTAATGAACAGGACCATGTCTGTACCCTCAGTGAAATCGCGCCGCACCAGAGAAGCCGGTATTCTAACGCTGCTTGCTGCACTTATCGTCATTATTTTTATTGTCAGTATGAATACCGGCTTCATGCGCTTATCACCACTTGATGTTCTACATACTCTGCTCGGTGAAGGAACCAAACAGCAGAAGCTGATTCTGTTTGATTTCCGGCTGCCGCGTATAGTGATCTCACTGCTCATCGGGGCGGGTTTCGCAGTATCCGGATCTATTCTGCAAGGCCTGTCGCGCAATGCTCTTGCTGAACCCTCTACCTTAGGGATTAACGCCGGAGCGGGATTCGCAGTGCTGATCTTCATTTCATTTGTCCCGGCAACCACAGCGGGGCCCATCTTTGTTCTTCCGCTGCTGGCGCTGGCAGGTGCAGCGCTTACGGCCACGCTGATCTATTTTCTCTCCTACCGGAGAGCCGACGGACTCTCGCCGACACGGCTGATCCTGATCGGAATTGCCGTAGGTGCCGGCATTTACGCTTTTCAGCTGATCCTGTCGTTAAGACTGGACCCGCAGAATTATCAGTTCGTAGCCATCTGGCTGGCCGGCAAAATCTGGGGCGGAGACTGGCGGTTCGTGCTGGCATTGCTCCCCTGGATATTGATTCTGCTGCCGTTCGCGTTCTACAAAGCCCGGGTGCTTAACGTACTAAACCTGGGGGATGAAACCTCCAAGGGACTTGGGCTGCCGCTGGAGCGGGAACGTCTGCTGCTCTTGGCTGCTGCTGTGGCTCTCGCAGGCGCCTGCGTCTCGGTCAGCGGAGGCATCGGCTTCGTCGGACTGATTGCACCGCATCTCGCCCGCAGACTTGTAGGCCCGCGTCATCAGATCATGCTGCCTGCAGCCGCTCTGATAGGCGCGCTGCTGCTGCTCACCGCAGACACCATCGGGCGCTGGATTCTGCAGCCTACAGAGATACCTACAGGTATCGTGGTGGCGATCATCGGAGCCCCGTACTTTTTATATCTTTTGGCAAAATCTAAGGCTTAACATAGGCATTCATAGGCGAATTATCATGAAAAATTAAAATCCTGAGGAGTGAGTATCATGTCGGAACGTTTGAATACAGAACAGCTGAGTATCGGATACGCAGAGGCAATGATTGTAAAGGGGCTGAACCTGTCACTTCCGACAGGGAAGATTACAGCGCTGGTTGGAGCGAACGGCTCAGGTAAATCGACTATCCTGAAGACGATGGCACGCATCATGAAGCCGAAGAGCGGCAGCGTCATGCTTGACGGCAAATCCATTCATAACCTGTCCACCAAAGAGGTGGCCAAGCAGCTGGCGATTCTGCCGCAGAATCCTACAGCACCTGACGGTCTTACTGTATCTGAGCTTGTGGGTTACGGCCGCTACCCCCATCAGAAGGGCTTCGGCACCATGACGCCTGAAGACCGCAGCATTATTGCCAATGCAATCGAAGTTACCGGTATGACAGAGTTCCATGACCGACCGATTGACCGGCTCTCCGGCGGACAGCGTCAGCGGGCCTGGATTGCCATGGCTTTGGCGCAGCAGACAGATATTCTGTTCCTTGACGAACCGACGACATTCCTGGATATGGCCCATCAGCTGGAGGTGCTGCAGCTGCTGCAGAAGCTGAATGAAGAAGAAGGCCGGACGATTATTATGGTGGTACATGATTTGAACCATGCATCCCGTTATGCGCAGCATATGGTAGCGATCAAATCCGGCAATGTGATCAGTGAAGGTGCGCCGGTTGATGTAATGACACCGGTAGTTCTGCGTGAGGTATTCGGCATTGAAGCCGATATTGTGCCTGATCCGCGTACCGGAGTGCCGCTGTGCCTCCCTTACGAGCTGGCTGCGTACAAGGCAGCGGGACTATAAGCGCGAGCTGTGCAGGCTAGTGGAGCGGAGAGGGGCAGTGCAATGAATGAACAATTGATTAAGGAATTCACCACTAAGTTTGACCTGCATCCTGCGGTACCGGAGGGAGCTCTGCACTCCTTCGCTGCAGCTGAACTGGTGCATGAGCAGGGTATGAGGGCATTTGTAGACACTTACGGGCCGTTAATGAAAGCACTGGACGATAAAGCGGTTGCTGCATATTTCGGCGGCTATCTGTCCAATCTGGCGCTTGCGGTTCAGTATTCAGTCACAGGATTCTCCTTCGTTCCTGAGCTCAGCCTAGCGAATCTGGGGATTCATCTCATTCCGGCAGACGGATATTGCCGGATTGCCTTCTCCCTTCACGCGTGGAAGACTGAGCAGGCTCCTGAGGAACAGCAGAGCAGGGACGCGTGGCGAAATGATGTGTTTGCCCGCTTTTATCAAGAGACTGCCGGGCCGCTGGTACGCTGTATTTCACAGGTGAGCGGTTTATCACCTGGTGAGATATGGGGACAGATGCCGTCCAAATTCAATTATTATGTGGAGTCCTTTGCAGCCGGAATTACCGATCCTGCAGTGCTTAAGCGGATTGAAGCAGATTACAGCTATCTGAAAGATGAACTGCCTGCTGAAGTATTCCAGATGCCCCGGAATCCGTTTCATGTGAAGGTACGGAGAATTGAATCGCTCGTTGACCCGGAGCAAACTGTACAGATGCGCAACCGCTGCTGTATGTACTACCGGACAGAAGGCGGCCGTCTATGTTATACCTGCCCCCGGATGAAAGAAGAGGAACGTGCAGCGAGAAGGGAAGAATTCCGTTCAGAGCGTGCTGCGGCCGGAAGTTAGGTTATAAACGGGAATGATGAAACATAATAATGCTGTATGCAGCTTCCAAACAGGCTCCTGTCATTGACAAGGGAGCCTGTTCGTTGTTAAAGTTGTGGTTGCCGCGATGCAGTTGAGGCAGGCAGATGATCACGGTCATCATTTTCATAGAGTTAGGGGCATGATGTATGAATATCGACAACATATATAAGGACCTGCAGCAGCTGGTCACAGCAGGCTCGCTGAAGCGCCACGAGAGTCTTAAGCATCTGGTGTATACCCGGATGGGCGGGGAAGCGGATATTTGGGCTGCTCCGGCAACCTACGATGAAATTCAGAGAATATCTACATATGCGCATGATCATCATATTCCGCTTACTGTACTCGGAAACGGCTCGAATGTCATTATCCGGGACGGGGGTATCCGCGGTATTGTGCTTCAGACCTCCGACATGACGGAAATGGGCATCCGGGACGGACTGCTCTACGCGCAGTGCGGGGCGAAGATTATCGATGCTTCAAGATATGCGCTGGAGCTGGAGCTGACGGGGCTGGAGTTCGCCTGCGGCATCCCCGGCACGGTAGGCGGGGCGCTGTATATGAATGCCGGAGCTTACGGCGGTGAGGTTAAGGACGTGCTGCAAAGTGCACTTGTGATCGACAAGGACGGACAGCTTATTACTATGCAGGGCGACCAGCTTCAGTGGGGATACCGCAAAAGTATCTTTGCCAGCGGAGAGTATATTGTGCTGGAGGCCAGATTTGCGCTTCAGCCGGGTGATCCTGCTGCGATCAAGACCTCCATGGATGAGCTGACCTATCTCCGCGAATCCAAACAGCCGCTGGAATATCCTTCCTGCGGCAGTGTGTTCAAGCGGCCGCCGGGCCGCTATGCCGGCCAGCTGATTCAGGAGAGCGGCCTGCAGGGAACACGCATCGGCGGAGCGGAGGTATCTCGCAAGCATGCCGGATTCATCGTCAATGCGGATAATGCGACAGCCAGTGACTACATCGGACTGATTCAGCATGTGCGTTCAACGGTGAAGGAAAAATTCGATGTCGAGCTGGAGACGGAAGTTGAGATTCTCGGGGAAGAAGCATAAATCAGCTAATAAATTCTTGTATCTGAATCAATAGACGTGTGTAAGGCCATGGGTGTGTTTCACCCATGGCCTGTATGTGTCTCAAGTAGAGGGGAAATAAACATGACGCGCACAACTTTCCTGTAATACTTAGATCATTCAGCTTAAGGCTAAGGAATATTTCGCTCTGTCCGTCTCCAGCTCGACATTATCCTCAGCTACTGTATTCAGCTTCAGCCCGCTGACCGCGATCTCATAATTAGGCTGCGGAAGCGGCACAAGCTCACCGTCTGCATTGAGTGTATTTCCCGTTCCCCGCAGAATCAGTGCACTGCCCAGGTATTCATCAAGAACATCCTCGGCATTGCGGTAGTCTACGGTGTCCAGATTAAAGTGAACTGTATCCAGATCATCCAGCTCCTGCTTCTTGATCACCAGGGTTGCATGCTCCTGCGCCTCCAGCCAATCGATAAGTTTCTGTACGTTTTGTTCCATATAGGATCCCATCCTTTGGTTAGTAAGAGATTGATAATTCTAAGTTACCCTTTTCCGGGCAAATGAATCCATCGTATTTATTAATGATATTAATAATTAACATAATGAATAATATATAAGCGTAAAAGAATAGATCTCGAATAGGTGCCCGCCGGAAGATGCATTGTTTGCAGTTCCCCATTAGGGTGTAAACTACATCTATGCACTTCTATTAACAATACATAAACGGGGAAGGTGAGCATAATGTGGGGTGCATTGATGTGGGGCGCCATTTCCGGCTCAGCTGTGTTACTCGGGGCGCTGCTCGCTCTGTTCCTGTCCATTCCCACCAAGCTGATCGGCTTCATTATGGCTTTCGGGACAGGCGTACTTATTGGAGCAGCTGCTTATGAACTGCTGGAGGATTCCGCGAGTGACGGCGGGCTGACCCCGACGATCATCGGTTTTACCGCAGGAGCGTTGGTGTTCACGCTGTTTGACTGGTATATCTCGCGGAAAGGCGGAGCCGGCCGCAAACGCTCAGCCAGAGCATCAGGGAAGACGGAAGCTAAAGGCGGGAGCGGCATGGCTATTTTTGCCGGAACGGTACTGGATGCTATTCCTGAGTCGATCATGATCGGGGCCAGTCTGATTGCCGGCCAAGGTGTAAGTCTGCTGCTGGTTATTGCTATTTTTATCAGCAATATTCCGGAAGGGCTGTCGAGCACGGCAGGGCTGAAGCAGGACGGCTACGGCAAAAGAAAAATTATGCTGCTCTGGCTCGGCGTACTGGTAATCTCCACCCTGGCTTCAGGCGCTGGCTATACATTTATGGACCATGCAAGCGGGTATACGGAGGCGATGATTGCTTCTTTTGCCGGGGGCGGGATTATCGCGATGGTCTCCTCTAGCATGATGCCGGAAGCCTATGAGGACGGTGGACCGCTAACGGGATTTATCGCCGCCATGGGGCTGCTGTGCTCGCTGATCCTGGATCAGCTGTGAGGGTTGTCAAGCCTCCGGCAATCATGGTATAGTTCAAGACGCACCATATGTATAGTCATAAGCACAAAGAAGGAATCTGCGCGCGCAAGCGCAGGAGAGGTTCGCAAACTCCCTCTATAAAAAACTAAGACCGCTACAGGCATGAGCAGCTTTCCGGATATCCGGGGGCTTAAGGAGTACGGGCATTTGCCTGTACTTATTTCTTGTTATGCCGCGCGTGTCTCATCTTAGTAGAGCCAGGTTTTCGAAATCTCGTTCTTCTTTCCAGTTCAGGCCGTGAGCCTAGGGAAAAGAGAGGGGTTTTTTGTCATGTCAGAAGGCAGACTGAAAGAGGAAATGCAGGAGGTTACCCTGCTGGGTAATCAAGGTACGAAGTATAATTTCGGCTATGCTCCGGAAATTCTGGAGGCGTTCGATAACAAGCATCCCGGCCGTGATTATTTTGTCAAATTCAACTGCCCGGAGTTCACCAGCCTGTGTCCGGTTACCGGACAGCCGGATTTCGGTGTGATGTACATCTCGTATATTCCTGATATCAAAATGGTTGAATCCAAATCCCTGAAGCTCTATCTGTTCAGCTTCCGCAATCACGGGGATTTCCATGAAGACTGTGTCAACATTATTATGAATGATCTGATCTCGCTGATGGAGCCCCGCTACATTGAGGTCTGGGGCAAGTTCACGCCGCGCGGCGGCATTTCCATCGATCCTTACTGCAACTGGGGGCGTCCGGGAAAGAAATATGAGGGCATGGCCGAGCACCGGCTGATGAACCACGACCTGTATCCCGAGAAAGTGGATAACCGTTAATCCGGGAGATCCGCAGCACACAGAACAATAAGGAGGAGAGAACTTACGATGAATAAAAAAGCACTGGTCGTCTTCAGCGGCGGCCAAGACAGCACCACCTGTCTGGTATGGGCTTTGCAGCAGTTCCAGGAGGTTCAGGTGGTTACTTTTAATTATAATCAGCGCCATGCGGCAGAGATCGAAGTCGCCAAGGAGATTGCCGCGAAGTTTGGGGTGAAGCAGCATATTCTCGATCTGGGACTGCTGAATCAGCTGGCCCCGAACGCGCTAACCCGGGACGATATCGAAATCGCTGCCGGGGAGGGCGAGGAGCTGCCGAGTACATTTGTAGACGGACGGAACCTGCTGTTCCTGTCCTTTGCAGCGATTCTGGCCAAGCAGCTGGGCTATAGCAATATCATCACCGGTGTCTGCCAGACGGACTTCAGCGGATATCCGGACTGCCGGGATGTGTTCGTGAAATCACTGAATGTTACACTTAATCTGTCGATGGATTATGAGTTCGTGATTCATACCCCCCTGATGTGGCTGGACAAAAAAGAAACCTGGAAAATGGCCGACGAGCTTGGCTATTTCGACTATATCAGTGAGCAGACTCTTACCTGCTACAACGGGATTATCGGCAGCGGCTGCGGCACCTGTCCGGCATGTCTGCTGCGCCAGCGCGGCCTTGAGCAGTATGAGGCGGAGCGCCAGGAGGCTGGACTATAATGCTGGGCGAAGTATCTGTCTGCAAAATCTTTACCTTTGACGCCGCCCATCAGCTGATAGGGCACAAGGGGAAATGCAGTAATCTGCACGGGCATACGTATAAGCTTGAGGTTGTACTGAAGGGCGTTCCGTCCGTGGAGCACGGCCAGTCGGATGAGGGGTTTGTCATCGATTTCAGCGATATCAAAGCGACGGTGAAGCAGCTTGTAGTCGACCAGCTGGATCATGCTTTCCTGGCCATGGGCAATGAGCCTGTACTGGAGACACTTACGGCTACTGGCTCCAAGGTAGCACTGCTGTCGTTCCGTACGACGGCGGAGAACATGTCAGCATACATCGCTTATGAGCTGAAGCGGGCTTCCTTACCGGTCTATTCGGTCAAGCTGTGGGAGACTCCGACCTCCTGGGCGGAGGTGCTGGCGGCAGACATTCCGGAAGCGGGGCCGTCTTACCGTCTGTACGGAGGCTGCGACCATGAGTAAAATACCCGTTATCGAAATGTTCGGCCCGACGATTCAGGGGGAAGGGGCGGTCATCGGTGTCAAAACGATGTTCGTCCGCACCTACGGCTGCGATTACCGCTGCGGCTGGTGTGATTCCGCCTTCACCTGGGACGGATCGGCGAAAGATAAAGTAACCCTGATGGAACCGCAGGAGATTCTCGCCGGGCTGCTTGAGCTGGCAGGAGATAATTTCAATTGCGTAACCATCTCCGGAGGCAATCCGGCGCTTATCGGGGAAGCCATGGGTGAGTTCATCACCCTGCTCCACGAACGCGGTATCCAGGCGGCCATCGAGACACAGGGCAGCCGCTGGCAGGATTGGTTCAGTGATGTCGATGTGCTGACGATCAGCCCCAAGCCGCCAAGCTCCGGGATGAAGACCGACTGGGATAAGCTGGATGAGATTATGCTTAGAGTCGACAGCAGCGGCAAGGCTGCCCATAGCCTGAAGGTGGTTGTTTTTAGCCAGGAGGATTATGAATATGCCCGGAAGGTACATTTCAGGTACCCGGAGGTCCCGCTGTTTCTTCAGCCGGGGAACGAAAATGTCACCGAGGAAGGCGACATTTCAGGCCGCCTGCTGGGCCGGCTGGAATGGCTGTTTAATCTGGTGATTGCCGACCTGCAGATGAACAAGGCGCGGGTGCTGCCGCAGCTTCACGCACTAATCTGGCATAATAAGCGGGGCAAGTAAGGCTTGCGCATTATATATTGAATGAAGACCGAACCTCTGCGATGCGGAGGTCCGGTCTTTGTGTTATAGTCCCCCGGTCCGCCTGCTCTTCCTTCGGGGTGCCGGTACCCAATACCTTTTAATGTAATTATTAGGATTAATGTAACAAGCGGAGGTGCATCACCCATTCTAGGCGTAATATTCTTGATGGATGATCAAGTATGAGGGGGAATTGAAATGGAGAACGGATACTACGCAGGCTGGGGAACGCTGGCACTGATTAATGCGGGAATTGCCCAGGGGAAAAACCGGAGCGGATTAAACTGGTTTCTGCTGTCATTGCTGCTGGGACCGCTGACTACCTTTATCCTGGTGATCTCGGATAAGCTACCAGAGTGAATTATCAGTTATAATATTAGGGAGTATTAGTGCTTAAACGCCATGGTTACAGCATCTGGAGGAGGGAATGAAATGGAATTCAAAAGCCCGCAGATTAATCTGTATGTCACAGATTTAGCCCGTTCAAGAACTTTCTATGAAAAGCTAGGGTTTAAGTTGACTTTCACTGCGGAAATCGAGGGTGAAGCCGTGCATCATGAACTTGTGCTGGATGGCTTCAAGCTGGGGCTGGCCAGCAGGACTTCAGCGAATAAGGTACATGGGCTGACGCCTGGAACCAACACTGGCAGCGAGCTGGCCCTCTGGACAGAGGATACGGATCTGGCGCTTCAATACCTGCTGGAGAACGGCGGTACACTTCTTTCGGCAGCACATGATTTCCTAAATGATCTGCGATCCGCATGGATAAATGATCCGGACGGCAATCCGGTCCAGCTGGTATGCAGAAGAAAGTCTGCAGCAGGAGAATAACAGTCCGGGGAGGAATTGATGATGTCAACCGCATTACTGATTATTGATGTTCAAGAGGCGATGTTTGCTTATCCTGATATGAAGCTGTTTGACGAAGAAGGGGTTCTGGAACGGATCAGCTCGCTGCTGGACAAGGCCCGCTTAGCCGGGGTTCCGGTGATTTACATCCAGCATACTGAAGAAGAGGGGGAATTTGTGAAGGGGATCCCTACCTGGGAGATCAGCAGCCGCATTGCACCGCAGGCAGGGGAGACGATAATCGAGAAGACAACTCCGGACTCCTTCCATCTCACCGGGCTTCAGGAAGAGCTTGAACGGCTTGGAGTGACGGAGCTGATTATCTGCGGGATGCAGACGGATTACTGTGTAAATGCCACCAGCAGACGCGCACATAGCCTTGGGTATTCCAGCGTCCTGGTCAAAGATGCACATAGTACCTTCGATGATAACCATCTCACAGGTGAAGAAATCGTGAAGCAGCATAATGATGCGCTTGGCTCCGGAATTGCTGCGCTGCGCTCGGAACAGGAAGTAACCTTCCGATGAATCCGGTAATTACCGCAATGAAGCCGATCCGCCGCTCCAGGCTGAGATTATTTGCCGGCAAGCGCTATTTTATCTGGAAAAGATATTGGAAATGGATCACAGCACGGGGCAGGCTCGCCAAGGAACTTCGCCCGGAAGCTCTGCCTTATGAGGCGGCCAGCCATGCCACACCTCTGCTTCGGAGCCTGCGTAATGTCGATATGCAGCTGCAGTATAATAAAATAACGAATTTGCGCCTGGCTGTTGCCAAGCTTGACGGACTCGTCATCCGTCCCGGCGAGACTTTCTCCTATTGGCGGAGTATCGGAAAGCCGACCCGCAGGAAGGGATATCTGGATGGAATGGTTCTGCATTATGGCGGCTTCCGGTCCGGAACGGGAGGCGGACTCTGCCAATTGTCGAATCTGATCTACTGGATGGCGCTGCATACACCGCTCACGGTTACTGAACGGCACCGGCACAGCTATGATGTTTTTCCCGATGAGCAGCGGACACAGCCTTTTGGCAGCGGGGCCACCTGTTCCTATAACTATCTGGATTTGCAGCTTAGAAATGATACGGAGTACACCTACCAGCTGAAGCTTCATCTGGATGAGACCCATCTGCACGGGGAGTGGCGTTGTGACAGCCGGCAGCTCTACAATTATGAGGTCTATGAAGACGGCCATGTGATCAGCCTGGAGCCGTGGGGAGGATATGTACGAAGTAACGCTATCCGCCGCAGGGTGCTTACCCATACAGGAGAGCTCGCGGGTGATGAGGCTGTCGCCGAGAACCATGCACTGATGATGTATTCTCCGCTGCTGCACGGATAAAGCCGGAGGATTTGGGGTTATAACATAGTGTAGCGTGAATTTACAGCTGCGATGTCCATACCCAACTTCTGAAGGAGTGACTCTCAACATGAAGGCAGTAACCTATCAGGGCAAGAAGAAAGTCGAGGTTAAGGAAGTCGCTGATGCGCGGCTTGAGAAAAAGGATGATATCATTGTCCGCATTACCTCAACCGCCATTTGCGGATCGGATCTGCATATCTATAATGGCGAAATCCCCGGCATGCATGATGATTACATTATCGGGCATGAGCCTATGGGAATAGTGGAAGATGTGGGACCGGAGGTCACCAAGGTAAGGAAGGGTGACCGTGTCATTATCCCTTTTAATGTAGCCTGCGGGCAATGCTTCTTCTGCCAGCACGAGATGGAGAGCCAATGTGACCACGCGAATGAAGCCAAGGATACCGGCGGCTATCTGGGCTATTCGGATACTTACGGCGGATTCGCCGGTGGGCAGGCCGAACTGCTGCGTGTACCGTACGGAAATTTCGGCCCCTTTGTCGTTCCGGAGGATGCTGAGATGGAAGACGAGAAGCTGCTGTTCCTCTCGGATATTGTACCTACCGCCTGGTGGGGGGTTGAGAATGCCGGCGTGAAGCCCGGAGATACCGTAATTGTGCTCGGATGCGGGCCGGTAGGTCTGCTGACACAAAAATTCGCCTGGATGAAAGGCGCATCCCGGGTCATTGCCGTCGACCATATCCCATACCGGCTGCAGCATGCGAAGCAAACGAATAATGTGGAGATTTTTAATTTTGAGAAAATTAAAGAGTTCGAGAAGCACATGAAGGAGATCACCCGCGGCGGGGCCGATGTGGTCATTGATTGTGTAGGTCTCGACGCCAAGAAGACGGTTGTAGAAAAGGTGGAGACCACATTAATGCTGCAGGGCGGCTCACTAGGGGCGTTCCGTATCGCCTCAGAGGTGGTCCGCAAATTCGGTACGATTCAGCTTGTAGGGGTGTATGGGCTGAACTATAATATGTTCCCGCTAGGTCATCTGTTTGAGCGCAATATTACGCTGAAGATGGGACAGGCTCCGGTCATCCATTATATGCCGGCGCTCTACAGGATGATTAAGGAGAATAAGTTCGATCCTACAGATATCATCACCCACCGGCTGCCGATCAGCAGAGCAGAGCATGGCTATAAGGTGTTTCAAGAGAAGGAAGAGGACTGTATCAAGGTTGTACTTAAGCCATAGATACAGATGCTTATTAGCACTGGTATAGCTCGTATGAGGCATGGAACCCGCTGAAAGACGGATTCTATGTCTCTTTTAATGAAAAATGCTGCTTTTTTCTGCAATTTGCGTTAAATTAACATAATGAGTCTTACAAAACACGAAGGGGCAACTACGTATGATTCCCAAAAAACCGCCCGTTCCCGTACCGCTGCTGATGGTGATCGGAATTGTGGCCATATCCTTTTCTTCTATCTTCATTAAATGGTCGTCTGCTCCGGTGTCGGTTCAGGGGATGTACCGGCTGCTGTTCACCTCACTGCTGATGCTGCCGTTCGCCCGCCGCTATAGCGGAGCAGCTTGGGCGCTGCGCCTGAAAGACTGGTTGCTGCTGGGCGCTTCCGGTGTAATGCTGGCCCTTCATTTTCTGCTCTGGATGGGCTCGCTGAATTACACGTCAGTGGCCAGCTCGACAATGATCATGGCTCTGGAGCCGTTATTCATTATGCTCGGTGCGTACATACTGTATAAAGAGCGAAACAGCGCCTCTGCTATGCTGGGTATGGCTATTGCAATCTTTGGGGTTGTCTTTATCGGCTGGGGCGATATCGGATTGTCCGCCGAGAACCTGAAGGGTGACATGCTGTCGGTTGGCGGAACGGTAGCTGTAGCCGCACATTTACTAATCGGTCAGAAGCTGGTGGCGCATATGCCTTCCTATTTGTACAGCCTGATTGTATTCATCTCTGCGGCCATCGTATTTGCTATTTACAATCTGGTAACAAGTACACCTTTCTTCGCTTATCCCGCCCGGGAATGGGGCATCTTTGTCCTGCTGGCGGTGGTACCAACCGTATTCGGCCATATTCTGTTTAATTGGCTGCTGCAGTATGCATCAGCGACTACAGTATCGATGAATATTCTGGGAGAGCCTGTCGGCGCTAGCATTCTTGCTTTCCTGCTGCTGGGGGAACAGTTGAGCGGTTTACAATGGGCAGGAGGTGTGCTGGTCATGGCCGGCCTCGGGGTCTATCTGTATTCCGGACGCAGGAAGGCGCTCAAGCTCCAGGAAGCTCTGCCTAATGCGTCATAATGCGTTAGAACGGTGGAGCGATGACATTTTTTTCACAGAACATATATAAAGGGGTAACGAACGTAATGAATGAACAAGATCAGAACGAACCTTCAGGTCTAAACGGCGGGGCTGCTCCTTCCAGTGAAGAATTGTGGAATGAGGATACCTATGCGGCATGGACTAGCCGGTTCGGATCACCAGCCGAGGCAGCAGAGAAGCTGGTCAAAGATCCGGCTGGGAAGCTGTTCCCGCTGAATGCCTATATGGGAGATGTGCAAGGCCGCAAGATTATGAACCTGATGGGTTCGAAAGGCATGAAGGCGGTAGCGCTGGGGCTGATGGGGGCAGAAGTGACGGTTGCTGATTTCTCGGAGGCGAATGGGCGTTATGCTGCTGAACTGGCGCAGGAAGCCGGAGTGAAGCTGGATTATATCGTCTCAGATGTGCTGGGACTGCCTGAAGCCGTCTTGGACGGCTCGTATGACCTGGTGTTTGCGGAAATGGGAATTGTCCACTATTTCACTGACCTGGCTCCGTTTATGACTACGGCATACCGGCTGCTGGCACCCGGCGGGAAGTTCGTACTGCGCGATTTCCACCCGGTAACGACCAAGCTGATCTCCTCCAAGGGTTCAACTGCCAAGGTGCGCAAGCATAAAGTGAACGGTGATTATTTCGATACGGCACTGGAAGAGAAGCAGGTGTCCTACTCCAAGTATATGCCTTCTTCCGGAGAAGCAGCGGGGGCAGACAGACCTAATGTAGTCTACTGGCGGCGCTGGACACTCGGCGAGATTGTAACGGCTGCTGCGGCCAGCGGGCTTGTTATTCAGGAACTGGTGGAAGAGCCCAACCTGTCGTCGGATGTATATGACAAGGGAATTCCCAAGACCTTCACTCTGGTGGCGGGAAAAAGATAATAAACGAAGTGGAAACGGCTTTGCCGTCCTTTTTTAAAGACAGCAAAGCCGTTTCAGCGGGAAATAGCAGTAATTTATAGTGTGAAACCTAAGAAGTCATATGTTTCAAACAAACGGTATCTCTTGAAGCACGGTTACGTTCGTGCGCTAAGGGATACCGTTTTTGTTATGTAAATGTAAATTTCAATTCTTTACATTTGATTCGTTACGGCAGAATGGTGACTTCATAGTACGGTACTAGTGAGTGAAGTGTTGTACGTTTTACAACTTTGATGTATGGATAGCCAGGTGTTCAGATCGATTGTTGTATGAAATACAAGAATAATCCTGCTCAGCCGCTTGGAAAAGATGAAATGCTGCCTTTTTTACAACAATTTTAGTTTCGGGTCAATATAATGAGGGAATTGTTTCATTATGGGCAGGATTTTATATAAAGTTACCAGATTCCTGCTCAGGAATGCGGATAATCTGGAAATCCCTGCGATGACATCCACCGCCCGGAAGTCCAGCTATTCACTGGATATCAGATCTTCGCGCTGGTCCTCCTCCTGTAATCCGTCACTGCCTGCCATTCCGGCAAAAGCCTTCTGTAGCGGGGAGAGGGTGTAGTCTTTGCGCCAGGCCAGCACAAATGCACCATCCCCGGGATGAAGTCCCGGCAGCGGGGCATAGGCCAGACTTCCGGCCGCCACCTCGGCCTCAATCCCTGATTTGGAGAATACTCCGACCATCCCGCCGCCGCTAATCATACGTTTGACCGCCTCCGGCGAGCTGAGTACGGCATGGTTCCACACTTTCACATGATTGAGCTGCGTCCACTTGTCGGAGATTCCGCGCAGGAAGGAGGCGGCTTCATGCTGCACCCAGGGTTCTCTTGCTGCCGTTTCTACCGTAATTTCCTGCGCTCCGGCAAAAGGATGTCCAGGCGCAAAAATCAGCACCGTTTCATCTCTGGCAATCACTTGAGTATGGAAGGAATCATCCTGTCCGTCCGCACTGTGCAGCACAGCCAGCTGAATCTCCCGGCTCCGCAGACGCTCCCTGACAGCATCATCCGGCAGTATGGACAGGAACACATCAATTCCATCATGCAGGCCAGTGAATTGGGACAGCAGTTTAGGCACAAGATAATTACCGGGGATGTCGCTTGCTGTAAGCTCCAGATTCCCCGACGCCAGAGAGGTAAACTGCTTAACTGTCCGCTCTGCTTCTGCCGTCAGCGATACAATCCGCACAGCATATTGATACAGGGCGCGTCCGGCATCGGTCAGCAGCACCCGGCCGCTCCGGAACTGGAACAGTGAAGCGCCAAGCTCACTCTCGAGACTCTTCATATGGAAGGAAACGGTCGGCTGCTTAAGTCCCATCTCGGCGGCTACGTCCGTTACCTTTTTATATTTTTCAATCAGGACTACAATTTGTAATTTCACAAAATTCATGCTGATTCCTCCGGTTAGATGGCGATAAATTAGCGATTGTTGCTTATATATAGATTATATCTATGGCGTTATTCATAATCTATTATAACTTTTATCTTCCGCTTTACAAACTCAGTACTTTTACATAACGAACGAGCCCTAGAATAAGAAGAGTCAGAAGAGAAGCTGACATGAGCACAGACAATGCTTCCAAAGTGAGTTTTGTACGAAGCAGACCAATGAAGCAGACACTCACAAAACCTTTAGGAGGAAAAAAAACAATGCAATTCAGAAAATCTTGGATCATGGCTTTGGCTTTAACAAGCGTAGTAGCACTTTCGGCATGTGGCAACGGGGGAAATAATGCGGCAACCAATAACGGAGGCAATGCAGCTGCAACAAATACACAAAACAGCAGCGGCGCCGAACTAAGCGGATCTATCCTGGCTTCGGGCTCCACAGCACTTCAGCCGCTCGTAGAGCAGGCAGCAGAGAAATTTATGGATGCCAATGCAGGCGTGGATATTCAGGTTCAAGGCGGCGGAAGCGGAACAGGCTTGACACAAGTAGCTGAGAAGCAAGTGGATATCGGTAACTCCGACGTATTCGCAGAAGAGAAATTGAAAGATGCTGATGCAGAAAAAGCGGCAGCGCTGGTTGATCATCAGGTAGCCGTTGTAGCTATCGCAGCAGTAAGCAATCCGGATGCAGGCGTAGATACACTGACTAAGCAGCAGCTGGTTGACATCTTCACTGGCAAAATCAAGAACTGGAGCGAAGTCGGCGGCGCTGACCAGGCGATTCAGATCATCAACCGTCCTGCAAGCTCAGGTACACGCGCAACCTTCGAGAGCTTCGCGCTTGGCACCAAAACGGATGATCTTCCAGGATCTATTCAAGAGGATTCCTCCGGTACTGTTAAGAAAATTATCGGCGAAACACCGGGAGCTATCGGTTACCTGGCTCTGTCCTACCTGGACGATTCCGTTAAAACCTTGAGCTATGACGGCGTTGAACCTTCTGTAGACAACGTAATTTCCGGTAAATATCCGGTATGGGCTTACGAGCACATGTACACTAACGGTGAGCCGAATGAAACAGTAAAAGCATTCCTGGACTTCATGATGACTGACGAAGTACAGACAGGTGACGTAGTAGAGCTTGGTTACATCCCGGCTTCGCAGATGCAGGTATCCCGCGATGTAGCAGGAACTGTAACAACTAAGTAAGTACTACAGATTCATTCACAGGTATCATCCATTAGAACTTCATGTGATTAGAGGCGGATTTCTTCTGCCTCTCTTTTCACTTTAGAAAGAGGGAGCATCTTGAGGGTAAAACCAAAGAAAACGCGGTTTGAAAAACATCATATAGAGAATTTTATCGGACGCGCTTATATGTCCTTTTGTGTACTGCTATTGATTGTAATCATTGTATCGATGGTTTATTTTGTAGCCTCTAAAGGAATTGCGAACTTTGTAAGCGGTGAGGTTAAGGTTTCCGATTTCCTGTTCGGCACAAAATGGTCGCCTGAAGCGGATACGCCTTCTTATGGAGCTTTTCCGTTTATAGCCGGTTCCTTCCTGGTAACACTGCTTGCCGCGCTTATCGCAAGTCCGCTTAGCATCTGCGCCGCATTATTTATGACTGAAATCGTCCCTGGGTGGGGCAAAAAACTGCTGCAGCCGGTTATTGAGCTGTTGTCAGGTATTCCGTCTGTCGTATACGGATTCGTTGGCTTAAGTGTCATTGTGCCTTTTCTGCGGAATACATTGCCCGGACAGGGCATCGGGGTTGCTGCAGGCGCGCTAGTACTGTCGGTGATGATCCTGCCGACCATTACCAGCGTGGCTGCAGACGCGCTTGCTTCTTTGCCGCAAAACTTGAAAGAATCCTCATTTGCGCTCGGTGCCACTCGCTGGCAGACGATCTCCCGTGTCATTCTCCCGACGACCTTCCCGGCTATTATGACGGGGGTGGTACTGGGGATGGCCCGTGCATTCGGTGAAGCACTTGCTGTACAGATGGTTATCGGTAATGCTCCTTTTGTGCCGCGTTCGCTGTTCGAATCCGCGTCTACTCTGACCAGTGTTATTACGCTGGGTATGGGGAACACGACGATGGGTTCACCGCAGAACAACGCGCTATGGAGCATGGCTCTCGTGCTTATGCTGATGACATTTGTATTCGTATTGCTTGTTAGAATGCTCGAAAGGAGAAATAAAATTTGAAGCCGAGAACAGCAGACAAAATTGCCACTGCTATTATTGTAACGTTCGCTTTGCTTATCGTAGCTATTCTGGTTGGCCTGCTTGGATATATCCTCATCCGCGGGATGAGTCATATCAGCTGGGACTTTCTGACTTCGGCACCACAGAAGATCCGTGCAGGAGGCGGGGTAGGACCTCAGCTCTTCAACTCCCTGTTCCTGCTGGTGCTGACCCTTATTATTACTATACCGCTTGGACTTGGAGCGGGGATATTCATGGCAGAATATGCCCGTCCCGGCAGACTGACTAACTTCATCCGTCTGGTTGTGGAAGTGTTATCTTCCTTCCCGTCCATCATCGTCGGTCTGTTCGGTCTTTTATTGATCGTCAATACCTTCAATCTCGGATTCTCCCTGATCTCGGGAGCACTCGCGCTTACCTTCTTCAACCTTCCGCTGATGGTTCGTATCACCGAGCAGGCTTTCCGCACGGTGCCTAAGCAGCAGAAGGAAGCAGGCTTCGCGCTTGGTTTATCCAAGTGGAAGATTGTGACTTCGGTACTGCTCCCGGTAGCTCTACCAACGATCATTACGGGAACGATCCTGTCCGCCGGACGCGTCTTCGGTGAAGCGGCGGCATTGATGTTCACGGCGGGGATGAGCAGTCCGCGTCTGGACTTCAGCAACTGGAATCCGCTTAGTCCTTCTTCACCGCTTAACCCGTTCCGTCCGGCAGAAACACTGGCGGTTCATATCTGGAAGGTCAACAGCGAAGGTCTGGCGCCGGATGCGCTGCAGATCGCAGCAGGTGCTTCGGCAGTGCTGGTGCTGACCGTATTAATCTTCAACCTGGCTGCCCGTTACTTCGGCAGATTCATCTACCGCAAGCTTACCGCTTCCAAGAGAATGAACTAGGCTAATAAGAAGCGGATGCTGACAAAACTAAGTGTATGCTTTCGAAGCAAGTTTTGCGAAGGTGATGCAAGAAGCGGATGCTGACAAAACTTTTAGGAGGAGTAAGAGATGGGCATAGCGGAACCGGTGGTACGCGAATCATTTCAAACTGAGGATCTGAGTATTTTTTATGGCACTTATGAGGCGGTTAAAGGAATTAGTCTTCCCTTCGCCCAGAATACGGTAACAGCATTGATCGGCCCTTCCGGCTGCGGGAAATCAACCTTTCTCCGTTCTCTTAACCGGATGAATGATGATATCTCCGGCTCGACTACCAAAGGCAGCATCTGGATTGACGGTATAGATATCAATGCTTCAGGAACAGATGTCATTAAGCTGCGGCAAAAAATCGGCATGGTCTGGCAGAAGCCGAACCCTTTTTACAAATCCATCTATGACAATATCGCTTTTGGTCCTAAGTATCATGGAATTAAAGGCAAAAAAGCACTGGATGAAATCGTGGAGAGCAGCCTGCGCCGCGCCGCCCTGTGGGATGAGGTCAAAGACCGCTTGAAGGACTCTGCACTGGCATTGTCCGGCGGACAGCAGCAGCGTCTGTGTATTGCCCGGGCATTGTCGGTTAACCCTCAGATCCTGCTGCTCGATGAGCCGGCTTCAGCACTTGATCCTGTATCGACAGGCAAGGTGGAGGAGCTGATTAAGGAACTGAAGGAAGAGCTGCGGATCGTAATCGTTACCCATAACATGCAGCAGGCAGCGCGGATCTCGGATTATACAGCCTACTTCTATCTGGGCTCGCTTGTGGAATATGACAAGACCGAGAAGGTCTTCAGCAATCCGGAGAATCAGATGACCCAGGAATATATTATGGGCCGTTTCGGCTGACGGACAGGCATCGGAAGCATCATCCTTGGGGTGGTGCTTTTTTATGGCTTTAGCCAGTTGAGCGCGTGAAACGCGGGAAACAAAAAACCACCCGCTATGCGGGTGGAGGGAGCGAAGGTTTGACCACTAAGACCATTCCGATAGAATTGAGATGTTTAGGCTCGAACGAAAGGAATGGTCAAAGACGGCAAACAAGAGCTATAGTCTAGCTCACACGAAGTGGATGTGCAAATACCCTATAGACGCAAAGAAATCTATACTCAAGTGAGGAAAGATCTAATCGAAATTTTCTGACGTCTATGTAAGTATAAGGGAGTCGAAATCCTAGAAGGCCACATGATGCCGGATCATGTACACATGCTGGTAGCGATCCCACCGAAAATTGCGGCTCAACGTTTATGGGATATCTAAAGGGAAAAAGTTCGCTCATGATATTTGAGAAGCATGCCCAACTCAAGTATAAATACGGAAATCGGAAATTCTGGGCAGAAGGATACTATGTAAGCACAGTAGGTCTGAATGAGGCAACAGTAGCCAAATATATTCGTGAACAAGAAGCACATGACCAGGCGATAGATGAGTGTAAAAGAGTACGAAGATCCATTTAGCGATAAAAGAAACAAAAAGAAATAAACCCGTTTAATGGGTAAGTGAAAATGACAAATTACACTGAGCCTGAACAAATGTGTGGTCAGGCTAGCGTCTTTAGGCGCAGTTTGGCAACAAGGGGTTATACCCCAAGAGCAAACCACCCGTTGGACGGGTGGTCCTGACTGTATAGGAAATTACGATATGCGTCTGTTGTGAATAAGTTTCTCTGGAATTTGAAGCAGGTCCGTCTGAAGGATGAATGTGTTTTTGTATCCGGAATTCCACAGAATCCCCAGAAGTCGGAGGCTTGGAAAATCAAAGGGATAAATCCCTCTGATTCTGCCGAAAGCGGACGGTATGAGGAAATTAAAGGGATAAATCCCTCTGATTCCGCCGAAAGTGGGTGGTATGAGGAAATTAAAGGGATAAATCCCCCTGAATCCGCCAGAAGTGGGCGGCAGGCGGGAATGAGGGGCAAAAGTACCCCTGAATCCGCCAAAAGTGGGTGGTAGGCAGGAATGAAGAGCATTAGTGCCCCTGAATCCGCCAGAAGTGGGCGGCAGGCAGGAATGAGGGGCAAAAGTGCCCCTGAATCCGCCAAAAGTGGGTGGCAGGCAGGAATGAAGAGCATTAGTGCACTCGATTTCACCAGATTCTGCCCCGGAAGTAGTCAGAATAGAGCAATATGAGATGAGCTTAAAATCTACATCAGCTGCACAGGCTGCATAGCTCGGGCTAATTCACCCGTTATGGTGATTTTGTTCATGAAGAGGCGCAGAATCCAGGTTGAACGGATCGCTATCAGCACTGCAGTGGCTAATGATCAAGCGATCCAATAATACTGACAAAATGCTGGATTAGGGGGCAGGATAGACGCGGAATTACAGGTGCCACTTGTAAAACTAATCATATTAGTTTATTATTTAACTAATTACATTAGTTTTGAGGAGGGTCCTTATGAGAGTAACTCAAGAAGGGTATCTGCACCAGCTTACCTGGCTGCCGCGCTTATTTCCCGTTAACTGTTATCTGGTCGAAGAAGAAGAGGAGCTTACTCTAATAGATGCAGGCATGCCATATAGTTTACAAGGTATTCTACAACAGTCCGCCAGGCTTCAAAAGCCGCTTACCCGGATCGTGCTAACCCATGGCCATATGGATCATGTCGGGGCGCTGGATACGCTCAAGAAGCTTGTTCCAGAGGCCAAAGTCTATATCTCGGAGCGGGATGCGGCGCTGCTGGCAGGTGACCGCTCGCTAAGGGCAGGTGAGCTTCAGACCCCGATTAAGGGCAGTGTACCGTCCAAGATAGCAACGAAGCCCGATGTGCTGCTGTACGAAGGGGATACCATCGGTTCATTGACGGCCATAAGTACGCCCGGGCATACTCCGGGATCTATGTCTTTCCGGGATCAGCGCAGTGGCGCACTGATTGTAGGAGATGCGTTCCAGACCTTCCGGGCAACCGCTGTGTCCGGCAAGAAGGTGCCGTTGTTTCCTTTTCCGGCTATGGCGACATGGAGTCTGGAGCAGGCACTGGCCAGTGCCTATAAGCTGATTGATCTAGTGCCTTCAGTGCTGGCTGTAGGACATGGAAATCTGGTGAGGCACCCGGTGGAATCCATGAAACATGCGGCAGCAGAGGCGGGCAGGGTATTGGTGAATGGAGGGAAGGTGCATGGCTAGAGCCGGTTTGGACACATATACTCTGGTGCTGGCAGCAGCAGAGCTGGCTGATGAACAGGGTGTTCAGGAGGTGACGCTGGCTGCACTGGCGGCCAAGCTGGGCGTTCGCCCGCCGTCGTTGTATAATCACATTAACGGACTCGCGGGTCTGCGGACACTGCTGGCGATTCACGGGCTGGAGCAGCTCTATGACGCCATGTCAGCGGCAGCGGAAGGCGCACGGGGCGAACAGGCCGTTCATGCGCTGAGTCAGGCTTACATCGGATTTGCCAGACAACATCCGGGGCTGTACGAAACAACATTGAGAGCACCTGAGCAGGGAGATACCGCACTGGAGGCTGCGGGCGGGAAGGTCCTGTCACTGATTATTCAAGTCCTGTCCTGCTTTGGGCTGGATGAGGAAGGGAACCTGCACGCCGTCCGGGGATTGCGCAGCATACTGCACGGGTTCTCTGCCCTTGAGAATCAAGGCGGCTTCGGAATGCCGCTGGACTTGAATGTCAGTCTTACGCGGCTGATCCGCGCTTATATTGCCGGAATCCGCTGCATGGGTGAGGGAGCAGATGAGCTTGAATGAATTTACATCGAGGAGGCGGAATGAGTGGGTAGTGTAGAAAGCCTAGAGAGTATTACAACATTTGAGGAGATGGCTGAGGTTGTGGCCAAGCTGGGGATCGTACCGCTGGCCCCGTTGATCCCTGGGCATCCTTCTGTAAACGGGCTGACCCTGGCGGAGAACTGGCATACCGGTTCCGAGCTGGACCCCTGGGGCTGGCGGGTGAGATTTCCGGGAGAAGGATTGGCCGGTTATGGAAAGTTTATCAAGAAAAAAGCCGTTCTGGTATCCCGTGAGTGGCTTCCCGCTTATCTGGCGGCAGCAGGAAGTCCGCGTTCCCTGGAGGAGCGGTATGACAGCGGTCTTGCAACCAGAGAAGCGCTAACGTTATTGCAGATTATCCGGGAGCATGAAGGCATAGAGACACGCCAGCTCCGTTCTATGGCTGATATGAAGGCCAAAGAGAAGAAAACGGCTTTTGACAACGCCGTAACCGAGCTTCAGGGCACTCTGGATATTGTAATCTCCGGAGTTAAGCAACGGCTGAATGCGGACGGTGAGCCGAACGGGTGGAACAGTACCTCTTTTGAAACCTCGGGCCACTGGATGAACGAAGCGGGAATTGAATTTTTTGAAGGAACGAGAGAAGAGGCGGTGGCGTGGCTGCGTTCGAGAATGGACGGGAGCTGGACGCCGGAAGCGATAGCCTGGATCAGCAAAGCGTTAGGCTGGAAATAAGCATATTATGGTAGTCCTCGAGATTAGCGGGGGCTACTTTTTTTGTATAGCCGTAGTTGCCAAATTAGAGAGGCTGTTTCTAGAACCCCTATCTGCAAAATAAAACGGCTAATCCATTTCCCTTAGGAACAGACCGGCCGTAAGCGCTTACGGGGAAGCGTATATATTGAAGCAGCCTTATAGCATAGGGGCGAGGTATGCAATCAAAAAGTACAAGAACCCGAACAGCAGCATGATGTAGGCTGTGTACTTGATTGCATCGGAGGCTACGATACTTAAGTCTTTGGGGGCCTGGACTTCCAGACGTTCCGGTTCAGTCGAATCCACTTCTTGGTTAAAAGATTCTTTCATCAGGATTCCCTCCTAAGTGTTTGGTAAGCATAAACTTCCAGCATCACTTCGCAATTCTGGCATCAGAAGCTTCGAGGTAACTTTGGATGCGGAACTTGTAAATACCATCCTTAATTGTATTGTGACATATTTGTGAATTAAATTCAACAATATTGTGAATATTCTTTGAACTAATCTTCAAATTTGGGCTATTGGAGGAATGAACAAGCAGGAAACTAACGATTCTATTTCCAAGCTGTACGATGGGAGCACACCCTGCCAAGGTTACTTAGCGGAATCTGAGTCGGAAAATTCTCGATACACTAACTCCATAGCTCTCTTATACAAAATGACCCCGCCATTCTCCCATAAGGGGAACGGCGGGGCCACAATTCATTAACAAACGTCAAACCACAATCTTCAAGCTACAATCCTCTAGATACTATCCTCAAGCTACAATCTACAAACAAAAGCTTAAGCCCAATCTCCGTTACGGAAGATAGGGTCAACAGAGCCGTCATCGGCAATTCCGTCGATGCTCATCTCCGGGGAGCCCATCATAAAGTCTACATGTGTCAGACTCTGGTTCATGCCTCTTTCAGTGAGCTGTTCCTTCGTCATATTAATGCCGTCCTGCAGCGTGAAAGCATAAGCAGCACCCAGCGCTAGGTGACAGGAAGCATTCTCGTCATACAGCGTGGTGTAGTAGAGAATGCCGCTCTCCGAGATCGGAGAGTGGAAAGGCACTAGAGCCACTTCGCCGAAGTAGGCCGCCCCTTCATCCATAGCCAGCAGGGAAGCCAAGGCCTCCTGGCCGACCTCTGCGGTAAAGTCTGTGACCTTGCCGTTCTCCAGGGTCAAGGTGAAACGGTCGATTATGTTGCCGCCGTAGCTAAGCGGCTTGGTGCTGCTGACCTTGCCGTTAGCACCGGACTTCAGCGGGGCTGTGAACACTTCCTCGGTCGGAATGTTGGCCAGGAAGGACATACCGCGGCTGTTCACCGCACCGGCCTGACACCAGATATGGCCTTCAGGCAGCTCGATCGTCAGATCGGTTCCCGGTGCTGTGTAGTGAAGCTTGCGGTACTTCTTGGCGTTCAGCAGATCGCAGCGCTGCTTGAGGCCGCCCAGATGGCTGCTCCAGGCTGCAACGGGGTTCTCCTGGTCTGCGCGCACAGCTTTGAAGATTGCATCCCATAGCAGTTCAATCTGCTGCTCAGGCGCTGCGTCCGGGAATACCTTGGCGGCCCATGAAGGAGAAGGGAAGGCGATGCCGCTCCAGCTGACATGGTTAGCCATCATCATCTCCCGGTAAGGAGCCATGGCCTGGCCGGCGGTCTTCTGGTTATCAGAGATCCGGCTTGGTTCTACCCCGCTTAGCAAGTCCGGATTAGCCGAGATAATGGTCAGGAACGCAGCGCCATTACGCGCGAGATCCTCCAGCTCATCCGCCTGCCACTTGGGCGGCTCGAGGAAGCTCTCGGATGGAGCAAGATCATAACGTGTCCGTGTAACGAATTCATCGGTATAATTAACCTTTACCAGCTTCGCTCCTGCTTCATAGGCTTGGCGTACAATGAGCCGTACCAGCTCTGCGGAGACGATATCCGCATTGACTACAAGCGTTTGACCGGGCTGAATGTTGACTCCGATCTTTACAGCGAGCAGGGCGTAATTTTCGAGCTTTTGCTTGAAATCCAGCATGATTTCAGCTCCTTTCACTATATTCTATTTTGTAATATGGAGTAGAAAAGGCATTAGAATGCCCAGTTGCCCTTCAGGAATACAGGCTCACGCGTACCGTCAGCAGTAATACCATAAATATCCATCTCTGCTGAACCGATCATGAAATCGACATGGGTTACGCTGGTGTTGAGACCATGGGCGATCAGCTCATCCTGGTTCATTTCTTTGCCGCCTTCGAGGCAGAAGGCATATGCAGTACCGATCGCCAGATGGTTGGACGCATTCTCGTCAAACAAGGTGTTGAAGTAAAGGATGTTGGAGTCGGAGATCGGCGAGTTGTGCGGCACGAGTGCGACTTCACCCAGATACTTGGCGCCTTCATCCAGACTGATCAGATATTCCAGGGCTTCCTGGCCTTGCTCGGCGCTCACGCTGATAATCCGGCCCTGTTCAAAGGTAATCGAGAAGCCGTCAATAATATTTCCGCCGTAGCTGAGCGGCTTCGTGCTTCTGACAGTGCCGTTAACGCCGGTTTTCTTCGGAGCCGTGAACACTTCTTCAGTTGGCATGTTGGCGACAAAAGAATGACCTTTAGCATTGATGCTGTCGCCCTGCGCCCATAGATGGCCTTCAGGCAGCTCAATACTAAGGTCGGTTCCAGGTGCTATGTAATGCAGGCTTTTGTATTTCTTTGCATTGAGAACATCCGCTTTCTGCTCCAGCGTATCCAGATGCTCCTGCCAGGCGGCTACAGGGTCTTCGCGGTCCAGGCGTACAGTGTGGAAGATCGCTTCCCAGAGTTTGTCTACGCGCTCTTCGGCAGGAACGTCAGGAAACACCTTGTCAGCCCAAGGCTGGGACGGGATGGCTACAATGCTCCAGCTGACTTTATCGGACATCTGCATTTCGCGGTATTTCGTAAGTGCAGCCCCCCGGGTCTTCTGGAAGTTGGCAATCCGCTCAGGATCAATGCCTTTGAGCGCGTCCGGATTCTCGGCAATAACGTTCAGAAATGCAGCACCGTTCTCGGCGAATTCGGTCACTTCACCCGCGAACCAGGTTGGAGCCTTGGTGAACACTTCAGGTGCAGCATGCTCGAACTGCTGGCGCGTAATGAACTCGTCACTCCAGTTAACCTTGACCTGGCTTGCGCCGATGGCATATGCTTTGGCGGTAATCAGGTGGACGAACTCGGCTGCGGAAATCGGAGCATTCACGACCAGGATTTGCCCCGGCTGAACATTTACACCGATCTGCACAGCCAGATCAGCATATTTACTTAGCTTGGATTGAAGCTCTGTTTGAGTCATTGCGATTTCCTCCATTACCATAATTTTAGCTCGGAATAAGCATTGTACTAAATTATTAACCGCCGGATGAAAAAAGTCAATTACAGCGCAAAAGGAAAGGAATTGCTTACATATCAATGTTATACTGAATATTGTGGGCATGATCAGATGAAAGGAAGGAAAGAGTATGAACCTAGAAATCACCAAAGCAGAAATGAAACGCGTAGAGGATAGAAGTTTTGTCGGGAGAACGGTGTTTACACTGGAGAATCACAGCTCCCCTTATGAGATCACTTTCTTCAGTTCACGGGGAACCGAATGGGATTACAGCCTGAGCTTCGCCGGTGAACCGGGAAGTGAAGAGCAGTTCCTTGAGGTGGATGCCCTGCTGGAGAATGATGACGATGTATACAATCAGCTGCTGGACGCGGCACTCGACACTCAGGAGATTCCGGAAGAGGAAGCCTAGACCCTTTCCGGATAGCCTTGTCATACAATAGACTTTCTATGTACAAGCTGTTATTAAAAAATGCGACTCCGTTCCGGCAGAATAATCTTGCCGCACAGGGTCGCATTTCACATTTCAAAGGTAACGCAGAGTTTAGCCGATGGTAATATTGCCTTCAGGGTACCGGTAGAGTTCCTTACTATTCTTCGGTTTGAGTGCATAAGCAAGTGTAAGTGGTCCTGTCCGGCCGACAAACATCAGAATGATCACCAGCACCTTACCGATTGTTGTCAGCTCTGTAGTCAGTCCCATTGTTATACCGGAAGTACCGAAAGCGGAGACTGCCTCGAACAGCACGGTCAGAAAATCCGCACTTTCCGTCACGGACAGCAGCATGGTCGAGATGACCACCAGCATCAGTGACAGCAGAGTCATTGTAATCGCCCTGTAGACATTCTCCTTCGAGATCCGGTGGCGGAACATCACGATATCCTCTTTGCCCCGAAGCTTGGCATAGGCTGTGCTGGCCAGAATCGCAAAGGTGGTAATCTTAATTCCGCCGCCGGTGGAGCCGGGAGCTGCTCCGATAAACATCAGCAGAATCATCAGGAATTGCGTGGATTCACGGAGCAGCGGGATCTCGATCGTTGTCACCCCACCAGAGCGTGGCGTAATCGCCTGCAGGAAGGAAGCCATTATCTTGCCTCCGGCATGCAGCGGCTTCAGCGTGGAATTCAGCTCCAGCCAGAAGAAAATAGCCGCGCCAATCACAATGAGAGCAGCAGAAGTGGTAAGGACTACCTTGGAATGAAGAGTCAGCCGCTTACGTTTCGGAAAGTCGATTACATCAGATAATACAATAAAGCCGATACCGCCGAGGAAGATCAGCAGCATGGAGGTAATATTCACAATCGGATCTTCGACATAGCGGGTTAAACCGCTGAAGGGCCCGTGAACATCCCCGAACAGATCAAATCCGGCATTGTTGAAGATGGATATACTATGGAATACTCCGTAATACGCTGCTTTGCCAAAAGGCATGTCCATCATAAATCTTGCGGCAAGAAGAATGGCCCCGGTCAGCTGAATCACCAGCGAGTAGATCAGCACCCGGCGGATCAGCTTCACAATTCCCTGCATGGAATTCTGATTCATGGATTCCTGCAGCAGCAGGCGCTCCTTCAGTGAGATCCGCTTGTTCAGCACCAGCGTGATCAGCGTCGCCATCGTAACGAACCCGAGACCGCCGAACTGGAATAGCACGAGCAGTACAATCTGTCCAAAAGCCGTCAGCTGCGTTCCTGTGTCGATGACAGCAAGTCCGGTTACACAGGTCGCTGAGGTTGCCATGAACAGTGCATCAATGAAAGAGATTCTTCCGCCAGTAGAAGCAGCAGGGAGACACAGAAGCAGGGTGCCGGCCGCGATTAGTATTGCAAAGCCCAGTGATAGTATTTTGGGCGGCGTCAGCCTGAGATACCCAAAGGATAGGTTAGCCAAGTCTCATTCTCCTGACATCTGGATAGGATCTGACAAGATTATAGCATAACTTATATTCCCGTCACCAAAGAGGCAGGAAATTGACATATTTTATCGAAATGATTAAAGGCTCCACCTACTACTGTACTTTTAGAGGAGGCTCTACTTGCTGTGACAAGTCCCATACGGAATCAGGTTGGCGCTGTCTTCATCCCGGTTAGTGATATCGAAAGGTCCAAAAACTGGTATTGCAGCTTGCTTGGACTGCCGCTAGACGGTGAAATTTTGTTCGGGCATCTGTATGACGTGCCGATGCAGGGTCCGGGAATCGTGCTCGACAGCAGAATTTTTACAGCTGAGGCTGTGCTGAAGGTGCCTTCCTTCCATCTGCTTACCGACGACATTGATGCTGCCTATGATTATGTCAAAGCTACCGGAGCTGAAATTCTCACAGATATTGAACATGATCACTGGTTTAATTTCAAAGATCCGGACGGGAATGTGCTGATGATTTGCCGTTCAACCAACTAATTAATTGCATTAACTATATTGATTAATGTTGTTAATTATAATACAGGGAGTATTGCGAATGATAAGAGAAGCCACACCGGAGGATGCCTACGGCTTAGAGAAGCTGTACCGGATTCTGCTGCCGGAGCACACGGATATCCAAGTATCGCCGCAAAGAATCAGCCAAATTGCCAATAATCCGGACAGCCTGCTGATCGTATACGAAGAATACGGGGAGGTAGCGGGTACGTTACATCTGCACTTGTGCATGGATGCGCTTAGCGGTGACCGCCCGTTCGGAGTCATAGAGCGTGTTGTAACTGACCCGCAGCTGCGCGGCAAGGGAATTGGAGCCTCACTGATGCAATTCGCAGAAGAGGCAGCAGCGGCCAGAGGCGCCCTTAAGGTAATGCTGTCCAGCAAGAGCTGCCGCACGGATGCCCACCGCTTCTACGAGCGCCTGGGGTACGACGGAGAGGGAAGCAAGCTTTTCAAAAAATACATACCGGTCTAAATGCAGGAGGAATGTAATGGATATCATACTGAGGGAACTGATTCCTGAAGACGCCGCCGCACTCTTAAGTCTGCAGCACCGGCTGGATCAGGAAACTTCGTATATGCTGCTTGCACCCGGAGAGAGGCAGACCGGAATTCCGCAGGTGGAAGAAATGATCGCAAGCTTCGGGAATGCTCAAACCTCTATCCTGATCGGAGCCGAAGCTGACGGTGAGCTGGCGGGATACCTGTCAGTCAGGGGAGGAAGCGTCAGCCGCAATAAACACAGTGCCTATATAGTCATCGGCATCCTGAAGCAATATCAGGGCATGGGAATCGGCAGCGCATTGTTCCATGAGATGGACTTGTGGGCGAACCGGAGCGGCATTGTGCGTCTGGAGCTTACGGTAATGAAGCATAATGAGCGGGCTGTTGCGCTGTATACGAGGTATGGTTTTGAGATTGAAGGCGTGAAGAAAAAGTCGCTGCTGGTGGATGGGGAATGGGTAGACGAATATTATATGAGTAAAATATTTAACCCCGCCTCTATATAGTTAATGGTATTAATTATAGGCGTGATTACGTTAGTACTCACCAAAGTATGCAAGAAAGGCGCTTCCCCTGGGAAGCGCCTTTCTGTATTACTGCAGCGTATCTATCCGCTTTAGTCGCTGTGTACTGCGGCATCTTCGGTGACCGGAAGATCAATCTTGATCTCAACCTTACGGATACGGTGGCGGTTCATCTCACGCACAGTCAGAGTGACATGCTCATACACATGGCTTTTGCCGACAACCGGCTCTTCCAGGTGACTGTACAGCCATCCGCCGATCGTAGTCACTTCGTCGTCGTGGAAATCAAGACCTGTAAGATCTTTGATCTCCAGCAGAGACACATTGCCGTCAAACAGATAATGGGTCTCGCTCAGCTTCTCTACATTTCTGCGTTCGTCCCCGTCGAATTCGTCTCGGATCTCACCGACAATCTCTTCCAAGATGTCTTCGATCGTAATGAGGCCGGAGGTTCCGCCGTATTCATCCAGCAGCAGGGCGATATGCACGCGCTCCTTCTGCATACGGGTCAGCAGCGTCTTCACCGGCGTTACTTCCGATACGGTAAGAATCGGCAGAATCAGGCTTTTGAAATCAAAATCAGGGTTGTTGTCATATTGCAGGTACAGCTGCTTGGTATTAATCATACCGATGATATTGTCTTTGCTTCCGTCTGCTACAGGGAAACGCGTATACTGCTCCTTGCGGATAATAGAGATATTCTCCAGCAGCGAGTGGTCGGTGAACAGACATACCATATCTGTCCGGGGAACCATGATTTCTTTGGCCAGCATTTCATCAAAGGTGAAGATCCGGTTCACATAACCGTATTCCGCTTTGTTGATTTTGCCGCTCTCATAGCTCTCGGACAAGATCAGGCGGATCTCGTCTTCACTGTGGGCATCGCCATGTTCACTGGCCGGCTTCATTCCGAACATACGGACGAGCAGGTTGGCGGAACCGTTCATGATCCAAATCAAAGGGTACAATACTCTGTAGAACCAAATAATCAGCGGTGCGGTAATCTGACCGATTTTCTCCGGAATGTTTATAGCGGCCGTCTTCGGTGCAAGTTCACCGACAACGACATGCAGGAATGTGGCGATAATGAAGGCCAGTGCAAAAGCAATAGGCTCACTAACGCTGTGGCTCAGGTTCGTCAGGTCGAACAATGGTATCAGCAGCTGCTCAAATGCAGGCTCTGCCAACGCCCCGATCCCGAGTGCAGTAATGGTGATTCCAAGCTGACAAGCAGACAGATATCCATCGAGGTTAGCAGATACCCGCTGTACCGCTAGCGCATTCTTCTTCCCGTCGAGTACCATCTGGCTGACCTGGCTTCCTCTTAATCTCACTACTGCAAACTCCGTTGCTACAAAAAATGCGGTTAAAATAATCAAAATTGCCACGAGCGTCAAACTAAGTCCTATACCCATATAATCTTTACCATCCCTTTCGTCCCTAAAATAGGTTATACTCATATTATGAGTTCATATGAACCTATTGTACGAACTTTTCAATGAAATATCAAATGGTGGAGGGTTGCCATCTATGGAAGCATTTACACTTAGCCGGATAGAGATGTCCGGACTATTACTGTCTCTAAGCGAAAACTCGGAGCGGAAGCCGCTCCATATTCTGCAGGAAGCCTGGACCAAGTTCCACCGTGAAGAGGTGCGGGAGGGGACGTCACTGCCGGCTTTTCTCTCTACGGATATTCCCCCGATCCTGCAGAAATTGATCAAAGGCAGCGGCATCAAAGGGTTATCCCTTGGTGAAATCGCCTCGCTCGGCAGTCTGATTGAGTATTCCACATTATCTGTTACGGCTATGCAGAACTGGGTAAAGCGTGACTTCAAGGAATATCTCGGGGCGCCGCGTGAAGGGAAGAAGTATTCCATTAATCAGGCTGCGCTTCTATTTATAATTGATGATCTCAAGGCTGCACTCGATTTCGAGAGCATCCGCCAGCTCTTCCGTATGCTGTTCCTGGCGCCTGAGCGTGATGATGACGACCTGGTCGAGCCGGCACAGCTGTATCACGGGTATGCAGAGCTGTTCGAGGAGATCAAGACCCGCTCCCCGATGCCGGTGCAGGGGCAGGCTCAGCCTGGTAACCCCAAAGAGTATTTGCTGAAATCCGACAGTGCGCTCAAATCGGCGATGGACGGAATGATGAAGCGGCTCAGCCATCTGACCAGATCACAACGGGATGCCGTGCAGAATATGCTCCTGATCGCGGCCATATCGGTTCAGACCTGTTATTTTCAGGCGATGGCCCGGCAATATTTCAATGCGGTGTTATTCCTTGATTTTTGAACCGTCCGATTCTAGAATGTGTAAGTGAAACTAGTCTTACTCCGAGACTTAGCGGGAATCAGGGAAGAGGGTGCTTGTTATGATGAATCAAATGTCGCTGCTGCAGAATCCGAAGCAAAGAAAACTGCTCTTCAGTGCAGGACTCAGCTGGATGTTCGATGCGATGGATGTGGGGATGATATCTTTTGTGGTGGCTGCGCTGGCCAAGGAATGGTCGCTGGGACCGGAGAAGATCGGATATTTAACCAGTATTAACTCGGTGGGTATGGCGGTGGGAGCGGCTGCAGCCGGGATTCTCGCGGACCGGTTCGGCCGCAAATCCGTACTGCTGTGGACGCTGCTGATCTTCTCCATAGCAAGCGGCCTGTCGGCATTCGCCGCAGGGTATGTAATGCTGTGCGTGCTGCGCTTCATTGCCGGCTTCGGGCTGGGCGGTGAATTGCCGGTTGCCTCGACACTGGTGTCCGAGAGCATGCCGGTCAAAGAAAGAGGACGGGCCGTCGTACTGCTGGAGAGCTTCTGGGCGCTTGGCTGGATTCTGTCCGCGCTGATCGCTTATTTCGTTATTCCGGATTACGGCTGGCGGATTGCCTTCGCGATTGGTGCAGTACCGGCGCTCTATGCGCTCTACCTGCGTAAGGCAATTGATGACTCGCCGAAATTCGCCGAGATCAAGAAGGCTCCGGTATCCCTGCGGAACCGGATTACGGCAGTCTGGTCTGCGGAATACCGCCGTTCGACGATTATGCTGTGGATTCTGTGGTTTACGGTTGTTTTCTCCTACTACGGTATGTTCTTGTGGCTGCCGACAGTTATGGTGCTTAAGGGCTTCAGTCTGGTCAAAAGCTTCGAGTATGTGCTGATCATGACGCTCGCCCAGCTTCCGGGATATTTCACCGCCGCTTATTTCATCGAGAAATTCGGCCGGAAGTTCGTGCTCGTGATCTATCTGCTGCTGACAGCTGTCAGCGCCGCCTGGTTCGGAAATTCCACGACCGAAGGCATGTTGATGGCCGCCGGGATCTGCCTGTCCTTCTTCAACCTGGGGGCATGGGGCGGGATGTATGCTTATACACCGGAGCTGTATCCGACTACCATCCGTTCAACAGGTGCAGGACTGGCAACCTCGTTCGGCCGGATCGGGGGTATTATTGCACCTACACTGGTCGGCGTGATGGTGGGGAATTCGGTCGCGATCAGCACAATCTTCATGCTGTTCTTCGTAACGATTATTATTGGTGCGCTGGCCGTGCTGTTCCTGGGGAAGGAAACGAAGGGCACAGAGCTGCTCTAAGAATAATTGGAAAAACCATCAGGAGTTATACTCCAACAAGGCCAGCCGGAGCTTCCGGCTGGCCTTTGTTGTGGCTTTAGCCAGTTGAGTGCGTGAAATGCGCAATACAAAAAACCACCCGCATAGCGGCTGGAGGGAAGCCTCCGCTATTGCAGCCCATAGGGTGAATATAGTATATTCTTAAGGAAGACACAAACGAACGTTCTCATTGTCCGGCAATGTGCGGTGACAGACACTCTAATCTAGGATCTTGAGGGGCCAGTCTCTCAAGGTCTTTTTTGAAATATACGCCAGCATGGATATGTTTACGCCTGCCGAACTTGCTTGATTTGTTCCAAGTAGCGGTTTTTCAGTCCGGCTTACCTTTTGACGGAACGGCTTGAGCAAGAATAGCTCCATTTGATGCCCCTAGTACAGGACTGGAGACCGCTGCATCACCTCATAAGGCATATGGTATAATGGTAAAAATTATTATGGCACACTAATGGAGCGGGTAAGTATGGCTAAAGACAGGCAGGGCCTGCATTTCACGGAGCTGGTCTGGGAGAGCACGGAGCAGAATATGGCAATTCCGCCGCGGAGTTCTGCAGAAGCGGTTATACCGAAGCCTCCGGAAGGTCCGGGCAAGAAGAAAACGTCCCAATATGATACAGTACAGCTCCAGCTATGGGATATGGAAGAGACACAGGAGCCGGTAACCACTACGGAGAGCCAGTTTGTCCAGCGGGCCCGGGAACTTGCGGATCATAAGGAGCCTGCGGCTTTATTTGTTCCCTTTAAGAGCTATTGGCCGACTTACGGCCATATGACAGGTGCGCAGAGCCGGTGGTATTTCTTCTGGCGGGATGAAGTCCGGCAAGGGAGACACCCTAAGACCGACCTCTCCTATATTTTTCTGCATATATATGAGCTGATTAACGGTGTGGGCTGGGATGAGCCGCAGGATGGATGCCGTCAGCTCGGCTTGCTCTGGGAAGCCTACCGTGACATGTATAAACGTCTGGATCAATACCTTGGCGGATGGATTGCGGATTTCTCATTCGTGCATAAGCTTGATATCCCGCTCTCGGAGATTGTGATCCGTACACGCGGGCTTGCCGGGGACTTGGCTGAGCTTGAGCTTGTCCGCTGCCTGTCTGCTGCCCCGGAGCAGCTTAGCATCGAGGTGCTGAGTGTGATGTCGGATTATGATATCAGCAAATCGAAATTTTATACAGGTGAAGGAAAAGCTGCTGCGGAAAAGTACATCCCCCAAGTAGTGGCACTAATTGATACGTATGTCGCGCGGAAGCACGGCTCGAATCTGATCACGATGTTCCCGCCCGGTCCGCCGGTTGTCCGTGAGCGGTATTTGTTCCGCAGCGCAGTATATGATATCTCACTCTATGGCTACTCTGTTCTTATACCTGTCGTACGAATCAGCAAATCGCCGCCGCTGCGCAGTCTGATTACACGCTTATTCCGGCTGACCGAGAACAAGCTGCGGGCACTTATGGGTTATCGCGGACGGCTCAAGGATGTCAAAGTTGATGCCGACATGGAGGACTTGGTGACCAAGTTCCTGCAGCGTGAATTCCGCAAGGCGGAGCAGGAGGAGAAGGGTCCGGCAGTTGTGATTGATCAGCGGAAGCTGGAACAGCTGAAGAATGACTCCGAGGTGGTGCGTTCGCTGCTCACGGTGGAGGAAGCGCTGGAGAAGGATGATGAAACGGATTGGGAACAGGAGACAGCGGGTGAAGAAGAGCCAGCGGTTAGAGAAAGTGACGAAGAGAAGCTGGACATTATTGTTGAAGAACCTGCTGTGCGAGGACAAGCAGATTCTCCGCTGCCAATTATTGATGGCGAAGCGGACAGCTGGACGTCCTTCGCTTCTGAACTGAGTCTGCTGCAGCGGGATGTGCTGCTTGCGCTGGCAGAGGAAGACGGCCTGGTGAAGGTGAACCGGCTGGCAGCGGGCGGCGGGACCATGGCAGAGCTGCTGTTTGATGAGATTAATGAACTTGCTATGGATAGTCTGGGGGATCTCGTCATCGACGGTGAAGAGCTGACCGAAGAATGTATATCCATGCTGCACTTTATAAAGAGGTGAAATCAGGAATGAACCCACTCAAAATACCGAAGCGGATGACCACGGCGCTTGTCAACTCTTTGACGGCGGGAGTTGTGCCGCGTATCGGTCTTGAATATATTGCCGTCGGCCGCCGGCCGGAGGTTGAAGCCATTCTCCGCGATATGGATAATATCGCCGAGGGCGGAGCCGCCTTCAAGCTGATTACGGGCAAATTCGGCAGCGGCAAAAGCTTTCTGCTGCAGATTATCCGCAATTACGCGATGGACCGGGACTTCGTGGTCGCGGATGCGGACTTGTCGCCGGAGCGGCGGCTTGTCGGTACGAAGGGGCAGGGGCTTGCCACCTACCGCGAGCTGATGAGCCATCTGTCAACCCGGACGCGCCCCGATGGCGGGGCACTGGAGATTATGCTGCAGAAGTGGATTATGTCTCTGCAGCAGGCCGTCATGCAAGAGAAGGGCTATGGGCCGGATGCGCTGGAGCTTGGTGAAGAAGTGGAGCAGCGGATCTATGCGGTTGCCTCCGAGATGCGCGGGCTTGTGCATGGCTTCGACTTCGCGAAGGTGCTGGCCTCTTACTGGAACGGGCATAAGCTGGCTGATGACGCACTGAAGCAGGATTCGCTGCGCTGGCTGCGCGGCGAGTTCGCGACCCGCACGGAAGCGCGCAAGGCGCTGGGTGTGGGCGTTATTATCGATGACGACAACTGGTATGATTATATGAAGCTATGGGCGGAATTCACCGGGGCCATCGGCTATAAGGGGTTGCTGCTGTTCATCGATGAGGGAGTCAACCTCTACAAGATAACCAACAGCATCTCCCGCCAGAGCAATTATGAGAAACTGCTGACCATGTTCAACGATACGATGCAGGGCAAGGCAGAACGGCTGGGGATCTTCGTCGGCGGCACACCGCAGTTCGTTGAAGACCATCGGCGCGGCTTATTCAGCTATGAGGCACTCCGTTCCAGGCTGGTAGCCGGGCGGTATGCCGGTGCCGGACTGAATAACTTCACCGGACCGATCATTGCGCTGGACATGCTCTCCCATGAGGAGATTCTGATTCTGCTACAGAAGCTGCGGGACATTCACGCGCTACACTACGGGTATGAAGCCAGACTGACGCAGGAGCAGCTGGTGCATTTCATGGAAGAGGCTGTGAACCGGCTGGGTGCAGATGAGCTGCTTACCGCGCGTGAGGTCGTGCGCGACTTCATGGATCTGCTGCATACGCTGAACCAGCATCCGGAAATGTCGTTCGAGAAGCTGGTCGGGGAGCGGACTCCGCGGCCTGCCGAGACCGGGCAGAATGAACTGGACGGATTCCTGGCGGAGTTTGACCTATGAGTGATAACCCTTTCTACCGGCTGGCTCCGTTCATTAAAGAATTCATCTACAAGAACCGCTGGGATACGCTGCGTGAGGCCCAGGTAGATGCTTGCCGGGTGCTGTTTGACACACCGCATCATCTGCTTATCGCTTCCGGAACCGCTTCGGGCAAGACAGAGGCGGCTTTTTTCCCCGCGCTTACGGAGCTGTATGAGCGTCCGTCCGCATCTGTAGGTATTCTGTATATCGCTCCGCTGAAGGCGCTGATCAACGATCAGTTCACCCGGTTAAATGATTTGCTCCGCGAAGGGAATATTCCGGTCTGGCACTGGCATGGCGATGTGCCGCAGGCGGATAAGACGAAGCTGATGCAGAACCCTTCCGGGGTGCTGCAGATTACACCGGAATCGCTGGAAGGTCTGCTGATGAACCGCCCGAATGCCATCCCGGCGCTATTCCATGATCTGCGCTTCATCGTAATCGATGAAGTGCATGCCTTCATGGGGGCGGACCGCGGCATTCAGGTGCTGAGCCAGCTGGCCCGGATCTCGCGGATGGCCGGCTGTCATCCGCGGCGGGTGGGTCTGTCCGCAACGCTGAGCGACTACGCCTCCGTCACGGAGTGGCTGGCGGCGGGCACGCGGGAGAGCGTGGAGGTCAGTGCACCGCAGGGCGGGCGCAAGCTGCGCCTGAGCGTGGAGCACTTTTCTTTCCCGGATGCGCGGAATGAGGAAGAAGCCGAACATCTGGAGCGGGCGCGACAGGCTTATTACGGCTTCATCTACGACCATACGCATGTGAAGAAGGCTTTGATCTTCACGAACAGCCGCACGGACGCCGAGGAGGCGATTCTGGAGATGCGGCGCATTGCCGCTAAGCGCGGTGAGCGGGATGTCTTCCATGTGCATCATGGAAGCATCTCCGCGATGCTGCGCGAGGAGACAGAGGCCGCGCTCCGCCAGGGTGCGGGGCCGGCTGTGGCTGCAGCGACGCTGACGCTGGAGCTGGGGATTGACCTGGGCGAGCTGGAGCGGGTGCTGCAGCTCGGCGCGCCTTACAGCTGCGCGAGCTTCGTGCAGCGGCTGGGCCGCTCGGGCAGGCGCGGGGACGCCGCCTCCGAGATGATCTTCGTCACGCCCGAGGAGGAGGACGAGGAGGCGCAGCTGCCTGCGCGGATGCCGTGGACGCTGCTGCGGGCCATTGCCGTAATCGAGCTGTACGTGCGCGAGAAATGGGTAGAGCCGCTGGTCGTGCGCCAGCTGCCGGTCGGGCTGCTCTATCATCAGACGATGAGCATCCTCAAGAGCATGGGAGAGGCGGAGCCGGAGGATCTGAAGGAGGCGGTGCTGAGCCTGCCGTCCTTCCGCAGTATTGATCCCGCTGATTATGACGCCTTCATGGAATACATGCAGGGCATGGGCCATATTGAGAAGATGGATGAGGGCAGTCTGCTGATCGGCATGGCGGGGGAGAAGATCGTCAACAACTTCCGTTTCTATGCGGTATTCAAAGACGATGAAGAGCATGTTGTCTATAATGGCACCGAGGAAATCGGTTCAATTACTACAGTGCCGCCTCCGGGCTACTGCTTCACCCTGGCCGGCAAGCTGTGGAAGGTGGAAGAGGTGGACAACCGCCACAAGGCGGTCTATGTCAAAGGATCACGCGGCAAGGTAGACACCTTATGGCTTGGAGCCGGAGGGGATGTCCACACCCGGATCATGACGAAGATCCGCGAAGTGCTGGGATCGGCAGCCTTATATCCGTATCTTGCGCCAAGCGCGGCCACCAGACTGGAGCGGGCCCGCAGGCTTGCCAAAGAGAGCGGACTCTTGACGCGTTCTGTCCTGCCTGCCGGAGGAGACTCCATGTTCATCCTTCCATGGGCGGGCAGCCGGCAGTTCCGTACGCTGGAGCGCCTGCTGAAGAACAATCTGAAGGGACCGCTCGGTCTGCGGTCCGTCGTACCGATGGAACCTTATTATATGGTTGTCGCCGGCAAGGCAGATGCAGAGACGCTGGAGGAAGAGATCATTGCTGAAACCGCTGCAGCTACGGATGCTATTTCACTGCTCGGACCGGATGAAGCCCCTTACCTCGGCAAATACGATGAATTCATCCCGCATGATCTGCTGCGCAAAGCTTTTTCGCTCGACGGGCTGGATGTTCCGGGATTGCTCAGCGTGATTAAACAGTGGAAGCAGCCGCCAGCATAATTGATATAGTAATATATAACAAGAAGCAGCCGATTCTAACGTGATCGGCTGCTTCTTTTGAATAATTAGTGGCGAAAAGTAATGCTTGCTTTCAACGGGATGCTCCAATGAAATTCATGGACCCAGCGATCAGAATGTTTTATATGTTTGTAGGGCGGCCGTGTAATTATTTCGTTTACACTAAGTAATCGCTCTGACGACATAGTACGGGGATATCGGCTCTGATTAATATCGTTGTTGCACACCTTTGAACCACACGGATTTGATCGACAAGGTATCCGAGATGTTGGTTGTCGGATCACCGGTTACTAAAATAAGGTCAGCGCGTGCGCCTTCGGCAATACGACCGCGATCGTTAAGACCAAAGCAACGGGCCGGTTTTGCGGTAGCTGACTGAAGCGCTTCTATCGGAGTGAACCCGGCCTTCACCAGCAATTGCATTTCATGATGGACGCTGGCTCCATGAGCAAGGCCGCCAAGATTCGGAACAGGAACCGGCGCGACATCCGTCCCTACCAGAATATCAACTCCGGCACGGTGAAGGTCCATCACATTTTTAAAGCTGTTCTCCATATTGCCTTGCGGAAACGTATTGAAGCTTGAGTTCAAGATATCGATCCAATCCGAACTTAACTTGGAATGAACACGCGGATCATTCGCCAATTCCGATGCCGGATTTCCAAGGATAGATGAATTCAACACCAAGCACGGTGTAACAAAAGCGCCTGAAGCCGCTATGGACATTACTAACCCGGACGTATTCTCGGGTCTGTCGATAAACAAGTGGCCCAAACCGTCGACTCCAAAATCGATGGCCTCTTGCGATGAAAGAGCCGTCAATACGTGGGCGATGACCAGCTTATCGAACTTGTGGGCTTCTGTCACGGCTGTTTTTAGAATCTCCTCGCTTAGTACAGGCAGGCCAGGCGCACCCATGACCGTTCCTTCTTCAATCATGATCTTAATATAGTCGGCGCCATTCTCCACTTGGGTATGCACATGTTTAATCGCTTCTTCCACCGTTGTCACTTGCGGTATTTCTTCGTGATCGTGAGCGTATGCAGCCAACATCGATTCCCGGTCTTCCTCCGATAATTTCTCTAGTTCCTTTAATATGAATTCCGGTATTTCATCTCCATCTGGCAATAATTCATCTGGGTGTCCGCCCGGAGCGGTGATCGCTGTGCCAGCAGAACGGACGTCTGCGACGTCATTCACATTTTTTAACTGAATCTCGCGCCCTCTTTTTGTAAAATCGCCGTTCATTTCGAGTTCTGTTGTCACGCCGAATTTTAGTGCATCTCGTAATCCGCCGATCGAAGTGTGGACATGTGCATCAATGAAACCAGGCATTAGAGTCGCATTTTCTCCATCGATAATCGTTGCACCAGCCGGAAGGTCTCCGCCCACTGAAATTATGGACTCCCCCTTAACGACAATATGTCTTGGCGCAATCATTTGATTTCCATCAAAAATACGTATATTTGTAATTGCCGTAACTTGTTCTAACGCAGCATTTTGTGTGACCCTATCCATCTCCATATGAATTCCTCCCAAGTGTTTGTAATTTGAACAATTCGAAGTATAACTATTAGTTAACTAACTGTCAATAATCTAATTATTCTTTTGACAAGCCTATAGGATCACTGTATAGTTTATTTGCTTACAGTTAGATTCCTAACAATCACAGGGGGGAAGATCATGGAATCCCGAAAGGATACGCCTTATCTGGATTTGTTTCAGATTATCGGTCTTAAGTTAAAGAAAAGAGCGGACGAAAGTATAAAAGAGCAGGGGTTAAACGCTCAACAAGGAAAAGTAATCGATTATATTTACCAGAACCAAAATAATCATATTATTCAAAAGGACCTTGCCGATAGGTTTCATCTACGTGGGGCCAGCATTACAAGCATGCTTCAAGGTCTAGAGCAAAAAGGGTTCATCGAGCGCAAAATCCCGGCCAATAATGAACGGCAAAAAAATATATATGTATTGCCAAAAGCGATTGAACTGATTGCAGACTTTCAAGACTCATTCCAAAGGGTGGAGGAAGAAATCGTTCAAGTCCTTACCGAGGAGGAGAAGCAAATCTTGAAGGAAATATTGATCAAAATTAATGAAAGATTATCATAAAGGAAAAAACCTGCTCGACGGCTGCTTTCAAAGAAATACCGAAATAAGGGATTAGTTATTACAGGATAAAATCATTGAACTCCATAACGGGGTAACTATAGCTTAACAATCATTTAACCGAGGTTGCCGGTATGAGACGGCAGCCCCGGTTAGCTATGGGCAGACGTTGAAGTGAGTGGATATTTGTCAAGATGAATGGCTTCGTTACCATAGCTTTGTTCAAAATTGGGACGAGGGTGTTTGTATGGCGAAAATAGATAATGGAGCAGGTGATCATCTAATTATTTTGTTTTCCGCTGATGGCTCCATAATAAAAGGCTTCGATCATGAATCTGAATTAAGCCCGTATGGCGTAAAAACAGCTAACTGGCACAAGGGAAAAGTTGAGATTCCAAAAGGTGTAAGCGATGGTTCTGATTTTTTAGTGGGCTGTATATTCCATACACCAGAGGATTTTGTAGAATTTGCAATAGGTTATTTTGAGTTATCACCATCCTTAGATGTTGTTGCAAAAATTTACGATGATTTCCCCATTACGGAAGAGATGATCAATATCCTAAATTCCAACTGTGATGTACAGGAAGTTCTTCAAGAATTAGAGTTGTTAAACTTTAGGGGTTAGATATAGAAATGGAGGGGTGACCGAAGATGGATTCTGTTGCAAATGTACGGCTGGCATCCTTAACCGATGCTGAAGATCTTTCCAGACTAAATCAGGAATTTAACGGTGGTGCACCAAGACCCGCAGCTAAGATAATTGAACATTTGAATATAAATCATAATGAACTGATTGCCGTAGCAGAGATAAATGGTAGAATCGTTGGTTTTGGCTGTGCTCAATGCTTTTCTTCATTTTGTTATGATGAACCCTATGGAGAAATTACTGAACTCTACGTAGAAGAAGCCGCTCGAAGAAAAGGAATTGCAATTGCCATTATTTCTTGCCTGGAAGAAAATTTTAGAGAACGCGGAGTGAAAAGTATAAAGGTACTGACAGGTAGAAGCAACACTGCTGCAACCAGAACCTATGAACAGTGCAGCTATGTTAAAGACGATGAACAGATGTTAGAGAAAAGGTTGGACGATTAGGCTGCTTAAGTGCAGTATACCTAGAAAAAACAAACCTTTATTCTGTAGTTCCCACCTTGTTGGAAGCGCTTCACAGGATGATAATAAGCATATCACGAACACAGGGGGCATCAATTAATGGTCAACAGAAAAATGAAGCAATCCGCTACCATCGCTTTCACCGCAGTTATGGCGTTAAGCCTTGCAGCATGCGGTAACTCGAACAACAACGCAAATGACGGCGCCAAAAACAACGCCGCACCGAACACAACAGATAGCGGAAACGCCGCAGCAACAACTGCTCCAAGCGACAAGAAAGTAACAATTACCTTCCAGAATATCTATCCTGACCCTGCAACACCGGCCTACAAAATGATCAACGAGCTGACCGAGCAATACCAGAAGGATCATCCGAATGTGAAGATTGAACTGGATACGCTGAACACAGACCAGCAGAAAGTGAAGCTCAAAACACAGGCTGCTTCCAAAGAAGTTCCGGACATCACCATCGTTAACCCGGCTGCACAAATGAAGCCTTTCGTAGATGCAGGATTGTTCGCTCCACTGAATGATATGCTCGATCAGAATGGCCTGAAAGACACTTATCAGGAAGGCCTGCTCGATTACTACAGCTTCGACAACAATGTGTATGCGCTTCCTGACGGCAACAACATCGAAGTCGTGTACTACAACAAAGATCTGTTCGCACAAGCAGGAATTGCTGCTCCTCCGACAACCTTTGAAGAATTGCTCCAGGATGTCAAAATCCTGAAAGATAAGGGAATTACCCCACTAGCTATCGGTGAAAAAGATTCCTGGACCGGCTCGTTCCTGTTCATGAACATCCTGCTCCGCACCAACGGCGGCCCTGGATTCCTGCAGGATGTGCTTGACGGCAAGAAAACCTTCGAAGATCCTGCATTCGTAGAAGCTGTAGAAGCATTCCAGCAACTGGTTCAAGCCGGTGCATTCCCGGATGGAGCTACTTCCATTGATGCCAATGCCGGCGGTAACATCTTCAAAACAGGTAAAGCGGCAATGTGGTCGATCGGATCTTGGGAAACAGGCGCAATTGACGCATCGCCTGTAGCCGGTAAAGTTGGAGCCTTCCAATTCCCTACAGTGAACGGCAAGGGCGATCCTAACGAATTCATGCTTGCACCAGGCAGCGCATTTGCCGTATCTGCAAACAGCGAACACCTGCAAGAAACCAAAGACTTCCTGAACTACTTCGCTTCCGAATATCCTAAGAAACAGTTTGAACTGAAAAATGCTGTAGGTATCGGTCAAAAGGTAGACGGCGACCTCAAAGCTGCCGGTTACTCTGATCTGGCTGTTAACATTGCCGGCCTGTTCAACCAAGTTAAAGGCGGCGACCTGGCGTTCGATAACACGATGAACCCTGCAACAGCTCAAGTTCACCTCAGCAGCATTCAGAACCTGTTCGTTCAGAAAATGGATTCCGCTGCGGTAGCGAAAGAGCACCAGGCTGCATTTGAAGCCAACAAATAAGCAATAAGCAATACGCTACAGGCAACCGTAAAGCTGTCCTTCTCGATGCGAAGCAAGCTGATCCAGGCTTCTTCGCATCGAGTTTATCATGAAGATTTTCAATGTGAATATCGTGAATATCGTAAATAGACAAAGAATCTGCTTGTTTAGGAGGCGGGAAAGATGAAAGTACTTAAGGTGCCAGCACGCACAATAGCCGTCTTCATACTGCCATGTCTGCTCTTGTACGTGTGCCTTGTGTTTGTTCCCATACTGGTATCATTATATACGGGCTTATTGAAGTGGGACGGTCTTACTACTGCGGAGTTTATCGGTTTAGGCAATTTCAAAGATATGTTCTTCAATGATCCTGTGTTCTGGCCTTCCGTACGAAGAACCCTGCTGTATGCAGTGGCTTCCATGCTGGAAATTCCACTTTGCTTAGGAATGGCTATCCTGCTTAACCGTTATCTGAAAAAAGCTAATACACTGGTGTCGATCTACTTCACACCGGTGATCCTGTCGGTTGTTATCATTGGACAACTCTGGAAGACCATCTACAACCCTACTTCCATGGGGGGCATGCTGAATGGCGTGCTAGTGTCACTGGGTCTTGACAGCTGGACTCACAATTGGCTCACCGAGCCGAACATCGCCATGTATTCCCTTTATCTGGTATCACTCTGGCAGTTCTTCGGCTACCATCTGCTGATCCAGTATACCGGAGTGCAGAATATTCCTGATGAGCTATATGAAGCGGCCAAAATTGACGGAGCAGACGGCTTCAAAGCGGACCGTTATATTACCCTCCCGCTGATTGTTCCGATCTTCAAAATATCGATTATCCTGGCGTTTATCGGCTCCCTGCAGGCCTTCGATCTGGTCATGGTCATGACAGGCGGCGGTCCGGCGCATGCGACAGATGTCATCTCAACCCATATGTATAACAGTTCCTTCATGTCCTTCAAGTATGGATACGGCAGTGCGATCGCAACGTTCCTGGTTGTTGTCTGTCTCATCTTTACCGGAGTGATCAATACCATCTTCAATAAACTTGAGAAAAAATACAACTAGGAAAGGAGTGCGCGAATCATGCGTAAATTAAAAAAAGGAATCGTGTATCTTCTTTTTGCCATCCCTGTGGTCACCCAACTGTACCCGCTGTTATGGCTGCTGCTCTATTCACTCAAGACCAACGAAGAAATCATGGACGGCAGCTTCTTTTCTTTTCCCAAAAAAATTCAATGGCATAACTACTATGAAGCTTACACCTCCGGGAGTTATCTGAAGTATCTGTCCAACAGCGTATTCGTTACCGCATTTACGATGATCTGTGTTATCCTGCTGGCCTCAATGGCAGCTTATGCAATCTCACGGTTCCGCTGGAAATACGGCAATCTCGTGATGACCATCTTCCTGATGGGGATGATGATTCCGATGCAGGCTACACTGTTGCCGCTGATGATTATTTTCAAAAATATGCATATCCTGAATACTCACTGGTCGCTGATTCTGCCTTACGTCGCATTCTCCACGCCAATCGCCGTATTCATCTTAAGCGGATTCATGAGAGCTATCCCGCATGAGATTGAAGAGTCGGCGTTCATCGACGGAGCGAGTGTGTACCGGATCTTCCGCAGCATTATTCTTCCGGTGTCTGTACCGCCGGTAATGACGGTATGTATCCTGACCTTCATCAACATCTGGAACGAGTACATCCTGGCGGCAACGTTCATCTCGTCCGAGAAGCTCAAAACCCTGCCATTCGGGGTCTACACCTTCGTCAGCCAGTATTCGGTCAACTACGGCAACATCGGGGCATTCCTCGTTATGGGTGCGCTGCCGGTTATCCTGATCTACTTCTTCCTGTCGAACCAGATCACTAAGGGCATGGTGGCAGGGGCTGTCAAAGGCTGATCTGCAGAATTATGAATTCACGCGTTGCATATAAAATTGGGTTAGATTTATAATAGGAAACGGCAGGACAGGGTGTTGAAAGGAGAGAGTCCTATGAAGAGCGGCTTTCATTCCATCCATCATCGGTTGTTCTTGCTGTTTCTTTTTTGCATGTCCAGTATTCTGCTTATTGTCAGCTTGCTGTACTATAACCGGACTACGGATCAGCTGCATGAGAAGATCAGTGATTTGTCGCAAAAAAACGTTGCCCAGACCGCAGGGTTGTTCACACTCCTCTACAAGGGCTATGATGCATTGTCCAAATCGCTCAGCAATAACTTCGAGATGATTCGTCTGATTAATGAGAAAACCGATGAGCCGGCGGTGGCTTATATCAATGAGCAGACCGTGACGAATATTATCGGCTCGATTTTTTATTCACGGGATGACCTGGTGGGCATTCATGTGATCACAGACAGAGGGAAGATTTATAATTACGGGAATTATATGAACGTGGTCGATCCGGATTACGCCGATGAAGACTGGTATCACCAGCTGCAGGCCTCGTCAGGTAAAATGGTCTGGCTCGGGGTGTACCAGCATTCCCTGATCGATCAGGTGGAGGACAGCCCGGTGTTCGCCTTCGGCCGGCAGATTTATGATCTGAATGAGCATAAGCCGATCGGGATCGTGCTGTATGAGACGAATCCGCAGCCGGTGCTGGATGCCCTTGAGAACTTGAAGCTCGGTGAGCACAGTCAGGTGTATCTGATGTCCCCGGATGGACGGTTTGTCACTTCTGCTACAGATCCGACGCCGGACGTCTCCAATCTGCCTATGCTGCCGACTTCGCAGAATGTGATGGTTGAGCAGCAAAGCGACCGGCTGGTCGTAGCCTCCAAGCTGTCATTCTCCGGCTGGTGGGTGATGAGTATAACCCCGGACAAGGATTTGAATGTAGAGCTGATTGAGATGAAGCGTTATTTGCTGATTGTCATCTCGGCGCTGATTATTGTCTCAACACTGATTGCCTCGATCGTATCTCAGACCATCTCCTCGCCGCTGAAGAAGCTGATCCGGGAGATGAGGCAGGTAGAGGTCGGTAACTTCCGCGGAATGGTCAATGTCTCCTCCTATCAGGAGATTAATATTCTCGTGGCTTCCTTCAACCGGATGGTCCGGCGGATCGAGGAGCTGATTGAACGGGTGAAGCTCTCTTCCGTCAGTGAGAAGAATGCTGAGCTGCATGCGCTGCAGTCCCAGGTCAATCCGCATTTCCTGTACAATACACTCGATATGATCTACTGGATGCTGGATGAGGAAGGCAATGAGCAACTGGGTGAGCTGGTCTTGTCCCTGTCCTCAATGTTCCGTTACAGCAGCCAGTGGGAGGATGGGGCCGAAGTGAGCCTGCGCGAAGAGCTGGAGCAGATTGGCCATTATCTGAAGATTATCTCGATCCGGCTGGAAGGCCGGCTGCAGATTATTACGGAAATCGATGAACGCTGGCTGGACATCCGTGTTCCCAAAATGACGGTCCAGCCTGTAATTGAAAACGCCGTCAAGCACGGTCTGGAATCACTGGGCCGCCAGGGTATATTGAAGGTATATACCAGTGAAGAAGGTTCCGTTCTTAGACTGATTGTGGAAGACAATGGAAATGGAATGAATGAGGAACAGCTGAAACGGCTGCAGGACTCGCTGAATGGGGACGCTCCTGGTCTCAGTCCCAAGGAGAGCGGCAAAAGCGGCATCGGCCTGCAGAATCTGCACCGCCGGCTGCAGTTCATGTTCGGGGAGTGTTACGGCCTGCAGATTCAGAGTTTCCCCGGAGAAGGGACACAGGTTGCCATCGTGCTGCCGATTTCAGTGGAAGGAGAACAGACTACGTGAATATTCTTATTGCCGATGATGAACGGGTCATACGTGAAGGCATCAAGCGCACCATCGGGCAGATTAGCCCGGAGCATCAGGTATTCGTGGCCGCCCGAGCGGAAGAAGCGGTTAAAATCATGGAAGAACAGCGCATCCACATTGTGCTGACCGATATTCTGATGCCGGGAATGAACGGCCTCGAATTCATGAAGATCTCGAAGCGCCGGTATCCGTATGTGAAATGGATTGTCATCTCTGCCCACAGCGAATTCTCCTATGCGCAGGAAGCAGTCCGGCTGGGTGCGAGAGACTATCTGCTTAAGCCGATCGGCAAAACAAAGCTGACTGAGCTTATTGACAGCCTAACAACGGAAATCCAGCAGGACAATAATATCTCGCGGCAAGGCGAACGGCTGAAGGCCAGTCTGAGATTCCTCCGCGAGGGGGTATTCCAGCGGCTGGCCTCTGGGCTGGATATCGGGAATCTGGATATTGAGCCTTTTATTGAAGATTACAACCACTTCTATCTGGTAATGATCCAGCTGGACCCGGGTGACAAAAGTGTCCGCCTGGAGCATTTCATCGTCGAGAATGTGCTGTCTGAGCTGATCGACCAGCATGGACGGGGATTCGTTGTCAGCTATGACCGGCAGAGTCTGCTGGGCCTTATTACGCCGGGTGAGAACGTCCGGGTGGAGCATTTCCAGGAAGAGGTCAAGGCTCATTTGACGCATTACCTGAAGATTCCTTTCCAGATTATCCACTCCGGGCTCAGCTACGACTTCAACACCGTGCCGCAGGTTGTGAAGCGGATGCGGGAGGCTTCGGCCTCCCAGGCGCTTGAGCTGGAGCCGATGAAGGGCAGCGGGGAGAAGGCCATTGATGTTGCGCTGCACTATATCAAGGAGCATTTCTACGAGGATCTGTCACTGGAGAAAATGGCTTCGGTGGTGTTCCTGAATCCGGCGTATTTCAGCCAGCTGTTTAAGCAGAAGACGGGGCAGGGCTACAAGGAATATGTAACCTCCCTGCGGCTGGAGCAGGCCAAGCTGCTGCTGCTCAATCCCAAGCTGAAGCTGGCTGAAATTGCTGAACGGGTGGGTTATCAGGACATGCGGCACTTCACGCAAATGTTCCGTAAGAAATATCAGCTTACACCGACGGAATACCGTCAGCAGGAGAGCATCAACATTCTCATGAGTAAGGGGACTCCGCCGCAACAATAAAAGGAAGCTGATGCCGGTTATCGAAACCGGTGTCAGCTTCCTTTTATTGTTTTTTCACCCTTTAAAAGCTGTTTAAATTGTTGAAATAATTCACCGTGTCGGTGTCAATATTACCAAACATCACGAGTGCAAGAACAAACAGGAGGATTAGTACAGCGTAAATGATGGTGCCGACAATCCCGCAGACCAGCCCGGCAATCGCCAGCCCCCTGCCTTGCTCATAGCGGAGACGGATCTCCTTGAAGGCGAGTGCAGCCAGAACGATCGCAATAATTCCGAAGATAAGTCCGATATAAGGAACTACGATGGAGAGAATGCCGAGCACCAGTGCTGCGATCGCTTTGCCGTTCGTCCGCTCCTGGCGGGGCGGCGGGGGAAACTGTTGATAAAATTCCTGATCTCCAAAGGGTGGGGGTTGATAACTCATAGATTAACTCCTTCATAGTTTGTGAGCAGAGGCTCCATAGACAGATACATGTTTCTAACAGTATATAATATTTTGAATACAGAGATAACCGTTAATAGTTAATCCAGTGCTCAAGCTTCACTGCGGGGGTAAGACCAATCGATTCAGCCAGACGTATGGAGGCGAGATTGTCTTCAAGTACCTGATACCTCGGAATATATCCCCTTTGCAGAGTATGGTACAATGCTGTGCGGACCACGCGCTGCGCCAGTCCGTTTTTTCTTGCGGCAGCAGCCGTATGTACAGCTCCAATCTCCCAGACAGACTCCTCATTGCGGAATACCATACAAGTGCTGAGCGGCACGTCTCCCTCGAACAATGCTACAGAGAAAGCCCCCTCCTGAAAATATTGACTGATTTCCCCCTGTGAGTAGTCGTTGGCCATCCATAACGGCAGCAGCCGTTCATCTATTGCTTCACTTACGATGCATGCCCCGTCTGCGCTGAAGGTTTGGCCTTCGGCCGTAGAATAGGAATAGAGACTGCGGACTTTATGCAGTGTGAAATGCGGCTCCAGCGCCTGGCGGTACGCATCCTCCTGCAGCTTAAATACGAGCCTTGCGTCCCTTGGCAGCAGCTTCAGCAGGGCGGGGAAGACCTCCGGGCTGCTGTAGTCCATTAGCACAACGGTGTCGGCCTCAGGATAGGTCCGGTGATCGTAGGGGAAGGTCACGGCAGGCATCATCAATAATACTCCCCAGTGATCCTGCTGTTCGATCAGCGTACTGTCAATCTGACTGTGATAGGCAGTCATCATTTTGAGCAGCGTTATATTCTTCAGGGGGTTTCGGCGTAATTTCCCCATGACCGCTTCATAGTGGCTCAAGTCATACACTTCCTTTTCTCCGGTAATCATCAGCAGCTGAACATAATTAAATTCACAGTTCATCCAGAAGTTTAAACAGGCGATGGTAATTGCCTAACGTGCAGGTATCCTCAACTATCACACCAGACTTGAAAAAGATGATATCGCCGGTACCACTCTGGTTAACCTGACCTTTGAGTTCGAGTATGCGTTTCAGATGTCTTGCTGTTCCAATACTGCCTGAGATGAAGTCGACATGAGCAGGAAAAACCTTCTTAAGACTATTCTCGAAATAAGGAAAATGGGTACATCCGAGTACCACTGTGCCGTACTGCTGCAAATTAAACTGGGACAATTCTTGATGTAAATAGGGGATGATTTTCTTTTCATCAAATTCAAAGCTTTCAGCGAACTGCACCAGTCCGGGAAGAGGCAAACTGTCCACAATTTCCCCATGATCTATACGGTGAACTAAATCATGATACTTCTTCTCCTGCAGCGTAAGTCTCGTGGCTAACACCAGAACCTTTTTCTGTTTTCCTTCGGATTGTTCAATGGCAGGCTTCACTGCCGGTTCGATGCCCAGGATAGGAAAGTCATACCGGCTTCTGAGCTCCTCAATCACGATACTGGTGGCAGTGTTACAAGCAATGACCAAAGCTTTTATATTGTGTTTAGCAATGAAATCTACAGCATTTAGAATGTACTCTCTAACTTCTTCTTTTGTTTTCTCTCCATAAGGAACATGTGCAGTGTCTGCGTAAAAGAGGTAATCTTCTTGCGGCAGAAATTTCAGTGCCTGATGAAGCACCGTTAAACCGCCTATTCCGGAGTCAAATAATCCTATTCGCATATTTCCACTCTTCCCGTGATTATTAGAATGATTGTATTATTCTATCACTACATTAACTTTATAACTACATTGCCCGTTCAGATTCACACACTCTAATTCATATATGAATTCTGATTCCCGGCTGTGCTTGAGATCTGGAATTTCATCGGAAAACATAAAAAAGACCGGACTTCCGCCAATGTTTCCATCAGCGAAGCCCGGTCCTTTTACATTCAGCTTTCGTTCTTGGTCACGCCATTTAAGCTTGGCACATAATCTTCGGCTTTATCCGGATTCACCATCTGGGGGATTTCGGTGATGCTGGAGTGATTCTGCTGGTTGTTCTTTTTATCGGCACGGTTATCAGCACGGTCATGCTTCGGATCTGCACTGTTCTTGGGCACACTGTTCACCTCCATATCTGATGGATAGTATGAGATAGCGGTTTGCATTTTATCCCGGCAGACTTAAACGTTACATAGAATACTTGGCAGGCAGGCACATTCCCCGTTGACAGGTGCGCTATAATATATTTACTAAAAACTATTCTCACCAAGGAGGGGAAGATCATCGCTGAGAAAACAAAAGTTGTTGAAGTTGTTCCCTACGACCCGGCCTGGAAGGTTGAATACGCCAGAATTGAAGCGCGGATGCTGGAGATCGCGGGAGATCTGATCATAGCGGCTGAGCATGTGGGCAGTACCTCCATCGAGGGGTTATCGGCCAAACCTGTTATCGATATCGATCTGGTGATGGAGAGCTATGAGAAGCTGCCGGAGATCATCCGGAGATTACAGCAGTACGGTTATGAGCATCAGGGCAATTTGGGGATTGAGGGCAGGGAAGCCTTCCGGAGCGTGAAGGAGGACGGATTTATGAAGTACCACCTTTACGTATGTCCGAAGGACGGGAAGGGATATCTTGAGCATATCGCTTTCCGCAATTATCTGCGTAGCAGCCCGTCTGCCCGTGAGGAGTATCAGGCGGTCAAGCAGCGGCTTGCGAAAGAATACCGTTATGATATCGACTCATATTGTGAGGGGAAGACAGAATTCGTGCACTCTATTCTGCAGAAGGCAGCTGATCCCAGAATCCGGCTGTAGATGGGCGGTTAGGCAGAACGGCTTGATATTCGTAGACTCCGGCCGGGTCGTTGAACCCAAAGGTTCTCCAGCTGTTCAGCTGCGGGGAACCGAAGCAGATATGCGCCTCTCGGGCCGAGTTATCACAGACCATGGACCATAACGTTCCGAAACCCTCACTGTAATGATGACAGCAGACTCCCTTAGGGTATTCTGTGCCTGCGATGGCTTGCATGGCTCCCACGGGGCTTTGGAGGGCAACTTCGTCCGTAAGTGCCGACCGCAGCGCTTCATACCTTGTCCTCGAATTCTCCATCACCTGCAAATTATGAACCTGCATGGATGGAAGGGTATAATGGTTGGCTGAGAGGACAAGCTGGTTGCAGTTCCCGCCAGCCGCTGCCGGATAATACTGGACCTCTTTTTGCGTACCGGCAGTTTCAACTAGTGTGATATCGCCTTTGGCGTCCGAGATCAGGAAATTCCGGTAGTCGGAGACTGGCATGCTGCGTATCAGCAGCGCCGCTTCTTCCGCCGTGGTGCAGTTGTCGAGCAAGGCGCGGACCACTCTCGGAAAAATAAAGCCTTCACCGGTCATCTCCGGACGGATTCTCCCCGATGTAGTTGTTACAGTAAGCCCTTCATCGTTCATTCCGTCATAACGGCCGAACAGCTGGAGCGCAAATCCGGTATGCGCAGGTTTGCCCTTTACCCGAGTTGTACTGAGCAGCAGCTGATTATAGGGCTCATCCTCCCAGCCAAAATCGTAGTTACGCATATGACAGGTATGTCCGCCGTTATCCGGACTTGTCCGGTATGCAGCCTGTGTACAGTGACCGGATGGCTGGAAGTAGGAGTAATAGAACACAACCCTGCCGGGTTCAATACCGGTCTCGTCGGCGAAGCCTTTGATTTCTTCGTTCATGCCGGGGCAATACTTCTCGAAGCTCTCCATGACTCTATCTGCCGCAGACGGCAGCAGCGGGGAAGCCCCCATGAATGGAGAGGATAAGAATGAGATGAGCTCGGAATTATGCTTGTAATGAGCGCCCAAGGCACGGCCGACCTCATAATGAGTGCCTTCCGTAACGATATGGGAATATTGTGCGGTCCTGCGTTGAATAGGGGGATTAGCATCCATTGTATAAGTACCTTCTCTCGTTTACTCTCTGCGCAGAGTAGGTTCATTATAACGGGCGAGCTCTTCAGTCGGCAAAGTCCGTTCCGGCCGAAATACCCGCATGGGCTGCTATACAGGGAAGCGCAATCATTATAGGGTCTTATTTTCTTGGACGGAGTAGGAAATACTTGTATTATTGTCATTTTTAAGGTAACTTATTGATATAACTTCCGGATTAACTTTTGCCGGAGGCGCAGTTCCAATAACGGTATATGTAAGCCGAAGAGGAGCATTCCCCCAATGCTCCTTTTTGCGTGAATGAGAATCTTTACTTTCGCTGGAGGGAAAATCCCAAAAATCCTGCACGAAATACAACATTCTTCTCTTGAAATTGAGCTTGAACGAAAAATGTTGTACAAAATGCAGGATTTCCCCGTATTCATGCTGTTGTGCTTGGAAATTGTTGTATTTCATACAACAAACCTTACAAATTCCCTTATATCTATGAGTCCAAGTTGTATTACGTACAACATTTCAAAGCTAATTAGTGACTCGACATCCACAGCCACCCCCTAAGGCCCAAACGAAACATTCTGAAGAACATACCGGATAACGAAGAAGGCAATGATCAGCACTGACGCAAATCCCAGCAGAAAAGAAACAATGTCTCTGCCTGAACGTTTGTATTTTCTCATTTACAGTCACCTCGTATATGAATAATAAAGACCCCTGTTGAGGGGTCAACTCTGGGGCATCAGACTGTTGTTGCAAATTTCAAGAGTTCATCAGGGACTGCGATTTCACCCAGAACCGCTTCTGCGGCTGCCCAAGCCTGACTGAACTCTTTTCCGCTGTAAAGGGTGCGGTTACGGGTTGGGCTGGAAAGTGACATATCAAAGACGATAAATTCCCCTGCATCTGTTGCAACTCTGAAGCTCACGGAACGGTCCTGCTTCTGTATCCGTACTTCTTCCATATGATTCAACCTCCTAAGACTTTCCTCTAACCATAAATATTATACATAATTATTCCATTCCAGGCATAGCGAAGAAGCTCCGTTGATTGTATTCTCCTGCCAGCTCTGAACTGGCGGGATTTTTGTATACATCTGTGCCGGAAATAACCCGGCCCTCCCAGATAGAAATTTCTCCTAACGTACGCGCGATTTGTTAACGCTGCTGAAAATAAGATAATATGAAACTACGCATAATGTATGCATAGAAATCTTTTACTTCATTGGAGGCGTTGCACCATGTCAGACTTTAAAGCCCATAACGAGAATGATCCGCTCAACCGCACATTGCTGAACGAAGCCGGTCTGGAACTGAATGAATCGCTGGACCTCACGAACTGCGACAAGGAGCCGATCCATATTCCCGGGCTTATTCAGCCGCATGGCGTGCTGCTGGCAGTGACGCAAGGCAAGGACAATCTTATTGTCCAGGCCAGCCGGAACACAGATGTACTGCTGGGAATTCCTGCAGAGACGCTGCTTGGAACTTCTATGGCTGAGCTGGTAGGCGATAGTCAGCTTCAGGCCTTACTGGAGCGCAGTGTGAACGCCAAGGAAACCGCAGATTTACAATATATTGTCCTGAAGATTGAAGTTGAAGGAGAGATGACCGATTTCTTCAGCATTATTCACGAAAGTGAAGGGCTGATGATTGTCGAGCTGGAGCCAGCCTCCGAAGAGGAGGGTGCAGGAGCCAATGATTTTGAATGGATCCGCACGTTCTTCGGCCGTATGAAGCAGACTGCAGGCCGGATTGAAGCCAGTCAGGCGGCGGCTGAACAGGTCAAAGAAATGCTCGGTTATGACCGTGTGATGATCTACGAATTCGATGAGGAGTGGAACGGGAAAGTTGTAGCGGAAGCGAAGGAAGAAGGTCTGGAACCGTTCCTCGGGCATCACTACCCGGCATCTGATATCCCCAAGCAGGCGCGTGAGCTGTACTTGCGCAACTGGCTGCGGACCATCGTGGATGTGCACTATACGCCAGTACCCATTATCCCGGTGCTTCAGCCCCTAACCGGCAAGCCGCTGAACCTCAGCCTGTCGATCCTGCGCAGTGTCTCCCCGCTGCATATCGAATATTTGCAGAATATGGGGGTTGGAGCGACTACCACCATCTCGTTAATTCATAATAACAAGCTCTGGGGACTGATCACCTGCCATCACCATTCGCCAAAGTATGTACCGCATCGCATCCGCAATCTGTGCAATTTCCTGGGTTCCTTCTTCTCCAGTGAGCTGTACCAGCGCCAGCAGCTGGATACGTATCAGACAGAGCTGCAGCTGCGGACCAAGGCGACGCGGATTGTCGATGTATTCACAGGAAATTCAAGCTCCTTCCGGGTGATTGAGCAGCTGGGAGAGGAAGAGCAGACGCTGCTTGCGCTAATGGATGCTTCAGGAGCAGCGGTATGTTACCAGGACAAGCTGATGCTGTACGGGGTTACGCCTTCCCAGGATCAGGTACGGGAGCTTGCGGGCTGGCTGGCCGGTAAAGCCAGGGACTACACCTACTGTACTTCGAGGCTCAGTCTGGAATATGAATCAGCCAAAGCTTACAAGGACAAAGCCTCCGGCGTGCTGTATCTGGCTCTGACTCCCGGACAGCAGAACTATATGATCTGGTTCAGACCAGAAGTTGTAGAGATTGTGGACTGGGCAGGAGATCCTGCAAAGGCTGTCATTCAGGAGAATGACGGGATGCGTCTGTCTCCCCGGAAATCTTTTGAGAAATGGCGCCAGGTCGTTCAGTCTACTTCACTTCCCTGGAAAGAGCAGCATCTCAACATTCTGCCTCAGCTGAAATCTATCCTGCGCGGCCAGACGGAGAATCAGCTGCGTCAGGCCGAGGAACAGGCACTGCAGAATGCACGAAGTCTGCGTCATAATGAACAACGTTATCTGCAGCTGATGGAGCTGTCACCGGTAGCTTTCTTTATGATTACCGATGATCTTATCGTCTATAGCAATAACCGTGCGCTGGACCTGATGGCTATGGAGAAGGGCAAGTCCCTAACGGGTCAGCCATTCCTGAAATATGTGCACGAATCATACCGTCCTGCATTGCGTCAATATTTCTCGGAGCTCAGCCTGAACAAGAGCCAGTTCGTAACCGGCAGCGGACAGTTTCAGAATGCGGATGGACAGACTCTGGACATGAACCTGACACTAGCCTCAGTAATCCATGGCGGCAAATCTTCGATTATGGCTGTTCTGAGTAAAGGGTCTGACGCTGATGCGAAGGGTGAAGCCTACACCAGTGTAACTACCCAATTGCAGAGTTACCTGACAACGGATTCCTTAACAGATCTGCCGAACCGGCTGGCGCTCGAGAACGAGCTCACTAGTACATGGAAGGATTGTTTGCGCGCGCAGGAGCCGCTTCTATTATTGTCTATCGACATCGATGATTTCCATTCCTATAATGCGGTCCACGGATTAAAAGGCGGAGATCTGTGTATTCAATCGGTGGCGGATGTACTGAACATTATCGGCAAGCAGCATGGCGCTTTCGTCGCCCGCATCAGCGGAGCGGCTTTCATACTGATCTTATCCGGGGTAACCTCCGGAGAGGCGGAGCAGCTGGCCGAAGCTGTGCGCAAGGGTGTCTATGATCTGCAAATTCCCCGCGACCGTTATGAAGAAGAAGGTGTGGTCACCGTAAGTATTGGCGGTCTGCTGAAAGTCCCTCTTACAACGGACCGTACTTCAGAGTTCATTGCCGGGTCGGAGAAGGCACTCTATGAGGCGAAATCCAGCGGAAAAAACCAGGTTGTATTTCATTGAATAACCGTTATGAACACAGAAGCCGGGTAAGGTCCATCTGGACTATACCCGGCTTTTTGCCGCGCCTGTCTATGTGTCCAATCCACCATTGGCGATCCGCATACATTACAGAATAAAGCGAATGTACTTCTGCATACGTGAACGGAGGTGAAACGCGGTGTCTGTCGAGAAGCATATGCTGGCAGCAGGAACTCCCTATGCCACACCTTATTATGTCGTGAACAGCGTAGCTCCCGGTCCTGTATTTATGATCATCTCCGGCGTCCATGGCAATGAACCGGCGAGTACCCGTGCGGCACAGGGGATCGTAAGCCGGTTCAAGCGCGGAGATTGGGTTCTGCGCAGAGGGAAGCTGATTATTGTCCCGCTGGTGAATGTATCCGCACGGCGTAAGGGCATCCGCGGCATACCTGATTTGAACCGTACCTTCCCGGTAGGTAGAGGCGCTAAGGCTAGACATCCGCTGTCAGCTGCGGTGTTCCAACTCGCCGCACGTTATCGTCCATCCTGGTATTTGGATCTGCATGAAGCGAACGGGCTGTCACAGCTTAATCCGCGGCGCGTAGGGCAGACGCTGATTATCAGCCCGGCTAGCCGGGTGGCAGGTGTGGCGAAGCAAATTGTGAAGAAGATGAACTTGTCGGTTCCGAATAAAGCTTACCGCTTCAATATCCGCCGCCGCGAGCGCACCGGGACTTCACGGATGGCTATGCAGCGTCTGCTCGGAGCGAGAGCCGTTACAGTGGAAACCTGCTGGAGTCTCGATTTCTCCTTAAGGGTGCGGCTGCAAAGTGAGATTGTCAGTCATTTCCTGCTGGCTGCGGGTTTAATCGGCTGATGCCGTATAGTTCAGTTGCTCTGTAACCCCGGATCTTCCTTGGGCTGCTTTCCGTTGCCGGGAACAAATACACTCCCGTAGCTTCCTTTGTAGACAGGAGTGCCGAGTGCTTTTACCCAGTCCTGATACAGCCTCAAGGAGCTGCCGTTTCGCACAATCACATAATCCGGGCGGTCATATTTCACGATATCAGGCAAGTATTCGGAGAAGCCGTACATGGAGCGTTCGAAGGCATTCCAGCCCATGATCCCAATCGAAGCCTTGGTGATAAAAGGGTCCTGGCGCCCGTCACAGAGCACATCCCCGCCGCGGAACATCACATAACCTGAAGACCCGTAGCTGGACAGCACCTTAGGCCGCCTGCCGGCCGGTGTATGCTCCAGTACATAGCTCATCTCTAAGACAGGGTAATCTGCAGCAGTCACCACTGGCGGGACCGTGAAGATATATACAGTGTTGATCAGCAACCCGGTGATAAGTCCAAGGGCAACCGCTCTTCCGCTTGTCCGCAGCCTGAGCTTGCCCGGAAGCGGAACCGCTTCGAAGAAAACTGCCGCGAAATAAGGAATGAACAGCCACATGAACAGATTCTGCTTGAAATTTGATACTCCGAGATAGAGAATGCCGGTCATCAGGAAGAAGCGGAACGGCTTCCGCTGCAGGGAGAAGGGCAGGGTGACCGCGAAAAAGAGCAGCAAAAGCAGAATCGGCAGCTGGTCCGGCCGGCTGAAGGAGAGAGGCTGCCATTCATTAATGAGCAGATTGTAGTTATTGTGTGTGACGGTGAAGATGAACAGCAGCCCTTGAAGTTCTCCCGGATTCGGCAGACCGGCCAGCAGGACCAGCAGGAAGACGGCAGCCCGCTTCCAGCTGAGATTGCGTGCAATCAGTGATTCCAGCACGGCCATACCGGTAAACACGGCAATCACCAGCCATACTCCGGTATGGACATTGGCAACGGCACAGGAGAGGATCATCATTGCTGCCGCATACCTGGCCCCGGGCTTCAGCTGATACTCCCGCATGCAGATGAAGAACCAGACAATCAGCGGAGAGGAGACCATCTGCGGTCTTCCCTTGAAGTAGTTATAGTAGATCCAGCAGGATATCAGCAGGACAAAGGGCAGGAGCAGAACATGATTCTCCCGGAGACCCAGCTCTTTACGTGATACTTCTCCAAGACGTATAAGCCCCAACAGTAAGCCAAGCAGGCAAAGGGCGGTCAGCAGATAGATCCCCGGCCAGCCGAACCACTGGTACAGCGGTGTAATCAGCAGCTGAAACCCGGCTTCATGGGGGATATACGGCAGCTTGTCTCCATAAAAGGTATGTATCGCATGATGCAGCACCTTCCCGCGCTCAAGCATGTAGCGTCCAACCTCCAGATGCCAGAACGTATCCGGATCATTATACGAATATTTAGGCTGCATGAGCAGCATAACGGCAGCCGTCAGCAGTCCGCAGATGAGCGGATAGACGGCGGTTTTTCTAGACATATGAACTTCCCCTCTGTGTAAGCATTCGGCTTCCGCCTCTATATAGCATCACCACTTCCCATAAGTGATTAGATCAATACCTGCGAGAGAGCAGGAGTCCTAATATGCGCCGCAGCTGTAACCAGACAGTGCTAATTTAGAGGATTGACACCACTGAACATAGTGTATATATTATATATATACATTAAATACAAATACCGCAAAGGACGCTGGTGCTGCTGCATGAATATTTTGATATCAAGTACATCCGGTGAACCGATCTACGCCCAGATTGTGGGACAAGTCCGCCAGATGATTCTGCAAGGGGAGCTGGTCTCCGGTACGCCGTTGCCATCGATCCGCTTATTGGCCAAGGAACTGCAGATCAGTGTCATTACCACGAAGCGGGCTTACGAGGAGCTGGAGCGTGAAGGGCTGATTAACTCTATTGTCGGCAAGGGCTCTTTTGTCTCCGGGGCAGATCAGGAATATATCCGGGAGCAGCGGCTGCGGATTGTAGAGGGCAAGCTGAAAGAAATCATTGATGAGAGCAGACTGCTGGGCATGGAGTATGCCGAACTGGCGGAGATGCTGAAACTGCTCTATGAGGAGGAACAGGAATGAGCGATGTAATCCGGTTAGACCATTTAACCAAAAGCTACGACCGGTTTGAGCTGAGGGATATCTCATTGTCCATCAAGGAGGGGTTTATTACAGGCCTGATCGGCCCGAACGGTGCAGGCAAAACCTCGCTGATCAAAATGATGATGGGTATGATCTACCCGGATCAAGGCAATATCACGATGTTGGGTCAGAATAACCAGCTATATCAAGCAGCGGTCAAGGAGCGGATTGGGTACGTCTCGGATGAGAATATCTATTATGAGAATCTCACCGTCAAGCAGATGAAGAGAGTTATCGCGCCGTTCTACACCCGCTGGAATGAAGATACATATGTGAAGTTTCAGGAGCTGTTCAAGCTTCCGCCCGGCAAGAAGATTAAGGATCTGTCCAAGGGGATGAAAATCAAATTCTCGCTCGCCATCGCCTTATCCCATGGTGCCGATCTACTTATTATGGATGAGCCTACCTCGGGGCTTGATCCGATTTTCCGCAGAGAGATGCTGGAGCTGCTCAGTGAGCATATTCAGGACGAGAAGAAATCGATTCTGTTCTCCACCCATAACACGATGGATCTGGACCGGATTGCCGACTATATTGTATTCATCAACGAGGGGCGGATTGTTTTCAATGAGATGAAGGAGAGTATCAGCGAGCGTTACCTCCTGGTCAAAGGCGGGAAGGAGCTGCTCGACCGTGATGTCCGGCGATGGTTCGTCGGTATCCGCGAGAACGGGCTGGGGTTCGAGGGTCTTATCAGCAACCGTGCGGAGGGCGAACGGTATTTCAGGGATACGGCTATCTGCGAGACGCCTACTCTGGAAGAAATCATGTATTTTACGGTAAAAGGAAGTGAAGCGCATGTATAGCTCCCTGCATCTGATCCGCAAAGACTTCATCCTTACCCGGAAATTCATTCTGCTGCTGGTGCCGTATTATATACTCATGGGATATACGAATGCGGATGCCTACACTATGTTCTCGCTGTTTCCGGCCATGCTGCTGCTGATCAATGCCTGCACTATTGATATGCAGCATAACAATCAGAAATTTCTTGTCAGTCTTCCGGTACCGAGGCAGCGTCTGATTCAGGCCAAATATTTAACGCTCATTCCTTTCTTGGCCTTCAGCATCCTCTGCACACTGCTGCTCTATCTGTTTGCATTTGCGATGGGGAAGATAGACGCTCCGCTCCGCTGGAGAGAGCTGGGCCTTGCGGCCGCGTCTTTTCCGCTGCTTGCTTCCTTCTATCTGCCGCTGTATTACTGGCTGGGACAAAAGGGCATGCAAGTCGTCAATTTCGTATTCATCATGTTAATCATGCTGAACGTCACGGCATTCAAAAGTTTATCTGAACGGTTTCCGGCACTTGCAGAATGGTTCCAGACCGGCAGGCTGGACAGCACGCTTCTGCCCGTTATTGGTGTTCTGGCCTATCTGATTATTATCTACGGCTCTTATCTGCTCTCTTTGCGGGTTTTTGTTAAAAAGGACGTATAACCCCAGCCGGGTTGCAGGCAAGCCGGCATCATAAAAAACGGCCTCAGATTCCACTTTAAAGTGGAATCTGAGGCCGTTTTGGTTCTGTGCAGGGGCAGGTCAGCGGAAGGTACCGCCCTGTTCCAGATTGTCGATGAAGTCCTTGGCATCCTTCAGGGATAAATTCCGTGCTTCCCGCATTACCTTAATCGCCTGAATCTTCTTGCCCTCCGCGAGCAGCAGATGCAGTCTCCGCTCCAGATCAGGAGCAATCTCCGGGTTCTGCACGAACAGCGGGGTCGGAATGCCGGCTATCCTGCCTCCAGCTCCTGCAGGTCCCCCATACGCGTCCCTCTGCGCCAACTGAGACTCCAGCTCTGTTACGCGCTTTTTCAGACGGAACACACTAAACATAAGCAGCAACACAAGAACCAAAGCCAGAATTGCGATAATATCCGTATTGTCCATGGGAGCGGCTCCTTTCTGCCCTTATAGCATCGATCACAGTAACTAGACCTATCATATTCTACTACCCGCTGAGCAGAAGAATGAACACTTCACTCTTGAAATAGGAACAGATCAAACGTAGTTCTGCGGGGCCGGTTGAACAGACTTCATCCCGTTTCATGCAGAATGTCATATTCAACCCTCTAAAATTATGATATTTTTATGCGAAATTTCAAATATTTATGGAGATGGGGGGCTTACCGGTGATAACTCCGTACAATCTTGAAGAATATTATGTAAGGATCGGCCGGCTGAAGCAGCGTTATTTGTCAGAGCGGTTTGAGCAGGAGCTTCCGGCATTCCATTCTCACCTGGAAGCGGCCCAGTGGTTCCGCAGCATGTTCCCGGGCGGGTTCATTTTTGTGGAGGAGATGGAAGCGGCTAACGCTGAGAGCTATTACTTGTATGACATCATCCACGACCGCGAGCTGTGGGAGCGCAGACAGCAGGATTTGAAGACCAAAGGCACCGCTTCCGGACTCGGCATGCTCCTATGCACCCAGCGGGTCGATATTTACGAGGACGGATCGGTGCAAATCGCTTTTTAACAATAAGTGCTGTTTCAGGACAAATGAATCAAAAGTGAGATTAAATGGTGTATAATCATGGAAAGGGAGGTGATTTCATGGCTGACTTCTTTAATCCGGGACCACATGCGAATTCGACTGATCCCGGCGGGCATAAAGCCAACCATGACGTGAATGCGCAGAAGTATCACACCGAAGGCCCTCCAGGCTTATGGAGGCAAATATCCGATCTGGTTATTGCTATAGCTGTCATTGCCTTTTTCATTTTTGTGATCATGTGGATCTTTTGATCTGTCTCCCCAACAAGCGGCTGTCCAAGACTGGTTTCATGGTCCTGGTGCATCCGCTTTTTGTTGTTTTACAAGTGAATAAATCAGAGTATCCAACACATACTTACAGATACATCTTTTACAAGTAACAGGAGGGGTACTCAGGTGGAGGCAGATGCAGTCTTTGAAGGCGGCGGCGTAAAGGGAATTGCTTTTGTAGGAGCCATTGAAGTGATGGAATCCAGAGGATATACCTGGAACAAGCTTGCGGGGACTTCAGCCGGCGCGATCATTGCAGCTTTGTTGGCCTGCGGTTACAATAGTGCTGAAATCAGAGAGCTGATGAGCTCGCTGGACTATATGAAGCTGCTCGGGCGTACCAGAATGAACAGCCTGCCGATCTTGAACAAGGCGCTTCCGTTAATGATGAAGTCAGGCATTTACAGCAACCACATTTTAGAACAGGTAATGACGGATTGGCTGAAGCGTAAGAAAGTTGTAACGTTTGGAGATATTCCCGAAGGCAAGCTTTCGATTATAGTCTCGAATATAAGCAATGGGCGGATTGCAGTTTTCCCTAATGATTTGCCTCACTATGGTCTGAAGGCGTCAGAATTCTCCATAGCCGCAGCAGTACGGATGAGCACCACGCTGCCTCTCTTTTTTCAACCCTATGTCTGGCATACACCCCTGCAGAAGAAACCCTATTATATGCTGGACGGAGGAATGCTTAGCAATTATCCGATCTGGCTGTTTGACGTAGATGGAGTCCCGCGGTGGCCAACCTTCGGATTCAGACTGTCGGAAAGGCGAACCTATGCCCAATCGATAGAGATCAATGGTCCGGTCTCGTTACTCAAAGGGATGTTCAAAACCATGCTGCAGGCTCATGATCAAAGACATGTAGACAAACATGCGGAAGAGCGCACAATATTTATTCCCACTGGAAAAGTAACGACGACAAAGTTCGAATTGACGGAAGAAGATAAGTATTTCTTGCTCTCATCCGGCCACGCTGCGGCAGATAAATTCCTGGAGACATGGGACTTCGAAGACTATAAGCATAAATTCAGAGAAAATCATGCGGCCATACCGGTTCAGCCCTTTTCCGGTGAATCGCAGCAGGAGTCCGGTATTTATCACTGAAACGCAAGGCTACTACTTCCACATTGAGGAGCAGTAGCCTTTTGTCTGGGGATTCACAAATTTGCCAATAGCACTGCCGGGAATGGGAAGGTTTCTTTTATAGAGATCAAGAATATAGACACAATGCCGAAGTGTGAGAACAGAGTGGATATTGAAGCTTCTTTATAATGAGGAGTGATGCTTAAGATGGAGTATGAATTTGATAGCGAGATCAAGATGCTGGAAGGCAAAATGAAATGGAAAGTAGTGTATTTCCCTTATCCAGTGAAGGAAATATTCGATACGAACGGTAAAGTGCCGGTTCAAATTACCGTTGACGGACACCGGTTCGAACATACGCTGCTGCCGTCAAAAAACGGGCATTATTTTGTATATAATGAATTCATCCGAAGAGCCGTACTTAAAAAGCCCGGTGACAAACTCCATGTCATTCTTACAAAAGATGAGAAGAGCCGTAATATTGTGGTGCCGGACTACATTACCAGAAACCTTGAAGATCACGATATGCTTAATCCATTCCTGGATCAGCCAGATTATCTTAAGCGGGAGCAGATCCATTACATCGAGCTTGCCAAAAAGGAAGAGACGAAGATTAACCGCATACTGGCTTTAATTAACACACTGAAAGATAAATGAATCCTGTTGAAGGACCTAAAGCACAATGGCACTGCAAACGGATTTGGAATGCTTCTCTGTACCCACAATCCGGCATCTATGAAGGACGGTCTGGTCCATTTGGCCTTTTGAGAGGAAACGACAATAAATACTATATAAGATAAATATACGTTTTAATTTGAAAAGTCTGCAATAAAAGGTTGCAGGCTTTTTAATTATTTCAATTTTGTGAAAATTAGCAGATTAAGGAACTGAAAGGCTGGAATTTATTAAAAAAAAGTAACAAAGTTAATAGTAACACTATAATATTGATTATAGCCTATATATAAGTAGTAAGAGCCTATAAATGTTAAATATGTAATCTGTGATTTGGGAGAAATTCAGCCGCGTGGTTCTGTTAAATGAGATGAACGAGAGGACGATCCGATGAAAGCTCTAATGATGGGTAATGAGGCAATTGCCAGAGGCGCTTATGAAGCAAATTGTAAAATCATTTCATCCTATCCCGGAACACCGAGTACGGAAATTGTCGAGAGCATCAGTGTCTATGAGGGCGTGTATGCCGAGTGGGCACCCAACGAAAAGGTAGCGCTGGAAGTAGCAGCAGGCGCCTGTATCGCCGGTATCCGCAGCCTGACCACCATGAAGCACGTAGGGGTGAATGTGGCGGCAGATCCGCTGTTCAATATGACCTATGAAGGTGTAAATGCCGGTCTGGTCATTGTTTCGGCAGATGATCCGGGGATTCATTCCTCGCAGAACGAACAGGACAACCGCATTTATGCCAGTCATGCCAAGATGCCGCTGCTCGAGCCGACCAGCTCCCAGGAATGCAAGGATATGATTGTCGAAGCCTACGAGATCAGCGAGCGCTTCAATACGCCTGTCCTGTTCAGGACCACAACCCGGGTGTCCCATTCGAAGGGGATTGTTCACTTCCAGGAAGACCTGGCAGTGGAGGAGAAATTCAAAACCTATAAGAAAAATAAGCTGGACAGGCTGCTCCTTCCGGCCATCTCCAGAAAGCGGCATCTGGAAATCGAAGCGAATCTCCTGGATATTCAGGCGTACTCCAATTCCTCCCCTCTAAATGCAATAGAGTACAGCTCCCCGGAGATCGGCATAGTGACGAGCGGAATATCCTATCAATATGTTAAGGAAGTGTTCGGAGATACGGTATCCGTGCTGAAGCTGGGTATGAGTTATCCTTTTCCGGACGAGAAGGCCAAAGAATTCGCTGCATGGGCCAAAACAATCTATGTTGTCGAGGAGGGCGAGCCCTTCATCGAAACCTCACTTAAAGCGATGGGCATTGCCTGTACCGGTAAGGAGATCATTCCCGTCTGCGGTGAGCTGAACCCGGAAATTATCAGAAAAGCGATCACCCGTGAAGAATTCGACTGCTACGAGGGTGTCCAAGTACCGCCAAGGCCGCCAAGGCTGTGTGCAGGCTGCGGTTATCTCGGACTGTACAGCGCAGTCAAGCAGCACAGGGACATTATTGCCGCCGGAGATATCGGCTGTTATACGCTGGGCGGCACCGAGCCGATCAAGGCGCTCGACACCGTGCTCTGCATGGGCGCTTCCATCTCTATGGCAACGGGCATGCAGCGGACTCAGGATTTCAAACCGATGGGCAAGAAGGTATTCGCCTTCATCGGTGACTCCACCTTTTTTCACTCAGGTATGACCGGACTGCTGAACGCAGTTTACAACAAGACCCCGATTGTCATCTGTATCCTGGACAATCGCTCCACATCTATGACCGGCAATCAGGAGAACCCGGGCACCGGGCGCACACTGCAGGGCAGCACGTCGGAAGTCATACGGATTGAAGATATCGTGCTCGCGCTAGGCATTAAACCGGACAACCTCAGAATACTAGACCCCACCAACCTCCAAGAAACGCAGCAGTGTGTGGACACAGCCAAGCACAGCACTGAACCGTTCGTAATCATCTCCAGACATCCTTGTGAACTTCTCAAAAGCAAAGCGGAACCCACAAAAAAATACATCATTGACAATGTTACCTGTGTGAATTGCAAAAAATGCACTATGCTAGGCTGCTCGGCTATCAAAATTGTGGACCGCCAAATCATGATTGATCCGCTGGACTGCAAGGGCTGCAGCATCTGCCAGCAGGTTTGTCCCTATGACAGCATTAAGGAGGCTTAAGCGACCTATGACAGCAGCTACAAGCATTATTTTAGCCGGTGTGGGCGGAAAAGGTGTCATTACTGTAACCAATGTGTTATCCCAGGGACTGGTTGCGCTCGGGTATGACGTGAAGGTCTCCGAGGTGCACGGTATGTCGCAAAGAGGCGGAAGCGTGCATGCACAGGTTCGTTTTGGCGACAAAATCTACTCTCCCCTGATTGAAATGGGCACAGCGGACTATATTGTCGGCTTCGATCAGATCGAAGCGCTGCGCTGGGGAAGCTTCCTGAAACAGGAGGGGCGGATGCTCGTCAATCTGGCAGAGCTGAATGAAGATACATACAAAGGAAAGTACGAGGACAACTTCAGCCGGTATAAGCATGTCACTTATGTCGAAGGAACTGCCATTGCGAAGGAAACGGGAAATGTGCGGAATGAGAATTTCGTCATGCTGGGCGCGCTGCTGCAGGCTCTTGGCTTTGAATTCGATGTCTGGAAGAGCACGATGGAGAAGTATATCAAGAAGCAGTATCAGGAGGACAGCATTCTTTCTCTGCTTAGAGGGATGAGGGAACAACGGGTCGCCAGAGAAAAGGAGACGGTATATGAGCTCTAAGGCTTCGGCAAGCAAGCTTAAGCCGCGGAGGGCTGCAGCCGGGCAGGATGTGGCGATTGTCGGCATCGGGTGCAGATTCCCAGAGGCAGAGAATTACAGCAGCTACTGGAACAACATGATCAATCATGTGAATTCCGTCAAGCCTATCAGTTATGACCGCTGGCAGAACGGAAGATACGGACTGAAGAACGAGGCCGACCTCGGCTGGGACAATGAGCAGTTTGTGAAATACTGTGCTTCTTTATCCGGCATCGACAAGTTCGACAATACCTTCTTTAACTTGTCACCCAGAGAGGTGGCGAGCATGGACCCCCAGCAGCGGATTCTGCTGGAAGAAACATGGCATTGTCTTGAGGATTCAGGGATTCCGCTGGCCGAACTCCAGAAGGAACGGACTTCTGTGTATGTCGGGGTTACCGGCAATGACTACGGTCTGATTGCATTGACCGGCGGTGATAAGGTCGATCATTATGCGGGCCTCGGCAACTTCGAGTGTATTGCGGCGAACCGCATCTCGCATACTCTGGGCCTGAGCGGAGAGAGCCTCTCTCTGGATACCGCTTGCTCCTCCTCGCTGGTTGCTGTTCACAAAGCAAGACAGAATCTCCAGGCCGGAGAAGCGAAGTATGCCATAGCGGCAGGCGTGTGCCTGGCCTATCATCCTTGGCGGTACGTGACCTTCTCCAAGTCGAATATGATGAGCCGGGACGGACAATGCAAGGCTTTTGACGAGAATGCGGACGGATTTGTGCAGGGAGAGGGCGTTGGCGTCCTGCTGCTGCAGAAGCTGGAGGATGCGGTCCGGGACGGCAACCATGTCTACGGCGTTATCCGGGGAACGGCAGTGAACCACTGCGGCGCTTCACAGACCATCGCTGCACCGAGCATGAAAGCGCAGAAGGAATTGGTTGAAGCCGCTTTGCGGCAAGCCCGGGTAGATGCTTCGACCGTCAATTATATTGAGGCGCATGGCACCGGAACCGCTCTTGGCGATCCGATTGAAGTCGAAGCGCTGACCCAGGTGTTCAGGCAGTACACCGATCAGGAACAGTTCTGCACCATTGGCTCGGTCAAGACCAATATCGGCCATTTGGCAAGTGCCTCTGGCGTTGCCGGGATCATCCGGGTACTGCTGATGATGAAGCATAAGACTATTCCCAAGCTGCTCAACCTTACCGGTCTGAATCCGCTGCTGGACTGGGAGCATACCCCGTTTAAGGTAGCCACGGCCAACACGGATTGGGTGCCGGTCAATGAAGATACACCGTTGCGGGCGGGCGTAAGCGGCTTTGGCTTCGGCGGAGTCAATGCCCATGTGATTCTTGAGGCCTACGAGCAACCGAAACCGGCCAGAGCCAGTAACAAATCCGTACCGGGTGCGCAGCTCTTCACTCTCTCTGCCCTGAATAGCGACAGTTTGAACGAGAGTATAGCCGTCTGGAAGTCTCATCTGAATTCGCCGGAGATAGCGGACGTATCCATCGGAGAGTTATGCAAAACGCTGCTTGCAGGCAGACGCCATTGCCGGGAATACAGAATCGGCGCTGTCATCCGGAGCAGGCAGGAGCTAGCCGAGTATCTGCAATCCGCTGCCTCCGCTGTTGAGCGGCTGGAGCCGGGCCGCAAGCGCTGGTCGGTACATTTCACCAATGTCATCTATACAGGATACACGGAGATTAAGAGCGTAATGGAAGAGCCGTATATCCGCGAAGTTCTTGAAGAGGTTATTGCCGAAACTGAGCTGCGCGGCGGGCCGGCTGCTATCCGGAGTGGCCTTACAATTGCCAAATGGAACAAGGATAAGCTTGCCGCCTACTCTTTCCTGATTAATTATACGCTGGCTAAAGTCCTGATGAGCCTGGGAGTAGAGGTTGAGTCCGTGAGCGGTGAGCAGCAAGGGACGCTGCTCGCAATGGCGGTCAGCGGAATGATTACGCCTGTTCAGGCGTATGACATTCTGACCGGCAGGGCTACTCTTGCGGAAACGGTGCTGCAAAGACCGGAGCTGACCTTCATAGACCCTGTTCATCAAGTGAAGATTCACCGTATTAACATTGGCCCGGCGTATATTGCCGGCTTGCGCAATGTATGCATCACCGGTGCTGACGCTGCGGCGTTCAGGCATTATGTGGAGAAAGCCAGAATACTCAGCCGGACGCAATTTACCTTTAAGAAATATTTGCGGGATTGGGATCAATCCCCGGCGCTGCAGGCAGCGAAGCTGTCCACAGACTCGCTGCTGCATCAGGAGCAGTTGTTAGCTGCCGGTGAGGGTGGCGAGGCAATGGAGCGGCAGCGTGTTCTTCTGCTGTTGATCGTCTACGGTTCGCTGCTGAAGCTGAATCAGAAATGGGATTTGTCGGAACGCATCACTTTAAGTGATGCGCGGCTGAGTGAATGGGTCCAGCTTGTTCTGGATGAGGTTATATCCAAGGAAATGGCCGTCCGGCTGTTAACTTCCTCTGATGAGGAAGAAGCTGGAGTGCTGGAAGCAGTCCGGAATCAGCTCAATGAACGGCAGGATCAACTGAATTTAAATGTCCCCTACACCTGTCTGCACGAAGCCAATCAGCATATGGCAGAAATTGCCGGGCCTGCAAGCTGGAGAGAACAGCTTCAGGAGCAATGTGCCGGGCAGAGCGTCCTGCAGTCTGAGGTGATCCGGCTGTGTGCAGGGGATAAGGAAACGGCAGCATTATCGCCTCAGAGTGACGGAGTCTTCGGGTTCCATGAGGTTCTGCTGAAGCTATGGCTGGCTGGGGCAGATTTAGATTGGAGCAGGCTGTATCCCGGCGGAAGCTTCAAGAAGCAGCCATTGCCCGGCTATGCCTTCAACCGTTCTTCGTATTGGATGGCGGCCCCTCAGGCTGCTCCGGCTCAGAGCCATCCGATGATTGATCTGGCGAAGTCCAGCCCGGAGCGGCTGCTATTCGTGAAGACACTTAAGGTGAGCGATTTCTATGTTGGCGAGCATATTGTGGATGAACGGGTGATTTTGCCGGGAGTCGCTTATCTGGAGATGGTCAGGGCGGCCGGCGAATTCGCGGCCAGGACGCAGGTGCATTCCATTAAAGATGTGCTATGGGTGAACCGGCTGGAAGTGGCCGATACACGGGATGCCTATATTCAGCTCACTCCCGAATCAGGGTATATGAAGTTCCAGGTGTATACTGCTGAGAACAGTACCCGGCTTATTCATTGCACGGGCAAGCTCTATACCGGGACTGCACAGCAAGCGGAGCGGCGCAGCTTCAATCTTGACGCTATTCAGGCCCGGGGCGGAGTCAGAATTGCCAAGGATTTCTGCTACAACGAGGTGTTTGGCAGCTCCATCGGTTTTCAATATGGGCCAAGCTTCCAGGCTACAACAGAAGCATTGTGCGGAAGCGGAGAATCGCTGGAGAAGCTCGACCTTCCTCCGGACCTGCTGCCTGCATTTAGCCAATATATGCTGCACCCGTCCCTTGTCGATGCTGCGCTGCGGGCAGTGACCTGGATCGGCGGAACCGAAGCGTACAAGCAGCTAAGATTGCATATTCCGTTCGCACTCGGTGAAGTCCGCATCTACGGCAGGCTGACGCCAAGCTGCTATTCATATGCGGAGATCGTACCCGAGACCGCAGGCAAGGCAGCGGGGATGAAGCGGTTCAATGTCTATATTCTGAATGAGCAGGGGGAAGTGCTGGTGGAAGCCAGGGACTTCACGATCCGGGCCATTCAGCCAACCAATGCGGTTAGTGCGGCAAGCCGCCGTATTCACCTGTACAACGAGCGCTGGCAGGAAGCCCAGCTTCCGGAAGCCGGGGGGCTTGGCGGCCATAGTGAAGGGATCAGCAAGGCCGAAGTGAAGAATATGCTGTATATGGTCCGGGACAAAGGGAAGGCTCACCGGCTGGCAGAAGCATTCGCCCGGGAGCATACGGTGCCGGACAACGTCATTATTGTGAATCCGGGAGCGGACTACAGCGCAGCTGCAGGAAGTAAGGAATACAGCATCCGGCCTGAACAGGAAGCGGATTATGGCAGGCTGCTCACGGAGCTGCTGGCTAAGGGGATAAGGATTGACGCTATTCTGTATGAGTGGGATGGGGAACAGGCGGAGATCCTGAACGCTTTTTATCCGGTTCTGTATCTGTTCAAGGCGGTTACTCAGCTCTATTCCCAGGATCAGGTCCGCTTCTTGCTTGGCGCAGTCCACAGCGGCAGCCAGCCGGGAGCGGGAATGCTGCGGGGGCTGTCCAAGGCCCTTCAGGCCACCAACCGCAGCTTCATCCCGTCCGTGATGTATTGCAAGCGTGCAGAAGAAATTCCGTTCTACGCGGCGCAAGAGCTGCTGTACCGCAAGCAGGCGTCATTTGTGGAAATTAGTTATACAAGCGGAGCGAGAGCCAGCCGTGTGATCCTTCCGCTGGAGTCATTACCCGAAGCAGAGTTCAGCGGTTTCCGCAAACAGGGTACCTACCTGATTACCGGCGGAATGGGTAAGCTGGGACTTGCCGTGGCCGAATTTGCCCTGCGGAATTATGAAGCCAATGTGGTGCTGACCGGAAGATCCGCACTGGATGAACCGAGAAGCCGTGAACTTGAGCGGCTGCAGAGTTATCCCGGGCAGGTTATTTACTTGCCTGGTGATATCGCGGAGCGGCAGACTGCCGCAGAGATCGTGGCGCAGGCCCAAGAGGCTTTTCATTCCATTCACGGCGTCATTCATTGTGCCGGAGTGCTCGGTGAGCAGCCGCTGATGGAAGCCAGTCCTGAACAGATGGCAGAAGTGCTGCTGCCCAAGATCCGGGGGGCGATCAACCTGGATGAAGCTACGCAGCTGGAGAAGCTGGATTTCTTCGTGCTTTTCTCGTCCGTTTCCGCAATCATTGGAGATTTCGCCAGAGGCACTTATGCGGCGGCGAACAGCTTTCTGGATCGCTTTGCCCTGCTCCGGGCTGAGCAGGTTAAGGAGGGTATCCGGTCAGGTGCCTCGCTGTCTATCAACTGGCCGGTGTGGAATGACGGCGCGATGCAGTTGTCCGGAGAGGAAGCCGTACAATACCGCCAGCAGGCCGGGATGGAGCAGCTGGATACACAGGCCGGTCTTGAACTGCTGGAGCAGTTGGTCCGCACGGGTGAATCCCGTATTATTGTAGCCTGCGGAGAACGGCAGCAGCTGAGCCGGGTACTTGCGGCAGTTACAGAAGAGAAGCCGCAGCAGGAGAAGGTGCTGAATGCTTCCGTGCAGAGTGTTCATGAGCGGCAGCGGGCAGCAGCGGTAACGGTAACGGGCGGGGCAACAGCTCCACAGAAGCTTCCGGTTCCGCCAATCCAGCAGCAGCCGCTTCAGAGCGGTCTTGTCTCCACCGTTAAGGTGGAGGAAGCTGTTCAGCAGTACTTGAAGGGAGTCGTGTCACAGGCGACCGGGGTTCCGGCAGCGCAGCTTGAAGCCTCAGCCGACTTCTCCAAATACGGCATCGACTCCATCATGATCATGGAGCTGAATGGAATACTGGGCAAGGACTTCTCCGATTTACCAAGCACGCTTTTCTTTGAATACAGCACGATTGCCCTTCTGGCGGCATTCTTTATGGATAATCATGCGGAATTCTTTCAGAAGTCCGCCGGGGAGCCAGGTCAGAACGGGGGAACGGAGCAACAAGGAACGGCAGTGGAAGAAGCGGCGGAACAAGTGATGCCAGAAGTGATGACAGCACAAACGGGAACTGTACAGGAAGCTGCTCTAAAAGAGGAAGCTGCCCCCGCCATGTCCCGGCATCAGGGAGCAGAAGCAGTAAGCGGGGATATTGCGATTGTCGGCTTAAGCGGACAGTACCCGATGGCGGATACGCTGGAGGAATTCTGGGATGTGCTAAGCGGGGGGCAGGACTGCGTTACGGAGATTCCGCCGGAGCGCTGGGATTACCGCAAGGATTACCATCCTGAGAAAGGCAAGCCGGGCAAAGTGTACACCAAGTGGGGAGCGTTCATGAAGGATGTCGAGAAGTTCGATGCCGGATTCTTCCATATCTCCCCGCGGGAAGCGGAGCTGATGGACCCGCAGGAGCGGCTCATGCTCCAGACCACCTACCATACGCTGGAGGATGCGGGAGCTGCCGCGGAGACTCTCTCCGGCAAGAAGGTTGGCGTATTCATCGGCGTTATGAATTCCCATTATCAGCTGCTAGGTGTCGAGCAATACAATAACGGCCGGCTCATGGATGTCCGTTCTTCGTTTGCGTCCATCGCCAACCGGATTTCATATCATTTCAACTTCAAGGGACCGAGCCTGGCCATTGATACGATGTGCTCGTCTGCGCTGGTGGCTATCCATATGGCCTGCGAGAGCATCCGGCATGGCGAGAGTGAAATGGCACTGGCTGGAAGTGTCAACACCCTAGTGCATCCGGCAAAATATATCTTCCTGACCGATCAGCGATTCGGCTCCACGGAAGGCAAGTGCCGGGCCTTCGGCCAGGGCGGGGACGGCTATGTTCCCGGTGAAGGTGTTGGCGCGGTTCTGCTGAAGCCGCTGGAGGCGGCGCTCCGTGACGGGGACCCAGTCTATGGCTTAATCAAAGGAACGGCGGTCAATCACGGCGGCAAGGTCAGTTCTTATACTGTGCCTAATCCGAATGCCCAATCCGAGCTGATAGAGGAGGCGCTGCGGAGGTCTGGCGTGCATCCCGAGCAGATCAGTTACATTGAGGCCCATGGTACCGGCACTGCGCTGGGAGACCCGATCGAGGTGGCCGGGTTAACGAAGGCGTTCAAGAAATTCACCGCCAAAACGCAGTTTTGCGCCATTGGCTCGGTCAAGAGCAATATCGGACATCTCGAATCGGCAGCAGGTATGGCTTCCTTGACCAAGGTGCTGCTGCAGATGAAGCACAAGCAGCTGGTGCCTTCAATTCTCGCGGAGCAGCTCAACGAGAATATAGATTTTGCCAAAACGCCGTTCTATGTACAGCGTTCGCTCCAGCCGTGGAATCCGCTTATGGAGGAGACGCCGGATGGGCTGAAGGTTCAGCCGCTCAGGGCGGGCATCAGCTCCTTCGGGGCAGGAGGTACCAACGCCCATATTGTGATTGAGCAATATGAGCCGGACGTACCTCCTGCAGCGCAGGGTGAGGAGCAGCTCATCGTGCTGTCCGCCAAGAACAGGGACAAGCTGCAGGCGCAGGCCCGGCAGCTCGCGGCATTTATCGCCCGCCACCGGACGGGGGGACGGGCTGTGGACACAAGTGCGCGAATAACCGCCCGATTACAGGCTGTCCGGAACCGCTGTCTGGACGTTGTCGCGGAAGTGCTTGGCGTGAACCCCGGGCAGATCGACTACGACGAAATTCTGACTGAGCTGTGCGCGGATGCTGTGCACCAGGTTAGGCTGGCCGATGCCATCAATGAGCTGGTCCAGGAACATGCTGCCGACAGCACATTAGGGGCTAACTGGTCGCTGCGTGAGCTGATGAGTCATCTGGAAGCGGCTGAGCTTAGCCGGAGGAATGCCGGAATCGGATTTGATACCCAGGCTTACGCCGAGACTGCTGTAGCTAGTGCGGCGGAGATGGATGCCGCCGATACAGACGGATACACACTGCGACTAGTGGATGTCGCTTATACGCTGCAGGTTGGGCGGGAAGCTTTTGCCGAGAGAGTGGCCATTGTCAGCCGGGATATCGGGGAGCTTAGGGAAGTATTAATCCGCTTTGCCGCCGGAGAACCGAATTTGCCGGATGTTTACACAGGCAGCCTGGACCCGCAGCGTGATATTGCTGCCATTCTGTTCCAGAACGAATCCGGGCATCAGTTTATCGCCAGCGCGGTTCGCAACAGACAATGGCCGCAGATTGCCCAGCTCTGGCTGCTGAAGGCGAAGATAGACTGGAAGCTGCTGCATGATGAACGCAGCGGTGGACGGGTGATCCCGCTGCCGAATTATATTTTTGACAAGAAGAGATATTGGATCGGCAATGGCTTCTCGGCAGCTGCCGCTGAGTCCAATCGCTACACGCTTGAAGCGGAGCCGGATTGGGAATCGGAACCGGCCTGTGATGAGCAGAACAGGAGCCTTCGGCCACAAACTTCACAGACTCCGCAAACCGTGACTCCGGCAGAATCGATCGGATATGTAGACACGTCTGCAGACTCGGTGGAGCAATGTCTGAACCGCACCCTGGAGGAGGTCATTTATTTGGAGGCCGGAGAGGTTAACGCCGATCTTCCATTCTCGGAACTGGGCGTGAATTCAGTCTTGACGCTGGAATTGGTAGACAAGCTGAACGACCGGCTCGGCCTTGCACTGCATTCTAATGATCTGTTCAATTACAACACGGTACGGCTGCTGACTGCCCATATTCTGGAGACAGCAGGAACGGGATCTGCGGCCTCCGGGAACTCCGGGCTGGCGGTGGATAGCCCTATAGATCTGAATGAACTTGAACTCTTACTGGAGGGGAGCTAATGCCTATGCAGAGCAGAACACATACACCGGACTTTACGCAAAATAATGGGAATGTGCGCAGCGATGATATCGCCATTATCGGCCTCTCCGGCAGATTCTCCGGCGCCCGCAATGTGCAGCAGTATTGGGACAACCTTGTGCAGGAAGTGAGCAGTCTTCAGGAAGCGCCTGCTGAACGCACGGAGCTGACCAAGCTGACCCCGGCGCAGAGGGCACATATCCGTTATGGGGGCTTTCTCCCGGGCGCGGATCAATTCGATCCTTTGTTCTTCCACATCTCACCCAAAGAAGCGGAGCATATGGACCCCAGACAACGGCTGTTTCTGGAAGAATCCTGGAAGGCCATAGAAGATGCGGGATATTCGCTGCAGGATATGTCAGGCAGCAAATGTGGCATATTCGTGGGCCTTCAGCAAGGGGAGTACCTGGAGCGGTTCCTGGGTGAGACGAACGAGCATGTCCCTACGGGGAACAGCTTGTCGGTCATTCCGGCGAGGATTTCCTATCTGCTGAATTTAAAGGGGCCGAGCATCGCCCTGGATACGGCCTGCTCATCGTCACTGGTAGCTTTGTCACTCGCTTGTGACAGCCTGCATAACGGCAGCAGCGAGATGGCGATCGCCGGAGGTGTCCAGCTTATGCTCACGCCATGGATTTATATGTCGCTGGGCAAGCTGGGGATGCTGAACACCGACGGAATCTGCAAGCCGTTCGCCGAGGAGGCGGATGGCATAGGCCTGGGCGAAGGCGTAGGCGCTGTGCTCCTCAAGAAGTATGCTGCCGCGAAGCGGGACGGGGACCATATCTACGGAGTCATCGCAGGCATCGGGGTCAATCAGGACGGTAAAACCAATGGCATTACCGCCCCGAATGGTCTCTCACAGGCAGCGCTGGAACGTGAAGTCTATGAGAAATCCGGGATTAACCCTGAACATATCAGCTATGTGGAGGCACATGGCACGGGCACCCGGCTGGGGGATCCGATCGAGGTCGCTGCCCTCACAGAGACCTTCGGCGCATTCACGGACAAGAAGCAATATTGCCATCTCGGATCAGTCAAAGGCAACATAGGACACACCCTGTCCGCCTCGGGCATGGCGGGTCTAATCAAGGTTCTCCTTAGCCTGCAGCACGGCAGAATTCCCGCTACGCTTCACTCTGGTGAGGGGAACAAGCTAATCGATTTTAAGAACAGCCCATTCTATGTGGGAAAAGAGACCGAGGAATGGCGCAGGGAAGCCGGACGGCCAAGAATGGCAGCGGTCAGCTCGTTTGGAATGAGCGGAACCAATTGCCATGTGGTGGTTGCGGAGCATATAGAGCAGGAAGAAGAAGCCGTCACCGGCACAGCCGGGGACAATGACGGGAAAGTGCTGCTGTTCGCTTTGTCAGCGAAAAGTGATACGGCACTCGAGGCCAAGGTACAGCATCTGCGGGATTATCTGCAGGAGCGCACAAGCTTGGGCAGACTGGCCAATATATCGTATACACTGCTGACCGGAAGAGATCATTACGCCTACCGCAGCATGTTCATTGCCGCAAGCAAGGAAGAGCTGGTCCGGGAGCTGGAGGCTTTTCTTCATAAGCAGCCAAGCTCAGGCTGGTATAGCGGCGGCGGATCGGGCGGCAATGAGCGGGTGAACCCTGCGCTGAAATCCAAGATGGAGCAATTGCTGGTCCAGTTTCATCAGGACCGGCTTACTCCGCAGGAACGGGCAAAGGCGGCGCAGTTGATTGCCAATTATTACATCAAAGGCTATGCAGCCGATTTCAAAAGCCTGTCCGCTGCCGGGAGCTTCCGCAGGGTGCCGCTTCCAGGCTATCCCTTCGACTATATGCGCTGCTGGATCGAGGCAGCGGATGAGAAGGGAAGCTCGGAGAATGGCGGGGCTGCCGGAAGTACCGCAGCTGCCGGAGGCGCTCGCGGAGTATCCGGAAGTGGCGGAGCTGCCACAGGAGCTGACCAGATATCCAGAAGCAGCTCAGCTGCCGGGGCTGCCGGAAGTGCTGGAGCAGCGGCAGAGGGGCAGCTACATCCGCTGGTTCACCGCAATGTGTCAACGGTGCAGGGAATCGGCTTCATAAGTGAACCGGAGGCTGCCGGAAAGGCCGTGTTCGGCAAGTCTATTTATGGGGCAGCGGTATTCAGCGAAGCTATTCTGCTGGCTATAGGCGCGCAGGCTGCACTGCTAGGAAGTGGTGCTCCGGGTATTGCCTCACTGGAGCAGATTCAATTCTGCCATCCTGCTTCTGACAAGCAGCAAGTGAAACTGAATATTCAACTTCAAGGTGAGGGTGAGGGGGATTCCCTCCGGTTCGCTGTCCTGCACGAAGGATCGCAGCAGGATATCCTTGCAGCAGGTACGGCCAGAACAGGCCTGGCTTATCCGTCTCACGAACCGGCAGCGCTGGATATAGGCAAGCTCAAGCAGGAAGCAGCGCAGGTTCGGACTGGGGATGAAGTCTACCGGGTACTTGAGAATCAAGGTATAGCTTATGAGGCACAGGCACAGATCATAACTGGCTTGTACAGCAGCCTGACAGACCACTTGGCGGTAATCTCACCAGGCCCGTTCCATTCGGCGGACGATGTCCTGGCAGCTATGCTAACTGAAGCCGTCCTGCAGGGGCTGAACATGGACATTATCAGCAATGGCGGCACGGCGTCTGCAGCTTATGAGATCGGTGAAATACAGCTTATCCGCCAAGCCTCATCGGCGAAATATGTTCATTTTCAGTCGGGTGGTCTGGAGACTGCCGGCAGTGAGCTTCATTATGACGTTCATGTGCTGAATGAGTCGGGTGAAGCGGTGCTGTCCTTTAAGAACATCCAGATGGTTCCCGTCAGCACCCGTGAGATTGTTACCGGGGAGCAATACGCTCTGCTTATGAAGGAATGGATGAAGTCGGAGCAGCCTCGTGAGCGCAAACGGGTTGAAGGGCAGTATCTCATCATCGTAAATGAAGAGATGGATGATGACGCACTTGCAGCGGTCAGAGCAAGCTTTGAAGAACCGCTAATCCTGTGTGACGGAAAGGCGCAGCAAGCCCGTGACTCCGTGTTACCCGTTGACTTCACGCTTACAGAGGATAGTGAGCAGACGATTGAAGCCGTACTCGGGATGAAGCTGAAACTCAAGGGAATCGTTGATTTCTCCGATCTCCATGCACAGCCGAAGCCCATGTCCAAGCAGAGCTACGGTAAAATCATGCTTCTGCAAGCGCTGGTTAAGCAGGCGGGCAAGGATTTTCGGATTGTCCATTTGACCGGCGGGGTTCAGAATCCGGAGAACCGCACGGTTACTCTGGCCGGAGCGGATATCGCCGGGATCATCCGCACGCTTGGCGCAGAATATAGACAAGTCACCGCCCGCACCGTGGATATCGGCCTGGATGCTTCGGATATTAACCGGCAGCTCCGGATTGTCCTAGGCGAATTAAGCCTGGAATCCGATACCGCTGAAGCGTGCTATGCGGACGGATTGCGGTATGAGCCGGTTATCACCACGTTGAAGCAGCAGAATAAATGGATCGGCCGCGAACGGCATAACCGGTTGAAGGTAGACCCCAAGAAGGTCTACGTCATTACCGGAGGCACGCGGGGGATCGGGGCCGAGGTGGCCCGTCTGCTGGTCCGAAGAGGCGCACGGAAGCTGGTGCTGATGGGGGTTCAGGCTTTTCCTGCCCGGGAGGATTGGCCGGACATCTTGTCCGGCACTATCCATGATCCGGGAAGTCTGGCACGAATCAAGCGGGTAGTGGAGCTGAAAGCCTCCGGTGCCCAGGTTGAGGTGTATTCCGGTTCGCTGACCGATGCCGGGCAGCTTATGCCTTTTGTTGAGAGCATCCGGCAGCAGTGGGGCGAAATTGGCGGTGTTGTGCACTGCGCAGGCTCCAATCTGAATCAGCACCCGGCCTTTGTGAACAAAAAAATCGCCGATATCCGGCAGGTCTTTGAACCTAAGGTTGAAGGGGTGGCGGCACTCCAGCACATTTTTGCCCAGGATAAGCTGGAATTCTTTGTTCTATTCTCCTCCATTTCAGCTCTGGCGCCGCTGTTGTCTGCCGGGCTTAGCGATTACAGCGCAGCCAACTATTATCTGGACCTGTATGCACAGCATCAGCACACCCTCGGAAACAGTTATTATCAGTCGATCATCTGGCCTAGCTGGTCAGAGGTCGGGATGCTGGCGGATTCCGGATTTCAGCTTAGCCCGCTCTATACACAGTCAGGACTTACAGCACACAGCCTTGCCGATGGCCTCTTCATGCTGGAGGACATCATCATTGGCAGTGATTCGCCAAGTGTGATTCCGGCTATCCTGGACATGGATCTTTACCGCCCGGAATTATTGATCAAGGCAAGCGCTGAACGGGGGAAGGGTTTACCTGGGGCGAAGGCCGTTGTGAAGAGTCAAGGCAGTCCTGACGCTGCGGTAGCCGGGGAGAATGTACAGAATACACTGAGTACCCCAAGTGAGCTGCAAAAAGCGTCCGCCCTGATTCTGGATATCTTCTGTGCAGAGCTGAAGCTGCCTAGGGAGCGTGTGCGGGAAGATGTTCCTTTTGCTGAAATCGGCGTGGATTCCATTCTGCTGATCGAGGTCATTAAGAAGCTGGACACCGCTTTTCAGACCCGTATGGATCCGGCGTTATTCTTCGAGCTTAGAGACATGCGCGCGCTGGCAGAGCATCTCTGCTCAAACGGCGCAGAATATAAGAGTCAGCCGGAACTGGAGCAGGATGACCCGCCTTTGCTGACAGGCAATAGAATCAGATTCGCTGAACCGTATAACCGGGTGCCGGAATTTCATTACGGCCGTGGCAGGGAAGCAAGAATGCAAGCGGTACACAACGTACAGGACGAAACGCCTAGCCCTGAAGGCAGGCATGACGGACGGATTGCCGTTATCGGCATGGGCTGCCATTTTCCGGGGGCTGGAGACAAGGACGCCTTCTGGAACAATCTGCGGCAGGGACTGGACAGTATTACGGAGGTTCCGGCCAGCCGCTGGGATAAGGATGAATGGTACGCTCCTGTCTATGCAGAAGGCAAAAGCATCAGCAAATGGGGCGGGTTCCTGGACGATATCGAGCGCTTCGACGGCGGGTATTTCGGCCTTAAGGAGAATGTGGAGCAGATCAGTCCGCTTATGCGGCAGTCCCTTGAGGTTACAGCGGAGACCATTCTGGATGCGGGCTATGAGATGGAGGACATCAGCGGGAAGAAGGTCGGTGTATTCATCGGCGCCCATCCAGGCTCTTATCCGGGCTGGGTGCAGGATATCAATAAGAATACGATCATCGGCATCGGGCAAAATTTCATCGCGGCTTATGCCTCCCATTTCTTCAATCTCAAGGGTCCCAGCCTAACGGTGGACAGCGCCTGTTCTTCCTCGCTCCTCAGTCTGCACCTGGCCTGCCAGAGCATCCGCTCCGGCGAGTCGGAGATGGCTATAGCGGGAGGGGTGGATCTGCTTCTGGATGAGCGTCCCCATCTCGTATTCAGCGCCTCCAAAGCCATGTCGCCGGACGGCAAATGCCATACCTTTGATGAGGAGGCGAACGGCATCGTCCCGGGAGAAGGCTGCGGGGCGGTGCTGCTCAAGCCGCTGGCCAAGGCCCTCGCCGACGGGGACAGAATCTACACGGTTATTGAAGCCTCGGCAACCAATAATGACGGCCGTACGATGGGGGTTACCACCCCAAGCATGCAGGCCCAGGAAGAGGTTATCGCTGAAGCGATCCGCCGTTCCGGTATTAACCCGGAGACGATTGGTTACGTGGAGACCCACGGCACAGGTACGATGATCGGCGATCCCATTGAGCTGAAGGCCCTGACCTCGGTTTACAAAAGATATACCGGTGCCACAGGCTTTTGCGGTGTGGGCAGCGTGAAGACCAATATCGGCCATTGCCTCAGCGCGGCAGGCATTGCCAGCTTCATTAAGGCGGCGCTGTGCGTCCACCACAAGATGCTTGTTCCCACGCTGAATTGCAGCCGGCCCAATCCGCGCTTCGACTTCGGGCACTCGCCTTTTTATCCGGTGCTTGAGGCCGCAGCCTGGGACAGCCACGGGGAGGCCCGGCGGGCAGCCGTCAGCTCCTTCGGATTCGGCGGCACCAATGTTCATATGATCATCGGGGAGTGCGGGGAGGATGCACTCAACGGTTATACCCGGCGCAGATATCCGTTGCCTGCACCGCTGTATAACAGGCAGCAGGCCTGGGTAAACCGCGGGAAGGAAGAGGGCAGGCAGACACAGGATGAACAGGATCAGCTGTCCTTTCTGCAATTCGTGGAAGAGTAGGCATGAATACGGGAGAGCGGAGAGGTGTGCACGCATGGACGCTTTAAATGGTGTGAAGTTCAGTACAGTAATTAAAAACAGCAATTATATCGTCAGAGATCATCGGGTTCACGGAGTACGGATCATGCCGGGTGTGACGCTGCTTGACATGATCTACCGGTTCCTGCAGACCAAGGGCATCAACCTGCGGGATATCGAGCTGCGCAAGGTTCTGTTCAGCGAGCCGGTCTCCACCAGCGGACAATATGATAAAAAAATCCAAATCTCGTTCACCAAAAAAGCGGACGGATACGAGGTCGTGGCGCAGAGCCGGAAGATTAAGGAGCACGAGCTCCTGGACAGTACCTGGGATGAAAACCTGCGCTGTGAGCTGCATTTGTCACCTGCGCGCACCGGCGAGCGGAAATCAATCGACATTCAGCAGATTAAAAGTCTGAGTCATCGCGTGGAAGATATGGACCATGCCTACAGCTATGTACGGAGAATTGATATCCGCCATCTGGAATTTATGAAGGGTCTGGGTAAGCTGTATTACGGCGATCAGCGTATCCTGGCTGAGATTACCCTGGGCGAGCTGGCGAGGGAATATATGGACCAGTTCTACATGCACCCTTGTTATCTGGATGCGGCAACGCTGGTTCAGGGATTCGTCGTATTGCAGGAGCTGGATTTCTCCAGGGAGATTCAGGCTTCCATACCGATGTTCATCGAATCCTTCCGTTCCTATGAACCGATGAAGGAGCAGATCTATGTCTATATCAAGGATGAGGGGTATCCGGATGGAGACATCAAGGATCTGATGTATTTCGATATCGAGGTGTATAACGGGCAAGGACAGGAGATTGCCAGCTTCAGACGCTGGGGTCTAAAGAAGATCCGCTCCAGGGAACTGATCAGCGGGCCTCAGAAGGTTCAATCTCCAGCAGCTTCCCCAGTGGCTTCGTCCGCACCTGCTAAGCAGGAGCCGGTCCAAGTCAAAGCCCAAGCTCCGCTGGTGCGTGCAGGAGTTCCGGCGGAAGAAGGTATGCGCAAGGCTGCTGTCACCGCTTATCTGAAACGGCTGGTAAGCGGTCTGTCTGGAAGGGATGAGGCTGAGCTGCGGACCGATGAGGGCTTTTACAATCAAGGGCTGAACTCACAGCATTTGCTTGACATCGTCAAGCGGCTGGAAGAGAAGCTGGGAAGCCCCCTTTACCCAACATTGCTGTTTGAATACGCCACGATGGAGGAGTTAAGCCAGTATATTCTCCGGGAGCATAGCGATTCGTTTTTCAGCTCCGATACAGCGGCTGGCGATGTTAACCAATCGGCCAAGCCGGAACCGTCCGCTGCGGCCATTCACGCCTATACCTCCGCTTGGATCAACGGCCCGCTAACACAGCTTAGCGAGTCAGGATACCCGGGGCAGCAGGAGCAGGTACTGGTCTTGTGCGGGCAGCAGGATGAACTGCTGTCTCTGGCGGGAATAGAGGCAGGCAATCGCTACACCTTCGTGCTTCCGGGAGAGCAATTTGCCGCAGCAGAAGCCGGCATTTACCGCATGAACTTTAACTGCGGGGATGATTACAAGCAATTGGCAGATGAATTACAGCTGGCGGACCGCATGCCCACAGTTCTGGTCAACAGCCTGAATTGCGGCGGGCGGAAGCAGGGCGGTCTGCCGGAGTCCGAGCAGCAGGTGATTCCCATGTTCTATATCCTGCGGGAGCTGCTGAGAAGCAGAATTAAATCGGCAGTAAAGGTGCTGTATTTCTTCGATCAAGAGGGGGCTGCCGCTCATCTGGGCGATGCAGCGATGGAGGGATTCCTGCACTGCATCCAATCCGAAACGGATAAGGTGGCTTATAAATGTATCGGCCTGGATGCGGAGAACCGCAGGCAGCTCCGGACAATTTTCCATAATGAACTCTACAGGGGCTGGGACAGCGGGCGCCGTGTGGTGTATGAGCGGGACATACGGAGAATACAGACCTACCGTAAGGCAGGACACGTAGCTGGCGGAGGTAAAACGGCCATTCGCAGCAATCAGGTCTACTTGATTACAGGCGGAGCCGGAGGCATTGGACTGAAGCTGGCAGCCCATGTTCTGCAGCAAGGCGGGACAGCCATTCTCTGCGGCAGAGCTGCCAAGCTGCCGGAAGAGGCTGCAGCCGGGTTAGGCGCGCATCACCGCCTGGATTATGTAGCTTGTGATGTAACGGACCGGACATCGGTCGAGCGCCTGCATGCTTTTGTGAAGGAGAAATATGGGGAATTGGACGGAATCTTTCATTGCGCGGGACTTACACGTGATTCGTTACTGGTGCATAAGGACAGTGATGAGCTGCGTCAGGTGCTGCGGGTGAAGGCGGAGGGGACGGCCAATCTCGATGAAGTGTTCAAGGGGGAGCCGCTCACGTTTTTTGCTGCTTTTTCCTCCGTGGCGGGAATTCTGGGCAATCCAAGCCAAAGCGATTATGCGTTTGCCAATCTATATATGGACGCCTATGTACAGCAAAGAGAACTCTGGAGAGCGCAGGGGCTGAGAAGCGGCAAATCCCTGTCCGTCAACTGGCCTCTCTGGCGCGAGGGCGGCATGAAGGGCGACGAACATACGGAGCTTGCGCTAAAACACAGATTTGGCATCTCGCTCCTGGAGACTTCCGCAGGGATAGAGGCGCTGGAATGGGCGCTGCAGCGGGAAGAAACCCTATTGCTCATGGTTCCGGGGGAAGAAAGCAGGATTGACGCTGTCTTGGTCCGGGACGGGGAATGGAATGAGGAGTTACATAAGGAAAAGGCGGCTACGCAGCCTGAGATGGCTCCGAATCCGATTATCCGTTCTGCCAGAAGTACAGAAGAGGATGACCTCGCGATTATCGGTATCAGCGGGAGATTTCCTGGTGCGGACAATCTGTCCGAGTATTGGGAGCTGCTCAAGGCAGGACGGGACGCCGTATCGGAGATCGATCCGCAGAGGTGGAGTCATGAGGAGCAGCAGCAGATTGCCCGGGAGAGCTGGGGCAAGGACAGCTCCAGGTGGGGCGGCTTCCTCCGCGATGTGGACAAGTTCGATTCACTGCTGTTCAATGTGGCACCTTATCAAGCCGTGCTGATGGACCCGCATGAGCGGGTGTTTCTGGAGCTGGCCTGGGAAGCATTCGAGGATGGCGGGTATATCCGGTCTGCGCTCAAAGGTCAAAAGGTAGGCGTATTCGCCGGAGCCATGTGGATGCAGTACCAGCTCTACAACACCAGCCGGCAGGTCTCCACTTCCACCCTCTCGTCGATTGCCAACCGGGTCTCATATTATTTTGGACTGACCGGACCTTCGCTGGGCATTGATACCATGTGTTCCTCCTCGATGACGGCACTGCACATGGCCTGTCAAAGCGTGAAGAATCAGGATTGTGCCATGGCCCTGGTTGGAGGGGTTAATCTCTCCGTGCACCCGGATAAATACCTTCTGTTGTCTCAGGGTAATTTTGCTTCCTCGGATGGCCGGTGCCGCAGCTTCGGCGAAGGCGGAGATGGTTACGTGCCCGCCGAGGCAGCAGGCGCCATTCTGATCAAGCCGCTAAGGCAGGCGGAGCGGGACCATGACCGGATCTATGCGGTGATCAAAGGCAGCGCCATTAATCATGGCGGGGAGGCCAGCGGGTTCACGGTTCCCAATCAGCGTGCGCAGGAGGAAGCCTTGTCCGAAGCGATCCGCAGAAGCGGCATCGATGCAGGCACCATCAATTATATCGAAGCGCATGGCACGGGGACCTCGCTGGGCGATCCGATTGAGATCAAAGCGCTGATGAATGCTTTTGCTCCCCATAAGGACGAAGCCTTCAGCTGTGCCATCGGTTCAGTCAAGTCCAATATCGGCCATGCCGAAGCGGCTGCGGGCATATCCTCCATCGCCAAGGTGCTTCTGCAGATGCAGCACGGGCAGCTTGTACCATCAATTCATTCTGAACGAATTAACCCGCATATCCGGCTTGGCGATTCGGGCTTTTACATTCAGCAGAAGCTGGAGCCGTGGAAGCCGGTCACCCGTACCGCAAACGGGAGGACAACGGTGTACCCGAGACGCGCCGGCATCAGTGCTTTTGGTGCGGGAGGTTCTAACGCCCATGTCATTCTGGAGCAATATACCGGCAACAGAAGCAGCGGGAATCAGGATCAGCAGAATGTTGATAATGATCCGTATATCTTCATATTATCCGCGCAGACCCCTGAACGGCTGCAGGCTTATGCCCGGCGGATGAAAGCTTTTATGGAACAAAGAACAACAGAGGGCCACGGTAGTCATAAGGACATGACAGCTGCCCTGCAGGAGGTCATTGCTCAAATGCTGGACCTTCCGGTCACCGGGATCGGACAGGATCACTCCCTGGAGGAGCTGGGTCTCGGGCCTGTTGAATTCATCCAGCTGTGTGACAGGCTCCTGGCGAGCTTTGGCATCCAGGCAAACGCTTCTGCCGTTAGCGGTGACTTAACAGTGGAAGAGCTCAGCAGTCAGCTTGTACACGGAGTGGCAGGTATGGAAGGTTATGAGGCTGCTGAAGTCAGGGCCGGGGCGGTGCAGGAACTGTCGTTGCCGGGGCTCAGCTATACACTTCAGGTAGCCCGGGAACCCATGAAGCACCGGCTGGCTGTCGTGTACCGTACACTCAGTGAGCTGCTGGTGACGATCGGGGATTATTTGGAGCAGCGGGCATCCGCTCAACTGTTCACGTCAGAGGCAGGCTTGGCTGCACAAGGGCAGGCAAGTAAGGCGCAAATGCAGAGACATGTACAAATCCAGGCTAATCCGTATACGCCGGGCGATGCTGAACGCCTGGCCCAGGCATGGGCGGAAGGCGCAGCTATAGACTGGCGGATATTATACGGGAATGACGTACCTGAGCTTCTTTCGCTGCCGCATTATCCGTTTGCCCGTAAAAGCTATTGGATCGAGCCGATTAACCCTTCACAACTAATTACAACTATACAAGAGTATGCAGAACCCGCTCCAACTGCCGGATTCGCAGCGCCTGAAGCAATTCCGGCGTATGCGGGAAATGAAGTTATGCTGGAGCATGTGGAGGGCGGCGTCGCTATTATCCGGATTCAGGATGCCAAGCATAACAATACTTTTACCCATGAGGTTATACAGGGGCTCACCCATTGCTTCCAGGCCGCACAGCAGGATGAGCAGATCAAGTCGATTGTGGTTGCCGGGAACGACCGGATCTTCTCCATGGGCGGAACCCAGGAGCAGCTGCTGGATATTTCCGACTCGAAGCTGAGCTTCACGGATGCGCCGATTTTGTACAGGGGTATGCTGGAGTGTCCTATTCCTGTGATCTCTGCAATGGAAGGCCACGCATCCGGCGGCGGGCTGCTGTTCGGACTGTATGCGGATATTGTGGTTATGGCTGAGGAGAGCTTGTATTCCGCTGCTTTTGCCAAATACGGCTTCACTCCGGGGATGGGCGCAACCTTCATTCTGGAGGACAAGCTGGGGAAGAATCTCGCTGTTGAGATGATGTTCACAGCCAAAATGTATTCCGGCGAACAGCTCAAAAGCAGATCAGCCTCCGTCATCTTCCGGGCAAAGGACAAGGTGCTGCAGGAGGCGGTGTCGGTTGCCCGGCTGATTGCCGAGAAGCCGAGGACCACGGTCAGTGTGCTGAAGCAGGAGCTGTCCAGCCGGGTGCTGGATTCATTACTGCAATGTGTGGAACGTGAGAATGAAATGCACCGGATTACCTTCACCACCTCAGAGGTCAAAGCAAAGATCCGCCACTTATACCGGGCCGCGGAACCAGTGGGGAATGAGCGGGAAGCTGTAAAGGCGGCAACACTGTCTGCACCTGAAGATAAAGGAAACAAGGCAAGCCTGCCGACCGGGGGTATACATTCCGGTTTAACGGACCATGACGGTTCAGCAGGTCTTGCCAGTTCAACAGACCCTGCTGACTCCATTCCTTCCATATATGCATCAGAAGCCGATCGGAACATTGAGCGGAACTTCAAGGACGAACTGACCCGGATCATCGCTAACCGGATACAACTGGATGAAGCAGAACTGGACGAGGATATGAATTTCAAGGATATGGGTGTGGATTCCATCAGCGGCGTTGAAATTGTGCGCGATCTCAATGAGAGCTTCAGCCTGCAGCTCGACACCATCGATATCTATGACTACTACTCTATTAATCTTCTTGCCGCGCATATCGGGCGCAAGCTGGGGTCGTTTTTACAGGTTAAGGAAGCGGAAGTACCGGGAATACCGGGATTATTGGCAGTACCCGCAGTCTCAGGAACATCTTCAGGTACAAGAGGGGAAGCAGCCGGGATCTCAGGAGGGCTTGCCGGATCAGGAGTATCAGAGATATCCGCCAGCTCTTCTGCCTCATCGGTTAACCAGGAGGACCGTGATCTGCTGGAGCTGTTGTCCAGGCTGAACGAGGATGAGCTGGATGTGGACGAAGTAGCCCAGTTTTTGGAGGTGTACTATGAGTAACGGCGAGACGATCAAGGACATATTGAAGCAGATCAAGGACCATAAGCTGGAGGCCCGCGAAGGTCTGAGACGTATCCATGAGCTGAAGCAGCGGGGAGATGCGGTTTCCGGTGCAGAGCAGACCCTCTCTCAGGAAGCCGTGGAGCAGCAGGTCAAGGATGTGCTGTGCCGGGTAGTGAAGCTTCAGCCGGAGGAGCTGAGCCATGAGCTTTCTTTTAAGGAAATGGGCATTGATTCGATCAGCAGTGTGGAAATTGTCCGCGATCTGAATGAAGCGCTGCATATCCAGCTTGACGGCATCGTGCTCTATGATTATCCGACCATTCCCGAGCTGGCCCGGTATATGGTAGATGAGATTCAGAAGAACAGCGGCGCAATGCCGGTGAAGGGAATCAATGCCAGTGCTGCGAATGCAAACCCGCAAGAGCAGATACACGAACCTGTGCAGTCCCAGCGTTTGAACCATAGATATGAATATATGAATGATCTAATCGATCAATTCTCGACAAACAAACCGGCAGCAGCGCCGTCCAAACCGAAAGCGCCAATGAAGGAGCCGGTAAACGACTTTAAGGAGCCGGTAAAAGCTTCTGAACCAGCCACAGTCTCGCCGCACGCCGCACGATCCCTGAAGCCACTAACCGGGCGTCAGGCCAAGGAGGAAAAAGCACTTGCGGCGCAGGCTCCCTTATCCGCTGGACAACCGGCCTCTGGAGCGCCCAAGCTGACACTGAAAACCGGCGCAGCCCCCATTGCTCCCGCAGCTTCAAGTACAGAGGCTACGGGCAAGATCAAACTGGGCTTTGCCGCCTCCCGCCCTGCGGAAGAACCGGTAAAGGTCACGCCGGAAGCTCCTCCAGGAGTTTCCGCTGACCAAGCCACAGCCGCCGCGGCAGAAGGCATTGCGATTGTCGGGTTATCAGGCAGATTTCCCGGCGCCGCTTCGGCAAGAGAGCTGTGGCGTAATCTCCGTGACGGTGTAGCCAGCACGGGTGAAATTCCCGCCAACCGGTTCGATATTCGGGCATGGTATGACGAAGACCGGAAAGCGGATCAGAAGACTTATTGTACGGTTGCCGGACTGCTTGACCATGTGGATGAATTCGATCCGTTATTCTTCAATATTTCTCCTAAGGAAGCGGAGATTATGGACCCGCAGCAGCGGATTTTTCTGGAGGAGGCCTGGAAGGCGCTGGAGGATGCCGGATATTCCGACCAGGCGGTGCAGGATACCCGCTGCGGCGTATTTGTCGGCTGTGCGCCAAGCGATTATACCAAGCATCTGGAAGCGAACCGTCTAAGCAATACCGCAGATGCGTTTACCGGGACTTCTTCGTCGATTCTGGCTGCGCGAATCTCGTATTTTCTCAATCTGAAAGGCCCGAGCATTTCAATAGATACCGCCTGTTCCTCGTCGCTGGTTGCCGTACACCAGGCATGTGTCAGCCTCTGGAATGAGGAGTGTGACATGGCGCTGGCCGGAGGTATCCGGCTGATGATTACCCCGGACAGCATGGTGCAGAGCAGCCAGATGGAGATTTTGTCAGCGCAGGGTGTATGCAGGCCCTTCGATCAGGAAGCAGACGGGACCCTGCTGAGCGAGGGCGTAGGGGTCGTGGTGCTGAAGCCGCTGAAGCAGGCGCTGGAGAACAGGGATCATATCTATGGTGTAATCCGCGGCTCAGGTGTGAATCAGGACGGCCGGACCAATGGCATTACCGCACCAAGCGTGAACTCGCAGATTCAATTGGAGAAAAGGGTGTACGAGAAGTTCCGCATCGATCCGGCCGAGATCAACTATGTCGAAGCGCATGGAACGGGCACCGCTTTGGGTGATCCGATCGAAGTAAAGGCCCTGACCGAAGCGTTCCGCGAATTTACGCAGGACAGCCAGTATTGCGCGCTTGGGTCAGTCAAAGCCAATATCGGACATGCCACAATGGCCGCCGGTGTCGCCGGAATGATCAAAATCCTGCTGTCTCTGAAAAACAGACAAATCCCGCCGCTGATCCACTATAACCGGCTTAATGAGAAGATCAGGCTGGACGGAAGCCCCTTCTACATCAACACCGAGCTGGTAGATTGGCCGGAGAACAAACGGGGCTCCAGAATGGCTGCAATCAGCGGGTTTGGCTTCAGTGGTACGAACTGCCATATCGTCATCGAAGAATACCGCAGGGGAAGCTAGAAGCTGTAAGAGCGGCCGGAATTCATACATTCATTAGGAAGAGAAGTGGAGGCTAAACAGATGAGCAATAATGGCATACATAGCGGCGAACGCCCTTTTTATCTGTTTCTCTTTTCAGCCAAGACCCGGGAGGGCCTGATTCGGAGACTTGCGGATCTAAAAGAGTGGATCAAGGAAGAGGCGGACGCCAGTACGGATGTCGGAAATATCGCCTACACGTTATCCGTCGGCAGAAGCCACTTTCCCGAGCGGGCGGCCGTGATTGCCGGCGATCTGCAGGAGCTGGAAACGGAGCTGCTGCGCACCCTGGAGGCGCTTGCTGCGGATACGGGCAGTGCCTCCCGCGTGCTGCGGCGAAACCAGAACGGGCGTGAGGATCAGCGCAGGCTTGATGACATTGTGGGGAAAGGATCAGCTGGCGGGGCAAACGGGGCTTCAGTCTCCCGGCAAGCGCTGGATGAGGCCGCAGGACTGTATATGGAAGGCTGCATTTGCAGCTGGAACGTCTTGTACAGCGACCGCCAATATAACAAAATACCGCTGCCTACCTATCCGTTTCAGAAACACAAGTATTGGCTGGAGCTGAACACGGCAGCGCCTTTAGCCGCAACAGGAGGCGCTGCGGTACAAGCGATAGGCCCGGTACTGGATAACAACCAGTCTACGGTGCATGAGCAGTGTTTTGCAAAAAAGCTGACCGGCACAGAGTTCTACCTGAACGATCATATCGTATCCGGCCATAAGCTGCTTCCGGGTGTGGTCCAGCTGGAGATGGCCTTGTCCGCTGCGGCCGCTTCACTGCCGGGTACAACGGTCCGCAGGATAACCGGTGTTGTCTGGGCTTACCCGATCCAACTGGAAGACGGCGAAGCCGCTAAGACTGTGCAGGTGCGCCTATATCCGGGGGAAGCGGAAGCTGAACTAGATTATGAGATTACAAGCCTGTCCGAAGGAAATACGGTCGTTCATAGCCAGGGCAGTATCAGTTACACAGCGGAAGAACCGTCTGGTAATCTGCTGGACACCTTGGATATTACCGCGCTAAGCCAAGGGAAGACGCGCGTCAGCGGAACCCAAATCTATGACAAGTTCAGACAACATCAGTTGCTGCTCGGCCCGTCCTTTCAGTCGATAACCGAAATGTTTGCCGGGGAGACAGAAGCGTTAGCTTTCATCGAACTGCCTGCACATTTGCGCGAAGGCTTCAAGGAATATACGCTGCATCCCACCGTGGTTGACGGAGTACTGGAAGCGGTCATCGGGCTGGTCAGCTCTCAGGAAGAACTGGAGGATGCGGTGGCACTGCCGTATTCTTTTGACAAGCTGGAAATCTTCGGGAGCCTGCCGGCGAGCTGTGTATCCTATGTGAAAAAGCTGGAGTCCGCCAATACCGGCGGTGACCAGGAGTTCGACGTCGTGCTGGCCGACGGGCAGGGCCGGGTCCTGCTGAAGTTCACCCGCTTTGTACTGAAGGTCTTCCATCAGGGAAGACAGCAGAGCACGGAGGAGATGAGCTTTGCCTACGAGTGGAAGGAGAGCGGTACGTCCCTTCCGCAGCAGGATACTATTCAAGGTGATGTGCTCTTATTTACCGGGCACTCTGAGCTATATAAGGAATTTGCCAAGGCCAATAATCATGCTGATTCAGGGCTGTTAACTATTGTAGAAGCCGGTGCCGAGTATCATCAGGACGGAGAAGCGCATTACCGGATTAACCCGGAGCAGCCGGCCGATTATACCCGTTTGATTCGTGAATTGAAGAACAGAGGCTGTACGCTGGAGACCATCGTGTATGAACAGCCGGAGGTCGCTGCTGCTTCTGCCGGGGCAGCTGCCGCCGGAGCTTATCTGCACCAGCTGTATCTGGCCCAGTCGCTGATGGCTGGCCAGGAAAACCGGCATACCCGGGTGATCCAGTTATGCCGGGGCGGGGAGAAAGAGGCTGTACCACCGGAGCTTGGAGCACTGAGAGGATTCAACAAAACACTCAGGCTGGAGCATTCCAAACTGCATTTCAGCACGCTGTTCACCGGACAGGCCAGCACGGAGGAGATATACCGGATGGTTGCCGCCGAGGTCCATTCAGCTGACGATGAAGTGCTGTACCAGCAGGGCAGAAGGTATGTTCATGCACTGAAGGAGATTGCACTGCCGGAGAAGGAAGCCACGCGGGATATCATCCGGCCGCAGGGCGTGTACCTCATTACTGGCGGACTTGGCAAGCTGGGGCTGATTGTGGCGGAGCATCTTGCCGGGCAGGTTCAGGCCAAGCTTGTGCTGATTGGCAGATCCGCACTTCAGCCGGGGCAGGAACAGCAAATCGCCCGTTTGCAGAAGCTCGGGGCAGAAGTGCTGTACGTGCAGGCGGATATTTCGCAGGAACAGGCAGCAGCAGCGGCTGTTGCCGAAGCAAGGAGCCGGTTCGGCAGCCTGCATGGCATCATTCATGCGGCGGGAGTCACCCGCGATGCACTTATCCAGGTGAAGGACGCGGAGCAGGCCGGCGAAGTGCTGGGGTCAAAGGTTCAGGGGCTGATCTATCTCGACCAGGCAACGCAGGAGGATAAGCTGGATTTCATAGCGGCATTCTCCTCAATAGCTGCGGTCACGGGAAATACCGGGCAGAGCGATTACGCGTATGCCAATGCTTTTATGGACGAATATATGCTGTCCCGACATGCCTTGGTGCAGTCGGGTCACAGATACGGAAAGTCCATCTCCATCAACTGGCCGCTCTGGAAAGAAGGGGGGATGCAGGTAGAGGAACAGACTCTCTTGTTCTTCCGGAATACCGTGGGTCTGAAACCGCTGGAGACTGCGGCGGGACTGGGCTATTTCGAGGCAATCCTGAACGGGAATGTACCACAAATATTACCGCTTCAGGCAAACCGCAAGAAAATCAGCGGCATTCTGGGCCTTGAATCAGCGGCTTCCGGTGCAGCTATAACCGGAGAAGGAGCCGGTCTCCGGGCGAATCTGGCGGCCGACTTACTGGAGCAGACTCAGCAAGCCATCACCAGAGTCATCAGCCGCTTGATGAAGCTGGATGAAGCTGTGATCCATCCCGATCAGGATTTGGGCGAATACGGAATGAGTTCCATTACGTTCACGGATGCGGCGGGTGCGGTCAATGATACGTTCCAGGTGCGGATGACACCGGCGGTCTTTTTTGAATATCCGACGGTCCGTGCATTATCTGCCCATCTGGCGGAGAGCTATCCGGACGAATTGGTTGAATATTTCAGTCACGGAGCCATTCAGGCAGCTGTAGCCTCTGTTGATTATGGGCCGGTTAAGGCGGGGACCTCCGGCACGAAGGCCAGACAAGGGTGGAAGGTGATTCAGCCGGAGTCAGCCGGAGCCGTCAAACGCGAACCTGTTGCCATTATCGGGATCAGTGGAGCCATGCCTGAGTCGAGGGATCTGGAGACATTCTGGGAGCAGCTGCGGCAGCAGAAGGATATGATCTCGGAGATTCCCGGCGACCGCTGGGATACTCAGGAACTGAACCGGCTGAAGGGCCGCGGCCCGGACAAGCCGATCTCCGGCTGGGGCGGCTTCATGAAGGACATCGACAAGTTTGACCCGGGCTTCTTCGGCATTAACCCGCGTGAAGCCGATCTGATGGACCCGCAGCAGCGGATATTCCTGGAAACCGTGTGGTCTACCCTTGAGGATGCCGGATATAAAGCTTCGGCATTGTCAGGCAAGAAGGTGGGGCTGTTCGTCGGGGTCTCTACGAATGATTACAGCACTCTACTGCAGGACAACGATATCGAGATAGAGGCTTATTCTTCCACAGGCAGCTCTCACTGCGTACTCGCCAACCGGATTTCTTACCTGCTCAATTTCCGCGGCCCAAGCGAGCCGATTGATACGGCCTGCTCCAGTTCCCTGGTGGCCGTGCACCGGGCGGTGGAGAGTATTCAGAACGGCGACTGCGAACAGGCGATTGCCGGCGGTGTGAACGTGATTGCCGCCCCAACCCTGCACATATCCTTCAGCCGGGCAGGCATGCTGTCACCGGACGGACGCTGCAAAACCTTCGATCAAAGCGCAAACGGCTATGTGCGCGGAGAAGGTACAGGAGCTGTTCTTCTCAAGCCGTTAAGCCAGGCCGAAGCGGACGGGGATTATATTTACGCGGTTATCAAAGGAACGGCGGTCAACCATGGCGGCAAGGTCAGCTCGCTGACGGTGCCGAATCCGAAGGCGCAGGCTGAGGTGCTGGTGGAAGCCTACGATAAAGCCGGAATTTCCCCGGATACCATCGGTTATATCGAAGCGCATGGCACCGGCACCAGCCTGGGTGATCCGGTGGAGATTAATGCACTGAAAAGTGCTTTTAAAGAGCTGTATCACAGACGCGGAATCCAGGCGACCCGGGAGCGGTATTGCGGACTGGGCGCGGTCAAGACCAATATCGGCCACCTGGAGGCCGCCGCAGGCATTGCCGGAATCCTGAAGGTTGTGCTGGCGATGAAGCATAAGACTTTACCGGGCAACGTTCACTTTAACCAGCTGAATCCGTATATCGAGCTTGAGCATTCGCCTTTTTATATCGTGGAGAAGACGCAGGAATGGACAACGCTTGAAGATGCGCCAAGACGGGCAGGGGTCAGCTCCTTCGGCTTCGGCGGAGTGAACGCCCATGTGGTATTGGAGGATTATACGCCTGCAGCCGCCATGGATTCTTCCGGTTCTGGTTCCGGTTCCGGGCAATCCGGGGAGTCGGGGCAGGGTAACGTGATCATTCTATCCGCAAAGACCAAGCCCCAGCTTCAGCAAAAGGTGCAGCAGCTTCTAAGTTACCTGACGCTTCATGGTGATAAGGAAGAGCTTACGCTGCATAACATCGCCTTCACGCTGCAGACAGGAAGAGAGGAAATGGCGGAGCGTATGGCTTTTGCCGCCGCCGGCAAGGAGGAGCTGGTGAACATTCTGCACAGCTGCCTCTCCGGGCCGGAACAAGCCTATGCAGTGTGCTACGGTCAGGTATCCGCACAGCCTGCGGCTGCACCATCGCTGTCCGCCAAAGCCGGAGACCGGTTATCGGCGCAGCCGGTTACAGCCTTGGAGCTTTCGGAGTTACCGGAACACTGGACCTCCGGAGAGGCGGTTGACTGGAGCCGCCTGTATGTGAACCGGAAGGGCAGACGCATTCCGCTGCCGGTGTATCCTTTTGCCAGAGAAATCTGCTGGGTCCGAAAAAATACACGCCGTATCGCTCCCAGGCTGTCTTCCGCAGAAACGGCTGCCGCCGTACTCCATCCGATGGTTGACAGCAATGTCTCCACTATGGAAGAGGAGAAATTCCGAACGGTACTTCGGCTGGATCAGTTTTTTGTGAAGGATCACGTGGTCGGCGGCAAGGTTCTGATGCCTGGGGTAGCCTATCTGGAGATGGTAAGAGCTGCTGCCGATTTGGCGGGAATCACCCCGGTAACGGGGCTGAAGGATGTCAGATGGATTAAGGCTGTGGAGCTGGAGGAAGACCGGAAGGAAATTTACACCTCTTTCCGGCTTGTTGAATCAGGAGAGCTGGAATACCGGGTGTTCAGTGAAGCCGGGGATCAGCGCGTTCTGCACTCCTCGGGGATAATTTTGCAGGAGACAACGCCTTCCGCCCAAACGCTGGAGATTGCGAAGATCAAGGAGAGAAGTACATCCACCTTCGATCATGCACAGTGTTATGACCATATCTTCAAGGGCGTCGGCTTCGATTATGGCCCTGCTTTCCGGGTGACGAAGACTGCTTACAGCTCTGTACAGGAAGGCTTGTCCGAAATTTCTCTGCCACAGCATCTTGAGGCGGATTACGCCGACTATGTGCTGCATCCGTCGATCATCGACGGTGCGGTGCGGTCGCTCTCATGGGCAGGAAGACGCAGCGATGAGGACTTGACGCTCCGGGTGCCGTTCGCCCTGGACCGTATGGAGCTGGTCGGTGAGGTTCCCCGGCAGTGCTACGCCTATGCGAAGCCTGCAGAGGGGGCAACCGGTACGGATGATGAGGGAACGCGGAAGTATGATATCCGGATTACCGACATGGAAGGCCAAGAGGTTGTGCGGCTGTTCGGATTCTCAATTAAGCATTACGCATCAGCCAAAGGAGTTGCACCCGTGCAAGCTGCCGGTTTATCGCTGTATGCGCCGGAATGGATAGAGGCTGGTCTGCCGCAGGAATCCGCTGCGCTGTCCTCTATTATAGTGTTCGGCTCAGCGGCTTTGGCCGTTTCTATCCGTGAGCAGGCTACGCAGCAAGGCTTGGCGCCAGACCGCTGTATTCAGGTTCAGGCAGGGGCCGAATATGCCCGGCTGAGCAGCACAGAGTATGTGATCAACCCGGGACAGGCAGCGGATTACCTCCGGTTACTGGAAGCTTTGAACACTCAGGGCGTGGAGCTACAGCATATTGTGCATGGCTGGAATGTGAATGCCGTTGCCGGGGCTGGGGATGCGCTGGAAGATACGGGAAGTCTGCAAGTTGGGCTGGCGGAATTTCTGGAGGCGCAAATGGATCAAGGGCTGTATTCACTGCTGCATCTCTTGCAGGCGGCGGCAGCATCGAAGCCGATGTCCAGAATCAGATGCTTATATGCCTATGACAGTGCGGAACATGTGCTGACGCCGCTGAATGAAATGGCTGCCGGATTGGCCCATTCAATCTCTGCCGATCATCCGTTGTTCCAATTGAGTCTTGTTCAGCTAAATACAGAGGCCCCGGCAGAAGCCGCAGAGCGGTTGGTCCAAGAATTACTGCCGCCGCAGCTTGCCGGCGGGACAGAAATCAGATACGACGGCGGTGCACGGTATCTGCGGAAGCTCCTTCCGCAGCCTATGCTTCACCAGGCCGGAGAATCCAGGTTCATCAGAGGCGGTGTCTATATTATTACCGGCGGCACCGGAGCACTCGGCATGCTGGTGGCGGCTGAACTGGCCGCTACGGTTCAAGCCAGGCTGGTGCTGGCCGGAAGGCAGCCGGTGGATGCGGCCATTCAGGCGAAGCTGGAGCATTTGGCGGGACTTGGCGCAGAAGCGGTCTACCTTCAGGCCGATGTTGCCGACATGGGTGGTGCAGTCCGGTTAATCGGACAAGCCAAAGCTCGCTTCGGCGGGATTAACGGCATCCTTCATTGTGCCGGAATCGGTGAGACGGTGAAGGCAGCGGAGAGCAGCAAAGCAGGCTTTGCCCGCATTCTCGGCCCCAAAGTCAGCGGGACCCTGAATCTGGATCTGGCCAGCAAGGTTGAAGCGCTGGATTTGTTCATCCTGTTCTCGTCCACCTCTGCACAGATCGGGGATATGGGAGCAGGCAGCTATGCGGCTGCCAATAGCTTCATGGACCGCTTTGCCGTCTATCGTGACCGTCTTGCCGCACAGCATCAGCGGCAGGGCAAGACCGTATCCATCAACTGGCCGCTCTGGCAGGATGGAAGATATCAGGTTGCCGCAGCCCAGCAGCAGGTGCTGGCCGATTATTACGGCATGCACCTGCTGGACAGCAGAACAGGCCTGGATATTCTGGAGGCTGTGCTAAAAGAGGATGTCGTGCAGGCCTTCGTCGGCTACGGCGATCCGCACAAAATCGCCCGGGCGCTCGGTATAAGCGGAACAGGTCAAACTGGTCAAGCTGGTCAGGCGGCCACAGCGGCGCAGTCAGCAAGCAGCAGCGTTGACAGCGGGGAACTGCTGGTACGGACGCAGGCTTATCTTGTCAGCCTGCTTGCCAAGACTCTGGGCATCTCGAAGGAACGGATCGGCCAGACTTCGCCGCTGGATGCCTTTGGTCTGGATTCGATCATGATTCTGGAGCTGAATGAGTCGCTGCAGCGCGATTTCAGCGGACTGCCGACCACATTATTTTACGAATATAACACGGTAGAATCGCTTGCCGGTTACTTCACCGGGCATTACGGAGCACAGCTTGCTTCCCTATTGAAGCTTGAGCAGCCGCAGAACCCGGAGGCGGTGAAGACGCCGGCAAAATTGCCGGTAAATCCGCAGGGCGGACGCTTCCTGCCGAAGGCAGGGGAAGCTGCACCGCCGGTAAGAAACGCGGTGAACAACGGCGGTATGGATATTGCGGTCATCGGCATGGATGGCAGATTCCCGATGGCGGGCAATATCTCCGAGCTGTGGGACAACCTGAGGGAAGGCCGGGACTGCATTACTGAAATTCCCGCTGACCGCTGGGACTACACGCGGGACTACGATGCGGAGAAGGGCAAGAAGGGCAAAATTTACACCAAATACGGCGGTTTTATAGATGATGTGGACAAATTCGATCCGTTATTCTTCCAGATGACACCGCGGGATGCCCAGTTGACGGACCCGCAGGAACGGTTGTTTCTGGAATGCGCCTACCACACCGTCGAGGATGCCGGATACACCCGTGAGAAGCTCGCCCGCTCCAAGGTCGGTGTTTTTGTCGGCGTCATGTATGGACATTATCAGCTAATCGGCACAGAAGGCTACGCCTCAGGCAATCTGGTAGCGCCTAACTCGTCCTTCGCGTCCATCGCCAACAGGGTGTCGTACTTGTTCAACTTCCAGGGGCCGAGCATGGCGGTTGATACCATGTGCTCCTCCTCGCTGACCGCGATTCATCTGGCCTGCGAGAGTATCCGCAGCGGTGAGAGCGAGGCTGCGCTTGCCGGGGGCGTCAATGTGACGATCCACCGCAACAAATACGTGTTCCTGTGCAGCCAGCGCTTCGCCTCCAGTGAAGGCAAATGCCGGGCCTTCGGCGAGGGCGGAGACGGTTATGTAGCCAGTGAAGGCGTGGGGGCAGTTCTGCTCAAGCCGCTCAGCAAAGCCATAGAAGACGGAGACCATATCTACGGAGTCATCAAGGGCACGGCAGTGAATTCCGGCGGCAAAACCAGCGGCTACACTGTGCCGAATCCGGGTGCTCAGGCTGCGGCTATTGCCGAGGCCCTCCGCAAGTCGGGCGTACATCCCAGAACAATCACCAGTCTCGAAGCGCATGGCACCGGGACTTCTCTGGGCGACCCGATTGAAATTGCCGGACTGTCCAAGGCGTTCGGCCAGTACACGGACGAGAAGCAGTTCTGCTCGATCAGCTCGGTCAAATCGAATATCGGACACCTGGAATCTGCCGCCGGGATTGCCTCAGTAGCCAAGGTCATGCTGCAGATGAAGCACCGGATGCTCGCACCGTCGATTCATACGGAGGAACTGAACAGCGGCATCCATTTCGAGGATACGCCGTTCTATGTGCAGCGAAGCCTGGACCGCTGGGAGCAAGCTCCGGGCAGCGGAGAGATGCGCAGAGCCGGCATCAGCTCCTTCGGGGCAGGCGGAGCGAACGTGCACCTGATTGCCGAAGAATACGTACCGGCACAGGCTGCTGCAGAAATCGCCGGAAGCAAGCTGATCGTATTGTCCGCCAAGAACCGGGAACGTCTCATGGAGAAGATTCATGAGCTGCACCGCTTCCTGGAGGCACCGCTTCCTGGAGAATACACACTGGCAAATATCGCATACACGCTGAGCACAGGCCGGGAGGAAATGGAGGAACGGCTGGCTTTTGCCGCCTCCACACTGGACGAACTGAAGTCAGCCCTGCAAGCTATTGCGGCAGGTGTTGTCCACGAAGGTGTACACCAAGGAAATTCGGCGGCAGCGCTAACGAACGGAGCCGCCATTCTCGGGAATGACCCCGAGGATATCGCTTATATCGCCGCGCTGGCCCGCAGGAATCAGCTGGAACGGATTGCGAAGCTATGGGTCCTCGGCACGCCGATTGACTGGAGTCTGCTCTTTGCAGGCTATAAGCCGCAGAAGGTTTCCCTGCCGCTGTATCCTTTTGCCAGAGAACGATATTGGCTGGAGAACACGGGCAGCGGCAGCACGGGAACAGCTGTAACAGCAGCGAACGGACAACCGGGGAACGGGCTAATGCCTGAAGGGCTGCTCTCCCTGCACCCGCTGCATCCGCTGGTGGATGTCAATATCTCCACACTGCGCGAGCAGCGGTTCCGCAAGCGGCTCTCTGTCGAGCAGTTCTACCTGCGGGATCATATCGTTGCGGAGCAGATGCTGCTGCCCGGTGTCGCTTACATTGAGATGGCCAGAGCTGCAGGTGAAATCGCCGCCGAAGCCACGGTCAGCGCGGTCCGGGACATTGTCTGGCTGAAGCCGGTAGTGATGACAGAGGATTCCATGGACCTGGATATCGTTCTGGAGCCTGAAGGGGAGGCCGTGCATTATGAAATCTTCAGTAATGCCCGGAGCGGCAAGGTTGTGCATTCCAGAGGCGTTCTGGAATTCGCTGAGATGCCTGCATCCCGGAGAAGCCGGAGCCTGGACCTGGATGGAATCAAGGGCCGCTGCCCGGGCCGCAAGGATAAATACGAATGCTACCAGCATGTATTCAAAGGAATTGGCTTCGATTACGGTCCTTCCTTCCAGGTGACGGAAGAGGTGCTGAGCGGGAAGGAAGAGACGCTGGCCCGCTTGTCCCTGAATGAGGCCTACAGAGCCGCATTGCCTGAATTTGTACTTCACCCGGCGTTATTCGACGGGGCGGTACGCTCGGTGGCCGCAGGCAGGGATGAAGCAGGCAGAGCCACGCACATTCCGTTCTCGATGGGGAACATCGGGATATTCGCACCGATTCCTGCCGACTGCTATGTGTACACCCGGGTGAAGGAGCAGCCGGGAGAGAACAATCAGGGATTGAACATTTTTGATATTGCCATTCTCGACCTGGACGGCCATGAAGTGGTCAGAATCGAGGATTTCATCGTCCGGCCGTTTGCCGGGAAGCCGGAAGGCCGTCGCCCGGAGGAGGAGATATTCTACTATACTCCGGTCTATGAGAATGAAGCGCTTGTCCCGGTAATGGGCGCAGAGCGGCGGAATGTTCTGATCTTTGGCGAACCGGCAGGCGGCGGGGGCAACGGTGATAAGGATGCCACTCATCCTCCGCTCCATATGTTGCCAAGCGGAGCAGACGGCTGCGTCTGGATTACACCGCATACGGAATACCGGGCACGTCAGGGAAATCATATGGCGATTAACCCGCAGAGGGAAGCGGATTATGTGAGACTGCTGCAGGAGCTGCGGGAGAGCGGCTTTGACGCCACCCATGTCCTGCATCAGTGGGCAGGAACGGCAGCGCCGCTGCCGCTGACTGCGCTAAGTGATGACATGATCCAGCCTGTGCTGACACAGATGCTGGAGAACGGCGTATTTTCCGTTGTCTCACTGTTCAAAGCCTTCGTCCAGGTGTACGGACAGCAGCCGCTGAAGCTGCTGTTCATCTACCGGACAGACCAGGGAGCTTTCTCGGCTCCTCATGAACTGCTTGCCAGCTTCGCGAAGTCGATTGTAACGCTGCACCATAAGTTTCAGATTGCCAGCGTATCGGCGGATGACCATACAATCAACGGTGCGGGCTTCCAGGAAAGACTTTATCAGGAGCTGTTCTCTTCAGAGAACACAGGTCATGCGGATATCCGTTATACCGGAGGACAGCGGCAGGTGCGGAAGATCAGACCGCTGGAGCATGGCGGCAGGAAGACGGCTGCTGCATCCCCCGTGACTTTTAAAGAGAACGGTGTGTATCTGATTCCAGGCGGTACAGGCGCGCTGGGCATGATTTTTGCCAGATATCTTGCCCGCACTTACCGGGCCGCCGTTATTTGCACCGGCAGACAGCCGGCAAGTGAACGGACAGATGTCTTTATGGCGGAGCTGGAGCGGATTGGAGGAGAGGGCCGTTATCTTCAGGGCGATATCGCAAGCGCCGGGGATGTGAAGAAGATCATGGGCAGCATCAAGAACGAGTTCGGCGTGCTTGACGGTATCATCCACTGTGCAGGCCAGGGCGGATCAGTACCAGTAACGGAAGCGGACCGCGCGGCAGGCCGGGAGATCATGAATTCCAAGGTACAAGGCTTGATCCACCTGGACCTGTTCAGTACGGATTTTGATCTCGGTTTTCTGATCCTCTTTTCCTCCATTTCGGTGGAGCTGGGTGATCTGGGCGTTGGTTATTATGCCATGGCCAACAGCTTCATGGACCGTTATGCACAGCTTAGAAATGAATCAGTGTCACAAGGGAAGCGCAAGGGCCAGACGATTTCGGTCAATTGGCCGCTGTGGAAGGACGGGGGATTTGAAATTCCCGAGAGTGAGTCGGCGTTCTATTCCAGCTACCTGGGCATGAGCATGATGGATGAGGATACGGGCATCCGGGCTTTTGAAGCCATCTGCCAGGCGGGCAGCGGTAATATCATAGTTGCTGCAGGGAACAAGCCCAAGATTGATCATGCGTTCAAGCTGGAAAAAAACACACCGGTGCAAGAAGTTCCGCTAGAGGATAAGGGGGCCATTGTTGACCTGCTGACCCGGCTGCAGGCCGGAGAGATGAGCGAAGCGGAAGTGGAACAGTGGATGGGGGGCCTACGATGAGTGACGCAAACCTGGAAATGGGCAGAATTCTGGAGCAGATCAAGCGGGGAGAGATAGACCCCGAGCAGGGCTATACGCTGATCCGGCAGCTGAAAAGCCAGCCCGCAGTGCCAGCAGACACCAAGCGGACAACCGGATCAAATGCAGATGCACAGGGAGGCCAGGGGCTGCATGACTATGCTGTCCAGTATTTGAAGGGGCTGCTCTCGCAGGTCATCGGTCTGGACACAGACCGGATCAATGCGGGGCAGAGCCTGGAGGAGTATGGGGTGGATTCGGTGGCGATTATGGAGATCAACTCGCTGCTGGACAAGGATTTTCCGAATCTTCCGAAGACGCTGATGTTCGAATACGGTAACTTGGCTGAGCTTGCCGGGTATTTTGTACAGAATCAGCGGGAGCTGCTGGAAGGGCAGGCCGGGTACCGGCAGACCCGCGAGAATCACCAGGCGGCCAAGCCCGCCGTACCGGCGGCAGACCTTGCACCGGTTCAGAAGAAGAGTGAAGAACCTTCGAAGAAATACAGAACCTTCGTAACGCCCGGCAAGAGCCGGGACCAGGAAGTGGAGCAGGCTCATCCGGCAAAGGACGGGGGGATTGCGATCATTGGCATCAGCGGCGCTTTTCCGGGTGCCCGTAATCTGGATGAATTCTGGAATAATCTGAAGAACGGTGTGGACTGCATTTCCGAGATTCCGCCGCAGCGGTGGGATCACAGCCGATTCTACGATCCGGAAAAAGGCAAGAAAGGCAAAGTGTACAGCAAGTGGGGCGGTTTTATCGACGAATATAACTGCTTTGATCCGCTGTTTTTTCAGCTGACGCCAAGGGATGCAGAGCAGCTAGACCCGCAGGAACGCCTTTTCCTGGAGAGTGCACACAGCGCCATTGAGGATGGCGGATATACCCGGCAATCCCTGTGGAGCAGTAAGACAGGTGTGTTCGTCGGTGTCATGTACGGCCACTATCAATTGTACGGAGCGGAGGAGACCGCCAAGGGAAATACTCTGACACTCAGCTCGTCGTATGCCTCCATCGCCAACCGGGTGTCCTATTTCTTTAATTGGAACGGGCCCAGCATTGCGCTGGATACGATGTGTTCCTCGTCGCTTACCGCGCTGCATCTCGCCTGCGAGAGCATTTACCGGGGAGACAGCGAGATTGCGATCGCGGGGGGAGTGAATGTCACCATTCACCCGGATAAGTATCTGTTCCTCTGCAATCAGCGGTTCGCCTCGAGTGAAGGCAAATGCCGCGCCTTCGGCAGCGGCGGAGACGGGTATGTGCCCGGCGAAGGGGTGGGTGCACTGCTGCTGAAACCGCTCGCCAAAGCAATGGAGGACGGAGACAACATCTATGGGGTGATCCGGGGAACCTCGATTAACCATGGCGGCAAGACGAACGGCTACACCGTTCCCAATCCGAATGCCCAGTCGAATATTATCGCGGAGGCGCTGCGCAAATCGGGCGTCCATCCACGGCATATCAGCTATATGGAGGCACATGGAACGGGAACCGCGCTCGGTGATCCGATAGAGATCAGCGGCTTGACCAAAGCCTTCAGAACCCGGACGGCAGATAACCAGTACTGCGCGATCGGCTCGGTCAAAAGCAATGTCGGTCATCTGGAATCGGCGGCCGGGGTGGTCTCCATCATTAAGGTGCTGCTGCAAATGAAGCATAAGCAGCTTGTACCCTCGCTCCATTCCGAGGTGCTGAATCCGAATATTAACTTTGCGGAGACCCCTTTCTATGTTCAACGACGCCTGGAAGAGTGGAAGCCTGCCATTATTGAAGAGGGGGGCGTGTCCAGGGAATGCCCGCGTTACGCGGCGGTAAGCTCATTCGGTGCAGGCGGCACGAACGTGCATGTCATCCTGGAGGAATACAAGGGGAAGCCGGAAAGTGTCTTGTCCGCACCGCACATTGACCGCGGCTGCGGGCCGTACATCTTTATTTTATCCGCCAAAAACAAGGAACGGCTGAAAGCTTATGCCAAGCATGTCCTTGATTACATTGATCTGCACACGGTTTGGCAGGGAAATGCGCCGGAAGAGATCAGCAGCACTGCACTTAGAAAATATGTGATCGCCGACATCACCGCCTGCTTCCTGCAATCGGCCCTCCTGCCTGCATACATCAGCGCCCAGGAGGCCATTGAGGAATACGGCCTGTCCAAAGAAGAGCTGATGGCTGCTGCGGACGCTCTTTATGAAGCTTATCCGGTCCGGCTGCCTATGGGCCTCCTGACGGGCAGCGCCACGATTGAAGGCATTGCCGGTCATCTGCTGGAGCAGCTGGGTTCTGCAGCCATTGCGGCCAGACATGGACTTGGAGCGGGAACGGCAGAATCAACGGAAGATGTGGAAAGCGCAATAGATGCGAACCGTACGGCCGCCTATGATTTCCGCCTGGAAGAGCTGATCTATACGCTTCAGGTTGGCCGGGAGCCCATGGAAGAAAGACTGGCGATCGTGGTATCCGGCACGCAGGAGCTGAGGGAGAAGCTGAGCCAGTTTCTGGCCGGCAGCCGCAAAGTCTCCGGGGTCTATGCGGGAAATATCAGCTCCGGCAGCGAGATCCGCGATGTTTTCACGGAAAGTGAGGAAGGGGAAGCCTTCCTGCTGTCCCTGGTGCAGTCCGGCAAGCTGAGCCAGCTCTGCAGACTGTGGGTTAGCGGGGTGAGCTTCAACTGGCAGCTGCTGTATGCGCAGAGCAAGCCGGGTAGAATCTCCTTACCGACTTATCCGTTCAACCGGACACGCTACTGGTATAACTCGACGGAAGCCGCTGCAGCAGTATTCAGCAGCAAACCCGCAGCCCTGGCGGCGGTCATCGATTCCAATGAATCTGTATTTGAGGAGCAATGCTACAAAAAAAGCTTAAGTGCAGCCGATGCCTACCTGCGCGATCATGTGGTCCAAGGCCGGATGGTGCTGCCGGGAGTGGTCTATCTCGAAATGGCCTGGCGGGCAGGGGCGCTCTCCAGCCGGGAGTGGAAGGTGCAGTCGGTTACCGATGTGAAATGGCGCAGAACGCTGGAGCTGCCGGCAGACAAGGATGTCCAGGACATCTTTGTGGGGCTGGTTGCCCAGGAAGACGGGATCGGAGCCAATATCTATTCCCTGAACGGGAACGGTCAAAGAGTACTGCACTGCACCTGTACGGTGAATTATACGGACGGTGAAACCGAAGCCGCAGATGCGGATGCTGTGGATATTCCGCATATCCTCCAAACAGCCAGCCGCACCCTTTACCGCGAAGACTGTTATGAGCTGTTCTCGGCTCACGGAATGAAGTACGGCCCCAATCTGCGGACCATTGAAGCGGTATATACCGGAGATCACGGCACCTTGTCCAAGCTAACACTGCCGGTACACACGCAAATGCCGCTTCAGGAATATATCCTTCATCCCGGATTTGCTGACGGAGCGATGCAGACAGCATTGTATTCGGTGCTCAGCGGCCAGCGGCAGAATGGAACCTTTGTCCCGTTTGCCCTGCAGTCTGTAGAGGTCTACAGACCGTTCACACCTGTGAGCTATTGTCTGGTTGCGCCTGCCGCTTATGCGAAGGAGCAGGATATGCAGTTCGATTTGCTGCTGCTTGACAGCTCAGGCCTTCCGGCGGTGCGTTTCTCCTGTCTTTCAGGAAGAGATTTGACGTCTTCTGCGCAGAACACGAGGGCGGCGGAAGCAGAGTCGGCTGCTTTGGCGGGAACTGCGCTGCTGGATGAGATGCTGACCAAGCTGCTGAACGGAGAAGCCGGGGTAGATGAAGTTGAGAGAATGCTGGGGGGAATCTAAGTGAGATCAATTATTGAAAGGATCGCCAGCGGAGCCATCTCCAAGGAGGAAGGCCTCCGGCAGATTGCGGCGCTTAAGCGCTCGGATAAGCAAGTGCTCCTAACCTTCACCAAGACTTTGGCGGAACAGCCGCTTACAGACCTTAAAGGGGATTCTCTCGGACATGTGCTCGTTCTGGCAGCCGATAGGGGGCTTGAGCCCAAGCTGCGCGGCCAGTTTGCCTCCTTGTTCCAGACGCTTACGTTTGTGACGGCGGATGAAGCAGGCACCGGGGCGGAAACAGGTCAGGACAGGCTTCCTTTGCAGGATCAGGAGGATTATACACGGCTGCTGTCCGGCCTGGAGCGGCAGGGACGTTTTCCCGGCAGCATTCTTCATCTCCTGTCCCAGGAGGAAGTGGCCGATGGAGAGGCGGATGCTGCCATGGAGAGCGGCGTATATTCAATGTTTGCGCTGACCAAAGCCCTTTTGTCCTTCAAAAAACGCGCAAAGGTTAATATCCTGTTCCAATATAAACAAGCGGAGAATCACGCGGTGCATGCTGCACTGGACGGTTTTGTGAAAAGTGTCATGATCGAGAACCCCGGCCTGCTGTACAAGACGGTATCCACCGATCTGGGCCGCGAAGCTTTTGACCCGCAACTGCTGGAGCAGCTGCTGCTGGAGCTTGGCTCCATGCAGAACGGCCACCGGGAAATTCATTACCGGGGTTCCCGGCGGTATGTGCCGGTTTTTGAACGGTATACTGCTCCGGCAGATCACCTCCCTGTACAGCAGCAAAGTCCCGCAGCTCATCCGGTCTACCTCATCACAGGCGGTCTGGGTGCGCTCGGCTACACGTTGGCCCGCCATTTGGCGGATACCTGTTCAGCCAGCCTTATTCTAACCGGAAGAACGCCGCTGAACCGTGCGCTGGAAGAGAAGCTGCAGGCGCTGCACAGAAACGGTAATCAGGTGAGGTATGTCTGTGCTGACGTGGCAAGTCCAGCCGATACCCGGGCGCTGCTCTCCGAAGTCAAAGCCAGCTTCCCCCGGCTTCATGGCATCCTGCACTGTGCCGGAATGACCAGTGATTCCTTCATCCTGCATAAGGAGCGGGAAGAGCTTGAACGGGTGCTGGCCGCGAAAGTTGCCGGTACGCAGAACCTGTATGAGGCATTTGGGCAAGAGCCGCTGGAGTTCATGCTGCTGTTCTCCTCCATCTCCGCCGTGACCGGCAATGTGGGGCAATGCGATTATGCTTACGCCAACAGCTTCATGGACCATTTTGCCAATGAAAAAAGAGCCGCTGCCGGTGTAAAGATACTCTCGGTCAACTGGCCGCTGTGGCAGGAGGGCGGGATGATGACGACAGCGGACAGCCTGGACATTATGCGGAGGAACCTTGGGATATCGGTCCTGCCTACGGCCGAAGGACTGGATGCATTCGATAAGCTCAGCTGCCAAATGGCGGAGAATGCCTTAGTACTCTACGGCGATGCTGCACGGATAGAGCAAGCGGTAGAGGCAATCAATTATCCGCAGCAGGGGGACAAGCCAAGGGCTGACACGGCGGTTTCCGGTGGCGGAGCTGTATTATTGCCTGAAGCATCACCCGCTATATCTATAGATACGGAGGCGCTGAAGCAAGGCGCGGAGCAATATTTGAAAAATATTTTCATCAAAGTCACCAAAATCCCGCCGCATGCGCTGGGCCTGGATGATTCGTTCGAGAAGATCGGCTTTGATTCCATTATGGCGATGAGCATCAACGAGGAGCTGGAGGCCAGCTTCGGCGAGCTTTCCAAAACGCTGTTGTTCGAATACCAGACGCTGCGGGAATTGAGCGAATATTTCACTGAGCAGCACAGGGAGGCACTCGCCGGTCTGATTGAGCCTCCTGCCGCCAAGAAGGCTGCTGTGCCGCCGCAAGGACTTCGTTCAGATGTGCGTCCGCAGCTCCCAGGCAAAACGCCTATTCCGCCTAAGCGGATTCAGCCTTCCGCAAACGCCGGGCAAGCTGCCAGGCAGCGGGACCGCAGCCGGGTGAATGAGGATATTGCGATCGTCGGCGTCAGCGGAAAATTCCCGATGTCCCCGGATCTGCAGGTCTTCTGGAATAACCTGCTTCAGGCGCAGGACTGCATTACCGAGATTCCAGCAGACCGCTGGAGCATTGACGAATATTACACTACCGATAAGAATCAGCTCGGCAAAATGTACTGCAAATGGGGCGGATTCCTTGACGATGTGGACCGCTTTGACGCTTTGTTCTTCAATATATCGCCCCGGGAAGCGGAGATTATGGACCCGCAGGAGCGGCTGTTCCTGGAGTGCGCCTACAGTGCCATTGAGGATGCCGGATATACACGTGATACGCTGGGCAGCCGCAAGGTCGGTGTTTTTGCCGGTGTGATGTATGGCCAGTATCAGCTCCTGGATGCCGAGATTGACGGCAATAAAATCGCCTTATCCTCCGTCTATGCGTCGATTGCCAACCGGGTGTCCTATCATCTCAACCTGAATGGACCGAGTATCGCACTGGATACGATGTGTTCCTCGTCGCTCACTTCGATCCATCTGGCCTGTGACAGCATCCGCAGGGGCGAGAGCGATTTTGCCATCGCGGGGGGTGTGAATGTCTCCATTCATCCCGATAAATACATATTCCTAAGCCAGCAGAAGTTCGCGGCCAGTGATGGGCGGTGCAGAAGCTTCGGTGAAGGCGGAGACGGATATGTTCCCGGGGAAGGCGTTGGCGCTGTTCTACTGAAAACGGTGGACCGGGCAGTACAGGATGGCGATCATATCTACGCCGTAATCAAAGCCAGCTCCATCAACCATGGCGGCAAAACCACAGGCTATACCGTGCCGAATCCGACCATGCAGGGTGCGGTGATCCAGGAGACCTTGCAGGCTGCGGGAATTCATCCGCGTACGGTCAATTATATTGAAGCCCATGGCACAGGAACCTCGCTCGGTGATCCGATTGAAGTCAGCGGACTGGTCAAAGCATTCAAGGAGGGGACAGGTGACAAGCAGTTTTGTGCCATCGGCTCAGTGAAGTCCAACATCGGACACTGCGAATCTGCAGCCGGGATCGCGGCCATCACCAAGGTGCTGCTGCAAATGAAGTACGGCGTGCTTGTTCCCTCGCTTCATTCCGAGGAGCTGAACGGCCACATTAACTTTGAGGAAACGCCTTTTTATGTGCAGCGGCAGACGGGGCCGTGGGATCGTGTGTCGCTGCCGGAAGGCGGAGGTCAGAAGGAATATCCGCGCCGGGCAGGGGTCAGCTCCTTTGGGGCAGGCGGAGCCAACGCGCATATTATTCTGGAGGAATATATCCCGGCCCCGCAGAGCAGCAGTCAAGACAGCAAAGGCAGCGGAGAGCCGCACATCATTGTCTTATCCGCCAGAGCGGAGGACCGGCTGAAGGCTTACGCGCTGAAGCTGGCACAGTATCTGGAGTTGCCAGAAGCGGAAGCGGCCAGTCTTAAGGACATTGCCTATACGCTGCAGGTGGGACGGGAGTCTTTTGCAGAGAGGCTGGCGATCATTGCCGGTTCGGTCTCCGAGCTCAAAGCGCTGCTGGACGAATTCAATCAGGGCCGATTGCCGGGCGGCAAGGTATACCGTGGCAATGTCAAAGGCTTCAAGGATTATATCGAGCTGTTCAACGCGGGTCAGGCGGGAATCTCTTATGTAGACCTGCTGCTGGACGGCGGCAATACCGGTAAAATAGCCCAGCTCTGGTCCCTGGGACTGGATGTGGACTGGCGGAAGCTCTATGAAGCAGACAGCTGCACAAGAGTTCCGCTGCCGACCTACCCCTTTGCCCGGAACCGTTATTGGGTCAGCGAGGTGAAGCGGCGGGAAATCCGCATCCCGGCTCTGGTCCCGGAGGCTGCCGGTATGGGAGAGCTGGTCGAGCATAATCTGTCTACCATCGACGGCTACCGTTTCTCTTCCCGGTCTGCGGTGATCAGCAGCTGCTATGAACCCTATACCTGGCAGGGACAAGAATACATGAACAGTTTCGGTCTGCTGGCGTTTGCACGGGAGGCACTGGAGCTGGCCGGCTATAAGCAGGACGGGCTGCTGCTGGAGAATATGGTGTGGTCGGGTCTGATAGACCGGCAGCAGCTTCCGCCGGCACTGGACGTTCACATTTTCCCGGACAGGGGAACCGGAGCGGCCGAGATCCGGATCGGGGAGCAGGTCGTCTTTCAATGTGAGGCCGCTATAGGAGCGGACCTGACTGTAGATGCAGCCTATGCCACCAAAGATATTCCGGAAGCAGGACAAGGGGAGCCGGTCCTGAAGCAGGCCCGGCAGGCACTACGCTTACTCTATGGCATTGAGTCCGGACTGAAGCATGTCACCGGCTTGCGGCAAGACAAGAACATCTTGCTGGCCTTTGTTGATCTGGGAGAAGCTCCGGCAGCGGATTCCCTCTCCGCAGAGGCCGTGAATTCAGCCTGCCACACTCTGCTGGCTCTCGCTGCGCTGGAGCAGCCGCAGCATCCGGCGGTGCTGCATTCCATCCGCCAAATGTCATTCCGGCACAAGCCGTTGCAGCAATTCGTGATTCGTGCCGAGCGCATTGCCGGGGATGAATACACACTGGCTGTATTAACCGGAGATGGGGCAGTGGTCTGGATAATGCAAGGCGTTCGGCTTGCCGGTCTTCAGGCACAGGAGGTACAGGAACGGGAAACCGTCCAATATTACACAACCGCGTGGACCCCAAGTCCGCAGGAGACGGCCGGAAATCTGACCGGTAATGTGGTGCTGTTCCTGGATGATATGCAGGAGCTGCCGCACTTCAAGCGCAGCTTCGCAGCGGGCGCAAGGCTGATCTTCGTCACCACCGGGGAGCAATATGCCCAGCTTGGTGACAATCTCTACAGCTTGCGCTTTGACGACAAGCAGCATATTCATACGCTGCTGGAATCACTGCAGGCACGGCGTGTAAGCCTGACGCAGATTATATATTTGGCAGCTTCGGCTGCAATGAAGCCACGGGACAAGCTGAATCACAGCGTATACCCGCTGCTGTTCCTGACCCAGGCGCTGATGGAGAGTAAGGCTGCAGCCGGCATCCGGCTGCTGTATGCCTTCAGGGAGACAGGGGATGCTGGCAGTCTGCTAGATGCCTCAATGGGCGGATTCATCAAGACGCTGCATCTGGAGAGCCCGAATTACAACTTCAAGACCGTCTCCCTGGCAGCTTCGCTGCCGCAGGAGGAGCTTCATTCCATTCTGGAACAAGAGCTGCTGCTGGACCCTGGGGAGCAAGAGGTTCAATACAGCAGCGCGGGCCGGTTCGTCAAGCGGCTCGTTCAAGCCGGAAGTGAAGCAAAGCCCGGCACTCCGGTAACCGTCAGAGCAAACGGTGTGTACATCATTACAGGAGGGCTTGGCGGGCTGGGGCGCGTGTTCGCCGCTTATTTGGCCGAAACGGCGCAGGCGCAGCTTGTCCTGACCGGCCGTTCGCCGCTGGACCGGGAGAAGGAGGCGAAGCTCGCGGCGCTCCGGGCGCACGGGGGTTCTGCCGAATACCTCGTATCGGACGCCGCAGACGGGCAGGAAGCACGGGAGCTTGTCGGCTATGCGAAGCAGAAATACGGCCGGATTGACGGCATTCTGCACTGTGCAGGGATTCACCGGGATGCTTTTATTCTGAACAAAGAACAGGCAGACTTTGACCAGGTCATCTCCTCCAAGATCCTCAGCACACTGAATCTGGATCAGGCTGCACAGGAGGAGAAGCTGGATTTCATCCTGCTATTCTCTTCCATTACCGGAGAGACAGGCAATCCCGGGCAGGCGGATTACGCCTATGCGAACAGCTTCATGAATGAATTCGCGGTCTACCGCGAACGGCTGGCTGAAGCAGGCGCCCGGTCCGGGCGCACCTTCTCCGTGGCCTGGCCGCTGTGGGAAGCGGACGGCATGCAGCTGACCACGGAACAGCGGAGGATGCTGGAGCTGCAGACCGGCCTGACGCCGCTCCCTGTGCAGCAGGGCATCGCAGCTTTTGAATACTTGCTCCAGCAGGGCAATATCAATCCGCTGATTGTCGGATACGGTCAGCCGGAGCGCGTAAGCAGGCTGCTGGAGCGGATTAACCGCGTTGATCCGGCGGAAGCGGAGATTCACCCGGAGGAGCTCGAAGACGACAGCCTCTCTGGCACTGAATTGCTGGACCGGACGATGCACTACCTGACGGAGCTGTTCAGCGGACTGCTTAAGCTTCAGCCGGAAGAGATTGATATTACCGCCGAATTTGAGGAATACGGCATTGAATCGGTGATGGTCGGCTATTTCAACGGCAAGCTGGAAGAGGATCTCGGCGAGATTTCCAAGACCCTGCTGTTTGAATACCAGACCCTTAAGAGCCTCGCTGCACATATGGTCAGCCGCTACACCGGTGCTTTGAATAAGCTGTTCCGCGCTCACGGGACAGGCCGGGAGCTCACGGAGCAGGCTGTTTCTTCTTCAACCGCTGATTTGGCAGGCCAGCCGGTAATCTCTGCTGCCCAGCCGCCGGTATGGAAAGAACTGACCTCCTTCGCGGGACAAGGCGGGCAAAGGGGGACGGCCCATGCGGCGGCCGGGAAGGGCGAGGAGATCGCAATTATCGGTCTAAGCGGGAAATATCCGCTGGCCGGAGATATTTACGAATTCTGGGACAATATCGCTGGCGGAAGAGACTGTATCCGCGAGATTCCCGCAGACCGCTGGGATTATAAGAAATATCTGGGCGGAAGCTTCGAGAAGGTGCAGGAAGGCAAGATGTACAGCAAGTGGGGCGGGTTCCTCGATGATGTGGACAAGTTCGATCCGGCATTCTTTAATATTGCGCCGCGGGAAGCAGTGATCATGGACCCGCAGGAACGGATATTTGCCGAGACGGTCTGGTCGGCTCTGGAGGATGCGGGCTACACCAAGAAGAAGCTGCAGCGTGACGGGGAGGAGCACGGCGCGAATATCGGCGTTTTTGCCGGAGCGACCACCTATTCGTACCAGCTGTGGGGACCGGAGGAATGGGAAAGGGGCAATCTTTCGGCCATGCCGAACGTGTCGCCATGGTCCATCGCCAACCGGATTTCCTATATGTTCAACTTCAGCGGTCCCAGTCTGGCGATAGACACCGCCTGCTCGTCGTCACTTGCGGCCATTCATGCGGCGTGCGAGAGCCTGAAGAACAAAGAATGCCGCCTCGCGGTGGCGGGCGGAGTGAACTTATATCTGCATCCTTATAAATATGTGCTGATGTGCCAGACCAAAATGCTGTCTCCGACGGGGAAATGCCACAGCTTCGGCGATGCCGCTGACGGCTTTGTCCCCGGCGAAGGGGTGGGGGCCGTTCTCTTAAAGCCTCTGAGCGAAGCCATTAAGGATAAAGACCATATCTATGGCGTAATTAAGGCGACCGGAATCAATCATGGCGGCAAAGTCAGCGGTTATACCGTTCCGAATCCGAATGCACAGGTCAGCCTGATCTCCAAGGCGCTGAAGCAGGCGGGAGTGGATGCAAGCAGCCTCTCTTATGTCGAGGCGCACGGTACAGGGACCAAGCTGGGAGATCCCATCGAGATTAATGCGCTCAATCAGGTATTTGCTGAAGCGAATCCGCCCAAGCAGTCCTGTGCCATCGGTTCGGTCAAATCCAATATCGGCCACCTGGAAGCGGCAGCAGGCATTGCCTCCATTACGAAGGTGCTTCTGCAGATGAAACACCGGCAGCTTGCCCCTTCCATCCATGCGGAGCAGACCAATGCCAATATTGATTTTGCCAATTCCTATTTCCGTGTACAGCATGAGCAGGCACCTTGGACGGTGACCGGACCGGACGGATCAGCCGTAAGGCGGGCCGGTGTCAGTTCCTTCGGGGCCGGCGGAACCAATGCCTATGTGCTTATTGAGGAATACAGCGCTGAAGTCCAGGCGGGTGTGCCTTCGGCACAGCCTGGTTCCGGCAACGGACACAGCAGCGATGCTCAGGTCATCGTGCTGTCAGCCAAGACACCGTATTCCCTGAAGCAAATGGCCGTGAAGCTGCGCTCATTCCTGGAAGGCAATCCGGATACCGCGCTTGCGGATGCCGCATACACCTTACAGACCGGACGGGAAGAAATGACCTGCCGCCTGGCCTTTGCCTGTACCAGCATCACGGAATTACAGGCGAAGCTGGACAGCTATCTGGCCGGTGAGAACCTGGAAGATATCTATTCCGGCAAGGTATCCAAGCGGACGAAAGGGACAGTGCTCACGGCCGGAGATGCTGCAGAATTGGCAGCTGAATGGGTGCAGGGGGCCGAGGTTGAGTGGCCGAAGCTGCATTCCGGCGAGGAAGTGCGGATTATACCGCTTCCGACCTATGCTTTTGAAAAAGAGCGTTACTGGATCACCCGGACCGAATCGCTGGCTTCCGCAAAGGGCGGGGAAGAACGGAAGCTGCATCCGCTGGTGGACCGCAACCTGTCCAGCTTTAGCAAGCAGCGGTACGAGACGATCCTTCAGGCGTCTGATAGGAACAGCGGACTGGCGAATACAGCGTTTATCGAGCTGTTCCGCATCACAGCAGAGCTGTCACTGGAGTCGCCCTGCCATGTGATTGAGGATGTGATATGGGGAGTGCAGCCGCAGCCTGGGGCAGCGGACAGCCTAGTGACTTCGCTGTATGAAGCTGGAGCGCACATTGAATGTGAGACAGGCTATGACAACGAGCAAGGCGACTATGTTATTTGCGCCCAGGGTAAAGTCACAGCAGCTCCTTACAGGCCTGCAGCCGCAGTAATGCCATTCCGTATGGCTGAACTGGGCGCGTCCGCTGCGTGGCCTGCGCCTAATGCCACCGCCTTTCAGCATATTGAGACTATTCATGAGCTGCGGACCGGCGCACATCAGGCAGCAATCAGCGTTCGCCTTAAAGAACCTCTGGACTCGGCGCAGAACCGGGCGCTGCTTCACTATTCGGCTGTTGAAGAACTGCTGGGTTGCCTGGTGCGGCTGGCTGCACAGGCAGACCGGGTGGAATACCGCAAGCTGCTGAGATGTACAGTGCTCGGTCCGCTGACCCGGGACGTTCAGGTACTCGCCCGGTGGCGGACGATGAGTGACGGGCTGACAGCAATTGACATCTCGATCCTTGATCCGCAAGCGCGGGTTCTGATGACCATGGAAGAGCTGACCCTGAAGCTCACAGGAGCCCCAGTCTTAGACGCAGAACGGCCGGTAGTACCGGCAACCGTCTGAACAGGGCTAGCGCCAGAATATAGCATATCAAACATAGGTTGGTGGTCAGCACAATGAGCATGGACAAACCGGAAGACCGTAAGGAATTAATCTATTTCCAGGAGCTGTGGGCGGAATCCGCCCCCGTTCCGCAAGCCCCGGCGATCCCCTCTAAGGAAGAGGCTAAGGCAATGCTCCTGTTTATGGAGGCAGAGGACAGGGAAGGACAGGCGGCAGTGAGGGAACTCCGCCGGGATTTCACTGTAATTACCGTACTGGCGGCAAGCACCTTCCACAAACAGGACGGTCATACTTACACGATCAATCCTGCGGTGGAACAGGATTATACCGCTGTGCTGGCTGAAGCTGCCAGGGACAACCTGCAAATCGCCTATATGGCGATGCTCTGGAAGAATACCGCGCCGCCGGATGATTCAATGACACCGCCGGATACCGGTGCTATTTTCACTATTTTTCATTGGGTTCAGGCCTTTCATGCCCTGAAGCTGCGGCTTAATATCCGCTGGCTGTCCATCTCCCGGAGCGGCGGCGGAGAGCAGCCTGCAATCGAAGCTTTGGGAGCCTACGGCAGCTCGCTGCAGCGGGTATATCCGCGTCTTCGCTTCACTCATATCGGGCTGCAGGATGGAGAAGCGAATCTGGCGGAACTCATCCGGGAGGAAAGCCTGCTGACCCGCTTTGCTTTTGCACATGAAGTGAGATATACGGGTGGCTGCCGATTGGAGCAGCAGTTCAGCGAGCTTAACCTGGGGACAGACGGGCCTGCTCTGCTGAAGCAGGGCGGCGTGTACATGATTTCCGGCGGAGCCGGTGCGCTGGGCATGATCCTGAGTACTCATCTCGCGGAGAAATACCGGGCGAAGCTGGTTCTGTTGGGCAGAAGTCCGCTTACAGCCTTAGTGGAGGATAAACTGGCGGCCTTGCGTGCCTCCGGTGGAGAAGCGCTGTATCTGACCTGCGATATTGCGAAGACCGCTGAAGTGCATTCGGCAGTCCGGCTGGCCAAGCAGCATTACGGAGTCCTTAACGGTGTGGTACATGCGGCGGGACAAGCGAGCCATCAGCTTATTTTTCAGAAAAGCACGGCCGCCTTCACTGAGATTCTTCAGCCGAAAATCGCGGGTATTGCTGCTCTGGATGAAGCCACGCAGCAGGAGCCGCTGGATTTCTTTGCTGCCTTCTCCTCGACTTCATCCCTGCTTGGGGATTTCGGACAGTGTGATTATGCCGTGGCGAACCGGTTTTTGGACCGGTTTTGCCGCCGCAGGCAGCAAAAGGCCGAGAAGGGCGAACGGCAGGGCAGAAGCCTCTGCCTGAATTGGCCGCTATGGGAAGCGGGCGGAATGCATCTGGACAATCAGGGGGAACAGCTCTATCTGCAGACTTCCGGGATGGGGTATTTAACAGAGGCGCTGGGCATCAGCGCTTTTGAAGCCATCCTGGCGGGCCAGGAGCAGCAAGCTGCAGTAGTATACGGGGAACGAACAAGGCTGGAAACGCAGCTGAGGCTGAAGCCGAAGGAGGCCGAGCAGGCCAGAGGAGGAATAGCTAAGTTGGAGGAGCATACGGGGAATACAACCGAGTCCATGGAAGAACAGGTAATGCGCGATGTGCTGCACCTGGCGGCGCAAATTTTGCAGACACAGCCCGGCAGGCTGAACCCGGAGGAGAACATGGGCGATTTCGGCTTTGATTCGATTTCACTGAAGGAATTTGCTGACGGGTTAAGCGAGCTGTATGAAATTGAACTGTCTCCGGCTGTCTTTTTCGCCAAAACCACACTGAGCGAGCTGACCCCGTTCCTGCTGGAGGAATTCAGCCGGGAGATTCAGGCGCATTATGCTGCGGCGACTCCTGTGACTGATTCACTTGACCAGCAGATACGTATTGCACCGCTGCCGGCACAGGAGGCAATTCCTCAGAATCCACAGAATGCTCCGGCTGCGCAGACAGTTCCGCTTGAGGTTCCCGCCGGTCTGCCCCGCATGAGAGCTGGTGCAGGGGAAGAACAGCCGCCTGCGCTGCTGCCGCTGGCACAGAAATTCTCCGGCCGCAGCAAGACAAGCCGCACAAAGGCCGTGCACGAAGCTACGGCGCGGCGGGATGTGGCGGTGATTGGCGTGAGCTTCAAGCTGCCGGGTGCAGACACGGCGGAGGAGCTGTGGAATTTCCTCGAGCGCCAGGAGAATCAGATCCGGGAGATTCCTGCAGACCGCTGGGACTGGAAGGCCTATTACAGCACCGACCCGCAGGCTGAGAACCGCACCAATTCCCGCTGGGGCGGCTTTATCGGCGGCCATGATACCTTTGACGCCAAGTTCTTCCAGCTGTCGCCCCGCGAAGCGGAGCTGATGGACCCGCAGCACAGATTATATATTCAGGCGGTCTGGAAAGCGGTGGAGGACAGCGGATATAAAATGTCTACACTTGCCGGGAAGCAAGTGGGCGTATTCTCCGGCGTCCAGTTTACCGATTACCAGCAGTTATTGTCCGCGAATATGGAGAAGATTCAGGCCCAGTCCAGCATTGGCAACGCAACGGCCTTGCTCAGCAACCGCGTCTCTTACCTGTTCAATTTCAAAGGGCCCAGCGAATCAATTGATACCGCCTGCTCCAGCAGTCTCGTAGCCTTGCACCGGGCGGTGAAATCCATTCAGCACGGCGAGAGCAGACTTGCGCTGGCAGGCGGGGTGAGCCTGATGCTTGATCCCAATACCTATGTAGGTGCTGGAGTCATGGGCGTATTCTCACCGGAGGGGCAGTGCAAAACCTTTGACCGCAGTGCGAACGGCTATGTCAAAGGAGAAGGCGTCGGCGTCGTAGTGCTGAAGCCGCTGGATCAGGCTGTAGCGGATGGCGATCACATTTACGGCGTTATTAAAGGCACAGCCGAGAATCACGGCGGCCGGGGGCATTCCCTTACCGCTCCCAATCCGGATGCGCAGGCTGAGCTGGTGGTGCAGGCCTTCACCGAAGCGGGCGTAGATCCGGCTGCGGTAACGTATATCGAAACGCATGGAACGGGAACGGAGCTGGGCGACCCGGTGGAAATCAACGGGCTGAAAAAAGCCTTCTCCGAGCTGTACCAGAGCCGGGGACAGGCTCCGGCCACCGGTCCGCAGATCGGTCTCGGCGCGCTCAAGACGAACATCGGGCATCTGGAGCCGGCTTCCGGTATTGCCGGAGTGATTAAGGTTCTGCTATCCCTCTCCAGGGGCAAGCTGCCGGGTAACCTGAATTTCAAGGAGCTGAATCCTTACATTCAACTGGAAGGCTCCCCGTTCTACGTGCTGGAACGCACGAAGACCTGGGAGGCCAAGGTGAACGCGTCTGGCCAGTCCTTACCACGCTGCGCGGGTGTCAGCTCCTTCGGCTTCGGCGGCACGAACGCCCATGCCGTCATCGAGGAGTATGTACCGTCTGCGGCGCCTGCGCAACCTGCGGATGAACCTGTGGTATTCCTCCTGTCGGCCAAGAACCGTGACCGGCTGCGCGAATACGCCGCACTCTTCCGCGGTGCTCTAGCCGAGGCTGTAGATATGCGAGGGATCGCCTACACGCTCCAGGTGGGACGCGAAGAGCTGGAGGAACGGCTGGCTATCGTCGCAGCCACTGCGGAGGAGTTGCGGGACAGGCTGGCCGCTTATTGCGGCGGATACGAAGCACCCGGCCTGTACACGGGCAGCGTTAAGAAATCCCGTTCAGAGACAGGAGCTGAGGACTATTCACAAGCGGTTATTGCCCATGCCTTGGCGGCTGCGGATCACGTTACCCTCGCCAAGGCATGGACAGCCGGAGCCCGTATTTCCTGGACCGAGTTGTATGGGAATCAGCGTCCGGCGAGAGTTTCCTTACCGAGCTATCCATTTGCACAGACCCGGTATTGGATGCCGCTGAAGAAGGCAGACCCCGCTTCCGCCAAGACTGTGGTCTCGGAGCCAGCCTTGCACGCCCTGATCGACCGCAACCTGTCGACGCTGTATGAACAGGAGTTCGGGAAGACCTTTCAGGGCGACGAGTTCTATCTGGCTGATCATGGGCATGTTCTGCCAGGCGTTGTCTATCTGGAGATGGTCCGGGCAGCCGGAGCCTTGGCCGATCCTAAGCATGTTGTAACCGGAATCCGCAATGTGGTCTGGTCGAGTCCGGTGCTTGTGGACAAGGAAGCGTTACTGGTCAGAACCGCTGTGCAGCCCGGACCCCAAGGGATTGACTTCAGGATTTACTCCGAGCAAGGCGGGCAGCGGGTGGAGCATGCCCAGGGCAAGCTGGAGCTGGGTTCTTCCGGGGACTTCCGGCAGGAGAGCCTGGATATCAACGCCATAATCGGCAGAAGCAGCGGCGGGGAGCAGGAAGCGCGTGCCTATTATGAGCTGCTGGGCAGCCTGGGCGCTGAGCTGGGCAGCCGGTTCTCGGGGATTCAGGCTTTGTACTGCAATCCGTCCGAAGCCGTCTCCAGGCTGACTGTTCCGGACCGTCTTATGACCACATTGGATCATTATCAGCTGCACCCGACCCTGACCGACGGAGGCTTGCAGTCTGCGGTGGCTTTTGCCTACCGGACCGGGCTGATTGACCGGCAGGTGCTGTTTGTGCCGTTCGTGCTGGGACAGCTCGAAATTCTGGATGCTTCTGTTCAGCCCGCCTACGCCTATGTTCAGCGTTCGCCGGGTCAGGGACTGAAATTCGATATCGCTTTTGTGGCAGAAGCAGGACAAGTGGTTTCAAGAATGAAAGAGCTTGCCATCCGTCCGTTTCAGGTGAACCCGCTGGCGGGAACCTCCGCAGCAGTGCATCAGCCAAAGTCCGCCGGAAGTGAGCTGGTCTATTTGACCCCGGGCTGGGTGGAGAGTCCCATAGATCCACTTGCGCTGCCGTCTGCTCCGGGAGCCAAATTGCTGCTCATGGGCGGCGCTTCGGCGGAGAAGGAGGCGAGTCTGACAAATGCACTTGCGGACACTGCCATTCGGGTAAGCTTTGGCTCAGTGTACAAGTCACTAGCCGTTAATCAGTTTCAGATTGATCCAGCCGATCCGGAGAGTTATACGAGACTGGCCGAAGCCTGCGGCATTGCTGAGGATACGAAGCTGCAGATTGTTTATCTGCTTAGCGGCACAGGTGCCCGGACGGTCAGAGAGTGTGTGGCTCAGGACGTCTATCCCGTGTTCCATCTGTCCAAATGGCTGGCTTCCTTCGGGTTCCGAAGCCCGGTCCGCCTGTTCTGCATATACCGCGATGAGAAAACGGTGGCCGCCTATAGTGCATTGTCCGGCTTCTTCCGCTCAGCCGTGCTGGAGAGTCCCAAATTGCAGGGCAGCCTGATCCATATTAAGGATCACAGCAGGTTGAATCATGTGCTGGAACAGGAGTTTTCAGGCAGCCAGCCTGAGCATGAGGTGAAATATGAAGCGGGCTGCAGATATACCCGCCAGTTAATCCCTGCACAGCCGCCCCGGGACCGTACGCGCAGGCTGAAGGCCCGAGGTGTCTATATGATTGTCGGCGGACTCGGCGGACTGGGCTATAGGGTTGCCGAGCATCTCGCAGAGAATTACCAGGCGCGCCTGGTGCTGTGCGGCAGAAGCCCGGAAGGTGACCCGGCCAAGCTTGAGCGGCTGAAGTCGCTGGGTGCAGAGGTGGTCTATCTTTCGATGGATTTGGCCGATGCGAAAGCGGTGGAGCTTACGGTAGCGGAGATTAAGAATTTGTTTAACCAGCTGGATGGAGTTATTCATTGCGCCGGAGTAATCAAGGATTCGCTGCTGGTTAAGAAGAACATGGCGGATATTGCCGATGTGCTCAGTCCCAAGGTATACGGAACCGTATATCTGTACCGGGCGTTGTCACGGGAAAATCCGGAGCTGCTGTTCGTGCCCTTCTCCTCCTCAACCGCGTTAGTCGGAAATATCGGCCAGAGCGATTATGCCTATGCCAACAGCTTTTTGGATCATTATGTAGCGCTGATGAATGAGAAGCGGGGCAGAAGCGATACCGCAGTGAACTGGTCCCTGTGGGAGAATGGCGGCATGCAGGTGGACGGCGCTACCAGGGAATTGCTCTGGTCAAAGTTTGGGATGAACCCGCTGTCTGATGAACAGGGACTGCGGGCCCTGGAAGACAGCCTGTCCTTCCGGGAGGACCAGGTGATGGCGGTAGCGGGAGACAGGGAGAAGCTCATCCGTACCTTCACCGGCCAATTTCGCCAGGCCAGCCGGCAAAGCCGGCAGCCGGAAGGCAGTTTCGCCGCTGCGGCCGCTGCGCCTGGGGATAACGGACGAAGCCATCAGCTGGAGGAAGCGCTCATCGGCATCATGGCGGATATTCTCAAGAGCAGCCGGAGCGAGGTCAGCCGGGATACTGATCTCAGTGAGCTTGGTTTTGATTCGATCTCGTTCACTGAGCTGTCGAATGCTATCAACCGGGTCTTAGGAGTGGAGATTACACCAACGCTGTTCTTCGAGCAGTCTACTCCGGCGGCCATTGCGGAAGCGATATACGGTGAATACCGGACGGTGATTGACCTTCATTTTGCACCGCCGGAACGAGGCGGCGAACGCCTCCCGGTTCAGGCCCTGCAAGCGGAAGCACGGCAACCTTACCTTCAGCCGGAGACTGCATTCAGGCTACTGCACCGCAAACCGGATACCTCCTTGTTCCCGAACCTGGCGGATCGATCTGGGCGGAACACCGGTGCCCTGCCGGACACCAGGGAGCCTATCGCTATCGTGGGCATGAGCGGGATGATGCCCGGAGCGGACAATCTGGAGCAGTTCTGGTCCAATCTGGAAGCACAGAAGGACATGGTCACCACCATTCCTGAAGACCGCTGGAGCTGGCAGAACCGCTACGGCGACCCGCGCCGGGAGACGGGCAGAACCGATGTGAAATACGGTGCCTTCCTTAAGCGCATCGACACCTTTGATCCGCTCTTCTTCGGCATTTCGCCGGTGGAAGCGGAGAAGATGGACCCGCAGGAAAGACATATGCTCCAGACCGTATGGCATACGCTTGAGAATGCGGGCTACAAGCCGGAGGAACTGTCGGGAACCCGGACCTCGGTATTCATCGGGGTATCGAACGGGGATTATCAGGAGCTGCTGCTGAAGGATGAGATTGCCACCACGCTGACCCGCACGATGCTGACGAACCGGATTTCTTATTTCTTCAACTGGAGCGGACCGAGCGAGCCGATTGACACGGCCTGCTCCAGCTCGCTGGTAGCCATCCACCGGGCGGTGGAATCGATCTGGCATGAAGGCTGTCCATATGCAGTCGCAGGCGGAATCAATCTGATCGCCAGCCCGAACCTGTTCATCGCTGGCAGCAGCCTGGGGATGCTGAGCAAGGACGGGAAATGCAAGACCTTCGACAAGGACGCCGACGGGTATGTGAGAGGCGAAGGGGCAGGGGCGCTGCTGCTTAAGCCGCTGTCTGCCGCGCTTAGGGACAAGGATTATATTCATGGCGTGATCCGGGGAACAGCGGTCAACCACGGCGGGAAATCGAATTCGATTACTTCCCCGAATGCCAAATCCCAGGCGGAAGTCATTATCCGCGCACATGAGCGGGCAGGCATAGACCCTTCCACGGTCACTTATATTGAGACGCACGGAACAGGTACCAGCCTGGGCGATCCGATTGAAGTAGAGGGACTGAAAAAGGCATTCAAGGCTCTGTATCAAGAGTGGGGGAAGCCGGAATCAGAGCTGCCGCAATGCGTAATCGGCTCGGTCAAAACAGCAATCGGCCACCTGGAATCGGCGGCAGGCATAGCGGGTGTAAGCAAAGTGCTGCTGTCCATGAAGCACGGGAAGATTCCGGGCAATATTCACTTCAAGGAGCTGAATCCCTATATCAAGCTGGAAGGCAGCGGTCTTAGCATTGCAGGGCAAACTGTCCCATGGAAGCCGCTTGCCGGAAGCCGGGGCAGTGAGATTCCGCGCCGGGCGGGCATCAGCGCTTTCGGTGTAGGCGGAAGCAATGCGCATATCATTCTGGAAGAATACCGCAATCCGCCGGTTGAGCTGCCTGCAAACAGCCGCTCCCGGCACATCATTATCCTGTCTGCCAAAAGCCAAAGCAGTCTAAAGGAGAACAGCCGCAGACTCCAGGACTTTGTCGCCCGCAGCCTTGCGGGAGAGGCGGCCCTTCCTGCGGAGGACAACGCCCACAGTCTGGAAACAAGCCTGCGGCGCGATGTCATTGCCTTGTTCAGGCAGGTGATGGTTCTTGACGGTGAGGACATTGATCCTGCGGCGGAGCTCGAGGAATATGGACTGGACGCGGTCAAGAACGTGCAGCTGCTGGAATTGCTGAAGGACAAATTCACTCTCGAATTCAAGGACGCCGTGTACGGCTTCTCTTCGCTCAACAGTCTGGTGATGTTCCTGTTGCAGCACGATCCCGAGGGGATCAGCAGTTACTACGCGGCGGGACGCAGTAGAGTGCACCTGGAAGGAACTGCTCTGCCGGACAGCCTCACCCTGGAGCAGCTGGCTTACAGTCTGCAGACCGGACGCGCTGAAATGACGGAACGGCTGGCCATTGTGGCCGACAGCCTGAGCATGCTTCACGGGAAGCTGGGAATGTACCTGTCCGGGCAGCAGGATCAGGCGGGCATACATGAAGGACAGAGCAGCCAGCGCTCGGCGCTCAGCAAGCTGTTCGACGGCGAGGAGAGCCGCTTGTTCATGAATGAGCTGCTGCTGGGAGAGAAGCTGGACAAGATTGCCCAGCTATGGGTGCAGGGCGTTGCCATTGACTGGACGGCCTGGTACCCGCAGCCACTGCGCAAGACGCCGCTTCCCGAGTATGCCTTTGATGAGGAAAGATACTGGCTGCCCGGACCGGACCGCATAAGCGCGCCAGAATCTGCCCTAAGCCCGGTTCATACTCCGGAAGCAGAAGCACATGCGGAAGAAGAGCCGGTTGTTCTGGATGACGATCAGCTGCTGCTGTGGCTGAACAAGGTACACAAAGGGGAAATAAGCGCCGAGAACTTAAATCTGTTAGTGGGGGATCTCTTGGAATGAGCACCTATTCGAGAATGCAGTTGTTAAAGCTGGTGGAGAACCAGCAAATGTCTCCGGAGGAAGCATTGAAGATCATCAGGGAGAACAGTCAGCGTCCTGCAGGCCAGCCACAGCATCAGCCGCAGCCGCCGATCCAGGAGGAGCCGCTAATCGCGGCTCCTGCGGACCGGCAGGATTTGGGCTCGCAATTGAACAAGCTCCTGGTGGAGGGAGTAGCCACGCTGCTTAAGGTACCGGCGGGCAAAATCCACCCGGATGCCGACTGGAAAAGCTTTGGGTTTGATTCCATCAGCTTCACGGCCTTTCACAGCTATCTGACGGAGAAGCTGGGATTCAGCTTTCCCCTGGATGTCTTCTTTGAATACAGCACGATCAATACCTTAACCGGATTCCTGCTGACCCAATCCTCCGGTGCAGAGGTCAGCTTCAGCGGGGAGCCTGCTGTACAGCCTACGGGTCACCTGCTTTCTCAAGGCCCCGCTGAGACTGGGAAGTTCACCCCTGCCCGGCAGGATTCCCTATGGCTGGTCAACAGTTCGGATACCTTTTTCCTCGACTTTTGGAGCAAGCTTGCCGACTCCTCCATCAATGCTCCAAGGACGGGTTATCCTCCGCTGTCCACAGCTGAGCTGGATAGAGTCGCGCACAAATACATCCAGCTGCTGGTGAATACCTCGGCCGGTCAGAAGATGGAGGTAGTAATCTCCGGTCAGGGCAAGCCGCTGGTCATTGTCGGAGGTGTGGGTATGGCTTCGCCGATGATTCTGCATCAGCTCGATTATTTCTCAAGCCGCTACCGGGTCATCAGTATCCATAATCCGGGCTGCGGACTCAGTGAGGATATCGACAATTACTCGCTGGAGCACAGGGTCAAGGTGATTGCGGAGGTGCTGGACAATCTGGGAGTGAGCGGGCTGGTGGATTTTGTAGGCATTTCCTGGGGGGGACTCGTCGGGCAAACGTTCAGCGTGGAGTATCCGGAGCGGGTTTCCAGCCTGATCCTGGTCAGCTCCATCTATGAAATCGTCAATGAGAACCCGCAAATGAATGCCGACGCAGCGATGAAGAAGGATCTTGAAGCAGTCGAGCGGGGGCTGGATTCCCTGGAGCTAATGGAATACGGAAAGAGCATCAACAAGCAGATTTTCACGAAGTATATGGAATATTATCTGCCCGGCAATCACAAAAGCTACTCGACCATCCAGCTGATCGGCCGCATTCAGGTGCCGGTACTGATCGTATACGGCAAAAAAGACACCATCATCAATACCCGGCAATCCAGAGAAATGGCAGTTGCAATTCCGGGGGCCCGCTGCGTTGAAATGGAGGACGCCGCCCATTTCCTGTTCATGACGCATCATGAGCAGCTTCACCGGGCGGTGGAAGAGTTCATCTTCCGGCCGGAGGCTGAACCCTTCAGCCTGCGGGACAGCTACGCGCAAATTCTGGATGCTGAGCAATTGCGCAGATCAGAGCTGGACATACGGGGAATCGAAGGCTACGGGGGACTGGAAGAGCGTCTGAATGAGCTGTGCATGAGCTATGCCTACCGTTATATCAGGCAGTGCGGTCTCGACACCACTCCCGGTACGATTCATGACCGGACTGAGTGGGTGAAGAGGCTGAAGATCCTCCCCGGATATACCAAGCTGCTGGACTGCATGATCGACATGCTGGCGGAAGACGGCGTGGTGAAGCTGCTGAACAGCCGCGTCAAATTCATCAAGGCCGAAGCGGAGATTCCGCAGCCGCAGGAGCTGTATGAGGCCTGTCTGCAGGATTTCCCTGAGTTCCAGGGGATGCTCCAGTTCCTGGATTATTGCACCGGCAATTATAAGGATGCGCTCAGCGGACGGGTCCCTCCGGTCAGCGTGCTGTTCCCTAAGGGCAGCTCGGACGCCCTGGAGCGGAGCAACCGGGATACCGTGGAGCATGGCAGGGAACGGGTCTATGCCCGGGTGGTGCATGATATTCTCTCCATGCTGATCGCCAGGGACGGAGGCGGTAGACCGCTCAATATTCTTGAGGTCGGCGGCGGAACCGGACTCTTGACCCGGCAGCTGCTGGATCTGGCAGAACTCCCGAATGTGAACTACTATTTCACCGATATCGGCGAATATTTTATTAACAAGGCGAAGGATGAGCCCGAATTCACTTCCCTGCGCTTTAAGACTTTTGATATCAGCAAAAATCCGGCAGAGCAGGGCCTGGCACTGCACAGCTTTGATGTTGTGCTCGGGCTGAATGTGGTCCATGCCACTAAGGATATCGGCGGAACGCTGGCCAATTTGCGGCAGCTGCTTGTGCCGGATGGTCTGATGCTGCTGATTGAAGCCTGCAAACGCCTGCGCTGGGTGGATATGGTCTGGGGGCTGGCCGAAGGCTGGTGGATGTTCGAGGACCGGAGCCTGCGCGATAAATCTCCGATTATTGACCCGTATGCCTGGGAAAAAGTATTCGTGGACGCCGGTTATCAGGACATTCAGGTCTTCCCTGGCGACGATGAACGGCGCTTTATGGCCGACTGTGTTCTTGTTGCAGCCCACAAAAGGTAAAAATTCAAAAATATGATACTAATTTTAACATTATACAGCATAAACATTCATTGACATTGAAGGAAATCGTAGATGATAATTTAGTAGATTCATAAAGAAAATTGTGGAAATATGACAAACCAGATTTTCGAGGAGGCGGACATGGAAGCAACGTATGATCTGTTTACCATCAAAACGCAGTGTATGACTTTTTCTAACTACGCTTATCTCGGAATTGACAAGACCTCCCGTAAAGCTTTTGTTGTTGATCCATCCTGGGATGTATCGCAAATGATCCAGATTTTGGAGAAGCAGGGCGCATCCCTGGAGGCTGTACTGCTGACGCATTCTCATTTCGATCACACCAATATGGTCAAAAAACTGGAAATGCTCTATCATCCGTCGGTCTATATTTCCAGAACAGAGGCGGACTACTACAGATACCGCTGCACCCGGCTCAGAACCGTTGAAGACATGGACCGGATACGTATCGGGGACACCCAAATTACTTGTCTGGTGACTCCAGGGCATACGCAGGGAAGTGTCTGCTACTGGGGCGAAGACAACCTTTTCTCCGGGGATACGGTATTTATCGAAGGCTGCGGCTTATGCGACAGCGAGGGGGGCTCGGCAGAGGATATGTATTACAGCATCCACCGGCTGATCCGGCTGATTCCGGCACATGTGCGGGTTTTCCCGGGCCATTCCTTCGGCGATCCGCCGGGCAAAGAGATGAGCTATCTCTATAAAAGAAATCTGTATTTCCAAATCGATGACATCAATCATTTTGTGAAATACAGGAACAGAAAGAACAATGCCAGAGTTTTTGATTTCAAATAAGCTGCTCAAATTCAGGAGGTACCGTAATGCACAGCGAAATGGTGTTTATGTTCTCCGGGCAAGGCTCGCAATACAACAAAATGGGTCTTGAATTGTACGAGAATCAGCCTGTGTTTCGACAATCCATGGAACAGCTGGACCGTATTTTTCATGATCTGACCGGCAAAAGCGTAATAGAAGAGCTATATCTCAACACCAAGCGCAAGGGTTCCAGATTCGAGGATATCCTGTATACCCATCCCGCGATCTTCATGGTTCAATATGCGCTGGCGGAGACTTTGAAGGCTGAGGGAATGACTCCCCGCTATACGCTGGGGGTAAGCTTGGGGGAATATGTGGCGCTGGCGGTGGCTGGGGTGCTGACGGCTGAACAGGCGCTGGAGCTTATCGTGAAGCAAGTCGAGCTGCTCAAAAAGACCTGCAAAACCGGTGCGATGATTGCCATTCTGGACAATGAACAGCTGTATCACGGGAATGCGGAGCTGAATACCCGCTCGGAGCTGATTGCCGTGAACTTTGAGAAGCATTTTACAATCGCCTGCAAACGCGAGCATGTCAAAGAAATTCAGCAGTTTATCAAAGAACGTAACATCGCCAGTCTGAAGCTGCCTGTGAACTATGCCTTTCATTCCGCATCCATCGATGAACTGGAGGAGCCTTACCGTACATATTTGCAGAAGATTGACTACAAGACTCCAGCCCGGGGAATCAGTCTGGTATCGGCTATGGCCGGGGGAAGCGTGCAGGCTGTGGGAGAGTCCTTTTTGTGGGATGTGCTAAGGAAGCCGATGAATTTCCGCGGTGCACTGGAGAGTCTGTCCTCCGGCGGGGAGCGGCTGTTTCTCGACCTGGGTCCGTCAGGTACACTGGAGAATTTCAGCAAATACATTCTGGAGCAGCCTCAGGTCCGGCAGGTACGGTCTGTGATTACGCCAATGGGCAGCGAGCTGAAGAAGCTGAATGAGATCGTGGCCGAGTATGGGCAAATGAACCTTAAGAAGGAGGCGTGGGAGCCGAAGATGAAGATGAAGTCATATTTATTCCCGGGGCAAGGCGCGCAGTTCATGGGTATGGGAGGCACGCTGTTCAAGGAGTTCCCCGAATATACCGCGATTGCCGACCGGGTGTTGGGCTACTCCATTGAAGAGCTGTGTCTGAAGAACAGCAGCAGGCTGCTGGATACTACCGCTTATACACAGCCCGCGCTCTATGTCGTTAATGTCCTGTCCTATCTTAAGGAGCTGCGGGATTCCGGGGAGGCCCCCGATTTCGTAGCCGGACACAGCTTAGGCGAGTACAGTGCGCTGTATGCGGCAGGCGTGTTCGATTTCGAGACCGGTCTTAAGATTGTGCAAAAGAGAGGCGCGCTGATGAACACGGCGACCGGCGGCGGTATGGCCGCCGTCATCGGGCTGACCGAGGAAGCCATTCACCGGATTCTCGCCGACCACCGCCTCGATAAACTGGATGTGGCCAACCTGAATACGCCTACGCAGATTGCCCTTTCGGGGCTGATGGAGGATGTGCAGGCCGCCAAAGAGATTTTTGAACAGAATGGAGCTTCCGCTTATGTCGTGCTGAATGTCAGCGGCGCCTTCCACTCCCGGTATATGCGCAGCTCGGCGCTCCAATTTCAGGAGTTCCTCAGCCAGTTCGAGTTCGCTCCGCCCTCTATTCCGGTTATCGCCAACTTGACGGCGCGGCCTTATTCCGTAGGCGATGCCGTACATTATATGACAGAGCAGATGGTCAGCAGCGTGAAATGGTCCGAATCGGTCCGTTACCTCATGGGCAGGCATCCCGAAATGGAGCTGACCCAGATCGGCCCGGGTCACGTCATCGCAGGCTTGGTCAGCAAAATCAAACGGGAAGCGGAGCCGCTGATCGTGGATGATGCCGCCGAGGCCCGGCTGTTATTTGCCGAATCGGCATCAACTGCCGAAGCCGACACAGCACCGGAAGCGGCTGAGCCTGCTGTAGCATTTGAAGCCCCTGTCACAGCTGAAGCTGTTGCAGCAGTTGAGGTACAGAACACGGCTGAAGCCGCGGAACAGGAGGATGCTTCCGAGAATACTGTAATCGTTCACGCTGCAAATGCCACAAATGAAGTAGATGCGATAAATGCAGTAAATGCGGTTGAGGTCTCTGAGGTCTCTACAGGATTTGAACCGTTCGCAGCTGCGGAAGCTCCGGCCGCAGATTTCACAGTGGAGCCGGAGCCTGTCCAGACGCAGGAAGAGGCGCTGGTACAGACTGCCTTCACCGGAACCCGGCTCGGAAGCGCGGCATTCAAGCAGCGCTACGGACTGGATTATGCGTATTTGCTGGGAGGGATGAATGACGGAATCTCCTCCTCAGAACTGGTTGTACAGGCTGGCAAGACAGGCTGTCTCGCTTTTCTGGGCGCAGGCGGGATGAAGCCGGCAGAGCTTGCAGATGCCATCCGCCATATCCGCCGGGAGCTGGGCAACAGCAAATCTATTGGGGTTGCCGTAACCTATCATCCGATCTATCCGAACCGGGAAGAGGAGTTGATAGAGCTTCTGTTGAGAGAGAAGATTCAATTGGTTGAAGCCTCCTCGTACCTCACCCTGACGCCGGCGCTTGTAAAGTACCGTTTGCTGGGACTTACGAGAGCGGAGGATGGAACTGTGCACCGCGCCAACCGGATCATTGCCAAGGTATCCCGGCCGGATATCGCTACACTGTTCATGCTGCCGGCTCCGGCCCGTATCGTGGACAAGCTGCTGGCCGACCGTCAGATTACGGCAGAGCAGGCAGAGCTGGCCCGGCTTGTTCCGGTGGCGGATGATCTTTGCGCAGCAGGAGATTCGGCAGGTCCGACCGATCAGGCCAACCTTATCAGCCTGTTGCCGACGCTTTTGCGTCTGAAGAAGGAATTGTCCCGTACCTTCGCTCCGGTGCAGGAGATGCACATCGGTGCCGCCGGAGGGATTGGAACCCCGGAAGCTGCAGCTGGTGTATTCCTGATGGGCGCGGACTTTATTTTGACCGGATCGATTAATCAATGCACGGTGGAGAGCGGGGCAAGCCCGGAGGTGAAGGAGCTTCTGGAGCAGGTGAACGTCTACGACATGGCCTATGTTCCTTCCCTGGAGCTGTTCGAGCTGGGCGGCAAGGCCCAGGTCCTCAAGAAGGGGCTGTTCTTCTCGGCAAGAGCCAACAAATTGTATGAGCTGTACCGCAATACCGGCTCCATCGCGCAGCTGGACAGCAAGACGAAGTCTCAACTCGAAGACAAATATTTCGGCCAGCCGATGACGGAAGTTCTGGAGGCATGCAAGCGCGGAATGTCTGCGGAGGAGCGGGCTGCTGTCCAGGGAGATTCGAAGCAGCAGCTTGCGGCTGTCTTCAAATGGTATATCGCCAAAGGCAAGGCCTCCGCCATCGCCGGTGAATCCGGCAATAAGGTCAATTACAGCATTATGTGCGGTCCGGCCATGGGAGCCTTCAACCAGTGGGTGAAGGGTACACCGCTGGAAGCCTGGAGACACCGCCGGGCTGGCGAGATTGCTGTCAAGATGATGAACGGGGCTGCCCAGATCATAAAAGGAGAGGTTCTTGTATGAACAAAGACCAGGTACTGGAGATTATGAAGAGTAAAATGATCGATATCCTGCCGGATTTGACAGCAGAGCAGATTCACAGGGAAGCAAGCATGAAGGAGCTCGGCGCGAACTCCATTGACCGCTTTGATATTATTTCCGACACCATGGATGAGCTGAACATTAAAATCCCGCTGCTGCAGTTCGGGAGCCTGAAGAATATCGGGGAGGTCGTAGATTTCCTGCATGAAAATCTATAACGGTGCAACAGGCTGGCGGTTTGAGGATTTCCGCCCGGTGACCGTCACCGGGATGGGGGTCCTCAGCGCGGCGGCAAGCGGTATAGAAGCCTTCGGGCGATCCCTGAAAGAAGGCCGTAGCGGAATTGGCTATCTTCAGGGATTAACCTATCCGGACGGACAGCCGCTGATCGGCGCTGAGCTGCGCGAAGAAGGGCTGCAGGAATCCTTCCGACGCTATGAAGGGGATTTATCGCGGAATGCCGGCCGGTTGTTCAGAATCTCCGGCAAATCGGTTAAGGCCTCCGCACTGGCCGGAGCCGAGGCATGGCAGCAGGCGAAGCTGAATGTAAGCAGGCCGGAGGCAGAGCGGATCGGCCTGATCATTGCCGGAAGCAATATTTCTCCGGCGGTCAGCTATGCAGCAATGGTGGAATACGGACATCAGCTGGAGCTGCTGCATCCCAGATATGCGCTGAATTACATGGATACCCATCAGCTTGGGGTACTTAGTGAAATGTTCGGCATTCAGGGAGAGGGAGCGACGGTTGGCGGCGCCTCAGCCAGCGGAAATGCGGCGGTGCTGAGGGCAGCGCAATTAATCCAGCTCGGGATTGTCGATGTCTGTATGGTTATCGGACCTTTGGCCGATCTGTCCCCGCTGGAGCTGCAGGGCTTCCTCAATATTGGGGCGTACGGAGGCCGCAGCTTCCATGATGCACCCGCCTCAGCGTGCCGGCCGTTCGACAGCAGGCATGAAGGCTTCATCTTCGGGCAGGCTTCCGCCTGCCTGATCCTGGAGGGGGCGGACAGTGCCCAAGCCCGGCAAGTGGAGGTACTGGCGACTATAGCCGGCGGGGCGGCTGCTCTGGACGGACACAGCCTGTCTGATCCGAGCGAAGACGGACAGGTGCGGACGATGGAGCAGGCGCTCCGCACTGCCGGAATCGCCCCCTCTGTCATTGATTACATCAATGCGCATGGCACTTCTACACCGCTGGGGGATGTGACGGAGCTGAAATCAATCTCACGGGTGTTTGGCGGCCAGCTAAGTCACATCCGGTTGAATTCGACCAAAGCGCTGACCGGACATTGCCTGTATGCAGCCGGAGTGGTGGAAGCCGTGGCGACGATCCTCCAGCTGCAGGGGGATTTCCTTCACCCGCTGCCCTCTCTGGAGGACCCGATCAGCCGGGAGCACTATTTCGCTTCCAGCCTGGCGGAACCGGCGGGATTTACTTATGGGCTTAGCAATTCCTACGGCTTCGGAGGAATCAATACCAGCATTATCATCAGAAAAGGAGCAAGCTGAATGCGAGTAGGAATTGAGAGTATCAACTTTTACGGGGGACCGGCGGTGATCTCCGCCCGCAGTATCTTTGAAGGCAGAGGCCTTGACCTCAGCCGGTTCGATAATCTGATGATGGACCGGAAATCTGTGGGTATAGCCTGCGAAGATGCTGTAACAGGCGGAGTCAATGCGGCGAAGCCGATCATCGATGCCTTAAGCGAAGAGGACAAGAACCGGATCGAGCTGGTGATTACTGCCAGCGAGTCCGGTGTGGATTTCGGCAAATCGCTCAGTACCTATATCCATGACTATCTGGGGCTGAGCCGCCATTGCCGGTTGTTCGAGCTGAAGCAGGCCTGTTACGGCGGAACGGCCGGGCTGCACATGGCTGCCTGCTTCATCGCCTCGGGTGCTTCCCCCGGAGCCAAGGCGCTGGTCATCGCCACGGATGTAGCGAGAGCAGCAGCCAAGAGCACCTACGGTGAGCCGACTCAGGCTGTTGGAGCCGTAGCCATGCTTATCAGTGCCAATCCGGAGATTCTGGAGCTGGACTTCGGCGCAACCGGACATTACAGCTATGAGGTGATGGATACCTGCCGGCCGCTGCCGGAGATCGAGACCGGGAACCCGGATTTGTCACTGCTGTCTTATCTGGACTGCCTGGAGAATGCCTATAAGAATTATAAGGAGAAGGTGGACGGTGTCCATTTTCAGGAGACCTTTGATTTCCTGGCCTTCCATACACCCTTCGGCGGCATGGTCAAAGGCGCGCACCGCAAGCTGATCCATGAGGAGCTGAAACTGAGAGGCGCAGTAGTCCAGCAGGACTTTGACAAAAGAGTCGCCCCGTCCCTGACCTACGGCATGCAGGTGGGCAATGTCTATTCCGCAGCTTTATACCTCAGTCTGTGCAGTCTGATTGATCAGGCGGATATCTCGGATTACCACAGGGTCGGATTATTCTCTTACGGCTCAGGCTGCTCTTCCGAATTTTACAGCGGGGTGATTACGCCGGAATCCGTAAAGAAGCTAAGTACGATGAATATTCAGGCGGGGCTGGACAGCCGTTATGAGCTCAGCTTTGAGGAATATGACGACATCCTGGACCAGAATGTGGAGTGGCTTTTCGGAATCCGGGACAAGAAGGTGGATTTCTCCGGATTCAGCCGCGTCTATGATCACTTTTTCAAGGGCAAAGGTTATCTGGTTCTGACCGAAGTCGATGACTTTCACCGCAAATATGCGTGGAGCTGACAAGTGACTGCCATGGAGTATCATTCTATTGCCGTAAGTCACCTGGACGAAGGGCTCTACAGCATCCGGCTGAACCGTCCGGAGCACAAGAACAGTATCACTGCCACCCTGGTATCAGAGCTGCAGCATGCCTTAGTGATGCTGGAGGAGCTGGGCGCCTGCCGGGTGATTGTCCTTGAAGGTACGGGCGGGTATTTCTGTACCGGGATGAATTTTCAGGCGTTTACGGACGGCGAGGACGGCGCACCCGGTGATTCTGCCGCCCCGCCATCCGTAGACTTTTTGCAGACAATGAAAAGGATCGGCGAACTGTCCAAAATGGTGATCGCCAAGGTAGACGGGCAGGTGCTTGCCGGTGGGGTGGGGCTGATGGCTGCCTGTGATTATGTGGTCGCTTCGCCGCGTTCCACCTTTGCCCTGCCTGAAGCGATCTGGGGCCTCGTGCCCGCTCTCGTCAGTCCTTATCTAATCCGGCGGACCGGCTATTGGCAGGCATACAAGATGACCTTGACCACACTGCCCTTGTCCTCGGAAGAAGCGCTAGGGTGCAGACTCGCCGATGAAGTGAGTGCTGACCCGGATGCCAGCATTCTGCGGCTATACCGGAGAATCAGCCGGATCACGCCGCAGACAGTAAGGGAGATCAAAGGCTATTTCCGGCAAATGTGGATTATCAACGAAACGATGGAACATGCCGCCGTAGCCGAGATTGACAAGCTGACCGCTTCCGCAGAAGTCAGAGAGAACATTCAGAATTATGTGCGTTACAAAAGATTTCCCTGGGAAAAAGAATAGGGGCACAGAGATGCTATATACAACCTTCGCAAGGCAATACGAACAGTTCCTCTCCCAGACGGTAAGAAGGATCAGCTTTGAGCTGGAAGGCCCGGAGGATCGTTATGGGCTGAAGCTGAGTGTGGTCTCCCTGCCGCCGGAGGACGGGCCACTGGATTATCTGAGTGCGGCGGAGAAGGAGCAATACTCCGGGTTCAAATATCCCAGACGCCGCAACAGCTACCTGCTCGGCAAGCTGGCCGCCAAGATGGCTGTGGCCGGGGAGCAGGATGATCTGTCCGAAATTCAGGTTGATCACGGAATTCTGTGCCAGCCGCTGGTAGCCGGAAGCGACCGGAAGATTACGATTACCCATTGCGACACCCTGGGAGCGGCGGTTGATTATGACCCGCGTCTTCTGCTGGGTGTTGACATGGAGCTTGTGGATGAGAAGGCGATGGACGCGTTAAGAAGAATTACCTCCAAGGAGGAAGAGGCGCTGATGAAGGACCTTGGACCTGAGCTTGCGCCAACGCACTTCCTGACCCTGCTCTGGACGGCCAAGGAAGCGATGTCCAAAGTGCTTCAGACCGGCTTCACCGTTCCCACCGACCTGTTCGAAATCAAAGCGTGCACCCGCGGTGAGCAGGGAGTGATTAGCCAGTTCAAGAATTTCCCGCAATTCAAGGCCATATCCGTTCTGCGCCGTGAATATGTTTTTACCATTGTGCTTCCGGCCAAGGCCATGACTGACGGCTCGGAAGCCCGGTTATTGCAATGTCTGCAAGAAATGCTGCCATTATAACGTATGAGTATCAACCATTTCAGGAGGTGCTTTATGAAAAGTCTCGTCCTTTACACAAGCGTCTACGGAAGTACGAAGCAGTATGCGGAATGGATCGCGGAGGAGCTTGGAGCCGATCTCGCGGACATCGACACGTTTGACATTAAGCAGGCAGGCCAGTATGACACCGTAATTATAGGTACCTATGTGCGGGTACAGAAGCTGGTCATCGCCGATTATCTCAAGAAGGTCTGGGACCAGCTGCAGCATAAGAAGGTCATCCTCTTTTCCGTCTCCAAAACACCTGTGCAAAGCGAAGCCTCCATCAAGAACTACAACAAAAGCATTCCCGAAAAAATCCGTGCCGGGCTGAAATATTTCCCGCTGGAAGGCCGGTTTAACTTTGAACAGCTGGCCGACAAGGATAAAACCATGATGAAGGTCGGACAGAAAATGACCCGGCTGTTCATGGGCAAGGAAATGGCAGAAGAAATGGTCAGAAACTGCGACGATGTGCGCAAAGAAAACATTTCGCCGATTCTTCAGGAACTGCGCCAAACCTCATGAGCAGAACCTTGTCCAGGAAGGAGTGAGCGGATTGCAAATAGCAGTATGTGTCAAGCAGGTACCCTCCGCTCACATGGGGCCTGTTATGAACCCGGCGGATGTCTTTGCCCTGGAAGAGGCGCTGCGGATCAGGGAGCGCCAGGGCGGGAGCGTAACCGCCGTAAGTATGGGAGCAGAATCCGCAGCCCAGATCTTGCGGAGCTGCATCTCACTGGGTGCGGATGCAGGCGTGCTGCTGACCGACAGGCTGTTCGCGGGTGGGGACACACTCGCAACGGCCACTGTGCTCTCCCGTGGGCTTGAGCTAATAGGCAAGCCGGATCTGATTCTCTGCGGCACCCATTCGACAGATGGGGAGACCGCACAGGTCGGTCCGGCCCTGGCGGAGAAGCTGGGCACTGCGCACACCACGCATGTGCTGGATATCCTCGCCCTGGAAGAGCGGCACATCACCTGCAGGCGGATGACAGAGACCGGTTTTGAAATTGTGCAGCTGATGCTCCCGGCCCTGATAACGGTGCATAAAGGCATTAATCAGCCGCGGATGGCGACCATTAATGGAATTCTGAAGGCTAACCGCTGTGAAATCACCAGGCTGTCCGCCCAGGACCTGAGCCTGGACAAGCAAGCCTGCGGGCTTGCGGGATCGCCTACCCGGGTGCAGGCAACCCGGAATGCCGCAGACCGGCAAGTGCCCTTCACCGTAAGCGGCAAGAGCCTGCGGGAGCAGATTGAGGAGATCGCGCAGCTTTTGACAGATAAGAATATGTCACCAAGTATATGATGCTTTTTCTAAAATATAAGAATTTATATGTTTCACATGATAACTTATCCTTCTATTTCTCGCTGAAACAGTACCGTCCTTACAAAAGGACGGCAAAGCCGTTTCCACTTGTTATTTTCATTCAGATAAGGAGGCTTCCATGCCGGATCAGAGCCTGCGGGCCAGAGAATATGAAGGTCTCATGATTGCCGGTGAATACGCGGAAGGACAGCTTAGCCCGGCTGTATATGAGCTGCTGGGCTCAGCCCGTGAGCTGAACCGGAAACTGCAGACGGACATTGCCGTCGTGCTTATCGGAAGCGGTACTTCAGCCTATGCGCCCTCTTGCGTCAGCCATGGCGCGGACACCGTCTATGCGCTCGATCAGCCCGGCCTCAGTCCGCTTAGCGAAGAGGTTTATACGGAGCTGCTGCATCAGCTGGTATTGGAGGTTAAACCGGAAATCCTGCTGCTTCCCTCCACTATACATAGCAAATCCATCGCTGCTAGATTAGCTGCAAGGCTTAACACCGGCTTAACTGCGGATTGCACAGAGCTTGACATTGATCTGCCTAGCCGGGTGCTGCTGCAGATCCGGCCAGCACGGGAAGGGGCGTTAATGGCGACCATCTGCTGCCCGGAGGCCAGACCGCAAATGGCGACAGTCCGGCCCGGGGCCATGTCCCCTTGCGTACCCGATCCGTACCGGACCGGACGGATTATTCATCCGCAGCTCCAGCTTCCATCCGTGCTACGCACCTCTATCCTTGAGGTGATCAAGAGCAGAGAAGCGCCGGGCTCCGCCGCTTCCGGTATTATCGTCGCCGCAGGACGGGGCGTGTGCAGCAAGGAAGGAATGGAGCTGGTCCGAGAGCTTGCCGCATGCCTGGGTGCAGAGCTGGGTGCAACAAGACCGGTGATTGACCAGGGCTGGCTGGATTATTCCCGGCAGATTGGCTTAACAGGCCGGAATGTGAGCGGCAGAATCTATATCGCGGTCGGCATCTCGGGAGCGGTTCAGCATACTGTGGGCATCCGCAGAATGGACACCGTGATTGCTATCAACAGGGACAGGACAGCCCCTATTCTGGGACTGGCTGCGCACGGTATTGTTGCCGATCTGTTCGAGGCGGTGCCGCTCCTGATTGAACAGGTTAGACAAAACATAACAGTAGGCAGGTGAGCATATGGAAGAACGGATAAGCTTTGCACAGTTCCAGGGAATCTTTGCCGAATATTTGGGGATTGAGGTTTCAAGACTGACCCCGGAGGTCAATCTGCTGCTGGAGCTGGGGGTCGATTCTTTATCTTTGGTCAATGTGATGCTTAGGCTCGAAAGAGAGTACCAGGTCATGTTCAATCCCGAAGACCGGGTAATGACCCGGACACTGGGCGAAGCCTATGAGCTGTTTGACAACTATAGAAGTTTGGTCCTTGACGCGCAGACCGGCAGTTAATCATCTTGATGCAGAGGAGCATGACCATGTTGAATCTGTCTATACGTGCCCTATCCTATTACATCCCCAAGGGGCGGATGACCAACGGGGAGATTGTAGATTTGTTCGCTGAGAAGTACTTTCAGCATCTGCCGGAGGATGATCTGGAGCAGCTGGTGTACGGCAGCAAGCGCAAGCTCGATTTTCTGGAAATTACGACCCGTTCCTGCTCAGCGGACTACCGGGAGGAAAGCTCTGTGCAGATGGCCGTTAAGGTCTCGCGGGAAGCGATCAGCAAAGCGGGCATCACAGCAAGCGAAATTGATCTGCTGCTGTTCGTGGGTGTGTGCAATCCCTTCCGCGAACCGTCTTATGCGATTATCCTGGCGCATGAGCTGGGAATGACCCGGGGCAATTATTACGACATCAACGACACCTGCAACGGGTTCCTGAAAGCGATGGAGCTGTCCAGCCTCTACATTCAATCGGGCAAATACCGCAATATCCTCGTTGTAACCAGTGAGAATCCGCTGGAGCTGCTGGAGGCCTCCAATTATGCAGGCAAGGTCGGCAGTCTTGAAGAAGCGGATTACAAAATGAATCTGCTGTTCGCCGGGGCCGGAGCCGCTGCGATGCTGCTGAGTGCTGACAATGGCGAGAAGTCCATCCAGTACTACGGGGAGCAGAGAAACCATGCGGATTGGGAGCTGTCGCTCTATGTATCGCCCAAAATCCATATGCCCGCACCAAGGTTCGAGGGAATGGATTTCATGAGCTGGGCGGACGGACGCGGAATTGCCGCCAAGGTCATCCGTGACATGCCCGGCTTTGTCTATGAATTCCTGGAGGAGCATGAGCTGCGCAAAGACAACATTGATTACATCTTCTCCCATCAGCTGGGCCGCAATATCACCAACTCGCTCCTGAACAAGCTGGAGGTCAGGACGGAGAAAGTCTTCCCCGTCAATACCTTCCCCGAGAACGGCAACATGGGGAGCGCCAATATTCCCGCCGGTCTGGCGATCGCCGAGGAGCAGGGGCTGCTGCGTAAGGGAGACTCGATCCTGCTGCTGGGCAGTGCCTGCGGCTTAACCTATGCGGCGGCATATCTCATATGGTAAGGGAGGAACGCAGACTATGACGGCCACGAATTTTCCCGTTCCCAAGCTGATCGTAAGAGAACCGCTCGATAAAGCAATCATCCGCAAAAAGGTCGCCTACGGCAACTATTCCTGCACGGACAAGCTCGTGCCCATGATCAGGGCGCGGGGCACCAACCTGCAGACGGATGATGAAGGGAATCTGCATATTATCGGCTGGCAGCGGGATATCACCCGCATGCGCAAGCAGGATGTCTCCCTGTCCTTCATGGTTCATCTCACCGTCAGCCCGGACGGACTGATTCTGGAAGCGGCGGTGGATGATCTTTTTAACGGAGGCAAGGGTGTGCTCTGTTCGAGGGATTACTTGGAGCAGAAGCTGAAGGAGGAGCTGGAGGGTCAGTGGTTTGACAAAAAACTCGCTGCCCGGCTCCGCTTTGACCGGTTTAAATGTTTTCATATTTTTGAGATTATGAGCGGGATCTACAGCTCCTATTTCATGCACAAGCAGCATGGGGACACTGGACCCGGCGCTTTATTTTATGAGGAAGATATCGTAGACATTTACGCTGCTGAAGGCAATCTGTATTTGACCGGGCTCCAGGCGTTCAGCGGTAAGGAGGACATCAAGTATACGGTCGTCCTGTACGATGTGTTCAATCATATTACCTTCGACCAGGAAGGTTATATGAAGCTGAAATCTCCGATTCTGGCGGAGTTCTACCTGGACGGGGAGCTGGTCCATACAGACGAAATCTATCAGAAGGACAAGGATTATATCTTCATCCGTATGCAGAAATTTCTGTTCGTATGCGTGGAGAAGCTGAAGGCGGTACTGTTTCCGGATTTTGCGGACAAAATGATGAACACCAATCTGGCTCCCGGAGCGTTTATCGGGATCATCATGCAGGCCATCGGCATCCGTTCGTTCTCGAACAACTTCAATTATATCCAGTATATTATGACGGCCATGCAGCGCCCCCGCAGGCTGCCGGGCTGTATCGGCGCCATTCTGAATGAGGAAGAGGCAGCGCAGCATTTCGAAGGCTTTGATTTATCCTATTTGGGTTAACAAAGGAGACTAGGGCACACCGATGATCCAATATGAACGTTTGACCATTGACTGCGTGCTGGATACATTACAAAGGGATTTCCCGGACAAGCCTGCGGTGGTGTTCGAGCAGGAGACTGTCACCTTCGCGCAGCTGTATGACTATTCCCTCACCATTGCCGGCAATTTGCTGGACCTCGGGATTAAGAAGAACGACAAGGTGGCCGTGCTGCTGCCCAACAGTCTTGAATATCTGTACGTCTACTTCGCCCTGTTCAAAATCGGCGCGTGGATTGTTCCTGTCAGCACAAGGTATGAGCCGGATGAAATCCGGCGGATTCTGGATAATTCCGATGCGGAGACGATCATTTACCAGGACCGGCTGGGCATTTTTAACTATGAGGAAATTCTCTTGTCCGGGCTTCGTCCCGAACTGCCGGCGATCCGGAATTATATCGTGCTTGGCGATGAACCTGCACCGGGCAGCATGTCTTTTGCCAGGCTGCTGAAGCCGCTCACAGTCCCTTTTCAGGACAGACAGCTCGAAGCTATTGATCCTGAGGATATTGCGATTCTCGGCTATACTTCCGGAACCACCGGCCACCCCAAAGGCGTGATGATCACGCACCGCAATCTGGTGGCCACCTCATACTATGGCGGACAGCTGCTGGATATACACGATGATATCGGCTTCTCGATTGCTCCTCTCTATGCTGCGCAGGGCTTCAATGCCGTGCTCGTCTACTTTGTCTCCTGTATCACGATGAAATGGATCTCCAACTTCAATCCGAATGATATTCTGACCCATGTCGCCAAAAACGGGATCAACCTCTTTCACACCCAGCCGACGATGTGGAGCCTGATCCTGGCCATGCCTTACTGCAAGCCCGGGCTGTTCAGGGAGCTGCGCAAGGTGGTGGTCTCCGGTTCCCTCTGTACCCCATATTTAGCCCGCTCCATCGAGGAAACGACCCGCTGCACGCTAATCAATGCTTACGGCATTATTGAAGCTACGGGTCTGGTCACAATGACCCGGCTGGATGATCCGCCGGAGGTCCGGCTGAACACCGTCGGCAGGCCGATTGAAGGCTTCGAGGTCAAGATTGTAGACCGGGACCGCAAGGAGCTGCCGAGGGGCGAGATCGGGGAGCTGGCAATCAGGGGTTATCTGATGAAGGGCTACTACAACAACGAAGCCAAGACGCGTGAGGTAATTGACGAGGAAGGCTGGCTGTACACCGGCGATTTGGCCTGCTATTACAAGGACGGCGTCAATATTTGCATTGCCGGCCGCATCAAGGATATGGTCATCCGCGGCGGCTTCAATGTCTACCCGGTAGATATTGAAGAATGTGTGCTGAACATGGACAAGGTTGAGGATGTATCGGTTGTCGGGGAGCCGGACGAGATTCTGGGTGAGGCCCTGGCTGCTTTTGTGATCCCAAGGCCCGGAGTTCTGCTTACCGAAGGTGAGGTCAAAGCCTATTGCCGCGGCAAAATCGCCAACTATAAGGTTCCAGACCGGGTGCATCTCGTCTCCCAGCTGCCGGTGCTGGAATCCGGGAAGGTGCAGAAGAACATCCTCCGAAGATGGGCTGTAGAGGGGATTCCGGCGGAAAGCCAGTTTTTGCTCAATGACATGATCGTCAGAGGCATGGCCGGGGAGCTGCAAGATAACCCCGCAAAGTGAGGCTTTGGCTTCAAATTCTTATATTTCAATAAATCACAGGTCGAGGGGCGCTTATTGTGGATTTCAGCTATACCGTGGAGCAGCGGCAGATCTGCGGCTTAATGGAGGAATGTTGTGAGCGGTATTTGAATGACGGAGTGTATGCGGATGACGAGAGCGGCACCTTCCGCAGGGATAAGTGGTCCCGATTAGCCGGTACCGGCTTGCTCGGGCTTCCCTTTCCGGCAGCGTATGGAGGAGCGGAGCAGGGAATGCTGACCACGGCGCTGGCGATCCGTTCGCTGGCGCGCCGCTGCCAGGATGAAGGCCTGGTCTTCTCGGTATGCGCTCAAATGTCGGCGGCCCAAGTGCCGCTATGGGTATACGGCAGTGAGGAGCAGCAGGCCGGGTATCTGGCACCGCTCATTGATGGAAGATTCATCGGCAGCAGCGTAATTACGGAACCTGGGGCGGGCTCTGATTCTTCCGCCATGACCACCACTGTCGAGAAGGAACCGGAAGGCTATATCCTGAACGGCATCAAAACCTTTGCAACACTCGCCCCGGAGTCCGACATCCTGCTGGTGTATGGCAAGCATGCGAATGGACTGCCCATGCTGGATGTGTCGGCCTTTATTCTGGAAGCTCGGCAGCAGGAATACGAGATTGGACAGGTCTTCGGGAAGATGGGCCTGCGGACCAGCCCGATGAGTGAGGTTCTGCTGAACCACACCCGCATTCCGGCACACAGGCTGCTGGGACGGGAACGGCAAGGGATGGGTATTTTTTTCAAGGCGATGCTGTGGGAGCGGATTATAGTCAGTGCTTATCATGTCGGAGCCATGGAACAGCAGTATGAACAGACCTATCAGTATGCGGGCCAGAGGAAGCAATTCGGGCAGGCCATCCGCTCCTTCGAGGGTGTCTATGACAAGCTGGTCCAGATGAGAATCCGGATGGAAACAAGCAGGCTGATGCTGTATAAGGTGTGCGAGGACTTTGACCAGGGCCGCTGCGGAATGCACAGCGCCTCCATGCTGAAGCTGCATACCTCCGAATCCAAGGTGCAGAACAGCCTTGCGGCGGTACAAATCTGGGGAGCTTACGGCTATGTGAAGGAGAGCCCGCCGGAGAAGCAGATGCGGGATTCCCTTGCTTCCAAGCTGTACTCGGGAACGAGCGAGATGCAGAAGAAAATTATGCTGGAAGGTCTGGGGGAAGGGTATGAGTGATTTCCTGCTTCAGCATTACCTGCTCCGCAGCGCTGAGCGCTGCCCCGACCAGACTGCGCTGCGCTTTGAAGGCAGGGAGCTAAGCTATGGCGGGCTGCTTCGGCGCAGTATTCAAATCTCAGATGCACTGATCGATACCGGCATGGAGCCGGGGGAGACCGCTGCAATCTGTCTGGACAAGTCCCCGCAGGCGGTATGCGCCATGTTCGGCGTGCTGTTCACCGCAGGGACGTACATTCCGCTGGACACGAGCTACTCTCCTGTACACAGAATGTTGACCATTCTGGAGCAGAGCGGGACGCGGTTTCTGGTTACTGATGGTGCGAACCTGCTGAAGCTGCTGCAAGGTGCGAATCCAGAGCAATGGGAGCGGCTGAGGTTACTTCATATACTGCTGGTGGAGGGGGGCACCGAACTGGACGACGCAGATTTTGTCAAGATCGTACATGCTTCGCTGGAACAGCCCCTGCGCCATTTGTACAAGAGCAGAAGACAGCCGATCAGCGAGGATCTGGCTTATATTCTGTACACTTCAGGCTCCACAGGAGTACCCAAAGGCGTGATGATTACCCACCTGAATGCCAGAACCTTCATTGACTGGTGCTGCGGTTACTTCAAACCGGAAGAACATGAACGCTTCGCGGCCATCGCACCTTTTCATTTTGATCTTTCGGTGTTTGATATTTTCGTGCCGGTTGCTGTAGGGGCAACGCTCGTCCTCCTGACGGCTGAGGTCATTCAGCATCCGGCGCGTTTTACCAAGGCCATCGAACAGGGGGAAATTAGCTGGGTCTATTCCGTGCCTTCACTCTGGGCTGCCGTGGTCCAATACGGCCGGTTGCCGGCAGGCGGGCTGCCTTCGCTGCGTGGCGTGCTGTTTGCGGGCGAGGTTCTGCAGCCGAAGCTGCTGCACCAGGTGATGGAGCTGCTGCCAGAGGCGGATTTCTACAATCTGTACGGGCTGATTGAAACCAACGTCTGTACCTATTATCCGCTGAGCGAGCAAGACGGTATACACGGCACTCCCGTACCAATCGGGTATCCTTGCGGCAATACCGGAGTTGTGGTGGTAACCTCTGACGGACGTCTTGCCGGTACGGGTGAAGAGGGGGAAATCTGCGTAAGAGGCTCGATTGTCATGAAGGGCTACTACCGCAATCCCCGGCTCACGCAGGAGAGCTTCCGCAGTATACCGCCGGACTGGGGTCTTGGAGACAAGCTCTACTGTACCGGGGACATGGCTACGGTTAACGAAGACGGAGCGCTCGTCCTGATTGGCCGTAAAGACGCCTTGATTAAGCGTTCCGGCTTTCGCATTGAGCTGCCGGAGATTGAACGCGTACTGCATGACATGGAGAATATTCTGGATGCCGCTGTCGTTGATATTCAGGATGGTGAAGGCCATCCGCTGATCTGCGCTGCCGTGGTTGTGCATGAAGCTGGCAGCTTCACCGTCCTTGGGCTGAAGCAGGCTGTCGGCAAGCTGCTGCCCCGGTATATGATTCCCGATATGGTGCATGTTTTTGACAGCTTCCCTACAGGGGGGAGCGGCAAGGTTGACCGGCAGCAATTGAAGCATGAATTCCGCAAGCGGCTCTGAAGGAAGATGAGGGGAGAGAAGACTGTGCAGATGCAGGACAAGCTGTATGAGATTATAGCCAGCGTATGCTACTTCGACAAGGAGGAGCTGCATCCCGGCTTGTCGGTTGAGGGTGATCTGGCCATTACCTCGGTGATGATTGTGGAGATTATCGCGATGGTGGAGAGCAGGCTTGACGTGAACCTGGAAGAGCATGTAGATGAGCTGCTCAGCTGTGAGACGCTGGGCGAGCTGACTGCGCTGACCGCTGAGCTGAGCAGTGAACATCCGCAGGGCAGCCTGCCCGGGAGGTGAGAGCTTTGGCCGACTCCCATTCCAAGCTGTCCATATCTGCTGCTGCCACGCTGCACGAAGGGTTCGAAGCCCGGGCAGCGCTGCATCCGGAGCATCCGGCCATCGTTTTTGCCGGAGAGTCCATAAGCTACCAGCAGCTGAACAGGCGTGCGAATTGCCTGGCGCACGAGCTGATTGCCCGGGGCGTTCGTCCGAATGATCATGTAGGCATAAGTGTGAAGCGCAATATGAATCTGGTTATTGCCCTGCTTGCCGTGTTAAAAAGCGGCGCTGCCTACGTCCCGGTGGATCCCGGCTATCCGGCCAGCCGCAAAAATTACATTCTGCAACATTCCGGGGTCTCGGCCGCTATCTGTGATGACGAAGAACCGCTCGCTGTGCCGGTTCAGATCCGCCTGGGGTCTGCCGAAGCTGGCGCAACCGCGGCTTCCTCATCAGCAGGCTATCCGTCAGACAACCCGGATCTCTCCATTGACGGTAGTGCTTTGGCCTATATCATGTACACCTCCGGCTCTACCGGCACGCCCAAAGGCGTAATGATCGAGCACCGTTCCGCCGTGAATTTAATCTCCTGGGTGAACCGCGAGCTGGATATGGGCAGTCGTGACAGGGGCTTGTTCGTAACCTCGGTGTGCTTTGATCTGTCCGTGTATGATATCTTCGGCCTGCTGGCCGCCGGAGGCACGATCGTCCTGTGTCCGGAGCCGCAGATTACTGATCCGGACAGCTTAACACGGCTGCTGCTGGAGCAGAGGATCACCTTCTGGAATTCCGTTCCGACCACGCTGCATTATCTGGTCCGGCACTTGGCGGAGTATATCCCTGATTTCGCCCAATTGGAGTTGAGGCATATCTTCCTGAGCGGAGACTGGGTTCCCCTGGAGCTGGCGCGGAACTACTCGCGTTACTTCCCCCGGGCGAAGCTGACCGCTCTCGGCGGTGCTACGGAGGCTGCGGTCTGGTCCATCTATTATCCGGTTACGGAGGTCCGGGAGGACTGGACAAGCATTCCCTACGGGATACCGGTTGAACAGAATTATTGGTACATTCTTGACGATGACCTGCAGCCGGTTGCGGCGGGAGAGACAGGTGAGCTGTATATCGGCGGTATCGGGGTAGCGCGCGGCTACATCAAGGACCCGGTGAAGACGGCACAAGCCTTCATGCCGGACCCCTTCCGCGAATCTGAGGCAGACCGTATGTACAGGACAGGCGACCTGGGCCGGATGCGGGAGGACGGAACTATCGAATTCCTCGGCCGCCGCGATGATCAGGTCAAGATCCGCGGCTTCCGCATCGAGACGAAGGAAGTGGAGAAGCTGCTGCTGGAATATCCGGGCATCCGGGATGTTGCCGTTATGGCCAGGAGCCACAGTTCAGGGGATAAATTCCTCTGTGCCTATCTGACTGCCGCGCAAGCCGTCTCCGGCGCTGGACTTAAGCAGTACCTGGCTGCGCGCCTGCCTGCTTATATGCTCCCGTCCGTGTTCGTCCGGCTGGAGCACTTCCCGCTGAATACCAACGGCAAGGTGGACAAAAAGCAGCTGCCTGAGGTTTCTCTGCACAACATGCTTACGGATAGTGAATTTACACCCTGCACCACTCCGTTGCAGCAGTCCATTTGCCAGGCATGGGGGGCTGTCCTGGAGCTTGAACCCATCGGACTGGACCATGACTTCTTCGAAATTGGCGGAAGCTCGATTGAGGCGGTTACGCTGCAGAGTGAGCTTGCCCGCAGAGGCATTCCCCTTTCTTACGAAGAGCTGCTGAGCGCCTCTACCATTCGGGCGCAGGCCGGGATTGTGGAAGCGGGAGTTACTCCGCGGGTAAGTGCAGCCTGTATCCCACCGGTTCAGGTTCACTGCGGGGAAGTCGCAGCTGCCTCCAGCCTCCCGGTAAAGATCATAACGGAGCCGAGCTTGTCCTGCCAGTTCACACAGCCACAGCCGTTTAACGATCTCTATTACAAAAGCTGCTTATATAACTCACTATTTCCTGTACTGAATGTCTTTGGCCGGAATATCAACACGTTTCTGAGCAGCGATATGTTTGTGTATACTCTTGATTCTGCACAGGCAGAGCCGTACCTCTCTGCGGCCTGCATAGAATCCGCGCCCCCGGAAGCTATTCTGGAGCAGCTGCACCTTACGGCCCGGTATGAGTCCCCGCAGGGCGGGAACGGGCTGAAGGAGAGGCTTACCGCTGGACTGGCCCGGCAAAGCCTGTTCATTCTATGGGTGGACAGCTTCTATGAACCGGCCCGTAGAGACGCTTATATGAAGAAACATCTTGCCCATACGCTGCTGGTCTACGGTTATAGTGAGGCGCAGGATCAGTTTATTGTGCTGGAGCACAGCCATAAGGATGCGCTGAACTACAGGGAACGGACCCTGGCAGCAGAGGATCTGCTGAACAGTTATCAGGGGTACCGCCAGCATATATTGTCATCTGCGCAGACGTACACCTTGATGGAATTCCCGCGTGCCCAGCAGCCGTACACCTATGAACTGCTGCCAGATGTTAAAAGACTTAATTGCCTGTACCGCACACAGCGGGAAGACGTTACGCAGAGCCTGCTGATGTTGTCCGCCTTCAAAGATCACTATACTTCTCAGCACTGGAGTTATACAGAGCAGCACGTTAACCGCCAGATTGCTGGCCTGAACGCCATCATTGATTTCAAGCGGGCTGAAAAGTACCGGCTGGAGCGTCTTCTTACCGAACGGCAAGCAGCTGCAGCGAGGCTCGGAGAAATTACCGGTGCATGGCTGGACATCCGCAGTGACCTGATCAGGTGCAGCAAAGGAATTGCGCTGCCGGACACTTGGAGAACTGTACATGGCCGCTTACTGGAAGACATTGTACACAAGGAGCAGGAAGTCATGGAGATGATGTGCCGCCCGGCAAGCCGGGGCAAGGAGGGAGCTTGGCAATGAATCAGACCATTCAGAATCAGCTGCATTATTTATCGCAAAAGTACAACGAATATAACCTTCCCATGTATTTAAGCTATCCGGTGGACAGCCACTGGCGCCAGCCTGCGGATGAATCTGCTATAGCTCAGGAGCTTAAGGAAATCGAAGAAGCACAGGTTTACGTGCATGTTCCGTTCTGCAAGTCGATCTGCTATTACTGCTGCTGTGACCGGGTGCTGAGCGGCAAGGATGAAGACAAGGATCAATATATAGATGCGCTGGAGCAGGAGCTGGCACTCAAGCTCTCCGGCCGTGCCCGGAAGCTGAAATCCGGTAATCTGCACTGGGGCGGCGGGACTCCCGCTTATTTGAATGAACGGCAGATCGGGCGGCTGTTCGGAATTATTGCCCGGTATGTGGATTTTGAAGACAACGCCAGAATAAAGCTCGAGGCTTACCCGGACAAGCAGATTGTTACCGAAGGCAAGCTGCGGCTGCTGAAGACACTGGGGTTTAACTATATTAGCTTTGGCATTCAGGACTTTGATACCCGGGTACTGAATGCGATTCACCGGGAATGCGATCTTGAGGATACGCGGGAGATTATCGGCCTTGCCCGGAGCATGGGCTTCACCGTCAATGTGGATTTATGCTATGGCCTGCCCTTTCAGGGACTCGGAGAATTCGAGCGTACCTTGCAGGAGATCGTGCGGATCGCCCCCGATAAAATCGTGGCTTTTCCCTATGCCCATTACCCGGCCATTTACCCGCTGCAGCGCAAAATCCCGCATCTCAGCCTGCCCAACAATTATATGGTGTCCCGCCTGTTCGAGCTGGCCCGCCAGTATTTATCCCGGGACTACACCGAGATGGGTAGTGATACCTTTATCCGCAACAACGGGCGGGAGAAGCATCCCGGAACGCATGTGGTTCGTGATTTCATGGGCTCCTCCGAAAGAAGCAGCCAGCATCTGCTGGGTCTGGGCAAGTCGGCGGTCAGTAAGATTGGCAGGCTCTATTATAAGAATGTCCCGGCAATGGATCGTTACTGCGCCGCGCTTGATCTGGGCAGATTTCCTATTGAGACCGGCAAGACCCATCTTTTGTCCGGGGAGGATGCCATTCGTGAGGATATTATTCTGAAGCAGCTGCTGGGCGGTAACCCTATTGACAAGCAAATGCTCCAGGAGTGCTTTGGTATCGATTTCGACTCTTATTTTCAGGAGGAGCTGAGCGTGCTTAGAGGCATGGAGAAGGATGGCCTGCTGCTGGGTGTGGACTCTCCGCGAATTACAGTAACCCCTACCGGTACGTACTTTATCCGGGCGATTGCCCATGTTTTTGATCCCTACTACAAATCCACCAGGAATGGAGAAAATAGTATATGAAAATCACAGAACAAGTTACAATGATCGTAGCGGGTTTGACCCGTATTCCGGCAGGGGAGCTGCACCTGGACACCGATATTTTCGAGTCCAGATTGCTGACCTCCCTGGGTCTCCTGGATCTGGTTGCCAGATTGGAGCAGGAATTCAAGATTATTATTCTGCCCGAGGAACTGATTCATGAACACTTCGTGAGCATTGCCACAATTATCGGGTTTATCGATAACAAGCTGGCGGAGGCTTCATAACAGCGATTGTCTCAGGACTGCCCGGGCTGCTAAGAGGTGAGCCAATTGTTCAAGATCATGATCGTCGAGGATGATATCAAAATCAGAACCCTGATGACCGATATCCTGCGCAAATACAGCTATGAAGTGGTGGAGGTTGCGGATTTCCTGCAGGTGGAGAAGATCTTCGAGCAGGAAGCGCCGCAGCTTGTGCTGCTTGACCTGAATTTGCCTTATTATGACGGGTTCTACTATTGCCGGGTATTCAGAAGGAAAACAACGGTGCCGATTATTGTAATCTCTGCAAGGGATGAGGAATCCAGCCAGGTGCTCAGCATGGAGCTGGGAGCGGATGATTATATCGTGAAGCCGCTGAATATTCAAGTGCTGCTGGCGAAGATTATGGCGATCATACGCCGGAATTACGGGGAGTATGCGGGCAAGCCGGAGCCGGAGAAGGAGCCGTTGCCGATTCATCTGGATGACCGTAATTTCAGCATTTCCTGCAAAGGAGCCGTAGAGGAGCTCAGCAAGAATGAATACAAGCTGCTGAAGAAGCTGATGGAGAATAAGGATACCATTGTCACGAGGGAAGAACTGCTGGGAGAATTGTGGGATGATGTGCATTTCGTCGTGGATAATACGCTGACGGTCAATGTCACCCGGGTCAAAAGCAAGCTGGCCAGTCTCGGCTTTCAGGATGTGATCAAAGTCAAAAGAGGCGTGGGTTACATTTTTGATTCGGCTATGATCGGAGGGACCCGCCAGTGAGCATTAAGCTGTTTCGGGGTTTCATGCGTGATCATCTGTCGTTCACCCTTGTCTATTTTTTAAGCCATATCCTGGTGAGCGTATACTGCAATTTCTTTATCAGCAGCAATATCCAGCTCATGTACCTGCTTAGCATCTATTTTTACGTATTTATTATATTTATGTGCTTCCGCTTGATCAAATACGTCTCCACCCACCGGGAAATACAGCGGTTATCCGAGAATATCGAGATTGAGGAGAAGGGCTATTCGTACGAGCAGCAAGCCGTTATTCAGCTCATTCACCGGATACACCATAGCTATCAGGACCAGATCTATGAGGTCAAAGCCCAGGCCGACAACACCCATAAGTTCATCTCGCAGTGGATACATAATCTCAAAACGCCCTTGTCAGTCATCGACCTCATTCTGCAGAACTGCAAAATGAACCCCACCGGCCATGCCCTGGCCCTGCAGCATATCGAGGAAGAGAAGGATAAAATCCTTAGCATGCTGAACCAGATGCTGAAGTTCTTCCGCCTGGAGCATTTCACCCGGGACTATAATCCGGAGCCTATCAACCTGCTGGAATCACTCAGAAGCCTGATTAACAGCAAGCGGAATCAATATATCTATAATAATGTCTACCCGGTGATCGAATGTGAGGACGAGCGTATCATGGTCATGACGGACAGTAAGTGGAATACCGCGATGCTGGATCAGATTATCTCCAATGCAATTAAATACTCTGACTCGGGCGAAGCGGCGAAATCCATCCACTTCCGCATTGAGCAGCGTGGCGACAAGGTGGTATTGTCCGTCCGGGATGAGGGGATCGGCATTGAGCCCGTCGATTTGCAGCGGGTCTTCCAGCCCTTTTTCACCGGAAAAAACGGACGTACCCATCACCAGGCGACAGGCATCGGCCTCTATGTCTGCTCAGAAATAGCCCGGAAGCTGGGACACCGTCTCACGATTACCTCGGAAGTCAATCAAGGTACAGAAGTGCAGATTTCTTACCTTTCAAAAATGAAAGATAACGTAATGTAAATGGATGGATATGGAATCCAGTGTCTACTACAATGAAGCTATAAGCTGTAATTGAGGATAAATATATGACAAACGGGAGATGAAACTGTGAGCGTAGTACTGGAAGTTAAAGAGGTTAAGAAGGTTTATGGTGTGCAGAACGGCGAGAATTCCACAGTGGCACTGGATTCCGTCAGCTTTAACGTAGAGAAGGGGGAGTTTATCGGCATCATGGGCCCCTCGGGCAGCGGCAAAACCACATTGCTGAATATCCTGAGCGGCATCGGTAAGCCGAGCTACGGCGAGGTTTTTATCGGGGGCAAGAATATCACCTCCCTGGATAAGAATGAAATGGCGCTCTTCCGCAGACAGCATCTCGGCTTTGTCTTCCAGGAATTCAATCTGATGGACAGTCTGACACTGAAGGAGAACGTCATGCTGCCCATGATCCTTGACAAGCGGGACAAAGCGCAAATGGAAGCCAAAAGTGAAGAGATTATGAAGCTGCTGGGCATTGAGGAAATCGCCGGCAAGTATCCCTACAACATATCGGGCGGCCAGCAGCAGCGGGTGGCGGTCAGCCGGGCGCTTGTGAATGATCCGGATATTATTTTCGCCGATGAACCTACAGGCAACCTGGATTCCAAGTCCTCCAATGCAGTGATGAAATGTATCGAGAAGATGAACCAGGAACGGGAGAGCACTATCCTGATGGTGACACATGACGCCTTCGCCGCGAGCTTCTGCAAAAAGATCATCTTCATCAAGGACGGTGCCATCAGCATGGAGATTGTCAGCAGCGGGGTCCGCAAGGAGTTTTTTGATCAAATCCTCGACTGCCTGGCGATCATCGGAGGGGAACGAAATGACCTTTAGAGATGTCACGATTAAGAACTTCAAACGCAATGTGCGGAATTTCTTCTCCTATTTCATTTGCAGCGCTTTTGCGATTACGATCTTTTTCCTCTATGCCGCCTTGCTGTTCAATAACAGCATCCGGGAAGGGGCGACAGAGGATGTGATCCAGATTGTGCTAATGCTGAGTCTGGCTGCACTGACCCTGTTCTCGGTGTTCTTCATCAACTATGCGCATTCCTCGTTCATCAAGTCGAGAAGCAAGGAATTTGCCATCTTTATGTCGCTAGGGATGCACAAGAACGATCTGCAGAAGATCATCCTGCTGGAGAATCTGATTATCAGTGTATCCTCGCTCATTGCCGGGATTATCACGGGCGCGATCTTTTCACGGCTGTTCCAGAATGTGGCGATTGATCTGCTGGATCTGCAAGGGGTGTCCTACTCACTCAGCGCGGCAAGCTTCATCGTCACTGCGGTTGTATTTACCGTGATTTTTGCCGCCTCACAGATGATTTCAAGTGTTAAGGTCGGTAAGCTGGACATCGCAGATCTGATGAAGGATTCCCGCAAGCAGGATAACCAGGCGAAGACAAGTGATACCCGGCTTGGGCTGGTAGGTGTGGGGCTGGTTGTGGCCTCGATCATCTTCCTGGTGGTAATCTCCAATCACGAAAGTCTGAATACGAATCCCTTTATGATCATTACCTATATCCTGCTTAGCTTCATCGGGATTTACATGGTCATCTCCCATCTTGGGAACACATTGATCAGCTTCCTGAAGAATAAGAAATTCTATTACCGGCATATCCTGTCCATCACCGAAATCAATCATAAATTCAATCAGAACAAGCGGATTATGTTCATTCTGAGCATTCTCAGCGGGATGACTATCTTTCTTGTTGCTTCGCCATTCTCGCTGCTGCAGCTGTCGGAGAGCATCGCGGAACGAAATAAGTATGATATCGAGTATATCTCGGTAGCCGGCGTGCATGTGCTGGAGAGCGGACAATTGGAGCAGGTGCTGAAGCAGTCCTCCGAGCCGCTGAAGTCGGTCCAGGAAACCAGCTTCCTGAATCTCAAAATGAATCTGGAAGGAGATAAATACGATGTCCTGAAGACGAAGCCGATTGTGTCGCAGGACATGTACAACTCTCTGACCGGGGAGAAGGTAACGGTTGGCACCGGGGAAGTTCTTAATATTGTTACGGCCTGGGAGCCGGGTACCCATGGTATTGGCGAAGGGGAAGCGATTCAATTCACGGATGGTACGCAAACCTTCAATTATAAGGTGAAATCATCCTATCACGCGGATTGGTTTGCCACAGCGAGCTCTTATCCGACAAGCTCCGGGATCGTAGTGAGCAATGAGGATTACAAGAATATGGAGTCCAAGGTAAGCCCGAATGCAATGGGTACCCACTACGGAATTGATTTTACAGCCTGGAAAGGGACAGAAGGGGTTGTCCAGAAGCTCAAGGATACGCTGAATGCTACGGATAAGGATGGAAGCGGGCAAATGTTTGCAGTAGCCTCCAAAGTAGATGCCTACAAGGAGCTGAAGAAGAACTATTCACTCTTCGTGTTCGTCACCTCGCTGATCGGCGTACTGTTTTTTGTAGCAGGCGGAATGGTGCTGTATTTCAAGCAATATACCGAAATCGGGAACGCCACCGTCTTTTTCCGCAAGCTGTATAAGATTGGGATCAGTGATAAGGAGATAAGGTCGGTAGTATCGGCAGAGCTGCTCATCACCTTCTTTGTTCCGCTGCTGCTGGGCAGCATCTTCGGCTACTGCTTCATCTATCTGATCACCCACGTCATGAGCGGGTCCGACATCATTGGCGAATTCATGAAGAACACAACGATTGTGGTCGCGGTTTATTTCGTATTCCAGCTCAGCTTTTACTTCATCACCAAGCGCAAGTACAGCCAGGAGGTTGTCCGTAAGCTGACCCGTGCGGCATAAGGTTTAGTATAGCTGGCAACAAGGCAGGCTGGGAATCGTCTCTGATTCTTGGCCTGTTTAAATGGTGTGGATCTTTTGATTTGTTTCTCCCAAAAGCGGCAGTCAAAGGCTGGATTCACGGTCCTGGTGCATCCGCTTTTTTGTTGCATCCATATAAGGAAAGGATAAGCCTCATGAAATCTATGAATAAATCTAAGGTTATGGGTTGTTTGGCTTTGCTGTCATTCGTGATATTGGCCGCACTGTGGGTGTATTCGAACCATTCTCAGTCCGGTAACAAGAATAAGTATGTTAGGGAGTATGTGATTGGTGCTCCGGGAATCAAAGGTTCTGTAGACATTACGCAGTGGGGAGATGATCCGGCATATCACATTGGGGCAGACCGCAAAGGTTATGCAGTTTTCAAGGACCCAGAACAGGTGTTCGCCCGGGTGAAGATTGATTATGCTGCAGGTATTGAAGCTATCCGCAAAGAGTTTGAGCTGCGTCCTTTGTCTATGGAGAACTATCAGCAGTATGGTACATACGGATGGCAACTGACGGAGACGGAAGATGCGGATACAGTAACGCAATCGCAACTGGTGACCGCTTTTATGGATATTTTTGAGAATAGTTATGTTGATTGAGGGGTTTCAATATACAAGAATTTCATAGTTGTTCATTATATGATATAGAGAGTAGGAGAAGTCAGATGAAATATAACCGTACAGACCGGACCCTTGAAACGGACAGATTACTTCTGCGCCTATTTAAGCCAGCGGATGCGGAGGAAGTTAGAGACTATTGTCACAATTACAATATCTACCGGAGTACATTGACCTTGCCGTATCCGTATCCACTAGAATGCGCTGTGTCCTGGATGGCCAATCATGAGCAGAACTTTGACCTGGACCGGATGTATGAATTCGCAATCACAGATAGGAACACAGGCAAATTGTATGGAGCAGTCGGCATTTCCAACCATCAGCCATATCATAACGGTGAGATCGCTTATTGGATCGGGGAAGCCCATTGGGGTCAAGGTTATGGAACCGAAGCAGCCCGGGCAGTTATTGAATTTGTTTTCACCGAAAAGAATTACCACCGGGTATACGCACGTCATTTCGCATCTAATCCGGCATCCGGTAAAATCATGCAAAAGTGCGGAATGAGCTATGAAGGGACACTGAAAGATCATATTTACAAGAACGATTCATATGAGGATATTGTATATTACGGGATTGTTAATCCTGTGAAGGTATGATACGGCAACTTAAGAATCTAACAACCAATCGGCAGTTTATTCTCCCAAAATAACGCTTGCCTTAAAGTGTACTTTAAGGTTTAGGATGAGAAAGAACCAGCCGATTCCGTATGAAAATAACCGATAAGGAGCGATCCGGCCCATGGCATTCACGATCAAAGAAGCTTCAGAGCGGCTTGGTTGCCCGGCTCATACGATTCGTTTTTATGAGAAGGAGGGATTGCTCCCTTACATTAAGAGAGATAAGAACGGGAATCGACTGTTCGAACAAGATCACCTAGATTGGATCCGGTTGATGACATGTTTCCGGGCGACTGGGATGAAGCTGTCGTTGCTGAAGGAGATGGTGAATCTTGCACTGGGTGGTGATTCCACGATTCCACAGCGCAAAGCGATCTTGAACCATTACAAGGAAGATTTATTTCGCCGCCAGAACGAATTGGCCGAAGCGCTCGACGCTGTCAATAACAAACTGTCGATATACGAAGACATCGAGAAAGGGAGAATCCCTTCCGAGAGCCAACTGTTAATCAAGATGGAAGAGTCAGAGCGACAACAAACATAGAAGGAGGGATTAACAAATGCAGCAAAGAATTCTGGGCAATAGCAATATCCCCGTCTCTTCGATCGGACTGGGAATTATGGGAATGTCTCCAGGCATATACGGGGAGACTAACGACGAACAGTCGATCCAAACGATCCATCGCGCTTTGGACATTGGCGTCACGATGTTCGATACCGCGGACGTGTACGGGAACGGGCATAACGAAAAGCTGCTCGGCCGTGCTCTTCAAGGGCGCCGCGAGCAAGCCATTATCGCCACCAAGTTCTCGTACACCCCAAATTACGAGAGCATCAGTGGCCATCCTGATTACGTTAAGAAGGTAGTGGAGGATAGTCTTCGCCGTTTGAATACGGATTACATCGATCTATACTACCAACACCGCGTCGATCCGCAAATCCCGATAGAGGAGACGGTCGGAGCGATGGCAGATTTGGTCAAGGCAGGCAAAGTTCGGGCGCTCGGCCTGTCTGAGGCTTCCGCTTCAACCATTCGCCGCGCTCATGCCGTCTATCCGATCTCTGTGCTAGAGAGTGAGTATTCGCTCTGGAGCCGTGACATCGAAGAGGAGATACTCCCTACCGTAAGAGAACTGGGGATTACCCATGTGGCCTACAGTCCACTGAGCAGGGGCTTTATCTCCGGAGAGCTTCGCACTTTCGAGGATCTTGCCGCAGGCGATCTTCGCAGATGGATGCCGCGGTTCCAAGGAGACAACTTCCGGAAGAACATTGAGGTTGTCGACAAGATTAAGGAAATCGCGATGGAGAAGAACTGTACACCATCCCAATTGGCCATTGCCTGGACGATTGCCAACGGGGCGCTGCCTATCCCGGGTACGAAGCGTATCAAGTACCTGGATGAAAATGCGGCCGCGGCTGATATCCTTCTCATGAAGGAGGACCTCGAACGAATCGATCAGGTCAGCCCCAAGAATGTCGTTCACGGCACGCGTTATATGAAAGAACAGATGACGCTGCTCGACGGCTAGACTAGAATCAGAAAAAGCAATGGTCCACGGGCTCCGTGGACCATTTGCAATTGAATATTGTTTTAGGAGATAGCCAACCATGAACGCTCATTTTACAGATCGAATCAAAATCGCTCCAGGCTTCTGGACGAGCCTAAGAGAAATCGGATAGAACCCATTGAAGTTGCGCGCCAATTGAGTCTTCCGATTAAAAGCTGCGTTCTTCGGTGGTTTCGTAACCATAGTCGAAGGTTTCTATAGTACCGTCATCATATTGAAGAGTAAGCTGGTCAATGATAATCCGGTCCAGGGTATTCTGGTATGTAAAGTCACTGTAAATAAATAAAGTCTCATCAGGCTCAACCGGCCCCACGTATTTAACGAGAAAGTTGCTTTCACCGCTCAGCTGATCATAAGAAGGATCGCCCACCGGATTATACGTGCTGATATGAGCTGTATAATAATTGATTGTCTTTCCGGTTAGGTTGTAGGCTTCCCAGGTAAGCTTAACAGCATCGGCTGAGTTCATGCTGTACATGAAATCAATGGGCTCTCCAATGCCTTCTCCGGATGGGACGTCTGCCGGTAGCTCCTCAGCGTCATAGCCGGCAGAGTCATCACTGATGGTACCCGTATCATTGTCCGATGGCATATCTTCCAAGACAACGGGTTCCAGGGATGGAGAAGGTGCAGGTGCGACGTCTACTGCAGCAGCAGAGGGGATCTCAGTAGGGCTCGGCGGGATTTCTGCCGCAATGGGACTATTTGCCACAGTCTGCCCGCTCAGACGCGGGTCAATGCTAGGGGCCACATAAATCCCCAGGAGAAAAGCTATCATGATGGATAAAACAAAGATGAGAACTAGATTAAACCGACTCAAATACACACTCCCTTTAATGTTATTTATAATACGAACCTACTTATAATGACATGATCATTAAGGATTTGACAATATTTTTCTGGAAAATCAGACGGCAACGCCATCTCCAATGGGTTAGGGATCTTGTATTGTGGGTGGACTTATGAATTCCATAAATAATTTTGAAATAGCATTGATATATTAATTACAATATGTGTAAATAAATTAGTATGAAAGAGGGGGTGGGAATTTTATTGAAGATGTAACTTGTTCGTAATCAGTTAATAGAACTAAGGGTAGAACTTATAACGGATAATTGTTAGCAATTGTCTAAATGAAATTAATATCTAATCATTTAAGAGGACTAACTTAGAACTATATGACAAGAGTCTGACAAGAGTCAAATAAATCAGGTCGAATTATGATACTGAGTTTCAGGATTATAATTAAGACTGAATTAGGAATAACCTAAGCTTCACGGGATAATTCAGACGATCGAGTTACATAATCATCAAGCACAGCCTAATTAAGAGTGTCATAAACTTTAACAATATTTTGATGACGATACTAACTAAATGAAAAGTGTTGTGCCGATAAAAGAAAAAATAAAAACAATTTAGAAAACGATCTATGTAAAGATAAGAGGATTAAATCAGCATTAAAAGTACACAAGTACAATAAGACAAATCAGATGCAAAAACGGATCGAAACAGCTTGAATTAGGCTGGTCTTATTTATTTACCTAGTACTACTTCACAAAACCCGTATTTTGTACATATGTCTTTGAGTTTGATTAAGCCCTTCGCTGACAGTTGCTGTCGTTAACGACACAACAACATGTTTGTGAACAAGAACATAGTCCCTTGTGAAAGAACTTAGTCCCATTGCCGAAAGCCCCTATTCTAGCAATAAAAAAACAACTCAATTGGAGTTGTTTTTAATAATCATGCTTCTTAATATAAGAACTTAACGTAATTAATCAGTTGATATTTTTTTGGATAATCCATGGATATCCTTGCCGGCACATATGTTTTCATTTTTGAAATAGAAAAAACATCAGACTAAATCGATATGACCATTGTTCTTGAATCCACTCCAATGTATCTTTATTTACCTAATTCCCCTTCCATCATTCTTGGCTCAAGGCATACAGACATTATGCTGCGATCCAAAGACCAGCCATGCAAAATAACTACCGGGAATCCTTCACCTACAATTTTGCAGTTAATGGACAATGAAATACACAGCCTTTCCCGTTGTTGGGTTGATTACGACACTCCATCCATCAAGTCAACAGCTAACTCTCGCTTGCCCGGAAGAAACAGCTGCTTGGATCACTGCAGCCCTCATTCTCTCAACGACGTTTCTGTCCAGCACTGCAGGAAATGGTGAATCCGGTGGTGTCCTTCATCTCCATGAGAGAATGCCCAATCTCCAACAAGCGCTCCCTGTACCAGGCATGTCAATAAAAAATAATGACAAAATCGTAATCTTTTTTTAATAAACGGCTTGTAAGCCTTGAAGGAGAAGTGAAATCGCAGTCATTAACAATTAATGTTAATAAATTCTGTGTTAGAGTTGAATCAGACAATTAACCAAACTGCAACAACAGGAGGTAATATATGAATACAACTCACGGCACAAGACGTTTACGCAACTTAAGTATCGTAATCAGCTTAGGCGTGGTCTTGCTTACTGGCGCAACCGGCTTGACCGGCAGCAGCAGTACAGCATATGCGGCAACAAGTACATCTGCCTCAGACTCCGCATCTACGAGCGTTGCCGATCAGGTCATTGCAACAGGATTGAAATATCAGGGCGTCCGCTATGAATACGGTGCAGAGTCAGGGGATTCGAGTTCTTTTGACTGCTCTTCATTCACGCAGTTTATTTTCGAACAAAATGGAATCACACTCCCCCGTTCTTCCAAAGACCAGTCTACAACTGGAACATTTGTGCCAAGAAATGAGCTTCAGCCTGGCGATCTTGTATTTTTCTATTCTCCGATTCACCATGTAGCTGTATATATGGGCAACGGTAAAATACTTCATACGTACGGAGAAGATGGAGTGACCATTACTGCTCTGGATACAGGCTGGTGGGATTCACATTATACAACAGCACGCCGTGTATTACCTGCTAACGGACAAGCTGTTTCAGATAGCGGATCTGCTACTCCGGACACACTCTCCCCAGCTTCTCCCTCCGCTGATTCGTCTCAGGATCAGACGATCGGTGATGCTTGGGATTGGCTTAACAGTATTAAATAAGCTACTTAATCATAAGAAAAATGAAGTTATCTTAAATGATGGAGTATGCGGTTTTACTATAAAATGAAAACTCCTTAACCGTGTACTTGGTGAGGGAGTTTTTAGTGTTATTATTACAAGCAACGGAGGACCCACGGTTTGTTTACGTAGTAGTTGTTCGATGGCAGCACCTATTAAAGGCCGCTTTCGTTCGTATAAGATCTGCCAAGCGGCACATTAAGAGTTATAATACCACGACCTGCAATATTTATAATTTGTCATTGGGACATTCTATTTCGTGACGATGACTAGCATTTCAGCGCTGCGGGTAATTCCGCTGTGTTCACAAGCTCGGCCACATAAGTGTAGCTGCCCGGCGTTCTGCCGCTGATTGCGGTCTCGGCAGATTGGGCTGATTCCCCTGATTGTGAACGCAATAACCACTATAAAATTGAACGGTATCGTTGAATTTGGAAGATTCACCCGTGTATAACGCTGTAAATTCTCAACTCCCGCTCTTCAGTTGTATCCTAAGTGTCAAATGAGACCCCACGGGTAAACTCATTAATCTCCATAATTCCTGGCTCTGGCTGAAGGATTAGTCTGCCGTTTACTGAAAGGCGGGTGAAGCTGATATTGCTGATTGTCCGTTCTTCATCATAGCCAAAGATTTGGCTTGGATGATTGGTGTCGCCATTGTAAGTGATATCCTCAAAGCTGATATTCTCGATCCGGAAGCCTGGTACGGGATTATAGTCTTTGTTCCATACTACTCTTAGGTCGATGAGACGGCCCCGCTCAATATTCTCGACACGGATGTTGCGGTAGACCACATTCCGGACCGAATTATTATCACCTGCGTTGATAGCCAGCGCTCCCATATAATTCGGCTGCGGTTCATGGTGCTCCAGAATGTCGATGTTCTCAAATAGAATATCTTCAATAGTGTCTCCATTCTCCCGATGGTTCCCGTGGGTTCCGATCATCAGGGGATGAGCGACATCTGCCCAGAATACAGAGTTCCGCACGCTAATATGGCTGGTATCACCATAGTAATCCCACCGTGAGCCGTATATGGCTATACAATCATCTGAAGTACGCAGAAACACATCGTCGATATCAATATGCGAGCAAGACATCATATCAATGCCGTCGGACCAGCCCCGGGTACTGAATGATTTGAAATTCTGGATATGCACATGCTGGGATTGTCCCAAATAAATACTGTAATGCGGAGGATCCAGCGTAATAATCCCTTCAACCGAGATATTCTCCGAGAAGACGATGCGGATTCCGCGGAATGCCGAGAAGCGGTGAAAGTCAGACAAGTAGAGAATGCCTCTGCCGCGTATCGAGACATTCTTCACATGGTCACAGACCATTGAACCGACAACAATTGCCCCGCCGGCAATATAGACGGTCGTGTCCGAAGGAATCTGAAGCAGCGTCTGCTCCAAATAATGCATCCCCGGAGCGAAATAGATTGTATCCGGCAGGTTGCCACCGTCCACCTTAGGTGTTGCCAGCAGGCGGTAAATATCCTCCGTACGGTGGATGGCCGGCTTAAGCAGGAGAACATGATCTTGCACCGGGTCCGGCGTATCCGTCTCAATGGGATTTGCGAACAGATGAAGATTGCTGAACCGCTCCCCGTTGATCTCTACCGATAACTTCAGAGGCCGGTCTAGGGTGAAGGAAAGTGTCTTCTCAGTATGTTCAAAAGAAAGGTTAGCCGACAGCGGACGAATAACCGCTTCCTGAATGCTCTGCTTCAGGCTCTCGATCCGTACTTCTACCCTTCCGCTCATATCAAAATAGGCCATAGAAGCCTGCCGCACATGGTGCATATCTACTTTAGCCTCGTACACAAACAGCTGCTCCCAAGCTTGTCCTGGATTCCTGACATACACCGCAAAGTCATCTGTGTTAATGGCCCCACCCGGTGCACTATAAACAATCGTCTTATTCATTTTTCCTCCATGTCGATGTTGTAGTTAATGATCAGAAACATTAGTACTCCACAATTTCTTGCTTAAAGACCGTGCAGTTCTCGATAATATACGGCGCTCTTGTATCTTTATTAATAGCGTGAAGCTTTATCCCTTCCAGTGTCAGCCGCTCCACATTGCGGATATCCATAAACGCCGCCCGGCTCCAGGTTGGATAATAGTTCTCGGATACTTGTTCCGGATGGTTATACCGCATGTCCCATACCTTGGGATAAGCCGGGGGGATGTCTTCTTTATCAACGCCTCCGATAAAGGTATACGTAATATTCCTTAAGGTTACATCGCGGATGGGATAACTGTCGCAGGCATCCATCCGGATTCCGTTGAAGGATGGAGAGCCCATTACATCGTCAGTGAAACGGTAATGGGTATGCTGCATCTCCTCGTCGTCCGTCGCCGTAATATCCGCCAGCGTAATCCGCTCCATGGTCCCGATTTCCGGCATAACCTCAAGACCGAGCGAAGAACCGATTACATCCAGCCGGTTGTTCAGGATCATGAAGACAGGACGGGTTACATTCCGCATGACCAGGCCCTGGGCTACAATGTCGGTAATGCTGCCGCCCTCTGTGCACTCCAGCTTGATTCCTTCACGCCATACATTCTCAAATGTACAGTTGTGGATTGTGACACCAGAGATATCGCCTACAGATTTCAGGCCGATACGGATTCCGGCGCAGATAGAAGTGAAATGACAATTGACAATATGCACATTCTTCATCGGATACTCTTTGCTGCTGGCTTGTAAACAAAGATTGTCGTCGGTACTTAGTATTTTGCAATTGGAGATAAACACATTTTTACAACCATCATAATCGAGGCCGTCCCCGTTATATCTTCTTTCATTACGAATGTCCAAATCCTCGCACCATATATTCTCACTGTCCAAAAAAGCCGTTGTCCATGCCGTCGAATTATAGAGCCGCAGTCCCTTGACCTGAATGTTCATACAGCGCAGAAACCTCATCATCATCGGACGATAAATGCTGCCCTCATTCGGGAAGCTCTCCGCATTGCCGTTTATTTCACCTTGGCCGATTACCCCAATATTCACCGCATTCTCGGCATAAATAAAGCATTTATCCATGTCCTGTTCATTGATGTAACGGTTATAATGCGTTCCGTCCGGGTAGTCACTGATATCCGGATTGGCCAGCAGCACAGCAGACGGGTTCACCTGTAAATACACATTGGATTTCAGAAAAATGGTTCCCGAGACAAATGTACCGCCCGCAAGCACCACGGTTCCGCCGCCCGCCTCAAAGCAAACGTCAATCGCTTTCTGGATTGCTGCCGTATCCACGGCAATGCCGTCGGCCACAGCGCCATATTCTTTCGGATCAAAACTATCCTTCATTATTAGCTCCTCCAATTATCTCGATGAAAACGATCATTAATCAAGCTTCGTGATAAGTGCTTCTCCGTCCTTTGTCTGATTGAAGCCTCTCAGTTTGGCCTTCAATTTGGCCATGGACCGGCCTAGCTCTTCCTTCTTCTCCCCGCTGTATTCGCCAATTCCCGATCCTATCACAGCTTGCTGCGGGCAGTTGTGATCGAAAGGACTTGTTAAATGGCGGTCTCTCTCAAAATACCGGTGCGGACCATAAGCATTGAAGGTGCTTGGCACAAGCGATACCATCAGATCATGGTCTCCGCCAGCCAATCATAGGAATATCTGCCGCTAATCTCATGTACGCCAGGGAATAGGTCTGAGGACAATTGATTGGCAGCATTCTCCGCTTCATAAATCTTCCGGATGTCTTCCACACTTTGCAAAAAACCTTGCTTCGGAAAAATAGGATCATGTTCGCCGGACTCCAGGAATAAGGCTCTTGGAGCAATTAGACCGATCCATTCCGGCAATTCTGCATAGAGCAATATGTCCGGAATATGGTTACAGATACAATGATCGACGGCAATGATGCTCTCCTTGAACGTGCTCGTGAAGCCGGTAAGCACGACAGCCTTTAACCGCTCATCCAACGCGGCAGTGATATAGGAGATTAATCCGCCGCCGGAAAAGCCCATGATTCCCAACCGTTCCGCGTCAACCTCCGGCCGCGAGGCTAAATAGTCCAATACCAGCCTCGTTTCCATTACACGTAATCCGGTCAATGTTTTGCCTAACATCAGTAATTGTGTGGACATCTTATAACATGAGCTTGGAGCCAGGCCATCTTCCGTCAAGTCAGCTTCAAGCAAGCGTTCTCCGAAACCAACGATATCCGGGGCAATCACAAGCAGTCCCCGTTTCACTAATTGCAAGGCGAAATGCTGATGAATTCCCGGAGGATTCTCATCGACAGTTCCATCGAAGTTCAAACCGACAATCTCTCTGCTTCCATAACCATGCCCATGGACCGCTAACACAGCAGGAATTGTAGTCTGTTCATAGCCATCTGGAATTAGGACATAAGCGGTAAAGGACAACCCGGAGACAGCAGACAGCTCCACCCGCTCCCGCACATAACCGTCACACACAACACGTTCAATAATAGTAGCTTCGCATTTACCGCTAGGCTCAAAGCTTCCGATTAACCGTTCCAGGGTCTCCTTCAGATAAATCTTCCGTTCTGAAGGCAACATCTGTAGGCGCTCTTGCTCAATCCTCTTCAGGCTACTGATATATAACTGCTTCAATAACGAATCTGCTCTCCACGTCATGGTTATTCCCGCTTTCAATAATTGGAACGGACCGGTCATCTGCACCTTTAGCAAGCCATCTGAGAGTTCCGTGTTTAAGGGGGCCGCTGCGTACATGGATGTGATCGTGAAAACTTCACTTCCACTACCTGGCCGTCATAATGGAACAGAGATGTTGTTTCCGCACCACGCATCGTTCGTCCCTGCGAGAAGCCGTTCGGATAGTTGTCTCCGTTGAAAGAATCTGCATCAAGTTCTACCTCCGTTCCCATTGTGCTAAATGATGCTCTTCATATCGCTTAATTGTATTCCCGAGCGTGTATTAAAAGTTTCTGCAAATTCACCTGAAATGTTTATATTTTGTCATACACTTTAGCTGACCGGCAGCCGGTGCGTCAGCACGGGAACTCATAAAAAAGAGACCACCAGACTTAATGGTAGCTGATGGCCTCTCCGTTGTTTCAGATATAAGCTTCCCAAATTTATTGCAAAGTCAAATACAGAAGATTCATGCTTGTGCTGGAGCTGGCCCCTTTAAAAACAACATAGATCATATAGTTTCCGGTCACAGTGCCTCCTGCCGACCCTGAAGTGGTGAGAATGTTACCGGAGAGCGCTGTAGTCGTGTATGTGGTCAAGCTTCCGGTATTAGTGACAGGGATCGTGGCCAGTAATGTCCCCCGTCGTAACCGTTCTTGTCGGCCGCATACACCGGGTTATTCACATACTTGGATAAATACGTATATTCACTGGCTGCGGCAGCAGAGGAGAATTTGTAATAATTATAAGCTGACGCATACATATTCTCCGCAGCTTTTCCTCTGTCATAGGTGGTTATCCCGCTATCGCTGTGATGATTCCATGGATAGGCGGTTACGTAAGCATCTACTTCATAGCCCAGATTATATTGAGCGCTGAAATTTGTTGCCTTTAATAAGAGACGGTTATTAAATTCATACAGGCTGTTATCGCCCTGATTCCATGCAATTTGTGCCACGTTAATGAAGGCGGACAGATTTACCAGCGCATGTGCCTGATCCCGGTCGCTCTCCTTGCTCTGCCCCGTAGTGGCATTGTAATTGTACAATAGGCTATACCCGTTCGCCCCCTGGCTCTTATCCGGTTTTTTCTGCCAAGACTCAGCTCCCTGATTGGTGTAGTAGGCTGTGCTGTTTGCTTTGAAATCGCTCTTCACCAGATTATACAGCGTCGTATCCTCGGCAAATACGGCGTAAGCCATAGAACCCTCCCGCAGAATGGCTGCGTGACCATGGGTAATGTTATCCATATCATAGGTTGCAAGCACCGCCGCATTGGATAACAGCTGATACATACTTATGGCTGTGCCGCCCGTATTCTTGTTAAACATTGCGATCAACGAAGCTGTGTCTGCTGCGGACCATCCGCTATAGCCATATCTGAGCAGCTCTGCAGCAGCGCTGAACTTAAAAGCAACAACCCCTACGTCAAGATTAGTATCATACACGGAGCCGGTATCACCGCTGGTGCCAACTCCTGTAAAGATCGACGCATATTTCATCATGATCGTCCGTGATCCTGCGGCATAAGTGGCATCACCGGTGATGGTATACATCAAGGCCAGATTATAGACCTTGGTAGCAGCTAGGCGCATTTCATTCCATCCGCCGCTGTTGTTGTGTGTTATAGCCGTAAGGGTATAATCCCCGGCCGATATAGTGCCGTAGGAGGCAACCGTACTCTGAAGTGCCGTATAGGTTGAGTACCATGGCTCGGCATGGCTGGCTACCTTATCCTTCATAGTTTGGATGCCAGCAGCATTCTGCAAAATCCCGGGATGTATAAAGGCTGCGGCGGCAGTGATCTCTTCACTGGCTGACTCAGCAGCTGCCAAACGGACAGTGCCAAGAGATATACTGGAAAAGCCAAGAAGTAAGATTGCTGCCATACAAACAGAAAACGATCGTTTCTTCTTCAAATAAAAACCTCCTCAAATGAAGTAGCTGAAAGCACAGGATAGCGCTTTCAAACAAGAAAATCGCCATTGCCATCGAGGAACGGCAAAGCGAAACAGCACGGCAGCTAATGGAAAGCCATATTCAGAGTATGCTGACAACGCTTAAGCAGTAGATTCAACCCTGAGTTTCCTGATAATGAGAATTCGGTAGCCCTCTTGATTTCAGAATAAGGACGCCGGGCTTCTTCCCGGCGTCCTTATTGAGGGCATGCTGTTAGATTTATGCTAACATGAACATTTTGAATGTTTTAAGTACCACTGTATGCATTTTTTTGAATGATTTTGAACTCTAGAAGTGCCTCTTCCAAAGTTCGTTTCGACTTCTCCTTCAAGTGTGAGAATCGATCGAATGCAGAAAACAGATGATGTTCCCCTTGCATTACAATGGATTCCACTCGCGGAATCCAGTTATGTTTCTCTGCTTCAATGAAATGTTCAACCACTTCGTGTGCATTCCAGGTTCCTTCCCCTTCATTATTTTGCACCCATGCTTCTGACAGACCAGATAAGAAACGCTCCAGAGTTTCTGGTGTGCGCTCTAAAATATCAATAGCTTCATGTAAACGGAAATTAATATTAATGCACCCCTCCGATCCGTAAGAGCAACAAAGCATTAATATTTTAATTTACAAAAATTTGTCCCAGTCATGGCCCTCCGGAAATTGTCGGGTTAAAGAAGATTTCAGCCATGCTTTTTCTTGTGGCAGAAGTGTCGGCAGCATTGTTCGGAAATCATTAATATCCTTCTCCCGTACTTTCGAACCGCCTGCTTTATGGAGAAGTTGGATTTCGGGTCTCAAATAAGGTATTCCTTCAACAGTTTTCAAAATAATTTCAGCCATTGGCCTTCTAATTGATTTATCTCTCTTATAAGTCCATGAATTTTCTTCGGTATCAATGATCATAAGTTGAAAAGCCCAAGGCGAATCATCGCTCTTACTAACCCATACATCATTTGTCGAGTTCAAATACTCTCCATCTTCCCAAAGACTAAGCTTACCATCTTCAGCCCTGTACAACATCCAATCACGCATTAAATACTGATAAGCGATTAATTGCTCTTCACGAGTAATAATAACATCAATATCACTATGTTCCCTGGTTTGTTTATGTAGATGCAAGTCTAATGCCCAGCCCCCGGCAATACACCAATGTATCGGAATGACAGAAAAAAGTTTATTTATTTCCGACACAGTTAAAGGCTTCCAATTACTTATATCCGTCCTCAAACCGATCCCTCCCATTACAGTTCACCGTGCTTTTCGCAACGGCATTTTTAAACTATAATCCTTATTCAAAATCCCAAAGATTCACCAACGAGGATAACCTTTATTCTCCCCGCCGGTTTACACATTCTTGTTTGGACGATATAAGAACAGATACAATCATCTGTTTTACAATCTCCGCAAGCACCATTGACCAGGCAGGGCGTTTTTTGCGGCGAATGTAAAAATGGGCTGGACGAACACGAACAGCGGTATACATTAATGGGGGCCGCATATGTTCTGGCTCTTATAACTGCGTCTTCAGCGGTCTTGCAGACCTTATTCATCCCAACGATAGCAATAACACTTTTCGGTCCAAAGGTAATTGCCGCTGTTCAATTGCCAACACTATCTATATTGACCAATATGCCATCCTCGCTAACAGCGTTAAAGCTCGTTAAATAGGTGTCGCACAAAAGAGCTTGGCGCATGAGGTCATAACGTTCCTCCATGGTTTGCGCTGTATCACGATCAGTAATCATATAGCTGCCTTGACGTACTCGATTAAGAAGCCCGATTTCCTCAAGCGTGACTGACCCACCCCATGATACCGAAGTATGTTCTGGAATAAATGATAGTGCCTTTTCTACAGCTTCTATGGCGTTATCACAGTAATAAGCCTCAAACTTTCTGCTTTGCAGATTTTTAATAACCTTTGAGGCTAAAAGCCGATTTCTCGCTTTTATTGAATTTTCTTTCCCTTGCATTGTTTTTCCTCCATTCTGACGTTAGAAAAGGTGACTAAATTCTTTTGTAGTTATGATTAATATAGTACAGTAAAAAGAAAAAATATGTTGCACATGCAACGAGGAGCCTCTCATGAACAACTTAGATTCCCTATGTCAATCACGTTTATTTTCAGGGATTTCCCCAAGTGATATTCCCCAAATGCTTAAATGTCTTTCAGCCACACGGAAAGAATATGCAAAAGATGAGATGGTTGTCCGTGAGGGCGATTTAGTGGATGATGTCGGCATCATATTGCAGGGTAGCGCTCAAAGTACGAAATTGAGCGTCACGGGAAAAAAAATTATTGTATCCCTCCATTATCCGGGTGGATATACCGCAGTTTTAACAGCGGCTAGCCGTGGAAGAAGATGCCCTATGTCAGTACAGGCAATAGAACCACTTGAAGTTCTGTTTATTCCTATCCAAAGCATATTGAGCCGTTGTACGAAGTTGTGTATGGCACACGAACAATTACTTGGCAATCTTTTTGATAGTATCGCAGAACGAGCGTTAGAACTGCATGACCGAAATGATTGTCTGATTATGCCTACTATTCGGGATAAGGTCTTAACATATTTAACAAGAGTTATGCGTGAAACTGGAACAGAAACTTTTACTATTCCTTTTGATAGAGAAGCGATGGCCGAGTATTTAGATGTAGATAGAAGTGCTTTATCCAGAGAGCTTGCATGGATGAAGCGGGACGGCTTGATTGACTTTTATAGAAACGAATTTAAGCTATTGCAAAAAGCAGTAGAAAAAGATTTTCACTAACCGGCAAGCAAAGGAGATTCATCGGCCGCATAAGCCTGCAGTTGTGGACCTAAAGACCTCCCGTTCACGCGCAATCGAGATTTACGGCCTCCTGCTCAAGTGCAAATATCCCATTTTTGCATGTATATCCCTGGTTATTCGAATCGATAGACCCATCGCTCCGGGGCTATCCTTTTGTTATACTTCCAAGTGAGGTTTCAAACCATCTAGAATCAGGAATTTAATCGCAGCATCCTTCATTTCGCATTTAATACAAAACCCGCACAGAGGAGCACAAAGACATGAACTTTTTCAAAAAACTGTTTGGCGGCAATGAAATGAGCAAATCGGAAGACGGTACCACAATTTATGGCTATGACGCTCCGGATGAGCGGCAGGTTACGCCTCCCTCCGAAATTTTGTACATGGAACAATTAAACGAACATTTTAATAAAGTCTTTCCAAACCGAGAAACCGGCGTGTTCCATGAACTGATTTCAGACATCGTACATATTGATGTGAACATTATGGAAGCTACACCTGATGAGCCATACCGAGTGCTGTACACCAATGGGATGAGCGATCTGCCGATGACACTCCCACAGGAGATCCGTAAAGAGTACAAGCATCTTGAACGCGCGGAGCTGATGATGTTTTTGCCGGCGGACTGGCCGCTTACGCAGAAGGATTTTGAAGAGGAGGAGAACTACTGGCCGATCCGGCTGATGAAGATGCTTGCCCGGTTCCCGCATATGTATCAGACGTGGCTTGGATACGGCCATACCATCCCCAATACGGAGGATTACGAGCCATATACGCCTAACACTGAGCTGTCCGGCGCGATCCTGTTTGCTCTGCCGGAAGAGGTTAGCACAGTCCATACGAAAGATGGCAATCAGGTTCAGGTTTATTTCCTGGTTCCGCTATACCGGGAGGAAATGGAATTCAAACTGGAGTCAGGTATGGATGAACTGGTTGCCAAGCTGTCCGAGCTTCCCGGTGATTTCCTCGTTCTGAATCCGAATAGACCCAATGCTTGTAAATAACTGCCTGGATTAACGGATTTGAAAGTATCAGAGCAGTCACGGCGGTAAAATTGGACTTCCGGCAATGCTCTGTTCATTAGAAACCGCCCCTTTTCGATTTCCGTTACTCAGTGACTGAAAAGTATCTCTCCTCTAAAGATATTCGACTTCTACCCTAGCTCACTAACTCCTTTGATCAGCTCTTCTACGCGTTTGGCTTAGTTTAAGATGATTATCTAATCGGCAATAGGACCAAGTTCTTGTCTTGAGAAAAGGACAAGAACTTGGTCCGTTAAAAGAGAAAACCCACGCTGGGCGCGGATTCTAATGGGATTATGTTCTTGTCCATCGACACCACCACAGATAGTTCAAAGAAATTTAATGATCGACAAAGCCCCTGTTCTGCCATAAAAAAAACAACTCACCAGGAGTTGTTTTTTTATATTCGTACGCCCAGCATGGGCGTCATCTTTAGGGTGAAAGTCCCGAACGGGGGCTGGCGAGCGCCTACCGTTAGCCAAGGGCAAGGGTGTCCACCGTGAGGTGGAATCTGAAGGAAGCCGGAGGCAAAAGCACGGGCCAAGGTACACGAACTGGATTTGAGGCTGTGTCAGTCGGATGAGTCACCTAAACATGACGAAATCCAAAGCCGCCAAGGGCTGGCGCGGTATACTCCAGTGGTCGCGGGCAGACAGATGACGTTCTTATCTGGGGAGACCTGTCAGATAAGCAAGAAAAAAAACTTGTAACCGTAGCTGAGAGGCTGCGCTGAACTGGCAGGAGTCAGCAGAAGCCATAGTACGTAAGCTGTTGCAACAATTTACGGAAGGGCTGAACCGAAAGGAGAGAGGAAAGCGATGCGTTCGCATGAAGAGCAACGACAGCAGAATATCTCGCAAGGGAGCTTGCGGCAAAGAGAAGCGGTGAAGCCGTCAGGGTATGCCGGAGCGCCGAGTTCTTCGTCGGCACAAGTCGTCCCTTCCTCTCGCGAAGACCAGAACAACTTGCTGGAGCAAATGCTCAAAGGAGATAACCTTCGACTCGCTTACAAACGAGTGGTGCAAAATGGAGGAGCGCCCGGTGTGGACGGTGTAACGGTAGCGAATCTACAAGTTTACCTGAATACGCACTGGGCATCGGTGAAAACTGAACTTCTGACGGGAACTTACAGACCTGCGCCAGTCAAACGGGTGGAAATCCCCAAACCTGGAGGCGGTGTACGGCAGCTAGGCATCCCGACTGTGATGGACCGTTTCCTCCAGCAAGCACTTTTACAAGTCATGAACCCGATCTTTGACGCACAATTCTCGTGGTACAGCTACGGCTTTCGGCCGGGGAAGAGCGCGCATGACGCCGTTAAACAAGCCCAAAGATATATCCAAGGCGGCCTCAGATGGGTCGTGGATTTGGATCTGGAGAAATTCTTTGACAAGGTAAACCACGACATGCTAATGGCAAGAGTGGCGCGGAAAGTGGAGGACAAAAGAGTGCTGACGCTAATCCGTGCTTACTTAAACGCCGGAGTTATGGTGGATGGAAAATGGGAGCGTAGCCGGGAGGGAACGCCACAAGGCGGTCCGCTTAGTCCGCTTCTAGCAAACATTCTATTGGATGATCTGGACAAGGAACTGACCGGGCGAGGTTTGCGATTCGTACGCTACGCGGACGACTGTAATATCTTTGTGGCGAGTAAACGAGCAGGCGAGCGTGTCATGGAATCGGTAAGTCGGTTTGTAGAAGGAAAGCTAAAACTGAAAGTAAACGGGGAGAAAAGTGCGGTAGCGAGACCTTGGCACCGAAAGTTCTTAGGATTCAGTTTCCTGAGCCAGAAACAGGCAACGATTCGGATTGCTCCGAAGAGTCTCGCAGCTTTTAAAGGGAGAATTCGAGAGCTAACGAAACGTACCTGGTCCATTTCCATGGAAGAAAGGATTTACCGACTGAACCGCTATCTGATGGGTTGGCTCGGTTATTTCCGTCTAGCCTCGGCGAAGACACACTTCCAAACACTGGACCAGTGGATTCGGAGGAGACTTCGAATGTGTCTGTGGAAACAGTGGAAACGAGTACGTACACGAATCCGCGAGCTTCGAGCACTCGGGGTTCCAAAGTGGGCTTGTTTTAAGATGGCCAACTCGCGGCGAGGCGCGTGGGAAATGTCCCGGAACACGAATAACGCCCTTCCGACTTCCTATTGGGAAGCAAAAGGGCTGAAGAGTTTACTTTCACGCTATCTGGAACTTTGTTAACCTTTTGGAACCGCCGTATGCGGACCCGCATGTACGGTGGTGTGAGAGGACGGGGGCTTGCCGCCCCCTCCTACTCGATATTAGATACTCGAAATTTAACTTAGGAGTTATATATCTCTCTATTCAAGTTCACAATTTCTTGGTGCGAATATCCTACAGTAGCTGCCGTTAGCTTCTCTATCACTTTATCGCGTAGGAATGGGGCTTTTTCTTTATTTGCTTTTTTTAATGCTTCGGTTAGTTCTTCTTTGGTAAGTTCTGTGCAGTACGCAGGGGTTCCTGGCTGTTGTCGCCACGAATCACTTAAGGCTCCGCTATCTACAGAGTCGAAGCCGAGCTCATTGACTACGTTCATGGTTATTTGTTTATGCGACTGGTTATCACCGGCAATCACTATGGCAAGTCGTCCACTGGTACCTTCGGGAGCTCCTTTATATTCCAACGTATATGCTAATAAATTGTTAAAAGCTTTAGTGATAGGTCTCCCTAACTGATTGGATACCCAAACACTTTCAACCAACCCATTCTCAATTTCTGCAATTTTATTGTCTCTACCCGGATAATAATTTGAAGTGTCAATAACGACTACTTCCTCCCCAACTTTATCTACAATGCTGCGAATGCTTGGCAGTGCGTGGAAAGGGATCGATATGACTAGAACAGCAATGTTTGTTATTACTTCATCTACACTCACTGGTGTACCCGCAAGTTCTTTTCCTTCTAGCCGTTCTATCCCGCGAGCATCTGCAATTTTGACATCATGTCCATTCTCAATTAATTTTTTGGAGATATTCGACGCGATGGGTCCTGCACCTATAATTCCAAATCTCATTTTCATTTCTCCCTATATATTAGTTAGCATGATAAATATGAGCAAGAGAGAACTTAGAATAAGTTACTCTCCATCTCCTTCAAAAGCCGCCTTAACAGTAAGCGCTCTTCGGGTAAAATTGATTTCAGTAATTTCTCTTGCTGCTGCTTCCACTTGACTTCAATCGGTTGTTCTAACTCTTTTCCCTTATCTGTTAAAAAAATGCGCATAACCCTTGCATCTTGTTCATCACGCTTGCGGTATATGAATCCGTTTTGCTCCAGTGACTTAACCATATTGGTAACCGTAGGCGGCTCACATTTCAGATGTTCGCTTATTTGCATTTGTGTAATCCCATCTCCTAACCACAAGCGATACAGCAAATTATCCTGGCCAACATAAAGGTTAAGTTCTCTTAGAGATTCGCTGTAATCCCGGCGCATTTGGGAAGAAATCCGGTCTAACGACTGACGGATATCACAATCCACTGTATCATTCATAGTTTACCCTCAACTTGTAAAGTATATTTAGCGAACTAACTATAACATGGAGAAATTGAGGTGTCCACCGGTGAGATGAGCTATAACAGGACGGCCTTCATTTTACTTAATACCAGCTGCCAACTCATCAACCACTTCTTGTACCGTTTGGATCTTAGTGATTTGCGTAATTCCAGTACCCACAGTGATAATACCCCCTTCGCCGATACCTTCAAGCATACCGATACGGATTACACTAGAGCTACCCCCTACCTTAGCAATTTCTTCACGAGATGCGCCCTGGTTATCCATAGCCACCAATTTTTCAGCAAACGGTGTAGGCAACGAACGGTAGTAAGCAGGTAAAGTACGGTACAACAACAAATCTGCTGCAGATGAATCCACTATCTTTTGCTTTACTGATTGTGCTGCGGGGTTTTCAACAGTAGGAATAAAACGGCTTCCTAAAAAGACACCTTCTGCCCCCAATTCAAAGGCGCTGGCAACACCGCGAGCATCACCGATTCCACCAGCAGCGATAACTGGAATATCAAGCACATCAACGATTATAGGCGTTATTGTAAACGTACCGATAATACTTGTCGGCAATGTTCCACCCTCATCAAACCCGGTAGCAACATAAACATCAACACCCATAGCTTGAGCAGACTTTGCATCTTCGATCGTTGGAGTTAAAGGACGGTAAACAATCTTAATGCCTGCTTCCTTTAATGGGGTAATGATCTTTTCAGTTAACGTTCCTTCAACACCATTAAGAAGAATAACTTGCACACCTTCTTCAATGACAACTTCCAAAATGGGCCAAGTGAACTTCATATCAGCATCAGTAATTAAAGTTGTACCAAATGGTTTATCCGTCAGTTCCTTTGTCTTCCGGATCTCACGGCGCATACGTTCCGCGGTTTCCTCCGGTGAGGTTGTTATTGTCGTTTGGCCGGCATTAGGACCAAGAATCCCTAACCCTCCCGCATTACTCACGGCAGCAACAAATTCAGCATTCGTAATCCAACTCATTGGTCCTTGTAAAATGGGTTTTTCAATTCCAAGAATCTCTGCTACACGATTGTTCATTAATATTGTCCTCTCTTTAGCACCCTATAGTCGCAATACTGTACAGCTTAATTGGTCTCCTCTACGGGTTGTGCTACAATAATCATTAGCTTGCTAATAATATTTGTATCCGTTAGCAGCCTTGGTAATATCATACGTCCATATGTTTCATTTGCGAAGAAGGCAATTTAAATGAACGTAGTACATATTTTTGTACTTTTAGACTGGGAGCGATATCATGCGGGTATGTAATGAAGGATTTGAAAAAGAGTTTATTGATGAAAAAAGAGATATGTATGCAATAGCCTTTACGCAAAATGTACTTTCGGGGCGATGGAAATATTTCATTATCTGGTATCTGGAAGGGGAAAGACGCCGGTTTACCGAGATCAAAAAATTCCTGGGAGGCTTGTCGCAAGGCTCGCTCACCAAGCAGCTCAAGGAGCTCGAGGACGACGGAATTATTCTGCGCGATGTGTATCCTGAAGTTCCGCCACGGGTCGAATATTCGCTGACAGAGAAAGGAAACAAGCTGTTGCCTGTCCTAAAGAAGATGGAGGAATTCGGTAAAGAATATGGGGAGAAGCCTGAATTAGATGAAGGATAAGGGTAAAGGTAAAGGCTCCCCCCTATTCAGCCAGCACATAAAATCGCGCAATCCAAACCAAAAACCTCCAAGATTATCTCCCTTTCTTACGACTGGACAGGGTTCCATTCTCTTGAAGGTGTGTTGATCTGCATCATAATTAGGACCGGCCGGGGTTTGTTAGATGGAGCTGATTTTCAGCAAAATTCTTCCACGTCCATGTCTGGCTTCGCTCTTCTCCAGTGCTTGATCCGCTTGGCTTAACGGGAATATGGAATCAATCTCCGCTTTAATCATACCTTCGGCAATTAATCTCGTTAGATGCTGCAAGTCTTCCCGGTTAGGGAATTTGGTATTGAACTTAGCTGTAACGCCATATTTTTCAGCGTTTTCTTGGGAGGGATCTTGAGTTAAAGAAACCAGGATTCCGTCTTTTTTTAGAACCGTCCAGGATCTCGATTCTGTCTCGCCGCCAACGGAATCAACCACCAGATCTACGTCCTTTGCGATATCTTCGAATTTTGTTGTGGTATAATCGATGACCTGATCAGCCCCCAACGATTTTACGAAGTCCACGTTAGAGGAAGAAGCCGTAGCGATCACGGTTGCCCCTTTCCATTTAGCCAACTGAACTGCAAACTGTCCAACACCCCCTGCTGCCGCATGGAGGAGAAGGGTTTGCCCTGACTGGAGCTCACCTTCAGTGAACAAGGCCTTCCAGGCGCTTTCTGCTCCTGCTTTGATCGTTGCAGCATCCTCAAAAGTGAGACTTTCCGGCATCGCCATTAATTCTTGTTCCTTCGCAACTCCATATTCTGCATAAGCGCCTTTGATGCCGCCAAAAACGCGGTCACCGGGCTTAAATTCCGTTATCATATGCCCCACCTCTTCGACAACTCCTGAAGCGTAGAAACCAGGGATGTAGGGAAAGGTTACAGGAAATACATTTTGAAGCCAACCCTTACGAATTTTAAAATCAAGCGGAATGACCGTAGCATACACGATGCGAACCAGGACTTCATCCGCTTGCGGTTGAGGGCGATCAATGGTGACTGCCTTCAAAACATTTGGATCCCCGTATTCGTTGACCAGAACAGCTTGCATAGATTTTTTCGACATATTTATCTCTCCTCCTATATAATCCATGGTTTGGTTTACTTTCATTTATTTTTCCAGATTTGCAGCTATTTTTTTGGCCAAAGCTGCAAACTGTACTTTTTCTTCAGCATTCAGATGTTCCGTTGTAATCTCCTCCAGCTTGCGCCAAGCCTGATCGACTCTGGTTTCTATATCACGCCCTTCTTGGGTGAGTGATACTATGGTTACCCGTTTATCCACTTCGGAACGGCTGCAGCTGACGAGACCCGCAGCTTCCAAACGGCGGACGGACTTCGCTATGGTAGAGTGATCAAGCCGCAACGATTTTGTGAGATCATTCTGAGATTGACTGTCCCGGTGCCATAATTGCATCAGCACCAGTTCCTGGCCCGGGTATAAGCCTGCTTCCCGAAGCAGTTGTCCCGCAATCCGGTGATGGGAACGAGCCAGACTGAAGATCGAGAAATTCACGGGGAAATGCGTGACTGCGCCGATTTCATCCTCAATGGTTTCGCTGTTGTCACTAGGCTTCAATAAAGTCATCTCCTTTTATGTGGTCGTCAACATATCTGTACACCTACAGTAACATTTAAATATGTTGCCGTCAACATAAATGAGCCGGACTCGGCACATTCTGTTGGATTTATCTCTTCCGTATTTATTTCGAGGTCATATTTATCAAATCCTCATCCTGTTGAAAGCGCTATAAATTCTCCTGAAATCCAAAGCTTCTCCTATAGTTTTCTTCCCAAGCTTCTTGAATAATAAAGAAAGGCACTGCAGGCCGCTACTTCACTAATGCAAAGGAGAATACCCATGCCGCATCCCTTCACCACTTTCAGTGAGGCCCTTTCTCAGCCCAGAAGCCTCTATTTCGGCGTTGTCTATCAGGACGGCAAGTATACGGCTAATGATCCGGTGAGCTTCTTCGGCCGCAAGCTGCCTGACCCAGAGTTAACTTTTGATACCGGGAACAATAAAACACTGGTGAACGTTCACATGAACGGCTCCATAAAAAATGTCACGGTGTATAGCGGCAGCTATTACAGTGATAATATTCCCGGCGTTTGGATGTGCAAGGATTTCAGGGAAGCCGGACCTTACGCCTACAAGGTGGAGCTCGGCGGGAAATACTATAATTTGGGCAGCGATGATCTGCCTTATGTCACTTCTCTGCTCGATAATCTGTTTCCGGTCACTGAATATCAGCTGGAAGCCGCCAAAGCCACTCTTCTCGTCTATGCTCCAACGTCGGCGGACGGCTCGAAACGGCTGCGCGGACTGGTCTACGGGCTGTTGCTGGAGAATCAATCCAGCCAGACCCTAACAGGTGAAGTTACGCTGCCTTCCGCCGACACCCTGCCGGACCAGTTATTCTCCGGTCCGGATTTCTGTGTACAGGTGCTCGGCCATCAGGCAGACAGTGATGGCATCGTGTCTGTTGTACTGGCCCCGGGTCAGACCTGCTGGGTGCCCGCTATCATCTATCCGGCTGGTGATCCCTGTCCACGGCTTGTCGATGAGAAAGGCACACTCTACTGGCTTAATGAAACCTGGGCCTATTTACGGGGCATCACCGGTCAGCTGAAAATGGACGAGGATCCGTTCGCGGCGGAGTTCTATGAACGAGCCCTTCTCCAGTGCATGGGCTCCCTTGCCATGGACAGCCAGGACACTCTTGCTGGTGCCAATTGGGGCACGTCACCCACAACACAGTTCACCTGGAACAAGGATATGTACTACTCCCTGCTTCCCTTTCACACAGCAGAGCCAGAGTTATTCCGGCAGGGAATGTTATGGTTCCTGAAGCATGGAGTTCGCCCGCCCGGTAACCGTTATGAAGGGGGAATTACCCACTCTCTCAGTAATTCCTTATCTTCTGTTGTCATGGCGGGTCTCTACTACCGGAGTACAGGTGACAAACAGCTGTTTCTGGACCATCCCGAGATTCACGAGTCGATCTGTAATCTCCTGGAGGAACTGCTGCTGACCCGTAAGGAAGATGAACCCTGGCTCTACCCTTCAGTATGGCTCTCCGATGCCTATTCACTGGGAGATTATCATACAGGCTCCAATGTGATTGCCTGGACCGCTCTTTATCATTATTCCCGGATTGTGGATGAGGTCTTCAGTGACACGGCGGGAGCAGAACGCTACCGGACCATTGCCGGAAGAATCCGGGAAGATTTGGAACAGCTGGCTACTGCCCAAGGCCCCTTCGGCCGTCAATATACAGAGGGAATCAGCAGGTACGGCAACAAGCTTACAAACAGCATAGAGAAATACAACGGTAAATATAAGGATTTCGGCATGCAGTTTATTTGGAATCTGGTTGAAGAGGGGCAAGTCAACCTGCTGCATCACGATGGTGAGGAATCAGATACCATTCTGATGCCGCTGTACGGGTACACTTCATATGACAATGAGACCTACAAGCATTACATGCAGTTCTCATTAAGCCCGCATAATCCAACATATAACCCTGAATCCAGGGGGATACAGTGGGGAGACCATTCTGCCTGTACCTTCCCCGGGTATATGAACGGCATGGGCATGATTACAGACTCCGCCTCACTGTCTGGTGAAGACGGGTATTTGACCCGGATACGCCAATTGACCGATGCCGACGGCTCGCTTTGGTGGTGGCCTTACAACAACGGAGCCGCTTATGGGGATGTAGTCCGTCACAATAACTGCGGGAAGTGCGGCTGGGCCTCCGGCGTTTATGCCGGGCTCTTTGTCTCCGACATTCTGGGTCTCGCTTATGATGCCCCTTCCCGGCAGCTGTCCTTCCGGCCCTTCAGTCCAAGCAGCTCTTTCACCTGGGATAAGGTCAAGCTGGGCAGCGGATATTTCAGTGTAGCCTACCGGAAAACTGATGATTCCGTGCAGGCAACGATCCTGAATCTTTGCCCAGTGACGATTACCGTAATTACCGAACTTCGGCATGACAATGCCGGTAAACTCATGGCTTCAGCAAGCAATGGACAAGATGAGCTTAATGTGCATGAAGAATTGCCGGCCCGTCCGGACTCACGTCTCTTCAAGCAGCTCCTTGATCCGGGATGTTCAATCACCTTCGCATTACGCTAAGCAAGGATTTCGATTACATGGTTTAACCGCATTAGTGCGATTTATGTAGGTGCTCGTACAGGCAGGAGAATCTTAAATCCTGCCTGTACGGGCTTTTTGTGTTATAGAACGAGGCCACGCCGGGCACATAAAACAAGAGCACATCTCCATCATCTGGAAACATGCTCTTATTTTATGAATATGAGAACCACGGATCAGTCCTGCGCCAATCCCCCGGATCAGAAAGTCTGGAAGAACTGCTTCGCGCTGTCCTTCTCAGGCAGCGGCAGCCGAAGGGCTACGGGCAGCATCTCCGGATAAGCTTTGTGAGGCTCACGCTGATACCAGTAGGCCACCGAAGAATAATCATTGGACTGGGAGTTTCCGTGACCATGTTCGATACTGAAGCGAAGGGACTCCCGGAAGATGACCGGATCGACAATATGGAAACGGTATTGCGTAATTTTGCCGGAGTAGTCATTGAACAGGATCGTATTGCTCTCCCTCCATGCGTCCCCGTTGCCGCGGATGGGCGCATACAGGGATATCCCGTGATACGGGCTGTCGTATTTACCGGACGGGTAGCCCCAGGCTGCACAGAAATAATCCTCCGTACCAGTGCCATGCAGACGGGGCGGCCACGGCTCGCCGTCGATGAAGAACATGTCATCCCCTTCTCCAGGCCAGCTGAAGCCCGGCATCGGATTCAGGTGATCAATGCTGAGATTGCAGCCGACATAATGCCCCTCTCCCACCGCATCCATAAGCACATAGTTGTCGTCACCCGTCAGATTCTTTAGCTCATATACTTTCTGGTCGGCATAATTGGCCTTATCCTGCGCGTCATGCTCCAGCTTCAACGCCGCAAGATCGACCGTCCCCTGTGTAGGATTCTCCCTCCGCCAGGAAGCATGGAAGTAGAAGCTGTCCTCTGGAATCTGCTTCTCCACATAGTCAACGTAGAAGTACAATACCAGCTCATCCTCGCATTCATTGATAATCTCAATGCGTGCGCTGCTGCGGAACGGCATCTCAAAAAAACAGTTCATCGCCGCCTTATCCTCAATGACATCCTGTGTTGTTATCATATTGAGCGGCATGGAGACATAGTGGCTGGCAACCCCATGACCTACGCCGAAGAAATCGCCTACCGGCGAATCTACACTAGGCTCTTCTTCTCCATCCCAAAACATACGCACCAGCACTTTGCGGAAAGCATATTTATTCCGGGCTGCGATCGTCATCCAGATATGCTGAATGATGCCCGATCCTTCAATCTCTGCGATCGCTGCCGTCTGGCCGGCTCCAATCACGATGAAATCCCGGTTGCCCCCGGTCTGATCCCAACTGGATAGTCTGCGGGACTGCCCTTCCTTGCGCTGATATAATGAATTCATCCTATTGTCTCACTCCTTCTGCAGGTTTAGGCTTTGATGCCTGTAAGTGTAATACCTTCGATAAAGTACCTCTGTCCGATAAAAAAGACGATAATCGCCGGAGCCAGCACTACAGTAGCTGCCGCCATCATCAAATGCCATTCCGCAGCGTACATGCCCTTGAATTGCTGCAGGCCAAGCGCCAGTGTATATTTGGACTCATCGTTCAAATAGACCAGCGGCCCCAGAAAGTCATTCCATGAAGCCAGAAAGGTAAACAGTCCTACAACGACCAGGGCGGGCCGTGTCAGAGGAATGATGATGGAGATGAAAATCCGCCCGTGGCTGGCACCGTCCACATAAGCCGCCTCGTCCAGATCACGGGGAATACTCAGATAGAACTGGCGCAGCAGGAAAATATTGAACGCCCCTCCACCGAACCAGGCCGGTGCAATCAGCGGAATGAACGAATTGGTTAATCCAAGCTTGCTCCAGCCGATGAAGGTCGGAATCAGCGTAACCGCATAGGGCAGCATCATACTGGATAACAGCAGGCCAAAGATAAGATCGCGTCCTCTCCAGGACATCCGTGCAAAGCTGTACGCGCTTATGGAGCATGTCACGAGGACACCCAGCATACTGAATATGACAATAATCGTTGTATTGATAAAATAACGTCCAAATGGCAGAATGGTCAGCGCCTCACTGAAATTGCTAAACCGGAAGGGGTTAGGTATCCATATGGGCGGCAGCTCAAAAATTTGCCCCATATCCATCAGGGAGCTGCGGATGAGCCAGATCAGCGGCAGCAGACTGAAGAGGCCCCCGGCTGAAAGCACCAAATACACGAATCCCTTCTCCATCCATGCTTTTGTCCTCATCGGGCTTCATCCCCCTCGTAATACACCCATTTTCTTGATGTCTTGAAAACCGTATAGGTCAACAGCATAATAATGATGAACAGCACCCAGGCAATGGCGCTTGCGCTTCCCATCCGCGAGAACTGAAAGGCTTCCCGGTACAGATAGAAGACATAGAACAAGCTGGCATTGTTGGGTCCGCCGTTAGTCATGACATAGGCTTGCGAGAACACCTGGAATCCATTAATGATCCCCATGATCAGGTTGAAAAAGATCGTCGGCGTCATCATGGGGATGGTAATATTCCGCAGCTTGTTCAGCTTGGAGCCCCCGTCTATCTCAATGGCTTCATACAGCGAGCGGGGAATATCCTGCAATCCGGCCAGGAAAATAATCATTGTCCCTCCCGTTGTCCACAGGTTCATTAGCGCCAGTGAGGGGACCACAGATTTCTCTCCAAAAATCCACTGGCTGCCGGGAAGGCCGATGGCGCGGAGCAGCTCGTTGGCCAGCCCCAAATCGGGATTCAGGAGCCATAGCCAAATGAACGAAATCGCGATGATCGGCACGATCGACGGCAGATAGAAGACGGTCCGGAAGATGGCTTTGCCTTTGATATTCCTGTTCAGCAGAATGGCCAGGAGAAAGGAATAAATAATACCGGTGGGCACACTAAGTACGACAAAATATAGGGTAACTCCGAGCGCCTTGTAGAAATACTGGTCTTCCCCGCTAAACATTCTGGTGTAATTATCCAGTCCGATAAAGGAGGGGGAATTGGACCCGGAATAGTCGGTGAAGCTCATATACAGGCTGTAGATCATGGGACCCAGCGTAAATATCACCAGCCCAAGAATGGCCGGCAAGGCAAACAAGATGCCATACAGCTCATTCCTATAGGAACTGCGCTTGGTCTTTGCACGGTTTACACTCAGGGAAGAGACGGGTTCCATACACATGTTTCCTCTCTTCGGGCATTGCCGGCAGCGGATGTGCCCCAAGAATCCGGCAGATCCGCCTTCCGGCAAGGTCCGTTATTTCAAATAGGTTCCTTGTATAAGCGGCTTGATTTTGGCTTCCACTTCGTTCATCGCTTCTGCGGCCGTTTTGGTGCCGAGCCATACCTGATCCAGCCCCGCTGTTACCGCAGCATCGATTTCTACAAAGTTTCGGACATTATTCTCAGCTGAAGGCTCTGCATGTTCGTAGGTGGAACGCATAACGGCATCCTGAAAACCGGCCGGACGGCCCGGAAGCTCTTCATTTGCCCAGCTGTCCACCAGCTTCGGATCTTCATACCATTGCTTCAGCTGCGGCATCCAGAGTCCCTGATGAAGCTCCAGTACATTCTGCGGATCCGTCAGGAATTTGGAGAACTCCCAGGCTTCCTTCGGATGCTTGGAACTCTTGAATATAATCAGGGAGCCTCCAAGGAAGAAAGTCTTATAGTCCTTCAGCACCGGCAGGACACCTACGCCCCAGTTGATCTTGGCCTTGCTCAGGTCCAGATGGTTCCAGCTTCCGTCTATGACCATTGCCACCTTTCTGGATTGGAGCGCCGTTGCCGGTGCCGGAATGCTGCTGGCTTGTACCGGGGAAGGAGCAACATGATGGATATTGATTAGGTCAGCAATCTTCTGGATCGCTTCGGTCGCTTCAGGCTTGGATAGCCCAAATTCCGCACCGTCCTCAGTCAAATAGTCGCCGCCGTTAGACAGAACCAGCGGCATGTAGGATAACCAGCTGAGGCTGTACTTCACACCGTATTGCTTGATGTTCTTGGGATCAAATCCCGGATCATCCGGATGCTTGCCGTTCCGGTCAAGGGTGAGCTTCTTGGCTGTTTCCACGAATTCATCCCATTGCCAGGCTTCTTCCGCTTTGGTTGGCGGCAGTTCAACCCCCGCCTCTTTGAACAGATCTGCATTGTACATCAGAGATGGGACTACCGAAGCTTGATAAGGTCCCGCACTTTTATCGGTATCCCAGTTCCACCAGGCGTACTGAAGGTAATCCTCCTTCTTAATGCTGGGGTCATCCTTCATGAGATCGAAGAAATTATAGATCAATCCTTCTTCCCCCATCTTCAGCTTCCAGGCGGCCGAGTAGCTTAGATCCGGTGCTTCATTCCCGGCGATCATGGCATTCAGCTTCTGTAAGAAGTCTGTGCCCGGGATATGGATGGAATCGATGGTGACGTTAGGGTTCTTGGCTTCAAAAGCCTTAATCGCGTCCTCCACCGCCTTCTTCTCCTGGGGACTGCCCCAGAATGTGAATTTCAGCTTCACCTTCTCTCCGGTGGCCGTGCCTGCTTCTCCGGTAGCGGGAGTATTGCCTGAACCTGAATTGGCCGTATCTGTTTGGTTTCCGCCATTACCGCAAGCGGTTACAATTAATGCAACAATCATTAGGAAGAGTAACATCAGCTTGGTTCTGCCAGTGTGCCTGCTCATTTTGTTTATCCCCCTTAATTCGGATGTAAGCGCTGCAGTCGCTGATTACAGTGTAAATGTAGCTGTTGCCGTTGCCTATTGTACGATCTTTCGTTTCCTGTACGATTTTACGGTCAATGATAAAAAACAACCCCGCAGGCCATTGGCCAGCGGGAAAGGTTGGAATATCAGCCATTATTCACGCGGGCCGGGATACGGTATGACCAGCTTCACGCGGGTCCCGAATTCAGGGACCGATTCAATCTCTATTCCATATTCATTGCCATACAGCAGCTTAATCCGCTTATCCACATTTTTCAGACCTATATTGGCATTCTCCTCCTTCAGCAGCTGTTCCATACGCTCCGGCTCAATCCCGCTGCCGTTATCTTCTACACAGAACCGGATGGTATTCCCCTGTTGCTGTCCGTAGATGGTGATCAGCCCGCCGCTCTCCATATTCCGGAAGCCGTGAATGATGGCATTCTCCAGCAGGGGCTGAAGGAACAGCTTCGGTACATTCACCTCCAGCAGCTCAGGCTGAATATCGAAATCCACACGAAACCGGTGTTCGAAACGGTTAGCCATAATTACTATATAGTCCTGCAGCCAGGCGAGATCCTCTCTAAGCAGCATTTGGTCTCTCCGGTTGTCCGTAGTATAGTGCAGCATACGGGACAGGCTGATCAGCATATGGCTAACCTGCTCCTTCTCTCCGTGTACAGCCATCCAATTTATAATATTCAGCGTATTATACAGAAAATGGGGATTGAGCTGAATATTCAGCGCGAGGATCTCCGTCTCCCGCTCCCGCAGCTTGACCACATAATTCTCATCAATCAATGATCTGACCCGCTCATTCATGCTGTTGAACTTCATCAATACATGGCCCAGCTCATCTCTGCTCTCCACCTTGATCTGCGCATTGAAATCACCGCCGCCTACCCGCTTGATGGCCAGCAGCAGCTTGCTTACCGGAGAAGAGATACGTGCGGAGATCAGATAAGCGAACAATAGCGAGAGAGCCAGCAGCGGAGCCCCCAGTGTAATAATAAAGAACAGAATGGTATCCGCAATATCATGGGTCAATGCGCCGGGCGGAATCAGCACAACCGACAGCCAGTTAGTCACCGGGGACACAGCGAAGCAAGCGATCATCCGCTGCCCGCCGGTAGTTACATATGCCGTCCCGCTGCCCTCGCGGCGCACCTCCTTCAGCCAGGCGGCGGATTCCACGGTCCCCAGGCGCGACTTGTCCTGATGGGAGATGATTGTACCGTCGTCACTGGCCACCATGAATACGGAACCTTTAATGGGGATACTGTCCCTAAAGATACCTGCATACACATCTTCCTTGAAATTCATCACCAGCACCGGTTTCTCGGACGCCCCTTCGGCCCGGACAATGACGTCATTCCGTACACAGGAGGGATTGATCTGCCGGACTGCCGAGAACATATAACGGTAATCAATATCTGTTCCCGCGAGCTCAGGCAGATTATGCATCCGGGTATAATCATAAGTCGGCACCCAGGCGATACGCCCTTTCCCCTCAGCGGCGCGCCGGTACAGCTCGGAGGTGTAGAAGTAGTCCGGGGGATAGGTATTCTTGCTTTTGCTGCCATACACGAACCCTTGCGTGACCAGTTCAGTGGAATACAGATCGGCCGACTGCGAGAAGTATCTGCCAAGAATCCCCGTCACCTTCTTATTGTTCTCCAGCAACTGCACTCCCCCGGCCGGACTTGGCTCATCAAAAATCTGGTACAGCTCACACTCCACCATCAGGGATAAGCTGTTGTCCTGAATGATCTTCAGCCGTTCGTTGATGATCTGATTGTTCTTAAGTACAATCTCACTGACGTTGTCTCGGGCCAGCTTCAGCATAATGTCCTTGCTTGCATAATAGTAACCAAAGCCGAGGATGGTGAGCGGTAGCGTAATCAGCACTATATAAGATAAGACCAGCTTATTCTTCAGTCTCATAGTCCACCTACAATACATCTTTCTTCCGGAACTCCTCTGGTGCCAGTCCAGTCTCCCTTTTGAATACCCTGGTGAAGTAACCCGCATCACGAAATCCCACGCTTAAGGCGATGGTAGCGATTTTCCGGTCCCCGTCCTGGAGCAGCTCTTTGGCTTTGTCCAGCCGCAGGCGCAGCAAATATTCGGTGAAGGTCATGGAGGTGTGCTGTTTAAAAAAACTGCTGAAATAGGCGGAGCTGAAAAAGAAACGCCGGGCGACAGACTCCAGCGACAGATCTTCCATATAATGCTCCTCAAGAAATGCCTTACACAGGCCGATGGTCCGCCCGCTTTTGTTATTTTTGCGTTCCTGAATGCTCTCTATGATCCGGTTTAGAACAGAGACCGCCCGTGCCTCGACTTCCTGCAGACTCTCACAGGCCGGGATTTGAAACTCCATCTCTGAAATGAAATTGCTCGCTTCATCCTGACGCAGCAAGACTTCGTTTCCTTTAACCTCGTTAACCAGAGCGTACAGAACAGAGTCTTTCAGATGAGCCGGGGACGGATAATCCCCTTCAAGCAGTCTCTGAATAAGCGTCTTCAAGGCCTCAGCAGCCGCAGCCCTGTCCATCCGCGCCAAGGCATCCGTCATGCCCGTATCCGCAGGAATCATCTTCAAGCTGGGCTTGTCAGGGTTGTAAGCGATTACATCGTAAAGGACAAGCTGGCCTTCGCCAGTATAAAAGGAGTATTCGAGCGCTTTCCGCGCCTGCTCAAAGGATCCCGGAGCCCCGCTATACAGATCGGCCACCCAGTTCCCTGCCCCCAAAGTCAGAGTCAGGCCATATTCCTCCCGGATCTGGCGGATGAATTGCCGGAACTGCTCCAGATCCCGCTTCATCAGCCACTCCAGGGAATGGCCCGGGGTCACAACGGAAGCAATCATCGGGTACTCTCCTTCCAGGTTGAAGGACAGCGAAGGACCGACCGTCTGATAGATTTCCCGCATCCAGTTCTTCACAGTGGCCTTAAGTTCCTCGAATTCTTCAAGCATATAAGACCCGGTAATTTCTTTCTGCTGAAACCTTGCCAGCATCACGAAACCTCCGTTTAAATCGGGGAAGAAATTGCGGATTTCCTGAAGCTCCTTCTCGCTTGCAGCGGAGCGCATCCACCGGCTGAGCAAGTGCTGCTCATAGACCGGGGCTGCCGAATGGAGCCTCTGCTGAAGAACTGCCCCGTTCTGAAGACTCAGCCGTTCCTTCTCCAGTGCCGTGTCAAGCTTGTCAAGGATCTCGGAGAGCTCTCCTAATGCCAATGGCTTCAGCAGGTAATCGAAGGCTCCGAGCTTTACCGCCTGCCTTGCATACTCGAAATTTCCGTACACGCTGAGAATTACAATTTTGACCCGTTCTCGGCGGCTCTCCATATGTTCAATCAGAGTCAGTCCATCCATATTGGGCATCCGGATATCTGTGAGGATAATATCGATCCGGTTATCCTCGATAATCCGCAGAGCCTCCAATCCATCCTTCACCATGAAAATCCGGTATTCCGGGCGGAGCTGCTTAACCATGTCGGATACGCCGCGGCGGTGACGAGGTTCATCATCGGCGACAAGCACGTTATACATTGCTCTCTCTCCTCTCGCAGAATAGCCTAATTTCAATAAGATAGTAAGGTAGGCGGTTGCACCTGTCAATCTTCATCTTCAGTCTATCTTTAGAAAAAGGCTGCCGAAAAGTTCTCGACAGCCTGCACCTTCTTGCCTGCTCAACTGGTATGCCTTGCCATCAGTTCAATGGGGAACATCCTGTCTACGGGCTGGGCAGGCTCCCCTTTCCATTCAATGGATTGAATCATAAGCTCTGAGGCATTCATTGCCAGCTCGTTAATCGGATGCCGGATGGTGGAGAGACTAAGCAGTTCCGACACGGTCGGCATGTCATCCACACCCAGTACCGCAAGATCCTCAGGTACGGATAATTTCAGATCCTTGCAAGCCTTCAGCACACCAATGGCTGAAATGTCGTTCAGGCAGAATAACGCCTGCGGCAGCTGTCCATTCCCGGCCAGCTGCGTGACCGTCTCGTACCCGAAGCTCTCTGTCATATCTCCCGTAATGACCGTTGTAAGATTCCCCTTCTCCTGCAAAGACTGGGAGGCACCGTTCAACCGGTCGTCAAATCCGGGGACCTGTCCGTGCGGATAGGTCAGAATAATGATTTTGTGATATCCCCGTGACATTAAATGGTCTACACCCGTCTGGCCGCATTGATAGTCGTTCACCCGTACGATATGAGCACCATACGGTAAATTATGCCGACCGATGGTGATGACTGGAACATTGAGATCCATGAGCCTCGGCATGAACTTCTCAGTCTCCAGGGTCGCCTTTACAATAATCCCATCCACCATCTGGATATTCATGAAGATTTCATCAAAGTCCAGGAGAATCAGCTTGTACCCCATGGTCTTCAGATGCTGCTTCAGCACCTTGGCGAAGTGCAGGAAATACAAATCTTCGAAATAACCGTCATAAGTGCTGTTTGACAGAACGAGTCCGATGGTATGCATTTTGCCGGTAATCAGGCTTTTGGCAACAGGGTTCACCTGGTACCCTAGTCTGGTGATCGAGTCGCTTATTTTCTCACGGGTCTCCGGGCCCATCCGGTGAAAATTGCCGTTCATGAAATGGGAGACCGTTGCCGGCGACACGCCTGCATCTTTGGCGACCTGTACTAGTGTAACTCTTTGTTTTGCCATTTGCTGCACCTCTGCGGATTTACTTGCACAACTTTACGTCCACGCTTAACGCGGACGTCTTTCCATTACGTCCGGAAATTCCGGGAACGCCTGATGCGGCTCTGTCTGATACCAGTAGCTTATCGAGCTGATATCGTCACTGCGTTCAAATAAAGCTTGGCCGTCATGCCCTATTTGCTGCACAGTCACCTTCAGGTCCTCTTCGAACAGAATCGGATCGAGGATATGCCAGCGGTAGAAGCCCCGCATCGGGCAAGCCGCCCCGTCATAAATATGGGAGCGGGTGTCATCCCTCGTCGCAAAATAAGGGAAACCCATGAACGGGGTCGAGTAGGTCTGCTCCTGTACCGGGTTACCGTTGTCATATTTCACAAACCCCCAGGCGCCTCCGAAATAATCCTCTGCCCCGGTGCCGCAGATCGTCGGCCACTCCTGGTCTCCGTCGATATAGAATTTCACTTCTCCTTCACCATACCAATAACGGGATAGGGAAGTCCAGGACATATATGTGCCGATAAATTTGCCTCTCCCTTTAATTCCGTCAATTAAAGTGTAATCCTGCCTCAGCACAGTGGGATTCTCTCTGCGGTACTGGGCATGAAAATACTCGGTATCCTCATCCAGCTCATCAACCAACCTGTAGTCGAATTGATAGAAGAATGCCTCAATGCCCTGCGGATGCTCATTCGTAATGGTTATTCTGGCAGCTTGGCGGAATGGCATGGCGAAGTAGCTGTTCATGCCGCCGACCGGATTCACCACTACCGGCTGTGAATTGACAACTGCACGTGCACCGAAGCCGTTGCAGAAGAAATCCCCGAGCGGGACTTCAACGGAAGGTTGTTCTTCATGATCCCAATACATGCGGAGTACCAGATCGCGCAGGACAAACCAGCCGGATTCGGTCTTATCGGTAACGGTCATCCAGATATGCTGAATGATCCCCGGACCTTCAATATCTACAAGCGTTGCGGTTTCTCCCTGAGCGAGTGAGATGAACGCCTTGCCTTTGCGGGCAACGCCCAGAGGCCCCTCCGCCTGGCCCCCTTGTCCCTTGAGACCCTGCGGATTCTCCGCCGTAATCGCTCTGCTCTTGCCCTTCATTCTGCCAAACAGCTGGTCCATCGATTGCATCGTTTATCGTCTCCTTATCCTTTATCCTTTGACTGCGCCGTCCGACGCCCCGGCCATTACATATTTGTTCAGGAACAAGTACGTAATAATAATGGGAATAATGCTGATACTGATTGCCGCAAAAGTCTGGCCCCAATCCGTTGCCCCAAAAGCTCCGATAAATTCCTGAAGCCCGACCGCAATCGTCTTGTATGCCTTGTCATTCGTGAACGTGTTGGAGAATACGAAATCATTCCAGATGAAAATAAAGTTTATCGAGGCTACAGTAATGGTTGTGTTAACCGTAAGCGGTGAAATAATCCGGATAAACACCTGATAGATGTTGCAGCCGTCGATGACTGCTGCCTCGATAAGCTCATTGGGAACATACCTGTAGAAGCTGGTAAAGATCAGGATGGACAGAGGCAGAGCAAAACCGACCTGCGGCAGGATCAGTGCCGGATACGTATTCAACAGCCCGTAATCTTTGTACATAATAAACAGAGGAATCAGTGTAACCTGAATCGGAATCATGATGCCGACTGTAAAGAACAGCAGCAGCTTCGAATTCAGCCGGTTAATCATTTTGACAAGGGCAAATCCTGCCGTCGCGCTGAGTACAATAATTAGAGCCAGACAGGTAAAGGTTACAATGGCGGTATTCTTGATATACAGGAGCAGACTGCTCTCCCGGAATACACTGGCATAGTTCTCAAACGACCAGGACGAAGGCATGGCAAACGGCCGTGTCGTCAGCTCGATGCTCGACTTGAAGCTGGACAGCATCAGCCACACTACCGGGTAGATTTGAATCACAAGAATCACAATCACCAGAAGATACAACAGTGAAGAGGAGAGCTTTTTTCTCGCAGGCATATCAGGCATCTCCTTTCTTCGAATTAAAAATAGTCCGGATGATCAACACGGCAAGCAGACTCTCGATAACGATGAACACGGCAATGGAGCTTCCGTACCCATACTGGATAGTGGAGAACGCCTGCTTGTACATATAGGTGGTGACAAGCTCTGTAGCAGATCCGGGCACCCCAATAATGTAAGGAATATCGAAGCCGCGCAGCGCCCCTGTTGTACACATAATCAAAGCCAGGCTCAGCACATGCATGATACTCGGAAGCTTAATATAACGAATCAGTTGCCAGCCGGTTACACCGTCAATTCTGGCTGCTTCCTCGATTTCTTTGGGGATCGCGATCAGAGCGGCATAAAAGATCACCATATACATCCCGATAAACCGCCACCCCTCGGGAATGGACACTGCGATTAACGCCGTATGGGGATTGGAGAGCCAGGCCGATTGCAGATGCCCCATTCCCACCCAGTCCAGGAACATATTCATGAGACCCAGAGGCTGAAGCGAGTAGAAATTACGGAACATCTGCGCAATAGCTACAGTTACAACAACCGCCGGCAAATAATACAGGGTTCTGAAGATTCCTGCACCTTTGGTGACATAGGACAGGAGCAGGGCAAAGAATAAGCCGATGAACACCTGCATAAATACCACAATCACCACGTAAACCAGATTGTTTTGCACTGAATTCCAGAAGTAACTATCGCTAAACATCGCAATATAATTATCAAAGCCGGTGTAACGCGGCTCCTGAATGCCATTCCATTGCTGAAAGCTGTAATTCAGTGACTGGATAATGGGAACAAAAACCGTACCCAGATAAAATATCAAAGCAGGCAAGATGAAAACCAGCCATGCCTTTTTGTCCTTAAGCACATTCATGTAGGGTCACCCCGTTTTTGGAATTACGTTATTATTGATAAAAGGCTCCACCCGGCCATGCAAGCCCGGGCGGAGAATGTCAAGGTTATTTATTTGCTGGCTGTGTTCTTGGCAATGGCATCATCAATCTGTTTGGCAAACTCATCTGGAGTCATAAAGCCCATGGTCAGTTTGGTAATCAGATCACTCATCACCGAGTTGGTGTTCGGATCCAGCAGAGTATCCCAAGGCTTGGCAAACTCTGAACCATAGTTGTCCATATCCTTTTTGATCCGCAGGAACAGCCCGGAGAATTTGGATTCATCATCAATGGTAAATTTCAGCGGTGACATTTGTTGTTTGGCCACATAGACATCGCTATAATTTTTCAGCACATAGCTCAGGAATTCCTTCGGCAGCCCATCGAACGTTTTGGCAGAAGCTCCTAGTCCGATACCGCTGTTGCCGAAGAATTCATTCTCCGGTGTAACCGCATTGCTGGTGGTTGGCAGATAGAAATAATCGACATTCCCTTTAAGTCCTTCCGGCAGGCTTTCTTCCACAAAGGATGGTATTTCCCAAGTGCCCATGTTGTACATGGCAGCTTCTCCGTTCAGGAACATGTTTTTGGCTGTCGTATAATCCGTGGTTGCGAATCCCTCCTGAAAGTATTTACCGATTTGAGCAGCGAAGGTAGCCGCCTGCATGCCTGCCTCATCCGACATTTTGGCTTTGCCCTGGCTCAAATCACGGATGAACTGATTACCTGTAGTCCGGAACGGATACATGGCTGCATATCGCAATACCGGCCATACATCAACGCCGTCTACAGCGATAGGCGTAACCCCTTTGTCTTTGAGCACTTGGCTGACTGCAACCAGATCGTCAAGAGTTTTGGGCACAGCAAGGTTGTTATCTGCAAATATTTTTTTGTTATACCAGGTCATTTCCATGTGATATTCCATTGGCAGAAGATACAGGCTTCCATCCGGCAGCTCCTGGTATTTCAGTGCGGGCTCATAGAATTTATCGTACAGCCCCTCATCCTTCAGAAATTTCTCCATGTCCACCAGTAAGCCTGCATTTACAAGCTCCTGGGCAAAAGGGTCGGCATCGCTGTCAATGAAATCCGGCATCTGTCCTGAAGCAACCAGCGTTCTGAGCTTAGTAAGATAAGAGGGACGGTCCGCCGTCACCTGAAGGTCCAGCTTAAAGCCCGGGTGGTCGGCGGCGAACCGGTCGGCAAGCTCACGGATTGTCTGGACAATCGCTCCATTCTCCGGTCTGGCAGAGAGCCACGTTACCGTCTGTTCCTTAGGTGCATCCGATGAACCAGCGGTGTTTGTGTTTTTGTTGTCCGCGGAACTGCCGCAGCCCGCCAGAGCTGTTGCTGCCAAGGAGAAAATGGCAAGCCCGGTGAACACTTTTGATGTTTTCTTTGTCATTGTAATAACCCCTCCAATAGATTGATCGGTATAAGTTCTGTGAATCCATCCTTGCCAGTTAACGCTCAGCGGCTGTCTTCATGCTAATGTCCTCAACATTCACAGCACCCTCATTGGCAAAAAAACCAAAATGTCCGTCTTTGAAATTATAAATTCGTGTAGTCATGGCGACTTCATCGTTGACATACAGACACAGGATATCTTCTTCCAGAATCAGCTGAATACGAATCCGGCTATAAGCGGCAAAATTCAATGGACGCTCCAGCTCAATCATCTGCGGCTTGTCCCCGGCGATTTGCCATTGGAAAAATCCCGGGTCCCTTCTCGGCCACATATCAAAGGTGATCCGGTTGTGAAAAGGATCAAACTTGATGAAATAACCATTGTCCAGCTTCTTGTCCGTGCGAACCGCGATCCCAAAGTCCTTGACATGCTGCCAATCCGTAAAGGACGCCTCAAGCATGACCTGAGGAGGCAAGGGGTTAAGTACGCAATACGCCAGCCCATCCGGCGAAGACAGCTGCAGCCTGTCCCCCTGCTTCATGCAATTGTCCGCCTCTTGCAGAATAATTTGTTCGTTCCTATTAAAATGTCCATAGATGGAAGAAGGCATTCTAACAAGCAGCTCTCCCAGTTCGTTCTGGTACACTTCATGGACAACCAGCGTGCCAGCCCACTCCCAATCTCCATAATCATTGCTGCCCTTCTTCGAGGGGACCCAGCCAAAGGCGTACCGCTTCTCGCCGTCTGAGGCTGTCTTGGCTGCGTAGAATCCTCTGCCGTCAAAGGTGTCCAATACCGGTGAGGTATATAAGCCATCGATTGTTTTGCTCTTTTTATAATGGGTGACAAACTTCTCACTGAACGTGGAGTAGACGAGGTAATGCCATTCTCCCATCTGGAAATAATCGGGACATTCCATCGTAATGTATTTGTCCGGGCTGTAGAAGGGCTCGCGGAATTCCCAGCTCAGGAGGTCGTCCGATGTCAGAAGGGCGATGCACCCGCCTCTTTTCTCAGAGGAGTTCATTTCCCTGGTAGTGACCAGCATCCAATACTCCTGCTTCTCTTCGTTGAAGAACACAAAGGGATCACGCCAATCAAATGCCTCATAGATCACTTCATCCCCGTAAAGCTTGAATTCACTATCCTTCGTCCAATGAATTCCGTCGGTGCCAGTGGCACGCAGTACAACTTGTAAGGGCTTACCATCCTTGCAGAACGCAGGGTTGGGATTATGTCCCGTGTAGAATAGATGATACAGGCCTTCCTTGTCCCGGATCACAGATCCGGTATAGGCGTTCCGGTCTAACTCAGTCTCATTGCCATTTGGCAAAACCTCTCCGTAATCCTCAAAATCAAGCCCATTTCCAGTGGCCGCCAAATTCCATGAGGTATGGTTGCCATAATCCCCCCCCACTCTCTCATCGTGAAGATAATAAAGCTTGTACTCCCCTTGGTCATAAAACGGAATTACGTCTCCTACCCAGCCATTCGCAGGTCTGTAGAATACTTTTTTCATTGTCATCATCTCCATTGGTAAAACGTTTTACAAACACATATTATCATATTATTTTATATTGTCAACGGTTACATTCGTTATTATAATGGGGTTATTGATTTTATTTACATTTACTGATTAATAATTTCGTAAAACGTTTACCAATAATTTAACGGGAAAGTCTATCCTTACCAAACAGGAGGGAAACATCATATGATCATTGGGGCGATTGAAGCAGGCGGCATCAAATTCATCTGCGGTTTGGGCCGCTGAATATGGAGCATCCCAGCCCTTTGTATGGACATATAACTGCTTTTGGTGAGGTAAAGTGGGGCGCGGCTCAAGGACTGGATAGCTGTGATTTGGGCCAAGCCATTGCAGACGTAATTCTTCTGTGGTCACCGAAGTGTATAATCTTGAGTGGGGGTGTTATGCATCAGGAGCATCTGTATCCAATGATCCGCAGTGAAGTCCGAAAGGCCCTGGATGGTTATGTATCGGCACAGGAAATCCTGGGGACCATGGATACTTATATTGTTCCGCCCGGTCTTGGCGACAATGCAGGATTATGCGGGGCTCTGGCGCTGGGAATCGAATTCTTCACCCAAATCGTCTTTCTTTTCCGATAAAAGCGGGCACTTTGCCGGAAGCCGTCCCATTTGTGGTAGCAGGTTTGGACCAAGTAATCGAGTAGCAACTGGACGGTCATTTGGGTTCCTCTGTCCACGTAGTCCTTGGTTTGTCCAGTCACAATTTGGACTTCTTCCGGTGTTAATACTTGTTTGAAAACGGCTAAAATGGGGTATTTATTCATGAGGTTGCCTCATTTCGGTTTGGTTTGGTCGTACTTACCATTACCCGAAATGGCGGCCTTTTTTGTCCCTTTATTTGGGGAATCAACACGCCTATATCATATTCAATGATTTTCGTAATCCGAGTAAAAGTCCTGCTACCAAAGGTGTAGATAAGGGGAGGAAAAGAACAGCGTAGACAGGACCCCATTGCAAATAACCTTCAATGTTAACGGTTTCATATCCCCAGGTTTCACCACTAACAATAATGGCACCAGCTGTCCCCATAATTAACACGTTTATAAATGCGATGATCATACATAACACCACAAATTTGGCGCTTTTAAATTGGATACGGTGGAATTGAAAACCGGATATAGCAAACGACAAGGATAACGGAACACATAAAGTTAAGAAAAACCATAACCAGCCATCACTTCCTGCTCCTCCTGCAACACCGTTTCCGAAAATTGCTATAAGGAAACCAATTACCAGGCTGGCAGTGAATCCATATACTAATCCTGCAAACAGATTTTTAATCCTCATCGCTAATCTCCTTTTATGATAGTTTTACGTACCTCAGTTTCGGACTTGATATCCTGTAATATATCCGCGGCTGCTTCATCTGAAACCTCCCCATAACCAAGAGATAACAGATTCGCTTTTGTAGCGTAAGGGCCTGATGTGCATACTTGTTGAAGCCCGGCATAATATTTGTGAATTACACTATTCCTTCTCTTCTTGCCAGGCAGATGGAAGATGCAGTGATAGTAATAGATATAGTTTTCTTTAAAAAAGACGAGACCTTGTTTACTCGGTCTCGTCCACGCGATATCACAGTAATTCGAAATACAACCTGTATAGTGAATTATTTATTTGATATATTTACTTTTATACTTATCAACAAGGATTCCGGCTTTGTCCAATTGCTTAGCACCTTCAATAACCTTCTTGTTACCCGTTTCGAATTTGGAATAATTTATTTTGGTCGTCTTCAGGCTATCCCGCATTATAGTGAACCCTTCCAGCTGGAGTTTTGCTCCTGCCAGATAGTAGTTATGTATTTCTTTCAACTCTGCATTATTGGCTTTGAGGTTTTTCAACCCGGATACAAACTTAGTATAATTGGGCAATACAGTATTGTTTAAAGTAAGAAAGAGTGACTTTCTTGTTGAATCGTTCAGGTGTCTATTTTGAATAAACGTATCTATGGCTTTATTTTCATAGCTTGCTATTGGCTGCAACTGTTCATAATAATCTTCCAAATCCTGTAACATGATTTCTTCGCGGGTAGGTTCCTTTATCACTACCGGCTTTGTTGGCTCAGAAGTTGGTTCAGGAATGACTGTATACTCATCCACCACTTGAACAGTGAATACATAAGGTTCAAACTTTTCTCCAATATTGACAGTTAAGGTGGCAATCCCTTTATTTATTGCATGGAGTTCAGAAACCCAATTCGTTTTCCGTACGACCTTGACAACATTCTCATCTGAAGAGATTGGAGTGAAGTCATGTTCCGTAACGTCTGCATCGGTCCAGTCAGTGATGGCTATTTCGTAGGACTTCCACTCCCCAACTTTAATCTCTGCAGGTTTGGTCACTTTAACTATGTCGGTGATGTTCCGTGCAGCCGCATGAATACTACCACTCCCGGATACAACCGATACTATAATTGCTAGCATTAACGAATAAATCAGACTCTTTCGTTTCATATAACCTTATCCCCGCTTAATTATTAATAGTAAAGCATCTACCAATTTTGCTAGAACATTTCCTGATTAGGTTGCAGGTAGCAAAACAGCAAAGTGCTTTCCTCTGATATTATATAACTTAGCAGGTAAAATTGTCCTGTGTTTTTGTTGCTGCCCCATTAAGGTTCTTAATTATCAACCTCATAAAGGATCGATTTTGAGACCGGGTCCATTCTTATCCACTCACACAAATAGCCGGCCGCCAGGAATCTGCTGGCAGCCGGCTATTCAGCTTGTTATTTAATGCAATTATATATAATCTGTGCTGCCTCTGCCCGGGTCGCGACAGCCCCTGGACTCAGCTCTTTGCCCAAGCCCGTGAGTATTCCCGCTTCCACAAACTGCTTCATTGCTGTCTGGGCATATCCGGCTACTGCACTGACATCTGTAAAGCTGTCGTAGCTCTGAACGTTGCTGCCATCCGGCAGACGGTTCAGCTGCTTCATGATATTGTACAGAATTACCGATGCCTCTTGTCTGCTGATGACGGCCTCCGGCATAAAAGAGTTGCCGCCCACACCGGAAATCAAGCCCAGGTTCTTGGCTGTACCGAGATAGCTTGTGTAGTATTTGTTCCCTGCATCCACAAAGTTATCGGCGCTATCTGCATCAGGCTTAATGCCGAAAGCATTCATGACCATTATCAGAAAGTCAGCCCGCTTCACCTGGGCAACAGGTGCAAACACAGAGCTGCTTACCCCCTTAACCACCTCTCTCGCTGCCAAGTAATCGACAGCGCTGGAATACCAGTTGCCCGGTGCAACATCATTGAATTTGATTTCGTTATACCCTACAGCATAATTTGAAAAATGGGCGGTCTGGAAATTAACCTTTCCGGCTGCTGCATCGTAGCCGCCATTAACCAGCTGAAGGTTTCCTGTCTGATCGATATAATACACTACAATGGCATTTGACTTTTCAGTTGCTTTTGGCGTATAAGGTACACTGATCTTAACTGTTTCACCGTTGAATGCAGTAATTTCAGCATTTCCGGCTGTTACAGAGAAGTCTACAACCGGTCTGTCTCCAAGCTTGCTCCGGGCTTTGTCCGGCAAGCTTGATGAAGCAAGCTTCTTAATGCTGATTGTGCTATCTGCTGCTGCACTTCCAATTGCAGCTACTGCTTTAGACGTAAAGGTAATATCAGCAATGCCTGTATTCAGCTTCAGCTCTGCCCCGGCGGCTTCCATTAACTGCTTGAGAGCATCCGTAGCTATAACTACATCAACAGATGATTGGCCTGTTTCCGGATTCATCTGAATCTCCATGACAACCTTTTGACCGGCCGCTACGGCTTGCTTGACCTTGCCGACCAGATCACTGATTATAGTGGAATCCAGCTTGACGATGGCAGCTCCTGCTTCCTTGCCTGCCGTTGCTTGGATCTTCACACTATAAGTAGTGCTGCCGTCAGCAGCAGTGCCAGAGATCACGGCTGCCGGAATTGGCGTCGGAGTGCTGGTTGCAATACTGACACTCGCGGGTGAAGTCAACTCGTTATCTTCACTGGCAGCTGTTGGGCTTGGTGTTGGTATTGGTGTCGCCGTTGGTATCGCCGTTGGTGATGATGTAGGTGTAGGCGTTGGCGTTGGCGTAGGTGTTGGTTCTACTGGAATGTCACCTGTCTTAACCAGCACAATATCATCATAAGAGCCCCAGTCCTTCGCATTCCCCTCAAGGGAAATCCCGATCTTCAGTGTTCCATCCGTAACCTTGATATTCCCAACAACCGCTTGGTTCCATACATTCCAGCCCTTGTTCGCGAAGCTTGAGCTCAGTAGGGTCTTCTCGCCATTCAAGGCATACAGCTGATTCTTCGTCTCATCCCCGGCGCCCTGCGACCAGGCCGTCAGCGTGTAGATTCCATTCTCCAGAGCGGTAAGCGTCTGATAGGCATCCAGTGTAAAGGCGGAATCCTTCCAGAATCCCAGTGATCTTGCACCGGTATGGCCATCCGAACTCGCGGTCAGGGCAGCAGGATCAGGAATGGTCCAGCCAACAGGCAGACCCGCTTCATTCACCTGCTCAAAGCCGAAATTAACCACAGGGTTCGAATCCACCGTGAAGTGAAGGGTGTAGGTTCTCACTACATCTCCCTTGACAACAACGGTTGCACTGCCAGGCAGCGCAGCCGTTTGCGTAATTTCTGCCGATATGCCTTGTTCTGCAACCGCCTCAACGGCTGGCAAAGCAGTTGTGCCATACGGCAGAACAACATTGTAGTCCTGAACGGCCGGATCAAATCCGCTAACCGTAGCACCGTTCACCCTCAAATCCAGCAGCTTGCTGGTATCCTTCTTAATCAGCTCGAAATCGTCGATATTCCCCCACTGTCCATCAGCAAGCTTAAGATGAGCGCCCAGGGTGAGGGTTCCATCCGTAACTTCAATAAGATCCAGAACCGGCTTGCTCCATTTCTGCCATCCCGTATTTGTAAACTGCTGTGTTCTGCTGCCGGCAAAAATTTCTGAAATCTCTTCACCGCCCCCGCCGGATACCCAGGCCGACAAAGTGTACGTTCCATTCTCCAGACCGGTGATCGTCTGCGAAGTCCTGAATTCAGCAGGAGTCGCACTATAGTAATGCAGGGCTGATGACCCCGAATGTGCATCTTTTTCAATATTGACTGCACTTGTATCTCCTGAAAGCTCCCATGCGTTCAACTCATCTTCAAACCCGGGATTCTGTATCAAATTTGAACTTGGAGTTACCGTGACCTCACTGAATGCAGAGAATCCCCCGTCATAGGTAACTGCGGTCACGGTGGCACTTCCGACAGTAACCCCGGAAAGTATTCCACTATAAGGATCTACTTTAACAACCTCCGGCTTAGAGCTTGTAAAGCTTACTCCTTTATAGGTCGCATTCAACGGATCGAAAATGGCAGTTAATTTATCCGTCCCGCCTACTTCAATAGCGGCTACAGGCTTATCTAAGGACACCGCGGTAACCGGATGGCGGTTGATTTCGGCTGCACCGTCGATGAAGGCATCCATAGCCAATGTCGGTGTGCCGTCAATGTTCCATACCGATAACGGATAGCCAAACAATACACCGGTAGGCTCCCAATAAAAGATACCGGTTCCCCTATTGTCCGGAACAGCCTTCAGTTTATTCTGAACGGCCACGAGCATATTGTATACGCTATCAACATCCTCTGAAGCATTACCTCCAACCTCAACGATCATTACTTCTTTGCCATATTTAGCTTCCAGCGCATTCATATTGTTGCTGAGATCGTTAATAGTAGAGGTGAAAATGGCATCAGGATAATAAGATAAGCCGATGATATCGTAATCCGTATCCTTAAGACCGGCCGCTGTCAGACCGGCAAAAAATGGTCCAACCCCTGCTTCAGCTCCGCTGGCCCGATGGATGATGACCTTAATATCCGGGAACACCGCCTTGGCAGCATGTGAACCGGCCTGGATCAACTGAACGAGGTTGGTTGTATTACTGTAGCTTCCTAAAGGATGCAGCATTCCATTATTAATCTCATTTCCGATCTGCACCCATTTCGGTGTTACATTTGCATCTTTGAGCGCCTGCATCACTTCCGTAGTGTACTGCGAGACATGCGCCTTCAGCTGTTCTATATTGTCTTCCTTCCAGGCTTGAGGGGTAACCTGTTGACCAGGGTCAGCCCAGCTGTCGCTGTAGTGCAAATCAATCATCACACGGAACCCGTAGGCACTTACCCGGGAAGCCAGTGCAACAACCTCTTGTGTGCTGTTATGACCACTGGCCGGATCATCTGACGGATTAACCCAGGCCCTGATTCTGATGGAATCGATGCCGTGCTCCTTAAGTATTTGTAAAAGGTCCTCCTCTTGGCCACTATCATTATAGAATTTATAGCCTAAAGCCTCCATTTGCGGCAGCCAGCTGATATCTGCGCCTTTGGAAAAGCCTCCGGAAAACGATGAAGCGTTTACATTCGCGGGCAAACCAACTGATGCTACCGACAGAATCATCGCCCATGTAAGAATGATTACAACAACCTTTTTGCTGATTCTCATAGTTCAACCTCCATTATTCATTTAATAACTGCAGTTTCCAGCCTTTAACATCCTTATTGTAAAGAAATAAAGATCAGGTGTGGATGGAGCAGATCAACTATAAGTAATACCTCTGCAACAAACTTAAAAAATTATTAATCCAAAGCTCCCTTTAATTGAATTAGTAAATTTGATTACATATTGTAGAGATTCCTGTTCCTGTATGGGTATTAAACTTCGCTATTGCATAATTATCATTTATCAAATTTATTGCATTGATTGTGATTCTTATCACAGTTGATATTCAATTTCCAAAATATAATAAAACCACTATAATTACATTATTTTCATTTATATCCATTTTGGAGGTCTGTGAACAAGGGTGTAGTTGTAAATTTTCGTGAAAGGGGTTTTGCCGTCTCCACACTCTCTCCCTCCGTACATTTAAGGTTGTTCGCCGCCTAAGTCCTTGCACCCCAGATCGCAGCTTGAGTACACAGGCTAGATAAAGGTTGTCTACAAGAACCCGGCATAACTTAAAACCAACCATTTTGATCGGAGGAGTATTAATTATGAAAAAGACTGTAGCTTCACTTCTTGCAGGTGTTGTAGCACTTGGATCCTTTGCCTCGGTGGGCACTGCTGCTGAAAACAATGAACGCAATAATCCTGTAGAACTCTTCTCAGGCTCGTCCCCTATTTCGATTACGGACCAATCCTGGAAAGCTCCTGCTGGCTCCGCTTCTGAGGACAAAGTATGGGGATATCTTGAAAGTGTGAAAGGTAACCTGCATCTTTCGGCTAAAGAGGATATTCGGGGAAAATTCAAAATTTCAGAGCAAAATACAAACAGCAAGACCGGCAGCCAGCACTACCGGTTAAGCCAGTATATCTCGGGGATACCGGTATATGGAGCTGATCAAACTCTGCATATCGACAAAGCCGGCAACGTTACCTCCCTGCTGGGAAGCGTAGTTGAAGATGTTTACCAGACGATTCCGCAGCCGCTGATTCAGCTCCAAACCATTTCCGGAGCAGATGCCATTCTGGCAGCCGAGCAGGATGCCACGCTGGAACATGGACCGCTTGGTGAGCCGCAAGTTACTCCTACAGCGGATTTATATTATTTCATTGTTGACGGAGAACCTAAATTAGCCTATAAAACGGAAGTGAATGTTCTGGAGCCCGAGCCTTTGCGGATACGGTACTTCATTTCTGCGGAGAATGGCAGCGTACTGTTCAAATATAATATTTTAGAGAACCTGACGGGTACGGGTACTGGAGTGTTTGGAGATACCAAAACGTTCGAGACACGCCTCTCGGGTTCTACCTATCAGCTCTATGACAGTACCCGCGGCAAGGGCATTGTGACGTATACCGCTAAAAACAAGACCTCTCTTCCGGGGACGCTCTTAACCAGCACCAACAATGTCTGGACAGACAAAGCCGCGGTTGATGCCCACACGTATGCTGAAAGAACCTATGATTATTATCTCCAGCATTTCGGCCGCAACAGCCTGGACAACAACGGACTGCAGATCCGTTCCACCGTCCATTACTATACTTCCTATAACAACGCTTTTTGGAACGGTGCGCAAATTGTTTTCGGTGATGGAGATGGATCTACCTTTACACTGCTGTCCGGTGACTTGGATGTTGTGGGCCACGAGCTGACGCATGGTGTAACTGAGAAAACATCCAATCTTGAATACTATGGAGAACCAGGGGCACTGAATGAGTCCTTCTCCGACATTATCGGAAATTCAATTGAAGGTGCGAACTGGCTGATCGGCGATAAAGTATATACACCGGGTGTAGCGGGTGACGCACTCCGCTCACTGGCTAATCCCCCATTGTACGGACAGCCTGACAAATACAGCGACCGCTATACCGGTACCGGTGATGAAGGCGGTGTGCATACGAACAGCGGGATTAATAACAAAGCTTTCTATCTGGCTGCCCAAGGCGGTACGTTTAACGGTGTAACGGTCACAGGTATCGGCCGTGAGGATGCCGTTCAAATCTATTACAATGCACTTGTATATTACCTTACGACCTCATCCAACTTCTCTGCTGCACGCACAGCAATCATTCAATCGGCTACGGAATTGTTTGGAGCAGGCTCGGCTCAAGTAACTGCCGTAACCAAAGCTTACAATGCGGTAGGCGTCTACTAAGAACAGAATAACAGGCCAATGATCCTCAAGATCATTGGCCTGTTTGGTGTAAAAGGGATCGATCAACTGCTTAAAACCATATTGCATGAAATCTATATATTATTCTTTTACTTTTGTAAGCACACCATCTTTATTCTCGTATATTCTTTTTTCGTTTTTCTCCATTTTATGTATGATCTCTTCTTCCAGGTTAATTCCCAGAAGCTCCGAAAGTCCTATTAAGTAGAGTGCAACATCAGCCAGTTCTTCCCCCAAATCGTCTTTCTTTTTCAGATAAGCTTCGCAAGCCTCTGACAATTCACCATATATGAAACAGAATTCCTGGAAAATATCTGTAACATTAAATCCTTTCGCAACTTTATTCTGATAAACTCTTTTTTGTAACTGTAATAAATCAATCATTTTATTCTCTCCTATTCTACAAATATTTTTTATGTACAAAAACAGTATTTCACCCCTTTCAAGCAGCTCAGCAGGATTATTCTTATATTTCAGACAACAATCCTCCCGATCAACATTTATATCTTCAGTGCTTACCAAGAAGTCTAACATTCCAAAATATAGAATTCTATGCGGTTTGAGGGCAGGGTGACTTTAAGATACTATGGTACGAACGGGCTGCTGCTGACTCATATGGCCAATCTGCAGCGCAAAAAGATGCCACTAATCATGGCATCCTTTCAAGCAGCCTATAATGATGGTCAGCCACTATAACTTACGCAGGTGGTTATTTCAACAATAAGCGACTAAGCTTTTTTTACCGTGAAGTACACTTGATAGGGTTCATAACCGATATCGCGAATTCTTCTCAGCTGAATTCCCGGGTCCTGATTGGCCGTCTTGAAGAAATAGCGCCAGCTGCCCCACTCCCGTTCATTTTCCATGATCAACTCAGAGGCAACATCATCTAGCTGTGTAAAGAGAATCCTCTCATTCTCACAAATCCCAGCCAGAACTTCAGGACCAAAACGAAACGCACCTGTCTGTTCGTCGTCCGGCAGAGGAATGAAGCGGATCCCGACAGGCAGAATGATACTGACTCGATCGCCGTCCCTCCAATTTCGCAGCAGGGTATAGAATGCACTATGATCCGCAGATTTCCCGTGAAGCTGATCGTTCACATAGATGACGGCTTCCGACAGGATCCAGTCCGGTATGCGCAAATGGAGGGCAAACGCTTGGGCAGAGCCGGTATGGACAACGAAATCATACTTTTTATAATTCGGCAGATTCTCGTGAAGCGCTGTAACCTCATTCAATTCCTGCTGTCCTGCGGTATTCGAAGAGTTCAGCATGCTTCCGCTCATATGATCCTGAGATTGATGAATGCGGACATTCTCTCCATTGATCTCTGTGGTCAGCTCTGAATGGAAATACTGGCATACATAGACATCGTTGTGATTCTGATAATAAATGCCTCTGTTCAATGCTGCATTGGCTTGTACCATCGTTCCGTGGCAGCAGAAGAAGCTATCGGTCTCCGAACTCCAATCCTTCCGTAAGCCTGCCTTCATCGGCAGAAAATAGGTAAGCAGCCCTGTTCCGGGATTGTCGTGCCGGTTGCCGGTCAGATGATATTCCTGGTAGTAGGCTTGAGCCATAATACCGTTGTACAGATTATATTCAATATACTGCGCATATGCCGGATCTGATGTATGCCGGAAAAGAAACTCTGCCAGACGAATCATATTATAAACCGTACAGTGCTCCTGATTCTTATCCCCGAGGCGTGCTTTGATCTTCATTTTGGGCATCCACACTTCGCCTGCCGTATTTCCGCCAGTTGCCAGAGTGCCTCTCTCCGTAACCGCACATTTCCAGTAGGCAGTGACAATGTCCATCCAGCGTTGTTCGCCGGTGACCTCGTAAGCTCTGGCACAGCCGAGTACTTCAGGAATGGTGGTGTTGGCATGCATGTTGGTCAAAGGGTCTTTGTTCTCCAGTAACGGGCGGAAAAGTCTGCTGCGGTAATAACGCTCCAGCAAGGTCTTGTATTTAGCATTCCCTGTAATATGGAGCAGGTCCGCCCAAGCCTCAAGCATCCCGCCTGTCTCCATGTCCAGAATGTCATCGAATTTCTCTCTGGTGAAGGTAGTGCTCCATGTGACGAACCAGTCTGCAAAACGATCGGCCACCTCGAGCGCTTGTTGACTGCCGGTGAATTGGTACATATCCACCAGTCCCATAAATAACTTATGGATATTATACTGCGGAGCCCATATCGCTTTACCTTGAGCAACCCAGTGTAAATATTTCTCCGGAATAGGCGCTGCCCATTGTCCACCGTTGTCCTTCTGGCATTCGGCAAGCTCGTCCAGGATGAGATCCGCTTTGAGCTTGAGTTCCAGATCGCCAGTCTCATGAAACCGCATAGCTGCCGCAGACAGCCAATGTCCAAGAAAATGTCCCCGGATCTGACAGACTGGCGTCTCCCATCCCCCATGTGCATCCTCTGGAATATCTCTGCCATGATATCTTCCCGCTTCTACTTTATAGTTAAACAGGAGATTATCATTCGTCAGTTTCATTAAATACCGCCGGTTTGCTTCCTCCCTGCGTGTCAGATCATTATCATGAAGAACGACATGCTTACCCTTAAGTTCTCTCATTGCTGCAGCCCCTTAATATACTGACATTGATTTTACAATGAAAGTATATAGCAGCGCTTCCATCAATCCAATGATTAATCCTAATATAAAGTTGATCCATACTGAGTAATAAACTGAAAGCCGGTGTTAAATAAAATTATGATAGATTGTCTCCACTTTCGGTTTGTTAGCCTCGTTTTTTTAAAAAAAGAGCGGTCCTTTAAGTCACTGAAGTGACTCGAAGAACCGTCCCTTTTGATTGCCGGTTATACCGGAATTATCGTAATCCACTTCACCGCTTCAATACGGTTATTGATCTATTGTGTTACCTTGGCTTCTACTGCTGCACCGCCGACAGCACCAGGTCGTCGAAATGGACTTCACCGGCGGCGCTGCCTTTATACAGATAAATCGTGGCGCTGGTGTTGGCGCTTCCTGTTGTGAATTCAATTTCTTTGTGCACATATCCTGTGCCCTGCTCGAAGCCCCAGGCATCCGTGAATGTGCCGCCGTAATTCTTGACCCCAAATACCGCTACACCACCGTCTGCACTTTGTCCTAAGCCGGACAGCCTGTAGGTCGTGTCCGGAAGCAGGCTGGAGACCGTCTGCTCCATGCCTGAAGCCTGCCCGCTCAGCCGGGCAGCATAGTTCCCTGTATACGGGGCAGTGTCTGAGATCGCAGCACCATTATAATGGACTGCCCAGCCGGTGAAATCACCGATCTCGAAGCCGGGATTCTGCAGCAGGTTGACCGGCTCCGGTTCCGGTTCGGTCTCCACGGGAATGAACCGGAAATAATCATAGTTCGCCGTAAATCCTGTACCGCCTCCCGTGAACAGGCCGATCTTAGGCTCCGCAATTTCCACTGTCTGATCCGCTCCGGCCTGCTGGTAGCTCACACCGTCAGCGGAATAGAAGCCGCTGTACGTATTGCCCGTCTTTACGAGTCTAAGGTATACCGCCGATCCCAGGGTATCGGCAGTTTCGACATGCTGCCGCACGGTGTCTTTTTGCGCAGTGAACTGGAATTCGTTGCCGGTGCCGTACATCCGGGTAATCCGGACGAAGGTCGCATCGCTCTCATAGACAATCAGTCCGCCCTGGGCCCATGGGGACGCCGGTAATCCCGTCAGCTTAGTCTCTAAGGTCCAGTCCCCTTCAGGCGCTCCGGTGAGCAGAAGATTCTTGGCCGTTGCAGACCCCTCTGCGATTTCTCCGTTCTCGGCAGTAATCCGCATAGAGCCGGGATTAGCCGTCAGCGACCAGGCTGCGCTGTTCTCACGTACCCAAGTCCACTGACCGTCCAGATCCGGCCCGGCGAATTCGTCACTTCCGCCTTCGGTGAACACCGGTTCGGCGGGACCGGCAGGAGATGCGCTGAATTGAATCAATTCCAGATCGTCGAACGTCACTTGTCCCGCCCCTCCGGCTTTGTACAGAAAAATTGTAGCGCTGGTGCTGGAGGCCCCTGTCGTAAATGTAATTTCCTTGCGGGTATAAGCCGCTGCAGTCATATAGACACTCTGTTCGGCGTTGCCGTGGTTCTTCACTCCGAATACGGCTGAGCCGCCGCCGCTGGCTGCGCCATAAGCGTACAGCTTATACATGGTGTTCGGATGCAGTCCGCCAATGTTCTGCTCCATTCCGGCATAGTTGCCGGTAAGTGCCGCAGCGTAGGCACCGTTGTGCGCTCCGGTATTCACGATAGAAGCTCCATTGTAATGGAGCGGCCAGTTGCTGAAATCACCTGTCTCAAACCCCGGATTAAGCAGCAGATTATTCTGGGAAGGCGGCTGCGGCAGTGGAGGCAGATTGTTCGGATCCAGCCCCGCTCCCTGGTATGCCCCAATATTGGGAGCAGTGCCTGCCGGAACAGGGTTGCCGAAATAATCACTTCCGCCGTTGCCGCTGATGATTCTGCCGCTGCCAATGGCCGGAGAGGTATTCAGCAGCTGATAGCCCGCCAGCGTGCCGCGTCCAATGCCGCCTGAGCCTGGAGAAGCGAGCTTCGGATCAGCGGTGATTTTGTGCGGGTCAGCCGGTTCGCTGGATGGATGGTTGCCATAGAACAGATTATTATCGAATATGTTTCCGGTGCTGGAGCCGAACTGATATCCCCCGGTGCCCAGATTATAGATCAGGTTGTTGTAAAAGGCCGTATTTGAAGCATAGCCATCCCAAAAGCCGTAATTGACCACCTTAGTGCTGGAAGTGAGCGGCAGATAGACCGTATTATTATAGAACTTCGCGCCGCTGACCGGGCCGTTCAGATTGAACACCGCCCCGCCGTCATTCTCGCTGATATTATAGCGGACGACCGCATTGGTATTGTAATTGGAGGCAGCTGTCCCGTCATTGACGACCAGTACCATCCCCCCTGCATTATGGTGACTGTAGTTGTACTGGATAATAGTGCCGTCACTGTTATAATCCGCATCGTAGGCCATCGCGTCGCCGCCGGGGGCGGTGTTGTACACTTCATTGAACTGGATGACCGCATCCTTCGTGCCCCATACCCACAGCGGCACATGATACCCGGACGCTCGGACATGGGTATCGTACACCACATTATGCTCGATGACCCCGCCCGTCGTATTGAGCACAACCGCCCCGTCGGCAGCCACATCGTTAATGACATTATTCTGCACCTTAAGACCGGTGGAGTAGGTACGCTGTGCTCCATTCAGATAGATTCCTACACTGTCGAGCGAATAGATGCGGTTATTCTTGATGACCACGTCCGACACATGAAGATCCCAGTCCGGACCCCAGACGATAATTCCGCCGTTATGCACATAATCGGTGGCTGTTGTCCCTTTGACCTGATGGATATCGAGATTCTCGAACACGAAATGCTTATAGACCTTGGGATTGGTCCAGCTGCCGCTGCTGCCGCTGACATGAATGCCTCTGCGCTCGCCCGGACTGGCTGCATTATTTGTAATCTCGAGATTACGGACCTCCCACTGCTCCTGATTGTAGAAATATACGGCAGCGGCGGCACCACCACCTGCAATCAACGGCTTGGCCCCTTCGCTGTACCGGTCAATCTGAATCGGGCTGCCTTCGCTGCCGGAGCCCTGGGGTGACAGCGTCCCCGTCCAGACTCCGCCCGCCTTGAACAGAATGCGGTCCCCAGGCTGAAAAACTGTGGCGTTCACTTTGTCCAGGGTCTTCCAGGCCTGGGCATCGGAGCTGCCTGTGTTGCTGTCGCTGCCCCCTGCCGAATCGACATAATAGGATGTACCGTCTGCACGGACCGTTGACGGGACTAATACAGACAGTACAGATGCCAGAATCAGGATTGCCGTCAAAATCAGCTTGTTCATCTGATGCCATGGTCTTCTTGTCATCTTGTCTTAAACCTCCCGATATGAATGGTATGCTACTGCATTTGCAGGCCGGAATATCCCGGCTCCGTTAGCTCAATCCGGGCGGAACGGATTCGCTGCTCCAGTTTCCGCCCGAAGCCTGTCTCCGCCGCCGCTTTCCCTTTCCGCTCCTCCGCTACTGTTTCTGGCTTCTGCGGTTTTACATCGCCAAGCACCGCCATTACCCATTCCCCTGTGAAGCCTTCATCCATGACCGGGCTGATCTCGCCGGACTCCCGCTCACCGGTCAGCCAGGCGTACAGCTGGCCCTGCTCGCGGAAATACACTCTGGCGTTTGCGCTGTCCAGACTTTCACTGCTAAGAGTCAAGTCAGGAAAGGAAGCGTTATCATTTCTCAGTTCTGAAATCGCCTCTTCCGGGCTTCTGCCCTCAAGAAGCAACTGACGCACCTCAGACAGAAGCTGTTGTGTTCCCGGCTTGTTATCCGCTACACCTTGCCCTTTGCTCCGGTATGCTATGGAAATGCGGGTAAACGTAAGCTCCTGTTCCTCAGGAATGCTGCTAACCTGATCCTCCCGTGCCGGTTCATCATCCCGTCCGTGTTCCCCAGGCACTGTCATCCTCTCCCGAAGCGCAACCTCCAGATTGCTCAAATAGTAGGGAATGAAGCTGCCTTCATCCAGCTCGGCCGGACCAAACACCGCTATCCCGGCAACAGCAGCCTGAGCCCGCCGTTTGTTCTCGCGTTCCATCTCAGAGAGCAGCCCGCCAAAGTCCGTGCTGTCAACAAGCCCTTCTTCATGACCCATCTCCAGCAGAATCCGGCTTCGAGTCCAGGAGGTAAGCGCCTCACGCTTGAGCATCTCCAGCGGATTCTCCCCGCCAATCTCCAGCTCCCAGAAGTTCCCTTCATAAGCCTGGTTGTAAGTATCCCGGAAGTACTCAATCACCTGCGTGCGCTGGAGTCCCATCGCATACTTCAGTTCCGCCGCGGTCACTGCATACCCGTTGATCCGTGCCACCTCGGGGTCCGTTGCCATCCGCTCCGTTATGCGCTGGGCCTTGGCGGAAGCATTCTCCTTTCCCTCAGGCCCAACGAGCCTTTCCGGGACTCCGCCTCCGCTTAACAGCAGGATAACGGCCAGACACAGCGGGACACCCGAAGCTGCGGCGGCTCTGCTTTTTGTCCACTTCATAGCCTCTTTCCTTCTTCCTTTGCAGGTATAGATAAGTTGCCTATTGTCCAAACAAGCAAAAAGGAGGAGATGATCCCGGCTTCCCGTCCGTTTCTCCTCCTCCTTCCGGCTAGACTCCTGCAGCAGGCAGCTTTAGCCCGGATAACTCCTGCTGGGTTCGCCGTCACTTCGTGCTGTCAAACCATTCATTGGCTTCCTTCGTCATCTGCTCTCCGCCAATGCTGTACCATTCCTTGACGAATGTATCGAAATCCTCCAGCGGCTTGCGGCCGTAGATGATCGCCATGATCGCCTCTCCTTCAAGCTTCGTCGTGATGCCTCCCTTGGACTGCATCGCCGGTGTACTGGCACCCAGGAACTTGGGCGCCCAGTAGCTGTCCTTGGCCCATCCATCGACGACGATCTGCGCCGCCTTCAGAATATCGGGATTGCCAAGAGCCGCAGCTTCAGCGTCTGTAAGATTTCCCTGTTCCAGCAAATCCCCTTTGTCTGCGGATTGCTGCAGCACACTGAACGGGTCCTTTGGCTCATACAGGAAGTATTTGTAGACCCCTACCGAGCCTCCGGGGATATCCTCGCTAACTGTGGAGACTGTTCCGTCCGCCTTGAGGGTATAGTCATAGTCTTCGGCCCAGCCGTGCTCGAATTCGCTGCCTGGTTCTTTGTCCACTCCGGCGAACAGACGGTTAAGATACAGGAACAGAGCATCGGTATGCTCAAAGCCTTCCCTTACGAGCATCCCTCCCTTCAGGAACGTGGTATCCCGCGCTCCCGCCTTGCCATTCTCAGCGGGAATGGGGTACGGCTTCATTGTCGCTCCCGGCACGTTCTTCTGCAGGTCCGGAACCGGCCAGCTGCCCAGCCAATATGGAGCCACCACAACCCCTACCCGTCCCTGGCCAATCAGCTCGGCGAGCTTGTTCTCATCGTGCAGCCCGGCCTCCTTGGAGATATAGCCCTTCTGGTACCAGTTCCGCATTACCTCAAGGCCTTTCTTCATCTCCGGTACGGTCGAACCGTGCACCAGCTTACCGTCCGCGCCCTGGTTCCACTGGTAAGGAACGGTTCCGAACGGCCCGAAGATCCAGGTGCTCTCCCCGAGCCAGCCTGCCAGCGGATTCGGGTGGCCGCCGCCCGAGCCGAGACTCACGCCCAGCGGAATGATGGAATCCGTATTGCCCGGCTTCTTATCAAGCAGCGCCTGCATGAAGGCCTCCAGCTCCTCAAAGGTTGATGGAGCCTGCATCCCCAGTTCGTCCAGCCAATCCTGGCGGACCCACATGACAGCATTATCGTTACCGGCATTGGCGAAGTAAGGCAGGCCCATATGCTTACCCTCGAAGGTAACCTGGCTCCAGATCAGCGGGTGGGAGCTGAAGATCTCCTTCACACGGTCCGAGGCATACTTGTCGAAATCCGCTGAAACATCCTTGTAGGCTCCGGATTCGATCAGCTCATTCATCAGTCCGATATCCATCGTTGTGACGACATCCGGCAGCTCCTGCTTGGCTGTCAGCATCAGCCGCATCTTGGTGGCGAACTGCTCGCCGGGCACCTCCCACAGATGCTGGATATCAATCCCCAGCTGCTCCTTCGCCCAACGGGTATGCACATTGTCGCTCAGTGTCTCCCCGTTTTTGTACTTGAAGCTGGAATCCGTGGCTGTAACGGTAGTGATGGTGACCGGAGTTTCGAAGCGGTATGTTCCATCCCTGATCCCTTCAATCCGGGCAGCGTCTCCCTCCGCCTCCGCAGGCGCAGACGGCTGGGCGGATACCGGCGGTGCTGTGCCGGCAGCCCCGTTGCTGCTGCTCGGTGAACAAGCTGTGGGCAGCGACAGCAGCAGCGTTGCCGACAATAGCAGCGCGAACCTTTTTTTTGTCCTCTTCATGCAAGTGCCTCCCTGTGTTCCTGTAATCTCTGACGCATTCATCTTATTACAACGCTTTCACGGGAGTAAGAGAGAAAGATTTAAGGTGATATGCTAAATTCTTAAGCATTGTTACAGCAGGCGTTCCCGGTATTCCTGCGGTGTGATCCCGTAATAGTTCTTGAACAGCTTGCTGAAGTACGGAGGATTCTGGAAGCCCAGCCGGGCGGCCAGCTCATAAATCCGGATCTCCGTAGAGCGCAGCAGCACCGCCGCCTGCTCCATCCGGTAACGCATAATGTAATCACTCAGATTCTCGCCCGTCTCCTGCTTATACATGGAGGACAGATATACCGCATGGAGCTTCACGTGGTCGGCAATGCTCTGCAGGGAGACATCCCGGGCAAGATTCTCCTCAATGAAGCGGTGGATTCTCGCCAGCAGCTGGCGCTTGTGATCGTTGTATTCCGCATTCTCCGACTGCGCAAGACAGGACAATATCTCTTCCGCCCAGTCCGCAATGGTGCCGGCACTGCGCATAATCCGGGCTGATTCACCAATCTCTCCCTTCCCGGATGTCGCCTCCATGAGGGTCTTTCCCTGCTGGTGGGCAATGGCCAGGAAAGCGCTCACCAGCGTATGGTACAGCTCGGCCAGATGCTCTTCGGAATCGAGCAGCTTCTCCTCCATTTCGCGGACAATGGCGGCCAGCTTGCTGCGTACTTCATCCCAACGGCCTCCCTCCATCAGCCGCAGGAATGCCGGCGGCGCATAGAGTGAGGTCAAGCTGCGTTCAACCGTCCGGTTGCTGCCCGCTATAGCCAGGAATTCCTGCTCACTGCGCGGGATTTTCCGGAATTCGTTCAGCGACTTGCGGTAGACCTGCGCCAGCTCCATGGGGAATCGCAGCGGTTCACTCAGCAAAAGCGAGACCTGCCCCTTGAGCAGGCCGGACACCTTCAGCTGCAGTTCATGTGCCTGTGTATGCAGAGTTTTCACCTCCATTTCACCCATCTCATGCGGTTGCTCCCGGCTGCGCAGCGCAAAGATGAGATAGCCATAGGCATCGCGGCAATGCCAGACATTACAGTGCGGCTCCAGAATCTCTGCGGCAATATTCCGCACCGCATATTCAAACAGCAGGGCATCCGGTTCTTCTCCGCTGCCGAATACCTTCTCGGGCCGCACCATCACCAGCAGCAGCGAATCCTCCGCATGGAAGGGGAGCTGGTACTCCTTCAACCGCTCGGCTAACGCTCCATTCTCCGGCAGCTGGCCTGACAGCAGATCATTCAGAAATCCCGACCGCAGCATCGGCATATGCTGGTGCAAGGTCCGCCGCGCCCGTTCCTGGGAAGCAATCTGCTCCCATTCCGTGCGGAGGCCGGCGGCAACCCGCTTCACCTCAGCAAGCAGCTCTTCATCCTTGACCGGCTTCAGCAGATAGCCTACCGTCCGGTGCTCAATCGCCTGCCGGGCGTATTCAAATTCGCCGAAGCCTGACAGCAGCACACAGCGGGTTCTTGGATAATGCTCATGCACATGCTTGCATAAGGCCAAACCATCCATCCCGGGCATGCGGATATCCGTGACCACAATATCGACCGGATGATGCTTCAGCAGCTCTGCCGCCTCCAGACCGGATGCTGCCTGATACACATGCTCCACACCGGCGGAAGCCCAGTCATTCTGGACCATGCTCTTAAGAATCATCGGCTCGTCATCGACGAGCATCAGCTGCATTTTCACTTGGCTGTCCTCCTTCATGTTCCCTTTTCCAGCGCAGGCTGACCCGTAAACCGCCGAGACCCGGCGAGGCGTCCAGCCTGATGCCGGACCCCGGACCGTACTGCTGCTTCAGACGCTGATTGACATTCCACAGGCCGCAGCCTGTCTGCTCATTCATGGGCAGCTCCAGCTCTTTCATATAGCCGGCGATCTTCTCCTCCGTCATGCCCGCCCCGCTGTCCTCAACCTGCAGCAGATTATACTCCCCTTCTTGTACACCTGTGACCTGTATCGTTCCCGCTCCCGGCTGCGGCTCCACACCATGGATAATGGCATTCTCCACTACAGGCTGCAGAAACAACCGGGGGACTGGCTCAGCCAGCATTTCCATCGGAATATTCAGCCCGAAATCCAGACGCTCCAGTCTGAAGGCGTAGATATGCAGATAGTTCCTGGCCTGTTGTACCTCTTCCTCCAGGAGCGGACGCTGGTTCTCCACCCGTGTCGTATAGCGGTAATAATCACCCAGATGATAGACCATCTCCCGGATCGTTTCCGTTTCCCCTGCCTTGGCGCAGGCGGCGATGAAGGAGAGGCAATTGTACAGAAAGTGGGGATGAATCTGGGACTGCAGCTGCTTCAGTGTTGCGAGCCTTGAACGGTTCTGCTCCTCATAGACGTCATTGATCAAATGCTGGGTCTGCTCGGCCATCTCATTGAACCGCAGGCGCATGTAGTCAAATTCGTTATTAAAGCGCTTTCTTATGCGAAAGGAATAATTGCCCCGCTCAAAGCTCCGCAAGCCCTTAACCACCTCTGACACCGGCTTCTGCACATGCTGGTAAAGCAGATAAGAGGCAATAAGCGCCAGCAGGGCCAAAACAACAAAGCTGAGATAGAACATTTTCCGGCTCTGCACAATCGGTGCGTGAATAACATCAAGCGGGACATAATCCACCAGATAGGCGCCTAGGGAGGGCAGATATGCATAGCTGATAAAAGTATCCTCCCCGCCGATTTCAAGGCTCCGGTGTCCGGATTCCTTCATCGGGTCTTTGAGCAGCCGGCGCCCGGTTTCCCTTGCGGCGGCATCGTCTGCGGATGCCGCGCCGTAAGCTGTACCGTAAGCCGTGAGCAGAAAAGCTTTGCCGGGATTATCCTGCTTGTAGTCACCCAGCATCCGCCGGATATTGTCGACCGTGAACCGTACCTCGAATACAGCAACGGGCTCCTGGTTCTGCTCCTGCGAAAGATAAGGGTCCCAAACGAACATCTGATAATACGGATTCACCGCACCGGTGCCCGGATGCAGCCTCCATACACCCGCGGGAGACAGCTTCATCTCCTTCATGTCGAACGTGTCACCCGGATTTGTGGATATACGTCGCCGGCTCTCCGGCAAATAGACGGACAGATCGTTGCGCCAGTTACTGGAAAGGCTCTGCAGCTGCAGCTTTTCCTTGACCTGTGTCTGGTAGTATAGTGTCTGATAATAATCCTCGGTAAGCAGATTGAGCTGCAAATCCGTAATGGAGGAATCTCTCGTCAGCACACTGGAGGATAAGGACAAGCGGTCGATGTTCGACTCAATCTGATTCTTCAGGAAAAACAAGCGGCTTTCGTTGTTATCTGTAATCTGTCCATCGATGACTTCAAGACTCTTCTCACTGAAATACGTATAGAGCAGAGCCATTGGCAAAATCAGCATAAAAATAACGGCAGTGATTTTGACAAATACCGGCCGGTATCCCCGCATGGCAGCACCCCCTTAACAAATTGACAGTTACCTTAAATATCTATATCTGTACAGTTCAGGATTGTCAAGCCTAATATGGTGGTAGAATCCGCAAGCGGCGGACATTTAGGAGGAGACCCGTATGAAGCCAGGCACAGATATGGCGGCCAATGCCGCTCCCAAGGCCAATCCCGGAACCGGCACGATAGCCAGGCAGTTTGCCGCCACATGGAGGCTGCATCTTATGCTGGTGCCAGCCGTCATCATCGCGCTGATATTCAAATATGCCCCTATGCCGGGCATCATCATCGCTTTTCAGGACTTCAAGCCCTGGCAGGGCATTTCCGGCTCTTCATGGGTGGGCTGGAGCAATTTCGAGCTGATTTTCTCGATGCATGATTCCCGGCAGGTCATTCTCAACACACTGATTATCTCCTGTCTCAAAATCGCCTTCGGGCTCGTAGTTCCGGTGATATTCGCCCTTCTGCTCAACGAAATCCGCCAGACGGGGCTTAAGCGTTCGGTTCAAACCCTGGTCTATCTGCCCCATTTCATGTCATGGGTGATTCTGGGCGGCATTCTCCTTGATCTCTTGTCCCTGGAAGGAATTGTGAACCAGCTGCTCAGCTTCTTCCACATGCAGCCCGTGATGTTCCTCAGTGAAGGGAACTGGTTCCGCTTCACCGTTATTCTAAGCGACCTGTGGAAGGAATTCGGCTTCAGCGCCATCGTCTTCCTGGCTTCACTGTCCGGCATCAATCCCGCGCTCTACGAAGCGGCAGAGATTGACGGGGCGGGCCGTATGAAGCAGACTCTCTACATTACGCTCCCCTCGATGCTGCCGATCATCGTTGTGGTCTTCACCTTGTCGCTGGGTAATATGCTGAACGCCAACTTCGACCAGATCTATAATCTGATCAATTCCCTGGTGCTGGACAAGGGCGATATTATCGATACGTATGTCTACCGTTCCTTCCAGGAAGGCCAATATAGCCTGTCCACCGCCGTCGGCCTGTTCAAGTCGGTGATCGGCTTCATCATGATTGGAGGAGGCTACTATTCAGCCTACAAGTGGGCAAATTACCGGATTTTCTGAGATGCTTGTCAATTTGAAGGAGGAAAGGCCTCATGTACCATAAAAACCCCACCTACCGCGTATTCTATCTGTTCAATATCGCTTTCCTTGTGTTGATTTCCGTGGTCTGTGTGCTGCCGCTGCTTCATATCTTTGCGGTGTCCCTCAGCGGCAAATCGGCAGCAGATTCCAACCTTGTCGGACTGATCCCCGTGGATTTCTCTTTGGATGGATATCTGCGTACCTTCGAGAATAGTAATTTCCTGTCGGCACTTCGAATCTCGGTGCTGCGAAGCGCTGTCGGCACGGTACTGGCCATGTGCGTAACGGTGCTGGCCGCCTTCCCCCTCTCGCGGAATTCCAAGGAATTCCGCGGACGCAGCTTCTATGTATGGTTCTTTCTAATTATTATGATCTTTGACGCCGGGCTGGTCCCGCATTATATCCTGATGGAGAAGATCAACCTGATCAATTCCTTCTGGATCTTCATCCTCCCGGGTCTGGTCAATGTCTGGAATATCATCCTGATGATGAATTTCTTCCGGGCATTGCCGCGAGACTTGGATGAAGCCGCGATTATGGACGGTGCAACCTCCTTCCAGATTATGTCCAGAATTTATCTGCCCGTATCGCTCCCGGCCATCGCCACCCTGTCCCTGTTCACCCTTGTGGGCCATTGGAATGCCTGGTTTGACGGCATGCTCTACATGACCTCGCCCGACCGCTGGCCCCTCGCCACGCTGCTGCAGACCATCGTCGTTGTGCAGGACTTCAGCAAGACCGGTATCCGCTTCGAGGATCTGCAAACGCTCTCCAACCGGAGCGTCAAATCCGCGCAGATTTTCATCGCCATGCTGCCCATCCTGCTGGTCTATCCTTTTCTCCAGCGCTTTTTCGTCAAGGGTATCGTGCTTGGTGCCGTTAAGGAGTAGGTTGAACCCTGACAGGCATTACAGCCCATTAAGAACTGTTTATGCAGCACCCGTAAAACGTCAATGAAGCAGCGATTCTCCGATAAGGGGAATGCTGCTTCGCATCTTGCACACAATATCAGAAGGGAATAAAGTAAGTACACCATCTTTATCCGTGAGATTATATTTCTTGTGCAGCAGAGGTATGATCCGGCGCTTTTTGATTCATGATCGGCAACATCACCATTGCGCCGAGGAGGAATAATATCCCTGCTCCGCTAAAGATCGTACTCAGTGAAAAAGCGTTCTTAAGCGCGCCGGCAAAGGACATGGAAACGACCATCATCCCGACAAACATCGGATTCAGCACTCCGTTGACCCGGCCGACAATGGATGTATGTGACCATTTCAGAATCATCGTACTGATCCCGATATGAATGCAAGGGAAAACAAGCCCATTTAGAAACTGGATGCTAAGCGTGAGCGGAATGCTTGTCGAAAACCCGACAATCGTGGTACAAACGGCGCCTGTCAGCATGCCTATAGCCAGGAGAAGCTGGGGCGGTACTCTTTTGGCAAAGACGGCTACAATCCCTCCCCCGATCAGCATGGCTGCTCCATTCACCATAAGCATATATTGCAGGAACTCCTCACTTCGGCCCAGCCGCTCTGTTACGATAAACAGATTGAGCGCTTGGGCTACTCCAACCGAAAGTCCAGCCAGAATAAATGCGAGTCCGAGCATACGCAGCACCTGGCTCTGCCAGACATAACGAAAGCCTTCGATGAAATCTTTACGGAATTGCCCTTTTACCTTGACCGTTTGGGATTGCATCTGATCCTCGGGCAGACGAACAAGGACGAGCGCAGACAGCAGAAAAACCACACCCATTACAGCGATTGAGGTTTCCAGGCCAAAGGTGCTATAAACGAAAGTGCCCAGCATGGGCCCAAGCACCATGAAGATGGCCATCAGCGATTGGAAGAGCGCCATGCCCTGCTGAAGCTGTTCTTCAGGCACATGGTATTTAAATAACCGCATGCTGGAAGGCTGTGAGAACTGGGAAAGAATAGCCGAGATGAAGGCGACCAGGTACACGGATTCCCAAGAACCGAAGTGAATGCTCATCAGAACGGCGAACACCGATACTGCGGATAGTGAATCGCACCAGATCATAGTCCGCTTCGGCCGCCACCGGTCGGCAAACGTACCTCCGATGAATGAAAACACAAAAATAGGCGCGAATTCAGCTACGCTAATCAGGGAAATAGCGTAGGGATCATTGTTGGTTCTGTCTGCAACATAGAGAAGAATAGCAAAATTACGCACCCAGATGCCAATCTGCAGCAGCACGCTTGATAAAAGAATTGTCTGCAGGAACCGGTTACGGAAAAGGCTCGGCGGGTTTGCGCTTGTTTCAGGCCTCATCAGTCTTTATACCTCCTATTGATCCATAAATATACTTCCCTTAATGATAGGCAAGGGTCTCCTTTCCCATCCTTATTATACGGACCAGACCCGGATCTATAAAGGCTTAAGTAAATAAATAGGAGCAGTTTCTCACCTCAATAAGGGCTGTCCCAAAAGGCAGCCTTGGTTTTTTTGAGTAGGTTCAACGTGCGATGCTCCGAGAACGGACCGTTGTTCCAATCGCTGTGCTCTCCAGATTTTTTTCATTTCCCTTAGCGGTGAAAATCCGGAGACCAAGGCGAACGCTTCCGCTTTACCAAAAGGAGCGATTTCTTTGTACATTCAATAGTCCATGGACCAACTTTGCTTGCCAATGGACTTGGAAGAAGACATTCCAGAAAACCTCCTCGATCGCGCTCATTAACGCAGCCGTTAATCGGCTTGACGATACCGTCATGGAAAAGGCGCGGCAGATCGTGGGGAATTTCCCAGAACGGTGATTGCGGATGCAGGCTACGGCAGTTAAGAAAACTACGCCTACCTGAAAAAGGATAAGATTCAGGCAATTCGGAAACGTCATGACGGAACCGGAAAGTGTATTTGGACAACTGAAGAATAACTGGGACTTCCGGCGCTTTCTGCTTCGCGGCATGGAAAAAGTGACGCTTGAGATCGGTTGGCTTTTGCTTACTCATAATCTGCTGAAGCAAGCCACCAATGACCAAAAACGCAGAGCAGCGATGCTCCAATAACGGGAGAATCGCTGCTCTGCTCACTTTTTGTAGTTTTTGGGACAGCCCCTTAAGGCAATGACCTGTTTCCCGTAGTTATTTCGAAATCGATTTGAAAGACTCGGTCTGCTGTGTAATGCCCTTCTCTGCCGCAAAGCGCTCAATGCTCGACGCGCCGAAGAACCCATCGATGCCCTTCGTTCTCTGAATGACATAAGCGGCATCCTCCGGCTCTGCAATCGGTCCGCCGTGGCAAATAATCATGATGTCCGGGTTCACAGCCCGCCCGGCTTCAATAATCGCTTCAATTCGTTCTACACAGTCGTCCAGGGTCAGTGCTGTTCTGGCACCGATCGTGCCCTTCGTCGTCAAGCCCATGTGGGCAACCAGAATATCAGCACCCGCCTCCGCCATGGCTTTGGCCTGCACAGGATCAAAGACATACGGGGTGGTTAGTAAATCCAGCTCATGGGCGATACGGATCATTTCAACTTCCAAGTCGTACCCCATACCGGTTTCCTCCAGATTTTGTCTAAATACCCCATCAATCAAGCCTACTGTAGGGAAGTTCTGAACACCGCTGAAGCCCTGCTCCTTCAATTGCTTCAGATATACCTCCATCACCCGGAACGGGTCTGTGCCGCATACCCCTGCCAGAACAGGAGTATGCTTGACAACGGGCAGCACCTCTGCGCCCATCTCAACGACGATCTGATTGGCATCCCCATAGGACAGCAAGCCCGCCAGTGAACCACGGCCTGCCATTCTGTAACGGCCGGAATTATATATAATCAGCATATCCGCTCCGCCTGCTTCACTGCTCTTGGCCGTAATCCCTGTGCCGGCCCCGACACCGAGGAGAATCTTGCCCAGATCCACCTCATTCTTGAATTTGGCCATAATTTCTGTTCTGCTTAGCTTGTTCATTCGTATATCCTCCTTATTGTTATTCAGGAAATCGATGTGCATGCATGAGTTCGATCAGCTTGAGTGCTGCAGCCTCTGCAAAGGCCGGATCGTTGATGGCGCAATCCATCTCAATGACTTCAACCCTTGTGCGGTCAACATGCTGGCGCAGGCTATCGAATAACATACGGTCCTCCTCCGGCCCGTAGAAGGGCTGCCCCTCCACATCAATTGCGGAAATGCCCCTAAGCGGCAGTATCAGCACGGTGCTCTCTTCGGCCATGTTCAGCTTCTCTGCCAGCTTCCTTCCGATCTGTTCATTCTCCGCCACTGTCGTTCTCATCAGGGTAACGGTCGGATTATGCTGGTAAAAGGTATGATCCTTGAATTTCTCCGGCACGGTATCTGCCGGTCCAAAATTGCACATATCCAAAGCGCCCACCGAAACGACCTGCGGAATGCGCTTGCGTCCTGCAGCCTCCAACCGGTGCGGCCCCGCATTCAAGACACCGCCGATGATCTCATCCGCCCACTCGGTCGTCGTCAAGTCGAGTACCCCTTCAATGAAACCCGCCTCGATGAGCGCCTCCATTGATTGTCCCCCGATACCTGTGGCGTGGAACACAAGCACCTCGTAGCCCCGTTCCTCCAGGTATTTTCTTGCCGCTGTCACACAGGGCGTTGTTACTCCGAACATCGTGGCTGCCACTAGCGGTTTCTTCTCCGGTATATGCGTATGCTCAAATTTAAGCATTCCCGCCATCGCATATATTGCGTTTGTAAATATTGCTGTGGAAATCGAATTCAAGCCTGCGACATCCACCACAGAGGGAATCATGATAATATCGCTTGTGCCTACGTATGGAGCTGTATTTCCGGATGCAACCGTTGATACCAATACCTTCGGAACGCCAATTGGCAGGGCTCTCATAGCCGGAGCGACCAGAGAGGTTCCGCCGGTACCCCCAAAGGATATGATACCGTCAAATTTCCCCTGCTTGTACAACTGGGGAATCAGCTTCTCCAATCCTTGGGATAGCAGCTCAGTAGCCAAAGCCCGGTCCTTCCTTGCTGCAAGCTCCTCTATGTCCATGCCTGCGGCGTACGCCACCTCCCGGTTAGACACATCCGGAACAAAGGCCGGCTCGAACACGCCTGTATGGATCATCAGGGTCCCCAGCCCAAGCTCCTCTGCAATCCTCTTAATGTATAGATACTCCTCACCTTTCGTATCAAACGTTCCAGCTATTGCGATGGTCTTCATTCTGCTGCCTCCTCATATGGATCATCTGGAACAGTGCTCAATCCCGGTAGCCGAGCGCTATAGACTAATCATACGGGGCTTACTTAAGAGTGAAAACGCTTTTATGTACTATGTTTTTGTGTTTAGGTTAGATCTGTACTGCTTGGGAGAGCAGCCCTTCAGCTTTTTAAACATTTTGCTGAATTGGGCATAATCCGGATACCCTGCCATCGCGGCCACCTCGGATAATTGAAGCTGCGGTGCCTGGAGCAGCGTCGCAGCTTTATTGATGCGGAAGCTCACCAGATAGGTCTGAAAGCTGCAGCCCACCTCTTGTTTAAACAAGCTGCTCAAATAACTGCGCGATACATGAGCTACCTTGGCCAGATCCGCAAAAACAACTTCATCGCTGTAGTTATGTGCGACATACTCTTTAACAAACTCAACATAATCATAATGCCTTGTGATGCCGCTGAGCATTTTGACCATGAAATCATCCTCATTCAGCTTGCCCAGGCGCTTGAAATCGCGGGTAATTGCCGTAATCGACTGCTCGGATGGAATCCGTTCGAAGGCAGAGCCGCCAATGTAGCCCATAATATCTGTGTTATTACTGTACATGTACTGGACGTCGACGGGTGTCTTCACCGGACCGCCGTAAATCATCTTAATCACATCTGGCTTAAGTTGCCCGCAGGCAGCAAAAATGCGCAGTGCCCTTGCTTTGGCTGCCTCTAAGGAGACAACCTTCCGCGCCCCTACTAATCCGCCTTCGGTCAGGCCGAGATGAGCACAGATTACATCTGCCCCCGCCTCGAGCATCTGGACCGCCTGGGACTCGTCAAATACGAAGGCCACCGTAAACAGCTCCTCCCGGTGGGCCAGTCGTATGGCCTCAACCTCTTTGTCATAGCTGATTCCGTCTTCTTCCAGAGCCTCTCTGAACAATCCGTCTATCAGGCCGACTGTCGGATAATTATTGACTCCCGCAAAGCCTTTGTCCTTGATATCCATTATATAACCGGCTATTTCTCTGGTGGGATCATTCGCATTCAGCCCGAAGAGCACGGGAGTATGCCTCACCAGCGGTACGATTTCCCTTGACCCGAAGTCCATCACCATATCATTGCTGTTGCAGAACGGTAAAAAGCCTGCCAGAGAGCTTCTCCCCATCTGGCGGAACTTGCCGGAGTTCAGCATTAATATAAAGTCCGCTCCGCTCTGGGCGGCAACCTTGGCTGTAATCCCCGTACCTGTCGAGACACCAATGACATGATTACCCTCATGCAGTTGTGATTGAAGGCGCTCCAGTATGGTTGTTCTGTTCAAGCTCTATCGCTCCTCATCTCTTCAGATTCCTCAATCTTAACCATCTTATATAAAAGAAAAAGCCACCCTGCTACTGAGAGCGCTTCAATCCTGTATCTTCTATTATAACAATGTACAGGAGCTGAAAAACCATAACCCGCAAAGTTACTTTTGCGGGTTATGGTTTCTGTTTGGGTCTGTATTTGAAGGGTCTGTATCCGTATCTGCCGTTACTTTTTCCCCTGTGCCTGCTGGGTAGGACCATAATTGGCGGCTCCGGTGAAGTGAACATCATCCGCCGACGGATAGTATTTCGGGACCTGTAAATCCCGCTGGTACAGTCTTAAGTGCTCTCCGCGCGGAACAATATCGACGACATCACAGCCTCTCCAGGATACCGAATATTGTTCGCCGCGCACCGTTTCTTGTACCACCGCCGTCTCCACAGGATGCTCCAGCTCCACTATATCCCCTGCCTTAACATTGCGGAATACCACCAGATTGCCCTCTCTTGAGGGTGCACAGGCTATTCCATTAATCCTCCCTTCGAGGTTCTGCCCCATCCAGTCGTACACCCGTACTGCAACATCATATGTCTGCTTGGGCTTGATGGAAATATAGCCTGTATCGGGGTAATTCATGCTCACCGTGGCTTCCTCTGTTTCTTTATCGACAGGGATATTAACGAGAACCATTCCACCGCGGTATTCCACCGCCCGGTTCCATATGATCTCCAGGGCCACCGGAGCCATGCCGACGCAGCAGCCCGCAATGGAGCGGAACTTGGACAATGAGATGGAGTTGACGAGGGAGCCGCCGGTGAAGCCGCCAATCATTCTCTTGTCAATCTCCCTGTAGGTGACCCCCTGCCCATCAGGTAAGGTATTGTCTGTCACTACATAAGATGCCACCTTGAGCTGATTCTCCACCAGCTGGTTCCGTGCAAACAGGGTCATATCGTTCCAATATTCCTCGTACCCGGCCAGAATTAACTCATTCGCGCATTCGATCATATCCTTAATGCAGCAGGTTTCACAGTGCTCCTCATGCTGCGGATGCCACTGGGCATATTCCGGTACCCAGCCGAAGGAGGAGGACAAGGAACGGATATAATCATAGATCCCTTTACCCGCGGTAATATACCGCCCGGCGCCTGTGATGCGTCCAAGACGGACGAGTCCGGAGGCAACCCAGCCTGCCGAATGGATATGGCCGAAAAACTCCATTTTGTAATTAAAATAACGCGAGGGTCCCAGGAGGTGGTTGGCAATGCCAACAGCCAGATCAAGCGCCACCCCGTCTCCGGTGATCTCATATCTGCGCACCAGGGAGTGAAGCATAATCGCATTGCGAATTCCCTGCTCCCCCCGTCCGGTGTGCCTGGACAGATCGAATCCGCCGTCTTTCAAATATACGTCATTGGGGAATTCATATACCGGCTCCTTTTCCTCATAATCACCTGACCAGAAGGTTCTTACCTTCCTTTCGATGACAAGGGAGCGTAGCCCTCTTACAAGCTCGGAAGCCTTCTTTTCCGGTTCCGGGTCCAAAGGGTTATTCTCCACCATCCTGTTCAGTGCCGGAAGAATATAGCCCATTTCGTGAAAGGAGCTGTGATTCGTATGTGTCCAGGAGTATGGCTCATGAAAGCGCAGCCCGTGCTCTCCCCAAGACTTCATAAGATGGCGGTAAAAGGATAACTGAACCTCAGCTCCCTCTTCGGTCTTCAGCATTTTCCGGACGGCGTCAATGGCTTCGTACCAGGAGCCGACCAGCTCCGCGTCGTCTACCCGGCAATGAGCAGCTTCCGCAGGCTTCTTATGAGGGAGCACAAGCCAATACGGAAGGTTATCCGCTTTCTCATCCACCATGGATGTCAGATACCCCAGAACAAGCTGCGCATTTCGTAAAGGCTCAAATTTCTCGTATGCGGGAGTAGCCATATCTATTCCTCCATAGCCCCCTCTGCTTCTGCAGATTGATCCTTCGATTCCTGGTGGGCAGTATCGGCATCAGTATTAATATTAATCATGCTAACCTTAAAGTCGTCGTAGTCGATGGAGGCGTTGGCGTAGCCGTCGATGCCGAACAGCTGGCCGGTCAGCTTGCTGCCGCCGGTATGGCGGAAGCTGAAGTCCGTGGCCACCGGAGCAGGAGCATCGTTAATATAGACGGTATAAGTCTTGGCGTCCCAGTTAGCGACCATTTTGATTTTGTACCATGTGCTCAGACTGAAGTCTTTAACCTTAACCTTATTGGAGGCTCCATTCTGCACGATGATTTTACCTGTATCAAACGCCGTGACCATGGAATAATTGCCGTTTCCGCTGTCGTTCCTCACCATGGCGCCATTGGCGTACGGGAAGCTACTGTTCAATCTGACGCGATATTCGATGACGATACGTTCATCCGCCTCAGCTTTGACCTCACCTGTATATGGCAGGAACAGATTGGCCTTGCCCGCTGTAGCGGTAGTCGTCAGCCGGAGGAATTTATTCCCGCCTTCCTCCTGCACAGTGGTGGTAGCGCCGCCAGTGAGAGCTTCGCTGACAATACCGTAAGGGTATTTACCTTCCGTGTCGCCGGAGAAATCCCGGTAAGCGTTATAGAACACGCCATCCTGTGTAGTGTTAAGCGAAGCTAACAGGGCGGCCTCTGCTTCAGCAAGCTTATTAAGCTCCCTGTCAAACTGCTCTTTGGTCAAATTCGCGTTCCCGGCCAGTTCCTCCGCGTGATCCACTTCTGCCACGAAGGCGTTATACTTCGATTGACTATAGTTACCTAGCCCGTCTCCCAAAGGATAGGAGAAATTGACCAGCTTGCCGCGGAGCTGGTTCACAATCTCATCCAGACCATAACCCGGAACAACTTCTACGGAAACGGTGGAGAAGAACTCACGTCCGGCCAGCTTCAGGGTAACAGGCACCTGAACTGTGCCAATCGAACTGAAATCAAGTCCTGTCAGCTCCCGGCTGACGACAGCGGCCTGCTTCGGCTTATTATTGTAAACGACATCCACAATTCCGGGCAGCTTGGGGCTTACACCAGAAGGAGTCCTCACCGCAGTTACCACTTGAACCACCTCAGAAGCTGGGATGACGGTCAGGTTGTATTCCGCCTGCTTACCGCTATACGCGGCTGTTATAAGAGCTGTGCCCGGTTTAACCGCATACACCGATTGGCCAACCGAACCGGACTCCATCCTGGCTACCTCGGGATCGCTGCTGGTATACTGGGCATCGCCTGTCACCTTTCGAACTTCATAGTTGTTATAATGTGCTGTTAGCTGAAGGGGCGAGCTGGTCTGCCCGCTGGTCAGTATAGGGGACAATCCCTTCATCACAACAGACTGCACCGATTTAGGCTCTGCAGTTACGGTAACCGCGGCCGTTGTTGTTTTCCCGTTGTAGGCAGCGGTGATAGTGACACTGCCTGCCTTTAGAGCCTCAATCAGATTCCCTGTAATAACGGCCACCTTCGTATCAGAAGAACTGAAGACCGCTCCTGTATTAACAGTGGAATAAGTAGTGCCTGTTACCGAATACAGGGGCAAACTGCGGGTTTCCCCCAAGCCCAGCGTGAACCCTGGAGCTTCAAATAGAAGCTCTGACGTATTCAGCCGGAACACATCCATACTGTCGATTTCGGCAACATTTTTCCCCTTGTAGAAGCTGATGGTGTTGCTGCCTTGTTCAAGATAGACCTTCGCCGTGGAAGCCCCCCAGCGGTTCAATCCCGAATAGACAATGTTCAGATTGGCACCGGAACCGCCGTTGACCGACAAGATATGGGAGGCCTCTCCCGCATCCGGTGAGCCATTGGCATTACGTACAGACAGCATATAAAAGCCCGCCTCCGGCACGTTAACTGTAAACCGGGCATAATCATTGTCGTTCCTGATGTTGGCGACTTTCATCCCGCCGGAAGCGGAGGCTTCCCGCCGGACAGCCGGGAAAGATTCATCAGCCGGATCTTTCACCAGTATCGCTGCTTCTGCTTCATAACGCGTCCGCACCGGCTCACCCGAAGGCACTGCAAGCGGACTGTTCGGATCGGCGGGTTCTCCCAGGTTCGGCGTATGGTCTGCATTCCAGGTGAACCTCTGCGCACGGACATTGCGGGTCCAGCCTGAGCCCGGCCAGCGGGCGGTATGGTAGATAATCCAGTCCTCTGTACCGTCTGGAGAGGTGACGATACTGTGGTGGCCCGGGCCGTAGACGCCATTCGCACTGGAGAAGACCGGCTGATCGCGCTTGATCCAGGAGCCTGGGTTCAGCGGATCATCACTGAGCTTGGCGGTAATCAGCCCAAGGCAGTAGCTGTCTGTCCAGCTTCCATTGGCAGAATAGATCAGATTAATAGTGTCCCCCTTTATAGTGATCTGCGGACCTTCATTGATTCTGCCCGGGGACGTCTCCCAATCATGTTCAGGCGTAGATATCAGTACCCGCTGCGAGCTTATGGTCCGCGGATCGCTCATCCGGGCGATGTATAGATTCTGGAAGCTTCCGTCCGTATCTTCCCAGCCGGACCAGATGAAATAGTGTTGCTCACCCACCGTCAGCACCGTTCCGTCGATCGCCCAGCGGTCGGTGGGATCGGTGATTTTACCTTTGAACTCCCAGGTTCCGCTTAGCGGATCTGCACTGGCGTTCTCCAGCACGTACATACGGTGGTTGGCGTTGGTTCCGTTGTCGGCTGCGAAGTAGATGTACCATTTGTACGCTCCGTCCGTATCTTTGAGATAGTGCATTTCCGGCGCCCACACATTGGAGCTATACTGCGTCCCCTTAACCGGTGTCCAGGCCAGGCTCCGCTCACCCGCTTCAATGCCGGTGATGGTCTTCGCCCTGCGGATCATGATCCCGCTGGCATTGACGAATACGTTGTAATAATAGCCGTCCGTATGCTGGTATACCCAAGGATCGGCTCCCGTCTGCATAATAACATTGTAGAAATCGGACACGTTATTCCCTCCTTGTACAGCGGCCGGCCCCGGTGAAGCCGGCGTTGACTCTTCCGCAGCAGCCACCCCGCCCCATTGTGGCAGCATCAGCAGCAGTGCGAGACACAGCAGCAGCACTCTGGATTTTTTGCCAGGCATGTGCAGCCCTTCTTCGATAGATAAAAACGCTTTCATTTTTTCATCTCCCTCTTGTTTAGATTTTTCAGGTTAGCGTCCTCATTCTACCTTCTGGAGAACTTTTAAAAAATGTACTATCTTAAATGGTTTTTGTAACCGTTTTAGAAAAAGTGCTTTACCTGTGGCAGGAAACCATAAAATCAACCGGAGGGTGAATCTGAGGTTATATAAGAGGCACTTAAGTATTGAACTTGAAGCTTCGTCGTCACTGCGGTGAACATTTGACTTCCGCCGCTGTTGTCACCAGATTTCTTGATTAATACGGCTCTTCGCGGTGGAAATCCGGTGACTGCTGCTGCTTCCGATGCTAGCTTTCCTGCGGAAAGCTTTCAGGCGGTCGCTACCGCTCCTACAGTTCCAAATTTCCCCTCCGTTTCTTTTGCTTTTTGTTTATCTCTTTAGTGCCTCTTATATGGAATAAATGATTAGTTGGATAAACGTATCTTAATTTGAATGCTTTGCAGCGTCTGAGAGAATTAGTTGGAAAAACGTCATTTAATTTCATGGATTTCCTCTACTCTGCTCGATTTTCCGCCTATTAAGTGCTATTTTTCCAACTGTTCCCTGTGAAGGACACCTCTGTTCATGAGCAAGTGTAGTTAATCCAACTGCTATTTCCGGCGACAGGCGCTACCACATCCTTGTCCATACTGTTGCCAGCTTCTGAAGCTATGCAATCCAAAAAGACACCTCCCGATTAAAGGAAGTGTCCTGGTTGCACATTCGATTAGCCTATCTGCCCTTCCCGGTAAAGATCTGTCTGATGAGCTCCAGTGGAACCTTGGGAATCCAGCCGGATCTTACGAATTACGGACAGGATTCTTCTGTCCGCAGGATCGGCGTCGTCATAGCTCACATTCCCTCAGATTGTCTAAACTCTTCAATCGTATCGCGGTCGTACGCCAGCTGCGGAATCTTCACGGTCACTGTTGTTCCATGCCCAAACCGGCTTTCTATAGTGATCCCGTAACCTTCTCCGAACAGAAGCCGGAGCCTGTTATGGATATTTGTGATCCCAATACCTTGTACCGGTTGTCCGTCTGATGCCCGCGCCGGGTACTCCATACCCAGCTTGGCCTGGAGGGCGGCTAGTACTTCCGGTTCCATTCCTTTCCCTGTATCTGTAATACAGAAGCACACATCTCCATGCTCATCCATCCTTCCGGTAACCAGAAGCCGGCCGCCTTCGTCCATCCGCTCCAGCCCGTGGTAGACAGAATTCTCCACAATAGGCTGGAGGATCATCTTGGGCGTCTTCATAGATAGCAGCCTCTCCTCCACATCAAGCTCCATGGAGAATTTATTCTCGTAGCGGATTAAGATAATCTTCATATAGGCCTGAATACAGTCCACTTCTTCCCGAATCTGTACAAGATTATCCTTCTTGATGCTGTACCGGAAAATCTTGGACATACAGTAGGTAATTTGCGCAATCTCCCTGCTTCCGTATTCCAATCCGATGCTGCTGATACAATTAAGCGTATTATAGAGGAAGTGAGGATTAATCTGGCTCTGCAGGGCAGAGAATTCCGCCTGCTTCTGGCTCAGCTCGGATTCATAGAGTCTGGCCTGGGTACCAAACATGTCTCTGGCCATTTCCTCCATTTCATCCATCATCCGGTTAATGTCGCGGGCCAGCAAGCCCACCTCATTGGTGAACCGGACTTTAATGCGGAAGCCCATGTCCCGCCGCCCGACCCTCTTCATATCCATAACAAGTCCCATTAACGGACGCATCAGATTGTTCATGAAGAAGCTGCCGGTTAAGAGCATGGTTAGAATAATGCCAATGCCGACGATAATACTGACCTTCCGCATCGGGGCCATGTCCGCAGTCAGTTCACGCACCGGAATCATACTAACAACCCGCCATCCGTCAGCCTCCTCCAGACCCTTGACCTGAACGAGAATCTCCTCCCCGTCGATGGTTTCTTTTACACCATTAAGCAAGATATCCTTATCCATAGACAGCACATCCCTGAACAAGGTACCGCGGGCATTAGAATTCGTGGAGGCGATTACTTCGTCCCGGTTATTCAGTATGTACAAGGTGGAATTGGCTGTTAATTCTGTATTTTCCACCAGCCCCTGCAGCTTGTCCATATTGACCATCACGGTGCAGTAACCTGTAATCTGGGAGAAATAGACTCCCCCAATATTCTCCACAATCGGCGCGATATAGAAGAACTGTTCCGTACCTGTCCGTTCGTCTTTCAGAATCGTGGTGAACATCCCCTGCTCCCGCAGCATAGGGTCATCCTTATATTTCTGAATAAAAGTATCATAGGGGTTGATGAAAAAAATATCGCCGCTTGCCGAGTCCAGACTGTGCAGCCGCCTTCCCTTGATGTCGTTAATGATGATGCCGTTCACATAGGAATTGAAGGATCTCATGTATTCCATAAGATCCAGTGCATACGGACCGCTGTCGAACGCTCTTTTGTAGTCATCAACCTCTACGGAGAATTCCTGAATTAGCTTGCTGTTGACTGCAATTCCGGTGCTGACCCGGATATCATTGAACACCGTATCAATCTTGTGGCGGGTCTGTTCAATCATCTGGTTGCCGTAAGTGGCAGCCCGCTTCTGGGTTAAATTAGAGAAGCTATGGAAGAAATAGATCTCCATGACGGTAAATATAACGATCGAGAAAAAAAAGATAAGCCATATCTGATGTTTTAATTTCACTTTACTGGTCTTCATGGCTTACCGCTCCGATCCGATTAGCTTTTTCTGAATTTGGTGGGCGTCATCCCGCAATGCTTCTTGAACACTTTATTGAAATAATAATAATCCACATACCCCGACTTAACGGCAATTTGCTCAATGGACAGGTCCGTATGCTTCAGCAGCTCCCGGGCTTTCCTGATCCTCAGCTCTGCCACATATTCGGAGAAGGTTCTGCCCAGATTGTTCTTGAACAACTGGCAGCAATACACCTGATTAATGAAGAACTGGACAGACAAATCCTTCAGATACAACTTCTGCTCAAAGTTCCGGTCGATATAGGCGACCATCCGGTTGAAGCAGGATAGGATATCCCCTTCCTGCAAGGAACGGCTGCTGCCTTGCCGGATGACCGTAAGGACGTCATGCAAGAAGCTGCACAGAGACGCAAAGTCTTCGAACCGTTCCTTGATCTCGGAATAATTGAGGAATTCCAGCTCCATGTCCCTCAGTTCCTCAGCATACGTGTTGATAAGCATCCCGACAGCCTGATTCCATAAGTAGACCACCTCACCCATGCCCAGATGATGGTTCCTGAAGTATTTCTGCAGTCCTGTAATGTACACATCCATATCGTCAAGCGAATTCCCGTGAATGATCGTATAGAGTCCATCAATACAAGGTTTCATGAGATGAAGCTTCGGCTCATAGTGAACGGCTGCTGAAGTCTGCTCCAGAAAAATATGCGAGGCGGACAGGTCAGCTTCTTTGATCAGTTTGCTCACCTGCTGAAGCTGGCTGCTGATGCTGCTGATGCCCACACTTTGGATTCCCGTCTCTGTCAGCACCCCTTCATCCGGGGTCCACTCCAAGCTGCTCAGATGCTCAGCCATCCGCACGACCAGCAGCTTCCGGGACCCGGCTTCAACCTCCACGGCAGTTATGTTCCTGCCCTCCGGAGACAACAGCTTCCTGATACCCTTAAGTTCACTCCGCAAATAGACCGCAAACACTTGGTAATAGCATACAGCCGTGCTGGCCGGAAGCGGCAGGAAGCGCCTGATCTCGGTCTCATCCCCCGAGGTCAGCGCATCCAGAAGAAGGTGATTGCGCGTTGCGCTTCTCCGGGAAAAGTGAGCGGCCAGCTTCGCAATGAATGTATCTGTCATATCGACATCCAGAGGCTTCAGGAAATAATCGAGCGCCCCGTGGCGTATCGCTTCCTGGGCGTATTCAAATTCCCCATATCCGCTTACGATGACAAACTCGGTGTTCAGCCCTTGAGCTTTGGCCCGCTTCATCAGTTCCAGCCCTGAGATATCCGGCATCCGGATATCCGTAAACACCAAGTCCGGCTGCAGTGTGCGTATGGCCTCCCACGCTTTGTAAGCGCTTGTATATTGTCCTGCAATTTCAAAGCCATACTTCTCCCAGTCGAAGGCGTTCTGTATTCCTCTTATCGCCCACGACTCATCATCTACAATCATGACCTTGTACATGGGTAGCCTCCTGAACCTATGGATTCCTCTGAATAATAGTGAAATTGTCCGGGAATAGCAACCGAAATTCGGATAAACCATGATGATAAACTCTCAATGGCTTATCCGAATATGATGAGATTATTTTTTGGCGGCTTGGCTCTCTCTGTAATTCTTCACATTCTCCTCTTGAACAGCTTTACCGCCGGCGTCCATATATTCTTTCACCAGCTTCTCGTACAGGGCGTCGAACTCTGAAGGCTTGGCAACGATCAGCCTGTCAATCATTTGCTTGTTCATGTCGCCCAGCGTTTTGCCGTACTTGATATTGGCTTCGTTCGGTATGCCATAGTTGTAGCTGCTATAGCCGTCCGTTGTATTGATTGCATAGGAGTCAATCGCCAGCTTCTCATAACTTTTGTCCCCGGCTGCCAGCGCTGCCGCATAGGTTCTGACATTCTTTTCGGTATCGCCCAGCTCAGCGCCGTTAACAATCATCGTATAATCCATATTCAAATTGCTCATTTGCATTTTCTCGCCGGTCTGTGCAATCCCGTGAGGGATGCCGTCTACCATCTTGTGGTTAACGCCTTCATCACCGAACTGCAGGAAGAACATCACTTCCGGATCAGCCATCCAGTTCAGATATTTAATCGCCAGCTCCGCGTTCTTGCTGCTCTTGGGAATGAAGGAGAATATACCATTCTCATTATATACCTCTTTGAGGTATTTGCCTTCGTCATTCTTGAAGGTATCAATCGGAACATAGTTGGCCTCCGGCGAATTTTGCTTCAGCGGAACACGGATTTTTTGTGTCATCGGATAATCCCAGTTGGCGGCATAGAAGCCTACCTTGCCGTTCGTTACATCAGCATCCGCCTGCTTGGTTGTTTTGTCCAGGGCAAAATCAGGGCTGATCAGCTTCTCATTGTACAGCTTGTTCAGCCATTGGTAAGCCTCCTTGTTACCGGGCTTCAGCCAGTTCGACGTGGTGATGAATTCCTCCTCCGGCATGGACTTCCAGAACGATTGCACCAGGTTGCCGAAGGTGTAGTTCATCCCGGCAGCCGCTGTAGCCCAAGGGATGACGCCGTCAACATTACCGGGGTTCTTGTCACGGAAGGCTACCAGCGTCTCATACAATTCGTCCCGGTTCGTCGGAACCGGCAGGCCCAGCTTATCCAGCCAATCCTTGCGGATGAACATTCCGTTCCAGGCCAGCAGGGTCCGCTTGCCCGGGATGGAGACCTGTTTGCCGTCATATTTTCCGTAGGAGAGCACCTTCTCACCCAGGTACGATTTCAATTGCCGGCCGTGCTGTTCAAGCAATTCGTCCAGCGTATAGAGTCCCTTGCTTTTGGCGAAGCGGGTGACCAGGGTCCCGTCGTAGGTGAAGGAAATATCAGGAGCCTGGTTCGCGGCCATTAACACATTCAGCTTGTCGACTTCCTGGGAGCGGGGGACAGGAACAAATTCTACAATGGCGTTATTGGGCTTGCCGAATTTCTCATTAACGTATTGGGTCCATTTGTTGTTGTTCAAATCCGGCTGTCCCTGAACCCCGCGGTCGAACACTTCTACCGTCAAGGTTGCCGGAGCACCGGAAGGGGCGCCAGATGCAGTCGTTGATGCCTCTGACGATGATGTCTCCCCGCTCTTGTTGCCATTGCCTCCACAGCCTGCGGCAACACTGGCCAGAAGAGCTGTACTACACAGAACTGCTGCTATTTTCTTCATGTCCGTCTTCACTATAAACCACCCTTTCATGCCCCTGTTTATTAAAATCGTTCATGCTGTAAACCCTTAGCTTTACATTTATCATTCAACTGTCCTGGAATCCCCTCCTTTGATCTAATATGTTGTTCTATCAGCCCTTGATCGCCCCGGTCATCACACCGTCTACGAAATACTTCTGCAGTTTGGGATAGATCAGTAGAATCGGGATCGTTGTAAACATGACACTGGCTGCTTTCAGGGATTCAGGCACAATGAAGGAGCCTATACTTCCTTCTCCCCCCTGCTGGCTATCCAACTGCTGATTGGCCGAAATGATCTGGTACAGCTTGAGCTGCATAGGGTACAGCTCCTTCTTCGTAATATAGAACAAGGCATCCTGGAAGCCATTCCACCGGTCCACAGCATAGAAAAGGCTTAATGTGGCAATGGAAGGCAGCGAGAGCGGAAGCACAATCCGGATGAGAATGCCCAGATCCGAACACCCGTCAATGGACGCTGATTCCTCCAGACTCTCAGGAAGCGAGGTGAAGAACGTTTTCAGGATGATCAGGTTGAAGACACTCATGGCGCCCGGCAGAATTAGACTCCATACCGTGTTCATCATACCGAGGTTTTTAACCAGAATATAGGAAGGAATCAGTCCGCCGCTGAAATACATCGTGAAGACGAGGGCTGACAGAATGAAATTTCTTCCCCACAGCCGCTTCTTCGTTAACGGATATGCCGCGCAAATGGTCAGGAACATGCACACTACGGTGAAGAAAATGGTAAGCACAATACTATATCCCAGCGTGTACAGCATATCCATATCGCTCAGAATGGTTTTGTAAGTCTCTATTGTGAAGCCTACCGGCCACAGTCCTACTTTTTGGGAAACGATCGCTTCATTGGAGCTGAGGGAAAGCGCTATCATATAAAGGAATGGAACAATACATGTGAAGGATAAGGCCACGATAAATACAATAATCGCAATATCGGCTACACTCATTTTTTTCCCTGGACGCACGTTCTTCATCAGCTTCACCATATTCCATCCTCCCCTAATTTCTTCGCGATGTAGTTGGCGCCTATGAGCAGGGTCAGACCGACCACGGATTGGAACAAGCCTACTGCTGTAGCCTGGGAGAAATCTCCCGAACTAATCCCCACTCTGTACACGAACGTACTGATTACATCGGAATATTCACTGACCAGTGAATTCCCCATCACGAAGGGGCGGTCGAACCCGATGGACACCATCCGGCCAATCTGAAGGATCAGCAGAATATTGATGGTCGGCTTAATGCCGGGCAGAGTAATATGCCACATTTTGCGGAGCCTGCTGCACCCGTCCATATCGGAGGCCTCATACAATTCCTTATTGATTCCGGTGATCGCCGCCAGATAAATGATCGTCCCCCAGCCGATATTCTGCCAGACGCCAACGAAGATGTAGGTGATCAGCCAGGGGACTTTCTGCGACAGGAACTCAATCTTCTCTAGCCCGAGGGCAGCGATGAAATGATTGACCATCCCGCTGTTCGAGAACATCAGGTATACAATCCCCCCAATGATCACCCAGGACATAAAGTGCGGCAGATACAGGACCGTCTGGGTTAATTTCTTGAATCTGGCCTGCCTTACTTCATTCAGAAGAATGGCCAGCAGAATCGGTGCCGGAAATCCCGCGATCAGATCCAGAACATTCAGCACCAGGGTATTCTTCAGTGCACGATAGAAGCTGTCCTGCTGGAAAATAAACCGGAACACATCGAGTCCAACCCACTCGCTCCCCCTTATTCCTGCGAAGATGTTGTAATCCTGGAATGCCATAATCAAGCCATAGATGGGAGCATATTTAAAAATGGCAATGTACGACAGAGGCACCAGCAAAAGGGCATAGAGGATGGCATCTCTTTTTATTCTGAACCAAAAAGTATTTCTCTTATTTATTCCGACACGATTTCGCTGATTGTATAAAACCGCTTTCATTTCTCTCATCCCTCCGGCTGTATTAAGGAGCTCTCATGTCCTTCATTATAGCTTCCGGGGAAAATAAGAAAATGTAATCCCTTAAATGAATTTGGTAATAACTTAAAAGGCTAAAAGTTATATAAAAAGAACAGCATCCTCCGGTTACGGAAGACGCTGTTCTTGCTGTACATTGAATTCTCTCGTCAAAATCTGATGTCAACCCTGCTTCAACGACTTGACGAGGTTAGCCCAGAATGCTGAATAGTGCTCCCATTCCATGAATTCCGTGGAGCCCCAGTGCGGTGAGCAGTCGCTGGCAAAGGCTGCGGTTCTGCCTTTGCCGTAAGTGCCAACGGTAAGAATGACATCACCGTTATGGCTCAGCAGCTCCTCGGCCTCCGTCTTGGCCGCCAGCTTGTTGTATCCAAGCAGCTTCGGCCACTCGCCGTAGCCTGCAAGCGGATGTTCTTTGGCGATTGCAGGAGAGAACCCTGAAGGCATCTCCACCCGGTCATCTCCGTTCTGCATAATAACCGGCAGCACCTCGGCCAGTACCGTATTCGTGTAATTCGCCTTACCCTCAATTCCCATAAACGTCAGGTAGCCGCCGACCATCAGCAGACCGCCGCCTTCCTCTACATACTGCTTAATATTGTCCAGAGCGTTGGGTATGATTTGCATCTGGTAGAAAGTCGGGTTCTGCAGCAGGAACGTATTCGCTCCTACATCACTGATGACTATGGCATCATACGCTTTAAGCTCTTCAAGCGACTGGGGAAACCGGACCTGGACCTCATGGGCAGGCATATAGGTTACCTCAATCCCCTCTTTGCGCAGACAGGACAGCAGGTAAGTGGCCCCTTCCTCATACTTTGTGGATGTAAAGCTGTCATACCCCTTGGTATGAATCATATGCACTACCCAGGATTCTCCAATAAACAAAATTTTCATATTATCATAGCCCTCCGTATTCCGTATTCCATATATGGTCATTAAGGCCTGCACGGCCGGTTGATCGCTAGCTTAAGCCTTCTCTGTCCCGCACCAGTCGATAATCGTCTTGGCGATCATTTTCACAGCCTGGATCACTTCATTTACGGGTGTGAATTCATCGCTGTGATGAGCCAGGCTCGGGTCACCGGGACCGAAGTTAATCGTCGGAATGCCTACATTAACCGGCCAGCCCATGTCCGTGTGGAAGCCAAGCCCTTCGATGGTGCCTGCCTCGCCAATCGCCTGCAGGGACTGGACACAGGTCTGCACAAATGGATGGTCCACATCGGTTTCTGCACAATCCGCGTCGACCATCCACTCGATTTCCGGCAGATGCTCACTTAGCCATGGATCTTGCAGAGCAGCCTGGCGCAGGAAGTCTGTCAATTCCTTCTTCACGTTCCCTCCGACCAGCTTCTCATCACGCTCGGACGGCAGGTACTGCGCATTAAAGACAATCTCTGCCTCATTCGCAAATGAGGTCGGGTATTCACCGGCGTTAAGCTGGGCCACATGCACCTGGCAGGGAATCGATAAATAAGGGTGAGTCTTGCTTACGGCCCACTGCTCATTCAACCGGTCGAACGCATCCAGGATATAGCGTGCTTTCTTGATGGAGTCTACTGCGCCGCCGTCTTTCCAGTCCGCCTGCGGCATTTCGATATGGCCGCTCCGGCCCTGAATCTTGATTTTGCCCCACAGAATCCCTCTGCACAGCGGAGCAATCGTCAGCGAGGTTGGTTCGGTCAATATACAGGCATCGGCCCGGTATCCGTGGTGAATGAAATCGAGTGCCCCCATGCCTCCGGCTTCCTCATCCACCACGGTTCCCACTACAACGGGCCCCTTCAGCTTAAGTCCACTGCCCAGAACCGCCTCCACAGCCATAATCATTGCGGCAACGCCGCCCTTCATATCTACAGTGCCGCGGCCGTACATTTTGCCGTCCATGATCGTGCCTTCGAACGGATCAACCGTCCATTTCGAGCCCGCCATGACAACATCGATATGACCGAACAATAATAAGGACTTACCGGGAGCGTCTTTTCCGAAGGTTGCTGCCAGATTGGGTCTGCCGGTGAAATCTCGTCCCGGGTAATAACCCGCCATTCCTTCATACGGCTTCAGGTCATCCGCATTCGGCTCCCACATCTCGATCTCAGCGCCGAGGCCCTCAAGCTTACGGGAGATAAATTCCTGAACCTCCTTCTCCTTGGAAGGACCCGGTTCATCGAAGAACCACGGGTTGACGCTGGGAATCTGGATCAGCTGCTGCAAAAATTCCAGGATTTCCTCCTGATGATCTTCAATCCATTCCATGACTTGCTGTTCCTGATTCATCATCTCTGCTCCTTCTCGGCCGTCTGCACCGGGCTTGCATCCCGGTGTAACGGCGCCCGCTGTAGTCTAACCTTTAATCAAACCGGATGGTGTCTCCACCAATGAAATCTACCCACGGATTAATCATCTCATCTCCGAACTTGTCCTTCTTCTTCTCAATGGCAAAGAGATACCGGGCATCTTCGGACGCCGGATAAGACGGGCTGTGCCAGACTCCGCGGCCGATGACAATGGCTTGTCCCGGCTTGATGCGGAAGCATTTCACAGTCAGGGGATCAGGCTGCTCCTCCGGGTCTTCGATGTCGTTGCAGCAGGCAACGGGCTGAATGATCTCCCGGTCGAAGGTGAGCAGCAGCTCCTCGCGGCTTACATGCCGTTCCATCGCAGTAACCACGAACGCGCGCTGCTGTGTTTCCACCAAGCCGAAGCCGATGGGCTCCGACACATCCAGCATCTGAATATAGCTCCAGCAGTCCCAGCCGTCACCTGTCTTGGATGGCTCGGTTGCCGGCAGATCAATGACTTTGCCATACGGGGCAAATGCGGTTCCCGTCAAATCTTCTATGATGACTCTATGTTCCATATAAGCTGCCTCCTTTCCAGCTTTGACTAGAAGTCAAAGCTGTCCACATTCTCACTGGTGACTTCAAGAGTGCCGATGAATACGTTCTGTCCGTCAACCTTGACAGCGCCCACGGTCGGAATTTCCATCCCGTCTTTAATTTCATTCCCCTGGGCCAGCTGGTCCAGAATGTAAACTGTAGTATATGCAAGCTTGCCCGGGTCCCAGATAATATCCGTTTTGATCGTGCCGTTGGCGATATAGTTCTTCACAACGCTTGGAACGGCAATCCCTGTAATGGCGATCTGCCCCTGCTCAATCGTGCCCGCCTTCACCGCCTGTTCAACGACCTCAGCCGCTGCCGGCGGCTCACCGCCCGCAAACCCGATAATCCCTTTGAGATCCGGATAAGTCTGGATTAAGTTCTGGGCATTGGCATAAGCCTTCTGCTGGTCATCGTCGCTCGATACGGTCGTTACCAGCTCGATGTCAGGATAGTTAGCTGCAAAATAGGCTTTGGCCGCATCAGACTTGGCAATCTGATTCTGGGAGCCGAGACCTGCCACCATGAAGGCAACCTGCCCCTTGCCGCCCATCTCTTCACCGATTGTCTTAGCCAGCAATTCTCCGACTTCTTCGTCAGTGGCCGGGGCTACATAATATTGACGGTCGGTATCCGGTGCATCGCTGTCCCAGGTGACGATCTTCACATCCTGGTCGGCAGCTTTTTTGAAGACAGGTCCTACCGCCTTGGCATCGTTCGGAGATACACCGATTCCGCTTACCTTGCGGGTCAGCATGTCCTGAATCATGTTGATCTGTTTGGATGAATCCGCCTCGGTTGGTGCATTGAATACAACCTCAACACCCATATCCCCGGCCGCCTGCTTGGCTCCCTTCTCCGCAGCAGCCCAGTAAGCAGGCCCGATCGATTTCGGGTTGATGAAGTAGGTTCTAGTGCCGGAAGCGGCAGCCCCGTTATTAGTCTGGGAGCCGGTGTCCGCCTGAGAATTCCCCGCATTTCCACAAGCAGTCAAGCTCAAAGCAAGTACGCCAGTCAGTAACGCTAATGTCATTTTTTTCATAGGGTTCACTCTCCACTAATTTTTTTATTTCCTACCGCAAGCAGCAGCAGGGCTCCTAAAATGACTGCCTGATACAGCACCGAAACGCCCAGCAAATTCAGACCATTACGCAAGAACACAATAATCAGCAGACCGACAAAGGTGCCGGTAAGGCTTCCCCTCCCTCCAAAAATATGAGTGCCGCCTATCAGAGTAGCTGTGATGACATCCAGCTCTATATTGGTACCCGATGTCGCTTCGGCGCTTGCCAGCCGTGACACCAGGAATACACCTGCCAGTGCAGAGAACAAACCGCTAAGCATAAAGAGTGCGAAACGAATACGGACTACCGAAATGCCGGAATAACGTACGACCTCTTCGTTATTGCCGATCCCGTAAATATAGGTGCCGAATTTCGTTTTCTTCATGACGAAGCTGGCAATCAGGAACAACACGACCAGTACGATTGCATTAAATGGAATTCCTGCAATGTAATGCTGTCCAAGGAAGTAGAAGGAATCCGGGTAGCCGCTGATCGGTCTGCCTTCATTGATGACATAGACCAGGCCCCGGAGCATAACCAGCATTCCGATGGTGACGACAATCGCCTGCATCCTATGCCTTGCAATAAGATAACCGTTAACGGCCCCGCACATCAGACCCGCCACAAGGCCGAAAATGACGCAAATCCAGATGTTGAAGCCCCGTTCAAAGGCGACCCCCATAGATACAGCGGAGAAAGCTAGGATTGATCCGACTGACAGGTCCATCGCACCGGAAATGATGATCAGCGTCATGGGTATAGCGATAAGCCCGACTTCAACCATCTGGTTCAGTACATTCATAAAGTTCGTAACGGATAAGAAATAGGGGGAGAGGAAGCTGAACAGGATTAGGATGAACAGCAACAGTGACAGCTGAACGAGCAGCGTATTCGATTTGAGCGGCAGACGGCTTGTCCAGGCTTTCATACCAGATCCCCTTCTTTCCCTTTATTTTGGCGTGCCCGCTGTAGCGTATTGATAACGATAGCCAGGATAATCAGAAACCCGGTGGTTGCATCCACCCAGAACGGGGAGACCTTCGCAATAATCAGGCCGTTCTTGACGATGCCCATAAAGAGTACGCCGAGCATCGTTCCGCCGATGGTGCCTACGCCGCCAAAGATGCTGCCTCCACCGATCAGAACCGCAGCCATGACTTCAAAGGACAGGCTGTTGCCTGCGGTCGATGCCTGAACACTGCCTACCTTGGCTGCAAAGATAACGGAGGCGATTCCTACCAGCATTCCGGTTAACACATATACCAGGAACTTGGTTCTGGCCACATTGATGCCCGCCAGCTTGGCTGCAGAGCTGTTGCCTCCGACGGAGTATATTCTTCTGCCTCCCCGGGTGTATTTCAGCAAGTAGATGAAGACGGCAATCAGGAGCAGGGCTATGATCAGCGGAAACGAAATCCCCAGCACCATCCCTTGACCGAAAAAGCGGAAGCTGTCCGGGAAATTGTTCATCCATGTTCCGCCGCTTATCCCGACGGCAACCCCCCGGAAGATATACATGGTAGCTAAAGTGACGATGATATCCGGGATTTTCCTTACAGCGATAAAATATCCGTTCACCACTCCGCAAAGGACACCGATAACGACTCCGAGCAAAGCCGCTATGACGGGGGAAACTCCTTTACTGAGAAACAGCCCGACTGAAGTTGCCGTCACTGCCAGGACAGAGCCTACGGATAAATCCATGCCGCCCAGCAGAATGACCATGGTCATCCCGATTGCCACAATAAACATGGTCGTATTCTGATCCAGAATAAGCTTGAAATTAGTAAGGGCGAAGAAGTCCGGTGTGATGATGGAGAAAAGTACGATGACTAGGATCGTGAATATCATGATAGGTGCTTCATGTATATTTGAAATGCGTTTCATAAGGTGCCTCCCTTCCCGCGCGGATGTGAGGCCCGCTGCAGCAGCTGCTCCTGATCAGCTTCGCCATGGGCAAATTCATGTACAATATCACCCTGGTACATCACCAGCACCCGGTCACTGAGTCCTATAACCTCCGGCATTTCCGAAGAAATAAGCAATATGCTTAATCCCTCCCGGGCGAGCTCGTGAATAATGCTGTAAATTTCCGCTTTGGCACCCACATCCACGCCACGCGTGGGTTCTTCAAGTATGAGAATATCGGGTTGGGCTGCAAGCCATTTGCCGATGACCACCTTCTGCTGATTGCCTCCGCTTAAGAAATCCACGGTCTGGCCATCATCCGGCGCCTTGATCCGCAGCTTCTTCATATATTCCGCGCTCACATGCTGAATGGCATTCCGGTCCAGCACTAGTCCTTTGGACAGCTCGGGCAGCATGGCGAAGGTGATATTTTGCCTGATGGACATCGGCTTAATGATGCCCTGGCGGTGCCGGTCAGGGGGGACATAGGCCAGCTTTTTAGCTTTGGCCTTACTGGGATTTGTAATCTTGACAGGCTGTCCATTAATCTCGATCTCCCCGCTTCCCCGCTTCAGGCCGAACAGACGCTCGGCAACCGTATGCGATCCGGAGCCCGGAATACCGAACAGCCCGGCAATTTCTCCTTTTCTCAGCTCAAATGAGATCTTGTGGCTGGCATCCAGTGACAGGTCCCTTACCTTAAGCACTACCTCTTTCCCATGCGGCTGCTTGCGGACCGGATACAACTGCTGAACCTCTTTACCTACCATCATCTGAATTAGGCTCTGCTCGGTGACTTCGCTAATAGGCTGAGTAGCAACCTTGTGGCCGTCTCTTAGAACGGTGACCTTGTCAGCAATCTCGAAGATTTCCTTCATCCGGTGAGAGACATACACGATGGCTACACCCTGTGACCGCAGCCGGCGGATGACTTCAAACATCTTCTTGACTTCATTCTCGGGCAATGCCGCTGACGGCTCGTCCATAATCAGCACATCGGCCTTGAAGGACAGCGCCTTGGCAATCTCGACCACCTGCTGGCTATGCACACCGAGGTGCCGCACCTCTTCACGGACATCGATGTCACCCCCTCCGATGGAGTCGACCAGCGCTTGGGCCTCTGCAACCATTCTGGACCACTTGATCCGGCCGAACCCGCCAGCCATTTCCGGACGGTCGATGAAGATATTCTCCGCTGCGGACAGATTCGTAAACAGGTTGAACTCCTGATGGATAATCGACACACCTTGGCGCTGGGCATCCAGCGGACTGCGGAAGACCGCTTCCTTGCCTTTTAACCTGACGGTTCCCCCTGTTGGCGGATACACACCGGAAAGGATCTTCATCAGCGTTGATTTGCCGGCACCGTTCTCGCCCATTAGTGCGTGGACCTCACCCGGATACAGCTCGAAACCGACATCGGTCAAAGCTTTTACACCCGGGAATTCTTTGCGAATACCCTCCATGGTCAATACTGGTTGAGTCATTCTGTGACCCCCTTTTTCATTCGCTATTGAAACATGGTTTTATAGTTACTTTAATAATTAAAAGCGTTAATTTGCGAAAGTGTTTGGGTGAAGAAACCTCTTTTTCACGAAGGAAACTAATATTTCTATGGTAAGTTATGAATTTCTACGGCTAGGAACCAGCCTGTTCAAGAAAAGCATTAACCTGCTCTATCACGGGTATAGAGCTTTGAGCTCCAGGAGCGGAGACGGTTATCGCGGCTGCAGCGGAAGCATATTGCAGACTGTCTGCCAGTTCCTTGCCTGCATAGTAGGCTGAAGCGAAGGCTCCGATAAATGTATCCCCTGCAGCTGTAGTGTCCACGGCTTCCACAGGATAGGCGGGAATCTCGATGATATTCCCGTCACCATCCATGTATACAGCCCCTTGGCTGCCCAGTGTAATAATCAATTGCGGAATTCCATCCTCCAATAACAACCGGCCCGCGCTGCACGCCTCCTTGAAGCTTACAATCCGCATCCCGCTCAGTGCCTCCGCTTCGGTTTCGTTCATGATCAGTAAGCGTATTCCTCTGAGCTGGTCACGGTCAAATCCGGTCACCGGAGCCGGGTTCATGCATACGGGGACGCCTGCAGCTACGGCCCTATCAATTATCCTGCGATTCACAGAGCCTGGAATTTCATTCTGCAGGAGGATGACATCGTATGGGGACAGCACCAGCGCTTCCAGATCGTCTCCGCCATAACTATAGTTGGCTCCCGGCGACAGGATAATATTGTTCTCCCCTGAGGAATCAGTGGTAATGAGTGCGATCCCGGTCGTTTCCGGCTTGCGGGCAATGGCTGTGGTATCGATCCCCTCATCTTCAAGCTTCCGGCATATCTCTATGCCAAAAGCGTCGGTGCCTACTCCTCCCGCCATCGCTACCTTGGCCCCGGATCGCGCTGCGGCACAGGCCTGATTGCCTCCTTTCCCTCCTGCATGAAAGCCAGTACCCAGACCATGTAACGTTTCACCGGGAACAGGAAGCCGGTCTACCCGGGTCACAATATCCATATTCATGCTGCCTACGACAAGAATGTTAGCCATACCTCTTCCTCCCGTGCTACTCTACTTTAGCTTTTTAACGGAACCCCGCTTGATCAGCTCCACATCCAGTATCACTTTTTTTAGCTTTGGTGAAGACCCGTTTGTGGGCACCTTGATCTTCTGAATAAGCATTTCCGTCGCGTGCAGCCCCATCTCTCTCATCGGTCTGCCCACAACAGTCACTTGGGGCTGGACAAACTGGGCGAGTTCGTTCTCGTCAAAACCAATTAAAGATATATCTTCACCTATCCGCAGATTCAAGTCCCGGATGGCTTTAATAGCCCCTGTACAGATCACATTATTGGTAGCAAAAATTGCTGTGGGCGGCTGTTCAGCCTGCATAAGCTCTATCGTAAACCTGTATCCGTCTTCCTCAAGCCACCGGCCCTGCTTATGATAATTGGAATCCGGCGTAATACCATTCTCATGCAGAGCCTGATGATAACCCCAATATCTGTCTTTGCCGTCATTGAAGTCATGTGCTCCGTCGATAATTGCGATACGTTCATGGCCATAGTCCACAAAATGTCTGACCGCCTCGTAGGCCCCCCGGAAGTTATCAATCAGAACACCGTCATGCCCGCAATCGTTGATAAACCGGTCCACCAGGATTGTAGGCTTGCGGATGTTGCGGTAGAATGCGGCCTCTTTGTGCGTACCGATAAGAATAATTCCGTCAACATTGCGTCCCAGAAAACCTTCGAAGAACTCTTCCTCCTCCGCCTCATCGTTATATGTAGAGACAACGAGTGTGGAGAATCCCTCTTTCTTAGCCGCTTCCACGGTTCCGCCAATGACGGCGGTATAGAATGGATTCTGAATCTCCGGAACAACGACTGCAATCATATGGGTTTTCTTGTTGACCATAGACGCAGCCATCGTATTCGGAACGAAATTAAGCTCCTCGATCATCTTCAGGATTTTTTTGCGGGTTGCATCACTTACACGATCCCGGCCATTCATTACTCTTGAGACAGTTGCCACCGAGACGCCCGCAAGTCTGGCCACATCTTTGATGGTAAGCTCTTTATCCGCCATAATTTTCCTTTCTGTCATAACGTTTACGCAAGAATTAGACTTCTATATCAACGTTATAATCAGTGAGTTTGGATTTATTTGCAAAAACGTTTTCGCAATTTCTAGGTTTATTTTAGTATAGGAATTCATGAATTACAATAGGAAATACTTAAAATTTAAAAATAAAAACGCTTACAACTGTTATTTATGACATGATTGCGTTATGTATTCGGTTTTTAATTTCTTTATAATGGAAAAAATCTGTTTTATATGTTAGATAACATAACATTTGATATTTTTAGAGCGTTCAATTTTGATGAATGGCTTTGAACGGATTTTGTGAAATATAAAATTCAAGCGGGAGGCATTCAGGGCTGTGAATTTGTAAAAACGTTTACGCAAATATCCCTACACTTTTCTTTGGGAATGTCCGCCTTTTTTTTCTGTCTTCGTGCCCGTTAAGCTAGGCCCGCATAAAATAACTTCATGAGATTAAACGGAATGGCGGGATGATCAGTGGATGAAATCTGCGGAAACGATAAGCCGGGTGGCACAAGCCTGAGAGAGTCCGGGTTCTACCGTGATGTGTGGGAATGGGAGGCTTCCGTTCCCTCTGGAGCCGGGGAAAGAGTTGTACCTTTTGACTTTGGTGGAGCCGCTGAATATAAGGCCCCCAACACACTTGAACCGGAAGTTCACCCGTACCTGCAACCCTATACTCTTCACCCCGGAGTCGGATATGTGGCATGTATTCCGAGCGGGCGTGTATGGGGACGATCTGGGGCGGTCCTGACATCAGACAACAAACTGATCTATGACCTATCCCCCGAATACGATGGACAACTGCACAGAATGCTGACACTGGAAGAACACCCGGCGTTGCAGCGGCGGGAGGCCTTGGAGCATCAGGAGGTCCCTGGAACGGCTGCTGTATTAACTTTTTGCGGGAGCCATAACTATTTTCACTGGTTATATGATGTGCTGCCGCGGCTGGGGATGCTTAGGACTCTAAATCTCTCGTTTCATACCCTCATTATGAACCCGAATCCTTATGGGGCTTTCGTGGAAGAGACGTTAGCCATGTTTGACGTACCGGAATCGTCCGTAATTCACGCCGCCAATGACCGGGAAATTCAGGCCGAGCGGCTGGTGGTTCCTTCCCTGATGATGAATTCCCATTATCCGCCTTGGACCACTGCTACCCTCCGGAGGTTTATGCTGCCCGGACACGTCACACTCCACCATTCACCAAGCCGTATTTTCATTTCCCGGGGCCAAGCATCTGCCCGCCGGTTCACTAACGAGAACGAAGTCATCCGGCATTTGGAGGCGTACGGATTCGTTCCCGTTTGTCTGGAGGATTGGACCGTGGCCCAGCAGGTTCAGCTCTTTGCTTGTGCCAAAGCGATAGTTTCCCCGCATGGTGCGGGACTGGCCAATCTTGCTTTCTGCATGAAGGGAACCGTTGTTATCGAAATTTTTCATATCCGGCATGTAGTGCCTACTTACTGGATGATCAGCAACCACAACAAACTTGACTACTACATGATGTACGGACAAGATGACGGTACAGCACAGGACCGGTTTCCGGGACTTGCAGACTTCACGGTGAATTTGGACCGGCTGGAGCAAACACTTGTTATGGCCGGACTGAAGATGCAAGGCGCATGAGCAGCCGTTCAGGTGAAGCAGACCGTCATTACATTCCACTCTCATTCAAACAACTGCTTATGCTTATTGAAAAACTGATAAAAGAATTGGACATTGTCCAGCTCAAACCATTCTGCTGTCTGAAGAGGTTTTGCATCGAGGTTGTATATTTTTGCCTGCAGTGTGCCTAGAACATAGGGTGAATGAGTAGCAATGATGAATTGGCTGTCCAAATAACGCGCCAGCTCATTGATTTGCTCGGCCATTTTTATCTGATTGGCTGGAGACAGTGATGTTTCCGGCTCGTCCAGTAAGTACAATTGCCCGGGCAGCAGATATTCCTCGAAAAACTGCATGGATGTTTCGCCATTCGAGTATTTCTCTTGTGAGAACTGAATGTCGTCCAGCTTCTTCTTAAACGCATAGGTTGCTTCATATTCTGCTGCCTGTTCTTTGCTCATTCCTTTGTTCATCTGCTCATATAACAGTCCCTCACGCAGGACGGAGGCTTGTTGGATCTTCTTGACCTCATATAGAATATCCTCTGATTTCAGATACCGGCTTCCTTCTGGAAGCCGCCTGATTGTACGCTCTTGCTCATCCTGCCCGAGCTGATAGCTGCTCCTCTCCACAAACCGCTGAGCATAAATACTATGCCCATAGCTGGTCATTCTTTCGGCTCCCGGAATCCCCAGCTTGCCCGAAATTACATTAAGTAACGTGGATTTACCGCTGCCATTATTGCCATAGAGCACTGTGATCCGGTCAAACAACAGCACCTCCCCGGCGATATGTTTAAATACATGGTCAGGGTAGATGTTGGGATTACGCTCGATTTCATCAGACAGCTTAAAGCTCCGCAAATAAATCATGGCTGTGCTCCTTCCTCTGTAGCTCCGCCATCGGCTCCCGGAGACCCCGGCTCCAGCCGGAAGTCATCACGGGCGGCATCTTTGAACTGCGGCTCGGCAAATCGTGAGCCGGAATCATTGCCTGAGCCGCGCTGGTAAGCGGCGAAGCTGGTGTAGGGTTTCTTTTTCCAGACCCAGAACGCCTCATCCGCTCCAGCCTCAGCGTAATAAAGATTACCATCCACCGTGTTGTTCCGGTTGCTCGTGTATTCGTTGCTGATGAACACGCTGGAATCTCCAGCTACAATAATATTCTTACTAATCGTATTGCCGCTTAAGTTCGCTTGCAGATACAATTGTCCATTGCCGTCGCCCAAGAGGTCATTCTTGTACAGCGTATTAGATACAACCGTACTATCGCTGGTGCCACCGCGCTCCCCGTCATAACCGCCCATTGCAATGCCGGTCAGGCGATTGCGGTAGATCAGGTTGTCTTGTACCGTGATGCCGCTGGTTAGCCGTCCCTTATGCTCGGAAGCAAGCTCAATCCCAATGTCATTGTCGTATACGCGATTCTCCGCGACAAGGATTGACCTGCCCCCGTCAATGTATATCCCGCCCGCTGCATTGCTGCCGTTCGGCACAGAAGCGCCGTATGACGGATTAGTATTGGATGAAATCCCGTAGACTACATTGCCTCGTACCGTTCCGTTCCTAGCCTGATCTACCGCCATGTCTTCGGCCGTACCTTCAAAGCCGATCAGGTCAATCCCGATGTTGTCATTGTCATGAATAATATTGTTCGTAATCGCAAAAGCATCCACATTGCCATTCACAGCCAGCGCTTCACTGGAACCGAGGACCAAATCATACACTTCATTGCCGTCAATGGTCAGGCCAACCAGGGCTGCGTCTGTTTCAGTACCGTACACCGCTATCCCGTGGGCATCTCTGCCGGAAAGCTCGTCCCCCTCAGGAATGGCGGTATTGGCGATGGAATGAATGCGGTTATTCAGTAACGAGATGTCCTTCCCTGAGCCGTGAATATAGATGCCTGCAGGCACCTCGCCTCTGGTTGACGTCTTATAATTGCGAATTTCCAGTTCCCTTATGGTAACATAGCCCGCATGACCGATCTCGATAAGCCCTTCCAGCCCGTTAACCGGCAGACCTTCCCCGTCAAGGACTGCTGTCTCATTGGGATAACCGGCGAACACGATAGGTCCCGCCGCCGCTGAGCCTCCTCTTGAGATGCGCAGCTTCTGATGATACACGCCTCCGCGAATATAGACGTAACTACCCGGACCGGCATGATCGGCAGCATACTGGAGTGTCTTCCAGGGTGAATCTATCGTCCCCGGGTTAGTGTTATCTCCAGCTATAGATACGTAGTAGATATTAGCGGCATCCTCCGGATCTGTATTTACAGTTGGCGAAGCTGGTGAGATGGGCGGAATGGAAGAGATTGGTGAGGTTGTATCCGGCAGCGGTGGATACTGGCTGCCGGAACATCCCCAGATCATAAGCAAACAAAGTAAAATGGCGGATCGCCGGAAGTTTCTAAGCATATTCGCCGTCCTCTCAACTACACTTCTATATAATTGCGGAAATTCATTCCATTGATTATCATAATGGATAACCCTAATCAAGACAAACCAAGAGAAGCGTATTCTATATAAAAGGAAATAAAAGGGCTATATAGCAAAAAACAGACCCGGATAGGATCTGTGTGCGTACAATTCGAGAGACATCTGCATAGATCGCGTGTAGAGGTAGACATAAAAGTTGTACGTTTTACAACTTTGATTCGTAAACAGCAGGGTATTCGTAAGGATTGTTGTATGAAATACAAGAATAATCCGTCTACGCCGCTTGAAACAGATGAAATGCTGCATTTTTTACAACAATTTTGGATTTGAGCCGATATGGAAAGGGGAATGTTGTATTATGTGCAGGATTTTATGAAAAGCTACAGAACTTCGTCTTAAGCCCCAGAAAAAAGATGAACCGGGAAATTCCTGCGGCAACTGTAGCCGCCCGGAGCCCGGATGCCACATTATTCACGGTTGAAGGATTTGGTTGTATGTTAAAATCTTAAGTTCTTAAGTTCTAAAGTTCAGCCTATTTAGCTGGTCATTGTCCTGTTAATCAAATACCTGGCGTAATTCAACCTGGCCTTCACCATGCCCTTGCGGGTCCGGCATGCGCATAGCCCACGCGAGGGCTTCTTCCCTCGATTTCACATCAATCAGAATGAATCCGGCAATCAAGTCTTCCGATTCCGTGAAGGGGCCGTCTGTAATTACCGGGTCTCCCCCTGCTGCCGGATACGAAAGGCGAATCCCGTTTGAGCTTGGATGAAGTCCTTTTGCTGCAACCCGTACACCTGCCTTAACTAATTCCTCATTATACTGTGTCATGGCTTGCCTGAGTTCCGGACTTGGGAGATTCCCGGCCTCCGAATTCTTCGAGGCTTTGACAATCAGCATGAATAACATGAATAGCCCTCCTTAAATCCCATATATGATTTGCTCGCATTATTAACCCTGACCCTATTATAGGGATCAAAGCTTTACTTGTGTAGTAATTTCCCTCCAATGTATTTAGGTCAGTCCGTCGCTGTACCGGAAGCACCATACTCTTCGATTTGAAGCTTAACCTCAAGGTGTACCGGAAGACTGGTGAACGTCTGATCCCAATGCTCTTTCACTTTCCGCCATACCTCAGGATGCTGAATTCTCAGGGTTTTACCGAATCCGCCGACGTCGGCATGCAGCTCATGCTGCATTTTATCAATTACGGTCTTTACCAGCTCCTTTACCTCCTTCTCCAGCTCCATGGCATCCCGTCTCATAAAAGCCGCATCCAATCGGTCCCCGTCTGTTGAGAAGGTTTCGGCGTACCGGCCTTTCGATTCGATCTTTACATGGAACGAAATCTGCCCCTCTTCCACAACCGCCTTGATCTTGCTGCTCATCGCTTTCACCTCATAGGTGATCAGCCGGCCGGTGTCATCCTTGTGGGTTTTGAGTACACCGCCTTTACCCTTGCCTGTCAGCCAGACTACACCCTCCAGCTCCTTCTCGCTCAAAAAACCGCTGAGCTTGCCTGACTCACCGTCAATGATTCCGGCTCCGGCAAACTTCATTTCATTCTCCGCAGCAATAACATTCTGCAGCAGAAAGCTCTTCTTGCTGTGCAAAGGTCCAACAATCTTGGTAATGGTTACCGGGTCCCAGATGCGCAGGCTCCGGTCACGGTTGCCGAAGATGCCTTCGAGCACAAAGGCCGGTGTCTGGCCGGGCAGCACATTGTTCAGTACATCCTTGGCTTTCCCCTTGCTGACCAGGACCAGCACGCTCGGGCGGATATCATTATCCCGGCTGAAGAAATCAATCAGCTCCGACAGCTTCGTGGAACGGGCCAGCTTCTCGCCAATAACAATTACCTTTAAGTGGTGCCCGATCGGCTGGCGGTTTGTGCGCAGCGAGAGCTCACGGATGGCCTCAAAGATAGAATCGCCGGTCTCGGTCATATTGTAGAAATTTCTTGAAGCAGCCCCTTCTTTTTTGGAGCCTACAGCGCCTTGCGGCACAATAAATTGATAGGTCGCTGATATCCGTTCGCGTTTAGGATAGTCTCCTCCTTCACCTTCGAACTTCTTTTCAATGGCAGTCTCATCAGCCGCGTCCAGCGCTACCGCTACTTCCATATTCAAATTCTCAATCGGTGCACTGCTCCAGCAGGCCGTTAACAGCATTATTTGAGCAAACGACACAATCAGCAGAATGCAGCGCTTCATGAACCGGCTCTCCGGAAATAAGCAATGAGCAGCAGCGGCAGCGGGATCAGACCGAAGAGCACAATCGCCCCATTGCCAAGCCCTGTGCCAAAGGCAAATAAATTATTAATGTTGTGCGGCGCTTCCGTGATGAGATAAGCAACCGGCAGCAGCAGGAATAAACAATGATCCAGTTTGAGGTTGAAGATATGCGAGACTCCCAGTGCAGCGCCGTAAAAAGAGATACAGAATGTACAGAAAATCTGCATAATCCAGATTACCAGCAGCAGCGACTCAAACCGTTCGAACAGAAGATTCACTTCAAAGCTGCGGATCAGGTCAATGAATGGCCAAGTCCGGGTAACCACTCCTTCTACAGAAAATGCCCCGATCGTCAGTATAACCGCCAGCAAATAAAAAACCATTGAGATAAGGGTTCCGATTACGAGAACTCTGCCGGCCCGTTTGGGCTTGTCCATAAAAGCAACAAGAAACAGCAGTGCTTCGCCCGCTGTATAGGTTAGGGCCGTTGGCTTAATTCCTCTCCAGACCGGAGCGAGGCCTTCTCCAAGTACAGGCCGCAGATTGTCCAGATCGAACACCTTCAGGCTGAGCAGGCAGACGCCGAAGAATATGGCACCGGCCATAGGAGCAACGAGTCTGCTTAGCCGTGATAAGGCATTGATTCCCCCTCTGCACAGATAAAGTGCGACCCACAGGAACATGCCGGCTACTGCCCATGGAGGGGTACCTTCCAGGAGGAAAAACATAGTTACCTCCTGCATAGTACGCAGCTCGTAGCCGGACACCGCGAGGAAATACCCGATGATCACCAGCCCGAGCAATACGGCGACCGGTTTACCGGTAATTTGGGTACTGTATTGAAAAAAGGTCTGGCCCGGAAACCTCTGGCTGAGTCTGACGATAATTACACCTGCTGCCATTGAACAGAGCGACCCCAGTATTACTGAAATCCACACATCGGGCGTGCCTGCAGCCTGTACGGTTGTCCGGGGAAGGCTGAATATCCCGGCTACGAGAATGTAATTTACCATAATAATGGTCGCCTGACTCGTTGTAATTTTGTCATGGGCTTTAGTGATCATTGGCTCACCTCCCTTTCACTTAAGCTTATCTTTTACGCAGCTTATCCTTTGGCTCCAAAAGTGAAGGACGGCGCTTCATCAACTGCAGCGGTACCCGGACAATAAAGTCGCGAAGGTCACTCATCCGGTTAGGGGTGATCATGCTCAGATAAGGCACACCGAAGCTCTTCAGCTTAATCAGATGACTGCTCAGCAGGAGGAAGAACAGTACTACACCGTACAGCCCGAAGGTAGCGGCGAAGAACATCGCGAAGAAGCGGAGAAACCGCAGGGTGATCCCTGCACTGTACATCGGCACCGAGAAGGAAGAAATCGCCGTAACGGCAACGACAATGACCAGAATCGGGCTGACAATCCCCGCTTCTACCGCCGCTTGGCCGATGATCAGACCGCCGACGATACCCATGGCCGGGCCAATTGGCTTAGGCAGACGCAGGCCCGCCTCACGCAGGATTTCGATCGAAATCTCCATAATGAGCGCTTCGATTAAGGTCGGAAACGGAACCCCTTGGCGTGAGCTCATGATCGAAATTGCCAGCTTGGTTGGAACCAGACCTGGATGGAAGGAGAGGAAGGAAATATAGAGCGCCGGAGCAAACAGTGATACGGAGGCGGCGAAGAAGCGCAGCATCCGCAATAAGGAGCCGGAGAACCAGCGGTCATAATAATCCTCGGGAGATTGCAGCAGCATCCCGAACGTCACCGGCATGATCAAGGCAAACGGTGTGCCGTCCAGCAAAATGGCAGCCCTTCCCTCCAGCAGTGCAGCCATCACCCGGTCCGGCCGTTCCGTATTCTGAACCTGCTGGAAAGGGCTGAGATAATTGTCCTCAACCAGCTGTTCGATATAACCGGATTCCTGCACATCATCGATATTAATCGTATGAATTCTCCGGGTGACTTCTGCAATCAGTTCATCATTAGCTATCCCTTTAATGTAGGTTAGTATCAGCTCTTTCTCGACTCTTTCTCCGACCGTAAAAGAAATCATCGCAAGATCGGTGTTCTGTCCGTGCCTGCGCAGCATGGCCGTATTGTCGCTCAGCGCTTCCGTGAAGCCGATTCGCGGGCCGCGCAGCAGCGCTTCCGAGATCGGTTCCTCTACACTTCTTGTATTCCCTTTAGACGTCCCCAGGATGAAGACCTCGCTCATTCCTTCGATCAGCAGCACCGCAGAGCCGAATAACACCTTTTTGAGCGACATGTCCAGCTGATTGGTGAATTCAACTTCCGAGACCAGCACCACCTGATGAACAATGATTTCTTTCAGGCTCGCCGGATCAGGCGGAGTGTCCAGCCCTTCAAATGGACGTGCTGCATTCATCAGCGGCCTTAGGATATTGCGGTCCATTCCATCCTTGTCGGTGAGGCCGTCCAGAAAGAACAGCGCTGCCTTCAATTTCAGGGTCCCTACACGTAGCTCCCGTACATTAACATCCGACATATCCGCACTGATCTCCCTAAAGGTCTGTAGATCCTGCTGAAATTGTCCGGTATAGGTTAACGTTTGCTGCTGATTATTCTGCGAAGTAGTTGAAGGAACGATCTTATTATTTTTCACAGCTTCACTGGTTTGCTCTGCTTCACCGGTATCCTCGGAGCTTGGCACGCCTCCGCCCTTCTGCCCTTCAGCCCGTCTTCCCCGGGTACTTGCCTTGCCTTCCTTAGCGCGAAGCCACAGCATGCATCTTGTCAAAATGACCGGAACAATAAAAATAATAAGTGCCTGCATGCACACACTCCAGCCGGGAATGTAACCCGTAATGCTCTTCCACAACACAAACACCCCCTCTGATCGTAACCCTTATTTTGGCCGAAGCTGGATAATTCATGCACACCTGCTAATTAAGACGAATTCAACCGTTTTTCTGAATCTATTTCACATCAAAAAAGCGAGTCACGGAGGACTCGCTTGTCAGGAATGGTGCTTATTATTTGCTGGTAAACACGCTGTAGACCGTTTCCTTATCATTCTGCACATAAACCACGTTGATTGTACTCACTTTCCAGTCCTGAAACGTTAAATAAACATATTCTGAGCCGGAAATTGTGATTATGAGGCCTGAGGATTTTTGATACAGTTCATCACTGGGATCGAGATAGCTGTATTCAAATCTTTTTTTAAGATACTCTGCGTATTCCTTCCCGGTTAATTCACTCATAAACTTATCTTCCAAGGAATAACGGTAGGCAGCAACATATCCGGGTCCTTTACTAAAGTTAAAAATAAGCTGCTTCCCGTCTTGCGTAGCAAAAGCACTCCGTAGTACGTTCGAGTATCTTTCTGATGCGAATGAGGCGGTATCGAAGGATCTGAGAAGAGACTTACCCTTCATATCATAAACATACACTCCGCCCGTGGTTTCAAATATTACCTTATCTCTATCTGCATAAATAAGGTGCGGAGGCTCAGAGCCAATAAAGAAATCATCAATTTTCTGTAAGTCAATCTCTGGAATAATAACTTCATTTTGATTTGCGGCAGCCTGGGTTGAAGCGGCTTTATCCCGATCATAATAATGCAAGAAAAGCATGATAACCACAACGCAAGCAACAACAGTAATACAGGAGAGTAATCCTGTTTTTCTATTCATTTGGCCTCCAGGCTAAACATGCTTATATAACAATTAGTGAACTTATTGTACAGCAGTTAGATGGATTAGTCTGTAAGCCAGTACGTCTGCTCCATCAATTGGGTATACGTTAGTAAGAATTTCATTTGTGTTATACGAATAATCACCTGTTCTGGATGTGATTAATGGATATTGAGTGTTATAGCTAGGAGCATAGGAACCAGTAACGATGGTAGAATGACCAAACCCTGGGTATCCGTAAACTGAATACTTAATCTGAATAATATCCCCATTCTCCCAGTTAACATATTGAGGCGGTCAGGCGTAGGCCAACGGTTTGGATTCGGAACGTGAAATTCATTCACACCTGCCCATGACGGGGTACGTGCGGATAATGAATCATAATACCAGCTAGTGCGGTTTTCTTTGGCTCCTCCTGCTAACAAACTATGGGAAATAAAATTTGTACAATCATTTGCAATGGCGCTGAAATCATAATAAGGTGCGTAGCTTGAATTTCCTGAGCTTGGCTCCGTTTTGCTGCTGTTAACAATTGCATATGTAACAATATTGCTTCTGGCAGTACTGCTTACACTTGCAAGACTGGCGGAATTAGGGGTTGCAGCATTAGGATTCATTGCATCCGTCTTGTAGAGCGAAACTTCAGAATCCAGCTTATCAAAAAAATTATTTTCATTGCTTAATTTAGTTTCTAAGATTTCATTTGGTTTTTTACTGTAATCAAGCTGGTATTATAAGTTATGACTACGTTATTATCTAATACCTGATAGTCATAGACACTTACCTCCAACGAAAAGCTGGATACATCAATATCGAAACGAACATTTCTGTTTTTGATAATATCATGCTTCAAATCGACATATTGGAGCACATTTTCGTCCTTAATATATTTGGACACATTCATGTCTTGCTTCATATCAATGAAATAATAATATTCCTTCAGAAATTCCTTACCAATCTCCTCGTATTTATCCATAGTTTTGGAGGAAGACAGCTCCAAAGCGTAGGCACTCGGATTAATTTCCACGCTAAAAACAAGAAATAGTATGGCGATATGCTATTTTAACTCTTTTTTAAGAAAACTGCGGATGAGGCTCACACTGAGTTCCAGATCTTCTTCGAGCGGGAAATGCCCCGTATCTAACAAATGAACCTCCACATCTTTTAAATCCTTTTGAAAGGCTAAGGCTCCCTCCGGTCCAAAGAAAAAGTCGTTTTTACCCCACGCAGCGAGTAAAGGCGGATGAGAGTTCCGGAAGTATTCCTGCCAGACCGGATATTGTTTCAAATTATTCTGATAATCGTAAGAGAGAGCCAGTTGAATGTCTTGATTCCCCGGACGATCCAGGGCAATTTGGTCCATATTCCAGTTATCAGGGCTTATGGTCTCAGGATTACGGGTTCCATTCACATACTGAAACTTCGTCAGTTCCGGTGTCAGCAGATTGAGCATACCTTCAAGACTGGCCGGATTCCCTGGATCATTCCAAAAGGCACGCATCGGTGCCCAGGACTCTCCGATTCCTTCTTCATAAGCATTTCCGTTCTGTGAAATAATGGCTTGAACGCGTTCCGGATGCATACGGGCCAAACGGAAGCCTACCGGAGCACCGTAATCATGAACATACAGGATATATTGGTTCAGGTTCAATTGTTCAACGAATGCATTGATCAGCACGGCAAGATTGTCGAAGGTATACGTGAATTCTGAAGTTGACGGCTGATCGCTGTTCCCGAAACCGGGATAGTCCGGAGCTACGATATGGTAATCGCCTTCGAGTTCACGAATAAGGTTTCTGTACATATGCGATGAAGAAGGAAATCCATGCAGCAGAAGAAGTGTTGGCTTCTCCCTGCTCCCTGCCTCGCGGTAAAAAATATTCAAACCTTCAACTTGTGCATAGCTGTATTGTATAGTCATTGAACCAACCTCCCCATTGTTACCGGTAACCAGCTTACCTGTTCCGATACTCAATAGTATACATACAGGTCTGTATAGATTCAAGTTATTTTTTTTAGATTTATCATTTGCGTAGTAACCGTGAGCCATTTATAATAGATAGACTGATCTGTATACTTTTGAAATACTGTGAACCGGAGGGAATCCTGTGGCTAATAAAAGTAAAAAAGAACATATCCTAACTGTCGCCTCCGACTTATTTAATAAACAGGGAATCCGGGCTACCGGTGTAGACCAGGTTGTCTCTGAATCGAACATAGCCAAAATGACGCTCTACAATCATTTCCGTTCCAAGGATGAGCTTGTCCTTGCTTATCTCATGAAGTACGATGACGAGTGGAGAAAACGGTTCGAAGACTCAGTCAACAAGAGCGCAAAAACGCCCAGAGACAAATTACTGGCTGTATTCGATATGCTCGGAGAATGGTTCGGGGAGCCGGAATTTAATGGCTGCGTGTACATTAAGACGGCAGCGGAATTCATGGATCACTCCCATCCTTACTATGAAGCAGCCCGTAATTACAAAGCTTTTATGAAAAAATACATCGATTCTGTTCTTAATGAATGTCCGTCTGTGAATCGCGAAGCCTTATCCAGCGGTCTGTCTCTGTTAGTGGAAGGCGCGATTACTGCAGCCATGCTGCAGACCGATCCCAAGCCTGCGGAGCATGCCCGGGAAACCGCCAGGGTGATCATTGATTATTATCTGCAAAGCAAATAATGAGTAAGCCGGTCCCGAAAGGGACCGGCTTCATTTAACTTTTTAAGTTAATCCCGTTTGTTCTCTACAGATTTCATACGGTTCTGATCGTCAGGCACACGGTCAACACTAAATTCCTGGCCGGCTTCTGCCTCGCCATGGGCGCTGACACTCCGGGCAAAATTGGTGAACTGCTTTTTGTGCTCATCTTGCTCGTGCTTTAGACGAAGAAGCTCCTTCGGATCCTGATTTGTCATTGTCTTAACCTCCCGGGAAATTCAAAATGCCGCGATTTACGATCATCTTTTATCAACTTTTCCATTGATTACAATGCCCTTATTCGTATGATTTATTCGTATTTCATCCTGCTCTCAATAGTCCTCCAGCTGTCCGAAAGGCCAACTGCTCACCTCGCATTGACCATATGTATCATCACCCGCAGCTATCACCGTGCCATCTGACTTAAGGCCAACGCTATGAGCGCAGCCTGCCGCAACCGCCACGATATCGCGCCAGTCACTTATATTGCATTCGCCGTGTTTATTCCAGCCTTGAGCTTCCACTGTACCGTCTGCCTTAAGACAGATGGTGTGATGACTGCCAGCCGCTATCGCAACGATATCATGCCAGCCGCTTACCTCGCATTGACCTTCATGATTCCGGCCTGCAGCCACCACCGTGCCATCTGCTCTAAGGCCGGCGGTATGAAGATAACCTGCCCCTATCGCCACGATATCGCACCAGCTGCTAACATTGGATTGGCCATACCGGTTATTCCCCGTAATTGTCACCGTGCCGTCCCGTTTCAGTCCGGCGGTATGCCAGTCGCCAGCTGCAACCGCTATAATATCACGCCAGCTGTGTACATCGCATTGACCTTCATTATTCCGGCCAACGGCCACTACCGTGCCATCCGATTGAATGCCAACCGAACGGCGCCAACCCGCAGCAACCGCCACGATACCCTGCCAGCCGCTTACCTCGCATTGATTATGCATATTCCAGCCCACAGCGGCCACCGTACCGTCCGGTCTGAGTCCGAGGGTATGTGAATTCCCTGTATGGGCATTAGCTGCAGCAATTGCCACCATATCCTGCCAGCCGCTTACGTCACATTGACCATATTTATTGTCGCCCGCTGCCATTACTGCCCCATCCGGCCTAAGCAGGACAGTATGACGGTAACCAGCTGCTATGGAAGGCACACGTTCCAACACATTCATGAATCTCGCTCCTTCATTGAAGACTTCGGTATTATTGCGGCTCCCTCTAGAGTATCTATCCTTGGCTGTCTTATCAAGAGCCGAATCCAGATCCTACTGTGCTAAACTCACCAAGTCCGGCTGTAATTTGTTCCGCAGAACATACAGCATGATGGCCCCGACCAGGAACGCCACGACATCGGAAATGACCAGCGACCAGACCACCCCATGGAATCCGTTCATGCGGTTGGCAATGTAGAGCACAGGAATCAGAGTAATTCCTTGAATAACTGACATAATGAAGGCGGCGGTCCCTTGTGCTGTTGCCTGGAAGATCCCCGTGAATAGCGTCGTCATACCTGTAATGAACAAGGACAAGAACGTGACATGCAGAATGTAGCTGCCCATTTCAATTAATTGCGGATCATTGGTGAATAGACCAATTAAGTGGTCAGAGACCAGGTAGACGATAACGCCGAACAAGATGGCTAACGCCAGAATTGTTTTAATGGTGAATTGAATGGTATGCTTCATGCGCAATCGGTTCGCTGCAAAAGAGAACGCAATAAGCGGCACGACGCCCTCACTTAAGCCCATCAGGATTAACTCGGGAAATTGCAGCAATCGTGAGGAAATTCCGAAGCCCGCAATAGCCTGCTCCCCATACTCAACCAGAAAACGGTTAAAGATAAGCGACATGGCACCCATGAAGAGACTCATTACAAAGACGGGAACTCCGATTTTGAATACATTTCTTAGAATGACCTTAGTGGCCTTGAATTGTTTCAGTGAGACTGTTAAGAATCGACTCTTAAATCCTATATGATAGGCGTAATAAGCACTCGCAACCATGTTAGAAATGACCGTGGCAGACGCAACACCGATTACATCCCAGTGGAAGACGAAGATGACCAGCGCATCGAGAATTATATTCACGGCCACACTAAGCAGCATACCAATCATAGATGTTATCGCGGCTCCCTCCGAGCGGACAATACTCTCCAATGTGAAGAATAATACAACGAAGGGTGAGCCAATAAGCATAATGGTGACGTAGTCCTTGGTAAATCCGAAGGAGTCAGGCGTTGCCCCGAGGCCATGTACGATAGAATTAATGAGCGGCAGGCCGACGGCCATCGCGATAAGACCGAGAACCAGGCTGCTGTAAAAGGCGAATGCAGACACATGCTTAACATCAGCCGTATTTTTCTCTCCCAGCAAACGGGAAATGAAGGCACTGCTGCCGACACCAATCAGGTTACCCAGCGCCATAATGACCGCGAATAACGGTAAGGTTAAGGCAAGTGCGGTTAACATGGCAGTGTTATTTAACGTTCCAATGAAAAATGCATTCAGGATGGAATAGATGACACTCATTGACGTTCCAAGCATCATTGGTATTGCGAAGTGCGCTACGGCTTTTGCAACCGGTGCTTTTTCAAAGTAATGGAGGTTTTCTGTATCCATGCGGTTCACCACTTTCTTCCTGTATGTTAGTCTCTATATTAGTTAGAATTCTAACTATAAATTGATTGCGAACTTTGCGCCGCACCAAACAAACCCGTAACAAATGACAATACGGGTCTCGTAAGCGGGTGTTGACTAATCGTCAGTTTCAGACTGTATTTGGTAAAATCTTTATTGCGCTGCCTTTGCCTTCAGTTCTTCGGGAAAGACAGCGCCGCTGCTGCTAATAGGAAATGCTTTACTTACTTGTCATCCGAATCACTGGAGTTGTCCTTCGAGCCGTCTCTACCATCTCTGGAAGGCCAGCCGAAGCCGTTCATGCCGCCGCCTTGACCTTCCCGGCCAAATCCGGGGAATCTTCCGCTAAAGCGTCCGTCATCCATATTTCCCCACATTCTGCTCATTTGTCCGCGCATGGCCATCAGCTTGTCGAATTCCTCTGATCCTATGCGCTCCTTAGCGGCCTCCATCCACATAGCCATTACATCACGGTCTGCATCTGTTCCTAGTTCTTCTTCTAAGGCTGTAATGACGCGGACCAGGTATTCACCGAAGGCTGCCTGTTCTTCTGGAGACAGGACTGAAAATATGCTGCCGCCCTCAACCTCCTGGCCCTCTTCCTCCCGCCCTTTCGGCGTCAGATAAATCAGCATGATGCGTTTATCTGTCTCGGAAGGCTGACGGGTAATATATTCGGCCTTCTCCAGTTTGGCCAGCAATTCATTGAGCGAGGATACACGAATGTCCAGCATATAGGATAAATCCTTCGTGCTGATTCCGTCCTTCATCCGGAGAAACGCCATGATCCTGCCTTGTCCCCGTGACGTATCTGCCATAGGGCCAACAGCGGCGTGGTTCTTCAGATGCTGTCTCTGCAACAGCCATTGCAGCTTGGCGAGCTTGTCGTACAATTCAGCATTCATATTCATTATGAATCCTCCCAGGGATATATTTACGGTACCTGTCAATCAATGTAACGGTACCTGTTGAATTTATTATAACGGTACCTGTTATACTTGTCAAAGATTTTCTACAGGTGCCGTTAATAAATTTTCCGCTGGAAGCATTGCTGGTCTTTCAGGTAATCAAGCAGTAGCCGGTTGAAGTGCTGCGGCTGACATAAATGGCTGGGATACATGGCATCTTCCAGTATTGCCAGCGTGGCGAGCGGATATTTGGCCGCTGTTTGTCTCACCTGCTCCAGAACCCGCTCATTCTGATTGCCTGATACACAAAGAACGGGGACCTGCAGCCTTAGTGCAAACCCGTAGCTGTCCGTATGTCTTAGTGCCAGACGCTGTTTAATCAATTCTGTTGTCCGTTCATGGACAAGCTCTCTTCTCAGAATATGATACGCAGACAGCCATTTGTTATATGTAATGCGCAAAGAACGGATGAACATTTCAGCCGGAAGATAATGGGCGGCCCATGCGCAGATTTGAAAGAGCTCCAGCACTTTGCTGCCTTTGGACGTACAATCTCCTAGGATGTAATTGTCCACCAACACCAGATTAATTACCCGTTCAGGATTCAGATAGGCGAATTTCTGGGCAAGCACAGCACCGCTGGAACAAGCTACGATGACGGCCCGTTCTACGGACAGTCCATCCAATAATCCCTTCAGATCTTCACACTGCGTGTCTACAATCCGGCTGATCTCCACATCCATTTTACCGGATTGCCCATTCCCTCTTAGGTCAAACAAGATCACTTTCGCCCGCTTGCTGAAATACTCCGCCTGAGGCTCGAACAGATGATGTGAAGTCGAATAATCATGAATAAAAACAATGGGCAGACCACTGCCCGACACCTCGTAATAGAGGGTAGTTCCATTGACGTCAATATACGGCATTACCTGTGCATCCTCTCATGTCGCTTACGGAGTTAGCTGCCGGATTCGGGCTTGAAGAGTAGCCCTACTCGATTCCTCGAGATTCACCCCAGAAAACTTGGTTTCCCCGCTTCCATTACGGAACTCAGCGATTACATATATTTTTGCGGATATAGATTAACAGAAACTTCAGTATAGCCCATATTCGTCTATGAATGAATAGCTTAGGTGAATTTGCCCAACACGCGCAGAAACCAGCCGCAGTGAACCCAAAAAGCAGAGCAGCGATTCTCCCGTTACCGGAGACTCACTGCTCTGCTTGCTTTAAACATCATCTATAATCAGCGGTTCAGGATGTCATCCACCTCTTTGGCGAGCGTGTCCAGGCTGTCCTGAATTGGCAGGTTCTCCAGCCAGATATCGTTGATGCGTGTGCCCATCAGATCTTCAATCTCATGGTACGTACCGGTCATCGGACGCATTTTGCTGAATTCCAGCTCATCGGAAGCGACCTTGTAGCCTGGGAAGGCGGCAATGGTCTCTTTCATCAGGTCTGTGTCCAGGGAGGTTAGACGGGTCGGAAGATATCCCGTATTGGCAGAAGCATACGCCGCCTGTTCGGTATCCGACAGCCATTTCATGAATTCAAAAGCGGCTGCTTTCTCATTATCCGTTCCCGTATTCGCCAGATACGTATTCGATCCGCCGACCGGAACGCCCCGTTTGCCGTCTTCTCCGGCAGGAATCATGGATACGCCGAGATCAATTCCACTCTCCGCGGCCATGCCGGCAAACGTTTTGTAGCCGCCGACACTGGAGAAGATCAGCGCTGTGCCCGGATTGGCAATGGAGGCATAGTAGGCATCCTTGTCCGTGACCCCGAGTACTTTGATTAGTCCCTTGGATTCCAGATCCTCAATGAAGGAGATCAGCTTCACTGCGCCTTCACTGTTGATATTGGATTTCGTCTCATCCTCATTGACCACATTAGTATCCGAGTACGAATGCAACAGCGCCTCCATCACCCAGAAGTCATAGTTGAACAGGTACATCGGCGGCTGGCCGGTAGCATCATATGCGGTCTGCAGATAGGCCTCCAGTTCGGCAAAGGTCGCCGGTCCGTTCGTATCCAGCCCTTCTTTAGCGGCGAGCGTCTTGTTTACATACATCACGGGAACACTCCGCATATGGGGAAAGGCATACAGATCCTCGCCCAGATACAGGTTGCCGAGGTCGCCGATTTTGAAATCCGAGGTGTCGAACTTGTCCGTTTCCATGAACGGTTCGAGATTGGCAATAATGTCACTGTCGGCAAAGCCCTTAGTCATCGCCACTTCATCAATAAAAACATTCGGCAGCGTACCCGCTATGGCTGCAGCGTTAATCTTCTGCTGCATTTCCCAGTAATCGCCTTGATATTCAGCATTCACATGGATATTCAGCTCGGCTCCTTTGGTCTCGTTGAACTGGTCCACCAGATTCTGATTTACATCCTCCACGGCGGAGGTCCAGAAGTTCAGCTCGGTAACGGAATCCCCTTTCTCATAGGCCGCTATACTGGATTCGGCTTCGGTGGTGGCACAGCCTGCAAGAACGGTGGTCAGTGCAACAGTGGCGAGCAGCGGAGTTACTCTTTTTCCCCATACCTTCATTATTCGTTTCTCCTCCATGAACTGCTGTATTTGGTATTCAACATGCAAGGCCGCAGGGTATTCCCGCTACTTCACTCCCATGTAGGTGAACGCTTTGATAATCTGCTTGCGTGCAATCAGGAAGACCAGCAGAATCGGCACGATCAGCATCATATTCCCGGCCATCACGATCTGCGGGCTGAGCCCCTCCACATCCTGAAGCTTCTGAATTCCAAGCGGCAAGGTTCGGACAGCATCCGTTGTGGTCCATACGAGCGGGAAAAAGTAACTGTTCCACGTCCCGATGAACGTCAGCAGCGCGAGTGTGGACAAGGTGGGCACAGCGGCAGGCATCATGATCGTGCAGATGATTTTGAACTCACTGGCATTATCCAGACGGGCTGCCTCCAGCTGGGAATCCGGCACCTGCATGAAGGTCTGCCGCAGCATGAAGATGGCCGTACCGCTGGCAATGAAGGGCACGATGAGCGATACATAAGTGTTCAGCAGTCCGGACTTCGCAAACATGACGAAGATCGGCAGGAAGATCAGCTGTCCCGGAATCATCATGGTGGCGAGCACGATGCCGAACAGCGCGTTTTTACCCTTGAATTGATACCTTGCGAATGCATAGGCTGCCGGAACAACAACGACCAGCTGACCGAGCATCGTCCCGAGCGTAATGATCAGGGAATTGCGGGTATAATGCAGAAAGTTAATCCTCGTAAAAGCATCCCGGAAGTTCTGCCACTGCAGCGAATCCACCCAGAATTTCGGCGGCATCCGAAGCACCTCGCCCAGCGTCTTGAACGCGGTGAGGATCATCCAATAGAATGGCATCAGGAAGATCACGATCAGCAGAACAGATACAATGATCCGTAGTCCTGCGCCCGGCAGCCGGACCCAAACCTTCATTTCCTCACCCCTTTAGCGGTAATGAACCCGTTTATTCAGTGCTTTGAAGTAGAAAATCGTAATCAGCCCCACGATACCTATCAGCACGACCGCCATTGCGGAGGCGTAGCCGACCCGGTAATATTCGAAGCTCTGCTTATAAATGCTGAAGATCAGCGTGTTCGTGGCATTGGACGGACCGCCCTGCGTCATGATATTGATCGTCTCGAACACCTGGAAGGAGCCGATGATATTCATCAGGATCAGGAAGAACAAGGTCGGTGAGATCATCTTGAGCGTAATTTGAAAGAAAACGGAACGCTTGGACGCATTGTCCAGAGCCGCAGCCTCATAGAGGTAACCCGGAATAGAGCCCAAGGCGGAGCAAATGATCAGCGCATTGAATCCGACGGATTTCCAGACCGAGACCAGCACCAGCGAGAACAGCGCCACATCCTTATCGGTCAGCCAGCCCACCGGCGCTGCTCCCAGCACAGACAGCAGGTAATTGAACAGCCCCGTATCCGTGTTCATCAGCCACATCCAAATCAGCGATACGGATACCAGCGAGATGATATTGGGCGTGAAGCTCAGTGTCTGGATGAACCGGTTCAGCGGTGTGTTTTTCTGTAAAAAGAGCGCCAGCCCCATCGCCAGCACCATCACCAGCCCAACGTCCATCCCCATGTACAGCAGCGTATTGAGCAGGGTATGGAGGAAATCCCGGCCGCTGAACAGCTCTGCATAGTTGCTGAGTCCGGCGAACTTCATCGGTCCGCGCATATTCCAGGTGAAGAAGCTCAAATAGATGTTGTACAGAATCGGATAGAGGTAAAATACCGTCAGGATGATCACTGCCGGAGCAACCAGCAGATAGGGAAGCACCTTCACGGACGGGCGCAGCCGCTTCATGCCGAATCACCGGTGCTTCCGGCAGTGCTGATTCCGGACTGTGCAGCTTCCCGGACCCGCTGCTCCTGCGCGTCGAAGAATGCCAGATGCTCCTTCTTCACGTAGAGCTTCACGGCTTCCAGCTCGCGTTCCGGACGGTCGAAGCATTTCACCGAAATGATCAGCCCGTTCTCCAGCTGCACTTTGTAGATAATCTCCGACCCGAGCAGCTCCCGGCCGCTGAGCGTGCCCGTCAGGCTAACGGTATTGTCCGGTTCCATTCCCGGCTCCAGGGTAAACTTCGCCTTCTCTGGACGGAAGCCGAGATAGCGGGCCTGCTGCGGAGCCAGCTTACGGATTTCTTCCCCGCAGCGGTCGAGTGCCAGAATATTCATCGGCGGGGTGCCGATGAAACGGCTGGAGAACAGGTTGGCCGGATCGTAATACAGGTTGTGCGGGTTATCCTCCTGCATGACCTTCCCGCCATCCATCAGCACGATCCGGGTGCCCATGCTCATCGCCTCCACCTGATCATGGGTTACGTAGACAAAGGTCGCGCCCAGCTTCTTATGCAGCTCGATCAGCTCCGCGCGCATCTGCTGCCTCAGCTTGGCATCCAGATTGGACAGCGGCTCGTCCATCAGGAACACGGCTGGCTTCTTCACCATAGCCCGTGCCAAGGCGACCCGCTGGCGTTCACCGCCGGAGAGAAACTCCGGCTTTTTGTGCAAATGCCTGGTCAGTCCGACGGTCTCCGCAATTTCAGTAATCAGCCGCTGGCGTTCCTCCTTCGGCACTTTGTTATTCTTCAGCCCGTATTCGATGTTCTTCTCGACCGTCATGGTCGGGTACAAGGCATAATTCTGAAATACCATGGCCAGATTCCGTTTGCCCGGCTCTACCTGATTCATGCTTACCCCGCCGATGTGAATCGAGCCTTCCGTGGAATGCTCCAGTCCGGCAATCATTCTTAGCGTTGTAGACTTGCCGCACCCGGAAGGGCCGACCAGCACCGTGAAGCTGCCGCTCTCAATCGTCAGATTCAAATCCTCAATAATCAGCTTGTCGCCGTATTTCTTGGTTACCTTTTCCAGAACGATGCCGCTCATATTCTCCTCCTCCAGCAGTGGTCTTCCGCTGCTTCCTTTCGTCTCTCAGTTCTTCAGGCACTCCCGCGCAAGGTCTGGTTTATTGGTCATAATCCGCGTAACCCCCAGATTCCGCAAGCGGATCATCTCCGCCTCATCATCCACGGTCCAGGGATTGACCTCGAACCGGCTGCGGTCCGCCAGCTCCATGAAGGCTTTATCTACCCCCAGATAATACGGATGCAGAACATCCGCCCGGCAATTCGCCGCATATGCCTCCAGCCGGTAGAAGCTCTCCATGAACGCAATCGCCGTCTTGAGCTCCGGGTAATCTCGCTTCAGCCGGGCCACGGCATTGTGATTGATCGAAGAGATCAGCGTATTCTCTGTATAGCCATAACGGCGTACCAGCTCCGCTGTCCGCATATTCACTTCACCGTAAGGCCGGGAATAATCCTTCGTCTCGATGTTGATGTACAGCCCGTGCTTCATGGCGAACTCCATCACCTCGCCAAGCTCGGGCAGGCGGCTTCCGTCCGTTCCGTATTTCCCGGCAAAAGTATACGAGAAATCATACTGCCGCAGCTCCTCCAGCGTCAGCTCTCCGACCAGACCTGTCCCGTTCGAAGTCCGGTCCATGGACAGATCGTGGATCACCACCAGCTTCCCGTCCCGGGTCAGCTGCACATCCAGTTCAATGCCGTGCGCCCCCATGTCCAGGGCTAGCCCGAATGCGGCCATCGTATTCTCCGGCGCATAGGCGCTTGCTCCACGGTGAGCCAGTATCTGGGTCTGCTTCATGCGCGTACCTCTCTAAGCTGATAGCAGACATCCGGACGGTCAGTGATGATCGCGTCTATACCGGCCTCCAGCATCATGCGGATATGCTCCGGATCATTCACTGTCCAAGCATTGACCTGAACTCCTGCTGCGTGCGCTTCTTCTATCAGTTCGCGGTTAACCCCGATGTACAAGGGATGCAGAGCATCGGCTCCGGTCATTTGCGCATATTTCCCGCCCTCGTATAGCCCCGCGATATAGAGCAGCGCTGTCCGCATCTCCGGGCAAGATTCCTTGAGCCTTACCATAGAGGTATGATTGAAGGAAGAAAAGATCACTTGTCCGCTGAGCCCATACTCCCCGACCAGCTTCGCCGCCTCTTTCCCGAGCCCGGAGTACAGCTCCGACTTAGAGAGGATATCCTTCACTTCGATATTCAGGTATAAGTCATGTCCCTTCACCAGTTCCAGCACTTCACGGAGGGTAGGAATCTGCGCTTCCGGGTATTGCTCCTCGAAGCCTGTATTGAAGCGGAAGGTCTTAAGCTCAGCCAGCGTGTAGGACATAATATCCCCTTTGCCGTTAGAGGTGCGGTCAATCGTATCATCATGAATCACCACGATCTCTCCGTCTTTGGTCAGATGAATATCGATTTCCAGACCGTCGGCATGCTGCTGCACCGCGAGCCTGAAGGCTTCCAGTGTATTCTCCGGTGCATAGGCGCTTGCGCCGCGGTGGGCCAGTATTTTACAATCCTGCATAGTTTCTCATCCTCCTGTTATTAGGGTTCGGCTTGATTGTTGAATAGATCGGCCAGGGAGTTCAGAACATAACCCGGAAGAATCTGCTGCCGCGCTATATCCGCTCTTGTGCTCACTCCGGTAAGGACAAGGGCTGTCTGCATGCCGCTGCCGTTACCCATTAGAATGTCTGTCTCCAGCCGGTCGCCTACCATCAGGCATTGCTCAGGGGGACAGGCCAGCAGGCGAAGCGCCTCCTGCGCATAATAGGAAGAAGGCTTGCCAATAATCACATCAGCCTCTGTCCCGGCCGCAGTTTCCAGCGCTTTGACAATCGCCCAGGTATCCGGGATATAACCTCCGGGCACCGGGCAGGCCGGATCGGGATTGACCGCCACCAGCCTGGCGCCCCCTCTTGCCGCTCTCATTCCGAGCACCAGCTTCTCATAATTGAATTCGCGGTCCATGCCTACCAGCACATGGGTTGCTGCCTCAGGGTTCCCGGTTACGGCCACTCCGAACTCCTCCATTTGCTTCCGCATTACCGCTTCTCCAACCAGATACAACCTGGCTTCCGGCTCTTCCCGTGCGAAGTAGCTGCCGCTGACATAGAGTGCCGTCAAGATTTCCTCTTCCCCGCAGGCCAGCCCCATGTGCTCCAGTCTGCGCTGGCAATCCCGGGGAGTATGGACCGAGCTGTTGGTCAGAAAAAGAACTTTCCGGCCTCTTCGCCGCAGCTCCGCAACCGTGTCCACCACACCCGCAAGCAGCTGATCGCCAATCAGCACGGTCCCATCCAAATCAAAGCAGTAGGCTTCATATGAAGCGATGTCCATCAGCGCTTGCTCCTTTTCATTCAGGTTCACTGGTTCTCCGCGCCGGAATTTCCGCACAAAAAAACCAGCTCCAGAAATTAAGCCTCCGATTACAGCCTCGTAAGGCTCCATCGAATGCTAATAACTGACCGCTGGGTTTTCTCATCGTCTCCACCCCGGGGTACGTTATTCACTTATTTCACGCTTCCACTGCCACAGGGCCGCGTCCCCAATGGAGACATAATCGGCACCGCTGTCCAGCGCACTGCTGATTTCCTGCTTTTCCCGGATCAGTCCGCCTACGATCAGCGGCTGCTTAATGCGCTGCTTCATATCTTTGATGATTCTCGGCATCAGTCCGGGCATGAGCTCGACCTCATCGGGATTACAGGTCTTGATCATCCGAAGCGCGGTTTCTATCGCTGCCGTATCAATGGCGAAGAACCGCTGGATACTGGCGAGCCCGTGCGCTCTGGCTGTGGCGATGGCATTGCTCTTGGTGGTAATGATCCCGTCGATCCGGAAGGCTTCGGCCAAATACTGAATCGCCGCCGCATCTCTGCCAATTCCGCCGACCATCTCTACATGGACGAATACCTGCTTGCCTGCATGCTGCAGCGGCTTCACAATCTGCCCCAGGTTGTTGATGTTCCCGGTCATCAGATTCACACGCTTCACACCGCAGACAACCGCCTGATCAATCTGTGACTCCTCGGTGATCGAAGCAATAATGGGGTTATGCTTCAAGTAAGCATCCTCCCTTCACTTATAGCTTGCAGCTGCCAGCTTGTCTTCCTGCTGGTCCTACCCCCTATGTTACAGAGCTTTTATTCGCTTAATATCAGAGCGCTGTAAAAGTTACAGTTAACATTCAGGCAAGGAATTCCATTGCCGCAGATAACTGACAGGGTTCGGGGCTTCGTATATCAAGCACTGCATGAGAGCTATTTGATCTTCCAACGGCAAGTCATCATCAAATAATCCTGGTGCATCTCGGCTGTCAGCGTTCCGTCCATCTTGTCCATAAGACTTTTGGCAATCGAGAGTCCTAGTCCGGATCCTTGGGCAGAACGTGTGCGGTCGACTGTGTAGAAACGGTCGAATATCAACCTTACCTCGTCACTTGATAATGCCTTCGCCTCGTTAACGATTCTCAACTCGGCAAACCCGTCCCTCTTTTGGAGGCAAATGTTCACCTCTCCGCTCGCATGTTTGACAGTATTGATGAGCAAATTCTCAACCACTCTGCGTATAGCTGATTCATCGGCATAGATAACCACGTCTTCCTCTGGCAGCCGGATATCCGGTATAATGTTCTGTTCATTGAAACGGTCGTAGAAACCAACCAGTATTTCTGAAAGGAGTACAGTCATTCCGATTCGCTCCGTCTTGAGCTGATAATCGGGGGACTCAATGAGGGACAGCTCGAAGAAATCATTCAACAACGCCTGCAGACGCTTCGTCCGGTTATGAATGATCGAGAGGTATTCCTGCTTCTCCTCATCCGTAACCGGCTCCGCTCCAAGCAGTTGAACATAACCTGATATGGAGGTCAGCGGAGTACGGATGTCATGGGAAATGTTCGCAACTGCCTGCCGCAGCTCCTGCTCGCTCCGTCTTCTGCGTGCTTCTGCCTCGACGACAAGTCCGGACTGGCGGTTAATTTGACTCGCTAGCGCTTCCAGCCGGTTGTCGAATAAGGTGACTTCAATTTTTTTACCGGTAGTTCCCTTGTTGTAAAGGTACAATTGCTGTGTCATACGCTTTAGCTCCCGCCTGAGCAGCAGCAGATAGGCAAGCAGAAGAGCTGCCGCCGCAGCCAGTATAAGCGTCAGGATAAGCAAGACTCTTCCGCCCCTTTCATATCTATTTGATTTCCTTTCTGCGGTACACAAGAATACCGAGCAGCCCGGATACGGCGATCGTCAGTATGGGCACAAGCAGGAGCGCCGGCAGATCATGGCTATCCATTCTGGGCTTGCCGATATCCCCCATAAGCTTGAAGATCGAATATTCATATACCTTGGTTAAGGAAGGAATGTATTCAACCAAGCCGCCCAGAACGGAATCAATCAATAGAAAGAAAATAATCGAGAAGCCAATTGATTTGCCGCTGTCGGTGAATAGGGCAGTGAACAGGGCTCCGATTGCCGCGTAGCCTGAAGTATACAGCAGCGTTAGTCCAAGAACCCGTAATATGAAGGACGAATCTACACCCTCCGGCAGGTGGCCGAAACCTGCAAGCAGCGAGACCTCTGCTGTGCTTATGACCGGGAATACCAGAGAAATAGCCATGGTTCCGATAGAGAATCCAATCAGCTTGGCAGCGAATAGCCTGCCTCTGGTGTGGCCTGATGATGCGATCGACTTCATTACACCTGTTGAATATTCATTGGCGATGAAGAATCCTGCCAGGGCTGCTACGCCCAATTTGATCACATAAGCATTGCTTGCAATAAAAGTAATCAGGAATTCTGCTCCCGTGAACTGCGGCGCTCCACTGGACTTGTTATCAAAATAGTAGAGCAGCGGGTAGGCCAGTGAAAGAGCGGCGGTTATAAGCAGCAGCACGCGGAAGGATCGGTCCTTGCGCAGCTTGAACAACTCGGATCTAATCAGATTATACATAGCCGGCACCTCCGATCCGCTTCATGAAATAGCTCTCCAGATCTTCTCCCATGGGCATGAACTGCTCAATCTGTACACCTGCAGAGAATAACGCCGAAGATATTTCCGCGGGTTGCCCGAAACGGCCGAACAGCTTAATGGCCCCATCCGGCATCACTTCGAAATCATGGGTATTTAGCTCGTTCTGAATGACCGTTACCGCTTTGTCCGGATTATCCGATTTAATGAACAAATATTGCTGGCATTTATCATTTAATTCCCGGGCGGTGAGCTGTTCCAGCAGCTTTCCCTGATGAATGATGCCATAGTGGCTGGCGAGCAGATGCAGTTCGCTCAGAATGTGGCTGGAGATCAGAATCGTTAATCCCCGTTCATGGTTAAGCCGCTTGAGCAGCTCGCGCATTTCGATGACGCTCATCGGATCCAGCCCGTTAGTCGGCTCATCCAGAATCAGAAATTCGGGATCGCTCAGCATGGCGATTGCCAGGCCCAGCCGCTGCTTCATGCCAAGCGAGAAATTCTTTACTTTCTTCCTGCCTGTATCCTGTAGCCCGACCAGCTCCAGCATACGTACGACGCTATCTTTACCGGGAATGCCCCGGAGGAGCCGGTTCACCTCCAGATTCTCTCCGGCAGTCATGTGCGGGAACAATGCGGGGCTCTCAATAATCAACCCCATTCGCTTGCGTGCCCGGGTTAACGACTTCTCGTCGCCGGCGCCAAATAATTCAATTGATCCTCCGGTTGGAAAAGCAAGTCCGGTTATGATGCGCATCAGTGTTGATTTTCCTGCTCCATTCTGCCCGATAAAGCCATAGATAGCACCTTTGCGGATCGTTAAATTTACTTTATCCAGTGCTACACCGCCTTGGAACTTCTTGGACAATTGATTCGTTTGCAAAATAACTTCATTCATAGTCTCTTGGCCTCCTTCTGTCTTAGACCAAGTATAGAAACAATAACTTAAGAGAGTCTAAAGCCGAATCTTAAGAATGTCTTAAGGCTTTAGCCGATAGCCCATGCCCCATACGGTCTCGATATATTCGCTTCCCGGTGCAGCCTTCACAAGTTTGTTCCGCAAATTGCTCATATGTACGTTGACCGTATTGTCATCACCATGGTAGGGCTCATCCCATACGCTTTCGTATAGATTTGCTTTGGTGAATACTTTTTGGGGTGCCGACAGGAGCAAGCTTAGAATGTTGTATTCCCTGGCGGTCAGTGCAACCTTCATCCCTTCTGCAGTCACCGTTCTAGAGTCGGATTCAAGCAGGAGTCCTTTATGCTGCATGATGCGCGATACAGGCGGAGCCGCAATTTGTGCATACCTGCGCAGATGCAAATCGATTCGTGCGGACACCTCCTCGAGATCAAAGGGCTTCGTAATGAAGTCGTCTGCACCTCCGCGCAGCGCGGATACTTTGGTATGCTGTTCACCTTTAGCCGAAATGATAAGGACCGGCACATCCCCCCGTGAACGGATCCAATCCAGCAGCTCCTCCCCGGTCATTCCAGGCAGCATTAAATCCAGCAATACCATACTCCATTCCCGTTGTTGCAGATAGAGTAACGCTTCGGTTCCGGAGAAGGCAGGCTGGGGTACATAACCGCTTTTTCGTATAATACTGCACAGCAGCCGGCTGATATCGCTATCATCCTCGGCTACAAGAATATGTATCGAATTATTCATCGTATCTCCTTGTATTTCCTTAATTGGCTGTCATTTCTGAAGTCTATGTTTTTATGATAGACTGTTTCTGCTTCTTTTTCCAGAATGAATAGCAGTCCCCATCGGTAGTAAGCCCTTTAGGCATCATTGTTGTACGTTTTGTAAGCGTGTTGATTTCCCAAAAAAAGGGACAAAAAAGGCCGCCATTTCGGGTAATGGTAAGTACGACCAAACCAAACCGAAATGAGGCGACCTCATGAATAATAATACCCCATTCTTGGCCGTGTTCAAACAAGTATTAACTCCGGAAGAAGTCGAAATGGTGACCGGGCAAACCGAGGACTACGAGGATACCGGCACCAAAATGACCGTTGGTGTGTTGTTCGACTACTTTGTCCAAGCCTGCTACCACCAATGGGATGGCTTTCGTCAAAGTGCCCGTGTGGGCTCGAACTACGATTTACCCAAGGTTCATTACTCCACCCTTTCTGGCAAAGCCGGTGAAGTTCCTTACGATATTTTCAAACGTTTGTTTCAAATGCTCGTCCAGAAATGTAACCGGCAAACCCAGAGGCACCTGAATCTGCCTAAAGATCTTCTGCTCATTGACTCTACGACGATTACGGCGGCAAACTCCCGCATGTCTTGGGCTCCGTATAAAAAATTCAGAGGAGGCATTAAGCTGCATGTCGCTTTTTCGCATGGACAGCATTCACCCGTGAATGTGGTCGAATCGATTGCCCGGCGCAATGACGCTCCATTTGGAGAAGTCTTGGCCGATAAGGACTACCTTTTAGTCCAGGATCGAGCGTATGGAAAAATCGGTCGATTGGATCAATATGTGCAGCAAGGTCAGTCCTTTGTGATTCGTCTGAAAGATAATCTCCATTTGGTGATGCCGCGAAAGCTTCAGCGATCGGCGGAGGGAGACACCAAAATTGTACGCGATATTACCTGTTATATCGGTCAAGGGAAACACCAATCCATCCAACGCCACCGCGTCGTTGAATTTGAAAATGACCGGGGTGAAGTCGTACGGGTCGTGACCGATTTGAGGAAAGAGTCCGCTCATGTGATTGCTGAAATTTACAAAGCACGCTGGGAGATTGAAGTCTTTTTCCGCTGGGTGAAACAGCATTTGAATGTTCCTTGTCTCTTTGGAACCACCGAAAATGCAGTATATAATCAATTGTTTGTGGCCCTTGCCGCGTATGTGCTTTTGAAGTACATTTTTGATGAAATTCATCCGAAGGTACCAGTCTTTGCTGGGCTGACTCTTTGGGAATTTATGCAGTACTGGCGTATATTTAATCTTCCGCTGGAGTGGCAAGTTCAGTTTAGTCTGCTCAGGCGTAAAGGTCATCTAGGTGTTTTTGTCATCCCATAATATGGGTAATCAACACGCCTGTACGTTTTGCAACTTTGATTTATTAATAGCCTGGTATTCGGGAAGATTGTTGTATGAAATACAAGAATAAACCTGCTAAGCCGCTTGAAAAAGGTGAAATCCTGCATTTTATACAACAATTTTGAATTTGTGCCGATAGGATGAGGGGAATGTTGTATTATGTGCAGGATTTTATGGAAAAGGTAATTTATATTCTGCCTAGGGAAGCTGCTGTCATAAGTAGAGGCATCCCCATACATCATTAACTGATGGGGATGCCTCTTGTAAACACACAACTGTATTTAAAACCTGCTCTTCCCAACGTAGCAGCCTACGCCAGCCTTCTTCAACAAATTAGATGGTAATCAGATCCTTGATCCGGACCGGTAGTCCGGTCCGCATGGCCTGATTAGCGGCGATTCCGGTCATGATGGAGCGGGCTCCGTCCCGGTGGTCGGCCGCACGATGGTAAATATCCTCGTCCGGGGTTCCGAACAGATCGTTCAGCAGCACAGGATCGCCGCCGCCGTGGCCTCCCGTTCCTTCATCCACCTGGACTTCATAAGGCGCTCCAAACATGGGATGCACCACAATATGCTTACCCTCCACAGCTCCCTCCAGGGCACGGTCCCCGCCGGCATTGACATAGGATTTTTCCACGATGCTCATTTCGATTCGGCCCTTGGAGCCGTTAAAAGCTATCCGGTACCCCTCCCAAGGCATGTAGGCGTTCAATGAATACGTAAGAATCGCCTTATTGCTGTACCGGACCATTACCCCCATGGTGTCCTCAATGCTGATTCCGTCGCCGAACACGCTTTGATCCCGCTGATAACCGTCCTCTGCTTCCGCATCCAGGTACATCTCCTTCAGAACGGGATTCTCATCCAGCTGCAGGGCAAAGGGATCGTCCTTGGCAGCCGGATTTCCGGTGGCACGCTGATAGAATGAAGTTACGCCGCGGTTCTCGGCATTCTCCCGGCCATAGAATCGCAGGTCGCCGAAGGCAAACACCGTTTCGGGTTCCGCACCGATCCAGAAGTTGACCAGATCAAAGTGATGAGTGGATTTGTGAACGAGCAGTCCCCCGCTGTTGCGCTTGTCCCGGTGCCAGCGGCGGAAATAATCCGCCCCATGCTCAGTATTCAGCAGCCATTCGAAATGAATGGAATGCACTTCCCCGATCACCCCGGAGGCAATCAGCTCGCGGGCTTTCGTATGATGCGGAGCATAGCGGTAATTGAAGGTGACCCTGACCTTGCGTCCGGTACGCTCCACCGCTTCGTAAATCTCCTTGCATTTCTCCACATCAACGGTCATGGGCTTCTCTGTGATCACATCACAGCCAAGCTCAAGCGCGCGGATAATATATCTGTGATGGGTCCGGTCGACACTGGTGACAATGACAATATCCGGTTTCTCTGTTTCGATCATGGTGTCAAATTGTTCAGCCAGGTAGGTTTTCACCTGCGGATACCCGTGTGTCTCCGACAACAGCTTGTTGGCGTAATCCATACGTGTCTGATTCACATCGCAAAAAGCGGTAAGCTCCGCAGAATCCCTGTACTCCTTAGCGATAGCTTCATAGAAAAATTGCGCCCTGCCGCCAATGCCTACTTGTACATAACGCTTCTTGTCCAATTACTTGTGCCTCCTAAAGTTAGCTCTTATTTTGAGTTCCAGTTTTTGAATATCACATTCTAATATCAGCATGTTCCAGGCAGCAACGGCTTCGCTGTTCTCCAAAGCAGCTTAAGCTTATGAAAGCGGCGCAGCCGTGCACTACCCTCAGTTATCTGTCTCAGCCGGAAAGTCGAGACTGAACAAATAGGGGGTCAGCGGCTGAAGCTCCAGGGTCTGCCCCGCATTACTTTGATCTGTAATCAGATCCATGAAGCCGTTTGCCGTTAATCCGTTGCGGACTGCTTTGACCGCCACGGGTTCCGGGCCATAGTTAACCACATTCATGAGTGTATGTCCCCCGTATTCAACGGTTCTCCACTCGACATTGTATACGGGAGCATTGTCTGTCGGATCAAGCAGCAGCAGCTGCCCCGGATTTACAGTCTGCAGGACCGGTAACAAGTAATCTCTGATTTGGCCTGCTGTCCAGTCCGTTGCCGATATTTTGTCCGCATGGGTGAACACATAACTTCTGTCTGCGGCAGAGAGCGGTGCACCGTGCGGTGTAAGCTCCAAAGCGTGGGAGCCGATCAGCAGCACCCGTCCTCCCTGCTCCATAAACTGTCTGATCCCACTCAGCGTCTCCGGATTGACTCTTGAAGCGTTTGGCACAATCAGCAGCTTATAATCGTCCAACCCGCCATTGTCTACCTGCCCTTCAGAAACATATCCAGCCTTGTAGCCGCTGTAAGACAACGCTTCATAAGAGCGTAGCGAGACTGCCGAATAATCGCCGGAGAAGACACCTGAGGCTGTAGAATACAGAATCGCCACCTGCGGCTGCTCGTTCTGGAAGGCGGTAACCTGACCGGCCAGCCGGTTCAGGTCCAGATTGGTCCGTCCCGCCTGAGCTACAACATCCGGCCGGTGCAGAATGCTGCCCTCGGTACTGGCCGTTTCATTGTATGTCCGCTCCCAGACCCAGATTGCCGAGCCGCCCCTGCCGTGAATCGCACTCTGCCACAGTACGGAGCGGACATGCTTTGCCTGTTCCGGCGTATACATTTTGTCCCCGTCTGCGATCAGATGATGCTCCGAATTAAAGACCGGGGCTTCTTTGAAGGAGGCCTGCAAATCATAGAAGCTGAGTTCTTCCATGAAGCCCTTCGGGCCTTCGTTGATATAATTCCAGTTGTCATTGCCGTTGATCTGGCTGAACTCCGAGAAGCGCTCGATATCCACGCCCCAGGACAGGCTGCCCCGGGGATCACCCATGATTTTTGCCTGTACGGGCAACCCGGGAGCAAGCTCATGGATAATTCCGGCCATCCATTCATGCCAGCTGGCGAAGTAATCCTGGTTAAACAGCACATAGTCATAAGACGCCGGAGAAGCTGTAATATTCTCAGGCATAGGCACTTCGGTAAAAGAGCTATAGGCCGTTTGATAGACGCCGTTCAGCTGCCCGATATCGCCGTCATAGATTCCTTCAAGATACTGCTGCCAGGCAGGCAGCGCATAGGCGTCCTTATTGGCCGTATAGACCGACTCGTTGGTGAGCGTAAGACTCTGCAGCGAATCATAATCCTTGATGGCAGGAATCAAGGCCCGCAGATAATCCTCTATAATGGATTTGGCCATCGGCTGAAACAGGGAGAATTTAATAGAGCCGTTATTCTCCACCTTCAGCTCGGGCCACTTTGCGAGTACCCAGTCCGGAAAATAATGCGGGGAAATCAGGAGATTGACCGCAACATCATAATCCTCAGCCCGCTGCAGCGCCGGTAACAGATCCGATTGGATTTTGCGGGTGGAGACAACGTATTCCTTGTCTGGGGAATAACCGCCCAGCTCCTCAAAGCCGGGATTCTGAATCAGATTCACCGTGCTCCCGGCCTTGACAACACTTAAGTCATCCACCCAGACCGTACCTGTATTCTCGGATAAAATAACCAGCGGGTAGGATACCTCCCCCTTCGCTGTGGTATATTCGAACGTCACCTCCGTCCAGTCATAGGTTCCGCCGGGCAACGGCTGACGCTGCTTCCAGCCCGTTCCGCCCGGGAACCAGACGTTCCTGGCATTGTCACCCTTCACCCATACCTTGAATTCATAGGTAGTCTCCGGCTCTACTGCTATGGTCTGGGCGACATTGATGAATACATTCGGCTGCCGCGGCGATGCATTGGCAATCTTCAGGGAATGATTGCCGGAATGGCTTATCCCTTCTGTAATTGCTGCTGTAGCAGACACCGCACCGGAGCGGTTGACGGTGTAGCGGTTTACGAAATCTTGTTTGTCCAGAATGACATCCCTTGGCCCCAGCTCAATCTGGATTACGTTCGCTCCGAGATCCTGAAGCTTCGGAATATCCCGCTTCACCTGGTTGAAGTGACCGTAGCCCGTGAAGAAGATTGGCCGTTCTTCGGTGACGCCCGTACTCCTCACGATGGTGTCACCCACGAAGGAATATCCGGAAATCTCCGGGCGTCCGGAGACATACCGGGGTGCGGACTGCGGGGTCAGGCTGCCATCCAGATACCCTTCCAGCTGCTGCTTGCTGCCTGCAAGCATCGTCTCCAGCTCAGCCGCCACATACTGCGCTCTGCCGAGCCGCCCCTGCACGATATCCTCCTTGCCGTAACCAATGAAGTCCTTGATTACGGTATAATCAATCCGCTCATAATCTGTGGACAGTCCTTGTGCCTCACATTGCAGCAGCAACTGCTCCAGACCGGGCAGTTGTGCATTCACACTATCCAGCATGGCCTCAATCTCTGCGGGATCGAGCACCGCAGTCACCTTCAGCTCCTGCCGCTTGCCGGCAGTACTCCCTTGCTGCGCAAGCGTGAATTCAAGCAGCTGCTCTCCGGGGTCCGCCGTGGTGAACGGCAGGCTCCATCCGGCGGCCGAGCCGGCAGGCAGCGTGAAATCCGCTTCAACACCCGGCAGGCTGGATGACAGATGGAGGTTATGCGGTTCACTGGTCGTGTTCACAGCGTACACCGAATAAGAGACAGTCGTATTCACATTGATCTCCCGGGGACCTTCCACCCAGAAGCTCCAAGGGTCGTCGGAAGGGACCAGATGAATCACTGCATGATCGGCCGGACTTTTGGCTTTGCCGATGCCCGGTGTCCATTCCAGCCAGCCCCGGCGGCCCGCGCCGTCATTGTCGTTGAACAGCAGCGTGAACGGAAGCTCCCCGTTCTCCGGCATACCCGTAGAGATAGCAGACCACGGCATCCGTACCTCATAGAAGGTCTCCTGTCCGGTCCGGCTGGCTGCAGCTGTGATCACTTCCGCTCCTGCTGCGGCTCCGCCTTCGCTGAACTGCCAGACATGCGCCTGCCCGTCCATATAATTGATGGCGTATTCCGGCCCGTAGCTGCCGCCGGGACTGAAGGCGAACTGGATGCTGTCCCCTCTCCACATGGTGCTGTCGGAGACAGGAGCATGCACATTATCCGTCACCTTCGCCGTCCAGTAGAAGTAGCTCTGGTCATAAGCGAGATAGACGCTGGCGGATACATCCGCAGGTCCTCCCCAGCCTTCGACCAGCACCTGCCCGGCAGCCTCCGGAAGCCGGATCTCTGCGTAGCGATCCCATTCGTCCACTACCCCGTCAATGACGATGTCCTCCGCTTCCAGAGCCAAAGCGTGCGTATGCTTACCGAAGCTACTGCGGAAATCATCTTCCCAGTCTGTAATGACCGGTGAAGCCGGTTCTTCATAGACGGACTCAGTTACGCTGGCGGGAGTGCCCGGAGCATCCGGCGGTATGATCCCCCCAGGTGATGCAATCGCTCTCAATGGTTCTCCGTAGACAGCAGAGGGGAACCCCTCTGCCGCCATGGAGAATACCAGCACGATGATCAACGCCCATACGGCTTGCTTGCTGCTTCTCCTATTCATCGTTGCGTATTCCTCCCTTCTGAATGGTCAGTCATGACTTGACTTGAAGTTCGGTTCCAATGATCCAGGCTGTTCCTGCTGCGGACTGGCCGGAAGCGGGATCCGCTCCACTTCACCTTCTGTGAATTGCCCCCGCAGCTGTAGCACATAACGGATATGTGCAGGCATCACCTCCCTTACATCCGCCTTCCCCTGAATCACGGCCAGCGAGGCAGCAACCCCCGCCGCTTCACCGATGGCGCTGACCGACGCCATGATCCGGTAAGAGCTGTGCGCCTCATGGGTTCCGCTGATGCAGCGGGAGGCGAGCAGGAGATTGGAGCAGCCCACGGGGATCAGTGAACGATAAGGAATATGATAATATCCGTCCCCGGGAATGCGCTCCAGCCGGGTCGCTCCTCCATCCGGGCTGTGAATGTCCAGTGAGTAGGCGCAAGCTGCAATCATATCCCCGAAATGCCGGTTGTTCAGGCAATCTTCGGCTGTCAGGACATACTCACCAGTGATCCGCCGGCCTTCCCTGACACCGAGACGCGGTGCAATATAATCCAGCTTGGCCTGCCGGAATGCCGGATGCCCGCAGATGGCCCCGAACAATTCATTGGCTTGCCGGGTACCCTCCTCCATACCCCGGCTTACTGATTCGGGACGGGTTGGGTCCACTCCCAGCACAGAGGTGGAGTTGAAGAGCAGCGACTTGCCGTCCGGATAAGGAAAGCAGGTGATGCTCTGCCTTGGATTAGCGGTCTCCCCCTTGTCCTTAAGCTCCTGATAATACGGCAGCAGCTCAAGCCGCAGGGAATGGATCGCCGGCCAGGTCTGGATATCCGGATTCTTCAGCTTCATGGGATCGAAGCCGCTCACACGAAAGGTGGCGGTGGCTGATTGCAGCTTGCCGTCACCTTCACGGCCGATTTCGTACTGCATCCCTGCCATTGCGGACAGATTACCGTCCGCCGTGGCATCCAGAAATACCTCTGCGGCAACCGTTCCAGCCTGATTGCCCTGAAGGTGAAGTCGCTGAATCCGACCCTTCTCCACATCAACCTCATTCACCGAGCACCCGGTCCACACGGTTAGCGTTGGCTCAGCTTCCAGGAGCTGCTGATAGGTGGACTTCAGAAACTGCTCATCATAGGTCGGCACCCGCTGTTCGTTGTAATGGGTATACGCCGCCGGGAACAGCTCGCGGTGAATGCCGCTTGTAACCGGTCGTCCCATACTGTCGCGGAAATTGCAGATCAGCGAGACGCTGGAGAAGACGCCGGTGCCGCCGACTTCAGGCCCCGCCTCAATCAGCAGCACCCGCCGGAACAACCTCGCAGCAGCCAGGGCTGCGCTGATCCCGCCGACTCCTGCTCCTACCACCACAAGCTCGAAATTCCAGTTTCCCTTCATAGCGTCCGCTCCCTTCTCTCTCTTCAATTCCTCCGGCTCCCGGTGGACTGAACAACCTCACGGAGGCTGGGGACACCGCTGTAGATTACCTTGTCATCGCAGATGATCTCGCACCATTCCGGGCTCATCCGCACATCAATGATATGCCCCCGGAAAACGAAACCGGAAAGAGAGACCCTTCCTTCAGCGGGCGGGCGGGGATGAATCCATAAGCTGCCGTCCAGGCGGGGATCGAGACCGGCCAGGCCAAACAGTATTGCTTCCGCGCCAGCCAAGCCTGCGACCACATTCGCCCGCTTATGCACGGGTACAGCCGGGCGGTCACAGTAATGCTCCTGCGGATAATACGGCAGATGCTGCCCCATCCAGAAGTGGCGCTTCAGTGTATCCCACGCCAGCTCATCGCGTCCGGATTCCCACAATGTCAGCGCCAGCATCGGCCCATCCCCGGTATAAGCCCCGCCTCCCGACCAGTCCGGATCATTCTGCTCATAATGCAGCTCATCTTCGGCCGAGATACTGCTCACGCCGTATTTGCCGAGAAATGCCCCATCCCTAACCTGTGCGAACATTCCCTGCTTCATCTCCTCGGTGCAGGCACCGAAGCGCAGCGCGTCATAATATTGAATCGAATAGATCCATTCCGCATGGCCTTCGGGATAAATGGCCTTGAACCAGGCTTTGTCCTCATCCCACAGATGAGTGCGGATCGACTGGCGGATACGCTCCGCCTTGTCCCGCCATTCCTGTGCGGGCTGATCCGCCGCCAGATCCAGATGCTGCGCCAGATCGGCCAAGCGGTCATAACTCCAGGCCCGCTCGGCATTCGGACTGGCTACAATATGTTCATAGCCTGCACCCCGCATTTCCAGCAGGTTCGGCTGAAGGCCGTAGTCCAGCAGCTCATTCCATTCCGGCAACCGGCTATCGTCATATAAGGCCAGCGTCCGCATGGTCGGGAACAGTTCTGCCCCTTCTCCGTGCAGTACAAAGATAGACCAGGCAAAGTTCAGGAAGGACCATAAGCTATACGAATAGGGCACATGGGCCCCTTGTCCGCTGGGAGCAAACCGGGAGTGCCGTTCAATGCCGCTGGCTGCCATTAGTCCCGCGAGCTCTGCCGCTTTGTCCTTCCCCAGCATCAGCGCCAGCGTTCTTGCACCGTATCCCCCCGCATCCCATGGATAACAGCAGATCCCTGCACCTTCCAGGCCGGAGACGGCGGGAAATGGCTGAATGGCGAATTCCGGGTTCTCCCACAGACAGACCATCCCGCTGATCAATGAGCGGCGGTAATAGTCTTCCAGTCCCGGAATATCCGATTGCAGCACCGGCAATTCACGGCAGGCTTCCTCAAGCCGGCGTTCCCAGACTACGGTTGTCCGCCCCCCCAGCTCTTTCAGGGTCTGCCCTTCTTCCCAACGGAACTCTTGTCCGGCAGGAGTCAGAACCGCAGCCATCCGGAACACGGCCTCCTCCCCTTCTCCAAGGCTCAGCTCCTGATCCCCTTCCCGAAGCAGGGTAATACGGACCTGTTCGTTCTCCCAGATTCCTTCCTCAATCTGCAGCGCAGGACCGGCAGAGGTCAGCGGTGCTCCATAGTCCCAATCGTCCAGCGGAACCATGGCCGGGCTTCCCGGCACCAGCTCCGGTAGAACAGCAACCGTTACCGTTCTAAGACTGCGGTTCTTGATCCGCTGAGTCAGGAGGAAGCCATGTGTATCCGCCAGAGGCGTCAATTCACTGGACACCGCAAGTGATAAGAGGCCTCCCTCCATCAGATGATGATAGGTCCCTTGTCTTTTGATCTGATCGGGCTGCCATACGCCCTTCGCATACAGTACGCCACAGTCCCCTTTGCCTAAGTCTCCGTTATCCCGGACAGGATGTCCGTCCGCTGTTATATGAAGTTTAACGGCCAGATCCTTGGCGGCATAAGGAGGCGAATAGCAGCCTTGAACGCCGCAGACCGTTCGCGCGGACGGCGCCGCAGTACTATAACCGCTGCTCACCCAGAGATGTTCAGCAGGTGCCAGACTTTTCCGTAAATCAAACGCAAATGAACCGAGTGTATAGTTTGTAGTCACCTTCATGTGTTCCCTCCGGAAATGGAATTCTGTACTTCAGCCCTTCACCGAGCCCAGCAGAACCCCTTTGATAAAATGCTTTTGCAAAAACGGATAAACGCAGAGGATTGGCAGCACAGTGATGATGATCGCCGCGGCCTTCAGACCCTCTGGCTGGATGTACTGGGAGGAGTCACCGCCTGCAAGCAGGGAATCAATCGGCGTCTGCAGCATCTGGTACAGCTTGACTGTTACAGGCAGCAGCTGCGATTTGCTGATGAAATACAAGGCATTGGAATACGTGTTCCACAGAGCAACCGCATAGAACAGCGAAATCGCAGCCAAGATAGGCTTGGATAAAGGCAGCGTCAGCTTGAAGAACACCGTCAGATCCGTTGCACCGTCAATCGTCGCTGATTCTTCCAGCTCGGCCGGCAGGCCTTCAAAAAATGATTTCATCACAAACAGATTGTAAGCACTTACCAGCCCGGGCAGCCAGATCGCCCAGAAGGTATTGATCAGGTGCAGCTGCTTAACCAGCAGGAACAGCGGGATCAGCCCGGTACCGAACAGCATGCTGAACATCACCATAAACGTAAAGATCTGCCGTCCTTTCAATCTCCGCTTCGAAAGCGTGTATGCGGCCAGCGTAGTTGCAATCATCTGGAGTACAGTACCTACGGCTGTGATGATCACTGTATTCTTGAGAGCGATGAGCAGCTGCCCGTCGATGAACAGCTGTTTATAGGCCTGAACGGTAATTTCTACCGGCCACAATACCACTTCGCCCGAGATGATCGCCCGGCTGCTGCTCAGCGACATCGCCAGAATATTCAGAATCGGAAATACCGTTATGAACGCACACAGGGCCAGAAACAAATACAGCGGCATACTTTTCAGTCGGTTTACCATAATCCGCCTTCTCCCAGCTTTTTCACAATTTTGTTGACCGTCAGCACCAGAATCAGCCCGATCAGCGCCTGAAATAATCCCACAGCCGTTGCCAGACTGTATTGCGCGTTCTGCAGCCCTGTGCGGTACACGAATGTGCTGATGACATCGGATACACTGAAGACAGCGGCATTCTGCAGATTAAAGATATGCTCGAAGCCCACATCCATCATCTTCCCCATTTGCAGAACCAGCAGGACACCAATGGTCCCGCGGATACCCGGCAGCGTAATATGCCAGATCTGGCGCAGCTTGGTGGCTCCGTCGATTTTGGCCGCTTCGTATAAGCCGGGGTCAATAGATGAGATGGCGGCCATATAGATAATCGTACCCCAGCCCGCGCTTTGCCAGATGGTGGAGACAATGAACACCACAGGCCACCATAAGGTGCTGGTCATGAAGTAAACCGGATCAATCCCGAACAGGCGCAGGGCCGCGTTCACTACTCCGGTGGAAGGTGACAGCAAGGAGACAATGATCCCCGCCAGAACTACCCATGAGATGAAAAAAGGCAAATACAGCATGTTCTGCACGGCCCGTTTGAACCAGTTCACCCGCAGCTCATTCAGCAGCAGGGCCAGCAGGATCGGAGCCGGGAAGGCAAAAACAAGATTGTATAAATTCAGCAGCAGGGTGTTGCGCAGCACATTCCAGAAGTCTGAGCTTCCAAACAAGGTATGAAAATGCTTAAGCCCCACCCAGGGGCTGCCCCAAACTCCGTCCAGCAGGCGGAAATCCTTGAAGGCGATCAGCTCGCCGTACAGGGTGACAAATTTGAACAGGAAGAAATAGGACATGGCCGGAATAAGGAACAAGTACAGATAACGGTCCCGGTAGAGATAAAATAGCAGGCCCCGCCCCGGCTTGTTCAGGCCTTTGGAGCGTATGGCCGCCGGACCGGAGGGCTGGTGCAATGTTTTTGGCATATAGCTCTTTCTCACTCCTCTATAAATTTCGGGAGCCTGGAATAGCGTTCATTCCGCAGCTCCCTTATATCCAAGAATCGTATGGGTTACTTCAGCTTGTCTTTGTTCGCGTCGTACCAGGCCTGAACCTTGGCGGTTACACTGTCTCCGTCCAGGCTGTTCCAGGCTTGGCGCAGCTCTTCGACCGCTTCATCCGGTGTCTGATTGCTCATCGCCATACGGGTGTTAATTTCCTTCCATTTGGTTTCAAACTGGCCGGCGATGGAGGCGTATTCCGCAACTGGCGGGATATATGGCAGATCCTTGCGGAAGGTATAGGTCTCACTGTTCTTAATAATCGTACTTTTGAGGGCAGCCATATCCTGATCATCCTTGCTGTCCCCTGCCCGGGTGACCAAATAATCCGGTGTCTGCTGCTCCTGCTGAACCAGCCGGTATTCCGAAGCATAGCCGACCTCCGTCTTCCATTTGTCAAAATCGGTTGTGACCGGAATGCTGTCCTTCAGCTGATAATGTACGCCTTCAGTTCCATAGGTCAGCGGCTCCCAGCCTGAATCCAGCATCCAGTCGATAAATTCCATCGCTGCCTGCGGATTTTTCATGTTTTTGTTAAAAGCGGTCAGCAGATGGTTAGGGACTTCGACCTCATAGCCATTCGTTCCGTATTTCGTGGACAGAGGCGGAACTGCGGCCAGTGTGGCCTCCGGATTATTTTTCCGCAGCTCGGTAATGGTATTGTCCATGTTCAGGTTACTGAAATAGATGCCGGAGCGACCCGTGGTCCACAGCTGCTTCTGCCGCGAAAATTCCTTATCTGTCGCAAATTCCTTGTCAACGAGACTCTCATGGTAAGCAAGCTGGCGGAAAGCAAGCGCATCTTTATACCGTTCGGTGAAGAAGCTCTGGGTGAGCTTTCCGTCCTCCACGAACCAGGCCGCACTGCGCGCCATATACCAGTCGTCGGTAATCGCCGTGTAGGCCGTTGACATCGCCATTGGAATGGTATCGGCCGCACCGTTGCCGTCAGGGTCTTTGTCCCGGAAGGCTTTGGCGACCTCCACCAGCTCATCCACCGAAGTCGGCATAGCCAGCCCGAGTTTATCCAGCCAGTCCTGCCGGATGAAGATAGCGGTATTGGCACGGGCAGGCCGCATGCTTGCGATGGCATAGATTTTACCGTCATCCAGGGTCAGGTACGGCTTCAGCTCGGGATGCTCCTGCAGATATTTTTTGTAGCTGGTGCTGTACTTGTCGATATACTCATCCAGCGGCTGAATGGCTCCTTCATCGGCCCAGCGGACAATAAAGTCGCGGTTGAAGGTAGTCATCATATCCGGCGCCTGATCGGAAGCAATCAGCACATTGAATTTATCCGCCTCCTGATTGCGCGGAATCGGCACCCAATTCACCTTCACTCCGGAATTCTCATTGATATACTTTGTCCAGCGGTTCTCTTCATAAGAGCCTTCTCCCGTTGCCACCTGCCCCCTGTCATAAATGGAACCGGATATTTCCTTGGGCAGCGAAGCATAGGGATCTGCGCTTGGCGCCTGTGAGGCAGCGGCCGGGGATGGCCCTGCGGACGTGCCGGCGTTTCCGTTACTGTTGCCGCATGCGGACAAAGCCGCCGTTCCTAGCAGCAGCACCGCGAGAAGCGCGGGGGTGAGCTTTCTGTTTCTGTACATTCTTTTGACCTCCAATGGACTTGTGATGTTGGGCAGATCATGTCTTGCTAAGACGGTGAAGCCTGGCGCCTGGCCTCCACCTAACTATAGCGGGCTATCCGGCAGACTGAATAGTTGCAGAACCTACAATGAACTCTCATCTCCCGCTATCCGGCGGATATTTGTAGATAACGCTACATCATAATGGAAAGTGACACCCGCTTACCGCTGCATTATGTCATATAATGAAGTGAACATCCGCCGGTTAAGGAGCGATAGCAAGTGAAGAGAAGAATTTCTGCCAAAGTACAGCTCATGTATACCGCATTATTTATCCTGATTATCCTGATGACAGTGGCGATCAGCTATATCAGCTCTATCCGCCAGTTAGAAAGGCAGGTGATTGGTTCGAATCAGAATGTGCTGAGCCAGATCAGCAAACGGGTTGACAGCACACTTCAGGAAATCGATTTGACCACCATCAATCTGCTGCGGAGTAATGATACCCGGTCTTTTTTTGAGGACTCCGGTCCGGATTCTGCACAGCATTTACTGGGCCTCTCTATGCTCCAGGATCAGCTGGGCAACAATCTCGCAGCCAATTTTAATATGAAGGCGATCTATCTGTATTCGGAGAAAAGCGGCAAGCTCCTCTCTGCTTCCGACTATTACCCGCTGGAATCAGCGCCTTCCATGGGCTGGATCAAGTCCTTCACCGGCAGCGGCAAGACCGGCAAATGGAATGCCTCTCCTCCGGCAGCAGAGAGCAGCGATTTCCTGCTTGTCCGCAATTACCCTTTTACCGCCGGACCCAAAGACAGAAGCGGTGTAATGGTCACGCGAATTAATGAAAAGAGTATCTCGAAGATGTTCGGCGATCTGCAATTCAGCGACAGCTACAATGTATTTCTGGTCGACCGGAACGGGAATGTGCTGTCCCATAAGGACCCCAAGCTGATTCATCAGAGCATTCTGGACAACAGCTACGCTTCCCGGGTACTTGCACGCGAAGGGCGGGGGTACGTGGTAGAGAAAACAGCCACCGGGAAAAATCTCGTATTCTACGATAACTCTGCTTATACCGGCTGGAAGCTGATTTACATCGTATCCCAGCAGCAGCTCAGTACGCTTTCGCTTACAGTGCGCTATATTCTGATCGCCATGGCCGTGCTGATGGTTGTCATCGCGGTTTCCGCAAGCCGCTTCGTCAATCACCGCTGGTTTGCTCCCATGGAGTTTTTCATTGCAAGGCTGGAGGAGATTACTGTGCGCACTCCCTCTGGTTTCCAGAGCTTACCTTCTTCACAGGCACTCTCCTATAATGATCTGCATAACAGAATAGAGCAGGTATTCACCGGTTATTCCAATGCAGAAAAGAAGCTCCACGAGAGCATTCCGGCGCTGAAGCTGCAGATTATGTTCGATATTCTGACCGGCAACCGGACGAAATTCGCCTCCGCTGAGCCTATGCTTAATCATGTGGGCATTGAATTGTATCCGCAGCATTATATCGTCCTCACCATTGAATTCGATAATAAGGCTATGCTGGAGAAGGTTGGAGACATGAATCTGTACCTGTACGCGCTGTGTAATGTAGCTGAAGAGATGATCCGCTCCCGGCAGGACAAGGTCAAAGGGGCTGCGATTCAGATGAACGATGATCAGGCGGTAATGATTCTGAGCTTCAGGGATGCAGGTCGTGCGGAGAATACAATGGAAGCCAGATCATTCGGAGAGGATTTCATGGCCTATGTTGAGGTGCAGTTCAGACGGACGATTTCCGTCAGCATGGGTGAGTATTATGATCATTTTCAAGATATCCGCAAGTCTTATCTGGAGTCGGCAGGGCTGATTTCCTGTAAAATCCTCATGGGACATAATGCGCTCATCACCTCAAACGATGTTGGTGCATGGGACAGCGGCAGGCTGCTTGAGGTCTTTGAGTCCGTTGATGCTGTGCAGGAAACGGTCAAGCAGGTGAACGCGGAGAAAACCGGAATCGTGCTGGAGGAGCTGTTCAAACGGGCGGCGCGATGCAATCTGTCCAAAGAGATGATGGTCCAGCTCTGCCTGCAGGTCATTCTAAAAGCGCTGCGGACCGCAGCTGACTCCAGCCTGAATGAACAATTTCAGACAGAGCATGAAGCGGTGTTCATACGCCTTCAGCAATGTGAGACATTGTACGAGATGCGGATGGTTCTAAGCTCGCTGATGACCGAACTGATTCAGTCTCTGCAGGAGAAACGTAGCAGTAAGAAAAAAAGCGGCGAATTGATTGAAAGCGTTCTCTCTTATATCACAGAGCACTATGCCCAGAGCGACATTTCCGTTAATTATTTGGCTGACCGGTTCAGCATCAGCCCCAATTATTTAAGCAAGCTGTTCAAGGAATATACCTTCAGCAATTTTGTCGACTATCTGATTGAAGTACGCATGAAGGCCGCCCACCGGCTGCTGCTGGAAACCCCCATGAAGCTGAATGATATTGCCGAGCAGGTCGGCTACACCAACTTCTCCAGCTTTCTGCGCAATTTCAAGAAATACTATGGCATGACGCCGACGGAATACCGGCAGCTGCATTTGAATTCCTGATTGAAACCTCTCTGAAAACACAGAAAGCCGCCGGATGGGCGGCTTTCTGTGCGTATATGTTCTTGTCCGACAATGCTGTTATCTATACACGGCTCAAAGCCGCTCCAGAAAAGGAACAGCCAGCCCTGCAATCCGCTGAAAGCCAGCCGCGTTCGGGTGAAGACCGTCGAGGGTGAAATAATCCAGGGTTAACCGGGTAATCAATCAATGTGGCGTAGCCACCGCGAAAGGTATGAATGTCCCGCCTTCAATGCTCCCAGCGGCTGATAGCCACCCGCCGCGCTGATGCTGTCTCCAAGCGTGGCCCAGCTTTTACCTGCCCATCTGGCGGATTGCTTCAAATAAATTCTCCTTTCCCGTTAGTGTCTCTTGATGCAACCTTTATTCACTTAGCTGCCAGTTACGGGTTACGCACAAATCTGACCGCATCGGCAGCAACATATCCGCTGGTTCCGTTATTGCGGATCGTCACACTGCCGGAGGTGCCGGCAGTGAAGGTGTACGTTCCGATTAAGTTCCATACCCCGCCGTTTGAGGTCTGGTCTATGGTAAGTGTTGCCGTCCCGCCGGCATGAACGACTTCAATTGGGATCGCAGTGGAGCGGTTAAAATGCTCCGGCCACATCATATAGACGCTATAAGTGGCGGTGACGGGCAACTCGGGTGTATACGTAATACTTTTGCTGCCTTTGCCGCTGTTGTCATCATGTACATAGTTGATTCCGTACCGGTCTGTCTGTACCGCAGAGGTCTTCCAGCTTCCCGTCTTTAGCACACCTGTGGTGTCATTATTGTCCACAATAACCTCTTCTCCAGGGAGGGTTGGCGGCGTACTGCTGCCCGGTTCAAAGGAGGCCTTGAACGTCTTGCCTTTGGCTGCGTTGACATTGACTGTTAATTTGATGGTCGGGCTGAGCTGCGTCACTGTAATTCCGGGGTCCGCAGTATATCCGCTTGCCGAACGGTCCAGTTCAACCTCAATAACACCGGTATTTAACTGTGTCGGATCGCTGACCGATAGTTCCAAAGTGCCATCTTCGGCTTCTCTGGTCATCACTGATGCTTTCTTGTTCACTGAGATCAGATCGACGGAGCTGGCCCCATCTTCCCAGAAATTCGCCCCAATGATGCCCAGCTTCGTTTCTTTTACCGCTTGAACAGAGGAGGAGTTTGACAGCACTTCAATATCAGGCGCTGCGGCATAAGCAGCCACTTGAGCAGCGGTCTTGCCCGGCAGCAGGACATATTGATATTCCCCGCCACCCGGATTCACGCCATGATTCAGCCATAAGGTCATATAATTGCGGGTTATCGGTGTGGACGGGGTTACCGGACGTGGGTTGATCTGCTTCCAGTTCCCTGTTCTGGCCTCTCTCTTGGCGGTAAGCGATACATTCTGGGGAAAATAATATCCGGTATCGGCACCAGCTGTGCTACCGGACAGGTGAGCCCAGGCTACCTGGTCTAGGGTTTCCGACCACCCTAAAGCTGAAGGCTGTACTTCGCCATTCACAGTGAGTGTATTACTGCCCGCCGTGTTCAGCTTCCGGTTCTCCACGATGGTTTCAACGGCAATATTGTCCGTGCTGGTGATGCCTGCACCCAGGGAGACGATTTCGCCGTCAAACATGAACCAGGATTTCCGGGCGCCAAGCGTATGATCCGCATACTGCAAATCCATACCTGAGCTGCCGTATAAGTTCTGAATGTCGGTGCCGCCAGTCCACGTATTTGCACTGGTATGGCTGCTTGACGGGGTCTGGGACAACACGGTTGTTCCCGGCAGGCGGTAATTATCGACGGTTGGCCAGAAATCATTGCTGTATTGTCCGAGATCGCTGTTATACAAGCTGGTCATCCCGGCTGAGGTGTACCAGGCTTTGGCGTTCTCGCTGTTGATCGCTTCAAAGCTGCTGATGCGCTTCGAATACATAGCAAGTCCGATGCTATATTCAGGCCGGTGCTGGACTGCCCGGTCCATCGCCGAGAATTGCTTATAGACCTTAAGCTCTTCCGCCGGCTCAATCAACGGGTCCGCGCTTATGCTCTTGGCCAGTACGATGGATGGGATCGGTGCACTGGAATAGAAGGACTTGAAGGTATCCGACATTATCCAGCCCTTAAGCATCTGCTTGAAGTCAGCCGCTTGTGCGGGCGGCGCGATCCCGGACAACAGCAGGATACCTTGCATCGCTGTATGTCCCGCGTCATGATCCTGACTGTAATTTCTGGAGATTTCCCTGCCGCGAACCATATCCATCATGGCGCCTTTGTACATCAGCGGCTGATAGGTGTTGTATACCCAATCCCAGACATTGGACTGGTTAGGATCGGTGACCTGCCATGTTGAACCGTGGAGCATTCCCATCAGATCGCTTACAGCCAGCAGCAGACTGAGTCCATACCCTCCGGTATAGGGGATATTGCCATGCTGAATGAATGAACCATCTCGATAGAAGCCGTCTCCGCTAACCGTGTAATTAAAAATCGAAGATAGCCCGTCACGCGCAGCGGCAATCTTGGCACCATCTTTGACGAGGATTCCCCGAACGCCTACGACGATCGCTTTCCACGAGCGGTTGGCTCCTGTTAAGGTGACGGTTGGCGAGAAACGTTCCACGGCTTTCATATAATTCGTAATTTGAGCCGGACTTAGGGAGTCATACATCAGCACTGCTGTATCGTTCAGCTGCATCGGTATGCCGATCTGCCAATCCCACCAATTGCTGGTTCCGCTGGCGGTCGTCGTTACCGCCTCATGGTATCTGGTTGCATACATATAATCGAGTGCAGCAACGATGTCGGTCTCAAGCTGACTATCCTGGTACAACGCCGAACCAGTGGTGGCATAAGCGAGCGCCATGGTGTATAGACGTTCATAGGTCACCCGGATGTGAATCGAATTCCCGGTGCCGGGATTATCGCTCCACAGATAGGTACGGCTGGGCGAGGTATTCATTGTCTGCCAATAACCATTCGCTTCAGTGGTCAGCCTGGTAATTGCAGCGGCTATATCCGTATCCGCAGTATTCAGGGAGGCTCCTCCGGTCAGCATAACCTTGCGGTGCTCCCTCATTCCGTCGAATTCATCCGCTGCGCGGGCACGCTGCATACCCATTATTCCTTCAAAGCTGCCGACAGTCAGGAGCAGAATTAACATAATCATGCAGCTTTTCATTAGCATTCTTCTCATCCATAATCCTCCTTTTTTCATTCATTGCTTCGTTTGCTTCGTTTTCGTAATCCAAACACTTCTTTTTCCCGACATAATTCTTTCTTTACCGCGCCTGTAATTCCGCCTTACGATGAAGCGCTTACATTTAATAGTATGATATGGAATGACAGCTAAAGAAACTATGTGAATTCGAGAAAAGGTATGAAATTTCGAGCGATCTTGAAAGGTTACCTTTCATTTCCCCATTTAGCCCGCTTCGGGCGGAATAAAGGCGCTGGTGCCCCTGATTTCACCCTCTCATTCTTTAAGAAGAAAGCCGCAACTCTGGCGGCCAATACATTTCATAGATTCGCTAGGTCCCAAGCTCAACGTGAAACGAGGCTCCCCCGGCACCATCCGGGTCAAACCACAGTCTCACCTTGCCGGTTTCACTGTGTTCTACCGTTATCCGGTCTGACTTGTTCTTCACTCGGGTACCAGGGTGATTGAATTCAATCCTGATTTCGATCAGACTGCGCTGCCTTTGTGTCGGATCGGCTATAGCCAGGCTCCAGCCTGCCGGATTCCTTTGCAGCACAATGGAGGCTTGACTGCTGCAAGCAATCCCCCCGCTTGTATACCAGCCTGCCTTCCAGAAATGCGCTGCTGTAATTCCCAGTTCAGAATCTTCAACCGCATGCACCTGAGCATTCAATTCCAGGATTCTCACCCTGGGTTCCTCAGCGAAACAAGCAGTCTCTTGCTCACTGTAGCCAGGTAGAAGCACATATGCATAGGTATCCCCCGCCGGGGCTTCTCCATGACCGAACCACAACGTCTGATAGAACCGTTCCATCTTCTCAGGTGAACCGGCATCGTTGATTTCCTTCCAGCTCCCCTGGCGCTGTTCACGCAAGGCATGTACACGGCATTGTTCAGGAAAAAAGAAGCCCACGTCCGCTCCCCGCTCACCGCCCGCTATATGAATCCATTTGGGGTGAAGGGTCTCTGTCACGGCATCTCCAGGATTCCGGCAGATTCTTCTTCCGTCTGCGGTAATCGCATGGTCTCCCAACGATTTCAATTTCCGGTTATCGATGATCGTCTCCACTTTAGCGGAATTACGGCTCTTAATATCCGAACCTAAGGCAACGATGCGGGTTCCGAGCAAAAACCAGCTTTTGAGCGCTGTCAGTCCATCGGCCTCGTTAACTACATCCTCCAATTCCATGGCAATGGCGCCGTATTGGTTATGAAAAACGGCCCCACCGACAAAATCCCGGTTGCTTAAACGCCCTTGCCCGGCTCCATCCTCCTGACGCTTGTTTGTTACTGTAGTTCCGGGCAGGCGGCAGGGATCAACGGTCGGCCAGTAAGCATCGGCATATTGCCCCAAGTCACTATTATACAGATGACCCATGCCATACGAAGTATACCAGCCCTTTAGATTTTCCCCATTAATAGATTCATAGCTATAGATCCGGCTGGAGAACATACTAATGGAGTAGGCAAAACCCGAACCCTGCAGCACCGCCCGGTCCATATGCGCAAACAGCTTGCAGAAGGACTCTTCTCGGGCAGGCTGCACGAATTCATTGTCCAGCAGAGCTTTGGCTTGAGCCGCAGTATCCGGCGGTGCACCGGCTGTATAGGATTTATACGTGTCAGCCACAATCCACCCTTTCGCTCTGGAGAGCAGACGTACCTGCTCCGCTTCATCCAGTATGCGCGAGAAGCGTAAGCAGGAGGTGATCACCGAATGCCCGCTCTCATGATTCTGCGAATCCGCCCGCGAGATTTCCCTGCCGCTGGTCATATCCAGCAGGGACCCCTTGAACATAAGGGGCACAAAGGAATCTTCAATCCACTTGGCTGTCAAATCGCGGGCTTCACCCGGCAATTCCCAAGGAGTATCATGCAGCCACACCATCAGGCGGACCACATCCTGCAGCAGTGAGACCCCATATCCGCCGGTGTACGCGTATTTATCATGCTGAACAAAGGAGCCATCCTCATAGAAGCCGTCCCCTTCGCTAACATTCTTGAATACCGGAAGCAGCGCACTAAGGGCGGCGGACAGCTTCTGCCCGTCGCCCTGAATAACGGCAGCAAGAGCAACTGCCGTAGACTTCCAGACCAGATTAGCTCCGGTGGACGGCGGAGCCTTAGCCACGAACCACTGTGCATGAAACGCCGGATCGCCGACATATTTGTCTATGGGGAGGAGTAGACGCTCTACAAGTTCTGTATCCGGCAGCTCCTCCATGAGCAGCAGGGTTTCCAGCAGAGCTATCGGCACGCCAATCTCCCAATACCACCAGTTTCCATAGGGATGGCAGCTTTCGTTGTATCTCTGTGCATATAGCCATCCCAATCCATAAATCACCTGTTGCCTTAATGTAGAGTCCAGATAACAAGCAGACCGTGATGACTTCAGAGCAACCGCCATCGCTCTTAAACGGCCAATGATCACAAATACATCCGAAGCGTTCTCAGCATAAGGAACATCAGCCCATAGCAACTCCTGGTGATAGAGCATCGTATCCTGATCATGCCTGACACTTTGCAGAAATTCATGACTCAGCGTATCTCCCGAGATATATTGCAGCCATTTGTTTTTTAAGTTCTGCATGGGAATTCTCTCCTTCAGCCACCGGTTCGCCCTTTATGACTTTGCGCGCTGTTCCCATTCCTTGAGCGGGGAAGGTGGAATCATGCTTCCCCACTCTCCGGCTTCAGAGCCAAGCTCCAGCAGAAGCGTGCCTCCTCCGGCGATTTCTTCATGGCGGACCCAGGCACGGTTCAATTCCTTGCCGTTGATGGAAGCGGACAGGATATACCGGTTGCCGGACCCGCTGCATTCACCCTGAGTCTCGATCGTCAGAGGAACGGGAGTCTCCTTCGCTCCCAGCAGCAAGGTTACCTTATTGAACAACGGTGGGACGAGGAAATAGATGTCCTGACCCATCAAAGGGTACAACCCCATAGCTGAACAGATGAAAAAGGCACTCTGACAGCCCATATCCTCGTTATCACCCAATCCGTCACGTTCAGCCCTGAAGTATGTCTCCAGACATTCCCGGACCCGGTCAGCCGACCGGTCGGGTCTTCCCGCATAAATATATAAATAAGGAATATGCAGCATAGTTTCCTTGGAGTTATAGAATCCGCCGTCAAAGAAATCGTCTAAATGCCTGATAAAAGCTTCTGTCCCCCCATGCCGTTCGACCAGTCCATGAAAGTCATGATGCGTGCTGAACGACCATTGCAGGCTGGTTCCTTCGTAGAAGTAAGGATCATTCCATGAATCCGGCAGGCAGGATAAGGGGTCGAAGGACTCTGCCCATTCCCCGCCCGGAAGCCGGGGCGCGAAGCATTTGAGATCCTCCCGCCATAAATTCCATAGCTTCTCCGAGCTTTGATAATATTCTTCTGCCGCCTCCTCCTCACCAAGAACTTCGGCCAATTGGCCGATACACCAGTCCTGATAGGTATACTCCATATGACGGGATACACAGTTCTTCTTCACATCCGTCGACAAGTACCCCAGGGAATGGTAATCCTTCAGGTGACGGCCATAGAGCCAGGTGTCCGGAGACGGAACCTCATTATTCTTGCGCATTTGCTTCAGGGCTTTAACATAATCTATTCCCTCCAGCTTCTTAAGCGCCGCTTCACAGAACAGCACATCTGCGGAGCTTCCCCCTTGAATCATCGCACTATGTCCCATAATCCAGGCGTCCGGCAGCCAGCCGGTATGATCCGCGATATCCAGCAGACAATTGAGGATATCCGCTTCAAGCTGCGGGTCGAGCAGTGTAATCAACGAGTTGGCATTTCGGACGCTGTCCCACAGTGCATACAGATCAGTGAAGTGCCGGACCCCGGATTCCCAGGCGAAGTTCTCATCGTCTACCCCCAAGTCACTCGGCATACAGAACAGCCGGGTCATCAGAGTATAGAACAGCCGCGTATGCTCCTCACTTCCGCCTTCCACCGTGACTCTGCTCAGTTTATCTTCCCAGATGCCGCCGGCCGCTTGCCGGATTTTATCGAATCCGGCGGACGCTTCCCGGTCCACACTGGCTCTGGCCTTGCCGACACTTACATAAGAAATGCCTGTCTTCGCCACCAGAACTCCGCAGTCACCGAAGCTAAGGGAAGCCTTACAATTCGGGCCATCCACAGACGGGCTGCGCCGTACTCCGCCGGCGTCTGCCAGCAGGCTGCTCTTCATCGGCTGATCGAAGCGAATAAAGAAGTAGACGGAATAAGGGAACTCATGCCCCCAGCCCCCGCGCAGGTCGGAACGGCCTGCAATCTCGTACTCCGATATTACTTCAAGGTAACCGCCCGTGGAGACGCCGGTAGTCTTCCCCGGCTCATCTCCGCCTACCTGAATTACTGCTCCGGCATCAATCAGCAGGTTGGCAGCATCCCCGGCCTTGAAGCTGTAACGGTGGATGCCTGTGCGCGCTGTGCTGGTCAATTCAGCCTGTATGGCAGCGGGCATTAATCGCACGCTGTAATATCCTGCTTCGGCCTGCTCATTCTCCTTAAGGTAAGGATCAATATGGAACCGCTGCATGCCGGTATAAGGGGTGAAGCCCACATTGCCGTAACGGCCTCCGCCTCCCGTTCCGCTGACATGCGTATGGCTGAATCGGATAATCGGCCTCGAACTGTTGTAGCCGTGGGATAGCTGCGGCGGCAGCGTATCCGGGCCAAGCCTTACGATGCTGCCCGGCAGATAAGGCCCGCACAAGCAATTGTTTTCTCCATCCACGCCTATAAACGGATCAACATAATCCACTCTTCTTCTCATCAACGTTGTACCTCCTTCATTGCCGGTAATGCCTTCCCTCTACCAAAAGATTTCGCTCTCGCCCTTTAACTTCAGCAAGGCTTCCAGAAAGTAAAAGTCGCCGTAGATGATAGGCACCTCTACTTCGGCATTGGACGGGAAGCTGCCGGTCCCCTTGGTAATCAACGCTTCTTCCGCCGGGTCCTCCGGCGTGTAATGACGGAACAGCGCTTCCGTTATTGCCGCGCCGAGCTTCCGGTAGCGCGCTGCTTCTTCACCTTCCAGCAGAAAGGCAATTTCCAGCATTCCGCTGGCTGCGCAGGCCGCAGCTGTTGAATCTTTGGCCCATAGCTGTTCTGCAGGTGCCCGGAAATCCCACGGTGGCACAAGATCCTCCGGCAATTGTGCGGCGAAATAATCCGCAGCCGCTTTGGCCGCATCCAAAAACCGGATGTCGCGCGTATAGCGGTACCCTATAGCGAATCCGTAAATCGCCCAGGCCGATCCGCGGGACCAGGCGGAATCCGGACTATACCCTTGTCCGCCAAGCGCTTCTATCCGCTCTCCCGTTCCGGGATCGAAGCGGACGATATGGTGCACCGAGCCATCCTGACGGATGAATTCCCGCAGCGCCATTTCAGAATGTGCAGCGGCTATATGCCGGTACCGCGGGTCCTTAAGCTCTTCGCTGGCCCAGTACAGTAAGCCAAGATTCATCATGCAATCTATAATAGCCAGGCCTTCACTGCCCTCATACAGCCAGGCACGGATGAAATGCCCTTTAAGATTAAAGCGGCTGGCTAAATGGCTGGCAGCGATCAGCCCTCTTCTTCTGGACAGCATATTGCCGGTAAGCTTGTAGTCGGCTACCGCTGACAAGCTCCAGAGGAATCCGTTATCATGATGCAGCTGTTCGTATTCCTGAAGAGGCGCATCCAGCTGCTCCTCACAGTTCTCGGCGATCCTCCGGTATTCCTCATCGCCGGTAGCACGATAAGCCAGCCACAGGATTCCGGGCCAGAACCCGTTGGTCCAGCAATCGGGGTCACGCGCATCATATTTTCCGCCGTAAGAGGCATTGGGGAAGGTTGCTCCGATTCTGTGGCGCGTGGTGCTTAATTTGCCCAGGGAATAATCCCAGGCCTCATTGATCCAAGTCTCCATCGTGTATGGTCTCCTTTTCTCTTGTACAGTTAAATGGCAGGACGCCCTGAAACAACAGACCTCCTGCCATGCTTCAATCCGTTAATTATTGAGCTGCTTTCCAGGCATCAATTTGGCTCTGCAATTCTGTTTGGACCTTCTCAATGCCGGCCTTCTTTAATTTCTCATTTCTTTCCTCAAGCATTTTGGCAGGGTCAGGAATAGCCCCCGTGCTTGCGGCCCGGTACTCGCCAATGACCGAGGTAAGCTGAGTAATCTCGTTTTTGACGGACGACTCATCGAATACGAACCCTAACAGCGGTGAACGTTTGGCCTCATTGTTGAATTCCTTCCAGCTTGAATACAAATCATCAGGCTGACCCGGCTTGAGATAATTGATGAGCTGATTACCGATCACCCAGAACAAGGCGCTGGTGCCATATCCGGAATCGGCAATCGGCTCGATGCGGTTCTCGCTAATCTTCTTATAGTGGGTTCCTTCAATTCCGTTAACGAACAGGTTCACGGCGTAAGGATCGGTATGCAGCGCATTTAATACCATCATGGCCCGCTCCGGATCTTTGGAGGTGCGGGAGATGGAGAACATCGATCCGGCGGCAAGGTCCGTGGTTACAATAGGCTCTTCGATAACCTTAGAGACAAAATCATATTTATTGTCTGTGGCAATTTTCAGTTCAATATCAGCCCCCGGCTTCCAGACGGCCTGCTGCATCCAGATTTTACCCTGTTTTCTTAAATCACCGATGTCAGTCGTTGTTGTAGCTGCATCGCTATTGATGTAGCCCTTCTCATAATAGCTGCGGTTCAGCTCATACTCCGCTTTGGCAATCGATGAGATTTCCGGATCAACAACCGACTTTATCTGGATGTTATCTGTATTCGTATAGTCATATAAGAACAAAGGAATCTTGTTAGGCGTTGGCCCGATAACGCGGAAGTTCGAGCGGGTCTCATACATCATGCCTTCACCCGACTCCTTAATGAAATCCAGAATCAATTCCGGCTCTTTCTCCTTCAGCAGCTTGAACCAGGGTTCAAAGTCTGACATCGTCTTAATATCCTCAATAGGGATACTATATTTGTCGACTATATCTTTCCGGTAAGTGTAGGCCTTGCCCTGGGTAATCTCTTTGTTTGTGGGAATCCCATACAGCTTCCCTTTGTAGCGCGGAGCCTCCAGGTAGATCGGGTTCAGGTTCTCCGAGATGCCCTGCCCGTATTTGGCCAGCAGATCATCCAGATCCAGGAAGGCGCCCTTAGAGACGTTGCCGAAGAAATTAAGCCATGAGGCTGTGAATACAAGATCCATCGGTTCACCGGCATTTAACATCAGCTCGGTCTTCTGCTTGTATTCGCTGGAGGCAATCGGCTGAAGATCAACAGTGGCATTGAATTTCTCTTTGAAATATTCACTGAGCTTGGCTTCGACCAGCGCATCATCCCGCTGCGGCGCACCGAAGTAGATAATCGACACCTCGTAAGGCTTCAGTGATTCCGGACTGTCAGCAGGTGCCGCAGTACTCGTGCTCTCCGTGCCTTTTGATGCTGCCGGTTCAGAAGTACCCCCGTTATTACCGCCAGAGCATGCCTGCAAGGCTAACGCAAGAACCAGAACAATCGCCGTGAATAGCGGTTTGCGCCCTTTTAACTTTTTCATATTAACCCTCCCTAAATGATTAAGCTTATATATAGAACGGCAGACAGAATATGCTGCTTGCCGGCTCCACCGCTGCTTTAGCCCTTAACAGCCCCTACTGTGAGGCCTTTGACAAAATATTTCTGAAAGAAAGGGTACGCGATCAGAATCGGCCCCATCCCTATGACGGCCATTGCCATCTGTAAGGATTCATTCGGCAGGTTCTTCATCATCGTTGGATTCTGGGCGGCCAGCTCTACGTTATTGCGCAGATACTGCACGTCATTGAGGACACGCATCATCAAATACTGGAGCGGATATTTGTCCTCACTGCTGATATACAGCAGCGCATTGAACCAGTCGTTCCAATAACCTATAGTGCTGAACAAAGCCATGGTCGCCAGGACAGGCAACGAGAGCGGCAGAACGATCCGCAGGAAGATTCTAAGCTCACCCGCACCGTCAATTCTTGCCGATTCAATCACTGCAGGATGAATGGTCGTCTGGAAAAAGGTCCGCATAATGATTACGTTGAATGGCACAATCAGCATGGGCAGGATCAGCGCCATATAGGAATCCTTGATATGCAGCACCTGTGTGTAAATTAAATATCTGCTGACCATCCCGCCATTAAACAACATCGTGAAGAACAAAAAGAATGTAAATGCATTACGGAACGGATAATCCGCACGTGAAATGGGATAGGCATACAGTGCCATGAGCAGTACACTGAGCGCTGTGCCAAGAATAGTTATGGTAAAGCTCACCCGGTAGCCCGACAGAATCGTCTGAAAATCCTTAAAGATGGATTCGTACGCAATCAACGACCATTTATCCGGAACAAAGCTGTACCCCTGAGTCAGAATGGACTGCCCGTCTGTGAAGGATACAATAATGACAAGCAGAACAGGCAAAAAGCAGATTAGTGAGAGGATTACAAAAGCAATGTTTAAAATCAAACTGGAAGCTACAGAGATTCCGCCGATGCGGTTGCCGGAGTCATTGGCCATGATTGTTCTCCTTTATTTAGAATAATGCCTGTTCCCGGTCAATTTGTCTGACCGCGCTATTGGTTGCGATCACCATGATGAACCCAACCACCGATTGAACAAGCGCCGTGGCCGAGGACATCCCGATATCATTTAATTGCATCAAGGCCCGGTATACATACGTATCCACGGTATCCGTTACCGGATACAATGCCCCTGAGTTCATGGGCACCTGGAAGAACAGCCCGAAGTCTGAACTGAAGATACTTCCCATCGACAGAATCGTCATAATGATAATGACCGGCCGGATAAAAGGGATCGTTATGTTCGTAATCTGCTTCCACTTGGAAGCCCCGTCGATAAGCGCAGCCTCATAGTATTCGGGGTCAATTCCGGCAATCGCCGCAATGTAGATTACAGCACCGAAGCCGGCATGCTTCCAGGCGTTCACGAACACCAGGATATAAGGCCAGTATTCCTTCTCCGAATACCAGAACACCGCATCCTGCCCGAAGGCTTTGAGGACGGTGGCATTAATGAAGCCATGATCCGGCTGCAGGAAAGCGTATACGAGATAACTCACCACGACCATAGACAGGAAGTGCGGCAGGATAATAAAGCTTTGGTAAGCTTTTGCCAGAAACCGCCTCCGGATCTCATTGATGGCCACCGCGATCGATACTGACAGCACTAGGTTCAGCATCATAAAGGTTAAGCTGTACAGGAGCGTGTTTCTTACAATTCTCCACATATCTCCCGAAGAGAACAGGAATTTGAAATTATCAAATCCTACCCATGGACTCCCCCAAATTCCGTCAATGTAATTCACATTCTTGAACGCAATGAATATACCGAACATCGGCAGATAGCTGTGCGCCAGAAGGACAAGAACGGCCGGCAGCATCATTAGTGTCAGCGCCTTGTACTTCCACATGGCATGGATAAATCTTGAGAATCCAGTGGCTCTAGTCATGTCCATTACTCCTTTCATGGACTTATTATAGAACCATCTCTACACGGCTACGATGATGCATTCCCGTAAAAACGTGATCTTTTAAACGCCCATAGCCGGTAGTCCTTCATTCAGGCCTGCGCAAAGGCAGGGTGATGATTGCCCGTGTCCACCCGTCCACACTTCGTTCATAGGTTAAACCATACGCCTCCCCGTAATGGAGCTGGACCCGCTGATGCACATTTCTGATGCCGTACCCCTTCGGACTATGCTCTGCCTGTATAATGGCTGAGAGTTCATCCGGATCTACAGGCAGATGTCCGTTGTCCTCTACGATGAAGCGTAGGGTATCTTCACTTTGAACGGCAGTTACCCGTATCTCTCCTTCCCCATCCATTCCGCGCACGCCATGAATAATGGCATTTTCGATCAGAGGCTGAATAATGACTTTGGGAGTTTCATAGCCGCTCAATGTTTCATCGATCTGCCAGCAGACCTCGAAGGTGTCAGGATAACGTTTCTCTTGCAGCCGTGTATAGGCCTGGGCATGCTCCAGCTCTTCCCCGGCTGTAATCATTTTACGGCCTTTGCTTAGCCCAATACGCAGCAGCATGGATAAGTCACGGACCATTTCGCCTACCTCGGTATTTCCGCTATCCAGCGCGTACCAGTAAATCGAGTCCAGGGTATTGTACAGATAATGGGGGGTGATCTGGGATTGAAGCATCAGCAGCTCATACTCCTTTTGTTTCAGCTGCATCACATAATTTTCTTCAATTGAATAATCAAGCCTTTTGGTCATTTTCACAAATGATCCATACAGAATGCCGAACTCGTCATGCCTGAGCGGCTCCTCCGTCCATGACAGCGTTTTGCCGGGTTCATATATTTTCATAACCGAGACGAGCTTCACTACGGGCTTGACGACAAGCCGCACTAAATAGAGAACAAACGTGAGGACAAATGCTAAAAAAACGACGGAGATAATGACGAGCATATTTTGCAGCCAGATTTGTTTACCGGTAATGGACGCTAAGGGGATTTTGTACAATAATCTGGTGTGGAATTTCGGACTGTCCGAATAGGCATAGAGCCACTCTTCCCCGCCTTCTTCCGCAAAGGTGAAGCCGTAAGGCCCCGCAGGTCCGATATTCTTGTCAATCTCGGCCAGTGAAATGCTGCCTGAACCTGCGGACATTAACAGCTCATCCTTGTCGTTGAATAAAAAGATACCGGCAGCAGACGGCACCTCAACAGATACCATATCCCGGGTTAAAAGCACCTCTACCTTGTTGACCACCAGCAGGCCGATGGCCTCATTATAATCCCGGGGATTGAGGATACTGCGCATGAACGAGATTGTTTGCTCACCGGTCTCTGCATGCGTAATGCGCAGTGCCCCGCCGCCGCTGACATCCATGTTGCTTACCATAGCGTCAGGCAACACGCCGGAGTCATTATCCAAATACTTGAATCCCTTCGTCTTATGGGAAAGATCAAAAGGCGTATCTCTACGCTCAATATTTCTCATATAAATTGCATATTCCGTGCCCCCGGTAGACCAGCTCTCCAGAATATTATCGGCCTGCTGGATTTCATTCAATGTGTCAATTCCGGTCCAGAAGCTGTACCCCGCCGGATTACTGAAAAAGTGATTATCCAGCAGTGTGACCGTCCTGTCATTGATCGCGGATATGGTTTTGTCTATCGTCACATGATTTTGTTTAACCAGCTGGAGTGTTGTACTGCCGACTTCTTCCTTGATGGTGTCTACAGCCACATAAGCTGAAATCCAGCCTACTACTATAAAGGGCAGGACAATCAATACGAGGAATGCCAGGGTGACTTTATGCTTCAGTTTCAGTTTCAGCTTCAGTCCGGTTCCCTCCTCTGGCTTGCTTGCGGAATTCTGCCGGTGTGAGCCCCAGCATTCTCTTGAACATCCGGCTGAAGTGCTCAGGCGACTCATACCCTACCGCAAAGGCGATTTCATACCGTTTCTTGTCCGTGGTAATCATCAGCCGCCGGGCCTCTTCCATCCGCAGGGCCGTCACATAATCCCAGAGGTTGGTTTTCATATCACGTTTGAAAATATAACCCAAGTGAGCTGCGCTGAAATGAACCTCCTCGGAAATATCCTGAATTTTCAGCGCCGGATTACGGTAATTCTTCTGGATGTAGCTGGTAATCCGCGAGATGACGTTCTGATCTCTGGCCTTAGAGAGCTGCTGCAAAAAAGCAACCGAATCTTCAATGTACCGGTGCAGCCGTTCCAGCTTCTGCTGTCCGATAAGCCCCTGGAACACCATATCCGGGTTGAAATCATAGAGGGAAACCCCGTTCCCCTGTCCGTATTCGACCAGCAGCCCGTAAATCCGGTAGATCAGCATCCCGCAATAGCTGTTCGTGACCTCCTGTGACTGTTCAGACACCGGCAGCTGGCCAAGGATGCTTTGCGGATTCACGTCCCCGGCGGATTCTACCGCTGATTTCATCTGCTCCATGAATTCACTGACCTTGCTCATCCAGACCACCATACTCAGATTGTCCTGCACGGCTATATCGTGATAATAGAAGACCCTTTGTCCGGGATGGACTTTGGTCCACTCCGCCGCAGTGTCTGCTTCTTCCATCAGCCTGGGGAGCATTAATACATCTCCGCCTAAAGTGCTGAGGCCGATCGTTGCCTCCACATTCAGATACTGCTTCATATTCATGGCGATCATCTGCCCGATCATATGGATCTGCGAGTGTACTCTAACCCGGGGATCGCCCATTTCTTCGGCAGATAACTGGATAATGCTGATGATCGAATGGCCGAAGCCGTTGAAGGTCAAACCATTCCACTCCATTAAGGTTTCATTCATAATATTGATCGCCGCATATTTCAATAATTTGCGGTCATGCAGAGTGACCTTCTGTTGGCTGAAGCCGGCCTGGCTATAATCAATGCGGCTGGAGATCACGCCGAAGAATTGTCCTTGTAATAGCTCTCCCACCTCACTGGTCACATCTTCAATATCCTTCCGGGTCAGATTCCGCTCTGTAACCAGCTCCATCAGCCACTCATTGCGCCTGGACTGGTCCTGTACCGGCCTGCTTTCCGCCTCAAGACTCTTCCCCGGAAGCTCTTTCTGGGTTAACGCTTTGCGGACTACCCGCAGCAGCTCTGTTCGCTCTACCGGCTTAACCAGATAATCCTTTGCCCCCAGCCGGAGTGATTTTTTGGCAAAATCAAACTTCTCATGGGCGGAAATGACAATCACCGGGACATTCCACTGCTCCATATAGATATTCTCCATTAATTCAATTCCGCTCATCCGGCCCATCTGTATATCGGTCAGCACCAGATCAAAGCGGTCCATCCGCAAATAATCAATCGCTTCGAACCCATTGATTGCCGTTTCAACATAAGTGATGTTCATATCCGAAGCGAGCAGGAAGTTCTTGATTCCCGCACTCACTCTCGGCTCATCGTCTACCACGAGAATTTTATACATGATGCTCCCCCCTTTTGTATCACAGTACACTCGCTGCAAATTCCGGTAGATGATCTATTTCATCTTTTGTGTGATCTATATCAGGATTGTTGACCGCCAGGCTTTGAAAGATCTCTGTTTCATAGGTTTGAAGCCGTTACAGCCCTAGTATAGATCACATATTTCCCGTAATTCATCATCGATTAGTGATAGTAACTCTTTTATGCTCTTTTTGCAAGCGTTTACATAAATAAGGAAAGGAGATTAGGGTTCACACTATCCGACTATGAGGAGGTTAAACAGATGTTCAGATCATGCCTATTCCCCGGGAGACTCAAAAAGTTATTACCGGTATGCCTCAGTCTGTTGTTGATCATAAGTACTGTCGCTCTGTCTCCCCGGCCTGCCGCAGCAGCGGTTAACCCCTTGCCGGGACCCGGCCACCCTCTTCTGTATGATGATTTTGCCGGCGGCGGGCTGTTCAAACAAAATTGGACGAACTGGTACAATCAGAACGGGGGCAGCGGCACTTTCACCAAGACGGTCCAAGGCACCCGTACGATTGGAAAGTTCACACAAACCCCAGGCTCCTCCACCTCCTGGGCCAAGTTTCAGCCGATGAACGAGACCTTTGACCTCTCGGGCTACCGTTACATGAATCTGTCTTTGCAAAATGCAGGTTATGCCCAGTCACTCATTCGTGTTGTCATAAGCGATGGGATCACCAATTACAATCTTACCGGTGGTTACGTACCTGCAACGAATACCTGGACCAGCCTGCAGTTTGATCTGGATGCCCTGTCGCCCAAGATTCAGAAGGAGAAAGTCAAACTGGAGGTGTGGCTTAGACAAGCCGGCGGGACTTACGGGGAAATGCTGATCGATGATATCGTGTTTACCACGGCCTCCGGCGGTACCGCGCCTCAGTTAAGCCCGGCTGTGATGAGTGCGGATACAGATGGAAGTTATAACCAGAACACTAATTTCACCTTCGATGCCACTTATACCGACCCGGATAACGAGGCGCCATATGCCGTCCAGGTGATCATTGATGACACGGCCTATACTATGCGCGAAACCGATCAAGCCGATGTTACCTACACGGATGGAAAAGATTACAGGTTCATGACCAAGCTTACGGCGGGAGCCCACTCCTATTATTTCCGCACCACAGATACGACTTCCAATGAAGTCACGACCGGAATTCACAATTTGAGCGTAACCAATTCCTCTTCTGTGATTGATATTGTAGTGAGCCAAGCCGGCTACAGTGCGGACGATATCAAGAACGCCAATTTCATCTCAACCACAACCGTCACAGACGCTACTTATGAAATCTTGGATGGATCTAATGTCGTGTCATCAGGCACCATGACTTACGAGGGCTTCTATTGGAATAAGCATGTCTACTCTATCGGTTTCTCCTCCGTCACGGATGCCGGGAACAACTACAGGGTGCGAAGTAATCAGCAATATTCCTATCCTTTTGAAATCAGACCTAACCTGTGGGATCAATACAAGGATGAAATGACTGCCTTCTACCGTCTTCTGCGTGCCTCAGTAGCCACCAGTGATGCTTATCCTGAGGGTTACAGCAGTGTAGCTCCTTCCGCCAAGCTCTACCATGCCGCGGGTCACCTGGATGATGCCCAGTCTGCGGACGGCCTGACCCATTATGATCTGACAGGCAGCTGGTACGATGCTGGGGATTACGGCAAATATGGCGGTAACCAATGGGTCGGCGCGGAGATTGCACTTGCTTATACGCGTTATGCGGACAAAGACAGTGTGAAGTACGATAACGACAGCAATGGCATCCCGGACCTGGTAGATGAAGCTGTCTTCGGCAGCGAATATCTCATTAAGTTCGCGGATCAGCTTGGCGGGGAAATGTATAATCTCAGGAACAATGCTTCTTTCGTTCACCCGGAGAAATCTAGCGACAACATCTCCGTCACAGCGGATGACCGGAAGCTGACCGATTTAAGCGTCGGCGGCTCAGCCAAGTCAGCGGGTACACTTGCTGCTACAGCGCGCGCGATCCGCACGGCCATTAACGAAGGCGATATCGCGTCAGCCCGGATTGCAGAACTCACGGATTTTGCCGACCAATGCGAGAGCGCAGCTGTAATCTTCTATGATTATGTGGTTGCCCATCCTGACGGTCCAATAGGCTCTTACTCCACCAGAGGAGGCATCCCCAATTCCAAGCTGCTCGCTGATGTCGAACTGTACTTGCTGACCGGCGAGATCCAGTATAGGAATGCAGCCTCGGCTACAATTAACGCCTTAACCTTGGGTGACATCTCCTCCACGAACTACTGGGATATGAGCCCAATGTCCATGGCTGAGTTCTATCCGGTTGCCGATGCTGCAACACAGTCTCATATTCATAGTTTGTTAAAAGGGCAAGCGGATTTCTTCCTCTCCACTTCAGATGATACCCCGTATGGTGTACTGAACCAGTTCAAAAACTTCGGCGTAAACGAACCTCATGCTTCTTATTTAGGGGACCTGCTGCGGTACTATGAATTATTCGGTGACCCGGCAGCACTGGAGGCGGTGGTAAAAGGTATGTATTGGCTGTTCGGAGAAAATCCGTGGAATATCAGCTGGGTCTCCGGCATTGGCACCCATCATGTAATGTTCCCGCATACCCGCTACAATGAGGATTCCAATACTGCGGGTGATACCGGGATTATCTTCCCCGGCGCCATGGTCAGCGGACCGAATATGAAAGATCCTAAGAATCGGAACAGTATAAGCCCCTGGTACGAAGACCGTTCCCTCTATCTGGATGATACGAATCAGTGGCGGTATAACGAGTTCAGTATCAGTATTCAGGCAGGACTCCTGTACACAGTTATGGGACTTAGTGCAACTCCGGGAACAGGGGCAGACAACACAGCGAAGCCGCCCGCCTTGCCGCTACTCTCTCCGGTGATTGGAGAATGGGTCCGCGGAGATGTAACTGTTTTTGCTGAGGCCGGGGATGGTCTGAGCCAGGTAGAGTATGCGGCAGCCGGATTGCCCTATCAGCCGATGACGGTATCCGGTAATGTATATTCAACTGTAAGCGGTGCGGTGTACGCTGCGGTTATCGATGAGAGCCAATCCTTGCCCTACGTAAGCCGGAGAGTAGATGTTCGTGCGAAGGACTCTTCCGGCGGATACACCTACAGCTCTACTCATTACACTGTTGCTCCGGTGTTGCCTGACCCCTCCACTCCGCTGTTATATGATGATTTTGGCGGCGGCGGCTTCTGGGGTGGCTCTGCGGCCAACACGACCTGGGTCAACTGGTATAATCAGAATGGCGGCACAGGAACGTTCACCAAGCTTACAGTAGACGGACGTTCAGCCGGCAAATTCGCTCAGACTCCGTCAGCTGTGACTTCAGCGGCTAAATTCCAGCCATGGAACGATGTTGTCGATCTGAGCGGCTACCGGTTTTTGAATATTACGCTTAAGAATCCGGCCTCGCCTGACCTCAGAACCCGGATTGAAATCAATGACGGCAAAAGAACGTACAATCTGACCGGAGGCTGGGTAGAGGTTCCAGCGGACTGGAGCGATCTGCAATTTGATCTGAATGCACTTAGTCCGGCTATTGAAAAAAAGGCACTCAAGTTGTCGATTTGGCTTAAACAAAATACAGTTACTGACGGAGAAATGCTGATTGATGAAATTAAGGCGACCAATCAGGTCAGCGGAAGTGCGCCAACGTTAACTTCAGGAGGCGTAAATCATACAGCAGGCACGCCGCAGACCGAGTATACTTTCACAGTCACTTATACCGATGCGGATAATCAGGCCCCATTTGCCATGGAGCTGGTCTTGGACGGCGTTGTCCGGATCATGCAGCCTGCTAATCCAGGTGACACTAACTATGTTGACGGCAGAGTCTATCAATACACGACCAAGCTGCCTCCCGGCCAGCATTCCTACTACTTCCACACCACCGATACGTTTACGGATGCCATAAGTACAGAGGTTCTGCTCGGCCCTATAGTTGGTTGGGGTAGCTAATAAGCCCGCTGCATACGGGGCTGTCCCAAGCTAAGAAATAGCTGCTTGGGACAGCTCCTCCTTCTATTTCTCGCAAAAACGGTACCGTCCCTAAAAAGGACGGTACCGTTTGCTGCTTGTGTAGTAGGATCAACGTGTGCACTTGAGTGGACGCTGCGCGGACAGGATGTTATAGATTCATCCGCTTTCTGTGGCAGAGATCCAGAAACTTTGTATAAAATCATGCCCAAAATACAACATTTCCCTCCTCATATCGGCCCAAATCCAAAATTGTTGTACAAATTGCAGCATTTCACCTTATTCAAGCAGCTCAGCAGGATTATTCTTGTATTTCATACAACAATCCTTCCGATCACCTGGCTATCCATGGATTAGAGTTGTAAAACGTACAACATTTAGCAGAAATTGATCTATGGTGGTCCATGCATGACGTCAAAACGGAGGAGAACCGGATGAAAACTATTGAACACCGTATGACGGAAGCGGCATTTCTTCATTGGCCAAATCACTGACTGTTCAAATCCGCTCCAGAAAAGGGATGGCCAGCTCTGCAATCCGCTGAAAGCCTGCCTCATTCGGATGAAGGCCGTCAACGGTGAAAAAGTTCAGGGTTAACCCGGTAATCCCGCTTTCGGCATATAAGTCCAGTACGGGCAAGGCATAATAAGCCCCGATCCTGCGGACCGCTTCAGCGTATTCCGGCAGGCGGAAGCCTGCGCCGTTAATGAAGGCAGTATCCCATCCGTCCTTATCCCGCTGAAGCGGAGTCCACAGATTCAGACGGGCATCCGGTCTGCGGGTTAACAGGTCCTCAATCAAAGTGGCGTAGGCACCGTAAAACGTATGAATGTCCCGCCCTTCCATATTTCCCAGCGGCTTATCGAGCCTGAAATCGTTGGTTCCGGCCATAATAGTAACACAGTCAGGGATCTCAGTTAAGGAACTGCCCGCATGTACAGTCGCCCCGTAGTCACGGTCTCCGCCTGCTGCCATAGGACAACCGCTGACTGCGAGGTTGACCATTGTTCCGAAATCAACTTCTGCACACACCAGCGGCTGATAACCACCCGCCGCGCTGATGCTGTCGCCAAGCGTGCCCCAGCTTTTGCCTGCCCATCGGCCAGATGCTCTCAAAAACACACCCCCTCACTACATTTGCTGAACCTCACGGATAAGCTCATACAGCTTGGACACAAACGTCCCTCTTGTGATGCTGGATTCCCGGCTAAGCTCTATAAGCGGGTCCTCCCGGGCGGAGAGGCCAAGCCCTCTTAATGCAACCTGTATCCAATTCGCCGCCATCGCCCCGGTTAGCAGCGGCCGTTCACGCCAGTACTCCCGCGGTCCGGCTTCCTCCAGGGGCAGCCTTGGCCCCATATCTGTACCAACCGGAATTAGGTTGTCTGTCGCCGGAAGTACAGGCAGGCTGCGGCATCCGGGTAAACTGCGTGCCCATGCAATCAGTCTGGAGGCTTCGGATAACGGCATTGGATCGTCTAATCCGGCAGCATAAGCAGTGAAGAACCCCTTTGTTCCCAAGTATTCCGCGGCCTGCCTTGCCGGATGATCCCAGGCAACATCTTCGAAGTAAGTAATCCGCTGCTCCCGATCAAGCAAGCTGATCTGCAATGCATCGACAGGCACAAGACGCACATCTGTGTTCCTAGTGATGGCAAGGTCTGCGGCTATGCCGGCCGCAAAGCCGAGCTGCATCCAGCATGGCTCCATCCGGAGGGTGCCGAAGCCCATATGGCTGGCGGACACGGCGACCGGTACCAGCAATCCGTCAATAGCTTGAGGAACTATAACACCGTAGGGAATCTGATAGATTTCAGACAGCCAGTTGAGGCCGAGGAAGCCCTCAAGCGCTTTGTTTTGACCTTCGGGCTCCCGTTTCTTCACGGCATGAGAATCAATGGGGTAATCCCCGATCGCGATGCTGTCCAATTGAATCGGCGCACGCCCAAGGCCCGGAGCCAGTCTTGCATCATTTTCTGTAAACGTGTACTCTCCCTGTATCCTTCTGGCTTCACGCACATATAACTGCGGCGGGAAATAATCGTAAGCGGTAAATTCATCCGCCGCATACCCCCAGCTCTGCGCATCCTTGCGAAAGTCCTCCGGCAGCTCCTCATCGTGCTGAATAAACCACAGCAGCCCCTGAATATACTCCTTCTGGCGTTTCGCGAATAGCTCCCTTGTCCTGCGGTCCCCATCGGCATAAGCCGTATTCTCCTCCGGAAGATCCGTCGAGCACATGCAGTAATGGTGGTTATTGCTGTCTGTCTTACCGTTCGGCACGGCCAGCATATTAAGCACGTCGCCAATGGACTTGATACGCTGCTCCGCTACATCAGTTGCCAGCAGGGCATATTCGTCACGGTTATACCCCGGAGGTCTGGTACAAGCAATGAAATTATCCCGGTTCCGGGTTAGGCACAGCCTGTAATTATACGCTTGTATCCGGTCATCCCCTTCGCCGGTGCTGCCGGGATACACTTCCTTCGATTCATCGAAGTTCATATAGAGCCTGCCGGCATACTCCTCGTTCCACTCTTCCCGGGATTCGCGCCCCAGCCGGTAAGGCACACCTGCCATCGCCGCCAGATCACCCTCGTAAGTCCCGTCCACGAATACGTTGCCGACCAATTCCTGTTCGCCAGCATCCGTCTGTACCCGAATCGCCAGCAGTTGAGTGCCTTCTACCCGGACACCCTTCAGCTCCGCACACAGCTGAATGTGAAGCAGCGTTTCCTTGCCTGTCATCTCCTGCAGGATATGCTGAGCGACGGACGGCTCGAAGAATAATCCGTTATTGCAATCCTGGACCTGCGCGGATTCTTCGCCGTACCGGTCACGATAATAAGCATGTACGCGGCCGGCAAATTCACGGAATACGGCGCCGGAGGCTTCAAGAGAGAGAATATCGGTTCTGCCTAGTCCGCTGGTCAGCATTCCTCCCAGATGATCTGTCGGTTCCAGAAGCAAGGTCCGCCGGCCCTGCCTCGCCGCTCCGAGCGCTGCACCGATTCCGCCGGGTGTTGCTCCGTATATGACAACCTCATAGCTTTCCATTTATCCTCTGCTCCTTCAAGTGGTTATTAGCCCTTAATTCCTGTGAAATTAATCCCTTTCTCCACGAAACGCTGTGTGGATATGAACAAGATCAGCAGCGGAATCAGCGAGAGGACGCCGCTCGCACTGATCAGGTTCGGCCGGACGATGGTATTGCGGTTGGTCGTCTGCTGCATATCGTTCATCGCGACCGGGAAGGTCCAATGCTCCGGCGATTTCGTTACGATGTAGGGCCACATGAATTCATTCCATACAGGCACGAAGGTCATGACCGCCACGATGGTGAACACAGGGATCGACATGGGAACGACAATCTTCAAGAAGGTTCTGAATTCACCAGCACCGTCAATCCGGGCCGCCTGAAGCAATTCCTTGGGCAGCTGATCGAAGAAGCCTTTGAACAGGAAGATTACGAAGCCCCAGGCGAAATGCGGCAGGATGATGGCCCACAGGGAGTCACTTAGATGCAGGTTCTTGATCAGAATATATTGCGGGATCAGGATCGATACCCCGGGAATCATAATTGTCGCCAGGAAGAACATCAACAGGAAGAATCTGAGGCGGCTGCTGCGGATGAGCTGGGACAAGGCATAACTGCCGATACCCGCGAAGACCAGCTGCCAGATGATGACGGTGAACGTGACCATTCCGCTGTTGATGAAGTAACGGTAGAACCCGAGATCCCCGGCTTTCCCAAGCGCTATGTGCTGCAGGCTGGCGAAGCTGTCGAACAGCCTTAGCTTATTGCGGGAATGCTCTACACTCGTTATTGTTCCGGCTAACACGTCATGGGACACGAAGAAATCGCGGTAAAGCTTCGCCACCTCATGGTCAGAGGAGGGTGCCGTAGCCTTGGCCGGCTTAGAGGCCGGTCCGTACCATTCGAAATCACTCAGTTTCCGCTCTGCGATGGTGGGCAGCTTAAGCTTCATCACCTGATCGTTGACGACGCGGGTAGGCACAATCGACATCTGGCCCACATAGAATTGCGCCGAAGTGGCCTTGGCCCGGAACAGCTGCTGGCCGTCCCTCGTCCCGTTCACGATAATCTCGCCGATATTGTTGCGGATTAAGGATGCCCAGGGGAACCAGATCGCCTCCATTGCTTCTTTCTTATAGAAGGTCTCATCCCCGCTGGCTGCACCCGTGAAATCTAATGTAACAGTAATCGTGTGAGGCACGTCCGGAATGAATTTGGGCGTAGCCGATTGAATCGACTCGTTGTCCATGATGGAAGTAAGGCACAGCCATACGAGTGGCAGCGTACCGAACAGGAGAAACAATATCGTCACAGCATAGGAGGTGAACTTTAGTCCCTTCTCACCTCGCTCAGAGATGCGGTTAGATTTCATAAGGATCAGTTCTCCTCCTTCTGCAGCTTGAATTGAATGACCGTCAGCAAGGCAATTACCAGAAACATGAAGAATGACAGGGCAGCCGACATCCCGAAGTTCGATTGTTCGAAGGCAGAACGCTGAATGAGCAAGGAAACGACCAGTGAAGCATCTGCAGGACCGCCCTTCGTCAGAATGAAGATATTATCGAATGCAAGCAGTGCACCGGACATGAACGAGATGAACTGGATCAGGATTACGAAGCGGATGTTAGGCAGCACCAGGGACCGGATTCGGCGCCAGGGGCCGCAACCATCGATTTTGGCCGATTCGAATAATTCTGCAGGGATCGATTTGATCGCAGCATAGTAGAGCAGCACTCCGATTCCGCCGCTGGCGAAAAACCCCGGCAGGACAATGGCGAACTTAGTCATGTTAATATCGTTGAGCCAGCCGTAGGGACCAAGGCCGATTTTGCCGAGCAAGTAATTGAACAGCCCGCTGTCGGGGTTGTACATCCACTTCCACAGCAGCGCGCCTGCCACGACCGGCAGAATGCTCGGAATCTGATACAGCACCCGGTACACTCCGTTCGCCTTGCGGATCTCGCTCAGGAAGATGGCTTGAACGATCGGCACCCAGAAGGTTAACGCGACGGACAGGAGGAAGATGATAAAAGTGTTCTTGAGCGCAAGCCAGAACGTCGATGTCTGCAAAAAGACGAAGTAATTCTCTAACCCGACGAACCTGCCGGGCGGATTCACGATATCGTAGTTAAATAGACTGATTTGCACGGCCGAGAAGATCAGATAATACTTAAACACGATGAAGACGATAATGGATGGCAGTAGAAACAAGACCGGCGTCCACCGGATACGGAAACGGGTCCGGGGGGCGGGAAGGGCCTTCAGGGGAGGACTGGATTCGAGCTTCATCTTTTCACCGCCTGCACAAGAATAGATGCCGGGATCCCCTTGCCGGAAACCCCGGGCAGCTTAACAGTAATCTGTGGTTATTTGCCGGATTTACTCAGGATATCTGCGTTATATTTATCGATAACTTCCTTCTGCGCCAATTGTTCCGCCGCCTTGAGCTCCGTCAAAGGACCAGCATTCTGATCGAGCAGCACCTTCTGAATCGGCTTCACCACATAGGGGCTCAGACTCGACTTCAAATAATATTCCAATTGCTGCGTTTCGGCCGCCTTACGGATGGCACTTAAGAAATCAGCGGGCATGCCTTCAACATAATTGGATGTGTCTACGTCTTTGACGACGGTAAACGGGTTGACTCCCAGCCCGTTGTCTTTATTGAACTGCAGCCGGGTCTCGAAGGCTTCCTTGGAGGACATGAACATAATGTAATCAAAAGCCGCCTGCCGCTTCTCCGGAGTTGCCGACGGGCTGATTGCCCAGAAGCTGCCGCCCACCTGGGATGGGCCTACACCCGCAGGACCGACCGGGTATGGCATGAAGCCGATTACGCTCGGGTCCATACCCTGTCCGACGAAGGTGTTATAGGCATCGGATGCTCCGAGGATCATCGCCGACTTCCCGCTGTAGAAGTCCTTGTTATTCTCTTCAAAAGACTGGAGAACATTGCTCTGAACGACCTTATGCGTCCATTTCAAATCCTTGTAATACTGCAAGGCTTTGACGGTAGCCTCAGAAGTGAAGTTAAGCTTGACCGTTCCGTCCGGCTGCAGCTCCGTCAAATCTCCGCCGGCTTGCCAGACGTAATACTCGAAGTGCCAGTCGCCCCAGTCCATGCCGAGAATATCGAAACCGATAGTGCCCGGATTCTTCTCTTGTACGGTCTTGGCCGTAGCAGCGAATTCATCCCATGTGGCGGGAAGGCTCGTGATTCCGGCAGTTTCGAACAGCTTTTTGTTGTAATAGACGCCCGTCGAATACATTGAGAGAGGTACGCCATAGATTTTACCGTCCCGTGTAGCCATGTTGAAGGCGCCGTCGATAAAACGGTCCTTATCAGGGGAAGCGTTGATCAAATCGGTAATATCCGCTACAATGCCCGCTTGAACGTATTCCTGCATCTTGGGGAACGATGGCCGGAACACATCAGGCTGCTCTCCGCCCGCAACCGCTGCCAGGAATTTCTCGGGCGTCTGCGTCTCATCCTCGTGTGTGACCTTGATGTTCGGATAAGCAGCATCGAACTTTGCCTGCAGTTCTTCGGCGACCGCTTTCGTTGCGGCATCCGGCGCCGGCTTATCCCAAACGGTAATCTCGACGATAGCTGCTTCCTTGGAAGGCCCTGCTGTATTCTCCGCCGCAGGCGTATTTCCCGCCGGCGTTGACGCCGATTCGGCTGCCGGATCGTTCCCGTTGCCGGAACCGCACGCCGTCAGCAGGCCGAAGGCGAGCGACATGGTTAACAGCGCAGCCCGCTTGTGTGTAGACCCTTTATAACGCTTCATTTCATAATCCCCCCGTGAAGTGTGGTTGCTGTACCCCTTCATCATAAAGGGTTGCAACCGCTTACTAAATAGAAATAATTAACCGGCTAAATATGAATATTTCACCTCCAGGACAGCGGTCCGATGTCCCAGCGGAGGATTGTTTGTTCTATGCACAACCGGATTTTAGGGAGCATGTCGTACGGAATGTGAGGCGCACCGGGCAGGGCGACCTCGAATCCGAGGTCTTTCCTGTGCAGCAGCTTACAATAAGCTTCGGCTGTTGGACTCCGCGTATCCGAGTGGCGGTCCCCGATTCTGGCCAAGGCAGCCACTGCGAACGAGACGTATTGGAAGTGTACTTCGGCAGGCGTCTCCGACGCTTCACTTGCATCCGGGTTCGGGAAAGCTTCTACAGGTTCTTCCAATAGGGTATACAGCAAGTCAGCCGCATCCTTGTCCGCAAGCAGTCCCAGCAGGAGAATCGCCGAATAGCCCCGTCCATGGCTGCGCTTATGGACGAGGCGGGTCTGTGGTACGAAGGGGTCCTTCACGCGCGCGAGCTTTCTCAGCACAGGTGCGGACGAGGCATCCCCAAGCAATGCAAGTGCGAATGCACTATGCTTACTGAGGTCAGACTCAGGAACCTGTGTCATCCAGGCTCTTAATGCAGCTTGAATAGATCCACCCATTCTAACCGCCGACCAGATCGAAAGCCCCGGATGCGCGCTGGACATACCTTCCCTGATGGTCTCCGACTGACCGAGCCAAGCCGGACCCGTATTGTGCCCGCTTGCCTGCAAGCAGCCTGTTGCGGTGAGCAGCGCGGATAGCTCCGGATAAGGAACCTCCCGGAGCGGTACTTTCCTGGTTATGGAGAGATAGGCGGCATAGGCGGCAGCCTCCCCTGCTTTTTGCATATCCCGTTTCATCCGTACACAGGTGGCCAAGTCATGATCGACGGCCAGACATCTGCCCGCGACGAGCAGCCCCTCCATTCCTCTGGGAATGAGCGCGCCGAGCGGGACCGGAACGGAGAGTTTGTGTCCCCACATGCTGCAGGCAACGGTCCATTTCTGCAGCACCTCGCTCTCGAAGGCGGTATCCTTGCTGTGCAGATCAACATGCGCATACGCGTAATACAAGGGCTCCGTTGTATGAATGTCATTGAGGACGCATTCGAGTGTCACCTGTGCTTCCCCTTCGATCAGCCGTCCTTCCCTGATTCCGGTCAGTGGTGCAAGGCGGAGCCAGCGGTCCCGCTCAGTATATGTATCCTTCAGGTGCGTAGAGACGGTTGCGGACGTGAGGATTGCTTGCGACAGAGCTAACGCATCTCCCGGATCGGCATAACCCGAGTCGGTATGCCGGCAGTTAACCTGTCCGTTCTCCAGCTGCAGCCATACGTTCGAGAACGGCTGCAGCTGGCCGTCCATCTTACGGCCGCAGTACATGCCCGCTCCTGCATGCGCGCACACATGCGCGTCTCCCGTACAATCAATCACGACTTCACTGTCCGCCGTGAATCGGCCTTCCGGGGATATCCATTCGATTCCGCATACGCGTTTGCCCCGTCTAAGGACTCTTGTGATTGTGCTCTCATACCGGAGGTCTGCGCCAAGCTGAATCACTTCCTGCTCCATTACGATCATTTTGGCTTCTCCGTTCACGCCTTGCGAAGGTGTGAAGCATCCGGCAGCAAGCGTTAGCACCTGCTCATCCAGAGGCTCGGATATACCGCCCCTCGACCCGTAATAATAGCTCCATACAGCCCCGGCCGTTCCTGTACCGCCCATGCCATGCAGACGCTCTACGCCAAGAACCTTCAGCCCTTGCCTGGCCGCCGTGATCGCCGCAATCGCTCCTGCTGTTCCCAGCCCTGCTACAATGACATCATAGCGTCCCGCATAAGCTCCCCCGAAGGACGAATGGTTGACCACGCCGCCGCTATACCTTTCTGCGCACTCCATCTGATGCTCCCTCCCATCTCTTTTGTTGAACATAGCCTTGATCGATAGCTTCAACCGGGTGCCCATACCCTTTTGACGGGAGCCAGAACCAGCTGTCCGTGACGAGCTGCAAGCCTCGCTGCACTTCACAATCGAAGACGGAGGCGATGGCGGCAATTGTCCAGGGGAGAAGTACAGTTGGACGGGTATGCCAATAGCTTAATAGACCGTTTCTTGCAGCAGGCCAATCGTCGTCTGCTGCAAGCGTCCATTTGACGATATGCTCTGCGCTGAAACGACCTTGAACGAACTCCACCCCGGGATCGCTGGCAGCAGGCAGGCCCTGATCTGCAATTCCTGTGTGAATATACGCATTAAGGCTGCGCCCGGCCGGACGGATCTCTGCCGGACGGGATACCCGGCATGTAGTCGTATCTATTATGCGGTCGGCCGTTACCGTATGTAGACCGGATGCATTGAATAGATCAACCTCGAAGCCTGCGGGGAGCTGCCGGATCTCAATAATCTCTGTCAGGAGCAGCACCTGAACCCGGGCATCCAGCAGTCTCCGGCACAGAACAGGATGAAGGCCCGGAAGGTGCACCGGCTCTAAGGCGGCCTCGGTCAAATTGCGCTGACGGAGCTCCAGCACGAACGAGCGTCCGAATGAGGACAGCGGAATCGGCCCATCGTTCCGTCCAGGGTTGAAGCTCTCGATATACTCTTGCCCTACTGCTGCCGACCGCTCGACGACCAGAGTCGACTCCGGTGCCGCTAACGCTGCTCCGATTCCGCTGCAAGTCGCTCCGCAGATTATTGTCTTATAGTGAGCTTGCAATGTATGTTCCATGATCTTCATCGAACCCTTGTCCCCCCTTGTCAACACTCATCGGCCTTACTCTGAAGCAGCCGACATGTTCAAGCGGTACTGAACCGGAGTCGTACCAGTCGATTTCCGGAACACGCTGCTGAAATAAGCCGCATCGGGAAAGCCAACCAGAACGGCAATTTCCTGGATCTGCAGCTCCGTCTTCTTCAAGAGCTGTCCGGCCTTGCGGATTCGTTCTTCAGTCAAGTAGCTGATGAAGCTGCTTTTAAACCGTTCTTTGAACCGTCTGGAGAAATAATTCGGGTGGATATAGAAGCGGTCAGCAATGACCTGGAGACTGATCGGCTCATGCAGATTATTGTCTATATAGAGCTTGATTTCATCCATAAGATCGGGATTCGAGGAATGCCGCATCCTGTTTAAGTGATCCATCATATTATGGGTCATAGCGGCAAGCTTGACCTCAATCTCCGTCCAGCTCTCCACCCCGTGAAGCCAGCTCAGGAGATCGCCGACCTCACCGATGATCCATTCCGGGATACTTGTCTTAAGCAGCAGATATTTGCGGTAGAGAAGATGGAGATCAATGCAGAAGCTCTCCAGCTGATTGAAGCTGGAAGCTTCGTACTCCACGAGTGCTTCGATACGGGGGCCGAGCCACTTGATTAAGGCTGCGGCATTGCCATCGTTCAAAAGGCGGAATACAAAACGCTCATCCTCTTCCGCAAGAACCGAGCTCCCGTTACCCTGACCGCCGGCTGCCGGTGTCAAGCCGTATACTTTATTCCGTCCGTGGATAATCCGGTCCCGCAGCGCTTGCTTGGCTTGCTGATAGGACTGATGGATCTGGCGGATATTCCGCACCGGCAGGCCGAAGCCGATGGTCACCTCAAGCTTAAGATAGCGGTGAATCCCCGTCATCACCCCTTCAAGCTCATGCTTTATAGAGGTGAGGCCGATGGAATTGCCGTCTCCAAGGAGGTAGACAAGCTCTTTGTGATAGATGGAATGGCGGAATAACATCCCTTCCCGCTCCCTGGATTCAATCAGCTGGGAGATGACATTGGAGATTGCAAATCCAAGCAGAGCTTCGTCTCCCTGGAGGAAAGAGCTATAGGGCAAGTCGGGCCGTGTGACTTCGAACAGGACGATTACGAACTCGCGGCAAGAAGTGTTCATGGAAGCCAGCTCCCTGTCCTGCTCGAAGGCAAAGCCCTCGTCTCCCTGCTGGATCAGCTGGGTCAACAGCCGCTCACGCGAAGTCTCCTCGCTTCTTTGCTGAAGCAGCTGGAGCTCATCGCCGAGCGTGGAATGCCGTCGGTCCTGCTCGATCTTCGCCATGATCCGGATCAGGCAGCCCCGAAGCTCTTCGGGTTCGACCGGCTTCAGCAGATAGTCGGCAACTCCGTATTGGATGCCTCTTTTGGCGAACTCGAATTCTTCATAGCCGCTGACCAGGATAAATTGCAGTTTATCGTCGACCTCCTTGGCCTCGCGGATGAAATCAAGCCCGTTCATCTCCGGCATCCGGATATCCGTAATGACGATATCCGGCCGGAGCTCAGCCAGACGCTGCAAGCCTTCAATACCATTCGCGGCTTCGCCAATCTCCCCGATCGGCAGCCCCATCCGTTCGATGATCCGGATCAGGCCTTGCCGTAAGATAGGCTCATCTTCAATCAGGAGCAGTTTCATCCCACTACTCCTCCTCTCCCAGTTTTCTTAGATGAATAACGGCTTCAGTGCCTTGCTCCTGCTCACTGGTAATGGTAAGACCATATTCATTTCCATACAGCAGCTTGATCCGGTTCTGCACGTTCATCAGTCCGATGGAGGATGGCGGCAGCTCGTCACGCCGCTGCTGGATATCCTGACTCAGCAGCATGTTGAGCTCCGCCAGTCTTGACGCTGCAATCGGCGGGCCGTTGTTCCATACATTGAGATAGATTTCCTGATCGGACAGTCTCCAGCCCCGGATTCGCAGCTCGCATTGCGCAGACATTCTGTCGAAGACATGCACGAAGCAATTCTCCACCAAGGGCTGTATCAGCAGCTTCGGAATGGAGAAGCCGTATATTGAATCCTCCACTTCGATCGTATATTTGAACCGGTTCCCGTACCGTTGCTGCTGAATATAGAGGTACAATTCGATCTGCCGCAGCTCAAGCTGTATCGTTGACGTCCGGGCAGCACTTATGTTGTAACGGAACATCTTTGCCAGTGATCTGCTGATCAGGCTAATACGGTCGTCATCATGCAGGGTAGCAAGGCTATCGATTATGCCTAGTGTATTGTAGAGAAAGTGAGGATTGATCTGCGATTGCAGCGCCTTGATTTCCGCTTCTTTACGGACTAAGTCTGCCTCGTACACTTTCCGGATCAGCGACTTGATCTCCTCAGTCATGTGGTTAAAACGGTGAATGATGTAACCGGTTTCATCTTTGGTGCGGATAGGCAGAATAATATCGTAATCGCCCTTCTCAACGGCCAGAATGCCTTTCTTCAGCTCTTTGAGAGGAGTAAGAATTCGTGAGGACAGCAAAATTGCCACCAGCATGGCTCCCAATAAGCAGGCAATTCCGATCAAGATCGTATCCCGCGCCAATCCGTTCACCTCTTTGAGCAGAGTACGGACATTAACGATGCCCACCAGTACCCATGACGTATTCGCCAAAGGCTGGGAAACGTACAGCACTTCCGAATCATTACGGCGCTCCAGCGGTTTACCGGGCAGTGAGGAATCGGCAGAGATCCGGACCGTCTCTTCCCTTGCATCCACCAGCAGAAAGTCCACGCCTTCCGTCTCACCAAGTCCTGAGAGCCATTGCTTCAGATACTCATAAGACAGCTGGACCATCAGGACACCGATAATGGGGAACTTGGATAGCGTGCTGATATTCTTGACTGCCTGTACGAAAGTCAGCGTGCTAACCTTCTGCCCTGTACGCCGGTCAAAAGCTATCGAGGGGACCCAGACGCCTTTGCCGTTATTCGCCACCGCGATCTCCTTCAAATCTTCGAAATCGACTACATCCGTGTTATTGAGATTGCCTTTGATCAAGCGATTGCCCTCAAGCTGTGTAACCACGATGAATTCGACTGCGGAATGATCGGTCACGAATTGACTGAAGTTGCCGGAGAATTCACTATAAGCCAGCGGATCAGAGCCTAACGTCTGCACGAAGCTTTGGAATCTCGGGTCAGAGAAGTAATTCCATGCGGTACTCTTGATATTGGCCATCTGCGTCTCCAGGTTGGTGGCTGATTGCGAACTGAAGAGCTCCATATTCTGGATCTCGCGCTGCTTGATATCGGAGGAAGTATGATCGTAGGTATATAAGCCAAGCGTTGATACCGTAATCGTGATGATCGCGAATAAGGCGAGCAGCATTTTACGGAAAAGGGAGCGTGAAAAATAGCCGAATACAGCCATAATCCCCTTTGTGACCGAATGGATTAACGAGAGTATGGCCATCGCCCCCAGATCATAATTTTTTCCATAATTCATTATAATCCGATTATTACGCTAAAGGGAGTCCTTCCTGACCTTCTCTCTCATAAACCGCCGTCACAATTTCGGCAGGCCGGACCGGCAACCGAACCCGTCCATCCTGCCCTTGGGTCAGCCTATGCAGACGTTCCTCCATAATGTTGCTTTTGTTCCATACGCCCCCGCCTCCCGGAGGTGCATCCAGCAATAGGACCGCAGGCTGCATAGAGGCATTGAACCAGCGGACGGCGAGATCGCCGGTTTCTTCCGAAACCTTGAACGAGGTTAGTAACAATCCGTCTCCCTCCCATTGCAGCCAAGAATGGGTAGGGGGAAGTTCTCCGGATTTCAACCCGGTTGGAATTACCGTAAAGGGAACCGACTGGCGATAGGCTTCCGCCGCCGCTTCAGTCCGGAACGGCTTACCCGAATACGGAATTAGGCTGAGCTGGGCCGTATGCGTTCCCAGGCACTGTGCCTCCGGCGTGCGGAACACGCCCCAGTCCCCTAATTCGCCCACGGCCCGAAGCAGCGTGACGGCAAGCGTGTTACGGCCGTCCTGCAGCACTTCATACTCGTGCAGCCCAAGGGCAGCCGCCATCAGACCGGCCTCCACGGAATCGATGCCGGAGAATGATTGCTGAGGATGGCAGTAGCTCGGATTGACCCATTCGGGATCGGGTATATTACTGCGCTCCGCAATCTCGAAGACTGACTCCGCGTAATGGCTGTCCGCCTGAATGCCGGCCGGGAAGCAGATACGCAGCCGGTGATCCTTCGCCTGATTGTCGTAATGGACCGATAGCTTCAAGCTTCTCGCTTCCCGCTCCAGCGTCACCTTCATCCTGAGGATGAGCGGAATCTCACGCTTGCCGCGCTGGGCTTGCCGATCCATGAACGGAACCATCGCATCGATCTCTTCCTGCAGCAGCGAATCCGCTTCTGCCGGAACAGCCCACCGGTGAACGATTTCGAACGTGGCTGCACCGGCCCAATTCTCCACCAGTTCGCAGGAAGACACCTGGCTGTCTTCCGTCGTCAGCGCAGAATGTCCCTGCGGTGCGGTATATACGTATTCATTGCCGATATCGCCCGTATCCTCGAAATAGCCTAGTCCGGGATAGGTTGTCTGCGATGCCTTATCCAGCAAAGTGAACGTTCCGTTATCTGCAATATCCACCCGAATCCATTCATTCTCCATTGATCGCGGACCTGTAACCAGCGAAGACGGCGGGAAAGATGCAGCTGGCAGCGTATCCGTTGCCCAGGCGAATGTCCGGTATCCGAGAGCCGGAATTTGGCCGGCTAAGAAGATCAAGCGGATGATACGGGCGTAATAAGGCTCGCGGAACCGGTCCTTCGGCAGCTTGTAGCCGAAGCGGACGCCGAGGTCCTCCACCTGCGCTTCAAGGTTGTCGCCCGAATCCGTAATGACGTATCCCGGCCGGAAGGGCAGGCTGCTGAGTCTTTGCTTCAGCTCAGCCGGCTTGCCTTCAGCCAGATACAACCGCTGGGTCTCCAGTTCCACCGTGACGACACCGTGCTTGGGCCAGCCGGACGTGTTGAATACGACGAACGGCAAGGCGTTACCGTATGCTGCGAAGCAAGAGGTATCCACCCTGCCCGCCAGAGCCTCCGCGCTGTCCAGGGCGATCGATTCCGCCACCTGAAGACTTTTGTCGAACCGTGTTACCATCTCCCGGTGAACCTCATCAACACTGCAGCCGCAGATGCTGTCGTGAGGATGATTCTGCATCAGCGTCTTCCACGCATAAGCAAGCAAGTGATGCGGGTAGGCATCCCCCTGCAGGTAAGCGAAGGCTGCAAGCGGCTCTGCAACACGCTCCAGCTCTGATTGGCCCAGGGCATTCTGCCGCTTCAGATGAATCCGGCTTGAAGCCGTGTTGACTAGTGTATACCAGCCGTCACTGCGTAAGCTGCGCAGTTCTCCTTGGATGATGTTAAGCTTCTGCGGTGCCGCAGCCCGGACCTGTTCGATATAGGATTCGAAGTCAGAATGTACGAACCGGGTATCCGGATATAACCGGCGTGCGGCCGCAAGCGCTGCGGACAGATCGGCCTGGACCGGCTGATGGTCGCAGCCGTTCATGAGCAGCAGGTGAGGTGTCGATGCATACTGCCCGGCCGCTGCTATGCGTTCGTCCCAATAGGCCGTAGCCTCTTCGTTCCGGACCGGTATCTCCATCCCGTTGTTGTACCAGTTCGCGAATAAGATGCCCAGGACTTTCGTGCCGTCAGGCGACTCCCAGTACATCTCGGAAAAAGGCGATTCGTAGCTGCCTGATTGCCGGGTGTAATTATTGAAGCCTGTCGGCTTCACCCCTCTACCGAATACCGCCGCTGTCATGCCCGCTTGCGCGATCAGCTGCGGCGCCTGCCCGATATTTCCGAAGGAATCAGGGAAATAACCGATCCTCGTCCAGCGGCCATAGGGCTTCGCGGCCTGCCAGCCGGCCAGCAGGTTCCGCACATTGGCTTCCGGACTGGTCAGGAACTCATCCTGCAGGATATACCAAGGGCCGATCAGGATACGGCCCTCTCTTATACGCTGCTCAAGCTCTTCCCTGCGATCAGGACGCACTTGTAAATAATCGTCCAGGATGATCGTCTGCCCGTCGAGATGGAAGCTGCGGAATTCCGCGTCCCGTTCCAGCACGTCCAGCAATTCATCCATCAAAGCGACCAGTCTCACGTGATGCTTTTCAAACGGCATATACCATTCCCGGTCCCAATGCGTATGGGATATGACATGTACAATGTTATTCATTGCGGCACTCCCCTTGTCGTTTCTTCGGTAGACTCAGCGTAATTGTATAGAGTTTCGCTAAGAGCGGGAATAGAATATCTGTACTTCCTCGCTATGAAAATTTAAACGGCCATGCCAAACAGCGGTACGGAGACTACTCCCCGCACCGCTGTTGTCCTGCTTGGTTCTATAAACCGCTAATTTTGAAATTATCCAGATACACGCGGTGATCCCGCTGGGAAGTCGACCCGATCAGGACGGCCGCATAAGCAGTGGCGTTTCCGTTAAATCCGTCTGTCTGGAAGCTGTAATTGCTGGTACTCCCCGTAAAGGTTATATTTGAGATCGCGCCCCTGGAGGTATCTACCGTATAGGCCAGATGCAGGAAGCCGCTCTCCGGATTCCAGGTTCCGGTATACGCAATCTCGGACCCGGCAGATTGCCCGTTCACCTTAAGCGTGATGGCGCCCGTCCGGTTGTCGATGCTCAGGCCGGTAAAATAAGTCTCGGCAAGCTCGCCGCTGCTCTGTGAGGGAAGTGCGGCGTAGAATCCGAGTCCCACATACTCGGTAGCTTTCACCGGGAAGGAGAGATCCGCCTCGATGCGCATCTTCCCCGGCTTCTGGTAGGCTCCGGAGCTGACGATTGGAATGGCCATTGCGCCCCGGGAATTGCCGGCCGCATTGATCTGTGCCTGCGGCAACGGATTTCCCTGGCTGTTATTCACATAAGCGGAGAAATTGCCGTTCGAAGGGAAGCTTGCCAGCGACCAAGTCCCTCCTGGAAGATTAGCCGTGTCCGGTGCTCTTCCGGAAATCACGCTTCCGTTGCTTCCGCTGAATCCGTCGGAGATCAAGGTGACTGCCTCAACATTCACCGCCACATTTGCGGTTAAGCCCTCATACGTGGCTTGGACCACAGATGTTCCGGCCGACACCCCGGTAATCACCCCTGCCGCATCGACGGCAGCTACTGCCGGATTGCTGCTCGACCAGGCAACCTGGACACCGCTCATGACCGTGTTATTCTGATCATAGACTGCAGCCGTTACAGAAACCGTCCCCCCGACAGGCATGTGGACTTCGGTCTGATCGACCGCAATCGAAGCCGGTCCGGGGAGGTCTGCTCCAAGCTTCGTCCGGTCTGTTAAGATTAGATCCCCGAAGAGATCCGGATTCTTGCTGAAGCCGATCCCGCTCATATACTCCATCCATCCCCGTCTGCCTGTTCCGTCATTATCATTCACGAGCAGAGAGAACCCGATGGAGTTCGCCGCAGACGGCGTTATTCCGGCGGGAAGCACATCTGACCATTTAACCGCCAGCTCGTAGACGGTTTGGGTGCCTTCCCGGTGGATCGCGACGGATGAATTCTGCAGGTTATTGCCGCCGATGCCGCCTCTTTTCATGATTGCTTGTGTCTCCGGATTCAAGGCGACGATGTTCTCACTCCAGCCCAGTTTACCCGGCTCGACGGGACGGCCCGGATCGATTGCGAACTGGATGGAATCTCCCTTCCAGGCATCGCCCGGAGGATTGTTGTTAATATGGGTATTATCTGTCACCTGAACCGCCAGGTAGAGCTGCTCTGCGTCCCACTTGGTATAGGCGGTGGCACTTAGATCTTCTAATCCTCCCCAATCCGTCATGAGCCGGACCTGCGAGGCCTGATCCAATACGAATGACTCCGCGTGGCTCCACTCCGCTGCACCGATAACTCCGTCTATCGTAATAGGCTGGTTCGACTTGACCGCTGTCAGAGCGCTGATATTCCGTTCGATGAGCTGCGAGAACCCGTCATCCCGGTCTACCTTGATCTTGACAGACAATGGAACGTCCTTGCTTAGCGACGGAGCCGGAATGACAAGAGTTGTACTCGAATGAGGCGCAACAGGCGCAAAAGGTAGCGTTCCGGCCATATCTGAGGGTTCCAGCCCGGTGACTGTTCCCCCATCCATTGGCCCGAGTGCATTCTGGTTGTCAATCGTGACCGCCAGATCCCAGCCGTCTCCGGCTGCGTTCACGACCGGAGAGACATGCACAGCGTCAGCTTCCTTCATGAGAACTTCCAGCGTCAGACTGCCGTACTGTTCGCCGGACGCACCGGTCGGGTAGATGCGTGCGCTGCCGGTGGAGGGGGATCCCGGGGCTCTGACGGTTAAAGTGTCCGTTGGCGATCCCGCACTGAAGGAGCTTCCTGATACCAGCTGCCAGCCGGCCGGAAGGGCCAGACTGTAAGTTCCAGAGAGCGATTCTGCCCCGCCTGCCCGCGTGACCTGTATCTGAACTTCTTCCCCCGGTGCCGCCGTTATAGCAGAAGTGTCCGCCTGAAAGGTCGGCGTATCCAGCACTGGAGCCGCGGCGAGATTGCCGACGATGTAGACGGGTTCCTGCGAAGCCGTGAATGTCGTCGTGCCTCCGATCGTATCGAAGGAACGGGCATTACCGAATAGATCTCTCAGCTCTACCTCGGCGGTACCCGTATGCAGACCAATCTGCTTATCGGTGTTTGACCAGATTACAGTGATATCCTGGTTGTCGGACGCACGGTGGAACTTATAGGCTCTTACATCATTGTCCGTCAGACTGTAAGCCTGAACGAAGGCGGCTCCGCCCAGCAGCTCCGAGACGGCATTGAACCCGACGAACGAAGGTTTCGGCGAATTATCGACGTACAGCACACCTTGGCTGCATTCATAGAAGGTGCTGTCGGTACAGTCGTTCAGGAAATCGTACCAGTAAATTCGATCGATCAGCTTATTATTCGCCAGATTGGCTACATACAATTGAACCGCATAAGAAGCCGAATCAAGCTCCGTTACCCCTCCCCATTTCTGATCCATTGTCGGCCAGCCAATCTCGGTCAGCCATAATTCAATATCCTTGGTGAGCCCATGACTACTCTGATAAGCTTTAATATAACTGTCCAGATCCTGAAATTCAGCAAGCGTCTCCCCTTGTTCAGGATTGTAGGAAGGGTACACATGGAAGGACATCACATCCAGATATTGCGTGGCCCCAAGATCGACCAGCTGCTTCAGCCAAGGCTCATCATAGTTCAAGGTGACACCGCCGACTACCTTGAGGCTTGGATTCACGCCTTTGATAATCGTATACGCGTTCTGCAGAATCGCCAGATATTGCGCGGGTGTCAGCTGGGTACTGAGTTCATTGCCGATTTCAAAAGCGTTCACCTTGCCCTGCAGACTTGTCACCGTCTGTTCTATGACAACAGGATCTGTGCTTGTCACGATGAATGTGCTTAATCCGTTTGCGGCTGCGTTATCAATGTAAGTCGTTGGGTTGCCCGGATTGTAGCCATCCCGGATCGATACAGCGCCCGCCTGGACAGCCAGCGGAAGCCGGATATCTGAGCCTCCATAGGCTTTGCTGAAATGGGTGTTCATGCCCAGGAACGATTGGACAGGTTTACCCGTCAGATCGGTGATTGTTCCGAGATGCAGGTCTTCATGAAGCTGAATCGTCCCATCTGCACTGGCGGCGTCTACGGATATGGTATACGTCCCTTTGTTCAGAATACCGAAATTCAGCGGCTTGATGAAGCCCTTCTGCTCCGGATTCAGGCTGACATCGAACTCACCTTCATCCACCGTGATATTCGAATAGTCAAGAAGACTGTACTTCACATGCAGGGCCCTGCCGGATTCGAACTGATTGTCAAAAACCAGGTTGACGCCCGATGCTTCCGTCTCCTTGAAAACACTGCCTGTCTTGACTTGTGCCCCGCGCATCGACACGGTGGGGATGAGTTCAGCGGTTACCTTGGCGAAGCAGACCGGTATACTGGTCTCAATCCGGAAGTCGGAGCCATTATTCAGACGGTTGCTGAACTGGGCATCCTCGATGATGTAAGTCGCCTGCTTCCAGGTATTGCTGCCGGTCAGTACGGTCAAGTCGGTGTAAGCGTACTGCGTCTGTGATGAATCATAGGCAAGCTTGAAGCCTTTCTCTCCGCTCACGGCGCTGTCGTAGTAGTCTACCGTTACCTTGACCGTGTTTTTGCCGCCATAAATGTAATTATCGGTTACCTTGAAATAGATATAATGCGCGCTGGCGGCAGGATTCGTCTGCCAGCCGGTAATGCCATTGTAAGTCTGGATCGTCTTAGCATTCGAATCTCCGGCAAACGGCGTCAATCCGTTCTCCTGTGTAACCGATCCCATGATAACGCTTACAGGTCCGGTCACCTTGGTTACAGTCACGGGAATGTTCGTGGTGAGGGTGCCGTACTTCGCTGTGACAACGGCGCTTCCCAGCTGCATGGCCGTGATCTTGCCGGTGCTGTCAACCTTGGCGATGGCAGCGTTGCTGCTGGTGTAGCTGAGGGTCAGCTTGTTCATCAGGAACCCGTTCTGGTCCAGTACAGCGGCAGCAATCGTACGGGTTGATCCGATGGGCAGACTTACGGCAGCCGGAACTGCCTGAAGCCCCGTTGCTGCAGAAGTTACCGCACTCTTCGCGACAGTGATGCTCCCGAACAGGACAGGGACAGAGGTGTCAATCCGGAGATCAGCCCCATTCTCCCTATTCGCAAAGTTAGCGTCCTTTAAGGTGTAGGTGACGGTCTTCCAGGTGTTGCTGCCTGTCAGATACGTCTTAGGTACGTTATAATCCCATGCACTTGATACGGAGTCGTAGGAGAATCCGAAGATGTTGTCTGCGCTGCCGGCCATATCATAATATTCGAATGTGACCGTCACCGCATTAGTTCCGCCATGGATGAAGGCATCCGACACGTTCAGGTAAATATATTTCCCGCCCCCGGCCGGGTCTGTCCGCCAGCCGGATTTGCCCTGGACCGTCTCTTTGATGACCCCTCCCGGACCGTCCCCGTTCCAGGCCGTTATTCCATTCTCTGTATTCGTCTCTCCCAGCACAATACTAACCGGACCCGGTACCGGATCTGCACCTGCATAAGACGGAACGACTGCGACAATCAGCATCCAGACAAGCAGCAATGACACAACGGACTTCCTCTTCATTATTAACCCCACCTCACCTCATCTTTAAGGTAATTGCACCTTCATTATAATGACGGGGAGCGAAGGACCCTATGAATATCCTAATGTAAGCGCTATTAAAATTTGAACAAGTCGAATAATGCTGAGAAATCGGCATGGTTTCAGTTCTGAGAATAGGCCGTTACCCCCGCAGTATATAGGTTGTCCACTAACCTGTGGAATTCTTCCGGCGGTAAATCCTTTTCCCGCTGAAGCCATAGACGAAGCAGAGAAAGTGAGGTTGAGATCTGAAACTCAATCAGGTATGGCTTTAAGGAATCGTTGTGCGGAACGTTTAAATCCAATCTATCCAGGATCATTTCTCTTTTCAAGCGTTCAATAAAATGGATACTGCCATAATCACCCAGGAGGGCCTTGAGGACCGAGAGATATTCCTGGTTTTCCAGACAATGAAGCGCATCCTGAACAGTATAGGCAGCCAGCTTTTTATTCGCCAACTCTTCTTTGATGTAATTCAACAAATCATTCTCAACAGAGTCCAACAATTCGTAAATATCAGTGAAGTATTGATAAAAGGTGCTGCGGTTATATCCCGACTTCTTCGCAATCTCTTGCACCGAGATTTTTTCAATCGGCTTTTGGCTATACAGCTCACAAAAAACATCTATGAAATTTTGTCTTGTTTTTTCCGTGATTTCGGGCTGTTTTTTCATTCCATACTCCTTCGCAGACAAGATTATCATCCGACACATCCTGAAAAACTGATGGTTGATGAGGGAAGACTAAAGATTTATGATCACATCATACAACACGTTGTTGGATAGTCAATACCGGAATGTTAAAATAATAGGGGGAATTATTATGCCAGTAAAACAAAAAAGAATTTTGATTTTTGGTGCAGGTGTTATAGGGAGCGCGTATGCAATCAAATTCTTGGAAGCGGGGGTGGATGTTACTCTGTTTGCACGTTCTAACCGGTTTACAGCCTTGAAAGAGAAAGGCCTGCAATATAATGAGAAAGGTGCCGTTAAAGCGGTACAGGTAAAAGTCATCGATAAGCTTGAAAATGATGATGTATATGATTTTATTTTGGTAACCGTTCGTTACGATCAAGCCGAATCCGCGTTGTTAGCACTCAAAGAAAATCAAAGCAAAAATATTGTTACCATGACTAATAATTCAATTGGATTTGCTTCGTGGCTGGATATTGTGGGAGACAGACTTTTACCGGCTTTTCCCGGGGCTGGCGGACAGATTAAAGAGGGGATTTTGTATGCCCGGTTTCCGCCAAAGATGCTATTCGCTACTACATTTGGAGAAATCAACGGTTCAGTGACAGAACGTGTAGAAAACCTCGCACAATTATTTAAAACAGCAAAGCTTCCTTACAAAATGAATAAGGATATGAGAGCTTATCTCATAACACATTCCGTATCGGACATTGCATTGCTTAGTAGTTTACACTCTGACCATAAGATTATTGACGAAAAAACAGTCAGAACCAGACAAACGGCACACCAAATAACAGTCACCTTAAAAACGTATTTAAGGGCCATCCAAAATGCTGGTGTTGCTATTCATCCATCTGTATTTAAATTTATGCTTTTATGCCCAAACCTGATTTTGGATTTTTTCTTTATGCTATGGCTGCGGACTAATATGGTACGGGATATGCTGCTGCCGGATTACGCGGATAGTGCAAACAGGGAAATTGTGCAGCTGAGGAACGATTTATTGAAGCTCTTAAGCCAAAAAGTTAGCTCTTCAGCTTAATATAGGGACGAAGCAGATAACTTGCTATTTTTAAAGGATTAAGGTTTGGGCTTGTTAGCAATTTTTTGCCCAAGTAGCTGTCGAGATTACGGATAATTAGATCCAGGATCTCATCCGAGAGATGCTCCATCGTCCTGCGCAGAACAATTGAGTTCTCATAACTCTCTCTGATCGGCTTGGTAAGCTCCTCATAATTACCCAAACCGCATAAATCCCGGGCGGCATAAATCCCTGTCATCCAGGAGGCATGCTGTCCGAACCCCATGAACGGCATCATTGCCCCAAAGCAATTACCGACATAAAATGTATTGCCGATCCTGCCGGAGTGACATACCCCTAGGGGGTAACCGGTGATTTGGAATTGGTCTGTGATGGGCAGCGCTTGCTGGAGTTCCGCTTGTACCTTGAGATAATAACGCTCCCATAGAGTTTCTATACCGGTATTCATCTCAGGGAGATCAGGAATGGCAATGACAAGGTTAGCCTCTTTCTCCGAGAATGGAATCAGGTATCCGTATCCGAAAGGTGCGAGGTCGTAATCCAGCCAAGCCTTAACCTCATACGGATCGAATTGGCCCTCAACCGTTGCTCCTTTGACCGAAACCGTCAGATCTTCCCTGAAATTGCGGGTTTTCTTCGAGTAATCGCTGTCCCCCGTTGCAAGCACCACATGCGTATAGTCTGCCAGCAGTTCCTCATATGTTTTGTCAGATCTATAATGGATTTTTGACTTAACCTGCCTCCCCAGCTGTGCTTCATAAGAATTCTTATGTCTTCCACGAATGTTCGTGAAGCCTAGCTGCCCTTCCAGAATAGCCTGCTCATGCTTCGAATAAAATGTAAACTTTGAAATGCCGGCAGCCGGATGAAGATATATACCGTATTGCTCCGATAAGTAAGCGATACTGTCGTTAACGGGACGGGTGAACATGGAGAGCAGCACTTCGGCATTCACAAACCGGTCTCCAATCATACTGCGGCTCTCAAAAATTACGGGTTCTATTCCATGCTTCTCAAGTGTAATGGCACAGGCAAGCCCCGATATTCCTGCCCCCATGATTGCAACTTTCATCTAGCGCTCACTCCTTCCAGACATTCTCTTGCATACATTCTTCCCGTAACAGCAGAGTGAGTATTCATTTAGGCTTGAGCGATTTTACACAGAAATACCCAATTTAATAGTTTATCTGTAATTAATTTCATCGTCAATCTGCTAACTCATAGGTCTAATGGTATTTTATAGCATATAATCTCTTTAATTAGCTAAAGGAGGTGAATTTACATGAAAAAGGAAGAAAAAGAGCTGCTTGCAGCGATTTTGGAAGTTACCGAAGCATCTGATAACGATGTTACACGCCAGAACAACGTCAATAACATTCACTAAGTAACTCTCCGCAGCCCATCCTCCTCATTGAATCTTCCAATGAGGAGGAATTCTCTTCATAATGGAGGTTTTGGAATGGTAAAAACTGCGCTAATATACCCTCCGGTCAGCGATCCTACTTCAGGTTATCACAGCCTATGTTGCTTGGCGGGCTATGCGCGGCAATTCGGCTTTGAAGATATTGATATTATTGATAGTAATATAGACTCTTGGCTGTATACCGTAACGCCTGGGCAAATCGGAAGAACAATGCAATATATAAATGAACGGACCGCGCAGCTTCAGGCACTGGAACAACCTACGCCCATTGAACAGATGGAGCTTTATTACGCGCTCAAAGTACAAGGCATGAATTTTGCCGGGGCGCTGCCAGCCGCGCTGCATACTTTCCGTGATGAAACAGAATTTTTTGACTACAGGCTGTATACCAGCGCCGTTGAGACTGTAATGCTCTGGATGGATGCCTTATCTCTAAAGGGCTTCCCGGGGCAGTTCAGAGGGTTCAGCTTAGCCACCAGCGGATTCTTCAATGTATTTAACTCCCTGGATATGCGCGATACCCGAATTACCGGAGTGATCTCCGGACCTTTCACCGACTATTTCAGGAACGAATTGATTCCCGGCATCATCACTGGCGGTTATTCCCTCGTCGGGATCAGCATCACCTATGTCGCCCAGCTTCCTTTCGCGCTCAGCATGGCGCAGCACATCCGGGAGAGCTGCCCGGAAACCCGGATTATATTTGGCGGGACTGCCGTCTCAGATTACTGGAAATATATTTTGAACAAAAGCGATTTCTATGCTGTATTTGACTCTGCAGATGCCTGCATTATCGGCGAAGGTGAAAGTGCACTGGTCTCTATCCTCCAGGCATTGAAGCACCATAAGCCGCTGCCTGCGTCACCGAATATTGCACTGCATCCCCGGTACCAGGCGGTGCATGGTGCCTCCGCTCTGGAGATCAAATACGAAGATATCTGCTCCTTTCCGGTGCCGGAGTACAGCAAGCTGCCCTGGGAGAAATACTTATCCCCCTTTCCGTTCATTTACTATTCTCCTTCACGGGGATGTTATTGGAACCGGTGCACCTTTTGTGATTACGGCCTCAATACCGATTCTCCTACCAGTCCCTGGCGGCAATTCCCGCTGGATAAGATTATGGAAGATTTGAGGACGCTCGCCGTCACCTACAAATATATCTACTTCTCAGTGGACGTGTTATCTCCGGCCCTGCTGCTTAAGCTGGCAGCAGCGATTCTGGAAGAAGGACTCGACATCCGCTGGGGAGCGGAGATCCGGTTAGAGGAATACTGGACACCGGAACGCTGCGCGTTGCTTCAGCAAAGCGGATGTACCGCCATCTCGGTCGGATTTGAATCCGGCAACCAGCGGATATTGAATCTGATTAATAAAGGAACCAAGGTGGACCGGCTGCAGGAAACAATCCAAATGTTCAGCGAAGCCGGCATCGGCGTACAAATTATGGGATTTACCGGATTTCCTACGGAAACGGTTGACGATGCCCTGAGTTCAGTTGATTTTTTGCAGCATAACAGCAGGCACTGGACTTTTGGCGGGCTTGGCCAGTTCGTGTTAACCAAAGGTGCCATTATTGCCAAAGAACCGGAGCGCTTCGGCATTCAGGATCTCCGGCCTTTTGAGGGCGAAGATGTCGCCTGGAGGCTGTTTTACAGTGAGCAAACGCACTTGCTTGCCAACACTTCCCGTTGGGGACCGAAGGAGCTGACAGAGGCCAAAGCATCCCTCAGAAGCAACCTTTTTGACCGTCCCTGGGTGGGGGGAGTGGATACTGCGCATTCGATGTTCTATCACGACCGGTTTGGGAACAAGGTCCTCCAGGTCATCAGGGGGACAACTCAGACGGCAGCTAACGAGAACTCAATTTTGGAATTAAACGGACACCTTCTAGAGGGACATTATTACCTTCCGGTCCACAAGCTTTTTAACAAAAAGAACCTGGATAACATCCTTGACAGATCCGAATGCGAAGGTAAGGCAGTCACCGCGCAAAATATAACAGAACTTCTCGGGCAATGGAACCCGGATTGCTCCAGTTACCCGCAGCCCAAAGAGCAGCAGCTGTTCGTCCGGCGGGATGGCACTCTTTTTCCGTTTCCTGTACCCATGATCGAGTTTTTGCGGAATTTCGTGCCTGGCTTAAGTTTGACAGAGCTGCTGCAGCAATCGGCACAGCATGAGTTCCATACTGAGCTATGGCAACACTGTATCTCGAACCGGTTTCTGCGGCTGAAACGGTTACCGGCAGCAGAAGCTTGAAGATCGCTTTATGAAGGAGGTGTGCTATTCCTTGAACCCCGCAACCAGCAAACCTAATTACAGACTCCTGTTAAAACATAATGCCGATTTCCGCTATCTATGGCTGGCCCGTGCCAGCTCCGTCTTCGGGGATTCCTTATACAATCTGGCCATCAGCTGGCTCGTGTACTCGATGACCGGCTCCTCGCTCCAGGTGGGGCTGGTCATTGTCGCCAAGTTCCTGCCGGAAATGATACTCGGTTTATTCATTGGCGCCTGGGTAGACCGCTTGAACAAAAAGATTCTGATGCAGATCGCCGATGCCGCTCAGGCTCTGCTCACCGTAACCCTTGCTGTACTCATGCTCACCGGGCAGCTTCAGCTGCTGCATATCTATCTGATCACAGTTGGCTTATCGATTATGGGCAATCTGTTTGCTACCTCGCAGAGCTCCTTCCTGCCTGAGCTCATCGCGGATAAAACCTATCTCATCTCAGCCAATTCACTGCTGTCCGTTTCCCTGCAAATCACCCGTATTCTCGGAACAGTTGCGGGTGGAATATTGGTGGCCTCTATCGGAAATTCAGGGGCTGTGATTGTGGATGCGGTAACCTTTATCATCTCGCTTGCTCTGATCCAGCAAATTAAGCAACGCGGCAAGGCCGGGATGAATTCCCGTGCCGCCACCGGCTTGTCCATCTTCGCGGAAATCGGCGAGGGCTGGCAATGGCTGCGGGGACAAACGGCCATGCTCGTGCTTATCCTTCTCGGTACACTCAGCAATATTGCCTTAGGGCCAAGCAATGTGCTTCCCCCCATGCTGATCGGTGAGCTGCTGGAAGGCGGTTCCGGCGAGCTTGGTATTTTCAATGCAGCTATAGCTGTGGGGCTGCTTCTGGGCGGACTGTTCGTCGGCAGCAGGTCTCCCCGGAGAATTGGTGTCTGGTTCTCCTGCGGCCTTGGGGTTCAAGGCCTTGGCATGTGTGTGATCGCCTTATCTTCCGCTCTCTGGCCGGCTTGCTTCGGCAACTTGATCCTGGGCTTTGGCGTAACAGTCACGGTGATCCCGATGAGCACCTTGTTCCAGCTGCTGGTTCCGTCTCCGCTTCGGGGGCGTGTCAACAGCATCAGCTCCATGGCCTTTAACATCTCCATCCCGTTAACCTATGGCGGAGTAGGTATTCTGGCTGACAGAATCGGCGTGGAAGTATGCTTCGGTCTTGCCGCTGCCTTGTTCGCCGTTTGTCTGATCATCGGGCTGACCAATCATCATCTGCGCAGCCTCGACATCCAGGCTCCACAGTCGTCCCCATCACCTCAGACCAGTCAGTCGGTATAAGTAATCTACATATTTGCATCTCTTCGTGACCCGGTACGCTGGTAACTCCAGTCATGCCGGTAGGACCGGTAGAACCTGCCGGGCCAGGTTTTTTATTTCATTCAAATATTTCGTTGAATACCAGTTCAGCTGAAACCAGTCTGCATTGCGTTACTGCCATTCATCACTCAACCATTTGCCACAATTACTGTTGCTAGGGTCTGGTCTGGTCTGGTCAACTCTCTATAAATACAAGCTGAGTGATTGATATACTAATATTCAGACTTAACGGTTTTGAGAATCCCAAGTTCCTCGGTAAACAAAATAAAGACTGCAACTCATTTACGAGTATACAGTCTTTATTTTAGCAGTAAGCTTCACCAGTTTTTCATAATCGATCTTAAGCTTCTACTTCAACAATGATATTAATAATCGAAGCGTCATGGTCTTTAATACGAAGGGGTGCCGCGAAGGCGGAAATGAGTTTTTTATCAATTAACGGCGCTGGATTAATATCTTCATAAATTAGCATCGTCGGCTCTTTATACTTCTCATGGTCTAAAAAGGCATGGTGGACAAAAAATCCTGTTCTTTTGGCTTCCGCCATATTTTCAATGCTTAAGGTATCAATAGCTACGGCTTTGCAGTTTGGCAGCTTCGTCCGGATGTATTCAGCAGCTTCGGGAGAGACGGCCGGAAAATGATTAGCGTATTGCTCGAAATCCGTATTCCTGTATTTCCAATAGCCCGTATTGAAGATTAGAATATCTGCTTCATGAAGCTCTTCGTACGCCTCAAGCATAGCGGTTGTAATGAAACCGTCAGCGCCCAGCGGGCAGTCAATTAATAGCGGGCTTCTGTAGATGAAGTCTTCAATTGGAACAGCATCTATGCCCTTACCGTTATTCAAATGATGCCACGGTGCATCAACATGGGTACCCGCATGAAGATAAATGGTTAATACACTTCCGTTCCATTCGTCTCCTTTACTCAAGCGCTCACGAGGATCTAATTTCACTTCTGGCAGCCCTGGAAAAACCGGCATTCCAGCATAAATCGGGTAACCGATTTCGACGTATTTTGAAATAATAACACTCTCCTGTAGTTTCTTTGGGCATAGTACAAGTTCACCCTGATTAACGTTAATCGGTTATTAAGTTCTAATAACACTTACTGGGCAGTCAGAATCAGCGGTCCGTCCGCCGTGATTGCGATCGTATGCTCATATTGCGCCGACAGCTTGCCGTCTGCTGTTCTTGCCGTCCACTCATCATCGTCAATCGTGATGCGGTACGTACCTTCGTTGATCATGGGTTCGATGGTAAATACCATGCCTTCCTTTAACCGGATGCCTTTGCCGGCGATGCCGATATGCTCATAGCTCGGCTCTTCGTGCAGGCTCCGCCCGATCCCGTGCGCCAGCAGATCACGCACAACGGAATAACCGTTCGCTTCCGCGTGTTGTTGAATCGCCGATGTGATATCGCCGAGCCGGCCTCCGGGAACCGCCCGGGCGATCCCCAGGTCCAGACATTCCTTCGTCACCTTCATTAATTGCTGCGCCTCCGGCCGGATGTTGCCCACCGCATAGCTCACGCACGAATCGCCGAACCATCCGCCGTATTCCGCGACGATGTCGAGCTTCAGCAAGTCTCCGTCCATGACCGCCCGATTCGAAGGAATGCCGTGTGCCACTACATCGTTAATCGAAATACAGGTTTCTGCGGGGAACCCGTTATAACCTTTCGTGAACTGCTTGCCGCCCAGCTTGGTAATGTGCCTGGCTACAAAGTCATTGATTTCTTGAGTGGTGATCCCAGGTTCGATCAGGTTGGCCACCGCGCGGTAGCAATCCGCCACGATTTGACCCGCCTGTTTCATTTCTTCGATTTCTCGGGGGGATTTTAGAATAATCATCTTTGGTTTATTCGCTCCTTATGCTTGCTAGAATTTCAGAAGCCGGGCGATATCCCCGGCCTCCTCGTGCAGTTTCCCGCGGCGAAGCGAAAGTGAGGCGCACCCGGTCATCGCGGCCAGCAGCATTTCCGCTCGCTGCAGCTTATCCGGTGATTCCGCTGCGTTTCCGCCGGAAGCGGCAGCCCCCTCCGCCGCGCTTCCGGTTTCCAGCAGTGCGGCAAACGGCGTGAGCACCTCCTGGCGGAAAGCGTTCGAGAGCGGGGAAGAACGCCCTTCAGGCAGCGAGGCAAAACCCTCACCCGCCAGCTTATAAAGCAGGTATACGGAGTGGTCCTCCGCCCAAAGCTGCAGCAGCCAGATGCTGGCGGTGGCGGGGTCAAACTCTACGGCACCGGCCGTTTCACCGCTGCCGCTTAAGGAATCCGGGGCTCCCGTGCCCACGGTGTCTGCCACAGCAGCCAACCCCATATGTCTGCCCGCCGTTGACTGCATTGAAGTCGAATCGCGTAGGACCTCCAATGGGATTATGCCCGGTGCCTCCCGCTGGGCACCCATCCATCCCCCGGCCCGGTCCAGTGCGTCCCATAGCAGATCGTTGAGCAAATCGCCTTTATTGCTGTAATAGTGATATACCGTACCATACCCGAGTCCCGCCTGCGCGGCCACATCGCGGATCTCCAGTAATGGTCCTTTATCCAAAAACACATCGGCTGCGGCTTTGCGGATCTGCGCCAGCCGGCGCAGCCGGATATCCTCATTTTGTTCCTTCGTGCGTGGAGTCATCTCGTCCATCCACCTCTTTTATTTTTGACCTGCTGTTATGTCAATATAAAACATCGGCACGGGAATAACAAGTATCTTTTTGAAGTTGGCTATACATATGAAGTATGATTAGTGAAGGAGTCCGTCGCGATATACCTATGAACGGGAGGCATTCTAATCATGAGTGATGAGAAGAACATAGCTTACATTCCAGAGGACCATTCGCTGGGTATTTCGGTAATTACTGCGATTCATTCCGGCGATATCCCGTTGCTGAAGCTGCTGCTTGAAGAGAATCCCGGGTTGGCCGCCTCAAGAATTGTAAGGAACGGAGAATTGCGTTCTATGCTGCATATTGCAACTGATTGGCCCGGACATTTCCCTAACAATACAGTGACAATTGCACTGTTGATTGATGCCGGTGCGGAGGTGAATGCCCGGTTTACTGGACCGCACAGCGAGACCCCGCTTCATTGGGCTGCAAGCTGCAATGATGTCGAAGTGCTTGACCTCCTTCTCGATGCCGGTGCTGACATCGGGGCTTCCGGTGCCGTCATAGCCGGCGGAACGCCGCTCGACGACGCAGTGGCATTCGCGCAATGGCGGGCAGCACATAGATTAATTGAGCGTGGAGCCAAAGCTTCTCTCTGGCATGCAGCCGCGTTGGGTCTGGTAGATGCTATGAAAGCTCATTTTGCCGGAGACCCGCTCTCACAGCAATACCCTTGGGGAGCTGGACACTCATCGCCTCCGGACGAGGTGAACGTCGCTTTCTGGTGCGCTTGCCACGGCGGACAACGACACGCAGCCGAATACCTGCTCGGCCACAAGGCGGATATAAACTGGCCTTCTGTGTGGGACGGCCTCACTCCCTTGGATGCTGCTCAGCGCAGTGCCTCCCCTGATCTGGTACAGTGGTTGCTCGGACTGGGTGCTAAATCCGCTACCGGACTTCTTTGATATTTCTCCGCCAAGCTTCTGTATTCAGCTCATTATTCATGACTGCAGCCACAAATGAGCCGGCCGAAGCCGAAGCAATTGCCTGATGCATCATAGATGCTGCATCCCCGGCGCTATAAATGCCCGGGATATTTGTTTGTCCGGATTCATTAACGGCGAGTACTCCTGTTTCTGTGAATTCGCATCCGATGGTGCGTGGAAGGTCAGAGCCCATCGCCAGCTCAGGTTTGAAAAAGATTCCCCTGGCTGGAATCACCGTCCCGTCTTCCAATACAACTTGTTGAACGATACCATCCTTCGAGTCGATATGCCGGATCGGTGAATCGAACAAGGGAATATCATTGTGCTTGAACTCCTGACGCTGAGCCTCGGCCAGTTCATCCGGACCATTCGTACAAACCGTAAGCCGGCTTGTCCATCCGGAAACAACCGGAGCGAAATGCATTAGGACTGTCCCCTTCGATATGACGACAAGCGGCTGATCCCTTAATTCCCAGCCGTCACAATACGGGCAGACGAAAGCACTTTTTCCGTATACCTCCTTAAGGCCCGGAATAGAAAACGGCTGATCCTTCATGCCGATAGCGAATAATATTTTTTTACTTGTTATCATTTGTCCTTCCATCGTGCTCAATTCAAACTGACCGTTGGTGCCTGCGATCGATATCACTGTATCCGCTACGAATGATGCCGTGGGATAGGCCAGAATCTCTTCTTGTGCGATTCGCCGGAACTCCTTCGGAGTGATCCCATCACGGGTAATAAACCCGTGAACCGCGCCAGTTACAGCATTGCGTGGACGCCCCTCATCAATCACCGCTACCTTTTTCTTCGCCCTCGCCAATACCAAAGCGGCATTCAGACCCGCCGGTCCGCCGCCGATAATTGCCACATCAACATATTGTTTCTCCATAATGAATAGCCTCCTTCATAGATTCGAAATGTCTACAATTATAACGCAAGAAGCCTGGGACTTCTTGTTTGACCCGATAAAACAGATATCAAAGAGCTTCTTTGTCCACAATAGATGGTTTATTACTATTTTGCAATGATTATTTTTAAATTAATATTATCTTTCAGTGGTGGTATCAGCTCCGATTGGCCGCTTGGATCAGTCCGGCAAGGTATTGCTTCTGCTCTCCCTCAGCTTTGTCAGCAAGCTTCTGCAGCTTGTTCTTCCCGCCCCAGATCAGGTAGACAAGATGTTCCACCTGGTAGTAATGCAGGCCGTGTACCTGATCGAGCAGCAGTCTAAGCAGTCCCACATTCTCCAACTCTCGCGTCATCTTCAGCTTTAATGAATCTGTACAGTACAGCATACACGTCAACAGCACGGGAAGCATCTCTTTGTTAATGCCGTATTGTTCGATTAACGCAGCTGTGAATCTATTCTGGACAGACTGATGTTCAACATCTACCTTCTCCATATATTGAAGGACCAGCGGGAAATATGCCTGATCTGTGAGACCCAGTCCAAAGACCGCATAGCTGCCCGGCATGCAGCATTTCTCCGCTTCTGCATCCGTATACCATTCGAAGGTTTCCATCGCTGCGATGGCATATTCTTCAAGCAACGGGTGTATCTTCGGGTATTCAAGCGCATTCGCAAAGAAACGGTGCGTGCCCGTTTTGGCGAGTCCTTTGAGCGGCAGCCAGTGCTTAACTGAGGAGGTTAGCTTGATCTGATAGCTTTTTGGAAAGCCCGACTTCAGCAGATTCGTCAGATGCCGGAGCGCAAACGCATAACTCTCCTCTGACTCCTGATTAATACGGATGCGTACCTCGGCAAATACATCATTAGCGCTACATTCCACCTGATCATTGCGTAATCTCGTAACCTCTTCAGCAAAGGCACCGCTGCCATAATTAATTAGCCGTGCAGCCTGGACACTGCCGAGTTCGAGCGCGCATTGCAGGAAGGCAAGCCCCGTACTTCTGCTGTAGGAAGGCTCAAATTTAAGGATGCAAACTGCAGCATAGATCACGAGCCCAACCGTTTCTTGCCCGACATTTTCCAGCACAGCATCGTTCCTCTTCGTAAATCCCATCTGCCACTGGGTTCCTGTGTTCTCGAAATAACGCGGCAACCAATGATCTTCTACCCAGTTCCTGAGTGCTACGGTGATAGTATTGCGATGCTCAGCCAGATGCTTGTTCCCCTTGTTCAGCTCTTGTATCTTGTCATACACAGCGGTGATTCTGCCGGAATCCAAGACGGGATACAGTCCTTCATCCAGGAGATGCCGGGCCAGGAAAAAAGTTTCCAGCGGCTTGGTCGGATATTTGCCGGCATCTAGCTTGTTTAAGGTATAGAGGCGGATCTGTTCCAGCAGTTGTTGCTTCTTCGCCTCATCTACGTATTCAAGAATGTGCACATGGACAACACCTTCATTCACCTTGAATTTCCCGTCAAACCTGAACCGGTAATCTAGGACTGCCGGCGGCAATGCATTTAATTTGTTCTGCATATACGAAGCAAGCTCAGGGATGATCTGCTCCCGCACTTGTACCTCTGTCAGCTGCTCAGGGGTAGTCTGCTTGCTTTTACCCGGTTCGTTTAAATCAAGCAAATTATCTGTCACATCCACTCTGCCATCCGCATATTCGAGGAGAGCATACCCGTGAATGCCTGCCTGCAGGGTGGTCCGTTTTACAATTTTCTCTGCTTCTTTATCACTGATATAGATGAGCCACTTGTCTATTTCCATTTTCATTTCTTCAAGAATTGCTTCCAGCGTATAATCCATGTCTATTACATGCTCCTTTACACAGCGATATCGGCAGTGAAGTTGTTCATGCCCACTCTAAAATTATGTACATTAAATATTACCGTATCTTGATTTACCGTTCAAATCGGTTGGGGGTATCTGTCTGATGATCAATCGTTAATTGATACCGGAAATGATTATGTTTCTTAAAATGATATCTGTGATTTTCAAGGTAAATCCTTTAATTACCACACTTCCATATAAAGTATTTTATGATAATATCATCTATAGTCCTTTCGGCCGAGAGCTCAATTCTTATGAAGGGTTTGAGAAAAGTGAAAAAAATAAAATTGAGATCGCTTTCAATATTTTTTTGTTCGATTATCTCTGCTTCACTTTTTACAGCAAGTGTATACGCCGCTTCTGGCATTAGCATTCATGACGTAAGTGCCCAGAAACAACAGGGAGGCTATTTATGCTGGGCGGCCGTATCCAGTATGGCAGGACAATACTTAGGGAAATCCAATGCGACTCAGTATAACATAGTAACAGCCGCTAAAGGATTATACATGGACACTGCCGGATCTGTATACGATGCCCAAAAAGGTCTTGCAGCATATGGTGTAAGTTCGACTGCACTTGTAACTGTGCCAACTTACGACAATATAACGAGTAACATCAATGGTAACTCTAATGTTCTCGCATTTATGAGTAAAACGGGAGCAACGCTTGGTCATGCCTTTTTGATTAAAGGTTACTACTATAACACTGATACCAGCACTCAGAACTTATACTATATTGATCCAGCAGATGCTTCCAGTAATATTCAAAGCTTCTCAACTTTCAAGAGCAATTCTATCTATACTTGGGTCAATACAGTAAACAATATAAAAGTGAATTAACTGTAAAATAATCACTATCAATTAAGGAGGGTTTTTTTTGAAAATTCGCGCCATTATATTAACTATTTTATTTGCTCTATTCACATTGGGAAATGTTGTATATGCAGATTCAAGTCTGGAGACAGCTGGGGCAGATATCAAGGGGGCGATTGCTAGGGAATATACAGAGTATTATGCTGATACTCTTGAAGCCCAGAAGACTAGCTTTCACGGCAGCGACAAAGCAAGCTTTCATGAAGCAACTTTGGGAGAAGGAGTTGCCTATTATCAAGTGAATGTCCACGGAGATTCACTTTCACATGAATTGACTGGTTATAAATTCCCGCTTTATTTAGAGGGAACTCAGGTTGCGGTGGTCGATGCCACTTTTGAATCAGGTGCCTGGAAAATTTTCAACATCAGTAACCATGATGATTTTGACAGTGCAATTAAACGGATCGAAGCTGAGTATGCTGGAAACGGTAAATTCGAGCTTATTGATGATAAACGTTATAATCTAAATTATGTCTATACTAATAGTACGATTAATGAGGAATATATCAATTTAACAAATGATGAGAGTATAAGTCCTGCAGAGATCCTGAATGTTATCAGCGAGTCTGTGGATTCTCTTAATAATTTGAATCGAAATTCAAATGACGGAGTGATTTTAGTCGGTGGCGGCCCCAATGTCTCTCCTTCTGACAATCAGACCTCTTTGCTTCTGCCAATTATTTTATTCGGATTATCTCTTGCCTTTGCTGTTCCACTAATAGCCATACCGACTCAAAGAAGAAGAGCCTCAGGCACATTGGAATGAGAATGGTCCGAATATAATGAGACGAAAAGGATGGGTATTCCCTCTTCTATGCCTTGTGCTGATAACAATGATAGGATGCAACAATGAAGATTCCGCGGCGGGAAAGACCGACGAACAAATCGCCGCCGATTATCTTCAAGCTCTTGGTTACACAATTGTTGCGGATGAAGGAGAGGTCGCAAAATATACCTTGGAGCAGAATATGCTTGAAAACCTGGATTATATGCTGCTCTGGGCAGTTCAGGAGAAAGAACCTTCTGCCTATTTCGGGAAAGAAATCGTCTCTTATGATTTTCTTGTAAAGGATCATCCGCTGGAAAAGTTGTTTAGCCCGGAAGATTACTTTATTTCTGTGGTTGTCATGCTTGTAGACGGTGATGTTATAGGCGGAACCTCCGGTCCAAGAAGTAAAATCAAAAATCTAATCATGGCGGGCGGAGAGTATTCAATAGATGGAAAAACATTGAACGAGATAAAAGGAACCGATTATCCGCAATGGCTGGACTATTGGAAGAAAACGTACGGTAAGCGAACGGAGTGACCTGAAAGACCTGAAAGACCGCCGCTTCAATTAGAAGCGGCGGTCTTTTGTTTACCATTATTTTTTTTGAAAACTGTTCTTTAAAAAGGATTGCAAAGCCGTTTCTACTTGCGTGTCTTAAATCTCTTCGAGAGCACGAAACCAAGGATGATCAGACCCATTCCGGCTAGGTACATGCCTATCGGACTTTCTTCACCGGTCTGAGGCAGCTTACCCGGCAGACCGCCTTGATTCGTTGGTTCATTTTGTGAAGGTTCATCTATTGTTCCTTTAGGCACTTCATCTACCACTACTTCGATCTCGATCTCCTGGTCCTCTCCATTATCGCTAACGATAATAGTGAACTTGTCTTTTCCGGTATAGCCAGGGTCAGGTGTGTACTTCCATTTCCCGTCTGGTGTAATCACGACGGTTCCATGTTCAGGCTCATCACCAAGGCTAGGAATTCCCCCAAGCGGGATTTCACCCTCGACCGGAATGTCCTCTATTGTGTTGACAGCTGTTGGCTGTGGACTTGGAGGACTGCTAATTACAGGTGTTGCTGTCGGTGCATTTGTCGGTTCACTTGTAGGTTCTGGTGAAGCCGATGGTGAAACTGATGGTGTCACCGTTGGAACAACTGTTGGACCCGGAGTGACTATGACTCCTGGTATTGAAGGAGTTGTTGGCGTTGATGACGGCGTTGACGGCACATATGGTGTTGCTGTTGGCGCCGTTGGTTCTGTTGGAGCTGGCGTTGCTGTTGGTGCAACAGTCGGCGTTGCTGTTGGCACTGGTGTTGGTGCAACAGTCGGTGTTGTTGTTGGTACTGGTGTTGGCGCAACCGTCGGTGTTGTTGTTGGTACTGGTGTTGGCGCTACTGTTGGTGTTACGGTTGGCACTGGTGTTGGCGCAACAGTCGGCGTTGCCGTCGGTGTTGCTGTTGGTGATGATGTTGGCGCTACTGTTGGTGTTGCTGTCGGCGATGGTGTCGGTGCCACTGTTGGCGATGGTGTTGGCGCAACAGTCGGCGTTGCCGTCGGTGATGGTGTTGGCGTTGCTGTTGGTGTTGCTGTTGCTGTTGGCGATGGTGTTGCTGTTGGTGATGGTGTTGGCGCAACAGTCGGCGTTGCCGTCGGTGATGGTGTTGGCGTTGCTGTTGGTGTTGGCGATGGTGTTGCTGTTGGTGATGGTGTTGGCGCTACTGTTGGTGTCGCTGTCGGCGATGGTGTTGGCGCAACAGTCGGTGTCGGTGTGGCCGATGGCGATGGTGTTGGCGTCGCTGATGTTTTGTTTTTTATTTGCAGATCTATGGCTGTAGTTGAATTAATTTTAACTGCATGAGGTGTCGTATCTAACAGATAACCTGCAGGTGCAATTTTTTCAACTACTGCATAATCGCCACCAAGTAGTTTCGTGAATTCAAGCTTACCTGCATCATCTGTTACTCCCTCATTAATCCAAATCTGCTCATTGCCGATGACGCGGAATAAGTCAAAGGCAGCTCCTTTGAGCGTATTGCTAGGATCACTGGCATCAATCTTTTCAATGCTGAGCGTGCCTCTGACACCACTGCCTGTGCCTGAACCGCTCGAGAGCTGAACTTTAACTTCAGAATTGGTTTCTTTGGTAACCTCTTTCACATTCTTACCTGTGAGCTCTACCTCGTTGCTGACTGTTTCATTATTTTGTGCAGTGATCACAGATTGGTACTGAAGAATATAAGCTTCCGAGATTTCTTTGGTAAACTTCAGTTCGAAGCTTTCTTTGCCTTCACTGTCTTTCAAGAATTCCAGCGTATAATCAGTGTCTCGTGTCAGTTCCTCGCTAGTGGGTGTTATCGTCCCGTTGTCTGCAACATTAGTCTTGTAGAGATGATAAGTATTAGTGAGCAGAATTTGATTCTCACTAGGAATATCTGTTACTACTGCATCCCTCACAACGGATTGATTACGGTTGATATACACCGTCCAGTCAATCTTATTGTTGTTTTGTGCGCCTGTCTTGGCGATATATTCGCCTCCATTAGGAATGTTGACCGAAGCATTCAGGTCTGCGGATTCCTTGGTCGTACCATCATATAGTACTGCTGTATTATCGACAGTCTTTACGTCAATAACCTTATCAGCGAAAGTAGTCTTAAAGGTAACGTAAAATGCATAATTGATCGTTTTGTTAAAGCTTACATCAAGCTTCCCGTCTTTCAGAGTTACGTTGTAGTCCTTTTCATCGACGTTTACGTCCTCTGAAGGGTCTCCATTGGTACCGTAGATCCATTTGAATACCTTAACGGAATCCGGAACCACAACTTGACCGCTGCTGATCGTGTCCACCAGTTTAGCATTAGTCAGGGTTTTCATATTATAGTTGGCCCCGACATTCCAGGTAATCTCTTTGGTGAAGGCATTGTACGAACCGTTCTTGAGACCGTTATTCTTAACTTCTGCTCTTGGATCGAATGTTGATGTTGTCTTGATGGTCCGACTCTGACCATTCTCCACCCATTCCAGCAATGCCTGATTGACAAACTGGTTTTTATCCTCCGCCAACCAATCAAAGTTAAACTTAGTGAGGTATGTGATGGTATACGGTTCAGAGATCGGAGCTTTAAAAGTAATCGTGAACCCGTCGTTCACCGCCACAGGATCATGGTCGGTATAAACAACCTCAGTGGCGACTGCGGGACCTCCAGCGACCGGTTTAATCGTAAGGCTTCCCGTTACCAGCTTGAGTCCTGCGTTAACGAAGGTATCCGTTACTTTCAGATTTTCCATCGTCTTTGAATCTTTGTTGATCGTAATTGTCCAACGTACTGTCTTGTTCAGATAATCTTTTTCGCTGTTACCCTTGACCAATATTTGTTGGGTGATATTCTGGGAAGCTGAGTCCGAATGTTCACCGTAAGTCACTGTATTAGTGACCTTGCCATTTTCAAAAACACGTTCCGGCGCTTTAGTTTTATATTCGATGCGGTAAGCAGAATCAATATCATCATTGAATTTGAGTTCAAAATGATATTTACCATCTACCACTGAATCTGTAACCGTGTATTTATTATCCGGAAGAGGCTGGGCATCTTTGACCCCTTTACCATCGGCCGCAATAGTCACCGGGTACACCTTCAGCGAATCTGGAATGAGTTCCTGTTTGAGGTCAATGGTATCCTTCAGAACCGCGTCGTTTGCCGAAATAAACTTTTCATTGTAATTGAATTCAATTGCCCAGCCAAGAGTCTGGGTTGCAGGATCGTAGCCGTTTGTTACTTTGGTAAGCGGCTTCCCACGGCCAACGGTTACGGTAGTCTTCGATTCTTTAGATAAACCGTTGTCTCCCGTAAAAATAGCTGTATTCTCATAGCTGACCGCATCCTCACCGCTGGCTGTAATATCGGTGGTGAATTCTACACGATACGCCTTGGTGATCGGGCTCTGTTTAAATTTTAATTCCAGCTTCGCCGGTGTGGACCCGGAGGCATCATAACTGCTACCCGGAATAATGTCACCTGCTATAACTGTACCGTCCAGCTTCACTTCAAGTTCACGGACAACAATGGAGCTTGTATCAAGCGTCAACCCGTCCGGAATCTCATCGGTAACGGCAGCGTTGCCCACATTTTCCAAGACCTTGTTGACATCGACGGTCCAGCCGATTTGCGTCGGATTGTAGAATTGAGGCAATGGAGTACCTTTCTTCTCTACAGTTGAACTGACGTTAGGCTTGAAATGAAGTTCAATTACCTGGGTACCGCCATTGATCGGGAACTCCACAAGCTGTGTGGTCGACCCGCTTATTTTTTTGGAGCTAAGCAGTGAACGGACAGTAAAGGTCCCCTGCACTTGATCATATTGTTCAATAAATTCATTAAACGTAAAGACAACATGATTATTACCTTTATCGACATGATAGGTGCCTACTGTATCTCCACCAAATAGAAGATCCCCATCCAAATCACTATAAAGCTCAAACGGATCGGGTATATTAAATTCAAAAGTGGAGCCTGCTTCATAACCGTGCCCGTCTGCTAATGACCACGTGTAATTCAGCTCGGAATAGGAATCCAGCTGATATACATTTCCGGTGACTGTCTCTGAGTAGTGCTCATCCGTATACACGGCCAGAGAAACGCTGGTGATCAAATTTTCCGTAATTTCACTGGGTTCTGCATGAGCACGTTCAGTGAAAGAGCCAAAGCTTGTTGTCCATTGGGTAACCAATAGAATAAGTACGAGCCAAATGCTAATCTTTTTCATTTTCATTGATGAATACTTCCTCCTTTTTCGTCATCGATTGTGTTTGAAGCTTCATGCCATTGCCTGCGCAACTTGTGGGAGAACTGCGCCGACAGCAGTTTAAGTAACTGTAAACCTGACATATGAACAATTTCTGAACAGCTTCGGGATTTGCGTGTGAAAAAACAAAATAACCCGCCAAGCATAAGGCTCGGCAGGTATTTGGTACTTGTATACGGCTTATCCCTTTTACTTAGTCACGGGTTACAAAGTGCTCCACCCCATCTGCTAAATTCGAGATTTTATTCTGAAGAAACTCAGGGTAAACCTTATAGTCCAGTAATTCGTTGATATCAACCCACTGGAATATCAATCTGGATTCATCCGTTTGAATTTTACCCTCATGAAGCAAAACTCCGGAGCTCCGGAAATTATGAATTCGATTCTCTTCTGCGAATAACCAATCTCTGTTTTTCATACTCAAACACCACCAATCTCTACCTTGCCCCAGCTATTCCCCACTTCTCAGACCCGCCCGGTACTCGCTCGGCGGCATGCCGGTGTGCTTGCGGAATTGCTTGGAGAAATACAGCGCATCATTGAAGCCCACGGACGAAGCCACCTGCTCAATGGTCAGGGGAGACCCGAGTAGTTGTCTGGCCTTGTCCATCCGCTTTTTGAGCAGAAACTGTTTGGGCGAGAAGCCGGTTCGCTGCTTGAAGGCTTTGGACAGATGCACCCGGTGGTAGCCGAGTGAGGATGCCAGGTGATCAATACTAATCTGCTGGTGGAACTGCAGCGAAATCCAGCGGATAGCCTGGTCAATCTGCCGGTCAATAATCTCGGGCATTTCGGCAGGGTGCAGGGGCAGCGCGCTTAAATTACCCAGCCCGAATTGATGAAGCAGCAGCCGTGCCCAGCCTGAAGCCTCCAGACTCTCCAGCCGCGGGTAAGCAGACTGCTGGAAGGCATGCCGGATACGTTCGTACAAGCTGTGAAGCTCTGTGACATTACCGGAATGCATGAAGGGCTGTTCCCTTGTAATGCCTACAGCCGATAGAAGTTCTTGAACGCCTATCCCCTGTAAGGCTACCCACGCATAATGCCATGGGATATCCCCATCTGCCTGATAACTGAAGAGCGCACCCGGGAAAATAACGAAGGTGTCCCCACTCCTGCACTCGGCAGAGAACGTCCCGCTTTGAAACAGGCCCTCCCCTTCCAGGACAGTATGTATCAAATAAAAATCGTGAACGGAAGGTCCAATTTTATGGCCGGGATAAGGCCTTGCCTCCCCGCTGAACAGGACAGACAGATCCTGCTCCTCAGGTGTAAGATTAATCCCTAAAGTGAAATCATAATGGTCCGGATTCATATGCAACATTCCTCCATATTCATCTTGTCTTTCTCCATAGTCGTGCCTTCGGTTCTATTCTATAGTGATTATAGAAGAAAACAGCGGAAAAAGCTTCTAAACCAACGATTATCATTCGGATTAAGATTCATATTCCCAAATGAATGAAGCGTATTCCGCAACTTACAGGAGGCTAATGTCTAATGTCCAAAATTACATTTATCGGTGCCGGCAGCACGGTTTTTGCCAAAAACGTCCTGGGGGATATCATGGCTACACCTGCCCTGCAGGGGTTCGAGCTTGCCTTGTATGATATTGACCTTCAGCGGCTCAAAGACTCCGAGAATATGCTCACGAATCTGAAGAACAGCGGCGGCAGCACCTGTACCATCATCGCCTATACCGACCGCAAAGAAGCGCTGCGCGGCGCCAAATATGTAATCAATGCCATTCAGGTCGGGGGATATGATCCATGCACCATTACAGATTTTGAAATTCCGAAGAAATACGGCTTGCGTCAGACTATTGCGGACACTGCAGGCATCGGAGGATTATTCCGCAATTTGCGCACGATTCCGGTCATGCTCGATTTCGCTGCGGATATTCGTGAGGTCTGTCCGGATGCGCTGTTCCTGAACTACACGAACCCGATGGCCGTTCTAACGAATGTGATGAACACTTACGGCGGAGTGAATACGGTGGGATTATGCCACAGCGTGCAGCAATGTATCCCCGGATTATTCAGTCACCTCGGGATAGAACAGGAAGGTGTACAGGCGACGATTGCCGGTATCAACCACATGGCCTGGCTGCTCAAGGTTACCAAGGACGGCAAGGACTTGTACCCGGAGATCAAACGCCTCGCTGCAGAGAAGCAGCTTGAGCCTCACGGTGATATGGTCCGCTATGAGATGATGCTGAAATTCGGCTATTACATTACAGAATCCTCCGAGCATAATGCCGAATACCATCCGTATTTCATCAAAAGAAATTATCCCGAGCTGATTGAGCGGTTCCAGATCCCTCTAGACGAATATCCGCGCCGCTGTGTAGAACAGATTAGTCGCTGGGAACAGATGCGTGAGGAGCTGGTGAATAATCAGGAGCTTGCGCATGAACGTTCACATGAATACGCCTCTTATATTCTGGAAGCGATGGAGACTAATGTGCCGTTTAAGATCGGCGGCAACGTTATGAACACAGGACTGATTCCTAATCTGCCCAAAGAAGCCTGTGTCGAGGTGCCTTGTCTGGTTGACCGCAGTGGAGTAACTCCGACCTACGTAGGCGATTTGCCTCCGCAATGTGCCGCACTGAACCGGACGAATATCAATACACAACTGCTAACGATTGAGGCCGCCATGACACGCAAGAAAGAGCATATCTACCATGCAGCCATGCTGGATCCGCATACTTCAGCAGAGCTATCGATGGATGATATCATTAATATGTGTGATGAGCTGATCGCTGCCCACGGTGACTGGCTGCCTGACTATCAATAAAAGGTGAAATTTGTTTTATCGCTATAAGCAAAGAAGCCCCCCTATAGGACGCTATAGGAGAGGCTTCTTTGCTTATGATGAATTTTAGTTCAACGACTCCATTCGCTCAGGCTGTCTGGATTGAAATCTAACTCCTTGCCGCTTTGATTAATCACATATACTCTCTCCGGCGGACTTTCCAGGCTTCTACCCGTAAGTACAAGCTGGCGCCCTCCTTCAATGGGATAATTCCTTATATATAATCCTGAACCGGTATCTTCAAAAGAATATTTGTTCAAATCGCTCCAATCCAATGTGTTGCCCTTTTCCGATAAATCCGTTAATTCATCTAATGAAATATAACCGTCCAGCCCTCCTTCCTGGTTGTTTTGGCATGCTGAACCAATCATTAGAACGAATAAGACAATCATTGATAACTTCAAATATTTAGCTAGTCTCATATACACCCCTCTCTCCAGAATGCCATTATCCAGCTGGTGATCTATAGGGGTAAATATACCATAATATAGAAGTCAACACTAAGTCTGCAATAACAATCTCCTAGCTCTTAATAATCTCAATAATCTTCCGCTGGGCATCTATCGCTTCGGGGATGGGCATGATCACAAACACATGGTTCATTTTGGGATATACAAAGGTATTGATTTCAATTCCCTGCCCGGTTAGCTTGTCATCCAGTTTCATGGCATCGGGATATAGCCCTTCGTGCGTTCCGATAAAGTGAGTGATTCTTCCGAGGCCTTCAAAGTCCCCGTAGATGGGACTGATTATAGGATCGCTTAAGCTTTTATCATCCGCCCAGATCCTTGTAATGACTTCCATTCCACCCACCGACAGCATCGGGTCCTTCTTTTCATATTCAGGAATAAGCGGGTTAGTAAGCCCCATATCCACACAGGCAGACAATAGAATGATGTCCTTGGGCTGGGGAATATCATTCATTTGGAGCAGATGGGCCAGACCCAGTGAGATGTTTCCGCCTGCTGAATCGCCCATAATCGTCAATTGTTCCGGACTTTGAACGGTTCCCAGAATATCTTTATACAGGTTAAGGAGCTTCGGATAGGTATTCTTATAATTAAAGTTAGGAATTTTAGGATAAATAGGGGCAATTATTTTCGCATTAAGCGACTGTGCCATTCTATCCATGAACATCCAGTGAAAGCTTAAAGGCTGGTTGACCCAAGCACCGCCATGGATATAGAGAATTACTTTTTGCGTCAAGGATTGTTGGTCATTTATTGTAAAAACCTTAATTCCCTCAAACACTTCCTCCGTAATTCCGCTGATGAATTTAACATCAGCAATTATATAGGGTTTACTGTTTTCTAGGCCTACCCGTTTTACAAACTGGGTCGTGTTTTCAATACTTGAAAAGCCTTTTTTTGTGTTTCGTAAAGCTAAATACTTCTCAAACAGAAAACTCTTAGTTGAACGTTTTTTTGTATATACTTGTACACTCATCGTTCCCCCTCCTGTCATGCTGAATGATTACTGTATTTGCATTATAAGGGTTGATGTATACTTCAAGGTCAAGAAAAATTCTATTTGGATTCGACATTAGCAAAATCCTAAGAATAATTAAACATAACGTTGATTCCATGCGCAAAAAAGGCGACAGCCTAATGAATCCGTTATCGCCTTTTTGAATTGGGCAGAGCGGAGATCCAGTGCTGGAGTTGACTTTTAATCATGGCGAATAGTTTCTTGCCGAGTTGATTGGCGATTTCGTTCATCAATTCCACCAGTTGTTGTAAAGCAAGGGCCCAGTCCAAAGTGCCGACTTCATCACAAAGCAAATAAAACAGTCCGCCGAGCGTCCGTTGATCGGTACTTTGCCGATGCTGCCAGACCAGCAGAATATAGCGGGAAAAGACAATCGTTGTATGGCTAATTAGCAAACCGTAGGAGCGACCTTGAAACTCTTTTGCAGACGTAACAAGGATTTAGCGCATTTAAAAAAGACTTCGATGTCCCAGCGAAGAGCGTAGATTTTAATCATTTCCGGTGCCGTTAGCGTCAGATCCGTCGATAGAATAGCTAGCCACTCGTTTTTTACCATACCAATGATATGAAGATCTCAGTCTACAATCCGCCCGATTAGGGGGGCATGCGTGAACCAGATATCCATAAGTTCGTAAGCTGCAGAAACCCCGGAATCGATGGCCCGATCCAGCAGTTCGGAAACCAGATGTGGGGCAGAAAGTAATGCTTCCTTCCGGCGTTTGTACCCGCAGGAGCACTTGTCGATTCCCGGATTCATGCCGGTAAGTCCGGCCTTTATGGAACTCAGCAAAGCGAAGTCCAAAGGGAGAAACGTATGGCCGTCTGACCAGCCCAAAGTCAGCATACGAAACCCTTTATAGTAAGCACCCGTCGCGTGATCCTTGAAACGAGCCAACAATTCTACAGTTTTGCTCCGATTTCGTTCAAACATGGAATCGTCCACAATGAACACGGAGGTTCTCGTGACGGAAGTCAGGGTTTCGACCCGCTACACAGTGTCACTGCTGAGCGAAGTCAAGAAGCGCCGCCAAGCGAAGCCGCTATGATTGAGAAACCGATAGACCGTATCTTTGCCAGGAAAGATTTCACCTTTGGCACTTTCCAGCAGGCGAAACCAGTTTTTCTGATGGAAGAGTAGCACGAAAACGAGCAGGAACAGATGGGAACAGGTATAGCCGAAAGCCTTTTTGAATCCTGATTTTCTCAGGTGCTTCAGTACACCGAGCTCCTGAAAAGCAGGCCTCATTTCAGGCGGGAGTTGATCTAGAGACAGCTTTTGCTTTATCATGGGTAGGACACATTTTCTGTGGTTTAGTGGAAGCTTCGACACTCTCACTTTACCAAATGAATTAGTGTTTTTCTATGGTGGCAAGACCCTTACTTAAACATGCTCCACCTTAACCCCAGTATGGGGTCAACTCGATTTTGACTCTGCGAAAATTGAGTCAGATAGACTTAAATGTGAAGGTGGTCGAAAATAGCTTGAAGAAAACGTTTAGAACGCTTAGTATACGTTCGCTGCAGCAACTCTTGGCCTAAGCTTGTCTTTATTGACGAATGACTATAGTGCAGTTGATCAAGCCAGACGCTCATGGTCGATGGTAATGTTATGCGGTACATTGATTTTTAATCGAGGATATAACTATCTGAAAAGTAAAAATAAGCAAGCGAATATAATGACATTTACAGGGGCGCTGATTTTGGTCTTTGTTCTTGTTAAATTCCTCTTTTAAGAGCGAGAACAATGTAATCAAGGCCGGCTTGAGTTAATCCACTTTCGGTTAGCATAACGGGCTTGGTGAATATGCTTTAATACAATAGTAATATCTCTCTGATCCATCCCTAGCTCCTGAAAACGAGATTCTTTTTCTGCTCCAAGCAATTTCAAAATTTGATACACAGGGTCAGCGCTTATCAATCCGTGCAACATCCTTCCTGTAATTTCTATGGGGATAGCATATTCCCACTTTGGCTTTTTGGTGACCATCTGTAATATTCATTATATTCTCTGAAAGTTGCCTAGCACGTACATTCGCTTCCCTTAATAGGATGTTATGAAGTGAAGAATCCTAAGGAGGCTGGTAACGGATGCAGAAGAAGAATCCTAAATTGGTGAAGAAAGTACTGTACTCCACACGGGCGCAGAGACATGTGCATGAATTTGAGGGGAGTACAAAACTGGCTGAAGCAGGTGCAGACCGCCATAACCATCGCTTCGCAGGCGTGACCGGGCAAGCCATCCGGGTAGGAAGCAGTCATGTTCATGAAATTGATCTCAACAAAACTGATTTTCTGAACCATTTTCATAATCTGAAAAAGATTAGAACAGGACCGGCTATTCCAGTGGGGAATGGTAAACATGTACACTTTGTAATGGGCCAAACGACAGTAAACGATGGTCATAGACATCCATTTAATTTTGCGACATTGATTGACTCCCCTCTTGTTTAAATAAAGTAAGACTATATTACCCATGAGAAAGTGTACTCGTTTGAATTCGGTTATATAAAATAGCCTAATAAACCATCTCCAGCCATCAGTCTGTGTGCTTTTGCCCACAAAAAAAGATACTCCATCAAACATATTGTCTGATGGAGTATCTTTTGTGATAGGGCTATTTGCTGAATAAATGTTCAGCATCATCAAGCGCCATGCTTTGGCCAATGGAGGAGTAATCGAGCCATTTTTGTCCATCCAAGAGGTAGACATGATTGTTTTTAACAGCTTTTAGATTTTGCCATACCGGATTCTTCTCCAGCTCTTCGAAGTTCCCCTTAGCTTCTTTACCCGTGCTGATGATTAGGAAATGGCATTTATATTCGAAAGACCAAAGAATGTGGAAAATGCCCGCGTGCCGTAAGACTTTCCCGATGTGTAGAGCGGCAAAAAGTTTGGAAAAGCGAGACTGTTCAGACAGGGAATGTTGTTTTAACATGTTTAATTTTCGATTTTAAACCACGGACCTGAAGCTTGAAGGACAGCCCATAGTTTTTCCGGAAGATCAATGGTATTAATATTGGAAGCCTTGATAGCTGTTTGAATATCTGATTCCTGTCCGCTTTGAACCTTGTCAATCCAATCTGGATCTGTAATTAACGCATGTCCGATCACAGCTAGGTTAAGTCCTTTATCTAATCCTTTTGCAGCATCATCGGGCGTTACCATAGAACCCGCAGCCAGTAGGGAAATCCGGCTATTCACATGTTCAACGATCAACTCAAGATAAGTCCTATCATCTTGGCTATCAACTGGCTTAGAGGATAGAGCATCAGCTAGTGAAGCATGCACATAATCAACTTCTGCTTCAATCAGACGGTCAATCAATACATAAGTATCTTTCATCCTTATACCGCCTTCTTGATGTTCATCAGGAGAAATCCGGTAACCGAGAATAAACGGTTTAACAGCATGCTTTTCAATAACCCTTTTCATTTCCTTAACGATTGCCAGTGGAAAACGAAGGCGGTTCTCAAGTGATCCTCCCCAATCATCCTCACGTCTGTTGAAGTAGGGAGAGAAAAAGTTTTGAACTAAAAATCCGTGTGCACCATGAATTTCAACCCCGTCGAACCCTGCTTCTATCGCTCGTCTTGTTGTTTCTCCAAATGCATGAATGACTTCCCATACTTCATCGTGCGAAAGCTCTCTCGGCATAACGGAAGGAGCAAATCCTGTAGCTTCCGTCTCAACAGCACTTGAACTAACTACATCTCTATTTGGGGTAAGATCCGGGAGTGCTTTGCTGCCTGCGTGAAAAATTTGAAGCACAGCAGCAGCTCCGCCGCTTTTTGCCGCATCCGCCAATCTACGTAAACTTGGAATGAATTTATCGTCATAGGCTGCAAATTCATTCGTAAAACCAATCCCATTAGGCTGAACATGTGTACACCCTGTTATAACCAGACCTACACCTGTTACTCTTCTTCTGTAATAGTTCACTTCACCATCTGAAATTGTGTAATCGTCATTGCTGGCCCAGGTGGTCATAGGCGACATTACTACCCTATTTCTAAGAGAAATCCCATTTTTGAATGTGAAAGATTCGAACAGGCTGTTATATTTTGTGTTCATTTTCTTACCTCTTTCTAATTAGTTCATTTCTAAACTTACCAGTTGATGAGCGGCAACGACATTGTTACAATAACTTCATTAAGTATTCGAGTTACTCGAAGTCAATATCATGGAGGTACGAAATTTTGAATCAGTCATTACATGAACCCAAATATACGATTAAAGATGTAGCAGAAATCACCGGACTTACCAAACATACAATCCGTTACTACGATGACCAACAATTAATTCCTTTCGTTTCAAGAGATGGCAGAAACAACCGTTTATTCTCTGACCATGATCTGGATTGGCTACGAATGGTTCACTCCTTTCGTATTTCAGGATTGCCGATTTCAGAAGTCAAACATTACATTGCTATGTGTTTACAAGGTGATGAGACGATTCCTGACAGGGCTGAGCTTGTTGCAAAGCAAGAAAAAGAACTAGAGGCAAAGATCCATGCGTACAACCTTCAATTAATGCACATTAAAGAAAAGAAGGCTTATTACAATAGTGTCTTGGCTGGCCAATTGAACGACACCTGGAATCCGGTTAACAATAATCCGGAATGCGGTGAGAAATATGATATACCGGAACATATCCATTCAGCATCAAAGGCTCATGTTTCACCCTAAAAGTTAGTCTAGGGCTTCGTGTGCACACGAAGTCAATATTTTTCTTCTCACAATATTTCAACATACCCTTCGGTTCCATGCACACGGATGCGTTGCCCGTCCTGGATGAGTCTGGTGGCATTCTCCACTCCGACAACTGCCGGTAAGCCGTATTCCCGTGCGATCACTGCGCCATGGGTCATCAGTCCGCCGACTTCTGTAATTAGGCCTTTGATGGAGACGAACAACGGAGTCCAGCTGGGGTCGGTAAACAAGGTGACCAGGATATCCCCCTCCTCCAGCTTAGCCTCTTCCATGTTGAGGATCACACGTGCCCTGCCTTCTACCACTCCGGAAGAAACAGGCAGACCTGCAATAGCTCCAGCCGGGAGATGAGCCCGTTTGTACTGGCCGGACAGGATTTCTCCATCAGAGGTAATCACACGCGGGGGAGTGAGCTTGTCATATAATTTATAGTCCTCTTTACGTTGATTGATGAGCCGGTAATCGATTGTATTCGTGCGGACGGTTTCGTGAAGCTCTTCAAAATTGAGGTAGTATATATCTTCTTTGTCGTGGATAACACCTGCTTGAACGAGCCGTCCGGCTTCTTTCAGTAACGCCTGCTTATAAACCAGGTAACGGCTAACCATGCCGTATTTAGGATATTCCCGGTAACCGATGTAATTCCGGACCAGGTCAATTCTTACTTTGGTTTCTTCGGCTTTGTGTACTCCATCCGGTAACTGCTTCAAGCGGTCTAACAGCTCCTGTTCTTTCTCCCAAGCTTCCTGCCGCCCCTGCTCAAATTTCTGTCTGCTGGCATCCGGTGCAAAGTTCCTGATGTTGCTAAGAATCATGGGGATCAGTATCGCCGGTTTCTCGCTCCAGCGGGTTCTGGTAATATCGATTTCTCCGGTACAGCGCATTCCATATTTGCTGAGATAATTATTTAGAGTGTCATACGTTTTTTGCCCGCCCTCTATCTTCATCAGTCCGTCCAGGAAGTCCTCCTCTTGTACTTGCTGCAAATAATCAATGACCTGCGGGAAGGCACGAATTACATCTGCGACATCCATCAGTTCCAGACCCATTTCCGAAGTAATATTGTTCTGCACTGATTGCGAAAGGGTATCAGCCGCGTTAATTTCACCTAACCACTCGTTCATTTTTTCGTTAATCCATGCGGAAGAATCCATTGCGGCCATGAACACTGCCGTACTCTGCGGGTCGAATAGAACCCTCTTCAGTTCCTGGATATCTTCAAGGATGAACTCGAATAGAGCCGAGCCTGATTTCGTCTTGATGTTGTGTTTCAGCTCATCTACCGATGCTGCATTACTCTTGATCAGCTCCGTAACGATGGCCGGATCGCTGCCGGCAGGTGTTTGATCGCCAACGGGCGGCTTACCTGGATTGCTTTTGCCGGACTGCGCGGCCGCTTCAGCTTGCGGTGAGATGGGTATGAAATCTCCCCGCTCCACGATAGTCATAAGCGCGTCTTTGACGAGCGGATCGGATTTCCCCAAGGTATCAATGATCATCATTCTGGCGGGCGAAGCCAAATAGGAGGTGACATCGACAAACAGTCTTCCGCCGGCTATACGCATGGGAGCAGGAGTTATTAACAGGTGAAAAGACAGGCCCAGCGGCTTCATAGCATCTGTCATCATTTGCCCATGACCCACAGATACATAAGCGCGGTTCTCTTGATCACTGGCTTCAGGGATCGGGAATAGCGTGGTGATGGGCCGGCTCTGCACAATATAGAAGGTATCATCAGCCAGACACCATTCAATATCCTGGGGTGAGCCAAAATAAGTCTCGATTTGTCTGCCGATATGTGCGAGCTGCAAAATCTGCATTTCAGTAAGCGTCTGCGCTTGTTGCTGGCCGGAATCAAGCTGCCGGGTTTCAGTACCGCCTTGCGGCAGTCCGTAAATAGCCAGTTTTTTGGCTGCAATCCGCTTATCGACGATCTCCCCGTCTTTCACCTTATAACAATCGGGAGACACCAGGCCTGAGACCAATGCTTCTCCAAGTCCAAAGCTGGCGTCGATGGACAGCAGCTTGCGGTTATTCGTAACCGGATCAGCGGTAAACAGAATGCCCGAAGCCTGCGGGAAGACCATTCTTTGAACGATAACTGACAAATAGACCTGAGTGTGGTCAAAACCATTCTGCAGCCGGTAGATTACCGCGCGGTCCGTGAATAGTGAGGCCCAACATTTGCTGATATGCTGGAGGATGGCATCAACGCCGATAATATTTAAGTAGGTGTCTTGCTGGCCGGCAAAAGAGGCATGCGGCAGATCCTCAGCAGTCGCACTGGAACGTACCGCGTAAGCCTGTTCACTCCCCAGCCGGGAGAGAACCTGTGTAACTGCTGTTACAACCCCGGACGGAATTTCTGCTTCCGTAATCATCCGGCGGATCTCCCTGCTGATTTCTCTAATCTGCTCCCGGTTGTCCGCTCGCAGTGTGGTTAGCCGGTTCAGTAGAACATGATAGGTTTCGTTATGCACGATTGCTTCCTGATAAGCTGCGGTTGTAACACAGAAGCCTTCGGGGACTTGGATGCCTTCTATTCCTGATAACATCCCCAGATTTAACCCTTTGCCGCCAACCAGCAGCAGCTGCGTATTATCCATTTCCTCAAAACCCAGAACCAAAGCATCCATTCCATATCTCCCCTAACTATTGAGTTGAAAAAAAATTTGACAAGAAATTTCCGGCATGTTATATTAAATATATAAGATGCATTAACTTTGTTATTTCAAATAAAAACAGTTGTGAAGTGATTATATCATCCTGTATGTATATATGCAATATGAAGAACCTGAGCTGCTGCTCAGGTTCTTTTTTTGACGTATGGGAAGTTATATTGAAGCGGACTGAGATTCCGCGAATAACGCCTGATTAACACAAATAAAGGAATCTGAGTCCTCCTCTATTCGTCTATTCGTTACGCCCGTAGTAGAGCTTCAGGTTTGTCACATCCACCAGATACAGGATATCGATACCTTTGGGACTGCGGTCAACCGCCAGCCGCTCGACCGGGATACCCGGCGCAAGCGATGTTTCGGTCCAGCCTGCGCCCGTATTTACGGCCATGAATGCACGATCGCTGCCGCTGCTTTTCACGTAATAGATTCTTGCGGCATTGCCTGCCCAGGTCACATCAATCGCGGCTGTAGTCGGAGCTGCATTATAGACCGTCTGCAGCACCCATCCCCCTGTGCCATAAGTGGCCTGCTTAACCGAGAAGCTCGTAGCGCCTTCTTCACGATAGCGGTACGCAATAACCGGGCGGCCGAGAGTATCGAGCGTCATCTTGGCGCTCTGAACGCCCGGTCCGCCGGGATCGCTGCCGCTCTGTACATAGGCTTCACCAGGAGCCATAGGCTGTACAATATCTGCGGTAGTCAGTGAGACCGGAGCTGACACAGGCGTTCCGTCTGCTTTGGAGAATCCCCCCGTGGAAGGACTATATTTCAGATAAGACAGCTGGTGGCGCAGCGGGCTGGCAGCGAAATACGCCCACTCGAACAAGATATGAAGATCTCCCCTGGCATCAAAGACCAGATCGTCAGGGTAGACAGACCGGTTAAGGTGCGCGGCAATCACCTTGACCTGGCTCCACACAGATTCGGCATTATTCCAGCGGAACAGAACGGCCTCTCTTTTGCCTGCCGGATCTTTGTCAGCACGCACCATCAGATACAAATCCCCGTTCGGGGCTGTCGCCAATACCGGATAGGTTACCGTCATGCCTTGAGGCAGCTCATCGGAGTGATTCTGCGGAATCCCTCCTACCGTATCCGAGCGGAAGTACTGCCACGGATTGCTGTGCATGGAGGCGAATACGTGAAACCGGCCGCTCCCGTCTCTGGCCATCGACGGCTGATTATGCCCCAGATCGTCGAGATACTCTGCAGGTGCGGTACCGTTCATGAGCGGCAGCTTGCTCCAGATCCCATCGTTATCCCGTCTGGCAATGGCTACGGTATGTTTACCGGCAATAGCTCCCGGTGCATTATAGGCCATGTACGCATACTCATAACCCAGTCCATACGTGGCAAGGGGAGACCACCATCCGGCCTGATTGCTGGAATCCATCGGAAATGGAACCTCTTCCAACACAGCGGCTGCGCTACCTGTTCCTGCTGGCAGCATCAGCATCAGCACTGTCATCATGAGTCCGAGCTTCCATTGTTTAATTTTCTTCAACCCTTCCGCCTCCTTCAGATAAATGCTTCTTACTAAGTGCAGTATTCATTCAATCATCCATCCACTAATGTAAACGCATTCAATTTTGTCCGGTGTACCTCCTTCCTAGGATCTTTCAAGTATTTCTGACCAAGAATAGCACGCGGAAGCGGGATTTGTTACTGTACTTTTGCAAGATTACTGTGTACGAGGATAGAAAATTCTACATGACAAAATCACCCTAACGGGTGAATCAAGCTGGAGCTTAAGCGCCTTTGCACCTGATGCAGATTCAAAGGTTACCATACATTACTCCATTCAGACATGAGCAGCATCCAGTGATATAATCTTCATCCTTCCGGGAAAACACAATGTATTCGATATTTCGCATACATTTGGTCCGGTTACCTCCACGCAAGCACAATGTGTTCGATTTTTCGCATACATTTGGTCCAGTTACCTCCATGGATGCACATTGTATTCGAATTTTCGTATACATTTGGTCCGGTTACCTCCACGCAAGCACAATGTGTTCGATTTTTCGCATACATTGGCCCCCCTTTTAGCCGGATTCAGCGGGATTCCGGATACAATAACACATTCGTCCTTTTGCCAGATCTGCTCTGCTCCGAATTCCAAAGTAACCGATTGTCCACAGCTCACGCGTAGCATCATTTCCTATGCAATAAAAAAGGAAAGTCCGGGTCCCGGACTTTCCTGAATGTGAAGCTTAGGCATCTGCCAGGCTATCAGCCTGGCCGGTCTATTTCCGCACCGTGACGATCATCTTCGGCGTTCTGGTTTCACCCGCCGGGTTGCGTAACACCACCTCGTATTCATAGGTCCCCGGAGCTTTGCCGGAAATTGCAGTGACTGCCGATTGTGCACCTGGTGTCTGTGCCTGCAGGGTTTGGGTATCTACCAGAATTCCATTCTCATAGAGATCATATCCGGTAGCATTCGTACCCCACCACAGATTCATACTTACATTATAGCTGCCGTCCCCGTCCCAGTTGTCGTTAGACAATACGGCTTGCCCTGGAGAGGCATCCGTGACTGTTACACTCAGCGGGGCACTCTTCGTTGTACCGTATGAATTGCTCAGTTCACCTGTATAGATATACGTACCATTCCGTTTGCCGGTAATATCGATCTGTACAGACTGGGCGGAAGGGGACTGGTCTGCCAGAGACACTTCTTGGATCAGCTCACCGTTCTCATACAGCTTGAACTTTGTGCCGTTGTTACCCCACCAGAGATTCATGGTGATGGTGTAATCTCCGTCTCTCAGCCCAGTATCATGGCCGTTGTTGTCGGACAATACAGGAGTGCCGGGGGCACTGTCCGCAAGTGGTGTGCCCTGGCTGATCCATGCGGCCCACTTACCCAGTACATCTGCCTGTTCCGCTGTAAATACCGTATTCCTGCCGGCATTGACATCATTGCCATAGGATGCGAGCAGCTGTCGTGCCTTCGCACCTTCATGTGCACCCGCTGCTAGTTCTGCCAGCTGCAGTTTGCCTCCCAGCTGTTCGGCAAGTGCCCCGGCGTTCGGATCATCCGAAGCCGCTGCGAAGGTACGTGTCAGCTCAGCCAAACTTGCAAAGGTAGCCGAAATGCCGAAACTGTAATCCACACTCGTTTCCCGGCCCGCCAAGTCGGAGACCGTAGCTGTTACCTCATGCAAGCCAGGCTCCAGCGTATAAGCAGGAGCGTTCAACAGCACGCCGCTTGGTTCTGCTACACCGGACACGGTATCGGAAGCTGTATATATAATCTCTACCTGCTGGTCAATCGTGTATTCTGTCTGGCCCTGAATATCGATGACCGGAGGGGCGAGATCCACAGGTACTGCAAGTGTCTGTTCAGCCTCCTTATTGCCGTTCAGGTCAACGCTCCAGTAAGTGACGGTGTGTTTGCCCTCATCACTTATCGTCAGCTTCGTGCCGGTCTGGATCTCCCCGCCGTCGATTTGATAGTAAGTCGAATCGACTCCGGAAGCTTCATCCGTTGCGGTAAACGTTACTTCTACCGCTGAAGTATACCAGTTATTCTGCAACTCTCCTGCCATAGCCGCAGTAGTATGCGGCGCTGTCTGGTCCGAAGGTTCTTCTTCAAGGGTAACCAGACTAGAGAGCGGAATGTCCAGCTTTTGCACGAGCTTAGCTACCATCCCGGATACCTTTACTGCACCGTTCATCTGAAGATGTGTGTTGTCCTCGGTTGTACCCACCCACATAAATATGGATTTGGTACCTTCCGGCCCAAGCTCCTGGAAATATTCCCAGCTGGCTTGATTCAGATCAATCAGCAGGGCTCCAGTCTCCTGTGCCGTTTCTTTCATCGCCTGCACATATTCCGGGAAGCTCTTGTTCAATACTTCTCCGGTGAAATCGCGCCGGTTCACCGGCGTGACCAGCACCGGAATTGCGCCTCTCTGCACAGTACCGTTAATGTAATCTTTCAGATACACCTTGAACTGCTCCGGTGTAAGGTAACGTTCCGGCCGGGACAGTGTGGAATCATTATGCGACCACTGCATGAACAGATAATCCCCTTCATGAATGCCCAGCAGGATATCGTTAAGATATCCGCCAACCAGGAAGGTCTTGCTGCTTAAGCCGCTGACAGCACGGTTATCAATACGAATCTGATCCAGATCGAAGTAACCGCCCAGTGTCTCGCCCCATCCGGCCTGCGGGCGATAGCTTTCTGCATAATTGGCGACCGTAGAATCACTTGCCAGATAGAGAGTCGGCTGGTCAGCCGCACCGGTCTCCGGCAGCCGCTCAATCTTCAGCGCATTGATCTTCGGCGAATTGCCGGAGAAAGTAAAGTCAAAGACACCGTCAATCAGGGCAATATCATAGGTCACTTCGGTAAACTGGCCCTTGGCTACGGTTGTAACCGGGACTTTGGTCATCTGTTCGACAACCACAGCAGCGTTAGTCGCTTCCTGTGCATCGCCAATGGTCATGGTTACACGGTAATTAGCCGGCTTCATTTCCACCAGGAGGCTGCTGCCGTTCATGCGGATGAAATCCTCTGTCAGCGCATTTCCGGTTTCGCGGTTCTCATCCTGTACCAGCGCGGTATCCGTAAAGCCGTAGCCATTCCCTTCAATATAAGCTCTTTTGGAATCTACTCTGGTGTAGCCTTGTTCAGCGCTTCCGGAGCCAAAATCAAATTTGTATACGCTGATATCACCAGCCGGGCTACTGGTCAGTGATTCCCTCGCGACTGTCAGCAGGTTCACTGCATGGTCGACTTGAGCCTGTGTGGCATCTGTACCCAGCACTGCTTCCACAGACGCCAACGCTTTATTCAGCACTGCTACGGATGCGTCCGTAAAGGCTGACAGATCCAAGGCTTTCACTTCTTGATGCAGCGCAATCAATGCCGCCTGATCGCCTGCAACCGGTGGAAGCATCTTGCCTTCGAGCTTCACATTATCGATCTGCGTGGTCCAGCTCAGCGTGCCGCCGCCTCCCTTTCTCGTTCCCAGGAACCGGAATCCCCTTACGTTATTGGCATAAACGCCGGGACTCATCGGGATATCCTTGATCGTCTGAGTGACAGTGGGGTCAGCCAGACTCGTCAATGTCAGATCAATCTTCTTCTCGGCAAAATTAATCTTCACATTGGCATTGACCCACTGGTTCTTCAGAATGTCCGTCGTAATTCCGCCATCCGGAACAGCTGTGGTGCCGGTTCCGTAGTCAGGTGTGTACGGGCCCACAAAATAATGGATTTTTGTACCGGGACTGGTTGTTCCTGTTTTTGTTAACAGTGTGAGAATGATATTCTCGTTTGCATCCTGCAAGGTCAGATGTCCTTCTGACGGGGTAGCACCTACGTTGCCGGAATGCCAGTTGAAATTAACATTAACGATGTCCCCGTTCACCGCATCGAACAACCGGAACACTTTCGCGCGATTCCCGGAGCCGGAACCGGTAACCGACATCACCTTGTTTCCGCTTTGCTCGGTGACCGTGCCTGTCATTGTCCCGGCTATACCCGTGGCATTCACCATTGAATATTGAGCGGCCGCCGGATCACCCTCAAAGTTCTCCTCATAGACCTGAACCTCCGGTTCTGGCTCCGGTTCCGTAATATCCGGATCGATGACTAACGGTGATATGGTTAATCCCATGTCTTTCACCGCACCGGCTACCAGACCGGCAATAACCTGCGCACCGTAGCTGCTGAAATGCGTATTATCGCCGACGCCGTTCGGGTACTTCGGATATTCGCCGGGATTAGCGTACAGGAAGATTTTCTCCGTAGCCGCCAGGCCGATACGATTGTAATCCGCAATGCTTAACTGGCTCAAATCAATCAGCGGTACATTCAGCTCTACTGCTACTTCTTTGGCCGCCTTCACATATTCGGGGAAACTTACGTTAAATTCCTGAGTGACTGTATTGAAGTCTCTTCGTCCTACCGGCGTGAGCAGGACAGGGGTCGCACCGCGCTGCTTGGCTCCGTTCACATAACGGGCCAGGTAGGTTTTATAATCCGCCGGGGAGGCATAGCGGTCAGGAATTCCTATGCTGGCATCGTTATGTCCGAAAGAAATGAAGAAGAAGTCTCCCGGTTTGATCCGCTGCAATATCGTATCGAGACGGCCGTCAACCATGAATGATTTGCTGCTTCTGCCGCCGATCGAATCGTTCTTGACCACCGCACCATTCGCAAAATATCGTCCGAATTGCTGGCCCCACCCTTCCTGGGGAGCCTGTGCACTGCTATAAGACTGCATCGTGGAATCGCCGGCCATATAGATCGTCTTTGCAGCTCCCGGCGTCTTCTCCGGGTACTTCTCGATAATAATCTCCTGCACGTCAATGGCTGTGCCGGAGAAAATGAGCTCCAGCTGACCGTCTACCACCGCAATATCATACGAGTAGACCAGAGGTGCTCCCGCGCTTACACCAGTGACGGCCAGCTTTTGAACAAATTCAGATTTGACGCCGATATTGGAATCCCGGGCATCAGCACCAAGCTTGAGCGTTACCTTGTAATTGGCACTCGGCAGGTCAACAGCAAACTTTGTGTTGTCCGGAAGCGAAACATGATTTGCGTCCAGAGTAATTCCGCTTGTACTCTCAAAGCCGTATCCGGTTGCCTCTGTGTAAGGTGTATCCTGAACTGCTGTTGCTCCGGCAGCCGGGTCCGTGCCGAAATCAAAGTAATAAATCTGCTGAGGTGTTTCTTGTGCTCCGGTTAGAGTGACATTCGCTTTAGGGAATTCCGTTGCTTCCGTTCCGAGATAGAATCCGGTGTGCGGCGGCTGGTTGTAGGCGATATTCTGCCAGGCTATACCCAAACGGTATACCGGATCCTGCATCAGCGCGGGAATCTTGTAGCTTGTGGGAATCGTTGTTGTATAGAGTCTGTACTCCGAGCTGTCTTCGCTGCGCAGCAGCAGCTCTTCACGCCAGTCACCCAGGATATCCGCCTGAAGGGCAGGGTTGCCTTTGGTATGATTATTGGTCAAGGTACCGGTTGCCCGGAAAATCTCCTTCAGCTGCTTATTCTCATAATCCCACTTGTAAACGAGCGGAATGCCTTTCGCTGTAGTGTTATTCCATTCATGGTCGAACAGCTCCCGCTGAAGATCCCCGTCCCACCAGATCGCAAAGTTGGCGCTTCGCGGCACTTCATTCTGTTCATAAATAACCTCTCCATTAGCCGCATATCCGCGGGATAAAGGGTCCATCTGACCATCGACAATCGTGGCTGCCCATGATTCATATCCCGGGTAGTTCGGATCAATATCCGCAGACATTCCGCGTCCGGTATCCTTACCGGTATACTGGCCCCAGATAATCTCACCTGTTGCAGCATCACGCATCTCCAGCCCGTATTCAGCGTTCGTATGCTCATGCACACTCACGATCTGGTAACCTTCCCGGCCCGGATCGAGCTTACCGGCATGCATCGCATCGCCATGGCCGAGTCCGGTGCTGTAGATCAGGGTTCCATCATCATCAATCGCCAGGGATCCGTACATGATTTCGTCTTTACCGTCACTGTCAACATCAAGCACGCTTAGATTGTGATTTCCTTGTCCTTCATATTGCGATCCGGCTTCATTCGTGTCGAAGTCCCAGCGCTTCACCAGCTCGCCGCCAACATAGTCGTATGCTGTGAGAGTCGTTCGTGTATAGTAGCCGCGGGCCATGACTACGCTTGGCTTCACGCCATCCAGATAGGCAATCCCCGCCAGGAAGCGGTCTACGCGGTTGCCGTATCCGTCCCCCCACGCACTTACATCCCCTCTTGGAGGGTCGTAATTCACGGTGGATACGGCTGCTCCGGTCTGACCGTCAAACAGCGTCAGATATTCTGCTCCGGAGAGGATATATCCGCTCTCATTGCGGTAATCCTTCGTGCCGTCACCGATAACTGTGCCTTGGCCGTCCTTCGTGCCGTCCGCTGTTTTGACGACGACTTCAGCTTTGCCGTTGCCGTCCAGATCATACACCATCAGCTGTGTGTAATGGGCTCCTGCGCGAATGTTAACACCCAGGTCGATTCTCCATAGCTTCGTACCGTCCATTTCAATCGCATCGATATAGACGTTGCCGGTATACCCTGCCTGTGAATTATCCTTGGAATTGCTCGGGCTCCACAAGAAAACGATTTCATAATCACCGTCGCCATCCAAATCTCCTACAGAAGCATCTCCGGCGTAGTAGGAATAGGTGCCTCCGTCTTTGGTCCGGCCGTCAGCCGGTTTATCTAGCGGGATGGGCATATAACCGTTGTGCAGCACCGGTACGGTCTCCGCCTGCATCTCTTCCTTACCGGCAATGACGGTAGAAATCTGATACTGGGAACTGTCTGCGCCTGTGGCGTCCACGTAATTGGTGGAGCCGCTTATCGGAGCTGAGTTTACTTTATATCCGTTTTTATATACATTGAAAGCGATTTCATCTGAATCCGTATTCAAGTACCTCCAGCTCAAGTAGACACCGTTATCAACCAGGACCGCTACTAACCCCCGGTTCAGATATTCTGCTTGACGTGCGGGAAGGCTGCCCTTTGATTCTGCATGTACCGGAGATGCCGGAATGGCAAGCGGGAGAACCAGTAGTAATGATAATAAGAATGCGAACACTGATTTTTTGACGAAAATTACTTTTTTGCCCATGTACTTAACTCCTCCTATTATTCTAAACTCATTTAGAAATCGGGGGAAACTTGTACGTTCACATCATAGTTGTCATTTAACACACCTGCTGCAGTCCTCTTAACTTCAATATGCTATACCTGCTCAGCCAGAGGTTATCATCCCCTTTCATTAGGTCCCACCAAATATGCACAAGTGTATCAAATAATGGGATTCAATTCTGCTCAAAAAAACGCACTTTCAACCCAGAATCGACTATTTTAAAATATAAGGATTTATATAGTTCACGTTATAAATCATTCTTACAGGCACAAAAAAAAGAAATCCCGATAGGCAACCGCCTGCCGAGATTTCTGAAATGTTATTACCTATCCTTGTACCCCTCTGACAGCTCCTTCATCAATCCATATACAACTCAACCAGCTTATAACAGCGGTCACGGGTAACACTGGCCAGCGTGATGGCATACTCCAGTCCCTCCGCTGTCCCTCCTTCGTATTTGGCTGCCTCCTTGGCCGCCGTCTCATCGCGGAGTGTAATCCAGTTCCGCTGTTCCTCTTTCAGCTTAGCCATTTCTGCTTCGGGGAGCTGCTGCTTGAGCACCTGGTAGATCTCATTCAGCGCTTTGTCCCACCGTTCGTTCTCCTGAACGGCCGCTGTTGACATTGCAAGCGTTGTGCCTTTATCCGATATAGCCTTCAGGTCTGACAACCCCTCTTCAATCTCATCCAGTTTGTCAAAATAGGCCTGACGCGTGGACTCCTCCGGCTCCGGAGTAGCTTCAGCAGTAGTCTCCGGCGAGGGAGCTGCCGTCGTTGTAGCTTCGGGAGTGGGCTGCACAGTAGCAACCGCTGTCGCTGCGGGTGTTATCTCCGGCGCTGCAGAAGTTTCCACCCCGGTCTGCTCAGGAGCCGCTGCATTGCCGTTGCCGGCCTCATTATTGCCGCAGCCGCTTAACAGCAGACTGGAGATCAACAGTGTCGTTATTATTGCTTTTTTCATAAGTCCTCATCCTGTCGGTTTGGTATAGTAGTCAGCATACTTCACAGACCCGGCTGGAATCAACAGCCTCTAGACTTATTACCTGGAACTGCCGCTTACTAATCATTACCGGGCCAACCTAGCAAAAAGAAGATTTCGCCGATGATAAACTGCCGACAAAGAACATCATTCAACACAAAAAGCTGCCCTGATCCTAATTGTTCAGAATCATGGCAGCTTAAGTTCAACTACACTATGTCATTAAATATTCTCTGCTCACCTTAAGGTCTGATCAGTACTTTAAGGGCTTCCCTGTTGTCCATCGCGCGGTAACCTTCCGGAACCCCGTCCAAATCAACGGTTACGTCGAAGACACGTCCAGGTTCAAGGGTACCGTCAAGTATATCCGGCAACAATTCTTCCATGTATGCACGAGTGGGTGCCGGCCCGCCGGTAAGCGTAATATTGCGTCCGAACAAGCTGGCAAAACCGACAGGAGCCTCCTCATACTGCGGAACACCTACACGGCTGATCACGCCTCCGGCCCGGACAGCTCCGATACTCATCTCGTAAGCAGGCATCAGCCCGACGCATTCCAGAACAACATCTGTAGCACCGAAGGCAATCCCGAGATCCGTCCGCACTTTATGACGGCCCATCAGAATGATCTGCTTGGCTCCCAGCTTCTTCGCCGACAGAACGGCCAGCAGTCCCACAGCGCCATCACCGATTACGGTTACCGTCGTATTCTCATTCACGCGTCCCATCACCGCCGCATGATAGCCGGTACCGTATACGTCAGACAAGGTCAGCAGAGACGGCAATAAAGGAGAGTCATCCTTAATTTCATCCGGCAGCTTGAACATGCTTCCCTGTGCTTGCGGCACCCGGACATATTCTGCCTGACAGCCGGTCATGAAGCTTCCATGCACACAGGAGGTCATCAGTCCTTCCAGACAGAAGGGACAGGTGTTATCTCCGACGGCAAATGGCACAATAACCAAATCGCCTTGTTTGAAGCCGGAAACCTCCGAACCCATTTCCTGAATACGTCCAATCACTTCATGCCCCATGGCATCACCTTCGCCATGCTCATGGGCATGCATGCTGTGATAAGGATGCAGGTCGCTTCCGCAAATACAGGCGGCCACTACCTTAATAATCGCATCCGTTGGTAGTTTCAATTCCGGAAGGGGCAGCTCTTCTACGCGTACATCACCGGCAGCGTACATAATATTTGCTTTCATTTCTAAGTTCCACCTTTTCACTTAAATTATCCGCCCTATTGTAATTACTGGGCTCCAACTACGTTGTGCGGAACATACAGCTCTTCAAGGAAATTAATCTCCTCAGCTGTTAATTTCACCTGCAGTGCACCGGCAGCATCTTCGAGCTGCGACAGCTTCGTTGCGCCTATAATTGGGGCAGCTACAGATTCTTTCTGCAGCAGCCAGGCTAGTGCGATATGGATGCGCGGTACACCGCGCTCTTCGGCCAGAGACGCCACACGCTGAACGATCAGACGGTCAGCATCAGCTGTAGAGTCGTATTTCCATTTCTGGACATGGTCGGTCTCGGACCGGTGAGTGCTTTCAGACCAGTCGCGGATCAGTCTGCCTGAAGCCAGGGGGCTGTAAGGAGTGACCGCAATTTTCTGATCCGCGCAGAGCGGCATCATCTCCCTTTCCTCTTCACGGTAGATGAGATTCAGGTGATTCTGCATCGAGACGAACCTTGTCCAGCCATTCTTCTCGGCCACATGCTGGGCCTTTTGGAACTGCCAGGCGAACATTGCCGATGCGCCGATATACCGGGCTTTTCCGGCCTTCACTACATCATGCATAGCTTCCATCGTTTCTTCAATCGGCGTGTTGTAATCCCAGCGGTGAATGATGTAGAGATCTACATAATCCGTTCCCAGCCGCTTTAAGCTTTTATCGATTTCACTCATGATGGATTTCCGGGACAACCCTGCACCATTCGGACCTTCATGCATACGTCCCCAGACCTTCGTAGCGAGAACCAGTTCATCCCGGTTCGCATATTCCTTCAGCGCGCGTCCGGTAATCTCTTCACTTGTTCCATTCGCGTAAACGTTCGCTGTATCAAAAAAGTTGATCCCGAGCTCCAGGGCTCTTTTGATAATCGGCCGGCTGTGCTCTTCATCCAGAACCCACTGATGGCCTCCCGGCAGCACCTCACCAAAGCTCATACAACCCAGACAAATCCGCGACACATCCATCCCTGTATTTCCGAACTTAATATATTCCATAGCCAAACCCTCCGTTTCCTATAATTATCTATTTCAATTCAGCATACCATTCTTCATGAACAGCTTCGAACCAGTCTGTTGGTCCCGGGGTCATAGCCAGATGTACAAACCAGCTGTCCTTGGTTGCACCATGCCAATGTCTCACGTTAGCCGGGATGTTAACTACATCACCTGTCTGGAGAAGCCGGGCCGGTTGGCCTTCTTCCTGATACCAGCCGTTGCCGCCGGTAACTAGCAGAACTTGTCCGGCCTGATGTGCGTGCCAGTTATTGCGGGCGCCTGGAGCAAAGGTCACATTACCGATTGCCGTATTCAGCGGTGCCGGATCTGTAAATATCATCTGCAGGTAAGCATCGCCTGTGAAATTAGCTTCAACCTTGTTGCCTAGCGGGAAAATGGTGCTGCTGCTAAGGTGTTCATTTTCCATCGTAGATTCCTTCTTTCATTTATTATGATTGTGACAACTTACGTTAATGTACTCACGTCTATTATTATAACAACCTTCAGTAACTTTCCAATTGTTGATTTCGCCGTTTTTGTACAATACTGAAACGAATGCAGGAATTTGTTCAGTATCGTAAGAATTCGTTTGATAAAATAATATACAATTGTTTATAATTATAACCAAGTATAAATATTAGAAAGCCCGGTGAATGATATGACCAAGATCGACAGGAGAATCCTTAAAACCCAGGAAGCCTTAAAGGCTGCAATCATTGACCTGATGAAGGAAAAGAGTTTCGACGATATTACCATTCAGGATCTTTCGGATCGGGCTAACGTCAGCCGCGGAACGATATACCTGCACTACATGGATAAATACGACCTGCTGGATAAACTGATTGAGACTCATATTGACGAGTTACGGGTAAGATGTGCAGCCGCTGCAGATCTGGATTTTGCAACCGGGTCTGTATTGTGGACGGAATATTTCGAGTCCCATTATGCTTTTTTCTCCACGATGCTGGCCAGTAAAGGGGCTCCGTTCTTCCGCAGCCGGTTCATGGAGTTTCTGGTGGATGAGTTCCAGGATGAGGTGGACAACACCAAAGGAAAGAATGAAGGATTAAATCAGGATCTGGTCGTGAATTTTGTGGCCGCCTCGTATGTTGGCGTTGTCGAGTGGTGGTTCATGAACGACAGACCTGTATCTTATCTGGTATTGGCAGATCAGCTGGGAGCCTTGCTGGATAGAATCTGTGAGTAGTAAATAAGTTCAATATTTCGTGGCGCCTCCCTCCCCAATTTCCCCCAATTTCTATTATCCTATAAATAAAAGTGCAGGCGTTAGATCATAAATGCTAAATGATTGCCTAATCCTATCACCAGCAAAACGTATTCAATAAGAGGATTAGGCAATCATATGGCAGGATTGGTCTAACGCTTCTCTTGTGATCTGCAGCATAATAAGTAGGTAACGGACAGCTTGTCCCGATAGAGAGACAATATTTCACAACCTATGGAGGTAATTATATGCGGCAAGTCATTCTTAACAATGGTGTGGAAATGCCGGTGCTAGGGTTCGGAGTCTATCAGATTGCCGATCAAAGCCAGTGTGAACAAAGCGTGCTTGACGCGATCTCAACAGGTTACCGGCTGATAGATACAGCTGCCTCCTATCTGAATGAAGAAGCGGTAGGCAAAGCCATCAGACGCAGCGGCGTAGCCAGAGACGAGTTATTTATTACTACGAAGCTTTGGGTGCAGGACACTGGTTATGCGAAGACCAAGCAGGCGGTGGAGAACTCTTTGAAGCGGCTGCAGCTCGATTATCTCGATTTATATCTAATCCATCAGCCGTTTGGTGATGTGTATGGTTCCTGGCGGGCGATGGAGGAGCTGAACCGTGAAGGGAAAATCCGGGCGATCGGAGTCAGTAATTTCCATATGGACCGTCTGATCGATCTGATTCTTCATAATGAAATCGTCCCTGCCGTGAATCAGGTGGAGACACATCCATTCAATCAGCAGGTCGAAAGTGCAGCCTTCATGAATGAGAACAAGGTTCAGATCGAGTCCTGGGCGCCTTTTGCCGAAGGGAAGAATAACTTGTTCCAGAATGAACTGCTATCCTCAATCGCTGACAAGCATCATAAATCCGTTGCGCAGGTCGTTCTGCGCTGGCTGACTCAAAGAGATGTTGTCGTGATTCCCAAGTCGGTCCGCAAGGAAAGAATGGCCGAGAACTTCAATATTTTTGACTTTGAATTGAGCAGCGGGGATATGAACTCCATTACGGCGCTGGATACGAAAGAGAGCCTGTTCTTCTCCCACCGTGATCCTGAAATGGTCAAGTGGCTTGCCAGCCGTAAACTGGATATCTGATAGAAATCTGGAGGAATCGTCATGCTGGAGGCCATCTTCAAACAACAAAAAGAATTGGCAAAGCTTATTCAACACTTCTCACCAGCGGATGGTGTACTTGAAACAGCAATTCCCCATCTGTTCATTATTAGATATTCAGAAATCTCCGAACCTGCGTACAGGGTGTACAAGCCCGCTTTTTGTGTGATTGCCCAAGGCTCCAAAGAGGTTTTTCTGGCTCAGGAACGATTCGAATACGGGTCAGCCAACTATTTGATCTCTTCGATGAATCTGCCTGTGGTCGGCCAGATTATAAAGGCTTCAGCCGAGATTCCATATCTGAGTTTAAAATTAGAATTTACGCATGACCAAATTTTAGAGGTGATTAACGAGGCTAACATCCAGATCGTACCGAATGACAATGCCAAACGCGCCTTATTTGTAGGTGATATGGAGCATGCTTTAATGGATGCAACATTAAGACTCGTAGAATTGCAGAACCGTCCGGAGGACATCCCTTTCCTTGCTCCACTGATCACTAAGGAGATTCTATATACTCTTCTAAAAGGTCCTTACGGGGTTACCTTAGGCCAAATCGCAATGGAAGGCAGCAATGCATACCGGATCAGGGAAGCCATCGATCAGATTACTACCCACTTCACTCAATCTATGCGTGTTGAAGAGCTTGCCGAAGCCGCGAATATGAGTCTCTCCTCCTTTCATCGCAACTTTAAGGAAGTGACTGGTATGAGCCCGATTCAATTCCAGAAGCAGCTCAGGCTGCAGGAAGCACGGCGTGTATTGCTCTCAGAATCTGCAGAAGCTGCGGAAGTCGCATTCCGTGTAGGTTATGAGAGTGCCTCCCAGTTCAGCCGTGAATACTCGCGGATGTTTGGCTCTCCCCCGAGATCCGATGTGAAGCAGCTAAAGGAAATGTACGATCCTGCGAAAAGCATGGTTTTCTTGGGAGATTAGTACAACATCAGCGCATAGAAGTGAGTTATTCAACAATGCAGCAATTGATGTATTCAGTATCAGGCAGGAATTCAGTGATAGTTGTATTTTGTGCAATTAAAAATAGCGAAAAGGGAGGCTTTCCTCTTATAACTGTATTCTGTACAACTAAATCTGCCCCAATGGCTGAGAACCGAGGTACAATGGCAGTTTAATTGTACGAAATACAACTAAACGGAGAATCGGTTGTAAATCAGTTGATTTAGTTGTACAGAGTGCAATTAAGCATACCGCATACTCCCGGCATATCCCATAGTTGGGTCACTTCAAACCCTTAGCAAGCGATTTGCTAAAGTGGATTCCACTAACGCTTACTTGTGAGCATGAGAAAAGGAGCAGATTGCCGTTGCAATGTACTCCTTTTCTCATGCACTGTAGTATTCTGTATTATTCAAACCATTGTCTAGGCCCCACCGTATGAAATAGTTGTTTCCGATCAGGATTCAGAGCATGCTCAATACGGTTACAAGTAAAATCGCTGATCGGTTTGGGCAGTTCATCTTTGGAGTAGAAGCCGCATTCTAGAATCTCCGGAGAAGTGGGCTGTGGCACTTGATGATTGACGTTATCTGCTATAAAAACAAAATGATGCATATCATGCACCGCTTCATAATACACCCCGGTCAACTCTTCAATCCTAACCTCCAGCCCCACCTCTTCAAACACCTCTCTTTGCGCGGTTTCCTCTGCGGACTCATTGTCCTCCCCTTTTCCGCCGGGCAATTCCCAGTTGTTTTTGCCGTAGCTATGCTTCACTAATAATATTTTACCGTCAGAATCTACAATCACTGCTGCTGCTCCGGTTAATTTGGGCACGATCATTCAACCTCCCGATTTCATTTTATGTAAATAAGATGTGATAGAACTTACAGTGGTTATCGTCCTGCGACGTATTGCATCCAACATATCACGAAACGGGCTGTTCTCGCTCACAAATCAAAACGTCCCGTTGATCTATACAAGCATCATCCGGGAAGTTCAAATTACACTCTATTTTTTATAAGGACGGACTATATTCCTCATAGGATAGCACAATATGTTCGTGTGTTAGCGGGCTATGCTCTATGACCGCCTTGCGTTTGGCCTTCAAGACAATTTGTTCAATATCTGCGAAGCTGCATCCGTCAAGGCGCCCGCATACCTCTTCCGTCAACCCCGCTTCCCCTTCGAATCCATTGATCAATAGCTCGATATATTGACGCCTGCTGGATTCATCCGGCAGCGAATAATCATCTTCGTATCAAATCTTCTCCAGATCGCCCGGTCCAGTTCATTCTCCAGATTCGTTGCCGCTACAAAAATACTGCTGTCGCCAAAGTCATCCAGACATTGCAGCAGGGTATTTACCGCGCGTGCCATCTCTTTGACTTCATCATTGCTCTCGCGTGTTCTTGCAATCGCATCAAATTCATCCAGAAAGAGGACGCAGGGTGTTGCTTTGGCATATTCGAATATTTTGCGGATATTGCTGCCGGTCTCCCCCAAATGGCTATGAATAACCGCATCCAGCCGAACCAGAATAAGCGGAAGCTCCAGCATCTGAGCCATATAGAATGCGGTCAATGTTTTCCCGGTGCCTGGCGGACCATACATGACCACTTTATTGGGAATGGGTACGTTGTGTTCTTCGAATGTCGCCCGCATCCCAAGTATTGTAATGAACTCCTCAACAATCTTCCGGTTCATCGGGGGGCAGCACGAGATGCTTTACTTTTCTGGCACATTCTTTTGGTGTGTAATAAGTCCCCATATCTATACCCTTCGCTCTGGGAAGACGCTGATTGCTGCTGTTTTTATTCATTGTTGTCTGGAAGCTCCTTAAATGTATCATGAGTTTACATATCCGGTGCAGTTAATACTTTATAGTGACATCTATTTAATCGTAATAATTACTATTTAATCAATATACCTGCTCACTACCTGCGTTGTCAACCAGCGGCCCTCAGAGTTTCTAATCATCCCCAACGGAGCTTGAGGATGAATGGGGCTGGCAAAATTATGATGCGGCAGTCTTGACAGCTACTCAAGTCAGGAGTAGTATTTTGGAATACTTCTAACGTTCCTGGAAGATCATCGAATACTAAGGAGGCCCCCTATGATTGATGCTCTAAGGAAACTCGGCTTGTCCGATCTTGAAGCCCGCTGTTATCTGGCGCTGCACGGTCAGCCCCCTTCTTCAGGCTACGAAGTCTCTAAGCAAGTGTCAGTATCGCGCTCCAATGTCTATGCTGCGCTGCGCGGCCTTGTAGAGAAAGGTGTCTGTCGTGCTGAGGAAGGTGATCCGATTACCTTCGCTGCAATCCCAATCGGGCAAGTTGTGAAGCTGCTGCAATCGGAGTTCGAACGCACTGCCCGCTTACTGGAGAGTGAGCTGACTACCCTGCCGGATACGCCGCCCTTCTTCAGTAACTGGAAAGGAGATCAGCAGGTGGATCTGGCGATCCGCCGCCTCGCCGCCAATGCCAGAGAGGAGATTCTGGTCGATCTTTGGGCAGAGGATCTGCACTGGGTCGAGGAATCGCTGCTCTCAGCCGAGCACCGGGGTACCGCCGTTCATCTCATGGTCATCGGTGAAACGCCGACAGAGCTTGAACATGTCATCGTACATAGTGTGCCGCCGGGGGGACCGCACCGGACACGCAATTTCTCCATGCTGCTGGATAAGGAAACGGCGGTCATCGGCAGCTTCAGCCGGCACGCGCCGGTATCGGCGCTGGAGAGCAACCACCCGGCGGTGCTGAACGTACTGCAGACCTCGTACTTCCACGATGTTGTGATGATGCGGATCGAGAAAGATTTTGCCAGTGAGCTGGAGGACCGGTACGGGAAGGATTATGCACTGATCCGGCGGGAGCATCCCGAGATGCATGCGAAGAACTCCGGCATGTAATGAATTTAATGTATACCTGTGAATTAGAAAGGATGACATGTTTTGAATACAAAAGGCTCGTCCGTACTACATAACCGCTCGTTCCTGCACCTGTGGATCGCACGGATATTCTCGACCAGCGCTTTTCAGATGCTGTCTGTCGCCATTGGCTGGCAGATGTACGCGCTGACTGACAGCGCCTTCCAGCTGGGTCTTGTCGGCCTGGCGCAATTCCTGCCGATGCTCCTGCTGACACTGCCGGCCGGACAGACCGCTGACCGGTACGACCGCCGGACCATCGTCTACCTCTGCCAGCTGATGGAGAGCGTAGTTGTCCTGCTGCTCGTCCTCGGCAGTCTGCAAGGCTGGCTGGGCTCGCTTCATCTGCTGGTCGCCGCCGCCATTCTCGGCGCCTGCCGTACCTTCGAAGGCCCAGCCTCTGCTGCGCTTGTGCCGGACATCGTGGACCGGGAACAGCTGCCGAAGGCCGCAGCCTGGTCTGCCTCCGCAATGCAGACCGCGATGATCGTCGGCCCGTCACTTGGAGGAGTGCTTGTCGTTTGGGGTACTGCCGCTGCCTACATTGCCTCACTGGCAGCGCTGCTGATCTCGACCGTGCTCATCTTCTTCGTCAAGACCGTTCACTTCGTGAAGAAGCTGGACGCCGTCAATATGGACACGTTCCTCAGCGGCTTGAAGTTTGTCTTTGCCCGCAAAATCATTCTCGGCACTATCTCGCTTGATCTGTTCGCCGTGCTGCTTGGCGGTGCGACTGCTCTGCTGCCGATCTTCGCCGAGGATATCCTGAAGACCGGCTCACTCGGTCTGGGGCTGCTGCGCTCTGCGCCAGCGGTCGGGGCGATCCTTGTCTCGCTGATTCTAACCCGATATTCGGTGGAGAAAGCAATCGGCAAGACATTGTTCGCCTCCCTCGTTGTATTCGCCTTGGCGACGATTCTGTTCGGGGTGTCCCACAGCTTCTGGCTCTCGCTCTTCGCGCTGTTCCTCATCGGCGCCTCCGACGTCGTAAGCGTCGTAATCCGTTCCACGCTGGTTCAGGTCAACACACCGCAAGAGATGCAGGGCCGGGTCAACGCCGTCAACTCCCTGTTCATCGGCACCTCGAACCAGCTGGGCGAATTCGAGTCCGGTACGATGGCCGGTCTGGTCGGTGCCGTACCAGCGACAGTTATTGGCGGGCTTGGTACACTCGTCATCACCGTTGTCTGGATGTATTGGCTCTTCCCGGTCCTCCGGACGCAGAAGACCTATATGGCGGAGAAAGGGTAATAGAGAGCTGATATTGGAAATTATTCACCTGTAGATAATGGTCTAAATAAAATAAAGTTAAGGCTGCCCAAGGGCAGCCTTATTTGTGCGTTTATAGACACTCTATGCTTCAATACAGTTGGGCAGCCGCCTCAGGAGTAAAGGCTTGAATCTCCTCCACCCTGCCCTCGCGGATTTTCTTTGCCCATGCCGGATCACCCAGCAGCGCGCGTCCGACGGCTACCAGATCGAACTCCTGATTGTCCAGCCGCTTCAGCAGTTCATCCATCCCTTGATGATCCGCTTCCCCGCCTTCAGCGGGATCATTGTCCATGCCTACGGAACCAACAGCAATCGTTGTCTTCCCGGTGAGCTTCTTCACCCATCCGGCGAGACCCAGCTCCGAGCCCGCGAATTCCGGGTCCCAGAACCGGCGGGTCGAGATATGGAAAATATCCACGCCGGCCTGTACCAGCACATCCAGGAATTGCTTCAGCTGCTCGGGTGTATCTACCAGATTCGCCGTGTAATCAGTCATTTTCCACTGGGACAACCGGATGGAAATCGGATAATCCGGTCCGACTGCAGCGCGGACGGCCGCGACAACTTCGGCTGCGAATGTGGTGCGCTTCAGGAAATCGCCGCCATAGCGGTCCGTCCGCTGATTGGTTTGTTCCCAGAAGAATTGGTCAATCAACAAGCCGTGGCCGCCGGAAAGCTCTATCCCGTCGAAGCCAGCCTGCTGTGCATTCACTGCCGCATCGGCATAGGCTTGAATGACGCCGGAAATTTCTTCTTCTGTCATCGGCTCGCTTATCTTGTTCCCTTGCATATCGAGGCCTGATGGCCCGATCGATGGTGCATCCGGGTAAGGCTGGGAACCTGTGGAACGAATCATTCCCATATGTGACAATTGGGGAAAAATAATCCCGCCGGCCTCATGAACCTGTCTGACGACTTCACGCCAGCCGCTCAGAGCGGCTTCGCCAAACAGATTAGGAAGTCCCGGATCACTGCTCGCCGCCGGATGGTCAATCATACCAACGGTGATGATCAGCCCCACCCCATTCTCAGCGCGGCGGCGGTAATACGCTGCCATATCCTCCCCTGGAATACCCTCAGGTGCAAAAGCACGCGCCATCGGTGACATTACGATCCGGTTGGGTATATTTAATTGTTGAACCGTATAAGGTTCAAATAAGGTCTCCAGTGAATGAATTTGCTCCTGCTGTTTAGCCATGGTTAACGCCTCCTGTAGATTGTATGATTATTCTCAAAGCGGGGTATGAATGCAATAGTAACAAGCTCCAGTCCCCCTTTCAACCAACAATCTGCCCAAGTTGTTGCTTAAGCTAGAAGCCGGAAAAACTGTCGTATTGGCAGATCCTATTTGTTGTCTGCCAATAAGGTGATTATAATAAAGGGATTCTACTCTCTACTGAAAGGGGTGTTCCTTGGATGGCTGGCATACTCCCCCCCAATCCGAACGACCCGCGGGTGATTCGGACCCGTCAATTAATTCTGGATGCCTTCATCCGGCAATTGAATATCATGGACTTCAATTCGATAACCGTCGGCGATATTACCAAAGCAGCCACTATTAACCGGACCACCTTTTATGCACATTTCCAGGATAAATATGCGCTGTTCGAAGCCTTTTTGTTAGACGCCTTTACGAATATGGTCCTCCATAAAGTCGATGCAACTGGACCGTTGACCGAAAAGACGCTTCAGGAGCTTATCGTGGCCTTATGCAATTATCATGAAACCAGCCACCGCTGCTTCAAAAGATATGATTCCGTAGCGCTCCTGCTTGAGGAGAATATCAAGCTGCATCTTGAGAAGCTTATCCTGCAGCTTATTTGCGAATCAGACTCAGCTGCAGATTCGAAGCCGCTTGCCACTGCGGCCACCCTGCTAAGCTGGTCCTTATACGGCGTAACCTACCGCTGGAATGTGGAAGGAAGAGCGGAGTCTCCCTCCGAACTTGCGGAGCGGGTCATGCCGCTGATCACGGGCGGATTCCCCATGTTCAATCCGCAAGTTTCCTAATCAGACTGGCCCAGGTGTAAAATCAGCGGCAGCCTCGGACGTGAAAATCATGTCCTGGGCTGCCGCTGTTTATATTGAGCCGACGTTGTGGGGCAATATCGAGATACATAATCGCTGAATGGTGAAGGTTGTCGCGCACACGGTAGATAGATCACCTTGATTTACGTTAGGAGGGAGCGAGTGCTATCAAATCCTGCACAGAATACAACATTTTCTTGGATAAATCGGCTCAAAACCAAGATTGTTGTACAAAATACAACATATTTCCTTTTTCAAGCGACTTTGGTGGGATATTCTTGTATTTCATACAACAATCCTCCCGAACACCCGGCAATCCAGGAATCAAAGTTGTAAAACGTACAACATTTATGCTTACAATAATTCTTTACTTCTTTACTTCTTTACTTTTCCCTTCCTTCCTTCCCTAAGACTCCCCATTCACCGGTATAGAATCAGTTGTTGCGACTCCTATTATGACTACACTTACCACAATGGGGCATGGTGTCGGTTGGGGCTTGAGGTTAGATTCTCTATCGTACACACTAAAAGGACTTTCCTTCAGGGGAAAGTCTTTTTCTTTTTACATACCGGCTCTAAGGCGGAAAAACAGCCATCTTTTCTGGCAATTACAAGTAAGCGTAAATTGAAATGTTACTTTTTTTTAAAAAACAAAATACATTTTTTAAACTTATTGAATTATAAGAATGTATATACTTAAAAAAATGTAAATGGAGGATATATTTTTGAAAAAAATCATGATTGTCACAATGGTAGGAGCTATTTTGTTATCCGGATGTGGGGCAAATAATCAGTCTTCAAGTCCGGTAAAGATTGATGGAAATGCGTCAACACCAGCTACATCAATTCCCAATACACTACTATCCGAGACTTTAGATAAGAAAATTGCTATTTATGGTGTTCAAGAAAAATCACAAAAAGACATATTTTCGTCATTAGATGTTGTAATAAATGGAGAAACGAAAACATTCAATTGGATCAATGTAACGAACCCCTCCTTCTATCCTCAAATATCGGTCATTGATTTAGATGCAGATGGAGAAGATGAAATTGTCATTGTTCTGACAAAAGGCGCAGGGACTGGAGTACATGATTCGGAAGTGCATGTGCTTAAATCAGATTTTACAGAAATATCAGTTTCAGATCCAAGAGAATCCGTTCTAAGCAATCTTAAAGTTGATCTAAAAACAGATAAGGAAATTCGACAGTATACGGTTTCGGTTGATGGTCAGGAGCACTTATTTGAATTCAGTGAGAGCGATTCAAACGATTGGTTTGAGCAACCGACGGTTCAGAATATATTGAGATTTGGAATAAAGGATAATCAGCTTATTGCGGAGCTACCCATTCAGATTTCAACAGGTAATTATTTAGGGGATGCAATCATTAGATATGCATTTGTTAATGGGAAATTAGAGCCGTTTAAAATAGAGATTACAAAAGAAGGAAACTCATTATGAGCTTCCTTCTTTTAGTCTGAAGTATTAATAGCCTTCAACTTTAAAAAATGTGTGGTCGAGGTGGGGAATTGACGGATTCCGCTGATTCCGTTATTCCAATTCAACCGTCTTGTTCAGATCCGACTTCTCTGTGTCCCGATTGGTGATTCGTTTGAACATATAAGTCGCCATCTCGGCCAGATTACCGCTCTTCCAGTATTCAGCAGCTTCGGCATGAACCTGAATCAGGATCACGTTCGGGTCATCATAGGTGGTCTTCAGGAACGTGTTATAGCCTGCACTCCAGAATTCTTTTTTCTTCTCCAGATCCTCGACAATCCTGGCGGTTCCGCGGATGGAGACATAGGATTTGTCAGCATACACAACATTAACCCTCGGATCATGGAGGATCTCATCGAACTTGCTGGTGTCCTTCTTGGTCAGGAACCACAGGTCTCCGTCAAACTCGACTTCCTGTGTCTTCATGGGACGGGATACCAGGCCTTCGGGTGAGATCGTCGTGAACATCGCTGTATCAATCCCTTTGATAAGGTCTCTGACCGTCTCGACAGCTTCCTGATGACTTTTATCCAAAGTTGACATGCTTATCGCCTCGTTTCTTCCGGGTTATGGGAATAGGATATCCAAATGCGTACCTATTATTAACCCGATTAGGCGAAAACCTATCTTTAACGGTTCAGTCACAGCTTTATCAGCTGGTTCAGTATTCGCCTTTGATGACGAAGAACGAGCCCCGGATCGTTCCGGCCAGCTTAGACTTCTGCCTGGCGAATTTGAACTTTGTCTCCAGCTCCTTGGGAATCTCCATGCCCTCAGAGAGCTTGAATCCGACAGCCCGCTTCTTGGGATCATCCACGGTATACATCACGTTAAGCGCCAGTCCGTCCTCATAAAAGACGTAAGCAAACCGGATATTCTCTACCTGAAACCGCGAGGTCTCCAAAGGCTTGGCCGAAAATTCAAGATCACGTTCTTTTTTCAGAATTCCATTCACATAATCCAGGGTCTCCTGGCTTTCGCTGGCCGGGACAACCGTGAACTCATGCTTGTACTTATTCATGAAGTAACGCGCTTCATTCGCACGCAATCCTGCAAGTGCATCCACTACAGGTGACGACTCCAAGCCGGCCGTAGACACCTCTTTGAAATCAACGATATAAGACATTGCACTTCCTCCTCGGCTAACCCGTTATTTACTTACAACAGGAATCCACATTTCACCTACAACCTGTCCATCCTGCTGCCCCATCTCAACCGATGTATTGGGCCCGCCCACATAGGCGACATCCTTCGCTTCCGGCAGAGCTTGACCAAAAGCAACTCCGGCGAGCTTATTATTCAGTTCATCAGCCGTTGCCGCTTCCCCTCTAACCACCAGGTATTTACCCTTAGGAAACTGGATAACTCTGGCCTCTTCCGGCGCAGCTGCTTCGGTCATGACACCCGCATAATACATCATTTTGTTGTTCACCGCTTCACTCACGGCAAAAATATAGTCGTTCACGGCCATCGCCTTCAACTTATCGAGCCTTCCATCTTCACTGACGGCCTGCCAGAAGTCTGACTTTTCTTTGTTAATACCTGCATAGTCCGTGTAATCGCTCTTAAGCTCCGTGCCCAAGCCGATAACGATGAAGCTGTCTTTTTCCTCTAACGTGTAATTTGCCATGTCTGCAACCATCCTTTGTATTTGAAATTTGTCTTCTTGTCTTGATATGTATATGATAGTCTTAAATCATGTCATAAAATGAAACTGTTTAGGAGACGCGATGAAAAAAGTTGAACGGGTAAATGTGATCATGCGGTATATTAACAACCGGGCCCACTTTACTATTACTGAAATCATGCAGGAATTTAATATCTCCCGTTCGACTGCGATTCGGGATATCCGGGAAATCGAGGCGCTGGGGATGCCGCTTGTCGCTGAAGTTGGACGGGATGGCGGGTATTCTGTGATGCGCAATTCTGTCCTTCCCGTGGTCCGGTTTACAGATAATGAGCTCAAAGCCCTGTTCATTGCCTTCATGGCCACAAGAAACGGGCAGCTCCCTTATCTCAAGAGCCGTCAGTCTCTAACGGAAAAATTACTCGGACTCGTCTCGGAGAACCAGCAGGAGGACCTGTTTCTTCTGAATCAAATTCTGCTGTTTGAAGGGACCAACCCGAACAATCCTGACCTGCTTGATCTGTCTGATCTCCCCCACCCCATGCTGGAGAAGCTGATCCAGATCCTGCTGGTGGACCGCTATTTGCTGATTTCCAGCGAAGTAGCGAGGATCATCCAAGCTTATCCCGTTTATCTTTTGCGCCTCTATCGTGAGAAAAGCCAGTGGCTGATCGAGGCCTTCGACTTAAACGATGAAAGGAAGCGGATTATTCCTGTGGACCAAGTCACCGATGTTGTCCTAAATCCGGATAAAAAAAGATTAAGCAGGAAAAAGATCCTGGAAAAACTGAAGAGTCAGGAAGAAGAAGTCAACCTCGTTCTTGAACTCGGCCCCAAGGCGATTGCCCAATTCAAAAAATATCATCCATTGAAGGTATCGCTCTCCTATACGAATCCTTACCAGAGCACAGCCATTCTCAAGACGTATATCCATGCGGATATGCCCGACGAACTGGCGGAAATCATAAACTGGCTGCTTTTCCTGGGCGGGGATATCAGACTTAAGGAAGCGCCGGAGGAAATCTGGAAAGGGTTAAAAGAGAGACTGCGTTTATTATACCTATAATCAGTGTGCCACCAAATGTACCGGATATTCAGATTGAAATTCTGGCCTCTATACAACCTGTCCAAAAGAGTTTAAAATTTTCAAGGAGTGTAATGACAATATCTGATTTGGCTTCAGGGAACTTATCCGGAAAAGGAGACTTTAGAAACATGCTAGATTCAAACACAACCAGCCTATTGAAAAAAACATTGAGTGCAAGTATCGGTAACCAGGAAATTGCAGGTGCGAACCTGATGGTCATCAAGGACGGCCGCGAGGTGTTCTATCACGAAGACGGCTTAGCCGATGTCGAAGCGGGACGTCCTATCACCCGGGATTCGATCTTCCGTCTATACTCGATGACGAAACCGGTTACATCTGCCGCCATCATGCTGCTGCTTGAGCGCGGACAGATCGATTTGTTCGATCCGGTAAGCCGTTATATTCCAGGGTTCAAGAACCAGCTGGTCGAAAAGAACGGAGAACTGGTGCCTGTCAGCCGGGAGGTTGTCATTCATGATCTGCTGAATATGACCTCGGGACTGGTATACGGAGGAGGAACAGACAAAGCCGCTCTGCATACGGAGGCTTTGTTCCAGGAGCTGGACAGCCGCTTGCACGGCGATAACCGGATGAGCACCATGGAATTCGCCACCCGTCTGGGTGAAGGCCCGCTTTCGTTCGAGCCGGGTTCGTTCTGGCAGTACGGGACCTCAGCGGATGTTCTGGGAGCCATTGTGGAAGCGGTTAGCGGCATGCGGTACGGAGAATTTTTGCAGAAGGAAATATTCAGCCCGCTGCAAATGCAGGATACCGGCTTCTGGCTGCCTGAAGACAAAGGAAACCGCCTGGCCAGAGTCTACCAGGAGGACGGCGAAGGCGGCTTGAAGCTGTATGCGGAGAGCCATCTGGGCATCTACCATCATATGGACCGGGAACCGGCCTACGAGTCAGGCGGAGCGGGCCTGGTCTCAACGATTGACGATGCTGCCAAGTTCACCACCATGCTGATGAACCAGGGCAGCTTGAACGGCGTTCAGCTGCTCAAGCCTAGAACCGTTCAATATATGACTACAGCTGTTCTAAGCGATGGGCAGCAAAAAGGCTTCGATACCTGGCATTCCCTGCAGGGGTATAGCTATGGCAACCAGATGCGTATCCTGAAAGACACCGGAAAAGCCGGAGTGATCGGCGGCCAGGGTGAATACGGCTGGGACGGCTGGCTGGGAGCTTATTTCACCAACAGTCCGCAGGACGGCCTGACCTTCCTGTTCATGATCCAGAAAAAAGATGCCGGCACACTGCCGGTCACTCGCAAGCTGCGTAATATTGTGTTTAGTTCGTTGTAAGAAACCTGCTCTTCTTGTCCAATATACACACAGGGTCCAACTCTTGCTCCGTTAAGAACAAGAATTGGACCCTGTGCTATGAAATGAGAAAATCCGCATTTTCACTACGCTCTCTCCACACGCTCTGCTAAGTTACCAGTTCGCGTTCTTCCTGTTCGTCTCAATGACTTCATGGAAACGGTCAGGAAAATTGGTATAGACTCCATCTACACCCCAAGAATAAGCTTTATCCATATTGAGCTGATAATTAATGGTATAGGGCATGACCTTAAGTCCCGCCCGCTTTATCTGCGCCACATAAGACGCGCTGGTCCCCTGGAAATTCGGGCTGATGCCGACAGCATAGGACTTCACATCTGCCAGATAAGCTTCAGTAAGTCTTACCGAGGTATAATCATTCCATACGAGCTGGTACAACGGAATATCCGGGTTGATGGAATGGAACTTCCGCAGACTGGCTGCGCTGAATGAATGGATAGCCACTACTTTTTCCAGATCATATTTCTTAATGTATTCATTCAAGAGGACTTCAATATTAATCTTCGGCGTTGATTCCTTGATTTCAAGAACATAGCTGATCTCTTTGCCAAAGGTTTCGAATACCTCATCGAGGGTGGGGATGGTGGTCCCTGCATATATTTCTCTGGCAAACATCGGATACGCCTTATTGAACCACGATCCGGCATCCAGCTGTTTGATCTGCTCCAGCGTCATGTTCCTTACATACCCTTTGCTATTGGTCGTGCGGTTGACTGTATCATCATGGATGACAACAGGAATCTGATCCTTGGTCAGGTGGATATCCAGCTCAATCGAGTCGGAATCCATTTCATGCGCCAGCTCGAAGGCCGGCATCGTGTTCTCCGGAGCATATCCGGACGCACCACGGTGGGCGATCGTATATACTTTTTCCGCCGGATCGATGATTTCTTTCACTTTAACCCGGATGGCCGGGAAGGAAGCGTACAGTGTTGTAAATAAGAGGATAAATATTAGTACATGCATTCCGATAAAATAAGCTTTATGGCTGACAATCTTCTTCATTCCGTCGTCCTCATTTTCCTGTAACCTTAACTTTTGCAAATATTATTATATTAACAGTTAGGGTCATTGAAATCCACATTTTTAATTACAGCGCAATCTAACAGCATAATTCTAAACCGTCTCCCTGCCCGCCGGCGAGTTCAGCTTCATGTACCGGAATCCAGAAATATTCAAAGGTTAGACCCGAATCTTCTCCGGATGCTTCTATAGTATGTTCCCACCGGGCCGGGCGCTCTTGAATTAACTCTAACTGATACACATGTCTTTCATGATGTTGTTGTTTATACGCCGCGTAGTACAGATACGTCTTCAAATGCTTGACTAGCCGCAGCTCATCCTTCGTTATTCCTGATTCCTCCAGTATCTCCCGGAATAATGCCGTTACTACACTCTCGCCCGATTCTACAGTCCCGGCAGGAACCTGCACACCAGCTTCCGGGTAGTCCCTGTGCCTGAACACGAGCAGCTTATTGTTATATATAATGTAGGCCCAGACCGTTCATCACATAGGGGCGTACCAGATCAACAAGCAGATCCGTCCGTTCCTTCTCCCCGGCTTTGAACCATTGATACGCTGCGCTATAGATCGCTGACCCTGTCATGGCCGCCAGGATTGTTGTCTGATTGGGGTCTGCTGTATGGGGATGATCTCCTTTTACAAAAATGCGCTCAATAATCTGCTGCAGCAGCTGCTTGATCTTCTCGTCCACCAGCGTAGCAATCGATTTGGAATCCATCCGGCAGATCTCAAAAAAATCCAAAATGTACCGGTAAGTCATAAGGATCAGCTCGTTACATATTTCATCTGTGAACTCCAGCGCATGCTCCACGGGTCCGGGAATCATCTTGCGGAAAGCCTGTTCGATGATTTCATCCAGCAACGCATATTTATCCTCGTAATGAGTGTAAAATGTGGCGCGGTTAATGGTAGCTCTCTCTGCGATATCTTTGATGGTGATTGTATCGAAGCTTCTCAGCCGCAGCAACTCACGGAAGGCTTCTCTGATCAGCTGCCCTGTGCGCACAACCCTTGGATCTATCTGGTTAACCATCGCTAACTTCCCCTCTTAGACATCAAATCTTAATCTATGTTGTTTAACCGACTTATCCCCGAGTCTGCCGATTGAATTCAACAGGATGCCGGACTATCATCAATCGTATCAGACATGTGTTGTTTAAACAATGTGTGTTACCTAATTGAAAGGACAGATGAACTTGAATATACAATCAGACAGAATATTAATCGTTGGCGCTGGAGTGATTGGCAGTGTGTACGCACTCCGGTTCGCACGGTCAGGACTTGACGTTACCTTACTGGCCCGGGGCAAGCGGCTGAATGCCCTCCAGAAGAAGGGTCTGCAATACAATGAGAAAGGCACGATACAGCAAATTCAGGTGAAGGTAATTGCGGAGCTCGATAACGATGACATCTATGATTTCATCTTTGTTCCGGTCCGGTATGATCAGGCGGAGTCTGCTCTTGAGGCGATTAAGAATAACAGAAGCCAAACCATTATTACGTTGACCAACACGGTAGGTTATGAATCCTGGCTTGAAATCGTAGGCGAGCGGCTGCTCCCAGGCTTCCCTGGTGCTGGCGGAGACCTCAAAGACGGTGTGCTCTACGCCCAGTTTGGAACGGAGCCTGGGCAAGGGACTATATTTGGTGAAATCAATGGACAGACGACCGAAAGAGTGAATCGTCTTGCCGGACTACTTGATCAGGCAGGTCTAACTAATATAATCGAACCGGATATAAAGGCCTTCCATATCTCACACGCTGCCCTGGCAGCAGTCAACAAGCACTTTTATACGGAGGATGGTACGGGTATGGTGGATTTGGAGACTGCAAGAAGCGACAGTACATTGAGCAAGCTTGCTGCTGATATTAAACGCAATATTAGGCAAGTTGAGCAGTCCGGAATACAGGTCATCCCGCCGGAAACGAAACAGATGGCTGAATTGCCGGAAGAGGACATTATCGCCCGGTACCGCCAGATGCTGAGCAATGACTTCATCATTGATGTTAAGCTGGGGAATCATGCTGTCAGCAGAAGAGCAGAGATTATGCTGCTGGACATAGCGTTTGGGGATGGACAATTGTTGCAGCAGACTACATCCTAACTATTTCATGCTTAAAAAGCGGCATCTCCCCATTATCTACTGGTGGAAATGCCGCTTTTATAATATTCAATTTCCCATATACTTCTCCACACCGGCCGGATCCATGAGCACCATCTGCTTGTTACCAATCAGCTTGATCAGGCCCGAATCCTCAAACCTGGAGAACTTCCTGCTAATGGTCTCGCGGGTCACCCCGACATAACTAGCCAGCTCTTCACGGGACAGCGGAAGATCAATATGAATACGGCTTCCATGCCGCTTGCCGTATTTGTCACTGAGTTCCATGATCATGCAGGCAATCCGGATCTCCGGATCTTTGGTCGCCAGGCTCTGCGCCAGATTCTCCGTATGGGCGAGTCTTTTGGTTACACTTTTCAGCAGCCGTAGAGAGATCTCCGGATTATCCGTCATTAAATGCTCCATATCATTCCGGGTCAGCATACAAATATTAGTGTCTTTCAGGGCATATGCGTTAAAATTACTAAGCTCATCACTGTTAAAAATACTGAGCTCTCCGAAGAAATCCCCATTCGTCAGAATGTGCAGGATTTGTTCCTTGCCTTCAGGAGTTATTTTGGATAGCTTCACATGCCCCTGTTGAATAATGTACAGCGTATCTGACGGCGCCCCTTCAAGAATTAACGGCTGACCTTTGGTAAACTTGCGGTGCTTAATCATGGCGCTAATTCTGGTGAGGTCATCGTCCGTCAATGCAGCAAAAATCGGTACCTTGCGTGTACAAGGTTCTGCGGCGTGCTGGCAGGAGTGCTCTTTCATACCGTTCCCCCTGAAATGTAGTATTTAGAAGCTTCTTACTCTAATGAGTAACAGATTTCTTATCTTCAACTGCTACGAAGTGACTTGTATCCTCTCCGCAGACCGGACATACCCAGTCTTCAGGCAAATCTTCAAACGCGGTGCCGGCGGCTACATCCTCATCAGGATCGCCTATTGCCGGGTCATAGATATAGCCGCAGGGTGTACAGATGTATTTCTTCATTCTTCTCAGCTCCTAATAGTTTGTTTTTTAGTTCAATCGGGATTGTACTTCAGCCATAATGGCTTCTATGTTATTGCCGGCAAGATGAATTCCGGTCAGGCTGATCCCCTGTTCTACAGCCGACTTATACGTCAGGGAGGCAGCGGCTCCTTGCCAGGATAACGCACCGGTGATTGTATTATCTTTCACATAGATCCGCGTATAGGCGCCATTCTCTTCTCCGCTGACCGCCACATCGCATTGCCGTTCATCTGTGTTGCCAATGGAGAACAGAGAGATCCCAAAAGCATTAAACAAAGTAACCGGAACCGCTCTGCGGTAAACGGTCAGACTGTCAGCCATGTTGCTGCCGGCAATCCTTCCCTGTTCTATTGCGCCGCCCCATAGTCCTTCAACATGCCCGTTAATTTCAGCAACATCACCGGCAGCAAAGATGTTCGGATCACTGGTTTGCAATTGTTCGTTTACAATAATGCCGTTCCGGACTTGAATAGCCGAGCCGCTTACAAGCGCAGTGTTCGGGACAATTCCGATAGAGTATACAACATGGTCACACGGGAGATTAGAACCATCGTCCAGCGTAATTCCGGTAACATAGTCTGTACCCGTAATAGAGGTTATCCCTGCTTGCAGAATCACCTTCACTCCGGATTGTTCCAGAGTCTCCTTAAGAAGGCTGGAGGAGTGCCCGTCCAGCTGTCTGCCCATCAGGGACGGGGCTGCTTCGATCACGGTTACCTCGTAACCTGCTTCGAACAAGGCCCAAGCCGTCTCGATGCCCTGGACACCTCCGCCAATTACGGCTACGCGGCTTCCATCCTTCAGACTATCTTTTAACCGGTCCGCATCGTTCATGTCTCTGATAGTATGGACATTGTGAAGTCCGGCACCTTCGATAGAGAGTGCGCGGTTCCTCGCGCCCATACACAACAGCAGCTTATGATACTCCACCCGCTGGCCGTCTTCTGTCTCTACCATCCGGCGATCCGGCTGGATCGAGGTGATCCGAGTTGAGGTCTTGACGTTTATACGGTTATCCCGGTACCACTTCTCTTTCTTGATCAGCACCTTCTCGCTGTGCAGGTCGGTGAACAGGCCTTTGGTCAGCTTAATCCGGTTATACGGTAGCCCGCTTTCCTCACCTAGAATCGATATTTCTGCTTCCGCGTCCTGATCGCGGATTGCTTTGGCTGCATGGACGGCGGATACGCCGCCTCCAACGATTACATAATGCTTCGTCATGAGTTGTTCCTCCTCCCTAAATTGAGCTCAACAGCAGATCCGATACAAATTCAGCCGCATTTTTAATTTTCTGGACCTTCTCTGGCTCTTTAGGGGAGAATCTTACTCTTACCGGGAACTCAACATGTGTCATGCCGGTGGTTTTGATGACCTCCGAAGTGCTTTGCACGGCCATATTCGTTCCGTTCAGATAGTCCTGAATGACCTCGATGGCTTCTCCACTCCAGCCGTACGAGCCAAAAGATGCCGCAAGCTTGCCTTCCAGATTCATATGCTGCAGCTCCTTCAGCACATCCTCCAAGTTCCCGATCATGTCCGCATATTTAGTAGAGCTGCCGATAAAGACCGCGTCTGCAGAAGCAATGCTGTTCAGAATATCCCCAGTGCTGCTTTTATCCGCATCCCAGACTTCTGTTCCAATATTATTCTCCTGCAGGCAATCCTGAATGATTTTGGCCATTTTCTTCGTGCTGTTCTTGATGGTGGTATATACGATGACTGCTTTTTTACCTTGAGTCGTTTCGCGGCTCATCGTGGCGTACAGATCAATGAATTTAGGGATATCCTCCCGGATCAGGAATCCATGGGATGGGGCAATCATGCGGATATCCAGATCCTTGACCGCTTCCAGCAGTGTTCTTACATATCTTCTGTGCGGATGAATAATGGCGGCATAATAGCCCTTGTAATCTTCGGTGATATCAAATCCCGCTTCATCACTGAACAGATTCTCCACAGCTACATGTGTACTGAAGATATCGCAGGGGAACAGGATCTGATCCTCGATACAATACGTGATCATCGTCTCGGCAGTATGAAGGTACGGCGTTTCTTTGAACAGCAGAGTTTTCCCGCCGATATCCAGCGTATCGCCATCTTTAACGACCAGGAAGTTCCAGCTGTGCAGCTTATACATTTCCTGCAGTTCCGGCACAGCGATTTCCGTGCACACGATCGTGGCATTTAGCGCCTGGGATGCAAGGGCTGCCAGGCCGCCGGAATGGTCGGGCTCCGTATGGTTAATTACGATGTAATGAATATCCATGAGGTCAATCATACCGGCGAGACACTCGGCATATTCACGGCCGAACTCCATATCTACCGTATCAATCACGGTCGGCTTGCCCGTTTTTAACAGATAGGAATTATAGGTTGTTCCTTTAGCCAGAATCAGGCGGTGGAACGGAACCTGACGGTTATCTATTTTGCCTACCCAGTAAGTATCCCCGGCGATTTGTTTGAATTGTGTACTCATTTTGTTAACCTCCAATGTTTGATTGATAATCCTTATCAGCAACCTCATTCTATTACGGCTGCCGTACAAAAAGGAGGATTCAAATCAAATTCCGGAAGTTTATGAAACAACTCAACCGTATACTTTTAATGTAGACGATTGAACAGAAGGGGTGGTGCGTATGGTCACAGTTGGACAGAAATAATGAAATTTCTCTTGCAAGTCAGCGTTCAAAATAAAAAGCCAATCCCCATGAGATCAGCTCTTCTTAGCCACAAACGTTATACAATCCGAAGTCAGCCTGACAGGTTCACCCTTTCTGCTGATTTCATATTCCAGCGGTTTTACGAAGCGTTGCTCAACTTCCCAGCCGGCATACTGCTGATCCAGCAGCTCGAACATTCTTGCCGTAGTTAGATTCACTTCAAACATGGGATCGAGTTCTTCCGCTTGTGCGAGGTTAACTTCATGAATGTTCGACGCGATAATAATACAATTCGCTCCATTTTGTTTCGTACCGGCATTCATTTCCTGCAGTTTCCGCTCCAGTGCCTGCTCTGAACTGATATGCTCTAAAGAAGATACGGCTACGATAATATCATACTCATCTGGTTCAATGGTGAACTGTTCAATATCGGATAACCTTGCCACTATGTATTGCTCAACTCCAAATTCCTTGCTGTAATGATATAGTTTATCTATAGCCGATTCCAGCAGGTCAACGCATACCACTTTACCATTTCTGTGCTTCAAAGATTCAGCGATAGGAATGCTGTTCCGGCCGATCCCCGATCCCAAATCCAGCACACTTAAGTATTCCCGCTCCTTATATTCCTCTAAAAGGCTGATCACCGTCTTAACAGGCCTGTGAAGCCAGGACCCTGGCTTGAATAAGTCGTATGTATCGTAACAGTCATCATGATATTTCTTCTCTTCGGATCTGATGTTGGCTATTCTGTCCATTGGTTCACCTTACGCTTTCAACGATTCCACTTCATTCTGTATTTGCTTTATTCAGGAACTTCAATATATTCGGATACTCTGGATTTCAGGATTTCTATTAGTTCTTCATCCATAAATCTATAGTCGTCCGGGATATCAAGACAGATTACCTGTTTGTTCCTTAGGGAGTCTGCAAATTTGTCCCTTAGCCTTCTTGTATGCTTCTTCTCCATTACGAATATCAGATCCGACCATCCGATATGTCCTTCGGTCACCTGTATTCTTGCTCCTTCTTCCGTGCCTGCCGACCTTGCTTCGTAACCGTTATATCCGTCAAAAATCTTCTCAGCAGTCAAACTGCGCCACTTATTCCGGCTGCAGATAAAGAGTAGTTTAATGTTGTATCGCCTCTATATTTACTTTGGGATTTCTAGTAATGCGCTCTTATTAATTTGTAATTTATATTTTCTATGAATTGTTCAATCCTAATCACTTCATCTTCTTCGGGATTCATGATCTCAATAACATATTTTGCAAAACCCATTGGCCAAATATAATACAATTCATTTAATGATAAGGCCGAGGCGCAGCAAGGTGAAGGTGAAATTATTGATAAATCATTAAACTGGTTGGAGCTTTTTGTATCCATTTGCTCAACCCACCAATCGGGTTCTAAATACGTCATACAATGATTGCATCTAATCCCTTCAAAATTCGATCCACTATCTATAAATGTTACTTCATTATATAGCTGTTCACTTATTTCTTTGTTAACGGTCATTAATCTCATTTGATTTTTAATTGCATTTCTCTCTTTTTCGCCGGGGATGGTTTTCTCATGCTTTGGTATGATTTTTACAATGTAATTAGACATTATCACTCCTCCTATTCCCTGCTTGAACTGCAGGCTGGCCGTAACGAGCATGCACGTAAGCTTTAACTGTATTATGTACAACTAAAGCGATCGATTGTTGCGTTGAGAGTGTTTTAATTGTATTTTCTACAATTAGAATCATCATATTTCGTAAGAGAAGACTTTCCGCTATTTTTAGTTGTACAGAATACAATTAAACCGTCAAATCAGGTTTATCTCCATGATTTAACTGTACGAAGTACAGTTATTTGCTATGGACTCCACATTAGTTACTTACTCTCAATAGATTTGAAGGCGTAGGCTTCTAAAGAGCAGGACATTTTTAAGTTCGATTTATTTAGTGAAATAGAATTATACTTCATGTGTTAACGTCTAACATAACCACATTTCCAAGAAAAGGTGATTGCATCAACTCTATGGTATCTTTCTATTTATCTACGGTCAATCTCATTTCTGGCTCTGAAGATGGGGTTATCTATAATAATTTATAGCATTATAAAGAAAAACCCGCATATAATGCGGGTTCCAGACGATAACTACGCCAAATATCTTCCCGTAATCGAATGCTCCACAGGAACAATCTGCGAAGGTGTGCCCTCGAATATGACCTCGCCGCCTTTACTGCCTCCGTCCGGTCCCATGTCGATGATCCAGTCTGCCTGGCTGATCACATCGAGATTATGCTCGATGACGATCACCGTATTGCCGGCATCCACCAGCCGGTTCATGATCTCCATGAGGTGGCCGATGTCGGACATATGCAGGCCGGTCGTCGGCTCATCCATCACATAGATGCTGCCTTTCTTATGCAGCTCGCTGGCCAGCTTAATGCGCTGGCATTCTCCGCCCGAGAGCGTGCTGAGCGGCTGGCCGAGTGTAATATAGTTTAGCCCCACATCACTCATAGCCTGAATCTTGCGCACCACCTCTTTGAGCTGGAAGAACTCAAGAGCCTGTTCAACAGTCATCTCCAGCACCTCGGCAATGGATTTGCCGTTCAGCTTGTAGGCAAGCACTTCCTCCTTGAACCGTCTGCCTCCGCACACTTCGCAGGGCAGCTTCACGCTGTCGAGGAAACCAAGGTCTGTGTACACGACACCAAGTCCCTGGCAATTCTCGCAGGCGCCCTTGGAGTTGAAGCTGAACAGCCCTTGATTTACCTTATTGGCTGCGGCAAAAGCCTTGCGGACATCATCCATAATCCCCGTGTAGGTAGCGGGATTGGAGCGTGTTGAGACGCCAATCGCCGATTGGTCAATAACGATCGTATCCGGATGCTGACTGAGGAAGACATCATTAATCAGCGTACTTTTGCCCGAGCCTGCGACACCTGTTACCACTGTAAGTACTCCTGTAGGAATATCCACACTTACATTCTGCAAGTTGTGCAGAGAGGCATTCTGGATGGACAGCCTGCCGGAAGACGCCCTGCAATCCTGCTTCAGCTGAAGCGGACGTTTCATATGAGTGCCTGTCAGCGTTCCTGATTCCAGCAACCCCTGGAAGCTGCCTTCATAGACAATATTACCGCCGCGGCTGCCGGCGTGAGGCCCGACATCGACAATATGATCCGCCAGCTTGATAACATCGGGATCATGTTCAACGACAATGACGGTATTCCCTTTGTCGCGAAGCTTCTCCAGCAGCTCATTTAACCGGTGGACATCCCGCGGGTGCAGACCGACGCTGGGCTCATCGAAGATGTAGGTGACATCCACCAGGCTGCCGCTTAGATGCTTCACCATCTTGACGCGCTGTGATTCTCCGCCGGATAGCGTATCGGTCTCACGGTCCAGCGTCAGGTAGTCCAGCCCGATATCGACCAGATGCTGCAGCCGCTCCGCCAGCGACTTGACGACCGGAGCTGCGGCAGGTTCCTCTATCTCCCGGATGGTGCGGATAAGCTGCCCGACTTCCATAGCGGACAGCTCCGCAATGTTCCTTCCATTGATCCGGCAGCTGAGCGCAGCCTGGCTAAGTCTTGCTCCATGGCAGCTGGAGCAGGTGCCTTCGGAGATGAACGGGGCGACCATTTTTTGCGTACGCTCAGATTTGGTCTTCACATCCTGTTTGATATACTTGCCCGTGAACTTCTCAATAACACCTTCTACCGTAATGTTAGTTGCCTTCCCGGCAAAATCCATCTTCACTTTCCTGGCCTTGCCGTGCAGCAGCTGTTCCAGCTCCGCATCTGAATATTCGCTTAGCTTCTTGTCCAGATCGAAGTCACCCGCCTGCACGATCATGTTCCAATCCCAGCCGCCGACTGCATAATCCGGCAGCATGAGGGCTCCATCATTCAACGACTTGGACATGTCCACGGCCCGGCTCATATCGACCCCCAGCTTGCGGCCGATCCCGTTACATTCGGGACACATCCCTTGCGGATCGTTGAACGAGAACATGTTCACTCCGCCTACATGGGGCTGTCCCACCCTGGAGTACAGCAGACGGAGAATAGGCGAGATGTCGGTTATCGTACCCATCGTGGAATGAGAACCGCCGCCCAGCCGCTTCTGATCTACGATAACAGCCATGCTCAGGTTCTCGATCCCGTCTGTATCCGGCTGCGGATAACGCGGAAGGAAGGTTCGCACGAACATGCTGAAGTTCTCGTTCAGCAGCCGCGTGGATTCAGCAGCAATCGTATCGAAGACGATGGATGACTTGCCGGAGCCGGATACTCCGGTGAAGATGGTAATTTTTCGTTTCGGGATACGCAAGGATACGTTCTTAAGATTGTTCTCCCTTGCACCGGATATCACGATATACTCCTGATTCATTTCGTTCATGCTTAGCATCCCTCCAGGTGGTATAGATTTCTTTTGTTTCTATTATCCTTAGCATTATCCTTAGCTTTTGTTTACGGCATTGCCTCATGATTTTGAAAAGATATATTATAGTTATATCGTTGCTGTAGCTAATACACTTAAGGAGAGAGCAATATGCCGATTGAACGGTTTCAAATCCATGTGTCTGATGAAATCCTTGAAGATCTGAAATACAGACTGGATCATGTCCGCTGGCCCGATCCATTAGAGGGTTCTGACTGGGAACGGGGTTCGGATCAGAGTTATTTACGGTCGCTCGTTACGTATTGGCGGGAGCAGTTTGACTGGCGTGCCAGAGAAGCCGAGTTGAACCGCTTGTCACATTTTCGCTGTAACGTCGATGGAATTGATGTGCATTTCGTGCACGAGCGCGGCAAAGGGCCTAATCCGCAGCCAATTATCCTTACGCACGGATGGCCGGACAGCTTTGTGCGATACGAGAAGATTATCCCTATGCTTACGGACCCCGCCCGTTATGGCGGGAATCCCGAAGACTCCTTCGATGTCATTGTCCCTTCCGTGCCCGGATTCGGCTTCTCTAATGGCCTGAAACGCGCTGGTGTGAATAATGCCTATGTTGCTGAGCTGTGGGCCAGACTAATGACCGAACATCTGGGCTACCCGAAATTCGCTGCGGCAGGCGGGGATATCGGCTCTGGTGTTACACGGTATCTGGCATTCAATCATCCTGAACTTCTGACCGGCATACATCTTACCGACATCGGCATCATCCGGAATCTTCTGGCTGTGCAGGATAAGTCAGGGCTGTCTGAAGAAGAGCTCCTGTACATCAAGAATACTTCGCAATGGATGGCTGATGAAGGCGGGTACATGTCGATTCAATCGACGAAGCCACAGACGCTTGCCTACGGACTGAACGACTCACCTGTAGGATTGGCAGCTTGGATTATTGAGAAATTCCATGCATGGAGTGATTGCAAGGGTGACCTAAGGAACAGCTTTAGCGAGGATGAACTGCTTACGAATATTATGATCTATTGGGTTACCCATACAGCAGGGTCAACAGCGAATATCTATTACGAGAACACACATTCACTGCCGCCTCTGGGGCGCATTGAGGTGCCCGCCGGAATAGCTATTTTCCCGGGAGATGTCGCCTTGCCGCCCCGGGAATGGGCTGACCGCAATCTGAATATCACCCGCTGGACGACAATGCCCCGCGGCGGACATTTCACAGCCATGGAAGATCCCGCGCCTCTGGCGGAAGACATCCGTGAATTCTTCAGAGCATTAAGAGGATAAAAGATTTCACTGCTTCACCAGCACAGACAGCTCGCCCTCAAAAACCTGATCGTCTGAGCTGGTGAACGTTGATAATAACACCGTAACCAGGCCTGTTCCATTCCGCTTCTCTTCTACCCCGGTCACTTCAACCATGGTATACAATTCATCACCCGGATAGACGGGGCGCATGAATTTAATGTTGTTCATCGCAGTTCCGGCAATAACCTCATCCCCATAACTGCCTGTCTCCACCCACAGCTTAAACGACACAGCCAGGGTCTGAATTCCTGAAGCAATGATTCCGTTGAATCGGCCTTGCGCTGCCTTCTCTTCATCCAGATGCATATACTGCGGATCAAATTCGCCGGCAAATCTGGTGATATCCTCTTTCGATAAGGTTAGAGATTTGGTTCTAAACACTTGACCGATATAAAATTCATGAAACCGCATGATTGCACCTCTTGAAGTAATTTTGCTCGTTTATTTTAGAGTAGGATTATATCACAGATCCGGAATTTTGGTTAGACAGGGGCAAACTAATCATCGTCCGGTCTAATAATGCCCATATCTGTTCAGCCATCACTGAAGCTGGATAAGGCAAAGAATTGCTAATCCACCATTCGAAAGAGCTTATTACCGCAGATGCTAGAAACTGTACGGTTATTTCCTTGTTGAAATTTGGCCCGGCAGCGATTAAATCGAATTGTCTGCTAAGACTTTCCCGGACAACGACAAGCAAACGATTTCTAAAAGCAGGTACTCCCCGGTTTCTCAGCATCTTAGAATACAACCCGGAATTCTGTTCCAAATATTCAAAAACCCGAAGCAATGTGGATTTCGAAGTGAATTTACCGGTAACCTCACTGTCAGGCGCGCATTTGTCGATTAAGCGGTTAATTTGTTCTTCCAAACAATGATCAAGCAGATCATATTTATCTAGAAAATGTAAATAAACCGTTCCACGGTTAACATTGGCCAGCTCAGCAATTTTATTTACAGTGATATTTTCAATATCTGTTTCCGACATTAATGCTAAAAAAGCATCCATAATAGCCTGTTTGGATTTCTGTATACGTCTATCCATATATTTCTCCTTCATGAGTCAGAATTGAACATTTCTAAGGTGTGTGTTGATTAATAAACATAAGGGATCGCTTTGGGGATTGTACAATTCTCTGCTTTTTTGTAATGTGATTTTAACAAACAAACGTTGGTTTTTCAACGAATGTTCAATAATACAAATGGAGGCTGCGCTATGAAAGCAATGGGTATAACCGGCTTTGGAATCCCTGAGTCTTTTGAAGAGTATGAACTAGCTGTTCCTGCAATTAAAGAGACACAAGTACTGGTGGAGGTGTATGCCTCCTCAATTAACCCTGGAGATAATCATTTACGTTCGGGTGAGCTATTACTGAGCCCGGTAGGCGGGCAATTTTCCATTCAATTCCCGTTTTTTCTTGGAGGTGATGTTGCCGGTGTTGTAAGAGGTGTGGGTACGGGGGTACAGCACTTTAAAGCAGGTGACCGCGTTATGGGGATGGTCCGTGGAGGCTCTTATATGGATCAAGTGGCTGCCGATGAGGATACCTTAACGATGATACCGGACAATGTATCCTTCGAAGAAGCCGCTGCTGCGCCTACGGTAGCCTTGACGGCCTGGCAGGCACTTTTTGAGCATGGTAAGCTTCAGCAAGGTCAGCGTATTCTCATTCATGGGGGTGCCGGTGGTGTTGGACATGCGGCCATTCAATTAGCCAGACATTATGGTGCTTATGTAATTGCAACTGCAAGAGAGCATAATCATGGCTTTGTCCTGGGTTTAGGCGCAGATGAAGTCATTGACTATTATTCACAACCGGATTTCGTGACAAGGTTATCCGCACCTGTAGATATGGTTCTTGATACAGCTATGCTAGGGAAAAAAGAATTAGAAACTGGACTTCCAGGCGAGTTCGGGGATTATAGCTATGACATATTAAAGGATGGCGGGAAATATATTTCCATAACCTCTTTCGGTATTGGAACCTATTCAGGCGTTCGCAATATTGACTCGCTATTTTTCCGTGCCCGTCCAAACCGGGATGATCTTAATGTAATTTCCACTCACATGCAGGAGGGGAAGCTCAACATTCATGTAGATCATAGGTATCCATTTACCACTCAAGGTTTATTTGAAGCGTACCGCACAAGCGAGAAACAACCCAGACGGGGAAAAATTGTGATTTCAAAAGAAATATAAAAGAAGGGCAGCTTCCCGTTAAGAAGCTGCCCTTCTCTTTTAACTGCCCATGTCTGGCTATCTATACTGGATCTGCGTTTTATTCCAGACCCTGTTTCCCGTAGCCAGTGAGGTTCTCAACGACTTGCGGATCGTAGTGGGAGAAAAATGCGCTTTCGCCTGTATCGAGTGCAGCGATCTTAGCCATGTCCTCCGGCGTCAGTCCGAAGTCAAATACATTCATGTTTTCTTCCATTCTGTTTCGGCTAACTGTTTTGGGAATGACTACCACGCCTCTCTGAATCAGATAGCGCAACGCCACCTGGGCCGTGGATTTATGATATTGATCAGCCACCGTTTGTAAGGTGGTGTTGGTGAATAAATTATTTTTCCCTTCGGCAAAAGGACCCCAGGATTCAATCTGCGTATGGTATTTCTCCATGATTTCCTGAGCTTTGACCTGCTGGTTGAAGACATGGGTCTCCACCTGATTTACAGCCGGCACTACTTCAGTAAACTGTACAAGGTCGATATATCGGTCCGGATAGAAATTACTTACACCAATTGCTCTGAGGGTACCGGCCTTATACAGCTCTTCTAATGCACGGTACGTTCCGTAGTAATCCCCAAACGGCTGATGAATCAGGACCAGATCCAAATAATCCAGCTGCAGCTTTCGCAGGGATTCTTCAATAGAAGCTTTAGCTTGTTCATAGCCTGCATTAGAGATCCATACTTTGGTTGTGATAAACAATTCTTCCCGGGGAACTCCGCTCTTCTTAATAGCACGGCCAACGGCTTTCTCATTCCGGTAAGCTTGTGCGGTATCAATGGAACGGTAGCCTACGCTTAGGGCATCCAGCACACATTTCTCACATTCCGCGTGATCTGAAATCTGATAGACTCCATAGCCCAGAATCGGCATTTGTACTCCGTTGTTTAAGGTTACATACTCCATTTGTAATTCCTCCTAAGTTAATAGTTACAAGTGATTTTAACCCCGTCTGATTAGTGCCGGTTATTCACCAGCCGGAAAGTCCGTTGAGGCAGCCAAGTCGGTCTGCTTCTCGAAATCAGCAACACGCTTCATAAGGGTCGACAGGGTGGCGGCCAATGCCTGGGAGCCTAACACCATACGCATCGGTGCAGGCTCTACGTCCACACTCTCGATAATACGGGCAGCCATACGCGCCGGATCGCCGGGAGCCAGTCCATTCGAACCGTCCAGCATGCTCAAAAAGCCGTGCGCAGGATTCCCCTCATATTCTGGCATTAATGAAGCAACCTGTGCGCTGCCATAGCGGAATTCGGTACGGGCTCCTCCCGGTTCTACGAGTGTAATCCCGATGTTAAAAGCAGCGACCTCCTGGGCCACAGATTCACAGAAGCCCTCAATGCCGAACTTCGTAGCGTGATACATCGAATTGCCCGGGAAGGCAACCTGTCCGCCATAGGATTACCTTGTCCCCTTGCTCAAGGAGCTGCTGCGTCATCACATAACCAAACCCGCTGCTGACACCTGTAATCAGCCATGTTCTTTTGTGCATAATCATTCTATCCTCCTGTTAACTATGATTTCGCTGCTGCTTCGTTCACACACCGCAGCGCATTCAGACTGCGCGGATAACCGATGTAAGGCAGGCATTGAGAAATGACCTTGATCAAGAACTCCTTATCATTTCCAAGCCTCATATTGGCTGCGGCATGACTGGTCGCCTGCGGTTCACAACCGCCTTGGGCATACAGGAAGCAGAACGTAATCATCTCTCTTTGTTTGAGATCCAGTCCTTGCCGGGTATAGTAGTCGCCGAAGCAATTAGCCGCAAGCCATTGATTGATGTGCCGGCTCTCCTCCGGTCCTGATTTCCAGAACTCCTGCATGCTCTCGCCAAAAATATCCACCTGCGCCTGAATCCCCGCTTTAAGACGCGTTTCCATAGTGGTTGTGGCCTGCCCCGGTAGAGGAAGCTCCACACCTCCCGCAGTCAATACATCATTCAGGACATGCAGGAAAGGAAGAACTCTGCCAATACCGAGATAAGCGACGGACTGATAGACTATTTCCTTGGCTTCTACCGGTGTAACGCCAAAGTTCAGGGCTGCGGGCAGCATAGCTTTGAACTCATCGATTCCCTGACAGCCGATTAATACAGATAGAATGGCCATCATACGGGTCCGGTCATCCAAATCATCCTGATGAACCACTTCATCAAATGCAAAATTATCAAACCGCTCGATAAACTCGGGATCGGTTACTTGAAGCTTGGATTCGTAACCCGGAAACATTCTTTCGTGGTATTTCTTTGCGGTATTTGTAATCTCCATTGTGTACTCCTCCTGATCATTTCTGAACGCTTATTATTCTTTCGCCAAAAAGGGTCAACCAAACAAGTTGGCTAACCCTTTATTTAAATGAATTCATGTCTATTATTATACTTGAGTCTCTTTATAATACAATTTATGATTTCGCCTAAAAAGTATAGTAATGTACTATTTTAACGAAAATGTCTATTAAAATTAACTTCCAGGTCCGGAGCTATTCTCCAGTCGTTACACCGGATCATCGTGCCTAAAGGATATTCAAAATCACATTCACCCATAAATGTGAAGCCAAGCTTACTGCAAATGGCGTTAGAAGCAGGATGGCTGATTTTGGGGAAAGCATGAATATACTTGTGCTTCTGCTCTGAATGGATCCTAGCTAGGGCCTTAACGGTTGCTTCTGCAGCTATACCTTGCCCTTGAAAAGCAGTTAACACGCTCCATCCGATCTCATACACCGGTTCCCCATGCCAAGTCTGATCCCAGTAACCTACACTGCCGGCTACTTCTAGCTCTGGCTGCAACAGGATCTTGAACATTCTCCCTGTTCCAGTTCCGGCAATCTCACAGTAACGTTTATGACGGGACAGGAGCTTCTCCTCCGTCTCCGGTCCTCCAAGGAACACTGTCATCTCGGGAGAATTCAATTGCTGCAGCAATCCGAAATCTCCGGCATCCCAAGGTTCAATGCTTACCTCCGGCCTGTACTTCTGTTCTGCCATTACACACACCTCCACATATAATTGCTGACGGGCTCTCACCTTCATATTATACGATCCCATTAAAAAAGCCCGAAAGCTAAACTTCAGGCAAGTTTCTTCTATAATTAGCCGCTGGGAAGCGAAGAAATGCTGCATTTCATACAACAATGGCGGATTGGTGCCGGAAAAATGAGCACATTGTTGCAATTTGTGCAGGATTTTAAAATGAAATTGGATCTTCACCACTTACCAGGGCAGCGTATTACCGGCATAGTCAATCAGAGTAAGCTCTTGCTGCTTGTAATCCGACTTCAGGCGATTCGCGATCTGCTGCAGAATAGACCCGGCTGATTCATCAGCGGTGAGGCTTCCGGTTATATCCAGCTTTCCTTGCATATAAGTCTGGACATGACCCGGATGGATAACCATAACCTTGCCGCCCTGCGCCGCAATCTGATTCTGAATTAATTGAGACTGCATATTTAGCGCGGCCTTGGACATGCAGTAAGCGTACCAGCTGTTGCGCCAGCAGGTTCCAATACTGCCTGCTTCTGATGAAATGTTAACGATCAGCTTGCTGTCACTCCGGAGAATAGAATCAATTAAGCCATTCGACATCCGCAGCGAGCCTAGCGTGTTCACCCGGAAGACCTGCTCCATTTCATCAAAATCCAGCGTATCCTGAATCGTCTTGCTCATATCACCCAGAATCGCCCCGTTGTTAATCAGTATGTCCACCCGGTCCGTGTAAGCTGCAATAGCCGCGACCGCTTGTTGTACACTTTCTGCGTTGCTTATATCCAGGTTCAGCACCTGCAGCTGCTCTTCATAGCTTGCCTTCAGCTGTTCCAAGTGTTCATTGCTCTCCTGCAGATACTGCCCGGCCAACACATGATAACCCTGCTCCAGCAGTGCCTTAACCAGACTCAGCCCAACGCCCCGGTCAGCACCCGTAACTATAGCCCATCGACTCTCCAACAGGCTCACCTCCTGCCCGATTTCTCGTAAGTAAAATGCAGTACACCAGTTGATTATACGAGACTAGGCGTGGCATATCCATAACGGAATGCTTGCAGTTCATGTAATAATGTCCGCAAAACACCTCGCAAAGCGGGCATCCGCAGCAAACCATGAAACCTAAAAAGAGTGTTCCAAGCAGCGGATTCCGCTTTTTGGACACTCTTCATGTGCCTTACCTTCATTTATCAGGTGACAACCCTTCGATGACCTTGTCGATATTCCATTGAATCATCTTAATGTAGGTGTCGCCGTCTTCCCCTTTTTTAGCTAAGGAATCAGTGAAGATCTTAGAATGTATGGGCACTCCTGTCTCATTAGAGATGGTCTCCATCGTCTTGGGATTCACGCTCGTCTCCAGGAATAACGCAGGCACCTGATTCTCTTCAATAATACTAATGATCCGTTTCATTTGCTCCGGCGTCCCCTGGCTGTCCGTATTAATCTCCCAGATGAAAGCAGATTCGAAGCCGTAAGCCTTCGAGAAATACTTGAATGCCCCTTCGCTGGTAACAAGAATCCGCTGTTCCTGCGGGATCTTATTTACTTCCTCTTTGGCGTATTGGTCCAGCTCATTCAGTTCCTTCACGTAGGCTGTCTGATTGTTAAGATAATACTCCTTGTTGTCCGGGTCCTGTTCAATTACACGTTTGGTGATCACATCCACGTACTTAATGGAATTCTGGATATCCAGCCAGGCATGGGGGTCCACTTGCGTTTCCTTGCCTTTCTCAGTCAGATACATCGGGGTCACTTCATCGGAGACAGCAAAGGCAACCTCATTCTTGTTCGTCACCTTCAGCAGGTCCTGGAACCATCCTTTTCCCGTCTCCAGATTCAGGCCGTTATAGAAAATCAAATCTGCGCTGGACACCTTGCCCGTATCGGCAGGTAATGGATCATACATATGCGGGTCTGTTCCGATGGGAACCATACTGTATACTTCAGCTTTGTCTCCGACAATATTCTCGGTCATATCTGCGATGATGGAGTACGTGGCAACAATCTGCAGCTTATCCTCACCCGCTTCCCCCTCATTAGTATTAGAACAAGCAGCGAGCAGTGAGATCAGTACGATAGATGATAGCCATTTGAGTTGTTTCATCCTTGCTTCAGCCCTTTCCTTAAGAAATTATTTTTGGGTGACAGTATGAAGGAGACCGCGAACAGGCTCACACCCACCAGTACTATCGTGGCACTTGTCGGGAGATTAAAGCCAAAGCTGAGATACACACCTACAATTCCCGATACCGCCCCCACCGCAGAGGCTAATACAATCATGTGGATCAGCGTATGGGTCCATAAATAGGAGGTGGCTGCCGGGATCACCAGCATCGCAATGACAAGCACAATCCCCACTTGCGATAACGAGGATACCGTAACTACAGACAGCAGCATCATCAGCAGATAATGATAGAAGCCTGTTTTTAAACCATAAGCCTTGGCAACTACCGGATCGAACGAGCTGATCAGCAGCTCTTTATACAGCAATACAATAATGGCAATCACAACGAGCATGATGATGAAAGATTGCGTTAACTCAGACTGCGGAACGGCGAGGATATTCCCGAACAGAATATGAGTCAGATCCAGACCGCTTTTGGCAAAAGTAATGAGGACAATCCCCAGGGCGAAAAATGAACTGAGTATAATGCCGATAGAGGTGTCGCTTTTGATCGTACTGCGGCTTGTAATGAATTGGATAAGGATTGCGGCCAGCAGGCCAAACAGGGATGCGCCCAGCAGGATGTTGATCCCCAGTATGTAGGACAAGGCTACACCAGGCAGTACAGCATGAGATAAAGCATCGCCCATCAGCGACATCTTCCGGAGAACAATGAAGCTGCCCAGCGCCCCCGATACAATGCCCAGGATGATGGCGGATAAGCCGGCGTTAAGCGCATAGACCGGGATGTTGAACAAGTCTGACATATAATTAATCATATTCGGTCCCTCCTGCCCCTTTGATGATCACATTGCCCAAGGAGGCACCATATGCTGCGCGGATATTGTCGGTAGTGAAGGTATCTTTCACATCTCCAAAGGCGATCAGTTTTTTATTCAGGATAATAATTTTGTCAAAATACTCTTCCACCTCATGCAGATCATGGTGAACGACGAGAATGGTTTTGCCCTCTTCACGAAGATGCTTAAGCAGATTCACGATAATCTTCTCACTGACCATGTCGATCCCGACAAACGGTTCATCCAGGAAAAAAACGTCCGCTCCCTGGGCGAGTGCCCTGGCAATAAAGACCCTTTGCAGCTGTCCGCCGGATAAATTGCTGATTTGTTTATTCGCAAGATCGCTTATATCCACCATCGCCATACATTCCTCGGCCCGTTCCCGGTCTTTTTTGCCGGGGCGCTGGAAGATTCTCAGGTTCGGGTAGGTTCCAGTCAACACCGTATCCTTCACCGTGATCGGAAACGTGAGATCAATATCATTTTTTTGCGGCACGTAGGCAATCTTCCGTTTGTACTCCGAAATATCCCTGCCCTCAACCCTGACCGAGCCAGTTCTCTTCTTAATCACTTCTAATAATGCCTTAATCAGTGTTGATTTCCCTGCGCCATTCGGTCCGATGATCCCCACCGTATGCCCGAACGGGATCTCGAGATTCACATTCTCCAGTGCTGAACTGCCGAAATAATCAACATTTAGGTCTTTAATCTCGATCATATGCTAACTCCTTATCTGCTAATAGCTGTCTGAAATATGACGTAATTATGAGTCTGAATATTCTTTGTTTCCTGAATGAAACAATAAGTTCTGAATACATAATTGTTTCCTGTGGGAAACATTTAGTCTTATGAACAATATATTTAACTGCGGGCAAATTGTCAATAATAATTTAAATTTGTGTTACAATTTCAGCAGAAGGAGTGATTGGGTTGAGAATCGCAGATTTGAACCTGGAGCAGAACAGTCAGGAAATATCGGGATTACTGGAGGAGCATAGCCGGCGGATGGATGACAGCATTCCGCCTTATGAGCGCGAAGTGATCTCGCTGGCAGCTTATGAAGGTGATACATATGTAGGAGGCATTACCGGTGATATGGTCTGGAAGATTCTAAATGTTCACCTGCTGGCCGTCGATCCCGCCTATAGAGGCAACGGACTAGGCGGAATACTGCTCAAGGAGCTGGAAGACAGAGCCCGGTCGCACGGCTGTAAGGTGAGTGAATTAACTACCATGAGCTGGCAGGCTCCGCACTTTTATCAGAAGCTGGGGTACGAGGTCTTCGGGGAGATCCATAATTGTCCCCAGGAAGGCCAGACGAAATATTATTTGAAGAAAAGTCTTGAATAACCACGCAAAAATGCTCCCACACTGCCTGGGAGCATTTATTATATCTGCGAGAATTATGAGTTCATTTAGTTAACTGACTTGTCATACTGTAGATAGACTACGTGCGTCTGCAGGTATTCGTTCAGTCCATGTTTGCCGTCGGCACCGCCGATCCCGGACTTTCTCCAGCCTGCGTGGAAGCCCTGCATCGCTTCAAAATTCTCGCGGTTAATGTAGGTCTCTCCGTATTTCAGACGTTTGATTACTTTCATAGCGACATTCAAATTCTGGGTATATAAGGACGAGGTTAAGCCGAATTCACTGTCGTTGGCAAGCGCGATCGCTTCATCCAGGGTGGAGAACGAAATGACCGGGATAACCGGTCCGAAGATTTCATCCTGCACAATCTCCATGTCGTTGGTGGCATTCGTGATGACCGTCGGCTCGAAGAAACTGCCTGCACCTTCTACCTTTTTACCGCCAAGAGCAATTGTAGCCCCCTCTTGTACTGCACGGTCTACCTTCTGTTGAACCGATTCCTGTGCGGCCTTATTAATCAGCGGCCCCATATGAATATCCTTATCCTTGAGCGGGTCTCCGTATTTCACTGCCTTCATAGCTTCAACCAGGCGGGAGGTGAATTCATCCTTAATGCCCTCATGTACATAGACGCGCTCTGCACAGTTACAGACTTGGCCTGTATTAATCACCCGGGAATCTACGATCGCTTTGATCGCCAGGTCCAGATCGGCATCCTTCATGACAATCGCCGGTGCCTTGCCGCCCAGCTCCAGACTGACCTTGATGATATTCTCGGCGGCCGCCTCCATCACCTTTTGTCCGGCGGGTACACTGCCTGTAAGACTGACCATTCCGACCTTCGGGTTACTGGCCAGTTCATGGCCTACTTCTCCGCCTCTGCCTGTTACCAGGTTGAATACCCCTTTGGGCAGGCCGGCTTTATCAACAATACGGCTGAAGGCCACGGCATTGTTCGGGGATTCCGCACTTGGCTTGACGACAATCGTATTGCCGGTAATCAGCGCCGGAGCCATCTTTCTCGCGATCAGGAAGAACGGGAAATTCCAGGGCAGGATGCCTGTCGTTACACCAATTGCCCGTTTAAACACAAAAATATTCTCATTATCACGGTCGCTCTGAACGATCTCCCCTTCATAACGCCGTGCCCATTCCGCCATATAATCCAAATAATCCGCTGTAAAGTTAACCTCTACCGCAGATAATTCCAATGTCTTGCCTACTTCTTCCGAGATCAGCCTGGCGATGCTGTCCGCCTCCGCGCGTATCCCGTCTGCAATGGCATGCAAATATCTGCCTCTCTCGACGGCCGGAGATTCCTCCCAGGCTAATTGGGCTTCTTCCGCTGCATTAATGGCACGTATGACATCATTCCTTGTAGCCTTGGGAACCTGTGAGATTACTTCATCTGTTGCCGGGTTGGTTACTTCGATCCATTCTTTGCCTTCGGATTCCGTAAATTGGCCATCGATATACATCAAATGCTTGGTCACTGTTTCTCCCCCTCAAGGTAGATTATTACAATTGCCCAACCATAGTGTAAACGCTATCAATATTTATTGTCAATAATATTCACATTTACTATTTGTTTTTATGTTGTTTTTCATTGACTTCTTGAGTTAAGCTATGAATATAGGGTTACATTGATTGGAGGGATCGGCTGTGAAAGTCAGTATTTTCTCTACTTGTTTAGTAGACCTTATGACCCCGGAGGTCGGTATTGCTATGGTTGAAGTCCTTGAGCGGCTGGGTTGTGAGATCGATTTCCCGGCTTCGCAGGTCTGCTGCGGGCAGCCCACGTACAACAGCGGCTATTTGAAGGATTCGAAGCTCGCCATGCAGAATATGATGCTTGCCTTCGAGAACTCCGAATATGTCGTGGGTCCTTCCGGCTCCTGCGTTGCTATGTTCCATGAATACCCGAAGATCTTCAAAGGTGATCCGCAGTGGGAATTGAAAGCGGTTGCTTTGAAAGAAAAATCCTATGAGTTCACGCAGTTCATCGTCAGGGTGCTTGGCGTCACTGATGTTGGTGCAAGCCTTGAAGGAACCGCCACCTACCACCGTTCCTGCCATATGACAAGACTGCTGGGTGAGAAGGAAACTCCATATCAGCTGCTTGAACACGTCAGAGGACTGCAGCTGGAGCCGCTTAAGAACAGCGATAACTGCTGCGGTTTTGGCGGAACCTTTTCGGTCAAAATGCCCGAGATTTCCGAGCAGATGGTGGACGAGAAATGCGGCTGTATCAAGGATACCGGAGCTGATATTCTGATTAGTGCAGATATGGGCTGCCTGCTGAATATCGGGGGGCGTCTGTCCCGCAAGGGTGAGCCTGTCAAGATTATGCATATTGCTGAAGTGCTGAATCAGCATCAGCCTGTTGTTAGCAGAGGAGGAAGCCGGACTTGAGCCTGCAAACCGATAAACGTAATTTCAGCGAACGGACTTTGGACGGTCTTGGGGATTCATTCATGCGAAATGCTGTCGGTTCTGCGCAGGACAGTCTCAAGACGAGACGTCTGTCTGCCGCCACCGCACTAGGGGATTGGGAGCAGTGGCGGAACGCAGGCCAGCTTATCCGCCAGCATACCCTGCAGAATCTGGATTATTATCTCGGGCAGCTCGCAGATAATGTTGAGCGACAAGGCGGCCATATTTATTTTGCAGCTACCAAAGAAGAGGCCAGCAGTTATATAAGAGATGTGATCGTCCGCAAGCAGGCTAAAAAGGTTGTAAAATCCAAATCTATGGTCACGGAGGAAATTGAGCTGAACCATGTCCTGATCGAAGCCGGCTGTGAGCTGATTGAGACGGATCTTGGGGAGTATATCCTCCAAATGGATGATTGGGACCCGCCCTCGCATATCGTCGCTCCCGCACTGCATAAAGACCGGAGACAAATCCGGCGGGTGTTCTCAGAGAAGCTCGGATATACGGGAGATGAAACCCCGGAGAATCTAGCCGGATTCGCCCGGACGGTTCTGCGGCAGAAGTTCCTGGAAGCTGAAGTCGGGATTACGGGCTGCAACTTCGCCATAGCTAATCTGGGAGCGATCAATCTGGTGACCAATGAGGGCAATGGTGATCTTACGGCTGCCATTCCGAAGACCCATATTGCGGTGATGGGTATGGAGCGGATTGTCCCGACCATGGAGGAAATGGAGGTGCTGGATAACCTGCTCTGCCGCAGTGCCGTCGGACAGAAATTAACCAGCTACATTACCGTATTGGGGCCTTCTGCAGCCGGAGAGACAGATGGTCCCGAGGAATTCCACCTGGTTGTTGTCGACAACGGCCGGTCCGATATTCTGGGAAGTGAATTTAACGAGGCGTTGCAGTGTATCCGCTGCGGTGCTTGCCTTAATGTCTGCCCGATCTACCGCCATATCGGCGGGCATGCCTACGGATCAATCTATCCGGGCCCGATCGGTGCGGTAATCACTCCGCTGCTTGGCGGGTACGATGACTATAAGGAGCTGCCGTTTGCCTCCAGTCTCTGCGGTGCTTGTACAGATGTCTGCCCGGTGAAGATTCCGCTGCATGAGCAGCTGATCATGCACCGGCAGAACATTGTCGGGCAGCGAAGAACCGGCGCCGCAGACAGGCTTCAGATGAAAGCGGCCAGCCGGCTGCTGTCCTCCCCTGCCCTATTCGGCCGGACCCTGCGGTTAGCACACTCCGCCAGCCGATTGATGAGTAAACAGGGGCGAATCGTAAGAGGACCAGCCTTGATTCACGGCTGGATTCATGCCCGCGACCTCAAGCAGCCCGTCAAGCAGCAGGACAGCTTCCGGGCATGGATGGAGAAACGTAAAGGAGGGTCAGAGCAATGACAGTATCCTCGAATAAGGAGGCTTTTCTGAATACAATTGCCGCTAAGCTGGGCCGGGAACGTAAGACTAATGTTCAGCGGCCTGTTATACAGGACTTGATTCCGGACAACTATGGCGAGCTAACTAACGATGATCTGGTAGAGATTCTTAAGGAGCAGTGTTTCTTCATTCACACTCAAGTGATTGAATCGAATCCGGAGATTCTGCAGCGGACCTTGGATGATCTTATAGAAGCGAATGGCGGCGGGCTGGTTATGACTTCCGGAGATCCCCGGTTTGCCGAATACGGGCTGGAGTTCCCGGATGCCGCCGTGTGGGAGGAAGCAGCAGGAAGAGAGGAGAATGTTATGCGGGCTGAATCAGCGAATACAGCGATTATCTTCGCCGACTGTGCGCTGGCTGAGTCCGGAACGGTTGTGGTAGAGAGCCGCCCGGATCAGGGCCGCTCCCTTCACTTCCTGCCTGCCCATTATATTGCGGTGATTGAGCGGCAGAGGCTTGTGCTCCGTTCTACTCAGGCAGCAGCAGCGTTTAACCGGAGAATTCAAGCCGGTGAGCCGGTGGGCTCATCAATTAATTTCATCTCCGGCCCCTCCAATTCCGCCGATATCGAAATGAAACTCGTGGTGGGTGTGCATGGACCGCTGAGAGCTACTTATGTGCTTATTTAGTAATCCGTAACATCAAATTCTCTATCCTTATAATAAAATTTCCGGTCTTCCTCGGTGATCTCACGGATAATTCTGCATGGGCTGCCTACTGCTATCACGTTATCGGGAATGTCCTTGGTCACCACGCTGCCAGCCCCGATCACTACATTGTTACCTATGGTTACGCCCGGATTCACGATCACGTTGCCGCCGATCCAGACATTATTGCCGATCGTTATAGCGATCCCATATTCATAGCCTGAATTCCGGGAATCGGGATGGACGGGATGTCCTGCGGTATAGAGCGATACATTCGGAGCAAACATGACATTATCACCGATGACGACTCTGCCGACATCAAGAATAGTACAGTTGAAATTAGCATAGAAATTATTCCCCACAGAGATGTTGGTTCCATAATCGCAGTGGAAGGGCGCTTCGATATGAATTACCTCTCCTGTCTTGCCGATAATCTTCCGGATCAGTGCTGCTCTCTCCTCTTCTTCATCAGGACGGAGCAGATTGAACTGATGGACCATCAGTCTGGCAGCTGTTCTCTCTTCCGTTAATCCATCCAGCCAAGCTTTATAAGGGAGACCTGCAAGCATTCTTTCTTTCTGGTTCATTGTTTGTTCCTGCCTTTTCTTGTAGAGTAATCGGCCGACCTGCACCTCAATCACCACTTATTAAATGACTTGTAATAAGTTATACCATAATTATATGGGAAGAACAAGCAGCCCCGCCGATTGGCGGGGCTGCAAGACATTTTACATTGTTACATGCGTTCTCTTGTATAGAACAGGTATTGCCGCTGCGATTAGGATGATCCCCATAACAGCAGGCGCGGAATGTCCAAGTGAGACATAGATTTGCCCCCCAATGAGAGGCCCGATCATCCTGGCCAACGCCTGAATCGATTGGCTGCCGCCTTGAATCCTCCCTTGTTCACTCGAATCGACAGACTTGGATAGCATCCCGTTGAACGAAGGCCCGAAGATCGAATCACCAAAGCCGAAGATGAACATTCCAACGATGAAAAGCGGATAGAACGCTAAGAGTGACGAGACGGCAATGAACCCATAGCCTATAATCTCCGAGACCATTCCAAGTACGGCGATCTGCTGATCACTTAATTTCTTCAGAAGCTTGGGCATGATGAAGCCTTGCGACAGGATATCCTGAAAACCCATAATGGAGAACATTAGTCCGATGATTGCCGGTTTCCAGCTGAAGGAATCCATTGTGAATTGTGAGAACACAGCCTGCATAGATCCATTAGGTATCCAGAGCAGGAAGGCGGAAATAAGCAGCCTGTTCAAGTTTTTCATGGAGAGCAGACTGGCCAGCTGTGAGAATGGATTCAGTCTAACAAAGGTAATCTCTTGCAGTCTATTATTCTTGCTCAGACTCTCCGGCATGTAGAAGAATCCGTAGATAACATTCAATAAAGTAATGGCCGCTCCAAAATACATCGGTACAGCATAGCCAAACTTGGCAAGTAATCCGCCTACACTCGGGCCAATGATGGTGCCTGCACCTACGACCGCACTCACCCAGCCAAAGTATTTGGTTCTTTGCTCCGGTGGAATAATGTCTGCAAAATAGGCAAAGATCGTGCTGATGCTCCCGCCTGTTATACCTTCTATGATCCGACCGGCGAACAGTACCCACAGGGCTCCTCCTATACCAAAAATAAAGTACCCGATCGCAGAACCTAACAAGCATATTAAGAGCAATGGACGGCGGCCGTATTTGTCGCTTAGTGCTCCAAGTACCGGGGCCGCAAAAAATACGCAAAATGCATAAACGGAGGTCAGCAGCGTAACCATTACCGCTTGTTCTCCCGGATTATCGGTATACGGCTGCACTAAGAATGGAACGACAGGCGCTATGATAGTGAAGCCTATTCCGCACAGAAATACAGAGATAAGGCCGAAGATTAAAGCGTGTCTGTCTACGGTTTGTTCTGTGTTCTGTGTAGAGTGTGATCTGGATTTGAACATGTAATTCTCCCCTCAAACGTCATGATTATGTTTCCTAGGAAACATAATCATCCTACTGCATTTTTGTTTCCTCGTCAACAAAAATACAATAAAAAAGACAACCGTTCTCGAAAGAGCCCGGCTGCCTGAGGTTTCATTATCAGTATTCAATTCATTCCGATTTCAAAGCTGTACCGAGTTTTGTGATTTCTACATCCAAATGCCTGCTATACTTCTCAATGAAGCCAAGCATGTTGTCATATTGCTCCTCTGTTACCTGCTCGAATACAGCTTTATCCCGCTCGCGGAATTCCTGGTGCAGCTCCTCATGGACTTTGCTGACCGCTTCCCCTTGCTTCGTAAGCCTGAAATAGATTTCTTTCTTATTATCCGGCTTCTGGTAGCTTTCGATATAGCCCTTTTCCATGAGCTTCTTGGTTATTTTGCTTATAGCACTTCTAGTCATATAAAAATGCTCCGCAAGTATGGTCACGTTGGAATCCGCATTTTGCCCGATATATTCGATGCAATGTACCTCAGAGGGCTTGTACCCCTTAAGACTCTCTTCCATCTTGGATTTATTCAGCCAGCTCAGCTTGTTAAATAAATCCCTGAAATTCATCAGGACCTGTTCTTCTTTGTTCATGGCCTGCCCTCCCGACGCCTTAGTGCATTAACATTATTATTGTAGCACTTATTCCATCCGGTAGGTCCAAAAGGATTCCCGTCCGAATCGGGTTTGAATCTCCTCCGCAGTCAGCTCCCGGCTTCCCACAAGCTCCGCCGCTTGATATTGCGAACGGTGGGCCTGAATCGAGGCCATTTTCTTCGCTAGGAATGCAGTCACGTCTACGTTCACATCCGCCGGGCCGATCATCTGCTCATGGTTGCTGGAGAACGCAATGCAGTGAACTATTGGCCGCCTCGCAGACGGGAGCCTGCCGACCGCCCGGATGACAGCGGCTCCGGTGGCATCGTGATCGGGATGGACACTATAGCCGGGATAAAAGGTAATGACGAGTGACGGGGTCAATTCCTCGAGCAGTGCCAGCAGTGTATTATCCAGGAGCTGCGGGTCTTCGAATTCGATCATTTTATCGTGGAAACCAAGCATTCTTAAATCCTGTATGCCAATCGCACGGCAGGAGGTTATCAATTCTTCCTTGCGGATCTCCGGCAAAGTAACCCGGTTCGCGAATGGCGGGATTCCCATGTTCCGTCCCATCTCCCCTAAGGTCAGACAGGCATAGGTCACCCCGGCACCACTGTCTATGTACTTTGCCAGGGTCCCTGCAGCAGCGAAGGCTTCATCATCGGGATGCGGAAATACAACTAGCACGCGCTTATGTTCAGCTTGATTAATATCCATGGCTCACAGCCCCCTTCATTCTTCATTGTTTCCATCAAAATATTCAATAACGACGTCACGGAATATCCGTCCAGCCTGTGAAATGTAGCGGCTCTTATGCCATAACAAGGCGATTTCCCTGACCAGGCCCTGATCCTCAACAGGGATCAACACTATATTATCCTGGGCATTCTTGGCCGTGCCGGGTATGAAGGCTAAGCCGATTCCGGCTTCCACCAGGGCGACGAGCCTTGCCGGTTCATCCCCTTCATACACATACTTTGGGGTAAATCCTGCGGATTGGCATACGGAGTCCACCAAATCACGAATCCCGTAGCCTCTTGTGACACCGGCAAACCATTCATCCTTGAGCTCTATTAGGGATACGCTCTGGCGGCCTGCCAAACGGTGCCCCGCTGGAACGGCAACATAGATAGGGTCGGTGCAGACGATTTGACACTCCATCTCTTCTCCCCATACCGGAGGTGAGGACAAACAGAAATCGACCTCTCCCCTTCGAAGAAGGGTAATCATCTCCTGCATGGACAGCATTTGTACGTGAAAATGGACAGCCGGCAGCTTTTTGCGGAATTCCCGGAGGATATTAGGCAATGTGCTTGCGGTGGTGACGGCTAATTCAAGTGTATCCGGCTCCAGGCTGGACAGATCTCTAAGCTCCTGCCTCCCCTGTTCCAATTCAAACAAGGCTTTCTCCGCACGCGGAAGGAATCTGCTGCCGGACTCATTTAAGCGCAGCTTCCTCCCGGTCCGGTCAAACAGGGGAACCCCAAGATCCTCTTCCAGGCGCTGGATGGTCTTGCTGAGTGAGGACTGAGTCACATGCAACGTAAGCGCAGCCTCGGTCATATGCTCCAAACGGGCCACTGCGATGAAATATTGCAATTGAAGAAGTTCCATAACCCGCCTCCATTCATTCCCTCAAGTCTATGAAATCATAACATAAAATGCGTTGGAGTAAATAATCCAATTCAAGTACGATATCCCTAACGCAATGATAGGGGGAAATTACAATGAATACCCGCAGCTGGTGGTTAATGATATCCGTCGGGCTGGGAATCCTGCTAAACCCGCTCAACTCTTCGATGGTTTCTGTGGCTATACCACGATTACAGCATCAGTTTCAGCTTGATTACACCGTAGTCTCCTGGATTATCTTCTCATTCTATATTGCCAGCGCGGTTGCTCAACCTGTCATGGGCAAAGCCAGTGATATATTCGGACGCAGGACCATCTTTCTTACCGGGCTGGTTATTGTCTTCGTTGCTTCTATATTAGCTCCTTTGGCCCCGGGCTTCGGGTGGCTGATCGTATTCCGGATTGTTCAATCCGTTGGAACCAGTATGGTGGTGGCGGTAGGAATGGCTATTGTACGGGTGCATATTACGGAGAAGCAGGCTACCGCACTGTCTGTTCTGTCTATGTTCACATCGGGAGCCGCAGCCATTGGGCCTTTTATCGGAGGGGTACTGATTCACTTATGGGGCTGGTCGTCCATCTTCTTCATCAATGTTCCCTTTGTGACGGCAAGCTTTGTGTTAGCCTGGAGGACTATTCCTAAGGACCAGCCGCTGGCGGCCGCTGCCAATAAGCTGTCTATGCGCCAATGGATGAACCGTATGGATGTAGCTGGTATTCTGCTATTCTCTGTAGGTCTGGTTGCCCTGCTAGCTCAACTGCTGTCTGCCAAATCCTCCGGACATGTCTCCTTATTCAATGTTATAGCCGGACTTGCCGGACTTGTTCTACTTGCATTCTTCGTGCGGCATGAGCTCAGCGCAAAGTCACCTTTTATTCCGCTGCGGACTTTCGCGAGCTATCCGGCGCTGACCTGGGTCAATCTCCAGTTCATGCTGGTTAATCTTCTGTTTTATTCTGTCTTTTTCGGCTTGCCGTCTTACCTGCAGCTGGTTCGTCATGTCAGCGAGTTCCACACGGGAATTCTTATGTTAAGTCTGGGTTTATGCTCACTGGTTGTCTCTCCGCTGGCTGGGAAATGGATTGATGTATCAGGTCCAAGGCCCGCCATGGTAGTATCCGCAATCCTTATGACACTCGGATCAGTATGGATCGTGATGTTTAATCCGTCATCTCCGTTGATCAGCATATGCCTCGCTCTGGCGGCCTTCGGAATCAGTAACGGATTGAACAATGTCGCGATGCAAGCCGCCTTGTTCAACAGTTCCCCCAAAGACATTATCGGCGTATCCTCCGGATTATTCAGTACGTCCAGATACTTCGGGACCATCCTCTCTTCGTTGCTGATCGGCATCGTGATGGGGAATCAGTTCAGCTTCGGTGGATTCCGGGTACTGGGGATCATCCTCACCGTTGTTGCTCTGTCTCTGGTGTACATGGGCTGGCGGCGTATGGATTCAGTGCAGCAACTATAGAATCTTATAAAAAGGCTCCTCCGCAGTCCTTCTGACTGTCGGCGGAGCCTTGATAGGTTCTTATTAAGTATCTGCAAAACGTCTATGCTTCTGCCATAAGCCCCTTCAATCTTCCTGAAACAGATTCACTATCAGGGAAGATTGCGGCAGCACAGGTAAGAACGCGGATAGCTTCTTCATGGTGACCCCTCCAGCTTAAGGTATCGGAGACACGCACAAATTCAAAATCTGCGGAATAATACTTGTCTTGCTCCAAACTATTGATACGCTGGTATTCTTCAAGTGCTTTATCGATTCCATTCGTTACAGCAGCTTCGGCAACAAGATGTGCCATCGACTGCTTGAGCTGACTAATATCCGAACCCAGCAGCAGATCAAGAATTGGATAGGTTGCACTGCCAAGCCATACATAGTCACAGTTGGTCATTATAGAGATGCCTATATTGTCATCCGGGAACAGGATCAGGTCACTCAGAAAGCCGGTATCCCATCCGGAATGCGAGAGAATCCGGGACCCTTTATACTCACCCAGGAACCAGCCCAGCCCGACCTGCTCATGCTCAGGGCCCCAGCCTGTAGCCATAGTAGGATTCCACATCAGATCATAGCTGCCGGGCTGTAAGGCGTTATACCGGTCCTTGGCCTTCCCCTGGCTCAGCTGCATCAGCAAATATTGGCACATATCTTGGGCATTGGTATACAGCGTGGAACTGGGGGCATGCGCCCTGTTGTATGGAAACACCTCACTTACGGCGGGGCCGTACCCTGCTGAATTCTTCAGCACATGAGGAGCGGCCAGAGCACTTTCCACCTCCTGCTTCAGAAATGAACTGGATGTCATCCCCGCCGGTTCAAGAATATGCTCATTCATATACTGCTCAAAGCTCAGACCGCTGACCTTGGCGATCAAATCCCCCAGAATCTCATAAGCGATATTACTATAAGCAAAATGAGTGCCGGGTTCGCTCAGCAGCTTGTGACGGCTGACGCTTTTCACGTACCGTTCGAGACTCTCTTCATCGTATTCAGGCCGGTCCCAGGCATAATCCTCTTCATCCGGCATGCCGGAGGTATGGTTGAGCAGCTGCCCTACAGTAATCTGAAGATAACGTTCATCCTCCATTTTGATATAAGGAAGATAGTTCTTGACGGGCGAATCCAGCTCTACCTGTCCGCGTTCCACCAGCTGCATAACCGCTGTAACTACGAATGTTTTGGAGACGGAGGCTTGATGAAATAAAGTGCTGCTATCCACTGGCTCACCCGTCGCCACATTGGCTGCTCCATACTCACCTGTGAAGATAACCTCGTTATCTTTAACAATGCCTATAGCTAATCCCGTAAACGGTCCATTCTCAACAAAATCGGTTAACATCTCGTGCAACGCATTTTCGATCGTCTGATAGGTATTCATTCTATTGCCCCCTAAATGTGCCGTACTCATTGGATAAATATAACATCACCAGGGGTTACTTAATGTGTAATAAACAGATTAACCTGAACTTTCCCCAAGCTACCCTTCAACCACGTCAGCCCGCAGGGCGGTGGCAACCTCGAGCATTACAGGAACTATGGCTTCTGTGGAAAGGGCTACGTACAGATCTCCCATGTACAACCGGAAAGGAAACTCCATCCCTTCATAGCTCCACATGAAAAAGTCACCCTCAATGGACATCGTGCTCTCGGGTCCTTTTACCGTTAAGACTTGCGAGTACGAGAAATCGGGTTTGTCTGCAAAATACTGTGTGCACTCTTCCAATGTAATGGCTTGCTCTGCATTGCCTTCCTGCATCGAACGGGTAATACACAAACGCTGACTCATAGATGAACCTCCGGAATTAAGATTATGAATGCTATGACTGCATTGCTTCTGTTAGATAAGATCTGACGGATTGAGAATGGCCAGAATCTGATGATCCTCCCATACTCCCTTGATCTTCACGTTGCGCTGGGCAATTCCTTCCTTGTGGAACCCGGCATTCTCCAGCACACGGATTGATCCGGGATTACCGGGGGAAGCTTCCCCTGTGATCCGGTGGAACTTCAGCTCCTCGAAGGCATAGTGTACTACTTGCTTCACAGCCTCAGTCATGTAGCCTCTTCCGTTATAATCCTTATCCAGGCTGTACCCGATCATGCAGCTCTGCAGCGGTCCCCGCACCACAAAAGACAACCCTACGGTGCCGATAATCCGGTGATCTGCCTTGTGACATACCAGAAAATCGTATCTTTCGTCCTCTGCCCTGTCTTCCTTATACTGTGCAATCTTGTCGCGCTGGTACTCTTCTGTATAGAACTCCTCAGGTACATCAGGCGAATGTTTCTCAAAAAACTCCCGGTTGCGCTTGTACATCGCCGTCAGCTCAACAGCATCTGTATCCTCAGGGAACCGTATGTACACTTGTTGTTCTGCCATCAGTAACACTCCTATCGAGCTAAATTCATCACATAATTCACTGCATCTTCGAGATTAACGGCAATATAGTCCGGTTCGGTAACGGAAACTTGTTCTATGTACTTAGCACTTATGTCTGCGCACACAGCAATTCTCCAATCCGTTTAGTCGTATCATGCTCCTCGAATGAATAGGTCCAGAACCGTTCTATGCCGAACTTGCTACGGATAATATCATCTGTTATATCACGGCCGCCAAGAAGCTTGTCTGCTTGGAACTGGGAGCTGTGCGATAGAATAGACTTAATCTTCACAGCGAGGAATGAGGTCACATCTATAGTTACATCCGCTTTCCCGATCATCTTCTCATGATTGTTAGAGAAAGCGGAGCAATGTACAACTGGCCTTTCTGTCAGAGGTAACCGGGCAATGGTGCGAATAACAGCAGCGCCGGTGGCATCATGATCAGGATGAACGCTGTACCCCGGATAAAAGGTAATGACTAGCGACGGAGCCAGCTCCTGAATCAGCTTCATAATCTGACTATCCAGCAGATCCGGGTCTTCGAACTCGATCATTTTATCATGGAAGCCGAGCATTCTTAAGTCTTGAATTCCTATTGCCTGACAGGACGCGGCGAGCTCCTCCTTACGGATCACCGGCAGGGTAACCCGGTTCGCGATTAAAGGAACCCCCATGTTGCGGCCCATCTCGCCGAGTGTCAGACAAGCATAAGTAACCTCAGCCCCTTCTTCAATGTACATAGCCAAGGTTCCGGATACAAAGTACGCCTCATCATCGGGATGGGGAAGTACAACTAAGATCTTCTTATTGTCCATAGGTCTGCTATTCACGGTTGCTTGATCCTCCATTTGCATTAAAAAGGGTTCCGGCTAAGCTGCAGCGCCACAATCAGCTTGCCTTGATTATCATGTCCGGCCAGGATTAGCCTCTCAGTTTCGTTCTCATCCACATGGGTAAGCCCCTCGGCATAAATCCAGCCCTGCTCTGTCTTCAGGCCGACCCGGTAAGGACCTGTTCCCGAAATCGAGCCGTGCGTGTAGCGGATAAGTGCATTACTGATGAACGCCGATCCCGGCGGACGCGAACTGTCAATGTGACTGGCATAAGCACCAGTTGTGAGCTCCAGGTGTATATAAAGGTCCTGACCGGTGAACCGGTCGATTTGAGTTTGGATATCTTTTGGGTGAATTAGCTGCATATTGTCCTCCTACAGTGTACGATTGTATTTCTCTGCGACATGATTAATGACCGGAATGATCAGATGATCATCGATGAGCCCCATCTTCTCCGGGCGGAACAGCTGGATTTTCTTGAAGTGATAATAGTCCGTCAGTACCTGCTGAATGGAGGTCTGATTCTGCAGTAAATATTTCGTATTCATAATCTCGCGCAGCAGCAGCTCATCTTGAAGCAGAATGAACCTTTCGTTGAGCGGCTGGAATATGCCTTTGTCTATACCATGGCGGTAGAATTCCAGCGATTGCTGCTCGCGCTGCAATAATGCCGACCTCAGGCTGTCGGACAGCTCCGGGTAAGCGCTCTGCAGCTCCTTCAGGAACACCTCAGATATTTTACCGGCGAGCGAAATTGACTGCTCAAACAGCTGCTGAAAAGAAACCCCGAGGAATTCTTCCTCCACCTGCACGGAAGGAAGCTTCAATTGATCTATGTAGTCCACAAAAATGTACACTACACCAGTAATGATCTCTTCTTTGGAGGAGAAATGCTTGTACATAGTCGCACGGCTGACATCCATCAGCTTCGCGATTTCTTCCATTTTCAGCTGCTGGAAGCCATCCTTCATAACGGCTGGAATGATTTTTTTCAATAGCTTGCTTTGCGCCTGGGACTTCTTTGGGTCTAAGGACATACTGTTTTTTCCTCCTGTTGGCCAGTGAACCCATTATACATGAAAATCACATAGCAAGAAACAAAATAAACAATATAGACACTTTATGCTCTTTTTGTTTACTTTGATTACTTATCGTGATATTATTTCCTCGTCTTCATACTATCCCATCTTAAGAACAGGAGAATGTCTACATGTTTACATTGGATCGCATGTATGTGAATGGCGAGTATATCGAACCGCAAGGGAAGGAGATTCAGCGGCTGATCAACCCGGCTACCCAAAAAGTGATAGGTCAGGTTGTACTCGGTAATGAAGAGGATGCCCGACTGGCTATTGCTGCGGCTAAGGAAGCTTTTGCAACTTTCTCTCAGACTTCTGTGGAAGAGCGTAGTGAAATGCTGCAGCGGCTGCATGATGCTGTACTGGCGAATATGGATGCAATGGCGGAAGCGAATATTATGGAATATGGCGCCCCGACAAAATCAGCCATCGGCCGCGTGAAGCTGGCTGCCGCTAATTTCCTCGATACGAAGCAGGCGCTGGACAACTTTGAGTTTGTCCGTTATATCGCTTCTGCCAAGGTAGTCTCTGAGCCTGCCGGTGTCGTCGGGATCATTACGCCCTGGAATGCAAGTTATTCACAAATCACGGCGAAGCTTGCGGCTGCCATTGCTGCGGGATGTACGGTTGTCATCAAGCCGAGTGAGCTTAGTGCCCTGCAGACCGAAAGAATTACGGAAGCCTTCCACCATGCAGGACTCCCCAAAGGAGTCATTAATGTCGTGAATGGTTACGGTCATACCGTGGGTGCTGAATTCACCCGCAATCCGGATGTTGCGTTTATTTCTTTTACCGGATCGACCCGTGTCGGCAAAGAAATCCTGAAAGGTGCAGCAGAAATGCTGAAACGGGTTACGTTGGAACTCGGCGGTAAGTCACCTAACATAATTCTGGATGATGTCGATTACACCAAAGTGATTCCAGTAGCAGTAGCTCAAGGATTTATGAATAATGGGCAGGCTTGCGTAGCAGGTACACGCCTTCTTGTCCCGGAGCATCGTCTCCAGGAGGTGAAGCAGCTGGCACAATCAGCTATCGGGGCAGTGAAGGTCGGCAATCCCTGGGAGGAAGACACGGTGCTTGGCCCTATTGTTACGGAGAAGCAGTTCCTGAACGTACAGCGTTATATTCAGACAGGGATCGATGAAGGTGCTGAATTGGTGACCGGAGGTATCGGCCGGCCTGCGGGATTAGAACATGGATATTTCGTTAAACCCACCCTGTTCGTTAATGTTACGGAGGACATGACGATTGCCAGAGAGGAAATCTTCGGACCCGTATTAGTGGTTCTCACCTATAAGACCGTGGAAGAAGCGATTGCTATCGCCAATAACACCAACTATGGGCTTGGGGCCTATGTGCATTCCACGGACCTGGATCAGGCCAACCGGGTTGCCTCCAGAATTGCTGCAGGTGTTGTGAGCATTAATGGTGCCAGCCCGGAAATGAAAGCCCCCTTCGGCGGTTACAAACAGTCAGGGCTTGGCAGAGAATACGGGGAATATGGTATTGCGGAATGTCTGGAGACAAAGACGATTACGGGCCACGGTATGCAATAATTACAATTGCTCAAGGAATTCAGCTGAAATCCTTGAGCAATTCTCTTGCTGTAATATGGACTTCTTCAAGTTCCTCACCCTTGGTTGGGTTATAGGCTATTCGCTGAATCTGCTTCTCTAATGGATGTCTGAATTCCTCAGGCAATTGGCTAACATAACACTGCAGGCACCATGCCTTCCATATGCCATCTCCTCCGTTTAGAACCTCCGCTACGTATGGAACCGTCTCTTTAGGAACCGACAGCAACAAATTGGCCACTTCTTTTGCTATCGGCCAGTTTATATCCTGCAGCCATTGTAACAACTCCGGGATTAATGGAATGAGGTCCTGTTTATCCAGCTTCTTCAGATCGTGTACCCGTTCAAAATCGTGTTTGTCTCTTGGCAATAGAGTGATCGAATCATTCATTTATTTGCCCCCTTCTTAGTATTAGTTGGTCACCAACATCCCTCCTTGTGCATATGCTAAAGCCATATTGCTTACAGGAAGGAAGCTGAATGAATTGCTACGTACGGACCCGGTATATCAGATTCTGAAGTTGCTTGAAGAAGAGAAGGAACCCCGCTTCAATCAAATAGGTATGGACGAAAGAGATTTCAAGATTACCCTGACCCATATTCACGAAGCCGGTTATGCTAATTCAGGTGAGTTAACTCACTCAGGCTTCAACTATATTCATGGGTATGAACAAAGGTTGAAATTCAACCAGTCCCTGCAGAATTCTTAGTTTTATATTTCAAAAGAAAAAGCCTCAACAGTGAGGCTTTTTCAGTGTAGTACCATTTACGAATGACTTAGGCGCAATCATCTACAGCTCATAATAATATTTCAGCTTGTTATTAACGAAATACAGATATTGATGGCCGTATACGATATATCCCAAATCTTCGTTGTAGCTGTCGGGCTCTCCCCATGACAGATAGACTTGTTCAAACGTCATGTCGGTAATGATCCGCTCATCCCGGATAGCAGCCCATACGGCATCACTGCTGGGATAAGCTGTTCTAGGATTCGTGAACTACCCCCACCTATAGAGGTGGCGGCTTCTTGGAAACAACCCGGACTTGCTCAAAACGGCGTACATCCGTGAGCAGCGGTCAGATTTATTGCGCGCTTAAGCAAATGGAGGGAGCGGCTTTTCCTCCCTTCGCATCTGCTCAGCGCCCTACCCAAGCGATCCCCGCAGTCCCTGCGGTTCGGGGTCCAGTTAACGCACTCCTGTGCCTTGCAGCAGGCGAAGCCCTTCGGTTCGAATGTTCAAGCTCGCATTGACGTCACGGTCATGGTGGACACCGCAGCTGGGGCAGCTCCATTCCCGGATGTGGAGCGCCTTCTTCCCGCCTGGATGCCCACAAGCCGAGCACAGCTGGCTCGAAGGAAACCAGCGGTCCACCTGTACGACTTGTTTGCCGTACCACGCCGCTTTATAGGTCAGTTTGGATAGAAAGCTTGACCACGAGACGTCATGAAGCGACCGGGCAAGTCTGCGATTCCGAACCAACCCTTTGACATTCAGCGACTCCACACTGATCACATCGTGGTTGTTGACGAGATCCGTGCTGAGTTTGTTCAGAAAGTCATTTCGTTGGTTGGCCACTTTTTCATGCAGCTTGGCGACCAGAATTCGCTGCTTCTGGTAGTTGCGGCTCTCGCTGAGCAGATGTCCGTCCTTCTTCGCCTGCTGCGCCCGGCGCGATAGTTTGCGCTGCGCTTTCGCTAGGGTAGCGGCGGTTTGGGCGAGAACTCTCGGATTCGGTACCTTTGTTCCATCCGAGAAAATTGCAAAATGCGCAAGACCGAGATCAATCCCGATCACCGAACCCGTTTGGGGTTTGGGCGGAATGTCCGTTTCGCACAGCAGGGAGACAAAGTACTTGCCGGATGCGGTGCGGGAGATCGTCGCTGACTTGATCACCCCTTCCGGTTGTCGATGTAGTTTGATACGTACCGGCTTCATTTTGGGCAGCTTCAGATAGCGACCCGCCTGAATTGCAATCGTTCCTTTTTGATTATTCGTGGTGTAGGATTGAACGGGATTTTTGCGGGATTTCCACTTGGGGAAACCAGAGGCGGGCTGCTGGAAAAAGTGGCGGTAGGCGGTATTCAGGTGGAGTTGCGCATTAGCCAGAGCCAAACTATCGACTTCTTTAAGAAAGGGAAATTCATTTTTGTATTGCGCGGGTGCCTTGAACTTGATTTTCTCACCAGTTTCTTGATGCTTTTGGTACGATTCGATGCGGTCATGGAGCATGAGATTGTAGACTTTGCGTACGCAGCCGAAGGTTTTGGCGAATAGTTCCGCCTGCTGTGTTGTGGGTTCCAGGCGATATTTGAATGCTTTGAGCACAAGAAGGCCTCCTATGTACGTGGTGCGCCTTCGATTTGCTGTTCAACCCGAAGGCGAGTCCGCAAAATAGAACAAAGTTCCAGCTGGCCAAATCAACCATGGACGCAATCCACGAACAAATCGGCCAAGACCATTGCAGGAACATACATTCGCTTTCCCTAGCATAACCGAAATCCCTTTAAAATCCAAGTCCAAACCGTTGTCATTCATCCAGCCACTTTAGAAGTGGGGGAATTCTGACAACTTTTTGTTAAAAGGACTGTCCGGAATCTTTGCATTTACAGCCCATGCCGAATCACCGTTGAAATTCTCTTTGAAAGCAAAGAGATTCTCTTCCGTGTACAAAGTGTCGGTCTCACTGTCGTCCAGATCCAGCGTCCAGGTTAGTCCAGCTTCACTCAGCATGGTGATCGTAGAAGTATTGGTATCATCCGCGTATTGAACATCTGTCACCCAGTGGCTGCCGGGATGTGCATATAGATAGACCTTCTTGCCCACAGCCTGGCCCATTGTTCCTGGCAGCTTGCTGATGGCGTAGAGCATACTGTTGCTCTTTATTTTGCCTTCTTCCGTACTCCAGATGAACAGCGAATACGAACTGGTGGCATATTTGCCGTCTATGGCTCCAAGCTTAAGCAGTGTTTTGAACGCGACATAGTTGGAGTTTTTGTAGAGTATGGAGTTGTCCTTGTTCAACTTTGCGCTTCCCTTACTTCCGGTGAGGGTCACAACAGAGGCTGCGGTAGCAACGGTAAAGCCGGGAATCTGATTCAGCAGCTTCACAGGTACATAAGCCAAACCATTGACGAGTACAGACTTGGATGCCGAGATCATAAGTGTCCCGTCCACAAATGTGGAAATCTCCGTGTACTTCGGTGCTGCGGCTGCCGCTGCCTGTCCGGTGCCTCCCGGATAACCCAGCCCGATCATCAGCAGTAGTGTAGTGAGCAGTAATACAATCTTTTTCATAGTTGTTCGAATTCCTTCCCCCATTGTATGTAAGCTGCCCCTGGCTGTACGCCGGATTAGCCCAAACCAGTAAATTCGACAATAAGTTAATTATTTCCTGCAAAATTCCTTGAATCATCGACTTTCTGTAGCAGAGATCTGGTGACTTTCATAAAATCCTGCACAGAATACAACATTTCCCTCGTAATATCAGCCCAAATCCAAAATTGTTGTATAAAAGGCAGGATTTCACCCTATTTAAGCGACTTAGCAGGATTATTCTTGTATTTTATACAACAATCTTCCCAAACACCCGGTTACCCATGAATCAAAGTTGTAAAACATACAACATTGTTGTCTACAGCCATAAAAAAGCAGGCACCTGTGGAAAATTTTCCGGGGTACCTGCTGTTTTATCTGCTTCGTTAGTTGAAATCTACTTCTCCATTGCACTCTGCCTTGAAACGTTCCTGGAACTGCAGCTCAAACTTCAGCTTAGTATCAAAAATTTGCTTCGAGCGGTCGAAATTCAGCTGACCTCGTGACTTCTTAAGATAATTATCGAACTCTTCACTCTCCCAGAACCGGATAGTATCCCATACATTCTCCTCTTCATGCGCACTATGGAAGAATTTCATCCATATATCCATGGTTCCGAAATGATCCAGCATATCAGCATCTTGTACAAGCTTTATGTAGTACGGGAGCTCCTCATGATTGCGAATATTATGTAATGCAATAATATCAGATATGAATTCCAGCTGCTCCAGGGAGCATTCATCCTTCAGCAGTGACTTGACCAGAACAGAGCCGGTCTCCTGGTGGGGTTCAATTCCTTTGGTAACGTCATGGAAGATTGAGGCAACATACATGATATCGTCCATTGTACCTTCATCCGGGAACAATTCTTTTCTTAAGCTTAGAGCAATCTTGGCTACCCGCTGACAATGATAATAGACGAACCCCGTCTCTCTCTGCAGATGAGATTTCCGGTGACTCATTGTGTTAAGAGCAATTTCACTAATTCTGTCCAGATTCATTATGTCCACATCCTTTAGGCATTTGTTAATAATTGTATATCATTCCTCTGAAAAGATAAACAAAAGAACAGAGCTTCCCCCAACCGGAAGAAGCCCTGCTCTTTATTATCCGCGATCTGATCCAAACACAAGCCCGGCGCTGGCCTTCGCCTGTTCAATAACCCGCATCACCCGCTCACTGTGTGCGAGCATTTCCGCGGCCGTCTTTCTGTCTTGCTCTCGGATGAATCGTTCGAAGTAAAGGAATTCGTCATACATCCGGTGGGGGTGATCCTTGCGATCCACGCGGACGGGCTTCTCCCGGTTAAGGACGTAATCGTAGGAGTCGCATCCATTCGCAGAACCATTGATCTGAATGTACCCCTCCGTCCCCTGAATGTTCACTGCACCAGGAGCTGTGCTGTCTTTGGCACCAATGCAGACGCATTTGAAATTACCATAGTCGAGCAGCAGCATTCCCGACGTATCGATTCCCCGTTCCATGTTCGCCCGGTATTCCACGTACAGTGGACTTCCGAAGAACCCGAGGACCAGATGGATGTTGTAGATATTAATGTCCATCAAGGCGCCGCCGGACATCTCCGGATTGAATGCAGGCAGAATCTCACCGCGTTTGAAAGCATCATAACGGGAAGAATACTGCGAATAATTGCACGTCACCATTTTAATGGAACCGAGACCAGCCAGCTGCTCTTTCACCGCCACGACATTGTTCAAATATTGATTCGAGATGGCTTCAACCAGGATAAGCTCCCTTCGCTCAGCGATCTCTTTCAGCTCCAGAAACTCCGCCAGATTGGACGTAAACGGCTTCTCGCAGATGACATGCTTGCCGCTAAGCAGCGCCTCCTTGGTGAAGGCATAATGCAGGTGATTCGGCAATGCCACATATATAGTATCAACGTCTGTATCCTGAAGCATGGCGCTGTAATCTGTATAGAGCCTGGCTATCCCGTACTGGTTCTGCAGCTCCTGCAGAGCGTCTTCCCTGCCGGGTCTGGCGAACACGGCTGTCAGTGATATTCCCGGAATCTCTCCGATGAAGCTGAGCAGATCCTTGACAATCATTCCGGCTCCGGCTATTCCCAAGTTCATTTAGCGGCACCCCTTCATTCCCTGCTCCAGAATCTGCATAACGCCTATGGTCTCTTCATCCTTAATCACTTTATTTGTGCCGAGGACGATGGAATCATAGATCCCGTCATACACCCTGGCATAATCGCCTTTGGCTGAGGTGACCTTCTCTTCATGGTACTTGCCCTCATCATCGAGATACGTTAGAATACCATAATGCTCCGGCAGGTCAATACCGAAGTCACTATGTCCCTTAGGCAGATAAAATAACTTCAAATGCTCCTCCTGACGGTCCTTCGTCTGCTTGACGAACACACCTTTTTTACCGTAGAGTACGAAGCTTGGCCGCTCTTTGAGCCGGAAGTAGCTGGATTTAACCGATACTTTTAGCGAAGGGTAGAAGAAATCCAGATCGAAGTAATCATTCATCTGCTGCGGTCCCAGCAATTGGCGGACGTCGTAATGAATGGTATCCGGTTTGCCGAAGTATGACAACACCTGATCAATGGTATGACATCCATGTCCATACAAGTAACTGTAGTACTTAGAGAATGGAGTTGAAGCCGGAACCTCAGGACGGTAGTAATCAAAGTGCATTTCCACTTCCAGCAGATCTCCAAGCTTACCGGATTCTATGACCTGCTGTGCGGTGAGGAAATCCGAGTCATAACGTCTGTTCTGGTAGCACTGAATGACAAGATTCCGCTCTTTGGCATACCGAAAGATTGAGACCGCTTCTTCTTCCGTCAGCATGAAAGGCTTCTCCACCAGAACATGCTTGCCGTGATCCAGCGCCATTTTGGCATAATGATAGTGGGAATCGGTGTTGGTGCATACTACAATCAGCTGAATCTCCGGGTCATTCATCATGGATACAAGATCGTCCGTGTATTCAATCCCGGGCACTCTGGGCCATTCCGCTTTCGTAAGCGTGCGGGCGTAGATCGTCTTGACCTTCAGGTGATCGCGGTTCATGGAAAATGGAAGGTGGTAGCGGTTGGTGCTTTTGCCGTTGCCGATATAGCCGAGTGTTAACATCATAATTCCTCCTCTTCTATTCTCTTTCATTAATTATAGAAAAAAAAGACCCGCCGTGAAGACTTAGCAGGCATAACGGTACAATTATCCGTTCATATGTATTTACCGGCGTAAATCCTTGAACATTATGTTCAGAGCCGGGTCTGTTATAGCTTAGAAATTCAATTCTTGAGGTGAACCTTAGTCATGAAGCTGCTGCTGCAATTAAAGGAAATGAACCATTTTACCCCCAACGAACGAAGCATTGCTGCCTATATCCTGACCCATAAGGAAAGTATACTGCCGATGTCCATACAGGAGCTTGCCAAAGCCACCTATACCTCGCATTCGGCGCTTAACCGCCTGACGCATAAACTCGGACTTGCGGGCTATAAGGAATTCATTCTAAAGCTGGCCCGGGAGTTCCAGATGGATGTCCATAGCATTTCTAATGTGGATGTCAATTATCCGTTTGAGCATGGTGAAACGCCCATTCAGGTAGCCAAAGAAATTGCGGAAGTAATGAAGGCAACCATTGAGAAGAATTTTGCTTTTCTGGAGAATGCCCAGTTAGCCGGGGCTGCTGAAATCCTTGAACGGGCCGGCAAGATCTTCATCTATGCGCTGGGCGATTCCGAGATCCGGGCGAAGAGCTTCCAGAATAAATTAATCAAAATCAATAAATACGCCGTGATTGCGACGGAGCTGTCTGAGTGGGAATATCATACGGTTAATCTTACGCAGCAGGACTGTGCCATTTTCTTAACCTATCACGGGTTATCAGCGAATAATTTGCAGGCGGCAAAGTACCTCACGCGCAACAGCATTCCCTTTATCACCATCACCGCAGCTCACGGCACGGAATTGGCCAAGCTCAGCACCCTGTGTATCCAAGTGCCTGAAGATGAAGTGAAGCATGCCAAGATCGGCACCTTTTCCTCGCAGATTGCCTTTGAATATGTCCTAAATGTCATCTATTCCTGCATCTATAGAATCAACTACTCGAAGAACAAGCTGGCTGCCCGGAAGGTCGTGAAGGATTTCTATACCGATGACGTGAAGACAGATCTATAGGTTGGGAAAAGCGAGCTTATCGACCTTGATATTCACGATAGGCGGAGACAGACCCAGCATATGCTCAACGGCCTGATGGACGTTATCCTTAAGAATCTGGCATACCTCAGGAATCTTGTATCCGTAGTTAATAATGATATCCAGCTGAATCGCCACGGCTTCATCCGTAACATCCACAGACAACCCGTTTGTGCCAATTTTGCCGCTTAGTCGCCGGGCCAGATTTCCGCTGACCGGATTGCCGGACATTCCGGCAATGCCCGGTGTTTCGGTAACTGCATAGCGGATTATACTTGAAATTACCCGGTCAGAAATCTCCACAAGCCCCTTGAACGTATCCTGCTTCATTATTATTCCTCCTGAAAGTTATTTATCTGGGAATCCGGATCATGAACACCGTCGGCTCCCCTTCCCGGCTCTCAAGCATCAGGGAACCGCCCATCTTCTCTACGTTCTTTTTGGCAATGGATAACCCGAGACCTGTCCCACCGCTTGCTGTCGTCCGGGCTTCATCCCCCCGCACAAACGGATCGAAGATCGTGGACCAGAGCTCCTTGGGAATGCCCACTCCATTATCTGCAATCTCAATCCGGACAGTCGTGTCCTCCGGAATGACCGTCACACGGATGCGTGTCCCTTCAGGATTATAGGCCAGCGCATTGGAGATCAGATTGTTGATCACGCTTGCGAACAGCTCCGGATCATAATGGGCATACACCTGCTCTTCAGGCAGCTGCAGCTGTAGCTGGAACTCTTTTTGCTCAATTTCCCCGTAAGTGTCGGCAATAATCTCCCGCAGTTGATCTCCCAGCTCCAGCCGCTCCACGCGAAGAATGAAATCCGGTGAATCCAGCTTGAGCAGGTCCAGCATATGCTGAATCAGCTTCGTCACCTGTACGGATTTGGTATAAATGTAATTCAGGTATTTGGTCTGCCGTTCAGGGTCCGTAACCCGTCCTTCGATCAGCGCCTGTGCATAACCCTGAATACTGGTAATCGGTGTCTTCAGATCATGTGACAGATCGACCATCAGCCGCTGCTTGCTCTTCTCGGCCTGCCGCTTCTCCTCCGTAGTCCGCTCAATGACATCCGCCATATAGTTGAAGCTATTGCCAATCCGCAGAAACTCCGTCTCCGCATAGAGGGCAATCCGTGTATTGTAGTGCCCTTCCATCATACGGTTCATTCCCAGATTTAGAACCCGCAGGGGCTTCTTGATCCGTCTGGAAACCCAGTAGCTATATACAAAGATCAGCATCAGAATCAGCCCGCTGACCACAAACACATAAAAGAACACCGAATGATTCAGATAGGCCAACAGCATTTCGTTGTTAATGGATACGCTGACCACATCGCGGGGAATCTTGAGCAGCAGCCAGGCCACTCCGCTGTCACTATCCACTTGAGAAATGGAGTAGTAATAGGGCTGATCGCTGCGGTTCTCCAGCCCCTGGAACAGACTGTTCTCATCATAGCCCAGGGTCTGATCCTGCTTATCTCCAATAACGCGGATGACCTGCTTGCCTGAATCGAGCAGCTCCAGCCACCCTCCGCTTTGCAGCAGCCGGTCGCTCTCCGGTCCCTGGCCCAGCTCGTTACGGTAATCTCCGGCTTCGACCGACAGATCCGGATCGGGGATCAGCTTCTCCATGATGACGTGAGTGATATCCTTCTGGATGAACAGATAGACCACCAGTACAAGCATCACCAGCATACAGTTGAACAGCAGAAAGTCGATCGTCAGCGACGTTTGCAGCGGACGGTTATCTCTACTTTTCCACGGGTGCTTCAATTTTGTACCCCAATCCCCTGATCGTCTTCAGGTATTCCGGTTTCTTGGAATCGCGCTCGATCTTATCGCGGATATTGCTGATATGCACCATGATGCTGTTGTCCTCATAGACATAGAAGTCTTCCCAGACGGCCTCATAAATCTTCTTGCGCGTAAATACCCGGCCCGGCTGCTCCATCAGCAGTTCGAGGATTTTGTACTCCGTAGAAGTCAGGGCTACCGGTTCGCCGGCCACCTCAACCTGACAGCTGCTCCGGTCAAGCGTTAACCGTCCGAGCACAATCTGTTCCTTCGTCTGCTCTTCTTCTACAGCCTTGGCATCGAACTGATGCACCCGGCGCAGCAGGGCACCGACACGGGCAACGATCTCCAGCGGATTGAAGGGCTTGGAGATATAATCGTCTGCTCCCAGCTCAAGCCCTAGGATTTTATCATGATGCTGGCTCTTGGCTGACAGGAACAGCACCGGGAAATGCTCATGCTCACGGATCCGCTTCAGCAGCTGCAGCCCGTCCATCCCCGGCATCATAATATCCAGAATGGCCAGATCTATCTTGTTATTCTGCATCTGCTTCAATGCCTCAATCCCGTTCTGTGCTTGCAGAATGTTGTATTCCTTCTCCAGATACAGCTGCAGAAGCTCTACAATCTCCGATTCATCATCCGCTATGAGAATGGTATACATGGTGAAATCCCCCTCTATCTAGTCATGCAAGCTGCGCTAACTGTAACTATAGCCTGCCATTCTTAATCCAGTCTAAACCAAATCTAAAGAAAAGCTAAAGATTAAAGCTGCTAATCTTAAGAAATAATATCCTGAAACAGACAAAAAGAACAGCCTGGAGCAGCCATTAAGTGGCTTGCAGGGCTGTTCTTTATCTTTTAGCGCAGAATCGATCCTTCTTGCCAGTGAAAGTGCAAGTACGGCTGCAGCTTAGACCGTAGGCACGGTTCCTCCGTCAATCACATATTCGGCCCCCGTAATGGAAGCTGCACGGTCGGAGGCCAGGAATGCCACCAGCTCGCCTACTTCCTCGGGGAAGCCGGGACGGCCCAGCGGAATCCCGCCCAGCGCATCCATTACGGACTGCAGAGCGCTTTCCGTACTGCCCGTAACCTTGGCGATATTCTCCATCATGGCATCTGCCGCTGTCGTTTGAATGAATCCCGGAGCTACACGGTTTACACGGATCCCTTGCGGGGAGAATTCTTTGGATAGGCTTTTACTGTAATTGCTTAACGCAGCCTTGGCGGCAGCATAGGGAATGGTGGATTCGATCAGCGGCAGTACTCTTTGAATAGAAGAAATGTGGATAATTACGCCCTTACCCTGTTCCAGCATCAAGGGGATCAGGCCCCGGTCGAGCCGGACGGCTGCAAGCAGATTCAAGTTCAGCGCATCCATCCAGTGCTCATCGTTTGCCGCCAGGAACCCGCCGGGAGGCGTAGTACTGCCGCCAATGTTATTTACTACGATATCGATGCTGCCTAAGCGTTCCTTAACCGCAGCAATCACTTTCTCCACGCCTTCTTTGGCAGACAGATCTGCTTGTACGAACAAGTCAGCATCTGTCAATCCGGACGGGAGTGTGCGGGCAGTAGTCATCACTGTAGCACCGGCAGCCTTAAACCGGTTTACGATGGCCTCCCCCATACCTTTAGTTCCGCCTGTTACGAGTATTTTTTTGCCTTCATATTCAGTCATTGGATTTGCATAAGTAATTGTCATGGTTTGGTTCCCCTTTTCATCATTTGATTCTTTAATCTTATGCTTGATTTACTCATGCGTCTAATTTATTATTTTCATTAAATCCATTACTAATATTAATATAAGAGGGGTCCTGAAATGGAGCTAACGCAATTGGAGTATTTCCTGACTGTGGCCCGGCTTGAGCATATGACTTCGGCATCCAAGGCGCTTAGAATTACCCAGCCCGCGCTGAGTCATGCCATCTCCAAACTGGAGAATGAGCTGGGCGTTCCTTTATTTGAGCGGAATGGACGGGGCGTTCAGTTGAACCGGTATGGGGTAACGTTCAGCAAATGGGTGGAAGAAGCCATGAAGAACATCGGTAACGGTATTCGTGAAATTGATGAATGTTCGAATGCGGAGACAGGCGTGGTACACATCTCATATCTGAATATTCTCGGTGTTGATCTGGTGCCTTCACTGATCAGGGATTATCAGGCGGGCAACCCCAAGGTCCGGTTTGATTTGTATCAGGGAAATCACGGGGATATCGATGAAGCTCTGGAGACCGGCACTTCAGATATGCTGATTACTTCCAGAGAAACCACAATGACCGATGACGAATGGATGATTATCCGGCGCATGCCGATCTTTATTGTGGTCTCCACTCAGCACCGGTTTGCTTCACGCTCCAGTCTGAGTTTGTTTGAGCTGTCCGGTGAACCCTTTGTCGGCTTGAAAACGAACTGCGGACTCAAAGCTACGATTAGCTCGCTATTCAAAAACACCCATTTCGAGCTGGCCTCGACCTATGAAGCAGAAGACCTGATTACGGTAGCCGGCTTCATCAAAGCCGGGCTTGGAGTCTCTGTACTGCCGCAGACACTGGGCTTGCTGCTGGACGGCCTGGTCTGGATTCCGATTGAGGAAGAGGGCTGGGAATGGGAGGTCGGCTTGAAATGGCGTCATGACCGTTACCTGTCTCCTGCCTCCAGACGGTTTCTGGATTATATTCAGCAGGTAGGACTGAAGTCTGAATAGATGAAGTCCTACAATCCTGAAAATAACACAAAGGAGCGGCTCTCCCGATGGAGAATCGCTCCTTTGTGTTATTCGTTCGTTACTGCTATTGAATCAGCGCCTGAAGCTCGGCAACAGTTGCCTGGTATTGCGGTTTGAATTCAGCAGACTTCATATAATTAGCCACGCTGGTCAAGAACTGTCTGCCTTCAGGGGTCTCGCTCACCTTGCCTGCATCCAGTGCACATACCAGCAGATTACCGTTGCCTACACGGCACTCCGTAAGGAAGCTAAGCTTATGATTACGTTCGAAATTATCAATGGTCTGCACAACGGGATTCCAGCTGCGGTCCGCATCATCCATGATCAGCGATTTCGAATTCTCCACAATGCTCCACCATGGATAGGTCGAATGCTCCTCACCCGGGAACTCACGAAGTACCGGGTGACTGTTATCAATCAGCAGACCCATTGTACCGACAGGTACAGGCCGGTTCATGCTCTCCGAGATGGAGCGGAACATCGGATAACACCAGAAATCAGTGCAGTAATACCCTTCAATTGCATTCTTCAGGGATTCCGGCTCTGGCATCAGCAGCACATTTCCTCCCTTCTCCAGCTGTGCAAGCGCCTCTTCGGACAGCTTCGTGAATACATGTATGTCCTCAAGCGGGTTGCTGCTCTGCTCAGGGTATACCCACAGGTCGTAGCTCTTGCGGATATCCGTTCCCTGGATGGAAAGGGATAATACGATCTTACTCATCCGCTCTACGACAGGAAGAGTTACCGCCAGATCGCAGATGTCGATATAATGGCTTCCGGCCGGAATGGCCGCTAAGGTTGATCCTTCAGCAATTACATTACCGTCTGCTGCAAGCTGCCATAGCAGCTGAGCGGAATCCGGCATACCGCTGCGGAAGCAGCTAAGCTCCACATGGGCAGCGAACAATTCACCCGCAGTATAATTATACTTAGGGAATCGTGCCATCAGCACCGCATCATTGCAGAACGTACGCCATTCCTCGGCACTGACCAGTCCCTTGGAATCCATGAAGGCATCAAGCACGCCAACCAGCGCAGTTCCCTGACCGCTGAAATCCTGCAGGTCCAGCAGCTGGAAGCCGGCCAGCCGCCGCGAGCGGAAGGCAGCCTCAAGTTCTTCCTTATAACAGGCTACCGCAAGCTGGCCGGAGGCTTCAAAGTATTTCGATGCCAGATGACCCAGTCCCTTACTCTCCAGCCGTTCACGGAAAATCACAAAGTTCTCAGCTTTGATCGAACCCGTGTATTTCGTAATTTCTTCGAAATTAGGGAATGTAGCGTATTGTCCGATCTCATGCGAGACTACCGGAACCTGCGGAATCCATTCGCCGGATTCTCCGCCAGCCTGCACCGTTTTGGCTTCGGTGCCATACTGGATCTGGATCTCGCCGCCGGCAGCAGCAGCCTGTCCTCCTCCATTCATGAAGTCCGGAGGAACGATCTGGTCGTCATAATCCTTCATCGTGCCTGGCACAGCCGTCTGGACATGGCCCAGCGGAGCATCGCACATTGCATAAGAGCCTCTGAACAGGCGGTCCCGGGTAAAACGCACCCCGCTGAAGAAGTCGTCATGCTCCAGAACCTCCGGTACCCATTGGTGGTTATTGGAGCCTTGGGTGTATAAAGGCCGGTCATCGAACGCTTTGTAGTCCTTCAGGAAGGAATCAATCTTCTCTTTGCTGCCCCACAGCTCGTTGCCGAGAGACATCATTACGAAGGATGGATGATTGCCAAAGTCCCGCAGAATGGCATAGCCTTCGCTGATCAGGTAATCCTGCTCTGCCTGATTATGCCCTTCGTCCGTTTCTACCGTAATCGTACCCCAGAACGGAAGCTCCGGCTGCATGTAGATCCCAAGCATATCTGCAGCGGTAAAAGCAGCCTCCGGCGGACAGCAGGTATGGAAACGGTAATGATTGATCCCGTAAGACTTGGCGATGCCAAGAATTCTGCCCCATTCTTCAACATCTGTAGGAGCATAACCGGTCAGCGGGAAGATCAGTCCGTCATGTTTGCCGCGGAGGAAGGTCTTCTCCCCGTTAATCGTGAACTTGTCGCCTTCTGCCCGGAATTCCTTCAGTCCGAAGATAACCTCCTGCCGGTCGATGGCATTGCCTTCGCTATCCTTCAGAACCAGGAGGATATTATACAGATTGGGAGCGGATTCACTCCAGAGCAGCGCCTCTTGACCGAGTGTATAGTCTACTGAGAACTTACCTGGTGATACTATGTACTCCTGCTCTTCTACCGTGTGTGAATCCTCACTATTGAAGCTCTTGGCAGATACCACAAGAGTAGTCTCGCTCTTACTCTCCAGAGTTGCTGTGATGCGGACAGAACGTGCAGCCAGCTCCGAATCCAGGCGGATGCCGCTAAGCTGTGACTCTCCGTAGAATTGCAGCTCCATACGGCCGGTAATTCCGTTCCAGTTCGTCTGGGTATCCGGCGAAGTCAGATGTCCGCCTTTGGTCGGGTAACCCGTGTTATCTACGCGGATCGTGATTGTATGCGTTCCCGGCAACAGCTGCGGGAGCTCGTATACATGTGCGGTGTTCAGACTGTCACGGCTGCCAATCTCCTGCCCGTCCACCCACAGCGTTGTAAGCCGTGTACGTTCCAAATATAGATAACTGCTTTTGCCAGCCAGTTCCTCTGGAATGTCAATCTCCCTGGAGTACCAGACGGATCCTTCGAACAGATATTCATCCGTTAGAGCGCTTACCAGAAACTCCTCATTCTTCGGTCCTTTGCGGGCATGGGAGGTTGTTCCCGGCAGTGTGATTACATCTGTGTAAGGTAATACGAGTCCTTGCTTACTCTCATCTAACTGCAACTTCCATTCGCCTTCGAGGCTGATCTTTGTCTGCAAAATCCTCACTCCTAATCGTGGTAATCTCTAAGCTTCTGTTCTATAGTGCAGGCTGCTTGCTATTCTTCCTGAATAAGCTTAGCATATTACGCCAAATATTACAGTCCTACCTTCCGGAATGCATTCACACTCCATTTACACGCAGAAAAAAAGCCCCTGCCGCTCGCAGAGGCTTGTCATCTTAATCCATAGCTACGATCTTGGTAGCAATATTCGCGCAGAATTCCCGGTCATGCTCCACAAACAGGATTGTCGGCGTATGTTCCATCAGCAGCTCTTCAATCTGCATCCGGGAGATCACGTCAATGAAGTTAAGCGGTTCATCCCAGATATGCAGATGCACCTTCTCACTGAGGCTCCGGGCAATCAGTACTTTCTTCTTTTGGCCGCCGCTGTAAGTGGACAGATCCTTCTCGAACTGGATCCGCGAGAAATCAAGCTTGCGCAGAATCGATTTGAACAGACTTTCATCGATCCCGTGCTCTCTGGCATATTCACTCAGACTGCCCTGCAGATGCGAGGTGTCCTGGGATACATAAGAGATGGCAAGCTGGCTGTCCTTCTGTATGACACCAGTATGATGAATCTCCTCCCCGCAGATCAACTTGAGAATACTCGATTTCCCGGAGCCGTTGCTGCCGGTGAGTGCAATCCGGTCGCCCTGCTCAATCGTGAAGCTCACCTCTGAACAAACACTTTTGTCCCCGTAAAAGACCGAAACTTCATCCAGCTCGGCCAGCTGTTGCTTATGATACGGAAGCTGTGATATTTCCAGACTGTCCGAGCTTTCAATGTTCCGCAGCAGCTTGGATTTATCGGTGATCGCAGATTCCTGCCGCTGCTGGATCGATTTCGAGCGTTTCATCATTTTTGCAGCCTTGTGGCCGACATAGCCCTTATCTAATTTGGAGCCGGAGTTCCGGGTGCCGTTCTTGGACTTCTCGACCTCATGGGCCCAGCCGCCCGTCCGTTTGGCGGAAGCCGATAACCGCTTAATGTCCCGGCGCAGCTTCTCGTCTTCCGCCAGCTCGAAGTTATCCTGCCTCGTCTTATTCTCCCACCAGCTGCTGAAGTTCCCCTTCTGAATCTCAATGTTGGTCTTGTTGATCGACAGGATATGGTCTACACAGTTGTCTAAGAAGGCTCTGTCATGGGAGACCAGAATATAGCCGCTCTTCGTGCTGAGATAGTCACTGACCAGTTTACGAGCCTTCATGTCCAGATGGTTGGTGGGTTCATCAATGAGCAGGAAGCTATTCTCCTTGATGAAAAGGGCTGCCAGCAGCACCTTCGTCTGCTCCCCGTTCGACAATGAGTTGAAGGGCCGGTACAGCACATCCTCCGCCACCTTCAGCAGGTTCAGCTCCCGCATTAATTTCCAGTGTATATAATCCGGGTCAATTTCACTGATTACATCCAGCGTCTGACTTGTGGGGTCCGCAACCGGAAACGGGAAGTATTCAAAGCTTACTTGTGCGGATATCGTCCCGCTGTATTCATATTTGCCGAGCAGCAGGTTCAGGAAGGTGGTTTTGCCCCGGCCGTTGCGCCCGGTAAAGCCCAGTTTCCAATCGGTATCCAGCTGGAAATTCACCTGCTCAAAAATATTATCGTAAGTGCCCTCATAGGCAAACGTCAGATTGCTCACATTGATTAATGACATACAATATCCTCCTGTATAAAATAATAAAAGCTGCAAGAAGGTTATCTTCTTACAGCTCAAATAAATATAGCAAATTCAGCCCTGACGGACTTGAATAAGGATATATTGATTGAGTGAAAAGATGCAGACCCTTCTTGCATATAAAGAATAAAACGCGCGCACGAAATAACGCCCTTATAAGATGAACTTATGAATGAAAATGTAGCCATTCTTAAGATCATGTACTATAAAGCTGTTTTATTGTTTAATACCGCAAGAGAATCCTACACTATACTATTCAACTCCAATCGTTTAATTAAGTGCATTTTACCATGTGCTTTATTGGATATCAACCCGGTCCGTATGCATACAGTGTGTATTTAAGCTGAGATCAGGCCGTATTTCAGGAAACAGTTATACAGTCCGTCTTCCTCAATGTGGTCGGTGATATCATCGGCAATCTCTTTGAGCTGCTCTCTGGCATTACCCATAGCAACCCCCACCTGGACATATTCCAGCATCTCCAGATCATTAAGCCCATCGCCGAGCGCCATACTGTCTTCACGGGGGATATCCAGATGTTTCAGTACATCGGCAATAGCCGAAGCCTTGTGGACACCCGGAATCATCAGCTCCCCGCTGTTCTCTCCAAACAGGGGGATAGAACTCTGGAGTGCTGTGAACCTTCCTTCTAATGCCTCCTGGATCTGATGAAAGGGCAGACTGCTCTCCAGAAAACAAATTTTGTTGACATCATCCAAATATAATTCTTCGTTCCCATAGGTCAGTGTTGCGATATAAGGATGCGGAGACAGCCGTTTTCTCTCCTGCGCTGCAGGATCATTCAGCAGATCACCATAAATTCTGCGTTCCAGATGCGGCTGTAAATTCCGGCTTCCGTATAGGGCAGTGTTGGACTCCAGAATGAAATCCACCTCATTGGCGTGGAAATAATCGATCAGATGTTTGGCATCTTCCGGGGTTACTTTTTTATGATAAAGCATTTCATTGCCGCTCTCTACATACCCGCCTGCGGCTCCAATCAAGCCGTCGAAGCCAATATTCCAGATGGAATCATAGATCTCAGCCTTCGAGCGGCCGGTACACAGGTAGAGCAAATGCCCGTTCTCCCTCGCCTGTCTGCACGCCTGCTGCGCCGATTCCGGTATGATTCCATTCTCTGTGAGAAGTGTTCCGTCAATGTCGATGAAGACTATTTTTCTGCTGTTCTGACTCATACTGTTGTGCCTCCCCTTTTGTATCCTGCCTCTGCAATATAATTTGTGAAACGCATTACATGTCAAGAACTTTTTGGGGGATTTATACACTAACATTCCTTGATGCTCCGGTTAGCCGCTAGGAAGACACTTGGAAAACGGTGCCACCAGCCTCCTTATTAAAGCTACCCGGGAGACAGGGTTGTTAACTCCGGCTAAAAAGCCTAAAAAAGGCGGGCTGAAGGAGTTCGCCTCCAACAGCCTGCCTTTGCTAATACCCTTTGTTAATGCCCCTTGCTACTTCTACCGGTTCTATTCTGCGGTATAGCGGAAAAAAGTAACCGATGCAGTATTGGTCATTTGCGGAGATCCTTTGAAATAATGCTGGATCAGCTGAGCCGCATTCTTCTTCTTGACCAGTTCCTTCGTATCCGCCATATAAAATATACCGGATGCAGCTGTCTTAGCTGTGTCTCCTGCTGCATAACCGGAGCTCTGGGCAAATCCGGGCAGGAACAATCCTTCCGAGATGCCGTCCTTGAAGCCTACCCCTGCTACACCCGGCGAATGGAAGACTTCTTCAAGCCTCGCGATCCGCTGCTTCTCCTCGTCATTCTTCGGCTTATAATCCGCGTAAAAGATGATGTTGCCCTGTTCATCCGTATCATCCACTCTTGCTGACGGCTGCTTAGTCAGAGGATTGACGGACACGGCGTACCAGGCCCGCATTTTCCAGGCGAGGGCTCCGGCCTTAATGGCTTCAGTATTCATATCGCCTTTCCAGACATGGGGGAATGACTTTTCCAGGTACTCCAGGAAGTCAATCTCCTGTATGCAGACCTGCGCATCCGCACATCCCGGATAGAAGTCCTTGTTCTCTTTGAGTTTCATGTGGACAGCAATCTTGGCGGGCCGTGGGTAATACGGGTTAACCGCGTCTGGAAGCCGGTTCTGCCAAGCGGATTTCTTCAACCGCAGCGACGGATTGCCGCCTGTCATCTCTTGTTTGAGTTGATCCTCTGAAGCACGGTTCACATAACCGATTACCTTACCTGCATAATTCTCAAGGATTCCCTCCCGCCGCTTCTTTTCAATCTCCACCATTCGGGTTTCTTCGGGAATTTGAAACGCATAGGGGGTGCCCACAATTTGGGTTACAGGGGCTATGGAATAGGAAGCGATCTTCCAGCCGCCATTCGGCTTCGTGAATATGATTATCCGGAAGTTCAAGCCGTTCAGGCCTTGCTCGCTCTCTTGCTTCAGGTTATATTCCACAGCTGCATATGCCACTAAGAAAGGCATTCCGGACAATTCATAGGGCGCCACCGTGAGGAAATTCCGCGCCATTTCAACATCAATCGGCTTCACCGCCTTGACATTGAAGGAGAGCATCGTCCGCTCTCCGCCGCTTTCCCATGCTTCTTGCTCGAAGCTCTGGATATGCTTAGCTATAAGATTCTTCATCATATCCTCAGTCAGAATATTCGGGTCAGCCGGTTCTTCCATTCCCACGGCTGCCGCTCCTTGAGTGAGATAGGCGCCAGGTATACCGGCCGGTATTGAACACACCATCAAGAACACTATCATCATACACAAACTGATTCGTTTCATAATAGTCTATACTCCTTCACCATTCATTATCGGGTGTAATGGAAAAAATTGATGGTTCCCTTGTCCATAGTCTTGGGTGATTTGTCGAAGTAATAACGCAGAATCTCATCGAAATGCATTCCCTGCTTGGCCAAATTGGTAGAGTACTTCTGTGACACTAATCCACTTGCCTTACCAGAGCTCTCTGCACGATACTCCGCAAGAATCAGATTCCCCATATTATCCTTGAATCCGGCACCGGCTATGTCATCCACATGAAACATGCTTTGCATATGGGCAATATCCTCCGGCTTCTTTCCAATCGTCGACAAATCAGCCAAGAATTTTTGATCCCTCGTACTGTCATATACATCGGCTTCTCCAACCTGGGCTGAAGGAGTGACAGCCACCTTGTACCATGCATACATTTTCACTGCCATAGCCCCTGTCTTTAACGATTCATCAGGTGCATGCTCATCCCATTCGTTGGGAAGCACATGCTTGCAGTAATCCAGGAAATCAAGAACCTTGACGCATTGGTCATCCCCGGCGCAGCCGTAATACTTCAAATTCCGCTCATCCTTCATGATAACCCGAATATAGCGGGGACGTTTGTAACTGGCATTAATCTCCCCTGGGGACTCTTCGGATAATGCGCCAAAGGCTGCTGCGCTGCCGGACATCTCTTCTTTTAGTTGACTGGGGGTGGCTATATTATGCATGCTGTAATCCGGCACAGTCTTACCCTCATAATCCACGTAGATGCCATCCTGGTGCTTCTTCAGGATTGATGCCATTTGGATTTCGGCTGCGGCTATCCTCCGGTCCTCCTCATTGTTAATACTCTTCCCGAAGCCTATGCCGTTCTCAAGAAAATAGGGAACCGGGGCAATCTCGTACTCATCTCCGACGACCTCCCATTCTCTACCGAGCGGTTGAATGACCGCCAGCATGAAGTTGATGCCGTTCAGCATGTACTTGCTTTCCCGCTCCATGTCATATTCGATAGCGGCATATACAAATCTGTATTTTTTATTGTTCAGGTAGCTGGCTTCCTTCACCGCTTTAAGTTGATCTTTGGGTATCTCCATTACCTTAAGCACTTTGGCACTCTTTACAACTTCCCGGTTAAAAATCTTCTGTTGCTTTCTCTTTAGAATGGTCACATAAACATTCATTGCCTGTTTGGCCAGTACGGGATCAACAGGATTCGTTGGTGCTGCCTGGACAGGCGCCACCAGGTGGGGACTGACCAAGGATACCAGCAGCAATATCGACATGAATTTGCGTAACATTCGAACTTGTTCCTCCTTCAACTTGCCAATTCGTACGGCCTGGGACGAAGCTGATAATTGCAGGTACACCGCCGCCAAGTCGCCTTGAATAATATCCGCTTCCCGACTTTTTTGTATCCATAAATGATTTATATTCACAAAAATGTATTAATCAAATCTGATATGAAAGCACAAAAATATCGCCCTTATTGAAATGGAATACCACCTGCCATTTCAGTAAGGAGCGACTATTACTTGTTCAATAATTATATTAATCCCGCTTCATCCGCCCCGGTAACCACCGAGATGATGCTCTTCCGCAGCTGATCTGCATTCTGTGCCTGATAGGGATCGGCAGCATAAATGACCGCATCGGCAATGTAGCCCTCGGCAATCCTCCCCAGCTCATGACCGCTTCCAAGGATCTCTGCTGCGTCTTGCGTAGCGGACTTCCATGCTTCTGCCCGGTTCAGGCCGTAATCGAACAGCGTATCGAATTCCTGCAGGTTGTAGCCATGCAGTGAAGGAGTAGCATAATCTGTACCGAATCCAAGACGTATTCCCGCCCGCTTGGCATATCCAATGGCCGCGGCATGAGCATCGGCTGCACGGGCGGCCCGTTCACAGATGACCGGACTCAGCGCCAGTACACCTTTGGGGTCAGCTGCGATCCGGTAGATCGAAGTTGTCGGCACGAAGGCTACGCCGGACTCGGCCAGTCGGCCCGCCTGATCCCAGGTCAGGAACATCCCATGCTCAATGGACTCCACTCCGGCCTGGATGGACCAGTCAATCGTCATGCCGCCCCAGGTATGTACCAGAACCTTCTTCCGGTTCGCGTGTGCATGACGGACGATGAAGGCGAACTCTTCCTCAGAGAAGTTCGGCTCCGTTACCTTCTCGGTAGGTGCGCCTAGACCGCCTGTTGCCATGATTTTGATCCAGCCTGCTCCGGTGGCGTAGATTTCTGCCAGACGGCCCTCCAGATGCTTAACCCCCTTGGCATCCGCTGCGCCCAGCATTTCACTGCTGGTCTGCACCCGGAGCGGCTGCTGATAATACTTCACGAGATGACGGATGGTGCTTGGCAGAATGCCGCCGGCATCACGCGCAGTAGTTACGCCAGTCCGTAAGGTGGCTGCGAAGGCCTCTGCCTGCATCACTTCAACCTCCCGGCTGTCCCGGTTCAGCTGGTCGGCATGATCGAAATCTGTCCAGGCCAGATGTGTATGCAGATCAATGATACCCGGACTGATCCATAGCTTCTGCTGAGGTTGTTCCGCCTGTACATGGCGCGGTTCTGCTTCCTTAACAGAAGTGAACCGGCCATTCTGAATTTCAATATCGAACGGTTTGCCTTCGATACCTGCGATATGGATACTGCTGTACGCCTGGAATTGCGGATGCTTGAGAATCATAGGGCTTCACCCCAAACCTGACGGGCAGCTTGTACTGCCTGCTCTGCATCCTGCTTCAGTAATCCGGCAAGCGTCCGCACTGCGCCTTCAACACCTTCCCGGTTGGCATTTGCCCCGAAATGGTTAATCCGCAGCAGCTGGCCGGATAATTCGCCGTCTCCGGGAGCCACGATGCCGATAGGCTGCTTGATCAGCAGCTTCTGCTCCCCGTTCACTCGAACCGTGGTCGTCAATGTGGAATAATGCCGGCTATTCTTCTGCCAGGGTTCAAGACCCAGAGCTGTGATCCCCGCTATGGCAGAAGCTGCTGCAATTTTATGGCGCTTAATCACTTGAACCAGTCCCTCATCGGCAACAGTCGTCAAGGCTACGATCAGAGCTCTGGCCTCCAGTGTTGGAATATTTGGCGGGACGCGAAGCGGCGGCGTGCCGTCCGGTGCCGGCTTCAGATCGAGCAAGGATAGAATGGAATTGCGGGGCGCTCTTTCATTCGACTCCAGGAATGCCCAGCCGCGTGGTGAAATGCTGACTGCGCTGACGCCGTTAGGTCCGGCGAGTGCTTTTTGCGCACCCATTACGGCAAAGTCCACGGACCACTCATCGACTAACAGAGCCTCTCCGCCTACTGCTGATACGGAATCCGTTACCGTAATAAGATTATGCTTGCGTGCAAGCCCGAAGATTTCCTTCGCAGGATTAGAGCCGCCTGTAACTACTTCTGCCTGTACGAAAGAAATAGCAACCGGATGGAACCGCTCAACCGCAGACGCCACCTCTTCCACAGTAATGACTTCATCAAATGAAACTTTCACTTCAATCACCGTCGCTCCACCGCGCTCCAGCCATTGTCCAAACAAACTGCCGTAAGGTCCAGTCACTACATTTAGAATGGTCCGGCCGGGTGCAGCAATTCCTGCAGCTACCGCTTCAATGCCCAATATGGCTTCCCCCGGAATGATCACCGGAGGGTACTGGGTGGATAAGAGATCAGAGACCTGTCCTGTCAATGTATTGAACTCAGACAGGGACAGCGGGACAAATCCTTGTGGTTCTCGGTTCATATAGACCTCCTGATGTAATTGATTTCATTGTGGCATCTTCGGAACCGCCGATAATAGCTCGCGGCTATATTCATGCTCCGGACGGATGAAGAACTGATCCTTGGTATTGATCTCTACCAGCTTCCCCTGCCGCATGACGGCAACGGTATCGCTGACCGCATGAATAACGGCGAGATCGTGAGAAATGAATAACACGGTAAGATTAAGCTCAGCCTTGAGCGTGTGGAACAGCTCCAATACGCTCCGCTGCACGGATACATCGAGTGCACTTGTGGGCTCATCGGCGATCAGCAGGCTCGGCTCCACACTTAGAGCGCGTGCAATGGCAATCCGCTGGCGCTGGCCGCCGGAGAATTCATGCGGATATTTGTCCAGCGACCTGGCTTCCAGCTGCACCCGGCTAAGGAGCTCTTTACTTCTTGTCTCCACTTGGGAACGGTCGACAATCCGGTGAAACAGCAGGGCTTCAGACAGAATCTGCCGGATAGAATGCTTGGGATTCAGCGAGGCATCCGGATTCTGAAAGATCATCTGAATCTTTTTATGCTGCTCCCTGCTTCTCTTCTTGTGCAATTCCTGGGAACCCAGCAGAATCTGCCCCTCGTCCGGAGCGATCAGCCCGGCAATGACCCGCGCCAGCGTAGACTTTCCTGAACCGGACTCTCCGACAAGTCCCAGTGTCGTATGCTGCTCCAAATCCAGCTGAATGTGGTCGAGCGCGGTAAATCCGCCGTAACGGACCGTTAAATCCCGCACCTGCAAAGCTAAATCCATTATAGTCCGCTCCCTTCAAGCTCAAGCTCCGGCAACGGAAGCACCGAATCGATCAGCATCTGCGTATAGGGATCAGCCGGATGCTGCAATAGACTAAGCGTCTCGCCGTGCTCGACAATCTGCCCCTGCTTCATGACATACAATCTGGAGCAGAGGTTAGCGGCAATCGCCAGATTATGGGTGACGAAGACCATTGCGAAACCGAGTTCATGCTGCAGACTGGTGATCGTGTCGATGATCTGCCGCTGAACGGTGACATCCAGGGCGGTTGTCGGCTCATCGCAGAGCAGAATGCCGGGCTTGCAGGCAAGAGCCAATGCGATAACAACACGCTGACACTGGCCACCTGACAGCTGACTGGGATAGCGGTCTTTTTTTCTCAAAGAATCCGGAAGACCCAGTCTTTCAAGCAGTTCCAAGGCAATCGTCCGTGCAGCTCTCCGGCTGACCTGTTGTCTGTAATACACGACTTCTGTCAGCTGCTTCACAACCGGACAGAGCGGGTCCAGCGCCCCTCTCGGGTCCTGGAATACCATTGCACTGCTTACCTTACTCCGGACGGCCCCTCCGGTCTGCTCCACACCACGAGGAAGGAGACCAAGGATTGCCCGCAGTGTAAGCGACTTGCCCGAGCCTGATTCCCCTACCAGCCCGAGACTCTCCCCGCGTGCAAGCGAGAAGCTGATATTATTGACGAGAATTTCTTTCGACTTGGCTGCAAGTGTCAATGATTCTATTTCGAGCACAGGTTCAGTTGACATTATTTTTTCCTCCAAATATCGGCCAGGCCATCCCCTAACAGAGACAACGCTATCCCCGTATATACCACGGCGAATCCCGGAACTGCTGACAGCCACCAGGCGGTGGTAATGAAGGGTTGTCCGTCTGAGATCATTGTCCCCCAGTCCGGTGTAGGCGGTGCGATACCGATACCCAGATAACCCAGTGTAACAATGGCTACAAGCAGCCCGACCATATCTGTCATCAGCACGACAACGGCTTGCGGCAATACATTAGGCAGGAGATGGCGCAGAATAATGCGGCTGCCGGGCAGTCCCAGGGTCTGGGCAGAAGCCACCCATTCCTGTTCCCGGAAGGATGCGCTAAGACCTCTGACCACACGGGCGAATACAATCCAGCCCACGAGAATGAAAGTGATATAAATCCCCCGCTCCCCGGCACCGCTGGCGAAGGCCACGATAATTACGATCAGATAGAACGGGAAAGCGATAAATGTATCTGTAATCAGTGCAATAATTCTATCGGTCCATTTGCCGTAATACCCTGACAGCATTCCCAATAATACACCGGTACAGAAAGGAATGATCTCGGCCAGAACCATGATAGTCAGATCCGTCCGTGCTGCATAGATCAGTCTGGTAAACAAATCACGCCCCAGCTGATCGGTACCCAGCCAGTGGGTGGAAGACGGCGGCTGCAGGAAGGCGCTCAAGTTCTGCTCCGTCGGATGATACGGACTTAAATAAGGGATGAACAGAGCCAGCAGAATAAGCACTGCAAACATTATGATTCCGATCAGCAGGGACGGGGTATTCCATATCCGTCTCAGCCCGTTTACTTGCTTCTTGCCCTCTGGCAATTGTATATCTGGCGTTGTAGTTGTCATTGTTTCCCCTTCGTTCTGGGATCCAGCCACCAGGAGATGATTTCAATCAGCAGACTGATGATCACTACAGATAGCGCGCAATAAAGGGCTATTCCTTGGATGACAGGGAAATCCCGATTCGAAATTGAAGTGAACAGCAGGCTGCCGATCCCTTTGATGCCGAATACCTGCTCGACGACGAGTGTACCCCCGATGAGATAAGAGATGTTAACTCCCAGCAGCATCAGTGTCGGCAGCGCAGAGTTGCGCAGGACATGCTTAAACAGAATAACTCTGGAGGGTATACCCGCTGCTCTCAGCGTGACGACAAAGTCGGATTCGAGTACCTCCAGCATTTGCGCCCTGAGCGAGCGGACCAGTGTAGGAATCTGTGAAAAAGCAACCGTTATCGCCGGCAGCGCCAGGCTTCGCAGCGTCCCTGTGAAGCCTTCACCTACTCCTCCGACAGGGAACCAGCCCAGCCGGACACTAAAGAGCAGAATCAAAAGGATGCCAACCCAGAAGATTGGCATACCGAGAGTGATCGCAGGAAAGATGCGGATCAGGTGATCCAGCAGTTTATCCTTATGTGTGGCTGCAGCAGTAGCAAGCAGAAGTGCAGTAATAATTGCAAGCACACAGGCAATCAGGATAAGCAGCGAAGTTACAGGAGCCCGCTGCATAATCAGCTCTCGTGCCGAGGTGCCCATAATAATGGAATTGCCGGTATCCCCTTGCGTGAACAAGGTCTTCATAAACCGGATGAATTGTTCCCATAGCGGGAGATCCAGCCCCAGGGTGTGATGCATATTCTTAAGCGCTTCGGGCGTACTGTATTCTCCGAGAATCATTTTGGCAGGGTCGCCGGGTACAATACGTATGAGGAAAAAGACTGCCGTCATCACGCAGAGGATAACAATTAAGGCTCTTACAAGTGCTATCCCCAGCCACTTGTAAGAACCATTGTTTCCTTGCGCACCGGTTAAGGTTTGCCTGGAATTCATCATTTGCTTAAGCGCACATCTTCCAGACGGATACTGCCGTTAGGCAGAACAACCAGTCCATCCACCGAAGAACGGGCACCAATCAGGATATCCGGGTAGTAGAGCGGAATGTAAGGCACTTCATCTGCAAGCGTCTGCAGCAGCTCGGTGTAGATGGCTGCGCGGGCATCGCCGTCTGCTGTTTTTTGGCCCTCATACAGCAGCTTGGTTACATTATCGTTCGTGTAATGCGTCCAGTACGACTTGCTGAAGCCTTCCGGATCGGTCTGGAACGCCAGGATCGAGTTCGCTTCCGGAGAGTCGGCTTGACCGCTGTTCAGCATCGCCGCGAAATCATAGGCGAAGAAGCGTTCACGGAAGGTGGCAAGTTCAACGGATTCGATCTCAATCTTGATTCCGATGGCCTGGCCTGCTGCCTGAATAATCTGTGCTTCCTGGGCTCTTGTGCTGTTGCCGGAAGCGATCAGCAGCTTGGTTGAGAATCCGTTAGGGAATGCAGATTTGGCAAGCTCTTCCTTGGCTGCGGCGGCATCGAAGTTCAATGACTTAAGGGTATCATTGGCGTTGTATGGAATCGTTGTCGGCAGCAAAGAATTGGCGGTCTGTGCATATCCGAAGGTTAATGCTTTGGTCAGACCGTCACGGTCCAGCGCCAGCGCCAGTGCACGGCGGACATGCACATCGGAGAAATGCTCATCCAGCGTGTTGAAGAACAATTGCTCCGTCACCCAGCTGCCGTTTGTTACGACAGTAGTATCTGTGCCGTCCTTAATTTCACCTGCATTCTGAAGGGACAGCGCTTCTACTGCATCCACTTCTCCTGCCTTCAGCTGGTTGATTGCCTGACTGTCGTCTTCAATCAATTTATAGACAAGCTTATCGATATAAGGCTTGCCTTCCTGCCAGTAGTTTGTGTTCTTGGTGAAGGTAACATCACCAGCAGGGTCCCAGGTTTCAACTACGAAAGGGCCCGTGCCTACCGGCTTCTTGAAGAACTCTTCTTCGCTGACGCCGCCGAAATTATTCGGGATGATACCATTGGAGAAGTTGGACAGCTCAGAGATGAAAGGTGTGTAGGGTTCTTTTAGCTTAATTACCAGTGTCTTGTCATCCTGTTCCTTGAAGGATTCGACCGTCGCCGAGATCGCCAGCGGACCTTCAACCGTCAAATGACGGTTCAGGGAGAACACGGCATCCTCTGCTGTGACTGGCGTTCCGTTCGAGAACTTCAGACCGTCACGCAATACGAAGGTATACGTTAAGCCATCTTCGCTGATCGTGTGTGACTGGGCAAGAAAGTCCTTAATTTCACCCTTGCTGTCAAAAGCGACCAAAGATTCAAACACTTTATCAATCGCAAACGCATTATTGGAGGTGATCTGGTTATGCAGATCAAACGAGGTTACTGAAGCCGGCCGGCCATAGGTAAAAGTACCTCCTGCAGCAGGTTCTGCTGTGCTTGTGCTTTCCGTTGCGGCTGGACTCGCACTTGCCTGAGCGCCATTACTGGTGTCCGCATTGTTGTTAGAACCGGAGCAGCCTGCCAGCAGCATTACAAACATTACTGTCAGTGTCCCCATTCCAATCGTTTTTCTAAATTTTGCATTTAACTTGGTCACGTGTGATCCACCCTTCCTCTATAAATCATATATGTTTAGTATGGATTGTATTATGGATTACACATCTTCTTCTGTCAAACAAAAGTTCAATGGAGCAGCAGAATTGAATCTAATCCTTCCATTGCAGGAAATGAATTCGTAATCATCTGCTCTCCAACGCCGCCTGGAGGTCATAATCACTAATATCCATATCGGTCTCTCTGCCTAGTGCCAGCTTCGCCAGCTGGCTGCCGATAAACGGGCCCATTGTGAGTCCGGAAGCTCCCAGTCCATTGGCTGCGAGAAGCCCTTTCCATCCAGGGACAGCACCTAAGACCGGAAGGAAGCCTGGTGTAAACGGGCGGAATCCTACCCTCACTTCACCCAAAGTGCTGTTTGCCAGTTCAGGTGCCACCTCCAGCCCCTTATTCAGAATCTCCTGCATGCCGCCTGCGGTCACTCTGGTATTATATCCTTTTATATCATTCTCATGAGTTGCCCCGATTACAATATGCTGCTGGTCAAAAGCGAGCAGATATTGATCACTTGGCGGGATAACTACCGGCCATTCTCCAGTATTCTGATGACCGGAAACCTGCAAGTGCATGATTTGCCCTTTTTGGTAGCTGACTTTGAAATTAATGCCAAGCGGCTGGAGCAGCGGGTTCGCCCAGGCGCCTGCGCACACAATAACTTCATCCGCCGGGTAACACTCCGCACCTACAATAACCCCGGTCACCCGGCCTGGCTCATATTGAAGCGCCGCATCTCCGGCAATTCTGGTGGCACCCTGCTGCTGCGCAGCGTGAAGTAACGCATCCCTCAGGGCGCGTCCATCTACCCGGGCAGCCCCGCTGATATGAACAGAGGCATACCCTTCAGCAAGCAACGGGAACCGTTCACGGGTTTCTTCAGCCGTAAGCCGCGTAATCTCTCCGATTTCCGGTGCATCCGCCCTCCGCAGACGTGCCCGCTCTTCTATTTTGTCCAGCTTGCCCGCATCCGTATGAATACTAAGTGCACCTACCCGGGCATAGCCCGTATGGGTTTCGCCTGCATGCTCAAGTTCCGCGATCAGCTGAGGATAATATCTTGCACCAGCCTTTGCCAGCCGGTACCAGGTCTGATTGCGCCTCTGTGACAGCCAGGGACAGATGATGCCTGCGGCCGCATCCGTGGCTTGTCCTTGATCTTTACGGTCGACAATCAGCACCTCTGCCCCCATTTTTGTCAGCTGGTAGGCTGTAGAAGCCCCGAGAATCCCTGCTCCAATTACGATGACTTTCTTCATAAGATATGTACAGCCCTTTCACTTGAGGTTAGAATTCTTCGCAAGAAATTCAAGGATCGTATCGTTCACCAGCACCGGCTGTTCCCTTCCCATATGCGGCCGGTGGCCGGCACCCGGGACGATCAGGCATTGTGATCCTTTGATCAGCGAGACTAGCTGAATGATCTTATCCGCTGCAGCGTATGTATCGTGCTCTCCTGCAATGATTAGAACCGGACAGCCGATACTGCTTAACTGTGCTTCGCTCAGGTCCGGATATCTACGCCAGTCAGTAGCTGATTGCCGCATGAATTCCTGCCAATTCCCTAGATGTGCTTCTTCATGCCTCTCTTTCATCTGACAGATGATGCCCTGTTGCTCAAGCTCCAGCAGACGCTCCGGCTCAAAGTCTTCAGCACCAGCCGGATTGCAGAATCCGCCGGTTCCAATTGTAGTTAGTGTAGCAACTCTTGCCGGATCATTTACTGCGAGGTACAGTCCGACATTTGCACCCATGCTGTAGCCGGTCAGATGCGCTTTTTCAATACTCATGCTATCCATGAAGGCTGCGATATCATCCGCCAGCTGAGGCGTAGACCATTCGAGACTTTCACACCTGGTTCTGCCATGGCCTCGGAAATCAGGGAAATAACAGGTGTACTTATTTTGGAAATCCAGAATTTGACTAGAAAAGGCCAATAATCCGCGCGAATAACTACTATGCAGAAAAATAACTGGCTCTCCTGTACCCATTTTTTCATAAAACAATTCCAGATCTTTAACTTTCACATGAGGCATGAAACTAACCCTCCATCTGCAGGAATAATTATATTTCGTTAACTCTGACCCTTAACAGCTTAGCACAGGTTGCCTCATCAAGCATCAGGCGGGAGTAAACCCTGGCCCCAACCCATTTCACGCAAAAACAAAAAGAACAGTAATTCCCCGGTTAGAGGGGGATCACTGTTCTAAGTTTCAGATAGATAAAAGTGCTTCTGCGGTTAAATGTTGTCCAGTTCTCTAATCCGCTCCTCCAGCTTAGGGAACACGCGGAGCGCATTATTATAGAAGACATCCTCCCAGTGTGCTTCCGGGATCAGATGCTTCACGAATGTAATGTAGGCATCCAGCGGAACCAGCGGCCAGTCGGTACCGAAGACGAGCCGGTCATATTTCTCGGCGAACACAATCGCCCGGCGGAAATGATCGGTGTAGGTCTGCTCGGTCAGCAGACGGTCCACCTTAGCCTTGTCACCGACGATCCAGCCGGACAGGTCGGTATAGAGATTCGGATTCTTCTCCAAAAGCGCCGCTGTGTCCATAACCCAGGGATCGCCCAGATGGCAGAGCATAAAGGTAATATCCCGGTGCTTCAGGAACGTCTCTTCCATAGACAGCGGATGCGAATATTTCAACAGTCCCCGGTCAGAGTAAGTTAGCCCTCCATGAATAACGACCGGCAGTCCGTAAGCAGAGGCCAGCTTGTAGACCGGATCGTAGATCTCATCCCCCACATTGAAGTGATAATACCCAGCATAGAGCTTGATTCCAACGACATCCTTCTGTTGCAGCGATTGTTCCAGCGCCTCCAGCTGCCCGTCCAGATGGAGGGTCAGCGGATTAATTCCGGCACAGGTAAACAAATTGTCCGGAAGTGTCCCGCTAAGATCAAGCAGCATGGGATTAAGCGCTTCGGAATCCGGAAAAGCACCGGCGGCCGTCTCCGTTACGCCCATACCGACTCCGGCGACAACACCGGAACGGCGGAACTCCTCCAGGAGTCCTTTGCCGGTATAATCGATATGCGCTAAAGTCCGGGCTGTCTCGTGAAAGGTATCAATATTCGAATAATGTACATGTGCGTCAATGATTTTCATGGGTGCTTCCTTTCTTCAGCTCATTTGTTGAACCGGATTGTCAGCAGATCGGCGTAGGCCTGCTCAGGAATCTTCAGATCCGAGATAAGATAGAATTGTGGCTTGCTGAACCGCTCTTCCCCGTCTTGAAGATACAGCGGGTCTATGGCATAAGACAGTGCCGCATGAGTGTTGGCCATCAAGGCTGTAGAAGTAAGATCCGGTGCAGTAACTAGAGTCAGACGCTGTTTACGTTCTGTGGAGCCCACTTGAAGGATTCCGTTAGTACTTCTAACCCCCAGCTGGACTCTTCCTGCCTTATACACAAGCTCTTCACCGCTGCTGTTCTTCAGATACCCTCTGCTGTCCTTAAGATCGGCGGCCGCACGGTAATGGGACGAGGTTTCAAGCTCGAGCGGATATAACGGCGTGCCTGTATTCTGTTCAATGTGTACAGTAGAAGCAAGCACAGGCACACCCGGAAGCATCATGAAATACTGATGCAGGATAAGCCCTCTGTATTTATCATTCTGCTGAATGGTAACGCTCATGCGTATGCCCGACCAGCGGTTACCCTTGTTGTCCGTGAGCTCAGCGAACTCAGCGGTCCGCGGCTCTTCCATGAAGCTGCGTAATGACATGTCAGTGACCGAAGTTAAAATCCCACCCACCCAGGGATTCCACCAGGATTTAGCTATGGGCTGTGGAAAAGAGGAATCCAGCCACTCCTGGCCCTGATACTCCAGCGAGAATAATCCCGGGGCAAAATGGCTGCTGGCCTGTATCCGCAGAATTCCGTTGTCTACGGCAAGCACCTGGGACTGCTCAATCTCCAGAGTCTGACGGCGGAGAACCTGATCCGACACAGGAAGGACAAGGAAAGCTCTGGAGCTCTCATAAATATCCATATTCAGCTGCAGCGTAAGGAGATCGGGCTCAGAGCCTGATGAACGGGTCAGCGGAAGGCTGATTTCCGAGAGCTTGTGTTCACCTTGTACCGTAATCGATGTCTCCTCAATGCTGCCTGCACGAGAAGAAACAGTGATCTCGCCGTCCAAATAACTCTTCTTCTGCTCCAGAATGGAGAGTGTAAGCTGACCGCTGATGAACGGGTTACCCTGATTAAGCTTCACTTCCAGTTGTTGCGCAGAATTGAGATCGCGCGTGTTGCTGCACTGCAGTGCGAACGAACGGAAATCCTGCCAGGTATTCCAGGTCCCCAGCGCAATCCGCAGCGGACCTGTCTCCAGCTTGCCTCCAGCCGGAATCCGGCCCAGCGAATGCTCAACTGCATGCAGCCACGACTCCTGGATAAGCTCTAATTCTGCCGGCCAGCTGATTCCCCGCGAGATTGCCCCATGGGAAGCGAACATCCAGTTCTCTGTAAACTTCTGCACATCCCAGTAGTCCGGGCTGGAAGCTTCTGCGCCTAATTTCAAATCCAGATACTTGCCGTTATAAGGAATAACGCCTCCCCTAAGGCTGAACTCGAAGCTGTCCTTAAGGACCAATTCTTCCTCCTGATCCGTGTCCAGCGGATTATGAATCCTGAAATGCCGGGAGATGAGCCCATTGCTGTTCAGTTTCACCACCATGGTCAGCAGCATGCCCTTTCTTGCAGTCAGTTCATAGACGGCTTCAAGCACAATGGCTCCATCATCTGTATCATACTGCACTTCAACAGGCGATACCTTCTTGAACTCATTGGTATACGGCAGACCGAACTTCGGATAAGGCAGGCTAACGACATTCTTACGGCCATCATATAGCTTCAGCGTATTGCCGGATTTCTCCAGGACTGCCGAATATCTTCCGCTGCTGATGATCCATTCCTTCTCCGTTTTGCCGCCAAAGGCAGCATCTGCCCCAGGGAAGACCAGGCTCATTTCCTGCTGGAGAATTAATGAAGCGGCCTCCTCCGGACTGCTGCCCTCATTAAGGATCTTCACATTATGATGCCAAATGCCGTAGGCTTGCAGCCGCGCTTGTACAGTAACCGTTCTCCGGCCCTTTGCCGGAACTTCGACTTTAAGTGGAGACTGCCCGAAAGCGAGTATAGCATCATCAGGCAGGTCGAAGACGAACACCGTATCTGCGTTGTATTCATTTTCGACAATCACATCAATTTCAAGCTCTTCGCCTATATAAGCTATTTTGTCCGGCAGCTGCAGCTGTACTTTGACCGGGAATTTGGGTTCAACCCCGATTTTGAATACGGCGGGAAGGCCATTAATGAGCAGTTCGGCCTCAACAACCGGATGGGTCTGATAGATACTCTGTTCCTCTTCAGCCGGATGGATGAAGAAGCTGCCTTCGATCCGTGCCTCGGATTCAATCTCCTGCGTTCCGTTCAGCTCAAAGCTGATTTGCGGATTGCTTATACCCTTAATCTCCAGAGCCAAAGGCTTTCCGCTCTTATTCACAGCTTCATAGACAATGGGGTATCGGGCTCCAAAAGGCAGCTCATGCCGTTCAGGAATCGTTGCCTGTATCCGGTAATCCTCCGTCTCAATCAGGCGCAGGCCGCGGCCGCTCCGCTCATACTGCATTTTCAGCTGCAGCCCGTCTTTCAGCCATTCATATGTAAAATAGTCAAATCCGTTATCCCCCTGGCCGTCAGGCTGAACGTTGATTTCGCGGATGCTGTCGTTATACCAGTCGATCTTCCCGAAATAAGACTTCACCGCTCCGGTCTGCAGCACTGAAGGGATAAAATTCATCAGGTGGGTGGTGTCGTCGCGTTTCTCCCAGAAAAAACCGCTTTTCTTATAGGTAGGAACCGCCTTGACGTTCCCTGCCCAGGTGTACAAATCGAGCCGGGGCCAGCCAAGCCGGATGGTCTCCTCTACAGCTTGTCTCACCAGTCCCTTACCAACCTTACGTCCATGGAAATCCGGTCTGACGTTGAGCAGTGGAATATAAAGCGCGCCTGTATCCTCTTTGTAGTGGGAGAAGCTGCAATATCCGATAACCTCTCCGCCCGCAACGGCCAGAAATACCTTGAGCAGCGTGCTGTTCTCGTGTTCACGGAGTACACTTTCCTCTGTCCGGTAAGTATTGTCACCGCCCCAGCTCTCAAAGCTCCGATTCCACATCTCGGCAATGGACGCGGCATGTTTGGCAGGCACGTATTCTTCAATGACTATTTCCTGTGTTTCCGGCATTACGGTATTCCCTCCTCAGATCACTATAGCTTCTCACCTAATGCAATGCACACACGGCAGTAAGTGGATGTTTTTTACAGTATATAATAGAAGGTTTAACCATAGTAATATCTTCTTTGATTATAAAAGATTATTACCTACAGCTATCATCATACCCTGCCCGCTCCGGTCATTGCAAAGCTATGCAAAGCTACGCAAAGGATAACCTTGCCCCCACCAGATAGCCGATAGATACAAACAGGAGCGACCAGATAAATGCACCGGCAACGGTGACAACCAGATATTTTCTGAAAGACATTGCACTGATTCCGGAGATATAGCTGGTAACATGTCTAAGGCCCGGGACGAAATAAGCGATGAAGACCGTCCAGTTTCCGAACCGGAAGAACCATCGTTTCACACTCGCGAACCGCTTCGGCGTAAGCCCTATCCACTTCCCGTATTTGTCCACCACCGGCTGCCCGAGTCTTAGACCGATCGTATAGCTGATCAGCATACCTGTTATTGAGCCGATGAAGCACACCAGCACCGAAACTGAGAAATTCAGCACCATGGTAGAAGACAGATAGCCCACGAACAGCATCAGCAGCTCATCGGGAACGGGGAGTCCAAGAAGTCCCAGCGCGAGCAGTGCAAATATAGCTATATATCCGTATTGCGAGATCATCTCCATGATCCAGGGCATAAGGCATCACTTCCTGTTGACGAATTTTTTGAACGACGGGAATGGAATCCGGCTTACCATGAGCAGTGACAGCAGCCCCATTACGGCGATGACCAGCTCCGGCTTCATCCGTTCATCCACCAATGCAATCATTGATAAAATAACGCCTGCAGCCGTAATCGGCATCCCCGTGAACCCCTTTGAAGGCGCAGACAGATTAAATCTGGCCAGGCGCAGCGCCCCGCAGATCAGGAATGCAATCGCTGCAACAGGTCCAAGCCACTGCATATTCTCCAGCCTGTACAACAATATGAGGAAGGTTGGAGCAAGCCCAAAGGAAATAATATCTGCCAAAGAGTCCAGTTGTTTGCCGAAATCGCTGGTACAATTGAGCATTCTTGCCAGTAATCCGTCCATGACATCACATATTGCCGCAAGCAGTATCATGAGTAAGGCGAGATTGTAACGTTCTTGAATGGTGAAAAGCAAGGAAACTGATCCAAGTCCCAGGTTTCCCAGTGTGCACATTGAAGGCAGCCAGTTCCATTTCATGCTGTTTCACTCCTTTCTCAAATATAAGAATTCTTGACAGGTTGTAATAAGTCCGTTCAGCCTTCAAAGGTCACACTAAAACAGACGCCGTCCGTTGTGTTTATCACTGCATACCGGCAGCCGTGCATATCCAATATCTGCTTCGTAATCGACAGCCCGAGTCCGGTTCCCCCTGTCAGACGGCTGCGTGAAGCCTCCGCCCGGTAGAAGCGCTCCCAGATCTGCTCCAGCTGATCTTCGGGGATATTCTCACCCTTATTGTGTATGTTGAATGAAAGTGATTTCTCTTGACCCTCCACGGCAACGGTTATTGTACTGCCATGCTCCGCATGTCTGATCGCATTGGTCAGCAGGTTGCTGATTACCTGCTCAATCCAGGACGCATCGGCATAAAGCGGCCGCTCGTTCGCCGGAATAATTACCACATTCAGCTGCTTGTCACCGAGCGAATGTATCAGCTTGTCCGTCACTTTCTCGGTCATTTCACTCAGCATAAAGGAGCTTTTGCGGAGTTTGATGGTTCCGGACTCCAGTTTGGCTAAATCCAGCATATCTTTGACGAGAAACTCCATCTTGTCGGCTTCCTCGATAATGACCTTGATATAATGATCCTGTTTGCCGGCGCTTACCCCATCCTCCAGACCTTCAGCGAATCCCTTGATAATACTGAGCGGTGTCTTCAATTCGTGAGAGGCGCTCGCAAAAAAGTCCTGCTGCATCTGCTCCATTTTCTTCTTCTGCTCCATATCCTCAACCAGCTGCTGATTCGCCTCACGAAGCTCACCCAGTGCAGCATCCAGACTTTGCGACAAAGTGAACATGCTTTTGGACAAGCTGCCCAGCTCATCCTTTTGACGGATCGAAGAATGACCTGTGAAATCCAGCGACACCATCCGTTTGGCGATATTATTGAGCTTAATCAGCGGCCGGGTAACCATCTTGGAATAGAACAGCGACAGGACCAGTATCAGAACAAACCCGCCGATCCCCAGATATAAAAAGAACCAGCGCAGCGCCACATTCGAATCCTTAACATCCTGCAGGGAGGTGACCGTGAATAAGAGCTCTACTTCCCCGTTCGCCTGCTTGACCGGAAGAATGATGATAGAATTCCGGATACCGCTCCAGGGAGCGGTCCACTCCTCTTTCACTATGTTCAGATCACGGAGTTCTTCATTCTGATCAAGTGTCAGAGGAAACCAGTCCTCCAAGGCCTCGAAGAGGATGCCCTGCCGCGGATTCCAGACTTTCAGATCCGGTAATACAAGTTCAGTGATTATCCCGGAAATAGTACTCATCCCATCTTCGGGCTCCTCGCCGATCTGCGGACCGCCTTGCTTCGTAATCGTGAGCGGATAGATCAGATTCCCGGGGTCATTGTCTTCCTCAAGACGTTCGCCCAGGACGGTGACTTGATCATTTTCCTTCAGATTGGCTGCCCTAAGCGGATCCCCGTACTCGTTCATGAACAGGGACATCGGAATCACCTGAATCTTGCCCGCTTCATCCGTCAGCTTCATCCGGAACGGATCCTCGGACTTCATTCGGCCATCCAGCTTCAGAATGACCATTTGAGTCTTATTGCGCAGCATGAAGCGGACCAGTTCGCGGGAAGTACGGCTCCGCCCCCAGGATTCTTCCGTATAGCCCGTCCCGAAGCTCTTGAGATGCTTCTCCACCCTATTCTCCTTCTGACTCTGATAGAAGCTGTCAAAAAACAGCAGCTGGCTCAAGATCACCATCCCGTAAAAACATACGAAAAAGATCACGGTCATCACAAACAGCTTAAAGGTAATTCCGCGTCTTCTCATTCCTCCGCCTCGAACCTGTATCCTGTGCCGATGACCGTACGAATATAGCGGGATTCATAACCCAGCTTGCTGCGCAGTTTCTTGATATGGCTATCCACGACACGGGAGTCTCCTTCAAATTCAATTCCCCAGACCCGGCTGAGGATCGTATCCCGGGAAATCACAATCCCCTTGTTCCGGATCAGCAGCCATAAGAGATCATATTCCTTCGGGGTAAGCTCGACTTCTGCATCCTCTACTTCCAGACGGTGTGCCAGCGTGTTGAAGATCGCCGAACCAAACTTCACAATGCCCGAATCCGGCAGATGTATGCCTTGGGCCCGTTTCATCAGCGCATTTGCCCGGGCCACCAGTACTTTGGGACTGAATGGCTTGGTTACATAATCATCTGCACCTAATTCAAAGCCGTATATTTTGTCGTCATCTGCAGACTTGGCGGTCAGCAGGATAATGGGGATCGCTGATTGCTTGCGGATTTCCCGGCATACCTCAAATCCATTCATCTTGGGCATCATGATATCCAGAATCAGCAGATCCGGCAGAAGTGAATCGAACCAGAGGAGCGCATCCTGTCCGTTGTCGGCTTCGCGCACTTCCCAGCCGTTCTGGATGAAATAATCCGATACCAGTTCACGGATACGCAGCTCATCCTCGACGAGCAGCAATTTTTTCTTCAATGTAGTCCCCGCTTTCCGCCCGTTTATACCACTCAGCATAGTCGAGTGTTATGTCCTTTATGTGCCCTGATTCAAATTTCCCCAAAAAAAGAAGCAGCGCATTGCGCTGCCCTCCTGAAAAGCACCTATTCAAATGTACTGTTGTTGCCTTACCCTGCCTGAACCGCATGCTTGAACTGGCTGTTATACAGCTCATGGTATACACCTTTAAGGGCAAGCAGCTGCTCGTGACTGCCCTGCTCGGCGATCTGACCGCCCTGGATGACGAGAATCCGGTCCGCATCCTGGATCGTACTGAGCCTGTGGGCAATCACGAAGCTGGTCCGGCCCTTCATCAGGGTCCGCATCGCCTGCTGGATATGCATTTCAGTCCGGGTATCGACGCTGCTGGTCGCCTCATCGAGAATAAGGATAGCCGGATCGGCAAGGATGGCACGGGCAATCGTCAGCAGCTGGCGCTGGCCGTGGCTGAGTGTCGTTCCTTCCGTACCCAGCATCGTATCATATCCCTGCGGCAATCTTGCGATGAATCCGTTGACGTTAGCCAGGCTCGCAGCTTCTTCAACCTCGCGGTCGGTAGCGTCCAGACGGCCGAACCGGATATTCTCACGAATTGTTCCTGAGAATACATGCGCGTCCTGCAGTACCATACCTAACTGGCTGCGCAGCTCATTTTTGTTCAGCTCGCGGATATCTCTTCCGTCGATCAGCAGCTCCCCGCTGTTAATTTCGTAGAAGCGGGTCAGCAGGTTAACAATAGTGGTCTTCCCTGCCCCGGTCGGGCCGACGAGTGCGATCTTCTCGCCAGGCTTCGCTTTGAAGCTTACACCGCTCAGAATCGGAGCATCCGCGTGATAGCCGAAGACCACGTCACGGAAAATCACTTCCCCGCACACCCGGGGCAGCTCTTGCGGCTGCTCGCCGGTGTACTCCGAAGGCATATCCATCACTTCGAATACACGCTCCGCTCCGGCAATTGCCGACTGGATCAGATTGTACTGGTTCGCAAGCTCGGATATCGGCCGGCTGAACTGCTTGGCGTAGTTCAGCATACTGACAATAACCCCGACCGTAGCCAGGCCTTTAAATGCCATCCATCCGCCCACACTGGCAATCAGCGCGAAATCCAGATTGTTAATCAGGTTCATGACCGGACCGACCAGCCCGGATACAATCTGCGCCTTAATGCTGACCTTATTGAGTTCACTGCTCATTCCGCGGAATCTTGCCGTTTCCGCTTCTTCTCTGCGGTACTGCTTAATCACCTTCTGGCCGCTGATCGCTTCTTCAATGAAGCCGTTGAGTTCCCCCAGATGCTGTTGCTGGTTCTTGAAATAGATCCGGCTCAAGCCTGTAATCTTACGGCTGGCCAGCAGGACCAGCGGGATCGTCACCAATGCGATAACCGTCAGCGGAACGTTCAGCATCAGCATAATGACCAGTGAGCCGCTTAATGTGATGAGACTGTTCAGCAGCTGGGTAACACTTTGATTCAATGAGTTCGATACGTTGTCGATGTCATTGGTTGCCCGGCTCATCAGCTCGCCATTGGCACGCGTATCGAAGAAGCCTATAGGCAGCTCCTGATATTTAGCGAACAGATCACGCCGCAGCTCGAACACCGTTCTCTGTGACACGGAAGTCATTACATAGGCCTGTACCCAGGAGACGGCGCTGCCGAGCAGGTAAACACCGCCCAGCATGATGCAGAACCGGACGAGCAGCCCATAATCATGGGGAATGATTGCCGAGTCTATCGCTTTTCCGAGCAGGTATGGCCCGATTAGTGCTACTACGGCGTTAAGAATTGTAAATATATAGACCATAATGAGTCCCGTACGCTGACGGTTCAGGTAGGACCAGATACGCTTGATCGTAGCCATGCGGTTCTTCGCGCGAACCTTCGGCACCACAGCTCCGCGGCCGCCGGGTGGCCCCCCGCCGAACCCGCCTGGTCGAACAGGTGCCTGTGCCTGATTAGGATGATTGGACATAAGGCTCCTCCTCTCCCTTCAGCTGCGACTCCCGGATATCCCGGTAAATCCCGCTGTCTGCCATCAGTTCTTTATGGGTGCCCTGGGCAGCAATCCGGCCATTCTCCAGGATCAGGATCCGGTCCGCATCGATGATCGATGATACACGCTGGGCAATCATCACTATGGTGCAGTTCCGAAGTTGAGTCTTCAAAAGCAGACGAATCCTCGCATCCGTTACCGCATCCAGCGCACTGGTGCTGTCATCCATAATCAGAACGGCGGGCTGAATCAGCAGCGCACGAGCGATGGACAGCCGCTGCTTCTGTCCGCCGGACAGATTAACGCCGCGCTGCCCGAGCAGGGTATCATAGCCTTGCGGCAGCGTATTGATAAATCCATGTGCTTCGGCGGCTATAGCTGCCTGCTCTACCTCTGCATCTGTTGCTTCCGGACGGCCGTAGCGGATATTGTCCCTGATGCTGCCGCTGAACAGCAGCGACTGCTGCATTACGAAGCCGATCCGGCTCCGCAGATGATCAATGCCAATCTGCCGGATGTCTGTTCCGTCAATGGCAATAGCTCCGGACAACACCTCATAGAACCGTGGAATCAGGCTGACCAGCGTCGATTTGCCGGCACCGGTAGCCCCCAGAATAGCAACTGTCTCACCGGGGTTCGCAACAAAGCTGATATCCTCCAGCACAAGATTCTCATCTGCCCGGTTATAGGCGAACGAGACATGGTTGAATTCGATCCGGCCATGCGTAATTACATCACTATTCGCCGAAGAAGCTTCTGTAATCTCGCTTGTGGTTGCGAATACTTCATTCACCCGGTCTCCTGACACCTTAGCCCGTGATACGAACGCGAGCATATTGCTCAGCATCATCATGGACATCAGCAGCTGGGTTACATAGTTAATGAATGCGATCAGCTCACCCACCGGCAGCTTGCCGCTCCAGTTCTGCAGCCCGCCGAACCAGAGAACGGCAATAATACTTGCGTTCAGGATAAGCATCATCAGCGGCATGTTGAGCGCCATTAGGCGAATGGCTCTAATTCCGGTATTGGTATAGTCTGTGTTAGCGGCATCGAACCGCTTCTGCTCATGTCCCGCGCGGACAAAAGCTTTGATTACGCGGATGCCGGACAGGTTCTCCTGCAGCACATTGCTTACCCCATCCAGCTTCTCCTGCATTCTTGCAAACAAAGGAAAAGATAGACGGATCAGCACGTATAGCAGAATGAACAGCAGCGGCACCGCAGCCAGCAGGATTAGCGCCAGCGACGGGCTGATCCGGATCGCCATCACCAGACTGCCGATCAGCAGCAGTGGAGACCGTACAAACATCCGTAATATCATCTGCATGAAAGTCTGCAGCTGCACCACATCATTCGTTAAACGGGTGATCAGCGATCCGGTCTTCAGCCGGTCCAGATTCCGGTTAGAGAAGGTCTGGATATGCTCAAACAGCCTGATCCGCAGATCATTTCCGAAATTCTGTGAAGCGATACTTGAAAAAACAGTACAGCCTACACCGCCGACCATACCTATGATTGCAACCCCAAGCATGATCCCGCCTGTTGAAATAATATGCGGCAGATCATTCATCATCAGGCCCTTGTCCACGATGCTGGCCATCAGTGCCGGCTGCAGCAGGTCCATAACAACCTCAACTACCATTAACAGCGGGGCGAGCACGCACCAGAGTACGTACGGCTTCATGAACCCCCTGAGTTTCCACATTCAGGTCACCTTCATCTCATCAGTCGTCCGTTTACGGCAAGTAAGTGATTTTATCAGCAATTGGCGTTCTCTGCTTGGCAGCAGGGATTTCCGCCGGATAGCCTACAGCGAGTACAGCAGTCACATCATGCTCCTGCGGCACGCCTAGAATCTCACGGCCCCGGACCGAAGCGCCCAGGGACGACCAGAACACGCCTGCGCCTGCTTCATGGGCAGCCAGCATGAAATTCTGAATATAGCAGGAGACGGCCATAACGTTCTCATCGCGTTCCATCTGGCTGGCGGCTGGCTTGGAGAGAACGCCAATTAACAATGGAGCACCGCCGAAATCTGTCTTATGGTTCAGCGCGGCTCTTGTCTCGGGTCCAATAAACAGCAGCTCCCAAGGCTCGTTCATCCGGTGGTTCGGAGCATAGCTTGCCGCCTCCAGCCATGTGTTCAGATCCTTCTCGCTGATAGCGTCAGGTTTGAAAGCCTTAATTGTTCTGCGGGTCTGGATGGTATCAATGATTGTCATGGTTTATGTCCACTCCTTCAGTTGTATTCTCTTGTTCTGCCAGAATTTCACGCAGTTCGAACGCCTGGATGAATTCCTGGATGATTCCATCCGTTGCTTTCAGCTCACCGCTGATCACCTGCCTGATAGCTTCGAATTCCGGCTGGTCCAGCTGCTGCATTAAGGTAGAGCGTTTGACATGGAGCCGGTCCAGAAAAGCAATCGCCCGGCCGCGGCGAAAGGTTTGGGCGCTTTGGAAGTTCCTCTTGCCGTCGTCATGGGGATGTCCACAATTCTCTCTGTGCTCTTTGTGCCCTCTATGTTCATATTTACCTTCGCGCATGCTGCTCTCCTCCTTCTTATGTATACATTTGTATACGAATATTACTTGTATACAAATGTATACCCTTATTCAGGGAAGTGTCAAGATGCATAACAAAAACAACTCATAAAGGTCCGCAGCAGCGGTCTCTTCATGAGTTGTTTCTGGTTAGTGCAATTATACGGTATCCCTTACAAATTGGTTCGTCATTTCTGCTCCAGGGCATATTTCGTGAACGTTTGCTGCTTGAAATCATCCCAGGCTGGAGTGGACAGACCCGCTTGCTGTTTAAGCGGCTCAAACGCTTGATACAGTGCGGAAATCTCGCTGAAGGAGCCGTCCACCAGCTTCATGAAAGGCATTTTATGAACAAACTTCATTCCTTGGTAGAGCATTGTTGGATGCCGCTTAACCCCTTTGACAAGTGCTGCCGGATTCGTCTTAATGCCAAGCTTGTCAAGCACGCTGAACCCTTCATCGATCAACGCAACAGCTTGTTTCCAGCGGGCGTTATCCTTTGTTGCTTTTGCCAAGTCGCCGTTATGAAGATAACTGACCGAAGTGATAGCTACAATTGGAACAATATGGCTCAATAGCCAAGCGTTAATATCCTCCGGATAATCAAGCTTGTATTTCGTCTGCCGGAAAGCCTGCGCAAGCTCGGGCTTGAAGGGAACCTCCCCTTCCAGGCTGCCCAGTACCATTTGGACGCCCATACGGATGCTAATTACACGGCCGTTCTTCTCCCGGATCCCTCCGCTAAGCTGAAACCCGAATACTATATTCTGTGGAGTCCGGCTATTCTCCTTGAAGAACCGCTGCATCCCGTGAGTATCTCCGTTATTGCCGACCAGAACAATATTGGTGCTCAGGTTGTCCGCGAGAATCGGCAGCACCGCCGGGAAGTCATTGTACTTCATCACTACGAAGATCAGATCATAGATATCATCCGTCCGCAGTTCAGAAATGACCTTCACCTGGTCTACAGTCGTTTTACGCTGAAAATAATGCCGGATCACCAGTCCGTCCTGCCGCAGCTGAGCCGCTCTCTTCGCCCGGGCGAGCACCGTTACGTCATTACCGCCCCGAACTAGCACATGTGCCAAATAACTGCCGAGTACACCTGCTCCAATAACTAATATCCGCATATTAATCCCCTCTCATCTTCAAACATTTGTTCTTTTCTGAACATCTGTTCATTAGATTATCAGCAGAGGTGATGTTGCGCAATTGCCAATGCGGGCATGTCTGTACATTTATGAACAATGGGCAGGTGATTGTCTATTAATAAGCTTGAGCCCAGGCCCGGCGGATCTTCTTCATTCTACAATCGGGGTGTGAACCGCGACGATCAGCATATCCATATGCCGGGCATGCCGGAGCAGGTAATGGACGAAGCTTTCTTTAAACAATGCACGCCATAGAGGCCTGCGAGACTGGCCGATGATCAGCTGGGTCGTCTGCATTTCATTCATCCGCTGCAGGAGATGCTTATGCAGATGCTTGCGGCTGACGGCCTCGGTAATATCCATGACGCCGCCCAGCCGCTCCGTCAGATGCTTCAGCGTATCAAGCCGCTTCTGCTCTTCTATTGTCCGTATGCGGGTACAATGAACATAATGCACATGCCACTCAGCCTTCAGGCGGTGCGCTATGCGGAAGCCGCGGCGGATTAACCGTTCGGCCTGCGGGCCGGTGTCCACACAGACGAAGATCACTTCCCGTCTGCTCCAGGGACCCCGGAGGGAGGGCTCGCGGTCCCACGCTTCCAGGCGTTCATCCACATCATCGGCAATTTCGCGCAGAGCCAGCTCACGCAGCGCGATCAGATTGCCGATCTTGAAGAAAGACTCCAGCGCCTGATTGACCTTCTCGGCAGCGTATATCTTCCCTTCCCGCATCCGCTGCTGCAGCATCTGCGGGGTAACGTCGATGAGCTCCACCTCACTCGCCATACGCAGGATCGCATCCGGCACAGTCTCGCGGACACGCACTCCCGTTAACTGTTCCACGGCATCATTCAAGCTCTCCAGATGCTGCACATTGACTGTGGTAATGACGGAGATCCCATTCTCCAGCAGTCTGATTACATCCTCATAACGTTTCTTGGTCTGGCTTCCGGGAACATTGGTATGGGCAAGCTCATCCACCAGCACCACCTCGGGATGCCGGGCAAGGATCGCCTCCGTATCCATCTCCGTAAGTTCAGCAGACTGGTAGTGGATCTGTGCTCTGGGGATCGTCGTTAATCCGCCCACCTGCCCCTTCGTTTCCAGCCTGCCATGAGTTTCCAGCAGACCGACTACAACATCAATCCCTCTGTTCAGCAGCAGATTGCCTTCCTGCAGCATTTTGTAGGTTTTGCCCACGCCTGGGGCTGCGCCGATATAGACCTTAAAGGTACCACGGCGGATCTTCTCAATCCGCTGCTCCAGCTCCTGGCTGGTTAAGCGGTGGAAGGGCTCCTCTGTTCCCTTAGGGGCCGAGCGGACCGGCAGAATCCGCTCCCCGTCCCGTTCAGCGCGGTCTGCCATCAGGAACACATCGATGTTCCTCGTCCGCCGCAGGACACGGCTGGCGATGGAGCCATGCCACTTCTCCTGCCAGCGGCTTTTCTGCGAATGGCCCATGACTATCCGTGTGACATTATTCTGAATCGCATAACGCACGAGCAGCGAAGGAAGCAGCCTTAAGCGGAGCAACTCTAACTCTTCAAACCTGGCATTGATCCGTTCCGTCAGCTTGAGAATGGAACGCTTGAAGACCTGCTGATCCTTGGTCAGCGGGCGGCCGCGCACGAGAAATGTAACAATAATCAGGTCACCGTTCAGCCGTTTGGCAATTTGCTGCCCCCTCCGGATATAGAGTGACCCATTCCAGTGATACTGCGCAGAGACAAGAATCCGCTCCGTTGCACCGGAAGGTCCGATCAGCCCCTCGGCTTCCCGGTGTTTCTCCAGAGAATCATTGACCCCTTCTGCCATCAGCCGCAGAGACAGCTCGCGGAGCACGCCAAGATTCCCCCGGCGGGAGAGGGCGGGATGTGCCCCTTCTCCAAGCACCCCTTCCTCCATCCGCTTCAGAATCGTTTCCGGAGAGACATCGATCAGCCGTACCTCATCCGCGAATTCCAGTGTGTTCAGCGGTACGGTATCTTCCGCACGGATACCGGTCATCTCATAGATTCTCTCACCCATTCCTGCAAGCTCATAGACATTAATGGTAGTAATCACGCTGATCCCCTGATCCATCAGATAACGGATGTCCTCCAGCCGTGTCGGGAACCGGGCGCCTTCACGGTTGCGGTGCGCCAGGCCATCGACCAGCAGCACCTCGGGATTACGCTCCAGCAATGCTTCCAGCGGAAGATCCTTCTCTTCCTTCCCGTCCTTCCACCAGTGGATGCTGGGAACCCGTTCCAAATCGCCAAGCTGCTGAACGGTTTCCGCCCGGCCCATGGTTGATACCGCACTGATCACCACATCAATGCCCTGATGCTTCAGGAGCTTGCCTTCCTCCAGCATATGGTAGGTTTTGCCCGATCCGCTGACCGAGCCGATAATAATCTTCAGCCGCCCCCGCTGCAGCTGATAGATGGAATAGAGGATTTCCTCCGGTGACTTGCGTTTATATGGTGCCATAAGTTAACCTCCTTTCTTGCGGCACTAACCGGAAATGACCCTGTCCGTATAGCTTACGGGCAGGGTTCAGACCGGTATTACTTCGCTTTGAGTTCCGTTAATGCCAGATTCAGCTTCAGTACATTGACACGCTTTTCACCGAACAGTCCCAGATCCCGGTCTTCGGTATACTCAGACACCAAGGCTGTAAGTGTCTCTGGAGGAATTCCGCTCAGATTGCTGATTCTGGGAATCTGCACAATCGCTGCAACCGGTGAAATATGAGGATCGAGACCTGAACCGGAGTTCGTGACCAGATCAATTGGCAGCTCACTAACGGGTACACCGGGATTATCCAGCTTCCACTGGGTAATTGAATCGCTTGTGCGCTGCAGCATATCAGGATTTGATGGTCCATAGTTGTTCGAACCCGAGGCTTCAGCCTTATACTCAATGCTGGATACACGGCCCTGGAACAACGCCTGATCCGTGAAATTTTGCCCGATCAGTGTGGAACCGACCACCTGCCCCGCTGAATTCTTCAGCAGGCTCCCGTTGGCCTGCGAAGGCATTAACACTTGGGCGAGAGCGGTAGACGCCAGCGGATATATGATTCCGCAGAGTACAATGAATACTGCGCTTAGCCGTATAATTGTGAAGATATAGGCAGCTTTTGAAGGAGACAGCTGCTCTTCGGCAGTCTCTTTATTGAAATTGGCCATGATGGTATTGCCTCCTTAAGAATTCAATCGTGTCCTAGTTCACTAAATCCATATCCTTACGATCATATCAATCAGCTTGATCCCTGCGAACGGAACAACGACGCCGCCAAGACCGTAGATGACAATATTCCGCGCCAGCAGCTTCGTAGAGCTCATCGGCTTATAGGAGACACCGCGCATAGCTAGCGGAATCAGCAGCGGGATAATGATGGCGTTGAAGATCAGCGCCGAGATAATGGCAGAGCTTGGAGAGCCGAGTCCCATCACATTGAGGGCTTCCATCTCCGGAATCGCCAATGTGAACATCGCCGGGATAATCGCGAAATACTTGGCAATGTCGTTAGCGATACTGAAGGTAGTCAACGCCCCGCGGGTCATCAGCAGCTGCTTCCCGATTGCTACAACCTCAATGATCTTGGAGGGATCAGAATCCAGATCGACCATGTTCGCGGCTTCCTTGGCAGCGGTCGTGCCGCTGTTCATCGCAAGCCCCACATCGGCTTGTGCCAGTGCAGGCGCATCGTTGGTTCCGTCACCGGTCATGGCTACCAGCTTGCCTTCATTCTGCTCGCGGCGGATAACCGCAATCTTGTCCTCCGGTGTACTCTCGGCAATGAAGTCATCGACTCCGGCTTCACGGGCAATGGTAGCCGCCGTCAGCGGATTATCGCCTGTGCACATGATGGTCTTGATCCCCATGCTGCGCAGTTCATCGAAGCGTTCCTTCATGCCGGGTTTAACCGTGTCCTTCAGATAGATCAGCCCGTAGATCCGGTTATCTACTGCAACCGCAAGCGGTGTGCCGCCTAACCGGGCAATCGCATCCGAGTTGCTGTCCAGATCGGCCGGTACTGCACCGCCCTGGGACAGCACCCATTTCTTCACGGAATCCACGGCTCCCTTACGCACCAGGCGTCCGTCGCGCAGATCGATACCGCTCATCCGGGTCTCAGCCTTGAACTCGACGAATGCTCCGCCTTCGGCAAGACTGCCGTCATAGCTGAGCTCCAGCTTCTTGGCCAGCTCCAGTACGGAGCGCCCTTCCGGCGTCTCATCCTTCAGCGAGCTGACCGCCGCCCAGGCGGCCAGCTCAGTGCCTGACTCACCGCCTGCCGTGACGAATTCGCTCGCCATCCGGTTGCCGAAGGTGATCGTCCCGGTTTTATCAAGGATCATTGTGTTGATATCCCCGGCGGCTTCCACCGCTTTACCTGACATTGCCAGCACATTGAACTGGGTAACACGGTCCATCCCGGCAATCCCGATGGCTGACAGCAGTCCGCCGATCGTAGTCGGGATCAGGCAGACCAGGAGAGCAATCATCACGGGGATCTCCAGCTGAACGCCGATGTAATCAGCGATTGGACGCAGCGTAACCACAACGATCAGGAATATAATCGTCAAGCTGATCAGCAGCGTGTTCAGGGCAATTTCATTCGGTGTTTTCTGTCGTTTCGCCCCTTCAACCAGCGAGATCATCCGGTCCAGGAAGGATTCGCCCGGATCACTCGTAATCCGCACCTTGATCTGATCGCTGACTACGCGGGTACCGCCTGTAACTGAGCCGAAGTCCCCACCGGCTTCCTTGATGACAGGTGCCGATTCTCCGGTAATAGCTGATTCATCTACAGAGGCCAAACCTTCAATCACCTCACCGTCACCGGGAATCATTTCCCCCTGACTGACGAGAACAACGTCGCCTTTGCGCAGCTCGGAAGCCGGAACCTGCTTGATCGCTGATCCGGCCAGCTTATTGGCTGTAATGTCCTGCTTCGTTTTTTTGAGCGAATCGGCTTGCGCTTTGCCGCGCCCCTCAGCCAGTGCTTCGGCGAAGTTAGCGAACAGCACCGTGAACAGCAGGATGAAGAATACCGAAATATTGAAACCTACCGAATGCTCCGCATTGAAGTAGCCTGGTGCCAGCACCATAAGCAGTACGATTACCGTGCCAACCTCAACTACGAACATGACCGGATTCTTCATTAACGTAACCGGATTAAGCTTCACTACACTGTCCTTAGCCGCACTTAGTAGGATAGGACCTGTCAGCAGTTTTTTTCTTTGTACAGTACTCATTCTCTTCTCTCCCTCTCCCTACCGTAAAGTCAAATATTCTGCAATTGGACCGAGGACAATGACCGGCAAGAAGGTCAGCGCGCCGATAATCAGCACCGTACCAATCAGTATTCCGGTGAACAGTCCGTTATCCGTACGGAAGGTGCCAATCGTCTCCGGCACCGGCTTCTTGCGCAGCAGGGAGCCGGCGACTGCCAGCATGGCGATAATCGAAACATAGCGTCCCAGCAGCATGACGATACCGGTCGTTATATTCCAGAAGGAAGTATTATCCGCCAATCCTTCAAAGCCCGAGCCGTTATTGGCGGCAGAGGAGACATATTCATACAGGACCTGGGTCATTCCGTGGAATCCGGGGTTGCTGATGCTGCCTTGACCAAGGTCGGTCAGAAAAGCAGCGGCGGTCGGCACCAGAATAATCAGCGGATGAATCAGAATGGCTATGGCAATCAGCTTCATTTCCCTCGCTTCAATCTTCCGTCCGAGGAATTCCGGCGTCCGGCCGACCATCAGCCCGCATAGGAAGACTCCGAGTATTGCATACATCAGCATATTGACCAGCCCGACACCTTTACCGCCAAACACGTTATTCAGCATCATCAGCGTTAGAGGCGTAATGCTGCCGAGCGGCGTCAGCGTATCATGCATATTATTCACACTGCCGGTTGTGGCGGCTGTAGTAACTGTTGTGAACAGAGCGGACTGTGCAATCCCGAACCGCACCTCTTTCCCTTCCATACTGCCTTGCGAGGCATCAATGCCCATCGCGTTAACCGCCGGATTACCCGCACTTTCAGCAGCATAATTCAGTCCCAGCAGCACGACGAACAACGTCATCATCGCACCGAAAATCATCCAGCCCTGGCGTTTGTTCCTGGCAAACTTCCCGTACATGTACGGCAGGGAAGCGGGAAGCAGCCACATGGAGAGAATCTCCAGCACATTGCTCAGCGGGCTGGGATTCTCAAAAGGATGCGCCGAGTTCGCTCCGAAAAAGCCCCCGCCGTTCGTTCCGATATGCTTAATGGATTCCAGTGAGGCAACCGGCCCGATCGCAATCTGCTGGCTCTGCCCCTCGAGCGTCGTAACCTCAAGTGCAGGTTTCAGTGTCTGCGGCACATGAAGCGCAACGAGCGCCAGTGTTACAAGCAGCGCGAGAGGAATGAAGATCCGGATATGCGCTTTGACGAAGTCTTCGAAGAAGTTCCCCACCGAGCTGCGTCCTGTAATCCCTCTGACAAAAGCGACAGCTACCGAGAATCCGCTGGCCGCCGAAGTGAACATCAGCATCGTCATTACAGCCATCTGTGAGAAGTAGGACACGCCTGTCTCCCCGCTGTAATGCTGAAGATTCGTATTGGTGATGAAGCTAATCACCGTATTGAAGGTGAGCGTCTCTTCCATGTTGCCAATCCCGCCCGGGTTGAGCGGAAGCCCCTTCTGCAGCCGCAGAAGGATGTAACTGAATGTTACCAGGGCAATATTCGTTACAATAAAGCTGACTGCATATTTCTTCCAGGACATCCCACCCCGTTGTTTCAGCCCTATCAGACGGTAAATGCCTCTCTCCGTCCCGCCGAAGATCCGGTCTGTCCGGTTCGGTTCTCCCGAGAATACATGATATAGATAAGTTCCTGCCGGTTTCACCAGCAGCACCAGAATTAGAATGACTGCTACAATTTGCACAATACCCACGGATGACCCTCCTCAATATACAAACTAACCTTCATTTCTTTCTTGCCTACTCTCTCTCCATACTGTATCAATAGATTAAAAATCAACGTTATAAGGTAAAGTGACGGAGGGGATATTTGGAACTGTAGGAGCGAATGCGTACGCCTTTGTCAGCGGATTTCCACCGCGATCAGCGGTATAAATCAAGAAATCTGATGACAACAGCGGCCGGAAGTCCAAATATTCACGCAGTCACGACTAACCTTTTTGACACTGATTTTTAGATCTTTTTATACAGCCCCCTTTTTAAAATTTCTCCGGATGAATCAAAGCATAAACCAGATACAGAAACAGGAGTAACGTTGCCGCAAGGACTACCGCCATCACTCATTCCCCCCTTGTTCATCCACCACATGACCGCACCATTGCACAAATGCGTAGAACAAAGCGAATACCGCTGCCAAGGCCACCGTCATATACACATCCATCATTGTCTTTGCCACTCCTCATCCGAATTTATAAGAATCTCTCTCTTGTAACTTCCGGTCTAGCGTAACATTTCTCCCGTTAGTTCAGGGTTAGGGTTTCAGCAGGCGTATTAAGATGACATTAAGAGCGGTAAATATCCTCTCCCAACACCTGATTGACCGCCTGGATAAAAGCCTGATGGCCCCCGTCCGGTTCCATTCTGCGGGGCAGCGCCCGGGCAAGAATCTGTTCCGTCCCCTTCGGATCGAACTCGAAGCTGTCTGTGAGAATCGCCCGAACCTCCTCTGGAGACGCTCCATTAGCGAACCGGTCAGCTGCTTTATATACATCACAGTTCTCATAGCAGCCTTCCTGCTGCAGGCCGATCCAGTCGTATCTCTTTTTGATCAGCACCAGTAATGTTGTTATGACCGTGAGCAGACCGATATTTCTAAACATCAGATCCATGAATATTGCCTTCTTTCTTCTGTGTTTCACTTCCGGTTCAGCTTACCACTCCCGCCATTAGTTCAGGATTAGGGTTTGCTTCAGCGAATTAAGATTTCGTTAAAATGCCGGTAGCGCAGCCGCTCCAGTTAGCCGCCTCCATAGCTGGAACGACAAATAACCATGTCCGTTAAGGACATGGTTAAGGATGTTATTTGGAACCGGAGCTATGCGGATTCCGCCAGCCGGTTCAGATCACCTTGCTGTCGTCTCCCGCCTGAAGCATCCGGTAACCGACACCAATATGTGTCTGGATAATCTTCGGCTGGGAGGGTGTACTCTCGATCTTCTTCCGGAGCGTAGCCATAAATACACGCAGTGCCGGAATATCATACGTATGGCTGCCCCAGATTTCATGCAGGATGTAATTATGGGTCAATACCTTACCCACATTCTTGGCCAGCAGGCACAGCAGCTTATATTCAATCGGTGTCAGATGGATTTCGTCATCCTCCAGCCAGACACAGCCTGCCGAGTAATCGATCCGTAAATTCCCGTTGGTAAAAACAGACGAATCCTTCATCAGCTTCTCGCTGTCCCCCCGGATCCGGCGCAGACTGACCCGTAGCCTGGCCAGCAGCTCCTCCACGCTAAACGGCTTGGTCAGATAATCATCTGCCCCCGCATCGAGCGCTTCAATCTTGTCCCGGTCTTCACTGCGCGCACTGACTACAATAATCGGAATATTGGACCAGGCCCGGACCTTCCGGATAATATCGACACCGTCCATATCGGGCAGTCCCAAATCCAGAATCATGATATCCGGCTGACTGGACACGGCCTCCAGAATCGAAGCTTCCCCTGTCTCCGCCGTATGATATTTATAGCCTTGGGTCTCCAGTGTTGTCGTAATCAGCTTGCGGATAGGTTTGTCATCCTCTACCACAAGTATCAAGGGTTTATTCATGGACATTCACCTCTTCTGCCTGCAGGGTGAAGCTGAATACCGTCCCCTGCGGTGCGTGATCTCGTAATTCAATATTGCCGCCATGGGCGTGGATAATCGACTTGCAGAGTGCCAGCCCTAGGCCTAATCCGCGCCTGCCGTCGCCGCGCACGTTGTCTGCCGTGTAGAACATCTCGAACACCTTGGCTTTGGCTTCAGCTGAAATGCCGGGGCCATCATCAGCAACCTCCACCACTACCCAGCCCGCCTCGCGTCTGGCGGATACCGTTATATGTGACCCGGACTGAGTATATTTGATCGCGTTATCCACCAGATTGATGATGACCTGAATAATCAGCCGTGAATCCATTCTGGCCATGAGCAGCTCATCCTCCAGCCGGATCTCAATGTGATGCTCATCCTTATTGCGGTTTACATGCAGCAGCGCTTCGGCCATCACTTCCTCCAGCAGCTCCGCCTGAAAATTCAGGTGAAGAGCACCGTTATCGATCCGGGTAATGGACAGCAGATTCTCCACCAGATTGATCAGCCACATCGAATCATCGTAGATATCGTTATACAGTTCCTTCTTCTGCTCTTCATTCAGGACCATCGAGTTGCCGATCAGTATGCCCGCATTACCGGAAATACTCGTAAGCGGTGTGCGCAGATCATGTGAAATGCCCCGCAGCAGATTGGTACGCAGCTGTTCCTGCTGGATTTGCAGAGAGATTTCCTTCTGCTTTTCATTCAGCTTATCTTTCTCCAGGGCAAGGGCACATTCACCCAGCATGGCAATCATCAGGCTTTTCTCAAAAACCTCCAGCGGTTCCTCCTGCTCCATTACGATGCCCGCCACCGCAAAGACCGTATCCCCTCCGCGCACCGCATGATACAGACAATGAGCTGCCGAGAACGTATCTGTAGAAGCTCCTGCCCGTTTATTATTCTGCAGCACCCATTCCGCAACCTTGCGTTCATCATCGAAGATATAGCTCTGGGGATCAACTGCAGCTTCCTCCTTGGCAAAAATCAGCGGTTCGGCAAGCTCCCCCTCCACTACCTCATAGACAATTATGCTCCGGTCCAGCAGCTTGACCATTTGCAGTGCCGTTTCGTTGATGATCGCCGGGGTATCCTTGGCCTGCTGCAGCTTCCGGCTTGTCTCCAGCAGAACCTCAGTCCGGTAAGCCTTTTGCGCGGATTCCCTGGCTTGTTCCTTCACCCGCAAGGTCAGTGTGCTCGTAATAAACGAAGCTGAGAACATGACCAGAAAAGTCACCGGGTAACCGGAATCATAGGCCTGCAGAGAGAAAAAAGGAGCAGTAAAGAAATAATTAAAGACAAGCACACTCAAAATCGAAGTAACCGCGCTGTACAGCCGCCCCTTTGTGACCATCGCATCCAGCAGAACACCCAGGATATACACGGTGATAATATTGGCTTCACTGAAGCCGAGATACTTGAACCATAACCCGATCAATGTACAGACCAGCAGGATGCCTATAGTTTTGCCGGTATCAGCCAGCGTCAGAAGCGGAGATTTGGCATATTGCGGGAACTTTTTGTACATGGAAGGCCCATTATCCGGAATAATATAAATATCGATATTCGGAGCGGACGCCGTCAGCTTGTCGACAATGTTAGATTTGGCCGGCCAGCGGGTTTTGTGCTGCGAACGTCCCAGAACGATCTTGGAGACCCGGCTTGTTTTGGCGTATTCGGCAATTTGTCCGGGAACATCCTCCCCGTATACTGTCGCAACCTGTGCCCCGAGCTGCTCTGCCAGCCTCAGATTCTCACGCAGCTCTGCCTTGTTCTTGGCGGTTAATTCTTTCGTCCTCGACGTTTCCACATACAGTGCCGTGAACGTTCCATGCAGGGCGTCGGCCATTCTGGCCGCAGTGCGGATCACCTTCTTGCTGGAGATTGCCGAGGACAGGCAGACCAGTATATGATCCTTCGTATAAAAGGTAGCACTGGCCGCCTTCTCCCCGAGCTGTACGGCAATCCTGTTCAGCTGGTCAGCTGTATAACGCAGAGCAATTTCCCGCAGGGCAAGCAGTTTTTCCGGGATGAACAAACCGGCATGCCTCTGCTGCAGCTGTTCATCCGGGTATATCCGGCCTTTCTTTAAACGGTCGATCAGATCGCCGGGTCCGACATCAACAAACTCCACCAGATCCGCACGGTCAAATACGCTGTCCGGAATACGCTCCAGCACAGGAATACCCGTTATGGAGGTCACGACATCGGTCAGACTCTCTATATGTTCAACATTTACCGTGGTGTATACGTTAATTCCAGCCCGCAGCAGCTCCTCCACATCCTGATATCTTCTTTTGTGGCGGCCGCCCGGAGCATTGATGTGGGCTAGATCATCAACCAGGATCAGCTCTGGCCTTCTGCGGATTGCGAGGTCAATGTCAAACTCCCGGACCCTTTCCCCGTGAATAGATATCTCCAGAGGTGGAAGAAGCTCAAGCCCCGACAGCAGCTCCGCCGTATCTGCTCTGTTATGAGATTCGATAAAGCCCGCGGCCACCTGAATACCTTCCTTTTGTTCTTCATGGGCGGCATAGAGCATAGCACAGGTCTTGCCTGCCCCGGGTGCGTATCCGAAGAATATTTTCAGCCTGCCCCGCTGCTTCTCAGCCGTTGTGTATCCTGCCATTCGAATGGTTCCTTCCTATATGGGCATCATGCCGTGCGTTCGTACTCTTAATGATAGCGTCAGTATAGCATGTGCACAATCAGCATAACATTACGGAATTGGCTGTGGCATTAAGATTGCATTAAGATGAGGGGATGGATGGCAGCATTTAGGAGGTGATCCGCAGGCGGTGCCGAATATTGTAGAGTAGCAAATTTCAACATACCGATTCTAAGGAGATCTGAGATGACAAACGAACAGCAATCCGGACAAGGGACGATGGAGATGATTTTGGCTGGTGCAGTGAAGCTTCCCGGGGTACAAGTAGACCGGAGTGAATTCCTTGCACAGCAGTTTGCCAAATATGATACTTATGGAAATATGAGTACTATTCTGGAGCGAGGACCACTTGAGGCCGGAATCAGCCTATCGGTCATTGACAAACTAGCCAAGACGCTAATTGAAAAGCGTACTATCTTAAGTACAGCAGCTTCCACAGCAGCCGGCCTTCCGGGAGGATTAGCCATGGCGGCGACCATTCCGGCAGACACCCTGCAGTTTTTTGGCGTAGCCATGCGCTTGTCCCAGGAATTAGCCTACCTGTATGGGGGCGCGGATCTGTGGCAAGGCAACACCCCGGACTCGGAGCAGGTTAGCCGTGAGCTTACATTATATCTGGGAGTTATGTTCGGAGTGGCTGGCTCTGCTCCGATGCTGCGAATTCTGAACGCACCTAATTCCCGGCAGCTGCTGAATGAGCAGACCCGGCAAGACTTGGCCCAAACGATGTATTACCCGCTGCTGAAGAAAATCTCCTCTTATATCGGGATTAAAATCACCAAGAAAACCTTTGCCCAAGGCGCATCCAAGTTCATACCTGTTCTGGGCGGACTTCTCTCCGGCGGGATGACCTATTTCTCCATGAAGCCTATGGGGCTCCGCCTGCGGGAAGCTTTGTATGATGCTTGCGATCATTATTCGGAAGCTCAACTGGCGCAGGACAGGGATAAGGTGCAGCGTGCGGTTGCAGATTCGGAGATTAATGTAATTGAAGGTGAATTTTTTGACTTAGGGTTTGATTCGAAGCCAGAGCCGGCAACAACTGCTGCTGCAAGACCGGAGAAATTTAGTGCCGCGGATGAACTGCTGAAATTCAAGCAGCTGCTGGATATGGGCGCAATTACCCAAGAGGAATTCGACCGGAAGAAATCCGAGCTGCTGAACAGCTGATTTCTCGCATGAATCTTGAAGAGCTAGGACCTCTGCTGTGGCAGGAGGCTTAGCTCTTTTTTGTGAGTAAAATTCATGATGCTCTGATCTAAGAAGAAACAGAAGTTAGTAAATATAACATGCATGTTCTTGTTTAATAACAGCCTCTGTTTCGAGAATTGGCGACAAGACTGCACTGCCAGCCCAATATAAAAAGCTAAAAAACTAAACGTATCAAGCGGTACTTTATCCTTTTAAAGTAGATTCGCGAACAAGCGGACGCGCAGCAACGCATGTTTTTGCCGGATTTCCGAACTCCCTTTATAATCATAACATTGATTCAATATAGAGATGGAGTGAGTAAACCTGACATGAATACAATTCAACTGGAGTTCACTGAGCAAAGAAATATCAGGGCCAGCCAGAGATTACAACAAGGAATACTGCAAATCCTCAAGGTGCTGCTGGGCACACTTATCGTGAGCATTGGTGTACTTATCCTCAAGCATTCCGAGATCATCACCGGTGGAACCGTCGGTTTGTCGCTCAGTTTATCCTATTGGTTGGGTACTTCTTTCTCCGTTACGTATCTTCTGGTCAACATCCCCTTTTACGTGCTGTCCCTGTTCAAAATGGGCTGGAAATTCACCGTATCCACGCTGTTCGCTGTCTCTTCATTAAGCCTGATGTCGGCTGCAGCTGCCCGCTTGCCTGAATTCGTACTTCCGGGCTGGTTCGGAGCAGCAATCGGCGGCTCTGTCATGGGTCTCGGGATGTCCTACTTGTTCCTGAACGGCTCATCGCTGGGGGGGAGCAATATCCTGGCTCTAATTTTCCATAAAAAGTTCGGCTGGAATCCGGGGAAAGTTATGTTCGTGCTTGACGGTCTGATCATCACCGGGTCGTTCTACTCCATCGGGCTGTTCAAGGGACTCTACTCCGTTCTTTCGATTGTCATCCTGTCCTTCATGATTCATTTGTTCAAAAGCCGCTTCGCTGCTCCGGCCAAAGCCCCGGCCCAAACCCGTATCCTACCGGCGGCGGAAGCTTCTTAATCGTGTTATTGAAGCAGTCTCAGCCAAGTCAGCGATCCCGAGCACTGATTTATGCTTGTTACCGCTGTGCTTGATCAAGTGCATCTTCTATCGCTTTGAGATAAGCTTTGCTCGTAAGCGTAGCGCCGCTGATACTGTCTACCTGCAGCGATTGAGCCTGGATCACTCTGCCGAACAGCTCTTCCGTAGAAGCCGCAGGCTGATTCTCCGCGTGCTCCAGTAGCTTAATCGCTGTTACTTTCTGCGCTGCAATAGTTACCTGAACCTTATTCGCCCTCCATTTATACATCCCGCCTGCGTATTCACCAACATAATTGCCTGCATGCAGCTGTTTGAAATCCACTTCACCGATTTGAACATTCCGGGCTTCACGCCGCTCTTTCTCCGTGAACAGCCAGCCTGCAGCAAGTCCAACCAATACAATTATAATTACAGAAATGCACATTATGAGCAGGTTGCGTTTCCACTTTGGTTTCACTTACATCACCTCTTATGAATGAATATAACAGTATTCATTCATTATTTTGCATTCTTGGCCATTCTTCTTCCGATCCGATCAAATAGGCGTCCGGCCAGTCTTTTGAAGAGTCCCAGAGGAACTTTATAATAATAAGCCGACTCAAACCAGCCGTTAGCCTTGTAATGCCGATAATCTTTGGACTTGTCATCCAGCATGTTATGAATACTGGTCCGGGACAAGCGGAACAGCATCAGTCTGAACAACGTGGGGGCCCGAGGTGACGAACGCATAAGCCCTTTGTAGAATCTGGCGGCGGCCTTGCGGATTTCCTGTGAATTTTTCTCCCGGGCAGCTTGTGTTATCGGCTCCATCGTATGAAGCACACAGCCACGGGTTACCTGGAAGCCCAGATTCTCCCCCATACTGCTAAGATATTTGACGATACCCTTGCCGCCGTGAATGCCCTGGTTGACGACAGCTGTATAAGTCTTGCCGAAGAACTGTGGCCGATGGAATACATAAGCCAGCCGGTCCAGCAGATTCTTCATCGAGGCCGATACATGGAATGCATAATTCGGAGTGGCCATAATAACGCCGTCGGAGTACTCCATCTTCCCGATCAGCACATCCCGGTCATCTTTGAGCGGACAAAATTCTTCGCCTTTACTGAAGCATACCTTGCAGCCCCGGCAGAATTCAAGCCTGTAATCCTTCAGAAAAATGTACTCAAACTCAATCTCCCCGTATGTCCTTAGCCGAGCTTCAAATTCGCAGACTGCCTTGTACGTGGCATGCTTTTGCTGATTACCAATGATTGCGGTGACTTTCTTCATGACTGTCCCTCCAGAGTAGTGATGAGATCATACTTTCATTTCAGAATTGCGCTTATGAATGAATATATTTATATTCATTCATTTTATATAATAACATAGATATGCCCCATTGTCTGGCCGGATACAGCGTGATCTTGAACGATTTGTGAAGACCTGCTACTTTTTTTATGCTTTCCCGTCTGGCATGTTAAAAAGGCCACAAGCGTTATGCTTATGACCTCATCATCCCCGTATAGTACTCAACCGGGATTAGTCCATACTAAATTGTCATCGTATTCGTCAACCGTCCCAGCTTCTCGATCTCTACGGTTACTGTATCCCCGGCTTGCAGATATACCTGCTGCTCCGGCGGATACCCCAGCATAACGCCTTCCGGAGTACCTGTCATAATCATATCTCCCGGCTCCAGTGTGAAATGCTGTGAAATATAGCTGATAATCTCATCACACTTAAAGATCATATCGGCTGTATTGGATGACTGGCGAAGCTCGCCGTTAACAGTACACGAAATCGCAAGCTGGTTCGGGTCCCCCACTTCATCCGCAGTTACGAGATAAGGGCCGACCGGAGCGAATTTATCACAGGTTTTGCCCAGGAGCCACTGCTGGGTCCGCATCTGCAGATCGCGGGCGGAGAGGTCATTGCCGCAGCAATATCCATAAACATACTTATAGGCTTCCTCCCTGGAGACATTCCGGGCCGTCCGGCCCATCACGATTACAAGCTCGGCCTCATAGTCCACTGTCTGCGAGGCAGCAGGCAGCGGTACCGGCTCCAGATGAGCTGCCAGCGCATTATTGAATTTGCTGAAGAGAATTGGCGTCTGCAGTATAGGAGCATTCGTTTCTTCTGCGTGCTTGCGGTAATTGAGTCCGACACAGATAATTTTACCGGGCCTGGGAACACAGGGGGCAAGCTGCAGCGTGGATTCGTCGAGCAGAACTACGGCATCTGATTCTGGCACAGTTCCGCTTACTGCCTGCCCGGCAAGTCCGTTAAGATGAGATAGCATTTCCAGCCCTCCGGCAATCACGTTCTGCAGTGTTACGGAGCTTGTTCCTTTCAGGTAACCTGATGCTGTCAAAGCATGTTCAACATCCAGTATGCCGGCTTCCGTGTGTACTCCAACGCGGGTAACGCCTTCTTGAATATAGGATAGTAGTTTCATATCTAGACCGCCCCGTATAGTCTTGTAATAAAAGCATGAACAATACCGAGCACATCATCAGACCAGAAGTCCGGGCCGCCATGATCGGCTCCCTCTATTTTGAAGAACTCAACATCCTTGCCCTTTTGTTTCAGGTCGTTGTACAGCAGCACACTTTGCTCAAAAGGAACCAGGCGATCCTTATTGCCATGGATAATCAGTATAGGTGGAATGTCCACTTCCTGCGAAATATGATTCATAATAATGGTTGGTTCCGCCTGCACCGGATTCTCCAGGACATTCAGACCTCCGATCAGCAGGCCTTCGGGAGAATCTGCTCCGGCATGGTCCATCGTTGAGTGCGCCTCATTCATCCGGGTAATATCTGCAGGACCGTAGTAGTCGATGATTCCCTTCACTTCGCAGGATAATCCGTCGTACACATCCGTATCGAGCGTCTTGTCATGCGGAGTTATCCCCGTCATCACTGCCGTATGACCGCCGGAGGAGTCTCCCCAAATTACGATTTGCTCTGGATCAATTCTAAACTGCCCGGCATTCTTCCGCAGATACCGTATAGCTGTCTTGGCATCCTGGATCTGCGCGGGGAACGGCGCCAGGTCTGACGGGCGGTATTCCACGATTGCAACAGCATAGCCTTGTCTGGATATCCAGGACAGCGGTGCGAGATTCGCATCCAGATGCTGCTGTCTCCATGCCGAACCTTGCACGAACACCAGCAGCGGCCAGGTAGCATCCGGACGTTCATGCTGGGAGGGTAATATCAGATGCATATGCAGGGGCCGACCGTCCCTCTCGCAATAGGTATGATTGTGCAGCACCGTGCAATAGACCGCGTCAGGATTCATAGACATTACTTTCATCCCCGCCGCTGTCGCTTCCGATGCAGGGAATGCTTTGTAGCTGAGCTCTCTGGGTTCAATCCGCATCATCATTTGCCTCCTGTGAAATCAGTTGAGTAAATTTTACCACTTCTATTCATACCTTGTCTTGCCGATGCGTTCAGGTGCAAAAAAGGAGCTGCGGTAAGATACCGAGCTCCTGTATAGATTCTCCTGTATAAATTCACATCCAAAACCCTCTTGTAAATGCTATAGAGCCGTCATAGTCGACGTATACATTTTGGATATTGGGATTACTCAAAAGATCAGTAACACAATAGAATAGCGGGATAACCGCCATTTGCTCGATAAGCAGCTTTTCTGCTTTGGCGTAAATTTCCATACGTTTGCCAGTGTCTGTTGTCTGCTGGGCTTGATGCATATAACGATCATACACTGTATTGCTCCACCCTGTATCATTAGAGACACTTTGTGAACTGAAAAGCTCCATCATCGAAGCCGGATCATTGAAGTCAGCGGTCCAGCCCGCTCTTGCCATGGTATAATTCTGAGTCTGGCGGTTATTCACCAACTCCGGAAAGCTTTGAATTTCAATATTTACTTCAATCCCTAAATTCTTATGCCAGCCATCAATGACTTTTCTGGCGATAACGCCATGGTTGCTGCCATCATTCACAATAATAGTGAATACTGGAAGTTTGTCGAGCCCCGATTCCCTCAATCCCTCCTTCAACAGTATCTTCGCCGCCGCAGTATCTTCTCTAAAATAGGCCCGGCCGGACATCTCTGAGCGGAAATTCAGCTTCGCTCCGTGAATACTTTGCGGCACAAATCCATACGCCGGATTGCCGTAACGCAGACTTTCACGGTCAATCGCCATCGCCAATGCTTTGCGGATCTTCAAGTTGTTAAAAGGAGCCTTACTCAGATTGAATTGATAAAAATAGGTTGAAGCATAAGGGGCCTCATCTAAAGACCTTTCGGTTGCTCTATCTAATGAAGCATAATCTACAGATTCCTCTCCTCCGCCTCCAACCCAGTCAACCTCTTTATTCATGTAAGCGATTGTCGGATTCTCCGGCAGCAGCAGACGTACCTCTGAAAGTTTAATATCCTTGGCTGCATAATAATCAGGGTTTTTAACTAAGGAAATTTCATTATCCGTCCATGCTTTTAGCTTAAATGGACCATTAGTTATCATTGATTTGATGTCTGTTGCCCATTTGCTGTTGCCCTTTGCGGTCTTAGCGTAAACCGGCAGATAAGTACTTTCCGCAAGCAACTGAATGAAATAGGAAGTTTTCTCCTTCAAGGTCACTTGAAGTGTGTTGCTGCTCAATGCTTTAACACCGAGAGAAGAAGCATCCTTCAGGATTCCCTGATGATATTTCTCAGCATTAATAATGACGTACATATTAAACGCGAAAATATTATCTGTTTCCGGAGCGAGCGCCCGCTTCCAGGCATACTCGAAGTCCGAGGCCAGCACTTGCTGCCCATTGCTCCATTTCGCATCAGCACGTAATGTAAATGTATACGTTCTGCCATCACTGGAGAGTGTCCAGGATTTAGCCGTTCCAGGCACAGCAATACCGGCCTCGTTCAAACGGACCAGACCTTCAAACAACCCTTTGACAGCCGTATTTGTACTTTTATCTGCCGATGACGCCGGGTCAAGTACCTCTGGAAGACTTCCCAGACCAATACGCAATACCTTATTAGCTTGTGCAGCATATGAACTGCCCGTCTCTCCCGTGAGCGTTACACTCATCATTAAACCTACTGCCAAAAAGATATAAAGCAACCTTTTCATCAACGTTTCCCCTTTGTAAAGCCATTATGTATTAGTAATAGGATAGCATGGAGGGCAGATATTACGCTGTCGTAATTTATCGAAGATCATGGATTATATTCAATAAAAAAAAGAGGAGCCCGCTTGAGCCCCTCCCCTTACTATCCCTGTCTACTGTATCAGCAGCCCAAAGCCGGTCTGGATATAATACAGGCTTGGATAAGCAATATTGCTGGTCGTCAGGTTATTGAATGTAGCCGAGCCATTGCCGGTATACGTGTAGATCGCAGCTCCCTTATGGGCGCCGGAGAAGCGTGAGGTCGTTACTCCATCGAGCCCTGTGCCGTTAATGTTGATGTTGTTGAATACGATATTGGAGAATCCGCCTCCGTATCCGAACTGGATCGCATCGCGCTGGGTGTTGATGATATCGATGTTAGTGAACGTTACGTTCTTGATCGGGTCACTCGAAGCTTCGAGGTCAATCGCGCCGCGTTCCCCGTCATACAAGTCACGGCTGGTGCCGCTGTTGATAATCGTGGTATCCGAGAAAAGAATGCCCGTGTTGTTGTTGAAATGCGCACCCGGGAAGGTCGTGTTCAGTCGGATGCCGGAACCGCCTACCGTGTCGATAATGTAGTTATGATCCGCCTTGTGGCCGCTGCCTCCGAAGAAGGCAATACCGCCGGCACGCCAGTTATTCTCGATTGTATTGTACGAGAAGGTATTATTCACCCCATCCGGAGCACCGAAAGTGTTGCTCGGCCACACGGCCAGACCATCGTCTCCGTTATTGCGCACATTGGTGTTGCGGACGGTCGAGTTGCTGGTACCCTGGGAGTAGTTGATGCCGTCAGCCAGATTGTTGCGGATGCGGCTGTTCTCCACAAGCAGATTGTTCGCGAAGATTGCCGGGGTCCGTGCATAATCCCCCACCCACATGCCGCATTCAAAATGCTCTACCCAGACATCATGGATGATAGAGTTATTGCCGAAGTTATCCATGAAGCCTTTGTAGATGGCATTCTGGTTGTAACGTGATCTCAGGTTCGAATTCATATAGACATTGCTGAAATCAAGCTTACCCAGGATGCGGAGCGAGATCCCGCCGCCCGCAGCATTAGGATTGGTGAACTGCAGGTTGGTATGCCAGTAACCAGCACCAGTAACCGTAAAGTTATTGATCATATTGCTGACAGAGCCAATCACCCACATGCTGCTTAGATTGAAGGTTCCGGCTGGAATATAGAGTGATTTGCCGCCTGCGACTGCTGCTGTAACCGCGCTGTTGAAGGCTGCAAGATCATCCTGTCCATCACCCGCAACTGCACCGTATTCGGTTACCGATACCGAGTTGGCCGGTCGGGCAATTGCTGTCGGGACAGGCTCGATTTCCAGGAAGTCTACCCCGTATTCCAGACTGTCCCCGTTATTCTTCTGAATACGGATCGTATCGCCCGGCTGAAGCGGTGTATCCATCTTCCAGTGTACTTCATCGAAGCGGAACAACGGACGTCCGGCACTTGGTGCATCACCGGGCTGGTCGCCGGAGAAATATTGCCAGGAGTAATAGGATGTAAGCGGGATTGTTTTGGCTTTGGTGCCGTTTACGTATACATCCAGCGCTCCGGTAAGACCCATACCGTCAGCCGAATCCGGCATGGTGAATCTCATCGTGACCCCGGCGCCGCCTTGACCTGAACGGACGGTCCACTGGGCATAAGAGCCATTCGAAGGAAGCGCTACGTAACTCTGACCCGATGCTTCTGAAGCAATCAGCGTCTGATCGAAGTTTGGAGCAGATTTCAGTGCAGCAGATCCGCCACGGGTCGCATCCTGCGTATCATAGCGGGCATAGGGCACGCTTGCTCCGCGCAGGGCATATACAACCAGATTAACGGTATTCACATTATTAGCCTGCTTGGTCGTAACTTCATTCGCATCTGCAGCAATTGTTGTGGTGACGGTGTAATTGCCGTTGACAGCGCTCCATGTCCCCGGGATGGAGACATTCACAGAAGCACCGGCAGCAATCGCCCCGCTGTAGGATCCGGTGAAGGTCTGCACGGTGGATCCAGCTGAATTCTTCAATACTACAGTGATTCCATGCGCACCTCCTGCGGAAGCAATCGTCCCCTGATTCTTGAGATTGACTGCAAAGGATACGCTATTACCAGCTACCGGATTGCCCGGTGTCCAGGATGTCGGACCTACAAGGTCAGAGCTTGATACAGGAGCAACAACAAGTGATGAAGGACTGCTGTAGCTGTTGTTGCTGTCATTCTGTTCAATGATCTGATTAGTCTCATCTACCTTGGCACTGAGCGGATAGGTCGCAGCTGTTCGGGTACCGGCATTCAATGACACGGTTGCCGAAGCACCCGCTGCAAGAGCTGCTACCGGGGCCGAGCCTGCCAGCTCATTGTTCAGATAGAAATTGACTGTCGTGGCCGCTGCTGCGGCACTGCCGCTATTCTTCACGATGGCATTCAATGTAATCTCATTCGTCTCAACGGGAGAAGCCGGAGTCCATGACATGCCTGTAATCGTCAGGTCAGGGTTCGGTGCAGGTGTTCCATAGACCTGGAACTCGGCAATCTGTCCCGCAGGGGCACCTGAATTGGAAGCAATATTGATCTGGACACGCTTGACGGTTGCCGTAACGGGAATGGTCACCGTATTTCCGCTGGCTGGGTTGAACGTATACGCCTGAGCGGAGACCAGATTGCTGAAGGTTGTCGTGCTCTGATTATGTCCTAGTACTTGAATATTCTGAGTCCGTGTCCCCCATTCCGTGGCCGGGTTCAGCTTCAGTACAATCGAAGTGATGTTATGATTGGCGCCGAGATCAAGCGTGAGCGAACTTGGATTGCCGCTTCCTTCCCAGTAAGTAGCCGTATTGTTGTCGTTGGCATTACCGGCAACGAAATTCTGTGTGCTGGAGGATGCGCTGATCGCCTTACCAATGGCGATGTTCCCTCCAGGGGACGCCGTTGGCGTTGGAACCGGTGTGGCGGTCGGCGTTGGAGATGCCGTCGGAACTGGAGTTGCGGTAGGCGCAGGTGTAGTTGTGGAAGTAGGCGCCACCGTAGCCGTAGGTACCGGTGTTGGTGATGGAGCCGTTGTTGGAGCTATTGTAGGTGAAGGTGTCGGCGTGGCGGTCACTGCTGCCGCTACTACAATCTGATCCAGATTGACGTTACCCGTATCACCGGCATCATATTTGTAGGCGATGGTATTACTGCCGGAGTTCAGCGTCAGGAGCTCGGCCTTCGTGCTCCAGGTATCCCAGTTCGCCAGATTCGGCAAGGTGGACTGGCGGATTTTGACTCCGTTCACATAGATGCTGAGGGTCTTATCGCTTCCGCTCGCATTGGCGTACTTCAGCGTAACATTCCGCGAACCCGCTGCGGCCACGTTCACCGTGAAGGTAGTTGCCGGTCCTTGGGTCAGATAACCGTCAACAAAACCCGTACCGGAGTAACCCGCATGATCTGTGTTCACTTTCGCCCCGCCGGAGAGTGCAGCGGATTCTGCTTCATAGGTACCGGCTGGAACCGGTGTTGCAGCAGGAGTGACTGCAGGCGTGGCCGTTGGGCTGCTGGAGCCGTAAATTTCAAGCTCAGAGAACTGTGCTGCCGGCCATCCGGTGTTCGCGGTTACGAGCAGGCGCACATAACGCGTACTGGCTGCTGCAAAGTTAACCGTGACACTGTTGCCCCCAGCCGATGGATTAAATACATAGGCTGCCGAAGCCACGATATCTGTAAATGTGGAACCGTTCGTACTCCCTTGTACAGCCAGCGTCTGCGTGCGTGTCTCCCAGCCTGCAGGAATCTTCAGCACAAGCTGGTCAATACTGGTAAGCGCACCCAGGTCAACCTGAATCCACTGGGGAAAAGCATCATTTGTGCTTTCCCAATAGGTGCTCTGGTTGCTGTCCTTAACATTGTCAGGCGTATACGTTTGCGATTGGCCGCTGGAAGTAATGGTTTTGTTAAGTGTCAGATTCTGTCCACCGGCAGCTGATGAATGTGTCAGCGGTCCGGCGGCCATAAACAGAGTTGAGATTAGCAGCGTTACTACAAGCGACCATACGACATACTTGTTGCGCATTATAATCCTCCTTAATCTGATGTTAGAACGGCACATAGAATTTTCTGAAGTACTAGAATGATAGCGATTACAAAAAATTAAATCCTTACCAATCCATCATTTGCTTCCAACGTGCAGGTGCCACTCTACTGATATTGCCTCTACTCAACCGGCTTGCGATAGTTCTGCCCAGCCCCCTCTCACTGCAATACACACTCATTATAGTTTTAACGCAGTGCAATCTATAATAGCTAATTCTACGGAAAAGATAGGCGATTCAATGATCGTGATGATTTGCAGCAGCGGGTCAGCCCGAAACATCCTGAATAGACAAAAAAGCACCTCCGCCAGGGAAGTGCTTCGTACTTCACTTAGTATTTCGCATCGGATTTCTGCTCTCACAGGGCACCTTGGTCTGGCATAATCCGCAGCCAGCTCCTGATGTAGCCTCCCCGCCGCTTTGGGCCGCCCACTCCCGTGAACCCTGGCCATACACAAATTTCATGCAGGCGATTTTGTCATGGCCGTTTGTGCTGATCGCCTGCACCGGGCAGCGGGTAATGCAGACGCCACAGTTCCCTTTGCTGCATAACAAACAATTTCCCGTATGAGTAGCCGCGGATCTTGGATTAGACGGGAACTGCAAATCCGTTACTACCGACAGCAGCCGTATGGCAATTCCCTTCTCCGAAATGAATCCATCATTAAGACTGAAGGTGCCCAGCCCGGCAGCATAAGCAACATGACGTTCTGACCAATTGGAGATTGGGCCTGTTTCTGAACTGGAGATCCCGTACCAATCCGTATCCAGCGGCGCAGCCGCAAGGCGGCCAAGTTTTTTTAAATAATCTGTCAGATAAAGGCGGGCCGCCTTCAAGAAATACTCATCCCCGAACGTACGCAGCAGGGCCCACTCCCGTGAAGCTCTTTCCTTTTGCTGGCGGTTGGCCTTCCTGATGGATTCATGAATGGGCAGCACTATACTGATCACCGAACCTCCATTGTAGGTCCCTGAACCGAATGAACGCTCTATTACCTCTTTTGGCGTTGCATGGCCGGGACCAATAATGCTTTTATACTCCTCAAACAAAGGATCGTCAGCTGAAGCAAATTGAATGATAGGCTCATCATAATAAGGTCCCTGAAGTACATCTGACCAGTTTAATGGGCTCTCCTTAACAAAGGCTTTCATCACTTCAATAATGAGCTGCTTCTGTTCCTCTTCCGCTCTTTCATTAATTGCAGCACTGTCTGGGTGCATGGTCTTCCCTCCTCTTGAGTGTACTCTTTCTGTCCGGAAGTTATCGTGTACATACACGAAATGGCGATAAGCAACTGCTGTTGCCTCATTACTGCGCAAAGATTGATGAACCAAGAGTCGAGGTTATGCTCAGGCCATCAGTTTCTCCACTTTGGATAAAAGGGTAGTAAGTACTTTCATATCTTCATCGCCCAATGCCTCCTGCAAAAAACTCTGTGCCTGCTCCCATTGGTTCCCGGCAGCTATATATTTCACTTTCCCGCTCTCCGACAGGATCAGCAGGCGGTTCCGGCTTCCCTGCGCAGAAATATCCTCCACATAGCCAATCTGTTCCAGTGCCTTGAGATTGCGGACAATAGTGGTCCGGTCCAGTCTCATCTCAAGCGCCAGGTCGCTGACACTTGCCGGTCCTAGGGAGTAAATATGCTTCAGTAAAGAAAACTGGCTGATATTTAAACCGCTTGAAGACAGAAATCCGTCATATATTCCTGTGACTGCTGAGGAAGCCCTCCGCAGATTAATACAGCTGCAGACACTAGAACCGCGGATAATGGGTGAAGAAGGGTCTCCGGTTGTTGTCATAGATTATTCTCCTCCTGTTGTATTTATCGTGTACATACACTATTTCAAAATGGAGAGCTTTTGTCAGAGTCATTTATCACAAGGACGCGTAATTTGAAAAATGAAAATAATCCCCCTGAATCTTCAAGGGGGATTGTGGATGCAATGGTTTGGATTTCTAAGTCAATTCTTTGATATACCAGGCATCACAGGCATAATGCTCTGAGCCGGCAAGCGGAGCATCCAGCAGCCCGAAACCATGTTTGAGATAGAAACGGCCTGCGGCCTGCATGGTCTGCAGCGTCTCCAGATAACATCTGCTGTAATGCTGCCTGGCGAATTCCAGTGCCGTCCCTAATAAATCTGCAGCAGCTCCTTGGCCGCGGATGGCGGATGACAGATACATTTTCTGCAGCTCACAGATCCCGTTCTCCTCATCAAAAGGTGCAATTCCGCAGCCGCCAAGCACCTCCCCATCTTCTTCAACAATCCAGTAAGCCCTGTTCGCAGCACTATTGTAATAGGTGTATAGGTCATGCATGCTGTCATCAGCCCAGGCGAGACCGTCACGGTTGCCCCCGAATTCAATCAGACATTCCCGGATAATCCCTTCAATAGCCGCATTATCTCTGCGCTCTATGTATCTGATATTCATCATTCTGTTAAGCCTCCCGCCATTCTTCCGGGCTATGTCCCGTTATCCTATTCACTTTATCATAACAGCAGACTTCCTACTCCACAAAATCGCAAAAAGCCGCAAACACATCCCTTCATACCTGTAGAATAGGATGTATTTGCAGCTCAATATCTAAAAGATTATACTTTGATTACTTTTTGACATCCTCCATGCTGGCTCCGAAATTAATAGGATAGACCCATCCATCCAGGACAAGTGCCGGAACGGATTTCACTCCTGCCAGCTCAGCTTCTCCAATCCGGGAGGCGTCCGTGCTGAAATTCACGACTTCAATTTCAGTTTTGGCCGGGTCCAGATAGTTCAGAATCATCTGCTCCGCATCTACACATACCGGACAGCCCGCATGATAAAACACCGCTTTTGCCCTTGTAATTTCTCTTTTCTAAGTTTTGTTGTTTCTGACAACTCTTATTTTAGAGAATGGCAGGTGCTTTTTCTATTCAGAATAGGCTATCATTATCATAGTTTCAGCCAATGCAAATTAAACAAAGGAATGAAGTGAATCCTCATGGAAATGAAGCAGCTGGAGTATTTCTTGGCCGTGTGTGAAGAAATGCATTTTACCCGCGCAACGGACAAGGTCCGGATATCGCAGCCTTCGCTTAGCCAGCAGATCCGGAATCTGGAGTATGAGGTCGGCACCCCGCTGTTCGACCGGATCGGAAAGAAGATCGCGTTGACCGAAGCGGGAAAAATACTCAAGCATCACAGCCAAAATATCTTCTACGAATTAAATCAATCCAAAAATGCGATCGACGAGCTGCTTATGAAGCCTGGCAGGACGGCATCCCTATGAAGCAGCTTGCGGAGCTTCCCCTCGTTCTCCTGCCGGACAACTTCTTCATCCGGCAGCTGTTGAATGACTACAGTGAATCATTAGGATTCACAATTAAGCCTTTTCTGGAGATGACCACGATAGAGGCACTTGTCCATATGGCGGAGAGCGGCATGGGCTGCACGGTTCTGCCCCGCAGCTTAATGGAGCATCTGCAGAAAGATTCAGTACGGGTGCTTCCGATTATTAATCCTTCGCCGACACGCCGGATAGGCGTTGTGTTTCGCAAAGAAAAATACATGTGTGCAGCGACCAAGCGCTTCATCCGCGAGCTGCAAGAGAATGCTGCACATTTCAAGGAGAGCGTCTAATGAACAAACTTGTATTTTTCCTCGGTCCGGGCGGGGCCGGCAAAACAACACTCGCCAAAACCATAGCAGCCCGGCGCCCGGCCTCTGTATTCGATATGGATATTCTGCTGCGTCCGGCAGCTACCGCGATCATGACTATGCATGGACTGGACCCCGATGACAGGGATTCGGATGAATATAAAAGCTTATGCCGGGACCTGGGGTACCGGATTACAATGGACGCTGCACTGGACAATATCGGCCTTCAAAGCGATATATTCGTCGTAGGTCCCTTCACCAAGGAGGCGGCCGACCCGGAATGGATCGGGCGTGAACTGTCGCGAATCGGACGTACACTGGCGGAGGTCGAGGTCAAAGTTGTCATGGTCAGTCTTCCAGATGCGGCAGCGTTCCGTGAACGGCTTGAGGGCAGACAGTCCCCTCTGGACGCCTGGAAGTTCGCACACTGGGATGAGTTCAGCGCTTCCCTGGGCAGCCGCACCGTGGCATGGCCGCTTCCGGCTTCGCAGGTGGCACAGATCGATAATTCCCATCCGGACAGGAACGTTGCTGCTGCGGCTGTGGAAGCTTTTATTTACGGGGAGGCATCTTCCTCCGCATTCCTTATCGAAAAGAACCTCCCGCCTATAATAATAGACTGAGACGTTCCTTTGTAATTCGAATATTTATTATTGTTTTATCGCATGAATATAATGAATCGTCTCAAAAGCGGTCAAAGCATCACTCCGGTTGCTGAAGAATCTGTCATTGATCTCCGCCGGGGACAAGTGCTCATAAATCAGCAGGCCTGCTTGCTCCAGCAGCTGCTCCATTTCATGATAAGCGAAACAGGATTTCATCGGCTCACCGCTGACGGCAGCCATCTGTAGCATCTTTTCCACCCGGCCGGACACTCCCTTCTCTTCAAAAAGCCGCTCATCCGCATAATCCAGCACGATAGAGCTACCTGCCGGGAGACCGGCGAATACTTCAGTAATCAGTCTGGCATTCTCCTCTTTCGTGAGGTAATAGGACACACCCAGCAGGCTGAAGAAGGTCTTGGCTTGTGAATCAAATCCTTGCCCAACCAGATTGGAAGAAGAGAATTCCCTGGTGAAGTCCATGGGTACAAAGTGAAGATTGACCGGAACTTCCAACCCGGCGTCACTGAGCCTCTGCTGCTTGAACTCCTGTGTAGCCGGATAGTCCACTTCAAATATCTCCAGCAGGTCTTTCAATTCAGGATGACGGTAGCCAAAGGTATCAAGTCCGGCTCCAAGGATGACATACTGCTTCAGTCCTAAGGTTAGCTCATACAGCAATAGGGCTTCACAGTAAGCAGCACGCGCGAGCGGTGTCGGAGACAGCTGTACATGTGTAATCCATTTCAGAATGGCGTCCGGATCATCCTTATGTTGATTTGCAATGTCTGTGTTGAAAAAAGAGATGCCCTGCACCATATTCTTGCGGATGTCTGAAAACTCCTGCGGTGAAATCAAGTCTTGGGCCAAATAATCATCGAAAATCTTGGGTGTGTCATATTTACTGTGATAGGCTCGGCCAAACGCTGCTACTTTGGAAGTCAAACTGGACTCATTCTGCTTCAAACGTGTATCCTCCCATATAAAAATAAGATTCCCCCGGCCGGGAGAATCTTATTATATACACAAACTATTAATATGTAAATTATAGCATAATTAATATATTTTGTCAATGATAAAATTCTCCAAGAAAAGCACCAGCTTCCCTGAAACTGGAGATCACCCCGCTGCCGACAGCTGCACAGAGCGCTGCTCCTACAGCAGCCTCTTCAGTTTGCGCACCGGCTGTGAGCGGCACTCCGAATGCTGCTTCAGCCTTGGCACACAGCACAGGATTACTCCGCAATGCATTACCGGAACCTATGAGGCGGGTGAACCCCTTCGCCCCCTGCTGCTCCAGATCCTTCAGGAAGCCGTATAATTCATCAATCATCCCCTGGAGAAAAGCATGGGCCAGTCCGGCAGGTGTGAAGTTATCTAGTGTGATTCCCTCGATGCTACCGCGATTGCCCGGCTCAGCTCTTGTACCCAGAAACTGTGTATTCACCTTTAGGCCAGTGTTCTTTCCACCAGATGGCTCTTCCGTAAGCAATTGAGCCAGCAGAGAATAGATATCTGCAGGTGCTTCTCCTGTGTAAGCTGTGATCAGCTGCCGGATGAAGCCTTCCAGCAGAGCATAGGATCTGCCGCCGCTAAGCGCAGCCCCTACCATGAGTACTCCACCGCCCGGATAAGGGCGCACCTCCATTGCTGAAGGAGCAGGGGTGTATTCAGGAAGCCAGGCCGATAGCTGGCTGCCCGTGCCGATGTTCAGCAGCAATGAACCGGCGGGCTGCGGCACGCTGCCCAGGAAGCTGGCCTGATTGTCCCCGAGTGAGGTGTACACAGGTATTCCCTGCGGTGTAGCACCGATTGCAGTCCCTGAAGGGACGACCGGCGGCAATATCGCCACATCGATTCCGGCCTGAATGAGTGCTATTTGATCAAAATCGCCCGTCTGTAAACTGAAGCCACCAATGCCGGCTGCCTGTGTTGCATCAATTAAAGGTACCGCGCTGTTTGCCAGCCTCATCGCGATGTAATCCGCAATCGTGCAGAATCGGACCGCATTCCCAGGCACCAGCTGATGCTGCAAATTATAATAATGAGTGGCCAGTCCGTAGCCTGGAGCTATATGATATCCGGCAAGTACGCTTAGTTTCTGCGCATAAGTGTAACTGCTGTCCTCCACACAAGGCTGGCCGCCTCTCCCATCCTGCCAGGTATAGAGCGGGCCCAGAGGATTGCCGCTCTGGTCTATATATAGAATCCCGTGCATCTGCCCGGTCAGGCCGATTCCTGCTGCTTCCGGCTCCCTTGACAGCAGGAGACCAAGGATACGTTCAGCCTGCTGCAGAATAATCCCCGGCTCCTGCAGACGTTCCCATTCATGATTCCGGCTGGATGGTTTACTTGTTTGTTCCTCAGTAATCGTATGCAGGACGGTTCGTGTCTCCAAATCGTAGAGCAATCCGGAAATTGAGGTGGTTCCGATATCCAGTCCGATCATGATCATGTACTTCATCCTCTTTCCGTTCATATAGCCTATATGGTAAGCCTTCACGAAGTATAGCGTCAACCCGGCGCATAAAACCCCATGGATCAAATGATACTAGACCAGACAAAGTATAAATTCAAGCGGGAGGCGTACATGTGAGACTTCAGAACAAAGTGGCAATAGTAACCGGCGCGGCATCCGGTATGGGCAAAGCGATTGCGGCTCTCTATGCCAAAGAAGGTGCTAAGGTAGTAGTGGCGGATATTCACTTGGAGGCTGCGGAGACGGTGGCCGGGGAGATTAAGTCCGGCGGCGGTGAAGCCCTCGCGGTGAAAGCAAATGTTGCTGATGAATCTGATATCCAGAACCTGATCGACACTACAGTAAAAACCTACGGAACCGTAGATATCCTGGTGAACAACGCGGGGATTATGGATAACTTTGAACCGGCAGGTGACATTGAGGATGACAGCTGGAACCGCATCTTTGCCGTCAATACTACATCCGTAATGCGTGCTACACGTAAAGTACTCCCTATCTTCTTGGCTAAACAGCAAGGGGTGATCATTAACGTAGCATCCGCAGGCGGACTTTTTGGTGCCCGGGCAGGTGCAGCTTACACAGCCTCCAAGCATGCGGTTGTCGGATTCACCAAGAATACCGGATTCATGTATGCTCCTCAGGGCATCCGCTGCAATGCGATTGCTCCGGGCGGGGTGGAGACCAATATCGGATCTACCATGACGCATATTAATGAATTCGGTATGGGACGTACGCAGCCGGGATTGGCTCTTAACCCGCGCACAGGCAAACCGGAGGAAATCGCGCAGCTTGCCCTGTTCCTCGGCTCAGACGAAGCAAGCTTTATTAATGGAGCGGTGGTAACGGCTGATGGCGGATGGACTGCTTATTAAAAGTCTGCGCTGCTTCAAAAGAAAGGCCATCTCCCGTTATTCACGGTTGATGGCCTTTGTTACATACCGTTGTTAGTTGCGTGCATCCTGCACCCTGATATTACTGCCGAACAAGGTAGAATCGCTTGTCAGTTTGTAGGCTGGGTAGCCTTCCTCTGCTTCCAGTCGCATCACATCATCGAATAGGGATTCCTGCTGCCGGTCACACAGAAAGGTGAAGGGTTCGGTTTGAAATACGATATCCGTCGGGGAAGGCCCGTTTACAATCCTGATGACCAGCACGCCATTGCAGCCGCAATCCTCTGTATCATAGAACATTTTGAATTGCCCGGGCTGGCCGGCAAGGCTCTGCGCAAGCCGTTCTTCGGTGAGCGGGTTTAGTTGTATTTGCATCAGATATTTCTCTCCTTTGTAGGGCAAAATGCCTGCGAATTCGATCAGGTGTCCAGTATAGTGTGTATTTTGCCCGGACTCCTGTGACAGCAGTCACTTTGGGTATGACATTAATATAACATATCATCAGGCGTTGACGTGCCTAAGCCTGTGCTTGGGACATATCAACGCCTGATTAGGGATATACTATATCCTAGCCTATCTGTGAGCGCACTGTCTTTTCCAGGCTGAGCAGCTCCTCTCTTACCTTAACCACTTCGCCAATAATGATGATGGCCGGATTGCTGATTCTCATCGCCGCTGCCAGTTTGCCGATACTGCCGAGCGTTCCGGTCACTGTCCGTTCGCGCACTGTTGTCCCGTTCTCAATCAGGGCAATAGGTGTCAGCGGATCTTTGCCATGCTTAAGCAGCTGATCACAAATCTCGCCCAGTTTGCTGACTCCCATATAGATGACAAGGGTGTCCACACTATGGGCAAGTGCATCCCATCGTACCGGAGAGTCCTGATCATGGCAGCGGCTGCCCGTCACGATAGCGAATGAAGCCGCCAATCCGCGATGGGTCAGCGGGATTCCCGCGGAAGCGGCTGCGCCGATCGCCGAGGTGATCCCGGGAATCACTTCGTATGGGATTCCCGCTGCAGCGGCTTCCAGCGCTTCCTCTCCGCCGCGTCCGAAGACAAACGGGTCTCCGCCTTTCAGGCGTACCACGTGACATCCGGCTGCAGCATAGTTGATCATCAGCTGCTGGGTGGATTCCTGCGGCATCGAGTGAAGTCCGGGCGCTTTGCCGCAGTAGATGCGCAGAACATCGCTTTTGGCATAGCCCAGCAGCTCTTCATTCACCAGGCGGTCATACAGAATCACATCTGCACTCTGAATACGCCGCAGTGCCTTGACTGTAATCAGCTCGGGATCACCGGGGCCTGCACCGACAATGGATATGCTGCCCCGCTTCATAGGCTTTTCTCCAGGGCGGCTGTGGCTGAGATCACTGTATCGCGTCCCGGCGTCAATCCGGCTTCAGAAGCGGCTCCGGGTTTGAAGCTTTTTTGCGACAGATAGAGAAGAATGCCTGTGAACAGCAGGCCTCCGGCGAAATTGCCGATCAGAACGGGAATGCCGTTCCAGATCCACCAGTCCGCGAAGCTGACATTCGCGCCAAGCATCATTCCGGCAGGAATAACGAAGAAGTTGACAACCGTATGCTCGAAGCCTTGCCCGAAGAAGGTCAGGATCGGCAGCCACATGGCAAAGATTTTGCCGGATGTGGACTTCGAGGTCATAGCCATTACCGCACCCAGCGTAACCATCCAGTTGCAGAGCATCGCTTTAATGAAGACTAGTGTCATCCCCTCAGCCCCCATGCTCTTGTAAGCTGTAGTCTTAGCCTCACTGGTCGTAATTAATGTCTGGATCAGCGGATTCGACATATCCGTCCCCATCTTCGTAATTGTGAGTCCATACAGAGCTGCGTATACTGCGCATCCGATCAGATGCCCGATAATAACCCAGAAGAAATTACCCAGCATCCGTTTTATTGTTGTCCGCTTCTCCAGCACAGCCAGCGGGACCAGGGCAAAGCTGCCGGTGACCAGCTCTAGCCCAAGCAGAATGATCATCACAAAACCTACAGGAAACAAAAGTGCGCCAACCATCGGGATCTTGGTCTGGGCGGTGGCGGTAAAGGCCAGCGTTGTGGCACAGGCCAGTATGGCACCGCCGAGGCTGCCGCGGACAATCAGCTGCATAATGCCCAGTTCCGCTTTGGTCTTGCCGGCTTCAATCATTGCGGTCAATACTTCACTTGGTTTGACATAGTCCATTAGGAATCCCCCTTATATGCTCGGATGAATTATATCGTTAGGTACAAGCTGCCGCTGGTGTGATCAACCTCCACCTCATAGGTTGTCACATGCCCTGTATCCGGTGCCTGCACGTCACCGCTATGGAGATCGATCCGCCAGTCATGGAGCGGACAATGCACCTTGGAACCGCAGACCATCCCTTCGGATAAGACTCCGCCTTTATGCGGGCATTTATTCTCCACTGCCAGCACCTCACCGCTGCTTAACCGGAACAAGGCAATCTCGGTATTTCCCACCCTTAACTTGCGCGAGCCCTTGATGTCAATATCGTTCAAGTTACCAATGAGCATCTTGGTCATTGTCATTTGTAAGCCCCCTTAGACTGTCTCCGGCAAGGAGATCGGTTCGAAATTTTTGCGCAGCTCCGGTGTATTCACAATTTGCTTCCATGGATCGGTGGTGAGACTAAGTGTCTTCTGAATTCTCTCCTGCAGCGCCAACCGTGCCTCGCGGGACTCTAGCGCCTGCTTGATGCTGTCAAGGCCGACACGTTCCACCCACTGGGCAGTCCGTTCATTCCACCCGGCATTCTCACGGTAATATTGCAGAAACGCACTGGCCCACTCCATCACCTCATCATCGGTCTTCACCACGCAGAGCAGTTCCGTGGCCCGGACATGAACGCCGCCGTTACCGCCGATATGCAGCTCCCAGCCGCCGTCAATGGCTACGACTCCGAAGTCCTTAATTGTCGCTTCCGCACAGTTGCGCGGACATCCGGATACAGCCAGCTTCACTTTGCCCGGTGTGTTCAGCCGTTCAAAAGCCTGTTCCAGCCGGATACCCATTCCAAGGGCATCCTGTGTGCCGAACCGGCAATAGGTGGAGCCGACACAGGTTTTCACTGTCCGCAGTGTCTTGCCGTAGGCATGGCCGGAGGGCATATCCAGCTCTTCCCACATCTTCGGCAGGTCCTCCTTCTTCACCCCAAGCAGATCGAGCCGTTGTCCGCCGGTGAACTTGACCAGCGGCACCTCGAACTTCACCGCAACCTGGGCAATCTTGATCAGTTCAGCTGGAGAGGTAACACCGCCGTAGATTCTCGGTACCACGGAATACGTACCGTCCTTTTGGATATTGGCATGGTAGCGCTCATTGGTGAATCTCGATTCATTCTCATCAATATATTCTTCAGGATAGAGCATCCCCAGATAGTAGTTCAGGGATGGACGGCATTTGGCGCACCCTTCTTCATTGCCCCACTCCAGGACATTCATGACTTCCTTGACGGTCATCAGCTTCATCCGCTTGATTTCGGCGACGATCTCATCCCGCCCGAGCGTGGTGCAGCCGCAGATTCCTTCTTTGACCGTTACGGCAGCCTCGCCGGCATATAGCTGCAGCAGTCCTTCCACCAGCGGCTTACAACCGCCGCAGGAAGCCGAGGCTTTGGTGCGGGCTTTGATCTGCCCTACACTGGTACAGCCGCCGGAGGTAATCGCCTCGGCAATCGCCCCTTTCGAGACTCCATTGCAGCCGCAGATGATCTCATCATCTGCCATTCCTTCAAGCGGGTTCCCTTTGGGTGCCAGCGCATCAGCAGATATTCCAAGCAGCAGCTCTTTCTCTCTCCCCTTAATATTCTCGCCCTTCTTAATCATCGAGAACAGCTGCGCCCCGTCACCTGTATCTCCGAACAGCACGGCTCCAATCAGTTTATCACCGTGAATGACCAGCTTTTTATACACACCATCGGTCTCATCCTGGAACCGCAGCGCCTTGGTGCCGGGCTGTTCGGTGAATTGTCCAGCCGAGAATACATCAACGCCGGATACTTTCAGCTTGGTAGAGGTAACCGAACCAGCGTAGCCTTCTGTTGGTACACCTGCCAGCCTTTTAGCCAGGACAGCGCCTTGTTCATATAGCGGGGCGACAAGCCCGTAGGCAATACCCCGGTGTTCCGCACACTCCCCGACGGCATAGATGCCGGGCAGACTGCTCTCCATATAATCGTTCACAATAATTCCGCGGTTGACTTCAATCCCGCTGCTGCGGGCAAGCTCTACATTCGGCTTGATGCCGACTGCCATCACAATCAGATCCGCGTCTTCAATGCTGCCATCTGCGAACAAAAGGCCTTTGACCCGCTTTTTGCCAAGAACCGCTTCGGACTGCTTCTTCAGCAGGAACTTCATTCCCTGGGCTTCCAGTTCCTTGCGCAGCATTACAGAGGCGGACTCGTCCAGCTGGCGCTCCATAATATATTCATGGATGTGGACTACCGATACCTCCATCCCCAGATGCAGCAGCCCTCTTGCCGCCTCCAGTCCGAGCAGACCGCCGCCGATCACCAGCGCTTTGCCATATTTTTGCGATACCTCCTGCATGATTTGTGTATCCTTGATATCCCGGAAGGCAATGACGCCCTCCTTCTCGGCACCTGGGATCGGCAGCATGAAGGGGTTGGAGCCGGTTGCCAGAATCAGCTCATCATAACTTGTAGTAATTCCTTTATCCGTATGGACTTTGCGCTCTACAGGATCAATGGAGGTTACGGTGTGTCCCGTATACAGCTGAATATTGAAGCTCCGGTACCACTCCAGATCGTTGATTACGATCTCATCAAGGCTTGCACCGCCTGCAAGAACAGAAGACAACATGATCCGGTTATAATTCGGATGCGGCTCCGAACCAAAGATTGTAATGTCATAAGCCTCCGGCGCTAATTTGAGCAGATGCTCAATCGCCCGTACCCCTGCCATTCCGTTACCGACTAATATCAGTTTTTTGCGAATTGCTGACATGTCTCTCTCTCCTCTCCAGGTAAACAACAGAAATAGCCCGCTTCACTCCGCCCGGAAACATACTTCTTCCGTTGCGATTTAAGTGAAAGCAGGCGCCATTGCCGCTTCAACCGAATACATCGTTGTATTCGCAGAATTGATGAATTTGTTAAAACGACTATACTACAGCCATCCTAATTACGTCAATAATTATGACATATAAAATTTTATTATTTTAATTCATCGACAAAATTACCTGAACTGTGTTATATAATATTACATCATCTTTATTCCGACTGTACTTATTCTACACTGGTGTGCAGACTTATCCCCTTATTATATGTAAAAGGAGCGTCGTCAACTATGCATTCCCTGTTAGTTATAGATCCGGGCAGAACAGAGAATTCCGCAGAAGAACGCTCCTCCCCAACTCCTGACAGTATCCTCAGTTCCTGTGGTTATGTGATCGGGACGGCTGCTTCGGAAGATCAGGTCTTTCCGCTGATCGGTGACACGGATGCCTTCATTCTCCATCTCCCCGTTACTGAGATCAGCTATTGGAGAAGTATTCTGGTTCAGCACAAGGTTGCCCCGGTACTCTGGTGGTGTACCCCGCGGACCGCAACGTTATCCGTCTCTGCCTGTGGAGATGATATTATGGTGGACGGAATATTGTCTCCGGCGATGCAGCCCCAGGAGATCCACTGGATTCTTCACTTCAGCTCCAGGCAATGCTTCGAGCGCCAGCAATGGCTCAAGGAACGGGAACAGCTGTTATCCCGGCTTGAGGAGCGTAAATGGATCGACATGGCCAAAGGTATTCTCTCCAAAGCCAGGAACATCAGCGAATCCGAAGCTTACGACCTGCTGCGGAAGCAGGCCATGAACGAACGGAAACGGATGGTCGATGTCGCTACTTCCATCGTCAAGGTGTACCAGATGCTGCAGGATCAAACTTAAGGAGACTTCCATATGATTAATATTCTGAAAGAAGTTGCCCGCGGCAAACGCGGTGCCAAGGATTTAAGCTACGGGGAAGCGGAATATGCGGCGGAAGCCATTCTTGGACAGACTGCTTCTCCGGTGCAGATTGGCGCTTTCCTGATCGCCGAACGCATGAAGCTGGAGAGCCTGGAAGAGCTGGAAGCCTTCGTTGCGGTCTGCCGCAAATATGCCTCAAGGGAACCTGTCCAACAGGGGATCGATTGTGCCGGACCCTATGACGGCAGGGTGCATTCCTTCATCGCCACGTTCCCTACTGCCTTTCTGCTGTCTGCCGCCGGTCTGCCGGTTACCCTGCATGGCTCCGCAGGCTTGCCTCCGAAGTGGGGAATTACGCTGCAGGATATCATTCATGCATCCGGAATTGATATTGCAGGTCTGAGCCGCAGTGCGGCCATTGAGGCGGCGGAGGCCAGCGGTGTGCTGTTTGCGAAATCGGAGCAGTGGTGCCCGCCGCTGGGTGCTCTGCGCGGCCTGCGTGAAGACATTGGGCTGCGCACGATTTTCAACACAGCCGAGAAGCTGATTGATTATTCCTGTTCACCTTATATCGTCTTCGGCATTTTTCATAATACGGTATTCGACCGGATCTCCCGGCTGATTGTGAAGCTCGGATATCAGCGGGGACTGGTTGTTCAAGGCGTGGAAGGCTCGGAGGATCTGTATATCGACCGGCCGAACCGCGTATACCGCATTCAGGATGGAGCGGCGGAGCTGGATATCATTGATCCGGAGTCGCTCGGACTGGAAGTGCCCGTTCCGGAGGTCGATTGGACAGCCGAAAGACAGCTGCGTACCGCCGAGGAAGTGCTGCAGGGCGGCGGACATCTGGCGTTCTACAATCAGACACTGCTGAATGGTGCAGCCAGGCTCCATGCCGCCGGCAGGGTCAACTCTATTGAGGAAGGCGTCTATACCTGCAAGCATCTGCTGGACAACGGCCAGGCGTGGAACACGTATGCGAAATGGAAAAGCGCCATGCAAGGCAGCACAGCAGCCTCTCTCGGGCAGGTGTAGCCTGCTTTGCAGGCGTATATAGGGGCGGCAGACCGTATTGCGGTCTGCTATTTGCGCGCGCTTAAGCGCCGGGCTGCAGCATGGTGTTGCTTTGCTTTGCGGGAGTACCGGCAATCAGGCACTTTTTCTGCGGGAGCATACCGGGGTTCTACACGACTCATTCGCTAATGTCGAGGACTGAGATTCCGTTATTTCAGCAATTATGGCGAAATCGCATGACACGCGGACTCAGATTCCGTTAAGTGTCCGAAACACGCTTATTTTATGTCCGAATGTACAGGATAACGGAATCTCAGTCCGCGTACGCACCAATAGAAGCTTTTTACATGAAATAGAGGAATATCAGTCCGCTTCTTCACTTATTCGAACATCACCATCGCCAGCTTCAGTTCCAGCACCTCCAACACACCAGCATTACCAGTTCCACCAGCACCACCAACTCCACCAGCTCCACCAGTACCTTCAGTCCCACCAGTACCCGTTCTTAGCAAGCCCTCCACTTATCCGCATCTCTCCTGAAACGGCGGCTTACCCGTCCCTATAAAGACAGTATTTTTTCAGCTAGTGTGAAGCAAATATATTCTTATCTGTCGAAAAAAAAGCACGCAGTCCGTATTTAAACGGTGCGCGCCTTACATTTAATTTAATCCGTATGCAGCGCACTGCGGCGCTCGATGGCTCCGGCGGAGTCTTTAGAATCGCTTTTGCCGCCTAATTTGAACACCAGAATGCCTCCAACGATAATGAGCACACCGATCAGCTGGTTGAACGAGAATGGAACCTTCTCCAGCCCCAGCCAGCCCAGGGAATCCCAGAGTAAGGCGAAGCCGAGCTGAGCAGTCAGGACAATGGAGATGGCATAAGTTGCGCCTAGAATTCGGGTGGCCTGGACCAGACAGATGACGACACCCACACCGATCATACCGCTGAACCAGTACCAGGGCTGCATATGCTGCAGCGTGAACATGTTCTTCCCTTCCATAATCAGCCCCATAATCAGTGAAGCTGCGAATCCCATGCCCAGCACCAGTGTGGTGGTTGTCCAGGAGCCTGTATGCTCATTGACCTTGGCATTGAAAATATTCTGTAGACTAACCAGTGCACCCGCGATCAGCGCGAGTAGTATTCCTGCTAACATATCTGTTGCTCCCTTATATGCTGATTTGTATTGCCTTATTGCCTGGTTTTATTCGTAAATATTGCGGCTGGCCAGAGCTGAGAGCCCTTCCCTGTCCTTGACGATAATTGCCCCTGAGCTGCGCTCGGTCAGCCCTTCCTGGCAGAACTTCCGGATCACTCTGTTCAAATGCCTGTAGCTGGTGCCGATGAAATTCGCGGTATCCACCAGATTAATCGTATTCAGCTGGCCGGTAAATTGCGGATCCGATTCGTCGTAGGAGATGGACAGCAGGTAGCTGGCCAGCCGCACATCCACCGGATGCATCAGATTAAGACTGAGGAAGCTGGACTTCCGGTAGAACTTCTGAGTGATGATCTCCAGCATAAAATGCAGCAGCGGCGGATGATCCTTCGCATATTTATTCAGCCAGCGGTACGGCACCGCAATCATGTGAACCGGTGATACCGCCTCTACCGTATTGAGCATTTCCGTACCCTGAATATATTCAACATCGCCGATAAGCTCCAGCGGTGTTTTGAATGAGATGATTAGTGTTCTGCCCTCTGCCGAGGTCGTGTAAATCTTAAGCTTCCCTTTGACCAGCACATAGAGTGTGCTTGAAGGGTCTCCTTTGGAGCAGATATGCTCTCCCGGATCGTAGCTTAGCAGCGACAAGAGCTGTTTAAGCGGCTCTGTGAAAATATGATCGAGCTGGTGCTTCTGCAGATATGCTTGCAGCCGCCCGGAATCTTGAATTTCCTTCATCGCACAGGTTCACCTCCGCTTGACCTAATCATCAGAACTTCAGCACAACCACACCCAGGATCATCATCCCGATCCCGATAAACTGCGGCAGCTTCATCTTCTGCCTGGCTACCCCGAACCAGCCCTTGATGTCGATAACAAAAGTCAGGCACAGCTGGGCAATCAGCAAAGCAGAGATGGTTAAGGTGACACCGATGCTCTGAATCGCCGTAACCTCACTGAAAATAACGAATGCGGCAAATCCGCCGCCGATCAGATACAACGGATTAACCTTACGGAAGCCGTGTTTCTTCCCGTCCCGTACGATCAGCGCAATGACCAGCGCCATCAGGAACCCGGTGAACTGCGTGATCGTCGCTGCCTGCCACGTACCAATATCCTGGCTGATTCTTGCATTCGCTACCCCTTGCAGCGTAATGCAGGCCCCGCCTATAAATGCGAAAATTATCCCCTTCATCTGTCTCTCTCCTCTATATACTGTCTGCTTTAATTAAAAGCCAGTTTGCCGGATTCGGGAAGGACATATGTCCTGAATTGTAAAAGTGTCTGCGAACGGCTGCCCGAAAGCATCCGGTAAAGAGATAAAAAGCCCATTCCAAACCGGATTTCCGGCTCGAAACGGGCTTATAACTGTATGGTTTAGAAGAGCAGCTTCATTTCCCGCAGCTTGTCCATAATCATCACACTGACAGCTGACACGCGCGCTTTGTCTTCATAGGTTAACCAGGCCAATTCCTCGATTTCGGAAGCCGGGCTCAGTTCACCCGTGAACTCTGCGGTCAGGCAGGTCATCCGGACGGAAACGCCTTCTGCTTTGCCATGCGCGGGAGCTTCAAAGCTTCCGAATTCTGCAATGGTCTCCGGTATGATCTGAACAGATAATTCCTCTTCGATCTCCCGGATCAATGTCTGTGCATCGCTCTCACCAGACTCCCGTTTGCCTCCGGGGAAATAATAGGTGTCCTTTCCTTTGGAACGAGCGCCAAGCACCTTGCCATCCACGATATATATCCAGGCAACTTTATCTATGATTTCAGCCATTGTTCATCTGCTCCTTCATCGTACTTTAATATGCATATGCTGCTCCGCTTCATCCCAGGGGACCGGATACGCCTGGCCTTTGGCGCAGAAGATCGAGGTCGAGGAGTAAGCCGGATCGGCATTTTTATTATAATTCCGCTGCTGAATTACTGTTTCGGTCTGATGGCACGGCTGATAACCGGCGACTCTAAGCGACAGCGAACCCTTGCCCTGGGTCATGGAAGCCAGTCTCACCCCATAATTCATGAAGCTTGCCACTGGAACCGTACCGGTAATGACAGCCTTGGACTCTGTAATCTCAGGAGGGTTGAAGCTGCCGCTGGCCTGCTGGATATCACTCATTACTTTGCCCACGTAGTCTGAATCTATCCGGAGCTTCAGGTCATAGACCGGCTCCAGCAGCAGATTCACGGCCTGCTCCAGCCCTTGGCGTAAGGCCCGGTAAGCTGCTTCACGGAAATCTCCGCCGCTCGTATGCTTATTATGTGCTCTGCCGCTAAGCAGGGTGATCTTCAGGTCGGTCAGCGGTGAACCGGTCAGCAGGCCGTGATGGCCGCTCTCCAGCAAATGCTGCTCAATCTGATGCTGATAGCCCACGGCCAGATCATCCGGGTGACAGCTGTTGATGAAGGTAATACCGCTGCCGCGATCCCCTGCCTCCAGCTTCAGATGAACCTCAGCGTAGTGGCCAAGCGGTTCGAAATGTCCGTAGCCATAGACGGTGCCAGTGATCGTCTCCTTGTAGAGAATCTCCGGCGGCCCAAAAGCAATCCGGATCCGGAACCGTTCAGCCATGATCTGCTCCAGAATCTCCAGCTGAATTCCGCCCATCACATGAATATGCAGCTCCTGCAGCTCTTCATCCCAGCTAACATTGAGCGAAGGATCTTCCGCGCCCAGCTGTCCAAAGGCATTCATCAGTTCTTTCAGGTGTACCGGCGGCTCAAAAAGGACTTTGGATTTCAGCGTAGGAATCAGGCCGCTTTCCTGTGAGTCCGTCAGTTCACCAACGCCCTCACCGGGCAGGGCCTCAGTAAGCCCCACAACCGCGAACAGTTCCCCTGCGGCAGCCCAATCGGCGGAAATATATTTGGTGCCATTATATTTGCGGATTCCGGTAACCCGCGCCGATACACGTTCCGGTCCATGTCCGTACATTAAGCTGTCCCTGTTCTTCAGCACTCCTTGAAGTGCTTTGATGTAGGTGATACGCGTGCCTTTTTCGTCGTGGCGGATCTTGTAGACTCTCCCCGCAAAAGGCTGCTCATGATCGTACTCCGTGAAGGTTAACGCGTTCAGAACCTCCAGGAACCCGTCCACCCCTTGATCAAGCAATGCGGAGCCCTGCATACAAGGAAAGATGTCGCCCCGTTTCAACATGTCAGGCAGTGCACTGCGGCAGACGTTGTCAGGCAGAGCTCCTTCCAGATACAATTCCAGCAGCGCGTCATCACGCTCCGCTATAAATGCCCTCAGCTCATCAGTCAACGCCTCCCCCGTAAGCTGCGGCAGCAGGAAGGCATTGCCGCTTAGCTGCTGCCGGATCTCTTCGAGTACACGCTGCGGGTCCGCACCGGCACGGTCGGTTTTGTTAATGAAGAACAGGGTGGGAATGTTATGCTGGCGCAGCAGCTGCCATACGGTTTCCGTATGACTCTCTACACCCTCCACCGCGCTCAGAATGACCACTGCATAATCCAGCACCTGCAGACAGCGCTCCATCTCTGGAGAGAAATCAACATGGCCCGGGGTATCCAGCAGGAAATACCGCGAATCCTTATATACAAATTCCGCCTGATCGGCAAAAACAGTGATTCCGCGCGCTTTTTCAATCTCGTGGGTATCCATGAAGGTATCCTGATGATCCACCCGGCCCCGGCTGCGGATCGTTTCGGTATGGTAGAGCAGCTGCTCAGCGAAGGTCGTCTTGCCGGCATCTACATGTGCAAGCAGTCCGACGGTTATATTGTTCATAAGGTGCTGCTACACTCCTCCACGGATATGCGGAACAACCTCGGACTGATAGAATGCGCTCAGGCGCTCCATTTCAGTTGAACTATAGGAAGGAGCTTCAAGTGTAGCGAGATTATCCGCTACCTGAGTTTCATTCTTGAAGCCCGGAATCACACAGCTGACGGCGGGATGGTCCAGAATCCAGCGCATGGACGCTCTGGCCATATTGCCGCGTCCTTCAGCAATCCACTCCAGCTTGCGGGCCAGTTCCACTCCGGTAACAAACGGAAGTCCGGCGAAGGTCTCACCAACGTTGAATTGCTCGCCGTTCGCGTTGAAGCTGCGGTGGTCGTTCTCCTGGAAGGTACTGGTCTCCTTGAACTTGCCGGTCAGCAGACCGCTGGCCAGCGGCAGACGCACCAAGATCCCTGCGCCGCGGGCAGCCGCACGCGGTAATAACTCCAGCGCCGGCTGCTGGCGGAACAGATTGAAGATCACCTGAAGCGCCTCTACTCCCGGATATTCCAGGCATAGCAGCCCTTCCTCGATGGTTTCGACACTTACGCCGTAGTGGCGGATTTTACCTTCGGCCTTCAATTGGTCAAGGGCCCCGAAGACACTGCCCTCTCTGAGGATTTCAATCGGCGGACAGTGGACCTGATACAGATCAATCGCTTCCCTCTCCAGCCGCCGCAGGCTCTGTTCACAATATTCGCTTATTCTGCGCGCAGAGTAATTCTCCGGATCATGAATATCACCGGCACGGCAGAATTTCGTAGCAATATGTATCTCATCCTGCTTGCCTTTGGTTGCCTTGGCCAGCAGCTCTTCCGCATGCCCGGAGCCGTATACATCGGCAGTATCAAAGAAATTAACGCCCTGCTCCATAGCCAGCTGCAAGCCCTTAAGCCCGTCTTCATCCCTGCTGCTGCCCCAGTCCCCCCCGATTGCCCAAGTGCCAAAGCTGACTTCACTTACTGACAAACCTGTATTTCCCAGCTTGCGGTATTTCATCGTAGAACCTCCGTTTATGAGTGTAGTTAGTGTAATGAACCCTATGGAACCGTTAACAACTGACCTTATTATTATGAATGGTTTGCGCGAGAAGGTCCAGTCTCTGTATAGCTATACCGCCCGTGCTTAATCTCAGACTAATCGGACTCAGAATCGCTTATATTACTCGATACTGTGCATTTGGGGCACGATTTAACCAGATAACGGAATCTCTCAGTCCGCTTCATCCTCAAAAGGTGGTTTCCTCACGAAATAGGGTCCTCTCAGTCCGCTTCATACAACACTGGCTTTCTTGACCAAATGCAACATAGAATTGCTTACAATAAAAAAGACCGCCTCCATTATAGCGGAGCACAGCCTTTCACTAAATCCCGGCACAACATTATAGCTCTATCCGGTAGAACGGTCCTCATTTCTCGACTGATAGAAGGCCAGGCCCCATACAAGCAGAACCAAAGGAATGAAGACAAACCAGGGAAGTGTGACGGTATCTCCAATAATGAACGAAATAGCCAGCAGAATGACTACCACGATAATGGAATACAACATCCCTCTGCCAAAAGTTCTCATAATACTCTCCTCCTGTCACTGGATTATATTGTATATTACCCCGGTGACTGAAGTTTAAGCTCCTGGCTCTCCATGACAAAAGCAAACACCGGATAACTCTCCACAGGCTCGAATCCCAGCTTCAATGCCAGCCTGTGTGACGCGGTATTCTCATGTGTGGTTTCCCACAACGGAAGCTGGCCTCTGTCCAGGTAATAACTAATCAGTGACCGTGCGGCTAGCGTTGCGTATCCTTTGCCGCGCTCAGCTTCTGAGTATGTATCCACATCAATGAAATATCTGTTGTTATCGGTGAAGCCGTTATGCTTACAGACAGAGACTGCCTGACCCTCTACCTTCACCACAGCTCCGGTGGTTGTCAGGCTGCTGAAGCGGTTATGTATGTCAGACATATCATCTTCATGCTCCTCCAGAACAGGAAATTGCCTGTAGTCAACGGTCACGCCGCTGCCTGAAGCGTCTTCCGTAACCTTACTCTCAGGCGGATTAAACCTTGCACGATTGAACTCATATACCGATTCCATATGTCTATATACTTGCAGTCCGGCATATCCGGGCTTAAATAATGCAGTCCATGCATCACAATCATCCGTGTATATCTCGAACCAATTCTTTTGCCGCCGCCGGCAATCCGGAATCACTTGGGTCTGCAAAAATGCTGTCAGCTTCATCCTGTTCAGCTCTGTTCTGATATCTCCGGCAGCATACATCCATCTCCCCGTAGCCCATACCACGGCAAGGGATGGTGCAGCTGCATCATCGGCAAATACCCGTCCGGGATAATTCCCCTGCAAGACTGACAATGCGGGAATATGCTGCTTCTTATCGGCAAAAAAAACTTCAGCCGCAGGATAATTCTCAAATTTCAGCTCAATCATCGCATTAAACCTCCAATACAATCCATGTTTCCGTTTACAATAATACTCTATTATGCTATTTGTCGACAATGGTAGCAATTCACTTGTGGATTATCTATATATTTAGTATTGTTTAGATATATTCAGTATTAAATCTCTCTAATTAGCAAACATCCAGAACCACTAAATAGAATCTATACACTCCATACATGAAAGGAACGTGAAATCATGAAGATCAGCGCCAGAAACCAGTTTGAAGGAACTGTAGTGTCGATTGAAGAGGGACAAGTCAATGCTAAGGTTGTGGTGGATACCGGAGGCCAGAAGCTTACCTCTATTATCTCAGTAGAAGCGCTGCGCGATTTGGAACTGAAGGAAGGCTCTCCTGTTACCGCAATTATCAAAGCTTCCTCCGTATTGCTGATGGCATAACCGGCTTACGGCTTGCGCCGGGTATACGCATAGCCTATACACGCCCGCACGCCAAAAGACCTGATCCGGCTATCCGCCGCTGATCAGGTCTTATTGGTTCAATACCGCAGCACCACCACAAACCGCATCCCATGCTCCAGAGGCTCTGCGAAGATGTCGCCGCCCATCTTCATCAGCAGCTGCTTGCAGATGAATAGGCCGAGGCCGTTGCCTGGCTTCCCGTCCGCATTGGAGCCGCGCCAGAAGCTGGTGAAGATATAGGGCAGCTCGCCCGGCAATAGCGGTTCGCCTGAATTCTTAATGACGATGAGCTGGCGGTAATCCTCTTCCCGGAAGGTCATGCTGACCGTACCGCCATCGCCGTATTTTATCGCATTCTCGATAAGATTATTAAGTACTTCAAGCAGCCTATCCATATCACCCAACAGCAGCTTGTCCTGATAAGGCCCCACCTTCAGCTCTATCTTCAGCAGCTCCAGCCGTTCTTTATGACCCGGGACAACCTTCCTGATCAACTCACTGATGTAGAACTCTCCCGGCACGACCTCCATCTCCTGCAGGGAGGAGACCGAGGCCGTGATAATATCCCCGATCAGCTGCTCCATCTGCTCCGCTTTCCGGCCGATCAGCCTGGCGACCGCTTGGCGTTTCTCTTCACTGTCATAGAGGCTGCCGTCTAGGGCACTGGCGTACAGCCTGATTGCGGCGACTGGTGTTTTGAGCTCATGTGACAGGGAGGCGACCAGCGTCTGGCGGTCTTTTTCCAGGCGGAGATTGGTCTGCTTCTGGGCATCCAGTGTCTGCCGCAGCAGGTCCAGCCCCCATACGAAACGGCCGAAGAACCGGCTCCGGTGCTCCTTCATGCCTGTATTTAATTGGCCTCTGGATAACTCGTAAGGCAACTCCTGTAAGGTGTGAAACGGCTGCAGGATCTGCCTCCGGATATAGAACAGCAGTGCAGTCACCGCCCCAAGCGCCGCCAGCAGGAACACATTCAGGATCAGGAACACGCTGTGATCCGCACCGGGCAACCGGTATGAGAACCTTAAATACCCTGTCAGCTGCTGCTCCAGATAGACAGGTTTGACCGTGAATTCGTATGAATCCGCTACACCTATTCCGGCAAAAAACCGCTCAACAGCCTGTGCTTCCGCCCCCTGATCTATCCAGCTTAATCCGTTAACGTATGTATAATCTCCCGGAGTAAGTATAATCTCTTCCGGCAGCACCCCGCGCTGCACCTGATCAATAATCCGGTTGATCTCCACCCGGTAAGCTTTGCCGGGCTCCCGTACTTCCCGGTAGGATACATATCCATTCAGAATGGCAATCACGATGAACCCGGCGAGTATTGTCCAGAGAATCAGCCGGTTAAATGCCTTCATATTTGTATCCTACCCCCCAGACGGTTACAATCCGCCTCGGCTCTTTGGGGTTCAGTTCGATTTTGTCCCGCAGCTTATTCATATGTACCGTCAGCGTAGAAGGCTCACTGAAGCTGTCTGCTCCCCATACCTGCTGGAACAGCCACTCTTTGCGCAGAGCCTTTCCCTTGTTATTCATCAGCAGCACCAGCAGCTCATATTCCTTGGCCGTCATCCCGAGCGGCTGCCCGCCTCTATACACCGTCATCGAGGTCCGGTTAACTGTAAGGTCTCCATCAGCCAGCAGCTGCTTATCATCGTTCATATCATAGCTGCGCCGCAGATGTGCTTTGACCTTGGCTGTCAGCAGGTTGACCGAAAATGGCTTCTCCAGATAGTCATCTGCACCCAGCTCAAGACCGATAATCTTATTGTCATCCCCATGGCGTGCACTCATAATCAGAATCGGCAAATTGAACTTCTCTCTGGCGAGTCTGCAGACGGCGAACCCGTCAAGCTCCGGCAGCATAATATCGAGCAGCAACAGCTTGACCGCGTGTACTTCCAGATATGCCAGCCCCTCTTTTCCGGTGGCTGCAATGAATACAGAATAACCCTCCACCTGCAAAAAATCCTTAATCACCTCCGCCAGCTCCGCATTGTCTTCAATGATCAGAATATCCGCCACGGCTATCTCCTCCTGCTGCTTGTTACCAGCCCATCTCCATCAGCCAGCCCGTCAGGCTGCGCTCACGTTCCCTCGAACCCTGCTCCGGCGAATATTTGCCCAGGACATGCTCGCCCTGAATATTTCCGTCCACCATATATAATACCTTATCGCTCTGTGCGGCGACCTTCACATCATGGGTTACAATCATAACGGTTGTTCCCTCACGGTTGATCCGGCACAGCTCATTCATTACTTCCTGGGCTGCTTTGGAGTTGAGCGCACCTGTCGGCTCATCGGCAAACAGCATCGCCGGCTCATTAATCAGCGCCCGGCATATACAGGCCCGCTGCAGCTGTCCCCCGGATACCTCTGTAATGTCATGTGCCGCAGTTTCAATTATATTCAGCTTCCGCATTAGAGCATCGGCGTATTGATTGACATCGCTGCGGCTGCGCCCGCTTCCTTTGCCGGATAGCGCCTGATAGCCCGATAGAATGATATTATCATAAACGGACAGATTGCTCAGCATATGCATCTGCTGAAAGATGAACCCCATCTTATGCAGGCGCAGCCCGGCCATCTCTTTCTCGGAGAGCTGTGAGAGGCTCTGCCCGTCAAACACCACTTCCCCCGCCGTGAGCCGGTCCATCCCGCTGACAGTATAGAGTAGCGTTGATTTGCCCGATCCGGATGGTCCCATTACGGACACGAACTCTCCTTCATGAAGCGTAAGATTAATATTCCGCAGGACATTATTCTGTCCTTTGTTTACAATATAGGTTTTGCATAGATTGGTTACTTCCAGTACGGCTGCCATTTCTGTATTCCTCCTTGGGTAGTTGTTTGCAGTTCGCTAATACTCACTCATTCTTTATTCATATTCCAGATCTGCACGCGCCTGATTTGTCCGCAGCTGGTGTATACCGCCAGCATGACGACAGCAAGCATCAGGAGCGGATAGAAGACATAGACCTGAAGCGGAATGATGACGAGTTCCAGCTTCGTCAGACCGAATATCCTGAAGATGATGCCGAGCAGACGTCCTCCAAGGGTATTCGCTGCGATCACCCCAAGGATTAATGAGGCAGCCATGATAATCAGAATGCGCAGTACCTGCCACAGCCGGATGGCTGAATTCGTGAAGCCGATGCTTTTCATGACCGCAATGCCGTGTACTTCCTTCGTAATCATCAACCTGACGAACAGACTCGTAATAAAGAACGTAATAATGCAGATAATCGCCGTGAGCAGTGCATTGAGGCTGCGCAGCTGGCTCATGAACCCTCCGGTAGTCTCTCCCAGCATTTCCATCCCCGATTTGATGTTAAGTCCGCTGATTTGGCTCTGAATGTCCTTAATAATTTCAGCCTTCTGCTCCTCCGGGGCATGGATATTACCAGAAAACAGGTAAGCTGATATAACCTTCGGGTTGTAATCCCGTGCAATCCAGACGCCATAACCTTCGTTAGAGATACTCTGGAACAGTCCGCTTATCATGAAAGTGCTTTGCTTGCCATCCATTTCAAACTCAATAGTATCCCCTACCTGCTTACCGTACTTCTCGGACATGATGCTCGTTATGGCAATTTCATTCTTAAGTATAGGGGCAGTGCCCTCCAGATATGGAATGGACTCATCCTGATCATTCTTCTGGGCGTTGATGCGCCGGTTATCCTGACCGTCATCTGAGATATATTTGATCAGGAGCGCATAGTTGGCCGTGAGCGAGACATCGAAGCCTTTATCGCGGAAGCTCTGGCTGAGTATCGCCTTTTCCCGCTGGATCTCATCCACAGACTTCTCAGTCATTTCCGTTTTGGTATAGAAATCCGCCCCGACTGTGCCGAAATACTCTAAAAACTTAGGGGTAACGATCGTATTGGTCAGATTAACCGGGATGAGGATGATCGCTGTACTCAGGACAAGAGTCAGGATGAGTGAAGTGTAGCTCTTCAACCGGTTCAGCACATCGCTCAGCGCCAGGAAGAATGCGGTGTGCAGGTAGCGGCTTTTATGTAAATGAATTCTGCGGGAAGCCTTGAAGCGTTCTCCTGTCTGGCCTTGCCGGATGGCGTCAATGGCGGAAGCCTTGTTAATCTTGCGCATACAGAGCAAACAGAACAGCAGAATGAAACCTATAATGGCTACAGTACTGCACGCGGATATAATGATGCTGATACTGCCGCCCGGCAGAATCATATACTGCGAAGTCCTGCCGGACATCAGCCCTGTAAGCGGAAGACTGATTCCAAGTCCGATGATGCCGCCAAGCAAGGACAGCCCCATATATTTCGTTAAATAGAGCTGTTTGATCGCGTGGTTCCTGAAGCCAATCGCCTTCATCACACCGATCTCCTTGTACTCATCCTGCAATGTAGAGACAATCGTGAAGCGCAGGGTAAGAAAGGCAATGAAGATCAGGAACAGGCTAATCGCAAACATCATTGCGGAGATGATCCGGTCTGTCATATAGGACATCGCAACGAGCGACTTGTCGACCTCGAAGTTAATCGGCAGATCCGCACCGGCAAAGGCTCCGGACAGTTCAGTAGGCTCGATACCCGGAACAGCGTTGAAACTCCATAAATTCACGCGGGAATTCTCCGGCAGCGTCTTCTCAATTTCGTTAAAGTCTTCTGTGGAGATTATCAGACGTTTGAGGCCCAGCAGATTCGAACCCATAAATGCATCCTTGAAGTAACCGCTGACGGTAAAAGTTCTCGTAATCCCTTCCAGCTGGAAGCTGATCCGCTCTCCGGTTTGGATGCCGCTAGTCAGCATCAGGTTCGTAGGCAGTCCAATTTCCCCTTGCTGAAGGGTATAGGGCTCATTATCTGCGCCGAAGATCAGGTTCACCTGTTCCGGGATGGCGGACAGTACAAGACTTGTATTGCCGGAAAAGCTGGTACGCCCCTCTGGCATCTTGATTTGCTCCAGTGAAAGACTGATTTGTTTCTCCGTATACGCCGTCTCCACTCTCTTCTCATTCCGAACCCAGTCCTGGACCGCCCCGTTATATTCGGGATTATCCGCCAGTGTGATATTAAGATCGGCCACACGGCTCTTGTCAATAAAGCTGTCGAGGGCACTGGACGTCGAATACATCAGGCTGGAGCTGCTTGCTACGAGCGTTGAAGCCAGAATAATGAGTACCAATAGAACGGTATTCATCACTTTTTTACGCCGCAGATCTTTTTTAAGTATTTTCAGGAACACGATGTTGTTCTCCTTTCGTCAAGCTCTGTCCTGAGTATAGCGGGTCAATTATTAAATAATCCTTAAGTCGCTGCAAAAGAAGTCCGCGCAAAAAAAGAGCTACGGAATGATCCATAGCTCTCTGCTTGCTTCCAGCCTAAACGTCCTGCTCCGAGATCCCCGATTCCGGGTCAAAGGTAAGCATCTTCGTCGCTATTTTATCAATAAAGAACCGGTCATGGCTGACCGTAACTACCGCTCCGGGAAAATGAATGAGTGCCTGCTCCATCACTTGAATACTGGTCAGGTCCAGATGATTGGTAGGCTCATCCAGGATGATCACAGCAGCACCGGAGAGAAGACATTTCGCTAACGCTACTCTGGCCTGCTGGCCGCCGGATAGATGTCCGATCCTTTTACTCAAATCCACTTCAGAGAATTGCAGCATAGACAGGAATTTGTTCACTTTTTTCCGCGGCGCATCGAGTCCCAGACCATACACATTAACCGCATGACTTACTGTATCTTTAGGATCAAGCTCGTCCCACATACGATTGAAATACGCGTAACTGACACCTCGCTCCCAGGTCACAACCCCGGAATCCGGCTCCTCCTGACCCGTCAACACCTTGATTAGCGTCGATTTCCCGCTTCCGTTAGGGCCGACTATGACCATCCGGTCTTCCTTTTGGATGTCGAAGCTAATGTTCTGGAAGATAGTCCGGCCATCATACGTCTGGCCAATTCCCTTCACTTCACCGAGCTTGTCCGGAAAACGCAAATTGCTATAAATATCGGTAATCAGGACATTCACCGGATGCGGCTCCACCCGCTTTTTGATCTCCGTCAGCTTGCGCGACAGGCGGTCTTTGGGAGACTTTTTACGGCCCCGGGTATCAATGGCTTCAGACTCCATAAGCAGAAGTTCTTCTTCCCATTCAAACTGACGGTCGAGCACCTTTTTGCGCATCTTCTTTTTTTGAACATAATCGGTATAATTGCCTTCGTACTCCTGAAAATGATAATTCTCGATCTCTATGGTCCGTGTAACTACCCTGTCAATAAACTGCCGGTCATGTGAGACCAAAAGCATCGCCCCGGTGAAACGGTGCAGCCACTGCTCGAGCCATACGATTCCTTCCATATCCAAAAAGTTGGTAGGTTCATCGAGCAATACGACATCGGGCACCTCAATTAAGACCTTGGCCAGTGCCGCGCGGTTCCGCCACCCTCCTGATAACTCCTCTACTGGCTGATGCCGTGATCTCTCATCAAATCCCAGTTTAGTGAGCACCGTATTAATCTCCACCGAGACATTCCAGCCATCCAAATGATCCATCTGTTCAAAAAGCTCCGCTTGCCGTTCTAACAGGGTATTCATCTGGTTATCATCCGTTACTTGCCCAAGCTGTTCCCCGATCTGATGCAGCTCCTGTTCGATTAGCGTCACCTGCCCGAAGCACAGCTCCAGCTCCTGTTGAACAGACAAGGACCCGGATAGCTCCGAGAATTGGGAAAAGTAACTGATCTTAACCTTCGGGTCCAGCTCCACGTTCCCGGCCGTTGGCTGTTCTTGTCCCATGATCAGCTTGAACACCGTTGATTTACCTGCACCATTGCGTCCGATTAGACCTATGCGTTCGCCTTTGCTTACACGGAAATAGATATCTCTGAAGATCAATGTATCCTCATATTTCTTAGTCACGTTCTCCATACGTATTACACTCAAACCTATCGCCCCTCTGGTTCATAACATCAGAATTCATCTATCCGCACACAGAGGTGATTATAACATTAAATCCGTATTCCCGTTCTCCGATTACACAAAAGGCCGCGATCTGCGGCCTTTTCACTTGAAATTAGAGTTGTTTTTGGGCAAAATCATAAAACGCCACTGCTGCTTCCCAAGCCGGGAAGCCGGCCTGGGCCAGCTTGTCGCTGCCGCCGCCTTTGCCCTGGTATTCGCCGAGATGGGCTTTGAAGAAGGCCCCGCAGGACAGATCCGCAGCACCGCTGCGGGCGAGTACCACCTTATTCTCCACCGCGCTCAGCAACAGAACAGGAAGGTCGGTCAGCGCAGTAAGCTTCACAGCCAGACTCTGCAAATCCTTCAGCGTTCTGGTGTCGGAGATATGCGTAATCACCCGGCTGCCTGGTTCCATGGCGGATAATAGCTCCCGGGCCAGATAGATATCATTCTGTTCCTTAAGCGCAGCCAGTTCAGTCTGCACCAGCTTCTGCTCATGCTCCCATTTCTCAAACCGGCCGATAATTTCGTCCTTACCCGTATTGAACCTGGCTGACAGCTGCCCCAGAATACGTACATTGTCATTGAATTCATCCAGTGCGCGGCTTCCGCATTTGAAGGTAATCCGGGTGTTGCCCTTCTGCTTCTCGGAGCGCAGCAGCTTGATCATGCCGATGGCTCCTGTTGAAGCTACATGCGTCCCCCCGCAGGCGTTGTGTTCGACACCTTCTATCTCAACAATCCGGATATCCTCTGTCACCTTAGGCAGCTTCACAAGCGGCAGCCTGGCCATTTCTTCTGCTGTTACGAAGTAGCTGACAATGCTCCGGTTCAGGTAAATCTGCCGGTTGACCTCCTGTTCAGCCTCCGCCATCTGCGCAGCAGACAGCTCCGGCAGCCCGATGTCAATCGTGGCATAGTCACTTCCTAGATGGAAGCTAAGGGTCATGGCCTGGTACAAATCACGGAAGACCGCCGACAGCAGATGCTGTCCGCTGTGCTGCTGCATATGGTCAAATCTCCGGTTCCAGTCGATTCTGCAGTTAACCTCTGTATGCGCAGGAAGCTGCGCTACCTTATGAAGCACCTCATTATCTTCCAGCACTACATCCAGCACTGGAAGTTCACCTATGTACCCTGTATCACAAGGCTGTCCGCCCCCGTGGGGATAGAAGGCTGTCTCCGCAAGCGTCACATAGATCCCGTCTTCACGTTCTAAGGTTCCGCTTATAGTTGTACTCCATTCATTCAAATAAGCTGATTCATAATACAGCTTCTTAGTCATGGGTAAACTCCTTTCTGTTTGTCGTCTTCAGCGGGCGTGAAGAACCTTTCCATTACGACATAGTCCTTGCCGCCTTTGCTGAACACTTCTTCTGTCGCCTGCATTCCAAATTTCTTGTAGAAGCCCGCTTTGTAGGTTCTTGCGTTGCAATAGATCCGCTGTACCCCTGCCTGCTCTGCCTCTTTCAGTACGGTCTGCAGTAGTCTGCTGCCGTAGCCCAGACCCTGTTCCAGCTCCAGCGTAGCAAACTTGCGGAACTGTGCTTCTGTACCATTAATGAACAGGGATAACACTGACACCAGCTGTTCTCCCAGATACAGCCCGTAATGCACGCCCAGCTCATCATCCGCCAGCTTGATGTAATCCGGCTCACGCTCGGGCCACATCACTTCATGCCTCAGTTTCCATGCTTCTTCTTTCTGTATGATTCTGATCTCCATCTCATCCACTCCATTATATGTACTTAATGCATCGTATCCCATATCTGCTTGCCGATCAATATAACAGTAACTGTTATGAATAGCGGGCGGATGTAAGCCGCTCCATTGCGGATAGCTATCCTGGAGCCCACAATAGCTCCGATCACCATCGGAATGCCCAGGATCAGCCCATGGGTATAGCTGACAGAGCCGAGGGCAATAAACGTAAGCAGACTCGTGATGTTGCTGGCGAAATTCAGCATTTTGGCATTGCCGGCGGCCGTAACAAATTCGAAGCCCATCATCAGAAAAGCAAAGATCAGAAAAGATCCGGTTCCCGGTCCGAAGAAACCATCGTAGAAGCCTATGACCAGTGCCGCGATAATCCCGATCAGCCGTGTTCTGCCATTGCTGCCGGAGAAGGTGGATACGTCTCCCCATGCTTTTTTGAACAAAGTATAGACCGTTATCACTACCAGCATCACAATGACCAGCGGCTTTAGAAACTCTGATGGCACCTGGCGGACGGTAAGTGTACCGGCCACCGCACCTATAATGGACAACGGAATCAGTGTCCGGACCAGCTTGAAATTGATTTTGCCGGAGCGCACGAAAGAGGCCGTACTGGTCAGCGAGCACATGGACCCGGCTAATTTGCTGCTGCCCAGGAGCAGAGGAAGCGGAATCCCTACAGACAGCAGTGCAGGAATTGCAATCAGTCCTCCCCCGCCTACCACAGAGTCAATTAATCCGGCCAAAAAACCGCAAAGCACCAATACTGCCACCATGCCAATCGTCCAATCTTCCATCCTGCGGAAATCCCCCTGCTATGTACTTTACATTTGTTTTCAGTAAACTTCATTCAGCATACACAATTTTGGCGGGATGCACCATAGATTTGTGAAATTGCGCTCGGCTCTGGTTACTTCTGTCACGCCCATCCATGTGAAGCAAACCAGACACCGTCTCTGAATTTGCTCCATGCCTCCTGCACAAAAGGGATGATATTCTCCGGAAGATCATCCAGCGGGAACCAGCGTAAATCATCGCATTTATCAGGCTCGGTGTTGCTAATCTCACCACTCCAATGCTCCGCTTTGAAGAAGAAATCAATCCGTTCATTTCCGGAAATCCGGATATGCATCGCTCCGAGCATTTCAAGGTCAGAAGGCGCGATAACAGCTCCGCATTCTTCCCGGACTTCACGGATGGCGGCGGAATGAAGCTCTTCTCCTCCTTCCAGCTTGCCCGCAGGCAGACCGTATTCTCCATCGTGATGCCCTGTATTCGAGCGCCGCAGTAGCAATATCTGCCCATCCTTGATCAGAAATACATGGACTACACTCAACAACCGGAAAGGTTCCATTTATTAATTCCTCCTGTTTGATCAGCCAACCAATTAAAGAGAACGCTAGTTTGCATATTTACAATCGACTATAGCATACCAGGGTGAGCTTTGTCAGACTGAAAGAGTACTGTCAGCTTCATCCAATGCCAAAAAGCGGTGAGGTTGCCCTCACCGCCCGCTTAGCCCCTGCTTCACTTTCAGGAACAAATCATTTATACGTATTCTGCTCATTTTTCTTATAGGTCGTTTTGTCATCCCTCAGGGATTCCTTGCGGATGTCACTCTTCTTCTGTTCCATCTGCTGTGCTTCCTGGCTGGTGACCGGGTCCTGATCAAGCTCCTTGACGGTATTAACCAGGTTCTTATCCGGTGTTGTAAATTCCTCCACTATATTGCCTCCTCTACGTAGTGTGCTGCTCGGTTCGGTTTATTTTGGCAAAGATCGGTATAGAATATACACAGCATGGCAGAAGTAAAAAAGCGGACAAGCCCGAAATAGGCTTATCCGCTTAGCAAAGCAGCTTATTCTATTCTTCCGAATCCACGTTGTGGTAGACCTGCTGCACATCGTCCAGTTCTTCGAGAGCGTCAATCAGCTTCTCGAACTGCGCCTGTGCATCTTCAGGCAGGGCCACATAATTCTGTGGAAGCAGAGTCAGCTCGGCTACGGTGAATTCCGTAATGCCTGCGCCGCGGAAAGCTTCCTGTACAGCGTGGAACTGGTCGGGTTCGGCATATACGATCACTGCTTCATCCTCTTCCAGCACATCACGGACATCCAGGTCTGCTTCAATCAGCAGCTCCATCACTTCATCCGCAGTTTTGCCTTCTACACCGATTACCGCTGTCGGATCGAACATATACGTTACCGAGCCGCTGACACCCATATTGCCGCCGTTCTTGCTGAAGGTGGAGCGTACCAGCGGAGCTGTACGGTTAACGTTATTCGTCAGCGCATCGACCACGATCATCGAACCGCTGGGACCGAAGCCTTCATAACGAAGCTCCACGTAATTTTCGTCGCCGCTGCCTTTTGCCTTTTCAAGTGCGCGGTCGATAATCGCCTTCGGCACATTGTAAGTTTTGGCCCGTTCCAGAACCACCTTCAGTGCACGGTTGGATTCGGGATCAGGTTCACCCTTCTTAGCAACAACATAGATTTCTACACCGAACTTGGCGTAGACCTTACTTGTATTGGCATCCTTGGATGCTTTCTTTTCCTTAATATTATTCCACTTACGACCCATATCGTTACCGCTCGCTTTCCAACATTTGATTAAAAACAGTCCTGTACATTATACCTCTGTTCGATATATCCCGTAAAGGGCCGTCCGGCTCCATTCATAAATCCAGTAAAGACAGCATCCGCTCCGTCCCCGCAGCCTGAATAAGCATCGGCAGACGCGGGCCTTCATCCGCACTCAGAACTAGCTGATAAATAATGGTGAACAGCCTTTTTTGCTGAGTCCGCATTGTTTTTTTGTCCTCATGATGACAGATGGCGTAGATTTGGGTCATTCTCTGCGTTTCATCCAGCTCACAGTTTCTTAGCAGACTGCAAAGGGTGCGCAGCCATTTCAGCTCTGCCGCGTCCAGTGAATGATAATAGGCTAAGTCCGGCGAAGAATTGACCGTAATCAGCTTGTGCGGCATCCAGTTTCTGATCCAGTGCTCCGCCCGGTCCGCCGTCAGCAGCAGCTGATGCTCATCTGCCTTCTCCCCATTCTTGGTGAGAATATCCCGGAGCAGTTCCCGGTCGAAGTTGATTAATGGCAGCAGACTGGACACCTGATTGAAGCTCGGGGACGTTCCGGTAGAGCCGCTAAGCAACGATAACTCCAGCGCATCCGCAAGATCACCCGTTAATGTTCCGGCATGAACTGCAGCAGCATATCGCTCGAACTCCGCATAATTGCGCAGCACATCCTCATCCAATCCAATATGAAAAGCCGCATTCGGCTGGTATTTGGCGAACAGGAACAGGATATTCTCCGGGGCATATATGTTCAGCAGATCATCGGGTGTGTAATTATGCCCGGAAGAGCTGGACATTTTGGAGTAACTGCCTTTAATGCTGATAAATTCATAGGGCTCATACATAGGCGGCGGGTTGCCGAAGATCCGCTCCGAGATTACTGCGGCCACATTATAGCTTCCGGTTTCAGACGAGTGATCACGTCCTCCAGGCTCAAACACCACCTGCTCCATGTTCCAGCGCATCGGCCAGTCGATTTTCCAGTGCAGCTTCAGGTTGTCAGCCTCAGGAACACATATGGTATCGGCATGACCGCACTTACAGCTGTACACCACGGTCTCTGCGCTGTCGTCGAAGCTGTGAATCGTTGTCGCATCTTTTCCACACCGTCCGCAGTATACATTCACCGGATAAAAAGCTGCCCGGTCTTCCGCAGAGCTCTCGCCAGTTTTGAACGACATCAGAATATCGTAGATCTCTTCCCGGTGGCGCAGGGCATGCAGGATTGCCGGATTATAGCGGTGTGACTGGTATTCCCGGCTCTGATAGATGAATTTAGGCTCGATCTCAAATGCCTGCAGCGCCTGCTCAAACTCCGCCTCGAAATGTGCCGCGTACGAAGTATGGCAGCCATGCGGACAGGGAACCTGCGAATATGGCAGCCCTATATATTGTCCGAATGCAGGGTCCACAAGCTTCGGCACCTTCCGGAACCGGTCAAAGTCATCCCACGAGAAAATGAACCGTACCTCCTTCCCCGCCCGCCGCAGCGCTTTGGCTACAAACGAAGTGGTCACAATCTCGCGGAAATTTCCGATATGGACCGATCTGGACGGACTGATCCCCGATGCACATACAAAAGTCTGCCGCTCCGGATGGTTTTCTATTAACTGGCCTGCAATTTTTTCTGCCCAATGCATTGGCAAATCACCTCTACTGTTAGTATGGAGTTCATGTGGAGCCTGTTTGACTTGGCACGACGCCCGGCCGCCCGGGAACGCAAAAAAGCTCCCGCCCTCAAGATTGTTATCTTGAGGACGAGAGCTTGAATAAGCTTCGTGGTACCACCTCTGTTCGCGGACATGTTGCCAGGCCCGCCTCTTCGGGTACGGCCATTACGCTTATACCCTATCTCTGTAACGGGAGATCCCGGCATAGTATCCTTGGGCGCCGTGCCCAATTCCGTATGCAGCTCAGAGACTTTTTTCAGATCAGACGCTTCGCTGCCCCCTTTCACCACTCTGGAGCTCTCTGTGAACGCTGCCGCCTGCCTACTCTTCTCTTCATCGCTTGTGTGTATGTAAGTAATTATTTGCAAGTGTACTGCGGGAGCTGGGTTCTGTCAATAACAAAGCATTAACCGGGAACAGTCCCCCCCTTGGGGAGATGCCGGTGTGGAAGCTGTTTGGGTACCGCCTCGCACGATAAGCAAGTGGAAAAACGTATCTTAATTTCCCCATTTCTGAAGTATTAGTGAAAGCAAGTGGATAAATGACATCTAATACTATTGGTTTTTGCTGCTCTGGGTGAAAGATGATCATTTAAGTGTTGTTTTTCCAACTGCTACCTTGACAGGGACCATTTGTTCATCAACAAGTGGATTAAATCCAACTAATTCCGGGTCCTCATCCCGGCGCGTGGTGCTTGGCCCAAGGTGGTGGTCACCCCCCCATCCCATCAGGTCCTGGCGAAGCATATATCTTATATATCCCCTCAAAAAAGAGAGCAGGTCACCCCTTCGTACAACCCCGCTCTCTATGCAGCATATACCTTCTACACCCAAACCTCATCCGCCGTCTCAATCACCAGCCGCAGCTTGTCCCACTGTTCTTCTTCCGTCAGGATATTCCCTTCCTCGGAGGAGGCGAAGCCGCATTGGGTGCTGAGACAAAGCTGATTAATATCCACGTATTGTGATGCTTCGGCGATCCGGGCTTTGAGCTGCTCTTTGTTCTCCAGGCCGCCATGCTTGGTGGTGACCAGCCCCAGCACAACAAATTGGTTACGAATAAAGCGCAGCGGTTCGAAATCACCGGAACGTTCATTGTCATACTCCAGGAAGAACGCGTCCACTTCGGCGCCAGCGAACAGCTCTTCGGCAACTGGCCCGTACCCCCCGGCAGCAAACCAGGTCGAGCGGAGATTACCTCTGCACACATGCAGCGCAATCGTCATATCCGCAGGGCGCGCAGCGATGCTCTCATTAATCAGCCGGACATAGTCCTTCGCCAGCTGGTCGGGATCGACGCCTCTGCTGCGCAGATGCGCCCGGTGTTTGCCGCTGCAAAGTGTGCCCCACGTGGTATCATCCAGCTGCAGATACCGGCAGCCGGCATCATAGAAGGCCTGTATCGCATCCCGGTACACCCGGACGATATCTCCATACAGCGTTGCGGAATCCGAGTAGACCTCGTTTCCGTTATAATCCTGCACGAAATGAAACAGCGCCGGTGAGGGAATCGTCATTTTGGCAAGCGTGTCTCCGGCCATCTGCTGCAAACTGCTGAAGTCTGCCACCATAGGATGGTCGCCGAATGCGATTTTCCCGGTAATCTTGAAGCTCTCGGCCCGGTTCACCGGTTCCTTGGAGCTGCCGGCCGGCCCGAGTGTGATCTTCTGCGTCCCCTGTACCCCGAAGAAGAAATCAAGATGCCACCAGGAGCGGCGGAACTCGCCATCGGTTACGGCATGCAGCCCCAGGGATTTCTGCTGCTGGAGCAGCTTGGCAATCTCTATGTTCTCCACCTCACGCAGTTCCCCGGCGGTCATGGTACCTTGGGCATGCAGGCTGCGCGCTGCTTTGAGCGCCTCTGGCCGCAGGAAGCTTCCGACAATGTCATAGCGAAAGGGCGGTGCATTTCTTGTCGATCCGATAACTGGACTACTCATACGTCCCTCCTGCTGTTAAAGTAGGAATGATTCAAGCTCGAAATAATTATCCGACACCAGATCATTCAGAATGTTAATATACCCCGACATAATCTCGCTCGGTTTACGGTCCTTGTGGGCAATCCAGCCGACAGAGAACACCTCTTTGCTGTCAAAAGGAATAGTGACCAGTCCCGCGTCATTCAGCTCAGAGGCCATAATCCCTGTGCCTACCGTATACGAGTCACTTCCGAGCAGCAGATGAGTCAGTGTGGCGCGGTCGGTAACTTTAATATTCTTCTCAATTTGTGTGAAGCTAAGCATTTCCTCCGAGAAGTGCAGTGAATTGTTATCCCCCTGCTCAAAAGTAATATAAGGAAACGCAAGAATATCATCAATAGTGATTCTTTCTTTGCCGGCCAGCACATGTCCTGCCCGCACATATACATGCGGATTCGTATTGAATAGCGGTGTAAACTTCAGGTTACCGTCGCTGAACAGCTTGTTCATTACCTTATAGTTACTCTCATTGATATACAGAATACCAATATCGCTGCGCAGGGTACGAACATCCTCAATAATCTCATAGGTCTGTGTCTCCCGCAGGCTGAAATTGTATTCCGCTATCTTACTCTCCTTCATCAGCTTCACAAATGCGTCCGTAACAAAAGCATAGTGCTGCGTTGATACCGAAAAGTAGATCGGACTGCGTTTCTTGCCGGTATAACGGTTCTCCATAAACTCCGTTTGTTCAATAATCTGCCGGGCATAGCCCAGAAACTCCATGCCTTCCGCCGAGATGCTGATCCCCCGGTTGTTGCGTTCGAAGATTGTAATGCCAAGCTCGCTCTCCAGCTCCTTGATAGCATTCGAGAGGCTGGGCTGTGACACAAATAGCCTTTTGGCCGCTTCGTTCATAGAGCCGCTGTTCGCAATCTCAATTGCGTAGCGGAGCTGCTGCAATGTCAAACCTGTTCCCCCTCTGATCAAGGAATTCACCTATGCTACAAATAAGAATTTAATAGTTATCCTATCACACCTTGCCGCGCCCAATCTACTAGGGAATATGCAGCGTGAAAAGCTGAAGTTATTGGGTCCGCTTCTTGCCTGCATCGATTTTGGACGGATCCAGTCCTTCCCAGATGTTCTTGATATCCGCCTGCTCGGGATTCTCAAACACCAGGAATGCCGTAGGCAGATAACGCTCCCCGTATTGTGAAGAAGGCTTGTTAAGAATCTCGTTGTCCTTCACCAGTACAGTGGATGATCCCCCGTCCAGATTGGCTGCGATCACAGCACCCTGCTTCAGCATAATCTGCTGCACATCATACAGGTTCGCCCCGATGCTGTAGCCCGGCTGCCGCCCGTCAATGACCACGAAGATCAGTGCACCGTCCGCCCGCTGGCCCATAGCCGTTCTTGGGGCGATCCCCCAGCCTTCAGCGGCATTCTTGATCTGGCCTTTGCCATTCACGATAATCCGCGGCTGAAAAGTCACCGCCTCTTGCACACCCATCTTGCTCAGCTCATCTAACGTGTAATTTCCGGCAATCATTTTGCCTTCTTTATCGAGACCCACAATCTGCGTAGACTTCTTGCCGCCAAGTCCGTTATAGTACAGCTTCCCTTGCGAGACGACCAGCCCGATCGGCTTGAAGCCATTGCCCTTCCAGTTCGGGTCGGCGAAGCCTCCGCCGTTCACCCCGGCGATTGCGCCAGTCCGCGCCACCATACTGGATACCTTTTCCCCTGAACCGATCTTATTAGGTACACCGAGGCGAACCTTCTTCGGATCGTTAACAATCATCACATAACCTGCGTACCCGCTGCCATTCACCTTTTCAATCTCGACCAGAGGTTTATCCTCCGGGACCACGGGCTCCGGCTCAATCACATGGGTATCCACCTCATCGCCCATCTCCTGGAACCGTTCTGTATATTCGCTGACGCGGTTCTTGAGCTCATCTTCACCAATAATATATTTGGCCATATACCGGTGTTGTGTCGTAATCAGCGTATCAGCGATAAGATAGCGGGTGTTCTGGGCAGACGGTGCAAGGTAGAGCCAGCCTCCGGCTACAATCAGCAGGATGAGGCAGAACATAAATACTCTGAAGACTGTACGGAAAAAGCCCCTTTTCTTGCGCTTGCGGGCTGGTTTTTTCTTCTTGCGGACAGTGGAACGTTGCGGTAATGATGAAGAATTCACTTCTAAATATCCTCCCTAAACAAACCTTTTGTTGTATACTTCTATAAACTCACATATCTCATAATAGACCAATATAGAAGTTTAAAAGTTTCAGTTTGGTCAATTCTCTGCCCATTATCTGTTATTTTCTAACTCATCCATGTGGCTGCTGACATTCCGTTGTCAGTAGCATTTTTGTATAATTGCTTAAAGAGATTACTGAGGAGAACTTACTATGCAAACTAATAACAATCCATTTATTTTTGAAACACCTCTCATTGAAGGTGTGATTTGCAGACGGCGTAACCGGTTCATTATGGAAGTCGAGGTTGACGGAGTCATTTATGATTGCCATTGTCCCACGACAGGCCGTATTGGTGACATCATTTTGCGTGATGTTCCTTGCCTGCTTTCACTAAGCAATAATTTATCAAGAAAGACCCTTTATACAGTGGAGGCCATATCAGTTGATTTACCATCCAATGCCACTAAATCATGGATAGGAATCAATCAGAATGCAGCAAATAGATATGTAGAGCATTTTATTAAAAACGGCCAGCTTTCTGGTATGGTGAATAATGGTGAAGCAATAAAAAGAGAACAAAAAGTCGGCAACTCCAAACTTGATTTTCTTGTGGGAAATACTTACATTTAGGTCAAAACACCCCTTACGCGATTACAGGTCGAGGTTAAGGAGCATATCGAAACTAAGGAAGGAAGCAGCTTCACTTCCTTTGAAAGATTCATAAAACATATTGGGGAACTGGCCCATAGTTTGAATGAAAATGACAAAGCAATCCTGTTGGTATGTTTCATCTATGATAGTTCTAAATATATGGGCTCATCGGGCGGGAAGTATAGCAGCTATATCCGGAATTCCGTGCAATCATCAATAAACCAAGGGGTTGAAGTGTGGCAGGTTAATTTCAAAATAACCCCTACTGAAGTAAATCTCATACGTTATTTTGAAACCACGAAAGATATGATCAAGGGTTGAATTCTAAACAAGGGAGTGCAGCTTCCATTGAATAAAACAGAGCGTCTTTTATCGATTGTGATGGAACTACAGCGAAGCAAATTGCATACGGCTGATGAATTAGCAGCGGTCTTAGGGGTTAGTGTAAGAACGATCTATCGTGATATGCAGGCTCTGAGTGAAGCGGGAGTTCCCATCATCGGTGAGACAGGATTAGGATACTCCTTAATGGAAGGCTATTTTCTTCCACCCATCAGTTTTACCACAGAAGAGGCAGTATCACTTCTTATTGGAGCTGAATTCATAGAGAAACGTTTTGATCCGACTTATCGCAATAGTGCCCGTTCTTCCCGAAGAAAAATAGAAGCCATTCTTTCCCGGCCCATGCGTGAAGAGACAACCCGAATACAAGGGAGCATCCGGTTGCTTCAAAGGGATGAAAAGGTCAAAATGGCCCGGGAGAAAGTAAACTTGGGAATCATTCGTGAAGCCATGCTGGAGGGCAAGAAACTTCGTTTAACCTATCACAAGCGGGTGGCTGAAGCTGGTGGGAACCGGGTAAATGTGCGAACTGTATCGCCATACGGATTGGCACATGATGAGCAGAATGGCTGGCTGTTACTTGCTTTCTGCGACCTAAGGGAGGATATCCGCCATTTTCGGGTCTCCCGGATCAGTGACCTTACCGTGACTGAGGATACGTTTCAGACTCCCGATAACTTCAACCTTGAGTCCTACCGGCCGAAGGATACCCGCAGCATACGGGTCTGTGCCATTTTTAATCCAGACATCACAGATAGAGTTGAAGAAGCTAATAACTATTATATGGAGACTGCCGAATCTAAAGAGGACGGTTACCATGTCACTTTTCGTGTCCACGAGCCGGAAGAATTGCTGAGCTGGATGCTTGGATGGGGGGCAGATGTAGTAGTCACTGAACCTGAATCCTTCAAAAACCGGATAAGAGAAGAAATCGGAAAAATGAAAGAACGCTACTGACATGCTGTTGGCAGTAGGGGGCTTGTATAATCAAGACATACGAATAGTACATTGAAGATTTGCAAATGCTGATTTTGAGGCGGTGGCGAGTCAGATGATTATTCTAATAACATAAACAGGAGGACATTATTATGTCAGCAATTGGACCCGACTTCATTTCAATTCAGGTGAGCAATCTTGAAGGCTCTGCGGAATTCTATCAAAACTATCTCGGACTGGTACGCTCTCAAGCAGGACCACCTCATGCTGTAGTCTTTGATACCAAGCCTATAGCATTTGCTCTTCGTGACCTAATGCCTGGAACAGAACTCGGTGCAGGGACTCAACCTGGACTTGGTGTCGCTCTGTGGCTTCATGCCCCTGATACGCAAGACATCCACGACAAGCTTATTGCAGCAGGCGTAACAATTACATCCGCACCAATAGACGGACCCTTCGGGCGAACCTTTTCATTTGCCGACCCGGACGGTTATCAGGTTACTCTTCACAGTAAAGGCTAATACGCAAAAGTATTCAGCTTAATAACTAGTGATAGGCTCCCCATATGGTAGACAGGTGAGATCATACAACCTGTTACTGTCAGGGGAGCTTTTTCATGCCGGCGAATGGTCAAGCTAAGTGGAACACCTTGTACGGCAAGGCTATTTCTCCAACTCATAGCGGGCCGCGATAATGCCCGACTTGAGCGTTCGGCTGGACAGCAGCTTGAGCCTGATTTTCTCACCGTCATCCTGGAATGCTGATTTCCCACTGCCCAAAATGACCGGACAAATCGTCAGCAGGAATTCGTCTATCAGACCGAGCTCAAGCAACGTCTTCGCCGCCCCAGGGCTGCCGAAGATAACGAGATTGTTGCCAGGCTGCTCCTTGAGTACCCTGATTTCCTCGGCGATATTATCTTTGATCAGCATCGTATTGTTCCATTCCACAATGTCCATCGAGCCGGAAATAACGATCTTCTTAACATCCTGCAGCCATTTGGCATGCTCCATATCGTGCCTCGACGCATTCGGATCGTCCAGCACCGAGGGCCAGTAGCTCTCCATCATCCGATACGTCGTGCGTCCGTATACGGGAGAGCCGACCTCGGTTACGACCTCCTCAGCGTATTTCTCTAATTCCTCGTTGTACGGAATCCAATCTAGTCCTCCATTCGAATCCGACGCATACCCGTCCAGCGACACATGCATGAACAATACGAGTTTTCTCATGTTTGCTTCTCCTCCGATTTCGAATTTTCTTCAAAGATAATACTATTGTGCAAATCTGTTCGTTCGGAGCATCTCACGCCTTCCGGACAGCGGGCGAGTAAAATACGTCAGCATGCATATGCTGAATTTCGGCCCAGTTGCGGGGATTGGTCGTATCTGGTGCACCATGCTCCAGAATGTCCTGATATAGGGCAGTTTTTTGTTCCAGATGGGCTATATGCCGTTTAGCTTCTTCAAGCTTAATGAGCGCTGCTTCTTTATGCTTCATTATGAGTTCACTGCGTTGCGGAAGGGTCGAATCTCCTTCGAGACAGAGATCAATGTATATTTTGATAACTTCAATCGGCATGCCGGATTGCTTGAGACATCTGACGCCATGCAGCCAGTTGATCGATTCTTCATCGAACAGCCGGATATTATTCTGGTTTCGCTGTACGCTGGGCACCAGCCCTTTATCGGTGTAAAAGCGTACAGCATGCTCAGTGAGTCCAGTAATCTGGGCGGCTTCTTTGACCGTATGCATGTGTGATCCTCCTTGAAAAAAATGATAAGACCGCTTGACTTCGTGTTACACGAAGGCGATAGGCTTATTGTAATGCAACTCGGATGGAAGTGGAACCCCCGCTGCAGTATCCTTCTTCCGGATACACACCGTTTGCTGTTACACATCTGAATACTTGGAGGAATTATAATGCTAAACGTAACCTTAAACAATGGTGTGAAAATGCCGATCATCGGTTTTGGTGTCTACCAAATCCCGGATGCTGGAGAATGCGAGAACGCCGTATATGAAGCTCTGATGGCTGGATACCGCCTCATTGACACAGCGGCCGGTTACCTCAACGAGGAAGCGGTTGGACGCGCAATTAAGCGTAGCGGCTTGAAGCGTGAGGAGCTGTTCATCACGACCAAGCTTTGGGTTCAGGATGCCGGCTACGAGAGTGCCAAGCTGGCGTTCGCCAAATCCTTGAATAAGCTGCAGCTGGACTATCTCGATCTATACCTTATTCACCAGCCGTTCGGGGATTACTACGGCGCTTGGCGTGCGATGGAAGAATTGTACCGCGAAAACAAGATCAGGGCGATCGGTGTCAGCAACTTCCTGCCCGACCGTCTGATGGACCTCATTGTGCATAACGAAATCGTACCCGCTGTCAACCAGATCGAAACGCACCCGTTCTACCAGCAGGCTGAGAGCGCTGCTTTTATGAAAGATCAGGGCGTGCAGCACCAGTCGTGGGCGCCGTTCGCTGAAGGACTGGGCAACATGTTCGGCAACGAAGTACTGGCTTCAATTGCTGAGAAACACAACAAGTCCGTCGCCCAGGTCGTGCTGCGCTGGCTTGTTCAGCGTGGTATCGTTGTGATTCCAAAATCAGTGAGAAAAGAGCGGATCGCGGAAAACTTCAATATTTTCGATTTTGAGTTGAGCGCGGATGACATCGGACAAATTACCGCCCTCGATACGCGGGACAGCCTTTTCTTATCCTATCACGATCCGAAGTTCGTCAAGATGCTGGGCACCTTGAGAGTCGATCTGTAAACCTTGATCATACCGTAAGCTCATCACATCTTTATCTTTATCTATGAAAAAAGGGACAGGGCGGCCGCACGGCCACTGTCCTTTTTTCATTATTTTCTTAGTCTGCAACTCCAGCCAATCACCGGTGTCTGCCTACACCGCCTCCTCCGCTTGCACTGCCGCCTCCGCCGGAATTATTATCGTCATCGTCATCATAGGAAGAATAACGCCCCGCTCCACCACCATTGGTAGAACCGCCATCCCCCTCATTTTCATCCTCGTAAGAGGAATAGCGCCCTACTCCGCCTCCGCTTGATGAACCGCCGCCTCCCTCATTGCTACCCCAGAAGCTGCTCTGCGAACTGCTGTGATTCAAGGCTTCGTTCCGATGCCGCTCATGACGGCGGTGCCGCCTCTGTCTCATTGTAGAACCTGAGCCGAACCTGGTAACGAGGCGGTTCATATTCTGCTGGTTGAACGGATTAAGCCTTGATCCGAAACGGGCAATTAAACGGTTGCGGCCGGAAGCAGCAAGACTGAATAGAGCAATGATTATCAGATACACTCCCATAATCTTTAATCCTGTAGATGCGCTGACAGGTTTCGGTTTACCGTTAATGTTCGATTTTACAGGTGATTTGGTTGCTGCTGCAGCGGTTGATTTGGTGCCCGCCGCCGCAGCCTCCTGGCTGGCATCTGCTCTGGCCAGGAAGAAGCTGTAGAAGGCATTCGCCGTGGCGGTTGCCCCTCCGGCGTAATCTTTTGCGGCAAATCCGGGTTCAAGTACCGTGTCCAGTATTCCGCCAATGCGTTCATTGGTCAAGACTCCATCGATTGCCTTGCCCTGTAATACATGATAGTTATCTCCGCCGATATCGAGCACCAGCATCACATCTTTAGGCCCTGCGGCTACACCGGCGAACTTTGCGTACGTATAATCCTGCAGGCTTTTATCACCGGGATTCTTGATTGTCACTACATAGATCCCGCTTCCGGTCGTTGCCGCATAACGGTTGCTGGACTGGTTCAGATAATCCTTCGTAACTTGTTTGAAGACCCCGGCATTATCCGATACATAGTTTTTGGTGCCGACAGTCTCCGAATAGATTCCGCCAAGGCTCTTAATTAACGCACCATAGGTTTTGCGCGCTCCAACACTGTAATCCTTCTTGGCAAAATCCGGCTCCAGCGACTCCGATAGAATCCGGGATAACACATTGTCGTTGAGCGTATCCTCCAGGCCTTTGCCCGGAACCGCCCAGTAATCATCATCCTGGGTGGAGAGCAGCAGCAGGACTCCGTTATTCTTATCTGCCGAACCGACTCCCCATGCATTGAACAGCGAGGTCGCATACTCTTCCATCGGTGTTCCGTTCGTAGTATTCACCGTCACCAACACAACTTGAGCACCAGTCTGCTGATGCAGCTTCACGCCGTAATTGACCATATAATTCTCTGTCTTCTGATCGATTACGCCCGCGAAGTCATTCACATAAAAGGACTCCGAATGAGCGGGAACAGCTGCCTCCATCCGGCTTGGCGCCAGCGGCAGCAGAAGCAGGATCATCAGGATGACGGTAAACGCTGCTAGTATACTTTTACGATTCATTCGTACCCCTCCGCTAGTTATATCTCTTCTATACTATATCGGTTACGCACATTATGGTATATAGTTCCATTCCGGTTGTACTTATGTATGAAGCAAAAAAATGGCAGGCCAGCCCGCAAAAGGGGAGGCGCTGCCGTTGTATTTGTGCTGTCTCTAGTTCTCTAATCAGACTATTACAGATATAAAAAAGCGAAAAGAACAGATTACCGGTGTCTGCCTACACCACCGCCGCCACTTGCGTTGCCGCCTCCGCCGGAATTGCCGCCCCCAGAAGAACCAGAGGAGTGGCGGCCCACTCCGCTGCTGCTGGAAGATCCCGAGGAATGACGGCCTGAGCCGCCTCCGCTTGACGAGCCTCCGCCTCCATGATTCGTTTCTCTACTGGAGGAGGAAGAGCGGCCCGAGCCCCCGCCGTTTGTTGAACCTCCGCCTCCCGAATTACTGCCCCAGAAGCTGCTCCGTGATTCATTACGGGACGATGAGCTGCGGGGTTGAGGCCGCTGGTTATAGCTTCTTTGGTTATGGCTTCTTTGGGTATAGCTTCTTTGGGTATAGCTCCTACGCCTGATGCCATAATCCTGCTGCCCCGTCCAAACACCATAGCGCTGTATATTGCCGGGGTGATGCGGGTTAATTCCGATTCCGTACCGGGCAATATTCCGGTTGCGGCGCGAGGCGGATACGCTGAAGCCCAACACCAATATTAGAAAACAAAGAATAATAGCACTCCCGTCTAAATGGTCAACCGGATCTTTGTCTAGCGGATCATAGCTGGAGGCTGGATACGTGCGCACCTGCACTTTCGAAGGGTTGTCCGCTGCCGGCAACGTGTTTACCTCCGCAGACTCAGCGCTTTGAACTGCAGACTGTTGGCTATGATCCGCTCTAGCCAGGAAAAAGTTGTAGAAGGCATTCGCCGTAGCGGTTGCCCCGCCGGCGTAATCTTTTGCCGCAAATTTCGGTTCAAGCGCAGTATCCAGAATCCCGCCGATCATATCATTAGTCAACAGATTGTCGATATCCTTACCCTGAAGGACATGATAATTATCTCCGCCGATATCGAGCACCAGCATTACATCCCTAGGTCCAGCTGCTACGCCGGCGAACTTCGCATACGTATAATCCTGCAGGCTAGTATCACCGGAATTCTTGACAGTCACTACATAGATCCCGCTTCCGGTCGTTGCCGCATAGCGGTTACTGGACTGGTTGAGATAATCCTTCGTTACCTGCTTGAAGACTCCGGCATTGTCTGCGACATAGTTCTTGGAGCCGACCTGCTCCGAATAGATTCCGCCAAGCTCCTGAATTAATGATCCATAGGTTTTGCGCGCACCAGCGCTATAGTTCTTCGCCGCGAAATCCGGCTCCAGTGACTCCGAGAGAATCTGAGATAACACGTTGTCGTTCAGTGTATCCTCCAGACCTTTGCCCGGTACCGCCCAGTAATCATCATCCTGGGTGGAGAGCAGCAGCAGGACTCCGTTGTTCTTATCCGCCGAGCCGACTCCCCATGCATTGAACAGCGAAGTCGCGTAATCTTCCATCGATGTTCCGCCTGTAGAATCCACTGTTACCAGTACAACCTGTGCACCGGTCTGCTGATGCAGCTTCACGCCATAATTGACCATATAATTCTCTGTTTTCTGATCAATGACTTCCGCGAAGTCATTCACATAAAAGGACTCCGAATGTGCCGGAACAGCCGCCTCCGTGTGGCTTGGCGCCAGCGGCAGCAGTAGCAGGATCATCAGGATAGCGATAAGCGCAGTTTTTAAAGTTTTCCCATACATTAATACCCCTCCGGCTACTCATATCTCTACTATACTATATCGGTTAAGCACACAATGGGATATAGTTCCATTCCCTTTATACTTATGTCCGAATCTAGTAAATATTCAAAAGAGACTGCCCGGAGGTTACTCGTTGTTAAATCTGTCCGGATGCGATCCAAAACGCTGGTTGTTGTTCAGCGCATTAATGCGGCTGATTTCATCCTCTGACAGCTCGAAATCAAAGATATCGGCATTCGCGATAATCCGCTCTTCCTTGACCGACTTAGGAATAGTCACGATACCGTTCTGCAGATCCCAGCGCAGGATGACCTGAGGCAGCGTTTTGTTATGGCGTGCCGCAATGTCAGCAATCACTTCATTGTCCAGCAGATGGCCTTGGGCCAGCGGAGCCCAGGCTTCAATCTGGATACCTTGCGCCTTGCAATACTCACGGAGCTCTAGCTGGCTAAGCAGCGGATGAAGCTCGACCTGGTTAACCATTGGCTTCACGTTAGCTTCAGTTAAAAGATCTTCCAAATGATCAATCTGGAAGTTCGAGACACCGATCGCCCGGACTTTGCCATCCGCATACAGCTTCTCAAGTGCACGCCAGGTGTCTTTATATTTGGCTCGGATCGGCCAATGCACCAGATACAGATCTACATAGTCCAATCCCAGTTTGCTGAGACTCAGGTCAAATGCCGCCAGCGTAGAATCATACCCCTGATCGTTATTCCATACCTTGGTGGTGATGAACAGCTCTTCGCGGGCAACCCCGGATTCACGGATCGCCTGGCCGACTCCCTCTTCATTACCATACACAGTTGCTGTATCAATGCTTCTGTATCCGGCCTTAATTGCTGCTTTGACAGAATCCACAACCTCTTGACCTTCCTGGACCTTGAACACTCCCAGACCAAACCAAGGCATTTCTACACCGTTAGCTAACTTCGTTGCCGATTTTAGATTCATCATTATAAGAATACCACCCATCTATATAATTTGGATTGTTGCTAGAACAATGAGGCAGGGATCAGCTTGCGGCCGCCCTTAATCAGGGTTGAATCCAGTGCATCTCCTTTATCACCGCCAAAATACAGCTGCCAGTACACGCCGAAGCGGATGCTGACATCATTCTTCACCAGCTCCGGCGGCGTAACGATCAGCCACTGGAACTTCAGCGCCTTGGAAATCTCGAATACCGGATCAAGCACGTTATTGGAGACCATTTCACCGAACGGATTATCGTACAGGAAGACCGTCCAGCCTTTATTCTCACGGTTGACGCGCTTGTGGGTCATAATCATCATCGCCACCAGCAGCTGAACCGACTGGCGTTGACCGCCGCTGCCGACGGCCTCATCCAGCGCCCCGCGGTTAATGACCTCCCAATCCGAGTAATGGTACTCTTCCGGTGCTGCGTAGAGGAAATAATTCTCGGTCACCGGTTTATATACCTGGAGCACCGGGAAGCGGTTCTGCAGCGCGGCATACACCATCCGCCCGTCATTAATCAGCTCTCTGACTGCGGAAGCCGGAACCTGTTCGATCTTCGGGAACTTCTCCAGCAGGCTGCTGATGCAGCGGTTGAAATACTCACTGACCAGCGGTTCGATGTCATCTGTCGTTCTCGGAACGGTAATATTCTTGTAATTCAGCCGGACCAGCGGGAAGGCATGCCCGTTCTCATTATGAATAATCATCCGTCGTTCCATCCGCTTGAGAATGTCGGTAATCTGCACGACCCGCTTCGCGGCACGTCCTACCCACAGCTTGCGCGACAGCTCCATATCTTCCTTGTCACTGCGGATACTTTCAATCTGATCACGTGAGCTCTGGAGCATGGAGTCCAGTACCTGCAGTGCAATCGAGAAATCATCCCAGTGAACCGTGTTCAGGCGATCCTGAATTTTGGTCTCCAGCTCTGCGTTCCAGCCGGACTTGGCCAGTCTGCCGCTGAGTGTTGTCTTCTCTTCTTTGACTTTGCGCGAGATCTCCGCACGCTGGCTGCGGCTCTCCTTGCTGCGCAGGAGCCAATCTGCAACCAGCTGCTCACAGTTCTCCCGCACATCCAGCTGCACCTCTTCCGGAACATCCCGCAGCTGTACGCGGCTCTCGACATGGGTATCCATGACCTTGCTCTGATTGGAGAGTGTCTGCAGCCATATATCCATAGAGGCAAGCGCCTGCTTGCTTGTATTCAGCAAATACTCATTCTCTCGGAAGCGCGCACTGAGCTCTTCTTCCTTCTGCGCCAGCGGCTCATGCCAGAGCTCTACAGCACGCTCGTGCTTCTCCTTGATGGCCTTCTCGGATTTGCCCAGCTCCTTCTGCAGGTTATCCAGCTCCGCCATACAACGGATGTAGGAATCACGGATATGCTGATAATCCTCATCCAGAATTCCCGTGTCACTCTTCTGGCGCGTTCTGGCCGACTGAATAACCTCGGGCGAATCGTCCGGTTCAGGTGCGGACTGCCATCCGTCATCGACCTGCTGTACTGCTGCTTCCAGGTCAACCAGCTGTTGCCCTGCCGCTTTGATCTGGGCAGCCCGTGTGCGGATTTCCAGCTCATTCTGGCTGAGGGACTGCTGCAGACTTTCCACGGTACTCAGCAGCTGCAGCAGCTTATCCTGTACAGCCTCATCCGGCACTGCTTCTTCCTGCACAGTATCTTGTGCAGCACCGCCATGTTCACTTGGGAAGTGGATCTCCGGGAACCAGTTCTGCAGCCGCGGGAACAAGGAATATTTAGCTTCTCCCAGCCATTTCTCACGCTGCAGGGCGAGGCTGTCCATATCTGCCTTTAAATGTGCCAGCTGCTGTTCCTTAACGGCAATCTCTTTGCTTAAGCCTGTCTTCAATTCAACTGACTTTTGTTTGTCCTTGTAATCCTGCTCCTGCTTCCGGCTACGCTCCGCCCACTCACGCAGCGCCGCTGCCCTGGCCTCATGCTCGGTTTTCTCGGCCTCACTGACAGCCAGGTCTCTGGAAATTCCGGATAGAGTCTCTTCATTCAGCGACATTTCAGCGTTCAACTCATTCAGACTCTTGCCAAGCTCCTGCTGCAGGGTCTCTAATACCTTCTGTCTGGCCCGAAGACTTACGGTGTGTTCACTCTGGAGCAGCCGGTCATACTCCTGTCTGGCTGATTTCAGCTTCGCCAGATACCCTTCCGCATCCTGCAGCTCTTCTTCCCGCTCTTTGAGCCGGGAGGCGATCCCTTGCTTCCAGTCCAGGAAACGCTCCGGCTGCAGCACCATCTGTGGCCCCTGATGGGAGAGCAGCAGGAATGAAGCTCCTGTGGCATCCGCCATTTCCTCACGCACGAAGACCGGGACAGGCGATTTGAGCAGAAGCTCCTGAAGCAGCTCAGGCTGAAGCTTAGCCGATTCACGCTTCGTTACAATCAGCCCGTAAGGCAGCAGCGGGTGACGTTCCAGCTCCTCTTCACGGACCAGGTAAGACTGGTCGTTCAGATATGCACTACCGATCATGGAGCTGATCTTAAGGGCATCCAGGGCATCCTTCACTATCAGGATATCATTATTAGGCAGCCAATAGGCTTCCTGCTGCAGCTCTACATCCAGCAATTGATTATAGTATTCCCGTCTGAGCCGCTTCGTCTGCTGCTCGGCATCATCCAGCCTGCGGATGAACCGTTCCTGGATAAGTGATTGGGCCTCGAACAATGCCGTCGTCCCGAGCAGCTGATGTTCTTCATACATTTCCAGCAGAACTACGAGCTGTGACCAGAGCTGTGACTCCTTGCCCATCTGGCCTTCAATCCGGTCCGTAAGCTCCTCCGCCTGGCTTGCAGCCCCCAGCAGCTTCTCAGTCAGCCGTGTATGTCTGGTATGCAGAGCAAGCTTCTCTTCTTCTGCGGATTTGCGCTGCTCGTTCAGGACAACGATATTCTCGGCAATGCTTCTGGCTGCAATCAGCGTGCGCTGAAGGGCGGCTGCCGGTGAATGGGCAGCCTCCTGCCCGTGGCGGGAAGCGAACACTCCCAGATCTTCGGTATACTGGCGGATGAGCGCCGTCAATTCATGAATCTTGCCCTCAAGTCCGCCGAATTCAAGCAGGAATGCCTCCCGGCCTTTGCGCAGAACGGCCTCTTCTGCACCCAGAGCCTGCTGCCGGCCGCTGAAGAACAGCATTCGCGCCTGCCACAACCGGTAGACCTCATCCCACTGCAGGCGAAGCTCCTGCTTGGCCGCTTGGATAACCTCTTGACGCTCCTTCATCGCAAGGGAGCCTTCAATGGCTTCAATTTCCTTCTGCCACTGCTCCATCTGGCGGATCTGCAGTCTGCGTCTGGCTAAATAATGGGCAACCTCAAGATCCTTTTCCTTGATCTTCGATTCCTCCAGCCGCTGCTTAGCCCGTGCCTGATTATCCGAGACCGCTTTGAAATCATCCTGTTTGCGGTCACGCTCTTCCTTGAGCTTCAGATACTTCAGATTATCCGTCTCAAATTTCAGCTGCTTCGCTTCCTGATAATGCCCGGCTAGCTCATCCGCAGTTTTGCGGCGTTTGTCTTCGGCATTCTTCAGCTCATCATAGATCACGGTGTACAGCTGCCGTCCAAGCAATTCCGTTTCCTGAAAGCTGCGGTCAGCCTCCGTCCCCTGCTTGACAGCCTCGTAGAGCGGGGCGGCAAGTGAAGTGAATTCGGCAAAAGCCCGTTCTCTCTGCTCCAGCATCGGCAGCCGCTGTGCAACCGTAGCAGAATCTATGAACATCCGCTGAAGCGAGCCTTCATCCTCGCGCATGCTGCCGTTCAGACTGGACCCGATTTCCGGAATAATCAGCTTCTCGAACAGATTATGGTTGGTGAAGGCATCATTCTTCTGGAAATAGCCTTTAATTCCGCCCTCCTCGCCGTTGATTCTCCGCATATTCCGCCATTCATCAATATGAATATCCCGGTCTGCCAGAAAAGCATAATATTTCTTCAGGTCCGAGCTGTGGCTGCCATACGCAACGATCTCATTACGCCGCTCACGGACAAATTGCTGAATCGCTTCAAAGCTGGCCGGAGTGTTCAGCTCGTGATCATAGAGCGGCAGGGTAGACAATGTAAGCTCCGCATTCTCATCATAATTGAGCAGCGCATAGAGCAGATAATCTACTTTGATCTCCAGCTGATCCACCGAGTTCTGGGCAGTCATTGCGATTCCGGTGGTTATGTACTCCGTCCGTTCCGGCTCGTCCAGCCGCCATTCGATGGCAACGTGGAACGTATAGGGCTTCAGCTGTTTTTTGTGATTATGGAAGAAGGCTTCTACCTGGTTCTCATTATCTTTACCCCAGGCAGCCTTGGGCATCAGCAGCTGGAATATCGACTGCAGCAGCACGCCCTTTCCTCCGCCGTTCATCAGCGTAATCAGCGTGTTGGACGGGCCTTCCTCATTGCACAGGTCGAGGATCATATCCTCATATTTCTTCAGCATCTTCTCATATTTAAGTCCGGCGATGCGGATTCGCTCAATGCGCGGCATGGGCTTCCTCCTCCTTCTCGCTGAGTGTCCGGCCAATCAGGGCCTTCAGCTCCTTATAGCGGTCCACATCATGATAGAGATAACGCATCCGCTCATACAGCTCTTCCCGGGGGAAAATCCGCTTCTCATTCTCGGAGATGAATACCAGATGCTCTTCCTCCAGCAGCTTCATCCCCTCATGGATCAGGCCGATCCGTGAGCCGGCGCCGCGGGTCAGCGAATCGCCCTCCTCCTGGCTTTTGGTCTGCATATACAGGCTGCTCCATACTTTGTGCATCGCCTGAATATCCAGCCGCCACTGCTTGCTGAAGCTGCCGTCTTCGTCCATGTCCATCCATGTCTGGAACAGGGCGGATACCTGATCCGAGAGCTGTATGTAGGACATGCTGTCCTGACCCGGCTTGAAATGCTGTTCATCCTGATCCATCTCAGCCAGGAACACCAGAATGATTACGTTGATGATATGCATATGCGTCTTGCGTTCGATGCGCGAATATTTATTGCGCAGCTGTGTGAAGTTACTGGCAAAGCCGGAGCCCATTGGACTCACGAGCAGGTGCAGACGATGCCCGGAGTTCATAATCCGGCAGCCGGCTTCCTTGGCTACATATTGTAAGGCATCATAAGCAACGGTATCCTGCAGGCATTCGGCCGCAGCGGGATCATCAAGTGATATCACCTTGCGGCGAAGCAGGTCGAAGAACAGCCGTGAAGCCTGTTGTACTTGCTCTAACGAATAACTCATGCTGAATCATCTCACTTCTCTACTATAGTAATGGTATAAGGACTGATCTCCAGGCCGGGCCAGCGGATGCTGTCCTGCTGCCCGTTAGCAATCCTGGTCTGCAGCACTTTGCCCCGCAAGGTCTCAAGCTCCGGGTGGTCCGCGATCAGACGCCCAATCAGCTTCTGACATTCGTCGGCCCCGCCGTGACCTTCCGCTTCCTGCTCCTGCACCTTAATTTCGGTATGGAAAAATTGAACCCACAGGTCCACCGCATTGGGAGTAACCGCCCAGCGCCGCTGTTCATCCTCCGTGAAAGCCTCTGCCGAGAATGTAAAGCTTCCCTGTTCTGCCAGTCCGGCGAAGACCGGCAGCCAAAGCTCAGACACCTCGGTCCACGGTATGCTTTTGGGGACATAGTGGAGTTCTTCCTCCTCCCCGGCTTCATCCGGGTCGTCCGGCAATTCGTCAGGCAGGAAGCCGACATCCTGCTCTTCCCAGGCCCAGGCCAGCGGATAAATAAAGTCTTGGCTGGGAGAGAATAGCCCGCTGATCAGAGTTTCCATGCTGTCTCCATCCGGCAACCCTTCCGGCTTCACCCATTCCTCCCAGACATGGGTACGGAAGTTGAAGCCGGCGGCACCCCAGAACAGCTCCGGGAAGTTGAGCCTGAGATTGGTTTCCGCTTCAAAAATGCTAAGTACCACTTCGGCAAGCTCATCATGCACCCGACGGGAGAGTTCGACCCGCTCGGAGAGCAGCCGCAGCTCGTTGAAGTCGATGACATCCTTCTCATCATTGGCCAGCCGGGCCAGCGAGCGGTGAATATTATCGAAATGCTTGCGTTCTTCGTCAAATTGCTGGTGAATCTCCTCCAGCCGCTGGTGCCGCTGAGCGCCATATTCGCTGAAGATATGCTTCGGATTGCGGCGCAGCGCATTGCGGTATTCCTGCTGCTGCTGCGTCATCTTCCGCACCCGGGAGATCAGTTCATTCACATCCTGCATCGCCCTCGTTACCCGTCCATGCTTGATATGCATCTGAATCTCGAGCAGCTTGATGCTGATCTGAAATTCGTCAATGATCTCATGGCTCATGAAGATCAGCTCCATCGCATATTCGGAGAGCCGGTAGATTGTGGTCCCGTTCTCTTCCCAGCTGGTCCGGGTAGCATCTTCATCCACTGTGAAATATTTGTATTTCTGCACCGCCATCTGACGGGACTGATCATCGTAATAATTGGCCTCGAAATCCCCGCCGTTTCCGCTCCACAGCAGCCCGTCCACCAGCCGTTCCACCGATTCCGGACTTCCGAGCCTCGCGATGCCGAAGCGTTCAAGCGAGCTCCACGTCAATTCGACCAGGTCCTCCCTGGATCTCTGCTCATTCGATTCCAGCTCCAGATAATAGACCTGCAGCAGCACGCTTAGAGCAATCATTTCCTTATAAGGCTGAAGCTCGCCGAGATTCATGCCTGCCCCCAGACTCCATAGGGGATTCAGCCGTTTATTCCGTTCTCCAAAATCATTCCAGTTCATGCTCCAGCCAACCTCGCCATCACTTCATAATTTACCTCACAACATAACATAAACCCACATCTGCCCCGAAGGGTGAAGTATGGGCTAGGATTACGATAAACGATATATTGGGGAATGTATGTTTCTATCCTCATGTCTTTCTATTATATCAATGTTTCTCAGATATGGCTATTTGCAAAAAATAATAGAGGAGCCCGCAATGGGACCCCTCTAAGTTTCGCTTTGGCACCCGGATGGATGCAGCTACTTATATTTCACATTCAACAAATAATCAAGATTAGCCTTCACCGCAGGCCACTCGTCGTCAATGATACTGTACAGCGCATTATCCATAACCATGCCGTTAGAGGTGAGGCGCTGCTTGCGCAGCACGCCTTCCCGGACAGCGCCAATCCGTTCAACCGCCCGCTGCGACCGGAGGTTGGTACTGACAATACAGAAGTTAACGCGGATTAATCCGAGTGCCTCGAAGCAGTACTGCAGAAGCAGCGACTTCGACTCCGTGTTCACTGCGGTTCTCCAGTAATCCGGCGAAATCCAGGTGCAGCCGATCTCTGCATTGCGGTGCGTCCGGTCCAGATGCATGATCCGTGTAGTGCCGGCAATCCGGCCGGAAGCCTGCTCAATGATGACAAAAGGGATATCCGTACCTTTGGCCTTGTTCACCAATGCCGCGTCTATCAATTGTCCTACCTGCTCTTCTGTACTGATCCTTCTCCAGGTATATTCCCAGATCAGCGGATCGTTCAGCACCTTAACCAGCTCCGGCTTATGCTCTTCCATCAGGGGCACAAGCCTGATCACGCCGCCCTCCAGTTGCTCAGCATTCTTCGAAATCATGTATCAGCCCTCCTGACTTTTGATTACCTATTTAATGAAGCAATTTATTTCCGCTCAGCGATTTGGCCGGCCAGCAGCTGAATGAACTCCTGTACGCTGAGCGATATTTGTGAACTCTCCGCACGGCCCCGTACGGAAACTGTACCGTTGTTCTGTTCCTGATCTCCGAGTACGAGCATATAAGGCACTTTCTCCAGCTGCGCTTCACGGATTTTGTAGCCCAGCTTCTCATCCCGCGCATCCAGCTCAACCCGCAGTCCGGCCGCCTGCAGCTGCTCTTTAACCTCGAAGGCATAATCAGCATGAACCCCGGATACAGGCAGCAGCTTGACTTGCACGGGAGACAGCCACAGCGGAAATGCTCCGCTGAAGTGCTCTGTAAGAATGCCCATGAACCGGTCAATGGAGCCAAATACAGCACGGTGAATGACTACCGGACGGTGCTTTCCGTTATCTTCACCAATATAAGTCAGATCGAACTTCTCCGGCATTTGGAAATCCAGCTGGATTGTACCGCATTGCCAGCTTCTTTTCAAGGCATCAAGGACATGGAAATCGATCTTGGGCCCGTAAAAAGCGCCGTCTCCCTCGTTCACCCGATACTCGATCCCGTTATTCTTCAGCACGCGTTCGAGCGATAGCTCCGCCTGATCCCAGAGTTCTTCAGCCCCCATATAATCATCCGGACGTGTGGACAGCTCCACCTTGTACTCGAAACCGAATACTTTGTACATCTGATCAATGAGCTCCAGCACCCGGCTAATTTCATCCTCAATCTGTTCCGGCAGGACAAACAGGTGGGCATCATCCTGGCAAAAAGTGCGGACGCGCATCATTCCATTCAGCGCCCCTGAGAATTCATGGCGGTGGACCTGGCCATATTCAGCAATCCGGATCGGCAGCTCCCGGTAGGAACGAAGGCTGTTCTTGTAGATCAGCATATGTCCGGGGCAGTTCATCGGTTTGAGCGCAAAATCTGTTTCATCCACTTTTGTGAAATACATCTCGTCTTTATAATGATCCCAGTGTCCGGATTGCTCCCATAGCCTTCTGTTCATCATCAGGGGTGAACGGACTTCATCGTAATCACTATACCTCTGCAATTCACGCGAGAAGTTCTCCAGCTCTGTACGGATGATCATGCCCTTCGGCAGATAGAACGGCATGCCCGGCGCTTCTTCGGAGAACATGAACAGCCCAAGTTCCTTGCCCAGCTTGCGGTGGTCGCGCTTCTTCGCTTCCTCCAGCATGTGGAGATGCTCCTCCAGCTGGGATTTCTTGAAGAATGAAGTTCCGTATATCCGCTGGAGCACCTGATTATCTGAATCCCCGCGCCAGTAGGCTCCCGCTACGCTAAGCAGCTTGAAGGCCTTGATCCGGCCAGTTGACGGCATATGCGGCCCCCGGCACAGATCAGTGAATTCACCTTGCTCATACAAGCTGATCACTGCATCCTCCGGCAGGTCACGGAGCAGTTCAAGCTTAAGGGGCTCCTCCAGCTGCCGAAACAGTTCCATCGCTTCACTTCTGCTGACAACCCGGCGCAGAATCGGCAGATTTTCTCCGATTATCTTCTCCATTTCCCGCTCAATCGCACCCAAATCCTCCACGGACAACGGCCGTGCTATATCAATATCGTAATAGAATCCATCCTCTATGACCGGACCGATACCCAATTTAACATTCTGATCCCCGTAGATCCGTTTGACAGCCTGGGCCATCAGATGAGCAGTACTATGTCTATGGATCATTAGACCCTCAATGCTGTCCGCCATTATAATTTCAACGAGGCTATCCTGTTCAACCGGGTGATCAAGGTCAACGAGCCTGCCGTCGATTTTACCGGCTACCGCATTCTTCTTCAGACTTGCACTGATTGACTCCGCAACCTGCGCAACTGTGGTGTTACGCGAATACCTCCTAATTGTTCCATCCGGCAGTTTCACTTGAATCTCCATGATTGTGGCCTCCATTTCTTCAGGTTTCTGTTAGTGTGATTTGAACGCAAAAAAACGCATCTCATCCCGGAAAGGGACGAGTGCGTCTAAGCTCGTGGTTCCACCCTAATTCGACTATGTATCTACGGACCCCCGGCTGTTCGGCGGAAACGTGATAAGCACAATCCTCATGGCATCCGTTAACGGGGATGGGGCGGTGGCATTTACAGCCTCACTAACAGCAGGAGGGTTCAGTGTCACGGCTGCAAAGGGGTAACATCCGGCTGGTCTCTGTAAGAAGCTCTCACCTTGCACTTCTCTCTCTGGTCAGTCCTGGGAGGATATCCTGTCTCTGGTCATTGCCTTAGATATGGTGTTGCTTGGTTACATAATACTGAATGCCTTCGCTAAAAGTCAATACTGCGGTGAAAAAATAGTTGTATGCCGCTGTCCCCCGGCAATCTATCCGTTAATATCATTCACTTGAAATCCGCGAAATAATCATACCCGTTTCTTCAACCGTAGCAGCAATATAATCCGCTCCGGCAGCCGATAATTCCTCCTCCGAACCGTAGCCGAATAACACGCCAATGGAAGGCACACCGCAGGCCTTCGCCCCGATAATGTCATGCTCCCGGTCCCCGATCATCAGCGCCTGTGTGGCAGGAATATCATTCTGGTCCAGCACATACTGGATCACCTCGCGCTTCTTCGAGCGTGTCCCGTCCAGATTGCTGCCAGCGGTGAACCTGAAGAAGTGATCCAGCTTGTAATGGCGGAGAATTTCCTCAGCAAAGACCGTGGGTTTGGATGTCGCCACATACAGGCTGAATCCCTGATTCCGCAGGTTCTCCAGTAACTCCGGAACCCCTGGAATCACACTGTTCTCGAACATGCCGAGCGTCCGGTAACGCTCCCGGTAGAAGTCCACACCCTGCAGGGCAGCTTCATGTGTCAGCCCCTGGATGTGAACAAAAGAATCATAGAGCGGCGGCCCGATATACGGGATCAGCAGGTCAGGATGCTCCACCTCGATCCCTAGCTTGTGCAGCGCATATTCCACGCATTTGGTGATGCCTTCTTTGGGGTCGGTTAATGTGCCGTCCAGATCAAATAAGATATGATGCAACGCGTCCTTCACTTCAAGTTCGTGCTCCCTTCCTGTTTAACTTTGTCCATCATACCTTCCTTTCTTCATACTTTCCACACACTTATCTACTAACATCACTATGTAAGCTATATTTGAACCTGGAGGATGTAACATGAACATGACGCATTATATGTCCCTGCTGGCGGACAATCAGCCATGGAATCTGATTCTTTTTATGGCGATTCCCGTGATTTTTGCCGAGACGATTACGGTTACAGAGTTTATTATTCTGTTCACCAAGAAGCTGAACGGGCCGCTCCGAGCGTTCAACCGGGTATGCAGCATTCTTGCCGGACTCTATTTCACCGGAGTTTTCCTGTACTTGTTCCCTACCGCCTTCATCCCGCTCACCGCGAATGGTGAATGGCACACCTGGGTGGATGTGGTTGCGGTAAGCTTTTATCTGAGTGGAGTCATCTTCCTGCTGCCTCTGGCCCTGCTGGATCTCGGTCTCATCGCCCGCAAACGCAGTGAAGAGAGCAAGCTTAAGCTGCATTTCCTGCTGATCAGCGGCTTCCTCGTTGTTGCCCACATCGCGATGATCTTCGGGATGGTGAATCCGGAAATTATGGGCGGAATGGCTGGCATGAACCACTAAGAGTTGAGTCACCTAAGTTTATAAAAGATTGACAGGTGTCCGGGGAGGCTATAGAAATAGCTGCCCGGGCGCCTTTTGGTTTTCATTACGCACAAACCCGTCAGAATGAGATTGCTACCAGCTATCCGAAGCATGTGTGCTGCTGAATTTTGTCTCATCCGTCCAATCAATCCCGGAGCATCGCGTATATGATTTACTAACGATGGAGACTGGATAGAGATGGGTGAATTCATGAAACTACAAGACGTCAAAAAGGACTATGAACTGATCGTCAGCTTAGGTTCATCTTGTGCGCCGGCAATTAACCTGAAGAGATACGGTCTACGGAAATTCTCAATGCCTCTAGACTGGATGATTTCGTATTCACTGGCCGATGTCAACCGGCTTCTAAAGAATGAGTTCAGGAACTTTATGGATTTCAGAAATCTGCATCCGCTGGATGAGACCCATTTTTTGCTGGATGATGGAGATCCCGTGTATTTGGATCATTCCAGGAACAATCTGTCACCATCTTATTTCATACGAGACTCACTGTATAACATCATCTCCGCCCACGATTTCCCGATTATTACAGGTCAGGGCTGGAGCGCTTCCTATCCCGCCTACAGACTGAAGCTGGAATACCGGATCGGCCGGTTCTGGAACAGTCTGCTCAGCAGCGACGATAGTTTATTTGTCAGATGGTTTGCAAGCGCTGAACAGGTACTGGAGCTGCATATGATTTTATCAAAGCTATTAAATAACAAGAAATTTACAATCCTCATTCTTAATCCTATACCCGGCCTTAGTGCAACACGAGAAGCGGAATGGGGTATCGGCAATGTCTGCGTTCTGGAAGTGCCCGGTGATATGAATGATTATGCGAATTGGGATTACATCCTGCAAGGTATAAGTCTAAATCATTCTTAGTTATCTCCTAAAAGCAACCTCACAGCGTGTTCCTACGCCCACCTTACTTGTAAACACAATCGTACCGCCGAGCAGCTCGACCAGCTTATTCACAATGGAAAGACCGAGGCCGGAGCCTCCGTATTGCCGCGAGCGGGATTTCTCTACCCGGTAAAAACGGTCAAAAATAAAGGGAAGCTCTGCCTCCGGAATACCGATTCCCGTATCCTCCACAACAAATATTGCTGAGTCCGGAGTGAATCTTAGACTCACCTTGATCTGTCCCTTTTCGGTATAGCGGACAGCATTCTCCAGCAGATTCATCACGATTTGCTCCATCCGTTTGCCATCGCCTAATACTCTTACCTCCTGCCCGTCATCGTACGAAGCTGTCAGCAGCAGACCTTTCTCCTTCGCCGGTAATTCCACCCTGCGGACCGCCTGATCCATGATCTGTCTGAGATTGACCTGTTCCAGGTTCAGCGGAATTCTGCCCTCTTCCATCTTAGCCAGCTCGAACAAGTCATCGACCAGATGCTGCAGCCGGTGTGCTTCCTGATCGATGATGTCGAGATACAGCCCCTTCTCTTCCTCCGTCTCATATAACCCGCTCTTCACTACCTTGGCATACCCCTGCAGATAAGTAATCGGTGTCCGCAGTTCATGCGAGATATTGGCCAGAAATTCCTGGCGGGTATCCCTGTAACGCTGCAGGTCAACGGCCAGATCGTTAATGGCTCCTGCGAGGAAACCAATCTCATCCTTGCCGCGGATGGTAAGGCGTGTCTCCAGTTCACCGGCGGCGATCTTGCGGGTGGCTCTCTGCATCTGCAGAAGCGGACGGGACAGGACCACGGCAATGATCCAGGTGATGCCGAGCGCCAAAGTGAACGCGCCAATCCCCGCGAGCAGCAGAATATTGCGCACTGAAGCCAGCGATTCTTCCATATTCGTGGTAGAGGACATTACATACAGCGCCGAACTGACCCCATCCTCACCTGTGATAGGTTGTCCAGTGACGAAATACCGGTGCCCCGCTGGATCTTTGTACAGGAAGCTGACTGTTTTGCCGGTAAAAATGTCTGTAAGATCACCGGTCCGGATGAACGCCCGGTCCGCAGAATCGTGAACGCCTGAATGCAGATTCGTACGGCCATCAGGAAGAATGTTAAATATACTGACATTGGAGAATTCAGCAAACGTCGTCATCATCTGGCTGGTCGTGGACTCCTTGGACTGGGCCATGACCGTGAAATGGGAGGCCAGCTCCTCCGTTTCCGTCTGCATTTCGTTGTAATAGAAGCTGGTGAACATCCTGTCGATCACCATGCCCAGCGACAGCAGTACGATCAGGAATACGGACATAATGACCAGCCCAAGCTTGGAGCCGATGATATTATGTTTCATCCGGACTACCCGTGACCTGGAATTTATACCCGAGGCCCCATACCGTTTGCACCGGATTATACGCTAGGCCCGCTCTCTGCATCTTTTCGCGGATATTCTTGATGTGGGTGTCGATGACCCGGGTTTCACCGCCGTAATCGTTGCCCCACAGCCGTTCGACCAGCTCGTCGCGGGTGAATACCCGTTGTCCGCTGCGCGCCAGCAAGGCCAGGAGATCGAACTCTTTTAATGTAAAATCAACGTTCTGGCCCTGTACACGCACCTCGCGTGCCTCCGGGTAAATCCGCAAATCGGGATACTCCAGTACTTCTTCCCGGGGCGCCAATGACTGCGTCAGTGCAGAACGGCGGAGCAGCGAATGTATCCGGGCCAGCAGCTCCTCCGGCTCAAACGGCTTGGTCAGATAATCATCTGCGCCGATGCCAAGACCCTGCACCTTATCCTTAATCTCCGAACGCGCGGTGAGCATCAGGATGGGGATATGACTCTGCTCCCGGATCAATCGGCAGACCTGCCAGCCATCCATGTCAGGCATCATCACATCGAGCAGAATCAGATCAAACGCGTGCTGCCCCGCCATGCGGATGGCCTCCTGCCCCGTTGCAGCTTCTCTGGTGCTGAACCCCTCGTTCAGCAGATATATACGCAGCAAATTCCGCATATTCCATTCGTCGTCTACTATAAGTATTTGAGATTTGGACAAGCCGTTCACCCTTTTCGTGGACTGGTTAATAGTTCGTGCATTCATTATACCCAAGTGGAAACGGTTATGCCTTCTTACTTGTTCTATAAATAAAGAGGCCGGCAGCGGGTCCCGCTGCCGGCCTGCTCTGTCTAATGCCCCGAGTGCGGATTATCACCGGAGGCGGAGGAAATCTCCAGCATGTCATCGATCTCACTCTGCGCTGCGGCGCAAATCGTCGCTGTATCACCAGTCAGCCAAGCGTGATTATAAGGCCCTTCAGCCGGTGAATCCTTGAATTTAGGTTGCAGCTCCATCGTATAATTCATCAGAGAATCCGGCAATCCGTCCTGCTTCATGAAGACCAGCGGCGCGTGTTTGCCCAGATGGGAGAAGGGGGCAGCGGCAATTGCCAGCATCGTTGAATCCGTAGTCAACAAGGACAGGTTATGTCCGGGAGTAGTGATTCCCCAGCCGAATCCGTTTGCCTTATCCTTGAATTTGGCAAAGGCAATGGCATTCTCATAAGGATCCTCACCCGCTATGCGCGTAACCGTTCCGTATTGCTTAAGCTGCTCCTCCACATCTGCTGAAATGACAGATTGGGGACCGAGAATATAGATTGCTGCACTGCCGCCGCGTTCCTTGAGCGCGTCTGCTGTTGCAGCCGGGATTTCGCTTTTCTCCACAAATAGTAAAGGCTCCGGCATATGAGCGATCCAGTTCACAGCCGGGAGGGTATATTCAGGACTATCCATCGAGCCGATAATTACACTCTGCGGCAGCTCGCCTGACACTTTTGCATAGTAAGAATCAACAGCGCCTGCCACTGCGGCTGGATCATCCCCTTCAATCTTGTCCAGCTTCAGATTAAGCGAGTTGAGCTGAGTCTCGACAGCTTCAGACGATGGCCCGACAATTACAACCTGAATGCCGTCATTGCCGTCCGCACCAAGCGGCTTCAGTCGCTTCAATTCAGTAAGAGTCTCATCCGGCACACCGTCTTTGGTGAAAAAGAGCACCGGCCCGTTGCTCGGATGGTGGATCAGATCCGTGCTTACCGCGGCAATCTGCCAGTTATCCACACTTGTCAGGACTACAGACGATGGCCGGTTGCTCTTCGTTTCAGCCGTCCATAAGGTCCGGGAGACCAGCACAGCCGCCTGAACAGGGTCAGAGGTGTTGATCCGTGTTGTATTCTTGGTAGCGATCCAAGGTGTAGTTACCGCTGTTTGTGCAGTGATAGCGCTTGATTCTTCCTTGTTATCCGCGCCCGGGCTGCAACCCGCCAATGTTGCTCCAAGCAGCAGGATAAAGGTCGCCGTCAGCAGTCTTCTCTTCATTATTGTCCCTCCACTTCAGTTGCTCTCGCGAATAACTAGAAGTGTACAGGACAAATGTGTAGAAAGAATGAAGCTCCTTACCAGGCCACGCGGATAATCATGCCTTTGGGATCGCCGACTTCGAGATAGGCCGCCTGGCCGTTGACATCATCATAAGGGAAGCCGTAGGCCAGCCCGCTAATGCTGTGATCATGCCAGAACTTCGCATAGTAATTGGCTGGAGCCGCTTTGTAATAGTCCGCGACATTGTTCCAGTTGCCGGAGGTGTAGACATGGCGGTTAATGGCAGCGCTGGTGGCAGCATCAATGAGCGAGCCATCGTTGCGGAGAATATCCTGGGTGCTGTAGCTGGAATAACCTGCGAAATAATTGCTGTTGGCCCCGCCGGCTTTAAACGATCCATGGACAGGAGCGATAATACGGTAAGGTGCCTGATCCGTAGCAAGTGATTTAAAGGCGGATGGCACTTCATTCTGGTATTTGCTGAAGATTCCGGCACGTGTCTCCGATTCCAGCTCGCCTACGGTTTTATCATAGCCTCCAGACAGGCCAACCAGCCGGTGCTGGATCGGAAATCCGAAGGCATCTACGCGCGTCGTGTTGCCGTGATAGCCTGTAGCATCCACCGTGAATTCAACGAAATCGAAATAGAGATTACGGTTAGGATCGGTAGGATTATCAATATCCGGTCCGGCAAAGCCGTCATCATAAGTCTTGATGTACAGCGGCGTGCCTACGCTGAGGAACATGCGGCCGGAGGTGATTTTGGGCATCGTTACCCAGGAAGCCTGACTTACGGTATGGTAGATATTCGCGTAATTCACGCCGTTTTTGGTCAGATGGCCGGAGGCATCATTCAGCGCATTAGAGATTGGCAGCAGATTGCCGCTCAGATCCAGATAACTCCATTTGCCGTTGGCCGGATTGATGCCGATCACCCCCCAATATATCTGGTTGTCAGGATAGGCCCCGCCCGTGCCGTTCATGACCTTCACCGACACGGAACCTCCCGGCGGGGTGGGAATGGAAGAGGCGGCTATGGAATAGATCGAAGCAGAGGAACCCCCAGGCGGGGTGGTCGGCGCCGTTCCGGCGGTATACGTAAACCAGCCGGTATCATATGCCGGTGTTCCATTGTTGTACGTGAAGAAATAGGTGAGAACGGTTCCGCTGGCAACGCCTGTGACCACCTGCTCATATCGGGCTTTGCTGCTGTTGTAGGTTGTACGGTAATTCAGCTGCGTTCCGGAATTGACCTTGTAATGTACATCCACCCAACTGGTGCTTACTGTAGATTTGAACCAGATTGTCGCTGTAGTTCCCGACAAATCTACTCCCTGTGTATAATCAGCGGCGGCAGCTTTGGAACCAAAGAAAGGCAGGCAAGAGAGCAGAAGCACGAACGCAAGCATGGACATTAGCCATTTTTTAGGCATCGTAATATTCCTCCTTAATTATATTGGCATTGCTATAATCATTACCTTTGGCAACCGGAAGCTACAGACAGATCATTCAGCATTTCAGAAAGCCTCCACCCTCCTCCATTCCCCGGATCAAAGCCAGAATCATGTATAATTGTATGCGTTTACAAATATGATTATAGTAGGACAAATCTTCATTTAGTAGGCTCGGAATTTCGGATTTAGGTTCCCATTTTTTGGTTTTATGCCTTAAATTATTCCGTTTCACCTCCAGACTGCTGCGAAAATAGCAAAAAGCCCTCAATCCCCAGATGCCAGGTGATTAAAGGCTTTCTTTAAACCTAATTTCATTATCCGCTTTTACCAGTGCTGCGAAATAAAGGTATCCCGTCCGGATTGCTCACGGTCCTCTTTATAATGCTTCGGATTCTTCTTGTGATAGTCCTGATGATAGTCCTCAGCCGGATAGAAATGGGGTGCAGGCAGAATCTCCGTCACCACAGGAAGCTCAAATCTGCCGCTGACCGCCACTTGCTCCCGGGAAGCCAAAGCCGCCAGCCGCTGCTCTTCATTATAGTAGAATACCGCTGTCCGGTACTGTGTTCCGCGATCCTGAAACTGTCCGCCGTCATCCGTCGGATCAATCTGCGGCCAGAACAGCTCCAGCAGTCTCTCGTAGGGGAAAAGTGCCGGATCAAACGTAATCTGAACCACCTCATAGTGACCGGTTGTCCCTGTCTTGACCTGTTCGTATGTAGGATTCTCTACCGTGCCTCCGGCGTACCCTGATACGATTCCGTGAATTCCTGGAAGCTCTTCAAACGGTGTAACCATGCACCAGAAGCAGCCTCCGGCAAACATTGCCTGTTCCATAAGCTTAATCCCTCTCCCTGTCTCTCATCTGCAATTCATATATTAACACATGTACTGAAGATAAGGCCTGCTGGTCATAAAGTCAATTTGAGAGATTAGACCTGCAAGCTTTTAACCATAATGACGTGGGGGATTCCATCTTCCATAAAGACAGCCGAGGAAGTCTCATAGCCCAGCTTCTGATAAAAGCCTTCGGCCTGCTTCTGGCCATGCAGTTTGGCTTGCCGGAGTCCTTGCTCTGCAGCCATTGCCTCCAGTGTGCCGATAATTACGGACCCTAGCCCGCTTCGGCGGTACGGGGCCAGAAGACAAATCCGCTCCAGCTTGGCCCATCCGTCCACAACCCGCAATCTGGCTGTCCCTACTGGAGCCTCCTCCGCCTCATGAAACACCAATATATGCTCTGCCTGGCTCTCATAATGATCAAATTCATCAGCCAGCGGTACGCCCTGCTCCTCCACAAACACTTCACGTCTGATCCGGAATGCCTCTTGTAATCCTGCTTCATTCGTAACCTTGTCTACACGCATATCATCCTGCCTCCCTTTCCGGTTAAGATTGCTTAATGCCCGCCCAGAAAATCCCCCAGATATCCTCCAGGCGCTGTTCAAATTCCTCTTGCTTGTAAAAAAACATCTGCATGGCGATCCCGTCAAGCAAACAGTAATAAGCCGAGAGCAGACTATCTGCCCGCTGCTGCCGTATGATCCCCGTGTTCATGCCTTCCTCAAAAATCGCCCGGTACAATACAGCGGAACGCTGCTCCATCCCCGCAATCTGCGCCTCCAGCAAGTCCTGGAAGAAAGGAGGCGGAAATTGCACGGCCATTTTATAGAATGCGGTCAATACCGGGTGCTCCACTTTGTAATAATAGTTCTTATACATAATCTCACGCAGCTTCATCTCTATAGGTGTATCCCTGAGGCCCTTATACAGCTGTTCAAGAAATTCATAGTAATGCCGGGCCATTTCGCCGAAGGCGGCCATGAACAAATCTTCTTTTTTCGGAAAATAGGTGGCAATGGATTGCTTCTTAATCCCTACTGCCTGAGCTATGCCGGCCAATGATGCTCCTTCAAAGCCCTTCTCGGCGAATTGTGAACATGCAGCCTGCAGTATCGCGTTAGCAGTCATCTCTTCAGCCCCCTGACGATCGTCAGGTAATTATTACATGCAGATTATAATTTGTCAATTGGGTGGTTACCTGCCTTGTATTCCCGTTACAGCACGCAAAAAAAAGGATCACAGCACGTGATCCTTTCTCCCTGGCTATCAAGAATGTATGATCTCACACATGTCCAGTACTACACATACTGTCCTGCCGTCAGACCCGTTCTGCCCGCCGAGGACTTGTAGATTCCATCGATCAGCTCCAGCGCCTTAATGCCCTCTGCTGCGTCAATCCAGAACTTTCGGCCATCACGGATGTGGGCATAGAAATCATGAATTAACCGTGAATGTCCGGTCCCCCAATACGATTTACCTCCGGTGCTGCCGGTTGCCGGTTCGCTGAGCAGCGTCTCTTGCCCGTCCTTCAACAGATACAGGCAATCCCTACGCTGCAGCAGCGTTCCCTGCTCGAAGACCAGCTCCAGTTCAACGGGAGAATTCACCCCATAAGCATTGGTTCCGTAAAAGAGTCCGCGCACCTTATTCTTGAAGCTGATGCAGGCATGTGCACTATCTTCCACCTCAATAACATCATTCAGCACATCAGTGGTAACACTGCCCTTCACGGAAGAGATTTCACCGCCGAACCATTGCAGCAGATCCAGAGTATGAATAGTCTGGTTGATGAGCACACCTCCGCCTTCAGTAGCCCAGCGGCCTCTCCAGCTGCTATTCTTGTAATAATCTTCACTCCGGGTCCAGGTAACCACCCCTTTCATACAAATGAGGGCTCCCAGTTCGCCGGAATCTATCATCGTCTTGATCCGGACCGAAGGGTCATTGTAACGGTTCTGGAAGACTACACCGAGTTGCCCCTCCGCTTGATCCGCTGCTGCCTGCATTAACCGGGCTGAAGGTACATCCAGCGCCATCGGCTTCTCGGTTAATACATGTTTGCCGGCCTTCAGCAGTTCCACCGCCATCCCGGCATGCAGATGATGGGGCGTGCACAAATGGACAATTCCGATATCTGCCCGCTCCAGAAGCTGCTTGTAATCCGTCAAGCCCTCACATCCGTAATCCTGGGCGGATTGCGCTGCCTGAACGGGATCACTGTCCACCACGGCCAGCAGCCGCGCATAATCTATAGAAGCAATGGCCCTGGCATGCAGCGGAGCAATCGCACCACAGCCGATAATCGCTGCTCCAATTGGATTCATCTTATACACCTTCCGTTCTTCTGATAGCTGTGATGCAACTATTTGAGAGTATCCGGGGTCAGATTGAGCGCTTGCCGCTGCGCCTCCAGGCATAGTTCGGCCGCTTTGAAGGCATGCTCCTGGGTCATGGCATTTTCTGTACGCTGCAGGCAGTCCATGATCAGCTCACCGAAGAACGGGAAGCCGATTTTGCCGGCCACATGCTCATAATGTTCCCCCCCACGGTCCACATAGTAGACATGGTCAGGCGTGCTGGAGCGGCCAATATCGCTGTATTTGCGCAGCTCGATATACCCTTCGGTGCCCATAATAATCGTCCGGCCATCGCCCCAGGTCCCTAATCCTTCCGGAGTGAACCAGTCCACGCGGAAATATTGGGTTGCCCCGTTATCGCCCACCAGCGTGGCATCACCGAAATCCTCCAGCTCCGGGTATGACGGATTGTTATAGTTCGCTACCTTGCTGTGCAATATCTTGGCATCGCGGCAGCCGGCATAGAAGAGGAACTGTTCAATCTGATGGCTGCCAATATCGCAGAGAATGCCGCCGTATTTATCACGCTGGAAGAACCAGTCCGGCCGGCTCGGAGCATTTAACCGGTGAGGCCCCATTCCAATTACCTGAAGTACACGCCCGATCGCACCCTGTTGCACAAGCTGACCTGCATACACAGCACTCTCCACATGCAGTCTCTCACTGAAATAAGTCATGTATTTCTGCTTCGTCTGTTCCGCCTGAGTCCGTGCTGCCGCCAGCTGATCGAGTGAGGTGAACGGTGTTTTGTCCGTGAAATAATCCTTGCCGTGTGCCATGACGCGCAGACCCAGCGGACCACGCTCTGACGGAATAGCCGCCGCCGCTACGAGCCGGACTTCAGGATCTTCGAGAATCTCTTCAGCCGAGCGTGCGGCCCGGACGCCGGGATAGGTGTTCTGGAACACTTTTACCTTCTCCGGGTCAGGATCGTATACCCATTTCAGCTGTGCTCCTGCTTCCACAAGCCCGTTGCACATCCCGTAAATATGCCCATGATCCAGCGCCAGTGCGGCAATTACGAATTCACCCGGCCCCACCACAGGCTTGGCCTCATGCACAGGGGCATACATCATCCCATCCTTGCGGCTCATGCCTCAACCTCCAGCTTGGCGTGCAGATAGTTCAGACTAATCTCCAGGCTCTCAAACGGATCACGCTGGCACACATCCTGCTCCACGATATGCCATTCCACACCTGTCTTGCGGCAGGCTTCAATAATCGCTCCGTAATTCATGTTCCCCTGGCCGATTTCGGCAAAAATCGGTTTGCGCGACAGAACCGTCATATCTTTGAAATGCACGGCCTGCATTCTGCCTTCCACTTTATGAATCCACTCTACAGGATCGCCGCCGCCTGCCTGAACCCAGTACAGATCCAGCTCAAAGCCGAACACCTCCGGATCACTTTCCTGCAGCAGAATTTCCATACCAGTCATACCTTCGAAACGTTCAAATTCAAAATCATGATTATGATAGACAAATTGCAGGCCATACTGCTCCTTCAGGGTACGCGCAATACCGGATGCCAGCTTGGCAAAGGTGCGGTATCCTTCCTGGCTGGTCTGATACTCTGCCGGTAGTCCGCCAAGGCCGATGTACTTGCAGTTCCACAGCTTATGTTCAGCTGCGAGCGCATCCAGATCATTCACCAGCCGGTTCCAGGGGACATGCGTTGCACAAATCTTCAAACCGTATTCATCCGCATACTCCTTCACCAGCTTAGGGTCCATCGGGCCAATTCCCGAGATCTGCACGGCCTGGTAGCCAATTTCGCTCACCTTCCGCAGACTTTCTCTTAACCCCTCCGGGGTCTGGGTAAATTCACGTAAGGTATACATTTGTGCGGCAATCGTTGAACGTTCCATTTCATTCATCCACTCCCAGATTAGTTTGATTTGGTTAGATGATGCTATACCTGCAGATTAAAGAGTGATGCTAGTGGGTTCCCGATACATCCAGCGCTTTCTGGCTGACGGGTGCCTTTTGAAAAGTAGAATTCTGCACCTGCACCATCAGCTTCTCGTGGAACAGGTCGCTGTCGATCGGCAGGTCCACCCAGTTATCCGTCCACGCTGACAGGTACATCGCATTGGAAAGAGTCAATCCGTGAATCCCCTCTTCGCCAGGCGCCAGGAGCGGCTCGTCATGGAGAATGGCATTGGTGAAATTACGCATAATGCCTTTATGCTGATCCCCATCACCTGGTGCTACCGGAATCTCGCATTTCCAGCACTCGGGTGCTCCGAATCCTCCGGTAAATTCAGCATTGAATTGCGGCTCCGGTGTGCGCAGGCGGAAGAACGTCAGCTTGCCGTCTTCGATTACGATTTTACCGTTGTCGCCTGTGATCTCGAACCGGTTCGTTCCCGGTGCCTCCCCTGTAGTGGTGATGAACAGCCCCGTTGCGCCATTCTCATATTCCACATAGGCAGTCACATCATCCTCAACTTCAATATTGCGGTACTTCCCGAAGTGGCAAAAAGCCCGTACCCGCTTCGGCATCATTCCGGTCGTCCACTGCCAGAGATCCAGTTGATGCGGGTCCTGGTTAAGAAGTACACCGCCGCCTTCTCCGCCCCAGGTCGCCCGCCAGCCGCCGGAGTCATAGTAACTCTGAGAGCGGTACCAATTCGTGATAATCCAGTTCGTACGCCGGATCTCTCCAAGCTCTCCTGACTTGATCAGCTCTCTCAGCTTCTGATAGAGCGGGTTGGTCCGCTGGTTGTACATAATGCCGAACTTGCGGTCAGACTTCGCAGCAGCGTCGTTCATCTCCTGAACAGCTTTGGTGTACACGCCTGCTGGCTTCTCAATCAGAACATGCAGCCCGTAACCCAGTGCCTCAACCGCGAGCGGCGGGTGGTCATAATGCGGTGTAGCAATCAGCACAGCATCAATGGTCCCGGACTTGAACAGCTCTTCCGGTGACAGGAACCGCTGCACGCTATCCGGCAAATGCTCTTCCGCCCAGTCCAGCCTTTCCGGGCTGGTGTCACATACGGCTGCCAGCTCGGCTCCCTTAATATCACTCAGCAGGCTCTGCGCATGCGCTCGCCCCATATTGCCCACTCCGATAATGCCAAATCGTACCTTTTCCATCTCCCAATCACTTCCTATTACAGTTTATGATATGAGGATAACCTTAATCGCCTCCGGTGAACATGACTGTAATTAAGGTGTTTTTGTATATAAATAAGATGTATTAGATAAATGAAAGCGGTATAATGAATTTATGAGCGTTGTAAAGGAGCTAAACCTATGAATATGTATGCCAGCGGAAATCTGACCGGACGCCTGCTGCAGAATCTGACCGTTACCGTTACGCATGCCCAGTTGACCAGCAGATACCCCGGATGGAATAGGACGAACGAGACCCCTTCCTTCAACCGGCTGTACTATATTGATTCCGGCGAAGGCAAGGTGATTATCAACGGCGTGGCGTATTATCCCAGACCCGGGCAATTAATGATCATGCCGGCCGGCTCTACCCAGACCACGGACACCTCGCCCAATGATCCCTACACACGCTACTATTGTCACTTTGATGCGCAGATCGGGGAATGGCCGCTGTTTCATTCTGCCAATAAGCTCTATATCAGCGATGTGCCGGATCCGGATGCGGTAAGGGCGATTTTCACGGAAATGATTGATTTGTTTCAGGATACCGGCTTTCTGGCGACTCTGCGCACTCAGGCTTCACTGCTCACGCTATTGGCACTGTGTCTGGAATCGGGAGGCTACAGCAATTTCCTGGATGACCTGACACATACCAGCGATCAGGGGAAGCTGGCGAATGTGCTGACTTACATTGACCAGCGCCTGATGCGGCCGCTTGATGTGGAGGAGCTGGCGGAGCTCGTCCATCTGCATCCGAACTACTTCATTCCCTACTTCAAGAAATTCATCGGCGTCCCTCCGATGCAGTACGTTCAGCTGAAACGGATGGAGCTCGCCAAAAGGCAGCTCTCGTACACCGACTTCAGCATCTCCAATATCGCCGAGCAGGTCGGCATGGAGCTTGCCCATTTCTCCAAGGTGTTCAAGAAGACTACTGGTGTTTCTCCTTCTGCTTACCGGAGCAGTACGAAGTAGGGGGGATTTGTTAGTTGGAGTATGATTTACGCTATCCTTGCATTCAAAATCCAACTTGATTTCATAATAGTTGTAGATTGTGCAGTTAAAAACTGCGATAAAGGCTGCCCACATCTTATAACTGTATTCTGTACAACTAAATTTGCCCGGAACGGTGATAACCAGCTACAACCGATAATTTAATTGTACGAAATACAACTAAACGGATGATCGATTGTAAATCAGGCGATTTAGTTGTACAAAGTGCAATTAAAAATTGCGGGACCAATGTGCACATAACTTAATCCGGTCACTGCAACCACGCAGCAAGCGAATTATCAAATTGGTTATCACGAGTTTAAGTCACCATAACATGTGCGCTCAATAAAAAAGGAACAATCCCAAGCCATATGATGGCTGATAGGACTGTTCCTTTTTGTAGCTACATACTATTTTATCCCGAAATATGCATCGGCATTGTTGTAACAAATGTTCTCGATCGTCCGGCCCACAAAAGCATAATCGCGCGGCAGATCGCCCTCTTCAATCCATGTGCCGAACAGGTTGCATAGAATCCGGCGGAAGTATTCATGACGCGTGAAGGAGAGGAAGCTTCTGGAGTCGGTCAGCATGCCGACGAATGGACTGATCAGGCCGATGCTGGAGAGCGCCTTCAATTGCTGCAGCATGCCTTCCTTCTGATCATGGAACCACCAGCCTGAGCCCATCTGCACTTTGCCTTTGATCCCCGAGCCCTGGAAATTACCGATCGATGTTGCAATCATCTCGTATTGTGACGGATTCAGCGTATACACAATGGTCTTCGGAAGCTGTCCGCTGGCATCCAGATCATTCAGCAAGGCATTCAGGCTGCGGGCCATATTGAAGTCCAGAATGGAATCGAACCCGCTGTCCTTGCCGAGCGCATCGAACATCCGTGAGTTGTTATTACGGAGCGCCCCGATGTGCAGCTGCATGCTCCAGCCCCGCTCGTGATACAGCCGGCCTAATTTGAGCAGTGTGTAGCTCTGGAACTTCTGTTCCTCCTGGGCGCTGATCTCCTCGCCTTTGAAGGCACGGGCAAATATGTAAGCTGCTTCATGTTCGGTTGAATGTGCGTGCGGAAGCTCACCGAAGGCCTGATCGGACAGACGGCAGCCATGCTTGTGGAAATAATCGATCCGCGAAGTCACAGCCTTCATGAATTCGGAATAACAGTGAACTTCCATTCCGCTGGCTTCACTGAGCGTGGCAACGTAGCCGGCAAAACCTTCATCGCGGATATTCAGCACCCGGTCCGGTCTGAAGGTTGGAGCAACAACGGTCTCCAGTGCACTGTCGTTCTTAATAAGAATGTGATGCTCCAGGGAATCAGCCGGATCATCCGTTGTGCAGACGACGTCAACATTCTGCTTCTTAAGGATGCCCTGTGTAGTCATGCCGTCTCCTTGCAGCTGTTCATTACAGCGGTCCCAGACGCTCTCCGCATTATCGGCCGAGAGCAGCTCATCGATGCCGAAATAGCGCTTCAGCTCCAGATGTGTCCAATGGTACAGCGGATTGCCCAGCATCTCGGGTACTGAACGCGCCCAGACCATAAATTTGTCTTTGTCCGGAGCGTTCCCGGTAATCAGCTGTTCATCGATGCCGAGCCAGCGCAGCGCACGCCACTTGTAATGGTCCCCCGATAACGCCAGATCGGCGATATTGCGGAACTTGCGGTTGCTGCTGATCTCCTGAGGATTCAGATGACTGTGGAAATCGTAGATCGGCATTTTTTGAGCATAGTCATGGTACAGGGTTTGTGCACTTTTGTTCAGGAGCAGCCAATCTTCATGAATAAAAGGTGAGGTACTCAATGTGTTCTCCAGCCTTTCGTCATACCGTATTTTAGAAGATAAGAATGTATAAGCTACTCGCAATATAACGTTCTTATCTTTTCCGCAGAAGCGGAAATTTGTCCTGGTAAGGACGGTATTAGCCGTTTCTGCCTGTTTGCACTACCATACTACCATACTTGTATGGTAGTATGGTAGTGCTTCTGAACAACTTAACAGGAGGGCTACGCGATGGAATACATTATCGGTACACAAGCGGTTTCCACACGGGACATCGTGTATCGTTCTTTGAAGAATCAGATTTTGCTGTTGGAGCTCCCTCCCGGCACCAGCATCTCGGAGAAAGAAATTTCACTTAAATTCAATGTTAGCCGCACTCCCGTCAGAGAGAGCTTCGTCCGGCTGGCCCAAGAGGGCCTGCTCGATGTCTATCCCCAGCGCGGAACGGTTGTCTCTCTTATTGATTCCGGCCTCGTCGAAGAAGCCCGCTTCATGCGCGAGCATCTGGAGCGGGCGGTTATGCGCGAGGCCTGCAGCTCTTTTCAGGCCAAACATCTTATAGATCTTAAGGCGAATCTGGATAAACAGAGACTCTGCATTGAAGATCAGGACTATAAGGAAATGTTCATGCTGGATGAAGAATTTCATCATCTGATCTTTACAGGCTGCAGCAAGAAGAATACCTGGGAAGTAGTCCAGCAGATCAAGGTCCATCTGAACCGCAGCCGGATGCTTAAGCTTACGGCAGATCATAATTGGGAGCATCTGTATCAGCAGCATTATTGCCTCTATGAAGCGATTCAGACACATGATGTTTCGCAGGGTGATCATATGATGCAGGAGCATATGGCATTAACCATTGCCGATCAGGAGATGCTGATGGAGAAATACCCGCAGTACTACAAGTAGAAACGGCTTTGCCGTCCATTTAACAAGGAATCCGGGGAACTGAATAGACGCCCCGCCCGGCGGGTAATGATGCCCGATAGTAAACAGACTTAGTCCTTACTTAGGATCATACTTACATTAGAGAAGGGTTGGATACCTATGTCTGAGTTGGCATTACAGCCTCAACTGGCAGGCAAAATCACCGTGATTACCGGAGGAGCCGGCGCACTTTGCAGCGTGATGGCCCTGGAATTAGCCCGTCAAGGCGCCAGGGTCGCTATTCTGAACCGCACTGCGGACAAAGGCGCCGCTCTGGCTGCGCAGATAACTGCAACCGGAGGACAAGCACTTTCCCTGGCCTGTGATGTTATGGATTCCAGCAATGTGCAGCAGGCAGCCGATGAACTTCTGAAGCACTGGGGGCCTTGTGATTTATTAATTAACGGGGCCGGCGGTAATCAGCCTTCGGCAATTACGACCCATGAGACCTTCGCGGACGGAGACCTGGAGAATCCGGATATCGTCTCCTTCTTCGATCTGTCTGTAAGCGGGTTCCGCAATGTCCTTGATTTAAATATGACCGGAACGTTAATTCCGACCCAGATCTTCGCCAAGCAGATGCTCGGGCGAACCGGAACAACGGTAATCAACATTTCTTCCATGAGTGCCGCTTCGCCAATGACCAAAGTTCCGGCATACAGTGCTGCCAAGGCGGGGATTAACAACTTCACGCAATGGCTGGCCGTCCATCTGGCAGACGCGGGAATACGGGTTAACGCTATAGCCCCGGGCTTCTTCGTAACCGCTCAGAATGAACAGCTGCTTGTGGACAGTAATGGAGAGCTGACAGAACGTTCCCGCAAAATCATCTCCCAAACCCCGATGCGCCGTTTCGGTACGCCCAAGGATCTGCTCGGCACCCTGCTCTGGCTGGCAGATGAGCAAATGTCGGGGTTCGTCACCGGAATCACCGTGCCTGTGGACGGCGGATTCATGGCTTACTCAGGGGTTTGAGCGTGATCTATGATGTGATGTGTTCCGTTCCACTGGACTAAGATAATCCCAACCAATGTACCAGCCCAAATCCGAGCAGCGACATGAATACCGAACCTATGAATCCGGCGAGTACCGGCTTACGCCCCATGCTGCTAAAGGTCTTGAGATCAATGCCGAGTCCAAGTCCCGCCATCGCCATGGCCAGCAGCAGATAGGCAAGTGTGATCATATCTGACGCAAGCGGCTGAGGGATAACTCCAAGCGTATTGATGCCGCTCATCAACAGGAAGCCTGCAATAAACCAGGGAACCGGGAGCTTCTTGCGCTCCCGGTTTCCTTCCGTTTCGGCGGCACACCCTTCTTCTGCTCCATCGGACAGTTTCATGCGGCGGTGTAGCTTCCGCTCCCTGCGGCCTTCTATCAGGCCCAGAATCAGAGCGACCGGAACCAGCATTGCTACCCGCGTCAGCTTCACCAGTACTGCCAGATCGGAGCCTTGCTGCCCGGCAGGTACGGCTGCAGCGATGACATGTGCCACCTCATGCAGGGTTGCTCCTGCGAAGATTCCGTATCCCGAAGCGCTTAAGCCCATATATGGATATAGAATCGTATATACAAGTGTAAAAACAGTTCCCAGAATCGCCACTGTTGCCGCTCCTACTGCCGTCTCGTTGTCTGTCGCTTTGATCTGCGGGGCAATGGCAGCTACTGCTGCTGCGCCGCAGATGGCTGTTCCGCACGCGGTCAGCAGCCCCAGTCTTCTGTCCATCTTCAGCCAACGCGCCAAACCATACACAGTGAACAGCGTGAACACCAGGTTAATAGCTGCAATCCCGGCCACCTTTGGACCCGCCTGTACGATATCCCCCAGATTCAGTCTCATCCCCAGCAGAATGATTCCTGCTCTGAGCAGTCTTTTGCCCGAGAACCGTACGCCTGCCATGGCCTGCTCCGGAACACCGGCTACTGCTCTGAGGCCAATCCCCAGCAGAATGGCCAGCACCAGCTGGCCCATAATGCCGAGGACCGGCAGCATGGCTAAATATTTCGCCGCAACCGCCAGAGTGAGTGTAACAACAATCCCGCCGGCAAAGTAGACATATCTATGATTACTCCGCTGCAATCTGTAACTTCCGCTTCCATTCATCCGTCCCGCGCCCCATTCACTACTTCGTTATAACACCGCTTTTATAGCTTTACTATATAAGCATGCTTACGGAATGTGAAATACAGGTTTGCTATTTCAATCATTATTAATACTTATGCTTAGGCGAATTCACTATGTTAAAATAGTAAAAAACCGTAATTACAGCTACATCCATCTTCAATAAATGAGGGATTATTATGATTACTGATGCGCTCCGCGTTTTTGTTACCGTAGTAGAGCAGCAGCATTTCTCTAAGGCGGGCGAGCTGCTCAACCTCTCCCAGCCCGGAGTCAGCCTGCATATCCGCAATCTGGAGAACGAATTCGCAGTGAAGCTGCTGCACCGTTCCCCCAAGCAAGTGCGTCTTACTGAAGCCGGAGCCATTCTATATAAGCATGCGAAACAGATGCTCATGCATTATGAAGAGGCCGGCCGGGAAATCCGGCTGCTGCAGGACGAAGTGACCGGCACCCTGCAGATCGGAGCCAGCTTCACAATTGGGGAATATGTGCTCCCGGCCCGCCTGGCCGACTTCGCCCGGCAATATCCGCTGGTCAGTCTCCAGGTCACCATAGGCAATACGGAAGAGATTATTGCTGCGGTCCGGTCTAACCGGCTGGATATCGGCTTCATCGAAGGTGAAACGTCGGGCTCTGATCTGTCCATTATCCCGTATATGAAGGACGAGATGATTCTGGTCGCGCCCTCCGCTCACCCGCTAAGCAGTGAACTCGCTGTAGAGGATCAGATGCTGCATAATGAAGTCTGGGTGCTGCGGGAACCGGGTTCCGGCACCCGGGCTTTCAGCGACCGTTTTTTGCAGGAATCAGGTATTCAGGTCAAACGCTCCTATGTATTCAACAGCAGTCAGGGTGTCAAGGAAGCGGTCAGCGCCGGACTTGGACTGTCCCTGCTGTCCAGATGGATTGTACGCAAAGAGCTGGCCAGCGGCGAATTAAGTGAACTAAGAATCAGGCATACGCTGACTGAAAGGGATTTCCGGATCATCCGGCAGAAGCATGCTCCAGATACACTGGCTATGCGGGTCTTTGTCGGGAAGCTGCTGGATTGATTTACTCTGCTCCCATTAATCAGCTGGCAGTAGCCAGACCAGAACAGCTTCAAGACGCCTGGCCCCCCCACTGGAATATGTGTGGGGGACCAGGCGTCTTGTAAGATTAATTATTCAGCTATTCTGGCAGGCCGAATCATGATTACCCCTGCCGGCGGCACCTCTAGTGCATGCACTCCTTTATTCCACAGCAGCCTGTGATCCGCTACAACCGTTCCCCGGCAGCCGAGGATATTCACAAGAAGCAGACCCGGATCGCGGTCCATTTCCAGTACCAGGCGCGGGTTCAGCGTCCCGTTGATTACCAGAACCAGCCCGGGCAAATCCCCTGCTAAAGGGATTACTGTATCATGATAAGCGGCAAACACCCACTTCTGCGCGGTCCGGGCGATGACAAGCGGATACAGCAGCTCGGGACTCACCGGCTCCAATGTTCCGTCCAGCAATACATCCCGGTGCCCGCGCCAGAAGCTTAGCCAGAAGCCCAGCATAGCCTTATGCGGCTCCGGCAGAGTATCCAGCCGGACGGATATCTGCGGCACAGCGAACAGAATGTTAATGAACTGCAATGCCGCTGCCTCGACCGGTTCCTCCGGATTCCACATCAGCATATCGGCATGTGCCGCGGTATCCCCGCAGATCAGCCGGATATCGATTGTATGCATCCGGTTCTGAAGTGCATCGTTTGGACAATCTGCTGCCCGGAACATATTGCCGTATTTGCGCATCAGCGGTCCGGTATAATTCTGGCGGAATTCGATCATAATATCCGGCTTCAGCTGCCGCAAGCGTGAGAGGATTCCGCTTAACAACAGATCGACGGCTTCCGGAACCGAGCCTGTATCCCGGCTGCCCCAGTCGTCATCCTTCTGGTCCGCCGCCTCCCGGGCCGTATAGAAGCTATCCACGAAGTCGAGCTTGAAGCCGTCCAGATCCCAATCCAGCAATGCCTGCTCATATAAGGAAATTAAATATTCCCGGACTTCCGGATAACGGGGATCGGCCACGCCTGCTCCGAAGCTCTCACTATAGTAGAGTAACTTATCCTTGAAGCGCAGCCAGGCTTCACTATGCTTGCCGATGAACGGCACGGCATACCACAGCAGGTATTTCATGCCAAGGTTATGAACACGGGCAACATGTGCCTGCATATCCGCGATTTTGTCCGGGCTGGCCTTCCAGTCTCCGCAATATGCATACCCCCGGGCTTCATCTGACGTCTGCCAGCCGTCATCCACAATTACCGCGCCGCAGCCCAGTTCAGCTGCGAGTCTGCACTCCAGCTCTAAGATCTCCGGCTTCAGCTGCTGATGGAAGCTGTACCAGGTGGAATACACCGGCTCCCTTGCGGTATCAGGAACCGGGGACGTCTCACTCCCTTTCAAGCCTGCCCACCATTTCCCCGCTGCGCCCAGTGCTTCATAGTAAGGAACGCTGCGGGAATCCAGCCGCAGGATGAGCTCATAATGTGTTATGGGAGAGACATCGCCTGCGAACAACGTTACAGCACATTGAAAGCTGGACGTTTCTTCATTCAGCCCCGCACGCAGCTCCAGCGGATTCAAGACGTCTGAGCAGGCAAAGGTCAGAACATTGTTCCCCCTGCTGCCATACAGGCTGACAACTGGTGCAGAGAAAGTGGATCTGGACAGGAACCCCTCCCGCCAGTCGGGAATCAGTCCCCTGTTTCGTTCCGCTGCCGGATGCCACATTCCTTGAATATCAATAGCCTGGCAGCTCCAGCGAAGGGTTAGCTTGGGGGGAGCTGCCGGAACGAGAGCACTGAGTGTCAGGATGGCGTAGGCAACGCCATCTACTCCATGCTCCACATGAAGCTGAGATTGAAAGTCCGGACTGCTTCCTTCAAGAAGGATCTCGTAATCTCCTGTGTGAATGGTCTTCAATACGGTCCAAGCTCCTTTGTAGCCGATTGACTGCTTATACGGTTATAACCGGCAGGGAATAGAAATCTGCACACAGGTGCCGATTCCGGAACGGCTGGCGATCAGCACTCCGTATTCACTGCCGCCATGCAGCTTAATCCGGGAATCTACATTACGGATGCCGTAGCCGATCCGGGTCCCCTCAGGGGCCAGAATCTGCCGGATGGTATCCGCATTCATGCCTACCCCATTGTCTATAATCTTGAATATGATGCTGTCCTCCCTCTTCTCCGCCACCAGCCGGATTCCGATGGTGCTGCCGAACCAGGCATGCTCCAGCACATTCTCAATCATCGGCTGCAGAATCAGCTTCACCGTCGCATACTCCAGCACCCCGGGGTCAATATCGTAATATACCGACATCCGTTCCCCGTATTTGATGCCCTGAATGGCAATATAAGCTTTGGCATGCTCAATTTCATTGCCCACGGTTGTGATAATTCCGCCCCGGTTCAAAGACAAACGGTAGAACTTGGCCAGCTCCTGAACAAGGGTGTGCAGCTTCTGAATATCTCCGAACTGGGCCAGACGATTGATCGAGGAGAGTGTATTGTAGAGGAAATGCGGATTGATCTGCGCCTGTAGCGATTCCAGCTCCGCTTCTTTTTTCTGAAGATTGGCGACATAATTCTTGTGAATCAGCTCTTCGATATTGCTGCCCATCCGGTTGAAGGCTACGGCAATCTGTGCCAGTTCGTCATTGCCCTTATACTTAATTCTCTTGTGAAAGTCTCCATCGTGAAAAGCGTTCAGCGATCCGACGATCTTTTGAATCCGCCGGGAGAAATAGCTGGATACTCCGATGCCGAGACAGGCCAGAACCAGTGCGCTGGCCAGACAGACCAGCAGTGTCATTCTCCGCACTTCGCTTGCACTTTCATCGAACAGGCTGTTCGGAATATAGGCTTGCAGCTCCCAGCCGATGCCTTCCAGCGGCTCTCTCAGTTGCAGCAGGTTGCCGGCGGATTGCAGGCTGGCGGCTTCCGCACCCTCCGGCGAAGATTCCAGCACCATTCTGCCGCTGCGGTCGGTCACCACAAGGGTGGCATATTCGCCGATCTTGCGGTAATCCACCGAATCCAGCAGATCCCGCATCTGCACCGTTACCCGGATTAGACCGATGCTCCGCTGCTTCTGGATATCATCCATCCTCTGGATCAGTGAGATATTGCTGTTCTCTTCATCGCGCAGAATCTGACGCCATTGACCGGCACCCGGTTTAGCTTCCGGCGCCACAAGGTCATGATACCAGTCTTCTCCCCGGATTCTCTGCAGATGAAAGATCTCATACCGCTTGGTCGAGAGCAGCGGATTGGGTCCAATCTCGCTGTAGTATAGTTCAGGAATAGAATCATTCTCCAGGTACAGGGATAACCCGACATTGCTTGCCGTGTAATTAAGCAGATTCTCAAGCGTAGGCATGAGAGTCTTAGTCATCGTCTCATAGCTGTACCAGCCTTGCTCATAACGCCGCAGTGCACTTTGCAGATTGAAGTTGTAATAGAGAGTGCTGGAGATACGTTCAATATTATCCGTACGGTAGGTGATGTTATCCCGCATTTGCTGCAGTGTGCCTTGGATGTTCTCGCGCGTCTTCTGTTTGAGCGAGTTCACGGAATGACTGTAAGCAAACAAGCCCACTGTACCCACAGCTAGCAGCAGGCAGACCACATAAGGGAGAATCAGCTTGTATCCGTAAGGCATACTCCATCTGCGCCGCATATTACAGATGTCTCCTATAATCACCCGGGCTGACTCCGTAATAATCCTTGAATTGCTTGCTGAAATGGGACAGATTCTTATAGCCGACCCGCTGGGCAGCTTCATAAACCTTAAGCTTCGGGTCACCAAGCAGCAGCTTCACCCGTTCCAGCCGTCTTAAAGAGACATAATCGGAGAAATAAATTCCCTTCTCTTCGTAGAAAATCTGCCCCAGATGATTAGGCGAGAAGGAGAAATGATTGGCAGCATCCCGCAGCATCACGTTGTGCTCCAGACGTTCCTCTATATAAGCTTCAATCTCCTGCACGAGCTTGCGTTTCTTGCCCTGCCGTTTGCGCTGCAAATGCTCCGACAGCTCGAACATACGGCGGCGCAGCCAGGATTTCATATCCTGGGTAGTCTCGAAATGATAGAGAATGCTCAGATGCTTCCGGTCCAGTCCGAGCACCTCGTAGAAGTCCTCATTAATCGTATGCAAATAGGCATCGAGCTTCGACACCACATGCAGAAACAGCTGATAGATCTCCAGCTTGGTCTCCATATGACCTACCCACACGAACAGCTCCTCATTACAATCGTCGATATCAACCAGCCGGTAAGAGGACATGGCCTGAAACAAGGCCTGGAGAATATCATCAAGATCCTTGGCTTCAGCCGTAACCGGCCCTCTGGCATCCGTGTGCAGGATCAGCTTGCCTTTGCCCAGGAACAGCTTCAATCCAAGGGCTTCCTTGGCCCGCTGGAAGGAGTAATGCAGCTCCTTCAGACTGTTCACCAGCGGTCCTGCTCCAATGGTCACTGTCAGCGGAGTTCCGCTGACCGCATGATGAATGAATTCCCTTAACCGTCCATGGTCAACACGTTCTTCAAGGATTAGAGCAAAATGGAACTGATCCAGTCTGCAGACCTGAATCCGTTCCATCGCACAGAACTGTTCAACAGACAGGCTCAGCTGCCGCTCTATTGCCGCTTGGGCCTCCTCACTATAGCCGTTCAGCTTCCAGGCCAGGTCATCCGGTTCCAGCAGAGCGGTGTACAGGCGGGATCTTTGCCAAGCAATCCCCATGCGCTGAAGCAGCGGCAATACCCGGTCCTCATCCGGTGTTCCATCGAGAAGCTGCATGAACAGCTCACGCTTCAGCAGGGGTTCCGACTCCGAGAAATAATGCTCCAGATGGCTATGCGCCCGTTCCTTGTTCAGGGCCTCCTTCACATCAATCAACGTCCGCCGCATATCCTCATCGTCCACAGGCTTCAGAACATAACCGCAGGCACTCATGGAAATGGCCTGCTTGGCATACTGGAAATCCTCATAGCCGCTGACAAAAACTATCTTCAGCTTCGGATTCAGCTCAAGTGCTCTGCGGGCAAGCTCCATCCCGGTCATAATCGGCATCTTGATATCCGTGACGACAATATCCACCTGCTGCGCTTCCAGCACTTCAAGCGCCTCGAAGCCGCTGCTTGCGGCTGCACACACTTCCATGTCCATGTCTTCCCAGTTCATGAAGTATTGCAGACCCTTCAGATCCAGCAGCTCATCGTCAACCAGCAGCACCTTATACATTCCATCCCCTCCTTCGGACCCGCTTGCTGCCAAGGCGCAAGAGCGGAGGTTATCCCCATAAGGCGGAAGGCAGCCCCTTCCCAAATAATGGGGTATACTTGGCTTCAGTATACCCCACGCCCCAGGCAGACTCTATTGTTATTTCATCTTGCTGAGGTTGTTCTGCCATCTTTCCGTCTGGTACGCCAGCAGCTTGCCGTAACCCGCTTTTGAGGCGTCTTCATTCGCTTGGTTAATCAGGCTCAGCACCTCTTCATCACTCTTGGCATACAGCGTCTTGGCAAAAGCCTCCTGATAGATATCGTTGACGGCTGTGGCAATGGTTCCTTCTTCCGAATCCGGAAGCGGATCAAGGTTCACGAATTCCGTGAAGTTCCGGGAAGTCTTCCAGGTCACTTTCTGCTGGGCCAGCGTTGTCCAGTTCTGCTTATCAGCCGGCAGCTGCGCATCCATCTTGGCTTTGGTCTGATCGATGAATGTCGTGTTGCCTACCCAGTTGAAGCGGCCGATTCTTTCCTTGTCTTTCCCTGCCTGCTCTGTGCTAAGTCCCCCGGCATTCAGAATCGGTACTCCATCTGCGTCAGTCTCATCCCAGTAGAGCCCCTTACGTCCGAAGTTGATAATACGCTGGCCCTCCTCCCCGGTCAACCAGTCCAGGTATGAGAAGATCGCTTCAGGGTCCTTGGCATTCTTCGTAATCACGAGCACATTCCAGCCGAGGGAATTGTAATTATTCGGAGTGATTTTGGTGGCATCCAGGCCGGCTTTGTGGATCGGCCAGATGATCTCGTAGCCCGCTTCCGGATCGGTTGCCTTCAGGGCACCGTCCGCTCCCCGGCCCGGATTGACCACATCGCCATCCACGTATACTGCAACGCGGCCCGTTTTCAGCTTTTCGTTAATCTGGTCTCCGGTCTGTGTGAATACGTCCTGTGAAATCAGCTTGTCGCGGAACAGCTTGCTGGCATACTGCATGTTCTCAATGAAAATCGGATCTTCAAAGATCGGCTTCAGTTCATTGCCTACAGGATTAGCTCTCGTCAGATAAGGTTTGTTCTCCGCCCATCCGCCATACATGGTATCAATGCCCCGGCCTTTGGCTCCAACCTCGAGGGGAACAACATCACTGTATTTCTCCTTCACCAGCTTCAGATAGGCATACAGATCATCAAAGGTTTCCAGCTTCGGCGAGCCCAGCTCTTTATAAATTTTCTTGTTGATGATCCATCCGCCGTTGCCGTTGGGGCTTGAGGTATACCAGTTCGGGAACTGGTACAGCTTGCCGTCGTCTGAGCGGAGCATACCGAGTGTGGCTTCCCCGGCGTTATTCTTAAGATTCGGATATTTGTCGAGATAATCATCCAGTGCCACCAGCATTCCGCCTTGCCGCAGACGCTCGACACTTGCACCGCGGTCCGTCATAATGACATCCGGCAGACTGCCTGAAGCAATCATGGTGCTGAACTTCGTCTCGGCAGCGCCGCTTGACTGAACGGGAGTCATGTTGACCTTCAGGGTATCGGCAATCCAGCGTGTGGTTGAGTCGGCGCCCCACTGCTCAGTAGTATCCCAGTCATAATTGCTGTAATAGCTGAAGGTTACCGGCTTCACTGTACTTACTTCGTCTGTGGAAGGCTCCTCCGAAGTTGCGGGTACCGCCGTTTCCGCTGCAGCAGTGGCTGCCGCCGTTTCTTTACCGGGTTCTGCCGTACTCTGAACTGCTGCGTTATTCCCTCCGCCGCACCCGGCCATCAGCAGCACCGTGCATAATACAACCGTCATTTGTGTCCATCGTTTGGTCGTCCGTTTCAAATTAAGTAACCCCTCTCTACATGTGAGTTCAAGAAATCTGCGCTACTCTTTCAAGGAACCGATGAGTACCCCTTTGACAAAATATTTTTGCAGAAACGGATACACCATAATGATTGGCAGCGTTGCCACCATAGTGGTAGCCATAATCAGCGACTTGGTGGTGACAGACTGCACCAGAGCCAGACGGTCCTGGGCTGCTGCATTGCCGACGGACTGAAGCTGATCAGTCACAATATTGGAGCTCAGGATCTGCTTCAGCAGCGTCTGGATCGGAATCAGGCTGGGGTCGTTAATATAAATGCTGGCTGAGAACCAGTCATTCCAGTGATAGACGGCGGTAAAAAGGGACAGGGTGGCCACAACGGGACCCGATATAGGCAGGATGATACGGATCAGCACACCGATATGGTTGCAGCCGTCAATCCGTGCCGACTCCGCCAGTCCCGCCGGCAGGCCAAGAAAGAAGGTCCGAAAAATAATCATATTATATACACTGATTAACCCGGGAATAACGAGAACCCAAAAGGTGTCCATCATGCCAAACTCCCGCAGCAGCAGAAAGGTAGGAATTAAGCCGCCGCTGAAATACATTGTAATAATGCAGAAGACCATATAGAACCTGCGCCCGATCAGCTCATGACGCGATAGCCCGTAAGCCAGGATGGCTGTGAACAGCACGGACAGGATCGTCCCGGTTAGCGTTCTCAGAATGGATATCATGAACGCCTGCCCGATCCGGCTGTCCTGGAAGACAACCTCATAGTTATCAAACGTTGGGACCCGGGGCCAGAACGTGATGCCGCCCAGCGATGTATCTGAGCCCATATTGAAGGAGATAACCAGGGAATTCCAGAAGGGATACAGGGTGACGAAGCCCAGCAGGATCAGAATGATATAAATGAACAGCTGCAGCACTTTATCCCCCGTTGACAGCTTCATCATATCCTGTAACCCCTTTCCCCGCAGCGTCTGATTTCATGAACATTTCTGCATCTATACTGCTTTGATGCTGCTTCGCTCACCATAAGCTGGAGCCCATTTTTCTGGCTGCCTTATTGGCCAGCGCCAGCAGTGTTACACTGACAACTGCCTTGAACAACCCTGCTGCTGCCGCGTATGAGAAGCGGTTATTCAGAATCCCCATCCGGTACACATAGGTATCGATCACATCCGACACATCACGGAGAATCGGATTCGTGGCCAGAATGAGAATATCTTCAAACCCGGCGTTAAGAATATTGCCCACCGCCAGAATCATGAAGATGATAATGACCGGCCGGATACAAGGCAGTGTGATCAGCTGGATCTGCTTGAATCTCCCCGCCCCGTCGATGGAAGCGGCTTCATACAGATGCGGATCAATTCCGGCAATGGCAGCCAGATAGACAATGGCGGCAAACCCCATCTCCTTCCACATCCCCGTCCCTACGAGAATACCCCAGAAATACTCCGGCACAGACAGAAAGCTGATCGGTTCAGATGTCAGATTCAGGCTCATCAGCAGCATGTTAACGCTTCCATTATCAGTCGACAGCATCGAGCCTACGAAACCGCCGACGATCACCCACGAGAGAAAATGCGGCAGATAGCTGACGGTCTGCACGACCCGCTTGAACATCATACTCCGGACTTCATTCAGCATCAGCGCCAGCAGTATCGGTGCCGGGAAGCCGAAGCAGAGCTTCAGCAGACTGATCACCATCGTGTTGCGCATGACTCTCCAGAAGTCCGGGGAATTGAAGAAAGCCTCGAAATGCTTCAGGCCCACCCATGGGCTGTGTAAAAATCCGCCGAACAGCTGATAATCCTGGAAAGCCATTAGAACTCCGTACATGGGCAGGTAACTGAAAATAAAGATGAAGATCAAAGCAGGCACTACCATCAGCTGAAGATCCCATTGTCTGATCCAGTTATTCCACCAGGATACTGCGTTTCCTTTCTTCCGGACGGGCAATCTCCGCTCGATTTCCACATTGGTCATCCTTCCTGTTTCTTTGCTTTACACCTTCATTCTATGATCTCCAGGAAGGAGCTACCAGTAGCGCAGCCAACGAAAACTGTGGTCCAGCAACGGAGATTTTTTTAGGGTTCACTTTGGTTAGTTAGAGTTAGTTAGAGTGGGCTTATTCTTCCTCCACGGGCAATTTGATAGCTTTTACATCGTCTATATACAGTGTCCCGCTTCCCTGTGTCCCGCTGCCTTGGGCAATATAGAAGGCGAACTCTTTAATGGAACCCAGATCGATGACGCCGTTGCCGCCGGTAGACCACCCGGGCCGCAGGAATTCGGTAAAAGGAATGCTAACAAGCACTGGAGTTGTGCCTTGAACCGGAATACTCGCTTCCCATACCTCACCGTTCGTCTCATGAAACTGAACCGCAAGCTGCCGGTTCGAGCCATCCGGCTGCAGCCAGAAGGAGATGGCTTCCATCCCCGGCCATTCCTTGCCCATGCTGCGGTATAACCCCGCATAGCCGGGATTGCCTACCGTATAGTCCAGCTTAAGCCCGTAGGTACCGCTGTTCAGATGGTAAGTGTCCAGCGTGACCGTTGCCAGGTTACCGGAGACATTCCGCTGCCATTTGGCACGCAGGCTGCTGTTCGAGCTGCCATACTGTTCGAAATCATCAATGAGATAACTGTCCGCAGGCGGCGGTACATACGGGCCGTTGCCTGTTTCGCCGTTATGGAGTGCACGCGGATTGCTATAGAGCGCTTGAATGGCACTGAGTGAATTTTTGTCGGTCAAATATTGTGACCAGGTCATGAAATACGCATACCGGGGCTGCTTCTCCATCAGCATATCCATGTCCGGCAGCTCCCCGTTCTCTCCTATAGCAATCGGTCTGCCGCCGCTAAGCTGCACAAGCTTGTTGTAATACGTATCCCGGTAATCGTTGTTATAGATATCCATCGCCAGCACATCTACGGCATCATGACCGGGATAATAAGGAGCAGAATCATAGGCCCATGAGCTCTCGGCATTCGGGCTCCATACCCAGATCAGATTATCCAGACCATGCAGATGGGTGAAACGGTCATACATATTGTCCCACAGCTGCCTGAACAGCTCCGGCCGCGCGCCCCACCAGAAGAATTCGGCATTCATCTCATGATAAGGCCGCCACAGCACCGGAATGCCTTCGTTTCTCAGCTGGGCAAGATATCCTGCAACTTCATCCACTTGAGCAGCCCACTGATTGTAGAGTGCAGTCCCCGGAGTAACAATCTCCGTCATCTGAGCTGCCGTTACATCTCCTGTGACACTTTCCCATCCGGCGGTGGCAGAATCCATAGGACGGGGCTCATGATACGTCAGGGTAATAATGCTGCCCGTATGACCTTTGTTGATCGCCTCGTCAATCATGGCCTGGCGTAGGGCGCTGAAATCCCCGCCGGTATAATAGGCGAAATCCGAACCCCAGATCGCCGGATAATATCCGGTTAATTCTGCTGCCGTATCATACCAAAGGGATGGCGCTTCATAATAATTATGCTGGCCTGTATACACGGCGCTGCCAACCGTGGCATAGAGCCGGTCCAGAAGTGCTGCCGTTTCCTCCGACGCTCCCGGATTCACCGGGAACATCTTGCCGGTAGTGAGCTCCAGTGAACTCGCCGCCGACACTGCCGTCCCTTCGCTGACTGCTGTCACCTTCACCTCATAGTGACTCTCAGGTGACAGACCTTCCAGCTTATAGGCATACAAGGATTGACCAGGAACATAAGGCACCGTTATACTGCTCCATTCAGTATCCGCCGCCTTTTTGAAGGTAATGCTATAATTCTTCACACCAAAAGGACCCGTAGCTGCCAGCCACTCCAGATCTGCGGACACCCCATCAGCACGGTTCACGGTAAACCCTGCTGGCGCCCCAGGTGCAAGGTCCTCTGGAAGCTCCGGCAGCTTGCCGATATATACCTGATCCAGGAACTGATCCGTCCCTGTCTGATTCTTTGCTGTCAGCTGCATATATTCGGTGGTACCTGTTGTCCGCAGCTGATTCTCCGAGCGTGCCCATACCGAAGCAGTATTTGTGATCAGCGGATGCTCAGTTTCAGAGGATTCCTGATAGACACTGAGGCTTACGGTAGATGCTTGCGGGGGTACAGCTGCTGACCTGGTCCAGTAGGAAACCAGATAAGAGCCCTCCCCGTCCACAGGAATCTCCTCGCTTCTGATTGCCGAATTGCCCGTCAGGCGCGCCGCATATTGTCCAGCGTATGTTCCGTAGGTTGTTGTCTGCACTGTTCCCGTTTCGGTCCACGGGCTGATCGAAGCTGTTTCGAAACCGCCGTTAGTGAGCAGATTCACTCCCGGTGTCGCCTCCATCCCCATCACAGCACCGGAAGTATTGCCGGCCGTATCTCTGGAACGCAGCATAATGGCATACACAGAGAATGGATCAAGATTCTGCAAAGTATAGGTGTATGATGTGACGGTCTCCTGATGGGGAACCGATAAGGTATTCCAGCCGGAGTCTTCTGTTTTTTTGTAAGACAGCTGGTAAGATTCGACCGCCATATCATCTGTAGAGCCCGCCCAGGTCAGCTTAAGTGAATCCGGCTCATGCTCGGCTGTCCAGGTTCCGGGAGTTGACGGCCGTTCAATGTCAACATTCTCCCGGATCAAAGCGTCATCAATATAGTAATCTTTGCTGGTGCTGTTCCAGAAGGAGAAACGGATGTACTGCACCCCGGGAGCCGGTGTGTACAGCAGCTGCTTATACTCCCACTGGGTCGAACCGGAGAAAAAGAGATATTGCTTCGTCTGCTGACTGCCGAAGGCATCCAGATCGATCGCCGCACTCGTCACTCCCGTTCCTGCGAATTTGACCCACAAGCCTACCCTGTAGGTTTTACCTTCCTGCACTGCTACGGACGCAGATGCCCCGCCTGTATTCCGCTTCACCTGAAGACTCTTCGTGCCACCATGCTTCTCGGCGGTTGTCACCACCGGACTCCCCCATTTCTCCCACGACACATCTCCCGCTTCGAAGCCGGGATTTCCAAGCAGATTCTCCCCTGCCGAATAAGATACCGCTGGCGGCAGGAGAATTGATGCAACAAACAGAGCGAGGGCCAGGCAACCATGCAACCATTTTTTGCTCGTTCGTGCAGCCACTTTGTTCAGTCCTCCATTTGAATAGAGCCGGATTATATTCGATGATTACATCGTCCGGCCCATCAAATGTAAGCGTTTTCCTAGAGACTCAACAAGAACCCGCAGCAACGAAAACTGTGTTTCAGCAATGACAACGCAGTTAAAAGCAGCAATACCCGCTACAGGCTGATTGTCCCGCGGAAAGCACCGTTGCCGCAGGTGACGGCAAGCACTTGTCTGACCTCACAATCAAGCGCAATCCCCTTCCAGCGGACAGCTCCAAGCGGGGCATGCTCCCACTCCTCCCAGGTATCTCCCCCATCCCGGCTCCAGGCCATTTCAGATTCTGTGGAGGACCGGACCATCGGTTCGCTGGCCGATATCAGCACATCCTCTCCGTGTTCACCCCGCCCAACACAGAGTGCTGATACATTGAAGAGCTTGCCTGCCATAACCGGAAACAGCTTGTGCCAGCTCTGTCCGCCGTCACTGCTGCGCCATAGCCCTTCCGAAATAAACCCCGCATAGATTGTCCCCGGACAGGAGGGGGAGTACGCCACTGCGCTCAGTATTGAAGCCGGGCCGCCATGCTGAAAAGGAAGCCCCTCTCCTATGAAATTCCAGGTGTCCCCATGGTCTGAGGATTGCCAAATCCCCTCCGTGGCTTCTCCGGCAATTAGCTGTCCTGCCAGATGCGGATTCGTATCCATGAGCTGGTTGGACCCGCAGGCATTCTTAACCTGATAGACTACAACGGACAGCAGCTCGGCTTCAATCCAGCGCTTCTGATGCGGAAGTGTCTCCACATAAGCCGGAGGCCGAAAAGCTGTGCGGTCCCATGAAGTGCCGCCGTCCCGCGACCGGTAGATTCCTGCGCCTGCACTGACTGCCCCGTCCACATAGGCATAATAGGTGCCCGGCTGATTGCCGTCCTCACGCAAAGCCTGCACGAATAACCCGGGACCCAGTGTTAAAGCTGCTCGGGCACGGTCTTCACCATCGTGGTATACAGCGATACAGGCTGTATTGCCGTGGCCGATGAGGCCGTACAGATACAATCCCGGATCTGCTGCGGAATTAACAGCCGCAGAGCTTCCGGAATAGCCGGACAGTCCGGGCAGATTGCGGAAGGAGAGACCGCCATCCTCGGTCACCTTCGGAGAATGGTCCGCCATGGTGACACAGAACTTGCCGGGCTGCAGCTTATCTGCTACCACCGCTTCCATGCAGGTGGTCTCAAGCCCCCGGAACTGCCCGGCCCGCCAGGTCATTCCGCCATCTCCGCTGTAGGCTACCCCATACCAGTTGCAGAGATAGAGGCGGCCTGGTGTGAACCGGTCTACGATAATCTTAGAGATCGCCCAGCCGGCAGCAGAAGCCCGTGAACCTCCGTTAAAGCTGTCCATGTATGCCGGAAAGCCGCTTAAATCATTATCACTGTGATGATGCAGCAGTCTCCACCGCTCCGCGCCATCGTCTGTAACATACAGCGGTATCGGCGGGATGTCCTGCATCTGCGGGCGCAGATCAGGTGCTGTATACCAGCGCTCCGGGACATGCCAATCCTGGACAAGGGTCCCGTACCGCTGCTCTCCCTTCAGCAGACCTTCTCCGGCAGACTGCCAGGTCTGCCCTCCGTCTGCACTGCTCTTGATGCCGCCCCAGATGCAGGCGGCCAGCAGCCGCTGCGGGTCCCGGCTGTCGAATGACAGCCCGGCAAAGCTGGGACCTTCAACCAGCAGCTCCCACGATTGTCCCGAGTCACGGCTGAGATATAGCCTGCCCGCCTTCCCCCGCGGGCGGTCCTGCAGCAGCCCTAATATGCCGTACTCCCCCGGATCGGCATAATCCATATTCAGCTCCTCATCGCTGATCGTTCCGGCATATAACATACCCGGCTGATCCGGGTGAAAAGCTACACACCCGAAACGCTCCTCCGGAAGGCTGCTCTGCTCCCAGCTCTCTCCTTCATCCCTGCTGATCCAGAGTCCGCCGGTATACCCGCCGGCCGCTACAATACCGGGATGAACGGGATCTACGGCAATGACCTCCCCGTACATCCGGGTCGGCCCGTTGCCGTAGAAGCCCATCCCGCCGCAGACCTCATACCAGCTGTTCCCGCCATCTGCCGACTTGTGCACCGCGCCGTAGAAGGTCCTGCTCCTCACTTCGCCGCAGCAGCGGAACATCACCTCCGGGTGATGACTGCTAATGGCAAAGCTCTGCACCTGATGGTGGTAAGCCTGGGTCAACCCCCGGTTCAGGGTCTCCCAGCTCTCCCCGCCATCACTGCTGCGGAAGACGCCCGCCACATCACAGCGGGCATATAATACACGGTTGTCCGCCGGATGCTGCAGCAGGCCGGTAATATAACCGCCTCCGCCCAGCGCCGCCGGCAGCAAGACACCTGGCAGGTTCAATGAATTTCCCATGTCAGCTTCTCCCCCTCACTCCAGTTCCTCTAAGCATAACTTGGAGCTGACCAGAGCGGCATCCCCGGCAGCAACGATATCTACCGCTGAACAAAGAATGTGAATCGCAGTACAAAGCTGCTGCTTCTTTTCCAAATTCAAGGGCAAGTTCACCTTACATTACTGTCATTCAGACTTATTAGGGAGCAGCATCCGGGGAAGCACATTGTATTCGGTTTTTCGCATACATTGGCCGGGTTACCTTCGTATAAGCACATTGTATTCGGTTTTTCGAATACATCTGGCCCGGTTACCTTAACGGAAGCTCATTATATTCGGTTTTTCGCATACATCTGGCTCGATTACCTTCGTAGAAGCACATTGTATTCAATTTTTCGCATACATCGCCCCGGGCAGGTGTTTCATTAGACTATACCAGCTAATAGCTTGTCAACATTACCAGTAAAGTGATTCTAAATCATGTGGTATAGTTAAAATGAGGCATGCCAAAAAACCCTCCAATTTTCTTTGTGTCTTGGAAGGTTATGCCAATAATATTTTTTAAATTGGACGAAATTCCTTTTTATTTTTTAAGATCGCATAGAGCCAATGGACGAGTTTATTTGCACATGCGATTAGAGCTACTTTATGTGGTTTTCCTTCAGCTCTCTTACGTTCATAGAACGCTTTGATTCGCATATTTCGGGAGCGTATAAGTCCACACTGAACAGCCATCACCAGTGCGTAACGCAGCTGCCTGGAACCACGTTTCGTGATTCGGTTTCGAGTCGCTGTAAACTTACCGGAAGCAAAGACACTCGGGTCAATGCCTGCGAAGGCGACTAACTTCTTAGGATGATCAAATCGTTCGACTTCTCCTATTTCGGATAAAATTGTTGCAGCAATTTTATGCCCAATCCCGGGAATCGACTGAATTAATTCATACTCTTCAATTTCTTCAGCCAGAGCATCTATGTTCTGTTCCAGTTCAGCAAGATGCTCTTGGTATTGAAGAATAAGGGTAATAAGAACTCTCATATTGATTAAATGACTTGCATACATGGTTTGCTGAAATGGATTTTGTTTTGCCGCATCTACTAATCGTTGAACCCGTTGGTTAATCCAGTCCTCTGAACGCCCCCGTTTCGAAGAAAGCAGTTCTTTCATCTTAGCTCTAAGTGTATCTTCATCCGTCTGTAAAACTAAATATGAGGTTGGGAATTCACTTAAAAACCGCAGTGAAACACCGGAATACATAGCTCCAAACACGCCTTTATAACCCGGGAAAACCTGATCTAAAACAGCTTGGAATTGCAGTTTAGTCGATACACACATCTTTGAAAGAGTCTCATATTGCCTTGTAAGATAGCGCAGATTGAGAAGTTGCACACCTCTTTTCTTAAAAGGTTCAAACTCTTCCCTGTAGTACAACTCACCCAATAGGTAAGCGTCAGCAGCATCCGTCTTTACTTTACGAAGCTGAGACTTTCTAAGCCGATTGGAGATTAGCGGGTTAATGACAATGTAAATATAGTGATGTTCCTCTAAGAACTGAACAACAGGGCTTTGGTAATGTCCTGTTGCTTCTAGAATAAGTAAAGGACGTTGTTTGGATACCGATTCAACGTCCTTTAAAACTTGATGTAGATTTGCTAGGCCATCACGAGTGTGCTCGAAGTGGAATGTCCCTCTGAAGAGCTTTCCGCGCGCTAAAAAGGCTTGTCCATGACTTTCTTCTTTTGAAATATCTAGACCGACAACTGGATTCATTTCATCTCATCTCTCCCTGTAAGTTTAAATTCACCGGCATCCCTACGGTTCTTCTTGTCGCTCCATAGCATCGCTTGTTATACGGGATCTTACGTCCCAACCAGCCTCAATCATGGTCATGACAAGTAGGGTGAACATTATAGCGCTCGGGATCAAGTCCCACGGGCAGGTACGTTCGACCAGGCTACTTTAATCCTCTATGCAAATGAAAAAAGGATCAACCAGAAAGAACTGGTTGATCTCATAATACGAACGGGCAGGATAGCGAACATTCAAATCAAAAGGCGATACAAACATTCGCGGATTTCTCAGAAGTGGAAGGCTCATTTTCCTATACGCTAAATACCACTTTATGGTATATTTAAATGCGATTATCAAATCAAATTCCTATGACGAAGTGGGTCAACAAAATGGATTTTCGGAAGTTTCGGCTTACATATGGGGTAATTGCCCTGTCATTAATCATTTCTGGCTGTACTTATGCGGAAAAAGAGAAAGCCGCTGAAGGAGCGGTCAGTGATCTAGTTGCGGCAAAAGAGTCAACTGCGGCTCCTTCTACTGTTGCACTTGCAATACGGGAGTATATTTTGAAAGACAGCTCGAATGCGTTGCTGTCCCCTGAAAAGATCGGCAGTCTGGACAACCGTATTCTGAAGCTTGCGCGCAACGAGATATTTGCAAGGCACGGGTATGTATTTAAACAGAAGGATTTGAAGGACTACTTTGCCGCCAAGCCTTGGTATCATGCAGACTCTGCCTACAAGGAGCATCTTAGCCCGATTGAGAAACAGAACGTTGCGCTACTTCGTGACTACGAAGCCAAATACGCTGGCTATAAGCTCGAACCTTCTCATACAGATGACGTCCATTTACGAGGTTACATAGGTGATTCGGGCTTTAAACAGAAGAAGATGAAAGTGGATCTGAACGGAGATGGTCGTGAAGAAGAGATCCAGCTAATACCGCCGGAAACGGAATTAGGGGTCTTCAAGCTGAAGGTGAATAACATCACGATGGAGGTGGACAGTGAGCTGCTTCCTTATGTGGATATTGTCGATCTGGATATTGACGATCCATATTTCGAGATTGCACTTCAAATGGATTCGCAGATGGTCTCTTTACGATCAACATCTTTCTATGCCTATGACGGCGAAACCCTCAAGCAAATAGGTGAGCTTCCCGATTTCTCGGCACACAGCTCAATGTATGACGGCCATGGGAGAGTGGTCAGCGCAAAAGAAAGCAATAACTTTCAGACCTGGTTCCGTAATTTGGTATTCCGTCTGGATGCCGAACATTCTCTCCATGAAGAGCAACAGGATTTTTATCCGATGGAACCACCGACGCCTTTAACGATCAAAAAGGAAATTGCCGTGCAGTTTCATAAAGATGGCACGGACGAAGCCTTTTCCCTGGAAGCAGGAGACAACGTGAAATTCCTGGGTGACGACAAGCAGGGCCATATCAAGCTTCAGACTAGCACGGGTAAGGAAGTCTGGTACACCACGGGCGATGAGTACGTCGACTATAGTATTTTTTTTGACGGGCTAATATTATATGATTAGACGGAGTATTTCGGCATAGGACCCGTTGCTACAAGTAGAGATGAACATTTATTTAATCTCACTGGTGACGGATTGACGAGTAATCAACCGTTAAACTAACGGAGAACGTTAGCTCATTACAAACAGGAAGGCAGCCGGATCAACATGGTCAGCTCCCTTTGTTCAAAGAACGGGCCGTTTAACTCTTCCAAGTTCATTATTATTCCAGAAGGTTAGACAAATGACGGGCGGAGGATAGTTTGATTAACTTCTTCCCGATGTAATAAGATAATACTACTTGAATTGGAGGATGATTTAGAAATGATTCAGTCCATTGTACATATTGCTTTGGTGGTTAAAGATTATGATGAAGCGATAGAATTTTATACAAGAAAGTTGAATTTCACCTTAGTTGAAGATATCTATCAGCCAGAGCAAGATAAAAGGTGGGTAGTGATTTCCCCTCCGGGTTCTGTCGGCACTACGATTTTACTTGCTAGAGCATCAAAACCTGAACAAGAGCTGTTTATTGGCAACCAAACTGGTGGCCGGGTATTCCTATTTCTAAACACCGACGACTTTTGGAGAGATTATAATGAAATGGTTCTCAGGGGGATAGAATTTGTTAGAGAGCCCCAAGAACAGTCTTATGGAATAGTTGCTGTATTCAAAGATTTATACGGTAATTTGTGGGACCTACTGGAAATGAATGAAGATCATCCGATTTCCAAACGAGTTCGGTGATACCTTTTCATTTAGAGTTCTTCTAGAGTTTCACTAATAACGAAGATCATCCAATTTCCAAACTAACAAAAACTGAACCCCGTCCCCGGGATTCAGTTCTAACTAACCATCCAAGTTCTAACCTAAACTTGAACCAGCACGCCATCCTCCAGATGAAGCACACGGTCGCACCACTCCAGCATGCGGTCATCGTGCGTTACCATGACGGCTGCCTTGCCTTCGCTCCGCACCTCGTCAGCAATCATCCGCACTACTTCTCTTCCGCGGCTGTAATCCAGACTCGCTGTCGGCTCATCTGCGAACAGGATAGCCGGTTTGTTCATCCACGCCCGGGCAATGGCCACACGCTGCTTCTCACCGCCGGACAGCTGCTCGGGATACTGGTTGCGCCGCTCCCAGATTTCCAGACGCTTCAGCAGATAGGTTGCCCGAACCTTGGCTTCCTTCGTGGTGAGCTTAGCCAGCTTGGCAACATAGAGCAGCTGTTCCTCCACCTTCAGGAAAGGCAGCAGCTGTGCGCTTTGGAACATGAAGCCGATCTTCTGCAGCCTCAGCTCCGTCAAAGCCCCTTTGTCTTTGTCACGCAGCGATTCACCATCGATGAAGATTTCCCCGCTTGTTGGGGTGAGCAGAGCACCGGCGGCAGAGAGAAAAGTGCTTTTGCCGGACCCCGAAGGCCCCAGTACTGCTACGAATTCACCCTCGTTCACCGTAAAATCCAGGTTATTCAAAACAGTCATTGCCCCGTCTCCGTCCCCGTAGGTTTTGGTCACTTGCTTCATGATTAATTTGGCACTCATGCTCCAGTCCTCCCTATCGCTTCCAAGGCATCCACCTTGGCTACTCTTGCTACAGAAATCAGTGAACCCAGCAGCGACATTCCGATGAACAGCAGGCTGGTCAGAATCATCGTCTGCCCGTCCAGCTGGAACGGCATCGCATCCGGCAGCCCCATATTCATTCCGAACGTAAGCAGCAGGCTCAGTGCCAGACTGGCTACAGACAGAATCAGGACTTGGCCGACTACGCTCCAGGCTAAATAGGACATTTTGGTACCCATTGCCTTAAGAATACCGAACTGGCTGGTCTTCTGGATTGTGATGACGTAGAAGAATACGGCAAGTACAACTGCAGCAATAATGAACAGAAAGGCTATCATCATAAGCAGTGAATTCTGTTCAGCCGCATATCCGGGGACACTGGAAATCGCCTGTTTCTGGGTAATCACCTCTACCGCCTGCTGCTGTCCGGCAATTTCAGATGCCTGTGCAGAAGATACTTTTATCGCGATAACGTTGTAAGGAGCATTGCCTGTACTGTCTGAGCTGCCGCCCTGAACCGCCCCTTGCTTCATGGCCTGCCAATCCAGCTGGTTAATATATACCACCGGAGTGTGGCTGTAAGAGCTGTCTTTCACAAAACCGCTAACCGTCCAGCTCATGCCTGTTGCCTGATCACTTATTGTACTGCCGATCGTGACACCGGACTCTTCCAGCTTCGAATCTACCACGGCACTCCCTTGAACTTCATTGGTGATTCCAGCACCTTCCGTCACTTCAGGAGCCAGCATACCCGCCATATCTACGGCAAAAAAAGTAATGTCCGCCTTCACATCCGCATCGGCAGCAGTAATAGTACTGGTCTGCACGCCAAGCGGAGTTGCCTTCGCCTCCCCGGCTACCGCACGGGCTGCTGCAAGCTCCGATTCGCCTAACTGTGAACGTCTAAACGTATGGTCAGCGTCGCTCTGCACGACAAAATAATTCGCAGGCATATTCTCCAGTGCCGAGATATTCGCATAGGCAAGTCCTCTGGCCAGGCCCGTTACGAACAGAACCAGAAACGAAACCAGCAGCATAATCACCATTATGAGGCTGTAGCGTGCTTTGGAGTGCCTCATCTCCCGTAAAGCCAAAAACATATAACCACTCCTTCTAATCTGTATATCCACAGTTTAGAGGATGAAAATGAACGGAGTATGAATAAAGAATTACATTATACAGATTGAACTATAGTTCATCAGTTACTATACCTCTGCTCAATCTGTATTATGGCAGGGCAGGGAGACAGTAAAGGTAGTCCCTTCTCCAACCGTACTTGCCGCCTCGATCGTACCGTTATGAGCCTGAATAATCTTCTGTGCAATGGCGAGCCCCAGCCCGCTGCTGTTGCTGTCACGGGTGCGCGCCTGATCCACTTTGTAGAACCGGTCGAAGATCATCGGCAGCTGCTCCGCAGGAATCCCTTCACCGTTGTCCGTCACCGTTACAGTGCACGTATGATCGTCTGCACGTGCCGCTATGCTGATTGTGCCGCCCGCCGGAGTATACTTCACGGCATTCGTGACCAGGTTCATCCATACCTGATAGAGCAGGTTAGGGTCGCCTTCCAGTGTAATTTCAGCTACGTGCAGCCGGACCGCAAGCTCCTTCTCAGTAAGATGCCATTCCATAATCTGCATGACCTGGCGGAGCTGGGCACGGAGGTCGAAGCTTCGCTTCTGTAGGGCATGTTCTTCATAGTCGAGTGAGGATAAGGTGAGCAGCTGCTTGCTGAGCACGGATAGCCGGCGGCTCTCTTCATCAATGATCGACAGGTACTCCAGCCTCTGGGGTTCGGGCAACGCACCGTCTTTGAGCGCATGGGCAAAACCCTGGATGGACGTCAGCGGGGATTCAATTTCATGCGAGACATTGGCGACAAATTCCTGACGCGCCCGGTTTGTCCGTTCCAGCTCCCGGCTCATCGTCATGAAATGGGAGGCCAGCTGGCCGATTTCATCACGACGGGCGGTATATAATTTGATATCGTACCTGCCTTTGGATATTTTGAGCGTAGCCTCGGTCAGCCGCGTTATGGGCTTCACCACATGGAATACTGTAATGAGCATAAACCACAGGCTGAATAAGATAATGACGCCAATCAGCACGGCAAAAAAGATCCGCAGCTCCCCAAACTGCACCTCGGCATCCGGACGCATGAACAATGCATAAGTCTGTCCGGTGATCTGAACAGGTACACCAATCGAATTGCTGAGCTGATTATCGAAGAAGCCGGTGATAAACGCTGAGCTGGGGAAATTACCGACTCCGTGGTAAATCCCCCCCGCCAGCACCTTTTGCAGCGCTCCCTCCTGCAGGTCATTTTTGCGGAAAGGCTGGCCGTAGAATTGTTCATCGCCGTTGTCATTGGACAGATACATCTTGTACCCTAACGAGGCTGTACTCAGCAGATACTCTTCCACCGCATCCGGGTGGTCCTGAATGAACTGCTGCAAGCCTATGGCCATTTTGGTCAGCTTGGCATCGTTCTGCGGTTTGATTTTGGCCTGATAATAGAGATTGGAAACGAGGAACCCCAGTACACTGCTGATCACTATAACCGAGCAGAACACAATACTCATTCTTACATACAGCGATCTCATGTGTTCACCATGTCCACTTTGTAGCCAATCCCGCGTACGGTGCGGATCGTGAAATCATTCTGGTAGTCGCTGAACCGCTGGCGCAGCCGTTTGATATGCACATCCACCGTCCGCTCATCCCCCTCATAATCCGCACCCCAGACCCGTTCGATCAGCTCACTGCGCGAGAACAGCCGTCCGGGATATTGCGCCAGCTGGGCCAGCAGCTCGAATTCCTTCACCGGCAGCAAAAGCACCTCATTCCCGTCACTGATCTCATAATTCTTACGGTCAATCACCAGTGAGTTCAGGCGGATTTTGTCGTCAGAGGCAATCGAATAACGGCGGAACAGTGCCTTAATGCGGAACAGCAGCTCCTCCGGTTCAAAAGGCTTGGTCACATAATCATCCGTCCCGCGCAGATACCCCTGCTCCTTGTCGCTGAGCTGCTGGCGGGCCGTCAGGAGGATCACCGGAATATCGTAAGTTTCCCTTATGTACGAGCATAGCTCCAGACCATCCATGTGCGGCATCATCACATCCACCACCGCGAGATCCACTGTCTGCTCCTGCATCAGGGTTACCGCTTCCCGGCCGTCGCCGGCTTCCAGAACAAGATACCCCTCTCTCGTCAAGACATGCCGCAGCAGCGTGCGGATATGGACATCATCGTCGGCTACTATAATCTTTTTCAACTGTAAGCTCTCCCTCCGGGCTTGCCGAATTCAATGACATCATACTAGCAACAAACCAGTTTCGAGACAAGCCTTAGTCCATTTCTACATTATCCGTTCTTCCGGCAGCTCAATAAAAGGCATAATGCTCTCCTTCAGCGGTGTGACAGGACGCCCCATTAGCCGTTCCAAATCTCCTGAAGTGGATGAGGTATCCAGCTTGCTCATAAAAGCATAGATCCAGTGCTGAACTGCGGCATCCTGACGGTGTACCACCGGCTTCCCGGCAACCTCGGTTAATACTTCAGCCAGATCTGCAAAATCCCAGGTACGTGCAGCGGCCAGCTCATAAATATGATTGCCTGCCTCACCTTCACTAAGCACAGCCGCAGTTGCCAGCGCAAGATCTCCACGTGTTACCGAATTGAACTTCCATTCACCCGGAGCGGTTATCAATTCCCCGCTGGACAGTGCTTCCTTCAGCCCCAGCACTCCTACGAAATCAATGTATAAGGCATTGCGCAAAAAAGTATATTCCAGTCCGGACTCTATAATCGCCTGTTCGGTTAGCGTGTGCACATTGTCCGGCTTGCTCTGCTCAGATCTCTGCCGGGGAAAAGCAAAACCCGTATAGAGAATATGTCCGACACCGCTTCGCTTAGCAGCATCAATAACCCGCTTGTGCTGGATCAGACGGACGGTGTCATCCGTATTCGAGCTGGAGATTAGCAGCAGCCGGGAAATTCCGCGAAAGGCTTCATCCAGCGATTCCGTCACATCGTAATCGGCATAACGGACTTCTACGCCTTGCTCCTGGAGATACGCCGCCTGCTCAAGCTTCCGTACTCCGGCTACAACCTGTTCTGCGGGGATACGGCTGCGCAAATTTTCTATGATCAGACTTCCCAATTGTCCGGTGGCGCCAGTAATCATAATCTTCATTATTATCTCTCCCTTGTATGTTCGCTCAATTTGTTCAGCAGACCCAGCAGCTGGTGCAGCTCCGTATCATCCAGACGCTTCATCACGCCGGCAACAGCTTCCCGGTTTCCAGGCAGCTGTTCAGACAGCAAGGCCCGGCCAGCTTCAGTAATCGAAATCACCGTCTTGCGTCCATCCTTGGCATGATCCGCACGGGAGATATAACCGTCTTTCTCCAGCGGAGTGAGCAGGAGGCTGATATTGGCTTTGGTTACACCGATTCTCTCTGCGAGCAGTGAAGGGAGTATCGCTCCCACGTCCTTCGCAATCTCAACCAGTACGCGGATTCTTGCCCCGTTCAGCCCTTGAGCCTGCCAGTATTTCTCGGATACGGCTACTGCATGGGCTGTCGCTCCCACCATAGCGAAGAAAACCTCATTGTGGAGCGGCAGCTCCAGCACATACTTTTGCAAAGCATCCATCCGTGCATCCAGCCGATCATTTACTCGGTCATTCATAAGTCCATTCATAGAATCATCCATCAGTCCGTTCAATAGTTCGTCGGCTGGTTTATTCATCCGCTCACCCATTTGATCACCCATTCTATCATTCAAAGTTTTGTCCATATCGCTCTTTAACGAGACATAACACCACTTAACGCCTCTTAACGCCCAAGCTCAATTTAGTTAATGGCTTAACTATATTTATATAGAGAATAACTCAACCAGCTCTTATTGTCAAAATGTTGCATCAGAGCACCCCCGGCAGGTGTGGGTTTATACAAAAAGCCATTTTAAAGACACATAGTTTGGGTGTGCGTTTAACTGTGCATTTAGGCGTGCATTTAGGTGTGCGTTTGGACAAGCGGTTTTGGCACTAGTTTGATCATACGATTTCAGTACTCGGTTGGTTTGTGCATTCGGTTGGACATGCAGTTGGGTATTCATTCGGATCTTGCGGAGGATTACTGGTGATTTAACCGGATTAACCCCGGATTGTTGTACTAAATGCAAGATTATTTCTTTATTTACTTGTAAAATTGGTTATTGTTGTACTTTTTACAACAATTCTTACGATTCAGCGGGTTACCCGACTGAATTGTTGTATTTTGTGCAAGATTCCCGGTAAATTAGCGAGATCGAATTTGAATTGTTGTACTTTCTGCAGGATTTCCCTCGCTTGATCGGATCAGGTCTGCTTTGTCCCACTTTTCGCATAACCTCCAGTAGTTTTTCTGGATTTCAACTACAAAATTCGCCCTACACCATAACATAAAACCAACATAAAACCCCCTATCCTTCAATCGAAGGTAGGGGGCTTGGCGGAAGGCACACGGAGTACGGTAAAAGGTACAAGTTACGATAGATGGCTCGGTTCCAATAGATGGTTCAGTTCCAGTTGACGGTACACATCCGATAGATGGTACAGTTCCAGTAAATGGTACAGTCACGGTGGATGGTACAGAACACAGTAGCTGACTCACATACAATTATGTTGCCTCCACTAGACGATCTTTTAGATCAGTACCGCCTTAGCCGTTGATGTCACAGGTTCTTCGTTATAGCTCATACTACCCTCCAGAACAACCTCCAGCTTGATCAGCTCAGAGCGGCTGGCCAGACGGATTGGCGGTCCCCAGGTTCCGTAGCCGGAGGAGACAATGACATGCAGCTTGTCTTTGAGCAGATAACCCCAGTCCAGCTCGAACAGGCGTCTCGTAATCCAGTGATTCGGAGCAATCTGCCCGCGGTGGGTATGTCCCGACAGCAGTACATCCACGCCAGCCCGCGCAGCAAGCTCGAAGCCGGTCGGCTGATGATCCATCATAATAATCGGCTTCGTGCGGTCAAGTCCGTCCAGCAGAGCCTCTACACTGAGCCGTCCGCCCGCTTCCATCGCCTCCGCCGTCTTGTCTTTGCGGCCCACAACATATACTCCCGAGGTTTCCACAACCTCATCCTGCAGAACTTTAATGCCGATGTTATTCATCACTTCAGTGTACTGCGCAATCGAACCGCCATAATACTCATGATTCCCCAGCACAGCATAGACCCCGTAACGTGCCTTAAGCTGCTTCAGCTGCTGGTCCATTCCATTGCGGATAAAAGGTTCAATGCTGTCATCCAGCACATCTCCGGCCAGAAGGACGATATCGGGATTCATCGCATTAATCTCCGTGACCATCCGGCGTAAATGTCGGTTCCCGACAATGTTGCCCAGATGCAGGTCAGAGGCGACAGCTACCGTCAGCGGAACGCTGGTTCCAATAGACTTATCGACTTTCAGTCTGTGGCTCCGCACCACTGTACTCCAGGCATTGCGTGAACCCCATAGCAGGAATACGGCAAGCAGTGCCAGCACAGTAGCTCCAGCTTCGGTCACAAACGCCGAGAGGCCCACACCGGTGAGCGCCAGCACTCCATATACCAGATCGGTCAGCGGCAGCAGAATCACGGCAAACTCCATACAGGCCAAATAATAGGAGCCGACCACCTTGAACAACCGGCCAACCGGCTTAAGCGCCTTCGGCAACGGAACTCTGCCAATAATATAAGAGAAGGCAATCACAAGAAAGACAGGCCAGTAAGCAGCAGCATGAATACCCGGCAGCCATTCCTGGAGCAGAACCCACAGATGCCATCCAATGTAGAAATTAACAAGTCCAAGCACAAGAAGCATGATAATTCCCGAAGCCAGCATGCGCATGTTTTTCACCCTATTCACTCCCTTAAGGTAAGTTTCTATAATATCTACTTCAGATCATATCACAAAGTATTAGTGAGGTATAAATTGTGCTCCGCCACTATGAAAAATCTTAGACACATGCAGGAACTTAGCTGAATAAAAACGAATCCGTTCTATGTAACACTTGAGTAACTATTTACGTTAAGCGGGAGAAAGGTGAGGATTTCCTTGGATCACTCTTTTAAGATTTCGTTTATGGCTTTTTCAAAGATTTCTCTATTCATTTCATTATTAATTCTGATTGTCGTATTAACCGGCAGTGATTCAAGTGCAAATATACAAACCACTCCAATAGACCTTAACAAAAGCTCCGTTTCAAATATCCCCTATTCCATTCGTTCGAGCATGTCTTTTGCATTTCATAAGGCAGAAATTGAGAAGCAATTGGGAAAAGCCGATATTACCAGACGCATGAAAGGCTATTCCTATGAAATACGAAATGTTTCTGACGGCAGTCATATCTTTATAATGTACATGAGCAGCAGCTATGTTTCTGACGTATGGAGATTAACGCATTTGTTAAGTCTGGATAGCTTCAGCAAGATCACCATCGGAGAAAGTACAGTAAGCGATGTGGGAAAAATTGATCCCTACTTCATGGAGTTTAATTACTCTGATCAGCAAAAGGTGGCAACGAGTGAACATAAGCTAGACGATGATGGAGTAATGATTATTAGCTATACACACAGCAATAATACTTGGGTTGTTGATTCGATCGAGCACACCAAACAAGATCCGTCAGCGTTTGCTGCAAAACTTCTGCCTGAGGATAAAGAATTGCTGCTGGAAGATTATTAAGCTGTGTACGCACAGTAAAAAAGAGCCCAACAGGCTCCATTTATACTTCACTTAACGCTTTCAGAATTTTCGCTTTAGTCTCCTTTAGCCGTGTCTCTGCACCATCCGGATGCAAGGGCTCACTCCAGGCCAATCCGTCACCCTCGTAGCGTGGAACAACATGCATATGGTAATGGGTCAGATCATTAAATTTACCGCCGTCAGCACAAATTCTGATTCCGTCCGGTTTGTACAGGCTTTTGAGCAGCGCAGTAACCTTCTGCGAAGCATCCGTAACCGCATGCGCGGTTTCCGGGTCCAGCTCGTCGGTATCCAGGTAATGTTTTTTAGGAAGAATCAGGGTATGCCCTTCATTGAACGGAGCGATATCAAGTACACAAGTGATAAGTTCATTTTCCAAAATAATGTTCAGGTCTGGTTCAATACCATTAGCGATTCTGCATCCCAGGCATTCCATATTGCGCCTCTCTCCCCTCTAAAAAAAGAAAATGCCCTGCGGCATCTTCGTGTTCCGGATTATGTAGTTAAACGGCTTTGTTACCTTTTGCAGCGATACAGTCCCCGATCAGCTTGTCACATTTGTGAATGTGATTAATCAGCCAGTCAGTCAAAGTACGGTTAAGCTTGATTGTTGACAATACGGATACCCCTTTGGTCTTAATGCTCTCTTCCAGATCCAGAACGGTCTGTACGAATTCAGCATGCGTCTTCTGGTGTTCTGTCAGTTCAGGGAAGTCGATGTCCTTCATCAATTGCTCTTCACTGCCGAAATGCTCCACGGTGTAGTCCTTGAGGAACTTCAGTGTTTCTTCGATCTTCTCTTTGCCCTGCTGGTTGGTACACGCTTCAAAAAAGTCATTCAGCTTCACAAGCAGCTGTCTGTGCTGGCAGTCAATCTTCTCTACTCCGATGTCATATGAATCCTTCCAGTTAATCATTGACTCACCTTACCCTTTTCCATAAATTACATAATGAAAAGCATAATTCATTGTCCGCTTTTCCGCATAAAACTTCTATTAACAACATCACACGACAGCAGAAAACAAATTCCTGCGGAATTGGCGTTGCAGTTTGTTATGGAAGGAGTACGATATAGCTAAGTCATTAACCTGTTCTACCCGAAGGAGTGATATACAATGTTCAGCAAAAGATATTCAAAACCTCTGATTACCCGAAAAGTATCCGGAATCGGCTGGACCTTAAATCCTGCTCATCCCGTGGCCTGGCTTGTACTAGCCGCTATATTAGCAGTAAGCCTGTATTTCGCCTTCTCAAGTTAGATTCCACTCCAGGTTGTATCTGTACAGCTTCGATGGGCGGTGTCCGGCATCGCGGGTACTCTCATCCGTCTCAATTACCCGCTCAGCAATCTTGCGGCGGAATGCGGCGGCGAGCAGCTCTTTGCCAAGGATGATTTCATACACACGCTGAAGCTCGGACAAGGTGAACAGCGGCGGCATCAGATTGAACACAATATCGGTATACTCAGCTTTGCCGCGCAAGCGTTCGATTGCAGCCTGTACCATCATCAGATGGTCAAAAGAGAATCCCGAGCTCCGGACAATCTCACGGTCCAGATGGCGGACATGGCCCCGGATGGTCTCGGTAAGCTTGACCACACCGCTGAGCCTCGCCTGTTCATTCTGCAGAATAATCTCCACAAATGTCTCCAGCCGGATACCTTGCTCCAGCTCCTCGCGGCGGGTCTCCAGGATATTGTAGGAAACCTCAAACCAGGCGGCTGCTGCCGCATCATCCCCTGCTTGTACAGTCAAGGCTTTGCGGTCCACGAGTGCCATGTAAGAACAGCTGATCACCCGCATCCGCGGATCACGCTGAACATCGCCCCAGGTATATAACTGTTCCATATAAATGTTATCGATATTAGTCTCACTGTACAGCTCCCGGCGGGCTGCCTCCTCAACGCTTTCGTGGATCCCCACGAATCCTCCAGGCAACGCCCATTGTCCCAGAAAAGGATGTTCACCGCGCTGTATGAGCAGAAGCTGCAGAGATTTCTCCGCCAGCTTGCGGTAATTATCCTGCTGCTCCTCCATTACGGTGAAGATCAGCATATCCACAGCAACAGACGGACGTTCATAGTTCCCGGCGTCATAAGTCTTCAGGAACTGCTCCTCGGTTAGACCGTTGTAATCAGTGACGGGTTGATTAGACATTGGCAGGCTCCTTTATAGGAATATCTTAATATTATCCCATTGTTAATAACATATCGTTATTATATACCTGCTGCCGAGGAATGCGTCAAGTACAAAGGTGTTGAATCAAGCTATATATCATCACAAGGGTTCAATATGGACAAGCACCGTAGCTACTTGATGGCGGTCCTTCAACTGATCTTCAATCTCTTCCGTAATGTCATGGCTCTGCACCACATTCAGCCTGGAATCCACAAGTACCGTAGTATCCACTAGTACATTGTTTCCGTGAATGCGGGCTTTGATATCCTTAATTAACTCTACGCCTTCAATCTCCGATACCGTCTGCTTCATTAACTCCAGCTCACTTGCATCGAATCCGTCTGTCAGGTCATGAGTGGCTTTGCGGAAGATATCCCAAGCAGTTTTGCAGATCAGCAGACCGACAATGGTAGCGGTGAGCGGATCAAGCCACGGAATGCCGAACTGTGAGCCGATGATACCAATGAAGGCACCCACGCTTACGAGCGCATCCGAACGGTTATCCTGCGCAACGGCATGCATCGCATTGCTGTTCAATTTGCGGGCAAGCTTGATGTTATACCTAAACACAGCGATCATAATCACAGCACAGGCAGCTGCCGTCCACGCGGCAATTAGATCAGGGGTTTCCAGTGAAGGCTGAATGAACTTGTTGATACCCTGATACAGCACTTGAAAGCCTACAGCAATCATTATGAAGGAGGCGATCAATGCAGCAACTGTCTCTGCTCTGAAATGACCATAGCTATGATTGGAATCCGGGGGTCTGCGGGAAATCTTCAGGCCTGTCAAAATTGCTATGGAAGCAATAATATCGGTGCTGTTATTCAGTCCGTCCGCAAGTAATGCCTGCGAGCCTGAAACAGTGCCGATGAACAATTTGACGGCAGATAGCAGTATGTAGGCCATTAGACTAAGCCAAGCCCCTTTTTCACTTTGCTTGATATCGCTGTAATTATCCAAGAAAAAGGACCTCCAAATAATAGTATTGTTCCATACTACACGCTGAATAGCGGGTGGGTCTAGAGAAACAGTGTTGCCGGACGGCGCAAGAGTTAACCCCGCCAAATAGAGTTGCGGAGCCGGAAGTATGTTGCCTCGCCCAACATTGTTTGCCCCGGTTCAACATTGAGCACAACTCCCTGCTGCAGAACCCAGTAACTTTTCATTGCAAACATCGTCTAACTAATAGGAAGCGGTCACGGCAGCCGCATTAAAAAGCGGATACCCTCCTTATAAAGGAGGCATCCGCTGTAAAAGCAAACGAAAGGTACAAGTCCGGAATCATATTATTCCGCCGGCGGTGTAAAGGAACGGGCGGCGAACTCGGCATCCAGCATATAGAAGGCATTGCTGTCCGTTTCAATCCGTTTGAGCTTGGCGATAATATTGCTGAAGAGCGCTTCTTCTTCCACCTGCTCGTCAATGAACCATTTGAGGAAATAGATTGTAGCATGCTCGCGTTCATCCAGGGCCAAATCAGCCAGATGATAGAATTTCTTCGTATTCTGCTGCTCATGGGCGAAGGCATGCTCGAACGCATCCAGCATGGATGAATATTCATTATTCGGCTCCGGCAGGGCGGCAAGGGTGGCACGATAGTCACGGTCATTGAGGAATTTGTAGATTTTCATCGCATGGAACCGCTCTTCTTCAGCCTGCACCAGGAAAAAGTTGGCGAATCCGTCGAGACTTTCACCGGAACAATACGCGGCCATCGCCAGGTATACATGAGCGGAGTAGAACTCGAAATTCATCTGTTCATTAAGCGTGTTCATTAATTGTTCTTTCATTGACAGGTCACCTCATCCTTCTCATTTGTGTACACAGTAAGCAGTTCTTATGTAAAATCTACTTCATCTTATCATTCCTACCCGCCAATCAGCAAACGAAAGGATGAATCTCAACAATGAAATGGTTCAGCCCACGGCAATATAAGTCGACCCCGCATCAGCACCCGCTCCTCCTCTTGACAACCGTCTTATGTCTTCTGCTGGCAAGCGGTTGTGAAGGAAGCGGAAGCTCTGCACAGGCAGGCACGGGTCCTTCGCGGGCACCGGCATCAGCTTCTCCCTCTGCTCCGGTGACTACACCGGCAGCAACAGCAGCAGAAACACCTGCAGCCAGTGTCCAGCCTTCCGCTACTCCTGCTTCGGCAGCAAACAGTACAGACAGTAATGACGTTATCTCCCGGAAGCTAGCCGGAATGACACTGGAGGACAAGATCGGGCAGATGCTGCTGGTCGGAATCGATGGAACTACGGCAGAGTCAGCCGCACAGAAGATGATTGCCGAAGACAAGGTAGGCGGAATCATCCTCTATTCCGATAATATCAGCAGCCTGAAGCAATTGGTCAGTCTGACCAATGCCTTGAAGAAGAGCAATAACGGCAATCCTGCCCCGCTGTTCATGAGCGTGGACCAGGAAGGCGGCAAGGTGAGCAGACTTCCTGATGAATATGCAGTGTTCCCTTCCAATGCAGCAGTAGGGAAAGAGAATAGTGCTGCCGCTGCCGGAACGATGGGCGAACTTCTGGCCCGGGCGGTGAAGTCCTCCGGCTTCAACATGGATTTCGCACCTGTCCTAGATATTAACAGCAATCCGGATAACCCGGTTATTGGCGACCGCTCCTTCGGCAGCACTGCAGATCTGGTAGTCCGCCTCGGCATCGCCGAAATGAAGGGCTTGGAGTCTGAAGGAATTGTGCCTGTAGTGAAGCATTACCCCGGCCATGGGGATACTTCCGTCGATTCCCATCTGGAGCTGCCGGTAATTAACAAAACAGAGGCGCAGCTCGCCAAGCTGGAATGGCTGCCTTTCCAGGCGGCCATTAAGGAGAAGGCAGATGCTGTAATGGTAGCCCATATCCTGTATCCGAAGCTGGACCCTGAGAAACCCGCTTCCCTGTCCCAAGTAATCATCGGTGAGCAGCTGCGCGGAGAGATGGGCTTCAAGGGAGTCATTATAACCGATGATCTTACGATGGGCGCTATCGTCAAGAACTACAGCCTCGCTGCGGCTGCAGTCGATACTGTACGGGCCGGCAGCGATATCCTGCTGGTCGCCCACGAGTACAAGAATGAGCAGGCGGTGCGGGCCGCTCTGCTCAGCAGCGTGAAGGACGGTACGATCACAGAGGCACGGATTGATGAAAGTGTCTACCGCATTCTTGCACTGAAAGCCAAATATGAGCTGAACGATCAGGCAGTCCCCGTCCCCGATCTTACCGGGCTGAACAGCGATATCAAAGCCTGGCGTAAGCCATTTCAGCAGAACAAGTAGTTAACAAGCGGAATCGGTACCACTCTCAACAATTTATACGCTCTGGGGAAGTGAAGCTTATTCCTTATGCAGTAGCGAGAGGTGTGAACCAGCAGAGTTGGAAAAAAGGCACTTAATTCTGCCGAAATCATGCGCTTCAGGGAAGCAGTTGGAAAAAGTACAATTAATCAACTTAGCCCCAAGGATTTTAGCAGAATTCGGTCTGATTAAGTGTTGTTTATCCAACTGTTTCCAGGAATTGTACCCGTGACATCAAATTAGATGTACTAATTCCACTTAGATCTTCCGCCGCGCTCCGCCTGTAATTTATATTTAAAAAAAGCCCCAAACCCGGCAATCAACCAGGTTTGGGGCTTTTCACTGCTGCTATACTACTGAAGAACTACCGTATCCCCAGCCTTCAAGCCCGAGAGTACTTCAGTCTTCTCTGTCGTTTCCATGCCAATCTTGATCTCCGTGCGCTCATATTGGCCATTCCCTTTGTCCAGCATGACATAAGCCAGATCACCTTCATGGACAACGGCAATACTGGAGACCACTACCGCCTTCTCTTTACGCGAGGTCTCGATGTCACCGCTGAGGCTGAGGCCGCCGATCAGATGCTCGTCAGGCTGCAGGGAGATAACTACTTCGAATTGCGGGATTTGCCCAGCCGTATTCTGGCCGGTGGTCGTCGTCGCAAATTTGGATACCTCGGTTACTTCCCCATTAAGGATCAGATCCTTCATCGCAGTCATCTTCACCTGTACCTTCATCCCTTTTTTGATACGGAAGATATCCTGCTCTCCGACCTGTGCAATGAACTCCAGCTTGTTCAGATCAACGATCTTGCCGATGTACTGGTTATCTGTAACCGTCTGCGGACGCTCAGTACTGCTGTCGTAGAGGAAGATGCCGTTATCGGGTGCATGATAGACCGCCGTGTTCAGCTTCGTTTTTTTATCCGCAAGCTCCTTGGCCTGGATCTCCGCATTCACCTGATTCAGCTCGTCGTTCAGACGCGCAGCCTCCTGGGCAGCCAGCGCCTTCAGCCGTTCCGCTTCCGTACCGGCCGGAGCCGCACTATCATCCTCCTGCTGGCTGACAAAAGCGTTCAGCTCCGCCTCCAGCTTCGTTTTGCGGTTGGCAGCTTCTGCCGTCGCAATCTCATTGCGGAGTGTACTCTGATCCAGGGTAAAAAGGACGTCCCCTTTCTTGACCTGTGCCCCGTTCTCTACTTTCCAGGCGGTCACCTTAGAGGCAAACGGTGCATACACCAGCGTCTCCTGCTGGTATTGCGATCTTCCTTTTACCTGTATCGAGCTGGTCAGCGTCTCCTCCGTTACCGGGAAACTGATTACCTGCATCGTTTCCGGCGGAAGCTCTGCCGCCTCCTTGCCCTTGAAGAACTTGGTATACCCCAGATAACCTGCGGTACTGATGATACCTAAGATTATGATCCACTTCAGGCTCTTCTTTAGAGTCCTCTTCATCATTTCGGCTTCCTTTCTAGCTTAGGCTTAATCTCGTTTAATGGCGGTCAACGCATCGGTTCGGGAGGCGCTGATGGCCGGATAGATTCCGGACAGAACTCCGGTCATAATGGCAAAGGATATCCCGATCGGCAAATTCATCGGCGGGATGAAGAAATTCATCCCATCGCCTGCCGAACCGACCAGCTTATTTAGCCCCATGACAATTAAATAGGAGAACAAGACACCGAGCAGTCCGCCCAGCAATCCCAGAAGCGCGGCTTCTGTAATAAACATATTGCGGATCTGACCCATGTTAGCCCCCAGGACTTTCATAATGCCAATCTGCCGGCGACGCTGATGGGTCGACATCGTCATAGCCACAATAATGGAGATCGAGGCGATGATCAGAATAAATACACCGATGCCGAGTGCTGCCATCTTAATCATGTCAAATTGTTCCTTCAGCATTTCCTGCTGGAACAGATTGTCTTGAGCGTTCAGTGACAGCTTCTGAATCATCTGCTCGACTGACTTGATGTTCGCCACATCATCCACTTTCACTGTAACTGCGTTATAGCTCCCCTCTTCCGGGAGATTGAGGACACTGGTGGTGGAATTATCAAATACCAGTTCCTTGGAGAGCTGCGCTGCAGTTTCAGGTGATATATACATAATCTTGTCATACGAAGCCTGCATATCGTCGATCCCTTTTGCTCCTTCCAGAATGCCGCCCACCTGAAGCGGAGAGCTAAGCTTCGTTGCAGGTGTTGTTGTGCTATAGTCCTGCGCCTGAATCTGAATCTGCTTGCGGTACAGCTCGGAGGGCTGGACCGATAGTTTTCTATACTGCTCCTGAATATCCTGATTGAACGGATCATTGCCCATACTTTCATAAAGCTTCTGGCGGGTCTCCAAGTCGATTAAGCCCAGCGTCGCCCCGTAATTGAGCACGATCGTTCCCGGCTGGCCATTCGCTCCGCCCTGCTTGAATTTATGATCGTATTCCGTCAGCATCTGCAGATCGGCGACAATGATCCTGACATCAGCAATCTTATTGTCGATCGTCACCAGCTGCAGATATCCTGCCTCCTGAAAAGGTGAAGCGGCCTTCACATGATTCAGTCCCTGGATAATCTTCAGCTTCTGGTCCGTCAGCTTGCCCGGGTCGAGGTTCTCATTCACCTCTCCAGAACCGCCGCCTCCGCTGCCGCCCTTGCCGTTTGAAGGAATTCCCCCGCCCGGCGAGACCATAATTTCGTCCATTTTGAAACTTTGGTTCACCTGTTCGGTCACATAGACTTGAGCAGATTGGCCCACACTCAAGGCCACGATAATTGCTGCGCAGCCGATGGAAATCCCGGTCATACATAGACCTGTAACCACCTTGCGCCGTTTGACCTGTTCCCAGGCCATCCGTGAAATATCTCTGATCTTCACGGCTTCCCTCCCTCTGCAGGCTCAGCTTCACCAGGCGTCTGCTGCTCAGCTTCACCAGGCGTCTGCTCTTCAGTACCTGCAGCTGCCTGCTCTTCAGTCTCTGCAGCTGCCTGCTCTTCAGTCTCTGCAGCTGCCTGCTCTTCAGTCTCTGCAGCTGCCTGCTCTTCAGTCTCTACCTCTACAGCTGCCTTCTGCCCGGCTTTCGCAGCTGTCTGCTGCTCAGTGATCAGGAAGCCGTCTCTGAGCGTAAAGATCCGCTGCATTTGTTCCGCCACCTTATATTCATGTGTAACTACAATAAACGTGGTTTTCATCGTACGGTTCAGATTCAGCAGAATGCTGATAATCTCCTCCTCGGTCTTGGAATCCAGGTTCCCCGTAGGCTCATCTGCAAAGATGACCGACGGTTCTGTGATCAGTGACCGGGCAATACTGACCCGCTGCTGCTGTCCCCCGGAGAGCTGGGAAGGGAATAAATCCGCTTTGTCGGGAATGCCCACCTGCTCCAGCAGGGCGAGCGCCTTCTTCTTGCGGACGGATGGAGACACCGATTGGAATACAAGCGGCAGCTCTACATTCTCCCGGACAGTCAGGCTGGTAATCAGCTCATACGCCTGAAAGATAAATCCGATATGCTTGCGCCGGAACTCGGCAAGCTTGTTCTCGCCCATCTTCACAATGTCTTTGTCGGCAATGTAGATATGACCTTCCGTAGGCTTCATCAAGCCGGCCATCAGATTAAGAAGCGTCGACTTGCCGGACCCCGAACTGCCCAGTAGTGCAACCATCTCCCCCTCCTTGACGGCAAAATTGATTTTATGAAGAACGGATGTCCATTCATTACCGCTTTTGTACGAATGCGTAATATCTTCAACACGCAACATGGAAGCTGCTCCTTTTTTAACCGGTATATTTAGTTTGATTTATGAAGATCATTCCTCAGGCTTGACCGGATTCACATTGGTGACTGCATAAGCCTGGCTGCCCAGCTTTATGCGCTCACCCTGGAATTCATCATAGAATGTTAAGGAGTAGGCCCCTCCACCCATCGTTTTGTACAGGGTTCTGCTGATGGAGAGCGAATACTGGTTGTTGGTTCCTTCGGTCAGATCTGTTCCGAGTGTAAGTGTCTTCTCTGTAGAGATTCCAAACGGATCGGTAATCTGCAGAATCAGCTTATGTTCAAGCGCTCCTGCATCATACTGGTTATCCCGCTTCAAGCCATAGTTGATCGTAATATCCAGGGTATCCGATGACCTCAGATGCTTGCCTTCAGAGCTCTGCACGGAAATTGTATACGGATATAACACAGTCGAAGCCAGTGTAGTAGCAGGTACATTACCCTGCGGATTCAGCTGGAGCGCAGCCACATCCACAAATCCGGTCGCTTCCTCTTTACTCTCAATTAGCTTGCCTCCGTTGATACCGGCACCCAGGTAGAGTGAAATGTCCGCGATATCAGCAGCTTTGGGCAGCTTGGTCCAGAATACTACCAGCTGTTTGGCACCCGGAGAAGCACTGTTATCCGATTGGCTGGAGCTTGCTTCAAAATATTGTCCATCTTTGGTTTTGTAGTAGGCCTGCAGCCGGGCCATCTTGCTCTGTCGCTTCTCTTCACTGCTCAGCAGAAGCTCCGTATAGACCAGATTGTAATTCTCTCCTTCATATACAGTGGTTTTGTTCTCCATCAAACTTGCCGCTTTACCTTTTTTGCTTATAGTGTAGCTCTTGCCCTGCGCAATGGTCGGGATACTGTTGATCGAGTTGTTGACACTGAGATCCAGGAACGGAACACTTTCCGAATTCTGTGTGCCGTTTAAGGCAACCCGCATGTCCCGGAACTCTGACGTGTAGGCTATTTTGCCAAGTACATACAATTCCACCGATTTACCTGGGGCTAGCACCGATGATTCCTTGTTGTCCATGTACAACTCCGTAGTCACGGGCAGACTGTCATTGTCAAGCTTGATTGAACCCTTCAGCTCCGGGATCGTAAGTGACACAGTCTGTGTGTTGGTGATTCTCAGTCTTGCAGCTACAATGTCATCATCTCTCCATGGGTAACGCTGCAGAGATTGAATACTGTAAGAGAATGAACCGTATGAATTCGTCGTCATATACTCCTGGCCGGTCATCACATCAGCACGAAGCGCATAGGGGATTACGAAGTAGGCTACAGGGAAAATCATCTTAGTAGTCGCGGTCACAGGACTTGCTGGAGCCGGTGTGCCCGGAGTACCGGTAGTTCCCGCTCCCTCGCTGGTCCCGGATGAATCAGGCCCGCTTATATTATCCGCGCCAACCGCTTCGATCATCAGCAGCTGCAGGCCGGACTGCTCCACTTCAAGCGGTACGCGGACCGTCAGCGGAATGATTTTGGTCTCTAGCGGCTTGAGTGTAACTCCGCTTAACCCCTTCGCACTCACCGGGAAGGTTGTGCCTTTCTGGGATTTGACCGCCAGCTCATAGCTTGGCAGCGTTACTGCTTTGTTGCCGGTATTCTTGATCTGCATCTGAAAAGTCCATACCGCATCTGCATCCTGTGAATATACATTGGCATTGCGTATCAGCGTTTCTATGGTATTGCTGTTCACGATGATTTTTTTGACTACGCCGCTGCCGACGACCAGATTAGGTGATGTGGCCGCTGGAAGCTTATAGGCCGATTTCGGCAGCTCCAGCTTCGTAGTTTCATCCTTTTGCGTAAATTGTAGCTTCATATTATCCGTCTTAAGGTAGGCTGGTATTTCGGCCAGATAATAGATGCTCCGCTTCTCTTGCGGCTGAATCTTGTAATCTGCCTGCGTGCTGCTTAACGCAAGCTCAAAGGAAGTCCCGCTGGCGGATACCAGATACGCAGAATACCCCGGATCCCCCAGCACCTTATTTCCTTTATTGGTCAGATTGAGTCCAACCTTGGCATAGACTTTGCCGCCGTATTTGTAGAGCTGCAGTGAATCTGCACTGGCTGTAACAGGAATGTCGTTCATGGTGGTATTCAGGCTTGTACCGGCTGCTGCAGCTGTAGAGTAATTCGCCGGAACTGCGTAAGAACCCGTCTGCTTCAGATACCCCTTCGCCTTGGCGTCCCAGACCAGCATGGAGATCTTAAGGCCCTGCAAGGATGAAGTTTGTCCCACATTTACATAGTAGGTAACGCTCAGACTTTCTTTCGCGCCGACTTTTTTCTTCAGTGCATCCGTTCCTACCGGATTCCCCGGAAGCACTGAACCGCCAGGTGTTACAACCCGTGAGAAATATTTCAGCAGACTCGCGCTTGAATTACCGGAATTGGTATATTTCAGCGTATACGATACGATATTTCCGCCGGTCTGACTCCAGATGTTCACGTTCTCAAGGACTGCAGTCACCCCGGCTCCCAGCGGAACGGAATTGAATTTGAATGCTGGTGCAGCGGCGGGTGCCGCCGCGTTCTTTGATGTTGCGGCTGCGGCGGCAACGGGGGCAGTGATGCTGCCGGCCAGCTGGCCGGCTACAAGCGTACTCACGAGCAGAGCAGCATATGTAACTCTATACTTTCTCATTTATTTCCCTCCAGATGTATTTACTAGCAATATTATAGTTGCAGACAGCGTGGAAATTGTATCCACTTTGTAACCCTTCGCCTCCGGTTGTAACCTTCTCAAGCAAAAACATGTCAAGTACAGCACAAAAAGCGCTGATAATGTAACAAAGTTTGTTAATATTGTTTCGGCTACACTATGATTCTATGAGCTGAACAACCGTCTGTACTGGTTTGGCGGCATGCCTTCCAGCTGTCTGAAGACCTTAATGAAGTAACTCGACTGGTGAAAACCGCTCTGCAGCGCAATTTGCGCGACAGACAGCTCAGTCGAAACCAGCAGCAGCTTGGCACGGGCCATCCGGCAGTCACTTAAATAACGGTTCGGCGTCTTGCCCATTATGCTCCGGAACAGCCGCAGAAAATGATAGCTGCTGTAACCGGCAAGCCGGGCCATCGCTTCCAGTGTCCAGGGCCGCTCGCATTCGCTGTGTATCCTGTCGGCCGTGAGCCGGATGGAATGTCTGATCTCCAGCGGTACCGACCCGTGCAGCGGCTCAGAATTCTGCATCAGCGTCACAAGAATCTCATAGAGCAGGGTAGACAGACGCGGTTCACTCCGGGTCTCATAAGCCGCACTTAGCCTGTACATCTCCTCGAAGACCGGCTCATAGCCCGTTCCGGGATCGAAGGTAAAAAAATAACCGCGGGAGTGATCCGCCTCCTCCAGCATCGGCAAAGATAAAGCTGTGGCGAAATGGACCCAGCGCACATTCCAGGCCTGGCCCGGATCAGAACCGTATTGCTGGTAAGCCCCCCGCGGGAACAGAAACCCGCTCCCCCGCTTCATCGATATCCGTTCCCCTTCCTGGAACACATACCCTTCTCCGCCAAAGACCATATGAAGGTTATAGCTGCCCAGGAAACCTTCACTTCTGCGCTCCGCATGCTGCGGGAAGTCGCTGTAATGGCCCAGCATCTCCGGATAACATACATAATGGGCATACGCTGGCTGCGGTAGAACATAATGCTTTTTCATACGATCCCCTCTTCTCTCCGCCTTGAATCAAGCACGCAATATAGTAATATAATAGCAATATTATGTTATATAAGTGTATACACTGCTGATAATACAATAGATTGGTACCAACTATAAAGCATATATTTACACTTGGAGGTTACTATGAAGAAACCTGTTGCTGCAGAACGATTCGAGCTTGGCGTCTGTTATTATCCCGAGCACTGGCCTGAATCCATGTGGGCGGATGATTACCGCCGTATGGTTGAAACCGGATTCACTATTGTACGTCTGGGCGAGTTCGCCTGGTCGGTATTTGAGCCGGAAGAAGGTCAATTTCAATTCGGCCTGTTTGACCGTGCTATAGATTTGGCGCACAGCTACGGGCTGAAGGTGATTATGGGAACACCTACTGCCACTCCGCCCGCCTGGCTAACCGAGCAATATCCTGAGGTATTAAATGTGACTCATGAAGGTGTGACGATGCAGCATGGCATGCGCCGTCATTATAATTACAGCAGCCCCAAATACCGTGAGCTCTGCGCCAGAATTGTGACTAAGCTTGCAGAGCATTACGGCAGTCACCCCGGAGTGACCGGCTGGCAGATCGATAATGAATTGAACTGTGAGGTAAATGTGTTCTACTCGGAGAGTGACCATCTTGCCTTCCGGACGTGGCTTCAGGATAAATATGTGACACTGGATAAGCTGAATGAAGCCTGGGGTACTGTGTTCTGGAATCAGACCTATACCCGCTGGTCACAGGTCTATCTGACCCGGCCAACCCCCTCGCCTAACCAGCCCAATCCGCATCAGGCACTGGATGAGAAGCGTTTCATCTCTTATAACACGATTTATTTTGCCAAAATCCAGGCGGATATCCTCCGTGAACTGGCACCTGACCAGTGGGTGACTACGAACGGCCTATTCGGACATCTGGACAGCCATGAACTGAATGACGAGCTGCTGGACTTCTTCAGCTATGATTCATATCCGCAATTCTCGACCATTTACTATGATCCGGCAGAGGTGAACCCGCTGCGTGACCGCGGCTGGGGACTGTCACTCTCTGCGGTCCGCTCGGTCAGCAGCAACTTCTGTGTGATGGAACAGCAGTCGGGACCCGGCGGTTGGGTCAACCGGATGGATATGCCTTCTCCGAAGCCCGGGCAGATGCGGCTGTGGACTTACCAGTCTATCGCCCATGGTGCGGATATGCTGCTCTATTTCCGCTGGCGGACAGCTACTATGGGGAACGAAATCTATTGGCACGGCTTGAATGACTATCATAACCAGCCTAACCGGCGCGTGAAGGAAGCTGAGTTGATCGGCAAGGAGCTGGCAAAGATCGGCAAAGCCTTCATCGGCAGCCGGACTCAGGCTAATATCGCCATCGTGCGGGATTATGATAATGAGTGGGACGGGGAATATGACATCTGGCACGGGCCATTCATGTGGCAGAGCAACAAGGAATGGTTCAAGGCACTGCAGCGGAAGCATATCCCCAATGATGTTCTGTATATGCGCAGCAATACAACGCTTGCGGAGCTTGTGCGTTACGAGGTGCTGGTCTACCCGCATCCGGCCATTATGAGTGACGACACAGCGGCCCTGCTGGATCAATATGTACAGCAAGGCGGGAAGCTGATCTTCGGCTGCCGCACCGGATACAAGGATACCACCGGACAATGTTATATGCGGCCTTTTCCCGGAGCAGCCCAGGAGATGTGCGGTGTAACCGTGGAAGAGTTCACTATGGTCAAAGGAACACGTCAGCCTACCTCGATCCGATGGACGAATAATCCAGGGACGCTTACGGGTGCGGATGCTTTCAATGATATTCTTCATGTGGAAGAGGACAGTGTCGAGGTTATGGGAACCTACGCTACCGATTATTATGCCGGCAAACCGGCGGTAACCCGCAACAAGCGCGGCAAGGGGGAAGTCTGGTACTACGGGGCTGTATTCAATGAGCAGGCCGTGCTGCAAATGATCGGAAGTTTGGGACTGAATTCACCAGCTGCCGAATGGCTGGAATTGCCGCCGGAGATTGAGCTGCAGATCCGCGCTTCTGAGGGAGATGCCGCTGCAGGACTCACCTTCCTGCTTAACTATAGTGAAGAACCGGCAGAGATCGTGCTTAAGGAATCCAGAACGGATCTGCTAAGCGGGCAAACCCTCACGGGAAGTTATACGCTGGATGGATATGGCGTTCTGGTGCTGGAATAACAATTCCTTTTAAGCTTAGGCATGACTAAATCAATATAAAAGGGTTCCGCCGCCGCAGATTGCTCTGTGGATAGCGGAACCCTTTTGCTGCTGCAAGCTGCCCGGTACCGAAACGAGCGAGGGCATTGCAGCATATGAAATATAGAATTTCCTTGCAATTCGCTGTGAATTATTAGATATTAAAAACTGAAATTCATATTCAGTTTCAACGTGGAAGTTAGTGATAGTTGTATTATGTGCAATTAAAAAACAGAGAAAAAGCATGTTTGCCTCTAATAACTGTAGTCTGTACAACTAAATTTGCCCGAATGGGCGAGCACCCCTCTACATAGGGCAGTTTAATTGCACGAAATACAACTAAACGCTTAAACACTAGTAAATCAGGTGATTTAGATGTACAAAGTACAATTAAGCATACCTGATATACCGTGACCGGTCACTGTCAAACCTTCAGCAAGCGGTTTACCAAAGCGGTTATTACAAGTTTATATGTGATGCTATACATAGCTTGGAAATGAATAGTTTGGAATATAGAGGAGCGAGTGAATCCGTGAAGCCAGAATTCATACAACAGGAGTCTCCGGCGAATGGCCGCCTGCAGCGGGATGCCCTAGAGGTACCGGAGGGGAATGACACCTTCCTGCAAGGGGTCAAAGACTGCCTCCCTACTCTGCTCGGCTATCTAAGCATTGGCTTTGCAGCAGGTGTCGTGGAGAAAACTGCCGGCCTCTCCATTGCCGAAATTGCCATGATCTCCATTATTCTTTATGCCGGATCAGCCCAGTTTATCGCCGCAGGAATGATTGCGGCCGGAAGCAGCGCCTCCAGCATCATCATCACAATTCTGCTGGTCAATCTGCGTCATCTGCTGCTGAGCGCGGCGATATCGCCGTACTTCCGCCATTTGAATCCGCTGCGCAATCTGCTGATTGGATCACTGCTTACCGATGAGACCTTCGGGGTAGCCATCCAGAAGAGCGCCTCCAGGAAGCGGATCAGCGAGAAATGGATGCACGGGCTTAATATCACAGCCTATCTGAACTGGTTCCTGGCCAATATCGCCGGCGCCTTCCTCGGACAGTGGATATCCAGTCCGGAGAAGTGGGGGCTGGATTTCGCTCTGCCCGCCATGTTCATCGGACTGCTGGTACTGACGGTCATGGCACGGCGCAAATATCTGCTGGACATTACCGTCGGCTTCATAGCTGTCATTGTTGCCGTTCTGGTCTCTATTCTGTGGTCGCCCAGCATGGGCGTAATTGCGGCAGCTCTTATAGCCTCTACGATTGGAATGGTGATTGAACAATGGAAATAAGACTGGACATCTTCTTCATTATCCTGGGCGCTGCACTCGTTACCTTCATCCCGCGCGTTCTTCCGCTTATGCTGCTTAGCCGGATCTCCATTCCGGACTGGGGGATGCGTTGGTTAAGCTTTGTACCAATTGCGGTAATGGCTGCATTGGTCGCCCAGGAACTATTCGTAACAGACGGCAGGTTCGCCGGCCTTTCCACGAATGTGGAGCTGATCGCGGCATTGCCCTCCTTCTGGGTAGCCGTCAAAACCCGCAGCCTGCTCGGAACCGTAGTCACCGGCATCCTGGCGCTGATGCTGCTGCGCCTACTGTTTTGAACCCTTATACTTCAGCTTCCAGCTTCAGCGTCTCTTTTACATATTCGCCAATATGATGAATCGCCTGCTGCGCTTCAGGCAGCAGCGCAGCCAGCATCTGAAACACACTCCACATGTTCTCCCACACTTCCAGCTTGGCGGGTGTCCCCTCCTCTAGTGCCTTACCGGCCAGCCGCTCGGCATCGCTCAGCAGAACCTCGTGATCACCTACTTGAATGAACAGAGGCGGCAATCCAGTGAGGTCTTGTCTCAGCGGTGATAATAGTGCAGGAGCTTCCCCGGCATACTCCCCAAGATAATCTTCCAGAATACGCTGATTAGTCTCCCGGCTTCCGGTCGGATCTCTATCCGCCCGGCTCGTATAAGACTCTCCGTCCAAATGAACTAGATCTCCATGAGGCGAGAGCAGGAATGCGCCGCCCGGAAGCGGCTTCCCTTCATCCCGCAGAGAGATCAGCGTCATAAGGGCAAGCGTGGCACCTACGGAATCTCCGCCAAATATGATATGCCCGGGCTTGAAGCCCTGGTCCAGCAGCCACAGGTACGCAGACAGGCAATCTTCACCCGCAGCCGGATAACGGAATTCCGGAGCCAGCCGGTATTCCACAGTAAGCACCGCAATTCCGCTGGCGGCCGAGAGCCTGGCGGCCAGATCCCGGTAGACTGCACAGCTGCCGGCCACAAACCCTCCGCCGTGGAAATACAGAATTACCTTTGTATCCCAATGCGCATCCTTTTTCCCAGCAGTTCTGACCGACTCCCCACTGAACCTCTCTGTCTTTACCTGCTCAACCTGCACACCGTTTAGCACAGGCAGTTGTCCGGCGGATTCCGCAAGGGCAGCGCGGATCTCTTGGGCCGGTTGTCCCGGATAGGGTTTATTGTGCTTCAACTGGTTGGAAATGGCCTGCAGTTGTCCGGCTGGAGTAACACTAGGGCATAACATAACGGTTCATTCCTCCTCTTAATCGTTCATAGACTCAATATAAACCCTGTACCGGAGTACAGGGTCAAGTGGCTATCTCAGATTAAATTCCCGCCGGTTCAGCCTTTCATGTTCAAGATATCAAGAGTCTCCTGAACACCCGGATGCCTGTCCTGTGTAAGGAGGCTGCTCTTCAATTCTTCCAGCTTTGTGCGGGTCTTGTGCCGTTTGGCAATCTCCAGATCAACAGCAGCCATTTTACTCTCAATAACTGTAATAAAATCCGGTATTCCGATACTGCCGTCTGCAGATTTGACCAAAGCTTTTTTGATCTCACGCAGAGTGAAACCGCAAGCTTTCGCATTCTGAATAAAAGCGATCCTTTCCAGCGCTTCCTCCGGATACATCCGGTATCCGCTGGACGTGCGCTGAGGCTGCGGAATCAGCCCGTATTTCTCATAATACCTGAGCGTTTCTATGTTTACTCCGGCCTCTTTGGCCAGCTCGCCTCGTAAATATGGGGTCATCCCTATTTCTCCTTCCTGCAGGATTAGCTACAGCTTCAACTGTTCTTTAAGTGCCGTAATCTCTTCAGCAGAGAGCTCAGTGAGGTCTGACTGTTCCTCATCTGCATATCTGGCTTTATTATAAAATGCAAGCAGGCGGTTATAGGCTTCCCCTTCGCTGCCCGGGTATTTGCGCTGCCGCTTCTGTCCTTCCGACCATGCTGCCACATCGGCAGCCGTCTCCTGAGGCGTCAGATATGCCTTCACCTCATACCCGTCAGTATGCTTGGCGCGGAGCCAATGACGATAGAGCCAGCGGATGCGTGCCCGGCTTCCGTCCATCGTCTCCCACCGGTCCCGGCGGCTGGATGGTGTAAGCCTGGTACGAAAGTAATCCCTGAAGCCCTGAACAGTCTGCTCCCAAGTGAACAGGCTGGTCTCTTCATCCTGATAACCGGCAGCAGCTGCAGGCGATTCTCTGCGCAGCACTGTCAACAGCCAGTCCATTGCTCTGCGGAGCAGTCCACCGGTATTTCTGTATAGCCAGCGTACTCCGTAATACAGCACCACAACTATTGCAGCTGCACCTATAATATAGAAGCCAATGTTAAGAATTGCGGCCAGAATGCCAGGTTCACCGGCTTCCGCTGCCGGGAATTCCTGAATGGCTTGTGGAGGAGCCTCCTCCGGCGGAGGTTCCTCTGCACCGGAGGATAGCCGGCTGAGCCAGGTGAAGAAGAGCCTCACCGCATTCCACAGCAGCATACCCACCGTTTTGCCGCCGCCCGCCGCCAGGACTGCCGCCAGGACAATGAATCCCGCCAGATACAGGCGGTTATGCCGCCGCAGGCCTTCAGGCAGACGTGCAGAATCACTGTTTAAGGAGCTGTAGCGCAGATGGCTGCTGTTGGAGTCAATCAGTGCCAGCACCAGGCATAAGCTTCCGCTCCAGGTTAATATAGTCACATTAGCCTGAAGCTCCGGAATCTGGGAGAAGGCTATTGAACCAATGAAATAGATTGTGATTCCGGCCAGATAGATTCTGAATCGGTTCACCCGTGAAGCTGTAGTCATGCCAAGATACGCACAGACTGTGGCACCCGCTACCAGCGGTATGCCCGGGAGTGTCAGTGTGCTGCTTATCAGTCCGGTCAAGAGACCCAGCAGCAGCGCCGCCAGCAGCTGCTGCCATAACCGGCTGCATCTATGCCGCAGCAGTACACCGCCTGCAACCAGCAGCGGTAATAGGTAAATCCACCGTACCGCTGCTTCACCCGATTGCAGATAAGTCTGCAGCGCCAGCCAGACAGGCAGAAGCAGCAGCCAGTCTATGAAAGCAGTAATCCATAGCGCAAGGTTGGCCTGGAATGAAGATGAGAAACGGAGTTTCATAGCGCTGCACCGCCTTCTTCCGGAATATCCAGCCATTCTACTCCATTCCCCATGAAGCTCAATACCGCAGCGGCATCCTGCAGTTCCGCCCCCCGGTGACAGGTAATGATCAGATAATCCGTATCGCCTTCATCCTTCTCTGCTTCAATCTCCATCAGCCTGCTCATTGGCAATGTTCTGTCCAGATTCAGTCTGGCCAGCATGCCAAGGAATTCTTCAGCCTGTGATATCGGCCAAGTATCCACCGGATCTCTTGCCCCGCCACCGTCCAGCCTTCCGTTGCTGAGCAGCCGGGTCTCAATGCCATGGCTGATGGCATATTCAGCCACGGTCGCCGCATACCGGATGCCTAGCTCGATCCGCTCCACATCGGTTACGGTCCGCCACATGGAATCGCTGATCTCCACGTTCAGGCAGATTACAAGCCGTGAATCGGCCGTGAAATCCTTCTGATGCACCTGCATGCTTCCTGTCCGGGCTGTCGCTTTCCAGTTGATCGAAGCCAGGGAATCCCCTGCACTGTACTCGCGGGTACCTGCAGTAAGGAACGGATCTTCTACAATCCAGCGCTTGACGGGCAGCTCGCCGAGCCAGCTGTGCACCGGCAGCGGAAGCTCATGAAATTGAAGCAGCCCCGGGTAGACAAGCAGCTCCAGCTGCAGCGGGAAGGTCTTCGATTTGCGGCTCATCCCGAAGAGATCCCCTGTGGTCATCGTCGCGGTCTCCAGAAGAAACAATCCGCGCTCCCGGCAGATCACGTTATGCCGGCGTTTGATGTGGCGGTAAGACCTGAGAAAGAACAGGCTGACATGATTCTGTGAGATCTCACCGCTGCTGATGCCCAGATTCTCCTGGGAGCCGAACTCAAGCCCCCGGGCGATACTGGATTCCAGACGCAGCCAAGGCAGGGGAAGCAGCTTCTTATTCATGATCTCCTCGACCATCTCCACCTGCTCTCCTGCATATACGGCCTTGGCCGAGAAATAGCGGGTATATGTGACCTTCTTAAGTGCGTTACGGTCGTATATAACAGAGACGAACAACAGCAGAAACAGCGTGCTTGCAATGAACCACGGCAGCGACATGGCTCATTCCACCCTTCCGCCTCTGGACAGGACAGCAGCCTCCGCCGGAACCTCCACCTCGCGCAGCACCTGTAGCACGACCTCTGCCGATTGCCCCTCGCGGACTCCGGGTCCGCGCTGAAGGATTAGCCGGTGTGCAAGCACCGGAACGGCCACAGACTTAATATCATCCGGAATAACATAATTCCGCCCTTGAATCAGAGCATATCCCTGCGAAGCACGCAGGAGGGCGAAGCCTGCCCGGGGGCTCGCACCCAGCCGGACAGCAGGAGATTTACGTGTAGCCTCGACCACACTGATCATATACGCCAGCAGTTCATCACTTACATTAATACCAGCGGTAAGCCGCTGCATCTCTTGAATTTCCTCTGCACCTGCAACCGCACCGGTATCCTCCAGCGGGTTGTTCTGGCGGAACCGCTGCAGAATATGAACCCCTTCATTAAATGTGGGGTACCCTGTTGTAATCCGCATTAAGAACCGGTCGAGCTGTGCCTCCGGCAACGGGAACGTCCCCTGGCTGTCAATCGGATTCTGCGTGGCGATGACCAGAAACGGCCGCTGCAGCTCATGAGTCACACCGTCGATGGTAATCTGCCGCTCCTCCATACATTCCAGCAGGCTTGACTGGGTACGCGGAGTGGCCCGGTTAATCTCATCAGCGAGCAGAATACTGGCGAATACCGGACCTGGACGGAATTGAAATTCCCCGCTTTTCTGGTTGTAGTAGTTGATGCCGCTTAAGTCAGAAGGCAGCAGGTCGGGCGTGAATTGAATCCGCTTGAATGTGCAGTCCAGCGAGCGGGCGAGTGTTTTGGCAAGCAGCGTTTTGCCTGTTCCGGGCACATCCTCCAGGAGTACATGACCATTTGCGAGCAAAGCTGTCAGCAGCAGGTTTACACCATCTTCTTTTCCGACAATAACCTTAGCCAAATTTCCCCTTATCGATTCAATTAGAGCAGATGCTTCTTGAAGATTCATGTATAATGACACCATCCTATTCCAAAAAAAGGTATGTACTATAGCTTAATCATACCAGAAAGCGTCTACATTATATAATTGGGAGAATCAACAGTCATTTCAGCTGCTTGCCGGACTTCGAGCGTACCCATGCTACGATAAAATAGTACACCGGTATAAACTCCACAATCAGCCAAAAAATACTCGTATTGAAAGAATAATAATTGTGGTAATATACGGCCACATTCATCGAGTATACAAATGCAATTGTAATGGAACAGACCGTCAGGAGCGGAATCATAATTTTTTTTGCTTTTTGTCTGGTAAGATACAAGGCGCATTTATAAGCAACATAGATCATAAAAGAGCTGTGAATGAACATTGAGGACGACCATATGCCAATCAGAATCGGATCAGAGTTTCCCAGGAGATCATCATTCGAGGAACTGCGGATCATCTGCAGGAAGGGAAACTGCAGTTCCTTCCCGAGATACGGGCCGAAATTCAGCATGGTCATAAGCCATACTATCAGAACAATCAGTATCACAGTGATCCCCCCCAAACTTAGTGGCTTCATGATCTTATTGCTGATCTTAAGCTCCGGGGCAACAAAAAGAAACACAACCCATTCGCCAAACCAGGACATCACCGTAATCGAATCCTTAATGACGATGCGCGGGTCATGATAATGGATAAATGCCGGAAGCATAGAATATTCTGCATGCTGGATGAATAAATACGTACTTAGAATGGCGAAGACAATGCAGATCAGAGCAATGCCTTCCGACATATACACCATAGAGGCAAAACCCAGATGAGCGGTGTACATAATGACCAGACCTACAACAAGTATAATAAAAAGCGGGGGAGTTCCGCGCAAATAATTGCCTCCGAAGAACAGTGCGAAATTGTGTATATCATATGATACGTAATAAATACACCAGCACAAGAGCAGAATCACTATGATTCCATGCAGCCACTTCCCCATAATTTCTGCCCCGAACTCAACCCAGCCTATTCCCGGCTTGAGCTTTCCCACCATGATCGTGAAATATAACAGAATCAGCCCAAGGAAACCGCCAAGAATCAGGCTTATCCATCCTTGATAGGATGAGGTTTCAATGAGACCGGGAATCAGAAACATCGTACTTTGAGAGCCAAGGTATACAATCGAGAACCGAGTCATTTGCCATTTAGATGTCCGCATATTTCCTCCTTCGCCCCCTTATTTCTCCGAACCAAAATCCGCAATTTTAAAATCAGCTGTCACCTTGATCCGGGCCTCCCTGCTGTAATAATCCTCCCAGTGATCACGCAGACGTTTCCATTCTTCCGGATAATTCCATTCCAGCAGCATACCGAGCTGAAGTACATCTATTCCCGCCTTCTGCACATTTTCCAGCGTCTCCGAAACTTCCTTTACCGCTTTCTCCTGAAGTTTGGTCTTAAGCAGATGGCTGAGCTGGTCCGCTTTACGTTGTTTGGAATCCTTGAAAGAGGTTATACTCGCCCGGCCTTTTAGCTTCACATGGAATTCTGGCCCTTCAGGAGTCATCTTGACAGAGGAGGAGGTTTTGTCATTCAGAAAATACGCAGTGGCAGTCCCCTTGCCGTCATCATCCCAAGCAAACGAATTTACAGATTGAACATAATGATCTGCTGCCCAAGCCAAGGCTCTACCCTCTTTCACCTTCAGTATGGCCTTCATCTTCTTATCCTGAAACAGCATCACACCGTCTACCCCGCACCAATATTCCGTTTTCCCCTGCTCGGAAGTTTCACTTTTTTTGCCGAAAGATAAATAATTCATGGCATAGCCCATATGGTAGGATTCCGACAGTATGCAGTCTCTGATTGTTGTGCTGAACAGAATCTTTTGCCTGGCCATATTATTAAGCACCTGATCGGGCAATTGCTCGAAGACCGGTGTCAGCATCGGGATCTCCTTAGCCTTGCCTGGAGCAGCCATAATATAGGTTCCGAGAGAATTCTCAGGCTGCCGCTGGAACCATTCCAGCATATCTCCTATCCCCTGCTTGGCATATTGTTTGCCCAGTACAATAATCTTGAGATGTGAAGCCTCCATTTTGCGTGACAAATCCTTCTGAATCAGCAGGATAGCTTCCGGAATGGTCGGTGCAGTCTTGGATACCATAGAGTAGCTCTTTCCGTCTCCAGCCGCGCCCCCTTGTGCGCCTGAATCCAGACGGTTCGGGAGCGGCGAACTGATAGTCACCTCAACCGTTCCGGGTTCCTCACCAACATCAATAAACAAGCCAAATACAAAGGTCAATTCGTCGAGTTCCAGCTTGGACCAGCAGCCGGTCAGATTCAAAAGCAGCACTAACACAAGGATCAGCTTGAGGGGCTTCATTGCTTCTGTCTCCTTTTATTCTTCCTGTCGGTATAGGAGGAGCTGCGCTCCGTCATATACTGGGACGGAACACGGACCACGGTATCCTTCCAGTCTTCCAGAACCAGCGGAGCCACTGGCTGGAGAAAGGGAGTGCCAAACGATTTTAGATTAGCCAGATGGCCATATATGATAAAAACGGCGATGAAGACACCAATCAGTCCCATCGTCCCCCCCAGAATCAGGAGCACGAAACGCAGCAGCCTGAAGGTCAATCCAAGCTCAAGATGGGGGATGATGTAGGAGGCGATACCCGTAATGGAAACTACAATGACCATGGGTGCTGAGACAATTCCCGCCTGTACCGCAGCCTGCCCTATGACAATACCGCCGATAATAGAGACAGTCTGGCCAACCGGCTTCGGAATGCGGGTCCCTGCTTCTCTCAGTGCTTCGAAAGTAAGTTCCATGAGCAAAGCTTCCGTCAGTGCGGAGAAAGGGATATTCTCACGGGCGGCAGCAATGGTGATCAGCAGGTTGGACGGAATAATCTGTGCGTGGAAGGTTGTGATCGCCACATATAAAGAAGGCAGAATCATCGATATCAGCGAGAAAAAGAAGCGGACCAGCCGGATCCAGCTGCCGGCATAGAAGTTCTGGTAATAATCCTCAGAGGATTGCAGGAGCGCAAAGAAAGTTACAGGTGCCAGTAATGCCGACGGGGTACCGTCCTGCAATATGCTGATTCTGCCCTCCATCAACGATGCGGCTACAGAGTCGGGACGTTCTGTATATTGATAGATTGGAAAAGGTGAAAAATGCCCCTGGCGCATATGCTCAGCCAAATAGCTGATGCCCAGAATTCCGTCGACTGAGAGATTATTTAGTTTCTCTTCCATTTCAGCCAGGATTTCCGGCTTACAGAGCCCTTCGATATAAACCAGATATACATCGGTTTTGGTGTATCTGCCGATCGAGAAATGTTTGGTCTTCAGATCGGCATGCTTGATCTTGTGCCGCAGCAAGGACAGATTCGTCTGAACATCCTCGATAAAAGCCTCCTGGGGTCCAATGACCACCAGCTCGTTCTGCGATTCGGACACTGCCCTCTTCTGATACTGGGTAATTTCGAAATAATAGACATACGGCAGTCCTTCAATACAGAGAACCGGATTCCCGCTGACAATCAGCTCCACGGCCCTGTCCGGATGAAAAGCCTTCATATAAGGAATCGCAAAGGCTGAGCCGCGGTCCAGACGCTCCATGAATTGCAGCCAGTCCGGTTCACTGTTAGCCTCTGATTTCAGCGGGCTGGCAACAAACTCCTGCAGGCTGAGCATGTCCACGATGGCAGGTATATAGATCAGCATGCAGGCGTGTCCGTACACATGTATCGACTGGTATACAGCATCGCTGCAATCCGTGAGCTGTTCTTTGATGAGCTCCAGTATATTCTTGTCCGGCACCCTGCCTGCCTCCTTCCGGTTATAGAGAATCTTCCTTAGTGTGCCAGAACACCCTGAATTTATGCCCCCTAAGCGCAATAGCCCCACTATGCGGGCCCCAAAATATATAAATTTCATTAAAAAAGGAGCCGGATCATCCCGGCTCCTTCATTAAACAGTGTATTATCGTTGCTGTATCTGTCCTTAGTAGCCCATCACAGGATGAGGAATATAAGGCTCCTCCAAACGGAGTACATCTTCCGGACTGAGCGTAACCGATACCGCTGCAGCAGCATCCTCCAGATGGCTCATGCTGGTCGCACCGACAATCGGTGCTGTGACCGGCTTCTTCTGGAGGACCCAGGCTAGTGCAACCTGGGCACGCGGAAGACCCCGTTCTTCAGCAATCTCCTTCACTCTCAGCGCCACAAGGCGGTCGGCTTCCTCCGTCCGGGAGTACAGCAGCTTAGCAAATTGGTCACTTTCCGATCGGGTACTCGTCTCCTGCCAGTCCCGGGTCAGCCGCCCGCGGGCCAGCGGACTCCAGGGAATCACTCCGATCCCTTCCGCTTTGCACAGCGGCAGCATTTCCCGTTCTTCCTCACGATACAGCAGATTTACATAATTCTGCATCGATACGAATCGTGTCCAGCCGTGCCGCTCCGCCACATGCAGTGCCTTCAGAAACTGCCAGGCAGACATCGAGGATGCTCCGATGTAGCGTGCTTTGCCCGCCTTCACCACATCATGCAGCGCTTCCATCGTTTCTTCAACCGGTGTCGACGGATCCCAGCGGTGAATCTGGTACAAATCCACATAATCCGTCCCCAGCCGCTTCAGGCTATGGTCGATCTCGCTCATAATAGCCTTACGCGACAGGCCTCCGCCATTGGGGCCCGGGCGCATTTTACCATGCACCTTAGTAGCAATGACTACCTCATCACGGGAGGTGAAATCCTTGAGCGCACGTCCGACAATCTCTTCGCTGGTACCGTCAGAATAAATGTTGGCCGTATCGAAGAAGTTGATGCCCAGCTCCAGCGCTTTGCGGATAAACGGCCGGCTCTCCTGCTCATTCAGTGACCAGGGATGAGTTCCGCGCTCCGGCACCCCGTAGCTCATACACCCCAGACAAATCCGTGATACATCCAGTCCCGTTGTTCCCAGCTTCACATATTCCATAATCGGCAGCATCCTCCCTATAGCAAATTAGATCCTATGAAACCGATTATAGTATACCGCTGCCGGCCGGAAATGGAAATCCGTCCTGTTATCCGGCTTATTGAAACGTAGCGCCGATGTTCGTACCGCTTGGCGTACCTGATCCGATCAGATCACTTCCGGCGGCCAGCTTCAGAAAGCTGCCGAGGCTGAACGAACCGTCCGCATTTCTCACGACCGAAGGTGTAAGACTGACAAAATCACTACTGCTTGCGCTTAGGCCTTTGGCATTGGTGCTGGCATTGCTTTTCCACCATACATTGGTGCTGAGGATATCCGTTCCGCTGGTCTTATCGCTGGAAGCGCCGGCAAAACTCAGATTATTCGTAAACTGATGAGTTCCTGTATCAAAGGCAAAATTGCTCTGACCATTGCTCCACGAGGTATTATTGGTCATTTGAATGGAACCTGGATTGCTGTTGTAGGTGAACCCGTGTTTTTTGTTCTGAAAAGCGATGCTGTTCAACACGATGTGATTGACAGCAATCTTTTCACCGCCAAGCTTGAAGCCGTTGCCGTCACTGTTCGCTGTGCTGTTTCCGTCCGAGGTCTGGCCATTCTTATATGCAATGCTGTTCTTGATCGTGACCACACCAATAGGGCCGGTATCCGATTTGGTATAGAGATCCCAGCCGTCATCTGTGTTCCAGGCCGAGATGCAATAGTCGAACACATTCCCGGGTCCAATCGTCAGCTTGGCGGCAAATCCGTCAGCATCCTCGCCATTATCCGGATCGAAGTTGTCATGGGAATACACGCCGATGATCTGGTTATAGCTGGGCCAATCGGCCATGTTAGACAAGGTAGAGGAATAGCGGCTGATTTGCAGCCCGGAGTCCCGGTTATGATGAACCTCAACATTCTGGATAATGTTGTAGTTACCGCCGATGAAGATACCGTTATCTCCTGCCCCTTTCACTTCAAGGCCCTTTACATTCCAGTAGTGTCCGAATATCTGCAGGCCGCGCTCAGTAGAAGCAAAGGTCTCTCCTGAGAAATCCAGTACCGGCTTCTCACTTCCATAGGCCACCAGGTTCTTGCGCAGCCCGGAGCTTCCGCTGTTCTCCCGCTCAACCGTTACCGGAGCTGTGAAGGAGTAGGTACCTCCGCGCATGTAAATTGTTCCTCCGGCAGCCACTCTGGTAAGTGCCGAAGAGAGTGTCGTCGGACTGCCAATTGTACCCGGATTACCGGCTGCCCCGTTGGGTGCAACATACAGGCTTCCTGATACCGGTGTTACCGTTGGCGTCGGGGCGGCCGTAGGAACTGGAGTTGGTGCTGTGCTCGGTGTTACTGTTGCTGTTGGTGTACTTACTGGGGTTGCCGTAGGTGCTGAAGTCGCAGTAGCTGTGGGGGCGGTAGTTGGACTTGCGGTTGCTGTCGCTGCTGGTGTTGCGGATGGTGCAGCGGTCGGAACCGTGGAACCTGCCCCGTTGACTACGACATTGTCGAATTTGACTGAAGTCTTGTAAGCAACAAGGCCAATGCCTCCGGCAGTCAAATTGTTATCGTGTGCATTTAATTGCAGCACATTATTCACATACATATTTATTGAATCTCCACTCAGCTCAAGCTTCACTGTGTACACAGTGCCTGTAGAAACCGCGAAGTCTTTGGAGGCCAGCGTTGTGCTCGAACCCGAGACTTTTTTGCGGATTTCGAGTGTGCCGCCATTGCTGTTCGACAAAGAAGCTGCGTAGTAGTTGTTCCCGTCCGTATACCGCCCGCACACATAAGTCCGGTTGCTTCCGTTGAAGTTATCCACCTTCACATCCGCTTGCACGCTATAATCAGTCCATGTGCTGCTGCCTGCGGAGGTGCGGCCTTCTGTACTGGCAGATTGATAATATACCTTGGAGCTGCCATCCTGAATCACAGACCATGTACCTGTGGTACTGGTCCAGCTGCCTGCACTGCCGGATTCAAAATCATCATTGAACAGACTTGCCGCAGCAGCTGAAGGTATGCCCCATTGCAGCCCGCCCAAGACGAGCACTGAAGAAAGCGCAATCATTAAAGCATAAGTAAATCGCTTTTTTATTTTCACGTTAACATTAACCTCCAAAGTATTGGATTATTTAATAACCATTTGCAGCGTTTGCATTACGGTTGCAATTCCAACGAAAACTTGTCTGTCTAAGTGCAGCAGCTATACGCCATGGCGTTCCTCCCTTTGCCCGACTATGCAGATCACTGCTTTGTGTTCTTTTTCGCAGCAGCCAATCTAATCTCCACTATAAGTAAATATTTGTAATTGTACAGAGGTTTCAGAACCATTTTATTGTATTTCTTTGAATTATAGAATTTTCTATGAATTTTCCGCCGGACTCTTCTGGATTCACAGCGATGTGCATAGGAAATAACCCCACTATGTGGGGTCTTAGCTTCAATCAATATTTGGTGTCAATTTTGGATAAAAGGCTTCAGCTTCTTCAGCAAGGTCTGCAGCTGTTCTGAGCAATTTTCGTACATCTGCTTGGCTTCTTTATGCTTCGTTGACAAGCTGAACAGCTCCAGATCGGCTTCGCATTTCTTAAGCAGCGCATACAGCTGGGGCTTGTCCTGCGGCTGCTGAACCTCCACATTATCCGTGTACAGATCTACGGTAAGCTCGCCGTAAGAGTCTACCTGGCCCAGGAATACATTCTCCACGCTCAGATCAAGCTTACCAAGTTCCCCCTCCAGCCAGCCGCGCGACAGATTCAGGGTATCGAGCGGTTCATCCATAATTTCGCCGTCCATAATCACAGCCTGAGTCTCTCTCTCTGGAGCAACCTTAATCCCAAGATGCTTGGGTGTAAGCGGCTGATTCTCACGGGTGAGCAGCACATTGATCGCACCGTCCGACTCCATAATGGCAAATTCAACATCAGCCACTTTGAAGACATCCTTTTTGCGCAGCTCCTCCAGCAGCTCGTCCGTCGACAGACGCTCCTTCTTCATATTGTCTTCCAGGATCTTACCGTCTTTGATCAGTACGGTCGATTTGAAATCAATGAAATCCCGCGCTTTCTTGCTCTTGATCTGAAGGAATTCAATTCCGAACGAGAAGGCAACCCAGACAATTAGTGCAATCAGGCCGAGGTGCCAGGTTTTGTCCGTATCCAGCGAGATATATGCTGCCAAGCTGCCTATAGTAATTCCCGTAATGTATTCGAAAAAAGACAGCTGTGAAACCTGACGCTTCCCCAGTATTTTAGTAAGGAAGAAAAGCACTACTACAGCAAAAATTGTCCGAAGAATGACCTCCAGTGCTTCCGGCATTCGTAAAACCTCCTGTAAAGTTATTCATTACCCGCATATATCGCATCAGCTTCATTATTTGTCAAAACAGGCGGAAAATAACCAAGAGAATAAATTCCTGCTGCCAAATGGGCGCACAGACTATCTGCCAAATGGGATTTGTTACCTGTATGTCCTGCTAAGGGATGCGGATACTACACTGTGAGATTCTGTTCCAACCCAGACCCGAGGAGGTAATGATCCAATGACTGTTGCATCACAGGTCAAAACCTGCGTAGCTTCGCTGAAGAGCGCCCAAGCCAGTCTTGAGCAGTTCGCCATGGAAACCCAGAACGAGGAAGCCAAAACCCTGTTCACCAATGCTGCAGAGCAGACGCTGCAGATTGTCCAGCAGGTGGAAGGCCGCGTAGCCGAAATCGAGAAAGAAGAGCCGCAGTATAAAGGGTTCTAACCGGCATTAGTTATTAAGAACGCAAAAAGGCTGATCCATACGCAGATTTCTCTGCTACCGGATCAGCCTATTTGTTACTTTTAAATACAAGTCTCACACTTTAACTGCATCTGCAATTAATGAAACAAAACCTAACTTCCCCTCCGTATTACGGTGATCAAAACGCTTGGACCGGTAGATGAAACCGCCGCGCTCATCCCAGGGAAATTCATGAAATTGGCCGGATTCATCACAGTACTCCAGCAGTTTAACCTGATACCCTGCGGCAGTGAACATCTTCTGCAGAGTAATATAAGTATGTACGATCCGGTGAGAGGCAGCAGGATGGTCCAGGGGTCCCGGCCCGCCGATCTGCACAATGTTCTGATAAGCTTCATCCGGGAAGAATCCGTCCGGAACAGCACAGCGGATATATCCGCCTGGAGCCAGATAGGTATAACAGTTGCAGGCTGCCTGCACACCTTCCTCATAGGTCAGATGCTCCCAGACATGTTCGGCAAGAACGACCTTCAGGGAGCCGGGGCTGAATTTCTTAGACCAGTCCGCTTCACGCAGCAGATTCAGTTCCGTTTCTTCCGTATGCAGCCATCCTTTGTTGTGCGGACTACCTCCGCTTCCAATCACTACTCTTAATGGTTCATTCAACCGGATCACTCCTTGATTAGCATCCACTACCCTGGTATTCATTGTAATCTCAATTGGAGTAATCAGGAATACAGCATTGTCAGATTCAGATGGATTTATGTGACTTATTTTGCATAACGGATTCTCAGTCCGCATCACGCTACTCGTCTTGTTCCAGCACTACCAGTAACCAGTTACAAGTTTCTTAGAGAATCGCTGATTTCCTATCTTTCACAAAAGAAAAGAGCCGCCGGTCGGCTGCCCTTCCCTCTTCCGCACATTTTATTTATCCGGCACATTCCGCTCGGCATTCCGGATGAATTCGGCAATGTCCAGCTTGCTGCCTGTCCGCGCACTCTCCAAAGCGCCAAGCACCATCGCCATACTATAGCGGTTGTCGCGGCAGTCGGTCTCGGCTGGGCGCTGCTCCGCAAGCGAGCGGAACATCTCTTCGAGACAGCCCTGATGGAAGGTCTCCTCCATCTGCACAGCCGGCCCTTCTACCCGCTCATATTCATTGAGGAACTGTCCGGCAGCTTCACCGCCACCGATAATCTCGGCATACGGCATATCCCGGCCATCCCAGATCGCTGCCCCCCGTTCCCCCTGGACTCGCCATGAGGCTTCCCAGGACGTAGGCGCGCCTTCTGCACACCATGAGCCCTGATAACAGAATACGGAGCCGTCTGACATTTCAAAAATACAGATAGCCGCCGCATTCCCTTCATACCACGATCCTGGAGGGTTGAATTCCTGGCAGTACACACTTACAGGATCGGCGCCGCTGATAAAGCGGGCCTGATCGAAGGTATGGATGGCCATGTCCAGGAGCAGCGGGCTGTCCATCGCTTCCCGGAAGCCGCCGAAATGCGGAGCCAGAAAGAAGCTTGCGCTTATGGAACCCGTCCGCCCTATGGCTCCCGAGGTGATTAGCCCGCGCAAAGAGCGGATATGCGGATCATACCTGCGGTTCTGCATGACGGCATGGCTCAGCCCGGTACGTCCGGCCATGTTAACGATTTCATTACATTGCTCCATCGTTTCCGCCAGCGGCTTCTCGGTAAAGACATGACATCCGGCTTCCAGTGCCTTACTGGCAATACTGAAATGGCTGGAAGGCACGGTGATATCGAACACCAGATTGGCCGCTGTAGCTTCAATTGCCTGTGATATATCTGTAAATACCGGGCAGGTGAGTCCATGTTTCTCTGCCATGGCCTGCGCGGATTCCACCCGGATATCTACGAGTCCGACGATTTCAATATCAGCATGCTTCAGCGCATAGCTGATCCATTCATTAGCCATCGCTCCACAGCCCGCAACAACTACACGATACTCTGCTGTCATAGGTGTTCCCCGCTTTCTGGATTAGACCGGATTTGGCACGAAACTGCCGCCCCGGCAATTCTTCAAATAATGGAGCGCATGAACCTGGCCGGTCATTTCCAGATCGTCACGGTAAACGGGATCATGCCAGCCTTCGATGTCAATAGTTCCTGTGTATCCGGCCTGCCGCAGTACCGAGATTACATCAGTCCAATTCGTATCCCCGAAGCCCGGTGTCCGGTGCCACACATACGGTTTAGGTCCGTGAATTCCGTATTCCTTGATAATATCCCAGGCAATCGTAGCGTCCTTGCCGTGCACGTGGAAAATTTTGTCCGTCCATTTGCGCAGCTGCGGAATCGGATCAATCAGCTGCACCATCTGGTGGCAGGGCTCCCATTCCAGACCCAGATTATCGGCATTCACCGCATTGAACATCTTCTCCCATGCTGTAGGGTTATGGGCAATATTCCAGTCTCCGGATTGCCAGTTTCCATCCATGGAACAGTTCTCAAAGGCAATTCTGACGCCACGGTCCGCGGCTCTTTTGGAGAGCTCACCAAACACCTCTGCAAATTTCGGGATGGACTCGTCAATCGAAACCCCGGGCAGTCGTCCGGTGAAGCCGGAGACCATATCGGTTCCAAACAAATGGGCGTGGTCGATCAGCCGTTCCCAGCTGCCCAGCGCATCCGAGTTATCCCCAGTGCCTGTAAGCGGATTCCCGAATATCCCTACAGAAGAGATCACGAAATCATGCTCCGCAGCCAGTTCACGCACCCGTGCAGCAGTTTCTGTCAGATCCGTGTTTCCCGTTGTCTGCCAGAAGGTCAGGCTGAATGATTCGAACCCGTGACCTATAATTTGTGGAATCACTCTTAGTGCATCCCCGCCTCCCACCAGTGTCCCGATTCTCATTGTATCCTGCATCTTGTATACCACTCCAATATTGGTTTATAGTTAGTTCAACAACCCAAGTATATCCTTCATTTCGGGCAAAATCTCTTCTTATCTTGTGTTAAACTAGCTGAATCTTGTGGGAGTTGAAGCCATCATGACTTATCCGAAGGAACTTAAGGAATACCCTGCGCTCGAGGAGAAGATCTATCCATTCCGCTTGTTCTTTAATCAGTGCCAGGGCGCCAAGCCCGAGCAGAATATCCTTTTCCTGCACTGGCATGAGCATTTCGAGATTATTGTCATGCGTGAAGGCCGGGCGATCTTTCATGTGGACAGCAAACCGTATGAAGCCGGTCCCGGAGACGTAATCATGGTACCTTCCGGCGGGCTGCATGTCGGCTATAGCTTGTATAGCGGAGATGTTTCTTATATCTCGATTGTTTTTCATGCCTCATTGTTCAAGGACCGGAATCAGGATTCCCAGCATGAGCAATTTGTGGCCCCTTATCTTAGCAATCAGTATCAGTTTCCGGTCATGCCGGTGGTCCACAACCCGGAATGCGCCTCGTATTATTCCTTGCTTGAGCGGATTATTGAGGAGGTGCAGGCTAAACAACCGGCTTTTCAGCTCGTGGTGAAGAACCAGCTCCACTTATTCTTCACACTCCTGTCCCGTACCTTCCCCGCCCAGCAGAGTGAACGTCATTCTATCAACCGCGAACGCTTCAAGCCGCTGCTGGAATACCTGGAAACACATGTCGATCAGAAAATGTCGGTCGAGCGTGCTGCCCGCTTTGTCAATCTGAACGCTTTCCATTTCTGCAAAACCTTCAAGAAGCTGACCGGACGCACCTTCATTGACTATGTGAACCTGTGCCGGATGGATGAAGCCGAGCGGCTGCTGCGGGAGACCGGCTTCAGCATTACAGAGATTTCCGGCAGAGTCGGCTGTGACAATCCCAATTATTTCACGAAGCTCTATAAGCAGTACAAAGGCCTGACCCCAACCAGGGCGCGAAAATAAGACATAAAAATAACACCGCAGCAGATTTCGTGCGGTGTTATTTAAATGCTCTATGAGCTTATCTACATTTCAGATATCGGAACCCAGCGCCGCTCTTCAATCGAACGTTCCACAGCTTCCAGTACAGCCTGGCATTTCACACCGTCCCGGAAATTCGGCTCAGGCTGACGGCCTTCGGCAATCGCATTCGACAGCTCCAGCATCTCGTGAATGAATGTGTGCTCAAATCCAATCGTATGACCCGGCGGCCACCAGGCTTCAGCATAGTCATGTGCGGGATCGGTGGCGAGCACTCTCCGGAAGCCCTGCACATCCTCATCATCCGAGGTCAGATAGACCTCCAGTTCGTTCATCCGCTCGAAGTCGAATTTCACACTGCCCAGACTGCCATTGATCTCAAAAGAATTGGTCGAACGATGCCCGGCCGCGAACCGTGTCGCCTCAAAGCTGCCCAATGCGCCGTTTGCAAAACGGGCCAGGAACAAAGTAGCATCATCCACCGTTACCGCGCCGCGCGGTGCATCTTTGCTGGCCCGGGCGCTGAGACCTGTCATCTCCGTTGCCAGGGGCCGTTCCTTGACGAACGTCTCACTCATGCCGATGACCTCCTGCACATCCCCTACCAGGAAATGGGCCAGATCAATCAGATGGGCCCCCAGATCCCCATGCGATCCTGAACCGGCAATCTCCTTCTGCAGCCGCCAGACCAGCGGGAATTCAGGGTCGAGAATCCAGTCCTGCAGGAACCAGGCACGGAAATGATAGATCTTTCCCAGCCGCCCGCTCTCGATCAGCCGTTTCGCCAGCCTGACCGCCGGGGAGAAACGGTAATTGAAGCCAACCATATGAACAATGCCGGCCGCCTCTGCAGCCTGGAGCATTTCTCGCGAATCTGCCAGATTCAGCGCCAGCGGCTTCTCGCAGAAAATATGCTTGCCTGCAGCAGCAGCCGCCAGCGCAATCTCCTTATGGGCATTGCTCGGCGCATTGATGTCGATTAGATCAATATCGTCACGCCCGATCAGCTCTTTCCAGTCGGTTACACTCTCCGACCAGCCCAGCTGGTCTGCCGCCTCCTTCAGCGCTTCTTCATTGCGTCCGCAGATGACGGACATTTGCGGTTTGACGGCCTTCGGGAAGAACATCGGCAGACTGCGGTAGGCGTTGCTGTGGGCCTTGCCCATGAATTTATAACCTATCATTCCAATGCGTAGCTGTTCCATTTGAAGCCTCCTCTGTTGAAATCACACTCCATGTACACGCATACATTTTCTCATCCAAGCGGCGCCCCGTCAAATTGCTTCTTGAAGCAGCAGCCTGCCCTGTATAGCCTCCAAAAAAAGAACGTCCTTTCTGCCAACCGGCAGCACGGGACGTTCTTCGTTACATTACACAAGTATGAAATTACAGCCACATGATCATGGAAGTATCATTTAATTGTCAGCTTTGTAGAGCTTAGCGAGCCCGCCTTCTGAAGTTTCGCGGTACCTGCTGTTCATATCCAGGCCTGTCTCATACATGGTCTGTACTACCAGATCAAAGGATATCTTACGGGTACCAGACAAGAATTTGGCCAGGCTCAGCGCATTGATCGCCCGCATCGCACCGACAGCATTCCGCTCAATGCAAGGGATTTGAACGAGTCCGTTAATCGGATCACAGGTTAACCCCAAGTGGTGTTCCATAGCAACCTCCGCCGCATACTCAATCTGGTCGATCTCCATACCGGACAGTTCAGCCAGTGCAGCCGCTGCCATAGAGCAAGCCGTGCCAACCTCCGCCTGGCAGCCGCACTGAGCGCCGCTGATGGAGGCGTTCTGCTTGACCAGGTTGCCAATGAGCCCGCCGACGGCCAGAGCCCGGAGGATCTGTTCGTCAGGGACCTGCATCTTCTCCTGCATATAACGGAGCGAAGCGGGCACGACACCGCTGGCCCCGCAGGTCGGGGCCGTTACGACCGTGCCGGCGGCGGCATTCTGTTCGTTGACAGCAAAAGCGTACGCGCTGACGATCCTGTTCTCCCTCGTCTCCGGGCTCTCATCCATATCCCGCTGATGATACAGATATTTCGCCTTGCGTTCGACCTCAAGACCGCCCTCCAGAATACCTGTGACAGACAGCCCTTCGTCAATCGAACGCTTCATCGCTTCCCAGATTCCTTGGAGGAAATCCCAGATCTGTTTGCCTTCGCGCTGCTCGACGTAATCGCTTAGACGAATATGATTGGCGTTACAAAAGGTGCTGATCTCAGCAAAGCTGTTCTCAGGGTAGACATCGGGCGTTTGCATCTCCTCCCATCCCTCAATAACGATGTCCCCGCCGCCGATACTGACGACACGCATGGATGAGATTTGGCGCCCGTCTTTGTAAGCGAACAAATCCATCGTATTGGGATGGGGCAGAACAAAATCTGCCTGTGGAACAAATTCAACCTCCGCCGGAACGGGTGAAAGTGCTCTAAGAATAGCCTTGTCCGTCAAATGGCCTTTGCCTGTTTTGGCAAGGGAACCATAGATCAACGCCTTGAACTCATCTGCGTCTTCATTCTCTGATTTGAAGATCCTGGCCGCCTTCTCCGGCCCCATAGTATGGGAGCTGGACGGTCCACTGCCAATCTTAAATAGCTCAGTCAACGATCTCATAGCACCCTTATCCCCCTTCTGGCTATTGCCCATTCCTCTGAAAACGTTCCTTGAGCTTCATGAGCCGCTCATGAATCCCCTCATCATCCATGGCCATGTCATACAATTGGTGAGTAATCTGTAGACCCTGATCATGGGCAAGGGCTTTTTTCCACGGGTGCGACACAATCGAATGTGTAAGATGTCTTACCGGGCGGGGCGCCTGCATGATTCTTTCTGCCAGCTCCCACGCGCGTGGAAGAAGCTGTTCACGAGGCAGCACCTCACTGACCAGACCGAGGTCTAATGCCGCTTGAGCATTAATGTTCATCCCCGTATATGCGTAGAATGCCGCTTTCTTGGTTCCCAGCAGTTGTTGAAGTGCTAAGACAATTCCGTCTCCGGGCGGTACACCGCCCAGGTAATGGGCATCGAAGAACGCTGTGTCTTCCGCACAGATGGTAATATCACACAGCGTCCCCAGCTGCCAGTGTGAGCCTGTGCCATTGATCACCCCAATGGTGGGGATGTCCAGGCAATGAACCATATTCTCAATCATTCTGAGCGATTCATGATACATCTCCAGCTTCCGGCGATTCGGCCAATCCATGAATTTCGTATTCCAGACTTCAGGATTGCCGGTCTGCCATAACTCTCCTGTCCCTGTAAGAATGATGACCTCATTCTCAGGATCACGGCCAATATCTGACCATACGTGACCATATGCGGCTTGGACCGGCCAGTCGAATTGTAAAGGTCCCCCGCCGGTGTGCATACGCACTTCCAGGATGCCGCCGCGGCGGGTCATGAGGAATAAGTCCTTGTACCTCTCCGAGTATTCTTCGAACTGTGTAGGTCCCGTCATTTCTCTATTGAACATCGTTGCCCATCAGGCGTCCCTGCATTTTCTTCAGCCGCTCCAGTGCTCCTTCTTCATCAATAGCCATGTCGTACATCTGGTGGGCAAGCTGGAATCCCTGATCGGCGACCAGAGCCTGCTTCCATGGCCGGGAGATAATGGAGTGAGACAGATGTCTCGTTGAACGCGGTGCCTGCATGATCATCTCCGCGAGCTCCCAAGCGCGTGGAAGAAGCTGCTCACGGGGCAGAACTTCACTGACAATACCCAGATCCAAGGCGGTCTGACCATTGATATTCTTGCCGGTGTATGCGTAGTAGGCTGCTTTTTTGAAACCGATCATGCTCTGCAGTGTGAGCAGCATTCCATCTCCTGGAGGCGTGCCTCCCAGATAATGCGGATCGAAAAAGTCCGCGTCTTCCGTGCAAATGGTAATATCGCAGAGCGTTGCGAGTTCACAGTGCGTTCCCGGCCCGTTGACCGCCCCGATTGTCGGGATGTCAATGCAGAAGATCAGATTTTCAAGCAGTCTCAGCGATTCATGATACTGTTCGAGCTTCTTTTGCTTCGGCCAGTCCATGAATTTAGTATTCCAGACCCCAGGTTCGCCAATCAGCCATTTATCCCCGGTTCCCGTAATAATCATGACTTCGTTCTCAGGGTCACGGCCAATATCTGACCAGGCATGAGACCAGGCGGTATGAGCTTCCCAATTGTGCGTGTACGATCCTCCGTCGGTGTGAAGACGCACTTCAAGGATTCCGTCACGGCGGGTCATTAACAGGAATTCCTTGTATTTCTCCGAGTACTCTTCAAATTTGGTGGGTCCAATCATCCGTCTCTCTGTCATTGTAATTCCTCCTAAGTTTGGTTTAGAGCTTATCTGTTACTTTCAAGCCAGTCTCTGGCAAAAGCTGCGTAAGCCGCAGCCCCTCTATGAAGCACCTCATCCGAGAACATCGTCTTTGGATGGTGTACAGGGTAACGATAACCATCTTCGATATTGCCTGCGTTAAGAAACACTGTGGTACTTGGTACCGCCTGTGAGACAAACGCGAAGTCTTCTGAGCCCATTAATTTGCCGCCGGGTACCAGTTCGGTTATACCAATGTAGGAACCGTCACCAAAGGTATTTGCAATCGAAACCCTCATTTGCTCATTAAGCCTGCCATCCGTTTTCACTTCGGGACAGCCTCTGGTATAGATCACTTCCACCTTGGCCTGAAAAGTTTCTCCGATCCCTGCGCTAATTTCGCGGATTCGGGTCTCCACTTTATCCCGCAGTGCGGTGTTAAATGTGCGTACACTGCCTTTCATTCTGGCCGTATCGGGAATCACATTGTTTGTACTTCCGCCTTCCATCACGCCTATGGTAAGGACTGCATTATCAATCGGCGAAATTTCCCGGCTAAGTATACCCTGCAGCGCCAGATGAAGATGAGCAGCCACATTTAAGGGGTCCACTGCGGCCTCGGGCATTGCGCCATGTGAGCCCCGTCCGCGGATGATGATTTCGAACCAATCCGAAGAAGCAGAAATCGCTCCACCTTCCTCAGGCACTACAAATTGTCCGATAGGAAGTGGCATTCCGGTCAACACGTGAAGCATCATGGCTGCATCCACTTTAGGATTGTCGAGAATCCCGCTCTCAAGCATCATTTTTGCCCCGTGCAGCGTCTCTTCACCCGGCTGAAACATAAGCTTAACCGTCCCGCGAAGCTGCTCTTCGTTAGCCTTCAGGATCTCCGCCGCTCCCAGCAGCATGGAAGTATGCATGTCATGACCGCAAGCATGCATGTTCCCGTTCAACGACGCGTAAGAAAGCTCCGTTTCCTCTGAAATGGGCAAAGCGTCCATATCTGCACGGAGAAGAACCACCTTCCCGTCATGCTGTCCGCCAATGGTAACTGTTAGCCCTGATTCCCCTACGGGAGCGGGCTTAAGACCCATCGACTCCAACACCTCTTTGACGTAGGCCGTTGTTCTGGGCAAACTTAAATCAAGCTCCGGAATCGCATGAAGATGATGCCTGTACATGACCAATTTGTCCTGCAGCTGATGAGCCATACTCAAATCGTCTCCAGCTTCTTCAATCACAATAACATCTCCCAAAACACAAATTGAATGAATGTAAGTACAGAGTTTAAATGGCCTCCTTCACATTTTAAGACTTTTTAAGAACGATTTTATCGTACTTTTAAATTCATTCGCTGTCAAGAGATTATTAGACATTTTAAGAACATTATTTTAAAGGTGCCGGAACGTTGTAATATCACATTTATTGTGATATAACTCTTTTGATTGCATTGTCTTTTGAAAGGAATATACTATGAAAATCAAGCTGGGTATTATCACGCCAGAGAGCCATATGGATTATTTCCGCGCCATTGAACAAGAAATGCGGCCCATATGCCAGTTCCGGTTCCTTACCATCAGCACCTTCGGACAAACAACAGACCTGTATCTGCAGAACTTAGATTCGGTGGATGGATTTGTGGTCAGCGGCAGGATGCTTTATGAGTCAATAGATAAGGATTGCCTGGATGAGAAGGTCCCTATTCACATTTTGCAGGATAATGAGAACCTTCTATATAGAGAACTCTTCCGGGTGCTGGTGACAGAGCCCGGGCTTGATATATCGAGGATCTATGTGGATTATGCGTATGTTATCGATTCCTTCAGTGAATTCCAGCAATACCTGACTCATGAAGGGAAGCCTGTTGACAGCGGAGATTTGTTCGAACGGGTGGAGACCATGCTGGAGAACCATATCACTTTGTGGGAAGCCCAAAAAATAGACCTGTCCATTACAGCGTTCGGCCACTTTGTTCCAGAGCTCAAAAAGCACGGAGTCAGATATATCTTGATCCGGCCCACTTTGGAAGATGTTAAAGAGACCCTAAGCGAGATCATCAACGAGATTACCATCCTCAAGCTTAAGAACCAGCGGGCAGTTGTCGCATACTTATCGGTCCACAATGAGCAGCCACCATCTGAAGATCAGCTTCAAGAGCTGAAAGCCCTGGTTGGCAGGTTTCTGCATAGCGTGAATCTTGCCGACACAGCCCAAATTTCGGAAGGCTTTGTCAGACTATACACCACTTACGGAAATTTCATGAAAATTACCTCCAATGCGCAGAACTGCTCACTGCTGGAGTATCTGGAATTGTACGTAAGCTACAAGGTGAAGATCGGGTGGGGCTCGGGACATGAATATTTTCAAGCTAACGAAAACGCCGCCAAAGCTTATAGACAGGCGAAAGCCTACACGGGCAGCTGCAGCTTTTTTATAAACGAGGATCAGAAGGTTATCGGCCCAATGCAGAGCATGAATGTCATACAGTTCTCTGAACAGGGGGACCCGGAAATCATCGCATTGGCCAAAAATATTGGAATAAACAACATCAATTTGCAGAAAATCATGTCCTACGCAGAAATTATGAGAACAAATAAATTATCCTCTGAGGATGTTGCTGGGTGCCTGTCCATGACCGTCAAAGGTGCAAACCGTATCCTTAACAAAATTGAAGAAAAAAAATACGTACAAACGGTATTTGAAAAACGTGACAACAGTAAAGGGCGGCCGAAAAAATACTACGAGCTGTTGTTTCTCGACAAAGAAGGACGCAAATTAAGCAAATGATGCGCATTGCAAAAAGGCATGTTTTCAAAACTGAAAACGTGCCTTTTTTGCGCTGGATTTATCAAGTCAAATCCCTTCTTGGCCGGACGACCAGCTCTGCACATGCTGCAGGAATCGTCTCGTTGCAGGAGAAGCATATTTCATCGAGCTGACGGCAATTCCCAATGAGCGGAAACTCCGTTCCTCCAGCTCAAGCATGGCCACATTATGATTCTGGAACCGGGTGACCAGCTCCGGGAGGATGCTGATGCCCAGCCCCTTCTCTATCATGGCTATGATCGCATAGTCATCCCCGGCCGAGAATTTGATGTTCGGCTTAATCCCCGCCTTCTCCAGCACCCGCTGCACATCATAGTCCGAGCCGGGTCTCGGAATGATGAAATCCTCGTAGGCGATCTGGGCCAGCGGCATGTACGGGGCTTTGCTCAGCGGGTGGTCCAACGGAAGAATCGCCAGCATCCGGTCCTGCTTCAGCGGAAAGACCTCAAACTTCTCCCGGGTAGGCAGCGACAGGAAGCCGCAGTCGACCACACCAGCCTCAATCCATTGCTCAATCTCCAGATATCCGCCCTCCATCAGCTTGAATTCAATGTATGGGTACTCTTTGCGGAACTGTTTGATCATGTCCGGCAGCCAGTGAACGGATACGCTTGTGAAGGTGCCTAGTGTAATTGTCCCTGTCTCCAGACCATGAATATCGGCCACCTGCTGCTTCAGCTGCTCATTCCATTTGAGGATTTCGCGGATAGGCGGAATAACCTGCTCCCCATTGACCGTCAGCTTGACACCGGAACGGCTCCTCACAAGCAGCGGAAAACCAAATTCGCTCTCCAGGCTGCTGATCGTATGGCTGATACCGGATTGGGTGAAGCCCAGCACCTCGGCGGCTTTGGTCAGACTGCCCAGTTCAACCACTTTGAGGAACACTTCGTATTTGATTATACTCATCGCTGGCCCCCATAGTTTGCATGAGAATTACTCATGTTTCATATGATAAACATTCAGTTACCTTATGTATTTGAGCGTATTATACTATAATCACTTGAAATAAAGAAGGATGATGATGGAATGAAGCCGCTAAAGGCCGAGCTGATGCTCATAGTAGTAACGATGTTCTGGGGTTCCTCCTACCTGTTCATGAAAATGGGACTCGGCACACTGGGGGAATTCAATCTGATTGCACTACGCTTCGGACTGGCCTTCATTCTGGCGGCTCTGCTGTTCCGCAAACGGCTGCGCAGTGTGGACGCCAGAACATTGAAATATGGAGCCCTGCTCGGCTTTCTTCTGCTCGGTGTGTTCACCTGCATCACCTTCGGACTGAAGACCACCACGACCTCCAATGCCGGATTTCTGGTCGCTTTGACCGTTGTTTTTGTACCGCTGCTGGATGTTCTGATCTTCAAAAAGAAGGTCGCCCCTCCGCAAATCTTCGGTGCCATTCTGGCCATCGCCGGCATCGGGCTGCTCACCCTGAACGGGTCGCTGCATGTACAGCCTGGTGATCTGCTCTGTATTCTGGCTGCCATTTTCTACGCAGTGCAGATTCTGGTTACCAGCCGCGCTGTCAAGAGCAGCGATTCGCTGAATATCGGCATTCTGCAGCTGGGCTTCGCCGGGGGATATGCCCTGATTCTGTCAGCAGTCTTCGAGACTCCTGCACTGCCTTCGACACTTCCCGGCTGGATCGCCATCCTCGCACTCGGTATTTTCTGCAGTGCCTGCGGCTTCATCCTGCAGCCCGTTGCCCAGAAATACACAACGCCGACCCGCACCGGATTAATCTTCGCCCTGGAACCGGTCTTTGCCGCCTTCTTCGGCTACTGGTTCGCACATGAACAGCTTTCGCTGCAAGGCTACACCGGCGCTGCCCTTGTCCTGCTGGGCATTATAGCTTCCGAACTGCTCGGCAGATTGCACTTCGCCCCTTTTCAGGCAAGGATGCTCAAGAAACGGCGGGCAGATCTATAAGTCTTCAATAATTGCTCTGATCTGTGCTCTCGCTGTCTTGGATTCCGGGAAGAAGAACAGCGGCCAGACATGCAGCATTTGCGGATATTCATAGTAGCCGATCTTTATTCCTTCAACCAGTAACCGGTCTTTGAACCTCTTGACATCGGGATACACAATGTCATGCGTCCCAATGAAGATGCTGACCGGCCCTATATCCGTGACCTCCCCATAAGCGGGGCTGATCAAATGAGAAGTAATCTCCTGATCCCCCGCATACCACTCAGCAATTTCTTTGATGGCAGGAACTGCCGTGACAGGGTCTTTACGCTCCACAGCCTTGATATCCGGGTTGCTGAAGGTCATGTCGAGCACCGGGGAGATCAGGATCGTGTGTGCAGGCCGTGGTATCCCCTTTTCCTTAAGCAGCTGCACTAGTGCAAGCCCCATTCCGCCGCCAGCCGAATCCCCCATGACCACAAGCTTGTCTCCACACTTAGAACTCTGTGCTAACATCTCCTCATATAGCGGTACCAGCATCTGAAATACTTCCTTATGTCCATATTGCGGTGCCAAAGGGTACATGGGAACCGCAATCGTACACCTCAGCTTGTCTGCCATACCGGCCAGGAACTCCCAATGCAGCGGGGATATCTTCAGCACATAACCTCCGCCGTGCAGATACAGGATCTGTTTGCCGCCCGAAAGAGACTTTGCAGACAGCACATAGTAAGGAGAACCGGCTATCTCACGCTCTTCGACGCTGCATAACGTATACACTTTAGCCGGCGGCTTACTGCTCTCCTTCCGCTGCTTCGTTTCAATTTCCTTCCGCAAAGCTATCCCTGTCTTCTTCCACATGGCGTTAATCCTCATGAGGCGCAAGCCCAGCTTAACCGCTCTGCTCTGCCAGCTTTCTTGGGAACCCTTCATTGTTGTCCTTCTTTCTGCGTCATCACGGCTTCCCGCAAACGCTGCGCCCAGGCCAGATCCAGCTCCTGCGCCTCCAGACGCACCTGCAGCAGATCCATCGTTGTCGCATAGAACCGCCCTCCCGGCGCGGCAGCATCAGGAGCAGTCTCTTTTCGGAAGGCGTCTATCCCTTTTAGCAGCTCTGCAATGCCTTTAGCGGCGTACGCAAGATAATGGTCTACAAGCGCCAGCTGCGCTTCAGGGGCAAGGAACTCCAAATGCTGGGCTTTAATATGAAAAAGCTTCTGATAGGTTGCCGACTCCGTCCCCGTATCCATCATCAGCTCGGTGAACCGGGTCCGCCCTTTACCGGTGAGCTGCAGCGCACGGGACGGCCGTTCACTGGGATAAGGCACTGATGAAGGATCGGCTTCGCAGATCAGTCCCTCTCTCTCAAGTCTGGACAACAGGGTGGACAGCGTTCCGCGGCTGATTTTCTCCCACGGGCTGATAATCTTCGCAATCAGATAAGCATGCAGCGGGAAATGCATCAGCAATGACAGGACCAGTAATTCATACATAAGGAAACCCCTCGTTAATAGTTTTATTAAAACTATATAGAATTCCTTATCAGCCGTCAAGCGGTTCACAAAATACTCCAACTGGCGCCTGCCCCGGATAAATCCCACATACCGCCGTAATTCCTCCCATTTCGCCTTCTGTATCGCATCCAAGGCGATGTGATGTATACCTCTAATTCCTCCTTTCGCCCTTCTGTATAGCCGTCCTATAAGATGACAGCAATTGAGTGACTTCAGTTCTTGCTGTAAAGACATAAATGTTGTATTTCGTGCAGGATTTCGAATCGTAATCGCGACAACGGGGGTGAAATGAGAAAAAACCGCCGCAGCGATTAGCTGAGGCGGCCGTAAACCCAAGATATAAATTAATGTCCCATCATTACAGCAGCGTCGGCCTGCTGCCCTTCCGGAGTTCCGGCGGAACCGGCTGTCTTCGGCTTGCGCAGAATCAGACTGATGACCACTCCGGCCAGCGCGATGCATGCGGAGAGGAAGAATACATCATTGAAGCCCTGAACAGCGGCGACAAGCGGATTGCTTCCGGCAGCCATCTCACCCATATGAACGGTAATCTGGCTGGTTAAGTATCCGGTCATTCCGGCAACCGCGAACGATACTACGACCTGCTGGGCTGCGGCGGTCAGCGGAGTCACCCGGCCAACCCATTCACGCGGAGCGGAGTTCAGAACATGAGTGTTAACCGGCATCATCGACAAGCCCATACCCAGACCCATCATAGCGAGACAGCCCATGATAACGGGAAGACTGGTGTCTACCGTAACACCGGACAACAGGAACAGTGCAGTGGAAATGACACTGAGTCCGACGAACAACAGCGGACGTGCACCAATTTTATCGAATAAGCGGCCGCCCACCGGCATACCGATACCGGATGCCAGCGCCTGCGGAAGCAGAATCAGACCTGTCTCAAGCGGTGTGTAGTTGCGGATCTGCTGCAGATACAACGGAACGAACAGCATGGAACCGAACAAGGCAGCCTGGGTCACCCAGGATAGGATAATGCCGCGTGTGAAGTCCGATGAACGGAAGACGCGCAGCTCCAGCAGCGGATGCTTCTGCATCAGCTCAGCGATGACGAACAGCACCAGCGCCACACCGCCGACAGATAGACCTACGAGAGCCCCCGTCGAAGTCCAGCTTTCGCCTCCGCCTTGATTGACGCCATAGGCAAGCATGGAGAACGCAAGCGGAGCCAGAATGATACCGAAGATATCCAGATGGGCTTTGCCCTTCTTCTCTGTAACAGGCAGATATTTAACTCCCAGAATGATACCAACGATACCGATAGGCAGGTTGATAAGGAAGATCCAGTGCCAGCTCACGTATTCTACCAGCCAACCGGAGAGGATCGGTCCAAGTGCCGGAGCCAGCAGCATGGGAATTCCGAGCATCCCCATAATAGAACCTCTGCGCTCTGCCGGAGCCAGTCTGAAGACCATGGCCATACCGATTGGAGCTACCATACCGCCGCCAAGACCTTGAATGACACGGAAGATGACCAGCTGCGTTGAGGTCTGGGCAACCGAACAAAGAACGGACCCCAGTACAAACATAACAATAGTCGTTAGAAAGACTTGCTTGGAACCGAAGCGGTCAGTCATGTAGCCAGCCAGCGGAATTACGGCAGCCAGCGCCAGCGTATAACCCGTAATGGCCCACTGAACGGTCTTAAGATCTGTTGCGAAATACTGCACAAGATTCGGTACCGCAACGTTTACGGCAGTGCTGTCCAGGATAACCATAATCATGCCGACGATAATAGCCATTAACGGCGGAATAATGGCTTTCAGCGAGAACGGTGCTTCTACTGCTGCACTGTTTCCTTTATTTGCGGTGTTTGTCATTCTATTCTCCACTCTTTTCTCTGTTTATAATTAGTTATACTTATGAAAATAAAGTTCAAATAAACCGTCAATCTGCTCCTCAAGCGGCGAAAGCCTGAACATCTCCTTGAGATCCTCCCGTTCCTTCGGCAGGCTGGAGACCATAATTACCGGAAAAACAATGGCCCCATAGACTTGCATCATCATCATCATGAGCTTGTCGCGGTCCTGCTCCCCAGTGATCTCACTGAGCACTTCCTTAATGCGCTCCAGTCTCATCAGCTTGGAGTACTTCGCATATTCATCCTGTGAGCCCATAATATGATGTCTTTGATCAAGCATCTGCCGGGCCATTCCCGGGTAACGGCTGAGATTCATAATATAACGCATGAAAAATAACTTCATCCGCTCCTTCGGCGGCAGGCTGTCATCTTCCAGTGCTTTGAAGGCATCATCAAAGGTAGACACCAGTCTCTTCACTGCGTCGCCAAACAGTTTTTCCTTGGAGCCGTAATAATAATTCACCAGTGCAAGATTCGTCTCTGCCCTTGCTGCGATACTCCGAAGGGTGATACAGCTGAACCCCTCTTCGCGGATCAAATCCACGGTTGCATCGAGTATAATCTGCTTCGTATCTTTATCTGAAGAATCAGCTTTGTTGTCAGATTTAACCATAATGCAGCTTGTCGCCCTCCTTTGCCGCGATTTCTAATCATCGATTTAAACAGCGTTTAATCAGAATTTAAAATTACTCTCTTTGGAGTGATCTGTCAACAGAAGTTTTCAGGAATTTTCAAAAGAGTTAGCATTAATAAAAAAGAAGCATCTCCGGCAGCGGATTACAGCTGCGAGATGCTCCTGCTATGAATGATCAATTATTTGTTATTTCGAAGGGTTGACCAGCACTTCCGCTGCCTGCAGCGCCGCCAGGCTCAGCTTCACGATCTTGCCCGATGTATTCAGCTCCAGGGTCAGCAGCGCCTCAGATTTGGAGAAGGACAACACGCTTGTTATTGTCATATTCCCGTCATGCTGCCGGCTCTCCGTAGATTTCACTCCGAAGTACTGGCCAGCCGGAGCGCTTACACCCTCCCAGTTCTGCTGAATGACGGGCAGCGGGGGCTGTTCTGCTTCCGCAGTGAAGTAACGCTCGCGGAGTCCTGTATAGTTGCCTGCGGCCAGCAATCCGGCTACAGCTCCGGCAGTTACCTCCGGTGAGTAGATTTCAACCTGCCCTTTTGCCTGATTATAGGATGTAACCAGCCCGATCGCTGCAAAAAACGACAAAGGTGCATATGCGCGCTGCTGCTTCAGTTCAATACTATCTGTAAAAGGCACCCGATCCTTGCCGTTCAGAATGATCTCTTTCCCGCTCAATCTGAACTCAATGGTTTCCTGGAAGCGATTCAGCTTGAACTGTCCTGTGGCACCTACAAAGGTAGTCTTATACTTAAGGATTTCCGTAGTCTCCCGGAGCGGGAGCATGAGGGTTGTTCCGCTGGTATAGGTTTGCGGTCCATCCAGCTGCAAGGCTTGTCCGTTCACAATAATATTTACACCCGGTGCTGCGTGGACACTATTTCCGGTTAATACTCCCAATCCTGCTGCCAATAACAGTACACTTAGGAAAACGGCTGCGATTCTGTTCTTCAAATCGATCCCACCTCTCCTGTAATATAATTATTATGCACGCAAACTTCAGGGACTAAACTTATATTAATCATTAACCGTTCTGCGAAGCTTTGGAACAGCCTCACTCCACATTAAAGTTAAAATACTGCTGTGGATAAGGCTCCTTGATCAGTGTGAAATGCCACCACTCCTTGGTATAGGGCTTGAAGCCCTGCTTCGACATGGCATCCTTAAGAACTTTACGGTTGGCATGCTGGGTACTGTTGACCAGAGTGGTATTATAGTAAGAAATCTCGCCGAAGAAATCATACGGGCTGCCCATGTCAACCAGTGCCCCTGTTTTTTTATCAGCCAGTGTCAGATCGATAGTGCTGCCCCGCGAATGCCCCGATTTCTTGGAGATGAAGCCCAGCTTGAACAGATTACGCTTGTCCAGCTTGGGATAATACTGCTGCTTCATCTTAATATCCGCGGCATCCTGTGACCAGCGTACGAAGTGATTAACGGCTTGTTGCGGACGGTAGGCATCATAGATTCTCAGGATATACCCTTTGCCAGCCAGATCCTCACTGACTTTCTTCAGCGCACTCGCTGCTGTCCGCGAGAAAATCGCCAGCGGAGCCTTATACCCGTCCACCCTTGTTCCGGTAAAATTATTCTCACTGTAGTAGCGTATCTCATACTGCGCCGTTGGAATCACTTCATCCAGATACACAAAGCCGCCGGGCAGATTGTGTTTCTTCTCCACCTTGCTTTGCGCCGGGGCTGCGGCTGTATTCTGTAGCTTAGGAGCAGCCGCTGTGGCTGCTGTTGCTGTTGCCGTTAAAAGCGTAGCTCCGCCTAGGATAAGCGCACATGAGACCAGCCCTAATTTTCTACCTGTATTTCGCAGCTTCATCACAATGCTCCCCCTCTCCTGCCTCGTCCGTATTTTCACCCTACCAGTATACGTGCAGCCGCACTAGGCGTCCATAGTTAAGTCTAGGCTTGTGTCCGCAGGGAGCATATCCTTCCGCCGGTAGACACCCATCAGCAGCCCGACAGCGGCGAATTCAATGAAGACATGCTGTCCGTAGCTGAGGAATGGGAACGGTATAGCTGTAATTGGCATTCTTCCGCTGAGGATCGATAGACCATAAGCTAAGCGGATGGCTAGCATAAGGGCCAGAGCAAGGATAACCATCCGCCCGTAGGTATCGCGTACAGCGCGGGTATAGGAGATCATTTTGAGAACGAACCAGCCCACTGCCGCGATGAAGAGCAAACCCCCGGCCCAGCCGAAGCATTGAACCAGAAATACCGGAAAAAGATCCGAATAAGCATACGGCAGTCCTTCTTCCGCACCTCCGAAGCCATACCCTCTCCAGCCTGCGGATGTAATGGTCTCGTGAATTCTGCGGTTGAGGTAACCCGGGCCATTAAGCATGTAATTATGATTTATCGCTCCGATGACCCTGTCACGCAAGTTCAAATTATTCCAAACATAGATGGCTCCGCCCGACACAAATGTTATAGCCATTAATCCGGCTGTAATCCAGCGCCGTGTTATCCATACATATAGCGTCAGCGATACTGCCAAATAAACCACCAGCTCCGGTAAAGACCGGATCGCCGCATAGATCACCGCAGGCAGCAGCAGTAAGGCTAACTCCGCGAATTCCCTGGTCCGTCTGCTCCATTTCAGCATAAAGCTGCGGCTGGTCCATATTCCTGTCAGAGCGACAACAAATATATAAGGACTGTATCCAACCAGATCAAAATAAAAGCCCATAAAACCAACATAACGTCTATTCCCATTGATTAATTCAGGACCCAGCAATAGGCTGGCAACGATAGCCATTAATGCTGCAGCATAGATGAATCCTGATGCTTTCTGAAGCAGCTTGAAATTGACGAAGTACATTCCTGTCATAACGGCGATCCCAAGGATGATATACACCGTCTGGCGCATCGTCAGATCAGATAGGGCCGGGTTGAAGGAGGTTCCGGCTTCTATAGCCCCCATCCCCAGCAGACTTACAGCTGACAACATCATTACTGCGGTGAGCAGCCCCCACGGAATCCGCGGTTTATGGATTCTGTGCAGATCCCGGCCGACCACCTGCGGATCACCCATTTGCGCGATCGCATATTGCTGTGCTTCTTCTTCAGTTGCACCAAGCTGCTGCCGCTCCAGCATCAAGTCCTGGAAGTGCCCGCTGAGTTCCTCCCTTATCTCCCTGTGCATCCCTTTGGCTCTAACCTCTGCACACACCCTGTCCAGATAGTTGTCCAGCTTCTTCCGCTGCTCCATCATGCGCCGCCCTCCCCCAGTACCGAATCCACCGCGCCTTTGAAAAGATTCCATTCTGCTCTCTTCTCCTGCAGCTTCGCCTTGCCTTCATCCAGCAGCCGGTAATATTTGCGTTTGCGCCCTTCTACCTCAAGCCAATACGCCTCTACCCAGCGTTCGCTCTCCATCGCATGGAGTATTGGATAGAGCGTGCCCTCCTTCAGGGAAAATACCCCCTGCGAGCGCTGCTCCAGCTCTTTAATCAGTTCGTAGCCGTATAACGGCTTATCGAGCAGCAGAGTGAGAATCAAGGTCCCCGTGCTGCCCTTCAGCATTTCTTTACTGACTTTCATCGGCATTCCCTCCCGTACGAATGGCTGTCCGTCGATACATCGTTAATCTATGCTTAATATACTTTAATTCCCAGTTGATGTCCAGAGATTGTCTCCACGTCAGCCATATGAGTAATCCGTTAAGTTGCATATGAGTAACCTTTAAGCTTGCAGACAAGTAACCCGTTAATATTTGCGCATAAGCTGCCTCTTGGGCATTTATGTTGTACGTTTTACAACTTTGATCCCCAGATACCCGGGCGCCAGAGAGGATTGTTGTACGAAATACAAGAATTGTCCAAATAATCCGTTTGGAGTAGGAGAAATGTTGCCTTTTTTACAACAAATATGAATTAGGAGCGATATCATGAGGGAAATGTTGTATTTAGGGCAGGATTTTATACAATGAATGCTCTGTAAGCTCCATATTGCACATAGCAAAAAAGCACACCCGGATTACGGATGTGCTTGCAGTCAATTAATGAGATTAGTGCATGGAAGCCTGTGTTTTGTGCGAGACAATAACACGTTTGAGGAAGAAAGCAACAACCAGACCGATAATGGCCATCACCATGCCGAAGATGAACGCATTCTGTACCCCATGGGTAAATGCAGCGCCAATATTCAGCGGATCACCAGGATCAGTTACAGTCTTCATGTAGCTCTTGGTACCGGAGGTCATAATGCTTACTGCCAGAGCCGTACCAATCGCCCCTGCAACCTGCTGCAGAGTATTCATGATCGCTGTACCGTCAGGATAGTATTCCAGCGGAAGCTGGTTGATCCCGTTCGTCTGGGCAGGCATCATAATCATCGAGATTCCGATCATCAGCACGCTGTGAAGTACAATTACGAAGATAACGGTAGAAGTTGCTGTAATACTCGAGAAGAACCACAGCGAGACAGCAACGAGCACAAGTCCTGGAATAACGAGCCATTTCGGACCGTATTTATCGAACAGGCGTCCCATCACTGGTGACATCAGTCCGTTGATAATTCCGCCCGGCAGCAGCAGTAAGCCTGCTTTAAACGCTGTATAGCCTTGTCCCTGCTGCAGGTACATTGGAAGAATCAGCATCGAAGACAGAATCACCATCATGCAAATGAAGACCATCAGTACACCGACCACGAACATCGGGAATTTGAAGGCACGCAGATTAATCATCGGCTGCTTCATCGTCAACTGCCGGATGCAGAATAGAACGAGCGCAATTACACCAATAGCAATGGCGATAATCACCTTCGGACTTCCCCAGCCTTCCGCTTCACCGGCGCTGCTGAATCCATACACAACGCCGCCGAAACCAAGTGAGGATAATACAATCGAGAGGATATCAATCTTCGGCTTGGTCACTTCTGTGACGTTCTGCATGAAGAAAATTCCGCTGAACAGCGCGATCACAAGGAACGGCAGGGACAGCCAGAAGATCCAGTGCCAGCTCAGACTCTCAATAAGCAAGCCGGCAATAGTAGGGCCGATCGCTGGAGCTACCATGATGACGAGGCCGATGAGCCCCATCGCCGCGCCTCTTTTCTCAGCAGGGATAATAATCAGGATCGTATTGAACATCAGCGGCAAAAGAAGTGCAGTTCCCATCGCCTGAACCACACGCGCTGTAAGCAGGAATTCGAAATTCGGCGCCATTGCAGCCAGGAATGTTCCCGCAATCGAGAAGCATAGCGCAGCAATGAACAGCTGTCTGGTCGTGAACCACTGCAGGAGCAGCCCGGAGATCGGAACCAGAATCCCCAGCGTCAGCAGGTAAGCTGTAGTCAGCCATTGCGCTGTGGTCGGAGTAATTTGTAATACATTCATAAGATCACTTAAGGCTACATTTAATGCGGTCTCACTGAACATGCCGATAAATCCGGCAAGCAATAAGGAGACGAGAATTGGAAGGGTCTTAAATTTGCGGGGCTCTGTGTGCCCCTTACCAGTCATAGTTGCGTTCACTCTCATATCCTCCTGATAATCTGTTTGTTCTCTCTCTATTTGTTACTGTGTTGCAGTCTTGCGATGGTACTATGAAACCTTAAGCCAGTATTGCCGGAATACTCTCTGCTGCCGCAACCAGCGGCTGGACATTTCGGCAGGTTAACGCCAGGAGCAGCGCACCTTCAAACAAGGAGACCACAACAGTCGCTTTTCCCACAGCAGCTTCCTCCTGCATGCCATCCTTCATCAGACGCTGGGCGATCACATCCTGCCAATCCTTGAACACACATTGACAAGCGGTTCGCAGCTCATTGCTGACACAGGAAGTCTCCACGGCTACCCAGAAGCTGAACGGCACCAATCCTTCAAAAGACGATTCCTCCGCTTCCCTGGCCATAGACAGAATGAAATTCTGCACTGCCTGAGCAGGTGAGTCTTCACTCTCTACATAATGCCGCAAATTTTGGGAGACCATTTCACTTGTCCGGTTAATACAGGTCAACACCAGCTCTTCTTTGCCGTGAGGAAAATAATAATACAATGATCCTTTGGGCGAATCGCTGTCCTTGATGATCTGATTTAGTCCGGTTGCATGATAGCCCTGTGTGAAAAACAATCTTGAAGCCGTATCCAGAATAGCTTCACGTGCATTATGCTTGTTTGACAAGCCGGACACTTCCTTTATAGATGTTTCTGCACTTTTATAACAATTGGTCTACATAATAAAACCACGAGTGGGCTCCGGCTGTCAATGGATAATAATTTCAAATTTTAATGTTTACGCTTACCGATTGCCACATTGCGGATCATTGGTTATAATTTAATTATTCCAATGCGAAAGGTGTGATTTAAATGAGTGAGCCTTCAATCATTAAGGGAATTCCCCGGCCGTTAGTCAGAACTAATCAGGCTTTTATCGTAATTTCTGTATTATTGTCACTGTTTACGGGAGCTTACTGGATTCTTGCCCTGCCGCTTGCCGCAGGACTGTCTGGCCTAATCTTCGGATATAATCCGGTGATCAAGGTTGCGGCGAACTTCCTGACTAAGGAGCGCTCCGCCTATGTACTGGAAGACTGGGAACAGCAGCAGTTCAACCAGAGCATTGCCGTCTTCTGCCTGACTGCAGGGCTGGTCAGCTTCCTTGCCGGCTGGACCGTAGCGGCTTATATCTTCACGATCATGGTTGCGGTAGCAGCCACAGTAGCTATCCTCGGCTTCTGCATCGGGTGCTTCATCCACTACCAGTGGAGAATGTATACCTATAGACGCAAACAGGCAGCCCTCCACAAATAAGCAGGAGTCTGCCCGTACGGTGTATCTTACAAGGCCAGTAAGCCACAGCAGCAGCAGTATGCTGCCAGACCTATGCTGGCCTCCAAGCTCCTTCTCCTTAACATCCCCGGTTATTCCACAATATAATCCGCCAGAATTCGCTCCACTGAAGAAGCGAAGCTTTTGCCGGCGCCCCAATCGAGCTTAAGGATCAATCCGTTGGAGCCTCCCGCCGGAATAAGCCGGACATTACTTCTGCCCTTCAGATTATCCACTAGAATCACCAGCGCCGCCTGATTACCGGACCGGAAATAATACCGCTCATAGACCAGCGTTCCGATCATCTTGCCTTCACCGAGATCATTCAGCTCCTCGTACAACAGCTCCGACTCCTGCGTCATTCCCTCTTTGATCAGCGCAAGCGTCTCATTGGGCTGCAATCTGACATCGAGTTGATAGGCCTCATTCATGCTCATCACCCTCCCACGGGTTTAGGTATACAACTATTTGCCTAGCGGCCTTCGCCAGCCACATCCCAGCGGTGACGGAATTTCTCCAGCCGCGGATGCAGTTGTGCGGGCGCTTCTGACAACAGCAAACGCAGCTTGACGATCCATTCCTCGAATGAGGAATAGGAAGCGAACAGATTAGCCATCTCCGGAGTCAGATAGAGAAAGTAAGGTGCGGAATAGACCTCGCTGATATGGCGCAGCGCAGAATCAAGCGGGGTGTATTTCTTGCGTTTCCCCTCCAGACTTTCCACGGTAATGAAAGAGCGCCCCTGATCTCTTTTCCACTCATGCAGCCGGTCCTCCCGTTTATAAAAAGCCTGCACCGGCTCCTTCGTCATCCGTCTCACGGTTTCTTCATGCAGCGGATACAGCACCAGCTTGGTGAATTTGCGCTCAATCGCTGTCTCAGCCGCCTTCAACAAATCCATATCCGAGATATGCTCGAATGAATCATAGAAGATCAAGGTCCCTTTGCGTTCACCGGCTGGCGGTTCATAACCATAAGGCACATGCTGAATGTCTCGTTTCATCATTACCCTCCTGTGAGCTTCAATATCTACAGCATATCATGCTACCCCGGATCGCGTACAATTCTGAGACCTAGAAACTAAGCCCTGAATGGTAATACTCGCCAAAAAAGCAGCGGTGCCATGATTGGCAATCGCTGCTATATGTAAGTGTCGCGCAGTGCAATGACATTCTGTGCCCAGTATATCTAATATCGGCTGGCAGGTGCCATCTTCCCTACAAGACGGTGAGTCCGTCAGGCTCTGAAGCGGATTGCTCCGCCTGCAGCCGGCAGCGCCGCAGAAACACTTCAGCAAGATCCTTAGCCCGGACCACCAAATACTGATCAGGAAAGCGGAAATCTGTTGAACAAGCGGTCAGCACGTAACCCGGATCTACCGGATATTGCCTGAACGCATGATCGGGCAGCCGGTCACTAAGCACAGACTGCTCATACTTCAAAGCGTACTGCTCGGAGAATACAGATCGGATTGGAATCGTCAGGCCAATGCCCTCCATCTTCAGATAACTCTCCTTACGCGTCCACAAGTCATAGTAATAGCGTATTTGAGCCTCTGATTTCAAGCTCTGGTATTGCTCCATTTCTTCAGGGGACAGGCTGTACCGGGCTAACGCCGGATTTATGGCAGCCATCTTCTGAATGTCGATTCCAACCCGCTGTCCCTTGCGGCTGACGATACCTGCTACCCATTTTCCCGAATGTGAGAGGTTATAGTCCCACGGTTCACGCATAGCAGACAGCCGGGGTTTGCCAAACACCCCTTTGTCAAAACGGATCTCATCATTCCGCATTCCCTCCATATCCATGGCGAACATCCGGGCAAGGATGTCTCCGATAAGAGACCTGCGAACATCGTCTTCACGTTTCAGCCGGCTGCTGCTCATCCGGCGCTCCGGTGACACATGGGGCAGCAGCTCAGGAACCGAAAAAGCGGTCCCGAGTGATACAGCAATGATATGCATGAACGGCCATGCCTCCTATCGGTTCTCCGGTCTATTCCTGCTGCTCCCGGAACCAGCCCAAGGTTTCTTTGACTGCATCCTTGTAAGCGGTTGGAGTATATTCCGGGAACCGCTTCATGAATTTGTTCTCGCTCAGCACCAGCGGATACTGGAATTCGTATAGCAGCTCATGGAATTCCTTAGCTTCTTTATCGAATATACCTGCCAAACCAACTGCCCAGCCCGGGAGGGTCCGGCATTTCCTTGGACTGTCTGCTTCATCCTGGATGATATTCAGGAACTGGCCGCCTTCAATCGCCCCGGAGCCCGACACATGCCATTCCCCTTCTTCCCCGCTATACGCCAGCAGCACGGCTGCTTTGGCCGCATCACGGATATAGACCAGATCATGGGAAACATCCAGCCTGACCGGCCAGGCGATGGTTTTGGCCCGCAGCGCTCCGTTGAATATCGGTCCGAATACCCTGTTCGTAACGTTGGGACCATAGTAGTCGGGATAACGCGGAATGACATAGCGGAAGCCGTTCTCCGCTGCCCGCTTCTTCAGCAGCTCTTCCAGCTGGTTACGGAGCTTTCCTTTACGGGTAAGAGCCGCCTTGGGATGGTTCTCATCCGCGGGAAGGTATTGGAATCTGCCGTATCCGTAGACATTGCCGGGAAATACCAGCGTCTGCCCGGAATGCAGCTTCGCGGTAACCCGTTCCAGCGCTTTGGGCATGATCGTGTACCAGTCCTGGTAAGGCACATTAAGACAGAAGTAGACCGTTTTCACTCCTGTCAGGAGAGCAGCAAGAGCCCTCTCATCTTGTATATCCAGTGAAGCCATAGTCAGCAGAGGTCCTCTCAGTCTGCTTAGTGCCTCATTAGAACGATGATAGGTCGCTGTTACCAGCTTCCCCCGCCACAGTAATTCTTGGGTAATGGAATGGCCTAAACCGCCATTGCCTCCGATTACGAGATTCATAACATTACCGGCTCCTTATCGAGCGTATGAATACCTTCAGCCACCAGCTTCAGTGTTTATTCAGTCTGCCCGGGATGATGTTTAGCAGTTATGAAGAACCGTTACATGCCGCTTCCTCAGGAACTGCCGGATATAGAACTGCTGCCGAATTCTTAACCTGCTATTAGTATACAGCCAAGAATATGCTGTCATCATTGGGATAATTTGACGATTATTGTCGTTTAAGGTCCTTAATATGTAGATATGGTGAATTATTGAGATTCAATAGTTTTGCATCACCTTACGTTAATCTTCGCCGATCATTGTTCCGGTCAATCATCATTTAAGAGCATTCAGTCTCTGGTCCGCATATACTGCTGCGCCAAGTGTGCCCGCCCTGCTGCCCAGTTCGGCTTGAACGATCCTGCATTTGCTCCCTGAGAGCTTCAGCGCATGAGCATTTACAGTGCCGCGGACGCTGCCCAGCAGCCGTTCTCCTGCGGCAGCCATACCGCCTCCAATAATGATCAGCTCCGGGTTCAGCAGATTAATTACATTAGCCAGACCGTACCCCAGCAGTTCTCCGGTTTCATGCATGACCTCAATCGCCAGCGGGTCCCCGAGATCATAAGCCTCCGAAATCATTTTTGCGGTAATTTGTCCGTCATCCTGATTCGTCCAAGTCTGAATCAGACTGCTCCTGCCATCCAGCAGCTTCTCTTTGAACGTGTTGACCATACCCACAGCAGATACATACCTCCCGAGACAGCCGGAGCTCCCGCAGCGGCAGGGCCGGCCCTGCCGGTACATATTCATATGTCCGATTTCACCAGCGCTGAAGGTTGTTCCGTACAACACCTTGCCGTCATCGACAATGCCTGAGCCCAGTCCGGTTCCAAGTGTGAGCAGCACCAGGTTACGGCATCCTTTTCCGGCTCCCTGCTGCCATTCCCCATATAAGTTAACCCGCACATCATTATCGATGTAGACCGGATAATCATAAAAGGGTTTCATTGCATTCACTATATGTATTTGTTCCCATCCGGGAAAGTTAGGCGAAAAGATGGACAGGCCTTCCTCCGGGTCCAGCAGACCGGGAATTCCCATCCCCATACAGGTGATCTGCTGCTGATCTATCCCCTTGCCCTCTGTCAGCTGTGTAACGGCCAATCTGATCCGCTCCAGCACATGCGCCGGTCCTGCCGCCGCTTCCGTTGGCAGAGACAGCTCCTCGACTGCGTTGAAATCCCCATCGAACAATCCCGCTTTGATATTGGTGCCGCCCAAATCGACGCCTATAGTATAATTGTTCATCGCTTCTGCTCCTTTACAGCAATTGTCCTTATCCTTACTTTACTCTCACCACTTATTATGCGCTTTCATGTATTGGACAGGTAGGATTTTTTGAGCATTGTTATAGTATTTTCTACACAAAAAAGGGCCGTCCGCGCCAGCCAATGAATAGCTGCTTGGACGACCCTGTATAATGTTCTTTGCGGAATCCCTTAAGACCCCGCACCTTTGTACCGCTTAACGCCATAGCTCCAGGCCATCAGGCCGATGCCGAGGAACACTGCACCCACAACGGGGGTCAGCAGCGCCATCCCCTTCATCTCATCACGGTGGAGGAACAGGGCTGCCGGATAGATCCCGACAAAGGCAAACGGGATAATCCAGGTTAGCAGCACCTGAATCGCCCGGTTGTAGATCGTAACCGGATAACGGCCGTAGGTCTGGATATTATACATCAGCGGCAGAATACCCGTCGGCGCATCCGAGTAGAACGACAGTGAAGTCAATGTCGTATAGATGCCGGTATAGATTGCTACCGCACTGAGTGTCAGGATAATCAGCATCGGAATGGTCCACCATTCGAACGGCAAGCCCAGATTGCTGCCGCTGATGGCCATAACAATCAGTCCGATGAAGGAACCCACAAGTGACGGCGGGTCCACATTCTCCAGGAAGATCTGGAACAGGTTATGCGCCGGACGGGTCAGAATACGGTCCATCTCGCCTTTGACGATATAACGCTCACTGAAGCCCCACATATTCACGAAGCAGCTGAACACGCCGAACGGCACCATGAAGAAGCCGTAGACGAACACCACTTCGTTCTGATTCCAGCCGCCCAGGCTGTCGGTATGCATGAAAATGACCAGAATGAAGATAAAGTTCGTTGCCTGGAAGAGCAGATCGGAAACCACCTCCACCCAGAAATCAGCACGGTAGGTTAACCTTGTCTTCATATAATTTTTCAGATATTCAATTAACAAGCCCAAATAGTACATTCCGGCTCAACCTCCCTGCACGAACAGCCGCTGGCGCGCTGCGTGATATAGCCAGACAATCGGAACCAGCAGGACCAGGAACCAGATCACCTGGATGCCCAGCACATTCCAAATGCCCACTCCCTGCACACGGCCCGTGAATACGGAACCCGGCAGATACGTGATGGCCTGAAAGGGCAGAACCTTGAGAATGGACGCTAACCAGCCCGGAAACAGCGTAATCGGGACGATCAGGCCGGAAAACAGGTCAACGATAACACGCTTCATGCGCATCATCCCCTCATTATTCTCGACGAAGAATGCAGAGAGCCCCGTTATGATATTAATCTGTGAGCTGATCAGGAAGCTGAAGAAGAGCATCACCAGGAAACCGATCCAGGCGGATGGTTCTGTCGGCAACTGCACCGGAAACAGCAGAATGGCAATCACCATGCCCGGAATCATCAGCATCATGAAGCGGAACAGGCCTTCGCCAAGTCCCTGCATCATTTTGACCAGAACATAGTTATAAGGGCGGATGAACTGAATCGCGATGCTGCCGTCACGGATATCGGTAGAAATCTCCCTGTCCAGGTTATTGAAATAGAACGCCCGGGCCATCCATGAGACGGCCACATACGTAGTCATCTGCGCTCCGGTAAAGCCGCCTAGCGACTCCCCGTTGCCATATATAGCTTTCCAGGTGAAATAGTTAACCCCGATATTCAGCGTGTAGATCAGAATTCCTGAATAGTAATTGATCCGGTAGGCCAGCATCGTCAGGAAGCGGATGCGGATGAAATCGAAATAAGCGCCGAGCAGCAGCCTGCGTCCGTTCTCTCCAGAACCGCCTGAAGAGCCTCCGGAGGAGGCAACTGCACCATTAAGCTGCTCAGACATGGATGACCTCTTTCTCATCTCGGAGTGCTGCTATCATCTCTTCCGGTTTCTCTGCCGAACCTGACTGATAAATACTGCGGACAATATCGTCCGTGTTCGTCTCAATGATTTTGATGTCTGTAATATCTGCCTGTCCAACCACCCGGCCCAGTACATCCGATACATTCAGCTCGAGCGGAATCCATACCTTGGCACCCAGCTCATTCTCGGCGGTCCAGGTAACCGGCATCCCCTCTGTCCACTGAACCAGCTGCTGCAGCTTCGTCGCAGTACCGAACTGAAACTGCACCTCGCGTCCGGTTCCCCACCGCTGCTTGAGATCCTCCAGACCCCCGTCATAGATAATCCGCCCGTCATCCAGCATGATTACCCGCGAGCAGAGAGCTTCAATATCCTGCAGATCATGCGTCGTCAGCAGAATGGTTGTACCATGCTCACGGTTCATATCCTTGAGGAACTCACGAATCTCCGACTTCACGACAATATCAAGGCCGATCGTCGGCTCATCCAGAAACAGAATTGACGGGTTGTGCAGCAGCGCAGCGACCAGCTCACAGCGCATCCGCTGTCCGAGACTGAGCTTGCGTACCGGACGGTTCAGCAGCTCCTGCAGCTCCAGGCGCTCGACGAGCTCATCCAGCCGTTTTTTGAAATCCTGCTCGGAGACCCGGTATACCTTGCGCAACAGCTGGAACGATTCGATGACACCGATATCCCACCAGAGCTGGCTGCGCTGTCCGAATACGACTCCGATATTCTGTACGAACTTCTCCCGTTCCGCATACGGCACGAAGCCGCCTACAGACAGACTGCCGGCGGTAGGTACGAGAATCCCGGTGAGCATCTTAATCGTGGTCGATTTGCCGGCCCCGTTCTCCCCGATGTATCCGCATATTTCGCCTTCCGGAATACTGAACGAAATGTCCTTCACTGCGGTCACTTCGGAATATTGCCGTTTAAACAAATCAGCGAAGGCCCCTTTGAGGCCCTCGCGGTTTTTTTGGACTTTAAATGTCTTGCGCAAGTCCTGCACTTGAATAGCATTCATAGGTTACCTCACTAAGCTAAGTATTGGGTTCAGTACCCCATTATAATAGAATGAATCCAAAAGTACTACCTATTTCCCTTACCATTCTGCTCTGCCAGAGTACGGCCGGCTTATTTAGCTACTCTGCCCTCAAAAAAATCCGCGCTCTGCACAGCCTCCAGATGTCCCGAGCGGGCTACTTTGGTACGCAGATACTTTTCGTTGAAGACCGAGACATCGCCCCATAGCGGTACTCTTTTGACCGTGTTCATTCCGGCAGCTCTCAGAGCTTCCATCTTCTTCGGATTATTGGTGATCAGGGTCACCGGTTTGCTGCGCAGGGACTGAAGCACACTGATCGCGTCACTGTAATCTCTGGAATCATCGGCAAAGCCCAGCTCCAGATTAGCTTCAACAGTATCATATCCTTCTTCCTGCAAAATATAAGCCATGGCTTTGCTGAAAAGGCCGATGCCTCGTCCCTCATGATTAGCCAGGTAAAAGAGGGCACCGGAACCATGCTGGGCAATCATCTTCATCGATGTGTGCAGCTGGAAGCCGCAATCGCAGCGTTTGCTGCCAAAAATATCGCCGGTATGGCAGATGCTGTGCATCCGGATCAGCGCTTCGTCGGAGTTCTCGAAATCCCCATAGACAAGTACGCTCGACTGTTGTCCATCCGCAAGGTTCATCGAAGACAACCGGCTGATGAGCAGCTCTGTTGCTTCTTTCCCCTCCGCTTGCTGAAGCTCCTCATCCGTCACTTTCAGCCAGCTGTACCATTTGAAGGTAACGGTCTCCCCGTCCAGGTTCACCGGCAAGGTAATGGGACCAACCAGTATATTCGTGGAATCTTCCATTGAGATCCGTTTGATTTTGTTCTGTAATATGGAAAGGATATCGGGTTTGATCATGAGTGCACCGTCCTAAAAGTTTTGATAGCATTAGCTTCTTCGTTTCCGTTTCGCAAAACTTGCTTCGGAAGCATACACTTAGTTTTGATAGCATAGCCCAAGCAACTTTTCTCCCGAAAATGCGTAATAGCCTATGCCTGGTTCGTAAAATTTTAATATTCATTTTTTGCACTAGTAACTATTTGTAAGTTAGTTTATCATTGTAATATAAGTTCGTCAAGTTATAATATATATTTAAATATTAATGATTACTTATTGTAAGTTTATGATATAATGAATGTTGAGGTGATGCTAATGAACAATTTCGAAATGTGTCCACGCTTCGAGAAAGCGGTCGATGTGCTTAGTAAACGGTGGGTTGCTCTGATCGTATTCGTACTGATGGATGGTCCGCGGAGATTCGGGGAAATCGAGCATTGCTTATCCAATCTAAGCGGCAAAGTATTATCCGACCGGCTGAAGGAAATGGAGAACGAAGGCATCATTCAGCGTACGGTATATCCTGAAATGCCTGTGCGTATTGAATATTCGTTAACCGACAAAGGCACGGCACTGGCTCCCATTCTTGGTGAAATCGGTAACTGGTCCACGGATTGGATTGAGATTGGCGTGACCAAATGATTGCCGGCCTGCATGCGAAGCAGCGCCCCTGAAGGTTCCTTAACCAGGAAACTTTGAGGGCGCTGTTTGTTTGTCTTATAAATCCTTGCGCTGAAAATGCAGAATTCCTATCGCAAATACAATTACGGTATAACACACAGCATATACGATGAATGACACTGACGGGTACGCGGTGATATTAATGATGCTGAGTCCGCCGTTACTTAGGGAAACCAGGCCGCTGATATCCTTCAGACTGAACAGCTCGGCGGTCATTCTGCGCTGCAAGGCATCTGCCGGCATCAGCATCGACATGATTCCGGTCAGATTATGGAGCACATTCAGCGCGTCGTTCTCCAGCCGCAGCGAACCGCTTAGCTTATCAAGCATTCCTCCCAGAAACCCTGCCCCATAGAGCATCGTCATGAACACACCGTTACCCAGCGCCGAGAAAATCCCTGAGCCCAGCATGGATACGGAGATTAACAATGGAACCACAGAAGCAAACAGCAGAAATGACTTCACTAGTGCTGCCGGATCTCTGGGTACACTCGCATGGACATTTGTGATCAGCAGGATAGCCAGAAATAGAATGAAGGCATATACTGCACCCAGTGTCACGAAACCGAGCCAGCGGCCAAGATACCATTTCCAGCGGGGCAGCGGCCGGGGCAGCAATGCCTGCATGACTCCTTGTTCCGCTTCCCCGGCAATTACCGAGAACGAGCTGAAGATCGCCAGAAAGGCGATTACAAAGGCGCCGAAAAAGTATCCCAGACTAAGAATAAAAGCGCCGTTCGTAAATCGTGTGAACAGCTCGCTCCCGTTATGTACGGACCCCGCCCCGGGGTCATTCTTTCCAACCGTATCGGCCACAAACCAGAAGGCGATCAGAAAGACAAACGTGAGCAGCAGAGTCAGCAGCATCACCTTTTTGCGCAGCATTTCCTTCCATGTCATTTCAAGTATGGTATTCATTCGCTCTCCCCCCTATGGCTAAGTCCGGATACGGCATCCATGAACCACTCTTCCAGCCGTTCTTGTTTGCGGGTTACTTCATATAGAGTCATCCCCTGCTCCACAATCAGCCCGTTCAGCCAGCCCGCCTGCTCCTCGTTGTCCAGCTCTGCTTCCAGCCATACGACACTGCTGCCTAATTCCGGCTCTTGCCCGGTTTTTCCGGCTCCAGCGGCCGTCTGCCGGATGTTAAGCCCTGTATGCTCATTCAGCCAGGACAGCAAAAAAGGCGTATACCCGCCCACTTTGAAATGCCAGCTGGTCCGCTTGCTCAGGATCTCTGATACTTTGCCGTGCCGCAGGACCGCCCCGTTATTAAGCAGGGCCATCCGGTCGCACAGCACTTCAACATCCTCAAGTAAATGGGAGTTGAGAAATATCGTGATCCCCCTCTCCTTCAGCCGCTCCAGAATCATCCGTACTTCCATTCTCCCGATTGGATCAAGAGCAGAGGAGGGTTCATCAAGAAACATAATTTCCGGCTCATTGACTAGCGCACAAGCCAGTCCCAGCCGCTGCTGCATTCCCTTGGAATAATGCTTGACCCTGTCCTTCCCGCGCTGACCAATGCCTACTTCCTGCAGCAGCTGTGGGATCCTTCTATCCGCCAGAGTCTTCTCGATCCGGCATAGCTTGGCATGCAGTCTGACTACCTCTTCTCCGGTCAGCCACTCCTGATAACGGTATAGCTCCGGCAAATATCCAATCTTGGCTTTGGCTTCAAGAGAACCGAGCGGGTGACCCAGGATGGAAGCATTCCCGCCTGTTGGCGAGATGAGTCCCACCAGCATTTTGACGAAGGTGCTCTTGCCTGCACCGTTGGGGCCGAGGAAGCCGAAGGCTTCCCCTTTCCCCACAGTGATGGTAACATCCCGGCAACCGCGTCCATTAGTATACTCTTTGGTCAGGGCGTTAGCATCAATTGCAGGTACGCTGCTCATTGTGTGATCAACTCCTGTACTTTCTGAATGAATTGATCCCTGTCTGGATAGACATCTCCGCCAGTAAGCTGGAGCATCTGACCATCCTGGACCCAGACCGCAGAATAGCTATAGCCACTGCTGAACTTCATTTCGGTAAGAATAACAGAAGTGTCGGCCACCGTAATCTGTTCATCATTGCTGCCCTTTATCAGCGGCATCGGAATATCGCCTGACAGAATCCGGCTCTTCTGCAGGTCACTTCTCAGATAATCGGGAATTAGCGGAAAGTTAACTACGGCATCCAACGCTTCATCTATATCTATAGAAGGATCAACAGTAACTACAGGTGTATTCATCTGTGACAGAGTAGCCCAATGCTCCGGATCTGGAGACAGGTCATAATTCACAATTTCGGGCAAATGCAGTGTAAGCGGTTTTCCGTCCACAGACTCCGGCAACAGATCGTTCGAGCCTACACGCTTCAACGCCTGATTCACTTCATCCACGTTCAGCGTAAGGGTAATATCACGGGACGGACTCACCTCTACAGTCTTCATGCCAGTCATATCTTGGCCCTTCAGAGGTTCATATCCCAGCACTCCTTGTATTTCCCCAACCGGGAGCTTGCCCTCGACAGATCCGTTAGCGAATGTGAAAGTGCCAAAGGAATTCATCGTCTTGTGGAAATTCCCTTCCCCGCTCACCTGATAGAACATATCGCGCAGATCGCTCTCTTCCACTACAGCTACATCCTGCATCCGGAACTGGTTGAGGATAGCAGCCATGGCGGTATTGCCTACTGGAGTAGCCAGAATAGCGGCGAAGATGGCAACCCCTGCAGCGGCAGCAGCCCACTTACGGCTGCGGCTCAGCACTGGTCTGCGTGATTTGCTGATGGAATTCTGCGGAAGCTCTGAACCTGTATTTTCTCTTGCTCTTACTGAAGATATAGAATTGATTCCGCTTGCCACAGAATCCGTTATAACAGTTTCCTCTGTTTGAGCCGCTAATGCTGCCTCCTGCTTGCCCCATTCGGCCCAAACCGGATTTACCGGTTCTTGTCCGAGCTTCTCCTGCAATTTAGCCCATGCCTCGTCTGTTCCCACGGGCTGAGAATTCCCGTTTGCTCTATTGTTCATTGCTTCATTCCTCCCGGATGATCTTATTCTTGCGGAAGCGACTTCACCGCATGCTGTTTCAATTTGGCGGTAGCCCTGCTTAACAGCGTGCCTACTACCGGCGGTTTCACTCCGAGCTCTCCGGCGATCTCTGCATAGCTGTAACCCGAATACTTAAGCAGCAGAGCCTGCCGGTCCCGCTCGGGAAGCCCGTCCAGCCAGCTCCGCACATCTTCCTGGTCCAGCTTGCCCAACACTACTTCTTCCCCCGTAGGGGCTGAGGCATCTGTATCGTACATTAACTCCTGTTTATTAATCAGTCTTCGCTCCCGCACTTGCTTGTTCAGGTAATCGTATCCGATCCGTGTAAGCACTCTATGCAGCCAGGCTCCCAGAGCTTCGGGATCATCCGGCGGATTTCTGTACAGTCTCAGAAATACCTCCTGCGCCAAATCATCGGCTGCACTCTCATCCCTTACAAGCGCGGACAGCTTTCGGCGCACGATTGGATAATGTGTATAAAAAATCGATTTAAAGTTGTCTGATTCCGGAATGTCCATCAGGTAATCCTCCTTATCCGCTGCAGCTATAAGTAAGACGAAGGCTGAAGCATATTTGTATCATTCCCGTTTCAAATATTCATCCCATTCTTACCATAAGAGCTGCCGATACGCAAAATAACCCCACAAAGTGGGGCCTTAAGTTCGATGTATATTCAATTAAATAGGCACTACCCGTACCCTACATGTCCATGTTAAGTATTCAGATAATTACCATCCGCAAGGTCAGAATATCCATAAATGTGACAAAAATCAAAGAAAAAACGTACCAATTTAGTATAGACAGGTTGCTCTGAACGGTAAAATATAGTAATTTTAAAAGTGTAAGCTATTATAAATTGAGAGGTGGAGCTAACGATGGAAAAGATGTGTATGGAAATGATGATGAACATGTGTATGGAGGACATGATGTGCAAGATGAAGAACATGAAGATGTGCATGGAAAAAATGACCGAAATGGGCATGATGGACATGGATATGGACATGATGATGAAGAAAATGCAGGAATGCGATGAAATGATGACCATGTGTATGACCATGATGCGTGAAGGAATGCAAATGTCCAAGTAAGTGACCGCAAGTTGTTGAAGTGAATCCGCTAAATTCACTCTAACAGTATATTCGCATATCATGGCAGAGCAGACTAACTGCATGCCATTTTTTATGTCTATTTTTTATTTATATTTCTGTATCTTCTACCTTATTATATCTCCGAATATCCCTTGCCTGGCCTATCTGATCTTGATATACCGATCCTGAATCTGTTTGGCTACGGTAATCCGCTCCATCTTCAGCTCCCAAATCTGCTCTTTCCACCTGTCGCTACCCTCATCATCCTCATGATCTCTCAGCTTATCGAATAACTGCAGCAGCATGAAGTTAATGTGATCGAACCGCGACCAAAGCTCTCTTACGCTATCCACTTGTTTCTGTGCTTCCGCAAGCTCTTTATAGTTCTTCAAGCGATCCAGGAGATCAGCCTGCCACTGTTCATCGTTAATTGCTATGGCGTAATTTAGAAGATCCAGATAATCATCGATTGACATGTGTACCGACTCCTTAATTTCTTTATACCAAGTATTATACTCGGTATTATGTATATTGCAATAGTTTGCATAAAAAAAAGCAGACATCCAAGATGTCCGCTTCGGAATAACTATTACGCTGCAGAGTTACATCAGCTTTTTGATATCATCCTTAATCTGCTCGGACTGCGGTCCGAATACAATCTGTACAGCCCCTTGCCCCAGTCTCATTACACCGGAAGCGCCAAGCTGTTTAAGTGCAGAGTCCTTAACCGCCTTGTCATCGTTAACGTTAAGTCGCAGACGGGTAATACAGGCATCGATGCTGCGGATGTTCGCAGGACCGCCGATATTCTCCAGAATCTTAGCAGCCCGGGAAGAAGCTGATGCGGTTGTTGTACCTTTGCCTAGGTCAATCATTTCATCATCTGTATCATCTTCACGGCCTGGTGTTTTGAGATTGAACTTCACGATGACAAAGCGGAACAATACATAATATAGTAAGAAGAATGCCAGCCCTACAGGGAACAGAACCCATGCATTCGTTGAAATCTTCAAATTGGTCAGATAATCAATTAGACCTGCGGAGAAGCTGAAGCCCAACCGTACATCCAGGATGTACATCACAGCCATAGACACACCGGTGAGAAGCGCATGCACGAGGTACAGAAGTGGTGCCACAAACATGAACGAGAATTCAAGCGGTTCAGTGATACCTGTAAGTATTGAGGCAATAGCAGAACCAATGAAAATCGATGCCACCATTTTTTTCTTTTCCGGTTTTGCAGTATGGATGAAGGCAAGCGCCGCACCCGGCAAAGCGAACATCATAATCGGGAAGAAACCGGTGGTGAACATCCCTGCACTTTTATCCCCAGCCAGGAAGCGCCAAACATCTCCATGGACGACCTCGCCGGCTGCGTTCGTATAATCACCGAGCTGGAACCATGCAATAGTGTTAATGACATGATGAAGGCCAATCGGAACAAGCAGACGGTTTGCGGTTCCGAATACAAATGCGCCAATTGCACCAAGGCCTACTACCCAATTTCCGAATTCACTGATGACATCCTGTACCGGACTCCAGATCATACCAATGAAAACAGCCAGCACCATAGTCGAAGCCGCAGTAATTATCGGAACAAAACGTTTACCTGCGAAGAAGCCCAGCCAATCCGGCATTTTGATATTATGATATTTCTTGTACAGGAATGCTGCCCAGGCTCCGGCAAAGATACCGCCAAGCACACCCATATCCAACACAACATCATCGCTAATGAAACCAAAGGTTCCCGGAACGATCAACAATATTTTGGTAAGAACCATATAAGCAATCAGTGCGGATAAAGCAGCTACGGCATCCCCGGCGAATCCAATGGCGACACCAATTGCAAAAATTAAGGCCAGATTGCCGAATACCGCACCAGCACCTGCGTTTAAGAATGGAGCAACGTATTGGTTCAAGAATCCACCTATTGTGCTACCCAGATGCAAATCCTTTTCATAATCGAGAAGTCCAAGCCCTTGCAGAATCGCTGCCGCCGGCAATGTAGCGACTGGTAGCATCAGAGACTTCCCTAACTTCTGTAAAAAAGCTAACATAATGAAATCATCTCCCGGTTTCATATTAGTACGTATATGTTTTTATAGCTTTGAAACCACTGTAAGAATACTGTTCTGTCCCGCAAATACTGCGCCGTAATGGCATTTGACTTCCGGGGTGTACTCCTCGCTGCTGGTCACAATGACTGGTGTAATGGTTCGGTACCCCGCTGTCCGTATCGCCTCGAGATCGAACTCAATCAGCGTCTGGCCTGCTTTCACTTCATCTCCGGTAGCAATACTGCTGATGAAGCCGTTTCCCTTCAGGCTGACCGTATCGATCCCAATATGCATCAGGAGCTGCAGACCGGAGGAATGCTCCAGGATAAGTGCGTGATTGGTTTTGACCACATGGGCGATTGTTCCGTCAAAGGGAGCGATTAATCTGCCCTCGGTCGGTTCTATGGCAATTCCCTTACCCATATGCCCGCCGGCAAACGTCTCATCCGGTACTTCAGATAACGGAACGGCTTGCCCGCTGACCGGAGCGGGTATCTCAATACTTGCTTCAGCATGTTTCTCTTCTTTTTTGGATTTCCATCTGGAAAACATAAATGTCACTCCTTGCTGCTGTTATTTATTTTTCTCTAAGGTCTGGAATAACCGGTGCAGATGCATGGCAAGGAAGCATATTTCTTCTTCCGGTACGTCTACGCCGAGCTTGCCCTGCATGATCTTTCCCATTTTGAGAGCCAGCTTGTATTCATCCTTGTATTCTTTCTTGATATGCTTCACGAATGGATTATCAATGAGCGAACCCTGCAGAATCCGTTCAATAGAGAATCTCAGGTGTACCATCAGCCGGACATGATTCATACTGCCCTGTTCAAAAATAATATTGCGTTCGTTGCGGATCATATCCATCAGATCACTGACGATGTTAGAGGCTTTGACCAGCTGGCCAACCGGCACATTGCTGACCGCAGAATATACGTGATAGGTGAGGAATCCGACTTCATCTTCAGGAATCCGCACCTCGAATTCCACGCTGATCTTCTCCGCTGCCTTGTAAGCGATCTCAAATTCCCTGGGAAAGGTCATCCGCGTTTCCTCAAGGAACGGATTGACAATGTCCATACCGCTCCGCAAGCGGAATATGGTGAACTGGATATGGCTGGGGAGCGCCAAATAGATCTTGTCGTTTAACTTGCCGGGAAACTCACGGGCGATATCCGAAATAATCTCATCCGTAATCCTCATGACCTTGGGATCTATGTCTTCCAGCAGAATCTGATACTGGCTCCATTCCTCCCGGTCCTCCAGCCGAAACAGCTTCTCAATCCGGGGATCATCCGCATCAATCACACCTGCGTCTTTAAGCGCAAAACCGATGCCCTTGCCGATAATCACATATTCCTTGCTTTTCTTGCCTCCTTGGACCATCACGACATTATTTCCAATCACCCGCAAAACCTGAAATTGTTCATTTTCCCTCGCCAAGTTCTCCCTCCTTTCCGCCCATTGCCTGATTTTTCGCACAAAAAAGAGCCAAGACTGACTCAAACGAATGAGATCAGATCTTGGCTCATGCCCTATTAAGGTAACACGCCACTTGCATATAAATGATCATTTATGATCTCATAATAAATCATACCTTGTGTTCCGTCAATGAGTTTTTCGAAAAGTCAAGTTTTACCCCGACAGTCATGATTTCAAGATCTATTCTATACCTATATACATTATTTATACACTCTACAAAATGCGATATTCATACTTGTTATAAACACTTTCTAATGATTCATGCGATTCCTTCACAGTTATTAATTTACATTCTAATCATTTTTTTGACTTATTATTACTTTTAATTAAAAATATTGCGTATCATGTAAGGTTGGACTATTATGACAATATTCCATGGAAAAAATTACTAAAGGAGAAGAGAAGATGAATAAAACCTCGATTTCGGACATTTTTGAAGAACTTAATGCAGATGAATTTGATTTGAATGGGGCTGGCTTTAGCGCTGCAGAATGCGCTTACTTATGGTCGATGTGCCTCATATACCCGCAAGGTTGTACAAGCCCTTGCGTACTCTTTTACCAAGGCTGTTCTTAAGTATTGGTTATAAAGGCCCCGGAAGGGGCCTTTATCTCAAGGGGGATGCATACGATGCTTAAAAAAATTCATATTCATACAAAACAACAAGACTCTGCAGATTGCGGCACAGCATGTGTTATGAGCCTGTTAAATTTTTATGATAACTATCTTAATTATCAATATCTTAGAGATATACTAAAAACTGATACTACGGGAACAAGGTCAAGCAGTATGATCCATTCTTTGCAAAATCTTGGGTTTGAGGCAAAACTGGTCCGATTAAAACAGTTAAATGTGGTCTCCATGCAAAAAATTGTATATCCGTGCATTGCACATACATTCGTTGCCGGTCTTGAACACTACATCGTTCTTTATGGTCTTAAGAAGAATAGATTGATCGTTAGTGACCCCCAAAAGGAAAAAATATGTCTAGTAAGCTTCGATGAATTTATTTCTTCTTTTACAGGAGTAATAATCCTGGCATATCCTTCATTAAGCACTTCATTAATCTCGCCCATGCAAAAGAAAAAAAATAGTGCAGGTCAAAAAATATGGCGGATTTGCAAGCATAACCTGCCTTATATTCTTCTCTCTGCTTTTTTTGCTTTGGTTGCTGCTATATCTGCTGTCGTATTTTCTTATATTTACCGAGCAGCATTTGACTTTGTTGTTCCTGAGAAAAACGAAGATTTACTGAACCAGATCATAGGAGCTTTCTTGCTAATTATTCTCGTTAAGGGTTTGTTTGAATTTCTGAGAGGAATGTTCATCTCTATGCTTAGTAGAAGAATTGATGATCGTTTGGCTAATCATTTTTTTACAAAAATACTTAAATTACCCTTAAATTTTTTTACTAGCAGAGAAAACGGAGATACTCTTGCACGTTTTCACGACATTTCTAGTGTTAGAAATTTAATCAGTAACACTTTAATTTTGAGTGCCATTGACCTGATGACTATCTGCATAACCTCTTTCATCTTGTATAAGGAGAATCAACAGCTGTTTTTTATATCGCTCTCGCCGGTGCTAATTTATCTGTGCATCAACAGCTTGTTCTTCAATCAATTACATAAATCCAGCAAAAAAAGTATAGAAGATCAATCTTATTTGACCAGTCATATGATTCAAGTACTTGAAGGCATGGAATCCATACATGCCCTTAATAAACAGCCTTATGTCCATCAGAATCTCATTAATAAATTGAAGGGAGTTCTTAAGCGGAATTTTCTATTCAACCTGCTTTCCAATATCAACATTTCACTCACTCGAACTATCCAATCATTTTTTAGCCTGGTTGTCTTATGGGTCGGCATCAAACAGATTATTAATGATCAGTCCAGCATTGGACAATTAATGACCTTTACGGCACTTGCCAGCTACTTCATTCTTTCGGTGGAACGATTGGTAAATGCTCAGCCTGACATCATTAAAGCTTATGTTGCCATTAACCGATATTACGAATATTTGGATTATCCGACCCCTGAGAACAGTGTTTCCGGAATCCTCTGCAGAATTGATTCCATTATTTTTGATAAGCTTTCCTACTCGTACACCAACAGCAAGGTGCTGGAGAATTTATCTCTCGTGATATCACGTAACGAAAGTATCGCAATTGTTGGACAGAGTGGTTCGGGTAAAACTACTTTGGCCAAATTGATTGTTCGTATTCTGGATTCAAATGAAGGCAAATTAATGATAAATCATACGGATATCAATAACCTTGATATATATTCTGTCCGTCAGAAAATCATTTATCTATCACAAAACCCTTTCTTTTTTACCGGAAGCTTACGGGAGAACTTGTGTATGGGTACCGATTTTACGGAGAAAGAGCTTAAAATTGCTTGTGAAGCTGCCTGTATCTGGGAAGAAATTCAGCGGATGCCTGGGCAACTTGGCTATGCCGTATTAGAGAGCGGGAGCAATTTTTCATTAGGACAAAAGCAAAGACTCTCATTAGCACGTGCTCTTCTTAATAAGCCTGAAGTAGTGATTTGTGATGAGATCATGAGCAATGTTGATGTGGAGAAGTGCCGTATAATCTACAATAATCTACAAAATATCCAGCTTACAAGATTATATATTACTCATAAGCCTGAGGATATCCCTTATGTAGATAAAATCTTTGACCTTGATAAAAACATGTTAATTAAGATTCGCGAGGAGGTTTCGGTGTGATCAAAAAGCTTATTCTCTTAACAGTTTCAGTAGCAGCAGTAATTATTTTGTTATTGAATGTATTCCACTCCATTGGAGCTGAAAAACCCCTGTATACAAATATCACCCTCTCAGAATATCAAAAGAAAATTAGTGATCTTGAAAATTTCTCGATTTATATCTATGCTACATCCTGCCGAGCGTGTCAGACTTTTAAACCCATTGTTAACGAAGTGCTTAAAAACAAACCAAATGTAGTCTATGCTCTAAATCTTGATAAAAACCAAAATAGAGATCTATCCTTTTTAAAAGAACAAAATATCTCACTAACCCCTACGATGGTAAACTACGAAAAAGGTAAAGAGATCGCCAAAAAAGAAGGCGTTCTATCTGAAACTGAACTAAAAAACTTTTTAAATCTTAATTAGTGTAAGAAGGGAGTACCGTATGCTACTCGCAGATATCTTTCAACATATTCGTAAGGAAAATCCTCTTTGCATAGATAACGATTTGGCCCAGATAATTGAGTGCATTACATATATTAATCCCCATCCGCAAAACAATGAAAAGACAGAAATCATTCACGAATTCCCTTTATCGTTTAAGAATGAACCTTCCCCGCTCCTTACTTTTTGTGTACTAACGAAAAATGAAGAGAGATGTATTCAGAGATGTATTCAGAGCATTTACAATCATGCCGACGAGATTATAGTAATTGATACAGGCTCAACGGATAACACCTTAGAAGTAATTAGATCCGAATTTGAAGGGATCCGCATCTATAATAAGGAATGGACTAACGATTTTTCGGATATTCGCAACTACGCCTTAAATCTAGCGACGTATACATGGGTTTTTTTTCTCGATGCTGATGAGTACATGAAACCAGAGAGTCTAGATACCCTGAAGGATACTCTGAAGCTGGCAGAAATGATAGAGGACCAATGCTATTGTCTCAGTCCGTCCATTCTTGATTTAAATGGCAACCGATATACCAATACGCAAAGAATTTTGAACAAGAAATTTGATTTTTACTACACTGGTAGAGTACATGAAGAACCTAAATCTCATCGATTCAATAAGGTTTTTGATATTGGCCTTTCACTAACTATTTTTCATGACGGTTATGAGCAAAATATTTATCTCAACAAGAGAAAGGCTGAACGAAACATGAATATGATTAAATTAATGCTGAATGAAGAACCAAATAATCTTAAATGGAATTATTATCACGCTAGAGCGCTTCTCAGATATCAACAAGCACCGGAAGAATATGAAGCAGAACAAGAACTGCTAAGAGTATCAGTGACAGTGAATAAATACACTTCAAGATCTCTTATATTACTGGGTCAGCTCTACTGCAAACGCGCTGATATCATGAATCTAAAAAAGATCATCGCTTTAATTAAGGAATCTAATACATTCGTTCCTCAGGTTGATCTTATGTATCTGGAAATGGCTTTGAACCTCATGCTCGTACTTACCAGAATGAACACTATACGAAATGAAGCAGAGAAACTGATAGGTGGAATTAATAATAGCTTGATTCATTCCAGAAATGAACACCTAAAGAATATAGCGGGGCTGTATAGTTTTCATATGGCTGATTTCAACAAAATTACCGATTTTCTCACGTCTAATGAGAACAGTTTAAATGAAATCCCAATTATACATGAAGAAATCGCTTCCTCTTTGAATCTATTGGACAGGATGAAACATAAATTATCGCAGATATATTAAAAGGGGTGTTTTCATTTGAAAAAAAATACGTTGCTAGTTACTGTTGTTGTTGTGCTGGCTGTCTTCTTCTCGGTTATGGGAGCCGCAAAAAGCTCACAAAGAAGTGAACTTGAGAAAATCCCGTCCTTGATGGACGCAGTAGGACAAATCACATTAACTCCAGGAGATTTCAAACTCGATAAGCAGCCTTCGATGGGTGATCCCAGTGCTCCAGTAAAGGTTATAGAATTCATTGATTATAAATGTCCTTCTTGCAAGAAATGGGATGCGGAAAGCTTTCCAAAATTCAAGCAAGAGTTTATTGATACAGGTAAGGTGCAATTTTTCGTCATAAACTTCCCCTTTCTAGGGCCTGATTCCATTGAAGCCGCAATGGCTGCAGAGTCCATTTTCCAACAAGATTCCAATAAATTTTGGGAGTTCAAAGTGCAATTGTACAGCTATCAAGGAAAGGAAAAAAACGTGTGGGCTACTGAAAAACTCCTAAAAAAAATTGTCAGTGAAAATATTAACGGAATTGATCAGAAGAAATTTGCAGCAGATTTAGAGAATCACACTTATCTTCTAAATGTTAAAGAGGATTTTAAAATATCAGCTGCCAATGGAGTATATGGAACCCCTTCATTTATAGTCAATGGCACTTTAGTCAAAACAGATGATCTCAGCGAAAAAATCGCTCAAATGACTAAATAGCTTTCATTGGCAGACTCATTGTATGAAAGGAACCGCAGATGAAGCTAATCAAAACAGAAGGCTATTTTCTAGCCATAACGGTCTCTATAATCAGTGTAATCAGTACTATTTACTTTATAGCTGTCATGGGTTTTAAACCTGGCATCTTATGCTGGATTCAGATTGTACTAATGATATCAGTAATGTTTTCACTCGGACTTAAGTATAAATACAAACCTCAGCAGTGTAGAATCTATTGTATAGCTGTATCATCGACTGGTGTAATCTTCTCAATCTATCATATAGTAAAGCAAAAAATGAGCAGTATACCGTCTCAATGTGTAATTGGGAAATCTGCATGCAATGAAGAATACTTAAATATATTCGGTTTTATATCAATTCCCACTCTTGCACTTCTTGCTTTCTTTAGTATCGTCTTATTTCTTTATTTATCTTGTGAAGAAAAACAAACATAAATAACTCTAATTAAAAGAGCCGGGAAGAAACCAATAAATGGTTTACTTCACGGCTCTTTAGTATGCAAAATCAACTTCTATACGCCATCCTGGATCCACCGGCACATCCGGCTGACTACATCTTTCATTACTACAGGCTTGCTTATGAAATCTGTTGCTCCTGCAGTCAGACAGCGTTCACGGTCTTCCTTCATAGTCTTGGCTGAAATCGCAATGATCGGAAGCTCTGTGAGTAATAGTTCTTCCCGGATAATCGACAAGGTATCGTAGCCATCGAGATTCGGCATCATGATGTCAAGCAATACAATATCCAAGTCAGGCTGTTCTCTGACCATCTGCAGACACTCGTAACCTGTCTGGGCAGTGAGGATATTCATTTCATAAGGCTCCAGGCCCTTCTGCAGTGCAAAAATATTACGTGCATCATCATCTACAATCAGCACAGTTCTGCCCTGAAGCTTCTGGAACTCCTTTTCAAACAGTAAATCCTTGCTGTTGACCTGCGTCTCCCGCCGGACAGACTCTGCCTGTTCAGACGCTGCTGCAGCCTGGGTCTGCCCCGTGAGGCTATCAGGCTCTTCCCCGCTGTCCAGCTCACGGCATGGAAGATAGAGCGTGAACGTGCTGCCTGCACCCTCTTCACTCTCAAGGCTGATATGTCCGCCCAGCAGCTTGGCTAACTGTAGCGAGATGGATAGCCCTAATCCGGTTCCTCCGAATCTGCGCGCAGTCGTCCCGTCAGCCTGACGGAAGGCCTCAAAGATCAGTTCGCGGTTCTCCGCCGAAATGCCGATACCCGTATCTTTTACAGCAAAGGACAGTAAGGATTCATTCATGGCGTAATTCATATCCGAGTAGGAATCCAGCTTATGGACATCCACAGAGACTGAGCCATGCTGTGTGAATTTGAACGCATTGGACAGCAGATTACGCAGGATCTGATGCATCCTCATTTCATCGGTGAAGAACAGATCGGGAACCTCCGCGCCGATGGTCACCTTAAATTCTAAATTCCTTCCCTCAGCGAGCTTACCGAAATAACCCTGCAGCAGGGACGGCAGCTCAGTAAGATTAACGGCATCCATTTCCACCAGCATTTTGCCGGCCTCCACCTTGGAGAGATCAAGAATATCATTAATCATACTCAGCAGATCACTGCCGGAATTGTAAATTACTGAGGCATACCCCTGTTCTTCTTCTGTCAATGTGTGATTGCGGTTCTCCGTAAGCAGCTGTGAGAGAATCAGCATGCTATTGAGCGGTGTGCGCAGTTCATGTGACATATTGGCCAGAAACTCTGATTTATAGCGGGAGCTTAGCTCAAGCTGTTCATTGTACCGCTCCAGCTCTATTGCTGCGTTCTCTGCCACAGACTTCTGATCCTCAAGCTCCTTGTTCACTGTCAGCAATTCACTGGTCTGGTTCTGCAGCTCCTCAGTCTGTACCTGAAGCTCCTCCGACTGTACCTGCAGCTCTTCGGATTGCACCTGCAGCTCTTCATTCATAACCTGTGAATCATGCAGCAGCTTCTGAATCTCCATCCGTGTCATTACGGAATTGACGGTCACGCCCATCATTTGGAGCAATTCATCCAGCAGCTCGAAGTGATAAGGAGCCCACCGTGTAAGCGCAGCAACCTCCAGCACCGCCACCGTCTTGTTCTCAAAAACAATCGGAGCGATGACCGCAAACCGCGGAGCCGTCCTGCCCAGCCCGGAAGAGATATAAACATAATCCTCCGGCAGATGCTCGATAATGTTAACCCGCTGATCCAATGCGCACTGACCGATCAAACCCGCTCCAGGCTGAACGAGATCTCCGCTTAAACGGGCTTCCTTGTTCTCGGCTCCCGCATAGGAGTACCTGCGCTCAAAAAGCTCATCCCGGTTAAGCACAAATATAGTGGCGTACTGCATTTCCAGCATCAGCGACAGGCGGTTGATAAAGATCCGGCACAAAGCAGCCATATCCGTCGTTTCCTGCAGTGCAATAGACATCGAAGTAAGCTGTTCGCTGTTCCACTGATCCCGCTGCACAGTGTCCAGCAGGCCATTGGTCGCTTCTCCCAATTCATAGATCTCATCAAACGTCTTCACTTTGATGCGCTCTGACTTATTCCCTCCGCCGGCTATTTCGTTAATGGCCCGGATCACACTGTGCAAAGGATTCACAATGCTGGCTGAGAGCAGATAGGTAATGAGTGAGGCTAATAGGGCTACGAGGCCCCAAAGAATGTACATCGTAATGAGCAGCTTATGGTTGCTGTCCTTTAGATTGTTAATACGCTCATTGGTAAGCGTGCGTTCAATATCGCGGAAGTAATCGGATTGCGAGCGAATCGCATCGATCACAAATTTACCTGCATCATTGCGAAAAAAAGCACTTACAGTCTCATCCTGGCCATTCCGCTTCAGATCAACTACATATTGGCCGGCCTCATCGATCCATTTCTCAATATTATCTGATATGTTATTCAGGTTCCCCACTTGCTCCGGATTATCTATAATCAGACCGTTTAGCTTCGCGAAATTAATCCGCCATTCTACAAGACCGTTGTTATATGGCTCCAGGTAAGACTCGTCCCCGGTAAGGGCGTATCCCCTTTGCCCGGTCTCCATATCCAGTACATTTTTTTCAATTTGATATGTAAGTTCATGAACCTCGATATCATGGTCACTCAGAAACACGGTTTCTTTCTCCAGGCTGGTAATCCTGTTGGAGACGATAACCAGAAACAGCCCCAGCATTAATAAAATGATGACATATCCAAGTGCGATTTTGCCACGGATCTTCAAGCTCCACGCATGCTTCTCCGGCAATGGTCCAACCCCCATCTTGCGTTATAATATACTGCATTCCCTATAATTGTAAAGGCTGGAGCAAAGGTTAACAAGCAGACCGGTTTCCAGGTGTGCAGCCCTACAAATATCCTTCTGTGCGCGGCAATCTGTCCTTGAGCTGCCGTACATTGGCTTCCAGTTTAATAATAATTTCTTCCAAATCCAGCGGATCGATCCCTTTGATAACCGGAGCAGGTGCTGTTGCTGCCTTGGTCTCGGCCTTCAACTCCTTCATTTCAATCTGCTGCTCCTGCCACTTATCCATCAGATCGGCAATGGTAGCATAGAACCGCTCATAATCCTTAATTACACTATCCAGAAACGTATCCACTTCCTCGGCATCGTAACCGCGAAGCTTCATGCTGAATTCCTTCTCATGAATAGTAAGTGCATCCAGGGTAATTCCGAGCTGGCTGAACAGCTTTCTTTGCTTGTCCAACCGGCGTTTCATATGTTCGTCCATTTAAGTAACCTCCAAAGTTATGCTGCATTCATCCGGCAGTAATTATTATAACAGGGTGAAAGCAACCTGAAAACATCACTAAAGTTGCATTTCAGCAGAACGGAGCCTGCTGATTGCACTCCGGGACAATAGGGTAAGGAAAGATTACAACAGTATAACTACTACACACACCCGAAAGGAAGATGACCCGATGAGCCACTTATCAAAATCAGAGTTGACTAAGCTCCGGCAGCTACTTGAGGAGCGCAAAACAGAACTGGAACAGCATTTCTCCAGCAACGGGGCTGAAGACAGCCTGCTGGGTGATTCACTCACACTCTCTACGGGAGAACTCTCTTCAGTCGATAACCACCCTGCCGATACAGGAACCGAAACGTTTGAACGCAGCCGTGACCTGTCCATCAACACTTCACTTTCTGAAGAATTAACCGATATCGAAGCTGCCCTTCAGCGGATCGAAGACGGTACTTATGGAATCTGCGAAATCAGCAAACAAGAAATTCCTTATGAACGTCTTGAAGCCATCCCCTACACCCGTTACGCCGTTGAATATGCCCCGTCCAGCCGGAATTCGGACGTGCGTCCCGTGGAAGAAGAAGTCATGACTCCGCCGCCTTCCGGCGCGGGCCAGGGACGGCAGGAGCATAGCGGGAGATTCGATGATGCCGGAGCCTGGGAAGCTGTCGAGGATTACGGCAGTGCAAGCTCACCTGTCACCACTCCGGGCCAGGATACCGAAGAAGAGGATTCCTGAGTTACGGGCGGAATAGCGATCCAATAGATCAGCTTCAGAAGTTGTCTGCTACCGCCTTATTCAGTATCCCCAGACAGCGGTCCAGATCAGTCTTTACCTGTTTTTTGTACAGCTTGGCCTTCTCCTCCCCGTCGGCAGTGAAATGGTATAGAACAATTTCCTGGAAATCAACTTTGGGATCACTGCCCTTTAGCTGCTTCGTGCGGTAAAGTATCCCCTGCTGCACTAATTCATGCAGCGCACGGTAAATTTCACTTTGGGGAGGAGAATACCCATACGCTTTGAAATCTCTCCGCAGATCCTCCAGCATCTGATAACCGTATCCTTTGTGCTGTTCCACCATAGTAATCAGATATACCTTTATAAACGCCCGCTGGGCAATCATAAACGCCATAGGACACCTCCTGGGTGTTTTTTTGATATGGATTCTTTGATATGAATTGTTTGATAGGGTTGTTTACAGTTTGTTATGACTTACTTGTATCCCTAGTATAAACCCTATTTCCCATCATTCACAACAAGTAATGCCCAAGTAAAAATTCAGGATATCGGAAGGGTTTGAATTAAAGGTTCCTTTTTCCGGTTCGAAAAGTTTGATAGGTACGTGGCTAGTTTGGTCTAAGGAGTGTGTGTGGATAGGTATGTGGTGGCATTTTTAGTATTTCTATTGTGAATTTTTCATATGATGAATTTGCAGAATTATAGCGATTAAGTTAGCAAAGTGGCCTTGCTTGCTCAAGCGGACTGACATTCCGTTATCTTGTTCATTTGAGTAAAAATCGGGGCATTTCAGAATGTTTAACGGAATCACTCAGTCCGCATGCCCCTGTATTTAGCCAGAATTAACCGCTTAGCGGAATCTCAGTCCGCATTACAGTTGATTAGTCATGAAGAGCCCGCAAAGTTAAGGGTGACGAAATATAGAATTGGTCAGTTCCATCTTGATCACCCTAAGAGGTCGGGTATTTCATGTTTCTTGCATCTGGATACCTGTACTGACTGGACTTATTCATTATGAATTTTTAATTTGGGAGTTTATTTATAGGGATCTATTTATTGAGAAGTTATTTAAAGTAAATATAGATGGTGAGATTTTCAATCTAATCAAACTATTATGAATTTTTCACATAGTGATATTATATCAACAAGTTTTTTGGTTTTTTTCTTTGGTCTTCTGTTGGTCTTCTGCTGGTGTTCTGTTGTTCTTTTATTGATCTTCTGTTGGTCTTCTGCTGGTGTTCTGCTGGTGTTCTGTTGTTCTTCTGTCAATCCACTACTGGTCTACTGCTGGTCTACATTGAGTTATTTTATCCATCTGATTTCGTCCTTCTTTTTTATTTTAATTAGCCGGGTTTAGTTTGTGTGTGTTCTTGGTCTGTTTTTGTTTGTGTGTCTTTCTCGTCTGTTTTTCTCCATCTGTTTTTCTTTGTATGTTTTTCTTTGTATGTTTTTCTCGTCTGCTTCCCTTGTCTGTTTGTGTTCTTTGTTTGGTACTTTGCTTCTTTTTAATGCTGGAGTTTCTAATGTGAATTTTTCATGTATTGAAATTTCACTTCACTTCACAGATTTATTGTTGTAAATGCAACATAAATCATGTACTATTTTTTTACCACCCTGTCAAAATAATATTGCGGGCTGCAGCAGACACGGCAAGATTACACGAGCGAACAGTCCTAAATGTTGTACAAATTGCAACTTGTATGTTTTGATCCAAGGTGATTCGTAAAGATTGTTGTATGAAATACAAGAATCGACCACGCATAGCCGCTCAAACACAGGGAAATGCTGCTTTTTCTACAACAATTTTCGAATATACTCTATATTCTGCCGGGAATGATGTATTTCGTGCAGGATTTTAGTTAGTGTCGTTAGTCTCTGAAGTTCAGCCTATACAGGGTAGTTGTAATAACGGAAGAATGTTTGAGATAAGGAGGAATCATAAATGAGTATAACTATAACAAAGTGCTCGGCCGGCGATTTGGGCTTGCTTCAAGACATTAGTGTTGAGACCTTCAGGGATACATTTGAGCATCAAAATTCAGCGGAAGTTATGCAAGCCTATTTAGAGAAAGCCTTTAACCTGGAGCAATTAAATACTGAGTTATCTAATAGCGCTTCTGAATTCTATTTCATCTACTCCAAAGGCGAGCTTGCCGGGTATTTGAAGGTAAACACGAATGAGGCCCAATCTGAAAATATGGGTAACCATTCGCTTGAAATCGAGCGGATCTATATCAGGAGGCCTTTTCACAATCAGGGACTTGGAAAATATCTGATTGATAAAGCCATAGCAATTGCGGTTGAGCGGAATATCGATAAAATTTGGCTGGGCGTGTGGGAACGAAACGGGGGTGCGATTGCTTTTTATACAAAAATGGGGTTTGTCCAGACCGGTACGCATTGTTTCTATATGGGTGATGAGGAACAGACTGATTATATAATGACCAAAACGCTTAACAGCACCGTAGCAGACGGTACAAAAATCACTTCAGATAAGCCGGGAAATTCATAGAACCTACGGACTCTTAGACGATACCTGCTTTATATCCCTCCCCAAAGCAAAGACTGCCCCAGGCCAAATGCTCCTGTAAGGCAGTCCTTGTTATTATTTATAATCATGTTGAGCCAATTTGCTCATTTAGAATTTATCGCGGTTATAGAGATCCGGATCGCTGTCGGCGTTCATCGCGCCTCTGTTGCCCAGCGTGTTGCCGACCCTTGTATCCTCAGGAATAATATCGGGATTCGTAGGTCCACGGTCTGTAAGTGTGCTGTTTACGGTATCGTCGGCATAGAGGCTGTCATAGCGGCTTGCGTTGAGGGAACGGTTGCCCCGGAAAACATTATGGATATCCCTGCCCCGGCCGTTGTCATCAACGAGGACGAGGATTTTGCCGCTGTCCACGTATCCTTCGTAATCACGCGCTTCATCCTCCGGAATGCCGAGTCCGATTAATCCGCCCACGAGTCCGCCTGCACCTGCGCCGATTGCAGCACCTGTTAAAGTGGCTACAATGGGACCTGCTGCGAGGATCGGTCCTATCCCCGGGATAGCGAGTGCGCCGATTCCTGCGAGTAATCCGGTGATTCCGCCGACTACGCCCCCGGTTGCCGCTCCTGTTGCTACACCTTCCGGCGCCATCGTTCCTGTATCCTCGGAAATGCTTTTTAAATCATCACGATCCCGTGTAATTACTGAAATATCGTCGTTAGTGAACCCTTGGCTCTGCAAACTTTCAATTGCTCTGGTCGCTTCTTGTTCTGTGTCGAATACACCTACGATTTTATCTGTCACTTGAAGCCCTCCTTCGAAATTGTCGTTCGCTATTGTATTACCCATTCACAGGTGTGCCAAACAGCGATTCCAATTCTTTGCGGGTTAATTTGCGTTAATATGCAAGAATGTTTATTTTGACGGACGGGTGCGGTTGGTTGGAATAGCCTGCAGCGGATCATCCGGCCAGTAGTGCTTGGGATAGCGGCCTTTCAAATCTTTTTTGACCTCAAAATAAGTGCCCTGCCAGAAGCTGGCCAGGTCTGAGGTCACCTGCATCGGCCTTCTGGCCGGAGACAACAGATGCAGCAGCACCGGAATCTTCCCTCCGCCAATCCTCGGCGTATCGGTCTGCCCGAACATTTCCTGCAGTCTGACGGCCAATACCGGAGATCCCGGATTGCTGTAATCCAGTGGAATACGCGAACCGCTAGGCACGGTAATATGTGTGGGCGCTTCTCTATTCAGCGTCTGCCTGCTGTTCCAGTCCAGCATACTCTCCAAAGCCTGCGTCAGATTCACACGCTGCAGATCGCGCAAATTGCGCATTCCGTGGATATACGGGGCCAGCCACTCGTCCAGGGTATCGCACAGCGCAGCATCGGACATATCCGGAAAGTCCGCCCGCAAGGTATGAAGGAAGCCCATCCGCTGGCGCAGCTGGAGGGTTCCCTTGTCCCACGGCAGCCGTTCCAGCCCTTCTGCAGCAATCACTTTCAGCAGTACGTGTTCCGTCTCTTCTGCGGTTGCGCGTTCATGCGTCGTCTCCTTCAGGATGAGCGCGCCCAGCCGGGTTACTCTGCGCGCCTTCACGCTTCCGCTCTCGTTGTCCCAGTAGACTTCGCGCTCTTCAAGAAGGCTGTCCGCATGATGCTTCAGCAGATCCTGCTCGGAGAGCTCTGCGGCAAGCATGATCCGGCTCTGCCCGGCACGGTCATCCACGCCGGGCGCCACAATATAGGGCGAGCGCGCCAGCGGCTGGCCCTCGCGCATCGCCGCCCCCCGGCCACCGGAGAGGAGAAACGCGCCATCGCCGCGTTTCTGCCCGATGCGGTCGGGATAGGCGAACGACAACAGCAGCCCGCTGAGGCTGATGTTGTCAGGCGGTCCGCCCGGCGCTGCCTGCAGCTGCGCCAGGAAGTTCCGGCTCTCGCGCTGCACCGCGCGAAGGGCCGCCGGGTCCGCTCCGCCGCCGGCAGCGGAGCGCCCGGACCCGAGCAGCGCCTCCACGCGCAGCGTGAGGTCGCTGCTTAGTGCCGCGGGACCCTTGAAAAGGTCCCGCTCCTGCAGCAGCGCCGCGAGCAGTGCCGCGAGCGGCGCCGCTGCAAGGTCTGCCGCGCGCAGCAGCATGTGCGCGATGCGCGGGTGCGCGCCGAGCGCGGCCATGCTGCGGCCGTGCGGCGTAATGGCGCCGCCGGCGTCCAGCGCGCCGAGCTGGCGCAGCAGCGCCGTGGCCTGCGCGTAAGGCGCGGCAGGCGGCGCATCGAGCCAGGCGAGCGCTCCGGGCTCCGGCACGCCCCACAGCGCCAGCTCCAGGGCAAGCTGCGCCAGGTCGGTCTCCATAATCTCCGGTACGTTATCGTCCGGAAGGCGGTCATGCTCCTCCCGGCTCCACAGCCGGTAGCACACGCCCGGCGCCGTGCGGCCGGCCCGGCCGCGCCGCTGATCCGCCGAGGCCTTCGAGACCGGCACCGTGGTCAGGCGCGGCATGCCGGTGCGCGGAGAGAACACCTGGGTCCGTCTAAGACCCGTGTCAATCACCGTGCGCACACCTTCAATCGTCAGACTGGTCTCGGCGATGGATGTCGCCAGAACGACCTTGCGTTCTCCCGGTACAGCCGCTGCGACTGCTGCTTCCTGCATCTGCTGCGGCAGCTGGCCGTAGAGTGGACGCAGCACAGTTCCCTCCGGAAGACCTCCGGAGGCCAGCTCCTGCTCCGTCCGGCGGATCTCCCGTTCGCCCGGCAGGAAGACCAGTACATCCCCCGGCTGCTCGGTAAGTGCCCGGCGCACGGCTGCGGCCGCCGCTAGCTCGGGATAGATCTTGTCGGGGCCCGGTACATACACCGTTTCAACCGGATACGTCCGTCCCGGACAGTTGACTACCGGCGCCCCGCCAAGCAGAGCCGATACCCGCTCACCATCCAGTGTCGCCGACATCACCAGAATGCGCAGATCCTCCCTCAATACACTCTGCGCTTCGAGCGTCAGCGCCAGCCCCAGATCAGCATGCAGGCTCCGCTCATGAAATTCATCGAAAATCACGAGTCCGACATCACCTAGCGAAGGATCGCTTTGCAGCATTCTCGTTAATACACCTTCTGTAACCACAACAATACGCGTATTCCTGCCCACCTTGGTATCCATCCGCATCCGGTATCCGACCGTCTGACCGACACTTTCCCCGAGACAGGAAGCCATATAAGCCGCCGCCGAACGGGCTGCCAGACGTCTGGGCTCCAGCATGAGAATGGTTTTGCCGGCCAGCCAAGGCTCGTCCAAAAAAGCCGGAGGGGTCCCTGTGGTCTTACCCGCTCCCGGCTCGGCGATCAGTATTGCTGCAGTAGTATCTGTAAGTATTCTTTTCAGGTCAGGGAGCACCTGCATAATTGGAAGCTGCTTCATTTCATCTCTCCATCATCCGCTACAAATTAGGTATAATTGGAATTAACATACTTTAATCAGCTATATCCATTTCATTATCATGGGCGAAACCGGCCCGGATATCAAGGAGTTCAGCCATATGAAGATTATAAAAGTGATCAGACTCATTTCTATGTCAGTTTTGGCGTTAAATGCACTAAGCGGGTGTACGCCCAAAGATACCGCCAACTCCCCCGCTTACGCCAGCAGCCAGACCTTTATTCCTGCCGTGCATCCCGTCCCGGAGCCTACGCCCGTCTTTTCGCCGGAAGCCCAGCCTTATGCAATGTCCGTCTCTTCAGGGGACAAAGTTAAGCAGCAGCTGCAATTCGTCTTTCATCATGGTTTTCTTCTGCGAGACGGCAGCCTGGAGACACAGGTTCCTTCTAATTATAGCTCCGCGGATACTGAACTGCCCCCTCATACGGAATTGAAGCTTGAGAGACTCTACGCTTCTACCGCGGATACAGGCACGCAGTCATTCCTTCTCGCAAGCATCGTTTGGCCCACTAACAGTATCGGCAGTACTTTGGAGCAATGGCTGTATAGTTATGAACCCGGGAGAGGCTTCACCCTGCTGTGGTCATTGGCAGATGAGCAGCCCGCTGTGGCGGCCACACAGATTGACGCGTACACGCTGCAAGTCAAGCTGGCAAAATACGGACTGACGCAGAATCTACGATTGCTGGATGAAGATATCCTCCGTTTGAAGAGCAATTCTTCTCTGCCGAATCCGCTCAGCCAGTCTGATCTGATAGATATAGGTACACCTACTGCTTACAGCCTGCAAGAGAACGGAACAGATCCTTCCTCATCATGGATTGTTAAGAGACTGGTCAATCTCGAATCCGCGCCTTTTATAGTTGGGAATCTATATACTGAGTTTGAGCTGAAGGGCGGGTCTGCCAGCGTGAGCCGGGCATTCCTCTCCAGTTATGCCAATCTGGCAGAAGGAGTTGTCCTTGACCGCATACTGATAGACAAGCTCCACCTTCCGTCAGACTCCGCAGAACTCCATTCTGCCTTAGCCCAAGCTTCTACTCTTAATACGAATCAGTTGGTCGAGGCAGTCCTGGCACTTGCTGAGCAAGGCATCATTCACGAAGAGCGCGGTTTCTATATCTATACTCCTCTGCCGTAAAACTCTTCAATGTAGTATAGAAAACAGCCCCCAGTTCTTCGAACTGGAGGCTGCTCCTACATATTCCTTACTCGTCCATTCCTTCAAGGCGCTGCCGGATCTTATCGCCGTAATCCATATAAGCCGCACTGCCGTCCAGTCCGCGTTCCTGCAGCAGGACCTGCAGACGCAGGCGCTTGAGGGACAGCTTGGATTCCAGCTCCTTGCGTTCGCCGCTATCGCTGTTCCCGCTGCGGTGACAGGCGGCCAGCAATTCTTCCAGGGGTACACACTCCGCACGCAGAGAGACTTCCTCCGGGAGCAGCCCTGCATTCTTCATGATCTTGTAGGACATCCGCAGATCCTCAGGCACTCCCGAGAGATCCTCCAGTTCCAGCGGCTTGCCATGCCCCGGCAGATTGGCAAACTCTCCGCTGCGCATGGCCTCCTGAATTCTCTGTTCTGCAAGCCAAGATAATATAGCCATACACCCCGCTCCATTCGCCAGCACCTGCTGTTTGCCCTTATTTTAGCACAGGCGCTGATGAAATTCATTCCCGGTTCACCTTCTCCTTATGATAACCCCGCTCCCCGTAAGGAGACAGCTGCTCCAGCCATTTGGTCTCCAGCTCCGGCAGCATTTTGCGGTATTTCTTCAATTCCTGTACATCTGCCACGAAATCTTCTTCAGGCTTAATCTGCTCCAATACCTCAAAACAGAATCCGGCCTCACCATATTTATTCCAATCGGCCTGCAGCTCCTTGTTGTCATGGTTGTTGATATCCAGCATGAACTTATGCTTGTTCCAGACCCCGTCAAGATTCAGGCTGCTTCCTACATACGCTTTGTCGTTGCCGGTATTTACAATTCTGTATACCCCCATCGGCCTGTGCGTGTGCGCATAATTATATCCCAGCTCTTTGCGTCTTGATTTATCCATTCTCTTGTCTCTCCTTCTCATCTGCGTTAGCCTATCTATTCTTCCATAAGCTTCTGCTATAATTTCACCCAGTAGCTGCTTCCATCATCTTCGCGGTCCAGCAGTCCGTAATCGATCAGGTAGCGCCGCAGCGTCACATAATCGGGATAAGCCGATTCCAGCACGGCGTTAATTTCTTTCTCGCTATATTGGCGGCCCGTCTCAAAACGCTGGATCAAATGCCGCAGAATTGCCGCTTTACGTTTCTGTTTCTTCGGGAACTCTGACAAGGGGCCATCCAGGCCCTGTTTGAAATAAGCACCCAAGATCTCGGTATTCTCCTGTTCAGTAATGGCAAACCGTTCATCAACCATCACAGCCGTACGCGGAATACTGACAAAAGGGGATGAAGCCCCCGGCTTCTCTTCGGCCAGCTCCATTACAGCCAGGAATAGCCTGGCCTGCTTCACCTTCTCCCTAAGGGTGAACCGGTGATTGCGGACGGTGGACGTGCTGCCGATTCCCAGCTCTTTGGCAGCCTCAGCGTCACTGAGACTTTGACGGAAGGCCTGCAGCAGACCTTTCTGCAGCTCCGTTAATCCGGTCAGCTTCTTATCCAGCGTAAGCAGCCAAGTGAACATCCCCCCATGCGTGCTCTCTACATGCAGGGCTGCGAACCTCTCAGCTTCATAGAATTTGTCCCCATCCTTATAAATAATACCCTTCTCGAACTGCTCACCGCAGACCAGACAATGGAACACAGCCAGGTGTCCGTCACCTTCACACGTGTAGCCCTGCTTCAATTCTGCAATGGAGGCATTCCAGAATTTCTCCGAAATTCGGATCGCTTCATTTCCTTCCGACAACTGGATCACCACATTCTTTGTTTATTTTTATATAGACATAATATCATTACGTTTGTTATTTTACAACTATCTAATTAGATTGTTTGTTTGAAAATAAAAACACCGCCAATTATGGCAGTGTCTCTGTATCCCGGCTGTGGTTATTTGATTAATCGTTCTATAATGAATCCGAGGCTTGTTTCAGCAAGGAGGACAGCAGTTCATAATCAACAGTCTTGCCCTCAGGCAGCTTGGTTGTCAGACGGTCCCCGCTTCCCGCTTCGAATTGGCCTTCAGGTACCTCCAGCGCTGCTGCATTGAATATGGAGAAGCTCACCCAGCCTTTGGCGGTGGAGATTACAGCTGTATATTTTCCGTTTTTGAGAAAATGCGGTTTGCCATACTGAATCCGTTCCGTCACGTCAGGGACAGTTTCGTGAATCACTTGACGCAACTTAGAGCATATCTCCGCTTGCCAGGGTACTTTGATTTGAGCAATGAACTTTGTAACCTCTTCGTTCATGGAATCACCTTTTTCTGGAGGATGTGATGCAGGGTCTTACGGTTTGGCTATAGCAGCAATATCCCGGTTCTCCACAATATCACGGTCATGGCCCCGGCTCACAATATGAATCATTGCCAGTCCCATTTCCTGCAGAGTTACAGCATACCCCGGAAATAAGGCGCGAAGCACGGGGTACATCCATCCAATAGCATAATAATATTTATGTGTGCGGGTCAAGCCCGGAGTAGGCCGGATAAACCCCGGACGAAAGAAGTAGGTTCCCCGGAACGGCAGCTTGCGCAGATCATTCTCCGTCTTGCCCTTCACTCTTGCCCACATACTGCGCCCTTGTTCTGTACTATCCGTTCCCGATCCGGTCACATAGCAGAAGACCATGTCCGGATTCACGGCAGACAGCTGCCGGGCCACATGCATCGTAAGATCATAGGTCAGCCTGCGGTATTCCTCTTCCTTCAACCCGACCGATGATACCCCGAGGCAAAAGTAACAGGCATTATAGCCCGCAAGTTTCCCGCTGATGCTGCTGAGATCATAGAAATTCTCATGGATTATTTCGGTTACTTTAGGATGCGAAATGCCGGAGGGACGGCGGTTGATCAGCAGTATCTGTTCCACCTGAGGATGCGTAAGGCATTCATGCAGCACGCCTTCACCCACCATACCGGTAGAACCGGTAATAATTGTACGGATTTTGCCTCCTGCTGTTACAGGTTGGGATGATCTCATATATTCGCCTGCTTTCTTTGTAACAACCTGCACAACTGACTTCAATGCTATATCAGCCCGCTCAGTTTCTTTCCGTTTAGTATCATCATCGCGGTTAGGCCATTCAATTATAATAAAGCAGTCACATAAAAAACAACCCTGTCCAGATCACGCGGATCTTCGGACAAGGTTATTTTTTACAACCTATTTATACAAGCTATTAATACAAGCTACTCAAGATAACAATGACTCCGCTCCATCAATAACAATCTGTGCACCGGTAATATGGATCGACTCATCCGAGGCCAGGAAAGCCACCAGATCAGCCACGTTCTCAGGTTTACCCGGACCGTCTGCGAGCGGCTGTGCACCTTCGGGGAATTCAATCGGAATCACAATCGATTCCACATCCTCATTGAACTCTGTGCTTTCATCGATATTCGTGGATATTGCTCCCGGGCAAATGACATTCACGCGGATTTTGAACTTGGCCAGCTCCAGTGCGGCCATCTTCGCAAACGCCACTTGGCCTGCCTTGGTAGTACTGTATGGTGACCAGCCGAAGCTGGCGAACCTGCTGTTGCCGTTAATCGAGCTGGTGATAATGATGCTGCCTTTGCCTTTCTCCTTCAGGTGGGGAATGCTGTATTTCAGCGTCAGGAAGGTACCGGTCAGATTGACTGATATGGTTTTCTCCCAATCACTCAGGCTCAGCTCCTCAATCGGACCGACCGCTCCGTTAATGCCGGCATTCGCGAAGACAATATCAAGCCCTCCGAAATGCTCCACTGTCCTGCGCACCGCTTCTTCCATCCGGACGGCATCCGAAGTATCCACATCAATGGCTAATGCGCAGTCTTTGCGCAGCTTGTTCAGCTTCTGCTCCAGGATCGAGGTACGTTCATTCACCAGATCGAATAAGGCCACATTCGCACCTTCGCGTGCCATCTGAATCGCAGCCGCTCTGCCGATCCCCGAGCCCGCACCTGTAATTATGGCTGTTTTCCCGAGAAAACGCTGTTTTTTAGCTATATTTGGGCTCATATGTACACTCTCCTTCCGTATCGTCCATCTTCATGTGAATGGCTCTGTTTCAAGATTACCCAATTGAGCCTGGATTATAATCATTTTATGCAAAAATTGCACAAAACTTGTGCAACTTGCACAGGCTAATCACACCATTACAATAAGAAAGGACCTCACCATTGTGAGGCCCCGCCTGTTGTCTTTAATTATCCAGCCGCCGGACATCCACTTTAACAGTAAGGGTGCCCGCTACCCCGCGGTAGACGCCTTTGACCGGAACAATATCCTTGTAATCCCGTCCATGTCCAAGCTTGATATACCGCCAGCTGACTTCAACATTATTAGTCGGATCGAAGCCCAGCCAGCCCGTTCCCGGAATATGGGTCTCTACCCAGGCATGAGAGGCCTGCTCGAAATTAGCATTGCCTCCTTGCAGATCGCCGACAAAATGATACCCGCTCACGTAACGCGACGGCAGCCCTACACTGCGGCAGACGGCAATCATCAGATGCGCATAATCCTGACAGACCCCGCGTTTGAGCTTCAGCGCTTTTTTGACCGTTGTGTTTACACTGGTCGCTTCAGGGTCATACGTGAACTGTTCATAGATCGTTGAGGAGAGCTTCTTGGTCCACTCATACATATCCTCGGCTTCCTCAAAAGGATGCTGTGAAGCAAACTCCACCAGCTCAGGCGTCACCTCGGTATACCTTGTCGGCAGAATAAACTCCACATAGCGATTCTGGAACTTCTCGTCATTAAGCAGCTTTACCTGTTCCTCCAGCGGGATATGCGGCAGGTCCGCACCCTGGGCTTTGTCGAGCGTCACCACCGTCGCTTTGGTATGAATCACCATCTCCGTATGCGGCTTGTTCACTGAATAGGCATGGACGCGGTTGCCGAAGAAATCTTCATAGGTCAACAGATTGGCCGGCGGATGCACCTCCACCTCATGATGGTAACAGGATTGGCGGTAATTGGTGCGCGGCGTCAGTCTGACCTCATTGACACTGTCCGTCACCGGCTCCGAATAAGTGTAGGTTGTCGTGTGATTGATTTGGATCTTCATACCGAGACTCCTTCACGGCGAAAAAATGCACCCTCCATCGTTTTGCCGAGCTTCTGGCAGGATAACATCAGAGCCTGCAGAACATCCTCGACTAAGTCACCGGACATTTCTTCCTTCTCCATATAGTCAAGCTCGGCTTTGATCTTCCCCGCCTGGCGGATGACCTTCTCATGCCCCGAGCCCTTCTCGGAGCTATCCAGCTCCAGCTTAGCCAGATGCTCCTCCAGCTTATGGAAGGAGAATCTTATGGAACGCGGGAAATGCGGATTCACAATCAGGAATTCCAAAATGCATTCCGGCGACATATCATCCGCGTAATACCGGCGGAATGACTGATATCCGCTCACCGATTTCAGCACCGCTTGCAATTGCGTATAGATTGAATTGATATCCTTCGATTTGCAGGATACCGTTACTGCCTGAAGAATACGCGTTGTATTCTCCGCCCGTTCCAGGAACCGGCCGCTTTCAATGAAATGCCATTCGTTGCCGCGAAGCATCACCGATTGTTCTGCTCCGAGGAACATGGCGGCGCGTTCTTTGATCTGCTGATAGAACTGGTGGGGGCTGCTCATAATATCCGCTACCGACTGCTCACCAAGCCATAGATTGAAGCTGTTGGCTATATCCCACAGCTCACTAGGCAAATGCTGGCGCAGGGTGCGCAGATTGTTCCTGGCCTGATGCACGCAGGAGAATAATGAATTCGTATTACCGAGATCCAGTGTGATGAAGGACAGCACATCCTGCTCGGCGAAGCTCTCGAATTGCTGCAGATATTCATTCCGGACACCAAGCGCATCAATCAGTCTCGACCACTTATGGCCCTCCGCCTGGAAATCCTCTTCCTGTTGAATATGATAATGCACATCGATCAGCCTTGCATGATTCTCAGCCCGTTCTATATACCGGCCAATCCAGAATAAAGCCTCCGCATTGCGATTCAGCATCGTAGCCACCCCTTCACCTTACATATTGATGCTGCATTATTGGTGAATCCATATCACGTTAGGCCATTACCCAAGTGTCCTTCACTCCGCCGCCTTGTGATGAGTTCACGACCAGCGAGCCTTCGCGCATCGCCACCCGGGTAAGACCGCCGGGAATCACATGGGGCTTGCGGTCAGCCCCCATCAGCACGAATGCTCTAAGATCAATATGGCGCGGCGCCATGGACGCTCCCGACAATACCGGTGCACGGGACAGCGACATTATGGGCTGGGCGATATACCGCTCCGGTTCCGCCAGAATCTTGAGCCGGAAATCCACCAGATCCTGCTTGGTTGCCTCGCTTCCGATCAGCATGCCGTATCCGCCGGAGAGCGAAGTCTCCTTCACCACCATTTCGGACAGATTATCCAGCACGTACTGCCGCTCCTGCGGCCGGGATAACAGGTACGTTGGAACATTGCCCAGAATCGGTTCTTCATTGAGATAATAACGGATCATATCCGGCACATACACATACATGGCCTTGTCATCTGCGACGCCGGTTCCTGGTGCATTGGCAATTGCGATATTCCCGGCACGGTAGGCATTCATTAAGCCGGCAACCCCAAGCAGTGAGCTGGGCTGAAAAGCCAAAGGATCGATGAAATCATCATCTAAACGGCGGTACAGTACATCCACGCGGCGAAGGCCATTCATTTCTTTCAGGTAGATCTTGTGGTCCTGGGCTACCAAATCCCGTCCTTCTACCAGGTGGATCCCCATTTGCTGAGCGAGAAAAGCATGCTCGTAATACGCGGAGTTATACTCGCCAGGGGTCAGCAAAGCGATCACCGGATCTTTGGTGCGCGAAGGGGAAAGGCTGCGAAGTACCGACAGGAACCGGTTCAGGCTGTGATCCACATCGCGGATAGAGCTGGCGAACGATAATTCGGGAAAGAGCTGGTTCATAAGGGATCTGCCTTTGAATAAATAGGAGAATCCAGAAGGCGTACGCAAGTTATCTTCAAGCACATAATACTCACCGTCATGATGGCGGATCAGGTCGATCCCCGAGGTAGTAACGTACGCACCGCCAGGGACCCGAAGTCCAGTCATTTCCGGCCGGAAATAGCAGTTGGATATAATCATCCGCCGGGGTACAATCCCGTCCTTCACGATATATTGCTCATGGTAAATATCATGAATGAACAGGTTAAGTGCTGTAATCCGCTGCACAATGCCAGCTTCAAGCCGCTCCCATTCTGCCTTAGGAATGATCCGTGGAATCATGTCGAAGGGAATTGTCCGCTCCATCGGTTGATCCTGTGCCGGGTTGTAGAGTGTAAAAGTAATGCCTTCTTCCATCATCCGACGCTGCATCAGCTTCTGCTTGCCTTGCAGCTCTTCGGGGCTCATCCCGGAAAACATGCGGTTCACATGCTTGTAATGAGGCCGGATACTCCGTTCATCGGCATACATTTCGTCGTAAAAATGCTGCAATGGATACGGAGCTACACCGGGCAAAGGATCTAGTTTGGACATGAGCCCGACTCCTCTCGGATCAGTGTGGTGTGTAAAGTTTGTTGACAAATTAGCTTAATTTTTAGGATTTTTTCATGAAAATATTAAATACTAACTTCATAATACGTAAATGATAATGTTCATGTCAATATATATAACAGCAAAATGGAGTTTATGAACCATCCCGCATGAATGGAATCGCTTCCTTTCTCTTAAAGATGCTTTGGAGGCGTGCTAATGGGAATCATACATCAAATTGTATGCAGGAGCGCTGACAAGCAGTACTATTATGAAATTTTCATATGATGTTATTTTATAGTGTTTTTGGTAAAACAACAGCCGTTCCTTCTATTTAAATGTGGGCGGGCTGCTTCATGCCTTAAAAAAGTGGGTTCGATCGCTTCATGCCTTAAAGAAATGAGTGGGGCTGCTTCATGCCCATCACCTATGATGCGGACTGAAATTCAGCTATTCTTGCAAATTCCGGCGATTTGCGGAGCATTCGGACTGAGAATCCCTTATATGACTTCTGACGCCTCATTGTCAGCTCAAATGAACAGGATAACGGAATCTCAGTCCGCTTCACTATCAAAAAGCGGTTGTTTCAGGAAATAAGCTCCTCTCAGGCCGCTCCCCTTACTGGCTGCAGCTTCCTCTTGCTTTCCCACACAAAAAAGCCCCCAGGGCATTTTCGCTCCCTGGAGGCCTTATAGATTACGTTCATACTGGTGCAGCAGGAGTTGAGACCCGGATATTACGCTTGTCCTTCGGTCTCTTCCTCTTCGGAGATCATGCCTGCGAACAGGGCATGCACGAACTGGTCGGAATCAAACGGCTGGAGGTCTTCCATCTTCTCGCCCAGACCCACGAGCTTCACCGGGAGATTCATCTCCTGGCGGATAGCAACTACAATCCCGCCCTTCGCGGTGCCGTCCAGCTTGGTCAGCACCAGCCCGGTCACGCCGCTCTTCTCTCCGAACAGCTTGGCCTGACTCAGTGCATTCTGGCCGGTCGTTGCATCCAGCACCATTAGTACCTCATGCGGGGCACTCGGTATTTCGCGCTGAATGACCCGGAAGATTTTGTTCAGCTCTTCCATCAGATTGCTCTTGTTCTGCAGTCTGCCTGCGGTATCACAGATCAGTACGTCTACGTTACGCTGCTTGGCAGCCTGTACCGCATCGAACATAACAGCTGCCGGGTCAGAACCTGCCTGCTGCTTGATCACATCCACGCCGGCACGCTGGCCCCAGACCTCAAGCTGTTCAATTGCTCCCGCACGGAAAGTATCGCCTGCCGCCAGCAGCACCTTCTTGCCTTCCTGCTTATAACGGTGCGCCAGCTTGCCGATCGTTGTAGTCTTACCGACCCCGTTCACGCCTACGAACAGAATGACTGTAATGCCATCCGGGTTCTCGTTCAGACTGTTATCGTCATCGCCGCGCAGCAGCTCCATCAGCTTGCGGGAGAGAATCGGCTGCAGCTCTGCAGCATCCTCGATCCGCTTCTGCTTCACTTCGATGCGCAGCTCTTCCACCAGATTCATTACTGTATTAACGCCGACATCGGCACCGATCAGAATCTCTTCCAGCTCTTCATAGAATTCTTCATCTATCTTTTTGCGGCGGATGATCAGATCAGAGACCTTCTCAACGAAGCCCTTGCGGGTCTTCTCCAGGCCGTCGCGGAATTGTTTCGTTACGCTTTCCGTTTTGCCGGAGATGCTTTCTTTCAGTTTCTTAAAAAAGCTCATAGTGTTCCTCCTAGATTTTTGTAAGGATCAACTCCATAGATTTCGCTTCGTACAAAAATAACTTCGTAAGCCTAAGCTTAAGTTTTATGAAGCGATACTGTTTAGAATTACTCCGCAATAAAACCCGCTTCGTAAGCATCTGCCTATCAGGCAATTTCCGCCTCTTCATCCTCCAGCCGCACCGATACGAGCTTGGATACGCCGCCTTCTTCCATGGTCACGCCATAGAGAACATCGGCTTCCTCCATCGTTCCTTTGCGGTGGGTGACTACGATAAACTGTGTCTGCTCCGAGAACTCGCGCAGATATTGGGCGAAGCGCACGACATTGGCTTCATCCAGCGCCGCTTCCACTTCATCCAGTACGCAGAAGGGCACCGGCTTAACCTGAAGGATCGCGAACAGCAGCGCCATAGCGGTCAATGCGCGTTCCCCGCCGGACAGAAGCTGCAGGTTCTGCAGTTTTTTGCCCGGAGGCTGAGCAACAATATCAATCCCTGTATCCAGCATATGCTCCGGATCAAGCAGCATCAGGTCTGCCCGTCCACCCCCGAACAGCTTTGAGAATACCGTGCCGAATTCACGGCGGATAGCATCAAAGGTCTGCTTGAAGCGTTTGGACATTTCCTCTTCCATCTCATGAATGACATGATACAGCGTAGTTTTGGCTTCGACCAGATCATCTTTCTGTCCGCTGAGGAAGGTATAGCGTTCATGCACCCGCTGATACTCTTCAATGGCGCCCAGGTTCACCTCACCCAGTCCGGAGATGCTGCGCTTCAGACGCTGTACTTCCATCTGCGCTGCAGGCACATCCTCGGGAACCGGATAACGCTGCTTAGCCAGCTCATAGCTTAGTTCATAATCATCGCTCAGCTTGCGCAGTATATTATCCAGCTCCACATCCAGCCGCCCGACGGCAACCTCCGTTGAACGGAGCTTGTCTTCAACCCCTTTAAGCGCCTGCCGCTGGTCTTTGGTCTCTCCTTCGGCCAGCTCCAGCTTGCGTGAGATCGCGGTGCGGTCGGCACGGGCCAGGTCGAGCTTCGCTGAGGTATCTTCCTTCTTGAGCCGTAAGCTGTTCACATCTTCCTTCTGCTTCACAGCTTCGCGTGTATTCTCTTCGAGATCCTGCTCGATGGTCATCAGCAGGCTGCGGCTCTGCCGCAGCTCTTTCTCCTGCGAGCCGGCATCCTGTCGCATACGCCGCAGCTGTTCCTCCAGGGAGAAAATCTCCTGGTCCAGCTTCCCTTCCGTAACCTTCATGCCTGTCAGCTTACCCTGCAGCTCTTCCTTGGCGGTTTCATTTGCCTTACGGTCAGATTCGGCATTCCGGATAGCCTCGTGGGCTTCCTTCTCTTCCTTCTCCAGCCGGGCAAGCTCCGCCTCCGCCTGCTTGCGGGTCTCTTCGAAGCCGCGGACCTCATTCTCGAATCCGCTCCGCTCTGCGCCAGCACCCTCTACCTGCTCCTTGACGTGGCGAAGCTCCTGCTCCAGCTGCTTCAGATCACCGGATACCCGCTGCTCTTCCAGACGTTTCTCGTCACCGTCATGCCGCAGCTCTTCCAGCTTCTGCGCCGCTTTATCCTGCTCGGCGCGCAGACGGAGGATTCCCTGCTTCAGCTTGGCGATCTGCTGCTCGCTCTCTTCAATCTCGCCGAACAATTGGTCCAGCTGCCGTTTGCGGCTGAGCAGACTGTTGTTCTTCTTATGCTGGCTGCCCCCGGTCATCGAACCGCCGGCATTGACAACATCTCCTTCAAGCGTTACGACTCTGTACCGGTATTGACATTTGGCCGCAATGCGGTTCGCCTGCTCCAGGCTCTCAGCGATAACCACATTTCCCAGTAAACTCCCTACAATGCTAGAATACTTCTCTTCGAAACCAACCAGCTCAGAACCGATCCCGACAAACCCCCCGGCACCTTCCACCATACTGCGGTCACTGCCGGTAATCTGCCGGGGCCGGATTACATCCAGCGGCAGAAAGGTCGCCCGTCCAAGCTGGCGCTGCTTCAGGAAAGCAATCGCTTGCCGGGACACGGCTTCGTTCTCCATAACAACATGCTGCAGTGAAGCGCCCATGGCCGTCTCGATAGCCATTTCGAGCTTCTCCGGAACGGAGATTAGTTCAGCAACCGCGCCGTGTACACCGGTTAACTGTCCTTTGCGTGCACCTTTCAGCACTTCCTTAACCCCAAGCATGAATCCGTCAAAATCATCCTGCATTTCCTTCATCGTCTCATGCCGGGAGACCTGGGCTTCGCGTTTCTGCTCCCATTTGCGCAGGCCGCTTTGCGTTTCCTCCAGCAGCTTCTGCCGCTTACCGGTCTGCTCGCTCTCCGTAATGTACGCGCCGCGCAAAAGGCCGATTTCCTTGCCGAGTCCGGCAATCTTGTCCTTAAGCCCGCTCTGGGCAGAGGTCAGCTCCTCCAGCCGGGCTGTCCATTTGCCGCTCTCTTCCTGGCTGCGGCTCATCCGCTTCTCCAGGCTCTCCTTCTGCTGATCCGCATAGCGGATTTCATTGCGCGCCTGAGCCATCAGGTTCATCAGCTCGAGCAGCGCGCTCTTCAGCTTCTCTTCCTTGCTCTGGCTGATGCCCCCGGCAACACCCTGCAGCCGGGATTCTTCATCAGCCAGCTGCAGACGCAGTTCCTCCAGCGCCTGCCGGGACTGCTTCAGCTTATGCTCAAGCTCCGCCAGCTCACGCTGCCGTTCCTCCGAACGCCCCCCTACAGAACCCAGGGTCTGCATCAGCTGTTCGCGGTTGTTCTCCAGGTTGCGGCGGCGTTCCTTGAGGAGCTCTCCGTAGCCTTCGCTCTTCTCGTTCGCTTCGCTGTAGTGCAGCAGCTGCTCCTGCAGCTTCTCCACTTCCTGCTCCAGGCTCCGCAGCTCGGCACGGCCGCTCTCCAGCTTCGCATCATGGGCGGAGACTACCGTGGACAGCTCAAGTTGTTCATTCTTCAGCAGCTCAAGCCGTGTATTGCCTTCCTGCCAGGCCGTATGTATGCCTTCAATCTGATGCACATACACCGAGATCTCGAGATGCTTCAGCTGCTCACGCAGTTCCTTGTAACGGATAGCCTTCTCAGACTGATCCTTCAGCGGCCCCACCTGATCCTCAAGCTCACTGATCAGGTCATGAATCCGCAGCAAATTCTGCTCGGTCTCGTCCAATTTGCGCCCGGCGTCTTTTTTGCGTGATTTATATTTAACAATCCCCGAAGCTTCTTCAAATATCCCCCTCCGGTCTTCAGAACGGGTACTGAGTATCTCTTCAATCCGGCCTTGTCCAATAATCGAATAAGCCTCGCGGCCGATCCCGGTATCCATAAACAGCTCTGTGATATCCTTCAGCCGGCAGGCTTGCTTATTGATTAAATATTCACTTTCTCCGCTGCGGTGCACACGGCGGGTAACCGTAACCTCGCTGAAATCCAGCGGCAGTACATGATCCTCATTATCCAGCGTAAGGGAGACCTCGCCGTAATTGACCGCTTTGCGGGCGTCACTTCCGGCAAAGATAATATCCTCCATTTTACCGCCGCGCAGTGATTTGGCACTCTGCTCGCCAAGCACCCAGCGTATGCCGTCGGAAATATTACTTTTGCCGCTTCCGTTCGGGCCGACTACGGCCGTAATTCCGCGCACAAATTCCATTTCCGTTTTGTCGGCAAATGATTTGAAGCCCGCTAATTCAATCCGTTTCAGAAACATAACTCGCCTATCACCTCTAACCCATTATACCATAGCGTTTCCTTGCCTAGAATCGTCAAACTCCAATCCGGGCACCCTGTTACATCCTTCATTTCGAAAAAGAGCAGCAAAAGTCTGACTTCCGCCTAAACGCCGGCATTCAGACCATTGCTGCTCTACTCCGCTTGCTCAGCTTTGCTGTTCAAGTCTACCTCAGGCACCGTCTTCCTTCAGACGCAATAACGCCGCTGCCGCTGCCTGCTGTTCCGCTTCCTTCTTGGAACGGCCGCTGCCGCTGCCCAGCGATCGGCTGGCCATGAACACTTCAGATACGAATTCGCGCTCGTGCGCCGGTCCGCGTTCTTCAATAATCCGATATTCCAGCGTACCCATGCCATGATGCTGTATCAGTTCCTGAAGCTCTGTTTTGAAATCGCTCATCTGCATTTGCAGCTTACCATCGGTTTCGACCAGCGGGAAAACGTGATTATCCAGAAACTTCCGGGCCGTTTCCAGTCCCTGATCGAGATAAAGCGCTCCCACGAAGGCTTCAAACACATCGGCCAGCAGAGCCGGGCGGGTACGCCCGCCCGTAAGTTCTTCCCCTTTACCCAGCAGCACAAACCGTCCGAAACCGAGCGTCTCGGCAAACCGGACCAGCGACGGCTCGCATACAATAGCGGCACGCAGCTTGGTCAGTTCCCCTTCAGGCCTGTCCGGGAGCAGATTGTACAAGTATTCGGACACCGTAAGCTCCAGCACAGCGTCACCCAGAAATTCCAGACGCTCGTTGTCCTGATGCTGATTGAAACGGTGTTCGTTCACATAAGATGCATGGGTAAAAGCCTGCTTCAGAAGTACAGGATCGTGAAATTGGATTTGAAGTTGGCTTTGTAACTGCTTCAGGTCTCCTTTCACTGCACTGTCCCCCTACTTATTATATTTTTTGAGTATAACAGTCGCGTTATGGCCTCCGAATCCGAATGAATTCGACATCGCGATATTTAGATCCGCCTTGCGGGGCACATTCGGAACATAATCCAGATCACAATCCGGATCAGGGTTGTCCAAATTAATCGTAGGAGCAATTATGCCCTTCTGCAGCGAAAGACCGCAGATAATCGCTTCCACACCGCCGGCAGCGCCAAGCAAGTGGCCTGTCATTGATTTGGTGGAACTGATTGCTACCTTGTACGCGTGCTCACCCAGAGCTTTCTTGACAGCCGCGGTTTCCGACTTGTCGCCTACCGGTGTAGAGGTACCATGCGCATTGATGTAATCGATATCCTCCGGATTAATTCCGGCATCGCGGATCGCCATCTTCATGCAGCGTGCTGCACCGTCAGGATCAGGCTCCGTCATATGATGGGCATCGGCACTCAGGCCATAACCAATCACTTCGGCGTAAATCTTGGCTCCGCGTTTCTCTGCATGTTCCAGAGATTCGAGAATCAGGATTCCTGCACCTTCACCCATAACAAAACCGTCACGGTCAACATCGAACGGGCGGCTTGCCTTCTGCGGCTCGTCATTGCGGGTGGACATGGCTCTCATCGCACAAAAGCCTGCCATACCTGTAGGACGGATGGTTGCTTCTGCACCGCCGCAGATCATCGCATCCGCATCACCGCGCTGGATCAGCCGGAAGGATTCGCCAATGGAATGGCTGCCTGTCGCACAAGCGGTTACCGTCGTTGTATTCGGACCTTTGGCACCGAGATTGATCGACAGCTGGCCGGAGCCCATGTTGGCAATCATCATTGGAATGAAGAACGGGCTGACCCGTTTCGGGCCTTTTTCCAGCAGCAGATTGTGATTGTCTTCCCAAGTACCCAGACCGCCGATACCGGAGCCGACAGAAACGCCGATACGCTCAGCATCGATATCTTCACCAATCTTCAGTCCGCTGTCCTTCAGGGCTTCTTCGCCGGCAGCAACCGCAAATTGCACGAAACGGTCCATCTTGCGGGCTTCCTTACGGCCGAAACGTTCCTCAGCATTGAAATCCTTGACCGAAGCTGCGATTCGCGTAGTATATTCACTGACATCAAAAGCCTCAACAAGAGATACTCCGGATGTACCGCTCATCAGACTGTCCCAGAACGTTTCCAGATCCTTGCCCAGCGATGTCATCACTCCCATACCTGTAACAACCACTCTTTGACTCAAACGCGTTCACCCCATCTGTAGGCTGTATATACTTCTACAACATGTAAATGTATTCCGGCCAGAAGTCTATATAAACTGCAGTCGCCGCAAAATTAACCAATCTGCGGTTCTGTTATTTTCCCCATAAAGATGCTCATGCACCCTTTGCTGCTGCCCTCAAATTACCTTAAAATGAGGAGAAGTCCCGCCCTGGCAGGAACGGGACCCTCAATCATATGACTCTAGGTATGAGATTGTATGTACTTCACAACTTCACCCACGGTCGTAATACTCTCTGCATCTTCATCAGAGATTTCCATATCGAATTCATCTTCCAATTCCATAACCAATTCTACTACATCAAGAGAATCAGCACCTAAATCATCTTTGAAAGACGCTTCTAATGTTACCTCAGCTTCATCGGCACCTAAGCGGTCGATGACAATGCGTTTTACACGCTCCAATACATCGGACATCCGGTTCACCTCCTCTTTTGGTATTATACGAGATATGAAGTCAAAATACCATAGAGCACAAAAAACGCTTTCTGGCCGCCTCTGCTCTCTTCCCCCGTAATGATCTAACGCTGGCGTTACCTTACATGTACATTCCGCCATCCACATGAAGTGTCTGGCCTGTCATGTAGGCTGCCCCTTCCGAGGCCAGGAATACCGCCGTATTAGCAATGTCCTCCGCCCGCCCAAGCTTAGCAAGGGGAATCCCCTTAACCAGCTCACTGCGGACTTCATCGGACAGCTCACGGGTCATATCGGTATCGATGAACCCCGGCGCAATGCAGTTCACGGTAATTCCCCGTGAAGCCAGCTCGCGTGCCGCGGATTTCGTCATCCCGATAACCCCAGCTTTGGCAGCCGTATAGTTCACCTGACCGGGATTACCCGTCACACCCACGACAGAGGAAATATTGATGATCCGGCCGTAACGCTGCTTCATCATCGGACGTGTCGCTGCCTTCAGGCAATTGAACACACCCTTCAGATTCGTCTCGATGACCTGGTCGAATTCTTCCTCTTTCATGCGCATAATCAGATTATCCCGGGTAATGCCGGCATTATTCACAAGAATATCGATTTTTCCCCAAGTGTTAATAACCTCTTTCACGAGGTTCTCCGCCTGTTCGCTGTTACCGACATTCCCTTGCAGAGCAATTCCTTCCGAGCCCAGCTCCTGAATCCGGGCTACAGTTTCCTCTGCCGCCTGAAGGCTGCCCGAGTAGTTCACGGCAACCTTCACGCCCTGCTCCGCCAGTGCCAGTGCAATTGCGCGGCCAATCCCCCGGGAACCGCCGGTAACAAGGGCGGTCTGACCTTTGAGTGCTGCAAACATTTCCAGTTGTCCCCCTTCAATAATCATGCCGCTATTCTCATGCCAAGCGGATTACCAGCCAGTCTGAGCGCTCTCGAGACTGTTGATATTCACGAGCTTAACATTCTTGTCAATTTTGCGGATCAGGCCTGCCAGCACGCTGCCGGAGCCGATCTCTACAAAAGTGTCCACGCCGTCTGCAATGAGCCATTCCACGCTGTCCTGCCAGAGTACAGGAGAGAATACCTGCGCTACCAGCAGATTACGAATCTCTTCCGGATCCGTAACCGGGGCAGCTGTGACATTGACGATTACCGGTATAAGAGGAGCATTAAAGGTTACTTTCTGCAGCTCTGCAGCCAGCTGTTCAGCGGCTTCCTTCATTAATGAGGAGTGGAACGGGCCGCTGACCTCCAGCGGAATTGCCCGTTTGCCGCCTGCTTCCTTAACGCGCTGCACCACTTCATTCACGCCAGCCACGGTGCCGGAAACCACGATCTGTCCCGGGCAGTTGACGTTAGCCAGCTCAACGGAATTGCCAGCCTCTGAAATACTGCGGCAAAGTTCCGTGAGGGCCGCACGGTCTGCGCCAAGTGTAGCAGCCATAGCCCCTTGTCCTCCTGGTACAGCTTCTTCCATGAATTGTCCGCGCAGACGTACCAGCCGCACTGCATCCTCATAAGAGAGGACCCCGGCGGCTACAAGAGCGCTGTATTCACCAAGACTGTGACCTGCTACATAATCAGGCGTTACCCCTAAATGCTGCAGAGCTTCCAGATAAGCCACACTGGCTGTAACTAATGCCGGCTGTGTATTGACAGTCTGCTTAAGCTCGCTCTCAGGCCCTTCAAATATAAGCTTGCTTAGCGGAAATCCAAGTACTTCGTCACCCTTTTCAAATACTGCACGGCTCTGCGGCAGGGCTTCATATACATCCTTACCCATACCAACTGCCTGCGCACCCTGACCGGGAAAGACAAATGCGATTTTACCCATGATGCTAAAAGCTCCCTTCCCGTTAACAGCGGCTCCTCCCGCCTTACGCCAGGATAGAACCGCTTCGTTCTGTTAGTAATGCCCTGTTCTTTACCAGATCAGTACGGAAGCTCCCCAGGTGAGTCCGCCGCCGAAGCCGACCATAAGCACAGTGTCGCCTTCCTTCATCCGGCCTTCCTCTGCTGCTTCCACAAGTGCCAGCGGAATGGATGCCGCTGAAGTATTCGCATATTTATCAACGTTGATGACACATTTCTCAGGCGGCAGATCCAGACGCTGCATCGCCGATTGAATAATCCGGATGTTGGCCTGGTGAGGCACGAACAAGTCGATATTCTCCTTGGTCAATCCCGCTTTGGTAAGCACACGTTCCGTAGCCGTGCCCATCACGCGCACTGCGAACTTAAATACTTCACGGCCGTTCATATAGATAAAATGCTTCTTGTCTTCTACCGTCTGCTGGGAAGCCGGCAGACGTGAACCGCCTGCTTCCATCTTGAGCAGGCTGCCGCCGGAACCTTCAGCGCCAAGATCGAAGGACTGGAAGCCGCGGCCTTCCGGAACTTCACCTACGATAACTGCGCCGGCACCATCACCGAACAGTACACAGGTGTTGCGGTCTGTATAATCCGTGATGCGCGACAATGTGTCCGCACCGATAACAAGCGCATTGTTATACATGCCGTTCTGGATAAAGCCGGTTGCCGTAGCCAGACTGTAGACGAACCCGGAGCAGGCTGCCGACAGGTCAAAGGCCGCAGCCCCCTTAGCGCCCAGCTTGTCCTGAAGAATACAGGCTGTGGATGGGAAAGTGCTGTCCGGTGTAACTGTGGCCACAATAATAAGATCAAGCTCTTCCGCCTTCATGCCGGCGGATTCCAGTGCCTTCAGCGCTGCTTCATAAGCAAGATCGGATGTGGCTTGCTCCGGAGCGGCAATATGCCGTTCCCGGATTCCTGTACGGCTGACAATCCATTCATCGTTTGTGTCGACGATCTTCTCCAGATCGCTGTTGGTCAATATTCTTTCGGGTACATATTTACCTGTACCAATGATTCCTACCGGACGTAATTGTTTCATATCGTCACTCACTTCCCGCTAATTTCTCTGGATATACTGGCTACCAGATCCGCCTGTAGCGCAATCCGGGCCTGCCTTACCGCATTCTTCACCGCGTTGCCATCGGAGGAACCATGCCCCTTCACTACAAGACCGCTAAGACCGAGCAGCGGCGCTCCGCCGTGTTCCTTATAATCCATTTTACCCTTAAGACTTCTAAGCTCCGGCATCAGTATGGCTGCGCCCAGCTTAGTCTTAAGCGACTTGCTGAATTGCTCTTTGAGCAGAGCGAACATGGCCCCTGCCGTTCCTTCCAGCGTCTTCAGAAGGATATTGCCGGCAAACCCGTCACAGACCAGCACATCGCAGGCTCCGGTGAGCACATCCCGCGCCTCCACATTGCCGACAAAATGAATTCCTGTCAAAGCTTCAAGCAGCGGATAAGCTTCTTTGGTCAGCTCATTCCCCTTGCCCGGCTCAGTCCCTACGTTCAGCAGGCCTACCCGGGGCTTCGCAATGCCATGGACCTTATTGCGGTATATGCTGCCCATCAGGGCATATTGGGCCAGATGCTGCGGCTTGGCATCCATATTGGCACCAAGGTCCAGGGCTAATACGCCGACATCATCCAGCGTCGGTATCATCGCCACCAGGGCAGGACGTTCTATACCCTGCATTCTTCCCACAACCAGCAGCCCCGTAGTCATAAGTGCTCCGGTATTGCCTGACGAGATCATGGCATCGGCTTCACCTTCGCGCACCATCCGTCCGGCGACTACCATGGACGAATCCTTTTTACGGCGGACCGCCTTCACCGGCTCCTCATCGGAACCGATCACATCTCCCGCATGACGCACCGTCACATTAGACGGATTGTTCTTCAGCAGCGGCGCAAGTCTGGCTTCATCACCGACCAGCACGATCTGCGTATCACTCCACTCCGCAGCTGCAGCCAGGGCCCCTTCTACATTACACTCAGGAGCATTATCCCCGCCCATGGCATCAATGGCGATCAGCACTCCGGTTTCCCCCTTCGCTGTACTCTTCAATTGCAGAACGGTACACTACAAAATGGCCTTGAAATACCAGTTCTTCTCCAACATATGTAAACACGTCCACCTCAGCTTTGCCGTTCCGGCCCGCAAGCGAGCGTACCTGCGCTTTGGCGATACATTTCTCACCCAGCCGGACCATGCGCACGAACCGGATATCGGCTGAAGCGGTCAGGGCAATTTCATCATTGATAACAGCAACTGCCAGCGAATTCGCCTGGCCGAAGACATAGTGGCCGCGGGCAATCCCGTTTCTGGAGAAGACATGCTCTTCACGGATCTCAAAAATAGAAATCCCGCTCCGGTCCAGCTGCAAATCGACTATATCACCAACCACTTCGTCGACAGGCAGCGAGCGGACCTGATCATAGGAGTGCTCTGCCATTTGCTTCATCCGTTCACGCAGCTCGGGAATCCCCAGCTCCATCCGGTCCAGCCGGATCGTCTGAATGCTCACCTTCAGCTGGCGGGTCAATTCCCGGTCCGTTACAAAAGGATTACCTTCAATGATTGAGAGCAGCTGCTGCTGCCGTTCTTTCTTGGACAACCGTTCGATGGCGACTCACCTCCTGGCACATGCCTCTAATGAAAAGCATCCGGCCGCAAGAGTGGCCGCTTGTAGTTATAACTCTCTGTTCTTAATTAACAATTAGAACCAGGTACTAATATGTAGTATAAAGCATGACGCCGCAAAAATAAAGCTTTGACTTGAAAACCCGCGCAAACCCGCGGCGGGCTTGGGGAAACGGTGCAAGAATCTGAAGGAAACTATCATGTAAAGCATATAAATTCATATATCCCCAAAAAAATAGCACTTCACCGGCAGATGAAGTGCTACTCTTATATGCAAATTTGCAAACTATTGTTTGATGATCTCTCTTGCTTTGTAGGTTCCGCAAACTTTGCATACGTGGTGAGCCAGTTTCAGCTCTCCGCATTGTTCACATTTCACCATACCTGGAACTACCAGTTTAAAGTGAGTACGACGCTTGTCACGGCGTGTCTTGGACGTTCTGCGTTGTGGTACTGCCATGTTAATCAACCTCCTGATTTTGGTTTTGACCCGTTATAACCCGGGATTTGTTCTTAGTTATCTTGCTTGGTAAAGAATCCTTTCAACCCAGCGAGTCTTGGATCGATCACTGTGTTGTCGCAACTGCAGGTGCCTTCGTTCAAGTTCTGTCCGCATTTCTGACAAAGACCAAGACAGTCTGCCTTGCACAATACCGAATCCGGTAAGTGCAGTACGAAATTTTCTTCCACATAGGGGATAAGATCCACAATCTCATCCTTGATGTAAATGAGTTCCTCACCTTCATCTTCCGGAAGAATTGGCTGTTTAAGCCACTTGAAAGTCTCAGCGAAAGGAATGTTCAGCTTACTGTTAACCTCCGTGAGACAACGTGAACATAACATGTCCACTTCTCCACTCAGTGTTCCCACCACGTTCACACTATCGGTTCCCGCGGGCAGCGCTTTAAGGTCTACTGAGAGTGGTGCAACAGCAAGAATATCCTTGCGCCCTTTGACAACCTCACTGACATCCACAACATCGTGGAGGACCAGGGGCTCGTCGGCATTCGCTAATTTGCGAAAGTGAATGTTCATAGTTATCACTCCAAACAAACAAAATTTATTATACCTATTATTACCGGACTTTGTCAACCATTTTTCCTTTATATTGTTTCAGGGACAGAGACAATTTATGATATACATAAGTTAAATACAAGAAATCTGCAAAAAACGGGAAGGAATGAACCTGATTTCGGAACCCGAATCGTCAGATATCCCAGAATAGGGCGTGAAGCAAACGTGACAACTGTAGGCATTATAGCCGAATATAACCCTTTACATAACGGGCATGTCCATCATTTCAGCGAGGCCAAAAGAATCTCCGGAGCCGAAAGCTCCATCGTCATCATGAGCGGCCCGTTCACCCAGCGCGGCGAGCCGGCGGCGGTCAGCAAGCGCGCCCGCACCGAGATGGCGCTGCATATGGGCGCCGACCTCGTGATTGAGCTGCCGGTGGGGTATGCCGTCCAGCCGGCGGAATGGTTCGCCTTCGGAGCGGTATTCCTGCTGGAGGCGACCGGCGTCGTGGACAGCCTGTGCTTCGGCTCCGAAGCCGGCACTTTGGGCGCGCTGCTCCCCCTGGCGGGATTCCTGGCCGAGGAGAGCAGCGCGCTTAAGGACGAGATCCGCGCGCGCATGGCGCAGGGCGCGGGATTCCCCGCCGCATACAGCGCAGCTGCGGCGGCGGCCTGGAAGGCCTCTTTCATGGGAGAGGAGAAACCGGCAGATGCCGAAATTCTATTGCGGCAGCCCAACAACAGCCTCGGCCTGCACTACCTGATCGCGCTGCAGCGGCTCGGCAGCGCGATCAGGCCCTTCACCGTGCCGCGGACCGGCGCGGGCTTCCATGACCCGCTGCAGGGCGGGTCGTCCATTGCCAGTGCGACAGCAATCCGCAGGCTGCTGCAGGAAGGCGGCTCTCCGGCGGCATACATGCCGGAGTATAGCGTGTCCATCCTGGAGAGAGAGCATGCAGCGGGCCGGGGGCCGGTTATACTCGAGGACTTCCGGGCTCCGCTGCGCCACGTGCTCTCCACACACTCAGCAGCCGAGCTGCGGACGGTGCAGGATATGAATGAAGGGCTGGAGAACCGGATACTCCGCATCCTTCCCCAGCTCGGCAGGTTCACGGTCGCCGGTCTTCTGCAGGAGCTGAAGAGCAGACGCTACACCCATACACGGCTGCAGCGTCTTCTGCTTCATACTTTGCTGAATCACAGCAAAGAAGAAATGACCCCGGCCGCACTGGCCCAGGGTCCGGGTTATATCCGGGTTCTCGGCTTCCGGGAGAGCGGCCGCAGGCTGCTGAAGCAAATGAAGCAGCGCGCGGCACTTCCGGTAGTGACAAGCCCTGCGCGCTTCTCCCATCCCATGCTGGAGCGGGATCTGCAGGCGGCAGCTGTGTTCGCTGCTGCCTATGCCGATCCTGTACGAAATGATCTATACAGCGATTACCTGGAGCCGCCGGTCAGGATTTGATGACCGGCTGTTCTTCCATATATTTCAGCGCGTCTGACAGTGTCGATACCGGAATCAGCTTCATGTCGGTGCCGATCTGGTCAGCTTTCGCCTTGGCTTCTTCATAGTTTTTGACCGGAACAAAGAAGAATTCGGCACCTTTGCGGTCAGCAGCCACAATCTTATGCTTCACTCCGCCGATTGCCCCCACATTTCCCTCAGCATCTATTGTACCCGTACCTGCTACCCGGTGGCCCTTGGTCAAATCCCCCGGAGTGAGCCGGTTATAGATTTCCATGGTGAACATCAGTCCTGCGGAAGGTCCTCCTACATTCGTATCCACAAAACTGACGCCTTTCCCCTCTTCCTTAGGCTGTACCTTCTGAACGGCTCCGATAACAACCCCGAAGCCCGGCCGTCCGGCCGAGGTTTCTTTATCCTTAACCTCCACCAGCTTCACCTGCTCGGAAATTTCCTTGCCTCCACGCTGCAGGACTACCTCAACGGTATCGCCGATTTTGTATGCGGACAGCAAGGCGGACAGAGCCGCCGGATCGGCTGCGTGCTGTCCTTTTACACTGATAATCTTGTCGCCCGGCTTGAACTGGCCCTGATTGGTTGCATCCGGCACCGAGAACACGTACAAATAATCCACAATATCCTCATAGGGCACTTTGGCAGCATGATAAGCGGCCTGTACAGCATACGACTGTGAACTGTTCATATAAAAGACCTGCTCAGCCGCGTATTCCTGCTCCGTCTTATCCTGCAGGCGGGTCTCTTTCAGGACAACCTCTGCATTCGAGTTAAATACGGAGGCGACCAGAAGAGCCACATTGGCATAACTGGCGGATACGGTAGTCATCATGAACGTGCCCTGCTCCTCGGGATCAGCATTCTCCACCTTGATCATCGGGGCTACCTCGGAGGCGCTTCCCGGCTGATACACAATATACGGAGTATTCATAAAGACAGCAACATAGAGAATGACCACAAATGTAAATAAGTAGGCTGTGGCGCGGATACCCACACGGCGTTTCTGTTGCCTCAAGTCTCTTCCCCTTCTTTCCCGCGGCATGCAGCCCCGGCATTGGAATGTGCTGCCAGGAGCCGGGAGCTTCTCTCCGGCTGTGGCATGATGGTTGTCTCCCCTGCATAAATTGATAACAAGCTCTGCCCATGTCCTAAGCTATGAAGAGGTGATGCTACTAATGATTAACTTTACAATACGGCGGTTCTTCCGGGGTTCAGCTCCATTCCTATCAGGGGCGGCTGCGATCCTGCTCGCTATAGCGATCGTCCTGGCACCGGAATCGTCATTCAAGGCTTCCCTTGCGGGACTGAAGCTCTGGTGGACCCTTGTCTTCCCGGCACTGCTGCCATTCCTGATCCTGTCAGAGATGCTGACCGCTTCAGGGTTCGTGCATGGCATCGGCGTCCTGCTGGAGCCGCTGATGAAACGCCTGTTCCGGCTTCCCGGAGCAGGCGGCTGGACGCTTGTGCTCGGAATCACCGCCGGCTTCCCGGCCGGAGCCGGAGCGGTAATGCAGCTGCATAAGCAGGGGGACATCACGGACAAGGATGCCGGACGTCTGGCCTCCATGGTCCATTATGCCAGCCCGGTTACACTGCTTATTGTCGTCGGCACCGCTTTTCTCCACAGTCCGGCAGCCGGATATGCCCTGCTTGCCATTCACTGGCTGTCAGGCCTTGCCGCCGGATGGCTATCCGCTCTCTTCAGCGGAACGCGGAAGAATAGCGGGGCCGCCGCCACTGTCAGCAGACTGCCCGGCAGAGGCCCGCACGCCAAAAAAGCATCCTTGCCCGGGCGAATCCATCAGGCGGCACTGGATGCCCGTGCCAGAGACGGACGGGGCTTCGGCAAGGTGCTCGGCGAATCTGTATCCGCCGCCGTCCAGAATCTGATGATCGTAGGCGGCTATATGATCATGTTCGCTGTAGTTATTAACATCATCACCAGGCTGCTGCCGCAGCTCCCGTCCCCGCTGGCTTCCGGAGTGTTTGAGATTCACCTCGGCGCCCATGCGTTAACCTCGGATTCTGCCAGCCCTGGAGGGTTCTTGTCCGGCAGTCTTCTCGGTCCCGCTTTGCTGTCAGCTCTGCTTGCCTGGAGCGGAATCTGCGCACAGCTTCAGGCGCTGACGGTGCTTAAACCGGCTAATGTCCGCTTTCTCCCGTTTGCTGCAGTCCGGTTATTGCATGGACTAACCGCCTTTGCACTAACCTTCCTGCTATGGAAGCCGCTCGTAAGTATCCGCGCCGCTGTACTTCCGGTCTTCACCGGTACCGGTTCAGGCAGTCTGGAACCCGGCTTGGGCACTGCAACCAGAATATGGAGCTTGTTCCCTCAGATCCTTAGTCTGCAGGGACTAATACTCCTGCTCCTGTTAAGCTTATCAGTGGCTCTAAAGCTTTTTACTTGGCGCCGCCATCCATCCGCTTGAACTTAAGCTTCATAGCCTGTTCCACTTCAGGCGTTACAAAATCCGAGACATTCCCGCCAAAGTGGGCAATTTCCTTAACCACACTTGAGCTAAGATAGGAATATCTCGGATTGGTCATCATAAATATCGTTTCCGCTTCGGGATCCAGATTATGATTAATGGATGCATTCTGCAGCTCATACTCAAAGTCCGTGACCGTACGGATTCCCCGGACAATCACCTGTGCATCCTTTTGCCGGACATAATTAACGAGCAGATCACGGAAGCTGTCGACCTCTACATTCGGGATGTCCGCTGTAGCCTGGCGCAGAAGCTCTGTGCGCTCCTCGACTGAAAATAACGGATTCTTACTTAAATTGTTCAGCACCGCCACAATCAGCCTGTCGAACTGTTTCGCTGCACGATGAATAATATCCATATGCCCCAGGGTTACCGGATCAAAGGTTCCGGGATAGATTGCCACACGCTCTTTTCTAATTTGCAGACTCATCATTAACCTCCTCGCCACTGACGGCAACTTCCTGCAGAGCAGCTTCATACTGATAGATTGAGATCGTAGTCTCCCCATATACGGATTGCCGTGTCCTGCTGAATCCCGGTATATTCTCCGGATATTCATAACCCGATTCATGCTCAAGCACAATTACGGCATCAGGCTTCAGCAGATTCTTGGCTGCCATCGTCATCATAAGCTCATCCCCGTGCTTCAGACGATACGGAGGGTCCAGAAATACAAGGTCAAACGCTCTCCCCCGCTTCTCCAGCGCAGCCAGTGCTCTTCCGGCATCATTGCGGTAGACTTCGGCCTGCGCCTCCACCTTGGCTGCCTTGAGATTCGCCCGCACAGTGTCGAGCGCCTTCTGCTCCATATCCACAAATACGGCTGCTTCCATCCCTCTGCTCAAGGCCTCAATCCCAAGTCCCCCGGTACCGGCATACAGATCCAACGCCGTTCCGCCTTCAAAATAAGGACCGATCATACTGAATAAGGCTTCCTTCACTTTATCGGTTGTAGGCCGGGTGCCCTTGCCTGGAACACTCTTAAGCGGCCTGCCCTTTGCAGTGCCCGATATTACTCTCAACGATCATCCACCTGCTTTTATGTCTCTATTTATTATGCCGTTTCAGGGCATAAGTCCAAGCCTATAGTACCACAATTATTCCGTGAAATAAAAAGATTGTCCGACTTTGTCACAATGCGCTGTTCAGAAGTTTTGGAGAACGGATGTATAAAAGTCCGGCAACCGGGCCATCCTGTAACTATCGACATCGCAAAATGTCGTAGACAACCGCGGAGCAGGCTTACGTTTCCCCATAAGCTCTTCGTCCGGTTTCTCCTCTCCCATGAAAGAGGCTCCCGAAAGGGAGCCTCGATTTTTTTGTGTTGGGAAACCTATACAAAAAGAAAAGCCCGGCACCATGCAGTGCCGGACTAAGAAAATTTATTTAATTCTTTTAATGAGCGCCTCTTGCTCAATCGAGCGTGCCGAGAGGAGTTCGATAATCCGATGCTGATTCTCCAGAATGGACTCCATCCGGATTACCCGTTCATTGGTATACAATACCGCACGTTTAATCAATTCCTGATCCTGCTTCACTATTTGCACTTCTTGCTTCAAGCCGGTCTGTTCAGTCTCAATCCGTTCCAAGCGCTCATTCACAGGCTCTAATTCTTCACGAATGACGGATCTTAACAACTTTGCCAGATCATTATCCATGCGCCCGCTCCTTAAAACTTAATAAATAGATTGTACCAGAACCAAGCTTCTTATTCTACCTGCTCTGCTTCAAAATCCACTGCCCCATATCTTTAATCACCTGCTCATCGACCATACCCGGGACATTATATTCATCCGGTGTTCCTGCCCCCGCTCCTTCATAACCTACGAAGAAATGATTCAGGCCCGGATACAGCTTGAACTCTGCCAAGCTATTATTCTTCAGAACATCCTTCCAGAGCGGATAATCCACGTCCGCATAGACCTGGAAATCATCGCTTCCCTGCATAACAAGCACAGGTTTGGTCAGTTTCCGGCCCAGCTCGGCGGTACTGTGCTGATCCATTTCCTTAAAGTAATAGGCAGCTGCACCAAACACAGCCGGAGCTGCTTTGGCCTGCTCGTCTGTCAGTGCCGGCAGCGCCTTGGCTTTGGCCAGCTCCGCATTCACGCTGGAAGCGGCCTCTGCCTTAGCCGGGATAGCATCATCCAGCCTGGAGATCACTCTCATATTCTGGTCGTAGATAATCTCCCACAAGCTTCGCGGTGAGCCAGCAAGCAGGATTAACCCGGCGAAGTTACCGCCATCCGCATCGATTCTCGGGCCCAGCATCCCGCCCAGGCTGTGCCCGGCAAGATATACCTGCGCAGCATCCAGACGCTTGTCCTTCTTAAGCAGAGCTGCCGCTGCAATGGCATCTTCAACCGTTTCTTCCTTAACGGTAACCGATGCGGCAGCACTACCCATGAATTCCTGCGGATAGCTGTAGCCCCGCTTGTCATAACGCAGAACTGCAATTCCCTGCTCTGCAAGGCCATATGCGATGTCACGGAAGGGCTTGTACGCATATGCCGCTTCATTAAGATCAGAGATACCCGATCCGTGCACCAGTACTATAGAAGGCAAAGGCTTGCCGCTAGCTTTGGGGAGTGTCAGAATGCCCTTAAGCGGATGTGAGGTCCCTGCTCCTACTGTAACCGCTTCTTCGGTAACACCTGCCGGCAGAGCCAGCTCCGGCGCTGCTTGCGGATCTTCGTACGGAGCAAACCATAGTCCCTGAATCTGGCCACTGCTGTTAACTGTAAGCGTCACCGTGAGCTTTCCATGTGCAAATACAGCGGTACCGGACAGAGAATACCGCCCATTGTCACGGCTGCTTTTCAGTGAACCGACCTTACCATACTCTCCATAAGCAGCAGTAAAGCCCTCCCAGACCTGCTGAAGTTTGAGACTCGACAAGTTATTCCGCACCTCTGTACTGAAGAACCGGTCTGATAATGCTTCATACTGGCCGGAGGCAAGCAGCTTCATTACTGACTCGGTATAATTCTGCGGTGTGCTTACTTCTGCCTGGGCGGAGCCCGGACCGGGCTTGGTGATATAGCCGATCTCATCCAGCAGCGGCAACGGCACATAGATACGATTGTTCTTCAGAACAGCTGCACCTTCAATTGTAAGTGTATCCTTTCCATTTAGGATAAACTGACCGCCTCCCAGCTTCATCAAGAGCTCTATACCGCTGAGTTTGATTTGCAGACTGGAGCTCTCTTTTATGTAAGCCGTCTGAAACCCCAAAGCTTCCCCCGCCTTACGGACAGGCACCATGATCATTGTACCCTCCAGATATGGCGCCTCGGCTGCAGGGAACTTCAATACTTCACCGTTCACACTCAGAGTTACTTTGTTATCCGCTGCCTGCGCTACCCGCGGTGTGACAAAGCCCGCAGATAACAGCAGAGAGCAGGCCAGCATGGACAACAAGAATCGTCTTGGTCTTCTCATTGATTACAACTCCCTTCAATAATCACATCCTTTTGTTTATACGGGGCGTTTGGCAGATAGTTACATAATTCACAAACTTATCTTCCGCCATTCAAGTCCTGTGATAAGCGCACCATATCCCTGCAATGTATGCCATTTTCATATATGATCTCCGCGTAGTGTCTGGTGAAAAAATCAAAATCTATGCCAACGATCCGAAAGCCGCATTTTTGATATAACGCCAGCTGCCCCACACTTGAATTCCCCGTCCCCAGTTCAATAGTTGTATAGCCCGTTTGCTTCGCCGTCTCAATAGCCTGCTGCACCAGCATCTTGCCGATCCCTTTGCCCTGATGCTCTTCAGCAACCGCCACATTCACCAGCTCGGCTGTATCCGGCCGGGTAGGCAGCAGCACATACACACCCAATACCTCCTCATCCTGGACAGCAATATAGCAGTCTCCACTAGTGAGGTAGTTCTTCACCAATGATTCGGACGGATCGGCGGACAGCAGCAAATCCATCGGCGGCAATTCGCCGGGCAGCAATTTCCTGATATCCATACATGCCTCCTTGTTCTGAAACATCAAATCCTGTATATCAACCAGCGTAAATTCAAATTCTGCCCGATTCTTTCAATAAAATAAAATCATGGCCGCGCCGGGTCATCTTCATTCCGGCAGTCCGGACGGTTACAGTGCCATTGCCAGCTCTCAGGAAGCTCACATTCTCCACCATCCGGCTGTCCACAAGCTCCTCCATAATATCGGCATACGCCCCGGCCTCCAGCCCCATTTCATCCTGACCGACCGGCTTGTCCAGTTCAATCCGCTTAAGTATGGCATAGACCAATTCCTTCTCTTCCATGAAGCACCTCTTTCATAACTGCACTGATTGCCATGAAGACAATGACTACTATTATCGCATATTTCTGCCAGACATAGCTAATCAGAAAAAAAAGCGCAGTCCCAAGGCCTTTGCCCGGGACTGCGCTGATTGACGTTAAGGTCTAGTAGAAGCAGGCACTCAGAATAATAACCAGCAGGATATAAAGTACCAGAATCGCACCGGTTGAAGTCCAAGGACTTACCGGAACCACATTAACGCCGCCTACATTACCACCATATCCGCAATCTGCACCCATGAGATTACCTCCTTCAAAATGATGACTACAGAACAGAATATGAGCAGAATGCCTTAACAGATTGGGCGAAACGGTCAAAATTTGGGGGTATGTACAAGGGCATCCTGCCCGCCCGGTCAGCTGGGCCGGACAGGATGCATGAATCAGCAGATTAATCGGAAACAAGAATTCCGTCAAAGCTCTCAGGACCTACACGGACCGTACCGAGAAGGTTAGAGGTGATGAATGCCGTATAAGTCAGTTGCGGAGTAACTGGAGGATTGAAATCATCCGCAGAGAACGTAATAACCTGTGGAGCCAACACACTAAGGCTGAAAGTTGAGGTGGCAGAATACACAAGCGGATCCGTGGGCAAAGTTCCTCTTACAATACTAATAGTGACACCAACCAGTGCAAGCGGAAGCGACACAGATACCGTACCTTTAAGAATTACACGCGGATTCGTCGTTACACCTTGAGTGATAAGACCAATCTGCCCAAATAGCTGGGGAGCATTGATAACCAGAATCGGTATTGCAATAGAGTTGGCAGTACTGGCATTCTGCGAAGTTCTTCCATCAATATAAGTTCCCATATCAAGCACCTCCTTTCTTCATATACAGTGTATTAACAAGTCCCCGGGAATGCTTGGATATATCGCCAATGCACATCTCCCCATATCAAGAGCAGCCTGCTTAGTCTTCCTTGGTAGTCCCACCACGCTTGTTAAACGCCAGTTCAAACAATCCTGTCGCCGACAATCCCGCAAGCCCGCCTGCCCATAAACGCAGAATAAGGTTCATGTCTGTAAAAGGATAGGCTACAGCTCCGACCAGCAGACCAATACCCAGTCCCACTGCGGGAACAACGTTGCGCGGAAGATTCACACTGTTCTTCACCAGTTGAACCAGTGCCATCACAAAGACGGCCAACAGCGAAGCAAACGCCAGCACATTGTTAAGCGCATCGTTGTACATAAGTTCTACACCTCCTTCCTGGTAACCAGCAGTCCGGCCCTGTTCAGCACCGTCAATATCCGGTAGAAATCATAGCTTCCTCCCGTAGGGGTATCGAGTAATCCCGCTGCCACCGCTGCCTGAACCGCCGGCTCTGCCCAGGCAGGTATACTGACTGCAGCACGGCCTTCTATTGCGGTAACCCTTTCTGCTACTCCTTTAATTGCCTGTCCCTGTTCCAGAACACCTGTTTTGAGTGTATCCCGGCTCACTGTAAGTCCTGCCAGCAATACCCGCATCTCCTGAAGCTCCGTTTCCAGAGTCGCAAGCCTTTGTTTATCTTCAGCCGACATCTCCTCATCCTCCTTCAGCTCATCGTATTGATACAAGTTATAAGCATCCATAATCTGAATCAGCTTTGACGCGTAGTTCGGATCGGTCGCATACCCTGCAGCGGCAATCTCCCTGGCAGCCGTTCTGCCGTCCGCTCCAATCACCTTGCTGTATAAGTCCCGGTTCCAGGATACGCCCTGGGCAATCAGCGCAGAATGGTCGGCCACAGACTCACCCCAGTTATTGTAGGCTCTGAAAAGCGCAGATACCTGCACAGCTTGGCCGTTCCTATATTCCGTAGTCCGGATTGATAAGCTTCCGGCGGGTCCGCTGCCTTTGATGCCAAACAGATTATTAGCCTTCACGGTCAGGCTGCTGTTCCCCCAGCCGGATTCCAGCGCGGCCTGGGCAATTGTCAGGGAAGCCGCAATATGACTGCGCTGCATATCAGCCACGGCAAAGGAGACCATTCGGGAGATAAACTCAGAATCCGTCATTTCATCACATCCCTTCCTACTATATTAAATGCTCGTTCAGTTATGCTGCCTGTGCTTATCCCTGATACTTCAAGGTCATTTATGCAAGAAGCGCCGGAGCTCCCGCTCCGGCGCTTCTTTAAGTTATTCGTCCGGTTAGCTTCAGCTAAAATACGCTGAGGATAATAACCAGCAAGATAAACAGTACCAAAATGGTAGCAGCAGATGTTCCAATACCGCAATAGCCGTAACCAGCCACATTCTCTCCCATTACAATTCCTCCCTCAGCCTGTGCCGTCGTATTTGTCTTTCCTTAGCATCATATGCCTGAGGTCCTGAAAAAACTGGGCTGATGCACAATATGGTAATTATAAGCAAAAAAAGTATTGTGAATTCTTCCACCGTAGCGTAAACTAGTAATAATTAACTATATCGGAGGGACTAATTTACTATGCCTTCATATTATTTCAAGGAGTTCTGGACACCGCTGAGTTGGATAGGTATTAAGTTTTTCCGGGATGACGAAGGATTTCTATGGGTTAAATGGTGGTCTAAGCCACGCAAGAGATTACGCTGACTTCGTTAGATACATATCTGCATATAGTTCTCTATAACCAGAATGCCAAATAACCTCTCTCTGTCATTTGACGGAGAAAGGTTATTTGCTGTGATGAATATGCGTTGGAGAACTTAAGAAGCCGCCTCAAAAGTAATCCGGTTCTTTCCGCTCCGCTTGGAAATGTATAATGCTTCATCCGCCAGCCGCAGGGTTTCAACAGTGTCGCTGCCCCCGTCCGGTGTCCATACTGCCGCGCCTACACTACAGCCGACATGCAGATTCTCGCCTCTGATCACAATGGGCAGATTGATTTTACTGATAATCCGTGAAGCCACAATTTCTGCCTCCTTCATAGGTTTGCCGGCAGAAGTATTAAGAATAATAACGAACTCATCCCCGCCCAGCCGGGCTACGATTTCATTATCACGTGTACAGTCCATCAGTCTGAAGGCTACCTCCTGCAGCAAGGCGTCGCCGATTGCATGGCCGAAGGTATCATTTACTTTTTTGAAGCCGTCCAGATCAAGGTATAAGAAACTAAGCGTTGTGCGGTTCTGCTTGGCTTTGCTGACCGCATGGGCCAGAAATTCATCCAGCGCTGCCCGGTTGGGCAAGCCCGTAAGCTTGTCATGCAGCGCCATGTCCGACATGTAGCTCAGCTTGTTCTCTGTCTTGGTCAGATTATTCACCAGGTTGCGCAGTGACGCAGACAGAATCGCCACATCCTTGAACCGGGTCGAGGATGGAATCTCCACATCAGCACCGGAGCTGAGCAGATCGGCTGTACGGGTAATGTTCCTCAGCGGACGGCTGATCCATCCGGCCAGCAGCCAGCCGATAACCGCGAAGACAGCTGCGGTAACCAGTCCGCTGATCAGAATAAAGCGCTCAAGCTGATGCACCGAGGCAAAGGCAATATCCGCTGGCTGGCGGATAATGACCGACCAGCCCAGCCCGGGATAATTCAGATAGCCGTCCCCGTAGGCATAGCCGGTCAGATAGGAGTCCTGATTCCGCTCCTGTTCAATAATCCATGAACTATTACCGCTGCGGGCTTTCTGCAGCACTTCATTCGGCATTCTTTTGCCGACGAGTGCCTCGGGACCGAGAAGGATCGTGTCACCTTTCCTGCTGACTACAAACACTTGCACGCCCTTCAGGCGCTCCTTGAGCGGAGTCACAATGGAAGCCTCGACTTCACGCGACCACTCCCAGCTGAGGTGTGCAGCCAGTACACCGCTTGTCCGGCCTTGCTTGTCAGTAACCGGCACACTCACATCCACAAACTGCAAGGCTTCGCCGGTAGGATTGGGAAGCAGCTTGGAGAGCAGCACCGCATCATGTACATCACCGGTGAAGGTCCCCTTCAGGCCTTCCTGAAACACCGGCCTCTGGCTAATATTCGTACCCTGAAGTATATGATCTGTGGAAGAAAGGACATTCCCTTTATTATCGAGGAAACCCACCCAGGTGAACACCGGCAGACTCTTCTTCAGCTGATCGAGCAATCCGCTGACCTCTGAGGAGTCAACCGGCTCCTGAAATGCATTAAGCTTGCTTAATACCTCCACTTCTCCGGAACGCGACCACATGAAATGATCAAGCTTCTCAGACATTTGGTAGGCTTCTTCCGCCAGAGAGCTGCCAATGCTGACCTCTACGGACTGTGTAGACCGGTTGCCGATAACATAGCTGAGCAATGCCGTTAACAGGATGATAATGACCGCAAAAGCCGTTGAAAATAACGTACGCAAATTTAAAGACATTCACATTCTCCTCTTCGGAAGACCTTTTCATAGCACCGACCGCCGAGGTTGCCTGGTAGCTCACTCTATGTCGAAAAGGGTCGATAATTATTTATCGGAAGGAATAAGCGGAAATATAATACAGCTTCCGGCAGACTTGCGGATTTCCTTAATTTAGCTCATAGGTTGTATCAATATTGTGCTGAGTTTCGCGGATGATAGTGTTTACATTTTGGCATTATAGTATAATCTGCCCTGTAGCACATGCCACCTTAAGGAGTGATTGATGATGACAGAACAATTTGAGATGTATGATGATCCGTTCAAGATGCTTATTCTGCTGGCAACGCTTATATCGGAGAAACAGGGGACCGAACTGAAATTTGAGCATGTTCCTTCTTATGAGAATGAGGTTTTTGCCATTGAACACCAGAGATTCCTCTACAAAAAAGACGGCACGGAAATTACCTGGTTTGAGTTCCTGGGCAGAGATATCGCCTCTTCCAGCGATCTGACCCGTTCCCAGTACAACAAAATGTTCGTAGACTGCATGGCTTCACTCTATAGCCTCTAATTCTTCTCTAAGTTACATAAAGGCAGCTCCAACAAACACTGCAGCCCTGCCGTCCCGTTCCGGGGCGGCAGTTCCTTTATTGCTCACTTAACCAGGTATATAGCAACCATTCGTCCAGACCCTCCGCTTATCCCACCTTGGCTCCCATCGAGCGGGCCAGCAGCACAGCCTGCTCCACATCCAGCCGTACCCCTTTAAGATCAAGACTCTTCAGGTCAATCCCCTCCAGCTTGGCACCCTGCAGATCCGCTCCTGCAAGCTGGCACTGCGCAAGCTGTACACGGCTTAAGTCGGCACCGCGCAGATCCGCTTTTTGCAAATTGCAGCCCTGCATATCCGCTTCGGCGAACCGGATGCCCCGCAGATCCTGCCTGCTGAGATTCAGATGTCGCAGATTCGTATAAGCCCAGTCCCCTCCGGTGAGAGTAATCCCATCCATATAGGCATTCGCGAAATCGGAACCAATCATCTTACAATTCTCGAACTTCGACACAAACAGATTCGCCCCGGTAAACTTGCAATTGGTAAAAGCCCCGTCTCTATGCAGTGAAGCATTCAGCAGCGCACCGGTAAAATCACAATTCACAAACCGGCAGCCGCTGGAGGTCATTTCTTCCATGGAAGCCCCTCTGAACGAGCAGTGTTCAAAGGTGCAACCGTTCATCTCTCCATCCTGCATATTGGCATAGTCAAAATTTTGATTCTGAAAAATTTCATTGTGGTACTGATACATAATGTTTTGACCCCTCTTCTTATGGGTATTGAATCTAAAGTTCTGAATACCGGATTATAATTTATTTTTAAATATACTACTTTAGGAGATTGTCCAAGTGTAGCCGTTTCGATATAATAGCAAATAAACTCGCGGAGGTAAATGATGGATGACTCCAGCAGAAAAGAACCGTTCCGTTATGTTATGAACCAGCCCATCGATTGCTGGCTTGAAATCCCGGCCAGTAATAACGGGCCCGGAGCCGGAAAATTGACGGAAGGCATCCTGCTAGACCTTAGCCGTTCCGGCTGTAAGGTACGTACTTCTCTGAACCTCCGTTTCACTGCAGGCGATACGAAGCTGATTATACATTTCCAGCTGGCGGAAGAGAAGCTTCAGTATGAAGGAAGTGTCCGCTGGGGCTGGATGTTCGGCCTTGGACAGTTCCAGTACGGGGTAAGACTTGATCTGCAGGAAGCCGAGGAAGAACAGCTGCTGCGGGAGCTGGAGATCTGGACCCACGGCAGAAGGGCTCAAGGATTGTAGCTGTAATTTGCACAAAAACGAAAGCAAGGCTGACATCGTCAGCCTTGCTTTCTCGTTGATTAGACATATTCGCAGGGCAGCTCCCTATGCGATCAAACTTCAATTCTTTTTTTCACCATTACAACCATTGAATAGATCAGTATAATAGCAACTACAAATTCGAACAGAAGCGGCCATTGATTCGTAGAGAGGTATCTGATCGTTACTCCGCTGTCTGGCCGCAGATTATTCTCGTAAATCTCAAAATTAAAGGTATTGTCCAGACCAATGAAATAGCTGTCGAACATAAACTTTTCAAGATAGGCTATACCATTCTGCAGAAGTGTGAGGATCACAATCCCTATCCATACTCTCCCCTTGAAGCGAAAGCTTAATGCTACAGTAATAGAGAACATAACCATAATCATCATGAAACCAACTGACCACATAAACTGCAATAAACATCTTAAGCCAACTGACACTATATTATCCGGCAGGAAATCCAGCGGGTAGATCAGCTGGTAAATGCCAAAATGCACCAGACCGAGAGCAATCACCGTCAAGATTAGCAGTAGCGCAAACAGCAACGGTGACATGACCGTCTGCAGGGCAGTAACCGGGATAAGCCGCCGCTGGTAAGACTTCAGATTCCGGAAATAACTGAATACAGCTATAAATACAAGCGCCAATGTAAGTATAAAGTAGATAACCAGATTCAGCGAAATTAGTTGTTCATTGACCTTAGTGCTGGATATCCAAATCGCAGGCTGAACCAGCAGAGCAATAACAATAAAGACGAGGATCCGTTCCCTTCTGCGTCTCAGGTCATATTTTAACAGCTTCAGCATTCGGCAAACACCTCTCTGAACAGCTCATCTATACTTTTTCCGCGCTCGAGTCTGAGCTCTTCCACTTCGCGCTGGAGAACGATCTCCCCGTTTTTCAAGAAAATAACCTCGTCAAAAATCCGTTCGATATCGTTCACCAGGTGTGTAGAGATCAGAATACTGCTGTCTTCCTCATAGAACTCCATCAGCGCATTGAGAATTTTGGTCCGTGCTACAGGGTCGACACCGCCGATTGGCTCATCCAGCATGTAGAGTCTGGCCCGGCGCGACAGCGCAAGGGTGAGCTGGAGACGTTCGTTCATCCCTTTGGATAACGTCCGGACCTTATCCTGTACTCTGAGATTCATGAAATCGAGCATCCGCTGTGCTTTGGCCTGATCGAAGTCCGGGTAGAAATCTCGCTGGAACTTCAACGCATCCCCCACATTCATCCAAGACTCCGTAACGGGAACATCAGGCATGAAGGATACAAGCTTCCGGCTCTCCACCCCAATGGGAACACCGAGGACTGAAATCCGGCCTGAGCCCGGCTGTGCCAATCCTGCGATCAGCTTCATGAGGGTGCTTTTGCCGCTGCCGTTGCTGCCGAGCAGTCCGGTAATTCTGCCTGCGCCCAGTGTAAAGGAGACATTGCCCAGCGCTTGTTTGGAGCCGAACTTCTTGGTCACGCCCTGTACTTCAAGTAACTCATCCACTCTTGGTAATCCCCCTATTCTTGGCCACGCTGATGTATATTCTCCGCTACGGCCGCCAGAATATCTTCACCCTGGAAGCCGAGCTCCTGCATGCCGCGGATAAAACGGTCCAGCACATCCTGTGCCATTTCCTTCTTGATGGTCAGAATCGTCTCTTCTCTTCCGGTAACATATCTGCCCATGCCGCGGCGGGTCTCCACGATTGTCTCACGCTCCAGTTCCTGAAAGGTTCTTTGTACCGTATTCGGATTAATCTGCAGTTCTGCGGCCAATTCACGTACTGAGGGGATTTTGTCACCGGGCTTCAGCTTGCCTGTGATGATCTCCCCTTTGATGTAATTCATGATCTGAAGATAAATCGGCTGGTTGTTATCAAATTCGATAACCATCAAGCAACATCCCTGCGTCTGAAGACCGCAAATCCCGCGAGCAGGAACAACGCCATATATATGCACAGCAGCACAATGGAGAAGTTCAACGTCATTCCCGGCATCGGCGCACCGCCATCTTTATAAGCTGCGAGATTGAGGTTCGGGAAAAGGAAGTATTTATAGAAATCACGGTAGATGATGATTTTATCTATGGTAGTGGCAAAGATAGTCGCACCGATCGTTACTCCTGTTGATCGGGTCAGTATTCCAAGCATAAATCCGATCGTGGCATACACGATGCAGTATACGGATGAGTACAACAGTGAGGTAAGGATATCGCTGAGTCCTGAATCCCCTCCGCTGAGTCCAAAGAAGATCATTCCTGAGACAAACAGCGCGATTGTCGCAATCAGCAGCATACTCAATGAATAGAGCAGTACGGTTACATATTTAGAGGCCAGTATCGCAGTCCGGCTGCGGGCCCGGATCAGCAGAAACTTGATGGTCCCCTGGCTGTATTCTTTGGACACTATCCCAGCTATCCCAACAATGACGAGGATCACCAGCACCTGGCCGATTCCTGTAGGCAGCAGTGAGTCTGCTGTGAATTCCGCCGCGGAGGCATACGTATCCGCCCCTGCCACCGTGTGCACAATATAACCTATCACAAATACCATTAGCACCAGAAGGGCATATGGAACAGTAAAGCTGCGTTTCTTCGATATTTTGAGCCATTCATTCAGTACGAGCTGATTAAATTTACGCAATGCGGTTACCCCCTGTCCATTTCAGGAAATCATCTTCCAGGCTCTGTTTATTCTCGGTAATCCGGTATACCCCAACCTTGGCTTCACTGAGTGCAGCCACAAGCTCCGGAACATTCCTGTCGGGCAGGCTTACATGCAGCTCGGAGTGAGCTTCATCTGTCCCGGTAACCTCCACACCCTGCAATGCTTCGGCAACAGTACGCGCGTTCCCGGCATTATCCACCCGGATGGTAAGGGCTACTTCACTGCGCGCTTCCGGCGCCTCTGCAAGCTGCGTAACCGTTACAAGCTTCCCGTTCTGAATTACAACCGCGCGGTGGCAGATCTGTTCAATCTCGGCCAGCATATGGCTGGAGATCAGTATTGCAATGCCCTCCACCTCGGCAATCGTGCGCATATAATCGCGCATTTCCCGGATTCCGGCGGGGTCCAGCCCGTTGGTCGGTTCATCCAGAATGAGCAGCTTCGGCGAATGCAGCAGGGCCTGGGCGATGCCAAGACGCTGGCGCATACCCAGCGAATACGCTTTTACTTTCTTATCCATCGCTTCCTGCAGTCCAACCAGCGCCACAACTTCATCAATCCGCGATTCTCCGGCCCCGTCACTCATCCGCAGATACTGCTTCAGATTGTCATAACCGGTCATATGGGGATAAAACTCCGGGTTCTCGATGATCGCTCCGATCTGCGAGATGGCCCGCTTGAAATCCTTGCGTATGCTGTGCCCATGAATAAGGACATCTCCTCCGCTCATTCGGATAAGTCCGGTCATCATGCGGATGGTGGTCGTTTTACCCGCCCCGTTCGGACCCAGCAGTCCGATAATCTCCCCTCTGCGGATATCGAAGCTAAGGTTATCTACTATTGCCTTCCCTTTTATCACCTTGCTGACGCCTTGCATTTCCAATACGGTTTCTTCCTTCATGGGGCCTGACAGCCCTTGATTACGAGTGGACGAATTCATGACAGCCTCCTTGTGTAGTACGGGATTGTTATTGTTTCCAACTGCGCATTTAAATTATTGTATCTGTGTGTTAGTTAAATAGTACACTAGACATTTCAATCTGTAAAGCCCGTTTGTGAATTTTTTCCTTATCCTCTCCGGAAACAGGCTATTCACGCGGGGGGTTTAACCATACCAGTCTTCCAAAGCAATCATAGAATAGTATTGCAACTGACAGTATCGCACTGCATTTGCCATTCCAGCTTCGAGGAGGAGTTCGCATGGACAAAGAGGTTCATATCTCACAGACTTATCCACGGCTGACGGTGTACAGCGAAGAAAATTACCGGGGAAGAAGCAGAATTTACAGGGGCAATCTGGGTATCCGTAATACAGACAATATTCTGGACGGAATCGAAAGTCTCCGTTTCTTCTCCACCAGCAGCAATGCTACGCTCGTCCTGTTCAGCAGAACCCGGTTCAGAGGCAGCTTCCGTGTACTTCGCGGGAACCACAGCATCCGTGATCTGGATGACTTTATCTCCGGCAACGATGTAGAGTCGATTATCTCAACTAACCAAAGGCTGACCCTGGCACAAATCCGCAGCATCCGCAGCAGCGGAAATCTGCCTTCGGGTTACCGGCTGATCTAGTAGCATCCGCAAGACAAATAGGGCACCCTCCGGTATCACCCAGCCGGAGGGTGCCCTATTTGGTTGTTCAAGGCTGTTAGCCGGACTGTTATTAACATTCAAACTGTACGGCATCACTATTAGGTAAGAGACAAATTCAAGGCCGGCAGGCAGTAAAGAAAAATATCCGCGGACTGAACAATATTATATGTTAGAAATGTCAATAGTATCCGGCAACGCTTGAGGAGGATTAGGATAAGCATGCTCAATCTAGAAATATATCCACCTGAATTAAACGGATTGGTTCTATCCGCCATTGGCCCCTTTCAAGTCATAGCTAATTTAAGATTAAATAGCGTAAGGACAGGAGTCTGGAAGCTTAGTTCAGACACCGGCAACAAATGTTATTACTTAAAAACCTATACCAGAAAACAAAGATGGCATCCGGAAGTTTTTGCTTATACTCATTGGACAGGTTACTTGAAGCCGTATGTACCAGAGCTGATCAGTTCCTTTGAGGGCGATGAATGGCAAGCGATATTGATAACTTCGATTAATGGGACAATCCTGAGAGAGGCGGAACTAAGTTCCGCAGCTAATGAAGCTGCTTACCTTAAGGCTGGCGAACTTACAAGAGTCTTACATCATTCAGAGAATGGCCGTTGGTTTGGCCGCCCCGATAAGAATGGAAATCCAATTGAGTTATACCATAATGCAGACCCGGTTCAATATGTATCCAATTCAATTATTGATATTTGTAAGCGCTGTACTCAGGAAGGGTTGTTGCAATCTTCAGAGATCGAGTTAACCCATTGGGCTCTTCAGAACACTCAAATTTTTGAGCCTGCTAAACCAGTCCCCATAAGCTGGGATTCTACACCAGGGAATTGGCTGGTTGATAACAACGGTATTTTCACCGGAATGATTGATTTTGAAAATATGTTATGGGGTATTGATGTGGATAACTTCTCCATTCTATTCGGGCGGTATTTCAAAGATAATAAACGTGCTATGAAAGCATATTTTGAAGGCTATGGAGCCGAGATACTTAAGGAGAGGAATATAGAAGTGCAAATCTGCTGCATTAAGATGGCAATTGGCGATATATATTGGGGCACCCTCAACAAACAGCCGAACGTCATCCATTATGGCAGGGAGCTTTTACATAGAATTTATGATAATAATTTATTATAAGATTGAACGCAGCCATAAAGACCCGTAAGAAGCTCTCTCAGCTTAGTGTCTTTCTTACAGGTCTTATTTTTTATGCGCTCGCTTATAAGCAAATAGAATTCCAGCTACAGCTTCCCGCCCGACATCTGAAGCACCTCTGCCGCGAGCACAGGTATCTGCTCCTGCAGCACATTCACTTCATCAATGCCTTTCCAGTAACGGGTGACAAAATGAAGAAAGACGTCGACCTTACGCAGCAGGATCAGCGTCGGAATCGCTGTGAATTCTTCTGCGGTAAGCATGATCTTGCGGCTGAAGCCCCGCCAGAAATCACGGATAATCCGCTCTTCCTCTTCATGGCACAGCATTCCGGACAAGATGACCGCAGCCTCCATGGCCCGTACATCCCAGGTACAGAACTCAAAATCAAGCAGCGCCGTCACCTGCGCAGCATCCTCCGTATCCACCAGCAGGTTAGAGGCATTAAGATCGCCATGCACCAGCTGGTGGGGTAACTCCTCCAGTTGCTCCAGTGAGTCTGCCACACCTTCATAAGCCTCAACCAGCACTTTCAGTTCGGGCAGCAAACCCTGGAGAGGTTCAGGCGGATTCAACAACAGGTCGCGGAGCGCTTCCCGGGTGCACAGCGGGTACGAACGCCCCAGCTCATAGTAGGGCCTGTATACAGGAGGGGTCTCCGGCTTCACATCAGCGAGCACAGCAGATAATGTCCCGGCAGCCTCACCGAACGACTCATAGAAGCCGGAATCCTGTTCAGCGGGAGATTCACCATCAATATAGCCGAACAGGCAAGCGAACTTTCCTTCTTCAAGCTGGACCATCGTTTCCCCTGTGGAGGTAAGAATGGGAACGGGGGTTTTAAACGGCAAATCCAGTATAGCCAGCTTCTGCAGCACGGCATGCTCGAACTCTATTTTATTCCGGTCCCTATGTGTATCATAGATTCTTAGTACAGCGCGGCGGGCGTCCTTGTCCACGAAGTAGGTGGTGTTATTCCAGCCTCCGCTCCGCTTCCTTAACGTTCCATTCCACTCCGGCCAGGCCTGGCTTACAATGTTATTCATAGGCTTGTGCCCCTTTCTCTTTTTTTGTGCTGATATGTAACGAATCTTCCGCAGCCGGGTCTTATCTATGTAAGGTGGTGAACCGAGGAAATTACGCAAGAAACGTTTGTCAAAGCAGTGAAAAATATTAACCAGTTCAAAGGCAATTGTAAAATCAGTGTCTGGCTCTGTCAAATCGCTAAAAATACCTACTTCACTTATATGGAGAAGGAAAAACGCCGGGATCCCGCTGAGCCACAGGAAAAGCTGCAGGTAATTAAATCGCGAAAATTCGCAGAGCTCGGGCTTGGCAACAGATATGACACCATAGATCTCGAATTATTAAACGCTAACGGGACCAACCCCTCCACTCAAATCAAAGCCATCTATTATGGCCCCAAGGATAATAATCCGATCCTTATCTGGAAGCAGGGCATGGATCTTCCTCCCGCAACTGCAGCCGTTGAAGCCCAATTCGCAGAACAGAATTAACTGTTAGTGAGCATATTCTGCCAAGCTGTGGTTTTTCCGCTATAATGAAATTCATATTGAAATATGCAAAGGATGGGATACTTATGGACGCAACTGTTACCAAACGCTGGCTGCTGGCAAGGCTCTATGAGCCGGAGCAGACCATCATCGACTGCCGCTTCACCCTGGGCAAACCCGAAGCAGGCCGGGAGAGCTACGAACAAGAGCATATTCCAGGCGCGGTCTATCTCGATCTGAAGCTGGATCTGTCCAGTCCGGTTACCGAACACGGCGGACGCCACCCGCTTCCCGATCCGGAGGTGCTGGCGGCACGGCTCGCGAAGCTCGGAATCGGGAACGATTCCCGTATCGTTGCATATGACGATGAGAGCGGCATGAACGCTGCCCGGCTGTGGTGGCTGCTGCGCTACCTCGGGCATGAACAGGTTTTCATTCTGGAAGGCGGCTTCAGTGCCTGGAAGGCTGAGAAATATCCGGTGACGGATCATCAGCCGGTGCGGGTGCCGAGTACTTTTACGGCAAATCTGCAGCCTCATATGCTGGTGGATGTTGAAGAGGTTCGCCGCGTGTCGGTGAAGACGGCTGGTTTCGGGACTCAAGATGGGGCCGATACCGGGAATACTGCTGGCGTTGCCGCTTCGCTCTCGGCTCTCCCTATCCTGATTGATTCCCGCGCGAATGACCGTTATCAGGGTATGAATGAAACCCTGGACCCGGTCGGGGGGCATATCCCCGGTGCGGTCAACTACTTCTGGAAAGAAACGCAAAACGCGGGCGGCAGCTTCAAGAGCGCCGATGAGCTTGCGGAGCATTTTGCCGGAATGGACAAGAACGCGGAGATTATCGTCTACTGCGGGTCCGGCGTAACCGCCTGCCCGAATGTGCTCGCGCTGGAGAAGGCTGGATTCAAGAAGGTGCGGCTGTATGCGGGAAGCTGGAGCGACTGGATTAGTTATGAGGAGAATCCGGTGGCTACTGGGGAATAATAAATACGACGAGCCCGCGCTAAGCGCGGGCTCTTTGTGCTAGAGTTATGGCGATGCAGGGTTCGTACAAAGTACTAGGAGGTATCTCAAGTCAACAAGGAGTCAACCACAAGCTGGAGAAAGCATTTACAGCGTGGTAACGGCGATACTCCGCCGGACTTTACATCGTGGAGGCATTACGGCTGCCAACTATCAGATGTAAGAACGCAATTTTCGCTTTGGCGATTCCTGAGACGGAGGAGCGGAAGAGAACCAAACATACCGCCTGTCCAATGGCTATTGCTAACTCTTGGACCCATTATACTCAACGGCGTAAGTGCAAGAAACGTGCTAGTATGTTTATGCCCCTAATAAACTTCCAATAAACAATTCGATAAATTTAACTTAACTCATGAAGCAACATAACTTTCTTCTTTTTCAATAATAAACGACTTCCTGGCTAGTAACCACTCTCTGAGAGGACTTGTATATATTCAATCCATGCCTCAGCTTTAGATGCTAAGTCTACAATCATATGAAGACCAATTGTTGTATCTTCATCTCCAATTCTAGCAATGATATCGTCAACATACTTATGTGCATTATCAACATTTTGGATCTCGTAAGCAGCTCTTTTAATCTCATTGTCAAGCGAGGCAATATCTTCAGGTAATGTAATAATCAAATGATAGCTTATCGGTAGCGTCAAGAAGTTTGTCTCCATTTTGAATAATAGTCTGTCTCCCTCTGACCTTCTCATGTTTGCCGCGTCCCTCCTATGGAAATAATCATACTGATGAGATGTGAATCAGATGAGATGGAGCGGATACTTTGAATAAAATTACTAGCTATCAATTATTCACAATCACTTTTATTTTCCAGCTCGGAACGACCATTATCTTTGGCTTTGGAGGTACGGCTGGCCGGGATGCATGGATTGGTGAACTGATTTCCAGTGCTCTGGGAGTAGTTATTATTCTCGTCTACACCACCTTAATGGGGATGAACCCGGGGCTCTCTCTAGTCCAGTGGTTTCCCGCACAATTTGGACGCTGGATCGGGACACCTATAGCATTTGTATACCCTCTTGTGTTTCTGTATTTTGTGGGACGTATTATTGCGGATATTAGGGATATGGTTTCAACAACCCTCTTAAATAATACACCGCTTATACTGATTACAGGGTTATTTGCCCTCATCATCGCCTTTTGCTTATATGGTGGCGCTCAGATCATTGCACGACTGGGAGAATTATTCCTTCCCATTGTTATCATCATTTTCAGTATTGAGATTATCCTTCTATTTGGCTCCGGTGTCATGCATATCAAGAATATACAACCTGTTTTGGAAAACGGGTGGGGACCCATCTGGAACGTTGTTTACCCAGGCGGTGTCACTCAATCCTTTGGGGAAGCCATTGTTCTTGCCATGTTCTGGCCTGAAGTCAAAACCCCTTCAAAAGTAATGAAGATTACAGTTATTTCCACAGTACTGTCAGGAATCATGATTGCCTGTTTGGACTTGTTTGCGATTTCCGTTTTTGGGGGAGTGTTTTCGCGGTTTCTATATCCCCTCTACACCTTATTGAGTTTAATCAGTATCGGAAAATTCATTGAAAACCTGCAGATGTTTGGTGTTCTGTATTTTTTAATGACAGCATTATTAAAAAGTGTCATATATATGTTCGGTGCGCTAAAAGGGATTCAGCAATTGACCAAGATGAAGAGTTATCGTTCACTGATCATTCCGTCATGCCTCCTCTCATTAATTCTGGGAATGACCATGTCCAAGAACATCACTGAGCATATTTATTATCATCATTTTAAAATATTGCTTCCTTATGTGTCGGTACCCTTGCATTTAGTCTTGCCAGCGATCCTGCTCACCGTTACTTGGTTTCGGCAATTCAAGAAATGACAAACTTCATCGTTTTATTTCGTCATCCATCAAATGTACCGATGGTCCTGTTACACCTATCCGCCGAACCGTCAAATTTGCTTTTACTGATACCTCCGCCTTTGAAAACTCCATATCCCAGTTATTTTTCAAGGATTTCCATAATGATGAATTTTCATTGTGAATGGAATCCCCGAATCCAAAGATATCAGTTCCATACTTTTTTTGCACTTTGGTAATGGTCCGCAGCACCGATTCTTCAACATGCTTGTTAAATGTGTCTTGCATAAGATTTATATTGTCCATTTTTGTCAGATCCAGTCTCGTGTTGTTTTCCCGTATGGCTCCTTGCCCTGTTAACGTAACAAGGAATTTTATATGATCACCTTGGATAACAGGCTGAATCTTGCTCCCTAACTTATTTACCTCCAGACTAGCGTTTCCGTTTTCTTCGGGTATTTGGGCCGAAATAGTAAGCTTCTGTAAATTCCCGGTTACCCATCGCATAATTCGTCCTTCTGTGATATCCAAGAATCCTACCAATTTCAGCTCTTGACTAAAAATTGCGGTTCCTGCCAGGTGAAACCCCTCCACATCATTCCTGCTGGATTGATCCTGATGCTCGCCTTCTTCTTGCGCGCCATTGTTCAAGCCCGCTTTAATTAATGGAACAGTCGGACTGGTTCCTTTGCTGCTTGCGGATATTAAAAAATGTAAAAACCCCATTTCCATAAGCGTACCCATCTGGTCAAATTCTCCTAAGGCTCCGAGACCGGGTATTGTTTCTAGCGGATATGATATGTTTAAAAAATCCCGTGCAGTGCCTCCCTTGACCACAAACAGATCGGTCCGCAGCTTGAGGTTCGGATCCCGGGTATACGTATCCAGTACATCCTTAATCCCGTGTCTGGCCATTGACTCTCCAATCACAATGACCCGCCGGTGACCGCGGAATACCTGCCGGGACAGCTTGGTCTGCATCTGCTGCACGGCATCAAGCGTGTTCATGCCAGAGCTGGTTACGACAAAAAAGGGATTATTCTGACTTCCTCCATCTTTACCTCCACTTTGTCCACTGCTAATTTTCGACGGAACGATGGCCTGAGCACTGATCACTACGTCATTATTTTGCCCTTTATCAATCCCCCAGGCGAGTTCTATCGCAAGATCGTTTACCTCTGTACTGTCCCAACAACCTGAAGTAAATAGAAGAGAGATGAGCAGACAGGAAGAAACTATCCGTTTTCTATTCATTTGTCTCCCCTCTTTCGTTTTGGATGGGGTTGCTGGCCTTCGGGAATGCGGGTTCTATTAGGCCCGGAGAGATATGCCGGACGCCGGTTCATACTCCATCTGGGTGCGCGGATGATTACATCCTTCAAGCTCCGGAGAGTTTGTGGAGCGACCGGACTCATATACGGAACACCAAATGAACGCAGACTTAGAAGATGGATGATCAAAATAAATAATCCGCTGATTATCCCGTATAAACCCAGCAATCCCGCAAAAATCAACATAGGAAACCGAAGCATCCGGTATGCAGTTCCAAAATTGTACCGGGGAATGGCAAACGAGGCAATTCCTGTCGTAGCTACCACAATCACAACAGGGGCTGATACAATGCCTGCTTGCACAGCAGCTTGTCCAATGACAAGTGCCCCCACAATGCTTACCGCCGAACCAACGGCCTTTGGCATACGAATGCCCGCTTCACGTAGTCCCTCAAACATAAATTCCATCAATAATGTTTCGACAAAGGTTGGGAAAGGGACGCCCTCTCTGGAATTGGCAATACTAATGAGCAGGTTGGTTGGAATAAGCTGCTGATGAAACGTTGTAAGTGCAACATATAAGGACGGAAGCAATAGTGACATATTTACCAGCGAATAGCGGATGAACCGAATGAAGGTCGTATAAATAGAACGTTCGTAATAGTCTTCAACCGCCTGTAATCCTGTCCAAAAATTCATCGGAACGATCAGCACGAATGGAGTATTATCAACGATAATGGCAACTTTGCCCTCTAACAGACTTGCGCTAACAACGTCAGGACGTTCGGTATTTTGAATTTGCGGAAATGGAGACCAAGGAACATCTTCGATAAACTCTTCAATGAAACCCGATTCCATGACCCCGTCAATCTGGATTTGCTTGATTCGGTTACGGACTTCCTCAAGGACAGTATTCGAGACAACGCCATGAATATATGCAATGACGATATCCGTCTGAGAATATTGCCCCACTGTAATGGATTCCATTTTGAGCTCTGCACTGCGGATGCGTCTGCGGATCAGGCTTGTATTAATTCGTAATGTTTCAGTGAAGCCATCTCTGGGTCCACGGACAGAGACTTCAGCTGCTGGTTCTTCAATACCCCGTTTCTCAAATCCTTTCAGATCTGCAACTAAAGCTTTGTCCTCTCCCTCAACCAGTATGGTGATATTCGCCTTTAATACGCCATCAGCCACATCTTTTACTTTAGAAACCGTCTGGACCTGTGAGATGGCTACAAGCTGCTGTTGGATGATTCCCCGTAGCTTGGTAACGCTATTCAACCCGTCCGGATTTTCATCATAAATGATTGGTTGTAGCACAACTTGATCCAGGATTTTGGTATCGGTTAATCCATCTAAATAAATAAGCAGTATTTTGGGGCTGATGCTGATGGTCCGAAATACGATATCAGAGCAGTCCTGGAAAATTTCTCTCAGCATCTTCTCATTAATCGCGAGTTCAGTGCTTAATTCTGTATACCGCATAGTTCCCCTCCATCCTTTCAAGAAATTCCTAGTTTAAATTTCCAATGTTTATCGCAGAGAACTGCTTCAAAATATGGATCGCCTTAATTGACTCTGCTTCTTCGCAATGAATAATCAACATGACTAATGCATTTGTACCAGGCGGCCTATTCTTCACTCTATTTCCGGCTATAAGGAAGAGGATCCAACCGGTGAACACTCCTGCCGCTAGTCCGATAAGCCCCCAAAGAACGGGTCCCCACCTTAATTCAAATCCGAAAGAGGCGCCCAGGACCGCAAAGATGGTGCCCAGGATTGCTGCTGGATCAATTGCGGCAATTCCCTCGGCCCGATGAATGGAATCGGACAGCTTCGTTCTTTGGGTTGTTGGTTCCATTGGAACAGCAGCAATGTTTTCTTTACCGAAACCATTCTGCTCTAAAGCCAGAATTACCAATTCCAGATACACAGAAGACTCAAAACAAGAGAGTACATGCAATTAAGTTTCCTCATTTCCTTTCGAGCCAAGCAGCTCAAAGCTCCGTGGCTGTACATTTTCCCGGAGAAATTGAAACTGCTCTAGCTCGAATAATTTATTTTGCTCAACCGCTATTATGTACGCTTCATAAGCTGCAAAACAAAACATCGACGGATAGTAACAGAACCATTCCGGATCTAGTACAGCCCTTGCTAATTCAAAGGAACCGTTAATCGTATAGATACAGGCTTCAACGAGATGTGAATAATAAGCAATAACAATACAACTCACGAAGAGAAATGAACCGCTCATCAATTTATGTAAATAGAGATGACCCAATCCCGGAAATAATAAGGACCATACCAGAGCATACTGTGGCTGCCGTTTATCCAGCATATTCAGGCTCACACCCTTCATATTGAAAACTGTGACGGGTGAATTCTCATTTTGGGCCAACAGGAAATGCTTGTTCAGATCGATTGTTTTGTGATAACTGTCCCATATGCAATAGATATAGACTGGAATATATAGTAGCACCCACCTCGGGTTCAGTATGTCTTTGGCGACATCAAACCTTCCGTTAAAGGAATACACCATCGCTTTATTGATCCCGGCACCGTTATTTATGACGATTTCCCAAATAATCAGCATAAACCCCTTCAAATAAAGCCCGAGGTTCAGATGACCAAAACCTGGAAAAGCCGCTGACCACCATGCGATGACCCAAGGGTTCCTTAAATAAATTTGGTTAGTATTGAATACCGCCATATAGCTGTTATATCTGCGGATGCGCTTTGCTTCCTTCTTCTGCTCCATCTGGATTGCCCCCGAGTATAATCTTCTTATACTTCTTTACTACGCTTACTCTGCCAACGAACCCGTGAGAATGCCATCCGGTACAAGCTTAGATGAATACTCATCAGGAATAAGTAAATGGGGAACGAGTAACTTATGTGGTAGCCATGCTTGTAATGGAACACGCCAGCTTTTACAGCCAGCCATTCAAACCCGATAGACACTAGTGCCCAAAAGAGAATATACACAACCGTCATGATTTCGGACATCCGCAGCCGCTCATACCCATAAATAAACAAGTATCCAAACGGCGCATACATGAAATAAGAGAATAAGTCAATCCACTCGTATGTTGAGTTGTCCCCCGCATCATATAGATCAAACGGCGGGATCGCGATCGCATGGTCAAACATAAGTCCAAAAGTGACGCCAATAAGCAGATTAAAGGTTGCTTGGGCAGGTGAAAAGCGCCGGGGAAGCAACCAGACTGCCGTCAAACCAATGACAGCCATCCCAATGACAAACCACTCATTCCCGTTAAATTGATTGTCATAAACGATTTTTTCCATCACCGAATCCATCCTTCCTTAGTAATCATTCGTTGAAAGAAACGCCCCGTCAGCAAAGTACAGCTCATTAAAGCAATGATCATCACCGCCTCCATTAAGAAATTCCATCCGGTATAAGTAAGTACGGAGTACCAGCGAAGCATTGCTCCAATGAACATTTGGAACAGAAACCCATAGGCAGATATTCCCCAGCGCGTGCTGGCTTTGGAGGCAGTTAGAAACACATTCACATAGGTCAGGAGAATGAAAGTGACAGTGATATCATTTTGCAGAATCATGGATAGAAAGTGGGGGATACTGCTTGTATTTATTTCGAACAGCTTAAAATTGAAAGATAAGAGGGTCAATTTATTAGTAAGTAAAATTTCAATGACCATAACCAAAAGGAAGTTGGCTGCCAGCGGCAGTTTATTGGGCAGACTGGCCATGACCCCAATAGAGAACCATGCGAGTATGAGGAATATGACAATTACCACTACAAAATGCCTCCGCTTCACTGTTAAATTTGATTTCTAATTTCCCCTTTATTTTGGTGACTTATGCATGCTGAGCGTTCAACCCTGCTCCGGTATAACCGCTGGCGAATAGTTACCATGAAGAGCCCGTGCCTGGCACGGGCTTTTGTTACTTTCTAGCCAATTAGAGGAGAAATCCATCTTCGTAGCCGCACTTTGTATTCGGTTATTCGCATCCTCCCTGCAATCTTCAGTATTCAGTCAAAGGTTATAGTAATTAATTGATTGTCTAATGACATAATCTATGGTATCAATTGTAAGACGAAGAACAAAATGCAAAAGGAAAGAGGTTTTTTGATGTGGGATCGTAAAGAAATAAAGGGAAGGGCTAAGAATGTCCTCCGCACCTCGTATTGGAAGGCTTTTGTAGTAAGTTTACTGCTGGTTTTGCTCGGAGAAGGCTCAGGTATTCCAAGCTTTGATCGGAACTGGGGATCGTCGGCACGTTCTAAAATTTCCAGCTCCGGTGTGGAATTAGATTGGAGCGTGTTAGGATCTTTTCTTGCATTCGCATTTTTACTAATTGGCATCTTCGCAGTAATTGGAATAGCGTTTTATATTCTGATCGCCTCCCCCCTTACTGTAGGTTCACTGCGTTACTTCAAACGATCTGCCGAGGGAGAAGTCCGGATGGGCAATGTCGGGTATGCGTTTAACAGGGACCGGTATTGGGCTATAGTTCTAACTATGCTCTGGAGAGGTTTTTTGAATTTCTTATGGTTCCTGCTGCTGATCATTCCTGGCATTGTAAAATCCTATGCATACAGCCAGGTGCCTTACATCCTTGCGGACAATCCGCACATCGGGTATAACCGCGCAGTAGAATTAAGCAAGCAAATGACACGCGGTCATAAATTCAGCATGTTTGTGCTTGATTTGAGCTTCATAGGCTGGATTCTGCTGGGCCTGCTGGCACTCGGAATCGGCGTCTTATTTGTCCAGCCCTATATCAACGCCACGAAGGCCGAGCTGTACCTGGAGTTGCGCCACAATGCGCTTTCGTATAATTTGACAACAGCCCATGAACTCCGGTTAGCACAGACCCCCTTTTACTAGAAACCTATCTGTTATCTGCATACCACTATTTAGGACAATTGCACCCCATGAAAAAGCAGCAGCAGCCCCGTAGACCGGAGGTTACTGCTGCTTTTGTATGTAAGACCGCGTCTTTCGGGCAATTTTGCCCGGGAGGAAATAAATAGAAACTTTGGGCAGGCTTTTACGTAGTAATACGAAGTTTATGAGCTTGAAGCCCGGCAAAGCATTCCATGTTGTGGAGCGATTGGACTTCATTCTACTACCGAGGGGAGATCATATTCCTATGAATATAGCCGTCAAGCTGATGCATCGATTCAAAGACTACGATAACCGGAGTAAGCTGAAGATCTATCAGGACCAAACGGAACTCATCAGGAGCCGGAATCTGCAAGCATGGGAGGATGGCCAGCTTCAAGCGGAATCCCTCCGGCTGCAAAAAGAAGCACGGTCGGGTACGCCATTGGACGAGCTGCTTGTTGATGCTTATGCGCTTGTCTGTGAGGCAGCGAAAAGAACGCTCGGACTACAGCCCTACGATGTCCAGATCATGGCTGCGATCGCACTGCATAAGAGATTCTTAATCGAGCAGCATACCGGTGAAGGAAAAACACTATCTGCGGTTATGCCTGCATATCTAAATGCACTGACCGGCGAAGGGGTTCATGTGCTGACCTTTAACGATTATTTGGCCAAACGCGATGCCGGGTGGATGGGTCCGGTGTATCGTTTCCTCGGATTAACGGTTCAGCCGGTGCAGGCTGGCATGAGCCTGTCCCGGAAACGGGAAGCATACGCCGCCGATATAACCTACGTTACGGCCAAAGAGGCTGGCTTCGATTACTTGCGCGACACGATCGCACTAAGCGAAGCCGATACCGTACATCGTCCGTTCCACTATGTCATCGTCGATGAAGCAGATTCGCTGCTTCTTGACGAAGCTCGGGTGCCGCTGGTCATCAGCGGGGAGTCGGACTCTTCCATCAGTGACGGCTTTCTGTTCGCAGAAGTGGCCCGGCAGCTACAGCCTGCGGAGCATTACGACTTCGATGAGTTCCAGCGGAATGTTTACTTGAATGAAGCCGGCGCCGCGAAAGCGGAATCCCTGCTGGGATGCGGTAATTTGTACGATAGCCATAATTCTCACTTGTTAACCTCATTAAATTGCGCGCTGCATGTGGAATCGTTATTAAACAAAGACATTGATTATATCGTCCGGGACGGTAAAATCGAGCAGATCGAGGAATATACCGGCCGCGTGGCCGAGAACAGGTATTTACCGGACGGGCTGCAAGCCGCGCTTGCGGTCAAAGAAGGGCTGCAGTGGAGCGTTGGAGGGAGAATTCTCGGCACAATTACCCTCCAGCATTTCATTAGCCTGTATCCGGGAATTTGCGGAATGACGGCGACCGCGCACGCTTCCGCAATGGAATTCAAAGCGGTTTATATGCTGCAGGTCGTGCAAATTCCTCCGAACCGGACAAACATACGGATCGACCATCCGCACATGATTTTTACCCATAAAGAAGCCAAATTTAAAGCGCTTGTACAAGAAATTTCGTCCGTTCATAAGGCGGGACGTCCTATTCTCATTGGAACGTCCAGTGTCCAGGAGTCTGATATGCTGGCGGAGGCATTAGCGGCTGCGGGTGTACCCTGTCAGGTTCTGAATGCAAAAAACGATGCAGAAGAAGCCGGGATCATCGCCAAAGCCGGAGCATTCGGCGCCGTCACGGTGTCTACGAATATGGCGGGACGGGGCGTGGACATCCGGCTCGGTGGAGGTGACCCCGCGCAGACAGAGGTAGTAACCAAGCTGGGCGGGTTGTACGTGATTGGCACTCATGTGAATGAAAGCGTACGGATCGACGACCAGCTGCGCGGGCGTTCCGGCCGCCAAGGCGACCCGGGAGCTTCCGTATTCTACGTAAGCTTAGAGGACGAGCTGATGCTGCGGTTCGGATTCGATAAAGCGGTTCGCGTTCCCCGGCAGGATGAGGCTCTTGATGATCCGTTGCTCCGCAGCAAAATCGCGCATACCCAGCGCGTTATTATGAGCCAAAACTTCGATATCCACCAGGAACTGAACGGTTATTCGGATATGGTGGAGGATCAGAGGCGGATTCTATACGCGGAGCGGCTCGGAATTCTGCATGGCACGAAACCGATGAGCCCTGCGGAGCAGCGGGTACGGCTTTTTTATATCGACGCGTTCTGGGCGGATCATCTGGCATACGTCTCTTACCTTCGTGAAAGCATCCACCTGGAGAGCCTGGCCAGCCGCAGTCCGATCGATGAATTTCATATGCAAATTTCCCAGGCCTACGAACAGATCCCCGCTAAAATAAACCATGAAACAGCAAATATGCTTAAAAGACTCAATGGCTCGAATGATCCGGCAAAATGGGATGAGTTCGGTCTCAAGAGTCCCCCTTCCACCCGGACTTATATTATCAACGATCAATACCTGCAGAATAAGCGCAGCTCATGGACCGGAACGACTGTATTGGCTTATTGGCTTCGTCCGGTATTGAGGAAGCTATTATGGCCGGTACTCAAGCTGCCTAAATATTAATTATTGCAGCGCAGCTGATTAATCAGGAACACACAAAAATACATCGCCGGTGCGTATACTGCACTTGGCGATGTATTCAGTAATGACGAACAATTGGAAATCAGCTTAGGAAAATTCAATTCGTCAGGCGTAATTTACAGTGTAATCCCCCTGCTTAACTGTAGAACTTCCAGAATACAAGCAACCCCACCAGAACAGCCATCATGACTATAGGAAGAATAGCAGACCACTTGCCACGGGCAGTTGAAGCAGAGCGGTTCTTCCTCCAGGATAGCAGCAGCGCGGCCAAGAACAACACCGCCAGTCCAGTCAGACCATAGTTAACCAAAATCTGCGGATACACTTCTGCATAAGCTCGTTCATTGTTGCTTAGCATCCTCAAGGCCAGAATCAGGTTGTTCACCACAATGCCGGTACCTGTCAAGGTGAGGCCAGCTGCCAGCATACGGCTGACGGCACGAGGTGCAGGGCGTGTTCCGGCTCTTCGCTTGTTCAATATTGCCTGTATCAGCAATACAAACGGGGCGATAACGAAATAGAGGATGGCCAGTGCCGCAAGCACGGCATTCATGAGCAGCACCGGCATTGACTTACCAGCAGGCAGCGGCAAATAATCTGTCGTATATACCGAGATGGCCTTCACCTTACCCTCACTGACTGTGGCATGCAGCATTGGCCAGGCATCCAGCGCCGAGTCTCCGCTTACTTTCTCATAGAGATAGGGCTGAACCTGTTTATAGCTTCCGGTCATCCCGGCAAGTGATACCCCGAGTTGATCTTCCCCCTGCGGCTCAAGCTTCATCAGCGTAAGATAGGGGAATAGATTCATGAAGCCGTGTCCGGGGCGCCGCGCAGCCATGAACTCGCCTTGAATCTCTGACGAATCCGGCAGATCAACGGCATCTGCCTGCTCACGCATGCCCAGTATTGCTTTGGTCAGACCATGTACAATATTGGATTCGCTGGCCTGATTGGTCATAATTATAATCGCGAACCGGTCTTCAGGCACAATCTGCAGATTGGTGGCAAATGCAATCGTATTTCCGCCATGTCCAAGCGTACGCTTCATTCCGGGATATTCCCAGAACCCATGGGCAATACCCGGCATTCCTTCAGCTGATGTATAACTCTGAGTCAGCATCGTGCCCAGTGTCTCCGGCTTCTCAAACAGAGGGGAGGCTTCTCCGGCTGCAGGCATGAACGCCATCGCAAACTTAGCCAGGTCCTCTGCAGTGCCGTTATTGCCTCCGTTAGGGTACATGGACATATAATTCCATGATCCTTGCGTAAAGGTCCCTTCTCCCTCGAAGAAATAACCTTTAGCTTTATGCTTCAGCAGCTCCGGACGGTCCTCTACAACAGAATAGGCAATTGAATCCTTCATCCCGAGGGGATCAAAAATATGCTGCTGAACGTATTCATGATAAGGCTGGCCGCTGATTCTCTCTACAATGAAGGCAGCCAGTGAGTTGCCGTAGTTAGAGTAGGCTACAACCTCACCCGGTCTGTAAATCTGTGCCGGCTGGGCCAGCAGCAGCCCCTCTTCCAAAGAACGTACTTCCTCAGGGGACTGATAAGCCATGTCGAACATATACTCCTCGAATCCGGCATTGTGGTTCATCAGATGAAGCATCGTTATGGGATCATCATATTTCAGTCTGGTCAGGAAATTGTCCGGCAAAAGCTTGCGGATATCTTCATTCAGATCGAGCTTTCCTTGCTCAACCAGCTGCATTACGGAAGTCCATACGGTAAGCTTGCTGATTGAGCCCCATTCCATTACCGTATCCTTTGAAACAGGGATCTGCTGCTCCAAGTCAGCGTATCCGTAACCCTTGGACAGTACCACCCGGCCATCCTTTACCATAACAACAGACGCACCTACGGATTGTTGTCCTATGTACTCTTTTACATAATCGTCGACAAAAGCTTCCAAACCGGTCAGCGGAATGCCTGATGGGGTTACTCCCTCTGCTCCCCCGCTGCCTTTCCCGGCAGCAAATGCCGTGATACTGCCGGATAATAGCAATAGTATTGAGAACATAACGGTAAATCCTTTTCTTAACAATTAAACCTCTCCTTTAGTCGGGTAAATTCCTGCAGTTCCCCCATTCTAACAAATATCATCCTCCATAACATTACAAACAGCTTACATTTATGCGGGATGGACTGGTATTATCTTAATTGGAGACAGCATGATAACCACTCAGGAAGAAGGCATCACATGAATAACTTTTATAATACGTTAGCTTATATAACTGATACGTTTTATGCACCGGCCCGCTTCACTGTTGATTCAGTGCGGGAAGAACCGCAGAATGCCGAATATGGAGCAGGGTGGTTCCAGCTGAATACCCGGTCCGTTCGGTTTCGTGTTGCAAAAATTACCCCAACGAAGACAGGGCAGTTTGTCGTCTTCTGGGAAAAGGATGCGGAGCGGAAAAACCGGGCATTTGCCTATATGGACGCTCCCGATATATTGGTAATCCATACCTTCCATCCCTTCAGCGGGGAGAGTGGACAGTTCGTCTTTCCCAAAGACGTGCTGAGAATGCACGGGGTGCTGGCGGACAAGGATGCACCAGGAAAAATGGCAATGCGCGTGTATCCGGACTGGGATACCGTGACTAATAAGCAGGCTTCTGCTGCGCAGAAATGGCAGCTGCCTTATTTTTCGAGAGTAGCTCCCATGAACGATCAGCATATGCAGGCCTTAACCCGGTTGTATGAACCAAAGGAATTTCAGCTATGATTCTGTTCATTATTCTGGAGCCTTTTTTGTTACGGAATGAACGTTATCTTGAGCATAGCGGACTGAAATTCCTCCGGTAAGTATCCATCAGATTGGCTTATAACAAGAAGAGTCCATCCGAATATCCGGATGGACCCTTCTTGCACTATCGCTCTGAATGATTAAAATTCACATGAATGGACACTACCTCCGACCGCGATCCGATACGGATCGGCGGACCCCAGAATCCATATCCGGAAGATACTATGGAATGGAGCTGCCCTTTCTGCAGATATCCCCAGTCATTCTCAAACAATCTGTCAGTCAATATATTGGCAGGCGCAATCTGCCCGCGGTGGGTATGACCGGATACCATCAGATCAATTCCCTGCTCCTCTGCTGTGTCGAAGCCGACCGGTTGATGCTCCAGCATAACTACCGGCTTCGAGCCATCTATATTCTCCATCAGAACAGACAGCTCCGCTCTATCCTTATCACTATAATCCTTCCGCCCGATCAGCGTCAGCCAGTCTCCCACCTCAATGGCTTCATCATAGAGGACCTGAATCCCGCTCTCCTCCAGAAGACTGATGATCTCCTCCGTCCCGCCTTTGAAGCGGTCATGATTGCCCAGAGAAGCATACACGCCGAGCGGCGCTTCAATCTCCGCTAAAATCGCACCGATGCCCTTGTCCTTATACGGCACAATATCATCATCTACAATATCACCGGGGAATAAGACAATATCCGGCTTCAGCGCATTGATCTCCTTTACCATCCGCAGCGCATGGCTTTTACCCGACAAATAGCCAAAATGCATATCAGAGGCCATCACAATATGAAGTTCACCTTGCGCCGGACCTGCCTTGTCGATCTGTATGTCATACGAACGGACAACCGGACTGTAAGCGTTGAAGCTCCCGAATCCAAGCAGACCGGCCAGCAGCAGCATAGTAAGAATCCCCGACCACTTCTGAACGGCATGACGCGGCAGCCTGCTCAGCTTCGTTAACCAGACCGATAGATGAACAAGCGGCAGCAGCATAATCAATAAGCTGAACAATGCCAGCCAGTAGCTGCCGATAACACTTAAAATGGCCGATCCTGCGACCACTCTGGACAGGATCAGCGAGCTGGCCAGAAAAACAAGCGCAAGGATATAGAATAGCCGGAACCTGCCAGACACTACCGGCTTGATCCAGCCCCAGCCGCTCCAGCCGATGTAGAATACAATTAAGGCATATACAATGATAAATACGATTCCGATAAGGATATACATGTTAACCACCTTATGTAAATTTCATCCCGAGCACAAAATCTTTTCTAACCAGTCTACAGTAACTTCAGGCACTACTGCAACTAAGCTGTGTTTTGTTGTTGACATTGTCCTGTAATTATCATTTAATGGTTTGGACCTTTCCTTACTTTACAGACAACCCTGGAGGATTTAATCATGGCCAAACCTTTATTTCCGCGGCTGCAGGGAAACAGCCGGGGCTGCTTAACCTTTGAACCTTTTTTCCTGATTCCCTACAGCATGTTCTCCACCTATGCCACGCTTTATATGTACGAGCTGGGACTGTCGGAGCTGAACATCGGCTGGATTACCACGATCGGACTGATCGTACAGGTATTCTCTTCATTAATCAGCGGATATTTGACGGACCGTCTGGGACGCAAGCGGGCTATTTTATACTTTGACCTGCTTAGCTGGAGCCTGGCAACTCTATTATGGGCGTTTTCACACAATCTGTGGTTTTTTGTAGCTGCTGCGGTCATAAACGGCTTCCAGCGTGTCCCGCATATTGCCTTTTACTGCCTGATTGTCGAGGACACCCGGCCCTCTGACCGGACGTATGTCTTCACGCTGCTGCAGATTATCGGTGTCATCGGAGGGCTGTTTGCACCGCTGGGCGGTCTGCTTGTACACCAGTACGGCATGATTCAGGGGATGCGGATGATGTATGTGCTCGCGTTTCTGTTCATGACCTTCCAGTTCGTCGGCCGTCAGCTGACGACCCGTGAAACCGAAGCCGGAATAAGGAAACGTCAGGAAACACGTGAACTTGGACTGCGGGAAATTATGGTCGAATATGGCGGAGCATTCCGTGAGCTGTGGGTGGAACGCAATCTGCTGCTGATCTTCGGCGTATACATCCTGTTCAATTTCCAGGCCACGCTGAAGAGCACCTATCTGTCACTGTACCTGGCTGATTATCTGCATATGGATAGCGGTATCCTCTCCCTGTTTCCCGCAGTCTCCTCTATAATCATGCTGCTGACCTTATGGCTTCTTATGCCCAAAATCCCGGACCAGAGCGCCAACCGCTCCATGATGGCCGGCTTCGGACTATCTGCGCTGTCCAATGCTATGCTGGTGTTATATCCTTCGTCCAGCCTCTTGTGGATCGGACTCAGCACCATACTGGCAGCCGTGGGACTGATGATCAGTTCACCTTATCTGGAGGCTGCCGTACAGAACGCCATCGATGACGATAAACGGGCCAAAGTCTTTTCCACACTGTCCGTGCTGATCCTGCTGTTCACTGCACCTGCGGGCATCATCGGCGGCTGGGCGTACAAGCTCGATCCGCGAATCCCTCTATGGCTGGTTACAGCTGCGTTCGTCCTCTCATACGCACTGCTGCATCTGTACCGCAGACGGACTGCACAGAATCACAATTCTCCGCAGCAGCTTTCACAATAAACCAGGGCAGGGATGTCCCTCAGACCATTTATGGCCTGGAGGACATCCCTGTTTACACCTTACGGCTATGACGTTGAAGAATCCGACTTGATCCGTTCCTTCTCCAGCACCTCTTTGAGGTCATCCTGGATACGGCGGTTCCACAGCGGAACACCGGAGCGGTAGGCCGCCCGGCCGGTCAGGTGGGCTGACAACGGTGAAGTCATAAATACGAAGACAATCCCCAGCAGCAGCTTTGCACTGACGTAATCGAGAAAAAAAGCAAAGTAGAGAAACGCCCCGCTGAGCACACACAATACACCGAGCGTAGCGCTTTTGGCAGCAGCATGTGATCTTAAGTAGACATCCGGCAGACGGATCAGCCCCACAGAGCTGACAGCACTGAGGAGTGCACCTGTCAGGATAAGCAATACGAACAGCAATTCAACGGCCGTCTTGATCATTTCCATATTCAAACACCACTCCCCTTTCGATATATCTGGCCAGCGCCATAGTTCCGATGAAAGAGAGAATGCCGATCAGCAGAATGTATTCAATGAAGGCCTCAGTCTTGAACAGGATCGAGAGAACCGCCACCATCGCCAGCAGGTTGATTCCGATTGTATCGAGTGCTGCGACCCGGTCAGGCAGCGAGGGTCCTTTGACCAGCCTCCAGGCGCAAATTGCAATCGAAATGACCATGATCGAAAGCGACAGCATGAGTATAAAATGAATCATGAACGGGTCACCTCCAGAATCGCTCGTTCGAACGTATTGCGGATATTCGCGCCGAACTGTTCCACATCCTGTATATCCATCGCATGAATGTATAACGTCCGGTTATCTTTGGATACTTCCAGCACCACGGACCCCGGAGTCAAGCAGAGCAGTGTAATCAGCACGGCAACCTCCCAGTCCGACTCCAGCTCCGTGTGGTACATTAGGATGGCCGGGCGGATGTTGAGGTTCGGCCGAAGCACCGCCTTGACCACGATATAGCTGGATACAACCAGTTCCCGCAGCAGCAGGCCAGCCAGCTTCACAATAGCCCATACCTTGCCAAGATACAGCCGCCCGTCGAAGAAACGCCGCATAGCCATAAGAACGGCAATACCCAGCACATACCCGACAATGAAGCCGGAGGCCGTCCAGTCATTATTCAGGAACATCCACAAGAACGCTATCATGAGATTTAATAATATTTGAAAGGCCATCTTCATCTACTCCTTCATGACAGCGTTAATGTACACAGCGTTAATGTACTCTGCCGGATCAGCCAGCACGGCCCCGGCTTGGGCCACAAGCCCGTTCACCGTTTCGGCGCCGACCCCCATCAGGATGATGAGGACAAACAGCATGGCAGCCGGTGCCATCATTGCTTTGTAGCGCAGCGGGTGGACTTCTTCCTCGCTTCTTTCACCACCCCAGAACACTTCCTGGAACACTTTGATCAGCGAATAGAGCACAACGAAACTTGACGCCAGTGCAATAAGTGCAAGAGCGACGTGCTGCTCCCCGAAGCCGCTGCGGACCATCATCACTTTCCCCGCGAAACCGCTAAGCGGCGGAACGCCCACCAGCGCCAGAGTCAGGATGAAAAACATCCAGCCCGTCCATGGATACCGGCGGATCAGGCCGCCCATTTGCCGTAGCTGCTCCGTTCCTGACGCTGCAATAATCATACCGCCCAGGAAGAACAGCAGCGCCTTGGCAATCATGTCGTGCATCAGATAGAACACTACCCCGTTTAATGAATCCTGGGTTGCCACCGATATGCCAAAGGCAATAAAGCCTACGCTAATCACAATATTGTAATTAAAAATCCGGCTCAGATCATTGTAAGCCAGCGCGCCGACAGCTCCAAGAATCATTGTTGCTCCGGCCATCCAGCCGATCAGCGTATGTGTCAGCCCCGGATCATGAACAAAAATCAGGGAGAATGTACGTGTGATGGCATACAGCCCAACTTTGGTCAGCAAGGCTCCGAACAGCGCCCTTACAGCCAGGGGAGGAGCACTGTATGAATCCGGCAGCCAGAAGAACAGTAGCAGACCGGCTTTGAGCGAGAAGACCAGCAGCAGCAGTACAGCAATTACATTCATGACACCGCCCTGCCCCGCCTCCGCTACACGGACCGCCAGATGCGCCATGTTAAGCGTACCTGTCGCAGCGTACAGATAAGCAATTGCCGCTACGAACAAGCTGGAGGAGATCACATTGACAAGAATATATTTCAGTGTCTCCCGCAGCTGAACCCGGGTTCCGCCCAGTACAATCATCGCATAGGAGGCAACCAGCAATACCTCGAAGCATACGAACAGATTAAACAGGTCTCCCGTAAGGAAGGAGCCGAACACACCGGTCAGCAGGAAGTGGAAGAAGGTATAGTAGTAGAACCGCTCCCGCTGTTCCCCAATGCTTGCGAAGGAAAAGAACAGGCAGGCCGCGCCTACAACCGCCGTGGTTAATACCAGCAATGCCGCAAACATATCAGCAACAAAGACGATGCCGTAGGGCGGCAGCCACCCTCCCATGTACAGCGTTTGAATCCCGTTTGTATTCACCTGATACACAATAATTATCGCAACAGCAATATTGACAAATACACTGATTGCACTGATTATACGCTGCAGGTTAATTCTTTCCTTCAGAAAAATCAGGATGACCGCCGTAAAGGCCGGAATCAGCAAAGGCAGTACCAGCAGATTGTTCATGGTCTCTCCCCCTTGCTTCCTTCCACATCATCCATGCCTGCCGAGCGGTATGCCCGGTAAGCCAGCACGATGAAGAACGCGGATACCCCAAAGCTGATTACAATCGAAGTAAGGATAAGCGCCTGCGGCAGCGGATCGACATAACTCTCCGCTTTCTCGCCAAGCAGCGGTGAAGCGCCAGTCTTAAGTCCCGCCATGGTCAGCAGCAGCAGATGAACACCGTGAGTCAGCAGTGTTGTCCCCAGAAGGATGCGGAGCAGGCTTTTGGATAAGACCAGATATACACCTACGGTAAACAAGACGCCGATCGCCAGGGCAATAAGGATCTCCATCAGTTATCCCTCCCGATCGTAAAGATGATATTCATGGTAACACCGATCACTGACAGGTATACGCCCAGATCGAACAGTGTTGCTGTAGTAAGTTCAGTCTTGCCCATCACCGGCAGCTCGAAATAGCCGAAGGTCTGGGTCAGGAACGGAACATCGAATACAAAGGAACCTATCCCTGTGAGAAAAGCTATAGAAATTCCGGCCGCAATTAACTTACGGTAATCGACAGGCAGCACCTTCTCTACAAACTCTGTACCGAACGCAATCGAGAGCAGCACGAGCCCGGCTGCAGCCATCAATGCGCCGATAAATCCGCCGCCCGGATGGTTATGACCGGCAAAGAACAAATACAGCGAGAAGGTAATAATAATCACGAAGGCCACTTTGGCCACAGACTGCAGCAGCACATCGTTACTGCGCGCATAACGCGGCTTGTTATCGTCCGGCACATCTCTGACCAGATCAGGCTTACTACCCGGTTCAAGCTGCAGCTTAATCATTGAATAGATAGCCAGCGAGGCCAGACCAAGCACCGTAATCTCAAACATGGTATCAAAGCCGCGGAAATCCACCAGCAGCACGTTGACTATATTTTTGCCGCCGCCGAGGGTATAGCTGTTCTCCACGTAGTAGCTTGAGATGGACTCGAACGGACTGCTCCCAAGCGCTGCCAGTGCGACAAGTGTCATCGTTGCCCCGAATCCTACGGCGATAATCAGCTTCGGGATTTTCACCCGGAATTTGACCTTCTCCCGCTTCAGTCTGGGCATATGCCGGAAGCAGAGCAGGAACAGCGTCACCGACACGACTTCGACGATCATCTGCGTAAGTGCCAGATCAGGTGCACGGAACAGGATGAAGAGCAATGTCACCATATACCCTACCATTCCCGTTAACAGAATTGCCGCAATCCTGGACCTGGCGAATGGTATCGCGAGCGCACCTGTCAGCAGGACCAGCACTGCCACGACTTCAAAGAAGGTGACCGGAGCATACTGCCCTTGGCCAAACGTTATTCCGTCTGCGTACAGCAATGAACCGCCAACTATAACAATAATCAAGGTGAAAATATACATTAGATAATGGCGCATGGAGCCCGTCATATATAGCCCTGTTACCGAACGGGATATCCGCTCCACCAGCCGGATACTGCCGTCGTAGACCTGATTCAGCGTATACCCGCTGCGCCATTCCTTATCAACCAGACTTAACCGGCCATACACACGGTATACGACAATTCCCAGCAGGATCACACCCAGAGTCATCCACACTTCAGCTGTGAAGCCATGCCAGAAATAGATGTTCACATAAAAAGGCGAGCTTGCCGCCAGCTGCGGATGAATAGCATTTATTCCCGGTACAATCAGTGTCTTGGACAGGATGTTCGGAAACAGTCCGGTGATAACGGCCAGCAGCGCCAGGAGAACAGGAGGAAGCAGCAGCCCAAACGGCGCTTCATGCGGCTTCTTATCCAGCTTCTCAGGCTGGTATTTGCCGAAAAAGGTATGGAAAACCATAATCATGCTGTATGCAAAGGTAAATATGCTTGCAATCCAGGCCAGCACCGGAAAGATCGTGAAGAAGGATTGCGGGCTGAGGATATCCAGCTGTCTGATATTCAGTACAGCCGTGAAGAACATTTCCTTACTCAGGAATCCCGCAAACGGCGGGAGCCCTGCCATGGAGAAGCTGCCGATCAGTGCTACCGTGAAGGTCACCGGCATCAGCGACACCAGTCCCCCCAGCTTGCGCAGATCACGGGTGTTCGTCTCATGGTCGACAATCCCGACCACCATGAACAGCGAACCCTTGAATATGGCATGATTAATCAAATGAAAAAGGGCAGCCGTTGTTGCGGCGGTAAAGAACACAGCCTCTTCACCCGTATAGAATGAAGCTGCCGATCCCATTCCCAGTAATCCCATAATCAGTCCCAGCTGGCTGATTGTAGAATAGGCTAACAGAGCCTTCAGGTCCGTCTGCTTCATCGCCTGGATCGATCCATAGATCAAGGTGATCAGGCCGACGCCCGACACAATCCAAAACCACTCATGTTGCCCCGCAAACACCGGGCTGAAACGCGCGACCAGATACAGTCCTGCTTTGACCATCGTTGCCGAGTGCAGATATGCGCTGACCGGGGTCGGTGCTTCCATCGCATCCGGCAGCCAGATATGAAACGGAAACTGGGCCGATTTGGTGAAAGCCCCCAGCAGAATCAGGATCATCGACGGTATGAACAGCGTTTGTCCGCTGATGTCCCCGGCCTGGCTCCAGATTTCACGGATACTGAAGGTCCCTGTCATGCCATACAGCATCAGGAAGCCGGCGAACATTGCCAGACCGCCGAAGACCGTGATCAGCATCGACTTCAGTGCGCCGTAGCGTGACTTCTGTCTACGGTGCCAATAGGCAATCAGGAGGAAGGAGGATACACTTGTCAGCTCCCAGAAGCCGTACAGAACCATCAGGTTATCGGACATTACCACCCCGAGCATCGCGCCCATAAAGATTAGGAGATATACATAAAACGGGGTCAGTTCTTCTTTGCGTTTGTCCAGATAATAAATCGAGTAGAAGATGACCAGCATCCCCATTCCCGTAATTAACAATGCAAACAGCAAACTTAATCCATCCAGATGAAATACCAGATTAATGCCAAGGGACGGAATCCAGGATACAGTCTCATATCCGGAGTCCCCTCCCTTAATGACAGGAATCCGGGTCAAGAAATAAATGAACAACGCCAGCGGTCCGGCAAGTACAAGCCAACCCCGGTGGAGCCAGGCCATCCGCCCGCGTAGAAGCGCTATCATTAGGGCCAGCAGAAACGGAACAAGTACGGTTATATGCAGCAAAGGCAAGCCTCCTTTTCCACTCTACAAATTAAGTTGTGAACAATAGTACATACTACTGGAAGTAAAAACGATTATAAGGGATCGCTAAGTGTCCCCTCGCAGATATGCAAATATCTCGCTTTACCATCTTGCTCAATTCTGAATAAGCCATTCTCAAATTCCGTGTGCAATTCGTGAAAAAATTTCCCTTTGATGAAATCCTGACCTTCCGGCTCATCGCTGAGCTGATAAACGCCCTCATTCTTCACCAGATAGGAGATTACACCTTCTTCATGCGTCTCTTCAAGACCGGCGCGCATCCGCTGTACTGCCACAACATGCAGATCCATCATCTTCATTTTACTGATCAGCTCATTGACAAAATTGCGCTTGGTCAGCTCCTGCCACAGTGTCTGGGCGGATTGTCCGATAATAATCTGCGTGACATCCTTCTCTTCTGCCGCTTCAACGATTACATCCGTTGTCTTGCGGCCCCGGCGTTTGCGGACCATAAACTCTGCTCCGGCCTCCTCGGCGAGACGCTTCCAGACCGCCATGAACATTTCTTTGCTCTGATTGTATTCATCACTATCCGAGCTATCCACATTGAGCACATAAAGCGGTGCCCCCAGCATCTCAGACAGCTCGACTCCACGCCGGATCAAACGCTCCCCGTGCGGACCATAATGAACGCATACCATAATTTTTTCCTTGTGAATGACCTTCGCCCTCCTGTAACATGGGCAAGAAATACAAAAGGAGCCTACTGGCGTTAGGCCCCTTTCTGTTGTTTCAAACCCTAAAAATTATACTTAAATTATATCTATTCCGATACTGTTTGTAAAGTTTACGGACAAGGATATGACAACATTGAAACATAATTACCATTATATTGAAGCCCAAATCAGTCCTTTCACAAGCTATATCTGGCATCGCATGTAAGGTTCATAGAATTTCTTAATGACCACACCAAAAATAATTGATTGGTAAATTGATGTAAGGTTTTATAGAATTCTTTTAAATTAAAAATAAATCCGGGGCTGCCCGAATCCACTATCAGACAGGGAGTGCTAGCTAAAGTGTCCACCGTTCATTCCGTTACTTCAGAAATTACTAACCAGGCTGTACAATATGTTCATCAGATCTACGCGGAGGTCCAGCAGCGCGACCCGCAAGAGCCCGAATTTCATCAGGCGGTCAAGGAGTTCCTGGATTGTCTCGTGCCTGTCCTGGCCCGTCATCCGCAATATATGAAGCAAGGGATTCTCGAACGGCTGGTTGAACCCGAGCGCAGCATATCCTTCCGCGTGCCCTGGGTCGATGATGCCGGCAAGGTCCGGGTCAACCGCGGTTTCCGCGTTCAATACAGCAGCGCCATCGGCCCTTACAAAGGCGGACTCCGCTTCCATCCATCCGTTTATCTTGGCATTATCAAGTTCCTGGGCTTCGAGCAGATTTTCAAAAATGCCCTGACCGGCCTGCCCATGGGCGGCGGCAAAGGCGGCAGTGATTTCGATCCCAAGGATAAATCCGATCAGGAAGTTATGCGCTTCACCCAAAGCTTCATGACGGAACTGTACCGCCACATCGGCCAGGATACGGATGTTCCCGCAGGGGATATTGGTGTCGGCGCACGCGAGATCGGCTATATGTTCGGACAATATAAACGGATTCACGGAGGACATGCGGCCGGGGTTCTCACCGGAAAGGGGCTGTTGTACGGCGGCAGTCTGGCACGCAAGGAGGCTACCGGCTACGGCTGTGTATACTTCGTGCAGGAAATGCTGTCGTCCACGCGGGGAACCAGCTTCGAGGGCAGCCGGGTAGTTATCTCGGGATCAGGAAACGTCTCTATTTATGCTATCGAGAAGGCTCAGCAGCTGGGAGCTCTTGTTATCGCGTGCAGTGATTCGAACGGATACATTCATGATCCGCAAGGCATCAACCTCGCTACTGTCAAAAGACTGAAGGAAACCGAACGCCTGCGCATCAGCGAATACGTGAAGGAGCATCCGCACGCACAGTACATTGACGGCTGCAGCGGAATCTGGAGTCTGCCATGCGATATCGCCCTGCCTTGTGCCACCCAAAATGAGATTGATCTGACATCCGCCCGTACGCTGATTCTGAATGGAGTCCAAGCCATCGGTGAAGGGGCTAATATGCCGACGACGATTGAAGCGGTAGAATTGTTCCTTGAGAATAATGTGTTGTTCGCTCCGGCCAAAGCGGCTAATGCGGGCGGTGTAGCCGTCTCGGGCCTGGAAATGAGCCAGAACAGCATGCGGCTGGCCTGGAGCTTTGAAGAAGTCGATGCCAAGCTGCAGGAGATTATGAAGAATATCTACCGTAGAACGGTGCAGGCGGCAGAGGAATACGGAGTGGCCGGTAACCTGGTGGCTGGAGCTAACATCGCCGGTTTCCTGAAGGTTGCCGACACTATGCTGGCGCAGGGGATCGTGTAACTAAATAAGCAGCAGATTAATGGCGGGCGGAACGAGCTTTGGTTATTACGAGCGAGTAGCTTGGATTGCCCGAAAAGATGCTGTTGCTATATGTCGCTATATGTATAAAGCTTATTTGTATAGCTAGGCCTGAATCTATCGTTGTACATATTGTTGTACGTAGTGCAACATAGATTCACTGATAATGGGGTTTTCATAAGGATTGTTGTATGAAATACAACAATTGTCCCGTTCGCCGCTTGAATACGTGGGAAATGCTGCTTTTTATACAACAATTCTTGAATAGACCCGATATTATGAAGGAAATGTTGTATTTCGTGCAGGATTTCAGTATGACTATTAAGTCCAGCTTATTTAGTGACCGCATTTGTCCGGTTACTTCCACTCACTATGAATCAGAGGTATTTCTACCTCTGATTTTTTTTGATTCCATCAGAACCTGCAGAAGGGGTGTCTCAATAGCCATGCAATGGCTATTGAGACACCCCTCGTTTTTGGAGTATGCGATACTTAAACTCGTGGTGAGAACGCTCCGCGAACGGACCGTTGTTCTAAATGCTGTGCTCTTTAAGCAGGATCAGGGTTTCCCCCGGGCGAGCCCCGGCCAGATCATGGTCCTCACAGCAGCCGGCTGCTCCCACCTGCATGCCCCTTGCTCACTCTTCGCCAGCCTACAGCAGCTCGCGCCGCAGCGTCTCTGCCGATTTAGGGGACAGATGGCCGAGAGGAATATCGAATACCGTCTTGGCACCCTTATGGCCTTCATGCTTCAGGCGGACAGCTGCGCGGGCATAGGCTACCAGCACGCTGGCTGTAAATTCAGGATTACTGTCCAGCTTCAGCCCGAATTCAGCAATTTGCTTGCTTCCTCCGCCGGTTATACCACTACGGATAACGAAGCCGCCATGCGGCATGCCGGAATGCTTCGCAGCAAGCTCATCCTCCGAAATGAAGTTCACCGTTGTATCATAATCGGCGAAATAATTCGGCATCCCCACAATGCTCCGGGTGATAGCCTCATGGTCCGCCCCTTCTTCCGCCACCACGAAACATTCCCGGCGGTGCTTCTCGCGGGTAGTCAGCTGCGGGGTCTCGCCGCCCCGGATACTGTCAATGACCTCCTGGACAGGAACGGTATATTGCACGCCTGCCTTCACACCGGGAACCCGGCGGATCGCATCCGAATGCCCTTGGCTGACTCCGGTGCCCCAGAAGGTATAATCCTCACCTTCCGGCAGGATGGACTGCATCAGCAGACGGTTCATGGAGAACATTCCCGGGTCCCAGCCCGTTGAGATCACACTGACTGTCCCGCCGCCTTGGGCTGCCTTATCCACTTCAGTGAAGAAGTCAGGAATTTTGGCATGGGTGTCAAAGCTGTCCACTGTATTAAACAATCTGGCCAGCTGCGGAGTCTGCTCCGGCAGGTCTGTTGCTGATCCGCCGCACAGAATCATTACGTCGATTTTGCCTATGTATTGCTCGGCTGCGGAAATATGCTCTGTGACTGCTCCTGTGATCTCCGCCAGCTGCTGCGGGTCTCTGCGGGTAAAAATAGCGGCAAGCTCCATATCCGGATTTTGTTCAATCGCCTGCTGTACCCCTTTGCCCAAATTCCCGTATCCGACAATCCCAACTCTGATGTTTGAAGTCATGTTTAATATAGTCCTCCCTTGCCGGTTATCCCGGAGATATGAATCCTTTAAATTATAAGTATATATACATTACACGAAATGTAAACATTTAAGAGTATATAAATTGAATTTTCCCGGACTTGTCCTTTCCCCGTTCTTCACTTACAATGAGTCCAATTGATAATCATTCTTAATGGATGGGGTGAAAAATGAAGATTCCAGCTGTGATCTCTCATACGTATGGAGACAGCCATTACATACAAACACCGGACGGGCGTCAGCTCCATTACATGGAGAACGGAGCCGGGCCGGTAACTGTGGTATTCGAATCGGGCATGGGCATGTCCCGCTCTGCCTGGGGGCTGGTGCAGCCGGTAGTCGCCAGATACGCGCGGGCTGTCGTCTACGACAGGGCGGGCAGCGGGAAAAGCGGTGCGGACCGGGCACCAAGGACCCTGAGCAGAATGGCCGATGATCTCATGTGCTTATTGAGCCACTTGGGAGCGGGCCCCTTCATTCTCGTCGGACACAGCTGGGGCGGCCCCGTTGTCCGCACAGCAGCTTCCCGGAACCCTGACATCATACGGGGACTCGTTCTGGTCGATCCGACAGACGAGCATTGCGGGCTCTATTTCGAAGAAGCTTCCGTGAAGCATTTTGCGAAGATGAATACTCTCCTTCCGCTGCTTGCGGGAACCGGTTTATACAAGCTGATGGGAAGCAAGCCGGGCAAGGTTCTGCCAGCGGATGTCTACAAGGAACAGCGGCAGGAGGATTTCACTATGCGGGCAGCTCATACCATGGTTGCTGAGGGAGCAACCTTCCTGGAGGATTTACGGGCACTTCTGGAGCATCCGCTGAAGCTGGAGGGTATTGAGGTATCCGTGCTCTCAGGAACACTAATCACGCGGATGGAACGGAATTTCCGGCCTGCGCTTCATGCAGCGCACAAGCAGACGGCCGCCTGGTCGAAGCCCGGCAATCCGGTCATATGATCATGTACAGCGAGCCCGGACTGATCGCAGATGAGGTCAGACGGATGATCGATTAGTCTGGGCTTACCGCTCCCTGTTCACCACATAATTCATTAAATGCTTCAGGAAGGTGATATTACGCGGGATCCCGCGCAGAGCCTCATTGGCCTTGCAATAGTGATCCCACATCTCTTTACTGGCCCCTTCTTGACCAAGAATCGAGACAAAATTCGAATTATTGTTAACAACATCGTTGCCGACAGGCTTACCAAGTACATGCATATCCCCTTCCACATCAAGCAAATCATCCTTAATCTGAAAAGCAATGCCCATATGGTAAGCGATTTTTTTGAGCGCACTGATCTCCGCATCGCTAACCTCAGCCAGCATGGCCGGCATGACCAGGCACGCCTCAAAGGCCACTCCTGTTTTGTAAAAGCACACATTATTCAGCTGCTCCAGCGTCAATGTTCTGCCTTTTGCATCCAAATCCATCGCCTGGCCCATACACATCTCCTCTGCCTTCCGGGCCGAATAACGGATCAAGGCAAGCACTGTTTCCGCCTTAAAGCGGTCAAGCGAGGCTTGCTCCCCGATGGCCTTCTGGATCAGATACAGACCGGTTAACTCCGCAACTGCACTGCTGTGAACCTCATGCAGGGTCGTGCGCCCTCTGCGGGTAGAGGCATTATCCTGGGAAGGCAGATCATCGAAGATCAGGGAGGCGGTATGCATGTATTCAAGCGAGCGGAGAAGCGGAACGATGGCTACCGGCTCCAAGCCGTATTCCTTCACACCCATCACCCAGGTTAGAATCGGTCGCACCCGCTTGCCGTCCCCCGCCAGGCTGTAATTGGCCGCATCGATCAGCTGCTCCTTCATGGCCGGAAGCTCCTGCGGCTTAGCGAAGAGCAGTTCTTCATTGATCAGACTGCGGACACTTTTAAACGTAGCGAAGAATTCCTTCTGCTCCCTGGCATCCTTCTTCAAGTGCTCAATCATCCGGTCCCGCAGCAGCTTATCAAAAAAGTCCACATCATCCGCTTTGTCTACCAGGATCTGAATGAGCCTGTTAAACTCCGGGTTGCCTGCTGCAAAAATCCTCATCGTCTCATTATACTTATCAGATCCCACACGTTCTTTATAACGTTTCAGCCCGTTAATTGCCCGGTCAAGAATAACCTCGCGGGCCTTGGCATCGGAGTGATATACACTGTGGATCAGATTGGAGATGACCGCCCAGTATAACTCAAAAGGATTAATCAGATCAGGCCTTTGCTTATGATATTTCAAATAATAGGTATACGGTGTTACGGCTCCGTCACTCATATCCTCGGTCATATCCGCGAAATCATCGGCAAGCTGATTGTAGAGGCCAAAAAAGAAGGTCCGCTCTTCAAATCCCTCATCCGCAGGCGCACTAATCACTGAACGCGCAATCAGCCGGGATGACGATGACTTCAAGATAACGGGGATGTACAAATCATCGTTAGTGTAATCTCCCCTGGTGAGTACCTTGACACGGTCCATATCCTGAGCCTGAAAAAAGACATAAGACTGGCCGAAAAAGATATGCTGCATCTCCGGCCGCTGTTGCTGCTTAATATACTCGAATGCCTCTGACAGTTCCGAATGAATATACTTGATCAGTTCCATGTTCTCTCCGGACCAACCCCCTAGTACCGGCACAACTCCTGTGAGCAGCGCTGAACGAATCAGCTCAGAGTATTGCACTTTCTCTTGAACCGTCAGTATCCGAGAATCCAGCAGATCGTCAACGAAAGGATACGTCAGTCCATAGGAATAGCCAAGCCTGATCGCTTCATCCAATCTCCGGGACCGTTCCACAGGCGCAGTATCACCGTCCATCTCTTCTATAACATGCAGTATAACGCCAACGATAATCTTGATTAGCTTGCGCTGGGCATGCTCCGCGTTCATTCCCTCCGGTATATGGGCTGCTACAGATCTTAATTTGGCAAAAACCCAGATCACTGCAGCTTCTATCCCTTCCTTCTGGGCCCAGCGGTATACCCCGTCCAGATTCATGAAATCCGGCACTTCTCCGCTGCCTGAGCGGGCTGACTTCAGCAGATGCTGGTTCAGATCAGCTATGGTTCTCCTGATCCGTTTCTGTGTATCTGGAGAATCCGGTGCCTTACCCAGATCCCTCATATAAATGTACGAGACGCTCCGGTCCAGATAATCATCCAGCTTCTTCGTGTAATTCAGCCATTGGATGTAGCGGTAATAATCTTGGGTGTCCGGCTTTTTCTTCCCCGGTGACCACAAGGACAACACGGAGAACCGCCGGATATGCTTCTTTTTCCACTCATGGATATCCGCCGTCAACGCCGTCACATAAGATTGGCTCTTCAGCTGATCATGGAGTGAGCTTAAGTAGCGGGCGGCCTTCTGCTCTGCCAGCTGATAACCTGTATGGGGATGTTCTCTGACAATTTCATTCATAGGATGCACAACCTTAGCTTCATATTGGTTTATCATGCTGTATGGGGGTCTTTGAACAAATGGGGAGCCTGCTTTTTATCCTTATACGAACAAGTGGCAGCATGGTTACGAAATCAAGTTAAGGATTGACAAACGGTCAATAAACAATTAAAGTTTTAACAGTTACATCATTGATAATGATTATCAATTTCATAAATTTATCATTGAAAGGGAGATTATCAGAAATGAAGAAATTGTTGTTACTTCTACTCATCCTTACCCTCCTGGTACTAAGTGCCTGCGGCAATAATGCAAGCAACAGTGCAAGCAACAACACGGCTGCTGCCACAGCTACACCGGCACCCGAAGCCAGCGCAACTGCAAGTGCTGATAACAGCAGCACAGATACCATTACATATGAGTCCGAAACCGGACCTGTCGAAGTTCCCGCCAATCCCCAGCGTGTTGTAGTTCTTGCCGGGTACGCAGGTAACCTGCTCGCTCTGGATGTCCCCCTAGCAGGAGTAGATTCCTACATCAAAGCAAATCCGAATTTCCAGGATCAGTTGAAGGACGTTGCGGAAGTCTCCGAGGAGAATGTGGAGAGTATTCTGAATCTCAAGCCAGACTTAATTATTGCTTCGTCAGACACCAAGAATCTGGACAAGATGAAACAAATCGCACCGGTGGTTACCTATACATACAACAAAGTGGATTATCTGACCCAGATCCTGGAGATCGGCAAAGCGGTTAACCAGGAGCAGAAAGCCGCTGACTGGATTGCTGATTTCAAGGCACGTGCCCAGGCCGCTGGTGAAGAAATCAAAGCCAAGATCTGTGCGGATAGCACGATCTCGGTTATTGAAGGGGATTCCAAAAATCTGTACACCTTCGGCAGCGCCTGGGGACGCGGTACAGAAATCATCTATCAGGCCATGGGGCTGAAGATGCCGGATAAAGTGAAGGAAATGACAGCCAAAGACGGATACTTCAATTTGTCACTGGAAATCCTGCCGGATTATATGGGAGATTACGTAATCTACAGCAAAGATCCTGCAGGTGATGCTTCCTTCCAGGAGACTTCCACTTATAAGGATATCCCGGCCGTCAAAAATAATCATGTCTACGAAATAGATGCTACATCTTTCTATTTCAATGATGCTCTGTCGCTTGACTATCAGCTTGATTTTATTTCCAAGTCATTGCTGGGAAATTAATTATTATTTAAGCATCCAGCCAGGTTGAAACCGAAAAAAGGAGCGCAAATCGCGTTCTTTTTTTTCGCAAATTGATAAGGAACGGATGGTCGAAATGGAGAAACAGTCTCCGCAAAAGCCGATAAACTCTACTTTTGTGCTTAAGCTGCTCGTCAGCATGATTTTATTTGTGATTGTATTTGCCCTGGCGGTCAGGCTCGGTGCCAAAAATGTTTCACTGGCGGATATTTGGAGCGCCATCAGCAATCCGAAGGCTACGGGTGGTGATATCTCTATCATCCGTGAACTGCGGCTCCCCCGCGAAGTCGGCGGCATTCTGGTAGGTGCCGCCCTCGCTGTTGCCGGGGCAATCATGCAGGGTCTAACCCGAAATCCGCTTGCCGACCCGGGACTGCTTGGTCTGACGGCAGGTGCCAATGCCGCACTTGCGGTATCCTTTGCCTTCATCCCCTCCATCGGATACTACGGAATCATGATCGCCTGTTTCATCGGCGCAGCCTGTGGCGTGATGCTGGTGTTCGGCATCGCTGCACTCCGGAGGCAGAATATGTCGCCTCTGCGGATGGTGCTGGCCGGTTCTGCCGTATCCGCTCTGCTGACCGCTGTAGCCGAAGGAATCAGCCTTCAATTCAAGATCTCTAAAAATGTATCGATGTGGACATCCGGCGGGCTGATCGGCACTACCTGGGGCCAGATTACAGCAATTGCCCCGGTTATTATCATTTGCCTTATCGTTTCAATCCTTTTGTCCCGTCAGCTGACAATCCTTAGTCTGAACGAAGGAACGGCTGTAAGTCTTGGGCTCAAGACGACTCAGGTTAAAATTACACTGTACATATTGATCACGCTGCTCGCAGGCGCTGCTGTTGCGCTTGTCGGCAACATCGCTTTTGTCGGCCTGATGATCCCCCACCTCGTGCGGGTGTTTGCCGGGACAGATTACCGTGCCATTCTTCCGCTGTCCGCCATTGCCGGCGCCACCTTTATGGTGTTCGCCGACACACTCGGACGGATGATTGACGTCCCGTTCGAAACGCCTGTCGCCGCGATCGTGGCTGTGCTGGGCCTGCCGTTCTTCCTGTTCATTGTCCGTAAAGGAGTGCGATCCTTCTCATGAAACCAGCCCGGCTGTATCGTAATCAACCGCTTGTCGTATCGCTGCTTATGCTTCTTATCCTGGCTACCATCGTTATCGGAATAGGGATCGGATCTTCCCCGGTGTCATACGGGAGACTGATTCCGACAATCCTCGGGCACGGTTCTTTCGAGGATAATTTTGTACTGTTCTCCATCCGGCTCCCCCGGATACTGATTACGCTGCTCGCAGGTATGGCGCTTGCTTTATCCGGTGCTATTCTGCAGGGCATTACCCGCAATGAGCTGGCTGATCCGGGAATTATAGGCATTAATGCCGGGGCCGGGGTCGGGGTTACCGTCTTTTTCATCTTTGCATCCATTGACGCCGGGTCCTTCATATATATGATTCCGCTTGCGGCATTCGCCGGAGCCCTGGTAACAGCTGTACTCATCTATGCCTTCTCCTACACCCGCACCGATGGCGTTCAGCCGATCAGGCTGGTCATCACCGGAGTCGGGTTCTCCATGGCGCTCTCCGGCGTGATGATCGTACTCATCTCTTCGGTGGACCGGACCAAGGTGGACTTCATCTCCAAATGGCTGGCCGGTAATGTGTGGGGTACAGACTGGCCTTTCGTTCTCGCCCTGCTGCCTTGGCTGATCATTCTGGTCCCTTATGTGCTGTACAAATCCAGAACACTGAATTTGCTTGCTTTGAACGAGCCTACTGCTATCGGGGCAGGTGTGGCGGTCTCCAGAGACCGGGTCCTCCTTATGCTGGCGGCGGTTGCACTGGCGGCATCGGCTGTTTCGATGACCGGCGGCATCGCCTTTGTCGGCCTGATGGCTCCGCATATTGCCAGAGCCCTGGTAGGAGCACGGCATCAGCAATTCGTGCCGGTATCCATATTAATCGGCGGCTGGCTGCTGCTGCTGGCGGATACGATTGGCCGTAACCTGACCCAGCCTGACGGTATCGCTGCCGGGATCATGGTTGCATTTATCGGCGCTCCTTATTTCCTGTATCTTCTATTGAAGAAAGAAGGGTAGTACTGACGCAAACTCTCCGCGTAAGCCCACTCCATAGACTAACGCCCTACATACTATATTGGGACCTGACTGCATACATGCAGTTAAATTGTTAGCTCAAAAGGAGCTGGAATCAGTGAAATCAGGAACGAGACTTACCGGGCGGGTTATCTATAAAGGTGATCCGGGCTATGAAACGGCACGCAAAAATTGGGATCCGCATACGGACAGATTCCCGAAGGTATTTGTCTTTGCACAGAAAACGCAGGATGTAGCCAACGCCATCCGCTGGGCCAACGAGAATAACATCCCTATCCGGCCAAGAAGCGGCCGGCACTCGCTGGAGGTCAATCTGTCCCAGGTCAACGGAGGCATTGTCATCGATGTAAGTGAACTGAGAAGCATCAAGCTCAATAAAAAATCGGGAACTGCAGTAGTGGGGACCGGAAATACGGTGGGAAGAATTGCCCATACGCTTGCGCGGCAGGGATACATGGCCCCTTTTGGGGATAGTCCCACTGTCGGAATCGGGGGCATTACACTAGGCGGGGGAATAGGGCCGCTTCAGCGGACCGTAGGTCTGGTCAGTGATAATCTGATTGAGCTCGAAATGGTGGATGCCAAAGGCAGAATTATTGTCGCCAATAAGAACAAGAACGCCGATCTCCTCTGGGCTTCCCGCGGGGGTGGCGGAGGTAATTTTGGAGTCTGCACCCGTTATAAGTTCAAAGTGCGTCCCGCGCCGGCCACGGCGACCGTATTCCGCATCACCTGGCCCTGGAACCAGTTCGAAAAGGTACTCAAAGCCTGGCAGCGCTGGGCTCCTTCTGTGAACACCAGACTGGGCAGCGAGCTATCCATTGGTCCCAAAAAGGGCGGTAATGTCAGCATGCTGGGCCTGTTCCTCGGATCAAAAGCGGAGGCGGTCCGCCTCTTAAAGCCCATTACGGACGTAGGGACGCCCACGAATCAATTGATCCGCTCATTATCTTATCCCAAAGTAGTGAGTTTCCTGCTGGCTCCCGATCCGGTGGAGACCCAAAGATTCAGCAACCAGTTCTCCAGCGGTTTCGGAAGAAAACCTTTCCCGGACAAAGCGTTTAAGTCTATGCGTGAGTTCCTTGAGAACGTGGAGGGCGAGTTCGCAGGGTTCTATTTCCTCAACTGGGGCGGGGCTGTAAGCCGTAAATCACCCAGATCTACCGCCTTCTACTGGCGTAAAGCGAAATTCTATGTAGAGTGGAACAGTTCATGGGTCAAGAAATCGGATGCTGCCAAAAATATTGCCATAGTGCGGAATACACGCCGGAAGCTGCAGCCGTTCATCGTGGGAAGCTATATTAATGTTCCGGACCAGGGGATCAAACATTCCGGCCCGGTCTATTATGGAGCGAACTATCCCCGGTTACGGAGAGTCAAAGCCAAATATGATCCCGGAAATGTATTCAACAATCCGCAAAGCATTCCTCCGGCCCGCAAGGTATAAGAATAAGATTAAACTATCGAGTAGGAGGGGGCGGCAAGCCCCCGTCCTCTCACACCACCGTACATGCGGGTCCGCATACGGCGGTTCCAAAAGGTTAACAAAGTTCCAGATAGCGTGAAAGTAAACTCTTCAGCCCTTTTGCTTCCCAATAGGAAGTCGGAAGGGCGTTATTCGTGTTCCGGGACATTTCCCACGCGCCTCGCCGCGAGTTGGCCATCTTAAAACAAGCCCACTTTGGAACCCCGAGTGCTCGAAGCTCGCGGATTCGTGTACGTACTCGTTTCCACTGTTTCCACAGACACATTCGAAGTCTCCTCCGAATCCACTGGTCCAGTGTTTGGAAGTGTGTCTTCGCCGAGGCTAGACGGAAATAACCGAGCCAACCCATCAGATAGCGGTTCAGTCGGTAAATCCTTTCTTCCATGGAAATGGACCAGGTACGTTTCGTTAGCTCTCGAATTCTCCCTTTAAAAGCTGCGAGACTCTTCGGAGCAATCCGAATCGTTGCCTGTTTCTGGCTCAGGAAACTGAATCCTAAGAACTTTCGGTGCCAAGGTCTCGCTACCGCACTTTTCTCCCCGTTTACTTTCAGTTTTAGCTTTCCTTCTACAAACCGACTTACCGATTCCATGACACGCTCGCCTGCTCGTTTACTCGCCACAAAGATATTACAGTCGTCCGCGTAGCGTACGAATCGCAAACCTCGCCCGGTCAGTTCCTTGTCCAGATCATCCAATAGAATGTTTGCTAGAAGCGGACTAAGCGGACCGCCTTGTGGCGTTCCCTCCCGGCTACGCTCCCATTTTCCATCCACCATAACTCCGGCGTTTAAGTAAGCACGGATTAGCGTCAGCACTCTTTTGTCCTCCACTTTCCGCGCCACTCTTGCCATTAGCATGTCGTGGTTTACCTTGTCAAAGAATTTCTCCAGATCCAAATCCACGACCCATCTGAGGCCGCCTTGGATATATCTTTGGGCTTGTTTAACGGCGTCATGCGCGCTCTTCCCCGGCCGAAAGCCGTAGCTGTACCACGAGAATTGTGCGTCAAAGATCGGGTTCATGACTTGTAAAAGTGCTTGCTGGAGGAAACGGTCCATCACAGTCGGGATGCCTAGCTGCCGTACACCGCCTCCAGGTTTGGGGATTTCCACCCGTTTGACTGGCGCAGGTCTGTAAGTTCCCGTCAGAAGTTCAGTTTTCACCGATGCCCAGTGCGTATTCAGGTAAACTTGTAGATTCGCTACCGTTACACCGTCCACACCGGGCGCTCCTCCATTTTGCACCACTCGTTTGTAAGCGAGTCGAAGGTTATCTCCTTTGAGCATTTGCTCCAGCAAGTTGTTCTGGTCTTCGCGAGAGGAAGGGACGACTTGTGCCGACGAAGAACTCGGCGCTCCGGCATACCCTGACGGCTTCACCGCTTCTCTTTGCCGCAAGCTCCCTTGCGAGATATTCTGCTGTCGTTGCTCTTCATGCGAACGCATCGCTTTCCTCTCTCCTTTCGGTTCAGCCCTTCCGTAAATTGTTGCAACAGCTTACGTACTATGGCTTCTGCTGACTCCTGCCAGTTCAGCGCAGCCTCTCAGCTACGGTTACAAGTTTTTTTTCTTGCTTATCTGACAGGTCTCCCCAGATAAGAACGTCATCTGTCTGCCCGCGACCACTGGAGTATACCGCGCCAGCCCTTGGCGGCTTTGGATTTCGTCATGTTTAGGTGACTCATCCGACTGACACAGCCTCAAATCCAGTTCGTGTACCTTGGCCCGTGCTTTTGCCTCCGGCTTCCTTCAGATTCCACCTCACGGTGGACACCCTTGCCCTTGGCTAACGGTAGGCGCTCGCCAGCCCCCGTTCGGGACTTTCACCCTAAAGATGACGCCCATGCTGGGCGTACGAACATAAGGAGGCCCGCATGTATCCACGCGGGCCTCCTTCTTATGGTTGCAGCCTTTTACTGTCCGGAATTAGCCAGGAATTCATCAATCTGCCGCTGAACTTCTGCAATGATGGTATCAATTCCAGCTTCCTTCACCTGTGCCTGAAGCTTGGCCAGTCCGCCGTCCACATCCTTAACTGAACCGTATTCCAGCGGAATGCCATATTGCAGCATCACATTACCGACATTAGCTACCTCCGTCTTCACTTTGCTGTTATCGAAGACAAAGGTCTCCAGCGGATAGTGGTAAACCTCACCTTCCCATTTGTCGGTCAGCGCATTGCCTTCGTCAGGGAAGGAGGCGTTGTCCCGGTTCAATGGGGAGTTAAAGCCCCAGTTGGAGAATCCGGTATAGTTAGCATTTTTCTCTGCATTCGTATATTTATCATCGCCAACCGGATTATAATGCACAGCCGTAATGCCGTTCATCATCAGATCATGCAGTTCCTTGTCATTCTGCAGAAGATCAATCACCATCAGTGAACGTTCCTGGTTCTTGGTCGTAGCGTGAATAGAGACCCCGTTCTGCGTGGAGACAGCAACAGACTTCTTCTTGTCCGGTGTAATATCAGCCAGAGCCAGCTCATACGGTGAATTTTTCTCGCGCATATCCGTCATTAAAGCGCCTAGCGTACCAAGATTGTGTGTGATTGATGCTGTCTTGCCTGCACGGAACTCCTGCTGGTGATCCAGCTTGCTGTTCAGTGCGCTCTTCGACCAGGCGTTGTGATCCGCAAGATCTTTATAATAGTAGACAAGCTCTTTGAATTCCGGAGTTTCGTATACATTGAATACCTTACCGGCAGGATCTGTCAGCTTGAAGCCAATCGGCAGATCGAAGTCGAACATGTTCCATTCATTCTGCTGCTTCAGCAGGACCCGGTCCAGATTGTGCAGCTTCCAGTCCCCTGTCTCCGGTACGAACGGAGTGACACCCTGCTCCTTCTCGGAGACCGTCTTGAGATAAGTAGCATACGCCTCCGGGCTGTTGATCTCCGGCAGGTTATATTTCTTGCGCAGGTCCTCCCGGTACAGAATCAGCTTCTCAATCGTTTCCCCGCGGTTCTGAGGCACCATATAGAGCTTGCCGTTCACCTTCGCCTGACCCCAGCCCACCTCCGGCATCGCTTCCCAGGTCATCGGCGCGTACTTCTGCAGCAATTCGTCGGTCAGCTCAAGAAACCCGCCTTTGAGGGCCTGATCATTATAGCCTGCCCAGTTGGCAGAGTAGATGAGGTCAAAATTCTCATTCGCCGCCAGCTTGAGCGGATATTTCTGCGCCCAATCCGACCAGTCCAGGAACTCGGCTTCCAGCGTAGCGTTAACTTTCTCCTTCAGCTTCTTGTTGATCTCTCCAAATACCAGGTCATAGTCGACCGGCTTCGGTCCTACAAAAATCATCTTCAGTGTTACGGGCTGGGACGTATCCACTGTGCCGGAATCTCCGGCTGGGCTGGCATTCGTCCCGGCAGCTTCTGTCGCGGCTGCCGAAGCCTGCGGCTCCGCCGTGCTTCCTACGGCATTACCGTTGTTATTGCCGCATGCAGCAAGCAGAGAGATCATCAGTATACCGGACAGCAGTGTTAATCTTTTTTTCTTGTTCAATTGAATTTCCCCCCAGCGTATGTGTAATCGCTTACAATTACAGTATAATAAAAAATCCAAGTCCGTCTAATGTAGGCAGTCAACGATTATACATACTTTTGCAACGACTTTTTGGGCGGAAGTACAATAAATGATGAATTTTGCCGCTCTGTTTATTTAAACAACCCAAAGAAACGGCATTATCTTTAGCAGCCCTTATAAGGCTGTTAAGACAATGCCGTCTCAAACCATATGGTTCTATATCAGGTTCAGCTGCTTATTTCTCAAGAAATCCTGTAGAGGGATTCGTAATGAAGAAGCCTTCTTGGGGAACATAGAAATACTGAATCCAGACACCGTCCAGCAGCGGTTGACGTGTATCCAGCACAATCTCGATACCTTTATCCGTGGCAACCACTTCATCATGCTCGGTCGGTGTATCAAGAGCAACATCATAGTGCCCGTGATTGCCGTGATCCTGAGTAATAATGACGCGGATCTTCTTGCCTTCCGCTTCAGGAGTGTTCAGCATATCCTTCAGAACCTTTGCAGCATTGCGGTTAACTTTAACTTTCATCCTCTAGCGACCTCTATTCTTTGTAATTTACAATAAGAAATCCATTATAACATAATATAAGGTGCTATATATAATTCAGCAATAAATTGCACCCGCTTTTGGTGCAGCAAAAAGAGAGCCGGCCTGGGCTCTCTCCTGTTTTCTTCCATTTGCATATACTGGCTGGAATTAATCTTACTTCCCTGTGTACAGTTTGGTCTTCATCAGGGCTTCAAGGAAGGAGAACTTGCTGAATGCAGTTCCGCCTTGTGCCAGCGGATCAACCAGATTGACAAATACATTGCCGCCCTTCACAGCTTTCAGGCTCTTCCAGATGGCGTTCTTCTGCAGCTCTTCCAGTGCCTTAGGATTGTCTTTGTTCTCATCCGCCGAGAACTGTACAAAGATGTAATCCGGGTTGATTGCGGCAAAGGATTCCAGGGAAATATTCTGCTGGGCTTTGACCTGCTGTACTTCCTTCGGCACAGTTGCGCCCAGATCGGCATACAGGGAGCGGTTAAAGAATACATCCTGCGGATAGAGGAACAGGCTGCCTGAGCGGATGCGCAGAGCAATGACCTTCTTGTCCTTGAGCTTCGGCGCAAGCTTCACTTTGGCTTCCTTCAGTTCCTTCTGGTATTTCAGAATCGCAGTGGTCGCTTCCTTCTGTTTGCCCGTAAGTGCTGCGAGCAGCTTGAGGTTGTCCATCCAATCGGTCGCGATATGCGATACTGGAATCGTAGTCGCGATCTTCGCCAGCTTCTCATTGGTCTCCGCCGGGAACTTCGTGCTGCTGAGGATAATATCCGGTTTGAGCTTCAGGATCGCTTCCAGGTCAGGTTCTGCCTTTTCCCCGATCGCTGTTACGCCGCTTGTTATTTTGGAAAAGATTGAAGGGAACTCACCGCCGACAGTCAATGCTCCCTTGGGTTTGAAATTGAGTACCAGTGCGTCTTCCAGCGCCTCTACTGCACCGGTAATGACAATATTATTGGTTTTGGCCGGAACGGTGTATACCTTGCCTTTATAGGTAATCTTTTGCGTTGCCTGTGCGGCTTCCGCAACGCCCACAGGTGCGACATTTACACCTGCGGCAGAAACGATACCCAGCGCCATAACACCAGCAAGTACCAAACCTGTTATTCTCTTAATCATAGCCTGCTACCACTCTCCATCATTTATTAATAATGATAATCATTATCACCATTACTAATATAATAGATTCATCTCCCCATTTTGAACATGGATTATTGTCGTTAAAACCATGGACGATCTGCGTAAAGTGAATATCCCCTTAACTATTCTTTACGAATGAGTCAGCCCCTTCAGATTAAACGATAAACCTAATCCGGCTATGGCTACTACGGTCAGGCACCAAAAAGCGGCATGGAATCCCTGCATCATATTCACCGGGAATGTGAAAGAACTGTAATTCATCGTAATCGTCATTATGGCTATCAGCAGAACCCCTCCCATAGAGCTGGCTAACGAGCGGATCGAAATCGTCATTGGAGAGGCATGTGCAATCATCTGAGGAGGTACACTTGCCATCGCATAGGCGGTAACAGGGGTCATAATAAACCCGATTCCCACCATTAGAAGTACATAGAGCACAGCGAGTATAAGTATGGATGAATCCTGGGATAACATAAGCGAGATTAGCAAAGATACCCCGGCAATGAGGGTAAACCCGCCGCGAAGCACTATCTTCACTCCATAGCGGTCATATATTTTTCCAGAGATTACACTGGTACACCCCAGCAGCAGCGCACCCGGCAGCAGCATCAGACCTGACTCACTTGGCGTCAGCCCCCGGACATTCTGCACATATAACGGAATCAGCAGCTCAGCACCCACCATTACAATGAACATCAGCACTCCAATGATTGAGGCAAGGCTAAAGCTCCTGCTCTTGAACAGCCTGAAATCCAGCAATGGAACGGTAAGCTTCAGCTGACGCCTGATAAATAGAATTATGAACAATATCCCGCTTAGGATAACGGCCCCTGCCCATACCCGCGGGGCACTTTGATCCCCTGCCAGATTAACACCATATAACAGACCGGCAAATCCGGTTGTTGATAATAGAATAGATATGTAGTCCAGCTTCTCCCGGTGTCTCTCCCCCACATTCTGCAGACTGAACGCAGCGAGCAGCAGATTGGCTATCACTACAGGCAGCAATGCATAGAAGAGAATCCGCCAGGAGTGATCCTGAACGACTAATCCTGACAGGGTCGGACCCAGCGCCGGAGCCAGGCCCATTACCAGTCCGATTAACCCCATAGCCGAGCCTATCTTCCCCTTCGGGAACACCCTTAGAATCGTTGTCTGGAACAGAGGCATCAGCAGTCCTGCGCCCAAACCCTGAATAATACGCCCGCCCAGAATAAGGATAAAGTCCGGGGATATTCCCGCGATCAGTGTGCCTGCTGCAAAGACACTTGCCGAAGTGAAGAATAAACCTCTTGTCGTGAATCTTCCGATTAAAAATCCGGCAACAGGCACCGTTATGCCTGCAGTCAGATAGTATACTGTAATCAGCCACTGGGCCCTGCCTTCATTAATCCCCAAATCCAGCATCATTCTGGGCAATGCCGTATTCAGCATCGTCTGCATCAGCTGCCCGAGGAAATTCGCGATGACCAGCGAAGATATAATTAATCCGGGTCTGCTTTTCATTCCGTCTCCACCTGTCTCTCTTGTTATAAAATATATTAAAGATATATTAAGTCCTTAATAAAAGCGGACTACGCCCTCCACTTTAACTTCTACAGATTGTTCTGGTTAATTGGACCGGAAGTAAACACCTTAAATCAAAGACTTAATGTATCTACAATATATCCAAAAGTACAGATTGTCAATCTGTACTTACAGGAGTCCGCATGCTTTTACCACTGATTCTTCCACCACTGCTTCTCATAATCTGCCTTCAGCAATTCAAACTGGTTCCGTGTAAACCGGATCAGTCCATCCTGTGCCATCCGCTGCAACTCTCTGGATAAGGCACTCCGGTCCACAGTCAGGTAATCCGCCAGATCATTCCGGCTGAATGGAATTTCAAAGACGGGCGAATTATTTTTTTGGGCCTGCAGGCTGAAGTAGTGGATAATCCGTTCCCGCAGTGATTTGTGTGAGACCAGGTCAAGCTTCTGATACATCGACCGGTTATTCTCAAGCAGCAAGGTCAGCATATTCTCAATAATCCGGCTTCTCAAATGGCAGGTCGCCTGGCCCGGACGTACAATTTTGTTAATCTTGATGAACAGCACCCGGCACGCCGAGCCTGCAACCGCTTCGTAGCCGCTGGGCTCCTGCTCCAGACGAAGGGCGGTCTCCCCGATAATCTCCCCGCTCTCAAGCTCCGAGAATATGAAGCGCATGCCCGAACTATTCTCTTTGCACAGCAATACATTTCCCTGGAGAATAATACCCGCCGAAACCAGATATTCCTCCTGTTTGAAGATGACATCCTTCTTGGCGAAATCCTTGATGGTACCCTGAAGACAGCCCAGTGCCTGCTGCACCTCACTGATCATAAATCCTTTAAATAAGACCGTGCTTTGGATTTTGTTCATATATTGCTGCACATTTATCCGCCTCCTGTTGCCATGGCAACAGAGTCATTGTACAAACTCTGCTACAATTTAATAAATGAGAACGATTCTCACCTCATCTCATTATACCAAATGTTAAGAATCATTCAATATATACAGGAGGACGGCATGAGCGGAATGACTGCAGGCACAGTATTTTATTTCAATGACATGATTAGCATCCGGCCCTATCAGATATCGAGCAGAACACTGAATATCACAGAAGGTTCGGGCCAAGCCGCTGAAGCACCTGAATGGGTACTATACGGCATGGATAAGGATGAGACCATCAGCTCGGAGACCTCGCCCAGATCCAAGCTCATTCACGTACTGGAGGGAGAGCTTCACATGCTCATAGGAGAGCAGCCCTGTCCATTAACCGCCGGGGCAGCGGTAATCGTCCAAGCCGGTACCTGGCATGAATTCGCTGCGCAGAGCAGCTGCAAATTTCTGCAAATCAGCATATAACCTGGAGGTAGATCATATGGAGCAAGAACACTATATTAAAAGATTGCCGCAAGCTGAAGTTATGGATTTACGGAAGATCATTACGGTGGAGGAGCAGCAGGTATCGAGCCTGACCCTGGTACAGCGCTCCAGTCTCGCCATGACACTGATCTCCCTGGATAAAGGCTCATCGATTGGCGGCCACTCCTCCCCGGGCGATGCCATGGTGAATATTCTGTCGGGCGAGGCTCAGATCACCATTGCGGATAAACCCTACACGGTGCTGGCAGGAGAAACGATCATTTTGCCGGCTAATATTCCCCATGCGCTGTATGCTACCGAAGCCTTCCAAATGCTGCTGATTGTGGTCAAACCGGAGAAGAAGGAGCTGAGACATGTTGAAAAAGGAAGTAGGGCATAATTTCCTGGCCAAACTGGGTAAAAAGCGGCTGCGTCCCGGCGGTGTCGCTGCTACGAACTGGTTGATCCGGCATGCGAAGCTGACTAAAGACAGCCGTGTGCTGGAAGTGGCCTGCAACATGTGTACCACCTCTATCCAGCTTGCGCGGGAGTATAAGTGCCAGATTACCGGGATTGATATGGACCCCAGGGCACTTGAGAAGGCTGAGAAGAATATTAGAGATGCCAATCTGGAGGGGTACATTCAGGTCAGACAGGCCAATGCGATGAAGCTGCCTTTTGAGGATAACAGCTTCGACGTCGTCATTAACGAAGCGATGCTGACCATGCTGAATCAGGCGGCGAAGCAGAAGGCTGTAGCTGAATATTTCCGTGTGCTGAAGCCGGGCGGGGTTCTGCTTACGCATGACATCACTTTTGCGAAGAATAACATGGCCGGGGAGCTGGCGGAGCTGCGCCGGACAATTCATATTAATGTAGAGCCGCTGCCTGTGGCAGAGTGGGAAGGACTGTTCAACTCCACCGGATTCAAGAAGATCGAACATTCTACAGGCACCATGTCGCTGATGAGTGTTAAAGGCATGATTCGTGATGAAGGCGTCCCCGGTACACTGCGTATTTTCAAGAATGCACTCAAAAAAGAAAACCGCGCCCAGTTCAAGAAGATGTATACCTTCTTCAATACAACCGGCAAGGACCTGAATTATATCGCCGTGTGCAGCAGCAAGGACTGATGAAAAATCCCGTGCCGCCTGGACTAAAGAGCTCATACACAACAAAAAGGAGCTGTCCCAAAAGCCATGAACTGGCTGCTTGGGAGTCCGAACTGAATCACCGGAATAGCTGAAGGCAGCCCGATCAGGGCGATAATGATCGTTTTCATCAAGAATGGGCCGAGTCCGAATCTTCATCTTGTGCAAGCATGCTCGTTACAAAATCAAATAGCAGCCAAGCAGTGCAGAAGCACTTGTTTGGCTGCTATGCTTATGAACTCATTGCTGATAGCCTGATTAATCCAGCTGTGTTCCGCTGCTGGCGATTACATTCTTGTACCAGTAAAAGCTGTCTTTGCGGGATCTGGCCAGTGTGCCGTTCCCTTCATTGTCCTTGTCGACGTAGATGAATCCGTAGCGCTTCTTCATTTCGCCTGTTCCTGCACTGACCAGATCAATGCAGCCCCACGGAGTGTAGCCGATCAATTCTACCCCGTCCTCCAGCGCTTCACCCATGGTCTTGACATGTTCCCGCAAATAATCGATCCGGTAACCGTCTTGGATTGAACCGTCCGCTTCAACGGTATCTACAGCGCCAAGTCCATTCTCCACTACCATCATAGGAATACCATACCGGTTGTAAATATGGTTCAGGGACCATCTGAGCCCTTGAGGGTCAATCTGCCATTCCCATGCGCTCGCCTGCAGATATGGATTCTTCAGCCCCATCGACAGATTGCCGCCGATAGCCTCCTGATCCGGCGCTGCGCTCACGCAGGTGGATGAATAGTAGCTGAAGGTGTAGAAATCTACACAGCCTTCCCGCAGCGTCTGCTCGTCATCCTCCTCCTGCTGAAGCTTAATATTCTTCTCCTTGAAATATCTTGTGGCGAAGCCCGGATATGCACCTCTGACCTGTACATCCGAGCAGAGGAAATTGCTCAGATTATCCTTTTGCTGCGCCAGCAGAACGTCTTCCGGATTACAGGTCAGCGGGTAAGAACACATGTAGGCAATCATGCAGCCGATCTGGAACTTCTCATTGATCTCATGCCCCAGCTTCACGGCTTTGGCGCTCGCGAGGAACTGGTGATGCAGCGCCTGATAACGCAGTTGCTCATTGTCGCCGATTGCCGAAGTGCCGAGCTCTGCATTGCCCTGCGGCATGATCGCTCCTGCCATGAATGTTCCGAACGGCATCGTCAGAATATTGATTTCGTTGAAGGTCAGCCAGTATTTCACACTGTCCCTGTATCTGTTGAAGATCACTTCACAATAACGGACATAGAAGTCAATCGTTCTGCGGTCGGCCCACCCGTTATAGGCTTCAGCCAGGTGGAAAGGGGCTTCATAATGGGAGATCGTTACCAGCGGTTCGATCTGATGCTTTTTGAGTTCGGTAAAGACCTGATCGTAGAATTGAAGACCCTCCTCATTCGGCTGCGCATCATCCCCATTCGGGAAAATCCGTGACCAGGCGATGGACAAGCGGAATACTTTGAAGCCCATTTCGGCAAACAAAGCGATATCCTCCTTGTAGCGGTGATAGAAATCCACTGCCTCATGGCTCGGATAATTAGAACCGGCTTCCAATACCGGGGTGATTCTTCTGGATACTGTATGCGTTCCGGCGGTAATCACATCGGCAGTGCTTAATCCCTTGCCTCCAGCATCGAATCCGCCCTCCAGCTGATTGGCAGCGGTTGCGCCGCCCCACAGGAAATCCTCCGGAAAACTTTTGTACATTGTGCTCATTATAGTTCCTCCTCGTTTGGGGTTTCATTGAACAGATCAGATCATGACAGTCAGCAGATTCTCCCTGTAATCAATGCTCTTCAGGTCCGTCTCAATCACATCGAGATACTCGGCGGAATTCGAAATAATGACCGGCGTGGTCAGGGTATAGCCGGCCTCTCTGATCGCCGCTACATCAAACTCCATCAGCAGCTGGCCTTTTTTGACCAGATCTCCTTGCTTGGCCTTTGGGGTGAAGTATTTGCCCTTTAATTTGACGGTATCCTTGCCCACATGAATCAGAATATCGACCCCGTTATCACTGGTGATCCCTATGGCATGCCCGGATGCAAACAATGTGGTCAGTACCCCGTCTACCGGTGAGTATACTTTGCCTTCCAGCGGCTCAATCGCGATGCCCTTACCCATGGCTCCTGTAGAGAAAGCTTCGTCTGTCAGCTCGGACAGCGCTCGGACCTGGCCCTTCAGCGGACTTCCCACAGTCTCCTGCTTCACCAGCGTATTGCGCGGGGTGCCTGTGCTCTTGCTCTCTGCAGCCTCTTCATCCTTAAATCCGGAGAAGAATACCAGAATAAAACCTAGAATGAAGCTGATTACAATCGCCGCAATTGCCCCGTAGAAGCCTTTATCCATACCGTCCGGACTGATATAGCTTGGGATGCCGAAGATGCCCAGACCGCCGAGAATATAGCCCTTGGTGCCCATCAGACCGACAATACCGCCCCCGACTGCCGCAGCGACACAGCTTAAGACAAACGGCTTCTTGCGCGGCAGCGTAATCCCGTATATAGCAGGTTCAGTGACACCGAAGATGCCTGAGATGATTGCCGGAATAGACAATGACTTGAGCTTGACGTTCTTAGTCCGCAGCAGAATGGCCAGCACGGCACCGGTCTGGGCAAAGGAAGCCCCGAAGGAAGCTGCCAGAATCGGATCGGATTTCAGCACAGCCATGTTGTTGAGCGCAATCGGAACCAGACCCCAGTGCAGGCCGAAGATGACGAATACCTGCCAGAACGCGCCAACCAGCAAGCCTTCAATAACCGGACTGAGATTGTAGAGGAACAAGGTTCCCTCTCCCAGCAGTTGTCCTGCCCACGTGGAGATTGGACCAATCGCAATCAGTGCCAGCGGAACGGTGACGAGCAGGGTGAAGAACGGAACCAGGAAGGTGCGCACCACACTCGGAATCACTTTCTTGAAGAAGCTTTCCAGCTTAGAGCCTACAAAGGTTGAGATGATGATCGGAATAACGCTGGAGGTATACGACATCAGGATTACCGGGATTCCCAGGAACGTAATGTACACCGGGGATTCAAACAGCGTTCCGCTAAACAGCGTATAGAGCGGCTCGCCGGTTGCCATGGTGCTGCTAAATGTCGGATACACCAATGTAGCACCAATAGCCATTCCGATAAAGATGTTGGCGCCAAACTTCTTCGCCGACGTATACCCGAGGAAAATCGGGAAGAAATAGAACAGGCAGTCCCCAAGCGCATTAAGAATCTGGTAGGTACCCGAAGTATTCGTAATCAGTCCCAGCGTCACAAACAGGGCAGTGAACCCCTTAATCATTCCTGTTGCGCACAGCACACCAAGCGTCGGAGAGAATACCCCGGAGATCATATCGATAAACCTGTTGAACAGGCTTGTTTTACCGGCCGTGGCTGCCTCTGACCCGTCTTCCTGGAATCCGCCAGCAGCCATAACCTGGGCATAGACCTCAGATACATGATTGCCGATGACAACCTGATATTGGCCGCCGCTCTGGATGACTGTAACGATTCCATCCATATTTTTCAGCACATCTGTGTTCGCCAGTGTGTCGTTCTTAAGTTTGAAGCGCAGACGGGTCACACAGTGGGTTAATCCGTTAACATTTTCTTTGCCGCCGACATTCCTGATAATTTCATTCGCGAGTGCATCATATTTCATCCTAAACCCTCCCATTCCCGATTAAAAAACAAAAAACGAAACCACACGGCAATATTCTGCCGATTTGGTTTCGCCTGCATGACCAGTAACAATCCAAAGGTTTTATTCAGTTTGTCTTTGTGTTACCCGCTGAATGTGAATCGTCAAGTACAGTCTTTCCTCATCCAGAAGCCGGGTGTCCAGGTACTGCTCAATTTTGAGTACACAGCTATGCGCCTTTTTGTATTTGGTCCGTACCTGCTTAAGCAGAAAATCATCAACCGACTCCACCGCTTCCTTCTTGCGTGACCGCTGAAAAAAATACCGCAGATGCGTAATGAACCGTTCATAGCTGACCGAACTCTCATCAATCTCGTTGTTATAGGAATACTTAACAATATTGAGAATGTCATCGATCTGTTGCGTCTGTCTGGTGACATCAGCAATTCTATGACCGGAGCTGTTTATTTGCGCATTGATCAGATGCAGGGCAATATTGCCGGCTTCATCCTCCGGCAGGCGGATGCGGGTATAACCCTCAATGATCCGCAAGGCTTGAAGTGCGATACCATATTCCTTGGGATAACAGCGCTGTATCTCCCAGATGAGCGGATTGGTATTGCGGATCCCCTGGTCCCAGAGCCTAAGTGCATGGGTCAAATGATCCGTTAATGTAACATAGATATAATCGCTTAGGCGCACCTTCAGGGAATGCTTGGCATATTCGATAATATCGTAGCTTAAAGCTACATATTCGGCGGGCGCATCTGCCATTAATGCTTTGAATTTCTCCGAAGCATCATTCTGCTTCAGTACAAACGTCTTCTCAATCAGGGATATATCCACCGGATCGCCGGCGTTCTTCTTGAATCCGATGCCGCGTCCCATGACCACCAGCTCATCTTTGCCTGAATCCTTGGCAATAATGGCATTATTATTGAAAATTTTTTCGATAATCAACCCTCTGCCCTCCTTTATCCCGAATTTCATTCATCAATACAGGATGTAGACGGATTAATCAAGGATTCCCGCGGCGTCCCGCAGGCCTTAACATAAAGAAAGGCAAAACCCAAAACACGTGACCATGTTTTGGGTTTTGCCTTTTCAGTAACAATCCCAAATTCAGAATAGCACTCTATTTCACTTTTGGCAACAAAAATGTTTGCGCTTTCAATGAACGATTGTTCCGCCCGGATGATTGGAACATTCTTCGTATGTAAATAAGCAGAGGATTGATTTCCGGGTAATACGGAAATTAATCCTCTGCTTCATGTTACGGTTGAATAAGAACTTAAACGGATGATGAAGTGACAGACCGGGAATTTCTCCAGCGCAGCTTATACAGCTCCGGCAGTACGACTCCGATCAGCACCAGAACCACTCCGGTCCACTGCAGGCCGCTCACATGCTCATGCAGTACGAACGAGGACAGCAGCACGGCAACCGGCAGTTCAGCAGCACCCAGAATACCAGCCATGCCTCCGCCAATATGCGGAACACCGATGGCGAACAGGACTGGCGGGATAAAGGCGCCGAACAATCCAAGCAGGAAGCCGAACAGCAGCAGCTGACTCCACAGCAAACCGTTAAACAGGAAGTATGGCGGGAACAGGATGAACAGCAGCAGCAGGCCGCCGGTAACCATCCAGGCGCTACGGTAAGCCGGATGCGCAGCCGGAACGGCTTTGCCGCTGAAGATAATGAACATGGAATAGCTTACTGCAGATAACAGCCCGAGCATAAGCCCGAGTGCGTTAAACTCGGCAGCTCCCTGATTCAGAATTCCGGCTGCCAGCAGCGTTCCCCCGAACAGCAGGATCAAGGTTAGCACAGTGATCTTATCGGGGCGCTGACGTTTGCTTACAGCCTGGATCAGCACGCTGATCCAGGTGAACTGGAACAGGAGAATAATGGCGAGCGACGCCGGAATATACCGGAGGGACTGGTAGTACAGCAGACCGGTAACCACTGTTGGCGCGCCGGCGAGCATTAGCAGCAATCTGTGTTTCCAGGCCAGCTTCATGGCCGGAGCCTTGCTGACAGCAGCCGTGGCCGCAGTATTGGTACGGCTGCGCTGTTTGCGGTTCTCTCTAACCTTGGTATATAAGGCCAGCAGCCAGGCGAGAATGCAGCCGGTCAGCAGCTGGGTACCAACAACTTCGCCCAGCTTATAGCCTTCTCCGTATGCTAATACGACGATTGTGGATAAAATGCCGTAGCTCATAGCACCTATGAGCACGGAGATTAAGTATTTCATATCTTTCATTTCAATTATGCCTCCTGAATCTCTGTTGTGTCGGCCGCAACACGCAAATAATCCTAACTCCGGGATAGGGACCTGTGTAACAAAGTCCTTATCATCGTAGTTAGGAAGAGTAGGCTTCCTGTAGAAACCCTCGCCCTGATGTACCTGATGGCTGCGAGGTTATACGAGAACAATATGTAATTATCGGGTTGACGACTGTTCATATGTTACACGTCAAGTGAGCTGGCGTCAACCCTTAATTCTTAAAATTTGTGGTGTTACGGAACATAAACCTCTGTGACGGTATTAACCGTGTTATTGCTTACCGTAATCATACATGGAGGGGCGAAGCCGGTAAACTGCTCATAATACGCAATAAACTCCGCTTTGCTGACGCTTTGGAGCGATCCGGGATTCACACGGTCTATCAGCTTATACTCCGTTTCCGCCGTGACAGTGTAGAGATCGTTAATCTTATATTTGTTGAGGATATAGAATCCTCCCGGCAGATCCTCCTCCGTGATACCCAGGGCGGCAAAACGTTCAGAATCTTCAAGCGTCAGCCACTCCGCCTGATCCAAATTCAATGTGTCGCTGTCCATGGCAAGACCTGTAACGTAACCAAGGAAGCTGCTCACAGGTGCAATTGCAAAATCTGCGGCAGTTGCCTCATAATCTACTACAAGATTGTCTCTGGATACCGGCTGGCCCAGTTCAGTTCTGATATATTGAACCGCCACCTGAAGCGGGTCAAGCCATGCCTGTTCCGTCCCCGCATCAGCTCCCGCCTGCAGGCCGGCATAGTATGCAGCCAGAGTCTCTTCCGTCTCCGGTGTTTCGTAATACTCATTGCCGCGCGTATCCATCCAGCGTTCGACGGTCCAGATACCTTGCTCTCCCTGCTTCACAGGCTGGGATAATAACAGCTGGCTGGTCTCACCAGCGGTCAAAATAAATTTGACCAGGATATGATTGCCGCTGAATGTTTCATGCGGAAGTATGCCTTTCCCTTCGAAGAACTTGCGGAGAGCTGTTTCCTGACCGGCCGGCCGGGACATGTCGTTCTCCCCGCTCCTGATCTCCCCCAGATACTCCGGTATAGAATCCTGATAGGAGAATACAAGTATCGGCTTGCCCATACTCCCGTCTTCGGTAAGCATTCCGTCTTCTATATTTATATTTCCCAGCTGCATTAATTTGTCTGCATCATCCGGCTTCAGCCTGTATTCCAAAGCCCAAAGCTGCACAGGCGTATCCAGCAGGTGATCGAATTCACCGATGCGCTCAAATGTAGTGATGGTGCTATTCTCAAAAGTTAGATCCGGCACCGCTCTTTGATAGGAGGCAATATTCGCCTTAATGTATTGTTCTGCGTAATCCCTTTCAGTGAATTCTGCCTGCTGTCTGGGGTTGCCAAGCAGTCCCACGCTAATGCCGGCGGTTCCGGCAATACAGAGCAGGACTACCCAGAATGCGGGTTTGCGGTAATGTAAAATATTGCGGATCCGTCCTTTCGTACCACTCTCTCCAAAAGCAAGCGGCGAGCCGTAGGTAAAACGTCTCCCGGTTGACAAAGCTAACAGCGAAAGCGAATAATCCTGCTTGATTCCGCTGCCCAGCTGCCGGATTACACTCTCATCGCAGGATTTCTCCATATCCTCGCTCATCAGGAAGAATGCGAGCCAGACCAGCGGATTGAACCAGTGGATACAGAGTACTGCATAGGCTAGAGGCTTGATGATATGGTCAAATCTGCGGATATGCACCTGCTCATGCTTGATGATATAAGCCCGCTCCTGATCCTGCAGACCCGGGGGAAGATAAATCCGCGGTCTCAGCATACCTGAGACAAACGGGGTTGAGATCCGCCTGGTTTCATAGATGTTCCCGGATATGAGCCGAGCGTTCTCCAGCCTGCGTCTCAGGCGGATTGTGGCAGTCAGGCTGTGTACAAGCATAATGCCAATCCCGGTAAGCCAAATATACAGCGCAGTCTGGGCCCACGGATTACCGGAAGCCGGGCTGTCTGCAGATTGAGCTGTAGCAGTCACTGACTGTGATACAGCATTCACTGGCTGCAGGCTTGCAGCACCTTGGCTCTCCTCCGGTATCTGCAGGACTTGAGCGGACCGGGAATCCGGCAGGACTGCCCCTGCAGCAGCTTGTGAAGCCGTCAATTTCACTGAAATCTGTTGCGCCTCCGCCGGTATTAGACTGATGGCACTCTCGAAAGAGAACGGGCAGATCAGCCGAAACAAGACTATGGACCATAATGCATAGGAATAGATCTTGGGAACCCTGCGGAGCAGCAGCCGCATAAGGATTACAATTACAATACAGTAGCTGCCTGTAATAGTCATCTTCATCAGGTGTTCCAACAGCTGATCCACGGCTATTCCTCCTTATGCTCCTTGATTAGCTTCACAAAGGCATCTACTTCGCTGTCACTAAGCTTCCGGCTCCTGGTGAACGCCGCCAGAAACCTGGGCAAGGAACCCTCGAAGGTCTCCTCCACGAACTGCTTGCTCTGTTCTGCGTAGAAATCCTCTTTATTCAGAATTGCCGTAACTATGCCATTCCGGTTCTCACATATGCCTTTGCTCTCCAAACGCTTCAACATCGTATACGTTGTTGATTTCTTCCAGTTCAGTTCAGCCTCGCACAGCTTCACGAGTTCGCCTGAAGGAACCGGCTCATGGCTCCAGATCAGTTCTGCAAATTTGGACTCCATTTCGGTTAATGCATTTCTGCTCAAGTTATTACGCCCTTTCGGTCTACAAGTTGTAGACTCAACTGAGTTCAGTTTACAACTTGTAGACCGGAATGTCCAGAACTGAAACCCAGCCCGTTCAACGTGCCAGCAGCACTCATCTTATTGGGCTGCTGCAGTCCCCAGCTTCACTTCACCTGTGACTTTATTCCATTGCAGGCCTATACCCAGAATCCCGCAGATATCCTCCAGCGGGAATATTGTGCTATCGGGCAAGCTGCCTATTTTAAACTCACGGCCTGATTTCTTGCCATTGATATACAATTCGAGCGGATCGCTGACCTTAACCTGAATCGTCGAATTCCCGTAAACAATGGACCAGACAGTGAAATGATAATTGCCGAGCTTCGGATCCGGATTGGATATCCCCCTGCTGACCTGTACACCAAGCGCCTTGAATACACTGGTCAACGGAACATACAGTTTGCCGTCAATCACTGCTGCGGTTCCATAGAAATATAACGGCTTCCCGTTCACGGCGAAAGTTAGCGGATGCTGGACCGGTGCAAGGACATAACCCTCTTCATCCCTGGTTGTCGTACCGCTGCCAGTCGCAAGTCCCGAGTCAAAACCGTCCCCCCAACCGAGAAAAGCACCCTCTTTGCTCTGGGCAAATCCGAAGTTCCCGCTGCTTCCCCATATATTAGTGATGCCGTCTCCGTCTTTTACCTGAAACGGTTTAACCTGCGCTCCTGAGTTGTAATTCCATTGCCAGACTGTCCCATTCTTCTTCAGTACATAGAGCCGGTAGAATCCCGCCTGCAGCTGATAGACGCCGTTAAGATTGGCAACGGGTAACGTCGCTTGAAGCCCCTTGTTCCAGCGCAGGATCTGGCCGTCGCTTCGGAGCAGGAACACCTCACCTTGCGATGCTGCCATACTTGTTATAGAAGATGAAGCCAGCGTACCTACACTGACCGGATCACTCCCAAGGCGCATCCGTTTCAGGACACTGTTATAGATGCTTATCTGCTTCACACTGCCAGCCCCGGTAAGAAACAACGCATCGTTACCATTAATCACAGCGGATTTAATTCCTGAAACGCCTTCAAGCGCTTGATACCGGATCTGAACCAGCCTGCTGTCAGCCTGATCATAGGACGGATACCATAGCATTGCGGTCCCGTCTTTTTTCACAGCAATTCCCTTGGAGCCGTCCGTAGTCAGGAATGAAACGTCCTGAAGACCTTCGAGCTTAACCGGACCTTCCCTTCTTTGATCGGGCAGAATGGGGTCATTCGGAATGAAGCTGCTGTAGGCTTGACCCCAGCCCCATACCTCACCGCCCCCGCTGAGCGCGAAGGATGTATTCCCGCCTGCCGCCACCTGCACGATACCGCTTAGACCCTCCACTCTTCTGGGAACGTACTGATTAATGCTGGTACCGTCGCCGACCTGGCCTTGTTTGTTGTATCCCCAGCCGGTCACTGTCCCGTCGCTCCAGGCCGCAATTCCATGCGCAGAACCGCCGGATGCACTTACCACTTTTAACGCAGGCGCCGCAGCTGCTTCCTTGCCGGAAGGCAGGAATACGGACACCACCAGTATACATACTATGAGCTGAATTACTGTTTTACGTAAAAGCAAAGTCTTTTCCCCCTTGCACTCTTCTTTTCCCCATAATTATCCTATCCACTAGACTAGTATACTTCCAATTATTAGTACAGCACAGCGGGGAAATGTAAAATCCCAACATGCTAAACGTTACATGCACAGTATTTCTCTCCATTTACGAATCAAAAGGCGCAGTAGCTAAATATACTCTTGGAGGGGGTGTTAATCCTGAATAGTTCCGGACCTGTGAAGCTGCTGGGCGTAATTGCCGGAGTCGTCATTCTGAACATTGCTATCTTATCGCCAGGACTGCTGGGAATAGCTATCGGCGGGTCCAGTGCTCTTGAAACTGCAACAGGGGTAACCCTGCTCGTTGTCAGCCTGCTGATTGTGCTTTACGGGAGTTATACCCTGCTCTTCAAACGGGCAATTGTTCCCGCTGTCCCTCCTCTCGATTCACGGGAAGACTATATAGCTGAACTTTACCGCTACCGTAATGTGAGGGTACTGAAAGAGGATGTCGCCCTGGCCCTGGATCAGCTGGAGCGGATGGATAAAAAAAAGCTGACGCTGCTGAATGTTCTTGCCGGGCGTTTCGGGCGGGAGGAGCTCAGTTTCCGGAAGTTCCATACAGTGATTCAAGAAGTGGAGAAGCTCCTGTATCTGAATATCCGCAGTATTCTGAACAAACTAAGCGTATTCGATGCCGCCGAATTCTCGCAATTTACGGGTACAATTAACTCCGGCAGATTCACAAGTACATTCATCCAGAAGAAAAACGCCTTGTTCAACGAATATTTCACCCATGTCAAAGGCTGTCTGGCAGCAAACGAAGAGATTCTGCTGAAGCTGGACCAGCTGCTGCTGGAGATCTCCCGGCTCGGAAGTGCTGATTATGACGCCGCTCTGGAAATGCCCTGCATGCAGGAGCTGACCGCCCTGATCGGGCAGACGAAACTCTATCAGTAACGAAAGGAAGATGATTATGGCCGGGAAAGGCAAAACATTCATCGTACTTGGCCTCATCGCCGTGTCCGTCTTTGCGCTTGTCTACTTCGGAATCAGCCTGACCGCGAACTTGGGCAAATCCAAGACAGAGATCTCTGCAGAAGATGCGGATAAAAGGCTGAACAGGATCTATAAAGATATTAACGTGAGCAGTACCGCACCTGTAAAAGGGCAAATTGATCTTGATCCGGCAGCAGTCGGCGATTCATTGCCCGATATCTCCAAATTCCCGCTTTCTGTGAACAGCACAACGGACAGCTATGCCGAAATTTTCTCCTCGACCGAGAAATCCGGCACCGGCAACGACGGCTGGCTGAATGAAGTGGCCAATGACTTCAACGCTGCGGGTATCCTCGTGGACGGCAAGCCCGTCTCGGTCAGCATTCGTAATATTGCATCAGGCACAGCCGCAGATTATATCCGGTCCGGCAAATATGTGCCAGACGCCTACACTCCGTCCAATGAGCTATGGGGTGAAATGGTCAAGGCAAGCGGCATCTCAGCGGAACTTGTATCTGAGCGGCTGGCCGGCAATGTGGCCGGGGTGGTCATGAGCAGGCAGAAATATGATCAGCTGGTCGGCAAATACGGCTCGATTAATGTGAAGACGATCACCGATGCCATTGCAGCGAATGAGCTCGCGATGGGCTACACTGATCCTTTTGCCAGCTCCACGGGATTGAATTTCCTCGTGACTGCACTGGGCACGTTCGACAGTACGGATCTGCTTGGGGACAAGGCGGTTCAAGGCTTTGAGAAGTTCCAGGCGAATGTGCCTTTCATTGCCTCCACTACCCTGCAGATGCGGGACGCAGCGAAGTCGGGCATGCTGGATGCTTTTGTGCTGGAATATCAGACGTATGTCAATGCGGCAGATCTGACAAGCGGTTATGTGTTTACCCCCTTCGGGGTACGGCATGACAGTCCACTCTATGCACTGGGTGATTTGCCAAAAGAGAAGCTGGAGATCATCCGCAAGTTCGCCGAATTTGCCGTGCAGGACAAATACCAGACAGCAGCCTCAGACAGAGGCTTTAACGGTCTGAATGATTACAAGTCCGAGCTGGCTCCGGTGGACGGCTCCCTCCTCTCCTCAGCCCAGAAGCTATGGAAGGAGAAAAAAGACGGCAGCAAACAGATTGCCGCAGTATTTGTTGCTGATGTATCGGGCAGCATGGCCGGGGAACCGCTGAACCGGCTCAAGGAATCGCTGCTGAAGGGCCAGAAGTTTCTGGGCAAGGACAACAGCATCGGGTTTGTCTCCTACTCCAGTGATGTAACGATTAATCTGCCGATCGGCAAATACGACACCAATCATCAGTCCATGTTCGTTGGGGCGATCAATAGCCTGCAGGCTGCCGGCGGGACGGCTACTTTTGACGGAATGGTCGTGGCCATGAAGATGCTGAAGGAGGAGCTCGCGCTGCATCCGGAGATGAAACCGCTGATCTTCGTGCTTAGCGACGGGGAGACGAACGAAGGACATTCATTGGATGAGATCAGAGGATTGATTGAGAGCTACAAAATCCCCGTATATACAATTGGATATAACGCCAACATCAAGGCGCTGGAGAGCATTTCAAGCATCAACGAGGCGGCTAATATCAATGCAGATACTGAAGATGTGGTCTACAAAATCGGCAATCTGCTCAATGTGCAAATGTAAGTCCCATAATCCCGAAGGAGGGTTCCCATGTCATTCTCAATGGAAATTCCCAGCCCTGAGAAGCTGAAAGAGGCCGTCGAAGAGCAGGTGCAGACGGAGCCGGAGGAAGTTACGCAGCTGAAGGAACAGGCGGTCAATAATGTATCCAATATTCTTGCCCTGGATTTCGATTCACTGGAGAAACGCAAATCAGTGCTGCAGTCGATTGACAGCTTCGGGATGGGCACCATGCGCTCCTCTTCGGAGAAGAATTCGCTCCTGCAGGTATCTGTAGGTAATCTCTCCAAGACCGGTGATGAAGGCGGCCAGGTCGCCAAGGGATTAACAGAGCTGCATCTCCAGCTGAAGGATCTGGACCCGAGTGCAGTTGATTTCGCCAAAAGCGGCTTCCTGGGCAAGTTCTTCCATCCCTTGCGTAATTACTTCGCCAAATACCAGAAGGCGGATAGTGTCATCTCCGATATCATTCTGTCTCTGGATAAAGGCAAAAGCGTGCTGAAAAATGACAATATCACCTTAGAGATTGAGCAACAGACTCTGCGGGAGCTGACTAAACGGCTGAAAAAGGAAATTCAGCTCGGCATCCTGATGGATCAGGAGATCGAGACGCAGATTGAGGCGGCTAAGCAGCGCAGTGAAGACGAGGATAAAATCCGGTTCATCACCGAAGAAGTCCTATTCCCGTTACGTCAGAGGGTAATGGATCTGCAGCAGATGCTGGTGGTCAATCAGCAGGGGATCATGGCCATTGAAGTCGTAATACGCAACAACAAAGAGCTGATCCGCGGTGTGGACAGAGCACGGAACGTCACGGTATCTGCGCTCAAAATTTCGGTTACGGTCGCAAGTGCCTTATACAATCAGAGGATCGTACTCAAAAAGATCGAGCTGCTGAACCAGACCACCAACAACCTGATCAGCGGCACCTCCAAAATGTTGAAAGACCAGGGCGCGGCCATTCACAAGCAATCGCTCGAAACCAGTATTTCCGCTGACACCTTGAAGCAGGCGTTCACAGATGTCCTGTCTGCGCTTGATTCTATCAGCACCTATAAGCAGGAAGCCCTCCCCAAGATGCGGGAGACGATCAACCAGTTCCGGGAACTGGCGGATAGCGGCGAACAGCAGATCCGGCGGCTGGAAAAAGGCAGTACGCTGGGGTTATAGCACTACTGTTGTCAGCTTAAAATAAAGGATTGGACTGAGCTCCGAAATCAAAACAGCGACAGTCAAGGACGCTATTTCCTGTCCTTAGCTGTCGCTGTTTTGATAGATAACGTTTAGCGAACTATATAATAATTGTAATCCTGTAAGCATTCCCCCCCAAGATTGGACATGTCTGTACCCCAAAAGTGCAAACTGTTGCATTCACCGCAAGAATTGGAAATCGCGCACGAAATACCAGGAATCTGAGTAACTAAACGGTACCGTCGCTCTTCAGCGCTAGACTATAATCACCTCCTGCCCGAAACAGCTGGAGTATAGGCAGGCGTTACCGCCACAACGGAATACCGTCAGTACGTGATACCTCAGAAGCCGGCTTCATTTAGTTTAACAGGGATGCCAAATTCCATTTCCCACTGTCCTGCCGTATGGTCAAGCGAGTTGGGGAAGAAAATTTCCAGGGCTGGTCTCGTGACGTCCCATACATACGGGCTTAGAGGAAGCCACTCGGTGGAGACTAAGTGGAGCAGATCTCTCACCGTATCCGGTCTGTCTTTCAACTGCACAAGGGCGTACTTGCCTCCGGGAATCGTCCGGACACCCAGATCGCCAGTCGGTGTCATCCGGTGCTCCGTTGTAATACAAGCATCGTACCTGTGTCTGCCATCCGGCGTGATGTAAGGGTCGTCTAAGATGAGTCCGACAGTTAAGCTGTCTTTATTCAAGGCTTCTCTCGCGACCAACCATGAGGCTACATGCTCAAAGAGCCCTGTAATATCCGAATTAATCCTTCCTTCATTGATAGTCCCCCTATATCGGGCATAAATCGTATTCATCGGAGCAAGGCTCCGAATCTCGATCGGAAGCTCTGCCAGCTTGCCGGACAGTTCGGTGGACTTCTCTAAGGTGACTTTAGCCCTAAACCGTTCTGCGATCGTCCGCAGACGAAATCTGTCCCGGTATTCAGAAGCGCTCAGACCGGTATGCTTGCGGAATACTCTGCAAAAGTGGGCCTGAGTTTGCAGACCGCAATCCAAGGCGATATCAGTTATACTTCTACCTGGATGAAACAATAACAGCTTAATTGCCTTCTCAATGCGGATCCGCTGGATAAACCCGTGCACATTCTCATCCATCACCGTTTTAAACACCCGATGAAAGTGATAGGGTGAGTAGGCACTCACGTCCGATACTTCTTCAAGGGTTAATGGCTCCGTAAGATGCTCTTCCATGTAGTTGACGACATGGTTGATCCGGTACCGGTATTCCAATTCCAAGGCTTTTGCTGCCACAATCCGTTTCCCTCCTTTCCTTTTTCCTATTCATAGATTCAGTCTTTTTTTATTATAGCAAGAATTGTTAATTCGTTAGCAAGAAATTGGAAGACGATACACGCCCATTACACTACCATAAGGGAGTTCGAATTATAAATTTAAGGGGTGTGTTACTCTATGAACAAATTATTCAGCTTTGCTAAGCTGGCCATGGTGGCTGGGGCATTTTGTCTGATCCTTGCCACTTCCGCTTGCTCTTCCGAAAAGTCCTCAACCTCCGTGCCATCCCTCAACAGCTCCAAGGTGATTAGCTTGCCTAATGGGGAGTGGCAGATCGGCACTCCAGAGCAGGTTGAGATGGATTCCAAGGAAATCGAGGCAGTGATGCAACTTGCCAAGAAATCGGCGGTTCTTTCCATGCTGGTTGTTAGAGACGGCACAATCGTCTCCGAGTATTATAAGGATGGCATGCCGGATTCTATGCTGGCTGTAAACTCCATCACTAAGAGCGTGACTTCGCTCTTAATCGGGATAGCTATCGATAAAGGCTATCTGAAAGGAATTAATGAGCCGATCGAGGCATTTTTTCCCGAATATAAAGATTCGTTCGATTCATCAGCTAAGAAATCCATTACCATGGAGCATCTGCTCAGTATGACAAGTGGCTTGCATTTCCCGGAATGGACTGAGTGGAACTATATGCTCAAACCTATGACAGAGACCAAGGATTGGAACCAATTTATACTTAGCCAATCAATGGATGACGCCCCAGGTATTATTTGGAATTATAATACGGGCGGTTCCCAATTGCTGGCGGCGATTATCAGAAAAACGACTGGAAAATCCGAACTCGATTTTGCCAAAGAGCATCTGTTAGGTCCTCTCGACATTAATAGCGTAGAGTGGCCTAGTTCACCGGATGATTCGAATTCAGGTGGTTTCGGACTGAAGATGAAGCCAAGGGATCTAGCGAAGATTGGCCAATTGGTGCTTAACCATGGCATATGGAATGGTAAACGCATTGTATCGGAGGCATGGATCCAGGATACGACCACTCCGCATTCGGAGGGAAATATTAATTTTGGTAATTATGGTTTACATTGGTGGATAAATCAGTACAGCGGACATAAGGCCATTTTCGGTATGGGTTATGCCGGCCAATATTTGACACTCGTACCCGACCTTGATCTAGTAATTGTCGTAAACTCGGCTTTCTCCAAGAATCCCCAGGATACCCTCCTCCCCATTCAGTTTATCGGGCGCTTGGTCAAAGCCGTGAGAACAGATTGAGGAAATCCTAAGAATCGCCCTACAACTTTCATTCGTTTGAAAATGTGATTATTAACTTATGGAGCACCGGGATGGAACAGCCAACCAAGAGACAAATAATCAAGAATGTTATCTAATGTCATTTTTTCTATTGATAGTCAATATTGTAATGTGTCATTTGTACAGACTGCTCTTCGATTACATATTATTCTATAAAACATTCCATTATCCAGCCGATTCCCCTCAGTCCTCCAGAGGTAAATAAGAAGACAAAGGGGGCTGAGCTATGCGTTGCCATAATATGAAACCGCGGATTTCCGTACAACCAGCCATCTGATTATTGTCTCTCTTCTTCCTGTTCTTAAGCTGCGCCACCTGGTCTCCCCGGTCCTCTGCAGCCGGCTTCGCCGCTTCCTGGCCCTACAAGGCAGATGTTATACATAGCCAGCAGATGGTTGTTGTCGAAGCGAAGTCCATCCATTCCCAGACCGGCCAGCTGTCGCTTCAGCAGAACATCGGCGGGCAATGGCAATCCGTCCTCTCAGGAATACCCGTCACCTTGGGCAGCAAGGGCATCGGCAAAATCAAGGAAGGTGACGGGCGGACCCCCTCCGGTATCTACCGCCTCGGCTCAGGTTTCGGATCAGCAATGAATCCCGGCGGACTTCGTATCTTCTATACAAGAACGTCTAATCAGGATTACTGGGTCGATGATCCGTTATCCAGCCAGTACAATCAATGGGTGAATTATGCCGGCAATCCGGATCAGCGCTGGCGGTCTTATGAGCGGCTCCAGCAGCCCCTATATAAATACGCTATCATTCTGAAATACAACGATGATCCGGTTATGTCCGGCAAAGGCAGCGCTATCTTCCTGCATATCTGGAGAGCCGCTGGCAAGCCTACTGCCGGCTGCATTGCCATGTCGGAGTCTAATCTCCTTCAGCTGATGAGGCTGCTTGACCCTGAACTTTCTCCGGCCAGTGCTATTGGCATATCCGGCTGATACAAATCCGGCAACTTTTTTAACAAATATTGGTTTGTATATCCTTCCGCACTAATGTATATTTATACAGTTACTGTAATGAATATACCTGTGCCAAGGAGGGATACCACGATGCATTTTCTGGATATAAGCCAGCTCACCGCTGAGCAGATCCTTGAAATATTTGAATTAACCGATCAGCTTCGTTACAGAAGCCCGGAGCCTTTACTTGAAGGAAAAACGATGATTCTCTTCTTCCCCGATACCAGTCTGCGGACCCGGATCAGCTTCGAGAAAGGCATCAGGGACCTCGGCGGAGCCTATATTACATTTCCGCCGGAAGCCCTGGACAAGAAAGAATCTCCCGGCGATATGATCCGCTATCTGGAGAACTGGGGTGACGGGATTATCGCCAGATATCCCGAGTTGTCCAAGCTGGAAGAGCTGTCGGCGCACGCCTCGATTCCAGTCATTAATGCCATGACAGCGCACAATCACCCCTGTGAGATTCTGGCTGACCTGTACGCCCTGCGCTCCATCAGAGATAACTACCGGGAACTGACCTACACCTTCGTAGGTCCGGCAGGCAATATATCCAGAAGCTGGATGGAAGCCGCCAAGGCTCTTGACCTCTCTTTCAATCATGTATGCACGGCAGGCAAAGAGATGGGGACAGAGAACCCTAATTATGCGTTTCACACCAGTCTGGACAGCATTCTGCCGGAGAGCGACGTTATTCTTACCGATTCTTTGCCAGTGACATGCCTGACCCAGGAGTATCTTGGCGCCTATCAAATTACCCTTGAGCGGATGAAGTCTGCCAAACCGGATGCCATCTTAAATCCTTGCCCCCCATTCTTCCGCAATGAGGAAGTAAGTGAAGATGCGATTGCTTCGCCTTATTTTGCCGGGTTCGGATTCAAGAAAAGCCTGATCTATCTGCAGCAGGCCATCCTTATCTATTGTTTATCCCACTAACTGCAGAGCAGTCTTCAGGTAGCTTTCAATTTGAGGTGTGAAGCGGTCATCCGAGGCATCAAGCATAGACAGCAGCTTCTGGATTATTTGCAGAATAACGGCTATCCCCGGGCCCCTCCAGCAGCACATTCTCATATGCTTTTTTAAGTGCAGGGTCAACAGCTTCATCCTCATAATCATAAGCCGGAGTGTTGTCCGTCCCATAGAACGTTCTCGACACTGCGTATCCCAGCTCTGTTTGGACAACGCTGACCCGGTTGGACTTCGGATAGTTCTGGACAAAATCCTCCATAATTACCGCCTTGGCTATAATCTCATCCCACGTAATGACGATACCGGCATCGTAGGTTGCCGGGCGGTTGCTCTCTGTGGCCATGAGATCCATATAAGCTGCAATATCTTTTGCAATATACGGTTTAAACGCTTTGAAGCCCTCATAATGCATAATAGGATAATACATCCCCTCACTGGTCTCGATTTTATAACCCGTATCTCTCAATTCTATTAACAACTTCCGGATATTGGCCTCCTGAACCGAGCTCAACAATCCGCTGTATGTTAGCCCGCTCTTGGCTGCAGCTCTATCAATTACTTGCTTAATACACGGCCTCCTTCTCTGAGAATGCTGCCGCAGTGGCCTGAGGTGTAGAATTTCCTGTAACAATGCTGCCAAAGATCAGAACTAGGCCTAGTAAAGCTCCTTTACACCATACCGGCAAATTGAAATGTAATCTTCTCATCTGCTAACCTCCCGAAGAATAGATGTCTGTCTGATAGCTGAACTTAAGTTTAGCTATTCTCTTATTACCCGATTACCGGATAAGATGCCTCCGGATGGCAGAATTTGAGCTGTTTGCAGAAACCGGCCGCATCGCTCCAGGCGGATAATATTTACATACCGGCTGCGGTGTGAGAAGATATCTTTTGTTTTTTGGCAAAAAAAGTGAGAAACCGCAGGCCGTCCGCGCGTCTTATAAGTAAATACGTCCATTTGGAGGCAATAGATGAAGGAACAAGACAATGCCGAAATCATAATTACCGAGGTGCTGGCCGGAAACCGTGAGGCCTTTGCTATACTGGTAGACCAGTATAAATCCGGTTTATACCTTCTGCTGCTGGGCCTCGGTGCGAGCCATCAGGATGCGCAGGATCTGGCGCAGGATACTTTCATTCAGGCCTATCAGAAGCTGCGCAGCCATAATGAACAGTCCAGCTTCGCAGCCTGGCTCTACGCCATTGCCATCGACCGGTTCAAATCACAGAAGCGGCGCAAGGCATTCTCTTTCTCGGGAGGCTCCATTCTGGAGGAGATGGATCAGGCCCCGACACCTGAAGAGCGGTATATGATCAAGGAAAACAAGCTGGAGCTGCAAAAAAAGCTGGCCCGGCTTCCGGAACGCTACCGGATCGTGCTGCTGTTGCGTTATACCAATGAATTGACTTATGAGGAGATTGCCGCCATCACGGGAATTACTTTGCATCAGGTGAAGAACCGTCTGCACCGCGCCCGCTTGAAGCTCAAAAAACAATGGCCGAAACCGAAGGAGGATTCCAATGAAAAAATCGGATTACCGCACACACGATAATGTGGCAGATGAGAAAATGCTAATGTCTCTGTCCGGTTATGATGATCATCAGATGGATGAGGATTTCACGGGGCGTGTTATGGAGCAAATCCGCCAGACGGAGATTTTGCCCGCATCAAACGGGTCCATGGCTGGCTATACCAGCAATCCCGGCCGCAGAAGGCTCCGGCGTAATGTACTATGGGCAGGCTTGGGTACAGCTGCCATTGCGCTGGCGGTCCTGCTGTTCCTGCTCCCGGACTTATCTGCTCTACAGCAGATCCAATCCTCCAAATCCCAGCGGCTGCTCATACTGCCTTCCGAGTGGAGTGACCATCACCTGCTGGAAGCCAAGAAAGCCGGGGTAGTGAAGCTGCCTGATATTGAGGTCACGGATCAGGGCTATACGCTGACGCTGCAAGAGGTTGTTGCCGACCCGAACCGGATGATTCTAAATCTGAGAATCACCGATGCCAAAGGGCAGCCAGATGAAGAAATGATGAGTATGTTTGATATCACCCAGCTGCAGCTCCGTAACGAGGAAGGGCTAGAAATAGGAGACCTGCAGGGCATCAATCATATGAGTACTAAGCTTGGCCCCGATAAGTTCAGGATTGAATATCTGTTATTAACCTATTATTTCAAAGGAGAGCAGCCCGGGGATACCGTGTTCATTGAAGGGAAGGTTCATGAGCTGATGCTGGACTACAAGACCAATGATAGGATTTCGGGGAATTGGAGCTTCAGTTATGCTGCAGACATGACAACCGCCAATGCTCTGACCGTGATCACTGATATGAGTAAATACAGCTACACCACACCTCAAGGGCTGGAAATTCTGATGAAAGGCATCACGCATTCTCCTGCCGGTGCCAAAATTGAATTCAGTACCCTGCTGAAGGATGAGCTGGCCTCCCAAGTTCCGGAGAACCGCAGGGTTAATCTGGGTGTCAGGTATCATTTCGAGAATGCCAAAGGTCAAATCGTGGGATCACTCATTAATACTAAGTATGGCGGAATGTCTGAGATGTACAGCGACGGTCATGATCTCCAATTGAACTGGAGTTACTACTTAACGGAACTTCCATATCTCAGCGAGCCTATTTATTTCGTACTCGACGGCTTCTCCATCCCTGTTGAATCGGATGATTCATTAACGTTCAATCCGGCGCTGCTGAAGACAAAGCCTGCAGTCTTTGCAGCAGAGGGCGATATCTTGAATGTGAATAATATAAAAATCACAGAGACTCAGACCTTGCCGGGTCTGTCGGCCTGGATGGCTGTCAGCGGCAAATTCAGCAATGAATTCGATATGGACAAATGGATGGCCCGGGACGGCAATGGCACCGAGTATGATGTAATCCGCTGGGGTTCCTACCGGGAGGGGGATCTCGTTACCTTTGGCCAGAGCAGTGGGAACTCCGATCTTGTGTATCTGATTGTTGACGGTATGAAATCCATCCCGAAGGAGCTGACGCTAATCCGCACAGTCACAGACAAACTCTTCAATGACGCCGACTGGAGCTTCGAATTGCCTCGCTCGGCAGCAACTTCACAATAATTTCCGCGTCTATTCCTAATAATAGGGATTCCTCATCCCAATAATAGGAAATGGATGTGAATCTATGAACCGCAGTATTAGGCTATTCTTGCTATTGCTTGTATCCATTGCCGCACTCGGCGGCTGCAGTTCAGAGCAGGCTGGTTCCCCTAAGCCTTCTTCCTCATCCGCTGCTCCCGGATTCACGGGAACGGTGCCCACAAGCACACCTGAACCTGCCGTTTCTCCGTCTGCGCCTGGAGTTAGCGTAGCCCCTGCTGCGGCGGCTGTGCCGGATCCGGCAGATTCCTTCCGGGGTGTCCGGCTTGTCAGCAAACAGGGAGAGGTTATAAGAGAATGGGCTTCAGCAGCCATTAACTTGTTCCAACCGGTAAGGACCGGCCTGAACGAACAGCAGCAGCTGCTTATCTACCACATCGGCAGTGAGCAGCCTGAGCTTCTGGCGGAGGACGGAAGCATAACATCCTGGCCGGCGCCGCAATGGTCCGGTGAGGAACCTCCCTACGGTAATGACTACGGCAATGATGTGCTCTATGCCGACCGGCTGCTGAATGATGAGATTTTTGCCGTCAAAGGAAACCGCACTTTATACCTGGTGAATATTACAACCGGAGAAGCCAAAAAGCTGTATTCTGCCGAGCGGCCGGTCTATGGCCTCACCGCATCCCCGGATAACAGCCAGGCTGCCCTGCTTGTTGCCTCTGAGCCGTATATAGGTCCTGACGCCGATTTGATTGTTCTGAACCGTAAGGGAGAAGAAGTATTCACCAAACCGAGGGCCAGCGTCCAAAGCCACAGTGACGGATTTCTGTTTATTTATCCGATGGCCTGGAAAGATCCCGGTATCCTCACAGTTCCGGTCAGCGGATATGAGCAATATGGCAACGGTGGCGTGAATCTGGTTCATACGGATACTGGGGTAACCGAGTTCTTGGAGAAGCCTTCCCTTCCCGCTGACCTGCTTCTGCTATTTGAGGAATCCGCAGGAAAGGTGAAATTCCCGGAGGAGCTGCACTTCCTCCCCGAGCCTGGAGACCAGCCTGTGTATTATGCGGTTCAAGGCATGAATTCGGATATCTGGCTGCTTAATCAGAAGACCCGGCAAGCCGTGAAGCTGGAGAGGGGACGTCTGCTGAAATGGACCAGTGACGGCAACCTGCTGATAGGCAAAACCTCAAGGGAACTGCTGGAGGCCTATATAGGAACAGATTCCTTATAACATGCAGTCTCTAGCATAATTTTCGATACCGTATCTACCACACGCAATAAAAGCGGGGATCAGCCTATGCGCCGGTCCCCGCTTCCCTGTATTCACTACAAATTTATATTTTCTCATCCCAAATCTTCCGCTCATTCTCCTTCACCAGCAGCTCAGCCGCCTCGGGGTAGACCGTCCGGAACGGATGATGTTTGGCTTCGATGACCTCCACCATTTTATCAATCATTTCCTGGGGGTCCTGCTGCAATGCAAGCATTGCGGCACCTTTTAGCATATCCGCGCGTTTCGTGAAATTGACTTTCTCGTCATACCATTTCTCTTTCTCTTCAAACATCATATCATTGAAGCCTGTCTTATAGGGTCCCGGATTAATGGTCGCTACCTGGTTGCCGAATTCAGCGCCCGCTGCCGGCACCGGTTATGAAAATCGTTTTTTTGCCAAACATATAATCTCCTCCAGTGTCAGGTATAGTAGTTATATCAGCAGGCATTATCAATTACCGAAGAGCTGCGGATGATTACATGGTGATTTTACCCCTACCCTGGCAAGATAATCATATGCTTCCACTTGTACTTCCCGTATAATGCGTTCGGTTACATTTTCTCATTCATGCAAGCCTTGGGACTCTTTCCATCACTCGTCAGACTATATTTCCTTTCCTCCCCGCAGGTTTACCGCCTTTCAGCATACATAAGAACGCAGAATCCCCTAGCAACTTCCTTGATAACTTTAATGTTAAAGTTAATAATTGGTTCTTTAGATTTATATTACATATTGTGAATCTCTCCGATATCTTATTAGAACAGTATTTACTGTATACCACACTGCCAAAGAGGAGACTTCACATGAACGCTTTAAAGTTATTATCCAGAAAACTAGGTTGTATTCTGCTTGTACTGTTACTGGTGACCATCGGTACAGCCGGCGCCAGCCAAACACAAACGGCTTCAGCGGCAACAGCAGGCAAAGCATATGTGTATTATGTATCCAATGAAGTTCTATACCGTGTAACGACAGACGGAAGCGAAACACAGAAAATCGCCGAGAATTTCGATGGCAACGGATTAATGTCGACAGGTAAATATCTCTATTTTTACTATGAGAGCATCATGGGTATACAGCGCCTGTCACTAACTGATCCCGATGCCTTAATCACCAATTTTAGCGGAGATCGCAATATTGTCTATTTCCTGATCGATGGTGACTTCCTGTACTTCATGGATGACACGGGCAGCATCTACCGGACTTCAGCCAATGCTGAAGATGATACCCAGCTTACGCGGGTCGCAGACAATGCAGATGCGAACTTCCAGTGCTTTGACGTCCTGAATGGACGAATCTACTATAATGCCTTGAAGGATACAACCACTACCTGGGTAGCTTCTAAGCCTAGTGACGGGAGCGGAACCATTCAATGGATCGCCAGCGGAGCTATTCAGGATGCCAGTTTCATCCACCCGTATGGTGCCAGCTTAAACCTGATGATTGACACTATTCCTGGTGAAACAGAATATTCCCTTAATTCTAAGGTGCTCTACACGCTTCCCTTAAGCGGAGGGGCTCCCAAAGCAGCCAATGCCAAAAGTCCGCTGGATTCAAATGAAGTGTACGCTGGCACCTGGTCCAATAATTACTTCCTGTTTAACAAAGGGATTAAACTTGATGCAAAAGGAGAGAACAATTTCAGCACTGGCAAAGGCTTCCTGATCGACAAAAACGGAAAGATCCTTCAACTTAGCCAGAATAGTGTCCTAAGCATCAGCGAGTTAAGCAATACCAAACTGGCATATGTGGATTCCAAGGGCAAAGCATATATCAGCACTCTTGCAAATGGCAAAATAGCCTCATCCAAGGCACTTGCACTGACTAATGTTATCAATGTCCAAACCGTAAAGAATGGAACCACGCTTACTACCATTTTTTATACCAAAACCGATGCTTATGTACTGAATGCCGATTCAACACTGACCAAGATGGCGGGTGTAGAATCTGACTACTCCGTAATTACAAACGATATCCAGGGTATATATTATATTAACGCTGGAGACAACGATTGTTTGTACCGGTTCAGCAATGACGGTAAAACCAAAACCAAGCTTTCGGCTGGCCCGGTAACTTTTATCGGCTTGCTCTCCACACATTAAATACCAGACTATGAAGGAGCTTCTATTTGAAGCCCTGGTTCAGAAGAAAAGACCATGCACTGATATAACAGCTGCATGGCCTTTTTTTTCATTTAAATATCAATTCACACAAATAACCGTATCCCGTCTGAAAAGTTCCGGAGCAAGCCGCAGACTTCTTCCGGCTCCCCCATTCATAATTTCAATCAGCAATTCAGCGGCAAGCGTTCCAATTTCTTCGTACCGGTGACGTATGGTGATAAGCGGCGCATTCGTATTTTCGGTAAAAAAGCATTATCATAGCCGATCATCGAGAGATCGTCAGGCAACTTTATCCCCTTACGGCCCAATTCATAATTGCCCTCATAGCACGAGGTCATTGGCACAGCATACCGCATAATATCAAGTTTGCTGTCCAGAGAAGGCATTCTGAATTAGCCCGGTTTAGGAGCGTTTCCCGTAGGCCTTGCCCTCTTTTACCGTCTGTACATGATACATATTTACTGTAGTGCTAATGATATAAGCAGGCTTCTCCTGCCCTCTGCTGTTCTTGTGGCCCTGAAGATGGGCATCACTCTTCTCCCAGTTCTTCCAGGCTTCCTCCGATTCCCAGCGGATCAGCAGGAGAACCTCTTCATGCTCCTTACTCTTCTTATTGACCATCACGCTGACATCGATCAGCCCGTCCATTTCCTCCAGTGCCCCCTGTTTGCTGAAGCGTTCTACTACGGTGCTACTGTTGCCTTTTTCTACAACGATGGATCTGGTTTGCACGTACATATTGATCTATTCCTCCTGAAAAAGCTGCTGCACCGGGCTTAAATATTGATGCAGTCAGCTCAAAATATAATACTCTCATTCTAATTGATAATCGTTATCATTTCCAGCCAAGCTGCAGCACAATAGATAAAGTTTATTTTATAACAGAGATCTCACTAGAAAGAATAGAACTCCCGGTATAAAGTTTTAATAGTTGTTGTTACCCAATACGCATAGAAAGCAGGCAGAATATCAGATGAACATCGAAGTTAAGCTTACCGGGCTTAATGAAGCCTATATTATCAAAAATATGTATCCGCTCTATCTGCATGATTTGTCGGGACATTACGGACTTGTGCAAGGACATACCCCTAACCGGCACGGTATATTTGAGGATGATGACGAATGCCGCACACTGGCAGACCAGTATGAAGTGCAGAATATCTGGTGGGAGAAACCCGGGATTCTCTACGCTTTTCTGATCATGGTGAATTCACTGCCGGCCGGGTTCGCACTGATTGCCACTCCGCCGCACTGCGGGCAGGAGGTTAATTATTTCGTGAATGACTTTTTTCTGCTGCAGCCCTTCAGGGGGAATGGTATTGCGGAGCAAGCGGCTGTGGAGGTATTTGAACGGTTCCGGGGCGAATGGGAGCTGTTCACCAATCCGGCGGCGAGGAATATAACCGGTCAGAAATTCTGGCGGAAGACGGTCTCCCGCTATACGCAGGGTCAATATACAGAGCGCACCGGAGAGACCTTCGACGGAAATATGCTTGTCTTCCGGTTTAATAACCGGATTGAATGAGTGTTAACTTTGACACTTCACAAGTCACACAGCACAAAGGCTGACGCGCTAAAGATACCGGCGGTCAGCCTTTTCTCATCCTATTTTACGGCAGAATGGGCAGGTTAATTTCCTTGGCATTCTTACCTGTGCCCGTCTTCAGAATCAAATTGAGGGACTCGGGTTGATCCAGCAGATTGCTGCCGAAGCTCCGTTCAAAGCCCTCATAAGTTCCGGAACCCAGCGTCATTCCTAGATGGACAGTTCCATATTTTGTAATCGACTGAATTTCATTCCCGTATACAACCTCAAATATATTTTGCCTGTTCTGCCAGGTAATATCTGACTCATTCTTAATTTTAATCATCGTCCGGATCATCAGAGGTGAGATTTCCACCTTCTCCAGTGTCACTTCGATCCCGTCCAGGACGAATTCTTCTTCCGGCTGAACAATAACGGTTTGCTGCTCTTTGAATTTCGGGTCCAGCTTGAAGCTGACCTTGAGTCTGGGGGAATAATGCATGTCGGCTACAATTGTCCCTGTCTTCGGCTGGCCAAGCTTGCCGGTGTCCACAGAGGCGATCTGGAAATCCGCTTCCAGCTGCTCCGGGAACGGCTTGTTCCGGTCCAGATTAATAATTCTTCGGCCGTAATAAATACGGTTATTGAGCAGGCCAGAAGCCGTCGCATTGCCCCCGATTCCGCCACCGTTCTCCAAATATTGTCCTGTCGATATATCCTTCATTCGTGCACTGCTGGTACCATAGACCTCTTGGCCTTCAGCCACTTCTGCTGTGTACAAAAAGATAATGCGGTTCTCATCCGCTGTAACGGCATTCAATGTAATCTTATAATCTCCGCTAGCGGCACTTTGATTAATCATCTGGATATAATCATGCCGTATAGCTGAATCCAGAGTCGCCGCTTCCATATCAAAAGAATAGAGCCGTTTAAACTTTTCCAGCTCTCCCCAATTCACTACTCCAGGAGGTGTGGCAGTATGCGATGCAGAATCGTGGATTACTGGAATGAAAAATAGGATCATTGCGGCAACCGCAGCGGCAGCCAGGCCGATAAAGGAACCTTTGGTGAATCTGCCCTGCCAGCTTCTCCTGCGTCCGCTCTCCATTCCCGCCTGAACTGCCATTCTGACCGCATTGCCTCCGGCGTCCGCTTCAGCTGCCTCGTGTATACGGACTGCATCAGACAACATCGCCTGTTCTTCCCTGCTACTGTTCATTCCATTCACCCCGGTTCTTCATAATCATCCTAAGCTGCTTCAGTCCTTTGTGCTGCCAGGTTTTGACTGTCCCTTCCGGCTTCTTAAGCAGGACGGCGATTTCAGCCAAGGTCATATCATTGTAATATTTGAGCAGCAGCACATGACGGTATTTCAGCTTCACCTGCGAGAGCGCCCACTGCATCTCCATAGTATGAGTGCTGTTATGAATGACCGGCTCCATCATGTTCTCCGCTGCGGTTGGGACCGCCCTCTTCCTTCTCCGCTGTTCGTCAATGCAGACATAGATTAATATCCGTATCAGCCAGGTTTTGAAGGCCTGGGGGGCCTTTAGGGTTCTTCGTTTCATCCAGGCCCGGCAGGTTGTTTCCTGCAGGGCTTCCAGCGCATCGTTGCGGTTGCCCAGATAACTGTATGCAATGTGATACAGCTGATCACTGTGCTCCATAACCGCTTTAACAAAATCCGTCTCTTCATGCGGCACAGCGGCAGTAACCCGCTTCATCTCAGCCCCGGACATCGTCATCTCTCCCTCTCCTCTCCATCACTTTTACATGAATTAGACGGAGAGGTATCACAAACAGTTTTATCCTGCGGCAATTATTATCACAAAAAAAACCGCATTCCCCGCTGACCGGGAAAAAATGCGGCCTTACTTGTGGAACGCAGCTAATTAGCCGCCGCCGGATATCCTCCGGCTACAGCACCCAGTTGCCTTGGCGGAACACCGGCTCAATGGTCCCATCGGCCAGCTCCCCGTCAATATCAAGCTCCGCCGAGCCAATCATGAAATCGACATGCGTAAGGCTGACGTTGGCTCCCCTGGCAATCAGTTCTTCGCTTGTCATGGAAGTCCCGCCTTCAATGTTAACCGGATACGCACTGCCCAGGGCGAAATGACAGGATGCATTCTCATCGATCCCGGTATTATAGAACACTCTGTTCAGCCGGGAGATCGGAGAGTCATGCGGCACCAGTGCCACCTCCCCAAGATAAGAGGCCCCTTCATCCGTGTCCAGCAGCGAGGTCAGATGCTCACGCCCGGATTCGGCATCATAGGCTGTAACCTTGCCGTCCGTAAAGGTAACCGTAATTCCGTCCACCAGCCGTCCGTTCAGATTAAGCGGAAGGGTGCTTTTGACAGTACCATTGACTCCGGTGCGATGCGGCATCGTGTATATCTCTTCCGTAGGCATATTCGCTACAAAATATACACCGCCGGCATTCTCGCCGCCGCCGCCGCGCCACAGATGGCCTTCAGGCAGTTCTACGCGCAGATCCGTGCCCGGTGCACGGTAATGAAGGCTTTTATACCGTTTGGCATTCATCCGCTCCTGGCTCTGCTTCAGGTCACCGATATGACTGCGCCAAGCAGCAACCGGGTCCTCGCTGCCCACACGGTTCATCTGGAATACCGCTTCCCACATTGCCTCAATCCGGCCCTCTTCAGGCAGATCAGCGAATACCTTGTCCGCCCAGGCACGCGTAGGTGCCTTGACCAGCGACCAGCTGATTCGGTTGTTGCGGGTATAGTTCTGATATTTCTTACGGGCTACAGCAGCAGCCTTAACCGCTGTGGAGACTTTGGCGGAATCAATTCCGCGGAACAGCTCAGGGTCCGGTACCTTAATATGTAATATAGCCCCGCCTTCTTCAGCGAACCCCTCCAGCATGTCCGCATGCCACTGCGGATAATATCCGAAGGAATCCTCAGAAGCCTTCTCATAACGGATGCGCGTAACCGCTTCATCATCCCAGTCCACAAGCACATATTTAGCCCCTGCCTCATAAGCTTTGCCTACGATCAGCCGGGTAAGCTCCACGGTCTCAAGCGGTGCATGCACCATCAGCACTTGCCCTGGCTGCACGTTCACGCCAACCTTTACCACAAGCTCTGCATATTTCTCCAGCATCAGATCAAAATCCTTCATGTCTTCTCTTCCTCCGTATCTATTCTGTCTGTGAATGATTCTTGCCTTACTTTGAACAAACCCACTTGTTATTTTAACGCAAAAAAGGGCATGTGGCGATCAGTTAATCCCCCTCAGCCCATTTTCCTGTATAGACGCCGCTCTCATCACTCCGGATCATAAACCGGGCTTCGCTGAACACCGAGTTATGCCGGTAAGCAGACATTGTCAGCTCACTCTCTGTAATTCTCTCCGGTGATTCTCCGGTTAGCGGAGTCCAATAGATCGTCTCACCCGGCGCTATCGTAATCTCCTTACCAGCCTGGTTCACCTTATAGTCTGGCGCATTCCAGCGTATGAAGCTGCCCGTACTTGCACTCAGCCTGATCTCATCCGCATCTTCAGCATTAACAATTAGCGTATAGCCGGGTGCCTTGCTGTCGGTGACACGGTAGCTTCCATAAGAAGCCTCACGATCCGGCTGCGCCAGCTCCGGTGTTCCGTCTGCAGCATGAACCGTTAGACTAAATACCTTCTGCCATGCCTGCAGCTTCTCCAGTCCGGAAGAAATCTCCCTGTAAAAAAAGGAAAGCAATCCTAGAGCGATAATGAGCAGCACTCCCGCAACGAGGCGAAACCGGGCCTTCTTCATTCCGGTCCTTGTCCTGTTCATTTCCATCCCCCTCCAATCATATTAATCTCCCTGCTGCGCCGGAAACGGAAAGTGCATTCCCCCTCCGCCTCCGGTACCGCAGAATCTACTGTTTATCCACCTGAGCAGCGTAATTGTCTTCACATCATACGTATGCGAAATCTTCTCTTCGTCAATCACTTTCAATTTCGTGAGACTCGCTACTTTGGCCGGGTCTGCCTTGGAGAGCAGCCTCCACAGTTCCGGATCTGACAATGTCTGGTAAAGCTTATCATCATCATATTCCTTCCGGTTCTGCGTGACAAGCTTCACTTTGTAGCTGCCGATAACCGACTCCGCCTTGCCTTGTTCAGCAAAATAGGCCAGAATATCCTGCCTCAGCCCGGCCAGCTCCTTTTCCAGCTCCTTCTGCCTGGTCTTCAATTTATAATACTGCTGTACCTTCTTCTCCATCCTGTCTCACGCTCCTCTCCTCATATGTATGCAGGAAAGAACGGATAGAATGATTAATTCCATGGATTAAGCCAGGTTTAATTCTATACTGAAGTCGGTTCAAGCAAGTTATAATAGGGGAAATAGTCTGCAACGTTAAGAACCGGGGTCTCATACATAATGCTTAGCATCCTATCGAGAAATCGTTCAGACAAAAACTAAGACAGCAGGTGAACCATGTTTCAATCCTATCTTTTTCCGATCTCTTATGCATTTATGGCTTTTCCGTTAGCGGCGCTGCTCTTCACTTTGCCGTTCCTGATCGTTCAATACCGCCGGCACGGTTATATCAACAAGATTCGGGCGCTCATCCTCTATTTGCTGCTCCTATACTTGCTGAACGCCTTTTTCCTGGTGCTGCTGCCCATGCCGGACTCACGCCATAACGCTGCGCCTACCGGGCATATGCTCCAGCCTGTGCCGCTGCAGTTCATTCAGGACATCTTGCGCAATACGCATCTCTCGCGTAATGATCCGTCAAGCTATCTTAACGTACTGCGCGAAACGGATTTCCTGCTGGCTGCCTTCAATGTTGTGCTGACCTTACCTTTCGGGCTGTTTCTGGGCTACTATTTCCGGACCCGCTGGGTCGTGTGCATCATGCTTTCTTTCGGGCTATCGCTATTGTTTGAGATAACACAGATTACCGGGATTTACGGTTTCTTCGACCATCCTTACCGGATCTTTGATGTCGATGACCTGATCACCAATACATTCGGCGGAATAGCCGGATTCCGGATTGCCTTATGGATCTCCGGACTGCTGCCGCGGATTGAACAGCTGGACAGCCAGGAGGATTTATCCGCCAAAAAGGTTACCTACACACGCCGAGGCCTCGCTTGCCTGCTGGATGCAGTCCTATGGATGGCAGCGGCACTTCTGCTCAATCTGCTATCTCTGAATATTTCATTCTGGTCAGTCAGTATGGTGTATTTCCTGATCGTTCCTCTCTTAACCGGAGGGCGGACGCTCGGCAAATGGGTGGTGCGTATCCGGCTGGGCAGTGCGGATGGTGGTCCGCTCAAACTCTGGATGGTGTGGATAAGGTATGGACTACTCTATGGATTGCTTGGAGGAATAAACTTCCTGTCCCTTGATTCTGCCTTAATGCTTAATTTCGGCACTGCAGGTTCTACGGTTATACGAATTACAGCCTCGCTTGCCGATCTGATCTTCTTCATTCATCTGCTGATGCGGATGTTTAAGCGTGACCGCCCGCTATTCTACGAAGAGTGGAGCCGGACACACAATGTGATTACCTGGCCGGACCCGCAGCCGGCAGCTGCCGCTGAGACGCTGGCCAACTAAAATACTATGTATAGAGGGAAGAAAACAGCCATGAAAAATAATGATGCAGACCTTAGCAGCAGCCCCCTCAGCAACATTCACTCCCCCGCCCGGGAGTGGCAGGAATGGATAATTGAAGCGGATATAACGGCCATGCAGCAGGAAATGGAGCAGGGGAATTTAACTTCCGAGCGGTTAACAGCGCTGTATTTAGAGCGGATTGACCGGTATGACAGCCTGCTGAACTCTGTACTGGAGATTAATCCGGATGCACTGGAGATTGCCCGGATGCTTGATCAGGAACGCCGGGACAAGGGAGTACGTAGTCCGCTGCACGGGATTCCTGTACTTGTTAAGGATAATATCGCTACTTCGGACAAGCTGCACACCAGTGCGGGAGCGCTGGCATTGGCAGATTACAGGGCTGCTGAAGATGCCGTAGTCATTAATAAGCTGCGGGCTGCAGGTGCAGTGATTCTGGGAAAAGCAAATATGACGGAGTGGGCCAACTTCATGTCGCCCACCATGTGGGCGGGATACAGCTCACGCGGCGGACTGGTACTGAATCCTTACGGGCCCGGTGAGCTGTTCATTGGCGGCTCCAGCTCGGGAAGTGCTGCGGCCGTTGCCGCTAACCTGGCAGCTGCCGCTCTCGGCACGGAAACTTCGGGTTCCATCATTTGTCCGGCTGCCCAGAACTCGCTTGCCGGCATCAAACCTACGTGGGGGCTGGTAAGCAATGCGGGGATTATACCGGGGATCGGCAGTCAGGATACCGCCGGTCCGATGGCCAGAACCGTATCGGATGCTGCACTGCTCCTCAGTGTCATTGCCGGTACCGGAGAGCATCCCCACAGCGCTTCATCCGATGGGACAGCAGGCAGACAGGATTATACTGCCGCTCTGGATATTGAATACGTGAAATCCAAACGGATTGGTATCCCGAGATTCTATTATAAGGATTTGGATGAGGAGGCACTGCTCCTGATGGAATCTGCCATAGCTGTTCTTAAAGAACTTGGAGCTGAAGTCATTGATCCTATTGAGCTTCCTTGCCAGAATGCCGAGTGGAATGCTGTTATACTACAATATGAATTCAAAAAAGGCTTAAACCGTTATTTAAGCGGCCTGCCTGCTTCTATCCCGGTGCATTCCCTGCAGGAGTTAATCGAATTCAACAACCAGCACAGCGCACAGGCGCTGAAATATGGTCAGGGAACGCTTGAATGGCTGGATACTTCCGGAGACGGGATTACGGAGCAGGAATATCTGGAGCAGCTGCAATTCTCCCGGTCCATGGCTGGCAGACAAGGCATCGATTATGCACTGGAGCATTACGGTCTGGATGCCATCATGTTTGCCGGATTTCACGGCACTGACCTGGCAGCCAGAGCCGGCTATCCGCTCATTACAGTACCTGCCGGATATACCACTACCGGGATAACTGCACCGGGAGGCTATATCACCAACGGTCCGCAGGGGGTCACCTTCTCCGCTTCAGCCTTCAGCGAAGCCGTGCTGACCGGCATTGCATACAGCTTCGAACAGGCCACGAAGCACCGGCGTCCGCCGCTTCTTGACACGGCCGGGGAATCCGATTGATATCACAAACAGAGGCGGTACCCCGCAACCCGGGATACCGCCTCTGTTCTTTTATGTTCTTTTGTACAACGAATAAATCTACACTTCCGCCGCATCAGCAAGATGAAGGACTACCGGACAATGATCACTGCCGAGAATATTGCACTCTATCCCTGCATCCAGAAGGCGCGGGGCCAGCCGCGAGGAAGCGAGGAAATAGTCGATCCGCCAGCCTACATTCTTCTCTCTTACCTTCGGCATATAGGACCACCAGCTGTAGGCACCCTCAAGCTCAGGATAGAAATACCGGAAAGTATCAACGAACCCGGCCTCCAGCAGCTCTGTCATCTTTCCGCGTTCTTCATCGGTGAAGCCTGAATTCCCGCGGTTCGATTTGGCATTCTTGAGATCAATATCCTGATGCGCCACATTCAAATCCCCGCAGACTAGAACCGGCTTATGCGCATCGAGCTTCAGCAGATAATTGCGGAACTCATCCTCCCATTCCATCCGGTAATCCAGTCTCGACAGATCCCGTTTGGCATTCGGAGTATATACATTCACCAGATAGAAGTCTGTGAATTCCAGGGTAATAATTCTTCCCTCGTCTTCGGTTTCCTTGTCGAGACCATATCTGACAGACAGCGGTTTAATCCGGGTGAAGACGGCCGTACCTGAATATCCTTTTTTGAGGGCATAATTCCAGTACTGCGAATACTCCTCACCGTGGTCCAGAACAATCTGACCCTCCTGAAGCTTCGTTTCCTGCACACAGAAGATGTCTGCGGCGCTTTCCCGGAAATATTCGTTAAACCCTTTGTTTACACAAGCTCTCAGACCATTTACATTCCAGGACACCAGCTTCATCGTTGTCATTCTCCTTACCATTCACTAGAATTACTTCCAGTGTACCATATTGTCCTCTATTTGAGCGTAGCAGCCATGTCTTTTGCCGGAATGCTCTTCGGGCTTATCCTATACCGATTCTACGGCAGACAGTCCAAAGATAAGGCATATATTAAACCAGCTTCATAGGTCATAGACCTAATCCATAGAGTAATCGAACCGCAAAGAGCCCCCGCCCGCCATGGGTAGAGGCTCTTCTTCTATTTAATTCTAACTCTCATCGCCCTATTAAAATGTGCTAATCTCCCAAGACATACGTTACAGCAATCATAGTTTCGGCGAATATGATATCCTATCAAACGAAAAAGGAGGTCATTACCATGGCAATCTTGTTACCGCAACAATTCTTCAACCTGGCTGCAGGCGTTGGTAAATCTTATTATGAGAATCTGGCTGGAGGCATCAACGCGGCTGTAACTGTAAATAACAACTCCGGTTTCCCTGTGGACCTTGTTCTTTACAGAGTCAATGCTCCAGTCGTCACTTATACTATTCCTGCGCTGAACAGTCTCACAGTTTCTGTAAACCTGCTGCTTGTTGCTGCTCTTCTCAGCACAGCTGCAGGCGCAGTCTTCGGCACCATCGAAGTTGCAACCTCTGATTTCTAAATCTAATGTCAGAGTATCCCCCCTCATACTCTCTCATTAACATTCCCTTGTTCAGCATCTCCGGCTGTTTGACGGCCGGGGATGTTTGTGTGCTGTTATGATACAACCTCTGATTCAGGCATCGGTCCGATATAAGTAGATTGCGGGCGGAAAATCCGGTTATTGGCCGCTTGCTCCAGTATATGGGCCGTCCAGCCGACAATTCTACCAGCCGTAAACGTTGGAGTAAATATCTCCGGTGAGAGCTGCAGCGCCTTCAGAATGGCTGCGGCATAAAACTCGACGTTAGTGAACAGCCGCCGGCCCGGTTTGTATTCCTCCAGCAGTGCAATTGCCGTGGCTTCTACATGCAGGGCAAGGTCAAAGGATGCATCCTTCCCGATCATCTCCAGCGTGGCAATCTGCAGTGCTTCTGCACGGGGGTCCTTGGTCTTATAGATGCGGTGTCCAAAGCCCATCAGCTTCGTCCCGTTATCCAGCGCATTGCGCAGCCAAGGCTCTGCCCGCTCTACCGTTCCGATATCCTCCAGCATTGAGATGACTTCATAAGGTGCACCGCCATGCAGCGGCCCTTTCATCGCTCCGATAGCTCCGCATACCGCTGCGCACATATCGGATTCAGTCGAGAGCACTACCCGCCCGGCAAAAGTCGAAGCATTCATGCCATGCTCCATGCAGAGAATCAGATAAGCGCTGAGCGCCTTGACATGGGCTTCCTCCGGCAGCTTTCCTGTAAGCAAATATAGATAATTCGCAGCATGGCCAAGCTCAGGAAGCGAATCCAGTGGTGCCAGGCCCTGCAGGCTGCGGGCTCTGTACGCGATGATTGCTGGTAGAACAGCCGTCAGACGTACCGCTTGCTTCAGCGTTGGCGGCCAGGTTGTATTCTCTTTATCGCCTAGTGCGGCAACTGCACTCTGCAGCACCAGCATAAGCGGTACCGAAGCCGGGAACAGATCCAGCATCCTGCAAAGATACTCAGGAATGACTCTCTCCTCTGCCATCTGTGCCTTCAGCAGCGCCAGCTCCTCTGCATCCGGCAGATGCCCGTTCCAGAGCAAATAAGCTACTTCCTCGTAACTTTTGCTTACCGCAAGCTCTTTGGCCCAATATCCGCGGTATACCAAATGTCCTTTCTCTCCATCGACCAATCCGATTTCAGTTTCTCCGGCAACTACGCCTTCCAATCCGGTTACTTTAGCCATTGACCTTTGCTCCTTTTACGATCCCGCAGGAATTGATTCATCATATAAGGAGTATAAACGTCAAATTCGATATTGCATATTTATAGTTTTTTATGAATCCATAAAAAATATCTATCAACCCTGCGGTTCAGGCGCCATCAGCTGCTTCAGCTTGGATTCTGTATTGGAATCTCCGGCGGGGGTGTAGATGCTGCAGCGCAGATCCGTGCTGCCCTGCACCTGAAGCGAGGTTAAATGGAACAGCATTTTGCCGGCTTTGGCATGCCGGAACTCCAGTACTACGTCCGGAGCGGAGCTTACCCGGCTCTCCTCCCATAGCTGATTGAACTCCGGATGCTGTTCCTTCATCTCCGCAATGAATTCATCATACCAGCGGTCCTCCAGATATTGTCCGTAATAGGCGCGAAAAATCGACAGGTACCCCCGGACAAACTGCTCCCAGTTCACGGCCAGCCGTCTAAATTCCTTCCGTACAAATAACAGGGAGATCATATTGCGCTGCTCCGGCGGCAGCTTGGCGAAATCAAGAAACACATGTGCGGCCGCCTCATTCCAGCCGACAATGCCGCAGTGCCGGTCCGAGATGATTGTCGGACAGCTCTTCAGCTCCTGCAGGATCTTCTGCAGGGACGGATGAATCACTGAGCTCTCCTCTTGAGGATAAATCATACTTCCCGGCCCGTTATCCAGGGCCAGGGCAAATAAGTAGCTCCGCTCATCCTTGGTCAGCCGCAGTGCTGCGGCAATACAATCCAGAACGGATGGAGATACTTTAATATCACGCCCCTGCTCAAGCCACGTGTACCAGGTATTGCTGACCCCGGCCAGCTGTGCCACCTCTTCGCGTCTTAGCCCCGGCGTCCTTCTGCGCGAGCCTTCCGGCAGTCCTGCCGCTGCCGGAGAGATGGCCGCTCGTCTGGATTTTAGGAAATCGGATAATGCTTGCAGCCTGTTCTGATTGGACATTGTATCTCCCTGCCTTCCGGTTGGTCTGCCTATTAGTGTAGTAGTAATTATACTAGTATAAACTACAACTTGTAATAGGATAAATTAAGTGGAACAATAGGTCTAGAACGCATCCGGTTATACTTACAACACTTAAGTTTATGCTCACATAACTTTTAGGAGGATTATCATATGGAACGCGTAGTGATCACAGGGATGGGAGTAATTTCGCCGCTTGGCAATACCGTAGAACAATTCTGGAGCCGCTTGGCTGCTGGTGAATCGGGAATTTCGCCGATCACTACTTTTGATACAACACATTTCAAGACCAAAATTGCCGGCTCTGTACAAGAGTTCGATCCTGACGCCAGATTCGGCCGCAAGGAAGCGCGGCGCATGGACCGGTTCAGCCAGTTCGCGCTTGCCGCTGCCGAGGAAGCCTGGGCGCATTCGGGCCTGCAACTGGACAAGATTGACCGCGAACGGCTCGGTGTCTATGTAGGCTCCGGAGTAGGCGGCATCCAGACCCTGATGGAGCAGGGTGATCTGCTGCGCTCGCGTGGCCCGGAACGGGTAAGTCCAACCCTGATCCCGATGCTGATCTCCAATATGGCAGCAGCAATGATCAGCATTAAGCTCGGAGCCTTAGGGCCGACCCTCTCGCCGGTCACTGCCTGCTCGATTGGTAATACTGCCATCGGCGAAGCCTTCCGCCTGATCCGTTACGGCGGAGCCGATGTGATCCTCGCCGGGGGTGCCGAAGCGGCGGTGACCGAAATTGCCCTGGCCAGCTTCGGCAATGCAACCGCCCTATCCACCCGCAATGAGGAGCCGCAGAAGGCCAGCCGGCCTTTTGACCAGCACCGGGACGGCTTTGTCATCGGGGAAGGCGGCGCCATTGTCATCCTGGAGTCCCTCTCCCATGCCTTGCAGCGGAATGCTGTCATCTATGGTGAAGTAACCGGCTATGGGGCCAGCTCCGATGCTTATCATATGGTAGCCACTCATCCCGAGGGCATAGGTGCCTATCAGGCGATGAAGCTGGCGCTGAGAGAGGCCGGAATCGCTCCGGCAGAGGTGGATGTAATTAGTGCCCACGCGACCAGTACGATCGTCGGAGACCGTTCGGAGACCATGGCAATCAAGAAGCTGTTCGGTGAGGACGCCTACCGGATTCCGGTCACTGCGAACAAGTCGATGACCGGACATGCTCTTGGTGCAGCCGGCGGCCTGGAAGCTATCGCCCTGCTCAAAAGCATGCAGGAGGGCCTGATTCCGCCGACAATCAATCTGGAGCAGCCTGACGAATTGTGCGACCTGGATTATGTTCCTAACCATGCCCGTCAGGCGGATCTGAAGATCGGGATCTCCAATTCCTTTGGCTTCGGCGGACATAATGCGGTCATTGTGCTGCGCAGGTATGAGGATTAAGTAAGGATGAAGTTGCGGCATTCAATGGCCTGAGAATAGAATGTTACCAATAACAGCGGATCTCCAGGCGGAGACCCGCTGTTTGTCATACAAGTTACCGGTCACACAACGGGACTGGAACACAGGAGACAATTCCTGCCATTGGATTCGTTACCGGCAGAATGGAGACTTTTAGGAAGCACTCTAGACCTAAATGTTGTACGTTCTGCAACTCTGACCGATAAATAGCCGGGCGTTCGGCAGGATTGTTGTAGAAAATACAAGAATAATCCGGCTAAGCCGCTTGAAAACGCTGAAATCCTGCATTCTATACAACAATCTTGAATTTCAGCCGCTAGGATCAGAGAAATGTTGTATTATGGGCATGATTTTATACAAAGTTACCCTATCAGGATCTGCATACAAATCATTTGAAATACGCAATAGTTTTCTCAATAAATGCCTTGGCCGATTGAGTCAGAAACCGGTCTGACCGGTGAATGATCTCAAAGTGACGGTATGGCGGATCGTCTGTAATTCGGATGCAGCGCAGTGTCGGTTCATTCATCGCTTGGATCAGAGGATACGGCAGCAGGGTTCCTCCGACATTGGCTTTTACCAGGCTAATAATGGAAGTGGCCGAACTGATCTCCATAATCGTATTTAAGCTGAAGCCATATTTACGGCAATAGTTATCCACCAGTTCTCGGCCTGTAAATCCTTCGGGGAACATCACCGTTTGGATATCACGCAGCTCCCGGATACCAATCGAGCTTCGCTTCGCCCAATCATGATTCTCGGAAACGACAAGCACATATTCTTCACTGCACAAAGAAATGCGTACAAGCCGGTCATCAGGAGCAGACGAGACGTCGATGCCGATGTCTACTTCATTCTCCAGCACTTGATTCAAGACGAAGACCGAAGAGACAACCTTCAGCTGCACCTTGGGGAACCGGGTATGAAAATCTGCCAGCAAAGGAGTAATCCGGTAGTCCAGATCGGAAGGGAGAACACCGATTACCAGTCGGCCCCGCTGATCATTGCGGAATTCAGCTAATGCATCCCGGGTATTCTGTAAATGACGGATCATCTGTACACAGTGCTCCAGAAACAGGTTTCCTGCCTGTGTCATCACAATCCTCTTGCCGACCCGGTCGAATAAGGGAACGCCGAGTTCATCCTCCAGCGCACGTATTTGTTGACTCAGCGTAGGTTGGGATATGCCAAGTTTCTCAGCTGCCCGTGTGAAATGAAGCGCCTCGCACACCGCAATGAAGTTTTCCATCTGACGAATCTCCATATCAGCCACCTCCAATCATTGGTTTTAGTAATCATTTTAATAGAAACAATAATATTGTTCAATCATTCTAATGATTCTATACTTAACCGTGCATCCCCCAATGCTCTGTCACGGGCTCATGCTCACGGGTGAAAGCCACAATACTACTACCACGAGGAGATTCAGAATGAAACTTTTTTACATCGTCTTGGCGCTTATCCTGGCTTCACTGAATTTACGGCCGCCTATTACATCCATTTCTCCTCTAATGAGCACCATACAAAATGATCTGGGTATAAGCGGGATTACCGCCAGTCTGTTAACCACACTTCCGGTATTATGCATGGGCCTATTTGCTCCGTTCTCCGTTAGATTAAGCAGAAGGTGGGGAAATGAAGGGGCCATTGTTCTGGCTCTAATCCTCATCGGGCTGGGTACGGGATTACGCTGGTTTGTGGACACAACTCCATTGATGATGTTCACTTCTTTTATGTCGGGTGTAGGGATCGCCTTGGCAGGACCGCTGTTGTCCAGCTTCATCAAACAGCATTTCCCTGACCGGGTGGCAGCCATGGTAGGGATCTACTCTACAGCGATGGTGGCAGGGGCGAGCATTAGTGTGGGACTATCGGTTCCGCTTCAGCATCTGCTGGGGGGATCATGGAGGAGCTCACTGGCTGTATGGGCATTCCCCGCAGCCATTGCATTGCCTGTCTGGTTGCGGTTAGCCTGGTCTGCGCACACAGACCGGCAATCCGGTATAACTAAGAGTGTACTTCATGCACCTCTTCCGGTGAAGAACAGGCGTGCCTGGGTGCTGACCCTATTCTTCGGGCTGATGGCAGCGATCTTCTATTCCTTAACCGCCTGGCTCGCGCCAGCCATCCAAAGCCAGGGGTACAGCCAGGAGACGGCCGGAAACATCCAAACCTTATTCACATTGATATCGCTGCCCTCTACGTTGTTCATACCCATGCTTGTACACCGCTACCAAAGACGTGTATTCTGGCTTGTCGGGTGTGCGTTAATGGAGTTGACCGGTGTCCTGATGCTGAACCTATCCGTTAGCCCTTGGCTCGCGGCGGTCCCGCTCGGTATTGGTGCGGGCGGAATGTTCCCTATTGCATTAATGTTGCCCATTGATGAAACAAGCAACGCCCAGGAAGCCAGTAGCTGGTCTGCAATGACCCAATCCGGCGGTTATATTCTCGGAGCGCTTGGGCCGCTGGCCATGGGCTGGTACTACGATGCTACGGGCAGCTTCGTACAAGCATTCTATGGTTTGGCTGGCATCATCGTACTTCAGATTATCGTTCAATTGGCAATAGGGAACAAAAAAAGTTCTCCATAATAAAAAACAGCGGCAGCCAGGGACTATAGTTCGTCCTTTGCTGCCGCTGTTTCATATGATCATAGCCACCGGGGAATGTAACGTTACTTGTTCTCCGGTGAAACCTGGCTTCCCCAGACTGAGATGCCTTCCGCCGACAATGCCGTGAATGTCATTACATTACTTCCAGTGGCTTCATTCCATTCGCGCAGGAACACTCCGCTGTACTCCGTCCCGTCTATAGTCAGCTTCGCACTATGCTCATCACCCAGGCTCCATGTACCTGTTACTGCGCCGCTTATCGTACCGTCTGTATTCAGCTTAAGGAGCTGCGACTCTACAATCTCTGCAGTAATATCTTTGCCGTGATTGATATATTTGTACTCGCCGGCCACATCCCTACCGGAGTACTTGCCGATCTTCTCCCCGCTGTAGCGGTGGGGCGCCACTACCGGCCAGCCCGCTTCGTTCAGGAACATCTGGTGTACCCGCACTTCATGCTGCTCGCCAAGATTCGGGAACCGGGTATGGAAGATCAGATAATACTGCCCGCTCTTCTCATCATAATATGCCGAGTTATGTCCGGGAGAGACATACCCTGCACCGCTGGCTGAAGGTTCCTGATCCGTGTTCAGGAACTCATAACTCCCCATCAGCTTCACTCCGTAAGGTGCATATGCCGGATCATCAAACAGAACACCAGCCGTCCCCCGCGCGTCAATCATAGCTTTGCCTTCAGAATCCTCAAACGGTCCGTCCGGGTTCTTGGAGCGTGCAACACGGATATTATAGCCGCCATTCGCATCGAGCCCGCCGTAAGACAGGAACAAGTAGTAGTAATCCGTCTCCGGACTGTACAGCATATAAGGCCCTTCTATCCGGGCATGATCCGCCCCCAGCAGCTTCTTGCCATACCCTTGGTCTGCCAGCGGAAAGCCCGTAGCCGGGTCCAGCTCCAGAATGAAGATGCCTCCGGAATACGAACCGTATACCATCCACAGCTTGCCGTTCTTATCAAAAAACACATCAGGATCTACTACATTAGGCTTCTCGGTAGCATCATAGACCTCACCGTCATCTCCGGTGCCGGCCATACCAGATTTAAGAATAATTCCTTTATTCTTATAAGGGCCTTCGACCTTGTCAGCGGCTGCGATGCCGAGTGCCGACAGCGGAGAATCTCCCCGGCATGCATCGTAGTACATGTAGAACTTCCCGTCCGCCAGCTGAATGACATCAGGCGCCCACAGGGTGTCCGATTGTGCCCAGCTGAGAGTCTCACTGAGTTCCTCCGTTACATTGGGGATAAGCACGTTGTCATCCGTTACCCCGGAGGAAATCTGAGTCCACGACATCAGATCCTTGGATTTGGCCGAAGCCAAATGCGAGCCAAACACATAAAAAGTATCGTCAGCCTTGATCACGGATGGATCGTGTACCGATACATTCTCAAACTCAGGTGTGCCTGCAGCATTCCCGCCACTGCAGGCAGACAGCAAAGCTAAGGATATCAAAGCGGTTAGCGTTCTTGTTCTCAACTTATAACCCCCTTATGTATACCCTTACATTTTGCTGCGCAATGACAAATTAGTCAATACTTTTATTTATATATATTTGTATTATTTTATATTTATATAAACTTAAAGTCAGGCAGATCGGCCGGGCATGTTCTTTGCGGTAACTTTAAGCTTCGTCCACCTTCGAAGAAACTCATTGCTTCCTGAATCGTCAAAAAAGCGCCAAGCCGCAATCGGCCTGACGCTAATCTTAATAGTATGTGCTATAGCCCGGTTCTTAATACTCGCTGCTGTTCTGCACGAGAACCGGCTCCGGATAGGCATTGCTCAAAACGCGGCGCTGCTTCTTCACGACATCCGGCGGTTCTACCGCAGGTGCCATCGGATGCATCAGCCAGGACTTCACAAGATGAGTATCGGAAACCTTGTACATTGGCGGTTCTTTCTCCATGTCAATCGCCATGGCATATGTGCTCCGCAGTGCGAAGGCATCACCCTTAGGCGGCTTGATCAGATCGGGAGGTGTTCCCGGAATCGCTGTAAGCAGGGAACCCTTGCTCTCAAGGCTAGGCATGGAAGCCAGCAAGCCCCAAGTATACGGATGTCTCGGATCATAGAAGATCTCTTCCGCTGTGCCCATTTCAACGATTTGACCAGCGTACATTACGGCAACACGGTCTGCCATTCTCGCCACAACCCCAAGGTCATGGGTGATGAAAATGATCGCTGTATCAATCTTCTTCTGCAGGTCCTTCATCAGATCCAGGATCTGTGCCTGAATGGTTACGTCAAGCGCGGTTGTCGGCTCATCGGCAATCAGGAGCTTAGGGTTAGCGGCAAGTGCCATAGCGATTACGACACGTTGGCGCATCCCGCCGCTGAACTCATGCGGGTACTGCTGGAAACGGCGTTCAGGTGAAGGAATTCCCACCAGATTAAGCAGCTCGATGCCGCGTTTGTAAGCAGCTTCTTTTGTAATTTTCTCGTGCTTGAACAGTACTTCGGTAATCTGTCTGCCGACTTTCATCATCGGATTCAGCGAGGTCATCGGATCCTGGAAAATCATACCGATCTCTTTACCGCGGATTTTTTGCATTTGCTTCTCATTCTTGCCGATCAGATCTTGTCCATCGAACAGAATCTGTCCACGCTTATATTCGCCCGCAGGCTGAGGAACCAGCTTCATGACTGCTTGCGAGGTTACGCTCTTACCGGAACCGGATTCGCCTACAATCGCCAGAGTCTCCCCTTTATTTACATGAAAGCTGACACCACGGATTGCTTGGACTTCTCCTCCGCGTGTTCTGAATGATATAGCTAGGTCTTTTACCTCTAAAAGGCGCTCCATCCTGTCACCCTCTCTGCTTCTTTTCAAATTATGATAATAATTCTCAGTAGCCAAAAAACACGCAATAATATTATTTTATCTATCATTAGGGGGTCACGTCAAGATTTTTCTGAAAACGTCACCGTAACAAATCATCATTCTCAGCTGCGGTTATGTCTTGTCCTGTTCTTCATCATGCCCCATACAAGCAGTGGTGTCAGGATCAGCATGAGCAGCACCGACCACCCTATGTCAGCTTCGCTGACAACATTCTCATACAGCAGGCGGTAAAAAGCATATATCGAGTACGGCAATGCTACGAGCACAGCAGTCACTACACCCGGGGTATACAGCCTCAGAACAATACTTTGTGCCAAATGTGTGAAGACATGCAGCAGAAACACAGCGAGCACGGCTAAGTAGAGCCAGTAGAACTCTAAAAACACCGCAACGAAGGTTACCCCCACTATCAGAATATACACGAAGAGCACATCCATAGCAAAATTCCTGGTGGTCATGCCCATCATAGGCGCCAGGCGCTTCTGCAATGACGGGGAAAGCGACGATGTTATAGCTGGACCGTGTTTGTTCCCCCATGCCTCAACTGTAAGAATTTCCTCAAAATCATGAAACATGAAGAATACAGGCAGCAGCCAGAGCAAGCTTGTTACGTCCATATGTATTTGCAGCCAGTTCAACATCATAACATCCGTCTCCTTTCGCGGGAAAGTTGTCATCCGGTATGTTCTCTGCTGCCCGTCGTCCCTGCCTTACTTGCGGGAATAACATTCAATGAAGTAAATTAGATCAATATAGCATTCATACAGCCTGATCTGGGAGCTCAGATGTTTCTTCACTTCATTATAAGGATCACCTGAGAGGTTCACCATGAGAAAATACTCACTCCGAATCAGGCAACTCCTCTCGATTCTACAATCCCTGCAACCATCGATGAAAGCGAGGTAAATATTATAATGATCATAAAACCCAGAACGCGCGGTTTCATCTGTACGACTGCCCACCCCGCAGGCTGTGCGCATCAGGTACAGCAGCAAGTGAACTATGTACAAAATCAGGGAAAATTTACAGGCCCCCGCAATGTACTCGTAATCGGGGCTTCAACCGGGTATGGACTTGCAGTCAGGATTGCTGCAGCCTTCGGTGCAGGAGCAGCAACTGTAGGTGTCTATAGACCCAGCACAGCCAGCGAGACGAGGACGGCCTCCGCAGGCTGGTATAATTCCGCAGCTTTTGAGGAAATGGCCTATACAGCCGGCCTGCGCTCCTACAGCGTATGCGGGGACGCTTTCACCGCTGAAACGAAAGAACGGACCATAGAGTTAATCCGCAGGGAGCTCGGACAGGTTGATCTTGTCATTTACAGCGTAGCCTCGGCACGCAGAACAGACCCAGAGACCGGAGAAGTTCATCAGTCAGTATTGAAGCCGATCGGCAGCACTTATACCAATACAACGGTCAATTTCCATACCGGAGAACTAAGCACGGTACAGATTGAACCGGCCACCGAAGCTGAAATCGATGAGACGGTTCATGTGATGGGCGGAGAAGACTGGCAGCTCTGGATTGAAGCGCTCCGGAATTCCGGTGCTCTGGCGGCAGATGCGGTCACTCTCGCCTTCTCCTATATAGGTTCGGAGCTAACACAGGCCGTCTACCGTGACGGCACCATCGGCCGGGCTAAAGATCATCTGGAAGCCACAGCCTTAGAGCTGAATGCCCAATTATCACCAACCGGAGGCCGCGCCTATGTAGCAGTCAGCAAGGGCCTGGTCACCCAGTCCAGCTCGGCGATCCCTGTAGTTCCGCTCTACATCTCCGTTCTCTACAAGGTTATGAAGGAACAGGGACTGCACGAAGGCTGCATCGAACAAGCATACCGGCTGTATACCGGTTTCCTGTACAACCCGGAAGGGACTCCGGTAGACGGACAAGGGCGCATCCGGATTGATGATCATGAGATGAGCCCCGCTGTGCAGACAGAAGTGGACCGCATCTGGCCCAAGCTAAGCACGGAGAATGTCTATCAATATTCCGATCTGGACGGCTACAGACGTGAGTTCTTCCAGCTGTTCGGCTTCGAGACTGGCGGCGTTGATTACGAAGCAGACATCAACCCGGTCGTAACCATCAGGAACAGGTACTGAGTACTAAGTGCAGACTGACATCCATCTGCTCTGATGTACCCAACAACAGCCAGGAGGCCGGATCTCCGAAGAGAACCGGCCTCCTGTTTGTCTAGTCAGATTACAGATGAGAACAGCTTCCAGGACTCCGCGAGGTTCTCGTGGGCCCAGTTTACATGATTCTCATCCTTATACTGGCGCGAATAACACTCAATAACCATAATAAGATCCAGATACAGGTCGTACAGCCGCTTCCGCAGTAGTTCGTCCGGACTGCTGAAAGCTGTCCCGTACCCCTCATAGAACGCTTCCGAGTTCTCGAAATGCCGGAAATAATACTCCAGCAGCACATCACCCCACATGGCCCGCTCCCAGTCAATAATGGATACGATCCTGCCATCCTGCACAAAAATATTACCGTTCCACAAATCCCAGTGTACAAGACGCGGCTGCGTCACTGCATCCAGCGCCGGCAGATAACGCCCCAGCGCCTGCTCAATTTCCGGCAGCGATGCAGGTAACGCGGCATCCAGTCTCACAGCATCCTGAAGCACATTCAGCAGCATCGCCTTGAAGGTCTCCCTCCAGGACATTCCGCCTCCGGCAGGATCTGCACCGAATAATCCAAAAACTGGCCCTTTAATCTCATTGATCAGACGCTGGTACCGCCCGAGTTCATACTCAATGGAAGAACGCTGCTCTGGAGACAGGCTCTCCTTCACATCACTGTACGGCTCACCTTCAATCTTCTCCATGAAGAAATAAGGGCATGGAATCAGCAGCAGGCTCTCATCATAACTGTAGACTTCAGGCACAGGAATCCCGCCTGCAGCACGGACCAGGCGGAGCGCTCCGACTTCAGCACGCATAATATCCTTCTCATAGCTAAGCACTGCTGTCCCCGGCCCAGGAGCAACCTTAAGGATGACCGACCGTCCATCGCTCAGCTCCAGATCATATCCTGTATTAAAAAAACCTCCGGTCAGCTCTCTGCTGCCGACAACCGCTGCATCTGCACCGAAGGCGCTTGCTGCTAATAGACTCAGCTCCCGGTCATTCAGCTTGACCTTGGTGAAGCTCTCCATCTGTTAGACCCACCACATCTCGGAAAGAGGCTCTTCAATAAGTACCTGGCGGAGATTGTCTACAGCCTTGGAGAAGCCTTCCTCAATAGACATCAGGCCGTCTTCGTGTTCAATGCTGACCACATAGTCGTATCCTACAAGGCGGAGCGCACTCATCATGTCCGCCCACACCTTGACATCATGTCCGTAGCCTACGGAACGGAACTGCCAGGCGCGGTCAAGCATATTCGTATAGGACTGCATATCGGTCAGGCCATGCTTGTTGACATTGACCGGATCAATTACCGTATCCTTCGCATGGAAGTGATGAATTGCGCCTTCACGGCCCAGAATATGAATCGCCTGTACCGGATCAATGCCCTGCCACCACATATGGCTCGGGTCCAGGTTCGCGCCAATGGCTTCCCCTGCAGCTTCTCTTAGTCTCAGCAGCGTAGCTGGCGTATGCACCGAGAATCCTCCGTGCAGTTCAAGGCCAATCTTCACATCATGCTCAGTTGCGAAAGCAGCCTGCTCCGTCCAATAAGGGATCACTTTGTTCTCCCACTGCCAGGTCAGAATCTCCTGGTAATCATTCGGCCATGGCGCAACCGGCCAGTTCGGATATTTCGCGCCTTCATGATCGCCGGGACAGCCGGAGAAGGTATTCACAACCTTAACACCCAGCTTCTGTGCCAGCTTAACCGTGTTCACGAAATCCTCATGGTCCTTGGCTGCCAGCTCCTTCTGCGGATGCAGCGGATTGCCGTGGCAGCTAAGTGCACTGATAATCAGACCGCGGGATTCTACTGCATGCTTGAATTCCTTTAGCGCTGCTTCATTCTCAAGCAGCAGCTTCGGATCGCAATGGCTGTTGCCGGGATAACCTCCGGTGCCGATCTCAACTGCCTTCAGCCCTTTGGATGCTACGTAATCCAGCGCTTCCTCCAGCTTGCGGCCGCCGAACAATACCATAAATACTCCAAGTTTCATTGATGTTGCCACCTCTCCCTGATCAGTTCTCGTATCTTGTTATGCACCGTAGATATCGAAATTCTTGATGGTCTCATTCTTCTCTGCCGCTTCAAAGATAGCTTCAATCAGAATAAGCACACGCAGCACTTCAGCGTTCTTGACAATCGGTTCAGCTGTACCTTCGATTACAGCAGCCAGATTATCATAGAAGCTGGAGGATAGCTCAGACGCCGCCGGCAGGTCTCCGGCAATTGTCGAGCCTTCCGATGGCGGAGCCATCGTCTTGGTTAACCCTACACCTGCACGGATCGGTGTCGGTTCTATTTTCTCGGATGCATTATTGCGGGTGACTATTCTTCCTCTCAGAGACCAGTCCTCAATAATAGCCGTTCCCTCAAGCCCCTTCACATACCATCTTGGCAGCGTGATAAAGTTGGTGGTTCCGACTTCAACGATGGCTTTGATCCCATTCTCAAACTGCAGGCTGGCCTCGAAACCGTCATCCACATCATTGCCGAGAATATAGCTCAGGCTGCTGCTTACGCTTGTGACTTTGCTGTCAATCATGAACAGCAGCTGATCCAGCAGATGAACGCCCCAGTCCAGCAGCATCCCTCCGCCCTGCGCCTTCACATGACGCCAGTCGCCGGGAATCCCGTTAGCACCATGCACCCGGGACTCAAGCTGGAAGAGTGATCCAATCGTCTCCTTCTCATACATCTCCTTGATTACGCGGAAATCCTCATCCCAGCGTCTGTTCTGGTGCACCATCAGCACACGTCCGGCCGTATCTGCCGCTGCCTGCATCTCGGTGAATTCGGCCGAAGACATGGCCACCGGCTTCTCACAGACCACATGCTTGCCCGCCTGAAATGCACGAACAGCAATATCCTTGTGCACATCATTCGGTGTTGCGATCAGAATAATGTCCACCTCCGGATCTGCCAGTACTTCCTCATAGCTGGAATAAGCGGTGTAACCTGCTTCGGCAGCCAGCGCGCGCCGCTCTTCCAGCAGATCGAAGGCTCCGCTCACTATCACGCGGTCGCTTTCTTTAATTAATTGCGTGTGATAGCTGCCCATTCCGCCGTAACCAACGATAACTACAGTATGTTTGATTGAACTCATGGATTCCACTCCTGTTTTCTCTAATAGTCGCGTGAACCGGAGATGCTCTTAGTTGTCAGAACTTCCGTCAAAATAAACGGCACGTCCGGTACGTGCTGATTCATACACTGCTTCAAGGATCTGGGTAACAACAAAAGCCTGCTCCGGCAATACAACCGGATCTTTATCTTCTCTTACCGCTTCCAGCCACAGACGCGCTTCACGGTCAGCTTCAGTCTCAGCAGCACCGGAGTAGAAGGCTACTCCGCCTGATCCAAGATCAACTTTGGTTTCGTACAGGCGTCCGGCACGTTCGCCGTTCAGACGCAGGCCATCCTTCATGTCTGCTCCGCCCTCCGTACCGGCGAGCATTGTCTTGGCTTCACCAAATTCTGACACATTCAGCGCCCAGCTGGCTTCAAGCACAATTGTAGCACCGTTCTCCATTGTAATGAAGCCGAATGCGGAATCTTCAACCTTGAACTGTTCCGGATCCCATGGACCGAAGGCATTCGCCGCATTCTTCTTCTGGCCCAGCTTGTGGAAGGTGGAGCCTACAACCATACGCGGTTTGTAGTTATCCATCAGCCAGAGCGTCAGATCCAGTGCATGTGTACCGATATCGATCAGCGGTCCGCCGCCCTGTTTCTCTTCATCCAGGAATACGCCCCAAGTCGGAACGGCACGGCGGCGAAGCGCAATAGCCTTACCGTAATAGATATCGCCGAGTTCTCCGCTCTCGCACAGCCCCTTCAGATAATCACTGTCTGCACGGAAACGGTTCTGATAAGCAATGGATAATTTCTTGCCAGTGCGCTTGGCGGCATCCAGCATTTCCTTCGCCTGGGCAGTGGTCTTCGCCATCGGCTTCTCGCACAGCACGTGATTGCCGGCTTCGAGGGCGGCCACAGTGATCTCGGAGTGGCTGTCGTTTGGTGTGCATACATGCACGATGTCGAATCCGCCGGCAGCCAGCAGCTCACGGAAATCGGTGAATACAGCAGCGCCTTCCGCTCCGTAAGTCTTGGCAGCCTCTTGAGCACGTTCTTCTACGATGTCACAGAATGCCACCATTTCGGCATCCCTCTGACGGGAAAGACTTGGCATATGTTTGCCGTTTGCGATACCACCGCAACCGATAATAGCAATTTTGAGTTTGTTAGACATGAATATTTCCTCCTTGATTACCATATGATTTGATCCAATTCAAACTGTCAGCTACACTGGCAAGCGGTGAACGGCTGCAATAATCCTGTTCAACCACTGCCCATTCCACACCAGCCGCCGCGGCTGCTTCAATAATTGCAGCCAGATTGACTTCGCCTTCACCCAAGACCACAGTCTCCGGAGAACCGTCTTCGCGTTTTTTCAGGTCCTTGAGGTGGATGATCGGCAGCCGTCCTGCGTATTTATTGATGTATTCTACCGGATCATATCCGCCATAATACACCCAGCATGTATCCATTTCCACTTGAAGCTGCTCAGCAGGCACCTCATCGAACAGGTAGTCAAAAGCTGTGCGGCCGCCCACCTTCTCCGTGAATTCGAAATCATGATTATGATAAGAAAGAACCGCCCCGCCTGCCCGGCATTTGTCGCCGATCAGCCGCAGGTTCTTAGCCACTTCAGGCCAATTACGCTGTTCTTCCGTCAGAAAAGGCACGATCAGATTGCGGTTGCCAATCTCCAGATTGAAGCTGATTTCCTGTTCCGTATCGTTCAGCATAACATCGTACGGGCGATGCGCTCCGAGAGCCACGAGTCCTGTTTCCTCAAGCAGTGCCTTCACCTGCCCGGCCGTCCGGCCGAAATAGTGGAAGAATTCCACACCGCTGTAGCCCAGTTCGGCAACCTTGCGTATTGTCCCTTCGAAATCCTGTTCCAGTTCGTCTCTCAGCGTATACAGCTGAAGTCCTACCTTCAACATTATTGCTCTCACTCCTAAGTTTGATCCGAGAGTCCGACTGATCTTGCCGCCACCGCCCTTTGCCCCGCACCTATGCCAGGCATTCCACCTGAACAAACGGGCTGTAAACATAGGATGTAATATAGCTGTCTATCTGTCATCCGCTGCCTCCAGTGTTTGCCTATGTAGCGATCAGAGCCGCAATACAGCCTCCCCCACATCATTTGTATGTTTTTTGCTTAGGTACATGGTAATATGAAAGCGTATATAATAAAATGAATAATATGATTAAAACATGAACAATCTGCTTATCATTTAACAACAGGAGGACTCATGACACCTAACGCAGCCTGCCACATCCTATCCGCCGGATTCTCCTTCCACCGCAAGCCGTTTCATATGTCCCGCAGCGAAGGCGTCCAGTATTATCTGCTGCGCCTCCAGACCGAAGGACGCAGCCGGACGATGGAAGGCGGAGTCATCACTACTGTCGAGAGCGGCAATCTGATGCTCTTCGCACCGACCGATCCCTACTACTTAAGTATCGACAAGGAAGTCTACCCTGTCGGCAAGCCGCGGATTGAGAGCGGCGACTATCATATTTTCTGCAGCGGCCCCTGGATTGAAGAATGGTGGGGACGCAAGCATCGCCCGGCTGTACTCCGGCTGCCGCTCAGCGACCATATTCTTGGCCTGTTCCGCCAGCTTGTACTGGAGCAGCGCCGTCTATCAGATTCTTCACCGGATATCTCCGCGTGTTATCTGCAGATTCTATGTATGGAGATTGACAGGCTGATGTCCGAGCAGCCGGCAATTTCACCCAAGGCCTATCTTGCTTACCGGATGAAGCAGTATGTCGAGGAGCATGCCGCGTACGCCTTCCGTCTGGAGGATGTGGCCGGCCATGTCGATATTTCCGTCTCCCGCGCGGTTCATCTGTTCAAAGAAGCGTTCGGCACTACGATTGTGAAATATGTAAATGACGTCAGGCTGGATATGGCCAGGGAGAAGATCACCTTCAGCCCGATGCCGCTGGAGCATGTATCTGAAACTTGCGGGTTTGCCAACTATACGTACTTCCACCGTGTCTTCCGCAGCCGGTTCGGAATGTCACCCAAGCAGTACCGTATCCATAGCAGGGCGCAGGCGTAAGGTCACGAGACCAGTAGGCATGCAAAAGGAGCGCCATCACTATAGATCCGCTCCTTGTGTTTGACTTTATTCAATTGCTGGCGCTTGCCGGGTGTCGTCCGTACATGCTGGGAGATGGCGCCGTAATCCTGATTCATCCTGCGGTTTCTTTCGGCACACCAGGTGCCGGAGCGTTCTGCCTTCAGCAGAGCTTTTTGTGTGCGTGTACGTGCCATAAGCGGCAACACTCCTTTGTTATAAGCATATTCAGTACATGCGGTACTGTTAGTTTAATTTTAACATAATCACTATACCGCTGCCCGGTATAATTAACTATAATAGTTTATTCCTTTGTGGTCAGTTACACTGCCTTGTCCTCAGCTTGCAGCGGTACAGCTTGTTACAGTATTCTTGATGGACAAGGTACATGTGTCTGGCAGAAGAAAGTCATCAGTTATACTTAGAATGGAATAGGCAGAATCAGGAGGAGATATTAATGAAATACGATGTGCTGTATGACGGCGCTTTTGCCATGCTGAAGGTAGTCCTGGAGTCAGGAGAAAGTGTGAAGGCGGAAATGGGGGCGATGGTCGCCATGTCGCCGAATGTGGAGCTGAGAGGAACGGTAGACGGCGGTATTATGCGCGGACTCGGCCGGATGCTGAGCGGGGAGAAATTCTTCTTCCAGGAGCTGACCGCCACCCGCGGACAGAGTGAAGTGCTGCTCTCACCAGGGGCAATCGGGGATATTCAGGCCATTGAGCTGGACGGCTCGTACAAGCTGATGGTGCAGAAGGATGGTTTCCTGGCTGGAACCCACGGTATTCAAGTGAACACCAAAATGCAGAATCTGACCCGCGGCTTATTCTCCGGCGAAGGCTTCTTCATTGTAGAAATCAGCGGCAGAGGTACGGTCTTCCTCTCTTCCTTCGGAGCCATTCACGCCATTAACCTCGGCCCTGGCGAGGAAATGATCATTGATAACGGCCACCTCGTGGCCTGGCCGGATTATATGGATTATAAGGTGGAAAAGGCAGCCTCCGGCTGGCTGAACAGCTTAACCAGCGGGGAGGCACTGGTCTGCCGGTTCCGCGGCGAAGGCGTCGTTCTGGTACAGACCCGCAATCCCGGAAGCTTCGGGACTTGGATCAAGTCCTTTGTGCCGAACCGGCCGTAGCAGCGGCGGGCTGCCGATTCCGAAATTTAAAAAAGATTGAACCTGTTAATAGAAGAATCACAGGTTCAATCTTTTTTGGAAATTCATCCGCGTTTGACCGGGTACTTAAGCCATCAGCTTGTCGAAATGACTGGAAATGAGCATAATCATATCTTCCGGTGTTACCATTTCGGGATAGATTACACTATGGACGACCAATCCGTCTACTAATGCATGCAGCGTCTTGATTTCCCGGTCCAGATCCAGGTCCTGTCTTAGCAGATTCACGGCATCCAGGTACTCCATCATCTGGCAGAAGCCGCTATACAGCCCGTTATGTACTTCCTGTTTCAGCGCCTGTATGGCGGGGTCCGCTGCTGCCCGTCCGACAAAAGCCAGCCAGACCTCCGCTTCCGCCCTCCTCTCTTCATCAATGGGCATTAATTCATGAATCAGCCTTTCCACGTCCTCACGGGGATTCCCCGAGTATTGAAAGACCTCAACTCTCTGATAACTTCGTTCACTCACCAGTCTCATGGAGAAGGCAAGCAGCTCGGATTGGCTGGCAAAATAATGCCGCAGCGATCCCAGCGACATGCCTGCCTCCTTGGCAACATTCCGCACGGATACAGCTTCCAGACCATCACGCCGGATGATCCGCCAAGCCGCCTCCGCCAGATGATTACGGCGTTCATCATGGTCCACTTTTTTTGGCATAACGTCATTATAGCATGTGCACCAGCGTCATATCCCTGCTCCATAAGTCGCAAATGCGCTGATTCTCCGCTGCAGTCAAACAAAAAGACGCCGGCTGTTAAATCAGCCATGCGTCTTTGAATGTGCCCCAGCTGCGGCTCAGGATACAGCCCGGCATTCTTTATCGCCCTTGCAGCCGTTTCCCTTGCAGGTATTATAGGTGCCTTTGAAATCAAGCCGGTGATCGGTCACACTGAAGCCGTACTCACGGGCCAGCCGCGCTTCAAGGTCCAGCAGCCAGTCATCCTTAATCTCCTCCAGCTTGCCGCATACACTGCAGATCAGGTGGTGGTGCATATGAACATGATCGTCACCGCGCAGGTCATAGCGGGCAACGCCATCGCCGAAATTCATCTTTTCTACAATATGAAGTTCACACAGCAGCTCTAAGGTACGGTATACGGTCGCAAGTCCCAAATGCGGATAACTGCGCTTGACCAGCATATAGACCTCTTCCACACTTAAGTGATCCTTCTCGTTGTCCAGTAATACTCTTACTATAGCTTCGCGCTGAGGCGTAAGCTTATAATTCTGCGCCGCAAACTGCTGGCTGATATTTGCTACTCGGTTCACCCGGGTTCCCACCTTTCCGGAAGTTGAACAATTCCCGACAATAATTAGTAATCTTTACGATATAAGCATAACAAACTTGTCCGTCAAAGAAAAGGCCTGACACCAGTATAACATCACTTTTCCCCAAAAACGTATAAATAGGTTCTGCGGATTATGATTATATTATTGCCGGCTAGTCTTACGCCCAATCCGAAGTGCGCCCTCCCTCCATACCTTATATAGACTAAATCTCTTATAAGTGAGGATGATCCGGATGGTGAAAATAAAACCTAAGCAGACCCAGCGGCTTGTAACAGCCCGTGTACTGCGCAGAGTAGCCACGGCCATGCTGCCGTTCTACCGGAAAATTGCCGGAAACAGCAGTTATGCCGCTGATTGGACAACCGCTGTTGTCTCCGCAGATCTTGATCTGATGGGCAGCCTGCTGGCCAGAATTCCCACCCTTGCCAGGGTAGAGAATTATGGGACGAACGGCATCGGCTATTTCATCTCGTTTCCTTTTCCGCTGCCGGTTGCGTTCTACACGAATGGAACAACGATTCCGCCGGGCACGGTCCAGTTCACCTTCAGTACAGCAGCCCACCGGAGCATCGCACGGGCCGTTATTCCGCTCTACCGGGAGCTCTCTGTAAATAACTGCTTCGCGGAGAGTCTGGCTGCAGCCATCCGGCGCAGAGACCGCGGTGCGGTAACAGCGATGGTACGCAGCCTCGTCACAGCAGATTCGCTGAAATCCGTAACCATTGAAGACAGCGGGATCGCGCTGCTGTTCAGAACCCGGTTCAGTAAATACCCTTACCGCAACCTGCTGTTCCAGGAAATGATGTAAAACGTCTGCAACCTTTTTTATTGTCATTGCGTCATTAGAGTCAAGTTGAAACGGTTACGCCGTGCTGTAACGGACAATCACCGGATCAGCGTGAAATCTAGTGGTACAACCTACAATAGAGGTGGAATTCAGATGAGTATCAAAAAAAACACGATCGCAGCTTTTACAGCCGTAACGCTTCTTACCTTCTCTTTCGGCGGACAAATTTTTGCAGCCGGCAGCAGCTTTAAGGATATTGACAGTGTAACCGGTAAGGACAAAATCAACTCTCTGAAGCAGCAGGGCCTGATCAAAGGGATATCGGATACCCAGTTTCTGCCCGCATCCACTGTAACTACAGCACAAGGCGTTCAGTTTATCACGGGCGGACTCCAGCTTAGCCTGGCCGCAATCAGTTTCAACAAGGCTCCCGTAGCCAGTGCGATCTTCTCCAAAGTAAAAGACAACGCCTGGTACGCAGAAGCCTTCATCAATGCACACTATAATGACGTGGATATTCCCGCTGATATTGATCCATCCAAACCGATTACCAAAGAGCTGTTCACCAGCCTGCTGATTCAGGGCGTTGAGAAGGCAGGCAACCTGCCGATGATCAACATCGTGCCGGTGGACATCGCCGATGCAGATGCGCTTGAGCCATCCTACCAGGGCACTATCCAGCGGTCCCTGAAATACAACATCAATACACTGGATGCTAACGGCAAGTTCAACCCGAAGAGCCAGCTCACCCGCGCCGAAGCGGCAATTATGCTCTACAACGCACTGGACTATTTGAACTCACGCAGTGATGGAGCAACACAGAACTAACTAATGGCTGAGTAATCCTTCGTGCACTCCCCCGCGCATGATGAATTCACAAGCAGAAAAGGCAGTCCGGGATTCCCCTCCCGGACTGCCTTTTTGCATTAATGCCCACATTCGTTTAGTCTTCTCCGCTGAGCCGGTTCAGGAACTGCAGGGCGCGCGGATTCTTCGTCTGCTCCAGCACCTGCTGCGGAGTTCCCTGCTCCAGAATGACCCCGTTATCCATTAAGATGATCCGGTCGGCCACATCGGCCGCGAATTTCATCTCATGGGTAACAATGACCATCGTCATTCCTTCCCGGGCCAGCTGCTTGATGACCTTCAGCACCTCACCGACCAGCTCCGGATCGAGCGCCGAGGTTGGCTCATCGAACAGCAGCACCTCCGGCTCGACCGCCATCGCCCGGGCAATCGCCACACGCTGCTGCTGGCCGCCGGACAGCTGATGCGGATAGGTATCCGCCTTGTCGGCCAGCCCTACCTTGTCCAGCAGGGCAAGCGCCTTCGTTCTGGCTTCCTCCCTGGAACGCTTCTGAACGGTCACCTGGCCCTCCATTACATTACCGAGCGCCGTCATATGCGGGAACAGATTGTAGGACTGGAAGACCATTCCCGTCTGCTGGCGAAGAGACAGCACGGTACGCTGTGGAATTTTGCCGCCGGGAGTGAAATCCAGCTTAATATTATTCAGAGCCAGGCTGCCCTTGTCGGGAGTCTCCAGCAGGTTGAAGCAGCGCAGCAGGGTGGTTTTGCCGGAGCCGGAAGGTCCGATAATGACCATCACCTGGCCATGCTCAACGGTAAGATCAACCCCCTTCAAGACCTGCAGCGGACCGAAGGATTTATGTAAATCACGTATTTCAATCATGGGTATGCCTCCTTAACTGGCCGAATACCGGTCCAGCCGCTTCTCCAGGTATTTCTGCAGCACCGATAATACTGAGCAAAATAACAGATAGAATAAACCCGCTTCGCAATACAACAGCAGCGGTTCATAGGTGGTGGCTGTAATTTGCTGAGCTTTTCTGAACATTTCTACATATGTGATGCTTGCTGCAAGTGATGTATCCTTCACCAGACTAATAAATGAATTGGATAATGGCGGAACCGATACCCGGGCAGCTTGAGGCAGAATCACCCGCCGCAAAGCCTGTCCACGGCTCATACCGACGGAGAAGGCAGCCTCCCATTGCCCTTTATGTATGGAGAGAATAGCTGCCCGGACAATTTCCGAGGAGTATGCCCCGACACTAAGGGTGAAGCCAATCACAGCTGCGATGAACGGATCAAGCACAATACCTACCGTAGGCAGCCCGTAGAAAATAATAAACAGCTGAAGCAGCAGCGGTGTTCCGCGGATGACCCAGACGTAGAAGCCGGCAATCAGCTTCGGAATTCTCCAGGAAGAGAGCCGCACAAGTGCAGTAACTATAGCAAGTGTAAGCCCAAGTGCAAAGGAGACCAGGGTCAGCGGAATGGTAAAAGCCACCCCGGCTTTGAACAGAGGCAGCAGTGAATCGAGAAATATTTGTATTTTGCGGTCATCCATCGTTCTGACATCCTTCTTGGAACGGCAAGGCGGAAGCAACCAGCTCCGCCCTGTGTCCATAAGTTATTTGAGACTGCCGTTACACAGGAAAGCTTATTTCGATACATCAGCACCGAAGTATTTCTCGGAAATCTTCAGATATGTGCCATCATCATGCATGGCAGTCAGCGCTTCATTCACTGCCTGCACAAGCTCATCGTTACCCTTCAGGAAGACCGCTGCACTATACGAGCCTTCTGCAATCTCATCCACCTGCTTGATCTTGATATCAGGCTTCTGCTTCTTCAGATCCAGGAAGGACAAGCCGTCATTAACGGTTGCATCAATTCGGCCGGAGGTCAGCAGATCAATTGCCTGATTGAAGCCTTCTGTGGATACAATCTCTGCACCGTTATCCGTTGCAATCTGTCCGAGGTTACTTGTCAGGGACTGGCCGGCTTTCTTGCCCTTGAGGTCCGCGAATGATTTGATATCTTCATTATCTTCACTGACGATCAGCACAGCCTTGGATACGATATACGGGTCGGAGAAATCATATTTCACTTTGCGCTCGTCCGTAATGGAAACTTCGTTGAAGATCGTATCGAACCGCTTGGCATCCATGCCGGCAAAAATACCGTCCCACTGAGTCTCGATAAACTCGGCTTCCACGCCCAGACGTTTAGTTACTTCTTCAGCAATTTCCACATCGAAACCAGTCAGCTTGCCGTCGGCATCATGATATGTGAACGGGGCATAGGTGCCTTCTGTTCCGATACGCAGCTTGCCGCTGGCTTTGACAGCTTCCAGACTATTCTGCTCAGCAGGTGCTGCACTATCCGTAGCCGCCGCAGTCGGTTCAGCCGCCGCATTGCCGCCTGTTGCTGAATTATTGTTATTGTTGTTGCCGCATGCCGCAACCACGGCCATGGTCAGGAGCAGCATAATTGTCAGACTAAGTTTTTTCATAAGATTAATCCCCTCTCATCTCTCTTTATGTTCCGGACTTGCCGGCAAAATGAATCGTAACACTGAGCTGTTACATCCGTCAATAACTTTTTCCGATAATAAACATCGGATTTATGTTATATAGGTTTTTGATAGTTTAGCTTGCCCCGAAATTGCATTTCTACATCAGTGGAAGACAAACTAAATGATCCACAACGCAAAACAGCGACCCTCCAGTAACGGAGAATCGCCGCCTTACTTCTTATGAAAGTGAATGCACCTATTAACCGTGCATGATTTCAGGCAACGCTTTCTCCCTGGAGCCTCCGCTTTCTGGTTTGCGGCCCCTGCGCAGCAGCAGTCCAAGGACGGCGCCGCCTAAAGCTACAAAAATCATAATGTGGAAGGTGTCGGCAAAGCCTTGGGCCAATACAGTCTGCTTGGCCAGCTGCAGGGCTTCCTTCGAGACTCCGTCCACCGTCTGCCCGGCAGCGGCTGCCGCCTCCTGCATTTCAAGACCACGCGCGGAGGTTCTGGCCGTCAGAATCGTAACCAGTGTTGACACTGCAAGTGAGTTAATGACCTGCTGCATGGAGTTGGTGAGTGAGGTTACCCGGTTGACCAGATTGCCTGGCGCCTTGTTCAGCAGATGCGTATTCATCGGCATCATCATCATCCCCATCCCTGCACCGCACATGATTAGCGGAAGAATGAGATCACGGCTCTGGGTGGTCAGATCGACATGGGAATACTGAAACAATGCGCCAGAGACCAGACTGAGTCCGCAAACCACCAGCCAGCGCACCCCGATCCGGTCGAACAGAATTCCGGCAATTGGCATCATCAGCCCGGAAGCAATGGCCTGCGGCAGCAGGGTCAATCCGGTATCAAATGCGCCGAAGCCGCGGGCCTGCTGCAGAAACTGCGGCAGTAGAAATAAAGCACCATATAAGCCGAACTGGGCGATCCACTGCACGATAATTCCGGTGGTGAAATCCACGGATTTCAGAATCCTCAGCTCCAGTAAAGGGGTCCTGGAACGCAGCTCGGCAATGACAAAGGCAATCAGTGCAACAGCTCCCAGAGATAACCCGATTAGCGTTTTGTCCGCGGTCCAGCTCTGCGCACCCTGACTTACACCGTAAGTGAGTGAAGCAAAAGCCAGTGGTCCGAGCACCATTCCGAATTTATCCATGCCGGGAACGGTGTTCTTCGCCGCATTCGGCAGCTTTCGCAGCCCGATCAGCACACAGATAATACCGATGGGGATATTAATCAGGAAGATCCAGCGCCAGGAGTGGTATTCCACCAGCCAGCCTGACAATACAGGACCAATCGCCGGAGCGAACAGCACGGGAATTCCCATAATCCCCATAACAACGCCGACTTTACTCTTCGGAGCCAGTCTGTACACATAAGCCATCCCGACCGGGAGCACACAGCCCCCTCCAAGACCCTGCAATACCCGGAAAACGACCAGCCATTCTGCACTGCTTGGCGTTGCACACAGAATGGAGCCGATCGTAAACACAATAACAGCTGTCAAAAAGACGTTCTTAGCCCCGAACCGGTCAGACAGCCAGCCTGACAGCGGAATGACCGAAGCCTGCGCCAGCATATACCCGGTTACGACCCACTGCAGCGTATGCAGGTCTGTATTGAAATCCACTACCAGTCTGGACAATGCCACATTCATTGCCGTACTATCCAGCACGACCATAAATACGCCGGCAATAATCGCCAGCAGCGGAACTAGAATGCCGGATAACCGGAAATCGGCATCCTGCTTCAAGGTCTGATCCATACTCCTTCTCCTCCTGAAGTGTCCGCTTCAACTACGTTGACCTGCGGGCAGGTTTGTCTATATAATTAGTGAACGGACAATTGTCCGCGTTCGCATTTCATAGTCTACGGACAATTGTCCGATGTGTCAAGCGGAATACGCCAATTCCCCACACTTGATTCGTTTACCGGCAGAATAGAGATTTCTTAGGACGCACTGTAGGCATAAATGTTGTATATTTTGCAGCTTTGATTCATGGATAGCCGGGTTTCCGGATGGATTGTTGTATGAAATACAAGAATAGTTCTGCTAAACTGCTTGAACAAGCTGAAATAATGCATTTTATACAACAATTTGGGATTTAGGCCGATCGAATGAGGGAAATGTTGTATTATGGGCAGGATTTACTTTATATGAAAGGGGATATCATGAAAAAAACAGAAACGGAAGTTGAACCTGTAACATCAGCAGCTCCGGACAATACAGAGAACACAGAGAACAAAGATAACACAGAGAACACAGACATCGCTGCAAAAGAACCCGCCGATCCTTATATGCAGCGGATTCTCGAGGCGGCCCGCCAGCTGTTCACCGAGAGCGGCCTCGAAGCTGTCAGTATGTACGGCATCGCCAAACGGGCCGGTATAGGGCAGGGATCGCTCTACCGCCGCTTCACTGATAAGGGCGAAATCTGTTCGGCCCTGCTGCTGGACAGCACCGAGCAGTTTCTGTCGGGGATGGAACAGCAGCTTGCTGCCAGCGCTGGTGAAACGGCTGCCCTCGCGCATCTGCAGAGCAGCATTGAGCAGGTCGTTGGTTTCATTGAGCAATATGCGGAGCTCTTGAACATGATCAAATCCGAATTCACCGGCAAGAAGCAGCTTACCCAGTTCGAACATCCTTTTTTCCAGCGGCTCGGAGTGATTATGGGTGAACTTCTGCACCGCGCATCCGCGAATGGAGAGATTATCGGGATCGATCCCCGCTTCGCTGCCACAGCGCTGATCTCTGTACTTAGTCCCGATCTTTACCTGTATGAACAGAAACGGAACGGCTCCTCCAAAGAGGAAATCTCGCGGGGAATTGTTGCGTTGTTCATCACCGGCCTCTCCAAGCGCTGAGCACAGGCTCTTTACAAGCGGGGAAATTATGGTATATTAAGTAGCAATTACGAATTCAATAGCACCTGTTATTTCACTAGGGGAGTCGGCCGACTGAGACGGAGCTTAAGCTCCGGACCCTTGGAACCTGATCTGGATCATACCAGCGGAGGGAAGTGGAGCAGAATGTATCAGCGGTTCCGCGTCTTTGCAAACTGACTGTACCTTCAGGCCCATTCATTTCCTCCGGAAATGGATGGGTCTTTCTTGTTTTCGTAGCGTAAACACTTTTCCCTAAGGAGGCTTGCTTCCCCATCCTATGATCAACATCGCTAACCTGTCCTATTCTTTCGGCGCAGCTTCAAGGGCTCCGGTCTTCTCCGGAATCTCCATGAAGGTCCGCCGCGGCGAGTTCATCTCCGTCGTGGGTGCCAGCGGCTGCGGCAAAAGTACGCTGTTCAAGATTATCGCGGGCCTGCTGGAACCCGGCAGCGGCGAGGTTGCCCTGCATGGGCAACCGCCTAATAACGCCTCGGAGCGGCTCGGCCAGGTCGGCTATATGCCGCAGCGGGATCTCCTGCTGCCCTGGAGAACCGTACTGGACAATTGCCTGCTGCCCTGGGAACTGAAGCGGAACGGCTCCAAAGAGGAAGCCGTTATTCAGATCCGCAGCATGCTGCAGCAGTTCGGTCTTGGTGATACGGGGGCTGCGTATCCGCATGAGCTGTCGGGCGGCATGCGCCAGCGGGTTGCGGTACTCCGCACCATTGCCGCCGGGAATGAGCTGCTCCTGCTGGACGAGCCGTTCGGGGCACTGGACGCCATAACCAAGCGGGAGCTTCACCGCTGGCTGCTGGAATTATGGTCGGGACTGGACAAGACTGTGCTGTTCATTACCCATGACCTTGAAGAAGCGCTTCTGCTTAGTGACCGCATCTATCTGATGACCGGCGGTGCCGGGGGCGGTATGCAGGAATTCATCACCGGTCTTCCCCGCCCCAGACATCATAGTCAGAATTACGAACCGCAGTTTGTTGCCCTGCGGCAGGATTTGGAGCTGAAGCTGTATGACAACCGTCTTCTATAGAAGATTGCTGCGGGAGTACAGCCCGGCTATTCTGCTTGTGCTGCTGATTCTTGCGGTCTGGGAAACGGTGTCCCGGCTGGGGCTGATTCCTCCGTTCATCCTGCCGGCTCCCACTGCCATCTGGATTGCTCTGATGGAAGACAGGCATTTACTCTTCGGCGTTCACCTGCCTGCAACGCTGCTTGAGGTACTAACAGGCTTCGCTCTGTCCGTCTTCTGCGGCAGTCTGCTGGGAACGGGCATGCATCTGTTCAGGCCGCTGGCCAAAGCGCTGTATCCGCTGCTGATTATCAGCCAGACGATTCCGCTGGTTGCCCTCTCTCCCCTGTTTATCATGTGGTTCGGCTATACCTTGTGGAGCAAGGTTGCCGTAGTGTTCCTGACCGCCTTCTTCCCGGTGGTTGTCGGCACCTACGATGGGCTGGGCAAGAATACGGAGCAGTACCGCGAGCTGTTGTTGACGCTTGGCGCGAACCGCTGGCAGATTCTCCGCAAGGCTGCTGTTCCGCTGGCCCTGCCGTCCTTTTTCTCCGGACTGAAGCTGTCGGTGGTGTACTGCGTCATTGGCGCTACCATCGGCGAATGGCTTGGAGGCAGCCGGGGGCTTGGTTATTTCAGCCGGAGAATGGCCGGCAATCTGCAAAGTGCCGAGATGTTTGCCGCTGTTGTGCTGCTGTCCGCCCTTGGGATCACTTTGTTTCTGTGTATTGCTACGCTCGAGAAGTTATTTCTGACGAAAAGAGGACGTTATTCATGACTCCAATCCGCTATAACCGTTATCTCTACCCCCGTAGTGCTCAACCTTATAAGTTGCTGCCTTATGTTTTGCTCCTGTCTGTTCTCTTGGTTCTGCCAGGCTGCGCCGGCAATAACGGGTCGGCTGGCAATAACGTGCCGGCTGGCTCCGGCTCATCATCGGCATCATCCGCTCCGGCGGCAGCCGCAGACGGTACAGCCCATAAGCTGACGATCATGCTCGACTGGTATCCGAACGCCGTTCATTCCTTTTTGTATGCGGCACAGAGTGAGGGGTATTTTGCCGAAGAGGGGCTTGATGTTGAGATACAGATGCCTGCCGACAGCAACGACGCGCTGAAACTGGTAGCTGCCGGACAAGTCGATCTGGCACTCAGCTACCAGCCGCAGGTGCTGATGGCCCGGGGAGAGCAGATTCCGGTCAAATCCGTTGCCGCTCTGGTACGGCATCCCCTGAACCATCTCATGGTTTCCGCAGACAGCGGAATAACCCGGCCCGGGGAGCTCTCAGGCAAGCAAGCCGGTTACTCCTCCATTCCGCTGTATGAAGCCATGCTGCACACTATGATCCAAACCGATGGCGGCGATCCCGCCTCCCTGAAGCTGATTGACGTCGGCTTTGAGCTTATCCCTGCCCTATCCACCGGGCGTGTGGATGGAATTATGGGCGGATTCATCAACCATGAGCAGCTGATATTAGAGCAGGAAGGCCATCCTGTGCGTTCGTTCAATCCTGTTGACTACGGGGTTCCTGATTATTATGAGCTGGTGCTGGTCGCAAGTGACCAGGGTCTGCAGAATTCCTCGGAATATTTCCAGAAGTTCATGAATGCTGCGCGCAAGGGTCAGCAGTTCGTCACTAAGCAGCCGGAGCAGGCGCTGAAGCTTCTGCTGGAGCATCAGGATGCCACCGCACCGCTTGATGAAGCCATCGAGAAGCGCAGCCTGGAAATTCTGCTGCCGCTGATGGATGCCGGTGCACAGCCCTTCGGTTATCAGGTTAGCGTTTCCTGGGAGAATGTGCGCAAATGGCTGAGCGAGGGCGGTCTGCTGGCTGAGGAAGTTGACAGTGCGGATGCTTTTATTAATTTATAGAACATGCTTTCGAAGTTAGTTTTGCGAAATGATCTCAAGGATGCGTATGCTATCAAAACTTTCAGGAGGAATAATCATGTCTTTTCTATCCAAGGTACGGCAGGCAAATCCGCTCGTACATAACATTACCAATATTGTAGTGGCTAATTTCACCGCTAACGGACTGCTGGCGCTGGGGGCTTCCCCGTTCATGGCCGACGCACTGGAAGAGGTGGCGGATGTTGCCGCGATGTCCGGGGCGGTCGTGCTGAACATCGGTACACTGAATGAAGCTATCATCACTTCAATGGTGAAGGCCGGGCAAGCCGCGAACCGGCATGGTGTCCCGCTCGTGCTTGATCCCGTTGGAGCAGGTGCTACACCGTACCGCACTGACGTTACCGCGAAGCTGCTGGGTGAGCTGCAGCTGACCGCTCTGCGCGGCAACGTGGCCGAAGTAGCCAATGTCGCCGGAGAGCGCTGGGCGAGCAAAGGCGTCGATGCCGGAGCAGGTGAAGGCGATGTGATCGCCTTGGCGAACAAGGCTGCGCGGAAGCTGAACTGCGTGGTGATCATCACCGGCAAGGAGGATATCATTAGCGACGGCACGCGCACCTACATCGCCAGCAACGGCCATTCCATCCTGACCCAAGTGACGGGAACCGGCTGTCTGCTCAGTGCCGTAGTAGGCGCATTTCTTGCAGTAAGCGGCGGGAATGCGCTTGAGGCAGCTGCCGAAGCACTCTCGTTCTACGGCGTGGCAGCCGAGATTGCCGCAGAAGCCGCGGAAGGACAAGGACCCGGCAGCTTCCAGATAGAGTTCCTGAATCAATTGTCCCTGGTGAAGCCAGATATCTACAGCAGCCGGTCACGCCTGCAACTGCTTGAACAATAAAACACACCTCTAAAAGGAGAATACCCGATGACCCGTATACGTAAAGCGTTAACGATTGCCGGCTCTGACAGCGGCGGCGGTGCCGGTATCCAGGCTGATCTGAAGACCTTCCAGGAGCTTGGAGTCTACGGAATGTCCGCGCTCACAGCGGTCACGGCACAGAATACCTTAGGTGTTCAAGGCGTATATCCGCTGGAGCCGGAAGCCGTTGCTGCGCAGCTGGATTCTATTGGCAGTGACTTGACACCAGATGCCATTAAGACCGGTATGCTGTTCAGCAGTGAGATTATCGGTGTTGTCGCGGATAAGGTGACATCTTACGGCTGGCAGCAGCGGCTTGTGATCGACCCGGTAATGATTGCCAAGGGCGGGTCCGCTCTGCTGCTGCAGGAAGCCGTGCAGGCACTGATTACCGGACTGCTGCCGTTGGCTCTTGTGGTTACCCCCAATCTTCCCGAAGCAGAGATGCTCACGGGGATGAAGATCAATGGAATGTCAGACAGAGAACAGGCTGCACGACTCCTTCATCAGATGGGTCCGCAGTACATTGTTCTTAAGGGCGGACATGATCCGGCAGGCGATCAGCTGGTGGACCTGCTCTATGACGGCCGGGAATTCCAATATCTGACCAGTCCGCGGATTGAGACCAGGCATACGCATGGGACCGGCTGTACTTTCTCGGCGGCGGTGGCGGCAGGACTTGCGCTCGGCCACTCTATAAATGAAGCGGTGCATACAGCCAAAGCCTTCATTCAGGCAGCCATTGAGGACAGTCTGAACATCGGGGCAGGACAAGGGCCGACCAATCATTTTGCTTACGGGAACCGTATCAGATCAGGGGGGCAGCAGCTATGAAACGGATTGACAGTGAGGATATGCGCAAGCTCCTTAAGGTATATTTCATTATGGGCAGCGTGAACTGCCGCCTCTCTCCAGCCGAGATTTTATCTGCCGCAGCAGACGGGGGAATCACCTTATTCCAGTTCCGTGAAAAGGGTCCCGGTGCTCTGACCGGCGCTGCTCTGCTAGAGCTTGGACAGCAGCTCCGGGCAATCTGCCGGGACAAGCGGATTCCGTTCATCGTCAATGACGACCTGGAGCTGGCGGTCGCACTTGATGCAGACGGGGTCCATGCCGGCCAGGATGATCTGCCGGCCCGGACGATCCGCCAGCGGCTCGGCGAGCACAAGATCATCGGCGTTTCCGCCCATAATCCCGCGGAAGCGCAGCAGGCAATTGCGGACGGAGCCGATTATCTCGGGATCGGTCCGGTCTACCCCACCTCCTCCAAAGACGATGCCGAAGCCGTTCAAGGGACGGCTGTCATTGAAACGCTCCGCCGCAGCGGACTTAATATTCCCCTGGTAGGGATCGGCGGTATAACCCTGGATAACGCCCTGCCGGTGATCCGGGCCGGTGCAGACGGAATCTCCGTAATCTCGGCCATAGCCGGAGCGGAGGATATCCGGGAGACCGCGAGGGCGTTCGGGCGGATTATACAAAGCGGAATGCTTCCGGAATGAGCTTATATAAATGAGTGTATTTCAATTCCAAAAACACCCGCAGCTGCCTTCACACAGGCGCTTCGGGTGTTTATTGTGCATTCCGGCATAACCTGTTTACCGCTATTTCAGCGTAACATTTACTTTTGGAATATTCAGGCGTATAATCAGTTTACATTGTTAACTGTTAACAAAAGAAACTATTATCAGGTCAGAGGAGGTTGCCCCATGACAGATCCGGCGCAAACGATAGAGGTGTATCATTCCTTGCTCGCCGTTGCCCGCCAGCTCCGTAAGCTGGCCCATCAGAGCGCTGCGGATCTCGGATTAACCGTGCATCAGATCGGTATACTGAATTCTCTCCTCAAGCATCCCGGTCAATCGCAGAAGGAAATAACGGAGCGTCTGGTATTTGCCAAGAGCCGCGTAAGCCTGCATATTGATGCATTGGCCGAGAAGGAACTGGTGACCCGGACCGCCTCCGAGGCAGACCGCAGGGAAACGAGGCTGAATCTCACACCGGCAGGTGAAGCGCTGTGCAGGCAATATAACGAAGACGCCTACTCATACCAAATGCTGGGAGCGGCACTGGATCATTTCTCCGGAGAAGAAGTCCAGTCGCTCATTCAAATGCACTCACAGCTGCTTGAACAGCTGACCCGGAATCAGGATAACTTAAATAACACACAAAGCTGGTGATGAATAATGTCCAGAGGTTTCGGTCCAATGGGATTCGGCGGACCCGGGCATGGCAAATTAAAGTTCGATGATGATGAGGCGAAGCCGGATATATCCAAGACGCTGCTGCTCCGCATCGTGAAATATTTCCTGCCTTACTGGAAGCAGACCCTGCTAGTGATGATTGTGCTGTGCATTTCTGCAGTGCTGGGGCTGCTTCCTCCAATCCTGATTCAGCATATTATCGACCGTGCGCTCCCGGATAAAAACCTGAGGCTGCTGGTTCTGCTCGTCCTTGCCTCACTCGGGACAACTATAGTGTCCGGTCTGCTGGGCGTGCTGCAGAATTACCTGAACTCTTTTATCTCGCAAAATATTGTCCATGATATGAAAAATCAGATGTACCGCCATCTGCAGGGCATGCCGCTGCAGTTCTTCTCAGGGGTCAAGCAAGGGGAAGTCATCACCCGGATGACCAGTGATATTGCCGGGATACAGGGCGTGTTCAACAGCACCATCGTTAATTTTGCCAGCAATCTGTTCATTCTGACTACGACAGCGGCAACTCTGTTTATTATGAACTGGAAGCTGGCGCTGCTGGGCATACTGGTCGTCCCCCTGTTCATTATGCCAACCCGCAAAATGGGCAATGTGCGCTGGAAGCTGGCCAAAGAAACCCAGGAGAAGATCTCCGAGCAAAACCAGATCATACAGGAAACGCTCAGTCTCAGCGGATATATGCTCATGAAGCTGTTCACCAAGGAAGACACCGAGCTGGCGAGCTTCAGAACCGTTAATGCCCAGGCGACACGCCTGCAAATCAGAGAATCGATGGCCGGCCGCTGGTTTATGCTGGTCCTCACCACCTTCACCAGTATCGGGCCCATGCTGATTTATCTGTACGGGGGTTATTTATTTATCCAGGGAGAGCTGACGATTGGTGCGATTATCACCTTTGTGGCGCTGCTGGGCAGATTATACGGGCCGGTCATGCAAATGACCAATCTGTATGTGGATGTGAACCGGTCGGTGGCGCTGTTTGAACGGATTTTTGACTATTTCGATATGGACCCGCTGATTGTGGATTCGCCGCTGGCCCTGCCAAGCAGTGCTGACGGCCAGGATATTGTCTTCGAAAAGGTGAATTTCGCCTATCAGCCGGGCAAACCGGCCCTGCTGGAAATTTCCTTCACGGCTGCCGCCGGATCACTGACTGCGCTGGTCGGCCCCAGCGGAGCGGGTAAAACAACCATTACCAACCTCATCCCCAGACTCTATGAACTGGATTCGGGTGTGATCCGCATCGGCGGCAAAGATATCCGTGAGTTCACGCTGCACTCCCTGCGTTCTCAGATCGGGCTGGTTACGCAGGATACGTATCTGTTCAACGGGACCATCCAAGAGAATCTGCTCTATGCAAGCGCCAGTGCCACTGAAGCTGAGATGATTGCCGCCTGTGAAGCCGCTTATATTCATGATTTCATTATGAAGCTGCCTGAAGGCTACAATACGGTAGTCGGTAACCGGGGAATCAAGCTGTCCGGCGGAGAGAAGCAGCGGATCTCGATCGCCCGAGTGCTGCTTAAGAATCCGCCCATTATCATCATGGATGAAGCCACCTCGTCACTGGATACAGTGTCGGAGTTCTATATCCAACAGGCGATGCATCAGCTGCTGCTGGGCAAGACCAGCATCGTTATCGCCCACAGGCTTTCCACCATTATGGCTGCCGATACGATTCTCGTCGTTCAGGACGGCGCTATTGTGGAGTCTGGACAACATGCTTCTCTGCTGGCGGACAACGGGGTCTACAGGGATTTGTATAACAAGCAGTTTCAGGCGACAGAGTCCGCCACTTGATGTTGTACGGAATTGAAAAAAGGGATTCCCGGAGGCCATTTACGGCTGCCTCCGGAATCCCTTTTTATAATTGAACAGACAAGTCCAGGTCTATCTCTCTATACGCAATGGCTCCAGCTTGTCCATCCATCCGCTGAAGTATTCCGGCGTCTCGTTCTTCTTCAAGCGGCCATAATATTCGTCCACAAAACCGCCGTCTCCGGCACGCTGTCCTGCCCACTCATAGAATTCTTCAAACCGCGTCAACGCAAAATTACGCTGCTCCAGAATCAGATAGGCACCGAGCAAGCTGTCCAATGTCAGGTCTGTGGGGTTATTTTTGTACTCCTGCTCACTTAGCCGCAGCTGGTCTTCCGCATATTGCTTGGTGAGGGTCTTATCCGGTACATACCGTGTTCCCTGAAGCTCATACACGCCTACCAGCGCTGGACCAAGCGGCAATTGCCCGGAAAAGGGACTTGCAAGCAAATCCTCATCTCCGTCCTGATCCGTATCCTCATAGTTCACCGATACATTATCGTTAACAGTTACCTGCATGACTCCGTCGATTTCCTCAACGACAATATAGGATGATTCAGGACGGTTATCCATCAGACTGAACAAAAAGGTGGCATGGTTATTCTGCACAAGCGCTTCCGCCCAGAGATCATCTTCCTCACTCCAGATATTGCCGCCTTCAATCTTAATTCCGGCTTGCTTGCTGTCAAAGACAATCTTCCCGTCCTTCACAACCGCAAACTGCGTATACGTAAACTCCCCTTTGTTCCAGTAATACACCTCGTAGATCTGCCCGTTCAGCTGAACGGCATCCATATGTAAGAAGCCTGAATATTTATCCGAAATCTCCGGGGAGACTTCCGGTACTTCCCCCGTAAAATCAGCGGTTGCATCCGCCGGAGAGGCTTGTGGTGCAGTTGACTGTGCTGCTGCTTCTGAAGTCACAGATGCTTCCGGCGGCTCCGCAGATTCATTACTGCCGGTTCCCGAGCAACCGGCTATAACCATTAGCGCTAATAGCAAACTTATTATTCTCATTTGATCCTCCTGATGGTTTGTCAGTATGTCAGCAAACGCTTAAATGCTGTGAATCCCTATTTCTCTGCGTCCAGTCTGGAGTAGAGTTCAGCCAGCTCTTCTGCGGTCAGATGCCTCCACTGCCCCCGCTCAAGGCCGCTGAGCGTAATGTGCATGATCCGGATGCGCTCCAGGCGGAGCACCCGGTATCCCAGCTCCTTGCACATCCGGCGGATCTGCAGATTCAGCCCCTGGGTTAAAACAATCGCGAACTCGTTGTCCGTGATCCTGCGGGTGAGGCAAGGCTTAGTCCGGGTCCCGAGAATATCCACACCGTCTGACATCTCCTGAAGGAATGCTTCAGTCACCGGCTTGTCCACCGTAACGTTATATTCCTTCTCATGCCCATGCTCGGAGCGCATCATCCGGTTAACCACGGCTCCGTCATTGGTCATGAGTATCAGTCCTTCGGACTGTTTGTCCAGCCTGCCGACGGCAAAGATCCGGGAAGGATAACCGACATAATCAATGATATTCCCTTCCACCTGCCGGGCAGCTGTACAGGTAATCCCAACTGGCTTGTTAAGAGCCAGATAGACCCGTTCTTCCCGGTCCGGGCTCAGCGTAACGCCGTCAACGGCCACCGTATCTCCAGGCTCAACACTAGCCCCCGCTGCACAGGCTATACCGTTAATGGTTATCCGTCCCGCCGCAATCAGCCGGTCCGTCTCTCTGCGCGGATATACGCCTGTCTCACTTATATATTTATTAATTCTCACTCCAGTACCCGCTTTCCTGCCCTACATATTAAAGAACACCTGATTCACTTACAAATCAGATGTTGCATATGGGCACATGGCCGCCTTATTTACTGCCTCCGGTTTTGTTGCCTCCGCCGCCGCCCTTGGCTGCGCCTGCTCCCTTAGTTCCCGGTTTGGTACCCGGGCTTCCGGGAGGTCCGCTTTTTGCCGGCTTCACGGGTTTCGCCGTCTTATTCCAGCGGGTCCAGCCCTTGCTCCCTGTCCCTCTGCCTGTGCCGCCGCCTTTACTTTTTGCCACAATATCACTCCGTCGGTATTCAGTTTTCGTCATGCATTCCTCTATCTTACCATTATTCCGGGGGTAATGTCAGGTAAAACCGCAAACAACCTGCGCGGAGAGGCTCCGGCAGGCTGCATTACGAACTGAAATGAAGCTGTTGCTGCTGCTTATTTCGGCTGAATATAACCTTCAGCTTTCAGAAGCTCAGCGATCAGGACAGCACCGCCGGCAGCACCTCTTACAGTGTTGTGGGACAGGCTGACAAATTTGTAGTCATAGAGTGAATCCTCACGGAGTCTGCCGGCCGAAATTCCCATTCCGTTCTCAATATCACGGTCCAGACGGGTCTGCGGACGGTTCTCTTCTTCGAAATAGGTAATGAACTGTTTAGGTGCGCTTGGCAGTCCCAGCTGCTGCGGACGTCCCTGGAAGCTGTTCCAGCGTTCCAGAATCTCTTCCCTGCTAGGCTTCTGCTCAAAGGAGGCGAATACCGCAGCCATATGGCCATCAGCAACCGGCACACGAATACACTGTGTGGTGATTACTGGCTGTTCGCTTTTGACAATCCCCTCTTCGGTTACCTTCCCCCAGATCCGCAAAGGCTCCTGCTCACTCTTCTCTTCTTCACCGCCGATGAATGGAATCACGTTGTCCACCATGTCCGGCCAGTCGGCAAAGGTTTTACCGGCTCCGGAAATCGCCTGATACGTTGTCACAACAACCTTCGAAGGCTTGAAATCATGAAGCGCATGCAGTGTAGGCATGTAGCTTTGAATGGAACAGTTTGGCTTCACAGCGATAAATCCGGTTTCGGTACCCAGACGTTTGCGCTGCTGGGCAATCACCTCAAGATGCTCAGGGTTGATCTCAGGAATCACCATCGGAACATCCGGCGTCCAGCGGTGCGCGGAATTGTTGGAAATAACCGGAGTACCAGTGCGTGCGTAGGCTTCTTCCAGTGCCTTGATTTCTTCTTTCTTCATATCTACAGCGCAGAAGATCAGATCCACATCCGCAGACACTTCCTCTACCTTGGAGGCGTCCTGAACCATGATACTCTTAACGGCCTCCGGCATTGGTGTAGACAGCTTCCATCTGCCTTTGACGGACTCTTCGTACGTCTTACCGGCCGAATTCGCGCTCGCGGCAATAGCCGTTACCTGAAACCAGGGATGATTCTCAAGAAGTGCAATGAAACGCTGGCCGACCATACCGGTACCGCCAACAATACCCGCTCTCAACTTACTTGACATAAGAAATTCATTTCCTTTCAAGCAGCGCCTAGCGATAGGTGCTTTTTAATAACCGATTATAAATGATATATGCATGTTACACAATATGTGATTATAAAGTAAGTGTTTCCTGTTCCTAAAAATTATCGCGCCATCCCCAGACGCTTGGACAATTCACCGAGATCCTGGCCCTTGAGCGCTCCCTCGACCAAAACAGGAAGTAACGCCGGAGTACAGGCAAAGCAAGGGGTTCCGTCACGGGTGAGCTGGGCGGCCAGACGCTCGTCGTAGGAAGGCTTCCCTTCATCCGACAGGGCCAGCAGTGTCATCGTCCGCACACCGGATTCGCGCAGCTCACGCATCCGCCGGACCAGTCCGGCCTGGTTGCCGTTCTCATACAGATCGGAAACAATGATGAACAGCGTCTTCTTCGGCTCCTCAATGAACTGCTCACAATACTTCACGGACTTATGGATATCCGTGCCGCCGCCAAGCTGAATGCCGAAGAGCATGTCTACAGGATCATTGGCACATTGCTCAGTCAAATCTACGACCTCAGTGTCAAAAGCGACCACACGCGTGTTAAGCGCCGGAATGCTGGCGAAGATCGAGCCGATGACCGAAGCCCAGATGACAGAGCTGGCCATCGATCCGCTCTGGTCAATGTCCACGATCACGGTCCATTCCTTGCTGCGGCGTGCCCGGTCGAAATAAAAGAACCGCTCGGGGATAATCATCCGCCGCCCTGCATCGTAATGCTTCAGATTGCGCTCAATGGTCCGCTTCCAGTCCAGCCCGCTCAGGGACGGCAGCGGAGAATGCTGCCGCTTGTTCAGCGCGCCGGTGACGGCACGGCGGATATCCGTCTCCAGCAGCTTGACCAGCTCATCAACCAGTGCCTGGACTAGCATTCTTGCGGTGTCCTTTGTTTTCTCGGGAATTTTGCCTTTGAGTGCCAGAAGCGTACCGACCAGCTGGATATCCGGCTTCACTGCCGCCAGCAGCTCCGGCTCGAACAGCAGCTGCTTCCAGCCTTTGCGCTCCATGGCATCACTCTGGATAATCGAGACAACATCCTCCGGGAAGAAGGTGCGCACGTCCCCAAGCCATTTGGACAGGTTAATAGCGGCATGCGCTGATCCCGCCCCTCTGCCCTTTGAACCCGCTTGAGAGGTCCCGTCAGCTCCGCCAGCACCTGCCTCATTATAGATGGCTGCCAGCGCCGCATCCATAATCCGCTCTTCCTCGGTCAGCGTAGGCCCGCCGCCTGCCCCGTAACCGGATAAGGCTTCCTCCGCTTCCTGGCCCAATATCAGCCTCCAGCGCGACACAGCCCCGTTCCGCCCGTTATCCTTAATATCCTCCGCCATCTATAGGTCACCGAAGTCAAAATCGTTCAGCTCATCCAGCATTTTGGCTTCCTCCTCCTTCAGCTCGCCTGTAAGAATCTCAGCAGCCTGTTCTGTGTTCACACCCCACAGCTCACCCAGAAGCTCGGAGATCATCGTCTTCTCCCGGGGAGAGAAGGTGCTGAATGCCCGGCGCAGAAAGACCAGGGCACGTTTGAATTCCTCATCGTCCAGAGCATTAATATAATCATTCAGCTGCTCCCACAGGCTCATCCGCGACAACAGCCCATAGCGGTTACGCATAGACAGCCCTTCGAACCAGCCCGCCCCCAGATCAGCGGGGATACCCGGAGACAGCCGGCGTGACACCTCTGCGGCCACATCTTCCGCAGAGACCGCAGCCCGCTCCATCAGGATCGCGCAGGCGAAGCCGGACAGCCGGGGGTTACGGTCATCCCGCTGTGACAGCTGCTGCAGCTCCTGCAGCCACAGGGCAGTATCCAGAGTCCCGCTATGTTCCAGCGAGATGCCGTTCAGCTCATTCATGGCGCTGATCATCAGCGCCGCAGCTTCATCGTTACAGCCGCTCGCATCCAGCAGGAACAGGCAGCCGCGCCGGAACAGCTCCTCCAGCAGCGGCACGAGCGGAGCGGTATCCACCTTGCGGATATCGCCGAAGCCGATAATTGTCGCCAGCTCCCGGGCAGCGGCGGCAATAGCAACTACATCGCGGCTGTCCACCGCCAGGCTCTGCAGTACCCGGCTGCTCTCCTCCATCTGCGAGGTCATCGCGCACTGGCAGGCGATGCGGATCAGCGCAGACGCATCAGTAATGGAGCGGCACTCCAGCAGCTTCTCCTTCAGCACATAAGCTGAAGCGACTTCAATGGTCTCGCCCAGGAGCGTCGATTCAACCACCTGAATCTCCACCTCCGGTGACCACTGGATAATCCAGTGCTCTGCCCAGGTTGCCCCGGACTGTCCGCTTGGCATATTCCGCACGAAGGATATGCCCAGCAGCTCCAGCCTGTGAAACAGCACGGAACGGTGCAGATCCAGGTAGGCCGCTTCAGCGCTGGACACCCGGCGGTTCTCACGCAGATCGAGCGCCAGGTCACTGGCTACAGTGGACTTATATTTCTCCAGCTTATACCGTTTCAGCAGCCGGTTCAGGTCATCCTGGATCGGTGTCTGGCTGACACCTTCGGCCAGGCTGCCAATCGCCGTACCGACATCTACCCGGGCCAGCGATTCGGCAACAACCGAGAGGTCGCCATGGCCGAGCAGTGTCTGGGCGGCATCGCGCAGATCACGCAGTGTAGGCGCGCTCCCGCCGTGCAGTGCTGCCAGCGACTCTGCCAGCCGGACCGCTTCAATGACTTCAGCCGTGGAGCGGTGCGTCCCGGATCTGCGTACCTGCCTAGCCACGGAGGACAGGTAGAGATGCGGCAGCTCCTCAGCCCTGCCGGACTCCATCAGCTCCCACATCAGCTCGAAGTAATGCGGAGCCCCGTTGCCTGCACCATAGCCGGACATTGTAGAGAGCTTGTAATACGAATACGGCATCAGTGTCAGCTTCGTGCTGCGTGCAGGCAGTGACGCCAGCTCGCTGTCGGTCATCCCGTCTGCAAGGTCTGCCAGTGCAGCAGCATGGTAAGCGCCGCAGATCACTACTATCTTCTCCGGCTGATGGCCGGCTTCAATCTTCTTCCGGATCTGGCGCCGCATATAAGCTTCGCGCAGCGCGTTATAAGCATATTCGCGGGGCTGCTCTACCAGCTCCCGGGACTCTGACAGCTCACGCATCCGGGCTGAGAACGCCAGTATCGCCGCACGGTACGCTCCGCTGCTGGCGTTATGCTCGTAATTGCGTTCCCAATACATATCATAATCAGATTCACCGGCGAGCCGGGCAATCCGGCTGTACACCGATTCCTGCTCCTGCAGCTCATCATCCGTAGGCTCACCTTGTTCATCCGCCGCAGGCTTAAGCACCGGCCTGCTCCCGGATTCAAGCCGCAGGGCATCCTGCAGACCCAGGGTTACGGATGAGGGAAGATCGATGAATTCCGCTTCTGCCCCATGCTCCTTCGCCCATCGCATCCCCTGGTATTCCGGGGAGTAGACAGCAAACGGCCACAGCACCGTCCGCACAGGCAAATCCTCAGTAAAGGCCAGAATTGCAACCGGAGGTTTCGTGACGGTGTGAGTCAAATGACGGATCTCGTCAGTCGCATCACCGGGTCCTTCGATCAGTACGGCGGTCGGCTGAAGCTCATTCAAGTATTCCAGCAGATGCTTCGCACCGCCCGGAGACAGATGGCGCACCCCGAAAATATTCACAACGGCAGCAACAGCCGCCCCACTCACTCGTTCATCTCCTTGCAGGCTTGATACAATCCGCGCCAGTCCGCTCCTTTTTTCTTCATTACATTATCGAGGTATTCCTTCCAGACCAGCTTATCCTTGTCATCATCCTTGACGATAGCCCCCTGCAGGCCGGCAGCCAGATCCCCGTCGGTCAATTCTCCGCTGCCGAAGCTGGCTGCCAGGGCCATGCTGTTCGTCAGCAGGGAGATGGCTTCCGCCGTGGAGATTACACCGGCCGGTGTCTTCACCTTCTCCTTCTTGTCGAGCGTCATGCCGCTGCGCAGCTCGCGGAAGATCGTCACTACCTTGAGCAGTGCTTCATCCGCCGGAACAGAAGCCTGAAGCTCATACGAAGAAGCAATCTCTGCAACCCGCTTCTTCACGATCGACAGCTCGGTCTCCAGATCAGACGGTGCCGGCAGCACGATGATGTTGAACCGGCGCTTGAGCGCCGCTGACATTTCGTTCACGCCGCGGTCGCGCGTGTTGGCGGTGGCAATAATGGAGAAGCCTTTGCGGGCACTGGTCTCCTTGCCCAGCTCCGGCACGGAGATCGTCTTCTCCGAGAGGATGGAGATCAGCGCATCCTGCACCTCGGAAGCGCAGCGGGAGATCTCCTCAAACCGGGCTAGCCCGCCGTCCTCCATTGCCCGCATAATCGGACTCTTGACCAGCGCCTCCGGCGTTGGCCCGTTCGCCAGGAGCATGGCATAGTTCCATGAATAACGTACATGCTCCTCACTGGTTCCGGCAGTCCCTTGCACAACCAGGCCCGAGTTGCCGTAGATCGCAGCCGCCAGATTCTCGGACAGCCAGGACTTTGCCGTTCCCGGCTCACCGATCAGAAGCAGCGCCCGGTCTGTTACCAGCGTGGCGACCGCCATCTCGATTAGCCGCGTGTTACCGATATATTTCGGGGTAATCACGGTCTTGCCCGCCTTGCCTCCGGCAATGAACGTTAACACCGAACGCGGCGACATCTGCCACCCGGCAGGGATACGGCCTGTATCTTCCCTGCGTAAGGCCTCCAGTTCCTCACGGTATAGAACCTCGGCTGGCAGACGCATGTAATCCTGAAGCTGACTTTGTTCCGTCGACATGAACACCTCTCCTTTATAAGAACTCTTCAATTAGATTTCTCAAGCTACATCCGCCCAGGATTATTGCGCACTCTTCAAGCTGTTCAGCACATACTCCAGCTGCTGCTTGCATTCATATCTATATTTAGGGACAATCGCTTCCAGACGTCCCACATAACTGACCGGGAAGCGCTCAATCAGTTTGAATAAGTAGAGCTCAAATGTGTAAGCTGTATGAACATTTTTATTCTCAAGGGCTGTCATCAGCAGCTCAAGACGCTCCGGCTCCGGCACCCCGGCCCTCTCCAGACCCTTGAAAATATTAGAAAGGAGATCATAAGTCGTGCGTTTAAATGGCTCCTGCAGCTTGCCAAGCAGGTAGTCCCGCACGCCCTTATGACCCGGCCGGGCAAAAGCGCTTGCCAGGTTCACCGCATCATGCTGAATGAACCAGTCCAGCCAGCGGGAATCCCAGGCTGCCGCAATTTCCTCGGCTGACAGCATCTCCCTGCTGTAAGGCTGCCTGATTCCTGCAGCATCCCACTCTACCTCATACGCCCTCCGGCGGATATCCACGACCTGCTCCTCTATCGTATTAATCAGCAGCTGGGCGCGCTGAGCCGCATCTTTGGCATCCTTGCCCACCAGCGCTTTCAATTTGTCCATAAAGGTTCCGCCGAACCGGCTATACAGCTCCTTGGGCGTCATCACCCGCTGGGCGGCGTGGAAGTAATTCGGCAGGAAACGCACACTCCGCTTCTCCAGCGCCTCCAGCTCTGCCAGTGCAGCTCCGCCCGGAGTATTCTCTTTATACCAGGCTGCCTGGTCAATGAGCGGAATCCAGCCGAGCGGGGAAAACCTGGCATATTCCTGAAGGATATAGCTGTAGATTTCATCCAGCTGCGGGCTACGCTCATGGCGAAGAGCGGTCAAGAATGGAAGAAGGCTATTCCATGCGGCCTCTGTGAGCTTCTTGTCTGCATTATTCTGCGGCGCCTTCTGCAGTTCTTCCATGAACAATGCCGCCAGCTTATCAGACACCTCTGCGGAAGCTCTGCCCGCCAGTACACCGGCAACCATCTCACGGTCCTTTTTCGCCGTGAAAGCCTCCACAAGCCGTTCACCGCCCTGCTGCGAACCGCCTGCAGCCAGCGCCGAGAAGGCAGCTTCACGGATGGCCTTCTTCTTATCTGTTGTCCACTCCAAGAGTGCATCCACATACTGCTCATGACCGGCGAGCCATTTCATAGCGGCTACCCGGATGTCTTCACTGCCGCTTCCGGCGATGCGGAACATCTCCTCCAGATACCGGTCTCCTCCCACCTTGCCGATCACCTCAAGCTTGCGGACCTCGCTCCTGCCGCCGGCTGGATCCAAGCTTTCGAACAGGAATCCGGCAATGTCCGGTCCATAGGACGGAAGAATATCGGTCATCGCAAAGTCTGCAAGTTCCGAATAAGGATCGTTCAGCGCCGAGACTGCCGGCGGCAGCAGCCGCAAATCCTGAAAAACACCTTCCTTGAAAGCATCAATTACAATTTCATATCTTCCGCTTCCCGTTGTGCTGAGCGCCTGCTGAACGGCACCAATCTTGCGGTAGGGCTGATTCGTCTTAAGTTCAAAGCTCAAGGCCGGCAAAGGTCCGGGGGTTCCGTCAACTGCTGTTGTCCCCTGGGTATACAGCACCGACTCCAGCAGCAGCGTAAGCTCCTGCAGTTGAACACCGGGAGCGGCCTCTTCAGCACCGTCAGGCTCCAGCAATGAAGCCACGCCCTCGCCCAGCTTCTTAAAGACCGGTGCGCGTTCCCCCAGCTGCTGAAACTGCGGAAGCAGTCGTTTCAGGCGGAAGTCTCCAGCCGCTAACCCGCTTCCGGCAATATACAGTCTTCTAATCTCCTGATGCAGCTCCTGTAATAACGCTGTGCTCATGGACTGTCCTCCTATATGAATGAACTTGAGTTTAATTAGAGTTCAGATGCTCGCCGCTGTCCTTCCTTGAACTTCTAATACAGCAACCGGATGATTTCTTCACCCTTAATGACTGTCAGCGGTTGGGCAGTCAGCCTTCCCTTGTCCAGGTTATGCTCGAACATCACCAGCAGGTAGCAATCCGTATGCGCGGCAGCCGGCACAAACGGCAGCATATGCACGGTTCCCTGCGGCAGGGACGGAATATCCTCCAGCGCCAGCCTGCTGCCGGATTCATCCGTTATGACATATTGGCCGCTCTCCGTAATGCCCAGACTGGCGGCATGCAGCAGCATCACCGGCAGCTTATCGCTGAGCGGATTCTTGATCTGGTTCTTCACCATCTTGACAGCTTCCGCGTAGGAGCGGTGAGCCTGGGCAGTAGCCCGTTCTATATCCGGGCCTTGCACTGTTCTTGGAGACATGGCTTCAAAACGGACCCGGGCATTCATATCTCCCGGATAAGTATATAGCTGAGGGACCACAGCAATCTCAAAGAAGCTGTCTTCCTCACGCATCAGCTTAGCGGCCTTATACGGCCGGTAATTGACCGTCCGGTGGATCTTCCCGCCTTCCGCAGTGAGGTCCACCCAATACCCGAGATCTACATATTCCAGCCGGGCCATATCATTGAAGCTGTAGAAGGCGAGCTGCAGCAGCTCTGCCCCTTCCTTCACCAGTCCGTATTCCTTCAGTTCACTCAGCTGCCAGGCATGCCCCAGCCACTCATCGATGGTCGATTCATGGTCGAGTGCATGCTCCGGGTCCTCGCTCCGGGCCAGCAGATACGCCCGGCCCTTCTTAATAAATGCATGAAGCCGTGACAGCTGCTCCATCGCATATGTATAGTTCTGTTCCTGGTCCTTGCCGCCGAACATGAGAATCGTGAACCGTCGCAGCTCAATCTGTGCTCCTGACAGATAATAGTTGCCAAGCTGCTTCACCTGCTCCTGAATCGTCTTCATGCTCGAACGGTCAATGGTGGACAGTCCGCCGCGGACGAACCCCAGCACCAGCTTCTCAAGCATATCGAGCCCTTCAAGCTGGGCGGTAATTTTTTTCTTAAGCGCGGATTTGTTAACCTTCTTTGGCTTAGGGTCTGCCCCTTCGGCCGCCTGCTTCACCTTATTCTCTTCCCGCTTCTCAGCCTTCTCACGTTTGGAGGCTATGTCCTCAGGGACGGGGGCGGGGCTGAACGTCTGACCTTCGGCCTTGGCATAGAGCAGCCCTAACGCATGCTTACAGGGAAACTGGCGGCTGGGGCAGCTGCAGCGGAATACCGGATTGTCCGGCACGATGAAATCCACAGAACACTCATAGGGAGTCTTGCCGCTCCCTGCACATTTTCCAAACAGCAGCTCTCCGTCCTCCGACTGATGGAGCTCTATGAAGCTTTTTTTGCGGACCAGACCTTGACCGTTCTTGATGGCTGCAGCATTGGGTGCAAGTGAATCAACGTATGATGAAGTAAGTTCAGGCAAATCAGATTCCTCCCGGCTGAAATAGGATGTACGCGGCATAAATAGGAGTGCGGTTATGACACATGCAAGTTATTACCCAACTTCAACGGATAAGATCACATGTTTGCATTTATCTTAGCAAAAATATTCCACCGATCCAATCCAGAAGACTGTCACAGGGTTAAAATAGTTATTATGACCTAGCTTACTTATCCAGTTAATGTAGGCAGGGAATAAGTGTATTTCGTACAGTTAAAAACAGGCTTTCCAGCGGATTTGTTCCGTTAATTGTATTCTGTACAACTAAAAATTACGAAAAGTGATCATTCAACGAAAGGCAGTCTATATAAGTGTATAAAATACAGTTATCCTGCTTAACTCGTACTTTCAGGCGATTTTAGTTGCACTAAATGCAGTTAGAGCCAGGCTGGTTTCTCTGCTTCAAGCAAAGTCCGGGTCTGCTCCACTCCTTACGTCTGCCCGTCTGCCCTACCACTAGAATAAGCCTTGTCTCTGTCTGCAAAAAAAAGAAACGGCCCGCTGTCACAGAAGACAGCTGCCGTTTCAATATTCCAAGCAAGTTATTTTATTTAAACCAGCCTTTTTCCTTAAAGCGCGTGATCGCTTCAATCCGGTTGCCGACATCCAGCTTGTCCAGGATCACAGAGATATAGTTGCGGACCGTTCCGGTCGTAATATACAGCTGGCTGGCGATCTCCTTCGTATTCTTGCCGTCTGCGATCAGCCCCAGCACTTCCTTCTCACGCTGCGTGAGCGGATTAGCTTCGCTGCTGTAAGCCTCATCCATCAGCTCCGGCGCATATATCCGTCTGCCGTCCATCACATTGCGGATCGACAAGGCCAACTCTTCGCTTGGACTGTCTTTGAGCAGATAGGCATCAACTCCGGCTTTGACCGCACGTTCGAAATAACCGGTCCGGGCAAACGTGGTCAGAATCATGATTTTGCAGCCCGATCCCTTCAGTGCTTCCGCCGCTTCGAGACCTGTCATGGCCGGCATTTCAATATCCATGATGCAAATATCCGGCTGATGCTGCTTCACCAGCTTCACGGCCTCTTCCCCGTTGCCTGCCCGGCCCACAACCTTCATATCCTCCTCCAGATCCAGGAGGGCAGCGAGCGCCCCCAGCAGCATGCGCTGATCTTCGGCAATCACTATCGTAATCATTACACGTTTACCTCCATTTCCGGCCGCTGTGCAACATTTGGCACCTTAATGACAATCGTTGTTCCTTCGTCACGCACCACTTCCATACTGCCGTTGACGAATTCAAGCCGTTCCCTCATCCCCTGCAGTCCATGACCTTTATGGTAGTGATTAGTCCCTTCAATTCCCGCGCCGTTATCCTTCACCTTGATGATCAGGTCGGTCCGGGAAGGTTCGATCTGAATCAGGCACAGCGAGGCACCGCTATGTTTGACCACATTGTTCACGGCCTCCTTCATACACATGCTCAGCACATTCTCGGTAATCAGGGAAGTGTTGGTCAGGTTAGGGTCACCCTCCAGCATGTAGCCAATCTCTGCCGCCTGGAGTAATTGCCGGATACGGATCAGCTCATCTTCAAGCCGGATGCCCCGCATCTGGGTAATCATTTCCCGGACTTCCTTGAGGGCGCTGCGGGCCGTCATCCGGACATCATTAATTTCGATCTGGGCCTGCGCCGGATTCTTGGTGATCAGCTTGCCTGCCAGGTCACTCTTAAGGCCAATCAGCGACAGCCGCTGCCCCAGCGTATCATGCAGATCACGGGAGATCCGCTGGCGCTCCTCCATAATGACCAGCTCGGAGATCCGTTTGTTGGCATCCTCCAGCTGTCCCTGCAGCTTATCCTGATTGTTGCGGTTATAGGTCGTGACCGGCAGCAGCACCACGGCAATGATACTGACCAGCACGAACGGCAGCTGCGAGAGGAACACGGGATTACGCGTAATCAGCTCATAGTTGATGGCCACGATCGTTGTCAGCAGATGAATCGAGTATAGGGTGAAGAAAGCGGCCCTTTTCTGGATATTTCCGATGAAAAAAGCCAGGAACAGCGCAAAGTACATATACCCGAAGAGCAGCGTCATCGTTATCGAGACAACAATCTGCACACTGGTCCAGAAATAGACTACCCACCCTTTCGACTTAAACGCCAGCACATAGCAGGCGAAGAAGACGATAATCATCAGAATTCCGTATACCCAGCGGCCTGCCGAGGCCGAGCGAAAGATCGAATAGAACGGAAGAATGTAAAAAACGACCCATACATAAGGGCTCAGTCCCGTGCTTTTATGAAAAATATGATGCCACTTCTGCATGTTAGCCATCCTTTTTGCCAGCAAGATTATACCCCCATTTTAGCATAAACCACCCTGCAACCGGCAATTCCGCGCAATGTTTCGGACAAAAAGAAAGAACAGGCCCGGCAACTGCGCTCCCGGTCCTGCCTTCCTCTTCTGTGGCGGCTACTATTTACTCTGGAATCCCGGTTTGATTACCTTCAGCACCTCTGCTGCCGCAGGCTTCTTCTGCTGCAGCCGCTGCTTCATTTCCTTGAAGCTGACGAACGTTTTGTGCTCCTCATCCCACAGACGGTACTTCAAGGCCTGCAGACTGGTGCTGAGCGTAATGGTTGTCGCTTTTTGCAGCGGCGGGGTGGCATTATGGGCCAATTCCAGGTTATAGTTAGGCACCTTCGGGCTCAAATGATGCACATGATGAAAACCGATATTGCCGGTAATCCACTGCAGCAGCTTCGGCAGCTTATAGTAGGAGCTTCCTTCTACTGCGGCGTTGACATAGCTCCATTCCTCATCATGCGCGAAGTAGGTATCTTCAAACTGATGCTGCACATAGAACAGCCAAATGCCGAGAAAACCGGAGACGAACACAACCGGCAGCTGCACCAGCAGGAATGCCTGCCAACCGACAAGCATAATCATCGTACCGTACAGGGCCACTATCGAGACATTCGTCAAATACGTATTCATGCGTTCCTTGCGTCTGGCACCTTTGGCGTTGAAACGGTACTGGATCACGAAGACGGCAATGGGTCCGAGTACAAACAAAACCAGAGGGTTACGATAGATCCGGTAGTATAGTCGCTGCAGCGGTTTCGCGGCTGCATATTCATCCACGGTCATAATCCAGATGTCGCCGGTGCCTCTTTTGTCGAGGTTGCTGCTTCCGGCATGATGTATCGAATGGCTATGCTTCCACTGGCGGTAAGGGACCAGAGTGAGCACACCGGTTATTGTTCCGAAAATATCGTTCGCTTTGCGGTTCTTGAAGAATGAGCCGTGACAGCAGTCATGACAAATAATAAAGGTGCGGATGACAAAACCTGCAGCCGGAACGGCGAACAGCAGCGTCAGCCAGTAGGAAACGGATAAGCTGAAATAAGCAGCAGTCCATAGGAGCACTAGTGGCCCAAGTGTATTAATGAGCTGGTAGATGCTCGCTTTACGGTCTGTTTTTTCGTAAGGGGCTACGCTTTTCTTCAAGCTGGAGAGCTGGGATGTCTGGTTTGTAGTCATCGGGATCGTTTCCTCCTCGGATGCATCCATTCAAGGATACTTATCTCTCTACATTATAGAGAAGAAAGTGTCACCCCTGTAAGTCATAAACATCAACCCTGGTGTATGACATATGTCATAGTCATCCCTGAAGAGATTGCCGCCCAGACTCCTTCGCCCTGACCATCGGCAGCAGAATCAGCATCGCGATGAGGAACAGTATGCCGCTTCCGGTGAATACCGTGAACAGCGAGAAGGCTTCCTTCAAATAACCTGCCGCAGACATTCCGATCACCATAAAGCCCATGAACATCGGCCCCATAATACCGCCAACCCTGCCCATAAAGCCGGCCTCGGTATTCCGCAGAATCAGTGTGTTGATGCCGATATGGATACACGGGTAAAAGAATCCGGTCAGCGTCTGCAGTGTGATCGTCAATGCTGTATGATGCGACCACCCCACGCCGACCGTTCCAGCCGCACTGACCAGGAGGCCGAAGGCCAGCATTGTCTGTGGTTTCACGGCTTTGCCTTTGCTCATAATAAGCATTCCGCCGAGCAGCATCGATGCCCCGTTCGCCATCATGATCCATTGCAGGAACCCTCTGTCCCTGCCCAGATTCTCAATGATTACGAATACCCCCAGCGGCTGAATCAGCCCTGCGGCAAGCCCCGCAAACGCAAACGCCGCGCCCAGATTCCTCAGCACCCGGCTCGAACGCACATAATCCAGTCCGGATTTCATTTCAGCCATGATCCCGTTCCGTGTCTTTCCGGCCTGCTGCGGCGCGTCTTTGGGCAGCAGGCCCAGTATGAGCGCAGAGCCAATGAACATACCGCCCATTACAGCCAGCGATACCTCAATCCCGTAATGATTATAGATGAAAGCGCCGATTACCGGACCAATTACCATAAAGAAAGCAGACAGCGACTGGAACATGGCCATCACACTCTGCAGCTGATTTTCAGGCACATGCTGTTTGAACAGCTTCATCGCAGAAGGCTGCGAGAACTGTGACAATATAGCTGATACCAGGGTGGCCAGCAGCAGTGCTCTCCACGATCCGGATATGACAACTACCAGCACTACAAAGACGGAACATGCCGATAACGCATCACTGATCATCATCGTCCGTTTGGGCAGCCACCTGTCCGCGAAGGTACCGCCTATAATGGCAAACAGAAAGATCGGAGCATATTCGGCCACCGAAATGAGCGAGACATAGAAGGGATCATTATGCGTAATATCCGTCACATACAGCAGAATCGCAAAGTTCCTCACCCATACTCCGAGCTGCAGCAATACCCTTGACATAATAATCGTTCTTACATATTTGTTCCTTAACACGATTCTATCCCCCATACATTAATATAGACTAAATAGATATATATCTAATCTGTTTATTAATATATAGATATTAAGTTATTTTGTCTAGTTATAAAATAGATTATTATTTCATTGATCTAATTCAAAACTGTGAATGTAGCTCGAATCCTATAACGTCACAGACGGACACTGTTCCATAAAAAAGCTCCGATCAAGTGAAAGATCCTGGAGCTTGTAGAGCTTGTGCGGCTTGTTCAGCTTATAAGATATTAAGAAGACCACCGCACATTACTTCATTTAGATTACTTTTGGGCTGCCTCCAGCAAACAAACTCCCCTTATCCTCCTCATTTTTCCGTGGAGGCACATTGTGTTCGATTTTTCGCATGTATTTGGCCCTAACACCCTCGCGGAGGCACATTGTATTCGGTTTTTCGCATACATTCGGCCTGATTACCCTCTCGGAAGCACATTGTATTCCGTTTTTCGCATACATTTGGCTCGTCTACCTTCGCGGATGCACATTGTATTCGGTTTTTCGCATACATTTGGCCTGATTCCCCTCGTGGTAGCAAATTGTATTCGGTTTTTCGCATATATTTGGCCCGATAACCTTCGCGGAAGCACATTGTATTCGGTTTTTCGCATACATTTGGCCCGATAACCTTCGCGGAAACACATTGTGTTCGGTTTTTCGCATACATTCGGCCTGATTATCCTAGCGGAAGCTCATTGTATTCGATTTTTCGCATACATTTGGTCTGATTACCTTCGCGGAAACACATTGTGTTCGGTTTTTCGCATACATTTGTTCCATCTACCCTCGCGGAAGCACATTGTATTCGGTTTTTCGTATACATTCGGTGCGACCCCCTTATCCCGGAGTCCTCCGTATAAAATCAGTACTTGTTGTAGATATGCTCTTTATTTCGCTTTTTCTCTCGGCCAGAAGAAGCGGGAGCGGTCTTCTAGGGTCAGCACCCACTCTGCAAAGGTAGCTGGCGGCAGGTTACGAAGGCTCGTATGCATTCTGCGATTGTTGTAAAAGTCCATGTACCGGTCCACCGCTTCATAGGCCTCTTCGAACGTTTCGAATGCCTCTTTGCGGAACAAATCCCGATCGATATTACTGTGGAATGATTCAATAAAAGCATTTAAATCCGGCGTTCGAGGCGGAATACGTTCATGGGTCATTTCCCAGCTTTCACACATGTCGCCAAACAGGTGGCTGACGAACTGTGGGCCGTTGTCGGTGCGGATCACAGGGCGAGCGCTGTCAGGGGCGCAGTGATGCTCCATGGCGCGCGCCAGCGTCTGGCAGGCGTGCTTGGCCTCACACGACGATCCCCGGTGGTAGCCGACGATGACACGGGTAAACACATCGATAATGCTCAGGACAAAGAAATGCCGGTCACGTCCCTCCACATACCCGTATTTAATGTCCATCTGCCAGAGCTGGCTCGCTCCTGTAATGACTCGGTTCTCCGGCAGCTTCCGGGGATGCTTAAAGCGCTTCTGACGCTGGGGCTGCAGGATATCCAGCTCCTGACACAGCCGGTAGCTTTTCTTGTGATTGAGCTTCAACCGGTGCTGGTTCCACAAGCACTTGGCCAGGAGTTTGTACCCGTACACGTGCTCTTCTCCAGCGATTAATTCCAGCAGCCATTCCTGGATCTCCTCGTCACTAATCTTTTCCCCAGACTCGTTAAAGGAGTAGCCTGGCTGGGGTCTTCCACGCCCCCCTTGATCGGCCTTTGGGGACAGTGACCTGCGTTTCTTACGGTCGTAGTACGTGGACTCTGCTAGCCCCATGAGACGCAGTACCAAAGCTGCGGTATTCCCCTGCTTAATGAACATGTCGGCTACCTCGATTTTTTCGGATAAGCAGGGGTTGGCTTTTTTAGCAGTTCACGCAGAATCTCAATCTCTAACTCCTTTTCGCCGAGTATCTTGACGGCCTTCTCGTATTTCTGCTCCACTTCCAGGAGGCGCTTCAGTTCCTCCACCTGCTCCTGGGGATACGGATGATCTTGTTCCCCATGGGCCCCTCGGTAATCTCTCACCCACTGATTCACCGTCGCTGGGGTCACCCCATATTTTCGGGCAACCACCGCTGCCTTAATGCCAGACAACACCTCTTGCGCTGCCTTCTCTCTTGTTCCCGTTAAGTGTCCCATTGTGTTCATCCTCCTCCTGTATTCAGTCTACATTTTTATGGGGGAGGACTCCAACTTCATTAGGGGGCTGTGGAGCATTTGACCTGATTACCCTCGCGGAGGCACATTGTATTCGGTTTTTCGCATACATTTGGCTCGTCTACCTTCGCGATAGCACATTGTATTCGATTTTTCGCATACATTGGCACTCCCTTGGATCGCGTCCGGTGAAACCAGAGGGGATACTGCAATTATCTTCAGTTATATACCCATAAAAAAAAGCACCCGAAGGTGCTCAATGTGCTTGTGCTCGTCCTTATGCTTATATTCTTATATTCTTATGCTTATATTCCTATGTTCCTATATTCCTATGTTCTTATGTTCCTATTCCCCTACGTTCCTACGTTCCAATGTTCCAACTTCCTATTTTCCTTATCTACTCTTTACAGTTAGAGCCGCCCCGCTGCATCATGCCTGCTTCACATGCTCCTCACGATACTCCGTCGGCGTCTTGCCCGTAGCCTTCTTGAACACTTGCGTGAAATACCGCGGGTCCTGATAACCGACCATTGGAGCCACCTGATAGACCTTCACCGTACTGTTCTGCAGAATGTACTTGGCGTTCTCCATCCGGCAGTGGGTGACGAATTCCAGGAAGGTATAGCCCGAGATTTGTTTGAACAGGGTGCAGAAATGGCTGATGCTGAGATCGGCCACCTCGGACACTTCCTCGATGCTGAGATCCTTGTGGTAATTGGATTCAATGTACCGTTTGACTTTCTCAATGATGCTGCGCCCGTCTTCGCGGGCTGCCGTACTGTGACTCTGCTGAAGCCATTCGCGGAATTCCGTCTTGAGCGCTTCAATCATATCCGACAGTGTTCCCAAGCCGTGAAGCTTACTTAAGAGACCCTCTACCGACCATTCATTATGCGTGTTCAGATGCTCGAACTGCCGGTACAGCACCACACTCATCTCAATAATCAGGCGTTCCGCCAGCTGCTGCGGCAGGGCCTGGGATTCTATGAAGACAGACATCTCATCAAAGAGGGCAAGCATACGCTCCAGGTTCAGTGTGCGGATACTCTCAATCAGCGAGAGCTCCAGCTCCTTGGGATATTTCACCTCACGGCTGCCGGCTGCCGCAGTCTCCTCTTCGATGAACACGCCCGCCTGCCCGGAATAGAATCGCTGATACAAGGCTTGTGCGGCCAAGGGATACACCGTGCTTAACTGATCTATCCCCCGGGTGGTGCGGCTGATGCCCACAGAGCAGTTCAGCTTAGAGTAACGCTTGATACCGTTGATCAGCTGTTCACCTAGCGCTCTTTTGCCGGTGCTGATGGCGGCAGGGAAGAGCAGAATCCACTCCCCGTTATAGAACGGGAAGATCGACAGCGCCCCGTTCTCCAGCGACCATTCCTCCAGGATATTGCGGACCGCGAACAGCCAGAGATGCTTTTCTTCTGCACTCCACTTGGCCGTGAGGCCGGCATAGTCGTCCAGACGGACAACGGCCATGAAATATTCTTCCTCAAGCTCACTGTTCTCCAGCCACTTCAGATGCTGCAGCGGGCGCGGATTGCCGAGCGTGAACTCGGCCAGCATCCGCTCGCGGGCAAGCAGCGACAAGGTCTGGACGGAGAGCATCAGCTGCTCATTCTCCTTCTGGCGGTCGAGCCGTTCTCTGGCCCGGGTGAGCATCACCGCCAGCTCCTCATGATCAATCGGCTTCAGCAGGTAATCAAACGCGCCAAGCCTTAAGGCTTCCCTGGCATACTCGAACTCACCGTAGCCGCTGATGAAGATGAAGATCAGCTTGGAGCTGCGCGGCAGCACCTCTTTCATCAGCGCAATCCCGTCTATGACCGGCATGCGGATATCACTGATGATGATCTGCGGTGAGGTCTCCTGAATCAGCTGCAGAGCGGCCTCCCCGTTCTTCGCTTCACCAGCAATAGTCAAACCCAGCTCTTCCCAAGGAATCGCAACCTTCAGGCTGCGCAGAATAATCGGCTCATCATCCACGAGCAATACTTTATATTCCTCCTGATGCTCACTCATTTTATTGCACCCCCCCAGGCTTTATTGAACGTCCGAGCTCCGGATCAGATTCCAGTATTGCTTGGACGCGTCTTGCAGCTCCTGCAGAGCCTGACCGGCCTGCATTCCTCCACCGATCATCTCTTCTATCACACTTAAGAATGTCTTCTTCACTTCAGGAGACAACAGATTATCGTAGGGTACGAAGCTCTGGTGGCTCTCTTCCATCAGCTCCATCACCTGGGCGAATACCGGTCCGGTCTTATCCGGATCGAAGGCAATCCGCATTGAAGGTATTCTTAGGCCTTCATACACAATACGCGTCTGGATTTCCTTGGTATAAAAGCCTTTCATCAGCTCCAGCGCAGCTTCCCGTTTCGCACCGGTGAGGCTCGATGACAGCCCGATCCCCATGGTGTAGCCGCCGGCAATCGACGGCTCCGCCCCTTTGACCATTGCCGGAAACGGAATCACACCCACCTGATTCTGGAATTCCGCCGGGGCTGTCTGGCCTGAGAAAAGGTTGATGTCCCAGTTTCCGTTAAGATACATCGCCGCCTTCCCGTCAGTGAACAGACGCACTGCATTCTCGGTTGACGTATCGTTGGATTCGCTGCTAAAAGCGCCCTCGCCGATCCACCGGTTCAGATGCTGGAAGGCCTTCATATAGCCGCTGTTCTGAAATCCGGCTTCACTCTCGCCTGTCACCAGCTCCTGAATCAGCTCCGGCCCGGCATAGCGGTCCATTAAGTAATGGGCGAAGATCCCGGCAGGCCAGCGGTCCTCATTCCCCAGGGCGAACGGGATATAGCCCGCCTGCTTCAGCTTCACAATCGTCTCGTCCAGTTCCGCCACTGTTTCCGGAATTTCCAGGCCAAGCTTATGAAAAATAGTTTTGTTGTAATAGAGCGGCTCTGCATTGCCTTCGATGGGCAGGCCATAAATATGTTTGTTAAAGGTCCACAGATGCAGGTCCTTAAACTGATTGCTTAGTCCGTTCTGGTCCGTGAACTCGGTCAGATCCATCAGCCGGTTCGAGCGGACATAGGGCTCAATCTCCGCCCCGCCGAACAAAACGAACATATCCGGCGGCGTACCCGTCACCATCTCGCTCTTAAGCTTCTGTTCCCGGTGAATGTTCTGGTCTAGTCCTTCGAAGTTCACCTTCACGTTCGGATGGCTCTCCTGGTAGCTCCGCACAACCTCCTCGAAGATGGCCAGCAGCGGCCGGTCATGCTCTTTGTTCCAGAAGTGCCGGAAGGTTAAGGTGATTTTCTCGGGAGAGTTATCTTCAATCGGCTCCCGGTCCTCCTGCATAATGAACCAGACCGCACCGGACATGAGCACGATGTAGAGCAGAATCCACCCCCAGTTGGTCAACCATCTCGCAACGTTCCGCTGGTCCTTCATTCCGTTTCTCCTTCTCATGATGGCTGAATCTTCGGAATGCGGATACAAACCGCTGATCCGAAGCCGGGGGATGAGCAGACCAGAATGCCATAAGGATTGCCGAACCGGATGTTCAGACGTTCATGTACATTCTTCAGCCCCACCCCGCTGTCGCTGTATTTTCTCAGATTGGCACGTTCCTTGTTCCACTGGCTCATCAGCACGGCAAGGTCAAAGCCCGGCCCGTTATCCTTGACGATTATAATGATATCCTTGCCGTTCTCCTGGGCTTTGACCGTAATGGTGCCATGCTCCTCCATCTGCTCAATGGCATGATATAAAGCGTTTTCTACGATTGGCTGGACAATCAGCTTCTGGGTCATCACCATCTTCAGGGAATCGGGCAGGTCCAGCTCATACGAGAATTTCTCTTCGAAACGGAACTTCTGAATATCAAGATAGTGGCGGACATGCTCGAACTCCATTTGCAGCGGAATCAGCTCCTGATTCTGGCTGATGCTGATGCGCAGCAGCCTGCCGAGCGAGATGACCATTTTGCTGATATCCCTGTTGCCGGCCAGCACCGCCATCGAGTTAATGGATTCCAGTGAATTATAGATGAAATGCGGGTTAATCTGCGCCATCAGCGCCTGCATCTCCGCTTCCTTCTTGCGCCCCTGCTCGGTCTGCACCTGCTCGATCAGCTCATTGATCTGCGAGCTCATCCGGTTGAAGCCGTCGATCAGCGAATCGCTCTCATCATTGGCACGGAGCGGCACCGTGATCGGCATGAATATCCCCTGCTTGACCCGCTTCATCCCGTTCACCGCACTGTTAATGCTTCGGACGAGCCTGCGGATGAAATAATGGTCGAACAGAAAAGCAGACAGCAGCGATACCATCCCAAGAATAATTGCGATATTGCGGATGGACACTGATTCCGATGAAATCAGATTCATCGGGGTAATCGCGGCCAGATACCAGTCCGTATTATGTGAAGGCAGGAAAGTGATCAGAGACCGCTCTCCTTGATAATTGTCAATGTAATAGTCCTGCTCCTGGGTATAATTCTCCTGCAAAAAAGGAAAATCCGTCCTTTGTCCAATATACTCTCCGGACTTGTTGAAGACGATATTGCCCTGCTTGTTCACCAGCAGAATATCCCCTTTTTTCAGGGTCGCCGCTTCCCAGAAGATCTGATCGAGCAAATCCGGCTTGACATACACAACCAGATAGCCGATATCCTCCAGTGAATAATAATCTTTAATGACTCTGGCCTGTACCAGCACCGGTTTGCCCGCGCTTGCTGAGCCGTTCTCTCCGGGACCGGACCAGACGGGACGCCCTTCAGCGCTCTCCATCGCTCCGAACCAGACCTGTTTGTGCATATCGGCAAAAGACATCGGCGCATTATATTGATACAGCAGCCGGTCTTTACCGTACAGACTGAAGGATGTGACCATCGGATGATTGATCAGCAGATTGTTAATCTCCTGCTTGCGGTCATAGGTAAGCACAAAGTTCTGCTGCTTGAGCGATTGCTGAATCGCCGGCTGCGTGATCGCAGAATTGGTAATCGATGAAATCTCGCTGAGCGCGAACTTGAGCTTGCGGTCCGTCTCCAGCAATGAAATCCAGTAGAAATTGCTTGATTTCTTCTCCATGGCATTGGAGAAATTGACATACGTAACAATCCCCATAACGATCACGGGAATGAATACGAGAAGAATAATAGCGAACAAGATCTTGCGGCGGAGCTTCATGTATGGTCCCTTCCTCCTGCTGACTCTGTCCATTATTATTCTTCACAGCATTCTATATTTCCTGTTACAGCCAATAACAGTTCATCAGCTCTTGATAGCGCCTGAGGTCAGACCGGCAATAACCCAGCGGCTGAACAGCAGGAATACGACCAGCAGCGGCAAGGTTGCCGTGAAGGTTGCGGACATAATCATTCCATAATCCAGACCGTCACGGGTAGTGAACAGCTGCTGCAGAGCAATCTGTATTGTATAATGCTCCTTGTTCTTCAGCACCACCAGCGGCCAGAAGAAATCATTCCATACGGTCATGAAGTTGAGAATACCCAGTGTAGCCATTGCAGGTGTAATTACCGGCACCGCAATCTTCCAGAAAATTCTGAAGTGCCCGCCTCCGTCGATCCGTCCGGCTTCAATCAGCTCGGTTGGAACCGCAGCGGATATGTACTGGCGCATCCAGAAAATCCCGAAGGCATTAACCATCGCCGGCACAATCAGCGCCTTGAAGCTGTCAATCCAGTGCAGCTTAGCCATAATAACATAGGTCGGCAATACCCCGAGCTGCTGCGGAACAATCAGTGTAGCGATTACGAATACAAACAGCATATTTTTACCCGGGAATTCATATTTGGCGAACGCATAACCGGCCAGTGTACAGAAGAACACGACTGAGATCGTCACCATGGACGATACGAACAGCGAGTTGCCGAGCGCCTGGAAGAAGTCCGATTTTTCCAGCACACGCTTGAAGTTGTCGAAGAACTGGTCTCCAACCGTCAATAGCGGCGGTACATGGAACACGGCTCCCTTGTCATTCGTACCGACGACGAACATCCAATAGAACGGGAAGATAGAGACCAGTGCCCCGAGGATCAGCAGACAATAGAAGCCCAGCTTGCCGAAAAAGCCGAGATCATCCGGTTTTTTTCTGAACATACGAAGTGTGCTCACGCTTTTTTCCCTCCAGTCTCTCTGCTGCCGCTTCTGGAAATCAGCATATTCAGGACAGAGAACAGTATCGTAACGAGGAACAGCAGAACTGCTGTAGCCGCCGCAGTACCGAAGAATCCGTTGCGGAATGCTTCGCTATACAAATAGGTAACCATTGTGATACCTTCCTGCCGGGTAGATCCGGTTCCGGATTGGCCGAGGAAAACATACGGCTCTGTGAAGAGCTGCAGGGCACCAATTGTCGATTGCAGGGTTACGAAAATAATAAACGGCTTAAGCAGCGGCAAGGTGATGGAGAACAGCTGCTGTCTGCGGTTAGCCCCGTCGATCCGGGCAGATTCATACAGATCCATCGGAATACTCTGCAGTCCGGAGAGGAACAGAATCGCGTTATAGCCCGTCCAGCGCCACATCACCATCGTTGAAATGGCGATTTTGACTCCCCACCAGCCGGAGTTGAACGCCATGCTCTCTACACCGATTCCGTTAAGCAGCCAGTTGATCATTCCGTTGTTACCGAACAAGGTGCTGAATACGAGCGTAACGGCAACGATGGAAGTGATATTCGGCATGAAATAGAGAATGCGGAAAGTCTTTTTGAACCGGGTCATGCCCGAGTGGAGCAGCACAGCCAGAAGCAGCGCCAGGAACACCTGCGGCACAGTACCCATCAGGCCCATGATCAGCGTGTTGCTGAATGAGATCCAGAAGGTCGGATCGCTGGTGATCAGATCGTAGTTTTTGAAGCCCACGTATTTCATGGGACCCAGTGCATCCCACTTGAAGAACGATAAATAGAATGTGAAGAAGATCGGATACAGTCCGAATATCGAGAACAGAATAAAGAACGGTGAAATAAATGTATACGCAGTGAAGCGGCTCCGTCTTTGTTCGGTCAAAAAAGGACGTTTGCTCTCGGCATGCGGACTCGCTAATACGGGCTCAGCCATGTCACACCTCCAGTGAATTCGTAAATATAAATCCGGACTCACAGAGGATGAAGCTCTCCGTGAATCCGGACATTTGAGGAATCGTCTTCCTCAATAGACTAAGATTAGCGTCACCAGGAATTTAGCCGCGCTCTGCCAGAGTTTTCGACTGCTTTACAGCATCTTCCCACTCTTTTGCCGGATCAGCTTTCTTCTCAAGTACGTTCTTGAGCGCATTCTTGAAGAAGGTATCCGTCTGGTCATGCAACGGTCCGTAGTATACCGGTTTAACGCGGTTAGCCGCTTTACCGAATTCAACAGCTGTCTGCTGACCGCCGAAGAACTCATCCTTGAAGTCTACGAATGCAGGATCTTCATACAGTGCAGGGATGGAAGGCATCAGACCTTTGGTCTTGAAGGATTCCAGCTGGTTGTCTTTGTTAACAAGCCATTGGATGAAATCATAAGCCTCTTTCGAATGCTTGCCTTCCTTAGGAAGGGTGATGAATGAACCGCCCCAGTTGCCGGCTCCTTCAGGAAGCTGGGCAATTTTCCATTTGCCGGAGGAATCAGGTGCGTTGCTCTTGATGTTACCAGCCATCCATGCCGGGCCCATTACCACTGCGAACGAACCGTCGTTCATGCCTTGGCCCCATTCAGGCGACCAGAGCATAACATTGCTGATCCAGCCTTCTTGAATGCCTTTTACAGTAAAATCATAGGCTTTCTTCACTTGCGGATTGGTGTCGCCGATGAAGGTTCCGTCCGCTTTGCTGAAGTAGATTTCGTCAGCAGACTGGTCACGCAACGCGTTGTACGTAAGATCCGTCAGATCGGAGAAGTATTTACCGGTTTTATCTTTGAAGGCTTTGGCTACAGTAGCGAATTTATCCCAGGTATCGATCGCTGCGCTGAATCCTTCAGGATCGCTTGGCAGGCCGGCTGCTTCAGCCAGATCGGTACGGTAATAGACTACAGTTGGTCCGATATCTGTCGGAAGTCCAAGCTGGAAGCTGCCGTCAATAGAAGATGCCTGTTTCCATTTCCAGTCCAGATAGTTGGCTTGGATGTCTTTGGCACCCAGATCGTTCAGGTTGTAGAATTTGTCCTGTGCGCCCAGGAAGCGTTCCATGAAACCGATTTCAAGCTGGAAAATATCAGGTGCGCCCGAACCGGCCGACAACGCTGTGGTCAGGTTGTTGTGGTGGGCCGTCTGGTCACCGGTGTTCTGTACCTTGATGGTTACATTCGGATGTTCCTTAGTGTATTCAGTAGCCAGCTCTTCATAGTTCACGTTACCCAGTGTCCAGAAGGACAGCTCTACCTTCTCTGCTGGCTCTGTATTAGCCCCTTCAGTTGCCGGTGCATTAGTGCTTGCTGCGTTGCCGCCTGTATTTCCTTCTGCAGCCTTGTTGCCGCCGTTGTTGTTTCCTCCGCATGCCGCGAGCGAACTCATGAGCATGATGGAAACCAGCGTCAGCGCCAGGTTTTTTACTTTTTTCATTCCTCTGTACCCCTCTCAAAGGTTTCTCTTACAAGATTTAGTGTACAGTAGGCAGATGTTTTTTTTGAGGAGGCAAACTCCCGGTTTATGGTGGAAATATTTATGATTCATATAAGACGCACTTAAGTTTGAACTTGAAGCTTCATCGTCACTGCGGTGAACCTTTGGACTTCCGGCCGCTGCCCGCCCCCAGATTTCTTCATCTCATCTGCTGTTCGCGGTGGAGATCCGGTGACTAAAGCTGCCGAAGTGGATTTGAAGCCTGGACCCAGTTATACTAATTGTATTTGCTGTACAGCAGTTATCCCGATATAAAGGAGAATTACCCCATGCCCATCAACCGTCCTTTGCTGACCGACAGCGATCTGCAGGAAGCGATTGACCGCAAGCTGCCCGTCCGTGTATTCCAGGATGACCATCTGGTGAATTCAGGTGCGACGGTGGTCCGTTTCACTGACTCGGATGTTGTTATCCAGTCCCGGGTCAGCGATTTAACCTATTATTCGCGCAGCCGCTGCGAATTCTTCGAAGTCCGGCCGTAGCCCATGAAAGAACAAGCCTTGGGCAAGTGTGAGCTATGCGGCCGTTCCCCTCTCGCAACCACCGTCCATCATCTGACTCCCCGGGAGAAAGGCGGAGCGCTGCTGCCTACCACACTTCTCTGCAAGGCTTGCCACCGGCAGATTCATGCCCTGTATACCAACAGCGATCTGGTTGTTCTTAACCTGACCATGCTGGACAACCTGAGGCGTGATTCACAGATTGCCGCTTATCTCAAATGGATTACCAGGCAGCCGCCAGGTTCCGAGCCCAGGCTCCGCAAATCCAAGCATGTGCGGGGCGGGCGTTAGGCCGCCTCGCATTAGGCATGAATAGATTGCCTGTTATAGAGACACTATAGAGCGGAGAATGGCCGACAGGCTAACCATAATCTATAGTTAGGCAGGTGCATTTATGTTCAAGCGCTTTGACGAAATTGCCATTGAGATTCCCGAAGTAGAGCGTCCAGACCCGAATGCCGCGGCTGCAGTTCAAGAGCTGATGGGCGGTAAATTCGGCGAGATGTCGACGCTGAACAACTATCTGTTCCAGTCCTTCAATTTCCGCGGCAAAAAAAAGCTCAAGCCCTTCTATGACCTCGTTACGAGCATCACTGCCGAAGAGCTGGGGCATGTAGAGCTGGTGTCACATGCGGTCAATAAATGCCTGTTCGGATCGACATCGTACAAGGACCCGGATCAGACTCCGCTTGAACCTTTCAAAGATGCGCGAAACACTTATTTTGCGCTCAGCGGTGCGCAGTCGTCTATGCCTTTTGACTCGATGGGCCGTCCCTGGAGCGGGGAATATGTGTTCAACAGCGGGAACCTGATTCTCGATCTGCTGCACAACTTCTTCCTGGAATGCGGAGCCCGTGCGCACAAAATGAAGGTGTACGAATTAACGGATCATCCGGCAGCACGTGAAGTAGTAGGCTATCTGCTCGTCCGCGGCGGAGTCCATGTCGTGGCTTATGCCAAAGCGCTGGAGATGGCTACGGGAGTTGATGTAAGCAAACTCGTCCCCATCCCTTCCCTCAGCAACAAAGCCTTCAACGAGACACGCAAATACGAATCACGCGGACTGCACACGAAGCTGTACACGAACAGTGAAGGTGATTTCACGGCGATTAAGCAGATCTGGAAGGGACCGCATCCGGAGGATGGCCAGCCGCTTGAAGTCATCGAAGGCTCGCCTAAGGGATTTCCGGTTCCCGATGCACCTGAAGTACCGGAAGAATTCGCACCGGGATTCTCCGAAGAGGAATTTCTGGCTATTGCAGCACGTCTGCAGTCAGCCGCCAATATAAGAGAATAGAAATTGAAGGTTTAACCAACACAAGCAAGAAGAGTTAACAGATAAATATTGCAAAAAAAGCAGGTGCCTTCCTATGATGGAAGGCACCTGCTTCTGCTGGTTCTATAGTTTGCTGCGATATATTCTGCATCTGGTGGTTCCTAGTAAAGATTCATTTCTTCCTATCGCCATAGGCACTGAGCTTCTCATTGAGAACTTCCTGGAAGCTCTGGACTTTGTCTTCTGATCTCTGCGGCTTAGGATTGAGAACGGGCTGAGGTCTAAAAAACTGATGATTAAAAGCCATAAGATTATGTACGCTCATACTCATTGAAGTTCAACCTCCTTCTGTAATCTTCACCTTAGTTTGCGTGAGTGCGAAATATCTTATCCCTTATATAACCTGCTCTTTCAATTCCTAAACAGTTTTATCTCAGAAAAATGGAAATAGCGGACCCAGACTTGAAAAATAAAGTCCGGGTCCGCCGCTGAGGCTTATCTTTGCATTAACATCATTAATGGAGGAGAGCAGCGAACAACCTGTAATGATCTTCACCTCATGAACCAATCTTATTCCATCACGTTACGTTGATACACAAGCCCTGAATGGTAGGATGAAAGCATTATAACGAAAAATCAGTCACGCCTTTCTTAGAGGCATATTTCAGCGTATAGGTTCCTCTGCCCTCAAAGGGCATCGTGGCCATTTTTATCCGGGTATAATCAAGCCTATGCTCTCTTAATACCTTTTTGATCAGAGCCATACCCCGTTGTTCATTTGTAACGACACAAAAGATGTTAAGCGCAAATTGATGCGGGTCTGACACCGTTTTGCCCAACTCATAACCATCCACATAGCCGAGTTCAGCATCAGCCAAGTATTTATTCAGATATTCCGTTACTTTATCCCTCAACCATTCATCGCGCTGGCTCCCTTTAATGCTTTTCAAGGGATATTGTACGACTACCCAGCATTTCTCATTCATTCCAGTTCACTCCCTCGGTCTGATTAGCCCTCAACATGTCCTACGCAGAAAAAGCCAGCACCCGCACCTGCCTGATTATGTATGTGAACTCTCAGAAGTCCCAAACGGCGGATAATTGTATTTCATACAATTAAAAGGTAGCAAAAAACGGAATGTGCCGGATTAGCTGTATTCTGTACAATTAAAAATGGCCGAAAGTCCATATTTAACGAAAGAAGGGGTTTTAGCTGTATGAAATACAGTTAACCCCCCAGTCATTCGATAATCAGTTGATTTTATTGTACGAAATGCAGCTAAAACGCCCCTAATTCCGCATTATTTCTTCACTGCTGCCCAGGACGCTTCATCCAGCAGTTCCAGCTCCTCCGGGTTTAGCCGGAAGGCCATGGCTCCGATATTCTCCCGGGCATGGCGGGCTTTGGATGCTCCCGGGATGGCAACTACGGTGTCGCCATGATAGTGAATCAGCCAGTTAAGGGCAACCTGGCCCGGTGTCACCTCATATTTCTCTGCCAGCTTACCCAGAGAATCAATCAACGGCTTACTGCGGGTCAGACTGGCATCGTCCAGACCCGATTGCATCCGCCGGATCCGGGAGACTGCAGCAATCTGCGACGGATCCTTATGGAAGCGTCCGGTCAGGATGCCCTGCTGCAATGGAGAGTAGGCGATAATGGAAATCCCCAGCTCCTTGGCAGCGGCCAGAGTCCCGTTCTGATCGATATTGCGGTGCAGCAGATTGTATTTGACCTGATTGGAAACAAGCGGAAGCCCGTAGGTTTTCAACAGCCGGTGTGCCTCAACCATCTGCTTGGCCGAATAGTTGCTTACGCCTACATAACGGATTTTGCCTGCCCGCACAAGTCCTGCCATGGCCTTCATCTCGCTGGCAATGGAGGATAAGGAGAACGGCTGGTGTATCTGATACAGATCAATTCCTCTTCCCCCCAGACAGGCGATACGCTGGTCAATCGTTGCGGTAATCGAGCCGGCTGTCCGCAGCAGCGGCCACCACTTGGTAGCGATCAGCGGTGCGGCATGCGGACTGCCCTCCTTCCGGAGCTGATCCAGCACATGAGCCAGCGCCTCTTCCGATTTGCCCCCTCCGTAGATTTCTGCCGTATCAACCCAGTTCATACCGCCTTCCAGGCTGATCTTCACGATCTCCAGAATATCCGTATCGGTAAGATTACTCCAATAGCGGCCTACAATGCCGCTTCCCCGGCTGAACTGCCAGCAGCCGAGTCCAAGCGGCGATACGGATAAATCTGACTGCCCCAGCGGGCGTACATTGACCTTGCTTGCGAGTGTCTCCATATTTCATCCTTCTCTCAGAGAATTAATTGAATACAATATGTAAGAGCTTATATAGCTATGAGACAATATAACTGTACACAAAGCTTAAGTCTTACCCTACGGGCTGTCAATTATCGTGCCATTAACACTGCATAATAAGGCCATGGCCTTAAAAAAGGAGGATATGGTATAATTGCCCTGCCATACTGCTCTAATTCTTGCAGGAAGCTTACATAAACACAACCATAACGGAGGGAATTCATGTTTAAACTTTTTTTCGGTTATCTGCTGCTGTCCCAGCTGGTAGGCAATCCATTTATGGCCCTGATTATCATGCTTGTCGTACTGTATTTCCTGGACCGCCGTTATGTCGGGATTTTTCCCAGCGTTACGAAGCCCCTTCGCCGCAGCCGCCAGATTTCCAAACTGCGCTTGACCATTGCACAGAACCCGAATGATGTAACCGCCAAATTCGACCTTGCCCGGCTGCTGACAGAGCGCAAACGCTACAGCGAGTCCAAGGAACTGCTGATGGCCATCGCCGACCGTTATGAGACCTCCGCTGAATACTGGGTAGAACTGGGGTACGCCAACCTCAAGCTTGGCCAGCTTCCCGAAGGAGAAGCCCAGATGCTCAAGGGACTGGAGATCAACCGCAGGGCGCAATACGGCCAGCCTTACCTTCGACTGGCCGAAACCTTCCGGCATGCAGACCATGACAAGGCGCTCCACTATGTGAGCCAATTCCAGGAGATCCAGTCCTCCTCCAGCGAAGCTTATTATCTGGCAGGCTCCATGTACAAGGCGCTGGGCCGGACGGAGGAGGCCAAGCTTGCTTTTAACGAATCGCTTTCCGTCTACCGGACATTACCCAAATACAAGAAACGACAGGAGCGCGGCTGGGCCCTGCGCAGCTATTTCGCCAAGCTGCGCTGAGCGGCTTATTATTAATGATACAGGGGACCTTTACCGCAAACAACCTCCGGCCGCTGCACGTTACCGTGCCCCGGAGGTTGTTTGGGTTATTTTACAGGAACCGTTATTTCAAGTTCAGGAATATATAGCTTATGCCCGTCTTTCCAGACGTAAGGTTTGATTATGATACTCTCCGGCCTCTTCTCAAAAGGTTCAAAGACACTGCTCTGTGATATCGTATGCCCGTTACCGCTACTGCTGCCATCTACCATAACGGCCTCTTGCCCTTGCCCATTCCACAGCTCGAACCAAAAAATGAAACTCCCCTGTTGCTTGTATTTATCTGGAATGGCTTCCTCTATAGCCTTGATATCCGCTCCGGGGTCTCCCGTAACTTCAGTTAGCAGCCGGGTCGATGTTTGGCTTAGTTCCAGCCGCGTGACCCGCAAATGAATATGGTCATGTACCTTGACCTCTCCGGGAACAATCACAAGATCGCCCAAAGTATTCTTGCTCACCGGAAACTCAAAGCGGAATGGCTGATCAATTCCATTAATAGAGACCAACATGGTGAGATCAAATTGCTCAGGGAGTTGCAGATTAACTCCACTCAGTGCTGTAACGATGACAGAGTCAGGTGCACCCGTCCCTCCCGAAGCCATGGCATTTCCCGTATTCACCGATTTTCCGTTCACCCGAAACTCAATATTATTGATTCCTCCCGCTTCCTCACCCATACGGGTCAAATCTAACCATTTCCCCTTGTCACCACCGTCTGCTTGAGCACGGGTAAGCACCACTGACAAGCGGCTTCCGTCATACATTTGTTCCGACACACTGATCGTCGTCCCGTCCTGAGTAACGCTCTGCTGAATATTTGTGGTTAGACCTGCTTTATTTGCTTTTTGAAGCCCGGCATCCCCTACAAGTCTGAATACACTTTCCATGAAGGGCAGCTGCTTCAGGGTCTCTGCCATTGCCGGAGAGATGAACCCCAGACTAACAATGATCACCAGCCCGGCGGCCGCAGATGCGGCACTAATCATCAGCCGGGACAGACAGCTACGTTTGCTCCTGTGTTTGGAGATGTCCTTGTCTGGAGTCTCCTCCAAGCTTGCCTCATCCCGTTCAACGATCATCCGGTAAGTTTTCTCCATACGTGTGTGCACAACTTCCGGCAGTTCAGGAAGACGCTCTTCCTTGAGGCCTTCCAGCCTGCTCTCCAATGGCTGCTGACTCATTCGTTCACCTTCCTTTCTACGGGTTGCGCGAGAGCTTGATATAAGGTTTTTCTGGACCTGTGCAGTCTGGTTTTGACTGCGCTCTCTGACAGCTCAAGCAGCTCTGCAATCTCCTGTAGCCTCAATCCCTATAATAATGCGGCTTAACAATCGTCCGCGATACCTCTTCCAGCCCGCTGATCGCCTGACGCAGATCTATATCTTCGGCGGATGAAGAAGAGGACTCTATGCTCTCCGGCGGATCGGACATAACTACCACCTTGTCCCGTCTGCGCAGGATCATGTTTCATTCATTAATCAGAATACGAAACAGCCAAGTGTTGAAATAGGCCGCCTCTTTCAATCCGGAGATTGTTCTAAATGCCTTCAGCACAGTCTCCTGCATGGCGTCCGCACAATCCTCGTCATTCCTGACCATGGACTTCGCCATACTGTACATCCGCCTATCCAGACTCTTCACCAGTTGGATGAAGACCTCACTGTCGCCTGCCTGTGCACGCCGGACCAGATCCTCTTGTACGGTATCCAGGGTAGATCTCCTCCCTTCCTTCGGGATGCTGCTGCTTCCCGCTTGTTAGTTTGTATATATCTGTTTAGTTGAAGCACAGGCGCATAAGGTTACCTCAGTACGAACATTATTTTCTTTTCTTATGTAAACAGCAAAGAACAGGCTCCATTAAACTGGAAGCCTGCTCTTTATTGTATCCTATCAGATAATACTGAACCTTAGAGATTCAGGGTTTTCGGCTTTTCCTCTGCAGCTGCCGTACTGAACGGCCACCAGTTGGCCCGCCCGAACAGCCGCACCATTACCGGCACGAAGAACGGAAGGAACAGCAATGCGTACAGGGCCAGACCCGAGAGCACCACGGTGGCAATCTGCATCATCGACAGCACCCCTGAAGGATACATCGAGGCGAATGTACCGCCCAGGATAACAACGGCTGACAGAATTACCGTTCCCATATTCCGCATGGCATGCAGAATGGCTTCACGCACATCCCATGTTTTATTCTCATTGAACCGGGCCATCAGGAAGATACTATAATCTACCCCGAGGGCAATCAGCATGACGAAGCTGAAGAACGGAGTCGTCCAGGTGATCCCGGAATAGTTCAGCAGATGGACGAAGATCGCCTCCGTTACGCCCAGTGCTGTAAAGTAGGTAATCAGCAGGGAGATAATCAGATACAGCGGCATAATGATTGACCGGAGCAGCAGCACCAATATGATGAAAATACCGCCCAGCATCAGAATCACCGTCCGCGTGTAATCCTCATTAGAGATTTTCTGCAAATCGCTGTAGGTGCTGGTCACGCCGCTCATGGCTGTCTCCGCATTCTCCAGCTTCGTACCGGCCACGGCGCGGTCCACCGCCGCCTGGATATCCCCGACACTGTCAATGGCTTCAGCACTGTATGGATTCTCAGCGAATACAACATCCAGTGTCATGACCTTCCGGTCTCCGGACAGATAGGTATCAAATACCTGCTGAATGCCGTCAGCTTCAAGCGCCTCTGCCGGTACGAAGAACCCGCTCAGCTCGTCATCCTTGGCATCCTGAATCTGCTTAAGGTAATCCTGTGCGGAACTCAGGCCGCCTGTGATTTGTCCCAGGCCATCCGCACTTTGTGTAAGACCATCTGTCAGCTGGCCGAGCTGGCCTGTAAGCTCACCGAAACCGTCCGCGAGCTGCTGCTGTCCGCCCTGCAGCTGATCCAGCCCGCTGGTGATGGACGGAAGCTTGCCGACAATCTGCCCCTGTCCGTCTGCCGCCTGATTCAGGCCGGATTGCAGCTGGCCGATACCGGCCACCAGCTGATCCAGCCCCTTCGCCAGCGCGGATTGGCCTGCTGCCGCTTTGGCATAACCGGCATTGGCTTCGCTCAGGCCCGCTGCCGCACCTTTGAGCTGGGCCGATATCTGGCCCAGCCCTCCGGCCAGCCCTGCAGCTCCAGCGCCGCTCTGCGTCACTGTACCTTTGATCGTCTGGTAATTGATATCCTGCAGCAGCTCCGGATGCGCGGACTCAAGTCCTGCGAAGGAGCCTTCCAGACCTGTCAGAGCATCTGCAACACCCTGAAGCTGTGTCTGCAGGCCGGCAAGCCCTCCATCCAGCGCCGTCAGGCCGCTGCCGATCTTCTTGTAGCCTTCGAGCAGCGCGGTATTGGCCGCTGCCAGCTGTTTCGCGCTTGCCGCCGCCTGCGAGAGGCCGGCCTTAATCTCTCCGGCTCCGGCTGATCCGCTGCGGATGCCGTTCTCAATACGCGACAGGCCGTCACCCAGCGCAACGATGCCTTCCTTGAGCTCAGCTGTACCTTCCGTCAGCTTGGCGCTCCCGGATGCGGCCTCTGTAAGTTTCGGCCCATTCTCTTTCAGCTGCTCGCTTGCTTCTGCAAGCCCGCTCTGAATTTTGGTTAAGCCTTCATTGCTCTGATCCAGCCCGTCGGCGAGCGTAGCGACCTGGGTAGGGATCAGGAAGTCATTAATTTGCTCCCCGGTCGGACGGGACATGCTGCGCACTGCCTTGACTCCGTCCACCTTTTCCAGCTCACGGCTGATTTTCTCGGCCAGGCCCATATATTCAGCCGTATCCATCCGGTCATCATTCTTAATGACAATCTTGCCCGGCATCGACTCACCCGGACCGAAGCTCTCCGAGATAATGTTGAAGCCTTTGACCGACGCGTAATCCGAGCCGATTTCATCCATGCTGTTGAAGCTCAGCTTCCCGCTGTATGTAAGCAGGAACGGCACAACGATGACTGCCACAATCAGCAGCGCAGCCCAGGGTCTCTTCAGGGAGAAGGAGCCTGCCGCCCCCCAAATCCGGCTCTCACTGTGCTCCAGCTTGCCGCGTGACGGCCAGAACAGCTTTTGGCCCAGCACCGCCATGAAGAACGGTACAATCGTCACGAGCGCCAGCAGCATCACGGCAATCCCGACAGCCACCGCGACCGCTGAACGGTACAGCATGAATTTGGACAGGCCGATCGCCAGGAATCCGACGAACACCGCCAGCCCTGAATAGAATACGGTACCGCCCGCTTTACGGTAAGTTGAGATAATAGCACTTTGTGTATCCTCGGAATGGGCAAGCTCTTCCTTGAACCGGCTGATCAGCAGGATGCAGTAATCCGTCCCGATCCCGAACATAACTGCGACCATGAATATCTGTGTGAACGTGGACAGGGGGAAATCAAACCGGTCCACCAGAAAAGCCACAACCGACTGTGACACAATATAACTCAGCCCCACGGTAAGCAGCGGCACAAACGGCGCTACGAATGAGCGGAACACAACGAACAGAATGAGCAGAATAAAGACAACTGTAATGTATTCCGACTTCTTCAGCCCGGCTTCCGAGCTGGCAATCGTATCTTCTGTAATCAGCCCTTCACTGGTCATATAATGATCAGCAGTGACGTCACCCAGCAATGCCCCGGCCTTGGCCGGCAGCTCTTTAACCTCTTCCTCTCCGCCCTGCACCGACAAAGCAACCATGATCGTATTGCCGTCTTTGGCAATAAGGGTATCCTTAAGTTCAGGCTGTGTAAAAGGATCGGTAATCGCACTGAGATTCAGGGAATCCTTATTCGCGGCCAGCTTCTCAACGCCTTGCTTAATACTCTCGGTGTCCGCAGCCTGCAGGCCCTCCGGCTTGTTGAACACAAGCGCAACCTGATGTACCGTTTCCCCGCCTTTGGCTTCTGCCACTTCCTTCATGATCTCGGCGGCCTTTGACGAAGTGTATCCTGCCGGGACCGAGATCTGCCCCTTCTCCCGTACCAGATCGGACATAGCCGGGGCGGTCAGGAATAACACTACTGCCACCGCCAGCCATATAGCGATAATTGCCCATCTTGATTTTAAAATGGTTCTCAATTGTTTCTACCTCCTGGTTCCTGCATCAGAAATGCCAGCTTCTCAAACATCGTAATGAACCGCTCGATTTCGTGATCCTCGAAGTGGAACAAGTAGGGGGAGATAACCTCCTGCATCTGCTTCTCGGAAGTGCTGTAGACACTTTTGCCATGCTCCGTCATCGTCAGATACACCTGCCGGCGGTCATTCTCATCACGGGTCCGCTCAATCATTCCCGCCTCGTCCAGCCGGTTGATAATAGCCGTAATTGAGCTCTTGCCCACCGCCACTGCCTCAGCCAAATAGGTGGAGGTACACTTCTCCTGTCCGGCAATCAGCCGGAGAATCAGGAACTGGTCATTCGTCAGCCCTTCGCCAAAAATATCCCTGAGTCTGGCATTAATCTGCCTGGTCACAACCATATAAGCGTCCACGTAACGGTTGATCCATTCCTCTGCATCCTTTTTCATGCGGGTTCCTCCTTTACGAAATAATAGTTCACGTGTAGAACAGTTTCACAATAAAACTATATTGTCCTATTCTTAAAAAGTCAACCGCTGATCATGAATTTTACATTCCAGCGTAAAAACAGCCACCCTGCACCGTAAAGTGCTGAATGGCTGATCTCTTCCCATATAATCTGTCAGTAATTTTCTGTTACGTTGAGGCCAGCCTTCCGGTTTACTCCTCGTCCTCGGTCTCTTCAACCTCGTACACACAGCGGAACATTTCGATTCCGGCTGCGTTCTCGCCCAGGCTGTATACCATAAATCCAAGGCTGCGGTAGAAATCCGCGGCAATCTCATCTTCGGTCTCCGCCACCAGATAACGCGGCTGACGGGTCGTCACCAGCTCCAGAATCATCCCCCGCGCATAGCCCTTGCCCCGGTTCTCCGGCAGCACTGCAATATGGCGGATATCCAGCGATCCGTCCTCAGTCTCTTCAAAGCCGGTGAGGCCGAGCAGCAGCCCTTCCTCCTCCCAGCCGCATAGCTGCAGTGCCGCTTGCTCCCGGTATTCTGCCGAAGTGCGCTCCAGCGCATCCGGATCATCTATAACCGCATAAGCCAGCAGTTCGTTCACCTCAGGGGTTCCGACAAGCGGCTTCAAATCAATCAACATTATTTGACCTCCTAAAAGTTTGTTTAGCACTTCCCACCATAAAGCGGCTTCCTGCAAGCCTGCTTCGAAAGCACATGCTTAAGTGGGGAATGTTCTCCTGTTGCCGGTGAGACCAAAGGTTCAGAGCAGCCTCCGCCTATCCCCGCACCAGCCGCAGCAGTGCATATCCCGCCCATACCCCCAGCAGGTTAAGCAGCAGATCATCAATATCCAGGCTGCCCGCCCGCAGCAGCATTTGCATCAGCTCAAGCACTATTATACATAGAACGGATACTAGCGTTAACCGCAGCAATGAGCGGTAAGCGGTGCTAACCAGAGGCAGCAGGATGCCAAAAGGCACAAACACGGCAACATTACCCAGCAGGTTAACCAGCCGCCCCGAGTAAGACACTCCGTTACTCATATCAAAATACAGACGCATGGTGCGCAGCGGCTCCAGATTGTAGCGCAGCGGCCCCTCTGTCTGAAGCGTCCGTCCAAAGCCGAGAAACATCCAGTAGATCAGCACTGCACTGTATATGAGTAGCAGCAGCCAGGCCAGTATCCGCCGCCCCGGGGGCAGCTTCTGTCTATTTGCCGCCGGTTTTCCTTTCCGGCGGTGTTTACGCGTGTTAGAGATTGCTCTCACCTTCAATGATTTCAATGGTGCCGTCATTCTTGCCGATCACTGCCATATCGGCAATGCCGATGAACAGCCCGTGCTCCACGACTCCCGGAATACGCTGGAGGGCAAGCGCCAGATCAGCAGCCGAGTCAATAGCCTCGAAGCGGCAGTCGGCAATATAGTTGCCGTTATCCGTCTTATACAGCTCACCGCCGCTGCGGCGCAGCTCCGGCTTACAGCCAAGCTTGGCCAGGTCAGCGACAGTCCACTCCCAGGCAAACGGCACGATCTCAACCGGCAAAGGGAATTTGCCAAGTGTGGTCACGGCCTTGCTCTCATCTGCGACCACAATCATACGGGTGCTGCCCATCGCAACAATCTTCTCGCGGAGAAGCGCGCCGCCGCCCCCTTTGATCAGCTGCAGTGCACCATCAAGCTCATCCGCACCGTCAATGGTCAGATCCAGAGAATCCACCTCGCCAAAGGCAACCAGCGGAATTCCCAGCTCACGGGCCTGATCCTCCGAAGCCTGCGAGGTAGCCACTGCCGTGATCTTCAACCCTTCACTAACACGTTCACCCAGCTTGCGGATGGCCCAGTAAGCCGTAGAACCTGTACCCAGTCCTACCTTCATTCCGTCCTGTACGTACTCGACGGCTTTCTCTGCTGCCAGCTGCTTAACATTGATACTCATTTTATTACCCCCATGTTATCCGTTATAATGAACCAAGTACAATAATGCACACCAGGAGGATTCCGGATGAGAACCGAAAATCAGATTCAATCCAAAATCAACGAATTGACGCTTCAGCGCAGATCTCTGGAGTCGCGTCTGGCACCCTTGTCTGCCGAAGATCCGCAGCGGGCAGCGCTGAATGCCCAGCTGACCCGGCTGGAAGATATGATGATGATGCTCGAATGGGTACTGAACGCACCCACGGGTAAATATCACGCCTAACGGGTAGTTAAGGACAATATGTAAGCCCGAACAGATCAGCAGGCAGGCCTACACTGTCAGCTCAGCTATAATCTTTGAGCATGGCCTCATATAGTATGGCATTGTCATGTTCAAAGCAGATAAATTCAATCCGCTGCAGCGGGAGCTCCGCTGATGTCCGTTCACGCACATAAGTCACGACTGAATCCAGCGCCGTCTTGCAGGCCAGCTCTTTGGGGAAGTTATAGATTCCTGTACTGATGTTCGGAAAGGCGACACTCCGTGCCCCGTAAGAGCATGCCAGACTGAGGCTGCTGCTGTAACATTGGGATAAAATAGCCGTCTCGCCTGCAGCGCCCCCTTTCCAAATCGGTCCTACGGTATGAATGACTCCCCGGAACGGGAGAAGACCTGCTGTGGTTACCGCGGCTTGTCCCGGGAGTATCCCGCCTTGCTTCTGCCGGATTACAACGCATTCTTCTGCAATCCGGGGGCCGCCTGCCCGGTGAATCGCACCGTCCACTCCCCCGCCCCCGTAGAGGCCTGAGTTGGATGCGTTCACAATCATCTCACCCTGCCAGGCGGTAATATCGCCTTCACTTACTGAAATCACTACATTGTTAACTGTGATTTGCATGTTCGGCCTCCTGTTTCGCCGCAGTCTCCAGCGCTTTAATCAATTCCTTCTCCCCCCTGCGGACAGCCTTGCCCGGAAAAGATAAATGTTCAAACCGGACTCCCTGCATCGCGGCCTGGCGGAGATTGCTGAGCATATAATTCTGCGCGTCGGACAACACCATCTCGCCCCGTCCGGCAGCAACCCTGCACAGCGCATGCGTGATGAAGGACTCTCTGTCCGCCCCGTCAAACAGCGTGAATTGAAACAAAGGGACTGCTTCCGGCAACTCCTCATTCGGAGAGAAAGTCTGATGATATACAGAATACATCAAATGGCCGGTATAGGCTCTGGATGAATCATTCTCCCGTTCAGCAAGCATTCTGCTGTTCTGAAAGGCAATAATTCCGGCGGCGAACAGCAGAAACAGCACCACACTTCCAATCAAAGTAAATATTCCCTTCACCGCCAATCGCATGAAATGGACAATACCGTTTCTATATTATCATGTAGAGAAGTCTGCCGTGAATGGCCCGGAGGCAAGAAATGTTTATTTAAGCGTTTCATCTATAAAGTTATTTTGAGATATTCAAATTAACAGTTGAAACTTCCCGTGGCATGTCTCATAATGAAGTGGAGCAAACTGATTTGTCAATCCATACGAAATCAAGGGAGGATACCTGGAAATGAAATTTTTCTTGGATACCGGAAATATTGAGGAAATCAAACGTATTACCCGCCTCGGATTAGTGGATGGCGTAACGACGAACCCGTCGCTGATCGCCAAGGAAGGCAGATTGTTTAAAGATGTTATCCAAGAGATCGTGGCGATTGTACCCGGTCCGGTCAGCGCCGAAGTTATCGGTCTCACAGCGGAAGAAATGCTTAAGGAAGCTTACGAAATCGCTGAATGGGCTCCGAACGTCGTAATCAAGCTGCCAATGACTGAAGATGGTCTTGAAGCTTGTTATGAACTGACCAAGAAAGGCATCAAAACTAACGTTACGCTCGTATTCTCCGCTGCTCAAGGCCTCATGGCAGCCAAAGCGGGAGCTACTTATATCAGCCCGTTCGTCGGACGTCTGGACGATATCGGTGTTGACGGCATGAAGCTGATCAAGGATCTGAAGACCATTCTCACTAACTATGGCCTGAAATCCGAAATCATTGCAGCCAGCATCCGCAATATCGCCCACGTAGAGCAAGCAGCTATTGCCGGCGCTCATATTGCTACCATCCCGGGTTCACTCTTGCCTTCCCTCTGGAAGCACCCGCTGACAGACAACGGTATTGAGCGTTTCCTGAAGGATTGGGAGAAAGTGCCGCAAGTTTAAAATCATAAAGGTTTATTAGTTTAAGCCCCCTTCCGCGAAACGCGGAGCGGGGCTTTTTGTTATTTGGCGTCCCGCAAATGCCTTGACCAATTTGCTTGTTGTAATTATAATTGTCATAACAACTAATTTTTCGAAGGAGCATTTTTTTATGCCGCATTCTTCTCCGCAGCAATTTCTCGGTTTCCTGCTGGGCTCCACCCACCGCAGGATTACCACCGGCTTTGCCAGGGCTCTGAAGCCTTATGATATTACTCCCGAGCAATGGTCGGTCCTGCTCATGATCTGTGACCGCAGCGGGATCAGCCAGAAGGAGGTAGCCGCTGCTGCCGCCAAGGACCAGCCGACCACTGCACGGATCGTTGAGCTCCTGCTCAAGAAAGGATTCATCAGCAAGTCCATGAATCCCGGTGACCGCAGGGCTTTTCAGCTCTACGCCACAGAAGAAGGGCAGTCGCTAATCGGAAATACGCTCGGGCTGGAGCAGCAGACCATTAATACTGCTGTGGCCGGGCTGAATCCGCAGCAGCTTGAAGAGCTCCGCAGCATGCTGGAGCTGATCTACCACAACACTAACCATCAAGAATAGGAGCACACACCTTTGAGCAATTCAACAGAACGTCTATGGACCAAGTCCTTCATTACTCTCACCCTATGCAATCTGCTGCTGTTCACCGGCCTGCAGATGACCTTATCCACCCTTCCGGCGTATGCGGAAGGCACACTGCATGCAACTTCCGTGCAGGTCAGCCTCGTAACCAGCCTGTTCGCACTCAGCGCTATCGCTTCCCGTCTATTCTCGGCCAAAGCCATGGAGAAGGGCGGCCGTAATCTGCTGATCTTCCTCGGACTGTCCGTTTCACTCGCGGCCGTAGCCGGCTATTACTTTGCAGGCAGTATCGCTGCCCTGCTGCTGCTCCGGATGTTATTCGGCGTTGGCTTCGGAATGGCCAGTACTGCCTTTCCGACTATGGCATCCGACGTAATTCCTGTCCGCCGGATGGGTGAAGGCATGGGCTATTTCGGGCTGTCCACCAGTCTGGCAATGTCCGCCGGTCCGCTGATCGGGCTCAGCCTGCTGCAGGGACCCGGCTTTGGCTCCCTGCTCCTCGGCGCAGGAGCTGCGCTGGCCATTATCTTCCCGCTGGGCTACCGCCTGGCCAAGACCTTGCCCCCGCAGCACAAAGAGCCCGCAGGAGTACCCGTTGCTGCCTCCGGGGGCGGGGCGTACCGCAGGCTGTTTCTTCCCTGCCTGCTTAACTTCCTGTTATCCATCTCCTATGGCGGACTGATTGGCTTCCTGGCGCTCTTCGGAGCTGAAAAGAGCCTGCCCCACGTAGCCTACTTCTTCCTGTTCAATGCCGTGTCGATTGTGATTATCCGTCCGCTGTCCGGCAAGATTTATGACCGCTTTGGCCCGGCAGCACTGCTTATCCCGGGAAGCCTGTTTATCGCCGGCGGTTTGCTGCTGCTCTCTTTTGCAACAACGACAGCTGCCCTGTTCCCAGCCGCCCTATGTTACGGCTTCGGCTTCGGGTCGATGCAGCCTGCACTCCAGACCTGGATGATCCAATCCGTAGAACCGCGCCAGCGCGGGCTGGCTAACGGCATGTTCTTTAACTCCCTTGATCTCGGAGTCGCCATCGGCACCTTGCTGCTTGGTGCAATTGCCTTATATACAAGCTATACGGTTATGTACAGATATTCTATAATCGCACCTGTCCTGCTGCTCGTAATCTACCTCTTCGTCTATGCATCACAGCGCAGCAGAAGACGCCACTCCCCTGCACAGGAAGTGATCAGCCACACGTAACCCACGCTATAGTTCAAATACCTTCCAATGCCCCCATGACATCAGCAGCAGCGAACCAGCGGCGGTCCAAGTGCCACTCCGGTGAATCCAATGCTGCTGTACAGGGCGGCACTCATCGTTCACAACACCTTTTATTGTGGTTTTTTCTGGAGTCTGATATTCGCCAGCGTCAAAAAAACCGCCCGGCGTTTACACGCGTAGACGGTTCTGCAGACAATCCATTGCTCTCAGTCCTGTAAAGCTCCTGCCGATACAGTCTCGCGCACCGCAGCCGGAAGGAACGGATTAGGCTGACCCAGGCTGTAGATATGAAGCAGATGCATCGCCCGGGTACAGGCGGTATAGAAAAGCTTGCGTTCATGCTCACGGCCATATTTCTCTGCGGAGCCATCGTAGATAATTACGGCATCGAACTCCACGCCTTTAGCCAGATAGGCGGGCAGCACCAGAGTGCCCTTTTGAAAATTAGGCGTTTCCTTGGTAACCAGCCTAACCGGCAGCCTGCTCTGCAGTTCATTATGCACCCGTGCACTTTCTTCCGCTGTTTTGCAGATAACAGCTACATAATGATAGCCCTGTGCATGCAGACTCAGCACATCCTGCTCCACCGAGGCCAGCAGGTCGTCTTCACTGTCCACGACTGTCAGCAAAGGCTCCTCGCCGCGCCGGTTAAACGGTACGATTTTCTCCCCTCCGGGAATCATCGCCCGTGTAAACTCGACAATCTCATAGGTAGAGCGGTAGCTGCGGGTCAATGAGATCACTTCCGTGTTCTCTTCGCCATAGATGCTGACCAGCCCGGCCAAATCCCCCAGCACCTCACCTTGCGCATAGATGGCCTGGTTGAGATCGCCCAGCACAGTCATTTTGGCCCGCGGAAAGAGCCGGCGCATGAATTCCAGCTGGAACGGCGAATAATCCTGCACTTCATCGACGATCACATGACGGATCAGTGTATTGGTGCGGAAGCCCTGACTGAGCTCCTTCAAATACAGAAATGGTGTCGCGTCTTCGTAGGCCAGTTCGTTCCCGGCAATGGTAGCCAGCGTGAAGCTGCAGATGTCATCCCATACATCAGGCAGAACCTGGCTGCTGTTCAGGCTGTCCATTAACTCCCGGTCGGTAAACAGCCGGCTGTACAGCCCCTTCACATCAACGAACCGTCCGCGTTTGGTCCAGCCGCGCAGCGGCTTGAGGCGCTGGCTGACGATATAACGGGCGAGCATGATTTTCTCCGTTTCAAAATCATCAAAGCTATCATTATGCCCTCCGCCCTTGCGGCGCATCATATTATAAGCACGCTGATAGTCGCTGTTGTCCATAAGCTCAATCTGGTCATCGACCCATGATGCACTGCGTTCCTCAATGCTAAATGCTGCTATTCTTTTGAGCAGCCAGCCGGTCATCAGTTCGATCCGGTTAGCCAGCTTGATACCCGGGTCATAGCTATAGAACTGGCGCTCCATCTCTTCCTTGCCGACAACCGCACGCCCCTGGAACATCAGCGGCTTGAACATCATGCCTTCGTGCTCCAGCAGGTTTACATAGCGCCTGATAACATCCAGGAACGATACGGAGGATTTATAGGTGATCCCTGCTCTGCGTATGGAGGCTTCCGGCCCATCCGGCGCGTTCAGCAGGCTCTCCGTCTGATTGAACACATCCTCCAGCTGAAACTCTTGTCCGAGCCGGTGCTCCAGATACATCTGGAAGGTGGTCTGCTGCATATTCTCTTCACCGAGTTCAGGCAGAACGGTGGATACATAGCTGTTAAACAGCGGGTTTGGTGAAAAGAGCAGCATCTGGTCTGCCTGCAATACCTCGCGGTATTTGTAGAGCAGGTAAGCTACCCGCTGCAGCGCCGCTGAGGTCTTGCCGCTTCCGGCCGCACCCTGCACAACCAGCATCCGGCTTCTGTCGTTGCGGATCACCGCATTCTGCTCCTTCTGGATGGTCGCAACAATGCTCTTCATCCGGTCATCGGCGCTGTGGCTCAGCACCTGCTGAAGCAGCTCATCGCCGATCGTTACGCCGGTATCGAACATCACTTCGATCTCTCCATTATCGATTACAAACTGGCGTTTGAGCTCCATGTTCCCCGTAATTAGTCCGCCCGGCGTGTCATAGGACGCCGGACCCGGCGCACCGTCATAATACAGGCTCGATATCGGGGCCCGCCAGTCGTAGATCAGGAAGGTTCCGTTATCCTCCATCAGTGAACCGATGCCCAGATAGATTTTATCTGCCGCAGCATCAGCTGATTCCGAGAAATCAATCCGGCCAAAGTAGGGGGATACGACCAGCTTTTTATATTTTTTGAGTGCTTTACTGGACTGCAGATGATGGCGTTCGCGTTCGTTCAGGATCTGCGCCTGCTGCCGCAGGCTTGTTGAGGTCTCGCCCAGATCGTCAGGACTGCTGAAGTTCACGGTAACTTCTTCCCAGAAGTCCTTACGCATATCCACGACATCCGTACGGTGGAGTCCAAGCTCCTCCGACAGCAGCCGGATGTGGGTAGATAACTGCCTGGTAATTCCGGTTACCCGCTCCTGCTCCTCTTGCCACTCGTGATCATGTTTATCCAATGCATTTCATCCCCTTCAGAAGGTTGACATTCATAATTCTACATGTTATAATTAAATTGAATAACTATGTTTTTTTGAATTAGGCTTTATTTGATATCTTTTTATATTACCAACTCTTTAGCGCTTTTACAAGTTTCCGGCACAATTTATTTCTAAGATAAGAATTGCTTCACGCAATACATAACCCTATGATGTATATATTCATCCGGTCCCTCTGGGACCGGATTTTTTTGTTCTTTATATTTTTCCCGTCATATCGGCAGTGTCCTTCTCGTCCGTGTTCATCCGGTTAATCTGATCAGCCACCCTATCCAGACGATCCAGCTGATAGCCGTAATCATATATTGCCGCTGCCACCACGGACAACCGCAGCTGCCCGGATTTCTCAGGATCATATCCGTGGATGGCCGCCTCCAGAAAACGGTCGTTGTCCTCTGCCAGAAGTTCAGAATCATTCGCACCCGGCTTCAGCTTATCCTCGAATTTCAGCAGGATGTACTCATGATATTTAATCAGCTGCTCCAGATGCCGGTCAAACAGCTCATCGGTACGTTCTGTCCGCTCGGCCTGGAAGTAATGCCGGTCTATAGCCTCCAGCACCTGAAACCCCTTCTGCAGAGAATTGAGCAGATTCTTATACACCACCATTTGTCTGGTCTGACTGTATTTCGCCCTTCTTAGCTGCTTCTGCTCCTCTTCGAACAATGCATACTTGTCAGCCAATGCCTTAATGGAACCTTCCAGAGCGTTCTTCTCATCCCGGAATACACTTTCCTTCATTTCATGCGATACCGCAGTCCTTAGCAGCAGTGACAGGCTGGTGAATACATTCTCAATCTGCTGGATGTACTGCTTGCGCGGCTTCGGCGGAAAGACAGCGATATTAATAATGAATGCCGACAGAATACCGGTCAGCGTCAGCAGAAAACGGGTGAGCGCAAATTGCCACTGCCCGGAAGCCTCCATTACGGAGATCACGGTAACCAGTGTCAGGCCGATCGTATCGGCGCGGTTCATTTTCATGCTGATCATAATCACCAGAATACATACCAGCCCGACCGCAATCGGTTCATTGGACAGCAGCATTCCGCCCAGCAGGGCTATCACAGCTCCCATGGTGCTGGTCTGAATCTGATCGAGGAAATACCTCCATGATCTGTATATGGATGGCTGCATGGCAAAAATAGCCGCTATAGCCGCACCGACAGGGGAGGCGAAATTAAATAGAACGGACAGATAAAGTGCGAGCGTGACTGCCATTCCTGTTTTGAGTATGCGGGCACCAAAAGCCAAATCCATCCCTCCTAAAGAGCTTGATCTATTTCAATATAGATGCTGTGAATAAAAATTTATGTATATCCTGAAGGTATTCGGTAAATCTCTAATAATTGCACACACATTATTACCCATGAAGCACGCTGGCGAATTTTAGTATGGCTTAAGCCGGGTTTAAGGATTCTTTCAGCTTTCGGGGAATAATGGGTACATGTCAGCCAACATACAACTCAGAAGAGGTGAATCATGAACAACCCTATCCAAAGAATTACTGCATTCACTGCAGCCGTAATGCTCACTATGGCACCGGCTGCCGCTTTTGCGGAGAATCCGTCTACCGGCACAGCCACTTCCGCACCGGATTCCATACACGCCGGCAGGGAGCATGGGCATCCTCACGGCGGGAACAAGAACTTCCGGGCCGGAGGCCATTTCATCATCAATGAAACGGCTAAGCTGCTTGAGATGGACCGTTCAGAGCTCATTGACAGCCTGAAGGCAGGCAAGACACTCTCTGCCCTCGCCCAGGAGAAAAAGGGCTGGAGCGAAGATCAGTACATCCAGAAGCTGAGTGAAGCCGCCAGCCTCAAGGTCGACGAGTCGGTCATGGACGGCCGGATTACGAAAGAGGACGCCGACAAGCTGAAGACCGGTCTGCCTGTAATGATCAAGCTGAGCCTTAGCCGTGCGGCTCAGTTTCATCAGGCCAAGCCTTCACAGCAGCCTGCTGCGCCGAAGACACGCTAAAGCACCAGTCAATGATGCGGATGCCCTGCAGATTATTTGCGGGCATCCTTTTTGCGTTGCGGGCCTCCCCCTTTGCGCTCCCTGGAGTTCCGGTAAGCCTCGAAGCAGGCGGCAGACAGCATGAGCCATGCGCCGCTGGCTGCGTAGCCGCCGATCACATCACTGGGATAATGCACGCCCAGATAAATCCGGCTCCAGCCGATCCCGCCGGTCATCAGCACGGTGAACAGAATCAGGATGAACCGCTCACGTCTGTTGTGCATATGCCTCCAGAGAAGATAGGCAATCACTCCGTATAAAGAGAAGGCAGCCATAGAATGTCCGCTCGGAAAGCTGTACCCGGCCTGTTCAATGAGTCTGTGTATACTGGGACGTTCGCGGTGGAACCACAGCTTCAGCAGTGTATTCAGCAATTGCGAGCCTAAGCCTACCCACAGAAACAAAGCCAGCTCCATCCGGTGCTTCAAGGCGAAGAATAATATAGTCATAGTCAGCAGCGAAATCCCGATAGCCAGCCTCGAGGAGCCGACGAGCGATAAGCTTTTGGCCAGCGCAGTGAGCGGCGGCGATTCCACAGATTGCACGATATGTATAACGGCACGGTCAAAGCCTGCAGCTCCGCCCTGCTTCACCAATACAGCGATCAGGATAAATCCCAGCAAAAACCATATAAAACGGCGAAATCCGCCGGACCAGTAATGATAATAAAGCATAACTACCCCCTTGTCTATTTCCGCGCCTGATGACAGATTTCCTGGAAGAGTCTCTCCCGTGTTATAATTGCCTAAGAAGTTAATTCATACTAAAGATGGAGTGCTGCCAAAGTGGAAAGTCTAAAATTACAGGAACGATTGTTGAACCAGTGTATCTCAACAAAAGTGCCCGTGACCATTTTTACAACTAACGGAGTCAAAATGCAGGGACTCGTAACCTCTTATGACGCTTATACTATCACCTTGCAGGGTCAAGGTGACGGCAGACAGAACGTACTCTTCAAATCGGCAGTCTCCACGGTAGTGCCGCTGAAGCCCGTCTCACTCAAATAAGCAGTCCCGCCCGGCGCATCTCTGGGCCTAACACCTACAAATTAACCGTCCCGAATTCAAAAGGAACACCGGAGCAAGCCATTCCGGTGTTCCTTTTGCCATTGTTGCCTGGCAGGACAAGCATTACACTTTGCAGTTAGTAACCGGTCCGAAATAATTATCCGGCAAATACTGCAGGCATTACACAGACCGGCTTGGACAATTCCGCCGTATTTCCTGTGAAGGTTAACCGCCCGCCGGCAGCATCCAGTGAGAAGACCACCAGATTATTGCCGTCCCGGTTGGCTACAATCAGATAGGCTCCGTCCGGCGTGACCGTGAAGTGGCGCGGATGCCCCCCTCTTGTGGATACATGCTCCACCAATGTAAGCTCAGCCGATGCCGGATTTACAGCGTAGACCACAATACTGTCGTGGCCGCGGTTAGAGCCGTACAGATATCTGCCATCCTTGGAAAATGCAATTTCGGCACAGCTGTTATTCTCTGACGGGTAACCTTCCGGAAGTGTCGATACCGTAAATGCCGTCTGCAGAGTCCCTGCATCAGCATCATATAGGAAGGAAGTTACGGTGGAATCCAGCTCATTGATCACATAAGCGGATTTGCCATCCGGATGGAACACGAAATGGCGTGGTCCCGCTCCTTCATGCAGTACAGTATCTCCAAGCGCTTCAAGCTTCTTCGCTTCTTTGTTAATCCGGTAGGTCCGGATCAGATCCAGCCCCAGATCAGATACAAACAGGAAGCGCTCATCCGGACTGAAGATGGCCGAATGCGGATGCGGCCGGTCGTGGCCCGGAAGATCACTATGTCCGGTATGTACTGCAATATCCGTCAGGGCTTCGGGTATCCCGTCTGCATCCAGGGTGAGCAGTCCTACCGTTCCCCCGTGATAGCTGCATACTACAATATGTTCGCTTTCAGCATCTCTATTGATATTACAGGTCGTGGTTTGACCCGTGCCTGCGGCAGGCATCGTCGGAGTCCGCTTCAATTCAGTCAGCTTGCCGGTCTTCGGCTCAATCGCGAAGGTTACAATCTCTCCCTCTTTGCCGCCCTCCCCACTTGGCTTCTCGCCAATCGCATACAGCTTCAGCCCGGAAGGGTCCACATTTACGAACGTCGGGTTCGTTATGCCATCAGCTGTATCCAGCCTCTCAAGTGTACCTCCGGCTTCACCGTCAAAAGCAAACACCTGAACTCCGCTCTCCTCAGCCGTTGCATAAGAGCCGGTAAACAACAGCAGCTTCGTATTCTCATTCATCTGGGTAATCCTCCTCCAACTTGTGGTTATGGATGCATATCAGGCATCTATATAATTTACAGTTTTTCGTGAGGTATGACAAATGCAACGGAAAAAATGACAAAAAACATTTCAAAAATAAGACTTCTCAAAGCAAAAAGAGTATGCTATAATGAAAGCGCTAACATCAATGTTAATTATGTATAAAGGGGGAACACGAATGAGCAGCCTGCTGGAAGCCAGAAATGTATATGAGGACTTCGAGGTGGAGACAGACATTCTGTTCTTTAAGGTCGGGGACCATGACCTTGTCATTTTTCACGGCAGAAACTACAACATTAAAAAGAGAATGACTGCCGAGCAACTGAACCGCTTATTGTCGAGTAACAGCTATTATCATGTGTACGGGGGCTGCTACGTTAACCTGAACAAGATCAGCTCCATCGAAGATGACTGTATCTATTTCGGTGAAATGGGCTTGTATGCGAAATCTGTACGCGTTCCCAGACGCAAACAGGAAAGCATCCGCCATCTGCTGAGAGGGCTTAGCTCCTGAGGCGGATACATATCCGCTGCCTGCTAATCCGTAGAATACAGCACAGAATTATTTTTACGCATTCAATGTCTCTCTCATCTGGCCGGAGCGCGCATGGGGAAACCTATTGCTGCTCCGGCTTTTTCCTGTTTCTTAATGGAATATTAAAAAGTTATTATGCTTTTTTATACTTTCTTAAGGTTTGGAATTCTGTTTTCTGGTAAAGTTGTAGAAAGACAGGCACCACCTATATTGAAGGGAGTCATTAATTATAATGGACAAAAAAGATTTCAACGAAAATGGACAGCTTGAAAACGGCGGAACGCCGCCGGAAGAGAACGACACTTCTGTAGTTACCCCGGAAGATGGAATTGAACGTGCGGAGGCCGTATCTGAACCTCAGGCTGAAGTAATTATTCCGGCAGAACCTGTACAAGCTGCAACAGAAAGCTCCAGCAGCGTGCACTCTCCGAAAATTGAAGAAAGCGTTCCCGTGATGAACAAGGTAGGCGACGGTACTCCTCCTTCGAAGCCGGCAGCACCTGCAGGCGGCAAAGGCTGGATGATCGCCTCCATCTTATTGGCAGCGGCATTAATTGTAGTCCTGATTGTGCAGCCTTTCAAGAAAGACGACAGCAAGATCGCTGTTGCTACCGTTAACGGAACGGATATCACGAAAGCACAGCTTTACGATAAATTGGTTGAAGCAGGCGGCGAATCCACGCTGCAGAACCTGATTACTACCACTCTCGTGGATCAGGAAGCGAAGAAAGCCAACATTACCGTAACCGATGAAGACATTAACCAGGAGATCGCAGATCTGACCACCCAGTTCGGCGGTGAGGAAGCCCTGAATTCTGCTCTGCAGCAGAGCTCCATGACTCTGGATGACCTGAAGAAGCAAATGCCTTTGCAGGTTGAGATCCGCAAGCTGGTTGAACCGAAGGTTACCATTACGGATGAGGACATCTCCAAATACTACGATGAGAACAAAGCTACCTTCAATCAGGAAGAAGAAGTTCGCGCTTCCCACATCCTCGTTGAAACCAAAGAAGAAGCTGATGCCATCGTCAAACAGCTGAAAGACGGAGCAGACTTCGCCACACTCGCTAAAGAGAAATCTGCAGATACCGGTTCCAAAGACAAAGGCGGAGACCTCGACTTCTTCAAACGTGCCGATATGGTTGCTGAATTCTCCGATGCGGCCTTCAACATGAAGGTTGGTGAAACCAGCGGTGCTGTGAAGACCGATTACGGTTACCACATTATCAAGGTTACTGACCGTAAAGAAGCACATGAATACACGCTTGCTGAGAAAAAAGAGGAAATCACCAAGACTCTGAAAGCGCAAAAAGTCTCGGAAATGTCTTCTACCTGGCTGGCTGATTTGACCAAGAATGCCACCATCACCAATACTTTGACCGATACTCCTGATGCATCCGCTACTCCGGCAGCATCTGCCGCACCAGATGCCAGTGCAGACCCTGCTGCTGCTGCAACAGAAGCTCCAGCCAAGTAATCTATTCATTCCTGCATAATACACACATACCTAAAGAGGACAGGCGGATTCCCGCCTGTCCTCTTTGCTTGTCCGGCCTTAGGCCCGGACGCAGCCGTCAATGATTTTTTTTACGGATCTGTTTGTCGTGATTCTCGCCCCACTCCTTGGCCTGTGCGGTTGCAATGGCAATCGCCCGCCCCTCCTCATAACCATCCTCAAGCAGCGCATTGGCAATTTCCACAGCCTTGTTGCGCACAGGTGCAGTGAAGTTCTTCAGAGAATCCGGATAGTCTCCTTTATTCCATGGCATAACAAAAACCTCCTTGATCTGACTATACTCATACTTAGCCGGATCAGGGAGGTTCTAAACCATTTATTGTAATGTTTCCTTATTTAATGACTTTCACACGCTCTTCAATCGGCTGGAATTCTTTCTCTCCCGGAGGGGTTACAATGGTACCGAACGGCAGCTGTGCAATCAGCTTCCACTCTGCCGGAATACCGAATGTTTCTTTGACTTCATCGTCAATCAGCGGATTGTAATGCTGAAGCGAAGCGCCCAGACCCTGTTCTGCGAATGCTGTCCACACTACGAACTGCAGAATTCCTGAGGACTGGTTGGCCCAGATCGGGAAATTCTCTGCATACAGCGCGAAGTTCTCCTGAAGATGCTTCACCACCGCCTGGTCTTCGAAGAAGAGCACGGAGCCGTAACCGGCTTTGAAAGAAGCTAATTTCTGGGCAGTGCCTTCGAATTGTTCAGTCGGAACGATTTTACGCAAGGTTTCTGCAGTGATATCCCACAGTTTATCATGTTGTTCACCCAGCAGGACCACGGCTCTGGAGCTCTGGGAGTTGAAGGAAGTCGGGCTATGTAATACTGCCTCTTCAACGATCTTCTGGATCTGTTCATCAGTGATTGGGGATTCTTTGCTGATTGCATATACGGAACGTCTGCCTTTTACCGCTTCGAAAAAGTTCTTAGACATAAAATAACTACCTCCATTTAATTAAGTAACTTACTTTTATAAATCTTAACACTTTTCCTACCGGAATACAACTCTTATTCACAACTTTTCCCTGTCAGCTTACTTATGCTTATACATCAGCTCTTAGTGTCGCAGTATTCACAGTAATTATGCGCCTTCCACTATTTTCTATAAGCTGATCTTCACGTTTAGAAACATGGCACTAACTTTTCGTATATACAACCTGTCAATAAATACGCTACAATGATTCAGCAAAAGTGCAGAAAGAAGGTCATTTATGAGCTCCCCTCTTAAGGATGGAACTAAACGAACAATGAAATTCACATTATTAATACTGCTAAGTTCTGCCTTGATTCTAAGCGGCTGCAAAGACACAGCTTCGACATCATTAAATGCAGCGGCCGCGGTTACAGAACCCGAGACAGCTATAGATTCCACTGCGCCTGTGTCCTTCTGGGTCGCTACCGATACACATTATCTGGATAAGGCGCTTGAGGATGGCGGCCAAGCCTTCCAGACCTATGTCACAGGCGGAGACGGTAAGATGCTTCCCTACAGTGATGAATTAACTGAGGCTCTTGTCTATGATGTGGAACAGAAGAAACCTGAATTCCTCATTCTCAGCGGCGATCTCACCAACAATGGTGAAGCAAGCAGCCATAAAGAGTTAGCCGCGAAGCTGCACCGGATTGAGGCAATGGGCACCAGCGTATATGTTATTCCCGGCAACCACGATATCAATAACCCTTGGGCCAGATCCTTTGACGGTGACAAGCAGGTGGTTGCAGATCATATTAATGTGGAGGATTTCCTCGCGACCTATGAGGATTTCGGTTACCATGAGGCGCTATCCCGGGATGCTGACAGCCTAAGCTATGTGGTTAAGGCCGCTCCAGGCCTCTGGCTTCTGATGATTGACAGCGCCCAGTATGCACATAATGAAGAATACAATTTCCCGCAAACAGACGGGCGGATCTTACCTTCAACCTTGTCCTGGATGGATGAGAATGTGAAGCTGGCCGCACAGGAGCATGCCTCGATCATTACTGTAATGCATCATAACCTGTTAAGCCACACCTCCATGGCGGTATCCGGCTTCAAGCTTAACAACAGCCAGGAAACCATGAAGACGCTCCGCAAGGATGGCCTCAATCTGGTCTTATCCGGGCATATCCATATGCAGGATATCCGCCGGGACCCTGCCGAGGATTCTATTGATCCGGCCATGCCTGTATACGATATTGCTACAAGCGCAATGGCGGTTAATCCCCATCAGTACGGCGCGATGACGTTTGATCCGGTCTCCCGTGCTTTTACCTATAATACGGCCGCAGTCGACGTGGAGGGCTGGGCTCAAGCGAAGGATATTACCGATCCTCATCTGCTGAACTTCAAATCGTATGCTGAAGATACCTTTGCAGGTGAATCTTATGAGAAGGCAATGACCAGACTGAAGGATAGCACCTTTACAGAAGCTCAGAAGCAGTCAATGGCCGAGGTCATGTCCAAGCTGAACGTGAAATATTTCGCCGGCACCGCCGCTGACTCACTGGACGAGATCCAAGCCATGCCGGGATACAAGCTGTGGGAGAGTATGGAGGGCGGATTCATGTCCGGGTATATCCGCAGTATGGCCGAGCATTCAGAACAGAGCAATGTATCGCTGGAGATGGTTCTGACTACACAGTAAGCGACATTATTTAGAGAGGAGCATGCTTAGTGACAGATACTCATGAATCCCCGCCAGGCAGCAGCCTGCCTGAGATCATCTCCAAGCCGGCGCACCGGGCGCTGGCCGGAGCCGGTATTGTAAACCTGGAGCAGCTAACCACAATTACAGAAGCAGAGCTGCTGAAGCTGCACGGTATGGGTCCTAAGGGCATCCGTATCCTCCGGCAGGCGCTTGCAGACAAAGGGCTTGATTTTGCCAAGTAAGCTGGTGTAGTGTGACGCTCAACGTGATACATCAAACAGCGGCAGCCATGGACGGGATGAAGTCCTGAGCTGCCGCTGTTATGTTGTACTGGCTTAGCTTGAGACATGAGCCAGCTTTAACTGTATTTTGTACAACTAAAGCTTGCCCACATGCCTCAGAAGGAGTTTTAATTGCACTCTGTACACTTATATAATTCTTTTTTTGCCGAAGAAGAATATTTTGCTCAATTTTAATTGTACAGAATACAGTTATTCCTGCACATCCGGGTTTTCGCCGTCTTTTAATTGTACAGAATACAGTTATCTGCCATGCGCTCCGTACCGCCTGCTTGAATTCTTCATTTACTTATAAGCGCTGCCACAGAGAAAACCGCCAGAGAGAAAATCAGGCAGAGCGCTTCAATTTCTTGTGTAATATAATAGATGGCTCCGACAACCCCAAGCCCCGTTGCATTGGAGATAACAAGCCGCTTTACCAGCGATTCCCCGGCAAATCTGATGACTGCAAATTGAAAAATACTAAGCAGGATATGCAGAGGGTATAGAATTAAAAAGAACAGCACAAACACGACGAATCCGCCGGGGCCACTGATATATGTGGTCTCAGACACTAATGAATTATCGATGCCCGTGACCATTATGCCGTATAACACACTTAACACTGGCGAGATGAGGCAGATATTCATTAAAAGTTCCCTTTTAGCTTTGTCCATGTTCTAAACTCCTAACAGAAGTCTCTCATCCACATCGTGGAGAGAGACTTTCTTTCTGAAGTCCGCAGTATTATTTATTTCGCGGTTACATCTTTGATTCCCCTCAAGATTCTATAAACTGCAAAGCACGTCTGGTATGATAATCAGAGATTCCCTTTGCAGTCTGCTGATCCGGATAACCTCTCTGGACCAGCTTTAAGCCAGCCGAGATCAACGAAAGATGATGATGATATTGATAGAACAGCTTCCTGTTTACATCGAGATTATCATTCTTCAGATACCGGTAGAAATCACCAAAACGGAATTCCATAAAACTGTGCTCGTGCTCAATATCGTAGAATCCGGCTCCTTCAATATCAATCAAACAGGGTTCAAGCTGATCCGTAACCAGCACATGGTTAGGACCGAGTTCTCCATGGATATATCCATAACGGCTTCTGCGTTCTACTCTTGATTCAAGTTTGTACAGCATATCGAGCAGCTTACCCTGATTCCTGCGGATAACATCAATATATTCAGAGGCATATGACAACTGAATTATAGCATTTTGCAATTGGATAAGATGACATTGTCCCGAACTTCGCTCTGTTTGATCCGGCTTCCCGTAGATATCGCTTTCCCCCGCATGCATGCCCGTAATCATGTCTCCCAGGCGTTGGAAGATAGTATCCTTAACCCTGGAATCAGAATGATTGAAATAGGCCTCGGCAGCTTGCCCGGTTACATACTCAACAAGCGCATAATCAAAATCATAAGGATTCCTGTCCTTATTCATATCATAGAGGGCAGGCGTCCGGATAGAATGTTCGAGTAAGTATAAGTTGTTTATCTCAAATTGTTCGCTGCCGTAGGATTGTACATTCGTATTCTGACCGGCAATTTCTTGCTGAAAATAATTCATGGTTATATCCCACACATACAGCACGCAAGAAAATCCATTAGTGCAGTCTATCTTATAGACCACCTTTTGCGCGCCTCCATGCATCTTTGTAACCATTGCAACACAATAACTTGTGCCAAAGACCTTCTCCACATACGCCTGTAAGGCAGCAGGATCGAGATGACAATAATTTTCCAAGGAACAACACTCCGCTTCTTCATTTATTGCCGGCTACCCCACTGTATTATATTTTCCGGAAAAAATATAGACTGTTTCTTTCGTTTCTGTTATTATGTTGAATTAGGTCTTGAATAAAATCGGCATACAAAACAGTCTCTGGAATCATTCCAGAGACTGTTTTGTATTTGCTGTATTTTCCCGGATATAGCCCCTGTTCGGTTTGAGTGCTCATGTGCTAATCTCCCCGCTGACTAATATACTCCAAGTAACATTCCGCCCGCTGAACCAGCTACAACGACTACCCAAGGCGGAAGCTTCCAGAAAACCAGCATAATAAATAGAATGGCGGCCAGCGCGAAATCCATCGGCTCCACAATAGCAGAAGTCCACAGGGGATCATACAAGGCAGCAAGTAATAACCCAACAACAGCTGCATTAATTCCGGCCAGGGCTCCCTGAATTTTCAGGTTTTTTCTTAAGCTGTTCCAAAAAGGAAGTGCGCCGACTACGAGAAGAAAGGCCGGCAGGAAGATGGCGGACGTGGCAACGATTGCCCCGGTAACACCTCCGGTCAGGGCCCCAAGGTAACTTGCAAAAGTGAACAACGGACCCGGAACTGCTTGCGTGGCTCCGTACCCCGCCAGGAAATCTGCTTGGCTAACCCAGCCTGAAGGAACTACTTCTCTTTCCAGAAGCGGAAGCACAACATGTCCGCCGCCGAATACCAAAGAACCGGAACGATAAAAGCTGTCAAATATCGCCAACCCTCCGGTCTCTGCAGTTCCTCTTAATAAAGGGAGAGCTACTAAGAGACCAAAAAATAATAGTAAACAGAGAATAGCAAAGGTTCGGCTGATTGAAACGTGAAGGTTTGCTGTGCCTTCCGCAGTTTTTTTGCGATAAAGCCAAACCCCAACTATGCCAGCTGCAGCAATTGTAAGTACCTGGCTGTAGGCTGTCTGCCAGGACAATGTAACAGCTGCTCCAATAACAGCGATGGTTACTCTTTCCCGGTCAGGTGTCAGCTTTTGCCCCATTCCAAGAATAGCATGGGCAACAACCGCCACAGCAACGATCTTCAGTCCATGAATCCAGCCTGCACTGCCTATATCATATCCTTGAAGCAAAAAGGCAAAGGCAACCAGCGCAATGACAGAAGGTAAAGTAAAGCCTAGCCACGCAACAACCCCTCCCAGCAAACCTGCTCTTACAACACCGATACCGATACCAACCTGGCTGCTCGCCGGACCAGGGAGAAACTGGCAAAGAGCTACCAGATCAGCGTAGCTCCGTTCATCCATCCATTTCCGGCGGCGTATATACTCATTGTGAAAGTAACCCAGGTGAGCGATCGGTCCTCCAAACGAAGTAAGACCCAGTTTAGCAGATACAAGCAGTACTTCAAGAAGAGCCCCCGCTCTCCCCTTCTGAATATCTTCCGGTACCCTCTGCTCATCCGTCTGCATTTACATTGCCCCCTTGATTTTGAACTGCACAGCTAAACTTTACTGATTAGAGTATCCAGCATTTCCTTGCGTCCGCTTAACTCCCTGAACGGTCCACACCATACAGCTTCTTCATATGCTCAATATGAGAAACTCCCCAATCATTCAATACCTGCAGCACAGAACTTAATCCTTTCCCATATTCCGAGATTGAATATTCAACCTTTGGCGGGATCTGATTGTACACTTCACGGTGAACGATATCGTTATACTCAAGTTCTCTTAATTGCTGGGTGAGCATCTTCTTGTTAATATCCGGAATGGATTTCTGCAGTTCTCCGAATCGCATGGTGCCTTTGTTCATTAGCTGCAGCAGAATAACAGGCTTCCATTTCCCGATCAGAATGTCCAGTGCCGATTCAAACTTACAATACGATTCCATAGCCTCCAGCTCCTTATCCTGCGTATGGTTACTTATTCTTAACTATGTTTATTAAAAGTGCCTACTTTCGCGTATCGCTTCATTGGGGCTATTATACCAGTAACAGACAGCAAAAACGTATCAGGAGGAGTCATTTATGAATACTGCATTATGGATTGTACAGGGAATTGCAGCAGCAGGTTTTGTATATTCGGGCTGGCTTAAGGCCTTTCGGTACGGGCAGGCGAAAAAATCCTGGGGATGGGTATCGGATGTTCCCAAGGCATTAGTGGTCTTTATAGGGGTAGCCGAACTATTGGGCGCACTTGGATTGATACTTCCTTATGCGCTGAATATTGTACCTGTGTTAACGCCGGCTGCCGCAGCAGCCCTTGCAGTGACTGTCCTGTGCGGCGCCCTTTTTCATATCAGACGCAAGGAATACCGGGAGATCGGCGTGAACATCTTCTTTATCGTGTTGGCTCTAATTGTCGCGGCTGGACGGTTCTGAACGAGAAAGTCAAGATAGTCCTACTCAGCTTACAGATGATCCATCCAGATATTCCAGGACAGAAAAACGCAAACCGCCGCCATTACAAAAAAAACAGCAGAAACCCGGGTGTTTGAACGGAAATTAACGCCATAGGCTGTAAAAAAGATTGCTGCTGCTAATTTAGAGGTAAGCTGATAATAACCATTTTGCGGAAAAGAGGAGCTGCTAAATATAACGGCCGCAAGCAATGTGGTAATAATAAGAATCTTAAACCACAGTGGTTCTGTTAAGAATTGTTTGTAGATTAGAATGATCCGCTGCATGCTAGCCGCCCTTTCATTTATCTGAAATTTTATCCTTTTCTTTAATTTCACTATACCTGAATATAAAAAAAACCGGAACCACCTAATTTCTTAGGTGTTCCGGCTTCATGCTTACCTCTTTAAACCTTACGGACGGTCAATCCAGATATATCCGTCTTCATCCACTTCAACGGTAGCATGTAGACCTTGTGCCAGAACACGCAGCGGCACATAAGCATCTCCGTATTCATCCACGAATACAGGCTGTGGAAGCTTAACGGTAGCGCCGGCAATCTGTGCCTGTGCGGAGCCGATTTTGAATACCAGCAGATCGCCGTAGACATCATCGGTTACATTAATCGCGCGATTAGCCGCATCCCACTCAACAGAAGCATCCAGGTCCTCTGCAATATAGCGCAGCGGAACATAAGTGGTGCCGTTGTCCACGATAGGATAATAATAATCATCATCCGGTGCCATCATCAGGCTCTTGGACGTAATCCCCATATCATCCTTGAGCAGGTTGTAGACCGCAGAACCCTGTTCAAAGCTTCTCAGCGTCTCACCCGGAGTAAGCTGCGCTGAGGAGAAATCAATGCCGCCGGTTGTGCTGATCGGATCAGCAGTTACAGGACCATTCACGTTCCAGGTCTCCGAAACCAGCTTCACATTGATACTCTGCAGCGGCAGATCTTCACTGGCCGGAAGAGCAACCTTAAGATCAATGTTCTGCTTACGGACATGGAAGCCGCTGTCCACGAACAGGTCCACGGTCAGCTTCGTATCTTTGCCGAGAACAGTCTTCAGTTCAGGAGTGCTCTCATAGAGATTCTCGAGCTGCTTGTCGTAGACCAGCAGTAGAGCATCCACTGCCAGCTTGGCAGCATCATGCGCTACAGTAACTACGCCTTCTTTGTCATCCAGCGGAATCTCTCCAAAGCCGAGACTGTTCAGATCTTCACCTGAAGCCTCAAGTAGCGGATACAGATAATCATAGAGGCCGCTGATCAGGGCAGTGAAGCCTTCAGTGTCTTTGGAGATCGATCTCAGGAAGCTCTTCAGCAGCACCGGAAGCTCTTCACCATTAATTTCGGTATGTAGCTTCGTCAAGCTCGTCTGCTGGCCATATACAGTTTCCGATACCGAGGCAACCGTAATTGCTCCAGGATTCGGCAGGTTCTTCACCACGAACTGGGAGATCAGCTTGGAGAGCTCCAGTGTCTTCGTCTGATCCAGACCTTCTATACCGAGTGTGTCTTCATATCCCTGAATCGGGAAGTAGAACGGTTGCTTGGCTCCTTCAGCGGTAAAGACAATATTCGCCTGATCCATGAAGAAGGAGAAAGGAATTTTGGATTGCTTATACCCTAGAATTCCCGATGCCGAGACATTGCCGTTGTCCTGCAGCTTCACATTTCCAAGCGTAAGGGATAATGAATTAATAAGATCGACAATCTCCTGATCCTCCGCACGGATGCCTACTGCAGGAACAGCGCTTAAGCTAAGCGTCGTACTTGATTCTGAGGACTTCACATCGAGATCCCCGAGCAATGCCTTGTTGACATCAAATCCGCCGACGGTTTGGCAGCCTGCCAGGATCAGCAGCAGTGCGAGAAACGGCACTATCCATTTGGTTCTTGCTTTCATTTTCTTCATAGCATGTCTCCTCTAGCTCATAATGTGGTAACGTATCCATCATCTCAAAGGAGGAAGGATTTGTAAATGTAGAGGTCGGATTCTATTCCCCCTTCATAGGGTAAATAAACTCCGCCACTCTATAGATACCCAATCTTGGAAAAAGAGAATCTTTACCAACGCAAGTACCGCTAAATGTGCGGGATAAAATGACCACCAGACCCAGCGCGGCAGCCGTTTCCGCTCCAGTAATATCCAGAAGCCCGGAGTCAGCGCAATGAGGATGGTAGGGACTATACTGGCCATCTGCACCAGCCAGTTATAATAGAACAAATAGAATACGTTCAGTGCAAAATGTGCCAGCACAAGCCAATACGAGCGGGTATAACGGAAAATCAGCACCAGAAGCAGCCCGTACGCATTATAATCCAGCGGCAGAATATCCATGAGCAGCACCGCAAGGATAACTACCGGAATCCCGTACCACAGCTTCGGCAGCTTATCGAGCAGCGTCAGCACGGCAGCAGACAGCAGGAGGGTGAACACCACATTCCATCCGCCGGGGTCCAGCGCCAAATTGTACGGAATCTGGGCAAGCAGGGCGATCACCAGCAGCCGCCGCAGATAGCGGGGTCTCGATGAAGTATGTATATGCCCTTGCACCAGCGCGTAGCAGTAAATCGGAAAAGCAATTCTCCCCACTACCCTCCAGGCAAGCTCGCCCGGGAAAAAAATATAGCCGATGTGGTCGATCAGCATGGTCAGCATGGCAATAATCTGCATCTGTGGCCTCCTGTCACAGTTATGTATTAGTTTACGCCTTAGATGCTATTATCCATGGCCGGGCGGGATGCTGCAAGTGTTGCATGGGATCTTTATGTCAAAAAACCAGAATGCTCCCTGCCTGGGAGCAATTCTGGCGGTAATTCAAGCCTAAGCTGTCTTCGACTTATTATAAATATCAAAACCTACTGCCAGCAGCAGCACCAGACCTTTAATGCCCTGCTGCCAGTCTACGCCGAGGCCGACGAGCGACATCCCGTTATTCATAACCCCCATGACCAGACCGCCGATGATTGCGCCGACCACGGTCCCGATCCCGCCGGAAGCGGATGCTCCGCCGATGAAGCAGGCGGCGATGGCATCCAGCTCGAAGTTGGTGCCGGCTTTGGGTGTAGCCGAGTTGAGCCGTGCAGCGAACACGAGCCCGGACAATGCGGCAAGCACCCCCATGTTAACGAATACCCAGAAGGTGACACGTTTGGTTTTGACCCCGGAGAGGCTTGCCGCCTTCTCGTTGCCGCCCAGTGCATAGATATGCCGGCCCATCGTCATGTGATTCATGACGAATGAATAAATCGCGATCAGCACCAGCAGAATGACGAGGATGTTCGGAATCCCGTTATATTGGGCAATGACATAAGTGAACAGGTTGATTACAATGACCAGTGCCGCCGCCTTGCCAACCGAAATCCACACCGGGGATTGTTCGAAGCCGTATTTAAGTGTGATTTGGCGGCTGCGGTATTCCTGATAGACAACCAGAACGGACAGGATGACTCCGATGACCAGGGTCAGCACATTCAGCGAACTGCCGCCGGCAATATCGGGGAGGAACCCCGAGCTGATCTTCTGAAAAGCCTTGGGAAACGGTGCAATGGATTGTCCATTAAGCACGATCATCGTTAGGCCCCGGAACAGCAGCATCCCTGCCAGGGTGACGATAAACGCGGGGATTTTGATATAAGCGACCCAGAAGCCCTGCCATGCACCGACCAGAGCGCCCATCAATAGCGAGAGAATCACAGCTAGCACAGGATTCATCTTCATATCGACCATCATAATGGCCGAGAGTGCGCCGATGAAGGCGGCCACCGAACCTACTGACAGATCAATGTGCCCGGTTATAATGACGAGTACCATCCCGATGGCGAGCACCAGAATGTAGCTGTTCTGCAGAATCAGATTGGTTACGTTCAGCGGCTTCAGCAGAATGCCGTCCGTCATAATTTGAAAGAAAATAGAAATAAAGATCAACGCAATAATCATGCCGTATTGGCGGATATTCTTTTTGAAAAGTTCAGTAATGGCTCCCATGCGGTGTTACCCCCTGCTTCGTGTCATAAATTTCATCAACAGCTCCTGCGATGCATCCTTCCGCTCCACTTCCCCGCTGATGCGCCCTTCGCACATCGTGTAGATCCGGTCACACATCCCGATAATTTCCGGCAGCTCGGACGAGATAACCAGCACGCCTTTACCTTCTGCCGCCAGACCGTTAATAATCGAGTAGATTTCGTATTTGGCGCCCACATCAATCCCGCGTGTAGGCTCATCCAGGATCAGAATATCCGGCTGGGCATAGATCCATTTGCTGAGCACCACCTTCTGCTGGTTGCCGCCGCTGAGATTGACGGTCCTTTGCAGAATGCTCGGCGTCTTTATGTTCAGCTTCTTCCGGTATTCCTCGGCGACCAGCACTTCCTCATTCTCATTGATCACCCCGCGGCGGGAGAGCTTCTTCAGATTGCTGAGTGAAATGTTACGTTTGATATCGTCAATCAGAATGAGGCCGTATTGCTTGCGGTCTTCAGTGACGTAGGCTAGCCCGCTTTCTATTGCCTGGGTAATATTGTTAAGGTGTACCTCTCTGCCGTGCATAAAGGTCTGTCCGCTGATCCGCTTGCCGTAAGACTTCCCGAACACGCTCATGGCCAGCTCCGTGCGTCCAGCGCCCATCAGCCCGGCAATGCCGACAACCTCGCCGCGCCGGATGTGCAGATTGATCTGATCCAGCATTTTGCGGTCCTTCTGGGTGGGATGATATACTTCCCAGTTACGGATCTCGAAGATGGTTTCCCCCAGCTCCGGCGTCCGCTCCGGATAACGGTTCGTCAGATCGCGCCCGACCATGCCCTTAATAATCACATCTTCAGTGACTGCATCGCGTTTCATATCCAGCGTCTTAATGGTCTGCCCATCCCGCAGAATCGTTACAGAATCCGCTATCTTCTCGATTTCGTTCAATTTGTGGGAAATGATAATCGAGGAAATCCCCCGCTTCTTCAGCTCCAGAATGAGCAGCAGCAGGTTCTCGCTATCATCCTCGTTCAGCGCCGCCGTCGGTTCGTCGAGAATGAGCAGCTTCACTTCCTTGGAGAGCGCCTTGGCGATCTCTACGAGCTGCTGCTTGCCGACGCCGATCGTTGATACTCCGGTAAACAGCGATTCCTTGAGGCCGACGGTTGTAAGCAGCTCCTTGGTCTTCACCGTCGTTTCGTTCCAGTTGATCACCCCGCGCCGCGCTTGCTCATTGCCGAGGAAGATGTTCTCCGAAATCGACAAATACGGAATCAGCGCCAGCTCCTGGTGGATAATGACGATGCCCAGGCCCTCACTGTCCTTAATATCCTTGAACTGGCATACCTGCCCCTGATACAAAATATCCCCTTCGTAGGTGCCATGCGGATACACTCCGCTAAGCACCTTCATCAGCGTGGACTTGCCGGCCCCGTTCTCCCCGCAGAGGGCGTGGATCTCGCCTGCCTTAACCTGCAGATTGACATTCGCGAGCGCTTTGACGCCGGGAAATGTCTTCGTAATGCCTTTCATCTCCAAGATATATTCACTCAAGTGTCTCTCACCCAGCTTTCCTTGTGACTGTGCAGCGGCTGACGGCGGCTGCCCTGAATCCTGGCTGCCGCCGGTTTACCGCTAAATAACTGCCATATAAGCTGAACTTAAGAAGGATCTCTTCCTGCTTCTTAAGTTCACTCTGTGCAGCCGGTTACTCTCCCAGCTGATCTTTGGTATAGTAGCCGCCGTCTAGCAGCACCTTGTCTACGTTGCTTGCATCCACAGACACTGGCTCCAGCAGGTAGGACGGAACGATTTTGACACCATTGTCGTAGGTTGTGGTATCGTTGACTTCGGCTTCCGTACCCTTCAGCACGCTTTCGGTCATCTCCACCGCCTTCTTGGCCAGCTCACGGGTATCCTTGAATACCGTCTGCGTCTGCTCTCCGGCCAGAATGGATTTCACGGAAGCCAGCTCGGCATCCTGTCCGGTAACTACCGGAAGCTTCTTGTCTCCCGACCCGTAGCCCACGCCCTTCAGGGAAGAGAGAATTCCGATGCTGATACCATCGTAAGGAGACAATACAGCGTCGAGATTATCGCTGGCATAGTTGGCGCTCAGCAGGTTATCCATCCGCGCCTGGGCAGCGGCACCGTCCCAGCGCAGCGTAGCGACCTGATCCATCGTAAGCTGCTTGCTGCGGACGACCAGCTTGCCGGAATCGATATACGGCTTCAGGATGGACATCGCCCCATCGAAGAAGAAGTATGCATTGTTGTCATCCGGCGATCCGCCGAACAGCTCGATATTGAACGGGCCTTTGCCGTCTTTCAGGCCCAGCTTCTCTTCAATGTAGGAGCCTTGCAGCACGCCCACCTTGAAATTATCGAAGGTTGCATAGTAGTCTACATATTCACTTTTTTTGATCAGACGGTCATAAGCGATGACTTTGACATCCGCATCATGCGCCTTCTGCAGCACATCCGTCAGGGCCTCTCCGTCAATTGAAGCGATTACAATCGCATTCACGCCTTTGGTGATCATATTCTCAATCTGGGATACCTGGTTCTCCACGACATCCTCGGCATACTGCAGATCGGTGCCGTAGCCCAGCTTTTCGAACTCCTTCACCATGTTGTTGCCGTCATTTACCCAGCGTTCCGAGGATTTCGTAGGCATGGCGATACCGACCTTGCCTTTGGAAGAGTCTCCGCCGCTTGCGGAATTCCCGCTGTTGCCGCATGCGGATAAGATAAGTACGAGTGTTAGTAGCAATGTGATCACTGAATATTTTTTCATTCCTGCACTACCCCCTGGACTATTCTGTTGTCTTCCACGGGTGCTCCCGTGTGACATGTTGAGTATAGCAACGGAGGCCATGGGGCGTATTTACACTCAGACTACTGTTTTTATAAAAATCCAACTTTTGTAATACGAGGGCACAACAAAAAACCGCATGCAGCCCGGAGGTGCACACGGTTAAGGGTTGAAGCAATGGAGTTATACGGGCTGATTCAAATCGCTTAATGCCTGCTTAATCTCTTCCAGCTCCTGCTTCAATTGGGTGAACAGAAGACGGTTACTCTCTGCAGTCTTGAGTTTGAAATTGGTCTTGCTCAAAAAGGCCATATAAACACCCGAAATTCTTCTGGTGATATTCTCCGCTTCCGCAGGTCCTGAGGATAGCCTGAAAAACTGATTCATCTGCTGTCTGGTCAGCTCGGTGAACGCAAATTTCTCCAGACACGACTCCAGAACTGCGATGCTGCCCAGTGCAGCTTGTCTATATTCTCCGGCTGTTCCGGCATTGCTCACAGCATTGACTTCTTCCAAGTTGCGCACCCCTTGCGGTATGTATATATGAATATCCTACTCTTTTCTGGGCCTGCCGTCACTCCCATTCTCAGGCTGCACCCCTTTGCGGAACTGCAGGGGCGACACGCCGGTCTGCCTCTTGAAAGCTGTGCTGAAATAATGCTGTGTCTCATACCCCGACTGCTCAGCCACCTCATGGATGCTCAGCTCTGTTGAATGCAGCAGCTGGGCGGCCCGGCGGATTCGTATTTGCGTCAAATACATGCCGAAGGATTCGCCCAGCTCCTGCTTGAACAGGCGGCTGAGATATACAGGTGACGCCAGAAGCTGGCCGGCCATCCCCTCCAGGGTAAGCCCGTATTCGCTGTAATGCTCCTGTATATACTGCTTCGCCCGGCGGACGAGCGGTGACAGCGGCTGCTCTTTGGCCAGCGCCACCCGGCAGCTCCGGTAGGCTGAAGCCAGCTCAGTAATCTCCCCCTGTACAAGCCGGGTGCCGACTTCAACAGCAATTTTGAGATTGCTTCGCACAGCACCTTCTACCCCGGCAAATACCTGCTCGCCTGCGTCATCCCACAGCAGTGCAACGACCAGTCCGGCGGTGTCCCGGAAGATCACCTTGGTATAAGACTCCAGCAGCTCCGTGATGATATTCTCGATCGCGAACAGGAACAGCTGGCGTTCGTTCTCCTTCAACCCCGGATGCTGGCCCTCCCATCTCCAGCGGATAATGCCGATCCGCTCCGGCCGCTGCGACGGCAGCTGCAGGAATTGCAGCTGCTCCCTGATCTCCGCCTGGCTCAGATTCCCGTCCAGCCATTCCTGGCAGAAGCGCTCGCGCAGCAGCGGGAAATTCTTCTGCAGCTGCCGGGAGGCCTGCTGCAGATGCTGGCTCTGCTGCTTCTCCGATTCCAGCTCATCCCTGACACCCCGGAGCACCTGCATCAGCTGCTTCGGCTCGGCTGGCTTCAGAATGTAGTCATTCACCTGCAAACGGATCGACTCCTGGGCATATGAGAATTCATCATGGCCGGTGATGACGATGATTTTGCAGCCGGGCAGCTGTTCCCTCAGCCGCTTCATTAGCTCCATGCCATGCATAATCGGCATATTAAGATCCACCAGCGCAATATGAATGGAATGCTGCACCGCCAGCTCCAGCGCCTCTTCCCCGTCCTCTGCCTCAGCAACCACAGTCATACCCAGACTGTCCCAGTCCACACATTGCCGGATGCCTTCGCGGATGATCCCCTCATCATCGGCAATCATTACTTTCCATTTGTCCAGCATGTTCGGATATCCTCCTCTTCCTTAATCCTTCGCAGGATAATTGTCACGGACCACCGGATGCCGGACAGTTACGACCGTGCCGCTTCCGGGTTCACTCTCAAGTGTAATTCCATACGGCTTCCCGTAGGTCAGTCTAATCCGTGCCTGCACGTTCAGAATTCCGTAGCCGCTTCCCGCGCTGTCCGGCAGCGGCGCTTCTGTCTCCATATGCCCGCTGTCCTGTGTTCCTACAGCCTCAAGCCGCTGCTTCAGCAGACTCAGCCGCTGCGGAGTGATCCCTGCACCGTCATCACGAACTGTAAGGTATAGCTCATTCTCCCTTTCCACGACTTCTATAGAGAGATGTCCGGGACCGCGGCGTTCCTTAATGCCGTGATAAATCGCATTCTCCACCATCGGCTGCAGCAGCAGCTTAAGCACACACAGCTCCTGAAGCTGCGGCTCCACTTCGATGGAATATGTCAGCTTGCTGCTGTAGCGGACATGCTGGATCTTCAGATAGCTGACGATATGCTCCAGCTCATCGGAGAGCGGGATCATATCGCTCCCTTTGCTTAAGCCCAGCCGGAACAGCTTGGACAGGGACTGCACCACCTCGGCAATATCCTCCGCCCCCTTGCTGCGGGCCATCCAGTGGATCGTATCCAGCGTATTGTAGAGAAAATGCGGCTTGATATGCGCCTGCAGACTGCGCAGCTCCGCTTCCCTCTTTTGCCGCGCCTGCAGTTCTGTCAGAGACAAGAGCCGGCCAATCTGGGCCAGCATGGTATTGAAGCTGCGCCCGAGCAGCCCGATCTCATCAGAACGGTTCCCCCAGTAGCGGATCGTCAGATCGCCCGACTGCGCCTTGCTCATGAAGGAAGCCAGCTGTCCGATCGGACGGGATATGGAATATGCGAGATAGAAGGAAGCCGTCATCCCCAGCATACAGACTACAAACACGAAGGTTACGACATTGAAGGTAATCTCGCGTACCCCAAAGGCTGACTCATCCATCGGAAACACACCCATCGTTGTCCAGCCTGTAAAAGGAGAGGTCCGGTAGATCAGCTGCAAATGGCGGCCGTCCACGATTTCCGAGGTGATACCCGAAGACTCGGTGAACAGGCCTGCCGGAATCTTTTGCATAAATGGGTGCTGCGGCGCGTAGATCATCTCCCCGTTGTCGTCCACCACCGTCAAGTAGCCTGTCTTGCCCAGTGTGACATCTCTGGCTGTCTCGGCAATGACCCGCAGCTTCAGGTCGACCAGCACCACTCCCTGCACAACCTGCGTTTCAGGATCAACAATTGCCCTTACGGCAGAGACCACCTCGCTCTCCTTATAATCCACATGGGACATTACAGCGCGGCCGTAAGGATGCCCGACAATCTTGAAGATCCCCTTGTTCTCCGCTGCCTGCTTGTACCAGGCCTCCTCCGTCAGCCGGGTACCGGAACGGGTATACATCTCATTGCTGATGAAATCGCCTTCACTATTGACCAGCATTATCCCGGCAATCTCGGAGCTGAGTGTAGTGAAGCCCTGCAGAAACTTGCGGATGTTATATTCCGCCGACTCCCCGTTGCCCTCAGTACTGCCTCGCTGCCCGTTACCCGTCACATTCCCCTTCAGAAATTTCTGCACACCGGGGTCAAACGAAATCAGATAGGTAATCTTCTGCAGATTCTCTACATCGCTCTCTATGGCCGTATTCACCTTGCCGATCAGCTGCACCGTGTTCTCGTTGCTCTGTTCCTCCACGATCCGGTCAACCGTCCAGCCAATCAGCAGCCCCAGCCCGATGGAGGGCAGAATGCTGATCAGCAAAAAATGAATAATCAGCTTGTAGCGGATCGGCATATTATTCAGCTTCAGCTTCTCCATGTTCAGGCTGCCCTTGCGCATCACATGCTCCCCCTCTGCCGCAGCAGCAGCCTACTTGGCATAATAGTTATCCACGTTCACCCGTGTGACCACGTCTATCCCTGTATCGACCGTATCCGGCACGGGCACGGGCTTATTGTTCGCATACGCTTCAGGGTCCGCTTCCAGATCACGATGCAGATGAAACAGCTCTGTCAGCGACCAGTAGCCCATATTCCAGGTCCCCTGCGCCATGGTTGCCGCAATCTTGCCTTCCTTCACCAGATCGAGCGTGCCCTTATCGGTATCGAAGCTGATAATCTGCGGTGCAAGGCCGCTGCCTAGAGCAGCATCCACCGCCTCTGCCACACCGATCCCGCCATTGGATTCCGTGGCAAAAATCCCGGCCAGCTGCGGGTACCCGGCCAGCAGCTGCTCGGCAGCTTCCCGCGAGGCCACCTGGTCTCCCCGGCCATCTTTGACGGCTACAAGCGTCATCTCCGGATACTCGTTTCGGATAGTATCCCGGAAGCCATCGGTCCGCTCTTGATGATTATGCTGATCCGGTGTGGTGATGATGGCCACTTCGCCTTTGCTGCCGGTCAGCTCAGCCATCTTATGTGCGGCCTGGGTCCCGGCATTGTAATTATCCGTTCCCAGGAAGGAATAAGCCTTGCTGTCCGGCGCTCCCGAATCAAATAATACCACCGGAATGCCGGCCTCCACCGCCTTGTTGATGGTCGCCGTGAGCAGCTTGGAATTCACCGCCGAAATCGCAATCCCTGCCGGCTTCTTGGCGATGGTCTGCTCCAGCACGGTCATCTGTTCATTGGCATTATGCTGGGTCGAGCCGTGGTATTCCACGGACACATTAAGCTCCTCTGCCGCATCCTCGAAGCCCTTCAGCACGCTTTTCCAGTAGTCGATGCCGATCTGGAACGTGACCATCACATATTTATCTTCAATATTCCCGCGCAGTCCGGCTGTCTCCCACGGGTCCGCCGAATCCCCCTGCTGCTTGTAATTCAGCACATAGATCAGGAAGATACCGATTAGCAGTACATAGACTAGCCAGAGCTTTTTCACATATGTAACCCCTTTCAAAAAAAGAAGTAAAGGACATCGTCCGCTTGCCCTGACCGATGTCCAGTCTAGTCTAAAGGCTTAGCAGGCTTTCCGTCAATTACGATCCGCTTGTTTGATCTGCTTCGGCTGGAGCATCAGTTTGAGCATCGGTTAGGCGGTCCGGAAGCCTTGCTCTTAGAATTATGAATCTGATGCGACATTATATGTCGTACCAGCTGTTTTATACTGGAACAGTAACATTCAAATTGCTGAAATGAGGACAACACAAATGGTAAAAACAAAGCGCGGACGGGTACTCTGGACCCTGCCCTCCCATGGCCGCGGCACCTGCCCGGTCTGCGGAACAACCAGAATTAAGCTGCTCTACACAAAAGTAAAGTCTGATGGGGGAACCCTGAAGGTCTGCAAGCGCTGTGACAAGGCGCCACAAGCCAAAGTAGATGCCGTAGCCAAGTAAACACAACCCGGATGTCCGCCCGGCTTCATGCTTCATGCATGGATGTCCGGGCGGCATCTTTGCCTTGTTGCGGTGGAAGTTCAGCAGACGCTATACTGAAATCTGACAGAAAGGAGCGGAGCCGCATGAGCCATATTCACCGTATTCAGTGGTTTGACCAGCAAATCAGAAATGCCTGTTATCCGAACAGCAATATTCTTGCGGAGCAATTCGAAATCTCCAGGCGCCAGGCGCAGCGGGATATTGAATATATGGCGGAATCTCTGCGGGCTCCGCTCCGGTACGTGGCCAGCCAGCGCGGGTATATGTATGAGGATAACAGCTTTGTCCTGCCTCATCTGTACATCACGGACGAAGAGCAGCAGGTACTGAAATATCTGGCTTACCGGTACAGCCATTATGATTATGAGAACGGCCAGACTATCCGGAGAGTCGGTGGCCTGCTGGAACGGTTCACAGACCAGCACTTGCAGGCGGGGGAATACAGGCTGCCTCTGTTTGAAGTAAATGCCCGGCGTCTGCAGGTTATCGGGCTCCTGGAACAAGCCATTCAGGCCCGTAATGTAATTCACATCCTCTGCCGGAAACAGCCTGACAAACCACAGGAGCTATATCTCTGTCCCCTGAAACTGAGCCGCCGTCTGGATGAAGATTATGTGCTTGCTGCCATAGAGGGGAATTCCCGGACAGAGTTTTTTAACTTGACTGAAATCCTGCAGCTGAAGCTGACGGACAGATATTTCGCAGCGGACGATGAATTCTCAGCCGCTCCGCCGGAACAGAATAGACAGCTGAAGCCGTTCACAGCCAGAATCCGGCTAAGCGGGATGCCTGCAGATTCCTCATGGGGAGGGTATACGATCCGGTCCGCTGATGGAGAAGTCTATGAAATCGAATTTTTTGACACGGAGGCCTTTGTGGGGCAGCTGTTCAGCTCGGAATGGTCCGAAATCCTGTCCCCCAAATGGCTGAAAGAGAAAGTAAGAATCAGATGCCAGAACGTACTGAATCTGCTGAATGAACAGGAGGGCCGGAGTGATCATTAACGGAATACAAATGAAGCGCGAATCCAAATCTTTTACCGATGCCCTCTATGCCGTTCTCACTGCCGCCGGGTTATTCCATGGACCCACATTCATGCTCTCCGGGCTCAGCGGTATGGCCTTCAAATTCTCTGTGCATGAGAAGCTCTTCCCCTTCTCCGTTACTGCTTATGGACAGTGGGGCAAAGAGCATGGACCGGCCATCGATAATCTCGGCATCCTTACCGGACATAGCGGAGGCAGAACAAGACATGATTCGTTCGCCGTATATCAGCAGGCCGCCATTGAAGATGTGAAGCATAGTCTGGACCGCGGACTCGCCTGTGTCTACTGGATACCGGAGTTCGGCGTTATTCACGGCTATGATGAGGACGACCGGGTGTTCTATGTGCAGGATGGATCGTCCATCGAGACCCGTTATGTGCTCTATGATAATTTCGGCCTCAACATTACCCCGTTCTGGTATTGCCAGTATATCGGAGATAAGGTGGATATTCCGCTGCGTGACGCAGTACTGGAATCACTGAGGCTCGCCCTTGAGGATTGGGAGACTCCGTACAAAACACTGCCCGATCAGAGCATTGCATCAGGCAGACTGGCTTACAGCTTCCTGATCCGGGCTCTTCAGCAGGGAGAGTTCGACAGCAGCGGGGCCGTCTATATTCTCGAATCTTACCTGACGGCGCGCTCAGAGATCACGAGTTATCTGCAGGAGGTTGAGTCCGTATTGCCGGGCCTGAATGAGGTACACAGTATTTATGCTGAGCTGGAAGAGATGGTGCGCGGGCAGTTGAAGGTTGCACTTCCGTTGACTAACAGCAACCGGGCGCTGGTACACCAGCAGCTTCCCTCACTCTGTACCACCCTGCAGCAGGCGCTTGAGCTGGAGGAACGCGCGATGCAGCAGCTTAGAATTATCTCCGGGCGGTATCCGGACCGGAAACGTTCAATTATTCCAAGATGGGGGGCGCATACGGCCAGATGATGAACAGAACAGAATTGGATTCAGCACCGGCGGCCGTGCATCCTCCGCAATTGTCTCATTCTTATGTAGATGCCATGTACCAGGTTCTGTCGGCTAACGGCTGGTTCACAATGCCCAAATATATGTTATCCGGAATGACTGCCTCCTGTTTCCGTCTGTCCGTACATAGGCAGCTTCACCGTGACTCACCTACGGCTTATAACTGGATGGCTGAGCACACGGTGGCAGCAGATTTAATCGGCATTGTTTCTGCACAAGCGGCAGGGTTTCATTTCACCCCTACGTTTCCGCTCTATCAGAGACAGGCTATCCTGGCAATCCGCAAATCGCTTGAGCAAGGCACAGGCGTTATCTGCTGGAAAGATAACTTTGTGGTGATAACCCGCTCCGATGATCACAAGCAGGTATTCTTCTATAACGAAATATCTTCAAGAGCAGAACTAGAGCTGCCTTATGAGCAGCTGGGAAGAAATGCGGGCCCTTATTGGCACTGTCAGATCTTCGAAGGACAGATCCAGAAGGACATACGGCAGGTGATCAGAGAATCCTTCATCCAGGCTGTATACAAGGCAGAGGTACATGATCCGATGCTGCCGGAATCGCAGTATGCCTGCGGTCTGCAGGCTTATGATGCCATGCTGGACGCCTTGTCAGGCAGATCATATGATGCTGCCGGTGCATATGAAACCTTGGTGTTCTATGCTGCCTCTAAGAAAGACGCGTCCAGCTACACCAGAGCAGCCTGCGAATATTGGCCTGAGCTCGAGTCCACCGCCAGCCATTATGAGCATCTCTCCGCTGTCTACGGTGAAATCACAGCTCTATTAAGCCCGAACGCGTCACTTGCTCCAACTCTACGGCAACAAAGTCTGCTTCCTCTCGTCCGAGAGGCTAAGCATACCGAGACCGAAGCGATCCAGTCTATCCGCCTGCTGCTGCGCGAGCCGATCGAGAACCGCTTCCATGATGTGGGGCTGCGCTGATTATAGCCAATCCGGTTAGAACATTAAGCCCTCGGCATACTTCTCCCCTTCCAGCAGGTCATACTCGATCAGGCGATAGTCATCCAACAGCTCCTGCTGCCCGGGTGTCAATTCACTCAGGACTCCGCTGCTGCCGGTCCCGACCAGCACATTCTTGCTGAGACCGGGGATTTCTTCCTGCACTTGCTCCAGCAGCTTGTAATAGGCAGGCAGCGGCTGGCCGGATAGTCTAAAGACGGTCGGGCCAAGGAAGGCCGGACTAAGTGTGCCCAGCGGCTCATTACCGATCTCATAGTTAGCCAGAATCAGCAGCTGTGTCTCGTGCTTCAGCCTAGGCTCCTGATCCCAGCCAGCCTCTGTATAGATCCCGGCGGTCAGCGCCGGCAGATGGTCACCCCAGAATACAGCAATGGTCGGACGTTCAATCGTCAGCAGCTCCTGCTGCAGATAAGCCAGTGCCTCATCAGTCAGCTTCGTATCCTGCACATAGGTTTCCATCTCGTCCTTCTGCGCCGGCTGTCCGCCTTCTACGGTAATCGTATTCGGTCCATTCAGACCTTTGGTGAACGGGAAATGATTCTGCATCGTCACCAGATGCAGGAAGGCCGGCCCGGACGCCGACTTAAGCTCGCGGACAGCCTCCTGTACAGCAGCCTTGTCGGAGATATAGCCATCCGGGGTGAGGCGGTTAGCATCCGGCAGATCCTTTTCACTGATGAAGCTGTCAAAACCAAGTACCGGATAGACACGGTTGCGGTTATAGAAGGTCTCATCGAACGGATGCAACGCCAGTGCCTGATAGCCACGTGATTTCAGAATACTGACGATCGACGGCAGTGAGGACATTTTGACAATCCGCTGTTGATAGGGAATGGTTCCGTCTCCAAGGAAATACATCGACAGCCCGGTCAGGGCCTCGAATTCAACATTGGCCGTATTGCCGCCGAATTCCGGTGACAGCAAATAACCAGACGGAGTCTCATCCGCCGCCGCATGAATGAATTTCAGCGGATCTTCGCTTAAGGTATACCCCGGCAGACGCGTAGGATCAAAGAAAGCTTCATCCATCATAAACAGAATATTCGGCTGTTCCTCAGGACTCGCTGCCGCCGTTTCATCCGGCAATGCCGAATACTTGGCTGCCACCGCTTCAACCGCTTCACGGCTGTACCCCTCCGGCTTCTCCAGCAGGCTCTGGCGCAAATTCCCGGCAAAGGCAAATATGAATCCGTTCTGCGTATAGTTCACCTTCTGGTTCCAGAAGATGTTCTGGTAGTTCATAGCCGTAACAATAGACGAATGGCCCGAGACAAGCACAAGAAAACCTGCGCTCAGAGCCACAGAGATCCCGCCCAGGCTTAAGCGCAAAGGCAGGTTGATTCTGTTCCTGGGCAGCTTGCGGATCATGTACGCCAGACCAACAGCCACTAATATTGCGGCTATTACCGCCTGTGGTGAGATCATACCTTTGGTAATCTTGCTCATTTCACCGGCATTTTTGACCAGCATGAGATCCCATGGAAAAAGAGGTTCGCCCCTCGTAACAAGCTTCTGATAATCGGCAATACCCAGCAGCAGACATAGTACACTGACAACCGCTGGCCCCGCATATGTATTAGGCAAGATCACTGAACTTAAGAGCAGGATGAAGAAAATGAACAGGCTTCCTGCACCATACAGCCATGGGTACCTGCCGATCCACTGCAGTGCCCCCGTCAAATTCATACTAAAGGAAGCCGCCTGCAGGAAATAATTCAGCACAAATCCCCCGGCCAGCAGGACTAACAGCAAATAAGAGAAACGTTTGGAAGGCAATAACCGCGACAAATGGATTCACTCCTAACTGGATTAAAGGAGTAGTATACGCCTTTTAGCTTAAAGCCGCCTTAAAATTCAGTATCCAAAAGAAGTACATCTTCGTATTATGCACCTCACAGCCTCTTCTATAATCCCCTGATGCGAGATTATCAGCATGGTATTTCACGCAAAAAAGAGCAGCGAACTTCGCTGCTCTTCATTCTGCTAACTCTACAACTATATAAACTGAAAAAAGAAATAACTATAAGCAAAAGGACCGGAGGGGAAATTTGGAACTGTAGGAGCGGTAGCGTCCGCCTTTGTCACCGGATTTCAACCGCGGGCAGCGGTATATATCAAGAAATCTGGGGACAACAGCGGCCGGAAGTCCAAATCTTCACCGCAGTGACGCCGAAGCTTTATGTTAACCTCTGAAATTCAGTTTATACCCCCCTACTTCACATATAGGCGGCTAGTCTCTTCCCAATACTCTCCCGGCTCCAGACCAAACAATCCGATGTCATCTGCAGGAAGATCTACCTTCGGTGCATTAACGAGGTTGATCTGCGGCTCCGGACAGAAGAACCCTTCAGTAGCTCCATTGTTCCAGATCATCCACTGCTTATAAGAGGTTCCCACATCATACACCAGCGTAACGCCGGCTTTGCTGTCGGTAAGCTCCATGCGGTTGCGGCCGTTCTGGGCTACAGCGGTATAGTGGTTGTCCATTGGCGCATAGAACGGGTACATGCCCTCATCACGCAGTGCCACTTCATCCGCAGTCAGCTCCTGGAATTTGCCGGTCGGCAGCATCCGGTCGCTAAGCTCCCAACGCTCGCCGATAGTCAGCTTCACGCGGTAATCCTGCGGCGTACTGCCTGGTGCGAACGGTGCATTAATGGCAGTATGGAACGCCAGCAGACAAGGCATCAGCTCTGCGCCGTCATTATGGACCAGCAACTGCTGGGACAGGCCGCCTTCTCCCAGAGTATAGCGCAGCTTGACGGTATATTTGAACGGCAGATATTGATAAGAAGGATGGTTCTCATCCACCTTAATCGCTACAGTGACGAAGCTTTCGCTTTTGCCGCTGCCGAATTCTTCAACCTCCCAGGCTGCTGTATGTAGGAATCCGTGCAAATGGTTTCCAGTCTTGGCTTCATTAACAGGAAAACGGTAGGTTTGTCCATTCCACGGGAATTCTCCATCCTCATAACGGTTCGGCGGGAACAGTACAGGGATGCCGTGAATCCCGGGGCTTGCCTTGAAGGCTTCCATCTCCTCTGCGCCTGGCTCATGCAGGAAACGGTAACCGCTCTCAGTATCACGGAAGCAGATCAGGTTGCCTCCGATGCCCGGCAGAATTGCAGCCTCGTAACGTCCGGCCTTGAGCCAGACTGCGGCTTCTCCCTCATATTGTCCTTCAAATGCAGTAATCGACATAATAATTATAATCTCCCTTCCATAAGCTCATAATGACTCTCTCATAGATAGAGTACCACATCTGCCGGATCGGCAACATGTCAATTTTACAGCTGTTCTACTTCGACGCTCATGACATGCTCAATTTTCTTCACATCATAATAGATTTCCGTAGCATAATCACGGTCCGGTGCGGAGATCACCATATCAATCATTTGTCTCCCGTCTTCGAGATCCTTGATCTTCATACGCCGGATCGTCCGGCCGGTTTTACGTGTTTTACGCTGCTCGGCAATGATATGGCGCTGCTCAATTTTCTGGATCACATCGGTTAGAATATAGTTCGGTTCCATGATGATTTTAATCGATATCTCATGTTTGTTCAGCACCTCCGGGCCGATGGCCTTAATTAGCAGGGGCACCGCATTTACCGCGAACATAAGCAGCACCACTGCATAACCCGCTTCTACATAGAATCCCGCGCCAACCGCAATCCCGATACCGGAAGCCGTCCAGATGAGCGCCGCTGATGTCAGTCCCGATATCGCATCTCCGCCTCTGCGCAGAATGACGCCTGCCCCGAGAAAACCGATCCCGCTGACAATCTGCGCCGCCAGCCGCATAGGGTCCATGTTGGGATGCTCCGGCCCGCCGAATTTATCATAAGCATGGATCGAGACCAGTGTCACCAGACAGCTGGCGATACTAATGACCATACTGGTCCGGATTCCCAGCGGTTTCTGTTTTAATTGCCGGTCAATCCCGATGAACAGCCCGAACAGCATGGCCACAAGCAGCTTCACAATCGATTCTGTGTGTAAATCAATGTTCATTGTTGTCCTCCTCTCCATGACAGATAGAATCAGTATACCTGAAAATCACTGCAATCCTTACTGTAATTTTTCGCAAGCTGATTTCAAAAGAATAAACGGACGTCAGCACCTCTGCAGCCGGTCATCAAACGGTTTCTGATGAGCTCCGGCAAAGGGACAACGTCCGCTTCAGTTAAAGGCTGCACTTCACACATTATATGAGTGTTAAAGTACGATTAGAAGAATCAGCCATGCAGCAGCGACTCTGCCCCATCGCAATAAATCTCGGTTCCTGTAATATGATCCGAATCCGCAGAAGCCAGGAACAGCGCCAGCTTGGCTACCTGATCAGGTCGCCCGGGCCCCTTCTCCAGCGGCTGTCCGCCATCCGGGAATTCAACCTCGATCTGCACTTCCTTGAGATCATCCGAAGGGTACGTATTGTCATCAATGTTGGTGGTGATCGCACCAGGACAGATGGCGTTTACGCGGATTTTGTACTGGGCCAGCTCCAGCGCCGCCATTTTCATAAAAGCGACCTGCCCGGCCTTCGTGGTGCTGTATGCCGAGAACCCGATGTTGGAGAATACCCGGTTCCCGTTGATGGAGCTGTTGATCAGGATACTGCCGCCCTGCTCCTTCAAATGGGGGATGGCATATTTAACCGTAGCGAACGTACCGCGCAGATTGATCTGAATGGTCTGGTCCCAGGACTCGATATCCATCGTCTCAATTGGTGTCATCGCACCGTTGATTCCGGCATTCGCGAACACGATGTCCAGCTGTCCCCACTTGGCAACCACCTGCTTCACGGCGTCCTCCACCTGCTGCGGCTCGGCGATGTCGCATTCGAACACAGCGGCTTCTCCGCCTTCCTGCACCACCTGATGTGCGACCTTCTCTGCGTTCTCCACAGTGCGGTCCAGAAGTGCCACCTTGGCTCCGTTTCTGGCGAACTCCAGCACCGACGCCCGGCCGATCCCCGATCCGCCTCCGGTTACGATTGCTACTTTGCCTTCCAGTTTCTTAGTGGTCATAAGTGTAGTCTCCTCCTAAGGTCGTTGTTATTGTTCAAGTCAAGTTCTCTCCTTAAACTTTACCTCTCATACCGCGTAGTGAATCGGCTGCCCTGCTGTTTTGCCAATCCTCATTTGGGGATATAATTTAAGAAGCAATAATGAAATTGACTTTAGACATGCCTTTATTTTCTACACAGAGGAGATTATTACTCATGATGAACCATAATGAAGAGATTCGTGATCAAATCTGCGCTGCAGTCTCCGGACTCTCTTCCGAGACTTTGAACCGGAAGCCAGCCGAAGGCAAATGGTCACCTGTGCAAGTACTGGAGCATCTGTATCTGATGGAAAAAGCGATCACCGCCGGGATCATGCAGGCGCTTGCTGCCACGGAAGAAGCTGTCACAGAGCCGAAGCCCTATCAGCTGACGCTGGACCGCAACCGGTTCATTGATGCCCCGCCCCATCTTGTGCCGTCCGAGGAATTCATCCCGCTTGGCGATGTACGGGCCCGGCTGGACCAGTCCCGTTCTGACCTGAAGACGGTGCTGGCCCAGAGTGAAGAGCGCCTGTGGAACCGCAAGCTGTATCCCCACCCGGTGTTCGGCCCGATGGATGTCGCCCAGTGGGTGGATTTCATCGGCATTCATGAAGAACGTCATCTGGCTCAGCTGAAGGAAGCCCTGGATGGAATTTGACCCCATTCTCTGCACCATTAAAAAGTAAAGACAAAGACACAACAATAAAGGCTTGAGCAGCTGTCCAGCTAACAGACAGCACTCAAGCCTTCTTCAGTTCAATCCCTGCTTATCCCAGCATCATCCGGTCATCCGCCAGCTTATGGCCGCTGATGGCTTCGAATTCACCAAGCAGCCGCTCTACCGTCAGATCCTTCTTGCGGGATTCATCAAAATCGAGAATGATCGATCCCTTGTCCATCATAATCAGCCGGTTGCCTAAACGGATGGCCTGATCCATGTTGTGGGTGACCATCAGTGTAGTCAGCTTCATCTCACGGACAATGGATTCCGTAAGCTTCGTGATCAGCTCAGCGCGCGAAGGGTCCAGCGCTGCTGTATGCTCATCCAGCAGCAGAATCTGCGGCTGGGTGAAGGTCGCCATCAGCAGGCTAAGCGCCTGCCGCTCGCCTCCGGAGAGCAGCCCTACCTTGGCGCGCAGCCGGTTCTCCAGGCCAATGCCCAGCTTGCTGAGCTGCTCCCGGAACAGCGTGCGTCTGGACGCATTCACCCCGAAGGACAGCCCGCGGCTCTGGCCCCGCTTATAAGCCATGGCCAGATTCTCCTCAATGGTCATATGAGGCGCCGTACCGGCCATCGGGTCCTGGAAGACCCGGCCGATCCAGCGTGCGCGCTGGTACTCGGCCAGATTGCTGATCGAGCTGCCTTCAATGCGCGCTTCACCGAGATCCGGCTTCATAACACCGGAGATAATATTCATCAGTGTCGATTTACCGGCCCCGTTGCTGCCGATAATGGTCACGAAATCTCCGGCGCTCAGTTCCAGATCGATGCCCAGCAGGGCAATCTTCTCGTCAGGTGAACCCGGGTTGAACAGCTTGGATACATTATCAAGCTTTAGCATCGGCTGCCCCTCCTTTCTTGCTGCTGCGCGTCAGCTCCGCAAGCTCTTCAGTCCGTCTGCGGGCCATCGTCTTCTGCTTCAGGAACCGCTGAACGGACGGGAAGACGAGGGCGATGATAACGATAATAGCCGTAATCAGCTTGAGATCCGAAGCCTTGAGCCATGGCACCCGCAGAGCCAGCGCCACAACGATCCGGTAGACGATGGAGCCGAGCACTACGGCCAATGTAGCGCGGAAGACGTTGCCCGCACCGAATATCGCTTCCCCGATAATTACCGAAGCCAGCCCGATAACAATCATGCCTATACCCATGGATGAATCGGCAAACGTAGAATATTGGGCGATCAGCGCACCCGAGAGGGCCACCATTCCGTTCGCAAGACTGATGCCGAGAATCGTAGTAGTATCCGTATTGACACCGAAGCTGCGGATCATCCGGGAATTATCTCCTGTAGCACGCAAGGCAAGTCCAAGGTCTGTACGCAGGAACAGATCCATCAGAATTTTGACCAGCAGAACCACAAAAGGCATAACCAGCAAAGGATTAATAGAGCTGAAGAGGGATACCTCACCCATTAAGGAAACATTCGGCCGCACGAGAATCCGCAGATTGATGGAATATAGCGCAATCATCATCAGAATCCCGGATAGCAGGCCGTTGATCTTCCCTTTAGTGTGCAGCAGACCTGTACACATGCCTGCAGCCATCCCTCCGAGCAGGGCACATACTGTTGCCAGCAGGGGAGAATATCCGTGGGTGATCATGACTGCGGCAATCGCGCCGCCGGTGGTGAAGCTCCCGTCTACAGTTAAATCCGGAAAATCAAGAATACGAAAGGTAATATACACCCCGAGTGCCATAAAAGCGTACAGCAGGCCCATTTCCAGGGCGCCGATTAATGAACTATACATAGATGACTTCCTCCCTCAAGCGGCAAAGGGCGCCCGCATGGAAACGCCCCGTTATGATATCTGTATGTTATTGAATAATGTTATTGTCAGGATCTGCAACTTCAGCCTTCATAGCATCCGTTACTTCAATGCCTTGTGCTGCTGCCGCTTTGAGGTTAAGAATGAGGTCCAGCTTCTCTTGCATCGTTATTTTCATGTCGCCTGGACTTGTGCCGTTCTTAAGCACTTCCACTGCCATTTCGCCAACCTGGTAGCCATGGTCATAGTATTTGAAGCCCACAGTGGCAAAAGCACCCTTCTCAACCGTATCACGGTCTGCCGAGAAGAACGGCAGCTTGTTGTCATTAGCTGTCTGAATAATCGTATCCACACCGCTTACGACGGAGTTATCAAGTGTAATGTAAAGGGCATCCACACGTCCTACAAGGGATTCAGCCGCCTGCTTCACTTCCGACGTATTCGTGATAGCCGCCTTCACCAGCTCAATCCCGTGCTTGTCCAATTCTTCCTTGGCGATATCCGCCATAACTACTGCGTTAGGTTCACCTTCATTAATGACAAGGCCCAGCTTCTTCACATCCGGGAACTGCGTTGCGATGAAATTCATCAGTCGTGTAATTGACTCAGGGTTCGTATCCGATGCGCCGGAGACATTGCCGCCGGGATGTTCCAGGTCGCTTACGAGCTTGGCATCCAGCGGGTCAGTGACTGCCGCGAACAGAATCGGCGTATCCTTCACTTTCTGGACAATGGATTGTGCGGACGGAGTGGCGATCGCCAGCACCAGATCATTCTTGTCACCCGCAATCTTCTGTGCAATGGACAGGTTGTTCGCCTGATCCGCCTGGGCATTCTCCAGATCCACCTTCAAGTTCTCACCTTCTACGATTCCGGCATCCTTCAGTGCCGCCAGGAAGCCTTCCCGAGTAGCATCCAGCGACGGATGTTCTACATATTGTGAGATGGCAATCGTGTAGGATTTGGTGTCCGCAGAACCGGTGTCTGCCGGAGCGCTGGTTGCGTTTGCCGGAGCATTTCCTGCATTGGATCCATTATTTACGGCTGCATTATTGTTACCGCAACCTGCTGCTACCAGCATCAAGGACATACTCAGGCCAAGCCAAATGTTCTTTCTCTTCATCAGATAACCCCTCTTCTTTTACGGATTCAGCGCGCGAACCTGGGTTAGCGGTTCAGCATTATCGCTTTCATCTTTGAAAGCATTAAAGCAAAAGCCCGCACCATTTCCGCATCCACTGCCGCAATCTATTAAACATATATTATATGTAGGTTGATTTTCCGTCAATCATTTATCACGGCTCCATATTTTACAAAAAACGCACAATGGGCTGATGTTTCGACAAGAACAAGCCTGTTGCTCTTGACATTGATTGCTAAACCCTTTTCCACATAAAAAAAGCCGCCCTGCACAAACTTTACTTAAAGTTTGAAGATGGAGCGTGCCAAATGCCAATAATCAATTCATCCAAAACTGCGGCCACAGCCGCACTGCTTACTGCCGTCATTCTTGGCTCAACCGCCTGCAGCTATTCCAGTAAGGACACTACCCCGAAGGTGAATTCGGTTACGCCAACCGGAACATTTGCCGGAAGCTACTATGAGAAGAATTCCATCACGGACAAAGAAGGCAAGTATTGGATTCCGCTGAAGCCAGCCGCTGCCTCCATAGGATACCGAATGAAAGACGACACTTCGAGCGGAGGATATACCAAGCTGGGCTACAGCGATGTAATGTACATGCTCCGTCCGGATTCCAGCCAGGTTTTCTCCCTGGGGGAGAAGATCACCCTGCCGGACGTTCCCATCCGCCGCGAAGGTCAGATCTACATCACGCCTAATGCATTGTCCAAGCTGCTGCAGACCGAGGTTGGCTGGAATCCAAGCACCGGAGAGATCAATATTGCTGCCCCCTCTGACAGGGATACTACCGCCAATGCAGGTGCAGGTGATGCAGCCAAACCGCTGCGGATCCAGAGCGTCTCCAATGTGGATACCGGTGAACTGATCGCCTATGCCAAGAAGTATCTCGGCGTACCCTACGATTTCGGTGCCGGACCTTATGAGGAGACCAAACGGTTTGACTGCTCATCCTTCACCCGTCATGTATTCAAGAAATTTGGCGTAGATCTCCCGCGGCTGGCCAAAGATCAGGATAATATCGGCAGACGCATATCAAGGAGCGAGCTGGAGCCCGGGGATTTAATTTTCTTCACGGTACCCGGCCGGTTCGAGAGCGACGCCATTCCCGGTCATGTAGGCATCTACATGGGGGGCGGCAGTTTCATTCATACTTGGGGCGATCCCGGAGTACAGATCAGTGACCTGGACAGCGGGTACTGGAGTAATGTTATTCTGCACATGCAGCGGGTGTTATAATCCCCTAAATACAACAAATGCAAGGAAGGTTACGGGCTTCTGCCGAAGCGCCGGACCTCCTTGCATTTTTTTATGCCACCGCCATTATCCGGCAGTATACTATTCCCAGTTCTTACTGCGCCCGCTTAAGCGGAGAACCAGCTTCACCAGCTCCACAATCACCACTATCGCCACTGCAGCCCCGCAGACAATTCCCCACTGCAGACCGCTAAGATGCTCCACTCCGAACCATTCATTCAGCCCGGGAATGATAATAACCAGCACCAGCAGAAGTCCCGAGATGACCGAAGCCCCCAGCATGTAGCGGTTGCTGAACAAGCCGATCTGGAACAATGACTTGGTATTGGATCTGACATTGAAAGCATGGGTAAGCTGCAGCAGTCCCAGCGTAGCAAAGGCCATCGTGACTGCAACGCCTTCGTCGTAATGGGTATGTGCCCAGTAATACACCAGCAGGGTCAGTGCCGCCTCAAGCAGCCCTTGATAGATGATTCCGATCCCCACGCCTCCGGCAAAAATACTGCTGCTTGATTTACGCGGTTTCTTCGACATCACATCATTATCCGCTTTTTCCAGTCCGAGCGCGAGCGCCGGCAGGGTATCTGTGACCAGATTAATCCACAGGATATGAATCGGTTCAAGAATCCGCCAGCCGATCAGCGTCGCAATGAACAGGGTCACCACTTCCCCCAAATTGGCCGACAGCAGGAACTGGATCGCTTTGCGGATGTTGCTGTATACCTTGCGTCCTTCTTCGACAGCAACGACAATCGTAGTGAAATTATCATCGGCCAGTACCATGTCGGATACGCCTTTGGCCACATCTGTTCCTGTGATGCCCATACCAACGCCGATATCCGCTGATTTGAGCGCAGGCGCATCATTGACTCCGTCTCCGGTCATAGCAACGATTTTGCCCATTTGTCTCCATGCCTTGACGATCCGCACCTTATGCTCAGGCGATACACGGGCGTACACGGAATAATCGGCCACTCTTGTGGCAAAATCCGCCTCGCTGATCTGATCCAGCTCGCGGCCGGTCAGCACTGCCTTGTCATCATCGATGATTCCAAGCCGCTTAGCAATCGCTGCAGCCGTGTCCCGGTGGTCCCCGGTGATCATCACCGGCCGGATGCCCGCCCGTCGGCATACGGCAACCGCATCCCGGACCTCCTCGCGCGGCGGATCGATCATCCCGGTCAGGCCGATGAACACCAGATCCTTCTCCGTCCCCTCCGGCGAAGGATCGGAGGGCTGCTCTGCATGGTCGCGGTAAGCAAACGCCAACACCCGCAGCGCCTCGTCTGCCAGACTTTTGTTGCTGGCTGTGATCCGGCTGATATGTGCCTCCGTCAAGGGCACCACAGTGCCATTCTCTTGGATATGGCTGCATTTGGACACCAGCACATCCGGCGCTCCCTTGGTCAGCACCCGGAACCCGCCGTTATCCAGTTTATGGATCGTCGTCATCAGCTTGCGGTCCGAATCAAAAGGCAGCTCATTCACCCGCGGATAACGCTGCTCCAGCTCCCGTTTGTCAGTCCCGATGCTGAGTGCGAAGTCAACCAGCGCCGTTTCGGTAGGGTCGCCGATAAGGGCTTTACCGCTCCGGGTCCCGCCTGCTGAACCAGGCTTCGCCTCTGCCCGGGCTCCATCCGTAGCTTTCCCTCCAGCACTTTTGCCTTCGTCTATGCTGGAATCATTGCACAGGGTCATCGCCTGCAGAAGCAAATCACCGCCCGGCGTTTCGTTAAGCTTCGAATCGGCCTCGATAGTCTCTCCGCCCACATACAGCTTTTCCACGGTCATCTTGTTAAGTGTTAATGTGCCCGTCTTGTCAGAACAGATAATCTCTGTACTGCCCAGTGTCTCCACCGCAGGCAGCTTGCGGATAATTGCCTTGCGCTTAGCCATCCGCTGCACGCCTAGCGCCAGAATGATGGTTACGATGGCCGGAAGACCCTCCGGAATCGCCGCTACCGCAAGTGAGATGGAGGTCAGCAGCATATCAAGCAGCTCTCTGCCCTCCAGCCAGCCGACCACGAAGATAACGACACAGACACCCAGAATAATGAAGGTGAAATATTTGCCAAGCTCATCCAGCTTTTTCTGCAATGGGGTAACTTCATTCTCCGCCTCCGAGATGTATCCGGCGATCCGGCCCACTTCGGTATGCATCCCCGTAGCCGTTACCACACCCACACCCCGGCCATAGGTTACGCTGCTGCTCATATAAGCCATATTCGTCCGGTCACCGATCACAAGATCATTGCCCGCAAGCACTCCCGACTGCTTATCCGAGGGCAGTGATTCACCCGTCAGCGCCGCCTCCTCGGTCTTCAGTGACGCCGCTTCGAGCAGCCGCAGATCAGCAGGCACCACGTTGCCGGCTTCCAGCAGCACAATATCGCCGGGCACCAGCTCCTCGCTTTTGATCTCTGTGACCTGCCCGCCCCGGCGGACTCTCGCCTGCGGAGAGGACATGCTTTTGAGAGCCTCCAGCGCCTGCTCCGCTTTGTTCTCCTGGATGACACCCAGCACCGCGTTCAGGATCACCACCAGCAAAATAATAACGGTATCCGTCCACTCTCCGAGGATTCCCGAGAGCACGGCAGCCGCCAGCAGGATGAAGATCATTACATTCTTGAACTGCTCAATGAATTTAGCCAGCAGCGATTTAGACTTGGCTTCCTGCAGCATGTTTTTTCCGTAACGTTCCAGTTGCCTTGCCGCTTCTTCTGCAGTCAGTCCGGCTTCCCTGCTCTCCAGCTGCTTCAGCACCTCAGCCGTATCCAGAGTATGGAACAATACACCTTCTTTACTTTTGCTTTTAGCAGAATCTGAGTTCAAGTCATCCGCTCCTTCTATAATTTATTTAGTTCAAACCCTTATATGGAGTTTTACCCAAAAATAGCAGGAGAATTCTAAAAACATATGTAGATTTATCAAAGGTTGTGCCTGCCCGAACGGGCAAATCCTTTGAACCGGGTCCCCTTGGTGGACAGCTCGCCCCTGTCTCCCTCAACGATCAGACCATACGCTTTGGCCTTCACCTCCAGCTCCCTCCGGCTCCCGTTCTGGAATTCAAAGGTTACATAGTAGCTGGTGTGTGTGCCCGCATGCCCTCTGCCGCCCCAGACCTCTGTGCGTTTCGTAACAGCTGTCGCCACCCTCGACTCGAGCGGACTGGCATTATTGGTCATCCAGATCTTCAGGGCTCTGGCAATAGTGTAAGCAACAAAAACTGCGATCAGCAGCAGCACAAGCTGTAATAAATAAGGCCCTTCGGAGAAGAAGCCGCGGGAGGAACTGGCTACAGCCGAATTCAGAAATCCGTTAAAAATGCCCTCTTTATGCAAATTAAACGCTCCTTTGGTAAAAACAATTATAAAATGTTCATTTTACTAGAGAATACGCGGTGTAACGGCTCCGGTTTCGTATTTTCATGACATTTACCCCAAAAAAACAGCTCCGGAAATTTGGTCCTGCCCAGAATCCTATGTTATGCTTTAACTACAATATACAGTAAGGAGGTGTTCTCTTGATGACATATCTAGCGCGCTTACCCATTTCTAAGCTGCTGAAGGCGGCCTTCATACCGGTGCTTCTCCTGACATTTCTGGCTGCTTCTTCCCAGCTGCTGAACGAACAGGAGGCTTCCGAAGTGCAGCATGCCAGACTGGAGCGTTATGAGCATAAAATGGCTCAGCCGGTACGGGTGCACAGCACAACGTTCCATTACATTCCTTCCGCGCGGGTGGCCCATCCTGAGAATCTGCTGGCGCTTCATCCGGAAGCGTCCCTGCCTCTGCTCTGTGTGTCGTTCTTCCCCATCATTTACATCATTCTGAAGCGGCTGCTGCTGTATCCGCTGAAATGCACATCACACTTTATAAGGTAAAGGCTCTCCAATAAATCCTTTGAGCGCACAACGCATTATCTATAGCAAACGAACCTACAAATTCAGGTTTCCTGCTGAAAGGAGGAAATCCATTGAAAATCAGATATAGAGGGGCTGCCCCCCTGCGCCATTCCAAAATCCTGCGCCTGCTCTCTGTTATAGGCGGGGGCTTGCTCGCTGCTGTAGGACTGGAACTGTTCCTGATGCCGCACAAGCTGCTGCCTGGCGGAATCGCCGGATTGTCTGCTCTGCTGTCACATTTAACCGAAATGCGTCTTGGCTTATTTCTGTTCCTGCTCAACCTTCCGTTCATTCTAATGTCGCGCAGGCAGATTAATCTCCGGTTTGCCCTCTATACGATGCTTGGATTAATCTGTCTGACGGCGGGCTCGCTGGCCCTTCACCACTTCCCTGCAGCCACCAGCGAACCGTTGCCTGCTGCAATAGCCGGCGGACTGTGCCTGGGCTTTGGGCTTGGCATCTCTGTCCGCTTCGGAGGCATTACCAGCGGAAGCGAGAAGCAGGGAGTCCGGCTGCTGAACGGCGGTCCGCCCAAATCTGCTGAAATGGGCATTATGCTGTTCAACTGTGCCATTCTGCTCTTCGGCGGTTCATTGTTCGGCTGGGATCAGGCTATGTACAGCATCATTGCTTACCTGCTGGCCTTTGAAGCATTGCGCTTCTCGTTAAGAGACCTATCCCTCTCCCAGGCTGTCTGGATTACGAGCAGCAACTGTGAAGAGATCCGCCGCAGGCTCCAGCAGTCACTTGACCGCGAAGTTAAACTCGTCAGGTCCACCGGTCCTGAGGGACAGCCCGGCACCGTCTTCTGCCTGGCAAGCAGGCTGGAGGAAGAGGAGCTGGCTTCCATCGTCCACGGATGCGACCAGGACAGTAAGATCGTCATCAATGCGGCCCGGAACAGCCGGATTTCCGCGCTCTTCCGTAATCACCCGCCTGGTTGACCGATGGTATTCAGCGGACAGCTTATAGCCCCTGATCAACCAAAAAGCGTTCCCGCATTTAGTTGCGGGAACGCTTTTTGGTTAGATCAGGCAAGGGCAGGCTCCGCTCTTTCAGCGGAACATTCCCCATAAGCGGATCAGGTGAAAGGTGTTGCCCGGATCAATCTTCTGGGCAATCACAAATTTAACAATTTGCTCTTCCTGCGAGGACGTCAGCTTCTCATTCATCACTGCAGAAGCGTTGCGCACCAGCCTGCGCACAACGGCAGTGTCCTGCAGCTCTTGCTTGGAAATTCCGTTGATCATATTCTTGATGCGTTCCTTAACCGCCGGATTCTTCATCTTCAGCTTAATGCGATCCACCAGCGCAGGACTGATTCCGAATTGCTGATAACCCAAGCATAGCACCTCCCGTCATATCCAATCATTCACAGTATATGAGGGCCGGTCTCCGCATGTGCCTAATCAGTCAATTAAATCTCCCTGGAATATTTGCTCCTGCTGCAAATACCCGCGCAGCGGAGCATAATCCGCCGATGTCCAGAACGCGGCATCCCGCAGCAGCTCTGCCGCGTCATCACGCGCCAGTTCCAGCGTCTCGAAATCAGCCGTCATATCCGCCAGCCGGAATTCCGGCAGCCCGCTCTGCTTCGTCCCGAAGAAATCCCCCGGTCCCCGCAGCTCCAGATCACGCCGGGACACCTCGAAGCCGTCATCCGTATCCGTCATCGCCGTCATCCGCTCTCTGCCAATTTCCGATTTGGGATCTGCCATCAGCACGCAGTAGGACGCATGTTCCCCTCTGCCGACCCGTCCGCGCAGCTGATGCAGCTGTGACAGGCCGAAGCGGTCGGCATCCATAATGATCATCAATGTGGCATTCGGTACATCCACACCTACCTCTACGACTGTAGTAGAGACTAACAGCTGCAGCTCATTGCTGTAGAAGGCGCGCATCACTTCATCCTTCTCTGCAGGCGTCATCCGCCCGTGAAGCAGCCCTACCTTATAGTTCGGGAACGCCTGCGACATCTGAACATGCAGATCAATCGCATTCTGCACGTCCAGCTTCTCCGACTCCTCAATAAGCGGGCAGATCAGATAGGCCTGCCGCCCCTGGTCAATCTCACGGCTGATCAGATTCAATACCCGCTCCATCAGATCAGGCTTCACCCAGTAGGTCGTAATCGGTACACGCCCTTTTGGCCGTTCGGACAGCGTAGACACATCCATATCGCCAAAAACAGTGATCGCCAGCGTACGCGGAATCGGGGTGGCCGTCATCGTCAGCACATCCGGGTTGTAGCCCTTGCGCCGCAGGACACTGCGCTGGTTCACCCCGAACCGGTGCTGCTCATCTGTGACAACAAGTCCCAGACTGCGGAAGAAGACATCATCCTGAATTAAGGCATGGGTTCCGACGACCACATCCAGCATTCCCAGCTGCAGAGAAGCCAGCAGATCCTTACGTTTGCGTCCGTTCACACTGCCGGTCAGCAGACCGACTGTAATGCCGAACGGTTCAAACATTCTGGTGAGCGAGCGTATATGCTGTTCGGCCAGAATCTCAGTCGGCACCATCAGTGCCCCCTGAAATCCCGATCTTACAGTCGCATACAGTGCAATAGCTGCCAGTACGGTTTTGCCGGAGCCTACATCCCCTTGCAGCAGCCGGTTCATACAGTACCCTGAGCGCATGTCATGCAGAATCTCCAGCTCCACATGCTTCTGGGCGTCCGTCAGTTCAAACGGCAGACTCCGCACAAACTGGCGGACTGTGGCATTATCCACTGTATGGACCACACCGTCCATTCTGCCGCGGTTCAGTACACGGAAGGCCTGTACCTTGAGCTGGAACAAGAATAGCTCTTCATAGACCATCCTGCGCCTTCCCTGCTGTCCTTCGCGTGTATCCTCCGGCTGGTGGATCGTAGCAATTGCCTTTTTACGCGACATGAAATCATACTTGCGCATAATACTGTGCGGGAGGATTTCCGGAATCAGCTCTCCATACTGCTGCAGGGCCTGGCCTATGACTTTGCGGATCCAGGATTGTGTGATCTTGCCGCCTACAGAGTACACCGGCTGCAAGGTTCCCGTCTTGCCTTCTCCCCGGTCCGGAAATTCATAATTGGTTACAGTAATCTGATTGCGTTTCTGGTCCCATTTCCCGGTTAATACTACTTCGCGGCCTACTGTCAGCTGCTCACGTGCATAATGCTGATTGAACCATGTTGCCGTGAACATCCACGGCTCGGCCACCATCTTGCAGCTCATACGTGATTTGCCCCCGAAGCGCTGCAGCACCGGAATGCCGATTACCTTAGCTACAATGGTTGCTTTATCGCCATGCTTAACTTCACTAAGAGACTTAGGCCGGAAATCCTCATAACGGAACGGGTAGTATTCCAGCAAATCCTTCACTGTAAAGACGCCAAAGGCGTGAAGCTCGCCTTGCTTTTGAGCGCTCACGCCAGTTATTTGTTTCACTTCAATTGATTCCAAAGCCAGCACCATGTTCATCCCCTATACTAGGCGGGCCAGATGAATACGGCTAAGGTCCCGTTGCCGACATGGCTGCCTACGACAGGTCCAATGTTGGTCAGTACCTTCTCTTCCAAGGTGAAATGCCCGGACAATTCCCTCAGGAATTCTTCGCCGGAAGCCGGTTCAGCCGTATGACCCACGGCCACATTGATTTTGTTCACACCCGGCAGATCCGCCTTGAACAGCTCGATCATGCGGGCAACTGCCTTCTTGCGGCCTCTAACCTTCTCTACCGCATAGATGATTCCTTCTGCATCGATCGACAGGATCGGCTTGATATTGAGCAGCGTACCCAGGATGGCGGACGCTTTGCCGATTCTGCCGCCCTTCTGGAGATATTCCAGCGTATCCACCAGGAAGTACAGCTTGCGCGACTTGCGCATACTCTCTACCTGCTCCAGAATTCCCTCCGGCGCCTTACCCTGCCCGGCCAATCTAGCGGCTTCCACTACCATGAACCCGAATCCGTAGGAAGCGGACAGGGAGTCAACCACGGTGACCGACTCCCCTTCCTCTTCCAGCATGGATTTGGCCAGGACAGCAGATTGATAGGTTCCGCTAAGTCCGGAGGAGATATGGAAGGACAGGACCTTGCTGCCCGGATAACGTTCCTGAATGCTGCGGTACACGTTCATATATTCGACCGGCGACGGCTGTGAGGTGGTCGGCAACTGCGGCGAGCGGGGAAGACGCTCATAGAACTGCTCCGGAGTCATATCCAGATTATCCCGGAAAGCCTCTTCGCCGAACATCAGTGTCAGCGGAACAACTTCAATGCCGTACTGATCCGCCAAGGCAGGCGGGATATCGGAAGTGCTGTCGGTAACGATTACGGTACGATTCATGGATTTCCTCCCCATACTATGATTTAGCTGATCCACTCTGCTTGCTTAGGTCTAAGATGTCTATGGCTCCACTGAGAAAAGATAGTAATACAGCGGCTGGCCTCCATCATGAACTTCTACTTCAACCTGCGGGTACGTTTCTTCCAGCCATGTGCTGAGGGAATCTGTAACGTCTGCTTCGGCATCTGCACCTGTCAGCACAGTTACAATCTCGTCACCGTTCACCAGCATGCTAGCCAGCAGTTGCTTGCTTACAGCAAGCAATTCATCGGCGGCAGCAACGATCTTGGAGTTCGAGATTCCGATATACTGCCCGGCTTTGATCTCCAGCTCTTCAATGACTGTATCCCGCACGGCATTGGTAACCTGTCCCGATTTGACCTGTGCAATTGCCTCCAGCATATTGCTCGTGTTGGCATCTACCGCTTCCTCTTCCTGGAAAGCAAAGGCGGCCGAGATTCCCTGGGGAATACTCTTGCTAGGGATAACCGTGATGTCACGTTCGCCCTCCAGCAGCTCCTTGGCCTGCTGCGCAGCCAGTACTATATTGGAGTTATTCGGCAAAATGTAGATATGCTTCGCTGAAATAGAAGATATCGCATTAACGAAATCCTCCGTGCTAGGATTCATCGTCTGGCCGCCGGCCAGGATGGCATCCACGCCAAGGCTGCGGAAGATATCAGAGATTCCATCTCCCGAAGAGACTGCGATGAAGCCGTATGGCGCCAGATCATCCGCAGGAGGAACTGCAGGCGACTGTACGCTGGCCTTCTCTTCCGGAATATCGGCGAATACATCCGGCATTGGAGCAATATCCATTCCGGCTGTCAACAGATCGCGGTGCTGCTCACGCATGTTAAGAATGTGAATCTGTGTGATCTCACCATGCAGCAGCGCCAGGTTAAGCACCTCGCCGGGAGTCTTCGAGTGCACATGCACCTTGATGGTCTCATCATCCGAAATTACGATAATGGAGTCACCGTTAACTGACAACGCTTTCCGAAAAACTTCCTCATCAAAATCTGATTTCACAGATGCGCCAAGCTGGCGGTTGATGAAAAATTCCATATCATATAAAAATTCGATGTCTTCCGTAGAAAGCTGGGATTGGGCGGAAGACTGTACGGAGGACAATACGTTCTCAGGTTTAGTCAGTACTGCTGCAGGAATTGGTGCAGGAACTGAGGCTTGTCCTTGTACAGGTGTCTGTACAGCGGCTGATCCGCTGGTCAGATACTGGTGGAAACCTTCATAGATGTAGACCAGACCCTGACCGCCGGAATCCACAACACCGACCTGCTTGAGCACAGGCAGAAGTTCAGGTGTATTAGCTAGCGCTTCCTTGGCTTTGGCCAATACTTCGGTCATAAGCTCAGTAACATCCGTTGTACGGCGCGCATAATACACTGCATGTCTCGCAGCTTCCTTGGCGACGGTAAGAATCGTGCCTTCAACCGGTTTAACCACTGCTTTGTAGGCTGTATCAACGCCAGTCTGCAGTGCTGCAGCGAACTGCTGCGTGTTCAATTCTTCATATTGGGCTGCATAACGTCCAAGACCTCTGAATAACTGCGACAAAATAACGCCGGAGTTCCCCCGCGCGCCCATCAAGAGTCCTTTGGAGAGTACTCCTGCACATTGGCCTACAGAGGCAGTATTATTTTTCTTCAATTCATTCGCGCCAGCGGTCATCGTCAAATTCATGTTGGTTCCCGTGTCTCCATCCGGAACCGGAAAAACATTTAAAGAATTGACATGCTCCGCATGCTGCTGCAGCTTTTCCGCACCGGCGAGTACCATTGCGGTAAAATCTGTCCCGTTTATAGAACGCTTACTCAATGAGAATTCCCCTTCCTAACTTCATGCCTAATCAATTCTATGATTAACTGGACATAATGCACTAATTTATATTGTACTATAAGAGTCTAAAGAAATAAATGTTTTTGAATCGGTTGACGTAGCAAATTTTGCTGTGATATTATATTTAAGTATTGTTTTACGCAGGTGTAAGTAACAAGGAGGTGTAATCTATGTCCCGCAAATGTACAGTAACAGGCAAGAAACCGGGCAGCGGCAACCACGTGTCTCACGCAAACAACCGCAACCGTCGCTCTTGGGGAGTTAACGTTCAGAAGGTCCGTATCCTAGTGAACGGCAAACCGAAACGCGTGTACGTCAGCACCCGTGCTTTGAAAGCCGGTAAAGTTGAACGCGTTTAGTCTTGGATTATTCTAGGGCCTAGCGATATCTCATATCAAGTAGAAACGGACATGCCGTCCTTAAATAGACGGTATCCGTTTCAGCGAGAAATAGAAGGACACTTTATAGTGCAAAGCATATAAAGTCTTATATTTGAAGCAAAAAGCACCCTTTACATTCGTAAGGTGCTTTTTTTCATGTTTTCTGTTCTGCCTCGCTCAGCTCTTCTGAAAAGTGTTCAAAATCGCTTTAACAAAACCTCCCAAAAATCTTGGCAGCTTGAACGTGTAAAATTTCATGATTAACCCTCCCATCAATTCATGCCATGCAGTAGGAGACTATCCTGTCATGATGTGTATGCCAACGAACTGCAGACCTCCCTTATTGTACAAAAAAAGGCTACATGAGATTTCTGCTCATGTAACCATATTTATGCGGGTATAACTTGGCCTATACCTAAGCACTCGCGATTAAAGGACAGCACCATCCGCCGCCTCGCGGATCGCCCGGATTGCACCTGCGCGGTCACTGCGTCCAAAGACCGCATTGCCCGCTACCAATACATCAGCCCCTGCTTGAGCCACGAGAGGTGCTGTAGCTTCGGCAATTCCTCCGTCCACCTCAATACGCAGCCCCTTGTGATTGATCTCACCGGCCCATTCTCTAAGCTGTGTAATCTTATGCAGCGTACGCGGAATGAAGGCTTGTCCGCCAAACCCCGGATTCACTGTCATGACCAGCACCAGATCAACATCCTCGAGAACCTCACGCACAGCAGCTGCCGGAGTACCCGGATTAATCGCCACACCGGCCATCAGGCCGAGCTCCTTGATCTGATGAACCACCCGGTGCAGGTGTACACAAGCTTCTGCATGGACGGTAATTACAGCCGCCCCTGCGGCGGCAAAATCAGCAATATACCGTTCCGGATTCTCGATCATCAAATGAACATCAAGCGGCAGGGAAGTATGGGCTTTGACCGCTGCCACAATGGCAGGACCCAGGGTAATATTCGGCACAAAATGACCGTCCATCACATCTACATGAATCCAGTCTGCACCGCTGGCTTCGGCTTCCGCGACTTCTGCGCCAAGTGCGGCAAAATCTGCTGACAATATGGAAGGAGCAATAATAACCATGTGTTTAGTACCTCCGCTTTTTATCTTTCATTTCGTTGTAGAACAGCTTGTAATGCTCATAGCGGCTGTCCGCAATCTCTCCAGCCTGCAATGCTTCTATCACCTTGCAGCCCGGTTCGTGAAGATGGCTGCAGCCGCGGAATTTGCAATTCTCCGCATAGGAAGCGAACTCACGGAAGCATTCGGACAATTCATCCACACTCAGCTCCAGGAAGTCCAGCTGGCTGAACCCCGGTGTATCGGCCACGAAACCGCCATTCCCGATATCCATCAATTCAACGTGACGTGTCGTATGACGCCCGCGGCCAAGCCGCATGCTGATTTCACCTGTCTCCAGCTCAAGGCCCGGTACGAGGCGGTTCAGCAGGGTTGACTTCCCTACGCCGGACTGGCCTGAGAATACACTGATGATTCCGCCCAATCGCTTCCGCAGCTCATCGGCGCCTGATCCGTTTAGTGAGCTCGTAACCATTACTTCATAGCCAATTTGTTCATAGAGAGCTTTGACTGCTTCTGTAGCCTGGCCCTCATCATCCGCCAGATCCTGCTTGGTCAGTACAATCAGCGTGTCCAGTCCGGAATGCTCGATATGAACGAGGAATTTGTCCAGCAGGTTGAGGTTCATATCCGGTTCCCGTACAGAGAACAGCAGTACGGCCAGCTTCACGTTCGCTACCTGCGGACGGATCAGTTCAGAATCACGGGGGAGCAGTTCATCCACCATCCCCTCCCCGTTCTCGGTCAGCATATAGATAATCCGGTCACCTACCAGAGGAGCTATTCCTCTTTTCTTAAGTATTCCGCGTCCCCGGCATTGTACAGCCTGTTCCTCCGTTGCGATGAGTCCATCCTTAAGCGGCTTCACATAATAATATCCGCTCAGCGCTTTGATAATGATTCCTTCAGGCATACATATTAAGCCTTCCTCTCCTGATTTTGCGCAAATGACCCAAGATTATATCCCCGGGTCATTTCGCCGCTCCAGCTGTAATGGTATTGCCACCGCCCCGCTGAAGCTTATCTCTTTTTATTTATTCTTGTCCTTGCCTTTGCCCTTGCCATTTCCAGGGGAAGCGGCAATCAGTTTATTATTGTTGTCTTTACCTGGTACGAAGCCCGTCTGATCACCTGCACCTGTCTCTTCGCCCTCTCCGGTGCCCGGCGGCAGAATCTCCGGTTCGATTGTCGGCTCAACAGGAGTCTCGGTCGGTGCAACGGTCGGCTCAGGTGTCTGTGTCTGAACCGGAGGCGGTTCAGGCGTCTGCACATTATTATTCTTGACATCCACGTAAGTTATAGGATAAGTCTCGAGGAAATCCCCGTCCCGGTATACGGATACCATCCCATCCTTGTTGGGAGCAAGCAACATGTTCACGGATAAGGTCTGACTTTTGCCAATTGTGCGTGTGCCCCACTCCTGGTTCTCGCCATTATTACGCGCATCTGCAAAGACAATGCGGATTTTGCTCTTCTGTCCGTCCACTGCTGGTGCAACCGGTACGTTAAAGGTATATTCCAGTGCTTCCGGAGGATAACCTGTACTGAGGTAAATGGTTATTTTCTCCCCGGGAGTAACCTGATCTCCTTCCTCATACGCCCATTGCTTCGTGACTTTGCCCTTCTCATACGTGAAGCTTGGCTCTTCCTTAATTTCATCCAGCACAAGGCCGGCTTTCTCAATCGCTGCCTTCGCTTCCTTCTCCGTCATTCCAAGGAGGCCCGGCATATTGGTGCTCTCTTTCCCTTTACTCACGATCAGCTTAACCGTTATAGTCTCAGGATCATACTCACTATTTGCCTCAGGCTCAGAGCTGATTACTTTGCCCTTCTCAAATTCCTCACTGAAACGTTCGTCCGGAGTGATTCTATCCTGTGCAATTCCCAGTGCAATTAGTTCCTTGACTGCATCATCATAGCTCATATTAGAAACATCCTTAAGCTTAGGCAGAACCTTGGCGGTACTTACCGTCAGAATAATATGCGTCCCTTCCTTGACCATCGTGTCAGTCTTGCTCTGTTTCCAGACGATATTTTCTGCAAAATTCGGGTTGTATGCCTGCACCGGCGGCTCTTCTGCGAACAAGCCCACCTCTTCAAGGGCAGCTTTGGCTTGCTCAAAAGAAATACCGGTAACAACCGGCACTGCCACTTCATCCACGGACAATTTGGAGTTGACATACCAGACGACCCCGCCCATGGCTATCAGCAGTATCAGGGTAAGACTGATCCACAGCGCCGCGCGGCCCGATTTGCGCTTGCCGGGTGGAGGAGGCGGAGCATCCTCCATACTGCGGACACGTTCCTCTCCCCCGCCGCCACGGCTGCCCAGCCCCCGCTGGAGCGGTTTGATTGCAGGAATTACCCGTGTTCTGTCCTCGTCCTCTTCGTCATCGAATAAGACCTTGGACTCGCTCCGCCGTTCTGGCAGCAGACAGGTCTCCAGATCCTGCAGCATTTGCTTGGCGGACTGATACCGTTCTTCCGGATTCTTGCGCATTGATCTCAGGATTACATTCTCCACGCTTTGCGGAATCAGCGGATTCAGCAGGCGCGGCTCCTCAAATTCCTCCTGCAGATGCTTCAGTGCTACACTAATCGGGCTTTCCCCCAGAAAAGGCAGCACCCCGGTAAGCATCTGATAGAGCACGATCCCCAGAGAATAGAGGTCGGACTTCTCTCCTGTGGTCACGCCTTTGGCATGCTCAGGCGAGAAATAATGTACGGAACCGACCACGGAACCCGTCTGGGTTATTGTAGTGGACGTAACCGCCCGGGCAATCCCGAAATCCGTTACTTTAACCCGGCCATTACGGCCGATCAGAATATTATGAGGTTTAATATCGCGGTGAATAATCTGGTTCAAATGCGCATGATCAAGTGCATCACAAATTTGTGATGCAATCCGCACGGACTCGTCAACCTGCAGCGGAGCCCGCTCTTTAATGATTTCGTTAAGATTCTTGCCTTCAATATATTCCATAACAATATAATGGACTTCATCTTCCTGGCCGACATCGTAAATGCTGACTACATTTGGATGAGATAACGATGCAGCTGATTGCGCCTCCCGCCGGAACCGGCGGATGAATTCCTCATCATGCACAAACTGGTTGCGCAATACTTTGATAGCAACATTCCGGTTGAGCAGAATGTCATGGGCTCTGTAGACAAGCGCCATGCCACCTCCACCGATCCGTTCGATGACTTGGTAGCGGCCGCCCAATTCGTGACCGATCATCTATCCCACTCCTTTGTCTCGGGCACTGCGGCCTCTCCTTGGTGTTCTAACATAGCAACGCTGATATTATCGTTGCCGCCGGCAAGCAAAGCCAGCTGAAGTAATCGATCCGCTCTTTCTTCCAGAGAAATCTCATGAATTCCGGCTACCTTGGCCATATGCTCGGGGCTGACGAAATTGCTGAGTCCGTCGCTGCACAGCAGCAGAAGCTCCCCAAGTGCAAGCGTAACAGAAGCCAGATCCGCAGACACCACGGCATCCGTCCCCAGAGCCCGGGTCAGCACATTTCGGCGCGGATGTCTGCCCAGCTCCTCCAGGCTGATCTGGCCGTTCTTGAACAGCTCATTGACCAGCGTATGGTCCTCGGTTAGTTGTATTGCAGCACCGTCCTGAATGAGATATGCCCTGCTGTCTCCGATATGGCCGATGTATCCCGCTGACCCTTTCAGTAGAGCAGCTACGATGGTAGTCCCCATGTTGTGGTATTTCTCATCGCTTTGAGCCTCTTTGTGGACCGTGTGATTGGCTTCCAATATGGCGGCTGACAGTGCCTCCTTCAGCTCTGCCTCCGGAAGATCAGGCTGCAGCTGGTCCAGAATGTTCCTGACCGTCTCCAGCGCAATCCTGCTCGCGGTATCGCCAGCCAAATGCCCCCCCATCCCGTCGGCTATAATGCCGAGGGTATAACCGTGGCGCGTAGCGCCGATCCAGACCGAATCCTCATTGACGGTACGTACCCGGCCAATGTCGCTGGCTTGAACTGTTCTGATCAAATATCCTCACCCCAACTCCATATGTTTGGCACGCAGCTGACCGCATGCGGCCGCAATATCATGGCCTTGCTCACGGCGGATCGTAACGTTCACGCCATGATCGGCCAGTATACGCTGAAATTCAAAGATATCATTGCGGGAAGTCCGTACATACTTGCGCTCAGGCACATGGTTAACCGGAATCAGGTTCACATGGCAGAGCATGGTCTTAAGCACACCCGCTAATTCCTCGGCATGCTCGGGCTGATCGTTCACGCCGCCGATCAAGGCATATTCGAAGCTGATCCGGCGGCCTGTCTTGGCCTGATAGTAGCGCAATGACTCGATTACATCATCAAACGGATAGCGGCGGTTAACCGGCATCAGCTTGGAACGGAGCGTATCATTAGGCGCATGAATCGAGATCGCCAGATTGATCTGCGTATCCTCATCAGCAAACTTGTAAATATTCGGCACAATCCCGCTGGTCGATACTGTAATATGGCGCTGGCCAATATTCAGACCCTTCTCATGGATCATGAGGCGCAGGAATCTCATGGTTGCGTCGTAGTTCTCGAAAGGTTCGCCGGTGCCCATGATAACAATGCTGCTGACGCGTTCGCCGCGGGCATCAAGAATCTGCTGGGAACGCACTACCTGGGCTACAATTTCCCCTGCGGTCAAATCGCGCTTTAGACCTCCAAGCGTAGACGCGCAGAAGGTACAGCCGATCCGGCAGCCAACCTGGGTAGTTACACATACGCTGTTGCCGTAATTGTGCTTCATAATAACTGTCTCAATCGCATGATCATCATGCAGACCGAACAGGAATTTCACAGTACCGTCTTTGGATTCCAGCTTCGTAATTTCAGTCAGAGCCGAAATACTGAATTGTTCCACCAGCTTGCCGCGCAGTGCCTTGGAGAGATTGCTCATGGATTCAAAATCATTGACCCGCTTCACATACAGCCAGTCAAAAATCTGTCCGCCGCGAAAAGCCGGCTCTCCGTTATCCTTGGCCCACTGCTGCAACTCTTCTAAAGAAAAATCATATATTAAAGGTTTCATTGTTATTAGCACCTGTTCTTTCGTAAATTATATGCGTATTATTTCTCATTCTTCCTATTTTAACACAAATTCCAGAGCCGGTAAAAGAAAAGCCCGCCGCGCAAAACCTCTGCGGGGCGGGAAGCTGTAATTCCATGCAGAAATCACTATATTACGAGAGTCGCTTCAGCCGGGCAATATAGAATCCGTCGCTTCCGAAATGATGGGGAAGCAGCTGTATTCCATCGCCTGCGGCAATTGCGGTTCCCTCAAGCCGTTCCCAGACGGCGGTCTTGAAGCTGACCGGAGCGAATCCGGGATTATGCTCCAGGAAATCCCTGACAATCCGGCTGTTCTCCGCCTGCTCGGTAGTGCAGGTGCTGTAGACCAGCACACCGCCAGGCTTCAGGAGCCCGGCGACCGACTGCAGCAGTTCATGCTGCAGCGCAGCTACGCTGTCCACATCTCCGGGCTGCTTCCGCCACTTCAGATCCGGCTTGCGCCGGATCACCCCAAGCCCCGAGCAAGGGGCATCCAGCAGAATCCGGTCGAAGGATTCCGGTTGAAGAGCAGCACCCAGCTGCAGTGCGTCGCCGCTTAAGGTAGCAATGCATTCCAGACCCAGACGGGCCGCCTGATCTGCGATAAGCTTCGCCTTATGCTCATGCAGATCATTGGCCAGTATAGATCCTTCGTCCTTCATCATCTCGCCCATATGCGCGCTTTTGCCTCCGGGAGCGGCGCAGCAGTCCAGCACCTTCATTCCTGCTACAGGGTCTACAACTTCAGCCACCAGCATGGAGCTTTCATCCTGCACTGAGAGATATCCGTCCCTGTACCAGGAAGTCAGAGCCATATTGCCGCCGCCCTTGACAATCAGCCCGAAGGGGCTAACCTTCGATTCAGAGGCCTCAAGACCCGCTTCGAGCATCTCGGCCAGCAGCGCCTCACGGCTGATCATAGTTGTATTGACGCGGACACTGACCGCAGGCGCTTCGTTATTCGCAGCACACATGGCCTCCGCCGTGTCTGTGCCATATTCCGCAGACCAGCGCTGTACCATCCAGAGCGGATGGGAATGAACAATAGAGATCCGCTCTTCCCTGCTGAGCCCCTCCGGCAACACCGGCAGTTCCCCGGCCCGCAGCACGCTGCGAAGCACGCCGTTAACCATGCCGGAGATACCCTGATGGCCGTGTTTCTTGGCTATATTCACAGCCTCATTAACGGCTGCATGCGAAGGAACCCGGTCCAGATACATAATCTGGTACAGGCTCAGACGCAGCAGATTACGCACCCAAGGCTGAAGCTTAGCTACTCCCTTGCTCACAAAACCCTCCAGAACATAATCCAGAGTAATCATCCGTGAGATCGTGCCATACACCAGCTCCGTAGCCAGTCCGGTATCTTCACGGCTGAGAGCGCCTTTCTGCAGGCTGCTGCCGAGCAGCAGATTGCTGTAGGCCCCCTGCTGCTCTACGCGGACAAGAACATCAAGCGCAACCTCGCGTGCAGAAGCTGCCGCCGGCGGTTTGCCGCCCGGCTTCATCTTGCCTGCTCCTCTGGCTTGACCACCCGGAGCTGAGCTCCCGGAAGCCGCTGACCTGTTGCCGCCAGTGGGATTACGCGGTCCGCCGCCTTTGCCGCCCGCGCTCACCCCAGCACCGTGCCGGGCTTAAGACTTGCGCCGCGGCTGAAATCTGCCGCACTCATCGCTTTTTTGCCGGCAGGCTGTACGGTTGTCAGCAGGAGAATCCCGTCGCCGGTCTTCACTTCAACCCCTCGTTCGCTTACAGACAGCACTGTACCCGGAGCAGCATTGCCGCCGGCGGAACTGCCGTTATCCGGCTTCGCCGCCGCCCATACCTTGAAGGTCTCGTCATTCCATAGGGTGAAGGCACCCGAGAATGGTACCAGCCCGCGGATACGGTTATAGGTTGCCAGTGACCCGGCTGTCCAGTCGATCCGTTCATCTTCGCGGCTGAGATTTGGCGCATAAGTTGCTTCGCTGTCATTCTGCACCGTCGCCTCTACACGTCCAGCCGCGAGGCGCGGCATTTCCGCCTTCAGTAAATCACGTCCGGCAATGCTCAGCTTCCCGAACATGGTGCCTGAGGTATCCTCGTCTTCAATCGGCACCTCTACCCGCGAGATCATATCTCCGGTATCCAGTCCTTCCGCCATATACATCAGCGTCACACCCGTTACCTTCTCACCGTTAATGATGCAGCGCTGGATCGGGGCGCCTCCGCGGTATTTCGGCAGCAGTGAGCCATGGACATTCACACATCCGTTCTTCGGCAGCTCCAGCACACTCTTCGGCAGAATCTGCCCGTAAGCCGCTGTAACAATCAGATCCGGCTCATAGGCAGCCAGTTCAGCTACCGCCTCCGGGCGCCGCATCCGTTCCGGCTGAAGAACCGGCAAGCCCAGTTCAAGTGCAGCCTCTTTCACAGGTGAAGGGGCAAGCGTCTTCTTGCGGCCTTGCGGACGGTCCGGCTGGGTAACCACAGCGACTACCTCATAGCCCTCCTCCAGCAGCATCCGCAGGGAGGGTACCGCAAAAGCCGGCGTTCCCATGAACACTATCTTCATTTCATTCACTCCTCAGTTTCACTGCGTTCAGCTGTATACTCATATACCTTCTCGGCGATATCCGTGAACAGCACACCGTTCAGGTGATCGATTTCATGCTGAAATGCCCGTGCAAGCAATCCGCTTCCGGTAATTGTAACTTCGTTGCCTTCACGGTCCAGACCGCGTACGGTTACTGTCTCTGCACGGCGTACATCGCCGTTCAGGCCGGGGATACTCAGGCAGCCTTCAGGTCCGAACTGCTCCCCGTCCATGCTGACAATCTCAGGGTTAATCAGCTTGATCAATCCATGCTCTTCATCGGCATCGATTACGATTAGACGCTTTAGAATTCCAACCTGCGGAGCTGCGAGACCAACACCTTCCGCGTCATACATCGTATCTGCCATATCGTCGAGCAGTTTTTGCACATTGGGGGTTAATGTTGTTACGGTCTTAGCTTTCTTGTGTAATACTTCATCCGGTTCTTTCACGATCAGCCTGATTGCCATTACAAAAACACCATCCTTGTTCTGAACATGTCTATAGTATATAAAATGAAATCATTCTTTCATTTCATAGTAAAACACCTTACCCATTGTAACACGCCGGGAGATTACATCAACATCTGCGGGTCCACATCAATGCTGATCTGCAGTCCTTTGTCACGGACAGAGTCCTCCAGCTCCTCGGCCACCTGACGGGCCAGTCCGATCGCATCAATCGCACCGCGCCATTTGATAATACACTGGAATCTGTAACGGCCTTTGAGCCGAGGCAAGGGTGACGCTACAGGACCCAGCAGATCCAGTGCATCCGAGGAGAGCTTGTCCAGACTGCCATACCAGCGCAGCTGCCTTGCTTTGCCCTGGATATTCAGGGCATAATTCTCCGCCAGCTTCAGCAGCAGCGGAAGCTGCTCATGCGACAGCGTAACCAGAATCAGCCGGCAATAGGGCGGATAATGCAGCTCCTTGCGGTGCTTAAGCTCATCACGCACGAACGATCTGTAATCATGTCCGCTGGCATGGATGATCGAATAATGCTCAGGTGTATAAGACTGCACAACCACTTCGCCGGGCAGCTGATGTCTGCCCGCTCTTCCGGCTACCTGTGTGAGCAGCTGGAACGTCTTCTCCGCCGCCCGGAAATCCGGCAGGTTCAGCGCCGAGTCCGCAGTGATGACACCGACCAGTGTAACATCGGGGAAGTCAAGTCCCTTAGCCACCATCTGCGTTCCCAGCAGTACATCGGCCTTCTTGTCTCTGAACTGATTCAGCAGCTTCTCATGTGAACCCTTCTCCGTGGTTGTATCCACATCCATACGGATGACGCGGATACCGGGAAACAGCTTGCCCAGCTCCTCTTCGACCCGCTGGGTCCCTGTCCCGAAGAAGCGGATATGCTCGCTGCCGCATTCGGGGCACAGCTTAGGTGCAGGCTCGGCATGGCCGCAGTAATGGCAGCGCAGATTGTCGCTGCGGCTATGATAGGTCAGCGAGATATCGCATTCGGGACAACCGGCAACATATCCGCAGCTCCGGCACATGACGAAGGTGGAGAACCCTCTGCGGTTCAAGAGAAGTACCGTCTGCTCTCCGCGTTCCAGCCTGCTCACCAGCGCAGCATGCAGCCTGCGGCTGAACATCGAGCGGTTGCCTTCCTTCAGCTCATCGCGCATATCAACCACTGCCACCTTGGGCAGCTCGTTACCGAGAGCGCGGCTAGGCATCTCCAGCAGAATAGGGGAGAAATGAATATCGCTCTGTGATCTGGCTGCGTGATAGCTCTCCAGCGAAGGCGTAGCCGAGCCCAGAATCACTACTGCCCCGCCCTGTTCAGCCCGGCGGACCGCGACATCACGGGCATGGTATTTCGGATTTTCTTCCTGCTTATAGGAGCCCTCATGCTCTTCATCCATAATAATGAGGCCCAGATTGGCGAAGGGAGCAAACACTGCCGAGCGTGCGCCGACAGCAACCATCGCTTTGCCCTCACGGATCTTGCGCCATTCGTCGTAGCGTTCACCGACAGACAGCCGGCTGTGCATTACTGCCACCCCGCTGCCGAACCGGCCTTTGAACCGTTCAACCATCTGTGGAGTCAGGGCAATTTCCGGCACCAGCACTACAGCCTGACGCCCTTGCTCCACACAGCGCTGAATGCACTGCAGATAAATCTCCGTCTTCCCGCTGCCCGTTACCCCGTGCAATAAAAAGACTTCATGCGTTTGCTGCTCTACAGTTCCCACAATCCGCTTATAGACAACCTCTTGCTCCGCTGTCAGCGGCAAGGGTGTACTCGGCTTGAAATCGCGTCCCTGATAGGGGTCGCGGTATACTTCAATTTCACTAATCTCAATATACCCTTTGTCCTCCAGAGCCTTAACCGTGCCGGCCGTAACCTGAAGAACCGACAGCACATCCTTGAGCGGCATGGGAAGTGTTGCCTCCATATCGATCAGGAAGGACAGCACTTCCTTCTGGCGCGCCGAACGCGCCGGGAAGCCGGACAGGGATTCGCGTGCTGCAGAGAGGCCTATGGCCAAATCAACGGCCTTCAGCTTCTTCTTGCCCATCTTGTCCTTGATCGACTGGCTCTCCGCCAGCACACCGCGCCGCACCATGAACTTTACAGTCTCAGCAGCCTCCGGGAAGGTGCGGGTCAGCAGCTTCATGGATACTTCCCCGTGGCGTCTGACGAAGTCAGTAATCTCCTGCTCTTCGTTGTCAGCCTCCAGGAAAAGCGGAAACAGCTCATCTCCGGGAGTATGGGCTGCTGCCTCTGCATCACCCAGCGAGATCAGCCGCTCGGCTTTGCCCTTCAGGGCAGTCGGAAGCATAGCCTGCAGTGCGGAGATCCGTCTGCAGGCATATCTTTGGCTCATCCAGTCGCCCAGCTCTACCAGCTCCGGCGACAGCGGAGGCAGCAGATCGAGCACTTCCACAATCGGCTTCATTCTTGATACACTGCCGGTCTCTCCCGACTCCAGGGATACAACAAAGCCCTGAACGGTCCGGGGTCCAAACGGAACCGCCACTCTGCTGCCTACTTCAATCCAAAGCTTCAGTGAATCGGGAATCAAATAATCAAACGGCCGGTCGGTGCTGCGCACAGGAACATCGACAATGACCTTAGCAATATCCATTATAACAAGGCTCCGGCAACACGCTCAGCGGCGAGCTGCAGCACCCGGCGCGCTACCTCATCCTTGGAAGCTAAGGGAAGATCCAGTACCAGGCCGTCTGCATCATAGACTGACACAATGTTGGTATCGGTGCCGAATCCGGCACCTTCCACTGCAACATCGTTGGCTACGATCAGGTCAAGATTCTTGCGCACCAGCTTGTCTTTGGCGTAATATTCCGCATTTCCGGTTTCCGCGGCAAACCCGATCAGGAACTGCTTATCCTTCATTTTGCCGAGACTCTCCAGAATATCGGTAGTCTTCACCAGTTCAAGGGTCATGGTGTCACCGCTCTTTTTGATTTTGGACTCCGCGCTGTGTCTCGGGCGGTAATCTGCGACAGCTGCCGCTTTAATGAGGATGTCGCAATCGGCCCAGCGCTCCGTGACCGCTTCATACATATCCTGCGCCGATTCCACGCGGACCAGTCGGATATCGGCATCGCGCGGCGGCGCTTCATCCGTACGCGCGGCGATCAAGGTAACCTCTGCCCCCATGGCGCGTGCTGCCCGTGCCAGCGCGAAGCCCATTTTTCCGGAGGAATCATTGGAAATGTAACGGACAGGATCGATACGTTCTACCGTACCGCCAGCGGTAACAACTACCTTTTTACCAGCGAGCGGCCCGGATTTCTTGTCGTTCTGCAGCGCAAAGAAGTTCTCCACAACCTTCACGATCGCTTCCGGCTCTTCCAGCCGCCCTTTGCCCACGTAACCGCAGGCCAGCAGTCCTTCGCCCGGTTCAATAAAGTGTACCCCCCGGTTGTAGAGTGTATCGATATTGCTCAATACCGCCGGATGCTGATACATATGAACATTCATCGCAGGGGCTACCATTACAGGAGCTGTAGCGGCAAGCAGTGTAGTAGACAGCATATCATCTGCCAGTCCATGCGCCATTTTGGCAATAATATTCGCGGTAGCCGGTGCGATCAGGACCAGATCGGCCGAATCCGCCAGATCAATATGTGAGATGGAGGACGGGTCGCGTTCCTGAAAAGTATCGCTGTATACCACTTGCTTCGACAATGACTGCAGTGTCAACTCCGTAATGAACTGCTTGGCCGACGCTGTCATGATGACATGAACCTCGGCGCCTTGCTGGGTAAGCTTGCTGGTCAGGGCCGCCGCCTTATAGGCAGCAATGCCTCCTGTAATTCCGAGTATAATCGACTTTCCTTGTAAACTCTTCAAACTGATCTCCCCCCTGTACCTCAATCTGTGCCCATTGTATATGCCGCTATGAAAAGAAGAAATGAAAATCTTCATATTTACGTCAAAAGGAAGCTGTATAGATTTCATTTAGTTTTTTGAATAAAGGAACTAAATTCCCTTATAAATAGAGAAAAAAATAACAACCTTCCGGTTGTCAGGAACAGCCCGGTGCGGGCTATTATCTATTTCATTGTGCAGCTTAACTGGCTTAACTCAAGAAGAAACGGCTGCGCCATCCCTAAGCGGGATGGTTTCCGTTTCTGCTGTGAGCCTTGAGCCGGAACCTTGAGACTATTCTTCGTCGCCGCGTGTTACGATAATGCGGTCTTCATAGATCTCTTCAAGCGCAACACCAACAAACTTGTGCGATCTCGGGTTCTTGATATCAGTCTTTCCGCCTTCACGGAGCGCTCTAGCCCGGCGGGCTGAAGCGACAACCAGGGAATACTTACTGTCGACCTTGGTCACCAGTTCGTCAATGGATGGATATAGCATGCAGAACACCTCTTCATCTTTTACTATAAATATGAACCAATCCTGTAGAACCTATCATCTCACCTTACAATGTTCGGCGATAATAATGCTTTCTATTCGCTTGCAGGCCAGATCGATCTCGTCATTCACTACTGCGTAATCATAATGCCGGATCAGGCCGATTTCATCCTCTGCAACAGACATGCGGTGATTAATCACATCAGGATGCTCCGTACCGCGTCCGCGGATACGGTCCTTCAACTCGTCCATCGACGGAGGAAGAAGGAAGACAAAGATACCTTCCGGGAATTTGTCTTTGACTTTGAGAGCTCCCTGAACCTCGATTTCCAGAATAATATCTCTTCCGCTCTCGAGTGTTCTCTCCACAAAGTCACGCGGAGTACCGTAATAATTGCCTACGTACTCCGCATATTCGAGCAGCTGGTCACCTTCAATCATGTCCGCGAACTGCTCTCTGGATTTGAAAAAATAATTGACGCCGTTCTCTTCACCTGCACGCGGTGAACGCGTGGTGGCGGAAACGGAATAGACGAGTTCAGGCATCTTCGGCCGCAGCGCAGTGCATACCGTACCTTTGCCGACGCCGGATGGGCCGGATAGTATGATCAGCAATCCTTTTGACATAGTACACTCCATTTGTTGTTATTCGTCGTTATCGTCATCTTTGCTGGATAGGCGGTGAGCAACGGTCTCCGGCTGAACGGCCGAGAGAATGACGTGGTCGCTGTCTGTAATAATGACGGCCCGCGTCCGTCTTCCGTAGGTGGCGTCGATCAGCATATGCCGGTCTCTGGCCTCCTGAATAATTCGTTTGATCGGTGCAGATTCCGGGCTGACAATGGAAATAATGCGGTTGGCCGACACGATATTCCCAAAGCCGATGTTGATTAATTTGATTGCCATGTTCCGGTTGTTCCCCCCATAAGTTACATCTTTGCTTGTTTCAGGTCCCTGTTATTCTAAATTCGCCGCTTGCTCGCGTATCTTCTCAAGCTCCGCCTTCATGTCAAGCGTGAGATTCACGATGTCCAGATGATTGCACTTGGACCCGATGGTGTTGGTCTCCCTGTTCATCTCCTGAATGAGAAAATCAAGTTTGCGCCCTGCAGGTTCACTGCCAAGCAGCAAAGCCCTGCATTGCCCGAAATGACTGTACAGCCGGGTAAGCTCCTCATCTATACTGCAGCGGTCGGCGAAAATAGCAATGTCCATGCCGAATTTATGCTCATCCCACGGGAAGTTCCCGTCATTCAGTCCGCTGAGCCGCTGCCGCAGCTTCTCGCGGTATTCATGCACAACCATAGGCGCAAGCCCGGTTATCCCGGCATGCAGCTCCTCCAGCCGGTCAAGCCGGCGTGACAGGTCAGCAGCCAGATACCCGCCCTCGCGGGCACGCATCTCCAGCAGGGCCTCCAGACTAAGGCGGAGCCCCTTCTCGAGGAGCTCTGCAACTTCTTCAGAGGGAGACGCAGAAGCAGTCGGAATCTCTTCCTTGAATTCCATAACACCGGGCATAGAAAGTATATCACGGAGAGTCAACTCTCCCTGGAATCCATACTCCCGTCTTAAGGCCTCTGCTGCGTCCAGATAGGACTTCACCAGCGTGCGGTTCAGCGCATGCGCGTCAGCCGCACCCTCGGTGAGTTCCCTATTAATGATAACATCTACCCGTCCCCGTTTGATATGGGCTTGAACCAGCCGCCGCACCATATCCTCATAACCCGTCCAATCCCGGGGCATCCGCAGCACAACTTCGCAGTAACGGTTATTCACCGATTTGACTTCGAAACTAATCTTGTGTCCACCGAATTGCAGGGATGACTGACCGTATCCGGTCATACTAAATGACAACGGAATCACATCCATTACACTATTGTAATTGATTCTTACTAGCGAAACAAGGGGGACAATCTGCGTCCCTGCTTCGCCCAGACATACTCCAGCAGCTGTACACTCATATCATAGAACATAAAGGGTGTAATCAGATAGATGCCGTTAAAATGCGCAGTCGCCGCATCCAGCAGCTCCTTGGCGATAAGAACGCCTTCCGCGCGCCCCGCTTCGCCTTCCAGTCCCTGCATGCGGCTGCGGACCTCGGGGGAGAGCTGAATTCCCGGAACCTCATTATGGAGATATTCAGCGTTCCGGCCGCTGGCCAGCGGCATGATTCCGATAAAGATCGGAATATCCAGATGCTCTGTGGCTTTGGCAATCCGGGCAATTAATTCAGGATCATAGACAGGCTGGGTCATAATGTAATCCGCACCGGATGCGATCTTCTTCTCCAGCCGCTCCACCGCCTTGTCCAAGTGCTTGACGTTGGGATTAAACGCAGCACCGATCACGAACTTCGCCTTCTGTTTGAGCGGCTTGCCCGAGAAGGCTACACCGTCATTCAGCTGCCTGATCATACGTATGATTTCAAAAGAAGTCAGATCATAAATCGAACTGGACCCGGGCAGATCACCGAAACGCGCAGGATCACCGGTTACCGCCAGGACATGGTCAATGCCAAGGGCATCAAAGCCCATTAAATGCGACTGGGTACCAATCAGATTGCGGTCCCGGCAGGCAATATGCACCAGCGGCCGCAAGCCCGTACGTGCCTGAACCAGATGTCCCAGTGCCATATTGCTCATCCGGGTAACAGCGAGCGAGTTGTCTGCCAGTGTCAGCGCATCCGCACCGGCTCTGCGCAGCGCTTCTGCTCCCCGCATGAACTTCGCGATGTCCAAATCACGCGGCGGGTCAAGCTCTACGATTACCGTATGCCGTTCCTTGACCAGATCCACAAGTGTCGGTTCAGCTCCGCCCTGTCCTTCATCCTCGCTCAAATGCTCATGTACAGAAATCCGTTCTGCCATTCTATGTTCATCAAGCTCCGGAAGCGGCGTAACCGTGTACTCCTTGAGTGCAGCGGAAATTTCCGCAATATGCCGGGGAGTGGTGCCGCAGCATCCTCCGATGATCCGGCTGCCCATATCCGCGAAGACCGGAGCCATCTGGCCGAAATATTCCGGTGATGCCCCATAGCGGTACTGGCCGTCCACATAATCTGCTACCCCCGCATTGGGATAGATCGATACCGGAAGCACAAGCCGCCCCTGAAGAGTGCCCAGCGCACGCTTGATGCCGTTCGGTCCGGTGTTGCAGTTGAAGCCGATGACATCTGCCCCGTCCTGTTCCAGAATGCGGAACGCCTCAGGCAGTGTCAGCCCGTCCAGTGTGCGCGCCGAGTCATCTACAGCCAGCTGGCAGATTACAGGAAGCCCGCTGAGCTTGCGGACGGTTCTGAGTGCCAGGTGAAGCTCTTCCACATCATAAAAGGTCTCCAGCATGATACCGTCCGGCTGCTCTTCCAGCAGCGCAGCAATCTGCTGCGAGAAAAACCGCTTAAGCTCAGCCGAGGACAAATTAGCCCGTTTGCCGGCGCGTATAGATCCCACAGCCCCGACTACATAGCCGGTCTCTCCGGCGGCAGTGCGGGCAATTCTTATCCCGGCACGGTTGATCTCGGCAACCTTCGATTCCAGCCCGAATTTGGAGAGCTTATCATAGTTTGCCGAATATGTGTTACTCTCCAGCAGGACAGAACCGGCCTCCATATAGCTCCGGTGCACATCCTCAATCACCTCCGGAGAGGTCAGATTTAATTCCTCATAGGAGATGCCTACAGGGAAACCCTTTTGATATAAAAAGGTTCCCATCGCTCCGTCTCCGACCAATACGTTATTCTCCCATGCAGAACGCAAATCCGGCTTCACCGCAAGAACCTCCCCTTTTTTGTCATTAGTTTCATACTAATGTAACATAAAACGGGATGGATGATAAGCTTTGATCAGCGGAAACAGACGCCCTTTGCATGGCATACCGGCAAATGATTCATACTACTCCTATTCTTTTACAGAGGAGCCTGTCCAATGAAAAAAAACACCCGTAAGTTGCTGCTGCGCAAATATGCTGTCATCCTGCTGCTGTCCGCCCTCTCGCTGCTGTATTTGTATCTGGGGGATTGGCTTTTCGGGTACGGGCTGGATAATATCGGCTACATTTTCGATTACCTGCTCTATACTGCTTCCGAGAAGCTGACCGCAACAGTGCTGATCCTCTGCATGATCGTGCCGGATGCCGTCTACTGGATACGCGGAACTCAGCCCGGACGCGGTGCAGAGAAATGAGCCCGGACTGCCGCCATCACCACCAGCACCGCCGGAACAACCAGCATGAAAAAAGGATACACCAAATATAAAAGACCTCCGCCCTCATCCAGATGCTCTGTAAAGCTGCGGGCATCCAGCATGGAGGTGAACAGAATAATCAGCGCACAAGGATACAGCATCCGGCGGAAAGGCATATGGAACAGCTCCGAAATACCGACCAGTGCAGCGGCAAAGAACACAGCCATTTTGAAAAACACCCCGATAATCAGCACCATCACTACAAATATATCCACACGCTGGATGAAATCCGAGATCGAAATCTTGCTGATCGTCGGCATCAGCGGCAGCGGCGAGCGCTCCACAATATCCTCACCCAGGACTGAAATATTCAAGGCCATAGTGAAGCTGAGCAGAATGGCGGAGAAGAGGATACCGGCGGCGATGACCCATGGTCCTTTTTTGACACTGGACAAATAGGGCATCAGCATGGTGAAGCAAACCATCTCACCGAACGGAAACATGTAATTCTGATGCGCCACCGAGACCAGCACAGGCTGGAGGCCATTCTCGAGCACGGGCAGCAGTCTGTGCAAATTGATAGACCCCGAGAGCACCAGCATAATTGTGCCGAACAAGCCGATCAGCATCACGACAAGCGCAAAAACCACCGAAGTCCTGCTCAGCACCTCCACGCCTTTATGCAGCACATACGCCCCCGAGAGCACCATCAGCGTGCTGAGAATAAACAGCGGAGTGTTGTGCATGGTTGCCATAGCGAGCATAGTGCTGCCATCGCGCAAATCCCGGGCGGCAAGGTTAATGTAGAGAATGATGTACAGTATGGCCACCGGGGTTCCGATATATTTGCCGAGCAATTGCCGCGTATAGGCGGTAAATGGCATGTCGGGGTGCTTGCGGTACAGATAGGCATAACCCGTGAACACGATCAGACCGGCCACACAGCCGACCAGAATCGAGAGCCAGGCATCCCTGCCGGACTCCATGCCCAGATTGACAACCAGTGCCGTTCCCAGCTCAAACAAAACGGTCAAGCAGAAGAACTGGCCCAGTCCGATTTTGATCGTCCCCATATGTAGACCTCCCCGGATTTATTTGTTGATCTGAAAAGAGTTGCTGCGCATATCCGTATGCCGGATGACGGCATCTGCGTCAAATTGGACTTCACAGGCTGCGAAAATATCCTCCCAATGATCCTTGACCTGCTTCCAGCCGCGCGGATGGCTCCGCTGCAGCACCTGGCCGAAGCCGAGATAATCGCTTTTGAACTCCCGGGCTGAAGCAATTGCTGCCTTAATCTGCTTGATCGTTTCCTCGGTCAGCTGTTCAGACAATCCCTCCAGTACCTCCGGTGAAGTAAGGTCCAGGGAATTGGCAGATTCCTTAATCGCAGCCTGTTGTCTGATTTTCACGATAATGACCGGATGCTCCGGATCTGTAACAGCCGCCTTCAAGGTTACCTGGGACTGATAGACATTGAAAGACAGATAGCCGTCTTCTTTGTCCTTGATTACAACGGGAAACTCTTTGATTTTGTTATGCAAAAGAACGGTGCCCAGTGCGGCGTCGCCGTCCAGCCAGCCTTTCATCTTATCGTCCTTGAACGCTGCCAGTCCTGAAATTCTCAGAATGGTCTTGGGTGAAATGCTTTTCAGGTTATCGTTGGTGTCTGCGCCCTCCCTGCTTCCGCTCGTAAACACCCCATTGATAATAGGTCCGCCTCCTGTGAGCTGAACCCCGCGGATCACATCATCCACCTCCATCCGGAAGTTGTAGCCGAACTGCTTCGAGGTTGTCTCCAGCTTCTCCACCAGATCATTCACAGGGATTTTGCTGAACACAGTCATCGTCGACATCAGTTCATGCGCCGGCTGTCCTTTGGCGATAAAGATCAGACTGGTTAGCCTGGTATCACTCTCCCGCTCCAGCACATCCAGGATATCCTTGATTCCGTCGCGGGCGAGCTCCTCGGACACCACCAGCACCCGTACATGCCCCAGGGATAAGAAACGCGCTGTTTGCCGGGAAGCATCGGCCAGTGCCTCGAACATCGTCCGGCCGGTACCTGTGTACATGGCAACCGGGGAAATGCCCCGGGCATTCTCCCCGGATATTTCCTCAGCAACGATGACCTGAAAAGACAGCCGGTATTTCTCGGCCTCGGTCGGCCCCCGGTCGATGGCTACCCCTGAGACAATGGCCCGTCGGTTAAGCTCCACATTGTCCCAGCAGCCGGTAAGCAGGAGCAGCGGCAGAAGAGCCAGCAGCAGTCCAGGGATGACGGTTATCTTATTCATCAGTTTCATGTTGTTCACCTTCGGCCTGCTGCCTGGCAACGGTATTATTCTTGAGAATGAGCGGAGACAGCTGCTCGTCATAGCCCGTTGTTAGCTGCATGTATTCAGGCAGTTCTGCGCGCATCTGCTGCGGTGATTTGCGGGGGCCCATCAGCCAGAGCGGCAGCCTGAGAATCGTATCCTTCTGCCCTTTGACCGAAAGAGGCACGAACGGGGACAGATAGGGAATGCCGAAGGAACGCAGGCTGTTCATATGTGCCACTAGTACAATCAGTGCCAGCGTAATCCCGTAGAAGCCGAACATGCTTGCCATGATCAGAAAAGCAAACCGGATAAGCCTACCGGCAATCGCCATGTTATACGCCGGAATGGCAAAGCTGGCAATCCCGGTCAACGCTACCACGATAACCATGATCGGTGTAATGATCCCCGCTTCCACCACAGCGGTTCCCAGGATAAGCGCACCGACAACGGATACCGTTTGCCCGATGACACGGGGCATCCGCACTCCGGCTTCCCGGAGAATCTCAAAAGCCGTTTCCATCAGCAGCACCTCCACAAAAGCCGGGAAAGGTACATTCTCCCGCTGCGAGAGCAGATTGATCAGCAGTGTTGTCGGTATCATCTCATAATGATAGGTAGTCAGTGCCAGATAAACGGAAGGGCCGAGAATCAGGACCAGAAAGCTGACATAACGGATGACCCGCATCAAAATGGCGATATCAAAACGCTGGGAATAATCCTCAGCAGACTGAAAAAACTGTGTGAACACTGCCGGAAGGATCAGGACAAACGGGGTGCCGTCGACAATAATGACCACTCTGCCTTCCAGCAGATTACCTGCCGCCACATCCGGCCGTTCCGAATTGTATATGGTAGGAAACGGTGTGAACGTCTTATCCTGAATTAATTCTTCAATGAAGCCCGACTCCAGCACTTCATCTAGGGCTATCTTATGCAGACGTTCCCTGACTTCCCGGATCAGATCTTCCCCGGCTATCCCCTTCATATACATCAGAGCCACATGGGTCTGTGTTTCTGTACCTATCTTCATGTATTCCAGACGCAGCTTGGGCGATTTGATCCGGCGGCGGATCAGTGAGATGTTCGTGGCCACTGACTCTACAAAACCATCCTTCGGCCCCCGGACCACAAGCTGTGAGGAAGGCTCGCTGACCGAGCGCTGCTCTCCGCCCCGGGTCTCGCAGATAATAGCTGTCCGGTATCCCTCCAGCAATATAACGGTGTCGCCTGAGAGAACGGCCAACATGATATCCTTCCATCCCTCCTGAAGTACCGCGTCGCCGATTTCCAGGGCGCGGTTTAGAATCAGCTGCGGAAGGGTGGAGCGTCCGGTGCCGGGCTCTGCGGTGAATATGGGGGCAGACTTAGCAGCGGAGTTAGCAGCAGACTCAGCTGTGGCGTTAATTGCAGCTTCCGCCCGAGCGGCGGTGCCGGAAGCTGCTGCACCGCCATGGCTGGTCTCCGGTGCGGCTTGATCGCTGGCTGTTACCATATCGTCCGAATCGTCCGGGAACAGGTCCTCCGTATTGCCCAGCAGCGAGCCAATCACAAATTCGTTAACGGCCACCGTATCGGCCAATCCGCTGAGGTGGATTGCCGCCGCTTCAATCCGGCGTTCTCCCCCGATCTGGATTCTGCGGACTTTGAGATCCGGACTGCCGCCAAGCTCAGACTGCATAATATCCAGATTCCGGGCAACGTTATCGGACAGATCAGGAGTTCCGCCTTCAGCTGGCCGGTTCGCCGGAGCTGCAGCTGTCTGTTTATGTTTATTGGACCATGACTTCATATCCGCCTCATCCCTCCCATGCTCATGCAGAGTTCTATTATTCGCGGATATCCTTGCCATTATTCGGCTGGGTTCCCGGCGGACTGGAGCTCCCGGGTATCAATGGGCTGAATTGAGATTCTTAAGTTCACGCCGCTTAAATTCACGTCACTTGAATCCACGCCACACCGGCAAAATGTTGTACGTATTACAGCTTTGGCTCATAGATAACCGGGCATTCTAGAGGATTGTTGTATGAAATACAGGAATTATCTCGCTAAGTGGCTTAGAGGAGGAAAAATGCTGTATTTCGTACAACAATTCCGGATTTGGAGCTGATTAAAGTAGGAAATGTTGTATTTCGGGCAGGATTTTTAAAAAATGGCGGGCTATGGTGCAATTGGCGGAGTTCATCAGGGAAATCGTGCTCCAGCCGCAGCGAAAAGTTCAAATTCCACCGGGTGAAGGCCCGGCGGATGCAGAAATCCCCCGTAAGCTCGCAGCTCGCGGGGGATTCCATATCTATTGCTATTGGTGTTTAATCCGGCTTAAATATCCACCGAACCGGTATACACCACCTGTGCAGGACCGGTCATATACACATGATTATCTTCCTCATTCCACTCGATGAACAGGTCGCCGCCCTTCAGGCTGATCCAGGCTGAACGGTCCGTTACCCCGTTCAGTACGGAGGAGACCAGAGTGGCACAGGCTCCGGTTCCGCAGGCCAGCGTAGGTCCGGCACCGCGCTCCCAGACACGCATATCCACATGTCCGCGGTCCACAACGGTAGCGAACTCCACATTTACTTTGCGCGGGAAGAGCGGATGTACTTCCAGCTTCGGTCCCCACGTGCCGAGGTCGAAGGATACAGCATCGTCTACATAAATAACCGCATGCGGATTGCCCATGGATACGGCGGTGAATTTGAATTCCGTTCCGTCCGCCTCGATCGGCTGATCCAGCACTGGCTCTGCATCGATCGCTACAGGAATCTGAAGTCCGGACAGAACCGGCTCGCCCATATCCACGGTAACAGTCTCCACCACACCATCTTTTACCTTCAGGGACACCTTCTGTTCACCGGCACCAATCGTTTCAATCACAATCTGCTCCGATTCCACCAGTCCGTGCTCATACACATATTTGGAGACACAGCGGATGGCATTGCCGCATTGCTCGGCTTCCGAGCCGTCAGAGTTCATGATACGCATCATATAATCACCGCGCTCTGAAGGCAGAATGTACACCAGCCCGTCAGCCCCTATGCCGAAGAACCGGTTGCACAGCGTAACTGCCAGCTCCGAAGCATTGCCCGGCAGCTCCTCTTCGCCGAATACAACTATAAAGTCATTGCCTAGTCCGTGCATCTTAGTAAATTCCATTGTATCGTCCACTCCTAAAAGTTTTGTTTGAAATATGCCAGCCGGTTCATCGTAAACCAAGCTTCCCAGTGTAACCAGCATACCTTAAAGGAGTGGAGTGATGCTATTGATTTTATGCCGAAAACTTTGTACTTTTTATCATCTGCCGTCCGCCGCTGCGGCTGCGGTTCTTCTTGCCGCCCCAGACGCTGCCCGCACCCATCAGGAAAGTCGGGACGCCGGCCATCACCAGCACCAGGCACCATTCGCGGAAGCTGAGCGGAACGGTTTTGAATACCGGCTGCAGGAACGGCAGGTACATAACGGCCAGCATCAGGATCACGGATGACAGAACGGCGAGCACCAGCGCTTTGTTCTGGAACGGATTCCGGTGGAATACCGACCGGGAGCTGCGGCAGTCGAAGACATGGATGAGCTGGGCCATAACCAGTGTGGCAAAAGCAACCGACTGCGCCCGCACCAGCTGCTGTGCATTATCCGGAGCAATACGCAGCGTCAGCCAGAATGCGGCCAGGGTGCAGAGGCCGATCAGCAGACCGCGGCTGACGATCTTCCAGCCCAGACGGCGGGCGAAGATATTTTCCTTGGCTCCGCGCGGCTTGTGCTCCATTAAATCCTTCTCCGGCTGGTCTACCCCCAGCGCCATCGCCGGCAGTCCATCCGTGACCAGGTTGACCCAGAGAATCTGGATCGGCACCAGCGGCAGCGGCAGCCCCAGCATCATGGCGAAGAACATCGTCAGAATCTCGCCGACATTCGAAGCCAGGAGATAGCGGATAAACTTGCGGATGTTCTCATAGATGTTCCGGCCTTCTTCAATGGCTGCAACTATCGTCGAGAAATTGTCATCCCCTAAGATAAGTGATGATGCTTCTTTGGTTACATCCGTGCCGGTGATACCCATGGAGATTCCGATATCGGCCGCCTTGATTGCCGGAGCATCGTTCACACCATCCCCGGTCATCGCTACCACATGGCCCTGGCGCTGCAGCGACTTGATAATCCGCAGCTTATGCTCAGGAGATACCCGGGCGTATACATAGACGTTATCGGATACTTTGTCGAGTGCATCATCGTCCATCCGGGTAAGCTGGCTGCCGGTCAGGACAGTTCCCCCACGCTGCAGAATGCCGAGCTGATGGGCAATTGCTTCCGCAGTCGTTCCATGGTCTCCGGTAATCATCACGGTTTTGATTCCGGCCCGGCGGGTAACTTGAATCGCATCGCGCACTTCACGGCGCGGCGGGTCAATCATTCCGGCAAGCCCTACGAAGACAAGCTGGCACTCCGCTTCTTTCTCGCTGCCGGCCACTTCTCCGGTACGCATCTCGCGGTATGCCATCCCCAGTACGCGCAGCGCACCTCCGGCCATTTCCTCATTGGCCTCCAGCACCTTCTGGCGCAAGGTTGGCGTACAAGGAACTACTCCGCCTTCCCACAGCATATAGGAGCAGCAATTCAGCAGCACATCAGGTGCGCCCTTGGTGCAGATCATCCGTCCGCCGGGATGGCTGACGATTACAGACATCAGCTTGCGTTCTGAATCAAACGGAAACTCCGTTTCCCGGGTATAGGTAACAGCAAGCGTTTGTGCAGTTAACCCCATTTTGGCAGACAGGGTTACCAGCGCACCCTCTGTCGGATCTCCCTTAAGCTCCCACACAGACTGGGTGTCCGCAACCTTTTCGGCTTCCGCGCCTTTGCCCTTCTTCTTGCCGCGTGTATCAGCAATAGTCTCAAAAATCTCAGCATTGCTGCATAAAGCGCCCACCTGCAGCATCCGCCGCAGACTCTGGTCATTCTTCAGATCTACAGGCTTGCCTTTATGGAGTACATGTCCCGCAGGCGAATAACCCTCTCCGGTCACTTCCAGACTCCGTCCGCCGTTCCACACCCGCGTTACCGTCATTTTATTCTGAGTGAGGGTCCCCGTCTTATCCGAGCAGATGACCGAGGCACAGCCCAGGGTCTCTACGGACGGCAGCTTCCGTACGATGGCCTTGCGCTTGATCATCCGCTGGACACCCAGGGCAAGAGCAATGGTTACAATCGCCGGAAGACCTTCCGGAATGGCTGCTACAGCCAGACTTACACCTGCCAGGAACATCGCCGGTGCGGGCTGTCCATGCAGAATCCCTGCAAGAACAACGACAATCGTGAGGCCCAGGGAGACATAGATCAGAATCTTGCCAAGCTGCTCCAGACGGTGCTGCAGCGGCGTTTCCTGGGTTTCTGTATTCTGGATCAGGTCAGCAATCTTGCCCATCTCGGTATTCATGCCGGTGCGGATGACGACTGCCCGGCCTGTTCCCCGGGTCACCATCGTGCCCATGAAGCCGATATTCTTCTGGTCGCCAAGGGGAATCTCTTCGGCATGAATCGCCTCCGCATGCTTGGAGACCGGTAAGGATTCCCCCGTCAGTGCCGATTCTTCGGCGTAGAGGGCGCTGCACTGCAGCCAGCGGACATCCGCAGGGATACGGTCACCGCTCTCCAGCAGGACGATATCACCGGGGACCAGCATTTTGGCTGCAATCACTTCCTGCTTCCCGCTGCGCAATACCTTGGCAGACGGGGCAGACAGCTGTTTCAGTGCCCGGAGCGAACGCTCTGCGCGGAACTCCTGTACGAAACCGAGTACCCCGTTAAGCAGAATAATGGCAATAATCGTAATCGCATCGAGATATTCGCCAAGCAGGCCGGATACCAGTGTCGCACCCATCAGCACCAGCACCATGAAATCCTTGAACTGATTGAGCATGAGCATAACAGGCGATACCTTTTTGCCCTCCGACAGCTCATTGTACCCGCTCTCTTTACGTCTCTCTGCAGCAGCCTCAGCACTCAGACCCTCTCCCGGATGAACGCTGAACATCTCCTGCAGCTCCTCTGCACCGAGGCGGTGCCAACTTTTTTGTTCCATGACTTATCTTTCCCCTCCCGGTCGTTTCTTGACTTCCGGCGGCGCACAGCTTTTCCACCTGTTCATGTCCAAGTGTATTCATGGTCGTCCCAAATTATCACCGCATCCGGTTTCTCCTTTTGCGCGAACGAGTGAAAGTATGGCATCATAGAGGGAGTACATTATTTTTAGGCGACAGGAGAACTTTATCATGGCATTAGACGGCATCGTTACCAAAGCGATCGTGCATGAGCTTCAATCCTTCATTGGTGCACGCGTCAGCAAAATATATCAACCCAGCACACATGACCTGATCTTCACCCTTCGCGGTGCGGGCGGCGGCGGTAAGCTGCTGCTGTCAGCGAATCCGACCTATCCCCGGCTGCATCTGACCGAGAGAAGCACTATCAATCCGGCGGAAGCGCCCATGTTCTGCATGCTGATGCGCAAGCATTGTGAAGGCGGCACCATTGAGAGCATCACGCAGGTGGGCATGGAGCGGATCATTCATATCACTATCAGGACCCGGGATGAGCTGGGAGATGTCTCCGCCAAAAAGATCATCATTGAGCTGATGGGACGGCATAGCAACATCATTCTGACCGAGCTGTCCACCGGCACGATTATTGACGGGATTCATCATGTCACCCCGTCGATCAGCAGCTACCGGGTCGTTATGCCGGGAGCAGCCTATACCGAGCCGCCGCAGCAGCATAAGCTGAATCCGCTCGGCATAAGCCAGGCCGCTTTCATCTCGTTGATGGCTTCGGCAGAAGAAGCTGCCCTGTATGCTGCGGAGCATCCGGAGGAGCCTGAGGAGGATATGATCGAGGGCGAGATTGCGGGGCTTCTAGCCTCACTGGAAGAACCGAAAGCCGACGGCTCCGGCGGCCCTTCCCCATCAGACGACCCTGCGGGCTGGCTGGTGCATGCTTTTAACGGCCTGAGTCCGCTCATTGCCGGTGAGATCGTCCACCGCTACAAGGTACTCGGGGGCGATGCTCAGGAGTTCAGCAGCGGGGTAAACCACCCGGACCAGCTGTGGGAAGCCTTCAATTCTGTAATGGAGCCGGTTAGGGAGCTCCGGTTCTCGCCGGTCTCCGGCTTGAATGCCAAAGGCAAACCGATCTTTTCCGCCATACCGCTGAAGCTGATGGGCGGGAATGTGAAGCAGTACAGCTCCATCAGCACATGCCTGGAGGATTATTACGGGGATAAAGCGGAGAAGGATACCGTGAAGCAGCGGGTAAGCGACCTGATCCGTTTCCTCGGCAATGAGCGCGGCAAAAACATCAAGAAGCTTGCCAATCTGCAGAAGGATCTGGACGAGGCCCAGGACGCCGACCAGTTCCGGATCTGGGGCGAGCTGCTGTTCGCTTCCCTGCACACTTTGAACAAAGGGGATAAGACGGCAAAGCTAGTAAACTATTACGATGAGAATCAGGCGGAAATCACTGTTCCGCTAGATCCGCTCTTAAGCCCTACGGACAATGCGCAGCGCTATTTCAAGAAATACAACAAATATAAGAACAGCCTGCGGGTCATCGGCGAACAGCTGCTCAAAACCCATGAGGAGATTGCCTACATGGAGACGCTGCAGCAGCAGCTCGCCCACGCCTCCCTGAATGATATCGAGGAAATCCGTGAGGAGCTGGTAAGCCAGGGCTACCTGCGTGACCGCAGCAAAAAGGGCAAAAAGAAGAAGAAGGCGACCCGCCCTACCCTGCAGGTGTTCACCTCTTCCGAAGGCATCGACATCTATGTAGGCAAAAACAATCTGCAGAACGAATATGTCACCAACCGTCTGGCTTCGGCGAACGATACCTGGCTGCACACCAAAGACATTCCGGGTTCGCATGTGGTTATCCGCAGCGAGGAATTCGGCGATGCCACCTTAGAAGAAGCTGCACAGCTCGCCGCTTACTTCAGCCAGGCGAAGCAGTCGAGCAGCGTTCCGGTAGACAGCACCCTGATCCGGTACGTCCGTAAACCAAGCGGGGCTAAACCGGGCTTCGTCATCTACGATCATCAGCGGACGCTATTCGTCACACCGGATGAAGAGCGTATCAAAGGTCTGGCAAGCGTTCTGCGAAGCTAGTCCAGGGAAACCAAACAACCTCCAGCCACTGGCATCATCGCCAATGGAATGGAGGTTGTTTTTGGTATTGCCGCCCTACAAGTTTCATAGGGCAGGTATTTTCACAGGCTACCGGCCTTTCCTAAGGCGGATCGCTTACCATTCAGGTTCAGGTTCAGCTTCGGGCTGCCTTCAATTGCTCCAGCACAGCTGTGGATACATGGACACTGCCGATATCCCCGTGGAAAATCACGCCTTGCCGCGCCCCATGGAAATCCGAGCCGCCGGTGACCAGCAGGCCGAATTCCTCAGCCAGCGCAAGATAACGCTCATGCTCCGCCGGACCATGATCGGAATGGTAGACCTCGATTCCGCGCAGAGCACCGGTCTCCAGGATCTTCCGCACCAGTTCATCATCCCCGTAAATGCCGGGATGGGCCAGCACCGCTGCACCGCCCGCTTCCTGTATCCAGCGGCAAGCGGTTTCCGGCGTGATGCGCGGAGGCGATACATACGCCGCTGCACCTTCAGCCAGATATTTATCAAACGCATCCCGCATGTCCGCAGCTGCTCCCAGGCGCACCAGCTCATCGGCAATATGCGGCCGGCCAACACTCTCATCCGGCTTCAGCTCACGGCCCATGCCCGATAACACCTGCTCCATGCTGATCTCAATCCCCAGCCCGCGAAGCTTGTCTATTATTGCCTCATTTCGCCCCAGGCGGGTATTCCGCTGCTGTTCCAGCCGGGACAGGAACAGCTCCTGCTCCGTATCGATATAATAGCCGAGCACGTGAATCTCTTTCCCTCCGGCCCGCGTACTGATCTCTACACCGGGAACTACCGTAATTCCCAGCCGCTTACCGGCTTCCAGCGCTTCTGCAATACCGCTTACGGTATCATGGTCGGTAATGGCTACTGCTGCCAGCCCTTTCTCATAAGCCAGACGCACATTCTCAGCCGGAGGCTGCATACCGTCCGAAGCCTGTGTGTGGCTATGCAGATCACATCTTCCCGGCGCGGGCCCCTCTTCGATTCCCTGCATATGTTCACTGTTATTATTCTTCTCATCCATATGAATGCCCCTCCATTCTCCAAGTTATATCTTGTCTGCGGCGTTCTTATTCAGCTATTGCCCGTCCGCATGCTGGCGCAGGAAGGTCAGGAACGTTACAGCCGAAATCGGCAGCAGCGTTGACTTCAGATGAATCGCGTAGAACTGCCGTTTGAACGAGGCATCTGTGAGATTGACAATCTTCAGCAGTCCGAGCGCCACCTCATGCTTAACCGACGATGTTGAAATAATCGTAATTCCAAGCCCGGCCTCCACTGCCGACTTCACAGCGCCTGTACTGCCCAGCTCCATCACAATCCGCATGGCGCCGGGATCAAGCCCCTTCGCCAGCAGCTGCTCTTCCATCACCCGCCGGGTCCCTGAGCCCTGCTCACGGAGCACGAACGGATAGCCGAGCGCATCACTTAGGCTAACTTCAGCCTGGTCAGCCAGCGGATGACCCTGCGGAACGATCAGCTTGAGCTCATCGCCCATGACCGGCTCGATGACCATATCCGGATGGGACACCGGCGCTTCGATCAGCCCGAAGTTCAGCTGGTGTTTGTTAATCTCCTCCATAATCTGCGTGGTGTTCATCACCTTCATCATGATTGAGATGTTCGGGTATTCCCTGCCGAAGGGACCGAGCAGGCGCGGAAGCACATATTCGCCGATCGTCAGGCTTGCGCCCAGCTGCAGCCGGCCCTCCAGCATATGGGTGAAGGCTGACATCGCCTGATCCGTCTCCCGCATCAGCTGCATACTGCGCAGCGCGAATGGCATCAGCGTGCGGCCGGCTTCGGAGAGCATTATTTTTTTAGTCGACCGGTCAAACAGCTTGGCTCCGAAATAATCCTCCAGCGCCTGAATCTGCATCGTCACTGCGGGCTGTGTCATATGCAGCGTCAGTGCCGCCGCCGAGAAGCTGCCCCGTTCGGATACGGTATAAAAAATATGTAGCTGGTGAAAGTTCATGCTTTTCTGACTCCTTTTCAAAATAACCACTCAAAGTGGCGATTTGCTTCGAATGAATGGCAATTCTTCAAAAAAGGGCACGCAGCCATAAGCCGCATGCCTTCGTTGCCATACTCTCTTCTACTTGCGTCTGCGGCGCTTCTTCATCAGCTTCATGCGGCGGGAGTGGCGCAGCCACGAATAGTATTTCTTGAGATCCCGCAGCTGGGGAGTCGCCGAAATCCGGCCGAGAAACGACACCACCACCATGACGTACAGCGGCTCACCGGAGAGCGTGGTTACGCCCTCAAGCTGCCTGAAATCGACCACAATCACCGTATCATCGTCGATCAGATAGGCATTATACTCACTGTGCGAATAGGGTCTAACCCTGTTCTGCTTCAAGCATTGCCAGATCCATGCCGTCACGTCGCCGTTCCCGTTATTCGCCTCAGCGACCCGGTCCGCATAGCGGCTCTTCGCATGCTGGGTAAGCACGATATCGGCAATCCCGTAGTTATTCAGCACGATATGGAAGGGCTCATACGCCCCCCACCATTCCATCCCCTTGCCATGCATTGTCATCACACTCCACGTAAAAGGGTCTTGGCATGCTCTTATTGTTGTCAATCTTACCGCATTGATGTCTGTTGTTCAAGCATTCCGCCCTCCCTGTGAAGTGTACAGGCGTGAGTCTTAGTGTCCGATCTTGTGCAGACTGATATCGCTATCATCGACATAGCTGCTGCCTTTGATCATTTTGCAGCTTTTTTTGAAGCGGGCCGCTTCTTCGGACAGATCCTCAACCGAAGCGAATCTGCGGCTGCGGTTGGTTACAACGGCGATGGAGATCGAGACCAGCGGAATCTCCTCCATCCGTCCTGAACGGCTCTCGGTCAGCACAAACTGCCGGGCCAGATGCCCGGCATGATAGAAATCTTGTACCACCCTATCGAACGCCCTGATGATGCTCCTGCAGCACTCCTCATATTGATAATGGCTGATGAAAATAATGAAGTCATCCCCGCCGATATGTCCCAAAAAACCGTCCAGACGCAGCGCCTCATGCTTCAGAAGCTCCGCCGTAGCCTGAATCATCCGGTCGCCTTCCTTAAACCCGTATGTATCGTTGTAGGCCTTAAAGTGATCCAGATCAATGTAAAGAACACTGAACTGCTCCTGCAGCAGCGATTTAACCATCCACTCTGTAATACTGACATTGCCCGGCAGTCCCGTTAACGGGTTCAGAAAGCTGGCTGCCACCGCCTGAATTTCCGCAAAATTAAGCAGCAGATCCCGCACGCTCACAGCTCCGAACAATGCGTTTCCGTGGGTGACGATCACATAGTCATACAGATTCTCTTCGTTCCTGGCCATAGCCAGCCTGCTCACATCAATGATCGGCGTCTTATAATCCACCACAAGCGGATTTTTATCCATCACCAGCTCCACGGATCTGCCCATATACAGCGTATAACCATACAGCGTACCGATCTGCTGATAAAAACGGATTCTCATGATCAGTGCTACCGTACAGCCATTCTCAGTTACTGCGACGCCTTGGAGCTGTGGATTCTTTTTGAAAATCTGATCTACGTACTCGCATTTGTGATGGATCGTAATTTCCGGAATCTGTTCGGCGATTTCACCAATTTGAAGAAACATGCCTATACCCTCCTCTTACTGGAAACGGCAGTGCCGAAGACGGGAAGCCTCCATCTACAGGCTGGTGAGCCGGTCTTCCAAGCGCATAACCTTGACCAAATTCCACTCCCGCCATCTGCAAAAAAAGCAGCTCCTGCGCCGTCTCAATGCCTTCGGCAATCACCCGGGTAGACGAGCGGTCCGCGTATTCCCTGACCAGCTCCAGCAGCTCCTGCTGTTCCCTGCTGCTGTGAATTCCGCGGATCAGCGACTTGTCCAGCTTAATGAACTCCGGCTTCAGGTAGACCAGCGTCTTGAGACTATTGTAACCGGAGCCGGCATCGTCAACGGCAATGCGGAAGCCCTGTTCACGATAATGGGACAACACTTTCTCGAATCCGATATAATCCTGCACGGCCTGACGTTCTGTCAGCTCAAACACCACACGCTCCGGCGCAAGTCCCAGCTCCTTCAGGAGGGTAAGGGTTTCACCGCTTTTGTGACGGGAATCATTCAGCACCCCCGGATGCACATTAACAAATACCAGCTTATCACCCGCAGCATCAGCCTCCGGCAGCCTCTCCATATAACGGGACAAGGACATTCTCCGGCAGTACTGCTCGAATCTGAACATCTGCTCTGTCCTTCCGGCAAAATCATAGAAATGCTCGGTGCTCGGGAACTGCGGAGAACTGGGCGGACGGTTCAGCACTTCATGTCCGATCGTTGTCCCGCTCCGCAGATGCAGAATCGGCTGAAAGTATGTATCCAGCATCTCCTTATCCATAATATCAAGCAGCATCGATAATCTGCCCAGCTCCCTGGCTTCTTCCCTGAATCTTCCGCTCAGATGCTGAAAGTATTGCGGCAGCGCCGCGAGCTTGCGGGACAGTGTCCCTGATTTATTCATTTTATCACCTGTATGTTTTCTTCGTGAATTTTGTCACCCTCTCTCCAGCATAGTCCGGAAGTATTAAGCAGGTATAAACTATGGGCGGCAGTCACCGGTTTCCGGCAGTAATTTAGGACAATCCCGGACTGGTATAGCGTCAGATTCACACTAGTACAAATCACTTAGGCAAAACGCCTGCTGAGGGTCTGCAGTGATCCGGTTATGGTATATGCCTAGGAGTATCCGGTATGCTTAATTGCACTTTGTACAACTAAATCCTCTGACTTTGAACCCCCTCAACGTTTAGTTGTATTTTGTGCAATTAAAGTGGCTGTTGCAGAAGGTTTCCACCCAATTTGGCAGATTTAGTTGTACAGAATACAGTTATACGGAGCAAACACATCTTTTCGCTGTTTTTAACTGCACAAACTACAACTATCACTGAATACCCAATTGATTCTGGATACACAAATTGTTGCATTAAATGAGCTGTTGTACTAACCGGAACATACTCAAGGTATTTCCGGGTACAGCAAATAACCTCAGGCCCGCATTGGCGGAATGAGGTTAGGTTAGAAACACAAAAGAGCATGTGACTTATAGGATACGTTAGAATTAAAGCTCAGTTACAGCTCCAGGCCCACTCCGCTCATTCTGAGCTCCAGCATCCTGGCGATCAGGCTGCCCAGATGGGCGCCGGCCTCTACCGGAGGAGTACCTCCCTGATGAATGTTGGATAGGACCATCCGCTGGGAATCTGTCATTCCGGAACGCGGCCTGTAGCCAAGATAAGCACTCATGGACCGGGAGGTGATCAGCCCCGGACGTTCCCCGATCAGCAGAACAATCACTTCGGGCTCCAGAATATCGCCAATAGCATTCATACAGCCGACCCTGGCCTTCCGCACAAAAAACGGCGTCCCCGCAGTAAGCCCGTGAACCGCCAGAGAGTCCAGCAGCGCCGGATAGATATCCCGCAGGTTGCTTTCAATGGCATCGGCACTTAGTCCGTCCGACACCACAATCTGCACCTGCGGAGCCTGGATACAGCGCTCCCGCAGAAGCCGGATACTGCTCTCCGGCAGCTGCCGGCCCAGATCCGGCCGTTTGAGGTACAGCTCCTTGTCCGTCACCTCTGAGTTAACCGCAAACAGCTCCAGATCATCCAGCAAGATGCTGCTGACGCTGCCGTATACTGAATCGACTGCAGCCGCATGATCCAGGCGCAGCTGCAGCTGCTCACGGGTCGTCGGCCGTGTTCCTGCCCGGCCTGTGCCGATCCGCGCCGGTGTAGCCTTACGCAATCTTTCCATTCCATCCGGATCGTGGAATACCATGCTTGCTCCTCCTTCATTGTTTAGATAAACCGCGTCGGATCACCGGCAAGTGCAGTCAGTCGGCCATTCTTCAGGATACCCATTTTTTCCGCCCAAGCTGAGAACTCTGCCCCCGGCTGCAGACGCAGCAGCTCACGTACAGTAGCAATATCATGAAAGCTGGTCGACTGGTAATTCAGCATGCAGTCATCCGCCATCGGAACCCCGATGAAGAAGTTTACTCCGGCGGCCGCCAGGAGGACAGCTAAGTTATCCATGTCATTCTGGTCTGCCTTCATGTGGTTCGTATAACAGACATCCACACCCATCGGGAGTCCCTGGATCTTGCCCATGAAATGATCCTCAAGTCCGGCCCGGATTACCTGCTTGCTGTCATAGAGGTACTCAGGTCCGATAAAACCGACGACGGTGTTCACCAGAAACGGCTTGAATGCTTTGGCCAGACCATAGCAGCGGGATTCCAGTGTAAGCTGGTCCACACCGTGATGACTGCCCGCTGACAGCTCAGACCCCTGGCCCGTCTCGAAATACCAGCGGTTCTCCCCGCTGGCCGTGCCGGACTCCCGGATCAGCTGATCCGCCTCCTGCAGCAGCCGCAGATCAATCCCGAAGGATTGGTTGCCGCTCTCTGTACCGGCAAGACTCTGGAAGATCAGATCCGCCGGAGCCCCCTTGGATATGGCTCTCATCTGGGTGGCCACATGGGCAAGCACACTGTTCTGCGTTGGTATGCCCCATCTGTGAATGACCTCTTTGGTTTCGTGGAGGAGGCGGATAATATTGTCTGTTGTATCAATGACAGGATTGATACCGATTACCGCATCCCCGATGCCGTAGCTCAATGCTTCATAGATGGAAGCCTTCATCCCCAGCGGATCATCCGTAGGATGATTGGGCTGGGCCCGGCTCCCGAGCCGCCCGCGTTCTCCCAGCGTAGTATTGCAGCGGGTAATCACTTCACACTTGGCCGCGGCCTGGATCAGATCCAGATTGGACATCAGCTTGGCCGCCGCAGCGGCCATCTCACTATTCAGGCCTCTGCCGATCCGGCGCACCTCAGTCTCAGATGCAGCGAGCAGCTGTTCTCTCAGCTCTCCAACCGTCCAGCTGCGGATCGTTTCGTAGACCGCTTCATCGACTCCCTCTTCGATCACTCTGGACACCTCGTCAGTCTCTGGAGGCAGCAGCGGGTGGCTGCGGATATCCGCAAGGGTCAAATCGGCCAGCACAAGCTTGGCTGCCATCCGTTCGCGGTCGTCCGCTGCAGCGATTCCGGCAAGCTGGTCCCCTGACTTTTCTTCATTTGCCTTGGCAAACAGCTCCTTCAGATCATGAAACCGGTAGCTCTCGCCAAGCAGGGAGACTGTCAGCTTCATCGGTTATCACTTCCTTTCCGCCTAATTTGTTGAATTGAAAACCAGGGTCTTAACGGCAACCGGTATATAATTCCCGTCCGCCGGGATTCCAATGTCAATATAATCGCCATGCGCCACTGTAATCTGGTCCAGACAGACGCAGGCTTGCCGGCCTTGGGATAGCAGATAGATACAATTGCCCAAAGCTTTGGCAATGTCATTCTCACAGATCAGGATGCAAAGCTTCAGCTTATACCTCCGGGAGCACCCGGTCACTGCTTCAGCAATCCGGCGTAACACAGCATAGGAACAGGGGGTGATTTCCGGGATGGCGATTGCAAACTGCATTGCTTCCGGTTCAATTGAACCGTGCCTTATGGCTCCCGCAGCAAAAGCGGCTTGTATAGAGGCTAAAAACGCATCCGGCTGCTCAACGTCCTGGATCTGTACGGGCCAGACCAGCTCTATTACGGGAATATTCCGCAACGGCAGCAGGTTGGGGTCTGCATAAACCGTTGAACCGCTGAGCTGCAGGGTATGAACACCGGCACCAATCACTGTAGCCCGCTGCGCGCCTGGAGCGGCCTGCAGCTTCACCGGGTAGTGTTCGGCCGCCTTTTTAATGGCATGAGCCAGCAGCGGCCCGATATCCCCATACCTTGCAGTCTCCGCGATATTGCGGGGAGCGGCCTGCTCCATTAATGCACCCACACCCCCGGAGATCCAAAGCTCCGTAACTGTAGCCTCTCTTGCAAATGCAGCCGGAAGGTCCGGGTGACCATAGATTAATGGACAGGCTTGCGGATCACTGCCCTTAAGCAGGACCTCCAGCAGCAGTTCACTCCATCTCCGGGTGACCTCCTGCAGCACAGGCCAGTCCGCCTGCTCCCCCTCTTGCAGCCACAGCCCTTCACGGTTCAGCCATTGCCGGGCTGCGGGATATATTTTCGCTACGGTTCCAGCCTTATCCAGCATGATCAGCCGGCCGCCGATATGAAAGTTCAAGGTTCCTTTGCAACTTCCGCTATTGAAATATGCCGCGTTTGCCGTACCGCCTCCGATATCCACATTGACTATTGTCCCCGCCGCTCTTTGCGAATGAGCTTCCGCTCCAGCGCCTTTACCTGCAAGGACAGCCTCCAGATCCCCGCCTGCCTGGGCAACCACGAACTCTCCCGACTCCCCCGCCAGCTGATTGAGGATGGAATCCGCGTTCGGTCTTACCGCCGTTTCTCCAGTAATAATGACAGCCCCTGTATCTACCTCCTCAGGCTTCAGTGCCGCGCTGTGGTACTCTGCCGACAGGATCTGCTGTAGCGCCGGAAGATCGATTTGCGATTCGCCTATTAGCGGTGTTAGATGCATCGGGCTCTCATATATAATATTCCGCTCCGTGATTTGATATTGCGGTAGCATGGACAGACCATATCTCCGTCCGACCGTAAGTCTGCTGAAGACTATTTTAGTCGTACTAGTTCCAATATCAATTCCGACACTGGTGATCTCGCGCTTCGGTTCTATGCCGTTCCCTCCCGCCTGCTGCAGTGCCAAAATAAATGCCAAAGTATAAAAAAGACGCCTTATCAGACTTGCACCGCTCTGCCATGCGTGGCTATTACGTCTGAGACCTCTGTTGAACTCATTGTGTTGTATTTATTGTATTGTATTGTATTTATTGTATAGATCTATTGCAGATAATCCCAGCGGGATCAGCTTGCTTTCCTTGAGGATATAGTAAGTCACCGGCGATTAGCTGTCAATTTAGTTAACATTCCCCCGGGAAAATGTCATCCGTCCCGCTTTTGGCAGATTCCAAGGTAATCATACCCCATTCGGTTCATTGCCCCATCGCTGGAGTATTGTACTCGGTTTTTCACATACATTTGGCTCGTCTTCCCTACCATTGGCACATTGTATTCGGTTTTCGCATACATTTGGCTCTTCTACCCCATCATTGGCAGATTGTATTCGGTTTTTCGCATACATTTGGCTCATCTACCCCATCATTGGCAGATTGTATTCGGTTTTTCGCATACATTTGGCTCATCTACCCTATCATTGGAGCATTGTACTCGGTTTTTCGCTTACATTCGGCTCATCTACCCTATCATTGGAGCATTGTACTCGGTTTTTCGCTTACATTCGGCTCATCTACCCTATCGTTGGCACATTGTATTCGGTTTTTCGCTTACATTCGGCTCGTCTGCCCTACCGCTGGCAAATTGTTTATGTGATCATAAAATATATTAAATACAAAAAAACAGACGCCAGCGGCGCCTGTCCAAAATGGCTATATTTAAATTTACAAACCGTAATAACGGGACTTGTCCGGTCCATTGCTGGTGTATTCAGTCTTGAGTTCATTGCGGTAGGAACGTTCAATCTTACGCACGTAGGAAAGTCTGCGGACATTCTTCATAACTTCCTCGGCGCGTTCCGCGTTCACATACATTACCGCATAGTGCATCTTTCGGGAAACATAGTGCAGTGTTCCGTATTTCTCCAGGTTACGCGCTGCCTTGACGTCGCTAACCCAAACGATATAACCTGTCCGTTCCGCAAACATAAGCTCATCCGCCTTTCTTTCTCTATTCTCTATACGGCCAGCTTATCCGCAAGAGCATTTGCCTCCGCTGCCGCATCCGCCTTTGGGGGACGGGTCATTGCTCGGAACCTTGATGCTGTCCGATACCGAGAAGGCGATTGCTTCAGACATGGAGTGAAGAATATCATCCAGCGTCTTCTCCGCATTCTTGAAGCGGACAACCTCTTCGAACTGTTCCAGCTCCCGCTCTACTAACTCAACCTCATCCTTGGCCGAATGATAGTTCGGGTGAAAATGTCCAAACCGCTGTGTCTCCTCAAACAGCTCCTTCTTGCTCTGCAGCCGTCTGACCATGGCCTGGATTTCGGGGCTCTGATCGACCCGCCCTTTCCAGTATAAGTAATCCGACACTTCGGCGGATTGATTAATCATATCGCCTAATTCATAGGCGTATGTCAGCACTTCGGCCATATCGACCGTATTTAATTCCGCTACGCTCATGAACTTCAACTCTTTTCTGCATTAATGTTCTACCGCAAACGGTAGACTACCTTATCATAACATATCCGGCTGCTCGAGAAGAAGAGGAATTTCTCTGTTTGACAGGATGCAGCAGCTTCATTTCCTGCCAGTCTTCGGCGGCAAGCTGAATCTGCTCTACACTCGCTGAACCTGAACGCAGCAGATTCCCCCGAACTCTCCACGGGCGCCCGCTTATTTGCTCCGGAATGAAGTCTGCAGTTTGGCCCTGCATAGAAATTCTAACCTTGATTCCCCAGCCCAGCGCCTGCTCCATCACCTTCTGCGCCGTAGTCACATGGTATTGCCTCCACTGGTTGAACCACATTTGCGGAACGGCATCTTCACCCGGAAGCAGCTCCTGATCCTGCGCTGTCCCCGCCAGCGGCAGGAGCTTCGGACACGCTGCAGCACCAAGCAGTCCCCGTTCCGCGGCAGTGGAAGGAAGCTCATAACGGAGTGATGCTGCGGGCCGTTCAAAAGGTCCGAACGGGTTGTAAGGCTGCAAGGCCTCCTCCCGGCCGCCGATGATTCTTGGCGGAGCCAGCCCGGCTGCAGCCAGCTCCTTGCGCAGCTGGCCGACAGATTCCGGGCGAACGATGAAGTGGAGCTGGCCAATCCGGGTCAGAATATCCTGCAGCCGGGGATGCGCAGCAATATCTCCGCTCTCCTGTTCACCTGCACAGGACAACAGAATAACCTCAGACAATGATGTCCGCCCGATTCCCTTAACCCACTGCCGAAGCGACAGCTCCACCTGCTCCGGCAGCCCCCCTTGAGCATTCGCGGTAAGCCAAGCAATGGCATTCCCTGGAGGACACCCCAGCTCCGCTGCGGACTCCAGCATTTCCCGGGTCAGCCGGAAGCTCCAGAGGTCCTGATTATGCAGCAGCTCGGCGTATCCTGCCAGGGTCCAGCGGAGGGTATACGGAACTTCAGGCGGGACCAGCACCTCGAAATCCGGCTGGACAACGAACCTGCCGGCCGCAGGTACAGCAGATTCTGCAGGCAAACCCCAGTCCGCGCCAGTCTCCCCTGGCTTCAATGAGCTGCCGGAGAGTATCTCCTCCTGCTCCTGCTCCTGCTCCTGCACCTGCTCATAATCATGCTCATGTTCTGGCCGGCCTTCTGGTACAGCAGTTCCGCCGCAGGCTTCATCTGGCTGCGATTCCTCCGCTTTCACTATACCTGTATCTTCTCCGCTTATCTCCGGTTCTATTGTACCTGCCGAAGCTCCGTCCAGTTGCGGCTTCACTGCCTTCCACCGGAAGCAGGGCTCTCCCTTGGCTGAATAACCCAGGTCACACCAGCCGAAGCCTGCCAGGCAGCGGAGCCAGGCCATGGCGGACGCATGCAGCTCCGGACCGTCCGGCCCAGCAACAGACTGCTCTTTGGCAAGGCCGCTCTGTATCATCCATTCCAGAAGAGGCGGCACGGCAAACCATTCTCCCGGGGGGAATTCCGCCGTGGAGATCAGATGTCTGAAATGCTGTCCGGCAGGCTCCGGTGAGCCGTATCGGCTAATTACAATGCGGTATAGCGTATCGGTCATCTCCTGCTCAGTCAGCGCCAGCCAGCACTGCAGCTTCGTTATGTCTATTAAATATCCGCTGCTGCTGCGGCTGATCAGACCCAGAACAGCCATCAAATCTACGATAACGGTTACCGGAAGCGGGTAAGGCTCAGAACTGGCCTGGTTGAGCTTAAGTCCAGCAAGATGCTCCTCCTGCATCGACAGCTGGCCTGCCAGCAGACCGAGCTGCTTCTTGTGTATAAGTCCCTTGGCCGTCAGCGGCAAGCCCTCCCGCGCTGTAAATAACAGTCCCCGGAACAGCTCGGCAGCCAGACCCGTGCAGGCAGCAAGCTGGGCCTGTACATCTGTTTCTCCAAGACTCTGCGGACGGGCAGGCCAGAAGCTCCGCACGATCCGGGGGAACCTCTGCTGCGGGATCTGGTACAGCTTCTCTCCCCACATTTTCTGGCGCAGCTCCAGCATCCCTGCCATGAGCAGCTCATTCAGCGCCAGCTCCTGCTCAGCACGGCACAGGAATGCCGGCCGCAGCCGTTCAATGGTATCCGCCGCCCAAGGACTGGCTGCGTGTTCCGCACAAATCGCCTGGAGCACTGCCTGCGCTTCCGGCGTCAGCTTCTGAATATCTGCATCAGGCTCCTGCCTCATCATAGAATAGCCTCCTCCGCGGATTCCAGCATTCTGACTGCGTAATCGTAGCCTTGCTCGGTTAAGAACATCCTGCGCCGCAAGGCAAATTCCTGCTCCCTGCTGTCCCCCGAGACCAGCGTATAGAAATACGCCTTGTTGTCGCCCGGCTTAGGCCGCAAAATACGCCCCAGCCGCTGAGCCTCCTCCTGCCGTGAGCCGAAGGCTCCGGATACCTCAATCGCCACCGAGGCATCCGGCAGATTGACGGCAAAATTAGCCACCTTCGAAACGACCAGCAGGGGCAACCGCCCTTCGTTGAAGGCGGCATACAATGCGCTCCGTTCCTTCTGTGTAGTTTTGCCGGTAATAAGCGGTGCGCCCAGAGTCTCCGCCAGCTGCTCCAGCTGGTCCAGGTACTGGCCGATTACCAAGATCGCCGCCCCGGCATGTGCCGCAGCAATCGATGCCGCGGCCGCAGCCTTAGCCTGATTGCCGGCCGCCAGGCGGAACTGTTCTTTCGCCCCGGCATAGATATATTGCTGCCGCAGCCGCTCATCCATCGGGACTATCACTTCTGTACAATCCACTGCCGCAATCCATCCCTGCCTCTCCAGCACCTTCCAGGGCAGATCGTAACATTTGGGCCCGATCAGGGAGAACACATCACCTTCCCTGCCGTCCTCCCGGACCAGCGTTGCTGTAAGACCCAGCCGGCGCGTAGCCTGAATGTCTGCCGTTGCCCTGAAGACAGGAGCCGGAAGCAGATGGACCTCATCATAAATTATGAGTCCCCAGTTCCGCTCATTGAACAGATTCATGTGGACAAACGGCCCTCCCTTGGCTGTACGGTGGGTCAGAATCTGATAGGTGGCGACCGTGACAGGCCGTACCTCCCGCTTCTCACCGGAATATTCCCCGACTTCATCCACGTTCAGGGTCGTCCGCTGCAGCAGCTCACCCCGCCACTGCTCGACCGAGGTCGTGCTGGAGGTAAGAATCAGCGTTTCACACTGAAGATGCTCCAGGACTGCAATCCCTACTACCGTTTTGCCCGCACCGCAAGGCAGAACAACAACACCGCTGCCGCCGATGCCCCCAATCCCCTGGAACTGCCGGATAGCATCCCTCTGATAATCCCGGAGCCCGAAAGCCGCCCCGCTAATTCCGGCCCCCTGCCCCGCTTCCTCTGTCCAGGCAAGCCTCAGCTCCTGCCCGTCCCGGAAACCGGCATAATCGAGTACCGGATAACCAAGTCCTGTTAATTCCTGCTTGAGCAGCCCCCTGTTGCTCTTCGGACAATAGCTCTGCAACGGGCCTGCCCTGTGCCAGCCCAGCTCTTTCAGAATCAGGCTGTCCTCCAGTTCATCCAGCAGCCCGGCCTGATCAGCTGAGAGCGTGATGAGCAGCGGATCAGTTTCATGCGTGCGCAGCTGCAATCTTCCGTACCGGGACATCAGCTGCCTGATTTCACCCTCAAGGCCGGAGGGAATTCCCCAGCGTGACAGCCTGCGCAGCTTAGCAATAACCGCTTCTGCCTCCTGGCCTCCAGCCGCTGCATTCCACAGGGACAACGGCGTTATCCGGTAGGTGTGATAGACCGGAGGGCTTTTGATAAGCTCGGCAAAATCAGCCAGGACCGCCCTGGCTTCCTCATATCCGGGATGGCCGCATTCCAGCAGAATGGTCCGGTCGTTTCTGGTAATGCACGCACCCTTTCCATCAGCATTCATAGTATTCCCTCCTTGTGATCTACAGTGTATAAGCTTTAATACAGCAGGAAATGGATTATCCCCATAAACAGGTAGCACAAAATAACCCCACAACGTGGGGCTTTCTGCATATTAATTTCAATTTTGAAAAAGCCCACCTCCGTTTAACGGACATGAGCTTCCCATAACCCTATTTAATGCAGCTGCCGCTGGGAGATTCCGCTTAACGCCTCTGCTGCCTCATCCGCATAAATCCTTTTCACCGCCAAGTCGCCAAGCGACACAATTCCGATCAGCTTCTTGTCACGGGTCACCGGAATACGGCGGATTTGCCTTGAAGCCATCAGTTCCGCTGCCTCATCAACAGAAGCCGTCTCCGAAATGGAGATAACCTCCCGGCTCATGACGGTTTCAACGGCTGTGGAGCCGGGATGCTTGTCCGCATAGCCTCGTAATACAAGATCACGGTCCGTGATTACACCCAGCAGCGTTGCCCCGTCGGCCGAATCTACTACAGGAATGAAGCCCGTCCCGTAATCTCTCATTTTGACGGCAACCTCATAGATATTATCGAGCAGCGTGACCGAAGCCGGATTGGCGGTCATTACTTCCTTGACTGTCTTCAAGAATGAACCCTCCTGTCTGCCATGTCCCCATGCCATTTGTGAGTAGTTTTTCCTCAAGCGTCAAATATTATACAAATACATTATTGTTCATTCAGACAGGAATCGGCCATGGCTACCAGAAGCTTCGCCCCATAGAGCATGGCATCCTCGTCAAAATCAAATTTGCTGTGATGATGCGGATAGACGGCATCCTTGGCAGGATTGCCAGCGCCCACAAAGATGAAGCAGCCGGGGATTTCCTTAACATAATAGGAGAAGTCCTCCGCAGGCATAATTTTCTCCATCAGCATAACAGTTGCGCCTTCTCCCAGCGCTTCCGGGGCGACACGGTAAAAGCGGTTAAATTCCGCTTCATCATTCACCAGCGGCGGGTAACCCATCAGATAATCGACACTCGCCTCTGCACCATACGCTGCTGCGATGGAAGCTGTCATCTCCTCGATTCTGCGGCGGATCAGATAGCGCGTCTCTTCATCGAACGCACGCACAGTCCCGGTAATCCGGCAGCGCTCGGCAATAATATTCTGGGCAGATCCGCCTTGAATCGTTCCTACGCTGACCACTGCAGGACGCAGCGGATCTACAGTCCGGCTGACAATGCTCTGCAGCTGGGTGACAAGGGCCGCCCCTGCCACAATGCTGTCCACCGTACGGTGCGGCATGCCGCCGTGGCCGCCCTTGCCGATAATATCGATGAAAAATTCATCGGCGGAGGCCATCAGCGGGCCTGGCGCGCTGCCTACGGTTCCTAGCGGAAACGGCGTCCACAGATGCAGTCCATAGACGGCATCTGCACCGTCCAGCACACCTTCTGCGATCATCCCCATTGCACCGCCCGGACAGACCTCTTCCGCCGGCTGGAACAGGAAACGGATCTCGCCGCGGATATCTTCACGGCGTGCACTGTAATAGGCAGCCGCAGCCAGCAGCATAGCCGTATGCCCGTCATGTCCGCAGGCATGCATAACCCCGGGATTCTGCGAAGCATATTCCCGTCCATTTTCTTCAGTTATCGCCAGGGCATCCATATCTGCACGCAGAACAACTGTTCTGCCGGGCAGTGCCCCTGTAAGTATACCTGTCAGTCCGTAGCCGGACCCGCTTCTTCTAACTTCAATCCCAAGTTCGGACAGTCTTGCCCCGACATAGGCGGATGTCTCCTTCTCCTGATAAGACAGCTCCGGATGGCGGTGTAAATGGCGGCGCCATTTCACCATCTCCGGCAGCAGCTCCTCTACCGCTAACCTCTCCATAATTCTCCATTCCCTTCTCCGGCAGCATACTTCGGACAAGCCTGCAGTCTGACTCTTCTATGTAAAGACCGGCCGCAGCATGCCATATATCTTTTATTGTAGCAGAAACACAAAAAAGTGGGTATCAATAGGCCCGCTCTACCTTGCACAACCCCGTGAAACATACTATCATGAGGAGGAACATCGCAAATTTTAATTACAAATGTATCATTATACTTCATACAGGGGAGTTGTGCGCTATGATATTTGAGAACACGGGCCTCGAAGGATTGAAGAGTGACCTTCTTTATCTGGACGAGAGCGCAACCAAAGCCGGGTTTATCCGCTGGCAGTGGGAATACTACCGCGCTACATACGACTGCAAGATAGAAGACCGCCAGAACGGCGGCGAGTACTTCCTGCGGATCAACACCCGCGCTGTGGAAGGGAAGCTGGAAAAGGCGGATGCCATACTGGCCATTGAAGCCGTCTACTTGGGCAAAGCCACTTTCCCCCACGGTCTGGAGTATGAATCTAAGGTGCCTCAGGCGGTACTGGATACCGCAACAGAGCATATTCATCAATTGAAAGAGCTGCTGGAAGCTTGAGTACCGCGAAGGGAAAAACAGCCTCCAAAGCCAGCCTGCCCAAAAGAGGAACGCCCGATTTCCAGTTGCTTATTCTTACCCTGCTGCTCGTCGGCTTCGGTCTGGTCATGGTCTTCAGCGCGAGCTCCAGCTTAACTTTGGCCAGTGAGAAATTCAGCTATGACGCTTTTTATTTCGTGAAACGCCAGTTAGTCTGGGCCGTGCTGGGAAGCTTCGTCATGTTCACTGTGATGAATATCCATTACAGCAAGTTCAAGAAATGGTACGCTCCGATCTTCGTCATCACGCTGGTGCTCCTGCTCTTCGTGGCTACCACCGAGAGAATTAACGGAGCCAAGAGCTGGATGAACATCGGAGGCCTTGGCATCCAGCCTACCGAGCTGGCCAAGATCTCTATCATTCTGTACCTGTCTGCACTCATCACCAAAAAAGGCGAACGTTTGCGGGATCTTCGCACCGGATACATTCCTGTGATGATCATCGTCGGTATTGTGGCCGGACTGATCATGATGCAGCCGGATCTGGGCTCTTGTCTGATTCTCGTGGCTACCAGCGGTCTTGTTATCTATGCCGGCGGCGCGAGCATGAAGCATATTCTTGGCTCAATCGGCTTGCTGGTCCTGGGTGTCGCTCTTGTCATGGGAGCCAAGACAGCCATCGACTCCTTGTCGCCGCCGACCGAGAAGGCAGCGGCCAATCAGGATTACAGACAAGGCCGGATCGAGGCCTTCCTGGACCCCGAGAATAACTCGGAAGGCAGCGGCTATAACATTATGCAGTCACTGATCGCTTTGGGAGAAGGCGGGACACAAGGCTCCGGTTTCGGCCAAAGCATCCAGAAGCTGCACTATCTGCCGTACCCTTATACGGATTTTATTTTTGCCATTATCGGTGAAGAGCTCGGATTTGTAGGAACCTCCATCTTCCTGTTGCTCTATCTGTATTTCATCTGGAGAGGCATTCTGATCGCGCTGCGGTGTACAGACCCCTTCGGCACACTGGTCGGCATAGGTGTGATGGGGCTGATTGCGATTCAGGCCTTTATCAATATCGGCGGTGTGACCAACACTATTCCGCTTACGGGAGTTACGTTACCCTTCATCAGCTACGGGGGCTCTTCCCTGCTGGTCACCATGCTCTGTATGGGGATTATGCTCAGCATCTCCAGGGAAACCAACCGTCCCTCCAAAGAGGAAGTCGTCAAGTCCGTCACTACCGTCAGACAGGTACGTGCGAATAGCCGTGCCAGCACGCGTGCCCGTTAAGAGGCTGCATCCTGACCGGTTGAATAAGGTATAACAAAAGGCAGTCCGGATAAATTCCCCGGACTGCCTTTTGTGTACCCGTCATGCGCTTTATGCAGTTAGCGCTTACGAGATCTCATCGTTCTTGAAGGCCACGCCTTCTACCTTAACATTTACCTCTACGATATGAAGCCCTGTCATGCTCTCCACAGCCTCGCGGACATTCTGCTGCAGCATCCGGCACACTTCATGAATCGGCGTTTCATAGAGAACAATAATGCGCAAATCCACTGCCGCTTCCAGCTGGCCCACTTCAACAGTAACGCCCTTCTGCACATTCTTACCGCTCAGGCGTTTCGCCCAGCCCTCAGACAAACCGCCAGACATGGCTGCAATTCCGGGAGTCTCCAAAGCTGCCAATCCGGCAATTTTCGAGACAACATCATTCGATATCCGTATATTTCCCATTTCTAGTTGAAGTTGTTCTGCCATGCCATATCCCCCCTACACTCATTATCAATTATTGTAATTCGAAAACAGGCTAAAAAGCAAATGACTTTCTCGCATTCCCGTTTACAGTCAGGAACAATTTGGGTATATTGATTATGAATTCAACCTACATACAGAGACTGGAGTGTGCTTTACCTTGAAAAAATGGATCTCGCCGGCGCTGCTGGTCATCACCTTCCTCCTCAGCGCCATCGGACATTATGCGGACTGGGACCATACCCTGCAGTTCGTATTATCCGCTATCTCGGTTATCTTCGTGGCCGGTTTCCTCGGCCGGGCGACAGAAAGCGTAGCCCACTATGCCGGTCAGCGGCTTGGAGGGTTCCTTAACGCCACATTCGGCAACGCTGCCGAACTGATCATTGCCTTCTTCCTGGTCAAAGAAGGACTTTTCGACATGGTCAAAGCCAGTCTCACCGGCTCGATCATCGGTAACCTCCTGCTGGTGCTGGGACTCAGTATTTTTGCCGGCGGTATGAAGTTCAAGGTTCAGAACTTCAATGTCACGCTCGCCGGGCTGAACGGATCGCTGATGATTGTTGCCGTCATCGCCCTGTTCGTGCCCGCCATGTTCTTCAACACCCACTCTATCACAGAGAAGGATACAGATGTACTCAGCCTTGTCGTCGCCGGCCTCCTGATTGCCGCTTACATGGCCTGGCTCGTCTTCTCTATGATTACGCACAAGAAATATCTCGCTGATGTAACGGATGACAGTGCAGAAGAGCTGCCTAATGAGCATGCTCCGGTCTGGTCCAGAAACCGTTCGATCCTCTACCTGGTGGTCGCTACGGTTATGGTCGCTTTCGTCAGCGAATGGCTAGTCGGCACCCTGGAGACCCTGACAGAACGCTTCGGCTTCAGTGAGCTGTTCGTCGGTGCATTCCTGGTGGCAATCATAGGTAATGCCGCCGAGCACAGTGCAGCCATTATGCTGGCCATGAAGAACAAGATCGGCGCTGCGGTAGAGATTGCCGTAGGAAGCAGTCTGCAGATTGCCCTGTTCGTTGCCCCGGTGCTGATCTTTGCCAGCTACTTCATGGGCAACACCATGTCCATCGTATTCACCACCATCGAGATTGTAGCTATTGCTGTATCGGTATTTATCGCCAAGTCGATTATTCAGGACGGCTCAACCAACTGGTACGAAGGTCTGCTGCTGCTCGCGGTATATCTGATTCTCGGTGTATCGTTCTATCTGGTATAACAACTCTGCACAAAAAAAACGCACATGAGCGGCCTCCCGGGTCCCCGTGTGCGTTTTTATGAATGACCGGAATTACATCTCCCGCTCCTCAGCCTTCTTATTGAGTGCTTCGTACAGTACAGCCAAGTTGCGTTCCAGCTTGCTCAGGACCTGCTTGCCTGTGAATTCAGGCACCAGCCCGGCTCTGACCGCAAAATCAACCTCTCTGGAGAAACCATACATCTGGGTATCCAGCACTTCCTCATAGAGAGGGCAGTAACGAGTCGCCAAATTCTCCATCTGCACTTCAATAAGCTTCTCAATTTTATTGGCATCTTCTTGTAGAAGATTGATTGCTTTGATATTAAGCTGTTCCTGCAAATCCGATGAAGTCATGCATTATCCCCCCTATGTCCAAAAGTTACAGCTTCTACTGCTTATTATACTTAATATTAGTCGAAATCAGGACCTAATACAAGAATTCAGTTTACGATTCGTGAAGAACGGACAAATATTACGGGTCACACAGCAAAAACGCCCTGCCGCAAGGCCGGACGTCTTCGGAAATAATGGATTACTCCGCTACAACTGTAAAGTTCAAATTGTGCTTAGCAAATACTTCGCTCATTGCTTTCTTGGCTTCCTCGGCATCTGTGCCATGTACATGAAGCTCGTAGCTTTGGCTCGATACCAGAGTAGTGAACAGACCAAGGATACTCTTAACATCAATGTACTTGTTGTCCGCTTGAAGAACGATAGAAGAATTAAACTGGCTGGCTGTTTGTGCAATATCCACGATTGCCGCATTGTTACTGGACATAGAAATCCCTCCGCAACTTGATAATAAACTTAAGTTCATTTGTAACCAATTCCATGATACATTGAATCCGCTTACTCACGCAAGGTGTTTCTTGAAAACAAGCTTACAGGCTTGCATTTCAGAGCTTTGTATTACATTTTATTTCAGATTCTCGGGATTCAGACCTTCAAGCTCCGGCAGCACAAAAATCCCGTCCTTGCGGATCAGCACATCGTCAAAGTAAATCTCTCCGCCGCCGTACTCCGGACGCTGAATGAGCACGAGATCCCAGTGAATGGACGAACGGTTGCCGTTGTCCGTAACATCATAAGCCTGGCCCGGTGTAAAGTGCAGGCTGCCTGCGATCTTCTCATCGAACAGAATGTCCTTCATCGGATGCAGAATATACGGGTTGAAGCCAATGGCGAATTCACCGATATGGCGCGCGCCGTCATCGGAATCGAGTATCTCGTTCAACCGCACCGTGTCATTACTGGAGGCTTCGATGATTTTGCCGTTCTCAAACGTAAACTTCACATTCTCAAAAGTCACGCCGTTATAGAGCGTCGCAGCATTGTAGCTGATCGTCCCGTTCACAGAGTCACGCACTGGTGCGCTGTAGACTTCACCGTCGGGAATGTTCTTCTGGCCGGAGCATTTCTCTGCGCCGATGCCTTTGATGGAGAAGGTAAGCTCCGTTCCGGGACCGGCAATCCGCACCTTGTCCGTTCTGCGCATAAGCTCAGCCAGCGAATCCTGGGCTTTGTCCATTTTGGCATAATCCAGATTGCAGACCGCAAAGTAAAAGTCTTCAAAAGCCTCGGTTGTTGTATTGGCAAGCTGCGCCATACTGGCATTAGGGTAACGCAATACTACCCATTTGGTATGCTTGACGCGTTGTTCGCTATGTACCGGGTGGGAATAGAGTGAATTGTAGAGCTTCATGTTCTCTTCAGGCACATCAGCCAGATCATTGACATTCTCACCGGCACGGATGCCGATATAGCAGTCCATCTGCTTCATCCGGTTCAGATCGATCTCTGCCCAGGTCTGGATGCCTTCAGGTGTAGCATATTTAAGCATGCTGCGCAGAACGGTACGATCCGTCAGCTGTACAAATGCACGGCCTCCGGCTTTGCCCACTTCTTCCACTACTGCTTTAATTAAATCTCTTTCACTGCCGATCATTTCGACGAGCACATTCTCGCCGGGTTGTACGTTTACGGAATACCCAACCAGGTTCGCCGCAAGCTTCTGAATTCTTGGATCATTCATGTTTCTCTCTCTTCCTTCCTCATGCTGAAAATAAATATACCGTTATATTGTAGCACGCCCGCTAAAGAGCGCAAGCTCTTACGGCATGTGAGCTTTCATTGATAGCCATAGAAATCAACCTGTGTAATGTAGGTTTCCTCAGTAACCACTCCCGCACTGCCGGGGGAGGTTGTCGTCCGGTTACAGGTCAGCCGCGCGGGCAGATTGCGCTTCGCATCTACCTTGAGATAATAAACCGTCCTGATACTGGCTTGCTTCAGTCTCTGCTGCAGTTCAGCCTGCTTCTGCTCCCATAATGCTGCGCGTGCCTCCAGCTCCTTAGCGGGCTCCCCAGCAGCCGTTCCAGCGGCAACCTGGCTAGCCGGCCTTATCGCCTGCATCTCCCGTTCCAGCTCCGCCGACAGCTGGCTGCGCGCTTCCTCCGGCGTCAGTTCAATGCGCAGCACGCGGGTTCCCCTGGCACTCCCCGCCTCCTCGGTTACCGTCTTCTCCAGCCCCTCCAGCTCTTCCAGCTGCCGGAGCGGGTTCAGCGCCTCCAGCGGATTGCTCTCCTGCAGAGCCGGCGCTGCCTGCTGCGTCTTCCATTCACCGTCTTCCTTCACCAGTCTGGTGTAGTAGACCGGAACATCCCCTGAGCCCTGCTCAAGAGGATGCGGAGCTGATCCGGCGGCGGCACCCGGCTGGCTCCCGTCCGGCAGCAGGGAATATAAGCTGACTTTGTTATGGTCCGCCACCTTTCCTCCATAATAGAGTGAGGATTCCGGAACCGCCTTGCCGCCGACCAGCAGCGCTGCCGCCCCTTCGAAGGAAACGCCGTCACTGCCGTCCATCCCGGCCAGCACGAGACTCAGATCCTCGTCAGCCGGCCTGTCATTCATGACGCGGCAGCCGCTTACAGGAATCAAGCAGATCAGCAGGACAAGGGAGAGGATTCCTGCACGGGACAGCAATAATTTCACCATGGCATTCAAGACCTCCGGTCGGATTATCATTCATTCTTCCTAGGGTCTCCCTGATTGCAGGGCTTATACGCAAATTAACCCCAAAAACAACCCCACAAAGTGGAGCTTAGGCTTCGATGATGACTCAAGTACTTTGCGGGGGCCCCAAAAATAAATAAAAGAACCCTTGAGGCTTAGGCCCAAGGATTCTTAGCGGTATTCTCAACGATTTTGTTATCAATCACTACCTGGTTCCGGCCGTTGTTCTTGGCTTCATACAGCGCCATGTCCGCCCGGTAGAACAGCGATTCTACACTCACCCGCTCATCTGTCCAGCTCCACTCTGCAATACCGCAGGACACGGTTACACGCGGCTCCGTCTCCCCCATCACCCGCTTGCGGATGCGCTCGGCCACAAATACTGCCTGCTGCACCCCAAGCTGGGGCAGATACACGGCAAGCTCTTCTCCGCCCCACCTGGCCGCGATATCCCCCTGGCGGATCGAGGACTTCACAATTTCACTTACCTGCTTCAGTATCTTGTCACCCTTCTGGTGGCCGTAAGTGTCATTGACCGCCTTGAACTGATCGATGTCAACAACAATCAGCGTTCCGCAGAAATCCGTAGACTGCCGCTGTTTGATCTCCTCATCCAGATAATGCCGGGCGAAGAGTCCGGTCAGGCTGTCGCGGTTCGCCAGGCGCCGCACTTCAGCATGCAGCCGCGCGTTGCCGACCGCAAGCCCGATATGCCCGGCCATAGCCTGCAGCAGCCTGTAGCTGTCGTAGGAGAAGAAGTGGGCGTCCTTATGGGCAAGCATAATAGCCCCCCGGACTTCTCCCCCTACATTTAGCGGAGTGGCGATCAGCGACTGCGAGCCGGTCGCATCCAAAAGCTTAGAGGTCATTCCGGCGGCGTACTTATAGTCGGATAGAAGAAGCGGCTCGCCTGAAGTATAGACCTTCCCGCCCAGTCCTTGCCCGGCTTCCACCAATTCCCCCAGCAGCGGGATATGATTACAGGCAATGACTTCGAGTCCGCCTCTTTCTTCATTCATATGGAGGATGCAGCAATAATCGGCCTCGAACATCCCCAGAAGCTCCTCAAAGGCAAATTGAAAAATATCCCCAAGACGCAGGCTCTGATTGAGGCGCTGCGTAAGCTCATTACTCATACGCAGCTCCCGGATAAGCTGGTTGGAGCGTTCATACAGCTTGGCGTTCTCGAATGCCGTGCCGGCCGTATCCGCAACCATGGTCAGAAAACGCAGATCCACTTCACGGAAGGAGGGCTTGTCCATTACCATATGAAAGACACCATAGACACCCTGCTTGCCTCCGAGCGGAAGACCTACCTCGACCGTACAGCTGTCCTCACGTCCGGCATGAAGCGCAACCCGTCCATCCTTGAAGGCTCTGGCACAGACGTCATTAATGGCCCAGTGGAGCGGCAGCGGTTTGACCTGGGGATGTGTACTGCGGTGGTCCTGCGACATGAACAGGTCCAGCCGCGCCCCGGGATACATCGCCGCAATACTGTCGATCACCTCGGTAAGCACGGCATCCACATCTATGTTGTCATGCATCCGCTGGACAATCTGAAAGAGCAGTGAACGGCGGCTGCTCTCCCGCTCAGCATGCAGGTGCACACCTGCAAGATCCGAAACAAATACATGCTCAAATTTATGATAAAAGCAGGTCTGGAAGTGCATCGACATCGCTTCTGCCGTATGTCTTCCACCCTCGGCATACTGCTCTGACGGCATCTCACAGCCAAGGACCGCGAATATTTCCCCGTGCCCGCGTGTAAAGATCGGCATAGCTAATAATGTCCGCGCCTGTCCATCCTCCTGAACCTCAATGGCATGCATCCCGCCAGAGCGCAGGCAGGCTCCCGCCGCCTCTTCCCATTCTGACTTCCAGCGCCCCTGCCGGAATTCGTATATGGGATCAATCCATTCTGCTTCATAGTTCAGTACACACCAGTTCCAGGACTTGGCGAAGGACGGTACGGCCTGTCCCAGCCATTCATTGAAACTCTCGGCAATCAGGTTGGCTGCATAAGGAAAATCATGGGACACTATGTCCGTCTCCCTCAGCCAAGCAGCGGGATCTTCATAATCTCCGCCTGATTGCTTGGTGTCCTGTAACAGCATACGACTGCCCTTGCGGTCGTATGCTTCCTGCTCCGACATAAAGAGGATCCCCTTTGCTATTTGATATCAAATTTTCCCGATAACATCTAATTAGCTATATTTTACTCCCTTTTCTTAGGTATTGCATTATATTTTCCTCAAAACCGGGATTTTTTTTAGGACCAAAGAACTAACGACAAAGATAGACAAAAACTCTTTTAAGTTGCGCTTGACTTTGACTGTCATTTTCATATAATATTTATTGTTGAACAAGACTGTAACAAGTCTTAATTGGGCGTAACGTTGTGTCACCCTCTACGCATTTCGTTACTGCCAGGGCAGCGGCTGAACTTCCCTCGGCAGTGTGAAACCATCTAACGCTTTCACGGATACGATTTGCGGCGCAAATAGGCCCTACAATACATTTGCAAATTAAAAGGAGTCTACTATAATGGCACGTTACACCGGACCTAAATTCAAACTCAGCCGCCGTCTGGGCATTTCCCTAAGCGGTACAGGCAAAGACCTGAAACGCCCTTTCCCACCAGGACAGCACGGCGCTAACCAACGCAGAAAAGTAAGTAACTACGGAATGCAGCTTTTGGAAAAACAAAAACTGCGTCACATGTACGGCTTGGGCGAAAAGCAGTTTAAAACTCTTTTCACCAAAGCACAAAAGCTCCAGGGTATCGCGGGCGAAAACTTCATGTTCCTGCTCGAAAGCCGCTTGGACAACCTGGTTTACCGTCTTGGATTTGCTAACTCCCGTGCAGGCGCACGTCAGCTGGTATCCCACGGCCACGTAACCGTTAACGGCAAAAAAGTCGACATCGCTTCTTACCGCGTAAGCGTGGGCGACGTTATCGGACTTCGTGAAAGAAGCCGCGCTATGGGTTCTATCAAAGAAGCTCTTGACAACCGCTCCCACCTTCCAGGCTACTTGGAATATGCTGATGGTTCATTCGAAGGCAAATACATTCGTTTGCCGGAACGTGCCGAGCTGTCCCAAGATATCGATGAGAAACAAATCGTCGAATTCTACAACCGTTAAGATTCTGCTTCCAGCGAATCTGATCAAAGCTCCCGGATACTTTATCCGGGAGCTTTTTTTGTTCTATACCCTCTCCCCGCTTGCCGTTACTCCTATAGTTTGCTCCCTGAAACAACGCTTAGGACTATTCCTTACTCAGAATCTTTGGCAAAAGCAGCATAAGAGTAAATCCCCTGCGGCAGAAGCGCATTCAAAATCGCCAAATTGTGCTATAATAGTTCCGTTAAAAGGAGGATAATCGTCGATGGTTGAGGAGAATAAGAAGAAGACCGCAAAACAGCGTCCACCGCGCAGATCCTGGCTCCGCAGGTTCGGTTCAGTCGTGAAGTGGATGTTTATACTCGGTATACTCGGCATTCTGTTTGCCGGTGGCGCTGTGGCAGGCTACGTGACTTCGATAGTGAAAGATGACCCTGTCCGCACCGAAGAATTAATTCAACAGGAAGTCAGCCAGAACGCCATTACCGGCTTTGCCTATTTCAGTGACGGGCAGCCGATCGGCCAGCTCCGGACGGAAGAAGACCGCAGACTTATTGAATTCAACGATATTCCACAGCTTGTGATTGATGCCGTTCTCGCTATAGAGGACAATAATTTCTACAATCATAAAGGGGTGGATTTCAACGGCACCCTGCGTGCAGTCAAGCAGAGGCTGCTGAACGAATCCGTTCAGACCGGGGGCAGTACGCTGACCCAACAGCTGGCACGCCGCGTGTTCCTGAATCTGGACCGTACAGAAGACCGCAAAGTGAAGGAGATCCTGCTGTCGCTGCGGCTGGAACGTTTTCTGTCCAAGCAGGAAATTTTAACGGCATACTTAAATAAGGTTCCTTTCGGGAACGGCTCGAACGGTTATAATGTATTCGGCATCAAGGCTGCCGCCAAAGGCATCTTCGGTCTTGATGATCTGGAAAAGCTGAACGTGGCACAAGCGGCTTATCTGGCCGGCCTGCCCCAGCTCCCCTCCAAATATTCCGCGTTTAACGGCGTAGGCGAATTCAATGAAACTGCCTTTGGCCGGGCCATGGACCGCCAGCGCCTGGTGCTGCGGCGGATGCTGGAAGAGAACAAGATTACTACGTCGCAATATGATGAAGCCCTGCTCTTTGATATCAAGGGCTCGCTTGCTCCGCATACGAAGAAGGCTTATGCTACCTTCCCTTATCTGATGCTGGAGACAGAGCGCAAAGCGGCTGAAATTATGCTGACGCTGAACGAAGACAACACAGGTGCTGCTTCGGATTCTGCCGCCGCCACCACCACCGACAACACGCTGCTTCTCGAGGAAGCCCGCCAGCAGCTGATGACCGGTGGCTACCGGGTATACACTACCATTGATAAGAAAGTGTACAGCGCGATGCACAGCATCTCGGAAGACAGTGATAACTTCACGAAGGACAGCAAGGCCAGAGGCAAGGAACAGACGGCCGGCATCATGATTAACAACAAGACCGGAGCGATTCTCGGGATGATTGAAGGGCGTGACTTCAACATCGAGCAAATGAATTATGCTACCCAGATGGTCCGCCAGCCCGGTTCCACCATGAAGCCGATTGCCGCGTATCTGCCTGCGCTGGATGCCGGATTAATCCAGCCTGCCGGCATCCTGGATGATGCCCCGATTGTAATGAAGGACGGCGGCAAGGGCTTCCACATTCCGAAGAATGCCAATAACCGCTATCAGGGGCTGGTTACCGCCCGTTATGCCCTGAATAAATCCCTCAACCTGCCGGCCTTGAAGCTGTTCAATGACAAGGTTGGCATTGAGAATGCCTGGACTTTTTCCAAAAAGCTCGGGATTACTACGATTCAGGACGATGATTATAACGCACAGACCGGAGTAATCGGGGGGCTGCGTTACGGGGTTTCCGTTGAAGAATTAACGAATGCCTATTCCTCAATCGGCAATCAGGGCGCATTCAATGATGCTTATATGATTGAGAAGATTGTAGACTCCCAAGGCAAGATCATCTATCAGCACAAAGTGAATCCGGAGCAGGTCTTCTCCGAGCAGACCGCTTACCTGATGACGGATATGCTGCGCACAGTAATAACAGACGGTACGGCAAGTACAGTCAAAAGCAAATATGAGCACTTCAAAGAAGTTCCGATTGTCGGCAAAACCGGTTCTACGCAGAACTACGGGGATGTCTGGTTCATGGGCTATACTCCGGATGTTACCCTGGGCATGTGGGTTGGGTACAAAGAACAGATTAACACCCTGCAGGGAGATACGCAGAAACGGCAGGCGCAGACTTTGTGGACCAAGGTTATGAATACCGTGATCGACAAACGTCCGGAGCTGTTCGTGACGAAGGAATTCCCGAAGCCGGAGGGCATCGTCAAAGCGACGGTCTCCGCTTACAGCGGCAAGAAGCCGTCGGAGCTGACGGATAAATTCACCACGGACCTGTTCAACGCCAAGTTCGTACCCACAGAAAGTGATGATGGAATCTCCAAAGCCAAATATATCACCTACAACGGGGTGAATTACCTTCCGCTGGAAGGAACGCCGGAGGATTTCCTGAAAGAGAAGATTGTCGTCAAGCGCGAGAAGCCGATTCAGAGCTTGGTCAAAGAACTGCTTGCGGCCTTCCCGGCCATGAAAGAACATGAATCTCTGTCGTACTACATGCCGGAAGATGCCAAGACTGACTTCCCGACTGAGGTAGACCCCCGGGTGGATGACGGCAACGCGCCTAGTGCTCCGGGTGAAGTGATGGTCTCCTACAGTACAGGTAAAGCTGTAGTTACCTTCACTCCTAGCGGATCATCCGATGTTGCGGGTTACCGGTTATACCGTTCACTGAACGGCGGCTCCTTCCAAAAGCAGGCTGTGCTCTCAGCCGGTGAGAGTACCGTCTTCAAGCCCGGCACGCCTGCCAGCGCCAACGCCACCTTCTATGTGGCTGCTGTAGACGTTGCAGGGCATGAGACAGCCTCCGGCAGTGTAGCCGGGACTCAGCCTACACCAGAGCCGACGCTGCCTCCGGAGGAAGTGCCGGGCTCTGACGGTACGGAGCCAACGCCGGATCCGGGAATCATCCCGGAAAGCAGCGATGATCCGGGAATGATCATTGTCCAGCCGCCGGGCGGCAATGAAGCAACGCCGTCTGGCAGCAGTAACGGAGCCGGCGGCAATACCGGTGCAACCACGCCATAAGCTAAAGTCTATGGATGGCACCCATTGAATGAACTGTAAAAGACCGTTCCCTGTATCTGAGGGAACGGTCTTTTCTATAAGCTGGCTGATATAGGCTTCAATCCTCAATCGTAGATAAATCGCCTGCCGGAAGATGCAGCTCCCAGGCCTTTAGGACACGGCGCATAATTTTGCCGGAGCGGGTCTTCGGAAGCTTCTCCTTGAATTCAATCTCACGCGGCGCAGCATGGGCAGACAGGCCCGCTTTGACAAAAGCAGCAATCTCGTCCTTCAGCTCTGCAGTCGGGGAGTAGCCATCCCGCAGTGAAATGAACGCTTTGATAATCTCTCCGCGCATCACATCCGGCTTGCCGATCACTCCTGCCTCAGCCACCGCCGGGTGTTCAACCAGTTTGCTCTCCACCTCGAACGGACCGATCCGCTCTCCGGAAGAATTGATTACATCATCAATCCTGCCCTGGAACCAGAAGTAACCGTCTTCGTCCATATAAGCCGAATCCCCGGAAATATACCATCCGGCAATCCGGAAGTATTCATCATATTTGGCCTGATTGTTCCAAACCTTACCCATCATCGACGGCCAGGGTGTCCGGATCGCCAGATTGCCCATGGAATACGGCGGCAGAATGTTGCCGTGATCATCCAGGATCGCAGCTTCAATTCCGGGCAGCGGCCGCCCCATGGAGCCGGGCTTGATATCCATCCCCGGATAATTACAGATTAGCTGCGCACCTGTCTCCGTCATCCACCAGGTGTCATGAATCCGCTGATGGTAGAATTTATCACCCCAGCGCACGACTTCCGGGTTCAGCGGTTCCCCTACTGACAGAACATGGCGCAGACTGCTCAGATCAATATCCTGAAGGCTTCCTTCCCCTGCGCCCATCAGCATACGGAAAGCCGTAGGCGCGCTGTACCACACCGTTACCCCATAGCGTTCAATGGTCTTATACCAGTCCTGCGGGCTGAAGCGGCCTCCCCGGATCACGTTGGCTACTCCGTTTAGCCAGGGAGCGAAGATCCCGTAGGAGGTTCCGGTCACCCAGCCGGGATCTGCTGTACACCAGTACACATCATCCGGACGCAAATCCAGTACAACCTTGCCTGTATAATAATGCTGAATCATTGCCCGCTGCACATGATAGATGCCCTTAGGCTTGCCGGTGGACCCGGAGGTATAATGCATGATCAGACCATCCTCAAGACTCAACCATTCCGGTTCCAGCTCTGCCGAAGCTGCTGCCATTTCCGCTTCATAACTCAGCAGCCCCGGATCTTCAGCTGCGGAACCTCCGACCAGAATAATGTGACGCAGCCCCGGAAGCTGGTCTCGCTTCACCCGCTGCAGCAGATCCGGCGTAGTCACCAGAGCCACCGCTCCGCTATCCTCCAGGCGGTCCTTCACTGCCGTTTCCATGAACGCCTCGAACAGCGGTCCTGCTACGGCTCCCACCTTCAGAATGCCCAGCAGGCTGAAGTACAGCTCCGGTGTGCGCGGCATGAAGATGAATACCCGGTCCCCTTTGCCAATCCCATATTTATGGAGCACATTACCGAACTTGTTCGACCGCTCACGCAAGTCGGCAAAGGTGTACCTCTCCTCGCGCACAGTATCACTATAGATCAAAGCAGTAGCTGCTCCCCGCCCTTCCTGCACATGACGGTCTACGGCTTCATGAGCCATATTCACCTTACCTGTCCCATGCCAGGAGAAGCTTCTCTCGACATCCTCCCACCGGAATTCGTCAACAGCCCTTGAATAATCCTTCATATTCGAGTGCTGCACACGGCCCGGCAAAATTTCGCTGTGGACTTGCCCCATTACTCTTGCCTCCCCTACTGGTTTGATTTAAGCTTTAAGGGTAAGAATCTCTTAACTGCAATGATGTCAACGCGCCAAATGTGAATTTTTCGTGTCGGAACCAGTATATCACAGGAAGCGGTTACATTCCATAATATAGTGAACCGGAGGGAGCCCAATCATGGAGCACTGCAAAATCCCCGTGTCCCATACCTTAGAGCATAAAGAAAGGCTTATATCCGTTGAAGGACCTTTATCTCCGGATACTCTCAAGCTCCTGGCTATGCACCGCGATCTGGATGCCTTCCGGAAGCCGCAGGAGCAGCTGGAAGCATTGATCGAGATATCAGGACTGCCGGAGGGCCGGGTCGTCGCTGCAGTGGTCTCAGGCGTTATAGTAGGGTATGTCACCTTTCATTATCCGGATGAGCTGGAGCTGTGGTCCCAGGGAGGGATGGAAGATCTCGTAGAGCTGGGGGCCATCGAAGTCGCGGATGAATACCGGGGATGCGGGCTTGCGAAGCTACTGGTCTCCAGTGCTTTTGAAGAAGGGCAATTGGAGAACTGCATCGTATTCACTACGGAATATTATTGGCATTGGGATCTGAAGGGCAGCGGCCTCACGGTCTGGGAATACAGGCAGATGATGGAGAAGCTGATGAAGACCGTAGATATGGTGTGGTATGCCACGGATGACCCGGAAATCTGCTCCCATCCGGCCAATTGCCTGATGGTCCGCATGGGCCAGGCTGTTCCGCTGTCCTCCCGCGAGACCTTCGACCGGGTCCGCTTCAGACAGCGGTTCATGTATTGAGGGCCGGGATTGCATTACACAGAGCTTACATTGCCTTCAGCATATACTCCAGTATGGCGTGTGAACGTTCCGAAGCAGTCACCGTGAACTCACGGTAATTGACATGGGCCGAACCATCCGCTTTGTCAGACATGGAACGGATGATCACAAACGGCGTTCCGTTCATATTGCAGACCTGGGCGACAGCGGCCCCCTCCATCTCAGCACAAGCTCCGTCCAGCTGCTCACGCAGCACGGTAACGGTCTCCTTACTTGCAATAAACTGATCTCCGGATAGTACTATCCCTGTCACAGACTTCTGCTTCAGCTCCCGGCACGCCTGCTCCGCCAGCTTCACCAGCTGCGGATCTGCCGGAAATGAAGAGGTCTCCTGGTAAGGAATCACCCCTCTGGCGTAACCGAGTGCTGTCACATCCATATCGTGCTGGATGCACTGCGATGAAATGACAATGTCCCCGATATTCAAATCGGGATGCACTGCACCTGCCACACCAGTGAACAATACCCGCGAAACGCCGAAGCTGTCCAGCAGAATCTGCGTTGTTACTGCAGCATTCACCTTGCCGACCCCCGATTTGCAGAGCACCGCTGTTTTGCCGAATACAGTTCCCGAATGGAAGGTAATCCCCGCCCTCACGGTTGTCTGTCTATTCTCCATTTCCTCAAGCAGCAGCATAATCTCTTCATCCATTGCGCCAATCAGACCCAGAACTTCACTCATCCTTAACCCTCCCATTTATAACTTCCCTGAAACATAAAAAGCTCCCGAAGGAGCTTTCTACGTACCTTATATTCACTTGTTGAACGGACAAATCTTATTTGTTCACATGGTTGACGGACAGGCGAAGAATGGTTTCATGCGGCAGAATAACCCGTGGGTTCTCCACCGTTTCCTTCTTCATCAGTTTCGTCAGCAGTCTCATCGCTACGGCTCCCAGATCGTACATTGGCTGTGCCACAGTAGTGAGCAAAGGACGAACCATAGATGCCATCCGGATATTATCGACACTGATGATCGAGAAATCGTCTGGAACCTTCAATCCTTCATCCTGAATACTGTGAATTGCCCCAATGGCCATCTCATCGGTTGCTGCAAAAATAGCGGTTGGTTTCTTCTTGAGACCGAGGAAATACTTCATGGCTTCGACACCGGATTCGTAACGATAGTTACCGATGCGGACCAGATCCTCCTGGTACTCAATGCCTGCCGCTTCCAGCGCTTTCTTGTAGCCGTGGAACCGGGCATAGCCGTTCGCGGGATCCTGCAGTGTTCCGCTGATCATTGCAATCTCACGGTGGCCGTGACGGATGAGCGTGTTCACTGCATCAAACGCAGCCGTCTCATGATCGATATCGACGGAAGGGTAGGTGCCCTTCTCATCACGAGTGGCGCAGAGCACAATTGGAACTGCTGAGGTCTGGAAGGCCTGAATATGCTCCTCCGTAACGGTTCCGCCCATGAAGAGCAGCCCGTCCACTTGTTTCTCAAGCAGCGTGTTAATAACACGAATTTCCTTCTCCTTGCGCTTGTCCGCATTACACAAAATGATATTGTAGTGATACATATTGGCAATATCTTCAATCCCGCGTGCAATTTCCGCAAAAATCGAGTTGGAGATATCAGGGATAACAACCCCAACGGTTGTCGTTTTCTTGCTGGCGAGACCTCTCGCCACGGCATTTGGACGATAGCCCAAACGCTCAATCGCTTCAAAAACCTTCTTCCGGGTCTGCGGTTTCACGTTCGGGTTATTATTCACAACCCGTGATACCGTAGCCATAGATACGCCTGCTTCTCGAGCTACATCGTAAATGGTTACCGTCAAATTACTCTCTCCATTGCGATAAATTTTATCGTTCGACTAATTAAAATTATGATACGACACTTTGTACAATTGTGCAATGATAACGCTTCATTTTCCTTTCAAAATTTCTTTCAAAGGTTGAAACGCCAGTCCTGGCGCGGCTTTAACGCCTTCCGCCAATTCCTGATACTCCAATAACTCCCAGCCGTAAAACGCTTTAAATTTCAGAAATGCAGCGGCGGATCAAAGCCGATATTGCGCTCCAACCACCGGACAGCTGCAGCAATCCTGTAATCTCTTTCTATCGTATCAAAAAGTGCGTGAAAAATCCAACATTTGCTGAAATATTTTCATTGATTTTGCAGAAAAATTTTTCAAAACGCCAAAAAACGCCATTTATTTGGCACTTTCTGCCGATTGAGCCGTTAATTGGGACAGTCTAAGTCCAGTTTCACCCATCCATGACCTGTCGGACATATCTGCAGCTAAGCGGTAAATGTCCAATAGCAGATCAATCCGCCCCTGAATCGCACTCCGGATGGACTCTTCCAGTTCAGGCAACCCGCCGGCAAATAAACCGGAAGCAAACGTTTCCTTCAGCACACTGGCCCACTCATTGCGCTCCGCAAACGAAAGCTGCTTCCGGCCAGGCGGAGTAGCAGCAAGCTCACCGATGAGCTTCCCCAGATCCCGTTTGATCACGGGCAAAGGTTCATAGCGGGCACACTGCCTGCAGGTATATACCGGTACATGAGTAATTTTGATCTTTGCACTATAAATCAGTGTATGCATATGTATGGTCATGATCCCGCCGCAGCCGCATGACTTCTTCATTAAATTATCTTTATACATCTCCCACACCTCAGAATGATCTTTTAATAAACCAAGCAATAACAGGTACACCGTCCTGGAACAATTATTGCGTGAAGCCTATCCATTATCTTTCAAAAAACGCGTAAGTTTACCTGTTCAGATGCTATATTCGACCTTACTCCTGCGAATCCCTGCCGTTTTGCATATAATGATTTAATTGGCAAAATGCTTAGACTTTACCATATGAAAAGTGACTTCAACTTTTTCTTTTGATAGAATGGCTTAGAACCGAGATGTTATTAACCGGAAGGAGCTGCATGGAATGAGACTGGCTGGCAAAAAGGTTATAGCGCTTGTAGATGATGAGTTTGAAGATTTGGAGCTCTGGTATCCTGTGTACCGCGTGCGGGAAGAGGGCGCCGAGGTTCATTTGGCCGGGCTGGAGAAAAATAAGACCTATGTGGGCAAATACGGCGTACCCGCCACTGCTGAATATTCATGGGATGAACTGAACGCAGCCGATTATGACGGCATCCTGGTACCCGGAGGCTGGGCTCCCGATAAAATCCGCCGTTACAGCGCAGTACTGAAGCTGGTGCAGGATTTCAACGAAGCCAAGAAGCCGATCGGGCAGATCTGCCATGCAGGCTGGGTCTTGATCTCTGCCAAAATACTGGAGGGTGTAACCGTCACCTCCACTCCCGGCATCCGTGATGATATGGAGAATGCCGGAGCCATCTGGAAGGACGAGCCTGTGGTAACCGACGGACATATCATTTCCGCCCGCCGTCCGCCGGATCTGCCGCCTTACGGCAAGGCTTTCTGCGATGCGCTGGCTGGGGAATAAGGCCGTAACATATTGAAATTAAATGAAACTAATACGTGAAGATACATGAAGAGCCCTGTTCACCGCTGTAGCGGCGAGCAGGGCTTTTTTAAATTACATTGTGTTATTTGCGAAGAGTAAGCTCTGCTGAACCTTTAATCAGATTCGGGTAACTGATGATCTTGAATGTCAAAGGCTGCGGCAGCTCGGCCGTGCCCAGCTTGTAAGCATGTTGAAAGGGAGGAACCTTGTCGTCAGCATGAGCAGGATCAATAACAGGCACCGCGGGATTATACGTAGCCGTATGCAATTTGCCTGCTCCGTCCTTGAATGTCTGATCCAGAATTACATTTGCAGTATAACCAGCGCTTTTATTGCTGGGTCTTTGGTATTCCATAATCAAGCTATGAGTATTAGACGCAGCGGTTATCCGCAGGCGGTCGTCAGGTCCTTTGATTATTTGCTTCTTATCCGTATCTACTATCAGCTCCTGGGCAGATTTCTCTAGTCCATTGATACCGTCTATTTGCAGCTTCATGGTTCCAGGTGACAATTCACTGCCAGGGAATACGAGGAACTGTTTGCCCTCAACATTAATCGATGCTTTTGAATACAATGCAGTGAAATCATTACCGCCTCCAAGCAGAATATGCGGGCTGTTCAGACCGAATATTTCCACGGAATTCTGCGGGCTGTATGCAGTTTCCACATAAATGCCAGTTGCAGCTATATATACGTCCCCGATCTCAACATCCTGGCCAGCGATTTCCATAGTCCGGTTAATGGATACGGTCTCTCCGGACTGTGCAACAGCATTCTGCTCAATGGTGATCGGGACATACACCTCAGTGGTTGTCGCAAAGTTCTGTATGCCATCGACCACCCCGCCTACCGGCCCCACCACACTCAGCTTTACCGCCATCCGCTCCGGCAGCTTCGTATAATTGCGGTTCCAAAGTGCTTTTTGGTATCCTCGTGTTACTCCAGATACAGCTTTCGGATTACTGCTGAAGTAAGCCCCTTGTCCTAGTTCTATATCTGCAACTGTAGTCACTGAGAGCGAATAAGCAGATGCACTTAAGTTCTTATTCTCCAGCTTATAGAAAAAGAGGATTCCCATCCGGTCTGCTGCAACGGCTTCCACTGTCAGAACATACCCATCCGTCTCTGCTGTTGCACCGCTTATCGGCTTAATGAGACCTGCCGCCAATGCTGAATTAACTGTAGAATCACTTCCGGCAACTTTGCTGTAAGCTTCGAACCACTTCATATCCTGCACCGTTACCTGCGAACTCAAAGCACCACTTCGCGGCTTCAAAGCCTCGCTCCCCCAAGGAAAAACGAACAGCAGCAGAATCGCCAGCATAGCCGCCGAACCTAAAACATAACGCGCTTTTAGAGACATATTGAATTTCTGCGACCGGGTTATCCCCTTGCGAATTGCAGCATTCAGCTTCAGCTCAGCAATTTCATCCGCTTCGACTGACAGACTGTGATAATACTCCTTCAGCAGTGTTTCTTCACTCGTAGCCATCCTATAGTCCCCCTCTAATTCTCATTTTGTCGCGCAGCTGCTTCAGTCCCTTGTTCAGCCAAGTTTTGACCGTCCCTTCAGGCTTGCCCAGCACCTCGGCGATTTCGGTCAGTGTCATATCCCGGTAATACTTCAGCACAAGCACCTGGCGGTATTTCGGCTTGACCCCATTCAGCGCCTGCTCCATATCCAGCTTGCGGTCACTGGTCATCTCCTGCAGGCCGCCGCTAATCTGAACCGGACCAGGAGACGCCAGACGTTTCCTCCGCTTCAATTCATCCTTACAGCAGTTGATCAGAATTCTTGTCAGCCATGGTGCAAATCGCTCTGTATCCTTCAGGCTCCCACGCTTGACCCAGGCTCTATATGTAGTTTCCTGCACAACTTCAAGTGCCTCCGCCTCGCTCCGCAAGTAGCTATAGGCTATGCTGTAGAGTATTTTCTTCTGCTCTAGAACCCGGCTGATGAACAGCTGTTCCTGCTCATTTAAGACCCGCATCCGCTCGCCTTCCCAAACATTCTCCATCCCGCATCCTCCCTCTGCTTTTTTTGATTTCTGTATATACTGACTGCACAGCGCCGCAAACGGTTTTACTTTTTTGGGACAAATAAGATAAACGGGTTAGAAATTCTCTCTTTGAGGAGTCTGTAACAGCTGTGATTCACAGCAAAAAGCCCGGCGTGTATGGGTTGACCACCACGCCGGACTTTATATTAGATAAGCTCATTATGTGTGCCCGTTAATGGTTATGACGTTTTTTCTTTGGAATCCCCGCCTGCACCCAGCGTAATTCCGCTGCGCCCGGCAAAGGCACTCAGCTGCTCCTCTGTCTCCGAGCTGGTCCGGTTACGGAAGCAGAGCTTGGCAACTTCTCTGGCTTCGGAAGCCAGCGTGTTCAGGGTGCGGTGCTTCACCTTAAGCAGCGCCTGCGGCGACATGCTCAGCACACTAATTCCGAGCTCCAGCCAGAGCGGTAGTGACCGTTCATCAGCGGCCATCTCACCGCACACACTGACATCGATGCCTACGCTGCGGGCCGCATCCACGGTCATCTTGATCATGCGCAGCACTGCCGGATGGTAAGGATGATACATATGGGCTATCTGCTCATTCATCCGGTCCACAGCGAGTACGTACTGCACCAGATCATTCGTGCCGATACTGAAGAAATCCACTTCCTCCGCCAGCAGATCGGCAATCATGACGGCGGCTGGAACCTCAATCATAATGCCTACAGGCAGCTTGCGGTCATATGGAATCCCCCGGCTGTCCAGCTCGCTTTTCACTTCCTCCAGCACCGCTTTGGCAGCCTGTACCTCTTCAACGGAGGAAATCATCGGGAACATCATCCGGACATTGCCGTAATGGCTGGCCCGCAGAATGGCCGTCATCTGCGTCTTGAACATGTCCTTGCGGTCCAGACTGATGCGGATCGCGCGGTAGCCGAGGAACGGATTCTGCTCCTCCGGCAGCTGGAAGTAATCCAGATGCTTGTCTCCTCCGATATCCAGGGTGCGGATGACTACAGACTCCTTGCCGACTTTTTCAGCTACAAGCTTATAGACTTCAAACTGTTCATCTTCCGTCGGGAACGTATTACGGTCCATATACAGAAACTCCGTACGGAATAACCCCACACCTTCGGCCCCATATTTCAGCGCCATATTAAGCTCCTTCACAGAGCTGATATTACCTGCCAGACGCAGAGATACGCCGTCTTTGGTGAAAGCTTCAACGGTTGCGAGCAGCTCCAGCTGTTCCCGCTTTTTGAGCTGCTTGGCACGTCTGGAGGTGAAATCCCGCACGGTGGACTCATCCGGATGGAGCATCACTGCTCCGGTCTCCCCGTCGAGCACCAGCATGTCCCCGGTCTGAATCGGGGTAAGGATTTTGTTCTCCAGGCCCGCGACGAGCGGAATGCCGAGCGCCCGGGCCATGATGGAGGAATGCGAAGTCTTGCCGCCCATCATCGTGACAATACCCAGCACATAGGCCGGGTTCAAATGCGCCAGCTGGGACGGAGAGAGCTCCTTCGCCACAAGAATATAAGGCTGTGTATCCGACGGAAGGGTAACTTCCGGCGCACCCAGCAGATGCTTCAGCAGACGGTTGCCGACATCCTTGATATCCACCGCCCGCTCCTTCATATACTCATCGTCCAGCAGATCGAACATGGCTACAAAATGGTCAATGGCTTCTTTAACGGCCACCTCGGCCGCTTTATACTGGCGTTCGATAATGCCGCGGATTTCACTCATGAACACAGGGTCGTCCAGGATCGCCAGATGGGCATCAAAAATACTCGATTCCTCCGGCCCGACGACCTCCCGGAATTCTCTTTTGATAAATTCGATCTCATCCTTGGAGGTGCGGATCCCTTCGTATAAACGTTCAAACTCCTTAGCCAGATCCACCGGATTCACCTGAGTGTCCGGCAGACTCCATTCCCAGTTCGGCAAGACAAAGGCCTTCCCGATGGCAACACCTGCTGCGGCGCCTATGCCTTGTATCATGCTTCGATCCCTCCAACATTACTTTCGTGTAGAACAACGGACATGACTGATGACTGCCCCTTTTTAACATTTTTAAATGGAGCATAGCTCCAGGATTTTACGCGGTCCGGATTGGTAATAACCATAGGTGTAGCGAGTGAAGCGGCATGCTCCTTCAAGAAAGCCAGATCAAATCTGACCAGCAGCTGCCCCGGCTCCACGCTGTCCCCCTCCTGTACAAGCGCCTCAAATGGCCCTTTAAGCTGCGAAGTATCAATCCCTATGTGCATAAGCACCTCAAGCCCTTCGGGTGTAGAAATGCCTACTGCGTGCATTGTAGGGTATACATGCATCACCTTGCCGAATACGGGCGAGACCAGCTCTCCTTTTTCCGGGAAAAAGGCTACTCCGTCCCCAACCAGCTTCGCGGCGAAAATATGATCCGGCACCTCTTCGATTGGCATCATCCGGCCCTGGATGGGCGAGCTGAACAGCACCTGCGGCAAATCGCGCAGCATCAGCTTGTCAATCTCTTCGCGGATCAGCTCCGAGTATGTGCCGAAGACGACCTGCACATTGCCGCCGCCCAGCTTGATAATGCCTGCAGAGCCAAGCCCCTTGAGTGCTCCTGTATCTATCAAACGGTCGTTATGCACAGTTAATCTTAGCCGGGTGATGCAGGCCTGTACCTGTACGATATTCTCTTTGCCGCCCAGCGCCTCCAGAATCAGCGGAGCCTGATACGGTATATTCCCCGCCCAGTCTCCCAGCTCGGACCCTTCTTCGCGGCCCGGCGTAGGAATCTGGAAGCGGCGGATCGCCCAGCGGAACACATTATAGTAGACAATGCCATAGCCGATCCCGATGGGAATGAGCAGCCAGGCCCGCTGGGACAGATGCAGATTGAGGAAGAAATCGATCGCCCCGGCCGAATACGAGAACCCGTGATGAATGCCGAGCGAGTAGGTCAGTACCATGGCAAGGCCGGACATGACCACATGCAGCGCGAACAAATATGGTGAAGCAAACAGGAACGCGAACTCAATTTGCTCTGACACCCCGGTCAGAAAGCAGACCAAAGCGGCACGCAAAAAAGTCTTCTTAATCTTCGGCTTGAGGTCCTCGCGCGCTTCCTGGATAATCGCGAAGGCAATCGCCGGCAGGGCAAACATCATAATCGGGAACAGCCCGGCCATGAAGATCCCCGCTGTAGGGTCACCGGCAAAAAAACGCGGCAAATCCCCTTGCACGACTGCACTTCCGTCAGGCGTCGTGAAGGAGCCCAGCTGAAACCAGAATACATTATTAAGAATATGATGCAGGCCAAAGGCCGTCAGCACCCTGTATAATACCCCGTAGACAAATACTCCATATCCGCCGGTAACCTGCACGACCCGGAAGAGATCATTCAGCAGCTGTTGGAGCAGCGGTGATACGCCGAGCATCACCCAGGCGAACAGCGCCGAGAACAAACCCATAAAGAGCAGTACAAAACGCGACCCTCCGAAAAACTGGATCGCCTCCGGCAGTTTGATATTCTTAAACCGGTTATGCGCTACGCCGGCTACAATCCCAAGGATAATACCAATTAATGTTGCAGGCTGTACAGCCCCGTCTCCCATGTTGGAAACAATCCGGTCATAAGTGAACATCCCTGCGAGCGCTGCCAGTCCGGCAGGTCCGGCCTGATTGGACAATCCCCACGCCACACCGACAGCAAACAAATAAGGCATGAAATAGAATATTCCTTGCCCAGCGTATGTCGTCACTTCGGATACCGAAGAAAGTCCCCATGCAGACCACGGTAAGCTGCCCAGACTCAGCAGGATGGCCGCCGCCGGAAGCACCATGGTAGGAAGCATAATGGCTCTGCCTAACTGCTGCAAAGATCCGAGCCAATTCAAGGTGACCCTCTCCTTTCTTTCTATATTGAATGGTAAGCGCTGCAGCAGTTTTTGTCAAAAGAATACGTGTAAACAAACACAGCAAGGATAGCCTGGCTCGGGGGCGATTACCAGGATACTTTTACCTGACACAAACTATCCTCTGCAATGCAGGTCAGTCGCAGGACTCCTGCGACTCCTGCGACTGCTGCGACTCCTGCGACTCCTGCGACTCCTGCGACTCCTGCGACTCCTGCGACTCCTGCGACTCCTGCGACTCCTGCGACTCCTGCGACTCCTGCGACTCCTGCGACTCCTGCGACTCCTGCGACTCCTGCGACTCCTGCGACTCCTGCGACTCCTGCGACTCCTGCGACTCCTGCGACTCCTGCGACTCCTGCGACTCCTGCGACTCCTGCGACTCCTGCGACTCCTGCGACTCCTGCGACTCCTGCGACTCCTGCGACTCCTGCGACTCCTGCGACTCCTGCGACTCCTGCGACTCCTGCGACTCCTGCGACTCCTGCGACTCCTGCGACTCCTGCGACTCCTGCGACTCCTGCGACTCCTGCGACTCCTGCGACTCCTGCGACTCCTGCGACTCCTGCGACTGAATAAGTGTAGTTTGTACAACTATAATTGACTAGGAGATCTTATATTTTATTTTAATTGCATTCTGTACAACTATTCAGGTTCAATTCCACTTAAATCGCAAAAATCGGTTTTTTAATTGTACGAAGTGCAGTTATTCCTGAAAAACCCCTTGTAGAGCACATTTTAGTTGTACTAAATACACTTATCTCCTACTACACCGGATGGCCTAAAAACTTTAGCAGTAAAAGTAGGAACTTCAGCATTGATCAGCTGTCATTGGCGCAACCTTAATCTGAAACATTACTAGTTGTCACGCAAAGGAAGGGTGTTCTGAGTGTTCTGAGTGTTCTGAAGTCACCATACGATATCGGACCGCATTGTGCTAACCTCGTAGTACCGCACCCGTTCCTTTGAAAATACAGGTTTAAGCAGTCCTTTATCGCTCAAGGCAATCAGCAGCTTGCGCGCCGTCCGGAAATTGATGTGTAAATATTCAGTCACATCCTTGGGACGAAGCGGCCGTGCAATCCGCCATGCCAGTCTTAACACATCCATCTCTTCAGAAATCAAATGCTGAGCGGCTGTACTCCGGGCTAAATAAGGTGCCAACGCCAGCTGCAGCAGCATCCGGCATACCTCCGGACGCTGCCGGATATCGTCGAATGAGAAATGCAGCATTTTCCAGCCCATTCCCGTTAAGAAGGTATCCCTGTTAAGTGCATAGCTGAATTTTTCGCGGTCCACGTCTTTAACATGACTCTGAAAACCATCGCATTCAATTCCGAAACGACGGCCGCTTGCAGGCAGAAAAGCAAAATCCAAAAATTGCGACTTGCGGTTCCAGTCATACACTTCGTATTCCGGATGCAGATGCTCCAGCGACTCAAACAACGGCCACCATACATTCTGTAAAAACAGTTTCTCCGCATAGTTGTGTCCACGCACCAGCCTCCCCCGCCGTTCACCAGCCCTTTCATTAGTATGCATCTCAATAAACGTGCAATGTGCCTGTTCAAAGTCCATATGAATGACCTCCTGTAAAATAAAAAAAACGCCCTTCCCCCATGAAATGGAGTAAAGGACGTTCTTCGTCTGTTTCAAGTATAGCAATCGCAATCAATAAAATCTATATTCTGCATGAGCAACATTCGGATTCCAAGGCTTCGCACCGTTCCAGCATTCCGGATTATGAAAACCAGAAGCCGGAGCTTACTCCGGCTCCCCTATGAGCTCTTTCATCCGGCTGCAACCGAGCACTTACCCCCGGCTCCGGCCCTTCATCGTAATCGCCTCTTCCACCTTGATGCAGCGGTCCATGATGGCGATCATGCCGTGTTCAGCTGCGATGTCAGCCGCCTCCTGGCTGATGATGCCCTGCTGCAGCCAGAGCACGCGCGCTCCGATATCTGCGGCTTCCTGCGCTACAGCCGCGCAGTATTCACTGCGGCGGAATACATTCACAATATCCACCGGCTCAGGAATTTCCGCCAGCGTGTGATAGCATTTCTCACCCAGAATCTCCCCGTCTACCGATGGATTGACCGGAATAATCCGGTACCCCCGGCTCTGCATGGCACCCGCGACCATATAAGAGGTGCGGTCGGTTTTGTCGGATAAGCCGACTACGGCAATATTGCCTGCTCCAGCCAGAATATCTCCGATTTCTTCCCTGCTTGGATTCTCAAAGCTCATGTGTATTTCCCCTTCCCGTGGTTAGATGTTCGTTATAAATACATCATACAGCGGAGCGTACCAAGTTCCAAATTCACATGACTCCCGCAACGGCCGAATCCATTCTTAAACAGGCCGGTTTGAAGCCGTGCGGCCGGAGATGCGGTGCCGTTAGTGCGGCAGAACCCTCAGCTTACCGTACACAGCCAGACCATATGGACAGAATCCGGACCCCAATAATCCTTAACTATCACATAGGGTTCTCCGAATTTCCGCAGCCACCTGGTTTGTGCACGTCTGTAGCCGCTGTCCAGGCAGAACCGATCAATACCCTGCTCCCGAAGAAATACCATGAGCATTGCAATCAAAGCCGACCCAATCCCTTGCCCCTGATATTCAGGCAAAACATACAGACTGCCCAGCTCGCCTACAGCATCCAGCTGATTTCCGGTACAAACCCTGATGTCCTCTCCGCATGGAGCATAAGAAATGGTGCCTGCGACAACCCCACCTATTCGGGCAACCCAGAACCAGATGTCTGAATTCAGCGGATTAAGAGACGCTGCTGCCATTCGTATCTTGGATTCAATCTCCTGCTGAATGTCACCCTGCAGGTGACCCAGTCCTTCGCTTTCAAAAGCATCCGTAATCGCAAGCTTATAAAGATCCGATACCGGAGAAATATCATCCTCCGTGAGCGGATTGATATTTAACGGACCCACCTTTGTTATTCTACCCATTCCACATTCGCACCCAGCGAACGCAGATGGTCAAAGTATTGCGGGTAAGATTTCGCCACATGATGGGCATCCTTGATCCGCAGCGGCTGACGGGCTCTGAGGCCCACTACAGTAAGCGCCATAATTACGCGGTGATCATAATGCGCGTTAATGGTTACGCCGCCTTCAACACCCTCGGGCGTGCCATGGACAATGATCTCGTCACGGCGCTCCTCCACCTTCGCACCAGCACGGGTCAGCTCGGCCAGGTAGTCGGTAATGCGGTCGCATTCCTTATATCGCAAATTCTCAACGTTGTAGAAGCGTGAGGTTCCTTCAGCAAATACGGCAGCGGCCACCATGGCCAGCACAGCGTCCGTAGCTGCATCACCATCGAATTCTACTGCCTTCAGAATACCGTTGCCCTGCACATGCACGGTACCATTCTCATGCGTGAGCGGCACTTCCATCATCCGCAGCACATCAACAATCGCCCGTTCCCCCTGCTTGCTCTTCTCAGCCAGACGGTGAATCGTCACATCCGACTTCGTCACCGCTGCGGCAGCAAGTACGGCTGCCGAACCCGGGTAATCCCCCTGAACCGTATATGACTTGGCCGCATAAGCCTGCCTACCCGGCACCTTGAAGGACATGTAATCGTCAGCAGCATGTACAGTAATGCCTGCCTGCTCCATGACTTCAAGTGTCTGGCCAATGACCACTTTGGATTTCAGATCATCCAGTACAATAATTTCACTGTCTTCCTCTAACAGCGGCGTGAGGAACAACAGCGCACTAAGATACTGTGAGCTTACAGCACCGGATACGGTAATCCGTCCGCCCTGCGGTTTACCGCCGCGAATAGTGATCGGCAGCCTTCCATTATTATGCTCCACCTCTACACCAAGCTGGCCCAGCGCCTGAATCAGGTCATCATGCGGGCGTTTGCCTAGTGAATCCGGATACGTATTCACGAAAGTGACCTCCGGGCTGAGCGCGGCAACCGCCATCAGGAAACGCAGCACGGCGCCGGCATTCCCGACATTCAGCTCTTTGACATCACGCGGGTGACGCCCGAACCCCTGAACTACAATCTTCTCCTCATCTTCGGTCAGTACAGCCCCGAGATCGGCGATACATCTGCGGATGGCATCGCTGTCCTCACTGTGCGCGGGATGATAAATCGTGCTGACTCCTTCCGACAGGGCAGCTACCAGCAGGTAGCGTGTTGTGTAATTTTTGGATGACAGAGCTCCGAATTCTCCTTGCAGCGTCGGCGTTGGCCTAACAATAACGTCCATAATCTAAGCGCTCCTTAAAGTAATATAGTTTCTGTATGTACGGCCCCGTTTGACAGGGTAATCCGCAGTTGTGTTATCATTGATACATTCTATTAGGACAGAAAAGAGGGTACAACCATGAATGAAATCCCACAGATTACACCACAGGAACTGCGTGAGCGGCTCGCTTCAGGCGAAGAGCTTGTTCTGATCGACGTCCGCGAAGATGATGAGGTTGCCTTCGGCATGATTCCCGGTGCGCAGCATATCCCAATGGGCCAGATCCCGCAGCAGACTGATGAGCTTCCGGCTGATACTGAGATCATCTTCATTTGCCGTTCCGGCAACCGCAGCCAGCGTGTCTGCGAATATCTGCAGCAATTCGGCATTAAGGGCTCGAATCTGAGCGGCGGCATGATTGAATGGAATGAAACCGGACAAGCCTAGTCCAAGCCACGAACACACTTAAAAGCTCAAGCGCGGTAATGCATTAAAATATATTGTGAGACTTCGGCCACATTCAGCTCCGTTGTATCGACCGTGCAGTGCGCGAAACGGTAAGCCTCCCTGCGCTGCTCCATAATAGCGCGGACCCGTTCTTCGGCATTGCCGGCGAGCAGCGGCCGGTTCTCATCCCCGCTGACACGGGCGATAATCGCTTCCTCAGTGGCCGTAAGCGCCACAACAAGCCCCTGCTCGAGCATAACCTCCGCATTACCGGGTGCCAGCACTGCGCCTCCGCCTGTAGAGATTATTCTGCGCTCACCCTGCAGCATCCGCTTCAGTACGGCCGATTCAATCTTCCGGAAAGCCTCTTCGCCGCCTGCGGCAAAAATCTCCGCAATACTCCGGCCTTCACTCTCCGTAATCACTGCATCCAGATCAACCAGTTCATATCCAAGCTCCTCAGCCAGCATAGCGCCTACCGTTGACTTCCCCGTAGCCATCATTCCGACGAGTATGATATTTCTGTTCTCTGTTATTTCCCGTATATTCTGCCGTTCTTCCTGATCCCCAGCCATAACTACCTCCAACCGCGACATTTGTCATATCATAACACAGGGTGAAAAGTTTGCACAATGCAGCAGAGGTGCAAAAAAGCCCGAAAGCTCTCCGCAGGAAGCGAAAAGCATTTCGGGCTCTCTATAGCCTAAGCTGGGCGGTTACAATTACTCAGCCAGCCAGTTGTGGTGGAACACGCCTTCTTTGTCCACGCGTTTGAAGGTGTGGGCGCCGAAATAATCGCGTTGTGCCTGCAGCAGGTTCGCCGGAAGGCGTTCAGTGCGGTAGCTGTCATAATAAGCAAGCGCACTGGAGAAGCCTGGAACCGGAATACCCAGGGTTACGGCCGAAGCAATAACTTTGCGCCATGCGGATTGGTAGTTATCCATAACATCCTTGAAGAACGGATCAAGCAGCAGGTTCTTCAGGTCTGCATTATTGGCATAGGCATCCGTGATGTTCTGCAGGAACCGGGAGCGGATAATGCAGCCGCCGCGCCAGATCTTGGCCAGTTCACCATATTTCAGATCCCAGCCGTATTCATCAGAAGCTACACGCAGCTGTGCGAAGCCTTGTGCATACGATACGATTTTGCTGGCGAACAATGCTTTACGCACGTTCTCGATGAATTCAGCCTTGTCACCATCGAAGGCTACAGCAGCAGGACCGCTCAGCACTTTGCTGGCTTCAACGCGTTCTTCCTTCATTGCAGACAGGAAGCGGGAGAATACGGATTCGGTGATCATGGACAGAGGCACGCCGAGATCCAGCGAGCTTTGGCTTGTCCATTTGCCGGTACCCTTTTGTCCGGCAGCATCAAGAATGACGTCTACCATGGGTTTGCCGGTTTCTTCGTCATACTGCGCGAAGATATCCTTAGTAATTTCGATCAGGTAGCTGTCCAGCTCGCCGCTGTTCCACTCTGCGAAGGTGTTGTGCAGTTCCTTGGCATCCAGGCCCAGCACATCTTTCAGCAAATGGTACGCTTCGCCGATCAGCTGCATGTCGCCGTACTCAATGCCGTTATGCACCATTTTTACATAGTGCCCGGCACCGTCCGGTCCGATATATGTACAGCAAGGCTCTCCGTCCACTTTGGCAGAAATAGCCGTAAGAATAGGTTCAACCAGCTTATACGCGCTTTCCTGACCTCCAGGCATAATGGAAGGACCTTTCAGTGCGCCTTCTTCGCCGCCGGATACGCCAGTACCTACGAAACGGAAGCCTTTGTCCTCAAGATATTTGCTGCGGCGAACAGTGTCAGGGAAATAAGCGTTACCGCCATCGATAATAATATCGCCCTGATCCAAGAACGGCAGCAGCTGCTCAATGGTAGCATCGGTTGCTTTGCCCGCCTGAACCATAATCAGGATTTTGCGCGGCACTTCCAGGGATTGTACAAACTCCTCAACTGAGAAAGTACCTACCAGGTTCTTGCCTGCTGCTTCTGCGACCAGATCATGTGTCTTCTCCGGGGAACGGTTAAACACGGATACGCTAAAGCCTTTGCTCTCGATGTTAAGAGCCAAATTTTTGCCCATTACCGCCAAGCCAATGACGCCGATTTGTTGTTTTGACATCTGGTTCTCCACCCTTTGCACCCTGTATTTTTTGTGAAATCCATTTCTCGCAGTATAAGAATACCACCCTTTGTCAGAGACAGCAAAGTTCCGCCTGCGAAAGAGAGATCAATTTCATTGACAAAGTCCTAAGAATCAGGGAAATTGCTCACAATGACTATTTTAACGGTTTTGAGCGCAGAAGTGAACCCCTGCACGCAACTTGCATTACAAAGTTCAAGACACCCCATAGCGGGATGCCTTGAACTGAAGATAATTCATTCAATTTCACCATTCAAGCGCGGCAAGCTCCCTGGTCAGAATGTTCAGCCTGGCCGTGCAAGCCTCCACCTCTGCAGAATCCTTATTGTGCATGGCTTCACTCAGCCGGTCCAGCTGCTCATCAACCTCCAGCCGGCGGTCACGGATCCGCTCCTCGCCTTCAATAGAGTAGAACAGCTTCGTCAGTTCCTGATCGGATAGCAGCGGACCTTTCTGATACAGCACACGCTGCTGATATCCGGAAATCTCCACCAGTCGGATCACTTCGCCGAAAAGAATATTCTCAATAATAATCTGGCGGTCGCGGAAACGTTTGACTACGGCATGGCCGCGCATATCACCAATCAGCTTCTCCATCCATTCAGCCAGGCGCGCATCACGGATCATATAATCTCCCACCAGCTTGAAGCCATCCTTAATCCGCTGGAAGCGCAGCTTCACAAGCTTGCGTCCGGTGCGCACCGAAATAAGAAAAACATTCTCATTCTCGCTCCAGTAAAGGGAATAGCCTTCCTTTATCAGATCCTTGATCAAGTCCTGGATATGTTGTCTGTCAAACCGGAGCTCCAGATTGCAGTACTCCACTTCGTCATTTTTGTTCACGGCACTCCCCCCTAACTGCTTGGTTACAGCATAGCCAGTTTCATGGCCTAACTTAAGAAGTAGAACTGACTGCCGGACCTCCACATACGCACCATCATTTTGCCTTCGTCTTACACTTATTTTATACTTCATTTTATGTAGCGGTAACTTGGTTTATTGACTATTTTTACCCGCTTTCCGCCTTTTCCAAACGCCAGACCCTACTTTTGAAGTCATTCCCCGGTCTATTGTGCAAAATAAATATATAAAAGCCACAGGCAGCCGGGTTTACCGGTCTGTCTGCGGCTTTAGTATTTCCTAATATTTTAATATAAGCAGCACTTAATGCGCGCTTCCTTGCTTCAGCTTCGTCCGGTGGACAATCAGCAAATGCAGGCCGAAGAGCAGGACCATTACACCTGCACTGGCCAGAAAAGGCGCACTATGGCTGACGGAATCCCACAGCTTGCCGGACAACACGGGACCTGCAACCATTCCTGAGCCCTGCAGCGTCAGGAACAGGCCCCAGACCGTCCCCCGCTCTCCCTTGGGAACCTGCTTGGCCAGGAAGGCATTCCATGCCGGCAGAATAAGCGCATAGCTTATTCCGACCAGCGCCACGGCAACGAAGGCCAGCGGCAGCCAGCGGACCTGCGAGAAGAACGCCAGGGAACAGGCTGCCAGCAGGAAGCCGATGTTGAGGAAGACCGATGTCCCGATTTTATCAACCAGCTTGCCCGCCGGAATCAGCGCCAGCACCGTGATGCCCCCGCCGGCAATCAGCAGCAGGCTGAACTGGTTAGGCGTCACATGCAGCTCGGAGCGGGCGAATAAAGTAACCACCGGGGTCATGAGCCCGATGGCAAAAGCCTGCAGGAACAGCGCCGGGAAGAGCAGCCGGCTTACCTTCAGGGAAGTTCTGACCTGATGCCAGGTCCGCTTCAGGCTCTGCAGCGGCCGCAGCGGCGTGCGCGGCACTGCAGTCCCTTCGGGATTCATCTCACGGACGACATGAGGCGCATGGCCGCCAATTCTAGAAGGCAGCAGCAGTGCTACAGCCACTACGGCAGCGGCGAAGCCCATCAGCACCAGGAATACTGTACGGTAGCTCTGTCCGCCATGGTCCATCATGAAATTGACGATAATCGGGCCAATCCCGGTACCGGCCAGCGACGCCATCTCCACAGCACCCATAGCCGCCCCGCTGCTGCCGCTTTCCGTAGAACCGGCAAGTTCGGTAATCCCGGTCATAGTACAAGGCCATAGCGGCGAAGTTCCGATGCCCAGGACTAGACAGGCAATAGACAATGTGGTTGCATCTTTGGCATAGATAATCATTCCGACAGCCACCAGAATCAGCAGCAGCGCACCTGTCATCGTCCAGCGGTAGCCAATCCGCTCCATCACCCAGCCGAACGGGCTGCGGAACAGATTATCTCCCAGATACTGCAGGGCAAAGGCGAAGCCGACCACCGTCACCGACAGGCCCAGAATATTCTCCATGTAGACTGGAAGCAGGGCTACCAGCAGCGATCCTTTGACGAATTCGACCAGAAAAATAATGACCCACATCTCCACAATGAACGGTGAGGCCAAATTGATATGCATACGCTGCGCTACTTTGCCAGACATTTCATCACATCCTAGTATTATGTTGATTGATTTGTTATACTGATGCTTGCTCAAGCAGAAATGGCTAGTCCGTCCTCAAATGGACGGTATCCGTTTCAGCGAGAAATATAAGGATGAAGTTTAGTGTAAACTAATACTTCCTTATATTTTGAAAAATCGACTCTTCGCGAAAGGTTGTGACAGCATTAAATGGATCAACATGTAACTCCCCTCTTCACAGCTCTTAAAAAGCATGCCGCCGGAAACCCAGTTCAATTTCATATTCCGGGACATAAGAAGGGGCTAGGGACCGATGCCGAATTCCGTGAGTTTATCGGCGATAACGCTCTATCCATAGATTTGATCAATATTGCACCGCTTGATGACCTTCATCAGCCCACCGGGGTTATTCTTGAAGCTCAGAAGCTGGCTGCAGAGGCCTTCGGCGCCGATTACACGTATTTCAGTGTACAAGGCACGAGCAATGCCATCATGACTATGATCCTCTCTGTCTGCTCAGAAGGAGATAAAATTATTGTGCCGCGCAATATTCACAAATCAGTGATGTCGGCCATTATTTTCTCCGGAGCCAAGCCTATTTTCGTCTCTCCTGTACAGGATGAGAATCTTGGGATAGACCACGGCATAACCACAAGCTCGCTCGAACGGGCTTTGAGGCGCCATCCGGATGCCAAAGGTGTCCTCGTTATCAATCCGACGTATTTTGGCGTGTGCGCCGACCTGCGTTCGATTGTCGACCTGGCCCACAGTTACGGGGTTCCCGTACTTGTGGACGAGGCACATGGAGTATTGATTCATTTTCATGAGGAATTACCGGTATCGGCCATGCAGGCCGGTGCGGATATGGCAGCAACCAGTGTGCATAAACTGGGCGGCTCCATGACGCAGAGCTCGGTACTGAATCTCAATGCCAAGACAGGTCTTGTTAACCCTCAGCGGGTACAAACCATTCTCAGCATGCTGACCACAACTTCAACATCATATATTCTGCTTGCTTCTCTGGATACCTCCAGACGCAACCTGGCGCTAAACGGCCATGAGATGGCCTCCAGAACCATCGCCTTATCCAACTATGCCCGGGACGCTATTAACAGCATTGAAGGCTTGTACAGCTTCGGCAAAGAAATTCTCGGTACAGAGGCAACCTTTAATCTCGACCCGACCAAGCTTAACATTCACGTCCGCCATCTGGGCATTACCGGATACGAAACCGAGAACTGGCTGCGTCAGAAGTATAACATCGAAGTAGAACTCAGCGACATGTATAATATTCTTTGCCTGATTACCCCTGGAGATACCCAGGAATCGGTAGATAAGTTGTTAGCCGCTCTGCGCGTGCTCTCAGCGATCCATTACAGCAAAGGTGAGATCTATGAGATGAAGGTGCAGGTGCCGAATATTCCGCAGCTGGCCCTGATTCCGAGAGATGCCTTCTACGCCGATACACAGCTGGTTCCCTTCCGGGAGTCTGCAGGCTACATTATTGCAGAATTCATCTATGTTTATCCGCCGGGCATCCCGATTCTTCTCCCTGGTGAAGTTATTACCCAAGATAACATTGACTATATCATCGACCATGTGGAAATCGGCCTGCCGGTCAAAGGCCCTGAGGACCGCAGCATCACCAACATCAAAGTAATTGTAGAGGCTGAGCCGATTTCTTAATCGGCTCTGGCCCTGCAGCAATACAAAACCCCGATACTGTTACAGTATCGGGGTTTTGGTATTAGGCGGTGCTGTCTTGTCCAAGACAGCAAGCCTAAGTACTTGATTCACTGAAATCTATTCTTGCTGGGCCAGCAGCTCGTTGTAAGCTTCTTCAACAGCTTTCCATTCAGCTTCATCTTCAATGTTGTAGAGAACCATTTCTTCGTCTTCTTCTTCCATACGCAGAATGATGCCGTCTGCTTCAGGGTTTTCGCGCTCGAGCAGCAGTGCGTATAACTTCTCGCCTACGTCAAACGTTTCTACCAGCACCATTTCTACATCTTCGCCCTGCTCGTTCGTCAAGGTCAGCACAAACTCCTCGTGCTCATGGTCGTGATCATGTCCGCAACCGCATGCTTCACCATGTTCATGGCCATGCTCATGTTTGTGATCGCTCATTGAAATACCTCACTTTAAATTGAATTATCCTACATTTGGTATCGTAACACGTAAGATAAGTTCAGGTCAATTTGCAGACCCCGGTTAATTCTTGGCCGAAGCCGTAACCACCTTTTCTGACACAAGAACGTAATCTCCGCTCTTGGATGACTTGATGAAGAACCCTACACTGTATTTGCCGGATTCTTTGAAATCATAGGTGAATTCCGGGGTGGAGAACCAGAAGTCCTCATTCTTCGAGCCGCCGGCATCCTCCAGAATATCCTTCACATTCCCTGACGGATCGGTGATTGACACCTTCACAGCTGAGACGCTGTCCTTCAGGCTGTCAACCTGGGTAAGGATCTTCATCTTCAGCTTGCCTGTATTTACATTGCCGAATACCGTATCGCCCTTGAACAGCACAATATGCACATTAGGCTTGAGGATCGTCACTTTGCCTGAACCGTCCCAGCTGACGACACCTCCCGCTTCTCTCGCAGGGATATAGGCCTTGCCGTCAATCAAATAGCCCCCATCGGCTATTTCCTTTCCATTGCTCCACACTTTGATTTTCTGGTTTACAGCGTCAGCGAACAAATATGAGCTTCCCATCATGGAAAACACAACCACGCATAGAGCAATTTTTTTCCATCTCATTGTAGAGCCCCTCCAAATAATTCATGCTGTTAATGTATACTACCAACCCTTCGACAAGTTGCGCAGAATTCAGGGAATTATTTCTTTTTGCAGTAGAAAAGAAACATGCATCATTATGCAACCGGTTTCGGTATGGAATCTATGGAATTTCAGGGAAATGTGCCCTCCCCACAAAACAAAAAAAGCCGGACATTAGCATCAAAATAGATGCTTGCCCGGCCGTTTCATCCTGTTATCTATGCCTGGTTAAAATTGCGGAAGCTGATCCAGATTGTTGGTAGGATCCCCATCTGCATCGCCGCGAATATACATTTCGCCGTCTTTCCCTTTGAATGCGTTGACTCCGGCAATACTCCCGGACTGAACCTCCTGAAGTGCCTGCTGATAATCCAGCACACGGCCGGAAGAGGTCTGGAACTTGGTCAGATCACCATCACCGTTTCTTTGGGCTGCAATAAAGCGTTCACGTTCGTTGTTCATCACTTAGGATCTTCTCCTTCGCGCCTGGGATTAGCCATCAATCTGGCTCACAGATAGCTTGTCCATAGAATCGAAAGAGTATGTACCCGGGCTGATTACAGCGTTTTCTGCATTCTCACGTGAAGAATACCGGCATCATAGAAGGGCTCCGGGGAAATTACTTCATAGCCCAGTTTGTTGTAAAAGGCTTCTGCATGACACTGGGCGTCGAGAATAGAGGCTACCAGGCCGAGTTCACGGGCATGCCCCTCCATAGCGAGCAGCAAAATCCGTCCGAAACCCTTGGACCGGTAATGCTCGTGAACAGCAATCCGCTGCATTTTAGCGGTCTCTGCCTTGTAATAAATCAGTCTTCCGGTAGCTGCCGGCTCCCCGTTGTCCTTAAGCAGGAAATGATGCGCGTTGTCACCGATCACATCATATTCATCAATCTCCTCTTCGGCCGGCACCTTCTGTTCCTCCACAAATACCTTATTGCGGATCGCAAGCGCCATCTGGAGCTGCTCCTCTGTAGTGACATGTACGATTTCCACTGCCATTCTCCTCTAGCCCCTCTCTATAGGTCCAATCAACATTGAGCCATTATACAGAATTTTTAATATCCTGTATAGAGCCTCTGGTCTTCAGGGATAGGGAAGACGGATAAGCCGCTTCCGCCGGACTACTGAATGGAATACACCTCTTCCGGAATCGAACGGTCGTACACATCCTGCATAACCGGTGATATAAGACTATCCGGTGTATCCAGTCTGCCATCCAGCCCGTTCATCTTATGAATCCCCGTATACCCGGGAGACTCACCGCCAGCCGCACATCCGGCCGTCCCCAGCATCACACATACTCCAATGACCCCGCTCCACACTATTGACCTGCGCATAATTGTACCCCCTGTTCTTCTTGGCTCTATACAGCTTTGACGAATCAGGGGCTTCATAAACGATTTCTTACAGATTTACATTGCCAACGATATGCACAAGGTACATCATGCCGCCGAGAAAGCCTGCGAGTACAAAATAAGCAATACCATATCTCCAGCGTAACGCGGCCGGCACATCATAATATTTATCATTATCAAACACTGTAAAACTGATCTCACACTGCATCTTCAGCTGCAGCTTAGCATCCACATACAGCTGGTCCAGCTGTACGATCCGGACTTTATCGATAATGGACTGCACAGGCATAGTCGTTGTACCGTAGTAGTCCAGATTGTCCCAGCGGACACCAAGATATTGCTGTCGGTTCAAATCACTGTAGGTGGTAAAAGGCAGTTCCCTTTTGTGCTCAGGTCCGGGAATCAGATACCCTTGATCCTGCAAATCTTCAATCGGTATCAGGAAGCTCTTCAATACGGCATGCATCTGATTCTTCGTGCGCCGGCTGATATATTTCTTGTACATGTCATAGGCAAATAACAGCCAGATAATACCGAACAGAATAGATTTCAGATAGATGATCACAGCCAGACCTCCAACCAGACCCACCAGCCATAACCACCGGGTAACCGCAGTTGCAATTCTTCCCCCATCCAGCGGATGAATCGGCAGCAGGTTGATCAGGTTTATAAAGAATCCGACATAAGCCAGTGAATACAGCAGCGGGCTGTGATAGTAATAAGCTGCTCCGAAGACGGCGGCCGCGCCAATGCTCCCCAGAATGGGACCTCCAAAAGCAACGTAGGCTTCCTCTCTGGCATCCAGCGGTTGTTTCTTCATCGTAATTAATGCGCCCATAAAAGGAACAAACAGCGGTGCGCTCACCGGCAGCCCGATCCGCTTGGCAGCGATAACATGGCCTATCTCATGAACGAATAATAAGGCAACGAAGCCCACTGCAAATTGCCATGGTGAGATCAGTGCATAGGCCCAGATAGACAGCATCATCGAAATCAGCGGTCCCGCAATCTTCCCCAGCTTAAGCAGAGACAGAATGGTTTTGCCCTTCAGCAGCAGCAGTACTCCCGCGCTACCAAGCCATCCCATTATGCCTGAGCTTTTCTTTCCCTGCTTTTTTTCCGGCAAAAGTCTCATTCTCCTTTATCTCTATATCTGGTGTTGACATAAGCCATCACCTGCATATATGATATCCAGTAATTAGGATAACCACAATAGCTATGAAGAGAAAGAGTACCTTGGCAATTCTTTCACAGAGAGCTCCGGCCGCTGAAAAGGAGCAAAGAAAACCCACGGGAATATGGTCTCAGAGCTGCGCATCGAAGCCCGCATAAACGGGACGTAGGCTGCGCCGGAACCCGCATCCGTTACCATGCTAGGGTATACCCGCAGGCTTATGCGGACGTACCTGAAGAGGTGGATGCCGCAAGGCATTGATGAATTTGGGTGGTAACACGTGAGCACAGGCTCTCGTCCCTTTTGGGGATGAGAGTCTTTTTTGTGCGCTTAGAAATCTAAACATGTTTTCCGAAACGGGTTTTGTCCGAATCCGTTTCAAGGAAACATCTGTCAACAAAACTTATAGGAGGACAATGACATGACAAACATTTTTATCGGAGGGGCTTGGCCGTATGCCAATGGCTCCCTGCATCTGGGCAGGCTTGCGAGTATTCTACCGGGAGATATCCTGGCCCGCTATCACCGTGCCAAAGGCGACGCTGTGCTGTATGTCTCCGGCAGTGACTGCCATGGTACTCCCGTCGCTGTGCAGGCGGCGCAGGAAGGTGTATCCCCTGGTGAATTCGCCAGCAGATATCATCAGGAATTCACAGATTGCTTCCGTTCGCTTGGATTCACCTATGACTTATACACCCGGACCGATCAGGAGCATCACCACAGTGTGGTGCAGGAGCTGTTCCTTAAGCTGCTGGATAACGGCCATCTGTACCAGAAGTCTACGCTCCAATGCTACTGTGAGCAGGATCAGCGCTACTTGCCGGACCGCTATGTAGAGGGAATCTGCCCGGTCTGCGGACAGCAGGCCCGGGGTGACCAATGTGATTACTGTTCTACGATACTCGACCCGGTTGACCTGCTGGAGCGTACCTGCAAAATCTGCGGAACCCCGCCGGTGCTGCGTTCCACCCTGCATTATTATTTGTCACTGTCCAGCTTCCAATGCGCACTCTCAGATTATGTGGATTCTGCGCAGGGCTGGAGAGACAATGCTGTGCGTTTAACCCGCAGATATCTGCAGGAAGGACTGCAGGACCGCGCCGCAACGCGGGATCTGGATTGGGGGGTAGATGTTCCTGTAGATGGCTTCACGGACAAAAAAATCTATGTGTGGATTGAAGCGGTCAGCGGCTATCTGTCCGCCAGCAAGCAGTGGGCTGCCGGGACCGGCAACCGCTGGGAGGATTTCTGGCTTGAATCCACTGAGAACAAGGACGCCGGGTACCCTCCCATTACAGCCTATTATGTGCATGGCAAGGATAATGTGCCTTTTCACAGCCTGATCTGGCCGGCTCTGCTGCTGGGTGCTGGAGACCTTCATCTGCCGGACCGTATCTTCTCCTGTGAATACATGACTCTCGAAGGGGAGAAATTCTCCACAAGCCGTAACTGGGCCGTCTGGGTACCAGATATTCTCTGCCGCTACGATCCGGACTCCATCCGGTATTTCCTGACGGCGAACGGTCCTGAGAAACGGGATGCCGACTTCTCGTGGAGAGAATTCATCTACAGCCATAACAGCGAGCTGCTGGGTGCCTTCGGTAATTTCGTCAACCGCAGTCTGGTATTCGTGAATAAGTTCTGGAATGGCGAGGTGCCTGAGGGCACACTGGATGCCGCATGGGCCGGCAGCATTAATACATTGTACAGTGAGACCGGGAGACTTATTGAGGGGGGCAGCTTCAAAGAAGCGCTCGAGCATGTCTTCACCCATATCCGCCAGGCCAACAAATATTTCGATCAGCAGCAGCCGTGGCTGCAGATTAAGAATGACCCCGCCGCCTGTGCCAGCACGCTGTATACCTGTGTACAGATCATTGCTAATCTATCCAACCTGTTGAACCCGTTCATTCCATTCTCCTGCGGCAAGATCAGGGGGTTTCTGGCCCTTGAACAGCCTGTCTGGCAGCCGGTAGACGTTCCGGCGCATCAGCGGGTGCAGGGGCTGGAATTATTGTTCGAACGGATTGATGTGGCGCGGATTGAGGAGGAGACCGAGCGGCTTAAGAGCTTGCAGCGCTGAGGCGGAAAACTTCATCATCCCCTCGTCAGCTGGCTGATGAGGCGGACTGAGATTCCTCTATTCCTGCAAATCAGGCAGATTCCCGGGTCAATCGGACTGAGAATCTCTTATATGCCCGGCCGCCCCTCATTTTGGGGCAGGATGAACAAAATAACGGAATCTCAGTCCGTTTCAGCCTCAAAAAGCGTCTTTTTCGGGAAATAGGGTCCTCTCAGTCCGCTTCACTTTTGCGATGAACACTTGTTCCAGTGCACCTGCTACCTGTTACTCGTCACCTATTACTTGTTACCTGTCACCTGTCACCTGTTACTGTCACCTGCTACCTACTACCTACTACCTACTACCTACTACCTTTTACATGTTACCTATTTTCGTTTTCACAAGATTCCGAACACTGGTGATATGCCGGCGCAACTCAAAAAAGCATCCTTATCCGCAGACCGCTTACAAAACAAGCGGTGCAGATAAGAACGCTTTTGGATTTCAATGCGTAGCTGATGCTGCTGCAACTCTCAACTATTCAGCCCTTAATGACCGGGAAAGCGCCCTCCGGCTGCAACACCCTGCGGGGAGATCCGCTCGATCCGGGCCAGATCATCCGCTGACAATACTACCTGCAACGCACCGAGATTCTCTTGCACCCGATCCAGCCGCTTTGTTCCCGGGATCGGCACAATTTGCTCACCCTGCGCAAGCAGCCAAGCCAGCGCAAGCTGCGAAGGAGCACAGTCCTTCTCGGCTGCCATCTGCCCGATCAGCGAGACCACTTCGAGATTCCTGGCGAAATTCGCTCCCTGGAACCGCGGGTAGCTACGGCGGTAATCGTCCGGCGGCAGGTCGTTGAAGCTTTTAATCTGACCGGTCAGAAATCCGCGGCCCAGCGGACTATAAGGAACGAATCCGATGCCCAGTTCTTTGACCAGCGGCAGTATTTCATCCTCCACCTCCCGGCTCCAGAGCGAATATTCTGTCTGCAGTGCCGTAAGGGGATGTACCGCATGTGCGCGGCGTATCAGCTCAGGTAAAGCTTCCGATAAGCCAATGTAGCGGATCTTCCCTTCCTTGACCAGTTCAGCCAGCGTGCCTATAGTCTCCTCGATAGGTGTGTTCGGATCAGGACGGTGCTGATAATACAGATCAATATAATCCATACCGAGATGGTATAGGCTGGAATCTACGGATTTTTTGATATAAGCCGGATCACCCTTGGGGCCCTGAGTATGCGTAATGCCAAATTTGGTCGCAATAACCGCTTTATCCCGTCTGCCCTTAAGTGCGCGGCCCACGAGCCTCTCATTGCTGCCAAAACGCTGCTGCGCGAAATCTCCATAGATATCTGCTGTGTCCAGCAGGGTTACTCCCAGGTCGAGTGCCCCATGGATCACTTTTACCGACTCTTCGTTCTCCGGCATCATCATCGTTCCTAGTCCCAGAGCCGATACTGTCAGCCCTTCGTTTCCGAGTGTTCTTGTCTGCATTTGGTTGTCTCCCTCTTTTCCCGGTGAAAGATTCTTCGGATATGTCCCTATTCTAACCTTCCTGCCATGGAGCAGCCACAGTACGTTTATGCTAGTAAGATCATTACCAGGTAACAGAACAGCACAGAACAGAAATAGAAACAGACCGGCCGTCCAGGTGACTCCTTTCGATTCTCAGCTCTCTGCCACCACAGGTGTATAAATACAGATATGCAGACCCGGATGATCGGCCAGACTCGCAACGGAGTTAATGTCATAGGTCACAGACTGATTTGTGCTTAGACTTTGTATGACTACGCGATTTACTTTTTTGCCTTGAATGTTGTGCAGCTTCCACATCTCTGCGAAATCCATACTGTCCTCACAGAGCTTCACTACCATGTCTTTGTACCAGGGATCGTGCAGATGCATGTCATAATAGGTTCTGAACACAGCTACTGAATAGAGCGCGAACTCCTCCCAATTCAGCATCCGGCGGCGCAGCCCCTGATCGAGAAACAATAGACGGAGCATAATGCGCTCGGAAGCGGGCAGCTTCCCGAAATTGCTAAGAACTTCACCCGCCTTATCATTCCAGGCCAGAACCTCGGACCGCTCATTCGTAATAAAAGACGGATAAGACAGCTGGCTGATAATATCCCGCCACTGCGGATTCAGCCCGGGACTCACCGTATTAATAGAAGGAACTGTATCTGGGTTCCCTGGATTCCACAGCTCGAACAGATGCGTCCGCTCATCAGGGGTCAAGCGCAGGGCCTGGCTGAGACTCTCCATAATCTCTCTGGAAGCAGTAACTTCTCTGCCTTGCTCCAGCCACGTATAATAGGTGCTGCTGACACCCGCCAGAATCGCCACTTCCTCCCGCCGTAGTCCGGGTGTTCTGCGCTGGCTGTTCGTTTCCTTAAGCCCGGCAGCTTCAGGCTGCAGCCGGTCCCGGCGTGATTTCAGATACTCTCCAAGCCGCTTAAACTTCGAATTCTCATCGCTCATAAACTAACCTCTTCTCACAGCAATTGGTGTCCCTATTCTACCTTATTCTCTGCCGTTCACAAACTCACACGGAATTCGGACCTGAGAAGCTATACCATAATCTCTCGCATAAAAAGCTGTAGAACACCCTTCGCTTCGCACCGCGATCAATAGAAATAACCCCGCTGGCTTCTCCAAGCCGCTGGTGCGGTAACATGGACGAGGCTTACGGGGCTTAACTATCTCGCATGTGTCTCTCTGCTGCTTGCCTATGTTTGCATTACAGCCTGGAAGCTTCAGCCGTAGTAATTTCAACAGCCTGCGCAGCAATCTTCTGCAGCTCGGCTGCGATAGCCTCCACAGAGCCCTTCCACAGCTTGCGGCCTAATTCTTCACTGGCATGAGTCGGATCACCTATGACACCCGTTGCCGAGTACCTGGTGAAGTCGAGTCCGGGATCATCCCAGTCCGGTTCACTGCTGCCGGGATTGGCAATCAGCTCCTCACGGATGCACTCAGGATGTTTATAGAGTCCCAGCGATGTGGTGAAGCTATCAGCATGACCACCCGGAATATGCGGATCGGCATGTGTGCACCAGACACCATGGAACGGATGATGCGGAAGATGAACCCTGGCTTTTCCTGCATACTCCTGATTAAATTTCACAGCCACCTGGTTCAGCATATGTCCGCCGCAGCCGCGCATAATCACCAGCTGCTTGAAGCCCTGGTCAGCCAGTGAAACCAGAACCGCATAGATCACATCCTCATATACCTTCTGCGGGATGTCGATGTAGCCATAGCCGTAATTGCGGTGCTCGGGAGTTGGACCAAATGGAATCGTCGGAATTACCAGCGACTTCACACCGTAGCTCAAATTTGCCATAGTTGCTGCTTCAATAGACAGCTCGGTAGCCAGCCAGATATCAAAATCCACCGTCGCATGCGGCCCCTGCTGCTCCGTGCAGCCAGTTGGAATAATAGCCATATAGCCTTCGGCTGCTTTTTGCTTAATCTCCAGAAAAGTTAATTTCCCATATTCTACGTTCATCTATAATCTCCTTATATGGTACTGCATCATATCTTCCTGCTCAGACTTACTGTAAATTCGGGCTTGGTCTGGTAGGCCATATAAGCGACTGTACCGTCAAATGCCAGATAAGCTTCATAACGGGTGCGGATAGCAGGGCTGGTAATCATCTCAAGCACTTTATCCCGGCTGACCCAACAGCTCTCCGATGTTTCATCCGATGTTGCTAATGCCCCGCCGATTGGCCTGCACACATAGTCCAGCATCACTTTGGTCGGGACATCGGTTACACCGTCATGCCATTTGTACATCCCCGTATTGGAATACACGCCGATCAGCTGGTCAACCACAGTGAGGATGCCACTTTCCTCCTGTATTTCACGGGTTAGCGCATCCATCAGATTCTCTCCCGCCTCCACTTGCCCTCCAGGAAACACCCAACCGCCATGAAACGTTCGGACCAGCAAAATTTCTCCTTGCCCATTCTCAACAATCCCGCCGACCGCCACAATATGAGTAGGCATAGACACGGCAATCACTCCGTTCAATGGTATGATTATTGCGCACCAAATTCCACTTGTTCAATAGATCTGCTTTCATTGGCATTTCCGCTCAGTTGCTTGATATATTCAGTTACTCTCGCGATTAGCGTCGGATATATCCCCGGATACGTAACCGTTTCCGGAATTTCTCTGAATCTGCGAATCTCCTCCATTTCATATGGGGGCAGGGGGCCGAACTTATCTACAGCTGCAAAGTATAGCATCCCGTAGTTCGCGGGTACTTCTTCACTTCTGACCGAATATACACATATAGGGTATAACTTGTACGCCTCAGCGCCTGTTTCCTCATACAACTCCCTGGCGGCAGCTTCATCAGAACTCTCTCCTGCTTCAATATGTCCTCCGGCAAATTCCCATGTGGACCGCTCGCGGTGCCGCACCAGAACCCAGTCCTCACCCTGCTTCATGACAATCACAACATACTTAAGACTAACCTCAGGCATTTCAGATTCATGCAAAGTTACGATCATTAGAAGAACTCCTTCGGCTTCATTATGTATAATGGAATGATTGAGAGATATTCCCAGACAATTGCCATCATTATATTATAAAATCTTTTCTGTGTCGCTCAACTTTTTCGCTGCAAAAAAGCCCCGCTCACATTCAGCGGGACCTGCACCTTAACTTATCATCTGCCGCCAGTAAAGGGATTAATCTAACCTGTCAAATCACGGCCGGCCTTCTTCTCTTCCGCCGTGATCCGCTTCCCCAGAGTAGCATAGCAATACCTCCTATTTATTTCCATTAAACCCCATATGACATCCAGTCTATTTCTTCGTTATAAAAAATTCTTGCCATTCCCTCACATCGTATGGTATTATAAATTTCGTTGCAGGACGGTAGCTCAGCGGGAGAGCACTATCTTGACAGGGTAGGGGTCATGGGTTCGAACCCCATCCGTCCTATATTGCATCACCTGACAAAACCTTTATTTTATAAGGGTTTTGTCTTTTTTTGATTATAGCATCTCTTCAACTTTTTGAGATTGGGGACGTTTTTTCCATCAAAAACGGCTACCCTCTTGCCTTGATCAGCTCAAGCAGCTGTAATTTTGCCAATGACTGTCCCTTTCTTCACAACTCCCTGACATTTTTTCAAAAGGATGCCACCGGCAAGTTTCGCTTGATTGTCAGTGGACAATAAAACTTCCGTAAACATCTGTGTGAATTCCGGTCCAGGACCTGGGAAACCGCCATAAGGATATCAGTCCATGTTTAGTTCACCTCCTTGATCTGATCACCGCGACCAACTCTTTTTAATGAAACAATTGCTGCTTCCTGCAGTTGTTCAGGTGTCTTCTGCCCGCCGTTTGCTTGTGGATTGGGAGGCGGTGGACACCATACCCCGGCTTACGCTGTATCCTAGATAGTTTGATTGGGTTTTGTCTCCATTAGGTAGCCTACATTTAAATGTGTATTTGATAGTTCTCTTCCAATCCTTTACAATCGAGTTGTGAGGGCTTGCCCAATCTTTCGCTTCGACCTCTCCCCTACACTAAAAATTGGGAGAGGTATTTTATTTAAGAGGTGCATTTATGAACGGAAATAAAGTTATCCTTATTCTTCTTGCCATCTCAATACTGGGTGTAATCCTTTTCTTCGGAATAACTTATATATTATTATGGTATATCATTAGTAATTAATAGCTAACACTAACCGGCCTCCCTGCGCTGAGATTATCTGGTCGCGTGTCGATGGCCTTCGGCCTGACCAACAACTTCTCCTGAAATAAACTCCTTCACCCAGTTCAGTTCACTTTTCTCTAAAATGACTCGGTCTTGCATATCCGCAGCATGGAAACTAATAATTCTATTGGTAAACTCTCTTGCCATTTCAGCAAGTTCATCGGGACATCTGATTACGATACAATTAGAATCTACATTGTCCGAAACGATTCCCTCCGTTGAATTATTATTTTAACGTATTTGTGTCATAACGCTTAGTACCTATCTTAAATGGGCTCTCGCCTAGCTCTTTAATTAGGCGTTTGCATAGCATGAGGTATAACCATTTGGGAGGTAACAAAGTGCTGAATAATCAAATGTATCCAATGCATCAACAGATGCCGCAAGCCATATGGTCTATCCAATTGATCCCTATGTCGTTGAAACCTTAATGTCTGTAAAAGGTAAGCAGGTGGTACTTGAAACCACTCGCGGCGGGATTAGCGGCTGTTTGATGGATGTAAAGCCAGACCACGTTGTATTGGATACCAGAGGCAGAAAATTCTTTGTACGCATCTGTGAGATCGTTTGGATCATGCCAGAGTAAATGGCAGTTCATGAGAGAGTTGCGAAAGCAGCTCTTTTTTTATGCCTTTTCCACCTGAGCCCCGAGAAGCTTTCTTGCTGCAGCCCAAAAGCTTACTGCCGGTGTCTTCTCGTCCGCCTGGGTTGATCCGGTGGTGCAGAGAGGATGAACTATGTGCTTCATGTCTGTTCCCTCCCTGGGGCTATCCCCCTCGAAACTAAAATCTCTGATCGGCGTACAAATGTTAAATAATTGAAAAGGGTGCTGCGTGTTGAAATATAATAGAAGATTGCTCTCTGCGCTTTTTATAGGCATCAGTTTTGGTATTGCATTCTCCATTGTTTTTGACAACATCGCCATTGGTGGCGGGTTAGGACTTATATTTGGAGTCTCCATGTATGAGGCAGAGAAACCAAAGCCCCCTAAAGATAAGTGAGGTTCCGCTCATGCCTAAATTTGATAAAGGAGTTGGTGAAGATGGTGGGCTTCGCTATTCTTTTCATAGCACTTTCACTGATCAATATTTTCTTTCCGTCATTGGGCTGGTACACGCGTTATGGTTGGATGGTAAAGGGCGACTCCGAACCAAGTAAGGCTTATCTCGTAATCAGTAGAGTAAGCAGTATTATTATGCTTCTTCTCTTTTTCATATTCTTTTTTCCGATGCTGTAGATTTAAATGGACTAGAAAAGGCAATAGCTCCTGCCTCCTTCATTGCGAAAATCCACCTATTATCGTATTGTTTATTCAAAGGAGTGATTGTTGTGCGTATAGCTTTTTGGATTGTATTTGCCTTTGTTGGTATTTTGATCTTTGGGATCGTTGGCGGCTTAATTGGCCGTAAGAAACGGAAGTAATCAATAGGGGGTATAACAGCCCCTATTAATCTATATAATGATTGCCACCATGCGGATGAATTGATTCGAGCAATTGCATAACATAACAGCCAGTTCCATTCCCGTACTCGCCTCGCCGCCCCCGCGAAGTTATCAACAATGATCTGTGATCATCTCCTCTATTAAACGTCTCTGTGTAGCCGCATGAGTGCAGAAACGGTCATTCTTCATGCCCTTTAAGTTCCATCCACACTTAGGGCGTAACCACCTCCCAGGACATAGAAAAAGGCCACCCTTTTAAAAGCAGTGACCTTTAAATTTCTGATATTATTTCATTTCATATAAATCAAAACGCGCATATTGCCAGCCGCGGGAGCGTGTTCTTTAAAGGTGGCTCCGCACAGGTCTGATGTACTTAAAATGCCGTTCCGGATTAAAATAAAAGTAAATCATCCTACCGGCGGAAGTATCAAATGAGTAACCCGTGCCTGCAAAATCAAAAGTTGCCATTACCCGTTCAATCTTTTCCTCCACACTACGATTCTCCTGCTCATAATCGAATGGCCCATGTTCAAATACAATATATTTATCTTCCGGAACATCAGCCATAAGCATTTGTGGTGGTACTTCGCCTTTATAATCCAAAGGAAGCCGTGCACCATAACACTCTGTACGCGGGATACCCCAATCACAGAGTCTGCCGTCCGGGTCATTCATATACGCCATAATCTGACCGCTGCCCCCATTAGGTTCACTCCCGCCATCGTCATCCAATTTGCCCTTGATACTATCGAGTAAGCCGCAGACGGTTTCGTAATCCTGTCCCTGGATAAGATTTTGCTTTTGCCAAAAATCCCAGTACCCATTACTCTCATAGTTTTTAATGTGCAAAAATTTGTGAGCGGGAATGGTTACAAAATAAATTTTCACATCATCTGTAGATTTCATCATCCCAATCTCTCCCAATCCAAAAAAGTAGCGGTCAAACGGGTTTAATTTTGTACGAAGAACGACTGGCTTAGGATTTTTCCGGAAATTACTTGGGGTTACAGCATAGGTTCCCTTAAAGGCTCTGGTAAACGCTTCATGTGATGAAAAGCCATAATTAAAGGCAATATCTAAAAGGCTTTTTTCACTATCCCGAACTTCTTTAAGCGCAAAGGCTAATTTTCTATGCCGCAGATAATCCCTAAATTGCATACCCGATATTTCCTTGAATTTTCTCGTAGTATGAAATTCGGAATAACCCAGCCTGCGGGAAAGATTGCGTAGTGTCAAGGCTTCATCATTATAATTTTTAATACATATGTCTATTTCATCAACGATGATTTGAATTTGTTTCTGCCACTCGTACATTCGTCATTTCACCCCGTTTCAATCACCCTACATTTATTTTAAAGATAATGGAAGATCCTTACTTGATTTTACTTGCTGTTATTTCATTTCTCTCTTTTTAAGTTAAATGTATATAATCATCAGGAACTACGTCCAATATATACTTGCGGATTTACAATATATTAACGTATACCGATGAAATGGAGTGATGATAAATGGCGACAATTATTAGTTATGGTTCAGAGGCAAAAATCCCGTTAGACCCGTTCAATTCTGCTGTAACGGTTGCGGGGATTCCTGGAGCAGGCGCGGCTCTAGCCACAGCGCAAGTAAATATTAGTCCTGCTAATCCTGCCTCTTTCTCCAGTAGAGTCGAGTTAAAAGGCAGCTTTAGTCTTACTGCACTTGCTAATAGTCAATTTTTAGTTATCATCCGGCGTGCCGGGGTCGATATTTATAGTTCCTTTTTTCGTTTTACTACAAACACTGATATCCAATTAAATGTTCTGTGGGTTGATGGTCCTTATCTTGGAATCCACAACTATGAATTGATCATCCAAAATGATAGTATCTTGCCTATACATCTTTTTGGGCCTATAGCATTCACAGCAACCGCTATTGGAGGAGAAGGCGTAATTTAAAAAATTAAAAAAAGCCCTGCGAACCATTACTGGCGGCAGGGCTTTTAACCCTGCTCCCGGACTGCACGCCAGCTCACTTCCATTTCTCCGCAACATTGTCCTCGCCTTCATAGTAGTCCACCCGCTCTTCCGCCATATAGATTTCCTCGTACGGCAGAATGTTGATCTTTCCGGAATCCGGATATTCACAAATATCGATCCCCAGGTTCGTACGTAAATCCAAGTACCTGCAAGGCTCTGCGGTATGATTAAATAATTGATGCGCCCCTTCCGGCCCCGTTTCAAAAAACACCGTATCACCTTCCTGCACTTCCTGAAACCCTGCTGGCGTTCTGAGCGTAGCCCGGCCTGAAATAATTACAAATACCTCTTCTACACTTCTATGGAAATGATATGGATACGAATACTTCCCTGGATCAAGCGACCTGATTTCAAAAAGCAATTGCTTCGCCCCTGCCATCTCCGCCAGCTTCCTGCTTGTATGCCAGGCGAACTCAGGAACCGGGGATTGTCTTTGTTCAAACGAAACGTTCTTGTCATTAAAAATAGTAGCCATCTGAACCTCTCCTCATTATCGGATATTCTCAACATAACCTGCTGGTATAATTCCACTATTACAAAAATCATAAAATCCGGATCTCTTGCTATTATTGGCCAGGTATAACCCACACGCTGTTATAAGAGTCACCACAAATACCATTAACATGATAATTGCTATCCTTGTACCCTCCTAGTCGAAAATGATATTGTTATACCAATCGCCGCCCGGGAAATAGGCACTAGTAAGAAAGCTTTCTACGCTGCCCTGGAAGAGATACATAAAGCAGACTGGGCTACAATTATTTTTTTAAACGGGGCGGTTTACTAAATCGCATAAAGTTGGCCGTTGTTACCGGCAGCAGGCTAACTCAATCCGGCCGTTACTTCATCACAGACTTCGAGCGTAAAGTTGCCAGTGAGGATAGCCATCACAATATATAAATCAAAAGAAGAGGTGTTCCTGAATGACAGGTAGTGAAATGAATCCTAAAGTGGATTTTTTCTTTAATAAAGCAAGCCAATGGAAGGAAGAATACGGGAAACTCCGGGCGATCCTGCATGGATGTCAGCTGACAGAGGAATTGAAGTGGGGGGTTCCTTGTTATACGTTTCAAGGCGGGAATATCGCTCTAATCCACGGATTCAAAGAATATTGTGCGATTATGTTCGTCAAAGGCTCCTTGCTGCCTGATCCCCAGGGCATTCTAATTCAGCAAACCAGGAATGTGCAGGCCGGGCGTCAGATCCGGTTCAATACGGTTCAAGAAATAGCCGATAGGGAAGCTACTATTAAAGACTATATCTATAATGCCATAGAGGTTGAAACCGCTGGTCTGGAAGTGGATTATAAGAAGGATACGGAGTATGAGATTCCTGAAGAGTTTCAAACAAAGCTCGATGAGAATCCGGATTTGCAAGCAGCCTTTGAAGCCCTAACCCCCGGACGAAAAAGACAATATATCACTTATTTCACAGACCCCAAACAATCCAAAACCCGTACAGCACGGGTTGAGAAGTATACGCCGCATATTTTGAACGGCAAGGGATTGAGTGATTAGGGGCTCCCTTTAACTTCACCGAATAAAAAAAATGAGCTACCACTCCGGTAGCTCGACAAATTTAATATTCGTTTCGGACGTTTTAACATTTTTGAGAACTTCTTTGTAACCCTTTTCTGAAAGAAAACACTTTTGTTCGACCCCTTTGTGGTCTTCCCCGAAATAAGCGATATGAAATGTCTTATCCATCTGGATAATATTGGTGACTTGTATTAACGTGTTTCTATCCGCAAGAACGAAATTATATCCTGAACTGGCTAGGGTGTTAAGCCAATATTTCAGCGTACCTACTGTATAAAAGGTTTGATCGTACGTATGGACGATTATCCTATAGATAGTTCGTTCAAATTCCATATAAGTTATTTTTGCAATATCGAGTGAGAATACACCAGTGTTTCCCTCTGTGTCTCTTGTGACAGATATACTACTCAAAGGGATCAGCTCCAATATTAATTGAGTAACTCTTCAGGGACTTCCGGTTGATTTACATATAATACGCTAGCGGTAACCAAAACTAGAAGAGCGGCCATTGCGGACAAACCAGAAGCAAGTTTGTAAACAGCTTTACGTTGCAGTGATTTCATCGTAAGGTTTTCACCTCCTTTCTAGCGACTATCAGACTAATGGATTGTGCCATAAAACTGGCAGCAATAGCTGGTGAAGCTATAAATATATTAGCTGTCACAAGTAGTGCAGCTACAATTCTCAACTTGGGCCATTGCGTTCTTGGAATCCGGGTCTGACGTTCGATTCCAATCGGGGCCAGCCATAGAACCACTATAAGACTGATACCGTTCATAAGCAGAATAAATGAGGGGCTAACTTCAATAAAGGACAAAAGCGTAAACAACGTTGTCGTAAACAAGACGCATGCTGTTCCGGATTTGAGATGTGCTCCTCCAGATACTTGACGTAATAATGCAAAGGAGATCAGTATCTGGATGGCTTCTCCTGTCCTACCGGTCAGAAGGGATACAGCCAACGTGAGACCCATAATAAATACCACATTAAGGACTACCTCAATAGCAAACTTTAAAACGGCATAGGACGCCGGGTGCTCCGGAACAATATTTTTTATCCCGGTAGCGAGCTTCGCGGACATGATATCAAGCATCTTCCTTCTCCTTTCTGGTTGAATAATATAGAAGGAATACAGACATGATCACAAAGATCACAGCATTTAACAGGATATCATTGTAGTAGAGCAGTACTGATATGCCTATCACAAAACCTAGTATCAATACAGACAGAAGAATATCTTCTAATTTCAGTCTTAGTTTATCCAGATCAAAAGTGAATCCTTTCCCTTTGCGGTAAGCATAACTGAAGATAAAGAACACAACGGCAGAAGTCAGGAGTTGCAGAAAATATCCATTCCCAACGCTAGCATAAATATCAGATATGGAGCCAAATACTAGAAGGACTATGATCGTTTGAATCACAGCAAAAATAACGTAACCTGATATTGTAGCAATGATTGATAGAATTAGAGGCATCCTGACCACAGCGGAGAAGAACAGGATGAAAATCAATATTAGAATGAGCGGCGAGATATTCGCCATCCCGAGCTCATTTCTTAACAAATAGCTTTGAAGATTATTTAGTAAAATAACGAATAATACTTGCCATAAGTACCATTTCCATTTAAATCTAAAGAGCGACATAATGAGATAATATAGAGCAAGAGTTTCTATTGTTGAGAAAAACATAAAGCCAACAGGTTCCCATGACAAACCATAACACCGCCTGACTGATTTTCGTTCATTGAATTAATTATATAACTGCTCACGCCACAGCGTATACTACTTATTTACATTATTCGACACTTTCTCCCCCATTCTGCGTATTTTTTTCAACAATTAGCTGTTAACCAAGTCTATTGCACAAAATTGCATTCGTACTCTATGGCTCTCCCCTGTTTCTCTCCGCCTTTGTCCAGCACAAAACTCTCTGCCCTGCATTCTATATAAAGAACCTTAATAGAAAGGGGTAGATTAGCATGGCGACTCGTCAGCCGGATTTGGTGTTGATCAATTGGAGCCGGAACCCGTTAGTGCCCGGATCTGCACGCAGAATTACCGCCAGCCGGGTTATCGGAAATGCCGAACCCTGCTTGCCCAGCTTAAGAACCAACGGATTGCTTAGAACGGCCTTAGCCTGTCTGCAGGACAACGACATCGGTTTCAGAATCGTGTTCCGCAAAAAAACCTCAAGCATCAGCGGATATTTGTTACTCCAGCGTAATTGATAGGATTTCAGGGGTCTGGCTAATTGCCAGGCTCTTTTATTTTGCAGCTTCTCTTAGGGGACAAGCGTAACAAGTGAAGGGAATTCAGGCTTATTGCTGCCATTCTCTGGTCCAAGCGGGATTAATATCGGGGGATTGTATGGTAAAATACACTAATACAAACAGAACATCCGCCGGTCTCTCCTGACCATACACCAACGGATGTTCATCACTAAACAGGATTGTTAATTTATAATTCCGCCCATGTTACATTTAGCTCTACAGTACCTTCCTGGGAAGCCAAAGAACCGCCGATGATCGACCAGCTCTGCTTATTGTCTTTGGTGGTACCCTGGATAATCAGGTTCTTATCATCAAGGGTTTGTGCAGAATCGCTTCCGAGTCTTGAAGAGAAATAATCCTGATAGAGCTTCGATACTGTATCCATGCTTTGTGTTGTGGTGAAGATCAGAAGAGCTGTCTTTTTGCCTTCGTTCTCTTCAGAATGGGATAGCTTGATTTGAACATCCTCCGGCAGCGGGAAATCCTCCGGCAGATTCTCCGGCAGCTCTTGGGAAACGGCAGAAGCATCCGGCTGAGCCGTAACTCCATTGTTCCCGGCGGACGGTACAGAGGTCTGCATAGAATCAGTTGCAGGCACATCCGGCTGATTACTGCAGGCATTCACTGCCAACATGGATAACATCATCGATAAGGTCAAGATTAGTTTTTTGGTATACACAGCTTCACTCCTTAAGCGTTCTAGGCCTAACATTGCCAGTAAGATATGCAGGCTTACCGGATAATACCCTTTATGCTATTCCGCCAATCAGCTGCTTGATTTTAATTACATCTATTCAAGGAGACATGGATATGGATAAGAAAAAAGACTCCTCCCAAGGCATCGCCCTGGGCTTATGTTTTGGTATAGTGTTTTGGATGGCTTTTGATAATTTGCCTTTGGGCATAGCCTTGGGTATTGCCTTTGGAGTTGTTTTCTCTAGGCCCGGCAAATCTAAGAATGATCCAAAAGATCCTCCGGCTGAGTGAACCGGAATGATATATTCACGGCAAAGGAGTCATTAGCACATGTTCCAATCTAATAACGGTAAGAAGCTTACCAGGTACGGCTTGATTGTATTAGCTCTTACGATTTCGTTGGTGACAGCTGTCCTGTCGAAAGATGAACCGGACAATACCTTTGAAACACTGGACACGATTGTTCTTACACATCCTTCTCAGGCTGAAGTTCTATCTGTGACCGACGGAGATACTTTCAAAGTTAAGTTCGAAGATGGTACGGTGGACAAAATCCGGCTCCTGCTCATTGATACTCCTGAAACCAAGCGCGCCAATACACCGGTTCAGCCCTTTGGCCCTGAGGCCAGTGAATACTTAACGGAGCTTCTGCACGGGCAAACGGTTAGGGTCGAAATGGATGTGACTGAACGTGATCAATACGGCCGGATTCTGGCTTATGTCTATCTCGGTGATGAGATGGTGAATGAAATGCTGATTGCAAAGGGTCTGGCCAGGGTTGCCGTGTATCCGCCGGATGTGAAATATGTGGATCAGCTCAGAGCCACTGAGAAACAGGCTAAGTCTGCGAGGCTGGGGATTTGGAGCATAGAGAATTATGTGACCGACCGGGGATACGACACTTCTGTCACAGCTACCCCCACCAACAAAAAATAGACCCGAGAGACAAAAGTCTCCCGGGTTCTTCTATAGTTATTTATAATAGGAAGTAGTCAATGGAACGAACATGGATGAGCCGTCTTGTACGTCTCCGGTTACATAGATAGAGCTTACTCCGGCAATGTCCACCTCTACGGTTACGAGCCCTTCTTCAGGGGTAATGTTCAGCTTCTTAAGCACCGTATCCGTATCGCTGTCTTGCACGGTAAAGTTTTTAATATCAGTGCCGATCGCCGCGACCTGAATATACAGCTTCTGATATTTCTTGTTCGGGTAGAGCATGAACGAGCTGCCGCGAGTGCCGCTGCCATTATCGAAATGGACATCTTTATAGTCCTTATCTTTATAGACGGTTTTGTCAGGATCTTTGGTATGGTACGACGAGTCAAAACCGGCTGCAATCGAGACTCCTTCCGTCTGCTCGCCTAATGAAATGGTATTGGAGGCGGCATCGAATTTAACGGTAACTCCGAGCAGATCCGACACAGAACGGACTGGCAGATACGTAGTATCCTTATAAGAAATCGGAGCGATCACTGCACCGCTGCTATTCTTCAGCTGCACAGGCTGGCCATCTACCTTGAATTTAATTCCCGGGTTCAGAAAAGCTTTGATCTCCTGCAGATTGGCTCCGGCGTATACCCCCGTCCCCATTCCTCCAAGTACAGCAAAAACAGTCAGCGCAGCGGTTAATTTCTTTTTCACCCGATCAAACTCCTCTCCATGTATTTCAAATTTAAAACTTACATACTGGGAGTATAATAAATCTTACCATAATATGCAAATGGCTGAGAATCCGCCGAAATACAAAAAAACACCCCGCCTTCAGGCAGGGCATCCATACTTCCAATTCCAATTGGCTATGTATCATTTAGAACTCATCTTTTTTGTGAACGGATTCGTAATGGTTGCGGATTTCCAGATTCTTGGCATGATTGTACAGATCCAATGCAACAATTCCTCTGCGCGCGAGCTTCACTACCAGAACGAATAAATAAATACCGAGCCCCAGACATGCCATCCAGACTAAAAAGAAAAATATACTAAAACTGCCGGCAAGCAATGACCCAAAACCTGTTGCCATCATTTCTCACAGCCCCTCTCCTCGTATAGAGTTCAGAATCTTTAAGTAAATCATAATTGCTTTGGAACAAATTGTATATACACTCAAAAAAAACCGCCGGACCGGAGTTCAGCGGGTTTGTTCTATGCATTTCTTTTATCCGATGGAGGTTCCTGAGAATGTCACGGGTCCCGTAACACTGGCTGCATTGAGCAGGATATTCAAGCTGTTATTGGCGACACCCAAGCTGTATGCATGATAGCCAGCGGGTACACTTCTATCCATATAAGCAATAGTAATAGGCTGAATGGCTAAAAGCGCAAGGCCGCTGGAGCCCATATTGAAGATGGGCTGCCCGTCCCGGTACAATGTGAAGACTACATTGGGTACGCCGAGCGTAGTTTGAAATCCGATGGAGGCACTCAGTAATACAACCCCCGAAGTTACAGTAGCAAGGCCAAACTCGGCCAAGATCAAATTGCCCGCAGGTGAAAGAATTGGAATAGATACGGTCTGACTGCCCGTTGTCGCAGTACTGGCCCCTGTGTCGATAATCGTTGCCATGGTGATTCCTCCTCTCTAATCTTCTACTCATAGAATATGCTAGAGGAGTTTATGAGGTTGGACAAATCAGATTAAATTTCAAACTGTGCACGCATGATCAGCGGCCGTTATCTTTGGGCGGTACCTGATATTGTCCGGTCAAAGGATCATACTGCGGACGTTCCCCGGCAATCTCCAGCTCGATTCGCTGCATGGAGTAGACAAGTTCACCAAAGCCAATAAAAAACATACCGGCTATGCAGGAAACGGCGAGGAAGATAGCAACACCAAGCACACCGCCCAAATGGAATCCCACTGGAATACAAGCAATTCCCCCCAGCACGATGATCGCCACGCCAAAATACTTCAGGTAAGCCCCTTTCATCAGTTGCCCTCCTTGTGATTACACAGTATTAAATAAGGATAGCATATTTCTTGTGGAACTATTTGTAAATGAGTCATGTGACAAAGCTGCCGGGGGAGATGGGGTGATTTAAAGTTTAATTAACATTGAATAATCTCTTATAACCCTAAAAAGATTGCTACTCCGCAATGGAGTAGCAATCTTTTCTTTTGACGGATTATCGCCTGTTCTTATATTAGTTGCTTAAATTATAAAAGGTCACTTTCACCTGAATAGGAACCGTAGTATCCGTCGCATTCAGATAGAGCAGCGCATTTCCGGTACTGCCGTCCCAATAGCTGAAATACAGATCCTGTACAGCACTGGCACCGCTCATTGTACCCATTTGGATTTGGCCGCGGTTGCTCATGTTGAAATAATAAGGTCCCGTCACTTTACCCGTATCCGATTGATTCTCTACAACGGCTTTAATCGTTTTGGCGGAGGCTGTACAGAGCAAATATGTGGTTTGTCCCGGCTGCAGAGTAAGAGTTACTGGCGAATTAAATCCCGGCGCCAGAGAAAGGGCATGCGCAGAAGGAGCGGAGACCCACAAGAAACTTGCTGCGAAGAGAAACACGATCAACGTTTTTAATTTTCGCATTTATTAATATCCTCCTTAATTCTTTGGGTATAGGGGAATCGGTCTGAACGAAACGCACAGCACTCGCTTGGCGTAGTCCGGCTCAACAGAGCAGCAGACTATTTGCACTTCACACTTACCCGGCAGATTGGAGTCTATAAGCAAGTCTCCTTCCCTCTCAAAACGGTCTATATGAGCATTTTTAATATATCAGGTATATTTTACCTTGTAAATATTTAGTATTTAATAGAATCTGCATGATAATCTCCTGTGATTTCGATTAGATTCCCATCCGGGTCTTCAATCATGAAGCAATGATAAGGCCGCACAACATTGATATAGAAAATCTCAGATACTACTCCGATATCCAGTGACTTCACCCGCTCATACTCTGCATTCAAATCAGTAACATTGAAGTTAAGGATCACATTATTCCCGTATCGAACCTCACTTTCTTGCTTATAATTCAAATACGCCTCATTAAAATGCTCCGACACATCGCTATTCGTGCGGATCAATTCCTTATCGAATTCCGGATTCCATAACGCGAGTGTGTTCCCGCAGTGGAATTGTGCCCAACGCTCCAGCTTGCGGGAATCTGCTTTCATATTCAGCAACGCTTCATAAAATGCAATGGAACTCTTCATATCACGGACGATTAGATACGTACAACCCAGCTGTATTGGAATACATCTCCTCTATAGTAAAATCATTAATCATGAGCCCACTATAGCAAAACGTACGTTCCCCTCGCAACGAGGTTTTATACTTACTACATAAGGAATAGTTGCATTTCGTGCAGCTAAAAGACGGCGAAAAACCGGATGAGCTAGGATAAGTGTACTCTGTACAACTAAAATTGAGAAAAGTGTTCGTTTGGGGCGTAGCTGTTATTTTTAGTTGTATGAAGTGCAGCTAAAACTCCCACGGGGCAAAAATCGCCCGTTTTAGTTGTACAAAATACAGTTAAACATGAAGCGAGTGTCTTTTAGCAGACAACCTGCCATTCGGGCACGGTGTCCGATGTAGAGCCGGTGGAATCAGATTGCTTAAAAGCGTTCCAACACCTATTCCTTCATTCTCATCACACCGCCGCTTTCTTCCAGCTCCAGAAATACCGGCCGTTCGTCGGGAGTCTGATTCGGTGTATGGATGGCCAGCATCAGCTTATCGCCAAAGGTCCGGAATACCATCGCGTGTCCGCCGTCCTTCTGATAGAGTGCCTCCTCCTGATGAATCCACGGTCCGGTTATCTCGCCGCTCCCGGAACGGGCAATGCCCAGCGCATAGGTGTTATTAATGAAGCTGGCCCACAGCAGGTACAGCGTATCATCGTCACTTGACCTGAACAGAAATGGCCCATCTGTTACATAATTGAGCTGATCCGCATACCGCTTGGATACAAACGGTGTTGACCATGGGGCTTCCGATGCCCGGAATAGAATAACCGGCTCTCCTTCCGCACTCCGCAGGTCCTCCGTTAACCGCATGGCGCAGACCTCCCCGTCTCCAGTCTGCTGCCACTCATGGCAGAAGACCATCCATGGCTGGTCCTGCTTATCTATATAGAGCGTTCCGTCCAGGGAGCTCCAGTCCTGCGGGGTCACCGGACCTTCGCTATGCGGGGTAAAAGGGCCAAGCGGATGTGGCGAAGCAAGCACTGCCGTCCCCAGCAGATCATTGTCTTTGCGCCGGAAGGTGGCGAACATGATGTATCTCCGGCCGTAGGCATAGACTTCCGGAGCCCAGAAATTATGCTCGGCGTAGAAATCCGCCTCTGGACGGAATACCGGAAACGGTCCTTCCCAATGCTCCAGATCCTTGCTTGTGTAGGCGTCGAACCCGGTGCCCTTACCCCAGATATTGCTGTCGGTGCTGCCATACAAATAGTAGAGTCCTTGTCCTTGTCCCTGTACTTGTCCGGCAAGCGGCAGCACAAACGGATCTCTGATCTGTAAGCTGTTGTTATCTATCATTTAAAACTCTCCTTTCTATCACACACGCTGCAAGCCAATATTTATATAAGGTGTACTTAGGAAAGTACACTAGGCCATAAGGAACAAAGGTTAATATTGAAACTGGAAGAGTGAATGCGTAAAGTTCAACTTAATTACCGGTATTCCGGCAGCACCACTCCAATATCGCTGATGCTGCTGAAGCCGCCATCCGCATACTCCAGCTGTTCATTGCCCTTAATCGTGAACGGGAGGCTCTGGCCCAGATAGCAGATGCAGCCCTCGATTTCACGGATACTCATCCCGATCAGCTTCAGCAGCTGCCCGTTCCGGTCCGTGATTACGCGGACTCCAAACGGAAAAGCCATGTACTCCTCCATGTCCCGGTAGATCACTGCCCCCTGGCGGGTAGTGATCAGCTCATAGACTGTTCCATCTACCGCCCGGCGGTATCCTGTCTCATGGGCTACCTCCTGGCCATGATCCATATCATAAGGAAGCAGTCCGGTGAACCATAGCTCTTCTCCGGCAACCGGCATAATTCCGCACAGCCGCTCCACATAGTCCAGCAGGCACAGAAGAGCCGGGGAATACGATTCTGTATATCCCTCTTCTCCTGTCCAAGGGCTTAACGTCTGGGCAAATCGTGTCATCCGGGACAGCGCAGCGAGAATAGGCAGCATCACCCAGGTCAGCTCGACATAACGCCCATGATGCTCAAAGGCATGCGCCGCGCGGATGATACTGAGGAAGTTGGATGAGCCGCCCCAGGTGTTGTAACTGGAGAACGGATCAAACCGGGGGTCGTCCATCGCTATGGAGGTGAAGGGATATTTGGCAAAGAACTTGCTGGTATTCAGCAAATAACGCCGGAGAGCAGCGTCAAAGAAATCGCGGTCTCCCACTTCGCAGGCCAACACACGCAGCAGCACATCCGACTGCACACGCACAAACCGGCCTCCGCGGTCACGATCATAGAAGAACTCATCCTCCTCGTCATAGCAATGGCTGAAGAGGCTCTGCCTGCTGGCCGCAGCTTTGGCCTTCCACTCAGCTCCATCCTCTCCAAGTTCCTCTGCTATTCTGGACAGATACTGCCGCTGGCAGTAGACATTGGCCGTTAAATCAGGGGCCAGAAAAGGCAGCAGCGGTGAATCCGGGTTACATTGCGCCGCATCGTCCAGATGGGGTGTATCCGGAATATGCCAGAAACGCGGGGACAGATCATGTCCGGTATCAAAGGTGCAGAAGGCCTCCACGCAGCCTGTTCCTCGTGTATCGCGCCGGCTGGCCAGCCAGTCGTCGAATCTGCTCATCGCCTGGTACATCGAGCGGAGGAACATCTTGTTGCGTCCATTCTGCACGTAATGATTCCAGACACTCCGGGCCAGCGGGGTCACCATTTGGATCTGCCGGTAAGCCGGTCCTGCAGGGGTTACTTTGTAAGGAATCAGCCCATCCTCACGCTGATAATCGGCGAACAGGCGAAAGGTCGCTTCCGCCACCGCCGGCATGAAGCGTGACAGCAGCTCAGCGCTCATGGTTCCCGTACTCTCCAGCCAGCTGCCGAGGTAGACACCTCCTTCGTGCAGAACATGGCCGTTGCCGTCCATCGGCACGATACAATCCATAAGCTTATGCAATCCGGAATAATAGACATTCTCCATCGCTTCCGATGAGGCGGCAAAAGCAACGCCCGACTGCCTCCATTGCTCCATAGCGCCACGGTCCGCCGCCTTCTTGAGCACTCCGATCCGGTCATCAGCCGTTACTTCGCGGAGCTGTTGTAATAAGTCCCTGGTCATGTACTTCCCTCCTGTATCTTCGCTCTCTTCCCCAAACAGAGAAGCAGACTGCCCGGGCAGTCTGCTTCCGGTAAACTCATTATTTGCTGCCAAAAATCTGCGTAGCGCCTTTATAGAAATCCTCCACTCCCTGTTTCACATCCTTCTGCTCGAAACCGATCTCCTGCACTGCGGTTTCAGCCAGCTTGGTGAACTCGGTGAAGCTTGGCGGATTGTAGCTGATGGCAAAAGGCTCTTTCTTCGTCGCCTCAGACACCCGGCTCGTGAAGTCGTATACGGTCTGCTCCAGCGGAGTGGCATCCTTCATCAGCAGGTCACGCATCTTGGAGGTAACAGGGACTCCGCGGTCACTGCCGAGAATCTGCGCGGCATCGGGGTCATTGATCCAGTAGTTCATCAGTGTAGCGACTTCCTTCGGATGCTCCGTCTTCGCATATCCGGACAAGCCTTGGCTGGATTCGAATACGACACCTGTGCCTTTAGGACCCCGCGGGACCTGAACCATCGTCAGCGTATCCTGGATCAGATTCTGATGGGCTGCGAACTGGTTGGACGGAATGAGGCTCATTGCCACTTTACCTGTGACCACCAGTGATTTACTTGTGTCTCCCGGAGGATTCGATACCTGCAGGGACGGTGTAACCATCCCGCCGTTTTTAGACATGTCGTTCCAGAAGTTGAACCAATCCTCGGCATCCTGCTGTTCGAAGCCAAGTGCGTCTTTCTCCATATCATAGACCTGCTTGCCGCGCTGCTTCATATAGATGTCCATGCCCTCAACTGTAAAGTTGTAGGTGCCGTAATAGCCCTTGCCCAGCTTCCCGGAGATCTCCTTGCTGATCCGGGCGTAATCTTCCCAGCTCCAGCCGTCCGCAGGAATGTCCATTCCGGCTTGTTTGAACAGCTCGGTGTTGATGACCATCCCTCTGGCATTCGCTCCGGCAGAGATATGAACCAGCTTGCCTCCCAGCGTTCCGTATTCCACCATCGTCTGATCCATATCCGTCAGATCAAGCTCTTTGCCGACATAGGGCTGTAGATCCAGCAGTACCCCTTTATCCGCGTAATCCGTTACGTTGCCTCCAAGGAAAAACACATCCGGCGCTGTCCCCGAAGCCAGCTGGGTGTTCAGCTTGTCAAAGTACCCGGAGTTTGGAGCGAACTCCCCGACCACTTTGATATTCGGATACTTCTCCTCAAATTTGCGCAGCGCCTCGTTTGTCTTGTCTGCCCGCTTCTGATCGCCCCACCACATAATCCGCAGCTCGACCTGATCCACAGACGGCTCTGCATTGTCCGGGCTGCCGGCTGCCGGTTTGCCATTGTTGCCACCCGAACAGGCGGTTGTTGCGGCCAGCAGCAATGCGGCCAGCGTAAGGCTAAACGTTTTTTTCATTGAAATGTCCCCCCAAGAATTTTTGTAATCGCTTGCATTCCCATCCTAATCATTTCTTGACCGGAGTTGAATTTCATTTCTTCGGGTCTCCGCTAGTGGTTTTTTCGGGTCTGCATTTCAGTTGAGCCCGTCATTTCAAACCGGTCGTAGCGATGCCCTCCAGGAAATGCTTTTGGAAGAGAAGAAAGATCGTCATGATCGGCACAAGGGAGAGCACGGACATCGCCAGGAGCGCGCCCCAGTCGGATGATCCGGAGGGATCATAGAGTGAACGTATGCCCAGCTGAACGGTAAACAGATTGATCCGGCTCAAATAGATCATCTGGCTGAAGAAATCATCCCAGGTCCAGATAAAAGTAAAGATTGCCGTTGTGATCAGCGCCGGAACCAGCAGCGGGATAATGATCCGGAAGTACAGCTGGCCTTGTCCGCAGCCGTCAATCGTTGCACTTTCATCCAGCTCCTTCGGAATGCCGCGGATAAACTGGATCATCAGCAGCACGAAGAACGAGTCATGCGCCAGCCATTTCGGTACGATCAGAGGCAAGTAGGTATTCACCCAGTCCAGCTTGCTGAAAATAATATATTGCGGAATCAGCAGCACATGGTAAGGAAGCATAATCGTCACCAGCATGCAGGCAAACAGCACACTCTTGAGACGGAACTCCAGCCGGGCGAACGCGTATGCCGCCAAAGAGCAGGTGAGAATATTGCCGATGACCGACAGCACGGAGATGGTAGCAGAGTTGAGGAAAAAGCGGCTGAACGAGATGCCCTGAAGCCCCTTCCAGCCATTCACATAGTTCTCCAGAGTAAACCTCGCCGGCCACAGACCGGGATCAGAGAAGATCAGCTCATTCGGTTTAAAGGAACTCGACAGCAGCCATAGCACCGGATAGAGCATCAGCAGCCCAAACAGAATGATGAGACCATGCTTGCCGAGCTTAAAAATCGTCTTTTGATCAGCCATGATTTATCGCCCGTCCTTTCCGTCGCCGTAGAACACCCAGAACCTGGAGGTCATGAACACAATCGAGGTAAACAGGCCGATGATGATCAGCATGATCCACGCCAGAGCGGCTGCATAGCCCATATCGAAGAATGAGAAGCCTTTTAGATACAGATAGAGCGTATAGAACAGTGTTGAATTTACCGGACCGCCGCGTCCGTCCCCAATGACATACCCCGGGGTAAACACCTGGAAGGAATTGATAATCCCCATGACCAGGTTGAAAAAGATTACCGGTGACAGCATGGGCAGCGTTATCTTGCCGAACTGCCGCAGCTTACCGGCCCCGTCCACCTGTGCCGCTTCGTACAGGTCCGCAGGAATCTGCTTGATTCCGGCCAGGAATATAACCATCGCAGAACCAAATTGCCAGACGGACAAGGTAACGATGGTGGAGAGAATGTAGCTCGGATGGGCAATCCAGGCCGGACCTTCAATCCCGAACCAGCTTAAGAAGTGGTTGATCAGGCCTTCCCCGTCAAAAATCTGCCGCCATACGATGGCGATCGCTACACTTCCTCCCAGCAGTGAAGGAATGTAGTATACCGTTCTGTAGATGCCCAGCGCCCGGATGCCTTTGTTCAAGACGACGGCGACCAGAAGGGCAAAGGCCATTTTGAGCGGAACCGAAAAAAGCACGTATTTGAAAGTCACCGTAAGAGATTTGTAGAAGTATTCGTCTGCCGTGAAGATGTGCCTGTAATTGTCAAAGCCCAGCCATACCGGGGCATTGAGCAGGTTGTACTTGGTCAGGGACAGATAAAAGGATCCCAGCATGGGGCCAAGTGTCAGTCCGAAAAAGCCGATCAGCCAGGGAAGCAGGAACAGGTAAGCGGTGCCGCTCCTTTTCCATAAAACCGATTTGTGTGCTGTCTTCATATGCGCCTTCTCCTTCTTAATGGATATAGGCTCATTATAGAAAGTAGCGCAGCCCGCTTGAATGCTATTTCTTCGGCTGCTCACTATTGAATTTTTCAGGTGGGTTCAGGCGGAAGTCCGAAGGGGCGATCCCGTACATCTTTTTGAATTTGGAGCTGAAATAGCTGGCATTCGAGAACCCGGTAAGCTCGGCAATGTCCCATAGACCAAGAGTTGTGCTTACCAGCAGATGCGTGGCCTGGGCCATCCGGATGTCGGTCAGATAGGCCATGAAGCTTCGGCCTACTTTGGCTTTGAACAGCTCCGAGAAATAGGACGAATTGTAATTGAACCGTTTGGCCAGCTGGGTCAAATTCAGATCATACATGTAATTGCTATCGATATACTGCGTCGCTGTGCGGATCACCGAATCATCGGGGTCGCCTGCTTCCTGCAGTTGACGGTGTGCACGTCCGGCCAGCTCCAGCAGGAAATGCTCCGCCTTGTCTACTGAGTCAAGCTTATGGACCATCTCCGGATGGAGCCACAGCTGCTGGGCATGACCGTTCCCATGTGCAGGCGCCCCATCCGCTCCGTCCACAAGCAGATAGAGCTGAAAGATCAGCTTCACGAAACGGGAACGTGACTGGGAGAAGGCCTGCTGAAGCTCCTGCCGGACCGTCTGGCCGAAGCAGCCCCACTCCCCCTGAATCAGCAGGCGGCGCAGAGTCCGTGTCAGCTCCTCTGTAAGCACTATTCCGGGCTCGGACTTTCCTTCAGCCGGAGGATAAGCGGCATTCTCCGAGAGATTCCAGGCCAGCAGAGACTCCATGTAGCCTTCCTTCCACTGGTGGAATCCGTGCTTGACGCCGCCGTAGCCGATGACCGGCTCAAAGCCCAGATGTGCAGAGATACAAGCAGTCAGATCCGCGCGGAACTGTGGCATATCCGTCAGACCCTCCTGCAGAATATAGTGAATCAGTCCGGGGTAATTCGGATCGCGGAACACCAGGCAGCCACTGCCGTACCTGCCCGCGAATTCCCTGCCCAGCAGCTCAAACGGCAGGCGCAGCTTGCCGGGAGTGCGCTCCGGCAGCTGCGGAGCCTCCCCCGTCCGTTCTCTGAGTCCAGCTGTCGCAACATGAATTCCCGTCAAATCCCATTCACCCAGCTCAAAGAGTGCGGCCCGCTCTTTCAGCGCATCCACCTGCTCTACGTCCTCCTTGACAAGCTGAACAAGGAAATGCTCTTTCATCTCCATGTAATACCGGGATAGCCGCCACTGGATTACGGCCTGCTGATCACGGTCATTACGCTCCCGGTCAAGCTCCTCCTTCACCTTCTGCAATACGGCCATCAGCTCATCGGCAGCTACCGGCTTCAGCAGATAATCACGCGCCTGATTACGGACAGCAGCTCTGGCGTAATGAAAATCCTCGTAGCCGGTAATTACAATCAGCTTCAGCTCCGGATAGAGCCTGCGGCAATCCTCAAGGAAAGACACGCCGTTCATCACAGGCATGTTCATATCTGTGATTACGATGTCAACCGCTTCACAGGCCAGACGTTCCATTGCCTCCATGCCATTCCCTGCCTCACCGATCACTGACAGATTCAGGCCAGCCCAGTCCGCCTTCAGCCGTAAGCCCTGGCGGATTTCCGGCTCATCATCCACGATCAATACACGATACATCTTCATTCCTCCTCTGTATGGGCAGACTCAGCTCGATGCTGGTGCCCTGCTGTTCGCTTGAATCTATCCTGAAGCTGAATAAATCGCCATAATACAGCCAGCATCTGGCCAGCACATTACGAAGTCCAATCTGATGGGTCTTGCTCTGCAGAAGCTGCTCCAGCTGCTGGCGCATGGCCTGATCATTCAGCTCACGGAGTAGCTCCGGGGCCATTCCGATGCCGTTATCAGCGACAGCAAGATACAGCCTGTCCTTATCCTGTCTTACCGTGATCAGTACCCTGGCATTCGCCTGGTGAATGAAGCTGTACTTCACCGCATTCTCGATCAGCGGCTGGAGCAGGAACTTGACGATTTCCAGATCGTCAAGCTCGCCCTGCTCTTCGATCCGCAGATCGAGACCCGGGCCAAAGCGGATGTCCAGAATGGACATATAATAGCGGACATACTTCAGCTCCTCGCGCAGCGGGATCAGATCCTCGCTAATGCGCAGTGAGAACCTGAGCATTTTGCCGAGTGACTCAATGACCGTAACCGTCTCCTTCGTCCGCTGCTGGATAGCCAGACTACTCATCAGCTCCAGGGTATTGAACAGGAAGTGGGGATTGATCTGCATCAGCAGCGCTTTATATTCTGCCTGCTGGCGCAGCAGCTTCTGTTCAAACTCGGTTCGTATCAGATACCTCAGCTGCTTGACCATACTCCGGAAGGTGTCGGTAGCGTAGTCAACCTCGTTCCGTATCCTGCGTTCCGGCGGAGTGAGCCGCTCGGCCTGGGCGAAATCCCCTTTCTGGACATGCCGCATGGCTGACACCAGACGGGACAGGGGCTTGGTAATACCGTAAGAAATCCAGTAAGCCAGCACAAAGGCGGCAATCAGCATCAGGGAAGCAAATACAATAATGCTGTTGCGGAGCTTGAACAGCTTGGCATACAGATCCTGTTCAGAGACAAAGCCGACCAGCAGCCAGTTGGTGATTGCCAGCTTTTTGTAGACCAGAATATGTGAGGCTCCCTTCTGATCCTTCAGGTAGACAACGCCTTGCGCGGCTTTGCCTGCACGGACCCGCTGGACTTCCGCCGCCGCTTCCGGATAAGCACTGTACTCCTGCTGGGACAGAATAGGATTACCCTGCTGGTTGAGCAGAAAGATGGTACCGCTTTCACCAAGATGTATACGATTGAGCGGCTCCAGCAGGAAGTCCGCCTTAATGTTGACCTTCATCACATTTTTGGCCAGTGACGGTTCAAAAATCCCGATCGGCAGCAGCAGGCTTACCACCTCATACGGCTTGGCCCCCTTAATCTCCACCTGATCCGTATGGGCCGGAACCCAGTGATTGCTGTGCTCAATGAAATTGCGGTACCACGTCTCCTGCTTGAACGAAGCATCCGTAACCACCTGGTTATCGGCACCGATCCGCATCCCTTCCTGACGGTAGATGGTCACTGAGGAGACAATCGAGTAATTGTTGGTAGTCTGGGTCAGGAACTTGCTCATGGTGATATTGGAGAGCATCTTCTGCCCTTCGGTTGAAGCCGGATTGGACAGCTGGGCATCCCACCTCTGGGTGATATCGCTGTTGTAGACCAGAGAGGACAAGTCATAGCTCTGCTGCAGGGCCATGTTAATAAATGAGCCGTACTCGTCCATTTTCTCCAGTGCCGAGGATTCGATATAAGAGCGGATGATGGAGCGTGACTGGTTGAACAGCAGCAGCGACATCGTGCCGAAGGATAGTACCAGCAGCACAACGAAGAACGCGATCAGGCGGTTTTTTAACGAGTAAAAGATAGTAATCCCTCCTTCTCCCTGCGTATCTGCGAATCTATTTCCTGTATAATCATTGATTTCGTCCTCTCCAGTCCCTCTTATTTACTGATGCATTTATTTGTAACGCAGATCGGAGAATCCGGCAAGTGGAAACGGTTATTACGTCCATAAGGGATGGGATTACTTTCAGCGAGCAATTGAAGGATAAAGTTTGGCGTAAAATAATCTTTCTTATATTTCAAGGCAAAATTATTTGGGCGGACGATTGATTTTCGCGCCGGTTTATTTTACAATGAGTTCATAAACGCGCGTTTACAATAGAGGGGGTACACCATGCGAAGCGAAGATATTGCCAAGCTAGCCGGGGTTTCGCGAAGCACAGTATCCCGTGTGATCAACAATTATTCCAATGTCCCTGAGGAGACCCGGGCCAAGGTGCTGAAGATCATTGAACAGCATCAGTACGAGCCTAACAGCTTCGCCCGGGCTCTGGCCGGCAAGAAGACCGATACGATCGGGCTTTTTGCAATCAGCATGAACGAGAAAGAGAACGCGACACGGATCTATCAGAATAACTACTTCGCACCGTTCGTTGATGCCGTTGTCGACACAGCGAATGCCCGCGGCTGTTATGTTCTGATTCATACCGTATATTCTCCCGACGACTTCCTGAAGGTGAAGCAGGCTTTCCTGCAGAAACGGATTGACGGCGGCATTATAGTCGGCACCCAGAAGGATATCGAGATTGTCCGGGAAATGGTCGGTCTCGACTCACCGCTTGTGCTGATTGATTATGACATTTCGGAGATTATGTCGGAGCATCTGGACCGCAATCATCTGGCTATAGTGAATTCCAAGGACTATGAGGGTACGGTTGAAGCCATTGAGTACCTGATCGGTCTCGGCCATGAAGAAATCGGCATGATCTGCGGACGGATGAACACGTACTCCGGACGGGAACGCTATATGGCATACGAGGATACGCTGAAGCGTCATGGGCTTGCGCTGAATGAGAATTTCATCCTACAGGGTGATTTCCTCAAGGAAACCGCCTATGAAGAGGTGAAGAAGCTGCTGAATTCCGGCGGCCCGCTGCCGACTGCATTCTTCTCTTCCAATGATGATATGGCTATTTCGGCCATGGAAGCGTTCTCTGAGCATGGCATTTCCGTGCCGGAGGATATGTCAATCGCGGGGTTTGATGATGTGCAGCTCGCTTCCCGGATTCATCCCAAGCTGACCTCCGTCCGTCTGCCGATTTACGAAATGTCCAAGGCTGCTGTCGAGAAGGTCATCGAGCTGTGCGATTCACAGCAGCCGACCTTCAGCACGATCAGTTTCCCGGCACGTCTGGTGGCAAGAGATTCCTGCCAGCCGCCGAAGCAGTAATGTTCTAGTACAGAAAAATCCCTTACCCCGAGGGAATTTTTTCTCAGCTTTGTAAACGCGCGTTCACAATTGAAAGGAGACTTGTCTCTAATGAAATTCGGAACTTTTGACGACACTCGCAAAGAGTATGTAATCAACACCCCAAAAACACCTTATCCATGGATTAACTACCTCGGCAACGAGCAATTTTTCGGCCTCATCTCTAATACTGCCGGTGGTTACACCTTCTACCGCGATGCGCGCATGAGAAGACTTACCCGTTACCGGTATAACAATATTCCGCTGGATACAGGCGGCCGCTACTACTATCTGTATGATGACGGTGATTTCTGGACCCCGGGCTGGATGCCGGTAAAACGCGATCTGGACTTCTACGAATGCCGCCATGGTCTTGGCTACACTTCCATCACTGGCGAACGCAATGGAATTTCCGTTAATCAGCTTGCTTTTGTACCGATGGGCCACAATGCTGAAGTACACCGCCTTGTCGTTAAGAACACAGGCGACGCGAAGAAAACTGTTAAGCTGTTCTCTTTTGCCGAATTCTGTCTGTGGAATGCCAATGATGATATGACAAACTTCCAGCGTAACCTCAGCACCGGTGAAGTTGAAGTGAAGGATTCCGTCATTTATCACAAAACCGAATACCGTGAGCGCAGAAACCACTACGCTTTCTATTCAGTAAACAAGGAAATCGCCGGCTTCGATACTGACCGCGAATCCTTCGTGGGTATGTACAATGGTCTGGACGCTCCGCAGGCAGTTGCTGCCGGTGAAGCTACCAACTCGGTGGCCAGCGGCTGGTCGCCAATCGGCTCCCACGCACTGGAAATCACCCTGGAACCAGGTGAAGAGCAAAGCTTCATCTTCGTACTCGGCTATATCGAGAACCCTGAAGATGAGAAATGGGAATCCCTGAACGTTATCAACAAAAAGCCTGCACAGGCTGTAATCGATCAGTTCGCTACAGATGCCCAGGTTGATGCTGCCCTGGCTACCCTGGCTGCACACTGGGATAACCTGCTGTCCAAATATCAGATCCAGAGCGGTGACGACAAGCTGAACCGGATGGTTAACATCTGGAATCCGTACCAGTGTATGGTTACCTTCAACATGTCCCGTTCCGCTTCGTACTTCGAATCCGGAATCGGCCGCGGTATGGGCTTCCGCGACTCCAACCAGGACTTGCTCGGCTTCGTCCACCAGATTCCGGAGCGTGCCAGAGAGCGTATTCTCGATATCGCTGCTACCCAGTTCCCTGACGGCAGCGCGTATCACCAGTACCAGCCGCTTACCAAGAAGGGCAACAACGAAGTCGGCTCGGGCTTCAACGATGATCCGCTTTGGCTGATCTCCGGTACGGCTGCTTATATTAAGGAAACCGGCGACTACTCGATCCTTGATGAGCAGGTTCCTTTTGACAGCAATCCGGATCACACGGCTACCCTGTTCGAGCACTTGAAGCTGAGCTTCGAGCATGTAACGAATAACCTCGGACCTCACGGCCTGCCGCTGATCGGACGCGCGGACTGGAATGACTGTCTGAACCTGAACTGCTTCTCCACAGAGCCGGGCGAATCATTCCAGACTACTGAGAATATCGCAGGCGGCGTTGCGGAATCCGTGTTCATCGCAGGTCTGTTCGTCTTCGTTGGACCGGACTATGCTGAAATCTGCCGCATGCGCGGACTGGATGATGTAGCTGCTGATGCGGTTGCGAAGATCGAGAACATGAGTGCCATTACGCTGTCCCACGGCTTCGACGGCGACTGGTTCCTGCGCGCTTATGACCACTACGGCGACAAGATCGGCAGCAAGGAGAACGAAGAAGGCCAGATCTTCATCGAGCCGCAGGGGATGTGCGTAATGGCGGGTATCGGTGTGGAGAACGGCGAAGCAGCCCGTGCGTTGACTTCCGTTCAGGAACGTCTGGATACGGATTACGGTATCGTATTGCAGCAGCCTCCTTACTCCAAGTACTATGTGAACCTGGGTGAAATTTCTACGTATCCTCCGGGCTATAAAGAAAATGCCGGTATTTTCTGCCACAACAACCCATGGATCATGATCGCTGAAACGGTGCTTGGACACGGCGACAGAGCCTTTGATATCTACAAAAAAATCGCTCCGGCTTACCTGGAGGACATCAGCGAAGTTCACCGTATGGAACCTTACGTGTACTCGCAGATGATCGCCGGTAAAGACGCTGTACGTCACGGTGAAGCGAAAAACTCCTGGCTGACAGGTACAGCGGCATGGAACTATGTAGCGATTACACAGTCCATCCTCGGTATCCAGGCTGACTTTGCCGGTCTGAAGGTTGATCCTTGTATTCCTACGGAGTGGGACAGCTTCGAGATTACCCGCGTCTTCCGCGGCGACACTTATGTCATCTCGATCCAGAACCCGAACCATGTCTCCAAAGGCGTGGCCAGCCTGACTCTCGACGGCGCTGCTGTTGAAGGCAACATCATTGCTCCTGTGGGCGACGGTGCGGTTCACCAGGTTGTAGTTGTATTGGGTTAGTTAGCATGTTTTAAACTTTGAGTATAAAAAAGGAACCCGGTTGTCCGCCTAGGCGGTGCGACCGGGTTCCTTTTTTGTGATGCAGGTAAAACGTCTAAACGGGCAGGTCCTCAGTCAATCGTGACCAGCTTCCAGTTGCCGTCCTTATCCGGCATGAACCAGTAATTCCAGCTGTGCTTCACTTCCCCATCCGCTGTTGTACGGACATCATGCACATTCATGACAACTCTGCTGCTGCTTTGCTCCGAAATCTCATCGACTCCGGTGAAAGTGATGCTGCCGGGAGTGAAGGCGAATTCATTCGCCTTTGCCAGACGTATACTGGCAAAAGCCCGGTTAAACTGTTCAAGGTCCTCATTCACAATTCCCTCAAGTGCATCTCTCAGGCTCGCCTTGATCTCTTCATTAACGAGCGGATCATGAATGCCATCGATGTCAAAAGCAATCCTGCTCGGATTATCCGGAGAGACTTCTCCAGACTTAAGAGTTGATTCCGGCCTGCTGGTAGTTTCGGCCTCCGCAGACCCGCTGTCTCTAGCCGGATTCACGAGCCCGCCGCAGGCGGCAAGCAGCAGCGGTACTGCCAGGACCGGCAGCCAAAACCATGTCCGCTTCATACGCATCCTCCCTGTATCAGATGCTTGTTAGACGCCGAACTCGCTCCAAAGTTGCTGTCTGTTACGCTTGCGGCTCACTCCCAAATCCATACCTTCATTTCGCCGCTGCCGCGGTTGCCCCACAGATAGTACGGGATAGCCGTTACTTCCACCGGCTGCACATCGGCTCTGGTCCGGCTGTAAAGACCGCCGTTCCAGCTCAGCCCGTCTACCCTGTAGCCCGCTTCCCTCACCACCACAGCTCCGCCAAGCAATTCCTTGTCGTAGACCTCCATGAGCTTACTGTCTCTACTCAAGGAAATCGAGCTTAGCGGTTCACTGTTATCAGCCGCTTCCAGGCAGTAGACCAGCGGTCCGCGCTGAATGGCAGTCTTCCCGGCATCGGCACGCAGATTCGGGTGGGCGTATACGCGGTGCGCTTCCATTGGAAGCTTCAGCTCAATCACGTCGCCAGCCTTCCATTCCCTGCGGATCACAGCATAGCCCTGCTGCAGGCTTGCAGCAGCATCGCCTAACGCCTCTCCGTTCACTCTGATCTCCGCGTTCCCGCTCCAGGAAGGAATACGCAGCGCCATACCGAACTCTCCGGCTTGCGCAGGATCAACCTTCAGGGTCACGGTTCCATCCCAAGGGAAACGGCTCTGCTGGCGGATTGCAACCTCTGTGCCGCCCAGTGTGGTCTTCAGCTCACTGCCGATATACAGGTTAGTATAAAGCGTGTCGCCATGCTCAGTGTAAATATACTGATTCAGCGAGGTCAGCAGGCGCGCCACGTTCGGTGGACAGCAGGCACAACCGAACCAGCCCTGGCGCTCCGCTTTGACATGATGTTTGCCGGGATTGCAGCTGCAGGCTTGCGGCCATACTTCAAGCGGATTCACGTAGAAATAGTGTTTGCCGTCCTGTGCCATGGAGCCGAGCACATTATTATAAAGCGCCCGCTCCATCACGTCGGCATACCGGGCGTCCGGGGTCAATTCCAGCATCCGCTTGGCAAAAAAGATCAGCCCGATCGAAGCGCAGGTCTCCGCATAGACCGTATCATTCGGCAGATCATAATCAAAGGTGAACGCTTCACCATGATGTGTTGACCCGATTCCGCCAGTGATATACATCTGTTTCTCCGTCATATTGTTCCACAGGCGCACGCAGGCTTCGCGCAGCGCTTCATCTCCGGTAAGCCGGGCCAGATCGGCCATGGCTGTATACATATAGACTGCACGGACGGAATGTCCCAGGGCCACGCTCTGCTCACGGACCGGGATATGGGCCTGATTATAACTGACATCCACACTGCTTGTAGCCGTACCTGTCCAGTGCGTAACCCGTCCTCTTTGTTCCCACTCCTGATGCAGGAAGTTCGGTTCCTGTCCACGCTGATCGATGAAAAAGCTGCTGAGCTTCAGATATTTCTCTTCACCGGTCAGCCGGTACAGCTTCACAAGGGCCAGCTCAATTTCCTGATGACCGTCGTAGCCCTTCAGCTTCCCCTCTTCCGGTCCGAAGACGGTTTCAATGTGGTCAACGAACCGCCGCACAATGACCAGCAGCTTGTCTTTGCCGGTCGCTTCATAATAGGCCACTGCCGCTTCAATGAAATGTCCCGCACAATACAGCTCATGGCAGTCCAGCAGGTTCGTCCACCGTTTGCCCGGCTCTTTGAGTGTAAAATAGGTATTCAGGTATCCGTCCTCATGCTGTGCTTCGCCGACCAGCTCTATCATCTCATCCGCCTGACGCTCCAGTTCAGGATCACGCTTGATGCTAAGCGAATATCCCACTGCCTCCAGCCATTTCGCTACATCACTATCCTGAAAGACCCAGCCGTTGAACTCGCCTTCCCTCCTGCCGGCAGCGATTTCAAAATTGGCAATGGCATGGCTGGGTTCTGCTCCGGCCACCCGGTCATGCAGCGCCTCATACTGGTACGGAATAACGGTATCCTGCACCAGCCGGATATAACGCCCCCAGAATTCATCCTGAATAGCTACCTGCCGGCTTGTGTCCGCAGCTTGCTGAATATCTGCAAATTTACTCAAGTGTTTTCTCCCCTTTTCATTTCATCCTCGCTATTTGCAATTATAGACGGTAAAATGAATAAAAAACAGAATCATAAGCAACCCTATTTTTGTACTATTTCACACTCGGATTACCAACCTTCCACGGAAGTCCGGCTAATAGAAAAGAGCTTGCGAAAGGAGCAGATATGCCACCCAGTCCTGCCTATATTCATCTGTCAGCACCGCCGTTCCCCTATTTCCTGGAATGCGGCCATACCGTATATTTGCCCGGCGAGCAGCATCCAAACCGCAGCCGTATGGGGAAATTCGATCTTATTATTGTAGAACAAGGCTGCCTGTTCATCGGTGAGGATGATAAGGAGTGGACGGTAACCTCCGGGCACACCCTCCTTCTGCTGCCGGACCGCTATCATTATTCAGTTAAACCCTGCGAGGAGATCACCTCCTTCACGTGGGTTCATTTTCACACGGTCGGTGAGTGGATGGAAGCGGAAGGTGATCCTGTATATGCTGAGCGGGAGAAGCATTTCCGGCAATTCCTGATTCATCCTTATACGATCCGCATACCCCAGTTCGGACCTCTCCCGGACCCCTTCGCACGGAGCGGACAGGCAGAGCAACTACTGCAGCTTAGTCAGGGACGGCGCTCCAGCTCCGTATGGCAGCAGCAGCGCATCTTTGAAGAGATGCTGCGGATGATGGATCTGGCCCAGCAGGATACTGCGGGCAGCCAGGCGGCAGAGATCGCTGAACAGACGGAAGCCTACCTGCGCAATCATTTTACGGAGGATCTCACGAATGCATCCCTGGCGGATGCGCTGCATTTTCACTACAATTATCTGGCCCGCTGCATGAAACGTGTCTATGGGCTGACCCCTATGGAATACTTGACGGATTACCGGCTGGAGCAGGCCAAGCTGCTGCTGCTCAAGACAGAAATCCCTATATCCGGGATTGCAGAACGCACCGGCTTCGAGAGCACAGCCTACTTCTCCCGGCGCTTCAGCCGGAAGGTTGGCATCTCTCCCCTGCGCTTCCGCAAGCGTTACTCCCGCTGAATTTGCTGCAGAAGCGCTTCTATCCACGGAGCGGGGAGTCTACATAGGCTCTGCCGGAAGAATTCGGAATTCATGTACCTCCCGGCAATACGATAATCCCCGGATCCGGACAGATTTCGCGGTGTATGCTCTGATCTGTCCCCCCGGTTCCAGCACCTCCTCTGTACCCTCCTTCAGCACAACCGTTACCTGAACCTCCGATAGTGCCGCAGCCAGCAGCTCCATGTCGCTCTCCAGCACTTTATAGATATAATCCATCGGGCTACACCTGCTTTACTGTGACTTTATTTAGTGCACTTGAATAACGCTGATTGCACTGGACAACCTAATTTACGTTCATAACCTATTTGTAGAGGAGTTCTGTAATTATGGGAGTTCTAAACGGCAACCCCAAAGATGAACCGCTTCACTATGGTGAAATCTTCAATCTGTGGCAGGTCTCGGCAACAGCCAAAATGTCCTTATCTACCTATCAGGCATTTCACTTTCATGCCGGGGACCAGGATTTGAAGAAGATTATCGATGATCTTATGGATCAGGCACAGCAGGAAATTAAGGACTGTGACAAAATCCTCAAGGTGAACGGCTTCGCGCCTCCGCCTGCACTGCCGGACCGTCCCTCCGTCAAGCTCGAGGATATCCCGGCAGGCGCAAGGTTCTCCGACCCTGAGATTGCTGCGGCCCTCTCCGGGGCAGTATCGCTAAGTCTAGTGGTCTGCAGCCAGATCATGGGCATGTCGGTCCGCGAGGATATCGGCGCAATGTTCATGAAGATCCACGCGCAAATGGCCGCCTTCGGCATGGCACTGCTCAAAATGAACAAGCAGAAAGGCTGGCTGATCCCGCCTCCGCTGCAGCTAAAGAAACCAGAGCCGGTTCACGCCTGAGCAATTCACCCCTAATCCTGCGCAAGCAGGATTTTTTGTTTTATAGCTATTTTTTTCCAGACCGGTGCATATTTATTAAGACATGCCTTAAGTCTGGAGATGCTGAAGATGCGCTCATATCCCAAGTATGTCATTATTCTGCTGGCCAGCCTGCTGATTGCAGCGGGAACCAACTTTTTTCTAGTGCCCTATAAAATACTCGATGGGGGAATTATCGGCATTGCCCTCATCATTAATTACATCTCCGGCATCAAAATCGGACTGGCCATCATTGTCTGCAGTCTTCCGATCTTCCTGCTGGCCTGGTTCCGGGAGCGGGATATCTTCTATAACAGCATCCTGGGGCTGATGACCTCATCCTTCCTGATCGAACTGCTCGGGCCGCTGCAATATTACTTTCTGTATTATATCGAACTCGGTTCCATATCCAGCGCTATTATCGGCGGCTTCCTGATGGGCAGCGGGCTCGGCCTGATGCTGCGGTTCAAAGCCAGTACGGGCGGAACAGATCTGCTGGCCAAGTTCATGAAACGTTACATTCCGCTCAATGTCGGAGTGATTATTTTCCTGACGGATTTCGTAATTATCGGCGCCGGCGGTGTACTGATCTCCAAAGAGACTTTTTTTCATTCCATACTGACTATTGTCTCCGGCGGTGTTGCCACCGGTCTATGTACGCTGGAAGACTAGACTGGACTGCAAAGAACGCGTCCTTAGGCTGTCCGGTTGCCAGAGCTTCTATGCTTCTGTGTTAAAAAATGTATATTCCTTTTATCTTCTTGATAAAATTTTATTATTCGTCAGAATATATGGAATAAAGGTTGAAATTTTCACACATTGCGGCGACAATCGAATAGATAACATTCCCGGGGAGGATCGACGAAGTTGGATAGCACAAGCAACAATAGCAATACTACCGCGCATGATATCATAGACCTGTGCCTGCTGGCCGGCAAAATCATGCTGCAAAGCGGCGCCGAAACCTACCGCGTGGAGGATACCATGAGCCGTATGGCCGCATCGCTCGGATTCCCTGGAGCGCATAGCTACGTTACGCCGACAGTCATTATGTTCACCACCAGCCGAACCGAACCGGTGAAGCTGTTCCGGATAGCTGAACGGACGACCGATCTGCAAAAAGTGTCAGAGGTCAATGACATCTCGCGGCGGCTGAGCGAACGCCAGCTTACCGCAGCCGAAGCCCGCGAGCGTCTGGGGATTGTCGACGACGCGGCGCATGCTTATCCGGTTTGGCTGCAGACTGTAGCTGCCGCCCTGACCGGCGCCTGCTTCACCGTAATGTTCAAGGGCAGCCTGTGGGATGCCCTGCCGTCGCTGCTGATCTCCGGGGTCGGCTTCGCCGCCGTCACCTATCTGCACCGCCTGGTCCAGATCCGTTTCTTCGCGGAGTTCATCGCCTCCTTTATCATCGGCCTGCTGGCTTTCTTCTCTGTCAGGCTTAGCATTGGACAAGAGATGGACAAGATCATCATCGGCTGCGTAATGCCGCTTGTACCGGGGCTGCTCATCACGAATGCCGTCCGTGACCTTATGGCCGGCCATCTGGTCTCCGGCCTGTCTAAGGGAGCCGATGCCTTCCTGACCGCCTTTGCCATTGGAACCGGCATCGGACTCGTGCTGTCCCTTTTCTAATTACCACTTGAAAGAGGTAGTCCTACATGATTTTGCAACTCATAACCAGTTTCATCGCTGCCTCAGCCTTCTGCGTTCTGTTTAATGCGCCGGTGCGCGCACTGCTTCAATGCGGTTTCGCCGGAATGATCGGCTGGATACTGTATCTGCAGCTGGATGACAGATGGGATACCGTTGTTGCCACCTTTGGAGCCACCGTGGTTGTCGGAGTGATCAGCCAATTTTTTGCGCGTTCCTTCAAAATGCCGGTGATTATATTCAGCGTCGGCGGAATTATCCCGCTGGTTCCGGGCGGCCTGGCTTATGATGCCATGCGCCAGTTCGTGGAGAGTGACAACAACCAGGGGATTCAGTTTGCGGTACAGGCGCTGCTGCTGTCCGGGGCCATCGCCGCCGGCCTTGTGCTGAGCGAGGTACTGGGACAGATGTTCCGGAGGAAGCACGTATCCGGATAGTTGTTCCCCCGGGGCTCCGCCCACCGGTGCGCCTTAACGTACAATAAGCCCGCTTGCCTGCAGGGACCTGGTCCTTGCAAGGCAAGCGGGCTTATTGCGTTGTACGGGGGCACACCGATGTCTGCTTCCCTATTAAGTTCACCAAACCGTCCGTATTAAATGCAATATTAACAGTAACTATACTGTGTCTATACATTTGGCAATCGGTACGTGGAATTCGCAGCACAGAACTCTCAACTCTCTAAGTCGACGCCCTGTAGCCAAGTGAGCTAATTATTGTTTGAACTGTATACATACACAAGCCTAATTGTTGTACGTATTGCAACTTGTACCTATAGATACTGGGTGATTTGTAAGAGTTGTTGTATGAAATACAATAATTTCTGTTCGTAACCGCTCAGATAAGGGGAAATGCTGCATTTCATACAACATTTACCAATTACTCTCGATATCATGGATGGAATGTTGTATTTCGTGCAGGATTCTGGTTAAGCGGCTCCAGGGTTCGGCTCACTATTAGCCGATAATTTTCTGATAGCTGACAATATCCAGCCACCGGCCGAACTTGCGGCCGATCTCCTTGAATAAAGCGCTCTGCTCGTAGCCGTGCTTCGCGAACAGGCGGCGGCTGGGCTCATTGTCTGCACATACGGTAGCTACCAGTACATGGAACCCAAGCTCATTAGCCCGCTCTTCAATGAACCGCAGCGATTGCCCGCCCAGACCTTGTCCTCCGCTACCGGGCTTCAGGTAAATGCTGACTTCACCGGAGGTATCGTAGGCTTCTTTGTTCTTGTGCCGGGTAATTAGCACGTAGCCCTGCAGCTCCCCGTCCTGCAGAAGGACGTATGACTTAAACCGCGGGTCCCCGTTCAGCACAGACTGGCGCATTTGCATCAAGGTCTGCGGATCGGTATGAAACGATACGGTAGTGTTAAGTACATAATAGTTATAGATATCCAGCACACCGGCCAGATGTTCCTCAGTAATTTCTGCAAAATGCAGCCCGCTAGCAAGCAATTCCCCCATAATTCATTAATCCTCCCATATAGATGTTTCCAGCTGATCTACGAACCGCCGCAGCTTACCCGCGATCTTGAGATTAATAGCCCCGTTCTGATACATCTCCTGCACGGTATTCCGCTGCTCCTGAATGGCCTGCAGCTTCAGCTCCAGCTTCTCGTCATCGACAACGCCGTCTTTACTCCAGCCTTCGCCCTGCACCAGCCGGGATTCCAGCCGCTCATACTTGTCGATGACCTTCTGCGAGGCAAGCCGGTTCTCGTCGCTTATCCCGGCGCTGACGGCTGACACGGCCGCCTGACACATCGCTATCTTCGCCGTCCGGGCACTTTCGGCATTCTGCACCGCCCGCCGGCCCTCTTCCCCATTGAAGCGGCCCGAGAACAGGCCGGAGAACAGACGCTGAATTTCAGTTACGGTGAACTTAATTTGCGTATCCAGCCGTCTGCAGAGCAGCGATTCCGTATGATCCAGCAGCTCCTCCATCTTAACGGCAACAGGGGCGGGCACCGCTCCGTTCTCCAGCATCCGCCGCAGTGCTGTGCGCTCTGCCTCCAGGCCGCTCAGCCGGGCTTCAACGCCCAGCCGCCGGAACTGCTCCGTTGCCGGATCACTGTCCGGCTTGGCGGTGCACAGCCGGTCGATCTTGTCTGTGAACTCCAGTAACACCGGCTGTTTCGTCTGCTCCGGGCTCTCCGTAACCAGGCTGCGCAGCATCGACATCCCGGCGTCGATCACTACATTCCTGGCTGCCAGTTCCGTATTTCCGTAGCCAATCGTCTGCACCACGGTCTCCTCTTTGTCGGCCAGCAGCGGCAGGAAGATACTGGCAATGACCAGCGACATCAGAATGACACCTGCGGCCAGCGCAATTATCAGATCCCGTTCAGGGAACGGCGTGATACCGTCCCCGAGCACGAGCGGAATGGAGAAGGCACCGGCAAGCGTAACCGCTCCGCGCACGCCGGAGATTGAAGTAATGACCTGTGACTTAAGCGGCGCCTTCTCTACCCGGCGGAACCGGCTCTCCCATAGGGAATAGGCATAGACCCATAGGAACCGCAGCACAATGAGCAGCGCGGTAATCGCCATCACATAACCTGCAACCATGAAGTTGTTAAGCGTCTGATCATGGTAGATGACCTCCACTACATCCGGTACGGACACTCCGAGGATCAGGAATACCAGTCCGTTCAACACCAGCAGCAGCACCGACCAGGTACTGGCTGATACAAGCTGCAGCTTATACTGCGGCGATACGGCCCGGTCCTTCTCAATGGCGTACATTACACCACCGGCCACAACAGCGAGGATGCCGGATACGCCAATCTCTTCACTGATCAGATAAATGATAAACGGCGTAAGAATCTGCAGCAGCACATGGATCGTCACATCCTCCATACCGAATCTGCGGATGAATACACTGAGGCGGATCAGCAGAAAGGAGAGCGCCGCACCCAGCAGCAGACCGCCTGCGGCAATCATTACAAAGCTGAGCGATGCCTTAGGAAGCGAGAAAACTCCCGTAACCATGGCCGCGATCGCAAATTTGAAGGCAACCAGACCGGAAGCGTCATTCATCAGCGATTCACCTTCAAGGATACGGTGTATACTTTTCGGCAGATGCACCCTTCCGGCCAGCGCACCGACCGCTACAGCATCCGTAGGGGACAGAATCGCCGCCAGTGCAAAAGATGCCGCCAGCGGAATTGAAGGAATCATCCAGTTAATGGCATACCCTGCGACAAAAACAGTTACAAATACAAGCCCCAGCGCCAGCAGCAAGATCGGTGCTCTAAGGTTCCACAGCTCATCACGCGGTGTCCGTCTCCCGTCATTGAACAGCAGGGGGGCAATGAACAACACAAAAAACAGTTCAGGCTCAAAGGACATATGTATTCCGGTCGGCACAAGTGCGGCGATGATCCCGAGTCCGATCTGAATCAGAGGAACCGGCACAAACGGAATGAAACGGTTCACGATATTCGATACCGCGATTAGCCCGAGCATCAGCAGCACAGCAAGAAAAGTCTCCAAGCCCCATCATCTCCCGAATATCTTTTTTCAAAATATTATATCCTATATTTGCAGCTATTTGCAGCAACTGCATAAACGCCAATAAACGGAAGACACACCGGAATTTCCGCTTGTGCCTCCCGCTATATTCTCTATCCAGCGTCCATCCTGCCGCCTCACTGCAGAAGCAGCAGCTTTAGGATCAGGATTCGGACACCACCGTGAACCGTTCGCCGATATGCTGCGGCTGTTCAAGCTCATCTACAATCGCAATCGCATAGTCGGCATAACTTACGTAGCTCTCGCCTTTGGAATTAACGAGCAGATGATCCTTGCCCTTCACATATGCACCTGTTCTCTCCCCGACGGCAAAATTGGCTGACGGACTGACAAACGTCCAGCGGAGTCCCTCCGTGGTTTGAAGAATCTCCAGATTCTTACCTTGGTTCAGGGCTGTCGGCTTCACAAAATCCGGGAACCCCGGTGTGTCCACAACCTTCACCGTCCGGGCTTCATCCACGTACAAGCTTCCCGCACCGCCGACGACAATCAACCGGGTATCCGGCACATTCTTAAGAGCCTCAATCAGAACATTTCCGGCCTCCACATGCAGATGCTCCTGTCCAAACGGCGCTCCGAACGCATTTATGACGGCATCATAAATCCGCAAATCTTCAGCCGTCAAGGACAGGATATCCTTTTCCAGCACCGATGCTCTACTGTCCGTTACCTTCGCAGGGTTCCGCACTATAGCGGTAACCTCATGTCCCCTGTCCAGCGCTTCCTTCACAATCTCACTGCCTGCTTTGCCGCCTGCTCCAATGACTGCTATTTTCATGATAAATGCCTCCTAAGATAGTTAGAGCCTCAAGCCAGCCGCAGAATATCGCTGATGATCTCCTTGTCGACATCCAGATCGAACTTCCGGCCCCAGAAGCAGCCTGCACCCTGTTCGCGAATCCGTTCATAATCCTCGGCCCGCAGTGTTCTGGGGAATTCCGGTCCGGTATTCCAATCCGTGTAACGTTTGATCTCATTGCTTACATTATCCTTATATTTACTGTTCAAAATAATTGAATGGAAGAAGATCTCATCGCCGCAGAACGAATTCCGGAACAACCGGACGTATCCGGGATGCTCCGCGATGAATTCGAGGATATACTGCATGCATCCCCCGGTAAGTGACATCCAGTTCGAGCCCTTATACAGCGCCTCCGGCAGATCCTTCAGGCTGCGCTTAAGCCAGGGTACAGACATCACCAGATTGATATAACGGTTGCGGATCTCTGAGACAGCTTTGGCCCGGGAGACCAGGAACCGCGGATAATACACAGACACCCGGTACAGGCAGCCCCACATTTCCGCCTCATTCGGAAGCTGCAGATGCTTGACGAACTCCTGCCCTTCATGCTCCTTGAAGAAATCAGCAATCACCTTATTGGAGGCAAGAGGCAAATCCTGTCCGCTGATGATATGAACATAGTTATAATTCCCGCTTGCCCGGATCAGTTCGAAACACTTCAGGATGCATTCAATCTGGCCGTAATGGCCCCACTGTACGTCTACCGGCTGCTCTACGAAATGAATATCTTCGCGATGGATAATTTGCTCTTCGATACCGCTTTTTTTATCCACATGAAGGAAAAACTCCACATGCTCATCCGTTAAACGATCGATCAGCAAATTAATCTGCTGAGGGCTCTTGTGACAGAGGACAACATAAGCCATTTTGAAATTGTGCAAAAGATTCATCCTTTCGCTCATTTATTTCCACATATTATAGGGGAATGAGCGAAGATGGACAAGTTTTCATTCCTCTCAGCCTTTGACAAGCAGCCGGATTCCAATATTCCACGGGTCTCTCAAGGTAGTGATGCCGCCTTCTACTTCTACACGGTACCCCGCTTGCTTCACACGTTCCGCCACTTCAGATACATCCCCGTTGCCCGGAAGCAGCAGAGTGAAATAATCGATGCCCGCCGCATTGGCCGGAGCCGCCTTAGCTCCTTGTCCCGCCCAGACATTAAGCCCCATATGGTGATGGTATCCGCCCGCCGAGATAAATAGTGCAGCGTCCCCGTAATGAGCCGTGATTGCAAAACCAAGCGCATCCACATAGAATTTCTTGGCCTCCGCCAGATCGCCTACATGAAAGTGCACATGCCCGATCACGGTGCCCGCAGGCAGTCCGGTCCAGTTCAGCCCTTCGGAAGCCGCCAGCAAGCCGTCCACATCAACCGGGTCTGTAGTCATCACCACATTGCCAGTAGGCTCATACTTCCAGGTGTCGCGCGGCCGGTCGCGGTATATCTCAATGCCGTTATTGTCCGGGTCCTGAAGATACAGCGCTTCGCTGACCAGATGATCACCCTGGCCGATCTCGATGCCCGCATCAATCAGATTACGCAGCACCAGTCCGAGACTCGGACGGTCGGGCACCAGAATCGCGAAATGATACAGTCCGGCTGCCGAATTACGGCGCAGAATCTGAGCCTGTTCAATCTCCCGCAGCACCAGCAGCACATGCACGCCGTCCGCCGTCAGTTCAACCTCACGCCCCTGCTGGCGCAGGATCTTCAGTCCGATTACATTCTGATAAAAGGTGAGCGAACGCTCCAAATTGCTTACTCTAATCTGTACAAGTCCAATTTCCAGTTCTTGCGGCAGTGCTGCAGTTGTCGTCATATAAACCCCTCCTGAATAAAAACATATGGATAATATAAAAGGCTAAACCCTCCGGTGCCGTTCGTGCTCAGTGCTGCTTAGTCTTGACTGTTTATAGAATCATCATTCAAGCTTGTAACTGTTTCCGTTACACATTAACTAACTTTAGTATAGTTGCACTCTATATGTTTGTCAATTACTTTTCAAAATCGTCCGGAGAGGCGAATCAGGCGGTAATCCAATAGTTATATCCGGTGAGATCAAAGGAATATATCCCTTAAATTCCCCATTCAGCTGACTTCCGCGGAAATAGAGGACTTCATACCTCATTTGGTTGGTCTACCTAATCAATCAATGGCACATTGTATTCGGTTTTTCGCATACATTCGGCTCATCTGTCCTATCAGTGGCACATTGCTCCGATTGTATTCGGTTTTTCGCATACATTCGGCTCATCTGTCATATCAGTGGCACATTATATTCGGTTTTTCGTATACATTGGCTCATCTGTCCTATCAATGGCACATTATATTCGGTTTTTCGCATACATTCGGCTCATCTACCCTATCAATGGCACATTGTATTCGGTTTTTCGTATACATTGGCTCATCTGTCCTATCAGTGGCACATTATATTCGGTTTTTCGCATACATTGGCTCATCTCTACGGATAAACTCCAAATTTCAATGAAATTTATCTACAACAGACGAATATCATAACTTCTTATAAAAAAGCCCGGCCAATTGGCCAGGCTGCGAAGCAGTCATCCGTTGTATTTGGGTTCACTAAGCATTTCAAATGATACATCCTGTGCAGTAATCCTAAGCTCACTCAGCGGCGGGTCCAGCAGAACCCGTAATTCAAACCCTTGTTCCACCGCATAGATCTCGGTATACAACCAGACCATTCTGTTCAGGCGTTCAGGCAGAACCAACCCGGTCACCCCGGTAAAGGTTAGTCTGATATCACACTGATAATGCATGGCTCCGCCGCAGTCCAGAATGATCTCCACAACCTCCTCCGACGTCACAGCATACGAAATCACCCTGGAATCATGGAGAGATTTCTCGACTAACTGAACAGCATTTAATGGGAGATTATCCTTAATCGAAAGATAACCGCTGTAGTATTCATCATCCAGCACCTTCATCCTGGCTTCGTATTCATTACGCCACTGCTGCGCCTGTTCTTTGAACTCAGGTTCTGGATAAGTAGAATTGATTGTTCCGTCATGAATGGATGGATGGAAGTATTCCGGAAGGTACTTCAGCAAATCCGCTTTGAGGTATTCCAGGAAATCCCTCGTCCTCTCCTTATAGCTGAGCCCCTCCGCAGCATGCCACGCAACATCCTCCAGCCAATCCTGCTCCATCTCAGGGAACACCATAAAGCCGCGCACCTGCATTTCTTCATACCATGAATATGTATAAAATTTCATTTGGCGCTCCTTTACTCCCCAAGTCTCATCTATTGGTAATCTTCGTGCCCATATATACCCTTTTTTCAAGCGTCGCCTGCTGAACCCAGTTCTGTAGTTCCGCCCGGTTAATCATGAACTGCTCATCGACTTTCATATAGGGAATTCCCGTAAGTGAACCATTATACTTTAGAACCTCGTGCTCTGCCTTGATAATATTCAGCACCTCATTCTCAGTTAAATGCAGAAATTCCGCTGCCTCCGACATTGTCATTAATGGGCTCTCAGCGGCAGTAGATACAGTCTGCTCTAACAGTTCCGCTTGCTCTTTGGCCTCCGTCTGCAACTGGGCAATCTGTGTTTCCATCGCCTTTTCATTGCTGGATGCACGTTCGTTGCTGATAATCAGACTGCTTGCGATTAAAGAAAGACCCAGAATCAGTGCTGCTCCCAGGATTGTAATTTGATTCTTCATGTACAATATCCCCTTACTCCTTTGTAAAATCAAGGTGCAGACAGTCCCCTATCTGCCGCTAAAGCCGCTTGTCTATAATATGCTTGTTCTCCTTGATCTCCTTGCGGAGCAGCCGGATTTCCTGAATCAATTCGTCCAGTTTGTAGGTAGCCCTAGATCCATCAATGGCCTTGCGGATAATCAGCATAAAGACCAGCAACGACAGGAACCATATAATCAGTGCCAAAAATACCATCATATCAATGCTCTTCCCCCTTATTCCAGTAAGCCACACATGGTGTCAGTCTAAACCATCTGGAATAATGTGTAAAGCATAGATCCGCTCATGAAATAGCCTCACAAAGTGGGGCTTTGGCTTCGATTATGACTCAGTTACATTGCGGGGACCCCAAAACATATAAATTCTTATCAATCAAAAAAGGGGCCCTGCCGGGATCCGGCAGGGCCAAAGTCTATTATAAGGGGGTCATGTGATTAATATACAGGCTGAAGCTTAATGCCTGATGAAAATCACATAAAGGTTTGATGAATTTATAAGTCCTAAACAAAGAGATAGACCCTGCCGAGGCACGGCGGGGTCTATCATAAATGTATCCACTGGGGGGTGGAGACCTTTAATATACTCCCCGAACCTTAAAAGTACATAAATCTCTGCTGAAAGTTTCCTTAAGTTTCTGTGGCAGTCTACAAAATCTTACATCACGGGCCGGTGCCGCTTGAGGTTACATTCCAGCCCAGTCTGCTTTTCTTCACATAGATGTAGCTTCGCTCTGTTTGTTCAGCAAAGTACAGATTACCGTACCTTGGATCATCCTTAATCCGTCCTTCTGTAACCCTGCCTGCCAATGCAGCCGCCGGATCACGAATCAGCAGGCTCTTGCGTACAGCGAGCTCAGGGGTAGGAGAAGGACAAATGAGCAGATACAATAACCCGAGCCCGAGCAATACCGTTATATAAAAAGCAGCGCCTTTTCGCTTGCGCATAGAGTTTCGAATACCATATTCCTCCTCTGCCTCACGAAACAGGAATTTGATGTACGATCTGATCCAGTGTAACCTCCTGCAGCACATTCTCCATCGCTTTCTGCGCAAGAGAGAACACGGGAATAATTGCCCCGGCAATGTTCTTGCCGACCGGGCACTCCGGGTTCGGATGCTCGTGGACAGAGAAGAGTGAATCCTCTTCCACTGCATTGACCGCCTTGTAAATCTGCAGAAGCGTGATATCCGCGCTACTCCGGGTAAGCTTCGCACCGGCTACCCCGGGGCGTACCTCCACCAGACCGGCCTTGTTCAGCATGCCTGTAAGGCGGCGGATGACAACCGGATTCGTATTGACGCTGCCGGCGATCCACTCCGAGGTGCTTTTACCGTCTTTGTTGCTGTCTATTAAAGTTAGAATATGAATAGCGACCGCAAACCGGGTGCTGATGTTCATGGGAATCTCTCCTTCATACTGACCAGAATGCTTCCCGGCAGATGTAACAATAATAGTTACATTCTAGATAATTGTCAATCCTGCAAGGAGCTCCGTGACCTCCTCGGGGTACTTCTGACTCAGACGTTTCTTCCCCAGATTACTCTTCACGATCCGGATCATCAGCTTATCGCCGCTCCCGGCCAGTCTGCGCAGCAAGGCAAAGCCCGCATCCGGCTGGCTGGCAACAAACAGGCTAAGCGCATACTCCATCCCTTTGGATAATACGCGGAGATGCTCAGGATCGGCTTGTCTGTATTTGCCCGACAGCAGCTCGTTCAGGATTTGCTCTGACAGCTCCAGACTGTAGTCGGCACAGGCTTGTTCCTTAAGCAAGGGAGGATGCGCCAGCGCGGCAATAAAAGCACGCAGTTCCAGCACGGTCGCTTCCATTCTCCAGCCTTCAAGCAGCCTGTGCAGCAGCCCGAAGCCGAACTCTCCAATCTGCTGCAATGCCATGGCCGCCGCCTCACGAACGCGCCATCTTGAATCATTCATTGCCCTGCGCAGCCTGACTTCTATCCCGGATCTTTCTCCCGGCTCCGCATATCCGTAATACGCACCGTAAGCCAGTAAAGCACAGAATGGAAGAAATTCCTCCGGGTCATTAGCCTCCGCCTCCGCTGCAGAAATATCCGTCCAGGAAGTGAGCAGCGACAACGACTGTGCTGAAAGCCCAGTACGGGCGTAATATCGGGAGAACTCCCCGGCAAGGCTCAGGTTCGCCCGCGGACCCGGCAGCCCGCTCCGGTTCATGTAATCCTCTGCGAGCAGCGGCCATTGTTCACTGTTCTCTATCTGCTGCTGAAACGGCAATGCGGCAAGCTTGCCACTATTCACCTTCATCCCTCCGGTTTCAATGGTTTCCTTCATTGGAGTACATTACAACGCCTTGCGCATCATACGGATAGTCGATCTGCTGCTTCACGGCAGCCATAGCCTCCCGGCCGGCAAATAAGGATACCAGATATAATCCCAGATCAATTGAGGTTGAGACCCCGCCTCCGGTAATAACATTCCCGTCCTGCACAATCCGGGCCTGAACCACTTCCCGGCAATACGGCTCAAGCAGCTCATATGCCGATGCATGCGTTGTGGCCCTTCGTCCCTCCAGTAATCCGGCAGCACCCAGCAGCAGGGCACCGGTGCATACGGATACCAGATATGGAACCCCGCTTGCTCCCTGAAGCCAGGAGATAAAGCTCCCGTCATGACGCAATGCCCTCGTTCCGGACCCGCCGGGCACAAATACCAGATCATACACTGATAAATCCGGCAGCACTTTACCGGTTTTGACCGTAAGCCCCATTTCATCTGTGATTTCCCCGGCCGGACCGCAGATATCCCACTCCAGCCCTCCCCCTGCTGGGAACTGGCGCAGCCTGTAGATTACATCATAAAAACCCGCGAAATCCAGAAACGTAATGCCGTCAAACAGAATAAAAGCAATTTTCACGCTACCCGCTCCTTCAATATCCGTCGTCCTGTAATTTTACTCGCTGTCGTAAGCCTGCAAAGCAACGGGCAAGGCCTGAATGACCACATTGCCTACAGCCGGAAGAGGCAGCAGGACTGCGCTTATAATCTCCTCACGGGTAGCGCCGAGTGATTTGGCATGCTTGACATGAAAGGCCAGCCCGCTTTCCAGCCTGACCGCCGCGAGTACGGAGATATAGGCAATTTCTTCTGTTTTGGCGTCAAGCGCACTTGCTGCATCCAGCTTCTGCACGACTTCCCCCCAGGCCTTCTGCTGCTCCGGTGCTTCCTTCATAAACGTCATGAATGCATTGCTGACTTGCGGTAGATTGTCCATTCTTTGTCCCTCCATTGGTAGAATACAATAATAAAGAAGTCCACCCTCTTCAGGGCAGACCGTATCTGTTCGTTCTTAGGTGCTAAGCTCTTAGGCGCTTGTCAGAATAATCGGTTTGCCTTTGGTGACCACAATCGTATGTTCGTACTGGGCAACACGGCTGTTGTCCGCCACACTGAGCGTCCATCCATCCGACTGCTGCTCTACAAAATCCGCACCCGTAGACAGGAATGGCTCTATCGTGATGACCTGTCCTTCCTTCAGCACCGTCGTTACCCGCGGATTATAGAACGGCAGGATTTCATAGGGCTTCTCATGCAACGATTTGCCGATACCGTGGCTGCACAGATTGCGCACAACCTTATAGCCGCGCTTGTGTGCCTCCGACTCCATAACCCTGCCGATCTCGTTCACCTTCATTCCCGCTCTGAGGTGATTAATCACGCTCATCATGGTTTCCTCCGTACTCCGGCAGAGATGGACCAGCTTCTCATTATAAGGAGGCAGTTGAAAAGATACTCCGGCGTCCCCGTAGTACCCGTTCAGCTCGGCCGAGACATCAATATTGATTAAATCGCCGGCCTGGATCACCCGTTGACCCGGGATTCCGTGTGCCACCTCTTCATTAACGCTGATGCAGGTGGTTCCGGGAAAGTTATAGGTTACCTTAGGGGCAGATTTCGCGCCAAAATGGTTCAGAATCCTCGCGCCCACTTCGTCCAGCTCTGCAGTCGTCATTCCGGGAACTACACTTTTCCTCATCTCGGCGATGGTGTGGCCTACCACTTTACCGGCTGCCTTCAGTCCTTGCAAATCCTGCAGTGTCTCGCTCGTCATCCTGTTCACATTCCTCTCGTATCTGTTGATTCTCCGGCAACTTCCTGAAAAGCGGCTCCGTCCCAGAGGTATGAAGTCTCAACCTGCCTGCCAACAGAGTTGTCATAATGATCCGCCCGGAAACCGCCTTCGACTGTCTCCAGCTTGACCGAATACCGGTCAGGACTACTGATAAACAGCCCGGATGCCGCCCCCTTAATCTGCAGCTCCTGGATCGAATGATCCGGCTTCACTATAAACAGCTTGAACAATGATCCGTTCGAAGAACCATATTGGCCAACCGTAAAATCGGGATTACCGTCTCCGTTGTAATCAGCGAACTGAATCTGGAACAAATCGCCGAAGCTCAATTCTTCGTTGAAATGCCGGCTCAGCGCGAACGTGCCCAGTGCTGCGCCCTGTTCATCCGTAATGGCCAGCCGGAATTGCCCGCTCCAGCTCCGTCCAGCCAGCGGGGAAGGGCTGGACCAATCCTCGCTGTACCTGCCTTTCAGCAGCTGCAGGTTCAGAAATTCCTTGTTTCCTGTGACCGGGAATAAATCATTGCGTGAGACCGTTACCGGACCTTGAGTTACCACCGATGCCTCATCCGCTTCGGACTTCGCCGCTGCTGGACTTCCGCCGCTGAAGATCAGCCTGCGCAGCTTATCGGCATTCTTGGCGGAGACTGTATAGCCTGTCCCGCTGCGCTCAGCGGACAGCAGCAGACCGGTGTTCCCCTCCTGCTCGCCCAGACCCAGAATAAATTCTTCTGTATAGCCGTCCCCGTACACCAGCTTCATGCGGAAATCCGCATCGTAATCCAGCTCTCCCGCAATACGCTTGCTTGTATTCATGGCAGAAGCCATCGTCTTCATGAACTCGCCGTCTTTGAAAATCCTGGACTCAAAGGGAGCCGTCTCCGCTTGGCTCTCTATAGAGTTATAGGTCAAATCAATTTCAGAAATCCATCTTGAATTAATGTAGCCGAAAGCATTCTGGCAGCCGCTTAATAGAACAACCAGAAGAACAGGCAGAATCAGCAGTAGCCGCCTTATGGGTTCCACCTCCACATCCTTATGTATGATACAAGTATAACAGCCTTCTTAAGCAGAGTGAAATTCACGGATCTCCCGCTTCCGTTCAGAAGGCAACCTATCCGCCCCGGCGTATGCCAAAAACCGGTCCGCTTGATACGCAGGAACCGGTCTGAGCAGCAAACTCAATATGTTGGGAGTAGTCTGCTATTTTCCGCTTTAGCTTATAGCCCCTACAGCCTTCATCCAGGCTTCTGCAATCAGCGCATGGCCGGCAGGTGAAGGATGTACGCCATCCCCGGCCCAGAAGGCAGGCTCGGCCTTAACCGATGCGGCGGCGAACAGTCCGTCCAGCGGGACCAATACAGCGCCATATTCACGGGCCAGCTCACGGACCACATGAATTTTCGGGTCCAGGTCCTTACGCCAGCCCTTACGGTCTTCCGGCACCGGCAGTACGAACGGCTCAACCAGCACCAGCTTGGCATCCAGGCTCTGCTTGGTGCGTTCAATCAGATCACGGTAGGAAGCCTCGAACTCAGCTGCAGTAGTCTCCTGCCCGGAATCGAACCAGCGCCAGGTATCATTAACACCGATATAAATCGACACCCAGGTCGGCTTAAGCTCCAGACAATCCCGGTCCCAGCGCTCCTGCAGATCCACGGCGCGGTTGCCGCTGATGCCGCGGTTGATGAAGGTAAGGTTCTTCTCCGGATACTGCAGCCCAAGACGAGCGCCCGCCATCAGCGCGTAACCTACACCAAGTGATGAAGCGTCTGCGTAATTGCGGCCGCAATCCGTGATACTATCACCCTGGAACAGGATGATATCGTTCTTTTGAAATGGCATGCCTGAAATCCTCCTATGAAAACATCTGTAATGGTATAAACATCAACATTATAACAAATAGATTTTCCTGCGAATACGTTTTCATTACATATTTACGGAGTAAATCTGTTCACGGCTCTAATCGCTTCATGCAGGGCAGTATTCAGGTTGCCTTCTGTGGGCTTCTCGGTTGATTGCTGATAATCTCCAGTACTGTGAAGGTTCTTGTGAAGACGCTGATATCAGTATTTAAGCCCGTTGGAATGAGCTTGTATCATCCCTATAATTTCATCAATGACGAGCCCGGGCTGGTCATGATGGATATAATGACCGCTACCCGGCGCAATCAGCTGTCTGCTGGCCGCAGATAATTCCAGGAACTCCGCCTGGCTCTTCTGCTCAATCTCCAGTATCGCGTGTGCCGGCCAGTCTGATCCATCCTCATCCGCAAGCCCCCTGGTTATCACCGACAGCGGAACCTGGCTTGGCATGGAACCCCGGGCAGCAGAGATCTGCTTATAGCTCTGCATCTTATCGATCTGCTCCCTATTGAGCGAAGGGTTCAGCAGGTACGCCCGGTTCGCAGCGATATGCTGCGGGGGCAGCACCTGCTCATAAGTAAGCTCCTTATATTCGCCTGCAGCATCTATCAGTACAATTCCCGCAGTCCGCTCAGGATAGCAGCAAGCGAAGAGTCTGGCTACCAGACCGCCAAAGGAATGACCGACCAGAATGTAAGGGGCTTTAATATCCAGCAGTGCAAGCAGCCGGTACAGCTCCTCCACCAGATCCTGGCAGGAGCGCGGCCCCGGCACTCCCGGGCTTGTCCCGGTACCGGGTCTGTCATAAGCGAGGGTTGAGGCATACTGCCCAATATTCTCCTGGACACCGCTCCAGGAATCGCAACCATCCCCTAATCCGGAAATAAAGATGACAGCAGGCGCACGGTATGCAGAATATTTATAATACAATCCGCGGCCCTGCCCGTCCGTTTGAACCTCCATCCAATTGCAGATAAACCCGTTCTGAATCATCTTCTCCTCCTAGTGCTGCGCAAAAAGTTCATATAAAGGATGTATGCCTCATTCAGGATAAAGGTCCTTCCAGTAATTTACTATGTAATTTCACACAGCTCTCCTTTCACCGTCCGAATTCATGAAAAATCCCCTTCAACTGCCTGCCGGCGGTTAAAGGGGATGATCTGCCGCATGGAAGCGGCCTGCAATAGGTATAGATGGTTAGGAGAGAATTAATAGGCCAGACTGAACAACCCGTGAATATGGGTCAAATACCGGATATTGCTTGCTTCCTTCATCAGCGTTGCCGGCAGACCCTTCAGCGGTGTGGAATTGCCGCCGACAATCGCTACTCCGTCTCTGCGTCCCAGACTGGCAAGTGTCCCGGAATTCACCGGACTGAAGGTCTCGGAGGCTTTATCATTCAGGTAAGCGTAAAGGTTATAACCGATCAGTTCACCCATCTGCCAGGCGATTTGTGCCGTTGGCGGATACGGACGGCCGTCCGGTGCGAACACAACCGCACTGTCACCGGCTACAAATACATTCTGGTGTGAAGTGGATTGCAGGAACTCATTCACGGTTGCGCGGCCGCGGTTCACTTCAAGCCCGGACTCACCGATCAGCGGGTTGCCCTGCACGCCGCCGGTCCAGACGAAGGTATTCGCCACAATCTGGCGGCCGTCCTTCAGATCAATGGTATTGCCTGCTACATTTGTAACAGGAAGACCTGTCAGGAACTGAACTCCCCGTTTCTCGAGGCTGGTTGTAGCGCGCTCAATCAGATGATCCGGCAGAACCGGAAGAATCTTCGGGCCGGCTTCTACGAGCAGCAGCTGGATCTCAGCCGGATTCACTCCATATTTCTTAGTCAGCTTGGGCAGTACATCGGCAATTTCACCTACAAGCTCAACACCTGTCAAGCCGCCCCCGCCGATCAGGATGGTTGCATCGGCCGCATTGCCGCTTTTGGCATATTCACGAATCCGGTCTTCAATATGTCCGTGAATCCGCAGTGCATCCGCCGCCGATTTCAGCACCATGCTGTACTGTTCAAGTCCCGGAATGCCGAAATAAGCCGTCGTGCTGCCCAGACCGACAACAAGAGCATCATAAGTCAGCATTACACCATCCGAGAGGATGATTTGCTTGTTCTCCACCGAGAACGAATTAACCTTGGCAATCTTGAGATCGATATCCTTACCGGCGAACAGCTTGGCAAGCGGCATGGCAACCGCCTGTTCAGAAGCACTTCCTGCTGCAAGGCGGTGTAGTTCGGTAATGATCTGGTGTGTCGGATACTGATTAACCACTGTAACTCTGGCTTCAGCTTTGCTCATATATTTGCGCACGGTTAGCGCACTCAATAAGCCGCCGTAACCTGCACCTAGAATAACTATGTGTTTTGACATCATATTTCCTCCATCCCTACGATTAAGAATTGAACAATAATTACTTACCGGATTGGCGTTCGCCGCTGACCTGCAGGTATGCATTCATGAAACGGAGCACGTTTTGTACCTGCGGGTCCTTGATCATTTTCATCATGCCAAACAGGCTGATGGTTTCACTGCTTGCATCCGCGCGGTCTTTCGCTTCAATAACCGTAGCCGCCAGATTCTTGACAGAGCCTACCACAGGACCCGCCATCTCTTTGATTGCGCCTACCGTATCATTTTTCAATACTTCATCCGTTGCAACCGACTGTACGAAATCGACCGATTTGGTTAATACATTCACCAGTTGGGTAATCTGCGGCAGCTGCTCCACCAGAAGAATCAGGGATTCCTGAACTTCCGGCTTCAGAAGCTGATTCAGCAAATCCTCTTGGGGAAGGCCTGCTGCGGGTATTTCTTGTTCCAAAGGGGTTTGGGTAATGGTTTCTGACATATTGAAGTCTCCTTTACAATGGCATTGCTGCTTAAAAGTATTCATCCACTGAAACTATGTGACTATTATAACATTCCGGTTGTAATAAATGTCACAATGTTTTTGGCTTTATAGCCTTATTTTGTGATTAAAATCACTTCTTTTCTCGCTTTTTCAAAATTTATCGACTATTTGAACTAAAATTCACAATTTACTGTTGTTTAATCATTGACGTACGCTTGTAGTTGTGATATTTTAAGCAAGTAACTTATTGTAACCTTATTTATTAATATCAGCTATTGATTTTTACTAACCAACATACATATTCCAATGGAGGTCATTATTTATGAGTACTTTTTCAGAATTGGTTCAGTCCCGCAGATCGGCTATGAATTTCGTTGAAGGGGTGCAAATCCCACAGAATGAGCTGGAGGAGATGTTCTCACTGGCCCGCCTGGCTCCATCGGCCTTCAACCTGCAGCACGCCCACTACAAAGTCATCAGCGATGACACTGTGAAGGAAGAAATCCGTAAAGGTGCTTACGGTCAATACAAAATCCACACCGCCTCGGCTGTCATCGTCGTGCTGGGTGACAAAAACGCCTACCAGCAGGCTCCAGAAATCTATAGCGGACTTAAAATGCTGGGAGCCATGAGCGAAGAGGATTATGACCGCACCATTCAGTCTATTAATGATTCTTACACCGGAAAAGACGCTTTCCAGCGGGATGAAGCAATCCGCAATGCTTCCTTGTCAGCTATGCAGTTCATGCTGATTGCCAAAGACAAGGGCTGGGATACCTGCCCGATGATCGGTTTTGATCCGGAGGCGGTGAAAGCTACTCTCGGGCTCAGCGACAACTTCGTTCCGGTAATGCTGATTACGATCGGCAAAGACAACAAGCACAAAATTAGACCGCGCGGCTACCGCAAGCCGGTTAATGAGTTCGTTGAATTTATCTGAGCCTACCCCCGGTCCAGCGAAGTCCCTGTTTAATAGTTGACAGCAAAAAGGTCTTCCGGCAGCTTAACCGGAAGACCTTTTTGCTGTGATTTTATAAGATAAAGCTTCAGTCTGATGTTCATTTGGCATAATGCAATATAGCCGCTGCCGCGCGTTCCCGCCGCTCCGCATCGGGACTGTGCAGGGCAGCCTTCAGAACAGCCAGCGCCTCAGCTATTGTGGCTTCATCCACACGGGCCGGGGAATGAGCAGTCTCCATATCGCCAGCCGAAGAATCTGCAAGCCACAAATCCATTCTTGCTGCAGGCAGCACCCCTGAATAGCGGGTAACCTCCTGATCCGAAGCAAGCAGTGCTTGTACTGCAGAATTCACAGCTGTACGGGGCAGACTCTTCAGCCAGGTTACTCCGCGCCGGTGCGCAGTTCCGCCCTCCACACTCTCCTGCCGGGCATCATAGAAATAATCACCCAGATCGCCAAGGTATACCCATTCCTCATCCGCAATCAGCACATAATCCCCGTCCTGCATCACGTTGACGAACGTGTCTAAACTGCTGAGAGCTTCTTCCAGCACCTGCTCCTGATAAGCTCCGGATGCAACCAGCGTGCTGCGGATATCCTCTCTCCCGCTGGACTCCAGATTTCCAATAACGGGATCTCCCGCACATACATAATTATCCTCCAGAAAAGACTTGATTAACCTGCTGCGGGTTCCGTCAAGCCTCACTCCAAACAAACTCATCCTTTTCTTCCTCCTTCAAATGCCCGGATAGCTGAACCGCAACATAACAATCAGTAAATTATACAGCAAACGGCAACGCTTTTGCCGTCCATTTTATAAGACAGCACTGTTCCAGGGCACCAAATTTGCCCTGCAGGTGAATCAAGCTAGAGATTGTGAAGCTACCTGCGGACAAATCATGCTGAGCTAAGAAGCTTGGCAATTGCACTGTTCCTCACCTGAGCTTGGCTGGAGATTAGCAGGAGATTGGCTGAAGCATCACGGGCTCATGAACTCATCAGCTGGTGAGGAGGACTGAGATTCCGTTATTGGCGAAGAAATGGCGAATTCGCAGGACATTCGGACTTAGATTCCGTTAATGTCCTGAAGCGCCTTGTTGTAGCGCTTAAAAGAACAGGATAAAGGATTCACTCAGTCCGCATCCTCCTGATCATGAGGCTTTTTGGAGAAATAAGGGCTTCTCAGTCCACTTCAGCAAGAAATCTGCTTCGATATACCAGCAGCCAGTCAGCGGATTGACACAGCCGATAGCCGTTCAGAGTATTTAGCCCTCCTCGCAGCGACTGGGTTACATTGGATCAAGTTTAGAGTGAATGACTATTGTTCGGAATCCTCCTAAAAAACTAAGGATAAGGAAGCATAATAGCGCTTACATGATCTTACAGTGAAAAATAACCGCAAATTTAAAGTATTCGCCTTTTTACGGCTACTGCATATCACGGTATAATACAGGTATCAACTCAAGGAACCATACACTGCGGTAAGAACGCATGCGGGGGCAGAATCTCCGGCAGTCCTCTTAAGCAGCTGTACTCCCTGAGCTTGAGACTATATCTTTGATCCTGGCGTTACAGCTTTCAATCCATCCCTACACGAAATGGTATGAGCTTCTTAAAGCTCAAAAGCCCACAATCAATCCTATCGTGATCAGCGGATGAATTAGAGAAGATTTAACGGGCAGGATAGGCAAATTGACTGCCGCCTCGGACGATTTCTACCCGGCTGAGTACAAAGGATAGGATAAGGAGTCTGAGAAGAACATGGGTATAGTGGTTATAATATAAACCTCTATTGTTGATGAAGTTATCAATAATAGAGGTTTATATGTGTTATAGGGGGATTTATTTTAGTTATAGCGGGACAAGCATGCAGCTGACCCTGGCATAGGCCGCTTTAGCGCAGGCCTTCGGCAACTTTAAGCAGAGTCTCTTTGGATACATCCGGTGATTCTGTGCTTACTTCATGCAGAATGTTCCATTCGTTATTCTCCCCTAGCTCGATCCACTGGATATAAGCATAATAGTTGTTTTGGTTCCCATAAGCTTCTTTATTCACAATATATAAAGCATCTAAAGCTCCAACCTTCATCTCCTCAACCGTAGTAGCCGCTGCAAAATTTGCTGTGAGCTGCGCTTCCGGTCCGCTAGGCGTATACTTAACCACAATTGCATCACTTTTCCCTCTTGGACCCTCATATATGAGCTGCGGGCTTACAGTCTTAGCTATTCTATTAGGAGTGTTGAAGCTCTTGATCCAGGCATAATCCTCACCGGGCTTGACCCTTTTCGAGAGGACATTGGTGTATTTCTTTACCCAGGACTCGTCTATAATCCCAATCTGACTGTCAGATCTCGCTTCGGCAAAATAATATCCTTCCGGCAGACTGCTTGGCACAGCCAGCTTTCCGGTAATTGGCTCGATGACCTCCTTCCAGCTCTCTATATCGGAGAACAGCTGCGGACAGTTCACCTTAAGCAGGTCATATCCCCCATTGGGCAGTGACACGTACAGGAAGGCGGATTCATTCACAGCCAGTTTAGTCTGAATGTCTTCAACAAGCAGCTTCACGTGCTCACCGTGTTCATCGGATTCAGTATAGTCCGAATGAACGATCACCTTTATTCCAGTAGAACCATATGTAACGGCCCATAACCTTTCCGCACCATAAACCACGCCTCCGAACAGCATCAGGCCGCAGAGAACAACCGCTATCCTTGCAGTGCCACGCATATGTCTTTTGGTTTTCCGTTCGTTTTGGAATTTGAAGTACTGATCAAAGCTTGCGGAAATCTGTGTCTCCAGCTGTTCCGGCATTACTGTATTCTGCTTAAAGCTGGCAAACTCCCGTTTCAATTGACTTTCGACAGGCATGTGTAGTCCCCCTTCATCTCATCTTCCTCTGTGAATACGGCATGCTGCCGCAGCTTGCGCATTGCCTTGTGATGCCTGGATTTAGCGGTACCCAGCGGTATCTCCAGGGCAGAGGCTATCTCCTCAAAGCTGCATTCCCCATAGTAGCGAAGGACAACAACACTGCGCAGTTTAGGGGGAAGCCCAGCCACCAGCTGAAGCAGCTCTCCCCGCTGTTCCTGCTCAAGGAGCGGTGTATCCGCTCCCGGCAGCAACAACTCTGTTGCATTCTCCCTGCTGCGGATCTGGATGCGCAGCCTGCGCCAGCTCCTCCGGCTCCAGTTGCTGCATTGCCGTACAATCATTCCGTTCAGCCATGCCCCAAAAGGCCGATTCCTGTCATACTGCGGCAGACTACGGAACAATTCGATGTAGATTTCATTCACTACATCAGCCACATCGCCCTGCCGGTCAACAAGCAGACAGACTGTCCCGTACACCTGGTGCCTGATGCTGTCATGCAGCGCAGTGAAAGCATCCTTGTCTCCTTCTTTCAGCCTTTGCAGACAGCCATGCAGCTCTTCCTCAGTCATCCGTCTCTCTCCTCTCTGTCTTGGTTTTCACTCTATATTGGTCCGCTGCGGGACAATGGTTCCCTTTGAGTACAATAAATTCAATCCTTACACAAAAAAAGCCGGCCGCCCATGAGTTTCGTCATGAATTGCCGGATGTGGAAGTAAAGTATAGTTGTCAAAAACGGTTCTTATCAGCTCTATTCTACATATGCACAGGTATCCCCAATTCCCGCTTCAGGAATTGATAGACTTGTAAGTTCGCCCCCCTCAGCGGGTAATCAGCTATTCTGCAGGCGATTCCGCAGCTCATATCAACTCCCGGCCCTGATAGTCTCCTGACCACTGTACCAGACGGAAGAGTCTGTAAGGTAATCTCAGGTACAAAAGCCATCCCAATACCGTTCTCCACATAGAATTTCAAGGCGGACATACTGCCGATTTCCATGGTGTTCAGCGGGGGACCGGCTGCTTCCTGCAAAATACTCTCCAGCTTCTTACGGTAAGGACAATCCGCAGCCGTAATGAGCAGACGGTGTCCGCGAAGCAGGTCCGCAGTAATCTCCTTCTCCGTCTCCAGAGGATGACCTTCGGGCAGCAGCAGCACGAACTCCTCGGTGAAAAGCGGCTCGAAATACAGCTCCGTCCCAAGCTGCGGGGCGGAGCACAGAATCATGTCGAGTTCTCCCCGGAGGAGCCGCCCGCTGAGAGCCGCTGTTCCGGCAATCTCTACTGAAAGTACGATCCGGGGAAACTGTTCCATGAATATGCGCAAAAGCTGCGGCAGCCGGTAACTCGCAGTCGGATCGGTTACACCGATCCGGACGCTCCCTGCTCCGCCCGACTGCAGATCAGCCAGACTGCTCTGCAGCCGCTCCATGTCTTTCACAATCTGCAGGCTCTGCTCATGGAACAGCCTCCCGGCTTCCGTCAGGATCACCTGCTGTTTGCCGCGCTCCAGCAGCTGAACGCCCAGTTGAGCCTCAAGCTTCTGGATCTGCATTGTAACCGTAGACTGGGCATAGCTAAGCTCTTCGGCTGCACGGTTAAAGCTTCCTGTGCTCACAATGGCCTGAAAGGTTTTTAAAGTTTTGAAATCCATTTGCGCTAACCTCTTTCCAGTAAGACTCCCGTTTTCCGCCGTCCTATCGTTCTTCATTGCATTTTCTACAAGTACTTCATACAATTGATTTCCTCATTTCTGCTCACATTCACCGATTTCACAGAATTCTACTGTACAGAGTGCAATAGGGAATGGCGAATAGCATTCAGCCTCCCTGAGCTTGAGGATGTTTCATTTCAGAGTCCATTGACCATCTTCTGTTGAAGTCCCTCTAGTTCGCTCGATATAGTTCAATATTATTGAACTAATCCTTCATTTCATTCAATTATACAAAACCAGGCAAACTGAATACAATTGTACTCAGGATATTCAATAACAATAAGAAGTCGGGAGCGGATAAGGATGGATCTGAAGGGTAAAGTAGCGATAGTGACAGGCGGAGGAACAGGTATCGGGCGGGCAACCAGCCTTCAGCTTGCCGGGCAAGGCGTAAAGGTTGCCGTGAATTATTCCCGTTCAGAAGCGGAAGCCCGGGAAACGGTTGACATGATCATAGCGCAGGGCGGGCAGGCCATTGCTGTACAAGCCGATGTGTCCGCAGATGCCGAGGTACGGGCAATGGTAGAACAAGTAGTACAGACCTACGGCACTGTAAATCTGCTGGTGAATAATGCCAGTATTACGCAGCATATTCCTATGAATGATCTGGAGGCAGTCACCTCCGAGGTGTGGGATGAATTATACGGCGTGAATGTCAAAGGCATGTTCTTCTGTGCCCGGGCAGCCGCCCCGTATATGAAAAGCAGCGGGCAAGGGGCCATCGTCAATCTCGGCAGTATTGCCGGAAATACGGGTGCCGGTTCGTCACTTCCTTACGCGGTGTCCAAAGCGGCTGTTCACGGTCTGACCCGGTCGCTGGCCAAGGCTCTCGCCCCTGACATCCGGGTCAACTGCGTTGCCCCTGGAGCCGTAGCGACACGCTGGTGGGCGGGCCGGGAAGCGCAGATGCACAAGCTCGCACCGAACCTGCTGCTGCAGAGCATTGCCGCGCCGGAAGATATCGCCCGTTTCATCTGCTCCGCGCTCGCTCAGGAAGCCATGACCGGGCAGATTATTACCGTCGACAGCGGGCAGACTTTATAGCCGCTAGAGCGCTGGCAGATTCATTCTACACGCAGCAAGCAGCCCCCTTCTCCGCAATAATGCGGAGAGGGGGCTGTCTGTTCAAAGCTGTTCAAGACTCTGCTACTCTACTCACTTGAAACCCTAATCAAGAAGGTTCATTCCCCCATACCAGGCTGCCGGAGATATAGGCCGGAATATTGGCCCAGTCGGCATAAGCCGTACCTGCTGCGTTAAAGGAATAATCTCCGGTCTGGGTATAATTGCTCCAATCCGACTTGGACGCCCGCAGCTGAATATCTATGCTCTCCCCGGCCGCAAGGGAGCCTGCAGCACTTGTAAATCCAAGCTCCAAGTAATAATCGGCTCCGGTCTTGGCAGCCGGAAGCTTCACAAACGTCCCGGTCACATTCGCGCTTCCCACCTGTGACCAGTCGCAGAAGAAGCTCTGGGTCTGCTCACCGTCAATAGTGTAGAAGTATCTGAGCTTCACATCGACCAGTGAAACTGCGGTGGTGCCGGTATTCATCAGCTTAATCTTCGGGCTCAGCGTATTGGCCGCAGCCGCTGTGCTGCTGTTGTACATCTGAACTTTAAAGCCGCCGGCGGACGGTGCCGTTGTATCCACTACTGCAACAGCCAAGGTCTGCGCCGCTCCGGCGCTGAAATTGAAGCTCAGCGTTGTCGTACCCACAGCCTGCGCTGCCAGATATGCTTTGCTGATCGTCACTGCCGAACCGCTCACAGTGTAATCCGTTCCGGCGGTCAACGTTGCCTCGCCGTTCTTAATGCTGCTTAACGTGTTCCCGTTCAGCGTCACCGTCACAGCGATATCCGCCTGATTCGCCGTCTTCTTATCGAAGCCGGCGCTGACCGGTATGATCGCAGAATTGCTGGCCGGTGCTGTTGTATCCACTACCGCAACAGCCAAGGTCTGCGCCGCTCCGGCGCTGAAATTGAAGCTCAGCGTTGTCGTACCCGCCGCCTGCGCGGCCAGATATGCCTTGCTGATCGTGACAACTGAGCCGCTTACACTATAATCCGTTCCCGCGGTCAACGTTGCCGCGCCGTTCTTAATCGTGCTTAACGTGTTCCCGTTCAGCGTCACCGTCACGGCGATGTCCGCCTGATTCGCCGTCTTCTTGTCGAAGCTGGCGCTGACCGGCGTGATCGCAGAATTGCTGGCCGGCGTTGTCGTGTCCACTACCGCAACAGCCAAGGTCTGCGCCGCTCCGGCGCTGAAATTGAAGCTCAGCGTTGTCGTGCCCACCGCCTGCACTGCCAGGTATGCTTTCTTGATCGTGACTGTCGATCCGCTCACACTATAATCCGTTCCGGCGGTCAACGTAGCCGAACCGTTCTTAATCGAGGTTAGTGTGTTCCCGTTCAGCGTCACCGTCACGTTGATATCCGCCTGATTCGCCGTCTTCTTATCGAAGCTGGCACTGACCGGTGTAATTGTTGAGCCTGCCGCCGGCGGGTTCACCGGATCAGCGTATAAAGTGCCCCGGCCATTGGTTCCCAGATATACGCGTCCGTAGATGCGCGGATCTCCAGTGATGGCCATGTTGATTTTGGCATACTGATGGGCATTGTCATTGATCCGTACCCAGCTGGCCCCGGCATTATCAGACCGGAAGACCCCTCTCACACCGTCGATCTGAGCTACTGTATAGAGTGCCATGTAGCTCTGGCCCGGCGCTGCCTTGCCGAACCCGATGAGGTCAGCTTCATCAACATTGGCCAGCTTGGTGAAGCTTGCGCCTGAATTGACAGAGTGCCATAAGCCATATTTGTTCTCAACCGTATTGCCGCCGGCAAACCAGATATCGCCTTCGATGCCCGGCATGGCTTTGATGCTGATCTGGGCCTGATTCGGCTGAAGATTACCGACATTATTGGTCGGGAAGCCTGTTGCTCCCGTAGCCGTGAACGTTGCTCCGCCATCCGTACTGACGTAGAAGGTTCCCGCATAGAAGGCATAGAACTTATTCGCATTCACCCGGTCCGAAGCAATCTTGGCCCCGGCAGGCACACCGCTGCTGGCTGTCCAGGAATTGCCGGTCGACTTGGAATAGTACACGCCAATATCCGAGGTGCTCCACAGAATAGAGTTGCCGCTCGCGGATACAGCTACCTGGCCTTGCCCGGCAGTCGTCTTAGTCCCGTTCGAGGGCTCTGCATTCGGCATATACCAGTTCGTGCCGCCGTCATTGGAGATCCCGACCGACATCATGCTTGGGGACTTCTCCTTGTCCGCACCGCCAACACGTACTACATAGGCTGGGCTTAACTCAGCATAATCGATGCCGGTTGTGGTTGCCCAGGAAGGACTTGTCTGGAACTTCACCGGTGCTGCAGTGACATCATCATACCGGAAGCCGGACACATCCCCGAGTGCAGTAATCAGGTGTGCTCCTGCTGGAGCGCTGATCAGCCCCAGCACTGCAGTCTCTTCCACTCCCTTCGCCATCACGGAAATATTGACTTTCCCGCCGGTATCCCAGGCGCCTAAATTATTTGAACCATAGATGGTCGCACCCGTACCGTACATCATCCGGTTGGAGTTGAACGGATCAATCTCCAGATCCCCCATCATCCAGCCCAGCTTGGGCGAGGGATCAAGGGAGGTGGAAGTTACTCCATGGTCAAGCCATGGGGCAGCTGTGATATCCATTGCGAACTTATAGGTACGTTCCGGATAATTACCCCAATCCCAAATCCGGCTCCAGGTTGCCCCGCCGTTGGTGCTGCGGAAGATGACTTCATCCGGCCACCAGGCATTCAGACTGGAGACCATCACGGTGTCAGGATGCTGCGCATCAACGGCAAGTCCGCCGAATCCGTACCAGTTATCGGTTCCCGTAGACGGACTGATATTCGTCCACACCCCGCTTGTTTTGTTCCATTTCCAGACCTCGCCTTTACTGCCGTCATACGGCCCAACGCCATTGCTGTAGGTAATATACAGATCACCTGTAGAAGACAGAACACCATGATGCGGCAGATAACCTACAGGCTGGCCGGGCAGTGCACTCCAGGTTGCTCCCCCGTCCGTGCTGCGGTAGACACTGCTTGCCGTATCCGCTACTCCCACATAAATCGTCTGGGTGGCATTCCCGGAGGTGCCTGTGCTTTTATCAAAAGTAATCCAGGATAATCCTACAAGATCATTGCCGTAATCAAGCGTCGGATTCTGAATGTACGTCCCCACATTAGGGAAGGAGCTGACCTTGGACCAAGTGACCCCGGAGTCGGTGCTCTTCCACAGACCGTTCCCGCTCCGCGCCCCGAAGAACAGGATGCTGTTCTTATTCGGGTCAATCACAAGCCGTTCGCCGGCCGAACGTCCGGGCATGTTACCGCCAACCTTGAACGGCAGCGGCGTTGTCTGCCACGTATTTCCCCGGTCGCTGGAGCGCATGATTTGTCCATTATCATCCCACGAGTTTGTGTAGGTGCCGGTAGCCATATACACCTTGTCCGGATTCACCGGATCGGTTGCCAGCGCATCTACGCCATTCTTGTTCCAGTCCACCCAGCCGACAGCATCGCTGATCGATGTCCAGCTGCCGGATGTCTGATTCCAGCGGTAGGCACCGCCGATATCCGTCCGCGCATAGATCAGATTCGGCTCAGTCTGGTTAAAAATAATACCCGGAACAAACCCTCCGCCTGCACCGGTAACCACACTGTTCCAGTTGTAGGCTTCACTTGCTGCGGCATGAGTTACTGCGGGAGAAACGGTAAACAATGAGCAGGGCATTGCAGCCAGCAGGACAACCATTCCCATTCTTCGGATACGTTTTCGAATCACGGTTCTAACCTCCCAGGTTCTTTCTTTGATAACGCTTTCATTATAGAGCGCTGACAACCTGTACAGTGAGGGAAAACGGTCGAATCCATAAGAAAACTGTCAGCAATCATCGTACCATTTTCACACTTTTTATTACTATTTTAACAATAAAAGGCTCTAATGGAATGTCATCCAAAAGAACCCCTATTTCTAATGCTTCAGAACAAACTCATCCAGCTTGTTGCCAGAGGTATCATATGCCTGATAGATCAGGGTATCCCCGCTAACCGTGATTCCGGCGAACATCGGCTTATTATTCTGGAAATGAACCTTATGGTAGAACTGGTCTTCCTTCTTCTCGTTGAATTTGGCCCCGGAGGCGTTAGTCACCACATAGACCGTTCCGCCTGTTGTAACATTGCCACCATCACTCTCAGGCACGATTTCACCGGCGCGCAGCGGATAAGAACGGGAATACTCATGATTATGTCCCTGCAGCACAAGATCCACCTTGTATTTGTCAAAAATCCCCGTCCAGTCCTCCACCTTACTGTACATGTTCCCGCCATACGCCGGACGGTGCATCGCTACAATTGTCCACGGCTTATCCGTACCTGCAAGGTCCTTCTTCAGCCATTCAGCCTGCTTCTTCAGATTACTCTCTGTATTCAGCACAGTCACATGAACCGGGCCGTAATCGAAGGAATAGGAAGTGCCGGCGATCGAACCCTTGGCCCCGTTATCCGGCAGATTGAAATGTGAGGTAAACAGCTCCGCCTCTTCAGCAATCTCGTCATGGTTACCGGTCACAGGCATGAGGGGCACACTGGCCACCCTGTTCTGAACATAGCCAAAAAAGCTGTTCCATGCCGCACTATCCTCCGGATCTTCAGTAAAATCACCATTATGCACAATAAACTCTGCTGCCGGGAAGGTCTTGAATGCCTGTTCCAGGGTGTTGCCCCAGATTGCGAAATCCGCATCTGTTACTCCCTGGGAGTCCGTAACGTTGATAAAGGTCACCTGACCGCTGTCCGCTTCCGCAGTGCTGAACTCATACGCAAGGCTCCACTCCTGTTCCTCCCCGCTGCCAACCCGGTAAGTGTAGCGTGTTCCCGGCTCCAGTCCGGTAATCTCGGCTTTGTGCACGCCTGCTGTACCCTGATCCGTCTTGATCACAGTATTGGCTGCCTGAACCCTAATGACCCCATCTCCGGTAAAATCAGCCGCCCCGCCTTTCACTGCCTCAAGCCAACCGTCTGCTCCGGGGTCCCCGGTGTACCAGGTAAAGGCGCGGCTGGTGGCCGCATCACCCTTAAACGTACTGACCAAATCGTAGAGTACACCCGAGAATTCAGATCCTCCCCCTGCGGCCCGCTCCGATTTGAGCCGCTCCACGCCAAGCGCCAGTATGATCAACACAACGACTATAATTCCGATGATAATGAATGTTTTCAAGTCTTTCATGTGCTCCCTCCGCCCGCAGCTTCAAGCTTGCAATCTCTCTGAACCCGCCGGTCGATCTGTTCTGTTTATGTATTCTAGGGTAGCCCCAGTGGCAGCAGGAAGTCAAATTCCCGGCCCGGAATAACCTTACATTTCGTGACATTTGTAAACGCAGTGTAAAAATATTCAGCTGACGTTCAGTTCAATTTAAGAAAATCATAAGGTCGGTCCCTTAGAATTGGGTCAGCGGCCAGATCACGCAAGAACTTAGAGAGAGAAATGAGGTGTGAGATGAACAAGAAGCTGCAATTCCGGCACGAGCTGAAATTCTTCATTTGCTATCATCAATATCTTATCATCCGGCTGCGGCTCCAGAGCCTAATGGATACAGACCAGAATGCTGACGAGAGCGGGGAATACCATATCCGCAGCCTGTATTTTGATGATGTGAACAATACGGCGTTGTCCGACAAGCTCGGAGGCCTGCGTGAACGTGCCAAATACCGCATACGTATCTACAATGTGCAGGACGATGTCATTCATTTTGAGAAAAAAATCAAGATGGACGATTATATCGCCAAAATCAAAGAACCGCTGACGCGGGACATGTACGATGAGATTATGGCCGGCAACTATGAGGTGCTGAATGTACCGGATAAACCGCTGTTTATGGAGCTCTACCATCAGATGCGGCACAACCTGCTGCGCCCGAAGGTGATCGTCGATTATGTCCGCGAGCCTTATGTATGCCATAACGGCAACGTGCGGATTACTTTTGACAAGGAATTGCGCACGGGACTGCATGCGGTGGATATATTCAGCAAGGAGCTACAGCCGATCCGGGCGCTTGACGGGAGCTTTATTATTTTCGAGGTCAAATTCGATGAATACCTGCCCGATTATATCCGGATTGCCCTGCAGCTTGAGGGTCTGAACCGGCAGTCCGCTTCTAAATACATCATTTGCCGGAAGTTTCTAAAAACCAACACTTGGGAGGATTATTGATATGAGCATCACAGCAAGTCTGGCTGCAGCCGCAGCACAGGGCGCGAACGACACGGCAACTACCTTTTCCGATATGATCAAAAGCTCGGTGACCGACAACTTCGTTTCCGACATCCGCATTTCCAAAATACTGATTACGCCTCGATGTCGATGACGCTCTTGGCTATATTGCCCTGAACGCAGTGACCGGCAATATGGACAGTTATCTCGGCAGCAACAAGCAGAATTACTACCTGTATGAAGATGACGGCATCTTCTCCATCCTGCCGTGGGACTACAACATGGCCTTCGGCGGCATGGGCGGCTCGGATGTGCTGATTGACGAGCCTACCCAGGGCACACTCGCCGAGCGGCCGTTGGTTGCGAAGCTGCTGGCAAATGAGACCTACTTAGCGAAGTATCACGAGATCGTCCGCAGCATGCTGAGCGGCTACCTGAAGGATGAAACCTTCCAGACCCGGATCAACGAGCTGGACGCCATGATCGCAAGTTAAGTGAAGGCCGATCCTTCTGCCTTCTATACGTTCGAGCAGTATGAGAGCGGCATCGAGTCCGTGAAGACGTTCATGTCGACCATGGCGAGCACCGTCACGCAGCAGCTCGACGGCACTATTCCCGCTACCAATGACGGCAACGGCAGTGGTGGCGGGATTGGCGGCGGCGCTGGCGGCGGGCGCGGCGGTGGATTTGGCGCGGCGGCTGGCGGCGCGGCGCAGGGGCGCGGCGCAGGGGCGCGGCGCAGGGGCAGGCCGGCGCAGCGGCTGGCGGCGCGGCGCAAGGGCAGGCTGGTGCGGCGGCCGGTGAAGCCGCGCAGGGCGGTGCGCCGCAGGGCCAAGCGGTGCAAGGTGGGCAGACCGGCCAAGGCGTTCCCGGCGGTGAGCCGGGCGCTATGGGCGGTCCAGCCATGCCCGGGGGCGGCTACGGCCCCGGTGGCGGTGGTATGGGCTTCGCCGGCGGCATAGGCGGCGGAGGTTTCGGCGGTGGCGGCATGGGCGGCGACTTCGGCGGCCAGGGCAATACACCGCAGCAGCAAGGTAGTACCAGCGAAGCTGTTACTACCGGCGTAGCTATTGTTTTGCTTTTACTGGCCGCGGTATTTGTTAGCTTATATAAGCGGAAGCGGCTATAGACTCTAATCTCTCATAATTCTGCTTAATCAGGACCACCCGTCCAACGGGTGGTTTGCTCTAGGGGTATAACCCCTTGTTGCCAAACTGCGCCTAAAGACGCTAGCCTGACCACACATTTGTTCAGGCTCAGTGTAATTTGTCATCTTCACTCACCCGTTAAACGGGCTTATTTCTTTTTGTTCCTTTTGTCACTGAATGGATCTTCGTATTCTTTTACGCTCAATTTATCTATGGCTTGGTCATGTGCTTCTTGTTCACGGATGTATTTGGCTACCGTGGCTTCATTTAAACCCACCGTGCTCACATAGTACCCTTCCGCCCAAAATTTTCGATTCCCATACTTATACTTTAACCCCGCATGCTTTTCAAAGATCATGAGCGAACTTTTTCCCTTCAGATATCCCATGAACGTGGACACGGCGATCTTCGGCGGTATCGCTACTAACATGTGCACGTGATCTGGCATCATGTGTCCCTCTATGATCTCGACCCCTTTGTATTTACATAAACGCTTGAAGATTTCGATTAAATCTTTCCTCACTTGATTATATATTTCTTTCCGTCTATACTTCGGGGTGAACACGATATGGTATTTGCACATCCACTTCGTGTGAGCTAGACTATAGCTCTTGTTTGCCATCTTTGACCATTCCTTTCCTTTGAGCCTGAACATCTCAATTCTATCGGAATGGTCTTGGTGGTCAAACCCTCGTCCCCTCCACCCGCATAGCGGGTGGTTTTTTGTTTCGCGCGTTTCACGCACTCAACTGGCTAAAGCCATAAAATTAAACTGGCCCGGACGTTAACCGTCCAGGCTAGTTTCTTTTTCTGCATTTATTTTATTAATACTCTCTCGAATGAAACTACCGTTTCCCGTTAACAAAATATATATCACCATTATGATAAAATTCAATAACGTAATAGGATGGTGCATAAATAAAAGTATCAGGGCTAACTGCAAGTACGTGAAAATTTCTTATGTATCCCTTCACACAACACAGCGCTTAAATGCCAAAAATCACTATAAATCTTTTCGAATATTTTGGAAACTACGGCCTTTTCCATAACCATTGAACTTGGATGAGGTTCCCATTTAGTACGACTAATGCAAGTGACCTTAACAAGATTTGTATCCTCCTTGAATAGGAGCCGTCTTTCAATTCCCTGTTCGTAGAAATCTAATTCAAAGGAGTATATACCCGCTCTTGTTTTCCCTAATATATCAGGAACTTGTTCAATAACAGTACATAGATCCGTTCTACAATCAACAGGCCAATTATCTTGCCCAAAACCACCAACAACGAAAGCTACAGATTGTGAAATTTCAAATGCTTTGCATATACACATTAGAATAGCCACTTCATCATCAAGTTCTAAATCAGATATTAAGTATTCTGTTTCAGGTATACTTTCCAACGGCTTCTCAAATGTTAACTCCATCTTAAAGATATTATATCAGCCCTTCATATTGAATTAATTTATATGAAATCGTATAATTATCGCCTCTAAGCACCTCAATCAGAACCATAATAAAAACACCTTACTAAAATTGTTCACAGCTTATTTGTTCCACTTGTAAATTCTTTAAAACCGGCAAAATACGTTCCAAATACCAACTAAAATCAGTAATATCTATATCATCTTTTGCATTAATTTTCTTTCTTGCTATTGATAAACTAAACATCATTTGATTTGTATTAAAGATAAGTAACTCACATCCAACATCAGAATCTACCCGCATTAACTCAATTCCAACAATCTCTTTTTGATCCTGCTTTTTTTTCAAGATATCGAAGAAGCTGTCTCTATTAAGTACACTAGATGTCCAATTATAATCGTCATCATCACCCAAAGGCAGTATAGTAATCTCCCCATTACTTTTTACATATGTCCAACCTTCATTTTCAAAATTCTGAAACAAATCCGGTAGCGATAAGCATTCACAACTATGATTGCTCAAACTTATATTTATAGAGGCTGAGATTGACATGAATCCCCTGTCCTTTCCCGTATCTTACGCGTATTTTTTATTCTTAATATAAACTTCTTCTAATTTCAGCTATTTTCGAATGATAAAACGCATTATTATGACTATTGAAATACTCTTTGTATCTTCTATAAAAATGTTCTGCCCCATTTAATAGAGCATGAATAAATTCTTCACTGGGAAGTTTGAAGTGTCCGTATTTCCCATCTCCAACTTTCAATTCCATATAATAAGAATTCACTTTTATCATTTCAAATTTTATGGGCTGATCAGGAAAAAGAAAGTCCCCTTTTCCCATTTGCAAATATTCTTCTAACGCATTCATTAAATAGTCCCACAAACAATTTACCGAGTCCCACAAGTTATAATCCAGAACGATTTTGTAGTTCCATTCGATCACAATAGCACCATCCAGATATCTAAGATCAAATTTGTGGATGTACTTTTCAATTTCAATTTCATTGTCCATATGAATAAAATATTTGTTGGGTTCATCCATAAAGTTGCCGGGCAATATTAAATCGGGTTTCTTTAAATACGTTTCAACTTTCATAACTTCCTCCCACGAACTATTAATAGGGGTAACTTAGATATATAAAAAAGAAACCATAAGCAGCAATTACCACCTGTAGTTCTGAGTGTTTCATTATTGAAAATATTCTATAAGCTTATCATCATCAACAGTCTTAATAGACTCCAAATACTTCTGCTCATATAACTTCTTCACAACAAATTCTATAGCTTCTTTAGTTACTTCCTTTACTATAATCAAATTAGGTTCGACTGAGTAATACCCGTAACTCTCTGACTCCAATTCAAAATCCTGTTTAAGACGCACGATATCATAAACCTTTATATTAAATAAATCGTTCAATATCATAACATAAACATCATTTCGATAACCTTTGTTAGAAGCCTCAAATTCTGCAAGTTCCGTATCCTCTAAATAAAACACACTAATACTATTCGCACTAGTCATCCTCTTCAACCCCACCAAAGGAAAGAATATGTATATTAAGCCCTAATCCTAAAATCGATATTTTCTTCATCATTTCCGTCGTAAGCTGCAAGCCCATTTGGCCATAATCCGATCTCAAGTAACAATCAATTCCAACATCTTTATATAGACCTGTTAACTCATTAATTTCTTTAAAGTTTGAAGTTAAATCATTCAGTAAAAGCTCAAATGCTTCTTCCGGTTCAACATGTTCAGAGATTATCACTTCATATCGCCAAATATCAAAGGGAGCCTGACTCACTGCTCCTTTTCTGATGGCCTGCCCCTTCTTCTGGATTGAAGTTGGTCTAATTGCTAACCTTCTAGTAATGTCATCAAAATCTATAGTTTCATTACGTATTATGAAAGAACAACTACCATTCATCTTCAAAATAAGGAACTCCTTTTAAAATCCGATAATTTCCCATAATCTCTATAGAGATCATTTTATTGGTTCTTAAAGACCCATTGATTCCGGATAAACTGTGCTAAAAACTTACTCTAACAAATTGTCCATATCATCACTACTACCCTGAAAAATGTTTTCTAAAAAATAAACAGACAATTCATTTCACCTCGCCTTATTCAGCATTTAAAATCTCATCATTTATTCCCTTAATTTCTGCTAACATCTTATTCATTCTATCCATGTCAAAAGCACCTGTTCTTTTACCTGATAGAAAATAAAGTTTCATCCAATAAGCATCATCCTCTGCAAAGGCCTCAATAGCTTTCCGGATATTATCTTCCGTTAGGCTTCTTACAATAATATCTGGGGGAGACGGTGGCACATAATCAAGCCCTTCCTTGTCCATATACCAATAATAATTTTGGGGTGTAGCCACAACCATAGTGTATGTAACATCATCCTCTAGCTCTACGAAGACATCAATATTGTCGTTTTCTATATTTTCTATACTTGAAAGATAAGTTGGAAATGTTATGTTAACTATTTTCATAATGAACCTCCTACTTAAATATTCAACAGATGCTTGCATTATCTTTCAATTCGGTATTATCATTAGACTTTTCTTCTCATTTTCACAGTACGGAGCATAGTAATCTTATGTATGTAATGTAATTAATTAGCGGTTGCTTCATCATTAATAAGTTATATTTTTATCTTTACTGTCCAAAGTCATTTCTATATACTCCTCGTACCAATCTATACGCTGCGCTTTAATTAGTGAGAGTGCTTCATTTAAAGCACTCCCTTTAAGCCAGAATAGCTTTTCAAAGTTGATTCTCCTTTTCCTCAGCCAGATTTGCCCAAGTGATTCTCCGCAACTTGCAGCAATCATTCCATCGAACTCCATATTATTTGACACTTGTATTAGAAGATCAATCGTTCTTTCATCCTCGAAATTATTTCCAAGATGAATCACTGCATCGTCTTTTTCTGAATCACTTGAATTAGGGTCCAGCAGTATTTCAATTAACAAAGTTTTATTCACCTTTTCACCCCCTGATGGAATCCCACAGTCTATTCTCCTTAATATTTCCGCCCAATTTCTCATAACCGATCTCCATTTCAAGATGGTCTCCCAACGCATGAGGAATTGAAAGACTTATCCCCAGTGAATCTTGAGTGAGATAACTAAATATACCTGAATTATTTGCCCCGTCCGCTTCATCTGCATATTTCAAATCATTAAGTAAATCCTGGTCTTTAGTCCCGCTCCAAAAATCCCTCATAACTCCTTCCTCTCGCAAATTCAAATTGTCATCATAGCTTTTGTAGATTCCATTTTTCAATTCTTGTACGAATGCCTCATCGATCTCCAGAAAGTCTGTTAATTTCACTTTAATTTCTTTATCCATATCTATATTTGTTGTATAAAAAACATTTAACGGATATGCTCCTCCCTTATTAAAAGCTGAACCAATATATTGAATGCTTAGGAACTTATCACTTTTATATGTAATCTGATAGTCTAACTCCAAACTATTTTGACTATCTAAACCTACCGAATAATATTCAAGAATACTTATCGCCTCTGCCTGAATCAGTGCATTTATAACTTCTTCCTTTGTATCATTCGGTAAATCAACCAGCTTTGGATATGTAATGTTAATATTGTTTTGAGCATAAATGTCACTTTCAACTTTGTAGCTTAATGCTGGAACGATCTCCTTGCTGACCTCTTTTTCATCAGAATGAACCTTAGTTTCGGCACTACATGATATTAATAAAATGACAATCGGTACAATAGTTAATAGCCTGAACTTCACTTCGCTCATCTCCGCTTGAAGCATTTTAGTCATCACTTGTATTCAACCTAAATGTATTGTCCCTTTTGATATCTTCACCTATCAGAACATATTCCTCTGGTTTTTCTCCAAAACCATTCCAAAAAATCCATAGCCTATTGCATTCAGGGCACTTAAGAAAACTTTTCATGTCCAAATATAATTCCTCTGCATCAATCTGATCTTGATATTTGTCGTACTCAACATCGGATATGAAGTTATACTCAATACTACACGGAATATCTCCATATCTTAAAATTTCACCACAACTGCATTGTATCTTTGGCATCTTACATCCTCCGATCTTATTGGACAAAATAATTACTTCCACTACACGTAATTAGCTATACTCATATCTCGTATCTGTAGAACTTAAGTCTCTCTATCCCAAATACCAGCAGCTACCCGCGTGTAACCCATAAGATCACGCTCACCTGCACCCTCTTCGGTTCCAATAACCCATCTCACCACATTATGGCTATCAAGATTCATCTTATTAAAATCCTCATCGTAGTCCACAACCACCTCGACACCTAAAGCAGAAACAAGTAAATTATTCACCATTTCAGAAGATAACAATAGGTTCGAAATTTCATCATAGATAGGACGAGTAACATCATTAAGCGTATCGCTGTCTAAGTAATCTATGTATTTTGTATCTAGAGACACTCCTGTTTGATAGATGGTACCGGCCTTACTTAACATCATCACAAACTTATTGGACTGGACTTCACCAAATATTAATATAATTCGGCCTTTCTCAAGAAGCGCGAGGACTTCCGCTATCTCAACATCATGCGGGTGGTTTATTAAGTCGTTGAACTCCCAATTTCCGATAGATTCAATCTGATTAATATTAGCGTTATACCCTCTTTCTTGAGCGGCTTCGAATAGCCAGGTTAAATCAATTATTCTTTTGGTAAAAGTGATTACATTGAAGTTCGCAGCCATATATCTACCTCCTAAGCACGGTCTACGAGATTTATTTCTAAATTGAGATAAACACTCCTCCAATTGATTTCGATATTAGAAACTTCATACCAATATCACTTACAGTATAATACATATCCAGCTATAGTAAGACTAGGCTAATTCCAAATACTCTTAACTTTGTGGCTTACGGAGGCAAAACAATGAACACTGTACTATTAGACGAATTGGTATCATCGGTGGGCAAGCAAAATCTGCGTGTTTTGAACGTGGTGATCAGGCAGAACGACGAGCTAACAGCCAGACATGATTTTGAGGCGGACCAGCCGCACTTATTATATTCTGCAAGCAAAACCTTTACTTCCATGGCTGTCGGGATTGCCGTTCAATACTAAATTTCTGATGAGGGTCACGATCCATGATCTGCTCTGTATGGGGGCTGGGCATGCGGAATGTCGGTGAATAAAGCGGATTGGAGAAGCGGGCAGAAGTGGGATATTGCTGAGCTGTTTTTTTGAGGAGCCGGTTGTCTTTGAGCCTGGGACTCATTTTACCTATGATAATTCCGCCACTTACATGCTCTCCAGAATCATTAGCAGCACTACCGGAACTAGCCTGGACGACTATCTGTATGAGAAAATATTCCAACCGCTTGATATCCCCAGGCCGGAGTGGGACAGATGTCCACTGGGATTACCCCAAGGGTTCTCGGGATTACACTTAACCGCAGAGCATTTATCCAGATTCGGACAGCTGCTCCTGAATAAAGGTGCGTGGAACGGACAACAGCTCATTCCATCCGGTTATGTGAAACAAGCAACTTCCGTCCAGATAAAGACAGATGATTTCACTCCAGACTTCGCAACCGCAGATTATCACCAGGGTTACGGATATCAGCTGTGGATGAACTCCTATCCTAACTCATACCGGCTCGACGGATTGTACGGGCAATATGTTATCGTCATTCCGGATATGAACGCAGTAGTTACCTATGTTTCCGATGAACGGGATAATATGACTGCGATCATTGAGCTGACCTGGGATACGTTAGTGGATAAGCTGTAAGGCTGCATGTGGAAATTCGTGGAACACACTCGGAATAGGTTTCAGTAACTTATCCGTAAAGATTATTCTCACGTGACCTGTCATTTAGCAGCCGCTTCGCTCGTAGAACCGCCGCACCCGGATAACAGATGGATTTATAACACTTATTGCTCCCGGCTCTGGAGCTTCAGCAAGAACAGTTGGATTTATGTCACTTAATTCTGCCCCTACACCGGGTAATTGCCTGATCCCGCAAAATTAAGTGTTGTTTTTCCAACTACGCCCGGTATGTTAGGGAATTTCCCGGAATTAAGTGTTGTTTTTCCAACTGTTGTTCCCAACCGGCGTGCGTGAGCATCCATAGATAAAGTTAGTTTACAAAAGCGCTGGGCACCAGTCAGCGGGAATGCAACCGATCATCGCATAAGCACATCAGCACATCCTGCACCCTCATCCCTAGCGTTCCAGCATTCCAGCATCCTAGCATCCTAGCATTCGAGCATCCCAGCATCCCAGCATCCCAACATTCCAGCATACTACGCATTCCCACATCCCAGCATTCCCACATCTGAGCATCCCCACATCCCAGCATTCCCTCAAACCACAAAGAACCCCGCGCCAGATGGTGATACTCACCTCAAGCACGGGGTTTCCTTTCCGCCAGAACAACCAATGGGGCCAGTATAGCAGATATGCTTACTATATTCCTCGTACAAATCCCGATTTCATCCTCTTACCTGAACGCCAAGCAGTACCCCGGCTCCAGCCCTACTCCTTCTTCCCGCGCAGCAAAGCAATAGCTGCCAGCAGGAAGGACAGCAGCGAGATGCCGAGCGCAATGTACAGCATCGGTGACACGCTGGAGCTGTTCCCTTCTTCCTCCATAATGGCCTCATGCTCGTCCATGGTCATGGTGCCGTTATCCGCCATGTCCATGGAGCCGTGGGAATGGCTGCCTCCGCCCGAGGCTTCTGCGATCGCTGTGATGGAATGCGGGGATTCCGAGCCTTCTTCGCCCGACCATTGCACCACGCTGCCGTCGGCATAATGCTGGTAGGCATTCCAGGCGATATCGCCTGCGGCGGCCGGGTTCTGGACGGTGAAGTAGAAGCGCTGGAACTGTCCGGCCTGAACGCCGTCTCCGTTCGCGATCCAGCTGACCTTGTCGCCATCCACCGTTACGTCCCAGCCGGGAGCAGCCTCATATTGCTTGAATGCAGCTCCTGCCGGAATGCGCAGATCGACCTGCACCGTAGCTATATCTTTCTCAGATGGTACTTTGAGCGTGTAAGTCTCCCAGGCACCTGCACTCGATTGTGCAGGGCTGACGGTTACATGCGCACTAGCTACGGCTGCGAATACCATTAGTGCTGCGGCCGCTGGTACGGCCAGGGCTGCTATTTTACGGAAAAGTCTGTTCAATTCGATCTCCCCTTCTCTCTTATGTAGTCTAATCATCCTTCTGCAAGCTCTATCTTTTCCCCGGAAAATCCCGCTCCCGCGAAGCCAGTCCCTGCTCCATGGCATACCGGGTGAGCTGCGTGCGGTTCTGAAGCTGGAGCTTCTGGAGAATGTTTTTGAGGTGGTTTTTGACGGTGTGCTCAGAGATCCCGAGGGTGGCCGCAATCTCCTTATTCGTTGACCCGGAAGATACACAGCCCAGTATTTCCTTCTCCCGCGCCGTTAATGCCTCCCGCTCCTCCTTGACGGAGGTCACGGCGAACTCTTTCAGAATCTGAAAAGCCAGCTCCCGGCTCAGCGGAACCTCCTCACTTACAATCGCCAGCAAATATTCAATCCAGGTCGATGGAGCCAGGTTCTTCAGGAGATACCCCTGCGCCCCCTGCTTGAGCGCTTCGAACAGATAGGAGATCTCATCCGATACGGTGACGATGACGATCTTGACATACGGGTACTCCAGCTTAATGCGCCGCGTAGTCTCCAGCCCGTCCATTCCCGGCATCTCGATGTCAATCAGAATCAGGTCCGGCATCCATTGTCCGGTCCAGACGATCGCCTCCGCCCCGCTCGCAACAGCGCCGATCACTTCGAACCGTTCATCCAGCGCCACGATTTCACTCATGGCTTCACGCGCATGCGCATGGTCATCTACGATCAGCACCCGGCAGCGTTCCATCCGGCGTCCCCCCTTTCGCAATCTCTACCACTGTTCCGGCAGAACCGGATTGTAAGTTAAGCTTCCAGCCCATGCTGCGTGCCCGTTCTCTCATAATCTGCAGACCATAGCTCCCGCTCACCGCAAAAGGATCGGCATGCACAAATCCGGCACCGTTATCGGTAACAGCCACGTTCCAATTCAGCCTATCGCCTTGTCCGGAGACGGACACCTTACCTGCGCGCGTATGCTTGCGCACGTTAATAATGGCTTCGCGGATGCAGGACAACAGCTCAGCCTGTTCGGCTGACGTTAGCGCCTGCTCGTCCAGATGCCAGTCCAGCGACACCTCAATCATCACTTCCCCGGCTATTCCGGCAAGCTGCTCTTGAATGGACCTCTCCAGGGAGAAGCTTTCTTTGCCGCTGACCGGCACCTTCAGATTGGCAATGGCCTGACGCACATAACGGTTGACTTCGTGAACTGTTTTCTTGATCTGGTCTACGCTCTCTGCGCTGATCTCACCGTCTTTGCGGTTCTGTTCCAGGCGGTCAATCCGCACGGAGAGCAGAAACAGCGACTGTGCCATCCCGTCATGCAGCTCCTTGGCCAGCAGCTCACGTGCTTCCATCGCCGTAGTTGCCGCCCGCTCCCGTTCCAGCTCCCGCTGGCTCCGTTCAAGCATCCGGAAGAGCGGCAGCAGCAGAATAATACTGAACAGAAAGACAAGCACCGGCGTTAAATAGTTTCCCATGTCCATGGAGATGTACTGCATCAGGAACTGATGCCGCACAAACTCCCAGATGCCGACCATAAGTGTTGGAATGAGCAGGATGAGCACTTTAATTCGGGTATACGTCGCTGTCGCCTCCCTAATACTGAAGATAACTTTATCATTACCGCGACTTCCCCGGCATGACTCTTTCGGGCTATGCCCGGCAATAAATGTTACAAATATAAGTATTTTAAAAATAATCTTATCTCGTCCGGACTCCATACTTACAATAATAGCAGGTCGCGAAACCATATCCGATAGGGTACACTAGGAACAAAGCACAATCAAGTATGAATTCATGCTGACTATACAGGAGAGACATTGAAATGAAACGTATTACGATTCTTATCGCCGATGATGATGCGGAAATTGCCGAGCTGATCGGACTGCATCTGGAAAAAGAGGGCTATCACCCCATCAAGGTCACAAGCGGCACAGCGGCTGTGCAGGCGGTCCAATCCCAGCATATTGATCTGGCGGTATTGGATATAATGATGCCCGGCATGGACGGGTATGAGGTGACCCGGCAGATCCGGGAGAAGCACGGGCTGCCGATTATTTTTTTGAGCGCGAAGACTTCGGATCTGGATAAAATCACCGGACTTGTCATCGGCGCCGACGATTATATGACCAAGCCCTTCAACCCTATGGAGCTGGTCGCCAGAGTGAATGCGCAGCTTCGCCGGTCCACGCAGCTGAATCAGCCGGTTACGGAGCACAAGGCAGTGCTGGAAACGGGAGGTCTGATCATTGATCCGGACCGCCGGTCAGTCACGCTATACGGACAATCGGTTGAGCTGACGCCGAAGGAGTTCGATATCCTCTATCTGCTGGCCAGCTATCCCAAGAAGGTATTCAGTGCAGAGCATCTCTTCCGGCAGGTCTGGGGCGAAGCTTATTATGAAGGCGGGAACACAGTCATGGTTCATATCCGCACCCTGCGGAAGAAGCTTGGCGAAGAACAGACCAAAAATATGTGGATCAAAACGATCTGGGGGGTAGGGTACACATTCAATGGCTAATCTGTTCCGCAGCTTCCGCTTCAAAATGATCTCCCTGCTCGTTCTGAGCATGATCTGCTCCGGCGCCATTACTTTTGCCCTCTATAAAGGTCTGCAGATGTACTATACCTCACAGGTTAAGCTGGAGGACCCGCTGGCCCGCTTCCGCTGGATGATCGCCAATTTCGGCGACCTCAACTTCTTCCTGATCTTCTTCATCCCGCTGGCGCTGCTGTTCTTCTTCCTGTTCACCAAGCCGTATGCCCGTTATTTCAAAGAGATCTCCCACCATATCCGCCTTCTGGCGAACGGGGATTTCAAAAGCCGCATCAGCATAACTTCCAGCGATGAGTTCGAGGATATTGCCGCCGATTTGAATCTGGCCAAGGATAAGCTGCAGCAGGCGGTAGAACGCGGGGATTTCGCCGAGAACAGCAAGGACAAGCTAGTGCTCAATCTGGCCCATGATCTGCGGACACCGCTGACCTCCGTGCTGGGTTATCTGGATCTGGTGCTGAAGGACGGGCAGTTAAGCGCTGATCAGGTTAAGCATTACACAACGATTGCCTACACCAAATCGCAGCGGCTTGAGAAGCTGATTGATGAGCTGTTTGAGATTACCCGGATGAATTACGGCATGCTGACCGTCCAGAAGCTTCCGCTTGATCTAAGCGAGCTGCTCGTCCAGCTGAACGAAGAGCTATATCCTGTGCTGGAGAACAACGGGCTGACAGCCCGCCTTGCGCTGGCTCCGCAGATGAGAATATCCGGGGACGGCGAGCTGCTGGCCCGGGTGTTCGAGAACCTGCTGACCAATGCCGTGCGTTATGGCAAAGACGGCCAGTATGTCGATATCCGCTGCAACCCGGAGGGGGAGAATGCGCTTGTCCAGGTGATCAACTATGGGGATAGCATCCCCGAAGATGAGCTGCCTTTTCTCTTCGATATGTTCTATACCGGCGACCGGGCACGGACACATCAGGAAGGCAGTACCGGACTGGGCCTGTTCATTGCCAAAAATATCGTCGAGCAGCACCACGGCACGATCTCTGTCCAGAGTGACACGATCCGCACTCTCTTTGAGGTGCGGCTGCCGGGTCTGCTCAAGTAGAGATTAAATTCTATTATTTTACGCAGAAATGCCTTTGCGCTTTTATATTTAAGAAAAACTTTATCTTTACCCCACTTCTTTTTAAATTCACTCCCCTATTCTTATGGACATAGAGTCCAAGGAGGAAGATGAAATGAAGAAGTGGGTTTTTTGGGTTGTTCTTGCCGGTCTGCTTGGGTATGAAGGGCTGTACCAAGGCAGAGAAGCTGTTGTCCCCGGACAGGACATCCCAATCGTTCAAGTCCTTACGGACCACGGCTCCAAGAATCTGACGGTTATCCCTAAAAGCAGGGTTCATCAGGGCAATCTGCTGCTCGTCAACAAAGAATACCCTGTACATAAAGCGGGAGTCAGTAAAGATATTGTGAATCTGTCTGAGCATCAGGAGCTGACCGAGGGCTATGGTCTGTTGGACAACAAGACGATGCTCTCCGAGCAGGTAGCGGAGCAATTCTCGATTATGATAGGAGCTGCTGCCGGGCAGGGTGTCCAGAATTTCCTGATCAGCAGCGGATACCGGAACAACTCAGAGCAGAAGCAGCTCTATGAGGAGAAGGGAGCCGAATATGCCCTTCCACCCGGCCATAGCGAGCATAATCTGGGCTTGTCACTTGATATCGGCTCCTCGCAGATGGCGATGAGCCAGGCTCCGGAAGGGCAATGGCTTCGTGACAACGCCTGGGATTACGGATTTATCCTGCGCTATCCTGAAGATAAGACGGATATTACCGGCATCCAGTATGAGCCTTGGCATTTCCGCTATGTCGGCCTGCCGCACAGCATCATTATGAGGGATAAGCATTTCACCCTGGAAGAATACCTGGATTATCTGAAGCAGCAGGAGACGATTACCGCTACCGTTAACGATACAGAATATCAGATTTCCTATATAGCGGTCTCTGGAAATACTCCGGTTCCTACCCCTGAAGGCCGGCATGTGGAGTTCTCGGGCAATAATATCGACGGCGTTATTATGACGGTATATCCATAACAGCCAGGCCATATAACAATATAACCTAGAGAAGGCGGTGATGCGGAATGAATCCGGCATACAAACTGAGAATATACGGGTTGCAGGCACTTTTCGCCGTATACATCTATGTACTATTCAAAATCATCTTATTCAAGTTTGGTTCGATTAACTTCAGCTTTCTCTGGCAGCAGCTGCAGAAGAGCCCGGATAACATTGCCGGCAGCCTGCATACAGGAAACTTCGTTCCGCTGGCCACCCTGTCCAATACGTATCATCATCTGACAGCTACTACCCTGGTTAATTTCGCGGGAAATATCGCCTTGTTTATCCCTTATGGCGTATTCCTTGTGCTACTGTCCCCGAACGGGAAAGGCGGCGGCTCTTTCACTGGTGTCCTGCTGCGTTCTTTGGCGTTAAGTGCAGTGCTTGAATGTTCGCAGGCGGTATTCTACATCGGAACCTTTGATGTGGACGATCTCATTCTGAATACCTTCGGCGGGCTGCTGGGGTATATCCTGTTCCGGCCTGTGATCAAGGCATTTAATCCAAGCGGAAAAAGCGGTGCCGCCAATAAGGACGACCCCGCACCAGCGGATAATAGAAGGATCATCTATGATACGAAGTCTAATCCTCCTGTTATAACCGTCAAAGGCTCCTCTGTCACCAAAAGGTGACGGGGAGCCTTTGTCATCGCTAAGGATTTATATCCCGCCTTATATCGGAGAAGTGTACCGGCCGTACTGGATCTCCAGTTCTTTGAAGGCATTGCCTTGCTGCAGCAGGAAGAAGGAGTTCACACCCTCCGCTCCCCACCAGTTCAGGCCAAGCAGTAATCCGTCTGCCGACTGTGCAGCAAACAGTAACGAGAACATCTCCGGCCGCATCTCCCCGCCGTCATCGACACGCCAGACCGAGTATTCATCGTTCTCAATAACCGCAGGATAATCCATGAAGCTGAGCTTACCGTCTTCGTTCAGGACAAGACTGAACAGCATATCCTTACCCTGCCTTGTGAATTGGATCAGATACAGCTCCCTATTCCGGGCCAGATCAGCCAGCCTCCAGGCGGAATGAATCTCCCGGTGCTTAACGGCAGCTATGCTCTTGCGCACGGGATCTCCGGCGGCAAGCTGCGGAGCTGCCTGGTCGGCGGGTTGCAGATCTACTAATGCAGCCGGCGGGAAGCTGGAGGAATCAGCCAGATAATAGGTTTCATCCGGTTTCGCAGCGCCGCCCTCTACCGTGTAGACAAATCCGGCCAGGTTAGCGAAATTATTCGCCAGCTCCCGGCCATTGCTGTTCTCACTCCCCGCTTGCCGCTTCCCGAACTTCACGGCCAGTACCTGGCCTCCGTTGCCGATAGCGGTATTCAGGGATTCCATCTGCTCCCCGCTTCCCTCCTCCTGCGAGGTCACAAGAATATGACTCCCGGTTTCGTCGGCGAAGCCGAAGACAGGCTGCAGCTTGGCGGGATCGAGGAATGCCGCCAGGGCAGGCGATTCGGTAGCCGCAGCGGCTGCAGTAGGGTCCGCCGTTTGCGGAACAGCGGTCTGCTGCGGGACAGGCGACGGACTCTGCGCCACAGGTGATGGCATGGCCGGAGATTCTGCACCGCCTGCATTGTCATTGCCATCTGTCCTTGAACAGCCGGACAAGGCGAAGACTACTGCCGCCATAAGAATAATCAGTCCGGCTGCTTTCAGCCGGTGCCGGGAACTTCTCTTCACGCGATTCATAGGGTCCCCTCCAGTGGAGTTATTCGAATATACCCATACTAAGGTAGCGTTCACCAGTATCGGGAGCAATGCACAGCACCCGCTTGCCGCGGCCAAGGCGCCGGGCTTCCTGCAAGGCTGTCCATACTGCTGCTCCGCCGGAAGGACCAATCAGGATCCCTTCGGTACTGGCCAACCTCCTTACCATATCCAGTGCATCTTCATCGGATACCTGCACAATCTCATTATAGATGCCGGTATTTAGAATCGCCGGCACGAATCCGGGGCTGGTGCCCACCAGCTTATGCGGTCCGGGTTTGCCGCCGGAGAGCACCGGTGACCCTTGCGGCTCCACGACAACCACGCGGAGCTCCGGCAGCTGCTCACGCAGCGCCTCTCCTGTGCCGGTAATCGTGCCGCCTGTTCCGGACGTAGCTACGAATACGTCCAGCCGGCCTTCCATCTGCTCCAGAATTTCCGGAGCTGTGGTGATGCGGTGAATGTCCGGATTCGCCTGATTCTCGAACTGCTGCGGAATGAAGCTCCCGGCAATCTCTTTACCCAGCTCTACTGCCTTGGCAATTGCGCCCGGCATCCGCTCCGCCGCCGGTGTTAGCACAACCTCCGCTCCGTAGGCCTTCAGGATATTGATCCGTTCCTTCGTCATATTATCCGGCATGATCAGGATTGCCTTATACCCTTTCGCTGCCGCATTCATCGCCAGGCCGATGCCGGTATTGCCGCTCGTCGGCTCGATGATCGTCCCGCCGGGCTGCAGGCGCCCGTCCAGCTCCGCCTGCAGGATCAGATTATATGCAGCCCGGTCCTTAACGCTGCCGCTGGGATTGAACATCTCCAGCTTCACGTACAGCTCCGCATCCTCCGGCCCGGTAATGCGGTTCAAGCGTACAACCGGCGTACCGCCGATCAGCTCTGTAATATTATTGACTACCAGCTTAGTCATATATATACCTCCCCTATTCCTGTCTTAATCTTCATGCACGATGTAACATCCATTGTATCGCTACCGGGTGGCACTTGTCGATTTGGCGGCTTCAGAGGGGCTACTCTTAAGCCAGAAACCCTGCTAATATCCACGGACAGAATACTGAACCGCCTATGCCCGCTTGAATAGTGGAGTCAGAGGGCTTGTATAAGTGTACTTAGTGCTGAACGGCGATCTGTGGGGGGATGTGTGGTACGTGGCGGCAGGGGGATGGACTGCGGAAAGTGTGGCAACGGGGGTGCGTGGCGGTGGGGGTGGATTGCGGAGTGTGTGGCGGCGGGGGTGTGGATTGTGGAGGGTGTGGCGGCGTAGCGTGGGTTGCGGGGTGCGTGGATTGCGGAATGTGTGGCGGCGGGGGTGCGTGGCGGCGGGGGTGCGTGGCGGCGGGGTGCAAGGGCTGCGAGAATAGTAAGGATTAGCCGCGGACACAGGCTAACTAGCAGGGATAACACCGGTAATGTGGGACACAACCGGAATTGTTGTACTTTATGCGGGATTTTCAGCAGATGAGCGAGCCAAATTACGGATTGTTGTACAAAATACAATAATTTTCCTCAGATAAGCAAGATAACTCCTTAATTGTTGTAAAACATACAATATTTCCGTCTTTTTAGACTGGACAGAGCCTGAAATGTTGTAAAATATGCAGGATTTCCGCAGTTAGGCGAGCTTGAGCCTGAAATGTTGTATAACCTGCAGGATTTCCGCAGTTTGGTGGCTGTTTGTACAAACAGTCCTAGACCCGGTTCCAAGATGAACAGGTTCTGCTGTCCAAAGGAGGACAGTTATCCGGTTCAACGGGAAAAACCGCCCCCCGGACACACGGGAGGCGGTTTTTTGCAGCATGCTGAATATCATGCAACTTAGCATAATGCAGCTGAGCAATATTCAGCCATACAATAATCAGCTATACAATTTCAGCCCTACGGATTCACCGTAATCGTAAACGTCGACGTGGTATTTTTAATAGGCGTTACAGTGTTCAGGATCTTCAAGTTATTGAAAACTACGTTACCTACCGCCGGGCCTTGACCTGCTTCAGCCGATTCGTTGGCCCAGATGCCGACTCCGGATTTGGCGTCGAAGGCATCGCCGCTCTTCTGCGCGCCGGAAATCGTAACATTTGTAAAAATCGTGTCCGCTACAGGGAATTGCGGTGAATTGCCGACATAGTTGGTCTGGAACATAATCCCGTGATAGGTCGGATCAATGATATCCACATCACTGACGCGGATGCCCTGGAACACCTTGGAGGCGGAGAATACCCAGATGGCCGGGAAGGTCTGTGAGCCCCAGAAATGTCCGCCGGCCCGGACGACCGAAATGTTCTGGAAATTCGTAGTCGGCGATGCGCCGAAGCCGTTCATGGCATACCCGAAGTCCAGTGAGCTGATCGTAATCCCCGAATAGCAGAGTGTATCCGCAATATAGATGTTGCGGAAGGTGTTGGCATAACCGCCGTAGACGGCTACACCGGCTGCACGCCAGGTCAGGATCGAAGTCAGGTTCTCGTATACATTGTCCTTCATGTCCGAGCCGCCGGAATCGATTGCCGAGAACAGCGCGAAGCTGTCATCTCCGGTCGCCCGTGCTTCATTGTTGGACACGAGGTTGTTCGTGCTGCCGTTGGTCATATTGATGCCGTCGGCGAAGGTGTTGCGGATACGGGAGTTTCGGATCACCATGTAGTCGGTATTCGCCCCCCAGTACATACATACCTGATGTTCGGTCCAGATGTTGTCGATTGTAATGTTCGCTACATTGGAGAAGTCGAACACTTTGCCGGGACCGTCAATGCGTGAGGTATAGTTGCCGAAATAGGCAAATCCCGAGAAGGTGGAGCCGTTCGCTGAATCGGTAGCCCTGAAGCCAACATCCGTATTGGACTGGTTGACCGGTGCATAGAACCGGGTATACCAGGGGCCGGCTCCGACAATTTTAATCGCTTTGCCGTAGACCTGGAACTTGTTCGAGGTTTCATACGATCCGGCTGGAAGATATACACCGGTAAGGTTGCCGGTTGTATCCATACGGACCTTATCAATCGCATTCTGCACGTCCTGGTGCGTGAAGCCGAGCGGAACCGTATATTTGGCCGGGTCCGGATTAGCGATCGGCGCTACCTGCTCCAGGCTGACGAAGTCAATCGCATACTGTGAAGTGTTGGCTGCGTCCTTCTGAAGTCTGATTGTGCTGCCCGCCGGAATGGTGCTGTCGAACATAATATTCGCTTCATCATAGATGTGGCGCGGCGAACCGGCGCTTGGCATATTGCCCGGGCTGATCTCTGAGCCATACAGCCAGGCGTATTTGGAGTTCAGCGTTATGGCTTTGTTGAATACGCCGTTCACATAGATATTAAGTGTAGCGGTTGTTCCGTCACCGCTTGCCGAGTCCGGAATTGAGAACCGGGTAACGAGCGTATTAGTGCTGGCTTTGGTGGTGAACTCAACATAGCTGCCTGTAGTATTCAGCGTGACTGCTCTTCTGCCCGAGGCTTCACCGGCAAGATCACCGATATTGCGGTTCGGATTCAGCTTGACTGCTCCGCCCCCGACAACCCCGTCCTCCGCTTCATACATATCGTAAGGCATATTGGCCCCGCGTCCAATGTACAGCGACTGATTCTGGATGTTGTTGGCCCGTTTCACTGCCAGTTCATTAGCGTCTGCGGCAATTTCAGTTTTTACATTATATTTCCCGTTCACAGCGGTCCAGGTTCCAAGGGCAACCGGAGCCGTTGTGCTTCCGCTGGCAATGACACCGTTATAAGCACCGGTCAGCGTTTTGATTACCGCACCGGTGGTCGCATCAGTCAAGGTCAGTGTGATGTTATGTGCACCACTTGCCGAGGCTGCCGTTCCCTGATTCTTAATAGCGACTGAGAAGCTCACGGGATTCCCGCCAGCCGGATTCCCCGGCGACCAGCTGACCGGAGAAGCAATCAGATCCGAGCTGGATACCGGATTTACGGTAAGCGATGCGGGATTCGAAAAGCTGTTATTCCCTTCATTCAGCTCAATGACGGTGTTGCTCTCGTCGACCTTTGCACTTAAGGCATAGGTTACGGCATCTTTGGCGCCGATGTTCAGCGATACTGTAGCCGAAGCACCTGCGGCCAGTGCACCGACTGGTGCTGTCCCGGCAAGCGTGGTACCCAGATAGAAGCTGACGTTTGTTGCTGCCGCTGAAGCAGACCCGGTATTCTTGACGGTAGCATTCAGCGAGATGACATCGGTCTCTACCGGAGCGGAAGGGCTCCAGGACATTGCCGTTACTGTCAGATCCGGATTCGCAGCCGGTGTGCCGATGATCTGAAATTCAGCTACCTGTCCGGCGCTTGAACCGGAGTTCGTGGTGAATTTCAGCTGCAGCTCGCTGGCCGTTGCTGTGACAGGAATGGTCACGGAGTTGCCGCTGGCCGGGTTAAAGGTGTACACCGTGGCCGGAACTAGACTCGTGAAGGTGCCGGTAGACTGGTTATGACCCAGTACCTGAATGGTTTGGGTACGGGTAGCCCAGGCCGCTGCAGGATTCAGCTTCACAACTACCGAGGTCACATTGGCGTTCGCGCCAAGGTTCACAGTCAGTGTGTTCGGGTAGCTTCCGCCCGCTCCTTCCCAGTACGTAGTCACATCTCCGTCATTGGCATTCGCGGGGACAAACGTAAAGACTGAAGATGAGGCATTAACCGCTTTGCCGATTGCCAGGTTCGAGCCAGGACCCGCGCTTGGGGAGGCCGTCGGCGAGGCAGTTGGCGAAGGTGATGGTGTGACAGTTGGCGAAGGTGATGGTGTGACAGTTGGGGTTGGAGCAGGCGTTGGGGTTGGTGTGGCCGTCGGGGCTACAGTAGGAGAAGCCGTTGGTGCTACTGTTGCCGTTGGCACTGGTGTGGCTGTCGGCGCTACCGTTGGTGCCACCGTCGGAACGGGGGTTGCTGTAGCCGTCGGGGCCGTTGAGACGGTCAGGACCAGCTGATCCAGATTCACGTTGCCGGAGTCGGACGCATCGTATTTGTAGGCAATCGTGTTATTTCCGGCATTTAACGCCAGGATTTCTGCCTGTGTAGACCAGGTATCCCAGTTGGCCAGGTTAGCAAGTGAGGTCTGCTTGATCTTGGTACCGTTCACGTAGACACTCAGCGTCCTGGTGCTGCCGGAGGCATTGGCATACCGCAGCGCTGCGCTGTAATTGCCAGCAGATGCAGCCGAAACGGTGAACGTTGTCGCTGCTCCTTGGGCAAGATAACCATCAACAAACGCCGACCCGGTATAGCCGGTGTGATCTGTGTTGGTTTTGGCCCCGCCGGACAAGGCGGCAGCTTCCGCTTCATAAGTTCCCGGTGCCGAAACCGCAGTTCCGTACACCTCGAGTTCGGATAACTGCGCAGCAGGCCAGCCGGTGTTGGCCGTGAAGGTTATTTTAATATAACGGGCTGTTGCAGCAGTGAAATTAACAGTGACTGTGTTAGAGCCGCTGGAAGGATTGAAGCTGTAGGCAGCAGATGCAGCCAGGTTGCTGTAAGAAGCATCATCCGTACTGCCTTGAACGGACAATGTCTGTGTTCTTGCTTCCCAGGCTGACGGCAGCTTGAGTACAACCTGATTGACGCTGCTGCTGGAGCCTAGATCGACCTTGATCCATTGCGGAAAAGCATTGCTGGCACTCTCCCAATACGTCCCCTGGTTGCTGTCATTGGCGTTCGCTGCCACATACACATCACCGACCGAGCTAGCGGTAATCGTCTTGCCTTGAGCCAGATTGCCTGCCGCTGCCCCCACTGCCGGGAATAACGCCAACTGGCCCACACATAGCGCAAGAATCAGACTGTACAACAGGAATGTCCTTTTCACAGAAGCCTTGTGTCTGGTAATCATCTGCCAACCACCTCCTATAATTTTATGATGCAGCCTTAAAGTATGCGCTTTCAAAAATGCCCCTTCCCCTTATCCTTATCCTTATACTCCTCGCCTCCTTGATTCCCTTGCCTTCTTGATTCCCTTGCCTTCTTGCAGTCCTGAAGATAATTTTGCAATCAGCCAGTTCACTCCTCCCCCCACTGCTTCCCTTACACATTCAAAAGACCGGTCCGCTCCTTGCGTCAATATGCAGAACAGCAAACCGCAAGCGCAAGAGAAACGGACCGGACCCGGAGTGAGCCTATGAACTAACTAATTATGGTAATAATATAAGATATCACTAGGTTGAGGTCGATGGCGTATTCTATGATTAGTGTGTGCATAAATACGGATTTCATATTTTTATGCAGCACTCCTGAGCGGAGCAGCACTCGATTCCACTGAACAACACCGGGAGAGTTTAAACTTAACTAAAGTCGGCATACCCCCGAAGGCAGGATGCCTATACAATGGATACACAAGGCACGGGCCAAGGGGGAACTACACATGAATGAAGCTGACCAACAGGAACTATTCCTTAAAAACGAGAAACTCATTAACATGGTTATTGAGCGGGCCAAGCGGGATTATCCGGAGGAGATTGCAATGATCGGGCTTACGGGCTCTTTTCGTACCGGAGATTTCCATGACAAAAGCGATCTGGATCTAATTATCATCAATAACAACCATCAGGGCTGGGGCATCTCTTCCTGCTTCATACTGGGGGATGTCGGATACGATATCTATTGCACTCCATGGGAGACCCGGATTGAAGAGCAGGCTGCGCTTGAGAGTCCGATGACCTCCAGTCTGATAGATTTGCAGGTGCTCTATTGTGCCAAACCGGAATATATGGAGAAATTCAATGCGTACAGACAGAGGGCGCTGGACACTTTAGCTAAGCCTATCGGGAGCGAATGCATCGGCAGAGCGAAGAAGTGGATCGACAGTGCCAAGCAGGAGTATGCGAATACCATGCTTGCTGAGGATCTCGGAACCGTCAGGCTGGCTTCATGCGAGGTGGTCTACAATCTGGTCTATGCACTGACAAATTTGAATAATACGTATTTTAAAAGAGGGCTTAAGCGATATCTGGAGGAAATTGCCGCCTACCGGTATATTCCTGAGGATTTTGAAACGATATATATGGATGTGATTCATGCCAAGACTATGGATGACATACGAAGCACCACCTATACCCTTCTAAGAAGCATCCATGATCTGTACAATACCTTGTATCAAAAATATGTAATCCAGCCTGTACCGGCCTACGATAATCTGGCGGGCACCTATGAAGAGCTATGGTGTAATTACCGCCATAAGGTTATTGCAAGCAGCGAAATGAAAGACAAATCCTATGCTTTCTATACCGCAATGGGGGCACAGCAGTTCCTGGATGAAATGACAGAGTCGCGGGGAACCCGGAGGTTTGATCTGCTGCAACACTTCGATGCGGATCAGCTTGATGGATTTAAGGAGCAGTTCCTGCTGGCGATGGATGAATATCTGGAAGAATATAACCGCACCGGCCGGCCGGTCGAACGCTATAGTACCTTTGAGGAGCTGTATAGACAATATATGAAGGTTTAGGTAATTCTACGGGATAATTAAATGGCCATATGATCAGGAGGTTATTATGCTTAGTTATAAAAATACAACGACCGAAGTTGCAGCCAGCGGAATTGATACCGTTATTATATCCGTTGGTGCAACCGAGCAATTCGGACCCTTTCTTCCCATGCATTTGGATACATTAATTGCAGAGTTGTATGCTGAATCCTATGGAAAAGCATTAAATGCCTACGTTCTGCCTACCCTCCCGTTTAACACTTCAGAAGAGCATGCCAACTGTAAGGGAACGGTAACGGTCAGCCCGAATATTTTAACTGCAATGTTAGAAGATATTATTATGAATTTAGCAAGACAGGGATTTACCAAGTTTGTAGTATGCAATGGACATGGTGGAGCGTACTGGGAAGCGGCCTTTGTTAAGCATATCAATTACAAGTACCCCGAGCTTCTTTTGATTGCCCCAAATCACAACACTCCTCATGCCTGGACAGAAGCAGCGACGCAAGCCGGTCTGGAAGGTTTAGATGAGATGCATGCCGGGTTATTGTCGGTGTGCACCGCCATGTGGTTATGCCCTGAACGGGTTCAGACGAAGTCTATGGGCTCCAGCATCCCTGCTGACAACCGGTTGTATGCAGATTATATGGGATGGGACAAGCTTACCGAAGATGGCTGCTGGGGGAAATTTGAAGAAGGCAGCTACACCGATCAAGAATTAAGTGAGAAAGGCAGGCTGTTCTGGGAGACGTTCATTCATAAACGGAGTGAAGGGTTACTTCAGATTCTTGAGGAAGCCTACCGGAGAAAGATGGCGAAATAGTATATTCGTCCATCGGGCATGAATGATTATGAATGCTTCTACCCGCTGAATACAAAGACCCCCGCCGTTTCCGGCGAGGGTCTTTGTTATATTCTCTGGGAGAGAATTCTTAATTATTCTGCATGATCAAGCTGAAAATAAGCTGAAGGCCTGTTAATCTACACGTTGAAACGTGCCACGAGACCCTGCAAACCTTGCGCCAGCATACTCAGCGCGCTGGCAGATGAAGCAATTTGTTCTACCGAAGCCATCTGCTCCTGCGAGGCAGCGGATACCTGCTGCGTATTAGCCGCAGTAGTCTCCGAAATCTGCGTAACCGTGCGGATGGAGTCTACGATTTCCTCCGTAGCCGCCGTGATTTCTTCCACGGCCCCGGATACCTCCTGAACCTGTCCGGCCAGCGAATCAATCGAGCTGCGGATTTCATGGAAGGAATGTCCGGCCTCTTCAATGATATTAGTTCCGCTTTGCACTTCGTTCATGCTGTTCTTCATCACCTTCACTGCATGGTCGGCATCGGACTGGATTCCGGCCGCCATCTCGGCAATCAGATTGGCGGATTCAGCTGACTGTTCGGCTAGTCTGCGCACCTGATCGGCCACTACCGCAAATCCTCTGCCCTGCTCTCCGGCCCGCGCCGCTTCGATCGTTGCATTCAGCGCCAGCATATTCGTCTCCGATGCAATCCCCTTGATCACTCCGACAATGCTGCCAATTTCCTGTGACCGCTTCACGAAGCCCATGACCTGGTGCGAGAGGGACTGAATGGATTCGTTGATGGAATCCATCTGACGGCCGGCGGACTGCAGGGAGTGATCTCCGGCAACCGCATATTCGGCAGAGCGCAGAGAGGCTTCCGAAATATCCTGTACACTGGCAGCAATCTGCTGAATCCCGGCTGACATTTCAATAATCGTATTCATGTTGGTCTGCAGATCATTCATCTGCCGGCCTGTGCCAGTAGCAACTTCGCCCATAATCCCGGCAATCTTCTCAGTCGCTTCAGCAGTCATCCCGCTATCAGCGGTCAGCTTGACCGAAGAAGCGGCGAGGCCGCTGGCAGAAGCATTAACCTGGCCGATCATCGCCGCCAGATTATCGGTCATTTTATTGAAATTCAGGGCCAGATCACCGATCTCATCCTTCGTCCGCACACTCAGCTTGCGGGTCAGATCGGCATCGCCGTCTGCAATCTCTTTGAGCTGCTTGTTCACATCACTCAGCGGCTTCAGAATCCGTGCCGACATCACGAACGCGATCAGCACAGCCAGCAGGACAGATAATCCCGTGACTCCCATACTCGTAACCATAGACGAGCTGCGATGGGTAGCCGCCTGACTCTGCTCCTTCGCAATTTCTTCATGCAGCATATTCTCAAATACAAGCTGTGAATCGATAATGGTATCCAGAGAGAGCGTCGTAAACGACTTTTGTGCTTCCGGGAAATTGCCGTCTTTGGCTAATGCAAAAGCTTCCTCCAGCACGGCCAGATAATTGCCCCATTCACTCTCCAGATTCGTAATTCCCGCAAGCTCAGCTTCGTTCAGGCCCGCATCCTTCAGTTCTTCCGCCGCCGCCGTAATCTGCGGGATCATCGCTTCATAAGCAGTCAGGTTGGCCGTTCTTTCCTCATCCGTATTGCTCATGACATACCTCGCCGCCAGCCCATCTGTCGTACGGATATCATCGGTTAACCCCTGCACCAGTGACAGCTTGCTGTAATTACGGTTGATCTGCTCCGTAAGCATGGTTACCTTACCCTGAAATAATGTGCTGCCCGCGATTGCGATAATGAACACGATAATAACGGCGGCGAACCCCGACATGATTTTGGCACGTATCCCTCTAAGTCTGTTGAACATCATGAATTTCTCCACTCCATATGTAAGCTATACTGCATAACCCCTGCCCTTAGGGGCTTGTACACTATGTATCCTGCGTGTATCCACCTGCATGCACGCTCCATGCGTCTGGTGCTGGCCCGTCCCTCCTTAAGCATGTTGCTAATCTTTTCCTCATGCCTGTATCTTACGTTCCAATCCTTAAACCAATCTGAAATGGAGCTGAGCATTCGCTGAAACAATGCAGAAGCAGCTGATCCGGCTCTAAGGCAATGTATGTTTCAGCAGGAGATTGCGGCAAATATAAGAATCGTGAATTACAGTAACATACCTCCATAGCAGCACATTGTGTTCGGTTTTTCGCATACATTTGGCCCGGTTACCTCCAGGGAAGCCCATTGTGTTCGGTTTTTCGCATACATTGGCCCGATTACCTCCATGGCAGCACATTGTATTCGGTTTTTCGCATACATTGGCTCTCCTTTGGCCCGGCTTCCGGGGGATTCAGCGGGATTCCTGATGCAAGAGCAAAATCACCCTTTTTGCATAAACAACACAAAAAAACCGCCCCCCCGGCCAAAGGCAGGAGATGACGGTTTTCTGGAAGAGTACTCTATGCGTTAAACTTCTATAGCTATGTAAGTAGGTTGCTGTCATTCACCCAGGTTTGCTCAGTCTCGCTAGAGTTCACTTAGATTCATTCGTACAAATTCCCGTTCGCAAGCATGGCGAGCCTCTCTTCATCCAGCACAATTAGCCGGCCACGCCTGCGTTCAATGATCCCTTCTTCGATTAGGCGCCGCACCACCCGGTTCAGATGCCGGTAGCTTGTACCCAGCAGATCGGCAGTCTCTGTCAGGCTGGAGGTACGGATCTCTTCTACCCGCTGAGCGCCGGTGTTGTCCGAGAAGAGTGACATCAGGTAGCTGGCGAAGCGGTTCTCCACCGGATACAGCACATTCATGGCCGAGGTCTGGCCCAGCGTATACAGCTTATGGCTCAGCTCCCCGACGAGGAAGCGCAGCAGCGCCGTATTGTCTTCGAACTCTTTTAGCAGCAGCTTTCTTCCGGCCACCAGCAGCAGGCTGTCCCCCACCGATACCACCTCATTCTTGACCGGATACTGGCGCAGCAGCTCCACATCCCCGATCACCGACATCGGCCTGGCGAACCGGACCAGCATTGATTTGCCGTTAGGCAGCAGCGTATGAATCTTCAGCTTGCCCTGCACCAGAATGAACATGCTCTCCAGCCGGTCGCCCACCGTACACACTGCTTCCCCGTCGCTGTAGCGCCGAAGCTCCATCTGGGCAATTGCGCCGCTGCTGAACATTGCCGTAAGATTATTCTGCTCCGCAAGACTGCGTACCGCCTCCGGATTTACTATCGAATTCATGCCGTTCTTCCTCTCCCGCCGTGTAAAGTCAAGCTTATGTTCAAACTGTACCACAGCTTCAGGGCAAAGGGCTAACCGGCCTTACTTCATATCGGCGTCGTCCAGGCGGATTTCAGCTACAGTTGCATCCGGAGAACACCAGAATTCCAAAGTTACCCCTTGTTTGTGATCAATGTATCCGATAATATCTGCGGTCTGCTCATTGCTTTTGTAATATTTGCTTCCATACAGGTCAAGCACACTTTGTTTGCTGTCTCCCAGTCCGATGCCTAAGGCTGTATGGAGCGGATCATCCGAACGGTTATTATCCGTGGCGGTGATCATGATCCGCTTGATCATTCCTTCATCCGGGCCGGAATGGACAGAGGCAGTGACAAGACCGTCCTCCCAATGATAGTAATCATACAGCTCATTATCCTCTTTACTTAACGGGCTGCCTAACTGCTTAAGCAGATGACTGTCATTAATATTGTCATGCAGGTTCACACCGCCGATCGCTTCGCGGGCAAGGTCTGTGGAAGACGTCAGCTTTTCGGAATATGCCGAGAATTGATAGACACCGAAACCCGCAATGATCACAGCAATCAGAATAAATACTATCCGTTTTATCCCCATATTAGTGTGCAACGCCCTTCTCAAAATATTGTTCCAGTTCCCTACGCTCCTGGAATTTGGCTAGATTGAAGGATGGCCAGCTCTTCAGCGGCTCTGACCGGTCAGACAAACGGCTGTGCAGCGCTTCGTCAAGAATACCTTTCTCCTGCCTGCTGAACTCAATCAGCTCCGGAACCACATCCGCGGACAGTCCGGCCAGATAATTGGCATCCAGGGTGCCGCTTGCGGCGTACCGCTGAATATTCTGCCGGGCGATAATATGATCCATCCCGATATAGTTCATCAGCACATAAGACAACAAACCGAGCACGATGTAACACTTAAGCAATGGGAATTCTGCCCGGCTGATCCGCACCGCAGCCAGAACAAGCAGCAGCCCGAGGAAGATCATGAAGGCATGCACCAGGAAGCGGATATAGGTATAACCATACGCTTCTTCATACAATGTCAGCCGGGAGTATGCAGAGTAGAGCATGACCATGGAGCACAGAACCAGAATATAGAGCAGAATCTGAATTACCCGCTTCAGCCCGCCGCCTGCTTTGCGCACCGCCAGCAAGGAGAGCAGCAGAATCGCGAAATTGATCGCTGTCACCAGAATCAGCTCAAAGAATCCGCTCCGCGCATAATCCGCATACGTCTTGCCATCCGGCAGAATGCCTTCCCAGGCCCCGAACAAATACGAGAATTGCACGCTCACAAACAGCATGTATACGGCATTAATTACCGCAAGAACCGTAGTAATGATGATCGGATCATCAACGCCGATGCTTTCCTCTTCCGGTTCGGTCACATCCTGCTCTGTCAGAGCATCCAGCCCGCTCGGCGGATAGGTCCGGATATAGGACTTACTGTCAATAAATCCCCACACAAAGCCGAACATCCCGAGTCCAAGCAGAATAATCCACAACGCCCTGGAGACCCACTCACCAAAAGAGATATTATCAAAGTAACCCGGGAGCTCTGACAGCAGCCGGTTGAATACCCCATCCGCCGTGGAGAGAAGCGAGGTGACGATGAGCAGCAGCGGAAGGGAAATCAGCAGCCCGATCACCACACGGATCAGAACCTGCTTGCGTTCATTAGACACTCCGCCCTGTCTGCGGCGTAACAGCTTCACTGCAGTATTCCAGTGGCGCAGGCTCTGGGGGAAGAAATGCTCCAAAGCCGCTCCGATCAGCCCGAAGCCGCTCCAGGCGGGCAGGCGGTAACTGAACATATAAGTCATATGTAATAGAATCAGCGCCGGAATGACAAGAAAATTAAGCCCGAAGAAAAACCAGTTGCCAAACAGTGCGTACGTCAGCGACAAGAGTAAGACCGAACCCATCCACATATAGCTGAACCAGTTGTGCTTACGCAGCTTCTCCTTGCCGAAATAGAGCATAAAGGCATAGAACAGCACTACAAAAATCGGGTAAGAGATTCCGGGCATCTTGCCGTAGAACAGGTACTGATGCACAAGCGCAAGCAGAAACGCGGCCAACAAAACAACGCGCGCAAACCCCGGTTTGGATACGGTTTGATTGTCCATGGTAAATTCCTCCATCTTTTTACTTTCCTACCCTGATTCTAGCTGATAAAATAAGAAGAAAAAGAGAAATATATTATTATTAATTTCCTATTTTGTGAAAGGAGAACCCTATAAATGAAGCTACACAGTCAATTTCTGAAGCTGCATTCGCATCATGGAGGCCCGGCAGAGGTCCTTGTTACTCTCGATGAGCTGGCCTTGACCCTCGGCTGTACCCACCGCAATGCACTGCATGTGATCCGCAAAATGGTAGAAATGAACTGGATCACCTGGACGCCCAGCCGGGGACGGGGGCGGCGCTCCAAGCTGGTGTTCCTCGCAGCCTCCGAGGATATTGCCCTGGAATCCATGATGCAGGCCATCAGCAGCAAGGATATCAGCAGCGCTCTGGAGGGAATCCGCGGACATGCGCGCACCTCCGCCCTGCAGGATACACTCCAGGGCTGGCTGCTGGCTTACTTCGGGCATCATGCCGAGATGCAGAGCGACAAGCGGATTGATACGCTGCGGCTGCCGGTCACGCAGCAGCTGCATACCTTCGATCCGCTGTATATGAATCTGCTGGCAGAGTCTTTTGTTTCCAGCCATGTCTTTGACGGTCTGGTCGGCCGCAGCGGCGAACGCGGCAAAGTGATCCCCGGTCTGGCCCATGCCTGGGAGACCGACGAAGCCCGTACCGCGTGGACCTTCCATCTGCGCAAAGAAGTCTTGTTCCATCACGGCAAGGTACTGACCGCCGAGGATGTGGTCTACTCGTTTGAACGGATGATGTCTACCTCACAGCGGACGCTGTACAGCTATATTTTCAAGGAAATCCAGGAAGTTAGAGCACTGAATGCCTCCACCGTCCGCATTCTGCTGAAGAAGCCGAACGAGCTCTTCCTCCCGTTCCTCTGCACCAGCCGGGCGGCGATCGTCCCCCGTGACCTGCAGTCCATCGGTGAGAATGTATTTGGACGAAGACCTGCGGGAACCGGGCCTTTCAAGGTGGTGGAGATGAGCGAGGATACTTGCGTGCTGGAGGTGTTCCCTTATTATTTTCAGGGGCGGGCTCATCTGGACCGTGTGGAAATCATCTATGTACCCTGGGGGCTTGCGCCGGGACCCTCCGAGACAGGTTCGGGCTTCCATGTCATTCCGAATCCGCAGGCAGCGGGTACCGGCTCTCTGAGCAAGATTCATTCCGAATCCTCGGTACGCAAATTCGTCACCTGCAACACCAAAAAAAAGGGACCGCTAAGCGATCCCCTTCTCCGTGCCGATATTCTGTCCTGTCTGCATGAAGCTCCCCGTGAACCTTTCACGCATTCAGCCAGTCTTCCGGCGGCAGCACTGCAGATTGCCACCATTCCGCAGTATGCCGGGGACGCTGAATACATTGCAGCAAGGCTGAAGCAGCACGGATATGCCTGTAAGGTGGTCTCCGTATCCCCGGAGGAATTCAAGGGACCGATCCGCCTGCAATCGGATCTGATTGTCTTCTCTCTGCTCCGTGATCAGGATGAACAGCTGCGGCTGTACGATCTGTATCTGACACTATCGCAGCATATTGAGCCGCGCACCCGCGCCGACATTGAAGGCAGACTGCATATGATCTCCCGGGAGCCTGACGCCGCTGCCCGGACAGAGGGCTTCAGGATTATCGAGGACAGCCTGACCCGGGATCATCAGCTGCACATCCTGTACGAGAAGCCTGCCGAGACGGCTTATCTGCCCTCTGTCCGTGGCGTTACCTTCAACAGCCAGGGCTGGGTGGATCTGCGTCACCTTTGGTTTCCGCCGGAGCTGTAAAGCTAATCTAAGCTTCGCCCGCCTTGGATGCGGCCTTTTCAACACTCAGATTTGTATCTTGTTCATGCCTGCTGGCAGTGTAAAATCAAGTCTGAAAGAGGACTAAACGCACCCTTTATTCTCTGCCGGGCAAACTGCCCGCAAGCCCTCTGCCCACCAGATTGGCGGATACCGGCTTCCTGCCCAGCTCCCTGGACCATACAGAGAGCTGGCCGGAATGATGAATCTCATGAGCGATAATATGGCGCATAATCTCACCCCAGGCATCCTCAATTACCCGTCCATCCGCCCGCTCATCCTTCAGTATGTTCTGCTCCAGCCCCTCATGCCACGCCAGCACGAACTGCTCTACCTCCGGCCGGAACCTTGCATCCAGCTCCCTGATCTTCTGCAGCGTGTTATATTCCGGGAAATCTGCCCGAAAATCAGGCTTCCCCTCCATATCCCGGATCCAGCTCAATTCCACATCGATAATATGAACCAGCGTCTTCAGGATTCCGCCCATTCCGCCGGTCCGTTCCTTCAGCAGTTCTTCCTCCGGCAGCTCCTCACACCATTTGTACCATTCCTCGCGGACCATCCAGTTATAACGGAATAATGTTTGCATAGGCTGCCTCCTGAATTGTAATGTAATTTTGAATTTCCGGCATTCAACGTACTGTTTCCATGTTCAGTTTGCTCTCCGTCTGACACTGTAGAATCTCAGCGCTGTCGGAACGCCCTTAATCTCCAGGATACCGCTATAGATCAGTTCTCTTACCCTATATTCGAAAAAAGAGTCCCCGATACACTGGTCGCAATATCCCAGCGCCTCTCCAACTAACCGGGCTGATTTCAGGAATCCGTCATCTCCGGAAGGCGGCTTCAGGTAGTCCAGCTTCTCCAGCAGGTAGCTGTCATAATAATCAGCCGGCGCCTCAAGCACAGCATCCTCTTGCCATATCCGCAATACCTGGGACTGTTCTGAGATGTTCTGCCACTCCAGGTCCAGCCGCGTGATATCCGCAGCAGTAAGCCTGTTGCCGTCCTGAATGCGCAGCAGCGCCTCCCGAAGCTTATCGGCCGGAATCTCACCGGAACTACGGTATTTGATGGAGGCATCCGGAGTGTTGTACAGCTCTTCACAAGTTGCACAGGCATCACATACCACAATCCCGCTCTGTCTGCTCCCCAGCAGATGAACAGCAAGACGCAGCCCGGTCTGCTCATTAGCATTACCGCTGGTCCAGATCACGACCTGAGCCTGTTCAGGAATCTGCTCCAGCTTATCCATAAGCTCCGAATACATTTCTTCGCACTCATCAGTGGCGGTAGTGTATCCCACGATATTCTGGAAGAACCATTCACTCCGGGCCTTCCTTCCCTCCGGCGAATCCAGCTGGCCCAGCGGACCTATGGCATAATTCTCCCGCAGTGTAACAAGCTTGTGCGAGTCTGTCCAGCCTAGCCCTGTCAACGCTTGCTTCATGCCTCCGGCGAAGGAATCACCGCACACGATATGCACATGGGTACAATCCGGTGAGGGGTCCCAGAATTCCCGCTTTTTGGGAGTATCCATCAGACTGGTGTAGTATCCCAGCAGGCTGGCAACCGGTCCGGCGATATGTTCATCAAGCGGTGCTTCAAGCCGCTCACTCTGTTCCTTTAACCGCTTGATCTGCGCCAGAATCCGCATGAAATACAAGTGTACTTCATCTTCCTTCAAGCCGCTAACAGCGTTTACGATTTCCTGCATATCTTTCATCATCTGATTCCACCTTTGTTCAGGTAATTATATGGGGGAGCGGTCAAGCAGCCTCCCTTTGACAAGCAAATAAAGCGGGGGATAGGGCGATTGCTTCTGAGCGGTAACCAAGGTGAACCCGTCCTTCCCGACAGCCGGTCTTTCCCGTTTCTGCACCGGGAACTGGACTGAATCTTTGAACACCACATATGCTGCCACATCCGCTGCTCCTGCCGGAATATCATTTCCGGTTATATTCTGCGACTTGACAGTAAAGCTGCCCTTTACCTCGTCATACGTGTACGAGACAGGACGGAAAGCATCGTTGCTGATAATCGCCCCCGGCGGTGCTCCAAAGGCGCTTCTCTCCAAATCCTCTATCGCTAATTTAATAATATCCGTCTGCATCAGAGTGTCCCCTGTCAATGTATAGAGATGATTACTCTGATCCCATTTACTCACGATGCCCAAACTGCCCGCCAGTACACTAACCGGGATGAACATCGAATTCTGCTCCAATACCGGAATCGTATCCATGGAGCGAGCAGCCCCGTTAACCGAAACGGACTTCGACCTTATCGTAAACATAACCGTTACATCATCCATCCCGATTGTAGCCGTTTTACTTTTGGCATCGTAGCTGACCTTCGCCCCGAGCAGCTCGCTGATCGAGCGCAATGGAATCATCATTCGTCCCTGTGAATCCACATAAGGCGCCTTCGGTGCCGTATAGACCACATAATAATCGTTGATCTTGAGCAGCACCGGATATTCCTTGGCTGCGGCCTGCACCTTCCCCGCACTACCCCCTATTAATAACGCCAAGCTCATTCCCGCTGCCAGCAGCAACACCACCAGAAGTTTCTTTGTCTGCTTCATAGTATATATCATCCCCACTCCCTACTTTGTTTGGAATGTATCGCTCCAGCTACTGCATTTCTTGTTAAGTTAACGCATGCAACTATTAAACTAGTACCCGTATCAGGTTAAACCTAGTGACAAAACCTTGGTAAATCGCCTGCTGAGGTTTGACATGACCCGATTACGGTATATCCTCCGTTACGCTTAACTGCACTTTGTACAACTAAAACGTCTGATTTACAAACGATTCTCCGTTTAGTTGTATTTCGTACAACTAATGAGTCCATGTATATGGGTTCTCACCCATTCAAGCAAATTTAGTTGTACAAACTACAGTTAAAAGAGGCGAGTCTACCTTTTCACTGTTTTTAATTGTACAGAATACAACTATTGCTGAATTCCGCTTGAGCGAACACCGCTCCAGCCGCCAAATTCGGGTTGAATGTCCGCATTTAAGCAACTCATCTTATCCCTCCCCCCCTAATTTAACCCTCGTCTAGTAAAATAAGCAAGTGAAAGAGGCAAGCAGCATCCTTCCTGCTGCTTGCCTCTTTCGCGATTCTCCCCTGCCACACCCCACATAAATGAACTTAAGAATTTCACAACAGGGCTTGAGTACGGAGGGGGATTTTTGGAACTGTAGGAGCGGTAGCGTCCGCCTTTGTCTCCGGATTTCATCCGCTATAAGCGGCTAGAATCAAGAAATCTGGAGACAACAGCGGCCGGAAGTCCAAAATATCCACCGTAGCTACGCCCCGCCCCAAGTGAACTCTTCTGTTCATTTCACCGACCCGATCATCCCAGCCACAAACTGCTTCTGCATCACAAAGAACACCAGCGCCGTCGGGATCGTGCCGATCACAATCGCGATCATAATCATTCCGTAGTCCGGGGCGTAGCCCGAACCGAGAGTTGAGATCAGGAGCGGCATCGTCTTCGTCTGCGGCGTCTGCAGCACGATCAGCGGCCAGAGATAATTGTTCCAGCTCGACATGAATGTGATGATTGCCCCGGCGGCGTATGTCGTTTTCATGGTGGGCAGATAGATACGCAGGAAGATGCCCAGCTCGCTGAGCCCATCCATCCGTCCGGCCTCCAGCAGCTCCTTCGGGAACATCTTCGTGCTCTGCCGGAAGAAGAAGATCAGGAATGCCGTCGTGACCGTAGGCAGGATGACCGAAGTCATCGTATCAATGCCCATCCACGGGAACACATTGGAGATTTTGCCGAACATCCGGTACAGCGGAATCATCAGCGCGGCGAACGGAATCATCATCGACAGCAGCAGGATGTTGAACACAATATCCTTCGAGCGGCTGCGGAAGACTTCGAAGCCGTAACCGGCCAGCGAGGCAATCAGCAGCGCCAGCAGGGTGGTGGTTAACGAGATTTTAGCAGAATTGATCAGGGATAACTGCAGGTCTGTGGTGTCCAGCAGCTTCTGGAAATTATCCAGCAGATGTGTTCCGGGCAGCAGCCGTCCGCGGGTGACGTCAACCGACTTGTTCGTGGAGCTGACCACCATCCATAAGAACGGGAAAATCGAGACAATGGCCGCGATGCTTAGGAACAGATACATGAAGAAACGTTTGCTCTTAGCCATTTTTATCACCTGCCACTTTGAACTGGATGACCGACAGCAGCGCAATCATAATCACGATGGAATACGATACAGTGGCTGCATAGCCGAAGTCCGCTGAATATTTGAACGACAAATTATAAATGTACTGGGAGATCGTCTGTGTTGCATTTCCCGGACCGCCCTTCGTAATATTCATGACCTCATCGAACAGCTGCAGGGTACCGATGGTGGATGTGATCGAGGTAAACAGGATGATCGGCTTCAGCAGCGGGACAGTAATTCCGAAGAACTGCCGTGACGCCGAAGCCCCATCAATTCTGGCGGCCTCGTAGATGGAGCTATCAATATTTTGCAGGGCGGACAGATAAAAAATCATATTGTAGCCCGTCCAGCGCCAGGTGATTGCGATAATAATCGTAATTTTGGCCCAGAACGGATCGGTGATCCATTCAATCGGGACACTGACCAGATGCAGCTTCAGCAGCATGGTATTCACCAGCCCGTTGCCGGCGAACAAATACTTGAACACTACCGAATAGGCAACCAGCGAAGTTACACAAGGCAGGAAGATTGCCGTCCGGAAAAACCCTTTGAATTTCAGCTTGCTGTCATTCAGCAGCACTGAGATAAACAGCGCCAGTACAATCATCAGCGGCACTTGAACCAGCAGATAGATGAAGGTGTTCTTCACGGAAGTAAGGAATGTTTTGTCTGAGAGCAGCCGTGTATAGTTATCGAATCCGGTGAAGGTAAGATTGCTGCCGGTGCCTGTCTGGAACGACAGAATCAGCGCCTGGAGCATCGGGTAGAAATAGAAGACGAAGATCAGAATGACCGCAAGCAGGACGAAGGACCATCCGGTCAATACGCTTTTGGTACGGATACTCACGCTCGCATTTGTTTTTTTCACATCGGCCCAGCCCCTTCATGGTATTCAAGTAGAAACGGCTTTGCCGTCCTTTTTTTGGACGGTACCGTTTCAGCGAGAAAGATAAGGATAATTTATGCGCGGAGCATATAAATTCTTATCTTTTAAAATAAACCCCGGACGCTGCCCCGCCCTCCTGAAAGCCCGGAAGCCGCAGGCCACGCCCAAGGTTTACCTGTGTGCAAGACTCAGCTATTTAATCTGTGATTCAGCCTGGGCCTGGGCATCGCTCAGCACACTGTCAATGTCCTTGCCGTTCAGATAGTTCTGCATTTCTACAATGAGGATGTCTTCAATTGCGTAAGTATTGATACCGTAATTGACACTTGGAATCTGCTCTGTCCAGGCGGCGAAATCCGATACAATCTTCTGGCCGCTGAAGAATTCATTGGCCTGGCTGTAAGCTTCTCCGCCCGCTGCCGCTTTGAAGGTACCGATAACACCGATGTCTGTGAGCAGCTTCTGATACATTTCCACATTGGAGCCGAAGGTCTTTGCCATGAAGTCGGCTGCAGTTTCCTTGCCGTCCACATTCATCACATACCATGAGCTTCCGCCGAGATTCGAGGCATGAACCGATTCATTCGCAGTCAGCTTGGGAAGCGGTGCGATCCCCCATTTGCCGGATTGTGTAGCTTCAGCTGTGATCGATGGAGTGATCCAGTTGCCTGTCGGTACCGAAGCGACGTCCCCGCTGTTCAGAGCAGCTACGAACTGGCTCCAGTCCGCATGCACCTTAGCCACATTGGATTCCATAATTTGTTTATAGATTTCAAACGCTTCCTTCAGCGGCGCATTGCTGGCAATATTCGGCGTCTTGCCGTCTTCCTTCAGATACCATTCACCGGCGGATTGAATCATCACACGGATCAGTCCAAGGTCGTTCGGGTCCAGTGTAATCAGCGCCTTGCCGGTCTTCTCTTTCACGGCTTTGCCGATTTCAATATATTTGTTCCAGTCAATATCCTGCAGATCGGCCAGCTTGTAGCCTGCCTGCTCCAGATAATCGGTTCTGACATAGAGTCCGGTTACGCCGGAGTCAAAAGGAATTCCGTACTGCTTGCCGTCCAGGCTGGTCGGACCGCTTTTGTAATCCGCGAAGTCAGAGCCTTTGATCGAGCCGCTCAGGTCGTAGAAGGAATCCTTATACGATTGCAGGAAGCTCTGGGAACGGTAGTCCTCAATCAGCACGATATTCGGCAGGCCTTTGGTTGTTCCAGAGTTCAGCCCAGTGTTCAGCTTCTGGATAATATCAGCCTGTGCATATTCTACAATGTTGATTTTTACATCAGGGTTGGTTTTGGCATATTCCGCTTTGGCCACTTCCAGTGCGGCAATATTGAATGCAGGGTCCCAGGCCCAAATTGTAATTTCTTTTGCCTGAGCAGGTTCTGTGGTTGCTGTGTTTCCGGCTGTTCCGGTGTCCGCAGCTGCATTCCCTGTGTTCTTGGAGCCGGAGTTAGAGTTCGAATTGGAGCTGCAGGCAGTAAGCATAAGCAGGCAAATCAGCAATAACGCAATGCCTTTTTTCATTTGTAATCCTCCCCTTTGATGCGCTTTTATGAGTTCCGCTTCCATGTAAGCGCTTATTTATTACATAAGTAATTTTATCATCCGCGTAAGAGGACCCGTTAGAACTTACTTTATAGGGATTTGTCATTTTATCGCCTTATTGTAAGCGCTACCTATCTGCAATTTGTTCTTTTTTTAGATATTGGTATTATTTTTGTCCCGGGATCAGCGGCAGGCGGATTCTAATGGCTGTCCCCTCACCAGGTACGCTTTTAATAGTAATCCCGTACTCTTCGCCGTACATCAGCACCAGCCGGTCATGCACATTCTTGATTCCAATCCCGGTGAATAGCTGGCGCTTGCTCGCAGGCCCGGACATGGAGAGATCGGCTTCTCCGGTATCCATACCGTCTCCATTGTCAACAACCTCACAGAGCAGGGAACCGGCATCCTGGGAGATGAGGATATGAATATACCCGCCGCTTTTCTTCGTAAACGCATGGAAAAAAGCATTCTCAATAAACGGCTGAATGATCAGCTTCGGCAGATGGAAGTCCATACAGTCCGGGGAGATGAAGAAATTCACTCTGATCCGTTCCCCGTAGCGTACATGGTTGATAAACACATAGGACTTCAGGTTCTCCAGCTCCTGCGCCACCGTGATGCTCTCACTGACGTTACTCAGCGCATTCTGCAGCATCGAGATCAGGGCATGAATCGTGTGAACCGCCTTCTCTTGGCTGCCCTGCTGCACCAGGAAGTTGACCGAGGCCAGCGTATTATACAGAAAATGCGGGTTAATCTGATGCTGCAGGGCAGCCAGTTCTGCATTGCGCTGCTCCTTCTGGGTCTCGACCAGCTTCTCTACATAATCATTCAGCTCATCAAGCATATAGTTATAGGCATGTCCCAGCTCCTGAAATTCAAAGCTGCCGGTTACCGTAATGTAATTATGGAAGCCCCGCTGGGTAATCTTGGACATCTGCCGGGTAAGCAGGGTTAGCGACCGGGTCAGCCTTCTGAAGATCAGGAACACGACGATCAGCGCTACGATGACGATGGCTGAGCAGATCAGCACCACCATTTTACCGTTGACCATCTGGCCGAGGGCCGTCTTTTTATCAATCAGATTCACAATATAGAAGTCATAAGAGGACAGGTAGTCCGCAATCAGAATGGAATCTGTGCCGCGGAAATCAACATTTTTGTAATCCAGCTGCTTCTCTTCGATCTCCTTGGCAAACCGCAGTAAATCCTCCGCCTGCTGGCCCATCAGATCACTGCGGTTGCTTGAGACAATGACTCCATCCCTGTTCAGGATCGCCACATCATTCCCGGTACTGACAAAGCTTGCATAGAAGGGGCGGAAATCCTGCTCATGAATGGTAAAATACAAGGTTCCATAAATATCGCCTGTTGTGCGTTCCATGAGTGCTTTGCTGGCTACGATCACAGCCTCTTTCTGCGGGGAATCCTTGCTGCTCTCCTCATAGAACTGGTACATCAGCCGTTTCGGCTCTGCCAAGGTATTCTTGGTCAGCTCATGCTGCTGCAGCTCCTGGTCACTCATCAGCAGATTGTTCGTATTGGTGGAATAGCTGCGTCCATTTTTGCCCATGATTTTGATCCCGACCTGGTAGGAGTCCAGAGTAGACTGGATCTTCTTCATCTGCGTGGTCATATTGTAATAGGTCCGCAGCACCCGCAGGGAATTCGAGTCCTCTTCCGTCAGGAAGCTCTTAATGGTGCCGCTCAGCTGTGTGTTGTTGGTGGCAGTAACGATGGAATAATGAAACGATTCGAAGCTCGCCTTAATCTGGCTGATCACCTTGGTATTCGTAATGCTGAAGGTGTTCATGAACAGCTTCTCCGACATGCGGACGGTGGTCCATGATGAAGCGATGGCTACAGCAATAATGCTGATCAGCATCACGATGAATATTTTGATAAACAGGCTGTGGAATTTGAAGCGGTCCCAATATCTGCGCATAGGCTCTACTCCTGTCCGTAATGCTGACGTCTGTAGCCGCTCGGGGACAGGCCGGTGTATTTCTTGAACACTTTGCAAAAATAGCTGTGATCGCCATATCCGACCATGCTGCTAATCTCGGAAATTGGCGCCTCGCCTGCCCGTAGCAATTCTGCCGCCTTGCCCGTACGGATCGTATTGAGATGCTCCTTGAAGCCCTCCTGGTTATAGGTCGTGAACAGACTGGACAGGTAGGAAGGGTTGAAATGAAAATGACGGGCCAGCTCCGTAAGACTCAGCGGCTCGGCGTAGTGCTCCTCCATATACTGGAGCAGCTTGGCCATATTGGCATTGCTCCCTGGTGTCAGTGCTGCCGATGAGGTCAACTCCATGACCCGGGCAAGACAATGATCCAGAATCCGCACGGCTCCATCCGCAGAGCCCGCCTCATCTATGGCCCGGAACAGCCCGTATTTCCCTTCCTCCAGCTCTCCCAGGTGGCTGAACTGATTCGTCACATTGAAGATAATATTGCCGAGGAAGGACTTGAACTGAAACACATCCCCGTCATATTGCCGGCTTAGCACATCGACATGCTGATGCAGATCGCCGAACGCCTCCTCCAGCTGCTGGCGCTTCAACTGCTCCGTGAACTGGGTCAGGTTAAATTTGGGCAGCTGCGCTTCCCGCTGCGGCAGCTCATCGTGTACCAGCAGTACCTGATCCGGCAAAAAGAAGCGGTACTGCCTCAGCTTCAGAACACTCTCCTGATAGACCGCTGCCATCCCGCTAAGCGAACCAAAGGCCCGGCTGAGGGTCAGGCGCAGCTCAGGTTCTTGTCCCGCCAAGGCGTGGGCCAGCCTATTCACAGCCCGCAAGAGCGCCGGCCACTGCTCTTCTTGCAGGTTGACCAGCAGCAGTGCCGCGTTCGGCTCGCCGCCAGGAATGATGCACTGCACCAATCCTGGAACAGTCCGTCCCAGCTCCCCGGTTACAGCTGCGGTGATGGCTGTTAATGCGTCTGCGTCTGCGGCAACGTTAGCGTTAGTGGCACCAGCTGCGAGTGCAGCGCCATCAGCATCAACAGCACCGGCAGGTCCGGTCCGCCCGGTCTCCCAGCCGAGGAAGCTGAAGCAGTCCTGCGGAAGCTGCTGCTTCACGAACTCCTCGCCTTCGGGCTGCAGCCGGTAGCCTGAGATCATACGGCTGAGCAGGGCATCCAGCCGCTGGGGTGCCGCTTCCGGCTGAACTCCAGATGCTGCGGCTCCCAGACCCGGGATACGTTCCCGGGTCTTCCGCAGCACCTGCAGCAGCGACCCGGCTTCCAGCTTCGGCTTCAGAATATAATCGGCCACCCCATTCTGGAAGGTGGAGCGCACATAATGGAACTCGCTGAAGCTGCTAAGCACGATTACCTCCGTAGCCGGATAATCCCGCTTCACTAGGCGTGTTAATTCCTCGCCGTCCATCACCGGCATCACAATATCGGTAATGATGATATGCGGCTGCAGGGTCTGCAGCGAATTCAGCGCTTCCTGCCCGTTGGCCGCTTCCCCTACAATCTGAAATCCTTCGCGTTCCCAGTCCAGCACATATTTAATCCCCTGCCGGACCAGAATTTCATCGTCCACAATCAGCACTTTGCATATTTGATTCACAGTTGTCCCCCGCCTTCTGTAGTCATGACCACTGGTCCGCCACTCATGAAGGGATTATAAAGCGCTGTCATCGGGATGGTCAAACGGTAATTTTGGGGGGAGAGGTGATAATGCGCTCTGGAGAAGAATATTAAGGCTACTACGGGGGATGAAATCTAATACAAAGTATAGCTTAGCGGGATAATTGTATTTCATACAGTTAAAAACGAGGCAAAGCCGGATTTTCCAAGTTTAACTGTATTCAGTACAACTAAAAATAAGAAAAGTGCTCCCTAAGAGAATAAGCAGGTTTTTAGTTGTAGAGAATGCAACTAAATTACATTTGGAACCCCAATCCTTCTTTTTAGTTGTATCAAATACAATTAAAGCTGGAACGTGGACGTCCCAGCTTTACAGAATAATCCATTTATGACTGATTCGAAAGCTTCATCGAACCTTAATCAGAGATGTATTTCCGAGGATCTCAACAATTGAATCAACAACAATCTGCGGGTTCTCAATATGTATGTTATGTCCGCTGCCCGACGCTTCAACCAGCCTCCCGTTGACTGACCAGTTCTTCAGATCATTTGCCGCTTCCAGGAGCTTCGCTCTGATTATTCTCTTCGTATCTTCTGAAGTCCCCGGATAGAATTCATTGACTACACCTGATTTGATGACAATCAAGGGAATATCTGTTGCGGGCAACTCCCTGACTTTCCGGTAACCATCCTGCACATTGGAGAATTCACTATGCATGGCCGCAATAGTCTTTTTTTGAAACGATGTCTTCCATAAAAGCGTCCGGGTCTGCTTTGAAAACGGGCTAATGGTTGCAGAGAACCCGGGGAACTTTTTTAAGCTCGAAAGAATCTTCAATACTCCGATCTTAGACAGTACTTTTAATACAGAATAGAACTTAACAGCCATAAGCTGTCCCTTAACATGTTCTTCCGGAAAACGGTCTGTTATTTCATCTTCATGCATGGAATCAACCAGCACAACCCCTGCCACGAGCTGCGGATATTTCCCGGTAAACAGCCTTACATTTAATCCTCCGAAGGAATGACCCACAAAAATATAAGGCCCCTCAACTCCAGCCTGCAGCAGCAGCTCATAAAGCTCTGATATACACTGCTCATTGGTACGCGGGAACGGCCCTGGTTCACTCCATCCGTAACCTGCGCGATCATATACGATGACTTGTGTAACCTTGGCAACTTCGGGGGCTACAAGCGACCATAACAAGGCAGATGAACCACAGCCATGCTCAAATACCACGGGGGGCAGACCCTTATTGTTACCTTCGATAATGTTATACAATTTATGATTTCCTACGCTTGTGAGCTTCCCTCTACTCGTTTGCACCTTATCCACCTAATGCGAGCTCAAATGCTTACGGTAGCCCTCCACCCGCTCTTCCTTGTAGCCCATCTTCTCATAAAAAACATGCGCTTCCTTCCGCTTCTCTCCCGACACGAAGATAATATAGTAGCAGTCCCGCTCGTGGGCGATGTCTTCGAGGGCGGTCATCAGTTTTTTGCCAATGCCCTGACGGCGTGCTCGCGAAGAGACCACTACATTCTCAATCACCATGAACGGGCGGCAATCCCCAACGAGGTCCTGGCAGACGATCCCCATCATAGAGCCCAGCAATTCCCCGTCTACAAAAGCACCCATTAACACATACCGGCTATCCTCCCGGATGGACCGGAATGCCGTCTCCAGCTTCACCGGATCTGTCGGTCCGCCAATCAGTTCTTCGTACAGCGTGTTTAGCGCCTTAAGCGATTCAATGCCGATTTCTTCGATTGTTACCATAGTCTGTGTGCCCCGCTTTCATATATTTGTGAATCCTTTAGTTCTTCTCATACAGAAATAACTGCCCATTGCGCGGAAAAAACATCCGTTCTGCCTTATATCCCCTGCGCCGGAGTTCCCTGTCCAGTACCTTCATGAACGCTCCATGGCTGACGATCAGCACACGTCCTTCCGGTGCAGCTGCTTCAGCTTCTGCCGCTAGAGAATCTATTACCATATGGGCACGCTGCAGAACAGCCGCTTTGCTCTCCGGTTGAGAGGGATGACCGGCAGTCCAGGACAAACGTGCAAGTACGAGCCAGCAGGAGAGAGGCAGGCGCAGTCCGCTTAGCTTAAGTTCACCTAACTGCAGGGCTGCTATACCAATTTCTCTTAGCTGCTCTGTATATACGAACTCTTGAGCATCAAAATAACTTGCCGTATGTACCGCTCTCGCCTGATCACTGCACAGACAAATATCCCACTTCTGCATATTGCTCTTATGTCCCGGTTGCTGAATTGGGGCTGTCTCATATCCCTGTATCCATAGATTGAACTGCTCTCCAGTCAGCCAGGTCCGCTCCGGCTTGTGCTGCACTCTGAAATGCCTTACCAGCCCTAAGCTCATTCCACCGCAACCCTCTCTTTTTTCATCATGGGCAGCCTCTCCTAATCAGTTCCCCGTGGAATTAGCTCTTAATTGCCCTGCTTATCATTTTTGAGTTCAAACTCCTCACTGTGACCGTCCCATTCCACATTTACTTTAATGACGGAATCCTCCCGCTCAAATGCACCGGTTCCATCCCCTCCTGAATGCAGCATGTCGAGCCTAACGGGTCCTTCCTGAGTCCGGCTGCCACCGCCACTTGTCCCTTTATAGCTGTATTTGAACTGTTTGATCTCTCCGAGGTCTGACTGTTCTCCTTTGTAATGAAGATCAAATGTAAACCGTTTGCTGGTTTCGGAATCCTTCACGCGGTCATTTTTGATGATCAGCTTCTGGCTTGCTGTCTGCTCATATACAGCCGACCAGGTTTCACTCTCGCCTTTGAACGTATAATTGAAATGAGTAGTTTCCGTATTACAGGACGTAAGCAGCATAAGCATGACTCCGGGAAGCAGCAGCGCACGCACGATCTTCTTCATGTTTAGCCCTCTTTTCCATTGCTTATATTGTGAAAAAACAAGCCTGATCCGGTCATGCCGGGATTTACCGGAACATATGGTGCAGTACAGCCGCCACCCGTTCTTCCACTTGCATATCTCCTTCTAAACGTACAACATCACAATTCAGCCCCGCCATCCATTCCTCATGCAGCGCCAGGCTCCGGACCTCCGGTCCAGCCGTATCATAGAGCGCCGCCCACTCCATGAAGGTCTTCACATCCTCATATTTGCTTCCCCCAGGCAGCCCCTCATCGCCATATCGCTCATATTCCCTCGCCCGCAAACGTTCCAGCCGGAGCTGTTCAGGTATCCACAGGAAAATCACCAGATCAAAAGTATCGCGCAGCCCGTCTCCCCATCCGCAGACCGCACCGGATAGAATCCACGGCTCCTGCCGCTCCAAATCGGTACGCAATCTGCTTAGCCGCGCTGCAACCGGAGTTTGCTTACTATATTTCTGCTCCCAGAAATAATCGTCACTGTCCAGATGAACATGCGGAAGCCTTGCCGCAAGCGCCTTGCCAAGTGTGGTAGTCCCCGCTCCGGAAGCTCCCATAATATGAATTCTGCGGTTCATAGCGCCTCCTGAATAATTGAATAGATGTTTTCAATTGTATATTTTACCATGTTGATGTTGGTCCGAACATAAGAACAGTTATCCAGTATATATTTTTCAAGATCATTTTTGCTATTAATATATGTAATTGGAATATCACAGCTTTCGTATTCAACTACTTCTGAATTCTTCACTTTCATATGTTTTTGCTCTTTTCTCAAATATTCTACAAGCCGATCGAATTCCCCCTTATCTCCACTAGTATTTCTAAAATCGTAATTTAATAAAATGTTAGAATCATTTAATGAATATTTTTTCAGCGCCTGAAAGAAGCTGTTCATGTCTGCAAACTTTGCTGTATTGACAACCGGATCTGAGCTCCAATAGGTGTATAATGAAACGTTGAATTCTTTGTCTCTAAACATTTCAAGATATCCTGTCCATTCGTCAACATACTTTTTCGGTTCTTGCGCTAACGTTGAACTCCCCAAATTGTCTTCATTAAATGAACTGACTGTATAGAAGAACTCATCTCTATTAAAATAATGGGAGATAATCCGGTCGAATCCTCTTTGGACAGGGAGATCATCCCAGTAAAATCGCTCACTTCCCCCTATATAGGCTTTAGTTGAAAATATGATGTCCGGCTCAGCCTCCGACGAGGCCTTCAGCGTTATCATTTGAAGAGGAGTGTTATAATTCACGGTTCCGCGCACTACCTTAAACGCTTCGCCATATTTGCTTTGGAGATACTGAATGGCAAGTTTACTTTCATGTCGATTGCTTACTTTGATCGTATCAATCAGCTGACTCAATCCCAAAATGAGGAATGGCCCAATCATAATAAGCAGTATAATGCTTGCGCAGCCGTATTTTCCGAATCCCGCTTGTTTACCATCTTTAGAAACTCTTCTTTCTCTTACCCGATAGTTATTGTCATCGTGCATCATAGACCTCCATATGCAACAGCCAGCTGATTATTGATTATCAGACGAATGGTACCACAGTAATACCGAGATATTTGTCGAAATTTGTTAATTTAACATAAATATCTCCGCAACCAACACAAAAAAGCCGCAAGCCATAGTGGCCGCAGCTTCATTTGCCTTGCCAGTATTCAAGTCGCTGTCCGGGTAAGCAATCTCCGCTCAGCTAATATCCGGCGGAATACGCCGCGCTATGCCGGTAGCGATGGCTGCCTGGATAACAGCAAGACGTACCTGCTCCACTACCTTTTCGTTAAAAATACTCGGAATAATGTACTGCTCATTCCACTCATCCGGATGGACAACTGCAGCGATGGCCTGTGCCGCCGCCAGCTTCATCTCCAGATTCACGGTCTTCGCCCGGCAGTCCAGCGCTCCGCGGAAGATCCCCGGGAAACAGAGAACGTTATTAATCTGGTTCGGATAATCGCTTCTTCCGGTAGCCAGCACGCGGACAAAAGGCTCAGCCAGCTCCGGTTCAATCTCCGGGATGGGATTAGCCATAGCAAACACAATGCTGTCCGGCGCCATGGTCTGCAGATGCTTCACTTGAAGAATCCCTCCGCCGGATACGCCGATGAATACATCTGCCCCGCGCATCGCTTCGTCAAGACCTCCGCTCATATTCTCCGGATTCGTAGCCTCAGCCAGCCAGCTCCATTCGGAGTTGGTGTAGGTTACGTCCCGGTTCAGAATCCCTGCCCGGTCCACAGCATATATCTGCTTCGCCCCTGCTGCCAGCAGCAGACGGCAGATCGACACACCAGCCGCGCCGATGCCGACGACAACAATTCTGCAATCGGCTATAGCCTTGTCCACTACCTGGAGTGCATTCAGCAGACCGGCCAGCGCTACCACTGCGGTGCCGTGCTGATCATCATGGAAGACCGGAATGTCCAGCTCGGCTGACAGCCGCCGCTCAATCTCGAAGCAGCGCGGAGAGCTGATATCCTCCAGATTGATTCCGCCGAAGCCGGGAGCAACCGCTTTCACAATCCGGATGATTTCATCCGGGTCCTTCGTGTCCAGACACAGCGGAAAAGCATCAATATCCGCCAGCTGCTTAAACAGCATGGCCTTCCCTTCCATCACCGGCATCGCCGCCTCCGGTCCGATATCGCCAAGCCCGAGCACTGCGGTGCCGTCGGTAACGACAGCTACCGTATTTCTTTTCATCGTCAGCGAATAGGCCTTTGCGGGATCTTCGGCAATCGCCATACAGACACGGGCCACACCAGGTGTGTAGACCAGGGACAGATCCTCCCGGTTCTTGATCGGCATCTTCGGAGTAATCTCAATTTTGCCGCCGAGATGGGCCAGGAAGGTCCGGTCGGAGACGTTAATGACTTTTATACCCGGCATATTCCTAAGCACACTTATTATCTCTTCATTGGCCGCATCCTGCACATTTACTGTAAGATCCCGGGTTGTCACATCTTTACCACCACGGATGACGTCTATCGCCACGATATCGCCGCCCGCAGACGCGAGCCTTGCTGCCACATCCCCGAAAGACGCTTCAGACTTGCGGATCTCCAGCCGGATAATCATCGTTGTTGCAATTGACATAGAATATGCCTCCCTCATCAGACGAATCTAAGTCCAATATACTACAGTTCACAGATTGTACATAATAAAATCCAATCATACATAAGGGATAGGTGACTTATATGCTGTAACATTCACATTCGTCTATTTGATTATATAAATATATATTTCTTATTTCCCCCTTTACCGAAAGGCTTTGTTATACTTTGAACATCCATTTTAAAGATACTTAAACATCAGGAGGAATATCATTGGCAATTTCCGTTTCAGCATTAGATGAATACATTGAAAAATACATATCTTTTCTAATTATCTAAAAAAACCTTTCACCTAAATCTATCAAGGCTTATGTATCAGACTTAAACCGACTTCATAACTGGCTGAAAGAAAATAAAGTAGAGGCAATTACAAGCGATATCCTGCATAGCTACTTTCACAGCTTCAACAGCGCAGGAATCCTTAAGGATTCCACAATTAAGAGAAAATACATAACGTTTAAAGCTTTCTTTTTATTCTTAGTCCAGAAAAGCTGGATTGACCAATCCCCGCTCAACAACTTCGGAAGAAAATTCAAAACTGCAAAACGAATTCCGAAAACACTAGCCGTTGAAGAAATAGAACGATTGTTGCAATCACCTCTGAAGGACAGAGAACATTTTGCATCCCCTTTCCGTACCCGCTTATCTATTCGTAATGATGCCATTATCGATTTGTTATTTTCAACTGGAATCCGGATTGGCGAACTTGCACAAATTCAACTGGAAGATATTGATTTAAAAAATCAAGTAGTTATTATATTCGGAAAGGGACGCAAAGAGAGGTTGTTATATTTATCCAGCACTGAACTCATTGACAAACTCAACAATTGGTTAGCTGTAAGGGAGTTATTCCGTCCACAAAGCGATACTCTTTTTCTTAACAAATATGGTCAAGCTCTATCCATTTATGGTGTTGAAGATATATTTGCTAAGTACAGAAAGCTGGCCTGTATTAATGAAAAATCAACCCCACACTATCTTCGTCATTCATTTGCTACCCAGCTACTGGAGAATGGAGCTGACCTACGAGCTGTCCAGGAAATCTTAGGTCATTCTAGCGTGAGCACCACAGAAATATACACCGAAGTATCAGTAAAACGAAAGAAAGATGTACTTTCTCAATTTAATCCGCGCAACCGGCTTGAGACCTCCAAATAACTACGAATTATTTGGAGGTTATTATAGTCTATGACAACCGAATTATATAAATTTCAAATAAAGGTAATAGATATTTTAAAGCGAAAATTTCAAATTGAAGGCATTGTGAATTTAGTAGGTACCTCATTAAGCGGAAGAACAACTATTATAGAGAATTTTCAATTGAATGGATATGAAAAACATGTAATTACAGGAAGAATTGATAATAAATTCGAGGATTTAGAACTTTTCAGGAAATCGTCCTTGTACTCCAAATTGCGAAAGATAAAAGGGCCTTTAAAAGAAGTAGCTTCAATTGTTACTTCTTTTTTGGGGCAGGAATCTTTCATAGAAGGAATTGATGGATTAGTTGGCCTCATTCAAACACCAGATATTACTTACTTGTTAGAACGACTAAACAAAGGGAGAATTTTGCTCGTTATAGATAATATTGAATTAGTTGATCAAATGTCCATTACCTTTATCGAATATATTATGAGCTCTGTGATTAATAAAAAAATGCCTAATTTAAAAATATTACTAGTGATGAATTCGTTAGAACACAAGACTGCTTTTAGAGAAAGCAGTTATCATTCTGTTCTTATTGAAGACCTTACTGATGAGGATTACTACACATTAAATCTAACTGAACCTGCTAATTTTAAAGGCGTTCCGATTGGAATCATAAGAGAATTTGTAGCTAACCAAGAGGAACGGTCAATTAATGATTTTCGAAAAAATGATTTTGAAAAAAAGTATAGTCTAATTGTTAATGATACAGATAAGAAACTGATTCTAAAAACTATTTTGTTATATGGGGAAATCGCAGAAAATAGATGGATCAAATTGGATAATGTTCAAGGGTATTTATTACAAAATCATACTTATGATGTTCAATTCAATCTAGATTCATTAATTAAAGTTGATTTTATTGAGATGTCTAATAACAAACAGTACGTCTCTTTACACAATAAGTATTTGGAGTACATAACTAAAGAATTAAGAAATATAAGTGATAACGACCGTACATTTATATATTTGGATTTTCTCGAAAGAAATGCTCCTTTTATGTATTATGAGAAATATTTAAGTTATGTACATATAGGGAATATTGACCTTGCACTGAAAAACGCAATGCTTGCATATTCACAATTAATGAGAGAACAAGGGATTACATCTACTACAAATCAATTATTACGTTTTATTGAAAGTACCGGGAGTTTTGAAATTAAGGAGATACTGGAACAAGTCTTTACTCAGTTTGTACACCATAACTATCAAAATGCTTTTCACATTGTGGATTCTTTTATAGAAAATTTACAGGGTAATTATTACGCTTTTTCTGTAGAATTTATAGCGGAGCTTTCCTATATTCGAGCTTTATCACTGGCAAGATCTATAAATCGAAAAACTACAGGTGACCGTCATATTTTCGAAGCGGATATTACCCATCTGGAGAAAATATTAGGTTCCTTAAATGATATTAATATAGATTTATCAACTAGACTACAAGAGGCTATATTAGTACTTTCTAATGATATCTTAGATTCTAATAAAGTTAATGAACGAGAGAGCCCAACCAAGATCTTTGATCAACTATATAAAATATATCAGAAAAAAATATCTGAAACATCTCCGAAATACGTTGAGTTTTGGCAAATCAGATTAGCTGTACTTCTTTCAAAGATTGAAATGGTCCAAAGTGAACATACCCAAGATTTAATACCTGTACTCCAAAGATCATATTTAATATTAGAACAGTATAAACATAAGTATCCAAAAAATTACCTTGGAATTGCGTGTAATTATTCAGGAGCTAATTATTGGAAGGATCCCTTTAATAATGCTTTACAAGTGTTAGAAAAAGCTATTGCCTTTATAGAAGAAAAAGATTTAACCCCGAATTGGGGTGTTATCTATCAAATGGATACCATGCTAAGAATCATCAGAAACAAAGGTGATGAATCTGCTGTTAATTTCTATACTTCAGAAGTATGGGAAGTGGAGTGGATAAGGAATAAAATGCACGAACAGTATATATGCATTTCTAATTATTCGATTTTCTTATTATCAACTAGCACTATAGAGAACATTAACAAAGCCATAGAATATCTTGAACTTTCTTTACAGAATAGCCCGGATGATCCTTATGATATGTATCTGTTAAAAACGAATTTAGGGGTTGCAAAATATTTGAACGGTGAGAGAACCATCGCACTGGAAATTGAAAATGAATGTCTAACTCTAATTGATGGAGGTGAAATAAAATATTTTGACAACAGATTATTGAAAGTGAGAAATAGATTATTACAAAATCTCTATCAGAATCAAAGTGAACAACTACATGTTTTGGATGTTTTAAATCTTAACGAAATCATAGATTGCAAGCAATGCGTGGATAATTATTTAAGATTAGGTTTATTTTCTGATATATCCTACTGGGCAGATTAGATTAATTGAATCAATTTTGCTCCTATTAAAGCTTTGTATAAAGCATGCTTATTATTAGGAAATGAATGAGCAAATGAAGTGTAGCAAGAACTATGTTCAGTTATAAGAGGAATTGCAGCAATATCAAACAACCATGGTTCTCCAAATTCATCAATAATAAAGTCCACACGGCAAAGTCCTTGGCTCTGCAGAGTAGTAATCACTTTCTCAGCAGATCTTTGAATGTTTTGGATATTATATTCATTTGATAATATTTCGAAAGAATATTTTTCATAATCCACTTCTTCCTGAGATAAAATTTCATGTTTTTTATTTATCCTTATTGGATGCAAGGCTAAGGCTTTTCCGTTTTTTACAATAACAGGGACTTCTACTTCTATCCCTGCCTTAAATTCTTGAATTAGAATAGGTTGTACAAATTCTAAATACAGGTCAATTACTGTACTCTTGGAACCATTACTATAAATGATATCTTTTACCCCTCTAGCCGAACATTCGATATTAGGTTTAAGAATGTATCTACGATTGGTAAGTTGTTCAAACACACTATGATCCTTTCCATTAAATAGAAAGGTTTTTGGAACATTGACATAATTTTTTGCCAACTCATAATAATGTGCTTTATTCTGCAGTAAAGATAAACTGTAACTATCACAAGTTAAGTTGAAAATATTATGTAATTGCGCGAAGTTAGGGATAAAAGAACGACGATTAACATCTACTCCTATTTGAGCAGCCGAATAAAGAAAAATGAATTTGTTTTTATAATGTAAGAATTTATTTAATACAATATCGCCTACAAAAGTGGAAGGGTTATTATAAAAGTAGAAACATTCGGAGGTCATTTCAAAGCTTTTAATAATTTCTTCGGCTTCTTTTTTTTCTAAATATCCAGAATTAGCTTCAGTGTATTTTTTATCCCCATTAATAAATATTATAACAAATTTTTCTTGATGCTTTTCTGTAAGAGAGATTAATTCTTGAATTTCCAATATGTTGTCTGTCATAATAACCTCCAAATAATTCGTAGTTATTTGGTCATAAGTGAGCTGTTTAGGAAGACGTTCTTCAAATCCTTTCTGAACAGCGGATTTATAAGAAACACATAGTCCAAACCAACTTCAAACATGAACCAGACTCATTTTCAAAACTACATATTCGCCACCTCATTCCCACCATCCTCCTCAATTCTTAAAATAATCCATGGAAATACAACAATTACCGACAAAAAATTAACTAATTTGACTTATCTTCACCAATCAGATATTTCAAAACGAGACAACGTATACTGCTCAATCCGGAACCTCCCAGTTCTCCGCAAGCTTCAGCAGCTTATTTTCCGCAGCATCTTCATCTCCACCAAGTAATTTGGCTTCAATATAGTAGGTTACAAGGTTATCCTCCGCATGTTTGCCGGGTCGCTGAATACATAGCCAATAATAAATAACCTCAGGAGCAGGAAATACAGCACTCCCTCCCTGTGTGAACTTGATCAGCTGCCCTTCTCCTGCCGGAATCGTGACCGGTTTCTTCCACAATATCTCCGAATGATTATAGATACTGATGTAGCCGTCGGGTTGGCTCTGATGGCCAAGTGACAGCTCCATTTGATCGATAACCACTACCCCGTTTCCCTGCAGATATTGTACAGGTTCACCTTCACTAATCCGCAGTCTGCTGTGACCAGGAGCGAATCCGGTGCCGTATAGCCAATACAACACTCCCCCGCCAAGAACAAGACAGACCACAGCTATTAGTACGATTTTTCGCCATTTCCTCCCCAAATGCTATCAACCTTCCCCTGTTTTCTGAATACTCTCATCTACACACTCAGCACCTTCATAATTGCCGTGTAACAGGAATCCTTGAATACCTCATGCAGCTCGTCCCTATCGGCCATCAGCCACTGGATCAGGCAGCCGTCAATAATCGCCCGGATCACCGGGGCAGTCTTGTCTGGCGACAGCTCTTTGGAGAAAATACCTTCCTGCTGCCCGAGTGTCAGCACCTCCGTACTAATTCCCGCACAGCTGTCATAGAAACGCTGATTAATCTCCCGGTACACCGGAATGCGGCTGGCCCGCGCCAGGAAATCCAGGTAGACACGGTAAAAGGCACGGTTCTGCGCCGGACCCGGAAATGCAGACTCAATGTAAGCCGTCAGCTTCCCCGTTGCGGTATGCTGTTCCCCCACAGCGGCCTGCTCCTTGGCAGAGATTCTGCCGGTCAGCCATTCCAGGAGTTCAACCAGCACGGCTTCCTTGCTCTCGAAATAATAATGGACGACACCCTTGCTGACCTCCGCATGATCGGCGATCGTCTGCAGGGTTACAGCATCGTAGCCCCGCTCGGACAATGCCCGAAACGCAGCGTGCAGGATCTGCTTGCGCTTCTCTTCAGATTTCTTGTAACGTACCATAGGACCTCCGCGAAGTAAGAATAATGTGTATTATATCATAGTCAATAAAAAGTTGACCGGTCAGAATAAATATTATATAACAGATGTACAAATAGAGTTCGGTTAAGGAGAATATAAGATATGACTAATCTTTTTCAAGCTTTGGTGGTAGATAAGACTGACACTTTCTCTGTAGAGGTCAAGCCGCTGTCACTCGAAGACCTGCCGGCCGGTGAAGTCCTAATTAAGGTAGCCTATTCCAGTGTAAACTATAAAGATGGACTAGCGGGTATCCCGGATGGCAACATTGTGCGAAATTATCCGTTTGTTCCCGGCATAGATCTGTCTGGGACCGTGGTCTCTTCTGCCGACAGCCGTTTCCAGAAAGGCCAGTCCGTTATTGCCACCAGCTATGGCATCGGCGTATCGCACTTCGGCGGCTTCAGTGAATATGCACGTATTCCTGCAGACTGGGTTGTTCCCATGCCTGAGGGCTTAACTTTGCGGGAAGCGATGATCTACGGAACGGCCGGTTTCACGGCTGCAATGTCTATTGAAGCGCTGGAAGCTCACGGACTAACTCCGGATAACGGAAAAGTGCTCGTCACCGGTGCAACCGGAGGTGTCGGAGGTGCTGCTGTGGCCATTCTGGCGAAGCAAGGCTACCAGGTAACCGCCAGCACCGGCAGAACAGACGAAGCTGGTTATCTGCAAGCCTTGGGCGCAGCTGAAGTAATCTCGCGCGAGGATGTAGCCGGCAGCACGGTTAAGCCGCTCGACAAGCAGCTGTGGCAGGCTGCTGTAGATTCTGTAGGGGGCACACCGCTAGCGGCTGTGCTGAGCAAAATCGCATACGGCGGCGCAGTTGCCGCAAGCGGCTTAACTGCAGGAACTGCCATTCCAACAACGGTATTGCCGTTCATCCTGCGCGGAGTCAGCCTGCTTGGCATTGATTCCGTCTCCTGCCCTGCGGAGAAACGGGCGAAGCTGTGGCAGCGTATGGCCGGCGACATGAAGCCTGCCGTACTGGAGGAGCTGGTGGACCGCGAGATTACCCTGAAGGAGCTGCCTGCTGCACTCGAGGATATTCTGAAGTCGAATACACGGGGCCGCGTGCTTGTCCGCCTGTCCTAGGTTCCATAATTTCCCGGCGCTGTTCCCTCGTTAATTTTTCAGTTTAATATATATAACAAGACGGCAGTGTATTCTGAATCCTCAGAATTCGCTGCCGTCTTCTTTCATTCCCTTTTCTGCTATTCGATTCCGGTCTCATTCACGGCATTACCCGCATTCGGATTGAACTGGACATATGGATGCTGGCGGTAAGGCTGGGCATACGGCTGGGTATAGTAGCCGTGGACCGGCATAGGCTGGTATCCGAAAGACTGCGGAGCCTGCTGATAACTATAAGGCGCCATATTCGCATTTGCCATCATCGGAGGCATATTGGCATTGTCCATCATAGGCGCCATATTGACGGGAGCCAGCTTCGTACCCTTCATATTCGCAGCAGCCGCCTGCGAGGGATCGCAGCAATCTGCCGGCGGACCAATGAAGGTCTGGGGCTTAACGGGAGCCAGCGCTTCCTTAACCAGTGCTTCATTCAGACAGTACGTATGAGCCAGGACATTGGCAGGTGTCTTGCTCAGAATATCCGAGCCCAGAATGACCTCCGGCGTCGGCGCATTGAATATAGCCAGCAGATGGGTACAATCCACCGTTGCCACTTCATAATGCCACCAGCCCTGCGGCACATTGGCTACCTGGCCCGGTGATATGGGGAAATGCAGCAGCTCATTCGTGAACGGGTTGATCAGCGATACCACCGCACAGCCGGATATACAATACACCAGCTCTGCAGCATTCTGATGATAATGCGGTTCTACCACATTGGATTTACTGAGATAGATATCAAGCAGCGAGGTGTTCTCCAGGGTGTTCAAATTCTTGATACCCAGTACATTGATATAATTGCAGTCATCCTTCTTAAACAATGTGTTGCAATTCATGTCAAACGTAAACTGTGTATTAGGTGACGTGTAATCCATATAAGAGGTCACGCGAATCCTTCCTTTCATCGGGGCCGTTTTTTATCGTTCTGAGGTAGGATATGTATCCGCCCAGGCCCAGGTGACGATTAATTTCAGCTGCAGGAGTGGAACCTAAAAAGCACCTCCATGATGGAGATGCTCCTTTTCCCTATTCGCGGGCAATCACGGTCCGGTTCCGGCCGGTATGCTTCGCAGTATATAAAGCTTCATCCGCCTTCCCCAGCAGCTCTTCGCGCGTACGGCCATTCGTAGGATAATGGGCAATCCCCTGGGAAGAGGTCACTTGCATCGGCAAGGGGACCTTGCTTTTCTCAAGCGTCTGGCGGATCCGTTCGGCCACATTGTAGGCATCCTCGGGTCTGGTCCGCGGAAGCAGCAGCACAAATTCCTCTCCCCCGTAACGGGCACACACATCACCCGGGCGGATATTTGCGGTCAGAACTTCAGCGACCTGCCGCAGTACCTCATCCCCGGCCAGATGGCCGTAAGTATCGTTAACGAATTTGAATTTGTCCACATCCAGAACAATGACGGAAAAAGGTACCCGGGCGGCAATCCATTGGCTCATACTCAGGTCCAGGGATCTGCGGTTCGTAAGTCCTGTCAGCAGGTCCGTCATCGCTTCCTGGGTTAGCTGGTTCGTCTGCTTCTGGATGTCCGTCCAGGCAATGACCACCGCTTTGGTCAGCAGGTCCACCTCCCGGTTCCAATGGGGCTTCAGATCGGGGAGCTCAACATTCTCTTTGCCTATACGGTTCACCAGATCTGCAAGCACCACAAAAGGCTTCGCCAGCCGGTGAGCCAGCACAAATACGCATAGCAGCAGGATAATAAACGGAATCACGGTATACGTTACGATTTTGCGCAAATGGGCCAGCAGCTGATCCTTGATGACTTTGACCGGTGACACCACAACAACACCCCAGCCGTTAGCCGGAACTGCCGAATAACCAGCGAGCATCAACACGCCCTTGGTATTACGCCCCATCATTTCCCCGCTCTTCCCTTGCATCATCAGCTGCACAACCTCGTTGTCACTTACATCCTCGTTCATTCGTGTTTTGTCGGGATGGAAGAGCAGATGCCCTTCCGAGCTGACAATATAGTAATAGGAACCCGATTCATCGACGGTATTGTTCCCGAATATCATGTTCAGGATATTGTAATCCTGGAGATAGACTGTACCCCCGAGCTGACCCAGATATTGTTTGTCCTGGTTATACAGCGGTTCACTCATGAAAAAAAGAATTCTGCCGGTCGTGGACGAAGTATAGGACGGTGACAGGTACTCATTCTTCAACCGCAGCGCTTCCAGCACCGGAGGTGACATAATCTGCTTGCCTATCATTCCAAGGGCAGACGGTGAATTATTCAGCACCTTCCCTCCGGCATCTACCCGGATGATTGAATTAAAGTAATTGCTGCTGTTGCGCATTAAATCAAGATATTCATCTATAGCTTCCGGCCCTGCTGACTCCATGCCGGAGATTTTGTCTGCACCATAAATCAAGCTGCTGCGCATTGAAAGGATAAGCGAATCCACCGTTTTGCTCATTCTGTCTGCATTGGAGTAATTCAGACTAAGCGTGGTAGCCATCAGGGATTTCTTCTTGGATTGGTAAGAGCCAACAAACAGAATCGTTGTTGTGAGCAGAAACACCATGGTCACCAGGGCCATGAGCAGCAATGTTAGACTGAGTTTCCTTTTAGGTTTATGTTCTGCTCCTTTTGGTGTAGGCATTCCTCAACCTCCTTGTCTGCCTGAGCCCATATGGTTTAATTATATACGATTGGGAAATGGAGTACACAACCAGTTTGAGTTCCATTTTCTTCCCTGAAATTACATCTTTACGCTAGGATCCGGGCATCCTGTCTATTAGGTTCGATCACATTGCAGGAGGCCAGAGTCGATATGAATAATCAACGAATCAGAAAAGCGCTAACCGGGAAGGTTGCCCTGCTCTTCCTTCTCGCATTACTGCCGTTCCACCCTTCACCCGCAGGAGCAGCGGCAAAAGGTACGCCGGGAGATCAGCAAAACTTAACCTTCGTGCTTGTCCACGGTGCATGGGTGGATGCCAGCTTCTGGGATGAAACGGCGGCAGAACTCCGCAAAATGGGCCATACCGTCTATACTCCGGAATATGCGGGTCACGGCGGGGACAAGAATACTATGGTCACGCACGAACAGGTAACGAAGTCCGTAGCGGATTTCATTAAGCAGAAGGATCTGCATGATATTATTTTACTCGGGCACAGCTTTGGCGGTTCTGTTGTTCAGAAGACCGCTGAGCTGGTTCCGGAACGGGTTAAACGGCTTGTGTTCTTTGATGCTTTTGTACCGCTGGACGGGCAGAGTGTGGCCGACCAGTTCCCTGCTCCGGTACAGCTGCTGTTCGAGGGGTTGCGGAAAGCCTCCGGTAACAATACGATCATGCTCCCTTACCCCTTATTCCGTGATGTGTTTGTGAATACAGCTACTACTGAAGAAGCACAGGCTTTGTATAAAAAAGTCATTCCCGAACCTGCCGGTCCGGCTTTTCAGAAGCTGGATCTGAAGAAGTTCTACAGTCTCGATCTTCCCAAAAGCTATCTGTTCCTGACCGAGGATATGGTCCTGCCGCAGGGAGCTGCAGGAGGCTGGCATCCGGGTCAATCCGGCCACCTGGGTATGTTCCGCTATATAGAGGGAACCGGAGATCATCTGACTACTGTGCATACCAAGCCTGCGGCCATTGCCGGCAAAATCGTTCAAGCCAGCCGGGAGTAGATTTCATTAGGATACCGTATGATGCAGAGATAACGAACAACTGAAAAAGAGCAGATGGAAGGGGCTACCCCATTCCGTCTGCTCTTTTTTTGATGAATATGAATATGTTTTACCAGCCGTTCCGCCGGATTAGTGAAGTAATCTGGGCCAGATGATGGCGGCTATGCCAGATGTATCTTTGAATTGCGGCATCCAGCGTCAACGTGCCCAGACCGGCACTTACGAAGCTTCGATCATAATCACCCGGCTTCAGTGAAGTAAGCAGGGTTGCGAATCTCCGGTTAAGCAGCTCCACCAGCTGAAGTGAGGACTCCGCCGGTTCATCCGTATAATCGCTCTGCTCCGCCCAGAGATCCTGTCTGTAGCTTGGTACCTGCGGTGCTTCTTCTGTCAGCCCCCGTTTGAAGCGCAGATAGGCATACATGCCGGTATCCGCCAGATGATGCACGACCTGACACACTGTCCAGCCGCCCGGACGGTAAGGCGTGTCTAACTGCTCCGCCGTTAGCGGCCCTACAGCCTCCCTAAGTTCAGCCGCCAGCTGCTTCATGATCCGTATGGATTCTTGCCGCGCTTCTTCCGTGCGGCTCTCCACAGCTGTAAATTTCCCGATCGGATACTTCAGTAACTCCAGTTCCTGCTCTGTCGGTTTGTGGTTCATTTCCCTCACGGCTCCTCATTATTAATCAATGGATATCGGACTACTCGCTATCGATATCAATTCATAGACCTCTTCCAGGGTTCCCACTGTATAATCCGGCTTCACCCCATGCTTCCAGGCGAGCTGCTCCCGGTTGATCCAGCAGGATTTGATTCCCGCCCGGGCTGCTCCCAGCACATCTGATGCCGAGTCTCCGATATGGAGAATCTGCTCCGGCTCCACACCATAATGGGCGATAACCTCAGTGAACATCCGGTTATGACTGTCATTCTTATAAGACTGGTACCTTTCGGAAGTGAATAAAGCGATAGGATAACTCCGGTAGAAGTCCGGAAGCATAAGCTCATCGGTATCACTGACAATGCAGACCTGATACTCCCCGCAGATCCGCTGTAGGAAGGCTTCGGTGTCCGCATACATTGCGGACAGCCGGTGCTGGGCAAACAGGTTATCAACAGCCTGAGAGCAATCATAGTCCAAGCCATACTGCATGAATACTTGCTGAAATCCTCTGCTGTATATTTCCTTGCTGCTGATGAAGCTGCCCGCCTCCCGTGCTTCGGTTGATACAGCGAAATAGTGGCTGAGCAGCTTGCTGCCCAGCTCCCGGGACTTATTTTCGCTGAATTCCTGCTTAAGAATCGGCTTCCAGACTTCTGCCCGCCTCCCCTGAATATTCACCAGAGTCTGGAACATATCCAGACTAATAACCTTGAATGTCTGCATGGACCCGTCTCCTCTTCTGATCAGGAATTGAACCTTGCCGTCACGAACACCGCCGGTGAATTCCAATAAATGGTGACCTCATTCGTCGAGTAGCTGTCTTCATGATCAACGAAACACTGGGCTGCCGGTTTGCCTTGCAAGTGCTCCTGCACATATTCATCATGCAGCCCGCGGTCAGGTCCCCCTGAGACCAGACCCGGAACGGGTTCTGCTATGTTGTCTCCCACGGATGGGCGGTGATGCGGATGCATGACCGCATGTTCACCGAAGCCGGTCACGTAACTGATGCCCAGCACATTGCGGCCGAGCAGATAATGCAGATGATCCAGTGCACAGGCCGCATATTCAGTCTCCCCGCTGAAATGCTCCGCCGCCAGCAGCAGCATGGCATTATTCATGACCAGCATGTTGCTGCCCCAGATATAATCCTCTTCCCGCAGCGAGATTCTGTAACCATCCTCCCGGCTCTGCCGGAGGAGGCGCGCGGCTTCAGCCACCAGCCCCTCCTTCAGCTCCGCATACAGAGAAGCCTCAGCTTGCTCTTCCCCGTTCAACAGGTATGCCAGTGTGCCATAGCCGCCCATATCCGCCCAGCCGAGGCTGTATTTCGGGAATGGAAGCTTCGCCAATTCTCTGGCTGCGCTATGGTATTGCTCACCGCCTGTAGTCCGGAACAGCTCCGCCGCTGCCCAGAAGCGCTCGTCGTGATCTTCCTCATCACCGTATTCCCCGGTCGTAATACCCGGCGGATTAGTGAAGCCCGGCTCCGCCGGATGTGCCTCCATCCAGCTCCAGGCAGCCACCGCAGCTTCCAGGCACCGGGCAGCATAGACTTCATCGAACGGCTTATAGACCCGCGCCGCCAACGCCATTACACCGGCGAAGTCACCTGTAGCCGTAGCGGACACCGGGGAGAAATACAACTCCGCCGTATCCTCTTCCGGCATCACATCAAGCCCAGGGAAGTTCTGTGTGGTCAGCTTGTGGTACACAGCACCGCTGCCGCTCTCCTGCATTTTGAACAACCAGTCCAGCTCCACTTTACATTCCAGCAGTACATCCGGCATCACGCCGTCACTCTCCGGCAGTGTACATACACCGGCAAATGCCGCAGGATACAGCTCCCAGGCCAGCAGCAGATCGGCAACGGCCTTGGCTCCGGGCCCTGAATATTTCCCGTAATCACCGGCATCATGCCAGCCTCCGCAGCTGTCCAGCTTCAGCTCCGGCTGGCCGATTACCGTTCCTGCTGCCAGATGACAGGACTCATGTCCCCAGGGTCCGGCGTACTCTCCGCTTAGCTCCACTCCGCAGCGGTAATAATAGAAGGCCTTCAATAAACCCTGCTGCAGCTCCCCGTAAGGCTTGTCTGCAATCATAAACGCAGCCGAAGCCTGTCCATCCTCACCTTCAATCCGGTACTTGCCCGGAGCCGTCACGGCGGAGAATACACCGGTATGTACACGGCTCCCGCTTGCCTTATCCTCCACTCCTTCCCCTGTCTGTCCGCTAAATACAACGCTTCCAGTCTGCAGATCAACTACCCGGAAACGGAACACCTCTCCGGTAAATAGGGCAAGCTTCTCCCCTGCACTGGAATAACCCGCCTGGTTCACTGTAATGGTACGAAGACGCTGTTCACTCACCTGTCATCTCTCCCTTGTTCATAGTTTCTGCCAGAAACACTGCAACACCATTCTCATTGTTGGATGCGGTAATCCGATGTGCGACAGCTTTGAGATCCTCATGGGCATTCTCCACCGCGACACCTGTTCCCGCTGCAGCAAACAGCCCCAGATCATTCAAATGGTCGCCGAAGACAACAACATCCGCTGTATCCAGCCCCATATGCTGTGCCCATAGCTTCAGCCCCTGGCTCTTATTCGCATCCGGATGGCTGAATTCCAGGAAATAATGATCTTTTATGTATATATCCTTCATGAAATGAATATGTACCTCTGAACCGAACCGGTCAAGCACTTTCTGATGCAGCGGGGCCAATTCCTCCTGCCGTCCGATGTAAGTTATCACCACCGTCCGGTGATCTGCCGGACAATCAAGCCGCTTCACCTCACGGAAACGTACATCATTCATACGGGACTTGTAGAACTCCACATCTCCTGTGCGGATAGGCGCTTCATACAGCACCCGCTCGCCGTCCGCTGCATCCAGCAGGAAATGAAACGGTGTAAGTTCAAATTCCCGTCCGATGTTGATGATTTCCCCGGAAATAACGGGGTCCAGCCAGTAACCGGCAATCACTTTGTGCGTCATGCTGTCATAGATAAGTGCCCCATTATAAAGAATAAGCGGATATTTCCAGGAAATATCCGCAGCTACGATGTCTGCACTGATGAACCCTCTAGCTGTAGCGAAGCTGATTATCATTCCTTGTTCCATCGCTTCCGTTATTACCCGCACTGTGTAAGCAGAGAGTTTTTGTTCCGAGTTCAGCAGGGTTCCATCCAGATCTGTAACATAGGCCATTCTGTGCATGAGCCTTCCACCCTTCGACTTCGGAATGGCTATTCCCCTAACAGCTTAATAAAGTTTGCCGGCAGGTTAAACTGCTGATTATTGAGGATAATCTCCCGCAGTCCGGAGAAGGAATCCTCGTCCTCCTGGGCATCCTTGATTTCCTGAATCTCACGGTGCAGCCGTTCCATCTGCAAATCGAGTGCGTTCGCTTTGTCTGCCGCATTCTTGAGTTCACGTGTCAGATGCTCGGGAACCGCCTGGCTGTATTTATAGAAAATTTTATGTTCCAGACTGGCCCAGAAGTCCATGGCAATCGTACGGATCTGCACCTCTACACAGACATGCTCCTGGCAGTCAGACATAAATACCGGAACCTCTACGAGCAGGTGCAGGCTCTGGTAACCATTCGGCTTCGGGTTCTTGATATAATCTTTGACCGCCAGCACCTTGAGATCGTCCTGCTTCTGCAGCATGGCACTGACCTGATAAATATCCGAAATGAACGAGCAGGTGATGCGCAGTCCGGCAATATCCTTGATGCTGGATCTGATCTGTGCGAGTGACAGCTCATTGTTCTTGCGCAGCATTTTATTCATAATGCTCTCCGGGGATTTAATCCGCGACTTGGTATGCTCGATCGGACTGTAGTCGTGGAGCAGCTGAAATTCCTCTTTGAGAATCTCAATCTTGGTCTCCATTTCGGCGAGGGCGAATTTGTAAATCATCATAAACCGGGTAAGCTCATATTTAATCTGCTTGAATTTCTCTAATTGATTGTCGGCATTCATTGTAATTTCTCCTTTATGCTGCTGCACAGAATTGCTATAGTAATCTCTCATTAATCATAGCCAATCTATTCCCGGAATACAAACCGGCAAGCTATACCTTCTTCTAGTTGCGCAAAAAACGGATACACCATCCCGGGGGGACGGTATATCCGTTCATAAGAACCGGGCGCTCTCCAGAGAGGCCGCTTATCCGGCGTATCAATTAAAGACTTCAACTACAGACAGGCTGCGCTCACGGGACAAATCTCTGAAGCCCTCGTCTACCTTTACCAGCGGCTTGAACAGATCCAGCGGGTTATTCATTACAATCATACCCATTTCGCCGTTGCTGAGCTGAACATTCTTACCTACGAAGCTTGGCAGCAAATGTCCGGTAAGTGCCTGTACAACCGTTCCGTTCAACTGGCCGAAGCCCATCTCATGTACCTTGCGCAGTACTGTAACCAGTCCTTGCTTCGGACGGTTCAAGGTTGAAGTGGTCAAGGACATATATATGTTGGCTACGGTAACAATTTGGGTGTAAGGGTGAATATTATTTTTGAGCAGCTGCTTCGGATATCCAGAGCCATCCTCATATTCATGATGCTGCAGCGCCACGAGTGCTGTAACCTCATCCAGCTTGGAGCCGCGGATTAGATCATAACCATAGGAGGTGTGGCGTGCCAGTTCCTCTATTTCAGAACCGGTTAGAATACCCGGTTTGTTCAGGATAGACAGGGGAACCTGGCTTTTGCCGATATCATGAAGGTAGCCCGCGCGGCTGATCAGATAACGCTCCTCCTTGGAGTAGCCCATCCATAATGCAATATAATATGATAGTAAGCCAACCTGTAAAGAATGATGGTATGTATCAATGTCATCCCGGTCCAGCAGAAGCAGCAGGGAGACTACGTCCTTTTGCCCCTCCAATGTTTCCAGAAGCGGTTTCAATGTATCATCGACCATGGACTGTGAGAAGCTCCCCTGGGTCAACGCTTCCAGAAAAATAGATTCATAATTCAGGATAGCGTGATCGAAATCATCATGCAATCCGTGACTTTGCTCTTCTTCACTGCCCGTTTGCTGCATACTGCGCGGCTCAATATCCACATAATGAATTTTGTGCCGGATGAGGATACTAATCTCCTCCCGTTCAACATGCGTCCCCTTGGGGAGAACATGCAGACCTACACCGTTGAAAGTGTCTGTCATAAGACAATCGCCGTGTTTGAGATCCGTGACATGTACTTTCAAGTTTCAGCACTCCTTTAGTTTATAGGAATATTCCGTTATGCTCCACTTGATCATAGTCAATAGACCCCAAAGTAACAATCCGGTGAAAGTCACAATCTGCCCTTAATATAGTTCAAATGAATCCCTGTCTTAAGCCGCCTTTCCATTAAATATTCACATCCACTTCACAAATCTCTTATATTTCAGCTTGATTCCGTTGGCTTCCGTCCAGTTCATCAGTCTTTTCATGTCCTCCTCCCGGTCTTCGATGAACCTGAAGCACAGATTAACCGGGACAATCCTTTTACCTTCGGGCAATATTCCTACTAACGGACCATCTATGTATATTGCCTTAATCTCCTTGCCGGAGTAACTCCGGTTGCGAACTATAAGTGCATCTGTCTCCCATTGGAGACTACTGGCCTTCCGCAAAGCGTTGAATAGAATGAACAGAAAAGCCAGGAGGCTGGCACTCAACCAGAACACCCGGATATAGTAGATATACGGATGCCTATCTGCGTTGGTTATGGGAGTCAGAGCCACGAGCAGCCCCGGGAGAAGGATGCCTATCAATGTCCGAAGGGACATGGGGGCCTTGATTCTGCTGCCGGCGGAGTATTCAGGCATTGTGTTCTCCTTCCATTGAACAAATTTATAGTATAATTCCGTTATGCTTACAAAACGATGCTTATGCTTCCGTAGTCAGTTTTGACGAAGTGATCACAGGGAGCTTATGCTTACAAAACTTTTAGGAGGATCAATTATGTACGAGCATCTGGTAGCTTTCCAATTCAATGAGCATTTCGAACCGGGCAGTGAAGAAGGCCTGATTGCAGCCTTGCTGGGGCTGAAGGATCAGATTCCGGGAATTGTGGAGATTACGGCAGGAGTGAACATGACGGAGGAAACAGAGAATATCCACGGCTATACGCTGGGGCTTCGCGTGACCTTTACAGATCAGGAAGCCCTGCGTCAATACGGGCCGCATCCGGCGCACCGTGCTTTTGTGGCAAGGCTGGAGGGGATTCTGGAGAATGTCGTCGTGGTAGATTACCCGGTTCGCCCGTAGCTTATATCAGAAAAGATTATTCACATCAAACAGCACTTTACCAATCAGTTTGTCTTTGGCTACAAACGGAGTACTCCATAAATGCGCGTCATAGCTGACATTCCGGTTATCGCCAAGGAAGAAATAGTGGTCTGCAGGAACGGTGACTGGTCCGAAGGTGTAGGTCATCGCTTCCTGGAGATACGGCTCGTCAACCGCCTCATTATTACGGTACAGGGTACCGTCCTTAATCTCAATTTCATCTCCCGGCAGCCCAATCAGCCGTTTCACATATCTTTTATGCTCATCTCCGGCTACCGGGGGATAGAACACAACAATGTCGCCATGCTTCAGCGAGGAGTTCCAGAGCATTTTGTCCACAACCAGGCGGTCGTTAATCTCAATGGTCGGAATCATGGAGCCGGTCGGTACTCTCATCGCTTCGGCCACGTAAGTCCGGATAAATAAGGATAGAATAATGCCGATTGCAATACTGGGCACCCATTGTCTCAAGAATTTCTTCATAATATGCCACCTCGAATTAGTATAATTAGGCTTCAAAACGTCCGATAATCCGTGACATTTCCAGCTCTGCATCCACAGCAGAATGTTTAGGCAGATGAATCACAAGCAAACCGCCGAAGATCTGCTCCCATCTCCCCTCGTGCTCCGTAACCCGTTCAGTGAAGCTGCGGATCTCCTGCGAAGCAGCCGCTTCTTTGCTAAGCAGCCAGGCATACCTGACGAACCCGGATTTCTGCACCGTTTCTACATAATAGGCAATGCCCTCTTGTTCTCTCACTCTGATAATGTCTCCAAGAGCAATCCCCGGGTTAAAAATCGGCGTTTCTTCAATCCGGTATTTGTCCGGGGCAACTGGAGTCACATCCAGAACCTCAATCTCACGGCCACGCTCATCAAAGCAAATATGTAATCCTACTGTTCCCGGCAATGCATACACCCCAGTTCTGCTTCTGCAAAGATAAGAAATACAGCTAACAATACTCCTCCAAAAGCGTTATCCACCACTGCTTGTTCACCAGATACTTATAACCGGGCGGCAGCAGAAGATAACCATGGACCGGCTTCACGGGTTCCGTAATACCATAGACCAGATCAATCCTCAGTGTGAAGGTACTGATGTTTCTGCCTGTCTGCACCTCAAACTCGTTAATATAATTGTAGATGTCCGGTGCAGCCTCCCAGAAGCGCATAGCAGTCTGCCCCCCCACCTCCATCTCCCACCATTCTATAAAAGCCGGCCACAGTCCGGCACAGGTCTGCCGCAGTGCCGGATCGGCCACAGTCTCAAACCCCGGAGGCTGATGCAGCAGCGGATGTCTCCCCGCCAGGATGCAATCCGTTTTATAACGCACCAGCTCCAGCCACCACTGTTCATAAGCCAACTTCAGCGAATCGGAGTCCGGAAGACCCGGGTCAGAGCCGGAAGCAGGCCACACATGCTGCCCTCCAGGTCCGCGCAATGCCCCGACTGAACAGCCTACATATGATGCGAAGTTCAACCCGTAATCTCCGCCAATGCTGATATGCCATTGATTAGCTCCATTCAGCTCATGCATGACCATTCTCCTCTGTTCAAGTTCAAAATGTGATCTTCCAGACAATTCCCGGCGTCAGCGCCATAGCTAAACTGTAAGGGAAATTCCGGCAGAACGCAATCCTCATCCTTGGGCTGCGGCTCCCAGCTATTTCAGGTTGTCATTCATTTCATCGCGCGCAATGACCTTGCAATGATGCCCTCCAGTACCTTCCAGGGAAGCAGCATTTTGCCCAGCATGAGGACCCGTGAGCCTTTGCCGACAGGATAGCGCAGTTTGGGTGCACGCTTCTCTGTAATCCGCCCGATCAGCTCAGCAACCTCCTGCGGATCCGGCGCTGTCTCAGCGGTCCGCCGGGAGTAGCGCAGCACCTCCTCCAGCCTGGCCTGGTAAGGAGAGCCTTCGCTGCTATGGATTCCGGCAATGCCTTTTCCCCAGATCGGCGTGCGGAATGAGCCGGGTTCCACCAGTACTACGCGGACGCCAAAAGAAAGCATCTCCTGCCGCAGGCTCTCGCTGAAGCCTTCCACTGCAAACTTGGAGGCGGCATACGGTGCATATCCGGGAAAACCGGTCAGCCCGCTGACACTGCTTACGTTGATAATCAGCCCCGCGCGCTGCATGCGCATGATGGGAAGTACCGCCTTGGTTACTGCTATCAGGCCGAAGAAGTTCGTCTCCATCTGCCGCCGCCACGCCTCCATGCTTACTTCCTCCACATAGCCGCCTACAGCATATCCGGCATTGTTCACCAGCACATCCATTCTTCCGAACAGCTCAGTAACCGCGTGGATTGCTGAAGCAACGGAAGATTCATCCGTCACATCCAGCGTCATCAGATGAATACGCTCCAGAACACCTGCCTGTTCAGCCTGCTGAACAAGCTCATCTTTGCGGCTGAGATCCCGCATGGTTGCGATTACCTTATAGCCTCTGCGCGCCAGTGTAAGTGCAGTCAGCAGCCCGAAACCGCTGGAAGTGCCGGTAATGAGTGCGATTGGATCATGACCATGGGGCAAATTGGAAATAGGTTCCATAAGCAACTCCTTTAGTTAGGTGATTATTAGCGGCCTAGCTGCAATGCCAGATAGTTGTTCTTAATATAGTTATATCCCGAGTATACAGTCATGCCCAAAGCGCCATACATCAGTGTCTGGCCGACCGGAAACGAAGTGAACAGGCTGAACGGAGCATCATTCAACAGGATTGCCGAGATGGCCGCAACCTGCAGCACCATTTTCCACTTGCCATATCTGTCAGCTGATAGAGCCAGTCTTTGCGCTGAAGCAGCGATCCGGATGCCCATCATTACAATTTCCCTGGCCAAGATTATAAAAGCAATCCAAGAAGCGATCAAATGCAGGCTTACCATCAGGATTAACGCAGCGGCAATGAGCAGTTTGTCTGCCAGAGGATCAAGCAATTTCCCGAAATTTGTGATCTGATTATATTTTCTCGCGATATATCCATCCAGCTTGTCTGTGGCAGAAGCCACAATAAAGACCAATGCCGCATAGAAAACCCCATGTATTTCAAGATGCTGCAGGATCACCGATTTGCTGATTAACGCATCAGGATAAATGGGAAAAAGTGCAATGAACACGGGAATCAGTAATATCCGGAATAAGGTGATACGGTTAGCGAGATTCATTTTTTGCCTCCTACGATTTGTTGATCCAGACTACAGCTTCAGCTTCTGAATCAGCGGCATGCCGATCCGCCGGAGCAGCTGCTCCAGAAATGACCAGCCGCAGCGGTTCAGCCAGGAAGTGTCCTGGTCGTACACGGCAGAATATTCTATGGCCCCCACCGCTCCCCGATTGCGTTTGAACTGGCCTACACCAGAGCTCTCATGCAGCAGTAGACCGCGGCTTCCGGCAAGCCCGATCAGAACGGCAGACAGCATACGGTAGAGTCCGACAGACTGGGGCAGAGCTGTGTCATAGCCGAAGAGCGGCGCTGTCATTGCGCCATCCCGCTCATAGAAGCCAAGTACCGCATCCAGCCTTCCTTCCTGTTCATGCCGCAGCCCGTAGATCTGCAGCGTCCCCCGCTCCAGTGCCAAGGCAATGAAAGCTTCTGTAAACTGCGGGTTATACGCCGAATACTTGTCAATGTACAGCAGCCTATACAGCTCCACAATCCGGTTAATATCCTCTGGTTTAATTTCAGCCGGGGATACTTCGGTGTACCCGTGTTTGGCCAGCAGACTATGGTCGCGTTTAACGAGCCATCTGGCTTTGGAGCCGGTGCTGTTCTGCTGCAGCAGGTAAATCTGCCGGCTTGGCACCAGCTTGCAGCCGTACCCGCGCAGACTGCCGATGAGGTCTCCTGAAGTTTCTATACTGAGCGAGCGGTACATAATCGTATAGCCGGGATAGGCGTGACGGAGATACTCCAGCAATTCCGTCAGCTGACTGGCGCTGAGCGCAGGATACAGATTGGTGGACAGCAGCCAGTTATTAACCTGAATCACCCGGTTGAACCGTCCTTGTCTCAGCAGCCAGCCCATTCCCCCCAGCATGATGGATAATGCGCCTTCAAGCATCCGGTTGTTCAGCAGAGCAAGCTCCTCGCGCGCATAACTGACATAATGCGTATAGGGGGAACACACATATGAATTATCATAATTGCCATCGTTGACCGTAACCGGAACCGGGATCCCGTCCACTGTCAGCACCTTAACGATGGTATGGACGTTGGAGATATAATATTCCGTATCCCGTTCCAGCAGCGGAGTAATATACTCGCGGGCATACCGCCCATATTCTGTATCCGGCCATTCCAGCTGATCCACCGAATGGCGGTCATATTGAATTACTCTGCTGTTCACAGCTTCCAGCCCCTCTCCACCCGGCGCAGCTTCTGCCTGCCGGGAGTGAAGCTGTACGCTCTGAATTTCAGCTGCGGAGGAATACAGGACAGCCGAGCGAACAGACGTGACAGCTCGCCGGCAATCAGCGGCTCCGTATCTTCCGTGCTGCCCGGCCGTGTGCGGTACGAGATCTCCAGCTCAAGCAAGCTATGCTGGATAACGCGGTAATGCTCAATATCTGCAGAGGCTGCCAGTACTGCCCGGGTGATGAAATCCGGAAACACCGTGACCATTTGGCCGTCTGAAACATGCGGCAGATACAGGATATCATCACAACGGCCTTCAATCCGCTCGATCGCTGTAAACAGTGAACCGCAGGGACAAGGCTCAGCCGCTTCGGTCAGAATATCATTCAGCCGGTAGCGGACTATAGGCTGGACGGATCTGGAGAAATCGGTCACGACCGGTATGAACCGCCGGGATGCCTCATCAAGTACTTCCTTTTCAATATGTACGATGTCCTCATTGAGATGCAGTGTCCCATGACTGCAGGTAGCGCCAAGAAAGCCCTCGGTGCATTGATAAGCCTGATGCACCTTCTGTCCGAAAGTACGCTCAATATGCTCCCGGTCCAGCGGGTCCAGCACTTCCGCGACAGCGATGATTCTGCGCGGCTGCAGATTCAGGCTGCCTGACTGCCGTGCTTCGGCCAGCAGTCTCAGCATGGAAGGCGGTGCGATCCAGATATCCGGCCGGTATTGCTCCATCCGTGCGAGGAGCTGCGGAAGCGGCTCCAGCAGATCGAAGTACTGGAACTGCAGCCGGCCCTGCTCCACGGATTCGTACAAATTGCTGTTCGCCCGCAGGAAAAAAGCAATCCGCGCACGTCTCCACAGTCCTCCAGGCAAAAGCTTAGCCAGCACGGTACCGGTCCAGGCTGCCTGTTCGTCTTCTCCGACTAGAAAGATTCCCCGGCTGCCCGAGGTTCCTGAGGACAAACCAACAGTGACGCCTTGAAGGGTAGGCTTGAAATCCCTGCTGTTCTCCGCTTCATAGGCTTCGGCAAACGCCTGTTCCTTCGTGATACCCGCTGTATTCAGGTCATCGAAATTCCCCATCATCAGTGACTTCTCGATCACAGGAAACTTCCGCCATTCAGCCGCCGGAATGCCTCCCCACAGCTCCCTGTAGAACCGTGAGCTCTCCCTTACCTTGTCCACATGGCGCCGGATGCGCAGCTCCTGCCATTGCTCCAGCTCTGCGCGGTTCTTCCAGCGCCGGCCCCATTTAGTGAGAATATAATGTGTAATGACTAGCCTCATCCGCTTCATTTCACACTTCCCGTTCCCCAGAGCGCAAGCGCCTCGCGGCAATGGCTCGGTACGATCCGGATGTCCGGAAACCGCTCATGGATCTGGCGCAGCCGTTCAAAATTCTGTTTGTACTCCGCGCGGCTGGACATGATCAGGCCGGCTGCCGGATGCGGTTTGCGGTTCTCCCGGAACGCCCGGCTGGACCAGACCGTATCCGCGCAGAGCAGATAATCATGTTCCCCGGTGGAGACGAACAAGCCAATCATGCCGGCGGCATGGCCTGACATCTCCACCGCCAGCAGGCTTCCGTCTCCAAGCAGATCATACGCCTCCGTGAACGGAAGCCCTTCCGGCAGCTGGCGCATAGCCGAATACTCATCTACGGGCAACGAACGGACGTTGAAGTCCTCCGGCAGCAGTCCCGGCAGAAATCCTGCCTTCGTTGCCCGGACCGGACCCAGTCTGCTTACGGCATCGTAGGATTTACGCAAATAGATAAACTTCGCCTGCGGGAAATCCTGCACCCCGCCGATATGATCGGCATGGAAATGAGACAGCACAACATAACGAACATCCTCCGGAGCAAACCCGCCTTCCTGGAGCCGCCGCGCAGCGCTCTCTTCATCTGTATACACTACTGGTGTGATCCGGCGGTAGAGCGAAGCCGGCATACGCGCTGTTTCCTGAAAGAACCGGGCACTATAGCCCGTATCGAACAGGATTGGGCCATGCTGCGGATGCCGGATCAAGGCATAGCCTGCCGGAAAACGGGCGGGCTTAAGCGAACCTCCCCGCAGTGTCAGCAATTCAGGATGCAGGCAATATCCCGCAGACAATATAGATAATCCAACCGGTATCTCTGTAATCATTGCTGTTCCCTCCACCATTCTGCGAAGTTACGAAGACCTTCGTCTAAGGTCACGCGCGGGTGATAGCCAAGCTGCTTCCGGGCCTCCGAAATATCCAGCGTCTGGGAGATTCCCAGCGCGGCTGCCGAATAACGGGTGAGCAGCGGTTCTCCCAGGAAAGGCAGCAGCCTGTGGACACCCTCCATCATCCCTGCTGCGGCATAAGCGGCAGCATACGGCAGCCGCCTGGTATGCAGAGGAATATCAAGCAGGGAGAACAAGCTGGCCACCAGGTCCCTGAACATGACCGGCTCACCGTTGGTAATGTTATAGGCCCGCCCGGAGGCAGAGTGCGGGGCTTCACAGCAGAGCAGCATGGCATCGATTACGTTCTCCACACAGGTAAGATCAATTCTTGCCGTTCCGTCGTTCATCAGCGGAACACCCTTGGTCTCATTAGCCGCAAGCAGCCGCGGGAAGAGGGCATTGTCCATCGGGCCGAAGATCGCTCTCGGCCGGAGCATAAATGCTGTAAGCCCGTGCCCTGCTGCCTGCTCCACTACCTGCTCGGCCATAAGCTTCGTCGCGGCATAAGCATTGGCCGGCTTCCCGGGCAGCGGGTCACTCTCCCGGATTCCGAAGCGGTGACGCTGGCTGGAATACACGCTTGGTGTAGAGATATGAATCAGCCGCCCTACACCCTGCCGCTTGCATCCTTCGGCAATATGGCCTGTCGCTTCCACATTGCATGCATAGAAGTCCCGGTATTTCCCCCAAGGCGAAGACAACGCCGCACAGTGGAATACGAAATCCATCCCCTGACAGGCACGGTCTGCCGTTTCAGCATTCCGCAGGTCCCCTGGAAGGAATACCGCTCCTTCCTTCTCAAGCCGTCTCCCAAGCTCAGGATTCCGACCCTGCCCGTAGACCTCCCAGCCCAGCTTAACCAGTCTGCGTACGGTATGCTGCCCCAGAAAGCCGGTCGCCCCTGTCACCAGTGCTTTTGTCATCCTTCACCATTCCATTCTATATCTTCTGTCAGCGCTTCTGTAATTGATATCCGGTACCGCCAGGCAGTCTTCTGCGCGGCATAGACCACACGGAACTGCTCGCGGAAAGGACGCTGGTCATCCTTCCGGCAGATTACATCTTTTGCCCCGCGCAATGCCCGTCGCCAATTGCTCCAGCCTCCGCGCCCCGGCTTCAGTCCGCAGCCGAGCATGGGCAGAGTCAGCATAGCTCTTCGGCCTGAGCGCGGAATCAATACCTCTCCCGTCTGCACAAGCATACCGGGGTTCAGCAGAGCCTCCGTTAGCCCCTCCTCCGGGGTGAACAGATGAATCCCGCTGGTCGCACGCGGATTGCATTCAATCGGATACAGAATTCCATCCTCCGACTCTATAAAATCAAACCCGATCTGGCCGCTGAAGCCAATAACTCCGGCAAACCGCTGCACCCATTCCTGTGCCGCTGGGTGGTCAAGATGCTCGAAATATACACTCGCACCGCTCCGGCCCGTCCGGTACCTGCTGTCATACGCTGCATGCGCTACTACCGAGCCTTCATGCACGATACTGTAAGTACAGACTGCCTTGCCCTTGATATACTGCTGTGCCACCCAGGGTGCAGCAGCGGAAATACCGGACGGAGGGGGGATTTGTCGCTGCTTCTGGCTCCGGGACCCTGCGGCATCACCGCTACCAGGCAGGATCACTTTAGAGGCAAACCGGGAAAAGGCCGGTTTATAGACCTGCTGTTTACCGTCCGCCGCAGCAATCTCTTGGGTCCGGTGCCACTCGGCAGCGCTGATGATTAGAGTAGTCTCCGGGACGGCAAATCCAAGAGAGCGGACCCAGTCAATGAACTCCCCCTTGTGATGCAGCCGCGCCAGGATCTCACGGCAGGGAGCAAGCACCCGGCAGCCGGTTATATGCTCAAGTCCAGCAGCGATATAGAATATCTCTTCGCAGGTGGGAATCAGACAGTTAATATTCAGTTCCTCCGTTAATCCGGCGAGCCGCTGAATATAAGCCTGTGGCTGATGCCGGGGAGAAGGCACAAGGAAGCTGGCCTCGACAGCGGAGGACACCCGGCACAGATGATACTCTGCGCTTTCCGCAACGAAGACCCGGTGGCCTGCTGCCTTGAACAGCCTGGCCAGCTCCAGGGCTACCGGGGCGCGTCCGCCGGTAATCAGAATATTCTGATCAATAATCAATAATCATGCCTCCCAAAGACAACCCTGCCGCTGTACCAATCAGCATAATCCGGTCTCCGCGTGTAATCCGGCCCTGCCCTATCGCTTCATGCAGTCCCATCGGTATGGATGCCGCAATGGTATTGCCATGTCCTGCTGTATTGTCGAGGAACCGGTCCTCGGCAATTCCCAGCTTCTTGCGCAGCAGCCGCATAGCCATGGCACTGCCCTGATGAGGAATGACCAGACGGAAGTCACTCATCTGATTACCCGTAGCTGTAAGCATTTCACTGATGAAATCCGGAAGCAGCTTCGAAGCCTTGCGGAAGATGGCCTGCCCGTCCATATGGAATAAATAAGGCACTGCATTCTCCGCAGTGTATTTCTGGGCATGAAGCCTTGTGCCGCCCCCGGCGATTTCCGAATAACGCGCGCCGCTGCTGTAGGTTTTGAGTGAAGCATGAAGAATCCCTGAGGCATCACCGGCTTCTGCAGGACCAATAACGACTGCCGCCGCCCCGTCACCAAACAGTGCCGAGCTCTCCTTATCCTCCCAGTTGAGCCCTGCCGATGCTATTTCTGTAGCAACCAGCAGTACATTCCTGTATCTTCCCGCTTCAACCATATATGACATAACATCAAGACCTACCAGAAAACTCAGGCAGGTCGCATCGATATCAAAAGCCGGAACGCCGGAATCTGCCTGTCCCATCGCCTGCTGAATGAATACTGCCGTACTCGGAAGCGGCTGCTCCTTGGTCCCGCTTGTACAGACCAGACAATCGATGTCCTCGAAGCTTAAGCCTGCATCGGCCAATGCCGCTTCCGCAGCTTTTGCCCCCATCATAGAAGCAGTTTCACCTTCACCGGCATAGTGACGGACGCCTACTCCGGTAATTTTATTAACCCAGCCCGCAGGTGTGCCAAGGACAAGATCAAGCTCCGCGTCACTAATCTGGCGTTCCGGCAGATATTTGCCTGTACCTTTTATTTTTACATGTCTAAGTTGCATCCTGCATCCCCTATCCTATGAGTACCTAGATGTCGAACTTTATATATTATTGTAAACTATAGATATATTCTACTAGATTTCCTGGCCAAGTCATATAAAAAGAAGCATATCACAAATAAGAACTAATGTTCTTCGTTTGCCTTGACTATCCATTCCTTCAGGGTTATAGTAAATAAACAATAACATACGCTAAGCGGGAGAAGCACCTCGCAGGATCGGCAGTTCATGCCTTTCTTGGAGGTGCTTCTTTGTGTCCTATGGTGTTGTATTGGCAAATTAATGATGACAGGAGCGGAATGGAATGTTGAAATTGAACCGTTTTACCAGCGAGTTTGTAAAGAGAATCACGGTTATGCTGATCCTGCTGACACTTTGGCCTGGTGTTGCCCCTCAGGTTTCTGCTGCTTCAGACTGGGATTCAGCACTTGAAGAGATTCACAATCTTTATTCGGCTTATACGGAACTGCAAGTAGTGTTAAAGTCGGAAATTCAGCGGAATCAGGAGCTGCGCAAGCAGAATAATACGGCGCTCACAGCGGTTAATGCCAAGCTGCAATCCACAGATGCCGCCCAGCTTGCCAAGCTGCGTGCTGCAGCCGAAGCCATGCAGAAGAAGCATGCCCCAGTGCTGGAGCAATACACTTCACTTGGTAAACAGGCGGCAGCTGCGCGCAAGGCCAATAACCTGAAGAGCGCCACGCTCCTTGAGATCAAGCGCAATAAGCTTAAGCCGGCCGCAATTGCAGCGCGGGCTGAGGTAAAGGTCACAACCTCTGCACTAGCAGAAGCCAAGTCGCTTGCTGCTGCAAGAAATAAGCCTGCTAAGGATGCCCTTGCACCCATTGCAAATCTCAAGAAACAGATCACCGCCCAGAACAAGTTGTACTCAGCCATGCAAGCCGAAAGAAGCGAAGCTGACAAACGCTACAAAGCCGCCGTCAAGGCGGGAGATGCCACCAATGCCGCGGCTGCGATGAAGCTGTCTTACAGCAAAATGGGTGAGATCCGGACAATGACCGGACGTATGTACAGCTGGGAACAGCAGATCAGTACAGCACTCCGTTCCGCAGAATTGAAGCTGCCGAAGTAACTTGTCCCGCAGAATCAGAGCAGCTTCACCAGCCAGCAAATGATGTAGGCTCCCGGAACAAGCAGTGCTTGACCCAGCAGTGATCCCAGAAAGCGTGAGCCCATCAGCAGAACATAGATTTTGCCCAGCTGATCACGGTATTCCACATTTTCAGTCGCCTTATGGGTAATGATTCCGAGCTGCGGGTCGATGAACACTGTCAGCAGGATCGTCGCTAACCCGTTTATCAGACCCGAAGCCTGGGATGCAGTTGTGCTTAAGTCAGGCATTAGTTTGGCTGCATACATGGAGGATAACACCCCAACGGTATAGAAGGCCGTAACGAATATATTCATTACAATGAACCGTTTGGGAATACCCAGATAACGGAAGCTGCGCAGCCTTACCTTCGGCCTGCGGATATATTTCCGCGTATTCTTGAGCTGGCCGACGGTTACGCTGGTCAGGAGCTTCGGAATGGAGCCTTCAATCTCAAGCTTGGAGATGATTCTTCCGAACAGCCCTACGAAGGTAGGAAACAAGGCGATGGCTATTAATGTGCCCAGTGAAGAAGCCAGCATAATAATCCGCAGATAGTTGAGCAGCGGAAAGCTGTCATCTATTTTGCCATAGTCTACGAATTTGGCGGTTAAAGGAGCCTGTACCATATTAGCCGTTCTGGAGACCAGCACAATGATACCGGTCAGGGATAAGGCGATGGCAATCTTATTCAGCTTCACTCCGGCAAACCGTACCGAATACGATAACGTCTCAGCAGTGTGAATGATCAAGGTCAGCAGGCATACCACGATTAAACTGTTCGTCATTTGCAGTTACTCATCTCCAAATCAGGCAGCGTTCGGCGGATTACCGGCAGTCTCATTCCAAATTATTACATACCGGCATCGCCTCACTTAATATATATTCTTCCTCCTGTATATTCCAGAATCAATTTTGTAAGATTTGGTCAATTACATAGCAGAACAGAATTCCGGCCGTATACCGGACCAGATCAATCCGGAGGAAGCCCTGGCCCAGAATCAGTCCGCCTGCTGTTGTCGAGCGTACATGTATAATCCATTCTGCCTGATAGAGCTGGCTGAACTCAATCCCGAAGCTGAAGCACAGGCTGAGTATAAGCGACACCTTTAGCGGATACCGGGTCAACAGCACCCGGAAGGCAAGATATATCATCCCTGCCCAGATCGCATCCCCAAAATGTCCGCTGACAAAGCGCGGCAGCTGGTCAGCGTATGCTCTGGTCCCAAGGCCCAGCATAACAGCGAGCATTACTGCGCCGCAGTAGATCAGTTTGGATCTTATTACCGGATTATGCAATGGAATTACTCCTTTGTATTGAAACTGCTGAATCCTATGGGAACAATATCTTCATTTTGCTTAAATGGCAGTGCTCTACTCAAAAATAACTTTCCGTGTATCAGAGGCATCGCTCACAAACAGCTTCGGGGGATACGGGATGGCTAACTCAGGCAGTTCATCTTCCTTGAAGAATTCCAGTTCTTCCGCCTCCCCGTCCACACTTCTCAGATGTCCTTTGACGATGACGCATTCAAACACAATCACCGTGTACTCCACCTGATCACCATTGGAATATTCATACCTGAATTTCTCTCCGCCGAATACTCCGAGGATCTGTTCAGGGGTGACCATCAGGCCGGTCTCTTCGAACACCTCTCTGCGGAGCGCTCTGGATGGTGTTTCTCCAGGCTCGACCGCCCCTGCGGGCAGCCCCCACAGCGTCTCATCTTTCTTGCGGATCAGCAGAATTCTGCCTTGTTCATCCCGCACTACCGCCGCTACTGACGGCATCAGCAGCAGTCCATTGCCGGCCTTCCCGCGCAGCTCCCGGTAATATTCTGACATTGGCATGAAATTCCCTCCTAAGATTGATTTAGCATTTTATTATAACCCTTCATTCCGGCCTAAAGCTCATCCTTGCGAAAAGAAACCGGATTAACCTTGAAGTCTTCCGGCTGATTCTCACAATCAGACAATTCTACCTTGTAGAATTCTTCGACCTCCGTAAGCTGGATCTCCCGGCAGACATATTCGATTTTCCCGTTGTATCCGGCCCAGTCCCGGGTGCTGTCCACCGTCCAGTGCAGCTCTCTGCCGTCATCATAGAAATCATGAATATACGGTCCGCTGTCGGTGCCCCACTCAAGCATGGTAAGATTGTCTCCTTTGCCTTCCTTAAATCTATGTATCATTTCTCTAATTCTGTCCAAATCCAGCTGATCAAAATGCGTAATCAAGTTACGCTGATCCCTGGCCAGAGGGACTGGCTTATTGATTTCCCGTATCCAAAACCCTGCGAGTAAAACTATAATCAGCGCTTCCAGTACGATAATAGCCGGATAGTATTTCTTGAATCTCTTCATATTCCCTCCCGCTCCGGGGTATATTGGGCAACCCGTATACCTCTATATTTGACACTGTTGTAAGATATTCCTTGTCTGTACGTAATCCGAACATACCCGTAACGCAGTCCACTTCCTATATTTTTGGATATAAATATTTCTTAAGTAGAAAGCCTAATGTATAATTGTTATAACAGTTGAATAGTATGATAAGGAGGAATAGAAATGAATAGGGTGATTGAAATGGAACGGAAAGTTACTAAATTCGGTAATAGTCTGGGAATAACCATGACCGAAGCTTTAAAACAAATCGGCCTGGATTTGGGTGATACTGTTCAAATTGATGTACACCCCTCCAGCGGTGAGATTATTATCAGAAAATCAACTAAAGTCACATTGCCTGCCGGAATTAGTGAGGATTTCATGGATTGCCTATCGGATGTTATAAATGAATATGATGAAACTTTAAAAGGACTAAAGGATAGATGAAAGAAATCCGTTATTTGACCATACAGGAAGTTATAGCTATTAATGTTGCAATGATACAGAGATATAGTACTGGAGAGCAGATAGGAGTAAAGAATCCCGGCTTGTTGGAATCTGCAGTTTTTCGTTCTCAATCATCCGCATTCGGTGACGATGCTTATCCTACTATTTTTGAGAAAGCAGCCGCCCTGTTCGAATCGCTTGGTCAAAACCATCCGTTTCATAATGCGAATAAACGCACGGCGTTTACTGCTCTTGTCATTTTTTTACGCTACAATGGCTTGAGCTTCAAGATGGAGCAGAAATTATCTGAAGACTTTACAGTTGATATGGTGAACCATCAATATAGTTTTGATGACCTGGTGTTAATGATTCAAAGGCATTGTGTAAATTAACGCTTAAGCAATCGCAACCAGCTCAATTAACTGAAGGCGGCCTCATAAATGCAGAAAGCAGCGATTCTCCTGTTATAGGAGAATCGCTGCTCTATGTTATTGCTCGTATACGCCAGCTTCAGTTTTTTACTGCTGTGGGACATTCATCCCTCACCAAGCTCCAGCTGCTCCGTAGGATCCAGCTCCCTCAGCCCGCGCCGACGGGTACGGAAAGTCCACAGCAGATCTGCCGAGAATAGCAGCATAGCCAGCGGAATCACCGGTGTCCATACCTGCTCAACATGCAGATACAGGAAATGAACCAGCGGCTGCAAACCATAGATACAGGCAATAGACAACCCCCACCAGTACAGCGAGAATTTCAGGCAGATATGTCCCTGCAGCTGATATGGCATTCCCGAATAATCCCACCACTGCTTACGAAAAATACCCTTGAGCAGCCAGCCGCTGACAAACTCAACAGCCGACGGAACAATCAGAGCAAGCATCAGGAATACAGGAAGCGGAAGCCCAATACCCTGTCCCGTCAGCAGCAGCAGCGGCGCACAGCCGTACATGGGTTTGAACGGACCCTTCAAGAAGCCTTCTTTGCGGAAGGTGCCTGCGCTGTAGAGGTTATAACTGCCTTCAAGCACCCAGCCGAGGAAAGAATATACGGTGAAATAGAACAAATACGGACTTATAGCTGCCAGTGCATTATAACTATCTTGCAAGAGTACCGTTGTCATCGTGTTCGCTCCCGCCTCCAGCCCCAGTATTTCACTAATGGAAGCTAGTATGCCTCCGGGAAACGGAGGTTATGACGGTAATTTCTGGCGGTCCTCACAAGAAGAACAAAATCACCCTAACGGGTGAATCAGCCCGAGCTATGCAGCCTTACAGCTAATGTAGATTTTAAGCCATCTCACATTGCTCTATTCTGAATGCTTTGTTTGGGGCAGCCTCCGGTAAAATCAGGGGCACTTTTGCCCCTCATTCCCGCCTGCTGCCCACTTTTGGCGGATTCAGAGGGATTTATCCCTTTAATTTCCTCACACCGCCCGCTTTCAGCGGAATCAGAGGGATTTATCCCTTTAATTTCCTCCTACCGCCCACTTTCAGCGGATTCAGAGGGATTTATCCCTTTGATTTTCCAAGCCTCCGACTGCCGGGGATTCTGTGGAATTCCGGATACAAGAACTCATTCATCCTTCAGACGGACCTGCTCCAATTTCCAGAGAAGCTTATCCACAACAGACGAATATCGTAATTTCCTATACAAAGAAAAAGCTGCAGGGTTCCGGTTAGGAACTGCAGCCATGTATTGGTGGTATTGGTTCATTCCTTGTGCTGCTGTTCTCTCTGCATCTGCATTAAGGGCGGACCTTCCTCACGCTGGCTTCTCAGTGTTTCCAGCTTCATGTCGCTTCGCACACCGAAGCTCGATCCGTACTTCTTCTCGAGGTTGCCTGTCAGGGCATCACCGCGCTTTTGCCGATACCGGCCGTTCTCGTTCCGACTACGCATACTAGGTTTCCTCCCTGCAATTTGAATTGCCTGAGACCTGTAAACCTGCGATGATCTGGAGAATCAAGACGTGATGAGGTTGTACTTCCCTATAGTATACAGTATTTACTAAACCAAGCTCAATATGCCCATGTACACAAGCGCAAACAAACTTAAACCGGATACCCTCGTAAGGAGAGCGTCCTACCAATGTGAAAAAAGACTGTCCCTTAGGAACAGTCTGCTGCATCCATGCGCAATGTATTTGACGCTCTAATTCTTCGGAAGCGGGTCGGGATGAGCGGATTCTGCCGGTTTGGCAACCCAGTCATCGGCTTCCGGTTCAATGTCCACACCATTTTCCATCTTTTTGCGTTCCGCGAGTGAATCACCGTCTTTATTCTCTTTGTTGCGGATGTCTGCTTCATTCTCGATATGATCTGGCATCTGAACTCCTCCTTATGCAAGCTGTGCAGGTTTTGAACTACTTAGTTATAGTTACCCGTTGACCTGTTTTGCAAACATTTTGGCTGGAGGTTATTTCACACGGCGCTCCCACTGATCCTGCCAGACTGATTGCAGGGACTCATACTGCTGAATCGCTGAGTTCCTGTCTTCTGCCGGATAGCTGAGAATGATGCTGTCATCACCAGGATCATCTTCCCCGTAAATTGCATAGTAGAAGCTGTTACTAGCATAACCGGGTGCCTTCTCCCCCTTCTGCAGGGCAAGACTCCATGCCATACTGCCGGAATCTGCAAATACCTGACCCAATACTTTAATTTCACCCCGCGCGGCCTCCACGGCACAGATCATGAACCCCAGCTCCGAATTCAACTCACAGTATTCATACTGAACCCCGTTAACAGCAAGCTTGCCGGTGTAGGACCGGGTTTTTTCGGCATAAGCACCTTTCAGTGTTACAGTTACTGTCTTCTCATAACCCGCATCCTGCAGCTTATAGGCGGTTACCTGCATTTCCCGGTCCAGCCGGACCACCTTGGGTGCACTCAGGAAGCCGTAAGCAATAATTCCTGCCAGAATAAATACAGCAATACAGCCGTAGAGCAATTGTCTCAAACCGGCACACATCCCCTGTAAAAAGCTTCGCAGAGACCATTATTTAACAATAAATAAGCTCTTTGCGGCGGGCAAGATATTTTATCACTCAGCATACTCTTCATCCATACAGTTTCACTATTCGTAATACACGCGAAAAACAATATCCTGCTCGTAATTCCCGAACCCGCGTCCGAACAAGGTTAAACCGCCCCGCCTTCGGGTGGTGTCTTCTGCAGTTAACCTGAAGCTCCACTGGTCCTGCTGCCAGCCTACTTCATCAATGGTGACTGCAGAAATCTGCTGGCCGTCTATGTAAGTTCCCCCTGCATTAATCCTCAGCACCTTCAGCAACCCATACTGGTTCACATCGGAATTCCACCAGGCCGGAGTCAGCCTTCCGCGCTGCACACCGAAATCACCGGGACTGGTCCATTTGCCAAGCGGAATTCCGTTCATCGTAAACGCAATGTCTGAAGGCCATTTCTCATTGACGTGCGGCGCTTCCGAGCCGACCTCCATCGAAATCTCAATCTCCTGTACCGTCTGGTCCATGAACAGATAGTTCGGCACCTTATATTCGGCGTAGCCTTTGGCGAACCAGAGAATTCCGGCATCGACCCGCTCCGGGTCCAGGAAATAACGCGGATCATCATAATATCCGATTAGCTTCTCGGTGGTGGCAATGCCGCAGGTCGGTGAAGCCTGAAGATCGGTATAATGCCCCACCGGCACGGAGACCTCAACCACCTTCCGGGCAATGCCTTTGGCTCCGGACAATTTAATCTGCAGAAAATTAGCGGAAAGCGAGCAGTATTTATACGTGCCGCCATCAATCCGCTTCATTTGGGAGCTGACGATGCCTGCCTTTTGGAGCTTGGACACATGGGAGCTGACAATGGCGCTGCTTAGATACAGCCGGGCAGCGATTTCCTTGATATGCATCTCCCGCACGCTGAGCAGATCAATGATCCGCAGCCGCACTTCACTGGCTAATGCTTCATATACCTTCAGCGATTCGGAATCCGTTGTTAAATACATCCTCTAACCTCCGCACTCTTTGAATTAGCATTTTTATTAATCCTAAATATTTTCATTGCTTAGTAGACGCTGTAATTCGTATGATGGAATCATAATTCAGGATACTAGATTAATATTTTCATTAATCGTAATATGACTTCACTACAAAAGGAGCTTAACACAATGAGCATTCAATCCAAGATGATTGTCGACAAGGACTTCAAGCTGGCCGAGGTAGACCCGAGACTGTACGGATCGTTCATCGAGCATCTGGGCCGGGCCGTTTATGGCGGGATTTATGAGCCGGGACATCCTACCGCAGACGCTAACGGTTTTCGGGGTGATGCCCTGCAGGCCATCCGGGCTCTCCGCGTGCCGATCATCCGTTATCCCGGAGGTAACTTTGTCTCGGGTTATAACTGGGAAGACGGCGTAGGTCCCAAGGAGAGTCGTAAGCGCTCTCTTGAATTAGCCTGGTGGACTACAGAGACGAACCAGATGGGTACCAATGAATTTGCCGATTGGGCCAAGCAGGCCGGTTCAGAGGTCATGATGGCGGTCAATCTGGGCACCCGCGGGATCGATGCCGCAAGAAACCTCGTGGAATACTGCAACCACCCTTCCGGTTCCTACTGGAGCGATTTGCGGATCTCCCACGGGTATCAGGCTCCCCACAATTTCCGCACCTGGTGCCTGGGCAACGAAATGGACGGCCCGTGGCAGATCGGAGCCAAAACAGCCGTCGAATACGGCAGACTCGCGAATGAAACCGCCAAAGCCATGCGCTGGGTTGACCCTACCCTGGAGCTTGTCGCCTGCGGCAGCTCGGGCAGCTCCATGAATACTTTTGCCGAATGGGAAGCAACCGTGCTGGATCTCACTTACGATAACGTAGATTTCCTCTCCCTGCATACCTATTACAACAATAATGATGGAGACACGGCCAATTTCCTGGCACGCTCACTCGATATGGACCAGTTCATCGACAGCGTAGCAGCAGTATGTGATTATATCAAGGCTAAGAAGAAAAGCAAGAAAAAGATTTATCTGTCTCTGGACGAATGGAATGTGTGGAAAACGCAGGGGACCAGCCGCGCGCAGCAGCATTGGGAAATTGCCCCGCCGGAGTTCGAGGATGTCTATAATCTTGAGGATGCACTTGTGGTAGGCTGCTGCCTGATCAGCCTGCTGAAGCATGCGGACCGGGTGAAGATGGCCTGCATTGCCCAGCTGATCAATGTCATTGCCCCTATTATGACTGAGAACGGGGGGCCCCTCTGGCTGCAGACCACGTATTATCCTTACATGCACGCTTCAATCTATGGCCGGGGAACGGTGCTGCACCCGCTGATTACCAGTCCGAAATATGATTCCCGGGATTTCACCGACGTCCCTTATCTGGAAGCGGTCAGTGTATTTAACGAAGAGGTGAACGAGGTTACCGTCTTTGCTGTCAATCGTCATCTGGGCGAAGGCATGGAGCTGACAGTCGATCTGCGCAGCTTCGGTGCCGTTGAGGTGATTCAGCATACCATCCTTGAGCATGAGGATCTCCAAGCGGCGAACACCCGCTCGAACCCGGCGAATGTGCTCCCGCACAACCGCGGAACAGCGACCGCAGACGGCGGACGTGTAAGCGCCCTGCTTCCGGCAGCTTCGTGGAATGTTATCCGGCTGCGTGTCAACGGGTAATACCTTGCATTAATGGTACATGATCCAGGCAACGAACGGTCCGGCAATGGAGCCGACAATGGCGCATACCGTCATGGCCACAGAGCTCATGGACACCGACTGCTCACCGTACTCCAGGGCTTTGGCTGTGCCAAGGGCGTGGGAAGCTGTTCCCAGGCCGATGCCGATGCCGGACTCGCCGCGGATTCTGAACAGCTTAATAATATACGGCCCGCCGATGGCCCCTGTGAATCCGGCGATCATTACGAATACGGAGGTAAGCGAGGAATCCCCGCCGAGATTGCTGGAGATCTGGATGGCTACAGCGGTTGTGATTGACTTGGGCAGGATGGAGAGCACATACAGCTTGGAGAAGCCGAGTCCGGCTGCCAGCAGCAGACCGCTGAACATTCCGACGAGCAGTCCGGTCACCGTTCCGCCAAGGACGGCCGGGAGATTCTTCCACAGTACGTGACGCTGTTTGTACAGCGGATAGGCCAGAGATACAACCGCCGGTCCAAGCAGGCGGTTAATCCAGTCGCCGCCGATCATATAAGTCTCATAAGAGATATGGAAGCCCATGAGCAGCACGACAACAGTGAACGTTGCGGTCAGTGCCGGCAGCAGGACAGGAAGACGGTAGCGTTTGTATAACATGGACATGAAGAGATAGATCAGAACATTCATCAGGACAAACCCAACGGCCAGCAGAATTCTCATGCTTCCTTCCCCTTCCCTTGCAGGCTGTGCGCACGATACGTCCGGCGTGTCAGCCTTTTGGCGCTGCGGCTGGCAATCCACTGGCTGGAATGTGCCGTGACGACCATGGTCAGTACACTGCTGACCACCAGAATGCCAATCAGGAGAAGCCCTCTTCCGCTGAAGATATCCAGATGGTTCATAATGCCTGCGGTTGCCGGGATGAAGAACATGGGAAGATAAGCCAGAATAAAGGATGAGCCGTTCTCGATCAGCTTCACCGGAACAATCTTGAGCAGCAGCAGGACGAATAGCAGCAGCAGCCCTACGATACTGCCCGGAACCGGCAGATGCAGCAGTTTTTGCAAGTAATCTCCGGCCAGGAAGAACATATACAGCAAGCAGACTTCAGCGATAACGCGGATGATTTTCATATTGCAGGAATCCCTTCAATCTTGAAATGGCGGTCACAAGCAGCCTGTTGTTAGTAACAAGCTGACTTATTAAGAGTATCAGAATTTTCAGCAAGTTTTCAAACTTTTTTCGAAGCTTCTATGTATTTTCATAAATCGTCAAAAAAAACAGATGCCGCCCTTATAAGGATGGCATCTGTTTTTAATTGGCTCACACTTCGCCTAAATTGCTGAAGCGGCTGCGTTTAGACCCACTGAATCACCTGCCCGGCCGTTTGACGGGTTTTGCCGCGCGGCTCATTAACCCGGTAACCAAAGGCCGCCATGCAGGCAATTCCGAAATGTGCCGGGTCCATTATCCCTTCCTCTGTAAGCACCTGCTCGATCTTTGCCTTGTCGAAGCCTTCAATCGGACAGGAGTCGATGCCAATCTGCGCCGCAGCAGTCATCATATTCCCCAGAGCCAGATAGGTCTGCCGTGCACCCCATTCAAATATCGCCCGCTCATTGCCTTCCAGTCCGAAATCGGATTTCAGGAACACATCATAGACCTTCCGCTTACCCTCGGCAACCTCCGGCGGCAGACTCTGCACATCCCGCATTATGCCCTGAATATACTCCGAATCTGCAGCCATATCACGCGGCAGTCTTGCGAGAATCAGCATGAAATGGCTTGCTGTCGGCAGCTGCTTCTGTGCACCCCAGGCATAAGGAAGCAGCTTCTCACGGATGTCCATACTCTGGACAATAACGAATTTCCAGGGCTCGAAGCCGAAGGAGCTCGGTGACAGGCGGCCTGTTTCCAGGATGAACCCGAAATCCTCATCGCTGATCTTTCTGCTGCTGTCGAATACCTTGGTAGCGTGTCTGTATGCATAGGCGGCCAGAATTTCCTGCTTGGTTGTTGCGGTTTCTTTTACTGTAGTATCCATTTCACATACTCCCTTTCAGTGTATCCTTCAGGTTGGAATTGACGTTATCCTGCTCACATGCTTATAGTAGTGGATAGATAACCATTCGTGAAGTACGCACATTTTTGTTATGTAGTATACAAAATGATACTTAAGGAGCGTGTTCGGTTATGCGTGACCGTAAAGGCGGTTTCGGAGCTTGTCCGGACGGCCAGGGCGCCGCTTGTCCTGTTGAATTCACCCTCGACGTCATCGGAGGCAAGTGGAAGGGTGTGCTTTTATACCATATGATGGATTCAACGAAACGCTTCAACGAGTTCCGCCGGATCTGTCCCGGCATCACGCAGCGTATGCTGACACTTCAGCTCCGTGAGCTGGAGGAGGATGGCGTGGTTCACCGCGAGGTGTATCATCAGGTTCCGCCGAAGGTTGAATATTCGCTGACCGAATTTGGCCGGACGCTGATTCCGATCATTAAGCTGATGAGGGATTGGGGCACAGAATACCAGGCGAAGCAGCAATCCGCAGACCGCTGCCCTCCTGGAAATGGACATTTAGAGGAAGAAGCATAATGAATCCGGTGCAGCAACCCGCTGCACTTTTTTTGTACCGTTACCTCACGGTTGTTCAAAAAAATTCTCGGCTTTCTGCTTATGCTCCTCCTTCACCTGTCCGGCAATCGCCCGGATGCCTGCGGCAATGACCGCTGCATCATCCGTGAAACCGAGTCCGATCAGCACATCGGGAATCGCGTCAATGGGTGAAATGAAATAGGCCAGCGCGCCGAAGGCTATGCCTTTGGCCCATAACGGGGTTTTGGCATCAATGGCGCAGTAATACATGGCAACCGCATCTTTGGTGAACGGGATTTTGCCCGCCGCTTTCCTCGTTTTGCTCCAGAAGCTCTTCTTCACCAGCTGCTCATTCTTCTGGCTGTATTCGAAATTCTCCACGACCAGTTCCGCGGGAAGCTTGTCTCCATCCTTATTCATCTGCCATTCCCTCCCTTTCCTTAGGCTGCCTTCGCATTCTGACAGCTTAGCACCTTCATTATAACCTTTACACCAATCACCCGCCGCTAATCAGCCTTCCGGTAACTAATCTTTTAACCCAGATGCTCCCGGAAAAAGAGTACCGTCTGCCTGCGCTGGTATTCGCTGACCTCATGCCCGGAGAACGGATAATCCATCATCTGCTTGGGTGACCCGATACGGTTATAGGCAGCATAGATGGTCTCCGGCATGCACACAGTATCCTTCCAGCCTGCGGACATCAGAACTGGTACGGTGAACCGGTGCGCCAGATTAACAATATCGAAATAAGCCAGGTTCTGCAGCACCCGCTCCAGATGCTCCGGATAGCGCTTCAGGTAATCGGCAATCTCTGTGAGAGAGCTGGTTGAATTCAGCACTCCGAAGTCCAGGCGGCAGAGATTCGGAATGTCTGCAGCCACTGCAGCAACCCGGCGGCTCAGTGCCCCGGCCAACAGCGCAATCCCGCCTCCCTGGCTTCCCCCGGTAATGGCAATACGCTCGGGATCAACACCCGGCAGCTGCGCTGCGGTCTCAATGGCACGAACCGTATCTATCGCTACAGCCACATAATAGGAACGTTCCTTCTCCAGCAGCCCCTGGGTGATCCAGCCTCTGACTATACCTTCTTCCTGCGGCAGCAGATTGCCGGTCTCTCCCAGTTGTCCACGCACATCCACCGCGAGTACAGCATAGCCAAGCATTAGAAAGTGAGCATACCGTTCCGGATACCCCCGGTCGCCGGTGTAACCGGGAAACGTAACAATACACGGCAGATCTCCCCGCTCACTTGTGTCAGCAGCAGGCCGGATGTACCAGGCATGGATGGTCGTTTCCCCATAACCTGTATAGCTTACTTTGCTAACCTCCATGCCCGGATATGGAGTTTCTTCAGGGATTATTGTAACATCCAGCGGCAGTTCCTCATCTTCGGCGAGCAGATCATTCCAGAATTCGTCAATCGTTTCCGGGTCCAGCGTAGGCTCTGGACGGCAATTCTCAAGCTCCTGTTTGCGTTGCTCAATAGCATTCATTCATCGGTTCCTCCTGTTTCTCATAAACTTCTTTATCATTGCAAGACACTGTAAGCGCATTTAATATTATAAATATAAATCCATAGAATTCCAAAGGAGATGTTATTCATTCGTTACGGAACCTTGGCACATACAGCGGGCTGCCTGCCGCTCAAAGAATTGACCGCCACTCTACAGACCTACGATATTGACTTCGTACAGCTCGCCCTGGCCAAAGCCATTCAGGATATCGATCTGTCTCCCGGCAAGCTGAGCCCCGGCCTGGCCTCCTATATCGGTGAGCAGTTCGACAAAGCCGGCATCCGCATTGGCGTACTTGGCTGCTATATCAACCCCATTCATCCCGATCCTGCCATCCGGCGGGTAGAGATTGACCGTTTCAAGGAGCATTTGCGTTATGCCCGCCAGTTCGGTGCACCTATGGTCGCTACAGAGACCGGCGCATTGACGACTTTTCAGGAATTCGATCCTTACCGGTATGAAGAAATCGGCTGGGACGCCCTCAAGGCAACGGTCGAGGAGCTGGCAGAGGAAGCCGAGAAATGGGGTGTATTCCTGGCGCTTGAAGGAGTCTGCACCCATACGCTGTCCTCTCCGGCCAAAATGCGCCGTATCCTCGACGAGGTTCCTTCCAGCTCCATCGGTGTGGTACTGGACCCTTGCAACCTGATTGGCGAAGAGGTGCATCTGCAGGATGAGATCGTAGACAGTGCATTCAGCCTGTTCGGCGACCGGATCATTCTGGCCCATCTCAAGGATATCTATAAGGACGGAACCCGGATCCGCCATGGCGCTTCAGGGCAAGGGCTGTTCCACACCACAGAGTTCCTGAACAAGCTGGAGGCACACAAGCCGATGATCGACGTTTCGCTGGAAGAAGTAACTGGCATAGATATTAAGGACACTGTTACCCTGCTGCGCAATCTGCGCCACTAATCATAAGCTGCCAGTTCAGGAGACGTGCTTCATCCTCCTGCAGTGACTTTGGCAGCGCTACAATCCGGCCGGTATGTCAGGGGTGATCCCTCTGCTGTACCGGCCAGTATTTTTTATATACTCCAGCTGTAGCCCTCCATTCCTGAGCCTCACTCCATAACCCCCATTTGCTGCAAATACGCCGTATATCCGGTACTTTTCGCTAACTGCTGAATAAAATAGTATACATACCGCAGGTTCGCAAGCGATTCTCGAGCCAGAAAGGAAGGGATCATACATGAGATTCACTTTCCCCATTCTTACCTTATGCCATGGCGGGGCACAACGCATGCTCGTGGAGCTCACGAATGGTCTTACTGCCAGAGGGCATCAGGTGGTGATCCTCATGCCGCTTGGAGGCGATGTTTCTTATGAAGTCCATTCCACTCTGCTGATTACCGATTATACGCTGCTCCGTGAATCCGATTTCCCGGTCAGCGATATTATCGTTTCGAATTTTTATACAACGGTTCCGGTATCACAGGCTGCAAGCCAGAATGGCAAGGGCATCCATATCCGCCTGTCCCTGTGTTACGAACCGCTGTTTCTGCCGCAGAATGAGGTATCCTTTCCCTCCTATCATACCACCGATAAGCTGATTGTTCTGTCCCAGTGGCAGCAGGAGTTAATTGAGCTTGGTCACGGCATTAGCGGAAGCATTGTGCCTGTAGGGATCAGCTCCTCTTTTCAAAATATGCATATCCGCCACAAGCTTCAGGAGCCGCTGAACATTACCGCCATCCTGCGCAAAGTGGAGAACGGCTTCTCCTGGCACCGTGAACAGGATTATCTGGTGAAGCAGCTTGATATCGTGAAGCATAATGTTCCGGGGGTAAATATCAATTTCATCAGTCCGCCGGATGAGTTCTACAGTTCGGATTCACTGCAAAAAATGAAGGCCAGCGGCAAATACCGCTTTTTCACGCCCCTGAATGATGATGAACTCTGCTATCACTATAACGGGGCCGATATTTTTGTCAGCTCCAGTATTTTCGATACCGGATCTTTGCCGGGCCTTGAGGCCATGCGCTGCGGTGCTGCGCTTGTGTCCGTATACTCGGGAGGGAATCTGGAATATGCCCGCCACGAAGAGAACTGCCTGCTGTCCTACCGGTACGAGAACCGGATTGCGGAGGATGTCATCCGGCTGATTCAGGACCCTGCGCTCCGTGTCCGCCTTGCCTCCCGGGGGGAAGCCGATTCCCGGGCCTGGACCTGGGAGAACAGTGTCAGGATTATGGAGCAGACCGCGCTTGGCTTCCTGACTGGAAATCCAGTAAACACTCCGCCCAAATCAGCGCTTCTGCAAAGACTAGGCGGCTTCAGATTGCGCAGGAAGTAATCCTGCTCCGGACACGGAAATACAGAAACAGGCCCAACTTGGAAGCACATGAGTTGGACCTCTTCTGTATGTCTGCACCCGCTTAAAGTATGCTTCAATTTCCGAAGATAACATCCTGTTTGTCCAGCCGCGTGTCATTCCACACCGCCGCCAGTGTGTCGGGAAAGATCGTTGCCGCAGTAATGTAGTCACCAATCAGCACTGAAGGTATCGGTGAGCTTCCATTCGGATTGGTGGATACATCGGACACTCTCCGGTTCGCGAAGGACAAGCCGCTGTTGATGGATTCAGCCACAAACACATCCAGCAGGAAGCCGTTCAGCCGGTTCGTATAATAGATCACCCGCACCGTTCCATTGGACGGCGAAACGGTGATTGCAGGCGAGAAGTTCTGCGACCCCGGCGGTGCGCCGGTGATACTGACCGGCTGGGACCATAGCAGGCCGTCCGGTGAGCGGGAGAAGAATATATCCGCATAGCCCAGCCGGAAATCATTCCACACCGCATATACGAAACCTCCGAAAGGTCCGGGTGAAATATCTGCTCCAAGGGCCAGATTCGTCTGTACACGGAAGGCATAGTTCGGGACCGGAAGCGGACTAGGTACCGGGACCGTATTCGCCAGAAAGGTAGCTCCCCGGGTTACAGGAGGACTAAACGTGACGCCTCCATCCTGGGAGACCCGGATATAGGCGTATTTCGGGCCTGGCCCGAGCTGGATATATCCCACATATACCTGGCCCGCAAGCCCGACAATCAGAGCCGCCCGTTCCAGGTCGCCTCTTGGATCGGATATGCGCTGCGGCGGCTCCCAGCTCAACCCCTGATCCAGCGAACGCTGGAAGAAGATGGCGGCATTGGTCGCCAAATAATACAGCGGCGTATAGCCCACATAAGCATGACCCCGGTACGGGCTGGAGGGAGAACGGTCGACCGCAAGAAAGGGTTCATCATTATGAACGTATAAGCCATACCCCCGCTGGACGATCACCGGCGGATTGAAGGTCAGCCCATTGTCAAAGGTGGTATACGTTGCGATTGTCCCGTCATTGAACTCATTAAAGAAGTGGACAGCGACGATAAACGTATTCGGAAACGTATAATCAATTGTCGGTGCCTCCGCGCTCATAAATCCCGGAGCCTGCGGCAGAATTGTCGCTGACCAGGTCGCTCCGCCGTCTATGGAACGGTAGAAGCCGGTCAAAGCTGTACCGGTACTGGAATCTACCGCTACCGCACACATAATATTAGGGTCCAGTTCATTAACCGCGATTGAAGGCTCAATATGATTGCCTGGCAGTCCTGCGGTAATATTGACATTCGCCAATAAATATCACCTCACTTCAAGTAGGAATAATGGACAACCGGTCAATGTATGTAAGCTCAGGCTGAAGGATTTGCTCGATGATATTTCCGGCAGCATCTAGTGCAAATACATTCACGATTGTGTTGACTGCACTATAAAAGTTGATCTGTGCTTCGTAATAGTTAGCAGCATTCACCGAATACGTCTGCACAACCAGCTGCTGGGGATCCACTTGAAACAAAGCCTCACCCACTGGTACCCGCGTGAAGCTGCTGCCGATGAAATGAAAGATCTGCAGATTAATATTAATGGCTACGATAATGGAATCATTCAGGCAGGAAATTTGAATCCGGTCGATATGTGACGTTCCGGCGGGCGGATTGTATACCGCTCCCGTTGTATAGGGCATAATTCCCGTACTCCTTCCCGGCTTCTGTCAAGCAGAGCATTCATGATTAGCCTTTCTCTTCTCCTCTCTTAACAACAGGCTGCATATCTCTCCATTTCTATGTATATGTAGACCGTTATTTGTCCAATGAGCAAATATATGTAAGAAGGTTGTGATTGGCTAATGAGGAGGACTGAGAAACCCCTATTTGAGCAGATCAGGCGGTTTCACTGCCCAATCGGACCGAGAATCCTTTATAGGTCCCGTTACGCCGCATTTCGGGCTCCAATGAACAATATAAGCGATTCTCAGTCCGCTTCGACGGCAAGGTTGAGTGATCAGCTAATAAAGCCGGGGAACTCCATCCCCGGCTTTATGCTAAGAAACCGACAGCCCCGAGAACACAAGCGGGCCTATAATGGTCGGCGGATTCATGCTGCTAATCGAGGAGGCAATGAGAGCATATCCATAGTAACCGGCGGGAATACCACTATCAGTGAATTCTAGATGAATGGCTCCATAATTACTCCCGGCCCAGGAGCTGGACCTTGCAGTGAATATCTGTACCGCATTACGAACAATTGTAATGATCAGATCCGAAGTATTGGGACTACTGTTCTGCAGACCAAACGTTGCTTCCAGCAGTACTAAACCGTTAGCGCCGACGGATACCCCGAATTGTCCCAGGACAGTACTGTTTGGCAGACTCATTACGGGAAGAGTGGCGGATTGACTGAAGCTCGACGGGACACTTTTGCCGAAATCAATAATGTTCATTCTCGCTCACACCATGGAAAGGCCCGAGAAATCCACGGGACCAATCAGATTAACAGCATTTTGAACAGAGGAGTTCACAAGTGAGACCGTTAAAGTGTAAGCGAAATACCCTGCCGGAAGACTGGCATCCACATAAGAAAGACTGACCAGATCATATTGCCCGGTGCTAAGCGCCGTGGTCCGGAGTGTGAATACGGGCGCCCCTGCACGCAAAATAGTAAATAACAGGTTGGGACTGCCTAACACGGTTTGCACACCTATAGAAGCATTAAGCAGTACGCTCCCGCCTTGAGCAGTCGCAAGCCCGAACTGGGTGAGCGTATTGCTGGCCGGAGCAGCGAGAACCGGTATAGCAATCGTTTGGCTGAAGCTGGTAAGTGAACTTTTGCTGAAATCAATAATTTGGGTCATCCCCTAACCTCCCAGTTACAAATTCAATCTCGTATATAATATGGTGAATTTAACTTACTGATTGGACTAACACCATTCCGGCACATCATCGGCCCGCATGAAACCATGACATCTATGCATAGTCACTGCTCCATGTATGGTTTACACTAAAGCTATATACACTAGGGTTATCGGAGGTGGGACAATGAACTCGCACGAAGAGCAGAAGGAAGCCACGGGGCTTGAATTTAAATACATGGTCAGCGGAGATTCGATCTCCAAGGGTGTTGTCTATGATGAAGCAAGAAGCAGGTATGTTATTCTGGAGGATAACTACGTGTCCCTGCTGCAGGGCAAGCTTAAGGGAGCTATGCGTAATACCGCCAGATTCGGCAATACGCTGATGAAGGGCTTCGGCAATCTGAAACGCGATGTGCTAAAAGACAAGCCGGATGTGGTACTGATTGAATACGGAGGCAATGACTGCGACTATCACTGGGAAGAAATTGCAAGCAATCCCGAAGCAGAGCATAACCCCAAAACTGATTTCCCGGCGTTCGAGCGGATGCTGCTGGATATGATTGATTACCTGAAGAATCAGGGGATTACGCCTATTCTGATGAGTCTGCCCCCGCTGAATGCGGACAACTATTTCAAATGGGTCAGCGGCAATAATCCGGACACCGAGCTGAACATTATGAAATTCCTCGGCAGCGTCACCAAGATTTACTGGTGGCAGGAGCGGTACAACTCCGCAATCATCAAGGTCGCCGAGAGCACCAAGACCAAGATCATTGATGTCCGGGGCGCATTCCTGCAGCAGCCGGATTACACCAAGTTTATCTGCCGGGACGGAATTCACCCTAACCGGGAGGGGCACCGGATTATCTATGACAAAGTCATGGATTTCATCCGCACAAGCGAGCCCCATCTTCTGCTGGACAACTCAGCGTTGCCGGGACACTGATTACCGGACAAGCGGAATATAGGTTAAGCAAACAACTGAAATTTCAGGGCAGCCCCTGCGGGCTACATACATAGGTGTGTCCCAATCCGCCATAGCCACGTAATGGCGGATTGGGACACACCTTTTCATCTTCACAGGCTATGAACGCCTCCGGTACACTCCCGGTGCAACGCCGTACCGCTCCCGGAATACCCGGTGGAAGTAGGTATAGCTGCCGAAGCCGGTCTCCTCCGCAATACGCTCCAGTGTATAGTTGCTGTTGTCCATCAGCCGAAGCGCCATCGCCAGACGGACCTGCACCGCATACTGCATCACCGAATACCCGAATTGTTCCTTGAACAGGTGAACCGCCCGGGTGACGCTGATTCCTGCGTGGCGGGCCACATCCTCCAGCCGGATGGAGGATGTCGCATGCTCTTCCACATAATTCTTGATCTTCAGTCCCTGCAGGAGTGAAGAGGAGGATGAGGCCGGCGCTTCGGCGATAGCCCGGTCCAGCAGCAGGCACAGTGCCTTGAACAGCGCCTCAAGAATCTCCGGGCTGCCTCCGTCGATCCGCCGCTTTTCCAGAATTAATTGCTGCCAGATGCTATGCAGCTTGCTGTCCTCGGCAATCCTGGACTTCTTAGCCCTCACCTGCTTGTTCCACCACTCATCCACCCATTCACCTGTACACATGACATAGTAGTCTGCGCTGAAGCCCAGCGGACTTTCTTTCTCGCCAATCCGCAGATCGTAGAGCTCGCCGGGACGGAACAGCAGCAGATCACCCGGCATCACCGTGACCATCTCCCCGTCTATCAGAGCTTCACATTCCCCTTCTGCCTGGAGCCTGATGATATAGGTATCCAGCCCTTCCCGGAACAAATGCCAGAACGGCTGGATATGCCGGGAAAATGAGCTGAGATGAATGTCTACACCGGTTGTACCCATCCTGGATCACCCTTCCTTACTCTTGCCTCATGACCAGATCGTTGAGGTTCTTAACCATATTGTTTCTTCAAAGTGCAGCGGAATACCTTCTATAATGAGACTATTCCTACAAACTTTCAGGAGGTAACATAAGTCCTATGAGCACTACAGTCCGCGTGATCCAGACAGCCAAAGAAACCGGTGACCGGTTAACAGAATTACAGCCTCTGTCCTTCCGGCCCGATTCCGAAGAGAAGGAAATGGAGTTAATTAACATTTATGAGGATTTGGAATATCAGGAAATTGAAGGCTTCGGCGGTGCGCTGACGGAAGCCTCTGCAGTCACGCTGGCCAAGCTTAGTCCGGAGAAGCAGCAGGAAATAATCGATGCCTACTTCCATCCGGAGCACGGAATCGGCTACACCCTGTGCAGATCACATATCCAGAGCTGTGACTTCTCAACAGGCAACTATGCTTATGTAGATGGCGTTGACCCGGAGCTGGCTACTTTCAATATCTCCAGAGATCAGGAGTCGATACTTCCGTTAATCAAACGCGCGGCTGACGCTGTGGGCGGGAGCTTCCGGCTGTTCTCCTCCCCATGGAGCCCTCCGGCCTTCATGAAGACGAACGGCGAGATGAATAACGGCGGCAAGCTGAAGCCGGAATACCGGGAAGCCTGGGCTAATCTGTTCGTGAAATACATTCAGGCTTACGCTGAAGCCGGCATCGATATCTGGGCGGTCAGTGTGCAGAATGAAGCCAAAGCCAAGCAGATCTGGGATTCCTGCATTTATACCGCTGAAGAAGAGAAGGATTTCGTACGCGATTATCTCGGTCCTGCCCTGGAAGCAGCCGGCCTCAGCCATGTCAAAATCATGATCTGGGATCATAATAAAGAACGGGTCTATGACCGGGCGAAGACCGCTTTCAATGATCAGGAGGCGGCAAAATATATCTGGGGCATCTGCTTCCACTGGTATTCCGGTGATCATTTCGAAGCCTTGAGCGCTGTACATGAGCGTTTTCCTGACAAAAAGCTGTTCTTCAGCGAAGGCTGCCAGGAGGGCGGCGTACACCTCGGCTCCTGGAACACCGGTGAACGTTACGGCCATGATATCATCGGCAACCTGAACAACTGGATGTCCAGCTGGACGGACTGGAATATCGTCCTTGATGAGCAGGGCGGCCCGAATCATGTAGGCAACTTCTGCGATGCACCGATTATCGGCGATACCCTGAAGGATGAAGTAATCTATGAGAGCTCGTTCTATTACATCGGGCATTTCAGCAAGTATATCCGTCCGGGCGCCGTCCGTGTAGGCACCTCCAGATATACCGACAAATTCGAAACTACGGCGTTCCGCAATACAGACGGCACTTATGCCGTAGTCGTACTTAACCGCACGGACAGCGGGCTTCCATACACCCTGCATTTCCGGGATCAGCTGGCGGAGGGTTCAATTCCGGCCCATGCGATTCAAACCCTGCTGTTCCAATAAAAAACACATAAAGGCGCTCCCAAGCTACGGCTTGAGGAGCGCCTTTATTCATTTGGCCGGTCTGCATTTATTCGCCGCTTCTGTACCGCTGTCAAGTAACCCTGCTATTCCTTCTTCTCCCCGGCGGTCTCCTGCGGCTGAAGCGAAACATATTTGTCCCCCAGGAGCTTCTGGAAGTAGGTCCGGTTATACAGCATACTGGGATGACTGGGAAGGTGACGCAGTGCCGTTTCATTGAACATATTAGCCCGTTCATGCTGGCCCAGCCGGTCGTAGCAGAGCGCAAGCTGCAGATTCGGAATCCAGGTGGCGAAGGCTTCATTCTTCACGCCCATAGACTCTGTCTGCCGCGGCAGCATAACAGCGAGCTCATACCAGTAGATAGCCGGGTGAAGCTGTCCCTGCTCCACGTGCCAGGCACCGAGCCGGCAGCAGAACTCGGCACGCGGGGAATCGTACTGCAGCGTCCGGGTGATCGCAGCGAATGCCGCTTCCTTGTCACCCATCCGCTCCCGGCATTCGCCAAGCCGCAGGCAGGCCTGAATGTTATCTTCAATCCAGCCTTGCCCTCCGTTCAGGAACAGCTCGTAATATTGGCAGGCTTCTCCGTGATTTCCATGATCGCGCAGCTCATTGGCATAATAATATTGATCGCGCGGAGAGAAGGCTTCCCCCTCAGCCACCCGCTTGCGATAGATCCGCAAGTTGCGGTCGGTATACGCTTTGTCTTTCTCATGGGTAATACAGACGTCACTGCTGTAAGAAGGGCCGTATACCTCGAGGTATTCATGCACCGGGCCGATCCATTTGAACCCGCAGGACCGGCGGACCAGCCGATTGCGCCGCAGGGACGTAACGACCTTCCCCTCCCCGTCAAAAGCAAGATTATACTGCATGTTCACACTGTCCACATTCTCCGGCAGGGCGTGCTTCAGCTCCCTGAGCCGCGCATGATCCTCATCCTTCAGATAATCATCCGCATCCAACCAGAAGATGTATTCCTTGGTCGCCTTACTGAAGGCGAAATTGCGGGCAGCAGAGAAATCTTCGATCCAGGTAAAATCATATATCACCGCTCCGAAGGTTTCCGCAATCTCCTTGGTTCTGTCCGTCGAGCCTGTATCCACAATGATAATCTCATCCGCAATCGCTCCAATGGAAGTAAGGCAGCGTGGCAGGCTCTTCTCTTCATTGCGGACAATCATGCATAAGCTGATTTCTATCATGGCAGCCTCCTAATCGTTATCCTCTTATATAAATATGCAGCCCCCTCCAATTGGAACTCCCGTTCCTACCCAATCTGCCGCCCTTAATGCCCCCTATATAATTTTATTCAGCACAAAAGAAACTTTCCGGAGGATGCAGAGGTCAATACAGTAGAGAGAAAAGGGAGGGACCGTATGTACGGTGCAACGAAGGATTCCAATACTATGAACGCCGCCGCGTTAAAGACACTTATGGAAGACTATGGCGAGGATGTATGGAACTATGCCTACTACCTGGCCCGCAGCAGAAGCGCTGCTGATGATATCTCCCAGGAGACCTTCATCCGGGCTTATAAATACAGGGATACTTTTCGCGGTGAAGCTTCAGTCAGAACCTGGCTACTGCGGATTACCCGCAACCGCTGGCTGTCCTACCGCAGCAGCAGCTTCATCCGGCGGGTAACCTTACAAGCTCACGCTGGCAGATCCGGCTCAAGCCCATCCGCTGAAGAGGTGTTTTTGCAGCAATCCTTGAGCAGTGAGGTGTGGAAGGTAGTCCTGCAGCTGCCTCGTAACGCCAGGGAGGTTCTTATGCTCTATGCCCACTACGGACTCAGCATGGAGGAATTGGCCGGAATGCTGGGGATATCCTTATCTGCAGCCAAATCCAGACTGCACCGCGCAAGGCAGCAAGCCAATGAATACTGGGAAAAGGAAAAGGAGTTGAACAGATCATGAGCAAATTACCGGAGGAATGGGAACAGCAGTTGAAGGAGAAGCCTTTTGAGGGCATGAATTTCACTCCGCAAATGCAGAAGAAGGTAGAGCAGCGTCTGGGAGGGTATCAGCCCAAGCGCAAGCGTTATAAGATTCTTGCTTACGCAGCGGTACTGCTGCCGGTCATGGCCATGCTGCTATGGTTCGGTTACAGCGGCCTGGAACCCGGCAAGCTTGCCGGCCGGATAACTCCCCTGGTATCGGAAGCTCCCCCGCCCCGGGAAACCGGAGCTGCGGATTTCTCCCCCGCTCCCACCGGCAATAGCCAAAGCGTTCCAAGCAATGATTATGCGGTTGGCATCCGCAGCATTTATAATGCTGAAGTCCCTTTCCCTTCTGTTGAAGACAAAAGGGCTGAAGTATCGATCCCGCTGACTGCCATCCTTTCAGTTCCCGTTCTGGATGACGGTAACAGTCCTGCACATGTCACTCCGCCCCCGTTGCCCAGAATGACCTTCCCGCTGCCGGCCGGCATGGAAGACAAGCTGCAGGCGGCCCTCATCTTCCAGGGCGATACCGGCAGTGCTTATATCCTGCTGGCCCCTGCCGGCTGGAAAGCTTCGGCCGTTACCGGAGCCAACGGCTCCCTTGGGGCGACATTTGAGGACCCGGAAAATCCGGGGCAAACTTTGCAATATACCGATAATGCCTGGGGCTGTCAGGGCTGTGCAGTCGGCAGCATCGGGACCTATTTCCCCGGCAAGACAGAATGGGCGGATGAGTATGGATTGACCATTATTCCTCCTGCGTTCACCGAACAGTATATGGCGGGAACCAGAGGAGCGGATGCACGCACTGTGCGGTATTCTCTGCCCGCGGAAGCCAGGGGGTATGAAACAGCCGGAACGGCCTACTATGATGAAGGCGAATGGGGGTATCTGTTCCGCAAGCTGGAGATGACCACCTCTTCAGCCTTTGACGGGCAGGATGTGATTGACAGCATCCAGGGATTTTTTGCAGCCAATCATGGCCCGTTCCTCCTTCCTGCAGTGCAGAATCCGGAATCTGCCGCAGGCAGTGCAGAGTATACTACGCAGTCTCTCTACCTGGCGCTGGAACAGCGGGGCATGCAGCTCAGTCTCGTCCCGGATACCACAGAGCTCATGTTCAACAAGCAGCTGGCCGGCGTCTGGCCTGAAGAGCTGCTGATTGATAAGACCGATACACCGGCCCGGCCGGACCGGTTGTCCGTCTATACCTATGCTGACAGCCTGGAATGTGCCGAAGGTCTGGCTGCGTTGAAGCTGGAAATTAACCGTACGACAAATGATGGAGGAGCTCGGATATACCCTCATGTCTTCAGGGGAGGGAAATTCCTTGTGGTGTATTGGATGGGCGGGGACAGTGCGGAGCCCTACGTTTATGACAAGGCCATCAAGCTGGCGCTGCGCAGCCTCGAAGGCAGCTCCGCCTCTGAAACGGACTGAGATTCCGTTTATTTGCTCCCGCATCACTTATCCCGGCTGCACACATAGGTTATTCTCAATTCTTATCTTTGAAAATAGTACTGTCATGCGGACAGCTAGAGTGTTTTTTGTTATAATGTCGTAGAGCAAGTGGAAACGGCGTTGCCGTCCTTTTAAAGGACGGTACCGTTTCAGCGAGAAATAGAAGGATAAGTTATCGTGTGAAACATATAAACGCTTATATTTTTAAAAAGTTGCACCCAAAACAGGCTCCATACCATTCATATACAAAAAGGGGACGTTACCTTTGTCAAAAATCATCAAAACCTTAACCATTGCCGGCAGTGACTCCAGCGGAGGCGCAGGCATTCAGGCTGACCTCAAAACCTTTGAGGAATACGGCACCTATGGCTTCAGCGCACTGACTACAATCGTTACCATGGACCCCGACCGGGGCTGGCACCATAATGTATATCCGATCGATGCCGGAATCGTTGCAGAGCAGCTCAAAACGATCTTCGCCGGCGGTCCCGTAGACGCGATGAAGACCGGTATGCTGGGCAGCGTGGAGATTGTGCAAGTTACCGAGCAGGCAATCAAGAACAATCTGCAGACCAATGTAGTTATCGACCCGGTGATGGTCTGCAAAGGCGAAGATGAAGTGCTGAATCCGGAGAGCGCCAATGCGATCCGCGATCTGCTGCTGCCTCTGGCTACTGTAGCGACACCGAACCTGTTCGAAGCAGGTGTCCTCTCCGGACTGGGCAGGCTGACTACTCTTGAAGAGATGAAAGAAGCGGCCCGCCTGATTCATCAGCTCGGCACCAAGAATGTTGTCGTCAAAGGCGGCAAGGCACTGGGCGGAGATATGGCGATCGATATCTTCTTCGACGGCAGCGAATATGTCGTTCTGGAGACGGCCAAGATCGAACCCGCCCACAATCACGGAGCCGGCTGCACCTTCGCTGCCGCTATTACCGGCGGCCTGGCTAACGGTTTGTCGGTGAAGGAAGCCGTAGTGAAAGCGAAGGACTTCGTGTCCGCAGCCATCCGCAACGGTTATGCCTTCAACCAGTATGTCGGCCCAGTATTCCACGGCGGCTACCGTCTGGAGAACTAGGAACAGCCAGTCTGCCGGATAACGGCGCAGCAGCAAAAAACCTCTCTTCAGGAATGGGTGTGAACATCCATTGGAAGAGAGGTTTTTTTGTTATTTTCAGAGATGCTGATCTTTGTATTCTATTTACTTCGCGGCTTGTTCCTCCGCAATATGCTTCACAAACTCAATCGTCTTATCCTTATTGTCTTCGCCAAGCACACCAATAATGATCGATTTCACATTGTAGTCAATGGGCAGCGCAGAGATAAACGGAGAATCCATAATATTCACACCATACAGCTCTCGCTTGCCGGTATCTTCATTCGTTCCCCATCTCATACGTGTATCGTCAGCAGCCAGCTTGCCGTCCGCCGTAATGGGTTCGAGATTCTGGAATCCGGCCTGTCCGCCGATCCACTCGATGGTCGCATCATCCATAATGACGATATCCGGCCGGTTGGCCGCCAGCTCGACCACAGCCTTCTGCATATGGTTCATATCCAGCGTATCAGCACCTTCTCCGGTCTTGGGCAGATACACAATGGTCGCCTCTACCCGCTTCCACTGCGGATAAGCGTCAATGACCGCTTGTTCCAATGCCGCTGTATCCCCGCTGCTGTCCTTGGCCCCGAAATTACCCACGAACATAATGGTCGCATCCACCGGCGGCAGCGAAGCAAGATACTGTCTGTGCTGATAGTTATCGTACAGTGCCTTCCCGCCAAAAATGAGCACAAGCACTGCGACGATGGACAGGATAACATGCGTTTTGTAGAGCCGCATAAAGCGTTCCCATTTGCTTGCAGTCCCGGAGAACCGCCCGTATTTGGCTAGACGCTGGTCTTCAGCTTCCTGAATCTCCTGCTCGTCCCAAGTATCCAGAATAAGCTTGTACGCCTGGAAATCCGCTTCATAGTCCGCTATTTCTTCATCCGTAGAAAGGGTCCGTCTGCGCTTCAGGAGCAAATCGAACCGTTTGTTCAATTCCTCTCTGGTTACGGTTTCAGTTAATCCTAGCCGCGCGTACGCTTGCTTCAAGTTATCGTTCACATTCAGTTCTCCTTTGATATGTATGATGCCATAATTCTATTTTAACAGACTTCGCCCTGTATTCTCCACTCTGGCTATAGATGCTCAGAACAGGCCCGGCGTCTCCATCAGCAGGAACTCCGTTTCGCTGTCCCCATAACGGTTGATGAAGCTCTGCCCGGGCAGGAAACCCGCCTTCTTATACAAGGCAATAGCCCGGAGATTAAAGGCCGCAACCGACAACCGGAACCGCTTCGCGTCATAGGTCCCCTGTGCAAACTTCATACCCGCCTGCAGAAAAACAAGCCCTTTTCCAGCACCGGTCAGGTCCGGCCTTAATCCCAGTCCGATATCAAGCGCTGTACCATCCAGATAATATCCCAGCTCTACCCCTCTTCCCACCTGGGCATTCCTCCCGTAACAGAAGAATCCGGCCAATTCCCCTTCCGCAGTGCGTACGCCGAAGTAGGAGCCGTCCATCAGCTCTTCGACATCCTCCGTTCCAGCAGAATCATCCAGCATATTGTACAGAGAATATGGCGGTTCGTATTTCCAGTTCAGAATCTCTCTGGCTGCCGGCTCATCCATTAACCGGATCTGATAACCGCTGTATAGGTCGCTGCTCATAGTTTAACGCCTCCTGTTTCCTGTTTCCTGAATTCTGTGGGCGCAAGCCCGGCATGCTTCTTGAATTGCCTGGAGAAATAGAACAGATCGCCGAAGCCGAGCTGGTCGGCAATCTCGCTGACTGAACCGGAGGTGGCTGCCAGCAGGTCTTTCGCTTTTTCAATCTTTTGCCGGGTGATGTACTGGATGGGGGGCACGCCGATCTGCTGCTTGAACAGGCGTATGAAATAGTTAGGGTGCATATGCACAATTTCGGCAAGGTCATGAATGGTAATATTGTGTTCGATATTCGCGGCGATGTAATCCAGAACGGCTGTCAGCTTCCGGGCGGAGCCCAGATTCTTATAAGAGATTTCATCCAGCCTGAGGTTCATGATGTAATAGGAGATCAGCTCCAGCAGCTTGCTCTTGGCCAGCAGCGGGGCATATACAGCGTCCGATTGGGCACTCCCGGTAATCCCTTTGAACGCCGCCTCGACAGCAGCAGGATTCTCCGGAATGCATACATGGCTCATCTCCAGGATACGGAACAGATTAATCTCTCCGACCTTGGCGCTAAAATGACACCAGTATTTGAGAAAAGGGCGTTCGCTGATGCATGAGTAGGACTGCTTCACACCCTCAGGCATCAGGATCAGCTCCCCCGGCTGCGGATAATATTCCTTATCCCCGATCTTCAGCCAACCTTCACCGCCGCAGATGTAATAGAACTTGCTGTAGTCCGGAGTGTAGTCCAGATCCCTCCACTGTGTGGTGCACTGGTTATAGTCCGCCATGAGCAGGTCGACCTTCAGATTGGATAAGTAGCTGGTGAGCAATGCGTGATGATCCATCGTTCAGACCGCCTTAAAGGTTATTTTTGTACATCCGAAAGTTAATCCCGTACATTCTTAATCCCCCTGCGGCCCGGTACAATGAAAGCGTTATATTAATCGCGGGAGGATGAGAAACTGACTATGAACATGACTGATTATTTGCACCTTATCGACGAGACCATTAAGAACGGCCCCTATAAGGATGATTGGGATTCGCTAAGTATGTATGAGGTGCCGCAGTGGTACCGCCAGGCCAAATTCGGCATTTTCATTCACTGGGGGCTGTATTCTGTTCCGGCCTTCAGTAATGAGTGGTATTCCCGCAATATGTATATCCAAGGCACGAAGGAATATGAGCATCATCTGACTGTCTACGGGAACCACAAGGATTTCGGTTATAAGGATTTCATTCCCTTGTTCACGGCGCAGCAGTTCAACCCAGACGAGTGGGCTACCTTATTCCAAGCCTCCGGCGCCAAGTATGTCATTCCCGTTGCAGAGCATCATGACGGCTTCCAGATGTATAAAAGCGCTGTCTCCCATTATAACACGTACGAGATGGGGCCCGGGCGGGATATTCTCGGCGAGCTGAAGGCCGCCTTCGGGAAGCATGATCTGGAGCTGGGCGTCTCCTCCCACCGTGCAGAGCACTGGTTCTTCATGTCCCACGGCAAAGAGTTCGACTCCGATATCCATGAGCCGCTGGAACGCGGCGATTTCTACTGGCCGTCCATGCCGGAACCTGATCATCACGATCTCTACGGCTCTCCCCCGTCTGAAGAGTATCTGGAAGACTGGCTGATCCGCTGCTGCGAGCTGGTCGACCAGTATCAGCCTAAGGTCTTCTATTTCGACTGGTGGATTGAGAATGCTGTATTCAAGCCGTATCTGAAGAAATTCGCCGCCTACTATTACAACCGGGCAGTTCAGCGCGGAACTACGGCTGCTATTAATTATAAACATGATGCTTTCATGTTCGGCACAGCCATTCCCGATGTAGAGCGGGGGCAATTCGCGGAGCTGAAGCCGTTCTTCTGGCAGACGGATACAGCAGCCGCACGAAACTCCTGGTGTTATACGGAGAATAATGACTTCAAATCTGCCGGAGAAATCATCCGCGATCTGGTGGATATCGTCAGCAAAAACGGCAATCTCCTGCTGAATGTGGGTCCGCGGGCTGACGGCAGCTTTGCCGATGAAGATAAGGAGATACTGGCTGCTATAGGCGGCTGGCTGGGCACAAATGGTGAAGCCATCTATGAGAGCTCCTTCTGGCGCACATTCGGTGAAGGGCCGACACGCATTGAAGAGGGACAGTTCACCGACGGCAGCGCCAAGGTGTTCACCTCTGAGGACATCCGCTTCACCGTGAAGGGGAGCTGCCTGTATGCAACCGTCCTGGTATTCCCTGAGTATGGCGCTGTGCGCATTACATCACTTAGGGAGAAATCCCCCTATTTCGAGGGAATCATCCAGAAAATTTCCGTGTTCGGTTTCGATGAACAGCCTGCCTGGGAGCGGAATGCAGAAGCGTTAACGATCCGCACCACAGCGGTGGCCAGCGCCCTGCCGGTTGTGTTCAAGCTAGAGCTTGCCTGATCTTTACCTATTACTCTTCACAACGGAAGGAATAACCAGCATGAGCGGATGGACTGAAGCCATGAAGCAGATTATTGAGGAAAAATTGAAGTGGGATATTGCGGATACAACCATTGAATACCAGCAGGATGGCTTGACGAATCAGAATTATATTATTACGAACGGTATCCGTAAGCTGGCGCTGCGCATTAGCGGCGGGAATGCGGACAGGCTTGGCATTAAGCGGGAAGCAGAGTTTGCCGCTATGCAGGCGGCGGCAGACATAGGGATAGGCGCAGAGGTAGTGTATTTCTCCACGGAGACGGGTCATATGGTCACTGAGTTTATTGATGGCGTGAAATGGAACGACGCAGATGCCGGCACCGATGTGAATATGAAGCGGATCGCCGATACTTTGAGGAAAGTGCATGCCCTGCCGCCGGTTTCCTATACATTCTCTCCTTATCAGGATATTACGGACCGGATACAATTTGCCGCCCGGCATCAGCTCGAACTCCCCGGAGATCTGGACGAGTTCCTGGAGAAGCTTGCGGCCATTCAGCAGGACAGGGCGTCAAACGGACAACAGCAGCTGGGGCTGTGCCATAATGATCCTTTTACAAACAACTTTCTGGATGACGGAACGGTGCGGCTGATTGACTGGGAATATGCCGGAATGGGCGATATCATGTTTGATTTGGCATGTGTATGCTCGGCTTATTCCCTGCCACAGAAGGAAACCTTCCTTGCCTGCTACTTCGGACATTATGATGCGGATACCCTGCGTAGCCTTGAACAGATGTCTTACGTGGTCAACTTCTGGAATGCGATGTGGGCGGTGCTGCAGACAGATGACCCTAAGCCGGTTGTTGAATCCGCAGCGTCTGCCGGGCCGGCTGCAGATTACCGCCAAATCGCGAATTGGATGTTCGCCCGGCTGAGGGAGAGTCTATGATACAGATTCGAATTCGAATCCGAATCCGAATCCGGAGCCTGGCGGCCCCTAATCCAGACCATGCAGGCGCCTCCACTCTTCGGGCTGCATACCGGTCATCCGTTTGAACACAGCACAGAAGTAACTGACATTCTCGAACCCTGCCCGCTGGGCGATTTCATAGACTCTCTGCCCTCTGCTGCTGAACATGAGCTGTTTGCTCCGGTTCACCCGCTGTTTGTTAATGTAGGCGACCGGCCGCTCGCGGACGGTGCGCTGGAACAGCCGGCACAGATACTGCGGCGACACTTCAGCCACCTCGGCCAGCTCCTTCAGCAGCAGCGGACGGTGCAGGTGGAGCTCTATATATTGCAGCACCGGCTTCATCCGCTCCAGCTCATTATCCTCATTCGAGGCGGGAAGCAGGCTGCGTTTCAGATCCAGAAGCAGCGAGTACAATAACTTCGAACGTTCCAGATTATCCTGAAGCTCATTGCCGTATGAAAGGGTAAGCATCTCCTCCAGCGGTTTTAGGATGGGCTGCTCTCTTAAGCTCCCCATTCCTGACTCGCGTATACCGGCATAGAGCAGCATCTGGGCCGCTTCCCTCCCGTTAAAGGAAATCCAGGCCAGCTCCCATTCCCGGCTCAGCGGCGCATACGAATGGGGAACATCCGGATAGAGAAACATGATATCACCGGGACCTGCAGTATAACGTTTATCCCCGATAGTCAATTCGCCTTTTCCGCCAAGTACCTGGTGCAGCTGGTAATCCGGAAAGCCCGTAGGCCGGAGAGTCTCTTCCTGATGCTCCCAATACCCGATGGTTGTGGCATAGAGCGGCAGCGGAAGCGTTTCTTCCATTTCGCTGAAGATCATTGTACTTCTCACAGGCGTCCCCCTTTCTGTAAAAGCCCAGCGGGTTCTAACCGCCGGTATTCCTGTCCCGCCTCTCCATCATAACGGCCCGCAGTTTCAAATTCCAGTCTATTCTTGTTTCATATTTTGATATATTTGATGAATATCATTATATATACCCCAGACATTCTCCATTCTATAATATGAATATAACAATATAAGGAGATGTTAACTTGCGCCATAAGCTCTCATACCAGCAGCCTGCAAACGGATATCCGGAATGGAATAATAATCCTGAGCTATTTCAATTGAACCGGATAGACGCGCATGCCTCCATGATGTCTTTCCCGGCAGTGGCTGAAGCCCTGCAGGGAACTAAAGAAGCCTCCTCCCGTTATCAGTCCTTGAACGGAACCTGGAAATTCGCTTTCGCCGAGACCCCGGAAGCACGGATCAAGGATTTCTATACCGCCGGTTATGACTCCGGTGACTGGGCGGATATTACCGTACCCTCCCACTGGCAGTTCCAGGGATATGATTATCCGCAATATACCAATGTCCGTTATCCATGGGCCGTGTCTGAGCCGGAGCTGAAGCCGCCTTTTGCCCCGACCGTGTACAATCCGGTAGGCTCTTATATCCGCACCTTCACCGTACCCGAGACTTGGGGTGGGCAGCCGGTGTACCTCAGCTTCCAGGGGGTTGAATCCGCTTTCTATGTCTGGGTGAACGGTGAGCTGGCCGGATACTGTGAGGATACCTTCACGCCATCCGAATTCGATATTACCGCTTATCTGGTACCGGGTGTCAACAATCTGGCCGTAGAAGTCTACCGCTGGTGCGATGCCAGCTGGCTGGAGGATCAGGACTTCTGGCGGCTGAGCGGAATATTCCGCGACGTTTATCTGTATACTGCACCGCCTGTGCGGGTTGCCGATTTCTTCGTCCGGACAGAGCTGGACGAGAAGTATACCGATGCGCAGCTGAACGTAAACCTGACGGTCGAGAATTATTTTGATAAGGTGATTGAGTCTCATTCAGTACAGGTGCAGCTCTATGACGGTAAGGAACAGCCCATATGGGCTAAACCTGTCTCCGCCTCTGTCGCTTTCGGTCAGGACGGAGTTCAGCAGCTAGAGCTGTCCGCAGCAGTGACGAACCCGAAGAAGTGGAGCGCCGAGAAGCCTTATCTGTACACACTGGTTATTGCTGTATCGGATGATCAGGGACAAGTGCTGGAAGCGGTCAGCTGCAAAGTAGGCTTCCGTACCTTTGAGATCTGGGATGGTCTGATGAAGATCAACGGCAAACGGATTGTGCTTAAGGGTACCAACCGTCATGAATTCTCCTGCGACACCGGCCGTGCGCTCTCCAGAGAAGATATGATCACCGACATCAAGCTCATGAAATCACATAATATCAATGCTGTGCGGACTTCCCATTATCCGAATCAGTCCGTATGGTATGAGCTGTGTGACGAATACGGGCTCTATGTCATCGACGAGACGAATCTGGAGACCCATGGCTCCTGGCAATACGGGCAGCAGGAGCTGCATGAGCACAATGTCCCTGCCAGCCGGCCGGAATGGCGTGCCAATGTCATTGACCGCTGCAACTCCATGATGCAAAGAGACAAGAATCATCCGTCGGTCATCATCTGGTCACTCGGCAACGAGTCCTTCGGCGGCGACAACTTCCTGGCCATGCACGACTATCTGCGGGAAGCCGATCCGACCCGTCTGGTGCATTACGAAGGGATTTTCCATTACAGAGCATCGGAAGCCGCAAGTGATATCGAATCCACCATGTACATCAAACCGGATGATGTTGAGAGATATGCGCTGAACCATCCCAAGAAGCCATACATTCTCTGTGAATACAGCCATGCTATGGGCAACTCCTGCGGCGGTCTGCATCTGTACACCGAGCTGTTTGACAAGTATGACATCATTCAGGGCGCTTTTATCTGGGACTGGGTAGATCAGGCGATCCGCACTACTACAGCTGACGGCACAAGCTATCTGGCCTACGGCGGCGATTTCGGGGAAAATCCGCATGACGGCAACTTCAGCGGCAACGGCCTGCTGTTTGCTGACCGTACGGTTACTCCCAAGCTGCTGGAGGTCAAAAAATGCTATCAGAGCATTGTCCTCACCGCGCTGGACCTGAACACCGGACGTCTGCAGGTTCGCAATAACTTCCTGTTTACGGATCTGGAAGACTATCAGCTGCAATGGAAGCTGGCGCTGGATGGAGAAGCCGTCCAGGAGGGAACGCTGCCTCTGTCCGCAGCACCCGGTGAAACCGCTGAAATTGCCGTTCCTTACGATCACAGCCTGCTTGAAACCGGCAAAGAAGCTGTACTTACGGTCTCGTTCGTCCTGCAGGCCGAAACAGCCTGGGCAGGTGCAGGCCACGAAGTCGCCTGGGAACAGTTCATTCTGTCCCCATATATTCCGGCCGCCACTCCTGTTATTCCAGGGAGTAAGCTGCAGGTCAATGAGCAAGACGGGCTAGTGACATTTGCAGGCAGCAGCTTCGGAATATCGTTCGACACGGCATCCGGCGCCCTGGTTTCTTACCAGTCTTCCGGCAAAGAGCATCTGCTTGCACCGGCAAGACCTAACTTCTGGAGAGCGGTAACCGACAATGACCTCGGCAACAAGCATCCCGAGCGATGCGCAGTCTGGAAGGAAGTCTCTTACAGCCGTCAGCTCACCGGGTTCAGCTGCCGTGTAGAGGGCAGTCTCGGTTTCGTGACTGCTGAGTATCTGCTGGATACCCAGCCGAAATCCCTGCTGCGTGTTCAATTCGAGATCCACACAGACGGCTCGGTAGAGATTGTTCAGGAGCTTCAGCCGGGCAGCAGCAAGCTGCCGGAGATTCCGGAATTCGGCATGGCCTTCGAGCTGGACAGCAGCCTCGACACCATCTCCTGGTACGGCCGCGGCCCGCATGAGAACTACTGGGACCGGCAGTCCGGAGCTCCGCTGGGACGTTACAGCGGCACGGTCAGCGGGCAATACACACCGTATCTCCGTCCGCAGGAATGCGGCAACAAGACGGATGTAAGATATGCCTCTGTCACTGCAGGCAGTGATGGACACGGCTTGCATGTAGAAGGCGCGTTGCCTATCGAAGTCAACGCCCTGCCTTGGAGTGCAGCTGAGCTGGAAGCCAGCGATCATGGCTACAAGCTACCTGTATCCAACAAAACGGTGCTGCGCGTGAACTACAAGCAGATGGGCGTCGGCGGTGACGACAGCTGGGGCGCCCCGACCCATGAGCAGTTCACCCTGCCTGCTAACCGTCCGTATTCGTTCCGCTTCACGCTTTCACTCGTTTAAGTTGCCTCACAAACTGAACAGCGAGGCATAGAAGGATAAGTTAGCATGTGAAACATGTTATATTTTCAATAAAGAGGTGTCCCGGCAGCCGGTTCTGCGGCTTGGGACACCTCTTTTCGCTTGCTTATTACCTGCTCGTTACCTGCTTGTTACCTGCTCATCATCTGCTTACTTGCTTATTATCTGCTCATCAACTGCTGAAGCCAACCTCACCGCACATTAAGAATCATTTCTCCTTGTACGCACTAGCGAGCAAACAAATCATGCCCATAATACAACATTTCCCTTATAATTCCGGGCATAATCCACTTTTGTTGTATGAAATACAACATTTCCCCTTCTCCAAGCGGATTAGCAGCCCAATTGTTGTATTTCATACAACAATCTATCCCCACACCCAGGTTTCTGCGAAACCAAGTTGCAATACGTACAACATTTAAGCTTTTACAGTGTAAATTTAAGCACCCGTATTCAGCATTCACTGGTCTATGAAGTTGAACTATCCGGGCAGTAAATGGCTGCGTCCCCCTTCAGTTTCTCAGCAAATATTTATTTTGAATAATCCCTTCACTCCGGTGAAAATAAAGTCATATAGCAGCATTACAGAGATTAAACTAGTGTTAACCCTGAATACATTCATCATTTATATTTCCAGGTGAGGAGATATTATATGTCCGACACAGCCGCAACCATCCGGGATGAAATCTTAGGCTCCATTTCAGAGATTTTCGGGGTACACGTTACTAAGGCTACGCAGATTGATCAGGGTTTCCTGAATCTGAAATGGAAGCTTGAAAGTGATCACGGACGTTTATTCGTGAAGCAATACAGCAAGATACGTTACCCGGAGCACCTCACCCACGGACTTGAAATTTCATTGACTCATCAGGATCAGCTGCATTTGCAGGGCATCCCGGTTCCGAAGTTATTTTCACATCAGGGGAAATATGTCTTACGAACGCCTTCGCAGGAACGGTATGTGCTGATGAACCTGTGTGACGGAAGCAGTATTGAGCCGGGCTCAGCAAGTGAGCCCCAAATGTATGCGCTGGGGAGCGTAGTCGGCCGGATGCATAAGCTGCTGAACACGGACCTGACTCCATTGCCCCTGCACTGGAATATACGGACCCAAGAAGCTATGGTGAAGCACTGGGACAAAAGATACCTTCAGGCCACCACCCTTCATAATGGCGAAACGGTTGCAGCGCTTGAGATTCAGCGGAGAATTATTGATGGAATGGATACCGGTATCTTTGCAGACTGCGAGCGGGGCTGGGGGCACTGGGATTTGTTCGTCGATAATATTCTGTTCAGCGCCGATGAAGTGGCCGCTATCCTTGACTTCGACAGACTGCATTTCGTGTACCCGGAGTTCGATATATCACGCCCCATCCTGTCCTGTACCTTGTCAGGCAGCCAGCTCCGGCTGGACCGGGTTCATGCCTTTGTGACCGGCTACCGCGAGCATATCCCATTATCCGTGGACAAATTGATCCGTTCCATTAAATTAACATGGTGGAGGGAAGCCGAATGGATTGCGGTTCCCCAAAAGGATGAATTCACACCGCTCATCCGGTTCCGCCACGAAAATAATTGGGTCGCCGCCAACTGGGACCAACTGGAGGATATTTTCGCCGGAATTTGAGCTGATTCAGTGCTGATACAGCCGGATGCTTGACACCGTCATCACCGCCGGCAGGCTAGCTTCGTCCACCGCCACATTGTCATACCAGCCGCCCACTGCAAGATTAAGCAGCAGATAAAAAGGCTGATCAAAGGGCATCACCCCCGGCTCCAGACTCCGCTTAGCGAAGCACTGCCCGTCGACCAGCCAGCGCATGGAACCGGCTTCCCATTCCAGCGCATACTCCCGGAACTCATTAATCGTTCCGTTCTCCAGCTCATAGGTGAACTCTTCGACGACTTTATGCGCAAGATCAGGTCCATAATGCAGCGTTCCCGCAATCTGCCGGGGCAGGCGTCCCTTCGCCTCCAGCATATCGATCTCCCCGGAGGCGGGCCAGGGCCCGTAAGCCTGATCCTGCGGAAGCAGCCAGATGGCGGGCCAGATTCCCTGCCCCACCGGCAGCTTGGCCCGCACGACCAGCCTGCCGTAGCAGAAAGAGAACTGGTCCCGGGTATCCAGGCGGGCTGAAGTATACGCGAAGCTGCGTCCATCCTGCTCCAAAGTTTCGCGGCGCGCACACAGCTGCAGGCCTTCTTCTCCAATAGACAGATTCCCCGGATTCCCCGTATAAAACTGCTGCTCCCCGTTCCCCCAGCCCGGATACACCGGCTTCCCGTCATTGTCTAATAAGTCGTTGCCCAGGCGGATATTCCAGCTCTGCAAATCCGCATTTCCGCTTAGGAAATCCTGCTCCCATATAAGCTTGTTCATCCTTCGCACACTCCCTTCAGTTAATCACAGCATACTTAATTTCCAGGCCCGGTGGGTGGAATCCAAAAAATTGGGATAGGGTCAATAATCATGGCCTTTTTTCCTCTGCCCTTTTCTCATACGATGAAAGAGGAAGGGGGCACAGCACATGTTCCAATACAGAACGGAACAAATGAAAGCGCTTGTCAGGCAGTGGCAGCTGCAAAGCATGGTAATACCGGGCATTATCTGGATGTTCATCTTTTGTTATATCCCTATGTTTTGGCTGATCATTGCCTTCATGGACTTCAGCATCGCGAAGCCCATGCTGGAGTCGCCGTTTGTCGGGCTGAAGCATTTTCAGGATTTTATGACGGATGACCGGTTTTGGCGCTCGATCCGCAATACCCTCGGGATGAGTACAATTAAGCTCGTACTAGGTTTTCCAATCCCCATTCTATTCGCCCTGCTGCTTAATGAAATCCGGGGTCTGCGGTTTAAGCGCACGGTGCAGACAATCTCGTACCTGCCCCATTTCATCGCCTGGACGATCTTTGGCGGAATCGCACTCAACTGGCTGGGGGAGGGCGGTGTCATTAACCAGCTGATGATGGCGATAGGGTTCCAGGACCGGGAAATCCTGTTTAACAGCGACCCTATGTACTTCTGGTGGATTACCTTTTTCACCGATACGCTCAAGGAAACCGGCTGGAGCGCCATTATCTACATAGCAGCCATAGCGGGCATTGATCCGGGGCTGTATGAAGCAGCCGAGCTGGACGGCGCGAACCGCTGGCAGCGGATGTGGCATATCACCGTGCAGAGCATCCGTCCCACGATCGCTATTCTGTTCATTCTCGCGGTCAGCGGGATCCTCGGCAGTAACTTTGAGCAGATCTTCATGCTTAAGAACAACATGAATATGAAGATGGCGGAAAGTCTCGATCTCTACATTTACAACATGGGGCTTGTCTCCGGGCGTCACTCCTTCTCCACCGCCGTCCTGTTTGCCCGCTCAATCGTAGCGCTGGGGCTGCTGCTGTTGGCCAATCAGACCTCCAAGAAGCTGACCGGCGACAGTATTTTTTAGAAAAAACGGATTATGAGCGGCGAAGCCGACTCCACCTGGAAAGGAGATAACAGATTCATGGCAAGACGCGGAAGATTCCGGCGGATTGGCGCTTTCGAGGTCGGCAATACCCTGCTGATGCTGGCGGTCTGCTTTCTGACGCTGTACCCGATGTGGTTTGTACTCGTCAACTCGCTGAATTCACCGGCGCAGGCCTCGCTGGGTACCGTCAACTGGTTTCCCAAAGAGCTCTCGCTGGCCAGCTACAGTGTAGCCTTTAATGATAAGACGCTGATGAACGGCTTCTACATCACAACCATGCGTACGGTGATAGGGACTGTGGTGCATGTGCTGTTCACCGCTATCGTAGCTTACGGAATGAGCAAGTCCAATCTGATGGGCCGCAAGCTGTATCTCAAAATCTCTTTGATTACGATGCTGTTCTCAGGCGGGCTGATCCCCTCCTTCATTCTCATGACGAAGCTGGGCCTGTATGATAGTTTCTGGGTATTCATTATCCCTTCCATGTATACTTTTTTTAATATGGTTATATTTATGAGCTTCTTCCGCACCATTCCAGACAGCCTGGAGGAATCAGCCAAGGTGGACGGGGCTTCGGATTATGGCGTCCTGTTCCGGATTGTCCTGCCCAACAGCATGGCTGTTATTGCCACCATCTCCCTCTTCTCTGCAGTCTATCACTGGAACGACTATTATCAGGGAGTCATCTATATCCATTCCCAGGAGCTCCTGCCGCTGCAGACCATGCTGTACAAAATCATTGCCGAGAACTCCATGTCCTTCATGCAGCAGCAGGCGATGGCGCAATTCGGTGCAAGATTACCCGGCAACTCGATCAAATTCGCCTCCATGATGGTGGCTACGCTGCCTATCCTCATCTTCTACCCTTTCATCCAGCGCTATCTGGTCAAAGGTGTGATGATAGGTGCTATTAAAGGCTAGCCGTAATGAACCATTCTACACACATACAGAAAGGATGATTATGCCGTGAAAAGCAAATCTGTTAAACCAGTCTTAGCCATTATTCTGGCTGTAATCCTGACGTTAACTATGGCCGCTTGCAGCAGCAATTCCGCCAATAAGGAAAGCGCACCCACAACTGCGCCGCAGACCGATGCTACGCCGGAGCCGTCGGCAGAAGCCACTCTGAATCCCGATGAACCCGCCTGGAAGCTCGATACCAGCCCTATCGATTTAACCTGGTTTGTTGGAGCGAACTGGTATGCACACACCTGGGGCGAGAGCCTGGCTTCCAAATATGTGACGGAGAAAACGGGTGTCAATGTCAAGCTGGAGGTCCCTTCCGGTGAAGCTAACGAGCAAATTACTCTAATGATGACCTCGGGCAAGCTGCCGGATCTCATTTCTATGGGTTCCTGGGAAACCGCTGTCAAAAAGCTGTGGGAAGGCGATCATGTCTATGCCCTCAATGAATTGGCCGATCAGTACGACCCTTACTTCTACAAGGTAGCAGGTGACGGTACGCTGAAGTGGTACCGCCAGGAGAACGGCAACACGTATGGGGTTCCGAATGACTCCTACAGCCCCAACCTGATGCATGAGACCGGCATGACGGCCGCCAATCAGACCTTCCTGGTCCGCAAAGATCTGTACGAGGAAATGGGCAGTCCGGACCTCAGTACCCCGGAGGGCTTCCTTGGTGCGCTGCAGCTGCTGAAGGATAAGTATTCCGAGTATAAGGGTCAGCCTATGAGCCCCTTTTTCGCCCAGGGAAATGTCCCTTACGGGATGACGGAATATCTGCAGAATCTGCTGGCCGTTCCGCATGAGAAAGACGGCAGCGTATATGACCGTGTGACCGACCCGGATTATATCGCCTGGCTCAAAACCTTCCGTACCGCTTACGAGCGCGGACTGATTAACGTGGATTTCCTGGTGGATTCCGATACCCAGGTGGAAGAGAAAACGAACAACGCCCGCTACTTCATGATGATCCGCGAATGGACCGGCATGACCGCTGTCAATCCGATGCTGGCTGCGGGTGCTAATCCGGACTCCAACTACATCGCAGTTGACGGGCCGCAGAACAGCAAAGGCGGCAGCGCCAAGCTGTTCCCCGGCAACATGGACGGCTGGATGGTAACCATGATCAGCAAATCCACAGAGAATCCGGAGCGTGCGATCCGCTTCCTGACCTACCTCGCCAGTGAAGAGGGCCAGCGAGACCTGTTCCTCGGCAAGGAAGGCGAAACCTGGGATACGGTGGACGGCAAACCGCAGCTGAAGACTGAATTCGTTGACATGCTGGGCAGCAATATTGAGAAGCTGGAGAAGGAATACGGCATACTGGATACCTACTGGATGATGCGCAACCCTGTTATCGTCAACCAGTGGAGACCGGAGAAAGCGCCTGTTATAAAGCAGATGGAAGACTTCGCGAACGCACAGGCCGATATCGACAGCGGTATCTATAAAGGACTGGACCCGCTTGGCGATTCGGATGTAGCGGTGGCCTGGGCGCGCATCTCCCAGAACTGGGAAGAAGTACTCCCTGAGCTGATTACGGCCAAGGACGAAGCTGCTTTTGACAAAATCTTCGACAGCTTCCTGTCCCGCCGCGACAGCTACGGCTTCGAGCAGGTGAAGGAATACCGCCAGACGGTGCTGGATGCACGCAAAGCCAAAATGGCGGAATAATGTCTTGAACTATGCCGGCGGCCGGAATGGCGGCCGGTATTCCCTGCTTAGAGGGGTTTCTCCCCTTAAGCCGCAGCGCCTTATTACCTACCAGCCGGTTTGTAATATATGGTATATTACAGGGATGGGAGGTTAACCAGATGAAGTATTTGCTGACTACGATGAGGAAGCTTTACCGGAATTCCCGCATCTCAACCAAGCTGTTTCTGGCCTTCAGCCTCATGATTGCCATACCTGCGATCGTGGTCTCCTTTTTATTCATCCGTACGCAGGAAAGCCAGCTCTACAAGGAAGCTATGGCGGAGGGCAGCAATCATGTCGCACGCCTGAATGAACGGCTGCGCAGCCGGATGGATATTCTTGAGAACGCTTCCTCCACCGCTCTGACCCAGAAGGCATTTGTGGATTTCATTCATACCAATATGCGCGGGGACGGCCTGCGGCTCGTGAAATTCAAGCAAAACCAGTATGAGCAGATGCATAATATCATTCAAAGCCATGAGCTGATAAGTGAGCTAAGCTTCTATGTCGATAACCCGGATGTATACGAAATCTGGCCTGAAATCTATCATTACAGCAAGTTTTGGCCGCAGGATTACTGGATGACGCTCCGGGATGAAGGCGGGGCCGCCTTCCGCTTATCCGCCTTTAAGGATGGCGAGGATACATTATCCTACTACAGGCTGGTGCGGCCTCAGGGCCAGCAGCAGAAGCTCCCCACCATTATGGAAATCCGCGCCAGGCACAGTGTTTTTTTCAGCGATCTGCTTGAAGACACGGGTGGTGATTTCTTCAGTGTTGTAATGGACGGAACAAGTGCTTTCCGGAATGTATACAATCCGGGGCATGAATTCCCGCAGAATGCCGGGGAGAAGCTGGACGGAATCCTTAGCCGGGTTCATGAACAGCTGGATGTGCTGCAGCAGAATAACCCGGTTAAGATTCATTCCGGGGATCAAACCTACTACGCGATGTACCGCTACATCGCTCCTCTGAACGCCTATGTGGTCGATATCGCCTCCCGTCAGGCGCTGATGCAGGGCCCGCGGAACTGGTACCTGATTGTGATCGCCGTCACCTCCTGTGTGCTGCTGCTTATGCTGCTGCTCGTTTCACAGATGACCCGGCGTATATTCCGGCGGCTGGAGAAGGTGCTCGTCTCCATGCGCAAGGTACGCAGGGGGCAACTGGATGCGAAGATTGAAACAGGACTCCGGCATAACGAAACCGGTGACGAAATCGACTACGTGGCCGTCAGCTACAATAATATGCTGGACGAAATCCGGCATCTGATGACACAGGTGGTGGATAAACAACTTATCGCCAAGAACGCGCAGCTCCACTCCCTGCACTCACAGATTAATTCCCATTTCCTGTACAACGCCCTGGAGTCGATCCGGATGCATGCGGAGGTCCAGCAGCAGCCAGCTATTGCTGGTGCACTGGTCTCTTTAGGCTCACTGCTGCGTTATAGCATGCAGTGGCGCAGCGATACGGTTGCCCTCAGTGAAGAGCTTGCCAACATCCACAGCTATATCCGGTTCATCAACTTCATGGAAGGCGGAAGCATTGAATTGTCGGCCGCTCTTCCCCCGGAGGTGCAGCACTATACGATTCCCAAAATGTGCATGCAGCCTATCGTCGAGAATGCCGTGCATCACGCAGCCCCTGCAGGCGGCAGTGTACATATCCAAATTACTGTTAGGGTAGAGAATGACAGCCTGCTGCTGATCGAGGTCCGCGATGACGGCGCAGGCATTGATCCGCAGATGCTGGAGAAGCTGCAGTCTGTGCTGCGGGGCGACTCGGATACGCCGATTATTACCAGCAAGAACGGGCTGGGTCTGGAGAATGTGCATAAGCGCCTGCAGCTGCATTACGGCAAGGGCTGCGGACTTTGGATTGACAGCGTGCAGAGCGCCTATACCTGCGTAACCATACGGCTCCCTTGGGAAAATGTGAATCTTGGAGGATGGTAGCATGATCAATATTCTGGTTGTGGATGATCAAAAGCAGATCCGTGACGGCCTGCAGGCCATGCTGCGCCAATTCCCTCTGCAGCTTGACCATATATACAGCGCTGTAAGCGGGATTGAGGCACTGGAGCTATTGCGTCAGCACAGCATCCAGCTGGTGATTACCGATATCCGGATGCCTGATATGGATGGCCTGGAGCTGATGGCTCAGACCAAAGAGGAACGTATTAAGGTTGATTATCTGATTATTAGCGGCTACAGCGATTTCGCCTATGCCCAGAAGGCCATTGAGCTTGGGGCTAAGGGTTATCTGCTCAAACCTGTGAAACGGGAGGATTTGCAGTCCTCGGTGGAGCATGTCTGGCAGGAAATTCAGACGCGAATGTCGCTCTCGCGTAATCTTGAGCAATTGTCCCGCCGCGCCATGGAGACCGACCGTAAGGAGCTGCGCATGTATATGCAAGGCGCGGCGGGTGATGAAACGTGGATTGACGCGACTGAGCAGCAGAGCGCAGAGCTATGGAGCAGCTACCGGCTCTGCCTGCTGCGCGAGGAGCTGTGGATTAACCAGCCGGGTGCCAGCAGCAGCCATAGCATAGAATCTATTGCTTACCGCGTATATGGCAGACACGGCTGTATCTGTCTTCAGCACCGCCCCCACCTGATCCTGGCGGTTGATGCAGCCGTAGATCCGGGAATCTTCCCTGCTGCACTCCAAACCGAGCAGATGGAGGCCATTACTGCATTGACCAGCCCGCAGCATGGATTAAGGGAGCTTCCGGGCAGCTATACGCTGGTATTGGAGCTGTACCGCCACAGCTTCCTGTTTCCGGATAAGCGCTGTCTCCTGCCTGCGCATATAGAGCGGCTGGAGCAGCAGTGGGAGCTCCCCTATGAGGAGCTGTATGCCCTGTTCCAGTTAACCGGCACCAAGAACAGCGGCAGAATCACCCAAGGGATCTCCAGCCTATTCCACAAGGATGTGCTGCAGCGGTATCACATTCGATATACACAGCAGCTATGCCGGGCCGTAGTCCAGATGATGGAGGAATATGAGCGTGTAATCCGCCCGTATATGGGAGAAGAAGCGCTGGACTTAGACTCTCTGCGCAACCTGTTCGACTATCCGGGCATCCGCGATTATATTCAGGCGCTGCAGCAGCAGCTGCTCCGGCTGAACCAATTTTATTATGAATACAAGTGCAGCTACCGTAACTCTCAGGACTTGAACGAAGCCATCCGTTTCATCCACGAGAATTACCACAAGCCGCTGGATCTCGCGATGGTGTCCAACCATGTGTCGCTGAATTACGCTTATTTCTCCAACCAGTTCAAGAAGAATATCGGCAAAGGCTTCGCCGAATACCTGCGTGATGTGCGTCTGGATAAAGCCCGGCGTCTGCTTGCAGAAACTGACCATAAGATCGTCGAGATTACCTCCATGGTCGGATATGAAAGCTACAAAAGCTTCACACGGGCCTTCCGGGATGTGATGCATATGCAGCCCACGGAATACCGGCAGCTGATCCGCCGCAGGCATGGCAAGGAGGGCGATTACCGGGACAGCGGGCTGCAAATCGAGCAAGACTCCACTAAATAAGTCCACCAATACAGTGTCAGATTTAGACCATCGACAACCACGCTGCCAAAATACTTGCAGAGGGTTTGCCGTGCCACGATTATCGTTATGGTACATGAGCATAGACGGTAGGCGGTAGGCGGCTTAATTGTACTTCGTACAACTAAAATGTCTGATTTTCTACTAGTTATCCGTTTAGCTGTATTTTGTACAATTAAAACCTCCACTTGTCTTGGTTCTCACCTATCCGGGCAGATTTAGTTGTATAGACTACAGTTATAAGAGTCACGCATTCCTTTTCACTGTTTTTAATTGCACGTTATACAGCTATCACTGAATGTTCACTTAGAACAGAACTCCATCAATTGCTGCAATGTTGAATACACTCACTTCTTGAGTTCTGAACTGTAGGCGCAATAGCGTCTGCCTATAAAGCAAAAGCCAAAAAATTGGGTCATAACAAAAAGGATTGTCCCTTTAAGCGCGATATTAGATTCGATAGAATAAAGATGTTCTCTCATATGTAAGCGGTTACCTTCACTACTATTTAATTAAAGGAGGGCAAGTATGAAGCGACTTCACCTTAGGGATATCGGATTTAAACAGAAGGTATTATGTTTGTTCCTGAGCTTAGTGATGCTGGCCGGCATCGGCCTGCTGCCTGCTTCGAGAATTCAGACGGCGGAAGCAGCAGGTATCACTGTTAGCTCCATGACCTATTTTTCAGCAGCAGACGGTCCAGTTATCTCCAAATCAGGGGTTGGACAAGCGAGCTTTGGCTTCGTCATGCCAGTGTTCAACGGAGGCTCTGCCACCTGGAATGATGTGTCGGATGATGTAGGCGTCAAAGTCAAAGTAAGCGGCAACTGGACAGACATCGACAGCGCAGGCGGCTATGTCTACAACCAGAACTGGGGGCACTGGAGCGACGGCGGGATGAACGGCTACTGGTTCACGCTCTCCGCTACAACCGAAATTCAGCTCTACTCCAAGGCTAATAGCGCGGTCACTCTTAATTACACACTGGCCTTTCAGAACCTGAACACAACAACCATCTCGGCTATGGCGCCTACACAAGGGCCGCAGATTACAGCAGGCTTTACAGGCAGCGCAGGCTTTACCTACCCTACCTTCAATAATGATCCGGCCTTAACTTATGAAGCCGTGGCGGATGATCTGAAAGTGTACGTGAAGCCTGTAAACAGCAGCACCTGGATTGATATTGATAATAACGCAGCCAGCGGCTGGATCTATGACAGCAACTTCGGCCAGTTCACCGATGGCGGCGGCGGGTACTGGTTCACCGTTACCGAATCCATCAACGTCAAGCTGGCCTCCAAGACCTCTTCGGCCAGTCTCATCTATACGATTACCTTCAATCAGCCGGTCCGGAATTCATATGCCCTGACGGCCTACGACGGGACAGCTTACACTGCAGATAACAACGGTTCCATCGGCTTCCCTCTTCCCAAGATTGACGGAGGCGCACCGGTTGGCAGTGAGCTTGGCAAATTCATCTATCAGATCAAAGCGGGCGGCCAGTGGGTGGATCTCAGCGATTCCAGCCAGAGCGGATTCGTCTATGCCGGCAATGGCTATAATAATATGTCCGCTGCCAACCAGTGGGGCTACTGGGCCGATTACATCTATGGCCTGTGGTTCCAGCCGGTCCAGGTGAATATGGAAATCCGCATCGGGTATCCGCTGAACGGGCAGCAAGGCGGAAATGTCGGCAGCAATTATGTCTATTACACCTTCACCGGTAATCCCAATGCCCCGCGTCCCGATGAAAGCGACCAGGAAGATATTACGCTGGGAACACCAACAGACCCGGCTGTGGCCGGGATGAACCTCCTCTGGCAGGATGAGTTCAGCGGGACAGCGCTCGACACCGGCAAGTGGAATTATGAACAGGGGTACTATATCACTAATGACCCCAATAGCTGGGGTTGGGGCAATGCGGAGCTGCAGCATTATACGAACAGCACAGAAAATGTATTCGTCCAGAATGGACAACTGAACATTAGAGCCAAGAACGATCCGAAGTCCTTCCCGCAGGACCCGAGCCGGTATGCGCAATATTCCTCCGGTAAAATCAACACCAAGGATCATCTGTCCTTCCAGTACGGACGGGTGGACATCCGCGCCAAGCTGCCTACAGGCAATGGGATCTGGCCTGCACTATGGATGCTTCCGGAAGACGCTGCTTATGGGGCATGGGCCGCATCCGGTGAAATCGATATTATGGAAGCCAAGGGACGGCTTCCCGGCACGACCAGCGGCGCCGTACATTTCGGCGGACAATGGCCTGTGAACCGGTATATCGCCGGTGAGTATCACTTCCCTTCGGGGCAGACCTTCGCGAACGATTATCACGTCTATTCCATGGTCTGGGAAGAAGACAATGTGAAATGGTATGTGGACGGCAAATTCTTCTTCAAGGTCAACAGAGAGCAATGGTATTCTGTAGCAGCACCGAACAATCCGAATGCTCCCTTCGACCAGCCCTTCTATCTGATTATGAATCTGGCGGTCGGCGGACATTTTGACGGCGGGCTCTCCCCCGCTCCGTCTGATATCCCGGCAACGATGCAGGTAGATTATGTACGGGTCTACAAGGAAGGCAGCGGCGGCGGAAACCCCGGCAACCCGGGCAGCGTTCCGGTTAGCGGTGTCTCCGTAACTCCTTCCACCGCCCAGGTGCAGGCCGGACAGAGCGTCCAGTTAACTGCCAATGTGGCGCCGTCTGGTGCAACTAATAATCAGGTTGTCTGGAGCGTATCGAACAGCAGTACTGCCTCCGTGAACCAGAATGGTCTCGTAACCGGTCTTGCCCCGGGTACAGCAACCGTTACGGCCACAACGGCAGATGGCAACAAAACAGCCACCAGCACGATCACCGTGGTGCCCCCGCCTGCAACTGTAATTGTAATCGGCGATCAGGTGCGCGGCCTGAAGAAAACAGGCAATAACCTGCTGTTCTATGTGAACGGTGCAACCTTCGCCGATCTGCATTACAAAATCAATAACGGCGGACAACAGAACGTGGCCATGACCTCCACAGGCAACGGCAACTACACCTACGCGGTAAATAACCTTCAGCAGGGTGATACCGTGGAATACTTCTTCACCTATAACCCGGGTCAGGGAGCGCTGGATTCCCCATGGCAGACTTATGTGCATGGGGTGACCCAAGGAACCCCGGAGTAGGAAGAGCATCCTGGAACAGATAAGCGGCTGAACGTATTGCCGCTTCATATGACCGCTAACACAGGGGATGGGGAAGTCTTAGACTTCCCCATCCCCTGTTCTATTTCACTCAAGGGACAGGAATGCAACCCAAATGAATTTTGCGGAAACAATATGTGACCAAATGCCGTCCTTAAGGGTGTTATAGGTAAAGGAGGGCATAACCTCATGCAGCAACCCATGACCCGGCCGGGCAATCATGTGATACAAAGTTACGAGGTCTACTCAGATATGCTGTTCCGGATTGCCCTGATCCATCTGGGCAGCCGCCAGGATGCCGAAGAAGCCACGCAGGACACCTTCATCAAGCTGATGGAGAAAGCTCCCGCATTTAAGGATGACGAACATCAGAAGGCATGGCTGATCCGGGTAATCACCAATCATTGTAAAAATCTGCTGGGCAGAGGCTGGCGCAAGCGCGAAGTCAAGCTGGAGGGTATTGAGCCGGTTGCGGCCGACACCCCCGAGGATATGGCGATCCTGCAGCTTGTGCTGGCGATGCCGGTAAAGTATAAAACGGTGATCCATCTGTATTATTACGAGGATTACCCCATCCAGGAAATCAGCAGGATTCTGCAAATCAGCGAGTCTGCCGTGAAGATGAGACTTCAGCGGGGACGTCAGCTGTTAAAACTGGAGCTGGAAGGAGCGGACCCGAGTGAAGGAAGAAGATTTTCGCACAAACTATAAGAAAGCGGTGAATTCAATGAAATCCAGTGAAACCATGAAACAAGGATTAACCGATAAAATGGAGCAGAAACGCCGTCCGCGTAAAATGGTCTATGTGGCAGCAAGCGTACTGCTCGCCGCCGGAATCGGCTTAGCCGGACCAAGCATTATGCAGCAGCTGAATGGAACGGCCTCCCCGGGTCAAGTGGCTCAGGTAGACCCGGGCACACCTGCTGCGGGTACTTCCGCCAGCATCGTCATTCCCAAGATAGAGCTGCCGGATAAAAGCTCCGGTGTTTCAGCAGATATGATCGCCCTTGTCGTATATAAGGGCAACATCTATACTCAAGCGGCGACCCGTATCGATGCGGCTGATGCTGCAGCACTGCGCGGCGAGAAGCTGGGCCGGACGTCCGGCGGCATTGATGAATGGAGCGGCAAGGATGACTATATCGAGCTGGCCTCCAATATTGGCGAAGCGGATATCTATGCCGTAAAGGGATACGATTCCGGATTCCTGCTGATGTCCTATACGGAGATTGACGGCCAGGTATATGCGGAGCTGTATGAACACACGAATGGTATTACTGTAAGCAGCGGCGCTGATTTGTTCGGCAAGCTGAATCTGGAAGGCCGCATTGCCTCCGCCCAGTGGGAGAGCTTCAGCAGCTGGAATAATGGCCAGCAGCAGTATCTGCCGCTGCCGGAGGGTGTCGCGCTGGATGGCTTCCTGAGCGCACTTAATGCCGCCAAACCACTGGCAGCAGAGCCGCTGACGGAGCAAGGCATCTATGACAGCGAAGACCGCAAGATCATCTACCTTCAGCTGGATGACAAGGCCCGGGTGGAGCTGACCCTGTTCGGCCAGGGACTGGTACGCTACGGCAATGCTCCGGTATTCTTCGAGGTCGAATCCGGCGCTTTCCAGGCGCTGTGGAACAGCATGAATCCTTAAGCTGCTGCTTACGGGCATCAGCCCACTTCCACCAGAATCAGGTGCACTTTTACCCCTGCATTACCTCTTCAGCGGCAAACAAGTGGATAAAGGTATCTTAATTAGCCCAGTTCCGCGGGATATACGGAAGCAAGTGGAAAAACAGCATCTAATCTAGTTAGTTTTCGCTACTGTGGATAAAATGGGCAGCTTTAAGTGTTGTTTTTACAACTGTTGGTTTAGATGCTGCCATTCGTTCATCAGCAAGTGGAGGAAATCCAACTAATTCCGCTTCCCCTCCCCTCTGAGCTTATCCAGTTCACTCCATTCACCTTATCGGGTGCAAAAACTTTTAGAGCCAACGGCAATTTGTCCGTTGGCTCCTTTCTATCTTCCCGTTGCATTATAAACCGGACAGATGAACTCCTGGGATTCTCCAGTTTCACGTTCATACACCCGTCCCCTTCTTCTCCTCACCAACGCTCTCATGCCATTTTAACCCAATGTATTCCTTGATCTGCTCCGCCAGCAGGGCTGGCGGCGTAGAAGTCGAGTCAAACGTAGGCATCGGCGGATCATAATCTGTATCCGCATGCTCAAGCAGCCACCGGGCGAACTCTTCATGCCGCTTCAGCATATCGTCATTCCACATCGCTGCATCCTCACGGGTACGCAGGCGGCTGTTCCGGGTAGAATCATCACAGTGCAGATTAATAAAGTGCAGTTCACTAAATGTACTGTAGACATCACATTTCCTGGCATCCCAGGGCATGAACGTTCCACATATAATGGTCCCTCTTCCCGACATGGCGACCGCATGGGCACAGTGCAGCAGCACGTTATACCGGTCCTGATATTCCAGCTTCCCAGCCGTTGTCCCGAAATTATCGTTATCCGTGCTGAACAGCACAAATTCAGGCATCCGCCCTCTCAGTTCGTGCATAACCGTAGTCTTTCCCACGCCGCTGGCTCCAGTGATAATGAATAATGGCAATTTCGCTTTCATAATCCCGCTCCCTTTAGGTATTCCGAAACAGCTTAATCATACCGGTGTTTGAGGACCGTTCATATGCCGGGAATGATTTAAGGTATTCCCGCCATAAACAATCCTGCACATAATACAACATTTCCCTCGAGATCCCGGCTTAAATCCAAAATTGTTGTACAAAAGGCAAGATTTCTCCTCCTGCAAGCGGTTTAAAGGAATAAATCTTGTATTTCATACAACAATCTGTCCAAACACCTAGGTTTCTGGCAAGCCAAGTTGCATTACGTACAACATTTAAGCCACATTGTCTGAAGAATCTCAGGTCTCCCAGCAACCAATGAGGCGCGGAAACACATATAATAAAAAACCAGCTGCAGCGCAGCCGGTCGGTTACTGTTCATATTTTCTCTAGGATATGGCATTCAGAGCGTTCTTCATTTACCGCTAAGTGCACGTATCTTATTTCGCATGGACTCCTGATGGCTGGCAAACTGCTTATGTCGATGTCCGTTGGCGCCGGAAGGATGAGGGAATCCCCATAGACAGTCTCGTGCATCCAGCATCCCGTCCGCTACCAGCCGCTGAAGCACCTGCTCTACATTTTTGCCCAGAGGTATGATTAACGGCTGATTCATGAGACTGAGTTCATCTTGCAATGAGCGTAAGACAGTCTGGTTCAGAAAAGGGTTGGTCAGCAGAGGGGGATGGGTTCCGTTATAATTATTCCCCGCCACAAAAACCGGAAACCGCAGCAGAGAAGTGGTGTGCAGCAGCTCATGCTGATCCTGAAACAAATCTCCGCAAGATCCGGCACCCAGATATCGGTGCAGTTCAAGCGCGTCCAGCATGTCAATTAGATGGGTTCTCATGGTTCCGGCAAAGCCGGCCGCTTCCTTCGCCAGCCTGCACACTGCCTCATCGGAGAGTCCGGCCTTAAGGCCGGCTTTGGCTGCCTGCAGCGCTATTCTCATTTGTGTCCATCCGGGCGTAATTCCAATAATCACTACTTTGGCAGCAGGATTGACATACTCGTTGTGCGGAGCATAATACATTTCAAGCAGGCCGCTGCGCTTCATGAGCAAGTCACTGGCCAGCAATTCCGCTTTGGACAGCATTTTATCTTCCGGGAGCTCAAGAATCGTCTGTTTATACTTGTTCAAATGACTGGAAATAAGCATGCATCCACTCCTTTCAAGAAATCTCAGGGTATAACCTGCGCTTATCACTCCGCCAGTTCATACAATGCCGGGTCTTCCTCCCGGATGAAAGGCGTCCATTCCCCCGTCGTGTACAGCTGAAGCACATGCATCGCCCGTGTACATGCGGTATAAAAAAGCTTCCGCTCGTTCTCCCTCCGGTACGTCTGCGGGGAAGCATCATAGATCAGCACAGCGTCGAACTCCACGCCTTTGGCCAGATAAGCAGGAATCACCTGTACCCCTTTCTCAAAAGTAGGCGTGTTCTTCGTGATTAGCCGCAGCTCAGCGGCGCCTCCAGCGGTCAACTTCTTATAAGCTTCTATACTCTCAGCCGCAGTCTTCGTAATCACGGCAATTGAAGTGTACCCTTCCGCCTGAAGCGTGGCAAGATCTTTCACTATGCGTTCCGCCTTCATCTCATGGCTCTCCAGCTTAGTTAGAACAGGCTTTCTGCCTCTCCGCTCAAAAGGGACTATCGCCTCACCGCCGGGCAACAGCGGCTTCGTGAACTCCACGATCTCATAAGTTGACCGGTAGCTCCGGACCAGCTGATACTGCGTAGTCTCCGCCTCTCCATACAGCTGAACCAGCGGTGAACCCGCACCTGACAAATTCGTCGCCTGGGTGAAGATCGCCTGGCCGAAATCACCAAGAACCGTCATACGGGCGCGGGGAAACAGCTTTTTGAGAAACTCATACTGGAACATGGAGTAGTCCTGGCCCTCATCAACGAAAATATGCCGCACCTGCGTGTTCGTCCGGACGCCTTCGATCAGCTCTTTTAAATACAGATAGGGTGTCGCATCTTCATAAAAGAGTTCCTGCCCGCTCAGCTTCTCCTTCGTCTGCGCACAGATTTCCGGCCAAAGCTCCGGCACCTCCGCTTCACCTGTCATTTCCCTGTAGGCCCGTTCATCAGTGAACAGCTGGCGGTATAACCCGCTCATGTCGATAAATGTGAACCGCTTGATTCCCCGTCTCAGAGGTCTGAACTGCTCCTTCACGATCATCTGGCCCAGCAGCTCTTCCTCACGTTCGGCGTAATCAAAATCACTCTCATCCAGCTCGCGCTTGTGCACCAGCATTTCCTGAAGCCGGAGGTATTTCTCGGCAAAGTCAAACACCCCTTTCTCTCTGTGCAGCATGCCGTATACCTTAGCGTATTGCTCATTATCGAGGTAATTCATCTCCTCCTGTACCCAGGACGCTCCCTGCTCTTCCTTTTGCAGTCTGGCCAGCTCTTCCAGCAGCCATTTCTGCACCAGGGTGACGCGGTTCGGCAGACGAATCGAAGGATCATAGCTATACAGCCTGGTCTTGATCTGCTCTCCTGAGATCAGCACGCGGTCCCGGAAACAGATGTCGTTAAACAGCATGCCCTCTTGCTTGATCCACTGCGAATAGCCCTGAAGTGCCCGGAGGAAGGCTTCCGATGCCTTATATTCAATAGCCTGAAGGCGGGAGCCATAACTCCTGTCCTGCTCCCCGGTCAATACATATTCAATCTGATCAAACGGATCTTCGAGCCGGAATTCCGGACTTAGCCAAGTTTCCAGATATTCCTGAAAGGTCGTCTGCTGCATATTCTCTTCACCCAGTTCGGGAAGAACAGTAGACACATAGCTGTTGAACATCGGGTTAGGGGAGAACAGCACGATCTGATCCGCCGATAGCCGCTCGCGGTGTTTATACAGCAGGTAAGCTACACGCTGCAGCGCTGCTGATGTTTTGCCGCTGCCGGCGGCTCCCTGCACAATGAGCATCTGGCTGTTATCGTTGCGGATGATCGCATTCTGCTCCGCCTGGATGGTTGCCACGATACTTTTCATTTGGGCATCCGCACCCTTGCCGAGCACCTGCTGCAGCAATTCGTCGCCGATCGTTACATTCGCATCGAACAGATGCTGAAGCTGGCCGTTACGGATCTGGTACTGCCGCTTCAGACTCATTGTTCCGCTGATCCGTCCTCCCGGTGTGTCGAAGGCTGCTTTTCCCGGCGGATAGTCATAGTACAGGCTCGCAATTGGAGTGCGCCAGTCATAGACCACAAAGCTCAGTCCGTCTGTATCGACGAAGGAGGAGACCCCGATATAGACCTGTTCTTCAGCACTCTGCCCATCCTCATGAAAATCAATCCGCCCGAAATAAGGGGACGGCAGCAGCCGCTTCATATTCTTCCACTGCTGCAGCTTCCGCGCGTGGCTGCGTTCCCGCTCAGATAAGACGGCATCCTGCTGAGTTATGGTAAAGAAGCTCTCTTCAAAGTCTTCCTGGGTGCTGGTATTCACCGTTACCTCTTCCCAGAATCTTTTGCGGATATCTGTTGCCTGCTCCTTTAACCGGCCAACCTCCGGCTCCAGGTTAGCAATCCCCGATTTCAGCTTTTCTTTTACCTGCTCCAGCCACTCCTGTTCCTGCTCCCAGCTGCTTATCTTCTCCATCACCCGACCACTCCCTTTTCTTGAATGATATTCCTTATCTTCCCCGCTGCAATAATCCCAAACTGGCGGGTTGACAAACCGGATGTCCATTTGCTATAATTAAAATATAAGTAAGATGCATTACCTCCGTTCTTTTTTTAAAAAAGTCAACAGTTCTTTAACATTAACATATTACTTCTTTGTATGCAATACTTCCCGATACATAATTAACCCTGGCGCTTGCGCCAGGGTTTTGTTGTTCAGATATAAGAAACTGAGATAACAGACTTCCTACGGCTGCCTGTTTACGAGCACAGCCTTAAACCGGGCGCTCTATGGTAAATACCTCACCAATCCCCGCATAATTATTCCCTGCCAGGCGGCTTACCGCCCCTAATTTCACCGGATCAATTCTTCCCTGTTCGTAAATATCCTCATCGATATGAAACTGTACAATCCTGCCGATAATCAGGTCATTATTAGGCAGCTCCAGACAATGCTCAAGTGTACATTCCATCCGCACCTTCGCTTCCTTAACCCCCGGAACAGTAATCTGCAGGCTATCTACAGGCGTCAGTTCGGCTAAAGCAACTTCACTCTGGTCCGGTGGCAGGGGCGCTGCGGTGATATTCACCTGCCCGACATTCTGCTGATCCACAATATGAACGACAAACTCCTTCGTCTGCATAATATTCCGCGCCGTATCCTTGGACTGGCCCGCAGCATGCTGAATCGAAATGGAGATCATCGGCGGATTGGAGGAAACAATGTTGAAATAGCTGAACGGCGCACCATTCAAGATTCCCTCTCCCGACATCGTCGTCACAAAAGCAATCGGCCGCGGGATAATGCTCCCGGTCAGAAGCTTATAATTATCCCGCTCGCTATTCTGCAGTGGATCAATTGAAATCATCTTAGCATCCCCTCTTCTCTGAAAGTCGGTTAATCTACTGCTCTTACGGTAAAAGGCAGCAATACCTGCTCAAGCTGTTCTCTGTGCGGCTCATATTGTGCCGGCAGCATCAGGTGGCTGCCCATCGTTTCCGGCGTTTCATCATGGGCGAAGCCAGGAGGATCAGTAGCGATCTCAAACAGGATCTCCCCATGCTCTCTGAAGTAAATAGCATTGAAGTAATTCCGGTCCTGAACAGGCGTTACTCCATATCCATTATCATGCACATATTCCTGCCATTCAAGTTGATCCTGGTCATCCTTCGCTCTCCAGGCAATATGATGCACGGTGCCGACACCCATTTCGCCGCGCTGTACCGCTGTTACCTTCAGTTCAACCACATTTCCGAGGTCCGCAGTGGAATGGTAACGGGCGATATCGCCTTCTTGTCCTGCGAATGTAAGTCCCATCACCTTCTCCAGCAGCTCAGCAGTCTGCTCCGGATGCGTGGACAGCAGTGTCGCACCACCAAAGCCTTTGATCGCAACCTCCGGAGTTACCCCGCCGAAGGTCCATTCGTTACGCTCTCCAGCCTCCCGTTCCACCAGTTCGAGATGAAGACCGTGGGGATCATCGAATTCCAGATACTGCTCGCCAAACCGCTCCATTTCGGTAAAAGCAACCTTGAACTTCGTCAGTCTTTCTCTCCAGAAAGCCATCGCCCCTACCGGAATCACATATGAAGTAACGCCGACCTGCCCCCCGCCGATTTTACCCTGATATGCATCTGCCCACGGGAAGAAAGTAATAATCGTCCCCGGCTTGCCGCCATTGTTGCCGAAGTAGAAGTGATATGTTCCCGGATCGTCGAAATTGACCGTTTGCTTAACCAGCCGGAGTCCCAGCACACCTGCATAAAAATCCATATTTTCCTGCGGATGGCCGACAATTGCGGTGATATGATGAATGCCCATAGTTTGTTTGTTCATTTAAATTCACTCCTAATTAAATTTGGTTAGCTTAGATTAACATTTTATCTTTACTTTAATATATTAGGTTAAACATTATCTTTAAGTTAAGATAATTTATATTCTCACTTTACTTTTTATTATTCCGCTTGTCAAGCACTTGTCTATCTCTCTTACTATTTACAATCCTGCACAAAATACAACATTCTCCTCCCAAAAACGTCCATAATCGAAAATTGTTGTACGGAATGCAGCATTCCGCCTCCTCCAAGCCGCTGAAAGAGATAATTCCTGCATTTCATACAACAATCCCCTCGAATACTTAGGTATTTATGAATCAAAGTTGCAATATATACAGCATTTTATACTTTTACAACGTGAGCCTTAAATAAGCGTTTTTTCATAGAAGCACAACGTCAGCTTGTCATTGATCTCTTTGGTCTCACCTGTTCTTCTGTAACCTAGCTTCTCATACAAGTAGCAGTTTCTTTCCTCTTGCATTACGGTATCCAGCTCCCAGACTTTAGCTTCGGAATAGATCTGCTCGATCAAGGCAAACACCCGCTGGGCTATGCCCAGACCCTGGTATTCCGGCTGGATAAATATCCGTCCGACACGAAATACGGCATTCTCTTTTCGGACCACTCTAATCGCACCAACTGCCTCCCCGGAATACCGGATGATGTAATTGTCTGCATGAGCCTGGTTGATCCGTTCTACCGTACTGTCTACAGTCTCATTAGCAGGGTTCGTACCATAATCCTGATATTTCTCGAGCAAGGGCAGGAATGCCCGGGTTTGCATTTCATGAATCACTGCCGCATCTTCCGCTACCGCTTTACTTAAAGTAACTTCCATCCTATGTACCTCCAGATTTCATACAAAATATACATAATCCAAGTGTTCGCCGACCATCCCTGCAATATGTTGATTCGGCCTTGTCTGATACATGGTGAATCCGATACTCTCATACATCCGCCGGGCAGGAACCAGATCATCATTTGTTGTTACAATAATTTTCCGGACTTCATTTTGGAGGATTCTATTCACTGCTTCTTGCAGCTGCATTTTACTGTAACCTTTACCTTTGTGGGCTGAAGCAATGCAGTTATGGCCTATTTCCGCAACCTCAGGCAGGTTCCTCGGGTCCCAGGAAACGAAGCCGACAGCTTCATCGTGCAGCGTTGTGATGAACCCGTATTTATCTGCAATCGGCGGATTGTCAAAGAAAAAGTTATCAAATTCCCGCCATTCAGCAAGGCAGCTTTGCTCATACCGGCAATCAAAGGCATAGGCATCTTTCAATAATTCAAACAATATTCCCCGTTGAAAACTGCTCACCTTCTTAAATTCAATACCCATGCCTCGCCTCCTCGCCAGCTCCTCTTTAATTCACTTCCAAACATTACATTGAATTACATCATTCTACCATGACATATTGCATGTAAGTGATTGGACGCGAACAGGCAGAACTTCACTAAGGAAGCCCGCCTGTTTACACTTATTTCGCCTTTACCGGCTCCAGAAGGTTCAGATCATACAGGTTGCCGCTGCCCTCCGGATGATCGTTACGGATATGCTCTTCGAGGCAGAGCCTTCCGCGATCTGAACGGTACTTCTTGCTTTGCGATAATTGATTCATCAGACTTTTCCAGGAACCGCCGATGTCGTCACTGCTACCAAGCATGGCATACAATCCTCCCGGCAGCTGCATTTCCTTGAAAGGCTCTGGAACAACGACGGCCGCTGGAATTGTCGCACACATCCCGTAACCATAGGGTTTGCCCGCACTGCTTGGCATGGGCTTCATATTACCACCGAAGAGCCGCGCCGTACCCAGCAGGTTCGCTGACTTCAGCCAGTCCATTAAAGGGCCCATCGCTTTGTCTTCGGGAGCTGCGTCCACAACAATATGAAAAGCCACTCTCATGGGAGGTAAATCAATAATTTTGAATACATGCGGTTCCGTTAAACTGCTCATAAATACAGCCTCCGTCTCGGTAAGAATATTATCCAAGTCCAGCTTGCCTTCGTTCTGCCGCTCAAGGTATTCCAGGACCCGGTTTAACTGCCGTTCAACAACCCCTATCACTTCCCTTTGCTTCCTGATAGAATTCAGTTTATTCACTATGACTTTGCTAAGCCCGGCTACTGAATTCGCAATAATCACTGACTTTATTTCTTTGATCGGTATGTCCATCTTCCGCAGCACTGCCGTGATCCGAATATAGATCTGTTCATTTCGCTCTCCTCTCTGAGATCTCATAACTATCGTATCACTTGACGCCGCGGCAATATCAAGAGGTAATCCTGGTGTGCCCGAAAAAAGTCATCTCACCCAGGTCGTTCTCTGCGATCCTGTAGGGATGGTTCTGGTCATAATATCTTTGGACAAATTCTCCCTCACTTACTGGATAGAGCTCAATATGAAAATTGCCGGAGAATCTCGTGAAATATAATTTTCCGTTAATGAATTCAATCTGGATTTTGTCTTCCAGGTACGTTCCGCAATACATGCGAAGGCTACGCTCACTGAGGTGAAGCTCAGTATGCCGAACCGGAGCCTCCACCTCAACATTATGCACAATATCTGAGATTGTATTGCCCAGCCGGTACTGATTGATAGCTTCGTTGTTCGATAGAATAATAATACAAATGTCTTCAGCAAAAAAATTCTGCATATAGGTGCTGACCCCGAGGTGATCGCCGCCATGGGCATATCTGTCTTGGCCGTACAGATGGTGATGCTCCAGTCCATAGCAGTAGTTGTTATCATTCTCGCTCAAAAACCGGGTATATGCCTCCGGCGTCAGAAGCTTCCGGTCCCGCAGACAGGTATACCATTTATGCAGATCTTCGCAGTTCGAAACAATCCCGCCTGCACCTATGCTGAACTTCTCGTTGTAATATGGACTTTTGACCGTTTCGGCGAAATCCTTTGCATAATTATTGGATCTGTTCGCAATCGTTACAGAGTCGTCATCGACAGTAGTATTAAGCATATTTAAGGGCAGAAAGAGATGCTTTCGAATGAAATCCCCGTACCTCTCTCCAGTAACATGCTCAATAATCCAGGCCAACAAATTATAGTTGGAGTTATTATAATCATATTCTGTACCCGCCGGCTTTGTGGGATTCTTGTTGATATACTGCTGGAAGTACTCCGTCTGTGAGTAATTCATTCTGTTATATCCGCCGAAAAAATCATTCTCAAAATTATAAAAATTATATAAACCGGATGTGTGTGACAATAAATGATGTACGGTAATAGACTCATCAATTCTCAGATCCGCAGGGAGATATAGCTGTGCGGATGCATCAACATCCAACATCTTCCTGTCATGCAGCAGCATAACCGCAAAGGCCGTAAACTGCTTGGACATGGAGGCGAGGGAGAATCGGGAGTGTATATCATTTTTAATTCCAAACTCAATACTCGCATAGCCGCAGGCCTTCTCAAAGAGTACTTCGCCCTTCCGGGTAACTTGAATAACGCCGTAGAAATCCCACAGCTCCAGGTACTTGTTAATATAATTCTCCAGCTTTACACTTATTGACTGCACTGACTCACTCACTCCCTAACCTGTTTAACTACCAATTGACATTCACCCTAAGATATTGTAAAAATACAGTAATACAATAGTATACAACTTTGCAATGACGAAGAGAGTACGCATAACGAATACTCCAGAGAGCTGATGATTGCTGCGAATCAGTGTAGGGATTATGCCGAAGTGGGCTTCTGAGCATCCAAACCGAACCTTCAGGAAGTAGGCTTTGGCGAAGGTCTCATCGTTACAAGAGACGCGTATTCAGGGCATATAGCGATGTCGCGATACGTTTAAGCGGGTCCGGATCATAATCCGGGCTAATTAAGGTGGTACCACGGGGTTCTCTCGTCCTTTTCAGGATGAGAGGACCCCTTTTTGATTACATAAACGGAGGGATAACATGAGTAAGGAAATTGTATTAACCGGAATTAAGCCTACGGGCAAAGTCCATCTGGGAAACTACATCGGAGCAATCAAGCCTGCCCTGCAACTCGCCGGGGCCGGTGATTGTACTGCACTTTATTTTATCGCTGACTATCATGGATTAACTTTCATTCAGGACAGAGACGAGTTTCGTGATCTGTCTTACGGTATCGCAGCTACATGGCTGGCACTGGGACTGGACCCGGAGCGGGTAGTCTTTTATCGGCAATCTGATGTGCCGGAGATCTTCGAGCTTCACTGGATTCTATCTTGTCTGACGTCCAAAGGTCTAATGAACCGTGCCCATGCGTACAAAGCCATTCATGAACAAAATATTCAATTAGGCGTGGATGCAGATGCAGGAGTCAATATGGGCCTGTTCACTTATCCGGTGCTGATGGCTGCGGACATTCTGCTGTTCCAGTCTGACAAGGTCCCTGTCGGTAAGGACCAGATTCAGCATGTGGAGATCGCCAGAGATATTGCCGAGGGCTTCAACCGGATTTATGGAGATACCTTCAAGCTCCCTGATTATAGGGTCGATGAGAACACATCCGTGATTCCAGGGCTGGACGGGCGGAAGATGAGCAAAAGCTATAATAATACAATTCCGCTGTTCGAAACACCAGAAAACCTGAAGAAGCTGATCAGCAAAATCAAAACGGACTCTACGCCTCCCCAGGAGCCGAAAGACCCGGATACGTCAAATATTTTCTTGCTGTACAAAGAGTTTGCGGCTCCCTCTCAAGTACAGGATTTCAGAGAGCAATATCTAAGCGGCATTAGCTGGGGTGAGGCCAAACAGGAGCTGTTCCAGGTGATTAATGCTGCTCTGGAGGAACCCCGGAAGAAATACAATGAGTTCATGGCAGCGCCAGAACAGATCGACGCGATCTTGAGTGAAGGTGCCCGGAAGGCAAGAGCCCTAGCTGCACCTCTGCTTGCGCAGGTCAAAGCGAAGATCGGGCGTTTTTAAATAAGCTCCCTGGAGCGGAGTTTAACTCAAACGGACGGTATGGTAAAATTATCAAATTCAAACTTTTACAAATAGCCGGTTGGGAGGCAATAGCTATGAACGTACGTAACTCCACGTATAATTTCCAGAATGTCAGTAACGGGGCAGAATCAGAACTGCTGCGCCTGCAGGAACAGGCTTCGATGGGCTGGAACAAAGAGTACCGCACCTTGCAGCAATTCGGATTGGCAGACGGGATGAAGGTTCTGGAGGCCGGTGCAGGTCCGGGATTCGTTACCGCCCAATTGCTGGAGCATTTCCCGCACAGTGAAATCACAGCCCTTGATATCGATGATGCTTTACTAGAAGAGGCTAAGCTCAGGTTAAGCCACATCCCCGAATCACGGCTTACCTTCGCCCATGCTTCGGTGTATGAGACTGGACTGCCCGACAATCAATACGATTTTGTTATTGCCCGTTTAATCTTTCTTCATCTACATAACCCGCAGCAGGCAGCAGCAGAGCTTAGACGTGTCCTCAAACCAGGCGGCAAATTGGTCATTATTGATGTGGACGACGGGGTCTTCGGGGCAATCGAGCCTGAAATCGGGATTATGCCTGCTATTATCCAAAAGCTGGTCCAGCAGCAGGCTTCAAGAGGCGGTAACCGCAATATCGGCCGAAGCCTGCCGCGCCTGTTATCCGGCTCCGGCTATACAGATGTAGATATGGATGCCATCCTCCAGCATAGCGATCTGCATGGTATAGAAGGCTTCAAACGTCAATTTGATATTAACCGGTTCACCGGGTTCTATAAGAAAGGGATCATTACGGAATATGAGTATGAGGAATTGAACAGAGCCTATGAACAATTCGACCATTCCCCGGATGCGCATGCGATGATGCTATTTTTTATGGCCTGCGGCACCAAACCTTAATAGAGTACTATAGCATTCCGTTTAGTCTTGGTGAGCTATTGTCATAGACAGCACAAAGAAACCACTTCTTTAAAAGGTTTAATCCTACTTTAAGAGTGGTTTCTTTTGTATAAAATCGTTTCCCGCTTAAACAGCGGAGAGGACGGAATGATTGTGGAAAAGCGGCAGCGGTCGCCTGAAAGCTTTCCGTAGGAAAGCTCGCTTCGGAAGCATCAGCAGTCCCCGGATTTTCACCGCTAAGGAGAATCAATAAAATCTGGGGACAACAGCGATTGGAACAACAGTCCGTTCGCGCAGCGTCCACCCAAGTGCTCACGTTGATCCTGCTCAAGACAACAATGGCTACAACCTCAGAAACAACCGTTCCCCGCTAACCTGTATATATCTGTACATTCCGGCGCAGACCGCTGCCATAATAACACCGTAGCCCAGCAAGATGAGATTTCCATTCACCGAACGAAGCAGCATGAACAGCGCGGCCGGAACAACCAGACTGATGAACCCCAGAATCATCGATACCAGCACCGCAGCGCTCTGCTTGATCGCCGTAACCTCACTTGTCCAGTCCAGCTTAGGCAGCTTCAGGTTCACAATAACGCCCAGCATGGCAGAATAACAAGCGTAGATCACCGGGATCACAAGCATTAATATACTTTCCATCCATCCGGTCCGCAGTGTATAGATAAGCAGCACCCAGCTCACGGCAATGACCGGTAGCGTAATGGTGAGATTCACAGCTACTTTGCTGAGTATAATGGCGGGTTTAGAGACGGGCGAGCTTTGTAAAATCCACAAATGATTCCCTTCAAGCGAAATCGAACTCGCCGTAGTGCAGCTCAGAACCACAAATAAAGAAACCACAAGCGGACTCAGCGTGCTCAAATACTCCGATAGTTGCGGAATGTCGAGCACGACCCCAAGCTTCTCTGAGCTGACGAACAATAAGGAAACCGACATAACCAGCAATAGAACCATACCGATGCCTGTGTTCAGCACATAATTGGCTGAGCTGAAATAGCGGCGCAGCTCTTTGAGATACAACGCCTTAAAAGCAGAATTCGCCTGCAGCGGCTTCATGGTATATTTGCTGCCTGAGCGGCTGGTCATAAGGCCTGTATGAATGGCTTTGTACCGGGTTGCCAGCACGGCGGAGAAGAGTACAAATGCAAGGACAGACAGGGCAATGAAGAAGATCAGTGAACTTACTTGGTACGAGCAGACCGCATCGACATACACGGACGCCAGGGGATACAGCCTAAAGATCGCATCACCCAGCCCTGCCCCCATATCAGCAAGCTCCTGCTGGTCTCCATCCAGATTAAATGAACCCAGCATGAAGAGAATAAGGACGGCGAAAGTGAACACTACACTAATCATCTTGCTTGCTCTAAATCTCGAAGACACCCAGCTGATGAGTGCGCCAATGATCGTTGCCGCTATAATCGGCAGCAAGGTGATGAACAAGAGCGTTATTAGAAAGAACAGATAAAACAGCACTCCCGGATTCACTTGTATCGCATACACCGCACCCGCAGGCAGCATAACCAGCAGTGTAAAAAACAGATTCATCACATACAGCTGAAGCACACGGCTCGCCACCACATGACTCGTCTTCACTGGCAGCGACATGATCATATCATAATCCTTATAGCTGAATAATACCCCGCTTGCCTTATAGACCGTGGTGAAGAACCCGACAATCGAGGTAACGGCCATCATAATCGCCAGCAGCAGATCCATCCGCCCCAGCTCTTCAAATGCCATCGCCATCATGAAGCTGTAGCTGAAGGAAAACGCCCCAATCATAAGCACACCGGCCATAATCGTTATGCTGAGCAGCAGCGCCTTGCGTCTCTCTGCAGGGTCTTTCGTATGCAGCGCTTTATTCAGGCCGAAGGTGGACATCAGCTGCAGCTTCGTCAATCTCCAGATATTAATCATTGTCGATCAGCTCCATGAATACTTCCTCAAGGCTGTTCTTGCCCTTCACCTCTTCAGTGCTGCCATGAGCAATGAGCTGGCCTGCCTTAATGATCGCGATCTTATTACAAATCTTCTCTGCCGTATCCAGCACATGCGTCGAGAAGAAGATCGCCCCGCCGCTGCTGCATAGCTCAGCCATGATGGTTTTCAGCGTATGCGCAGCTTTGGGATCCAGGCCTACAAAAGGTTCATCCAGCACCAGCAGCTTCGGCTCATGAATAAGCGCAGAGATAATCGCAAGCTTCTGCTTCATCCCGTGAGAATACGAGGAGATCATATCGCCCAGATTAGCCGTAAGCTGAAAGGCATCGCTGTATTTTTGAATAAGCCGCTCACGGTTGGCCTTGGATACTCGAAATAGATCGCCGATGAAATTCAAATACTGAATGCCGGTAAGATGATCGTACAGATCGGGGTTATCCGGAATATAGGCAATATTCGCCTTGCAGGCTACCGGATCTTTTTTAATGGAGATTCCATCAATTTCTATTTCCCCTTCTTCAAAATCAAGAACACCGACTACAGCGCGGATGGTCGTTGTTTTGCCCGCCCCGTTGTGTCCGATGAAGCCATAGATATCGCCCCGCTCGACCACTAAGCTTAAGTCATCTACCGCCTTCTTCCCGCCCTTATAGCTCTTCGTAAAATGTTTAATCGTCAGCATGTTCTCTCACCTCTTCATTGGTGTCTGCAAATAAATATAATACGTCCAGCCCTCCCTAATCGTTCATTTGCAATCGTTAAATCCCGATCTCCCGCATCTTAGCCGTAATCATCTCCACCCGGCCCTCTATGTCCTTGCCGCTATCTTTCGGCAGACGCATCTCGCTGACGATTCTGCCGTCACACATGAACATAATCCGCTCCGTCCTCGCAGCAATGGTTGCATCATGAGTGACCAGCATGACCGCAGTACCTTCCGCGTTAATTTCAGACAGCAGGTTCATTATGCCCTGAGCCGCTGCCTGGTTAAGCGCACCGGTCGGCTCGTCAGCAAAAATAATGCCCGGGCTGCTCATCAATGCGCGGCATATCCCTGCACGCTGAAGCTGCCCTCCAGAGGCCTGCGTAATATCCCGCTGCGCCAGCTCCGCGATTCCCACCTTCTGCATAAGCTGTCTTGCTTTCTCTGTAATCCCTGCTGCGTTGCGCCTGTTGTCACGCATGGACGGAAGGATAATATTATCCAGGATGTTCAAGTTCTTCATTAGTGTCGGCTGCTGAAACACAAAGCCCATTCCCGTTCTGCGCAGGTCAGCAAGCTCATTCTCCGCAAGTGTCCCCAGATCCCTGCCGTCAAAGGTAACCCGTCCGCCGTCAATCCGCTCCATTCCGCTCAGCGCAAACATCAGCGTCGACTTGCCAGAGCCCGAAGGTCCCATAACCGACACGAACTCCCCTTCTTTAATTTCGATAGACACTCCGTCCAGAACATTACGCTTGTCATCACCGGTGCCGTAATGTTTGGTTATATTTATACCGGTAATCATCTTCTTCATCTCCATAACCTACTCCTTAATATTCCCGGATATTTGAATTCGCCCTGTTCCTGCTGTACCAATAATTGTGGCGATCAGCACTGAGCCTGCCATCATCAGCGGGCATAACACATACGCCGATAGCGGATTGATTACGAACTTGAACGATGAAGCTCCAAACGAGGAAATCAGCACCCCCGCAAGTACCTGCCCGAGCGTGTTTGCCAGCAGTGTGCCGAGAACCATCCCGATAAGCAGCACGAATACCGAACGTGAGAAATACTGTACAGTCAGATCCGAATTTGTAAACCCGAGTGACTTCATGACGGCAATGGAATGCCGGTCCTTGGCCACAAGCATCCGCATAAACAACAGCGTTATCAGTACATTGATGAACAGCATCACGGTAATGGCTACCCGGGAGGCCTTACCGACTGAGCTGATGGTAGAGCCGAAGGTCTGTGTAACATATTCATCAATGCCCGACACCTTCGCATAATTGAAGCGGTCCGCATATTCGGTTACCTTGCTGCCGGTTAGCGACGGATCTGCAAGCTCCGCATAAATAACGGACCACATAACCTCAGCCGATCTCGTAGTGAACACCGCTTTGGCTGTTTTCCCGCCATTGGTCACATCCGAATAAATGCCGCTTACCGTGAGCTCCCTGGCCTCCCCGTCGATCATCAGGCTAAGAGCATCCCCGGTCTTTTTACCCAGTTCATCCGCATTCACACCGGAGAGGGCAATTTCATGCTCCGCAGCCGGTCTGTTTCCCTGGGAATAAGCCACCGGGAAGATCGAATGATCGCCAAGCTCAACCTTTAACCGTTCCTCCGATCCATCCTCCAGCTTTACCTTGAGAGCCTGCGTTGTCAGCACTGCATAGCGGGAGATGGCTGCATCCTGCTCCATAGCCTGTGCAATCTCTGCCGCCTTCCCGGCAATATTACCGGTCTGCTGAATATCCAGGCGCAGATCACTGTCCCCGATTCCCATGTAGGTGATGAAGCTTTTGGAGGCAATCGTGTTGTAGAGGTTCTGGGGAACAATCATAATAAATGCAGAGATCACGAGTACAGCGAGCATTGTGCCGTATAGACTTTTCCTCGACAGGACATCCTTGACGCCTAGAAAAACATTCGTATTCAGCAGCCGGTTCCCGCTCAGATTGAAACGCTTCGAGCCCGCCGGTTGTTCCTGGGAAGTACCGAAGCGGATGGCTTCTGCGGGGGAAATCTTCCGGAAGCGTGTAAGCACCCTATTCACATAAGCGGTAACCGCAAGGAATACAAGCAGAACACCAATGCCCCCGCAGCCTAAGGCAAGCGCAGAGTTCTCACTCTCCCCCATGTATAACCTGATATTCTCAAGCAGCAGACCTCTGAATACGAACGAAAGCGCGAATCCGAGAATACTGCCCAGCGCCGCCACACCTGCGTATTTCGCAAGATAGATTTTCTTCAGGTCAGATACACGTAATCCGATGGCTTTCATCACACCGATCTCGCGGTAATCACTTTCTATGGTTGCTAGGAGCGTAAAGCGTATACACATAAATGCAATAACAACCACCAGCACGCTTGCCAGGAGGATGACCGCAATCATGAGTCCGTCGGATATGGCATTAAGCATTTTGAATAGCGGATAGGTTAGGGTCGGTCCGTTGGCTTCAAGACCAGCTGCAGTGTAATCTGATTCAAATGCGCCAAGCATGGACAAGTCCTTGAGTCTGAACTCAATCAGATATTCTGTGCTTCCTGAATCCTTAATTTCTGCATAATCATGCTCGCTGACGAGGAATCTCTTGGACGAGGCAAGCAGCGAATTCATCTGTGAATCACGCAAAAAACCTGCTACAGTGAGAGTCTTGCCGGCCACTGCGAGCGAACTCCCAACCTTTGCTGAGCCGTCCTTCATATAGGTAACCGGAACATAGACCTCACCGTCGGCTGCCGTTATCACGTTCCCGTCCAGGTCCAGCAGATAATCAAATTTCCCGCTTTGCGTGCTGAAGCCGTTATCCTGAACGCTGTCCGCAAGCGATTGGCCGTCAATCACAATCCTCGTACCTTCAACATTGAGGAAATCGAGCACCTGAAATTCGTCAACCTTGCTGTTCTGCTCGGCAAAGGCGGTAAACCGCGGCTTATCCAGTTCACCGGAATGCATCTGCATGAAATGCGGTGTACCGGCCTGCTTCATGAGCGTATCAATGGCCCCGGACAGATTAACGACCAGTATCGCAGACAGAGAAACCAGCATCGCTGCGGCAGCCACAAATATCATCGTGGTCAGGGTAATCCCCTTGCTTTTGAGAATATCATTCCGGATTATTCGGTAGTACATATGTCACCTCTGTTCTCAAGGCTTCTAATTGATTTCAAATGATAAATGATGAGCGAGGCTAAGCTTAACAGCAGCCCTGCGATAATAATAAGCAGTCCCATGCCCCGTCCGCTGCCTGTGCCGATGACCTTCCCCACACTGCCTGCAAGCACTCCGCCTGTAACCAGCAATGGAGTGAACACATAATCAGCCAGCACACCGGATAGCGTATAAGCGGCGACAAACCCCAGTTGTGACACCAGTCCAATCAGTGACCAGGCTCTTCCCTGAACGGAATTATCGATGTTGGTGCGAACCAGATAATCCAGGGCTGTGTTCGTGAATGGCAGCATGGCAAAAAAGAGAAATCCTGAAATGCCAAGCAGCACAATATTCTCACGGAGTCCGAAAGCCGCCATACTTATTCCCGAGCAAAAGAGCGACACTGACAGGATTTTGACAAAACCCTTCTTCATCGGCAGCATTCCTATGATCACACTCGACACAAGCATCCCCGAAGCAATAATAGTCTCAAGCGTCCCTAATACCGCACTGTCCGAAAAAGTCAGGATCATCGGCATGGACAGGGTCTCAATGAAACCAATAAAAAATGTCATTACAGAGGTCATAACCACAAGCACGAGCACGCCCCGGTTACCGGAAACAGCTCTCCAGCCGTCTTTGAATTCACGGATAAAGGGTTGTGCCTGCCCGGAGCTCTTCGGGGAAAGACCGCTGCGTACAGCAAGTGTTACAGCAACAGTTACGAAAAATGTGCAGATGTCGATGACCAGCAGCAGCTTCACATCTGAAACAACGAGCAGAAATCCGGCGATGACAGGCGAAATCAGATATTTGGCCGAACCGGCCACCTGAACAAAACCGCTAGCCTTCGTGTATTGCTCCTCGCTGAGCAGATCCGTAACCGTAGCCTTGTAAGCCGGATCAAGCAGCGAGGAGAACGCCGAGCTAATAGTCACTCCTATACAAATCTGCCACAGCTGCGCTTCTCCGTTCAGTAAACAGATTAGAATGAAAATAAGTCCTGTTGCGGAAAGACTGTCGCCCAGTACCATCAGCAGCCTGCGGTCATAGCGGTCCGCCAGCACCCCCGCTAGCGGACTCAACAGCAGCGAAGGCATAAACGCCAGCAAAGTTACCAGTGCCATGGCGGATGCCTGACCGGTCTGCTGAAAAATATAAATCCCCAGCCCGAACGAGGTAAGACCGCTTCCTATTGCTGAAATCAGCTGCCCTGACCAGAGCAGCAGAAATTTACTGAACCCTTTGCCGGATCTATTCGCCGTCTTCATCTCTGGCTTCCTCTCCGTTACCGAACATCTGCATTACGCTCATCAGACTTCCGCTTTCGGCCCCGAGCAGCCTTTCTACATTCGAAATAAACGCCAGTACCCGTGACATGCGTACCTCATCCGTCATTTCAACCATGTCATCATCAAAAATCGTGTTCGCATAGATCACAACCATTTCCATACATTCATAGGGGTACTGGGTGTTGAATATTCCCTGCTCAATGCCTTCGCAGATAATCGGTGTCAGGATCGGCGGAACACCGCTGATGATCGCTTTTTGAATCTTCTGATGCATAAGCGCGTTCTGCGGCTTGTGAATATGCTCCATGATTTCCGTGCTGCTTCCGTTTCCGCCGCTAATGTTCAATGCCATAACCACGCGGAGAATCCGGTCAATGACAGGTATGCTCTTGTCAGCGGCAATGTGCTGCGCAGCCCCCAGAATATTGGCATTCGTCCGTTCAATCAGCGCATCCATAATATCCTCCTTGGACTTGAAGTGATAATATAGCGTCCCCCGTGCAATCCCGACCTTGCCCAGAATATCGCCCGTGCTGGTTCCGTCAAAGCCCTTCTGGCCGAAAAGCTCTTCCGCTGCGTCAAGAATTTCATTTCTGCGTATTTCGGCTTCTTTTACAATTCTCATAGTTTAGTTCTCCTTAAGTTGTACCGACCGACTGTCTGTCGGTAATTGATTATAGAATAACATGCTTTTGCAGAGCTGTCGCGTTAAAAATGTTACAAACAGGAAAAAAGGGCGCAGCTCCGGCGCCCTTCTTCTTGCAAATATAGCGGGAATCACATTTTAATTAAAACTTCAGGCTGTTTAGATGAATGGATGAGGGATATAAAGTTCTTCCAGGCTTGTGATTTCTTCAGGTGTCAATTGAACAGACAATGCCGAAACCGAATCTTCAAGCTGGCCGATCCTGGTAGACCCGATGACCGGAGCTGTAACCTCCTCCTTATGCAGCAGCCAGGCAAGCGCAATCTGTGCGCGCGGAAGCCCACGGTTCGCAGCAACCTCAGCAACTCTCTGGGCAACCTTGCGGTCCGCTTCCTCCGTTCCGGTGAACATCGCCTTGGCTATCTGGTCTTTCTCTGATCGTTCAGTGAGCTGATCCCAATCCCGGGTTAACCGGCCCGCAGCCAGAGGCAGATAAGGTGTGATCCCTACCCCCTGATCTTTACATAGCGGGAGCATTTCCCTTTCTTCTTCCCGGTAGAGCAGGTTAAGTCTGTTCTCCATAGCAATAAACCTTGTCCAGCCGTTTCGCTCTGCGGTGGACTGCGCCTTCGCAAACTGCCATGCCAGCATGGAGGATGCTCCAAGGTACCTAACCTTGCCAGCCTTTACTAAGTCATGGAGAGCCTCCATCGTCTCCTCAATCGGCGTATTCGGATCATAGCGGTGAATCTGATACAGGTCAATGTAGTCTGTTCCAAGCCGTCGTAGACTGTTATCAATTTCGGTCATTATGGTTTTACGGGAAAGCCCCATTGCATTGGGACCCTTACGCATCGGTACGAACACCTTCGTGGCAATCACCGCTTCGTCCCGGCGGACAAAATCCTTTATGGCCCTTCCGAGAATCTCTTCACTGGTACCATCGGAATACATATTAGCAGTACTGAAAAAATTAATGCCTAATTCGATTGCTCTTTTAATAATCGGTCTGCTGTTCTCTTCATTCAACGACCACGGGGTATTGCCGCGTTCAGGTACCCCGAAGCTCATGGTTCCAAGACTTAACTTCGATACATCCAAGCCGCTTCGTCCAAGCTTCACATATTCCATTGAATAGTCACACTCCTATATGTTTATGAATCTTTAGGTTGACGTATCAACCAACAAACATACAATAGCATCTTGTGGTTGATACGTCAACCGTGCTATGATCCTTCTATGGACAATATGAGCGAATTAAACGAAGATGAAATGCAATTATGGAATATGTGGAAAGGCTCCTTCAAACGTATCTTCGGCCGGGTTGTGAAAGAGATGTCTGAGCATACCGGGCTATCCGAGGGCGATTTCGGAGTATTAGACCGGTTAGTACAATTCGGGGAGGGCAAGCTTCGCCAACAGGAGCTGGCTGACTCTATGGACTGGGATAAAAGCCGGTTATCCCATCATCTGACGCGGATGGAGAAACGGGGTCTCGTACTAAGAAAACCGCTGGACACAGACCGGGGTGTACAAATCATCATTACTTCTGCCGGCCGATCCGCCCTGGAGGCAGCCCTTCCTGTAGTCTCCAAGGCAATACGCAGGCATTTCCTGAGTCAGTTAACCGATCAGGACATGGAGTCGATTGCTTCACTGGCGGAGAGAACGAAAGCACCTTGACTGCTTAAGATACGGCTGCCGCAATACATCATTACGGGTAATTCACGGGAAATTCCAGGCCCACCCCCTCGCGGGCTGGCCTCTTCTCTATGCGCATTGTCTATATGCGGAGTCACCTTGGAATGAATAGCTTCATGAATGTCACGTACACCGGATTAACCATAAGACCTGCCGGGTTTACGGAATATCTCTTCCCCGTGTCCAACCTCCGGATTCGTTCCATTTCCTCCCGATTCAGTGCAAAGTCATAAATTTCGCTATTCTCTTGGATCCTCTGCGGATTGGACGACTTAGGGATAACAATACTCCCCCGCTCCAGATGCCAGCGCAAAATGACCTGCGCAACCGACTTGCGGTGAGCATGAGCGATGGCTGTCAGCTCCGGATGCTCCAGCAGCACCTTGCTTCCCTGCCCGAGCGGCCCCCACGCCTCATGAAGAATCCGGTTCTGAACCATATAGTCATACAATTCGTTCTGTTGGAACTCCGGATGAGTTTCGATCTGATTCACCATCGGCAGGATCCGGGCGTTCTTCTTGAGCTGCTCCAGATGCCGGATACCGAAATTGGCAACACCTATGACTTTGATCCTGCCTTCATCGTACAGCTCCTCCATCGCCTTCCAGGCCTCAACATAATGAGGGCCTGCGAAATGTATCAGATACATATCGAGATACGTTACGTTCAGCTTCCGGCAAGTCTGCTCGAACGCCTTTCTCGTCGCATGATACCCAAGATCCGTCGTCCAGGCTTTGGAGGTAATGAAGAACTCCTCACGGTCAATGCCGCTGTGCAGGATGACCCGGCCCAGTGCCGCTTCATTACCGTATATTTTCGCTGTATCGAAATGGCGGTACCCGCTCCGGATAGCATTCTCTACCGTCTGCTCAAAGGCTTCCCCATTCTTGATCTTATACAGGCCAAACCCCAGTTGGGGAATGTTTACTCCGTTCACCGCTTGAACTGTCTGATTCATTGACGGTCCCCTCCCTTCCTCTTCCGGATTACGGCTCCGATGATTACCTGTCACATTGTGCAAGGGCCTTCTCCAATTCGCTTACTAAGCTTTTCAACAACATCAGCTTGCTTCCGGTGTCCAGACGATAATAGTTACGTGTTCCTACTTTCCGGACGCTAATAATCTGTGCCTCTTTCAGGATTTTCAGATGATGCGAAACGGCCGGACGGGATAAGTGGGTTTCCACCCTTATCTCACCTACACGCATACCGGGATTCTGCGGCCCTTGAAGCAAGGCCATCAGGATGGCCTGCCGGGTCTCATCTCCGACCGCGTTAAGCACCTTGAGCGAGTTCCTAAATTCGGTGGCAAGAGCCGCCACAAGTTCCTGGTCTACGGAAATCATCCCTTTTCATTTAATCGTTTATTTCTTTGGACGGAAATAAGATACCACAAATTCCACCCCGGCTGCATTTCGGGAAAGAAATTCAAGAACCTTTCTTTCCCATAACAGGAAGCAAGTCCGTTACTTTACATTAGCTTGGCCAACCGCCTGATCTCATCACTTAACCTTGGATTGACCGGATACACCTCTTCCAAGAAATCCAGAATGCATAGTGCCGATTCGGGCACATGATCGTATCCCTGAATCATCCCGCCGATAATCTCTGCAAAACGGGGGTATCTCTTCTCCAGCCGTCTTTCATTTCCAAACGGGTCGGGATAATAATCAACCTCGTCCTCCAGCAGATGGAGTACAGACAGAATCCTGTCAATAGCATATCCCTGAATAAACCGCGTAGCGGATAGACGCTCACCTCTTGCATAACGTCCGAGGCCTACGTATAGATTGGTTAAGGCTTCGTTCAAAGGAAAGTCCAGGGAATCCTCCTTCGGAGAAGGGAGGGGTCTTAAAGGTCTGGCGATTGCCGTATTGGCATACAGGGGGTTCTTCCATATCACCCGGCCCTCCGTGTAAGCGGCGTCCGCCAGCTCCGATTCCTCGAATACAGCATATTCCGCGAAAATCCCATCCTCGAACAACACCTTATATCCAAGGTCCGAATTCTTGAAAGCATAGGCAAGAGGCTGTATGGCTTCGAGCCAATCCAACCGGTCGATATATCTCCGGGTCACTCCCGGCTTCACAATAACGAAGAAATCCAAATCTGAGTACTCATCCATCCGTGCCGTCTCGACCCCAACGGAACCAACACCTAATAATAATAGAGCATCGCCCGTACGCTCCAGTGACTTGCCGATTTCGTCCAGCCGCTGCAGCAGCAATTCTGTTCTCCGCATATGAATCCTCCTCTGGTCCGCCAATGCAAAAAGGGCCCAACCCCACTTCTCAGCGAGGTTGAACCCTTAGGTTACATTGCCTTTATTAATCTACCGTAAAGTTATCATGTTTGAATTGTTGCTGTCAAGATATAAGCGCGCACCAGCAATTTGACAAAAGAAGTTTCATCTCTTATGTTGAAATGAGAGTAAAGGGGGATGTCCATTGGCGCTCGAACAGAGTGAGAACAGCATTACTAAGACAGTTATACATACAATCTCTTCTGTAGCGGAAGCTATTGCATTATTATCAAGTTATACCGAGGCTGACCAGCATTCCTATGCACAGCATGAGCATGAGCTGTTGCATCAAGCGTTATCTGCTGAGGCCATTGCCTTTATTACTAACTGGAGAATAAGCAGCCGTTGGGATTTCATGTACCTGTATGAGTTTTTTATTCCGTTTCCCCATTTCAATGATATGGCTTTATTCCTGGATGAAATTTCCGGGCTGTCTGACGAGTCTTATCTATTCTATATTTTTGGCGGGGAAGTGCCACAGCAGCAGATTGCTGAAGCTTTGCTCCATCCGGATACAACTGCTGATTTTGGCCTTAATCCGGCCTCCATGTTTGGCGATAAGCCGGAATTTATAAAGGTCATGTTCACTGACATAAAGCCGATTCGTGTATCCATCAATCTCTTGCTGCAGGAGATAACAACCTCGGCTGTCTTTCAGGAGCACCTGAACACTAAGCAAGGTTTATATGAAGCTGCCATCCAAGAAGCCCAGGCTTTCGGGCTGGAGCCGCTTCACTTGGCGCAAAAGCTGATGGAAAAATCGTTTCGCAGAGTCAGTAACTATCAGACGTTCTACTTCATCCCTTCCTATTTCCTGACTCCCCGTCATATCCGGATATTCGATAATCATACCTGCATCGTTATTTATGGCTGTTATAACACTCCATTGAATACCCTGGAGCGGAGCCTGGAGCTGGAGAAGCAGCTGAAGGCATTATCCGACCGTAACCGCATTATGATTCTGCGAATTCTGCATCAGCACAAGGAGTACGGGGCAAGGCTTGCGAACACACTCGATTTAACGACTGCGACAATCTCGCATCATTTGGAAATATTGAAGCAAGCCGGTCTGATCGTTGAGGAGAAGGTTGGCAACATTAAATATTTCGAGCTTGATCATTCCAGGTTCAACAGGCTGCTGCAAGAGCTGAGTTCATTTGTGCAAATGGAATAGCTGTAAATTAGACGATCACCCGTTAACCGGGTGGTCGTTTTTCATTTCATCATAAAAAATGTACTTGCCTAAAATAGAAATGGGATGGTATTTTAATATTAGACGTTTATCTTATATTATAAAGGTGGTTATCTTACATGAGCATAGAGATCATCCAGGTTCATAATTTGAAGCGGACCTATCAAACCGAGGAAGGCATTTTCAGAAGAAAGCGAAAGGTTGTCGAGGCTCTTCAGGGTATCAGCTTTTCTGTGCGTGAAGGGGAGATTCTCGGGTTATTAGGTCCGAACGGCGCTGGTAAAACAACAACGATAAAAATATTGACCACGCTGCTTACGCCGACATCCGGCGAGGTCCGTATTCTCGGGCTTGACCCTGTGAAGGAATTCAAGAAGCTGCGCTCACAGATCAACTTTATTCTCGGTGGAGAGCGCAATCTGTATTGGCGGTTATCGGCCTATGATAATCTCGCTTATTTTGCAGATTTATATAAAGTCCCCCGCCAGGTGCAGAAGAGCCGGATTCCACAATTGCTGGAGCTGGTAGGTTTGACCGGAGTTGCCCACCGCAGAGTCGAAACCTTCTCCAAGGGCATGAAGCAAAAGCTGCAGATTGCCCGCGGTCTGGTGAATGAGCCGAGAATTCTGTTCCTGGATGAACCGACGATCGGGCTTGACCCGGTGAGCGCAAGGCAGCTGCGTGATATTCTGCATCATTTAAAGCGGCAAGGTACGACGATTCTGCTCACTACGCATTACATGCCTGAAGCGGATGAGCTCTGCGACCGGATAGCTTTTATAGATAAAGGGCTGATTTCTGTACTGGACACTCCAGAGGAGCTTAAGAAGCGAATCGATCAAATTTCCGTTGTAACCTGCAGCATCACTGAATTTACGGAGGAGGAACAGGCGATAATCACGGCGCATCCGGCAACCCTCCATCTGCAAATTGATCAGCCGGAGCAGCTGCAGCGATTGCGATTGCGAATTCAAACCCGACTTCCCCAAGAGCTCATCATGGAGCTGTATCATATTGCAGGCCCGGTAAGAATGGCGAATTTGTCGATTACAACGCCTACTTTAGAGGATGTCTATATTCAAATATTAGGCGGGGATGCCTCATGAGTTACACCCTTACACCGGATCTGAGATCCTTACTCCATACGATTAAAGTACATATGAAGCTCTCGCTCGCCCGTCCAATGTTCCAGTTTATTATCTTCCTGATGCCATTCCTGTTCTCGACCATAGCGATATTGGTATATGGAAATTCCTCTGCGGAGCAAATTTTTAAGTATGTTGTGCTGGGCTCCGGGTTCATTACCCTTTGGTCCTCCATCGTATTCTCTTCCGCCAGTGATGTTAACCGTGAGAAGTACTATGGAACTTTAGAGCTGTTGTTCACAGCCCCTACCCCATTCGGGCTTACGCTGGCCGGCAAAATTATTGCCAACACTCTATGGGGAATATTATCCATACTGATTTCTTATTTTTATTTAATCGTCATTTACCGCGTTCCAGTGATTATCGGGCATCCGTTGCAATTCATACTTGCTTACCTATTTGTCCTATGCGCACTGTCGGTCTTCTCCTTCTTTCTGGCCATGTCTTTTACGCTGTCCCGTCAGGCTTATGCCCTGATGAACATGCTGGAATATCCGGTGTATCTCATATGCGGTTTTATGTTTCCGGTCTCCGTACTTCCAGACTGGGTCAAGCCTTTATCCTGGGTGCTGCCCCCTACTTGGGCCATTGAATTACTAAGAATCATTAGCAGGAAGGATATGAAACAGGATGAGCTTGTTGTTGCTTGGGGAGTACTGCTGCTGTTAACCGTCTTTTATCTCGTTATTTCTCTTGCCTACTACCGGCTTGTAGAGAAACGAGCCAGAATAAATGGAAATTTAGGGGTGTTCTAAAATGGAATCTGTTGCCCGGTTTTACCGGCATGCGCACCTGTCGTTCAAAGCACTGTTCGGCTGGCTTAATCCCGGTGTCTACCTGATGGTTATGGTCATTAACCCGTTAAGCCAATTGCTCTTCTTCGCAATGCTGGCCAAATACGCTTTCCAGGGAAGCAATCTTGCCGGTTATGTGGTTTCGAATGCGCTTCTGTTATGCGTGATGAACGCTGTCTTCGGCATGATGACCGTTATTAACTCTGACCGCCAGATGGGTACACTGCAATTGGTAGTGGCAAGCCCTGCCAGCAAAATAGCCGTCTTCTTTGCCCGGGCTATCTTTCATATTGTCAGCGGCCTGTTCACGGCAGCACTTGGACTCGCTTTCGGAATGCTGATCTTTGGGCTTACCTTCTCGGGAGAGCAGCTTGCATGGCTTGGCCTCGTGTGGACCGTATCCATTTCCGCCGCCTGCGGACTTGGGTTTGTGATCTCAAGCTTTGCGCTCTGGTCGCCTTCGATGCATATCTGGTCCAATTTGCTTGCAAGCGTGTTGCTCCTGTTCAGCGGAGCCAGCTTCCCGCGTTCTTATATGCCGGACTGGATGTACACATTATCTGAATTCTTCCCGCTGACAAGAGGTGTAGAAGCGACAAAACTGCTTATTCGTACCGGGGATAATGAATTTACAACCATCCTTACCCGGATGGCCGAAGAGGGTTTGCTTGGATGCGGATTTTTTCTCCTGGGTATACTGCTGTTCTATTATGCTGAATATTTAGCAAGGGTTAAAGGCACTATGGAGATGGAGTAGGATACATAGAGGCTTCCAGTGATGGCGGCCTTTATTCGTTCTTCCAATAGACATTAATCTTCATGTCAGGATATGGTATCCTTGATGCAGGTGAATATTGGGGGGATACGTATATGATTACCGCTACAGCGGCAAGAATCATAAATTTTTTGCCGGATAAATGGGTCACATCCATATCGAGAAATATTATTAATAATTACCTGAACAAATATGCAAATATACATATAACCGGCAGTGAAAACTTAAAAGAAATACAAACACCGACTATTTTTGTATGTAATCATCTAAGCAATTCGGATGGATTAGTGCTGGACAAAGCTCTAAAAGCGATTGATCCGACTTTTGTAGCAGGTGAAAAGCTGTCAAATAATGCAGTGACCAGCATCGGTGTTAATGTAATTAAGACTACAACTATTAAGCCCAATACCGCTGACAAAGAGGGTCTCGAAAAGATAATCAAGCTTGTTAAACAAGGGGAAAGCTTACTGATCTTCCCGGAAGGAACCCGAAGCAGAGCCAGCAGTTTGATTGAAGCGAAGAAAGGTATCCTTCTTATAGCAAGATTAACCGGAGCTCCCATTGTACCTGTCGGGTTATATGGGACAGAGAAGCTTTTACCTATTCATCAAGATGGCGATATGAAGGCGGAAACGTTCAATAAGGCAGATGTGCATATCCAGATCGGACAACAATTCGAATTGCTTCAGCGGGCGAAGGAGCAGGATAAAAAAGAATATGAAGAGTCCACCCTCTCATACATAATGAAAAAAATAGCAGAATTATTACCCGAAGGCTATCGGGGAGTCTATAAATAATCTGAGCTATCCTTTGAAATTTCTAAGGCCATCCTTTGCGGATGGCCTTCTTTCTGTTCAGCGACTCGCCCCAGGCGCAGTAATCAGAATCTTACTGGCAAGAGCAATAGTCTGTGCACGTTCCGCTTCAGTAAGACCTGCGGTTACCTCCGTAATCTGACGTTCAATCTGCTCTCCGACTTCATGAATGATCTGCCACCCTGCCGCAGTTGCCCTCACGTTGAATCCCCGCTTGTCGGCCGGTGACACGGTCCGCTCCACCAGTCCGCGGCGCTGGGCACGGTCCACGAGTCCGGTAATACTGGATTTATCAAGTCCCAGATGCTTGGCCAGCTGCAGCATACCCGGTTCCCGGTCCCTCAGGATACCCAGCAGACGGATCTGAATGATCGAGAGATCATGCTCCGCCCCTATTCTGGCGAGAATGTTCTGGATCAGGAAGGATAGCTGCACCAGACTGTCCACAATCGACAGATCATCCAGTTTATCAAAAGAATCATCGTAACTGCTCATATTCGCCCCTCCGGAATTCATCATTTATCTAACCTGCTGTCCACATTGTATCATAATCGCCGTTGACTTTGTACGTGAAACAAACTATATTGTTTGTATTACAAACTTATTAGTTTGCGTCACAAACAAAATTCGCCCATGGGGCAAATGGAGGCCAATATTATGTATGCTGCTGTTGTACGATCCTTCGATTCAGGTCCGAAATATGAAATTCACGATACTCCGGTTCCCTCTGGAGAACATGAAGCTCTGGTTGATGTGCTTGCAGCCGGGTTGCATCTCCGGGTACGGGCACAAGCCAATGGTTCTCACTACACCAGTACGGATGAATTACCCCTGATCCCTGGTGTTGACGGGGTAGGCAGGCTGCCGGACGGTCAGTTGGTCTATTTCGTTACAACAGATACTGCTCTAGGCTCTTTTGCCGACAAAACTGTAATTGACCTGCGGCGCAGTGTGCCAATTCCCGCTCATGCCGATCCTGTGCTCATCGCTGCCGCTATGAATCCGGCCATGTCAGCCTGGGTGACCCTGCGCCGCAGGGTTCAGGCACAGCCGGGGTTCAAGGTTCTCATTCTGGGAGCAACCGGCAATTCCGGACAGATGGCGGTCCAGATCGCCAAGCTTATGGGGGCCAGTCAGATTATCGCTGCCGGGCGGGACCCGGAGCGTCTCCGTTCGCTTACGCCGCTTGGCGCGGATGTAACGGTGTCACTTGCGGGTGATCCGCAAGCAGCTGCCCGGCGCCTCGGCGAGGCGGCTTCCGAAGTGGATATCGTTCTTGACTATCTGTGGGGCGAGCCTGCCGGACTGGCTATGATTCCGCTGCTGACCCGCCGGTCTGACCGCAGCCGGCTGCTGACCTGGATCCAGATTGGTTCCGTTGCCGGAGCAGATGCCGCTATCCCTTCTGCCGCACTCCGCTCGGCCAACTTCCAGATCATCGGCAGCGGTCAAGGGTCTGTGACTCCAGCCGGATACTTGGCCGAATTCCCGGCGCTCATCGATGCGATTGCTGGAGGCAAGCTCATTGCGAACCCTATTGCTTTTCCGCTGTCCAAGATTGAAGAAGTGTGGAATACTCCGGCAGGCAGTCAGCAGCGGGTAGTATTCACGCCGGCGAATTAAGTAATTCCCTGACCTGAATTGTATAAGCAGGCCCGTGTCCGGCTTTTGTCAAGCTTTGTTATCCCGGTTGTAACTTCTCCTCTTGATAAATCTGGAAAGTGAGTGATAAACTTAGCAGGGCATCCCGCATAAGGAAGCATGCTTACTCTCTACAGAACAGGAGGCCGAAGGAAAATTGGCGATTTATTTGGTAAGACACGGCAAAGATGATGAAGGATTCCGTGGCGGATGGAGCCAGCGGGGACTTATCACGCAAGGTTACCGACAATCCGAGAAGCTCGGCCGCTATCTTCAAGATAACCAGTCTTCATTTAACATAAAGCGTATTGTCAGCAGCGATCTGCAGCGGGCTCTGGATACGGCTGGTGAGCTGGCAAGAGAGCTCGGATTGCCGCTCGAGCGCAGTATGGACTGGAGGGAAATGAATAATGGCGTGATCGCCGGCATGCCGAACGAAATCGTAAATGAACGGTTTCCAGGTTTGTATTTCTCCGGTTTACGGATGGACGAGCGCTATCCCGGCGGCGAAAGCCCGCTGGAGTTCTTCACACGTATCAAGGAAGCGTTCGGCCGCTTATGCGAAGAACAGGCCAACCGCCATCCGGAAGGTAACCTCATGATTGTTACTCACGGCGGAGTCATTAATATTATCTATCATATTATAAAAGAATTAGACTGGAACAACCGCGGCAGTAAATTCCCGGCTTCCTATACCGGCTTGCACACCATCGAGCATCAGGACGGCAAATGGATCGTTTCCCTGGAGAATTATACTGTGTAGCTTACAAAAAAGGCAGACCCGCCAGCCATTACGGCTTTTGGGTCTGCCTTTTTTCAAACCTAAACCTATTCTTCTGACTGAACATCCGGACGGTCCGGCAGCTGCTCAAGGTAACTGTTAGACATATTCAGCAGCTTCTGCACGTTATTGAACTGCGCTTCAGTCGATCCGCCAGCAATCACAGAATTATCCTTCTGGCTGAAGTTGGTTCCGTCTGCGTAGGCTTCTCCGGTTACATAAATACTTGAATTATTGATAAAAGAGCCCGTCGGCAGGAAGTGCCGGACCGGTAACAGATTGGTCTCCTGATTCAGCAGATCCTCCCCGAAGTGAAGCTGATTCTGCACGGAGACGCCCAGCAGATTGGCTACAGTCGGCAGAATATCAATCTGTCCTCCGGTATGCTCAATTACAGCGGGCAGCGTTCCGGACGGAGAGTGCACAATGAACGGGATATTGAACATATCCGTATAACCGTACTCATACCCGATCAGCTCTTTCAGCCAATCCTTCTCGTTATCGCCAAGCGCATAGAGCGGTACACCCTGGTGATCCCCGTAAAATACAATCAGGCTGTCGTCCCACACTCCGCTGGCCTTAAGTTCATCCAGGAACTGCCCCATCGCATAATCCGCATAATTCTGGGACTGGATATAGTCGCCAAGCAAGGTCCCCTGATACTGCTCAGGCAGAGTCATCTTAAGCTTATCCTCCGGCAGACGGAAAGGATGATGAGCACTCATGGAGATTACCATGGCATAGAACGGCTCTTCCTTCGCATCCAGAGCGGCCAGCTCGGGTACGGTTTTGGCGAACAGCACTTCGTCTGAAGAACCAAAAGCAATATGGTCATCGTCCCCATAGAAGCTTTGATCATAATACTTATCGAATCCGATGGCTGCATAGAGTTCTTTGCGGTTCCAGAAATCCACGCTGTTGGTATGGAAGGTATACGTATGATAGCCGTTTGATTTCAGCAGACCCGGCAGACTCGGCAGTGCTTTGTTCATATAATTGGAAGAAGTCGCCGGCTCATTCTTGGGCACATAAAAAGAAGTATTCACCACGAACTCCGCGTCCGAGGTTGTACCTTGACCCGCATCCGTATAAAAATTATTAAAATAAGTATTGTCTTTCACCAGCTTGTTAATGTTCGGCGTAACTTCCTGTCCGTCAATGGTCAGGCCGACCAGGAAGTTCTGGAAGGATTCCATCTGGACCACGATCAGATTCTTGCCTTGGTCGGCAGCGAAATACTGGGGGGACTCTGGCACGGTAATGCCTTTCAATTCATTCACAGCCGTCTGCGTAATCTCTTTGCTGTCGATGATTTCTTCCTTCTCCGTAGTATCGGCGAACAGGGTATATACCTCGTAGTTGAGGATGCCCATACTCTCGGCTTTCTTGATCTCATTCATGCTCGCATGGTTCGGCCAGATATTGAAGATACACAGTCCGATGGAGACAGCAGTGATCACTGTCAGCACCGGCCGGCTCATCCGCACGGTACCTCTTTCTTTCCAGCGCGAAATATATTTCGGCTGGAACATCAGGAACAGGAAGAACACGACGTCCACGAAGATAAACAGATAATAAGGAGTGATGAGGGAATAGGTGCTCTCCCCTACCTTCGTAACTTTGTCGGCCTGCTGCAGAGCATGATATGTCGCAATGACGCCATAATACTTGTAGTACATCAGCACAGCGAAATAAATGACCGTTATAAAAAGATTGGCCACCATATAATAGAGAATCTTCCGCTTGCGTGCCAGCCACTCGATGAGACTGAATACAATGAGGAAAAATGGAATTTCCGTAAACATGGTGCCCCAGTTAGGCCCGTCATTAAAAACAACATACCACGCCACCCCACTCTTGAGCAGCAAGAGAAAAGTGAACAGCAATATAGGCTTGTTGCGGATATCAAATGATTTTTTCATAAGTGGTCTCTAGCTCCTTGTATTTCAGAAAGAATTACATCACGTTTCAATAATATGCATAACAAGAGGTCTTTGCTCCAGCTGTTGCCATAAAAGGACTAACGATTGGTCACTTCCTCACATTTGTTGTAGGCATAAATTGTACTACTGAATTAAAGCACAAATTACGTAGGTTATCAACCTATTTTAATTAGACGGGTAAAAACGGCAATGCCGTCCTCCGGGGGACGGCATCTGTTTCATCCTTCATACTCGAACGGATCGTCGCACGAGTAAATCTCATCGAAAAATCCGTTATATAGAATATCGTCTTCCAGGCATTTAATGAGAAAAGACAGCCGCCCGCCACATTCCGGTTCCCCGCCGTTATTCCGCATGACCTCGAAGGCATCCACAACACTTTCCATCAGGGTAACTTGGATGAATAAAGGCAGCTGATCCAGCACCGCTGGTTCAATCCGGGTCTCTGACCTGTACCCTGCGAGAACGGTTGCAAAGTAATCTGCCATGAATTCCTTGCGTTTACCGGGATCGGGTTCAAATTGTATCCAGCCCACTCCATGTGTCCAGAGAGCTGCCAGCTCAAACATATACCAGCCGAAACAGCAATTGTCGAAATCGTATACGGTAATTTGTCCGGTATCATAATCTATTGAATAATTCCCGTCATTGTAATCGAAATGAAGCATTCCGAAAGTCTCCCCGTTCGCTTCCACTTCTCGCAGGGTGCTAAGCAGCTCAATCAGCTTCCCCTTAAGCAAGGCCAGGGATTCAGGAATCAGCTCATCCAGATATGCGGGATTGTATTTGTCAAAAAAGCTATACCGGCGATGGACCGGCGTGTACTCTTTGGATAACTGATGCAGTTTCCCCAGTACTTTACCGCAGTTATAATAATATTCGGTAATGGGCACACCTTCCCTGTACCGGTAATGATGCTCCACCAGCATTTTTCCTGCGGCCTTAGTGAACAGGCTGACAAAATACCTGTGATTATCATGAGTAATCTCTTCCAGCAGATTCCCGTTCCGGGAGCTGATCACATTCGCGACGCTGCCTCCATGCTCATACAGGTAGCGGACATACTCCAGTTCACCCAGGAAATCGTCGCGGCTCCGGTCAGGCAGGAAAGCGAACCTGAGTATTTTGGGGCTGGCGCCTGCTTTTTCACAGGTGTATACAATATTACGCCCACCCTCATGCGCCTCAATCTGCCCGAACTCATAGCCGTATAACCCGTACAACTCTGATACCAGGGGAAGTAAGTGTGCAGTACTTTTTTGGGCAACCTCAATATAGTTTATAATATCTCCTCCAAATCTAATTTGCGCGGCGATTTCCTGTACCGGAATCCCAACCACCATATTTTACCTAAAGCAACCACTCAAGCTCCATGGATAGTTTTTATATATTCAAACTTTACTGTTATTTATTTCATTCCGCTTCTATACAGTCATCCGCCAGCTTATTGAAGCTTTTTTGAGATTCACTTCCCCCTTTGGCCGGCAACATAGTTACGGAAATAATCAACAAATGGGCTATACAGCCTTTTCGCCTCAGCAATAGCACTCTGAAACTCTCTTTCCACACTCTCCGCCTGTTCAAGCTCTAACGGGCTCCAGTATTCATGATCCTCATAATCATTAAGCATATAATAAAAAAATTCACAGGGTTGCTTCACTGCCTGGTAACTGTCAGCGAATCTACCGGAGTCCGCCAAAAAGGAGGCCCATGAGATTTCCTTACGTTCATACCGCAAATAGAGACAGCCAATATGCAGATCGTATACAGTATCCGGAAAAGCCTCAAAGGGTTCTGAGAATGCGTACGTATTCACTATTCTTATAGCGTCCCCAATGTACTTTTGGGTTGCCAGGTCCATAATCCAATATGGCGGTTTATCCATCTGTTCAATTATTTCATCACAAAAGAAGTAATAATGCTTGTACCAGATAAGCCTGGCTTCAAGCATAACCCCCATTTTTCTTGCGAATAGTCTATTCAATTCGATTTCCATAGATCTGCTCACCTCAAACCTAATTTATTCCTTCAATATAGCACACTTCCAATTTCCAGAATGCTGCGACATCAGTGAATTAGAATATAATAACTAAACACAAAAAACAGCCCCGGTCATTCGCTGACCATCGGGCTGCTTTCTATTCGTATAAACAACGGTTCGAAGGAATTACACCTGCGGTTAAGACGTATAATTCTTGCCCAGTCCCAGGCTGGTCAGCAGCTGTCTGTAGGCAATTGATGTCCGGTCTGCCGGGATATGGGCTTCCGCCTGCAGATCGAGCGGCAGATCCTCCGGAGTCTGCGACTCCACCATCTCCGCATCCTCCTGGAACACCTGCAGATTGAACTTGATCGTATCCTCTACAGGGGCGCTCTTGTCAAAGTTACGGGAGATCGGGCAGAACAGCCGGGTATAGCGGGCGGATACCGGGGATGCACAGTTCAGAATCTTCAACCTGCCCTCATCCGGGAAATAGACAGTCAGCGAAGCGGCAAACGGTGCAAAGACGCGGAACTCGCGCAGCCACATGAACCCTTCGGGTGCAGGGTTCTCCTGACCTTTGCCGTAGTTGCTGACTGTGCTCCAATACTCCGCTACCAGCTCCGTATCCCCTTCACGCCATACCTTATACTGGGGGACCTCTGTGTTGTTGCGGTCACCGAAGGTTGCCGTATGCACGTAAGCGAAATGCGATACATCCAGGAAGCCTTCCATCTGCCGCCCGGAGGAACCGGCAATATCAAAGCTCGGAATTAGAATATTAATGTAGTCGGGATCATCCCAGGCCGGAAAAGATGGGATTTGCTCCGGCGTGCCACCAAGGCAGGTCCAGATCAGGCCATAACGCTCCACGGCGGGATAGACAATCAATTTCAATTTGGGTGAGATCTTGCTGCTTGGATGCGCCGGCACCGCCGTACACTTTCCTTCACAGTTATACCGGAAGCCGTGATACGGGCAGACAATCTCACCGTTCTCAACCCAGCCCTTGCTTAAGGGCGCTCCACGGTGGAAGCAGAGGTCCCGGGCAATGACCACCTTGCCTTCGCTGCGGTACAATACCAGCTTCATATCCAGCAGCTTCACTGGAACAGGTTTATCCTGAACCTCATCTGCCCTCGCCACCGGATACCAGTACTGGGCCAGAATATGCCAGTCTTCTGGCGAGAAGGTGCAATCACGCGGGAGCTCCAGTTGTTCCTGCCGTTTCTTTTCCTCTATCATGACCGCTCCACCTCTCAATTCGCTATGAATGCATAAGATGATTTAATTATATGTTAGAATAACTAACTTGTTGTGTATATTTTAAACTGATTTCGCTACTAAAATCAATTACAAATCCATTCCTTTTGTAATTTCGCCTAAAATACACCTGTCAATGTTATGCATCATGACATAATGGGGGCAAAACCTTAATAGATGTATATTCAGGCCATCCTCCGCAAAAGTTAACAGGTGCGCTACCTTAAGCTGCAATACATACAGCATTGTGAATGGTACCGCTTTGCACACTGATGAACGGGTGCTTTCAATTATATCTGTCTTTTCAAGTATATCGGTCTAGTAAGATTCGCCTAATAATAGTTTCTAAAAATAACTTGCTTTATTTAAGTTATAAGCTATAATAAAAACATAAGAGCTACTTCAAAAAACTTACAACACATTCGAGGAGGAATTACAATGACAACATTAAACATCGGAATTATTCTGGGAAGTACCCGCCAAGGCCGCGTTAGCCCACAGGTAGGCGAATGGGTGAAAGGTATTGCTGACGCACGCGGAGATGCCAATTACGAAATCGTGGATATTGCCGACTTCAAACTGCCGCTTCTCGGTGAAACCGACAGCTATGCGGAAGCCCAAGCGTGGGCAGCCAAGCTGGCAACACTGGACGGCTTCGTGTTTATCGTACAGGAATATAACCACAGTCTTACCGGAGCACTCAAGAATGCCCTGGACTCCGCCCGTGAAGAATGGAACAACAAGGCAGCCGGTATCGTAAGCTATGGTTCAGCCGGAGGCGTCCGCGCCGCTGAGCATTTACGCGGAATTCTCGGCGAGCTGTCCGTAGCAGATGTTCGCGTACACCCACTGCTCTCCTTGTTCACTGACTTCGAGAACGGCTCCGTCTTCAAACCGGCCGATCTGCATACCGCCAACGTTAACGCCATGCTCGATCAGGTTCTGGCCTGGAGCGGCGCCTTGAAGACTTTGCGTCAGTAAATAAAGGGTAATGGCAACGCATCATTATCATTAATAAAGGAATAAAGGGGTCTCAACCGCCAGAAATGGCTATTGAGACCCCTTTTTACATTGAGATGGATGGATGGATTGATTGATTGATTGATAGCGGAACTATGTGAGAATGCTGCGCGAACAGACTGTTGCTCCAAGCACTGCGGGAATGGCGCCGGCAGAATGGAGACTACTTGGTAGACATAAAAAGCTTTGTAGACATAAAAAGCTTTGTAGAAATAAATGTTGCACGTTTTGCAACTTGTATTGGTATATACCCGGGTGTTCAGGCCGATTGTTGTATGAAATACAACAATTGCCTCGCTAAACCGCATGCTGGAGGAGAATTGCTGCATTTTGTACAACATTATTGGATTTGAGCCGAAATCATGAGGAAAATGTTGTATTTTATATAGGCGTGTTGATTTCCCAAAAAAAGGGACAAAAAAGGCCGCCATTTCGGGTAATGGTAAGTACGACCAAACCAAACCGAAATGAGGCGACCTCATGAATAAATATACCCCATTCTTAGCTGTTTTCAAACAAGTGTTAACATCGGATGAAGTCGAAATGGTGACCGGACAAACCAAGGACTACGTGGATAGAGGAACCAAAATGACCGTCGGGTTGCTACTCGATTACTTTGTCCAAGCCTGCTACCACAAATGGGACGGCTTCCGGCAAAGTGCCCGCTTAGGCCCAAACTTTGACTTGCCTGAGATTCATTACTCCACCCTTTCCGGCAAGGCCGGTGAAGTCCCTTACGAAATCTTCAAACGTATCTTTCAAATGCTCGTCACGAAATGTAACCGTCAAACCCGGCGGCATCTGAATCTGCCTAAAGATCTTCTGCTGATTGACTCGACTACGGTCACGGCGGCGAACTCCCGAATGCCTTGGGCCTCGTACAAAAAATTCAGAGGGGGCATTAAGCTGCATGTTGCTCTTTCGCAGGGTCAGCGTTCACCCGTGAACGTGGAGGAATCGATCGCGAAGCGCAATGACGCTCCGTTTGGAGAAGTCTTGGCAGATACGGACTACATTTTGGTACAGGATCGGGCGTACGGAAAAATCAGCAGATTGGATCAATATGTGCTTCAGGGCCAGTCGTTTGTGATTCGACTCAAAGACAATCTCCATTTGGTGAAGCCGAGAAACCTCCAGCGACCCGCAGAGGGAGAAACGAACATTGTTCGTGATATTACTTGTTATATCGGTCAAGGGAAGTGCCAATCCGCTAAGCGCCACCGGGTCGTAGAATTTGAGAATGACCGGGGGGAAGTCGTACGGGTCGTGACCGATTTGAGAAAAGAGTCTGCTTATGTGATCGCTGAAATCTATAAGGCACGCTGGGAAATTGAAGTCTTTTTCCGCTGGATTAAACAGCATCTGAACGTGCCATGTCTATTTGGAACCACTGAAAATGCAGTATACAGCCAATTGTTTGTGGCCCTTGCGGTCTATGTACTTCTGAGACGTGTTTATGATGAAATCCACCCCAACGTGCCTGCCTTTGCTCAACTGACCCTTTGGGAATTTATGCAGCATTGGCGTATATTTAGTCTTCCGCTGGAGTGGCAGGTTCAACTTAGTCTGCTCAGGAACAAGGTTGTTTTGGGAATTATATCCATACCATAATATGGGGAATCAACAGGCTTGTATTTTATACAACAATTTTGTATTCGGGCCGAAGTTATAGGTTCAGCCGATACCTCCATCCATACGCATACGCACAAGTCTAATCCTATCTTTAAGATGATTCATCAGGACCCCCGCTCTTCTTATCGTGACAGCAGCCTGCTGATCAGCTCCCGGCGGCTGGACACGCCTGCTTTGGCAAAGATTGACTTCAGGTGATCCTGAACGGTATAAGCAGAGATATGGAGCGACTCCGCCAGTTCCTTGGTGGATAACCCCAGCAGCAGCATCTCTGCAAGCTGTTTCTCGCGTGAGGTTAAGGTAAAGGCATCGGCCAGCAAGCGGAATACATCGGAGGATCTGGCATTTACAAAAGAAACGGCCAGCATGCCTTCCGGACCGTCCAGCCTGCTGGCCGTAATGGTCAGATAAGCCCCATCCCCGGTTTGAAGGCATATTTTAGCGTTTGAAGGGGCAGCACCGGAAGCTCTCTCCTCCGCTACGACCCGTAAGCACACGGCCCGGACCGGCCCCGGCAATACTCCCGCATCCAGACGTTCGAACTGCCGCATCTGCTCCAGCCAATAATTCGCCGCTGCATTCGCACTCAGCGGAACAAGCTGCTCATTCAGCATCATAATTCCGTTATCTTCCGGCGCCCCGCTGTCCGAATCCTTGCCGGGCTGCGATGTGGCGTAACTGCGCAGTCCGGCAGCAATCAGCGGAGCAACGGAAGCGATCCGGGCACATTCCTGCGCTTGAAACGGAAGGCTATCCAGCGGACGGAATAACGTCAGGAAGCCCCAGCAGACCCCGCCTGCCATGAGCGCTGCGCGCAGCTCATCTCCGAACCCGGCGGGCTGCAGTACTTTGCGGTAACGCTGACTCTTCTCAAGGCTTCCGCCGGTAACTCCGCTTAAGCAGGCTACCGGAAGCTCCGCCTCAGCCAAGTGCTCATACTTCATATAATCCTCATGCAGATATTCATATTCGAACAATACAGAGTGCACAGCTGCGAGCCCCTGCTCCGTGACCGCCCCGGTGGTTAGAAGCGTATGGGGATCTACTGTTGTGCAGCAGGCCGCGGCAAACGGGATAATAGAACGGAGTTTAGCAATAACCGCTTCCCTGTATTGCTGTGAATTCATAGCTCTCCCGCCCCGGGCCGGGTTCAGCTGTAGAATGCTTTTCATCGCCTCGTTCATCTTGGTGTCCTCTCTAAATCCCACATATGTGGGATGGTCTCCCGTCCTTGAAATCCCGATAATGAAACATAATTCCTATTATATCGCGGGTAAGCTTACATTCAATATTCAAGGACGGAGAAGATACAATGAAAACAGATATTATAGTCATCGGCGGTTATGGTCATGTCGGGTCACAGATTTGCCGGCTTCTTGGCGGGAAGCATCCCGGGAAGGTCTATGCGGCGGGAAGAAACCTGAAACGTGCCGAAGAATTCTCCCGGAGTACCGGCGGTTATGTGAAGCCGCTGCGTCTGGCGGCAGAGGAGCCGCTGGACCAGAGGCTGCTTGAACGGGTGAAGCTGGTTGTGATGTGCCTGGACCAGCAGGATACCCGGCTGGCAGAAGCCTGCTTACAGAGCGGCACGCATTATGTAGATGTCTCGGCGAGCGGCGAGTTCCTCAGCAAGCTGCAGAAGCTGGACCCGGTGAAGAATGGCCTCCAGGCTGCAGCCCTGCTGAGTGTCGGCCTGGCTCCAGGGCTGACCAACCTGCTCGCGGCACGGGCCATGCAGGAACTGGAGCATACCGAGTCCGTTGACATCTCCATAATGCTCGGGCTTGGAGACAGTCACGGACAAGCTGCACTGGAGTGGACAGTGGATAATCTGGGTGCAGCCTTTGAGATTACTGAACACGGCAAAGCGCGCACGGCTTCAAGCTTCACCGGGAGCAAGTCCACCGACTTCGGCTTTGATCTGCGGACCCGGACAGCCTACCGCTTTCCCTTCTCTGATCAGCAGACTCTGCCTGTAACTTTAGGCGTTCCATCTGTTTCCACCCGGCTCTGCTTCGATTCCCGCATCTCTACCTCCGCTGTTGCTGTGCTGCGCAGATTAGGTCTGCCTGCGCTGCTGCGGAACAGAACCTGCCGTAACTTTGCTGTCCGGGCTTTCGGCAAATTCAGGTTCGGCTCGGCACGCTTCGCGGTTAAAGTGGATGCCTATGGGTTGAAGAACGGCAAGCCCATGCAAATAGAATATGGAGTAGAAGGTGTACATGAAGCAGACATTACTGCAATAACTGCCGCTGGTGTAATCCTTAACCTCTACGAATCTGCACCTCCGCCAGGTGTCTATCATATTGAGCAGTTATTCACACTTCAGCCGGACGGGAACCGTCTGTCACTGGTATCCGCAGGGAAGGCCGGAACCGGCGTAAGTATGTCCTCCCCTCTGAACGGCGTCACTTTCTGGACGCGGAGTACTGTCCGATAGATTCTCTTTTTGCAAATAATGATGCGATTCGCTACAATAAAATGAATCATTAACCCGTCCGCCAAACATCTTAAATATGCAATTTTGGCGCGTCCAAGCTATCTATCTCTCCCTAAGGAGGACTACTCATGTCCAGCCAAGAACCCGTTCAGCCGACAGAGCTCCAGGAACAATTCACCCTGCTGATGCGCGGACTGGGAACCCGGACAGTACAATACCAGCAGAATGTGGCCTCCGCCCTCGGACTATACAATAATGACTTCATATCCGTAGATATCCTGCGTGAAAAAGGTCCGATTACCGCCGGAGAACTGTCGAAGCTAACCGGACTGACTACTGGCAGCGTCACCGCATTAATCGACCGGCTGGAGAAAACCGGCTATGTCCGCAGAGAAAATGACCCGGGTGACCGCCGCAAGGTGATTATCGTTCCGCTGTATGAGCATAAAGCGGATGTCATAGAGACATATTCCACACTTCATTCGGCTATGATTGCCTTGGCTGCTTCATATACGGAAGAAGAGCTCCTGCTGATTACTCAGTTTCTGGGCAAAGCTGGCGCAGTGTTGGAGCAGCAGATCGATCACCTGAATGCCAATCCTCCGGGCAGTTCTAATTCCTGACGCCCTCCTGAATACAACAAGGCGGCCGTTAACCTAACGGCCGCCTTGTTTATGATATTTTATTGGATTACGGATGAAATGAATCTGGCCATCTCACCGCTGGTCTCATTCAGCTTCTCAATGACATCGCTGAACTGGGTAACGAGCTCAGCCTGCGCCGAGGAAGACTTGGCGATTGCCTCAATCTCCTGTTCCATCTCCCGGATCGAGCGCTGTACCGTGCTAAGAGAATCCTCAATCGACTTCGTAGCTTCCTTCGTATGCACCGACAGCTTGCGGACCTCTGTCGCCACCACACCGAAGCCTGCCCCCTGCTCTCCGACCCGCGCAGCCTCAATCGCCGCATTCAGGCCCAGCAGATTCGTCTGCTCGGAGATCTCCCGGATGAATCCGGCAACCTTATTCACCTGCTTGGACTCTTCCACCGTCTTGCGGGAATTGTCCAGAATCTGCGCGGTTGTCGCCGACAGCTCCTGAGACTGGGCCGCCACATTCTGAACCATATCCACAAGCTGGCCGCTGATCTGATTAATGCTTTCCGTCAGCTGTTCCATTTTATCTTCATTTTCCAGCGTATAGGCAATTGCGAAAGCCCCGATCACTTCTCCCTCCGTACCGTAAATCGGGACTGCCGAAGAAATTACAGTTGCTCCATACAGCTCAGGTGACAGACGGTTTGTCGTGGCGCGTCCGGCCAGGGCATTGCCGAGGGACGGATCATCCGGCGAAACTGGACTTCCTTTGGTTAAGCCGAAATCCAGCACTTTACTGGGTGCATAATAATGGAATATTTCCCGGTCCGTAATGCCGATCATAATATCCTGTGCGTGAATCTGTTTGAAGAAAGGTGCTGCTGCGACCAATGCTGCCAAGTTATCCATAAGCATCTCCTAAATGTGAATGTTTAGAATTATTATCGACACATTTAGCCGATTAGTGAAGAGTGCTGATTATGAATTATGAACGTCCTGAATTATGAACGCCCTGCCTTAACATGCTTAAGCTGAGCCACAATAATGACGCTGATGATAATTAGCAGAAACCATGAGCTGATCTTGCTGAAGCCCACCAGATGCCAGGCTTCATGCTGGTCCGGATATTTCCAGGCACCCAAGAAGGTAGCGATATTCTCAGCGATCCAGATGAAGAAGCCTACAATGAAAAAAGCCAGCGTCAGCGGCATCCGGTACGTCCGCTCCTGCACCCGGTAGATGATCCATGTCCTCCAAAAAACAATTACCACGAGCGCCGTCAGCCACCAGCGGAAATCCGGAATAAAGTGGTGCGTGAAAAAGTTCAGGTAGATCGCTCCGCCCAGCAATCCCGCAGAGGCCAGCCCCGGCCAGCCGGTCATGTCCATCTTCAGCCTGCGCCAGATCTGGCACATATAGCTTGCCACGCTGGCATACATAAATCCGCTGTACAGCGGTACCCCGAGCAGCTTCGTGTATCCCGGATCAGGGTATGCCCATGAGCCCATTCTTATTTTATAAATCTCCAGCACCAGACCAATCACATGAAATACGCAGATTACCTTGATCTCATCGAGGGTCTCCAGCCCGCTGCGGTACATAAGGTACTGCACGGTCAGCAGGATCAGCAGAATGGCATCATACCGGTGGATGAAGGGCACTTCTACTTTACTGGTAAGTATCAGGGTTCCAAAGATCGCAACGGGAAAAATGCAGCTCATCGCGTGATGATAGCCGAAATGCAGCAGCCGTACCAATGATTTCAATATCGTCCTCTCCTCGTTCCCCGCTCCCTTTTATTCTGTAGCTTCCGGAGTGTATTCTAATATATCTCCCGGCTGACAATCCAATGCCTTGCAGATTGCCTCGAGCGTTGAGAACCGGATCGCCTTCGCCTTGCCGTTCTTGAGTATAGACAGGTTAGCCATCGTTATGCCCACCTTCTCCGTAAGCTCAGTTACACTCATTTTCCGTTTCGCCAGCATCACGTCAATATTGATTATAATCCCCATGGTCATCACCTCAGACTGTCAAATCATTTTCAGATTTTAGTTCAATAGCTTCGTTCAACAGCTTCTGGAGCACTGCAGCGAATACAGCGATCACCATGGAAGCCAGGATAATGATCATTCCGATGACGATAATCCCCGGGGCATCATCCCTCTCCGCCATCAGATAGAACAGGGGCATGCCTATAACAAACATACCGCTGATGGCGACTGCACAGTTCTTGATATTCTTCAGCACCTGTACAGAGGTATCCGAGAATGCCTTGTTCTGGTCGATGTAGCCTAACAGCTTAAAGGCCTGATAGAGTGCGATGTAAAAAGGCAGTGCCGCCCCGTACAGATCGATCATCACGAGAGCCTGTATGTAAGCCATATCCGGATACAGCTCTGCTGCAAACCCCGCGATCTCCGGCACTACAAATACACATAGAGCAAGTGCAGCCAATCCAAACAGCACAATCACTGCCTTCAAAAAAGTGGTCGACCCTGGTTTGCGTTTCATTGTAAAAGCACCTCACTTCAGAATTGTGAGTTTAATTTACCACATAATTTATCGTTTATCAATATATTTAGATTGAAACATGATATTTAATTATTGTTTATCTGTTACTCATTGGCGGCAGATATCAATAAACTGCTGCAGCGCGGCAGGCAGGGATTCATTCTTACGCGTGCAGACAGCAATATGGTTGCTTAGGTGAATCCCCTCCACATGCACACGGGAGAGCTGCTTCCACTCCACATATTCGTGCACTGCGAGAGAGGAGATGAAGTTTGCACCATACCCCGCGATTACTGAACGGATGGCTTCACCCAGTCCGCTGAATTGCAGTGCGACCTCTGGCGGCTTCAGGCCATAAGTCGTACATAACGAGACAAGGCGCTCTCTTGTTGAGCTGCCCTCCTCCCGCATAATGAACGGCTCCTGCATCATCTCCGGCAGTGAAACCGTACGGTCTGCATAGGGATGGGAAGGGGCTACCACGAACCACAGCTCATCCTCGAAAAGCTCCAGCCATTCGACATCCTCCGGTTTCTCCTTGGCTCCGCCCCCATAGAAGGCAACGTCTGCTTCATGCCGCTGCAATTGCTCAAAGGCCTGCTGGGAGTTCATTGTTGTAATCTCGATCCCAATCCCTGGATGTCCCGCTTTGAATCTGGCAGCCCAGCCGGGAACCAGGAAATTAGCCGGCAGATAAGTAGCGGCGATACGCAGCTTCCCTTTTTTGCCCTGGCGGTAGTCTTCTACAAATTCATCCATTTGTTCCTCATAGGTGAAGAGATTCCCTGCCTGCTTCGCCAGTTCTGTTCCAAAGGAAGTAAGTGAAATACCGCGGCCGCTGGGGTTAAACAAAGGCAACCCCAAATCCTTCTCGAACTTCTTGATTTGGCTGGTAACCGCCGGCTGGCTGATATTGAGCCGTGCAGCCGCTTTCGTGACGCTGCCCGTCTCGGCAACATAATAAAATAGTCTTAGTGCATGCAGGTTCATGCAGATCGCCTCGATTCATAATCAAATTATATGCAAACTACAAAAACATATATTAGTTTTATGAATTATTTTACCTTATATTTAAAACAGATCCAATACAACACTTAACCAAACGGAGGGATTCACATGAAAGAACAGAACAAATGGAGTAAGGTTGACGCGTATTTCAATGACAAGCTGCTGGCGGCAGATCCGGTGCTGGACGCCGTTCTGGGCGCTAATGAAGGTGCAGGATTACCGGCGATTGATGTTGCTCCGAACCAGGGGAAGCTGCTGTATCTTCTGGCTAAAATGAAAGGTGCCGTTAATATTCTGGAGATCGGCACGCTGGGCGGCTACAGCACCATTTGGCTGGCAAGGGCGTTGCCGGAAGCAGGAAGACTGGTTACGCTCGAATTCGAGCATGACCACGTAGTCGTCGCTGAGGATAATCTGAGAATGGCAGGGTTAGCGGATAAAACGGAGGTGATTGAGGGGCCGGCACTTGAGACGCTGGTGACACTTGAAGCCCGGGGTCATGGCCCTTTTGACTTCATCTTCATTGATGCCGATAAACCGAACAATCCCCATTATCTGAAATGGGCATTGAAGCTGGCCCGGCCGGGAGCGGTAATTGTGGCCGATAACGTAGTGCGTGATGGTGAAGTCATTCAGGCAAACAGTTCAGATGACCGCGTACAAGGTGTCCGTCAGTTTATGGATCTGCTCTCCGCCGAGCCGCGAATAGAAGCCACCGCACTGCAGACGGTAGGCAGCAAAGGATACGACGGCTTCGTGCTTGGCATTGTTATTTGAATGTCCTCCCCGGATCGAACGGCGGTGCACTTCATGATCCCTTTGCAAGCTATACAATACAAAAGTGCCCCGCAATATCACAGGGCACTCTTGGCTATCGGTTATTTTAAGTAGAATACATCTTTCAAATTCTTGGACACCGGGCTGTGGTCAGGGTTAGTCTCCATTAACGGCTCCATATACACCCACCACTTCCGGCAAATCTCCGTCTGCGACATCTGATCCCACCGCTCTTCGTCTTCAATCTCTACGTAAGCAAACAGGCTGCCCGTTTCTTCATCCAGAAAAATAGAATAATTATGTGCGCCATGGTTCTTCAGCTCTTCAGCCATATCCGGCCAAAGCTCATCATGACGGCGTTTGTACTCCTCATAAGCATCGGGATAAACATGCATAACACTCGCTTTTCTAATCACTGTTCAGCTCTCCAGACATATAGGGGTGTAGTTATAACTTAAATGAACTATTATATTGAACATTATAAAGCACAAGTGAACTTTATTGAATATAAATAAACACAAATAAACTCGAATATCTGACTTAAATCAAGGAATCCCCTATATCGCTGATCAGATGCCGCTTGAGCTTGTCCGCCTCTGTCTGCTGTAGCCCCTTCGCTACCAGTCTGGCCATTTCTATGGCCCCGGCTTCCGAGAAATGCGTGTTATCCTCTGCTCCCTCAGGAAGGTTAGCATATTGGCCCGGTTCCGCCCACAGAAATACTTGCTTGGAACGAGCCTCACCAAGCTCCTCAAAATATACTTTGCTGAGTGAAGCGAGATCCACAAAGGGTACAGCTTCCCGGACGGCCAGCTGCCTCATAGCTTCAATATAATCCCCGTGGGTATTCCGGATGGCCCCATCCTCCTCGAAGAACCGCCGGTGCATGGGCGCTACAAGCACAGGATACGCGCCGGCTGAGCGCGCAAGATCAATATATTGCTTCAGATAGTGCTGATAGGTTGTGAACGGACCCGCACCTTCTTCTGTTTCCTTCTCATCGTTGTGGGCAAATTGTACAAGCAGGAAGTCGCCCTTGCGCAGTCTTTTGGCTATCCGCAGCAGACGGCTCTCCTCAATAAAGGTTCTGGCGCTTCTGCCGGAACGTGCATGATTCGCCACAGCAATGTCTTCATCCAGGTACAATCCGATCATTTGGCCCCAGCCTGTATAAGGGAATTGCCCCGAGGCCTGATCCGTTACGGTAGAATCTCCTGCAAGAAATAGAGTAGGGATGGAGCTTACCCGGTTAACCGTCACCTGCCGCACACTTGGTGCAGCACCGCCGAAAGCCAGCTTGAGCACACCATCCTCGACATGCACAGCAAAGCTGCGGGTGGTGATCTCACCGGGCCCGGTCTTCAGCTCAAGCAGTCTGAGCCGGCCGAGTCCTTCTCTTACGGTAGTAACGGCGGAGGTGTCCGGTGAACCGATCTCCAGCGTTACGGTGTAATTGCCATTCGGCACATCCATCAGCAGTGTCGGCACCGCAGGAGAGAAATAATCTCCGGGCCATGAATCCTTGAGCTCCTCATTCTTCGAGCCTGCCGGCGCAGCGGCAAAGCCATAACCCTGTTCCATGTCATACAGGCTATCCAATGCGGGTACAAACGAATAGTTAAATATCATACGGGCATCCACCTTTCTTTTCCCGTCTACACTAATTCATCCGGGTATAGAAGACAATCGGACTCTTTTGCCGGTTTTGCACTTTTTTATTCCCGGACAATCTCCTCCAGCACTCTCCCGTCGCCATGCCCGAAATCGATCCCCAGAATTCTTCCCAGCGTTGGCGCAATATCGACCATTTCGATGTCGCCGATAGAATAGTCCTGTTTAATCATGCCGCCGGAGACGACAAAATTGCACCGGTAGCCGCTTTTGTCAGGAGAATAACCATGCGTAGCATAACGAATTCCATGTGCCTGCAAATCGACAACCAGCTGCTCCTCCAGACTCTCATCAAAGGAATAGCCGCGCCGCGCTTCAAGCATTACTCTTGTGGAATGGCTTGCATGAAGACGGTCTAATGTCTCTCTGTGGTATACGCTTTCAACCCCTGACATGTCATTCTGCCTACATTCTTCAATAGCCGTGAGCGCGAGCCGCTCTGCTTCTTCGTCTCCCGGCCGGACATGCAGGTACGCTGAACCTCCGCCGCACTGGAAGTATGCCCGCCATTTCATTACGCCGCCCTCTTCATAGATCAGACCCTTTGCCTGCAAAAGCTTGTTCAAATGCACTTTGTAGCGCACATTGAACTGGCCGTGGTCTCCGAGCACCATAATTACCGTATCCTGCCTGATCCCGGTATCTTCCACAGCCTGCAGGATCTCACCCAGCCGGTTATCCATGCGCAGGATGACTTCTTTCACCTCATCGCTGTCTGTCCCATACAGATGTTTGGCATCATCCAGGTCAATCAGATGCATCATGAGCAGATTAGGCTTGTTGCGCTTAATCGTGTCTATCGCACACTTCGTTGTAAAGTCATCCAGATAAGGCTGGGTAATCCCTTGCCTGATCCGGCCGTATTTCAGCTCCATACGGATGCAGTAGGCGGGACTGCCGCTTCTCAGCACCTTAAGTGCCTGATTCTCACCTTTCAGCGCCCTGATTTCCGGGATATTATACCGGATCGAGGACTTGCCCGAAACCGGCCAGAGGAGTCCGGCGGTACTGAGCCCTGCCTTACGTGCAGCATCATAAATTGTCGGTACCTTGACCGCCTCACGGAACCAGAACCAGCGCTGATCCTCCTCCTTCACGAACGGCTGCAGCGGATTGTTGTGGTGAATGCCGTGCTTGTCCGGATGAACGCCGGTAGCGATGGTGGTATGAACTACATAGGTGAGTGTGGGGTATACGCTCCGCAAGCGGTTGCTGTGGGCACCTTGCTTAATCAGTCTGGATAAATTGGGCAGCCGGCTGGCCAGTTCCCAGTTGTCCTCCGAGAAGGCATCGTAGGAAATGACGATGAGATGTTTAGCTAATGGCGTGCGAGGCGTTGTCGGTTCCATGTCAGTTCCCCTTAGGTAGTGTGATGAAGATGAAGAATCCGATCAGAAACAGCGGAATGATGGATAAAATGCTAAAGCGGGCCTCGCCCGTTAACGTCGTAGTCAGTGACATCAGCGCCGGGCCGAGAATTGCCGCGAACTTGCCGAAGATATTATAGAAGCCGAAGAATTCATTGGAATTCTCCTTCGGAATGATTTTGGCGAAATACGAGCGGCTGAGCGCCTGGATGCCGCCCTGGGCCGAACCGATGAGCGCGCCGAGAATAAAGATATGCCACACTGAGGTGATGAAGAAAGCCGCAATACAGGAAATGATATAAGTGAAAATCCCGAAGATAATCAGCTTGCGGGCAGAGTGGGTTTTGGCCAGATTACCGTAGAGAATCGCACACGGAAAGGCAATGATCTGGATGATGAGCAGAATGCCCAGCAGGGTGAAAGTGTCCAGCGAATCCCCGCCCAGCACCGACGTCGCATACGGCACCACCATTTTAATAATGGTATCTACCCCGTCGATATAGAAGAAATAAGCAATCAGGAATACAAATACAATTTTGTGCTGGCGGATATTCATGAAGGTGTTCGCCATTCTTTTGAAGCTGTTTGCAACCGGATTAGGTTCAGGCTCAATATAGTAGCGCTGCTTCACATCTCTGATCATAGGCACAGTGAGCAGCCCCCACCATAGTGCAGTGATGATGAATCCAATCTGATAGCCGATGGCCTTATCCATCCCCATCATGAAGATCAGCAGCAGACTGATTCCGAACGGAATACAGCTGAAGATGTAACCGAAGGCAAACCCTCTTGTGGATACCTTATCCATCCGCTCATCATCTGTAATATCAACCAGGAAGGAATCATAGAAGATATTAGCCCCGGCAAACCCGACCGCTGACAGAATGTAAAAAGCAATCAGCAGCTGCCATTGTCCGCTATCCGGTGACACGAAGGCCAGGGAAGCCGTAGCAAGCACGCCTACCGCTGCGAAGAAGATAAAGAAGCGCTTCTTCCTGTCCTTGTAATCGGCAATCGTCCCCAGGATCGGACTGAGCACCGCCACCAGAATACTGGCAATGGAATTGAAATAGCCCAAATCCATACTGCTGCCCACAGTGGTGAACATGCCGAAGATAATGGGCAAAAGCGCCGTAGTCACCGCCATCGAGTAGGCAGAATTACCGCAGTCATACAGAATCCATGATTTCTCCTCTTTACTCAGCTTCATCTAATCTTCTCCTCCAATAACCGATTGTTTCAGTTATATCACGCGAACATATGAAGCATGTTAATGGGATGTAAAATCACAGAATCTCTGGCTTGGTGGCAATAGCCTTCCCAATATCCTGCAATATACATGGTCATTATAACCTGAATTACCAATGGATAGGGTGAAAAATATAGATTAAGCTCACTAGATTCACGGAATATATATGGGCAGAGGGCGCTGCAGCAGGATGGAGACTTTTCAGTAAACACTGTAGAGATAAATGTTGTACGTTTTACAACTTTGGATCATTGATAGTTAGGTTTCCAGGAGGATTGTTGTATAAAATACAAGAATAATTCGGCTAAGCCGCTTGAAAAAGGTAAAATCCTGCATTTCATACAACAATTCCGGATTTGGGGCGATATCAGAAGGGAAATGTTGTATTATGTGCAGGATTTCATGACAAGTTATCAGAAATCAGCCACAGAAAGCCGATGAAACGGTAAAACCGCAGCTAAGGCGTCTAAGAACACCAGCAATTGAAACGCCGGGACAATACCTAGTCCGCACATAAAAATGGCACCTGTCCCGGAAGGTCCGGGAAGGCGCCATGCTTTTAATATCAGAAACCGGGCAGCCGTTCACGCCGCCTTCCGTTTGTATACGCGCATCGCAAACAGATATGCGGCAACCAGTATCCCCAGGCACCAGGCAAGTGCAGTCCAGATGTCATGTCCGGCAGGCTGCCCCGCCAACAGGGCGCGGATAGTCTCCACTATGGAGGTCACCGGCTGGTTCTCGGCAAAGGCGCGGACAGCCCGCGGCATAGTTTCAGTAGGCACAAATGCGGAGCTGATGAAGGGAAGGAAGATTAGCGGGTAGGAAAAGGCGCCTGCGCCGTCTACCGATTTGGCGGACAGTCCGGCAATCGCCGCGATCCAAGTCAGGGCCAGCGTGAACAGTGCGAGTATACCGGCCACGGCAAGCCATGATAATACGCCAGCCGGAGAGCGGAAGCCCATAAGGAGCGCTACAAGAATGATGACGGCAACCGAAATCGCATTGGACACGAGTGAGGTCAGCACATGCCCCCAGAGCGCCGCCGAGCGCGCAATCGGCATCGAGTGGAACCGTTCGAAGATGCCGCTCTGCATATCCATGAACAGCCGGTAGGCCGTATAGGAGATGCCGCTGGCAATTGCAATCAGCAGGATGCCGGGCAGCAGGTAATTCACATAGTTGTCCGTGCCGGTCTGAATGGCCCCGCCGAACACATAAACGAACAGCAGCAGCATGGCAATCGGAGTGATGGTGACTGTGATGATGGTATCCAGGCTGCGGATAATATGGCGCATGGAACGTTCAAGCATAACGCTCATATCACTGAAGAAGTGTCTCGCTGTCATTTCCATTTTACTTTCCCTCCCTATTACCGGTGATGGCAAGGAATATCTCTTCTAATGTGGGTTGTTTCTCCACGTACTCCACCTTGTCAGGCGGAAACAGCTTCTTCAGCTCCGTGAGTGTGCCGCTCGCAATAATCCTGCCCTCATGCAGAATAGCGATTTGATCGGCCAGCTGTTCGGCCTCCTCCAAATACTGCGTGGTCAGAAATACAGTCGTGCCCTTAGCGGCAAGCTCTTTGACTGTCTTCCAGACTTCGATCCGCCCTTCGGGGTCAAGTCCGGTGGTCGGCTCGTCGAGGAAGATAAGCTGCGGTTCTCCCACAAGGCTCATGGCGATGTCGAGCCTCCGGCGCATCCCGCCTGAATAGGTTGATACTCTGCGGCTCCCGGCTTCAGTCAGGCCGAACCGCTTCAATAGATCGTCTGCTAGCTGAAGCGGATGGTTCAGGTGCCGGAGCCTGGCGATCATGATCAGATTCTCCCGCCCGGTCAATATCTCATCCACGGCAGCAAATTGTCCGGTCAGGCTGATCGACTGGCGTACATGATCAGGCTTCGATGCGACATCAAAGCCGTTTACGGTTGCACTTCCCCCATCCTGTTTCAGCAGCGTAGTTAGGGTTCTGACAATTGTTGTCTTCCCCGCACCGTTGGAACCGAGCAGAGCGTAAATTTCGCCGCTCCGCACCTCAAAGTCGACGCCCTTCAGAACTTCTATATTATTGAAGGACTTTCGCAGACCTTTCACTTCAATGGCATTGCCCATTTCTGCTTCCCCCGTTCACTTTGTTTAGTCCGTTGCCTTTTTCATGGCCTTGGCTACTTCCTGGTCCACAGATTCCTGATAGAGATCAGCGTAGGTTTTGGAATCTTTGATGAGGTCGTCGCAGAACGCCGCTACGTCATTGCCCGTCACTTCAAGCACCCCTTTCCCCAGTGCAGCGCCCTCCTCAAAAAGATCGACAATCCCCGAGAGCAAGCCATTCCCCTCCGTCAGCTCCACAGGACCGACCTTAAACAGATATTTTTGCAGCTCTTTATAGACAATCTGGTAATCCTGCGGCAGTGCTTTGACACGCGCAACATGCGCCCGCCACTCTTTTTTCCCCTCGATCATATCCCGTATTTTCATTGTATCCTCCTCCTACTTCCCTAATTTCCGGGCAATATTATCATTAAGCTGCTGGCGCCACTTGTCGCGGTAAGACTTTGCCCCTTCTTCACCCGCCAGCGCTGAACAGAAGCCCCGGATATCATCACCTAATACCTCCCGGGCATTCTGGCCGTCCGCCGCCGTTTCTTCCAGCAGGCCAAGCACACCGTCAAGAATGGGCATGAGGTTACGGCCGGTGAAATCAGAATGCGGCCAAAGCTCGGCTTTAATTTTTTCCCAGGCCGTCTGATAATCAGGCGGGAGCTTTTTTACCCGCAACTCAAAAGCCTGGAATTCTTTGGTCATATCTCTGCCGGTGATCTTATCCCAAAAATTCATTGATTTCTCTCCTTTAACTCGTTCATTTTGGATGATACAAACTCCCATTTCCCCCAAAACTTCTGCAGCTCCTCACGCCCCGCATCATTCAGCGCGAAGAACTTTCGCGGCGGCCCCATATCCGAAGGTTTCTTAGTGGTATCGACCAGCTGGCTTTTCTCAAGCCGGATCAGGATGGTGTACACCGTTCCCTCTACAACATCGGTGAAGCCGAGGGCATTCAGCTGCCTTGTGATTTCGTAACCGTAGGTTTCGTTGCGGCTTATAATTTCAAGGACACAGCCCTCAAGTACTCCCTTGAGCATTTCTGTCAGATTATCCAGCACAATTCCTCCTCACTACTCTGTATGACTGGTATTCAGTATTACTTACTACCACTACATAGTAACACATAGTAGCAGATTGTCAATAGCTGTTAATCTGATAATTATGCTAAAGGGCGGATTTGTTTAATCCCCCCTCGTCCGTTAAACTAAAGCTGTATTTAGCGGGCTAAAATGTAACATAAGGAGGCTGCATATGGGACGTGTAATTCTGCAGATGAATGTGACACTGGACGGTTGCTGCGACCACACGCAGGTGATAGCGGATGAGGAGCTCCACCAGTATACGGCGGATTTGATGGACCAGGCCGATGGCCTGCTTATGGGACGTAAAATCTACCAGCTGATGGAAGGCGCTTGGCCAGCCATTGCTATTAGCGGTGAAGGACCCCAATTTATGGTCGACTTTGCACATAAGCTCGACCGGAAACCCAAGTATGTCTTCTCGCGGACGCTGGATCACTTGTCGTGGCAGAACTCTTTTTTGCTAACGGGGACCGTATTAGAGGAAGTGCAGCAGCTTACGGCAGAAGGAAAGAGCCTGATCGTTAACGGCGGTCCCGGCCTGGGCTCCACTCTGGCAGGGCTAGACTTGGTGGATGAATATCACTTCCTGGTACAGCCAATTGTTGCCGGACACGGTCCTAAGTTATTGGGGGAAATCCGTGACCGGCTGGATCTGAAGCTGAGCGGAACCACAACCTTCGGCTCCGGCGTCGTGGTGCTCCACTATACGCCCGTCCGTTAACCGCCTGACTGATCACCGAGTTTATGTAAGACGCGCTTCAGCATAGCATACCTGGTTTCTGCCTTTTCCTTTAGCCTCATATAGAGCTTCGTCGGCTTTCTCCAGCATTTCTGCCGGGGCAGATTCCGGAAAAGAAGAAACCCCTACAGAAATCGTTATCCTTAGCTGGGACTGGTCAGGGAGTACAAAGATGCTGTCTTGAACCGAGGAACGCAGCTTCTCGGCAACCGTAATGCCCTTATCCGCCGTACACCGCAGAAGCAGAACCGCGAACTCTTCCCCTCCTTTGCGCGCACAATAATCGCGTATACGGATACCGGACTGGAGAATATCAGCGAGTTTGGACAGGACCACATCTCCGGCCGCATGCCCGTATGTATCATTAACAACCTTGAAATGATCGATATCTATTAACAGCAGAGAGAACGGTTCATTCTGGAGCGCGCTTATTTCCGCCGTTTTTTTGAAAATCAGATTAAAGGACCGGGGATTATGGAGTCCCGTAAGAAAATCCCGCCGCTCTGCCGCCTCTTTAAACATTTCTAATGCGTCATGGGATTTCTCCAGGTGGTTAATGAGCAGATAATTAAACAGGCATGCCATGAAACAGATCATGTCAAATAAAAGAATCGTGCCTATGTTAGTCCAGCCTACCAGCGGAAGCAGTATACAGGTGGAGAGTATGACCATACCGCAAGCTGCAGCCAGCCACCGGTAAAATGCGGGGATTTTAAGCGAAAAAGCAAAAACGCCCACCAGAAAAGTAATCACGATATTTACAACACCCAACAGGGTCGCTTCATTAATTTGACCAAGGAAAAAAAGCCGGAACAAAGCAATTAAACTTGTCGAAATCATCCCGGTAACAGGCCCGCCAAGATATGTGGATGCCAGGATTGAGACTTGCCGGAAGTCTATAATGGTGCCATCGCCTAAAGGAAAAGCAAAATACAGCTGAACAATGCCAAACAGTCCAAACCCGATTCCGTATAAAGCATGTAATTGAAGCTTGGAGAACGCCCGCTTTCCTTTTAAGAGGGCCAATATCATATCCCCGAAAAAGATAAACGTAGTAAGCAATGAAAAATTGATGAGCAAATTAACAAGCATAACATACCCCTTACAAAATAAGTGATATCCCCTTTTGATTCTATAATGAGGGATAGTTGAAGACACCCCATCAGTATAGCATGGACATTCGTGTAATTCTCTATCAAAATAACCCCCAAAATCGTTTGCATTTTTGTCGAAAGATGGGGTCGTTTTATATAGAAAAAACTTCCTTTAATTGTTAAACTAATTGGAGTCAACTAATACATTAAAGGGGTTTATTATGTCACGTTCAAAAAAAGCTCTCATCATTAGTGCAATTGTTATTTTGTTTGAAATCCTCCTGCTATTATCCTTCCCTTTCCTTGTAGTAATCGCCTTCAATTTCCTTTTCCTTGCCCTCGCCGCCATCCCTGTCTGGTTATTCGGAATGATCTTCCCTCAGAAAGTAATCTGGTGGGGGAATGAGGATCACCGTAACCGGAAGAAGGTTTCAAAGTACGCAGGTATTCAGCTGCTCCTTTGTTTCATTATTGCAATCGTTATTATTCCCAAAACCGAAGATCAGACTTTAAGCGCCGCAGCCCCCTCACCTTCACCAGCTCCTGCGGCCACTACGAAGTCTGTTGCAACAGAGGAGCCGGGTGTCTCAAGAAATACACTTGCCTCCATTCCCACACAGAAACCTGTTCCAACTAAGAAACCCGTTACCACAACCAAACCCAAAGCCACCAACAAACCCGTCACCACAACCAAGCCCAAGGCTACCAACAAACCTGCGGCCACTAAAGCACCTGTCCAGGATGTATATTACAAGAATTGTGATGCTGTTCGGGCGGCAGGAGCTGACCCCATCCGTGCCGGAGAACCAGGGTACTCGCGCAAACTGGATCGGGATGGTGACGGCGTAGGCTGTGAATAAAAATAGGTGAATACACTCAGCAGCATATCAAAGAGGCCCATGCGCAAACCGCATGGGCCTCTCATATTTACATCCCGCCAATAGATCAGATGAGGTTATTGCCCCATCAATATTTTGGCATATGGCGAGTCAATCGGTATCATAATAACCGGCTCATTCTTCAGCGTGGTCACATAACTCTCCAGCGTACGATAGAAGCTATAGAACTCGGGAGACTTTCCATAGGCCTGGTTATAGATTCTGGCGGCTTCCCCTTCTCCTTCAGCAATGATTTTCTTAGAATCAGCTTCGGCCTGGGCCATCAGCTCTCTTGAGGAGCGGTCGGCCTTGGAGGTTATTTTCTTGGATTCCTCGTCACCTTCGGACAGATAACGCGCGGCAATGGACTGGCGGTCCGAAATCATCCGGTTGTACACACTTTGTTTGTTCTCCTCCGGCAGATCCGTACGTTTGATCCGTACGTCAATCACTTCAATCCCGTAATTATCACGGGTTAAGGCGGCAATGACATCATTGGTGATCTCATCGTTAATATTGCCCCGTCCGGTGTCTTCACTGATAATATTCTCATAATTGACTTCCGACAGCTTGCGCCGCACGGAGTTATATACCGCTTCATCAATACGCTGAATCCCGCCGCCTACCGATTGTACGGTTCTCAGGAATTGCGAGGCATTGGTAATTCTCCAGACGGTATAGTTATCAACCACAATCGGCTTCTGGTCCTTCGTCAGAATGCTGGTGGGTGAGCTTTCGTATGTCATCTGATACTTGGGGAGAGCTGAGACATTCTCGATAAAAGGGATTTTCAGCCTCAGTCCAGGCTCCTCAACGGTACGCATCGCTTCACCGAAGCGCAGGACTACCTTGTATTCACCCTCCTTCACTACATACATAGAGCCTGCAAGCAGAATAGCTAGAACAATAGTTGATATCAGTCCGATGATCTGGTTTCTTGTCACTCTGCATCTCCTCCTTGCGGCGTGGCCGAAGCTGCCGGGCTAACCGGAGTGCTGCGCATCAGCTCATTCAGCGGCAGATAATTCACAGTATCGCTATCCGAGTTGGTAATGAAGATTTTGGCGCTAGGTAATATAGTCTCCAGTGTCTCCAGAATCAACCGGCTTTCGGTTACGCTCTTATTGTTGCTATATTCGGCAAATATGGCGTTAAACTGGGCTACATCGCCTTGCGCATTCAGGATACGTGATTTCTTCTCGCCCTCGGCTCTCTCAATCAGCGCCTGCGCTTCACCGCGTGCCTTAGGGATGATATCGTTCTCATATTTCTTGGCGTTGTTAATCTTCGTGTTCTTCTCTTCACGGGCATTGGTAACCTCGCGGAAGGCTTCCTCTACCTGACCGCTCGGCGGCTCAATATCCTGGAATTTGATATCAATGATCTGAATACCGGTGTTGTATTTCTTCTGCAGATCGACGAGCAGCACCCGCACCTTATCCTGAATAACCGTCTTTCCGTCTGTAATGGCATAATCCAGCTTCTCGGAACCAATGACCGCACGGATGGAGGAGCTGGCCGAGTTACGCAGAAATTTGTCCGGGTCATCAATGTTATACAGATAATTGCGGACATTGCTGATCTTCCACTGTACTACAGCATCGGCAGATACGATGTTCTCATCGCCTGTAATCATCATCGCCTCATCTTCAACAGCTACAGCTCCATCTGCCTCCTGGCGGTACCCGATATGTATCCGCTGGGTCAGCTCCGCAGGCACTGTTATCACTTCCTGTATTGGATAAGGCCATTTGAAATGAAGTCCTGCCGAGGACTCGTTGGTGTATTTGCCGAAGGTCAGGATAGCTGCACGTTCCTGCTCCTGCACGGTATAGAATGAAGTTCCGCCAATATAAATCAACACAGCGGCAGCGGCTACCCCTAATCCAATCTTCTTGTACATTCCCGGTTTCAGCTCGGGAAGCTTGCGTCCCGGGATCGGATTATTCCCATCCCCATTCATGAAATTCAAGATGCATCGCTCCTTTTTACGTATTTAAGTCTATATAGAGATACATATACGTAAATAAAACAAAAAAGTCGCAAATTTCGCGACTTTGTTCAATCTTATTGGATTTTACTGCGTTTCTCTTCTTCGCAGTAAGACTAGCGCCGGATATCTGTATGAAGGTTTGCTTTCACAGCAGAAACCAGCCACAGGAATAGCGGAATTCCGATCATATTCACAGGCAGCACATAACGGATCCATACCCCTTTCAGCAGCAGCCCGGCCGGAGGATTCAGAATGATCACCAGCATGGTGAGGATAAACGAGACTGCGGCTACGATCAGGGATATTTTTTTCCAGCTGCCGGTCTTGCCGGTCCACTGGGCCACGCCATAGCTGGTAATGAACATATAGATGGACAGCTTGACAAATATGCAGACCAGCCACACCGCCATCACAAATATATCCATATTCTGAATAAACTCCATCAGATAGACCAGCTTGACCATCTCAAAAAAAGGAAATTGCAGCCTTCCGCTTACAGCCGGACCGAAGGTCATAATGACCCACAATACGCCAAACAGCAGCATTACCGAGGATAAGGCCACTCCCAGCAGCACCGCTTTTCGGGTTCCTTTGCCGGGATGCTCCACAAAGGGAAACAGCATCATGAGCAGAACGGATTCGCCCAGCAGCGAGACCGGTGCCAGGGCCCCTTGCAGGATTGGTCCCGGTCCGGTATCTGCATATACGGGCAGCAGCATCGGCGCATTGAGATTATTGATGGTGAGCGCAAAGGTGAGCGCAAGAATAATCATCAGAATCGGCCCCCACAGCTCACTGACTCTGCCGATGGCTTCAATGCCTCCATGATAGACCGTGTATATAACTACGCCCAGCATCGTTCCGATGACTACCCAGGCAGGTGTTTTATAGAGGACACTCAAGCGTATGAACAAGAATTCATCGCGCAGAATGAGACTGATCACCCAGAACCATTGGAGAATGAACGGAATGACAATCAGCTTGCCGCCCCATTTTCCCAGAATAGTCACACTGTACTCTATCAAGGTCTGCCGGGGATACCGGGAGCTGAGCTTGGACGCAATATAGGTAATGACCAGACCCGCGCCTCCAGCCAGAATGTAGGAAATCCAGGCGTCCTGCTTGGCATAAAGAATCGTTGCTGTCATCGAAATCAGCAGGTTGATCCCGATTTCCAGCATCATAATCATCCAGAACAGCTGCCGGTTGTTGATCTTCATTTCCCTTCACCGCCGTCTCTCGTTGGCAGCAGCGATTGTCCTGTCAGGCCTGTTCCGGTGAGGTTCAGCTTAACGGTAACGTCCATATCAATATCCGGAAAGATCGTATCCCAATCCGCAGCAAGCTTCTTCCACTGATAAGGATGGCGGTGATGAATCGTATCTCCGAAACCGAAGATATCGCATTTGAAATCCTTCTGCACTTTGGTTAAGACTTTCTTAATCCTCGCTTCAAGGTATTGATTCATCCGGGCTTCGACCTTTTGCACATTGTCCGGCCTCGAGAGATTCAGCGGTGAATTATTCTCTTCAATGAACCCTTTTCCCTCCAGCAGAATCCGGAATTTGGGCAGAGCTCCGGTCATAACCGGCGTAATTTGACTCTTGAAGGTGTCCACATTAATGCTCACGGTCTTGCCTCTGGTTGCTCCAGAGAGGGCATCCGCTGCCGCTCCCCCCGGCTTGTCAGCATCAATAGAGTTGATAATTGTAGTGAAATTCCGGAAGGCCAGCCGGTTCGTAATCCAGAGTCTGACCCAGAATTCATCATAATTCAGATATCCCGCCAGCTTCAGCTTCTCATTAAAAACAGCCGCCCCGTATAAACTTAAGGTCGTCTGCGGCGGGCTGTCCTCCGGTGTCTTCTTGTCCGTATTTACTTCCGGAGTTTCAATCGAGAGTGCAGGCATGACGCCGCAACCGGTGCCATTGGCCATGATGAAGAAGTCCAGCAGTGAGCGGCTGATGGGTGCCCCGCTTTTCTCCTGAATCTTCTGCACGGCAATTGCCGGATTGGCTTCAAGCTGATAAGCAATGCTCATCGCCTCCTGCGCAGTCCCGCCCTTGACAACAAAAATATTCGACCGCGGGCGGACCATCGGGCTTCGGCCATACTCGTCCATGATGGAGAAGACCCCCTTCTCCGCCAGCTTCTCCCCGATAAAGATATTCCGCCGGTGTCCCGGAAACAGTACCCGCGAAAGCTTTCTCTGCATATTCTGTTCGGCATCCCTGTTGTTCTTGCCGAAGGCACTTTCGGTCATGAACCCGGATGTGCTGCTCTGTCCTCCGCTTTCCTGACCGCCTGATTTGGATACCAGCGGCAGCACAAGATTGGCCGTAGCCAGATATTCTCCGTTCTCCATCAAGTCCATGCCCCAGCCCAGGACAATCGCCTGGTCGTTCAATTCCTGACGGTCCCAGCAGCCGGTCAGAATCAGGGATAAGGCGAGGAACACAGAGCTTATTTTCCTGAACATATGCCCCCGTCCCTTCCTGCCGGTTATTTGGTGCGTTTGGGGAACCGCTCAGTCTTGCCATTGGCCAGCCATGGCATCAGCCTGCGCATCTTATATTTGGGTGCACGTACAAGCACATCATTCAGATTCTCCATAGACAGCGGCGCATAAGGCGCCATATAAGGTATCCCAAACGGCTTCAGCGTCACCATATGCACCGAAAGCATAATCAGAAACAATACAATTCCATAGAAGCCGAGAATTCCGGCGGCAATGAGCAGAGGAAACCGGAGCATCCGGTAGGCAGCTCCCAGGTTATACAGCGGAAAAGCAAAAGAAGCGATCCCCGTCAGAGACACAATGATTACCATGGGTGTAGATATGATTCCCGCAGCTACTACCGCTTGTCCAATAACAAGGGCTCCGGCAATACTCACCGCAGGCCCTACCTGCTGGGGCAGCCTGATCCCTGCTTCACGCAGACCCTCGAAGATAAACTCCATAATCAGAGCCTCAAACACTGCCGGAAGTGGAACGCCTTCTCTGGCAAAGGCAATACTGACCACGAGCGGTGTAGGCACGACCTGCAGATGGTAAGTGGTCAATGCCACATAAAGGGAAGGCAACAAAAGTGAAGTATGGACGAAGGTATATCTGATCCAGCGCACAAAGGAGGCATACATAAATCTGTCGGTATAATCATCTACAGCCTGCAGCCCGGACCAATAGGTCATTGGAACGATGAGCACAAACGGCGTGTTGTCCGTAATAATAATAACCTTGCCTTCCAGCAGGCTGGAGACCGCCACATCGGGCCGCTCGGTATTCTGAATCTGCGGAAAAGGCGAGAACACGTTATCCTCAATGTATTCTTCGATATTGCTGGAATGAATGATCCCGTCAATTTGGATTTTTTGCAGACGGGCTCTCACTTCCTTGATCAGGCTCTCCTTGACGATACCCTCCATATAGCCGATTACAATATCCGTTTCCGTGATACTGCCGAGTGTCATACTTTCCAGCTTCAGCTTGGAGGAGCGGATACGCCGCCGGAGGAGGGAGGTATTGGTCCGCAGCGTTTCCATGAATGCATCCCGCGGGCCGCGGACAACCTTCTCCGAAGTAGCCTCCTCAATCGAACGTTTCTCCATCTTGATCAGGCTGGCCACCATCGCAAAAGCATTGCCCTCTGTGAAAATAACCGTCTCCCCGCGCAGAACGGCCTGGATGACTTCCTTCGTATCATAGACTATGCGGATTTGCAGCGTCGGAATAAAGACCTCTTTCAGCTCTGCCTCTCTGCCTTCATTGACCTTAGTGCTTCTGCGGAAATGCTCCAGCAGCGGCTGCAGCACAAATTCATCCACGGCATGCGTATCGCACATCCCGTCCACATAGATCAGTGTTGCCCGGTTGGTCCCGTCAATGCTGCAATTCCGGTACATAATATCAGAGCAACCCAGAAACTCCAGCTCCATCCGTTCTACGTTGAACGCAAGATCCGGATACAATCTCTCTGGCTCATTATGCTCTTTGGCTGTTTGTTGTTGTTCCATGCGGCATCCATCCCCCTCCTGTTGGTATTTGCTGGAGGGGACGAAATTATGCATAGATCCAGGACATTCACCGTTTAAGCCAGCTCAGTCCCAATCCCCATTTCTCTCGCCTTTTTAACATAATGCACCGCCACAGCGATATCAAAAACAGCCATGCCCATCGGACAGAAAAGGATTGGATCATCGGCGGCGAATGTACTGAGACTGCGGCGGCAGACGACATCGGCAAGCGTCTGTGTTCCGGAACGGGTCAGCCCCTGTTCCAGGTGAAGCTGCTCGATATCCGTATTCTCCCGGCATACTTCCTCCCAGTCGTCGACGATGATCGCTTTCAGTGAAGCCAGCGCCTCCGGCTTGTAATCACGCAGTGAAACATTCAGCAGCAGCATGCCTTTGGCGGGGGGAATATCAATATACCGGTGATCGGGCACTGTACAGGTGATAAGAATATTAGAATGCAAGTAGACATCCGCCCACGTCTCTGCCACTTCCATCCGCTCCATGTATGGAGATGGAATTCCTGACAAGTCTGCTCCCCGTATATCGTAGATACGGACCCGTTCAATCCGGTCTCCGAACAGAGCCATAACCATCTGACAATGATATTGCCCGATAGGCCCCCAGCCGATAATGCCAAGCTGAATCCGCTCCATTGAACGGCTCTGCAGCACATGGCGGATCATCAGCCCGCTGACAGAAGCCGTTCTGACGATGCTCGGAAGCGGCGAGTTCAGAATAGCTGAGGGCTGGCCCGTACCCTGGTCATTTAATACGATGATACTATGCGCACGCGGGAGACCCGACCTGATATTGTCAGGGAAGCTGGAAATCCATTTGATCCCGGCTGTATTGACATTCCCCCCGGCATAAGCCGGCATGGCAATGATCCGGTTACGGGGATTCTTGTACCTCAGGTAGGGCTTTACCGGCTGCACATAATCACCGGTATGAATGAGGTGCACCGCAGCTTCTGCTGATTCTGCAAGAGCAGCCCAATTCAGGCCCACTGCCCGCAGATCCTGGTCATTTAAGTACAGCAACCTGTCTCCTCCTTATGCGCTCAAGTTAGGAACTCTTCATCTGCTGGCGGCAGCTGTTGTCCGAACTGGCTCTGAACCCAGGAATCCGAGAATACCGTATCGAGATAACGTTCACCCTTATCGTGCAGAATAGCGGCGCAGACAGCTCGGGGAGTGAGCTGCTGCTTCATCTGCCGGATGGCCGCAAGAACTGCCCCGGAGGACGCTCCGGCCAGAATGGATTCCTTCCGCGCAAGCGCCCGGCAGCCCTGAACCATATCGGAATCGTTAACATGCACAATATGGTCAATCAAATCTGTTCTGCAAAAAGGCGGCACAATGCCGGCACCAAGTCCGGGGAACCGCCGTTTCTCCTGATTGCCGCCAAAAATTGCGCTGCCCGCCGCATCAACAGCCACAATCCGGGTCTGCAGCCCGTTGTCCTTCACGTATTCTGCAAGCCCGCGGATCGTCCCGCATGTACTGACAGCACAGAACAGATAATCCACCTGTCCAAGCTCAGTCACGATCTCTTTCATGGTTGTATGATAATGGGACAGATAATTATTGGGGTTCGCATACTGGTTCGGCCAGTAGCTGCCCGGCACCTCCGCGAGCAGCTGCTGCACTCGCTTCAGTCTGGCCGGCAGAAATTCCCCTGTTTCGGGATCGGGACAGGCAACATAATCGATGGTTGCGTCCAGGGCCCTCAGAATCTGAAGATTCATCTCTGTCGTCCTGGAATCCACAACACTGATGAAGCTCATTCCCAGATATTTGCAGATCATAGCCAGGCTGATCGCCATATTTCCCGAACTTGATTCAATGATGACTGTACCCGGCCCGATGAGCCCTTCCTTCCAAGCCTCCCGGATCATCCACAGTGCCGGACGGTCTTTCGCGCTTCCTCCCGGGTTCATCAGCTCCATCTTCGCGTATACGCTGAACCCGCCTCGCGGAAACAGATGGTCCAGCCTGATCAAAGGCGTCTTGCCGATGGCCGACAAGATACCGGTGTCCAGGTTCAGCTCTGCCCTGTCATTGACTCCATCCTTCTGATAATACAGCTTCTTGTTCTTCACCTGTCCGGTCTGGAGCTTCCCGTCCTCTGCTGCCAGAATGACGTCAATATCGTCAAGCAGATGATTGCGGATCATCAGACCGATTTCCGGAATGCATTCCCTGATTTCTTCCCTGATCGCCGGAACTGCGGATGGAACCGCAGATCTGCTCTGGATATACACAGTTAAAGCATTATTGCTGACCTGGACCCGGATCATTGCATCCTGGAGATGACGGTAGACCACCTGTTCAATATCGTAGATACTGATCTTCTCCCCGTGCTTCAGCTCGCGGCCCACCCGTTTGACGATAGATCCGAAGCTCTGCTTCTCCGTCCCGTCTATCTTCACTGTCCTGAAATCCCTTACGACATCATAGGTAACAAAACGGATAGCGGGCAGCAGCCTGCGGACAGCTGAGGTAAGCACCAGGATGCCTTCGCCAACTCCCAGAGGGTCCAGCCCTTCCCCTAATGCCTCAGTTCCGATGACTTCCGCAACAATTCCGTCAGCAAAGATATACCGGCCCAGATCATGCGAATAGTACGCGATTGTGCCGATTTCAATAGACCCGTACGTATCGGTAATGTCCTGCGGCTCAAGGCCGAACAGCCGGGCCATATTCCGCTGCCACTCCACTGTAGCGATCTCACCAACCAGAATGATCTTGCGGATTCCGAGCGAACGCGGATCTTCAGCAGCATATACGATATGGTCCAGAATAGAGGGCATCGTATACAGCAGGTCGGGCTTAAATGCCTGAATCCGCCCGATATGCTGCTCTATCGGCAGCTCGAAGGGGATTGAGCTGTTGACAAGTCCCAGCCGTTCGAAAATGGCCAGCGCCGTATTCGCAGCATGTCCGGTTCCCATATCGGCCAGCGCCCTAGTACATCCGCTTCCTGCAATCAACTCACCGAACAGCTTGGTTTTGATATTGATATAATGGGCGTCATCTTCTTCTGAGTAGACTATAGCCTTACGCCGGCCTGTACTTGTACCCGATGTCCGGTATACGGCGAGCGAAGCATCGGGTGAGCTGCTATAATAATGGGTTTCAAGAATGTCCGAGGTCATCAGGGGAAGGTTCTGCAGACTGTAATTCATAGTCTCACTGCTGCTAATAAGCCCCTTGTACCAGGGAAACTGCCCGATGACTTCAAGTACTTTATCCCGCCAATTGTCCATCAGCATCATGGATGCCTCCTGCTCCGGCTGCATGCCGCAGCCTCTTGGATTCACACCTTCAATAACATATGTAGCAATCTCCCGGTGTGTTCTGCCCATCACGTCTGCCCAATCAAAAGCCCGCTCTCTGCCGTACTATGGCCTATAAGAAGCTACCGGACGGAGGGTTACGATGAAGAAGCAGATCAGCCGGATTTCCAGTAAACTGACGAAGACAAGAGTACTGGCGGAGAAGCCGGAATTAAAGAGGCATATCCCGGACACACGAAGAATGAGCCGGAGTGTTCTGCATGCAATGCTGCAGAAATACCAGATGGTATATATTAAGCCCTGCTGCGGCTCACTTGGCGAGGGGGTTATCCGGGTTGAACAGAGGACACCTGCAAGCCGGGGCAGCTCTGGCGGGAGAGATTCTGTCGTGACGCAAAAATGCACCTACCGCTATCAGGCAGGTACACGGGTGAGCACATTCGCTGATTATGACAAGGCATATCAAGCAATCATGGAGGAGACCGGAGGGAAATCCTATTTAGTACAGAAGGGTATCCGTCTTCTGACATACGGCGGGCGGCCGTTTGATATCCGCGTAATGGTGCAGCGCAATCCTCAGGGAAAGTGGGAAGCTACAGGAGCGGCAGGACGCGTCGCGCATCCGCAGAAGGTGGTTACGAATGGAAGTCAGGGCGGGACCATATATCCGGTCGAGGAACTGCTTGGCGTTCACACCAGCCTGAAGAAGCACAGCGCTCTGATTACGCAAATGAACGAACTTGGCGTGAAGTCTGCCATTCAGTTAAGCTCTGCCTATCCGGCGCTGAATGAAATCGGCGTAGATTTCGCCTTAGACCGGCGGCTTAGCCCATGGATTCTGGAAGTGAATACCGCCCCCGATCCCTGCCCGTTCACCAAACTGAAGGACACCCGTATGCTTGACCAAATGATCAGATACGCCAAAGCCTACGGCCGCACCTATAATCTGAAGTGCATGAAGGCAAAACGCGGGATGAGATGATAGCATGAATCCCGCATTCTGCTCGCCGCCCCTCCGGGCTAAGGCTTCAATGCGCCTCCCGGTAGGCACCCGGTGTACTGCCGGTATATTTCTTGAATACTTTATTGAAGTAATGCTTATTCTCATACCCGACCCGGCGCCCGATCTCGCTAACTGGCAGATCACGGTGGGCACTAAGCAGCTTTTGCGCTTCTTTGATCCGGGTGGCATTCAGATAATTCACAAACGTATCGCCGGTCACCTTCTTGAAGAGGTTGCTGATGTAGTTGGGATGAAGCTTCATCAGGTCGGCCAGATGATCGAGGGAAAGGTCGTTCATATAATTCATTCGGGTATACGCAAGAATCCGTTTGGCATGAGGAGGACAGTCCGTGCTGTCCATAGAGGGAAGATCCCGGTTCACTTGACTCAGCAGACGGGACACCTCCTCCTTGTCCACTGGCTTCAGCAGGTAGTCCACCACGCCGTAACGGAGCGCCCGGCGGGCGTATTCAAAATCATCATATCCCGTAAGAATAATGAAGCGCTCACATAAACCGTTCTCCTTGGCCTCCTCCATCATTTCAAACCCGTTTTTCTCCGGCATATGCAGATCGGTTACCGTAACATCCGGCATGTATTCCTTCATGATCCCAAGAGCCTCGAAGGCGTCGCCGGCCTCCCGGATTTCAGTTCCGACCGGCGCGGCTGCGCCAATCACCTTGACCAGTCCTCCAAGGATGATCGGCTCATCGTCTACTATTAAGATTCGCATGCTCGCTCGCCGCCCCTTTCGCTATGATAATAGTCAAGCAGGTACCCTTGCCCTCCTCACTCTCCAGAACCAGCCGGGAAGCTCCGCCATAGAACGATTTAATCCGCTCGCTGACGTTATACAGCCCCACGCCTCCTTCCGCCTCCTCCCGGGGCTTCACCTCATCTCCCTGGGATAACCGGCTGTGGATCTGCTGCAACCGGTCTTCGGGAATCCCTATGCCGCTGTCCGACACACTTATCCTTATCTCGTCCTCCGTCTCGGCGGCCTGAATGCGGATATGGACAGGCCGGAGCGTCACGGAGGCTCCATGGATGATGCTATTCTCGACCAGCGGCTGGAGGATGAACCTTGGACAGCTCATCTGCTCGGCAGCCACAGCGATATCGACCTCATAGGTCAGTCTCTTCTGCAGCCGCATTTTATGAATATTGAGGTAGAAGACCACAGTCTCAATCTCTTGGGAGAGGACCGTATGATCCTCTTGGGCGGACAGGCTGTACCGCATCAGCTTGCCAAACCAGTACGAGATTTCAGCCACTTCCTGGTCGTTGTTGGATTCCGCCAGCATCCGGATCGTCTCCAGCGTATTATAGAGGAAATGCGGCTTGATCTGGGCCTGAAGGACTTTGTAAGCGGCTTCCTTATTGCGCAGCTCCGCACGGTGGACATTGTTGATCAGCTCATCCATACGCAGGAGCATGGAATTATAAGTCTCGGTGAGGAAACTGATCTCATCCTTGCGGCCCGGCTTGTCTTCCTTGCTGATCGACTGCTTCAGATTATCATCATTCAGGTTGCGCATATGCCGGGCCAGCCGGAGGACGCGCTTAGTGATCGTCGCAGCCAGCGTGTAATAAGCAAAAGACAATAACGCCAGCAGGACGGCGAAGGTGGTAATCATCACGATCTCCTGGCTCCTGATCGAACGGAACACCTCGGATACCTTGCCGATCACGGCGACCCGGACACCCAGCTCCTGAATGAACAGCTGGTTGACGATGACCTTACGGTTGATGAAATACGTCTGCGACTCCTCCGATGCCATTCTTGCCCAGGTTGCAGGATCAACCGCCGAGGGAATGCCTTCCCTCTCCGGCGGCAGAAGCAGCGCGGTCCAATCCCCTCCGCCTGTCGCCCGGTAGAATTTGCGGATCAGCTCACTGCCGACCCGCAGCTCCAGCAGTCCGACAATCTCGGTAAAGTCATGATTATATATGTTCTGATAGAACACCAGCGGGGGTGCTTCGACCTTGGAGTCGGGGAGTATCCATTTGCCCTGTCCCGGCCGCAGCATACGGGTAGCCTCGGCACCCTGTTCATCCAGCGCTGATAGTTCGAGCAGCCGGTCAGTAATGGGCAGCACGCCTTGCTTGGTTATATAGATTCTGAACGTGTCGATCTCCGGACTGATATTAAGCGATTGCAGAATCACCGGATTAATATAACGGTTATAGGCATATATGCTCTCTGAGTCCGTCTCATAGCTGCCGTCCAGATAGTCAGTGACATACGGGTTGTACTGGAGCATCCGCTGGGTGGAATCGATCCGGGCCAGATCCGCCTTCATATTGGAATAGGCCTGCTCCAGTATCTTCTGACGGCTCTCCACAAACTGTCTGCTTACACTGTCATAGAGCTTGCTGTAATAATAATAGCCGAAGGTAACGACCGGAATAAAAATCAGCAGGATATATCCTAATATCATTTTGCGTACAATGCTCACGGCAGCCTGTCCCCCCCCGGTGCCCGACTTCTTTTTTTCTAATCCTACCATGAACATGTAAAACCCGGTAGAGACAGGTCTCTACCGGCAGGAATTCCCTTACTTGAATAATTCTTTTTTCTTCTGATAGGTTGTATTCGCCCAGTCGGTGAGCTTCTGCAGCCCTATGTTCTCTGCATTCTTCAGCATATTCTCATAGGCTGCCACTGCCGCCTCCTCCGATTCTGCCAGATAGATCTTGACCTTCTCATTCTTGACCATCTCGTCAATCTTCGTCTTGATGGTCTTCTCCTGTGAATCCGGCTGGGTCTGGATCAGCCCGATCTCCGGCTTATAGATTCTGACGGACTTCAGATCCATCAGCGCCTGCGTCTTCTGCAGCTCAGGAACATAAGACAGCATGCCCTCGGTAACCCCATCGTTATAGAGATACCACCACTTAATCCCGTTGCTGTTCACAAAATCGGCATCGGACGGATTATATTTGAAGTCGGGGTGGCCCTCTTCATTCCAGGTCCAGTGTACCCCTTCGACTCCGAACATCGTCAGCTTCTTGCCCTCGTCGCTGGCCAGATACTGGATGAATTTGATGGAGGCCTCCGGGTCCCTATTCTTCTTGGTGATGAAGGTTCCGGAGAAGCCGAGTCCTGAGCTGACTACCTTGGCATCCTTCGACAATACGCTTGGCAGCATCTTGAAGGAGAAGTTCCCCTGATTGCTCTTGATCTTGATGTTATCGGTATCTGCGGTGGATACGGTATGGCTATGGGCGAAGGCTTTGCCGCCCGTAGCATATTGATCATCAATCTGGTCATTGGCCAGTGCGAAATTCTCAGCCAGGATATAGCCATTGCGGTACAGGCTATTCATGAACTTGAAGAAGTCCAGCATCTTGGGCTGCCTGATCGCATATTCCACCTTGCCGTCCTGTTCATACCAGCCGTCGAGCAGGGTCTCCGTACCGAACTGGGCCAGGAAATACTGTTCAATCCAGTCCTTGTCCATGATCAGCGGGACCATCTCGGGATATTTCTCCTTGACCATGCCCAGCACCTTGACGAAATCATCCAGGGTCTTGATCGGCGGATTTCCCAGCTCCTTCAGAATATCCTCCCGTACCGCGATGCCCGGGTTGCCGTCGCTGCCTAACGAATATTTACTATTCTTCATCTCCTCCTGGGTCGCAAAGGAATTCCGCACGGTATAGAACTTGCCGTCATCCATGGTATGGATGGCAATCCGGGTCTTGTCAATCTTGAAATCCGGCGCATATTTCTCAATCAGCTCATTCCAGGAATATGACAGCTTCGAGTCGGATAACCGGTCTATGTTGGAAGAGGTGAACACCAGGTCCGGCAGGTCACCGGAGGCAATCATCAGCGGAAGCTGCTTATCATCGGTAGCGACCGTAACCTTGAGCTTCACTCCCGTCTTCTCGGTAATCATGTCGGCGACCGGGCCCTTCCATTCCGTAACCGGGTACCACGACGCATCAATGAACAGGCTCAATTCCTTCACTTCCGCAGGTTTGGCCGGAGAATTCCCGCCTGCTGCTGCGTCCGGACTGACGGACGGGGCGACCTGGACGGCATTTCCTCCGCTGCCGCAAGCGGATAATACGGCAATTGAGAGTGCGGCTGCAACCATCTTGAAGCTTCTGCTTTTGTTCAAGCTAATCCCTCCATGATTGAATTAATAATGGTCTAACCTTTTACCGACCCCAGCATGATGCCATGTACGAAATACTTCTGCAGGAACGGGTACACACAGATAATCGGAACAATGGACACGACCATTGAAGTGACCTGCAAGGAGAAGCTGGTGACACCCGCCGAGACACTGTTGGCTACCGCCAGCGAATCCATCGGAGAGTTGCTCTTGTTGATGACCTCCATCATGCGGAAGGCCAGCGTGCGCAGCTCTTCGGACTGGACGAAATAGGCTGAATCCAGCCAGGAATTCCATTGCCCGACCCCCATGAACAAGGCCATGGTCGCAAGCACCGGTGTTGAGACCGGCAGGATGATGCGGAAGAATATCGTAAGCTCGCCGGCCCCGTCTATATGCGCAGACTCTTTTAGCTCAGCAGGAATCTCGCGGAAGAACGAGATCGCAATGAGCAGGAAGAACGTGCTGAGCATGGACGGGATAATGTACACCGCAAAGGAATTAAGCAAGCCGAGTGAACGCAGCACCACATAATAAGGGATCAGTCCGCCGGAGAAGTACATGGCGAATACGATCACTGTGAAATAGACCTTGCTGAATAACAGATCACGATGGGACAGGCCGTAAGCGACGATGCTGGTGAGCAGCAGTCCGAGCAAGGTGCCGGAAACCGTACGCAGTACGGAGACCAGGAATGCCTTCACCCACTTGGGATCATCCATGAACACCCGGTAATTCTCCAGGGTAAAGTTCCGGGGCCACAGATACACACCGCCCAGCAGCGAGTCCGAGCCTTTATTGAAGGAAGCAATTAACACATAATAGAACGGATACAGCATCGTGAGCATAATAATGAACAATACCACATAGATCACGCTGTCAAAAACAAAATCCTTCTGCCGCTGACTCTTCAGCACAGCCTTTCCTCCTCTCTCTAAAAAAGACTTGAGCCTGACACCCGTTTGGCAATATAGTTACTGGAGAATATCAGGGCTACCGAAATCACTGATTGAATTAAATCTATCGCCGCTGCATAGGAGAACCGCCCGTCGCTTAGCCCCACCCTGAATGCGTAGGTCTGGACAATCTCAGAGGTTGGATTATTGATACTGTTGCCGAACAGGTAGGCCTGCTCGAAGTTGGAGCCCACCAGTCCGCCGCCGAGAATACTTCCGATGGTCAGCACCAGTACAACAACGATGGTTCCCTTCATCCCCGGCAGGGTGATATAGCGGATACGCGCCAGCCTTCCGGCACCGTCAATCTCAGCAGCCTCATAGAGGGAAGGACTGATCCCCGATATCGCCGCCAGAAAAATAATCGTCCACCAGCCCATCTCTTTCCACACCGCACTCCCTACCGCCAGCCCCCAAAAGTAATTCGGACTGGTCAGGAAGGCCAGCGGCTCATCCGTGAAGCCTATCGCCATCAGCGCCTTATTGACCACACCGACATCGGCGGACAGGAAGGCATAGGATACGCCAACCACGACTACCCAGGAGATAAAATGCGGCAGATAGCTGATCGTCTGCACCAACCGCTTGAAGGCCATGTGCTTCACTTCATTCAGCATTATAGCCAGCAGAATCGGCGCCGGGAAGGCGAAGATGACCTTCAGCAGACTAAGGACCAGCGTGTTGCGGACCAGCTTGCCGAATTGATAATCATGCACGAATTCATCGAAATACTCCAAGCCGACCCAGTCACTCGTGAAGATCCCTTTAATCCCGCCGGAGATGCTGTAATCCTTGAAGGCCATCAGAATACCAAACATTGGAGTATAGGCGAAGATCAGCAGATAGATCATGCCCAACCCGACGAACAAATGCAATACCTTCTGTTTTTTGAAACGCTTCCATAAAAACGACCGCCGGCTTCCGCCGGTCCCGGGACTCCTAACCTGTGTTTGCAATTCCATATTCGCTCCTCCCTCGTACCTTTAGTTTACCTTCGAGCCCAGGGAGGGCGTAAGCCAACATTCTTAAGAAAGCGTTATCATTTTTACATGCGGTTATTGAACCGGCGTGGCTATCCATTTAAAGTGCGGTACCGGCTCAGCGATCTATCTTTATTCATCAGATTGCTTTACCCTAGTAGTATCATACTGTTGAAGGATACGGGTGCTGACTATGAACGCTAAGGAATACGGACTCAGCGAGGGTCCGCTGGTGAAGGGGAACGGGTATAAGCCACCCAATCTGCACAGATGGGGACCGGGCGTCCGTGATGTATATGCCCTGCATTATATCGTAAGCGGCAGGGGCTATTTGAAGACAAGCCAGGCGGTTTTTCCTTTGGAGGCCGGCGACAGCTTTGTGATTTTCCCGCAGATGGAGGTGTATTATTACCCTGATCCACAAGACCCGTGGGCGTATTGCTGGATTGAATGTGGCGGAACTGAGGCTTTGCGGTTACTGGATATGATTCATATATCACCGGATCACCCCGTTGTAACGGCTGCTCCGCAGGACCTCAAGCCCATGTTCGATAGAGTCGAGGCGAATGCAATCGAGCCGTATGAACGGGAGCGGTCGGATGCCGGATTTCGCCTGTTGTTAACCTATTACATGGAGTATTATCCAAGCGGACAGGCTTCCCTCAAGAAAGACTATGTAGGTTCAGCCAAGGCATATGTGGAGAGGAACTATTGGAAATCTGCCTTGTCGGTTCTGGATGTTGTAGATTATGTCAAAATCGAGCGCAGCTACTTGTTCCGGCTGTTCAAGAAAGAGACGGGCACCTCCATCTCAGGCTATCTCACCGCCTTTCGGATTCGGCGGGCCTGCGGGCTGCTGGGCGAGTCCCGGTTATCTGTGAAATCCTTGGCTTATTCGGTCGGCTACCACGACCCGCTGTATTTCTCTAAGATCTTCAAGAAGGTTACTTCTTACACGCCGTCACAGTACAGGAAGGTGTATAGGGAGGGGAATGTACTTCCTCCGGCGGATGGGGGTGGGGGGTGAGATTGGCGGATGCCTTGGTGGGCGCGGGGATAACTTACCTGTGCGGGTGAGCGATGTTGGTGCGGGTGCTAAGTTTTTCGCATACATTTGGCCCATACACCTCAGCACCGCCCAATGTGTTCGGTTTTTCGCTTACATTTGGCCCACACGCCTCCGCACTGCCCAATGTGTTCGGTTTTTCGCTTACATTTGGCCCACGCGCCTCCGCACTGCCCAATGTGTTCGGTTTTTCGCTTACATTTGGCCCATATGCCTCCGCAGCGTCCAATGTGTTCGGTTTTTCGCTTACATTCCGCTCGCACGCCCCCGCACTCCCCAATGTGTTCGGTTTTTCGCTTACATTCCGCTCGCACGCCCCCCGCACTCCCCAATGTGTTCGGTTTTTCGCTTACATTCCGCTCGTACGCCCCCGCACTGCCCAATGTGCTCGGTTTTTCGCTTACATTCCGCTCGCACGCCCCCGCACTCCCCAATGTGCTCGGTTTTTCGCTTACATTCCGCTCGCACGCCCCCGCACTCCCCAATGTGTTCGGTTTTTCGCTTACATCCCGGGTTGTACTATTCTTCAGACCAAATCCGGGCTTTGAATGGTACCTATGTACTCGTAGTATGTAACCCGTGGAGATATCCCTCTCGCTACAGGGCGAAATTTCCCCTTATCCACCAGCATACGGCTGTATTTAATAACTGTCGTGTTATGTAGCTCAAGTTCTCTCGCGGCATCACCCGGACGGAGGACACGGTGGTTACGGATGGCTAACCGCATCAGATCTCGTTCAATTCGAGAATAGGATTTGTCTTTTCTTTTATTAGCAGTTCCGGCCGACAAATAAGGAGCCAGAACGTTCCGCATTGTGGAGAGAACAAAAGGCGGATTGTCTTTCATCTCATCCAGCGAGATATAGAGAACCATGTAGTCCTGTGATTGCAGGAAGAGACCGCGATTCAAGTCCATCCGGTATTTGCTCCGGTCCGTGCCATGCGATCCATAATCCATAATCTCAAATGCAATACGCGAGGAACCGACCTTCCACAGTAAATCAATAAAATACGATCTCCCACGCCAGTCCTTAACTTCATATTCCGGATGGAGTCCCTGAAAATATCCAACAAGCGGCCACCACACATATTCCACGAATAAGCGGTTGCCGTAGCTGTGTCCCCGCTTTAGCGCATCAAGCCGCTCCCCCTTTCTTCGTTTCAAATGATTGCTTAACCAATGGTCATGTTCTTCTGTAAATCCCACTCCAATTCCCCCGCTCTGCAATAAAATTAATCTCTAAACGCACAAAACCCCGCCGCCTTCTTAAAGAGAAGGGAGCGGGGCATTCTTTGCCACGTTTACTGCATCTATTACTAGTGTGCCACTTTTGGTCAGCGAACGCAAGATGAAGATCTCAGAAGACCTTATGGTCCAGCTACACAAGTACAATGTGTTCGGTTTTTCGCTTACATTCCGCCCACACGCCTCCGCACTGCCCAATGTGTTCGGTTTTTCGCTTACATTCCGCTCGCACGCCTCTGCACTCCCCAATGTGTTCGGTTTTTCGCTTACATTCCGCCCACACGCCTCCGCACTGCCCAATGTGTTCGGTTTTTCGCTTACATTCCGCTCGCACGCCTCTGCACTCCCCAATGTGTTCGGTTTTTCGCTTACATTCCGCCCACGCGCCTCTGCACTGCCCAATGTGTTCGGTTTTTCGCTTACATTCCGCTCGCACGCCTCTGCACTCCCCAATGTATTCGGTTTTTCGCTTACATTCCGCCCACACGCCTCCGCACTGCCCAATGTGTCGGTTTTTCGCTTACATTCGGCCCTCGCGCCTCCGTACTGCCCATCTCACAAAAAAAGGCTGCTCCCGGCGCGTCTTACCGCGCATGGGGAGCACCCATATTCACGCATCAGAAACAGCCTTGTTCACACTTTGGCAACAGCCCTTATGCTGAAGGCCTGCTTCAGCTTACTCAGCCGGAACGGGTTCCAGCACTGGTTGGAGATCCAGTTGAAGCTCTGGCTCGACCACACTGTCCGGCTGGATCACACTATCCGTGATATCCTGACTGTCCGTTGTTTCCATGAGAGCCGACGAGCCGCCCAGGTATTGCTTGAGCCATTTCAGCGCCGGACGCTCTGATCCGTTAGAATTCAGCAGATGCGTATTCGGTTCCCAGGTCTGATTCTGGATGTAGCCCCAGAGGGTCACGCCTTTCGCCGCAGGATTCTCCCACAGCACAGGGAACTTCTCCTTATATCTGGCCAGCTGTGTATTGTCGTCACCGGTCATATCCAGCTCGGAGACGTAGATAGGCAGGCCTGTTGCGGACAGTTTACCAAGCACAGTATTCATGGTAGAGACACTAACTGTATTCATATTGAAATGATGGCACTGAATGCCGATGCCGTCGATCAGACCTCTGGACTTCAAGTGGTTGATAATCGTCACATATTTATCGGTCAAGCTTGGATCACCAATAATGCCATATTCATTGATGAGCAGCTTGGCGTTCGGGAACGCGGCTCTGGCCTGCTGGAAGGACCAGATCACCCAATCCCAGCCAGTACTTCCGTCGCCGCCGATGGCGTTGCGGTAAGAGGGCTTGGCATGCAGCGGTTCATTGACGACATCCACGAAGGCCGACTTAGGATAACGCTGTCCCGCTGCGGTAATCCATGCGCTGACCTCCGACTTCTGTTCTGCCGCCGACAGGCCGGCAACCCATGCAGGCTCTTGGCTTCCCCAGACCAGTGTATGGAACTTGAAGGGGAGGTTTCTGCTTACCGCATAATTATAGGAAGTATCCGCACCGCCCCAGTTCATATTATTGCGGTTGCCTTCAACCGCTCCCCATTTAGTTGCATTCTCAGGCGTCACCTGATTCCAATAGGTGGCGAAGCTCGCAGGAGCACTGCCTGCAATGATATTCCCCAGGAACTTCGGCCCATTGGTAAGCGCAGCACTGGCGTTCCCCGACATGACGGATGAGAGTAATATGCCGGCTAAAGCCAGCCCGCCTACAAGCTTTTTAATATTGTTCTTCAATTTGAATCCATCTCCTTTGGCGATTATAAGCTCCATTCAATATAATCCACAGAAGCATCCCAGGCTCCATTGTCCGTAGTTACGATCAGCTTAACCTCCTGATTTCCGGTGCCGTGGGCCACATTGGACAAGGTCTGCACGGTAGGTGTGGTTCCGCTGAAGTAGAAGGAGCCAACGGTCACCCCGCCAATTTGCAAATCGACCCTGGCTGCGGCGGAGCTGCTGGAAGCCCCACGGACTGAGATATTATGGGTACCATAGGCAAAATATTGATTGAACGCAGCAGCATCATCATTCCCGTACAACGTTACCCCGCTGAACGGAGAAGTGATCTTGCCCGCATAAGTGCCGCTGAGGGTCATATCCTCTGCTTCCACTTTGCTTCCCGTTCCGGGAGCAGTGGTGCCCGTGGAGAACTGCCAGTAATCCAGATTAAACAGATTGCCCGAGCCTGATCCGGTGAATACCAGGTAGAGTCTGTGAACACCTGTCACATTGCTGACAGGGGTCTCAACCTCTTTCCAGGTCTGCGCGCCTCCGGTAGACGGTACATCAAGCGTGCCTGCGAGTGTGCCTGTTGCGCTATCCAGCCGGATTTCAATTTTGCCGCCTGTGGCGGAGGCCACATTAGCCTTGAAGCTGCTTGCCCCGGAACCGAAATCCGCGTTGCCTACGGCAATCCAGTCCCCATTGTTAATGCTGGTCACATTCATATTGCTTACAGGGCCGCCTGCAGCCTGAGTAGCTTCAGTAGCTATGCCTGCATTCCAGCCGATGGTTTCGGCTTCCACTCTGGTGAACGGATTCAGATTGGCAATCTGGGCAATGCCCGCCATGTCTCCCTGAACCTCCTGAATGTTCCCGTTCGCATTATGGACAAGCTTGTTGATATGCGGTGAGCGGTAGCCTTTGCCATCGCCGAGTACAGCCTTCGCTACGGTCTGGGCATGGTACACTACATACCATTGGTTGTTGAAGTTAAATACCGCATGGTGGTTGTTGCCGCCTACTCCGAAGAAGGTGTACGGATTCTTCAGGAAATGTCCGGTATACGTAAAAGGCCCCATCGGGCTGTTGCTCACCATGTACCCGATTTCACCGGCCGGATAGGCAGCCGGGTGTGTGCCGGAGAAATTGAAGCAGTACGAGTAATAATATTTGCCGCCATACTTATGAATGCCCGAATCCTCGAACATATAAGGGGCATCAATGGTGGATGCGCTTCCAACAATACTCGTCATATCCGCACCCAGCTTCAGCACACGGGCTGTCCGGGGATTGGCTATGGATGCCGGGTCCAAAGTGTTGGGGATACCCCCGCCTGCATACAGATATCCGCTGCCGTCATCGTCCACCAGGACAGCCGGATCAAATAGCCAGGTCACCCCGGACATGCCGGGTGTAGCCCCTGTCACCAGCGCTTTGCCCAGCGGGTCCGACCAGGGGCCAATCGGAGAATTCGCCGTTAACACGCCGATGCCTGATGCACCGTTTGCAAAATACAGGAAAAATTTATCCTGGCCGTTAATTTTTTTCACCGCCGCCGAAGGCGCCCAGGAGAGAGAGGCCCATTTGGCAATGCCGGCGCTGCCGTTGACATTATTGGCTCCGGCCACCGGGATGGCGCCGTGATCTGTCCAGTTCACCATATCCGCCGAGGAGATGACATTGATTTTGTTCAGGGCGCTGAAATCATTGTCCTTCACGGTTCCGTTGCTGTTATAGACGTAAGCATCACTGGACATATAGACATAGACTCTTCCGTTATACGTCAGTGCGAAAGGATCGGCACCCAGCTTGTGATCCATCAGGGGATTGGAATTCCCCGGCTGCTTGGCCGTGGCATTGTTTGCAGCAGACACAGACATCAAGGGCAGACCGTTCAGGAATAACACAAGGGTTACTGCAATGACCAAGAGCTTTTTAAACATCGGCATACCTCCATTAAGATTAATTGGTAATCCCTTTCAATCGGCTGCCGCACAAATAACGGTCGCCCGGCAGCCCCTCCCTTCTAGCATTCTTTGGACAAATCTACTAATATTTGTTATCTGAGATCATCTTAATATAGATTCCGGCTTGGAACAATGTAGTTTTTTGTTTGAAAAGTTGAATTTTTTTGGCGTTTTATCTGCAAAAAAAAAGCCGGAGCAAAAGCGCCAGGCTGCTTCTTCAATATTTACGGTTATCTATCTCCCTACCAGCCAGTTCTTGCGTGTAAATGTCCTCCGGCGTTACCATTCGCTTGGGCAGCGTCCGGCCAGCCATAATCTCTTTGACTGCCTGCATCAGCAGGGGACCCAGCATCGGATTGCATTCGACAACAGCATTAATACTTCCCGCCGCCATCTGCTCAAATGCCCGCCGTGTGCCGTCCACTGAAACTATTATAATATCGCTTCCCGGTACAATACCGGCCTCCTTCATAGCCTCCACCGCACCAATAGCCATATCATCATTATGTGCAAAGAGCACCCGGGGCCACTGCTCCTTCGGCTGCTGCAAAAAAGTCCGCATTACCTCACGGCCGCCGCTTTGTGTGAAATCTGCCGGGGCAGTCATTGTAATCCGGAGGTCCTGCTTATCCCCGAGCATCTTCCGGAACCCGCGCCCACGGTCAATCGACGGTGTCGAGCCTACGGTACCCTGCAATTCTGCGATATGGATGGCTTCGCTATGATGGCGCATCTTATCAATCACATATTTGGCTGCCTTTACCCCTTCTTCATAAAAGTCAGAACCGATAAAAGTGACATAGAGCGAGCTGTTCTCCACGTTGACTGAACGGTCCACAATAATAACCGGAATCCCTGCCTGCCTGATTTCCAGAAGAATCGGTTCCCAGCCGGTCTGAACCACAGGAGCAATCGCTATGACATCAACATCGCTCCGGATAAAGGCACGAATGGCATCGAACTGCTGCTGCTGATCCTGTTCGGCGTTCTTCAGGATGAGGGTAATCCCCGCCTCCCCGGCGGCTTCCCGGATCGAAGCGGTATTGGCCTCCCGCCAGGTACTCTCCGACCCAAGCTGGGAGAAGCCCAGCACAATCGGCTTGGCCATGGCTCTATCTGCCGGCGGCAGCAAGCCGGGATTCACTGCAGGAGAATGATGAGGCATCATCAATGCCTGCGTATTGTTGCCTCCGCTGCCTGAGCAGCCGCCCAGCAGCAGTAACAGCAGCAGAACCAGGCACCCCTTGGCCGTTCTCAACAGGACCCCTCCTTCATATGATAGCGATTACAATTATATAGCAAAAACATGGGGAGACAAGAATTATTTGTCTCCCCATCCAATCTTCTTATTCTTTAAGAGTCAACCGCCTTGAGCTTAACACCCGCTGCAGGAGGATAAAAATGAACAGCAGCAGGCCAATAACAATTTTGGTCCACCAAGAGCTGAGTGTGCCCTCGAAGCTGATAATGGTCTGAATCACACCTTGGATGAGTACACCGAAGAAGGTGCCCAGCACATAACCTACACCGCCGGTCAGCAGTGTTCCGCCAATGACGACAGCCGCGATGGTATCCAGCTCAAAGCCTACGGCATGAAGCCCATAACCCGACAGCATATAAAAGGTGAAGACCACTCCTGCAAGTGCCGAGCACAATCCGCTGAGCGTATAGACAAGCACCTTGGTTCTTGCCACCGGAAGCCCCATCAGCAGAGCCGATTGCTCATTGCCCCCAAGCGCATACACATTGCGGCCAAACCGGGTGTAATGGGCGGTGAAGATCGCCACAGCAACGGCAACAAGAGCAATAATGGCGCTGATCGAGAGAAAGCTGCCGCCCGGCAGCGGGATTCTCGTCTGGGCAATGGCGGTATAGAAGGAATTATCAATGGTAATGGTATCAATGCTGATTACATAACATAAACCCCGGGCCAGGAACATTCCCGCCAGCGTTACAATGAACGGCTGGATTGCAAAATAATGAATGATCGCTCCCATAATGCTGCCAAACAACGCACCCATCAGGAGCACCAGCGGAATAACAACAGCCGGCGGCCACCCCTGCTGCTGCACCAGGCTTGCGGAGACCATGGTCGACAAGGCAATGATAGAGCCGACCGAGAGATCAATGCCGCCTGACAGAATGACAAAGGACATGCCAACGGCCGTAATCAGCAGAAAGGCATTGTCGATAAGCAGATTCATCAGCACCTGCAGGGAGAAGAATCCGGTATACCGGAAGGAACCGGCGGCGAACATGACGAGGAACAGCGCGATGGTGACCACAATCGGAATAAACTTGCGGTTAAGAGACATGACGGGTCACTTCCTTCTCTGCGGGATAATGCCGCGACTTCCAGCGGGCGGCAATAGCGGCCCGGAAGGTATCCGACTGGATCAGGCAGACCGCCAGCACGACCAAAGCTTTGACGACCAGTGTAATTTCCGGCGGGACGCCGATCATATAGATGGTTGTGGTCAGCGTCTGGATAATCAGCGCACCGATTACGGTACCTGTAAGATAAAAACGTCCGCCGTTCAACGACGTCCCCCCAATGACTACTGCCAGAATAGCGTCGAGCTCATACCAGAGTCCGGCGTTATTGCCGTCAGCGCTGGAAACATTCGAGCTGAGCAATAGTCCGGCAATGCCGGCACATAAACCGCAGAATACATACACCGACAGAATAACCCAGCGGGCGCGGATACCGGACATGGAGCTGGCCGCCGGATTGCAGCCCACCGATTCTATAAACAGGCCCAGCGCTGTCTTACGGGTAAGCAGCACGGCAATGACCAGAACCAGGGCTACGACAAATATTGAAAATGGCAGCGCAGCAAGTGAGCCGGACCCGATATAGGCATATTTCGTGCTGGTTACCGTAATAATCTGTCCGCCTGTAACCAGTTGGGCGATCCCCCGCCCTGCAACCATCAGAATCAGCGTGGCTATAATCGGCTGAATTCCGGCCCCGGAGACGAGCAGACCGTTCCATGCGCCAAGCATCAGCGACAAACCTGCTGCCAGCAGCACCGAGGTTAGAATCAGACCCAAGGCATTCGGGTCTGAAGCTTGGCTGATGCTCAGGCAGGCAATGGCGCCGGATATAGCGACAATGGAGCCGACAGACAGGTCGATGCCCTTGGTTGCCACTACCAGTGTCATCCCAATGGCCACCAGAATAAGCGGTGCTCCGAAGTTAAGAATATCAATCAGGCTTCCGTATAAGTGTCCGTCATGGATTGTAATCGAGAAGAAGTCCGGCGAATAGCACAGGTTGAACAGCAGCAGTACAGCCAGAACGCACAGCGGCCAGAATAAATGATGTTTTACCAGTTGGCTCATGGTCGTGTCAGCCTCCCGCAATCGCCTGCATAATTTGCTGCTGGCTCATGTCCTTATCCGAAATTTCCTTCACTTTGCGGCGGTCGCGCAAGATAGCGATCCGGTCACTGACCCGCAGCACTTCCTCCAGCTCGGAGGAGATGAACAGGAATGACATGCCCTGCCGTGAGAGCGTCAGCACCAGCTTTTGAATTTCCGCCTTGGCTCCAATGTCGATGCCCCGTGTCGGCTCATCGAGAATGAACAGCTCAGGCTCCGTCAGCAGCCACCGTGCCAGGAGAACCTTCTGCTGATTTCCGCCGCTTAAATTCTTGATCAGCAGGTCGGGATTCGGAGGATTGATATTCAGCATGCGGATATATTCTCCAGCCATCTCCTCCTGCCGCCTGCGGGAGATGGTCTTGAACGTGCCGTACTTGGCCTGCAGCGCAAGGATAATATTCTCTCTTACCGTCAGATCGCCGATAATCCCCTCTGTCTTGCGGTTCTCGGAGCAGAAGGCGATCCGCCGTCCAATGGCCTCCCGCGGCGAATGTACCCCACCTCCTGATTCCGCCAGCTTCAATTGCCCGGAATCCGGTTTGTCGGCACCGAAGAACAGCCGGGCTGCCTCAGTCCGCCCTGAACCGAGAAGTCCTGCCAGCCCTACTACCTCACCCTTGCGGATCGACAGATCGAACGGCTCAATCCCGCCTTTGCGGCCCAGCCCTTCAGCCCTGATCAGCTCATCACCCAGGGCATCCTTGTATTCTGCTGCCAGACCCGGCAGCTCTTCCAGCAAATTAAGCTCCTTGCCGATCATTTTTAAGACCAGATCCAGCCGGGTTAGCTCCTTAACCCTATATTCACCGACAAGTTCCCCCCCCCGCAGGATGGTTACCCGGTCGCAGATTTCGTACATCTGATCCAAAAAATGCGTGACAAACAATATCGACAAACCATCCTTTTGCAGCTTCCTCATAATGCGGAACAGCTGCTCCACTTCATTCTGATCCAGACTTGAGGTCGGTTCGTCCAGAATCAGTACCTTGGCTGAAATATTCAGCGCTCTGGCGATTGCGATCAGCTGCTGAACCGCTACGGAATACATATGCAGCGGAAGGGTAACGTCGATCTGCAGATTCATCCGTTCCCGGAGCAGCTCCGCAGCGCGCAGATTCATTTCCTTCCATAGAATGCATCCGAATCTCCGCGGCTCTCTGCCAATGAAGATGTTCTCGGAAACGGTCAGATTGGGGCACAGATTGACTTCCTGATATACTGTGCTGATTCCCGCAGCCTGCGATTCCTGCGGGCTGTGCAGGGAAATGGGCGCACCCTCCATTTCTACGCCGCCTTCATCAATGGAATAGACGCCGGTCAATACTTTGATCAGCGTTGACTTGCCGGCACCATTCTCCCCCATCAAGGCATGAACCTCACCAGGGAACAGGCGGAGGTTCACATTAGTCAATGCTTTTACACCCGGAAACCGTTTATGAATCCCGGTCATTTGCAGTATGGGCAGCTGCGTGCTCATGGTTGCATCCACTCCTCATTCTCCATAGAAACGCCAAGGTGGTTGTCCTGCCGCCTTAGCCGCGTTCTATTAGGCTTGCTGATTAATATTCCCGGCCAGCCAGCGCTTCCTTGGCCTGCTCGGAAGTGAAGGTTGATTCCTCAGTCACAATCCGGGCCTCAACCGCCTGGCCGTCAACTACCTTCTGCACCACCTGCATCAGCTGCGGTCCAAGCAGCGGATTACATTCAACGATGAAATTGATTTTACCTTCGCTGGCTGCCTGCATTCCGTCCTTCACCGCATCGACAGAGATTATCTTAATATCCTCGCCCGGCTTCAGCCCTGCCGCCTCTATCGCCTGAATCGCCCCGAGTGCCATATCATCATTATGGGCGTACAGCACATCAATATCCTTATTGGCCTTCAGGAACGCCTGCATAACTTCCTTACCTTTGGCCCGGGTGAAATCGCCGGTCTGAGAGGCAATGACCTTGAGATGCGGATTGCTCTTGATGACTTCGGCAAACCCTGCCATACGGTCATTGGCTGGAGCAGAGCCTGTTGTTCCCTGCAGCTCCACAATATTAACGTCCTCTGAAGCGTCTTTATACTGCTCAGACAGCCACTCACCCGCCTTGCGGCCTTCTTCCACGAAATCGGAGCCGAGGAAAGTAACGTATAGCGAGGTGTCTTTGGAATCTACCGCACGATCGGTCAGAACCACCGGAATTCCTGCAGCCTTTGCCTCTTTAAGTACAGTATCCCAACCGGATTCCACGACCGGGGAGAAGGCAATCACATCCACCTTTTGCTGGATAAAGGAACGGATGGCCTTGATCTGATTCTCCTGCTTCTGCTGCGCATCCGAGAATTTCAGCGTATAGCCTGCTTCCTTGGCTGAATCCTGAATGGACTTCGTATTGGCGCTACGCCAGCCGCTCTCTGCACCCACCTGCGAGAAACCGAGCGTAATGTCCTTGGCCTCCGTCTTGGTTCCGCCATTCGCCGCCGGTGCTTCTGTTGCCGCATTCCCGGCCTTTCCGGTATTCGCCTTGCTCCCCCCATTATTGTTGCCGCATGCTCCAAGCATGACCATAGATAAGGTTAGTGCAAGTACTGCTCCCATTTTCCCGAATCTCTTCATACGTATATATTCCTCCCCCTCGGCATTCACCAGGTTCTGGTGTTCTGCCCATTATAAACCGCTTACAAAAGTCCGTTATACGGGCAGCCTTTGGCGTTTGCTTTCTATTTTTGGCATTGTTCTGTCCACGGGAGGATTTTGTGTATTTTTTTATTTAAAAGGTGTGAATTTTGATTGCGCTTTCTTTTCGGGTATCGGCATCCCAGAATTTGTTATAAACTATATATTGAAGCCAAATCTACTCTACTTGCGAAAGGGAACTTCCGATGATGCGGATCACACACTGGATCTCCTCCAGTCTGAGGGCCAAACTGCTGGCTTTGTTTATTGTGCTGTCCACGATACCGCTGATCGCTGTCGGCCTCATTTCTTACCAGAAATCCTATACTTCCATTTCCAGTCACAGCAAGGCTTCAAGTATGCTTCAGGCTGACATGCTGGGAACGAATATCGATAATCTGTTCAAAGATACCGAGCGGCTGCTGGAGCTCAGCAATAACCCCCAGGTCATCCATTTTCTTTTCTCACAATCTGAAACCTATCAAGAGGCCAAGGCAATTCTGCAGACCTTCACACTCTACCGGGACACCTACAAATATGAGGATGTACTCAATATCAGCCTGATTAATCTGTACGGCAAGGGGATCAGCGAGCGGAGGGGCATTTTTCAATCCAATATTAATCCGCTGCGCAATCCGCATTTCCAGACACTGTCCCAGAACCCCGAGCTCATTCTCCGGATTCCTCCGCCCCTGATTTCCGGTTATGACCGGGTTGATGGCTTCACCTATAGGGATCAGGGCGTCATATCGATCATGACAGCCGTCAAGCAGCGGATCACGCATGAGGTGATCGGATTCATCATTGTGGATCTGAACGATTCCTTCATCAAGGAATTCTGCGACAAGATGACGATTGGTACAACAGGGTTCTTCTACCTGCTCGATCAGCAGAACAACCCCATCTATGTGCCGCCTGTTCAAGAAGCGGCTGTGGCCCTGGTTCAAGAAACGGGATTACCTGCCGGGCAAATAAGCGGGAGCGGGAGCTTTGTGCTTCAGACCGCCGGCCCGCCCTGGTTCATTGTCCATACCTCCTCCCTATCGACGGGCTGGAAGATTATCGGCATGGCCCCGCTGCAGGAGATCGTTGCCGAAGCCAACCGGATCAGGCAGCTGATTATAGTCAGCGTAGGCTTAAGCATCATTTTCGCGATAACGCTTAATTATTTGCTTACGCGGCGGCTGACCAGACCCATCCAGCTGCTGCAGCACAAGATGCGCCTGACGGCAAGCGGCTACCTGGAAGCCAAGGTCAAACCGGACGGCAATGATGAAATTGCCGATCTGGGACAAAGCTTCAACATTATGGTCGAGCAGATCAAAGCGCTGCTGGAGCAGAGCATCCGCAAGCAGCAGCAGCTGCAAAAGGCGGAGCTGCGGACGCTGCAGGCGCAGATCAATCCACATTTTTTATACAATACACTGGATTCCATTGTATGGATGGCTGAAGCGGGGAATAACGATGGGGTCATCCGGATCGTGAAAGCGCTATCCGGGTTCTTCCGGCTTAGCCTGAATAAAGGGCGTGACTGGGTACTGATCCGCTCTGAGCTTGCCCATGCCCAGAGCTACCTGATCATCCAGCAGATGCGTTACCGTGACATTCTGGAGTTCAAGATTGAAGTTGCGGAGGAGCTGCAGGAATATCCGATTCTGAATATGACGCTGCAGCCATTGATAGAGAACGCCCTCTATCACGGGATCAAAAATAAAAGAGGCAAAGGGCTGATCAGCATTAGCGGACATACAGACGCGAACTCCATCATGCTCACCGTAGCCGACAATGGAATTGGCATTCCCGGAGAACGGCTGGCGCAGCTCAGAGAATCTTTCGAGCATCCCATTCAATCGGAGGATCCGGACACCGCTCAGAACGGATTCGGTCTGCAGAATGTACATCAGCGGCTGCAGCTGTATTTCGGAGACGAGTATGGAATCCGCTTGGACAGTTCAGAAGGTTATGGCACACAAATTACCGTTCGCATACCCAAGAACAGGGGGACCCGAAGATGAAAAAGGTTATGCTGGTGGATGATGAGATCCTGATCCGTGAAAGTATACGGGAATCCGTAGATTGGGAGAAAGAAGGCTTTATCTTTTGCGGTGACGCCCCCGACGGTGAGCTTGCACTTCCGGTCATCGAAGAACAGCTCCCCGACATTCTCATTACCGACATCAAAATGCCTTTTATGAACGGGCTGGAGCTGAGCTCTGTCGTCCGGCAAAAGTTCCCAAAAATCAAAATCATTATTCTAAGCGGTCATGATGACTTCCAATACGCCAGGGCGGCGCTACGGCTTGGGGTTGAGGATTATTGTCTGAAGCCGTTCAGCTCTGCGGATCTGCTGCAGCTGCTCCATAGTGTCAGCTCCAGGATTGATGAAGAATTGCGGATGAAACAAAAACAAGCCTATACCCCCGAGAATCTGTTCGCCGATCTGTGCGGAGGACTGATCAGTACCGCTGCCGCCATCGAATCGGCGGAACAGCTAGAGCTGATGATTATGGCCCCTTACTATGCAACTGCCATATTTACGTTAAATCCATCGGATAGCGATGCAGGAACGGGTTCCCCAGGTGCGCCGCAGGATGCCGAAGAGCTGCTCGCAGGCCTGCTGAAGGAGCTGGCAGAAGGCTTCATTTATAAGCGCAGCCGCACTGAAACTGTCCTGATCTATAAAGGCAGTAATCCGGCCCAGATGAGCATCGCCCTGGAAGAGATCTGCGGGATTCTGAAGCAGAAGCTGAGAGCGGCTTGCGGCCTGGAGCTATCCGTCAGTCTGGGTGATGTCCGGGAACGGCTGCAGGGCATTCATCTCTCCTATCTGGAGGCCGAGGATGACCGGATGTTCAAGAAGATGTCCAGACTGAATTCAGCAGCGTTGCTTGATGCATATTTCGATCCATCCGCCAGCGGTATCCTGCTCGACCGGAACCGGCTGATCCAGTTTCTGAAGCTGGGTGACCACAAACAGGTTCCCGCATTTCTGCTGGAGCTCTCTGCGGAGCTCCAGCAGATGAATTGGCAATCCGTGTACGCCTATTACCTGATGAACGACATCACCCTGGAGCTGGTGCAGACGGCTAAGAAATGTTTTCGCGCGGCCCCAAATCCTGAGGAGCTCATTAAGGAATTCCAGACACAGCTGAAGCATATTTCCAATACAGATGAAGGTCTGCATTATTTGAACCGGCTATTGGAGCGGCTATGGGAATGGAGATCCGAGGGGGCAGATAAATATCGTGAGCTGATTGACAAAGTTAAGCATTATATCCGTGAGCATTATGACAAAGAACAGCTCTCCCTTAACGACATCTCCAGTCAGGTCAGGGTCAGTCCCAGCCATCTGAGCAAAACCTTCAGCCAGGCGACCGGACAGACGATCACTGAATTCCTGACGGCCACACGCATGGATAAAGCCAAAGAGCTGCTGAAGTCAACGGGACATAAAACGTTTGAGATTGCGTTTAGTGTAGGCTACAACGATCAGCATTACTTCTCCAATCTGTTCAAGAAAGTAACGGGGATGACGCCTATGGAATATCGCAAGCACGGAAATTCCGGGGACCAGCTTCAGCCCAGCCGTAAAGGAGCGGGGAATTAGTGACTTCTTCCAGAATGCGGATCCGGAATGTCTTTATCCTGCTGCTGGCAGCAGGCTTCATCCTTGGCGGCTGCTCCCGTTCCTCCGGAGCCACTAATATTCCTTCGGAGGAAGCCCTGGACTCTTCATCAAGTCGGAGCGGGGAGCCGCCGCTGACTTTCGGTATTATCTATCCCATGGTGAACGCCACCTATGAAATGATAACAGAGAAAGCAGAAGCTGTGGCAAAAAAGCATAATGTAGAGCTGCTGGTTCAAGCGCCTGACGAAGCCAATCTGGAGCAGCAGATCCGGATTATGGAGACGATGATCAAGCGGGGTGTAGACGGAATCGCCATTGCCCCGGCGGATTCCCTGGCGCTTACCAGCGTTATTAACAAAGCGGTATCCCGGGGGATTCCCGTGGTTTGTTTTGAGTCGGATTCGTCTGCCAGCAGCAGAGAAGCCTTCATCGGGGCTGATAATAGAGCAACCGGCGCTACTATTGGACAGACTGTGGAACGCCTGCTTGGCGGAAAAGGGATGATTCTGGTCGAGTCTGGAATGTCCCGCATGCGGGGCACTCAAGAACGGCTGCGCGGATTGCAGGATTATTTGGCGGAGCATACCGAGATAGATGTACTGGAAATCCGTCATAATGACGGCAGTGAGGACAACGCAGCGTTGCAGCTGGAGCAAATGATCTCGGCCCATCCCCATTTCAGCGCTCTGGTCAGTCTGGATTTCGTGTCCAGCTCAAGCTCTGTCCTGGTCTGGAAAGCCAAAGGCCTGACGCGCTATAATATCGCTCTGGGCCTCACGCCTTCGTTGAAGCAGGCGATGGACAACGGGCAGATTACGCGGGTGATCTCACAGAATGAGCAGAATTGGGGAGAGGATATTATCAACACTCTGCTGCTAAGGGCCAAAGGCATAGCTGTAGCCAAATGGATCAATACGGAAATTACAATCATTGGTGAACAGCCTTAGCCCTCCAAAAAGCGGAGGGCCCGGGGTTCCATATTGACACTGCATCACCCTACTGGGCAGATACATTGATACTGTCTACATTCGGTCCTTCCGTACCGGTAGTCACCACTTTTACCGTATTGGTCCCGGCATTCATGGCTGCCTGAACCGTCTTCTCTGCCCAGGTTGACCAGCTCCCCGTTGCTGCAAAGGCGGTATTGCTGATGACCTTGGTGCCATTCACATATACATCCAGATTTCTTGTACCTGACTCCAGCGCATAGCGGAATTTCACATTCTTGGTCCCTGCAACCGCACAGTACACGCTGTTCCATTGAATTGCGGCATCGGTTGCGGCATTAAAATTGACGTAGCCGCTGCCGGTGTAGCCTGCATTGATCGTTTCTGCTGCAGCAGCCGTCAATGCTGTGTCTGTCTCGGCCTCATAGGTGGTGCCCGTTCCGGTGCCACTTCCGCTGCCAAGTGCAGCTACAAAGGTTGTCACACTTTGGGCTGGAAGCTGGGCCGTGAAGGAACCGTTCGACACATTAATGGATGTCCCGGCGGCTACCTTACGGCCGGCATCTGTGATCCAGGCGGATACGCTCGCTGCCGTGCCATTCTGCAGGACAAAGCTCTGGCTTGCAGCCGAAGTGCCTTTGTTAATGGCCACAATGACCACCTTGTTATCCCCTTTGTAGGCCGAGGTGTAGATGTTTGTATTGGGATTTTTGGTGGCGTCTACCCTTACATATCCGGGCCGGATGAATTTGGAGAATTGTGCCATGCTGTCTCCGCGCTTGCTGATCGTGCCATCCTCATTCATCGGACCGTATTGACGGCGGATGTACCACCACACATAGGCCTGGAAATCCGCCTCTGTCATCGCGTTGTGCATATGATAGGCTACTTCCAGTGCTTCCGGCCAAAGATTGGCCGAGTTATTATTGCTGTTGGGGTAGTAGACTTCTGTCATCCACAGCTCTTTCCCTGTCCCCTTCTGTTTGAAAAGAGGATAAGCAAAGTTGTTAAACGAAGTTCCATACGTATGCGCGCCTAGAATATCCATATTGGCAAGCGCCTGTGAATCATTAAGAATAGGGTCGGACATATTCTTCAGGTAAGAGAATGACTCAGGAGCTATAACCCTGCAGTTGATAGATCCGGCATTATTTTTCATGAAAGTAAGCATTTCTGCGGGAGTCCACCAGGTCCAGGTATGGGCATAATCCGGTTCATTCTGAACCGAAATCGCATACAGCTCCACTCCGTTATTCTTCATGTACGTAACGAAATCGTTCAGATGCTGGGCATAGGCTGCGTACTTGTCGTATCTGAGGCGTTTGGCCGATGTATCGCCATCGTGGTTGAAGGTCTCTGTCATATCGCTTGGGGGATTCCAGGGTGAAGCAAAAACAAGGGCTCCCTTAGCAATAGCTGCCTTCGCCGTATCTAATTCCTTGTACCAGTTATTCTTATTGTCATCCACATAGATTCTCAGAATAGAGAATCCCAGCTGGTTCGCACCATTGCCGAAGGCCGTTTCTCTTTGCGCTGCGGTCAGATCGCCTATCCAGGCAGGGAGGTTGATGCCTCCGAAGCCGCGGATCACCTGTTTCTCGGCTGACAAATTCACGTTCACATCGCTTGCTGCTGAAGCCTTGGGAGGTGCGGGTACCATCATAACAGACAGCACAGTTACACAGGCCAATAAGGTGCACAGTGATTTTTTTACCCTTGAAATCATTAATTCCATCTCCTCTTCGTGTAATCTCGGCCAAACCTTGTTCTTATCACCTCCAGTCCGGTCGAAGCGCAGCTGTACCACTCGTATGCTTGTCCAATTTTCTCACAATACTTGCAAACGCTTCCTTTAACTGTATTATATAAATTATTCGCTGTATAATCCTTGCATATTAACGATAATATATTGCGCGAATGCCTATTATTACATTAAATTACATTAAAGGGAATGTTAGCTATGGATCGGGACATACACTATATTTTCACCCCTATTCAGGAAGAATTGCTGTGCTTTCATAAAACAACAGATACCGAGCTCATTAACCCGGCCTTGCCTTATCACCGCCATGATGCTTACGAAATCTATTTATTTCTGAGAGGCAATGCTTATATGTATCTGGAGCAGTCCTGCTACAAACTGGTCCCCGGCGATTTAATCATTATCAGCCCCGGCGAAATGCACCGTTGTATCTGTATTGACAATCAAATGTATGAACGGATAGGGCTGAATATCAAGAAGTCAGCTTTGGAGAGACTTTCAAGCGGCCGCTCTAATCTGTTAGCCTGCTTTGAATCCCATCCCTTGGGACAGAACAATCTTACCCGGCTCTCGCGGGAGCAGACGGTGTTGTACTGCCGCCTTGCAGACCAATTGATTACTTGCCTGGGCTCGGAGGCATACGGACAGGATCTGCTGGCAGAGTCCTATGCAACCCGCCTGCTTGTGTTCATCAACACCTTGTATCAGTCATCTACCTGCTCATCGAACAATCTTATGCCGGCGCTGGTTAGCCATACGATGACCTACATCAAGGAGCATCTGGCCGAAGCTATCTCCTCTGAGCAGCTGGAGCAGGAGTTTCATTACAGCAGCAAATATATAAGCCGGCTGTTCAGGGAGCATACCGGACTTACGGTACGCTCTTACATTATCGATCAGCGCATATCACTTGCCAAAAGCCACCTGTCTGCCGGCAACTCAGTCGCCGAAGCTTGTGAGCTTTCGGGCTTCAGCGATTATGCCAACTTCATCCGCAGTTTCACCAAGATTACCGGAATCTCGCCTGGAAGATACGCCAAAAAAAACGCAAGCCTCCAGGAGTAGAAGGCTTGCGTTGCTCTATTATAAGACATGGAATTATTCAGAATTTATCAATCTTGTACCAGAACAGCGGCAGCGGGAACCAGCCTGTAGGCGCATCCACTTCCATGCAACGGCTGTGTTGTGACAGCAGAAGCGTCTGAGCCTGCAGCCTGTCAAGGACCACAGCTCCCGGCCGGGCAGACCGCTCAACGCTCACGCCCTCTTCGTCCACCCGCGCCGTCACCGGCTGTCCGTCCATCACTGCGGAGAATTCCCCCGGGACCAGACCTGTAGTCTTGAGCTTCAGCGTCAGATAAGCCTTCAGGACATTGGCGAAATCCAGAATATGATACATATCTGAGTTCTCGGTCACAAAGTCTTCGGCAATACCGCCAAGAGCCTTATTCAGCGGAATCTCATATTCCGGCGCGTACATCGTTATTCGCCCTGCTCTGCTATAGGCCATGTATGCCTTAAGCGTCCGCAGAATGTCGTCCGCCTTCTCCAGCGCGAATTCAGCTATATCATCGCCCGCTTCGTTGACAACCAGATAGCCGATCAGCTTACCCTGATCCAGAACGCCAAGTGCCTTTTGACAGAGGGTGCTGAAAATCAGCGGCAATTGCTCTAAGTTACGTTCAACATAAGCAAGGCGCGAGATGTTCAGGTTATGCGCAAATTCTGCTCCTCCTTCAATCTCAAACAGCGGACTGAAGGATATACCGGTGTCATCCACCTCTCTTAAGCCATGGCGCACATTGGCTTCTGCCACAGTATACTTGAACTTGACACCGCCAAGCGTGAAGCCGAAATACTCATATCTCTGCCGCTGCCCATATAATACAACCATATCGCATGTACCCCGCAGCTCTTCAATCCACAGATTCATAAGCGCTTTCATATGCCCTTCACCGCGCGCACGCGGATGGACCGATACGGTCCCCAGATAGCCGGTCCGCAACGTATCCTCACCTACCCGTAGAGACTCGGGGAACACAGCCACCAGTGCGCGCAGCCTGCCCTGCTCATCCTCAGCAACCTTATGCATGGCCGAAGAATCTACACTTTTGTCATAAGCCTTGGGCATCAGGATTTCAAAATCAAAGCGGAATGCCAGGTTGGCCAAATCTATGTATTCCTCGCGCTCATGCGGAGCTGCCGTTCTGTATTTAACCATTTGCCCCATCCACCCTTTCCCTTCCACTTTACACTCTCTCGCTATATAGATAAACATAAAGCAGCGGAGGTAACGCGTTTTAACGGAACAACACACATTTCCCCGACTCCCTGAAGTATTTGATCAGCCGCTCAATCGGCTCGCGCCCGCACTTCAGCTGCTCTCCAAGACAATCGATACACAGGAAATCCTGGGCATTGCGCGTGACCAGCTTCAGGTAAATCGCCACATCATCCGTCATCAGGGGAACACCGCATTGTCTGCATGTTCTATTCATGTTCACGCCCTTCTCTTCTCTACACCAATTTAGCCCGCACAATCAGACAATCATGGGCTGCAACGACCAGAGCATATCTTTCTCTGAATACGCCAAGCTCTTTATGCTCCCAGCAGTCATACAGGGACAGCGATTTGCCGGAGGCATACGGAAGTCCGAAATCCCAGAATTGCAGCGACATCTCTCTCTGTCCATCGCTCAGGTTGAAGAAGCCGATCGCAAGGTCTCCGTCCGACAATACTTTGACCAGCATGAATACATCATCTGCATGGAACCACTGGGGTTCCGGCTTGATGCGGTAAGCCCCGCGGCTCTCCACATCCTGATTGATCGCGATCAGATCCGGGTTCAGCAGAATATTCCTGGTAGCCTCGTTAGCTTTGCGGATATCGCTGCCAATCATCAGCGGAGAACCCAGCAGGCTCCATAGTGAGAAGTGGGTCTTGTACTCCACATCCGTGCAGCCTCCGATCTGGCTGCCGATGAAGTCGCTGTTGCTGCCTCCGTACATGCCGACTACCAGCATATCCAGATCGTTATGGCAGTAGGCGCCGGTGTAGGCGGCTTTATCCAGCTGCGACAGAGCCAGGGTCTTGATGGATTCCCAGCTGTCCTGGATATCTCCGGTAGAACGGTACATATGCGCGCCGGATTCACGAATCCACTGATAGACGTTGTCCTCGCCCCAGTTGCACGCGGAGAACAGAATGTCTCTTCCGCAGTTTTTAAGCGCCAAGCTCATCCGCTTGTACAGCAGCTCTCCCGACATATGTCTGGGCTTGAAGCAATAGTCATACTTAAGAAAATCCACGCCCCATTCGGCCAGCGATTCCGCATCCTGAAATTCATGCTCGAAGCTCCCCGGATACCCGGCGCAGGTATGTGTGCCTACACAAGAGTACATGCCGAACTTCAGTCCCTTGGAATGAATATAATCTGCAAGCGCCTTCATTCCGCTCGGGAATTTAACCGGATCGGCGACCAGCTTACCATCCTTGTCCCGTTCTTTCAGGCTCCAGCAGTCGTCAATGACAATGTAATCATATCCCGCATCCTTGTAGCCGTCTGCCACCAGAGTATCGGCGGCTTCCCGGATCAGTTGCTCGTTAATATCCCAAGTGAAGGTGTTCCATGAATTCCAGCCCATCGGAGGCGTCAAGCCGAGCTGTTGTTGTTTGTCCATAATTCGTATTCATCCTTTCGCATCATTCCAAATGTAGGTTCCAGAGAAAATGCTGTATTCTTTATGTATTTAATCACACACGAACCTTGTAATCTATAGCTTGACGTTGCTTTCATATCGACGAATGTTGCTTTTATTAAACGTGGAAATCAACGGATTGCAGAACAGGCTGACATGGAACGTAAGTGGAAATTGTACAACTAATTATATGATTTAACGCTACTGTCCGGCAGCAAGTGGAAAAACAGCACTTAATTATCCTGTTTATGCCATAAACCAGGATATCGGATTTATTAGTTGTACTTTTTCCACCTAATGATCTTAGATCGAATCATTCGAGAAAATTAAGTGTCCTTTTTCCACTTCTTTTGCGGAGAGGACATGCTCATGATCCCATCCGGATTTCACCTCATAATAGATCAATAAGTGGTGAGGATCGGTCATTGTTAGTAGGTAGATGATAATTTATTATAGATTTCATATATGAAAGCGTTATCAATATAGAAGGGTTAGGGGAAACAATAGGGGAAACAACGAACAGCGCACTCCTCGGGGCCGTTGAAATTGCTTTTGAAAAAGGGGGATGACAGGCAGACTTAGACTTCCAGGAATAGCAGTCCTGGAAAGCTTCAACGAGGCAATTATACAAAGAGAATACGAAGAGGAGTGAAACGATGCGCAGCCAGAGCATTAGAAGCAATTCTTTCCGGAAATTCCTTTACATTTCGCCCTTTATGGTTTTACTTGCTGTCTTTGCGTATTACCCGCTCTACGGATGGGTATATGCCTTCTTTGACTATACCCCGCCCATTCCGTTGTCCCAATCGCCGTTTGTCGGCTTGAAGTGGTTCCACTCTCTGGTTGAGAATCAGGTGAAGGTCGACCAGTTGCTCCAGGTCATCAAGAACACCTTCGGCATTAGCGGTCTGGGCATTCTCTTCTCCTGGCTCCCGATGATCTTCGCCATCTTCCTGACCGAGATCAAGGCTGTGCGTTTCCGCAAATTCATTCAGACCGTAACCACGCTGCCGAACTTTATCAGCTGGGTCCTCGTCTACTCCCTGGCCTTCTCCATGTTCTCCAGTGAAGGTATGGTCAACGGCTTCCTCCACATGACGGGGCTGTCCGATTCTCCGGTCCTTTTCCTTCAGAGCTCGGATCATGTCTGGCTTACCATGTGGTTCTGGGCTACCTGGAAGACACTCGGCTGGTCAGCGATCCTGTATATCGCCGCCATCATGGGTATTGACGAGTCGCTGTATGAAGCGGCTTATGTGGATGGTGCAACCCGGATGCAGGTGATCCGGCATGTCGTATTGCCAAGCATGATGCCGACCTACTTCGTGCTGCTGATGCTCCAGATTGCAAGCTTCCTGAACAATGGACTGGAGCAATATTTTGTCTTCCAAAATGCGTTTAACAAGGACACTATACAGGTTCTCGATTTATATGTGTATAACCTCGCCATGGGCGGCGGCAGTTATTCCGTCTCCGTTGCCATCAGTATGCTGAAGAGCCTGATTAGTGTGGTGCTTCTCTTTTCGGTAAACGGACTGTCCAAATTGTTGAGAGGAGAGGGCATCGTATGAGTGACAGCCAGACGGGTCTTACGCCAAACAGCCGGGATATAGACATCTCCAAAACGGTCAAAATGCAGGTCAGCGCCACCGACAAAATCATTTCCACCGTCATCTATATCCTGTTCTCCCTCTTCGCCTTCATCTGTGTCTATCCGTTCTATTCGATCATTATCAATACCATCAGCGCGAACGATCTCAGTGCCAAGGGTGAGATTATCTTCTGGCCTAAGGGGATTCATTTCCAGAACTATGTCGATGTATTCAAAATACCGGGCCTCGGCAATGCCTTTGTCATTTCGCTGGCCAGAACGGTAATAGGTACCCTTCTCACTGTCGGCGCTTCTGCCTTCCTGGGATTCATGTTCGCGCAGGAGGATATGTGGGGCAAGAAATTCTGGTACCGCTTCACCATCATTACGATGTTCTTCAATGCCGGGATCATCCCGTGGTATCTGACCATGAGAACCCTGCATCTGACCGACAATTTCCTGGCGTATATTCTTCCGTCCGTGGTAGCTCCATTCTTCATTATCCTGGTCAAAACCTTTGTGGAAGCAACGCCCAAGGAGCTGCAGCAAGCGGCCAGCATTGACGGTGCCGGGATCTTCACGATTTTCTACAAAATCATTCTGCCGATCAGCAAGCCGATCCTTGCAACCGTTGCCATCTTCTCGGCAGTCAACCAATGGAACTCCTTCCAGGACACGCTGCTGCTGGTGACGGACAGCAAATTGTACAGCTTGCAGTTCATTCTGTATAACTACATCAATCAGGCAAGCTCCTTGTCCACTATGGTCAATCTGCAGAATGCCGGATCAACGGCGATGGCAACGCTGGCGACCAAGCAGACCTCTACCTCCATCCGCATGACGGTTACCATTATCGTAGTCGCACCTATTCTGCTGGTCTATCCGATCTTCCAGAGATTTTTTGTCAAAGGAATTATAATTGGTGCAGTCAAAGGTTAGTGCGCTTGCGCCATTATGATACATTAATCATTCGGGGGGGCTACACATGAGAACACACATTAAGCTGGGAAGAAAGTCCGCGCTGTTACTCGGGACGACCATTCTTCTGGTAACAACGGTACTAAGCGGTTGTAGTGGAAATTCCAACAATGCAGGACCTGCTGCCGGGACGGCCGAACCAGGGACACCTGCCCAGTCATCCGATTCGGGTACAGGCATTGATCACAGCAAACCTTTGACCCTTACGGTATTTAACAATGCGGCTAACTACCAGGGCGAGCAGACCGGGTGGTACGGTAAACTGCTGAAAGACAAGTTCAATATCACGCTGAACATTCTGGCTCCGCAGGTGGCCGGCGATCAGCTGTACAAGACCCGATCGGCATCCGGAGACCTCGGGGACCTTCTGATTATTGAGAACAGCCAGCTCGAGGAATTGATTCCGGCGGGGATGATTATGGATCTTACGGACTTGATCAAGAATACAGAGCATCTGTCCAAATATGTAGACAATCACTTCAAGCCGTTCAATGTTGCCTTCGAGAAGCAGAATCCGGACGGTAAAATCTATGCCCTGCCGGCCTTCACCGCCGATACTTCGCCAACCACCTTCTCGGAAGAGCTGCCATACTCCAGCCCGATTCTGCCTTGGGACTATTACAAGGGAATCGGCGCGCCGAAGCTGAATAATCTGAACGATCTGATGACCGCCCTGAAGGACATGCAGGCCAAATATCCGAAGACTCCGGATGGCAAGCCTATTGTTCCGATCACGCTGTGGAAGGACTGGGACGGCGGAAGCATGGAGAATGTCCGCTGGCTCAGCAACTGGTATGGCTACGAGCAGCCGAACGGGACTACAACCATTCAACTGAATGCCAAAGGCGATATCGTTCCGATCGTAGACGACAACAGTATGTACAAGAAGATTCTGCAATTCTACTATGACGCTAACAAGATGGGCCTTGTCGACCCGGACTCTCCTTCCCAGGACTGGAACAAGGTGTCCGAAAAGCTGACCAACAAACAGGTTCTTCTCCTGTGGTACTCCTGGCAGAGAGGCTTCTACAACACGATTGAAAGAGGCAATCAGGGCGACGGCAACGTTGCGGTTCCGATTGCGGACACCCACTTGATCCAGAACAGTGATGCTTACTTCGGGAACGGAAGAGTCTTTGCCATCGGCTCCAAAGCGAAAGAACCGGAACGAATCATGGAACTGATGGACTGGATGTCTTCCCCTGAAGGTCTGCGCTATTACACCAACGGCTTCGAAGGCTTCAACTATGAAAAGACGCCTGACGGCAAATTCAAGCTGACCGAGGTAGGCCAAACGGCATTCCAGGAGAATACCCCTGTACCTGATGAGTACGGCGGCGGCGGTTATCAGGACGGCCAGAGTAAGGTGAACTCGATGATTATGAGTGATTTCGTAGTCGACCCGGAAACCAAGGAGTTCTACAACAGCACCTATTGGGCTTCCACCATTGAAGCCAACAAAACAGCGCTGACTACAGACTGGCAGAAAACCTATGACGCGATCACTCCGACCGAATACTATCAGAAGAACAATATGATCGATATTGTACCTAACATCAATACAAGTCTCGGCTCCGATTCTTCGGACGTCAAGAACAAACGCAGCCAGATTTCGGATTATGTGAAGAACACCTCCTGGAAAATGATCTTTGCCAAGGATCAGGGCGAATTCGATCAGCTCTGGACGAAGCTCAAGAGCGATGTCGAAGGTCTCGGCTGGAATGATGTCTTTGCTGTCGACAAAGAAAGAGCAGACAAAATTGTTAAAATGCGTGCCGATGCGATTGCGAATAAATAAGCGTTGACCGGCAAGGCCAGGTATAAAAGAAAAGGCAGCCCCGGAGCCATGTACATGGCTTGGGGCTGCCTTTTTCGCGCTTAAGTGAGTATATATAAGCTAACTTCTCTAGCCAACCTGACCCCTCTTCGGCTAACAGCCTACCCATATCCAACAAATCGCCTCCTCTTCGGCAACCTGCCTACTCCTAACCAACCAAGCGCCCTCTCATCTCCAACCTGCCCACTCCTATCCAACCATGCGTCCCTTCATCCCCAACCCGCTACTCCTATCCAACCTAGCGCTCCTTCATCGCCAACCTGCTTACTCCTATCCAACCAATCAAGCCCCTCTTCGGCAACTTGCATACTCATCTCCAACCAATCGCCCCTCATCGCCAACCTGCTACTCCTATCCAACCAATCGCCCTCGTCAGCAAGCAAGTGGAAAAACGTATCTTAATTAGGAGGATTCCGGCGTTTGCAGACAAGTAAGTGGAAAAAGAGCATCTAATTTTGCTATTTTCTCCATTTAAGGTGAATTGCGATGAATTAAGTGCTGTTTATACAACTACTGTTGCAGCAAGGGAAATTTGTGTATCAGCAAGTGTATAAAATCCAACTATTTCCTCACAACAACCTCAAGGCCGCGTGCAGTGCAGACTTGTGCGATCGGTGGACGAAAGGTGAGTGATTAGAGGCTGATTAGTTGGCGTTCGGCGGACGTTGGGTGTGTTTTTAGTGGGCGATTGATGGGCAAACGGCGGATAATCAGTACTCAATCAGCACTTAATCAATGCCCGATCAGTACTCAATCAGTACTCGGTCAGCGCTTGGATCAACGCTTGCTCAACGGACAATCAGTGTACGTCCGGCAGGACGTTTCGCCGCTACAATAGCAGCACTTCCAGCGGCATACGAGGTGCCCATTCCGAACGCCCCTAACCATTTAAAAAATAAGCTGCGAGAACTGATACAAGCCGTTCTTCCAGACCGGCCAATCATGATCACCCTGTTCTTCAACCCAGATATGCGGCACCGCATGCTCCGCGAAATAGGCATGCGTCCGGTCGCTGACATACTTGAGGCTGTCCCGATCGCCGCAGGATAACCAGAGCAGGCTAAGCGCTGCGGACGTCTGCTGCGGGTCCGGTACCAGCAGCTCAGGCTCCTTCGTATTGGGAGCCGGGGAGAACGCCCCGATCCAGGCGAACCGGTCCAGTTGGCTCAGACCCATGTTGAGCGATTGCCCACCGCCCATGGATAACCCGGCCAGGGCACGGTGCATCCGGTCCGTCAGGACTGAATAATTCGCTTCTATATAAGGAATGAGATCGTTCAGCAAATCCGATTCAAATGTCGCAAAGGCCTGCACCTTGTCGGGGGCGAAAATATCGCCTTCCGCCCGGTCATTCAGCATCGCCCGGCCGTTAGGCAGCACAACGATCATGGGCTTCAGCAGCTGATCGGCATACAGATTGTCCAGGATGATCTGCGGTTTGCCGTGGGTATACCATTCGTCCTCATCTCCGCCAATGCCGTGGAGCAGATACAAGACGCTGTATTTCTCTGCACTGGAATATCCGGGCGGTGTATACACCCGGGCCTTCCGCGTGTTGCCTACTGTCGCAGAGGGGTATTCTATCATCGTGATCTCGCCACGCTTGATCCCTTCCCGCTCCTGATCATACCCTGGCTTTTGTGTTAAATACTTCGGATTATTCCCGTTCAATGTACCTCATCCCTCTCCTTGAATTTATGTATATCCCATACTTAGTTTATTTAATAAACCAAGTGTGGGAGCCTTGCCCGTTATTCTGCGTTACAGCACAATTTTCACCGGACTATCATCTAGCAATTCAAATGGTCCAGGCGTCATATTTTGATCCGGGCGCTGTTTGCCAAAAAAGTCGTGGTCAAAACGGTAGGCGGAGCCATCCGGTTCCTCGTAGTGCATCTCCGCGTGATAGCTTCTGCCGAGCAGCTCAGTCGTAACTACCGCTGGAGCTGCAGCATGCATCATTTCAGGGCTTTTAATATACAACTGCACCTTGTTTACAGCTGGATCGATTTCGATCTCAACACCGTTGTCGACATAGGCCCTTGCATCCGGCTCATGAGAACTGGGGACCGCGCCTTTCAAATACACATTGCCCTGTATCGCGACAGGAAGTGCCATCCTATCAGGCTGGAACGGCTTTCCGGCTTCCTCCATCGCCGCAATTTCTTCCTTGGTGTATTCCCACCACCGCTTGTGCATGGAGTCCGGGTAATCGTTGTACCCGCCAAGCCCCACAGGATGAAGATAACAGCGGGAGTTATCCGGGATACCGTCCATTACCCGGGTACCGCTATCATCCAGATTTTCTCTTGGAGTGAGTGGGAGATGCTCGAAAAAAGTCATCGGCAGCGGCTCGTTGCGCGGATCGTCATCACCTATAAATAGGTTGTTATAATACTTGTCGTCGCCACCCGTGATATTACTGAACCCGGCAACAGCTGTCTCATGAGGCATATGGTAGGGTGTATAACGGGTAAGCTCGGAACGCACCACAAACCTGCCGGCAAACAGATTATGAACAAACGCACCGCCTTGAGCCATATTGCGAAAGTTCATCGGAGACAGGAACAGGTTGTGATCCACCATATAAGGGCCGTGACAGACCTCTACAAAGAGATCCTCGGACAAATTGTCGTAAAAGGTGTTTCGGCTGATACGGGTGCCCTGCGCCTGCCAATCCAGCCAAAGTGCCCGGTAGCAGCTGTAAATGACATTCCCGCAAATCTGGGTATCCAGTGAAGCATGGAGTTTGATGCCTCCGACTTCTGCACCGTGGAAAATACGTTTATGATGGATATTGTAAATGCGGTTCTGATAGATTTGGCTAAAAGCACCTCCTAGATGCCCTACGATTCCAGCCTGTTCACAGTCATGAATCACGTTGTTGCGGACAATATGGCTTCCAATCCGGTCCTTGTGCCAGTCCTTGCGCAAAGCACTGAAAATAACCTCCTGCTCCCGTTGCGTTCCGCCCTTGATCCGGTTCTCCGACCATTCGTTATGCCCGGTGGTGATTTCTTTGCCGAGGCTGATGCCTGTACATTTGGACTCGCTGATCAGATTATCCTCAATAATCCAGCCCTTGCTCCAATGGGGGCCAATGAGCCCTTCCTGCAAAGCTGTTGGCGGAGCCCACTGGGGTGAGGCCTGCCGGAGTGTGAAGCCCCTGACAGTTATGTAGCTGCGGCCGGTCTTCTCCGGCCAGAAGCAATAAGGGCGCACATTGATTTCCACATTCTCTTTGCGCGGGTCCCTGCCGCCGAAGTTCGCCCATATTGTGGTGGCCGTGGAGCTTACTTCCGCATACCACTGCAGCAGAGAGTCCTCCGCATATTTGGCCTGAGGCCAAACCTGGGGATTGCGCAGCTTGTCAACGCCATCACATTCATATAGAGACTTGCCGTCAAGGTATACCTCTCCCAAATGCGGCTGGAACGCGCCTTCAAACAGCCAGTCCCCGTGCAATTTAACCTTATAGGGGTTGCGGACAACAAACAGGGTGTTCGGTACCTCCGTACTCCAGACGCCGTCCCCTTCATCCGTCCAATCGGCCACAGGCTCAGCACCGGTGATAACCACTTCCCCATCCCCGGCAGACTGATATACAATCCGCTGTTCCTCTGTACCTCCATTGGCCGGGCTGACCCATTCCCTGTATATCCCCGCATGTACTGTAATCGTATCTCCCGGCACCGCAAGAGCCGCAGCACGGGAAACGGAGCAGAATGGCTGTTCCGCCGTACCCGGCGCCTGATCGCTCCCTTGAATGGCAACATGATATTCCATAATCAATTCCTCCTCTTCCTTGCAAGTCTTCTGCATATTAAGGGCGTTATCGTCCACAATGATGATCCCGTTCATTCTTGCGTTCACTCTTCCAGGGAGACGCTGATGCGGATAACAGACCCACTAGCTAGCCTACGTTCACTTCCATGGATACCTGCTTCAGCTCCGGATTCAGGTCCTTATCCTCTGTGAGATCCAGAACCGGAGCACCGTCAATGTCAAAATGCACACGGCGGAGGCCGGAGCTTCGCGGTCCGTCAATTCCCGGTCTCGCATGATAGGCGTTCCAGATGACCCCATCCTCGTCCGTCACGTAAGAATTATGGCCCGGACCGTATTCTCCCGGCACACTTCTGGAGGTCAGCAGCGGATAATTGCCTTTGGTCCAGCTCTCTATATCCAGCAGATCCGCCCCCTTATCTGCAGTCAGGAGACCGACAACATAGGTGGCATCCACCGCTGCGCTGGCAAAGGTCACGTAGAGCTTGTCATCCGAATACAGGGCAAAAGGCCCTTCATCTACAAAGGTATGATTGTTGGCCCACCCATAGTCGGGCCGTGTCAGCAGCACCGGATCACTGGTCAGCTTCCACGGCTCCTGCGGATCGATGGTTGCGATATAGACCCAGGCCCCCAGATCGACAGGCACGAACTGGCGCTCCGACCATGCCGCATAGAGCTTGCCGTTCCACCGGATGACAGTCATGTCCAGAGAAATCGTCTTGCCTGCTTCACACAAATATGTGCCGTCCTTCTTCACTACACGCTCCGGGATGGTCCAGTCCGCCGCGTTCATCGGATGACCACCTGCCCGCAGCTTCATCACATGCGACTCTTCATAGAAGAATCCACCAGAGGTTGCCGCATGAAAAATGTACAGCTCATCTTCAATGACATGGAATTCCGGCGCCCACAGCAGATCGCGAATCTGTTCATGGGTGGACGAATCGAGAATCAGCACCTCTTCAGCCGTTACCAGTCCGGGAATAGTATCCGCTTCCCTCATATACAGCGTATGATTCTGATCCGCATCATTGGTGGCAATGAAATAATATTTCCCCTTCCACTGTGCAATGCAGGGGTCTGCACGGTCAAGTGCGATTGGAAACGGATAATGCTCCTGATGGATCTCCCCGGTAATTCTGTAGGTTCCCGACTGGCTCCAGTCGATGGCGCCCATATTCCAATCCACTTTTTTGGACGCCTGCGTACCATCGCTGTATAAGGCCGTTGCCCGCACAGCCTTCACTTCCTCTACCGAAGCCGCACTTACGCGGTCCGGTACCACGATAGCAATGTTCTCTGGAACAGTAAGCTTGCAGAAGAGTCTGCGGGCTGTCTCTGCGGAGACAGAGATCACATTACGCGGCAGAATCCCTTCAATATCGGCAAGCACGGTATCCAGAGTGAACGGCTTTGCTTTTTCCGGAGCCGAGACATTTTTGAGGCTCATGATGTCGGTCATCCAGCTCTCATACCCCTGACCATATTCATCTATCCAGCTGATCAGGTAACCGTTCCGCTCAGGATCGTATTGGCAGTAGACATCGCTTACAAAGGTATCGGCCTTAAGCTCCAGCAGTCCCACCTCGCTGTATTGCAGTAAATCGGCAGAGGAGAACAACAGCACCTTCCCCTTACTCTCTTCATCGGCTTCACCGTCTGCCTCAGTACGCACGGCAATTACGCCGTAATTCCCGTTAGCCAAGTGGAAAAGATACGGATGATTCAGGCTCTTGGCCCGGAGTGTCCCGTCTTCATTCTCCGTCGCCTTGGCGAACAGAACACCCGAGTTATGATTCAATTCCTGAAACAGAAGCCCGTCTGTGCTGTAAGCCAAGTGCATGCTGTGGGCAAGCCTTGAAGCGTACACCATATCCTCCTGCGGCAGCCTTGTATAGCAAAGGATCTGATTCCGATCCTCGTTTCGTTGTGGTATCATTAATCAATAACCTTCCTTCTTATTGATAATTTCTAATAACCAGCAATACACCTTCCACTGTCATTATTCAGTTACGCTCGTGATACACACTATAAATTATAGAGATTGAGCGAATTTCTAACAATGATATTTACTGACCATTAATTGATCTATCCGAAGGAAGGAGAAGCCAATGCCCACAATACACTACGTTGAATATGACGCTGCGCATCAGCATGATTTCGTGTACAGCATTCCGGAAGGGCTGGATGCCTGGCTTCTTGTACTGACACAGACTCCGGCACTGTTTGAAGTCAATGGGGAATTGAAGGAATTCCCCGCTCATTCTGCTGTCTTGTATCCGCCTAAGCACAGCATCTATTACCGGGCCTGCTCCCGGAAGTATGTGAATGACTGGGTCCGCTTTGATGCGGATGAATCTTATATTACAGAGACCGTCTTACCGGTAGGTACTCCGTTCTCGCTGCCGGACCCCGGCTATTGTCATCAGCTGTTTCAACTGCTGACACTGGAGAACTCCTTCCAGAACGATTACCGGGAGCTATCCATTGACTACCTGTTCCGGCTCTTGTTCAATAAGCTGTCCGAGGCGTCCGAGGACAAGCTGACTCCGCAATATTATAATCTTCTGGAGCTGCGCAAGACGCTTTACAGCAACCCCGGCCACCCTTGGACCGTGTCCTCTATGGCCGGGCATCTGCATATAAGTACAGGCTACCTGCAGACCATATACAAATCCACCTTCGGCATCTCCTGCATGGAGGATGTCATTCACTGCCGGATTCGGCTGGCCAAGGAGAAGCTTGGCTATGGCCAGCACAAAATTGCGGAGATCGCCGCACTCTGCGGCTATGCGAATGTCGAGCATTTCTGCCGGCAGTTCCGGCAGCTTACCGGCTTCTCCCCCCGGGCCTACCGCGAGAAGCTTGCTTCCAAACAGGCTGAAACCCGGCAGGAAGAATAGGCAATTGTAGTTATCTCGGCAGTTTTGCTGGAGCGGGTGCGGGCTAGACGACAAGCAAATGAGAAGCATTAACCAATGCCCCTCATTTGTTGATTACGCCACTATTTGCACACCTTTACTCTGTGGCCGCCTCTGGCAGGTATTCTTAAATTGCCCCCTCCGCCTTCAGTATCCCAGGCTTCCGGGTTCGGTTTCAAGACCCGGACTTAGCCTTGTCTGCGATAACGGAAATAATCGAAATCGGCATAACCGCCGGCTGATTGGGTTGCATAATTGAACAAGCCAATCCGGTAGCCCATGAAATGATCCAGTGTATATTTCATATGCAGCGTCCCGCCAATCGCCTTCCAGACCGCCCCGTCCGCCGAATAGAAGAAATGGGCCTGGTCCACGCTATCCTCGAAATTGAAATCGATTCTTAGATATATCCTGTTGCCGGTGAATGGAATACTCTCCACCGTCTGCGGATAGCCGTCTCCGCTGTTGACGCACATATTCACGCTGAACCCGCCCTGCTTCAAGGCCGCAGCCTCGACCGTCCCGTACCCGTTCTGCAGGGCAACCATACCTGCCTTGTCGCCGGTCTGCATGCCTGAGAGATCAATCAGCGTCTCCGCGCTGCACGCCGGACCTTCGGTCCGCTGGGTCAGTGTATTACGCGCCCGCAGAATGCTGTCTGTTGTGCGTCCGGTGCGCAGACGCAGATAACCCGGCCGCTCGGTGAGCGACCATAGCCCGTTGTCGGGATTATGGTTCCACTGCCAGTTCAGCGCCAGCCGGCCGCTGGTATAATCGAACTCATCACTGATCACCAGCGGCTTCGGCTCACCCGCAGGAAGCTTCGTCCGGAACACTTTAGGTGCTTCACCGTTCTCCCCGATCACCGGCCAATCCTGCTCCCAGCTTACGGGGAGGACGCAGGGAATCCGTCCGACAGCCCCATGATCCTGGAATAGCACCGCGTACCAGTCACCGTCCGGTGTATCGACAATGCCGCCTTGCGCGACACCGTTATTCTGGTAGCCCAGATCATCATCCAGAATAACCTTCCGCTCGTAAGGACCCGGCAGCTCACGGGAACGGTAGCATAGCTGCCGTCTGCGCTGATTGCCGGTTCTCGGCCATTCAATGAAGAACAGATAATAATAGCCGTTCCGCTTATGCGCATGACAGCCTTCAATGCGCAGACCGATGTCTTCCCGTTCGCCTTCCAGCAGCAGCTGATCCGTTCCGCCGGGCTTCACAGCCGTCAGATCCGCTGTCAGCTCCTTGAGCATGATGTCCCCGTTCCCATAGATCACATAATTGCGGTTATCTTCATCCAGCAGCAGAGCCGGGTCATGATGAAGTCCCGGAATCACCGAACGCTCCCAGGGCCCATGCTCAATATCTCCGGTCCGGTAGATATAGAACTGGTCCATATCATTGGAGGAGAAGCATACATAGTAGATTCCTTCCTTATAGCGGAGAGAGGCCGCCCAAGAACCGCTGCCGTATATCCCTTGGCCGTCTTCCAGCCGGTGGGCCTCATGATCCTCGAAGGTGCCATAGACATAATTCACTATTTCCCAGTCGTACAGATTCTCTGACTTCATAATCGGACAGCCCGGCATGGAGTGCATGCTGGTGCTGACCATATAGAATACAGGGCCGACCCGGATAACATCCACATCCGGGACATCTGCCCACATTACAGGATTGGTAATGATCGCGGTATTCAATGCTTTGGCCTCCTTGAAGTTAGTTATGCTTCTGTCGTGAATTTCCAAGCTGCCAGCTTGAACAAGTCCTTGCCGCTCGCGCCTGTGAATACCAGATAGAGTGAATGTACCCCTATGGCTCCATGGACCTCCGTCTTCAGCTCCGTCCATTCTGCCCCGTTCGCCGCAGGCACGGACAGCTTGCCGGCGAGCGGGCCAGCCGGGTCATCCAGATGCAGCTCCAGTACACCGCCGGCTTCAAGGCCCAGAACCGAAACCTGGAACGCTTTTGCTCCCCGGCTCCCGAAGTCCACTCCGGATAATCCGATCCAGCCGCCGTTCTCTATATCCGTTACGATCTGCTCTCCCCCGGCAGTGAGAAATTCTGTCTTCACCCCCGCGCTCCAGCCCATTGTTGCCGCCGGAATGCGTTCATACGGGTTCAGTGTGACAAGCTGCTGCACGCCCTCATAGTCCGCATGAATCTCTTGAATGGACCCGTCCTCAAGATGAGTCAGGCGGTTAAGATGCGTGGAGCGGTAGCCGTTCGCAATCCCTTGTGCCTTGGATAAGGTCTGGGCGTGATAAGCAATATACCAGCTGTCATGAAATTCAAACACCGCATGGTGGTTGTTCCCAGAGACTCCGAAGAAATGTCCCGGGTTCTTCAGGATCGTCCGCTGATATGTCCAAGGACCCATGGGACTGTCACTCGTCATATAGGCGATCTCCCCCGCCGGAGGGCTGCCCTCTGGCCGTTCCCCGTCATAAAAGTTCGAGCAGTAAGTATAGTAGTAGACACCGTTCCGCTTATGAATCCCGGCATCCTCGAACATGAATGGCGCCGGGATCACTTCAGCAGTACCCACTACGCTGGTCATATCCTCACCCAGTCTCATCACCCGGGCTGTGCCCGGCTCTGCGAACTGTCCTTCCGGGACACCGCCTCCGAAGTAAATGTAGCCCTTGCCGTCGTCATCGACCAGAACCGCCGGGTCGAACAGCCAGGTCACATCCGCCACCCCCGGTGTGGAGCGCAGAATCAGCGCTTCCCCGATTGGGTCAACCCATGGCCCCACCGGACTGTCACTTGAGAGAACCCCAATCCCGCTGGCATTATTGGCGAAGTACAGGAAGAACTTGTCCTTGCCGCCAATCACCTTATGAACTGCTGCCGGTGCCCAGGATTGGGTAGCCCACTTCGCAGCGCCCTCCGGTCCGGCCACGGCAATCGCGCCATGATCGGTCCAGTTGACCAGGTCGGCAGAGGAGATGACGGTAATGGTATTGATACTGCTGTAAGAGTTCTCTTTCACCACACCGCTCTCATCATATTCCAGCGCGTCGTTGGTCATGTACAGGTAGACTCTGTCCCCGAATACCAGGGCATAAGGGTCGGCTCCGTATCTGTGCGCTACCAGCGGATTACCGTTAGGGGGTACCTTTCCGGTAGCCTGATTCAATTGAGTTGTCATTTAATTCCCTCCATTGTTGTTAGCGATAAGATGGTTATAACAATTAGGATTGCGAAACCGTCCAGCCAGGTATAATCATCGGCCACGCCTCAGAAGATCACCGAATCAATGGAAGCTTTTTATTCCAGCAGAAGGGCGAAGATCTCCGCATAACGCTCCTCCTGGAGCCTCAGCATTTCTAATGTTGGCGCTTTCAAGTCCGTGCGCTTATCCTGATTACGGAACATGGAGATATCCAGCTCCGTAATCAGGATTTTGAGCCCCAAAAGAGGCGTACAGCTCAAGGGCGCTGCGGATTTCTTCAATGGACGGGCCATAGATATTCCAATGGGCCTGCATGCCTATGCCGTGGACCTCCTGTGAATAACAGCATTGTTGGACAGCTATCTCTATCATAGCGAATTTGTATGCGTTTACCATTACCATACTAAATACATGGACCCTAATAAATTAATGGATCTATCCTTTATCAGACTGGGCCTGTTCACGGAATGCCACCGGCTTCAGTGCCGTCCGTTTCTCAAACTCTCTCAGGAAATGGTGATAGTGCACATAACCCACACTCTCCACAATGCTCCTGACTGTGTCGCGGGTTTCGATCAGCCGCTTCTTGGCTGCTTCTATACGCAGATTGTGAATGTACTCCAGAATGCTGATCCCATGCTTTTTGATGAAGGCCTGGCCCAGGTACACCGGATTGATATAGAAATGCTCGGCAATCTCTTTTACAGTCAAATGCCTGGAATAATGATCCCGCAAGAAGCATTCTACGCGGATAAGCGGATGCTCTGAGTTACGTTCCTTGTGCTGCCGGATATAATTCATACTTGTTGCCAGCGCGCTCTGAAGGGTGGCTTGCAGGGCTTCCAGCGATTTGGGCTCCGTTCTGAAAAAATCAAGCGAACCGATCCACTGATCGTCCGCTCCGCCGAATTCCTTCAGCAATTCCATGCTTCTCAGCATGATATCCATGCTGGTCATCTGTACAACTCCCGGATCTGTCCGGTTCTCCTTGAACACGCTGAACATTTCGTTCAGCTTCTCCTGAACCTTCTGCTCCTGCAGCCTCTCCACAGCGCTTATTATTTCCTCGAGCAACTCTGTGGCAGGGAGATTGTAGTTCACCTGGCCCTCGCCTTCAATGGCCGAATGCACCGGACCGCTTCCGTCTGAATAGAAATAGCGGCGGGCCGCAGCCCCTGCCGCTTCCCTGTAGGAGACAGGCAGCTCGCGGAGTGACTGCACACTCGGCCCGATGCTGACGGAGCCCTTCACACCGCTGCGGATCAGCCCGGCATATAGCTGCTCCGCCAGCCCGGCCGCCCCCGCCGAGCTCTCCACAACCAGTCCGGCCTGATCGCCGGGCAGGTCAATGAACAGGGCACCTGCCGGTCCGGCCAGCTCCCGGCAAAGGTCTGTAATATTGCTGCTATCGCCCTCCACATGCAGATACGTCCAGCCCGTAACGGTCTCATCCAGACGGTCCATCTGCTCGGCCGCCTCCTCTTCAGGCTCGGCCCAGTGGCCCTCAAGCATGCGCGCAATCGCCAGCGGCAGCAGCCGGCTCGCCAGCATGCTCTGCTGCATCCTCTGCTTAACGCGCAGCTCCAGCTCATCCGTAATGTCTGTAAGCACCTTATCCCATTCGGCCTCTACGACCGGCTTCAGCAGATAGTGACTTACCCCATAACGAATGGCAGTTCTTGCATATTCGAATTCGCCGTAGCCGCTGAGAACGACGAAGATCGGCTGCTCCATCTCAAGGCTGCGCACGCGCCTTATCAGCTCCAGCCCGTCAATCCCGGGCATACGGATATCTGTAATCACAAGATCGGGCGAGCTTTGTACAATCGCAGCCAGCGCTTCCTCCCCATTCTCGCAGGCTCCGCAGATTTCAAAGCCCAGCTCTTCCCAATCCGTCTGCGTCCGCAATCCCTCTAATGCGAGGGTTTCATCATCCGCGAGTACCACTTTATACATGAGATCCCTCCACTACCAGATCCAGGCTCAAGTCCTCGGGAATCCGGATGGTAATGACCGTCTGTTCATATTCGGTGCTCTCAATGCTGAACCTGGCTCTGCCGTTATAGTACAACATCAAGCGTTTATACACATTGCGAAGCCCGACATTTTGTCCGGAATCCTGCTCCGTTTCCAGATGGGACTTGATCCATTCCAGCTTCTCCTTCTCGATTCCCTTGCCATTGTCCGTCACTACGATCAGCAGGCCAGCGTTATCCCTCGCCGCGGACACGTGGATTTCCCTTGCCCATTTGACCGACTGCAGGCCATGCTTGCAGGAATTCTCCACCAAAGCCTGTATGCTCATCTTGGGAATCCGGCATTTCAGCACCTCCGGCTCAATATCCAGCACATATGAGAACCGGTTCTGAAAGCGGAACTTCTCAATCTGCAGATACATTTCGATAAAAGAGACCTCTTCCTCTACAGTAATAAGATCATCCTTCCAGCTTAGCAGCCTGCGCATAATCAGCGCCAGATTGCGGATGACATCCGTGACTTGTTCATACTTATATTTCTTGCAAATGACCAATATGGCATTCAGCGTATTGAAGAGGAAATGAGGGTCCACCTGGCTTTCCAGATATTTCAGCTCCGCCCGTACCCGTTCAAGCTCCAGGTCCTTCTTCTGAATCTCCAGCTTATAGACATCATTGATCAGATTGCGGATTTTCCCGGTCATCAGATTGAAGCTGCGGATCAGTCCGCCGATTTCATCCTTCCCCTCATACATATCAATGCTCTCGAACTGTTCATATTTGACCAGCTTCATATGCTTGTAGAGCAATCTGACCCGCAGATTATAGGACCTTATAATCACAATCATGAGCAGGGTAGGGAGAATTATAGTTAATAGAGCAAGAATCAGTGAGATCCTTAGGGCATGGACCATTTCATGATTCACCTTCCGGCCCTCCGGAGTTCCGACCAGACGCCAGCCCTTGGTGTAGGCTGCACTGCTGAGCGTACGGACAATCTGCTTGGATCGCTGATCCAGGCTTGTGTCCACATTCAGCAGAGCATTGGTGTCCAGCGAGTAGAAGGATTGACCCGATGCCAGCACGATCCGGTTCTTCTCATCCAGCAGCTTGAAATCCAGATAATCACGCTCCTTCTGGAACAGCTCCTGCACATTGTTCAGCCGCAGATCAATCCGCAAATACTTATTGTAGGGCTGGCCCGTAAAGTTATCCAGCTTGCGGATCAGGCTGACAAACACCTCCTGCTGGGGCGGATTAAGCGGGTTGGTCCCCTGATAGGAGGTCAGCAATACCTTGTCTGTGCTGCTTGATATTTTGCGGTACCATTCACTCTGCTTATCCTTGTCTGACAGAATAAAATAGCTGCTGCCATTCTGGATCGTCGGATTGGAGGTATATATGCCCATCCAGTAGATATAGGAGTGGAGATTGCTGTACTGCCGCAGCTTGTCCTTGAGAAAATCGTTATAGGCATCATAATAAGCCTCATTATCCGGGTAGGCATAATCCATCATCTCCATATAGGGCCGGTCTGCAGCCACCGTATTGCTGATCGCCACACATTCATTCACGATCTGCATCAGATCATAGACCACCCGGTCTACCGAAATCCCCAGATTCTCCCTCTCCCGTACTTCCACGTTGCGGCTGATCTGCACATAAAAAAGGGCGTTGATGCTGAGTATGGGGACGAGAACACACAGTAAGTAGATAAACAAAAACTTGTATTTGAGCGGAATATCATTGATGAAGGCAGACGGCTTCCGTTTATGCTTCATGCAGTCCCCTCCTCCCCTTGATTTAGCTCTTCTTGTATACGGTAGGCGTAACGCCGTTGAGCGCCTTGAACTTGGCAGCGAACACATCAGCGTCCGCATAGCCCACCCGGCTTGAGATATCGGAAATACCCATATCGGTCCGGCGCAGCAGCTTCTTGGCTTCTTCAATGCGGTATTCATGGAGATAGTCGTTAAAAGAGCTGCCGTAATGCTTCCTGAACCGTTGTCCCAGGTAAGCGGAATTCACATGCAGAACTTTCGCAATATCCTGCAGCTTCAGCTTCTCCTGATAATGCCTGCGGACATACTCCGTCACGGCAGACACTATCTGGTCCTCCCGCCTGCCGTCCGCAGCAGCTGCGAACCATTCTGCAGCCTCGCACAGCTCCTCCTCCGTCTGCCTCTCCAGCAGAGGCAGGCAGCTGGCCGTATACCGGGACGGAAACCATTTTTTCACCCACTGCGCATAGTCTCCCCCTCTGGCAGTAATTTCACGTAGCAGCTCAGCTTTGATATTGGCCAGAAAAGCGTCGATCCATGAGCTTGAAGCCACCTCCGCCGAGAATATCTTGAACACATCGCGGAGTTGCCCGCTCAGGTGCTCAAGCTTCCCTTCAGTGACGGATTGCAGCAGCGATCTTCTCAGCTCTGCCGGAAGCATCGCCATCTGAGTCTTATCCTGCTTCTCGAAGAAGCCGGCCGCTCCGCCCTCCGCGGCATCCGGCCTGCACAGCTCAGCAGCCAGCGCATCCTGATAAGCCGAATTCAGAGCTTCCGGTCCGTGATGCTGAAGGCTTGCCGTGAAACAGACCGGAGTGCTGTACAAGGGACGTATTTCATCCATCCAGCTTGTGAGCATGGCCGGGTCAAGCTCCGGTCCTTCCTGCGGGGACACCAGCAAATATCCATGCTTCCCGCTTCCTGCAGTGAACGGATAGACGCTCAGGCTGCACAGCGGCTCCTTGCCGCCCATGGCAGAGACCTGCTCACGCAGCTGAAGACTGTCAGGCGCTGTTCCATGGACCAGTATACAGCATATCCGCGAGGCGGGGGTGATCCCAAGGCTCTTCATCCCCTTCTGCCGCTCCTCTTCCGTGTTCTCCCGCATCAGGAGCCGGGATACCGTATCCGCCTGCATCAGAGCCGAAAGAGCCTCGCGCCGTGAGGACACCTTGCGCTCCTTATGGATTTGGTCGGTTACGATCTGCAGCGCCTCTGTCAGTTCCTTCTCATCCAGAGGCTTGGTCAAATAGTTGGATACCCCGTACTTAAGCGCCCGCTTGGCATATTCAAAGTCGGCGTAGCCGCTGAAGATAATAAACTTGGGCCGGAAATCGGTTTTGGAAGCTCTTTTTATTAGTTCAAGACCGTCAATTACCGGCATGCGCACATCAGTTATAACCAGATCAGGACGGGTGCTGTGAATCAGCTCCAGCGCGTCCTCCCCGTCCAGAGCCTCACCGCATACTTCAAAGTTTAATTTCTCCCAGTCTACCAGGAATCGCAGCCCTTCCAGCATAAGCGGCTCATCGTCGGCAAACAGTACCTTAAGCATTGGATCACCCTCTTTTTTTAAGTATTTTGAGTTCTGCAAGGCTGACCAGTATTGAACAGGAGAAACCGCTTCGGCTTCACCCGAAACGGTTATATTATCCATATTTTTCTTATATCATTCTAAATGACAATTATTCTTTCACACTTCCCAGGTTCAACCCTACCACGAAATACTTCTGCAAGAAAGGGTAGACGAACAAAATCGGGACAGCCGTAACGATCGTGATCGCGGAACGGATGGAAGCCGGTGTAACCAGGGCCTGCACCTGATTATTCTGGCCTCCCGCAAGCATGGAAGGATCATTGTTCGTGCTCATCGTGGAACCCAGCAGCTTCATCATTTCATATTGCAGTGTGCTTAGCTTAAGATCCGAGGAAGCATAGAGGAAGGTATCGAACCAGGCATTCCATGAACCTACCGCAATGAACAAAGCAACCGTTGCCAGTACAGGAGTACACAGCGGGAAGATGATTTTCCAGAAAATCCGGAAATCCCCCGCCCCGTCGATCTTCGCCGATTCGGTTAGACTGAACGGAAGACCGCGGATATAGGTCCGCATAATGATCAGGTTGAATGCGCTGACCAGACTCGGAAGGATATAGACCATGAAGCTATGCAGCAGGCCCATATTCTTGATCAGGAAGTAGTTCGGAATCAGTCCGGCATTGAAATACATGGTCAGGATGAACAGCAGGCCGATTTTTTTGCGAAAAATATATTGTGGCTGCGCCAGTGCATAAGCCAGCATAGTGGTGAGAAAAACACCGAGCAGCGTTGAGATGACCGTGCGGGATACCGAGATAAATGCGGCATGGTAGATCGTCCCTGAAACAAAGACCGCCTTGTAATTCTCCAGCGTCCACGAACGGGGCCAGAGATAGATTCCACCGGCCAGCGTGTCACTGCCGTCGTTGAACGAAACAGCCATCGTGTGGAGGAATGGATACAGGGTTACAGCAACCACAAAGAGCATGAACAGCGTGTTCAGTGTATGAAACACAACCGGCTCTATGCGGCTTGATCCTTTTGCTACAGCTTTCATAAGGGCTTCCTCCTTTAGATTAACCGCTCTTCGCCGAGACGTTTGGCAGTATAGTTGGCCATGAAGACGAGAATAACGCTGACGATGGTCTTGAAGATCCCTGCTGCCGTAGCCAGAGAATAGTTCCCCATAGAGATCCCGTACTTAATGACGAAGATGTCGATGGTCTGCGAATAGTCTATAGTAAGACCGTTGCCGAGCAGGTACTGAAGTTCAAAGCCGGCATCCAGAATATGTCCAATATTCATAATCAGCAGAATCACAAAGGTTGCTTTAATTCCCGGAAGAGTGACAAAACGCATTTTTTGCAGACGCGTAGCGCCGTCGATGGATGCTGCCTCATACAGGGAAGGGTCAATGGAGGTAATCGCGGCCAGATAGATAATCGTACCCCAGCCTACTTCTTTCCACACGTTGGAAGCCCCGACAATGCCCCAGAAATACTTGCCCTCACTGAGCCACATAATCGGATCTTTGATCAGGTGAAGCTTCATTAGAATGACATTGACAATCCCGTCATCAATCGACAGGGAGGTAGCGACAATACCCGCTGCGATAACCCAGGACAGAAAGTGCGGCAAATATGAAATTGACTGGACGATACGTTTGAAGAACTTGAGTCTAATCTCATTCAGCAGCAAAGCCAGGCCGATAGCCGTCACCGTACCGAGTACAAGATTGATGAAGCTCATGGCAACCGTGTTGCGCAACACCAGCATGAAGGTCTCATCGGAGAATAAGAATTTGAACTGCTGGAAGCCTACCCACTCCTGCTGGCCGAAGGACAGCGCCGGGCGGTAATTCTGAAAGGCCATAATCCAGCCCCAAACGGGTACATAGTTAAAAATAATTAGATAGATGGCAATCGGCACAGACATAAAAATAAGCTGTTTCTGTATCTTTAGCGTCTTCCAGCTGAGGCTCACACCGATTTCCGGATCGACTTTGCTTCTACGGGTCTTCTGTTTCTTGACCTGTTTGTCCAGTACGGCATCAGACATGTAGTATTCCCTCCTGTGTAATCGTTCTCTCCACTCCTATTTAGGAAGAGCGGGAAAGTTCATTTCCCGCTCCGTTTCAAGCCTTAGTGCCGCTTACTTGACGCTCCATTTTTCGATACGCTGCTGGATGCCTTCATTAATCCGGTCTTCGTAGGCCTTGATGTCCAGCTTGTGGATTTTGTCCACATAATCCTGCCATACACCTTCGAACTCTGCCGGACTGGCCATAATGGCTTTGGGCAGGAATTTAACCTGAAGGTCATTCAGCTTGGACTGTGCAAGCTGAGCTGGCGAACCATCCTTAAGCACGATGGAGTACGCCGGGAAGTAGATATTGTTCTCTTTGGGTTCCTTGAAGAATTCAGACCAGGATTTCTTGTTGTACGCCTTCAGAATCTTCTGGTCATAAGGCTTCAGGCTGTCGAAGAATTCCTGTGGCTGCGTACCCGGATCTGCTGCATTTCCGTCGCTGTACGTACCTTGAATTTTAGGCATATAACCGTGCATACCTGTGATTTTGTTAGCTACCTGCCAGCTTGTCTTGTCAGCGTTTGCCCGTTGTTCCGGTGTCCGGTAGAACGAACCGTCCGCATTCACTTCATAATCCTCGCCCTTGACTCCCCATTGGATCGTCTTCTGCCATTCCTCAGTGATCATCTGATCCCAGAATTTGATAATGCGCTCAGGGTCCTTGGCATTGATCGAAATGCCGAAGCCGCGGTTGGTGCCGACTGCTCCGCGGTCACGGTACCATTCCTCAGCACCCGGATAGAGCAGAGGGAAGCCGATGTACGTATCTTCGATTTTGCCCTGGGAGATCAGGGAAGTCTCACCGTCCTGAAAGTTCCAGTGCTGGTCAAACATACCGACGACCTTGCCGCTTGCGATTTTGGCCAGATACTGGTCATAGTTCTGCACGAACGCTTCCTTATCCATCAGCCCTTGAGCGTTAATCTCATTAAGCTTCTTGTAGTAATCCTTGGACATATCCTTGTCGGCAAAAATCTGCGCTACATTGTTGTCTACAATAACCGCTCCGTCATTCGGATGTCCTGACAGATGCTCAGGCGCATTCTGCAGCGGAAACACACGCCAGTCGAAGTTGAGCGATTCGAACCCGATGACATCCGGGTGTTTTTCTTTATATTTGGCAATGATATCGAAATATTCATCAAGGGTCTTAGGCGTTGGATAGCCCATTTCCTCCAGCACCTTCTTTTGCAGCCAGAAGCCTGGTCCCTGGTAAGTCGGTTCAGTAATTTTACCTTGATATACGCCATAGCTTGGCAGTACATAGATGTGTCCGTCACTCTCATCCTTGATCTGGTTCCACACATCGGCATAATGCTTCTTCAGGTTGGGCGCGTACTTCTCAATCAGATCCTCCAGCGGAATGTAAGCTTTGGCATTGATAAGCTTGTCGTCCCCTGACATGATGTCCGGATAGTCACCTCCGGCAATCATGACGCCTAGCTTCTGCTGCAGGTCGCCGACCAGGAATTCCATATTGAAGCTGACCCCGGTTTTTTCTTTCATCAGTTTGAGAATTTTGTTGTCAGGCGTAGGCTGCTGCCCGGGACCACTCATAAATACCGAGAATGTTACCGGAGCATTATCGTCTCCGGCTGCCGCCGGACTGGCGTTTCCTCCACTGGCGTTATCTTTGCTTCCGGTGTTGCTGCTGTTGTTGCCAGAACCACAGCCTGTAAGTGCCAGTGTGAGTGCTAATACACCGGCTGCCGCGGCCTTGGCTGAACGTTTTGCCGTTTTGTGCATGTTGTTATGCCTCCCCTTTTTGGCTAATCGCTTATGCTTATAAATTCTCTTGTTGACATCTCTAATTATACGTTTTCAGAATGCGCTTACAATTCATAAACTATAGTACTTCCCCCCGAAAATTCGATAAAAAGAAAACGCTTGCTTGCTGCGCGGCAACTGAATTTCCGTTCTTTAGTACAGGAGCAGCCAGCGGTTGTTGAGCCGCTCCCGGCATTTCAAATGACTTAATGCACCCGCTGGCGATTACACGGCTGCAGCTATAAATGAAGAACAAGACAGATAGTTTACACCTTTCTCTTGCCTGCGCACATCGGACGGATTGAGGGGCACTTTTGCTCCTCATTTCCTCCTTGTCGCCGACTTTCGGCGGATTGAGGGGCACTTTTGCTCCTCGTTTCTTCCTGACGCCGACTTTCGGCGGATTCAGGGGCACTTTTGCTCTTCGTTTCCTCTTGTCGCCGACTTTCGGCGGATTCAGGGGCACTTTTGCTCTTCGTTTCCTCTTGTCGCCCGCTTTCGTTCCTGAACATCGCCGACTTTCGGCGGAATTAGTGGGATTTATCCCTTTCATTTCCGCGTATCGCCCACTTTCGGCGGAATTAGAGGGATTTATCCCTTTGATTCCCGTGCATCGCCCACTTTCGGCGGAATTAGTGGGATTTATCCCTTTCATTCCCGCACATCGCCCACTTCCGGCGGAATTAGAGGGATTTATCCCTTTGATTCCCGTGCATCGCCCACTTTCGGCGGAATTAGTGGGAATTATCCCTTTCATTTCCGCACATTGCCCACTTTCGGCGGAATTAGAGGGATTTATCCCTTTGATTCCCGTGCATCGCCCACTTTCGGCGGAATTAGAGGGATTTATCCCTTTGATTCCCGTGCATCGCCCACTTTCGGCGGAATTAGTGGGAATTATCCCTTTCATTTCCGCGCATCGCCCACTTTCGGCGGAATTAGAGGGATTTATCCCTTTCATTTCCGCGTACAGCCAACTTCGGGCGGGTCTATTTTATACGCAGAATTTCCTGCATAATCACAGAAAAGGATTGGCGCAAATGCGCCAATCCCAGCACAATCTTCTATAATCATCCATTCTGACCGTATCCTGTTTCCGTAGTCTTCTATAATCAGCTACTCTGCCAGCTTCCTGTTTCCGTAGTCTTCTATAATCATCCACTCTGCCAGCTTCCTGTTTCCGCAGTCTTCTATAATCATCCACTCTGCCAGCTTCCTGTTTCCGTAGTCTTCTATAATCATCCGCTCTGCCAGCTTCCTGTTTACGCAATTTTCTATAATCATCAACTCTGCCAGCATCCAGTTTACGCAATCTTCCATAAACTTCTATCCTGGCAGCTTCCGGCTCACGCTTACCGGGTAAACGTATAAGAGCCTCCCGCTTCCCCTATGAAGAAAACGTAATCCAGGCCCGGGCCTTCGATCCGGCAAGGACCGGATACGGTACATGATACCACCGCTTCCGTAACGAGTCCATCGGCCCACGAGAAGTCGAGGGTATAGCCGCCTCTTGCCCGCAGCCCCTTCACACTGCCCTCGCTCCAGCTTGCAGGCAGCGCGGGCAGCAGTCTGATGCTATCCGTGTGACTCTGCAGCAGCATCTCGGCAATTCCCGCGGTGCCTCCGAAATTCCCGTCAATCTGGAACGGCGGATGGTTGTCGAACAGGTTAGGCAGGGTCGAATGCTCCAGCAATGCCCGTACATTCGTGTAGGCTTTGCTCTCGTCCTGTAGTCTGGCCCAGAAGTTAATGATCCAGGCCCGGCTCCAGCCGGTATGTCCGCCGCCGCTTGCGAGTCTGCGCTCCAGCGTAGTCCGGGCTGCTGCAGCCAGCTCCGGCGTATGCTCCACCGTGAATGCGTCCCCGGGGTACAAAGCAAACAGATGGGAGATATGGCGGTGTCCCGGCTCCACCTCTTCGTAATCCTCCATCCACTCCTGAATCTGGCCGTATTTCCCGATTTGCGGTCCAGGCAGCCGGTCCAGCGCAGAGCGCAGTTCTTCGCGGAATGCCTCGTCCCGGCCGATAATCTCGGCACTGCGGACGACGGCCTTGAACAAAGCTTCAATGATCTGGAAGTCCATGGAGGCTCCGGCGCACAGCACGCCCGATTCTCCGCCAGGCAGCTGATACGTATTCTCCGGCGAGACAGACGGGCAGGTAATCAGCCGGCCAGCCTCATCCTCTATCAGGTAATCCAGCAGGAACTGCGCAGCTTCCTTCATGGTATCGTACGCCTGCGCCAGATAATAACGGTCCTGGCTGAACTGGTAATGCTCCCACAGATGCAGGCATAGCCAGGCCGCACCCAGCGGCCAAAAGGACGCCGGGAGATAGGTATCCTGCGGAGCTGTATCTGCCCAGATGTCCGTATTGTGATGCGCCGTAAAGCCTCCGCAATCGTACATCACCCTAGCCGTCACCCGTCCCGGCTCCCGCATCCGTTCAATCAAATCGAACAGTGGCTCATGGCATTCGGCAAGATTACAGATTTCAGCAGGCCAGTAATTCATTTGCGCGTTGATATTGATCGTGAATTTGCTGTCCCAGGCCGGGGTGAAGCTGTCATTCCAGATTCCCTGCAGATTCGCAGGCAGAGAACCCGGACGGCTGGAGGAGATCAGCAAATAACGGCCATACTGGAAATAGGTTGTGATCAGCCCGTGATCCTCCTCCCCCTGCTGAACCCGCTTCAGCCGTTCGCCGGTCGGCAGCCCGTGTAGCTGCGGGTTCTCGGGGAGCGTCAGCGCAACCCGCCCGTACAAGCTGCGGTAATCCGCAATATGACGGGCCAGCAGCTCTTCATAGGGAACCCGGCTCAGTTCTTCAAGCTGCATCTTGGCATGCAGCGCCGGATCGGGATGGCGGAATGTGGTTCCTGCGGCAAGCAGCAGCGTAACCGAGCTTGCCCCCTCCACAAGCAAATATTCTCCGATATTGCGGCAGGTGCCGTCTTCCGTAACTGCCTTCAATACGGCAGCGAAGGAGCTGCCTCCGCGGCCGCCGCATTCTCCGCCCATCACCAGTCCGCTGTTCTGCCACTTCTCCGTCTTCTCCAGCATTCTCCAGTTCTGGCGGTTGAACCTGGCCTTCAGGGAGATTGCGTTCTTCCGGTCGGAGGTCAACCGAACCACTATGGCCTGATCCGGGAAGCTCGCAAACAGCTCACGGGTATACCGGACCCCGCCGGTTGAATAGCTCACCCGGGATACGCCGCGCTCCAAATCAAGCTCCCGTCTATAATCCGCAGCCGGCTGCTCATGCCCGCTGAACGACAGCAGCAGCTCGCCCAGCGGCAGATAATGGCGCTGCGCTTCCGGCAGTCCCGTCATCGTCATCGCGGCGAGTTCCTCCGCCTCCTTCAGCTTCCCCTCAAGGATCAGCTTGCGGAGCTTGGGCAGATGAGGCAGCGCGTCTTCGTTGTTGCGGTCACGCGGACCTCCGTACCATACGGAATCCTCATTGAGCTGCAGCTTCTCCTCGGCTGCCCTGCCGAAGATCATCGCTCCGAGCCGCCCGTTGCCGATCGGCAGCGCCTCATTCCATTCCTGCGCCGGTTCACTGTACCATAACCGCTGGCTCTGTTCCTTGCTAGTCATCGCTATTCCGCTCCTTCGTATTTAATCGAGCTCTACCAGTGCCTTAATTACCTTAGACTCCGGATTCAGCCAGCTCTCGAACTGGCCGGTCATATCTTCGAATGAGCAGCGGTGGGAAATATAGCTGTCCACCTCAATATAACCGTCAGTAATGGCCCGAATCACCTGTTCAAAATCCTCCCGGGTCGCATTTCTGCTCCCCTGCACGGTCATTTCCCGCGCATGGAAATCCGGATCACTAAAGGTTATATCTCCTTTGACCAAGCCGACATAAGTCAACGTTCCTCCATGCCCAACCAGGCCAAAAGCACCCTCCATCGAGGAGATATTGCCGGTGGAATCAATGACATATGGCAGGAAGTTGCCTTGTGTCAGCCCGGATAGCTGCTCCTTCGGTTCGCGCAAGGCGCTCACTGTATGCTCCGCCTGCGCCCAGCCCTTGCAGAATTCCAGGCGTTCATCGTTGACATCCATCGCAATCACCTGCGCACCGGCATATCTGGCCATCGCCATCACACCCAGTCCGATAGGTCCGGCTCCGATAACCAGCACTTGATCACCTGATCCCAGACCCGAACGCCGCACGGCATGCGCCCCGATAGCCAGGGGCTCCAGCATGGCCGCCTGATCCAGCGTCAGTCCGTCTGTCTTCAATAGATTGCCTACAGGCAAGCTCACCCGCTCACGCATTCCGCCGTCCAAATGAACGCCGAACACTCTCATTTTCTGACAGCAGTTCGTTGTGCCGCTCAGACAGGCCCGGCACTCTCCGCAATGCAGATAAGGAATCACACTTACCTGATCACCGGCCCGCAGCCCTTGCGGATTGTCGCCAATGCGCTCAACCGTCCCGGACAGCTCATGCCCAAGCACACGCGGATAAGTGAAATAAGGCTGATTGCCCCGGTAGGCGTGCAGGTCTGTGCCGCAGATTCCGATCCGCCGGATGCTTACAATGGCTTTTCCGTCCTGAAGCTCCGGCTCCGGCAAATCTTCCCGGTATACGAGCTTCCCGATCTCCTCACAAATAATTCCCTTCATTATAATAAATCTCCGTTCCGGCCTTGCATCACGTTCCACTCCGGCTGGCCGCTCGGCCAGGTTGCCCCGTCGATAGGCTTCAGAATGCCCCGTACCTCTGCCAGTAATTGTTCATCCATCGGCTCATCCGTCCATTTAATATTGTTGCGGATATTCTCCGGTGTCGCGGTGCTTACGAGCGTTGTCGGAATCTGTTCATTCGCTGTAGAGAACTGGACCGCCAGCTTGGCGATGTCCTCTCCGTTGTCCCGGCAATATTCAGCGGCGCGCTGACACGCGGCCTGGATCTCTGCACTCGCCGGATGCCAGTCTGGCACTTTACGGTTGCTGAGCAGGCCCATGGAGATAGGCGAGGCATTAATTAGTCCCGTGCCGCGGCTCTCCAGCAGCGGAAGGAGCTGAAGCAGTGTCGTGTCATTCAGCGAATAGTGGCAGTAGGATAGGATTACATCCAGAGCGGTCCGCGACAACACGGTCTCGAAGATAGGAAGGGGCAGGCCGGTCACGCCGGAATAACGGATTTTACCGGATTGCTTCAACTCCTCAAGCGCTGGAATTCCCTCTTCCATTACCTGTTCCAGAGAGCCGAATTCAATATCATGCAGCAGCAAAATATCCAAATAGTCCGTCCCCAGACGGCCCATACTCTCTTCGGCGCTGCGGATAATCCGCTCTCTGGAGAAATCAAACTCATCCTGGCCGTAACGTCCGGCTTTCGTACTCAGGATGTAGCGGTCCCGCGGTACAGTCTGCAGCGATTCTCCCAGAACAGTCTCCGCTTTCGTCAGGCCGTAATAGGGAGAGACGTCGATGAGGTTGATCCCCATATCAAGCGCCGTATGAACCGTGCGGATTCCTTCTTCCTTGGGAACATCCCGGAATACGCTTCCCAGCGACGATGCCCCGTAGCTTAATACGGAGACTTCCAGCCCTGTATTCCCCAGCTTTCTGTATTTCATAGCGTTCTACCTCCTGTAGTTTGATATTGCACTTAAGATTTGAACTTGTAGCATCATCGTCACTGCGGTGAACATTTGGACTTCCGGCCGCTTCTGTGCTTTTTGTTTATTTCTTTAGTGCTTCTTACTATAGTGAATTCAACTTGTAAAATCTCACAGCATTCGCTCCAAAGACCGGCTCCATCTCTTCCGGTGACAGCCGCTCCTGCAGTGCCGTGCGCAAGATCTGAAGCACCTCATCATAGGTTGCCGCCATCAGACACACGGGCCAATCGCTGCCGAACATCACCCGCTCCGGTCCGAACAGCTCCAGCACCGCATGGATATAAGCCGTGAAATCCTCCTGTGTCCAGCCCTCTGGACCGGCTTCCGTTACCATCCCGGACAGCTTGCAGCAGATACCGGGGTGCTTCGCAATCTCCGCCATCCGGCTTCGCCATGGTTCTAATTGGCCCGCTGCAATCGGGGGCTTGGCCAAATGGTCGATGACCCCTCTTAGACCCGGAACCCGATCCAGCAGCCCTATGAGCTGCGGAAGCTGATCTGCCAGAACCAGCAGGTCCACGGGGACATCCTCGTCCGCAAGAAATGTGAGCGCTTCTATATATGGACGGGTCAAAAGCAGGCCGGGGTCCTCCATCTCCTGGATCATCACGCGTAGACCGGTGAACTTCCGGTGCCTGCAAAGCTGCTGATACTGTTCCTTGAAGGAAGGACTCGCAAGGTCCAGCCAGCCAATCACACCGGCTATGGAATCCGCCTGCTCGCTGAGTCCCAGAATGTATTCCGTCTCCTCCACGGTCGGCGCAGCCTGTACCACAATCGAGTGGCTAATCCCGTGCTTGTGCAAATGCGGTTCAAGGTCAGCGGGCAGATAATCCCGGAACAGCACCGGAATATCCGGTGTAATCCATCCGTAATCGTCCCTGTCTATCTTCCAGTAATGCTGATGAGCATCAATATACATCTCAGCACCTCCATTCCACCTTATTTTAAACATCCGATAAAGGAATAAAAATAGCTTAAACAAACAAATTTATACCTTATTTTGATATGATAAGGATAAGAATTCATAGCCTTAGCTAAGGAGGCCGCGTCATGGAACCGATCCGCAAGCATTTCGACAATGAATTGCCGTTCTCTCTGCTTCTGGACTACAAGGAGACCAAAAGCCCGCAGCGCGAGCTGCCCGACCATCAGCACGACTGGTACGAATTCATATACGTATACGGCGGCAAAGGCACCTTTTTCATCGATCAGACCTTTTATGAAATGCGCCAGGGGGATGTTATCGTCGTTCCCGGAAACACGGTGCACCGGGGATTCCCCGACAAGGAGGAGCCGGTGACCTCTTCTGCCGTATTTTTCAGCCCCGGTCTTGTTCTTAACCATACCTACAGCGAATCTTATGCTTATCTGAAGCTGTTTGACGCGGCCAAGAAGAATAAGCAATACAAGTACACCCTATCTCCTGAACACGCCGGAATCTTACAAAACGATATCGATGTCATCCACGGCGAACGGGAGCAGAGCCGTCCGGACGGCGGACAAGCCCTGACGCTGCTGCTCCATCTCACGCTGCTTCACTTGAACCGCTACTGCCTCCCGCAGGCTGCCGAGCCGGTAACCTCAAGCGCCTTGCTGCCGGACTGGTTCCGTGAGGCACTCAGCTATATCAACGACCACCTGGATCAGCCGCTGGAGCTGTCCGCATTGGCGGGGCGGGCGGCGATCTCTCCGGCCCATTTCAGCCGTGTCTTCAAGCAGCGTCTGGGGATGAATGTGACGGATTACATCGCGACCAAACGGATTTTTGCCGCTAAGGACAGCCTGCTGCAATCATGCTATACCATCGAGCAGATCGCTATGGCCTGCGGCTTCGAGAGCATGCCCCATTTCTACCGTACATTCAAAAAGATCACGAAAGTGACGCCGGCCGCCTACCGGAGAAACAGCAGAACGCATTGAGGGCTTCAAAGTCAAAGGTTCAGGTCTGCTTCCCGGACGGTTACAGCTTCACCCTCATAATTTACAATACAGCTTCCGGCCTGTCCGGCGATCTCTACAGTAAATTGTCTGACCGCCTGCATACCGGCATAATCTCCTGCCCGCTTCCCAATCGTCAAGCTACGGGCCGCTTCGCTCCAGGTCATCAAGATCATGGAATAGGAGCCGTGCTCATAATTGTAGTTATCCCCTTCATCTTCATACAGGGTGAAGGAGACATCCTTGCCGCCGTATACCTTGAGGCTAATCACAGCATCCGGCTGTTCATCCGTATATTGAATCTCCGGGCCAAGCGGAACAATCGAGCCGGCGCGGACGAAGAGCGGAAGTGTCTCCAGACCGGCCTTGGCTTCAATCATCTGACCGCCCTCTATCCGTTCATCGCTCCAGTAATCGTACCATTCCCCCGCCGGCATGTAGACACTGCGCTGCTTACAGACACCCTCTAGCTCACGCGAGCCGGGACCGTAATACATTGCCTCCGTTACGGGAGCTGCCATGAAGGCCGGACCGAACATGAACTGGTCGCCGATCGAATGGACCTGCACATCTTCCCGGTAGTCGAAGGCAAGCGCACGGAACAGGGTATAGCTGCGGTGTGCGACGGCTCCGGCCAGTGAGTAGATGTATGGCATCAGCCTATAACGGAGCTTCAGATATTTCACAAGCGTATCGTACATCAGCTCTCCCTCTTCTCCGAACCGCCACACCTCTCTTGGCGTATCCGTCCCATGGGAACGGAACATCGGCAGGAAGGCCCCTAGCTGGAACCAGCGGACGTACAGCTCACGGTATCCGAGATCGGCAACCCCTTCGTCATAATCCCCGTTCGAGAACCACTGCTCCTTCTGCTTCTTCACGAAAAAAGCGCCGATATCCAGTGTCCAATACGGAGAACCTGTCAGGCAGAAGTTAAGGCCGTCAGCAATCTGCTTCCTCAGCGTCTCCCAATTGGCCGCGATATCGCCTGACCATGTAACCGTGCCGTACCGGTGCTGCCCCGCGAAGGCGGAGCGTGTCAGATTGATCACCCGTTTCTCTGAGGTCGCTGCACGCTGGCCTTCATAGATACCTTTGGAATGCTGCATGGAATAGGCATTGATCAGCCCCGGATCGAGATAACGTTTGGATTCCGAGGTGTTGATCAGCAGGCGCTGCTCCGGTTCCGGCTTCACCGCACCCTTCCAGTCCGCCTCAAAAGGCTCCGTGCAATCGCACCACCAGGCATCGACCCCGTGGGAGAACAGCCCGTCATTGGCCTGCTTCCAGTACAATTCGCGCGCTTCCTCCCGGAAGGCGTCATAAGTAGCCTGATTGCCGAGCAGGAAGCCGCTTTCCTTCATCTCCTCATGGTTGGCCCCGCCCGCGCCCATAATCGGCCAGATGGATACCATGAGCTTGGCATTCATGGCGTGCAGGCTGTTCATCATCTGCGAGGGATCAGGGAAACGTTCGGGATCGAAGGTCTTTTGCCCCCACAGATTCCCCGTCCAGGACTGCCAGTCAAGCACAATACAATCGAGGGGAAGCGACCGCTCACGGTACTCCTGCACGGTGGCAATGAGTTCTGCCTGGGAGATGTACCTTTCCTTGGACTGTACATAACCGAAGGACCACTTGGGAAGCATCGGCGCATCCCCTGTCAGGTAACGGATTCCCCCGGTAATCTGATCGAACTCGGGCCCGTAAATGAAATAATAATCCATTTCTTCATCGGCATCACTCCAGAGATAGGAGCCAAAGGCATCATCATGGAAGGTCATGTACGACCCCGAATCTACCAGAATCCCGTAACCGCGCGTAGATACAAGCACCGGAACAACCGCTTTCATATTCTGCTGATACAAGTATTGCTGCCGGCCCCGGAGGTTCATCATCCCTTCCTCGTGGGAGCCAAGTCCATACAGGGCTTCGTCTTCCTGCCATTCAAATTCCAGCTTCGTATGAAAAGCCTCTCTGTCCAGCCTGCGGTTGACCCCTTCGGCTCTCGCGCGCAGACCATCGGCCCCCTGACCGGTCTCAACCGTATCTGCCGAAGCATCGAAGACCGTATGATAGACCTCTGTCCGCTCCAGGGTTTTGCCGCCTCTGGACGGCTCCCGTGTCAGCAGCCTGCCATCCGCATCCCAATAACTGAACGCGCAGGTTAACTTGTCCACCTTAATCTTAAGAAGCACTGTCGAAATTTCCAGATGGCCGGAGTGTTCCTCAACCGTCCACTCTACACTCTCCGCCTCCGGGCGGCTCACTACCATAAGACTCTCTTTCCCGCTTAGCTCCGCATTCAGGGTATACCGGATTCTGGCAATGCCTGGCGTATACATGGCGATATGCATAATCCCCTCTGTAGTCTCCAGCCTTACGCCATCTGTACCGGAGTGTGTAGCGATCAGATTCACAATAGTTCCACCCTTCATTATGACTTCTTTGATTATAATGATATTATTATTAATATCCGTTATCTAGCATATATTTGTGATTTATAAGCACAATATTGCGATTCGCAGGAGGTAATCATGTACGAACACCGTTACCGTGAGAACAAGCTGCATGGTCAGCCTGAATTCCCGCTTCATATCTACAGGGTAGAGCATCAGGCCCGCGTTCATTCGATTCTACCCGTGCATTGGCATAATGAGATGGAGATCATTTATCTGGCGGAAGGCCGGGCTACCTTCCAAGTCGAGAGCCGGGAATTCACCATTCAGGCAGGCGATGCCCTGATCGTTCACCCGGGGGAACTTCATTCGGGCATGGACACCGTCTCAGGCGGCACCTGTTATTACTCCATCGTGTTCAAATGCTCCTGGCTCTCTTCACCGTATCCGGACCGGGTGCAGTCGTTGTTCCTAGACCCTCTATTGCAGGGGACAACCCGGCTGCCCGCCTTGTTATCTGCTGCAGATGATACTCATACTCCATTGCTCTATCTGATAAAAGAGCTGCTGAACCGCTATGAGCATCAGTCTGCGGCGTATGAACTGAGCTTGAAGGCTCTCCTGCTGCTGTTCATTGCAGACAGTCATCAATACAGGCTCACCGGACAGAATCCGGATCCGGAACCCCGCCACAGGCGCGAATACAACCGGCAAATCAGGGAAGTGCTGAGCTATATGGAGCAGCATTCCCGTGACAGGCTGGAGCTGGATCAGCTTGCCTCCGTTGTATCGCTTAGCCGCTCGCATTTCTGCAAGTTTTTCAAAGCCCAGACCGGCATGCGCCCAATGGAGTATTTGAACTATATCCGCATCAGCCAGGCGGCCAGTCTGCTCCGCAGCGGATCATACAACGTGCTGGAGGCTGCACTGGAGTCAGGCTATCAGCATGTCAGCTACTTCTCGAAGTGGTTCAGGCATTATATGAACATGACGCCTTCAGACTACAAGGCCCGTTATTCTTCCGGGGTGTAGCGGTAGTGCGCTTAGCCTAGCTACCTTCATAGCGGCTCGCTCCCTGCTTCCTGCTCACAGCTTGCAGCAACAAAAAGCAGCACCCGGGAACTTCCAAGTGCTGCTTGTGCATCAAGCCATATTCAGCATATTCTCCGGGTTATTTCAGCGTAAACGAAGCAAGCTGGGCGCCGCCGTTGCCGGTGTACGTGAAATACAGCGCCTGAACGCCGTCCGGAATCGCCACTTCCGCAGTGTATTCTTTCCAGACATTCGTGAACCCTACCGGGATACGTCCGAGTGCCGGGCCGTCCCAGGCCGCTTTCACCTCGAACTCGCCGTGGCAATAACCGCGCACCTTAATGGAGACCCGGGTAACCCCTTCACACTTGAAATATTTAAATCCGGCGGTAGCAGAATCGGTCATATTGGCAATATAGCCGGTCTCTTCATCGCCATCCCTGCCGTCCTGGGTAATCTTCGGGAACCGGCTGTCCATCCAGGCACCAATCGGGCCGAAGCCTCCGGTGTACATCTCCTGATCCTTGCAGAACAAATGGCAGGCCAGATAGGCCGGATATTCGCCGCTTCCTTGGAGCGGGCCTCCGTTCGGACCGCAGGAGGTCATCTCCACCTGGGGGATCGTGCCGTCTGCGCGGAATTCAATCCGCTCAATGCAGCCCTGGCGGGAGAATGCTGTCCCGTTGGTATGGCGGTGGTAGAAGATATACCATTCTCCATTAACCTCTACGATACTGCCGTGGTTATTGCCGCCATAATACATCGGCTGGTCCGCAGGCTTATACGTATCAATATGCAGGTCGCAATTGCTTACAATGACTCCCTGATAGACGAAATCCCGGGTCGGATGCTTACTGGTCGCATAACACAGCTCATGCATCGAGATCGAAGAATAGATCAGGTAGTAGATATCCCCTCTTTTGCGGATAGACGGGGCCTCGAAGAACTCATAGCCTTCAAATCCTGTCCCCCCGCTGTAAGGCTGACTCGGCGCTACGAACACAGGCTCCTCAATAATCGTAAGCATATCGGGACCCAGCACGGTAGCCATGGCGCCGTGTCTGGACTTGTCCCCGTATCCGCAGAAGCCGGTGTACAGGTAGGTGGTGTCTCCTTCGGTCAATACCCCCGGATCAAACTGCGGCTCGTCGCCTTCCCGTTCGCCCAGACGCGTACCGTCACCGTAGGTTACATAGCCGTAGAATTCATATTTGCCGCCCGGCTTGCCGCAGACAGCCACCGATACGACAGGAACCTTGTCCAGTACATAGTAGAGATAATACCGTCCGTCCGGCCCCTTCGTCACATCCGGTGCATAGAGGCACATGCTGCCTTCCGGGTTCAGCGGGTCATCCGTAGTCCGGTAGATCACACCTTCATACTGCCAATCGGCCAGATTGTCCTCAGGAGCAGACCAGCAGGCATAGTCGTTCAGACAGAAGGCGTGTCCGTTAAACCGGTCATGTGAGCCATACACATACACTCTGCCTTCAAATACATAAGGTTCAGCATCCGGAATGTATTCACAGGATGGCAGATACGGATTGAATCCCTGTTGTTGCGTCATTTCTGTTGTCCCCCTAGTTGTTCGTTATATACCTGGATATGTCGGGCTACGCCAGCACCGTCACCTGTATGTCCCTATCCCTTTCAGTATAGAGAAGCCGCTTTAGCGAAGTCCATGACATATAGACACCTAAGATTGATCTATCCTTAGATGATTGGACGCGGCCGGACTCACCTATAAATTTCAAGGAAAACGCTTTAATTTCTATACTGCCGGTTATGTTATACTTTGGGCAAAATGCTATCCATTGGAGGATTGTTATGAATTTTTTCACAGAAGGCTCCTTTTATACGGGAAAATACAGAAACCTGTTCCTTGAGAACGGCCTGTCGCCAGAGGCCATTGCTCAGAGGCTTGAAGATACGTGGAACGAGCTTTTCTACGGCGCTCCCGGGGTCCGAATCTACCATCCTATGGGTGACGATAAGGGATATATCGTAGATACCGGCAATACCGATGTGCGTACCGAAGGCATGTCCTACGGGATGATGATGGCGGTTCAAATGGATAAAAAGGAGGAATTCGACCGGCTCTGGAAGTTCGCCAAGGTCTATATGCAGCATACGGAAGGCCGTTACAAGGATTATTTTGCCTGGCACTGCAAGCTGGACGGCACGCGGCTGTCTCCCGGTCCGGCGCCGGACGGTGAAGAGTTCTTCGCCATGGCGCTGTTCTTTGCATCGGCGCGCTGGGGCGACGGCCCCGAGCCGTTCAACTATTCCGGGCAGGCCAGAATCATTCTCCGCGCCTGTGTACACAAAGGCGAAGACGGAGAAGGCGATCCCATGTGGGACCCTGCAACCCGGCTGATTAAGTTCATTCCCGAGACCCCCTTCAGCGACCCTTCCTACCATTTGCCGCATTTCTATGATTTATTCGCTCTGCAGGCAGATGAAGCGGACCGGGCATTCTGGAGGGATGCGGCAACCCAAAGCAGAGCCTATCTGCATAAGGCCTGCCATCCCGAAACCGGCCTGCCGCCGGAATACGCCAATTATGACGGGACTCCGGCTGAACCCCAGCCGCACGGTGACTTCCGCCACTTCTTCAGCGATGCATACCGGGTCGCCGCCAACATCGGGCTGGACTATGAATGGTTCCGCTGTGACCCTTGGCAGGTGGAGCAGTCTAACCGGATTCAGGCGTTCTTCCGTGACACCAAGCCTGAGGATTACCGGCGTTATACCATTGACGGGCAGCCGTTTGACGAGCTTTCCCTGCATCCGGTCGGCCTGCTGGCTACACTGGCTATGGCCTCGCTTGCAGCCGATGGACCGGATGCCGGGCCTTTCGTCAAGCTGTTCTGGCATACGCCGCTTCGTACAGGGGAGCGCCGGTATTACGACAACTGCCTGTACTTCTTCACTATGCTGGCGCTGAGCGGAAACTACCGGATTTATAGATAGACAGGGAACCCGCTCCTGACAGGGGCGGGTTCTTGTATTTGCTATGCTAGTACGCCATGTCTGCCAGGAGGAGAACGCGATGGCCCTTATACACTATGTTGAGTGTAATACTTCACACGCCGGTAATTTTGTTATTGATGTTCCCGAAGGCTCTCATTGGCTGCTTGTTATTACCAAGACTCCAGCAGAGTTCTGGGTACATGGCGGACTTAAGCTCTATCCCGCTCACAATGTAATCCTCTATCGTCCACAGCAAAAAGTCTATTACCGGGCCAGCGCCGGTCAATTCGTCAATGACTGGATCCGCTTCGAATCCGATGAACCTTATATCACGGAATCTCCGCTTCCTTTTGGTGTGCCCTTTGCGTTAAGTGACCCTGACTACTGCCAAAAGCTGCTTGAGCTGATGGTCAGCGAACACAATTTCAACCGGAATTGCAAAGAATCCTCCATCGATTATCTGCTCCGGACCTTATTCAACAAACTGTGGGAATCCTATTTCCAGGATAATATTACACCTCAATATTACAAATTGCTGAAGCTGCGCACGGCTATTCAGAGCAACCCCGGGGATTACTGGACCGTTTCAAAAATGGCTGATTTTCTCCTCATTAGCCCGGGCTATCTTCAGAATATTTACAAAAAAACATTCGGAATCTCCTGCATGGATGATGTCATCAGCAGCCGGATCCGTATGGCGAAGGAATACCTCATTCACAATGCCCAGAGCATTGCCGATGTGGCTTCAAGGTGCGGATATCAGAATGTGGAACACTTCTGCCGGCAATTCAAGCAAATGACCGGGCATACACCGAGAAATTTCCAGAAGCAGGCTAAACGCTAGAATTGGAGCTCTTCAATCAAACCGGTTTATTCGCGGTTCCTGAAATATTGCTGAACAAGGAAATTCATCATGGCCTCCGGTTGTTGTCGGGAAAACTCCGCCTTGTCTGCAAACAGCATCCCGTACGGCGCGTCCGGGGTATACGGTTCCCACCGGGGTAATTCCGCTCCTGTGGAGTCTGGGCCGTTCGGGTCACCGGAACGGATGAAATGGGCCCAATAATTGCACATCTGCCGGGCCAAATCATAATGCTTGCCGGTAAAAGGCCTCCAGCATTTGGCGAGCGTCTCGAAGAAGAACCAGAGATCCACAGAGTGGAAGGTGCCGGGATTATCCCAGCCCGGTATTTCAGCATCGAAATTATAATAGTAAAGCGGAGTTTCGCTGCCGGTGTCGGCATTGGCCCGCGCAGCAATGCGAATCGCATATTCTATTCCGCTAACCGAAGCTCTCTGTCTGGCTTCCTCTATTGGAACGGTCTGATCTCCGCAAAGCTCGAGGAATGTACCGGCATCCTCACCGAACATGTCTGCGGCCAGCTTCTTGAGCTCGTCGAATGTCCCGGCGTCCGGGGTACTAAAGAACTCCGAGGAGGTATGACCCAGCATTACCGGTACCTTCAAGCGCTTGTTCTGAAGAAACAATTCGAACGGGTTGCCTGTCTGGAATCTCTGGTCAGCAACCGTGCCCCAGAATCCCCCGTACTCTACGGCCTTGTCCCGAAGATAGACCGCATCCAGCTGCCGGGCTTCTGCAAGTGAGGATACGCCCAGGTAATTGAAGAACCGGGTACCGTCATGCTCAGCCTCATGCAGATCACTGCGGTGAGGAGGCAGCAGGGTTCCCGGATACAGCTTTGTGAAAATCCCGCTTTCAACAATCGCCCTCTGAAATAGACCTTCGTTCTGTGGTGAAGTGAGCTGGCTCATGACACTCCCGCCGCCGGCTGACTGTCCGCCGATGGTGATATTGTCCGGATCGCCTCCGAATGCCGCAATATTGCGCTTCACCCAGCGGGTCGCTGCCTGTTGATCGAGGTTGCCAAAGTTGGCGGGCGCCTCCGGCGCTTCCGCTGTTATTTCCGGATGGCAAAGAAATCCGAAGGCATTCAGGCGGTAGTTGATTGTCACTACCACTATGCCTCTGCGTGCAATAGGTTCACCGTCAAATTCCATCTCAGCCGGATGGCCTACCTGCAGGCCTCCGCCAAAATACCATACGTATACAGGGAGCTTCTCGTCCGGAAGTTTAGCTGGTGTCCATACGTTCAGGTACAGACAATCCTCGCTCATTGCGATGTCCGGTTCTACGGCCCATTCGCGGGTATAGATGTTATTATCATCCAGCTCTTGCCTCACCTGCATGGAGACCGCTGCGAACTGGTAAGCATGCAGCACACCCTCCCAGTCTGCAGCCGGCTGCGGCGCCCGCCAGCGGTTGTCGCCTATAGGCGGAGCAGCGAAGGGTATCCCCTTGAAGCTTGTAATCCGGGGATCGGCTGCCGGCAGTCCCTGGACTGTCCCGTTTTCGACTTTTACTATTCTAAGCATGTTACCGGCTCCTTTGTGAAGATGAATTCGTTTTCATTAACTTATACTTGAAATTCTAATTTACCGCCCCATCTAAAACAATGATCTAAGCCAAATCATATTTGATGTATTCTAACATTCGAGTGAATCAGAGTTTATGGCTCCACAAAAAAATCCCCCAACAGGTAAGCCGGCGCGTAAGAACATCTTACAGATGTCTTCGTGCGTTTGGCTTCCGTGAGGAGATTTTGCTGAGGAAGTGGTTATTCCGGAAATCCGCCGCTTAAAAAGATATTCGATCTGCCAGCCGGGACAGCAGCGGCAGCCGTCTTCCCCGCAGCAGCGTGTAGACCGGAGCGATAATTAGAACGGCAAGAAGAATGTAAACCAGATAGTATCCGGCATAGAAAGTGATATAATTGATGCCCGGTATGAAATACAACAGCGGCAGTACGAATTTTATAAGGGTAAAAACAACAATGAGTGTAAGAATCACCTTCAAATGATCCTGCAAATATGTATTCGTGATGAATAAATAAATAACACTGAGAATGACAAAGAAGTAGGACAACTTCAGATACGGACCCACCAGCATTGTATATTCATAACCGCCAGACTTGGAATAAATATTGTACAGAACTGGTACCGCCGCCAGAATATAGAGCATAATCATACCTAGCTTAGCGGTTACCACTGGGCCGGAATCATGGTTACTGCCGGAAGACAATTTGACGCTCTCCTGCTCCGCCTTCCCGGCCGGTTCTTCAGGTTCTGCCGGCGGCAGTTTAACCAGAAACAATACCGTCAGCACGCTGACAACCACTGTATAGATCAGATTGGTTGGCCGTAGAATCTGCGACGGGTGCAGGCATAGCTGGTACAGAATAGATATCAGCTCCACGGACAGAAACATCAGCACCAGACTATGCCTTCTCCCAAACCATATCACGCATACAACTGCAGCTATGGCTGCTACTATCGATATTAAGCCAGCCATACTACCGCTAGAACTTTGGTTGTTGTCGATATAAGCGATAAAGCTATAAAACCGGTTACTGAAAAGAGTGAACAGAAGCTGCAAACCAAATAATACATACACTATCGCATTGAGCTTACCCGGGCGAACTCCGCCTGTTTCCAAAGTCATCTTCCCTTTCAAATATAAGGATATACGACCTTTATTCTCTACTCCAGACGATTTCTCCTGCTTTATTGATCAGACATGCGGATTGTTCATTGTTGATATTTGTGAACCCTTTGCCTGCTCCGGCTTTGAAATCCCGTACCTCTGAGAAAGCAGGCTTTACGATCACATCACCTGCCACATTTTTGAAGCCGTACCCGCCGTCCTTATAAGAAATCATGCCATCGCCATAACCATTAATTTGCTCCGCACCCGGAATGGCAATAATATTCCCATTAGCATCAACAAGCCGCTGCTTGTAATCGTGTTCGCCCCCGCTCAGCGTCAGCACAATATAACCGTCATGGAACTGCCCTACGAACCCATTACCAGTACTGAATTCAGGCTTCAGAATCAACTTTCCTTTGGTATCGAGGAGACCGCTTTTGCCGTTCAATGCCGCGGTAGCAACGCCTTCGGAGAACGAACTCGCAGAGTCATAGATTGGCTTGATTGCCCAATTCCCTTTAGTGTCGATAAAGCCGGTCCGGATGACGCTTTTACCGCCGCTTGTGGTACGTACAGTAACGAGCGCCAGACCATTCGAGAACGACTCGCTATTCTGCAGCCCGGATACGCCTGGTATAACTATTTTTCCACTGTGGTCGATGTACAAGGTTTTGCCTCCGGCTACCTTCGCGAGCCCATCCGAGAAATCATACACACGGCTGTAGATTGCCGGAATGACGATCTTGCCTGCACGGTTCATAAAGCCCATTTTCACTGAAAAGCCGCCGCTTCCCGTCTTGACCATATCCTTGAACCAGGCCAGCCCCTCATAGAACTGTCCCACTTGATAATGCGGCGTATCTAACACCAGTTCTCCTGCCCGGTTCATGAAACCAGCCGTATAGGCGGATGTCTTCACCGGAAGCAGTTCTTCATAACCAAAGTCATACACCGGAGTATTGGAAGTCCGTAGTTGCTCCTGCCCCTGATTATTAACAAATACCGTTTTGCCCTTATCCATGAAGTTGAACCAATACTTCTGCTCCAGCTGCTCCTGGGCATCGCCTGACACGGGACGAAGCTGAATCAGATTTGTCCCGGGAACTGTAGAGTGTCCTTGACCGCCCATGGCTCCTGCCAGCGCCAGATCAATAAACCATGCACCGTTGTAGTTGCGGGGAATCTGCGCCATCAGCTGCGTTTTCGAACCGCCGTCATAATCGAGCAAAGCTGTTTTGGTGCCCAGCCGGACTACGGCTCTGTGCCCTTCCGCATTCTTAAGCACAATTTCCTTATTGCTTACGGACACAAAGGTATAGCCAAACCGCTCCGCTATCGGGCGCAGGGGCACCATAACCACTCCGTCAATCTCAATTGGCCCCTCCGGAAAAAATAAATGCTCGCCCTGGTCAAACACCTCCCAGCGGTCCGCATGGGCATATGCGCTGCCAAGCCCGAAGAAAGCGGCCAGCGCGAACAAACCCGCTGCCAAAACTGCCGCCAGCCGGTGATTCTGAATAAACGAACGATGTGAGTACATAGAATAAATCCCCCTGTGAAATGCTCCGAATGGATGATACTGGAATCTATTCTTTTAGACGCGAGTATTGTGAATTAGTTGCTGAGCTGCAATACTCCGGATTAGCCTACCCTCTATGCACCTGTGACTGGCGGAGGATAACCTGCTCCCGGTTCGGGCCGACAGATACCGTCGTAATCCCCACTCCCAGTTCTGATTCTATATAATCGATATAATCTCTTGCGGCTTCCGGTAAGTCTTCCAGCTTTGTAATCTGCGATATATCGCATTTCCAGCCCGGAAACTGTTTATATACGGGTTTGGCCAGGCTTAACTTATCCTGGTAAGGGAATTCGTCTACGACTTCCCCCCCGATCTCGTATCCCACACATACCGGAATCTCATCTAAATAACCCAGGACATCCAGGTTTGTAAGAGCTACGCTGGTTGCTCCCTGGATTCTGCAGCCATATCGCGTCGCGACCGCATCAAACCAGCCTACTCTCCTAGGCCGTCCTGTTACCGCTCCGTACTCACCGGCATCTCCACCCCGGCTTCGAAGCTCATCGCCTTTGCTGTCTTCCATTTCCACAACGAATGGCCCTGCGCCGACGCAACTGGAATAAGCCTTTGTTACCGCTACGATCTTCTCAATCGAATACGGCGGAAGCCCGGCCCCTACTGAAGCATATCCGGCAAGTGTAGAGGATGAAGTCGTGAAAGGATATATCCCATGGTCAGGATCTCTAAGCGCCCCAAGCTGTCCTTCCAGCAGAATCCCTTCTCCTTTCCGATAGGCATTATGCAACAACGCTGTTGTATCGCACAGGTAAGGAGCGATAGCCTCTGCCTGCTCGCTTAACTTGGCTAACCACTCCTCTACCTGAATCGTTGACTGTCCATAAAGATGCCGGAGCAGTATATTTTTACTCTCCAACAGATTTTCCAAACGTTCACGAAGATAAGCCTTGTTGAATAAGCCGGAGATTTGAATTCCAAGCTTTGCATATTTATCGGAATAGAACGGGGCAATCCCGCGTTTCGTCGAACCGAAGCTGCGGCCTCCTAACCGGTTCTCTTCGAGCTCGTCCAGCAACCGGTGCACTGGCAGTACAATTTGGGCTCTCTCCGATATTCGTAATTGAGGGGCCGGGACTCCTCTAACGGTTAATGATTCCAGTTCATGCAGCAGCACTTCGATATCCACAGCCACTCCGGGGCCGATAACATTCACCACATTGGAATAGAAAACCCCGGAAGGAAGCATCCGCAGCGCGAATTTCCCGAAAGGATTAATTATCGTATGTCCTGCATTGCTTCCGCCTTGATATCTCACCACATAAGATGAAGCAGCTGCCATCATGTCCGTCACCTTCCCCTTGCCCTCATCTCCCCAATTTGCACCCACGATTGCTGTTACTGTCATATTCATAGCCTCCAATCCTAATTTGCTTACAAAACTAATGATAATCTAAGCAAAGTATATTAGAATAATGCATATTAGTAATACTAGGTATAAAGAGAGGTAATATGAATGTCTATCAATTTGGAATGGTACCGAGTCTTCTATTGGATTGCCAGAACTGGCAGCTTATCGCGGGCAGCAGAGCATCTTCATATCACTCAACCGGCTGTCAGCCATACCATTAAACAGCTGGAGAACTCCCTTGGTGGACAGTTGTTCTTCCGCACTGCTAAAGGAGTCATCTTGACCAAGGAAGGCGAGGTACTGTTTCATTACCTGGAGCAGGCTTTCAATTTCGTAGATATCGGAGAAAAGGCCCTTGCAGAGATGAATAACTTGAACAGCGGAGAAATCGCAATCGGGGCAAGTGACACGTTGTGCAAATATTTCCTGTTACCGTATCTGGAGCAGTTTCATGCCCTGCACCCCCGGATCAGAATCCGGGTCACTAACCGGACGACACCAGAGACAATAACGCTGCTTAAGGAAGGAAAAATCGACTTCGGTATAGTCAGTCTGCCTGCCTCTGACAAACAGGTCGAATTCTACGAGAGCCAACCGATCCAGGACAGTCTTGTCGGGGGAAAGGACTTTCAGAATTTGGCGGCAGAAGGCCCGCTTGCCATCGAAGCCCTCCATCACTATCCTCTGCTGATCCTGGAGCCGGGAAGCAGCACAAGACGTTATCTGGATCATTATGCCGCTTCATGTGGAGTAAAGCTGGAGCCTGAATTCGAGCTGGGAAGCGTGGATCTTCTCGTGCAATTCGCCAGCAGCGGATTTGGTCTTGCTTTTGTCGTGCGGAATTACATCACCGAGGAGCTGAAGTCCGGTAAGCTCTTTGAAATCCCTTTGAAGCCACCGGTTCCTGAACGGCGGATCGGAATTGCGACGCTGCGGGGAGTCCCTCTATCGTCGGCGACCCGGGCTTTCTTAGAGCTATTACCTAGAATGACCTGAATACGTTCAGGCAAATCGGGTAGGCAATCATAATCCAATCTTCCACTCCGTGTCTCCCTTTGTTACGCAGGAAATTACATTAAATTTGTATGATTATAATTTTCATATCTTCAATTAATGCCAAAAGCTGTCGATATACATTTGACACCTATTTTTGCGCAGCATATTGAGGAGTGGGAAACATGAAAGACACACAGAGAAACCTATTGGGGAGCATGAAGTTGACGATTCGCATGAAATTATTGATGGGATTTCTGGTTGTGGTTGCACTGCTCGCCTTCGTAAGCACCTATGCCTTAAATCAGATCTATGTAATGTCCGAAACCTCCGAGGAAATCGATCAGGAGTGGATGCCGAGCGTCAGCTTACTTGGCATGATGAATGGTGACATTTCAGATGTGGAGCGGTTGGCTCTTGCCGTCATCGTTGAGACGGATCTGAGTGAAATTGCGAAGATGAATGAAGCTTTGGAGCAGCTCAAAGTCAAAATTGAGGATGAGCGCAAACAGCTGTTTACCCTCATTGAGGGCAGTGACGAAGCGATGGTAATGTATGATGCCTTCAGCACCAACTATGATGCCTATATGGCGAAAATGCCTGCCTTTATCGAATTTGGGTTAGCTAACAACTTTGAGGATGCCAGCAGGCTGCATACAGAGGCTTACCCGTTATGGTATACAGCCAATGACACACTCGCTCAGTTAATTGCCATGGGCAGTGATTTATCGGGACAGGCTACAAAAGATTCACTGTCAGAGGCCAATCGTGCATTCATTATCATTTTGGCGGTGACGATTATTTCCTTCCTGATTGCCTTATTTATAGCCTTCTTCATTGCAGCCATGATATCAAGACCCATTCAGAAAATGAATGCTTCGGCGTTGCTTATAGCGAACGGGGATCTAACCGGTGAAACCATCACACTTAAAAACAAGGATGAGCTCGGTACATTGGCTGCCTCCTTCAATACCATGACTGGTAACTTGCGGGCGATGATTCAATCCGTCTCCATGACTTCCGAGCAGGTAGCCGCTTCTTCGGAAGAATTGCTGGCGAGTGCAGAGCAAAATACGAAAGCCTCCGAGCAAATCTCCGAAACCGTCGAGGAACTAGCCTCTGGTACTTCTAATCAGGTGAAGATGGTGAATAATTCTTCACAGGCAATGAGCGAGATGGCCGATGGTTCGGAGCAGATCGCCCTCCTTGCCCAGAGCGTATCCGTACTCGCTGTAGATGCCGCGAATCAATCGGCTGAAGGCAATAAGGTTATCCGGCAGGCAGTGGACCAAATGGGCTCCGTCCGTACTTCCATATCCTCACTGACCGAGCTGGTTACCGGTCTGGGGGAACGCTCTGCTGAGATTGGCAGTATTACCGGGGTAATCAATACTATCGCAAGTCAGACCAATCTGCTCGCATTGAATGCGGCTATCGAGGCTGCACGTGCAGGGGAACACGGCCGGGGCTTCGCTGTTGTAGCCGGAGAAGTACGTAAACTAGCCGAGGAATCCTCGAAATCCGCGCAAAAAATTACCGATCTTGTCCAGCTGATTGAGAATGATACGAACCATGCAATTCTGGCTGTGAAGGTGAACAGCAATGAAACCGAAGCCGGAATTGAGATTGTTACAGCGGCTGGAGAAGCATTCGAGCATATCTACGAAGCCGTGAACAGGGTCGCTGATGACATTCAGGGAGTAACTGCCGGCTCAGAAGAAATGTCAGCCAGCGCAGATGAAGTGGTCGGATATATAAGCCAGATCTCCAGCATTGCCGGGGAAGCATCCGGCGGGGTTCATAATGTATCTGCTGCAACCGAGGAACAGCTCGCTTCCATGGAAGAGATTGCAGCGTCGGCAGAATTCCTCTCTAAGATGGCAGAAGAATTGCAGGGACAGATCAACAAATTTAAAGTGTAGATAGTCACCATCAAATACTGCTCGTATGGAAAAGAGTCAGAATAAACAATATACTAGCTATACAGTTATTTGTTGAGGTGAATATCCAATGGATGAAATCGATGAATCAAAACAACTTGTATTACAAATCGGCAGTGCCTTGAAAAGGTACAGAAAAGAAAAAAACATGAGTCTGGAGGATTTAGCAGAATCAACGGGCGTAAGCAAACTTACTCTGGGTAATATCGAACGCGGAGAGACCAATCCGACTCTGGCGATGATATGGAAAATTTCAAAGGGCATCTCATTACCGCTGTTGGCTTTGTTCAAATCAGAGGACCCCGTCAGCTTGTACCGGGCAGGCGAAGGGCTCCGGTTTTCGAATGACAATAAGAATTGGAGCATAGAGCCCGTCTTCAAAAATGCCAGCAACGATATTGAAATGTGCCGGGCTTATTTAAACCCTAATAGTTCGTACCATCCTGAAGGTCATCATGTAAATACAACTGAAATTGCAACAGTAATGACGGGTTCTATTGAAATTCAGGTCAATGGAGAGCGTTACACCTTGAATCAATATGATACAATCAGTTTTCGTGCAGATAGTCCTCACTCTTATACCAATAATACGAATAGCGAAACAGTACTCCATATAGCCTTGAAATATGGTTTCTAAAATTCAAAGCCCCACTACAATATGCAACTCTGTATTCCATTTATATATGGGAACGCAGCGTTGCATTTTTGTTTTTAACGAATGTAATAATTTTAAATATTCAGGAATTAAATTCCTTAAAATCGTTAATTATAAAATACTTATTGTCAATTTTAATATATTATATTATACTTTCGTTGTCCGCGCGGATATTATACTATACTGTTCTGGTAGGAGAATGAAGAATGCCGAATAAAAAAAATTCACCATCATCTATTGGGCTGCTAATACTCGGCATTATCATTATTGCAGCTAATTTACGTGCTCCCTTAACCTCAGTCGGTCCTTTAGTAAGCCTTATAAGGGATGACGTTCATATTTCCAATACTTTAGCGGGCCTCTTAACAACGGTACCTCTGCTTACCTTTGCTTTATTATCGCCTCTAGTCCCAAAACTGGGACGGAAGCATGGAGTAGAACTTTTAATCTTGATTGCCCTGATCTTTCTGACTGTTGGTATTGGAGTACGTTCTTTATCTGGCGCTGTAAATCTGTATATTGGAACAGCAATTCTCGGATTCGCCATTGCGGTTTGTAATGTATTATTACCGAGTCTAATCAAACGTAATTTTCCTCACAAAATCGGTTCCATGACTGGTATTTTTGCAATTTCAATGAGTATATCCGGAGCCGTCGCATCGGGAATCAGTATACCGCTAGCCGCGGATGCTGGTTTCAAATGGCAGGGGTCCTTGGGAATATGGGGAATCCTAAGCTTTATATCGATTCTCTGCTGGTTACCTCAAATGAGAAATCATACGAAGCAAACAACCCTGACGGGCCAACAGCAGGCTGGCAATGATGTGAATGTCTGGCGTTCACCTCTTGCGTGGCAAGTGACGCTGTTTATGGGTACGCAGTCCATGATTTTCTATGTACTGATCGCTTGGTTGCCTGAAATTCTACAACAGCAAGGCATTGACTTAAACCAATCAGGATGGTATCTCTCAATTATGCAATTAGCGCTGCTTCCCTTTACCTTTATTGTCCCTGTTATAGCCGGGCGTATGTCAAACCAGCGTTCCCTGGTGGTCATCACAACCATTTTACTTTTGACAGGAACGCTAGGAATGCTTTATGGAAGCTCCAATATCATTTTGTTGTGGATTATAATACTCGGAATTGGCGGAGGCTTCGCCTTTAGCTTATCCATGATGTTTTTCGGGTTACGTACTCATAACGCGCATCAGGCAGCAGAACTGTCAGGCATGGCCCAATCGGTCGGATACCTACTTGCCGCAATCGGCCCTGCCCTTATCGGTTATCTGCATGATGCCACAAACAGCTGGAACCTGCCGCTCTTCATTCTGCTTGGAGCTTCAGTCCTACTCTTCATAGTCGGCATAGGAGCAGCAAGTAACCGTTTTGTAGGCAGCAAGTCAAGTCAACGTGGTTAATGGCGGCCACAAGGATGTACAGCACGTAGAACATTAGCTCAAAAAAACAGCGGCAGTCAAGGATATTATTACATCCATGGCTGCCGCTAAATATGCTTTGTAGCTGGTAATCATTGCTTTATCACTCATAGCTACCCAATCCAAACTCCAACCTTATCTTTTTCATGAAGTGCTACCTTTATCATTTCCAGCGCATTTCTTATTCTGAATTCAATAAAGTCTTTAATATAGTCAGTGTGTTGGCTTATAATATCTAAATTATCTAGCAAAATGAGGAATTCACTTTTCAGCTTTTCTATCTCCTCATTAAATACATAAATATCTGTATCTTTTAAAGAATGTACTAATTCACACCCAAGTTCACTAATTAATTCATTTCCCCAGAGCGTTTTTCTGCATGACTCGAAACCAAATAAATCATTGTGTGGTGCTGGTACCTGAGCTTCCAGGAGATTAGTATCTATTAATATACCTCTTTTTTCAATTAAACTAACTGTCAAACTCATCTAGTCCACCCTTTCAGTGAGTTCACTTCACAACGTTCGGCTGTCACTGCTTCCTGATCTCCTGTTTCTGAAGTTAACGCGTAAAATATTTGGTAATCACTCTCGATAATAGACAAGTGGGTGGATGAAATTTCAAAAAAAACCTTCATCTTGATTGTATTCATCATTATATTTCAAGGGTGTTCGCTTAAGGATAACACTACCGAATATCCCGTACTTCCCTACCCACCAGTTATTGTATGGAATAACAAAGCCTACGTAGTTACTGATGACACAATCGCAGCAGAGCGGATAGGCAAAGAAATCGGAACTGTAAAAAGGTACATCGACCCGGACAAATCCTTGCCGGAGCAGGATGGCGATTCAACCATTGCCCCGAAGGGGAGTCCATTTTATGAAGTTGAGGGCCAGGACGAGGCTTCCGTTATCGCTGTCCAGATTGAAGGAGAGTATAGAAAAGCTTTCAGATAACTGCACGGTAATAATCACTGCTGGGAAGCCGCGGCATCGTCAGCCTTCACACAATCAATGGCGACCACAATCGCAATGATGACGGCCTCCATCTCCTCTTTGAATACTTGAACACTGTAGCTATCGCCCCAGGTGAACCACTTCTTGTTGACCTCACCTATGACGGCTCCGCGTTGGATGACCTGAAAATCCATGTCCCACCAATTCCCATGCACCTCAATGTCAGCCGAATCTATCGTATAGCGTGCTTTCAGGAAAGAAAATTCCTTCTTAATCGTGAGCACCTCCCGGCCGTCCACCTCCACAAAAAACTTCGGTAAAAAGCTGAATACCTTCTTGGTAATCAATGCGACTTCCTCATTTGCTGTATTCATAATAGAGAAAGTCTTAGGAATCCTCATAAAGCTGCCTTCTACATAATAGACATCCTGCTCCTGCTGATTCTTCACCGTAAACTTCTCTCTTAGACTGAACACCTTCTGCTTAATAAAAAGCTCCGTCATCCCCGTCTCCTCCTATGTCATAGAGTCTGATTGTTTTCTGAATACTATAAGTATGAGGCAACTATTTAACATTAACCAGCAATGTAGTCATTGACATACGCCCATGTATACAAAAAAAGCCTGAACCCTATGAACAGGCTCAGGCATTCAGGCATTTCAGTCACCGGCCGGGCTTGATGCCTACTTGAAGGTCTCCCTCCAATTCTCTGCGTTCGTCGCGAGATATAACTCCTTCAATTTGCCGTATTTCTTATACGGACAGCAAAATTCCTTACGCAGTACAAGCAGGCAGGCGTTACAGGAAATACAATCCGCCCTGGTGAGTCCTTCCCCGTGCAGCCAGCGGTTAGGCAAATCCGGCTCGGAAATAAGCGGACGGCACAGCGACAGGAAATCGGCGTTTCCGTTCTGCGCGATCTCTTCCATCCGCTCGATATTACGGTGTCCGCCTACCAGGATAAGCGGAATGGAGAGACGGATATCCTTGATATAATCATAATAATACGACTGCTTGGCAAGCCCGCCAATCTTCGTTCTTGCTTCGGGAATCGGGACCGGTGTAAAGCCTAATTCGTCCTCGGACCGGACGAGACAATCCCACATGCCCCCGCTTACCTCGATGGCGTCGACGCCGGTCGTTGCAATTTCGTCCAGCAGCTCCGGGAAGTTGTCCTTGTTAATGCCGCCTTCTACGTGATCGTCGCAGTTCAGCTTGATGAGGATCGGAAAGTCTCCAACTTCCTCTCTCGCCAGCGCAACGATGTCCCGGATAATGTTCGCCCGCTTCTGCACCGAACCGCCGTACCTGTCAGTACGCCGATTCGTATAAGGGGACAGGAAGGAGCTGAGCAAATAGCCGTGCGCCGCATGAAACTGCACACCGTCGAACCCGGCTTTTTGAACCCGGACAATCGCATTGGCGAAATACCGGATGATTTGCCCGATTTCTTCCGGCTGCAGCTCCCGGGCTTTTTTGATCAGAATCGGAGACTCCACAGCCGAGGGCGCGATGCAGTCCGCCGTTACATAGTGATGCACCTGCCGGCCGGGATGGTTTAACTGCGCGATGACGATGCAGTCCGGATCGGTCTCATGAACGGTGTGCGCGATTTTGGCTACCTCGGGAATGAATTCGTCATCGTAGATGCAATATTGGCCCTCCGTTCTTTTGGCCGTCGGCGTTGCCGCCATGGCGCCGGTAACGATGGTTCCGACTCCGCCCAGCGCCAGATCCTTGTACACCTGCAGAACCGATTGCGATATTCTCCCGTCCGTCGACATTTGGCTCTCACCTGTAGCAGAGCGCACCAGCCGGTTTTTCATGACGAGATTGCCGATTCTTCCTTCGGAATATACCTTATAATGCTGCCTGCTCATGAGTAAGTCCCCCATTCTAATGATTCGCCCTCTGTATTTGATTCTCTTCAATTAACGCAGCGATCGCCTCGGCCGGCGGACCTTCCATACGGTACAGCATTCTGCAAAAGGTTCGTACCGCTTCCATCGCGCGCAGATCGGACAACATCCGGTAATGGCTGTCCGATCCGGCCGTCATAACCGACATGCGGGGCAGCCATTCTTCCCACGCCTTCCAGTAAGGGATAGCGTCAGCCGGTCCTGTCCCGTTGTCATCCAGGCAAAAATAAGGCTCCAGCTCTCCATAGAACGACCCGCCCCGGCAGCGGAAATAATAACAGGACGGTTCTTCCGGTGCATCCAGTGGCGCAATAACGTACCGGTCAAGCCCGTAAGCCTCCTGAACCCGAATGCTTTGTTTCAGCCGCTCGCGCCACGCTGCTTCGGACCCGTTCAACCCCCGTGCACCGGCCATCTCTAGCAACTGCTCCAGGAACAACTCCGGATCTTCGTGCAAATAAGCACGGGCCTCGTCCTGATGGATAAGACGGCCCGCCCATGATTTGGGCTCCGGTGATAACGCGGATAAGAGTGCCGAGTTCACCGCCTGCAGCGCAATCGTTTTTCTATAGAATGTCTCGTCTTGAAGCGCTTCCCGGTAAGGGGTGTGCAAATAAGAATCGAGCATGACGATTGTCTGAACGCCCTCTCCAAGCTCTTGAAGCTGCCGGGCAACTTCGTAAGCGATGCGCCCGCCAAGCGAGAAACCTCCGAGGTCATACGGACCTTTCGGCTGAACAGACATGATGATATGGACATAGTACGCCGCCATCGCTTGAATGCCGTGCAGCGGCTTGCGGCTGGACATCCAGCCCCGGGCCTGGATGCCGTACATCGGACGCTCGGCTTCTTGAGCGATCGGCTTGTAACCGCTGACGATGGCGCTTCCTCCGTGAATCCAAAACACAGGACGTCCGGAAGTGCGGTGATTAAGCGCAATCAGCTCGGGAAATAAGGGCCGTGGGCTGGCGGCTTGGCCGGCGGCTTCAGAGCGCTCAGGCAGCTTAATTGGGGCTGCCTGAGCAGTTGCATGCACTTCTTCTATAGGCTCATATACGGGCAACGTGACAATAGGGAAATGTTCCGCAGGGACCGCGGCCGCCTCTGCGTTCACGGCGGAAGCCAGCCATACCGAAAGCTCCCGCAGGCTCGCGTGCGCATGGATATCCTCCAGGGTAACCGGGACGCCGAACCGGTTATGAAGGTCCCGGACCCATTCGACCCCCGATATGGAGTCCAGCCCAAATTGGGTGAACGGCTCCTCCGCGTCCACATCCCCCGGCAACATGTCGAGAACGCCGGCCAAGCTTACCGCCAGCTCTTCCCTCAGCTTCTCCGCAGTTGCGGTTCCCGCTACAGCGCGGGAATGGCCTTCATCTGCAATGCCCGGCAGCAAGGCTTCGGATAAAGGGCGAAGCGTAATGCCGCCCGGCTTCGCGGATGCCAGGGGAGACACTGCGGGCTCCGCTTCCGGTGATAACCGCTGCACCTGGTGACCAGCCACAGCGTTGTCAGAGTAAGAGCGGGCAGCGGACAGCTCCCCGTTCAGCTCTTCAAGCACATTGCCGTGAAATTGCCGCAGCAAATCAAGCGCCTCGGCCTTAGCCAGACGATGCTGTTTCATCTCATTCAACACATATTGCAGGAATTCAGCCATAGGTCCTCCTTTGACGGATCACGTCTCTTATATTCGATTGGATCTCATCGGCCGCACGGTCGATGCTGATGGAATCGTCCATGATCCGATCCAGCAGCTTGCCATAGAAGCTGCTGTCAAATACATCGCTGCTCAAGCCGCTTGCAGCTGTTGACGCCAGCATACCGGGGGTCCCGGTTCCTGCCGTCATGAGCTCCGCGGCTGCCGGTTCATCCTTATGCGGGACCGGGATCGCAAGCGGCTCCGCCGGCGGCTGTTCCGCCTGAGGCTTTTCTGCCAGTGGCTGACCTTGGCTGCTTCCCCCTCCGCCCTCCGTAAACCAATACCGTTCTCTGGCGAACGGATAGGTCGGCAGGCTGATGCGCTGCGGATGCGGGCCGTCGTAGAGCTGTGACCAATGGAGCTGCATGCCTTTGGTCCACAAGCTCAGCAGCTTGTCGAACTTGCGCTGCCGCATCCACTTGCTCAGAACCTCCTGCATTTCATCGTCGGAGCTGAGTGCGGCGATTGTGTCTTTGTTCTCCTTAACCCGTCCCCGGTATAGACCCGGTGCCTCCGAAACACCGTTGCCGAGAAGCTGCAGCACTGCGCCTAATTCTTCAAGTGTTCCGGCAACGCAGGCAGCTCTTTCTTCCATCGCTTCCCGCCCCGTCTGGAGCGTATAAGCGATCCGGCTCAAGTCTGATTCTTTATACCGTCCTTCCTGAATGGCAGACGCAAGCTGCTGCGCGATCAGCTTAAGCTGATCCCCGCTTCTGGCCGACAGCACAATGAGGCACGGCCTGGATGCATCCGTTCTCTGCTGCGGCACGGTGTACGGATTCGGCATATATTCCTCCACGACAAGATGCGCATTGGCGCCTCCCGCCCCAAACGAAGAGATGCCGGCCCGGCGCGGATATTCCCGCCGGGTGCCGTCAATGGTAAGGACAGGCCGGTTCCAATCGGCAAGCTCCTGCTGGACGACGAACGGCGTGTTACCGAACTCGATGCCCGGATTCAGCGTTGTTGCGTGCAGAGAAGGGACGAGCTGCCGGTGGCGGAGCATAAGCAGCACTTTGGTCAGCCCGGCGATGCCGGCTGCGCTCTCAGAGTGCCCGATGTTGGACTTCACCGATCCTAAAGAGCAGAATTGCTTATCTTGCGTATCCCGTTCAAACGCCCGGGTCAATCCGGTGATCTCAATCGGATCGCCAAGCGCGGTTCCAGTCCCGTGAGCCTCTATGCAGCTAATCGTTCTGGCATGGACATTGGCCCGTTTGAGCGCATCTGTAACGACCTCATACTGGGCCAGCGGGTTCGGGACCGTATAACCGTTCGTCCGTCCTCCCGCATTGAGCATGCTTCCTTTAATAACGCCATAGATGTGGTCGCCGTCCCGCACCGCTTTGTCCAGCGGCTTAAGCACAATGGCGCCTACGCCTTCCCCATCAACGAAGCCGTCCGCTCCGGCACCGAACGACCTGCATTGATCCCCGGAGGACAGCATGTTCATGGCCGACAGCCTTAAATAATGGTTCGGAGACTGAATCAAATTGACACCGCCGGCGATTGCACATTCGCTTGTGCCGTTGTTCAGGCTGTCAATGGCCAGATGAATCGCCGTTAACGAGGAGGAACAGGCCGTATCGACCGCCATGCTCGGGCCACGGAAATTGAACAAATAGGAGATGCGGTTCGCGATGGACCAATAACTGGCACCTGTCGGATAATTCCCGTTCATCGCCCCGACATATACGCCTACCTTGCCGCTGGCGCATAGCGTAGCAGGCGTATAGCCCGCATCTTCTATGCTTGCATAAGCGGTTTCGAGGAATAGCCGTTCTTGAGGGTCCATCTGTTTCGCTTCTTTCGGCGAGATGCCGAAGAACAGCGGATCGAACCGGTCGGACCCTTCAATGAATCCGCCCCATTTGCTGTACATCGTCCCTCTTTTGCCGCGCTGCGCTTCATAATAATCCGCCCAGTCCCAGCGATCCTTGGAAATTTCGGTAATGCCGTGTCTTCCCGCCTTCAGCTGCGCCCAGAATTCACGGATGTTTCCGGCACCCGGATAACGTCCCGACAGCCCAACGATAGCGATATCGGCTGACGCCGTTACGGCGGCGGATGTCCGGGCAGTATTCTGCGGAATCGAAGCAAACCGGCTGCCCGGCCGCGGATTTCCGGCTGCGCCTGCAAGGGCCGGCTCCGGCTGTGGCCCTTGGATACCGCCGTCATTAGGCCGTGCCCCGCCGGTCCCGGATTCATCCGGTCCGAGCAGCACCGCGAGCGTCTCCTGATGGGCCGTCAAGAAATATCCGGCAAGCTCTTCGACTGTCTGATATTCGAAGAACACCGTGCTGTTCACGCTGCTGAACTCTTCACTTAACGCATTCGTAAGCTGCACAACCAGAATGGAGTCGATTCCGTAGTTTTCGAACCGCTCCCTCGGATCGAGCTGTCCGGTTGGCATTTTGAGCACCTCCGCTATGCGCCGGCGCAAATACGCAATTGTCTTCTCCCTCAGCGTGCCTGCGTAACGCTCTCCTGCCCCTGCCTTCACCGGCTGGACGGGCAGAACGCTAACCCGATTCTCCTTGTCCGCCGCCTCGCTTTTCTCTTGAACGGGCTTCACCTGCTGCCGTACCGCGCCATCGCTTTCCGCCATAATAATCTGCTGGCCCCATGCGTGGACAGGCTCAGCAGGAAAATGGACCGAACGGAATCCTTCGTCTTCAAGCACGTTCAGCCACATCCCCGGCGATAAACCGGGTGAGCCCGGTATACGAAGCCGGGCGTCTTCATACCGCCACCACCCATCGAGCAGCCCGAAGGTCAGATGCGTAAACATGGATTGTCCGTGCAGCTCGTTCAGCAGCAGCAGGCCGTTCTTTTTGAGTACGGCTTTGGCGTTGCGCAGCGTGTGGCGAATGTTCTTCGTAGCGTGAAGTACGTTAGCCGCAATGGCGATATCGTATTCGCCCGGAAGAATCTGCTGGCCGGATAGCGGTGACTCGACATTGAATAGCTGATAAGTCAGGAATGGATGGTCCGGTCCATATGTCTCCTTGGCATGGATCAGGAAGGCTTGGGAGATATCGGTATAGCCATATTCCTGAATGTTGTCCGCATATGCCTTCAGCTTGCGCAGGACGCCGGCACTCGTGCCGCCGGTTCCCGCCCCGATCTCCAGAATGCGAATGCGGGCGGACGGATCTAGCTGAATCCGCTGCTTCACATAAGCGGCAACGATATCGCCGAGCACTTCATTGAAAGTGTCCGCCACCGGATTATGCTTATAGACGCCTTCTACGAGCTCCATGGATGAATTCGGAAACATAATATCCGTTGCCGGAAGCTTGCCCGATAAAATATCCGGAAGTGCACGCAGCGCCGTCTCCGCGAGCGCAATCTGCGCCGCCATTCCGCCGAAGGCGAGCCATTCCTTCTTTTTGCGGTCCCAGTCGGACCACAGCGCCTCCATCCTGACATTGGCTGGATACAGCCCCTTGCCGGCACTGTCTTGCTGCACACCCTTTCGCTCTCTAAGCAGCGCAATGCTCGCATCAAGCCATCTTGAATACCGGCCATGTACGCCGTTTCCCTGCACGAAACCGGTATTATCCGCTGCCCGCCTGAACATGCCGGACGCAAGCAGCTGCCCTTCGAGCATCCGGCAGAGCTGCGACTCCATGTCCTGAAGCGCCGCATATCCTTCTCCGGTAAGTCCTGCCGTCGCAGCCTCCGGGTCAGGGAGGACGCGGGCAAGCTGCTCCGCCGATTGAACGCTATTGTCCGGATGCAGGAATAGCTGTTCGTCCTGCGAAATGCCCTCGATCGTAAGGCCCCCAGTGGTCTTGAGCAGAGCCAGCTGATTCAGCGGGCCGGACAGAAGTCCGCCGAGCGCCTCCATCGCCTCCTCCGGCTCAATGGAGCCTATCCCCATCTGTGCCATGCGTTCCTGATAAGCATCGGAAGCAACGACACCAACCCCGCCCCAGTAACCCCAGTTCATCGTTTTGACCGGGTAAAGCGAGCGGGCGGCAAGCTGATGCGCATAAGCATCCATGAATGTGCATCCGGCGGCGTAATTGCTTTGACCCGCCGATTTCATGAAGGCATTCATGGACGAGAAGAACAGAACGAAATCGGGCGTTTCCCCGGCGAGCAGCTCCGCCATATTGACGCTTGTATCGACCTTGGCCGCAAGCGCGGACCGAAAACGGGCTTCGTCCATGTTCGCAAGGCTTTGGTCCGCCAGCACGATGGCCGAGTGAACAACACCGTCAATGCGGCTGAACCGTTTCTTCGCCGCGTCGTAGGCAAGCTGCAGGGAGCTGCGGTCGGATGCGTCCCCGGAAATATAGACAGGTGCTTCACCGAAGGCACCCAACCGGTCAAGCTTCGCCTGGATCAGCTCATCCTTCTCGCGTCGTCCGATCCAGACGATATGCGCCTGCCAGGTGCGGATCATATATTCGCTCCATACCTCGCCGATGCCGCCGGCTCCGCCGATCACCACGTAGACGCCACCTTTTCTGTACAAAATCCGTTCCGGGGTATTATTGTTACTCCGGTTGACCGGAATGAGCTTCTGGCGGAACCACTCGCCGCTTCGGTAAGCCCAGGCGTTGCCCTGCCGGTCTGCGGGCAGCGACAATAGCTCCTGAAGCGGCCACTGACCGCCGGACTCCAGATCGATTAGCCGTACGCTCCAGTTCGGATATTCTTTGGCGAGCGAGCCGATCAGCCCATGCACGCCTGCGTGTGCCGCATCGGCCTCTTCTCTCCGGCCTACGCTCTGCGTGTGTCCGGTAATGACCGTCCAGCCGGTCTTGCTGCCTCCTCCGCCTGCAAGCAGTACGGCCTTGATCAGCTTGAACAGCTGGAAGACGCCGGCTTGCTGCGCGCGGGTCAGCGAAACACCGGGCAGCGAGCCTTCGGCAGCATCCGGCGCAATCCAAACGATATGCTCCGGCATCCCTCCGTCCGCAAGCCGCCGGGCGATCTCTTCGATCGTATCCTCCGGCTGGAACCTAAGTGATTGCGCGTGTGGAAGCAGCTGTTCCAAAGCCGAACTGTTCTTAGGACCGGCATCGCCGACAATCGTTATGCGGCTGTCAGGCTTCGGCCACTCCTGAACCCGTTCGACAGGCACGGTGTCCCATACGGGGTGTAACGTCATAAGAGCGGAATGAGTCTGTCTATCCGCTGCCGCCGTTGCCATAATACTCGGCTCCGTCCGTACAGCGGTTACGGCATCGCCATCCATCCCCCTTACCGAATAGCCCTTCAGACTTGCAATAACACCACCCTGCTCATTGCACAGGTCAATGTCCATCTTCCGTACTTTGCCGCTGGCCGTGTCGCCCCCGCTCCAACGGACATAAGCCCATACGACGGAGGAGTAACGGCCGTAAACGGTCAACTCCTCAAGTGTAAACGGAAGCATCGGCTTCAAGCCGGCGTCCTCCTGCCCGATGCCGTCCATCAGACCGATCGCAGCTTGGAACGCCGCGTCCGTCAAGCTCGGATGCAGAATGAACCGGTCCGCCGAAGGGATGGCCGATGCAGGAAGAACCAGCTTCGCAAGCGCGCGCCCGTCACCCGCATACACGCAATCAACAGCCCTGTGGGCTGCGCCGTACTCAATCCCCATCCTTTGGAACGCCGAATAACAATCATCGGCCGTCAGAACGCGAATGCCGCACTTTGCGCGCAGGGACGCCAATTCCAGTGCAGGAGCAATTTCACTGCCGCTCCATTCCGCACGTCCTTGGCTATAGATGTTATCCCCGCTTGCTCCTGCATTGCCGCCGTAGATCTCGAATGCGATGTCCCCGCTCTCCTGCGGGCGCAGCCCGATATGAACGTTCGACGTCCCTTCGCTGATTGTGCAAGGTCTCACCCAGACCACCTCCTTCAGCCGAAGGCCCACCGGAATGCCTTCATTCCTTCCGCTGGCTTGGGCCGCAGCATAAATGGCCATCTCCAGCTGCGCCGCGCCGGGCAGCACCTTCTGCCCCCTGACGACATGATCGGCAAAGAAAAACTCGGTTCCCGTAAAGGCCGAGCTGTAACGCTGCTCAGAGAAGTCGGATGTATTGGCGTACAGCAGCGGATGCAGCAGCTCACCGGCAGGAGCAGCAGACCCGCTTCCCTCGCCTGCGGAGCCGGTATGACCGCCTCCCGCATCCGCCCCCGGCTTCGGAGACCAGTACCGGTTCTTGGCGAACGGGTATAGAGGGAGGGCAATCCGCCGAGGCTTCCGTCCCTGGTACATGCTGCTCCAATCGACCGAAAGCCCTTGCACCCACCAGTCGAGCAGCTTCGTATACTTTCTTTTGGCAAGCCATGCATCGACCGTGTGCTGCAAATCCTCATCTGCCGTTAAGACGGCCGCTGCGCCGTCATTAATTCTTCCCCGGCCGTAGAACAGATCCCCTGTCGTACGGTCTCCTCTCAGGTAAGCGGCCAGCTTGCTCTCAACCTCGCCTATGCTGTCTGCCAGAAGCGCGAGCCGTTCCTCCATCACCTCCCGGCCGGTCTGCAGCGTATGGGCTATACTGGCCAAGTCGGCATCGGTGAACGCTTCTTCACGAACTGCATCCAGCAGCGCCTGCGCAAGCGCGCGCAGCCGTTCCTCGTTCTTGGCGGACAGCACGATCACCGCAGGCAGCGGATAAGCCGCCGCGGGATCCGCACCCGCCTCTGCGGCAGGAATATATTCCTCCACCAGCAAATGCGCATTGGAACCCCCGGCCCCGAAGGACGATATACCCGCCCTGCGCGGATATTCCCGCACCGAGCCGGACTCACGCAGGACCGGCCGCTTCCATTCCGCCAGCTCCCGCTGTACGACGAATGGCGTTGAGGAGAAATCGATGTTCGGATTGAGCACGGAGGCATGCAGGGACGGCGCCAGCTGCCCATGCTTCAGCTGCAGCAGCACCTTCGTCAAGCCGGCAATCCCGGCCGCGCTTTCGCAATGGCCGATATTAGACTTGGCCGAGCCGATGGCGCAAAATGCCTTATCATCCGTATATGCCGAGAACGCGCCCGACAAGCCCGCGATTTCTATAGGATCGCCGAGCGATGTCCCGGTACCGTGAGCCTCGATGTAACTGACCGTTCTCGGGTCGAACCCCGCCCTGCTCAGCGCCTGCTTGATCACTTCAGCCTGGGCATTGGGATTCGGAACCGAGTACCCGTTCGTTTTGCCGCCGTGATTGATTGCACTTGCTTTGATCACGCCGTAAATCCGGTCCCCGTCCGCAACCGCTTCGGACAACGGCTTGAGCAGCACCGCGCCGACGCCCTCCCCGGGCACGTAGCCGTCGCCGCCTTCGCCGAAGCTTTCGCAGCGGCCCTTGCTCGACACGAATTTCCCCTGCGCAAGCATCAGATATTTGTTCGGATGAAGCGACAGGTTGACGCCTCCGGCAACGGCTACGCCGCACTCCCCTTGCTGGATGCTTTGGCAGGCCAGATGAATGGCGGTCAAGGACGAAGAGCACATCGTATCGACGGCTATGCTGGGCCCCTGGAAGTTATACCAATAGGACACCCGGTTCGCAATCGAAGACGGGCTGCCGGCGTAAGCGATTCTTCTGCCCGAAAGCTGCTCCTGCGCCCCGTACAGCTGGTACTCCTCATACATGACGCCGGCATAAATACCCACCGGAATCCGGCGGTTCAGCTTCCGGTTGAACGCAACCGATTCCCTCGTATAACCGGCGTCCTCCAGTGTATGGTAGACGCATTGCAGAAACAGCCGCTCCTGGGGATCCATTACTTCTGCCTCCAGGGGCGAAATCTGGAAGAACAACGGATCGAACTGATCCATCCCGTCCAGGAAACCTCCCCATTTGCTGTAAGTGGTGCCCAGCTTGTTCTTATCTTCGTCGAAATAAAGGGAGTGATCCCATCTTTCCGGCGGGATCTCCGTAATGCAATCCCGTCCCTGCTGCAAATTGCGCCAGTATTCCGCCACGTCCGGCGCTCCCGGGTAACGTCCCGCTATGCCGATAACGGCAATATCGATTGGACCGCCCTGCCCGTGCTGCCTTAATGACGGGGAAGGGCTGCCTGCCGCCGCCAACGCCGGTGAAACCCGGGAACGGGGCTGCCTCCCTGTAGAAGGCCGGATAAGCCCGGTCACCGGAGGTGCTGTCTTGGCAGCAGCTCTGTTATCATCCGCAGGTGGTCTGCCGGAGCCCAGAAGCTCCTTCAGTTTGGCTTGATGCACCCCGAGGAAATAGTCCGTTAAGGCGGCAAGGTTCTGGTATTCAAAAAATAACGTTTTGGACAAGGGGCCGAACACTTTCTCCAGTTCTCCGGTCAGATCCATCACCATAATTGAATCGATCCCGTACTTCTCCAGCGGGACATGCTCGTCGATCCGGTGGGACGGCAGCTTGATCGCAGACGAGAGCAGCTTTTTAAAATATTGGACCGCCTGCTCCCGGAATGCGGCCGGCAAGTCGGCAGGCGCGGAGGAAACCCCTTCCGCATGCACTTCAGGAGCCTCCAGTGGTTCAGCTTCCCTTGGAGTAGGCATACGTTCCGCTAAATGCTCTGCCAGCTGGCGAATGGTCGGATATTCAAGCAGTTCGACTGGCGTTACCTTGAACCCGACGGCCTCGCCTATGCTCACTGCGGCAGTTTGCATCTGATGCGCATCGAAGCCGAATTCGTCCCAATCGGTATCGATATGAATCTCGCTGCCGGGGACGGTGAGCAACCCGGATACGGCACGGACTGCGGCAGCGAGAATCTTCTGCTTCGTATCGCCATCCGTATTCCGCTTCACAGGAGCTGGCGCCGGGGACGGGGTTGCCCCAACCTTTGAGCTAGCCGCCAGCTTGTGCAAGGCGCTCCGCAATTGTGCCGGCTTGCCTTGGACGACCATGACCTGGCTTCGCTCTGAAGCGAAGGCGCGATAAAAGGCGGAGAAGCCGCTGTCCGTCTGAAGCGGCACGAAGCCGAACGTCTCCCGGAGCCTCTTCACCGTGCTTTCGCTCACGCTCATCCCGCCGTCCTTCCAAAGCGGCCAATTGATAGACAGCGTGCGGCCTTGGCGCTGCCCGGCTGCCGCCAGCTCGCTGCGGTATGCAGCGAATGCATCCATATAGGCATTGGCTGCCGCATAATCGGCTTGACCGGCATTCCCCATGCTGCCCGCAGTGGACGAAAACAGCACAAAAAAGTCTAGCTCGAGATGGCGGGTCGCCTCATCCAGATAGGCTAAACCGGTTACTTTAGGAGCCAGTACGTCCGCAAGCTCCTGTATGCCCTTATTCACGATCAAGCTGTCACGCACGATTCCCGCGCTGTGGATAATACCATGCAATTTGCCAAAGCGTTCCCCGATATCCCGTATAAGGCCGAACATGGCCTGCCTGTCGTTCATGTCGGCCTGCCGGTATTCTGCCCGGACGCCTGTGGCGCGAAGCTGCCGGAGCTGCTCCTCCTTATCCGCATCGAGCGGAGACCGTCCGGTCAGAACAAGCGTTGCCTGCTTGGCCTGCCGGCCTGCCTCTCTGGCGAATAGCCGGCCGAGGCCGCCTGTGCCGCCTGTAATTAAGTACACTCCATTCTCTCTCCACGGCTCAGCCGCAAGCCCGCCGGATGCTTCAAGCTCATCCCACCGTAATACATAGCGGATGCCGTTCTGATAGCGGATTCTCGTGTCCTGCGGGCTTCCGCCGTCGTTCTGCAGCTGAATGGCGAAGTCCGGAGCACTGCTTCCGGCTCCGGCTTCCGCTTCGATCAGCTGAACGGCAAGCTTCGGATGCTCCAGGGCGGCCGTCTGCAGCATTCCTGCCAATCCAGACAGCAGCCGCTCTTCGCCCTTGCCGGAGATGATGAGCTGCACCAGAGCCGAGCCGATGGAAGAATCGTTCGCAACGGCTTGCAGCTCGTTCAGTGCCAGCGCTGCGTACCGGCCGAAACTCAGACAGGTTTCTTCCTCCGCAGCAACCAGATTGCAAATGCGCCAGCGGCGGCTAAGCGGCCTGCCGTTCCAGCAAGCATCCAGGCTGTCTGCCAGCTCTTGCTGCCCGCACAGCATGACGAGATGAAGATCGAACGGTGCCGTTCTGCTGCCCTGATCGGATTGGCCCGCTGTTTGCCCTTCCCAGACGGGCTCAAGCAGCAGCGTTTCCATTGAATCTTCTTCCGCCGGGTGATCCAAAGCACGAACGGAGAAACCTCTGATCTTCACGCATACGGCTCCTTGTTCATCGCATAGGTCGGCATCAAGCTTCCGAACGCCGCCGTACACCTCTCCTTCACCTGAGCGGATGTACACCCACATCGACGAAAGGCATGGACTGATCACCTCCACGTTCTCCACGGCAAAGGGGAGAAGCGGGCGAAGGGGCGCCCGACTTTCTTCCCCGATCAGCAGCCCGAGCGACGCCTGTAAAGCGGAATCCAGCATGCCCGGATGCAGAACGAAGGCATCGCCCGTTCCCCATACCATTTCGGGAAGCTTCAGCCTGGCGAGCACCTGTCCCTTGCCGATATACATTTCTTCCAATCCCCGGTGGGCCGGGCCATACCGGATTCCCATCGCTTCGAACCGATCATAGCTTTCGGAGGCAGTTATCCGCGCTGTACCACATTGCGAGCGGATCGCATGCAAATCGATCACGCTCCGCGCTTCGGATGAAGCCTCCAGCATCAGCCGGCCTTGGCTGTGTACGGCCGCAATGTCCCCGGATTCGGCTGAGGAGCCGGTGATCTCGAAGGATACGCTGCCGTCCTCTTCCGGATACAGCGTGATATGAACGTGAACAGGCTCTTCCCCTGCGGCGAGAGGACGGGACCACGAGACATGCTGAAGCCGGATTCCTGCCGTTCCGGCCCGAAGCGATTGCTGTGCGGCAGCATCTGCCGACTTCTCCAATGCGGCCCGGGCCATTTCGAGATAGGCCGATCCCGGCAGGAGCCGCTGGCCGCTGACGACATGATCCCTGAAGAAAAACTCGTCCCCCGTGAACACGGAGGTGAATTTCTGCCCGGCAAGATCGGACGTATTGTGCTGCAGCAAAGGATGACCCGGCGCTGCCGGACCAAAGCCTTCCGCCAAGCGTGTGCTCAAGACAGGCTTGATGTCAGGAATAGCAAACCTTTCCCGGGCAAAAGGATGTGTCGGCAATCCCGCCAGCCGCTTGGCGGCCGTTTGGCGGTACTGGAGGACAGCCTGTCCCACATCGGTTCCGCCAACCCACAGCTCCGCCAATTTTTTGTATTTCCCGCCCGTCAGCAATTGCTGCAGGAATTGTCTGCCTTCCGCCGTGTCGGCGAGATCAGTGCCTTCCTTCTTGCCGGCCGCTCCGGCATAACGGCCCGTTGCCGGTGCCGGTGCAAGCCGCTGCTCCACGGCCAGATCCTCCAATTGCTGCGTAAGCTTGGCTACGCTGCCGGTTACGGCCGCAAGCCGGTATTCCATCGGGGTTCTGGCTGCTTGATACGTATACAGGAAGCTCCCGATGTCCACGTCAGTGTGTGAACGTAAATACGCATGCACAGACCGGGCGTACTCCCGCAAGCTTGCCTCGCTGGCCGCAGAGAGCATGAACAAGCCTTGTTCCACGGCAGCCGGCCTGTCATACGCCAACGGCACGGCTGCTTCATGCGCCTCAACGACGAGATGCGCGTTCGTGCCGCTGAAGCCGAACGAGCTTACCGCAGCGAGCCGCGACGATTTCGCGTTTAGCGGCCATTCCTGCAGACATGTGTTCACGTAGAAAGGACTGCCTGCGAAATCGATATGCTCATTCTCTTTGCGGAAGTGGATCGAAGGCGGCATCTGCATATGCTTGAAGCTAAGCAGCACTTTTATTAAGCTAAGCACGCCTGCGGCGGCGGTCGTATGCCCGATATTGCCTTTCAGCGAGCCGATGGCACAATACTGTTTGTTCGATGTAAATTTGCCGAACGCATGGCTCAGCGCGTGAATTTCAACCGGGTCGCCCAGCTTCGTAGCCGTTCCGTGCGCTTCCGTATATTGAATATCCTCCACGTTGATTCCATACCGCTCATACACCGATTGCTGCAGCTTGCTCTGGGAGAGGAAGCTCGGCGCCGTAATGCCTGAAGTTTGACCGTCCTGGTTGGTGCCGCTCCCGCGAATAATCCCATAGATCGAATCGTTGTCGCGCAGGGCGTCCTCAAGCCTTTTTAGAATGACGATGCCTGCGCCGTCACCGACGACGATGCCATCCGCATCGTTATCGAACGGGCGGCACATTCCCGTAGGAGACAGCATGCCGGCATTGTTCATGAACAGAAAGGCACCGGGATGGGTATAGATCGTTATTCCGCCGGCAATGGCCAGATCGATAGCGCCATTCCGCAGCTTCTCACAAGCAAGGTCGATGGCGACCAGGGAAGAAGAGCATGCCGTGTTGACCGCAAGCGCCGGACCTTTGAGATCCAGGCAATACGCAATGCGGGCCGCCATAATACTCGTGTCGGTGCCCAGCATAGTATGGTGGGAGTAATCCTGCGCGGAGGGATACCCCATCGAGCCTATGAACGTGCCGACCTGTCCGCCCTGGCGGGCATATCCGGCATCTTCCAGCGCCCGGTAGCATTCCTGCAGAACGATGCGCTGCGCCGCATCCATCGCTTCCGCTTCTTTGGGCGATATATTGAAGAACAGCGGATCGAAGTGCTCGATACCGTCCATAGCGCCATACCGGAGGGGCACAGGCGAGGAGGAATGCGCTTGGATGTAAGCGATCCACTCCGGATTGTCCATCATCCGGGTGCAGTCCTTTCCTTGCGAAACGATCTCCCAGAACTCGTCTTGATTAGCAGCCCCGGCGGTCCGGCACGACAGCCCGATGACGGCGATCCGGCCGGAGACGGACCCTGCAGGGTCCGCCTCCGGCGGCCGGGATACACTCCCCTGTTGCTGCGATTGCTGCACCTTCTCCTCCCGGGAAGGTGCACCGGCAGGCATTCCGGCCGGTCCGGGAACCGGAACGAAGTCCACCGCGGGACCCGTTATTTTTGCCGCGTATTCTGATGGCACCTTCGTTACCGGCCCGGCGGACGGCAGAGCACCGCTTGCGTGCAGCTGCCCGGCGACATAAACGGCCAACGCTTCGAAATGATGGCATTCGACGAGAATGCTGGTCGGAAGTGACAAATCGAAGCGGACGTTGATTGCTTCCAGCAATTCGACCAAATTAACGGACGAGATGCCAAGCTCCTTCAGCGATTCCGCCTCCAGCAATTCTTCCCGGTCCAAACCAAGGACCTGCCCGAATACGAGCACCAAGCTTTCTCTAACCACATCCAGCCTTTCTTCAAGTGAATCCGGCCTATTCCCAGAAATCATAAGATTGCTCCCTTCAACGGTCTCTCCTGCTGCGTTATAGACGTCGGCGGATAGCTCTTCTGCCCGAGATGCTTCATTTCGTTCAGCGCTTCCGCGTACGGGGTTTTGTGCGCGATTCTGATTTCGTTGAACGATTTCAGCTCCGCTTCGGTCATCGCCGTCTCCTTGCAGAGCTTGAACAGGCAGTAGCTGGTCCAGCCCCGCTCGAGCGAGATGGCGTTATTGGCGTAGCTGCGCAGCGAATCACGCGCGACCGGAACTAATCCTTCCGTGTTCCGCTCGCAATCCGGATCGTACAAATAATTGGCGACCCGGGACGAAACGTCGATAATCTCCTCGATAGCCAGGCCGCAGTGCGCCAGCACGCCGGCCCATTCCGCCGCAGTCGCAATCGCAATGCCAATGTCCGCATCAACGATCGGCCCGCGCAGATTCGCGATGAAATCCATCAGCAGCACTTGGCCGTCTTCCGCCAAGGAAGCGGCAATATTCGCGAACAAGGCGGTTTTGTCCGGGATGTGGCAGCACACCTCAATCCCGATGACGAGATCGTAGCAGTCAGGGAAGCGGTCAACCGCGCTGTCCCGGTGATAAATTGCTGCACGGGAGCTTAGATTCAGCCCTTCAATCCGTTTGTTGCCCAGCTCCGCCTGTCCCTTCGAAATGGTATACCCGTGCGCCTGGATATCTGGATACAGCGAAGCGATTTGAATGACATCGGTACCATGGCCGCAGCCGATATCCAGTACGGAGCGGACACGGCGGAAATCCGCTTTATAGAACAATACCTGCCGCAGTTCGATCTGTTTATCCTTGACAAGGGCTGCTTCATCCGGATACCGCTCCGGATTCAGCAGCACCCTGCTCATCGAGAAGCCGGGAATCCGCGATTCGAACGGGCAAAACGTTAAATATTCCTCCTGAAATTCCGCCGAGCGGTCGACGGTGTTGAACGAGTACAGCTCCGCCGCCTTATTGCCGCCGTCCGGCCCCGAAGGAGGCAGGCTTACAGCCGTATGCTGAACGGATACGTTACGGTTCTCTTGCGGCCAACATTTTCTTCTTCTGAAAGGATACCCCGGAGCTGAAACGATTCTGGCGCTTCCGGCTTCGTACAGTTCTGCCCACGGAACCTGCATCCCCCCGGCCCAAAGCGAGGCGAGCTGTAGAAGGTCGTGCTCCCTCACCGCCTTACCGGCTGTCCCGGCAGTGGCGGATGCAGGCGTCTGATGTCCGTGAGTTCCCGAACTTCCGCCATAGATGGCAAGCCCGCCGGGAAGCGTTGCGGCCGTTCCTTCGATATAAGCGCTTAAGCCCTGCACCAACGCTTCTTTCGATGGTGTCACAATCGCAAGACGACATTTCATCGCCTCTCTGCCCACGCTCAGCGTATAAGCCAGGTCGCGCAAAGCGATGTCAGCCGAACGGCCGCTGTCCATATAATCTGCTAATTGCCGGGCCGCCGCCTGCAGGCGTTCATCGTTCTGCGCAGACAAAATAACGGCATAAGCCGCCGGTGAAGGGCACTCCCCCTGCGGCTCCGTTAATGAAGGAATATATTCTTCAATCACGGCATGCGCGTTCGTCCCGCTAATTCCGGTCGTGGATACCGCTCCAAGTCTGGCCTGGCCTGGCCGGGATGTCCATTCCCGCACTTCCTGCGCAATATAAAACGGGCTTTCCTTGAATGAAATCAGCTCGCTCAGCGATTCAAAGCCGGACACCGGCACAATCGTCTTCCGGTGTAGTGCCGTCACCATTGCGATTAGACTGACAACCCCCGAAGCGGCGAAGGTATGACCGATCAGCGGCTTGACGGAACCGACAGCGCAGTGGCCTTTTACATCGCTAAGCTTCCGGAATGCAGACGAAAGAGCCTCCATTTCGATCGAGTCTCCGATCTTCGCGCCAACGCTGTGTGCCATCAAAAAACCGATTTGTTCGGGACGTATGCCGCTGCGTTCATAAATCTGCTTAATCAGCTGCTCCTGGCTTAACGGGTTCGGAGCGGAAATGCCATTCGTCCGGCCGTCATAATTGACACCGCTTGCTTTGATCGTGCCGTAGATGCGGTCGTTATCCGCGATTGCCTTCGACAGCGGCTTGAGGACGACAACTGCCGCCGCCTCGCCCGGAACGAGTCCGTTGGCCCGGCCGTCAAATACGCTGCACGTACCGTCCGGCGACAGCATGTTCGCTTTGCCGAGTCCGGCATACATGCGGGGCGATACGGTTAGGCTGACGCCTCCCGCCACCGCCATGTTGCAGTCCCCGCTCCGCAGCGACAGGCAGGCTTGATGCACTGCTACCAGGCCGGAGGAGCAAGAAGCCGTCAACGTGAAATTCGGCCCTTTCAAATCCAGCTTGTATGCGATCCGTGCCGACAAGGTTGCATTCTGATTGGAGCTGATCTGCCCTTCCCCTCCGGTGACATCAGCATATTGGCTCTCTTCCGCTCCCACATACACACCGCAGAGCTTCCCTCTGATCCGTTCGCCCATGTAGCCCGCATCTTCCAGAGCATGCCAGGCTTCTTCGAGGAACAGCCGCTGCTGAGGGTCCATCAGCTCCGCCTCTTTGGGTGAGATCTCGAAGAACAAAGGATCGAACCGGTCAATATCCGGGATGAACCCTCCCCATCGGGACACGCTGGTTCCCGGCTCCTTGCGGGGATCGCCGCTATATTTCCTCCAATCCCATCGTTCGGACGGTATTTCCGAAATGGCGCTTGTTTCCGTCACAAGATTGCTCCAGAAGGTGTCAATGTCGGATGCGCCGGGGAACCTCCCGCTCATGCCGATGATTGCAACCGGCTCCGGAATACCGGCAGTTGAAGCGCCCTTCGGCACCTGCGCCGCCGGCTGCGGCGAACCGGACGATTCGGATACCAGGGCAGATTTCTGTTCACCGGACACCTCACCGGACACCTCGTTGACAACAGGTTCCAGACTTGCCTGCACATCCGCTTCTTCAGCGCGCAGGTAATAGGACCGGACAGCATTCTCATGGCCCGTAAGCAAATATTCTTTTAGCTTCTCAATCGTCGGATAGGCGTAAAATAACGAAGGCCCGAAGTCGATTTCATACTGCTTGGCCAGCAGCCTGGCGAACTGCGTGAGCGAGATGGAATCGAAGCCATAGTCTACGAGATTCTCCCCGGAATCCAGCTTGTTCAGCGGAATGCTGAGCAGGCTGCCGATATGATTCTTCAGATCACGCTCCATGTACTCCTCCAGTCGGAGAGGACCCTGCGCATACTCCGCTGAGCTCCCTGAGCGGACGAAAGATGCAGGCACGAAGTCCGCTGAAGAGGTACCGGTGCCCAGAAAGCGCCCGATTCTTCTGCTGTCCCCGGCAAGTACCAGATAGCGGCCGCCGGCCCTAGAGATGAGATCACTGAATACAGCAAGCCCTTCTTCCGCTTCAAGATACCGCTGTCCGCTCGCTTTCAGATACATGCCGCTCTGCTCTTCCTCCGAGAAGCCCATGCCCCCGTCTCTCCATAGAGGCCAGCCAACGGCAGCCGTATGGCCGCGCCGCAGCCCCTGCTTCCGCAGCGCGTTCCGGTAATCCGCATAAGCCATCTGGAACCGGTTGGCGGCGGCATAGTCACAGGAACCGAAGTCACCCAGTACGGCAGAGGTTGAAGAGAACAGACAGAAGAAGTCAAGCGGCTCCTCCAGCAGCAGCTCGTCCAGGATAGCCGTGCCCTCCGTCTTCGGAAGAAGCACCTGCCGGAATTCCTCCGCACTCTTCTCCATAACGCTGCGGTTCACCTGGATACCCGCAGCGTGAATAACTCCGTTAATCGGGCCGAACCGTGCTTTGGCCCGGGCGATTCCCTCCTGCATACGCGGAAGATTGCATAGGTCTGCCTGCACGTATTCGACACTGCTGCCCAGTGCCTCCAGTGTCCCGAGCTTCTTCTTAATTGTGTCATCCACAGCCGAACGTCCGGTTAGAATAAGCTGAACCCCGTGCGTCCTGGCGGCGTGCTCGGCGAACAGATAACCAAGTCCCCCGCAGCCGCCTGTAATTAAATAGGTGCCCCCCTTCTTCCATACCGGCTGAACACAGACATGATCTGTTGCCCTGCGTACTGTGCAGACGTTACGCTTACCTTCAACATACAGCACATTCCGTACGCCGGAAGAGCGCAGCTCTGCGCCTATTTGCTCCAGCCAATCCTTCATGCCCGCGTCCTGCCCGTGTAATCCGGCCTCCGCCAGCCATACCCCCATAGACGTATCGGGAAGCACATTCCCAAGCGAGCGCTGTATCCCGATCCACGATTCGGCATAGCAGCGCTCAAGCCCGTTCGCAAAGGCAGCCGCAGCTATTAATTTCCGCACCTCGAACTTCGTAGAGGCAAGTGCCTGAATGGTATGAACAAGTGCAGACGGATCTTGAATATGCTGCGGATTTTCGAGCGGCCACATGTAGAGCAGCGCATCAGCGTTACCATACTTGACGGCTATGTCACGGAAAGCATCAGCCAAGGAGGCGCTATCGTCTCCCCGGGCCCTGTACGTATCCTCAAGCCGCTCGCCGCCGTCTGGTTGTTCGCTCACGAAGACGATGCGTGCAGTAGGTGAGCTAAGCCTCACCGCATTGGATAGAATCTGCTGACTCCGGCGGTCCGACAGGAAGCACACAACCGTTTCAAGCTGAACTTGCCCGGCAGCAGGCATTTCTGCCCCGGTCTCTTCCTCCCAGATTTCCTCAAAGATCATGGGTTCGTCTTGCTCCTGCGGCGCCGGGTGACGATTCGGCCTTTCGGCCTGACTGTTCTTCGGGAGTACCAGCTGCGCACCGGCTGTGTCCATGGCAGGTGCCGCAGGGAAGGGACTTCCCTCCATCCAATACCGTTCTCTGGCAAAAGGATAGGTCGGCAGCGATATGCGCCGCGGCTTAGCCGGCAGACCATCATACAGCCCGCTCCAATCCAGACGAAAGCCCTTGACCCATAGGTCGAGGAGCTTGGCGAATTTGCCGTGCCGAATCCATTTGTCCACGGTTTCCTGCATATCCTCATCCGCCGTCAGCGCCGCCAGCACTTCCTGGTTCGCTTTCACATGACCGTGGTGCAGCTCTGGCTGATAGCCGTCCCCGCGCAGATATTCGTGAAGCCGCAGGTGCAGGTCGGCCATTGATAACGCTGTGAACGCTAACCGTTCCTCCATCTCCTCGCGTCCGACCTGCAGCGTATAGGCGATGTCCGCAAGATCGGCATCAGAATAGCCATTCGTTTCGGCCGCCGCTAGCAGACGCTGGACTCTCTCCTTCAGGCGGTCCCCGTTTCTCGCTGACAGCACAATCAGGAACGGACGGCCTGGTGCAGCCGCTGCGGGTCTTTCGCTCCGAACCTCCGGAACAAATTCTTCAACGATCAGATGGGCATTCGCTCCGCCTGCTCCGAAGGAGGAAATGCCCGCACGGCGCGGAAATTCCCTGCGGATGCCGCCGAGCTCCACAGTCGGCCTTTGCCATTCCCTAAGCTCCTGCTGAACGAAGAACGGAGTCTCGCCGAATGTAATATCCGGATTGGTCTCCTGCGCATGCAGAGTAGGCGCAATCTTGCGGTGCTTCAGTTGAAGCAGCACCTTAGCCAGCCCTGCCATGCCCGAAGCGCTTTCCGTATGGCCGATGTTGGACTTCACAGAGCCTATAGCGCAAAACTGCTTGTCGGACGTTTCCCGTTCGTACGCTTTGGTAAGACCGGAAATTTCGATCGGATCGCCGAGCGCCGTCCCCGTGCCATGCGCCTCCACATACGTAACGGTTCGGGCCGGAACGCCTGAGCGCCGCAGCGCTTCTGAGACCGCCCCGCGCTGAGCATCCGGGCTGGGAACCGTGTAGCCGTTCGTCCGCCCGCCTGCGTTCAAGGCGCTTCCCTTCAGAACGCCATAGATATGATCGCCGTCTGCAAGGGCGGCCTCCAGCGGTTTAAGCACGACTGTGCACACGGTCTCGCCATCGACGAAGCCGTCCGCTCCCGCACCGAACGCCCTGCAGGTATCGCCAGGGGAGAGCATGGTTGCGGCCGACAGCTTCAGATAATGGACCGGGTCCGCGATCAGGTTAACACCGCCGACGACGGCGCATTCGCTCATCCCGCTGTAGAGGCTCTCCAGCGCCAGATGCACAGCCGTCAAGGAAGACGAACAGGCTGTATCGACCGCCATGCTCGGCCCCTGAAAGTTCAGCAGGTATGAGACCCGGTTGGCAATCGACCAGTAGCTGGCCCCTGTCGGATAGCTGCCATTCATCACCCCGGCGAATACGCCGACCTTCCGGCTGGTGCTAAGACTTGCAGGCGTATAGCCCGCATCCTCTACGGAAGCGTAAGCAGATTCAAGAAACAGCCGCTCCTGAGGATCCATCTGGGCGGCTTCCTTCGGCGATATGCGGAAAAACATCGGATCAAAGGCATCGATATCCTCAAGAAAGCCTCCCCACCGGGTATACATCGATCCGCTCTTGCCTTTCTCTTCGTTATAATAACTTCGCCAATCCCACCGCTGCGGCGGAATCTCAGAGATACAGCTTCTTCCCTGCTTCACGTTCTCCCAGAATTCGTTCACCCCGCCGGCCATCGGGAACCGGCCGGATAAACCGATGACCGCGACGTCCCGCACGTACGATGGCTTGGATTCCGAATTTGATACCGTCCTCGGTACGGATTCAGGCTCCGTTACCGTCCTGGAAACAAACCGGCGCTTGGTCATCAAGGATGCCGTAGGTGGACGAAGCGGCGCGGAATGTACAGAAGGCGCGGAACCGGCTCCCGGACCGGCAGCAGAAGCTTCCGGTAATCCGGCTGCCACCGCAATGCCGTTCTCCATGCCGACCAGCTTCCGCAATCCGTCCTCCTGCGTCAGAATGAAATGCTCGACCAGCGAATCAATCGTCCTGTGCTCGAAAAACAAGGTTGAGCTGACCGAAGGTAGCGCTCCGCGCAGTGAATCCGTCAGCTGAACGACCAGAATCGAGTCGATGCCGTAGCTTTCGAACGGTTCTGAGGCGTCGATCCGGTGATCCGGCAGCTTAAGCACGTCCCCGATCAGCCGTTTGAAATAGCTGCGGCTTCGCGCGCGCAGCTCCTCCTCCTCCTGCACACGGGTATCCGCAGCCTCCGCAGCAGCCGCAGGTTGGTTCCTTTGGAAGCTAACGGCTTCAACTTTTGCTGCCGCATGACTCGCCTTTACTTCCTTATGAACCTTTGGACTGCCGTCCGGTTGGGCCTGGAGACGTTGCCTTGCGATCCCGTCACTGTGCGCCGCAATAATCTGCTGCCCCTTGTCATGGGCGGCACCGGCCGGGAAGATGATCCGCCCGAACCCTTCCCCGGCGAGAACAGCCTGCCACGTATCTGGAGCAAGCCCCGGACAACCCGGCGCGCGCAGCGCAGCATCTTCATACGCCCACCAGCCTTCCAGCAGACCGAAGGTGATATGGGTGAACAAATCGCTGCGCGTGATTTCGTTCAGCAGCAGAATGCCCCCGCTCCGCAGCAGCGCCTTCGCATTGCGCAGCGCCGTGCGGATATCTCTGGTCGCATGCAGAGCATTCGCCGCGATGACGACATCGTAGACGCCGGCCGCATACCCCTGCTCCTGAATGCCGTTCTCGGCATTAAAGATGCCATAAGCCAGATAAGGATAACGCGGGCCGTATTCCTTCTCTGCATGCTGAAGAAACGCCCGTGAGAGATCCGTATAGGCGTACTCCTGGATCCGGTCCCGGTAAGGCTCCAGCTTGCGAAGCACCCCGCTGCTCGTTCCGCCGGTCCCTGCGCCGATCTCCAGAATGCGGATCTTTGCGGACGGATTGTGCCTGATACGCTGCTCCACATAGGCGACAGCCGTGCCGGCCAATACGCCGTTGAAGTAATCGGCATGGGGATTGTTCTTATATATTCCTTCGACCAGATGCATGGAGGAATTCGGGAACATGACATCTGTGGCCGGCCGCTGCCCGGTTAGAATATCAGGCAGCGCGCGCAGCATCGTCTCCGCCAGGATAACCTGTGCTTCTAACCCTTCGGTGTCCAGCCATTCCTGCCTGCGGCCGCTCCACTCCTGCCAGAGTGCAGCCGTCTCCTCCTCAGGCAATTCATTCAGCGGATCGGACACTCCAGCGTGCTCCGCAAGCAGTTGTACACTTGCCTCCAGCCACTTACCGAACATCGCCTGCCGCTCCAGCCTGCCGTTAGCAAGGGGGGCAGCGGTTGTACGAAGCTGCTTGAGCAGTAGCCGCGCTATCAGCTGTTCCAGCTCACGGGCCGCCGGCCTGCTCAGCGCTTTGGCCTGCCGGGTCTGCCCTTCCTGGATATCATCCGCCATGTGATGGAATATGCCGGCGCCCGGTGAAGCATCCGCTTGTGCGGAATAGACTGAGGCTGCCTGCCGGACATCGATCATTTCCATAGTCCCGGGGTTCGCCGTCCGGACCAGTGCCATCTGATTCACCGGACCGGCCAGCAGCGACTCCAGCGCAGCCATTGCCTCCGGCGGCTCGATGGAGCCGATTCCCCTGTTAGCCATGCGCTCGCTGTATTCCCGGGATGCGACAGCTCCGACGCTTCCCCAATATCCCCAGTTCATCACCTTGACGGCACACGGCCACACTCCTGCCAAATAGCTGGCATATGCATCCTTAAAAGCGCAGCCTGCGCTATAATTGCTTTGTCCTGCGGATCTTGCAAACGCATTGATGGAGGAGAAGAACAGCACGAAATCGAGCGGCTCGTCCCGGAATACTTGGCCTATCCTCACAGATACATCTACCTTGGCGGCAAGGGCCGCCTGGAAACGTTCTTCGTCCATGTTCGCAAGTAACTGATCCCGCAGCACAAGCGCCGCATGCACAATGCCGTTAATGCGGGAATAGCGCTGCTTGATCTCAAGATAAGCGCGCTGAAAAGACTGCAGGTCGGCCGCATCTGCCGTAATATATCCAGGCGCCGGACCCAGAGCCGCAAGCCGGTCGATGCCGGCTTGAATGCCGGAATCCTTCTCCCGCCTTCCAATCCATATCACATTGGCCTGGTAGGTCCGGATCATATATTCGCTCCACGCTTGGCCGATGCCGCCTGCGCCTCCAATTACCACATACACGCCGCCCTCCTGGAAGAGCGTCGGTTCGGAAGCGGCTTCCTGAATCGGGACGAGCTTCTGCTTGTGCCATTCGCCCGTACGGTAGACCCAGGAATTTCCTTGCGGTTCCGCCGGAAGCCTGAACATGTCTTCAACAGGGAACTCCCGGCCCGCTTCCAGATCGACAGCGCGTATCTGCCAGCCCGGATATTCTTTGGCCATTGACCCTGCCAGTCCGTGAACCCCGGCATGTGCCGTCTTCAGCGGGTCACAGGAATGGATGGGCTGCGACTGCACCGTCACCAGCGTCCATTCCAGCGGCTGGCCGCCATATTTTAATTGAAGAAACGCTTTGATCAGGCGGAATACTTGCAGCACCCCGCGCTCCTGCTCCCCAATCCATGCTTCATCAGCAGGGGATTCGATCGTATTCTCCGCTGCAATCCACACCACATGGCGGACCGGACCCTGCGCCTGAAGCCGCTGCGCAATCATATCCGCCGTTTCTCCCCCCATAAGCTCCATCAGGGAAGCACCGGCAAAGTGCTGCATCACCCGGTCGCGTATCACCCCGGGCGTTCCGATCAGTAATAATCCTTCTCCATCCCGTGTATTGTCCTGCTTCATTGCAGGTTTAACGGCATCCCAGACCGGCAGCAGGCTTAATGTCTGCATCTGCGGCTTCGATGCGCTTGCTGCCGCTCCTTCTTCCTGCTGGCGCAGCGCTTCCGGGCCGGTTTTACGAACCGTGAACCCTTTTAACCGGGCACAGACCTTCCCGCTCCGGTCGCATAAATCAATATCGAATTTGTCGGTGCTCCCGTCTGTCTGGCTTCCATCGCTGTAACGGACATGGGCAACCATCCGGGAAGCGCAGGCTCCCGTCACCTCCAGCTCCTCCAAAGCAAAAGGCAGATAGAGCCCCTGGGCGTCCGCTGCCTTTCCTGCGTCAGCCTCAGCGAGGCGCAGTCCTGCCGACGCTTGAAGCGCCGAGTCGAGCAAGCTCGGATGCAGCATATAGGTATCCTCAGTCCCCGCCAGGCAGTCAGGCAGCGTAAGCTCGGCCAGCACTTGTCCTCGGCCGGTGTGCAGCCTCTCGATCCCCCGGTGGCCGGGCCCGTACCCGATCCCCCTCAAGCGGAAGCTTTCATACACGGTACCGGCATCGAACTGCTGCCCGCTGCAGGCCGCATAAAGGGCGTCCAGGTCTAGATGCGGTGCATCTTCTACCGCATACAGCTCCGCCCGGCCGCTGCTGTAGACCGGCGTACTGCCGTCTTCCCCGTTCCCGTATATGTCGAACATAATTTCATCCCGCTCACCGGGATGGAGTCCGATATGCACTTGAACGGGCTGTGTTCCCGCGATAAGCGGGCGGGGCCACGTTACGCCGGACAGCCGGATGGCTGTCGGCTCGTCCGTCAAGCCTGCAGCCGCGTCTTCTACGGCAGCACGTGCCATCTCCAGCAAAGCGGCGGCAGGCAGCATGGATTGCCCGTTCACCACATGATCCTCCAGATAAAATTCCGCCCCCGTAAACAAAGAAGTATACCGTTGCTCTGCCAGATCCGATGTATTGACATGCAGCAGAGGATGAAGATAAGCTTGCCCGGCACTGCCGCCGGATACATCGGCATGTTCTTGTCCGCCGGCAACCCAATACCGTTCTCTGGCGAAAGGATAGGAAGGCAGCCGCAACCGCCGCGGCAAGAAGCCCGAACCGGTGTAAAGCCGGGACCAATCCACTGCCCCGCCCCTCACCCAGAGCCCGAGGAGCTTGTTCCATTTGCCTTTTGCCATCCAATGATCCACTGCAGCAGCCATATCTTCATCTTGGGCGAGCAATGCCATCATTTCTTTATTGCGTCTGATCCCGTCCCGGTATATGTCCAGGGAGGCTGCCGCAGGGTTTTCTGCGTAAGCCGTCAGCTTCTGCACCGCATCCGTCATCGTCGCCGCCGTAAGCGCCAGCCGTTCCTCCATGGCTTCGCGGCCGACTTGAAGTGTATACGCCAAATGCGGCAAATCCGTATCTGACAGTCCTTTGCAGCGTATCGCCTCGACAAGCCGCTTCGCCTGCTCCCGGAGCCTCTCCTCATCTCTTGCGGATAACAGAATAAGAGCAGGATGCACCGGTGTACCCGCAGACTCCCCGTACATTGCCTCCGTGACGGCCGGTACGTATTCCTGAATAATGATGTGGGCATTAGAGCCGCCCGCGCCGAATGATGACAGGCCCGCTGTCCGCCGGTGCTCCTTCGCCGTTCCGTCCAGGTTAAGCAGTGGTCTTGGCCATTCTGCCAGCTCCCGTTGAACGGTAAAAGGCGTATTCGTAAAATCGATATTAGGATTCAGCACTTCCGAGTGGAGCGACGGCACGAGCTGTTTATGCTGCAGCTGCAGCAGCACCTTGGTGAGTCCGGCAATGCCGGCCGCGCTTTCGGAATGGCCGATATTCGACTTGACCGACCCGATCGCACAAAATTGTTTATCCTGCGTATAGGTCCCGAAGCATTTGGCTAACCCCGCGATCTCAATCGGATCGCCCAGTGAAGTGCCCGTTCCATGCGCTTCGATATACGTGAGTTCCCGGGCATCGAGTCCCGCTTCCCTAAGCGCTTTGCCGATGACCTCCGCTTGGGCGTTCGGATTCGGGACGGTGTAGCCGTTCACCTTGCCGCCGTGATTGACGGCCGTTCCTTTAATCACGCCGTAGATCGGGTCGCCGTCGGCAATTGCCTGATCGAGCGGCTTAAGCAGCACGGCGCCGACTCCCTCGCCGGGCACATAGCCGTCTCCCCCGATACCGAAGCTTTCGCATCGGCCTTTGCTCGACACGAACTGGTTTTGCTCAAGCAATATATATTTGTTCGGATGAACCGATACGTTGACGCCGCCGGCTACGGCCATCTTGCACTCGCCAAGCCGCAAGCTTTGGCATGCCAGGTGAATCGCCGTCAGAGAGGACGAGCACATGGTGGCAACCGCCATACTCGGTCCTTGAAAATTGCAATAATACGACACCCGGTTGGCGATGGATGCCGAATTTCCCGAAAGTGCCACCGCTCTTCCCTGCATCTGCTCGCGAACACCATACAGCTGATATTCCTCGTACATGACCCCGACGTATACGCCCACACTTCCCGTATGATACGGGGCGGAGGCTCCGCCTGTCAGGCGCACATAGCCCGCATCCTCCATCGCTTCATAGACGCGCTCCAGAAAGAGCCGCTCCTGCGGATCCATCGTCTCCGCTTCGCGCGGGGAGATGCTGAAGAATAGCGGATCAAATTCGTCGACACCATCGATAAAACCGCCCCAACGTTCAGTGTTCCGGCCTTCGTTCCCTTGGCGGTGGCGGCTGTTATCCCAGCGTGCAGCCGGAATTCCGGTAATACAATCCCTGCCGTCCTTCAGTACCTGCCAGAACTCCTCCAAGTCCCAGGCTCCCGGGTAACGTCCCGACAAGCCGATAATGGCGATATCCTTTGCGGCAGCCGGCAGACCCGCCGCTTCTGCAGCGGTATCCTCGCTATTACCGCGGTGCAGTCTGCCGGATGGCCGGGAGCGGGGCGTGAGCCTCTTCAACGTGCCGTCTTTTGCAGTCTCAGCCGGAACCTTGGCGGCTGCTGTCTCCTTCAGCCCGGCCGGTTCGCCTGACAATGCGGATATCCTGCCCGGGTAAGCTTTGGTCAGATATGCCGCCAATTCCTGCAAATTCCGGTATTCGAAGAACAGCGTCTTCGGCAGCGTCCCGAATCTTTTCTCCATTTCAGCAGTCAGCTGCATCGCTACGATCGAATCCATGCCGTACTCCTCCAAGGAGGTGACGTCATCAATCCGGCTGACCGGCAGCTTGGTCACTTCGGCCAACAGCTTGGTGAGGTACCGTACTGCAAAGCTGTAAAGCACATCTATTTCGGCCAAAGTCCCGTCAGCACCGGCGCCGGTCTGTTGTTCCCATGTGGCGGACTGCTGCTTATCGATGTCCAGCATACGGGCAGCGTCTCCCTCAAGTACCAGTACATGATCCTTCTGTGCAGCCCATGCCCGGTACAATGCCCGGATGCCGGAGGCCGTCCGCAGAGGAATCAGGCCTTTGCTTCCAAGCAGTGCTGTCTCCGCTTGTGCCTCCAGCCTCATTCCGCCTTCCGCCCACAGCGGCCAGCCAACCGACAGCATCCGGCCGTTCCGCTTGCCGGACTGGTAGAGCGTATTGCGGAACCCGGCATAAGCATCCATGAAAGCGTTGGCCGCCGCATAATCCGCCTGACCGGAATTGCCAAGACTCCCGGCTGCCGATGAGAAGGCGATAACAAAGTCGAGCGGAAAGCCGGTGCTGGCCTCATCCAGATGAACAAGCCCGTCCACCTTCGGTGCCAGCACCTCCTGCAGTTCCGCAGCCGTTTTGTGCATGAGCATACGGTCACGAACCAGGCCCGCGCTATGTACGATGCCGTTCAGCGTGCCATATTCAGAGCGGATGCTGTTCATTAGACTGCAAACTTCCGTAAAGTCGCTGACATCTGTCTTCACGTAACGGACGCGGGTACCGCTTCTGCGCAGCTCGTCAAGCTCCGCCTCCTTTGCCTTGTCCAGCTCGGAGCGTCCAGCCAGTATAATTGACGGGTCGTTAACAGAACGTGCAATTTCCCTGGAAATAATCAGGCCAAGCCCGCCCGCTCCGCCGGTGATTAGATAGACGCCCCCATCTTTCCAAGGCAGGGAATGAGGGGCATCTCCGCCGGAAATGTCAACCGCCTGGCGAATGGCAACATGCCGCTTCCCATGCTCGTAACGGATATGTTCGTACTCCAAATCTGTGCTGTCCTGCTTCAATTTGTACGCGAGGGAACCCGCATTGTCCCCAGGCTCCAGCTCAATCAGCTGCACGGCCAGACCGGTGTTCTCCAGCTGCATCGTTTTCAGCATCCCGAAAAGTCCGGCATACAGCCGGAGCTCACCCTGGTTCGGGACCGCGAGTTGAATAAGCAGTCTCCCCGCCGGAGAGCTTGGGCGTACGCGCTGAAGAAGCTCGAGCAGAGCGGCCGCAGCCCTGCGGTAACTGGCGGCGGTCCCCTCCCCTTCATGAGGGAATTGGACGCATTCTGCATCACCCAGATTGGCACGAAGGGCGGCTAAATCGAACGCCTCCTGTCCGGTCAGGACAAGGAGATGCTTAACGTACGAGCCGGATAATCCATGCGTGAAGGCAGCCGGCCGTTCTTCCCATTCTTTATGCAGCAGCAGTGTGGAAGCCGGTGCTGACTTCGTACCCGTAAGCGTTTCAAGCTCCAGCGGACGAACGGATAAGCCTTTTAGCTGAATGAGCACACTGCCCTGATCATCGCAGAGGTCCAAATCATATTTGAGCAGCGGAGAGCCAGTCCCGCTTCCCGGGCTATAGCGGGTCCAGACCCACATCCGTTCCGTGCAGGCACCGTGAATAACCAGCTCTTCCAGCGCGAATGGAACCAAAGGCTTGCCTGCCGCGCCTGCCGCCGGAGCAAGTCCGATGCAGGCTTGCAGCGCCGCATCCATAGAGCTCGGATGCAGGACATAGGCCTCTGAAGCAGCCGCTTCCGCCGGCAGCGTCAGCCGCGCAAGCGCCTGGCCCTCGCCTAGCTGAAGCCTGTCCACTCCGCGGTGGGCTGCGCCGTATTCGGTTCCCATCGACCGGAACAGCCCGTATAGTGCTGGCGCATCCAGACTATCCTCCGCACATTCCGAGCGAACCCGGTCCAGATCCATCCGGGCGGCTTCTACGGTGCCGGAAGCAATTACCGCAGTTCCCTGACAGTACACAACCGGCTCCTCTCCCGGCGCATGACTAAAGATATCGAATGTAATTTCATTGTCCGTCTCAGGAAAAAGCGCGATATCGACACTTGCCGTTCCTTCGCCTGCGATGAAGGGGTTAGACCAGACAATATGCTTCAACCGGATACGGAGCGGCCCTTCCGGCATTTCGCCGGCAGACATCGCCACAGCGGCCCGGACCATTTCCAGGTATGCTGTGGCGGGAAGCATACGCTGTCCGTTCACAATATGATCTGCCAGAAAAAACTCGCTGCCGGTAAAGACCGTCCGGAAGCGCTGCTCCCGGAAGTCCGAGACATTCTCGTGGAGCAGCGGATGCAGCAAGGACGAAGCGGACAGCCTGGCACCCGCTGGATGGCCGGATACCGGTACCCAATACCGTTCTTTGGCAAAAGGGTACGATGGCAGGCTCAGGCGAAGAGGTACGGATTCACCGTACATCCTCTTCCAGTCGACTTCCCGTCCGTGGACCCATGCGGCGGCAGCGGAAGCCAAGCTTTCAGCAGCCGCCTCCGGAACGAGCCGGTCCTCAGCCGCGTCAAATTCCGACCGGCCAAGCCATACGGAGCCGATGCTGTCTTCTCCCCCTGCCAGCAGGCGCAGCCCGGCGACAAGCTCTGGTAAATCCCTCACCAGGAAGGCAGCGCGTTCTTCCATCGCCTCACGGCCGACTTGAAGCGTGTAGGCCAGCGCATGCAGATCAACGGTGCGGTAATCCGAATCCGGCTGTAAATGGCCGGCCAGCTTGCCGGCATATGCGTGAAGACGTTCCTTGTTTTTGGCGGAGAGCAGTACAAGTGCGGGACACTGGCCGTTCTCACCAAGTGGCGGATTGACCGGGACCGTGCCTGCCGCGTGAGCCGCAGGGTCGTATTCTTCAAGCAGGAGATGGGCGTTGGAGCCGGTGGCTCCAAACGAGCTGATGCCCGCCCGCAGCGGCACGCTTATCTCCTTGCCCTTATCCGTCACAACTGGCCGCTCCCATGCCGCGAGCTTCCGCTGTACATAGAAAGGAGACCGTTCAAAATCGATATATGGATTAAGCTCCTCCGCATGCAGCGAAGGCACCAGCATCCGGTGGTAAAGCTGCAAAATGACTTTCTGAAGCCCGCAAATGCCGGCAGCCGACTCTGCATGGCCGATATTCGATTTTACGGAGCCGACCGAACAGAACTGGGTATCGTCCGTATGGGAGCGGAATGCTCTAACGAGTCCCTCCATCTCTATCGGGTCGCCCAGCGGCGTCCCGGTCCCGTGAGCCTCGATATACGAAACCGACCGCGCGCCGATACCGGCCTTCTGGAGACATTCACCGATCAAATCGGCATGGGCCACAGGGTTAGGCACAGTAATGCCGCTCGCCGAGCCGCCGTGATTGATCATGCTTCCTTTCAGAACAGCATAAATATGATCACCGTCCGCAATCGCCTTGCTGAGCGGCTTGAGCAGAACGGCGCCGACTCCTTCTCCCGACACGTAGCCGTCTCCGCCGCTGCCGAACGTGCGGCAGCGCCCGTCGCTGGCCTGCATGTCCATCATGCCGTAAGTGGCATATTTGGCCGGATGGAGCGACAGATTGACGCCGCCTGCCAATGCGGCTTCGCAGTCTCCGCTCCGAATGCTCTCCATGGCCAGATGAACCGCAGTCAGCGAGGAGGAGCATACCGTATCGACGGCCATGCTGGGTCCATGAAAATTGCAAACATACGACACGCGGTTCGCTATGGGGGCATAGTTCAGCGATAGCGGAAACGGGTGCCCCTGCGCCGCCGCTTCCGCCCCGAGCAGCGCGTAATCCTTATGCATCACACCGACAAATACCCCGACGCGGCGGCGCTGATGCGGCCCTGCCGGTACTGCCAATGAATCCGGCGTATAGCCCGCGTCCTCGATGGTCTCCCAGCAGGTTTCCAGAAACAGCCGCTCCTGAGGGTCGAGCGTCTCCGCCTCTCTCGGCGTAATTCTAAAAAATTGCGGATCGAAGCAATCCGGATCGTCGATGAATCCGCCCCAGCGGGACATCGGCTTCCCCGAGGCGGAACGAAGGCCCGCCAGCCGCTCTGACTTCCAGCGGGAAGACGGAACCTCGCGGATACAATCTTTGCCGGCCGTCAGATTCGCCCAGAATTGTTCCAGGTTCGCAGCGGACGGATATCGCCCGGCCATGCCGATGACCGCGATGTCATCACCGCGAGCAGACGCGTGCGCTGCCGGTTCAGCCGCACCGGAATTCACAGGCCCTACGCCGCCGTCTGCAGCCGGCAGATTCGTGCTCAGCTCCGGCTCCTCCGGACGAAGCTGCTCCGGATAGGCAGCTCCCAAATACTGCGCTAAGCGTTCAACCGTCGGGTACTCGAATAGAAGCGTCGGGGAGATGGCCGTCCCGAGACGGTTCTCCACAGCCTGGGCCAGTGTAAGCATGGAGGCCGAATCAAGCCCCATTTCAAAATAGCCCGCCCGCACATCAATCTGTTTCTCGTCCCGGTCCATCCGCTCCGCAATCAGGCTGACGAGAAAACGGCGTGCGGCGGCAGCCGCGCTCTGAGCCGCTTCCGTTACGTCCGGCAAAGCTTCTTGCGGCTGCCGGGGAAGGAGCTGACCAGGGCCCTCTGCCTCCCCGCCGCGGACCAGCTTGTTCGTAATATTCTTCAGCTCGCCGATTTGCCGGCCATCCCGGTTAAAAAACGCCAGCGTAAACGACAATAGTCCATCCCGTTGAATTACCGATGAATGCTTGACTACGGCCATACAGTTCGCTTGAATCAGCTCCGCAGCACAAAATGATTCGATGTAGACAGGCAGAAACAGCCGCCGGTCCTCCGCCAATTGCGTGAAGTGTGCCCCGGCCCCGACGCAGCTTCCGTCGAGCAGTGCCGGGTGGAACATGAAGCTATCTGCTTCCCCGAGGCTATCCTGCGGGAGATCCAGGTCCAGCAAGAGCGAATCGGCCTCGTCAAACAGCCTTCCTTCCGCCTTCATGAATCCGGAATGTACAAGTCCGAGAGCCCGGCACTGCTCATAGAGCAGCGCCATATCTGTCCTGCTGCCGGCCAAAGAACGGATACGGTCCGCATCGACCGAATGCTCGAACCGCACCGGCGGGCAGCGGTGCATCTCGGCGGTCATGAAAGGCCCGGCGGACTCTTCCTCCGTCCCGGTAATTTCGCCTTCCACCCGGATTTGCCATTGTCCCTTCTGCGCTTCCACACAATGAAGCTGCAGCCGGATCTCCTCGTTCTCCCGGACGGTTACGGGGCGGAAGAGGGTAACCTGGCGCAGCTCCAGCTCTGCGCAATCATATCCCTGCTCCCTGAACCATTGGTAACAGATATCAATGTAAGCCAATCCCGGCAGGATGCCGCTGCCCATCACCTGATGATGGGCCAAGATCGGATGATCGCTTTGAAACCGGAATTCTGTTGTTGTCATCCCGCTTAACCCTCCAGTCTTAATCTCTCTGCTCATCCTCGAATCTCATCAGCCGCTTTGGTCTGCTTCAGCCACCAGTTCGGCTTAACCGCGCCTGCGCCGGCATGCTGTTCAATGGCCTCCTCCGGCAACGGAAGCGGACGGCGGACTGCACTCGGTGCGCGCAGCTCCTCCCAGCTCTCCATGATGACATGCGCGTTCGTGCCTCCGTCTGCAAAACTGTTCAGCGCAGCGGTTCTGCGGCCCGGCCATTCGGCGCAATCCCTGCTGAAATAGAAAGGTGACGCTTCGATATCAAAGTGCTTCATCGGCCTTTGGCCGGACAAATACGGAACTTGCTCTCCATGATTCAGCATCAGCACCACCTTGATCAATCCGGCAATTCCTTCTGCACATAAAGGATGACCGATATTCGGCTTGACCGACCCGATGCCAAGCGGCACTCCGCCGTCCTTGCGGTACACGGCCTGAATTGCCTTCAGCTCCAGCAGATCGGTCACTACCGATCCGGAGCCGTTCGCCTCGATGTAACCGATCTCCTCCGGCCGCTTGCCGCTTCTGGCCAGCGCCTGGCGCATCACTTCCTTCTGTGCCTGCAGGTTCGGTACGGCAGGACCTGCCGTCCTCCCGTCATTGTTCACGGCGGTTCCTTTAATGACCGCGTAGATCCGGTCCCCGTCCTTAACCGCCTGCTCTACAGGCTTGAGCAGCACGACTCCCGCTCCTTCCGACAACACCACGCCCTGCGCGCGGCTGTCAAACACGTGAAAGTTCGGCTCCGGGCTTAAGATGCCCCGCTGCTGAAACAGCCGGTGTATCTTACTGGAGGTCAGCAGGCTGACTCCGCCGACAAGCGCACATTCGATTTCTCCGCTGCGCAAGGCCTGGACCGCCAGATTGAGGCCGACAAGCGCCGAAGAGCAGGCGGTATCCAGGACGAGACTCGGGCCGTGGAGATCGAAATACTGCGAAATGTTGGCGGCCAAATAATTCGACCCGACCGCCAGAATCGGATTCCGGGCTTGAAGCAGACTTGCTTCATCAGGATCATGCTTGCTGCGCGCACCGATGTATACGCCAACTGAACGCTCTTTGATCTCCTCCGGCGTATAGCCTGCATGATGCCATGCCTTGAGGCTTTCTTCGAGCAGCAGCAGTGCCTGCGGGTCCATCGCTTGCGCATCTTCATTCGATAAGCGGAATACAGAAGCCGGCATCGCCCGCGGCCGGCCGAGCAGACCGGCATAATACAGCTCCGGCCCCGGCCAGCGCCCCGCCGGAACAAGGCGGATGGCGGAGCTTCCCTCTGACAGCAGGCGCCAGTAGTCGTCCAGCGTCTCCGCTCCGGGAAAGCGGCAGGACAAGCCGATGACCGCGATATTCGGCGCATCCGTGCACGAATCTATCATTCGGCCTGCGGCAGCAGTCTGCGGCAGCGGTCCTGATAACGGTACCGGCGGCTGCTTCAAAGCGGCAGCCGGTTGAAACAGGCGGCTGTCCCCTTGGCCCGGCAGCTCCATCGCTTCCCTGCTGTGAGCAGCGAACGAATCACCGTGATTGTCTGCAAGCCACGCTGATAAGGAACGGATGCTCGGGTGTTCATATAGGATTGACGGGTCCAGCTCAGTGCCGGCCCCCTGCTTAATAATTCGCAGCACCTGCGCCAGCATAATGGAATCCACGCCATATTCGGCAAAAGGCAGTTCGGGATCAAGCCGCAGCGGGTCAAGCTTCAGCTCTTTCGCGAACACGCCCGTTACGAATGACCGTACCGCCGGCAGCACATTCTCTGCGTCCCGCTCTTCTTGCGGCGCAGGCTTCCTTGCCTCAATCCGGGCATCCCCCAGCTCACGCAGGCTGCGCAGCAGCAGCCTCTCCGGCTTCCAGCGCCGGGGATCGACCACGGCCGGCAGCACAACCGGTCCCTGGCCGCCGGACAAAATACGGTCCAGCATCAGTAAGCCCTCGGCATCCGTATGCGCAAGCATTCCCGTCTGTTCATAAGCACGGCTCTTAACCTCGCCAAGGCCCGTCTCCTTCCAGCTCGGCCACTGGATGCTGATCACCGGGCATTCCCTGCTCCATGCCTGTGCGGCGTAATCCATATACGCATTAGCCATCGCATAATCGCTCTGCCCCGCTGCCAGTGTCGGCACGATCGCTGACACCGACGAGAACAGCACAAAAAACTGCAGGGGCTCCTCTCTCATGCAGCGGTATAAGACATTAAGGCCCTTCACTTTCGGCGCCCACACCTCTTCCATCCTGCCGCCTGATTTGCGGATAAATGCCGGCGTGTCCAAATTGCCCAGTCCGGCGCAATGAAGCACGCCGCCGACCCCGCCCCAGGCCGCCTTCACCTCGCTTATGCAGCGGCGTACGGCCGCCTCGTCGGTCAAATCAAGGGCCAGCACCTTCACCTGAGCCCCGAGCGACTCCAGTTCGCGGACCATCCGTATTTTCTGCCCGGTCGGACTGGCCTCGTCCGCCGTATAGTCATCCCACTGTTCGCGGGGCGGAATGGCTTCGCGTCCTGTCAGCACCAGCCTGCGTACACCCCGGCTTCTGACAAAATGCTTCGCGCATAAGGCCCCAATGCCGCGGGTGCCTCCTGTAATCCATAGCGTATGCCCCTCCGGAAACGGGCCGGGCGCCTCTTCTCCGCAATCCTTAGGCAGCTCAGCCAGGCTGGCGCGGTACCGCATCCCTTCTAGATAGCGTACCTCGGCATCTTCGCTGTCTGTCAGCAGCTCAGCCGCAATCGTCTCCGCCATAACGTGCCCCCCGCAATCCGGCGCGAAGTCGACGTGGCGAGAACGCAGGTGGCTGTATTCACTCTGCAGCATCCGGTATAAACCCGCCCGCATAGCCCCGGCCAGATTGACCGGGCCCTGCTTCTGCCCATGCGTTGCTTCCAGACCCGTGGTCACGCCCAGAAGCATCATGCCGTCACGCGTCCCTTGCTCTATCAGCCGCTGAAGCCAGGGAATCCAGCCATCCGGCTCGTCAGTCTGTTCTTTCCCACAGCCGGTCAAGTCGACGACGTATGAGTAGACATGCTCATCCAGCTCAGAGCGAAGCTCTTCGGAGCCCAGTATCCGGGCAGCTGGCAACTGCCGGGCAAGCCGGAGAGCAAGCGGTCTTGTCTCCTCCGTCGTGAGAATAGCCACAGCTCCGGACAGGCTGCAGATAGATGCTGGCGGTGAACACGGCTCCCACTGCTTTTGCAGCATCCGCATGCTCCGCTCGGCCGGTAGAGCCCCGCCATCACGGCGGGCAGACATAGGCGGCCATCCCTGTTGTCCAACTGCATGATCGTCTGGAACAGCCATTGAAGGCAGCCAGTACCGTTCCTTCGCGAACGGATAAGACGGCAAGCTGAGCCGTTTCGGAACATTGCTCCCATACAACTGTTTCCATTCAATACCGACGCCGTTTACCCAAAGCTGCGCGATTTTTTCCAGCTGTCCTTTGCTCAGCCACCGCTGCAGCAGCTCGCCGAAATCTTCATCCGCCCGGAATACGGAAGCCAGCTCGCTGCTTGGCTTGACCGCCCCCCGGAACACCGATGCAATATTCTTCTCTTTCCCCTGCGCAATTTGTTCGAGCTGAAGGATCAGCTCCCGGCTGCTGCGGGCAACGCAAATCACGCGATCGTTCATCGGCTCGCGTCCCACTTGCAGTGTATAGGCTATAGCTTCAAGGTTCTCTGCATCCAGCCGGCCTGAACCTCCGGACTTTTCAACGGCGGGTGAAGCGTCTTCCTCTTCTATACCCGCCGCCCCTTCGGCAATCCGTTTCGCCACGGCGGCAGCCGAACGAAGCGCCAGGATCGTCTCGCTGCCGAGCTCTATGCCGAAGGCAGTCTTTAATTTATCGTGAAGCTGGATGAAATGGACCGGCTCCAGTCCGTATTCGGACCAGTCCTGCTCCGCATCGATGATTCCGTCCTTCATCTGAATGATGTCCGAGACGATGCTGCATACCCGGTGCTCAGCCGTTTCCAGAATAGCGGCGCCATGCTGCTTCCCGCCCGCTGCCGCCTTCTGTTCAGGCAAGGAGGCTTGCAGAAAAGCAGCCAGCTTGGCGGCATAAGCTTGCAGACGCTCCTTATTTTTGGCTGACAGCGGTATCAAATATAGCCGTTCTCCCGGCTCAAGGCCTGCTGCGTTTACTGGCTTCACCATGTCCGGTTCCGGCATGTATTCTTCAAGGATGATATGGGCATTCGATCCGGTCGCCCCGAACGAGCTGATACCAGCGCGCCGCGGGAAGACCGTCTCCTTGCCGCCGATAACGGCCTTCGGCCGCTCCCAATGCTTCAATGTCCGCTGAATATAAAAAGGTGAGCCGGCAAAATCAATATACGGATTCGGCTCCTCCGCATGGAGTGAGGGCACCAGCTTCTCGTGGTACAGCTGCAAAATTACTTTGTGCAGCCCGCCGATGCCGGCTGCCGATTCCGCATGTCCGATATTGGACTTGACCGAACCGATTGAGCAAAACCCGGTGTCGGATGTGTAATCCCTGAACGCCTTGACAAGCCCTTGCATTTCAATCGGATCACCAAGTGACGTCCCCGTCCCGTGCGCCTCGATATAAGAGATCGTCCGCGCGTCGATGCCCGTTTTGTCCAGGCATTCGCTGATCAATTCAGCCTGGCCGACCGGACTGGGCACCGTAATTCCGCTGACCGTACCTACGTGATTGATGACGCTGCCTTTAATAACAGCATAGATAGAGTCTCCGTCCCGGACCGCCTTCCGAAGAGGCTTGAGCAGCACGGCGCCGGCGCCTTCACTGGACACGTATCCATCCCCGCCCTCGCCGAATGTACGGCATCGGCCGTCGCTGGCATGCATATCCATCAGGCCGTAGGAGACGTATTTATTCGGATGCAGGGACAGATTCACGCCCCCTGCCAATGCAACCTCACACTCTCCGTGCCGGATGCTCTCAGCCGCCAGATGAACCGCCGTCAGTGAAGAGGAGCATACTGTATCGATGGTCATGCTGGGACCGTGGAAATTGCAAAAATAAGAGACCCGGTTAGCAATCGGCGCATAATTGAGCGACAAAGGAAACCTATTGCCCTTCGCCGCCTCTTCCGCTCCAAGCATCGCATAGTCCTTATGCATCACGCCGGCGAATACACCGACCGGCTGCCGCTTATGGCGGCCCCGGGGTTGAACGAGCGTACCCGGTGTATACCCCGCATCCTCAATCGTTTCCCAGCAGACTGTTAAAAACAAACGTTCCTGAGGATCCATCGTCTCCGCTTCCCTTGGGGAGATCCGGAAAAATTGCGGGTCAAAGCAATCCGGATCGTCGATGAAGCCGCCCCAGCGGGACACCGGCTTGCCCGAAGGCGAAACAATATCCTTATAGCTTTCCCATTGCCAGCGGGTGGACGGAACCTGGCGGATACTATCCTTGCCCGACTTCAAATTGTCCCAAAAGGCGGCTAGCCCGTCCGCGTCGGGATACCTTCCGGCCATCCCGATAATAGCAATGTCGCCGTCTGCACCGGCATCTGGCGATGGCAGGGCGTTCGCTGCCGCTTGTTCCCGGCCTTGCGGCTCGCCGGCGGACCTGAAGGACGGGATGTTCCCATACGAATCCTTCACGTACGTTTCCTTCTCGTACGCCTCCTTCCCGTACGTATCCTTCCTGCCAAAACAACCAGAATAGGCCGATGCCAAATAGTCGGCCAGCTGCACGGCCGTCGTATGCTCGAACAGCAGCGTTGGCGGCACAGCGTCTCCGATCTCATTTTCGATGGCATTCGCAATGGCAAGCAGGCCTGCCGAATTCAGACCCAGCTCGTAATAGCCGGCATGGGGATTCAGCTCCTCTTCCGTCTTCTGCAGCTGTTCCGCCAGAAGCTTCCGCACGAGCTTCAGCGCTGCCGCAGCCCCCGCCGCATGGCTCTGCTGCTGTTGTCCGTCCGGGTGAGACTCCCCGATAATAGTTTCCGCTCCCGTATTGTCTTGGCGGATCAGCTTCATTGTGAAGTTCGTCAGCTCCGCTACTTTACTCCCTTGCTTATCGTAATAACTGATCGTCATCGACAGCAGCTCTCCCCTTTGTTGGACGGACGAGGAGAGTACCTTGGCGGCACAGCCGGTCTGCAGCAGTCCCGAAGCGCGGAACGATTCGTAAAATAACGGCAGCAGCAGACCTTTCCCGGTCTGTAATCCACCCTTGAACAAGCCTCCGAGAATCCCGGCCCCGCTTCCGTCAAGGAGTACGGGATGGAACATAAATTTGTCCGCCGTCAGGAGCGCCTCCCCGCTGACAGCCGTTTCCATGATATAGGCTTCGTCTGTTTCCCATAACGTTCCCGCAGCTTTCATGAAACCGGTATGCAAGACGCCGCGCTGCGTCCACTCCTCGTACATCCTGCCCAGATCCCAGGAACGCGCCGGGGCCGACTTGTATTCGTCCGGATAGAGCTTATCGTCGAACAGTACCGGCCTGGTCCGGTGCATTTCTGCCGCTGCATATAAAATTTCCTCACCGGAGCATATTCCGCTGCGCCGGCTCTCGCCCCCGAAGCGTACCGCCCAGCGGCCTTCCGCGGTTTCCGTCACCTGGATGGTGAGCACAATATCCTCGCCGGGCCGGGCGGTCAATGGCTGATGGATAGACAGATTGCGCAGTTCAAGCTCGTTGAACCGGTATTTGTACTTCCGGAAGATTTGATACAGTATATCGATATAGGCCTGGCCTGGCAGAAGCGATTGTCCGCAGACCTGATGATGCCGAATCATCGGATTATTTTGATTAAAGACCAGCTGCTGCTTCATTCGTGATCCTCCTTTAGGCGTACGATTCCCAGATGATCGGTTCGCTCTCCGCTTCACCCGGCTGCGAATCGTCAGTCCCCTCAAGCCCAGTGATACCGCCCGGCCCTCCATCCGGCTCCATAGCCGGCAGCGGCAGCGGACGGCGGAGCGCATCCGGCCCGCGAAGCTCCTCCCAGCCTTCGAGGATGATATGCGCGTTCGTGCCTCCATCCGCAAAACAGTTCAGCGCTGCGGTACGGGGACCCGTCCACTCCTGATGCTCCCTGCTGAAATAAAAAGGCGAAGCGCCGATATCGAAATGCTTCATCGGCGTATGGCCGGACAGGAACGGAACATACCCCCGGCGGTCCAGCATCAAGACAAGCTTAATCAAGCCGGCGATGCCTTCTGCACACAGCGGATGTCCAATGTTGGGCTTGGCAGACCCGATGCAAAGAGGCGGTCCGCCTGCCTTGCGGTACACGGCTTGGGTCGCCTTCAGCTCCAGCAGATCGTTCACCTCCGATCCTGACCCGTTCGCTTCGATGTAGCCGATCTCCTCCGGCTGCTTGCCGCTCCGGGCCAGTGCCTGGCGCATCACTTCTGTCTGCGCCGTATAATTCGGCGCGGCCGGTCCCGCCGTCCGTCCGTCATTGTTCACGGCAACGCCCTTAATGACCGCATAAATCCGGTCTCCGTCTATCAGCGCTTGCGCTACAGGCTTAAGCAGTACGATTCCTGCTCCTTCCGACAGCACCACGCCACTCGCTTTCCCGTCGAAGATATGGAATTGCGGCTCAGGACTCAGGATGCCGCGCTGCCGGAACAGCCGGTGCGATTTATCGGATACGAGCAGACTGACACCGCCGACAAGCGCGCATTCGATCTCGCCGGCAAGCAGTGCCTGTACCGCCACGTTCAAGCCGACGAGCGCCGACGAGCAGGCCGTATCCAAGACCACACTCGGACCCCGAAGGTCAAAATATTGCGAAATGTTAGCCGCCAAATAGTTCGTTCCGACCGCCAGAATCGGATTCCGGGCCTGGAGCAGGCTGGCTTCGTCCGGCTCGTGCCGGCTCCGCGCGCCGATATAGACTCCTATGCTGCGCTCCTTGATCTCTTCCGGCACATAGCCTGCATGATGCCATGCCTTCAGGCTCTCCTCGAGCAGCAGCAGCGCTTGAGGGTCCATCGCGTTCGCGTCTTCCTCGGACAGGCGGAAATGTGAGGCAGGCATCGTGCGCGAACAGTCAAGCAGCCCTGCATAATCAGCTGCTCCACCCGTCCAGTTATCCCGGGTTACCGTTCGGATCGCCGACCTTCCTTCTGACAATAGCCGCCAGTAGCCGTCCGGTGTCTCCGCTCCCGGGAAACGGCAGGACAGGCCGATGACCGCGATATCGGCCGGCCCCGTTCCTGTCCTCACTGCCGTGGCAGGAACGGGGTCTGCCTTTGGTGCGAGAGTCGGTTGAACCGGCTGCTTCTCCCGGCCGTTTAGCGTCGCTCCGAGAATACCCTTGTCCTTATCCGAAGCTTCTTCTTCCGGATTCGTTGCTGCCCCCAGGGAGAACGATGCGCCGTGTTTATCCGCCAGCCATTCCGACAGCAGGCGGATAGTCGGATATTCATATAGTACCGACGGGTCCAGATCAATGCCGGCCGACTGCCGTACGGTCCGCAGCACCTGGGCAAGCATTATGGAATCGACGCCGTATTCGGTGAACGGCGTATCGGGATCAAGCCGCGACTGTGCAAGCTTCAGTTCCTTCGCAAAGATGCCGGTCAAGAGTGCCGACGCGGAATACAGAAGGCCTTCTCTCCCGTCTTGTCCGTTATTATGGGCCGTCCCCTGCCGCACAGGCTGAGACTGCGGTTCCCCCTGCCCGCTCCCCAGGCTGCGCAGCAGCAGCTGTTCCGGCTTCCAGCGCTGCGGATCGATGACGGCCGGCAGCACGACCGGTCCAAGGCCCCGGGCTAGAATACGATCCAGCAGCCTTAAGCCTTCGTCATTCGTATGCGACAGCAGACCACTTTGCCGATAGATCCGGCTCTTCACTTCGCCTATGCCCGTTTCCTTCCAATTGGGCCACTGGACGCTGACAACCGGGATTTCCCCGCGCCATGCCTGTGCCGCGTAATCCATATAAGCATTCGCCATTGCATAATCACTCTGTCCGGATGCAAGCGCCGGCACAATGGACGACACGGACGAGAACAGCATGAAGAACTGCAGCGGCTCGCTTTTCATGCAGCGGAGCAATACATCCAGCCCCGCTGTTTTTGGAGCCAGCACCTCCCGGATGCCGCTGCCTGATTTCCGGATAAACGCCGGCGTCTCCTGATCGACGATCCCGGCGCAATGAAGCACGCCGCCGATCCGGCCCCAGGCGGCTCTGACTTCATCGAAGCAGCGGCGTACCGCCTCCTCATCGGTCAGATCAAGGGACAGCACTTTCACCTCGGCCCCCAGTGCCTCGAGCTCTTTTACGGCCCGGATTTTCCGCCCGATCGCGCTGTCTGCGTCCGCCTCATATGCCTCCCACTGCTGACGGGGCGGAAATGCTTCCCGCCCCGTCAGCACCAGCCGCCTAACACCCCGGCGGTTGACGAAGTGCTTCGCACAGAGCGCCCCTATGCCGCGGGTACCCCCGGTAATCCACAGCGTTTGCCCTTCCGGAAACGAGACGGGCGTAGCTTCTCCGCTATCCATAGGCAGCTCACCCAAGCAGGCGCGGTACCGCGTCCCGCTTAGGTAGCGCACCTCGGCCTCCTCACTATCCGCCAGCAGCTCGGCGGCAATCGTCTCCGCCATAAAAGGCTCACCGCAATCCGGCCCGAAGTCGACATGCCTTGAACGAAGATGACTGTATTCGCTCTGCAGCATCCGGTACAAGCCGGCCCGCACAGCACCCGGCAGATTGGCCGGGCCATTCTCCGCCTCCAGCCCCCGGGTTACGCAGATCAGCGTCAGACCGTCCCGGCTCCCGAATTCGACCAGCCGCTGAAGCCAGGTTATCCAGTCTTCCGCCTCACCGCTCCGCTGCTTCCCGCAGCCGATTAAATCAATGAGACCCGAATAGGCCGCTTGCTCCGGTGCGGGCTTGTCCAGCTCGCCGCACAGCTGCTCGGGGCAGATGATCCGGGCCGGAGCAAGCTTATGCGACAGCAGCAGCGCTAACGGCTTCGTCTCCTCCGACGCCAGAATGGCGACCGTTCCGCGGTTGCTGCCCGGCTCTGCCCGGAGAGGGCAAGGCTCCCATTCCTTCCTCAGCATCCGCAGACTGCGCCCGGCAGGCTCGTCTTCGCCATTACGCTCCGCCTCCTGCCGGTGCTGTTCCGCCGCCGCGATGTCCCCGGCACCTTGTACAGTAGGCAGCCAGTACCGTTCCTTCAGGAACGGATACGTCGGCAGGCTGATCCGCCGGGGCTTGCGGTCCCCATACCATGCGTCCCAGTCCGCCGCCGCCCCTTGCACCCACAGCTCAAGCGCCGGCTTTGCCTTCTTTTGCCGGATACAGCGGTTCATCAGGGGTGTCAGCTCCTGCTCCAGCAGGCGCCGGTCGGTGAGTGCGCAGCCTGTAATCATATCGTCTCCCCCGCCAGCAGACAGGTAACTGTTCAATGCATCAATAACCGCTTTTCTGGAATCCGCCTGAAAAGCAAGCCGTACGTCCATTGCATCACGGCCAGTCTGCAGCGTATAGGCAACATCGGCCAAATCGATCTGCTCCCGGGAAGCGACCACAACAGCCAGGCTTCGGGCGTAGTCCGCCAGCTGCTCACCGCTTTTGGCAGACAGCACGAACAACGGCTGAACGCCCGTCCCGGCGGAAGGTCTCTTGTCGGTATATTCCTCAAGGACAAGATGGGCATTGGTTCCGCTGAAGCCAAACGAACTGACCGCCGTGCGGCGCGGCGCACCTTCGCGGCTCTCCCAGTCCTTCGTCTCCGTATTCACATAGAACGGCGAATCTTCGCAGGAATAATGCTCATTCGGCACCCGGTAGTGCAGCGTCGGGACGAGCTTCTTGTGACGCATAAGCAGCACGGCCTTCTGGATGCCGGCGATGCCGGCTGCCCCGGATGTATGGCCAATATTGCTTTTCACGGAGCCGATAGCGCAATAGCCTTTACGGTTCGTTCGTCCCTTAAATACGGCCGATATTGCCTCAAGCTCGATCGGATCGCCCAGCTTGGTGCCGGTTCCGTGCATCTCCACATAACCGATGCTCTCCGGATCAATGCCGTATTTCTCATAGATATCCCGCACAAGCTCCATTTGGCTGCTCAAGCTCGGCGCGGTGATGCCGTTCGTTCTCCCGTCCTGGTTGATGCCCGATCCGAGAATGACACCATGAATGGAGTCACCGTCCGCCTCTGCGTCTCCCAGCCGTTTCAGGACGATGGCGCCGACTCCTTCGCCGGGTACGAACCCGTTGGCACTGTTATCGAAGGCTTTGCACTGCCCGTCAGGTGAGAGCATGCCCGCATCGCACATCGAAACGTACGTTTCCGGGGTCAAATATAAGCTCACGCCGCCGGCCAGTGCCATATCGGTTTCCCGGTTCAATAACGCCTGGCAGGCCAAATGAACAGCAACAAGCGAGGAGGAGCAAGCCGTATCAATCGGAATCGCCGGCCCCTTCAGGTTCAGGTAATAGGCCAAGCGGGCGGCAGCTATGGCGTAGCTGCTTCCTGTCGTATGGGCAAAGCCAAAGCCGGAAGACATGTCCGCCTTTCCCCTCTCTCTGCACAGCGCGCCGTATTCGCTGCTCATGATGCCGAGATATAGACCGCACTTCATGCCGTCCAGCCGCTGCGGGCTATATCCGGCGTCTTCAAACGCCTTGTACCCTTCCTGCAAAAACAACCGGTGCTGCGGATCCATCCATTCCGCTTCCGTCGGCGATATATGAAAAAAGAGCGGATCGAAATCCGCAAAGTCTTCGAGCATTCCCAGCCATTTGGCATATATTTTTCCTTTTTGAGGATGCGGATTGTAGTAGTTGCCCGTATTCCAGCGCGACGGGGGAATCTCCTTGACGGAATTCCTTCCCGCCGACAAATTGTCCCAATACTGCGGCAAATCGTCAGCCTCCGGATATTTGCCGGACATTCCGACAATCGCGATGGCTTCCCGGCCGGCAACCGTCCGGTCCGCAGGCTTATTCCGCCGCCCGTCTATGTTCGTATACGATTCGGCTGCGGCTGTCTGTCCTTTGCCGGATGCCAGAAGCGCCTTGGCTTCATCCGGCCGGATTTCCTTTCGCATCAGCGCCTGCAATATATGTTCCGCATTCATCGGCATTCCCTCTTTTGCCATAAATTCAATTCCCGAACAAGTTCATAATCCGGTCCCGCACTTCATCCTGAAAGAACGTCTTGGTGTGCATGTCAAGCTCCTGCTGCACAACTTCCGGAAGCTCCCTGCGCAAAGAAGCGGTCAAATGGTCTTTGAGCGTTGTTAAGGATATTCTTGGTTTCTCCGCTAACTGTCTGGCCACGCTGTACGCATGCTCCAGCACTTCATTCCTTGGCAGTACAGGGAACGGAATACCTCTTCTCTGCAGCTCCGCGCCCCGATAGCTGCCTGCGCTGAGGAGCATTTCCTGCGCCAGGCTCATGCCCAGCTTACGGGGTACGATCAGCGTGGAGCCGAAGCCGGGCGTAAAGCCGTATTTCATAAAATTGGTATTGTATACGCTTTCCAAACTAAGAATGACTATATCTGAAAATAACCCGAGCACGAATCCGCCGCCAATTCCGTGACCCTGCATGGCGGATATCACCGGGATTTTGCAATTTAAGGCCAGGCTATACACATCGAGATCGGTGAACCGGGCGCGGCCTTCATGAAGGCTTAGCAGTGACTCACGGGTACCGCCGGAGGCGAAGTAGCTGTCGTATCCGGTCAGAATGACCGCTTTGCCGTCCGAATTGGCATCGATCTCCGCAAAGGCCGACCGCAGCCCGGTGATCAGCTCTCCGGAGAACATATTCCGGTTAGCACGATCCTCCATCGTAATTTGGAAAATGCCTGCTTCCGCTTCATCCAGCCGAACGACCGAAGAGAACATTGCCATCAGACCCCCCAGCTGTATTCACGGTGATAATCCCGGACCTGCACAAGCTCCAGCCGGCCTTTGCCCCGCAGTGCCTGCCAAGCCTCCGGGATCAGCTGTGAATGGGGTTTCGCATTACGGGTTCCGAATTTGATCGCCTGCGTATCCCGCAATAGCTCATCGTATTCCGCCATTGACAGCGGATAACGTTCGCCCAGCGCCCGTTCGATGCCGAAACGCCGCTGCCGCCGCTGGCCTTCCGCCGTCACGACACCGCTATAAAACTCGGAGCAGCATCCCGAGCCGTAAGAGAAACAGCCGATTCGCCCCGGCGTCTCGAAGCTGCCCTGGTCGATGGTGCCGGCGAGAGACAGAAACAGGGTCGCCCCCATAATATTGCCTACCCGCTGGCAATAACTGATTCCCGGCATAACACGCCGGAGGAAATCCTCCTCGATTTCAGCCTGCCCCGCCTTTGCTTCCTTTCGCATCATGGTGCGGTGGGCACCTTTGACCATTCCGCCGAATGGCGTATGGCTGGCCAGATATTGGAACGTACTCCGGTAATCCGCACCGATTACCCGCTTTTTGTATTCATGGAACGTTTGCTGGCAGCAATCCAGGTAGGAGAGCAAGGATAGATCCACATCGCCCGCCTCCGTATCCGGAACGGGGCGGCAGGTATCCATCACTTCATATCCGTAATAACCGTTCGCTCCGATATCGGCTTCGAATACAGCCGGATTCTCGCCGACCAGCACCGCTGCTGCACCGGAGCCTCCGCTCGGTTCAGCGAACGACCAGTCCGCCCCTTCGGCCTCGGCAGCGTCAGCTGCCGAGAACCGGAGATGTCCGTCGCGATCACCAGCGCCTTGGCTCCGGGCGAGGTTTGCGACAATACGAAATTGACGGCCATCTGGAATCCTGCTGTACCGGAATAACAGGCCTGTTTGATTTCGAATAGCCGGCAGTTCCGGCTTAAGCCCAAATAATGATGGATGTAGGTGCTGAGCGATTTGCCGAAATCGATGCCCGATTCCGTGCAAGTCACAAGCAGCTCTATCCGCCCGATCTCCTCCGGTGTCATATCATCGAGGAGCGGTTTGGCGGCGTTGACGCCGAACGTAACTGCATCCTCGTAGGGCATCGCCACCGTTTTTTCCTTCACCAGCAAATTCTCGAACCGGGAGGTGTCCAGGCTGCGGAATTTGGCCAGCTCGAGAACATCCAGGCTGGCTGACCCGCCGTACACATTCATCGCTTCGATTCCAACCGAGACCATCGTATCGCACTCCCATCGTTTATTTTGAAGCTTCCGTATAGCGAAGCTGCTGCAAGTAATGACCGGCTTGGCCGCTGTCGAGCGTCCCCGTGTATACCTTTTCCAATATCTCGTCGACCGACAGCTCGGCCTCAGCCGTGCCCGCGTTAGGCGGACCTTCCTTTTCTGCCTGCGTTTCCTGTACGTATTCCGCAAAATCATACAGTGTCGGATAGGCGTAGATTTGGGTTGCCGTTATTGCTGTACCGAACAGGCGGTTAACCGTCTGAATCCATTCCACGCCGATGACCGAATCCAGCCCCAAATCAACAAATTTCCGGGAAGGATCAATCTCTTCAGGCTTCATATACAAAGCTTCCGCCAAGCTTAAAGCCAGCTGCTTCAGCAGAACCGACGGCCCTGCGGATGGGGCGGACACCGGCGGGTGAAGGACCGCTTCTTCCTTCGGCAGATCAGCAATACGCCCCTCGGATGATGGGGATATCAGCTGGACCAAATACCCGGAAAAATCCCGTAGTGTCGGATACTCATACACTTTCGTTGCCGGAATTTTCGTGCCGTACCGTTTGTTAAGGGTCTGAATCCATTCGACCCCGATAATGGAATCCAGCCCGAAATCAACAAACTTCCCACGCGGGTCGATTTCGCTGCGCTTCATGTAGAGCGCCTCAGCCAAGCTAAGTGCCAGTTCTTCCTGTAACGCGTGCTCGTTACCGGCTTCGCACAGGTCCGGCCTGCGCTGCGGTTCCCTGCTGCTGGACGCTCCGGCAGTAGGGGGCAGCAATTCGGAGGAAGGCTTGAGCGAGATGAACGGTCTGGAACGGTCTGCCGCTTGTACGGTGCTCTTAGACCCGTATTCGGTTACCGGCCGCAACGCTGTTATCCCCCGCAGCTCCGAAACTTCCTGCGTGCGGGCGTCAGCCGTTGAAGCCGTCTGCGGCTCTACATGCGGCTTTGCCGAGGCCGGAGCGGAGACCGCCGGGTATGAACCGGACTCGTACCCAACCGGCGCAGTGTCCGGCGCTTTCGGCTGCTCCGAGGCCACTTTGCCCCTTCTGTCACCAATCCAATACCGCTCCCGCTGGAACGGGTAGGTCGGCAGTCCAATCCGGGGAACGGGAACGCCGGCGTACATCGCCTGCCAATCAAGATCGTAGCCTGCCGCGTACAGCTCCGCCAACGCATGAAGGCCGTTCTCCAGGGCCGCGCCCCGTACCGTTTCTATTTCCCTGATAATGCCCTGTCCCAGCTCTTCGAAGAGCGGTTGACGGCGGAATTTCCCATTCACACCAAGGTGCCCGGCACTGAAATACCCGCCCGAATCGCGTCCTTCAAGCAGCGCCTCAAGCTTATCCTTCATGACTTCCCCGCTCTGAACGACGAAGGCGGCCCGTGCCCCTGCGAAATGCTCCCTGCCGTTCAGCAATGCGGCGCATACTTCGGCGATCCGGTACGATCCTCCATTCCGTTCTAGCCATAGCAGTAAATCTCTCGCCCGGTTCTGTAACGCTTGCTCCGATTTAGCGGAGATGCACAGCAGTTCGTGTGAACGGTCCAGCGGGGACAGAATCTTCCGCTCCGGCGCTTCTTCCACCAGCACATGGGCATTCGTACCTCCGGACCCGAAGCTGCTGACGCCTCCCCTGCGCAGCGGATGACCATCCGGCAAAGGCCAGGACTGCTGCTCCGAGGCAACGAAGAAGGGGGACTGGTCCAGCGAGCAATGCGGATTCAGCACATGAAAATGCAGTGAAGCCGGAATACTCCGGTTCCGCATGCTGACCACAAGCTTAAGCAGCCCGGCGATCCCCGCAGCTCCCTCGAGATGTCCGATATTCGTCTTAATCGAGCCTAAACCGCAGTAAGGCTGCGGGGAATCCTCCGTTTTACCGCCGGACAGCCTGGTGAACGCCTCCTTCAAGCCGCCGATCTCCACCGGATCACCGAGCGAAGTGCCCGTTCCGTGCGCTTCGATATAGCCGACCGTTTCGGGAGCAAAGCCAGCCTTAAGAAGAGCGGCGGCTACCAGATCGGCCTGCTTGGCCGGATTCGGAACCGTAAGTCCGCTGGCCTGGCCTCCATGGTTAACAGCCGTGCCTTTGATAACGGCAAGGATGGTATCCTGATCCCGCAGCGCTTGATCAAGCGGCTTCAGCAGCACCATGCCGGCTCCTTCCCCGCGCACGTATCCGTTCGCTTCGGCATCAAACGTGCGGCAGGCGCCGTCCTTCGACAGCATCCCCGCCTGGTAATAGGTGATGCTGTTGGCCGGGTGGCACATCAGATGGATGCCGCCCACAAGCGCCTGCCCGCATTCTCCATCAGTCATGGAACGTACGGCCTCATGTATGGCTACAAGCGAGCTGGAGCAGGCCGTATCGATCAACAGACTCGGACCATGCAGATTAAAATAATACGAAAGGCGGTTCGGCAGGGCCGCCATAGAAGCGCCGGGACCGTAGTAAACCTCGTGCTTATCCAGCAGCCTCTGATAATCAGAGCCGCTGGCCCCGATAAACACACCCGTATCGCTACCGGCCAGCTCCTTGGCCGGATAACCTGCGTGTTCGAAGCATTCCCAGGCAAGCTCAAGCAGCAGACGCTGCTGCGGGTCAATCCATTCGGCTTCCTTCGGGGAGATCCGGAAAAACGAAGGATCGAAGCCCGAAATATCGTCCAAAAAACCGCCCCTATCGATCCCCCTATGGGATTGAGCCGTATCGACGGAATCCGGCCACTCCCATCTGCCGTCCGGCATACGCCCGACGGCGTTTCTTCCTTCCTGCAGCAGCTCCCACAGTTCATCCAGATTGGACACGCCTCCGGGAAACCGGCAGGCGGCGGCAACGATAGCGATACCGTTATCCGGTGCCGCTTCGCCAATCCTGGCAGCAGCTTGACGCAGGTTCCCGCTATCCGTGCAATCCGGAGCATCAACGGACTTCACAGCGGCAACCTCCTCTTCGGCTTGCGGCTCCTGAGGGGCAGCCTGATCCTCCAAGTAAGCAACGATGAGCTGCGGCGTATTATATTGAAAGAAAAAGGCCGGCTCCAATCGGACAGAAAACTCGTGGCTGATCCGTTCGTTCAGCTCCAGCAGATCCGCCGAATCCAGTCCCATCTCCATCAAAGGCTGGTCCATGGAGAATTCTTGACCGCCCCCCAGGACGAGACCGATAACCTTCGTCACGTAGTCGCGGATCAAGCCGTTTCGGGATGGGACATTTCTGGCCGGCTGCGGCATCTGCACTGCGGGTAACGCTTTCACTTCTTCAGGCGAAGGCGATGCTGCATACTTAAGCTTCTGATGCCGGTGCTGCAAATCGTATTCGATCCAGACGCCTTGACCCTCGTTCGCGGTATCGAGCGGCCGGTAGCCCGGTATCAATTGCTTGATCTCCGCCCCATGCCATTCATGAAATCTTAAATTCGGGTCCGCCGGGCTGCCATGCTCGTTGCGCAGCCGGATATAATCCTCCAGCGGGACCCCGGAATTCCGCGAGTAATTCTTGCACCGGGTAATGCCTGCTACGGTATGTACTCCGCTAATCAGGCTGCATCGCAGCAGCATAAATTCCAGCAGCTGGTCCCCCAAATTCCGGTGCTGCATCCCGGGCAGAATGTTCAGTCCAAGCAGCTGGACTACCGGTCCATTCTCCTCTTGCAGCTCTTCCAACCGGCCGAAGGAAGCCTGCCTCAGCTGCCCGGATGCTCCAATTCTCTGGGAGTATACCGCTCCGGCTATTCTTCCATCCACTTCAAGGACAAGCTGACCCGCCGGGTCCTGCTCCCATCTGCGCCGGATAGAGGAGGGCGGCGTCCGTAGATCCGGCTCCCAGCATGCCTCCTCCAGCTCCTCTAGAGCCGGCATATCGTCCAGACGGGCATACCGGATTCTATAGTCTCTCCGTTCGAACCGGTTCAAGGTAATACGGCCAAAGGGCATCGTCTTTGGATATTTGCGGAAATAATTTGAATCCGGAAACAAGCCCGCCTCGGATGCGGCCATTAGAAACTGCTCTGCACCTACTAGAAGCTGCTGGGAGAAAGCGTGGTAAGCATCGAAATGCAAGCTTTCGCATTTGCTTATATAATCGCGTACAGTCCGCGTCTCCAGGCCGTGTACCTCCAGGATGATTATACCGTCCTTACCCATGACGGATGCCCAGCGTTCCAGATGCTCCACCAGGCTTTGAAACACGTCGGTTCCCGGAATTTCATTCCCTTCCGAATCGGTATACGGCTGGTCGAAACGGACCCGCGAGCGGGCAGCGGCCGACACCTGATCTGCCGGCGGCAGGTAGGGGCGGTCATGATCGAGAAACGAACGGACATGCAGAATATGCTCCGGGTCCCCGATCCCCAGCTCCCTCAAATCCCGGATCACCTGGGCCGGATCGCCAATATTGCCCTTGAGCACCAGATGCTCCGTCCCCTGCAGGGTCAGGCTTGTCGCGTCCAGCGCCTTCCCGTTATAATCGATGCCGATCAGCTTAAGCGGATATTCCTGCAAATGCCGGCCCCGGACCGTTTTATCCCGGATGATGGCATGCATCTTCTTCAGCAGGGAGCCGTCCCCGCATCCCATGTCGGCGATATATTTAGGCTGCTCCGCGAGCGGCTCACGGTTGAATATCGCCAGGACGATTTCCTCCATATCGGAGAAATATTTCTCATGCTGAAATCCGCTGCCCACGACATTCAACGTCCGGTCGATATGCAGCTCATGCCCTTCCCCGTCATGTCCGAAGACTGCCCTGGAATCCCCGAACAGAATCTCGTCCATACTCATGAGCATCGGCCGGTAGGCGGCCATCGCCGCGGTAATGAAAATACGGTCCACCATAAAGCGGCCCGTATCAGTCAGGCAATCCTCTTCCTTAACTTGCGCCAGCCAGCCGTGATGTGAAAAGTAACGCTTAATCTCCTTACGGGTGCGCGCCCCCATGTTCTTCAGCAGCAGCGTGTTGCTTCCGTCTTGCCCGTAGCTTAGCTGGCCGTTTTCTTTCAGTGCCAGGAGGAGCGGAATCACCAGCAAGCCGTCCATAAACCGGGCCATGACCGGGTTCTGCATATCCCACTGCCGCTCCGACCGTTCGATCCAATGCTCCAGTGTGAGCTTGGATGGGTTTCTTTTTAAATATGATTTCATCGGAAAAGACAACAGCGGCACGCCTTCCTCCCGCATCTGTTCATGAACATCGGCCGAAGCCGTGCGGATATAAGCATCCCCTTCGCTTCTCTCCACCCAATGCATCGATTCAAGCATGTTCAGCGCGATGCGTAAAAAACCCTTGTTGGCGTTCAGTTTCCCGGAAAGCTCCTGAAAAGAAACCGGGTCCGTCAAGGACAGCTCCGCGAAAAGTCCCTGCTTGCTGCATGCTGCAATGACGGGAATGGCTACATAGCCATTGCTATAATCGTTCAAAATCGTCAGCATAGATTATTCGTCCTCCCAAGGAAATTGTCCCTTCTCCACATAGCGGTAAATCTTCTCCAGATTCCGGGGGTCCGCGAAAATCTTCTCGTTAGCCGCCAAAGCTAACGGTTTGGATGTCGTCAATATCCCGCGCAGCTCGTTCATATAGGTTTTGTAATGCGCAATCGCGGGTTTCGGCAGCTTCTTGAGCCGGAGTAAATGCCTGCGGAGCAGCATTTCGCTGTCCGGGCCGTACCCGTCCACAATCCCCCACGCATGCGCTTCCTGTACCGGAATCGGCTTCGTTGTAAGGGTCATGTAATGTGCCTTCTGAAAACCCGTCCGCCGAATGAGAAACGGTAATACGCAAGCAGGAAAAAGCCCGAACAGAAGCTCGGACAAGCTGAACTCCGCCTTCTCGTCTGCCAGCACGATATCGCAAGCGGCTGCGAAGCCTACCCCTCCGGCGTTCGCTTTGCCTCTGACATGGGCAATCGTAATGAATGGACCTGTCGCCAGCTTCTGCCACAGGGCATACAAAGGCTCCGGACGATTGTCCAGCGGCTCCCCCGCTGTCAGCTTGGCATGTATACCCTTGAAGTCAGCACCCGTGCAGAAAATACCGTCCATGCCTTCCAGTACAATGACCGACGCACTTTCCTCACATTGCGCCAGGGCGTGTGAGCATTCTTCGACCAACCGGTCGTTTATCGTATTGCCGGCTTCCGGACGGTACAGCTGAAGATAACAGACCTGCCCCTCAACCCGGACCTTAATCGTGTCATAGTTCATGAGGTCCACCTGTATTCCCGGTGATATTCCCGGATTTCCTCCAGAACGAGGCGTGCACTCCCGCTTACAGACTTCAGTGCGCCGGGCAGTACTTCCGGATCAATCTTCAGATTGCGCGTGCCGAACCGAAGCGCGTTCGCAGGCTGGAACAACGATTCATATTCGTCAATCGATAGCGGATAACGCTCATCGAGCTGTTGGCCGATCATGAAACCGCGCTGAAGCTCCTGCCCCTTAGCTGAAGCAACTCCGCTAAAAAATTCGGAGCAGCAGCCGGAGCCGTAAGAGAAGCAGCCGATTCGGCCCGGCGTATCGAGAATTGCATGATCGATCGTACTCGCCAGCGAGAGCAAGGCCGTCGCGCCCATAATATTGCCTACCCGCTGGCAGTACACCATACCGGGCCTGACCCGCCTTTGGAAGTCCGCTTCAATTTCAGGCGGCTTCGCCTGGGCCAGCTTCCGCATCATCGACCGGTGGGCGCCCTTCACCATTCCCCCGAAAGGGGTATGGAAAGCGAGATATTGAAAGGTCTCCCTGTAATCGGCTTCCGGCACCCTTTTTTTGTACTCCCGGAATGTCTGCTCGCAGCAGTCCAGATAAGACATCAAGGATAAGTCGGCATCGCCGGCTTCGCTGTCGGGAACCGGGCGGCAGCTGTCCATCACTTCATAGCCGTAATATCCGCTCGCCCCTACGTCGATCTGAAATACATACGGACGGGAGCTGACCAGCACAGCAACAGCGCCGGCCCCGGCGCTCGGTTCGGCGAACGACCAATCAGCCGTCAGCACCTCCCCCGGCTCCACAGTCATGAAGCGGGAGATATCCGTCGCGACAACGAGCGCCTTCGCACCCGGTGATGCTTGAGACAGCACGAAGCTGATGGCCGTCTGCAGGCCCGCGATGCCTGAGTAACAGGCCTGCTTGATCTCGAATAACCGGCAGTTCCGGTTCAGACCCAAATAATGATGTATATAGGTGCTAATCGACTTGCCGAAGTCGATGCCTGATTCCGTACAGGTGATAAGCAGCTCAATCCGATCCTTTGCTTCCGGCCGCAACGCATCAACTAGCGGCTTCGCCGCATTCACGCCGAATGTGACCGGATCTTCGAACGGCAGCGCGACAGCCTTCTCTTTCATCATCAAATTGTCGAACCGGGTTGTATCCAATCCGCGATGCTTGGCCAGCTGCAGCACGTCCAGAAAGGCGGAGCCTCCATAGATATTCAACGCTTCAATTCCGACAGGCATTCTATTCCTCGCCCTCTCTGCTTTAAGTTTCTTCCTATCTGCTAAGACATATAGCCGTATTCATTCCGCTAGAGCCCGGTCGGGCAGCAGCGCATGACGAGCCCCATCCGTAACGCCTTACGCTTCCAAATCATACTTATGGTGACAGAGCTGCTCGCCTCCTTTCCTTTGGCAGGGCCCCCTTGGGTTCACTGCCGGAACGATACTGCCGCATTCCCCTTTCCCGGACAAAATAAAAAGACCGGACACAGGTGTGTCTAGTCTTTACATATATGTATTGAAATTTGGAATTCATAATGTCGACAGCTTCGCCCTTTCATGCTTCCTTCCGGAAGGCACTACCATTTCTATCCTATGTCCATCGGTTGCCATATAACGTGCCGAAACATCGGTTATACAGCTTCCGGTTTCATTAGCTAAAGTTATTCCTGTACAAGATTCGTTTCCGGCTCCAAAAGGATAATTCCTAAATCGATCGTTCTCCCACCGCCCAACAACTGAAGACTGACCTTCGCGCGCCTTTTGCGTTTGTCAACTTTGGTGACGAGCTCCTCTTTTCCAGTTAAGGGGCCCGACACGACGTTCATACGGGAGTTCTCAAAATACACCCTAGAATTCTCCGCCACATCGTCATGATCGAGCAGCCCCAATATAGGACTAATCTCATCTTCCGGTATTTGCTTAAAATACTGCTCCTCAGAGTTCTCCAAATCATTCATAGCTTGGTGCTTATAGATAAGATCCTTGCGGCTGCAGTAGTTTAATAACCGGTAGACATGGGGGTTCTTCTGAAGGATATAATAGGTAGAGTAATTCATTTGAGTCTGGATGAACACATAGCCCGGAAATAACAGTCTTTCAATTAAATCATATTGACCGGCTCTTCTTTCCGAAATTTGCTTCTTGGGAACGACGCAGCGGAGCAACTCTCCGGAAAATAGCCGCTGCAGAGATGACTTCACACGGTCTTCGCAGCCGTTTCGAACGAATAATACGTACCAGCTCATAATATCCCCCAATAGTAAAAGATTAGAGACAGGCGGACCTTCCGATGAATGAATGCCCGAACTTGTTATAATCAACATATTAGAAAAGAAATTATATAATTGCTATTTTACTCATTATATACCAAAGGTTAGGAGTCTTCAACGATCAGTTACTAGAATCATTGCGCTATTTCTAATTCTTCATTTATTTGCAGCATTTGCTTCTGAACATTCTGATGTTAACAGAAATCCAGTATATATCCCTCATCAAATGTCATAAATTAAAAGGAGAAATCAATGGTCCAAAAAAACACTATCTTTAAAAATACTATCCTTAATAAAATTCCTATCTTAATTTTCATTTGTTTGTTCTTGCTTACTTCTTGTAATAAGGATGCTGAAGTATTTATTGGAACTGTACACACAATAGATATAGAAAATAAAAGACTGCTAGTTATATCTGGCTTAAAAGAAGAGGATTTGAAGAAGAGTTACAAAGAACTTCTCAATTCTAGTGAATACGCTAAGATCATTTGGGTGAGTAAAGTTTCTCCCTCTAAATTCAAACAAGGGGATGAGCTTGAAATAACCTATACTGCAAGTGATGATTCTTATCCGGCACAAGTAACCGCCCAAAAAATCACTAAAATTAGTAATTGATTCAATAAATAAAATCTAGCAGATCAAAGCATCGTTTCTAATAAGAAGCGGTGCTTTTTTGATGTGAGACTAAAGCTACTCACAACCACTATTAGTATTTCGAGAAAGCTGCTCCACACAAAAATTCCCGATGAGGGAATTGCCTCACCGGGAATTTTTTAAAATATTTCTCTAGTTTAAAGCACTTGGCAGAATCGATGCGAAAGCATTCATTTTAATGAGTCGTTCTTATCATCATGCCAATAATCTACTCACCCACACCGGCTATACCCGCAATTCCCGCAAGTCTTACATCCCTCAATATTAATCAGCGATGCACTTCCGCAGGAAGGGCAGAGATCCCGCGAAGCAGTCGCATGGCTATGCGCACCATGGCCCCCGTGCCCATCATCAGTAGCCGCAGCTGGAACACTTGATTTCAGCTCGGCGTTCAGCGCTTCATTGAAATCAAGCTCCAGTGTAGCTGCGATAGGTGCAGGCACGTGATCGTCATGGGCGTTGTTCAGCACATGGGTCTCCAGCGCCTTGGCTACAGCGTCGGCGATGGACTCGACGCGGTTCGCACCGAAGCCGATGGCGCCGGAGCCGCCGATGCCTTTGAGATGCTTAATCAGCAGCTCGACCTTCTCGCCGTGATCCCCGTAACGCAGGAACAGCGAGCAGACGCGGCCCAGAGCTTCCGCCATGGCGAAGACGTCGGAGCCGGCTTTGCCGACGTTCAGGAAGATTTCGGCCGGCGTGCGGTCGAGATCGTTGATGGTGATATACGCCATACCGAATGGCGTGTTGATCTTATAGGTAGCGCCGCGCAGAACCTGCGGGCGTTTCTTGTATTGTTTGTCCACTACATTAGGCGCAGGCTGCGGTGCAGGCGCTGCTGCTACTGTGACTGGAGCCGGAGCAGCTTCAGCTGCCGCTGGCTCAGCTTCAGCAGTCTCAACTGCCGCCGGAGCGTCTTTCTTTTCTTCCTTCTTCGTCGTTTCCAGTACCTGTACGTCACGGCTGCCGTCACGGTAGATCGTTACACCTTTGCAGCCCAGGTCGAAGGCCATTTCGTACAGCTCGGCAGTCTCTTCAACGGTGAAGTCGGACGGGCAGTTCGCCGTTTTGGAGATCGAGCTGTCCACCCAGCGCTGAATGGCAGCCTGTGCACGGATATGATCCTTAGCGGACAGATCCATCGAAGTAACGAAGTATTCAGGGAGCTCTTCACCCGGATGGGCTTCCAGCCATTCCTGGGCAATCGGCACGAACTGCTCGTCATAGCCCAGACGGCTCTGGCGGTAATATTTGAATGCGAAATAAGGCTCGATACCGGTCGAAGTGCCGACCATGGTACCAGTACTACCTGTAGGGGCCTGGGTAATTACCGTAACATTTCGCATGCCATGCTTACGGATGGATTCGCCGACTTCAGGATAGACCTCGGTGATATTACGCATGAAGCCGCTTTGCAGATATTTATCGGTATCAAAAGCCTGGAAAGAACCCTTCTCGCCAGCGATCTCAGCAGAAGCCAGATAAGCTTCGCGCGCCATGAAGCCGTAGAGCTTGTCCAGGAACTCCAGGGATTCCGGGCTGCCGTAACGGATATTCAGCTTGATCATCAGCTCAGCCAATCCCATTGTGCCGAGTCCTACGCGGCGTTCGAGCTTCTGATTGGCTTCATTTTCCGGGAAATGATACGGTGTCTTGTCGATGACATTGTCCAGGAAACGCACGGAATAGCGGGTCGTTGTCGCCAGATCTGCCCAGTCCACGTCGTGATTCTCCGCATCGTAGAACTTGGAGAGGTTGACGGCCGACAGATTGCACACGCCCCAGCCCGGCAGACCCTGCTCACCGCATGGATTGGTGCAGATGATCGGGTTGAAATACCAGCTGTTGGACATCTGGTTGTAATATTCCATGAACACTACACCCGGCTCAGCCGACTTCCAGGCCGATTCGATAATCGTATGCCACACATCGCGTGCTCTTACGGTACGGTAAGGAATGACGCGGCGGCCGTCTGCTTTCCATTTATCCAGATCGCCGTCCCAGATTGTATCGTAATCCGGATCGGTGGTATCCGGGAAGACCAGCTCCCAGTCCAGATCCTCCTTGACGGCTTTCATGAAGGCATTGCTCACGCATACCGACAGGTTGGCATTGGTTACCTGACCCATCGTCTGCTTCACGGTAATGAAGTCCACCACATCCGGATGCCAGTCATTAATCATCAGCATCAGCGCGCCGCGGCGGCTTCCGCCTTGCTCAATCAGTCCGGTCGTATAGCTGAAAAGACCGCCCCAGGACACTGAGCCGCTGGATGATCCGTTCACGCCTCTTACAATCGCGCGGCGCGGGCGCAGCGAGGATAAGTTAATACCTACACCGCCGCCGCGGGCCATAATCTCGGTCATTTCGGAGAGCGTCTGCATGATGCCCCCGCGGCTGTCTTTCGGGGAAGGAACAACATAACAGTTGAACAGCGTAAGCTCCTCGCTTGCTCCGGCACCTGCCGCAATCCGACCGCCCGGTACCAGCTTCCAGTCATCAAGAATAGAGCGGAACTTGCCTGTCCACTCTTCCTGAAGCTCGGGAGTCTGCTCTACGGAAGCCATGGCTGCCGCAAGACGGTCCCACATTTCCTCCGGGGTCTTCTCAATATTCAGTGTCAGCTTCTCCACATCCGATTGCACGAGTTCACCGCTGCGGGTCTTCACCGTAACAATCCGGCCGGTGCGCTCAACAATCTCGCCAACCTCCTTGGTTGGAAATTTCGGATCATCCTTCGTCAGGACAAGCACCACATCGCCTACCTTGGCATTATTGCTGTCCGCGTCCTTCCAGGCATAACGGTCCAAAAATATTTTCTCACTCAGCCCCTCAAGACGCTGCTTGCGTTCCACTGTACTCAATAGAAAAACCTCCCGGATGATTGATAGGTAATACTTCCGTTCCTTGGTGTGGGCTTAGACTTTTTGTAACCCACAACAAGAACTTCCAGCGGCAGGGTAGCCGCAGCCTGCATGTACAGCGGAAGTTCCTCTTGTCAATAACAAATAACCGCAAAAACCCGCGAATAATCAAATTTTCAAGCTTTTGTAACAATATATTGTATACATCAGCTTTTCAACTATACCACATATTGTATCAGAGTTCTTTTTCCAAAAAAGCGGCCCATGGCGGGAATTTCGGAAAAACGGTAAAAGATAGTGGATTTTCTCCCTCTTTCTCGCTTTTTTACAGGTTCCAGATTGATAAGCTTCCGGGCCCGGAAGACAGATTCCGCCACGGATATTCAAGATCCGCGGAAGCCGCCGCAGCACCAGCAGCAGTACCGCTGCAAGGCTCCGCAATATTACTCCACGGCAGCAGCCGGAGGATAGCAGGTTATGAAATCTCTCTTTTACGCGCATACTACTGCTACGCATTTCGATATGAAACCGCGCCGGAGGAGGCTGCAACATGACGCAATTATTCCGCAATTCCTTGCCGCAAGGGGGAAGTACGCCTGCCCCGCTGCTGCCTGTTCCTCTGTCCTTTGAGCGTAACTGGCTGCAGGACCTGGAGTCGAAGCTCGATAAAGGCGGACCCTGGGGAGACTGGAGATTATCCCGGCTGGCCATACAAGGAGAGCAATCGGGACTCGTTACGAGCTTCGATGAGCTGCAGTGTCTGAAGCATCTGTCCGGGTTATCCCCGCTCCCCCACCAGCTGGATACCGCCCATAAGGTGCTGTTTGAAATGTCAGGCCGGGCCATTCTGGCAGACGAAGTAGGGCTAGGCAAGACGATAGAAGCCGGACTGATCCTCAAGGAATATCTGGTGCGCGGGCTCGTAAGTAAAGTTCTGATCCTTGTCCCTGCGTCTCTGGTCCTGCAGTGGGTGCGCGAGCTGAACAGTAAATTCGGTATTTCAGCCGTGGCACAGAAGAAAGCTTACTCCTGGGGCAACGACATTGTTGTCGCCTCCATGGATACGGCGAAGCGTGATCCGCACAAGGAGATGCTGCTGAGCCAGGAATTCGACATGCTGATTATCGACGAGGCCCATAAGCTGAAGAATAAGAAATCAACAAACTATCTGTTCGTACAGCAGCTGCGCAAAAAGTACTGCCTGCTGCTCACCGCCACTCCCGTGCAGAATGATCTCGGCGAGCTGTTCAATCTGATCACATTACTGAAGCCGGGACAGCTCGGGAATCAGGGGGATTTTGCCACCAATTTCGTGGTCGATAAACGCCAGCCTAAGAACGAAGTCCAGCTGAGGGGCGAGCTCTCCAAGGTGATGATCCGCAACCGCCGCGGCGAGGGTCCCGTGAACTTCACGAAGCGCAAAGTGCGCAATATCCCGCTTACCCTCTCTTTAGAGGAGAAAGAATTATATGACGGCGTCACCGCCTTTGTCAAAGACCAATATCAGGAAGCGGGCGGCAATCTCAGCAGCATGCTCTCCCTGGTTACGCTCCAGCGCGAGGTATGCAGCAGCCGGGATGCGGTGTTCGTCACGCTTGTGAATCTGATCAAGAAGCTTCCGGCGGATTCACCGAAACGTGAGCGCATGATGGGGCTGCTCCAGACGATTCGTACTGTTAAGACGAATACCAAAGCGGAGAAGACGATGGAGCTGATCCGCCAAATGAATGAGAAGGTCATCGTCTTCACCGAATACCGCGCGACCCAGGAATATCTGCTGCAATATTTCCGTGAGCATGGACTGCAGTGTGTCACTTACTCCGGCGGGATGAACCGCGGCAAAAAGGACTGGATGATGGACCTCTTCCGCGGGCGCGCCCAGGTAATGATTGCTACGGAAGCAGGCGGCGAAGGGATCAATCTGCAGTTCTGCCACCATATGATCAACTTCGACCTCCCCTGGAACCCCATGCGCGTAGAGCAGCGGATCGGCCGGGTACACCGGCTTGGCCAGGAGAACGATGTAGTTATCTACAATCTCTCTACCGAAGGCACGATCGAGGAGCATATTCTTCACCTGCTGCACGAAAAAATCAATATGTTCGAGATGGTCATCGGCGGGCTGGATGTTATCCTGGAACGCTTCGAGAAGAAGGAGTCGCTTGAGAAAAGCTTATATAAAATCGTCCTCGAAGCCCGCAGCGACGAGGAGCTGCGCAGCGAGCTGGATCAGATCGGCGATTCACTCAGCGAGCTGACCCATGCCAATCTGGATGAAAGCGAGGTGGCTCCTTAATGCTGACCCCTGTGGAAGTACGTAAACAGGTCATGGATTACCTGGAAGCGACAGAGTGTACGATTCTCGAATCCTCTCCGCTGCATGTGACGGTGAAGCTCTCGCCGCGCGCGGACCGGATGCTGACGGACCGCCCTTATTATTGGGGATTCGTGGAGCGCACCGGCGTAGATCCGGAGACCCTGTCCTTCAGCTTCGTCTTCGATCCGGAGAAGTACGATGAACTGGCCGCGCAGGCAGCTGCGCCTGCGGCCCGTCCGCGCGGCGGGGCGGTCCGCCCGGCGGCAGGACCTCTGACGGGCGGCATCGGCGCGGCGGGTGCTGCGGATGCTGAGGCAGGCGCGGAGCCTGGCGCCGCACCGGCAGCTGCACCCGGAGGCGTGGTGCCGCCCGGGGTCTCCGCTGATCCGGAGGACAGCATCCTCGCCCGGTACTTCGGCATCGTCCCGCAGCTGCCGCGCATCGGGCCGGGCATGATCCGCCGCGAGGATGTGACCTACGGCAGCAAGCGCCTGCGGCAGATCTGGTCAGCGGCACGGGATGAGGGCAAATGCCTGCAGCTGTTCGAGGACCCGGGACTCCGGCAGCGGACCACGCTGTTCTCAGCCGCCTACGAGCCTTGGCTTGCCGTCTGCTATAAGGTGGAGATGACCTGTGATCTTAAGCGTGAAGAGCTGCATTTCATCGCGGTGTCACTGACCTCCGGGCTGATTGTTCCGGACTTCGAGGCCCGGCTGGCTTCGCGGGAGCTTACGCCAAGGCTGCCGGAGAATATCCACATCCAGCCTTCCGAGCTGTCCGTTACTGCCGGAGCCGACAGGCTGGAGGGATATCTGACCTCGAAGCTGGCTCTGCTGGATTACACCTGGGCCGAGGAAGCCCGCGAACGCCTGCGTCTAGAGCTGAGCATCGTGGATATCTATTATGAGGAGCTGCTGAAGGAGCAGGATGAGGAGAAACGCCTCGGCATAGAGGAGCAATACAACCGCCGCCGCAAAGAGACCACCTGGCAGTATGAGCCGCAGATTGCAGTTTCTGCCGTAACGTACGGGCTGTTTCACCTGCGCAGCACATAGAATGCGACCCGGCTCGCTAAAAGCAAACAAAAAAACAGCGGAATTCCTGCAGGCTGCCGCGACAGTAAGCAACAGCCTTTTCAAGGCTTGTCCCCTACAATTAAAAGTATGAAGCAGAACCTCCCGGGCTCCGGCTTGCCGGACCCGGTAATTCTTGCGATTAACCTTTGGAACAGGAAAGGTGAACGATAACATGAAAATCAAAGCGAAGCAGAAGGGGCCGCTAGGGCGGCGTACCCGCCTGCTCCTCTGTCTGACTCTCGGGCTGACTCTGTTCGCCGCGAGCGCCTCCCCGCCTCCGGCGCTCGCGTCTATAGGCAGCCGGGCCACTGTCACACAAGCCGTCCTGCAGGAGCTGCTGCCCGGACTTGTGATGACACAGGCGCCCGCATCTGAAACCTTGCAGGATTTCACCCGTCTCACAATTAGCCAATTGTCGGCGGATGCTCCGTTTAAGGAATGGAAGAATGCCGGAACTGAGGTCTATCCACTCGGGCCGGGCACACGCAGCTGGCTGGTCAATGTGATGAACGGGGAGCAGCGGATCGGATATCTCATTATTTCTGCTGCGGACGGGGGCAAATATCTGCTGAGTGAATACGGAGCCGGTACCTATGGTCTCCCTTATAGTATGAGTGATCTGCGCCAGTATCTGGTGCAGGAAGGACTGATTACCTCCTCTTATTCAGGTAAAATAGAACTATCGGCGCTGTACGCTCCGCTGCTGCCGGTCTGGAAGCTCACGCTTGCGGACAAGACGCTGTATCTCAATGCCTCAGTACTGCAGGTACTGCCTTGGAGCCTTAGCCAGGCAAACCGTATCCTGGACGGCCAGCTTGATGCTAATGCCCTGGTGGTGTACACCGGGTCTGGACAACAAGTCCGCACTCCTCTGCCCGCTCTGCTCAGCGGCGGGCAGGATGACCCGTATGCAGATTTAATGTGGCTTACTGCTCCTGAATTGAAGACTATCAGCGAAGGCAGTTTAAATACTTTGCTTAAAAGCCGCGGCAGCCTTGCCTTCCAGTCGACAGGACGCAACGATGCCTTGGGTGCTCCGTTCATGATTACAGGCTGCCAGAGCTGGCTTACGGCCTCCGCCGGAAGTAAGGCGGGTGCTGAACCAGCAGTTATATACGCCGCTGCCGGTCCAGGAGCGAAGCGGTACCTTCCGCTCACGGCCCTCCAGAAGTACGGAACCTTCCACAAGCCGCCGCTGCCGCTATCAGGAGGAACGGCGCTCGGCGCGGCGCCGCATTAATATTGAAGGTTTCAGCGATAATCCTATATACAGCTGTACATGCCAAACAGCCTTCCCTTCAGCCGTGTCAAGCGGCTTTAAGGGAAGGCTGTTTCGGAATTCGGGTGAGCTGCGGCGCTGCTAGGCTGGCTACTCCCGATCCTTGCGGCTCCATTTGCTGCGCCAGACGGACCAGGCGAGCGGCAGCGTGCCGAACCATTTCTCGGCCCAGGGCTGCTTCTCTGCCTTCCGTCTTGCATGTACGGCGCGCGGGTCCTCCATATATATGACTACTTTCTCCGTAATGTATTTGACCAGATCATCTCCGCTGGATGCCATTACTATCCCTCCCATGCAGGCGCTGGCGGGTCGCCGCCTGCTGCCCTGCCTTTTCTCCATGACTTTAGTGTGCTCCAAATCCCCGCTCTCTAAACCGGAACCGCTAACCTTCGTATAGGTTTGGCTGTTAAGGCACAATCTAACAGAGATTCCACCTAAGATACTGATGATGATTCCGGCAGGGAGGTTATTCACTTGAGAATTTCGGAACATTTACAAGAAGATCATGCAGGAGGGGCCTGCCGTCCTGGGCAACATTTCCGGCTAGGGCGAAGGCTGCGGAGGATACTGGCTTCGATAGCGGTGCTGACTCTGCTGACAGCTGGACATGCAGGGACCATCCTGGCCGCCACACCGGGAGTAAACCACTTAACCGACAACCCGTCAGACCGCCAGCATATGCTCGGTCATGACCAGCGGATCATTCTGATTGATGCCGGACACGGAGGGATTGACGGCGGAACCTCACACGGCACCATCCTGGAGAAGGATATTACCCTGGCGATCTCACGCCGGCTGTTTCTCCTGCTGCGCAGTGACGGCTTCGATGCCATATTGAACCGGACCGGCGATTATGCGCCGAGCGATGAGAATCTCTGGCTGCGCAGTAAATCCCGGCACCTGCGTGATCTGGCCCAGCGCAAGGAACTGGCCGAAACGCTGCCGGCGAATGTCGTGGTCAGCATTCATATCAATTGGGCAAAGTCACCCTCCAAGCATGGTCCGCTTGTCTTGTACCGCCAGGAAGGGCGCAGCTTCCTGCTGGCCAGATTGATTCAGGATCAGCTGAACGGGCTGTATGGAATGAAGAATGACCCCAGACAAGGCAAACCCTTCTACCTGCTCAACAAAATAACCGCCACAACGGTTATCGTCGAGGCGGGATTTGTAAGCAGTCCGGCGGACCGCGAGAAGCTGTGTACCCCGAAAGGTCAGGAAGAGATTGCCGAGGCGGTTGCCAATGGAATTGCCGCGTACCTTATGGAAGTGTGACCTGCGAATTCCATTTCCACTCTTCCCGGACAAGCTCGGAGATTCCGATAAACTTAACGCTGTCCTTCATTCCGGCAATGCCGCTGCGGATGCCCGCTGCGGTTTCTTTGCCTTGAATGCCGACATGGCCAATCGTCACGCAGTATCTCTGGCTCAGGGCCCGCTCCTGGACCAGCTTCATCTGCTTAGCCACATGGCCGGCAGAATGCACGTCGTCCAGGAAAATGTGGTTCTCCACTGGCGGGAGCCCCAGCTCCCGGGCCATTCTCCCGGCAACGGAACGATAATTGGTATGGCTGTCTACGAAGAAAAGGCCGCGCTCCTTGCAGACCGCGAGCACAATACCCATCACCCGCTCGTCACCGGTCACCTTGGAGCCCATATGGTTGTTAATGCCGATCGCATAAGGTACATTCTCAAGCGCTGCCTCCACCCGCTGGCGGACTTCTGCATCGCTCATCCTGGTCAGCACCGCTCCTGGTCCAAGCCATTCCGGCTTACCCTGGCGCGGCTCCATGGGCAGATGTACCAGTACATCGAAGCCGAGCTCATGTGCACGGCGTGCATCCTGCTCGCTCGAGGGCAGGAATGGCATCACCGCAACAGTAATCTTGACCGGCAGCTTGAACATCTCCTCCGTGCCCCGCATGTTGTTGCCGAAATCATCGACAATGATAGCCACACGGTTGGGCAACTTCTTATTCTCCGCCTGCCGGTCAACTGAACCGCTGTTTCCGCTGCTGTCTGCATGCGTATCAGTTACCGGACGGAGCGTGGAGACTGCAGCTTCAAGGTTATGGGCAGAGTGCCCACCAGGTTGGGATGCGGCAGATACGGACTGAGGCGCTGACGGAATCAGCGTGGTCATCAGAACAACTACGGCGGCCAAGGGATAGAGAATGATGTGCTTTACGCTGTGCTTGCTTTTCTCCAAAATGGAACACCTCCTTCGTGATTCAACAATTGTTCTCATTGTTTGGCTCACGGAGGATAAATATGTACGCTGAAGTTACGCAATAATTAACAAGGCTTAAACTAACTCCCCAAAACATATAAATTATCCTTTAAGAAACCTTTGCCCCGCGTCGGTCGGCTTCAAGAATCGCCTCCAGCACCTGCTGCGGTGTCACGGCAAACGGCATGTTGGCCATCGGACTGCCCTCGCTGCAGCTCGCCTCGGCGGCATAGAGCAGCCGGTCCTGTGCAACACCCGCTAACCTTAGCTCCGCCAGCGTAACAGGCAGACCTGCCCCCCGGCAGAAATCCACCGCCCCGGTAATCTCGGCTTCCGCTGCTCCTTCAAGGATCAGCTGCACCAGTGTGGTGAACGCCACTTTCTCCCCGTGAAGCACGGTCCGGCATTCCTCAAGCAGCGTCAGCCCGTTATGAATGGCATGGGCCGCTGCCAGTCCGCCGCTCTCAAAGCCGATGCCGCTGAGATATATATTGGCTTCGACAATATGTTCAACTGCAGCTGTCGCGCGTCCGTCAGCTGCATCCTGCAGCGCCTGCGCGCCGTCGGCGAGCAGCGTATCCAGACATGTACGGGCCAGTGCCAGGGCCGCGAGAGTGCCTGTCCCTCCTGCGCTGGTAACTGCTCCGGATCTGCTGCAGGCTCTTGCTTCGTAATACGTCGACAAGGCATCGCCCATTCCGGCAGCAAGCAGTCTTACCGGAGCTTTGGCGATAATCTCCACATCCGCGACCACGATATCCGGACTGCGGCGCAGCGGCAGATACCGGTCGAATTCGCCCGATTCGCTGTAGAGGACCGACAGGGCGCTGCAAGGCGCATCTGTTGACGCTACGGTCGGCACAAGCATCACCGGGAGCCCGGCGAAATGACTGACGGCTTTTGCCGTATCCAGTGTCTTGCCCCCGCCAATACCCACGATGACATCCACACCGCTGCTACCCAGCTCCGCCACAATCTGGTCCACCTGTACTAGACTGCACTCGCCCTTAAATTCACGCAGCAGCAGCGGAATCTGCTCCGACGCGAAGCCCTTGCTGATCTCTTGTCCGTATAAGGAGAGAATATAGGGATCTACAATGGCATAGGCTCCTCTCGCCCCCATCTGCAGGCAATACACCCCCAGTCTCGTAATCTCCCCGCTGCCCTGAATATATTTTGACGGTGAATAGATGATCTGTGACATGATGAATTCCTCCTGTTCTAATTCTTTTCATTCTAAGGAAGAATCTGGAATCCGGCAATGACCAAACTCCGCTGATCCCTATGTTAATTGCAGATACATAAATAGCAGTTATATAAAATGTCAGTCACAGGGCTGCAAAATTAGCAATTGGAAAAACGTATCTTAATTTCGATCTTTTGGACCATCTGAGGCAAGTAAGTGGATAAACGTCATTTAATCTCATGCATTCCCTCCACGCTGAACGATTTGCCGCATTTTAAGTGCCGGTTTTCCAACTGTTGTCTGGTAAGGGCTCTTCCGGTCATGAGCAAGTGTTGAAAATCCACCTATTTCCTGCTGCCGACTTAGCAAGTCCATACTAATGCTGCTGTTCCCGGCGCTTTAGCCGCTTCATAGGAGTTATACACATTGTTCCATTGTATTATTTCCTGATAGGTGAGTTATCACGTGAAACAGCTGCATGCCTGCGTAATATTAGCAAAAAGCCCCACTCCAAAGTGATTTGGAATGAGGCTGTGCGGTAATAAGGTCAGCGTTTGCGGCGTTCAGGCATTTTGCGGGTATCGCCGGTCAGCTCACATGTCTGCGGTCCAAGATTGCCGTGCTCAATCTTAGTGTCAATAAAATCCACAATCTGCTGCAGCGAAGCGATCTGTTCCAGGATCTTCTGTTTATGATTCAGGATCATCTCATGCAGCTCCGGATATTCGGACAGGTCTGAATCAAGAGACAGGTTGAGATATGGCCGCATATCGTCCAGCGACATCCCCGTCTTCTTAAGGCAACTGATCAGCTTCATCATCTCCAGATCCTGATCGCTGTAGATGCGGTGGCTGTTTCCCTTGCGCTGCGCCCGGGGCAGCAGTCCGATCTTCTCGTAATACCGGATGGTATCTTCCGGGATCCCGGTCCGCTCGGCTGTTTCTTTGATCGAATATCCCTGAATGATATTAGCATCAGCCAGACTCATAGGCCCACCTCATTTGAATTGTATGGTCTTCAGTTCATTCTATTGTATAACTTGGAGTCAGCTCCAAGTCAATCGTTAATTTCCGGCCTTGACTTGGAGTCGGCTCCAAGTTATACAATGGGCACCATTCACCATTACATTTCCAAAGGAGCCCTTATTATGACTATACAACAAGCACAACGCACTGCGCTGATCACCGGCGCGAATAATGGAATCGGACTCGCCTTGACCCGCAGAATGCTGGGCGAAGGCTGGGAGATTATCGCGCTCATCCGTTCAGCTTTTCCAGAGGACGATTCCCTTATCCGTGAGGCGCTCAGCAGCAGACAGCTGCGGACGTACAAGGCAGACCTCTCCGATTTCGCCCAGTTGAAGCGTGCCTTGCAGGATATTACAAGCCATGAAAAGCAGATTGATCTGCTGTTCAATAATGCCGGCGGCAGCTTCCCGGAGTTAAGCTTCTCCAGGCAGGGACGTGAGCTGCACTATGAGCTGCAGACGGTTGTTCCGTATATCCTCACGATGGAGCTGAAGCCGCTGATCCTGAAAGGCACACTGCGCACAGTGATTAATACCTCTTCCAACGCTTTTATGATGAAGCGCAAATTCGACCCGGCCGCCCTGGAGCATCCTGCCAAGTTTCAAAAGCTGACCGGTCCTTATGCGGACACCAAGCTTGCCCTATCCTTGTGGACCAGCGAGATTGCCCCGGCGCTTGCGGCGGAAGGCATCCTGATCCGCAGTGCCGATCCAGGCGGCAACAATACGATCCGCGGGGGCAAGAAATCCGGAATTCCTTTTTGGCTGAGACCGGTTATCCGTATGTTCTTCCCGGAACCCACTCATGGAGCTGGCTTGTTATATCAGGCCGCACTCGGCGAGCACAGCCGCAAGCCCGGTGTGTTCCTGATCAAGAATCAGGTGACCCCGCTTAATTTCACAGAGCACAGCAGCTCTATTCTGAAGAACGTCCAGACCATTTATCAGCAGGAGTTCCGCACGGCCGGCAGCAGCTCCTGATTCATTGGGAAGGCTGCACATACCAAAGAGGCTGTCCCATAATCCATAAAACGGATGCTCGGGACAGCCCTCTGTTTTTAAGCAGGATCAACGTGAGCACATAGGCGAACGCTCCGCTTTTTCACCATCAGTCCGTCCTCTCCGCTGTTTAAGCGGAAAAAGCCTCCGGAAGTTTCGTCAGGATCAGCTGCTCTTTCGGTCCCTTAATGCTCAGCTATCCGTCCAAACTCCCGCAGCAGCAGCATATTCTCTATAACAATATGTGCCTTCCACCAGTTCTCGCTGATGGCAAACTCCCGCTCATAACCGGCCCAGGTCCAGGTCAGGTTCCAGACCCCTTCGGGATTTCTGGTCTCCACGATATGATCCAGCTCCTGGTGCATCAGCCCGGCAAGCTCTGCATAACCCGGACTTTGCGGCGACTTCAGGAAAAAGGACGGTCTGCAGCTGTATCCGTTCCATTGCCCCTCATCGCGGCTGATGAGCTGAATGGTCTGCACCTTGACCGCTTCCTTCAAGGAAACGTAGGGGAACTGCTCCTGCAGCTCCGCCCAGGCGATGCATTCCAGCAGCGTGGCAACACATCTCAGCGGATGCATCTCAAGCGCGGGATCTTGCAGGAATAAATCAGTCAATTCACGGGCGATGCCCATCCCCCGTTCATACAGTGCACTGTTCCTGACAGCATACTTCAGGATGAATCCGGCCAATATGGCTGTCGGATTATAGATACTCCGTGCGGTACTGTTCGAATCCGTGTGCCACCAAGGAGCATGCGGGTAATCATTGTTAGAGGCTACCACATTCCTCCAGGTCCGGTCTTCCATGTCCGCACCGCTGTCCAGATACTTCAGAATGCCCTGCACCACCGGATGGCCGCCATTTTCAAATTCCAATTCCAGCAGTCTCTCCACAGCCGTTCCCGCCATGACAGGTGTAGAATCCGGATTCCACGCATCGGCTTCCAGGGCATGTCCGAAGCCCCCGTCTTCATTCTGATAGGCTGATAATGCTTCCAGCACAGGCGGTATTCCGCCTTTTTCAAAGTGAAACTTCCATCTCGCCAGGTCCAGCGGGCGGGCATTGCGGTACATCCATCGCCGTATAACCTCGTAATCCTCCAGCAGCAGCTTCATGAACAATCTCCTTTTGGCAAAATAGTAATGAACCGGCTCTCAGCAAGTGCTATGATTTCATACATATAATTCTAAGAGATTTCCAGTAAAATACAAGAGGACACTCATTGCCAAGGAGGATACATATGACTGAAGATTTCTACTGTGACGAAGTATTAAGCGGCAAAACAGTTGTGCAAAAAGTACTCGAAACGGACAATGTGCTAGCCTACCACCACACCCGGCCCTTTTATCCTGTCCACATTGTGGCTATCCCTAAGCGGCATATCTCCTCGCTTATAACTCTTCAAGACAGTGATAATGACCTGCTGCTTGAGCTTATCGGAGTAATTAAGCAGGTGGCCGCCCAGGTAACCGGGGAGTATGGGGCTTGCAGAGTGAGCACGAACCTTGGAGACTATCAGGATTCGAAGCATCTGCACTGGCATATCAGCCATGGCGAGCCGCTGAGATAAGTCCTACAGCTTCTCCGGATATCCCCCCATCTCCCCCCAGCGGCTGCGCAGCATACGGGCGGCGGCTTTGGGCTGGCGCTGGCGGGTGAACACGCCTTTTTTGTTGCCGTTAATTCTAGTGATGCCCTGCTTGGTGGCAAAATCGGCAAAAGCCCAGACATGCTCCCCGATCACGAAATTCAGCCGGTCAAACACATTGTGGTAACGGGTGAGCAGCTCTTCCTGATACTCCTCGGTGAACATCACCGGAGGGTCCTGATGAAATCCGGCGATGGCATCGGCGCCATATTCGGTCATGATGACCGGCTTGCCGAAATTCCGGTACCAGTTCATCAGCTCCCATTCCACCTGATGCTCCACCAGCTCCAGGGCACCCGGGTCCTGGTACCAGGAGTAGTAACGGTTCACACAGATGACGTCAAAAAACTGCGCCACCTTGCACTTATCCGGCAGCGGCCATTGGACAATCGTAATCGGACGCTGCGGGTCCAGCCTGCGGGCGGTATCAGCCAGCTGGCGGAAATACGGCACCGCTTCGTCCTGGAAGGTGGCCGCTTCGTTGGCAAGACTCCACATGACTACGGATGGATGGTTCTTGTCGCGGGCAATCAGATCGCGGAGAACATCATGATGATGAGCCAGCGTCTCCTCATTAGCCTGATCCGGTGTATACACCTTGTCGTTATAATTGAAGAAAGTGTAGCCTACAGCCGGCACCTCGCCGATCACCACGATGCCTTCACGGTCTGCCAGCTCCAGCAGCTCTTCGGCATACGGATAGTGGGAGGTGCGGAAGGAATTGGCATTAATCCACTTGAGCAGATTGAAGTCCTTCACATTGACCGCGTGATCCAGCCCCTTGCCCCTGATATCACTATCCTCATGCTTCCCGAAGCCCTTGAAATAGAACGGCTCACCGTTGATCAGGAACCGGGTCCCTTCCACCTTAACCGTGCGTATGCCAGTCTGGAGCTGATAATGGTCAGCAAGTTGTCCGTCAGGATGAAGGAGCTCTACGTGAAGTGTATAGAGATACGCGTCCAGCGGCTTCCACAGTCTGGCGCTCTCCACCTGCAAGATGCCTGAGCTTCCCTTCCCGGCGGCAGCTTCCTTGCCGTCCTCGTCCAGCAGCCTGACCCTTACCTCTCCTTCCGGCTGCGAGCAATCCATCGAATATCTGACAAGCCCTGACTCCCCCTGCACATCAGTAGTTACCGTGATATCCTGAATGAACAATCCGGAAGTCCGGTACAGCTTCACAGGCCGGTGTAATCCCGCATAGTTGAAGAAATCATGAAAATATTCCTGCACCCGGTAACCCTCAGGATGCTTCTCATCCTCGAAGGTCTTGATCCGTCCCGGCGGCAGTGTCTGCCAGTTAAGCACATTGTTGACCACGATCGTTACGCGGTTCTCCCGCCCGGGCACTGCAATCCCTGTAATATCCGCTTCAAAAGGCAGGAAGCCTCCTTTGTGGGAGGCCACCTCCACTCCGTTGACCCAGACAACCGCATGATGGCAGGCACTGCCGACCCAGAGCATCATCCGGTCGCCGGACCAGGAACGGGGGACGATGAAGGTCTGCTCATACCACACGTCACCGATGTGGTCGCGCAGCGCCGCATCCTGGGTGATATCGTTGTAGCTGGCCGGAACCGGCATAGGAATGGTATCCTGAAGCGGCTGATTATGCCACTTCTCTTCCCGCCCCCGGTTGCCGGGATCTGCCTTAAAGCGCCAAATGCCGGACAGATCCTTGATTTCGCGCGTCAATGTATCCTTTGGAAACAGCATGGTTTGTCCACTCCGATCTTCTATATATTATCTCTGACTTTCACTTATGCTCAGACTCATGCCCATGCTAGAACAGGCGTCACTGCTCAAGCCGAACAGTAACCCGATACTCTCTTCCTGCTTCATAAGGAAGCACGGCATCCATCCAGTCCTCTCCGTCAACCGTTACCTTCACCGTTCCCCGGCTAATCCGGGCGGGATTAAGCACATGAATCCGGTACGAGGCGGACCGGTATTTCCGCTCCACTGTATACTCCGGCCATTCCGCTGGAATGCAGGGGTCGATAACCAGTCCAATAGCCGTAGCTCTGATCCCGAGCGCATATTCAAGCGTAGTCCAGAGCATCCAGCCTACCGTTCCGGTAGAGACATGATGGCTGGACTTGCCGTAGTTCGGGGAATCCGCCAGGCCGAAATAATAATTCGGCACAAAAATCGGCACCTGCCCGTTCTGCCCGGGCGGATTGCCCGGGTTCGTCGGCAGCGTCCGGCTGATCGTCTGCCAGGCTTCGCTTCCCCGGCCTACGATGCAGTCGGCGAACGCTTTGAACATGGACGCGTGGCAATAGACGGAGCCATTCTCGGTAGTGCCCGCCAGCTTAAGGCTGATCCGGCCCCATTTGGGATTCCAGCCGCTGAACGGCGGCTCCAGCAGCCGGGGTCCGAACGGTGTATCTAAGCTGTCAATCGCAGCTAGGCATTTCGCAAGCCGCTCCCCGCGGGCAATACCGCTCATGATCGCCCAGGTCTGGGTGTTCAGGAACAGCTTGCCCTCTTCATCCTGCGCGGTTCCGAACGGTATACCGTCATCATCGAATCCGGCCACATACCAGCCTCCATCCCAGCAGGTGCGGTTAACGGCATCCGCCAGCTGCCCGGCGAGAGTATTCAGATGCTCTGTATTCTCCTTATCGCCAAGCCGCCCGCAGAAGGGGAGCAACGCCTGAATGGCATAGACCAGCGCCATCGTATTCCAGGCTGATTCCCCGCGGCCCAGCCGCCCCGGTCCGTTAATCGGGTCATTCCAGTCCCCGTCACCCATCAGGCACAGTCCATGCGCTCCGGTCTCACCGGCCATATAATTCACCGCCAGCAGCAGGTGCCGATAGATGGTAGCGCTATCAGAAGATCCCTTGAAGCCCACCTGCCGCAGCAGCAGCTCCGGATCTCCGCACTGGTTCAGCAGTGCCGTCATGCAGATAACCAGCCAGACCGGGCCGTCCGTATGCTTCAGCAGGCACAGATTCTTGGGCGGGGAGCCGTCGGTCATAATCCACTGCTGGATGAAGCCGCTGCTCTCCTGGCCCTGAAGCACAGAGATCATATACTCTGCCGCCCCGGCAGGATCAACCAGCGCATAGCCGAGGGCATCCTGAAGCTGATTGCGGACCGGGCAATAGCTGGACATGCGGTTCGTGCGGGTCTGCATGACGATCTGTTTTTTGAGCCAGATATTCATGAATGCATTCACATCCGCATCCGGTGTCTCCACCCGGAACATGCCGGTGATTCCTTCCCAGTAGTCCTCAGCTTCCTGAAGCAGAACAGCATATCCCTTGACGGCCAGCTCCGCCTTGCTGCTGCGGATCTCTTCCAGGGAAGAGGCGCAGCCCGCTACAAAATGACGCACTGCCTGTTCACCCGGCTGAAGAGTCATGATCTGCTGGAGGGCTCCAAGCGGATTCTCCGCCTCTGCCTGCCGGCCCGAACAGTGCCCCTTCTGCACGGCTGCCGGAAGCTCGTACATATCGTCGCCCCCGAAGAATGCACGCTGGCTGCAGTCATAGGAATCCGCCGGATAATCTGAGTACACGTACACCACGTTGGTATGGTCATCGCATCCGGCCTTCTGTTCATACGTGACATGATAAGGGAAGGAATAGGAGGACAGGATTTGCGATTCCTGATCGAACCGGCATTTGCTGCCCATCACGCCCCCGTTCTCCAGTGAGAACGCCGTGAACAGCGATAAGCTCCTCGGCTTAACGCCCGTATTCGTGAGCGTTACTGTCCAAATCTCCTGCTGGCCCGTGCGTGGTACAAAGACATGAATAGAGGATGTTATCTCCTGGGATACGGAGCGGATCTCGGTACTCCCCAGGCTATGAATACACTCATACGCCTCCGGCTCTGTCTTCAGCGGCTGATAGAACGGCGACCAGGCTTTCCCCGTTTCCTGATCCTTCAGATAAAAGTAGCGGAAGCCTCTGCTGATCGTCCGGTTATGGGGCTGAAATGCAATACTGTCCCCCTGCCCCGTCTGGGATACCTCCATATAATAAGTGTCGTTAAACAAATAGTTGAACCATCTTGCCGGTGTCCGGGGAGTGGTAATGACATAATCTCTCCCCTGATTCCGGAAATACCCGTAAGCACCGCTTTTGTTCAAATGAATTACACACCTTTCCTGTTCTCCTTAAGCTCCTGCTGCCCTGCCCTACACAACACAAGCTGCTATTCCACCAGGTTGGTCCGGTACTGGCCCGGAGTAATCCCTTCCATCTTGCGGAAATAACGGATGAAGTTCGCCGGATTATTGTATTTCAGTTTCATTGCGATCTCGGTGATCGTCAGATCGGTATCCTTTAGCCATCTTTTGGCCACGGTAAGCCGGTATTGCGCCAGATAATCGGTGAAGCTGGTCCCGGTCTCCTGACGGAACACACGGCTGATATACTGCGGATGATAATTCAGCCTGGCCGAGCATTTCTCCAGCGTCAGATCTGTGTCGAAGGCTTCAGCAATCAGCTGCTTCACCTCTTCCGAGATACTGTTGAACTGCGTCTCCTGCCGCTCTTTCAGCAGCCCGATAGCCGGACAAACAATGACCTTCCCGAACCAGGCTTCTATATCACCGGGACTATGCATGCCAAGCAGCTCCTCGAACAGGGAATCCTCCCCTGCCCTCAGCAGATGGTGGGAGATGCCTGCGTCCTGCAGCAGCCGGATCAGATCCATCAGCAGCCGGACCAGCGACATCTGATATTCCTGATGATCGGATTCCTCGCTGGCCAGCGCATTCATCACCTGGGACAGGCGTTCTTCTGCCCGGCCGCTGTCATGTGATTTAATCGCTTCGCACAGCTCATCGGCAATTTTCTTAGGATAGATAATTTCCTTACGGCTTGCCGGCTGCACATCTTCAATGAACAGAATGACCTCTTCCCCGAGACGGGCCCGGTACTTCAGCGCATTCTCCCCTTCTTCATACCCCCGGCCCACTTCAGGCCAGGCTGTACAGGAGCGGCTAATGCCGATGCTGGTCTGCAGCTCAAGATAACGCTTCACGGAAGCCTGTACTTCAGCAGCCCTGGCATACACGGATTCCTTGAAGGCTTCTTCGGACTGCGTACTTGTGCCAGTCAGGATCACCACGGACTCCCGGATGACAATCGGCGGAAGGCGGTCTCCTTCCGGGACCACCTCCAGCGCGATATTGCTGATGGCAAACAGCAGCAGATCCCGGTCCTGCTCTGTAAACCGGCTGCTGTCAAGCCGGTCAACCTGTACAAGCAGCACCCGCATAACTGTCCACTGGCTGGTGTGCCCGTAACCATAGTCCATGAGCCGCTCCTGAATACCCTGGGATCGCGCTTCACCCAGCATCATTTTGCGGACCAGAAACTCCGCCAGCTGCTGCTGCTGTCCTTCAAGCTCAAACTGCAGCTTGGTCTGATCCGAGAGAATGCCCTGTATCCGGTCGGAGATGGCGATGAACTCATCCTTTCGGGGTCTCTGCTCCTTATCAGGCAGCAAGGACGAGTAGATATGCCGCACGGGACTATACATCCGGCGCGAGCCGATCAAAGCTGTAAACACTGTGGCAGCAAGCACACAGAGACTGATCAGGATCGAGGTCCTGCCAATGGCAGTAGCCTGACGGGTAACCGCCTGGGTAGGAACGACCGATACGTACGTCCAGCCGTTATAAGCTGACTTCCGGTAAGAGATGGAGGCCTTGCTCTCATCGGCTATGCCGTTGAATACTCCGGCTGTATCTTCCTTGTCCCGGATTGCAGCGATGTAAGCTTCAGCTGACAGATCCTTATCCAGCAGCGAAGGGTTGGAATGGCTAATCGCCCGGCCATCCTCATCCAGTATGAATACGCTGCCCATGCCCGGCTCATTGGCGATCAGATCGTTCAGCTGCTGGGAGGACAGCACCACCGCGATCATACCCCGGGGTCTGCTCGAATTAATCGGCCATTTCTTGATATTAATGACGGCGTGGTTCAGTTCAACCATGCCGTCGGCCCCCTGGATGCTGGCTGAATTGCCGCTGATCCACACCGATCCGTTAGGCATTCCGGCGAACGGCCGCAGCTTCTCCTTCAGACCCGGCTGGCTGTAAGCATCCATACCGGAATTGGTAATCAGCCAGTCCTGTTCCAGACTGAACAAATAGACATCCTTAATCCCCAGCTCAAACGTCTGGATTGAGGAGAGATTTTTATACAATTCATGGATCATATCCATATCTTTAATGCCGAGGTTAGTCGCAATTGCATTGGTCACTGTCGGCAGCCCCAGAAGCTGCGTGGTGGAGAAATCAATCATCTTAAGCGTCTGCTCCACCCGCAGCTGGCTCTGCCGGAGTACCTGGGAGTTGCGTTCTTCAACCTGCTGAAGCACCGACTGTGAGGAGTAGTGATAGGAATACCACCCTAAGATCAGCACCGGAAAAGCACCGATCACCAAGGTAAGAATGATTAGTTTCAATAAATAGCTGGATATCCGTATTCGCATGACTCACTACCCCCGCAATCGTATGTTGCTTTTATTCTAGCATATGGGGATTCTCAGGCACGTTTATTGCGCATTCGCTTGGTTGTAGGCCGCCGTATATTCTTCAATCACCTTCGCGCCGCCGTCCTGCTCCCATTTCGCGACAGCCTGATTCCACCCGTTCTCGTCCATATCCCCCATGATAAAGCGGACCCGGGCATCATCAATTATTTTGCTAAGCTCCGAGCCCCGTTCGCTGTAGGTATCGGAAATGAATGGCTGAACCGGGTTGACCACAGCGATTTCCGCATTCTTTTTCCACATCTCATCACGTAAATGCACCAGCGAATTACCATAGGTCACCACTTTATCCCTTAGGACAGCCAGCTGGGAGGAATTGCCCATGCCGTATTCAGCCAGCAGCTTGGAGTCGGTGGTCTTGACATAATTCCCGTTATCCAGGGTGAACTGGCGTCCTTCCAGCCCGTTGACCAGCATATTCTGCATATCCTCATCCGACACTTTGTCAAAAAAGTTCAGAACGGCCTTGAGATCTTCCTCTGTCTTCACCGAAGTCTTGGGAATCATGAAGATGCCGTATGAGCCTGAACCGCCGGGACTGCGGAGTCCTTCCGGACCTTCCAGCGCGTTGACCATCGTAATCGTACCGGCTGGCGTAACCTTCTTCACACTCTCTTCAATGCCGTTGGCATCATTCAGATTCGCAATCCACGAGCCTGCTTTGCCTGCGTTAATCATCTGCTTGCCGTCTTTCACCACAGCGAAATCCAGGTTGATGAGCTTCTCATCATACAGCTTTTTGTAGAATTTCATCGTTTCCAAAAAGGCAGGGGACAGATGAGCCGGACTCGCCTTCCCGTCCTTGATCTCCCAGTCCGCCGGACCGCCCATCCAGGTCAGCATAGCCCGCCAGCCCGCTGCCACCTGCTGCTCGGCCAGACCGATCGTATCGGCTTTGCCGTTCTGATCCGGATCCTCCTTCACGAATGCCTGCAGCACTTTATAGAAATCATCCACCGTCTTTGGCTCCTGCAGCCCGAGATTCTCCAGCCAGTCCTTGCGCAGCATCAGGCCGTCACGTGCCAGATCCCGTTCGCGGTAGATCCCGTACACTTTTCCGTCAATGGAAATAGCATTCAAGGCTACTTCGTTCATCCGGCTTAAGTTGGGATAATCCTTCAGGTAAGGACCCAGCTCCCAGAACATGCCGGAGCGTACCGAATTGACAATGTAGGGCAGCTTCTGGTCGAGCACAAGCACGGTGCTGGGCAGCTCGCCCGATGCGATGGTGGCGCTGAGTTTATCCGAATAGGTGGTCGAAGGGACCCAGGTGATTTTGAGATCAGTATTCGTCCGTTCCTCCAGCTGTTTGTAGATTTCACCTTCCGGGTCCATCGGCTCCGGATTGTAGCTGGTCAGCATCATGGACATTTTGTAAGGCCCGGCAGGTGATGCGGTTCCGTCTGCGCCTTGAACGGCATTCTCTTCTTTATTGCTGTTACTGCCGCAGCCGGCTAATGCACCCAGCACCAGAGCTGCCGAGAATGTCGTCAGCGCCAGACTTTTAAAGCCTTTTGCCCCTTTGGTTGTTTTCATGATTGATGTTCCTTCCTTAATATGAGGTGGGTGGTGTAATGCGTCGAACTTGAGAAATGGAATACTCGGCTTGGTCGCGGCTGCGGGGAATGTTTGGACTTCCGGCCGCTGTTAGGTATGGATTTCCTGATTTTTTACCGCTGGCTGCGGTTGAAATCCAAAGCTAAAGGCGGACGCTACCGCTCCTACAGTTCCAAACTTCCCCTCCGCACTACTGCCTTTTATTATTTTCTCAAGTTCTCCTTATTTGGGTGTGTGATAGCAATTTCAAGTGCAGGGCCGTGACTACGGGGAATGTTTGGCCCTCCGGCCGCTGCCCGTCTGCAGACTCCTTGAATTGTAGCGCTGTTCGCGGTGGGAATCCGCAGACTGATGAGGCTTCCGTAGCGATCCGGTAACTCTCCGGAAATCTTGCACATAATACAACATTTCCCTCACCAAATCGGTCAAAATCCAAAATTGTTGTACAAAATACAGGATTTCACCTTTTCCAAGCGGCTTAGCCGGAATATTATTGTATTTCGTACAACAATCGTCCCAAACACCTGGCTATCTGTGAATCAAAGTTGTATAACGTACAACATTTCTCTCTACGCTGCCTCCTAAGAGGACTCAAATCAGCCGGTACGCATCAAGCGTACTAAATTTCCGAAGTGTACTGAATTTCTGTGCTGCCAGTATCACAGCGACTGACCGGTAACGTGTATTGTTATTGTCCAGCTCACCGGCGGCTTCAAACTCCCCCTCCGCACTCCTGCCCTTCATGAACCTTCAGACCTCAGCCCTTCACCGATCCCAGCAAAGCGCCTTTGGCGAAATGCTTCTGCAGGAACGGGTATACGATCAGAATCGGAATCGTGGAGACTACGATGACCGCCATTTTGACAGCCTGGTCCGGTGGGATAAAGTTACTCTCCAGCGAAGACGTATCTCCCAGACTTCCGCCCTGGGACAGCATTACAATCTGCCGCAGCAGCACCTGAATCGGCCACTTGGTTGAATCGTTAATATAGAGAATGGAGCTGAAGTAAGTGTTCCAGTGGCCTACGGCATAGAACAGCGAGAACGTAGCCAGCACCGGCAGGGACAAAGGTATGACAATCCGCACCAGAATGCCGGGATCGCTGGCACCGTCGATTTTGGCCGATTCCTCCAGATCCGGCGGAAGCTGCTGGAAGAAGCTGCGGACAATAATCAGGTTAAAGGCACTGATGGCACCCGGCAGCAGCAGCGACCAGTACGTATCCAGCATCCCCAGCTCTTTGACCACCAGGAAGGTGGGGATCATCCCGCCGCTGAACAGCATCGTGAAGATGACCATGAGCTGGATCGGAGAGCGGAAATCCATATCCCTGCGGGATAACGGATAGGCCATCAGGCAGGTCAGTGTAATGTTGATCAGCGTACCTGCGACTGTGATGAAGATGGTTACTCCCAGGCTTCGCATCAGCGTATTGGTGGAGAAGATATAGTTGTACGCCTCCAGTGAAAACTCTGTAGGGAAGAGAATAAACCCCTTTTCAAGCAGCTCCCGCTGCGTTGCGAATGAACCGGCAACCACATAAATGAACGGAACAATAGTAATGAGCGCAATGACTGCCAGCACGATGATATTGAACAGATCAAACAGGCGGCTCGGCCATGATGTTTCTTTTACCACAATTCTACCTCCTTTCGCTGTTTTTCCTAGAGAATTCCTTCCTCACCGAACCGTTTGGCCAGGAAGTTGGAGCCGAAGACCAGCACCAGCCCGACAACTGACTTGAACAGTCCGACCGCAGTACTGTAGCTGTACTCTCCCTGCGAGATCCCCGTGGTATACACATAGGTATCGAAGACTTCGCCAACCTCCCGGTTGAGCGGATTCAGCATCAGGAAAATCTGTTCAAACCCCGTATCGAGGAAATTGCCCAGCCGCAGGATCAGCAGAATCACAATGGTCGAGCGGATCGCCGGAAGTGTAATATGCCATAGCTGGCGCATCCGCCCGGCTCCGTCTATTTTGGCAGCCTCGTAGAGCTGCGTGTCTACACCCGCCAGCGCGGCCAGGAAGATGATCGTTCCCCAGCCCGTTTCCTTCCACATAACTTCACCGGTGATGAAGGTCCGGAACCAGCCGGGACTAAGCAGGAACTGGATTTTCTCGCCGCCCACAGAGGCAATCGCTTCATTGACCAGCCCTCCCTCGGTTGTGAAGAACAGGTAGGCAATGGAGACGATAACCACCCAGGACATGAAGTGGGGGATATAGACCAGGGTCTGAATTGTCTTCTTGTACGTCTGCGATCTTAATTCATTCAGCATCAGTGCCAGCACAATCGGCAGCGGAAAAAAGAACAGAATATTGTAGGCCGCCAGCACGAACGTATTCTTCAGCAGCTTCCAGAACAGCGGGTCCCCGAAAAAGCGGTCAAAATGCTTCATCCCCACCCATTCGCTGTCGACAAACCCCAGGAAGGGCTGATAGTTCTTGAAGGCCAGCAGGATCCCATACATCGGTACATATTTAAAAGTGATAAAATACAGCAGTCCCGGCAGCAGCATGATATACAGCCAGCGGTTGCGGGCCAGACGCTTCAGCTTCTGCCTGCGGAATACAGCAGACATTGACGGCTTCGAAGCCGCTAATGGATTTCCCATGTTCCTTCCCCATTTCCGGCACCCTTGGATCAGTTATTTTTGTTTATATAAGTGCACTTAAGATTTGAATTTGAAGCTTCATCGTCACTGCGGTGAACATTTGGACTTCCGGCCGCTGTTGTCTCCAGATTTCTTAATTTTGAACCGCTGTTAGCGGTAGAAATCCGGTGACAAAGGCGGTCGCTACCGCTCCTACAGTTCCAAATTTCCCCTCCGCTTCTTTTGCTTTTTGTTTATTTCTTTAGTGCTTATCTAGAACCTGATCCTTCAGTGCATTGAATTGCCCGGTTGCCCGGTTATAAATTTGATACCAGCCATTGTCATCCCATACGGAGAAAGCAAACTGTCCAGCAATAGCCTTGTTCGCGATTTGACGGTACGAATCCAGAAGTGTGTCCGTAATGACTCCCCGGTGCTCGTACCCGAATTCGCCCAGATACACCGGAATGTCATGCACATCGGCGAATTCCCGCTTCACATCGTCCACACGCTTCAGATGATCCGCCAGATTCTGAAAATACGAGTGATAAGTCCCCATAATATAGCGGTCCGTCCCCCCGCCCGGCAGGTCCTGCGGATTGCGGTACGTATCGTACAGCCCCCAGCCGCTGTTGTAGTTGTACCCGCCGAAGATCACAATCCGCTTGGCATGCGGCTGCATGCCGCCGAAGGTATAACCGCGGATCGCCGCATACGCCCGCTTGTTGAGCTCAATGACGCTCGCTTTGGCAGCTGCCCCCGTATTCAGGCTCAGATGCGGTTCATTGAACAATTCGAACACCAGCGTGTCCGGTTCATCCTTGAACAGCTCTGCGATTCCTGTCCAGATGGTCTCCAGCCGCTGCATGTTCGTTTCGAAGGCAGGCTCGCCCTGCACCGCGTTCATTGCCCATTCCTCGTGATGTGCATTCACAATCAGAATGACAGGCGGCTTGCCTGCGCAAGCCCGCTGAACGTTCACATCCTTCAGGACATAGTCCACCAGACGCTTCACTGTCGCCACATTCGGAGCGCTGAAGGAGAAATGCCCCGCTTCATCCGCAGTCGAAGCATATTTATCACCCCGTCCGCCCCAGTTGACCGGAATCCGGATGTTGGTGTACCCCGCCGCAATAAAAGCGTCCACGGCCGCCTTCACATCATCGTAACTCTGGCTGTTCCAGTTCCCTTCAAACGTGTTGCCCAGATTGGTTCCCCTGCCCATAAGACCGGCCATTTCCTCCGCCGTCAACGGAGTGGAAACGGCAGCTCCAGACGATGTCTCCGCCTTCGCACTGGCTCCGCCGGTCAGCAGTGCAATCAACAGAATGGCACAGACCGGCCAGATCATTGCAGATTTGATGCTAGTCGGGAATCTCATTAATCATGCCTCCTCAGGATGGTAATGGTTCAATAGAACGGTATACATCTAATGGAAAGCGTATTCATTTTGCAGCTGGCTAGAGAAAATCCTCTCCGGTCCAGCAGGTTCAGGCAGCAGCTGCTTGCTCTGCCACCAATATAGAGGAGCCTGTGAATTGCCGTCTATAGTCATCTTAGTACCACTGTGTGAAGCCTTGCTGCTGCTGGGTTTGCGGCGCCCGGTTATTCATTACAGACTCTGCTGTTGTCATTATCTAACCTGAGCTTTGGCTTCCCTGGAGTCGGTCCGTTTACAGATATCTCTTCCCAAATGCCCATATGTCTTCTGCCGGACAGCAAAAAGGACCGGCCCGGCCATTCCCTGGCTCCGGGTCAGTCCTTATCCATTCGATTACTTCAGATTGATCTCTTTAATCTTATCCAGCGGAATTTTCGGCTCGCGTGCCTCTGTCAGCAGACCGTTGATTTCCTGCTGCACATCGGTGAGCTGGGTATAGCAGTACCCGCAGATATAATCCACACTCTTGATCGCCTGAGTCAGGCTTGCGAAGCGGTTCAGGAATTCTTCCTCCGATGCCACCTGATGCCCGTATCCCCAGCCCTTATCGGACTGGAAGGCGATCCCGCCGAATTCCGATATAATGATGGGCTGGCCTCTGTACGCATATCCCTCCGCGAATGCATATTTCCATTGATTGCAGGTGGTCTCTTTATTCACGATGGCTTCTTTATTGTCACCGTATCTGCTTAAGAAGCCTTCACCCATTTCAACGTAGTCATGCAGGGTCAGAATATCCGACACGGTATGCTCCCAGCCGTCATTCGTAATCACCGGGCGGTAGGGGTCAATCGCTTTGGTTAAGTGATAAATACCTTCTGTGAATTTCTGCTGCCTCTGGTCGTGCAGAATGTTCGGGACGCCCCAAGACTCATTGAACGGCACCCAGGTAATAATGCTGGGGTGATTATACTGCTGCCGGACGATCTCCAGCCATTCGTTCGTGAAGCTCTCAACGGCGCGGTCATGAAATTCGAACGTTGCCGCCATCTCCGACCATACCAGCAGGCCCTTTACATCGCACCAGTACAGGAAGCGGGCATCTTCAATTTTCATATGCTTGCGTACGCTGTTGTAGCCCATCGCCAGAATATAATCAATATCTGCAACTATCGCTTCCTCGCTCGGCGGTGTCAGGTGGCTCTCTGTCCAGTAGCCTTGATCCAGAATAAGCCTTTGATAGATTGGCGCATTATTAAGCAGCACCTTGCCGTTCCCGATCGATACCTTCCGCATCCCGAAATAGGAATGCACGCGGTCCGCGACTTTGCCGTCCACATAGAGTATAAACTCGACATCATACAGATTTGGCTGTGCCGGTGACCAATAGCTCCGCTTCCAGGGACCGCTTGCCTCATGCAGCAAATCGATTTCCACCGTCTGGCGGGGCCGGTCTATAATCTGGCTTGTGGTCTTAACCGGGACTCCCTTTAAAGTAACTGCAGCCTCCAGAAGGATCTTTCCTGCCGCCGTCTCCAGTCCGTGTACCTGAACATCGAACGAGGCGCTGGAGCGGTCGATATCCGGAGTGATTTTTACAGAATCCAGCCTCTGCTCTTCCACATATTCCAGCCAGACGGTCTGCCAGATTCCGGTGCTCTGCACATAAAAGCATTCAAAATTGTCCTTCGTCCAGCGCTGCTTCCCGCGGGGCTGGGTACAGTCATTACTGTCTTCTGCCTTTAACGTAATGTTATTATCCTTCCCGGATACAAGATAGGGGGTAATGTCGAAGGAAAAAGCAGCATATCCTCCCTGATGACTGCCTGCCAGGATGCCGTTCACCCATACTTTGGCGTGATAATCCACCGCCTGAAAGTGGAGGATCACCCGTCTCCCGGCAGCAGCCTCCGGAATGGACACGGATTTGTTGTACCACACCCGGGGATGAAATTCCTGAAGACCGACTCCGCTTGCCTGCGTCTCGTAAGTATAGGGAACGGTAATGGTATGGGTTGCGTTCAGCTGTTCCTGCCATCTCCCGCTTTCTCCGGTATTCTGGTCATCAAACCGGAAGCCCCATTCACCGTTAAGAGACTGCCACTCCCTGCGGACGAACTGCGGTCTGGGATAATCCTTGATATACGCCTTGGTTGTCATGGTGCTCCCCCGTCCCGTGTGTCAGACCCGGTTCTGAATTCCAGTGCATAGACCGATGCCGGACGCAGCAGACAGTCCTCCGCCCATCTTTCAGCGGAAACCTCGTTAACCTTGCAGGAGATACGGCTTGGCGCAAAGACAGAATTGATCTCCCGTTCAGATTCTCCCGTTATTTCATATACAACTACAGTACCGTCAGCCTCGAATCCGTGCAGTGTGAAGGAAGCCTTCACTTCCTGCAGACTCCGGTTAACGGCAAACACGGTGACTGTATCGCCGGACCCGTTCGTGAACGCTGCGATATCCAGCTCCGGCAGGGCGTCCAGATTGATCGGCGCCGGTTTGCCGGAGCTTACGGAGAAAGTGCCGCACTCCGTATCCACGGGCAGCAGGCGGGAAATATCACGGCCCGCATAGAGCTTCATGACTTCATAGGTTGGCGTGCCATAGACGGTTAACGGGTGCCCGCTCCAGCCCGGCAGCTTGCCGCAGTATTGATCGGCATAATAATCCCCCACCCGGATACAGCCGCCGAGCCATCCGTTCACCAGATCGGAGAAGCTGCCGATATGTACCATCTCACTGGCACGGAGCATCTCGTTCAAATTGGCAGCATTGGCTACCGCAGCGCCCAGCGTGTGTTCGTCCGGCAGCCCTTTGCGTACCGTGTTGGGATAATACATCGTATTGTATTCGGTAATTGCCAGCTTCACATGACCATGCTTCGGATTGGACCGGATCTGTCCCGCCGTCTGTTCTATATTGTAGCGGGTCCATTCCGGGAATGAAGCTATGGCTTTATAGCGTTCTTCTTCCGGAGTATCATGGTCCATTGCAAAACGGTAGTAGCCATGATAGAGATGCAGGGTCAAATAATCGATCTGCTCACCTGCGATATCCAGTACGGTCCGGTTCCATTCCTGATCCGTATGTCCGCAGGCCAGAATAACAAGGGAGGGATCTGCCTGTTCCATGGCTTGAATGAAGGACACGGTCCGCTTGGCGAACTGCTCCGCCGTGGTTGTTCCGACCTGCCAGGGTCCCCACACCTCGTTGCCAATCTCCCAATACTTCACATTATAGGGCTCCGCATACCCGTTCGCGGCCCGCTTCGCTCCCATGGGAGTTTCGATCCCGCCATTGCAGTATTCCACCCACCTCGCTGCCTCCTCCGGCGAGCCGGAGCCGTCATTCACACAGATGAGCGGTTCCACACCGAGCTCCCGGCAGAACCGGATGAATTCATCCGTACCGAAATATTTGCTGGTCCATCCTCCCCATGCCTCATTGAACATGACCGGACGCTCCAGCACCGGACCGACGCCGTGCTCGAAATGATAGGCGCTGATATAGTTGCCCGCCAGCCGCATCATCCCGGCGTTCAGGTCTTTCGTCATTTCGACCACCTTACGTTTTACGGTGCCGATGTGGTCTTCCGGGAGCAGAGAGACATGATCAATCCATAACATGCCGGTAGATACATGATCCCTCCATCTGGGGTGTTCGGCCGGCACATACACACGAAACTCTGCATCTGCGCTGTCCCGGCTGACAGACAGCCTGGCTTCATACTGCTGCCAATTATGGCCCGCCAGTCCGACACGCTCAAGCCCCAGCCGTGCCTGGGTAATCCTGTCTATCGCTTCTATAATAATGTAGTCCAGTTCAACGGAAGCTCTAAGCACCAGCTTGACCGTATACCGCCCTTCTTGGAGAGCGGTCCTCTGGGCGATGCCGGCATAGGCCTCATCATCACTCAGCAGGCGGATGCGCTGGGCGCGGCCCGAATGCTTAGGGGCAGACGCTTCAAGTGCATATCCGGTATTCCGTCCATTCGTATAGGCATACCAGCTTCCCGGCACCCCTGCCGTACTCCCCGGCTCACTTTCGAAATCCATATCCTTCAGCGGATACGCCAGCATGGCTTCCATATGATCGCGGATATCCTCCACGAAATGTCCGAACAGGTACGGGTTGACCGTATGCCCGCTTGGCTGGCTGCAGTCGATCGTTATCGTTGCTTGGTTAGACAATTTCAATCCTCCGTTTCCGATTAACCTTTTATTGAACCAATCATTACCCCTTTAACGAAGTGCTTCTGAACAAAAGGATACATCAGCAGCACCGGCAGGCTGGATACGATAATGACCGCGTATTTAATGCTCTCGGAGAGCAGGATTTTATCCTCCAGCCCGACATTCCCCCCGTCTACAGAGGCAGCCTGGCTGATCATCAGTATTTCGCGCAGCACCAGCTGCAGCGGGTACCGGTCCTCGCTGCGGATATAAATCAGCGCATTGAAGAATGAATTCCAGTGTCCCACGGCATAGAACAGAACCATTACGGCAATAATCGGCTTCGACAACGGCAGAATGATAGTGATCAGCAGCCTCCAGTTGGAGCAGCCGTCGATGTGCGCCGCCTCCTGCAGCTCCCACGGGATACTGGATTCAAAGTAAGTTCTCATAACAATGAGATTGTACGTAGAAATGGCCCCGGGAATAATGAGCGCCCACATTGTATCGACCATCCCGAGATTTTTGACCAGCAGATAACTGGGAATCAATCCTCCGCTGAAGAACATGGTCAGGGTCACAATCAGCATCAGCAGCTTGCGTCCGGGAAGATCCGGTCTGGACAGCGGGTATGCGGCAAGCAGAGTCATCATAATATTGACACTTGTACCAACAACTGTGTAGATCAGCGTATTGCGGTATCCGGTCCAAATTTTATCGTTGTGCAAAATATTGCTGTAGGCTTCCAGTGTCACGCCTTTGGGCAGCAGCCATACTTCCCCGTTCAGTACCCTGGCGGGATCACTGAACGAAGCGCTGACCACAAATAGTAATGGATATAGCACTAAAATAATGATTATTGCTGCGAGCAGGTATACGATAACGTCGAACCGCTTCTCATCGGGTGGGGCTTTTATAATTACATCCTTAGGCATTGCCCGTCTCCTCCTCCATTACCACAGGCTCGTATCCGACGTTTTGCGCGCAAACCGGTTCACCAGCAGGAGCAGCGTCAGGTTAATCAGGGAGTTGAAAAGCCCTATTGCCGCAGTATAGCTGTATTCGCCCTTTAGAATTCCGGTAGTGTATACAAAAGTGGAAATTACATCGCTTGCTTCAAGATTCAAATTATTCTGCATCAGCAATATCTTCTCGAATCCGATGTTCATGAACTGCCCAATATCCAGAATCAGTAAAATAACGATAACCGGGATGATTCCGGGCAGAGAGACATGCCAGATACGCCGGATACGGGACGCGCCGTCCATCTTGGCTGCTTCGTACAGCTGCGGATTAATTCCGCTAAGCGCAGCGATGTATATAATGGATTGCCAGCCCATGTTCTGCCAAATATTTGAGCTGATGAAGATCGTTTTGAACCATGCGGCCGATTCCATGAAGCGGGTCGGCGTTCCGCCAAGCGCCTGAATCAGCATGTTGACCGGGCCGCTCGGTGACAGGAGCACTGTCAGAATGCCCACGATAACAACAACTGAGATAAAGTGCGGGATATAAGTGACGTTCTGCAGTAATTTACTGTATCTCTTGCTGCCGATTTCGTTGATCAGCAGTGCCAGCATAATCGGAACCGGAAAAGCAATCAGCAGGGAGAACAGGTTGATGGACAGCGTATTCCAGAGAAGTCTCCAGAAATAATAGGAGTCAAAAAAACGCTGAAAATGCTCGAATCCCACCCAGCTGCTGCCGAGAATCCCTTTGCCCGGATTAAAATTTTTGAAGGCAATCTGCAGCCCGTACAGCGGGCCGTAATGGAACACTAAATACCAGGTGACCGGGATCAGCAGCATAAGATACAAGTCGTATCTTCTGGTAATTTGCCTGACCAGGCGGCGCCCCGGTTCCCGGCGGAACCGGGGCGCTGCAGCCGTATTATGAATCTCCGCCTTATTCATGAACATCCGCTCCTATCCAATAGGATCAGCCTATTTCTCCATCTTGTCGTAGGCTTCCTGATAAATTTGCTGAAGCTCTTCGACATTCATCTTTTGCAGGGTTGCCTGGAATTCATCCCATTTGTCGAAGCTGAGCGCACCCGCGATGAATTTCGTGCTTTGTTCTTCATAATATTTGTCGATGTCATTGCGCAGCATGTTCACCTTCTGGGCCGTTGCTTCGTCAAACATTGGAGCGGCATAGCGGATTGCCGGCATGTACGGATCCAGCGCCTTTTGCGCTTCCTGCACTTGAGGCGGATTGATATAAGAAGCTACATGCTCACTGATCAGATGCGGCGCCCCTCCGCCGGCGTACGGAGTGATTTTCGGCTGGGTCTCGGAAGTAGAATACTCTTCCTTGTAATAGGGAATCCCGTCCTTCAGCTCATAATGTTCGCCTTCCCGCCCGAACCGCAGCAGCGTCGAGCCTTCGTCGCTATAGAAATAGTCGACCCAGCGCATGGAGATTTCCGGATATTTATTGACTGAAGTAATGGCATACGCCCCAAAGTCACGCGGGATCGGAGCCGTCTGGCTCTGCATCCGGTCTCCGTGCGGACCCGCCGGCGGCGCAATGCCGATATATTGATCCGAGATCGGCAGGAAATTGTTATTCGTCTGGTCGAAGAACATGCCCGTTTTGCCTGAGCCCTGCTTGGCCAGGAACTGGGCCTCCGTATGGGAGAATACTTCCTGGTCCAGCAGCTTATCTGCATACAGCTTGCTCAAGTACATGAGCATTTCCTTGTTCTGTTCGCTGCCCATCCAGATTTCAACCTTATCATTCTCAAGATTGATGTTATAACCGAACTGCTGATCCAGTCCGAACGATCCGCTCATCATCGTCACGACGCTGAGGCCGACGCGCGCGGTCAGCGGCAGCTCATCCTTTTGGCCGTTGCCGTTCGGGTCCTGATCGCGGAAGGCGACCAGCACATCGTACAGCTCATCCGTCGTCTCCGGCACCTTCAGGTTCAGCTTCTCCAGCCAGGCCTGGTTAATCCACTTCTTGTCTGTCCGTGCCGCACTCAGGGTAACGATGCCCGGAATCGCGTAAATATGGCCTTCCGGCGTCGTGATGCCCGCACGGATCTCCGGATACTCATCCATCAGCTTGTTGAAATTCGGGGCATAGTCGCGGATCAGATCCTCCAGCGGAATGAGCTGGCCGCCCGAGCCGTAACGGATGGCCTCCAGTTGGGTGATTCCGGAGCGGTACATCACATCCGGAAGCTCATTGGAGGCGAATAGGAGATTCTTCTTCTCCTGAAAGCCATCGGTTGGTGCTTCAGTGAACTCCACCTGCACATTGCTCAGCTTCTCGTAATCCTGAAAGACCGGCATATCCTTGAAGGGTCCGTTGACGGGAGCGATCCGGGTGAACATACTCAGCTTCACCGGTTCCTGCACGATCGGAAACCCGTCCTTGCTCACCGATTGGTCTGCGGTCGCCTTAGGTGCAGCCTCATTGCCGTTGCCTGCTCCTGAATTGCACCCCGCCATTGCCAGTGCGGCAATGACCATCAGGCTTAGCGCCGTTTTAGTCCGTTGTTTACGCATGTCTGTATAACCTCCTTTTAGATCTCGCTCAACCCATCGTTGTAAGCGCTTCCCTTGATGTGACTTTATTATAGCCGGACACGCAAAGAGGGGAATTCCACATATATGACTTTTTACTACACTTATCTTACCGTTTCATTTCGCAGCAGGCGGATGGCTCACAAAGGCATGCGGCGTCGTGCCGGTCAGCTCCTTGAATACTTTGAAAAAATAATTGTACGTAGTGAACCCGACCTGAATACTAATTTGTTTAACCGTGTATTTTCCGCTTTCGAGCAGTCTGCAGCTTGCATCAATACGGACACGGTTCAAATATTCGGAGAAGGTCGTCCGCGTCTCTTCTTTGAAAATCCTGCTTAAATAAGACGGGTTGAGCCCGATCAGGTCAGCGGTCAGCTCCAGCGTAATGTAACTCTGATAACGTTCCAGAATAAGCTGAACCGCCTGGGACACATGTCTCGAATAGGAGCCTTGCGCCTGTCTCCGGCGGAGCCGGCCCAGCAGACCTTCATAATAAATTATCAGCCACCGTTCCAGCCCGGCTACGCTATTGATATTGCCGAGTTCTTCCCGGGAAGGCAGTCCGCCATCTGCAGCTTCATCTCTTGTTAATGTCTTTTCCCCTATGGCCAGCAGCTCGCTGACAATCATCTGCACACTTGGCGAATGAAGCGGATGCTTCTGGACAGAGGCGAACGCACTGGTAATTGACCGCTCTACCTCTTCCATATCCAGCCGTTCAATGGCTAGAAGCAGCTGCTTCTGATTCCCGATCGTCATCAGGAGGCGGGGATCGTTAAGACTGCTATCCGGCTCCAGCCGTGTAGCAGCGTTATCGAGGACACGTTCAGCCGAACGGTAACTGTCTTCGAGCTTGGACAGGCTGCTGCACATATGGCCTATAGCATAAGTGCATTTCAAATTCAGGAATAGCTCAAGCGAATGGCTGACATTGCTCATCAGCCGGCCAGCTTCGCTGGCGGCAGCCTGCTCGCTCCGTTCTCTGAATGCGAACAGGATGGCCAAACGGCCATTTTCTACATAAACGGCCATCCGCTCGGGCAGATCGCCGAGACTCTGCTGCATTAGTTCTACCGCCTGCCGGACCAGACCGTTAATCTGCACATCACTGCGTGTTTGGGTCAACAGCAGGAAGGGAACGATTTGGACAGCGGCGGCCATATAACAGACCACACCAGGCAGAAGTCCGCTCAGGCGCATGCTCTTCTCAAGTATGGCGGCAGCCTCCGGCTTGCCGGCCAGCAGCTGGAGCGTCTGCTCACGTAAACTTTCAGTTCTGTTGCCCGTATCCAGGCTCCCGTCCTCCAGCCGCAGACCCGATGTTTCGGTCTCCTCCTCCAGCTCCCGGGCAGCCTTCTTCAGAATGGCGATCAGGGATTGGTCATTCAGGCGGTGCTTCAGCAAATAGTCTGCAGCCCCGTTCCTCAGGCATTCCCGCACATAATCATAATCATCATAGCTGCTGAGCATAATTGTCTTTACAGCCGGATACCGCTCCCGGATGGTCCGCTGCAGCTCCACACCATTCATGCCCGGCATATTCACATCTATAATTGCGATATGCGCCTGCAATTCTTCAAGAGCCTGGAGCGCCATTGGACCGCTATAGGCTTCTCCGCAAATCTCAAAACCATGACTCCGCCAATCCGTCATCGTTGACAGATGATGATGTACCAGCGGTTCATCATCCACCAGCAGCACTTGAATCAACATTCAACCTGCCTCCTCTGCGGATCGTTCATCCGTACGAATCTCCGGCAAACGAATGACCACCTTGGTATACAATCCTTCTTCACTGAACAGCGTGATACCGTACGGCTCCCCGTACATTCTGCAGATTCGTTCATGCACATTCCGCACGCCGATTCCGCTGAAGCGCGACGCGCTTCCCTCCCTGCCGGATTCCAGAAGCAGCCGCATTTTCTCCCGCGACATCCCCGGCCCGTTATCCATGATTTCTATGAACAGATCCCCGCCCTCCCCGTATACTCTGATCAGAATAAGTCCGCCTCTGGCCGACGGGACAACCCCGTGCAGGATGGCATTCTCCACAATAGGCTGGAGCATCAGCTTAAGCACCCGGCATTCCAGCAACTCATCATCTTCCACTTGAACCTGAACTGTTATCGGCTCCATATACTTGTATTTCACAATCGACATATAGCAGTTCACATAATCCAGCTCTTCCCTGACGGTAAGAAATTCACTTGAATTCCCCAGCACCCCGCGCATAAGCTCGATTAAAGATCCAGAGACCTCTTCAATATTCGGCACACCGTTCAGATTAGCCAAATACTTGATGGTATTGAGCGTGTTGTACAAAAAATGAGGACGGATCTGTGCCTGCAGTGCCGTAAGCTCAGCTTCACGCTTCGCCTGCTCGCTAATCCGGATATCCTGCATCAGCCGCTTCAGATCATCAATCATGCTGATGAACACAGTGTAGAGTTCACCGATTTCGTCTTTCGAGTTAATCTCCATACGCGGAAAGGATAAATTACCGTCCTTCACCCGCATCATCATCGTTTTGAGCCGCCGGATTTGCAGTGTAGTCCTGGAGGACATCTGCATGGCTCCCAGCAAAACTGCGACAAAGACGATAACTGATACTTCAACCATCAGATTCCGGACCTTCACCGATTCACTCACGAGAGAATCCAGAGGAATAAGCGCCCGGGTAATCCAGCCGGTGTGCCCGGAGCGGCGGCTGACGACAATATAGGACTTACCGTCAATCTTCTGCTCTGCCGCCTCTTGAACAGCTGTTCCCGCAAGCTGCGGAGCGGTATATATCGTTCTTGTCATTTGCGGCGAGAGTGATGCAGGGGCAGAATCAGACTGGTATACCAGCTCCATCTGTTCATCCAGTACATACAGGACACTATCCGCTGTCGGCTTGACGCCATACGTGTTGCGGATGAAATCATAGTTCAAATCCACCATCACCACACCAATGGATTCCCTGTTATACCGGATGACACGGCCGACGGAAATCACATCCGGGCTGCCCTCTTGTTTGAAATAAGCGTGGCGTTCCCCGTTGTTTAACATGTAGTCCATCGCCTGCGTCTGCAGGAAATTACGGTCAACCCAAGGTCCCCCGGTGAAGAAAACCTTACCGTTCAGGCCAATTACAGCGATGCGTGTTATATAAGGCTTATAGCCGATCAGACCTGACAGAAATTCATTAATCCGCTTTTGCTCCAGAAACCACTCATAGCTGATTTCCTCGCTGGGGCTCAGCAATATATCGATTACCGTATTTTTATTCGTAACGGCAACCGTGTTCAGACGATCGATCTCCTCAAACATAAGATTCAGGGATTCGTCGGCTTGACGGATACTGTCCGCAACCGAAGTAATGGCGTTATGCTTAATCGTCTCACGCATATTCAGATAGATAATGGAGGTGATCGTTACAATAGAGAATAGACTGAGCAGTCCGAACGCGATGAATATTTTCCCCTGAATCCCCAGCTTCGGTGATATTTTATTGCGCAGAGCTGTAAATCTCATTCTCGGTCTCTCCTTCACATGAGGGAAATGACTTTCAGTAAGCGCTATCATATTATCAGAAAACAAAACCGTGCCGTTATCCGCCTCCAGCTGAACGGGTATGCAGCGGGGAAGTCTTGTAGTAGGACTTGAATGCCCGGGTAAACGTATACAGGTTGGGATAGCCGAGTGACAAGGCGATTTCCGTGATTGAAGCATCGGTTTCAGCAAGCAGCCGTTTAGCCTTGCCCATACGGATGTTCTGGATGTACTTCTGCGGAGATACGCCGGTCTGGCTTGTAAAAGCACTGGTGAAATAGGATCGGTGTACACCCGCATACGAGGCAACCTGCTGAACGGATATCCCTTCAGTAGCATGGAGGTTCATAAATTCCATACACTCCGATACCCAGCCTGAAGGTGATGGTGTATCAGCCGGGAATGCTCCGGGCATCAGGACGGCCAGCAATTCGCAGGTCTGTCCCTGCAGCTCCAAGGACACAGCCGGGTCCCACCGCCCGTACCTTGTCATTGCCCCGAATATGCGTTCCAGTACTTCCTTAATGCGGGATGTCACCTTACCAAGAGCATACGGCTTCTCAGGCACCATCCCGGTTAGCTTCAGCAGCGGCATCACTCTGCTTCCATCCAGCGCAAGCCAGCTCATCTGCAGCGGTGATTCCGCGGGAATGATGTAATAATGATACGTCTGATCCGGAAACAGACAGAACATGTCGCCCTTTTGCAGTTCAATGTGCTCATCTCCATAGTTAAGGCCAACCTTTCCTTCATACACGAAATGAAGGCTGTAGCACTCGATCCTTTTGGGACCCACCCTGTAGTTCGGCTTAGCCTGACTACGGCCGGCACGGACAGGCCATAGCTGCCCCTCCCTATCCAAATATCCGGGTGAATAGTAGATAAACTCGGCATATTCATATTCGTATTCCTGCAGATTCTGCAACACTCCTGACATATCCCCACTCCCTCCATCTAACAAAATGACAATTCAAATCTAACATCAGGCTATTTAAAAAATGTTGTTTTTTCAATATTATCATAATAGGAGGCGATAACCATTGTCCAGTAGACCTAACATTTTACTAATTACCAGCGATCAACAGCATTGGAATACCATCGGTGCCTTCCAGCCCGAGATTTCCACCCCGAATCTGGACCGGCTGGCACAGCAAGGGACAACCTTCGGCCGGGCTTATTGCCCGAATCCCACCTGCACGCCAAGCCGTTCCTCTATCATCACGGGAATGTACCCGAGCCAGCACGGGGCATGGACACTCGGAACGAAGCTATTGGAGGACCGCCACACGGTAGGGGAAGACTTCAGTGAAGCGGGTTATCAGACCTCGCTGATCGGCAAAGCCCATTTTCAGCCCCTGAAGTCCACGGAGGAATATGAATCGAAGGAAGCTTACCCGCTGCTGCAGGATTTGGATTACTGGAGCAGTTTCCACGAGTCCTTCTACGGATTCGACCATGTGGAGCTTGCCCGGAACCATACGAACGAAGCACATGTCGGCCAGCATTATGCCTTATGGCTGGAAGAACAGGGCTGTCACAATTGGCGGGATTATTTCCTCCCTCCAACAGGGACAATGGACCCGTCTGCAACCTACACATGGCCCATTCCGGAGAAATATCATTACAACACCTGGATTGCAGAGCGGAGCAAGGCCCGCCTGGAAGAGCATCAACAATCAGGAGATCCGTTCTTTCTCTGGGCCAGCTTCTTTGATCCGCATCCTGAATATCTGGTGCCGGAGCCCTGGGATTCGATGTATAACCCTGACACGCTGACTATTCCTTCACTGACGGCCGGGGAACATGACCGGAATCCGCCGCATTTCGGCATGACACAGGAAGACAACCCCGACTTCTCGCAGTTCATGGAAACCGGCTTCGGCATTCACGGGTACCGCTCCCACCTGTATTATGAATACGGGGATAAAGCGCTTCTGACGGATTACGACAAAAAGAAACTGGTAGCGGTCTATTACGGAATGATCAGCATGATGGATAAGTATATCGGCAGCATTCTGGATAAGCTCGATGAACTCGGACTCGCCGGGAACACGCTCGTCGTCTTTACAACTGATCACGGGCATTTCTTCGGACAACATGGTCTGCAGGCCAAAGGAGGATTTCATTACGAGGATTTAATTAAGCTTCCGTTCATCGTCAGATATCCCGGGCATGTTCCGGCAGGCAGACAGACGGATGCGATCCAGTCACTCGTTGACCTGGCGCCTACCTTCTTATCATTTGCCAATCTTCCCGTTCCTTCGTCGATGACTGGTGTGGATCAGAAGGACGTATGGCTGGGCCGCAAGAATCAGGCGCGTGACCATGCCATTTGCGAATTCCGTCATGAGCCTACGACCATTCACCAGAAGACTTATATTGATGCAAGATATAAAATTACGGTCTACTACAATCAGCAGTACGGCGAAATCTTCGATTTAGTGCAGGACCCGCACGAACTTCATAATCTGTGGGACGAGCCGGAACACGGGCAGCTGAAGACTGAGCTTCTGCTGAAATATATTTGGGCGGAGCTGGGCAAGGAACCGCTGCCTATGCCGAGAATTCATCATGCCTGAAGCAGGCCGGTCCATGGAGAAATAAGAAAGCGTGAGCAAGGATTCCTCCCTTCGCTCACGCTTTTTTCAGAATAATATATTTAGTCAGAAAATAACAATGCCTGCTACCGCCGACAGGAGGATCACCGCAAACGGATGCATCTTATATTTGGCAACAAGAACGAGGCATCCGCCGCAGATCAGCAGCGAGCCCGCCATTGTCCAGCTTAACCAGGATCCGCTTTGTCCGCTAAATGCGAAATGAACCGCCGCGTAGAGGATTAAGCCGGTTACAATCGGACGCAGTCCGTAGAATGAAGATCTGACCCAGTCATTGCTCTGCAGCTTCAGAAAGAAGACAGCGATACAAATGACGATAATTAGCGATGGCAGAATAATGCCGACCGTTGCCGCTATCGCTCCCCCCAGCCCTGCTTTGGAGTATCCGATCAGGGTCGCGGTATTCGTCGCGATAGAGCCCGGAGCCATCCCTGCCAAAGAAACAATTTCCTGAAAAGCGCCGCTGCCCATCCATCCTTTTTCGGAAACCTCCCGCTGAATCAGCGTTATAACCGCATAACCGCCCCCAAAAGAAACTAACCCCACTTTAATAAAAACCAGCAACAGCTCCCACAGCATAAGATAATCACCCTTCAGATGTAGTATTCAGGAAACTGCAGGTCACGGCGTTCCTCCGTTCGCACCTTTTCCGTAACTACGCTCATCCCCTGTTTCTTTTTGTACAGAACCACCAGGACTCCGGCTGTCAGCCCGCCCACAATCAGATAAAACGGATGAATCTGGGTGAACAACAGCAAGGCCAGCGATACAGCTACAAGCACAAACGTCGCCGCGTCCAGAACAGAAGCTTTCCACATCTTGCCGGCCGCAACAATAATCAAGGCTGCTACCGCAGCATGAATGCCCTTCAAAGCAGCTTCTACCTTGACGTTGTCTTTGAATAAAAGCCTGAGCCCGCTGAGGAGGAACACGATCAGAAAGGTAGGCAGGGTTATTGCAGTGACGGCAGCCACGGCTCCCGCCACTCCGCCAAGACGATAGCCGATAAACGTTGCGCTATTGACGGCCACCCCTCCGGGAGCGGAACCGGACACGGATATCATGTCACCCATTTCCTCTTCGTTCATCCAGCCCTTTTTTCGTACAATTTCTTCTTCGATGGTTGCAATCATGGCATAACCGCCTCCAAAGGTGGAGGGTCCAATTTTGAAAAATACGCAAAAAATACTCCAAAGCAAATTCATTTTCCTGCCCGCTCTTTGCTTCATTCCAGTTCACCCTTACATTCTTTTCTGCTCTCCCAAGAGATGTCACTTGTATTTTAGCATAATTAATTTCATTTTGGATTAAAGTCATGAATTTTATTGTAAATATTCTGTTAATACTTCATAATCAGAGTGTATAAAGTCTTATTTTCGTTGAATAAAAATCATTTTGGAATTATCTTAGGTATTCCTACTAATAAACTTGGAAATGGAGATAAGCCTGATGCTGCCCCACCCTAATGCGTCTATCAAAAAACAGGTCTATGACCGCATATCCTATCTGGGAACTGCCTCCAAAGCCGATTTGTTGAATGATTTTGCACTGACCAGCAGCAGTATGACACGTCTTCTTGATGACATGTCATCCCAGGGGTTAATTATTGCCTCCGGGCTGGGAACCTCCAAAGGCGGGAGGAAGCCCATCCTGTTCCAGTGTAACCCGGCATACAGGTATCTGTTCGGGCTGGAAATTTCCCGCATTCATTCTTCACTTGGCTTGTATGATATGCATTTCAATCTGCTGTCTATGACCCGGTGGATAATGGATGATCGCATGACGCCCCCGCTGCTCGCGGATCATGTTGCGGACAGTGCCCGGGCTCTTCTGTCGGAGCACGGAATATCGCCAGGCAGCGTTCTGGGGTTGGGGATAGGCGCTGTTGGTCCCTTGAACTCAGAACGCGGGATTATTCTGGAGCCGGAGCACTTTCCGGCCGCCTCCTGGACAAATGTCCCCATCTGCGAAATGCTGGAGGAACGGCTTGAAATACCGGTCAAGCTTGACAATGGCGCAAACTGCGCCCTCATCGGTGAGCACCGGGCTCTCAAGTCCAACAATTATAAGCACATCCTGTATGTACATGCCGGAACAACTATAAGGTTCGCGATGATGTCCGGCGGCCATATCGTTCGGGGAGCCTCCGGCGCAGAGGGTGCGCTGGGTCAGATGATTATCCAGACCAACGGCCCCAGACTGCACGGCAAAGGAAACTACGGAGCCCTTGAAGCCTTCGTGTCTGTTCCGGCGCTGGAAGAGCGTGTACGCACACAGTTAAAGATTGGACGCAGCAGCTTACTAGCGGAAATTTCTCCGGAACAGGTCACCTTTGCCTCCTTATCTGAAGCTCTCCAGCAAGGGGACAAGCTCGTTACTGAACAATTCACGGAATCGTCTGCGTATCTGGGGATCGGGCTGGCTAATCTGATTAATACCCTTCATCCGGAGTGTGTCGTTCTGGGCGGCCCCCTGGTCCGGGCACATCAGCTTGTGTTCGACACTTCGGTTGAGGTCGCCAGGAAGAACACTTATCCCTCCCCCGAGAACAGTCCGTTTTTTACGCAAGGATATCTTAAAGAAGAGGCCGTAGCCACCGGAGCGGCCATCATGCTGCTAAATGACTGGTATGTGGAATAAATAGGAAGACAGGAGGGGATTGCTGTGTCTCTCAATTGCGCTGCCGGTTCTCAGTCCGGTTTAGGTGTCATGTGGAAGACGGTATCAGAGGATTGTAATCTGGCTTGCGACTATTGTTATTACAGTACCTGTGGAGGGAAGCCCGGACCGGCAATTAACCGGATCGATTCTTTCGTTCTGGATAAATTCATCCAGGATTATATGCGGCACAGCTCAGGCAGTGCCACCTTCGCCTGGCAGGGCGGAGAACCGCTGCTGGCAGGTCACGAATTCTTCGAAGAAGTCGTATACCGCCAGGCCCTGCATGCCCCGCCGCATACGGTTATCAGTAATTCCCTGCAGACCAACGCTACACTGATCAGCGGGCGGTGGGCTGCCTTCTTCAAAACTTATCATTTTCTGATCGGAGTCAGTCTGGACGGCCCGCAGCAGATTCATGACTCACGCCGGGTGAATGCCGCAGGCAAAGGCAGTTATAGTCAGGTGATGAACGGCATCGGCCATCTTCGCCGGCACCAGGTTGACTTTAATATTTTGACAGTAATTCATAAAGGCAATGTGGGCAAAGCCCGGGAACTGATGGCGTTCTACCGGGAGCAGGACTTCCGGTTCATTCAGTTTATCCCCTGCATGGACTTCAGAGCCCAGCAGGTTGATCAGCCGGGGGAATATGAAATTTCAGCGGACGAATACGGGGAGTTCCTGTGTGAAGCCTTCGACGAATGGTATCAGGACGGCAAGCCCGAAATATCGGTACGGTTCTTCGATAATATGCTCAGCGTCTACCTGGGCGGGGAAGCGGAATCCTGTGTACACCGCGCTGCATGTCCTTCAAGCCTGGTGCTGGAGCAGAACGGGGACGCCTTCCCCTGCGATTTCTACATCAATGAGGAGTGGAAGGTCGGCAACGTTGCCGAAGATTCCATTGCGGATATGCTTGCCCATCCCAACTTTAGGCGGTTCCACCGGATGAAGCCCGCTCTCCCGGACAAATGTCAATCCTGCGAATGGCAGCGGTTATGTTATGGCGGATGCCCCCGGAACCGGAAATGGAACACGGAGGAAGGCCGCAGCGGTCCCGATTATTTTTGCCAGAGCTATATGCGCATCTACGCTTATGCTGATGAGAGAATGCAGCTTCTGGCAGACCGGCTGCGTCTTCCCAGGGTCATGCCTTAACTTGTTCCGTAATTAATAGTCCACCGCCATTCTGTTTCTTACCTCCCCCTGTGTTAAAATAAGACCAAGTTTGTTGAACCTAAGGATAATTTTGTGCGGGACACATATATATGGATATATTTTCATAAACAGGCCTATACCGCAATAAGTGAAGGAGGGCTATATGAGCAGAAGGACTGCCGGTTCCGGCGGCACATTCACATTCATCAAACAGCTGCTGCAAAAAATCAAAGCCGATGATGTCCAGGGGATCAGCGCACAGCTGACCTATTATCTGATTCTGTCGCTGTTTCCCTTTCTGATCTTCATTATGACCCTGATCGGGTACGCGAATATTTCCCTGGAGGACAAAATCCAGCAGCTGGAACAGGTGATGCCTGCCGAAGCCGTCTCTATTATAGAAGAGATTCTGCAGGATGTGTCCGAGGGACGCAGTCAGGCGCTGTTATCCTTCGGGATGCTGGCTACACTCTGGGCCGCTTCCAAGGGGGTCAATGCAATCATTAAGGGGCTCAATCGCGCTTATGACATTGATGAGAGCCGGGCCTTCTGGAAAATTAGAGGGATCGCCTTCCTCGCTACCCTGACTATCGGTTTTGTCGTACTGCTCAGCATTCTGCTGCTTGTCCTCGGTACCTGGCTCAAGACACAGGTCTTCCTGTTGACCGATCTGCCTTACGGTTTCCAGAAGCTATGGGATCTGCTGCAATACGCCGTGCCGCTGCTGGTCATGTTCATTGTGTTCACCCTGCTCTACTGGATCGCCCCAAGCCGCAGGCTGGCTCTGCGTGAGGTGGTGCCCGGTGCGCTGTTCTCGACCCTCGGCTGGATTATTACATCAGTTCTATTCTCCATTTACGTCAATCAGTTCAGTGATTTCACCAAAACCTACGGCAGTCTCGGAGGTGTAATGATTCTGCTCATCTGGCTGTATATCAGCTCGATTATTATCCTCGCCGGAGGCGAGATCAACGCGATCCTACTCAAACGCAAGGTTGACGGAGCAACGGTAGAATAACCGGATTATCAATATTTTTAACAGCAACTAACTTGGGGCTGCAGCCGCTGGGATCAGAGGGATGCAGCCTCATTCGGCTCGTTTGCCCTGTCATGGGCACATTGTATTCGGGTTTTCGCATACATTCGGCTCGTCCACCCTATCATGGGCACATTGTATTCGGTTTTTCGCATGCATTCGGCTCGTCTACCCTATCATGGGCACATTGTATTCGGTTTTTCGCATACATTCGGCTCGTCTACCCTATCATGGGCACATTGTATTCGGTTTTTCGCATACATTCGGCTCGTCTGCCCTATCATCGGCACATTGTATTCGGTTTTTCGCATACATTCGGTTCATCTACCCTATCAGGGGCACATTGTATTCGGTTTTTCGCAAGGTGTACGATTCCTGTACAACAAGACAGGCAACCCCCCGACGCCCGGGAGATTGCCTGCTTGGAAACAGCTATTAGCTAAGCATCATTTTGCTTCGTATCTCAGTGATACCTCACCGGTTTTCCCTCTTCTCCTGCCGCCGCACCCGGATCACCAAATTCTGTTCCGTCTGCGGGATCCGGCAGATAAGCGCCTTCCTCCTTCAGCCGCTTGCGCAGCACAGCTACATCCACTGCATGCACGTCATAATCCGGCAGATTCGCAGCAAGTGCTGCGGCAATCCCGGCCGCTTCGCCCATCGCCAGACAGACCGGCATCACCCGGACACTCCCCTGCACCTCACGGACACAGGAGATCGAACGTCCCGCGACCAGCACATTCTTCAGTGAACGCGGCGTCAGGCAGCGGTATGGAATGCCGTGCGATTCTCCCGGACCGTAACGTTTAATGACCTCCGGCTTGCCTCCCGCCTGCTTCTCTTCCTTCTCCGTCCCATGGATATCAATGAAGTAGCTGTTGCGGCAGATTTCATCCGCGAAGCTGCGGCGGCTAACGTAATCATCCACACTCAGCACATAGTCTCCGGTAATTCTCCGCGTCTCCCGTACCCCCATCAGCGAGCCGGTGTTGGCTACATAAGAGCTGCCGAACGCAGCAGGCATGAACTCGGCCAGGGCATCCCTATAGACGGAGGCCAGCTTCCTTCCCTGCATTAATGCAGCGGATACGGAGAAGGCATCCGTATTATCCACATCCCATAGATGCCCCGCGTTGAAGCCCACCGTCCGGGGAGCAATGACATTGTTACAGATATGCGAGTCCGGAATCAAGGGGAATTTGCCGGAGCCCAGAATATCGAAGATCGGGCTGGTTTTATTATTGTTATGCAGCAGCGGACCGTTCAGATAAGCATATTCATCGACATTGCCCAAGGTAAAACAGTGCGTGGCAGGCATCAGCTCACCGGTTGCCGTATCACCCTTGAGATATTCCGCTCCCGCCCAGGCCGCTACATCGGCATCGCCCGTGCAGTCAATATAGACCTTGGCCTTCAGCGCCTGCAGTCCATTCTTGCTGGCAGTGATCAGCGCCAGCACATTACCTTCCTCATCCGCCTCCACGGAACCCAGCTGCGTATGGAACAGCACCGTTGCCCCGGCTCCGGCTACCAGCTCATCATAGATGACCTTGAGCTTCTCCGGTTCGATCGGAACCCAGTCCATCGCCTCTTGGCTTACATGCGGCATCTGCGCCTTCAAAGCTTCAAACACCTTCATCGCCAGTCCCCGGTAGATGATCGTCTTCATGTCCGAGAACGGGCACCAGGCCGGCACAAGTCCCGATGTGCCCATTCCGCCCAGGCTGCCTGTTCCTTCGATCAGCAGTGTCCTTGCCCCTTCCCGGGCTGCGGCAGCGGCCGCCGTACAACCCGCCGGCCCGCCGCCTGCAACGATGACATCCCAGGAATCCTGCAGCGGAATCTCACTGCTCCGCATCCTGTAGCTGTTCATTCTTTTACCTCCTAAAATGTTTTCTTTGACTCTATTTCTCCACTGTAGCATACCAGTCATTCACCTCTTTGGTGCTGGCCTCTCCGCCTGCAGCTTTATATTTCTCGGCGAAATCAGCCACGGCATCCGGGGACTCTTCACCGACAATGACTTTGACGGCAAAATCATTAATCATCTGATTCAGCGAAGCATTGTTCTTCGAATATTCCGGCAGGGATGGCGCCAGCGCCAGCGGATCGGCAATTCTTGCTTCCGCCGGAAGCTCATTGTTCAGGTAAGAGAAGCCTGCAAACAGGCGTGCATCCTTCTGCACCCGGGCCTGCCAGTAGATCGGGTACAGCTTCTCGTCTATACCGGTCAGATAATTGCTGGCGTTGCCGCGTTCGTCCGTGAACAGCGGCAGGATCGGGCTGTATACGCCGTCTTTATACGTATGATGTTTGCCTTCTTCACCGATGGCAATCAGTTTGAAGGTTTCTTTTTCCAGCTTGGCGTTGATCCATTTCATCGCATCTTCAGGATGCTTCGCAGATTTCGGAATGAAGGTGATGCGGTCGAACCCGCCGCTCATGCCGAGGCCCATTTGACCGTCTTTGCCTTTGAGGGCAGGAAGATATGCGTATTTGGCGTCAGGGAAGTTCTTGGTCAGGGCATCGGCAATCCCGGGAATGTCGTACCATGGCAGCTGAATAACCCCGATCTTGCCGCTGGTGAATTTCTCCTTCAGGGTAGCATCCTTGTTCACGGCAAACTCCTTATCGAGCAGCCCCTGCTCATACAGATCGGACATATATGTCAGATATTCCTTGAAGCCCGGATGCAGCGGGGCCGGAACCAGCTGGCCGTCCACCGTATTCCAGCTCGTGCCTATTCCGAAGGCACCTGTAATATTCGCCGTTGTTGCCAGTGCACCATCGATTGACATCGGGGCGCCGCTGTTCCCGGTTCCTCCAGGATCTTTCTCCTTGAAGGCCTTCAGCACTTCGGTGAACTCATCCAGCGTAGTCGGCGTCTTCAGCCCCAGCTTATCGAGCCAGTCCTGGCGGATCATCAGATCGGCACCGGCAAATTGTGAGGAGCTGTTGGGAATACCATAGATTTTGCCGTCAATTTTCATTGCATCGAAGGACGCCTGGGAGATGGAAGCTTTGATATTATCGCCGAACTCCTCGATGAGCGGGGTCAGATCCACCAGTGCGCCCATTTTGGCATAATCGGTATACACGGCTTTTTCACCGGAAATGGTAATGACATCATACGGCTCGGCAGAGGAGATCAGCAGATTGAGCTTATCCATCGCCTTGTCGGCGGGAAGCATCTCATACTTCACCTTATAGCCGGTCCGCTCTTCGATCACCTTGGCCAGCGGATACGTATTGTAATCATCCTTCGACCACAGATTAAGCGATTTCAGCTCCGGCTTGGCAGCATTCTCTGACGTTGCCGGTGCGGCAGTTGCTTCTGCAGAAGCTGGTGCTGCTGTTGAAGCGTCCCCCCCGTTACTATTCGTGTTGTTAGAAGAACCACAGGCAGTTGCAGCGAGCAGCAGCCCGGTACTCAGCAGGAGTGACAGCCACTTTGTCTGTTTCATTAAGATAACCCCCTATAAGTTTTGTGAGCTTAAGCTTCCAGTCTTACTTCGTTCAAAATCCGCCTCAGCCTTTAACCGAGCCAATCAGCACGCCTTTGATGAAATACTTCTGCAGGAACGGGTATACGAACAGAATCGGGACCGTCGAAGCGACCACCGTTGCCGCACGTATGCCTTCCGGTGACATGTTCATCAGATCATCCACACTTTTATTGACGGCGTTGGCTGCACTGGCGTCCATCACCACATCCTGCAGATAGAGCTGCAAGGTCTTAAGCGCGGTATCGTTGATGTAGATCATTGGCCCGAAGTAATCATTCCAGTACCCGACGGCATAAAAAAGCGCAATCGTGGCAATCACCGGCATACTGAGCGGCAGAATAATCCGGAACAGAATCGTATACGTCTTGGCTCCGTCAATCCGTGCGGACTCCTCCAGGGCTTCGGGAAGACTCTCATAGTAGCTTTTGATCACCAGCATGTTGAACACACTGATCATTCCGGGCAGGATAAGCACCCACAGATTATTGATCAGATGCAGCTGGCGCATCAGCAGATAATTGGGAATAAGCCCGCCGCTGAACAGCATCGTGAAGATGAACAGCACCATGAAAAAGGAGATGCCCGGCAGATTCCGTTTGGATAACGGATAGGCCGTCAGTGCTGTCATTAAGATGGAGATCAGGGTGCCCACTACCGTGACGCCTACGGATACACAGAACGCCCGGATGAACATTGAGGAAGAGATAACCTCCCGCAGGGTGTCGAGCTGGAAGCCTACCGGCAGAATGCCTACTTTTCCCGAAGTAATCGCCCATTCCTCACTGACCGATTTCGATAATACGTTAACCAGCGGCAGCAGCATCATCACTCCGAGTGTGATCAGGAACAGGTAGACAAAGATATCGAGAAGCCTGTCGCCTTTGGTTCGTTTGGTCATGGATTATACTGTCTCCTTTCCCGCCTACCAGATTCCGCGGTTCAGCAGCTTCCGGCTGATATAATTTCCCGAAACGATGAGGATGAAGCCTACTACCGAGTTGAACAGGCCCACCGCGGTGCTGAAGCTGTAATCCATTTTGCCCAGCCCGATGCGATAGACGAAGGTGCCGATCACATCCGCTGTCTCATAGACTACCGGATTGTACATGGTCAGAATCTGCTCCGTTCCCGCATCGAGCACCGAGCCCAGCCGGAGAATGAACATCAGCACCACAGTCGGCAGGATACCCGGCAGTGAGATATGCAGCATTCTGCGGATTCGCCCCGCCCCGTCAATGGCAGCCGCCTCGTATTGCTCCTGATCGATCCCGGCAATGGCGGCAATGAAGACGATCGCGTTCCACCCTGATTCCTTCCAGCCGGCCGTAAAGACAACCACACTGCGGAAATAATCATTGCTGACAAAAAAGCTGACCGGTTCTCCGCCGAACCACTGAATGATATTATTGACCAGTCCGCCCGAGGTGGAGAGGATGGTGACGAACAAACCGGAAATAATCACCCAGGACAGAAAATGCGGGAGATAAATAATCGTCTGGATCGTCCGTTTGAAGAACATCAGCCTGACCTCGTTCAGCACCAGCGCGATGAGGACCGGCACCGGGAACAGCAGGACAATCTTGTACACACTGATAAGCAGTGTATTCATGAATACCCTTCCGAATTCGTCCGATTGGATAAGCTTATGGAATTGCTCCAGCCCTACCCATTCACTGCCTCTGATGCCCTCGAAAATGTTGAAATCCTGAAATGCGATCAGCACTCCGTACAGCGGTGTATATTTGAAGAGCAGCAGAAACAGCAGACCGGGTATCAGCAGCACATAATAATCCCTGTTTCTCCAGGCGAGCCTCCACTTGCTGGCGGACCTGATTCTCGTTGCCTGAAGTTTGCTCTTCCGGTCCAAATCCGTGACACTCCCACCCAAGTTCATTCACCCCCATCTGTTTGTGAGTTGATTATACTGAGAAACCGGGGGGCGGTTGTAGGTGGTAATCTGATTATTTCTGGTCTTACGCGACTGTATATCAGGCAATCTGCTTATTCTAATGGAACCGCTTTAATTCTGATGTTGATCACAGTTCCTTGGCCGGGCTCCGTTTCAATGGACAAGCCACACCGGTTGCCGGCAAAATATCGTATCCGCTCGTTGACATTATAGAGGCCGAAGGAGCCCGGCATCCCGTCACTGCGCAGCTCGGAGGAAGGCTCCAGCAGCAGCCGTCTGGCCTGCTCCGGACTCATGCCGATCCCGTCATCGGACACCGCCAGAAGGATATCCTCCTGCTCCCGGCGGGCTGTTATGGCGATATTCCCCTGCTTCCTGCGGGTTTTGCGGATACCATGCAGCAGCGCATTCTCCACCAGCGGCTGGAGGGTAAGCTTGGGAATCATATACTGTTCAAGTCCCGGCTCTACTTGGACGCTGAAGGTAAAGGTGGACGGAAAGCGGTTCTGCTGAATCTCCATGAACACCTTGGCCAGATTCAATTCATCGGCAAGGCTGACATTGTCGCGGCCCTGATTCAGGCTGAGCCGGAAATAGCGGGCCAGCGCCTCAATCATCTGGCTGGTATCCTCCGCATCATGCGAAATTGCCGACCAGTTGATCATATCCAGCGCATTATAGAGAAAATGCGGATTAATCTGGGCCTGCAGGGTTCTCAGCTGCGCCTCCCGCTCCTGCATCTTCGCCTGATAGGATTCCTCCATCAGAATGTTGACCTTGTGAATCAGGTGGTCCACACTGCGTTCCAGCAGCCGGAAATCCCCCCCTGGCATCGTCCTTCTGTCCTCCAGCCAGCCGATGCCCTCCTTGCGGATCATCCGCAGTATCATCTGTACTCTGCGCTGCATGTTCTGCACGAGGAACATCAGCAGCACAAACACGAGTACCAGGAACATGACCGTGATCCCTGCCAGCGTGGCAATGCTGGTGAACTGGTTCATTGCCGTTGCCCTATGCGAAATCTCTGATTCAGAGACTTGGGAGATCATTTTCCACCCTGAAGTTCCGATCGTGGTATAGACCACATTAACCTCTTCACGCCCAAGGGTCCGCTTAACGATTCCCTCCTCCGATTGCTTAATCGTATCCAGCAGTTCTTCCGGCAGCATGCTGACTTCCCGCGGACCGTTCTCTCCGGTGCTGTAGATCAGCCGGCCCTCACTATCCAGAAGATAAGGGGCATAGCTGTCCGAGAAATGAAGCTCTGACATGACTTCTGCGATCAGATCCTGGGATACATCCATCACCAGTATGCCGATGGTCTCTTCATATGCCTTCGGATTGCGCAGCATCCTTGCGACAGAGAAAATCTTTTTGTCACCGAAATCGATATAACTCTCCTCATACACCCCGGTCCAGACCATACCGCCCCCGGCCTCCAGCACCTGCCTGTACCACGGATAATGCTCTATCTCAGATAGCGGATACAGATTCACCCGGTCCCCTCCGTACATCCGGGAAGGATCAACAAAAAACCGCAGCCGGAAAATATCCTCATTCTCCTGGGCGGTTTCGGCTAAATTGCGCAGCTCCTTAAGCTGGTTAAGCTCATCGGTGATGCTGTCCTTCTGCTGCAGATTGCTGTAGAGCACCTGGTTCATGAAGACCGAATTGCTGCTGTCACGGATATGATCCAGCTTATAGGTCAGATTCATCCCTGCCTGCTTAAGGGTCAGCTGCATCGTACTGGTGACTTCTTGCTCCAGAATGTCACTGGACCGCTGATAGAAGGAAGCCAGCATGACTGATACCGGCAGCAGAATGAGTATCACATAGGCAATCAGCCACTTTCTCGCCGCAAGAATCCCCTGGCCCAGTCCGGTCAAATAGCTCCAGCCCTTTTTCACTGCACAGCCTCCTTATATGGCATGCTTACATTCCTGTGCGGCCTGATCTTCATAGGATTGCCCCTGCTCATAGACTCTGCTCCCTGTAGGCGCTGGGGGTAATTCCGGTTATTTTCTTGAAAAGCTTGCTGAAATGGCTGGGATCGCTGTAGCCAACGGCATAACAGATTTCGTAGAATTTGTTCTGCGGGTCTCTAAGCAGCTTCTTCGCCTGCTCGATTCTGACCTTGGTCAAATATTCGAACAGCGTTTCGCCCGTTTCCTGCTTGAACAGCAGCCGGACATAGGTCGGACTGAGATAGACGCCTGCCGCAATATCCGCCACTGCCAGATTCTCCGGGTACCGTTCTCCAATCAGCTGACGGACCCGTTCTATCACTTCGCTTGTCTTGCCGCTGCGCTTCATCCCGACGAAATCACAGACCTCAAGCAAATAGGCTTCTGTATATCCCAGCAGATCCTGCATCGTCTCCTGGCGCGCAACCTGTTTCCAGGCGGCCGTCTCGCGTTTTTCCCATTCCTCCGTCATTCCGCCAAGCTCCAGCAGCACCTGGCCGGACTGCAGAATCAGATGCAGACTGACATTCTGCGCATACCGCGCCCCTTGTCCCCGGTTCTGCCCAAGTAGGCTGAAGATGTCACTAAGCTCCGTCTGCAGACGTCCGCGGTCTCCGGATTTCAGGGCAGACCACACCCGCTCCCCCCACTCCGGCTCGTACCGGTAACGCAGATTCTCACCGCGCTCTCCGGACACGATATTGTCCATGGTCAGAATACGGTTTTTGCCCAGATACCACTTCTGGTCAGCTGCATCCCTCGCCTGTTTATAGGAGGACGGGATCTCCGGCAAGTGCTCAACCCCCTCACCGACACCGATGGTTACACTGAGCTTCAGCCATTGCCGCAGATTGCTGCGGATTGATTCTGCCAGCACCAGCAGGTCATTCTCGGGAGATTCGCTGAACTCCTGCGGCTGCAATTGTCCGGCCAGCAGAATCCCGACGTACTCTCCCGGCTCCTTCTCGAAGGTCACGCCGCGCATCTGATTGTCAATCAGCTCCTGGATGATGTTCAGCACCGTATAGGACAGCAGCTGTCTGTCCTGCTCGCTGCGGGTGTCCAGCACCTGCGGCACATCATCGAGCAGAATGACCATGAGGATGTAGCTGTCCGCCGCGAGCTGCTGCAAGCCCAGAAATTCCAGTTTGTCCTGAATATGCGCGGTATGAACACCATCGCTGATTACGGACAGCAGGAACTTCTCGCGCAGCAGCGGCATGCTCTGCGTCAGCTTCACCTGCATCTCCTTGATCCGCTTGCGCTCCTGCGTCTCCGCATCCAGCGCAGCAGTCACCTTGCCCATCACCACCGACAGCTCCTTGCGGCTAACCGGCTTAAAAATATAATCCGCCGCATGCATCTGCAGCGCGGACTTAAGGTATCCGGCATCGTTGTGGCCGCTGATGAAGACGATCTTGGCCTCCGGCAGCAGCGCCCGTACCTCAGCCGCCATGCGGATGCCGTCCATTGACGGCATCTGGACATCCGTCAGCACGATATCCGGCTTCAGCTCCCGGATCAGCGCCAGCCCAGTGTCCCCGTCATCTGCGGTTCCAACCAGCTCAATCCCCTGTGCCGCCCAGTCCACATAGGTCCGCAGCCCGTTCACCACCGAAGGCTCATCATCCACAATAACCAGTGTTTTCATTACCTTGTCCCCTTTAATAGTGAATCTGTCCAGGTTAGACGGAGTTTAACGTTATAATGGTGCATATGGAGAGTAAATGGTTTTTACTGGATTGAATAACCTGCTGACCTGAATTTCTACATCCAAAGTGCATCTCCTGCAAGAAGCCCATAAATAAGGGGCCGACGATGCAAGCAGACCACGAATAACAGCACATAGGCAGCACAAACAGCCGTTCCACCCGGACTCAGAATCCGTTATTTCGGGAAAAACAGCTGTTTTGCCGGCTTCGCGGACTGAGATTCCGCTATGCGCTGAATGATGGGATTAATTCTGGTGTTCTAAGCTGAATAGGCGATTCTCAGTCCGCTTCATCTCTAAATTGGCTGATCGGCAAAATAAGGTCCCTACAGTCCGCCACGGTTTGATGTGAGCGATCAGCATCTCAACTCTACATCACTAATCGCATCTCTCGCTACCACAATCAGCGCCTCCACTCCTAGCATCAATCCCCCCTCTACCCTTCTTCACTCACCGTGTAAGCCAGGCAGGCAAGGGCTTCCGCCTGCTTGAAGCCTTCCCCAATATACAAAGCCTGCGCCCGTTCGTTCTCTGCATTCACACACAGGATGGTGCGCGCATACGACTGTTCTCCCGCGAACCAGAGTGCTGCCCGCAGCAGAATTCTGCCGAGTCCTCTCCCCTGAGCCTCCGGCAATACTGCCAGCGGCCCGATACTCATGGCAGGCTCATCCCCATACTCATCGGCGCAGCCGCGTACAATTCCCACAGCTTTGCCGTTATGGTACAGTATCTGTAAACCGCCTTCGATATAGTCGGCTCCGCTGATCATCTGCTTCACCATCGCTGGTGTGGCGGGCGTCTCGTTGCCCTGAAGCTTAGCGAAACCGGCATTTCGCACTTCACACCAGACGGCTTCATCCAATCCGGCGCGGAAGGGAATGAGCTCGTAACCGGCGGGCAGGCTGACCTCAGGAATATGCGGCTCCTCTCTCACGAGAACATAAGTATACCGCTCCACCGCAAACCGCACGGCTGCCAACACCTCCATCGCCGCAGTATTTACCGCGGGAATAAACAGATTCAGCTTATCCATTCCGGCAGCATGGGGCAGAATCGCCTCCAGCAGATCCTGATATACCTTCACATCTGCGGTGTCCGCATGAAGGATTCTGAATCTGGCCTTGCGCCCTCTGCGGCTGTAATCATTCAGAATGAGCGAGGCTGCTGCGGTAATTTGACCTGAGGAATTGGCAACAATATATGTAGGTTGGTCCGGTGAAAGCCTGAATCCGGCAAGCTCCTCATCGATCAGATAAGAATCATCCAGTTCGTCCCGGTGCTTCCGGCAAAAATTCAAAAACGCCTCCACTCTGCTCTGTTCGAGTGCTTCAGCTTTCATCATTCTCATCCTTTCCCTTTCAGCATTTCCTTTTCTAAAATAACAAAATATTGATTTCGCGCAAAGGATAAAATAACACTATGAAACATTCACTGATTGCAGCCATTACCAAAAGCCTGCTCCGCACTTCGTTATACCACTTCACCCGGGCCCGGAATTTGCCCGCCATGGCTGCACTTGACGCATTATTCGCCCCAGCCGTATTAAGTCCAGATCATGCAGCCGGAGAACGCAGAACTACAGCCCTCCAGATTGAATACGCCGGTCAGCCGGTTGTCCTGAATTCCCATCTGCGCATCACACCTGAAGCAATGGACCCGGACACAACCCCTGAAGAATTCCGTCTCTGCCTTGACCGACATGTCTTCTTGTGGCCGACCTGGCGGGATTGCCTGGCGATGGCGGCGATGTATTCCCGCAGAGAGCCCGGCGAAGTTTTTGCCATCCTAAAATTCGACGCCAGCGAGCTGCTAACCGATCAGTTTGATCGGATCAAGCTGTCCAAATACGATTCCGGCAGCTCTCCCAGATTCCCGCACCGGATGTCCTACCGCAAAAGCTGCGGGATGCTGCTGCCCCTTACAGAGTTCATGTCAACAACCGGGCAGGCGATACCGACCAAACCATCGGAGATCAAGGAAGTGCTGGTCGAAGGACAAATATCCCCGCTCAGCCGGTATTTGCAAACGGTTTATTGTTCGGAACCGCAGCTGGTTCCTGAGATCTGGCAGCCTGTATGTCAACCGCTGACTCTGACGGCACATTAATTGCCGCTAGCCTTGAAACTTATGTCGCATCGTGATATAGTCACGTTATGACATAGTCACGGCAAGACATATTATATTGAAGGCCATGAGTTATGCACAATGAACTGGCGAAGCAGGTGATCGTGTTGTCCACAATGGATAAAGTGCTGAAAAAGTACGTGCCGATGACAGAGACGGCCTTCTATATTCTGTTGTCCCTAACCATACCCCGCCACGGATATGGAATCATCAAGCATGTGGATGAGCTGTCTGAGGGACGGCTTAGACTGGGTTCCGGTACGGTATATGGAACTTTGACGAAGATGAACAAGGATGGTCTGATTGTTGTATTCGCTGATGAAGAGAGAAAAACGGTGTACGAGGTTTCAGATCTGGGGAAAGCAGTAATGCGCGCAGAAATCAGCAGATTAAAGGAACTTCACCGCAATGCCATTACCAGTGAGGAGGAATTTGTATGAAAAGGGTATTTCGGCCCTTCTGGAGCTACGACCTGCCCAAGTCAGAAGCCTGGCTGGCCGATATGGCGAGTCAGGGTTGGGTGCTGACGGAGTGGAACCTGCTGCTGCGGCAGTTTATATTCCGCCAGGATGAGTCGGTTCAGCTTACCTATCAGATCGGTTATGCTCCATCCTCCCAGCCTTCCATGTCTTCCTATCTTGCTGCTGAAGGCTGGAGCAAGCGTCTGCAGCAAGGCAAGTGGAGCGTCTACGAGAATGATCGGCAGCCGTCACAGATTAAGGCCTACCCTTCCCGCAAGGATGTCTTGAGGCGAAACCGCACAATCTCATATATTTTTATGGGAATACTTCTTTATTTGCTGCTCATTGCAATGATTCCGCTGATTGCTCTAAGCTTCTCCTTGACCCAGGATGCTCCGCTTCAGGTACAGCAAAGCCCTATGTGGGCGGTTACCTGGGCCGCAGCAGCCTTGGCTGTGATCCTGCTCGTACTTGCAATCTATTCGATTATTAAACTCCGGGCAGCCAGCAAGGGGTTACTCTTGAATCATGAGGAATTCAAGAAGTCTCACGATCCGCAGAAGCCAGCGGGTGTTACGATGAAGAGGTTGAAGTTAGGCTGGATGTACGCTCCTGACCGGCTGGAGGAATGGCTGGAGGATAAGGAACGGCTGGGATGGAATCTGTATAAAGTCGGCCCTGGAGGCACCCTGTTCCATTTCAGCCAAGGCAGTCCACGTATAATGAAGTATCACGCCGACTATCAGGTCATTGGCGATGAAGAGTATTTCGAGCTGCACCGGCAGGCAGGCTGGCATAAAGTATATAGCTCATCCTCTTCTCTGCAGAAATGGACCCTCTGGAGCCGGGAGGAGTTGGATCGTGCTGAACAACCGGAAATCTACAGTGACCCGTATCACCGCTTGAAGCATGCCCGTAAAATTGCCATCAGCTATACAGCATTGTTTCTTCCGACGATTCTGCTCTACAGCCTGAATGTGACGGCATTTATTGACGGCATGCTGCAAGACGGAATCACCGCTTCCCGGGCATGGAATACTTCACTTATGTTCCTCTGTATCCTTCTCTTCGGCTCGTTCGCAGGCAGAACCTGGCTGTATTACCGGCGGCTTAAGAAGCTGTAGTTATTGCACCGCAACAAAAGGCGTATACCGGAAGTCATGCTCCAAACGGAGCAGGCTTCAAGGATACGCCTTAAGCATTTATACTTACCTTATTTCAGAAGAATTGCGGATATTGCTTGGACATCACCTGTACCCGTTCCAGCAATGTATTGGAATGCTCCATCACAATCTTGCGCATTCCCTCCACGTCACGCTTGCGGGTGGCCGCTACCATCTTCACATGTTTATCAATATCGGATTGCTGCACGCCCTCCATCTTGCCATAGAGCAGACGGATACGGTTATAGTGCGAGGCTACCTCTTCAATCGTGAACCAGGATAGCTCTTCCCCGGCCGTCTGAAAGATCAGCTGGTGGAAACGATTATCCTTGAAGTAAAATTCCCGGAAATATTTCTTATCCATATATTTCTTCTGTTTGTTAATCAGTTCCTGCATCGTATCTGCTACAAGCTCACTGCACTTGCGGATGAATTCATCAATCACGGCAGATTCAAGCGATGTGCGGATGAACCATTCCTCGCGGACCCGCTGCAGATCAATTTTGGAGACTACTGTTTTGCGCTGAGGATATATTTCCACCAGTCCAGACTGTTGAAGGCGGACTACTGCTTCCCGTACCGGTGTCCGGCTTACGCCATAGCGTTCAGAGAGCTTCTGCACACTGACATCCATTCCCGGCTCCAACGTCATATTCATGATGTCTTCTCTTATTTTATTGTAAGTTACATCATTTAGTGAATTACTGTTATTAATAATCTTCAACGGGTTCCCTACACCTTCCTGAACTCACTCCTAGTACATCACGATATATTTTCTCCGCACTGGCAGCATCATAGCTGTAATACAACAGAACATCCAGAATAAACGGCGGGTAGCTGAGTCTATTCAGTTCCTGTGTAAAGGCCATGGCTCCTACTTCACTCAAGGTGCGTATTGTAGAATAATTCTTGAACCCAAGCAGGTTCCATAGCAGAATCTTCTCAGTCCGGGTGTAGATTTCATGTGCAAACTGGTCTTCTACAAAATGAAAAATTTCGTGTCCAAGGATAGTATTCATTATACCAGCTTGCTGAAAAAGTTCAACTAGCGCCTGCTCTTCCTCCTGGACCAGCTCCGCCGCTCTGCGCACAGGCTCCTCCATAATTTCGATTGTGTACGGCGGGGTATAGCAGGCAAATAGCACACGTTTCCCTGTCATAAGCGCACTTTGAAATTCTAGCTTCAGCTTCAATTTGTCCGCGATCACGCGGACATCACGGGTTCCGTATTCACGGATGATCCTCTGTGCATAGGCTTTGCCGCAGGCATTAGCCTTGGCAATCATCTCTGTCTTGGTTTCAAGCAGAATGCGCCGGTTCAGAATGTCCCTGGAAAAAGCGTACAGCCCCCAAGCCTCATCCTCTACTTGCAGCAAATCACGCATCATTACACCCAGCTTCATCTGCACCTGCATGCTGCCCCCATTCTTCATTCCTTCATTAATATGGCTATGAATAATTTCAATAGATTAGCGTCAGCTCTGCTTGACATTGGCAGCGACAACGATAACCTCCGTATCCGGCTCAAACGTGGAAATTTCGATATCCATCAGCAGCTCCAGCTGTTCGAAATCGGAAGCGGTAAAGTCCATCACCCGGGCACCGATACACAGATAGAAGTCCGGCCGGGCAATCAGTTCAGTCTGGTAGACGGCCATAGCCTCCCAGAGCTTTTTGACGGCATTCAGGTAATCTCCGGCAGTTGTCTTAAGGGCCATCGCCCGGCCTCGTTGCACCTTAATGAACCCTTTGGTGTCCAGAATGCGGACTGCACCCGCTTCACCGGTCTTCTCAACCTTTTCGCCGAAAATGCTGACATACCTCGTTTTCTCAAGCAGCTGTGTCCGGTCGATGGAAATACGCATATCCTTCGCGGCCAGCTCGCGGAGCTCCGCTTCATCACATTCCTTCAGCAGCTCGGTCGTCTTCACTTCCGTGGAACCGGTAGCAATCGCGGTAACCTTGGAGGTCTGCGGATCGATATCGATATGGATCTCGATGCTTTCCGGAGTGGCTCCGCTCTGAATCGCCTTGTTCATCGCTTCCATTTTGAGTGCGGCAATCACTTCTTTGGAAGGTGACGGAATGATCCGCTCTACCACGTCCCGCACCATGGACAGGGCAACACCGATGGACGAGATCACCTCTGCATTCTCAGGAATGCTGTATTTCAGACCCATTTTCTCAGAGAAATAGACGATCAGCGAAGCGGCTCCCCCGCCAACTCCCACCAGGGAGATCTGGTCTTTCTCCAGTTTGTATTTCTCGGCCAGCGACAGGATGATCGGTTCGATCTTCGCATACGCTTTTTCCATAATCTGCTTCGCAATATCCTCGACCGTGGTTCCGCAATAATCGGCTAATGCCTGCATCGCCCGTCTGGCGGCTTCCACATTCCCGTAGGAGAAATGCTCCGGCTTCACAAGGCCCAGCACGTTCGCAGCACAGGAATTCGTGATCGTCACACGCTCCCCGTTCTCCAGACGGATGGCGACATAATCTGCCGGATCACCCGGCTTAGGTGAGAAAAATTCCACCTTGGCGCCCTTAATCTTGTCCGGGTCGGTAAATACCGAATAATCCAATCCGCCGATATGTGCCGATCTGGGGCCGACATCCACTACTCCGCTTTTGTTCGCCCGGATCATGGAGCCGCCAGCAACACCGAGGACGCGCACATCCAGTGAATTGACATAGGTCGGATGACCGCCGACGATGGAATAGTCAATGGCCGGACGGCCGTTTTTGATAACCCCGATATTGGTTGTGGTTCCACCCACCTCGAAATACACACCGTTAGAGGCTCTCAGATACATCAAAGACCCCATAACTGAGGCTGCGGGACCCGACAGCATCGTAAGCACAGGACGTTTCTTCATTTCGCTGATTTCCATAACCCCGCCGTCGCCTCTCATGATCATCAGAGGTACATGGACGCCGGCTTCCCTTACAGACTGTTCGGTTGAATTGGCGGTATCCAGCATCTTGGGCAGAATACTTGCGTTGATCGCTGCCGTTCTCGTTCTGCGGGTGAGTCCGTACAATTTGGTGATATCGGATGCCATGGTGGTCGGAATGCCTTTTTTCTCAGCTTCTTTATAGACGAGCTCTTCAGGTCTGCCATTATCTACGCCAAAAGCCATGGAAGGCACAATCACCTGTGCACCCTGACGCTTAAGATCATCGATGACCTGCAGCACGGAGGCTTCGGACATTTTCTTAATATTAATGAAGCTATTGTAGATTTTGATCTCTTTGCTATTGCCCAGATCGATGTTCTGCAGTTTGGTCTGACGTTTGGCCAGCCAGCCTTCAAGACCGCCCTTAGCCATGCCAATGATGCCAACCTGTGCGATATCGCCTTCAATCAGCGCATTGGTTGCCTGCGTTGTGCTGTGTGCAACGAAGACTACATCTTCCGGCTTGATGTTATTTTCCTTCAGACAATTCTGAAAACATTTCACAACACCGGCGGCTACACCTCTCGCATGATCATGCGTAGTCTTGACGGACGATTTCCCGATAATTTCATGTGTTTCGTTGTCGATGGCAACTGCTTTTGTATGTGTTCCACCGACGTCGATCCCCATTCTAACCATTTTACCCATATGATTTCTCCGTTTCTCTTCATTAAATTGTACTGAAGGTTGAATAACCGGCTCCTGACGGACAGGGACGCAGCAGCCGGTTCATTTGGATACAAGCGGTGCTACACCAAATTGCCGTACATGAAGAATACAATCGCGCAGAGAATAATCCCGATAATCCAGCCTGTAGGAATGGACATCTTCATATATTCCTTGGCCGGAACCTTCGTATATCCGAAGCCCCAGGCTACCCAGGATTGGGTAACGTCCAAATGCTGCGGCGCTACTGTAGTGATGGCGAACAAAGGATACAGGAACTGTACAGGCCAGGCTGCGGTAGCCACAACTACTGCCAGAATGGCCGAACCGGAACCGACCAGGTTCATCGGGCCGCGGAAGAAGCCAAGCGGTGTCAGGATGGCGAATACGATACAGAGCAATAACGCCGTCTGAGGCATTGCACCATCAAGCAAGGTTTTGAAATAAGGGGAAGCATAGGTTGCCGCATTATTGAACATGGACAATGTGAGCAAGAATCCGATCATCGGCGCCACATCGATAGCCCCGTCTGCGAATTGCTTAGACAGCATTCTGCAAACGCTTGCAAAACCTCCCTTTAACTTGCCGCAGGTCAGTAAGGCGAACAGACCGGCAACGATAAACCCGAAGATAATCGGAAGCTTGAACACCACCACACCGATTACTGGAAGGATGATGGAAATCCAGGAGATTGCTGGGGCGTCAACCGTAGCTCCGGCATCCGGAGTGGCTGCCCAGGCACGGGAGACCTTCTTGTTCATGGATAGGTTAGATACCACCAGAACAACAATCAGGGAGACAGCCATCGCAATCATGCCGAATTTGAAATATGTATTGTAGTCGTAGCTGGCATAACTTTCATTGGCTGTGGCAAAAATAGCCTGATACTGCTTGAAGTTAACAATGTTCCCGAAGATACCCGCCATAATGGAGCCCATGAAGGAGAACAAGGCAATCGGTGAAGGAATACCCAGCGACAGCATGATCGGCAATACGATTACGGCAATGGAGATTACCGGACCGATACCGGTCATAGAGGTGAAGATTACCGCAGTAACAATACATAAGAGCGACATCGTAATTCTTGGTTTGTCTCCGCCGAGCTCTACCACCTTACGGATCAGCGTTGCAGCAATTCCTGTGTCGATCAAGACTCTGCCGAAGAAGGCGCCGAAGAAGATGTTAACCAGAATCGCTTTACCGTAGTTCTCCGGACCCGTCTGGAAGACGTTCGTCAGGACATCAATAAAGGTCTTGCCCTCCATAACGGAGGTTGGATGAATAGAATTGCCGATCAGGGCAATCGAGGTCCACAGGACCGACATGACGAAGAAACCCACCATGAGGTTATACCCCTTGACGCAATACCACACCAATCCAAAAAATGATAAAACCATAATGAAACCGATTACAACATTAGCCACATCCACAAAATAACCTCCTGTAATAGGAATATATGAATAACATGCTAACATGCTATATATCCTCACTGACATGTTAGTTTGTCTCGGGAAAATATTAACATGTTAGTTGCTCGGGCGTCAATACAATTCTGCGCGGTGAATTCCACTGCCTTGTCAGCCTCAAAAACACTGATAAACGTTGATTCTGCCGGGTGAACCGGTGACTTATCCGCAGGCAAAAAGTGCGATATTAACATGATACCTCCTTATCAGGAGGAGTTACTGTCAGGAAGGACACACGTGGGGATAATTAGTGCTGGGTATGCTGGCGCTAGACCGGGTGGATGATTCGAGGCGGATCGGTGACCTGAGGCTAATAATGACATATGGCGGATGGATGACGTGTGGTGGGAATAGATGGATTGAAACCAGCTGGGTTGGAGCGGTATTGATAAAGGATGGTTAGCTTGGGTTGGGATGAAAAAAGTTGTTGGCGCTTCTGCCGCTGACGGCTGAAGTGAAGCTGGGAGCGCGGTTAGGGGTTGGGTTGGGTTGGGTTGGGTTGGGTTGGGTTGGGTTGGGTTGGGTTGGGTTGGGTTGGGTTGGGTTGGGTTGGGAGTTAGTTGGTTAGTTGAGGTTGGAAGTTTGAGTTATCGAACTATACGTCTATGCTGCCACTACTCCTTGCGGACACCAGAGACGTTATATCCGGAAAATAGGATGTTTTATGAGTCTTGCGGACTGAGATGCACTTATTCCATCAAACTATCGCCCTTTCTTTGCCATTTATCCTAAATAACGCCTCTCCTGTCCGCAAGTCCACCACATAATCGCGTAACGAACAAGCATGTCACATTGATTAAGCTCGTCCTCTGAATAAGATAATTCTGGTCGCAGACCGTACCGAAAAACACTTTAGAATGCACTTATATCCATGTTTGAAATGATTTATTGACCATCTTTACATTGTTCATTTTTGCCCAACTCTTTAAATCCGAGATACCTTTATCTTCATCCTTTGAATACCTGAATGCCATATCCAATGGGACGATCTTCCTCCTGTAAGGTAATATCCCAATAACAGGTTTAAAGTATCCCCTGATCATTATCACTTTAATATCCTTTGAATCAACAATATTCCCGTTTAATATAATTTGCTCATTAGATAAGCATAACTCGGTTAGTTTCTTAAAAAAGGTTCTGTACAATGCAAGTAATAGTAGAACTAAACCCAAAAGAACCACTGTTAACGAAGTGTAGAATACCCCACTCTGATCCCATAATCTCACTACAAGAACAGATTGACTCGATATAATAGCAATCATGCCTATAATGGTTCCAATCCTTGATGGATTTTTAACTGGATACTTTATTTCCGTCAACGTTGTCCCTCCTGGTCAAATCCCTTTTCTTAGAATACCATGCGAAACTCCCGGTGCTAAGCTTCTTTGATTTTCCTTTCAATTACGTAGAATAATAAAAAACCGAACATCAGACCGCTAATTGTATGAGCTGTTGTTCCCGGAGTGATCACAAGGTAGCCCAAAGGTAAATCATAATAAGAAATAGATAGACCCGACCAAAATAATAATGGAAGTAAAGAGACATAGAGTGAAGGAATGCCGAATATACAGAGCTTAAGCCAATTTATTGTCCATTCTCCACTCTTCCGCAGTAATTCAAAGAATCTTAGCAAACCGAGTAATAATCCAAAGAAAATCGGAAAGAGAACAGAAAAGACAACGCTGGTTTCAAGTTGATAGGTCTTAATTGCTTCTTCCTTTAAAAAATGTTGGTATTGTAACCCTAAAACAAAAACTAAGCTCACTACTACTAAGAATCCCAAATAAATAAACAAGTCATTTACCCATACCTTCTTCATTAGTTCACCTCATATTGTTTAGGATCATGACACCTTCAATCCTCTAAAATTTGCACATTCTTAGCTGTTCTTCGCTGGGAGTCTGATAGATTCGGGAATTCGAATAGGTCGAATGCAACTTTTTGACCCTCTTTAAGAACCCGCAAGCCGTTCGGCAGCCCAACAGGGTCTGGTAATATTTCGCTAAAATGAACAAAGACATGGTTGCCGTCCGCCCCGTCTAACATTATCCGCCCGTAACCTTTATCTTCCTTGAACCATTTGACAATCCCCCATCGTCTTTCTCCCATTATAAAAATCCCTCCTTCACATTCATAAAATAATATTAAGTATTCCGCAGATTAGCTGATTAAAATAAGATTCATCCATCCATTTTATTCTAGTAGACTTGCAACTGAATTGGTATAGCTCTCTACCCAATGCGAAAATGGCAACTCATTATCCCAAGTAACCATATTCATTGCTTTTGCACAGCCCCAATCCAAGACTCGTTGATGAAGCATATGTACTTTGATACGTTTTTTTAAGGCTTCCTTTTCTTCTGAACCATCGAAATAAACTTTTAAAAGATGACTAGCGAGTTCGGCTTCACCGTTATCTAAATAGATCGTAATCATCTTTATCAAATCAGAAATAGGGTCTCCAAAATATGAATTAGTGAAATCAAATAAGCCGCTTATTTCCCAGCCCTTCATTCCTGGGTGTATGAGGAAGTTTCCAGGCTTGAAATCGCCCATCACGAAGCTTGGAGAGGTAAAATCATCAAAAGCCTCTTTGGAGTCCTCCATTAATAAATTGGCCCATCTTAAATCTTCATCTGTTATTACTGAATACTTCTTAGCATCTTCTAACCAAAACTTAATTCGATTGTACAGCCATATCGTATAACTTCCCTCAAAGGCAGCAATATTGAGATTATTGGTATCGAGTTCGCCGAAGCGGGTAACTTTCCAGCTATGCAGATCAGCTAAAGTCTTCGCAATTAATTCTGCTATTTTGAACTTGTCTGCTGTACTTAGTGTGATCTTTAGATGTTCTGAATTCATATGTTCGCCTTGTAGGCAAGGCATTAAAAAGTAGCTCCATCCAAATATCTCTTCTGAATCATCGATTATATAGGAGTAGGAACAGTTACATTCGTTCTTTTATGTATGTTTTCTATAAAGTACTTTTCCTCAATAAATTGTCCGGGATACAATGGATTTCCTTTTAGAATAAATTCTCCTTCGTTTGAGGAAACATACATCGTTTGTCCCATAGCACCATTCACAGTTTTTTGGAAAGAAATAAGTTTACCTAAATTAAATTTATCAAGCATCAACTGCATTTGATCGTCATGTACTACCCCTAACTTATTTGATGCAAAAATTATTGCAGCAGTCACATAATGACCTCCTTTTATTTGCCCAGTCTGTTGAGGCTTACATTTCTTCTCTTGCTTGAACCAATCGAATTCCCAGTAAAATTTTCCATGTGTATAATATTACCAAACAAATGTTGCCTAACACAATGCCTATACTGATCCATCTGGACTGACTCCGCCTGTATTCATTTCCAATTCTCCACAACAAAAGACCCGTACATTACCTATAAGGTAAAATGTACGGGTCTTTTGTTGAAATCAGTGATGCGGTCAAGAGGACTCGAACCTCCACGATATTGCTATCACTGGCACCTGAAGCCAGCGCGTCTGCCAATTCCGCCATGACCGCATATTAGGTTGACTTGCTTACGCAGTCACAAGATAGATCTTATCATGCTGGGATTTCAGAGTCAACCTTTTTATCTTTTTTTAATTTTTGATTATTTCCAATAATTTTCAAGATGAATATTGCATTTACTTACCCAAAAGATGTATAATGAGAACAAAGGTTCGCATACTATAAATGAGGTGATTTATATGGCGACTACCAAGAGAAACACCCTAATCACACCAACACTTCCTGAAGATATAACCAAAGACGAATTGTCCCTTGTCAGAAGCTATCTGCTGCTAACGTTTATCCATAAAGTGTTTGAGCGCGATTGCCGAGTTATTGGTAAGAGCGGTCTCTTCAAGACTCCACAGCTCTACATGGAGCTCGTCTCCAGCGCCACGAAGAAGACTTCGCTGATGCTGCAGGAGGTTACCCGTGAGCTTACTTCGCATCAGCTGAAGATCAATACCATCCGCCAGGATCAGCGCGGAGTTACGGCCGAGTATACCTGCCGGGGATACTCCGGGGATATCCATATCCTTTGGCCCGGCTTCCGCAACGAAATGATGCTGCGCATGCGCGCTTATCTCGGGCTGGGTGCCGAGCTTGCCTCCGTTCTTCCCAGAGAAGAACGGGTGGAACAGATGGCCTTGTCCTTCTAGGCAGTTACTGGTTAATCCACAAAGAGCCTCGTCCTATTTACTGGACGAGGCTCTTTGTGTACCTACACTTCCTAGAGGTTCCATATAGTTTGAATTTGAACAAAAGCGGAACCATTCCATTTCCTCATACCTGTCCCGTTGTCCGCAGAGCGAGCCTGAGATTGTTAAATTAACACTACATAGGCATAATTGTTGTACGTATTGCAACTTTGATACCTCGATACCTGGGCATTCGGACAGATTGTTGTATGAAATACAACAATTCCTCCACCAAACCGCTAGAACAAAGAGAGATGTTGCCTTTTATACAACAATTTTGGATTAGGGCCGAATTACGGAGGGAAATGTTGTATTCTGTGCAGGATTTTAATAAGCAATGTGATCTCCGGTACAAATATCGGGATAAGAAATATTTGTGGCAATAGCAGCCGGATGTTCACTATTCTCTGTAGCCACGGCAACCCCAAATTCGAAAAAATCAAAAATTCAATCTGTATCGGGCGCGGCGCTCCTCTACTTAATGACCTTTTCAATCTCCTTCATCCCCGCATCCGGGAACAGCTTCGCCACATGCTCAGCAATCCGTGATTTCGATTCCGCGGGCTTATCAGCGTAACGCGAGGTGACCCATTCTTCCCCGTATACATGCTCACTCATCGCATACCGCCCGACTCCCCAGCCGTACGGACGGCCTTCTTTGTCCTGCTTGTATTCGAATCTGCTCGCTGTAATATAGGTCTGCATCTGCAGATGCGTCATTGCGGTATCGAAGCCCTTGGCCCCGTTTTTCCCGAAGCCGGCCAGCTGCTTAAGCTCATTGGAGAGCAGTCCCTCACTGTGTTCCATTAACACATCCATAATTTGTTTGCTGGGCATGGAGGCTAGTCCATCATCATATCTGGCGTCGAAGTCGTATCCGTCCCTGCGGTAATTGGCGAAGTCAGGGTACCACGCTTTGCTGATAAACCCGGCTTTTTTGTTAAAAAGCTTCGCATAAGCGATCTCGCCCCCTGCGGCAACTTCCTCGCGCCATTCCCACGGCCCTTCCACATCCTTCACGAACCAGTAGCCCGCAGGCGTGCATTCCTGCAGGGAGAAACCATCAATCTCACAGCGGAATAAAGGAAGGAAACCTATCTCACGCACCAGATCGGCTAACTCCCGCGCATTCTTAATTACAGGCAGCTTCATAACGGACCTCCCGGTTCATACGTCCAGCCTTCATCCCCGTGGTAGATCATCAGCTTGGACATACCGCCATCGATATTTATATTCTCCCCGCTGATGAATCCTGCAGCATCACTGCACAGGAAAAGCACCATAACAGCGATATCCGGCGGTGCTCCTACACGTCCGGCCGGGTGCTGCAGCCGGTCCGGCTCCGAATGAACCGGGTCCGCTGCTTCTCCCGTACCATGATAGGCAGTGGTATCAATCCAACCGGGGCTGATCGCATTCACCCTCGCTTTACCGGCCAGACTTACACTAAGGCCGTGGGTCAACGCACCAATGCCGCCTTTGGCGGCAGTATAGCTCTCCGTATCCGGCTGGGACATGCGCTCCCGGCTTGAAGAAATATTCACAATGGACGCTCCCGGAGCGAAATATTCCTTAAGCCGCAGTGTCAAATAATATGGCGCAGTTACCCCGATCCGCTGCACATATTCGAAATCCTCGTAGCTGCACTCCGACAGCAGTCCTTTTTTGCTGATGCAGGCATTGTTAATCAGGTAATCTACGTATCCGAATCTGCTGATAACCTGTGCGGTGAAATCCTCAATGACCGAACGCTCAGCAATATCTCCCGGATAGAAAAACAGCCGCTCCGCCCCATACTGCTCCTCCAGCCAGCGTCCGGCCGCAATATCGGTATCTATACAGGCAACCACCGCTCCCGCCTCCAGCAGCTCCTCTGTAATACAGCGTCCAATTCCGTTAGCACCGCCGGTGACGACAGAGATTTTATTCTGATGGTTCATATGCTCCTCCTTAGGCAGTTCAATGTAAGGGTCCTGCATAATCAGCAAAAGTACGCTCTGCAGCGTACTCAGCTGAGTGTAAAGCTGTATTTAATAACGGCATCTAGCGTATCCCGTTTGCTTTTTACAAAGTATCTGCTTCCGGTCTCGGCTCGCTGAACGGCTGATACAGGTAGTTCCGGTCCAGCTTCACAACACGCTTATTCGGACGCCGGATCATTACCTGGGACTCATCCCAGGCCAGCACAATCCCCTTGACATCATTGCTCTCCAGTCCATCCCGCACAACACGTATCTTTTCACCGGAAATCCGGTAGGCATCCAGCTGTTCATCACTGATCATAATTGTTCTACTCCCTCTCTGTCCTTAGCTTGTCCAATATTTGCCTAAATCGAATCATGAAAAAGACCCAAATGATAAATCATCCGGGTCTAGTTACGATTTGGGTAAGTCTGTATGTCTTATGAAGTTCTTATATCAGCGCTTCATTCTTCTCAAACCAGAAGTCAAGAACTTTAGCGGACATCACCCGTTGTTCCAGATATTCTACCTGATGATCCGTGAATTTCTGTCTCCAGTTGAAGGACAGCTCTTCACACAAACTTGTGATTGTCAGAAGCTCCGACCAAGCTACGTAGCGTTTGTACCAGAAAAACTGAGGATGTTCGATCATATAGGGATACAAATCGTCGAACTCCGTGTGTTTGCAATCCAGCGCACGTTCGAAGTGATCCTTAGCCTCGGTTAGTTTATCAATAAAAAATTGCTCTGTCACCGGTTCTTTCCCCATTGTGACGCCTCCTCTCTCATGTCTATTTTTATTATAAAGGAAAACTTATAGGGTGAAAAGCAGATGTTTCAAAAATAGGCTATGTTCCTGTATTTGTCACTTAAATCTTACCCGAAAGTAATCGTTCCCTCACTAAGTGAGGTAATATCGACAAGCGACTCCAGACGGATACCCTGTTCCCGGATTGTGCGGGCGCCGGCCTGGAAGCTTTTCTCGACCACTACGCCCAGACCCACAAGTTCAGCGCCGGAACGCTGGATAATCTTGATCAGGCCGCGCGCGGCGTCTCCGTTGGCGATAATATCGTCGATAAATAGGATTTTGTCATTCTCCGAGATGTATTGGCGGGACAGCATAATGTCCGTGACAATCCCTTTGGTAAAAGACGGCACCCGTTCGCATAAGGCATCGGGATCAGCGAGCAGCGTTTTTTTGCGCCGGGCAAAGACCAGCGGCACCTTCATCTCATAAGCGGTGGCAAATGCCACGGCAATACCCGAAGACTCCACGGTAACTACTCGTGTCACTCCAGCCTCAGCAAATCTGCGGGCAAACTCCCGTCCCATTTCCATCGTCAGCATCGGATCAACCTGGTGGTTGAGCAGACCGTCCAGCTTCAGCACCTGATCCGAAATGACGACCCCTTCCTCCAAAATCCGCTGTTTCAATATTTCCATGACCTTGAACCTCCATTACCTTTATAATTCCAGACGTTCCACTGTAATACCAGCTTATTCACAAGGCGGAAGTCATGTCCTTCTGTTCCTCATCATAACCTGTACTATGCGGACTGCACAAGGCAATCCTGCCCGCACCGCTATTTAAATCTTCGCAGCATTCAGAGGAGGAGAGCCATGAAGTCCCGAGTCCGCACATTGCAGATCGCTTTCACCTATATTGGCACCATTGTGGGTGCCGGCTTCGCCACCGGCCAGGAAATTCTCCGTTTCTTCACAAGATACGGCCACTGGGCCCTGCTGACCATCCTGTTCTCCACCGCGATATTTATTTGGCTCGGCACCAAAATGATGATTATCGCCCGGCGGATCGAGGCAGACTCCTACGAAGATTTCAACCGCCATCTGTTTGGAGAAAAGGCCGGGGCCAGTATCAGCCTGTTCACCATGATTATTCTGATTGGCGTGAACAGCATCATGCTGGCGGGTGCCGGGGCTATTTTTAAGGAGCATCTCGGAATGCCCTATCAGGCGGGGCTGCTGCTCACCATTCTCGGGTCCTACCTGCTCCTGAAGCGCGGCATTTCCGGAATCCTCCAGATCAACAGCCTGGTGGTCCCATTGATGCTTACTCTGTCGCTGATTATTGTATTTAATACGCTGGGTGTACCCGGTGCAGACCGTTTCCTGTTCCTGCCGACAGACCACAGCTTCTTCAGTGCCTGGATGTCTCCGCTCCTGTATACCGCCTTCAACCTCGGCATGGCCCAGGCTGTGCTTGTTCCGCTGGCCCGGCATACCGAAGACGAGCAGGCGCTTGTACGCGGAGGGATTCTGGGCGGAGCCGGAATCGGGTTCATGCTGCTGGCAGCCCACTTTGCCATGAGCTCACAGATGCCGGGAATTCTGCAGTTCGAGATTCCGATGGGCAGCATCGCCTTCCGGCTGGGTCCCATCGTGCAGACGATTTTTCTGCTGCTGATCTTCATGGAAATCTTCAGTACCTTCGTTGCAGACATCTATGGAGTTAGCGTTCAACTGCAGCAGCGCCTGCCGGTCGCCCCAGCCCTGGTAACCCCGCTGTTAATGCTGGTCTGCTATGTGTTCAGCCAATTCGGCTTCAGTTCCCTCCTCGGGGTGTTCTACCCGATCTTCGGCGCCCTGTGCCTGGTGTGGGCGGTCATGCTGATGCGCGCTCCCATGTCGCAGCCGCCGCGGCCAAGCGGTCCGCCTGCCTCTGGAAGCGGAGGTAAGGGCATCACCATTGTGGCGGTTAAGCCGGTGATCCGGACTACACGGAAATAACCGCAGCAGCAGGTATGATCGCCGCCACCGCTTCGGCCACATGCCGGTGGCAGGTCATCATCACAATCTGCCTGGATACCGACAATTCGCCAAGTAAATCAAGAGCCGCATGCAAGCGGTGTTCATCGAAATTAACAAACAAATCGTCGAAGAACAGCGGCAGGTTCACCTGACTGCTCATGGTCTCCGAAAGAGCCAGCCGGATCGCCAGATACAGCTGTTCCGCCGTCCCCGGCTAAGCAGTCCGCTGTCCAGCAGTCCGGCGTCCTTATGCTCCGCCTTCAGCTCCTTGTGCCCGAGAGTCATTACGATCCGGCGGTACTCCCCATGCGTCAGCTTGGAGAAATATACAGAGGCAAGCTGCAGCACCTGCGGCTGCTTCTCCTGTTCATAGATCCGCCTCGTCCGTCCCATAAGCTCTGCCGCCAGCGCCGTTACCGCATATTGCCCGGCCAGATTACGCAGCGCCGCCCGCTGTTCTTCCAGCTGCTGAAGCACCGAGTCCTCCATGCACCGTCCCCTCAGGTCCTCCCGTTCCTGCAGCAGCTTGCCGCGCTGCTGGAGCAGGAAACTGCGTTCTTCCTCCAGGTTCAATACCGCCTCTTCCGCCGCCAAGCGTTCCTGTTCAAGCACCCGGGCATCCTGATGCTCCAGCAGCCGGAGCAGCTCTGCCTTGCCTTCCTGCTCCCATCCGCCAAACATCGCCAGCTCCCACTGACGTACCGACCGCGTCAGCTCACTATGCCTCAGCCAGGCCGATGAACGGCGCAGGAATTGTTCACCGTCCTCAGCGCCGCCTTCCTGAAGGAGCCTGCTGCTCCGCCCGTTCAGCTCCTCCTGCTCTCTCCGGTTCGCAGCCAGTTCCTCACGAACTTGGGTAAGCCGCGCTTCTATACTCTCCCTGCGCAGCAGCTCTGTCTTCAGTGCCTCCCATTCCCGCTTCCGCAGCTCCAGCCAGGTTAGCAGTGAAAGAGAGTCCGGTGAAGCTTGAGTTGATGCCGGGACTCCGGCAGGAGGTTCAGCTTGGGGCTCCGGCTGCGGGCCTGATTGTGAGCCGGGATGTGCGGGAGCCATCAAAGTAACAGAGGAGTGATCCCTGCGGGCCTCGGCAGCAGCCTCAGTATCTCTAAGCAGAATCATCCCTTCCTGCTCATAAGCAGCGCACTCTGACTCCAGTCCGCTGAGCCGGAGGGATAATTTGCCCTGCTGGCGGAGCAGTTCATTGCCCCGCTCCGCCAGAGCGAAGATATCCGGCAGACCGTCCGGTGAGAGCCCTTCCGGCAGCCCCCGCTGGCGCAGCCATTCTTCATAACGAGCGGCCAGCTCCGTGAAGCTGGCTTCGGCATGGTCCAGCTCCTCTGCCAGTACCCGCTCCTGTCCGGCCAGCACCGCGAGCTCCGTGCGGCAGGCCTCCACCTCAGCGGTCTGCCGTTCGACGCGCTGGCGCCAGGCATTCCACGCCTCCATCAGGCGGCGCAGCTCCTTCATCCCGGCCTCCAGCCCGCCGGCATCTTGTATGCCGCTCTCCGGCTTCGCCCCGGAGAGCAAAAGCCCGCGCAGCCGCAGCATCTCCGCTGCGGCCTTGCCCGCCTCCCCGCCGCCCGGCGCAGGCGGCGTCTGGTCTGCTCTGCTTGCACCGCGCAGAGCGAAGAGCAGTGCAAGGTCCGCTGCGGCCAGCAGGCCGAGCGCGGACCACGCGCTGACCGGCGGCGCGCCGGTCAAGAGCAGCGCAGGCGGCAGCAGCAGCGTAAGCGCTGCGCCCGCCTGCAGGAGGCGCCGGTAGCGCTGCGCCAGGCGCCCGTTCCCGCCGGGGCGGCTATCCCCGGCGGCAGTGCCTCTGCGGCGCGGGACCTCCGCGCCGCCTGCAGAGCCGCCGAGCAGCGCTTCGCGCCAGCGCTCGGCGGCCTGCTGCAGCTCGTCCCACAGCTGCAGCAGTTCACGCGGGCTGCGCGGAGCGAGGCCCGCGAAGTCCGCTGCGCCGCTTGCGTGTTCGCGCGCAAGCTGGCGCTCGGCCGCCTGCAGCGCAGCGCCGGCGGCGGCCGTTCTGGCGCGGAGGCTCAGCAGCTCCGCGCCTCTGGTCTCCATTTGCCGGTCGTACCCGGCAAATGACGCAGCGTAGCGCCGCGCGGCTTCCCGGTCCGCCGCGCTGGCTGCGAAGCCCGCCAGCTCAGCGGCGCTCCAGCCCGCGCCAATGCTGCGCAGGATACGCTGGAGCTGTTCGCCCAGCGCGGCAAGCTCACCCGTCAGCCGCTGCCGCTCCGTGCGCTTGTCCTCATAGCTGCCCCGTCTGCGGTCCAGCGCTTCGAGAACCGGCCCCTGCTGCTCCAGCAGGGAATCAGGCGGGTTCGCGGCAAGCTCAGCCGCAAGCTCTGCCTGCAGCCGTTCCAGGCGGAACGCTGCGCCCTGCAACCCCCGCAGATCACCCTCCAATGCCTTCCAGCGGTCCACTCCAGCTTCAGGGAACGCATCGATCTGCGGAAGCTCTGCCAGCTCAAGCCGGGCTTCAGACCATTTCAGCCACAGCTCACGGATCTCCTGCGCCTTCCGCAGCTTAAGCAGCCGGCCAGCCGCGGTTTCCCGGCTATCTTTCATCTGTAACAGCTTCTGCTCTACCGCTTCCAGAGCCAGGGTATTCTCATTATATCTGGGCAGATAGGAACGGCTCTCCGCTACCTCCCGTTCCAGCTTCTCAATAGACTGCAGAATCTTGGCGGCATCCTGCACCTTGCCCCGTGGCTTATAGAGCTTCTCGGCATCCTGGACCAGGCGTTTCTCCGCCCGCATAATCTCACCGCCGCCGCCCATCCCGGCATGGAACAGGTAGCTGCTCATCTCACCGGACTGCAGCGCGCCAAGCTCCTGCAGCTCGTCCAGCGAGACGGCGAACAGCTGGCGGAACATACTCCGCGAGATGCCGCCCAGCAGGCGGCGCTCCAGCTCAGCCTGCTGCAGCTCCTCAGTGCTTCCATCCGGATGGCTAAGTGTAATCTGCAGCTTCTCTCCTCTTCCAGGTCCTTCACCGCCGGAAGCAAACCGGCGGATCGTCCAGAGGGCGCCTCTATCATCACGCGCATTCAGCACCCCGCCATGTGTTCCGCCCTGCAGCGGCTCATACCGCTCGGCAGGATACGCCCTGCCGGGGATGCCGTACAGCATCGCGCGGATAAACTGCAGGGTAGTGCTTTTGCCGGCTTCATTACGCCCGAAGAGCACAGTGACCCCTTCGTTCAGCTTCATCTCCCGCCGGGCCAGACGGCCATAGCCGTCAATCCGCAAAGACTCAATTTTCATTCAGCATCCCCCCGCTCCCGCCATACAGTCAGGTCCGCCGCTTCCCTGTCACTGTCCTCTTCCTCCGGCATCGCCATATTCACCGCTGATCCGCCGGCTCCGTCTCTTTCCGAGGGTCCGTTGGCCCGGGCAGACACAACCTCTTCTCCTGCCGCAGGACTCTGCGGCACAGTAGCCTGCTCCTCTACTCCGCTGAGCAGCACAATGCCCAGCTCCGCAGCACTGCTTAGCCAGTCCCGCTTCTCTTCGCTCCCTGTGGACATGAGCAATTTGCGCAGCTCCTGATTCTCCATTAGCGGCCTTAGCGCAGTGGAGATCAGCTCCTCCAGCTCCTCGTCGTTCCCGCCGCTACGTCCGGCAAGACGCAGCATTTCTCCGAGAAAGCTGTCCTCCAGCAGCAGACGGCCCCGGTCAATAGCCAGTCCCGTTTCTATAGCGAAGCCTTCGGTCCACACGAGACCTGCATACTCCTTACGTTCCGCACGGACCGTTTCCCGCCGCTGCAGCTCGGCGAGCAGATCATCCGCAGCCCCCTTCTCCGTCAGCACCTTATGTATAGCACCCCGCCCGGTCAGGCGGAATCTTACCACAGACATCAGCTGCGGTGTTTCTTCCCGGAGGTCTTCAACCGCATTCTCAACGGCCCGCGTCCACTCAGCCTCATCCGCCAGACCCTCCACCGGGATCTCACGGACCTGCCAGCGCACACTGTCCAGTTCATGGAAGGTCAGCGACGCAGCACCTTCTGCATCCACATAAACGATATAGCAGCCTTTAGGGCCAGTCTCTTTAATACTTCGCCCCTGAATATTTCCCGGGTAGACAATCGGCGGACGATCGTGCAGAATACTGCGTTTATGAATATGCCCCAGCGCCCAATAGTCGTAGCCCCTGCCGATCAGATCCTTGCGGCTGCACGGAGAGTACGTCTCATGCTGGAGATCCCCGTCCACATTGCCGTGCAGCAGGGCAATGTGGAACAGGCTGCTGCCCGGTTGACGGTTATACCGCAGCGCCGTATTCTCAGTCACTTTGGCAGTTGGATAGGAGATCCCGCTGATCACGGCTACCTCCCTGCCGTCCTCTCTGCTGCGGGCAATAGCCTGTTCCGGCTCATTGCCGCCGAACACCGTAACGTGATCAGGCGGTGCCTCTACCAGACGCGGCCCGTCCAGCGGATCATGATTTCCGTGAATCAGGAACACCTGAATCCCGTGCCGCCCGAGTTCCTCCAGCGCTTCCCGGAACCGGAGCTGACCCTGGAGAGAGGCATCGGAGACATCATAAACATCGCCGCTGATGACAACGAAATCTACCTTTTGCTCTATAGCTACGCCAACAAGCCGCCCGAGGGCGGCGAAGGTGGACTCCCGGAGATAGGAGCGTATAGCCTGCGGGAGATGGGACAGCCCTGCAAACCGGCTGTCCAGATGCAGATCCGCAGCATGCAGGAATCGAAAAGGTATCATACCCTCACCCCTTCATTCCCGGCTGATACTGCAGGTAAGTTTTCTTCAGCTCATTGGCTACCCGGGTCAGGGAATAGAGGCTCTTGGCCTTATCCCAGGCCGAACGGGACAGCTCATAACGGTAGCCGGGATCACTGATCACTTTCTCAAGGGCATCTGCCAGTCCCAGCTCATCATCCGGATTCACCAGCAGCCCGTTGACGCCATCTTCAATCTGCTCGGGAATCCCGCCGACATTCGTTCCGACAAGTGCGAGGCAGCTGAGTGCAGCTTCCGCAAAGACTGACCCGAATGCCTCCGCCCGCGAAGGGAGGACAAAAATATCAAAGAACGGCATGAATTCCTCCGGATGCAGCGTATAGCCGTAAAAGATCGTTTCATTATAAATTCCCAGGTCCTGCGCCAGCTGCTCCAGCTCCGCCCGGCTCGGTCCGTCCCCGATAATATGCAGTACATATTCATGACCCCGCTTTTTGAGCTCGGCACAAGCCTTGAACAGTGTATCTATTCCTTTGGCCGGTACCAGACGGGTAACAGTGACCAGCTGCGGAATATCATTGTCATGCGGCACAGGCTTGAATCTCTTCTCGTCGAAACCGTTGGGAATAACGCCGATGCTGCCGGGCTGATCTATATAAGGAGTTAAATATTCGGCAAAAGCGCGCGAAACCGTCATCAGCCTGTCGCTGACATGCTCCAGCTCGCGGTAAATCGAGACCAGAAACTGATGCTCCAGGCCGCCCTCCTGGATGGCTCCATTCAGAATCAGCTCGCGTTCATAGCTGGAGTGCAGCGTTTGAATTAAAGGAATTTCCGGATATATTCTTTTCATGGCCAGCCCGGCAATCGGGTGATGGGCATGGATCAGATCATAGCTTTTGCTCATCCGCAGCTTCGTCCACCAAATATAATCACGGTAGGTTTGGATATATTTTTGCACAACCGGACTTTCGCCGTACTGTGTCCAGTCAAAGGTTTCAAAGACAATCTCTTCGCGTCCCTTGCCCCGGATCCGTTTGGGCAGCCAGAACAAATCCATCTCCCAGCGGCTGGACCGGAAGCGTTCCTGCAGATAAGGGATCATAGAAGATACACCACCGGGCTGCTCCGGCGGGAAGAATAGCGCTTGCAGCAAGTTCATAAGGTACATCTCCCTTTACAATTGCCCTGATTACGGTGAGACCCGGCAATTATGATATAGTTGTGTATATGTAGAAGTACAATTACAGGTACGCTAAGATCCATACTTTGATTTTATCGGTATCTACCTGAAACAGCAACTAAGATGACAGCTTTACTTATCTTGGATTTTGATTAGAGGAGAATGACGTATGAATGAAGAACGGCTGCCTGCCGCTTACACCGCTGACATTAGAGAGATGCTGGGGGATACGGCAGACGCTTTTCTGGAGAGCTATCATGCACGGCGGACCCAGGGTCTGCGGTTCAATGGTTTAAAAAGCATTTCAGATCCGGGCCGCACAGCTGCGGAACAAGCAATATCCCAATTTAGCCTGTCGCCGATACCTTGGTGTCCGGCAGGATTTTATTATGAAGAGCCTGCACGGCCGGGGAGACATCCTTATCATACCGCCGGACTATATTATATTCAGGAGCCCTCGGCAATGTCCGCAGCTGAGCTGCTTGGACCGCTTCCCGGGGAGACTGTGCTCGATCTGGCTGCCGCACCGGGAGGCAAAACCACCCATATTGCCGCGCTGATGCAGGGACAAGGCTTGCTGATATCCAATGAAATACATCCTGAACGGGCCAAAATACTCGCAGAAAACGTAGAGCGGCTTGGGATAGCTAACGCGCTTGTCACCTCGGCAACCCCGGGGGAACTCTCCAAGCGGTTCCCTGAAGTTTTTGACCGGATTATGCTTGATGCGCCTTGCTCCGGTGAAGGAATGTTCCGCAAAGATCCTGCCGCCGTAAGCGAATGGTCACCGAAGCATGTGGAGATGTGTGTTGCCAGACAGTGGGATATATTGCAGGATGCCTACCTGATGCTGAAGCCGGGCGGCAGTATGGCTTACTCGACCTGCACCTTTAACCGCAAAGAAAACGAAGAGACGATCGAACACTTCATACAGAGCTATCCCGATATGGAGCTGATCGTTACGAAACGGCTGTGGCCTCATTTGGAAAAAGGAGAAGGGCATTTCGTAGCCCTGCTGCGCAAGGCAGTTGTAGAGGATGATGCCGAACCTGCACAGCGTCAGGGCCGCAGCAAACGCGGAGACCGCGGCAAGAACAGTCCGAAAGTAAGCTCCTCGCTCCGGGATGCCTATCAGCAGTTTATAAGCTGGTCGTCGGTAGAACTGCCCGGGTTTGCCGGAAGCGGCGTACCGCTTCTCTTCGGTGAATCCCTGTATCTGCTGCCCGAAGCATTCAATGACCGGCTGCACACCGGCCTGCTCGACGGCCTTAAGGTTCCGCGTGCCGGACTGCATATTGCCCACTTGAAGAAAAACCGGATTGAACCCGCCCACGCTCTGGCCATGGCGCTGAGACCGGATCAGGCGGCGCGGAGCTATGATATGCCTGCCGGGGGTCCGGAAATCCAGGCCTGGCTGCGCGGAGAGAGTCTGCCCGTTCCGGCCAGCCTGCATGGCTGGACACTGGTCAGTGTGGATGGCTTGCCCGTAGGCTGGGGCAAAGCCAGCTCCGGCCAGCTGAAGAATCATCTGCCCAAGGGCCTGCGGATACTGAAAGCCCATATTGATGAGGTTTAGGCTGCTGACCAGTTCAGGGAGCCTCCTTACGCATATGATGTCATTATCCCATGGAGCTCCGCTGAACTACTAACGCGGCAATGGGAACAGACATGAGTCAAGGGAGGAATCAGACATGGGTGCAGTTCCAGGCTTCACATCGACCGGTGCGATTTTGGTGCTCTTCATATTGCTCGTTATCATTTCCCGTTCGTTGTTTGTCTAATTCCGCTTAAGCAGCATAGCGTATAGACACAAGCGGCCCGGCCGTTCCTTTCAGGAGCGGCAAGGCTGCTTTTTTGCGTTTTTTAATTGCACTTTTCATTTGCACTTTTTATTTGCGTTTTACATTTTCACTTTACATTTCCACTTTTTATTTGCGTTTTTCTTTTTATCTGAACGGAACTCCACAAAAAAAAGCACAGCACAGAGCCGCCCAGGCACTGAACCATGCATTATGTGGTCTTCGTCTTCTTCAAGCTTCACTGATTCTGAATGCTATGAAGCAGTCCGGGTTGTGGGAATAGTTATGATTTTCAACACTTAATCATTCCGTCTCTGCTGCTTTGCCAATAATAAGTGGATTATCGTCACTAATTCCGCCCATATTCCCGATATTCTCCAGAGGGAGCGGAATTAAGTGTCTTTTTTCCAACTGCTGCCCTGTTTCCTGAGATTTCCGCATAATTAGATGACGTTTTTCCACTTAGTACACCGCCGGGGCCAATCAGGACAGAAGTCAGGAAGACAGGCAGTATTTCACCAGCGCATCGCGCACGCCATTGTCATTATTCGTTCCGGTAACCGCATCTGCTGCTGCTTTGACTTCAAGCGGTGAGTTGTCCATAGCAACACCCAGGCCGGCATACGTCAGCATAGAGATATCATTATAATAATTGCCGATCGACAGGACCTGCTCCTGGGGAATGCCCAGCTCTGCGGCCAGGTTCTTCAGGGCATTGCCTTTGGAGGCTTCCGGGTGCATGAAGTCCACGAAGAACTCTCCGCTGCGCAGAATGTTGTACTGCTCTCCCCAGGTAGACCATTCCCGCTGCGCTTCATCCAGAATATCAGACTGCGTGAACACGGTGAATTTCACAATCGGTTCGCGGAAATCCTCCCAGGCCGGCAGCGATGCAGGCATAATCCGGAAATGCTCATACATGAAGTTGGCTTCCTTGGTCAAGTTCTCGACATTATCGACATACATATCGAATGCAGTGTTAACGTCGAAATGAATATCATGTTCGCGGCAATACGCAATATACGGATCGAGCCCCCTGGCGTCCATTCCATATTGGTGCAGTACTTTTCGGTCCTTCACACTCACCGTCACCGCTCCGTTATGCCCCAGCACGTACCCCGACAAGCCCATCTCTTCCATGAACGGAATCGAATTCTGCGGGCTGCGTCCTGTACACAATACGATCTGACCGCCCTGGCGGGTAACCTCGGCAATGGCCGCTTTATTCTCGTCACTTAAGTGATGATCATCGTCCAGCAGCGTTCCATCCACATCAAGTGCTATCAGCTTGTATTTCATACTCCACCATCCTTATTTCTCTGTATAATATTTACCTCACTCTGTATCAAAAGCTTACCTAAACCCCATCAACTAAGATTTCGTTTATATCAAAGGTTGTGTAAATTCTTCACCCGCGCAGCTGCCCAAAATCGGCTGAATAGTACGTGAGTCTCGTAGGTACTGTAAGCGAGCCATTGCATTGAACCGATTACGGTATTCAATATACTTAATTGTACTTTGTACAACTAAAACGTCTGATTTACAACCAATACTCTATTTAGTTGTATTTCGTACAATTAAACTGCCATTGCGCCTTGGTTTTCACCCATTTGGGCAGATTTAGTTGTACAGAATACAGTTATAAGACGTAAGCATCCCTTTTCGCTGTTTTTAATTGTACATTATACAACTATCTCTGAATCTCCATTAGGACTGAACACTCACTAGCAGCATTGTTGAATACACTCACTTTTCAGTTCTGAAGTTGCACTAGCTAGTATCCGCTACGGTCCGGCGTACAGTCATTTCAGCTATACTGCATGCAAGCCCAAGCCCCGGCGGTCCGCCGAAGTTGTATTAGCCTTCCACCATTTAGGATCTGGCAATCTGCCAGGTCCGCTCTTCATTTGCTGGATATGGCGCTGCATCACTTTACCCGCCAGCTTATTCCTCCGCCCCGCCCCGGCGCAGCAGCTCCAGCTCTTCAGCAGTCAGCTCCCGGCATGCGCCAAGCGGCAGGCTCTCATCCAGCTTCAGCTCCCCCATCGATACGCGCTTCAGGAAGACAACCTTCTTCCCGACCGCCACGAACATCCGCTTCACCTGGTGGAATTTGCCTTCCGTGATCGTGAGCGAGATATACGACAGCACCTTGCTGCCTCTTTCTCTGCTCAGAATCCTCAGGCTTGCCGGAAGTGTCACATACCCATCCTCCAGCTCCACACCGGCTGCAAAAGCGGCCACATCCGCCGCATCGACCTCACCTTCGACCGTAGCTTCGTAGGTTTTGGGTACATGCTTGCGCGGGGACAGCAGCTCATGAGCCAGCTTGCCGTCATTGGTGAGCAGCAACAAACCCACGGTATCCTTATCCAGCCGCCCCACCGGGAACGGCTCGAACAGCGCATACTCAGCTTTAAGCAGATCCAGAACAGTACGGTCGCGTTTGTCCTCAGTCGCGGACAGGACGCCCGGCGGTTTGTTCATCATCAGATAGATATATTCACGGTAGAGAACCGGCTCACCGCCAACCTCGATCACGTCCTGCCCGGGGTCTACATGAAAGCCGCTGTCTTTGACTACAGCGCCATTCACCGTAATCAGCCCCTGCTTCGCCTGCTTGCGGATATCGCTGCGTGAGCCAATGCCCATATGGGACAATACTTTATCAATCCGCTGCTTCTTATTCGTATTTCCTGCTCCACTCATAATCTATGTCCACCTCCAGCCAGCGGGATATTCGTTCTTGAGCATACCGTCCTGCCATTTGCCCCAGCCTGCGCTGAAGCCGTCAATGCAGACGAGCATGTAACCCTTGGAGGCATGACCGGCCTTAATGGACAGACGTTCCTCCGGAATCGACAAGGTCTCTCCCTTCAGGTAGGAGACAGCTTCACCGCTTGCACTGGACAGCGACACACTTCGGCTGCTCTCCGCAGGATGCAAGGCTGTTGCCAGCGGATGCCCGGGAATGAACCGGCCGCTCTTCATATGTCCGACATACCAGCCCGGACGGATCGTCTTCAGTCCGTCCAGCGCTTCACGCGGCAGCGGCGAGATATACAAGTGATCTCCGAACCATACCGGATATCCGGCGGGCAGCTTCCCAAGGAGCTCCTGAATAAAACCAGCATACACCGCAAGCGATGCTTCTTCTCCGGTTCCCTGGACCTGCCGTCCGGCAGCAGCTCCAGTTTTGCCAAGCCCCCGTCCGCCCTTGCCTGCGCGCCCGTTCTCAGCTTTGCCTGCCGAAGCTTTGGCAGGGGAAGCTGACCTTGTATCCCGGTTACGCGGAGAAACGGATACGGTCGCCTCTTTGAAGTCTGCCCTTGCTTCTATGAGGTCTGTCTTTGCTTCTATGAAGTCTGCTCTCGCCTCTATATCTGCCACTCCAGCTATATCAGGACTTCCGTCATGCCGCAGCACGGCCATGAAGTGTCCTTCGCCCTTGACCTTATGCGGCCACAGCCGCGCAGCTCCCGGCAATGGACCTAATCCGGCAGCAAAAGAACCGCTGCCGCCCACCGGTACCAGCGAGAACTGCGGATGACCGGATAAGAAACCGTCAATCATCTCTTCGTTCTCTTCCAAGGCGAACGTACATGTCGAGTATACGACCGTTCCGCCCGGCTTCAGCGCTGCCGCTGCCGCCGCAAGGATCTCCCGCTGCATACCCGCATATTTGGCCGGAGTTTCCGGTTCCCACTGCTTGACCATATCCTCGTCCTTGCGGAACATGCCCTCACCGGAGCAAGGCGCGTCAATCAGTATCCGGTCGAAGAATCCGGGGAATGCGGCTGCAATTCGCTCCGGGCTCTCATTCAGTACAATTCCGTTACGCACGCCGTACAGCTCCAGATTCTTGGCAAGTGCCTTCGTCCGTTCCGGATGCAGGTCGTTGGTAACCAGCAGACCTTCGCCTTGCAGCTTGGCGGCAATCTGCGTGGATTTGCCGCCGGGCGCGGCACACAGATCCAGTACCCGGTCACCCGGCTGAACGCCAAGCAATTCGACCGGTGCCATGGCACTGGGCTCCTGGATATAGTATAACCCGGCATGATAATACGGGTGTTTGCCGGGTCTGGCTCCCTCTCCGGTATAGAAACCGGTAGGGCACCAGGGAATAGGCTCCAGCCCGAAAGGGGATCGTCCGCGCAGCTCGTCCACAGTAATTTTCAGCGTATTTACGCGGATTCCTCCGTAGGGGGACTGCTTATATGTATCCACAAATTGATCGTATTCAGTTCCCAGCAATTCTTTCATGCGCTCCATGAAAAGCCCGGGCAGTTGTGCCGCCATGATGCCGTCCTCCTGCTCAAATAATCAAGGAACACCCCTGCGGGTGCTCCTAATGTTGCCTTGCTATATTCAATCCGCTCTATGCCTGGGTCTATCCGGCCGCTGCGGCCCCCGGCGCTGGGGAAGCTGCGGCTTAAGAGACTGCGCAGTCATTCCCGCCGCTTCTTCCAGCACAGGGTCAACAATACGGATCGTCAGGTCATAATAGGGAAACGGCTGCTCTTCATAAGCTTCAAGCCGGGCGGCATACTCTCCCACTTCCTGCACGAGCTTCGCCAGATCAATCCCCAAGGTAACCGCCGGATATCCACGCAGTACTTCATAGGACTGCCTCAGCATGATCCGTCCGCCGCGCACATTGGCGTTGCGGAAATGATACAGCCCGACCGCTACCTGCAGCAATGCTTTGTAGAGCGGGTCGCGCTGCTGTTCCAGCCATAGCTCCTCAAGCACCTCATGACATTCGAAGTAATCCCTGTCCCGGTTGAAATAGATCAGATACTCCAGGTACAGCGGCTCATAGGCCATCCGGCTGGCTGCCCTTCTTGGCATTCGAGAGCAGCTCCCGCACATGATCCAGCAGCTCCCGCATAGCGTCCATATCCTGCACCTGCCAGATGGCATTGAACCGCTCCTGGCACTCAATCGCTTCATTCACGAGGTGATAGAAATACAGCTGATGGATGGCTTTGAGCAGTTGGGTCGTCGTATTCGAGTTCTCCTCGAAGGTCTTCTGGGCTTCCAGAATCTCTTCACGGATACTGGACATCTCGCTGTCCAGGATCGATGCCGCTTCCGCTGCCGTCTTCAGGCGGACGCGCATTTCATCCGGCAGGCTCTCGCGGTATTTATAATTCAGCGAATGCTCAATGGTTGCCCAGAAATTCATCGCCAGCGTGCGGATCTGGATTTCGGCCAGTACAATCTTTTGTCCAAGTGCAGTCTGTACCGGGTATCTGATGATCATATGGAAGCTGCGGTATCCGCTTTCCTTGTAGTTGGTGATGTAATCCTTCTCATATAACACTTCAAGGTCCTTGCGGGCGCGGATGTACTCCGCCACTCTGCGGATATCCTCGACGAATTGGCACATAATGCGAATGCCGGCGATATCCTCAATGCCCGTTTCCAGATCCTCCATCTTCACGTTTAACCGCTTAGCCTTTTCGAGTATGCTCGACAGCCGTTTGACACGTCCGGTTACGAACTCAATCGGTGTATATTCTTCTCTTTTCTTGAGTTCCGAGCGCATTGTTTTAAATTTAACCTTCAATTCCTCCACAGTCTGTTCATATGGAAGTAGAAAAGTTCCCCAGTCCCTGACGTCCATCGCCTTGTCCTCCTGTCCATTCATCCTTCAGTGATGATCAGCGCCCACCGCTTCTAGGAGCCCCCGGAAACCGTCCCGCCGCAGCAACTGCCGTAATCCGGCATGCACTTTGCGGTTAACCTCCGGTCCTTCATAGATGAGTGCTGTATAAATTTCGACCAGGCTTGCGCCTGCCCGGATTTTGTCATAAGCATCCTGGGCTGTAAAAATCCCGCCCGAGCCGATAATCGGCAGCTTGCCGCCGGTCTGGCTGTAGATTCTGCGGATAATCTCTGTGGAGCGGTCACGCAGCGGCTGGCCGCTGAGTCCTCCCGTTTCACCGGCTTTGTCACTCTTCAGCCCTTCACGGACAAGTGTCGTATTGGTGGCAATCACACCGTCCATTCCAGCCTCTGTGATTGTATGTACCATATATTCCAGCTCGGCGTCGCTGACATCGGGAGCAATCTTCACCAGCAGCCCTTTGGCTTCTCCGGTCTTCACCCGCTGCAGCTCCATCTCTTCCTTCACCTGGCTAAGCAGGTTCGAGAGCTCGCTGCCATGCTGGAGACTCCGGAGATCCGGCGTATTCGGCGAGCTGATATTGACCACAAAAAAATCACCGTACGGATATAGCGTACGGATACACTGGCGGTAATCCTCATGCGCCAATTCATTCGGGGTGGCCTTGTTGCGCCCGATATTGACCGCTACCGGGATCCTGCGCTTCTTCATCCCCTTCAGACGTTCAGCCATTGCCGCTGCGCCTTCATTGTTGAAGCCCATCCGGTTAATCAGCGCCTTGTCGGGCAATAGGCGGAATAACCGGGGGCTGTCATTGCCCGGCTGGCCCAGCGGCGTCACTGTGCCCACTTCCATAAATCCGAAGCCGATTGAAGAGAAGCCTCCTACCGCTTCAGCATTCTTATCCAGTCCTGCAGCTAAGCCTACCGGTGTGGGGAAATGCACGCCAAACAGATCCACTGCCAGATCAGCAGTCTCAGGAACACCGTACATGAGGCGCATCGCCGCACTTCCGCCGGGAACTAAATTCGCTTTATTTAGTCCGCCTATGACGAGATGGTGCGCCTTCTCCGGGTCCATTTTAAAGAAAATTGGTTTACCAAAATGTCGATACAGCACCGTTCTCGCTCCTTCAAGGGAACCACAAATCGCAGGGCGACTCCCGTATCTATAGGTTTCTTCTTAATTTTATCCGTTTCCGGGTGAAAAGAAAAGTTTTTTGCCGCAGCGATTGTTCCAGCCTGTCCCTCAGAGTATAGTAATTTTCTTGTAAACGCATTACAATGTAAGGGTAGTCACAGATAAAGAGAGAAAGAAGGATGACAATATGTCAACTAAACGCAAACCTCCTACACTGCAGCAGAAAAAAGAAGAGGTTAACCGCAAGGCAATCCTATGGATCAGTGCAAGTCTGGTACTGCTGGTTCTTCTCATTGTCGTTTTGTTTCTCGTAGCAGGGAACTAATTCAACCAATGGTAGACCTTATGGGGGTTGGTCTGATTTGGGGGCGCATCCGAAGGGAACCGGTCCTCCGGCACGACTAGCTCCTCAGGCAGAACCCCTTTACTAATCTGCACTTTCGTGCCCATCGGCACCATCGCGAACAGCTCCTCCACATCCTTCCGGCTCATCCGGATACAGCCCAGTGATTCATCCTTCCCGATGCTTTCCGGTTCATTCGTGCCGTGTATCGCATAATTACTGTCCGAGAGCTGCATGCCCCGGCTGCCGAATTCACCGTTATCACGTCCATTCGGATTGACCACTTTATCCCGGATCACGAAGCTACCCTCAGGCGTCTTCTCCCCGCCCAATCCGACTGCATAGTTCCGCAGAATAATATTGCCGCTGGTTACTGCCAGACGGTGTTTTTGTTTATCCACAATAATTGTGAGCGGTGCTGTAAAAAAGGGCATATCTGCCCCGCCGGCTCCGCTGCCCGCCTCGGTACTGCCCCCGCTTGTCTGACCTTGCCCCGGTGAACCGGCGGCCGGTGTTACGGCAGGTTGCGGAGAGGGGCTTGGCACTGCAGCAAGTCCCGCTGCTGCCCCGCGGAGCGGACTGAACTCTTCCTTCATGAGCGGTGTCGTGCCGCCCAGCCAGTTGGCCGGAAAAGGCTTCACCAGTTCCTGCAGTGAACCGGGAAGGGCTCCTTTGCCCGTCTTATAGGCCCGCATGGCACTCCAGAGCACGGCAAGCTCCTCCTGCTTCTCCTGCCACAGCCCCGCCTGCTTCTTGATTTCCGCCGGATCAGGCGGCTGGCAGTCACAGACAACCGGATTATAGGACTGGTACACTACGCGTCCGTCCCCGCTCTTGGCAAGCGTAGCCGCCAGTGGAAGCTTCTTCTTCCATACCAGCCACTTGCCCGCCCGCTCCATGCTTAGCATCGCCGTGGCGGAAGGCGTTTGTGCCTTCTGCAGGATACCCGCCAGTCCCTGGCCGCCGGAAACGGCATCTGCCCCTACAGCGGTGAAGGACAGGCTTGGCTGAACTGCCGGGGTCTCTTCTTCATCTGATGCCGGCAGCTCAGCCAGGGCAACAGCCGCATTCTCCCCGTCCGGTGCTTCAGAGCTTTCCTGGCTTACCCCCGGTGCCACTGCAGCCGGGATCAGCAACAGCAGCAGAAGCATCAAGGCCAGCAGCACACGGCGTTTCCGCAGCCTGCCTGCCTGGCGTTCCCGGGCGGATTGCAGCAGCCCATCCTCATATTGCTTCAGCATATCGGCCGGCACCTTGCTGTGCTCAAAAGCTTCATACACTTCGCCGGCCTGGTTGAAGCAGTAATTGGCTTTTCCCTGCTGACCGTTCTTATAGTATTCCTTACCGAGCAAGTACCATGCCATCTTGTTATCAGGATGCATCTGCACATATGCTTTAAGATGCTGCGAATTTTTCACATTGGCCTCCGGGAATCTATGATTCAACTTAGTTTCTTTATATTTTATATCGGTCAGGACATTAAAAAAAGACATCTCAAGCCGCATTTATCACGGTCAGGAGATGCCTTTATGTTAATGTAAGGATCAAATACGAGTATCACCCTATATCTGATCCTTACATTAGGTACTGATGAATTGAAGTCCGGACTTAGCCTTCTTTGTTGAACGGCGCATCCGCAATCTTAATGGAGTCTGTTGGACATCCGTCAGCGGAATCCTGCAGGTCATCGAACAAGTCGTCCGGAATCACTACATTCCCGTGGTTACCGTCATTCTCGTAGATCACTTCTGCCAAACCTTCGTCATCGTAATCAAAAATATCAGGGGCCGTCGCGCCACAAGCACCACAAGCGATGCATGTATCTTTTTCGACCCAAGTGTACTTAGCCATTTTATCTCTGCCTCCCGTTAAACAATACAGCCTGCAGTAGCAGCCTGTTATTTTTCTCATATTAATATAAATAGGATACAATTTCAATGAATTTTCAATGTGTTTACAGTATTGCCCTATTAACCGGCCGCATCATGCTGCTATTCCGGGCCAATATCTCAGTCGGTATCCCGGTCCGCGCCGCTAAGATTGTCCTTCTGAAGTGAAGTCCCCCGCTCCTTGTGATTACGCAGCCGCGCCGAGTGGCTGTCGGTGAGCATCCCTGCTGTCAGCACCGCATTCTCGCCGAACTTGTTGCGCAGCATATCCATCGCCTTATTCAGCGATTCCTTCTTCGGCTGCCGTTCGTAATCGAACAAGTCCAGCTGAATGGCGGAATCCTCCTTGAGCGTCAGCCCCTGAAGGGTCACCCCCAGCAGCCGTACCGGCTTGTCGCCCTTCCAGTGGCGCGCGAACTGGTCCAGGGCAGCCTTATAGATGTCTTCAGCGCTCTCTGTAGGTGCCTCCAGCTGGCGCGAACGGGTAATCGTCTTCATATCCGGTGTACGGATCGTTAGCTGCACTCCCGCAGCGACCAGACCCTGCTTCCGCAGCCGCCGCGCCACCTGATCGCTGAGATTCAGCAGGATTGGACGCGCCTCCGCCAGCCCCACCACATCCCGCGGCAGCGTAGTCGTGTGGCCGATGGACTTGCTCTGTTCCCGCTCAGGGTTCACTACCCCGTGATCGATCCCGTTGCCGGCCCGCTTCAGCCACGAGCCCATCACGCCAAAATGTCCGACTAGCATCGCCTCATCCGCTGCCGCCAGCTGTCCAATGCTGTAGATGCCCAGCTTCTTCAGCTTCTCGGCCGTCTTGCTGCCGATTCCGAACATCTCGTTGCAGGGTTTGTTCCATAGAATGGACGGCACATCGCGCAGCCGCAGCACGGATATGCCATTCGGCTTTTTGAGATCAGAGGCAATCTTCGCCAGCAGTTTATTGGGGGCAATCCCTATGGAGCAGGGCAGACCCAGCTCTTCCATAATACGCCGCTGCAGCGCCTCGGCAATCTGCGGAGGGGTCCCGAATTGGCGCGAACCGGTAATATCCAGATAACATTCGTCTATCGATACCGCTTCAAGCAGCGGAGTATAGCTGTAGGCAATCTGCATAAATGCATTCGAGTACTTGCGGTATAAATGAAAGTCCGGCTTAATAAGGATTAAGGATGGACAGATTCGCAGCGCCTTCTGCACCTGCATCCCGGTTGAGATGCCCAGCCTGCGTGCGGCGTAGGAGCAAGTGACGATAATCCCCCGTCTGGACTCCACACTCCCGGCAACGGCCGTCGCTTTACCTTTATACTGCTCCGGATCCTCCGCCTCATGCACCGAGCAGTAAAAGGCATTCATATCCACATGTAGAATAACCCTGCCGCTTGCCGGATAATACTGATCCACATTCTGCATGGTATCGACCTTCTTATCTTCAGGGTTCCATTGTTATTGTCAGCATACCTCTTCACCTTGCGGGAGGTCAACTTGCAGAAGAGCCTCATGTGGCGTTTAAGTGAAAAGTTCTTTGTTACTTTCCCGCGTAAAAATGCTATAATATAAAAATTAATTTCATATATGTGTATGCTAACTACAACTACAACTTAAGCTAATGCTTCCGAGGCCAGTTTTGCACGAAGCGGTTTCAAGGAAGTTATGCCAAACAACACTTTTAGGAGGACACTCATGTCTAAGTCTATCTCCATCTTCGATACTACCCTGCGCGACGGCACTCAAGGCGAAGGGATCAGTCTGTCGGCGGATGACAAGCTGAAGATTGCCCGGAAACTCGACGATCTGGGTGTCCATTATATTGAAGGCGGCAATCCGGGAAGCAACAATAAAGACATCGAATTTTTCAAAAGAGTCCAGGAGCTCCACCTGAATGCCAAAATCACGGCATTCGGCAGCACCCGGCGCAAGAATTCGGTAGCGGAGCACGACGACGGGCTGCAAAGAATGATTGATGCCGGCGTTCCGGCAGCGACCCTGGTCGGGAAGTCCTGGGACTTCCACGTTCATACTGCGCTGCAGACTACCCTTGAAGAGAACCTTGCCATGATCGGCGACTCCATCTCCTACCTGAAACGTCAGGGACTGGAGGTCATTTTCGATGCGGAGCATTTCTTCGACGGGTATAAGAACAATCCCGAATATGCTTCTGCCGTACTCGCCCGTGCCCGCGAAGCCGGAGCCGACTGGCTTGTAATGTGCGATACGAACGGCGGAACCCTGCCGCATGAAATTCAGGAGATCGTCTCCGGCATGGGCATCCAGCTTCCGGGTGCTGCTCTGGGCATTCATACACACAACGATTGCGAGCTTGCGGTAGCTAACACTTTAAGCGCAATCGGTGCGGGTGTACGTCAGGTCCAGGGAACCATCAACGGCTACGGCGAACGCTGCGGTAACGCCAATCTGTGCTCCATCATTCCAACCCTGCAGCTGAAGATGGGGTATCACTGTATCCCGGGAGATTCGTTACCCCAATTAACCAACACCGCCCGGTTCATCAGCGAAGTCGCCAACGTGAACATGCCGGTAAACCAGCCTTATGTCGGAACCGCGGCTTTTGCCCATAAGGGCGGCATTCATGTCTCGGCCATTCTGCGCGATTCGCGCACCTATGAGCATATCGCTCCCGAGCTGGTCGGCAACAAACAGCGTGTGCTTGTCTCTGAACTCGCAGGACAAAGCAATGTGCTGTCCAAAGCCCAGGAGATGGGGCTCAGTCTCGATCCAAGCAGCGAACAGGCCCGCAAGGTTATTGATAAGATCAAGGACCTGGAGCATCAGGGGTATCAGTTCGAAGGGGCGGATGCCTCGCTTGAACTGCTGCTCCGGGAAGCTACCGGGGAGATGAACGAGCTGTTCACCTTCGAGTCGTTCAAGATGCTGGTAGAGAAAACTGCCGGCCGCCCCGTCGTCTCTGAAGCCTTCGTCAAACTGAAGGTCGGCGGCGAGAACCTGTATACTGCCGCAGAAGGCAATGGTCCGGTCAATGCGCTGGATAACGCGCTGCGCAAGGCGCTGCAGACGTATTTCCCGCAGCTTAAGGATATGCACCTCTCCGACTATAAGGTCCGGGTGCTTGACGAGCAGGACCAGACCGCAGCGAAGGTTCGCGTACTCATTGAATCCAAAGACTACGGAGACACCTGGAGCACAGTAGGCGTATCCAGCAACGTGATTGAAGCAAGCTGGGAGGCACTGGTCGATTCTATGCGCTATGCCCTGCTCGGACAGATTTCGCTGGATCATGGCACCCAGGCCAGCAGTGAGCCGAGAGGCTTAGTCAATCACTAACTGCCTTTATCCATAGGTTGTTCAAAATCAAAAGCCCTCCGGTGCGGAAGTACATCCGCACCGGAGGGCTTTGCAGCACCTTGCCGCCGGCCTCGTCAGGAGCCGGTTAAGGCGATAATCTTCTGCTCCAGTTCCTCAGCGGTCAGGACACCCAGAATGATCTCGCTAATTACACCCTTCTTGTCAATTAGTACATTGGTCGGGAATACGGCTCCATTATATTTATCGAAGATCTGGCCTTTCAGATCATACATCACCGGAAAAGCCAGCATGTACTTTTTGACAAACCGTTCTGCATTCGGTTTATAATCCTGGCTGGTAACATTGATGCCGTAAATATCCAGCACATCGCTGTATTTCATTGCCAGCTTGTTCAGCTCCGGAGCTTCCTGCTGACAGGGATCACACCAGGAGGCCCAGAAATTCAGCATTACCGCTTTCTCCCTGGCTCCCCCGACTTCATACCGTTTGTCGCCTTCCTGAAGCATGAATGAAGGAGCTCTCAAGCCTGCGGAAGCACCTGTCTCCGGCTCCGCCTGCTGTTGAAGGACCGCGACCGCTTTCGGTTCAGCCTTGCTTCTATGCTCTATGGCAAGAACGGCCAGAAAAACAATCAGGGCCAGAACAGTCAAATTCCGTTTATGGACTGCTTTCATAGGAGTCAGTTCCTTTGCTTAGAGGATTTTCCTCTATTGTACCCCCACCTGCTGCAGTTTCAAACGTTATTTGCAATAAAAAAAGAGGATTCCGTCAAAGACGAAATCCCATGAAGAGAGAGGGGTGAAGATATGACAGCGAGCCAGGGAATCCCCCAGTCGATCAGACTGAGCTCTTCCGTACAGCATATGCTGGGGAAGCATCTGCTATCCTGTTATCCGCAGGAAGCCTGCGGAATCCTGCTGGGAGCTGCCGCAGCGGGCGGCATGTGTATCGACAACTATGTGCCGGTACGCAACGTAGCGCCTGACCCGCTGCATTCTTTCGTACCTGATCCCGGAGAGTGGATCAGAGCCGTATACCGTGAACCCGCACCTGTCGGATTCTTCCACTCCCATCCGCATGCTGCGCCCTGGCCTTCTCTTGCCGATCTGAACGGCCTGTCTTCGCTGGGGCCTGAGTTCAAGGTATACCTGATCGGCTCTCCGGGAACCGGCCATACCGGTACTCCGCTGCTGAACGGCTTCCTAATACAGCGTACGGACAGCAATGGCTCTGCACAGACAGCTGCCTTACAGCATGTGCCCTTAAGTCCTGCTTAGATAAGCGTACAGATCGCCCAGTGTCTCCACCTGGTTCTTCTGGGAAATCTGCCGGAGATACGCTACCCATAATTTCGCCGTCATTTTGGCATCCTCCAGCGCATGATGACGGCCTTCAATCGGGATCTCGTGGATGGCCAGCAGCTCATCCAGCGTGTAATTACTACGGTGCGGCTCCAGCCAGCGGGCCAGCATCATCGTATCCAGTACCCGGTGGGTCAGCTGGACCTTGGAGGTTTTCCATAAGGCGGCATTCAGAAAAGATTTATCATGTGCACTTCCATGTGCTACCAGTACTCTCTGGCCGACAAAGGACATGAAATTGTGCAGTCCGTCCATCAAAGACGGGGCACTGGATGTCATTTCCTCTGAGATCCCGGTCAGCCTGGTAATATTATCAGGAATAGCCGTCCCGCAATTCACGAGCGTATAGAAACATTCGTCTTCCTTGATCTCTTCCCCTACCACACGGATCGCCCCGAAGGACATAATTTCATCCCCGCCCTGATGGGAGAAGCCGGTAGTCTCAAGATCAAATATAACGGTCTCCAGCTCAGAGAGCGGCGTGTGCAGCACTTCCGGACGCCGTTTTTCGCGCATAAGAGAACGGATAAAAGCCATCTGCTGTGCGGTTTGCTGCGCCGATTCTCCGCCTCTCATGGAAGCGATGGCGGATGGCATTCCGCCTTGTCTCAGGTTATTCCAGAACCCTCCGCCTTTGTTCGGCTCCTTCATGGCTGTCTCCTTTCCGCGGACCGGAGCTGACGCTGCAGGGCCTTGTGCAGGCGCCTGACCAGCAGCAGACTTTCCCGCAGCTCACTTCTGAGCTGCTTATTCTTCAAATCATTCTCGGCATAGTAATCACTGCTTGCTAGCAAGCCGTCCTCCACCGTATAAGGCGTATTCACACGCATCTTCAAGGCAGTCAGAAATGCCCGCCGGATCTCTTCAAGATGCTGGTATTTGTCCAGTTCAGCCAAATGCTCAAGCCTCTTCAGCGTCGAAGAATCCTCTATCCCGTGCAGCAGCGACAAATGCCTGACAATATTGACAAGCGGGATATAAAGCCCGTATTTGACATCAAAACCGCCGGCATAATCGCCAAACCGTTCCGTGAGCACCTGTCCAAGCAGATTAAGCGTTGCTTTATGACGCACGGTATTGCGCAGCACAGCCATCGCCAGTTTGTGATTGTCTGCAAAACCGGCATGAAAAGCTTCCTTCCACCTCGCGGACAATTCTACGCTGCCGGCCACATGGCGCATATCAGAAGCTATGATCAGGTAACGGACAGGCTCCCATTCCAGCTGCTCCATCCATCCCGCCAGCTGATGCTCCCATTCAGGCAGTGTTTTACGCCACAAAGGCTCTGAGCACATCACCTTGCCATCGCATTTCTCGTATCCTGTAGTTTCAAGCACATCGGACAACATGGCTCCAAAGGCTTCGAAATAGCTTTTCTTGAGCCCATCCAGCTCTCCTTCTACAATCAAACCATTATCCTGATCACTCCACAGCGTAGCTTCCTGTCTGCCTGCACTGCCGAATACAATAAAGGAATAGGCGCAGGGAGGCAGGCCATAGCCCGCCTCCTTCATCTGCGCCTCACATATGTGTACCGCGGTTCTTGCAATCTGATCATGCATTGCATTCACCCGGCACATCCATTCCTCAACCGGAATAACGTTTAATTGCTCCAGAAGTACTTTTTGACAAGCGGTACGCCTGGCCTTAAGCTCCTGCGGCGAACCGGCCGTTACGATGGACAAGTATCTTTCATCTTCGTTCCAGTCTGCTGTCTCCATCGAAGCCACTCGGTCCGCCTCCCTATTGAGTAGAAGATATAATTATTTCAAGGGTTTGGATTCCGATTCTGTAATCAGTTTCATTTGTTCAGGATAACCGTAAGTACCATGCTCACTGATATCCAGACCCATCAATTCTTCTTCTTCCGTTACACGAAGTCCGATAACCATCTTCATCACATAGAGGATAATGAAGGACATCACCGCTACGAAAGCAAAGGTTCCGATGACACCAAGCGCCTGTACTCCCAGCTGATGTGCCCCGCCGCCGTAGAACAAACCGGCTTTACCGACACCAACAGTTTCAACAAGCTCAGGTGTTGCGAACAAGCCTGTAGAAATGGCTCCCCACATCCCTGCAATACCGTGAACGGAGAAGGCGTAGATCGGATCGTCGAGACCTGCACGTTCCAGCCACTGTGATGTCATGAACGTGAATGCACCAGCGATAAATCCAATAAGAATTGCTGCCCAAGGTTCTACAAATGCACAGGCACCAGTGATAGCAACGAGTGCAGCCAGAACACCATTCAGCATTGCCGGAATATCCGACTTGCCGAAGTACAGCCAAGAAGCAATCAGTGCCGCCAGACCGCCTGCCGCAGCAGCCAGGTTCGTTGTCAGTGCCACGTGGCCGAAGAATCCGCCCATCGGGGACAATGCACTACCCGGGTTGAAGCCAAACCAGCCGAACCAGAGAATGATAACGCCGAGTACTGTGAATACCTGGTTGTGACCAGGAATGATAACCGGTTTACCTTCTTTATTGAACTTGCCCAGACGGGGTTTAAGGAGGATTGTAGCCACAACAGCTGCAGTTGCACCTGTAAGATGGACAACTGTGGAACCTGCATAGTCCTGCATGCCCAGCTCAGCCAGCCAGCCGCCGCCCCATACCCAGTGAGCTACAACCGGGTAGATCACTACTGAGAAAAGAATTCCGAAGATGATGTATACGCTCAGCTTCGCACGTTCCGCCATACCACCGGATACGATCGCCAGAGAAACCGCTGCGAAAGCCATTTGGAACAGGAATTTAACATTTAGAGTGACATCGGAGAATAACAGGGATTCGAACGAGGAAGCCGTTGTATCTCCACCGTAGAAGAATCCTGTAGTACCGAAGAAGCTATTGCCGTTACCGAAGCCAAGACCAAAGCCCAGAGCCCAGAAACACAAGCTTGCAATGGCCAGTGTCAATACCGTCTTACCGGCAACGTGGCCGGCATTCTTCATCCGGACCGAACCTGCTTCAAGCATTGCAAAACCAGCTTGCATAAAGAATACAAGGATAAATGCCAGGAACGTAAACGCAGTGTCAAGTCCGATTTGCAGATCCGGTGTTGCCGGACCCTCAGCTGCAAATGCGCTGACCGGATAGATCATCAGTGTAACCATGGCCAGGAACATCATCAACATCTTTTTTTTCATACTTTACCCCACTCCCCAATGTTATATTTTCTAACAAAGCGTGAAACTCTTAATGTCATTATAATCAGAAGTCAGGGAAATTGACAAGACTATTTTTTTGAATGTTTTAATTTATTATCGGAAGCTCACGATTTATTCACCGTATGACAATTCCCCCGCCAGATCGCAGATAATCCGCAGAAACCGCCAACTTCCATACCAGTCAAGGATGCAAGCGCATACACTTCGTGTAGGATTCTAGATCTTTCATTATGTATTTTTATTAATATCAGTTAGTAAACATACCTTTTCACTCCGGATTTTACCTGACATCACCCTTGTTTATCTTCAATATAAAATATGTTTAACCGCTTTTCCTAAGCGGCTGAGTATAATATCCGGGATATTTAGGGTTCTTAAGTCTATACATTACATGTCGTGTTATATATCAATCTTGCCTTCCCTGTCTGAATCCCCACCATTATGGAAATCTGTGCTCCCGCACTCCGCAAAGAAGGTATCCCTCATGTAATAAACAGCGAATCTTTCAGAAATTACAGCATATACTTTAAGTAAGTGTGACGTTTGACTGTATGGTTTGCGATTTGGTATCATTAATTATAAGAATAATAAATGAAGCAGAGCACATCGCTGTATTACAGCCTGCCGCTTCGAACGAGGTGAGATGACTTGGAGATATGACCCTTTACCGGATTGGTGAGCTGGCCAAGGCGGCCGGCACAAGTGAACGTACCATTGATTATTATACGAAGCTCGGACTTATTACACCCGAATCAAGAAGCATGAAGAACTACCGGCTGTACAGTCATGAAACCTTGATCAATTTACAACGTATTAATCAGCTAAAGCAGGAGAAATATACATTGGAAGAAATCAAATCCCTGATGGGCAAATGGAACGCAGCTACACCGGAAGCCGAGGTCTCGGGCAAACTGGTTCAGCTTGAGATTCAGATGCAGCAGCTTGAGCGCGAGGTCAAGGCTCTTGAACCGGTAATTAGCGGTTTGAAGCCCGGACAGGCCAACCGGGCATTAGCAGCATTAATTCCGCAAGGTGTTGCCTGCATGGAAGCGATCCGGCTTCTGCTGACGCAGGGGCCGCCAATGTAACAGCTTGTAACTTAAAGTGGAGGAATGAGACATATGATGCCCCTAATGTATCTATTATTAATTATCGCTTTTATCTTCTCCGTGTGGGCGCAGTTCAGGGTCAAGGGTAATTTCAAGAAATGGGCCAAGGTGCCCAACATGAATGGATTGACCGGATATGAAGCCGCACGCCGCATGCTCGACGCCAACGGATTATACGATGTACCCATTGAACCGGTACGGGGCACCCTCTCCGACCACTACGACCCTATCAACCGTGTTGTCCGGCTGTCTGAGCCCGTATATTATGAAAGCTCCATCGCAGCGGTTTCTGTCGCCTGTCACGAGATTGGCCATGCGATTCAGCATAAGGAACATTATCCGATGCTGACACTCCGCCACCGGATGTTCCCGGTTGTTAACTTCGCATCAGGTGTTGCACCCTTTATGCTGCTGGCCGGTTTTATTTTCAGCTCATTGAATCTTATTGGCCTGGGGATCATTTTCTTCTCGGCAGCAGTAGCTTTCCAGCTTGTCACGCTGCCTGTTGAGTTCAATGCCAGCAGCCGGGCACGCCAGATCATGGTCCAGCAAGGCTTCATCCGCAATGAAGAGGAACGCGGGGTCGCCAAGGTCCTGAATGCCGCAGCACTCACGTACGTGGCAGCAGCATTAGTCTCGCTGCTTGAGCTTATCCGGCTGATCCTCATGTTCCTGGGGAACCGCGACTAAGAGCGGACCCTTAGATCATTACAAACAATACCCCGGTAGGCTATGAGCCGACCGGGGTATTGTTTTGCTGTCTGTCTTTGAAATATGTTAGCAGGAAGGTACGGAATGAACGGGCCACCAGCGGCAGCTTGCCGTCCGCCCTGTGAATCAGCCCCACCGTTCTTGTAACCGAGGGTTCAACGACCCGGACCTGCGCCGGCTGCATTGGATTGGTCTGGTAGAACGCCATCTCCGGCAGCAAACTTACTCCCATCCCGGCAGCTACCAGACCGCGGATCGTATCTGTCTCCCCGCCTTCAAAAGCGATCTGCGGCTTGAACCCCGCCTGCAGACAAGCCTGCCATACAATCGGCCGCAGTGAGTAGCCTTGGCTGAATAAGACAAATTTCTCTTCCCGCAGCTGTTCCAGCCGGATCACTTCCTCTCCGGCCAGCGGATGATTCTGCGGCAGAATGGCGAACAACTCTTCAGTCATCACAATATCTCCGGCCACATGCCCGTCATTCTCCGGAAATGGAGAAATGAAGGCCAGATCCACCTCACCCGAAATCACATCCTTAATTAACGACGGATAGGCCCCCTGCTTAAAGCGGAATTTAACATGCGGATAATGACGGCGGAATTCCGCAACAATGGAAGGAATGAGATGGGTCCCGAGACTATGCGGGAAGCCGATGCGGATCTCCCCGCGCTCCGGATCAAGGAATTCATGAACCTCCGCCACTGAACGGTCCAGTTCATTAAGGAGCGACTCTACTCTTTTGCAAAAGAGCTGTCCGACGGGAGTAAGCTGCAGGTTCCTCCCTTTCTGCATGAACAGATCTACACCGAGCTCCTGCTCAAGCTGATGGATCTGGCGGCTTACTGCAGATTGTGCGACATGCAGCTCCTCCGCCGCTCTGGTGACATGTTCCTTTTGGGCAACCTTTAGAAAATACTGCAGCTGTCTAAGCTCCACATCTACACCCTCTCTTATCGTCGGTTTCGTTTGAACACGCGGATCATTAGTCCGTAAATGAAGAAGCCGGCTATCAGACCGCCGATATGGGCCATATAATCTACATGCGGTGTGGCAAACGACATAATAATCCCCATCACCAGGAGGCCGTACAGCGTCTTGCGCGAGCCCTCGTCCATCATCGTTCTTTGCAGTAACGCAATGTAGAGGAATGCTCCATAAACGGCGTAGATGGCTCCAGAGGCGCCTACAGAGACAATCCCGATCTCTACTACTCCGCGGCCGCTGATGGCAACCCCCAGAAGGTTCGCCAGGAACCCGCCGGCCAGATACAGCAGCGCATACCGCCACCAGCCCATCAGCCGCTCCAGGGGAGGCGCAAATACCAGCAGGGCGAAACTGTTAAAGAACAGATGGGCAAACCCGTTATGCAGGAACATGGCCGCAGCGTAGCGCCACAGCTCATCTTTCTCCGGTCCGACATTTACCGTTGCCCCGAACTTCACGAGAGTCTGCAGATTCGTTGAGCCGCCATTCAGCGACAGTACAATGAACATCAGCACATTGGCCAGAATCAGCACACAGGTTACCGGATAATACCGGAGATAACTTTTCCACTTCTCGTATCGTATGAAAATCATAGCACCCATCCTTTTATGTATGTTTGTCCGGCTCGACATTCAGCTTCTAAAAAGATTATAATTTATTGTGGCAGTAACAATCCAATATTGCAATCCAAGGAGGAAACAAGGACATGACGCAAGAAAGAACAGGCGTAGCTACTTTTAAAGGCAATCCCATTACTCTCGTAGGACCTGAACTGAAGGCAGGAGATTCCGCACCCGCATTCGTGGTAAGCAAGAATCTGCTGGAAGATGCTTCACTCGGTGATTATGCCGGCAAAATAAAGCTGATCAGCGTTGTGCCTTCCCTCGACACCGGCGTGTGCGATGCACAGACCCGCCGCTTCAACAGCGAGGCTGCCGGTCTCGGCGATGACGTGGTTATCCTCACTATCAGCACAGACCTGCCTTTCGCTCAGGCACGCTGGTGCGGCGCTGCAGGCATTGACAGTGTAATTACACTCTCCGACCATAAGGAAACCTCTTTCGGACAAGCCTACGGCGTACTGATCAAGGAATTCCGTCTGGATATGCGTTCCATCTTCGTTGTGGACAAGAATGACAAGCTGGCTTATGTTGAATACCTCAGCGAAATGGCGGAGCATCCGGACTATGAAGCTGCCATCTCTGCTGTTCGGGCACTGCTGTAACCGCAAGCGCACCATACTTATACATTTTCAGTCTTACTTTTGTGAAAAAAAGCGGCAGAAGGTCATCCTTCTCCCGCTTTTTGCGTATGATGAGCCCTATTTATTAATGCCCGGCACGGCCTGTACCGCGCTTAGAAACCGCATACAATCTCTGGACAGAAAAGTGCAGCTTGCTCTTAGTCAGCCTTATATTTGCCCAGCTTCTTATCCAGTGACTGGTACAGACGCTGAATGACACGGTAATTGGCACCCAAATCGCCAAGCGATCCTCTGGATGCGGAATACATATCTACGGCACAGCGTACCGGCGAGGTACTCAGCACAGATACGGTGATATCCAGTGTGCGGCCGAACGCCGTTCTCTTCTCCAGGGTGATCTCCCCTACAGACTGTACTTCGTGAAGCACTTTGAATCCAGGAATCTTCTTCAGCGTTGCGGATACTTCATCCCACGCCTTGTCTCTTGAAAGAGTGTAATAACGTGTTTTGAGTGTCGGATCTTTTGCACGGTCGCTTGTTCCGTCATGACTGCGAAATAAACCGACCAAGGTTCTTTTCAACGACAAAATTCTTCCCCCTCTTCAAATCCCAAGTTCATTACTCTAAGTGTAACACTCTTATCCCCGGAACAAAAGAGCATAGCGCACTTTGTCCGGGTAAATAGCCCGGCCAGACAGGGCAGTCCTAACATCCCGCTTCCATTAGCTGGCGGGAACAGCAATGCACTTACAAGTGCTCACAAAAAAACCGGAACACACACCATAAAAGGCACCCTACTCCTGCAGTGAGCAGGTAACAGGGTGCCTTGTCAAAAACAGTAGAAAACCCGCCTATGCCGTCCGGCTGCAGTGTCTTCTGAACCTGCTATAGCAGGTGGGTGACCGCAGAAGTCGTTTTTGAATTCCCCAAGTCCTATAGACAGGGCTGTTCAGCCGCGCTTCATGTAGATCTCCCAAGACATTATCATTGGTTCAAAACAACGAGCAACCATAACGTACATCGCAGGATTTATTAATATTATATTGCGTTTTAACGAAAAAGTAAACCTGTATGCGCTTTAATTAACACTGGAATAAATTTCCGTCAAAATTATTGATCTTTCGGTTACCGGAATGTTAACTCTTCTTGAGGTTAATACCCTCTTCCGCTTCCTCATCATCCTCGTCAGAAGGCATGCCTTCATTCTCGGCTGCTTCCAGCGCCGCCTGCTCTTCAGCCAGCTTCTTCTTCTCCACCTGCAGCTGCAGCTTGTTGTACGTTGCATAGAAGTTAAAGAAAGCAAGCATAGCAATGAATGTAGGAATACAAAGAGCGTAGAGCACCGGATACCGCAGACCTATATAGAGAAGAACCGCTGAACCAATTAGTGTTGAGAATACACGGATCGGCCGGGCGATGGTCAACAGAATGGAGTTGGTCACCACTTCCTTGAAGGTCATCTGGTAATGAACCACGATCGAGAAGAAATTGAACATGGAAACGAACAAAATAATCATCAGCACGAGCATCAGGATACCGACGATTTTGAAATTGGCCATTTGTGTCATGTATACGGTAACATCAACGTACATAATCACGAACAGCAGGGTGTAGATAATACCTCCAAGCATGCTTTTGAAATAATTCTCTTTGTACCCCTGAAAAAAAGTGCGGAATGTGCTTACATCTGTGTTGCCCATCACCCATTTGCGCACCACTGTAAACAACGCCGCCGTAGCGGGAAATACAGTGAATGGCGCGAGTACGCCAAGTACCCAGTTGAGCGTGATCTGCTCATTCGGTCCGCCTGCTTCCGAACCCAGCATAATCATCTTCATAACTCCTGCGAACAGAAACGGAACCGAACACAGTGCCCACAAAATATTACTGAAGGCAATACGTGATATCCATTCTGTGATGCGGTATAAACCGCCCATTGCTCCCTTAAACTCCAATTCCCTTCCTCCTGTCTATCTAGCGCATACTGCGTATCTTAACTATACCCTATTTGACCCGGACTTTTCCAGCGCCCAAGTTTACAAGTTATAGGTAAGTGTCTACGCAAGCTCTGTGATTCGTCCATATATTAGAATCGTAACCACAACAACCACTGTTTAAAGGAGGTTAATCCCATGTCCGCACCCGGTTGCTGCAATCCTTGGACTTCCACCGGCACCATTCTGGTCCTGTTCATCCTGCTCGTCATTATTACCCGCACTTTCATCTAATCGTGCATGATAAGGATAAGGTATTACTCGAAGCATATAAATTCTTATCTCTGCAAAAAAAAGAAGACGAGAACCGCTCGCGGTCGCTCGTCTTCTTCCTATGTCAAACACAATGCTTAAACGTCGTAATCCTGTTTAGCCGGACGGGTGCTTGTGCTGCTTGGGCGGGCCGACGGTTTACGGTCTGCGCTGCGGCTTGCACCGCCATCGCGTCCTGCTCCCGCATCACGGTTGCCTTTGTAGCCGCCGCCGTAGCTGCTGCCGCTGTTGCTGCCATAGCCGCTGCTGTAGCCGCCACGCGTGCTTCCGCCGCTGCTGGCATTATCACGGTTACCGCGATAGCCGCCGCCACTGCTGCTGCCAGTTCCGGAGCCTGTACGGTTGCCGCCATAGCCGCCGCCGTTAGGCTTGCGTCCGCTGCGGATATCGTTCTTGCCTCCGCGGCGTTTCGCGCGGATCGGATCTTCAGGAGTCAGCTCGATTTGCGCATCCTTGTTATCGCCGGTAAGAAGCTTCATAGCTGCGGATAGCAGCTGTACAGAATCATATTGTTCCAGCAATTGAATGGCAATACCTTTGTATTCGTTCAGTTCGCCGCCGTCCTCAACCATTGCCAGCAGACGTTCAGCTGTAATGCGCTGTTTGCCTTCAATAGCCTCAGCCATAGTAGGAAGCGGTTTACGGGTAATGCGGTGACGGGTAACACGTTCGATCAGGTGCAGGTGATCCATTTCGCGAGGAGTTACGAAGGACCATGCAGTTCCTTCTTTACCGGCACGGCCGGTACGGCCGATACGGTGTACATAGCTTTCCGGATCCTGCGGAAGGTCAAAGTTAATTACATGAGTTACACCGGAAACGTCCAGACCGCGGGCTGCAACGTCTGTAGCAACCAGTACATCAATACTGCCGTCGCGGAATTTGCGCATTACAGCATCGCGCTGGTTCTGCGACAAGTCACCATGCAGGCCATCAGCGGAATATCCGCGTTTCTGCAGTCCTTCAGCAAGCTCGTCTACCCGGCGTTTGGTACGGCCGAAGACGATAGCCAGATCAGGGGACTCCATATCAATCAAACGGCTGAGCGCTTCGAACTTCTGGCGTTCAGGAACTTCAATATAAGCCTGATCGATTAGCGGTGCACTGATTTGCTTAGGAATTACGGATACATGCTGTGGGTTCTTCAGGAACTGCTGGGCAAGACGTTGAATGTTAGGAGGCATAGTAGCCGAGAAGAGCATCGTCTGGCGTTCTTCCGGAACGAGCTTGAGGATCGTCTGGATATCCTCCATGAATCCCATATCCAGCATTTCATCAGCTTCATCAAGTACAATGGTCTGTACATCATCAAGACGGATGGTTTTGCGGTTGATATGATCCAGGAGACGTCCAGGAGTACCAATAATAATCTGTGGTTTCTTCTTAAGTCCGCGGATTTGACGGCCGATATCCTGCCCGCCGTAGATGGCCAGTGAACGAAGTCCCTTGAAGCGGGTCAATTTGCCGATTTCTTCTGCTACTTGGATAGCAAGCTCGCGTGTAGGCGTCATAATCAATGCAACAATTTTCTCTTCTTCCCGGGCGATCTTGGAAATGAGGGGAATCCCGAAAGCAGCGGTCTTACCTGTACCCGTCTGTGCCTGGCCGATCAGATCCGATCCGGCCATTGCAAGCGGGATAGCTTGCTCCTGAATGGGTGTTGCTTCCTCAAATCCTAGTTCAGTGATTGCCTGTAGCACTTTTGGCTCCAAGCCGAATTCTGCGAATGTTTTCAAATTATTCATGCTCCTTCTATACAGTGGACATTCCACATGCTTGTCTGTATTCTTAAGTAGCGGTAAACACATTTATAGGCTGTCCAATCATGCCGTATTTCCTGCATGGTTTAGCGCGTATTGGGACAAAAAAAATGTCCTATGATCAGGCCACTACATATACCTGACAACTGTAACTTCGCATTCTAAGCAATGCAAAAATACCATTGTAACGTCCTACTCAAGAATATCCTATACATTATATCACAAACCGGATCAGGAATACCAGTACATTCCTTTCTTTCATTACTTACATTAAACATAGAGGTGAATTTGTTTGTTGAAACTCAGACTATTCGGGAGTTATATGGCCGTAATCTTCGGTTCTGCGATGATTGCCTGCGGCTTCAATCTGTTCCTGATCCCGCACAGACTGCTCAGTGGAGGAGTATCAGGCCTGGCCATGCTGGTCGGTTACTTCACTCCATTTAACATCAGCCTGCTGTATTTACTCTTTAATGTGCCACTGCTTGCCGCCGGCTGGTTCCAGCTTGGACGGAGGTTCATTATCCTCAGTATCCTCTCTGTCGGAGCCACAACCTGGCTGATGACCCTGGTACCGGTGCATCAGGTATCCTCGGATATGCTGCTGGCTTCCGTCTTCGGAGGGGTGCTTGTAGGTGTCGGGGCCGGAGTGTCTTTCCGTGTGGGCGGTTCGTCCGGCGGTTTCGATATTCTGGGCTCGATTATTACACGTTACCGCGATTTCCCGATTGGCAATGTCCTGGTCGGCCTTAACGGGCTCGTTATTCTGGCCGCAGCTTATTTCGATAACAACTGGAACCTGGCACTTGCATCCATGGTCTCCATTTATGTAAGCGGCAAGGTCGTCGATCTGATTCATGTCAGCCACATCAAAGTCACCGTCTATATAGTAACAACCCGGACGGATGAGCTTCTGCAGCAATTGCTGGGGCTTCAGCGCGGTGTCACAAAGATTAAGACGGAAGGTGCTTATTCTCATGTGGAACGGGACATGCTAATGACAGTGACCACACGGTACGAACTCGCAGAGCTCAAACGGATCATCAAAACAAGCGACCCGCAGGCTTTTGTAAACATCGTTGAAACAGTCGGGGTTATGGGGTCTTTCCGCAAAAGATAGGCTCCGAAAAAAATGCGCATATTTTAAAATTGTGATATATTAGTACCACGCAGGACCCTTATCAATTTCATGAAGATTGTGATTTACCCCTCTTTTTTCCAGGCACTTCGTTTTTCCGGGTGGACCCTGAATTCTAATTCAGTTCGATTCGAAAAAGGAAAGGGTGATTTTTGTGGAAATGGAAACGGTAAAACTGTCAGCAATCGTCATGAGGTGGTATCCCGATATGATACCGTTTCTGAAGCAGGACGAACTCAATTCTGTAATCGTTCTGCGTGACGGTCTAAGCATTCTGGAACCGGCAGATGCCATGGATATCATCCATTACAGCATTTGCGAGCATCAGAATTCTGCGTATCTTCACTAAGCAAGCTGCCCTAAGAGCAAGTTTTTATAGTTGCCGCTTCGGATTCGGCCTTCGTGCCGGATCCGAGCGGCATTTACTTTTTAATTCAGCGGTTCAAAATCCGTACATCCCGTTTATAAACAACAAGAGCGGTTTTTTATGACACCAAAAATTACGGGTATTGTTACAAGTCTGTTCTTTTTGAGTGCATCCGTTACTTTATACTTTAAGGGAATGTACATAAAGGGAGCGAATAACGAATGAACATCACCTGGGCATTACTGATGATGGCCCTGGGAGGCGTTGGAGTGCCGAATAACGGCCACGACGCTGATGTGGCAGCAGCACTGCAGAGCGCCATGAATCCCCCCATCGTCGCAGAACACACTACGAATCCAGAGGCAACAGCGATTACACCGGGTGGAGCTGGCAGCACGGCAGCACCCTCACCAAGCGCAACACCAGACGCAGCACTTCATACCGATCCGCAGCCGGATGCACCTAAGGTTAAGGGGATTTATGTAACAGCCTACAGCGCCGGGGGCGAACGCATGGAAACCCTGCTCGCTCTGCTCGACAAGACGGAACTGAATTCCATGGTCATCGATATCAAGGATGACGCGGGTTACATCACATACAAAACGGATAACACAGAGCTCCAGCAAATGGGACATCCCCAGCCGTTCATTGGAGACATCAACAAGCTGATGACACGTCTGAAGGAGCATGACGTATATCCGATTGCCCGGATTGTTGTTTTCAAGGACTCTGTATTGGCCAAGAAGAACAAGGAATTATCCTTTGTAAATACCGACGGCTCAGTCTGGGCTAACAAAGGCGGAGACAGCTTCGTGAATCCTTATAATGAAGCGGTGTGGAAGTACAATGTGGATATTGCCAAAGAAGCCGCGAAGCTCGGATTCAAGGAAATTCAATTTGACTATGTACGCTTCCCTGAAGGCTTCGAGAAACGTGCAGATACATTGAAATACACCAAGAGTGACAGACCGCGTGTAGAAATCATTGCCGACTTTGTCAAATATGCCAAAGCAGAGCTCGCGCCGCTGGGCGTACGTGTATCTGTTGATATTTTCGGCTATGCAGCGTCAGTTCCTGCAGCAGAGGGCATTGGCCAGGATTTCGTCAAAATATCGAAGAATGTGGATGTCATCAGCCCGATGGTCTATCCAAGCCATTACTCTACCGGCTGGTTTGACGTCAAAGATCCGGACAAGGACCCTTATGCTACAATCAAAGGCTCAATGGTCGATACGCACAAGAAGCTTGATCCGCTCGGCAGCTACAAGCCGGTAATTCGTCCATGGATACAGGATTTCACCGCCAGCTGGCTCGGCAGCGGCCATTATGTCAAATACGGCAAAAAGCAGGTTGAAGACCAGATCCGCGCCTTGAAAGACGAGAACGTGGATGAATTCCTGCTCTGGAATGCCAATAACCGTTATACCTCGGAAGTGGATTACGAACAATAAGCTTACAGCAATTATCTGATGTATCCAATCTCCATAAGACATCACCATAAGACGATCCGGAACCCGGCAGCTGCCGGGTTTTTTACTGAGAATTAAGCAAGTACATCCTACAACTACTATTAAGATAACGGGGCACCCACTATTATGAAACAGACTTCTTCCATTAAACAAAAAGCCGGACAGTTTCTGCATATCCTGCTTCCGATCCTTATTACTCAAATCGCCTTGTCAGCCATTACTTTCTTCGATACGAACATGTCCGGTAAATTCGGCACGAACGATCTCGCCGGTGTTGCTATCGGCACAAGCTTGTGGATTCCGATCCAGACCGGACTAAGCGGGATTCTAATGGGAATTACGCCGATTGTCTCCCATCTGATCGGCAGCCGCCGCAATAAAGATGTCGCCCACCAGGTCATGCAAGGCATGTGGCTCTCCTTGCTCGTATCGGTGCTGGTGCTCATTCTGGGCGGATTGGCCTTATCGCCGGTACTCAATTTCATGAACCTGGAGCCAGAGGTACGCGATATCGCATTCCGGTTCCTGCGGGCGATTTCTTTTGGCATCATACCGTTGTTCGGCTATACCGTAGTCCGCAGCTGCATTGACGCACTGGGTCAGACCCGCGTCTCGATGTTCATCACACTGATTGCTCTTCCGGTTAACGTGGGACTCAATTACCTTCTGATCTTCGGTAACTTCGGATTCCCCCGCCTTGGCGGAGTAGGTGCCGGTGTAGCCTCAGCCATTACATACTGGGTAATCTTCCTGATTTCCCTGGTCTTTATCTATCGTGCCGAGCCCTTCAGAGGCCTGCAGCTCTTCCGCAAATTCCATGCCATGTCGCTGGGCAGCTTTAAGGAACTGCTGAAGATCGGTGTACCTATCGGCTTCTCAATCTTTTTTGAAACTGCGGTTTTCTCAGCCGTAACGCTGCTTATGAGCCGCTTTGATACGGTTACTATTGCAGCCCACCAGGCAGCGATCAACTTCGCGTCCACCCTGTATATGATTCCGCTGAGCATCTGTATGAGTCTGACGATACTTGTCGGTTTCGAGAGCGGCTCCGGCCGGCTTAAGGATGCCCGCCAGTACGGATTCATGGGCATTGGTACGGCAGCGGTCCTCTCCCTGCTTACCGCGCTGGTGCTGCTGTTTGCCGGCAGCCATGTCGCCGGGCTATATTCGGATGCACCTGAAGTGATATCGCTAATTCAGCATTTCCTGATCTATGCAATCTTTTTCCAAATCTCCGATGCTATCGCAACTCCAATTCAAGGTGTTCTGCGGGGGTATAAGGATGTTACCCCTGCCTTCATCATTTGCTTCGTTGCATACTGGGTAATTGGTCTTCCGGTTGGCTATCTGCTCGCCACTTATACGGATCTGGGCGCTTACGGCTACTGGATCGGGCTGATTACGGGTCTGGCTATTGGAGCTATTCTGCTGCTGTCGCGGCTCATTCGGGTGCAGCGAAGATTCGCTCTTGAGAAGGCTTGAGTAATTTACAGCTTATATTCGAAAAACAGCCGCAGGCAAGAGGTTAATCCTCCTGTCTGCGGCTGTTCTATTTTACCGGCTTTTCACAAGCAGTTGTACTGCTTCCTTGATGACCTGATCCGGAGTATTTCCCTTTGCCAGCTCCTCCTGAATGCAGTGCTCCAGATTGTCTCCAATAACTGCACCAGCAGTGCGGTCTACGGCGGTTCTGATCGCGGTCAGCTGGGTTACAATCTCCCGGCAATCCTTGCCCTCCTCCAGCATGCTGAGAACACCCCTAACCTGACCTTCTATACGCTTCAATCTGTTTATTATTGCCTTGTCATATTCCACGGTTTCTTCGCCCCTTTAAATGAACAGATTAACTCCCGAATCCTCTGCGGCACCGAGATAGCTGGCAACACCGCCGATCTCTACCCCTTCTATCAATTCTTCCTGTGATATACCCATGATGTCCATACTCATAGAACAAGCCATCAGCTTCACACCGGCATTAAGCGCCCCCTGCATAAGCTGCTCCAGTGAATCTACATTCTTGCGTTTCATCGTGTAGCGGATCAGCCGCGCACCCAGCCCGCCCATATTCATTCTTGATAAGGGTAGCTTACGTGTCCCTTGCGGCATCATCATTCCAAACATTCTGTCGAGTCCGGCTTTCTTCACCTGCGGGGTCTGCCCGCGCCGCAGCACATTCAGCCCCCAGAAAGTAAAGAACATCGTTACCTGCTTCCCCATCGCGGCAGCACCTGAGGCAATGATGAAGGATGCAATGGTTTTGTCCAGATCGCCGCTGAAGACAACCATGGTCGTCCCTTCTGTGACTTGGGGATTCTGCACCTGAAACACATCATCTGCTGTATTCCATGACCCTTTGCGTACCAGCGCCTTCACTTTGCCCTCAGATACATCTACAGATTCCAGGGTGTTATGCGTCTTGCTGCACCACTGCCTGATGTCAGCGGCAAAACCAAAATCCGTTGCAGAAATCTCAACCCTCTGGCCATCTTCCATTGACTTTACTGTCTCATATACTTTGAGTATAGGGCCCGGACATTGCAAACCGCAAGCATCCAGTATAAGACGCTGTTCATTCCCGTGTTCTGTCCGGTTATTCACGGCATTGGCAGGAGCCGCTGAACCGGACGAAGCCTTGCGCTTCCCGGTACTCTGCAGCTGACTTTCTTCCATCACAGCATAAGTCTTATATCCACCGTCAACATTCCTTACCTGATAACCGTTTTGGCTTAGTATTCTGGCAGCAATATAGCCGCGCAGCCCTACCTGGCAGGATACCGCAATTTCCTTATCCCGCGGGATTTCCGTTAGACGCTCTCTCAGCTCTGGCAGCGGAATGTTTATAGAGCCGGGTATATAGCCTGCTGACCGTTCCACTTCTTCCCTCACATCAATGATAAGTCCGCCGCCGTGCGAAAAGTCATCCACCTCATGCCACTGGAGGTTTGCTACAAGTCCCTCCAGCAGATTGGAGGCTACGTAGCCTGCCATATTTACCGGGTCCTTGGCTGAGGAGTATGGAGGAGCATATGACAATTCTATATCGGCCAGCTCATTAGCCTTAAGATTGCCGCGGATGGCTGTGGCAATTACATCGATTCTTTTATCAACACCGGTGCTGCCCGCCGCCTGCGCTCCGTAAATGGCTCCTGTCTGCGGATTGAATAACAGCTTCATGGCTATCGGTGCAGCACCGGGATAATATCCGGCATGGGAATTCGGATGTATATGCACCGCTTCATAAGGTACCCCAAGAGACTTAAGCGTCTTCTCGTTATTACCGGTAAGAGCGGCAGTTAAACCAAAAATCTTAATAATCGCCGTTCCCATTGCCCCATTGTATGAAGCTTCGCGCCCATTAATATGATCTGCGGCGAGACGGCCCTGCCGGTTCGCCCCCCAGGCAAGAGAAACCATGGTATCAAACCCTTGAATACGGTCCTTGACTTCAATGACATCCCCAACGGCATAGATGGCCGGATCACTGGTCTGTAATTGGGCATTTACTTTAACTGCTCCACGGACACCAAGTGCAAGCCCGCTGCTGCGTGCCAGATCATTCTCGGGACTGACACCAATTGCCAAAATCACCATATCGGTACTGAGCACTTCACCGGAGGAGAGGCGCAGCAGGCTGCCCTGTTGTTCAAAAGCTTCTACACCTTCATTCAGCCGCACTTCAACACCATGCAGCCGCATATGCTCTTCCAGCGGGCGGGCCATTTCCGGATCGAGCGGATTGAGAATCTGCTGTCCCCGGTCAATTACAGTTACTTCAAGACCCCGCTCCCGCAGATTCTCCGCCATTTCAAGGCCGATAAAGCCTGCGCCGATAACTGTAGCATGTCGGGGCTTTCGGCGGTCTACATAAGCTTTGATACGGTCGGTATCGGGAATATTTCTTAGGGTGAACAGATTCTCCGCTGCAGAAATACCCTCAATAGACGGCACTATCGGCCGCGCACCCGGAGACAGCACTATAATATTGTATGGAATTTGTTCAACCTCTCCGGTCTTACTATTCCGGCACTCTACCCGCTTATGTTCACGGTCAATCTGCGTGGCCTCAGTAAATACTCTCACATCGATATTGAACCGGGCCCGTATACCGGCAGGTGTCTGCAGAAACAGCTTTTCTCTGGAATCAATAGTTTCTCCGATGTAATAGGGCAGCCCGCAGTTGGCAAAGGAAACATGCTCTCCACGTTCCAGAATAATAATCCGGTCTTCCTCATTCAATCTTCTTAAACGTGCAGCAGCTGACGCTCCTCCTGCTACTCCGCCAATAATGACAATAGTTCTTCCCACTTCTAGTTCCCCCTTATAAATAATACCCCTACGGGTATAAATATATACGGGTGGGGGTATATAGTCAAGTGAGAAAAAGATGTTTTGCTGTAGGTCATGGCACCCGTATATGGAATAATACTATTTATCTTTTCCAGCTCAGAGCAAAGAAATATCGAGTTAAGCATATCCTTCTAATTATGATCACAGGAAAAAGACCGCCTGTCTCCAGGCGGTCTTAAAGGCAATATAATAGTTCCTATTGGGACAAACGGGAAGCCAATTCATACAGATCCGTGTCGAAGTCTTTCTTAGTGTTCACAACTTTATCAATATCAGTAAGAGTCAGTTCACCCTTGATAATTCCGCATGCTTTGTCCGATTCGCCCTCAATCAGCTTGCGGACTGCGAAGTCACCCAGACGGCTGGCCAGGTTGCGGTCACCAGGAGTAGGTGTACCTCCGCGCTGGATATGTCCCAGAACCGTTACACGGGCATCCAGAGAAGCATGGCGGTCCTTGAGCGCCTGTGCCACATCTTCGCCTTTGCCTACGCCTTCAGCAACAATTACAATACTGTGGCGTTTGCCGCGGGCAAAATTGTCCTTCATCCGGTCTGCTACTTCATTCAGGTCATACGGCATTTCAGGCACAAGAATCGTTTCTGCACCGGAGGCAAGACCTGCATGCAGCGCGATGTCTCCGCAATGGCGGCCCATAACTTCCACGATCGAAGAACGCTCATGGGAAGACATGGTGTCACGCAGTTTGTTAATCGCATCTACAACAACGCCTACGGCTGTATCGAAGCCAATCGTATAATCTGTGAAGGAAATATCATTATCGATGGTACCCGGCAGAGCCATGGTGTTAATACCCAGCTTGCTGAGTTTGTTGGCTCCTTTGTAAGAACCGTCACCGCCGATGACTACCAGGCCGTCAATGCCCATTTCATTAAGAATGTCAGCACCTCTCTGCTGGCCTTCAGGCTTCAGGAACTCCAGACAGCGTGCAGATTGCAGAATGGTACCTCCGCGCTGGATAATGTCACCCACACTGCGCAGATCCATTGGGAAAATATCACGGTTGAGCAGACCCTGATACCCGCGCTGAATGCCGAACACTTCAATTCCGAAGTAGATCGCACTGCGGACAACCGCACGTACAGCGGCGTTCATGCCCTGTGAATCTCCTCCACTGGTTAGTACTGCGATTTTTTTTACGTTTGCCATTCTGTTTGTTCCTCCTTAAAATTGCGCCGGATGTCCTCCGTGTCAGAATGAGCCCCGGCAGCATCTAGTGCGACTAATACATGTGTTTGCGTATCCAGCGGCTGTTAACGAAGAAGAATAGCCGGGTCAGCGGGCTTTTTCTCATCAGCCGTTTGGATACAGAGCGAACCTCCCGCTGTTCGCTGACTTTTGGATCGGATAAATAAAGTGCCAAGAGCCCCTCGATGACCATACGATGCATTGAGGTCTCGGGAAGAGTCCGGACATCCTTGCGGGCCCACTCCACGATGGAAGCGATCCGATTCAGCATGGTATCAGTGTCGTCATAATAATTGCAGAAATTGAGGTCACCGCCTGCCCGGTCTTCGTCCTGGTCAATCAGATAATCCAGCATAATGTGCAGTCCGCACACATGCGGAAAGTAAGCAGCACGAATCGAAGCCGATGCGCTTAGGCTTAGCTTGGGATCACATGAGGCCAAAAAAAGCATAAAGACGCCAAGGGTTGAACCGGTTGCGGCTGCAAACTCATTCCACCCGAGATGAGGTGCACGATGGCCCTCTCTCTCCCACCATTCCTTCAGGGCGGCTTCCCTGAGCTCCGGACGAATGTGCTTATAGACCTGAAGATCGGTGTACAATACGGCCAGATCATGAATCTCAGCTGCGGCGGCGGCATATCCGGGAAGCTGAGAGGTCATCTCCTGGCATTTGCGGACCAGCCTGTACAAATATCCGCCGTCATTCTGTTCATTGCGCAGCGCGTAGTAATTCACCGGCTCCGCCTCTGGGTTAATAGCATCAAGCATGGATTGATGCAGCAGCCGGAAATCGGCAGGGTCAAGCGAAGTACTGCGATCACATAGGTTGTCCAAATAATCACTGATCGTCTGATAAGCAACAATTAGCGGAATCAGTATATGTCTCATCGACAAATTGCCGGCGGCATAAATACCGCCGCCTTCGCAATGAAACTGCTTCGTTTCAATGCTGGCAAGCGCTTGCTTGCGGAGCTCGGGATCGGGAATCCCTTCTGCATCCTGGCGCCAGAAATCGAGGCATGCCCGCACTTCCGGCAGCACGTACTTGTAGACCCTGTTCATCAGTCCAATGGGACCGCGCGGACTAAGGTAACGGCCTTGCTCAAATTCATTCAATGACAGTGCCTCCACATTGTTGTCTCCTTATCCAAATCATCATTATTATAATATGCAGAGCGTATTTGTACAAACAACAAAATCACTTTCGCAAAACCTTGAAAGATTCAGAAAAACGTTTTTTAACGTAACCCCTGCCTCACCAGCTTTATGCTATACTATTACCCGTTCGACATTAAATGTATGAGATTAGGCTTATTTCATATCCGGAGGAGTGCAGGTTCATGTATGCAGGACGGAGCGGCGGCCAATATAGCGATCAAAACTGGCTGCGATCCTTTATGTTCACCTTATACGGCACCAGCGTGCTGGTTGTATCCTATTTCCCTTTATTCTATTCACATTTGGGCTTCAGCAGCCCGCAGATGGGTCTGCTCTACTCTGTCGGCCCGCTGATCTCCATTCTCTCCAATCTGTTCTGGAGCATGATGAGTGATCGTCTGGGCACTGTCCGGAAGATCATGGCCCTCCTGCTAGGAGGCCAGCTGGTAACCGCTATCATTCTCGCCAGAGCCGCAGATTTCTCGAGTGTTATGCTTATTTTGTCCGTTTTCTATTTCTTCTATTACCCTGTATTTCCGCTTGCGGACACCATGGCTATCAAAATTGCCCAGCGTCACGGCCGGAACTTCATTGCAATCCGTGTATTCGGCTCGCTCGGGTATTCGTTCTTCGCCCTAACGATCGGTTATGTGCTGAGAGCACTTGGTCCTGAATATAGCGTAGGCATTTGTATCGTGATTGTCGTGACCGCACTGCTTATTACCTTCGGACTGAAGGATGTGAAACGCAGCGAGCCAGCTCCCGCAGATGTAAGCGGGGACGCTTCAGGCAAACCGCTTAAAGGCGGCGGACTCAAAGAAATTCTATTACAAAAAGAAGTGCTGTGGTTCTTCAGCTGTGTCTTTCTGCTCGCTATCGGTTACCGCATGAATGAAGCCTTTTTGACCATCAGCCTCAAGGGAATGAATGCCGGGGATGAGATTATCGGCTGGGCATTGCTGGCTTCTGCTCTTAGTGAGATCCCGATCTTCTTCCTGCTGAGCAAATACGGCGACAAGTTCAAGGAACTGCCGCTGCTTGCTTTCGCAAGCCTGATGTTTGCCTTGCGGTTCCTGTTCATGTCACTGGCTCAGGAGCCGGGAGCTGTAGTTGCCATTCAGGCTATGCACAGCGTCTCCTTCGGCATCTATTATGTAACCGCCGTCCGTTATATCACGCGGATTATCCCGGATCATCTCCGGGCAACGGGAATGGCACTGTTCACGGTTGTATGGTCCAGCGGTGCCGGTCTGCTTAGCGGTACCTTCGGCGGCCTGATCTATCAGGATGCCGGACGGATTGTATTCTATATGGTGGCTACCGGATTCTCAATTCTTGCTTTTATCGGCTTCCTGTCCAAGCATCTGATGGATGTGGGGGGAGGCCCCGACCGGCCGCTCCGGAGAAAAGCCAGGACTCCGCTCTGAGTATTGTATTGTAACAAACTGTAAAGATTATTTGCTTCGTATGCTGGCACTAATAAAATCAGCCATGCTGTTCCCGGGCCCGGGAACAGCATGGCTTTCTTAATTTCCGCTCTTAATTCTCGTTCATCATTCTATAGAAGAAATAAAAAAACACAGTTCCCGGGAGAACTGTGTGCTGCTTAAGTTGCTTGTTGCTACTCATGCAAATGCGTGTTGCATCAAATATATATATTGCGGCTGGCAGAAGCTCTGCCTGACCGTATCTTATAATTTAACTACGTTCGCTGCTTGTGGACCGCGGTTACCGTCAGTAACATCGAATTCAACCGCTTGGCCTTCATCCAAAGTCTTGAAACCGTCGCCTTGAATTGCTGAGAAGTGAACGAATACATCTTCGCCGCCTTCTACTTGAAGGAAACCATAACCCTTTTCTGCGTTAAACCATTTTACTGTACCTTTCAAATGAACAACCTCCTAAAAATACCGCCATATATGGCGTATGCTTACATTATACTCCATCTATACTTGTAAAGCAATCCATCTTTTCCCTGTATTCGTGATTTAATTTGCTTTTCCCTTCTCCGGTGCGTTATCATTGAGCCAAAAGCCAAAAATCGCCAGGGTGGTAATGATAATGATCAAAAAACATGAAATATACAAAACAGACAAATGGAATATGATGACAGTGGAAGTTCAGGGACGTTATATTATCCTCCGTGAAATTTCCGATCAATGGGGAGAAGAAACACATACCTTCATGAGCCGTCCGGCCATGATGCAGTGGGTCAACAACCGCTTCAACAAAGAGTCCTACAAAGACAATGAAGAAGAGTACAAGAATATCATCGCTGCCTTCAAACAGGTATAAGCGGGAATGAACAATGAGAGCCTTGTAATCTATGTAATTGTCGTTCTGTGTCTGGGTGCCGTGCTCGTTATGAGCAAGGACAAGATGCCGCCGCGTCTGAAACGCGGCATGGCCTTAACTGCAGTCATCATGATTGCACTCGCTTTTGTCTTCATTATTTACAGCATGCTCGCATAATTTCACCGCAAGTAACTTTAAGATTAATAATCAGGATTTGGCAGGACATACTAAGCCTACTTTAAGATTCAGGAGGCTGCTGTCATGTCGTTTACTTCCAAATCCCTCCCGCTGCTGCTTGTTCTCGGCCTGCTGCCGGGAAATGTGTCCGCAGCAGTGCCGCAGGCCGAGACTATGTCTGCTGCATCCCATCAACCGAGGAGGATTTCTATGGAACAATTACCTAAGAGAAGTGAAGTACCCGCCGAGAACCGCTGGAAGCTTGAAGATATGTTTGCTTCAGAGGAACAATGGGATGCCGAATACAAGGAAGTGAAGGAGCTAATCACAAGCGCCTCTGACTTCCAGGGCAAGCTTGATTCTCCTCAGGCCCTCAAGAAATGCTTCGAGCTGGACGACAAGCTGTCCCTGCTGACCGAACGCCTCTATGTCTATGCGCACATGCGCCAGGATGAAGATACGGCGGCTCCTAAGTACCAGGCACTCTCCTCAAAAGCCAAGAAGCTGGGCGTTGAAGCCGGGGAAGCTCTTTCTTTTGTCACACCGGAAATTCTGGCCCTGCCAAACGAAACCCTGGACCAGTTCATTGCCGATCCTTCTCTCTCTGACTATACCTTCACCTTAACGGAAATGAAGCGTGAGAAAGCGCATGTCCTCTCCAAAGCGGAAGAAGCATTGCTCGCTCAGGTTGGCACTCTTGCCCAGGCTCCGCAGACTGTGTTCGGCATGCTGAACAATGCGGATCTGAAATTCCCGAAGGTCAAGAATGAAGATGGCGAGGAAGTTGAGCTCACCCACGGAAGCTACATTCAGTTCCTGGAAAGCCCGGACCGTGAAGTGCGCAAGAACGCTTTCAAAGCGGTCTATGAGACCTACGGCAAGCAAAAGAACACCATCGCCGCTACGCTTAGTGCGAATGTGAACAAGAATGTATTTTACTCGCGTGTGCGCAAATACCCTTCCGTGCTGGAAATGTCCCTCTACGGTGACAATATTCCGAAGGAAGTCTACACTAATCTGATCGACACCATTCATGAGAGCCTGCCGCTGATGCACCGTTATATGAAGCTGCGCCAGAAGCTGCTTGGAGTAGATGAGTTACATATGTACGATTTGTTCGCCCCGCTCGTGGACGAATACAAGCTGAATATTACTTTTGAGGAAGCCAAGAAGATCACTAAGGAAGGCCTTAAGCCGCTCGGCGAGGACTACCTAAGCGTGCTGCAGGAAGGCTACGACAAAAGCTGGATTGACGTTTATGAGAATGAGAACAAACGCACCGGCGCATACAGCTGGGGAGCTTACGGCACCCACCCTTACGTGCTGCTGAACCATAATGACAACCTCAACAGCATGTTCACACTGGCGCATGAAATGGGCCACGCCCTGCATTCCTACTATTCAGACACGACGCTGAAATACCGGGATGCCCAGTACACCATTTTCCTGGCAGAGGTTGCTTCGACCACCAATGAAGCCCTGCTGATGGATTATCTGCTGAACAAGTCGACCGATCCGAAGGAAAAAATGTACCTGCTCACCTATTATGCCGACCAGTTCCGCACTACCGTGTTCCGGCAAACGATGTTCGCCGAATTCGAGAAGATTATTCACCAGCGTGCTGAAGAAGGCGAATCGCTTACTCCTCAGGACCTCTCTGCAATCTACTACGACCTGAATGTGAAGTATTACGGTAAGGATATGGTCGTGGATAAGGATATCGAGATGGAATGGGCGCGGATTCCGCATTTCTATAACAGCTTCTACGTCTACAAATATGCTACCGGATTCTCGGCGGCGACCAGCTTCGCCAAACAGATTCTGGAGGAAGGCAAACCGGCGGTAGACCGTTACCTGGGCTTCCTGAAGAGCGGCGGCAGTGATTATTCCATTAATATCCTGACCAAAGCCGGCGTCGATATGTCTTCACCTGAACCGATCCGCGAAGCAATGAGCGTCTTTGAAAGTGTGATTGAACAGATGGAACAGTTGACCAAGTAAGGCAGAAAGCTTAGTATTACAGTAATCCCTTGCCCTTTGCGGGCAGGGGATTTGTATTGTCAATATGGCCCGAGGAGGAAGTACTATGAAATTTCAATGGTCACTTATATTAGGTTTATTCTTTGCACTGCTGACCGCTGTTTTCGCTGTCATGAACGTGGATACGGTACCGGTTAATTTCGGCTTCGACGTTGTCAGCATCCCGCTTATTCTTGTCATTCTTGGCTGCGCGCTGATCGGCGGCGTTGTTGTAGGTTCCTACGGGATTTTCCGCCAATATAAGCTGCAGAAGCAGATTAAAAGCTTGAACGCAGAGCTAACCAAGCTCCGTGATGCAGGCAATGCCATGGATTCTCTGACTGTCCCAAATGATGTCCTCTCTTCAGAAGGATCAGCCCAGATATAACCATACACCGAATAGGAGGAACACCCATTGCTTAACATTCAGCCTAATGAAGAATATATCCTTACCCTGCTCAAAAAACTGCTCGACACCCCCAGTCCCAGCGGCTTCACCGCCCAGGTGATGACTCTTGTGGCCGAAGAAGCGGCTGCACTGAATATTCCGCTGAGCTGGAATGAGAAAGGCGGGGCGATCCTGACTGTTCCCGGACTTGATCCTTCGCGCACCATCGGGATCAGTGCCCATGTAGATACACTGGGCGCAATGGTCCGCTCCATTAAACCAAACGGCTCCCTGCGCTTAACCTCTGTCGGCGGATTCAGCATGCAGAGTATCGAGAATGAGTACTGCACGATTCATACGCGCAGCGGATTAACCTACACCGGTACAATCCTGAGCAGCCACCCTTCCGTGCATGTGTATGCCGATGCGCGCGATTTCAAACGCGTAGAAGAGAACATGGAAATCCGTATTGATGAAGTGGTCTCCACTAAAGATGATGTGCTGAAGCTGGGCATTGCTGTGGGTGATTTCATTTCTTTTGACGCCCGTGCGGTATTGACGCCAAGCGGTTATGTTAAGTCCCGGCATCTCGACGACAAAGCCAGCGTAGCGGCCATCTTCGGCCTCCTGGAGAGCATCCGGCGCGAAGGCTGGAAGCCGCTCCATAACCTGTCCCTGCTGATCTCCAATTACGAAGAAGTCGGACACGGCGCAGCCTGGATTCCGGGCGGGATTAACGAGATGATCGCTGTGGATATGGGCGCTATGGGTGACGATCTGAGCTGCAAGGAGACCGATGTCTCCATCTGTGCCAAAGACTCCTCCGGACCTTATGACTATGCCATGACCAGTAAGCTGATTGAGCTCGCTAACGGGCTGGCGATTCCTTTTGCGGTAGATATCTATCCGCAGTATGGCTCCGATGCTTCAGCGGCGCTGCGTGGCGGGAATAACATCCGGGCCGCGCTGATCGGTCCGGGCGTGCATGCCTCCCACTCCATGGAGCGCACACACAAGCAGGCCGTGCTGAATACTGCTAAGCTGCTTGCCGCTTATGTTGGGGCGCACTGAACTAGAGAAATGGCTGCGGAGTTTGCGGAGAGCTTAGGCTGTGCGGACTGAATCATGGAGACTATGAAGGCTAATGCCATGCTGCGGGGTTTACGGAGAGCTTAGGCTGTGTGGACTGAATCATAGAGACTATGAAGACTAATGCCATGCTGCGGAGTTTGCGGAGGGATGCTTGTGTCGGTGCGATTTGAGTTTGGGGGATGGCTGCAGAGTTTGCGGGGGCACCGCAGGTGGTGGATTGTTGCTACCGCAGTGCTGCTGGTGTTGTTTGCGGTCATCCTGGCTGCGCTTAGGCTGACGGATGATGATGAGCATGAGGTCTTTGACGGCCTCCCTCATAGTTACATCTATGCCGAGAGTTCAGGCGAGATTCAGCTGCATATGATGGCGGTGAAGCCGGAGGATATCGTGCTGCGGCGCGCAGGGCAGCCGCTGCGACAGATTGCCGCCTATGGGATCAATGGCGGCTTCTTCTATGGCGATGACCTGCTGTCCATCGCCATCATGAACGACGTGCCGGTGAACGGCGCACCGCAGGGCTACGGCTCCGGCTGGTTCAACGCGAAGTACGAGCGTGGCACCCTGGTGTGGGATGGAGCCGCGGGAGCGTTCAGCGTACAGGTCGTTGCCTCCGGCGGCGACCTGGCGGTGAGTGACCGCGGCAATTACTGGGCGCAGGGCGGGATCAGCATGAACCTGCAGCATGAAGAGCTGTGGGCAGCTGCGGCGGCCGCAGAGCATCTTCCCTTTGAGGGCGAGCGGCGCCTGCGCTCCGGGCTGGTCTATGACCAGTCCGGCAAGTTGTGGCTGCTCGTCACGAATTCGCTCTGCACGGCGGCGGAGTTCCGCACCGCCGTGCAGCGGGCCGTCCCCGGCGAGGGACGGGAAGGGATCTTCCTCGACGGAGACGGTTCATCGCAGATGAACGCTGACGAGGTGGTGCTGACCGGCGACTCGCGGCCGGTCGTGCAGATGATTGCCGTGGCGGGCGGGAAATAACCGGGGCCCGTGGCCATATCCGGCCATGGGCCTTCCTGCTTGCCACAGCGCTTAAACCTATGCTATAGCGTAATAACCAAAGAGTGCTGTGCCAGTTCCATTCATAACTGGCACAGCACTCTTTCTGTTAACTGTATAAGATAAGCTGAACTAAGGAAAGTATCTGCGGGAGACACGTCTCCCAATTTTTTACTATAGAATAATAATTTTCGGGTGAAGAGGACTGAAAATCCGCTATTTGAGCAGATCCAGCGGATTCGCTGTCCAAGCGGACTCAGTGCCCTTATATGACCGATTATGCCTCATTTAGGGCTTGATGGAATAAGATAACGGATTCTCAGTCCGTATCATCCTCCCAAAGAGTGTTTTTGAAGATATAGCTGCTTCTCAGTCCGCTTCACTCTCAGGTTTGATTTATTAAAAATCGATCCAACAGTAGAATGTAATGTATTGAAATTTACCGGGATGGCACAAGCTCAATTCGCGGCACATCCCCGTTCTTATAGACCGGGATGAGCTGCACGGGGCTTTTGCCGGAGTCAACTTCAGCTATAATCAGATTCTGTTCTGAAGTTTCCTCATGCCTGCGGGGCAGCTTGTTATCAGCTGAAATAGGGTGAGCTATAACTGGTGCAGAGGTATTCTTGTAATATTTGAGCGCCTCTACATTGTGTTCAATGTGTTCATTGGTTTCATCGGTCACATCCGGCCTTCCGAAGAAGAAAACAGCAGAAACAAACATGACACTTAAGCCTATCTCTCTCAGTCGTATGTTCATCATTCACACCTCCGCAAACAGTAAGATCGAAGCCACAATTATTCTATATTTAAGCACATATACACAAAAATATTCTACCATAAATTTACTATATAAGATGCACTTAAGATTTGAATTTGAAGCTTAGTCGTCACTGCGGTGAACCTTTGGACTTCCGGCCGCTGCCCGCCCTCAGATTTCTTGATGATTACCGCTGTTCGCGGTGGATATCCGGTGACTGATTATGCTTCTTTCGCTAGTTGTTTTTTTTGTGCGTCTTGTATAGTACATAGCTATTCCTGGGAAATCTAATGTTGTATTTCCTTCCACAGCGCAAAAAAAAGAAACCCGGCCTCTGAACTTCAGGTGCCGGGTTTCCTATTGCGCGTTTATATCACCATACCTGCTCCAGCTTATCTGCATAGAACATAATAGCCTTGCTGTAACTATGAATACCTGCATCGGCAGAGGTTTCGGACAGCAGCTTAAGCAGTAGCTCCATTGCCTCTGCATGCGCACCCAGATTATGCAGTGTCATGGCGAGGAAGGCTTTGAACTCCGCACGATGCGGAAATTCAAGCACGCCCTGCTCCAGCAGCTCCCGGGACTGTGAGTACGCCCCAAGCGTCCGGTACGTGCTTCCCAGTCCCAGCATTGCACCTGCCTTCTGCTCCTCATCCGGAAGACCATGAGCAAGACTCTGCTCATAATAGGACACGGCCTCGCGTTCCATGCCGAGCACATCATGTGTCCAGGCCAGCTGATAGTACAGCTCGGCATTGCTGTCATCCGCTGACAGCAGCTGAAGCAGCATGACTCTTGCTTCCTCCGCTTGCCCGGAGGTCCGCAGCGCAATGGCAGCTTCGAGAGTATTTGTCACCGGCAGCGACCTCCTTCTACAATTTAACTCTGACAGGGGAAATTAATAACTATATAACTGCTCTTTAGATAACAACCCTTCAAATTACCGGCCAGTTGCTGAGAGACTGGCGGAGATACGACAATCGTCAATTCCCCACACTTGATTCGTTGCCGGCTAAATTGAAACTTCTTAGAGTTAGGAAGCAGCAGTGCGGACATAAATGTTGTACGTTTTGCAACTTTGATTCATGAATAACAAGCTGTTCAGGCGGATTGTTGTACAAAATACAAGAATAATCCTGCCAAGCCGCTTGAAAAAGTTGAAATCCTGCCTTTTATACAACAATCGGTGATTTGGGCCGATAAAATGAGGGAAATGTTGTATTTGGGCAGGATTTTATATCGCAACGAAGGAGAGCAGCAGAGATAGGTTGGTCACAACCTTAACCCAGCCCGAAGCGCTTCAAACCTCACGCCTTACCCGCGATCTTCTCCGCCAGCTCATTCAGATACGTCCAGCGCTCCATCAGGCGCTCCAGCTCCGCTTCGGCCTGCCGCTGCTTATCCACCAGCTCCTGGAGCTTACCGGAGTCGGCAAAGGCCGCCTCCATCTCTGCCGAGATATCTACGAGATGCTGCTCGGCCTGTTCGATGGCCTCGTCGATGCCCTCGTATTCCTTCTGCTCCTTGAAGGTGAATTTCAGCTTCTCGCGTGACGGCGCGGCTGCTGGCGCATTACCGCTCTGCTCTACAGGTGCAGTAGTACTGCGGCCTCCAGCGCCTTCAGACTTACCGGAACCACCACTGCCGGAAGGCACATTCTTTGCCAGCCATTCTTCGTATTCACTATAGTCACCGACATGCAGCCGGATCGATCCGTCCTCGAAGGCAATCAGCTTATCTATGGTACGGTCCAGGAAGTAACGGTCATGCGATACGGTAAAGACTACGCCGGGGAATTCATCCAGATAGTCCTCCAGCACAGCCAGCGTTCCGATATCCAGATCATTCGTCGGCTCATCCAGCAGCAGTACATTCGGCGCTCCCATAAGCACGCGCAGCAGGTAGAGGCGTCTCTTCTCGCCCCCGGAGAGCTTGGAGATCGGGGTCCACTGCATCGCCGGAGGGAACAGGAACCGTTCCAGCATCTGCCCGGCGGTGATGACACTGCCATCGGCAGTCTTGATGATTTCCGCTTCTTCCTTCACATACTCAATCGCGCGCATGCTGAGATCCATATCCTGATGCTCCTGGGTGAAGTAGCCGAGCTTAACGGTTGTCCCCAGCTGAACCTCGCCGCTGTCCGGCGTAAGCTTTCCGGCGATCAGGTTGAGCAGGGTCGACTTCCCGCTGCCGTTCTTGCCGACAATACCCACCCGGTCCTGCGGCACCGCGATATAGGTCAGGTCCTTAATCAGGGTCCGGCCGTCCATGGATTTCGTGAGATCCTGGATCTCAATGATTTTGCGGCCCAGTCTGGTGGAAGCCACGGAAATATCCATCGAGGCAGATGAAGCGCCACCTGTACTCTCCTTCAGCTTCTCGAAGCGGTCGATACGCGCTTTCTGCTTCGTGGATCGTGCTTTGGCCCCCCGGCGGATCCACGCCAGCTCGGTGCGCAGCAGATTCTTGCGCTTCTGCTCCGCCGAGGCTTCGCGCTCTTCGCGGTCAGCCTTCAGCTCCAGGAAGCGGGAGTAGTTCGCTTCATAGCGGTACAGGCTCCCTCCATCCAGCTCCAGCATTACGCTGGCTACGCGCTCCAGGAAATAACGGTCATGCGTAACCATCAGCAGGGCGCCGCGCCGTTTCTGCAAATATTGCTCCAGCCAGGCTACGGAATCCGTATCGATATGGTTGGTAGGCTCATCCAGAATCAACAGCTCTGAAGGCGTAATCAGCGCTGCGGCAAGCGCTACACGTTTGCGTTGACCGCCGGAGAGGTTCTCCATCCGGGCATCAAATTGTGTGATCCCAAGCTTGGTCAGGACAATCTTGGCTTCGCTCTCCAGCTGCCAGGAGCCGGCGGCATCGATGGCCTGCCCGATCCGCACGAGTCTGGCTTCCAGCCCGGAATCGCCCGGATTCTGCTCCAGCAGAGACATAATCTCCATGTACTCCCGCATCGTGGCCAGCTCCGGATCATCTCCGGCAAACACCTGCTGCAGCACGGTATTGCCAGGCTCATACGGCGGATTCTGCGCCAGATACTGTACACGCACGTCATTGCCGATGGCAATCTGTCCGGCGTCCGGTGTATCCAGCCCGGCGATAATCTTCAGAAAGGTCGATTTACCCGTTCCGTTGACACCAATGACGCCAATCTTGTCCCTGTCGTCCATGCCAAAGGATGCATCAAGGAATAATGTTTTCTCCCCGTAACTCTTGGAGAGGTGTTCCACGGTCATAATATTCATCAGTTGTCCTCGCTTGCCTTATATTTATAAACCAGGTCTGGCTGTATCTCTTAGGATTATTCAAACGGAAGGTCACCGAGTGCCGAATTCAAGCTGCCCAGCGCCCCTGTGATGAAGAGGTTCGCAGCAAACTTTGCCCGCTTATACGCATCTTCTTCCGCAAAGCCGGGGTTAAACAGGATATCCATCTTCAGACGGTCCAGCATACCGATATAAGACTGCGCCATCAATTCCGGCTCGGATGCCCCGCCTTCCAGCAGCACCTTCACTACCGCCTGCATATAGGCTTCCATGAACTGCGCCATATAGTCTACCAGCTCAGGATTATTATTGGGTGCGCGGAAGAACAGCTTCGTATGCTGCTTGCGTTCATAATAATAGAACAGATGGTGCTCGGCAATAACGGAGAGCTTATCCGCCAGTCTGGAGCAGGTGCCCAGCTTGCCTTCAAGCTGCTCCAGGAACCCTTCACAATCCCGGCGGGTAACCGCCATGAACAGCTCTTCTTTGCTTTTAAAATATAAATAGACCGTGCCCTTGGCAATTCCGGCACGCTCTGCCACTTCCGACATCTTAGTTTCGTAGAAGCCGCCTGAACCGAAAAGCTCATAAGCGGCATCCAGAATAGCTGCATGTTTGTGTTTGTGTACGGATGCGCTGCTCAACGGTTCACCTCCCAACCTTGTATAATAAAATTGTAGCCGGATAACGTAACTAAGGCCCGCATATCTCCTATCCCGCTCCTATGTAGCTGGCCAGCAGGGCCACCACGCCGCCTATAATTGAACTTACAGCATTCACGGTATCATTGTCCATCCAGCGCCAGCCCCGGGCGTACACGGTCGGCTTACCGCAGTGCATCGAGGCTTCCACCTCGCGGCCGCAGACTGCGCAGCGGTTCATCCGCTGCACCGTTGCCCCCAGCACCGAGTCGGCAAAGGCTCCGGCAAGTCCGCCCAGCAGTCCGGCAAGCGCCAGCGTCAGCAGAGAATGCGCCGGCATGCCGGAGGCTGCCCGCAGCAGCCAGGAGGCCGCGCCGATCAGCGCACCCCCGGCAGCAGCGGCCAGCGTGCCCGGGAGCGATACGCCGCCGGAGGTGCCCGCCTGCAGCACCTTCCCGGTCAGTACAGACCGGGGAGGACGCTTAGCGAGCGTCCCAATCTCTGTTGCCCATGTATCGGAGGTCACGGTAGCCATGACTCCGATAAACAGAAAGCCCCAGATTTCCAGCGGATAAATCGCGTTAAGCAGCACCAGCAGCATGCCAAGTCCGCCGTTGGCGAAGACCTGGCCGGCATCCCGGCGCCCTGTCTTATCATAGGTGGCCTCAAGCTCGGCCTTATTCTCATGATGAAGCTTCGACAGCAGGCTGGAGGAGATGAAGAACAGCAGCAGAATGCCGAACCAGAAGGCATTGCCTGCCCCAAAGTAGATGGTTCCCATCACTATCGCCGCCAGCATGCCCGAGAGGCTCAGCGACTGCTTCCAGTAAGCGGCCCCGGCGACCAGCAGCGCACCGCAGGCCCCGATCAGCCATTGCAGCACTTCAAGTCCTGATAACATCGCCCTAACCGATCAGGCAGGTGCCCATTAGCGTATCGCCCCAGAACAGCTCGAACGAATCGCCGGGCACTACAGGTCCCACGCCAGCAGGAGTTCCGGTGAAGATGATATCATCCTTGCCGAGTCCGTAGCGGTAGGCAATGAATTCAACAATTTTTTGCAGCGAGAAAATCATGTTCTGCACGTTCCCGCGCTGGACCTCAATTCCGTTCTTGCGGACGGTGAAATCCGTTGCTTCCAGCTCCTCCTGCTCCGGAAATGCAATGTAGGGAGTCAGCGGAGCCGCATTCTTGAAGCCCTTGGCTGGTGTCCAGGGCAGGCCTTTTTTCTGCAGATCATTATGCACATCACGGAGCGTGAAGTCGAGGCCCAGCGCCATCACATCCACCAATTCCTCCACACTCATCCCCGGCACATAATCACGCGCAATACGCAGCACCAGCTCACCTTCATAATGGATCAGTCCCGCATCTTTGGGCAGATGGATGATCGCTTTATCAAGCGCAACAGCAGCATGTGACGGCTTCAGGAAGATCAGCGGCTCGGCCGGCACCTGATTGCCGAGTTCCTCCGCATGTAATTTATAATTGCGTCCCACACAGTACACATTATTGACCGCTCTACTCATTGATCGTTCAGCTCGCTTTCTTCTCAGATTATTAGAATGAATAGATCGTTTTAATGGATTAGTCTATATCCTAAGTCAGGCCTGCAGAAAGATATCGCCCCAAATATCCGGGCGGTTCGTACAGATCATGATATCCGAATGCATGGCGGATAAGCGCCGCATCTCCTTAGCTTTATTCACTGTCCAGGCCATGATCTTCACGCCCCGTTCAGCCAGGGATTTCGCCAGAACCGGGCTAAGCCGGTCGGAGCTGATGGATAAGAAGGAGCAGCCCAGCTCATTCAGCTTTTTGGCCGGATCGCCGGACCTGGAATCATAGATCAGACCGGTACGGAACCGCGGGTCCAGCTCCTTAATCCGCTGCAGCGCACCGGCGTCGAAGGAGGTGAGCACCACATCCTCGCGCATTCCCATGGTATTCACCAGATCGATGACCGCTTGCTCAAGGCCAGGGTACATCTCCCCGCTGGTCTTCAGCTCAATGTTAAGCCGCAGTCTGCCTGAAGCCAGGCTGAGCACTTCTTCCAGGGAGGGCACCCGTTCTCCGCGAAAAGCACGCCCTTTCCAGCTCCCCGCATCCAGACGCCGTATATGTTCATAATCCATGTTCTTCACCTTGCCGTGTCCATTGGTCGTGCGGTCCAGCGAATAATCATGGATGACCACAGGCACGCCGTCCTTCGTCAGCTGCACATCAATCTCCATCCACCGCACAAAAGGCAGGGCTATCGCCATCCGGACGGCCGCCAGCGTATTCTCGGGGGCTTTGCCGGAAAATCCGCGGTGGGCGACACACATGTTATTCATCATCATTGGCACCTCCAGCAGAAGTAGGATTTATTGGGCCGACTGCACAACGGTACCATCATTGCGGATCTTGACCAGACCGGAAGATAAGGATTCAACCTTATGCAGCAAAAGCTGTCCGTCCGCCTCATTCATCGGCACCGGTTGTCCCAGCTCAGCATCCATCGGACTCAGCTTAAGGGAACATTGTCCCTCCTTGCTGCATTCCGCCTGGAATACAGCCGTCTCCCAGGTTGCCGGAAGACTGGAACGTGTGAAGATAAAGTTGCCTGTGCTGTAGGCAATCCATTTCCCTTTGTAGGGCTCAATCCCCTGCAGCACATGCGGATGTCCGCCCATCACCAGATCGGCTCCCGCATCGATAAAGCTATGCCCCAGCGTCTGCTGGGTCTTGTCATATTGCTCCATCCGCTCCTTGCCCCAATGGACAACGACTACGACAAGATCGGCTTGTTGCTTGGCAGCGGCAATGGCCTTGAGTGCTTCTGCGCTGTCATAGACAGAGGCGAGGCCCGGCTTGCCTGCTTCGGCCTTCCATTCGATCACCGGCATCACCCGTGTGAACCCGAGCAAGGCTATTTTGATACCCTGCCGCTCAAAATACTGCGCAGAGTAAGCTTCCTTGCTGTTCTTTCCTGCTCCGACATAGGGAATGCCCCGCTTGCTCAGATGCTTCAGGGTATCCAGCAAGCCCTCTTCCCCCTGATCCAGGGTGTGGTTATTAGCCAGATTGACCGCATCTACGCCAGCTGATTTCAGTGCATCCAGCGCTTCGGGGGCACCCTTGAATACAAATTGCTTGTTCGCGGCACCTACACCGCCAGTAGTGATCGGCGTCTCCAGGTTGACCACGGTCAGATCATCCTTTTTGAACATCCCGTCAAGTGCACTGTAAGAATAATCGTACCCCTTCTTCTGCAGCAGCTCCGCTACCTTACCGGCAAAGATAACATCTCCGGCAAAATTCAGCTTCACCGTACCGCCGGAAGAGTTCTCAGGCAAGCCTGATATCAGGCCGCCAGGATTGCCCGTTGTCGCTTGAGGTTCAGCCGTTGCTGCCGCTTCCTTAACCGTTGAAACAGGCGTAATCACGGCTTCCGCAGTCTCCGTAGGCAGCGCAGTGGCCTCCGGTGTTGCTTCTGGTGTTGGCTCCGGACTGGCTGTAGCCTCTGCTGTAGGTGCCACCTCCACAGGAGCTGCCGCTGTTGCAGAAGCTTCAGGCGAAGGTGACGGCTCAGTCACTGCTACCGGAGGAGCTGAACTCTCCTTCTCTTTGTTATCCATGAAAGAATAGGCCAGCAGGCCGGTAATCATCAGAAGCAACACTACATTAAACCATGCCCAGACCGTTCTGCGCCTCTTTTTGCTGCTATGTTTCTTGCTCTGTCTACTGCGTGACCTCGGCGGATACATGAGTACTGGTAATCTCCTTTACCCTTAAAGTGTTTCTATTATAGCATATCTCTTCCGTGTCGCTCCAAAGTAACCCATAGTCTTCCCGCCCCGCGGAGCGTGGCCTTGGCTTCAATGATTATTCCGGCACTTTATAAATTCCCCAATAAAAAAAGGGTGAAGCGCCACTGCTCCGCTCCACCGCTTCCGTTATACCGTTACAGCCGCCGGTTGTTCCGGCAGCTTCTCTAAATGGGCTGCAGCAGTCTCAGCCGTAAGCTTCGCCTGCTTAATGCAGTCCGGCATGCCGATGCCGTCATAGCCGGCGCCAAAAGCATACACACCCGGCAGCTTCTCCTCCAGCTCACTTCGCAGGCCGGCGATCCGGCCTGGATGGCCTACCGGATATTGCGGCATGGAATGCCTGAGCCGGGTAATCTCGGTGAACAGGGGAGCTGCAGTGATCCCCATAATTTCCTTGAGGTCTTTGCGCACCAGTTCAGCCAGCGCCTCATCCGGCAGGTCTACATTCTGTTCATCCCCCGACCGTCCGACGTAACAGCGCAGCAGTACCTTATCATCCGGGCTGGTATGCAGCCATTTCGTAGAAGTCCAGGTACAGGCCGTGATGTTCCGCCCCTCTTTGCGGGGGACCAGGAATCCGGATCCGTCATATTCGGTAACGATATCCTTTTTGGTAAACGCCATGACCACATTAGCCACTGACACATAATTGACAGCATCCAGCGCGGATACATCCACATGCGGACGCAGCAGCTCTGCGGCAGCGAAATTCTGCACGGTTACATAGATATCATCAGCTTGCAGCAGTTCACCGTTGTCCAGCTCCACCTCATAGCGCGGTGCAGCAGAGGCCTCTGCGGATACCCCCGCCCCGCTCCGTACTTTGATGGACACCGCTCCCGTTCCGGTCCGCTGCTGGGCATCCTGCAGATCATGGATCAGGGCATGCACCAGGCTCTGCAGCCCCTGACGGAAAGTCAGGAACGCGCTTTTCTTGGTTCCGGTATGGGTCTCCGCCGGCTTCCTGCCGGTCGTCATCCCGCGGATCAGACTGCCGTACTGGCGTTCGACCTCGCCGAACTGCGGAAAAGTAGCCTGGAGGCTGATCTTGCGCATATCACCGGCATAAATACCGGCGAGCAGGGGCTCGGTCATATTCTCCAGCACCTCTGTACCCAGACGCCGCTCGATCAGGTCACCGAGCGATTCATCCTCGGAGCTGCGGCGCGGCGGAAGTACAAAATCCATCATCGCCCGCATTTTACCGCCAAAGGAGACGAGGCCGCTCTTCAGAAACGGCTTCAGCTCCGTAGGAATCCCCAGAACAAGCCCTGCGGGCATCGGGTGGAGCTTGCCTCGCTGCAATATGTAAGTCTTCTTGGCATTCGGATTCGTGGTCACCAGCTCGTGATCCAGCTCCAGCTCTCTGGCCAGATCAACCATGGCTGTTTTGCGGGCCAGGAAGGAGTCCGGGCCTTTCTCAATGACGAAGCCGTCACGGTGCAGGGTCTCGATTTTGCCGCCAAGGCACTTATCCTTCTCAATCAATATAATTTCCGGCTGAATCCCGGCTTCCCGGTAAAACTTGCGGACGTAGTAAGCGGCACTGAGGCCGCTGAGGCCTCCGCCGATAATTACTACCTTGCGCGGTGAACCGCTCATGATTGCTTCACCTGTAACTGTCCGGCCTTCGTACGCACCACATCGCTAAGCACAGACATATATGCCGGATCGCTGTTCAATGAATCAATCCGCAGCAGCCGCATATCCAGCTCTGAAGCCAAGGCCTGCGCCTCGATATCCAGATCGTACAGGACCTCTAAGTGGTCAGATACGAAGCCAATGGGAGCGGACAGCACATATTTCACCTGAGCTTCAGCCAGCTCACGCAGCGTATCCAGAATATCCGGACCCAGCCACGGCTCTGCAGTTCTGCCCGCGCTCTGCCAGGTGAACTGCCAGGACTCCACACCTGCCTGATCGGCAATGGCTTTGGAGGTTTCCAGCAGCTGGTCACGGTACGGATCGCCCATAGCCAGAATGCGTTCCGGCAGGCTGTGTGCGCTGAACAGTACACGCACTTCATCCCTCGCCGCTCCGGTTTCCTCGAATTCATCCAGCTTCGCGGTCACCCGGCGGCTGAGCACATCAATCAGCTCCGGATGCATATGGTAACTCTCGACAAATTCCATATTAATTCCGCAGGCATCCGCTTTTTCCTTGGCCCGCTTGATATAGGTTCCAACGCTCATCACCGAGTAATGAGGGGCCAGCACAATGCCTATCGCCTGGGTAATCCCATCCCGGACCATCGCCTCCACACCATCTTCAATGAAAGGTCTGGCATGCTTCAGGCCCTGGTAGCAGACATACTGAATCTGCCCGCTGTTCAGCTTGGCCTGCAGGGCCTCCACCTGGCGGTCTGTATTCTCCCTGAGCGGGAACACGCCTCCTACAATGGCTTCGTAGCGGTCCTTCAGCTCTTTCAGCTGTTCAGCGGAAGGTGCATTGCCTCTGCGGATATGCGTGTAATACGCCTCCACATCCTCCAGACTTTCAGGCGTGCCGTACGACATCACGAGTACTCCAATTTTGGTGGTCACGGTTTCCATCCCCTTTTACGAATAATGTCCTGCGCCTGCTCATTTCACAATTCCATTATGCTCATAAAAAACAAAGAGAGCAGCAATTGCTGCTATCTCATGTACCTTGCTTTAATTACGCGAGCGGTCCTGCTGCCTGTTTCAATGCCGCTGCCGAATACTCATGTACATAATCCGTTAATTCCTTAAGTGTGTCCAATGAAGCTTCAGGAAATAATCCATGGCCCAGATTAAAAATATAACCCGGCTGTCTGATGCCTTCATCGATCAGTTCTTTCGTCCGTTCTTTCAATACGTCCATTGGTGCGGTCAGCAGATAAGGATCCATATTGCCTTGAATCGCGAATCCTCCGCCCGTTCTGCGTCTGCCTTCGGTCAGGCTTACACGCCAGTCCAGTCCGATCACATCGGCTTGCAGCCTGGCCAGGCTGGGGAGCAGCTCCCCTGAGCTGACACCGGGGAAATAAATCTTCGGAACGTCCAGATCAGACAGCTCGGCAAAAATCCGGGTGATTGTCGGCAGCACATATGCTTCGAAATCACGCGGGGCCAGCGCGCCAACCCAGCTGTCGAACAGCTGGAACGCCTTGCCGCCGCTTGCGACATGGGCGCGAAGATATGCGATAACCATATCGCCCAGCTTCTCCATCAGCTTCTCCCACACGCGGGGCTGGCTGAACATCATTTCCTTGGTGCGGTGATAGCTCTTGGAGGGCCTGCCTTCAATCAGATAGCTGGCGATGGTGAAAGGTGCTCCTGCAAAAGTGATCAGCGGCACGTCCAGCTCTTTGTCGAGGAGGGCAATCGTCTCCAGAATGTGACCCAGATCCCCTTCCACATCAATCGGCTTCAGCCGGTCGACATCCGCCGCCGAGCGGATCGGATTCTCAATGACCGGGCCAATATTCTTCACGATGTCGAAGTCCACGCCAAGGGAAGCTACAGGATTCATAATGTCGGAATACAGGATGGCCGCGTCCACACCCAGCTTGCGCACAGGCATCAAGGTTACTTCAGCTGCAAGCTCCGGCTGTCTGCAGATCTCCAGCAGCGAGTATTTCTCCTTGATTTTACGGTACTCGGGATCATAACGGCCGGCCTGCCGCATGTACCATACGGGAACGTGCTCCGTGCTCTGCTGTCTGCAGGCGCGGATAAAAGTGTCGTTGTAGGTCATGATAAGATCTCCATTAGATTTGATAGTATATTTAGAAAACACATATCATTATTATGCCCCTTTTGCCAGCGGGTAACAACCGCTTCACCCTTAAGGGAATGACAATCCCATGACATTACTATGACAAGTGTTGCACTGCACGGCTAAAAAACTATGATATACTGATATAATGTCAATTTTTCGTGAACTATTTATCTTTGAATCCCCTGAAAGGAAGTGAAAGCACTTTGAAGAATTGGGAGACCTGGAAAGTCAACCTCATGGTGCTTTGGTTTGGCCAGTTTCTGGTGAATGCCGGCATGACTATGATTACCCCTTTTCTGTCCCTTTATCTCGCCAAAGACCTGGGTGTGACCGGAGATCACGCGATCGGGATGTGGGCCGGACTTATTTTTGCCGCAAACTTCTTGACCTCGTTTATCTTTCAGCCCCTGTGGGGCAAGCTTGCCGACAAATACGGCCGCAAAATCATGCTGCTGCGCTCCAGCTTTGGTATGGCAATTGTTATCGTGCTGATGGGCTTCGCGCAGTCCCCGATGCAGCTGCTGCTGCTCCGCCTGCTGAACGGAACCATCTCCGGCTTCAACCCCGCCTCCATCGCGCTGGTCTCGGGAACCACCCCGAAGCCGCGTATGGGCTTCGCGATGGGACTGATGCAGTCCGGCGCTGTAGCCGGTACGATTCTCGGTCCGCTGATCGGCGGCTTGCTGGCGGACTGGATCGGGTTCCGCCCGATCTTTTATGTCGTGGGTGCGCTCTTGTTCGTCGCCTCCCTGCTGGCGTTATTCCTGGTCAAGGAGAAATTCGACCGGGTGGAAGCTGCGCAGGTGCCGCAGGTCTCTGTGCTCGAAGGCTTCAAGGAGCTGGCTAAGGTTCCGCAGCTGCCGGCACTGTTCGGCGTAACGTTCCTGCTGCAGTTCGCCATGATCAGCCCGATGTCGCTGCTGCCGCTCTACGTGGAGAAGCTGCACGGCTCCGCTGTGAATATTGCCTTCTGGGCAGGCATGGTCAGTGCCGTCACCGGTATTTCGAACATGCTGGCTTCTCCGCTGCTCGGCAAGCTCAGCGACAAGGTAGGCGCCCACCGGATACTGACCTATGCGCTGATTGGCGCGGCGCTGTTCCTCATCCCGCAGGCCTTCGTGACCAGCGTGTGGCAGCTGATCCTCGTCCGCTTCCTGATGGGCGTCTTCATGGGCGGCCTGCTGCCGAGCGTCAACGCCCTCATCCGTTCCTATACGCCCGACGGCAAGGAGAGCCGGGCCTTCGGCTTCAACAGCAGCACACTGGCACTCGGCAATATGCTGGGCGCAGTCATCGGCGGCTTCCTGTCCGGATATATCGGGATCGAAGGGCTGTTCATCATCTCCGGCGCGTTCCTGCTGATTAATACGGTCTGGGTAAGGCTCAAGTTATATAAGAAGACAGAACCCAGGTTGTTCCGTTAACAGACTTTGGTATGCGTGGAGCGTATGGGCTCCGCCTGCAGAGGACAGGCTATTTAACCATCGCCAAGGCTAGTCCGTCGTAGGCCGGCAGCAGTGTGCTGGTCAGGCGGGGATCGCCGGCAATCATCTCATTGAAGCGGCGCATCGCCTGAACGGCAGGTCCGTTCTTCTCCGTATTCAGCGTGCGGCCTCGCAGGAAGATATTGTCCCCGGCAATGATTGCACCCGGCGATGCCAGCCGGATCGCATATTCCAGATAATTCGGATAATTCTCCTTGTCGGCGTCGATGAAGAAGAAATCATACTTTTGGCCCTGCGCTTCGAGCTGCTTCAGGCTGTCCAGTGCGGGGCCGATTTTGTATTCTACCGCGTCCCCGAAGCCCGCCTGCTCCAGATGGCCGTGTGCAAGCTTGCCATAGTCAGCGTTAAGCTCCAGGGAAGTCAGGCTGCCGCTCTGCGATAAACCACGGCATAGGCAGATTCCGCTGTAGCCGCCCAGTGCACCGATCTCAAGTATCCGGGTGGCGCGGGAAAGGGTAACCAGCATTGTCAGCAGTCTGCCGTAGCCTGGAGCGATGGACACCTCCGGCATTCCGTTTGCTGCGATGGCCTGTTTGACTTTTAATAGTAATTCATCCTCTGTATATAGCTGTTCACTGTATTCTTCCTGATTCTGCATATGTATTCTCCTTCAAATTTCATTTTGTGTAGCGTGAACGGGCATTGTGTAGATCTCTTCATTACCCTATACTGATATCTGAACGTTCTAATGGTTCACATTCACATGGAGAGCAAGCTTCTCTTATTGTACTGGCTTTGCGTATTTATCCACAAGTTAAACGGAGTTGAGAGCATTTGGGCAAATTACAATTGATCGCCACCGCCCCCATGGGGCTGGAGGCTGTAGTAGCGCGTGAATTAAACGAACTGGGTTATGAGACCACGGTCGAGAACGGACGGGTATTATTCAGCGGAGATTACATCGACATCTGCCGCTGCAATTTATGGCTGCGCACCTCTGACCGTGTATTGGTCAAAATGGGCCAGTTCCCGGCCAAAACCTTCGATGAGCTGTTCGAAGGCGTCAAAGCCATCAACTGGGAGGACTGGATTCCCGAGAACGGCGAATTCCCGGTAGAAGGCCGCTCCCACAAATCACAGCTGACAAGTGTTCCTGCCTGCCAGGGGATCGTCAAGAAGGCGATTGTCGAGAAGCTGAAGCTGTCCTACCATACCGAGTGGTTCCCTGAGAACGGGCCGCGTTATGTGGTTGAAGTTATTCTGCTGAATGACATCGCGCTGATCACCCTGGACACCACCGGACCGGCGCTGCATAAACGCGGCTACCGCCGCCAGGCCACCGAAGCGCCGCTGAAGGAGACCATGGCTGCAGCCCTGATCCAGCTCAGCCGCTGGAACGGCCACCGGCCGCTGTACGATCCATGCTGCGGTTCCGGTACGATTCTGATCGAGGCCGCGATGATCGCCTGGAATATCGCACCGGGTCTGCGCCGCTCCTTCCCGTCCGAGCACTGGCCGGAGATCCCGCAGCGCCTGTGGGAGGAAGCCCGCGAGGAAGCCTTCGACGCTGTGCGCGACGACTATCCGCTGCAGCTGACCGGCACCGACATTGATCCGGCAGCGATTGAGATTGCCGAAGCCGCCGCCAAGAGCGCCGGACTCTCCGGTGAGATCACCTTCAAGCATATCGCTGCCGCCAAGGCCCGCCCGGAAGGCGAGTATGGCTGTATTATCACGAACCCTCCATACGGGGAGCGGATAAGTAACGATACGGAAGTGGAGAAGCTGACCCGCCAATTCGGCGAGATGATGCTCTATCTGCCAACCTGGTCCTTCTTCGCCATCAGCCCGTATAAGGAATTCGAGCAATACTACGGACGTAAAGCGGACAAGCGCCGCAAGCTCTACAACGGCCGGATTGAATGCCAATACTATCAATACCTCGGTCCGCTGCCTCCGCGTAATTAGCAGTGGCGGTACGGATTTGATTATCAGAGGTGGCACTTAAACAAACTAATAACAAGCCTTAAGCTCCATGCAGCCGGTCTGTGCTGCGGACTTAAGGCTTGTTTCGGTTTTCACTGCTGCTGCGCGCTACGCCAATAGTGCTGCAATATGCAGGCTTGCCATAGGAATAACTCAGCATGGACTGCAAGCCTAGGAGCTGGCTCGGAATGTTGTACAGAATGCAAGATTATCATTGGAACGGCACCACTCGGACCCCGATTGTTGTACAAAATGCAGCATTTCAGCCTAACTGAGCTCTCACTAATTCAGATTGTTGTATTTCGTGCAAGATTTCCGAGTTTCGGACGTCTGCCCATTGCGATTGTTGTATTTTGTGCAAGATTTTTATCTATCGGCCACCTTTTACAGTACCTTCCCCCCACACACGACATAATCCCGCAAAGTTGCGCTTTAGCTCCACATGATTACTCAGATACTAGGTACTGTGCAGGGAACTAAAATAGACAAACGCTCATATCTCAAACAAAACAACCCCCGCAAACTTATGCGGAGGCTGTATTTGTTCTATCACACTATCAAAACAATTCTACCAGACCTGATCTATTTCTTCACTGCCGGCTGTTTGACGAAAGCTTCCGCTTTGGCCAGCACCTCATCTTCTGTCGGAGCACTGATGTAACGGCCGTTGATATAGACAAACGGGCGTTTGCCGCAAGGTCCGCAGTAGGAGATACAGCCTGTTTTGATCTCGGCGTCAGGCGCCATCTTCAGCAGCTTGGGCACGATGCTTTTCATTTTGATATGATTGCACTCGTCACATAATCTTATATCGTTAGCCATGAAGCAACCCTTCTTTATGTCCGTAAAATACGGGCGGATCAATTAGTGATCGCCATGATTTCCTTTAGACGGATTAGTAATAACGAAGCCTTCCTCAGGGAAGTAGAGATAATCAATCTTCACACCGTCCAGCAGCGGCTGGTTCGGATCAAGAATAACATCGATTTCTTTGTCGGTGGAGATGACTACGTCGTTCTCCTTAGGCGTGTCCAGATCCAGGCCGTAGTGGGCATGGTCACCGTGGGAATGCGTAATCGCTACGCGCAGTTTAAGCTCGCTGTTGCCTTCAAGCTCCATAGTTTTCTTTATCACTTTAGCCGCATTGCGGGTAATTTTGACGTTCATTCGATTCCATCTCCCGGGCATCTATAGTTTAAATACTCAATAATTCATTTTAAGGAATATAGGATGTAAAAGCAACCATATTGCTGAAATACATCAGATAGAGCAGTCAAAATTGTCGTAAAACCGTCATCTTAGGCTCTTCAGCGCCGGGTATTTGCGGTCCATCCGCGAGACGAACCAGCCCATCAGCAGCATCGTTACCCCGATGTCATCTATTGGTATGAACGGCATGAAGTCAGGCAGCACCCAGTACAGCAGCGCCGGAATAGTGAACAGCAGCTTATCTCCCATAGTGACGTTCGGTGAAATGATATACTGCCAGGAGCTGCGGAAGATATGAGACCATTGTTTGAGCGACAACAGTTTTCTGAATTTCATTGAGTAGTCCTCCCTGCTTCATTTACTTATATCATTAGAAAAGAGAAAAGGGCACAGCCGCCAAACACCCGTTGAAAGGATTGCGGCCATACCCTTTGCTGTTATCTTACGCAAATTTGCAGAAATCGTTTCATTTTTAACTAAAATTTGACCGAATCATCCCGCTAAACTTTATTCCGTAACCTTGACATCATCGATCCGGGCGGTGCTGGAATGCATCCGGATGCCAATCTTCCCTCCGGCCGGCTGCGCCGCCGTATCGGTCCACTGGATCAGCTGGGTACCGCCGGCAAAAGCCGTAACCGTACTGCCGCTGACCGTCACCTTCAGCTCCGTCCACTGTCCGGGTGTAACGGCAACATCGGCACTGCTTACCATCGTGAGCGTTCCGGCTGTTTTTTTGAACAGCTCCGCTTTGTCGCCTGAATCATTCAGTCGGAACATGTAATAATTCGAGGCATCCGCATACCGGAACAGCAGTCCAGCGTTGCCGAAGGCATTCAGCAGCTTAATTTTGGCCGAATACGTGTAGTTCCTCCAGGAGGCATCGCCGGTATACGCCAGCGCTTCCCCTGACGACGATGTCTGCGTCAAAACTTTCGTACCGTCATCCGCTACGCTCCACGCCCCGCCTGAAGTCGTCCAGCCGCTGTAATTGTTATCCTCGAAATCATCCTGAAGCAGCGTAACCGGCGGTGTGATTGTACCCTGGAACTCGAATACACCGATATCCGGCACGCCGTTATACAGTGTGTTTCCGAAGTAATCGAGACCCCCGTTGCCTGCAACCACCGCCCCGGCATTGATCAGCGGAGAGGTCTGCGCCAGCTTATAACCGTCTGCCGAAGCGAGTCCTGTGGCCGTGCCTGGACTGACGAAGCCGGGATTGCCGGTGATTTTGTTAGGATCGCTGGGAACACCCGAATTCAGCCCGTAGAAGCTGTTGTGATCATACATCATTCTCGGACTGTTCGTGTATTGACCGCTGGCAGCATTATAAAAGATATTATTAGTGTAATAGGCCATTCCTGTATTGCTCGCATGGGTCAGCGCCTTATTCTGCGTTCCCGAACGGTAGATGATATTGTTGTAGATGTACAGATTGCCGCCGCCGTTCACCAGATGGAACACCCCGTTAGCATCCTTATCATTCTGGCTGATATTGTAGCGGAAGATATTATTATTCGTGTTGTTCATGACCAGCAGTGTGCCGCCCTCGTTGTTATAGCTATAGTTATACTGGTAGATGCTGTCGTGCACCTCAATATCAAAGTCCCACGGCTGGCCGTCTCCGCCCAGCATCCGGGTATCGGAGGCCTCGTTGTACTGGAAAATAGCACCCTTGGTATAATAAGCCCACTGCGCCGCAACGACAGTGATATCCTCAAGGTAATTGACGATGGATGTATTCACATCGGTGGCTTCTCCGATGGATTTCGTCTTGTTGTATTCGATCAGCGGCGAGGCGCTGGCTCTGACCAGGATGCCGTCCCGGTGGATTTTCTCCACCACATTGCCCCGGATCACGACATTGCTGAAAGCATCAAACTTATGAGTCCATGCACTATTGAAAAAAGCATCCGTCATCGTCTGAATCCCGGTATCCGCCACGTTGATGATTGTGTTATTCTCGATCAGAATATCGTCCCAGGTGCTCTCCGGTGCGGTATTGGCTCCCCGGGCATGAACATTAATTCCGCCCGTTCTGCGGTCCGTGCCAAAGATATCGTGGATGTCGAGATTGCGGATATAAATATGCCGGAAGTTCCCCGCCCCTGCTCCTTCGCCCACAACGAGCACGCCGTTTCTCCGCATATCCGTGGGCTGCTGTCCGCTTGTAATCTCCAGATTATTGATCTCCCAGTAGGAGACATTGCGCAATCTGACCCCGAAGCCTTCACCGCCCACGGCGGTGTTGCCGAAATCTATCAGCGGCTTCCCCCCGCTCCCATAGCGGTCTACCGTAATCGGATTCCCCTCAGTTCCTGAGCCCTGCAGATCAAGATACTGGTTAGTCCACACACTGCCTGCCTTCAAAAGAATCCGGTCACCCGGGCTGAAGGTAGTGCTGTTCACTTTGCCCAGCGTCTTCCAGGCGGCCGTTTCACTGGTACCGGAGCTATTGTCGCTGCCCAGGGCAGAATCGACGTAATACGTCGTCCCTGCGGCGGCGGCCATAGGTCCTGATGCTCCCGATACCAGACTGAACAGCAGAAATGCGACGATGCCAAGGATGGTCAGCCTGCCCGGCCTGTTTTTGCTTGAATTATGTCTCACAGGGTTACTTGTCATTCTAATCACTCTCCCGCAATTAGTTATAACGCTGCCAATGCTTCACCAAGCCAGGCTCCCTGCCGGACCAGCCCGCGCTGAAGCGCGGTGATATCTACCGTCCGGCTCTGGCTGTCCGTACCGGCAGCCATCGCTGCCGCCATTCCCGCCGCCTGCCCCATAGCGAAGCAGTTGGGCATCACGCGCAGCGAGCCTTGCACCACACGGTCCGAGGAGGCAGCGCGTCCTGCCACCCACACATTATCGAGACCAACCGGCAGCATGCAGCGGTAGGGAACGCCGTGGGATTCGCCGGGTGGCAGATGGTGAATATGCATGGCTCCGCTGCTGCGCGCCATATGGATATCGATGAAATAGCTGTTGCGGGCAATATCATCCGGAAAGGACACCATATTCATGAAATCATCCTGTGTCAGTACATAATCCCCCACAATCCGCCGCGTCTCGCGGATGCCGATCTGCTCTCCGGTTGACACGAGGTGGGCCTGTTCAAAGCCGGGCACGTACGCGCGGAAGAATTCCAGCTGGCGGAGGACCAGCTGGCGTCCTTCGACGGCGCCCCGGGTCAAATCCTCCGCTCTGGAGCCGTCGATGCCGAAGACATGGCCGAAGTTGACGCCGACCAGATAATCGGCAACCCAGGACAGGCCAGAGACCGAATCCCGGCCCTGCGGCAGCTTCCCGTCCGCTTGGGCCTGCTGCACCGCCCGATGAATCTGATCGGTGTCACCGCTTTCATTCAGATAATCCAGGAATCGCTTGCGGTCTACATTAGCCAGCAGGTAACACATCGTCGCCGCCTGAAGCTCACCTGCCTCCCCGCCTTTATGGAACGGCGCTCCTGCCAGGGCGGCCAGATCGGCATCTCCTGTCGCATCAATCACCGTCTTCGCCTTGATGAGGCTCCGGCCGGATTTATTGACGATGACGATACCTTCGATCTTGCGCCCGTCTGCGTCCATCACAGTCTGGCTGGCAATGGTATGCAGCAGCACCCCGGCTCCGCTCTCTGCCACAGCATCATCGTATACACGCTTAAGCACCTCCGGATCGATGGGCACCCAGTCCAGCTCAGTGCCGAAGCGTTCGCGGAATTCCGGTTCACATTCCGCCTTCATCTGCTCCAGCAGCTGAAGTCCGATGCCGCGCACCACCGCCTTCTCCCCGTCACTGTAGGGACAGAAGGCCGGCACCAGGGCAACGGTGCCCATGCCGCCCAGGAAGCCGCGCTGCTCAATCAGCAGCGTCCGCGCTCCGCTTCTGGCGGCGGAAATCGCAGCCGCCACGCCCGCAGGCCCGCCGCCTGCAACCAGCACATCCACTTCATGCGAAATGGCGATTTCTTCCGCAGGTAATCTAAACGTAATTTCACTCATTACAATTCCTCCTTAATACAAGCCTATATAGATTGAAGTTGAATTGATTCCAATGGGGATGTTGTTCATTCCCTTGTCTAGTCTGCTCGTTCCTCGCCCGCGCCCTCTTCAGCCGGCCCGGCTTTGTATTCACTGGGATTTCTGCCGCTGTACTTCTTGAACACTTTGGAGAAATAAGCCCGGTCAGAGAAGCCTAGGGTGTAGGCTACATTCTCCACCGTCTCATGCGGGCGTGCCAGCATCGTGATCGCCATATTCATTTTGTACTGATTGACGTAATCGGTGAAATTGATGCCGGACAGCTTCTTGAAATAGCGGGAGAAGTAGCTGGCATTCAGATGCAGATGCTCCGCCATATCGGTCGAGGTCACCATCTGGTCCACATGCTCCTCCAGAAAGCGGTCCACCTCCTGCAGCCGGATATCCTTCTCCTGCGCCGCCACGGGTGCCAGCGTATGCTGTCTCCACAGATTCCGCAGCTCCCGCTTGGTCAGGCGGGCAGCCTCCTGGATATGAACCGTCTGCTCCAGCTGGGTGAAGAAGTCCTCCTCGGCAAGTCCTCCGGCTTCAAAGGCCATCTGGCGCACAAAATTGCCGCAGGCTTCCTTCACCAGCCGGGGCAGCAGCCTATCCGTGGTGACCTGCTGCGTCCATTGATTGATTGCCAGATCAATCCAGGCGGCATGCCCTTCTTCCAGCGCCAGCGACAGCATCCCGCGTTCCTTATCTCCGCGCCATTCGGCGGTCTGCCCGAAATCCGCCTGTTCATCGAGGACAGCAATAGGAGTAACCGCCTGATAGAAGTTGTGATCGCGGCTGTCCATAAGCGTCTTATACAGCGAGTCGAAGTTCCGCAAGGGCACGGAAGCCCCTGAATAGAACCCCCGCAGGGTAATCTTCAGGTACTGCTCTACCTTGTCCAGCACCGATTGCATAAAATCAGTCAGCCCCGTCCCCGGGCAGCCGGGTTCAGCTACATTCCAGACCAGATAAATGTCTGCGTCCCTGCTCATAATTGGTGTAATGGAAGCTTCTCCGGCGGATAGCTCCAGCGCTATATTGTTCACGGCAAAATGAATCAGCGGAATATCCTTGTACCGGTAACGCTCGGTTACAGAGGCGGCATCCATATGGATAAACCCGTGGCGCAGATAAGGATGCTTCCAGGAGATCCCGAGGCGCTGTCCGAATTCAAGCGTATTCTCCTGATCCGCCGTACCGGACAGCAGCTGCTTGAGGAAGCTCTGCTTCAGCACTTCCTTATTGCGCTCAATCGCCTGGCGGAAGGAATAACGCTCCAGCAGCTCTTCACGGCTCTTGAAGCGGCTCATCGCTTTGCTGAGGCTGCTCTTCAGCTGTTCAGGGGATAATTCATCCTTAATGAGATAATCATCCGCCTCCAGCTGGATGGCCCGCTTCGAGTAATGGAAATCCTCATAGCAGGTCAGGAAGATCAGGCGCACCTCCGGCTTCGTAATACGGAAGGCATCCGCCAGCTCCAGCCCGTCCATGCCCGGCAGGCCGATATCAATAATGACTACATCCGGCAGAGCCGCATGGAACTGCTCCAGCGCATCCTCACTGCTGAAGGCCGAAGCCACCAGCTGCAGCTCCAGTCCCAGTGACCCGAGCAGATATTCTACATATTCCAGCATCGGGACATCATCATCAATCAGCATCAGGGTCATCAAGGGGAACCGCCTCCTTCTCACTGGTTATGGGGATATATAGGGTAAAAGTCATGCCATCATCATCTGTTCTTGCCTGCGCGCTCAGCCGCGCGCGGTATCCGTACAGCACCTGCAGCCGGCGTGCCGTGTTCACGAGTCCGACCCCTTTTTCCGGCCACAGGGCCGTGTCTTCATTTCCTTGCAGCCGCCGGTTCAGACGCTGGAGCTTATCCTCCGGCATCCCCCGGCCGTTATCGCTGATGCTGATCTTCAGCATATCGTCTTCAAACGCTGCCTCGAGCAGGATCGCCGGCTTCGCCGGACGTGCAGAGAAGCCGTGGCTGATGGCATTCTCGACAATAGGCTGCAGCAGCAGCCTTGGCAGCATAACCTCGCCTACCTTCTCGTCCAGCACGCATTCAAAAGCGATATCCAGCCGGTTGCGGATCTGCATCACCTGCACATAGCTGCCCAGCACCTTGCACTCCTCCGCCAGCTCCAGCGGCTTATCTACATGAACGTATACGCGCAGCAGCTTCATCAGCGCATCGATCATCGCGCCATGGGGCTGGTCCCCGGAGAGCAGCAGATCCACCTTGATGGAGTTGAGCGTATTCAGCAGAAAATGGGGCCGGATCTGCGCCGCCAAGGCCTGAAGCTCCAGCAGCCTTTTCTCCTCCTGCTCACTCTCGACCTGCTGCAGCAGCTGATTCATATCATCCAGCATCTGGTTGAAGGCTGAGGACAGCACTGCCACTTCATCCTTGCCCCGGACCGGAATCCGCACCGCGCGGTTGCCGCCGACATACTGCTTAACGCTTGCCCGCAGCAGACTGATCGGCTTATTGATATATCCGGCCCACAGCATGGACAGGATCAGAAACGCCAGAAAGAACAGACCGACGATCGAAATTGAGACCAGAAACTCGCGGTTGATATGGCTGTCGATGGAGCTGCGCGGCGTCTTGCTGGTGAGCAGCCAGCCCACTTTTGGAATACGGACCTCGCTGACCAGCATCTGACTCTCCTTCGGGGTATCCGCTCCGCCCGTGACCGCGATGCTTCTGCCCAGCCCGTCAGCCAGGGAGAGAACGTTGGCGCTATTGCCCGTATCCAGCAGGTTATGAAAATAATGGCTCGGAATGCCCACGTACAGCGTCGCCAGCTTCTCCTGATTCAGCGGATCGGTAATAAAGCGTACAGCGTAATAATAATCCGGTGCAGAGGGGTCGCCGCCGTAGGGGAACCATTGCAGTGAGATCTTCTCCTGCTCATTCAGCTTGCTGCTCTCCTCTAGAAGCTGCTCCGGCAGGCCCGAAAAGACAGGAATATTCTGGTTGCCGATCAGAATCCGGTTCTCCCGGTTGACCAGCATAATCTGCAGATCGGCATCCAGCGACTGCACGGACAATATATTGGCCGTGGTCTTGAGTTTATTGTAGTGGGTATACACTCCGTAGTTCCCGAAGTTCCCGGTGTTTTTTAGGTAACGCAGACTTTCCAGCACGGCCGGATCATATGCCTCAGAGAAATAAACCGAGACAAACGAGATGCTGTCTACGGTTTTTTCGATTTGACTCCCGATAACCTTCAGTGTCTCTTCGCCTGCACGCGAGATTTTATCACTCACATTCTCTCTCACGGAGGTGTACGACCAGAAGGTAACGACAATAAAAGGCAGCAGGATCAGGATCAGGAACGTGAACTGCAGTCTGCGATGGAAAGAAAAACGGCTTAACCATTTCATAATGTATCCACCTTGTACTGTAATGTAAATTCAACGTCCCTATTATAATCCATAATCGCTGCCGCCTTTAGCTTAATTCATTATTTCTGGTTGGCCTGAACCACTTTCTCCACTTCGGCTGTCATTTCAGTCTTGACCTCATCGAAGCTGCGGTTATCCAGGATAAAGCTGGCGAAGCCATTCTCCACAATCGCTTTCAGCTCACTTCCGTAAGGAACGCTGAAGGTATCCGGCATTTGAATATTCGGATCGAACAGCGTTTTGGATAAGGAGGCGGTGTCGATCAAATCTGTATTTTCGCCGAAGAAGCCGTTGATTAGCTCTGCTCCGTCTACACCCTTGAATGCCGGAATTTCTTTCGTGAATTTATAGGATTCCTTGGACATCCAGCGGATGAAATCATAGGAGGCTTCCTTATTCTCCGATTTCGCGCCCATAGCGAGGCCGCCGCCGGAAATATTCGTCATGCCCAGCTCTTCCGTATCCACGGAGCGCGGCAGCGGAGCGTACATCGTCTGGAACTCATGCGGGAATTTCTCCAGATTCAGCGCCGCCCGGACAGCATAGCTTGGTACAGCGAGCATACTGGCATTTCCGGCAAAAAACTGCTGCAGCACATGATAGTTCGAAGCAAGCACATCGGCATACGGTTCAACACTCTTATCTTCCTTCTCCATAGTGCGGCGGAGATTGAAGAAGTACTCGAAGGACGGATCATCGAAAATCGGCTTCAGATCTGCGCTCAGCTGCGGATGCGGCTTCTCGGTGTAAGCGATGATGTTCGGATATTCACCCCAAGTGTGGAAGTAGGTTCCGTAGTGCTCAGGTGTCGTCAGCTTCTTGGCATAGTCGCGGAAGTCATCCCAGGTCCAGCCCATCTCAGGCAGAGACAGCCCGGCTGCTTCCAGATGATCCTTGTTAAAGACTGTCAGCCACTGGGTAGAGCTCGGCAGAATGCCGTATACCTTGTCATCCAGCTTCAGCAGCTTGGAATATTCATCCTCCGGTGTAATACTCTCCTGCTCAAAGAAGGAGTTAAGCGGTTCCACAACACCGCGTGAAGCACGCTCCAGCAGTTCATCCTCATTGCCGGTCATGAATACATCGACCACTTCTCCGCCGGCTACGAGAATATCCAGCTTCTTCATGAAATCAGTACTGTCGCTGTTCTGAACCAGTGATTCATATTCGACTTCCACTTTATCCTGGGATTCGTTATACGCCTGAACGGCCTGGTAGATCGGTTCTTCCGGCTTATCGGCCTTGAACGTGTAGAATTTGATCTTCGCCTTGCCTGCGGGCTGGTCTGTACTGCTGCTTCCGGCAGCCGGATCAGCCGAAGCCGGCGCGTCTGTTGCCGCCGAATTAGTGCTGTTTCCGTTCCCGCCGCATGCGGTAACGGAGAGCATAAGAATCATACTTGCTAATACTAAAGATAGTTTTTTCAAAGCAATTCCCCCTTGATTTGTTGTCTGCAGGCTCATTATACAATCTAAGGCCCGCGCACACCGTGTACAGCTTTGCGGTGTGCGCGTACACTTTTTTGACCTTCCGGTCCGGGCAGCTTTATCTACCCGGAGACATTACTTTAACCTTTGACTCCGCCGATGGCAATGCCGTCAATGACTTGCTTTTGCAGCGCCAGGAACAAGATAAGCAGCGGCAGAATCGCAGCTACGGAAGCCATCATCATGACGGAGATTTGCGTGCCGAACTCTTCCTTGAAGAATTGCATCCCCAGCGGAATGGTGTACAGCTTGGTCGAATTCAGCATAATCAGTGGTCCCTGGTAATCATTCCACGTCCAGATGAACTTGATAATCCCTACCGTAGCCAGGATCGGCCGGCTTAGCGGCAGCACAACACTCCAGAAGATGCGGAAGAATCCGGCACCGTCGAGCTCGGCAGCTTCCAGCATATCATTATGAATGCCGATCATGAACTGGCGCAGCAGGAAGGTGAAGTAACTGGAGAACATCCCCATCAGGATCAGCGCTGCATGCGAATCGTAGAGTCCCAGCTCCTTGATCATAATATAGCGCGGAACGAGTGTCGCCTGCTCCGGAATCATCATGAAGGCCAGCATCAGGGTGAAGATCAGGGTTCTGCCCTTGAAATCAAGCTTGCCGAGCGCATAGCCTGCCATGGCCGATATCACAATTGTAGCTATGGTGGATATCAGGGCGATTTTAATCGAATTCATATAAAATAGTCCAAACGCGACGTCGCCCATCCACACGGCCTTAAAGTTAGCGATCAGATTCCAGTCGGTCGGAATCCACTGAATCGGGAAGGTCCAGACCTCCTTCTCCGTCTTGGAGGCTGCGGACAGCATCCAGACCAGCGGCATCAGAAAGAATACCGAGAGCAGGGCGAACAGGGCCGTAAAGATCAGATTGCCTGTCTTAAATTTTCTCATTGTCATTGCCTTTAGTTCCTTTCGCCGTAGACTAATAATGGACTTTGCGATTCTGTGTCATCCAGGTAATCGACGTAACCAGCATGATGATGAGGAACAGCACCCAGGACATTGCCGAGGCGTAGCCCATTTTGAAGCGCTCGAACCCTTCCTCATAAATCTGGTACACGATTACCGTACTGGAATAGTTGGGACCGCCGTCCGTCAGGAACTTGATCATATCGAAGATTTTGAAGGACGAAATTGTGCTGGTAATGGCCAGGAAAAAAGTAGTCGGACCCAGCAGCGGCAGCGTAATCCGCCGGAACTGTCCGATCCCGCTCGCACCGTCAATCGTTGCGGCTTCATACAGCTCTTCCGGAATATTCGTCATGCCGGCCAGGAAGATGATGATCTGATAGCCCAGCAGCTGCCAGACATAAATAATCATAATGGCGATCAGCGAGAAGCTGGTATCGACCAGCCAGCGCGGCGGATCCGACAAGCCGATCTGCATCAGAATCTGGTTGATCGGTCCTTTGGACGGGTGATATAGCGCCTGCCAGACTGCGGCAATCGCGACGGTTGAACAAATGTAGGGCACGAAGAAGGCTACTTTGAAAAAGGTTTTGGCATACAGCTTCTTATGGATCAGCGCCGAGAGCACCACCCCCAGCAGCATCGTGACCGGAACCGTGCCGATCGTAAACAGCACGTTATTCTTCAGTGCCAGCAGGAAGCGGTTGTCTCTAAACAATTCGACGAAGTTGTCCAGCCCCACAAAGTGAATGGCGGACAAGCCTCCGACCAGATTCCACTCCGTTAAGCTGAGGAAAAGGCTGAACAGCAGCGGGAACACGGCGATCACCAGCATACCGATCACTTCGGGAGCGATAAAGAGCCACCCCGCCAGCTGCTCCCTTCTTTTGCGTGTCCAGTAAGTTTTGGGCTCAGCCCCGGTTGTCTTACGGGTAACAGCAGATTCACTCATTGCATTCTCTCCCCTGCAGTTTCAGCTTGGTTGTCCGGCAGATAGCCGCCTTCTTCCCGGAGACGGGTACGCAGACGCGGGACATCAACGGCATGTACGTCGCCGCCGGTCTGAGCGGCAGCCAGTGCGGCAGCGAGTCCGGCTGCTTCACCCATCGCCAGGCAGACCGGCATCACCCGGACACTGCCGAGCACCCTGCGGTCGCAGGAGATGGAACGGCCGGCGACCAGTACATTGCGCAGTCCGCGCGGCGTAAGGCAGCGGTACGGAATGCCGTGCGATTCGCCCGGACCGTAGAGCGTGATCGCTTGGCTGGACCCGGCGCCGCTCTGCTGCTCCTTCTGTGTGCCGTGCACATCAATGAAGTAGCTGTTGCGGCAGATCTCATCGTCGAAGCTTTTGCGTGAGATGTAGTCTTCCGCCGTCAGGACATAATCGCCGGTAATCCGCCGGGACTCCCGCGTTCCGATCAGCGTGCCTGTGCTCATGACCACCGCGTTGCCGAAGGCTGCGGGGTGGACAGCGGCGAGCATGTCCCGGTAGGCAGCCGCCATCCTGCGTCCTTCAACCAGCGCCCCGGATACAGAGAAGGAATTCGTGTTATCGACACCCCAGAGATGTCCGGCGTTGAAGCCAACGGCACGCGGAGCCACCATGTTGTTGCACAGATGGGTGTCCGGAATTGCCGGGTATTCCCCCGAACGGACCACTTCATGGATCGGGCTGTGCGGGTTCTCCGCATGCAGCTTCGGCCCGTTCAAATACGCGTAATCATCCACGTTGCCAAGGATGAAACAATGGGTAGTCGGCTGAAGCTCGCCGGTCTCTTCGTCCCCCATCTGGCACTCGGCGCCGGCCCATGCGGCGACATCGCCGTCTCCCGTGCAATCGACATAGACGGCAGCGCGGAAGGCCTGCAGGCCGCCTTTGTTCAGGAGGAGTAGTGTGGTGATGTTGCCGTGGTCGTCTCTCTCCACATCCGCAAGCGCGGTCAGGAACAGGATATGCGCACCCGACTCCGTTACGAGATCGTCATACACCCGCTTGAGCTTCTCCGGTTCGATCGGCACCCAGTCCATCGCATCCTCCCGGACATGCGGCATTTGCGCCTTTAAGGTATTGAATACCTTGGCCGCGAGACCACGGTAGACCATCTTCTCTTTATCCGAGAACGGGCACCAGGCCGGCACCAGGCCGGAGGTTCCCATTCCGCCCAGGCTCCCGGTTGCTTCGACCAGCAGCGTCCGCGCCCCTTCTCTTGCCGCCGCAGCTGCGGCAGTGCAGCCCGCAGGTCCGCCTCCGACTACAATGACATCGTAGGAGGAATTCAGCGGGATCTGTTTACTTTTCAGCGTATACGTATCATTCTCCATATGGCCCTCACTTTCCCGGCGGCCGGCCCTCTTTCCGTGAAGCCGTCCGCCACTCTTCTATACGCTAATTTTAGCAAGAGACATTTGCGAGTACGGTATAGCTTTCATACGCCTTGATGTGCATTATTTTGACTATAAAATGCCTAGGCGGGAGACTCAGGGGGGTTGGGGTTGGGGTTGGGGTTGGAGTTGGAGTTGGAGTTGGAGTTGGAGTTGGAGTTGGAGCTGGGGAGTTGGAGCTGGGGAGTTGGCGTTCGAAGTGGAGTTGGAATTAGAGTTCGAGTTCGAGCTTGGGTTCGAGTTTGAGTTAGAGCTGGAGCTGGAGTTGGAGTTCACGCTGGTGTTCGAGCTGGTGTTCGAGTTCGAGTTGGAGTCGGAGTTCGAGTTGGAGCTGGAGTCCGAGTTGGAGCTGGAGCTGGAGTTGATATAGGCCGTTGGAGTAACGTTAGCACCTTGTGTGGGGGGATGTGGAGGAATGGACGTATGTATGCTCTGCGAGCGTGCATTGTCTTTGCGTATACTTAGCAGAACCTCTGCCAGGTTCAACTAGTGATGAGGACTGAGATTCCGCTAAATGATGGAATCAGGCGAAATCGCCTGTCAAACGCACAGATTCCGTTATGTGTCAGAATATCCCCCATCTTGAGCCCGAATGAACAAATTAACGGAATCTCAGTCCGCGTCTCTCCATTAGAGTGCCCACTCCTGCATCACCAGTAACCAATTTTGGCAAGCCACTACCCAAGCGGCTGTCTCCGGAAAAATTAGTTTAACTTATTCGTCCATCCAGCCCACTTCCGGCGGAATCAGGGGCATTTCTGCCCCTCATTTACTCCACCCAGCCCACTTCCAGCAGAATCAGGGGCATTTCTGCCCCTCATTTACTCACCCCAACCCACTCCAGGCGGAACCAGGGGCATTTCTGCTCCTCATTTACTCACCCAGCCCACTCCAGGCGGAATCAGAGACATTTCTGCTCCTCATTTCCCCCTTCTCCCCAGCGAATACAAAAAGAAACCGCCCCTTAAGCGTCGGGGGGCAGCCCGCCCGCTCTTTAAGGAACGATTTCTTTGTGTGCCTATTATTGCGTTTATTATTGCGACTCTTAAACGACTCCATGGACCCGATTGGTCTCCAACCGGCAATACATTAAAAAAAGGATACAGCCGCGGAGGATCGATAGGGAGGATTGCGGCCGTGCCCTTTGCTGCTATCTTACGCAAATTTGCAGAGATTGTTTCATTATTATTTCAAATTTGAGAGTATCGCCCCGAGTATGAGTCCGGTCTCCAGGGCCATATCCTCAAAATCAGCCGCAGGCAGCGGATTCTTGCCTATGCCCAGCTCTACCGTGAATCCCGGCTTGCGGAAGCGCTGGATGAACCAGTCCTTGTATCCGGCATCGCTGCCGGTCAGCTCGACGGCCCGGTAGCCGCTCACCGCCGCAAGCCCCGCTGCCCACCGCTTACTCTCCGGCGGCTCGTAGCCCCGGTAGTTCCAGTAAATCTCTGCACCCTGGCTGTGCAGGGATACGGCCGCATCGCCGGGAATCCGCTCGGTCAGAGCCGCCAGCGCCGCTGCCTCCGGCTCACAGAGCGGCGCATGCCCGCTGTAATCCCGCGGAGCCGGACCGGGAACCTGCCGCCGGTCGCGTTCCTCTTCCCAGTGGGCAGGGAACTGATCGCCAAGATCCACGCCGCGGATGTTGGCCTTCCAGTGGCGGAAGCTGCGCCTGCCGCTGTTCCATTTCATCAGCGCATCGTAATAAGGATGGTCCGGCAGCACACCTTCCTGCACCAGCTCGACACCATCGGGATTCGCCATCGGCACCGCCCATAGCGTCCAGTCCCGGTGCCAGTCCGCCGGCTGATGGCCATGCCACGCGCTGCCTGAAGCAAAAGCTGCTGCGTATTCTTCAATGAAGCGCATCAGAGCAGGCGCTGTAAGCCATTCGTTTGCATGCAGCGCGCCATTCACATGCAGATGCCGTGCGCCGCTGCCGATCCGCAGCAGAGTGATTGGCTTGCCGAGCACGCTGGTGCCGATGGCTTCAGTGCTGACAAAAGGATATTTGCCCGCGAGCCTGGCGGTATCCGCCTCCAGGTCAGCCGGTCCGTATTCACCGCGCAGATAGACTTCCTCACGGCGGGCTGCGGCCGGAATCACAAGCACCTTGCCCGGTATGCATATGCGCCCCGAGCTTACTCCCGGATTCAGCATTTCCAGTTCGTCAATTCCCACACCGAACAGGGAAGCGATGCTGTGTGCATCGTCCCCTTCCTGCACCGCATAACGCTTACGCGGAGCAGACGGCAGGAACAGCACCTGCCCCGGATATAAATAAGGCTGGCTTCCAGCCCATGGATTCCCTTGAATGACATGCTCCGGTGTCAGTCCTTGTCTTGCGGCTATACGGCTTACGGTATCTCCCCTGCGGGCAATATATTGCTGCATATGTCTCATCCTCCCGGCCCTCTTGAGCCGCCGTCCCCTCCAGCCTGTCCGGGTCTCTCCGCGAATACAGGCGGGACACAGCCCTAGCCTAGTATATGAGCAGCAGCTCCATGTCATGAAAGATTTGAACATACAAAAAGCCGGGAATCCCGCTCCCGGCTTGTAACATCCGCCCCGTGATGCCTGGGGGTTTGTCCCTATTCAATTCACCACAGAGAGCATCCCAGCCTACATCGAGGATACCTGCCATACTACAGGGGTACGGCTAATCTGCTCGCCAAGCCAGTCCCGGGCGATCCGCTGGAACATCTCTGCATCGCCGCTGCAGAAGAATTGGTGGATCGGGCTTTCATCCCCGCGCGCCAGCTGGCCTTTGTCATACAGAATGGTGCTGATCTCCCGCGCCGTCTCGTCTGCCGAGCTGATCAGCTTGACTCCCGGCCCCATTACTTTACCGATCGGCTCGACCAGGAACGGATAATGGGTACAGCCCAGAATCAGAGTATCAATCGGCTCGTATTTGATGCCGTTCAGCGACTCTGCTACGGCAAGGTGACTCTCCTCCGAGCGGAACAATCCCTGTTCTACAAAGGGGACAAGCGCCGGGCAGGCCTGGCTGACCACCTGCACGAACGGTGACAGCTGCTTCAGCGCCGCCGTATATGCACCGCTTTTGATCGTACCGATGGTACCGATGACGCCGACCTGGCCATTCTTGGAAGCGCTGATGGCTGCGCGGGCACCGGGGTGAATGACTCCGATCACAGGAATGGCTACCTTGGCGGAGATATAATCAAGAGCTGCCGCTGTTGCCGTATTGCAGGCAATAACAATCATTTTAGGATTAAATTGAATTAAGTAGTCCACGATTTGTTCAGTGAACAATTTCACTTCCTCAGTCGAACGGGGTCCGTACGGAGCTCTCGCCGTATCGCCGAAATAGATGATTTTCTCCCTGGGGAGCTGTCGCATCACTTCCTTGACAACGGTCAATCCTCCCACACCTGAGTCTAATATAGCTATTGCTTGCTGCACGAACACACCGCATCCTTTAACTTGTTTTGTGTAGCTTATGTAAGGCCGGAATAAAGTGTACCAGGATTTCAGCCCCAATTGCAGATAATACCCCATTTACCGGCTTAGTTCAAGTAAGGGATTCATCAGGCACAGCCCCGGGCCGGAACAAGCCCTACCTGGGGAGGGACAGGAACGGCAAAAGCCGCCTCCCGCCAGTCTGCGGAAAGCGGCTCCTCTATTGTTGGGTAAGCTTAGGAAAGCTCGCCTTCACTTTTGCCGTCAACAACCTCTTCAGCTACAGCAATATCCGTGTCTGATTCAGCTTCGATCTCAGCTTCAATGGCTTCCTCTTCCAGCACAGCCTCAGCAATTTCAGCAACTTCATCCGCTTCTGAGGCTTCCACAGCCTCTTCAGCAATTCCGCTTACGGTAGCCGTCTTAGCTTCTTCAACTGTATCTGTGACGGCTTTGCTCCATTCTTTGACTTCACTGACGACCGACACTACAGCTTCTTTAGCCTTGCCGTAGATCTCTGTAGTCTTCTCACTGGCCTGAACAGCGATTTCCTGGACCTTATCGACTGCTTCAGTCGTTCCTTCGGCAATATCCTTACGGAGCTCCTTACCCGGTTTAGGCGCGAACAGCAATGCTGTCACCGTTCCGACCACACTGCCGGCAAGCACACCCCAGAGCAAGCTTTTGGTATCCTTTTTCATCATCAATCTCTCCTTTGGATTCAAAGTGCCTCTGCCCGGCCGCCCGGGCGATCGCCTAGTTCTGGTATATCATAAGCATAGAGAGTTTGTCCTGTGACTGATCATTTGGAGATTTCCGAAGTTTTCTCCTTTTTGTTCGGTGTGATTGCATAACGGCAGCATTGGCCGCCTTCCGCCATACATTCACTGCGGGTAACCTTCGCATCCAGCAATTCCTCGAACAAATGCTGCTCGCACTGGCAGGCCTTGCGGTACTGGGTAGCGACCTGGCGGATGGGACAGTTAAATTCACGCATCACATATGAACCGTCCTCTTCCTTACTCCATTCCGCCATATACCCTCCGGCATTCTGAATCGCTGACAGCTCGGCAACACGCTGCTCAAGATCGCGGTTCTGCATCATAGGGGTGTACTGGGCAAGCATACGCCGCCTGCGGCCTTCAAAAAGCACATTAACCGCATCCAGCCCGCTCCCGTGATCCAGCTCCCGCAGCAGCTCCAGCGCCAGATTGTGATAGCTTTTGGGAAAATGATCTTCCGCCCGCTCGGTAAGCGAGTATACATGCATAGGACGTCCCATGGCCTGGCGCACCACCTTGGTCTTGGCAAGCGACTCCTGCTCCAGTTGAAGCACATGGCGGCGGACGCCCATTTCGGTAATGCCCAGCTCTTCCGCCAGAGCGCCGATTGTCAGCGGCCCTTTCATCTTCAGCAGCGTCATAATCATCCGCCTTGTCGAACCGCTTTCCTGACCCTTCTTCGCCATAAAGGACCTCCTTTCTGTCTGACTACATTCTTTACGTTATGATTACACCGTTACTTCAATTCCCAGCTCCCGGTCCAGATAGCCGCGCACCTCGGAGGCGAACTGTTCCAGCACACCCGGCAGCACCAGCGTCAGCGGATGCAGCGCCTTCCGTTCCCACACATAATAGTCCTGAACCAGAGGCTTGCGCAGGGCTACCAGCGAGGTCAGATCAGGGTAAATCCCGCTGTCACCCAGCACCTTTTCCTCATGAATAATGGAAATAATATCTTCATAGCTCCCGGCATCCCGCATAATGAACCCGTCGATCAGACAGCTGCCCACATCGGTAACCACTTCTACCGCCAGATGCAGGCAGCGTTCCTGTACAAGACCAAGTATCGTACTGCCATCCCAGGAAGATGCCGCGTGCCGGAGACCGTTATTCAGATCAGGGATTTGTTCAAGTATCGTTTCAATTTGCTTACGGTTGACATAATACACAGATGACCCTCCACCCTGCAGTAATTTGTCCTGCCACTCCATAATTGCCGCTACTTCCCGCGTTTGCCCCGGCGCTTCAGCCAGAACAGCATAATGAAGCAAGCCGCCAAAAATACAACCAGATACGTTAACGCTTCCATTGGATACTCAAGCTCACGCATAACCGTCACCGCTTTCCGTACTTAATGGGTTCCAGCCTTGCAGATCATTTGCTGCCTAAATCTCGTAATCCACAGCCACAGAAACATCTTTGACTTCGTTAATGTGGGCGATAACTTCCTTGTGGGCCGGATGAACCTGGTAAGCCTGCAAATCTTCCATGGAGGCTACAACGGTAACCAGGGCAATATCATACGAACGCTCGGAGTGAATCAGATCAGCCCCTACTTCAATAGAGATAAGCTGCGGAATTCTTCCTTCCATGTTGCGTAGAACGGCTACTGTCTCTTGTACTTTGTCCGGGGACCGGTCCTTTAATTTGAAGAATACAATATGCTTGATCATCTATCTCGCTCCCAGCTCTTGATTAATATAAATTTGATTACTAAAAATATATCATAAACAGCAGCATTACTGAAAGAAACTTAGCGCTGCACGAAACGGAGGCATTTGATCTGGACGAAAGCATTGGTGTAATGTTAAAGTCATATACAGCTAAACTAGAAGAATTACCACTTCATTAATTCAGTATATCGGAGGAATTATGCCTAAGAATCAGCAAGAACCACATAAAATTCAGGCCTGGTCTCTGATCAACCGCAAATATCTTGGACAAGGTGTACGTGTCAAAAGATTCCGCCGGCCAAAGCGCAGCCAGATCCGCAACCGCGTTCTGCTGGCCATTCTGATGGCTAAGGACATGAAGCTCTCCAGACTTGCAGAAGAGCTCTCCGTTTCCTCGCGCAGCGTAAGCGCATGGGTGTATGAAGGCCGCATTCCCTCCAGAACCAATCTGGACAAGGTCTGCCGCCTGCTCGGTTATCCGTCCCATATCTTGTTCAATGAAGCTCTTCTGCGGCAGAGTCCGATTGTGTGCCAGCCGACCCCGTCCCGTTTCATGAAAAGAACGATTGCCCGTTCACCGCAAAGCAATGCCATCCTGACCGGACTCTGCATGGTGTATGACTTCTCGGTAACCGATGTCAGCATCTGGATCGGTGTCCATCCCGGCACGTTCCGCAAGTGGCTGCACCAATGCCATCTGCCTACGCTGGCGCTGCAGGAGAAAGCCGAGAATTTCTTCCGGATTCCGCGCCATATCCTGTTCGCCGATTGTGAGCTTCACTAGTGTAACCGCCTGAATAAACATCTGAATAAGGCCCTCCTCCTGTTTGGAGAAGGGCCTCTTGATGGTGCGCTCCTGCACCTGTTTATTTTTTGCGCGCCAGAATGTACCTTAGTATGTATTCATGGGTCCCGCCCTGCGGACTCTCCAGCGGTTCGGTAAATGCACCCGTCTCCAGAATCTCAGTACCGGCAAAATGCCCTCTTAAATCGCCGTCGCTGAAAAAATGGGCATACTTATCTGCCTTATATTCATAAGTGCCCGGTTCAAGCTCCTTCCCACACCCATAATTAGGATCTTCATCGGAGAAGCTGGTGAAATAGAGCAGTCCTCCGGAGCGCACCTGCTCAAGACACGCTTCAATCAGCCTGCGGCGGTCATCCGCCAGGAATAGATGCAGCACGTCATAGCAATACACGGCATCCACCGGATGTTCAAGCTGCAGCTGCAGCGCAGATCCGGCGATAAAGGTTGTCCCGGGATCCCATTCTGCGGCCAGCTCCAGCGCGGCTTCACTTAATTCTATGCCGTAAACGGTAAATTCGGGGGCAAACACTTTGGTGTTCCGCCCGTAACCGGCACCCGGAACCAGGACGGAAGACGCCCCGTCTTCCATAAACCTTTGTTTGGCCCACCCGGCAGTCGGACTGGGCCGGTTCCCCCAGATCATCCCCTCCCGGGCAAACCGCTGACTCCAATACTGTGACATAACGCTTCCTTCTTTCTATCCAGGAAATTGTGATGGTACTTTGGGCTCCCCGCTCCCGTTTCCCTGCTCAGCGGCGCTTACTGCGCATAGCATTCAGCAGCTTCAACCCGGCTTCACCGCTGGAAGTATAATAATCGTACTCTGGAGACTCTTTGGCGTACAAGGCGATTTTGCCTTCAGCATCATAGTGGACTCCCCAGCCGTACTTCTTGGGCAGCATGGAGGCCCGCAGGCAAGGATGATTCTTCGCGAACAGCTCTGCCCAAATCTCCTCCCGGCGTGAATCCCGCTCCTCTTCTGGAATTTCTTTGTGCCGCACATGTACCTGATACAGCAGTTCTTCATGGTTATATTGGTAAGGAGCACCTGCCAGTAGCTGGTATTGAATGACATGAGCGGGCGGAAGCGGCCGTCCCGAGACCGGGATTGTGCCAATTTCTGCCGGGCAATCTTCAGCAACACGGATAAAAGTATCGGTATAGCTCATTTAGAAGCCTCCTTCAGCTGCGGAATATCTTTTTCCTCTATCATAATTCACTCCGCTGCATCAGGCAAAGTCAATGAATACGGCAAAACGGCTGGTCCCCTGTATCCCAGAGAATCAGCCGTCTTGCGGCAGAGCATCTATGAAGTTAACGGTCTACCAGCTGGACTTGGTGATACCGGGAATTTGTCCCTGGAGTGCGAGCTCGCGGAAGACGATCCGGGAAACATGGAATTTGCTTAAGTACCCCCGTGGTCTGCCGGAGACGGTGCACCGGTTTTTTTGACGGGTAGCCGAGGAATCACGGGGCAGCTTCTGCAGCGCCATATAATCTCCCGCCGCTTTCAGCTCTCTGCGTTTGTCCGCATATTTCGCTACCAGCTCCTGCCGCTTCAGTTCCTTGACAACCTTCGATTTCTTAGCCATTGTATGGATCAGCCTCTCTTCTTCTTATTCGTTCAGCGCCGCGCTAAGCGCTTCAAGATTCTGACGCATAACGCCCAAGTAATCCAGATTATTCCTGGTGTCTTCCTCCGTCAGTCCTTCAATCGGATTCAGTACAGCTGTCTTGGCTCCAATTTCCTGGGCAATAGTGTCAGCCACACTGGAGGATACCAGAGTTTCGAAAAAGATCGTTTTTACGTTATTCGCCTTGGCAAATTCTACGATCTCTGCCATTTGAGCAGCGGAAGGCTCCTGCTCCGGTGACAACCCGGCGATAGGCACTTGAGTTAAGCCATATTCACGGGCCAGGTACCCGAAAGCGGCATGCTGGGTAATAAAGTCCCTACGTTTCGTATCCTTCAGCCCGTCTTTGAACTCCTGGTCCAGCTGCTGCAGCTTGGCGATATAGGCTTCGCTATTCATTTTGAAGGCTGCTGCATTCTCAGGCGAGGCTGCGGATAAAGCCGCTTCAATCGTGCGGACCTCCTGGATCGCCATAGCCGGGGCGAGCCACACATGCGGATCAAGGCCGCCGTGATCATGGCCATCTCCGGCATGTGCTTCTTCCCCATGTTCATCCTCGTGGTCATGTTCGTGATCGTGACCAGCCTCGCCGGACACTGTGCCTTCTTCATGGGCATGCTCATGCTCATGCTCATGATCATGGTCATGTCCCTCTTCCTCTTCCGTTCCTTCCATGATTTCCAGCCCTTTACTGGCTTCAATGGTAATCAGTTTGCTGCCGGAAGCCCCGTCCACAACCTGCTGCGCCCAGCCTTCCATACCGGCTCCGTTATAGACAAGCACATCCGCATCAGAAATCTCGGCCATATCCTTAGCGGTCGGCTCCCAGTCATGCGGCTCGGTGCCGGCCGGAATCAGCACTTCCACATCCGCAAGCTCACCGGTAATATTCTTCGTGAATTCATACATCGGATAGAAGCTGACCTTAATATTCAGCTTGTCCGCCGCAGGTACGGTTGTAGCTGCAGCCGCAGAGGACGGGGCGTTAGCAGGGCTGCCGGTAGAAGCAGCATTACCTGCAGTATTGTTTCCGCAGCCGGAGACAATTAGCATAGCGGTGAGAGACAAAACAGCAAGGTGGCGGATTTTGAATTTGGACTTTGATTTGGAATTCATCATATTTTTCGGAGACCCCTTTTCTTAAATGGTAGTAGATTTATGAATGTTGCGGCGGTTTTTCAAGGTAATCAGCCGTTGCACAGCAATGGCAATTAGCAAAAATACGAGCAGAATAAGTGCAATCGTGCCTCCGGGAGGCGTGTTGATATAATACGAAGCCGTTAAGCCGCTAAACACGCCGGTCAAGCCGACAGCGACTGAAATCAGAATGGCTGTGGTAAAACCGGACGCAACCCGCAGCGCAATGGATGCCGGGAGCACAATAAGAGCGGATACCAGCAGCACACCTACAACAGGCATGGCTGCGGCAACGGTCATGCCGGTAAGAACGGCGAACGAGAAGGACAGTAATCCGGTATGGACTCCGCCGATGCTGGCGGTTTCCTCGTCAAATGTCAGGTTGTACAGCGGCCGGCGCAGCACAATGAAGTAGACAAGTCCGGCAGCGGCCACGATGGCAATCAGCTTAAGCTGGGTATCACTCACGGCAACGATGGAGCCGAACAGGTAGGAGCTGAAGCTCTTGGTCAGGTTCTGCTTCAGGCTCATCAGCACGACGGCCAGCGCCAGGCCGGAGGTCATAATGATAGCTACCGGAAGCTCACTGTATGTACGGTAAGAACGGTGCAGCTGCTCGATAACCAGCCCTCCGGCTACGGCCACAGCGAAACCGCTGATGGCCGGGTTCCACTGCAGGACTGAACCCAGGGCCACACCTGCAAGTGAGACATGGGACAGGGTGTCCGCCATCAGCACCTGCCTGCGCAGCATCAGATATACGCCAAGCAGCGGACCAATAATGCCAATCAGGCCTCCTGCCCAAAATGCACGCTGCATGAATTCGTAACCAAGCATGTCCAGCCCTCCTGTTCCTGCCGTTCCAGGCTGATCACCGTATCCAGATAGGATCTTGTCTCTTCCAGACCATGTGTAACCATAATGACGGTGCGGCCATGCTGGCTGACATAATGCCGCATCAGCTTGTAGAAGCCGCTGCGGCTGGCAGTATCCATGCCGGTTGCCGGCTCATCCAGCACCAGCACCTGCGGCTGCTGGGCCAGCGCCCGGGCGATGCAGATCCGCTGCTTCTGCCCGCCGGACAACTCGCCGATTCTGCGGTTGCGGTACTCCCACATATCGACCTGACGCAGGCTGCTCTCCACCAGCGCTTCCTGTTCCTTCGTGAAGCGGCGGAACAATCCCAGCCTGGAGTAGCAGCCGGAACGGACCAGCTCGATGACCTTGCTGGGGAATCCGGCATTGAAGGAGGCAACTTGCTGCGGCACATAGCCAATCACCAGCCCGCCCCCGCCGGTAAGCTCCTTGTTCAGGGAGACCGTTCCGCTCCAGGGCTTCAGCAGGCCCAGCATAAGCTTGAGCAGCGTTGTCTTCGCCGCTCCGTTGGGGCCGGTGATCCCGATGAACTGCCCGGCTTCAATATCCAGCGACAAGCGGTCAATGACCGGCTCGTTCCCGTAGCCGAACACAACATCCCGCATGGATGACAAAATCATAGCGTATCGTCCTCCCTTCTTCATTCAACTTCAGACGGAGCTAATGCACCGGCAAAGTCTATTAACATTCGCAGATAATGAATTTATTCGTAATAATTACGTTTTAACTCCATTGATATTATCGTAATAATTACGATCTGTAAACCCAAAACCGAAAATTAATCGTAATCAAACTGATTAACACTGTAATCTAGGCAGCAAAAAGCCGGAACCGACAGTCCCGATTCCGGCTCTTCCGCGAAATTAGATGCTCTTCTTGCATACCACCGTAACTCCAGATGCCTGTCTTGTATTCCACCCGGATATAAATCCCCTGTATCACCCGAGTTCAATTCTTAAACCCTAACCTTCCGCCCGCTGCACGCTCCTCCTCAGCCCTCTATTCCTGCCCGGCAGCAAGCAGCTCGTCTGCCGGCCATGGCAGCGGATTGTTGAACTCATTCCAGTCCAGCTGCATTTCTTCCGCGCTCAGCAGGCAGCGGTCCAGCCGGGCTTCGATGTCTGCACGGTTCATGCTGACGCCGATGAACACGATCTCGTTCAGCCGGTCGCCCCACTGCCCGTCCCACTTCGCCTTCACATCCGGCTCGGCGGCCAGCACCTCCTGCTGCTGGTCCTCCGGCATCGTCGCCAGCCAATAACCGGCCGGACCGAACTGAATGGACGGTCCCGCCTGGCTGACGGTTGCGGCCAGATCCCCGCGCGCGGCCAGCCATACCAGACCTTTGGCCCGGATTACCTCGGCCGGCCAGTTGCTGAAGAAGAAGCTCAGCCGTTGCGGATGGAACGGCGTTCTGCGCCGGTAGACAAAGGAGGTGATGCCGTATTCTTCCGTCTCCGGTGTATGCTCCTCCTTGCCGAGCTCCGCGATCCAGCCGGAGGACAGACTGGTCTGCTCGAAATCAAACAGACCTGTATTCAGGATCTCTGAAGGGTCGACCTCCGCATTAACCGTACGGATGATCTTCGCGCGCGGTTGAAGCCTGCGCAGCACAGCCTCCAGCTTGTTCAGCTCCTGCTCGTCCACGAGATCGCATTTGTTCAGCAGCAGCACATCGCAGGTCTCAATCTGGTCAATCAGCAGATCAACGATATCCCGGAAGTCGCCATCGCCCGCAGTCATATTGCGGTCAAGCAGACTGTCCCCCGATGCAAAATCATGCCAGAAACGGTTGGCATCGACTACCGTAACCATCGTGTCCAGTCTGGCAAGCTCAGTAAGATCAATATCCAGCTCCGGGTTCGCATAGGTGAAGGTCTGGGCTACCGGAACCGGCTCGCTGATGCCGGAAGACTCGATCAGAATATAATCGAAACGCCCTTCCGACGCGAGATTATTCACTTCCCGCAGCAGATCATCGCGAAGCGTGCAGCAGATGCAGCCATTGGACATTTCCACCAGCTTCTCCTCTGTCCGGGAGAGGGTATTGCCGGATTTTACCAGGCCCGCATCCACGTTCACTTCACTCATATCATTCACAATGACCGCCACCTTCAGGCCATCGCGGTTATGCAGAATGTGATTCAGGAGTGTGGTTTTGCCGGAACCGAGGTATCCGCTGAGTACAGTAACAGGAATTCTCTTCATTGATTTACTCCTTACACAAATTTAGTTTAGGACAGCAGCGCACCCGCCGCCCGTCTATCAGAACTTCTTCCTTCCCAAGGTACGGCTCAGCATGCTTAGCGGGTCTCACGGTGCAGCGTTACACGCTTCAGGCGCGGGCAGTATTTCTTCATCTCAAGCCGTCCGGGCGTGGTTCTCTTATTCTTCGTAGTGGTGTAGTTGCGGTCGCCAGTCTCTGTGCAGGCCAAGGTAACGATTACTCTCACTGAATTCAACTCCCTCTTATTTAATCGTAATTATTACGATTTACACATTCTACATGGTCCGCCTGTCCGCTGTCAACTGGTGATCCGCAAAATTTCAACTCTCTTAGAATTGTGGTCTTTCCTGCGGAGGAATTACGTATAGATGGAATTACAAGTGAAAACGGCTTGGCCTCCTTCAAGAGCGGGGCCGTTTCAGCAGGAAACAGACGGTTGCTCTGGTGAGATGCATCGAAGGTTGTATTACAAAGAAAATATGATTCTTGCAATTCCAAGAACGAAGCGGGAGAGTGAGCCATGAAGATACCTGTGATCATACTGAGCGGATTTCTGGGGAGCGGAAAAACTACTCTGCTGTTAAGTCTGCTGAAGGAGAGCAAGCGGCGGGGGCTGAATCCCGGCGTAGTCATGAATGAGCTGGGGAAAAAGGATGTCGACGGCTATATTCTGCAGGAGAATACCGGCACTAGTGTGGAAAAGCTGCTGGACGGCTGTGTATGCTGCAGCCGCAAGGAAGAGCTGCCGCGCAGCCTGGCCGCCCTGCTGGCGCGCCGTCCGGATATCATCTACATCGAGCTTACCGGCGTAGCGGACCCCGATGAAATTGCCAAATCGCTGCTGGAGATGCCTTTAGCAGACCGGCTGAAGCTGCACTTTACCATCACGCTGCTCGACGCCGAGAATGCGCTGGACTATAACAGCCGCTTCTCCGCCGATAAACAGCTGGTCCGCACTCTGCGCAAGCAGCTCACGGTGGCCGATCTGATTATCGTGAACAAAAGCGATCTGGTCGAACCGGAAACCCTATGGAAAATCGAGAAAATGGTCTATAAGCAAAACTCTGAATCTGAGATTGTTTTTACCCATTACAGCCAGATTAATCTGGCCCCGCTGCTGGCAGGCATCGCCGCCCGTGAACTGCGGAGGCCTGCGCCGCAGCGCGGACCGGGTACTATAAACGGCACATCGCTTAAACGAACCAGTCCTGGCTACGGGGGGAGCGCGACTGCTGTGCAGGAGCCCGAGTCCGGCCCAAGCACCTCCTACTCGCAGGTAGCGGCAGTTACGCTGACCGTTCCGCAGGGGGGAAACGGAAGGATCCGCCGGGAGCAGCTGGAGCTTTTTTTCCGGGAATGGGGAGACAGTCTGCTTAGAGCCAAAGGTCATGTCCAGCTTGCGGAGCAGGATTCCGTACAGCTCGTGCAATATGCGGGACACCGCACAACCTGGGAAGCCTCGCGTTATCCGGGCCAGCCTTACATTGTGTGCATCGGCCTGAATTTGGACGAGAGGGCGGTCAGCCGCCGCTGGGCAGCCTTGTTCAGCTAATATCAGGCGCGGGAAGGAGCCTATGAAGCCTTTGACAACCTTTTCTCCGTTCAAAATACTGCCGCTGCTCATTCCCGCTGCCTTCCTGCTCACGATTTGCATTCTCTGGCTCCCCGGTCATCCGGAGCTGCTTAACAACGGGTATGTGGACACCTTCAAAACAGCGTTTCTCGGCATTCTGCTCGAAGCCCTGCCGTTCGTGCTCCTGGGTGCGCTACTCTCCTCACTGCTCCGCGTCTTTGTTCCGGACGAGATGATCTCACGCTGGATTCCGCGCCATCCGGTTCCGGCTATTCTATTCGGCTGCCTGCTCGGGATCATCTTCCCCGTCTGCGAATGCGGGATGATTCCGCTTGTCCGCCGGTTAGTTCACAAAGGCATGCCGCTCTACGTCGCCATCGTCTTCATTCTATCCGGTCCGATCCTGAATCCGGTCGTCTACGGGGCAACCCTGACGGCTTTCCGTTCCCATCCGGAACTGGCCTATGCGCGGATGGGACTGGCTTTTGCCGTAGCCGCCCTAATCGGCCTTGTCATCTATGCCACCGTCCGCAAATCACCGCTGCGTCTATCCATCCCCCGCGAGGGCGGCGAGGAGCGTCACCGCACTACCCGCGGCGGGCGTTTAGTCGCAGTCTTTGTGCATACGTCGGATGAGTTTTTTGAAATGGGCAAATATCTGATCATCGGCTGTCTGTTAACCGCCGGCATCCAAACCTTCATGAATCACGGCAGCCTGGCCGCTATCGGAGAGCGCCCGCTGGGCTCCTACCTGTTCATGATGGGGCTGGCCTTTGTACTCTCGCTCTGCTCCACCTCAGATGCCTTCGTCGCCTCTACCTTCCTGCATTCCTTCCCGGCCGGATCTCTGCTGGCGTTCATGGTGCTGGGCCCGATGCTCGACTTCAAAAACTCACTGATGCTGCTGTCGCTGTTCAAAACCAGATTCGCGCTTTATCTGTTCTTCCTGATTGTCTCGGCCGTCTTCACCGGCTCGGTGCTGGCTTCACTCTGGCTGTAGCACCCTCACAAACTCAGCATATGCTTCCGATGCAGTTTGTCCGCAGAAACTCAGGGAGCAACCCTCACAAACTCTTAGGAGGTTCCGTATGAATAACGCCCGGAGCATCCGGTTTCACTATTTACTGAGGGCGGTTATTCTGCTCGCCTTCGCCCTCTATATCGGACATCTGGTCCAGCAGGACGCGCTTCATTACTACGTTGCCCCCAAGCTGGCCCGCTGGATCAGACTGTGTCCGGTTCCGCTCTCCCTGATGGCGCTGAGCCTCGGGCTTCAAGCCGTCCTTGGCAAAAGCAGTGTCCTGTGCGACTGTGAGCACCGCCTCCCCCGTTCCGGGCTGGGCAGCTCCGCACTGTACAGCCTGTTCCTGCTTCCGCTGCTGCTCGGGTTTCTCCTGCCTGACCGCGCACTGGGCAGTGCTGCAGCGGCCAGAAAAGGCCTCACCCTGTCTTATACAGCTTCAGAGTCCGGCAGCGGCGCGAAGTTCACTCCCTCTAACCCCTATGAGGCGGAATTTGCCGAGCTGGCCGGCAAGCTGTACGGACAGTCCGTTATTCCTGTATACCCGGAGATTTTCTCCGAGACCCTGGGCGCAATCAACCTGTATAAATCACAGTTTGAGGGCCGGGAAATCTCGGTATCCGGCTTCCTCTACCGCGAGCCGCAGGGTGCGGGCCAGTCCAGCTATGCGGTCAGCCGGTTTCTCGTCCAGTGCTGCACGGCGGATGCCACTCCGTTCGGTATTCTGCTGAAGCCGGGAACACAAATAAGCCTGCCCGCCGATACCTGGATTGAGGTTCGGGGCAAGCTTCATGTGGTGCTCTATCAGGGAGTGGAGACACTGCAGATTACTCCGGAAGTCCTAACCGCAGTTCCTGAGCCGTCCACACCTTATGTATACACTAGTGCCGACGCCGCAGCGGCCTGGGAGGAGCTGCAGCCTTGAGTGCCAGCTTAGATCACCGCATCCAGCGCATCATCGTCATCAATGGATGAACCGGGATTTACGACCTCAATGAGAAGCCGGGCCGGAATACAGATAATCTGCTGTTTGGGCCTGGAGATGAACCCCATATCCAGCGCAATGGTCAGGGGAGCATCCGAGTAAGTCATCTGTATCCCATAGTCGAACACCTTCAGGGTATTGTGACCGAACTTGGTACGGATGTCTATAATCTGTTCTTCCTTGGTCAGGGTTACCGTCTTGTACTCCTTGCCGTTCACTGTAATAACAGCCTTCAGATCTCCCTGTGCATAATGCTCATTGTGATTCGAGAACCACTTATAGCCGTAAATGGAACCGGCGGCAAGCAATACGACCAGGATCATGATGAAATCGCCACGTTTCATGGTTTTCAATGCCGTAACCCTCTCGCTGACTCTTTTATAATCGTAAAAATTACGATCCCTATAAATAATAGTTTAGCCAGGGGAAGATTGTCAACGTCTGCCCAGCCGCTTCAGCAAACTCCGCAGCCACCAGGTAATTCCGGCATAGATCAGCAGTACAATGGCCAGTGTCAGCATCCGCTCCCGGAACGATCCGTCAGCCAGCAGCACCGGCCCCAGCCCATATAGCGTTGTCAGCCCATAGAGTATGGCAAATAAAATATAGATGATCCATCTCATTCCTGTTTGCTCCTCCTCAAGGCTCTGCCTGCTAATTCCGGAGATTAATCGACCATTCCCGCAGAACCCTGTCCAGCTCTTCCACCCGGATCGGCTTGGAGATAAAGTCCTGCATCCCTGCTCGAAGGCACATTTCCTTATCTTCCTTCCGGGCAAAGGCGGTAACCGCAATAATAACCGGGGATAATCCCATCGCCTCGCGGATTCGCCCTGTAGCCTCAATACCATCAAGCACCGGCATCTGAATATCCATAAACACCAGATCATAATGACGTGTGAGCACAGCGTGAACCGCCTGCTCCCCGTTCAGGGCCACATCCGAGGTATAGCCGCGCTTATTCAAATACTTCTGCAGCAGGTGCAGATTCACCGGATGATCCTCGGCAATAAGGATCGACAGCGGACCATATTGCCCCTCCGGATAATCCATATCAAAAATTCCGTTCTTATACTCTTCAGCTGCAAGGATCTCCAGGGGCAGCGGAGGCCCCGCAACCTCCCCAGACGGCATAACCTCAATCGTGAAATAGAACTCCGAGCCCTCATCTTCGGTACTGTCCACACCGATCGCACCATCCAGCAGCTCGACCAGCTTCTTGCTTATGGCCAGCCCCAGTCCGGTTCCGCCGTATTTGCGGTTAATGGAAGGATGCAGCTGGGAGAACGACTGGAACAACAGGCTCTGGCTGTCCTGCGGAATTCCAATACCGGTATCTGTCACCGAGAATCTGAGAATCATTGACCCGGGTTCCCGTACAGGTTCCAGCTTCACGGAAATACCGACTTCCCCTTCTTCCGTGAATTTCACCGCATTGCCGACCAGATTCACGAGGATTTGCCGCAGCCGGATTTCATCCGTTATTACAAGACCGGGAATCTCCGGGTCTGCTTCGCTGCGCAGGGTCAGCCCTTTTTCTTTGACCCGCGGATAAAAGAGTTCACATACATTCTGAATCACTTGCCGGACATCGACCGGCTGCAGATCCAGCGTCATCATACCGGATTCAATCTTGCTGAAATCCAGCACCTCATTCAGAATATGCAGCAGTGCTCCACCGCTTTTATTAATAATCTGCGTGTAGTATTCCTGCTCTTCCGTAAGCTCTGTCCCCGAGAGCAGATCAGCCATGCCAATAATCCCATTCATCGGAGTGCGCAGCTCGTGGCTCATAATGGCCAGGAATTCTGATTTGGCCCGGTCGGCCTGCTCCGCTGATTCCTTGGCACGCACAACCGCCTTCTCCTCGGTAATGTCACGGAATACCACTACCGCACCCTTGCGTTCCCCGTTATCATATAATGCCGTCATGCGGTATTTAACGAGGAAGCTGGAACCGTCCTGTCTCCAGAAAATCCCTTCCTGCTCCCGCTCATAGGAGAGATTAGTCGTAAGCAGCTCTGCGAGGGTCCTATGCCCTCCGCGGTAGAGTTCCCCGTCCATCCAGGTCTGGGCGATCGTCTGCAGCTTGATATTGCTGGCCAGCTCCCCGGGAGCGTAACCCAGCATAATGGAAGCCGCCGGATTAATAAAGACCGTATCCCCCTGCAGATTGATGCCAAAGATCCCTTCCGAAACCGAATTCAATATCAGCGCATGCTCATAACTGAGCTTCTCAATCTGTTCCAGATGCCGTTTGCGTTCGGTGATATCGCTCGTGATCGCAAACACGCCTACCACCTGGCTGTCCAGCAGAATAGGTACATAAATCATGCCAACCTCAACCGTCTGCCCGTCACGGCGGATGATCCGGGTCTCAAAGGTCTGGGCCATCCCCCCGGCAGCGGCAAGAAAACGGTTATTCACAAATGCCAGCTCATCCGCATCAATAATCTCACTGTAGCTTGAATGCAGCAGTGTTTCACGGGAATAGCCGGTGAGCTGCTGCAGACTGGCATTCAGCGACTGGATGCAGCCCTGCAGATCCATTGCACTGATCGCGGACGGATTATATTCGAACAGCGACTTGTACCGGTTCTCGCTTTCCAGCAGCTTCAGTTCATATTGCTTGCGCTCAGAGATATTCCGGGTAACCCCAATCATCTCTGTAATTCCCGGGGTTCCCGTCTCCGTATGCCGCAGCGTAGTCTCCACCCACAGATAAGAGCCGTCCTTGCACAGATAACGGAAGACGATAGGCTCCAGCTTCAAGCCCTTCTTACTATCGTCCAGAAAAGCCTGCACACAGGCAAAATCGTCAGGATGGATATAATCCATCCCATTCGTGCCGACCATTTCTTCCGGAGTATATCCGAACATCTGCTGGCAGACCGGAGAAGCATACAGATATGTCGCCTGTTCATCTGTCGCATTGCGTGAGATAAAGTCCTGAGAATTCTCCGAGATCAGGCGGTAATTCCGTTCGCTGTCGCGAAGCTGTTCTTCCATCCGGTGGCGTTCCGTAACATCCTGCACAATGCCGCGGATCTGCTGAACCTTGCCTGTCGCATCAAGGATAACCTCCCAGTGCGCATAGATCACTTTACGCCCGCCGCTGCCATTCCTGATTCTGAAGGTCGCCTCACCTTGGGTGCCTGACTTCAGTGTATGGTGCAGCTCCTCACGCAGCGCCCCCAGATCATCCTTCACCACACAATCCAGGAGCAGCTGATAATCAATCCGGGTATGACTGCCCTGGCAGCCGCCCATTTCAAAAATAGCCCGCATCTGGCTGGAAACCGTCAACTCCGCATAGACCGAATTCCATTCCCACGAACCCATCTGCCCAAGCTCCTGCGCAGACGCCAGCATCTCCTCATATTTCTTCCGCTCTGTAACATCACGGGCAATGGTCAGTACCTGCTGCACTTCACCTTCACGGTCCCGCATAACCTGAAACGAGCTTTCAATCCAAATGTAATGGCCGTCTTTATGCCTTGCCCGGCGGGTAAAGACATCGTTGTCCGAGTATAGCTTGCCCTGCTCGGTCATCTCTAGCGCGTCAACTTCATGATAATATTCCGGCCTTTTCCTGCCGATCATCTCACTTGCGGAGTAACCCATCACTTTCTCAACAGAGGGAGAAACATATCGCAAGGTTCCATCCGGATCGGCAAAGGAGATCATGTCCGGAGTATTTTGCGTAATCAGCTTGTAGAGCTGGTGATCCTCCTCAATCTTCTTCTCTGCTACCTTGCGTGCGGTAATATCAGTCATCTCCGCAATCAGCTGCAGGGGCCTGCCTGTCGATTCATCAATAATTAAAAATAGATGCAGCGCCACCCAGATGATCTCCCCATCTTTGCGCACAAACCGTTTCTCTTTATCTACAGCCGCGCCGGGACTGCGCAGCAAATACTTCATAATCACGCCGTGATCCACGGTATGCTCATCCTCCGGATAGGCAATATCCAGATAACGCAGATCCTTAAGTTCATCCTCTGTATATCCGAACATCCCGCAAAAGGCAGGATTGGCCATGAGCATTGTACCATTGTCAATGGATACTACCGCATAGCCTATGGAAGAACGTAAATACAAATGCTTAAAAAGTGTGTCAGACAAAGCTCGAGCCTCCTCTGTGAAAGTGGGGGACATAAATTATTATCAGTATACCTTTTTTTCGGAAAATATGCTCCAGCTCTGAAGTCACACCAATAATCAGGCAGTATATTCAATGCGTCAAAAAACCGCCCCGGTCAAGTAAATGACGTCAAGGCGGTTGTTATATGATTTTTATAATATTTGATTGTACCTGATATATGACAGGGCTGGCCTCTATTAGTCCAGCCTCTTGCGCGGCAGCCAGAAGGCACAGAACACGGCAAGCACAAGAGAGCAGCCTGCGAGCAGCCATTTATCGTTATCCCATTCGCTATTTATCAGGCCGAATAAATAAAAGCGGCCGGTCAGCTTGCCTTTGGTCATGAAATCAAGCAGATACCAGGAGAACCCGGCAATGTATCCGGCAGAGATGTTGCCGATCAAGAGCGCAGCCGTCATTCCCGCTGATCCTATCGCAACTGCGGTAATCACTGTCCCGCCGATCATCGGCCACAGTTCAAAATCAGCACCGCTCCCATGCATCCATGTGAATAAGGCAGTCACCACAAGGAAGATATAGAGAACGGTGAGCAGCCAGCGGAAAAGAAATACCGGATGATGCCTTACCCGCTTGGCATAGAGCACTTCACCAATCCCGCCATCCTCCAGCAGGCCCAGGTGGGGGAAGACAATCAATCCCAGAAAGCTGATCAGCTGTTCCCCCAGCTTCGCAGCCTGAACCCTGTTCATCAGTGCCGGCTCCATGAAGAACGGGACGACAGCCAGAAGCACTGCGGACAGGAGCCATGAATAATGTGCAGTCAGCCTGAGGTTGTACCCGGCCAGCGGGCGGATGATCTGCCGGCTCATCTAAGCGCCTCCGCTGCAGATGCCGCCACACTTCCTTTAGCTGTCTTCCTGCTCAGCGTTTTGGCTGAATCCAGCCGGCTGCGGTTTCTTTCCCATAACCAGGCGGCTCCTGCAGCCAATAATACAGAGAGTATTAAATAGAAGCTACGGTTAAGTGCAATCTCATCCGTCCACTTCCAGTATAACTCGTAGTCATTAGGCGAGTTGAAGCGGATGAACAGCCGGTTCAGCCCATAAGAGCCCAACAACGGCAGTACCGATACGAACCACCAGATAATCTGCAGGGCGATGGGTACGATCCCCCGGCGGAACAGCATCGAGCCGAACATCCCGAAGGCAACGGAAACCCATAACGTCGGCAGTAGCCACCATGCTGTGTATCCAAGGAAGATTACAATAGCCTGTCCCGTCTGGCCGGTAAGCCCCAGTGAATATACGGTCTGCCAGCCGCCGATGACAGCCAGGATGAGGTAGATCAAAGAGAGCATGACACCTTGTGCAATAAACTTCGAACCGACATACACCCAAGGCGAAATCCTGCGGCTGTAAATCAATTCATTCATCCGGCTTGAGCGGTCCCGGAGCAGCAGAAAGGCAGACAGAAAGACCGGAAAGATCCCTGCTGGTAGCGAGAGATAATCACTGAAGTAGCGTGCGGCTCCGGGCAGCAATTCACCTGCATCCACCTTAGCGTTATAGCGGGCAAGATCCGCTTCCTGCGCCTTTATGGCTTCATCAACAGACTCAATGGCAGAACCGAATTCCCCCAGCCCTTGCTGGTATATACTTTTCCCGCCCAATTGATTGTTCACTGACTCAGCGATAGTGTATACCTCATCCATAGTATACTTATCCGGATTCTTCAGAACCTCATCCAGCTGGGAGATCGCTGCAGACAGGGCTGTCTTCTCCTTCTCGCTCAGCTTAACCTTGAATGGAAAACCCAGCCTGATCTTCTGGCTGGTTCCGGCATCCAGATTCCAGCCCATTTCCTTCCTCATTTGTTCGGCCAAATCGCGGGTATCCGCCGGCTGCTTCCAGCCGTAATACGGGTGTTCAATAGTACCTACATTCTGCGGCGTACTTATAACCGGGGAACCCAGCTCGCCCCAGGTTTCCTCCGTAGCATAAGAGGTGAAATAGAAGAACACGCTCGCGATAATAAACAGATAAAAAACCAGGCTGCGCAGCGTCATGCGCATCTCTTTGCCGATCAGTGCCATCATACGAAGGATTCCTCCCTGCGCATGAGATGCAGATAAGCATCTTCAATCGACGGCGCGGTCTGCTGTGCCCCTGCATAAGGCTGTTCATCTGCAAGCACCCGCACCCGCATATTCCTTCCTTCCGGCACAGCAGACAGAACCGGGAACCGGTCGCGGTCCCGTTCCCACTCCACCCGGTCAAGCTCGGCTATCCAGACACGGCCGGCGGCGGCGGCAGTCAAATCGCCTATTCTGCCGTGATAACGCAGGCGCCCCTTATGCAGCACGGTCATCTGCTCACAGGTGGACTCCACGTCTTCGACGACATGCGTGGACAAGAGAACAATTCTGCCTTCGGCAAACCGGCTGAGCAACCGCCGGAAACGGATCCGCTCTTCAGGGTCCAGCCCTGCAGTCGGTTCATCCACGATCAGCAGCTTCGGCTCATGCACCATTGCCTGGGCTACGCCGAGCCGGCGCTTCATTCCCCCGGATAATGCCTTCACCTTCGTACGGCGCTGCTCGGTAAGGTTAACCAGCTCCAGCAGCTTGTCTATTCTCCGCTTCCGCTCTGCACAGCCGGATATGCCCGATAGCAGCGCCAGATAATCCATCGCCTCCACTACCGTCATCCCCGGATAAAAGGCGAATTCCTGCGGCAAATAGCCAACCAGTTCCCGGATCCGGGCCTTATCTTTCAAGGCAACACCACCAATCTCCACCGTTCCAGAGGTAGGCTCCAGCAAGGTGGCAAGCAGACGCATCAGCGTGGTTTTACCTGCTCCGTTAGGTCCGAGCAGGCCGTGAATGCCTTCGCCCACCCGGAAGCTGATATCCTGCAGTGCCTGCTTGTTTCCGTAGGTCTTGGTTAAATGATTAATAATTAGCTCCATCCCAGTCTTCTCCCCCGTTCTTACAATTCCCTGTTCACCCGTCATTCTCCGGACTCCACGACAATTCAAGCTTCTCAATCAGCAGACCTGCTGCGATCAGAAGGAGCGACAGCGCCACGCATAGTTCCTTATCAATCTTTCCAATCGAGATCATCAGGGCAAAAACAGCCGTTAGGATTGTGACACATGATATTGTCATTGCCTTGCGCCTGGCCAGCATCCTGCGGTTATGCAGCACTTTCTCTGCATCACGCTTGTCATATTCCAGCAGACGCGCTTTGCGGTAGACCTCATCCAGAAATAACTGTTCCGGTTCGTTTGACCTCACAATCCCACTCCTCCTTTTCGTAAATCTGCCTAAGCTTCTTGCGCGCCCGGTGCAGCAGCACCTTGAAGCTAACCATATTGCGTCGCATTACTGCTGCCGCCTGCTCATAAGACATCTGTCCCACATCCACCAGATAGACCGCCTGGCAGTAATCCGGCTTCATCTGGCGCAGCCTTCTGCGCCATTCCAGGTCTTCTTCACGGATAATAGCCAGCCGCTCGGGATCGTCTGTTCCCTGTGTATGTACGCAGCCGTATCTCTCGAATCCGCCGCGGTCTGCCGGACCATCACCCTGTGACCTGCGGTCTTCAGGATTATGGCTCTCTTCCGCGGTCAAGGTACGCTGTCTGCTGCGCTTGCGGATGGAGTCAATGCTTTTATTGCGCAGGATCGTGAACAGATAGGTTTGGAAGGATGCACGGTGATCATACTTCTCCGGATACACCAGCAGATAAGCGAAACAATCCTGCGCCAGATCCTCGGCCGTATGATAATCTCCGGTCAAGTGGTACGCAAAACGTACCGCCGGCTTCCTGTACTTACACACCAGCCACTCAAAAGCCTCCAGGCTTCCGTCCCGGAACCTGACCAGTACAGCCTCTTCTTCCGCGGAATTATCCTTCGCTTCCTCTGACTCAGGGTCTTCCGCATGTTCTCTTCCGTTTCCGTTCGTCTTACGCCGCCTCCTCTCCCGCTGAGCCATCTACTGGTTATTCGTTTACCTCCGGCAAAAGGTTACAGTCTGTCCGCAAAAAATAACCCCACTAAGTGGGGACCCCAAAACAAAAATTATCCTTACAACAGAAACGGTAATGCCGTCCTAATGAGGGCTGTCGTTTCTTCAAGAAGCTGGATGGAGCAGCAGACTATGGCTTACGCCTGCTGCTGGGCCAGCTGTGAGATTCCTGCAATGATTATTTTCAGGCCTGTACGGAACATGTTATCCGAACCCAGCTCGCGGAATAAGCCATTATGGTGCATACGCTGCACCACGTTCGGTCCTTCTCCGGACAGATGTGCAAGCGAATCCATAAACATTCCTTGCGCTCCGCCCTCCGCTTCCTTCTTCATGGCTGTATCGACTCTGCGTTGCTCATATTTATCGAGTTCAAAAGCAATCACATAGTTCAGCAGGCAGGCAATCGAGGAAAACTTGTCGCTGTCGCTGACGGGATGATGATCCACGATCTGCAGAAGCGAGTTGATTAAGGCCAGATAGTCCGGCTCGGAAGGTACCGTTCTCATTAACAGCTGGGCGGAACACGGATACTTAATCATTACGCTGCGGATCATCGATGCACATTGAAACAGCTGCTCTTCCCACTCTCCTTCGAGCTTAGCAGACTGCAGGGCCTCTTTCGCCACCTCATTGGCGAGCGTCTGAAACAGGCTCTGCTTGCTTTTGAAATGCCAATACAGCGAAGGGGCCTGGATATGCAGCAGATCCGCCAGCTTCCTCATACTGAAATCCTCAATGCCTATTTGGTCAAGCAGCTCCCAGGCTGCCTTGATGATATTTGGTTCGGTAATTTGCAGATTTTTGATTCTCATACGAGCCCTCCCGAGTACAAGCTGTTTCTATTCTAAGCGATCCTGCAAACAGGGTCTACCATCGTTAGATAATTTATGCGGCAGAATAAACTTACATCGTTAGATATTTTCCTTTACAGTTAAAAAAGGCAGTGCTATATTAATCTCACACCGTTAGATTAAGGGTGCAGAGATCCTTACCGGCCGGAGGGGTCAGCTGCTTTCCGATCATTATTCAAGCTTCGCAGGATGACCCATATTAATTTTAAGAGGACGTGTACTGCAATGAATCCATCCGCAACAGAAGCCGCCCTGCAAGGCGGCAGGCCTTTTTCGATCAAACCGCTTATCCCTGTACTCTTCTCGCTCATTGCCGGAATGCTGCTGGTTATGCTGGACAATACCATTATGAATGTGGCCATACCTGAGCTGGAGAATGTATTTCACACCAGCCTAAAGACCATCCAATGGGCGATTACCGGCTACACGCTGGCTACCTCCATGATCATTCCGCTCGCAGGGTGGTTCTCGGACAGATTTACCGCTAAGCGTGTTTTTCTTGTATCTATTCTATTGTTCACTGTCGGCTCCCTGCTGTGTGCAGCGGCCCAGTCCCCGGCTCAGCTGATTGTTTTCCGGATTATGCAGGGTCTTGGCGGCGGCATGGTGGCTCCTATCGGCATGGCCTTATCCTTCAAAATCGCCCCGCCTGAGCGGAGAGGCGAGCTGATGGGCTTCCTCGCCATGCCCATGCTGATCGCTCCGCTGCTCGGCCCCGTGTTATCCGGATGGCTGCTTGAATATGTGAGCTGGCATTGGATTTTCCTGATCAATCTGCCTATCGGCCTGATCGCAATCTATTTAGGGATGAAGTATCTTCCGGTCTCCGAAAAAGGAACCTCCGCCAAGTTGGACATTTGGGGAATGATCCTGTCCCCGCTGGCCTTCTCCAGTCTCGTCTTCGGAGTGCACAGAGGTGGCGCGGAGGGTTGGACAGACTTCTATACATTGCTGCCGCTTACCTTCGGCTTAGTTGCTCTGTCATTATTTATTGTTGTAGAGCTGCGACAGAAGGAGCCGCTGCTTGAGCTGCGCTCCTTCCGTTCCTTCGAGTTCACCAAAGGCATTATTCTGGTCTGGATTAACCAGATCGCGTTATTCGGTTCGATCTTGTTGATTCCTTTATATCTGCAGCAGGTTAGAGGCTTCTCCTCCTTGGAGTCCGGGATGATGATCATCCCGCAGGCGCTGGTCAGCTTCGCCGGCGTTATGGCTGGGGGCAGACTTCTTGACAAATACGGAGCACGGATTCCTGTGTTCTCCGGTCTTGTGCTGCTCTCGGCTGCACTCGTTCTTCTGTCACGGCTGGACAGCGATACGACGATCTATGCGATGATTGGATCCTTCGCCCTTCTGGGACTGGGCCAGGGTCTCACCACCATGCAACTCGGCACCCATGTACTCAAGTCGGCACCCAAAGACCTGATCAGCCGGGTAACCCCGCTGACCACCTCCGCCCAGCAGATTGTCGGCTCCTTCGCCATTGCCATCATCTCCGGTCTATTGTCTTCCAACATCGCTGAGCACATGAGCCAGGCCAGCTCCGCTTCAGCTTATGCCCATACTGCAGCGATGGTTGCAGGGTTCCGCGACACCTTCCTGCTTCCGCTGAGTCTGGCACTTTGCGGGGTTGTATTGAGTCTGTTCCTGCGGAAGCAGGAGCACGGAAGCGGGCAGTGAATAAGGTATTTAAAGAGGCCATCGCGCTACGCAAGTTGATCGGCATGAAGTTAAGTGCATCCGGCTTCGCCTCACATAGCGTACATCACGTATATCACGCATCACGCATATCACGCATATCACGCATATCACGCATATCACGCATATCACGCATATCACGCATATCACGCATATCACGCATATCACGCATATCACGCATATCACGCATATCACGCAAAAAAAGATGCTCCCCTTACCGGGTAGCATCTTTTGCGGCTTCACGTTTCTCATCCCGCCCACATCAGTCCTATAATTGGTGCATTGTCTTCGGTTTTTCGCATACATCCGGCCCATCTGCCCTAACATTGGTGCATTGTCTTCGGTTTTTCGCATACATTCGTCCCATCTGCCCTATCGCTGGTGCATTGTATTCGGTTTTTCGCATACATCCGGCCCATCTGCCCTAACATTGGTGCATTGTATTCGGTTTTCCGCATACATTCGGCCCATCTGCCCTAGAGTTGGTGCATTGTATTCGGTTTTTCGCATACATTCTTCTCATTTACCCTATCGCTGGTGCATTGCTCCACAGCCCCCTAATGAAGTTGGAGTCCTCCCCCATAAAAATGTAGACTGAATACAGGAGGAGGATGAACACAATGGGACACTTAACGGGAACAAGAGAGAAGGCAGCGCAAGAGGTGTTGTCTGGCATTAAGGCAGCGGTGGTTGCCCGAAAATATGGGGTGACCCCAGCGACGGTGAATCAGTGGGTGAGAGATTACCGAGGGGCCCATGGGGAACAAGATCATCCGTATCCCCAGGAGCAGGTGGAGGAACTGAAGCGCCTCCTGGAAGTGGAGCAGAAATACGAGAAGGCCGTCAAGATACTCGGCGAAAAGGAGTTAGAGATTGAGATTCTGCGTGAACTGCTAAAAAAGCCAACCCCTGCTTATCCGAAAAAATCGAGGTAGCCGACATGTTCATTAAGCAGGGGAATACCGCAGCTTTGGTACTGCGTCTCATGGGGCTAGCAGAGTCCACGTACTACGACCGTAAGAAACGCAGGTCACTGTCCCCAAAGGCCGTTCAAGGGGGGCGTGGAAGACCCCAGCCAGGCTACTCCTTTAACGAGTCTGGGGAAAAGATTAGTGACGAGGAGATGGAATGGCTGCTGGAATTAATCGCTGGAGAAGAGCACGTGTACGGGTACAAACTCCTGGCCAAGTGCTTGTGGAACCAGCACCGGTTGAAGCTCAATCACAAGAAAAGCTACCGGCTGTGTCAGGCGCTGGATATCCTGCAGCCCCAGCGTCAGAAGCGCTTTAAGCATCCCCGGAAGCTGCCGGAGAACCGAGTCATTACAGGAGCGAGCCAGCTCTGGCAGATGGACATTAAATACGGGTATGTGGAGGGACGTGACCGGCATTTCTTTGTCCTGAGCATTATCGATGTGTTTACCCGTGTCATCGTCGGCTACCACCGGGGATCGTCGTGTGAGGCCAAGCACGCCTGCCAGACGCTGGCGCGCGCCATGGAGCATCACTGCGCCCCTGACAGCGCTCGCCCTGTGATCCGCACCGACAACGGCCCACAGTTCGTCAGCCACCTGTTTGGCGACATGTGTGAAAGCTGGGAAATGACCCATGAACGTATTCCGCCTCGAACGCCGGATTTAAATGCTTTTATTGAATCATTCCACAGTAATATCGATCGGGATTTGTTCCGCAAAGAGGCATTCGAAACGTTCGAAGAGGCCTATGAAGCGGTGGACCGGTACATGGACTTTTACAACAATCGCAGAATGCATACGAGCCTTCGTAACCTGCCGCCAGCTACCTTTGCAGAGTGGGTGCTGACCCTAGAAGACCGCTCCCGCTTCTTCTGGCCGAGAGAAAAAGCGAAATAAAGAGCATATCTACAACAAGTACTGATTTTATACGGAGGACTCCGGGATAAGGGGGTCGCACCGATTGTACTCGGTTTTTCGCATACATCCGACCCATCTGCCCTAACATTGGTGCATTGTATTCGGTTTTTCGCATACATTCGGCCCATCTGCCCTAACATTGGTGCATTGTATTCGGTTTTTCGCATACATTCGGCTCATCTGCTCTATCATTGGTGCATTGTATTCGGTTTTCCGCATACATTCGGCCCATCTGCCCTAGCGTTGGTGCATTGTATTCGGTTTTTCGCATACATCCCGCTCATCTGGCTACTTTTGGTGGACTCAGAGGGAACTTCACCCCCTGATTTCCCCACAACGCCTACTTTCGGCGAATTCAGGCGCACTTTTACCCCTCATTTCCGTTTGCCGCCCAATTCCGGCAAATTCAGGGGCACTTTTACCCCTTATTTCCGTTTGCCGCCCAATTCCGGCAGATTAGGGGCACTTCTGCCCCTCATTCACCCACCCAGCCTCTTTCCAGCCTACATTCCACCCATTAGCTCAAAAATCAAAATGGCCCGTAATTGCCTGAGCAATTACGAGCCATATTTGTAAAACGGATGCGGTCAAGAGGACTCGAACCTCCACGATATTGCTATCACTGGCACCTGAAGCCAGCGCGTCTGCCAATTCCGCCATGACCGCATATTATGTAGTTCAGTGATTCAATCACCGTAATTAAGAATATACTCTCTTTAAATATAAATTGCAAGCATTATTTATTGGTGATTATTACAGCACTATGAAAGTCCTGCTATCCACTCAATGACCCGCAAATAATATGCATGGAATATTATTGAAATACTTATTATTATAATGTATATTCCTCATATGGATTAATAATATAAGGAGGAATAACATGGATTCTTTAGATTACAAGATCATCTCAGCAATAATGAATAACGGCAGGATCACCTGGTCCGAGCTTGCAGGATTGCTGGGTCTTTCTTCTCCTGCCACTGCAGACAGGGTTCGGCGGCTGGAGGAGCAAGGTGTCATTACCGGATATACGGCGCTGATCGACGCGGAATCTGCCGGTTACGGATTGGCTGCACTGATTGCCGTATCGCTGGAGCGGCCGGAACACCGGCAAGGCTTCATAGAACTCGTGATGAAGCTGCCGGAGGTTCAGGAATGCCATCACACTGCCGGGGATGATGATTACATCCTGAAGCTGCGCTGCCGGGGAACAAGGGATCTGGACAGGATCATCAGCGAGGAGATCAAAGGCCTGCCGGGTATCGTGCGGACCCGCACTACGATTATCCTCGGAACGGTCAAAGAAACTCCGCATGTACCGCTGCCCCCGGCAGAACGTACACCATGAACACATGGCTGGCCCTGTTAAGCGGTCTCAGCTTCGGCTTCATTATTGCCGCTCCTGTCGGCCCGATGTCTCTGCTGTGCATGAACCGTACACTGAAGTCCGGCTTCACTGCCGGTCTCGCCACGGGCGCCGGAATAGCGCTCGCTGACGCCTTCTATGCGCTGGTGACCGTTGCCAGCTTCCGGGTTGTGAATGATTTCACCACCACCTACGCCCTTCCGCTTCGTCTGCTAGGCAGCCTGTTTCTCGGCTACCTGGGGCTGAAGGCGATATGGCCGGGTCCGGCCAAGGCAGAACCGGTAACAGCAGCCGTGCGCAACGGAAATATCTACAGCCTGTCCTCCGCCTGCCTGTTGACACTAGCCAATCCGGCAACACTTCTGTCCTTCATGGCGCTTGCCGCTTCCCTGGGCCAGTCAATCAGCGCCTCCCTGTTTCTTCCGGCAGGTATTGCTCTGGGCTCCTTCGCCTGGTGGCTGCTGTTATCCGGCCTAATCGCCCTTATCAGGGGCAGGCTGTCCGGCAGCTTCAGCCGGTTCCTGAGCCTGGGCACCGCAATCATACTGGTTCTGTTCAGCTTATACGGCAGCTTCACCGTATTGTCCACTTATTGGGGGCAATTGTTATGAAGACCGCCCGCGGTTCCTCTGCTAATCCAGCCTCTGCTTTGCCGCAAGAACAACAGCGTCACTCCCGGCCGCACAGCCCGCTCCAGCTGGTGCATTTCCTGGCCGGATATTTCATTTCCAGAATCGGAGACGCCCTATACACCTTTTGTCTGCCGCTGCTCTCCTACAGGCTGACCGGGTCTGTGCTGGTAATGAGCTCGCTGTTTGCCGTCAGTGTGCTGCCGGTCATACTGTTCGCCCCTTTTGCCGGAGTGATCCTCGACCGGTTCAATCGCAAGCGGCTGATGCTCTGCGCAGATCTGATCCGAATGGGGCTCATTGCCCTCATTCCTATACTGGCACATTACGGACTGCTCGCCATTTGGCATCTGTACGTCATTTCTCTGCTCTTATCCATTGTATCAACAGGTTATGATATAGCGGTTGTAACCCTCATTCCGGCGCTGTCCGGGAAGAATCTTACCCGGGGGAATGCCGGAGTTCAGACAGCAGGCCAGCTGGCCGATATGCTCGGACCGGCGGTCGCTGGCGGATTGGCCTCGCTTATGAGCATTACCTCCATCCTGTGGCTGGATGTCGCTTCCTTCGCGGTCATTCTCTGCGTTCTGTATCGGCTTCCGCAGGAACCCGCACGGACACGCAGCGCCAAGCCTGCTTTTGCCGCCGAAATGTCCCAGGGCTTCCTCTGGCTGATCCGCAGCCCGGTCCAATTGGCCCTCTCTGTACAGGCAGCCATCGGCAACTTCGGCTACAGTGCAGCGTATGCCACCCTGACCTACTACCTGATTACCAATCTTCATTTAACTACAGGTCAAATGGGCATGACTTATACCTTGCTCGCTGCCGGAGGAGTCGCCGGGAGCCTTGCGGTTATATATCTTGACCGTCATTTCAGGCGCGGCCGCCTGATTCCGTTGCTGCTGCTGGCCGGAACCTGCGGATTTGTGCTGGCCGGCTTTGGCGACTCCTGGCTGGCGCCGGGAATCGGCTTCGGCCTGGTTGCTGCCTGCAACACCTCCTGGTCCGTCTTGTCCGCTTCCATCCGCCAGGAGCAGGTTCCGCCCGAGCTGCTCGGCAGAGTGCTGAGCTTCTCCAGAGTCGTCACCCGCACGGCTATGCCGGCCGGTGCATTACTCGGCGGCTGGATGAGCGGTGCATTGGCCCCCGGTGCAGTATTTCTGCTGGCCGCCGCCGCCAAGCTGATCGAGGTGCTTATTGCTGTTGCTTCACCAATCCGCAGACTGTGACTGGTGCCTACGCCAGTACCTTCAGCACATCCTCGATTTTACGCTGATGGGACAGCACACCATAATTCATCCAGGCCATGAAATCAACCTCGTACACGCAGCGGTTGCGCACAGCGGGCAGGCTTCTCCATAGCTGTGTATCGAGCAGCTCCCGGCTTTCACCTTCCTGCTTGTCAAAAGTTATAAACAGATGATCTGCAGTCAGCTCAGACAATTCTTCACGGCTCAGGTTCACACGCTTCTGTCCCCGGGTAAGCCTGCTGACGAATCCATGCCGCTGGAGCCCCAGATCCTCATGCAGAACGCTTGCTGAATATCCCAGCTCATCACAGCCATACAGAGCAACTCCATAAGCGGAAATCCGCAGTAACGCTACCGTCTGTCCCCGGATGCTGCGGCTGAGCATCCGCTTGGCCTGCCGGGCCTGCTGCTCATAATGGCCGATAACTTCCTCCACCCGTTCCGTTCTGCCGAAGACAGCAGCTGCGGAGCGGAGCGTTGCCCGCCAGTCCTCCTGATGGAACGGAAGCCGGAGCAGCGGGGCCACCTGGCGGCATTCCCCCAGCTGCCAGCGCTGAAAGCCGTCATCCAGTATAATCAGCTCGGGCATATACCGGGAGAGTTCTTGCCAGTCTCCGCTCGAAATATCAAAGGCAGGAACCTGATCAAGACCCAGATACTCCTGCTTCCCCCACTGGGCATGACAATATTGCACCACCGGAGTAATCCCCAATGCCAGCAGATAATCCTCCAGAAAAGGGGCAAATACGCGGACTCCCTCCTGATGAAGGTTCCTGTATTGGCCTGGAGTTACTCCAACTGTTCCTTTGAAGCGGCGGTTGAAATAATACTCATTACTGTAGCCGACAGCCAGTGCAACATCATGCAGGCGGTCCCTGGTCAGCAGCAGCTGCTGCTGTGCCCGTTCAATACGCAGTCCATTCAAGTGCTCCAAGGGAATCTGACCGGTAATCTCTCTAAAAAGCTGGGTATATCGCGCACGGCCAATCCCTGCAAGCTCAGCCAGCTGGTCGACAGATAAGGATTCATTGAAATGGTCCTCCATATAGCGGATCGAACGCTCCACCGCCTCATGATCATCCCTGGTCTTCATCGCCGGAGAATTCGCCCGCATGAGCAGCAGCAGGAGCTCCTGAAAACGGGTCTGAGCCGCAAACCATTCAATATCCTCGGCACTCCTGCGGCTATGATAAATGGAATCCAGCAGCAGTACACACTGCGAATAAGGTCTGCAGTTAAGGAATCCCGGCCGGAGCATGCCATCTCCAGACTCCCTTTCCACTCCGTCAGGTTTGCTGTCTCCGGTATGAATAACCTCAAAGCCTATCCGGTAAAAGCTCAGCCCCCGCTCTCCGGCCCGGATTCTGTTTAGTGATCCGGCCTCTATCAGAAATGCGGCACCTTTCTCCAAGGGATATTGCCTGTCATCCGCTTTGAGCCAGCCCTGCCCTTCCGAAACTATAATTAATGTATGTTCCTTGTACACATCTGTCGGTTCATTTCCAGACGGGGACTGGGCAACGGTTTCTATGTTAATCAGGCTATAGAATAGCCTTCTTCCGGTATTTTCCTGTACTAGATCCGCCATTCCACCCCTCCTTATTGAGAATCATTATCACCAACTCAGTGTAAAACAAAAAAGAAGATCTATCAACTGTGCTGATAGACCTTCTTTTCACTTGCTTCATCAAAATTATGTTATTTCACCATTACCTTCAGCAGATCGTCGAGCTTCATCGTATTTGCCGTGATTGCACCGGATTGCCAGTGGGAACGTTCCATTCTGTAGATGTTCCCGTTCTTCACCGCAGGCAGGTTCTTCCACAGAGGGCCATCGAGAATCTGGATCGCCTCCTGATTAGCCGCAGTATCCCAGTCCCCGTTGTCAGGGAATACAATGATGTGATCCGCTTCAAGCGCTGGTATCACTTCTTCGGAAATAATGGACTGATATTCCGTCATCTCAGCAGCCATCGGGACAGGAGTCAGACCGAATTGATCATAGAGCACACCGGTAAAGCGGTTTTTGACTCCAAAAAGAGCAAAGGTTTTGTCCGCGACATTAAGCCGGATTACAGCTACCTTTTCCTGTCCCAGAGCCTGCTGCAGCTTGGCTTTACCCTCGGCTACCTTCTGGTCATACTCAGCAAGCACAGCCTCACCCTTCTCCGGAATACCCAGCGCATCGGCAATCGCTGTGAGCATTAGCCTTGAATCCTGCAGCACGCTCTCCGGCAGACGGTAGGTTGGCGCCACCATGGAATATTGTTCATACTTAGCGGCATCTGCACCGCCATCGGTAATGATCAGATCGGGATTTTTATCGAGCAACGCTTCCATACTGCCGCTAATATCGAATTCAGGCACATCCAGATTCAGATAATCCTGCTTGCCCCAGCTTGGATGATACCACTGCACCACTGGAGTAACGCCTAGTGCCTTCAGATAATCTTCTACATAGATCCCCGCCACCCGCTTAGGATTTACGGGAATTTCTACATCTCCGAATTCTCCGGTAATCGTACGGGTCGCTCCTTCTTCTGAGGCATTATTGCTGCTCTCTGTAGGAGTTGCACTGGCTGCTGCTGCCTCTTCCGCTGTATTCCCTGCTTGGACAGCGTTGCCCTCCGCAGCCTTGTTAGCAGTCCCGCAAGCCGCCAAAGCGGACATTGCCAGCATAAGTACGATTGTCCAGATAAACTTCCGGCCCCGGTTTGTCATTTCTCTTCACTCCTATGTCTGTTTTCATTGATTATCATTCTCATGTAATCTTAATGACAATAGTAGCATGTCCTGATCAGCTTTCAATGCACTTTCTCTGCCAAAATCTTATACAAACTAAGTGTATTGAATTTTGCTGTAAGCGGGAACGACATTGCCGCCCTTGTGTATGGACGGTACCGTTTCAGTGAGAAATAGAAGGATAAGTGATCCTGTGAAACATATAAATTCTTGTAGTTATTAAAAAAATTGACCCCGCCAGCAAGTGGCGGAGTCCATAGTTCATAAACATATATAGCACATACAAGCTGAGGATATCCTTAATATACCATCCGATTGTAAATGGAATGTGTGAGGTAATCCATGAAAATAATAAATATATCCGTGTTCATTATAATCCGCTATCCCCTGTCACCCACGTATCTGTCCCGTCCGGCCCCCATTCCAGCCGCGAACAAGAGCACGCTTGCCGCCGCAAGCAGCGCCAGTGGTGTGTTCCAGCTGTTCGTAGCATCATGCAGCAGACCAAACAATGCGGGTCCCATCGCGGCCAGCAGATAACCGGCCGACTGGGCCATGCCTGACAGCTCACTGGCTTCCTGCGTAGTCCGGGTGCGCAGGCTGAAGAACATCATCGCCAGTCCAAAAGCGAATCCCCCGCCGATTCCAATGCATACCGCCCATACCGCCATCAGCTCCGTGCTGCCCAGCCAGATTCCAAGGATGCCAATGATAAACAGAATAGAAGTAATAACTACCAGCAGGCGCTGATTCTTCATCCGTCCGGCCCAGAGCGGTACAAAGAATGTAAACGGCAGCTGTGCCAGCTGCATCAGTGAGAGAATCCACCCCGCGTGGCTGGAGGACATTCCCCGCTCCCCGAGAATAACCGAAAACCAGGCGATCAGGACATAGTAGAGCAACGACTGCAGCCCCATGAACAATGTAACCTGCCAGGCGAGCGGGGAGCGCCATACGCGCACAGCCGAAGACCGCACGGCGCCTGTACCGCTTGGGCTAAGGCTCTTCATCTGCGGAATCCAGAGCAGTGTAGCCAGCGCAGAGATGATAAACCACAAAGCCAGGGTTCCCCTCCATCCAAGCCCCGCATGGGAGGCCAAAGGAACACTGATTCCTGAAGCAGCAGCTGCACATATATTCATCGAGACCGTGTAGATTCCGGTCATCAGGCCGATGCGGTGCGGGAATTTCCCCTTGATCAGTCCCGGCAGCAGCACATTGCAGACGGCAATGGACAGGCCAATCATTGCCGTACCCGCAAACAAGGTGACGGTTCCGGAAGCCGAACGGACGAGTATTCCCATAGACAGCGTAAGCATAGCCAGCATCAGGATATTGGCAAGTCCCACTTTGCGGGCTAGCTGTGGAGCGAATGGAGATAGTAGCGCAAAGGCCAGTAGCGGCAAGGTCGTGATCGCTCCGGCCAGGGTATTAGACAATCCCAGGTCATCCCGGATTGTCTCCAGGAGAGGTCCGACTGAAGTGAACGGGGCGCGCAGCGCAGCAGCGACACAAATTATGCCGGTGATGAGCATCCACCGGCTGGCGGTATTTGAATCATGCGCGGGCAAACCTGGCTCCGCTATGTTGCTTTTTTGACGGCTGAATTTCATGTTGTTCCTCCAAGGCCGCAGCAAAACACCCGTCAAGCCGGGGGCTTGTCAGGGAATAAAGCTGCTGTATGTAGTAGACTTTCAGATCCATGGCACATGTCGCCATTATATCTCTTTACGCTGGAGGCTGCACAAATTTAAGTTAGTTCCGAGGGTTGACAATACGTCTGAACATCATCCGCAGCAGGAAAAACCGCCGGTCTCCGGGGACCGGCGGCGGCACACATAAGTGAGGCTTAATTAAATCCAGAAGGATTTAGTAATGATTACGAGCAGGATGAACAGAACCAGAATCGCGCCAGTGGAAGTGAATACTCCGCCGTATCCCCCAACATTTTCGCTCATGTTAACTCCTCCTTTATACTTGAATACAGTTAAACTATGTGGAAAAAGCCATTCGCGACTGGGTGAACCGGCAATAAATCAGATGAATTACATGTAATTTTAAACATCTTACCGTTGACAAATCATGTAACCCTCTTTAGTATCCTAAGAATAAGGTTCACTTGAGAATCAATCTCAATAACCAGATACATAACACACTACAGAAAAGAGTGAACAAGAGATGCTGCGTCGTTTTTTCTCCTATTACCGTCCTTATAAGAAGCTGTTTATCCTCGACTTCACCTGTGCGGTAGGTGCCGGTCTGCTGGAGCTTGCTTTTCCCGTAGCGGTCAATAAATTCATTGATGATCTGCTGCCGGGTCAGGACTGGCCGCTGATTCTGATTGCCTGTGTGGTCTTGCTCGGAATTTACGCGCTGAATACGGCAATGAACTATGTTGTCACTTACTGGGGGCACATGCTGGGCATTAACATTGAGACCAATATGCGCAAAAAAATGTTCGATCATATCCAGAAGCTGTCCTTCCGCTTCTTCGATAATAACAAAACAGGTCATCTGCTCGGCAGAATTACCAATGACCTGAACGATATCGGCGAAGTGGCCCATCACGGGCCGGAGGATGTGTTCATCGCTGTCATGACACTGATCGGTGCATTTATTCTGATGGCGGATATCAATCTCCAGCTGGCTGTGATCACCTTCATCATCGTGCCGGTTATGGCCTGGGTCATCATCCATTTCGGCCGCAATATGACGGAAACTTACCATCGTCTGTTCGGCAATGTGGGTAACTTTAATGCCCGGATCGAGGACAATGTCGGCGGGATTCGTGTGGTTCAGTCTTTTGCCAATGAGGAATATGAGAAAGAGCTGTTCGCTGTGGACAACCAGAAGTTCCGCCAGACCAAGCTGATGGCTTATAAGCTGATGGCCAAAAGCTCCTCGGTCAGCTATATGATGACCCGTCTGATTACCATTGTAGTAATGGTCTGCGGCGCCTGGTTCTTCATTCAGGGAGAGCTTGAGATCGGGGAATTCGTCGCTTTCATCCTGCTGGCTAACGTCTTCTTCCGCCCGATTGAGAAAATCAACTCCGTCATCGAGAGCTATCCGAAGGGGATTGCCGGGTTCAAGCGTTATCTTGAAGTCATTGATACCGAGCCCGATATCGCGGACAAGCCGGATGCTGTAGAAGTAGGCTCACTCCGCGGGGATATCAGCTTCAGCAATGTCAGCTTCGGCTATGAAGCGGACCGTACGGTTCTGGCGGATATTAGCCTGAACGTAAACGCCGGTGAAACCATTGCCTTCGTCGGACCTTCCGGCGCCGGTAAAACAACGATCTGCAGCCTGCTTCCCCGCTTCTATGATGTGACCGGCGGAGCCATCTCCATCGATGGGATCGATATCCGCGATATGAAGCTCACCTCGCTGCGGAAGCAGATCGGGATCGTGCAGCAGGATGTGTTCCTCTTCTCCGGCACGATCCGTGAGAATATCGCTTACGGTAAGCTGGATGCAGAGCTGCCGGAGATCTGGCAGGCCGCACGTCAAGCTCACCTGGAAGAGCTGATCAACAGCCTGCCGAACGGGATGGATACCGTTATCGGGGAACGCGGCGTCAAGCTGTCCGGCGGACAGAAGCAGCGCCTGGCGATCGCCCGCATGTTCCTCAAGAATCCGCCGATTCTGATTCTGGACGAAGCCACCTCGGCCCTCGACACCGAGACCGAAGCGGCGATTCAGCAGTCGCTGGCTGACCTGTCCGTGGGCCGCACAACCCTTGTCATCGCCCACCGCCTGACAACGATCAAGAATGCCGACCGGATTATCGTGGTCAGCGAGGACGGCATCTCTGAGGAAGGCCGCCATGAGGATCTGGTGGGCGCCGGAGGCACTTATAGCCGCCTGTATCAGGCGCAGTATAATGCTTAGGAGTACACATTAAAAACCTTGCGAGATGCGGCCTGCGTGCTGCACTTCGCAAGGTTTTTTTCGTTCACGGGCCTCATTCCCGCAACCTCCCGTGAACAGTTTCGTCAATTAGTATATGTAATGCAACTGAAGAAAGGCGGGGGTCTTAGGATGAAAATAAAAATACTCATATTGCTAACGGCTGTTATAGTCCTATGCGGCTGCTCGAGTAGTACTCGGATTAAGGGCGGCTCTGCAATTGATTGGGTGGATTTCCTAAAGTTGAATGGACATTCCTACACCGGATCTTGGGAAAACGTGATTAAGAATCCGGATCAAGTCACCACTGAGACTGTTGGTAAAGTGGACTTTAAAGTCGCGGATGTCGTTACTAATCCTCATTACCAGACGAAGGATGGCGATGCTGCCTTTTTGGAAAAAGGAACTAAGCTATACCGCATTGAAGGCTTTAAGACAGACGAAGTTATTGCCGCTAAAGATGAAACACGCATCGGCGGATACCGCTTATATGTGGAGGATGATTACTCCAATAACCTGCAGCAGCGATATAACGACGTCATTAAACACAATATAGAGCGGGTTGAACTATATCATCAGGATGATGTGAAGCCTTACAAAACTCTAACCGATGATGAAACCAAGCGCTTCATTCACTTGCTGGAAAGCGGAAAAAACACGCAAAATTACAGCCCTCAGAATAAGGACGGTGATCCGGAATATTATCAGGTAGTCCTATATACCAGCGGGCCGTTTGCCTTCTCCTTTTCTCTTGTTGATGACGGTGTGAATGTGTTCTTTTCGCCTTGGGATACCAGAATTGTCGGCGACGAAATCCGAAGTTTATTACAACCTTAGAAACGGCCTATAAAGTACAATCAACCAAACTGCAAGGTTACCTATGCCCCAGTTTGTTCGTTTAAGATTGGCATCTGCTCATCAGCGTTAAGTGTTCTAATCATCAGTCCTGCCCAGAAAACGGATCGCCAGCTCTCTATAAAAGTCGATTGATTCCAGGTAAGCCTCAATATCCACCCACTCATCCGGCTGGTGGGCAAGGCGGTGGTCGCCCGGTCCGTAGATCAACACCGGAAGCCTGCCGTTATCATGCAGCACGGAGCCGTCCGTGTAGTAGGGTACGCCTTGAATTGGAGTTACGTCTCTTGCCGCATCACCTTCTGCTTCTTCAGCAGGGCCTCCCGCTTGGCCCTGCCGCCTCTGCTGCGCAGCAATTTCCAAAGCCGTAGTAATCAAACGCTGGCCGGGATCAGTATAGACCACACTGCGGTCCAACAGCTGCTCTACCTGATAACGGTAGTCCGCATGACGCTGCCGGATATCCTGGAGCTTGTCCTCAATCTCCCGCAGCAGCGGACCATGCTCCAGCGGCGGAACGGTGCGGATATCCACATCGATGGTGCAGGAATCCGGGACCACATTGGTCTGTACACCACCGGTAATCTTGTTCACGGACAGGCTGCTTGAACCAAGAACCGGATCTGTGGCCTGCCACTCCAGAGCATGGCGGTGCAGCAGCGCGATTACCTCCATCATGCCCTCCACCGCATTGAGTCCAAGCTGCGGCATGGAGCCGTGGGCGCTGCGTCCGAAGAGGGAAATGCGCAGCCAGAGGGCGCCTTTGTGGCCGACCGCCACCCGGCTGCATGTCGGCTCGCCGATGACGAGGCCGTCCAGCTCCGGCAGGTCGTGCCTGTGCTGCTCGGCATATAGCCGTGCGCCGCAGCTGTCCACCTCTTCCCCGGCTGTCGCCAGGATGAGCAGATCACCGGCCAGCCGGATGCCGTCCTGTTGCAGGGAAGCTGCGGCGAGCAGCATGGCGGCCAGGCCGCTTTTCATATCCGAGGTGCCCCGGCCATACATCCGGTCCCCCTCAATCACCGCGCCATGCGGGGGATAGCTGCCTGCTGCTTCGCTCCAGGGACTGACCGTATCAAGATGGCCGCAGAACATCAGCTTCCGGTTGCCGGAGCCGGCAATCACCGCCTCCAGGTTGCTCCGTCCCTGCTCCACAATCGTAATGCTGCTGGATATGCCCAGCTCCCGCAACACCTCCTGCAGCAGCAGAGACAGCCTGTGCTCATTGCCGGGAGGATTACAGGTATCCACTTGGATCAGACGCTGCAGAAGAGGCACGGCAAACTCGCGGCTTCTCACATTGATCATAGTTCAACATCCTCCTTGGTTAGGTAGTTTCAATTCAGTTTAGTTCAACTCAGTCCAGTTCATCCTCGTTTCGGCCAAGTTTACAGCACGCCCATCCAGATCATGCATATAACTTATGTTGAAATCTACGTGATCTCCGGGATTTTTGCAGCCGCAAAAGTCACGTTGTCCTGGAGCATACGTATCACTCAGGACAAAACCTTGGCGCCGCTAAACGTATCAGCTTCTTTACCTCCAACATTTCCCGGATGATCGGCTTCCCCAGCTATCGGAGGCATATTGTATTCGGTTTTTCGCATACATTTGGCTCGTTTACTCCATTCGTGGCACATTGTACTCGGTTTTCCGCATACATTTGGCCCGTTTGCTCCATTCGTGGCACATTGTATTCGGTTTTTCACATACATTTGGCTCATCTACTCCATTCGTCGCACATTGTATTCGGTTTTTCGCATACATTTGGTCCGTTTGCTCCATTCGCGGCACATTGTATTCGGTTTTCCGCATACATTTGGCCCGTTTGCTCCATTCGTGGCACATTGTATTCGGTTTTTCACATACATTTGTTCGCAGGCTCTCATACATCGCAAAAAAGCCGCCACCCCGTATAACAATTGGTGTGACAGCTCTTTGAAACGGCTTATTTTTTGGCGATATGGCACTTCAGCAGCTTGCCCTTCACGGTTGTCTCCTTCATCGCCTGCAGCACAAGCGATCCCTTGCCGTTCAGAATATCGACGTAGGTTACGTTGTCCTGGATCGTGATGATTCCGATGTCCGCAGCCGTGATGCCCTCAAGCTTGGCGATAGTGCCAACGAAATCGACCGCGCGGAGCTTCTTTTTCTTGCCGCCGTTGAAGTAGAGCTTCATGATGTCCTGGTTCATGACCTCGGTTTTGCCGGCTTTGCGGACCTGCTGCTTGCCCAGCTTCAGATCGAACGCCGGTTTGGCGTAGGCCACGGCATCATCTGAAGGAGCTTTCATCTCCGGCAGGGTGAAGCCGATGTAGCCTTCGATTTCCTTGACCCATTTGTGCTCGTTTGGCGTAACGAAGGTGATCGCTTTGCCGCTTTTGCCTGCGCGGGCGGTCCGGCCGGTGCGGTGGACGTAGCTCTCTTTTTCGAGCGGGATATCGTAGTTAATGACATGGGTGATGTTCTCGATATCAATCCCTCTGGCTGCAACATCGGTGGCGATCAGATAACGGAACTGGCCCCGCTTAAATGCATTCATGACCTCAAAACGCTCGTCCTGCTCCATGCCGCCGTGGATTTTGTCCACCGGATATTCCAGATCCGCCATCCCGCGGAAGAGGGCATTCACCTGCTCCTGGGTGCGGCAAAAAATAATACAGCTATCCGGATTCTCCACTGTCAGCAGGTCGCTCAGCAGTCCAAACTTGGCAGCTTGTCTCACTTCAATCAGCGCATGCTCAATCGACGCCGTCGTAATTCCGCTGGCTTCGATCTCGATATCCACCGGCTCCGTCATGTACTTACGGCACAGATTCTTAATCACTTCCGGCAGCGTCGCCGAGAACAGCATCGTTACACGTTCCTTCGGCAGCTGCTTGATAATCTTCTCAATCTGCTCAATGAAGCCCATGCTGAGCATTTCGTCCGCCTCATCAATCACCAGATATTTAATCCGGCTAAGATTCAGCGTTCCGCGGTCGATATGGTCGAACACACGGCCCGGCGTGCCAACGACCACATGCGTCTTCTGAGTCAGCTCGATCTTCTGCGGGGCAAAAGGCTGCTTGCCGAACAGCGCTACCGCCTTAATCCGCTTGAAGCGCCCGATATTCGTAATATCCTCACGCACCTGCTGGGCCAGCTCTCGGGTTGGGGTCAGCACCAGTGCCTGGGGTTTGTTCTCATTCCAATCGACCAGCTCACAGAGCGGGATGGCGAAGGCTGCGGTTTTGCCGCTGCCCGTCTGTGACTTCACGATCAGATCCTGCGCCTTCAGCGCTACCGGAATGACCTTCCGCTGCACCTCGGTGGGGTCTACGTACTTCAGAACCTCCAGCGCGCGGATAAGCTCTTCATTCAAACCATAATCACTAAACTGTACTTGTACTTCACTCATATTGTATCCAACCTCTTCTATGCCGATTGTTCCGGTTCAAGCGGGGTTTCCCGCGTTCCATCCATCTTGCGCATTATTCCATTATAACACCTACTCTGCCCCTTGATTCCATTCCTTATGAAATTGCTCCAAAAAAATCAGCATAAACTGATGCCGCTCCTCCGCCAGCTGTTTGCCGTAAGAGGTGTTCATGAGGTCCTTCAGCTTAAGCAGCTTCTCATAAAAATGATTGACCGCCGTTCCCTTGGAATAGTTGCGGTATTCCTCTTTCAGCGAGTCGTCCCTTGGCGGAATTTCCGGATCATAGACCGGACGGCCCTTCGCTCCTGAAAAGACCATTGTACGCGTAATCCCGATCGCCCCCAGCGCATCCAGACGGTCCGCATCCTGCACCACTTGTCCTTCCAGCGTAGACATCGGTGCGCCACCGCCGCCGCTGAACGACATCGTCCCGATGATCTCCATAATCTGCTTGTTTGCAGCTTCATCCGGGAGATGTGCGGCCAGCCAAGTATGTACTTTGAGCAGTCCTGCTTCTTTGGAGGGATTCAGCTTCTCGTCGGCCACATCATGCAGCAGCGCGGCGATTGTGCAGATCACCACGTTGGCCCCTTCCATCCCTGCGATCAGCGCCGCTGTATTGCGCACGCGGTTAGTGTGAAACCAGTCATGGCCGGTGGTATCCTGGCCCAGTTGCTCCTTGGCGAAGTTCTCTGCTTCTGTGATAAGCTCTGTATGATTCATTATGATTGCTCCTTTGTAAAAATAGGGATATGGTGTTGCACAGCTGTCCCTGATCCGCTATAATGTGCAGTAATTAAAAGCTGAAGGGAATTGATTCACATGAACTGCCTGTCCATCATACCGAATCAACTTCATCATCACAAGCAGCGTTAGCACACACCTGAATTCATTCAGGGAGGGCTAACGCATTTCGCGTTTGACCTCCCTGCGGCATATCGAAGCGCGCGGGACCACGGGGTCCGGCGCGTTTTTTATTTTACCGGAATTCAATAACAAGGGAGCTGCTAATGATGCAAAATATTAAAGGAACTTATGATTATTTCGGCCGGGAACAGGCCATCCGCCAGAATGTCCGGACCACACTCCAGGAGCTGTTCGAGCTGTACGGCTTCGAGTCGATGGATACCACGCTGCTGAACGAGCTGGAGCTGCTGACCTCCAAATACGCCGGGGGCGATGAGATTCTCCGCGAAATGTATCAGCTGGCTGATCAGGGCGGGCGCAGACTGGGGCTGCGTTACGATCTGACGATCCCTTTTGCCAAGGTGATTGCCATGAATCCGGGAATCGAGTTCCCATACCGGCGTTATGAGATCGGCAAGGTGTTCCGCGATGGGCCGGTCAAAAAAGGCCGCCTGCGCGAATTCCTGCAATGTGACGCGGACGTCGTCGGCATTGCCGGCCCGCAGGCTGAAGCGGAGCTAATGCAGCTGGCAGCGGAGGTCTTCCGCAGACTGGATATTCCGGTGGTTCTGATGTGGAACAACCGCCGGTTCCTGGGCGAGATTCTGGGCGCGGTCGGCGTTCCGGCGGAGGAGCAGCTGTCCGTGATGCTGACCCTCGACAAGCTGGCCAAGATCGGCAGCGGCGGGGTGCTGGCAGAGCTGACGGACAAGCAGCTGACTGCGGACACGGTTCGGCTGATTTCGGAGCTGCTGGAGCTGGATAACCCGGGGTTCGGGCAGCTGGTGGAGAAGTATAAGCTTGAAGGCCAGCCCGGCGCGCTTGAAGTACTCGCGCTGCAGCAACTGATTGATGCGATTGGGCTTGGCGCCGTTTGCGTCTTCGATCCCTTTCTCTCACGCGGCCTCTCCTTCTATACCGGAACCGTCTATGAAATCTTCGACGCATCCGGCAGCTATACCTCAAGCCTTGGGGGCGGAGGCAGATATGATGCGATCATCGGAAAGCTCGTCGGGCGTGATAATATAGAGTACCCTACGGTCGGCATCTCGTTCGGGATGGAGTCGATCATGGCCCTGCTGGGCGAACGCCCGGCAGATACGGCGGAACGTTCCGGGGTCCTGATCATTCCGATCGGCGGATATCTGCCGGAGGCTCTGGTTGCCGCCGCTGCGCTGCGGGCCTCCGGCATCCGCACGGGCGTAGACACCGGCACGCGCAAGCTCAAAAAAACGCTGGCCGCAGCGAGTGCCAAGGGCATCCGGTATGTCATTATGGTTGGTGAGAGTGAAGCGGCTGAGGGCAAGCTGCGGCTCAAGGATATGACGCTGGGGAGCGAGAGATTGGTTACGGTGGGGGAGGCGGCTCAGTTGATTGCCGGGTAAAGCTTGTTGAGTCTGCTCCAGGTCCAAAGTCACTGTCAGACAGACAAGTTTGCATACGCTCCCCTCACCAGTATCTGAATACAGATGCCGACGGCTGATAGTTGTACGTTTTGCAGGATTGCTATCAGCTTGCTTGACCTCTGGGACTGCTTATTGTTGTAATTTGTGCAAGATTTCAGTCAACCGGTTGCGCTGAGCCGAAAAATGTTGTACTTTTTGCAGGATTTCCGCTCAGTTGGCGGCTGCGTTCACAAATTGTTGTACTTTTTGCAAGATTATCTTCAGATTGGCGCATCCCGGGCGCCGATTGTTGTATTTCGTACAACAATTCCCTAAAACGGGATTTAAAAAGCACCGATTGTTGTATTTAGTGCAGGATTTCTCATAGCTCCGTGCTAAAAAAGTTAAAAAGCTGCCTCCGTACGATTTCCGTACCGGAAGGCAGCTTTTCTATAGCCTGGACTTAACAGCATGAGCTTCGCCTAACTATTCCTACGCCTATTTCCCCTCATTAATCGCCCGGATCAGCTCCAGCGGCAGCTTCGGTACGCGGTCATACGTCAGCAGGCCGTTTATCTCCTGTTCCACATCCGTAAGCTGGGTGTAGCAGTAGCCCTGCACCACCCCGGACAACAGCAGCGGCTGTATCACCGCCCGCAGACGCGCGGCGAAGTCTTCGTCGTTCTCTGCGCCGGAGTAGCCCCAGCCGTCCCAGTCGCTTTTTTTGTAGGCGACACCGCCGAATTCTGTGATGAGAATCGGCTGGTCCGCATACGGGAAGCCTTCTACCGCCAACTTGCGGTTACCCGGCAGGCCGCTGACGGCCAGCTCCACGGAGGAATAGCGCTGCTCAAGCACCTCGCGCCGCCACTCGTAATCGTGGATGTTGAACAGGTCTGTGGCGACCAGCTCCCAGCCGTCATTGGAGACAACCGGCCGCATCCCGTCCAGCGACTTGGTCAAATGGTACATCGCCTGGGCATGCTGCTGCTGCTGTTTGTCGGCGGCGATGTTCGGTACGCCCCAGCTCTCGTTGAGCGGAACCCAGACTACAATGGAAGGATGGTTGTAATCCCGTTCGATGCTCTCCTGCCATTCCTGGGTGAAGCGGCGGACATACTCTTCCGAGTATTCATAGGCATTGGCCGCTTCGCCCCAGACGAGCAGACCCAGCTTGTCACACCAGTACAGGTAACGCGGGTCCTCCAGCTTCTGGTGCTTGCGCGCACCGTTGAAGCCCATCTCCTTGGTCAGCTCGACATCCCGGCGGATCGCCTCATCGCTGGGCGGTGTCAGGTTGCCGTCCGGAAAATACCCCTGATCCAGCACCAGCTTCATGAAATAAGGGCGGTTGTTGAGGCAGAGTCTGCCGCTTTCGACCGAGATTTTGCGCATACCGAAATAACTGGTTACCAGATCCAGCACCTTCCCGCCATCCAGCAGGGTAAAAGTGACATCATAGAGATTCGGCTGCTCCGGCGACCACCAGTGCCCGTGCCCATGGTCATTGAAATCACTGAGGGTAATGCTCCGGGACTCTTCCGGGTTGCGCACAGAGTACATATCACTTGAAATCGGCTGGCCTTCAAACGTGATCTCCACCTGAAGTTTCAGGGAATCACTGTTCAGCTCTCCATTACTGGTTAGCGCACCTTTAATGAAGGAGCGGATTTCAATGCTCTTGCGGTCAATATCCGGCGTCAGCTTCACCTTGCCGAGATAGACGGAGGATACCGCCTCCATCCACACCGTCTGCCAGATCCCCGTTGTCCGGGTATAGAAAATGCTGGCTGAATCGCTTTTCCAGTATTGCTTGCCCCGGGGCAAAGTTACGTCCTTGCTGTAATCCACAGCTTTGACCACCAGAATGTTAGGCTGACCCACAGGCGCGAGTGCGGCGCTGATCCCGGCATGGAACGGCGTATGCCCGCCCTCATGCTTCGCCACCAGTATTCCGTTGACCCAGACGGAGGCCTCATAATCGACAGCACCGAAATGCAGCAGAATCTCCTTACCTGCAAAAGCCTCCGGAATCTCCAGCTCCCGCCGGTACCAGACGATATCATGAAATCCGGGATCGCCGATCCCGCTCAGGCTGCTCTGAAAAGCAAATGGAAGCTGTATCCGCTGAGCCAACGGTTTATTTCCCAGATGCCACTGTTCCCGGCTGCCTACATTGTCATCGTCAAAAGCAAACTCCCACTCCCCGTTCAAATTCACCCAATTGTCGCGTACAAATTGCGGACGCGGATATTCCGCACGTTGCTGATTTGTCATTATTTCATCCTCCAGTTTCCCGTGTGATTAAATTTCATTGCCATCCGGCCTTGCTGCTGCAACCCTTATTAGTCCTTACTGTCACTCCCGGCCATCCATAGAAGCCGCCTGTGCCTTGCGTATGCTGTCCCTGTATTCTTTGGGCGAGATACCGCAGCAGTTCTTGAACACCCGGTTGAAGTGTCGCACATTGCCAAAACCTGTCTCCTCAGCGACCCTGCTGATTTTCTCACCTGTGAAGGCCAGCTTCTTGCGGGCTTCTTCTATCCGGATATGTGTCAGGAACTCGATAAAAGTAACGCCGGTCCTCTGCTTGAACAGATTGCTGAAATATGCCGGGTTCAAATACACCTCGTCCGCCACTTCCTTAAGGCTTAGCGGATGATCATAATGCTGCGAAATGTAGCGCTGGGCGGCGGCAACCGGATCGAGATCCTTCACCTCTCTGGACTTCGCAATACAACCCGTCAGGGTAAGCAGCAATCCGCGGCATTTCTCGGCCAGCTCCTGCCGCGAAGACAGGCTGCACACATCGAACAGCACCTTGCGGATATCCTTTGACCCCAACCAGGATTCGGTAACATTAAGCTCTTCGGATAATTCGTAGTAGTACAGCAGCAGCTTGCAGATTTGCTGATGAATGCTCTCCGGCGATTCTGCCATACTGCACAGCTCTTCAATCATATGTTCAACAATCGGGCCGATGCTGGCCACTCTGCCCCCGGTAATCGACTTCTCCAGCATCTCCCATGACCATTTCAAGGGTCCGCTTCCGGAATGGGGGCGCTCTGTCATTTGGGCATAATCGAGCAGCTTGTCACCGCCTTCGATTAACCGGTATAAGAGGGCAATTCCGGCTTCATTATAAGCTTTCGGAATACCCGGCAGTCCTTCCGCCGGATTACTGACCCCGATGGTTACCGTCAGGTTGGACAAAGAGCGTATCTGTCTGCGGATCAGGTCGCCTAGAGCTCCCGGTGCCGATAAGGAATGCTGCGGCTCAGCTATATTCAGCAAAGCCACGACCTCGGTATCCGATAGCACGAAGCTTATGCCTGTAGCATGGCGGTCAATCATTTCCTGGACTACCTGCTGGATATACAGGAGGAACAGGGAGGCGTCGCCCCGCTGATAACGCTCCTTCTCCACCGAATGCTTATCCAGCTTGATCACCATGCAGATGAAGTAGGGATGCCCGAAGGCAAAACCCATCTCCCGCAGCAGCTGCAGGTCGCTGTCTTCTGTTTTGCCCTTCAGCAGACTCTCGATCAGATGACCGGCCACATGCCGCTTCAGCACAGGCTGGACCTGCCACAGTTCTTCCTTACGCGCCGGAAGCGCCTTGCGCTCGGCCAGTTCCCGCCCCAATCTCTCCAGCACACGCCCCAGCTCCTGGCGTTCGACCGGCTTCATCAGATAATCCTTCGCTCCCTGGCGCATTGACTGCTGCACATAAGCGAACTCGTCATAGCCGCTGACCACGACGGTCATCAGATCCTTGAAACGTCCTCCCGCCATCTGCTGCAGCTGGATTCCGTCCATACGCGGCATTCGAATATCAGTGAGCAGCACTTCAGGCGACAGCTCGGCCAGCTTGTCAAGCGCATCATAGCCGTCAGTGGCTTCACCGACCACCTCCCAGTTCCCCTCCAGGCTGGTGATCATTTTGCGCAGACCTTTGCGGAAGACAGATTCATCGTCAACAATCAGTATTTTAGGCAACTCCGTCATCCTCCCTTGCTCTGCCCTGATGGGTAATAACCGGCAGCTTGAGCACTGCCTTGAAACCCTGATAAGGCATACTCTCCAGCGAAAGACCATATTCATCGCCATAATGCAGCACAATCCGGCGGTGAACATTCAGCAGACCGTTGCCTGAGCGTCCTCCCAGCTCCTGCGTATTCCGCAGATGCAGCCGGAGCGCCTCAAGCGCTTCCGCATTCATGCCGATGCCGTCATCTTCAACGGCGATTCTAAGCACCTGATCGCTGCTGTCTGCAGTCAGCGATATGCGGCCCCGGCCAACACCTTTGTCCAGTGCATGATTAATTGCATTCTCCACCAGCGGCTGGATCATCAGCGGAATGACCTCACAATCCAGCAGCGAAGGTTCGATGGTCATCGTGAAGTGAATGCGTTCTTCATAGCGCATCTGCTGGATTGCCATATATCCGCCGACATGGTCCAGCTCATCCTGAAGCGTCACATGCTCCTTGCGTCCGCTGAGGCTGTAGCGCAGCAGCTTGCTTAGATTGTTGGACATTGTAATAATCTCCGGACTTCCCTCTAGCTCGGCGTACATGCTGATGGAACCCAGTGTGTTGTACAGAAAATGCGGATTAATCTTGCTCTGCAGCGCGGCAATCTGCGCATCCTTCTCCCGGATCTCTGTCTCATAGAGCAGATACCCCAGCTCGCTGAGCTTGGCAAGCATGCCGTTAAATGAATGGCCCAGCATTCCTACCTCGTCCGTACCGCTCACCGGAAAAGCCCTGCTGAGGTCTCCCCGCTCGACACTGCGCATCAGCCGGCTCAGCTTGCGCAGAGGCTGGGTGATCCGGTAGGCGATGAACACATACAGGAGCAGGGCCAGGCCTACACAGATGATGCCAATAAGAATAATGTAGGTGCGCAGAACCTCGGTATCTTTCATCAGACTGGAGACCGGTACAATGCCCACCGTGGTCCAGCCGGTCACTTCAGAAGTTACGTGGGCCATCAGCAGCCCTACCCCCTCTGACTTCACATGTCTTACCCCTTCACTGGCATTATCCGGAGACAGGGAAGGCGCTGCCTGTGGCAGCCCATGATCCTTACCGATGACCAGTTTGCCGGAATCATCCGTAATGTACAGCAGCTCCTTGGCGTCCAGCTTTACTTTGGACAGAATCTCACTGATGAACTTGGGGTCCACATCAATGACGATGTACCCGAGGGTCACCCCGTCATCGAAGCTGCGCAGCTCCCGCACAATGGAGAACGCCTGATACACATTTCCGCCGCTTGAGCTTAAGTCATGTGTAGCAACATACACGGGCTGCCCGTAGTGACCCTTGAACTTGTTCAGCCAGCTGACATTTTCATCGAGCTTATAGGTCGTCACATACTGGCTCTCCGGCATGACCACATAAGAGGCACCGCCGGTGCCGTATAATGAGACACCCAGAATATCTACCCGGCCGTTCAAAAACACCTGAGTGACGAAGCTGTTCAGTCCGCTGATCTCATCCAGTGTCAGAGGTTCGCCAGGAGCACGCTTGGTTGCAAGATATTCGGTAACCTTGGGATACTGATAGGGCATCACGGTCAGCCGGTTCAGCTCATTCATATAGGTGTCGATATTCAGGGTAAGCTGCTTCAGCGTCTGAAGCTGATAATCGCCAACCTTGCGCTCCGTTGTTTCGGTGAAGCGTGCGAAGGCGAAATAGCCCGTCAGCCCCAGCGGCAGCACAATGAATACCACATTGATAAGAATAAGCTTGCGCGCGAGCGCCAGATTCCTGAACCAGCCGCGAAATGATTTCAACCGCATTCTCCCCTTTGATCCCCTTACAGTCATTTCTTCAGCTGAAGGTTAATGCTGTCCACCGCATTTTGCAGAGCCTGCTCCGGGCTTTGCTCCTTGTAGATCATTTTCTCGAATTGCCGGATAATCTCTTCATTAATACTCCACTGCTTCACATTTCTCGGCCAGTAGGCTACGGAGTTGGCGGTATTGGCATAATCACTGCGGAACTTCAGTGCAGCATAAGCTTCGCTCTCCACGACCTTCCGGGAACTCGGCACATGCCCTGCTTCCGCCCACATCACTCCATGCTCCACCGCCCAGCGGGTAAAAATCATAGCAGCATTACGCTTCTCCGCACTCATCTCACTATTGGCCGGAATAGCCAGCGTATGCGAATCTCCCCAGACCGCCGGATGGTCGTAGATGACCGGAACCGGCACCACGCCCAGCTCCAGGTTCTCATCCTGCTCAAAAGCGCCGGTTCCCCACACACCCGTAATCAGCATAGCGGCCTCCCCGTCATAGAACAGCTTGAACGCATCATTAATATCCGGCGGAATCAGCTCCTGCTGATACAGGCTGTTCACGAACTCCAGTGCCTGAAGCGATTCCGTGTTGTTAAAGACAGCCTGCGTACCTTCCGGATTGTAAAAGACACCACCGCCCTGCATCTGATTGTACAGGCTCCACCACAGCCACACGGAATCAATACGTGTGCTGGGCAGAGCCAGCGGAGCCACACCTGGCGGTAACTCTGCCTTCAACTGCTGCAGGAACTCCGTAAATCCCTGCTCTCCTTTGACGATCAGCGGTTTGTCCCCGGCATCCAGCAGCCCTGCTTCTTTTAAAAACTTCTTATTGTAATAGAGCACTAACGTATGCGTATCCAGGGGTACAGCATAATGGGCACCGCCGTAGACCGTGGACTCAGCGATTCTAGTATTGAACTGGCCCCAGTCCAGCCCGGTATCCGCAGCGAGTCCGTCAAGCGGCTCAATATAACCGTTCTGTACGAATTGCGGCAGATTGGTAGCATGGATAATCGCCAGATCCGGTGCATTACCGGACAGAATTGCCGTACGCAGCCGCGAATAATAATCATCAAGCCGGGAATTGATCTGATCGATCCGGATATCCCCGTGCTCCCGGTTGAATTGCTGCACAAGTTCGGTCATGAAAATGTTATCTCCGCCGCTGAATGGAGTCCAATACTCCAGAGTTACCGGCTCAGCGGCAGACTGTGGGGATTCCTCTGCCCCGTCTGTACCGCAGCCGCCCATCACCAGCACCAGAAGCATAGCCAGCAGCAGAATTGAAAGCGCAATCAGTTTGTTCCGTTTGTGTCCGCTAAAGCGTCCCGTATCTCTCATATGATTAAGCCCCCGTCAAGCATGCAATCTATGAATCTACCCGGCTTATTCACTCTTCTGCCATATATCCATATAATCTATACCGAAGCTGCCTTGTCTGTCAAAAAGAATAATTTCATTCGCACCGCCCTGTAATTCCAGCTCCAGTTCAATGAAGGATACCCGGTTTCGTCCCTGAGATTCCGGGGTCAATACGATCGTAGAATCCCCGTTCACCCCTACCTCCAGCTTCGCATCCGGTGAAGCGTTAAGGACAGCTACGGAGACAGTGTAAGTCCCGCTTCCCGGTAGACGGATGTTGCTGAAACGCAGCGCCGCATCACTTCCGCTGAGGGTTGCCGCTGCCCCGCCCGAGGCATACGGGTTATCCTCCGCATCAGCATTCCCCTCCAGCGTCTGGGCTTCACCTTCATAACGCGGAATTTCAATAGCCTTCAGTTCAACTGCGCTTCCCTCCGGCAGCCCAAAGGCTACTGTATTCATCCCGGCTGTGAACGGTATGCTCAGATAGGCGTATCCGGTTTGGCCTCCCCCGGTAGGCGGCAGCTGAAGCTTTGACGGCGTTCCAGCATTCACTGAAACTGCCGCCTCCGCCGGTTCTCCACCCGGATTCACATAATGCGCCAGCAGCGGAGTATCGCTATCTACTGTGGACGGCAGAGACGGGAACTCCAGCCGGTTCCCGCTGCGGATGGCATTCTCAGCCTGGAATACTCCCATTCCAGCGGGAACCTCAAGCGCCGTGCTCAGCGCCAGCGGCTTCCCGAACACAGGTTGGCCGCCATCGTCCCAGTTGACCGGCTGGGCCCGTGCTTTGCGGTTGTTCCAGCCGTCCGCCGCTCCAGTAGTCGCGTGATAGACAATCCACTGCTCGCTGCCATCCGGCGACACCGTAAACGAGTTATGCCCCGGCCCGTACACTCCGGCGGCTTCATCCATTGCCAGCAGCGGCTGCTCCGTCTTGGTCCAGTCTGCCGCCTCCAGCGGATTGCCGCCGGGCTTCAAGGCCAGCAGGCCCAGACTGTAATGCGGTGTCCAGCTGCCCGCGCCGGAATAGACAATGAAGACGCGTCCGTCATGATGAAGGACCGACTGGCCTTCATTGATGTACGGCGGACCTCCAGCCTGCTCCCACGGAAGCAGCGGCTCGCTCAGCAGCACCCTCGGACCGCTGATTGTCAGCGGATCACTCATTGGCGCAATATAGGTGTTCTGCGCAGCGTTGACATCGCCCTCCCAGCCGGACCAGACGAAATACAGCTCATCATCCACTTCCATTGCCAGCCCGTCGATCGCCCACTTGTTGGTATCGTCGGTGACTTGGCCCTTGAAGGTATAATCGCCCAGCGGATCACCGCTGTCCCCCTGCAGCACATACATCCGGTGATTCTCGTTATTTCCATCATCTGCGGCAAAATAGATATACCAGCTGCCCCGGATGTACTGGAGCTCGGGCGCCCAGAGATTCGCCGAGTAGGCGGTCTCCGCCGGCGGATACCATACCACTCTCCGCTCGGCCTGGCGGAAATCCAGGGTACGTGACTTCATCACCATAATATCCGTTCCGTTATGGGTGAAGGTCATGTAATAATATCCATCCTTGTAGATCACGCTCGGATCAGGCGTATCGATCCCGGCAAGTGTGTTCTTAAACGTTCCGCCATGCCCGTTATAGACTTCATCTATCCTGCTATTATTGTGCTGCTGCACTAAATATGCACCTCCCGCCAATATAAGTAACAGAACCGCCGCAAGGGAGTAGACTATTCTACGTGAGTTTTTACCTGTCCATGCCTCGTGCGGTTTCGCTGATTTCATTTCCATCTGCTTCCCTCCAAGGGTTATGGAACAGTTTTATATAAGATGTACAATAGAAATTAACAAAAAGCAGGTAGGAACGAATGGGGAATTTGGAACTATAGGAGCGGTAGCGACCGCCTGAAAGCTTTCCACAGGAAAGCTCGCTACGGAAGCATAATCAGTCACCAGATTTCCACCGCGAAAAAGCGGTTCTAATCAAGAAATCTGGGGACAACAGCGGCCGGAAGTCCAAATGTTCACCGTAGTGACGAATATGCTTCAAGTTCAAATCTTAAGTGCGGACGGAAGTCCAAATATCTACAGTAGTGACGCCTGAGCTTTATGTTAATTTATGAAGTACAGCTTATATCTCCTGTTCTATCACCCGTTATTTCACACCCGAGCTCGTAATCGCCTTAACGAACGACTTCTGGCCGACAATGAAGATAATCAGCACCGGGAGCGCCGCGATGGTAGTCATGGCCATTAATTTGCCGTAGCTCTGGGTGTAGCTTCCGGTAGCCATCATAGCAATCCCTGCGGTGATCGTCCGCATCTCCGGTGAAGTGGTTGCATACAGCGGCCAGACAAAGTCATTATAGATCCCCATGAAAGTGAAAATGCCCAACGTCATCATGATCGACACTGCGGAAGGCAGCAGGATCCTGGCATACAGATCCCATTTGTTCACCCCGTCGATCCGGGCAGCCTCTTCGATTTCTTTCGGGAAGGAGACAAAGAACTGATACAGCAGGAACACGCCGAACGCCCCGGCTGTAGCCGGCAGAATCAGCGCCTGATACGTGTTGATCAGCCCCAGTGTATTGAACTCAATGTACATCGGCAGAAAGGTCAGCACGCTGGGAATCATCAGCGAGGCAATGAACATGGACAGCAGCGTACGGCGCAGCGGCAGATCCGGCAGCCGGGCCAGGGCAAACGCCGCCATCGAATCAATTAGCAGCACGATAGCTGTGCCCACAATCCCTACTGACAGGGAATTGATGATCCAGCGCAGAATCGGCGTATTCATCAGCTCCCCGCTCAGCCCCTGAACGAAATTATCAAGGGTAGGCTTCTGCGGGAAGAAATTCATCCGCCCGGAGAGGGCTTCGAAGTCATTTTTGAACGCAGTGGACAGCATCCACACCAGCGGCAGCAGCACGAACAATGCAATCAGAATGGCCAGCAGCAGCAGGCCGGTTTTTTTGGCTTTTCCCATTTATACCTTCTCCTTCCGGTTCGTAAGACGGAACTGCACGATAGACACCATCATGATCAGCAGCGCCATCAGAATCGCCATTGCGGAAGCTGAGCCGATATCCTTGCGCACGAATGCCTGGTCCAGCACATTGATCAGCAGCACCTTGGTGGTGTCTCCCGGCCCTCCGCGCGTCAGCAGAAACGGCTGGGCATAAATGTTGAAGGACGCGATTGTTGAGGTAATCATCACGAACAGCATCACCGGCCGGATCGAGGGCAGTGTAATTGACACGAACCTGCTCCAGGCGCCCGCCCCGTCAATAGCAGCAGCCTCGTAATAATCTTCAGGCACCTCATTGAGTGCATTTACAAAAATAATCATATTGAACCCGATCGTCCACCAGAGCGTCGTGAGCACCAGCGCAATCCATACCCAAGGCGTAGCCGTCAGCCACGGAATGCCAGTCAGGCCCAGCTTTTGCAGCAGACTGTTAATGAATCCGGCATTGGTATCGAACATCATCAGCCAGATCACGGCCATAACCGAAGCCGACAAGGCATAAGGCAGGAAATAGAACGTCCGGAATAAACCCCGGAGCTTCGCCGGCAGGGCATTGACCAGCATCGCCATCCCCAGCCCCACAACGATCAGCAGCGGCACGGAGTACAGGACAAACTGGAAAGTCGTCCACAGCCCGCGGAAGAAGATACTGTTCTCATAAGTCCCCGGGGTAAAAATCGTTATATAATTCCGCAGTCCCACAAAGGGATGCGCGGCAGACAGCAGCTCAAAGTCCTGCAGGCTGATCACAACACCGTACAGGATCGGAAACAGCAGAAACAATCCGAAGGCTGCAAGATAGGGCAGTATGAACAGAAATGAGGTGAAGCGGGAAGTCCATGTGCTTTTCAAAAGAGATTCCTCCATTCCTTCGTATAAAGAAAAGCGGGAAGCTATTCCGCGCTCCCCGCTTTTGCTTACCGAAAAATCCAATTCATCATGAGCGCTATTTCATCGCCTGACGGGATTTGGCTACAGCATCATCCATGGCCTGCTGCGGTGATTTTTTGCCGAGAATGGCATTGCTCAACTCGCTCCACACCGGCTCAACAATGGTGCCCCAGTTCAGCACATTCGGTGCAAACTGTACAGAGGAGAAGCTCTGGGATACGGTACTCTGGAACTCCATAGCCTTGAATTCTGCACTATCCATAACGGTTTTGGAAGCTACCGCCTGACCGGATTCAGCCCAGTCCAGTGAGTTGCCAGATACATATTTAAGGAAATCACCGATGCCGGCCAGTGTGTTGCTGTCTGTTACAGCCTTTGGAACTACAAAGCCATGTGAGCCTGCATAAATGGCCTGCTTTGCTTTGCCGATCTGCGGCATAACGGCTACGCCATAATTGAGTCCGGCTTCATCAAACTGCGATTTCATCCAGGGTCCGTTGAACTGAATCGCATTCTTGCCCTGCAGGAACAGCGTATTCTCGCCATCCTGCTGCACATTGGCCGGGGAGATGCCCTTGTCGACCATATCACGCAGCCACTGTACCATTTCTACCGCTTCCGGAGAATTGTAAGCTACGTCCGTTCCGTTCCACAGCTCTCCGCCATTCTGCCAGACAAGCGAGGGGAAGATGAACTGCTGCGGCCAAAGGGTAGGCACTACATATCCGTAGATCCCCTTGGATTTATCCGTCAGCTTCTCCACTGCCGCGTCGAATTCAGCACGGTTTGTTGGCGGTGCGGTGACTCCCGCTTTCTCAAACAAATCCTTGTTGTAATACATCACTACGGGATGAATATCGAGCGGAATGGTGTACAGCTTGCTGTCGATGGTAGCGTACTTCACCGGGGCTTCGGCAAAATCAGCAGGATTAATTCCGGCTGTTGCCGCCAGCTCATCTACAGCCTGCAGCTGATCCTTGCTCTGGTAGGTCGGCACCTGATCCACGTGCATAATCATCAGGTCCGGCCGTTCCTTGCCGGTGCTGAGCGCAACATCCAGCTGCTTGTAATACTCACCATTGGGCTGGATCACGAAATTCACTTTGTATTTATCCTGGGAGCTGTTGTATTTATCTACGATTTTCTTCATGAACGGGCCATCCGAGCCGGAGAACGGTGACCAGAACAGAAGCTCTGTCTTCTTGCCGCCGCTGCTGCCTTCTCCCTGCGTCTCCTTGCCGCTGTTGCCGGCGTTTGCGCTGTTGTTCTTCGCATTGTTCCCGCTGCAGGCGGTTACTACCATTGCCAGCATCATAACCATCAGTAATAGTGATGTTACTTTTTGCATGGATCGTTTCATCTGTGTACTCCCCTTTTACCCGGTAATTCAAAGCTGGCTGCGCTTTGATGTCTTTATGTTACCGCCCCAAGGGATCGCAAAAAATGTCCTCAGTCTAGGATCAATGGACATATTTACAGATTGGCGGGCACGCTGCCGGGGTCTAACGTATGAATTCAACGCTCAGAGGTCCGAATCCAACGGCGGCTCCCGGAGAATAAAATCGCCCTGAGGGCACAATTCCTCCACCCTATTCCTTCGCTGCGACACATTGTATTCGGTTTTTCACATACAATAGGCTCGGTTACCCTCGCTGCGACACATTGTATTCGGTTTTTCACATACATTGGGCTCAGTTACCTCACTGCGACACATTGTATTCGGTTTTTCGCATACATTGGGCTCGGTTACCCTCGCTGCGACACATTGTATTCGGTTTTTAACATACATTGGGCTCAGTTACTTTCACAGTGAAGCATTGTATTCGGTTTTTCACATACATTAGGCTCGGTTACCCTCGCTGCGACACATTGTATTCGGTTTTTCGCATACATTAGGCTCGGTTACCCTCGTTGCGACACATTGTATTCGGTTTTTCACATACATTGGGCTCAGTTCCTCTCGCAGTGACACATTGCTTTTACAGCACATTTCCTCCATAACTCACTGCGGGAATCTCATTAATACATCGCATAACTTCCCAGCATAATTACTTAAACTGCACAAAAAAACGGTTGATCAGATATCTCCTAATACATCAAAAAAAAGCTGCCCCACCGGCATAATCACCGGGGAACAGCTGATGTTGAAGAAACAGACCGCAAAGGGCTCTGCTATTTATTAAGTACAACTGGACGCTGCCCTCACTCTATCACGAAGGGTTCGATGCGGCTGAACAAAAAACGCTCACCCTGCAGATATTCTCTCAGGTAAGCCAGTGCATACGTCTGTTCTTCCCGCAGACCGGGGATTTCATCCGGATTAGAGATGTGATGGCTGTAATTTCCGATCATGATCATAACGAAGAAGCATTCCAGCTTCCGTTCATAATCCGGTTCCAGCTCCCGGACACTGCTATATCCCTGGATCAGGCTACCGCGCTGTGCCGGGGAGAGCTCCAGCAGCGCGGCAGCCATATCATAGAGGAAATATCCGTATCCGCAGCGGCCGAAATCGATCGCACGCGGCTGGCCTTGGTCAAAAACTATATTTCCGCTATGCAAATCGCCGTGAATCAAGCCGTAGCTACTGGCGTCAGGCTGCATGGCTTCGAGATCAGTCCGTATTTTCGCGGCAGCAGCCTGATAGAGCTTCCATTGTTCCTCCGTTACCATTACCGCGTGATGCTCCTCCAGCTTGCTCCACTCCAGCTTGAAGCTGTCTGCTCCCCATACCGGGCGGGTGAAGCCGGCAGACGGAACGAACGTTGTGGCCGCTTCGTGCATACCGGCCAGCATGTTCCCCATCCTGAAGATATGATCATCCGGCAGATTGACCTCTACGGGCTCCCCTTCCACCCAGTGCATCACCGTTGCCCAGGCAAGCCGCCGCTCTTCGCATCCAGTCTCCAGGATATAGCCGCCGCCGGAGCTGGCCAATCCTTGCGGGACCACAAAGCCCGCCGTCTGATTGAGATACCGGGTCCATTCCAGCTCCGACAGGATCTCCTCCCGGCTGAAGCGCTCACCATGAATCCGCAGCAGAAAGCTGCCGGAATCTTCTGTCTCAATCCGGAAGGTGACGCTATCCGACATCCCGATAAGCTCAATCCTGTTCCATTCCAGATCATACTCTGCCAATGCCCTGAGTGCTATATTCCTGCCCGATCTCCAGAGGGCCCGCGATGAATCACCCGTACTGCCGCTGTATAAACTATCTTCCGTCATCTTCCTGCCTCCCGCATTGTATGTCTGTAATTATATGGGCGGCTCACCGGATGGACATAGATAATAAACAGCTGCAATTCATTTTTTGCACAAAAAAAGAAAGAGTCCTGTTCGACTCCTTCTCTCTCAATTCAATATGAGCGCTGCTCATATTTGCTTGCTTCCATATACAATCTTCTTGATGCTGTCACCCGACAGGCAAAATTGCTCGGCAAGCTCGGTTACGCTTAAGCCTCCGGCATAATGGTCACGAATGGACTGGTTCCGGGCCGTCAGATAGGTTCTGCCGCCTGAGTTCTCCCCCCACCGTTTCCGTTGTCCCTCGGGCTTGGGGATGTAGAGCATCCCGCCCTGCATATATTTCTGTACTTCCTGCAGCAGCTGCTGCGGTAATACCAGATCTGCATTTACATATTTCATATAGCTCCGCTCCTTTAAAGTAGTTAACTTGTAAAGGCAGCAAAGTCTATAGAACAGACCATTTTAAGCGGCGAATCGTTGCAGCGGAGACTTGCTATCAGCTCTACACAACAACCACTGCCATGTCGTCCATAGACTTTGCGTAGAGCTGAGCATTAATCTTCTCATGAAGCGTCCTCCTTCCATTATCTGACTTGGATTATATTTAATATAGCATACTGAAACTGCGATTTCCCGCTAAAAGTTCCATGCCTTGATAAACAAGGAGAGGCGCCCCATTCAGCCATTGAATAGCTGACAGGACACCTCTGGGGGATTAATTCGTTTTTGTTTTGAGATATTCATCTAAATACTTCTGGTGAAAGCCATCTGTAGGATGTAGTCCTAGAATTTCATACTCCCAAATTGTACGCTGTTGTGAAGGGGAATACAAAACAGCATCATAATTATAATTAATATTAAATTTGCCTGATTGACTTAAATACATAGTTAAATTTGTCCATTGTTGAGGATTGTTTTTGCTGGATTCCGCATTAAGATCAACAAAGCACTTTTCTAATTCACTACACAGGCGGTCATAAATGCGCTCATCTACCCCATAAATTTCAGGAATATTATGACCAAATATCAACTCGTTCCGGGGGGTAGAATTGTAATAAAAATAGACTATTCTTGAACCGGGCAATATCTCAGCATAGAGATGAATTTCGTCCCACTCATCAGGAATGATTCCTACGAGCTTATTGCCTATATGCTGATATAATTCTTCAATTTTTCCCACAGCTACCCTAGCCTCCACTCCAAATTCAACGCTACAACCCAGTTTACACCATAATTCACCATTTGCGGAGTCTTGGGAATGTGGAATGGGTGAGCCGGAATCCCAGGCAAAAAAAGGGACCCCGCCAGCGTCCGGCGGGGTCTAAGTTATATTAAAGGGGGGTTATGTGATTAATATATACCCCGAAGCTTAAAATCAGATGAAGCGCGGGTAAAAATCTGCTGAAACCGGCTTAGATTTTGAACTTCTCTACCAGGACCTGCATCTCCTTGGCGCTCTGCGTATTCTCATCAGCCATGGTGGCCTCATGGAAGGTCTTCTCCACAATATCCGCCGTCTTCTCGGCGATATCCTGCACACCGATCGCGCCTTCATTCACAGTAGCCGCCACTTCATTGACGGCGATGGCGATGCTGGACACCGTTTCGTTCAGGTGATCGGCTGCCTCCTCGAACTGGTTCATCAGCTCATTAATCGTTGAAGCATCGCTGTTATACTGCTGGCTGACTTCGTTCAGCCGCTCATAATCGCCCAGCACATTCTGATCAATGAACGTCAGCATGGCCTCGGAATGTTCAATCATCTGCTCTACGGAGTTGTAGACATTCTTGACGACGCCCTGGATGCCTGCCGCAGTCTCCGACGACTTCTCGGCCAGCTTGCGGATTTCACCCGCCACAACGGCGAATCCCCGCCCGGCATCGCCCGCCCGTGCAGCTTCAATCGCTGCATTAAGTGCCAGCAGATTGGTCTGGCTTGTAATGGAGAGAATCGTATCCGCCAGCACATTGATCTCGTTGATGGCTCCCGATTGCTCTATAGCTTTCTGCATCTCACCACGGACCGAGCCGTAGATCTGTTTGGCATTCTCGGTTGAAGTTACTGCATCATGCTGAAGCGCCAATGCACGCTCCGTAATTTGCCCGGATACACCGGAGCCTTCTTTTACCCGGGTGGAGATCATTCTGACATTATTCTCAATCTCATGAATCGCTGCCGTCATCTCCTGGGTAGATGCCGCCGTTTCTTCCATTCCTGCCGACAGCTGCTCCGTAGTGGCTGAATTATCATGCGCATTCTCTCTGACGTCGATGGACAGCTTCTCCAGCGTCTCCGCATTATCCAGCACTTTCGAGGAAATCGAGATCAGGCTTCCGGCCATCTCACGCAGAACGGCGCGGGTATGGAACATTGCCTTGGCAATGGTGCCTGTCTCATCTTTATTTTTGGTGAGGTATTCATACTGGTTGTCATACTTCAGATCCAGCTCTGCTGTGCGGTTAATCAGCTGGGTAAGCTTGATAATCGGTGAGGAGATACGGGTAGCTACAGTAACCCCAATCAACAGCGTAAGCAGCAGACTTCCCAGTCCGAGCAATAAAATGTAGTTCGTCATTTCGTCCACAGGCAGCATGATCTCCTCCAGATCTCCGGTCAGCACCAGGGTCCAGTGGGTCTCCGGAAGAACGGTGAATGCCGCTTTTTTCTCAGCGCCCTCATACGTGTATTGCACCGTTCCATCCGGTACGGTCTCGCCCACCTTCACACGCTCCACGACCGCTTTGATTGATTCATTCTCAACCACTGAACCAATCTTCGTTTCATCCGGATGGTAGAGGATATTGCCGGTTTCGTCCACCAGATAGGCGTAAGATGAAGGCGCATTAGTCACCTTGGCATCGGCCAAATATTTAATAATACTGTTAGCATTAACCGCCGAAGCGACGAAACCAATCATCTTGCCCCCGCTCTTCACAGGATGGACAAAGGCTAATACGTAGGCTCCGGTAGATTTAGATTTCAAGGTCTCACTTACAACAGCTTCACCTGTCTTGAATACATTCTTCGTGTAGTTTCTTTCGCTGAAATCGGTGCCGACCAGCTTGGTGTCACTGTCAGCTACCGCAATTCCCTTCATATCAGCCACAAACATGTGCTCCAGGTTGCCTGCATCTTTGACTAAGCCCTGAAGCTTCACATTCACTTCATTCTGCAGCGCATCCCCGTTAGTAAGTTCGCCTTTTCCGGCCTGAAGCAGCAGTTCCGCGATCTCGCTTTCACCTGCAACGAGCTGCATGCTGCGCTTTTCTTTATCGATCATTGCCGCAATCGTCTGCGCTTTGTTGGTGTTCACCTGTGCCATAGAAGATTCAGTCAGATTCATGATGGTGCCAGTGGACTTGCTGTACGTAAAAATCCCCATTAATGCTGTAGAAATTAGTGTAACGACAATCATCATAACCGATAGCTTCATACGAATCTTCATAGTTTTCTACACCCTTCCGCCTCTATCTAATCCACTAGTACCTAAACAGCTAAAAACTGTAACATTTATTACAATTACTATCGGATTTCCCACAGAAATAATTAATATTTCTAGACGAATTTTCGGAAATAATATCGCATTTTGTCGAATCATAGTGAAATATAGCTATTTTTATTTATATTCAGCCTGAAAAACCCGCAATTCCCCAGCCGCAGACAGCGGCACTCAAAATGGGGGGAAATATGCGGGATTGCCGGGATATCCTATAACAAAATGCGGCTCTCGGCCGGTGTGGCCTTTGGCCCTTCTGGAGTCAGGGCTTCCGCCTGGTGCAGACGTTTCACTTGGCTGCGGATGAACATGCCGGAGCAGGCAGCCAGAATCTGCTGGAACAGCATGCCGGAAATCACAGGCAGGGCGACGGCCGGCGGGAAGTATTTCACTGCCAGTACTGCACCTGCACTCAGATTGCGCATACCGGAATTGAACTGAACGGCGACGGTATTCTCATAATCCCAGCGGAAGCTGCGTGAGACTACAGCACCGATGATATAACCCAATACGACAGTCACGAAAGTAACGGCAATAATCAGGGCCAGCTTGCCATCCGGATGCTTCAGATACCGTGCAATGCTGGCGCCATTGATCGACACAACGATGAACAGGCCAACTTTGACAAACGGCGCCAGCGGCGGTCCGCAGACTGCCGTAACCTTGCCTTTGCTGAACTGATTGAGCAGCATCCCCGCTACGGACGGCAGCACCACCATGTAGAGCAGTCCCCGCATCATCTCCCCAATCTCAATCTGCACACTCGCCCCCATCAGCAGATACAGCGTGCCGGGTACAACCAGCGGCGAAAGCAGTGTATCGATCAGGATCAGCGCCAGCGTAAGAGCAACATTCCCGCCATGCATCGACACCCAGACCACACTGACCACACCGGTCGGAATGGCGAACAGCAGCACATACCCTGTAACTGTATACGGATCTCCCGGGAAAAAGGCCATCGCTGCCAGCCAGCCGATCAGCGGCATCACAATATGCAGAATAATCAGCAGGATGATGAGCTTCTGCGGTTTAGCCAACACTGCCAGCAAGTCACGGAAATTAGATTTCAGACTGCCGATCAGCGTCATAAAAGCAAAAATCCACGGCACCAGCCAGGTAAACGGCAGCAGCACCGCCTCGTTAAGCACACCAACCACAATGGCTGTAGGTGTGAGCAGCGGCATTATTTTCTCAAGCACAACATTGGAAGATATTAATCCGCGTCTTATTGCACTAAGCATGTTGTATCCCTCTATGTATGGCGGGCCACACATTCCTTCTCTGCAGATTTCTTGGTCTTGGTTAACACCTCTAATGAAATCATAACAGAACCAAGCCGCCCGGAAGAGTGGAAAATTGCCAATTTGCGGAATATCCTACGCCATGCTATTGGCGATCCCCACTACAATCCAGGACAGAATCAATATTATATTCCCCCACAGCAGCAGCTTCTTGGGAGCAGCGAACCCTTTCCACTCTCCGTCCTTAAGTCCCCACGCATTGCTGATGATCAGCGACAATCCGTTGAAGGCAAGCCAGCCCACGACGGAGCCTAGCGGACCGAGTAATGCGGTTGCCTTGGCATAGACACCGAGTGCCAGGAACCACACCGCAGCGGTTAACAGTGCCTTACCGTAGGCCGGGCCTGCACCTTTGGCAAAATAATCCTTATAGGTCCGGTTCTTGATTAACAGGATAAAGGCATACGCGAAGTTGGCGATGAAGCCGCCGGACAGCGTAATTACCCAGGAAATAAGATTGGCGCTAATCCTGGCTGTTCCATCGGCAACGGCAATATCCGCCGCCTGACTCGCATAGGAGAAGCCGATATTCATCGCAGCAGAGCCTAGCCCGGCAGCTGAAGCGATAATCAGGCCTTTGGTCAGGTTAGTACCGGAGCTTGTCCCTTGGCCGGAAGCGGTGATAATCTTTTCTTTGAGCAGGCCGGCCTTGGTAATCACGGCAACGCCAGCCAGCATAATTGCTGTGCCGGTCAGCAGTACCGTAAATGAGCCAGCCGCCGGGATATTGCCGAAGATGAACAGCGGAATCAGCGAACCCAGCGATGCCGATATCCCCATGTTAACACCATAGGTCAGCGAGACACCGATGGAATCAATCGCTTTGCCGAACATAATCGAGCTGATGCCCCACAGGAAACCGCAGAAGGAAGCCGTCCATAGCACATCAGCAGGCGTCTGCCGGATATAGCTGAAGAAGTTGGGCACTTCGATCCAAGTCCAGACAACCGGAATAATTAATATCCCTACCAGCGAGAAAATCGTCCAGAACGCTTCCCAGGAGAACGGCTGGTATTTCTTCATCCCCAGCCCGAAGCTGCCTTGGAAGCAGCAGGCCAGCAGCAATAGTAAAAACCCGTAAATCATGATGAAATCCTCCCAGTCCAAATGTGTTATCTCTATTTCTATAGTAATGAAGCAGAAGGTTTCTGCATTGTTATACAGTTCATGCTGATGATTATACATGAAAGTTTTCATTCATAGTTGAAATAAAGTCAGAAATACCTGTCATTCAAAGTCATTCCCAGCAAAAAGCAGGACCACAGCGGTTGGGCTGCAATCCTGCCTGATATAATGCACAATAATAAGTTCCGCTCATAAGCTCTTCTGCTGCAGCGTCCGGACTATACCCCTTGCGGGAAAAGCGCATCCAGCGCCGGGCAAGGCCGCTTCTCCAGATACTTTTCGAGCGGTGCAGGCATGTTGCTGTACAGATCCTTCAGCGAGGTACCGCTGTAAATATTGCCGATAATAACCGGGTGGCATAGCTCGGAGATCAGAATATCGCCATTGCCGTGCAGGTGAAGCTGCTTCATGCCCTCAATGCAGTGCGGGAAGTAGACACCCGGCTGTTCCTCGAACCCCATAGCCTCCATGAACCGGTCCATACATGTGAAATAGAGGGTGGTATCCGCCGGTTTACGGGCAATCAGCTCGTTCACGGCATTCTTCAGCTGTTCCCGGGCCGCGATCGCTTTCCAGCCGGTATGCCCCATAATAATGCTGTTCTGGATCTCATGCGTTCTTACACCCATGGAATAGACATGATCGCTGATCTCGCGCATATTGTCCTGTGTTTCGTTGAACAGCAGCGTTTCCAGCACAACATTTACATTTGTTTTGGCGAACATGGTGATGTTCTCTCTGATTTTGTTATAAACGCTTGTGTGGATATTGTAGTAAGCAGAGAATGCTTCGGCAGTAGTGAAATTGAAGGATATATGTATCGTAGTCAGTCCTGCATCCACCAGCTGCCCGATCCGCTCTTCATTCAGCAGGCTGCCGTTCGAGTTCAGCTGGGTCTGAATCCCGCGGGAGGTGCAGTAAGCCACAATGTCCACGCAGTCCTGGAACTTCAGCGTCACCTCACCGCCCGAGAGGCGCACACGCTTCAGATTAGGCAGCTCCTCCAGAATGCGGATAACCTCCTTGCCGTTAATGCTCTGTCCATCATTTCTATTGTAAGCGCAGCAGTAATCGCAGCGGAAATTGCAGTTCGAGGTGACCCCGACTTCCAGCCCCTCCAGCTCATAAGTCATCGGTTTATCCAGTTCCAGTGCTTTGTATTTCGTACTCATGCTCTATAGTCCCTCCTATATTTAGAATCGTCAATTTAAAGGTCAACCTTTAAAATTATACAGGTTTGCCCGTCAGGTTAATGTGACATTTGATATCGCCAGCCCGAATATACAAGATGCTGCATAACAAGGAGGACCTGAGGAGGACTCATATAATGAAAGATTTACAATCATATATTCATCAAAAAGACTGCCGCGCGGTCAATATCACCATACGGCAGTCTCTCTTCAGCCAGATTCAAATTTAGCTATCATTGCATGAATACTTGCTGCACATTCTACAATTCTACCGATTCTCCCATTCTGCTGAACACCGGCTGGCCAATGAGACCCAGACGCCAGATGGCAATTCCTTTGAGACCGTAACGTTTGGCCAGGCCAATCTTCGCGTTGACGGAGGAATCATTCTCGCTGAATACTGAAATGCCGAGAATCAGCTTGTCTTTGCTGACCTGCTGCAGGGCCAGCCGGATACCTTCATCCACTTTGTCCATCGGCTCCGGCCCCTTCTCGCCCTCGTAGGCATAGGCCATAATGACCAGATCGTCAGCGAGAGAAGCAAGCGTTTTGTAATCATAACCTTTGTAGGAGCTGTTGAGCGGATGCAGAATCACCGTCAGCTTCAGACTGGCAGCGCGTGCGGCCACGGAGAGATTTTTGACAAAAGCATTATACTGGCTCTGCACAAGCGCCTTATCTCCGGTCAAGCCCAGTCCTTCCAGATCCAGTCCAATGCCCTGGAATCCCTTCTGCGAGGCCAGATCCACGATGCTGGCGATGGTCTGCTGCTGCAGCTGCGGGTCCGCCAGATTCTTGCTCAGTTCCAGAGCTGAGTCACTGGAGTAAACCATCAGATACGGGGCTGTACCTCCCGCTGCTGCATTCTGGACAATGGATTCCGGCGTTACCTCTCCTGCAGCCTCCGGCCACCAGAAATCCTTACCGGTTGTAGTGAATTGACCGGTAGGGTCAATCCGGCTCCAGCCAAAGGCTACCGCATCAAAGCTTGGAATCAGCGACACTTCACTGTAGGCCTTCTGCGCATAGAATCCTAAAGTGTACAGATCCCGCTTGGGCGATGTAATGGATACGGTCTTGGAAGCCTGATTCCAGGAAGCAACCGCTCCAAACTGCTGGCTGAAGAACTTGAGCGGAATCATCGTCGTCCCGCGGATATTCTGCGGCGCTACATCAAGCTTCACTACGGTTCCGTTCACGGATGCATTTTTACTGCCCAGGGTCAGGATAACTTTTGCCGGAGATGCTTCAGCAGCGGACTTCTGCGTCGCGGTAATCTGGCGGGCCGCCTGGTTCCATTCCACCCCAATGCCCAGTGCCTCAGAAATCGCACGGAAAGGTACCATTGTCGTTCCGCTCATGACTACCGGTTCTACCGGAAAGGGCAGCGGATAGCCGTCCAGCAGAATACTGACACCGCCTGGTGCCGCCTGTGCAGCACTTGCAGGGAGTGCCGAGTAGCTACCCAGTGAGATCGCTGCGCATAATACTATTTTAGCCAGATGCTTCATTAATAAGTTCCCCATTCTCTTATAGATAGATTATGAATCTCTCAATCTTACATCCCCTACCATTTTACCAAACCAGGAAATTATAGCAAATTAAGAGATTGTAACTATTGGGAGATTCAATTGTCTGCTATTGAAGTAGGGTAGCTGATGCATAATTCCATTCCACTTACTTCACACTTACATAAACGCGCTCAAAAAGACGCCAACCGCCCGTTCAGCCTCCACATCCACCGCCACTTCGATGAAATGTCCGACCTTCGGCTGCGGCCGCAAATCTGCCACGACCATACCTGAGGTGAACTCTCCCTGATGCTCCACGCGGACCTTCATCCGGCGCGTAGTCACCAGAACCGGCTGCAGCGCAGCCATGAGGGCCAGCGGATCATGCAGCGGCGCACTGTTGATCAGATAATTGGCTTCCCGGTAAAATCTGAAATAGTATTCGAGTGACTCCTCCATGAAGTCTATGATGGACTTGTTCTCTTCGCGCCCATGGCGCTTCAGCAGCTCAAGATGCTCTGAGGTAATCCGTGTCTGCAGTGTAACGTCCAGCCCGATCATCAGCACAGGCAGCCCAGAGGTGAATACACGGTCAGCCGCTTCCGGGTCGCCCCACAGATTAGCTTCGGCCACCGGAGTCACATTGCCCGGCTTAAAGACCGTGCCGCCCATGACCACTACCTTCTTCAGCTTGGAGGTCAACTGCGGGTCCAAATCCAGCGCGAGCGACAGATTGGTCAGCCGTCCGAGCGTTACCAGCACAATCTCACCCGGGTTCTCATCCGCCATCCGCACAATGAACTCCGCCGCTGTCTCCTGCACCGGCACTTGCCGGGAAGGGGGAAGCTGAACGCCGCCAATCCCATTCTCCCCATGCACATGGGTCGAGAAGCCTGTCAGTTCGCGCACCAGTGCCTTGGACGCTCCAAGCGCTACCGGAATGTCGTATCCGGGATCTGCGAGTGCAAGCAGCCGCAAGGTATTATCCGCCGCCTGCTGCACATCAATATTACCAAACACCGTCGTTATCCCCTCAACTACCACTTCCGGTGTGCGGAGGGCATATAGAATAGCCAAAGCATCGTCTATTCCTGTATCACAATCAATAATCATCCGGGTTGTATTGCTGCTACTCATCTCTATCTCTCCCACTCTCTATATATACTTACTCTATCAGCCGTACTGCCCATCTTAACACGGGTCTGCGGTCTGCTCAATAAGCGGTTGTGGTTGAAGCGCATGCCGGGAAGGGGCAGCAAGGGGTGTTCACCGCGAGGTTGGCGGGACACCTTCAATCTTCGCAGACAGCGGTATAACAAGAAATCCGCTACCCCTAAGGGCGCGGATTTCTTGATCGCTGTAAATGTTTTAATATAGCGTCTGATTTATGGTACGCTACCTTTTCGCTGCTTGTAATTGCACAGTATACAACTATATGCCGCAGCTACAAGCATACGTATAAGCTTTATTGCTGAACATAAGGGGCAGCAGCCTGAGTGAACCGCTCCAGCGCTTCGGCAAGAACGGAACGCGGACAGGCCAGATTGATGCGCAGATGGCCTTGGCCTTCCGTTCCGAAGACAGAGCCTTCGTTAAAAGCCACCTTGGCCTCGCGGTACATCAGGTTCTTGAGTCCGTCCGCATCCAGGCCCAGGGCCCGGCAATCGATCCACAGCAGATAGGTAGCTTCGGGTTTCATTGGCTTCACCTGTGGCAAATGCTCTGCGAGGTAGCTGATGGCATACTCCGCATTGCCGCTGATATGCTGCACCAGCTCATCCAGCCATTCTCCGCCTTCATTATAAGCCGCCTCAACCGCCTCCGGCGTGAAGAATGCCGACATATGCAGACTGAGTGCCTTCAGCTTGTACTCGAATTTCCGCTTCAGCTCGGGACTAGAGGTTACGATATACGAGGTTTGCAGGCCCGGCAGATTGAAGGTTTTGGTCGCTGCCAGCGTAGTCAGTGTAATATCCGACAGCTCCGGCGACAGGGACGCAAACGGGATATGCTTGTAGCCCGGCATTGCCATATCGCAATGGATCTCATCCGAGATTACCGTTACACCATACCGCAGGCACAGCTCACCAAGACGCAGCAGCTCCTCCCGCTCCCACACTCTGCCGCCAGGATTATGCGGACTGCACAGCAGCAGCAGCTTGGCGCCGCCGGCCATCAGTTCTTCAAGCTGGATATAATCCATAACATAATGGCCTTCTTCCAGCTTCAGCGGGTTGATCGCCACCTTGCGGTCATTCATCCGGATTACATCATAGAAAGGATAGTAGACCGGCGACTGCAGAATCACCTGATCTCCCGGCTGGCTGAACAGCTCTACGGACAGGCTGAGCGAGGTCACAATTCCCGGAGAATCGGTGATCCATTCCTTCTGAATCTCCCAGTCATGACGGCTGCGGTACCACCCGGCAATCGCCTCCTTGTAGGAGTCACTCGTCACACTATAGCCGTACACCCCTTCCTGTACACGGCGCAGAATCGCTTCCTTCACGGCAGGGGGGCTCTCAAAGTCCATATCCGCGACCCAAAGCGGAAGAATCTCCTTGTCTCCGAACAGCTTCTCGGACTGGTCCCATTTGTATGAGCGGGTATTGCGGCGGTCAATGATACGGTTAAAATCATACTTCAACTAAATCACCCATCCTTTCTGCTTGTCCGTTTATTGTAACATGGAGAGAGACTTCCGGCATCCTGATTCAGTCTGGCGGCTTCGGGCTTACTCCAGCATACGCTTCAGCTTCCCTTACGCAGCCGTTCGAGTGACTGGCCCAGGCGGACCTCCTCCAGCGGCTTCAGCACATAATCCACAATGTCTTGGTCGAAGGCCCATAGGGCATGCTGTTTGCTCTCGGTGACAATCACAATCTGAATATCCGGCAGCTTCTTTTTTACACGTTCGGCTACAACTATTCCCTGCTGGCCGGGCAGTTGAAGATCCAGGAACAGCACATCCGGCTGCAGCAGGACAATTTTGTCCACGACGTTCTCGGGATAGGCCGACATGCCAATTACATTCACTTTACCTGTATGCTGCAGCATGGAAGACAGCTTATAGAGATCCTTCTGGTTCATATCCAGCAGAAATGCCTTGATCACTCGGGTTCCTCCTCCTTCCGGACGGGTGAATTACGCAGTCTATCGGTACAGGTGTCTAAAAAAAGTGCTGTCCCCCGTTTGCTCCAAACGTCAGAGGACAGCCATTGTTATTATTATTTTGCAGCCTTCATTGTTGTCTGAGCTGCTTCTGAAGTGAACTTTACTTGAAGTTTGCCGGCAGCAGGCTGCGCAGATCCTCCATATTTACAACCAGATGAATGTTGTTCATGGTCCGCAGCGAACCGGAGATAATTCCCGCAAGCTGGCCATGTGTATCCAGCAGCGGACCTCCTGACATCCCGCTTGCCACCTGGGCCGAAGTCAGAATCCGGCTTCTTCCATTGATCTCCGCAGCAGGCGTGTTGACAATCCCTTCGGTGATAATCGCTGTATTCTTAAGCGGATAGCCCAGTGCGAATACAGCTTCTCCATGCTTCAGGACGTCCTTACGCAGCGGAAGATAAGCATACGCATTACCCTTCTGCTTCATAGCAGCAGGACTTGGCAATTCAAGAACAGCCACATCCTTAAGCTCATCGAATTTCGTGACTTTGATCGGACTGATAATACTACCATCCGCCATCACCCCTTCCATCCGCTCCGCACCTTTGACCACGTGATACGCCGTTGCTGCTGTTCCTGCCGGAGACAGGATAATTCCTGTCCCCGTGGAACTTGCGGTGCCGTCACTTTTGAGTACCCGCAGATAAAACATGGCTTCATTCGCAATTCCGTAGCTCTGTTCAGCGTTATACACACTTGGTGTGTCGGCGCTGGTAGTGTCTGAATAGAAGAGCACTGCCGAGATCAACGAGAAGATCAGGCTTACGGCAAGCAGTTTTGTTTTCATCCGCCAATCTCCTTCATCAAAGAATTACAAATTATTGCACAACCGACATGATGTCTTTGTAAGCCCAGTGTGTTGCCGGAAGATCCTTGAAGCGTACTGCTGTTACAGCCAGCTTCTTCGTACCGGCAATCCGGTTGATCAGCACTACAGCCTGAGCACGGGTAATCGGTGATCCCGGTTTAAATGTGCCGTCAGGGAAGCCTTGCACATAACCTGCTTTGGACAGGGCATTCACATAATTCTCTGACCAGTGGCCCTTCAGATCCGACTGCTTCGTAATTCCGGTATCTGTAACATCCAGCTTCAGCACTGTAGTCATGATCTTGGAGAACTCGGCTCTCGTCAAGCCCTTCGTTCCGCCGAAGCCGCCGTCCGGATAGCCTTCAATAATGCCTGCCGAAGCGAAGAATCCGGTCAAAGCCTCGTTGCCTGCACTTACATCATTGAACAGGTTTCCTACATTCACGTCTTCCATATCCAGCAGCGGAGCAAGGGATTGGATCAGCTCATATCTGGTAATGGCTGCATTAGGCATAAACAAACCATTCGGATAAGCAGCGATATACTTAATTTCTCCCGCATTGCTCTTCAGGCTGTATTTGGCATTCTCCGCTACATATTCAATGGTAGTCACAGTATCATTTTTATCTGTGATCATTTTGATCGTCATGGTCTTGGTAATCAACAGCTCACCGGTATATTTCGTGCTGTTTACTGTCGGCGTGCTTCCGTCCGTTGTATAGTAGATCGTCTGCCCTTCCGGAGCTGTCAGCTTCAGCTTGCTGTTCTTGGCAATCTTCACTGGAGCTTCACTGTCTCCATTCACCGTCGTAGTACCGGCAATAGCGGTAATCACCGGAACAGGAGTTGGTGTTGGGATCGGGGTCGGCACAACTGCACCGCCACCGCCACCGCCACCGCCGCCGCCACCGCCACCGCTGGAAACTAACAGCGTCCAGGTCCAGGCCGATACCTTGCTGTATTCTTTGCCCGGAACAATGGTGACGGCTTTAACAGTCGTCTTGTCCTTCAGCACAATCGCTTCGCTGTATAACTGAGAAGCTTCCGTAGGATCTGTGCCGTCGAGCGTGTAATAAATTTGGCCGTCCGGCTCCGCTGTTGTCAGCTCTACTTTCACTTCCGTCGAGAAGCTCAGCTCCGCAGGTGTTGCAGTTGGTGCAGCTGCCGAGCCAGGGTATTGCAGTGTAGCCGCATTAACTGTAATGCTTCTGCTCTGTCCTCCGGCTGTTGCCTTCAGCACTGCGCTGCCGCCCTGTTTCAAGCTTCCTGCAGCACCGTTCACATCAGCCCTGGACGGATCAGCACTCCATACCAGTGCTCCGCTGCCGCTCAAGCTGAATGCCGAACCTACACGGTTAATCAGATCCTGCGGGTTCAGTATAACAGCCGCTGAAGCAAGAGTTCCTTCTTCTGTTCCGTCAAAGGCCAGAAGTACCGGATAGAATGTGTTCTGTGCTGTCCAGATTCCGGCATCCAGACCTGCTGGAAGATTCGGGCTGGTAAGCTCTGTGCCAAGCAGCCCCATTGCACTGCTGCTGTTGCCAGCCACTGCTTGGCCATCCAGATTGTAGAAGGCAATATTATTCTTCAGCATTTGTCTGTTGAACAAGGATTGGCTGATGGTTGCATGATCAGACTTCTGTCCGGCAATCCCTCCGAAGAAGGCCTGCAGCGGAAGAATTTTGCCTTTCACTCCAGCTTTCACTTCTCCGGTATTCAGGGAAGAAGTAATCGCTCCGCTCTCCGCCAGACCGACGATACCGCCAGCCCATGCTGTAGACATTCCTTCTGCGTAAATGGCCCCGGCAGAATAGCTGTTCTTGATCTCTCCCGCGTTCAGACCGCTGATCCCTCCGGCTATAGCCTGGGCCGAAGCCACATGGATATCGCCATAGACAATCGACTCAGAAATTGTACCTTCCGCACTGTTCTCACCGGCAATGCCGCCGGTTGCCAGTGTGGCAGTAACATCAATATTGCCTTTGGACACTGCCTGGTGAATCACTCCGGCGTTACGTCCGGCAATTCCGCCTTTACGGCCCTGTCCCGAAAGAGTCACTCCGTCATTAGCAGCCTTCTCAATGAGGCCTAGATTCACACCTGCAGCCCCGCCTGCCGTGGCACTGCCAGCTACAGAACCACTGACGTTAACCTTGCGGATTACTGCACCTGTGTGATTGATCCCTGCAGCAATACCGGAATTTACTGCGCCGGAAATATCCGCTCCGGTAAAGTTAACATTCAGAATCTGGCCATGGTTTTCTTTAATGAATCCGGCCGTCTGCTGCTCAGAGAGTTTCAGTGAAAGTCCGCTAATTGTATGGCCTTGACCGTCAAATACTCCCTTAAAGCTGTCGAATGCGGTCCAAGTGCTTCCGGCAAGATTAATATCCGCCCCAAGCAGGATGGTTGCCAGCTCCGGTTTGTCGTCAGCTGTTCTGTTGAACAGCTTGTAATAATTCAGGCCTGTCTCGTTATAGAACATAACTGCACCCGAGAGCTGCAGCGGAGTCTGAACCGTGATTGTTCCGTCTGTCAGTTCGTTCAGGAAGGAGGTATCATAATCCATAATCCATGTGCCTGAGCTGAGCGGATTAACCGCTGCTGAACTCACGGCGCCAGCTACCGCACCTGCATTGTGGCCTACTGCCTTCAGTCCAGCCGTAAGCGTACCTGTCGTATACGACGAACCGGTAATTTTGCCGTCCCGGAAGTTATAGCCGACCAGTGCGCCTGTAGAGACGTTATTGCCTGCTACATTAACGGAAATCTCCGGAACATTGGCATAGACGCCCGTCAGAGTCCCGTCATTATAACCGGCAAAGCCGCCGTTGTAAGAACGGGTTGAAGACTTCACTCCGACTGTAGAAATCTTGTTCTGCAATGCGTAAGAATTGCTGATGCTGCCGCTTCTCTCCACCGCTGCTGCGAAACCGCCGCTGCGTGTGTCGAAGCCGGTATTGCTGATGTCACCGGAAGCATAAGAGTCCGTAATCGAATAATGATCTACAGAACCCGCGAAGCCGCCGACATAAGAGCCTAATCTGCCGCTGACATTCAGCTTGCCTGCTGCATAGGATTTCTGAATTTGTCCTGCAAGCGTACCATTATCACCCAGAAGTCCGGCAAAACCGCCCGCATAGATGGTATTGTCCTGATTGGTATCGGTGATTTGTACCGGAATATCCGTATGGGTATGCGTAATTTTGATAGTATCCCCCATACCGATTACCCCGCCGGCATGTGTCGCCGGTACAGATTGACCCAGCGTTAACGCTGTGCCAACCGTCAGAGCTTGTCCAGATCCGGCGATCACCTTGCTGTAATGAATCTCGCCGCCTGATCCCCAGCCGACAAGTCCGCCGGCATTATACACTCTGCTGGTATCCGCATGCAGACCGGTCTTCACGATGGTATCTACAATGATACCGCTGCTGTATCCGGCAACTCCGCCTGCATTTACTGTGTTGCCGCCGGTTACATTCAGCCCGGAAGCAACCTCTGAACTATAGATTGAGGCATTGTCGTTCTTGCCTGCCACACCGCCCACATAGAGATCAGCACTATTGTCTGCTCCAGTGACCGTTATCTTGCCGCTTTGAACTTTGGCAATGTAAATGCCGCTGTACAGTGGATAGGCTTTGCCGAAATCATAGCCCCGGTGGATATCATCCGCAGAGACTGTTCCGGCAATCCCGCCGACTGCTGCATCGCCGTTCTTCGCTGCAACCTGAAGATCAGGTGATGCCTCTGCATGGTACAGGATAGAATTCACACTCTCTCCCAGGATACCTCCCGCAGTAATCTCTTCACCTGCGGCCTGCAGAGAAGCATTGAACCGGACATCATGGATCGCCGTATGGACAGCCGATCCGGCAATCCCCCCGATAACAGCCTTCAGGCTGTCACCCGTAGTAGACAGCTTCACGCCTTCAACTGCTGCATGTTCAATGTCAAAGCTGTTTCCCGGATCAATGGACCGGGCCAACATTCCGCCCAGCTTGCCTTCTTTAACGCCTACAACACCACCGGCAGTACCGTTGGCGGTCAACTGCACACCGCTTCCGAAGCCTGTCACTGTGACATTGCTGATGCTGTTTCCGGCATCCGATTGGCCGATGATGCCACCGAGAATCGATCCGAGTCCGCGTGCTTCAAGCGTTCCATCAGCGAAGGTCAGCGTAATATCCTTCGCCTGGCCCGAGGTGAATTGGCCAATGAGTCCGCCGACAGTGGATTCCATCCCCGTAGCCGAAACCCGGTACCGCGAATTCACTTCATGCTCAAGACCTGTTACATCGCCCGTCTGGACTCCGATAAGTCCGCCGACAATCGCATGATCAGCAGCGCTGCCGGTGCTTCCGTCTATATCCTTAATGGTATAAGTCCCGGCTGTGAAATCTGCTGTATTCTCACCGATCAGTCCACCGGCAATGCCGTGGTCAGCAACCGTCTCAATCCGGCTTCCGCCGTCCAGCGTAAGGTGGAGTCCGGTAATACTGCCCGAGTTGCTGCCGATCATCCCCCCGACAATTCCGCCGCTGACCTTCACGCCGCCAAGCAGCTTAAGATCCACATTGTTCACTGTACCCAGGTTCATCCCGGCAAGGACTCCGGTGTACTGGTTGCCCGCAACAGAGAGCGGCTCCAGATTGATATTCTGGACGATCGCCTTCGTACCGATGACTCCGAACAATCCGGAATGAGTGTACACCGGCTGCAAGGTTAAGCCATCGATCAAGTGATTGTTTCCTTCGAAGGTTCCTTCAAAAGGATTGGCTTCCTTGTTGCCGATCGGCACCCACTGCTTGGACTGGATATGGATCGGATTCATGATCGTCACGGTTCTGTCCGTGAAGTCGAATTTGTCGGCTCCGGCAATCGTGCCGTTGACAATTGCTGCCAGACCGGCAAGCTCTGCTTCCGTAGTAATCTGGAAGTTGATAGCATCCTTATCCTTCATGTACCAGTTGATATTGGCATTGACATCATTGCCGATATCACCGCCGGTATTGGCTGCACGGTTTACTTCAGGATATTGGTATACTGCGTTAAACGAGCCATATTTCCATGCGCCTTCAAAGTCCCAGCCTGACAAGCCCGGGAAGACCGTTCTGTCCTTCAGCGTTTCCGAGAGGATCGTAGTCAGCCGCACATGCACATTCAGCCAGCGGTGATTGCCCTCTGCGAAATCAGGCAGGTCAGAGTTGATGTTGAGCGCTTCATCTTTAATGTAATAAGACTTGTAGAGCAGCTCTTTGCTTGCATTGTCATAACGTCCGGCGAAGCCGCCGGCATAAGCGCCCGAACCAGCAGTAACTTCCGCCGCCGAGTATACATTGTTCACTTTACCGTTAGTTATTCTGCCGATGAAACCGCCAACGTAAGAATTGGCTTTGGCAGCTGCTACACTTTTGGCTACATAAGAGTTCTTGATGGTACCGCCGGAGTGTTCCCCGACCAGACCGCCAACATTCGAATATACGCCGTTTGCCGTAACCTTGGAGGAGGTATAAGATTGCTCCACCGTACCGGCTGTGTTTCTGCCGATCAGCCCGCCCAGGTAGACCGAACCGCTTGCTGTTCCAGTTGCATTGCCTGTAACGTCGATATCTACATAGGAGCCGAGAACTGCCCCTGCATTCTCACCAGCCAAGCCGCCAGCCAGTGTGCCTACACCCTCAATGGTCAAGTTGGCATTGGAGTACGTATAGTAGAGAGTTCCTGATGCCGTGTTCACCCCGGCCAAACCGCCGATGATGGAAGAATTGCCTCTGGAGATTACTGTGATTTTATCAGTAATGCTGTTATTGGCAATCAGAGTGCGGTTCTCGCCGACCATCCCGCCCACGATTGAAGTAGGTGAAACAGCGGATACTGTTCCGAGTGTACGCGTATTCTGAATCGTACTAACCGCTGTGGCCGGATTCAATACGGGATCAATTGTCTGGGCATCATTCAAGCCCACAATCCCCCCGATATAAGATGAAACTGCTCCGGCGTTAGCCTTCAGATTCAGAGCACCTATATAACTGTTTGCAATAATTCCTGAAGAACTACCGTGGTTGTACCCTGCCACCCCGCCTGCAGTAGCGCGTGGTGCATTAATCGTCAGATTAACCGTTGTACCTACCAGACGGTCAAGCTTGGAGGCTTCATTGTAGCCGACAATCCCGCCAATATAGGCATCTGTAGCGGCTGGCGCTACCAGAATCAACATGTTTTCCAAATTCACAATTTTGCTGTCACTGTAGATAGCGCTGTTCTCCAGTGTACCCGCCAAGCCGCCGACAGACGGTTTAGCTGCCTGCGCTTGGATGAACGCCTGCGCGTCATCCGCTGCGTTCACCTCCGGATTAGTAATATCCGTAGTTTTCGCAGCCCCAACGATCGCTCCTGCTTTGGATTCCACAGCAGTCAGCGTAATCATCGGGTCATACCCGGGAACATTCAGCACAGCTGACTTCATTCCCGCCCGGTCAGCAGGAGCTGCCGGTCCTTCTGAATGTCCGGCAATCCCGCCGGCTTCAGCACGTACACCATTCGCCTCAATAGACAGCCGGGTAACTGTAGCGTTAACCAGTTGACCGGTATTGAGACCGGTATTACCGCCGAGTACGTTATCCGCACCCGTTGAAGTGATGACTACATTCTCCGCATGATTGAACGGAGCCGCTGCTGCCGAATGGTTCTCACCGAACATTCCGCCAGCTTTTACCGAAGCACCTGTAGCTTTAATTTCAGTACGGCTCGTGTGTCCGTTGAACTGGGCAGCCGAGTTATGCCCTGCGCCGCCGCCGAAGCTGACCTTGTCGGCCTTCAGTTCAACCAGCAAATCCTGTACTTCCGCAGGCACGGCGACAGTGCCGATTACCGCATCCGCAGTAAGCTTACCGGCTGCGCCGCCGATGGTATATCCGCTTTTGCCGGATTCATTCAGGAAGCTGATCCGGGCAGCCTTACCACCCGTCAGAACCAGTGGCTTAGTGTTCACGCCTACAACTCCGCCGAACGTGATGTTATCCTGGCCGTCTGCCGGAGCAGCTACCACAGCTTTCAGAATTAACGTGCTGTAGCTTGCCGAGGAAGCATCTCCGGCAGTTATGTTGTTCATGGTTCCTTGTGCATTACCGGCAATTCCCCCGGCAATCCCGCCTGCAGAAGTTACCTGAAGTGTTGCATATTTAACAGAAGAATCATTCAGGGTACCTTCCAGATAACCGGCGATTCCGCCGATTGTACCATCCGAAGTTATCGCCAGAAGATCGCTTGCGGTTTTGCCTGTTACTGATGATGTAATCGTTCCGCCGGCTTCATACCCTACGATACCGCCGGTGTATACATCCGCTGTCCCTTTTACATTCAATGCACCTGTGGAGGAGGCCTGGCCTATATTCCCGCCGGCATCATAACCGGCAATCCCGCCAGTATAGATTCCTGTTCCTCCGTTAACCGAGACAAGCGCTTTATTCTCAAACACCCCTGCTGCAGCGTTGCTGGTTACCAGTCCGCCTGCAGCATGTCCGACAAATCCGCCAGTGGATACATTTTGTGTACCTGTAGCTGTAATCGGCTGCGTGTTGATGTAAGCATGTGTCCAGGTGAATTTGCTGCCGGTGTATCCGGCAATTCCTCCTGTGTATACATTCTTGCCGCCGTTATTCACTACCGGTGCGGAATTTACAAACGTAATCCCAACCTCCGGACTGACCACCGTACCCGTTGCTCCTACAAGCGCTCCGGCTGCCGAGCCTTCTGCCGCAGGTGCATTAACCGTAACTACACCCTTATTGGTAGTCATGTTAGAGAATACTACGGTATTGTCCACTTTACCGGCAATTCCGCCTGCCACAACCCGGTTTCCGCCGGCGATGGTGACAGAAGCATTATTGATGATCGGAGTATCTTCATCATTCAGACTAAGCGGTCCTGTAGTATGACCAGCAATCCCGCCTGTGGTGAGAACGGCACTGTCAGTACCTTGTGCGAGAATTGCTGCATTATTGACCACTTTTTTGATGATGATGCCTCTGGATGTGCCGTAGCCTAGGATCCCGCCGATATCAGCTGAACCTTGCGCCGTAATGGTTCCGTTGTTGATAGAGTTAGAGATCATACCTTCGCCCATTCCGACAATTCCGCCCGTGAAGGAGCGGTACGGAGAAGCGTGAGTGCTGATACTGATATTGTTGGTAATATCGAAAACGATGCTGCTGCCGCTCATTTTACCTACTGCAGAGCCTGCATATACATCATAGGTTACACCGGTAACAGTGATGGAGCCAGACCCTTCAAAAGTCAGACCGCCGACTGTCCCGCCCTCCATATTTCCTACCAGACCCTGATAGGACAAATTTGTAACGACATTCATATTGGAGATTTTCTTGATTAGACCACCCTCAGTGATCAGAGTACCCTTGAATGGATGTTCGGCTGTACCAATGGGAATCCATTGATAGTTTTTGAGATCCATGTCTCGCGTAATTTCAAGAATTTTGCCTTGCAGACCATTCCCAGTGCCTTCATTAACCAGCTTGGCAACACCCGCAAGCTTATCCTCACTATCAATTTTGAAGGTATCATTGGTAGATATATACCATTCGGTCTTTGCCATGCTGTCCCAGGTCTGCGGATCAGCCTTAGCCATGATTCCGCCGGCAACTGCCGCAACGACAACCACTGCCAGCGCTATTAAATACCCTATAATTGATTTCCGCTTCAAAGCCATTTTGACACCACCCAAATAGTATTATGAATTCCCAGCAGAGTGTGCCCGCACTCCACAATAGGCGGTACGGGCACATTCTTGTTATTGCTTGGCTGTAATCAATTGATCAAGTCTGATAGCAATGGCTGCCGCCTGTTCACGCGTAAGCGGACTGGACGGATTCACCTTGTTGCCTTCCCCAAGGATAATGCCGTTCTTGATGCTCAATGCTACTGCTTGTCTTGCCCATGCGGGAACTTTATCTTTATCGGTGAAACCAGCCAGAATTGCTGTTACTTCTGCATCACTGATCTCAGTGCCTGGGCTGACAAGGGTGAGCAGTCTGCCCAGCATCGTCATGGCTTCCATTCGTGTCAGCGTACCCTGAGGCGCATACTTGCCGCCTTCGAATCCGGTGACAATACCCAGCTGTGCAGCAATGGAGACGCTGCGGTTATACCAGCTGCTGCTGCCGACATCACTGAAGCCTGCAGAAGGTGCCTGCTTGTTCATCAGACCTGCGACGCGCAGCAGAATCGTTGGATACTCTGCTCGGGTCACTTTGCCGGTCGGATCAAAGGTATCTGCAGATTTGCCTAATACGAACAGCTTGGCGGAGGCTGCTGCAATACCGTCCTTGCCCCAGCCTGCAGGCATATCTTTGAAGATCTTCTGATTGCGGATGAAGTAGAGGCTGCCTTCTCCGGTCAATTGCACATTCACTGCCGTACCGCTGCTGTCCAGTTTCCATGGCACAGTAGTCCAGTTACCGGCTGCATCCTTCAGCACAATTGCTGTAATTTCGTTTGCTGCAAGCGGCGAAGGAATGGCGATCTTGGCTGCAAGTGCCGGTGTCCAGCTGCCTGCTGGCAGGTTAGCCGTTACCGTAACACCCTGTCCTGCGGCCATAAGCGTGAAGCCCTGCTGATCGGCTATGGTCTTCATGGCCTGCTGATCGGCAGTGCTGTTCTGGCCAATGCCCACCACAAGCTCACCATTTAATGCGGTAAGATTCTCAGGTTCAAGAACCAAACGACCCATCGGCACCTCTATAATCACTTTCTTCTTCGCTGCAACGGCCTGCTTCACAACATTCTGATCTACATGGATACTGAATGCTTTTGCAGCCGGATCTGCGGAACTAACCGTGAGATCGCTGCCCGCTGCGGCTTCTTTATCCGTAATCCGGATTACCGCTGTAAGCCCATTCCATTCTGTGACAACCGGCTGTCCGTTAACAGTTACTTGTGCGGCTGTATCTGGTGCTTGCTCTTCTACTACGCCTGGTGTGGCAGCTCCGCCACCACCACCGCCGCCACCGCCACCGCCTGTTCCAGCACCGCTGCTGGACCATACAGTTGCTGTAACCTGACCCGCTGCCTTAACCAGCTTATCGGTAGATGTCCGCTTAGCGAGCACGATTACATCACCGTATGAAGCGCTGATTATACCGTCCAGCGGAAGGAGCGGCCAAGAGCTGACATTATCATCGAAGGCCGGCTGCACGGCGCCGGAACGATAAACCTTATACGCAATCTGCTGTCCGGTCATATCCCCGGAGGAAGTAATGGTGATCTTGGTACGGCTGCTGTCTGCATAAATATAAGAAGTGCTGGCTTGAATTGCACCAAGCTTCTCTGGTTTCGGTACGGCTACTGTGGCCGCAACCATGCCTTTGAGCGTTACACCCTCGGACACCTTATACTCTGCTTCAATTAAGCTGGAGCCTGTGGCAAGCGCCGTAACACTGCCTTCTGCCGACAAGGACACTGCATCGCCTACGGCGACTGTATAAGTCAATTTCTGCAGATCCTTATCTGCAATTGGCTCATCCTTGAATTTCGGCTTGCCGGTATTCTCGTCCTGTCCATCCGAGACCTTGAGATAAGCCTTAACTTTGCCTGTTTGCCCTGGCTCCAGGTCCTTTTCCATTCCCTTCAAAACCAGTGCTACAGGAACCTTGTAACCAGCGTTCGTGATATCCACAACCGCTGTGTTCAGATTCTTTGCCTCATCGGAGGCAACAATATTAAGTGCCACGGAAGGCTCATCGGATTTGATCTCCACAGTTCCATTAAAGTCCCCCGTCAGCGGGTCCACCTTAAGGGTAGTAGGAATCTCCACTTCCTTGTATTTGCCATCCGGCTGCAATTGGTTCACTGTATATTTCGCTGTCAGCACAGTTCCTGTTGTTGTAGTTCCTGCTACATGAACAGCGCCGTTTGCGGTACGTTCACCCGTTACCGGCTGATCAAGATACAGAACCGGAGCGATCGTATCTACAGTCATATACAGCATCGTGACCGAGATATCCTTGGTCGTCATGTTTCTGGCTCTCAGTTCAAGAGCGAACGGTCCGTCTGTCTGGAACTGGTCGAGATTCAGAACGCCTTGGCTTCCGCCGCCGGCCTTGTTCGTCAAAGCTACCGACCCGATGGACTTCTCAGCATTAAAGACCTCCACCGTCACATTGGACTGGTCTGAAGTGAGCGTCAGCTTCTGCTTCGTTTCACTGGTCAGCAGGTTAATGTAATTTCCGGTATCCTGCACGGTACCAGATCCGCTTGCCACAGTAAGCTTTGGCAGGCTTGGAACCGGCAGCAGCTTCTTGCTGCTGTTCTGGTGCTCAGCATAGTGATAGTTCTGATTCTTGTCCGCATCTTCAGTTGGAACCGTTGCGGCAGTGACACCGACAACATACTCCGTTCCAACTTCCAGACCGGTATACTTCACCTTGGTCACATCCGTAACCGTTCCTTCAAGGCTGGTTGTATTCACTTCATCCGAAGTGGATAGGGCCTTCCAGCCTCCGATCAGAATACCTTCATATTTACCGGTTGCTGCATTCCAGTAAGGCTGAAGTTCTTCTTCGGTGTACAAAATTTCGCCAAATGGAGAATAAGTCTCCAGCTTGCCGTTCACTTGGACCTGAGCATCAATGACGAAGCTATGCTCGTAAGCGTTATGTCCCGCTTTTTTGGCTCCCGGCTTGAAGGAGAGCGAGAACAGTCCGTTACCGGCAGGTACAACCGAGACGTCACTGACAACCTGCGGTGCAAGCGGATCAACGAGCTCGAATCGCTGCGGTGAAGTCTTCGTGCCGAAGGTTGCGCTGGATTTCAGCTCGGCCCGCAGATAATAATTGCCTTGTCTGAGCAGCCCGCGGATATCCTCGGGATTGCCCATCAGCGATACATTCGTTACATCAATTACTGTACTGCCGCTGGTTATGCCACCACTGACAGAACCGCCGGCGCCAACCGGCACATCTTTGGCAATCAGCATCCCCGGATCTCCCGGTGACAGCACCTCTTGCCCTTCCACGATAGTCTTTTCAGTGGTTACCGCATCTTCAGCCAGGTACAGATTCACTGTATCTCCTTCTGCTGCGTTGGCTACTTTCCAGGATGCCGTGAATTTATTGACATTCGAGTTATCCTTCGCGAGATTCACTTCGCTGAGCTGAGGCAGGGTTGGAACATTCATCAGCTTGGTTTCTACAGCCGAGACTGCAGTAAGCGTCCAGGTTCCGCCTTTCTTAGCTTCATTCTCAGGGATAATAATGTAAGCTCTGCGGATATCCACTTCAGCATTAAGCTTGGATGGATCCGGTGATACATCACTTGCAGGAATATATTGTGTAAAAGCATTAGCTTTAGGATTAGGCTTGTCCGGATTAGCAAAGGTTTCGAATACCACCGGATAATCCTTGCCCGCTGCATCCTGCAGCTTAAATTCCGGCATATCCTTACTGCTGTATTCCATTTCGATAATGGCATTACCGGTTGCAGCCCCCATAGGAATCTCATGGATTCTGCCGCCGTTCTTGACCGTAATGCCGCCTACGCCGACATTAACCGATCCGTTCTCAACAATTTTCACACCTTCTGCTACTTCACGGTAGATAATCTCCTGATTCTCTTCCTCAGCAGCAGGGGCGGCCGAAGTGGCAAGAGTCTCTACACCTTCACCAATAACCATCAGGCGCGGTCCATTATCGGGATCATCCACTACGAGATGAATCATACCTTCCGGCAGCTGATCGCTTGATGTACCGAACTCTATGCCTCCGCTCCAGTAGTAGGTAATACCCAGCGAGATGAAGAGAATGCCGATACTGCCCCATACCTTATCATTGTTGACCCCGAGGAACATACTGGACAGCGGCATTCCACCGACAACCGGTACACTATTCGGAATCTGTACTTTGGAGCCGATATAGCCTTCAAAGTCAGTGCGGTTCTTCTCCAGATTCTGTCCGACGAAGATTCCCGCCTTACCGATGATGATATCCCAGCCGCCGATATCCATAGCTGCCTCTACCCGCACGAACCATGGAGTCACCCATTGCGCTTCAAGCAGCGCTTTGGTGAGCATTGGAAGCCGGTCATCCTTCTCAGCTTCTGCGTCTGCGGAGAAGTCAAGCCGTCCTTCCACCTTGAGGCCGGTACGCTTCACCGTCAGGTCAACATCCCCGAAGAAGTACGCCGGGGCAATCCCGAACCGCATGCCTACGCCAGCTTCAATCGTCAGCGGGAACGGGTCCTGCGCCGTACCGCCGGCAATGGTATCCGCCAGCTCGCGCACTGCACCGCGTACAGCGGTCAGATAGGTTGCACCGGTGACAATAATACCCGGAGCCGGCAATTCAGCCCCAAAGGCGATTACATCCGGAAGAATCCGGCCGTCTTTTACCTTTTTGAGCGAGAATTCAATCTCCACACCCAGCATGTTCTTCAGCTGTGCCGCGAACTCCAGGCCATATTCATTACCAACTCCGCCGCCCTGCACGGCATGCTTGATGGTAACCTTACCGCTGGGAGCATCCGGACCTTTCTTCTTATCCGCGTCTTTCTTCTTATCCGGTCCGAACAAGCCCATCTCCTGATTCAGATCGAAGCCGAGTGAGGCATCTACGCCATAGAAGCCTGCGCTGTTGAATATGACATTCTTAATTTCTGAGTTAATGATCTTCAGGGACAATGAGCCGCCGAAGGAAATCCCATTCTCTCTCAGAATGAAATCATTGAAGGAGAAGCCAAAGCCGTCAATCGCGAAGCTTGGAGCCCCAAACAAAGACTGCTTGTTGAAGTACACATCCCCGATCATGACCTGGCGCAGCGGATTCAGTCTGTCGCCCACACCGCCGATAGCCCATTTCAGACTGCCGTTCTGGCTGTCGTCTTCCGGATTACCGTCATTTCCTTTATCTTCCTTACTGCCTTCTTCCTCTTCATCGTCATCCTCTGGCGTCTCCACCTTGGACGGATTGTAGTTCTCATCTCCAAGGGATTTGGAGAAGCCGTTGAAGAAATCAAGCGTCCATTCGCCCTTATGGAAGACGAAGCCGCTGCTCGCTACACTGAGCGTTCCGTCACCCTTGATGAACAAGGTATCCAGGAAGGGAAGATCGCCCGGAAGGCTGTTTCCGAAGATGTCCAGCTTGCCGCGTACAAAAGCCAGATCCTTGCCTGTATAGGCAACAGCATCATTAATAATTGCCGGTTCTGTCTTGGTATCCACGATGACCTGCTCTTCATCACCCGTGCCGACCTGCTTGATCATTCCGCGGACCGTAACCAGAACCTCACGGTCGAATTCCGGGTCCTCGGATTCTGCTTCTTCCTGGAAGGCTTCAAAATCCTCTTCTGTTGCAAACAATTTGTAGGCATACAGCGGAGTCTCTTTGAGCGCTTCATCATCCATGAATTCACTGATATCAAATTCAGGATCAACCGCCTTGCTGGCTGCTCCGAACAAGGCCTTGGTCTTCTTATACTCGGTGACAGCAGAGTACAGGAACGAGCCGTTCTTAAATGGCTCACCCGGGAACAGCGAGTTCAGCTGATCCAGCAAGTCATCCTTTACAGAGGCGCCGTTCGCGAGGCCGCTGATATCCACAGCTTCCCTGTACACAGCCATAACTCCGGCTTCACGGATCCGCGTCTCATCATTATCTGTAACCAGGAAGGATTGAGGGGTAGTAGTAATATCGTAAAGGGCTGCTACTTCCTCGTCGCCTCCCGCATCGCCTTTATAGTCGATCTCCACTGCGTATTCACCCAGCGGCAGCTCGGGTCCCAGTCCGGATTCCAGCACATTGCCGCCTTCATCAACCCGTTCCCCGCCGCGGTAAGTAATCCGCATGGCACCTGAGAAACCATCGTCTGTAGGCTGCATAACCACTGCATCCTGCACATTCACCTTGTACCGGCTTCCGGATACCAGATCCTTGAGGTACAGGTCAAAGTTCGGTGCTGTGGTTGCATTGCCCGTATTATAGGCTTCAATGTTCGACAGATTCACAGTCAGATATTTCACATCTGAGCTATACAGCTCTGCCGGTGACAGAGCGTATGAATACGTAGCCGTTGCTTCGCCTACCGGCGGCAGCAGAATGAAGTTTGTACGGTTCGACTCATATTGGGCTTTGATGCCTTCATCCTCAATGCCCTCAATCTTGCCCTGTGTTTCCGGGCTTCTCGCGGAAATCATGTAATCCCGCGTTACCGGCCAAGGTCTGCCTTTAGCCTGAACACGGAAAGTCGCAGTGATGGCATCACCCGGCTTGTACTTCGGCTCAATTCCCAATGCAGCTTCCTCAGGAGAGGCTGACTTTTTGAATTCCAGCATTTTGCTGCGGTCATTCTCCAGGACTGGCTTGCCATTTGCGTCCAGGACGTCTTTGCCGCTCTCATCCTGCCTGACGAAGCTGAGACCGCTCTCCAGCGTCATCTCCACTTCGATCTTGGAGTGCTCCATATTGTAGGCCTGCAGATTCTCAACCTCGGCTGTGATCGTGAAGACTCCGTTATCCACGTACTTCGACGGAACCGTCTCCCCTTGTTCCAGCGCAGCCGTAGCCAGCTGTTGAACCTGATCTACATAGCGGATCGAGAACACTTTATCCGGAGCAGTTATTTCTCCAAGTCCATAGACAGTTTCGAAGCTCTGGAAGCCTCCGGCTGCCACTTTATCCGGGTTCCAATAGAAGGCAACGGCGGAGTCCGCCGTGCCGTAATCATTGGTGTCTCTGGTGAAGTCCAGGTTGGGATGTACTTCATAATCCCATTTCGTATTCGCCAGGCCGTTCCAGTGACCGACAATCATTTCATCCACAATATTAATGTTCTGTTCGGCAAAGTTATTGAAGCCATAGGCAACGACATTGGTTGCCTGGGGATTAGTCAAATCCAGCTTGTCGCGCATTACCCAGTAAGAAGGAATCTTGAAGTAAGCTCTGTCCTCTTCAGGGATTCCGGCATTATCCTCCGGATTATGCACCAGCTTCCGCTCTACTTGCAGCGGTGACTTGTAAGCTGTTCCAATCTGGAACTGCGGCCCGTCGTTGCCGCCGACCATCGTATCCAGCAGGATCCGGCTTCCGATCTCTACCTGCGCATTGCTCCGGTTATTCACTTCATAGCGGATGTTGACATTTCCGGAATTGACAGCATCCTTGCTGTCGGTGTAGAGCATCAGAATCTGCTTAATCTCTACGCCTTTAATCTTCCAGATCATCTCCAGCTGCTTCGTGCCATTCGAATTCTCTACCACCTTGGGTGTAGTAGTCTCTGAATAATGACTGTTGTCAAACTTGTACTTATTCCCGTAAATATAATCAGTTCCGTCAATCCGGAACGTCGTGAACGACGTTTCCGGATCATCTCCCTGGAACAGCAAGTTTACGTTGTTGTCATTCTTGCGGATGGGCTGGCCATCCACGGTCCGAATCCCGTAGCGTCCGGTTTCATTATCCACAGTAACCTTAATAAAGTTATTCTCTACAACAGTTGTCTTTGTACTGCTGGCCGCCTCCACAAGCGCATGAAAGCTCTCGGAGGTGGACAGAAATACCATGATTATTGTGAGCATGAGCGCGGTAGCGCGTTTGAGCAGCTTCACCATGTATTCCCCCTGTTTATCTTTCATTTATTTCATGTTGCCAATAAAGAAGGTGGCAAACTCGCGGTCCCGCTCCTGTGTTCTCACGACAATCGTGTACCAGCCTGTTTTCGGGAAGGTGACTTTAAATTGACTGCTCACGAGTTCGTCATAAGTCAGCTTCTGCTTCACCAGCTTCAGCTGTCCTTCGCGGTACAAACCAGGGTAATACAGAATATCAAATGTTCCTGCCTGATTGACCTTGTCTACTCCGGCTACCTTCATATTGTTGTAGCCTGATACCTTAAAGGTAAGTGTATTGGTATTGAACAGTGCAGACTCGCCGGAGGATGCCGAGATTAAGGTATCGTTACCGAAGATCAGCAGTCCGCCATCCTTCACGACCACCACATCCTGATAAACAACCGTCTCATTCCCTACCTGGTCAACCGCCGTATAAGCTACACGCTGGCGTCCAAGCTTGCTCAGATCCAGCCCGCTGACCGATACCTTCACACCCGCTGCTTCCGATACATTATCGGAAACTGTGAAGCCGCCGAGATCTGCGCGGAAGTTAAAGTCCTTCTTGTTCTGGACAATACCTGCTGTTTCGTTATTCAGTGTCAGCTCAGGCGGTGTGTTATCAAGACCCGCTATTGTAACCGGAACCTTGTTCACATTGCCCAGAAGATCCGAGATGGCGACTACCGCTGACCCGCTGCTCTCAAAGGCACGTGAGTAGCTGAACGTTCCATCAGCTTTACTGATCTGATTCGAATACGCCGCTCCGCCCTCAATAGGTCTTACTCCGAAGAACATTTTATTAGGTGCTGTGACGCTGCCGCTAATCGTAACCTTCACTTTACCCTTGGCATATTTCTGTCCGCCGATCGTAACAATCTGATCTGCCGGAACCGCTTTGCCATCCGCATCTACAAAGGTGTAGGCAATTTTATCAGCTTCAGGCGGTGCGGAGAGAATATTCGTAACCTTCTCTTTAATGACTGTCGTATTGCCGTACTCATCTACAACTGTGAAGGAGGCTGTTCCATTCTCAGTCAGTGTAATGCTCTTGGCCTGACTGATAATGTTAATAGCTTTAGCCGAGGCATCTGCCTTCTCAACCGTTACTGTAGTGCCGGTGGAGAATAGTACATTGCCGTTATTATCCTTCACGGTATTGAAGGTGCTGCTGCCGTTCAGGCCATATTGGTAGGAACGGACCACTTTCACCTTCGGAGCTTCTTTGTTAATGTTCTTTACCGTGGCTTCGACGGTATTTGTATTCCCGGCCGCGTCCTTAATCTCAAAGACGAAGGTGCCATTTTCCTTGAAGGTGTAGGCATTTTTGCCGCCATTGTTAGTAATCGTTACAGGCTCAGAGGTGCTCTGAAGATAAGCAACCACATTACCGTTCGTACGCTCCATGTTCGAGTATTCAACCGTTCCCTCTGGAGGCGTACCGTCAATATTCTTCACAACCAGATACAGGGTATCTGTCCGGTCCGGATCACCGAGATCGGTCAGATCGAAGCTGTAATAGCCATTCTCATAGATCTTGAATGAGTTTCCGGTCCGCACAGGCACCGAAGGGTTAATCTTCGAAGGCATCACGCGGATACCCGGCGGAAGCGTGAACTCAATATCTGCCCCAACCGTGGCATTTACCGGACTGTTCACGCTGAGCGTTGCAAGCGCATAGACGGGCTGTTCGGTTGTAGAAGCGCCTTCGATATCAAGCTTGGCCGCTTCACTGATCAACCCGCCCGGTGTTCTGTACTTGACCCACACCTGCAGCTGTGTCGGATCACCAGTCGGAACCTTCACGGCTACGAAGTTGGTATAAGGCTTCCAGTTGATCCAGCTTGCACCGTTATCAGGTGATACCGAATATTCATATCCCGTTTTGTCCTCTGTCTCGAGGCTCAGCTTCACAATCGCGTTGTATCCATCCTTTGCATCACCGGACAGATAGATAAGAGAAGACTTCGCATCGGATACAGGTGCCTCCGGTTTGGAAGATGCTGATACCTTGAAGGTTCCTCCGCTTGCCGTCACAGAGCTGTTGCCTGCCCCGTCAACCGCGAGTACATATAACCGGTATTCAGCAATTTGTCCCGCGTCCAGCGATTTGTCGTCTATGGACACCGAACCGCCTGACGGAACGTCCTTCCATTCTGTAGAGGACTCTGTAGGTACTTCTGCACCTGTTTCTTGTTTGACCCATTTATATTTGCTGACAAGTCCTGTTTTGCTATAGAATTCCGACACGCTGATCCGCGTTTTCTGCTGCGGCAACGGGTAAGCAATAGCATCAGGGCTGAAATACACCACTGGTGCTTCATTGTCAAAATAATAAGCTTTCGAATAGTAATACGTTCTGTCGCTGTGCTTCACCATAAGATGAATGTATTGCGTTCCGTTCAGTTCAGATTTAGCCGGAATAACATAGCTATAGGTGGCTTCACTTACAGAAGCATTAAGTCCCATCGCTGACAGCCTGGAATCCGTGTTATCTTCTGTTGCCTCCGCTGCGGCATCTGCTGCCGGTTCAGTAGCGCCTGCTGAAGCAGCAGGTGTAGTTGCCGGCTCGGCACCGCTCTCTGGTGCCGGAGTTTGTTCAGCCGCCAGCGGGGTCAGTTCAGGCTGAACCGGTCCTTCGGACAGGAGCTTAAGGATAGCCACTGGTCCGATGTTTGCCGTAACTTCCGGTTCTGCCGGAGCATTCGGCTCTGCTGGAGCTTCAGGCTGGGGAGTCTCTTCCCCGCTGCCTAAAGAATTGTCCACGGACAGAGGTTGTATCAGCTCCGTACTTGCTTCAAGGCCTGTATATTCATTGTCGGACTCAGGATGAATAGAGCTGCTGCTGATGGCATAGCCCACATAATCCGGGGTCACTCCGCTGATCTGGAACATAACATCATGACTCCGAACGTAGTCAGGATTAGCTTCCGGTGTGAACTGCGTCGGAATCGTAGCCTCTGAACTCACGACAACCGCCTTTTCCTGTGGTGTCTTGACCGTTTCGTTGCCCGCATTATCGAGTGCCTTCAGATAGAGCCAGTAAGCGCCATCCTCATCAATATCCTCATAGGTAGACCGGGTTACGGTATTCCCGGAGTATGATGTATCGGCCCACTTAATGTCCTGTGGTGAATCCCCGTCCTTCACCCATTGATACTGCACGCTCTTGACGCCGCTATGCGGGTCCTTTACAAGTGCTTGCACAGTGGTGCTGTCCTCGGCGGCCATTGTAATGGCAGGTCCCTGATTGTCCAGCTTCAGGATACCTACTTCATGGGTCCAGTTGGAATCATCCTGTTTGAAATCGTCAACCTTCCAGACACTCAGGTCGCCGTATTGTCCAACAGCGGCCAGCGCCTGATTGTCAGCATAGAAGATTTTATCTGCCTTCGAACCCGGTGCTTCTGCAATCCAGGCATCATACTGCGCCTGATGGCTCGCCACATAAGCTTTTTTCTTCTCGTACTGCATCAATTCTCTGGCTGAATCCCAGGTCATATCCGCTGTCCAGGTATGCAGGTACCATTCCCCGCTGTTTCCTTCCTCGAACGCTTCAGGCGGAGGAGAGAGCAGGTTGGTCTTGTTATTCACTACCGACAGCTGTACATTCTGGAATTCTCCGGGATACAGCTCTTCCGACGGTTGTTTGGCAGAGAGCGCGTAACGCTTGAGTGCCGCGTTATTGTCTCCGGATACAGAAGCAAACGGATCCGCTTTATCCTGACTCCACCAGTAGTAGACAAGTCCAACGGAAGGTGATGCTTCCGCACTCATATTCGAAGGCCGGTAGATTCCGCGGCTCGGCCGTTCTGCACCACGGTCTGCTTCAGTCGGATCAAGGTGGGGTACTTTAATCGAAGGATCATTGGCATCGATCGTTACCTTACCTTTTTTCGAATAGGCTACATCACTCGCGCCCTGTGCCTCGAATCGGTATCCGATAATCGGTTTTGTATTGTCGATGAACAGGTTCGCCCAGTCTATCTTAGAGTTGGCGAGCGAGAAGTCACTGCCGTAAGGATCAATTTTCTCTTCATGTGTTCCATCGAAGTTAGCGGGCTGAATCATCAGGTTGCCTGCGTAATCCTGGATTACATCCGTATCCATATTGATAGGCAAGCTGCCGCCCTTGGCATCATTAGATACGGCAACGGCCTTGAGCAACGGTGTTTCCACAGTTAGTCCGCCAGGTACTGTCATGCGGAAGGTCCAATTTCTTGTATTCTTGCCTGCAACATAATAGGCTTTCATTCCGTTATTGAAAAGAATAAAGGTTTTCTTCTCATCCCAGCCGGTTTTGGCAATTGCCTCTTCCGTCATCTGCAGGGTGAAATCAATAACATCTCCCTTATTCAGCGTAACACCGGTCAGAATCTCCGGTTGAATGCCGTTAGCAGTCTTGGAATACTTCGGACGCACCGCATCCACGATAACGCGGAAGCCGCCCCGATCGAAATCAAACGGGTTCCCGCTTTTATTGTTCAGCCAGGCATTGCTGCTCTTGCTCGGCACAGTGTTGAGATTTATAGTAGCTTTATTCCCTGCCGCATCCCTGAGCACGGCTTCTTTCAATTTATTCTCCAGTGACAGATCCATTGGTGCTCCGCCGGTAGTCCCCCCGGTAATTAGCGGTTTCAGGGGTAGATTGCCGCTGTTATGAAAAGGAACTCCGGTATATCTATAGGAAAGTGTTTTCTGATACGTAGTTAGATTGTCCTCATTAAAGGTAATATTCTGCAGATACTGCTGCTGTCCGGCAGCCGGAAGTCCGGTGTCCGGATCATTAATGAACAGCTTTTGCCGCAGGAAATAATCGGAGTTTGCTTTCACTACCGTAGCCGGTCTGACGGGCTCGTTGAAATTGTAGCTGAGTGTGATGTTCTCATCTCTTTTGACATAAAGCTCTTGCTGATTAATATTCTCGTTCAGCCGTTCTGCTCCGTTGCCGGTGAAGGTATAGCTGTCAATGACGGGACGCTTGAGATCCTGGAACTTGAGATAGAAGCCCCGTACCCCTGCTGCTTCACCGTCGTCATCGCCTTCACCATATACCCATACTTTAATTTTGGAGGTAGGTGTAATACGGGCTGTAGCCGTTTTGTTATATTTCTGGCTACTGCCGGTTCTTTCTTTGATAATATCCCTTCCGTCGATGGTCACCGTAATTGCCGAATGACGTGTCCACAGGAACCCGGAGTGACGCCGCAGAACCGCAAAACCTGTAATCATCTCTGCTTGTCCGCTCTCCGCCATGGCCTTCAATAACGGATTTTTGGCTACGTCAACCTCGAACGTGACCGTTGCTTCATTATCATCGAGACCGGCATAGATATCACCGGTTGTCCAATCCATTCTGGCATCTTTGTCCGTCTCAGTCTGGGCGAAGCCTTCTTCCATATTGTTGTAAAAGTTACCGAAGGCGTTCTCTGCAGGGTAGCTCAGATTCCCCACATGCGCTCCGTTCTTAAACGTTACTTCAAAATCATCACCCGCAGCTTCTGCCAGGCCACTAAAGGAGCCGGGTATTAACGACAACAACATGCTGAGAATCAAACTTAGCGAGGTATATTTCTTCAATCTCCTGCTTATTAACAATGTGATGCTCCCCCTTATTCGTTCATCATTTCCTGTCCGGCGTGTAGCAAGATTCGCTGCAGTTTCTATTAGCTCCCTTAGCTCCCGCATTCTCCTTTCGCTTGCCTTCCCGCGGACCAAAAACAATTAAATTCTAATTACTGCAATTATCATATCTGCGATCCATTCTATCAGGCCGCTCTAAACAATCTCTTAACAATTCTCGACAAAAGTCGTTTCAAATGGTCCTGAATAGGGTAAATGTCCCGAAAATATGAAAAAAGTCGCGTTTTCTTTAAAAAAAATGTCTAAAAACACAAAAAAAGCAGCCCCAGATGAACTGGTGCCGCTTCCTAACATCCCTATATCTTATCGATCCCACAAACCATCCGCTAAAATAAAACCTTTACTTCCCTACCGGAGCCCGGCCAATTGCCGCGCCTACCTTATGCAGGATATCCGCCATGGAGGCAGCATCCTTCACATCATATTCGTCAATGTTCAGCCGCAGCACCGGGCAGGCACTGAACTCGTTAATCCACTGGGAATACCGGCCATGCATATGCTCCCAGTAGGAGACATCGGTCTGAATCTCCATCTCGCGCCCGCGTTCATTGATCCGGGTCAGAATTGAAGGCAGACTGCCTTCAATGTAGATCAGCACGTCAGGATGCGGGAAATACGGAGTCATCACCATAGCCTCGTACAGGCTGGTGTAAGTTTCATAGTCGGTTTTTGACATCGTGCCCTGATCGGCATGCATTTTGGCAAAAATCCCTGTGTCCTCGTAAATCGAACGGTCCTGCACGAACCCTCCGCCCAGCTCGAACATTTTCTTCTGCTCCTTGAAGCGTTCCGCGAGGAAATAGATCTGCAGGTGGAAGCTCCACCGCTCAAAGTCATGGTAGAACTTCTCCAGATACGGATTATGATCTACCTGCTCAAGTGACGTCTGAAACTGCAGGCGTTCCGCCAGAGCTGCGGTCAGGGTCGATTTGCCGACGCCCACCGTGCCGGCTACCGTGATAATTGCATTGTCCGGGATGTTGTATGAGTTCATTTCATAAGCTCCTTTAATTGTTCCGCGATTGCGGCGAAGTCTTCCGGGTTCTCTACAAAGTCCACCTTGTTGCCATCGATGGTAATAATGACCGTAGAGGGTTCGCGGCGGGCCAGTGAAGCCATCGCATCGTCATAATCCTCGATCAGCTGCTGCAGATAAGCAGGCGCAATGATCTCTTCGAACGTACGGGCGCGTTTGGCAATTCTGGCCAGCAGCGTATCCAGATCGGCACGAATGTAGAAGATGATATCCGGCTTCGGAAAATCATCAGTCAGGATATGATAGATCTCCCGGTATTTGTCCCGTTTCGATCCCTTCAATGTCCGTTCCCCGAAGATCAGATTCTTATAAATATGATAATCCGAAATGACCGGCTTACCTTTATCTATGTACTGGGTCGTAGTGTCTTCAAGCTGCTTAAACCGGTTGCAGAGAAAAAACATCTCCAGCTGGAAGCTCCAGTCGTCCATATTCTGATAGAACTTGTCCAGAAACGGATTTTCATCCACGATTTCTTTAATGACCGGAAGCTGCATTTCGCTGGCGAGCATCGTGGCGAGGGTTGTTTTACCGGCTCCAATTGGGCCCTCCACGGCTATAAAAGGTGCATGTTTCATTAACGCTGATTTCCTCCTCAAATACGGACAATGCCGGGTACAGCTTATTAAATTTCGGTGCACAAATCAAATTCCACAAAAAACAGACTAAATCATTGTAACACAGGAGGGCCGGCTATGAACGGTTAATTTTCAAAGAAACTTTCCGCCCTCATACAGCGTCTATATGGAAGGAAATATATTCTTTTATTTACCTATATCAGTAAAAATAACATTGAAGGTAGAGGGTGCTTTTATGAAAAAAAGAAATCTGCTTGTGAGCTTGATCATGGGTCTGACCGCGGTTCTGAGCATTGGTAATCCTGAGACGGGCTCAGCTGCAAGTGCTTCCGGGGTCGCCTCTTATGGAGCCAATTATCTGATTAAGGATGATGGTTCCCTCTGGGTCTGGGGCGACACCAAATCTGTCCCTACACAGGTTCAGGGGTTAAGTGATGTACAAGCTTCTTTTCCCCTGTGGAACAGCGCGCTGGTTACGGCCAGGGACGGCTCTGTCTGGAATTGGGAGACCAACGCCCGGACGTTGGAAATAGAAGTGACTCCGATCGCTGAATTAACGAATATGACGGACTTCTTAAGCCTGGATAGCCGCCGTGTAGCAATCACCGGAGAAGGCAAGGTGTTTATTGCTGTGACGACACCTGACGGTGCGGAGACGACTTCTTTTTCACCAGTCCCCGGTATAGATCAAGTTGCTGCTGTCTCCGGATACAGCGAGAGTAACGGGCAAAGCTATTGGCGGCGTTTCCTGTTCTTGAAGACGGACGGTACAGTATGGACCACCTTTGACGAATTTGCCACCCTCACGCCTGTAGCTAGTCTGACGGACATCACCCAGCTTGAACAGAATTACGCTCTCCGCAAAGACGGCAGCGTCTGGACGTGGCCTATCCAGAATCCCTATGAACCTGAGACTCTTGGCGATGCTTCTAAGCTTAACGCTACCCGCATGCCAGCCTTATCCAGCGTAAGTATTCTGCGCAACAACGGACGTACCCGGCTCGCCATTGACGGGCAATCCCGTTTATGGTTCTGGGGCTCAACGGTCACAGGATACTCCGATGGAACTACTTATGCGGATCAACCCGTTCCCGTCCTTTTCTCAGGAATCAGCAAGGTGACCGATGCTTACATCGTCGAACACTCTATTGTTGCGCTGACCTCAGACGGTAAGGTATACGCGGCTTCTACTGAGACGACCCGGATGTCCCCGGACGCTCCGTTCACTCAGCTCACTTCCGATGTTCAGTCCATGAAGGGCGGCGGAAGACATATTATTATGCAAAAGAAAGACGGAACGCTCTGGGGCTGGGGTGTGAACAAGAATGCTCAGCTCGGATATGGTACCTATGAATTTAATTACCCTGCTCCCGTCCCGATGCAAAAACCGATTTCTGTCACCCTGAATGGTGAATCCGTCGCCTTCACGAACGGGGTAATTACCCGGAACGGGCAGAATTTCATTCCGCTGCGCTCGTTGTTCAGCAAGATGGGGGCCACCGTCGGCTATTCTATGGATAAAGTAGCAACCATCACCGGCACTGCGGAGGGCAAATCGCCGCTATCCATTGTGATTAATACTAAGAGCGGAGCCACGACAGTAAACGGTAAAAGCGTTACGCTGCTTACCCCGCCTTTTGTAGTCAATGGTACAGTCTATCTGCCGCTGCGCTTCATCAGCGAACAGCTCGGGGCCACGGTTGAATGGCTGCCGCAGGAGAGCAGAATTACAATAAGTATGAAATAGGGGGAGCAGCAGTCTATGCAAGTTAACGAATGGTATGTTTATCACATTGTAACCCGGAACAAAATGGACCTTGGGCAGATCATCAGCTTTGACCAAAACCAAAAAAACACCTTATATCACTTCTTTTTTGAGAAGGAACAGATGAACTCCAAGGGTGAAGACTTTATGCAAATTTTGCACGGTCACTATACAAATGACGGATTAAGCATGGATAAAGAGAATGCAGATGTCGTTATTAGATATGCGGACCAGACCATCCGGGCGATAAGAGAAGCACTCGTTGAAATGGTTAGATTGCAGGAATATCCTGAATATCCTTCCCGGTTGTCGTGCTTATATGCTGCGAAGAGCTATGAAGACGCTCTGAAATGGAAAGAAATCTTCGTATCTCATCATCGAAAAGTATTGCAGATCGTTAAACTTCGCGTGAACGGGAGGATCTTTGAAGGTGACGGTACTCTTTTGCCAAAGGAGGATGGCCTCCCTTTCTCCCGCAAAATCGAACAAGCCCGGGAATATTGGAAAGGCAATAACCATAACCAGCTTCCTGAGCTGCTGATTAACGGTATAATCGAAGTCGTCGAAATCATTGATGAATTCTAACGTAGTATAATGGTAGTTAAATAAAACAGCGACAGCCAGGACTTTAATTCCCCGTCCTTTGCTGTCGCTGTTTCAGTTTCCAGGTAAGCCTATTACTGATTTATCTGCTGACACCACTCAGCCGGGCCGGCCCGTTGTACAGGTCAGCTTAATTTCAGATTGTGCTTACCCGACAGGCCCGCCAAACCGCGAAGCCCTAGCCGCACATGCATTTGCCAGCCGGCTCCGCAGCGAAGTCAGCCAATCCGGCTCATTCTCTCCCAGCTCCGCTGCGGATCTCAAGATCCGTGCGTAGCCGTACAAATCGGCGAACCGTCTGCACGCTGCCATGGTGGGTCCGTCCTGCGGCAGCGGGCGGCGGCTGATATAGCCGTTCATGAATATTTGCTTCTTGCGCTCATATTCCTCCGGCGCTGCCTCTCCCTCCAGGCTATCCAGTGCCTGTTCAATATCCATAGCGTACCAGTGGTACATCGCATCATCGAAATCAATGGCGTTGATGTTATCCGAGGCCTCGTCATAGAACACATTGTCGGGCTCAAAGTCATAATGGATCAGCCCGTAATTCTCAGGCGTGACAGGTTGTCCGGCAAAATATTCTTCCAGCAACCTTGCCTCGGCCACAGCCGCTTCTTCCCCGGGAAAATCAGCCAGTACGGACAGAATCCATTCCAGCACAGCTTTGTGCGTCCATCTGCCAGGCTGTACAGGCGTATATTCATTGGACAATTGATGAAGCCGGCCCAGCGCTTCACCATATTTATATACGATGTGATCACTAAGCTCTGTGCTGCCCAGTTGTACCCCAGCTACCCGCTTAAACACGGAAGCGTAGTATGGCCCCCACGGGGTCTGTGCTTCAATAAGCTCCGATCCTGTACGCGAGGATACTGCTTCAAGCGCACCATACCCGTGCTCACGCAGGTAAGCGATGAACTCAAGCTCTGCCAGTATATTCTCCTTCTGCTTCTCAGTTACTGGCGCGAACCGCAGCAATTGGCTATGCCCTGCATTCTCAAACGGATACACCGCATTAGAAGATATCCGGTAATACTGGAACAGATGCAGCGACTCCGGATCATGTTCCCAATTCCCCAGCAGCATCGCCGCCAGTTCCTCATTCTTGTGTAGATATTGTAATTTCAGCATGCATAGCAGCTCCCTATAGGTTAGTCAACAGAGGAAGACGCAGCATTAACTTGAATCACCATTCTTGGGCTCGCAGTCTTCAGCTTTCTGTCTCTATCCTCTGTCCTTTATCTTTACTCATTGTTCTTCGCTGTTCCTTCTTCTGTCTTGCGCTTCTCTCACCGCATCTGCAGCAGCTGCCCGTTCGTATAACCCGGCTGATCTTAATCATGCCGCTCACTCCCTTCACGTTCAAATCATTCTCTGTTCAATGCTACGCCAGATGCAGATTAAGGGCAATGTAACAAACTTTTTTAAGTATGTTTTACAAGTAAATCTCGCCGAAAAGAAGCCAGAACACTTCACATCAGCAGTGTCCCTTCTCCCGCAGCAAAAACTCACTTTAGGGAGTTTTTAGGTTTTTTGTTTCCTTTGACTGTTTTGATTCTTTTGATTCTTTCACTTTCTTCGCTTCCTTCGCTTCCTTTTGGAGCTCAACGGAGCTAAATTGTTGTACTTTTCGCAAGATTTTCGCCCATTTGGCGGCTGCATACAGAAATTGTTGTACTTTTTACAAGATTTGCGTCCATTTGGCTGTCGCATTCACGAATTGTTGTACTTTTTACAAGATTTTAAGCTGATCAGCCGATCAGAGCTTCAAAATGTTGTATTTTGTGCAAGATTCCCCTTATTTAGCCGATTCGCGCCGCGAATTGTTGTATTTTATGCAACATTTCCGGTAGGTCGGCGGATTAGGGGGCAGCAGGTAGTGGTGGGCTGTAAGTAGCGGATAGTACGCTGGGTTGTATTGATGTATTGTACGGTGAACAATATGGCGTGTTGACGCTGAGGTTTAACGTAGGTTGTATGTTGAGTAGTATAGTGTGTTGTATGGTGAGCAGTATCGCGTGTTGTATGGTGAGCAGTATCGCGTGTTGTACGCTGAGCTTTATCGTGGGTCGTATGGTGTGTTGTATGGTGGGCTGTATGCTGACCTTTATGTGGGTTGTATGGTGGTTGTATGTTGAGTAGTATAGTGTGTTGTATGGTGAGCAGTATCGCGTGTTGTACGCTGAGCTTTATCGTGGGTCGTATAGTGTGTTGTATGGTGGGCTGTATGCTGACCTTTATGTGGGTCGTATGGTGGTTCTATGTTGAGTAGTATCGTGGGTTGTATGGTGAACAGTATGGCGTGTTGTACGTTGAGCTTTATCGTGGGTCGTATGGTGGTTGTATGTTGAGTAATATGATGTGTTGTATGGTAAGCAGTATGGCGTGTTGTACGCTGACCTTTATCATAGGTTGTATCGTGGGCTGTATGTTGGCTGTAAGTAGTATAGTGAGCATTTGATGGGCAATACGCAGTGTGCAAACAGTAAACAGCAACCAGCAGATAGCAGGCTACCACAGCTGGCACCTGAGCCTCTCCCCCCTCAAACCGCAAAAAAGCGCCCCATCAGCCGCAGCTGATGGAACGCTTCAATACTAACTTAAGACAATCGTCCGCTGAAATCGCTATACTCGAACTCGCGGATGACCTTGATGCCTTCTTCCTCATTGTAGGAAGCAATGGCCGGCAGGTTCACGCCGTTGAACATATGGTTCTTCACCATGGAATAATGCGCCATGTCGAGGAAGATAAGCTTGTCACCGTATTTCAGCGGCTCCGGGAAGGAATAATCCCCGATTACATCCCCTGCCAGGCAGGTCATGCCACCGAGTCTGTAGGTGTGGGCGAATTCGCCCGGCATTCCGGCACCGATGATGCCTGGACGGTAAGGCATCGCCAGCACATCCGGCATATGGCATTCGGCCGAGGTATCGAGAATCGCGATATCCATACCGTTATGCATCGTGTCGAGTACTGTCGCCACCAGGTAACCGGTGTTAAGGGCAATTGCTTCGCCCGGCTCCAGGTAAATCTCCACGCCATAAGTTTCCTTCATATGCCGAATGCACTTGATCAGCGTCTCCAGGTCATAGTCGGGACGGGTAATATGATGCCCGCCGCCGAAGTTCAGCCATTTCATGCCGTGCAGATACTGGCCGAACTTCTCTTCCACAACCTTAAGCGTACGCTCCAGCGTGTCTGAATTCTGTTCGCACATCGTATGGAAATGCAGCCCGTCGATGCCGTCCAGCTCCTCCGGACGGAAGTTCGGCAGGGTTACGCCCATACGGGAGTAATTGTAGCAAGGATCATACAGCGGAACTTCAATCTCGGAGTACTCCGGATTGACGCGGATGCCGCAGCTGATCTTCTTCGGTGCGTTCTGCACCCGTTCCTTGAACCGGCCCCATTGGTCAAACGAGTTGAACACAATGTGGTCGGTGTAACCGAGCAGCTCATCGAACTCGCGGTCTACATAAGCCGGCGCATACACATGGACCTCTTTGCCCATCTCCTCGAAGCCCAGGCGGGCTTCGAACAGGGAGCTGGAGGTTACGCCATGCAGGTATTTACCTACCAGCGGGTACATGGAATGCATGGAGAAGCCTTTTTGCGCGAGAAGAATCTTCGCTCCGCTCTGCTCCTGCACATAGTTCAGAGTTTCCAGGTTCTTCGTCAGCAGACGCTCGTCCACGAGATAGGCAGGGGACGGCAGCGCGCTGATATCAATATCTATATCTTTATCCTTCATGACTTAAGCCCTAATCCAGCAGCGTCGGCGAGAAATCTTCTTGCCAAGGCAGCCCGTGTTTGTTGAGTGCATCCATGAACGGATCCGGATCGAATTCTTCGATGTTGTGTACGCCCGGTTTGTTCCAGATGCCTTTGATAATCATCATAGCCCCGATCATTGCAGGAACGCCGGTAGTGTAGGAAATGGCCTGGGAGCCAACCTCTCTGTAGCACTCTTCGTGATCGCAGACATTGTAGACATAATAAGTTTTTGGCTGGCCGTCTTTGGTACCTTGAATGATACAGCCGATGTTCGTTTTACCTTTGGTTCTTGGTCCCAGGGAAGCCGGGTCAGGCAGAATGGCCTTCAGGAACTGCAAAGGAATGATCTCTTTACCTTCATAATTAATCGGCTCGATCGAGGTCATGCCAACATTCTCAAGCACCTTCAGGTGAGTCAGGTAGTTCTGCGAGAAGGTCATCCAGAAGCGGATTTTTTTCACGCCAGGGATATTAACAGCCAGGGATTCCAGCTCTTCATGGTACAAAAGATAGATATCCTTCGGACCAATCTCCGGGAGATCGTAGACTTTTTTCTCGGACAGCGGTGCAGTTTCAATCCACTCGCCATTCTCGAAGTAGCGTCCGTTCGCTGTAATTTCGCGGATATTGATTTCAGGATTGAAGTTGGTCGCAAACGGATAACCATGGTCACCGGCATTTGCATCCACAATATCAATCGTATGAATTTCGTCAAAATAATGCTTCTGCGCATACGCCGTAAATACACCGGTTACGCCTGGGTCAAAACCGCTGCCGAGCAGCGCCGTAATTCCGGCCTTCTCGAATCTTTCCTTGTACGCCCACTGCCAGGAATATTCAAATTTCGCGGTATCCTGCGGTTCATAGTTAGCTGTATCTACATAATGCACTCCGGTAGCCAGGCAGGCATCCATGATCGTCAGATCCTGGTATGGGAGAGCGACATTAATCACGACATCCGGCTGGAAGCTCTTGATCAGTTCAATGACTTCTTCCGTGTTGTCAGCATCAAGCTTGGCCGTAGAAATCTTCGTCAGGCCCCCGTCCAGTTTCTCCTTCAGAGCATCGCATTTTGACACCGTACGGCTGGCAATGCAGATCTCTTCGAATACATCCGGGTTCTGGCAGCATTTATGAACAACAACGCTCGCTACACCGCCAGCGCCAATAATTAACGCTTTTCCCAAATTAATAACCCCCTAATTTTGCTTAAGTTATTAGTTATTAGCCTTGCTGCTCTGGATCCGTTTCGTTGTCAGTCGTTTCGTTTCATCAAGCTGAACAGGCTACATCCTATGAAAAATCAACAAGGCTGATTATACAGAAACCTTTTCAATAAATCAATAAAAAACGACAAAAATTGATATGTTCCGTGTAAAATCTGTTGGTTTCTCCATTAATACTCTGTAATTCACAGCAATACACTGGAATGCTTCGTTTTCCTGCGCTTATTAGCTTCATTCAATCACGGGCTCATCAGGAGCACCGGACGATTAACCATGTACAAGGCCAACCGGATAATTGTATCACAGCAGAAGAAATCTTCATACGATTTATTTTAAAATTAAGTGGAAACGGTTGGTCTGCCCTCTCTATTCCGATGAAATCCGCTCACCTCCAAGTGGTTGTGTAAAACTGCAAATACCGCACATTATAGTAACTTACCCCTTTTTCGCGCCGCACTAACTGCTTGACCGGCACAGCTGCGTCAGGAAGTGCCGGCAGCAGCTCCATAGGGTTATTATGTGTAACGCCGGTAATCCAATACTCTGAACGCAGAAATAAACCCCGCAGACCAGGAGTCCGAGGGGCATTATGCTTTTATATAAATTTGCCGTGCATGCGTAATTTCGCCCAACCCATTTGTCGCCATAAGAAAAAGTACAACTGCAAAAGCCAGAGCACCGCAAGGCTGATGCCAATAGCAGATAAGAGAGTGCAGGACTGGAGCTTGGTGATCATTTGAAGCTAACGCGCCAGACTATAACTGCATTTACTGCAACTAAATTCACCATCCGCTGTAAGATATCAAGTTTAATTGCACTCTATACAGTTATATTAGCTGACCTGTCTCAAAAATCATCTTTCGCTGTTTTTAGTTGTACAGAATACAGTTAACCGCCCAAATCCGGTTTTTATCCGTCTTTTAAGTGTACGAAATACAATTATCCACTCCAAGCAAATAAGTACAGGAATAAAAAAAATAAGGAACGGCATCTCTGCCGTCCCATCCATCACAGTTATTATAAACAAGCAAGTCCGTCTTCCGCTTCACCCAGCGTTCCCCCGAACCGGACCGGCTTCCCCTCCGCCAAACAGCCACCTCAGCGCCGGCGGGAACTGCCGGCTGAAGAACATCAGGTCATGGGTTCCCTGCGGATCACACTCCAGCAGTAAATCACCGCCGCCGAAGCCTTGTTCCAGCAGCAGCTGATGCGCCGCCCTGGAGCGTCCGGCCATTTCCTTCTGCGCATTGGTCTTATAGCAGCCTTCCAGCTCTCCGTAGTACATATATATCCGCTGCCCTGCTCTGTCTACGGGATGATCGCGCATGTAGTCCAGGATACCTTCATACCAGAAGGATGCCGATAACAGGCCTATCCGCCCGAACACTTCAGGATAGCGGTAAGAGGCATACAGCGAGATCAGTCCGCCGAGAGAGAATCCGATAATCCCCGTATGCCTGGCTTCTTGCAACGTTAGATAATGGCTGTCGATATAAGGTTTGATCTCCTCGGCCAGTGCCCGCAGATAATCGTCTCCACCGCCGCCGAACGAAGGTGCTCCAGGAGTCACTTCCGGCAGCGGCCACGGGGTATAATCATGATTCCGGTCCTTGGATGCAACGCCGACAAGGATCAGCTCATTCAGCTGCTGCGATCTGAACAAATGGTCCAGGTAATTCGCCGTATGCTTCATTACACTGCCTTCGTCCTGCAGGTACGCTACCGGAAACCGCCTGTGCTCTGTACCGTAGCTGAATGGCAAACGTATAGTCAATTTCCAGCCGTGAACCTCTATGTGAATATACTTTATTCCCATCCTGTGACTTCCCCTTTAGGCCTCCGTCAGCAAGCGGTGCGTTTATCTGGCACGGTTTCTGAACAGCAGGAATATGAAATATGGCACACCGATGATGGAGATTACAATGCCTACCGGCAGCTGAAAGGGAGCGAATACGGTTTTGCCGATAAAATCACCAATAATCACCATCAGCATTCCGATCAGGCCGCACAACGGCACGATGTACCTGTAGGTATTACCGATCAGCCGCCGTGCAATATGCGGAGCAATCAGTCCGACGAAGCCGATGCTGCCCGACACGGACACACAGGCGCTGACCAGTCCGACACAGCACAGCAGCAGAATCTGCCGTTCCCTGCCCACCGCCACGCCCACGCCTTTGACACTGACCTCATGCAGCTGCAGCAGATCGAGCACCGCCGCGCGGCGCCAGATTACCGGAGTCAGAATGAGCAGCCATGGAAGTGTGGAGAGCACCTGTCTCCAGTTCGCATTATACACGCTCCCGGCCAGCCAGACGGTAGCCATCTCGAAATTCTCCGGGTCCATTCGCAGGGAAACATATAGCGTTACCGCACCGAAACCGGAGGCCAAAGCGATCCCGACAAGAATTAATTGCTGCGGGTGGAACTCCCCCTGATTTCTTGCGAACAGGTAGAGAAGAACGATGGAGCACAGGCCCCCTATGAATCCGAACATCGGCATACTCATGACCGAAATCCAGCCGGGCGCTTTCATGGTGCCGCCAACAAAGAACATGAACATGACGACAAAAGCCCCGGCAGCGGCATGAATGCCCAGAATTCCCGGGTCTGCCAGGGAGTTGCGGGTAATGCCCTGCAGTACAGCCCCGGCGATTCCCAACCCGAAGCCGACCAGTGCCCCGAGCAGAATGCGCGGAAGCCGGAATTCGAAGATGACGAGATCATGATCCGCCACAGGATGAATCCGCAGCAGGGTGCGCACGACATCCTTCGCCGATATATCAAAGGTGCCATTGGTCAGACTGACATACATCCCGCAGACAATCAGAACAGAGAGCAGCAGGAACAGCCCCCAGAAGGCCAGTGCCTTCGATTTGGGCTTCATTAACAGCGAGTTCTTCGCGTCCTTAGAATTGTTCGAATCCTTGGAATGTTTACGAATGATGGCCTCCCCCTCTCGTTTTGATCAGATAGAGGAAGAAGGGGACGCCGAACAATGCGGTAACTACACCGACCGGTGTCTCAAACGGAAAGTTAATATACCTGCTGATCAGATCGCACAAGGCCAGGAAGAGGGCTCCGGCAAACGCAGTGAACGGAATGATCTTGCGGTAATCCTGCCCGACCAGAAAGCGTACAATATGCGGAATAATGAGGCCGATAAAAGCGATTTTGCCGGCTATCGCTACGGAAATCCCGGTCAGCAGCACCACACTCAGCATCGTCAGCATCTTGATGGTTCCCACCCGAAGTCCAAGGCCTGCGGCCGTTTCGTCTCCGAGCGAGAGCATCGTCACCGGTTTTGCCATCAGCAGTGCAAGCACCAGACCAGCGGCGGCAAACGGGAGCGCCAGTCTGATCACAGCCGGGTCCATCATATGCAGCCGGGCATTGTACCAGAAGCTGATATTCTGCGACACCTGAAAGTAGACAGCCAGCGCCTGCGAGACTCCGCCGAGGAAGGTGCCGATGATCGTGCCGAGCACTGCCAGTGTCAGCGGCGATACGCCGCCGGGCAGCAGCTTGGCCGTACCAAAGACGAGCAATGCCCCCAGCGCAGAGCCGGCCAGCGAATACACAATCATTGTCATGGAGGAAGCGCCCGGCAGGAATACCATGCACAGCGTAACGGCAAACACTGAGCCGTCGCTGATCCCCATAATGGACGGAGAAGCGAGATAATTCCGCGTCATCCCCTGCATCAGGGCTCCCGACACCGCCAGGAATGCCCCGATCAGCAGCGCTCCTGCTGTGCGCGGGATACGCGATGTCCGCACAATCACATGGTCAATATTCTCAGGATCGGCGTGGAAAATGGCATTCAGCACCGTACCGAAGCTCATTGGCTTCGTTCCGTAAGCTACAGATAACACGCTAATAATAATGATAAGGACAACCCCCAGCACCAGCAGGGAGGCCGTCTTAATTCCGCCTGTCCATTTCATGTCATCCCACTCTTTATGTACATTTGTATTGATAATGATTATCAATTACGAGTATAACGAAGCGGGGTCCCCTGCACCATGGACAAAATGCGGAACAACTATGGACGATTGGCCGGAAGCAGCTGAAGGATCTGCCGCAGCATCCGCAGCTGCGCATATGCGGAATCCTCACGCCAGGGATCAGAGCTCAGGACATGTACGTGATGCCGCTGAACTGCAGGAATCTTCATCCACTGGGGGTCGTTCTGCAGCTTCCTCCACTCCCCAAGCGTGTCATATTCCTGACGGATCAGCATCAGTAAATGGTCCGCTGGCAGCTCCGCGAGCATCGCCGGAGTGACCGGAACATTATATACCTTTGCCTCACACTCATAAGCCGGGTGCAGTTCCAGCTCACGGTACAATATGCTCGCCATTCCCTCGTTGCAGTGCAGGAACAGCTGGCTGCCCAGCATACGGATAACTGTAACCGTCTGCTGGCCCAGCCCTTCGTGCAAGCGGTCTTTAGCGGCGTTCACCTCCCAGTCGAAGGCAGCAAGCCATTGCTCGCGCTGCCACTCTTCACCCAGCAGCCGTGATAATTCGTGAAATTGCCCGCGCCAATCTGCGCTGTCGCTGGTCAGATAATTCACAGGAGCAACCTGCTCCAGCGCTGTCCGTTCATCATCTGCCAGACCTGCCGGGGCCAGGATAAGTTCTGCGTTAGACTGCTTAAGCACTTCAATATTGGCCTGCCAATCCTGATTGTTGCGGTAGGCGCTGATATGGACAGGAATATCGGCGCGGTAGTTCCGGTAGTAATATTCGGTCCATTTCGGATGCAGTGCCGCCGCATATGGAGTGATATTCAGCGGCAGCAGCTGTCCAAGCAGTCCGGGCGTGTAGGCGGCCAGCTTGCGCCGCCGGCTTTTCATATAGACTGCGGGCGGCATGCCGATCATCTTCTTGAATTTGCGGCTGAAATAGAATTCATCGGCATAACCGACCCTGTGGGCGATGTCCCGCAGCTTAACGCCGCTCTCTGCCATCAGGCGCTTGGCCTGCCCGATGCGCAGCTCGGCTGCGTATTCCAGCGCGCTTTTGCCATATTTCTTCTTATACAGGTCAACGAAATATTTGGCGCTGAAATCGGCGGACTGAGCCAACTGCTCTACGGTTAACGCCTCTGTATAATGGGCCTCTATGTACTGCTTCGCCTGCTCCAGCGCCGAATTCGTATCTCTGGGCCGGTGCAGGCTGCGCGCGCGGAGATCATACAGCAGCTCCTGAAAATCAAGCTGTGCCCGGAAGCCGATGCTCTGTTCACCCTGTTCGGAGAGCAGAAACAGCCTGCTGCATTTGGCCGACATCTCTTTCGACGGATGAAACGGCAGCCTGCCGTCCCCCTGGAATAACCGGGTATCCTTAACCGGCAGACAACTTCCGCTATCGCCTGATTTGCCATAACAGTACACATCGAAATAGAAAATATACATCTCCAGCCCCCCGGCCGGCTGCACCGTTCCGCAGGTCTGATCCGGCAGGCAGAGCACCGCTGAACCTGCCGCCAGCTCATACTGGTTGTGATCACTAATGAACTGGACGGAACCTCTGGTCACGACTGCAAGGGCATAAGAGAAAAGCAGCTGCTGTGCGAGATGGACCTCCCCCGTTCCCTTCAGCGCCTGTAAAGACAGAAGCCGGAAAGACAACCGGTCCCAATCGACCGGATCATCTTGGTTATCTATAGAAGTTCTCTGTTGGATAAGTTCCATTACAGTGCACACCACCAAATCTGAACGAATGTTATGAAAACTACCCTTAGTATATTGATAATCATTCTCATTGGCAATGTCACAGGAATTATTTTACCGGTAAGCATTATCCGCTCTTCCCTTGGTCTTGAGTCCGCATAGCCGAAGGCGGCTGCCCGTTCTGTTGTTTGAAGCTTTTGCTGAAGTGAAATTCGTCGCTGTAACCGCAGGCCGCTGCAATCTCCTTCAAGGTTAATCTGGTGTACAGCAGCAGCTTCCCTGCATGCTCATAACGGATTTCACTTAAGTAGCTTTTGGGGCTCCTGTGCAGATATTGCTGAAAAAGACTGCGTAAATACGAGGAGGAAATCCCGTAACGCACCGCCAGCTCGTGAATAAGCAAAGGTTCACTGTAACGGCGTTCAATATCATCCTTGATCCGCAAAAACAGCTCATAGCCCTGCCCCCGGCCCAGCTGGGCATTCGCCTGAACCTGCAGCAATTCGTACATGAGCTCATAGAGCAGGGACTGGGTCATCAGCTGGCTCCCGGTGCTTCCGGGGACCCAATCCGCAGCAATTTTATGGAACATATGACCAAGCTGCTTGCCCTGTTCCCCCTCCGGCTTCAGCATAAACTGCAGCGGCAGCACATCCAGCGGCTCTATCCTGCCCTGATTATCCGCCGAAGGCGACAAGGTATAGAGCGAGAGCAGGATCATTGTGATCCGCAGAGGCTCCTCCCTTCCGCAGCTCATGTCCATAGCCAGCCCCGGCTGCAGATAGAACAGCATTCCCGGCGATACCGGATAGTCTTGGTCCGTACGGAAGATCCCCTGACCTTCCTGAATCCAGTAGAAGCTATGTACATTGATATTCTGGCGGATATCCCTCCAGTGCGGGAACGTGATCTTATCGTGAATCCAGTGAATATCTATGGCCAGATTCTGCACAATTTTCTCCACCCTCTGACTCCCCCGTTTCTGCAGCATCTCTGAAATCAGCATAAGATGTTGATGCGTTTTTGACAAGCTAGTCGTGCTCTTTATGCCATGTCGCTTCCCTTTCTCTACTGCTACACTTAAGGAAATAATGACTTATGTTATAGAGGAGAGACTAAGATGCCCGAACAACGATCCGCCTCACGGAAGGCGCTCGATTACATGCCCTGGATTGGCCCCTCCGCACAGGAGCAGCAAGAGCAGATCCTATACCAGCAGCAGCTAACTACTGAATACTCCTGTACCTTCGGAGAAGCCTGTTATGTCTCACCGCAGGCGGTGGTATTGCCGGATCAGCTTCAGATGGGCGACCGGAGCTATATTGCCGGCGGAGCGATTGTCCGCAGTGCCCGGCTCGTCATGGGCAGCGACTGCTCACTCAACAGCTACAGTGTGCTTTCAGGCGATATTACCATGGGAAACGGCGTAAGAGTTGCTTCACATGCGAGTATGTACGGGTTCAATCACGGATTCGCCTCCACTGATATCCCGGTCTTCCGCCAGCCCTGCACTGTCCAAGGGATTATCATCGGGGACGACGTATGGATTGGAGCCAATGCCGTTATTCTGGACGGTGTGCAGATCGGTTCGCACAGCATTGTCGCCGCCGGTGCCGTAGTTACCAGAGATGTGCCGGCCTACAGTATTGTCGGCGGCAATCCGGCCAGGCTAATCCGCAGCCGGCTGGCCGGGGATACAGCAGCAATTGCCGCGGCAGTTGAACAAAAGGAGGATATAGGGATGACAATGGATGCACAACCCGGAGGAACAGCAGTGAAAGGAGGTACGGATACAGATGCGGCTGATAGAGCTGTAACAGCCGATAGGGACACTGCCGTAAACACGAAACCAGTTACTGAAAGTGTTCCGGCATACAGCCTGCTCTCACAGCAGCTGGCTGACTTCGGCAGGCTGGCAGGAGACCAGCTGATCCCGCTGCTGGAGTACTACTCAGAGTCAACGGGGGAAGAGAAATTCTTCCGCGACCGGCCCGGATATAAGCGGACGGTTAGAGCTTACTGCGATGCGGTGGAGATTGCCGCGATGTTCGGCAGCCTGCCGCCCGGCTGGACGCGGGCAGAGCTTACCGCTGTATTGCAGGGATTCCAGGATGCCGGGACAGGACTGCTGCCCGATCCGTGGTCTCCGCCCGGACCGGAGGATCTGCCTGAGCTGTTAACCGACCACCTCTCCCGGTATCATCTTCTCGCTGTAGGGTACGCGCTGGAAGTGCTCGGTTCTGCCCTGCCCCATCCGGTTACCGTTGCTGAGAATATGGAAACCGCTGCGTTGTATCCGTATCTGAATGATCTGCCATGGGAGGACAATGCCTGGGGCGGCGGAGACTGGATCGACTGCTATGCCACAGGTCTGTACCACAACCTGAAGACATTCGGCTCCCGCAAACGGCCGGATGATCTGTTCGGCTGGCTGGCGACCCATTGCCGCCGGGACTCCGGCCTCTGGGGCCTCCCTACCGCAGAGGAAGGCTGGCTGCAGCCGGTGAACGGTTTCTACCGGCTCACCCGCGCGACCTATGCGCAGTTCGGCCTTCCTCTGCCGTATCCGGAGCGCAGCATCGATACCGTGCTGGCCCACAGCAGGGACCGCCGGTTCTTCCGTGCAGAGGTGCTTAACGCCTGCAACGTGCTGGATGTGGTCCATCCGCTCTGGCTCTGCCTGAAGCAGACCGATTACCGCCGTGGAGAGATCCGCAGCTGGGCGGAGAATATGCTCAGCGAAGTGCTGAAATTCTGGGTTCCGCAGCGCGGCTTCGCCTTCCACTTATCACAGCAGCAGGACACGGGTCTGCAGGGAACCGAAATGTGGCTGAGCATCCTCTATCTGCTGGCTGACCTGTGCGGTGTAAGCTCATCGCTTGGATATACTCCCAAAGGTGTGCACCGCCTGGACCCTGCCTTCTCACTGCCCCCGAGATAGCGGCTTCCATCTCCGCTTCCGCTGTGAATGAACTTCCTCACCAGCTTCAGCCTTCAACACAAACAAACCGCCGCATACCGGAACATCATTCCGGTAAACGGCGGTTTGTTTGCGCTCTTGGGGACCCATCAGTTGATCCGGACCAGCGGCAGGAAGATATCATCAATAATACCGGTGATTGTCTCATCAGAAACAGGTTCATGGGTGGTAAGCAGCTCGTAGCGGAATAAATCGAGGGGAAGCAGAATTACCCGTTCAGGAATGCGGTCCAGACGCACCTCACCCCGTTTCTCGGCATTAGCCAGAATTGTCCCCATGATCGCGTTCAGCTTGCCTCCGGTTTTGGGAGGCATGATCTTCGGCAGCAGCGCAATCAGATCATCGCCGTGATAATCCACCAGCAGGCCGTGGATCGTCTCAGCGCCTAAGCCCTGCAAAGGCCGGGCGAAGCTCTGAAACAGCTGCAGCATATCCGTACGCAGATCGCCTGAATCGGGAGCGGCCAGAGCAGTCTTAGGCATATGCTTCTTAATCGCGGCTGCAACAATCTTGGCTTTATTCGGCCAGCGGCGGTAGAGTGCGGTTTTATTGGTTTGCGCCCGGACCGCAATCCCCTCCATCGTCAGGCGGGCATAACCCGCTTCGCCAAGCTCTTCCCAGGCAGCCTGCAAAATGGCTTGTTCGAGAACCTCCCCGCGGCGGCGTCCGCCTTTGGGCTGATTTTCTTGTTTGATATCGTCCATGTCATTTCCTACTTTCGGGATATTTCAGTATAGACGCGGCTTGCCTCTGGCGGACAAAATGGGCAGAAAATTCTCTTGTTGCATTCTGGCTGCTTTTACTCTATCTTATTCACATAAGGTACGCAACGTACCGTACCTTATTATGTTGAGAGGAGCAATTTTATGTCAGACCAAAGAACCAAGCCCAAGAAAGCACAGAAAGAGAAGCTTGATCCCGCCATTCTTAAAGTAGCCCTCATTCTCGTCTTCGGTGCACTCGCGCCGTTATTCGACTCCACGATGATCAATGTTGCCATCAGGACACTTACTTCAGACCTGCAAAGCTCCGTTGCCGTTATCCAGTGGGTCATTACCGGTTACGTCCTGACCATGGGTATGGCAATTCCGGTGTCCGGCTGGGCTGTCAACCGTTTCGGCGGCAAAAAAGTATACATGTTCTCACTCGCCGTATTCCTGGGCGGTTCGGTCCTCTGCTCCCTGGCCTGGAATCCCGGCAGCCTGATCAGCTTCCGCCTCCTGCAGGGCGTAGGCGCAGGAATATTAATTCCGACCCTGCAAACCGTGCTTGTCCAGACTGCCGGGGGCCGCAACATCGGACGGATCATGTCAATCATCAGCATTCCCACCCTGCTGGGTCCCATTCTCGGTCCCGTGCTGGGCGGGGTCATTATCAACAGCCTGGGCTGGCGCTTTATTTTCTACGTGAATATTCCCATTACCCTTATCGCAATGCTGCTGGCCTGGCGCGGCATTCCGGCGGATGAGCCATCCACACACAAACAGACGCTTGACCTTACCGGTCTGCTGCTGCTGTCCCCTGCTTTTGCTATCCTCATCTACGGGATCGCCCAAATCAGCACCTATGGGGGGCTGCACAGCAGCAAAGTGGTGATTCCCCTGGTGATTGGCCTTGTCCTCATGGCCGCGTTCATTGTCTACGCTTTGCGGACGCGCATAGAACCGCTGCTGGATCTGCGTCTGTTTAAGTCGCGCATTTTCTCAGCATCGAATGTCACCGTATTCCTGTCCGGCATGGTCATGAACGGGGCTTTACTCCTGCTGCCATTATACTATCAGCAGGTACGCGGTGAAAGTGTATTGTCTACCGGAATGATGATGATTCCCCAAGGAATAGGTATGCTGCTCACCAGAAGCTGGATCGGCAGTCTGTCCGACCGCATCGGTTCGCGGATCATCGTCATTCTGAGCCTGCTGGTCACTATATTCGCGACACTTCCCTTTGCCTTCGCCGGTCCGGATACGAATCTGATCCTGCTCGCGGCCGCACTGGTAGTCCGGGGGGCTGCTCTGAACGGACTCCTGATTCCGGTAATGGTATCCGCATATGTTGGGCTGCGCAAGGATCAGATCCCCCATGCCAGTATCTCCATGAGGATCTGCCAGACGATCGGCGGCGCCTTCGGGGCAGCGATTCTGGCCACTGTATCCCAGCACCAGCTGGCCGGGCAATCAGCCTCAAGTCTCCAGAGCATTGCCGGGGCATACGATGCGGCCTTCTGGTGGTCGATTGGCTTTGCCGTGATCGCATTGATTCCTGCACTCATCCTGCCATCACACCGCAGCAGCCCTGCGGCTGGCTGAGGATAAACCTCAAGCAGATATTAAGGCCCAATATCAGCTTCAGCAGCAATATCAGCTTCAACTCCACTATGCCAAACCAAAAACCCCCGGTTCTCCCTGATAAAGCGGAGAACCGGGGGTTTAGATTGCTTTTATCAGGATGTACTGTCTACTGCCCGAAACCGACACGCGGACGTTCCCGTTCTTTGGTCTGCACGTCTACGGCGCGGATCGAGGTGATTGGAATGTAGAGGGTCTGGTACTCCGTGCTGTACTTCACGAACCTCTCATCCAGCTCCTCCAGAACTCCTCCTCTGACACTGGTACCATCCAAAAAATGAATCGTTACTTCCTGCCCTTTCAATGCTGATAACATCTTAATCCGCTCCTTCGTCTACAGATGGGTAATAATTGTGTCGATGATCCCGTATTCCAGTGCTTCCTCAGCCGACATGAAATAATCACGGTCCATGTCCTTCTCCACCTTCTCCGCCAGCTGGCCGGTACGTTCCACCGTAATCTGGACTATCTTGTGCCGGATTTGCAGAATACGTCTTGCGCTGATGGCGATATCACTGGCCTGGCCCTGTGCGCCGCCATGCGGCTGATGGATCATGATCTCGCTGTTCGGCAGCGCGGATCTCTTGCCTGTAGCTCCTGCCAGCAGCAGCAGCGAAGCGAAGGAAGCCGCAAAACCGGTGCAAATCGTATTCACCTGCGGTTTGATTACCTGCATCGTATCATAAATACCAAAGCCGGCGGTAGTCGAGCCCCCTGGGCTGTTGATGAACATCTGGATATCCTTATCCGGCTCATCCGCCGCCAGGAACAGCAGCTGGGCAATAATGCTGTTGGCCAGCCCGTCATCGATTGCCGCACCCACGAACACAATCCGGTCCTTCAGCAGCCGGGAATAAATATCGTAGGACCGTTCGCCTCTGGAAGTCTGTTCAATGACATAAGGTATAATACTCATTAGGTTGTGCCTCCTCTGATCTGTCTTAGTGTATATATCCTGTAGACGGACCAGGGAAGCTTAAAGATACGGGCATGCGGAATTCGGCGGGTATACAAGGATAGCGTATCTTTTACAAAGTGCCATTCGTTTATATAATAGAAGCAATGGCTATATAAGCTAAATACAAGAAAATAACAAAAAGCACAAAGGAGAGGGCCAAGATGACGATTCTTGAACATCACCGTATGCCGGACAGGGCGGATATGGATAAGCAAAGCCTGCAGGAGCTGGGGACTGCGCTACACCGGTATTGCCTGTCGCTGACCCGTTCCCCATTCGACGCTGAAGATCTGGCCCAGGAGACCTGGACCAAGGCACTCGGATACAGCAAGTTCACCTTGAGCCCCAATCCTGAAGCCCTGCTGCTGCGGATTGCCAAAAATACGTGGATTGATGCCGCACGGCGCAAAGGCTCCCTGCTCCGTGCGCTTGAACGTTCAGAAACCCCGGCAGATTCAGCCCTTACACCGGCTGCGCAAGGAGATCGCACCGAAATCGAACTGGCCTTTCAGGCCTTGACCAAGCATCTTTCCCCTTTGCAGCGGACCGCCTTCGTACTCCGTGATGTTCTGGGCTATTCAGCAGCCGAGACAGCCGGAACCTTAAGCACTACCGAAGGGGCAGTCAAGGCGGCTCTGCACCGGGCACGCCTGGCCTTATCCAGGGTCCGGGAAGAACTGGCTGAGAATGAGGGGCCCGCTCTTCCGCCGGATGCTGATTACCGGGCTTATCTACGGGCGCTGGCCCATGCCTATGAGCAGGGTCAAATTCCGTTGATGCTGGAGCTGCTCCGCCAGGAGACTGCCGTAGAAGTAACTGTTGCTGTAAGCACCACCACAGTGCATGCCCTGTATTCCGGAAGCGGAAGCTTCTCCTATCTGAATGGAAGCAGCACCTATGCCGGGCTGCGGATGGCAGCTTAACTTTATTCATTGGAATCTTAGCCCGCACACAAAACTTTAGGAGTGTAGCCAAATGAAGAAGGTACTTGTACTCGGAGGAACGCGGTTTTTTGGTAAAAGACTGGTGGAGCTGCTGCTCCGGGACGGGGACAGCCAGGTAACCATTCTAACCCGTGGTGTAACAGAGGATGATTTCGGTGACCGGGTAACCCGGCTGGCCGTGGACCGGACTGATGAAGCTGCGCTGGAGCGTGCTGTAGGGGATACAGGCTGGGATATCGTCTACGATAATATTTGTTTCTCGCCGGATGAGGCTGCGGCTGCGGTACGGATATTTGCCGGCCGGGCGAAGCGGTATATTCTGACTTCAAGCCTGTCTGTCTATAATCCGCAGCCGGATATCTTGACTGAAGCGGATTTCGATCCTGTACATTATCCGCTGAAGCTGGGCGGGAAGGCCGATTTCAGTTACCAGGAAGGCAAAAGACTGGCCGAGACCGTTCTGCTGCAGACGGCGGACTTCCCGGTGGCCGCGGTGCGGTTTCCAATTGTGCTGGGCACGGATGACTATACGCGCAGGCTGCATTTTCATATAGAGCATGTACAGGCAGGGCAGCCGATCGGCATCCCGAATCCGCAAGCGGAGATCTCGTTCATCCGTTCCGATGAAGCCGCTGATTTCCTGCACTGGCTGGGCAGCTCCACGTTGACGGGTCCGGTGAATGCCTGCTCGGACGGTACACTGACCATCGGCGGAGTTATCTCCATTGTTGAAGCGGCAACAGGTAAACCTGCCATGGTCCGGCGGGAAACCGCAGATTCGGACAGCTCTCCCTTTGGCATCGAAGAATCATGGTTCATGGATACGGCAAAAGCCCGCTCCGCGGGCTTCAGCTTCCTGTCATTATCCGGTTGGTTCCCGGAGCTGGTCACATCGCTGAATCATTCACTTCGCCAGCACCAGTAAATCAGCCTCCGATTCACTCCGCCCGTCTGCGGATGCGGATTCCTCCATCACCCGTAATACTCCAGACTGAGGCCGGTGAACTCCTGCTCCGGTCTTTTTTTCAGTCTCCGCAAACGTTCCGGCTTCTGACTTGGGTTCCGGCTTCTCCGATGTCTGCTCCTTAGTCTTCTCTGGCGCCTCGTCCACTTTCTTCTCTTCCGCCTTCTCGGCTTTCTTCGCTCCTATCTTCGTTTCAGCCTTTGTAGCTGTATTGTCGGCCACTTGTACTTCAGGCCCGTCCGCAATTTTGAACACATTGATCTCCCGGAACAGCCGCTGCGAGATTTCATGAATCTCCTCCGCCTGCCGTGCAATGTCGCTGATCGCCTGATCCTGCTGGGTGCTGGAGGCATTCACTTCCTGTACCCCGGCCGCTGTCTGCTCCGCCACGGAGGCTACGGAATGCACAGATTCGGCAAGGCGTGAGTTGATCGTACGCGTCTGTTCCACCTTCTGGTGAATCTGCCCGATCTGTGTGCTGATGCCCGCAATGGATTCATCGATCGCCCCGAAGGATGCCAATGTCTCTGCCACCTGGTGATCCTGCTGCTCCAGACTTTCTCTGGTCTCCATCATATATCCCTGGAAATCGGCCATGCCGGCCTGAAGCTCCTGGATAATCCGGCTGATATGCACGGAGGAATCATTCGTCTGCACAGACAGGTGTCTGACTTCATCGGCAATAACGGCGAAGCCTTTTCCCGATGCCCCGGCCCGCGCTGCCTCAATCGCAGCATTGAGCGAGAGAATATTCGTCTGCTTCGAAATCTCCGTAATTGAATTGGTGATGCGTGAAATATCCTTGGACTGGTTCACCAATTGCTCCAGCGCCACATAAACCTTGCTGATCGACTCCCGGGAACGCTGTGAAATCTGGCGCAGGGCAGTAACCGTATCTGAACCCTGCTGCGTATTCCGGTTAGCCGTTTCACTGGTCGCCAGCATCACATCTGTATACTCGGTAATATCCTGAACCCCGCGGGCCAGCTCCTCCAGCAGCAGCGTACTCTGCTCAGACTGAACAGCCTGCTGGTCGGCACCCAGCGAAATCTCCTGGATCGTCCGGACAATATCGCGGTTCGTATGCGCGGTAATCGCCGATGACTGCTGAAAAGAATGCGAATAGTCAGCCAGCGAACCCGCAGCAGACAAGGTCTGCCGCAGCATGCCCTGAACTCTGCCCACCATATGATCAAAGTGATGGCTCAGCCGGCCCAGCTCATCATTATACGGGGAGTTGATCTGCTGCCGCAGATCCCCGTCGGCAATCTGCCTGAGTGCAGCCTGCAGCCTGCCGACCGGCGACAGGAACGAGCGGATCAGCAGCCAGGCCAGCACCAGCATGAACAGGAACACTCCGCCTGCAGCATAGGCCACGATTGAGACCGTATCATCCAGCAGTTTAAAAGAAACCCCCTGCGCCTGCTCTGCATTGTCGGCGGCTGCCGTATACAGCTTACCATTTGTCTCAAGCATGGATTGATTCAGCGCAAGTGCCTTCGTATGTATATCATCAATCTGTTCCAATACAGTTAGTGGATCAAGTGTTTCATCCGACATTGCTCCGAGCAGTTCCGTAATGAATTCCCCATATTCTGCGGCCTGAGTGCCCAGAAGTCCAAGCATAGTGAATGCTGGTGTGTCCTGCTCAAATTCCACCTTGGCAAGTTCAGCCAACATCTGCTGCTGTTTCTCCTGTAATGGCTCCGCCAGCTCCAAATCACTGGATTCAGCGAAGGAAGTCTCCGCTCGGTTCAGCTCCTGCAGCAGCTGGGTGATGGTTGAGACTGTAATTCTTTTCTCCATTTCGCTCTTCTGCTGTTCCATAGATAGCTCTACCTGGTTAATTTTATGTCCTTGGTACAGAGCCACGCCCAGAAAAATGAGCGTAATTGTCGAGAAACTTAAGATTAGCTTCCATTTCATCGAAAAGTGCAGCAGGTTCCCCTTCAAAAGTATCATCCCTTCATATCTAGCTTGTCTTTACAATAGGTATATTCTGCTAATATCCTCATTGTAGAAGCCGGATATTAACTGTTCTCTTAGGTTGTGTATGCTGAGCGTAAAGAATATGTTGCGAAACTGTTAACAAAACGTCAATATTTAAGGAAATAGAACCATTGGACGGGGATGTATACCTATGAAACTGGAACGGCTGATCTCTATAATCTATAAGCTTTTGAATCACGAGGTGTTGTCTGCGGCCATACTGGCTGAAGAGTTTCAGGTATCACAGCGGACCATCTACAGGGATATCGATGTAATCTGTGCGGCGGGGTTCCCGGTCGTATCGTATCAGGGGATGAAAGGCGGATATGGTATGATGGACGGCTACAAAATGGATAAAAGTCTGCTCGGCACTTATGACGTCAACGCCCTGATTACTGTGCTCCGCAGTCTTTCTACCGTGTTTGAAGACGGGCGTGCGCAGGGGACTATTGAACGGCTGCAGACCATCGGACCGGAGCATCTGACGCAGAGTCTGTCCGTAGACCTCGACACCTTGCGGACGGAACCCGATGCGCTGCGTCATATACGGACTGCCATCACCGGGCGCATAGTGATCCGCTTCGATTATATCGACACCATGAATGAACGAACGGCCCGTGACATCGAGCCGCTGCGGCTTCATTTCAAATACCGGAACTGGTACATTTACGGATATTGCCGCACCCGCCAGGCTTACCGCGAGTTCCGCCTGTCCCGGCTGATGAATTTGATGCTGACCGGGGATACTTTCGGACCGCACCCGGAGGTGCCGGAAGAGGTTGCTTCCTCAGAGCACGCACGGCAGAACCAGCTGGAGGATGTAGTGATCCGGGTAAAGCCGGAAGCGTTGGCCGACGCGCTGGATCAGTTTCAGCAGATGGACAAGCAGTTTCACGAAGACGGAAGTATGACGATGCGCATTCCGGTATATCAGCCGCTCAGCGCACGCTGGTTATGGGCCATTCTGCTCAGTTTCGGCAGCGGTGCCGAGGTCCTCGAACCCCTCCCCCTGCGCGCCATCATCAAAGAGCATCTGCAAAACGCACTCAAACCTTATGAAGAAGTATGACACGCTGTTGTCAAACTTCTTTTTTTATGATGTAAGCAGACTTAAACACACGAGGAGGACATTATGTTTAATGTAATTCAAGAGATCAATGGGTTGGCTGTTGTGCTCGGGACGCTGGCGTTGTCTTTGGTGGGAGGCCTATGGTTCACTGTGGTTTGGGGCAAGGCGTATGCCTACGCTCTGGGAAAAGAGCATTCGCCAAGTGGAAACGGCGCTGCCGTCCTTAAGGAGGACGGTATCGGTTCAGCGGGAAATGGAAGGAATGTTAATCATACGAAGCAACATATGAACCCTTCTATTTCCAAAGAAAAACCGGCGCTCCGGTTCATCTTGGGTCCCCTCGTATGCGGACTGGTAACAACGGTGGCGATGGCGGTACTGTTCTATGCGTTCGAGATCGAAACCCTTGCCGATGCTCTCATCTTTGGCGGGATTGTCGGAGCAGGACTACTGGCGGCCACAACCGTGAATACCGGGATTAACCCCAACATCCCCCGGCCGCTGGTCTACGGACTGGTTAGCGGGAGCTACTTTTTCCTGTCCGGGCTGATTGTCAGTATAATTCTTGTAGCGATGAGTTGAAAAGTCGATGTTGTTGTACGTTTTGCAACATTAATTCATTGTTACTGGTGTAGCCGTAAGGATTCTTGTACGCGGTACAACAATTTCCCCGTTTAGCCGCTTGGTGAAGGACAATTGATGCCTTTTGTGCAACAGTTTTCGGTCAGGGCCGGTTTTGACGAGGGGAATGTTGTATTTCGTGCAGGATTACTTCAACGAACCACGATCGGTTCTCCAACACTGTTTCACCTTTAAGCTAAGCTGCCTGGTCTTCTTGTGAGAGCCAGGTTCGTACAACAGATCGCTCTAAAATCCGCCGAAAAATAGAATCTGCAGCACTTTGTACAATAGATATCTATGGAATAGGTGAATTTGGGCAGATAGCTGAAAATCAATTGTATGAAATACATCAGAATTGGTTTTAGCGCAGGATAACGCAGAATCTGTTGCAGAAAGTGCACTCAATGATGAGCTAGCTCTACCATTCTCAAGCGGTTACGCCTAGCGGATAGTTGAATATCTTGCAGGGACAGCTCGTTATAACTGTACAAACCGGATTAGGAGAAACTACAGTTAGACTTGAGCGGGAGTCTTCCCGCCATACAAACTGCCATTCATGTAAATCGTCCGTGCAGGTTCCTGTTCGGGCTATATAGTTGTCAGAAGGGGGTGTACAGTAACTATGAGCACTGAAAATTGGATTGCGGCTACATCAAGGGAAGAGTTGCGGAACTGGCTGCTGGTGAACAGCACGATTGAACCCTTTTGCTGGGTCGAAGCCACTATGAAGCCAGTCCCGGGTACGCAGCTGTACCTGGAAGCCGTTGAAGAAGCTTTGTGCTTCGGCTGGATCGATGGAGTGAAGAAGATGAACGCTGAAGCGAAGCTGGTGCAGAGACTGTCTCCCCGCAGCAGACGGAGTTCATGGACCGAGCTTAATAAAGAGCGTGTCCGCCGCCTGGAGAAGCTGGGCTTGATGCGTGAGGAAGGACGGCGGGTCCTTCCTGATATGGATATCCGCTCTTTTAGAATAGACAAGGTTATCGAAGAGAAGCTGAAAGAGGAAACGCAGGTGTATGAGAACTTCATGGCCTTTCCGGCGCTCTACCGGCGGGTGCGGATCGATACCATACAAAGCTATATCCATCAGCCTGAAGTGTATCAGCGCAGACTGGAGAAATTCATCGCAAACACCAGAGCCAATACTATGTACGGCCAATGGCATGATAACGGGCGCCTGCTGGAGTATTAGGTCCTGCACTGCTTGTATTTAGAGAAGTTGGCGGGAGAGTGATTTAGGGGGCTGGCGGGGACTGGCGGGAAATTTGCGGGGATTGGCGGGAGCTGAGCGGAACTCGGCGAGGCCGGGCGGGACTTGGCAGGACTCGGCAGGACTCGGCAGGACTCGGCGGGAGCTGGGCGGGAGCTGGGCGGGACTTGGCGAGGCTGGGCGGGACTCGGCGGGAGCTGGGCGGGACTTGGCGAGGCTGGGCGGGACTCGGCGGGAGCTGGGCGGGACTTGGCGAGGCTGGGCGGGACTCGGCGGGAGCTGGGCGGGACTCGGCGGGAGCTGGGCGGGACTCGGCGGGAGCTGGGCGGGACTCGGCGGCACTCCGCGGGAGCTGGGCGGGACTCGGCGGGAGCTGGGCGGGGGATGAATAGCTTCACGATCGTGTACGCTCGTGAATAGGAATGAGAATCCACTATTTGGGCAAAATAGGTGATTTTTCGGTCTTGCGGACTCAGAATCGCTTACATGGCTGCCAGCTCCACATTTTAGGGTCGAATGAACAAAATAACTGATTCTCAGTCCGTTTGGGCGTTGAATGCAGTGTTTTGGGCAAAATAGCGTCTTCTCAGTCCGCATTCCCCTGCTGATCGCCATCTGCTGAGCTAACGGTCCTGCCACACTGGCGGCCATTCGCTCCAGAACACCACCAGTAATCTGTCTTTCAGGTATGCCTCCGCCATTCTACAATGCCCGGCTTGGTACAATCTCAGAACTAATGAAATGAGTTCATTTCATGCAGAAATTTATGTGTTCGGTTTCAGCTTCAACTGGAAACTTAAAGGATAGTTGTACATTGTACAACTAAAAACCGCGAAAAGGCAGGCTCGCCTCCTATAACTGTATTCTGTACAACTATATCTGCCCGAAGCGGCGTAAACCATCTATAAGGGGCAGTTTAATTGCACGGAATACAACTAAACGAATAATTGGTTGAAAATCAGGCGATTTAGTTGTACAAAGTGCACTTAAGCATACCACGCACCGCATTCCGCATACCATAATAGCGTCACTGCCAACCCTCAAAAGGTTCCTCGTATAAACGAGCAAAAAACAAGCCCCCGTATCCGGAAGCCTGTCCTCATGCACACTTATATCCACACCATGCTATTGCGCGTTCTCATCCATATACATGACTTCCCACAGATGTCCGTCGATATCCTGAAAGCTCCAATTGTACATAAACCCATGGTCTACCGGATCATTGAACGGTTTGCCGCCGGCCCCAAGTGCCTTATGCACCAGTTCGTCCACCTCTGCCCTGCTTGCTGCTGAGAAGGCGAGGATAACCTCCGTGTGTCCGGCAGTATCCACAACCGATTTCGAAGTGAAGGTGTTAAAAAATTCTTTGGTCAGCAGCATGGCAAACGTGTTGTCATTGATGATCATGCATGTTGCGTTCTCATCCGTGTACTGCGGGTTGAACTCAAATCCGAGCGCGGTAAAAAAGTTGATCGAATCCTGCAGATTATTCACCGGCAAATTAACAAAAAGCTGGCCTGCCTTATATCCCACTTTCTAATCACCTCTGCATCCATGGAGTGTGTTCCGCACCATTATAGCATGAACTTGTCTCAGGCAAAAAGTTGCGGATGGCGGTGCGATCGCAGGGGCGGGTGCGATGCGAGGGCTGATGCAGGTGCAGGTGCGATAGCTAGTGCGGATGCAGATGTAGGGTCAGGTGCGTTAGCTAGTGCGGGTGCAGATGTAGGTGCAGTTGCGTTAGCTAGTGCGGGTGCAGATGTAGGTGCAGGTGCGTTAGCTAGTGCGGGTGCAGATGTAGGTGCAGTTGCGTTAGCTAGTGCGGATGCGGGGGCAGTTGCAGATGCGTTAGTTAGTGCGAGTGCGGATGCGGGGGCAGGTGCGTTAGCTAGTTCGGGAGCGGGTGCTGATGTAAGTTAAGGTGCTGATGCAGATGCGCTCGCGAGTGCAGGTGCGAGGGCGGGCGCAGCACCCCGCAGCACCTCCCGGCAAAAAAACTACCGCCGGGCATCAGCCCCGGCGGTACACCCATTCGCCGGCTTTGCAGAGCGCCGCCAGCGCCGGCCCCGCGCTGCCCCGGCGGAGCAGCGCAATATCCGCCGGCGCGCCGGCGGCCAGGCCCGCGGCCTCCGGCAGGGCCATGAAGCCTGCCGGGTGCACGGACGCCATGTCCCAGGCGTCCGGCAGATCGGCCAGGCCCGCGGCGCTAAGGCGCGCGATGTGGCGCAGCAGCATCTGCGCCGAACCGGCCAGCAGCCCGGGCTGGCCGGCGAGATGCAGCCGGCCCTCAGGGGTCAGCACCACGCGGCCGCCGACCGGCGTGTCGTAGCTGCCGGGCGGCAGGCCGGCGAGGGCAACGGCATCGCTGATCAGCAGCGCCCGGCTGCCCTTGACCTTCATCGCAACCTTCAGCACCTCATCAGGGAGGTGGAAGCCGTCGGCGATCAGGGTGCACCACAGCTCATCTTCCGCGAGCTGGGCCCACAGATAATTCGGATGACGCGGCAGCATGGCATGCGCCCCATTGCCGAGATGCGTGGACAGCCGTGCTCCGGCAGCGGCCGCCTCCGAAATCTGTGCCGGGCTTGCCGAGGTGTGCCCGATGGAGACCGTCACGCCCTGCCGCACGCAGTGGCGGATGAACTCCGCACTCCCTTCCCATTCCGGGGACATCGTCACGATGGAGATCCGCCCGCCTGCCGCCTCCTGCCACTGGTCGAACAGGGCCGTACTCGGCGGACGGATATGCTCCAGACTATGCGCTCCGCGCGGACCGTCTTCGGCTGAGAGAAATGGCCCCTCCAGATGGATGCCGCCAATCGTGGCAGCGGCGGCAGCATCCTCTTCACAGGCCCGGGCAATCGCCCGCATTGCGCCGTGAATCGTATACGCAGCACCGGTGATCACGGTCGGATAGCAGGTGGTTATGCCTTCAGTCCACAAGGCGCGGATGGCTTCCTTGACAGCCTCCGCGGTCAGCACCGGATGATTGAAGTCATGGCCTCCATAGCCGTTGATCTGCAGATCTACCAGGCCGGGCGCAGCTACCGGCAGCTCCAGCAGTTCGTCCGGCGGCAGCAGCAGCGGTCCATCCAACGGTTCAATGGCAGCAATAATGCTGCCCTCCAGATGGATACGGACCGGTTCGCCTGTACGGTAATGCAGCGCATCCACAATCATCGCACAACCGCTCCGAAGGAATCCGTGTCCACAAACAGCCGGCAATCCCCGTGGCTGCGCAGGATTGTGGACGGACAGGCCGTGGAGACAGATTCATGCAGCGTGCGGGTAACTGCTCCGCGCTTAGTCGGACCCGGGACCATGCAGAACAGCCACTTGGCAGAGAGCAGTACAGGAATCGTCAAGGTCAGTGCCTGCTGCGGGACCTCCTCCAGACTGGCGAAGCATCCGTCATTCACCTGCTGGGTGCGGCAGGCGGCATCGAGGGTCACCGCTTTGACCAGCCGGGGATCATGAAAATCCGCAACCGGAGGGTCATTGAAGGCCAGATGGCCATTCTCGCCAATGCCGAGGCAGACAATATCGATGGGAGCCTCCGCCAGCAGCCTGCCATAACGCTCACATTCAGCCTCAAGCTCTTCGGCAGGATTGATATAATGAACCCTGCCCGGCTTCACCTTGTCGAACAGCGCTTCCCGGAGGAAGCTGCCAAAGCTCTGCGGCGAGCCTTCCGGGAGTCCGAGATATTCGTCCATATGGAAGGCCGTAATCCGGCTCCAGTCCAGATCCTTGGCTGCGGCAAGCTCGGCAAGGAATTCATTCTGGGAAGGGGCGGCGGCGAAAATAATTCTTACGAAGGTCTTGGACGCCAGCAGCGCCCGGATCGCCGCGGCTGCTTCACGCCCTGCCGCAGATCCCAGCAGCTGCCGGTTCTCAAACACACGGACAAGCATGGAACCTGCCACTTCGGTATGGATTGGTGTCACTTTCAGCATGAGTAGTTCCTCCCTGTGCCTTGTGGTTGTCCGTTCCTTGTTCCTTCCTCACCCCGGAATTCACCCGGAGTGAAGCCTGTATGCAGCTTGAACAGCTTGGTGAAATAGCTTTTGTTCTCGTAGCCCAGCTGCTCGGCGACCTGCTCCACACTTTGCGGAGACTGGTCCAGCAGCTCTTTGGCATGCTCCATCTTGGTGTGGGTGACATAGTGAATGAAGCTCATCCCGGTTTCTTTTTTGAACAGGCGGCTGAAATAGCTCGAATTCAAGTGAGTGTATTCGGCTACCTCCTCCAGCGTAATTTTACGGTTCAGATGCCGGTCCACATACTGCTTCACCTTCTTGATCTCATCCCGCCGTGTCTCCTGGTACATCTCCCGGATCACCGGCAGACGTTCATAGAAGAATTGCAGGGACCACTCTTCCAGGCTGTCAATATGCTCAATGGCAGTGATAGTGTCATGCAGCATCTCCAGGGAGAAGGTCGACTGGAACTGTTGCCGGGCCATCAGCCGCATCTGGTTATCATAGAGCAGCTTGAGCACCCATTCCTTGACCTGGCGCGGAGCAAAGCGCTTCACACGGATATAATCCATCCATTTGGACAGCAGCTCCTCCAGCCGCCCGGCCGATTCCTCCAGGAACGCTTCCCGGATCTCCCGGGAGGCTTCGGTGTAATGCTGAAACAGATCCTCACCGGTGAACGGCTGGAGCTCCTTCAGCCCGGTCAGCCCGCCCGGCTTCAGATAAAAGGCATTCTCCCGCCCCTGTGTAAGCAGCGTTATAATCCCTTCACGGAAATGCCCGCTGCCGGGCGGAATACACAGATATTGAAAGGATGCCCCTACCCCCGGCATGCTCTGAACCGCAGAACGCAGCTTGCCGAGCATGGAGATATGGCCGGCACTTGCGCCATTGCCCATCCCTCCGGTGAAGACCAGCACGCAGTCCCGCCCGCTGTAGGGCAGACATACGGCGGCCGTTCCATCCTGAAGCACCGCTTCGGCGGCGGATTCCACCAGTGCCATTAGCGCAAGATCATCCCGGACCGGCTCCCCGGTACTGCCGCTGACCCGGCATAGAACGGCTACATTCGCTGTCAACTCGGGTACAATCCCCAGCTCGGCGGCATCCGGAAGCCATTCGGTGTCCGGCAGCTCCCGGGCGGCAATCCGCCGCAGCACACTCTGCTTCAGCAGCACCTTTTGATTCTCCGCCATGCTTTTCCATTTCAGCGTCTGGGCTTTGTCCGCATCCCTGCGCCGCAGCTCATCGCCAATCTCCTGCAGCAGACCGGTAATCAGCTCGCGGCTGATCATCTCCTTGAGAATGTAATCGCTCACCATCAGCTTCACCGCCTGCTGCGCATACGTGAAATCATCCATACATGACAGCACCACAACGCGTAAATCTTCGTTCATCAGCTTCAGCTCGCGGATCAGCTCAATGCCGTCCATATAAGGCATGCCAATATCCGTTATCACAATATCCGGCATACCAGCCTGCGCTTTCTCCAGGGCAACCAGACCATTTTTGCAGGCCGAATGAAGGGTCAGTCCAAGCTCGTTCCAGGGAATTACTGCCGAGAGAAAGTCCAGTACCGGATAATCATCATCCACCAGCATCACGCTATACATCGTTCCCACTCTCCCTTTCCTAACCTTGATCCGGAATTTCTTCAGGAAGCACAAACAGGAAGGTTGTCCCTTGTCCGGGGATACTGTCAATGGTAACCTGGAAGGCTGAACCGTAGGTCAGATACAGACGCTCGTATACGTTCGACATTCCAATATGAGCCAGTCTGCTGGACGGCATGGCTTCCAGCTCCGGCGGCTCGGAGCCAACCTCTGCCCGGAGCCGGTTCAGGGTCACCTCATCCATGCCCCGGCCGTTATCTTCAATCGCGATTAGCAGCCGGCTGTCCTGGGTCCAGGTGCGGATCAGAATGCGTCCGCTCTCCTGGCGCAGGCCGTGAATGTAAGCATTCTCGATAACCGGCTGCAGCAGGAAGCGCGGGATTTTCAGCCCAAGGCTCTCCGAGGTGCAGTCTGTATCCAGCGTAACTTCATCGGCCTGGCGGAAATTCAGCAGCTCCACATAACTCCTGACAATATGCAGCTCATCATGCAGAGAAGTATACTCATCGCGCTGTTGAATGGTCATCCGCAGCAGCCGGGACAGCGAGAACAGCAGCTCCGCATTCTCCTCATCCCCCCGCATCATAATGCGCAGGCGGATGGAATTAAGAATATTGAACAGGAAATGCGGATTGATCTGCGATTGCAGCATCGCCAGCTCGGCCTTGCGCTTCTGCGCCTGCTCCACCTTAATCTGTTCGATCATTTTCTCCACCCGGTCCAGCATATGGTCAAAGGACTTGCCAAGCCGCCCAATCTCGTCATACCCGCGCACGCCGGAACGGATGCCAAGCTCACCCTGCTCCACTCTGGCCGCTACGCCGTCCAGCCTGATTACCGGCTTCGTGAACTGACGGACCAGCAGGACCAGGATCAGCAGGAAGAACGCTCCCGATACGATCTGCACGGCTGTACTCCAGCGGTGGGTTGCACTGATCTGGCTGACCGCCTCGCGGTAAGGCGACAGGCTGACGATCCGGTAATTTCCATAGGGAATATCCAGGCTGCTTAGCAGATATTGTTCATTCCGGTAGTCCATGAAACGTGAATCCGCTGTACCCGTCAGTTCATCCGCAAGCGCAAACGGCTGACCCAGGCGCGTCTTGTCCCGGGAGGCCAGTACCGTTCCGTCAGGTGCAATCAGCAGTGTCTCCTGGCCTTTACGGTTATCATTGAAGATCTGGCTGATCCGGCTCTCGGCGATACTGATAATGACCGTCGCATAAGTGGAATTGGAGGACAGCTTGAGATTGCGGGCAATCGTCAGCACCTGCGGGCTGGTCTGGGCAACGGTAGGAATATAGTTATCGAGCACACCTGCCCAGTAGAGATCGAAGACAGGCTGCTGACGGGCTTTTTCCATCCAGGGCTGCTGCAGCAGGGCGCCGACATCCAGCTTGGCGTAAGGATAATTCGAATAATATTGGCCGTCTGAGGTAAGCACGGTGACAAATGTTTTCTCCATCATGGAGGTCACGCTTTCGAGCTTTTCGGTAACCTCTTTGAATTCCAGTACATTCTTGGCTGTATCCGGCTGATGCAGCTTACTGCGCTGCCAATTTTCTTTGAGAATAAGCGTAATCCCGGGATCGAACTGAATGTAATTCGACACCAGCACCATATTGCTGAGAAGGTTCGAGATATACATGCTCTCCTGCTCCAGCGAACGGCGTTCATTCTGAATCACCTGGGAGCGGAGGATGTGCTCGGTATAGGAATTGGAAATATACAGGGTAATGGAGGCGGGAAGCAGCAGACAGAGCAAGGAAGCTACGAGCAGCTTGTTGCGAAAACCGAGTTTCCATCCTTTTGGCAGCAATGGCAATCCCCCCTTCACAATCAGACGATCGTTTTCTTTGCTTCTATCATATCAGCTTTCCGCCTCCAGTAATTCATTTCCCAGTAATATTTCGACAAAATATGACGGTTCGCTTTATTTACTTATTGGCGTCCACGATCTTTTGCAGTTCAGCTTGCGCTTTGCTGACCGTAGTTTCCAGATCCTGCTGTTTCAGGATGTACAGCTCGGTTTCTTTGGTAAAAGCAGTTTCCAGCTCGCCCTGATAGGTCGGCGGTACACTCAGCGGAGCTGGCTTGGCATTCTTGATTACGTAGGCCAGTGAGGTTTCGTCAATCTTGTCCGGGCTCATGGCGGATGCCTTCACTCCGGCGATGTATTGATCGACATCCTGCTTCTTCCAGGCGGAGTATACATTCTGCATCTGCTCACCCTCTGTGGAATACCAGCGGATGAAATCATAGGCTTCCTGCTGATGCTGCGATTTCTCCAGAATGCCCACATAGTTGCCGTTGGCAATACTGACTCCGGCAGGCTGTCCGGCGCTGTTGGAAGGCATCGGTGCAAAGGCAGTGGTGAACGTAGCCGGGAATTCCTCCGATCCGCCCGCTTCTCCAATCATCCAGTTGCCGGTCACAATCATCGCGGCATGTCCGGTGAAGAATTCAGAACGGTAAGCCAGCTTCTGGGAGATGGTATCTGCATAAGGTACAGCCACTCCGGATTCCTCCGCCTTGCTGCGCAGCTCCAGGGATTGTCGGATACCCGCGCTGTCAATATTTACGATGCCGTTATTGACCAGGTTGTTGTCCTTCTCCTGGTTGATGATGGCCAGCTCCCAGTACATCGCCCAGGTATGGAAATAAGTGCCGAAGGTCTTGGATGGCCCGGTACCGCTGGTCAGCTTGGCGGAATAGTCAAGATAGTCATCCCAGCTCCATTCCGTAGGCACAGCCAGTCCAGCCGCATCCAGCTTGTCCTTGTTCAGCAGGACAAAATAATTCTCCAGGGTATCGGGAAGTGCATACACCTGTCCGTCTACGGATGGATCAATCGTATATTCATCCGCCAGCGTGATGCCTTCTTTGCTTATCAGGTCATTCAGCGAAGCCAGCAGTCCGAGTCCCGCACGCTGTGAGTAGTCGGTTGCACCCGGCATGAACACAACGTCCAGGTTCTCGCCGGAAGCAACGAGGAGATCCAGCTTCTTCATCCCGGCCACGGAATCGCCGTTGTCAGCCAGCTCCACGTATTCCAGTGTAATTCCCGGATGGGAATCCTCGTACGCCTGCAGAATAGGTTCCATATCCGCCGCAGGTGACCAGTTGGCGACTTTGATCGTGACAGGTTCTGCAGAAGGTGCAGCACTCTCCGCCGCATCCGGTGCAGCAGTGCTGCTATTAGTGGGAGATGCATTATTAGTGTTGTTCGAATTGCCGCAGCCCGCCAGGGCTACAAGGAGCACGGTGATCCATACCAACGCGAATACATTCTTTTTCATTAATAACACCCCTTCTAATGTGAGTTCTCCCTGCCTATGAAGCTTGTCCGGCAGCTGTTCCTTATCGATGTGTATGCTGAACTTTAAATATTCCTATAGGTTAATCGTAACTGCGGTGAATATTTGGACTTCCAGCCGCTGTTGTCCCCAGATTTCTTGATTTAAACCGCTCTTCGCGGTAGAAATCCGGTGACTGCTGATGCTTCCGAAGTGAGCTTTCCTATGGAAAGCTCTCAGGCGTACGCATTCGCTCTTCCAGTTCCAAAATCCCCCTCCGAACTTATCCTTTTAGTCAGTTTTCAAGTTCAACTCACTGACAGTCACGTCCGCTCCACCCACCTCCGGTTATGCAACTTCCGGGAACTTGCCAGCCTTCACCCCTTCACCCCCCCCAAGGAAATGCCTTCGATGACCTGCTTCTGGCCGAGGATGAACACTACCAGCAGCGGTACAATTGCCGAGACGGAAGCCGCCATGATGAGGGAGTAGAATGCGCCGTTACGGTCAGCGAAGGCATTCATGCCAAGCTGAAGGGTATAGAGCGTCTTGCTGTTCAGGAAGACCAGCGGCGTCTGAAAATCATTCCAGGTCCAGATAAACCGCAGAATGGCATAAGTGGCAATCGCCGGCCGGACCAGCGGAAACAGAATGGAGAGGAAAATACGGATATGGCCCGCCCCGTCGATCTGCCCGGATTCGATATATTCATTCGAGAGTGAGGCGAAAAACTGGCGGAGCAGGAAGGTTCCCAGTACGCTGAACCCGCCCAGCAGAATCAGGCCCAGATGGGTGTCGTACAGGCCGATGGTGCGGAACATGATGAACAGCGGCACCAGCGTGGCTTCCGCAGGAATCATATAAGTGGCCAGCACCACCACAAATAATGCGTTTCTGCCCGGGAAGCGGATTTTGGTGAAGCCGTAGGCGGCCATGCTGGAGACGGCTACGGACAGGAGTGTCGTGAGTGCTGTGACTTTGATGGAGTTCCAATAATACAGGGTAAAGTTCGCTTTGCCAAACCACACAGAGTGGTAGTTGAACGCTGCCCTCCAGGTTTGCGGAATCCATTCGATCGGATATTTGAACACATCAGCCTCCGGCTTGAGCGAAGCGGACAGCATCCATATAAAAGGGAGCAGGAATACGATGCCCAGCAGCGCCATAAGTAGAGTGATAACCGCTTTTCCCCAGTCCAGATTCTTTAATTTCACAGGGGTCCCTCCCTTTCTAGTAATTGACCCAATAGCGCTGTCCCAGCCACTGCAAGCCGGTGATGGCGAGTACGATAACGAACAGAACCATGACCATAGAAGAAGCATAACCCGTCTGGAGATCCACAAATGCGGTCTGATACATGTCATAAACCACAACGGAAGTAGAGTTGGCCGGACCGCCCTCCGTCAGCACCTTGACCAGCGCGAAGGATTTGAAATTGCCGATAATTCCGGTCACCAGCAGGAAAAAGGTCGTCGGCGTCAGCAGCGGAAAAGTAATGGAGCGGAACTGGGCGAACTTCGAGGCACCGTCGATTGTCGCCGCTTCATACAGATCGGCAGGAATATTCTTGATTCCCGCAATGTAGATAATCAGCGAGACCCCGAGGTCTATCCAGATCATCAGCAGCATGACCGATGGAAGCGCATACGAAGGATCGGCCAGCCATTTGGGCGGGTTGTCCACTCCGAGTGCCGACAGGAAACCGTTAACCGGACCGTAGGAGGGATGGAACAGAACCTGCCACACTACTGCGACAGCGACGACACTGGAAATCTGGGGCATGAAATAGATGACCTTGAACGCACCCGGCGCGTAGACATGATTGGTGATAATCACCCCCAGGATCAGCGCTATGGCCATTCCCACCGGTACCGCCAGCAGCATAATGAAATTATTGCCCAGCGACTTCAGAAACACTTCATCCTGAAACAGCTGGCGGAAGTTGTCCAGTCCGTTCCAGCGGATCTTGTCAAACCCGGTGACGAACGACCACTTGGTGAAGCTGAGTATGAAGGAGAAAATCATAGGGATCAGCGTAAATACAATTACTCCGAGCAGCATGGGCCCGGTGAACAGATAACCCATCCATATTTCTTTCCATTTCCGTTTGTTTCGGCGGATGACCGGATTCTCCCGGGACTGTGGCAAGGCAACTGACGTCTTCAAGGCTCTGTCCCCCCTCTTGCGTGATGTTATCTCTCATTATAGAAAAGCAAAGAATTTTACATAAGTCACGATCCTGACCCGTTCAGAAAAATTTTTACCTGCCGTTGTCCCAATCAGCGATTTGCACACATCATGGCATGCTGCTGGCCAAATCAGTCAAAAACGGTGCGGATTTGCGCAAAATAGTTGATTTACTCCGCCTGCCCGCTTTGTTATCTTCTAGGCAAGCACATAATTAGGAGGAATGTAAATGAACGCAAAGTCAGATATTATGTCCGCTTATATGGAAAGCATTGTGGAGCTGCTGAATGAGATACGGAGTGAGCCGAGGGAGAAGCTGGTGCAGGTGGCGGAGCTGCTTGCAGATCATATTGCAGAGGATAAGCTGGTCTATCTGTACGGTCCGGGCGGGCATTCCAACATGAATGCTACCGAGGTCTTCTTCCGCGCAGGTGGCCTGATGCATATCAGCGCTATATTAGATGAAGGCACGATGATCTCGAACGGCGCTCTGCGCTCGATGGCCGTTGAACGTACTCCCGGCTACGGAACACTTGTTATAGAAGATAACCGGCTGGGCGAAGGTGACATCCTCATCCTTGCCAATGCCTACGGCATTAACACCGCCTGTGTCGATGCTGCCCTGGAGGCGCGGCGCCGGGGGGTTACAACGATTGCCGTTACCTCTGTCGGCCATGCCGAAGCTACCCCCAAGAATCATATTGCCCGACATCCTTCGGGGCAGAACCTGTATGAGCTGTGCGACTATGTTCTGGACAGCAAGGTCAAGCCGGGCGATGCTGCACTGCATATTGAGGGAATTGAACCGAAGATGGGCTCGACCTCAACCTTCGCCAACGCTTTCCTGCTGAATTCACTGATGATGACCACGGCTGCCTGTCTCGGGGAAAAAGGGATTGAGGTGCCGGTCTGGCGCAGCGGCAACGCTCCGGGCGGGGATGAATGGAATAACCGCTTCATTGAGCGCTTCAAAGGCCGGGTCCGCTGGCTATGAACATTCCATTGATTCCGCAGCCTCAGGTGGTGCAGAGCCGGGGACCGGAACCGGTCAGCGGCATCCGCGGCTGGACGGTGCAGCTATGGATTCCCGGGAATGATGTCCGGTTATTGGCGGCAACGCAAGGAATATTCGCGGGGGTGACAGAGGTTCAGGAGCCAGGAGGCAGCGCTGTATACGCACTGGTCTCGGAGGGAACCCGCTTCAATCCCCGCATGGCCCGGCGGGTAGAAGGCAAGCATGACGGATACGTATTGATTACAGATACAGACCGGGTTGAACTATACGCGCTCAGCGCTTCCGGGCTTTTCTACGGGATTAAGACACTGGAACAGCTGCTGGATAGCGGCGGAGGCGCCATACCTGCACTGACGGTGGCCGACTGGGCGGATCTGCGGCTGCGCAGCGATTATCTGGATCTGCGCACCGTCTATCCGACCTATGAGCATATGCTGGAGTATATTGCGGAGCTGGCGCGCTATAAGATTAATACACTGATCATCGAATATGAGGACAAGCTGCCGTTCCGGAAGCTGAGCTTCCTCCGCCATCCCGGGCTGGCCTTCACCGAGGAAGAACACAGTCAGCTCCTGCAGAATGCACATGACCATTTCGTCACCGTGATTCCGAAGCAGCAGTCCTTCGGGCATCTGGAATATATTCTGAAGCATCCGGTCTACATCGGGCTGCGCGAGGTCCCCGAGACCGTGTCGGAGCTATGCCCGCACCGCACAGGATCCTTCGAGATGATGGCCGGAATTCTGGAGGAAGTGGCTGCACTTCATCCGCACAGCGATTATCTCCATCTGGGCTGTGATGAGGTCTGGACGCTCGGCACCTGTGAAGACTGCCGGAATTCCGGGCTTACCCCGGAGGCCTCCTTCATCCGCTTTGTCAATCAGCTGGCTGAGAAGACAATCAGCCTCGGCAAAACACCGATGATCTGGCATGACATGATCATGCACGCCACCCTGGACGAGATCGCCGCACTCGACAAGCGTGTCGTAGTGGTGGTCTGGATCTACGGCGGGCACCGGATGAAGGCGGATGCCCGGCTCATTCTCCACAAGCTGCGCGACGCCGGCATTGAGACCATCGGCGCCTCCTCTGTCCGCTGCTGGGATGATAACGGCGACCAGAATTATCCGGTCATTCATAACCGGATCAAGAATGTGCTAGACTGGATTCAGCTGGCGCAATCGGAGCAGCTGGAAGGGATCATTCATACGAACTGGGGATGCCCGTTCTCGCTGGGCAGTCCCTACGGCCTGTTCGAGACCTCGCGTTATCCGGCGTTTTTTGCCGCAGAACAAAGCTGGAATGCCAAGGCGGATATTTCATCCTTCCTGGCCCGTTTTCTGCACCAGTTCCACGGGCTTGATACGAGCCAGCTGAGCGGAGAAGAATGGGCAGATTATGCGGTAACCGACTATTATTCCCTGATTCCGCAGCTGCTTCCGGCTGTGAGGAAGAACCGCCTCACTGCCGAGCTGATCGATGCGATGATTCAGTATGAGATTCCAGCGCAGCGCCGCTCTCCGCTGCATACGTTCCTCTTCCGCGGAGCAATGTCGCCAGGCAGTGAGGAAGTGATTACCTTCCTCCGGGATAAGTACAGAAGCGGATACGGCGATCTATTCAGAGCCAAGCAGCGGATGCAGAGCGTACTTGCAGAGCTGCTCCCTCCGCAGATGGCGGAGCTGTTCATCCGCTCCCGGTTCTACCGGCCGGAATTATTCGAAGCGGACCTGCACGGAATGATCACTGATCTTGAGATGATTGAACAGAAAGCGGGGGATAGCTGATGCCTGATATGCTCGTTAAGTTATATGATCTGCCTGACAATAGTGCGCTGCTGGAACGTCTGCGGGGAGAAGGAATTGCCATCAAACGGGCAATGACCGGGGATAAGCAGGCCATTGTGGATTTTGTCGGCCGCCACTTCACGAATAGCTGGCGGAATGAATGCGAGACGGCCTTCTCGCATCTGCCTGTCCATTGCTATATTGCCGTGAAGCAGGGCGAAGTGATCGGCTTTGCCTGTCACGATGTTGTTGTGAAGAACTTCTTCGGCCCGACCGGCGTGCTGGAGGATTACCGGGGCCTCGGCATCGGGAAGGCACTGCTGCTGGAATGCCTGTCCGCGATGCACCGGAACGGCTACGGCTACGCCATCATCGGCTGGGTCGTGGACGCAGTGCCTTTCTATGAGAAGACTGTCGGCGCGATTGCGGTCCCTGATTCTTTTCCCGGCGTATTCCGCGACTTGATCAGTATGGACTAAAATGCCCCTCTGATACAGCAAACAGCGGCAGCCAAGGACCTAAATGTCCCTGAACTGCCGCTGTTTCATTGTCATTGCAGATGACCTATTCCGCCGAGCTAGCAGAAATCGATAATCGGAAATCCTTTATTTTCTGCCCAAATGCAGGTCGATTGTATCATAAATAGTTAACACATCACCGGACTTCATAATCGCCGCGCTGATCTCTTCCTCAAACGGCTCTTTAATAGCAGACGGCATGCTTCTATGGTCTGAATATGTATTAAGCAGGGCAATGTAATCCGCCGAGGAGAAGCTTCTGGTTAGGTGATACAACTTGAACTGGATATCTTTGAACCCGTAGGTACGCAGATTCTGTGAGATGGCCTGGTATTTTCCCGTATCATGTTCGATTAATTTGGTATTTGAGGGCCTGTACTGCTGGTAAATACGCTGAATATGCTGATGTAATTCTTCATCCTCCCGCGCTGCAAAAGGCCTGTTCCAGAATAAGGCCACTGTTCCGCCCTTCTTCAATAATTCACGAACCTTCGGGTAACCAACGTCCTCTGGAATCCAATGAAATGCAGTAGCGGAGTAAATGAGGTCTACGCTGTCGTCCGGGCCTGTGAATTCTTCAAATGTAGTATTATGCACCCTGAAATTCTTGTGTTCCCGGAACTTTAGTTGTGAGTATTCCGCAAGGTCTGCCCCAAGTTCAATGGCAGCTAATTCACAGCCCGTTTCCAGAAAAGGCCGGGTAGCCTGGCCCGTTCCGATCCCGATTTCAATGACCTTCCCGCCCTGCCCGATCCGGGAATACGCTATAATGTCCCGGAATAATTCCGCACAATAAGCCGGTCTCCATTTATCATAATTCGCCGCATCCTCATTGAATGTTAACCGTTTATCCATACATCCTCCTCCTTCAGTAAATAACCGGCACCATTCCCCCATCCATACGGATTGGAGAGCCTTTAAATGCTGCCGCATAGGGACTGCATACAAAAGCAGCCAGCCTGCCGATCTCCATAGGCTTGATGAAACGCTGTAATTCAGATTGCGGCAGACTTGCAGCCATAAATTTCTTCTCTTTTTCTGCAAACGTCAATTTCTCGTCAGGATACATCCCGTCAATGATTTGCTGCACATTCTCAGACAGTGTAGGTCCAGGCATGATTGTATTAACCGTGACCTCAGTTCCTGCTGTCAGTTTGGACAGACTCTTGGACAAGGACAGCAGCATGGATTTGGTCATTGCATATTGAGGCATTTGTCCTGAAGGCATGACGGCTTCTTCACTGGCGATGAAGAGGATACGGCCGTAGTCTTGTTTCAACATTCCAGGGATATATAATTTCGTTAATCCGTTTGCAGCAAGCACATTCGTACGGAAATACTTCTCCCATATGTCATCGTCAACATCCTCATACTGCATCAATTCATAAATGCCCATATTGTTGATCAGAAGATCAACGCTGGGGAATTTCGCGAATAATGCTTGCCTTTGTGCAGCGTCCACTATATCAGCAGCGGCATTCTGAGGAGTGGTGTCCGGGAAATTCATCTTCAATTCACTGACGGTCCGCTCTGCCTCTTCGTAATTTCGTCCATTGACCAATACGTTAACGCCTTCCTTGGCAAGCTCTATAGCAATGGCTTTCCCTATGCCTTTCGTAGATCCTGTAACTAATGCTGTTGTGTTGTTTAATCCCATATCCATAATTCACTTCTCCTTATTCGAACATTCCTGTGTTCCGGATAGTGATTATTGTACCCCGCCGGGATTATTCAGTAACTAGCCCCATGTGCCAAACTTCTTGTTTAACACGCCAAAAAAATACTGCTCACAAAATGCCGGCATCCGGAAGATGCTCAGCACGCCACTTCGAAGGAGTGTCCCCCTCCCACAGACGGAAAGCACGGTAGAAGGAGTTCTGGTCCTCGTAGCCAAGCAGGTAAGCCACTTCTTTAATATCAAGCGAAGGGTCTGCCAAATACTCCCGGGCCTGCTCATGCCGCGCTTCTGTCAACACCTGCTTGAAGGTCGTATTTTCGTCAGTCAGCCGGCGCTGCAGGGTCCGGCCGCTCATCTTAAGCTGCTTCGCAGCGGCCTGAATGCCGGGGCATCCTCCTGCGAGGCTGTGTTTAATGACCATTTTGACTCTTCCGGTAATAGAGCGGTTGTCATGCAGTTCAACGAGTGACCGGTCCAGAGCGGGTGTCAGGATCTCCAGCAGCTCCTCGTTATACGATACAAAGGGAAGATCCAGATCACTTCGATGCAGCGTCAGCCGGTTACATTGCCCGCCTGCCTGGATTGCACAGCCGAAGTAGGCTTCGAGGACCCGTTCATCGCCCATGGACTGCGTAAATTCGACGGACTGCGCCTTCAAGGGACGGCCTGTCCCCTTCCTCCCAAGCTCCAGAAGAAAGGCCAAAGTGATCCCCGCCAGCACCGGAGGACCGGATGCTTCGGTATTCAGCCATTCCAGTTCAACTGTACAATGCCCGTTCTCCTCCGTGATCCGCAGGCTTTCGGGAGGACACAGCTGCTTGTATCTGGCCATACGTTTCAGAGCATCGCGGTAGTCACGGGCGTGATACGTTGCTAAGACGGCGGGGGGATACTGCGTGGTTTCAAAGGCGGCTGCAAGCTTGATGATCCCCTCTGCAGTGTCCCCGGTGAGCTCGGAATACGCCTGCCAGATTGCGAAATATTGGGCAGTGGTGACTGAGGATTCCGTTGTTATCGATTCAGGCAGCTGTGCATGGCGGGCCACGTCGCGGGAGGCAATTCCTAAGTGATTTATGCCTGCCCAGAATCCCGGAGGTATTCTAATAAGGTCAGAGAGACGGGACTTCATACGTACGGACCTCCTTTTGCCAGTTGTAAATTCATAGCTGTGGTTGTATTAAAGCCATATAAGAATACTCTTATGCCCGTTGCGATGTCTAGAGATGGAATGAAATTCATCCACATTTCTCATTTTGTTTTAACATGCAGGCGTTACAATGGATTCAGATCATAACTAAGTGTGCTCACAAAACCTGTAGGAGGATTAATCATGCCTAATATCTGGATGCATCTCGAATACGGGCAACAGCTGGCCGGGGAATTCCGCAGCCGGTTCCCGTTCTTACATAAGCTTCAGCAGCAGGAACAGTTGTATAATCTAGGCTGTCAGGGTCCGGATTTCCTGCTGTATCATAGTTTTCTGCCCTGGAGCAAGGATGCGGGGGCCCTTCATCTCGGGGATCTGATGCATACGCAGCACTGCGGGCCTGTGCTTATTGATTGCTGGGAAGCTGCGCGGACTCTCGAAGGGCCAGAGGCAGACCAGGCCCGGCTCTACTTCCTTGGCTTCCTGACCCATCATCTGCTGGACCGGAACCTGCATCCGTACATTAACTGGAAGGCAGGCTACAAATTCCGCGATCACCAGCGGTTCGAAATCGATTTGGATACCTTGTTCATGAAACGGCTGCGGGGCGTCAATACCTGGCAGAATGCCGCCTGGACAAGAATAGACGCAGGTCCCCGGCTGCCTGAGCCGGTTCATCATATTCTTCACACCACTGCACTCCGGCACTATCCGGAAGCCATGGGCAAGCTGCCCTCCGAGATCTGGCAGAGCTCCTACCGGGATATGGTGCTGGCTCACAGATGTCTTTATGATCCGAAGGGCTGGAAGAAGGCCCTAGCCTGGGGCCGTACCCGCCGTCTGTTCTCCCGGAAGCTGACTGCCCATGAAGAGCAGCTGGATTATCTGAATGACCGGCACTCCGAGTGGCGGCATTCCGCACTGTATTCCGAGGTCCGGACGGAATCTGTCTGGGAGCTGTGGGAGCAGGCGCTGGAGGAAGGCCGGACCGTGCTCACCGCGCTCGCCGATTGGCTGGAATGTACGGACGCCGCCGCGGCAAGGCACAAGCTCGATCAGTTCATCACAGTACTGGGCGACCGCTCTTATGATACGGGCAAGGAATGCAGCATGAACCTGCAGAACCAATATGCAGAGCCCATCTGGACCAGCCTGCCTGGCAGCTGATCGCAGTCAGCGTCTCATCCGGCTCTGCCGCCGCTTCAACCGGGCAATGAAGCCGCCCAGGGGGCGGCGCGGGGAACGGGTGGGCGCTTGGCAGAAACTTGGGCGCTCCCAGCGGCGCTTCGCAGTAACTTGGCCGCTTCCGGCCGCGCTTTGCAGTAACTTCGCCGCTCCCGGCGGCACCTCACAGTAACTTCATGACCCGTCAGCTGATGATGCGGACTGAAAATCCGCTATTTGAGCAAAACAAGCAGATTTCCCGCCCAACCGGACTCAGTCCGCATACTCTTCATATGGAGGTTTTTTGCTGAAATAACGGAATCTCAGTCCGCTTCAGCGAAAAGGACAAATCATATTACTGGCGCGAAGCAACTACAAAGTTTACTTTGGAACAACATCATCCCGCCCGCTTCCGGCGCCTCCAAACCGAGTTATCGCATATTCCAACTGTATAATCTCCCAAGCAGCCAAAAAGCGCCCGGTTTCCCGGACGCTCCTTGTAATCCATCCTATATTTTTCCTATCATCACGTACTGTTCCTATAATCACTGGTAATGTTCCTATTGTCACGTATTGTTCCTATTATCCCATTGTCGTGATAATTCCGATGCCGTTCCATGCCCGGCTTATATCAACAATTACAAAGGCTCCCTCGGAATAATCTCCGGCGGGGTCTGCGGAATAATTTCCGGCTGCTTCTGCGGAGGAACCTCCGGCGGAATTACAACCGGTCCCGGTTCAGGGATCATGTCCGGCTTCACTTCGGGTACAACTTTCGGTGGAACCTCTGGCGGCAGATCTTTATTCATATCCTCTTACCTCCTTCATTCCTGATACCTATGTATACCCGCTCCACCCCTTCTTGAAAAAAAGCGGATTCGAAACTCCCCAATCTTCCTCTATGCCAGATGTTTAACCTGCGGTTGATCTCCATGAAATATTCGCCTGCTAAGCTCAAGGCAACAAGAATACAGGGAGGGATTCCGATGCGTCTGGCTCTATTCACGGACACGTTTCTTCCGCAGACCAATGGTGTGGCCCGCACGCTTAGCCGGTTAACCGGCCATTTGCACCGCAGGGGGATTGAGCATCTGTTGTTTACCCCTAAATCCGCACCGGAGAGCAGCTACCCAGATCCTGTCCGCCCCATCGCCAGCATCCCGTTTTTTCTGTATCCCGAGTGCAGGCTGGCCTTGCCGGGCATGTCCTCTATTCAAAGTGAGCTAACGGCCTTCGCCCCTGATCTGATCCATCTGGCCACCCCCTTCAACATCGGCTTATCCGGCCTCCGCTATGCCCGCAAACAGCAGCTCCCTCATGTCGCCTCCTACCACACCCACTTCGACCGTTACCTGGAATATTACAAAATGAGAAGAATTGTCCCGCTCTACTGGAAATATATGAAGTGGTTTCACCGTTCCTGCGATGCTGTGCTGGCCCCTTCCCAGGAGACATTAGCCTCGCTGCGCGCAGAGGGCTTCATGAGACTGCGCCTGTGGTCCAGAGGCGTCGACTGCACTCTCTATTCCCCTGAGAAACGAAGTGAAGAGTTGCGGGAGCGGTATGGTATGCGCGCGCCTCTGGTTATGCTCTATGTCGGGAGGATTGCCCCGGAAAAAGATATCGCCACCCTGCTGCTCGCCATGCAGCTTCTGCCGGAATCCGTACGCTCCGGTGTGCAGCTGCTGATTGTCGGAGACGGGCCGCTCCTGCCTGAGCTCAGATCACAGGCACCGGACAACGTAACCTTTACCGGTGCGAAGCATGGCGAAGAGCTGGCGGAGCTGTACGCTTCAGCCGACCTGTTTGTCTTCCCTTCCTGCACGGAAACCTTCGGCAATGTCGTGCTTGAAGCCATGGCTTCGGGGCTGCCGGTCATCGCCGCAGATGCTGGCGGCACCAGGGATCTGGTCGTTCCCGGTGTCACCGGGAATCCGTTCGAACCCCGTAATCCGGCAGCGCTGGCACGCGGGATTAGTATCCTAGCCGCCCAGCATGCACTGCGGGCGTCTATGGGCCGGGAAGGGCGGCGCCTCGCGCTCGGACGTTCCTGGGAGCATATTTTCGACGGATTGATCAAGGATTACGAAGAGGTGATCGAGAGCCGGAAGAGCAAAGGAGGGGCGGGTATTTTCACTGCCTAGTCCAGCTTCGGAAGCTAAGCATCTCTTACCACCATCTGCAATAATTCGGGAGAGCGTTCCTGTTACATTGGGGATGCTTTTTCCTGTTGTTCACTGTTTCTACCAATCACACTCTTGACCGGTGGTATAATGGCGCATATTATACACTTATAACATTAAGGACCTAAATTATGGTATTGGATTGGTGGTGTTTCTTTGGAGCCTGCAGCCACGATTCGCAGTCATTTAGAGGCTTATCTCTCTGCACAGCATATGTCCATTAATCAATTCTCCATACAGACCGGCATTAATTCGGGAACGCTCAGCCGTTTGCTTAACGGCCAGCAGCCGATCGCCATGAGTCATTTGGAATTGATTACCCGGGGGATGGGAGTACCGGAGGACCATTTCTATAGTTTGTATGTGGACGAATGCTTCTATCATTCAGCACCAACCTGGCGGCGACTGCGCCCGTTCATTCTGAGTTCAGCAGCGCTTGGGCGGCTTGACTGTATTGAACTTGTGGTTAGGAATCTGCTCGACAATTTAATCTATGCACCCATGCTGTTTGAAGTGGCCGAAGGCTTATTTCAGGAGGGCCAATGGCAGGCAGCAGCGGTTCTGTACAAGAATGTGAGTGCAAGTGAGAAGTATCAGCATTCCGAACGGCTTGCTATATGCCAATACCGCTTATTCCGCATTTCCATTGGTGACAGCCAAGTCCTCAATCTGCAGGCGGCTCTTCTTTTTGAATGCTATATTGAGCGGTTAGAGGTAGCGGATCAGCTGGATGGGCTGAAACACCTGATGCATGTCTATTATTCACTGCACAAGTGGGACAAGGTAGATGAGCTGGCACTGGAGATGCTCCGTTTGGCTACGCTCAGCTACAATTTCCAGCATCCCTCCGGCCGCAAGGACAGAAGCGAGAAAGCTCCTGAGAAACCGTTATACTTCTACATTCTATATTCCTATCTTATGCGCTCCAGTGTGCAGGAAGAGTATGGGGACTATACAGCGGCTCTGAATCTTATTCCACAATATATGGAGGCAGACTGGATACAGGAAGACAGTGATGAGGTCCGGGAGACGTTAGCTCAATTTAAGCTTTGGGGAACGGCAAACACCCACCTCTACCGTGTAATGGCCGGGCAATATGAGGGGCTGCAGGATTATGTAGACTATATCTCTAACCACGAGGGGCAGGTTTTTACAGCTGTCTATAATATTATTAAATCAGCAAACCGCTACGGATGGAATATAGATTACATTCTTGCCAGGTTTTCCAAGCATGTTCCTTATGAACCTTACAACTCCGGCTTCGGCAAATATAATCATCAGATTATTGCAGACCAGCATGCCAGATTTCTCACTGAGCTAGCCATGTATAATCTGCACAACAAACGGCACGATGGAATTAGCGTAATACTCAAAAGTTTGGAATCATCCGTTAGAATCAATAATGAAAGCCTAATCATTAAATGTGTGAATTTGTTTGAGCAGCACCGGCATGAGGCCAGCGAAGAAGAGCAAGTGCAGTATAAATTTCTAATCAGAGAGGTGCAGGATCCAAATGACCAAAAAGTTCATCATGTTTCTAACTTCGTTTAGTCTGCTACTTGTAATTATTTTACCGGTTGGAGGTATCGGATTCACAACAGATCTTAATAGCTCCCAATTAATTTCTACTATGGGTCATGGTGCGGGTGAGGGTTAGGTCTGTATATATTTGAATATTATTATTAAGAAAATAGTATAACGATACTCCTAAGATGCTCCCGGACCCGGGAGCGTCTTTTTTGCGGAAATAGACTTAAATTTGAAGTATAGTGGAACTGCCAGCAACTAATCAACCGGCGGAGCTCGTTCTGACACCCCTCCTATCCGCGCGGACTTCCCATTCGACTCGCATTACGCGGAAGTGAACGGCCACCGTCTCCACTATATTGACAAGAGCAGCCGCTGGCAGTAGGTGAAGCTATATTTGACTGGATTCAGAAGCTCGATGCCCTATAAAAGCTAGGCTCAGCACAATCCCATAGGGTTACCTGCATCGGGGTCCGGCTGGCCTTTCAGGATTGTCTCATACCGTGACAGCTTCATATTTACCGCTGTAAAAGCCCGGTCCAGCTCCTCCTGTCTGCGCTGAAGCTCGAGCTTGTGGGCTTCCAGAATTGCTTGCCTTTCGGGTATCGTGGAATCTCCTTCTGCGGCTAGGTTAACGATCTGCTTCAGTCCGGCCACTGGCATTCCTGTGGCCCGGAAGCAGGTCATAAGCGAGATCCAGTCCAGATCACCCTGTTCAAAAACACGGTTCCCCTGCCCGTCCCTCTGTAGAGAAGGCAGCAGCCCTTCTTTCTCATAATAGCGGATGGTATGGGCGGGGAGCCCCAGCTTGGCCGCAGCTTCTTTGATCAATATACTCAAAGCAGTCACTTCCCTCAGATCACGGCAGTGATCAAGTTTTTCTTATAGTATAGGGGTAAAAATGCACTTTAAGTCAAGCTGAGCGTTTGAGTACCTGGGTGCCCTGAGCCAGCGTTGTGCTTCCCCTAGCTTCTCAACTGCGGATCGTCCGCTGAATTCCTGCAGCAGAATATCCGCTTAAATCGCGAATCCCACTCCCGTCAGCTTCTCGCTGAGCGTCCACAGCTGCTCCGCATTCTCCCGGTCTACCGCCCAGGGCCATACCCCGGAGCCTTGCACACTGCCAGCCGGGACAGCTTCGGACACATCAACATCCTCACAGTAGACTCCCCCCATACCTGCCAGTTGTTCACTTACTGCGCACCAGATGCCGGTTGCCGCGCCCTGCTCCACTGTCTTCATCCGGTCTGCTCCGGCACTGCCAGCCGGCTGTTCATGCTTCACATCCTGCGCCTCCGGGACCGGCTTGACGCCAAGCTCTTCCGCTTCCAAGAAACGCCCGATGCCGGAGGATGGAATTAATCCCGGGTGCACTGCAAAGGCCCGGATTCCCTGACCCTTAGCCTTCTCATCCAATGCTATGGCGAACAGCACATTTGCCGTCTTCGACTGGGCATAGGCGGTCCATTTGTCATATTCACGGTGGATGAAATTAGGATCGTCCAGATCGACACCGCCCAGGCGGTGTGCCCGCGATGTTACGGATACAACGCGGGCATTGCCTGCCTGCTTCAATGCCGGCAGGAGCCTGGCCGTAAGCTGGAAATGCCCCAGATGGTTGGTGGCAAACTGGGATTCATAGCCCCGGGTATCCCGCGCCAGCGGTGCAGCCATAATGCCGGCACTGTTAACCAGTATATGCAGCGGCCGTCCTGAATCCAGGAAACGCCGGGCGAAGCTGTCGATGGAAGCAGGGTCCATGAGATCAAGGGCTTCAAGCTCCAGACGCGGAATTCCGGCGACTGCAGCCTTGGCCTTGTCCGGTGTCCGTGCCGGTACAATGACTGTAGCTCCGGCACCGGCGAGTACACGTGCAGTTTCCAGGCCAATGCCGGAATATCCGCCGGTTACGATGGCTATTTTTCCGCTCAAATCGAGGTTGCCGATTACTTGTTCCGCCGTAGTCCCGGCACCAAAACTGCTCCCAATCGGAGCTTGGGGTGTTGCGCTGCTATTTATATACTTGTGCATAGTTGTACCTCCTAAGTAAAGTTTCTTTCCAGGCGCATGGCCGGCTACCCGCTCTACATAACTAATAGGAACCGACAAACTCACCTGCCTCAGCGCCTTCGCCTTCATGAACCATCATAATCCTTAAAGTGCACTTTAAAGCAAGCATTCATTTATCCCCTACATTTCCGCCTCCAGCCCTCTCCCCCCAAGATAACGGTGCTTAATCTCCAAAGTAATAACAAAATCGCCCGGAGGACGAATCAAGCGGCACCTCAAAAGTAAAATAACTCGGCTCATCTACCCTATCGTCGGCACATTGTATTCGGTTTTTCGCATACATTCGGCTCATCTACTCTACCATTGGCACATTGTATTCGGTTTTTCGCATACATTCGGCTCATCTACTCTACCATTGGCACATTGTATTCGGTTTTTCGCATACATTCGGCTCATCTACCTTACCATTGGCACATTGTATTCGGTTTTTCGCATACATTCGGCTCATCTCCACTACCATTGGCACATTGTATTCGGTTTTTCGCATACATTCGGCTCGTCTACTCTACCATTGGCACATTGTATTCGGTTTTTCGCATACATTCGGCTCGTCTACTCTACCATTGGCACATTGTATTCGGTTTTTCGCATACATTCGGCTCGTCTACTCTACCATTGGCACATTGTATTCGGTTTTTCGCATACATTCGGCTCATCTCCACTACCATTGGCACATTGTATTCGGTTTTTCGCATACATTCGGCTCGTCTCCACTCTCGTTCTCTTAAGCCCAATCAAGGCGTACGAAGCAGCAGATTGTACCCAGGGTCGGATGCTCCAAATCGCTTCTAAAAAAAAGACCCTCCTCCACCCCATAAGGGATGGAAAAAGATCTTTATTGCTTATTGCTTATTGCTTATTGCCTTTTGCTTATTTCATACCGCCAACCTACACATACGAAGCCAGCGCCCCCTCAAAATAAACAATCTGCGCAATCCGTATATGCAGCGGACGGTCCTCCAGATTGATCTGTATAACTTTAAAATATCAGTAATTTCTATGTCGGGTGATCCGGTTCTATTCGCTATTCACTATTCGCCAATCCACGACCGGTCATCCTGCCAGCTCGCTGGTATACCGCTCGGCGATTTCCTTGAATTTATGCTTGTTCTTCATGAATACCTTCACGATATCAGGATCGAAATGTATTCCGGCATCGCCTACTATAATACCGACCGCCTCCTCATGCGTCATTGCATCTTTATATACCCGCTTGCTCGTAAGCGCATCGTAGACATCGGCTACCGCCATCAGCCGGGCTGACAGGGGAATCTGTTCACCGGCAATCTGCTCGGGATATCCGGTCCCGTTCCATTTCTCATGATGGGAATAGACAATTTCCTTGGCGAAGCGCAGAAAAGTCTCCGGCTTGTCCATAAGCCGTTCTGCCCGCAGAATGGCTTCCCTGCCGAGTGTCGTGTGCGTCTTCATCACTTCGAATTCCTCGCGGGTCAGCGCCCCCGGCTTCAGGAGGATGTGGTCAGGAATGCCCACCTTGCCGATATCATGCAGCGGCGCGGAAGTCACAATCAGGTTAATATGCTCCGGACTCAGCACCTCCGCATATTTTCCCGTCCGGCTTAGCTGGGTGGCCAGCTCTTCAATGTAGAGCTTCGTCCGTTGAATGTGATTGCCGGTCTCCGAGTCACGCATTTCGGCAAGCGCGGCCATCGCCATAACCGAGACTTCCTGGATGAGCGAGATTTCCTTAATCCGCCGGGAGATCTCCGCCTCAAGGAACTCATTCTTGTCCGCAAGGAAATCCTTGGATTGCTTCAGGGTGAGATGCGTTTTGACACGGGATAGCAGAATCGGCGAACTGATCGGTTTCGTAATATAATCTACCGCCCCCAGATCAAATCCCAGATTCTCATCCTCCACCTCTTCCTTAGCCGTCAAAAATATTACCGGAACCTCTCTCAGCTCCCCGTCTTCCTTAAGCCGGCGGCAGGTCTCGTAGCCATCCATAACCGGCATCATAATATCCAGCAGGATCAGATCAGGAGGTGAGGCTTTGGCCACCTGTAATGCTTTTTCCCCGTTGATGGCTACCTTTACTTTGTATTGCTCCTTAAGCAGCCCGCTGAGAAGTGAGATATTGTCCGGCGTGTCGTCAACTACCAGGATTACAGGTCTAGTGTCCAGCATTTATATCAACCTCTGTTCATAATTACTTTCTTGTATTACCGTTTCAATCATTTCTATGGCGGCCTCATATTCGAACCGGTTCAGACAGTCAGCCAGCTGAACCAGCTGCTCTGGCTGCATATATCCTGCAAGCTGGCTACGCACCGAAATGAAATAATCAACGGCTTCGCTGTCACTGTCCATCAGCATTCCGAGCAGCTTCCCGGCCATAGGAGCCAGCGGCTGTGCAACCGATTCCGGATCAAGCTCAGCCATCAGGGCGGCAGAAGGCTCGTCAGACCCCCATTGCCCGCGAATCGCTGTACAGCTCTCCAGCACAGCCGCCTCCAGCCTCAGCACCAGCGCCTCAAGCTTCTCAGGCTGCTCATGATAATTCGGCATTCTGCCCAGCGAATCGGCAAGCTTCTGCACTTCTTTTACCCCCAGGTTCCCGGCAACTCCCTTCAGACTATGAGCCAGCATATACACGGCTTCCTCATCCCCCTGCTTAATGAAGCTGCGGAGCTTCCGGGCGGTATCGCGCTGGCTCTCTGAATATTTCAGCAATAGCTGTATATATAAAGCCTCATTATTTCCGACACGTCTAAGGCCGTTCTCCGTATCAATACCCTCTATGCGGAATCCGGAAGTCCCTTGCGCCTCCTGCGGACGGCCGTGCTCACATTCATCGTAATCCGGCTGCTCCTCCCTGGAAGCATCCGATGTCCACCTGCTGATCTTGGCAAAAAGGATATCCGGATCGACCGGCTTCGCCACATGGCCGTTCATACCTGCCGTGAAGCTTCGTTCCCGCTCCTCCTGCATGGTCCTAGCGGTCATGGCAATGATCGGCAGCTCAGCTTCTGCGGCCCTAATCCTCCGCGCCGCTTCGAACCCGTCCATGACCGGCATCTGCAGATCCATCAGCACCAGCTGATAAGGCTGATCCGCGGACATCTCCTCAATCTTCTGCACGGCTTCCGCTCCGTTGCCGGCAATGTCGATGATCATTCCCTGGCTCAGCAGCAGTTCTTCCGCAATCTGCTGATTAATCTCGTTATCCTCCACCAGCAGTACCCGTACACCGGACAGGCCGTAATCCTTGTCCTTCACACCAGTTGCTTCATCTCTCATTGCCCTTGCCCCTGAGTCTTGCACAGCAGAAATTCCGAACCAGGCGGTGAAGGCGAAGGTACTCCCTTGCCCTTCCTCACTCTCGACCCACAGGCTGCCGCCCATAATCTCCACCAGCTTCCGGCTGATGGCCAGACCCAGTCCTGTGCCCCCGAACCTTCTTGTAGTAGAGCTGTCCGCCTGCGTGAACGCCTGGAACAGCTTTCCTTCACTCTCCTTGCTCATGCCGATCCCTGTATCCCGCACACTGAATTTAAGCTTCGTCATGCTGTCGATCATGCTGATTCTTTCTACCAGAATAACCACTTCACCCTTCTCGGTGAATTTAACGGCATTGCTCAGAAGGTTGGTAAGAATCTGCCCCAGCCGCAACGGGTCGCCGCTGAGCTGGCGCGGAACATCCGGAGGGAGCTGAACGGACATCTGCAGCCCCTTGTCCAGTGCAGTCTGTCCTGAGATATCCACCACATTCCCGATCACATCCGGGAGCTCAAAATCAATATTCTCCAGCTCCAGCTTCCCCGACTCCACCTTGGAGAAATCGAGGATTTCATTAATAATACCGAGCAGTGAGGTTCCGGCATTATGAATCTTGGAGATATAGTCACTTTGCCTGGGGTCCAGCTCTGTCTTCAGCGCCAGATAAGCCATCCCGATAATGGCATTCATCGGCGTCCGGATCTCATGGCTCATATTCGCCAGGAACTGCGATTTGGCAGCTGTCGCCTCTTCCGCCAGATTAAGCGCGGATTTCAGCTCCTCCTCCTTGCGCTTCACTTCAGTGATATCCTCGGACACACTAAGGAGATAGAGGGGCTTCCCCTCTGCATCCAGAATCGGCACCTTCGAAGCCAGCACGTATTTCAGATTGCAGAGCTCGGCATCATCCGTAACAATCTCAATCTCGCTGAAGAGCCTGCCCGTCTCAAGCACCTTCCGGTCACTGCCGTTCAGCTTGCCCGCCAGCTCTTCAGGGTACAAATCGTAATTATCCTTGCCTTCCATCTCCTGCGGAGTCATACCGAGGAAGGAAGCTCCCGCCTGATTTGCCTTGAATATCTTCAAGGATTGCGCATCCTTGACGTTAATCATGACCGGAATATGGTTAATAATCGCATCCAGGAAATTGCGGCTGTTGAGCAGCTCCTTCTCTTTATGCTTCAGATCACTGATATCTGTCAGAATCCCCAGGTACCCGCCCACTGTGCCGTCAGACAACCGGTAAGCAGACAGGGAATAGAGAATATCATGCTCTTCCCCGGTGGCGAAGTTGCGCTGGATCTGCCGGGTCGCCGGCAGTCCGCTGGCCGTCACTTCATCCTTCATCTCACTCAGAATTCCGAAGCCCTCCCGCGAGAGATGCGGCAGCCGGCTCATCGGAGTTCCCGTAAAGACCCTGCGGGATACCTGGAACGCTTCCTCATAGGCCGTATTACAGCCGAGAAAGTTCCCTTCGGCATCCATATAGAATAGCGGATGCGGTAAAGTATCCACCAGCTGGGAGGTGAAATACAGCTGGTCCGACAGCTCTTTTTTGATCCGCTTATATTCCGAGACGTTCTCCTTAATGCCCACATAATGCGTGGTCTGGCCCCGTTCATTCTTAATAGAAGAGATAATGACGGCTTCCGTGTACTCTTCCCCGCTCTTCTTACGGTTAATGAATTCCCCTTGCCATTTGCCTTCAAGTATCAGCGTCTCCCACATATTCCGGTACGTTTCAGCCTGGTTCTTGTCCGACCTCAGAATCGACGGTTTATTGCCGACGGCCTCCTCCTTGGAATAACCGGTAACTTCCGTGAAATAAGGGTTTATGTATTCGATGAGGCTATCCATATCGGTGATTACTATAGACAATGGGGATTGTTCAACCACATCCATGTACAGCCGAAGCTTCTCGCTGTACTCCCTTTCGGTGTCCAGCAATTTTCTCGTATAGGCGATCTGTTTGGCATACAGCCGGACGATGAAATAAGCCATGATAATGATGGTGAAATATAGAAACACATATACAGAGAATCCTTTGAGTATAAAAATCAGTGCCGGATACGCCATGAACAGCACTCCGCTCTTCAAGGTCCGGCTTTCCGTTACGGGCTGGGGTTCGGCAAGCCCTTGCTCCGCTTGTATCGGATACTGGCGCACCAGAATCCAGCTTGCGGCTATGCACACAATGGATAATTTATAGAGTCCGTCTATGAGGTAGCCGGACATAATCCCATTATTCAGCGCCTGGACCAGATCCACGGAGGATACCAGGGCAATGGAGGCAATCAGCAGCTTGAAGCCCGTTGTACGGTATTCCCGCTTCATGTACACCCAGATCAGCATCAGTGAGGCCAGGGTCAGCAGGGGGGCCAGCAGATAGAAGAAGAGGATCAGGGTACGGTAATTCATATCCGCCAAACGGAATGACCCGTCCTGAAAAAAAACAAACCAGATACTGCCCACAATGCATTCCAGCGTTGTGATCTGATCCCACAGCACCTGTAATTTATTGATGCCCTGTCTGAAGATTCCATACATCTGCAGGACTGCAACAAGAATAATCGTTCTTGTAACCGAATAGAGCGTAAGTGCGGTAAGGGTAAAAGTTGACGTGTCGTCAGCTGAGAAATGGAAGCCGTATAACCCTGTCAGCAGCAGTGCATCACAGATCACCCACAGGAAGAACCCGTAACTGATCAGCCGGAAGGGCCTTCTCAGCAGCGCGGGAGGCGGTCCGGATATCCGGTAATACAGACAGGCCAGCATAGGCGCTATGACTGTGACGATTCCAAACATCAGATGATTATCCAGCAGCACTGCTGCCAAATAGGCAACAATGTAGACGGCCAATCCTCCTAACCATGTGTTGGCTTTATGTGTATCCATCTGACGTTACCACCCTTGCCTCAATCAATTTATCATTCTGCAAAAGAAATCTGCGCTTATCTATTCTATACGCAGATGTCATCGTAGCTCTACTCTTTTTTTCGACATTGTTCAGCAAAAAATTTAGCCCTTCCTGTACTCCAAAGGGGAGACAAAAAGGGCTGAGACAAATAATACTATTCATTTACTTTTAATTGGATCTTTTCAGATAATAATCGCTATAGCCAAAGCTTCCGTTCAGCTCTAAGCGGTGGTACCCCTCCTGACGCAGCACACGAATCCGCCGTTCTGCCTGCGGCACTACTTTGGTCACAATCCCGCTGAATTCAAACCATTCACGGAAACGTTCTCCTGCTAGAGAGATAAGCTCGCACAAGTTCTCTTCTGTCTCATAGCGTGAGGCCAAATCCAGCCGCAATACGCCTGTACTCTGCTCATCCCCGTCCACTCCGCTTCTGCAGAAAAATTCAACGGTCCCTGCAGTTGTGCCCGCTAATTTATCCACAACACTGAAGCGTATATAGGCTCTTTTCTCATATTCCCCGAGCCATACCCCGATAATATTCTGCATATCCTTCAGGGTGTTCAACCGGAAATCTGAGCGGCAATTGTCACTGTTAAACAGCAGGCTGGCTTCAGGGTCACTGTAACAGCCCAATAAATCCTCTGCATCCTTCAGTTGTACCTGTCTGAGCCGGAACCGCTTGGTTTCACACACCGGACTGGTTACGTAAGGATCTGATATTTCTATTTTCATGCTAAGCTCTCCTTATGATATGGAATAAATCCATTATAGAGGGCTATATTAGACAGCATTATGTCGCCATTCAGCTATAGGTATCCAGAATCATTCTGGCCCTGGCCAGCAGCTTCTCCCGGAGTGACTCCGGTTCCAGAACAGTGACTTGATGGCTGTGCTGCAGGATAATGCCGAACCAGCCCTGCTCCTCCCCGGGTACCGTAAAGCCCATCACCAGCTTCTGCCCGCGTGTTTCCAGCAATCTGGCATTCGGCAAAGCCTCTTCCAGCAGTACCCGGTACTCTACCGGACAGAGTAGCTTAATATGTATATAGACCCGGTTGTCACCATGCCCAGCCAGCAGCAGCTCCGCATCCCGGTGAACCGCAGTGAATGGTTCAGGCAGAGGCAAGATATCACGCATCCGCGACAACCGGAACAGGCGGTAATCCTCCTGCTCACAGCAATAGGCAAATAAATACCAGGCATACCACTTGTACGTCAACAGCAGCGGTTCTACCCGTTTGCAGGAAGCCTTGAGATGGGCATTCGTATACAGGAACTGGACAGCATGTTTCTCACGGATGGCTTGTTCAAGTACAGCGATGGTTTCGCCGGTCCCCACACCCTCCTGAAGCACCCCGAGATTCAGCTGAAAAGCTTGCGCTGTCGCCGCATTATCCGGCGACAGCGCAACCATTTTCTCCACCGTATCCTGAGCCTGCCTGCTGTCATAGCCGGACACGAAACCTCTCAGCGCTGCCAGAATGTACGCATAGTCCTGCGGCTGAAGCAGCTGCCTGTTCATCTTGAAGCTGTCCATGATGTAGTAGCCCCCGTTCAGCCCCTGCAGCGAACCTACGGGAATCCCGGCCAGACTGATCGCTTCAATGTCCCGCTGAATGGTCCGCGCCGAGACCTCGAACTTCCCGGCCAGCACCCGCCCGCTGACGGTCTCCCGGTTGAGCAGATAGACTACGATGCCCAGCAAACGATTAATCTTCATGGTCAGCTCCACGCTCCATCCTCATCTTCATATGTCCCTTGTAGCTTATCCTGAAGCCCCGGATTTTTCCATGATGCATCTAACTGCTCCCATCAACGGCGAGAGGGGTGTCCAGAAGCCGCTTCACGGCCTCTAAACACCCCTCAGGAATCATTTAAAATGGTTTATTACTGCACTGCTTTGAGCAGTTTGGCTAACATATGCGCCGTTTCCTCACGTGTAGCGGCTGCCTTCGGTGCGAAGCTGACACTGCCGTCAGCGCTCGCCTGACCGGAAAGAATGCCGGCCTGCACTGCAGCAGCTGCGGCTTCCACTGCATAAGGGCTAATCGTCTGCTGATCTGCAAAGGCCGCTGAGCCGCCGTTTGCCGGCAGACTCCATTTTAATGAATCTGACAAACGGATCATCATCACGGCAAGCTGCTCGCGTGTGACCGGTGCCTTGGGCTCAAATCTTCCGTCTCCCGTTCCTTGGACAATTCCGCTCTGATTCGCCCAATCCACAGCGGCCGCATAATAGTCCCCCGGCTTCACATCCGTAAAGCTGCCGGCAGCTGAGGACTCCAGCTCTGCCCCGGCCAGACGGGCCAGGAGCAGCGCGGCATCGCCGCGGCTCAGCTTGTCTTTCAGGCCAAAGTTCTCGGCGGAGACCCCGGTAACAATGCCGCGTGCCGCAAGGTACGTAATGGAATCCTTGGCATAACTGCTAGCCGTATCCACGAATGCAAGCTTATTGTAGCCAACCGCGTACACCGAGAAATGATTCGTGCGGAAGGAGAGCAGGCCGTTCCCCGGATCATAGCTGCTGCCCGGAAGGACAACCAGCTCGCCGCCTGCGCTCACCTGATAGGCAGCAACCGCATTGGCATCTTCACCGGACGCCAGTGTATAAGGGATGCTAACTTCCACCTTACCTTCACCGAAGCTCGAAAGCGTCTGCGTTCCGGCCTGAACCATCAGACTTAGCACCGGCCGGCTGCCAATGATGCTGGCTGAACCTGCCCCTTCCTGACCGGTCAAGGTACTGCCGAGCTCGGCTTTGGCAAGGGTCAGGCTGATATCTTCGTTGCCTGCCGCCGCATGAATGGCGGAGAAGGCAGCCCGGTCGAAGGTAACTGTACCGGGTCCTCCGGTCACACTCACTGCCTCCAGTGAACTGCCGGCAATCTGAGCCCATGCTGCGGCTGGAATCTTCAGCAACACCGCTTCGGCCGCATGACCCGAAATGATATGCAATACAAGCTCCCTTGCACTTGAAGTCTTCAGGGTCTCAAGTGCTGCTGCCACTTCAGCAGCGGTTACCGACAAGCTGAGTTTGCCTTCTGCATCAGCTTGTCCCTTCAGTTCCATGACAGCTTTTCCGCCTTCTATAGTAACTGCAGCAGTTGCGTTTGCAGCCCCTGCTGCAGCTGGTGAGGCTCCGCTTCCACCGGAAGAACCCGCCCCCGGTAAGCTGGCAACCGGACCAGCAGCCGCAACCGTCACCTGAGATTCAGCTACACCGTAGCCGTCTGCACTGTACACCGAGACAACAGCTGTTCCCGCGGCATGCGGTGTTACTTTGCCTGTCTGATCGACAGAAGCGACAGCAGCATTGGAAGAGCTCCAGCTGAGCGTGCCCTCCGTGCCTCCGCCGGCCTGGGCCGTCGCCTTGAGCACTGCTGCCGTTCCTCCGGCTGTCAGAGACAGCGAGGACTGGTCCAGTGTAATTTTCGTCACGTTCAGCTGGTAGACGGCAACCGTTCCCCCAACCTCGTTGGCGACCAGCACGAGCGGCAGTCCGGTCGGACTGGCCGTTGCCGGGATGAAATCAATCCCTTCCGGCCCGGTGTCGGTCTCCAGATTATTCTTAGGCGTGAATTCACGGGAATTGATATAATTCACAAACTGCGGCTGCCCGGGATTGGTTACATCGTAGGTCATCAGACCGCCGATACGCTCTAGTCCGGTGAAGGCCAGCGCCCTTTTCCCGACCATGCCTACCTTGACATATTCAGGTTCCGGCCCTTTTTTGGAGCTGCGGCTGTCAAGTGTCGTGTTGCTGTTGCTTGCATTGAAATAGCCGGGCAGACGTTCCAAAGTAATCTGCTCAAAATCGCTGCCGCTGTCATAAACCTGCGTCATGTCCGCCGCATCCCATACTGAGAAAGAACGGCCTCCGTACAGATAGATGTCCTCATTGCCCATATCCGACATCACTTCTACCCCGTCATATTTCGTGGTGCCGTTCAGGAACTTGGCCGCAGCAGAATCCGGATTCAGCAGGCCTTTCACTTTGCTGATCTTGGTTGCATTCTCCTTGCTGTCCCATTCGGTGGCATCCCCTTCGTTGGCTGTGAACAAATAGGTTTTGCCGTTTACTGTGTATTGGCTGATGCCGTCCGGCATGTAGACTCCTTTAAACGGCACATTCTCCAGATGGATCGTGTTGTCATTTAACAAATCAAGCTTATTCTCCGGCTTGCCTAAATCCTTGAATCCAAGGCCCTTGACCCACAACAGCTTCCCGTAGACAACATCAACCGCGGCAATCGCGTTATTCTCCTGAAGCGAGACATACGCTGTTGCCTGATCCCCGGACAGCTCGATGAACTCCGGCTCCAGATCGCGTATGGCATCCGTCTTGCTCCCTTTCCCGGTAATCAGCTTGGTCTTAGGGTCAACAGCACCACGGAAATGCACAAGGTCATCAATAACCGCGGGGTCGTCGAATTTCACAAGGTTCACTGCTTTGGTAGCCGTATTGATGATCGTTACACTGCCTTCGGGATCACCCGCAAGTGTGCGGGGTTCAGCCTCGTCTGCCGTAAGAATATAACGGCCGTCTTCCGTATATTTGAGCATATCCGGCTGTACGCCGGTTTCATATTGTTCCAGCAGCCTGCCGTCATAATCCAGCACAAGCACTTTACCGTTCTTCAGCGCATCTTCTTCCTGTACAGCAACAGCAATCCGCTTGGTGGCCGTGTTGATATCGACACTCGTCAAGTCACCGTAGCTGAAGCCCCCCGTTTCTGACAGCTGCTCCACATTGATGCTGGTTTCCTTCTCCGGGTGAATGCCATCCTTCAGATTCACGATGTCCACCGATGCCGGATGGGTTGAGCCGTTGACAAGGTAGAATCTCCCGTTATCACGGTTGTACTTAATGATCTCGGCTACACCGCCATCCTCACTGGTCGTACCAACCGCATACCCGCCAATTTTGGTGATGCTGATGACATCCTCCGTAGGCGGAGCAGCCTCAGGTTGGACCGTCAGCGGGAGCATCGCTTCAGCCTTGTTGGAAGGAGCTGCACTGTCGTATACAGAGAAACTCACCGTTGCCGTTCCGGATTTCAGCGGAGTACCGCTAACTGCACCGGATACGGAGTCTATGCTCAGCCCGTCAGGCAGGCCCGCTGCCGTGTAGGAATACGGCTGTGTTCCGCCATATACCGAGAGCGATACGGAATAGGGCGCCCCTGCAGTCGCCTGAGGCAAGGAAGCGGTCGCTATGCCCAGGGCAGGAGCCGTTATCCCCCAGGCGCCATCGGCACTGTTATGCGGCTTCAGCTGATTCATCGCTGCCCCATCCAGCTTATCGAATGAAATCTGCGCAAAATCCGCTTTATTGTTGTCCGTGTCCACGTAATCCGTACGTCGCACTGACTTTTGCTTGGAGGTCCCGCCGGTTTTGCCCGTCGGATAATCCGCCTCATAGCCATCGATCGTAGCACCGTTGTCATTGCCAGCTGTGCCGATCATATCTACATAAGCCGGCGACTTGTCCAGGAACGGATTAGCATTCTCCAGCAGAGCGGAACTGCTAAGAAGGACCACCTTCATGCCTTTATTATTAAAAAGAAGTTCGTCCCAGCTCTGATCCCCCTTGCCGCTGAGGTCACTTTGATAGACGGGATTCAATTTACCGTCCGTAATAAGGTAGGAGGCATGCGCTTTAATGGTACCTGTCAGGGCAAGCTTGCTCCAGGCACCGTTCATGCCGGGATCGGAATACTGCACCGACCAGCCGCTCAGATTCACATCCGAATCTGTAGGATTATATAGCTCAATGAAGCCTTTGGAGAAGTAGCCCTCTGTTGTCCCGGCATCACCGCCGCCGTAAATCTGGTTGACGACAATGTGCGGAACGGCAACATCATAGCTGCCGGAAGCATTATACGGAGTGCCTGGCTGTATCGAAGGGGCGGCGGCTACCGGGCCTGCGCCCCATGCGGATCCGGCCGCAAGCTCTGCGGCGAGGAGAAGAGAAAGGATGGCTTTACTGGATGAATTCAAGTGATTGTCACTCCTGTACTCTATAGTTTATTTTTTAACTACTTTTTTAACTACTATAGGAGACGAGTATTTGCTCACTTGAAGATTTACATAAACTGAATGTAAAGCCGCTGCCGTATACGTGAAATAGCCCCACACAGTGGGGCTGTGGGGGCTATACTTCGAAGATTTTGTAAAATCCTGCACGTAATACAACATTCTCCTCACTATACCAGTCCAAAAACCAATATTGTTGTAGAAAATGCAACATTTCTCCCCCACTTGGCGGTTTAGCAGAACTATTGTTGTATTTCCTACAACAATCCTCCCGAACACGCAGATATTCAGGGATCAAAGCTGCACAACGTACAACATTTATGCCCTTAGTGCTTACTTAAGAGTCTCTACCCTGCCGGAAACGAATCTAGTATAGGGAATGAACGTATCCCGCCAGCCTCACAACGATCTGCCGGTAACATCATCCCTTTGGTTCATACTCATCCACTCACTCCCAAGCAAACCATAGGCATAGGTATCATGCCATCCCGGGTTGCCCTGTTCATCAGGCTTGAAATAACCTGTCTGCAGAAAATGCCCCTCCCGGCGCAGCTTCAGCCGCTCCAGCAGCCGCCATGACGGATGATTGTCCGGATCACAATGCGCGGTTACACGTCTGATTCCAAGTGTACCGAAGCCGTACGCCAGCAGCTCACGGCAAGCCTCTGCCGCATAGCCTTTTCCTTGATAGTTACTGTTGAACACATAGCCCAGCTCCCAGGTCTGAAACTGCGGCGGGTTCTGCTGTTGGAAATACAAGTTCCCGATCAGTCTGCCGCTGTCCTTCAGACATACGGCCCAGAAGGCGTGATCGGTTGCCCGGCGCTCTGCCTCGGCCTTACTTGCAGCCTGGTCATATACGCCGTAAGGCTCGAATCTCACAACCTCTTCCTGCGAGAGATAGGCATGCAGATCGTCCCCGTCTTCTGCTCTGAAGCTCCGTAAGAGTAACCGCTGCGTTTCTAATACATTCATCTTTGTTTCCCCCTGTATGCAGTGTATACTTTCCCTAATTTCAACTTTCGGGTATCTGATCCATATCCATATAGAGCACATTCCAGCGGTGTCCGTCGGGATCAGCGAAGCCTGCGCCGTACATCCAGCCTCCGCCCGCCGCCTTCGGCCTGCCAAAAACATGTCCGCCCGCCTCCTCCGCCTTACGGACAAGTTCGTCTACTTCCTCCCGGCTGGCAGCATCGATAGAGAAGAGAACTTCTGTCCCTTGAGAGGTGTCAGCAATCTCCTGCCCGGTGTATCTGCGGAACGTTGCTTCCGGAACCAGCATCACCAGTACTTTCTGATCCCCGATGACTAGTCCCGCCATCTCATCACTGCCTTCATGCCGCGGATGAAACGCAAACCCCAGCTTGCCGAAGAATTCCCGCGAACGGTTAATATCCTTTACAGGGAGATTAAGCCAAAGCTCTTTGGTCATATGATTCGCTCCTTTTCGGATGAAAGCGCTATTCTGCCACTCTAAACAACATAGTAGCATATCCACAGGAGACTGGGCATACTCAACATCACTTCGTCCATATTTTTACAAACACCCGAAACCTTCCATGGTTATATTCGTCTATATATTCGTCTATATGGAACAGAAGATTAATGCCAGAGCCATGGCAATTACGCTTTTATTGAAAGGATGGGAACGATGAAGATTACCCGGCAAATATTACTCCTCCCCGCACTTGCGCTTGCAATGGCAACGGGCACACCTGCAGTCCCGGCTTCCGCCAAGTCTGTTTCTGAGGTAAAGATCTACTTTACCTATAGCAGTGAGAGCGGTATATCGGGGAGTTCAGCGGGGAACGCACAGATCAAGAATGGAATCTCCTACATGCCTGCCAATCTGGTGAAAGCTACCGGAATTGAGATCCTATGGAACAATGCGGCTAAAACTGCGGCATTCAGCGGCTGGAATAAAAGCTTCAGTGTGCAGCTGGGCAGCTCCACCGGTGTGCTCGACGGGCAGAAGGTTCCGCTAGGCGGCACTCCGTATATGTCAAAACAAGAGCTGTATGTACCTGTTAAATTTATTGCAGCGGCACTTGAAGGGGGACCTGTCCGGTGGGACTCTGCAAAGAAGACTCTGCTGATCAATCATCTGCATATGTACCGCAGCTATTCGGAAACCTTCGAGGGCGGAGTGTATTCCCTATCCCTTGACAGCGGTGAGTTGTACCTCACCACCAAGCAGAACACGAAGCACAAGCTTGCTACGCTGGGCAGAGGTCTGGATGTTATTGACTTCACCTTCGAGCATACACCTGCAGGCCTGACTTTGCTGCGTGTAAGCAATGTTTACGGCGAACCGCATCTGCATGCCGGGTACTACACCTATCTTTTGAAAAATGGCAGTGTCATTCGTCAGGGGCATATAGATACCTACACCTCCTTCGGCACAGCCGCCGAATGGTCTGAGGGGAAGCTGGTATTGAATGACGGGCAGACTTTGCGGCTGATTGAGGATGGAACGGGAGCGGTCAGTGAAACAATTGATTTACCGCACCTGATGGGCGCAACCGTCACGAAAGATGTCTACTATAATGTCGAAGCTGTCTTCAAGGATGTCCTGCTGGTCCGCCCTCTGGATACAGCCCTCCTGACACTCGTCAATCGTACTACCGGCGAGCAAACCCTGCTGTACAAAGAGCTGCTTAGTGCTGAAGGGCAGCTTGATGTGGAGCAAATAGATTATATGTTCCCCGGGGACCATATTAAGTTCACCAAACGTGAGGGCAATGTGTTCACCTTCACGGTTAACTATCTGGACGGCAGCAAAGAAACTGTGCATACCTATACACTGCCTGACAGCGAGAGTGAATAAAACAAATTCAAGACAAGCTAACAAGTGGATAAACGTCAACTAATTCCGGGGAAATCTTCCTAAATGGAGCTGCAGTTGGATAAACAACACTTAATTTAACCCATCTTGCGGGATATCGGAGATATGGGCAGAATTAAGTGATGTTTTTCCAGTTAATGTTACTGTTTGGGTATCGCCAAGATAATTAAGTGACGTTTTTCCATCTAAAAGCTTACTGAAAGGAGTAAACCAGACGAATGAAGAAGTTCATTGTTGCCGCAAGCGTAATTTTCCTCGCTGCCTGCTCATCTGCCGGCCAAGAAGTACAAACCCCGCAGCCGGGTCCCTCTAGTCAATACGTAGAGGTCCGCACTGCGGGGTCCATTGCCTTTCCATGTGTCAAATGGAATGACCGGATTTATCAAATTACGAAAACGCAGGTTACTGATGTAGGGGAACAAATCGGCGAAATCACATTGCAGTCCCTGGAGCCTATCGCAGATACTCCCAACAACTTCTCCACTACTTTCTCTGAAGGCAGCAAGTTATACGCCATTAATGATATCCCTACAGCAGAAGCAATCGCCGTCTTAAACAGTGAAGGTGAATACATTAAAGTCGAGGTGCCCGTCAGGGAGTAAGCCCCATTCTATCCCCGCATACCGCCCAGGCTGGCTCCGGGAGCAAATACCCGCTGTATATTCTTCTGCACCTCAGGGTCGGGGATTAACGGCGGTGCCTGATGCGGCTTCACCCGGGCATCGATAATGATATTATCGCAGGCCCAGTGCTTATGCTCTACCCTGCTGTTCACCCCGTGGATATCATGGGAAGGATTGCTCCGCGTAAAGGTCGCCCACAGGAAATTGTTCAGATGCTCCGACATGAACCCGCTGTCGTCGCACAGAATGATCATCGGGCAGGAATCGGGCGGCCCCTGCTCTGCAATGGCGGCACACAGGCCGGCGATTTCCTCTGCGGCTGACTGATAATCCGCGAACGGCTTGCCTTGCAGCGCCACAACACCCGGCATAATCATCACCGCCGGTCCCCAGCTCTGCTGTGCCTGCAGAATCCCAGGCACTTCCGTGCATAGGCTCCGCTTCTGCCCGCCTACCGCAGCGAATACCACCTTACTGCCGCTGTTGATTCCGGTGCCGGAATAATCCAGTGTATCTATGGTGGTATTCGTCTGGAAATGAATATCGCGGTGCAGATTAATCCGCTCCAGGATATACGTCAGGAAACCTTCAATATCATGCGTGCTGACCGGCTGGTCCTCTTCTGCAGTGATGAACAGATATTTCGCCAGACTGAGCTGTCCGGTTCCGAGAATCCGGTTGGCAATGGTCAGCAGCTCCGCCGGCTGCTTAAGCTGCTGATAAGGCGTATAGCGTTCACTGCCGATGGCGAATAGCAGCGGATGCACTCCCGAGGCATCTACGGCATGTACTTCCTTAACGCCGGGAACCTCAGACTGAATTGCCCCGCCCGTCAGCTCATGAATCAATTCTCCGAAGGCGGTGTCTTCCTGCGGCGGACGGCCGACGACCGTGAACGGGAAGATGGCCCCTCGCTTGGCGTAGACCTTATGCACTCTCATCACAGGAAACGGGTGGGTCAGGCTGTAGTAGCCCAGATGATCTCCGAACGGACCTTCCGGCTTCGTCTCACCGGGATGGATCTCTCCGGTAATTACGAAATCGGCATCACTGCTGATGCAGAATCCGTCCACATAGGTGTAGCGGAAATGGCGTCCGGCCAGCAGCCCGGCAAAGGTCATCTCGCTGAGGCCCTCCGGCAGCGGCATCACCGCCGACAGCGTATGCGCCGGAGGCCCGCCGATGAAGCAGCTCACCTTGAGCGGCTCGCCGCGTTTATTGGCCTGGGACTGATGTATGCCGATGCCGCGGTGAATCTGGTAATGCACACCGACCTCCTTGTTCATCTCGTACTCATTGCCGCTAAGCTGAATCCGGTACATCCCGAGATTGGAGTTCATGATCCCCGGCTTGTCCGGATCTTCCGAATACACCTGCGGAAGCGTGACAAATGCCCCTCCGTCTCCCTGCCAGTGCTTGATCTGGGGAAGATCGGAGATTTGAATCTCCTCGAAACCGGCAGGAGCACTGCCCTGTTTCTTCAGCGGAAGTGCTTTTCTGGCTGCAAGGGCGGTTCCAATGTATTTAAAAGGCTGCTTTAGCGCCTTCATGGGATTGCTGCGCAAAGCGATAACATCCTGGGAGGATTGCCAGGTATCCCGGAAGATGAATTTGCTGCGCTCGATCGTTCCGAACAGATTCGATACCGCACGGTACTTTGAGCCCCGGACATTCTCGAACAGCAGCGCGGGACCGCCCGCTTCATAGACCTTCATATGGATCGCCGCCATCTCCAGATGCGGGTCAACTTCCTCATGTATGCGAATTAAATGCCCGTGCTTCTCCAAGTCAATAATGCATTCTTCCATATTACGATATGACATGCTTCTACCCCGATCCTGTAAAGAATATGAACCTCTATATTATCCGTGAGAGCGCAGCCCAGGTCAATTGCCGCCGGAATGAACCTGGATTAATCACCTGCTGTCTTGCCTTCTTCTATCCAGAGCCTTTATTATACTTGTTAACCGGACTGCTCCGGTAAACATACGGCAAAGGAGACTTGCAGAATGATTATCAAAAAAGTAACCTGGCTGGAGCTCTTCTATGATTTGCTGTTTGTCGCTGCGGTCTCCAAGGCCAGCCATGTGCTTCTGCATGTAGAAGACGAGGTTCTCTCTCTGGAGACACTGGGCAAATTCGTACTGATCTTCATTCCGATTTGGTGGGCCTGGGTAGGCCAGACGCTTTTCGTCAACCGTTATGGACAGGATACGGTGGCGCACCGGATTTTTCTGATCATCCAATTATTCTTCGTGCTGATTATGACAGCCAGCCTGTCTGTGGATTTCGATGCCAACTATCTGCCGTTTCTGATTGGCTATCTCGGACTCCGGATCATGACCGCCGTCCAGTATCACTACGCACATTCCAAAGAAAGCGGCCATCTGCGGAATACTGCCCGTTATTTGGGAACACGCTTTTGGATCGGACTGGTGATTTCGGCGTGTTCGCTGTTCTTCGATTCCTGGCTCCGGTATGCCGTGCTGTACGCCGGGATTGCGCTGGATATTATCCTCCCGCTGACCGGCCGGCGGATTCTTGTGAAGACTCCCGCCAATACGCATCATCTGCTGGAGCGGTTCTCACTGTTCGCTTTAATTCTCCTGGGTGAATCTGTTGTCAGCATTCTTGCCGTACTGCAGTCCAGTACCTGGACCGGACAATCTGTCGGCTTCGCCGCCCTCACCTTCGTGCTGATTATCGCGATGTGGTGGCAGTATTATGACAACCTGGAGAAGAAGGTCGATATGCATATTCAAACAGCCGGACAGACCATTATCTACGGACATCTGTTTATCTATCTGTCGTTATGTATGCTTGCCGCATCGATCCAGCTGCTCTTCCTGAATAAGCTTCATTATGACCTGATGCTGAATCTGCTCTTCGGCTCAGTCCTGCTCTACTTCGCTTCGACCACACTGGTCTTCCATGTCTACAGACATAAGCAGCACCGGCTGGGGGTTAAGCATCTGGCGCTGCTCACCGCTATCCTGATCTGCTTCTACGTGCTGGATCTCGTAATCCATGTTCCGAATGTGCTGATCATGGGCGAGCTGGCGCTGTTCTTCGCGGTGTATGCCAGGATCACAACCTAGACCCGGCTGCCAGGCAGCAGCATGTAAGCACCAGGCCACTTCTCTGGACACGCTCCACAGCACAAAGGCTGTACCAAAGGTCTTCCTGACCCCCGGTACAGCCTCTTCTTGTATTATTTGCCGGTAAACTCAATCTCGTCGTAATCATAATACGCCTGCAGGGTCTGCTGGCGGTCATCCATGAACAACTGGTCGGCTACACCACAGACAAGCTTCGGTATCGCATTCTTCAGGCCGGAGATCGCCGATGCCGATAAGCCGCAGCTGGCCAGGGCCGAATAATTGAAGATGAATATTCCATGCAGCAGCTTGCGGTCTGCCTCATCCCGGCTCTGCAGCGCAAACCCCGGGCTGAGGTACGGATGCGCATCCAGCAGCGCATTCGACGCTCCGGCCGGCGCCTCATAGCGGTCGCGCCAGCGGGCAATATGAGCTTGGACCTGCTGCAGCTCCGGCCGCAGGGCGGGATCACTGAGCAGCCCGGTGCTGACAATCAGGAAGTCGTAGCTGAATTCACCCTTAGGCGTAGTCACTACCGCTTCTTCTCCGGAGGCCGCCACACTAAGCCAGGGAGAACCGAGATGCAGCCGGAAGCCGGGCCAGGCCGCCGCCCGTGCAAAGGTGTCGTTCGTTGGCGGCTGATTATAATTGAAGAAATGCGAGATCACCGCATATTTATCTGCATCCGCTAAGGCATGGAACCGTTCAATCATGCCCGAAACCTCCATCTGGCGGATCGGATTGACATTCGGCAGCTGTTCGCGGCGGACAAACACATGCGCTTCCGCCGCTCCTTCAGTAAGGACGAAGTTAGCATTGTCGAAGGCCGAGGCCCCGCCGCCGAGAATCGCTACCCGCTTGCCGCGGAGAGCGGCGAAATCAATCTTCTGCGAGGTATGTGCATACAGATGCTCCGGCAGATGCTCCGCAATCATCGGCGGGACATGCCACTCGCCTCCGCCTTGGATACCTGTGGCCAGTACGATCTTACGCGCCAGCAGCAGACCGGACGGGGCACCCGCTCCGGCAATCCGCAGCCGGTAGATCCCGTCCTCACCAGGCTCGATCAGCTTAAGCTGCACCTCATTGATCACCGGCAGCTGCAGAATCTGCCGGTACCAGCGCAGATAATTCATCCAGTCGCCGCGGGGGATTTTGCCTAATTCATCCCAGGCCGCTGTTCCCTTCTGCGCTTCCCACCAGGAGCGGAAGGTGAGCGATGGAATGCCCAGATCAATGGAGGTCAAATGCTTGGGTGTGCGCAGAGTCACCATCCGCGCGTACGTTTCCCAAGGACCTTCCAGCCCGTCACTGTTCTCATCAATAATCAGAATGTTGGATATCCGTTCACGCAGCAGGCCGAAGGCTGCGCCCAATCCGCTCTGCCCCCCGCCCACAATCACAACATCATAGACATGGCCTTCGGGATGCTCCAGAGGGCGTACCCAGTCCGTGCCGCCATAGGCAAGGTAGGAAAGATCGGTCTTCACACGTTCATTCAAGGCTTCCAGGCTCATCATCCTCAGACCTTTCGCTGGCATCTTTAGGCTGCGTAATTACGGGCATTTCCGCACTGTATCATACCTATACCTATGGCCACATTATATCTTTAATGCACCGGCTTTGAAATGTTCGTGGCAGGTTTATTGTCATTATAGCTAAAATTTGCGGATTGGTTTGTATAATCGAACAATATTTTATAAATATTACGCATTAAATCTTGACAAAAGATACAACAGCCCGTGCAAGCCGCTTATTCGCGGCATGAAATCTGTCATAACAAAAAGAAGCTGCAACCTCAGCCTTTATGGCCGTGATAACAGCTTCTATAATTATCATATTGCTATTCCGCATCCCTAAGCGTTGTCGTGCCGTTAATATCTACCGTAACCTTAAGGTCGAGCTCTGTACTCCCGATGATATTCCGGCCGGCGAGCTTAGGATATTTCCGGTCAAACTTCTCCTGGATATCAAAAATATCGGTCCCTTTGTCCTTCCATCTCTGAAACAGCGCCAGACAATCGGCTCTGATCTTCGCTGCCATGGACGCCTCCAGCTTCGCAATATTCTCCTCATTCAGCTTCAGCTTCCCCTGGATTAAGGATACATCGGTGTTCAGCTTAAGGATTATCTCCATCTTTAGTATGCCGTCTTTATAATCGAGCCTGGACTTGTAGCGGTTATTCTGCAGCAGCAGGCTCACCGTCTTCGTCCGGTCCTCGGGATTCTGTGTATTGATATTGCCCGATACCTCGTTATCGAGCAGGAAGTTGAAGTAGATGGACTTCTCGCTGCTCAGTCTGCCTACCATTCTATATTCTTTAATCAGCGCCAGTCCGTCCAGGAAATACTGCCCCTTAGTATCCTTATCCTTGGACACATTCATGATCGACATGGAATTCACATGATCGCCGATAATCTTCTGATTCATGAACTCCTTGATGTTCAGCTTGACGCCATAGGAGGTTACGGATGCTTTGTTGCCCAGCATGTCATAGAGATACAGGCCGGTCATAACCTCTTCCTCGTGGTTGGGCTTGATGAAATCCTCTGTCTCTCCTACATACACGCCCAGAAGTGTACGTGTGCTGGATTCCTGCCACCGGTCAAAAATATCAAATGCCTGGTCCAGCCCGCCCGCCGCAAAGCGTTCCGTGAAGAGGATTACTTTGTTGTGGGCAAGGGTAACCGGGGCACTGGTGTGGGTCTCCAGCCGGTTGATTGCATCACCCGGATTCTGGGTCGCTATTTTATATACAATCCGTTCCTCCTGGTTCGCCTCTTTGGAGGAGTTGCGGATGGAGTTCAGCGTCTCAAAATAAAAAACGAGATTCTCCTCCTCATCCTGATCAATCAGAATGGAGGTCACGAATGCGATGTGGTCAAGATCCCTGTAGCCCAAGCAGGAAGCCAGCAGGAGGGGCAGCACCGCCAGCATCAGTGTGACGAGTACTTTTCTGCGGAGCGCCTTGATCATTTTCTGCCCCGGTACAGGAAGGGTTTCGATACTTTGCTCAGCGGTCCCCGGACCAGCACATCCAGATTGGCGGCGCGGAACGATTTCTCGGTGCCCAGCGGGAACAGATACGGATAATCACAGGATCTCAGCGATCCCAAATGGGCCACCAGCAGGATGAATCCCAGATAGAAGCCGTGCAGCCCGAAACAGGCAGACATGATGATAGAGAACACTGCCCATACAGAAATGGCCGAGGTCAGACGCGGATTAATGAACGAGGTAATGGCATAAATCCCTGTCACGACCACTGTAGCCTGGGAAGCCAGTCCGGCGCCGACAGCGGCATCGCCCAGAATCAGGGCACCTACAATGCTGAGCGCTTGTCCGATCTGATGCGGCAGCCGCCGTCCCGCTTCCCGGGAGAGCTCGAAGAACAGGAACATCAGGACCGCTTCCACCACTGTCGGAAAAGGCACCCCCGAACGGGACACGGCAAGCTTGAACACAAACGCAGAAGGAATCAGCGAGAAGTGATGCGTTGTCAGCGCCACATAGAATCCCGGCAGAAGCAGCGATACCAGCACCGAGCCGAATCTCACACAGCGCAGCAGCGTAACAAACAGCCTGTTGGTGGCATAATCATCCGGGGACTGCAGGTTCTCAAAAAAGAAACAGGGCGCGGTCAGTGCAAACGGCGTACCATTCACAATTACGGAGATTCTGCCCTCAAACAGCTTGGCGACTATCGCATCGGGCTTCTCGGTGTATCCTATGGTATCGAACATTGTCTTGCCCGGACTTAAGGCTTCCGCAACATACTGTGCGCCCAGCACGAATTCATTGTCCATAGCCTCCAGCTTCTGGCGGACAGTCGCGACAAGATCCTCCGGAGCCGTCCCCTCCACATAGAGCAGAACCGCCTGCGTCTTCGACTGCTTGCCCAGAATATGGCTTTCGATCTTCAGCGTCTGCGTAGCCATCCGTTTGCGGATCAGGCTGACATTGTTGACCAGCAGCTCATTGAAGCTCTCGTTCGAGCCGACGAGCGACGCTTCGAACTGCGATTTCTCAACCGGACGGGATTCCAGCTTGCGGGCGTCACAATAAACAGCATACTGGAGCTGCTCAAAAATCAGCACCGGATCACCTGCCAGCAGATGCTCAAGCGCCTCGTCCGCATCCCGGACCTCCCCGAATTTAGCGGCATAGATGGCCTTACCCACCTCTTCCCTGCTGGTAATCCCCCCTGACGCCTGCGACAGCGGCTCGATAATATATTGGCTGATATAGGTAGAATCACAAATAGTCTCTATATAAAAGAGAGTAATGACAGCATCGTTCATCACGATATCCCGCTTAATGAAATCAAAGCAGCCGCTTAGTATAGAGGAAAGCTCACTCGCCTGTACGGTCATCCGGGTTCCCGCCCTTCTTAAGTGGTAGGGATAGTATGCCGGATTCCCGGAATAATATTCCTTACAGCGGACCATACTAAAGGTTAAGTCTAAATTTTTCTGAGAGAAGGCGTACTAGTGGGAAGTATGAACTCCAAACATCTGTTTTTCATCATCTGCAGCCTGGCGATTGTCACTCTTAAGACCTTCCCCTCGTCATTCATCCGGCTAGGCGGAAGAGATACCTGGATTGCGATGATTGCCGCTTCAGCCTGTATTCTTGTTTACATGTGGGTTATTCTGACGATTAAGAAGAGGACTAAAAATTATAACCTGCTCGACATCTATGCGAAATCGCTCGGCAAATGGGGCGGCGGCTTTTTTTCCGTGCTGTTTTTGCTGACCCTTCTATTAACTATATTTGAGAGTGCGGGCGCCGAGGCCAGTGTCATTCACACCGGTTTCCAGCTGTTCACGCCTGTATGGGTCTTTATACTGGTGACTGCGGTAGCGACGGTCTATGTGGTCAAAAAAGGGATTGCTTCCGTAACGATTACGACAATTGTGGTGATCTTCTTCATCAGCCTGTCCGGTATGCTGCTCGCCTTCCTGACTCATAAATACAAAGACATGAAGTATATCTATCCGATCCTGGAGCATGGAGTAACCCCTGCACTGCTGCTGAGCACCCTGAAGATTCTCGGCGCACTTAGCTGTGTCACCATTATGATCCCTTACCTGGACAGTGTGCGGGACAAATCCAAGCTGCTCCTGCATACGTCGATTGCCCTGTTGTTCATTATCCAGATGCAGATCTTCTCGATGCTTGGCGTCATTACTACCTTCGGGCCGGACCGTGCGGTCAACCTGCTGTTCCCCAAGCTGACACAGACCCAGATTATCAGCGCCTTCGGCTTCCTGGAGGCCGGTGAGCTATTCGTCATGCTGCAGGTGGTCGCCGGCTGGTTCATCCGTTATATCGTCTGCTTCTTTGCACTGATGGAGCTGATCCGGCTGTCGGGCCTGAAGATCCGGTTCAAGGAGCATTATGTCTGCGCGCTGACGATACTTTTCTCGTACCTGTTCTCGCGGGATTTGTTCGATATGTTCAAGCTGCTCGACTATCTGCTATATATTCAGCTGGCCAATTTCCTGGTCATTCCGCTGATCCTCTATAGTATTTATTATTTCAAAAAGACTCCAGCTCAAGGTTGATTGTCTCCAGCATTCTGCCAATCGTATTTGTATCAAAGAATAAGCCCACACCAGCCGGTTTCGGCTCAGCGGTAAGGTGATTGAAGCGGGCAAAATCCCCGTCCGGCAGGATATGGTACACCCGGGCCTCTTCATGCAGATCAGCCCAGTTCTCAAGCTTGGCCTGCTTGCTTAGATCGACTACATATACGAGCTTCCTGCCGAGATCCAGATACAGATAATCCCCATTCCTGCGCGGCGGCTTAGGCCATCCCGAGCGCAGCAGAACCGGACGGCTGAATTCCTCCTGAGACAGATGAATGCTAATGACTTCCATGGTGCCGGAATCCACAGCAAGCGTCAGATGCGGTGTGAATCCTGCCAGGAAGCGCAGCATCAGGGAATCCTTAAGGGAATCCTCAAACTTCCAGCCCAGCGGGGCCAGCCCAAAGTCCTCCCCTGGCGGATCAAGATACAGCTTATGCAGCAGGGCTTGCAGCTTCTCTATTTCCGGACCTTCACAGGGTTCAAGCTCCGCACGGTTAACGGTATAATTCACAATACTCCGCTTGCCGGCATCCCATACACCGATATCATGATGCCGGTAGAGATCTTCCATTAACGGCAGCGCTGCGGTGCGTGCAGCCCCGAAGAGTGCTTTGGACGCCGGCTTCAGCTTCTGCAGAACCATCCCACTTCCTCTGTCCGCAGCAGTGTACTGCAGAACCTTGTTGAAATGCGGGCTAACCTCTTCCAGCACCCGCTTCGCGGCTTCTTCATTGCGCATAGGGATCGTAATAGACATATTCTCCGTTAGCCAGGCACTGGCAGCTATGAAATATTGCGCGAGTGCAGTCATTTCAGCAGGCTGCTCCTGCGGCTCCATTCTGCGGATACGCTCCTGCTCCGTCACGCTGCTGAAATCGAAAGGCTCCAGCTCCGTGATATACTCAAGTCTCGTATGATTCTGAATCCAGTTAAACACAGACTTACCTCCTCTTAGCGAAAAGTCTCAGACATACATCTCTCAACCTCAGCTATATACTTTGCCTGCTCTTCATCCGGAATCATATGCCCGGACTGTGTAAATTCGACTACAGTGCAGCAGGGCACCAATGTGCGGTACTTCTCCATTACTTCATCTGATATATCCGATGGGATCATAGATTCCGGATTCCTGCCGGCAAACAGCGTGACGGGAATTGCAAGCTGCGGCAGTTGTGCCGAGAAGTCCACTTCACGGGCTTCCCGCCCCATTCCCTGCAAAGCCTCCCGGCGGATATAGTTCAGAAGAGGCACCTGCTGATAGACAAGGCTGCTCCAGAACTCCAACGTTTCAAGGGACATGGCCCTGTGAACCGGCGGTTGATCAACCAGGATAAGGCCCCTCATCTGATCCTGATGCCTTAGGCTCCAGCCAAGAGCATAGGCAGCGCCCCGGGAGAAGCCGAGTACAATATAGTTTGTAAGAAGGCTATGGTTAACTACAGCCTCAATATCGGATAAATGATCTTCCAGATCATAACCTGTATCCGGTGTAGAGCTTAAGCCGCGGCCGCGGAAGCTGAAAGCCACTACATGACCGGTAAATGGCTGAGCAGCGGAATCGCCCGCTCCGCCGGCTCCCACAATCCGCTGACCACGAGCAGGGACGGTGCTTTAGCACCCGGCATCCCGCTCTCCAGCACATGCAATAAAGCAGTTCCATTATGAACAAAATAGCTTTTCATCGTTGTTCCCCCTGCTATGTATGATAAAACTCTTTTTTCTATAATTTCACATTTCGCTTAAACGTACAAGGAATCATATCTATTATTCTGTATAGTAAAAGGCACGCCCCGTATAGAACAGGACGCGCCGGTCTCTTAGAAACGGGCTACAAAGAACTCACGGTTGGCAGGGACGAATTTCTGAGTACGCTGAACATTATCCGCATCAATAATTCTAAGGGTGTAGCTGATAGTTGTCAGAGTGCTGATTGTGTTAAATTGGGCTACACCGAATTCATCGAACTGTGCGGTGGTAACCGTGCCTGAGCTTCTGGTCAACGTAGCCGTCCAGCCTTGCGTTTCATAAGGGACATTGTTGTTATTTACTGCGAGCACGATGAAATTGGTGAGAACCTGTTTGATCCGCCGTCTCTTGGGTCTTACTACCGCCGATGCTTTTGCTTTTTTGGCCATAAGGAGACGTTTTGCCATTAATGCTTTCTTCTCTGATTCTTTCAATTGCTTCACCACTTTCTGTTGGAATACAGTAGTAAATGCAAATGAAGAACCGGCCGACACGCGTTATTGCCTGATATTCATAGAAATGTAGCAGTGTCCTATATAAATAGATTCGTACCCACTGATCACCCGGCCGCATACTATGCTTCCATAGAGGTGATCACATTAATGACTGATAAGTTATGGGTTCAGCATCATGCCGCCAAGCTTAACCGTCCGCTGAAGCAAAAGATCCGCAAGTCCTATACATCCACCGCGAAACCGGCTGCCATTCCGGTCATTATACAGTTCAAGCATCCGCTGACTCCAGCCAGAATGAAGGCACTGCAGAAGCATCTGGGGACACACGCTTTTCCAATTAAACATCAATTGCCTTTGCATCGCGCAGTTGCCTCCCGGGTTACGCTCAAATGTCTGGAGCAGGTATGCTGCTGGAACGGGGTCCACAAGGTCTATCTTGATGGCATCAAAAAAACCACCTTAAATATCGCTACCCCGTCCATTGGTGCCACCGCCGTTCAGCGTTCAAGAGGGCTTACCGGCAAAGGCATCAATATCGCCGTGCTCGATACCGGTGTGTATCCGCATCCCGATCTGACCCGGCCTGTGAACCGGATTATTGCCTTCAAGGATTATATCAATCACCGGAAGTGTCCGTATGACGATAACGGGCATGGCACACATATTACCGGCGATGCCGCAGGGAACGGCTGGTCCAGCAAAGGTAAATACAGAGGGCCGGCACCTGAAGCAGGGATCGTCGGAATTAAGGTGCTGGACAAAAACGGCGACGGTTATGACTCCACCATCATTAAAGCCATTGAATGGTGCATGGCCCGCCGCAAAAAGCTGAAGCTGCGCATCCTGTCCATGTCCTTCGGCGGACCGGTCAGCCCTTCTGCCAAGGACGATATTCTTGTCCAGGCGGTTGAGAAAGCCGTCAAAGCCGGACTCACTGTAGTCATCGCCGCCGGCAACAGCGGACCCGGGCGCAGAACGGTTGAGTCGCCCGGAATCAGTCCCTCCGCCATCACCGTCGGAGCCGTGAGTGACCGCCGGACAGTGACGCAAAAGGACGACCGTATCGCCGTCTACTCCAGCCGAGGACCGGCTCCCGGCGGTAAGGTGAAGCCTGATCTTGTTGCCCCCGGCGATTCGGTGATCTCCCTGCGTGCACCCGGCTCCCAGCTGGTCCGCGAACTGCCGGGAAACAAGGTTGGCAGGAAGTATTTCAAGCTCTCCGGCACCAGCATCTCTACGCCGATCGTGTCCGGTGCAGCGGCGCAGCTGCTGCAGCTCCGCCCTTGCCTGACGCCCGGCCAGGTGAAGTCCTTGCTGAAGCGGAACGCCTTCTCCCTTGGCCTGAAGCCTAATACTGCTGGCAGCGGCGAGATCGATGTGCGCTTCCTGAAGCGCTGCGCCTCTAAGCCTGGCGGCAAGTAGAAACAGCCCTTAAGCATAACGGGAGCAGCCCATTAGCATAACGGGAGCAGCCCGCTTCCGTTTTGCTAATGGGCATTTTTTTATCCCAAATCAACAATGAATGGCCCGCGGTCAAACGGGAGGTAGCTAAATGTTGTACGGATTACAACTCGAATGCAGAGTTACCTGAGAGTTTAGGAGAATTGTTGTACGAAATACAAGAATCTCCCCGTTAATCTGCTGGGCGGAGAGGAAATGCTGTATTTTATACAACAATTTGGGATTTGGGTCGATATTCTAGCGGAAATGTTGTATTTCGTGCAGGATTTTAACTTATACAACAACACCCACAGGTCATCTCTGGTCCAAGCCTCCAGACGGTTCAATCCTTTCACTCAATTATTTCATCCGTTAACGTATTTTCAGAACCATTTCTTTCTCCAAATGCTTAAACCCTAATTTCTCGTACAGCATTCTCCCGTCTGCGGTGTAATCGAGGAATATTTCAGCTATACCGAGGCGTTCAGCCTCTTCAATTAGTGTATGGAGCACACGGGTAAACAAGCCTTGTCTCCTGAACGCTGCAGCAGTATGCACATTATAGAGATATCCTTTTTTACCGGAGGGGTTGCTGACTGTGGGCAGAACTTCATAGGTGCTCATGACTGCAATGGAGATGATTCTGTCCTGCTCAGTAGCGATATAACAAACCAGCCTCCCATTGGCGAGATTCTCCTGAATATAAGCATAAGTCTCTTCCTTGAAATTTGCCGGCAATACGGCATGCGTAACCTCCTCAATAAAAACAAGCCTATTCTCCAAAATGACCGCCGCATCAGCTACAACAGCTTTTCTTATTTCCATAGGTCCCTCCTGAGTATGTATTTAACATCCGCAATTTCTGTCCGGCATTCCGCTGCAGGCTTCGTTATAATTGTAGATAATTCTATTAGCCAACTGGAGTGAGGGTCTATGATTAATATTCGCAAAGCTATGGCCGAAGATGCCGAACAACTGGCTGCGGTTATGAAAAGAACATTTGACCGGGAAATGCAGCGCTGGCTGCCGGGGGAAGCGCTGCAGGACAACAATCTCCGCCCGCCGGGTTATGATTCAATTGAGCAACACAGGTATGCCATAAGAGAAACTGATTATTATGTAATTGAAGACGGCTCGCAGATCATTGGTGGTGCAAACGTACATATAGTAGGCAGACATGCCCGGGTTGACAAAATTTACATCGATCATTCCTATCAAGGCCGGGGTTATGGTTCGAAGATTCTCTCCTTCCTTGAAGAGCAGTATCCTGCAATGCGTACATGGAAGCTGGAAACCTCAAGCAAACAGCTAAGCAACCACTATTTCTATGAAAAATCCGGGTATATGCGAATCTACGAATCCCCGGATGAATACGGCTATATGAAAATAACCGGATCCCTGCCAGCTCCAGAGGAGCAGGGAATCCAGTTTGAAGATCAGCGGCTCTCCGGAGCGGAGTTTGAGAACTGTGCAATGGATAAGGCTGATTTCTACAACATAAATCTTGCGACGGCCAGCTTCAATAACAGCAATCTGCACGGCAGCCTGTTTAGTGACTGCAACCTGAGCGGGTCCCGGTTCACCAATCTTAATCTGACCGGCGTCCTGATTGCCGACTCCAGATTAAGCGGCAGCGAAATTGCGCTGGTGGCACTGGATGGTGTGCATTTCCATGATACGAGTCTGGGTGCTTCCGGTAATCCCGCCCGGTTCGAACGCTGTGATCTGGCAGGAAGTCAGTTCAGCGGCTGTGATCTGTCCGGCGTAAATATCTCGCAATGTGAAATATCCAGCCTGCGGATTAATGATATCCCTGTGGAGAAATTGCTGGAGGCTTATGCGCTTGTGCATAAGTGAGGCCAAAGCTCCTGCACCCAAGCCAGCAGTGTCTCGTCCTCTCCATGGGTGCCGATGCACTGGAAGCCGAGCGGCATACTCCCGATCATTGCAGCCGGCAGACTGATTGACGGCGATCCGGCGAATCCCCAGATGGCAGGCATTCCTGCCCAGCCTGTATTATTCTCCTCTACCTTGGGTGCCGTGCCTCCTTGGGCTGGCGACACCCACAGGTCGATGCCCTCCTGAACCATAAGTTCCTTCAGATCACGCCGCAGAATCATCTGCTGTCCCCGGTACTGCTCCAGCTCCTCATCCGGAATCTGCCTGCCTCTAACGATAGCTTCCTGAACTGGAAGTCCGTATTCCTCCCTATGCTCCGCGAACCAATGCTCATGCTCCCGCGCCAGTTCTCCCTCGATAAACCGAATCATGGCATCTCCATAGATGAATTCATCCTTCCAGGGCATATCCACGTGGCGGACTTGGTAGCCCAGCTGTTCGAGTATCCCTATCTGAGCGATGAAGACAGCTTTTACTTCCGGACTCATTAACTCCATGTACACCCCGGCGGGAACGCCAAGGACCGGCTTGCGGTCAGATATAGCGGGAATGGCTTCCCAATCCGGTACAAGCAGAGCTGCGGCGGCCTCCATACCAGGCAAATCTTGAGTGAAGAAGCCGATGGTGTCAAAAGAAGGCGAGAGCAGCAGCACCCCGTCCAGCGGAACCCGGCCATAGCTCGGCTTGAATCCGACCACGCCGCAGAAGGATGCAGGAGCGATGACTGAGCGCAGTGTCTGGGTACCGACCGCCAGCGGGCAGATTCCCGCAGCAACCGCAGCGGCTGAGCCTGCACTTGACCCGCCGGGAGTATGCGCGGTGTTATGCGGATTACGCGTTGCAATAGGCCCGTTATAGGCAAATTCCTCGGTAACTGTCTTCCCGGCAATCAACGCGCCGAGTAAGCGGAGTCTTAGGACCAAAGAGCCCTCTGGTCCGGTCAGCAGATCCGCGGGTAGCTGCGAACCGGCCCGGGTAGGCAGTCCCTCCACATGCAGCAAGTCCTTAACCGCCACAGGAATGCCGAATAAAGGCAGTTTGCTGTCAGCTTCGCTGTAAGTATGCAGCAGCAGCGCTTTTTCCCGGCCAAGCCGTTGTTCAGCGTCCGCTTCAGGAACAAAAGCGCGGATCTGCGGCTCAAGCTGACCGAACCGCTCCAGGTACAAATTAAGTGATTTCTCAAGCCGGACTTCTGGCTCACCCGTACCATTCATCATCTCTATCAGTGATGATCTGTTAAGCAGCATGATATCAGCTCCATGGAAGATTATGTATAACACCGTCTTAGTTACGCTTAATTTGCAGAATGGTAACAGGATTTTTGTGTTCTCTAAATACAATAAACCAAATAAAAAGCCTCCCTGGCAGATCCGGCACCAAGGCGGCTTTCGAATATTCGTTTATAAGGCTGCACGTGTGGAGGCTATCTGCTAACTTCTTACTGCTTATTTATCCCCGTCCTTCTTATACTCCTCCAGCTTCTGGTTCAGCTGCTTGGCTTCCCTTTTACCGTCAATGTGCATCATTGTGTAAACCATGGTTTTGACTACGAGAATTACGATGACGAACGGCACCAGTACTCCGTTATCGAGCAGCCGGGGACCTGTAGCGAACAGCCACAGCCATAGAATCACAAAAACATCGGCGAGGATAAAACAAATGTAGAAGCTGATTGTCTGTACTTTTTTATCAACCTCATAGGTATTCACCAGTGCATAGCGGAAGCAGGTAAATGCCAAGGCCCCCAGGAACAGCTGCATAAACAGCGAGCCGTTGATCGTCTCCGTAGAACTCAGAGCCAGCACAACCGCCGCAAGTACCGTCAAAAATCCGCAGGCCGTTAACAGATCTTTCACGAAAAAAGATATATATTTACCGGTTGTAATCATGATATTCCCTCCCGAATATTAAGCAGCTCATTTCTTCCAGCACGAATCATCCGCTACAACCCTAATTTTTGTTTAAGCACAGGGACATATTGTCTGGAGATATAGACCTTTTCACCGTTTTGCAGCAGCGCTTCGTATCTTCCATAGAGTACCGGGCTGAGTGATTTGATTCGGGCAACATTCAGGATGGTCGATTTGGATGCTCTGAAAAAATCCCCATGCTCGTAATCCATCTCCAGCTCATACAGCTTCAGCCGGGATTCGTACACCTTCTCGTGGCAATAAATGAACACCTTATGATCCACCGCCTCGAAGTAATACACATCCCTTGGACTAATGATATGCAGCTGCAAATCGCTCATCCCGATCAGCTTTCTGGAGCTGGAGTTCACAGAGTAGATCAGCCTCAGCAAGGAATCATCCGGGTCGTTGCACCTTAGAATAATTTCAGGCTCACCGCCCTCCGGAACGTTCTCAATTGTAATTTTCATCGCCCATCGCCTCCTGCGCTTCTCCTTACAGTTACAGTATATTTTTGCTAAAAGACTTATACAATGGCCTTTGCGCAAGCTGCGCTACAGCCGCTTCAAGCTGCAATTTCAGCAGGTCAGGATACTTGTATACAAAAAGAAACGGCATCACCATCCTTGGATTAGGATAGTGCGCCGTTCAATCTCGGCTTCCGCTGCAATTGCTAATGTACCGCCCAGAGAACGTACGCTATTGCGGTAATTTAGCCCATGTCTCGTTCAGCCACTGTGCAAACTTCTCTTTCTCTTCAAACTGCGGATAATGTGCCGACTCGTCGAACACCACGAACTCCTTATACGGCGCCTCCAGCTCATTCAGATATTTGCGCGCCTCGCTCACCGAGGTCATCAGATCATATTTCCCCATGACAAAATAAACGGGTATATCCATGTGATCCACCAGCTCCGTCATATCATGCTCTGACAATTCTGGCTGCAGTTTAAGCTCCGAGATCGAATTCCCCTTGAAAAAGCGGACGGCGTCCAGCAAATTATACTCCGTTCCGAACAGTAAACCTTTGAAAAGATCGGTGATGTCGTCAATCTGTCTTACTGAACCGCCGTATTTGCTGATTTTGTCACGGGGACTGATCGCGTCTCCTGTTCTAACCGGTTCCCTCAAGTGCTCCAATTCCTCCGCCTCTGCGTTATTGCCGGCAAGCCTCGCCTGATCGATCATGAATTGCAGACTTTCCAGCTCGCTGTTAACCCAATTGGCCGTCTGGCCAATCCCGATATAGGCACTGAACTTGTCCGGCGCCTTGCTTACCGCCTGTGTTGCTATGTATGTACCGTAGGAGTGGCCGATCAGCAGCACTTTCTTCTGGTCAAACTCCCGCTCAAGATATTCAGTGAGGGCCAATAAGTCCTCCACCAATAACTCTGAAGTCAAATTCGAATAATCCTCGGAGAAATGATAGGACTTCCCGCTGCCCCTCTGATCATACTGGACAACCGTGAAATTCTGCTCCAGCAGATTCTGATATTTCCTTACATACGGAGTCTCCGGGACCCCTGGCCCGCCATGTACAAAAATCACCAGCGGATTGCTCCGGTCCTTCCCCCGTATCATCACTTCCTGCCTGGCGCCGTTAATCTTAATCTGCTGCAGAGTACTTATACTGTTGCTTCCTTTAATACCTGGAGTCCATGTCGGAAAGACGAATCCTACTCCAATTAGCAGGACGATTAGCAGCAGGCCAATCATCAATATCCGCAAAGCGGTTCTCCGCTTGCTTCTGTGTTTCTTCAACCTTGAATCCTCCTTAGTATTTTACCAAGTCCTGATTTCCCACCTTATCACAACATTGGCAGATCGAGTATGATCCAAGTCGCTTTCCGGGCGTTGTGAAATAAGATGCCAAAGCTGTGCGGTAATACGGTATAATAACCATTATAGGTCGTGAAGCACACGCCGCCGCAATAGAACGTTTGTCTGGAGCTAGCCTACCGGATACGTTGTATTGCGGCGGCTTTTCTTGTTTTTCGGATCGGATCAGCTCAGCTCAAACTCAGGGGACAAACTATTCGCAAGGGGAGATACGGCAATGTCGAGATTTTATGAAGAATGGCTGCAGGAACAGATTCATGAGGAGACAGGTGCAATACGCTTGGAGCTGCTCCAAAAAGGCCTAGGGCACGGAACCAGAGAATTTCTGCGCACTGTCTGGTTTCCCGCTATCGGATATTTCAATCATCTCTTTCCGGAATGGGAGGTCCGGGATTTCAATAACGGCTACCGCTATTTGGATCTGGCGTATATGCCCGGTGGAGCAAAAGGCGGAATCGAGATCCAGGGCTTTGGCCCTCATGCCAGAGATCTGGATGTCAGAAGATTCAAAGACCTGTGCAGACGGCATTGTCTACTCGCACTGGATGGCATTCAGTCCGCGAACAACCCAAAACCGTCCATAAATCCAAAATAACGGAATCTCAGTCCGCGACTCTCCGCGGCTTTCGGCGGCTTTCGGCGGCTTTCGGCGGCTTTCGGCCACTGTACAAATTCAACTACTGTACTCTCTATATATGATTTTCAGCTCGGCTACAACCGCTAAGTGGCGCCAGATACCCGTCCCTGCCCCGCTGAACATCTTGACTGTTTCAAATCCCGTCTTATCAAAGGTTATCCTACAATTGAGCCTGGGCTGCAATAGTCTCCCCAGGAGAGAGTCCACACTATTCTCCCTAATTTCATTCCTGCAATTTCATTCCCGCATTTTCACCCGCGTTGTTTCTCCCAGATGGTCATCTCTTCCTCCAGCGCAAAGCCAATCCTCCGGTAAAAGGGCTGCATAGGCCCCGTATACGCTTTGACCATGCCCAGCGTCCGCAGACGGTTCAGGCCTTCATATATCACGGCTCTGCCCAGCCCCTGTCTTCTGTAATTCACATGTGTTCCAACCGGTTCGAGCATGCCGATCCTATTCGCTTCATCCACAAAAATATTGCAGAAGGCCACGACCTCTCCCGCAGCGTTCACCAGCGACAGATCCAGCCCGGGGCGGTATCCCGGTGCTTCCCGAAGTCCGCCATAATGCTGCAGCGTCTGCTCCGCTTTCTTCGTGCCTGCATAGTCAAAAGCCATAATATGCCCCTGCGCCTTCGCATGGTCACTGACTTCATCCCCGCAGCAAAGGGTGAAGCCATGGGGAAGGTCTGCCCGGAATTCCTGATCCAGCGCGACCGAAATGATATTATCACTTTCATTGCGCAGCAGCTTATATCCCCGGCTGCGCGCCATCGCTTCCAGCGCGGGCATGAATTTCGGAATGGCCAGCTTAGGGCTGTCCGGACTGGAACTCTTTTCTATGAATCCGAACATTTCGCTCAGTAACTCCTCCTGCGGCTCCAGCGTATCCAGCTGAAAATAGTAGTCCCCGTCACGGCAGACAACGGCGGCCAGCTCACCCGCCTCATCTTCCCACAGTCCTATATGCTGCTCCCAGCCGGGCAACATGCCCGCTCTCTTCTGAATAAAGAATACTTCAAATTCCCAGCGGGCAATGGACCAGCTGTTCGGCCGTTTCAGCCTGGAGTAGACCCGCGAAATATACTCCCGCACCTTCATCATATCTTGCGGAGTATAGGCTCTATATTCTGCTCTCCCTGTTCTCTTAGTCATTTCGTCCTCCAGAGGCTCTGTCATGCCTTCATTCTACGGAACAGGCAGAGAACATTATATACCAAGCTCTTCTAGAATTGTTTTATCTCACAGCAAGAACCCGCAGATCAGCTCTGCGGGTTCTTGGAATATACGATTTTTCGGATGCTGTCTATGGATAATCCATATTGCTCACACAACTGGCTCATGTCCGCGCCTTCACGGAAGCATTTGCGTATCTCCCCGTTCCGGATCTTATAGTAACCGGCTGCACCGGAGCTTTCGCCCCATTTTCTGCGGCTGCTCGGACGGGTGGGGATATACAAGGCTTCCCCATGAATATATTGCTGAATTTCCTTCAGCAGGTGATCTGGCAATAACGTTGCTGCATTTACACATTTCATCTTTGGCCCGCTCCTTAAAATAAAATTGATCTTTTAAGGGCAAAGCCTGTATGAATAACTGTACCTATCTGTTACTTCAGGCGAATACTATCCGCTCCATGCCAAGCTTTCGCCTTAGTTATTCCACAGGCTTTGCATGGAGCGTGCCGTTCACATAGTGGTTCATTCTAAACATGGTCCTTCACCTCCCAGGGCAGCGCTGAGCGCCGCCGTAACAGTTACATTTTATGGATGCAGATCATTACTATTCTAAAATAATACTATCCGTAACACAACGTGGAAGTTTCACTGTCCTTTCGCCTTGAGAAATTAAATATAATTAAACTTTACTGTCTAAAAGTTGGTTTTTTGCGGGAGTCGATTATATAATGGGGTTTATATGGTAAAGAAAGGGTGCTGATAATCCAATGAAATTCTCAGAATACCGTTATGAACGTCCGGATGTGGAGCAATTTAAGACCGATTTCACAACCTTGCTGAAAGGCCTGGAGAATGGCAGTCTGGAGGAGCAGAAGGCTGCGGTTGCCGCCATGAATGAGCTCCGCAGCAAATTTGGTACGATGGAGACACTGGTCAGCGTCCGCCACTCGATTAATACCGAGGATGAGTTCTACAAGGCTGAACAGGATTACATGGACGAGATCGGTCCGGTGGTCCAGGAGTACATAACGGATTATTACAGAGCACTTGTAAATTCCAGGTACAGAGCCGAATTTGAACAGGAATGGGGAACGCAGCTGCTAAGCTTGGCCGAAATTTCCTTGCGTACCTTCAGCCCTGAAGTTATCGGAGACTTACAGCTTGAGAACAAGCTGTCCTCCGAATACGCCCAATTGATCGCCTCAGCCAAAATTAGATTTGACGGTGAAGAGCGTACCCTGGCCCAGCTGATCCCTTATGATTCATCGACTGACCGTTCTGTGCGCCAGGGAGCTTTTGAAGCCAGATATGCCTTCATGTCAGAGCATGAACCGGAACTCGACCGGATTTATGATGAGCTCGTCAAGGTACGGGCCAGCATAGCTGCCAAGCTTGGATACAGCAGCTTTGTGGAGCTGGGGTATGAACGGATGATGCGTACGGATTACAATGCCGGGATGGTTGCTAATTTCCGCAAGCAGGTGCTTGAGAATATCGTTCCTCTTGCAACGAAGCTGAAGCAGCGCCAGAAGGAGCGTCTGGGTCTGGATGAATTGAAATTTTACGATGAGGGCATTAGCTTCAATTCCGGGAATGCTACACCCAAGGGCGATGCTGACTGGATTGTGGCAAACGGAGCGAAGATGTACAAGGAGCTGTCACCGGAAACCGATGAGTTCTTCACCTTCATGCTGGACAACGGGCTGATGGATCTGGTTAGCAAGAAGGGCAAGCAATTCGGCGGTTACTGTACCTACTTCAGCGACTATCAGGCACCGTTTATTTTCTCCAACTTCAACGGAACCTCAGCGGATATTGATGTGCTGACCCATGAAGTGGGGCACGCCTTCCAGGTGTATTCCAGCCGCAACTCCGGTGTTCCGGAGTATGCTTTCCCAACCTTTGAAGCCGCAGAAATCCACTCGATGAGTATGGAATTCTTCGCTTGGCCGTGGATGGACCAGTTCTTCGAACAGGATGCGGACAAATACCGCTTCAACCACCTGGCAGAGAGTCTGTTGTTTATTCCTTATGGTGTCTCTGTCGATGAGTTCCAGCATTTTGTCTATGAGCACCCGGAGGCGACTCCGGCTGAACGTAAGCAGGCCTGGCGGGAAATCGAGCAGAAATATCTGCCCCACCGTGATTATGACGGCAACGTCTATCTGGAGCAGGGCGGCTTCTGGCAAAAGCAGGCGCATATCTACCGTTCCCCGTTCTACTATATTGACTATACGCTGGCCCAGCTCTGCGCCTTCCAGTTCTGGAAACGCTCGAATGAGGATTTCAAATCCGCATGGTCGGATTATCTGCGCCTCTGCAAGGCTGGAGGAAGCCAGTCCTTCACGAAGCTGGTAGAGCTCGCCGGACTGATCTCACCGTTCGAGGACGGCTGCGTCAGCTCCGTCATCGGGGATATTGAGAGCTGGCTGAACAGCATTGATGATAAGGCGCTGTAAGCAGGGAATCTCCTATGGCAACAAAGCCACTGAACAATTAACTTAAATAAAAGATTCTAATAACGAGCCTCTGGAATCACTTCCAAGGCTCGTTTTGCATTCCGGGAAAATGTGCTCCCCCATTTTTCAATTTTTTAGAATAGGATTGTTTATCAGTGGCTCCGTTGTCTTGAGTGGTTTGCTTACTTCACTGAAGATGTTATGCTTACTCTCAAAAGTCCTTAAGGACAGGGGGAAGGCGAGGCTGCGTTTGGACATCAACGATCTAATCACTCTATGGAATCAGGCGAATTGCAAGGTCATAGATATCCGCCGGGTCACAATCAGGGCTGGTGAATCCCCGCTCTCCTATAAAGTGCCTTCCACCCTGTACCGCCAGAGCCAAAGAAAAGGTGCTCCAAGTCATACCTGCCGACAGCACCTTCTCCGTTATTGAATCGGGCGACAATAGCCTGATGGCCGTCGGAACCTCTTTCGGCAAAGGCGGCCACCCGATATACAACGGATTCGGGTTCAAGCCGCCTGCGGAGATTGCAGCGGAAATGGCCGATCCCGGCTGGGCTTCATTCTCTGCGGAGGTCCTGCCCAAGTATGCGGGAGATTATATTATTCTGACCTCCGATTCGGAAACGCTGGATGAACTTCAGGCGGACCCGATCTGGGGAGCACTTCCCGCAGTCAAGAATAATCATGTGTTCTTATGGACAAGCGACCGTTCCGGTTACTGGGACCCGATAGCTATTCTTAGCCAGACCGAAGAATTGGCCGCATGGCTTGCAGGCTTATAATTTATTCGGGAAACAGGTAGCCAAGCTATACCCCAAACCCCAAAAAGCACTCCCGGCCAGTACCAGCGTCGGAGTGCTTTTTGGATGTAATCTATGTATAACAGCTCTATTCCAGCGGCGGCTCCTGCAGGGCAAACAGAGTCTCCACCGGCTTGAAGTAGAGATGGCCGTCCGGCCATGGCTGGAAATGCAGATCCATCCGCGAGTCCGCCCACACTTCCGGAGTTCCGGATGTAGCCAGCTTCCCAAGCAGTACGGGTACCTCCACCACTGCCGGGAACTCCTGATAGCCGAACAGGAGGTTCTCATGTATTCCGATCACCTCGTATTTCGGTCCATGGAAAGCCTGTTCCTCCTGCAGCTGATAGTGGTAATAGACATAGCTCGCTACCCTCTCCGGCTTCAGATGCGCCACTCTTCCGACCATCTGCTCAGGCTTGGTCTTGCGCCGCCAGTGCGCAGCATCCGCTGGCGCATTGAAGTGAAACACATCGATCAGGGGAATCCATTGGCGGGGCTGAGCTTCTCCCGGCCAGTCGGCCAGATACTGCGCCGCCTGCGGCAGCAGTTCTTCCGGCAGGATCGCTTCCTCCATACATTCATAGTAGAGGAACACATTGTGATTCCAGCAGAATCCCGCAGCCGTCATCAGGCGGCCCTCCCGGATCAGCCTTGCCGCTTCGCCGCCGGACCGCAAATAATCCTTGCCCGCTTCGCCTGAATCCTTCAGGCATGCTCTTGCCATTACCCTGATCATATGTTTTGTTCAGCCTCCCGTTCTGCCTGAAACTACTTATTTCTTCTTCTGTGCCTTACCCGCTGCCTGCTGCTGATTTTCTTCCACTCTGAATTTAACGATCCTCGTAATGAGTTCATACGGAAGCGGCTCATGAATCGGAAATTGCACAGAGCCTTTGGCCCCTTTATATTTCGCAAGTTCCTCTTTGAACGCTTCAATTCCCTGCGGTGCCGGATAGAATCCAATGTGATTCTTGAATGCGGCGAAATGCACCAGATTCTTATGCAGGAAGAAGGTCGGCATCTGATAGCTGATCTTCTCTTCTGCCTCAGGCGCTGCCTCCCGGATGACCTTGCGCAAGGTCTGGAGAATCTCCTGGACCTCTGGTGCATAGGCGGAAATATATTGATCGACAGATTCATAGGTGACTTTATTCTTTTCCATCGGGGCCCAACTCCTTCTAGTTCATACTTAAGTTCGTAAGCCATTGCAGGCAAAGCGGAATGAACGCTTCATAATCCTTCAGCGCCTGCAGCGTAGGCAGCACCTGGCTTGTCCCAAGCTCCCGCTCCGCTTCATCCGGGCCTTCCAGCCCCAGCGACCGCCGGATGCTGTAATCCAGCCAGCCCAGCTTCCCGTGGTAACCGCTGCTTAGCACCTCCGGCCAGGGGTCACGCGTCTCTCCCCCATGATTACGGTAAGCCTGAATCAGCGTACAGAAGGCCTCCTTGCGGATGTGACCACTCTCAAAGTCTGACCAATAGAGTGCCACTTCAACCAGCTCCTGCGCCGGGTTGATCCAGCCCGCAGCCTCCCAGTCAATAATAACGGGCCGGCCGTCATGATCCCATAGCACATTCTTCGGGTCCAGATCCCGGTGGCTGATAATCCTGTTGCCATTAAGGATCGGCATAGCAGCATTCACCAATTCCTCATAGCGGTAGAGCTTGTCCAGAGCATCCATAAGGGAAGCGGACCATGGAAGATCCATCACTTGACCTTGTACGGCATACCCTTTCCAATCGGTCTGCAATTGTTCCGCTGTGCTATCCCTATGGAGCTCATTATGGAGCGGAGAGAAGTCTGTGGCATGTATAGCCGCGAGAGCTTCCCCCATAGTGCTGCAGTGCTCCAGCCCCGCGTTGCCTGCAGATATAGAGCGGCCTTGAATCCATGGAAACAGCAGATAATACTGCCCGTCCACTTCATGCATACAGCTCCCCTCATGCAGCAGAGCCGGGAGAGCATTGATTCCATGTCTGCTTGCGAGCTCCGCGGCCTTCTCGGCGGCTGTCAGGTTATTCATCACCGATTCCCGCAGCATAATCTGCGGATTCAGCGCTTTCACTGCGTACTCTGCCTGATCCGTGGTCATCCGGTACATCCGGTGCAGGAACCCGCCGAAGATTTGCTCCGGCTCAGTGCGCAGTGACCCCAAGTTATATGTAGCACATAGCTTTTCAAAATTCAATTTATAATTCGTAAGCATCATCGTCAGTTAGTCCTTCCGGCATAAAAAATCAAATACTCATCCAAGTGGGCTCTCCAATACTCCCCGTCATGTTTCCCTGCTCTTAAGTGATATTCAACCGGCACGCCCTTATCCTTAAGCAGTGTATATAATTGCTCTGCACCTTCATAGAACCGGTAGCTGTCCTCTTCCCCGCAATCCAGGTATACTGCCAGACCCCTTAAATCCCTATCCTTCGCCAAAATAAGCGGATCACGCTCCTGCCGCTCCGCTTCTGTCGGATACAGGAATCGGATCAGGCCGTATTCACCGCCCACCGAAGACCAGTCATCCAGAAACAGCGCCGGACTATGCCCGCCTGCCCTGCTGTAGACATCGCTGTGCAGCAGCGCGGCATGCAGGCTGACAAAACCGCCCATTGAAATACCGCCAATATAGCGCGAATCCCGCTCAGCTATCGTGCTGAAATGCGAATCCACATAATTCACAACATCCTTCACCAGATAATCTTCATACATCCCGTTATAGGTCGTCAGGGGATCACCCGGATCGTTCACTGCATAGGTAGGAGAAGAATTCAGCCCATAGCTGTTATCCATCTGCGGGGAGACGATAATGAGCGGATGGATCTGACCGGCTTGGGCCAGCCTTTCTGCATTCAGATGCAGCCCGAGGCCAGCGATCATATCCGTTTCTTTGCCGCCATAGCCGTGGATGAGATAGAGGACCGGGTAATGCTGCTCCGTGCTGTACCCTACGGGCAGGTAAATACTGAGCCGCATCTTCTGATCCAGCGCCTCACTGTGGAATGTTAAATTTTGAATTCCGGGGGTCTGCAGCGGTGCTGCTGACGCAGTCCCTTCGGCTGCGGCTGCGGACGCTTCCGGGGAAGCTGTCTGGACGGCCGCTGAATCTGTACCGGAAGAACAACTCACAAGCGACATGCAGCATATTAGCATGATTAGCATCGTTAGCACCTTTAGTTTAGACCTGGCATTTCCGCGGCTTTGCATAAATCGCCTCCAATATTCCATTTATCCCACCGAATAATAACGTTTACAATAAACATTATCATATCAATGAATGTTTGTGGTATGACTATTCTGCCGGCTGGAGCTGGATCAAGCTGGAACTTAGTCCGCTTCAGCAAGAATATCCGCTTTGAATAATATTATTCTAGTACAAGCACGTACAAGCATATACAAGCACGAAAGACCGCAGCTTCCGCGGTCTTTCGTACCCCTGTCAATAATCTCCATTCGCATCCCGGTCTGATGAGCGGGAAGATGGTATAAGCCTTAGAGTTATAGCCAGGCTACCCTAGTTAATCTTGGTGAGCAGCCACTTCTGGGCATCTGTTCCGTTGTCGGTCCATTGCTGCACTGCCGCACCATCCGCTGTAGAGGACGAGGAGACATCCATAGCCAGCCCGCTCGCTTTGGATATAAGCTTGTAGTAGCCGCCGCCTACATCGATGATGCTCCAGCGCTGGGCATTGCTGCCATTGTCATTGGCCTGCTGCAGCTGGACTCCGCTCGAAGTAGAGGCATTCGGAACATCCAGCACCTTGCCGCTATGCATCGCAGTAAGCTTGTAGAAGCCATCCCCTGTGCTCTCCACTCTGAACTGCTGGTTGCTGGCAGTATAATTAGTCCACTGGTGCACTTTGGCCCCGTCTGCCGTGGAGACATCCTTCACATCCAGCACTTTGCCGCTTACTTTGGACATTAATGTGTATACTCCGCCGCTGACAATGCCGCTCGATGGAGCGCCTTCCTGATACACACGCACATAGTCAACCAGCATTTGTGCCGGGAAGCTGGTAGCACTGTTCGGTGCGCCCGGCCAATTGCCGCCTACCGCAAGGTTCAGCAGCAGGAAGAACGGTTTCTGGAATTCCTCTGTATTGCCTGTTCCGTTCTCAATATAGAATTGATTGAACTGGTTGCCGTCCACGAACCACTTGATATATTTCGAATCCCACTCCACGCTGTACACATGATACTGGGAGAAATCCAGACTTCCGGACACCTGCCCATATTCGGCATGCCCGCCTGCATCCCAATGCACTGTACCGTTGACGAAGGCGTTATTATTCACCCGTTCCATAATATCCGTTTCCCCGGAGGCCGGCCAGCCGGCCGTGGTGATATTGGAGCCCAGCATCCAGAATGCAGGCCATAACCCCTGGCCTGAAGGCAGCTTGATTCTGGCTTCTATTTTGCCGTAGGTGAAATTCTTGAGGCCCTGAGTCTTGATCCGTGCTGAGGTATAATTCATGCCGCCATAGGATTCCTTCTGCGCTGTAATTACAAGGTTGCCGCCGGTAACCTGCAGATTCTGTGCCCGGTTCGTATAATATTGCAATTCATTGTTTCCCCAGCCGCCGCTGCCGGTGCCGGTCTCGGCAGTCCAGTTGGCGGTGTTCAGGGAAGAGCCGTCGAACTCATCGCTCCAGGCCAGATTCCAGGTTGAAGCTGCGCTGGAATTCCCCGTAGGCACCAGTGCGATCAAAAGCGTGAACAGCAGAAACAAACTTAAGACTTTTCCTCTTCTCAACATCGTTGTCCTCCTCTTTGCTATTCAAGGTTGCCCATCCTATTTCAATGCACGCGTACGTTCGTGCAGTTGAAACCTAACCCAACCGGTTTCGATAATGGCATTTGAGAGCGTCTTCATCCGCTACACCCCATATATATCGTTTTTACTCCCGGTAAGAACTGTAATTTTGACAATTCAGCGAACCCGGCAGAAACAGAAGGAGAAGTGACTGTGTGTAACCTATACACTCTTAATTTCGCAGCAAAAGACCGCTTCCATAGAGGAGCGGCCTGTGCTTATCTTATGCTTTTACCTGCATTTTACTCCATTCCGTGCTCTTCACGGATTTTGTACAAGCCCTGCAGCAGCAGCTCCGAAGGATCGCGGTTCAGCTGCAAATGCGTCAGCAACAGATGAAGCGGGATCGCGCATACGTTGTTCCCGTCAGTGATTGCAGGGAATCCTGCTTCAAAGACCGGGCCGTGCTCCGGGTTAAAGGCCAGGCCTGCATGGACCTGCTCCGGTGCGAACTCTTCACGGACAGCGGCGATGCACATGGGAACCAGCACATTATCAACAACGGCCTTGGCTTCCTCTTCATTCGGAAGAGGTTTAGGCAAGGAGTTGCCTCCCTTGGTCTTCATCAATTCGTGGAAGAAGGAGGCCATCCAGATCTCCGGACTGCTTCCGGACTGGAATCTGCCGGCCAACTCACGAAGGAAGAACCCGCAGTAATAATCATCATTGGCACTGTCCTTGACACGATACACAAACACCGGGCCGTAAGTATCCAAATTCAGAACCTGGCCTTCCACTTCACTGAAACTCATTTTTAGAGCTACAATGCCGTTATGAAAAACAGCCTTCAGCAGCTCGTTCCATTTCTCTTCGGTCATGACCTTCTCGGCAGCTTCTGCTTCACCGTTTGTTGCCTCATTGGTTGTCTCACTGGCTGTCTCATTGGTTGTTTCATTTGTCATAATTATTTTCACCCCGCTTCCTATCATACCATCCTATTGAACAAGGTAACATACCATATCTCTCAACTCAAATGGAAAGCTCTGCCGGCTCAAATGTATGTCCCCAACCAAAAGTGCTATACTAAACAGATGGAGTCACCATTTCATTTCGTAGAAGGGAAGGACAAATATCCATGAATACGAAACAATTGGACAGAATTCACACAGGCAAGGGCTTTATAGCTGCTCTGGATCAGAGCGGGGGAAGCACACCCAAAGCGCTGCTGCAATACGGCATTAAGGAAGACCGCTACTCCGGTGACGAAGAGATGTACGCGATGGTCCACGGGATGAGAACACGCATTATTCAGAGTCCCGCATTTAATTCGGAGCATATCCTCGGCGCTATTCTTTTTGAGAACACGATGGACCGTTTCATAGACGGACAATTAACCGCCGATTATTTATGGGAACAGAAAGGCATCGTGCCTTTTTTGAAAATCGATCAGGGACTGGCCGCGCAGGAAAATGGGGTTCAGCTCATGAAGCCCATTCCCGGTCTTGATGACCTGCTGGAACGGGCAGTCAAGAGGAATATCTTCGGCACCAAGATGCGCTCAGTAATCCATGAAGCTAACGCGGAGGGTATCCGGCAAGTCGTAGAACAGCAGTTTGCTGTCGCGGGGCAAATCGCCGGTTACGGGCTGGTTCCGATTATCGAACCGGAAGTAGACATTCTCAGCCCGGACAAAGCAGAGTCCGAGCAGCTGCTGAAGCGCGAACTGGCCGCCCAATTATCCGCTCTGGAAGAGGGCGTCAAGGTCATGCTGAAGCTGTCTCTTCCAACTGAAGATAATCTGTACAGCGAACTCGCCGCAGATCCGCATGTAGTCCGCATCGTGGCATTATCCGGTGGCTATACCCAGGCAGAAGCGAATGAGAAGCTGGCCCGCCAGCATGGACTCATCGCCAGCTTCTCGCGCGCCTTGTCCCAGGGCCTCAGCGATCAGCAGAGTGACGATGAATTTAATAGCATACTTGCTGCGTCCACCCTTGCGATCTACGAGGCTTCCATAACTTGAAGCCTCCGCTGCTCCGCCTTTTCTCTTAAGTTTCCCACCCAATCTATAGAGTTGCTTGATTAGCAGACGAAGACCCCAGGACTAATGTCCCGGGGTCTCTTTGTTAAATAAGCCAAACATACGACTAGACTAATCCCAAAGCAGTAACCGCCCCATCGCTAAAGGTCCATCGGAACGGAATAAATCTAAAATGTTGTAAGGATTGCAACTTTGAGCCTGCGATGCCTGGGGCTACGGGTGAATTGTTGTATGAAATACAGGAATTCTCCCGCTAAACCGCTTGATGGAGGAGTAATGCTGTATTTCATACAACATATTCCGATTATGGCCGGGTTAGTGAAGAAAATGTTGTACTTTGTGCAGGATTTTGCGATCAATGAGAAGTTTCTCGCGGAAACAGCAGCTATACGTTCTTCAAACGAGCGGCTTCCGCCCGCACAAGTGGCGCTACTTCAGTTCCGAAGAGGCGGATCGCCTCCATGACCTCCGTATGCGGCATGGAGCCATGCGGCACATGCAGCAGGAACCGCGTGATCCCCACGTGCTGGTACAGGTGGATGATTTTGCGGGCAACCGTCACCGGATCGCCAACATATAACGCTCCGTCAAAGCTGCTCGCCGCTTCATAATCCGCACGGTGATAAGGCGGCAGCCCCTTCTCCACCGCCCGGACATTCGTCCTCGCGTGAGTGGACGGGAAGAACTTCTCTAGCGCCAGCTCATTGCTCTTCGCAATGAAGCCATGGGAGTGCGAGGCAATCGGCAGCTGTGACACATCATGACCGGCCTTGGCCGCTGCTTCCTTGTACAGCCGTACATGCGTGGCATAATCCGAAGGATTCACATTGCCGATAATCGCCAGGGCAAACGGCAAGCCCAGTGTGCCGGCACGGACCGCAGACTCCGGACTTCCGGCACTCGCAATCCATACAGGCAGGAGATTCTGCTCCGGACGCGGGTAAATCCCCAGATTATGTATTGCTGGGCGGTGCTTCCCGCTCCAGGTCACCTTCTCCGACTCGCGGAGCTTCAGCAATAAATCGAGCTTCTCGTCAAACAGTGCTTCATAATCCTTCAGATCATAGCCGAATAACGGGAATGACTCCACAAATGAGCCACGGCCTACCATAATCTCGGCACGGCCGTTCGAAATCCCGTCCAGTGTGGCGAAATCCTGAAATACACGCACCGGATCAGCTGACGAGAGAATCATGACTGCACTGGTTAGACGGATTCTGTTCGTCAGCGGTGCAGCAGCAGCCATTAGAACCGCAGGCGATGAAGCTGCAAAATCAGGCCGGTGATGCTCACCTACGCCGTATACATCCAGTCCCACCTGATCCGCGAGCACGATTTCCTCCACCACTTCACGCAGCCGCTGCGCGTGGCTCAGGGTCTCACCGGTATTCACATCAGGCGTTGTCTCGACAAAGGTGCTTATTCCAAGTTCCACTTGTTGTTCCTCCTAAAAGTTATGTTAGCATCTGCTCCATGGGAGTCCCCTTAGCAAAACTTGCTACTTGCTTCGAAAGCATACGCATAGTCAGTAATCCTTATATTTTAAATCTAAATAGTTAAATATTCAAAAACTAAATTTCCGCGCGGCAAAAAACCGGAGTCCTCCGCCGCCTTGGGCTGTCTTGCTGATTAACCTAGGGCGAGTCCGGCATAACCGGTGGTCTGTAATAGCCTTCTGGAGATACATCACCGCTACTCTATAACCTGAAAACAGTCCCGGTTATGTTAACCGGGACTGCAGAAGAATACGCCAATTACTTCACCAGTTCCTCCAGGCTGCCGAATAGATCGCGGACCGATTTCAGCTTCGACTCATTGCCGACCACACAGAAGTAATTCTGCTGCGTCACTGCCTGAAGCAGGCCGGCATATTGCCTGATATCCCCTGAGGTTGTTGACAGAATTTCATTCCGTTCCTGCTGCAGGTCTGCAGCGGTAATCTGCTCGAAATAATGCCGGTCCGCCTGCCGTCCTTGTGCACCGGGACTCAGCGGCTGGTCCACCATCGCCAGCGTACCGATGATCGCCTTCGTCATCTCCTCTTCATCTGCTGCAAATTCCCCGGCAAACAGATATGCCCGGTCATAAATCTCCAGCGTCTCCTGCAAATTCGGATCACGGTAAGAAGTAAACAGGAGCACACCGTCTCTGCGCAGAACGAGATTGCCGCCATAAGCTCCGCCCTTGACCCGGACAGCATTCCACAGGTAGGTCAGGCTGAGGATTCTTTTGAGCACCTGCAGCTTGCCGGAATAAGCAAACCCCAGCTTCGTGAAGTCATACCCTTTGACCACATACTGCACCTGGCTGGCAGACATGAACCCTTCGTTGCCCGCCTGGTCCAGCGCAGACAGCAGCGGCAAGAACTGAACCTGCTGGTCCCGCAGATCCAGCTGCGCCAGGTGTGCAGTGAATTCCGCATACGTATCCAGCGTTCCGGTTACGGACAGTGTTACATTCTGCGTATTGAACAGAAGCCCGCAGATTTCCTTCAGAGTGTCAGCAAGCAGTTCAGCCTGCTGGTCAATCCGGCTGGCCAGCTCTTTGATGAAGCGGTAATAGGCGATACCGCCGAGCTGCTCCTCATGCATCCCTCTATCCGTGAAATAAGAGAGCACCCGGCCGGCTGCGATTTCATTGCCTTTCTGGTTCAGCATTGCTTCCATGCCGGAGGCTTCCCGGCGGACAATCTCCTGCAGCTTGGATAAATTATTCAAGTTGCTATTGTAGAGCAGCTCGTGCAGCAGCTTCAGGGAACCGCCGATGTTGCCTTGCATGACCTTGATGCGGGCGCTGAATTTGGGCTGGTAGCTTCCTTCGCCAGCTGTGCCGGCCCTAAATATCTCATTCTGAAAGCGGATGCCGCCGGTTGTGATCCCGATTTCACTGGTCAGCTCTTCAATGCTGTAAGCCGCAGTCTCCAGTTGCCCCAGTACCCTCGCCAGCAGTTCCAGATAAGGAATCTGTTCTGCCGTCAGAACCCGGGTGTCCCAATACAGCTTAATATAGGCGATGGTTCCCGCAGCCGCTTCATGATGCAGCACTTTGATTCCATCCAGTCTATGCTCCTTAGTGGGCACCCCGGGCGGAGCGCTGCGGTCAATGTCCTGAAGGGACAGCTTCGGAAGCTTCTGCAGATCCTCCGCGGCATCCGGACGGTTCTGCCGGGCCAGCAGCTTCTCCGTATTCAGCACCAGCTCTTCGCGCTGTACCGGCGTCAACGAGGCTTTATATTCAGTCAAACGGCTTCGGGCCGCCGCTTCCTTGTCTGCCGCAAGGGTCTGGGAAGGCTTCAGGACAACGACGCTGCAGTGGTCGCTATTCAGCAGGTAGGTCTCGATCAGCCGCTCGAAATACCGGTTAGCACTTTGTTCGCGGATAGACGCAATTGCAGCTTCATACTCCAGATACGTGGACGGCAAGCCGTCATACAGCCAGGCCTTCATCACTTCCATATTATAGGTCAGGCCCTTCGGGTACTGGTTGAAGTCTGCTTCGCGCAGTTCAAATTCCTTGCTGTTCACCGCAGCCAGCACCAGCTTCTCATCCAGGCCGTCCGCGGCAAGGCGGCTTAACGTCGTTCTGACCAGATTCACGAAGGCCTCCTTGGCGGAGGGATTAGAATGGGTCAAGGCAATGCCAAGCATAGGCTGGACCATACTGTCGGAATAGAAAGAGACGACATCCTTGCCGAGTCCGCTCTCCAGCAAAGCCTGTTTCAGCGGAGCGGCGTTGCTGTCCATCAGCATGCTTTTCAGAATGGCAAAGGCCAGATTCAGCTCCCGGTCCAGGGAGGTTCCGATTACATAGTTCAGGCTCACGTAAGTCTTATCAGCGGCGGTTTCGGTCTCCAGAATGGGATACTCCGCCGTAAGCCCGGTTATTCCTGTCGGCTGCTGCAGGGCAATCCCCGTATCGATATCCTTGCGGTTATACCGGCTGAGATATTCCTCGTGGATTAATTGCAGCCTCGCTTCGATATTCAAGTCTCCATAGAGATAGAAATAACTGTTGGACGGGTGGTAATAACGGCTGTGCGCCTCCAGGAACTGCTCATAGGTCAGCGCAGGGATATGTTCCGGGTCTCCGCCGGAGGAATGCCGGTATACCGTATCCGGGTAGAGCGACTTTTTGATCCGGTCGATTAATACCGTGACGGGTGAGGAATAAGAGCCCTTCATCTCGTTGTAGACGACACCCTTATAGATCAGCTCATCCCCGGAGCGCGGCAGCTCGTAATGCCAGCCCTCCTGCTCAAAAATCTCCCGCTGGCTGTAAATGTTCGGCTGGAACACGCTGTCCAGATAAACCTCCATCAAGTTGGCAAAATCCTGTTCATTCCGGCTGGCCACCGGATACATCGTCTTGTCGCCAAAGGTAAAGGCGTTCAGAAATGTTTTCATTGAGCCTTTCAGCAGCTCTACAAATGGTTCCTTTACCGGATATTTATCCGAGCCGCACAGGACCGAATGCTCCAGAATATGGAACACTCCCGTGCTGTCTGCAGGCGGAGTCCGAAAGCTGACACTGAACACCTTGTTATCATCCTGATTCTGTACGTATAGCAGCCTTGCGCCGCTCTGCTGATGCTCCAGCGTATATACCGAGGATTCGATTTCCCGGATATACTCCTGATGCATGACTTGAAACCCGGAATAGACTTGGCCTGTGATTAAGCTGCTCATAGATTTCCCTCCTTGGTTCAGGGCTGGCCTGATGCCATGAGCTTATCATATCCGGGCTTTCGGGTTCCACTGGGGAATGTGCAGACGCCTCTTTTAACGGAGCCATTCCTCCAAATGCGCTGCCACGAATTCATCATCCGTGAGATGGGGGTAATCCCTGGTGACTCTGCTGATCTCCTCCAGCTGCCCGGGTGAGAGCTGCTCCTCCGGATTCAGGCACCATAAGCCTTCAAGCAGTCCCTGGCGGCGCAGCGCCTCATGAATGCCCGGAATACAACCGTGAAATTGATGGGCCGGATCAAACAAGGCCGCGTTGCTGTCGGTCACCTCAATGCCAAGGGTCAGCCAGCTGGATGACAGGGTAGCCTCATTGCGCATTTTCCGGATCGTATCCAGAAGCTGAACCGCTTTGCTTGTCCAGACCGCCCAGTGACCGAGAAGCCCGCCGACAATTTTCTTCTCCATGGGTTCCCCGTTAACCTTGAAGCGGTAGGTGGTGAGCAGATCCGTAACAATATTATCGTCATTGCCGGTATAGAGAGCGATTTCGCTGCTGCGGCTGGACTCCATCACCGCCCGGACCACATCGAGGCTCTGATAACGGTTGAACGGTGCCATTTTGATCGCGATAACGCCTTCAATCTCTGCAAAGCTCCGCCAAAAGTCAACGCTTAATATCCGGCCGCCCACGGAAGGCTGCAGATAGAAGCCGAAGACGGGAATCACATCCGCCACTCTCCTTGTGCGTTCCAGCAGCTGCTCCTCGCTCCAGTCCTGCAGTCCGCCCATGCTGAGAAGTCCCGCCTCATAGCCCAGACCTGCGGCGAGCTGCGCTTCCCGGACAGCCTGCTCCGTGTCTCCGCATATGCCTGCCACCTTCAGGAAAGGACGGGTAAGGCCGGCACGCTCCACTTCTTCCGCAGCCAGCCTGAGCACCGGCTCCAGCAGCCCGATCCCGGGGTCCCTGATTTCGAACTGCGTGGAATGCACGGCTACAGCAACTCCGCCTGCCCCGGAGGCGATATAATAACGGGTCAATGCCCGCTGGCGGCGCTCATCCAGCTTGCGTTCTGCCGTAAGGGCCAGAGGATGCGCCGGAATCGCCAGACCTTCATGCAGCGCTTCATAGAGCTCCGGAGTTAACGGTTGTCTGCTCGCTCCCATTAATAGTTGCCCTCCCGTTCCTGAAAATGTGTCGGCTTGTTCCAGGTCTCACTGCCCGCAGCCACCCAGTCCGCCACCCAATCGATCATCTGTGCCAGCGATACCCGGGGATATCCGAAGGAAGCCGCGGCCTTCGCAGCATTGCTCAGCAGGGCTTCCGGGGCTTCAGCACCCGTGAAGACAGGCTCAGTTCCCAGCCTGCGGCCGATTTCCGCGGCCGCCCAGCGCAGCGACACCGTCTCCGGTCCGGTGATGTTCATGACATTCGGCGGCGAGCTGCAGCGGAGCAAGGCGCGCAGGGCAAGCTCATTGGCATCCCCCTGCCAGATGACATTGGCGTGTCCCATCGTCAGATCGATGGGCCGCTGCTCCTTAACGGATCGGGCAAGCTCCAGCAGAACGCCATAGCGCAGGTCTATGGCATAATTGAGCCGGTAGATGAACATCGGCGTATTGTTCTTATGCGAGAAATGCTCGAAGATCCGCTCACGCCCCAGACAGGACTGTCCATACTCGCCGTTCGCATTCGGTGAGGTGCGTTCTGTTGCTCCGCCTTGGCCCACCGGCGTGAACGGGTAGACATTGCCTGTCGAGAAGACGACAATCCGCGAATCGCGGAAGCGCTCCGCCACACGCCCCGGCAGATAGGCGTTCATCATCCAGGTGAAATGCTCATTGCCTGTTGTGCCGAATTTATTGCCGGCCATGTACAGGATATTCTTCGTGTCAGGCAGTGCCCGCAGCGCGCTGTCGTCAGACAAATCCGCCGCGATCACCTCCACTCCGGCTTCAATTAATTCTTGCTTCAATGCATCATTCGAGAAGCGGGAGACGCCTATCACCTTCTTGTCCAGCCCTGCCTCCCGGATGGCATTTACGGCCAGCCTGGCCAGACTCGGGCCCATTTTGCCGCCTACTCCGAGCAGCATGATATCCCCGTCGAGCCGGGCGAGCTCCTCCAGCAGTGCGGCAGACGGACGGGCCAGCCGGTCTTCCAGCTCCTGAACAGACCGGATCACAGCTTGCGTTGGCATTTGCATAAGAATTCTCCTTTAGGTGGATAAAATTTATGGTTAGTCCTGCTTGGCTCCGTCCAGCAGCTCCCGGCGAAGCTCTGCCGGCAGCAGGAAATCGAAATCACAGCCCAGATTCGCCTGCAGCACGCGCTCATGGAACAGCAGGCCGTAGCCTCTGTCATAATGGGGCTCCGGCGCCTTCCAGGAAGCCCGCCGCCGGGCCAGCTCCTCATCCGGCACCTTCAGGACCAGTCTTCTCGCTGCAATATCCAGCTCGATTTCATCGCCGTCCTGTACCAGCGCCAGCGTTCCTCCTACAGCCGCTTCCGGCGCCGCATGCACGATCAGGGCGCCGTAGGAGGTGCCGCTGATCCGTGCATCGGAGATGCGGACCATGTCTCTTATGCCGCGCACCAGCAGCTTCTGCGGAATCGGGATCTGCCCGATCTCCGGCATCGCGGGCGCACCTTTGGGGCCGGCGTTCTTGAGCACCAGTACACTGTGCTCATCTACCGCAAGCTCCGGGTCGTCGATCCGCAGCTGAAGATCCGCCGGGCTCTCGAACACCACGGCGCGCCCGGTGTGCCGCTTCAGATGCGCTGATACCGCAGTCTGCTTAATCAGCGCGCCGTCCGGGGCCAGATTGCCGCGCAGCACGGCAATTCCGCCCTCTCTGTCCAGCGGCTCCGCCACGCTGCGGATCACCTCCCGGTCCAGCGTGACCGCCTGGACCAGATTCTCCGTAACCGTCCGCCCGGTTACGGTCAGGCAGCCGCCATGCAGCAGCGGCTCCAGCTCCTTCATCAGCGCAGGCACGCCGCCTGCTTCGAAATACTCCTCCATCTGATATTTGCCCGAAGGCCGCAGATTCAGAATGAACGGCGTCCGGCGGCTGATGTCATCGAATGTCTCCAGCGGCAGCTTCCGGCCCAGCCGCTGGGAAATCGCCACCAGATGGATGATGGCATTCGTGGAGCCGCCGCTGGCCATCGTGACCGTGATGGCATTCTCCATTGCCTCTGCCGTCATGATGTCGCGCGGGCGGATATCCCGCCGCACCAGCTCCACAATCTGCTTGCCGGTCCGCTCGGAGAGATGCCTGCGGCGGCTGTCCGGCGCGGGGATGGCCGCGCACCCCGGCAGCGCCATGCCAATGGCTTCGGCAATCGAGGCCATGGTGCTGGCTGTGCCCATCACCATGCAGTGCCCGTCGCTGCGGCAGATGGCGTCCTCCGCCACCGCCAGCTCCTCGTCCGTAATATTTCCCGCTTTATGCTCCAGCGTGAAGCCGTAGCAGTCGGTGCAGGCACCCAGGCTGCGTCCGCCCAGGCGGCCGTTCAGCATCGGCCCGCCCGTGAGCACAATGGCCGGAATGTTCACACTGGCCGCGGCCATCAGCTGGGCAGGCACTGTTTTGTCACAGCCGCCGAGCAGCACCACCCCGTCTATGGGGTGGCCCTTCATCATTTCCTCCGTGTCCATCGCCATCAGGTTGCGCAGCAGCATCGTCGTCGGCTTGACATATGGCTCGCCGATCGATATCGTCGGGAATTCCATCGGCACCCCGCCAGCCTGCCAGACCCCGCGCTTCACATAATCCACCAGCTCATTAAAGTGCGAATGGCACTTGTTCAGCTCACTGAAGGTATTGCAGATGCCGATGACCGGCTTCCGCAGATCCTCTTCTGTATATCCCATCGACTTTGTAAACGAACGGTGAATGAAGCCCCACAGATCTTTTTCCTGGAAATAGGCTTCACTCTTCAGTCTGCGTCCGGCAGCACCGCTCCCGTCACTGTCCGCCCGGCTGGTTTCCGTATGCTCCTCCATGCTCCATCTCCCTTTGGCTTCCAGCCTGCTGTTGTACAAATTAGACCAGCCCGAGGATTTCCGGTGTCGGCCGGTGAATAATGTCTTCAATGAAATCCTCCGCTACACGCGGCAGCCTGGTTCCCTCCACCGGATCATTGATCCGGTACAAGGCATCCAGCATCTGCTGCGTACCGAAGAACGGATAATCCGAGCCGAACAGCAGCTTGTCCTGCACCCCGTATTCCGCAGCGGAGACCAGTGCATTATAGAATTGCCACGGACGGCTGCCGAGTGCAGACACGTCCATGTACAGGTTAGGATGCTTGCGCACCAGCGAGATGCATTCATCCACCCAGGGGTGACCCATATGGGCTACGATCATTTTCAGCTTCGGAAAAGCCCTGGCAATTGGATCAAGCATCGCCGGGCGGGAAGCATCCAGATATCCCTCCGGGACAAAGGATGTTCCCTGATGCCATAGAACCGGAACGTTCAGTTGCTCCGCCTTAGCATAGAGCGCCATATGCTTCGGATCCTCCGGATAAAAGTTCTGATAGATCGGGGCCAGCTTCAGTCCCTTCAGCCCGAGCTCGCGGACAGCCGTTTCGAACTTGCCTACACAGTCCAGATCATTCGGATCCACGCTGGCAAAACCAAACAGCCTTCCCGGGTCCGTACGGCAGTATTCCGCCACATATTCATTCGGCACCACCAGCCCGGTGGCAGACGCCGCCATCGCCAGTACTATGGCTCCCGAGAATCCTTCCAGGTTGCCCCGGTGCTGCTCCGGTGTAGCCTCAATATTCATATCCGGGCCCCAGGCGCGCTTGATCGCGGCATCCGTAGGTCCGGCCACCATTCCCGGTCCAAACAAATGAGTATGTGAATCAAAAATCATCTCTGCACCTCCTTCAATCTACAATTCACTTCCGTTAGCCAGATGTCCGCCATCTACACGGACCGTTTCTCCCGTCACATACGCCGCTTCGTCTGAGGCCAGGAAGAGAAACACGCTGGCAACCTCCTCTGGAGCCGCTGCCCGTTTCATCGGAGTATGCTCCGAATGGGACGGCAGTCCGCTTTCCTCGCGCAGCCTGCGGTCCAGCGGGGTATCCACGAAGCCCGGCGCCACTGCATTGACCCGGATACCATACGGAGCCAGCTCTACCGCCATAGACTCTGTCAGCAGGATAACGGCAGCCTTGGAAGCATTGTAATGCGCAAGCTCCGCGCTGGCCGATATTCCGTTTTTGGAGCTCATATTAATAATTGCACCGCCGCCGCCCTGGCCAATCATCTGCCTCGCAGCCAGCTGGCCAAGCCTGTACACCGCACGGACATTGATCTCGAAGACTGCATTCCAGTGCTCCAAGGAAATATCGAGAAAGGATTCTCTATAGGCAATTCCTGCATTATTCACAACGATGTCAATTCCGCCAAAATGCGCGAAGGCCCTGGCCGCAGACGCCTCAAGCTGTGCCGGGTCGCGCAGATCGCAGACCTCCGTGGTCCAGCTTCCGCTGTAGTCTGCCAGTTCATCAGCGGCAGTAAGCAGCTCTGCTTCGCTGCGGTCCAGCAGGACCACGCGGGCCCCCTCTTCCAGGAAACGGCGGGCAATCGCCAGCCCGATGCCCCGCCCGGCGCCGGTTACCAGCACTCTTTTTCCAGCCAGCCTCATGATGTAGACACCCCGCCTTCGTGGTTTAGAGTACTCCGTATTTATCATAGACCTGCCGCAGCGTAAAGCCCGCCAGCAGCTCATCGCGTGTATGATTCTCGCGTGTCGCCTTATCCGTCGCCAGTGCGAACACTTCATCAATGATGGCGCCCGGTATCACCACGACACCGTCACGGTCGCCAAAGATAATGTCGCCGGGCTGCACCAGCACACCTCCGCACTGCACGGGAATATCGTAGTCGATAACGATCCCGCGTCCCTGCGAATCTACCGGCTTGGTGCCGGTAGCGAAGACGGGGAAGCCCAGCTCCAGAATTTTGGCTGTATCCCGGATTAAGCCATCCACGATCGCTCCCCGCCCGCCGCGCATCTTGGAGGCCGTTGACAGCAGCTCCCCCCACAGGCCATTCTGCCTGGATTCATTCGTGCAGCCGATCACAATTTCTCCCGGCTTGACGCTGTCTACCGCTTCAATTTCCTTAGTGTAGGGATCTTCGGGCAGATGGTGGATATCCACCGACAGAATGGTTTTCGCACGTCCGGCCACCACCCAGGAGGGATCGACCGGATTGATATTCTCGCGCATCACCTGATTGCGGTAGCCCAGCTGATCCAGCGTATCGGAGATAACCGCCGAATAGAGCGTTTCACACATCGTATCGAATAGCTTCTGATCGTCCATTGTTCATCCCGCCTCTTTAATGTGGTTACATACCTTCAAATCCTGGCATTACCTGTGCAGCTTAACCGGTTGTCCTTCCTGTACGGAACGGTAGGCATTCAATGCGACCTCCGCCGATCTGAGACCATCCAGTCCGGTCACCGGTACCGGCGTGCCTTCCAGCAGTGCCTGCACGAATGCCTGCAGCATCAGTCCGTTCATATCGTCTCCCCAGAAGGACCAGCTGCCTTTGCCGGATGCTCTGCCATACACATTGTTCTTCTGATTGAAGGCATCGATGGAGATGACTCCCTCTGTCCCGATGATCTGCAGGGTTACATCCCCCCAGGTGGGAAATCCGGGATTACGCGACCAGCTCGGGTCCAGAACGCCGAACACGCCATTTGCAAAAGTGACATGCACCATGCCGGAATCATCAATCGTCCGCTTGTGCTCAGGATCGAATAAGGTTCCCGCATAGGCATAGACCTGCTCGACCGGTGAGCCGGTGAACCAATTCATCAGATCCATCACATGTACTGTATGATCCAGCACAGCGCCACCGCCCGAAAGCGAAGGCTCGGCGAACCACGCCGGACCCGGGAACGAGCCTCTGTTGGTTCCTTTAAAAGCTATAATCTCTCCGATCTCCCCCCTGTCAAATGCCTCCTTGGCCCGGACCACCGGGGTTAGAAAGCGGCAGGGAAAAGCGGTCATCAGCTGGACCCCTTTGGCTTCGCAGTCTGCAATCATCCGCTCCATCTCCCCGGCAGAGAGGCCAAGCGGCTTCTCGCAGAGAACATGCTTGCCTGCTTCAGCAGCGGCAAGGGTATGCTCCGCATGATGAACATTCTCCGAGCATATGATCACCGCATCTATCGACGCATCGGCCAGCAGTTCGCGGTAATCGCTGTAGTAAGGGATGGCATGGCGCCTGGCCAATTCCTCTGTCCGCTCTGGCACGGGATCAGCGATTCCGCCTACCGTCACCTCCGGCATCTGTTGAAGACAGGCCAGATAATCATAGGCATGGGCATGGGCGAAGCTGAGCATTCCCACATTGAGACGTCTCATAGAATCCCTCCTTTGGCATCGAGCTTAACGGGAAGTCCGGTTGCCCCTGAGCTCACGGCAGCTTCCGCCCAGCGTACAGCCTGAACGGCATCTTCTGCCGTGACCTTAGGCTCCGCACCGCTGGCAATGCACCGCAGGAAATGCTCCAGCTCTTCATAGTAGGGGTCTTTCAGCAGCACGCTTGCCGGAGTCTCCACGAACCCCGGAGCAGACCCCGAGGCAGCTGCCCGCCGGATATGCACGCTTTCCCCGTCCGGGGTTCCGCCCGAGATAATGACTTCTGCACCGGCATATTCAAACGCAGTATGAAACGCGCCAGGATACCCCCAGAAGGCCTCCAGCTGGGCAAGCGTTCCGTTCCCGAAGCGGAAGGTCGCGGAAGCATAATTCATCGTCTCCGTCCGGTGCTCGAAGGCATACACCTCCTCCGCTTCACCAAAGGTCCCGCGGATATAATCAATATCGTGAATCATCAGGTCCACAATCACGCCGCCGCTCAGCGCCGGGTCGCGGAACCATTCCTGAACCTGGCCGGGATGCGAGCCTGCTCTCTTGGCATGGTAGATGCCGCCCCCGCCTCCGCCATGCTGCCTGATTCCTTCCGCAAGCTGGCTGTAGGCGGGGAAGAAGCGGACCACATGTCCGACAAATAACCGGACACCTTTACCGTTACAGTATTGGACCGCCTCCTCGGCTTCCGCGGAGGTCAGCGCCAGCGGCTTCTCGCAGATCACATGTGCACCGTAGTCCGCTGCCAGCCGTACCATCGGCACATGCAGATAGGTGGGTACAGCTATACTGACCACCTCCGGTTTCTCCCGTTCGAGCATTTCCTGTGCCGACAGGTAATACTTCACACCTGCCAGCAATCCAAGCCTCTCGGCCGCTTCCCCGTTGATATCGCATACCGCGATGAGCTGAGCCTCAGGCATGGACATATATCTGTCCGCATGAATGTTTCCCATCCCGCCGCAGCCGATCACTGCTGTCTTGAGCATTCCGTTTCTCCCCTTTCCGAATGTAACTCCTTATTACAAAAGAACAGCCTGTCCGTATCATCGGGTACGATTAAGCTCCTTACAGAAGCACGGTCTGCCCCGTTACCCTGCTCTCATTGGCCGCTTCCAGAAAGCGGATCAGCTCCAGCGTCACCGCCGGGCTTACGGGCGGAGGCGCTCCCCCCGCCATCAACAGAAACTGCCTTAGCAGATTCTGATGGCCTGCTTCATAGTGCCCGCCCAGCGCATTTACTGCTGTGCTGCCCCGTTCCCTGTGCAGCACAGCAGTGAAATCGGTGCCTCCGGTTACGTTGCCGCGCATGGTGCCGATCCGTCCGTCCCTCCACTGCCCGACTGCCCATTCCTGGGTTTCATTACTCTGGGCTCTCACCGATATGCAGCCTCCGCCAAGTGCCGCGTACAGCATCTCTGCGGTATGAATGCCGTACCAGAATAATCCCGGCTGGGTCGGCTGCAGCTCGAGCGGACCGCAGCAGTCTGCTCCTACAATGGAGCCTGCACTCTCATCCTTCAGCGCCTCATTCAGCGGCCCGCCGAACCGGACCATCGAGCTGGAGAAAACGGGTGTCCCGTAGCTTGCAGCAAGCTCCATGATGGCCCGGGCATCCGCGCTGGTGAGCGCAAGCGGCTTGTCGATGAACACCGGCTTGCCGTAGGGTGCCAGAACCGCGAACTGTTCACGGTGTACTCTTCCGTCTACAGAAGTCAGCAGTACCGCATCCGTTCTTTCGGCTACTTCAGCAATGGAAGCCACCAGCTCGACACCATAGTGCACCTGCAGCTCCCTGCTGATCGCTTCCACCCGTGAGGCGCTTAACGGGAAATCCGCCGAGCCCCCGGCATACCCGCAAGTCAGCCTCCCGCCGGGTACATGCAGCGGATGGGACGCACGGTTCAGCAGCGAAGCATAGATTCTGCTGTGTGAGGTATCCATGCCCACCATACCAATGTTCAGCTCTTTCAACTCTGCACCTCCGCCCGCGTAGACTTGGGTTAACTAGTACTTGCAGCAACTAATGTATTCTGTTCCAAATGGATATTCAGGGATAGTTGTATATAGTTGTATAATGTACAATTAAAAAAGCTCAAAAGGGATGCTTGCATCATATAACTGCAGTCTGTACAACTAAATTTGCCCGAATGGGCCAGAACCAAGGAACAAAGGCAGTTTAATTGTACGAAATACAACTAAACGGATTATTGGTTGAAAATCAGGTGATTTAGTTGTACAAAGTGCAATTAAGCATACCGCATACCGCCCTACCGTTTACCGTTTACAGCTTACCGCTTACCGCCTACTGCCTACCGCTTACCGTTTACCGTTTACCGCAAACGCCCAGACATATGCCGTAATCGGGTCATGGGTTGCCGTGACTCCAAAGAATATTTGGCCCTCCGGCCGCTGTCTGTCCCCAGGTTTCTTGATCTAATCCGCTGTTCGCAGTGGAAAATCTCAGCCAGCTTATGCTTCCGATGCTAGCTTTCCTATGGAAAGCTTTCTGGCGACGCTACCTTCATACAGCTCCAGTTCCAAATTCCCTTCCGCCGCTTTTCCCAGTCCGTATATTATTAAGTTCAATCTATATAGCAGTTAATGAACGCCCCCTTGTGCCTGCGGACAACTTAGATTAACTGTGGTATGCACGTTCCCTTACGAAATGTTCCAGCAGCGCCATGTATGCTTTTCCAACCTCTTCAATGCTATACACCGTTCTTGCCTTCTGCTCGCCCAAGGTCATCAAGCGTTCCCGCAGGGCGTTCTGTTCGAGCAGAAGGGCCACACGCCGGACACATTCCTCTTCATTTCCGGTAGCATACAGCGATACACTCAGCTCATCATCCAGCAGCTCAGGCAACGCTCCGACCTCCGGCACGACAACCGGACACCGGCAGGCCATCGCCTCCAGGACGGTCATCCCGAAGGATTCATTGCTGGTAGTACTGATATACACCCCGCCACTCCCGGCAACCGCAGAATAATAATGGTGCATCTCTTGATAATCCACTTTGGGCAGCCACTCAAAATGCCGGATTCCCAGCTCCTGCACTCTCGCCCGGAGTTTGCCGGTAATTACTTCGGGAGCGGTGTAACCGCCGACAAGCAGGAACTGCAGGTCCGGGAATTGCGCATTCAGCCTGCCTGCTATGTTCATGAAGGACTCCCAGTTTTTATGCCGGTCCAGCTTGCCTACCCACAGAATGGTAGGCGGCCGCTCGCCGGAGAGGGATTCGTATTTGAATAGTTCCGTATCCAGGCAGTTATTGATATGACAAGCATCTGTAATCCCGATTCCCTCCAGCATTTCCTTCATATAGGCAGAGGGCGTGATGACAAAGTGAAAGGGCAGGGTATCCCTGGATTCAGCCAGCTTCCGCAAGGGCTCTTCATAGGTGGTATGCACCTCGTGAATGATCAGCTTCCGTGCTTCCGCCGGGCCCAGCGCTTCATACAGCTCATAGGTATCAATGGTGATGATTACGTCAAAGTCATGCACCTTAATGTAGCTCCTGATTTCATCAGGTGTTCCGAGGATACGGACATGCGCATAGCCTTCAAAAGCGCCGGCCCCGCCGTAGTCCTCAAGAAAAGCAAAATGCACCTCCGCACGGCCGCGCAGAAACTTAAGCCTGTTCGCCAGCTGCGTGGTGACTCCGCCCAGCAGGCAAAATTTGTAGAAATATAGGATTTTCATGATTCCTCCTGACTTGCCATCAAGGCCTGCATCCGGTACAGCGCGGTTGCTCTGGCAAAAAACAGTTCCCCTTCGCCGTCCATCACAAGCAGCCGGGCATCGTCGTCCAGCACCTCAAGCCTGTCCTGGCGCACATCATATTGGAACAGTGTTTTCATTGCGGTTCCGTACAATATGCCTTCCCTGTACAGCAGCTCGTTGCCTCCCCGCCAGAAGTGGGTCATTCCTTCCCAATCCGCCGGGCACACTCTAATAGTCCGTTCCGTCTCCAGCGTTAGCGGATTAAACAGGAAAAGCAGCCCTGCGGTGAGTCCCCATACCTTGCCTTCATCATCCAGCGCCAGCGCCGGGATGGCCTTTTCTCCCGGTACCGGAACGCCCTCCCACACCTTGCAGCGGGTGTTCACATCCCAGATCATCAGGGACGCTTCCGTCCGCTCCGGCGCTATGCCGAGCCCTCCCCAGACAGAGCCTCCGGCGAACAAAAGGTCTTCACTTGCAGTCAGTGACACGATGCTCTGCTGCGGCAGCAGCCCCCTGAATACTTCACGCGCCCCGGTTCCGGGGTGCAGCAGGGTTAGTGCACCTCCATGCCGGCCGTAGGACGGTACGGTTCCGATAGCCAGTTCTTCTCCCGCCCGGGTCCAGGCAAAAGCACGGTCCTGTTCTTCGCCTTGCAGGGAGAAAGCCAGCCTGGGATTAAGGCCGGGATTCCATTCCCGTGACGGGTCATAGGCGAAGATATTCGCTTTGGGGTACACTCCCAGATACATAACGCCGCCAGCTTCCATCATGCCCTCAATCTGCCCGATCCCCCGGCGGGAAACGATTTCCGAGGTGGCCGGATCGTAACTGGCCAATCCCCCGGCGAAATAACCGCCGGTATACAGCTTCCCTTCCCGCCCCCAGGCCAGGGACTGCAGGTGAACCGGCTGCCCCTGCAGCATGAAATCCATGACCGTGTGCCGGTCATGCTCCGGATCATAGATCCAGCAGGTCCCGTCCCTGCGCACACCTGCCAGGCAGCTTGCCTGCGGATTCAACGGATGGCCCTCCAGCCAGCCGTAGTCTCCTGCCGGTTCCGGCATGGCAAATGAAGTAGGGGTAAGCACGCCCGTTGCCAATGCATAACGCTGCAGAACATCATCCTTGATGAAATAGATGTTCCCGTAACGGTCAGGCGGCGACACACTGAGTCCACTTACATGATCGATAGAATTCTCCCATTCGCGCAGCTTCAGATCATAGATATATAATCTAGAACTCGGTGTTATCCGAATTATCAGCTTCCCGTGTACAATATTCAGATCATACACCAGCTGCTCTGTGCGGCTCTCTTCCGGCAGGCTGATTTCACTCCGTTCACCTGTCTCTGTGTCCAGTTCCACAATATGCGGACACCGGGTTCCAGCCCCCACATATAGCTTGCCCTCCCAAGCTTGCATGCACCGGGCATATTGCTCTCCGTCCACCATGGCGCCGTAATCTCTGAACTGTCCCGTGGACGGGTTATATTGAAAGACTTTGCCGCCGGGATAGCAGCCTCCATAGATGTTGCCTGCGTTGTCGGCGGCAAGCCGCCAGGTGTAGAATTCGCCTGGAATCATCTCCCCCAGGTTCTCGATGCCCTGTTCATGCGTAAATCTGTATAGAATCCCGCTGCCGCCGATGTAGATTCCGCTGACCGCCGCAACCACTCCCCAGCAATGATCCGAGCCTTCCAGCGCGAATTGCTGCACTGGCTCGGTACCAGCAGGATCAAGTACAAACAGCATGCAGGGACTGCCGGAGGATACGGCATAGATCCGGTCCTGCCCCTGCCGCTTGCCATAGGCCGATGCCCATACCGCAAGCCCGTTCAGCGGCTCGCCGATCCGCAGCGCCTCCATGATTATTGCCCCTCCCGGGCTTGGGCTGCAGCAGGCTCTGCTTCCTGAACACCGGTTACAGGATAGGCGAGCACTGCTCCCAGCAGCTCTGCAGGAGATTGTGCATACTGTAAGAACGCATCGGCTGAACGCTCCAGGGGGAACACCTTGCTGATCAGCGGTCCTACCTGAATATCGCCTTCAGCGATCAGCCGGATGTATTCCGCCATGTTGCGTCCTTCGGTCCAGCGGACGTAGCCGTAAGGATAATCAATCCCTTGCTTTTCATAGACAGGATCGTAACGGCCCGGACCGCCTGCTCTGGAGATCAGTACCTGCGCTTCCTTCCCGAACATCAGCTCCCGCGAGAAGTCCGCCTTCACATCTCCGACCAGCAGCACCTTCCCCTGGTTCCTCACCCATTCCAGCGCCTGATCGACAAGCCCGCCGGATTTGCCCCCGGCACAGATCATTACGGCATCCGCTCCCATTCCCGCCGTCAATTGTTCCAGATGCGAGCTGACCTGCTCCGGACTCACTGCAATGTGGCGGATGCCAAGGCTCTCGGCGATACTGCAGCGCGCTTCAAGCAGATCATAGACGATGACCCGGCAGCCGGCAGCCCTGGCAATTTGCGCAATCAGCTGGCCGAGAATTCCTGCTCCAATCAGCACCAGCGTCTCGCCGAACTGCAGGTCAGCCTGCCTTACGGCATGCACTGCGATGGCTCCAAGACCCACCGTTGACGCTTCCACCGGACTGACATGCTCCGGAACCGGCACCATGAGATGCTGTGGCATCAGCAGCCATTCCGCGTGTTTCGCATAAGGCCCCCCGTAACAGGCCACCCGCTGGCCAACTGGCCAATGCTCCATTCCCTGTCCACGGGAGCGGATGATCCCTGCCGCACTATATCCGAGAACTATAGGTTTCGGGCGGTGAGCACCATTCATCATCATTTCTGTTCCGGGGCTGATGGCCGAATATTCTGTCTCAACGAGCACGAATCCGTCCTCCAGCACCGGAGCGGGAATCTCAGCCACGTTAATTTCACCATTCTGGGATAGTACCGCCTTCATATAGCCTCTCTCCTCCCGACTGCTTCGCGCAGATTACGGTGCGAATGTTGTTTTCTCTATTTATGCTCTGTTTCTGCTGTGTTTCTGCTCTATTACTGCTCTGTTCTGCTCCATTGTCCGCTTACTCTTTCAGTGCTCCGATCATAACGCCCTTGACGAAATACTTCTGCAAAAACGGATAGATCATCAAAATAGGCACCGTTGCGATAATAATCGTCGCGAACTTGATAGATTCACTGATGCGGAACACCTCATCCTGCGTAACGCCGGCCAGCATATTCTGCGCGGAGGACTGAATCAGAATTTCCCGCAAAATCAGCTGCAGCGGAAACAGATCACGGTCCTGCAAATAGATCATCGCCGAGAACCAGCTGTTCCAGTGTCCCACCGCATAGAACAGCGTCATTACCGCCAGTACAGGCATCGATAACGGCAGCACAATCCGCAGCAGAATGCGGAAGTCATGGGCACCGTCGATTTTGGCCGATTCCACGAGGCTCTCCGGTATGGACTGGAAGAAGGTCCGCATGACGATCAGGTTAAAAGCACTGACCGCGCCCGGCAGCAGCAGCGCCCATCTTGTATCGTACAGTCCGAGCTCACGCACATTCAGATAGGCCGGAATCAGCCCCCCGCTGAAGAACATCGTGAACACGATGAACGCCATGATCAGGCTGCGCCCCTCCAGATTCTTTCTGGACAGCGGATAAGCGCCCAGAGTGGTTAGAACCAAATTGATAAAAGTGCCCGCGATGACATAAATGAACGTATTTCCGTAAGCGGTCCAGATCCGCTGGTCCTCAAAAACCAGCTTGTACGCATCCACATTAAAGCCCTTCGGCCAGAAGCTGATCTCGCCGGCGGCGATTGCATGCGCATCACTGAATGAGGATACCAGTACATACCACATGGGATACAGGAACAGGAAGGAACAGAAGATTAGGAACAGAACATTGCAGCTGTCAAATATCAGTTCCGGAATGCTGCGTTTGATTACCACTGTCTTCCCTCCTAAGAGTTTTGTTAGGATGACTTCACTGATCAGCTTCGTACAAAACTAGCTTCGGAAGCATACGCCAGAGTTTAATGGAGCTATACTTCCTGTGTGAACAGCGCACTTAAACTGGCTTCGGAAGCATAGCTCCCCTCACCATAAGCTGCTCTCGGTGGTCTTCCGGCTGATCCGGTTCGCCAGCACCAGCAGCGTGAAGTTGATCACGGAGTTGAACAGTCCCACCGCCGCCGAGAAGCTGTAATCGGCTTCCATGACACCGCGTCTGTAGACAAAGGTGGAGATGACGTCTGCCGTGACGTAGGTTCCCGGATTATACAGCAATATAATTTTGTCCCAGCCCACATTCAGCAAGGTCCCGACATTTAGAATCAACAGGATCAGCACTGTGGGCAGAATTCCCGGCAGTGTAATGTGGGTAAGCTGCTTCCAGCGCCCGGCCCCGTCCACAACTGCAGCCTCATAGAGGCTTGGGTTAATGCCGGACAAGGCTGCCAGATAGATGATAGAGTTCCAGCCCAGGCTCTGCCACATGCCTGAACCGACATAAATGGTGCGGAACCACTCCGGCAGGATTAGAAACTGAATCGGCTCAGAGATGATTCCAATGCCGAGCAGCAGGCTGTTGATAATGCCTCCGGGCTTCGTGAAGTCAATAATCATGCCGCAGATGACAATTAATGAAATGAAATGCGGCAGATAAGACACCGTCTGCAGGAAGGACTTCAGCTTTTTGATCCGCAGCTCATTAAGCAAAAGCGCAAAGACCAGCGAAGCCGGAAAAATGAACAGCAGCGAATAAAAGCTCATTAGGAAGGTGTTCTTCAGCAAACGGAAGAAATAATAACTCTCAAAAAACTTCTCGAAATTTTTGAAGCCCACCCAGGGGCTGCCGGCCACTCCTGCGAAAGGATTGAAATCCTTGAAGGCGATTATCGCCCCGTACATCGGTTTGTATTCAAAAATGAGGAAATACAGCACAGTGGGCAGCAGCATGAGATAGAGATAACGGTTAGCCATCATACGCTTCAGCGAAAGGGAACTCCGTTTCGTCCGCTGTTTCCTGCTTTTGGCCTTGATTGCATTTACGGGTACTGCCATAGGGGGCTCCTTTCCCGGACAGAGGCGAGGGTACCGGTTATCTTAGTGCCAGGGAGCTGCCGGAATTTCCAGCCCACCCGGCTAAGACAGCCCTGCTCCGCTTATTTTCCTTTAAAACGCTCATATGCAGCCTGATACTGCTTCAGCACCTCGCCAATCCCCATTTGCTCCAGCTGCTTCATGACTTTGTCATAATCCTCGAAGCTCTGGCGTCCCATAATCTGGGCATTGATCGTTTCAGCCACATAGGTCTGAATGTCAGCCATAAGCGGGACCACAGTTTCATTTTCTTCAGCCGTGAATTGTACTGGCGGCAGCTTCGCGTCAAAGTCAATATAATCCTTGTAAATCTCCAGCGGATTCTCCGTTTGCCCGTTCGCTTCACGGATCTGTTCGGCATAACGGGTATCGGCCACTGTAGCCCAGCTTCCGCCGCCGATGGTATGGTTCAGCAGCTCCTGCGTATTGGTCAGCCCGTTCGTAGGATGAGTAACCTCTTCCTTATATACCGGCTCGCCGTTCACCAGATCATAAGACTTGCCTTCCACCCCGAAATTGTTCAGCAGAATACCTTCTTCGGAATACTGGTAGTCCAGCCACTTCATCACTTCTTCGGGATGTGCAGTCTTTGAGGATACTGCAAGTCCATGGGCCGCAGCCTGCCAGCGGAAGGAGACATGGCGCTGATCACCGTTAGGCCCCTTTGGAGGAATGGCTGCTGCAATTTTGAAGGTGTCATGCTTGCCTTCCATCAGCGTTGTGAAGTTCCCCATATAGGACCCCGACCAGCCGAACCAGGCACCGGCCACATCCGTGGTAACCTTCTCGGTCAGCGTCTGGAACGTTGTGTCCACCAGATAGTTCGGGTCCAGCAGCTGTTCTTCATATAGACGGTTCAGATAGGCAACAACATCCTTGAACCGCGGATCATTAGGCCCGAATTTCACTTCACCGTTATCCACGAAGAACCCGTATTCGACACCAAAGGCCGGTGCGAACAGCATCATAATGTTCTCCAGATTGACGGTGACGAGCGGAATTTCATCTTTTTTGCCATTACCATTGGGATCCTGCTCCCTAAAGGCTTTAAGCATGTTATACCAGTCTTCTGTAGTTTGCGGCATCTGGAGTCCCAGCTTCTCCACCCAGTCACTGCGGACCTGAGGGAACATTTGGGTCAAATCCTGGGAATCGAGTACGAGGTTCGGCAGATAATAGATATGCCCTTCAGGCGAGGTGATTTGTCCCCGGATATCCGGGTGGTCATCGAGGAGCTTTTTGAAGTTTGGTGCATATTGGTCAATCAGATCTTCCAGTGGAAGGAGCGCTCCCTGAGCGCCGTATTTGCCGGAGTCCGTCCCCCACAGATCGTTATAGATGATATCCGGAAGCTTGCCGGAGGACATCAGCAGACTGAATGCTTCTGCGCTGGCTTCTGTACTGTGCTGAAAGTTGATATGAACGTTGGTGTTCTCTTCCATTTGCTGAAAGGAGTACTTCTCATTAAAATCGGTTCCCCGGAAATTCCCCCCGCTTGGGGACCAAAGGGACAGCTCCAGCTTGTCCGCCACAATCGGCACCTGAAGGCCGCCAACGGACCGGCTTCCTTCTACAGGAGCAGCCGTCTCACTCTGAGTACCCGAAGAGGCCGATGGTTCAGCGGCGTTGCCTCCATTATTGTTTGACCCTCCACAGGCGGACACCAGTGTAACGAGCAGTGTCAGGACCGGCAACAGCAGAGCTAGCTTCCTTTTAGCAACATTCATAATTCAGCCCCCTATTAATAAGTAAAAGTAAGATAGTTCCTATGAGATATTTACTAACACACGATAAGGGAATCAACAGTACATCAACATTTCGTTTTTACGGAATAGCTATCAGCGCCTTTCCTCTTGATTTTCTCCTTCAGCCTGTACATTTCTCAATAATTGTGACGTTTTTCTCAATCTTGACTTCTTTTTGATTTATATCCAAGCTATTCAGATCTATATTTTCGCATTACTGATATACATCTGATGTATACATTATATTTTCACCTTCCATTGAAGTCAATTAAATTTTGACTATTTATCAGCATTTATGTAATTATACATCACATTGATATTTCATCAATCGAATTTCTCATCATAATATTGTGAAAAAGCTAACATGATTTGATATGAAATATTTCATTATTTTCATTTCATGTTTTCTTTTTACACCACTTCTAGCAGTAACACAGCAAAAAAAGCGTAATAATAGCAGAATCCTGCCATCATTACGCTTAATCACCGATCCAGAACCGCTGCAGCCTCGCTCAGGTGAGCGTGTCCGTTGCCCTATCCGCCTTCGCCCTGTTTTCTTCAGCAATCAGCCGGCCCATTTCCTCATACATAGAGGTCTCATCAATCATTCTGGACCAATACGCATTCAAGAGCTTGCGGAAGCTTTGCAGTACAGCAATAGGAAGCCCCAGATCTCTGAGGTATGAAAATGTTGGAAATAGCTCTCTGTACATCAGATATCTCGAAGGACGGTTCAAATGATCATCCACGGTCATTTCAGCAATCCGTTTGCGTGCCGGAATACTGACCGAACGTTCGCGGATCATCCGCTGCGCCTCTGCCGAAGCCAGGAAGCTGACGAATTGCCGTGCCGCCTCTTTCTGCCGGGAATTCCCCACAACCGCCGCACCGATGGTGACGAGCAGTGTTTTTTGCGGGTCCCTGGCTTTGAGTGTTGGAAGCGGGGCCAAGTCATAATCCAGGGGAAGGTCCTTGAACTCGTTCAGATTGTAGTAGGTCGCCAGGATCATCGATACCTGCTCCTGCACAAACAGCGATATTGTCTCATCCTCGTGATTGCCAGCCAGATATTTGGGGAAGATCTGATGATTGTTCACCAGCCTGCTGTATATATCCAGACTGTTGGCGGTCTCGGGACTCAGTGTGGGATGGTGTCCTCCGTCCTCCGTGATCCGGATTCCGCTCTGCAGCAGAAACACCGAATAGCGGTTCTCGGAGGCGGGTACAAAATACACGGCATGGCGCCCCCGTTTCTCCGACAGCTGCCGTGCCGACTCCATCAGATCATCCCAGGTCCAGTAACTGTCCGGTTCAGGCAGGTCAGCCTCACGGAAATGGGCTTTGTTGTAGCAGAGCACCACGGGAGAGAAGGAAATCGGATAAGCAAACAGCTGTCCCTCATGCAAAAAGGCTTCGCTGGTAATTGGATACAGCCCCGGATCGGGCTCCAGCGCTTCAAGCAGCTCTGCGGACCCGTTCTCGGCCATCTCCTGAAACTGGGTACTGTTGAGGGACAACACATCCAGCATTCCGTTATTCATCAGCTCCAAGGCCGAATTCACATGATCGAAGTCATTCAAGGCGAGCGGCAGAACATGAATCCCGGGATGCAGCCGGTGGAATTCTGCTATGAGATCGTCCAGCTTGAAGTCCTTGGTCAGGGAAGAGCTGCAGCCGAAATGGATGCGAATCCGCTCCCTGACCGACTCCATTACCACGCTGCCCACACGGTCAATCTTCAGAATCAGACCTTCTTGTACAAGGACATCCAGTCCTCTGCGGACGGATTTGTTACTGAGCTCAAACTGTTTGGCCAGCAGGCTCTCGGCAGGAAGATACGCTCCCGGCTGCAGAATACCGCTAAGAATATCTGTTCGGAGCTTGCTTACCATATAATCCAGTCTTTCCCGGAAGGACTGACGTCCTGATTTATTATTCATGTATTATTCTCCCTGCACCACTTAAATTTACATCATCACCTTTTTATTGTGCTTCAACATGGAAAGGTTGTCAAACGCAAATCGGCCTGCTCCTTAACCTTAAGAATTTCTTTTTCCAACAGATTAATGTTGTTGAGGATGCTCTGATCATCCGGGAGATATCCGGAGGCTAACTTGTTATGATGATAGGATAGTTCATATTCATTAAGGTGGTAGTAACACAGGCCCAGCTGCATGTGGGGCAGCCAGGTTCTGGCCACATCATTAGAGATGGCCCAAGGATTAACAGGCGGCGGCGATTCGATAGCCAGCTTATACCAGTACACCGCCTGATGAAATTGCTCCTTTTCCAAAAAGAAATAAGCCAGCCGGCAGCAGAATTCCGGACGGGGAATATCATAGGTGAACGATTTGAAAATCCACTCCTGCTCCTTGTCCCGGTTTCCCATGTGGTAATAACAATCTGCCAATTTCGAACAGACATGAATTATATCTTCTATTGTACGCTGATTAGAGTCTATGAATTGCAGGTAAAAGAGAACTGCCTGTTCATAGAAGCGATGCTGATGCAGCTCCATGGCATAATGCAAAGTATCCCGTGCTGTAAATTCCACCCCGGAGGACAACAGCAGTTCATAAATTCTCAGGTTCCGCTTAGTATCTGAACGGCTATGATTCTTCAGATGAGTAATCACAATATCACTGTCCAGACAGCCTTCTTCTATCGACAAATCCTCATGCACCGCCCCGGTCCACTCGTAATTCCGGGAGCGTCTGACCAGCCTTACGCGCCGGACCTTTAATGTGGCGTTCCCGTATTCATCAAAGTCGCAGTGATAAGGCATAGACACCCGATCAATGTCAGGAGACAGAGAATGTTTGAGCTCCAAAAGCTTCTGCAGCTCCGCAGGCAGCAACACATCATCTGCATCAAGCCATAGGATATAATCCATTGCCGCTTGCGCAAATGAATAGTTCCGTGCCTCGGCGAAATGATGCTTCCACTTATACTCCCGGACATGAGGCGTCCATCGCCCGGCTATTTCTTTGGTGCTGTCCGTTGATCCGGTATCCACAATGATGATTTCATCCACGGCCTCCTGTACAGATTGTATACATCGTTCCAGTGTAGCTTGCTCGTTCCTCACGATCATGCACAGACTAATTGTAATCATCGCGCTCACCTCTTGTTAAGGATTGATCCCTACTCCTAAAGGGGTGGTACCTACCGTTATGCTGGAAGTGACAGTATTTCTGTTCCCGTCGATAACGGAGATCGTATTGCTCCCGGCATTCGCCACATACGCACCATTGGTCAGAGGATTTACCGCTACACCGAGCGGACTGATCCCCACTGGAATGGTGGCGGCAACGGTATTGGTACTTCCGTTAATGACGGACACATTGTTACTGCCCTGATTGGCGGAGTAAATCAGATTAGTGTTAGGATTCAATCCGATGCCGCTTGGTACTATACCTGCCGGAACCGTAGCGATAATGGTATTTGACAAACCGCTGATCACCGAAACATTGCTGCTGTTTGAATTTGTCACATAAATCCGGTTGGTACGGGTATTCACTGTTACTCCTACAGGAACAGCCCCAACAGCAACCGTAGCAATAACGGCATTGGATATTCCGCTGATGACAGAGACATTGTTGCTGCCTGTATTTGCTACATAGATCCGGTTGGTGATCGGGTTCACCCACGCACCGAATGGCCCGGCTCCTACGGCCACACTGGCAATCACTTCATTGCTGCCCCCGTCAATCACCGAGACATTATTGCTCCCTGAATTCGTAACATAAATCCGGTTGGTATTGGGATTTACTCTTACCCCATTTGGTGTAGTCCCCACAGTAACAGTAGCTATAACCGTATTAGTGCTTCCATCTATCACCGAGACATTCCCGCTATCCTCATTGGCTACATAAATCCGGTTGGTTACAGAGTTCACCTCTACACCAAACGGCCCCGCACCAACTGCAATCGTAGCTACAACAGCATTCGTATTCCCGTCTATCACAGAAATATTGTCGCCGCCGTTGTTGGTCACGTACATCAGATTAACCGAGGCGGGCTCCGCTGATCCGGTAGCTCCGGTAACTCCTGTGGCTCCTGTGGCTCCGGTCTCTCCACTCGCACCCGTAGCTCCTGTAACTCCCGCAACTCCTGTAACTCCCGTAGCTCCAGTCACTCCCGTGGCTCCAGTCACCCCATTCACTCCTGTCACTCCCGTAGCTCCATTCGCACCCGTTGCACCAGCCACTCCCGTAGCTCCCGTGGCTCCCGTCACCCCCGTCACTGCTCCTAATAATTCAGCGGAAACCAGCCTGTGCGCCGTCACCAAATTACCCGTAGCGTCTTTTCCCCATGCAGAAATCCGGATCTCATCGTTCACGGAAGCAGATGTGGTGAAAAGAAATTCAAAGGCATTCAAATCCGCGTAATAAGTTCTGGTTATCACTTGATTCGGGGACAGATTCAGAGTTTCACTCACATATAATGTTCTTGTCCCATCCAAAAAATAGCCTTCGACCACAACCGTCGAACTGGAGACACTGCTTCTATTATCGACTTTGACTGTCACCTGCTGCGTAGGCCTTACCCCGGTTGAGGCTGAGACATTGTTCTCAATCGGTCCCGTAGATAATAAGCTCATCGTCACCACTCCCCTTTCACTCAGATTGATATAAAACAATTTTTCAATATAGTAGTATTCGAATTTAATAGTGAAGGTATAGACGTAATGCCTTTTTAGCGCATATTGTTCTTTTGCCTCACTGGAAAATACAAAAAAAACCGATCCAGCCGGATCGGAGTTTGAGTTGTTTCTTATAGCGTATCTCTAAACCTTACTTAACTGCTCAACCGCCTGCTGCTCATCCGCCAGGAAAAAAACATCCTTCCCGTTATTGCATTCATAAATGAAGTCACGCAGACTCCGGCTCGTGTATCCGCTGAAATCTCCTACGATCGCCACCTTCAGCTGATAATTGATGAACTTCTGTAGAATCTCACCGGCCAGCCGGGTCTTCAAATCAAAAAATCTTTCACTCAGCAGAGCTTTATGTATGACTATCCGGTCGCAATCGACTTCATACCGTACCGTTGCCATTAGATCCAGCGCATCCTGGACATCACTGACTAAGGTCTCGCTGCCGCTCACTACGGCTATCGTTTTTCCGCCGTTTACTACTGGTGTTATATTCATTACCAAATCCTCCTAATATGTACTTAGAACTCACATTCCATTATAGACTCAGCATGACCTTGCGGATCCACTCCTCATTCTTCAAAACCTCAGGTTCATAACTCTCCGGATAGGCCGTTGGATAGCGGGATTCGTCCATCAGCACATCCGGCGCAGTCCCGTAGATTTCATTAATCCGGCCTTCAGCGTTGCTGTTCAGGTCCGTTTCGAGTTTAAATATAATCCCGCTGTTCGGCAGAGCGTACCTGTAAGGCTCCATATAGACACAGGCTCCACCCGCCGTATTCGTTCCGGCCACCGTTCCCAGGCCCAGCTTGCGGACAGCGGCCGTGAAGTTGTCTGCTGCCGAGAAGCTGTCACCGTCTGCAAGCACATATACCTTTCCGTCAAAGAGAAAAGAATCTTCCGGCTGCCAGTACTTGGTCACCGTATAAGTGTCCCAGTCCGCAGAGTCTACTCCCGGGAGTTGCTCTTTCTTAACCTCTGTTACGTCATATCTGTCCTTATTGGTCAGAGTAGAGCTGACGAATTGTTTGTACAGGCGAAACCGCAGCCCGAAACGTTCACCGAATAATTTCTTCACGCTTGCGGATTGCTCGTAATCCACGGGCGCTTTTAACAAAGGCTTCAGCAGATTATCCGCCCAATAATCATCATCACCGCCGCCGTTCCTCCTTAGATCAATAATCAGCTTACTGTATTTCCCTCCCGACTTCTTCATGAAATCCTGAATAACCAGTCGGTCCTGCTCCTTATACATATCTGCAAAGCTAAAAATCCTTATATATCCGGTCTGGTCATCCAGCTCAACGGGGATAACATTGCTGTCAGGCTGTTCATTCCGGTATGGCGCCGCATATCCCTTGTACACCAAGAAATCCCCCTTGGCCATCGTGCCATCCGGGCGGACCGCTTCAATCATCCAAGCACCGTTCCCCGGATCAGCACTAAGTAGCGTCTGCAGGTATACCCGATGAAGCGCAGCATCCCAAACTAGATGAAGCCGTGTCTGCAAAGACTTAACATAATCCTCAACATCCAGACCGTTAATTCGCTCAATTATTGAACCTTGCGGAAAAAGAGTCTCTCTCGCCTGATAATCCTGCGCCAGCACATATTTACCCTGCTCATAGTGGATGTCTGCTTTGCTGTGCACATACATCTCCACACCGGCCGCCATGTTAAGCCAGTAGTCTCTGGAGCGGTAGGCTTGTTTATCAATGTTATAGAAGAAAGCAAGCATAGGATTGTACGGCTCATCAAAGACCACCTGTGCATGGCCGGCTTGCCCCAAGAATGTCATGTATTCATAGAACAGCCGGAGAAATTCAGCATTATCGGCAGATTCCCCGGCCCGGGTTATGAATGCCTGACCGATTACGTCCATATTCTCAAGACCTTTATCCTGCTCAAGCGCCTTATCCAGCGGATAAACCTCCTTCACGAGCTTGGCCAGATATTCAAAATCCTCCCGCTTCCGGGCCGCTGTTAATTCAGGCACCTCTTGTTGCGGACCCTCGCGCCATATCGTTCCTATGAAGGCCAGCAGTCCCATAAGTACTAGAAATATCAATAGCAGCACATACTTCCTCATCTTCCGGCCTCCGGCAATATAACAGAATCATTCCAGATAGATTATAACGTTACCGGCAGACTGTGTATGTTAAAAAAGCCGTACACATAGCGTATAATAGACACTACCAAAATTCACAGCAAAGGATATGAGAAACATGAACTTGAGTATGAACTGGATTACGCTCAGAGTGCGCGATCTGGAGGCTTCCCTTGATTTCTATCACAGGATTCTGGGCCTTCCCATTGAGCGCAGATTTGAGAGCAGAGGCAGGCAAATTGTCATGCTGGGTGCAGAAGGACAACCGAAGATCGAGCTTATTCAGGGAAGTGATCCGGCGCTAAAGCCGGAGTGCGGTATTTCAGTAGGTTTCGAGGCAGGTTCACTGGACGAGGCTATGAAGGAGCTTAGTAACGAGGGAATTCCGGTAGCACGCGGACCCGTCTCGCCGAATCCGCATCTGCGGTTCTTTTACATTCTAGACCCGGACGGCTTCGAAGTACAGATTGCGGAGCATTGCTAGCTCCTGTTCTGACAAGCATGATCAAGTTTAATTTCAAGCGAATCAGCAAACTACGGTAATTGAGTATAGGCTAATGCTAATTAATGAGTCGTGCTTAGAGATCGCCGCCGTAGTTTACCCAGTACATAGAGTATTAAATGGAAAAACGTATCTTAATTTCGCTCTTTTGACTAATTTCAGGATTTTAGTTGGAGAAACGTCACTTAATTTCTCACATTCACTCTACTTTATGGCCTTTACCGCAAATTAAGTGCTGTTTATCCAACTGCTGTCCGGCGAGGGCTTCTCTATTCATCAGCAAGTGGAGAAAATCATAACTATTTCCGGCGCTGATTCAGCCCAACCCTCGCCAACGCTGCTCCCGGATGCCTTAGCCGCCTCTTCAGCGATATTCCAACTTTATTATTCACGCCTTAAACGATAAAAAAACGGCATCTCTGCCGTTTCTTGTGTGATGGACTCTCAGGGGCTCGAACCCTGGACAAATAGATTAAGAGTCTACTGCTCTACCAACTGAGCTAAGAGTCCGTATGTGTCTATGTATTCTGATCTACAAGACGATAATCTCTAAGCTGTGAACGCCCGCTCAAAAGATACTTTCATAGTATACTTAATATAACTCCCCTTGTCAACAAATAATTATATTCCCTCTTGCTCAGCCGTTAACTGCTGCAGTACAAAGCCCTGAAGCACCTTGCACTGCGCAGTTTATTTCATATTCAGCTTACCCTCGGACAATCTGTGGACTTACTCTACACACGGTTCTTCCGGATCATCACATAATAAATCGGGAGTCCGGCCAGCGTAATGCCGATCCCCACCAGCGAACGCAGCGGATCACTGATGATCGTGCTGGCCAGAATATAGATTCCGCCTGCCACGCCAAGTATCGGGGTGAACGGATAGAGCGGCACGCGGTAGCGGCCTGGTTCATACGGCATTTTCTTGCGCAGGATGAACACGCCGAACACACCCATCGTAAAGAAAATCCACAGGACAAACACCAGCAGGTCTGTCAGCGTATTGAAAGTTCCCGAGAAGATGTAGATCACCGCCAGCACACTCTGAAAAATAAGCGCATTCGCCGGGGTCTGGAACTTCGGATGAATACTGCTGAGCACCCGGGAAAATGGAATCTGCCGCTTCTCCCCCATCGCCTGCGGCACCCGCGCAGCGGTCATCAGATACCCGTTCAGCGCTCCTAATACGGAGACAATGATGCCTGCTGTAATAAAAGCTCCGCCGCCGCTGCCGAATAGCGCTTCTGCCGCATCTGCACCCGGAGTCTGGGAGGAAATAATCTGATCATAGGGCAGCGCTTTGAACACTGCAATGTTGAACAGTACATATACAGCAATTACAAATATAACGCCGATCGAAATGACTTTTGGCAGTGTTTTGGCCGGATTGTTGATTTCACCCGCCATATTGGTCACGCTGATCCAGCCGTCATACGCCCAGAGTGTGCCCAGAACCGCCGCCCCGAAGCCCGCGCCTGCCGCTGATGCACTGATTCCTCCAAAGCCGGGAGCCAGATCCGAGAACAAGCCTACGCCCACGATGCCCGCTACCGGAATCAGCTTGCCCACAGTTGCCACAGTCTGGATGATTCCGCCGAACCTTGTGGCGATGACATTTATCAGCAGAATGAAAGCCAGAATACCCACGGCCAGCAGCTTCTGCTGCCAGTGATTCAACGGCAGGAAGTAGCCGGAGTATGTGGCAAAAGCAATCGCCAGCGCGGCAACAGAAGCCGGATAGGAGATCACAGCCTGCACCCAGCCGAGCAGGTAGCCGAATACCCCGCCATACAATTCACTTAAATATGTATACAAACCTCCTGACTTCGGAATCGCGGCAGCAATTTCCGCCACGCTCAGCGCCGAAGCCAGTGTAATAATCCCCCCGGCACCCCAGGCCAGGATACTCATCCATGGAGTTCCCGCGTTATTCAGCACAATCCCGGGCTTCAGAAAGATCCCCGATCCGATAATCATCCCTACCACAAGGGCCAGGGCTTGCATGAAGGTGATACTTTTGGTTAACGGCTTCGAATTCATAATGTGATTCATTGTCCTTTCATTCTCAGGTTTTTATTTATCAAACGTCCTCCAGGCTAAATTCAACTCTGCACTCCCCTATTGCACAGGACAAATTTCTGATGAGGGTAATTAAATTCTTCCACCATTACAGAAAAATAATAGCCAGAATGGCATTGTCGCATGGAATAATAAGAAATACCATTACAAAGTTAACAGGCAATGTGAAAATTACCTGCAGCACAAAAAAAGAGCGAATGAATCGCCCCTTCTCCCTGTATGTTCTTATTGCGGAAGCAGCATGCGGAACAGCAGAGCCGCCATCTCCTGTTTGCTCAGCGCACGTAGTGAACCGTAGTCAGACATGCCGTCCGACTCCGTAACCTCCGGTCCATGCAGCTTCCAGCTAACGATTGAACGGACAGCATCGGCAGCCCACTTCGACGTACCCGGTGCAAGCCCGGCGGTAGAACCCGGTACCCTGATCCCCGTTGCTATAAGCAGGCGGTAGACGATTGCTGCCGCTTCTTCGCGCAGAATCGGACGGTCCGGCTCGAACAACCCGTTGCCGGTTCCATTCAGCATGCCAGCCTCGACCGCAGCTTGAATATCCTGTTGGTATGGTGAATTACCGGTGTCCTTGAATAAGGACGGATTCGATGACTCCGGGATGCTCCATATCGTATTAAACGTATGGATGAACGCTCCGCGGGTAACTTTTTGCTCAGGCTCAAACGGCTCCGAAAGCTCCTCTGTCAAGAAGCCCAGTGACCGCAGGCTCAGAATATAGCCGGCATACGGATGATTGGCCGGCACATCCGGAAATCCGGCTGGATTCTCCGGGAGTTTGGACGCATAGCTATATAGATTGGAGTATTTCATATAGAGGATATGGCCCTCATTATCCGCTTTGAAGGCCAGCGGATTCCCCTCCTCATCCACGAACAGCAGCTCGCCAATCTGCTTCAACTGATGACGGCTGAGCACATCACTCACCGTTAGGGTACCGTCTGCGTTTGCTTGAACTTTCGTCAGCAGCTTAATTCTTAGATCGGAGTACAAGCCCTCGAACCTGGCCAGTTCCTCCGCAGCCTGCACCTGATACCCATTCGGTTCATACGGCGATTGTCCCCCTGCATAATAGTGATTCATAAATGCGGTGAACAGATCATTACGCAAATCCTGATTGGTATTGTATGATACGAACACTCCAGTATGCCGGTCAGGCAGAATCCACAGCAAAGAGCTGTAACCTAGAATGTCTCCGCCTTTGGAGATCACCTTCTCCCCTTTCGTCCGGGCCGGGATTACAGGTGATTCAAAGCCATAGGTCGTATCCGGCAGATCGGGATGAATAACCATCCGGTAGGAAGACATCGCCTTAACCGATTCCCCGGACAGGATTACCGTACCGTCAGCAGCCTTGCCGCCATTCAGAAAAGCTTCCATGAATAGCGCCATATCAGATGCGGTTGATAACATGCTGCCTTCAGGCCACTCCGCCGGAGAGAAGCCGTATAGCGGTATAGCGCCGCCCTCCCCGTCATAGGAAGGCACGAGCCGGTATGCCAATTCAGGAGTTACACGGAAGCTGCTTGAATTCATGCCAAGCGGCTTAAACAGATGGTTCTCCACATAGCTCCCGAAGGATTCTCCGCTTACCTGCTGCACGATATAACCCTGTAGTCTGGAAGCGAAATTATCGTACATGTAAGAGGCTCCCGGCTCGCGGACCACAGGAGGAAAGACATCATAGATGCTATCCTTTAAAGAAACCGGCTTACGGGAAGTGTCGTACAGATAGCTGGCGTCGGCAGGTTCGCGTACTTCAAAACCTGTCGTATGCGTCAACAGATGTTCCACCGTTACCGGAGTATCATAAGGACTCGTTAGCGTGTAGCCGTCCAGGTATTTTTCAATATTGTCCTGAAGTGAGATCTTCCCTTGATCGGCCAGCTGCATAATGGCAGCTGCAGTGAACACCTTGGACACGGAGCCGATCCGGAACGTATCCCTGCTTGCATCTACCCCTGACTTCGCTGATTTGCCGGTTACCCCATATCCCTTCGAGATGAGGGTTTCCCCGTCCTGAACGACTGAGACCGCAGCAGCTCCGGCTTTCGCCTTAATATCCGCTCTGGCAAAAAAACCATCCAGAAACGCCTCGACTTCCTTCGCATCATGGGGGCCATTCTGTACATCTGCAGCGGATGCGCGGCTGAGTTCGGCATGCAGTTCGATAGAGGCTGGACTCACTGAAGATTCCGGCTGCTGAGCATAGGCACTTCCCACATTAACACAACCCAGTATAAGCAGAGCGCTTAGAATGCCGGACTTGATACGGGTGTTATCCCTTTTGTTATTCCTTTTGATATTACCTTGTTTCAACTGCAGCCTCTCCCTAATGTCCTTAAATTTGGAGTTCCAAAGGGCGGAGTGAAGTGTCCGTTCCAGCCAACTCCTTCATTGTAGGGGTTCGGGTAAGCACTGTCGTGCGATTCACCTGCTAATTAAGAGGTCTCATGTGACATTGCTGTCACTTGCAGGCTTCAAGCTCCGTAAGTCTCTCTTAAGAACTTCACAGATTGCTGAATGAATTCCTTCAGGACAACGGCATCAATATCGTCCAGCTTATTTACGTATATACAGGCTTTGCCCGCTGTATGCTTCCCCAGCCTCTGCAGCAGCTCTTCCCGCTGGGTATCACCCGCTGCAAAGTATAGGCTGATCTTCGCTTTTCTCGGCGAGAAGCCTACCAGCGGTGCATCCCCTTCATGCCCTGTCGCATACTTGTAGTGGTACGTTCCGAAACCAATAATGCTCGGGCCCCACATTTTCGCCGGATAACCCGTAGTTTCGCTGAAAATATCTAATAATTTATAAGCATCCTCACGTTTCCCCGGACTCTCTATTTGTTCAATAAACTGGGTGACGCTCTGCTCAGTCTCTTTCGTTTTCTGCTCGTACATAGGTGATTCACTCCTTTAATATATGTTCAACACGAACATTCCCCGCCATCCTGTCTCTCCCTGTTAATTTCCCACCACTATATCACATTCTTGTTATTCCATAACAGCAGCTCACTAAGTCAAGTTTGGTTATAAACAAACTCCCCATTGCAACATCCAATCCCTGGAATATACTTAGACGTATCGTGCCAGTAGCCATTGCCATCCTGATTGGCATGTGCTTGTCACAGTGAAAGCGCTTAGATATTTATTTGAGCCATACACGGCACTACTAAATTTTAAGGAGGCATATTATGCTGCACACTCTTGGTAATACCGACTGCTCACCGGCAGAGGTAGGTTATGACGCTTCACGAATCGGTGTTTTGCACAGCCATTTCCAGAATCTGATCGATGACAAGAAGATCCAGGCTGCCTCTTACTGCGTATCCAGATACGGCAAAACATTCATGCACGGTGCCATAGGCCCCCGCTCGTACCGTGAGGACCGGACGGAACCGCTTTTACCGGCAACGGTCCATAATATCGCATCCATTACCAAAGCCATTACCTCAGTAGCCATTGCTAAGCTTGTGGAGGACGGATTCATCCGCTTGGACATTCCTGTCGGGACGATTCTGGAGCCCTTTAACGTAGAGCCATTCAGCAAAATCGATATCTACAGCCTGCTGACCCATACCTCGGGCCTGTTTCCCGACTGTGCCGGCAGCATGATCCCCTACCATAAGTCTTACTGGCAGCTGATCGAAGAGTACTTCGACAAGTATAATCCTGAGGACGGTAAGCCCGACTGGATTTCAGCTGCACTGAGCTGCGGGGTTAATAAAAAGGTTGGCGAGGAGTGGCAATATTGCTCATTCGGCTTCTGTATCCTCGGTGAGATTATTAAGAAAATCACTGGCGTTACCGCCGAGCAGTACATAGAGGAGCAGATTCTGAAGCCGCTCGGAATGAAGGATACGATGTGGGAACCGACTCCGGAGCTGGCTGCACGCTTCATTATAAGAAACGAAAGAAAAGAAAAGCGGCTCCATGACCTGATCCATGGTACTCAGCCAGAGCTCTCTCCGGCAGAAAAGCTGTGGGAGACGGTGTCCAGTACCGGCGGAGGCCTGGTCTCTACACCCGCCGATCTTATCTTGTTCGCCAATATGCTGCTGGGCATGGGCACGCTGGGCGATACCCGGATTGTGGGCCGCAAGGCCGTCGAGAAGCTCACCACCCGCACCCTCTATGGCGTGCCCGATTACTGCTGGGGTAACAATGTCAAAGACCGGAGCTACGGGATTGGACTGGATATGAGACAAGGTCCTGCCTTCCTCTACTCTGAGGGCAGTTACTTCCATGAAGGTGCAGGTGCCTGCTGCATGGCTATCGACCCTGCAGAGCAGCTTGCTGCGGTATGGTTCGTGCCTTTCACTGACGATAACTGGTATGCGGAAGGGCTGTTCAATGTAACCAATATTATCTGGTCAGGACTGATCTAAATGAACCGCCTTAAGCATAACTGGCTTGTTTGCCGCTCGGTAGCGGAGGTGACCTATAAAGAGTGGAGTGCCTACCGCACCCATTCCCTGGTTTCCGTTATCGTCGGCCCTGTATATTTCATGGTGCAATATTTCATCTGGACAGCGGTATATGGCGGGCAAGCTACATTGGGGGGAATGGATCTCCACCAGATGATCCGCTATTTCGGGGCAACGGCGCTGATCGGTTATCTGATTATGGATTTTGCCGACTGGAACCTGTCCATGCTCGTGCGCACCGGCAAGTTTCTGACCTTTCATCTGCGGCCGGTTCATCACCGTTCCTTCGCCTTGTTCCAGAAGCTCGGGCACCGCTTCCTGGGCTTCCTGTTTGAATTTGTGCCCTGCCTTTTCATTTTTATTATTATATTCGGAATCGATATGCGGCCGGCAAGCCTCCCGTGGACACTATTGTCTGTGCTGCTTGCCTTTCTGATGAATTTCTATGTGAACTATACGATTGGCCTGACTTCATTCTGGCTAGTGCAGTCGGGCGGAATCCGCAGCGCGTTCATGCTGGTGTCGGCTATTTTCTCAGGGGCGCTCATTCCGCTCGCCTTCTTCCCGCACTGGCTGCAGGTCATCCAGTTCTTCCTGCCGTTCCAATACATCGCCTACATGCCGGCAATGGTGTTCACCGGGTATTATTCGCTCGGCGGCCTGGAGCTGTCCATTCCGCAGGCGGTAGGACTGCAGGCCGTGGCAGTGCTGATTACTTTTGGACTTAACGAGGTTATCCGCCGCCAGGCCATGAAGCAATTCACGGCTGTCGGCGCGTGAATGCCCTGATGAAAGGACAATTCTCAACATGAAACGGTATCTGGAAGTGTATAAGCAGTGTATGTACTCCGCTGTTCAATCGGCTGCGGCCTACCGGATGAACTTCATCGTCAGCAGCCTGATCACGCTGGCCGGCAACATTCTCTTTCCGCTGGTGACCCTGCTGATCTACAGGGCAGGCACCAGCTTTCCGGGCTGGAGCCTGTATGAAGTACTGCTGATCCAGTCTGTGTTCACCATGTCCAGCGGCCTCTCCAGCCTTGTCTTCGGCGGGGTTCTCTGGACAACCATGTCGCATGTTCGCGAGGGCAGCTTCGAGGTGATTCTGCTTAAACCGCTGAACCCGCTGTTTTTCATTGTGGCCACGACATTTTCTACCGAAAGTATCGGCCTGTTCCTGGGCGGTGTGGCGCTGTTCATCTTCTCAGCCCTGCATGTAGGCGCGATTTCTGCGCTCGCTTGGCTGCAGTTCGCCGGCATGTTCATCGCCGGGACAGCTGTCCTGGCCGGATTATCTCTGATGATGGCCGCGATGTCCTTCAAATGGGTAGGCAATTCGCGAATTTCCGAGCTTGCGGACAGCGTGCTGCAGGTCGGCAAATATCCGCTGCCGATATTCCCTCAGGCTGTTCAGGCCGTAGCCACGATGATCATTCCAGTGGGAATGGTAGGCTTCCTCCCGGCGTCCGCTTTACTGGGACGGGTGCAAGCGAGCGATTTCGCGGCGATTGTGCCCTGCTTTTTATTTATGGCAGCAGCCGTATGGGTATACCGGCATATGATCAGATTGTACGAGGGGGTAGGCGGATGAAGCCGGTTATTGATGTGAAGCATTTGACCAAGACATATACAACCTATAGGCGTGGCGCAGGCATGGGGCAGACCTTCAGGAGCTTATTCCAGCGTGAAGAAGTCCTAGTTCAGGCCGTAAGCGATATCAGCTTCTCCATTGCGCAAGGTGAAATCTGCGGCATTCTGGGGCCCAACGGGGCGGGCAAATCCACCGCTATCAAAATGCTCTGCGGCGCGCTCTACCCCACAAGTGGAGAAATTCAGGTACTGGGTTATTCGCCTGCCCGGGACAGGAAGCGTTATGTCGGCCAAATCGGGGCCGTCTTCGGCCAGAAATCCCAGCTGATCTGGGATATTCCGCCGATCGACAGCTTCAACATGAACAAAGCCATCTACGGGATTACCACTAAGGATTACAACAACCGATTGGAAGAACTGACCGGGCTGCTGGATATAGCTTCTGTGATCGAAAAGCCCACCCGGGTGCTATCCCTCGGTGAACGCATGAAATGCGAATTCGTCATGGCGATGCTGCATGGACCGGACATCCTGTTTCTGGACGAGCCGACTATTGGCCTGGATGTAATCGCCAAGGTCAAGATCCGCGAATTCATCCGCCAGATGAATCAGAAACAGAATATGACCTGTATCCTGACGACCCATGATCTTGAGGACGTGGAAGAGCTTGCCCACCGGGTGATTGTCATTAACCATGGGGAGAAGGTGTTTGATGATTCGCTTCAACGGCTGAAGCTTTTCCTGGGGGAGAAGAAACAGGTTAGTTTTACTTTTGTAGAATCTGCACAGGGCACTGACTTCGACAACACCTACACCAAGGTCATCGAACGGCCGTCTGACTTTCAGATTACGCTTGAGGTGGATACAGCACGGATTTCTATCAGTGACTTCATCGAAAATATCTCCCGGAAGCACCAGTTCTCCGACATCTCCGTCAAGGAACTGCCGATCCAGCAGGTGGTCATGAATATCTATGAGAATGCGAAAGCTTAATGTACAAAAGCAGAATGGGCCGTCACAGGGATGTGATCGGCCCATTCTGTTGTATTCGGGACAACCTCTTACTTCACAGCAGCCAGCTCGGACGCCAGCTTCTCGGCCCCGTCCCGACCGCAATGAACTTTGCGAAGCCCGCTCATGACATCCACGCTGGCACCGGCAACAGGTTATCGGAGCCAAATATACTTATCGTGTTATATATAGTAACATTGAAATTAATTTATTTAATATTTATACATGATTAATGCATAATTATTGATTTATTTTACATAAAAGTAAAAATATCATTTTGACATTTATGATTTATGTCATATATAATTACATTGAATTTAAAATAAAAGGAGGTCACTTATGAATTTTATTCACAAAAGAAGTCTACGTCTCTTCACCGCCCTACTTGTTCTCTTCACCATGTTGTCATTCCCTTCCATCACGAAGGCCGCCGAAGTCAGCGTACCCGGGAAAATTATTCCTAATGTCGTAGTGGTAGGCGTCGGCGGAACGATCACCTCCACTTCGCCTTCCAGAGAACTGTTTCAGACTTACGGCACACCCAAGGTACCGATTAATGATATTATCCAAAGATTACAGCCCGAGCTATCCAAAGTAGCTAATGTCACCAGCACTGAGCTTAGCAACATCAGTTCGGCGCAAACCACCTCCAAGGACTTATATAACCTCACGATCGCTATCGATAAGGAACTGGCCAATCCGGCTGTTAATGCAGTAGTTGTTACTACCGGCACCAACATCATGGAAGAGCTGGCCTACTGGACCGATCTCACCGTCCGCAGTCCAAAGCCCGTTATCTTCACAGGATCCATGAGACAATCCAATACTATCTCCTTCGACGGGGAAGCCAATCTGCTGAATGCTATCCGGCTGGCAGCAAGTCAAAAAACAGCCTATTATGGCACTGTTTTGATGATGAACGATGAATTTTTCGCCGCAAGAGAAGTCACCAAGACAGATGCCCTGCGTCTGGATACCTTTGACGGGGGCCGGTACGGCGCTCTGGGAACGGTAGACGAGAACCGGATTCGTGCCGTTCGTGCTCCAGCCCGCGTCAAGGATGCCGGAACGGATAAGTGGAAAACTCCATTTGATCTCAGCACGATCCAGCCAGAGGACCTGGCTAAGGTTGACGTTGTATACAGCTACACGGAAGCCTCCGCAACCCCCATCACTGCCTTGGCCGATGAAGGGGTTAAAGGGATTGTAACTGCGGGTCACGGTGCCGGCGGTATCTCCACCGCGCAGCAAGCCGCCCGCACAGCGGCAATCGAGAAGGGCGTTTTGTTCGTCAGCGCGACTCGCGCGGGCTCAGGGGCGGTATATGACACTGGAGCCAAAGGAATCATAGGCGCAGGCGACCTGCTCCCGCAGAAAGCGAGAATCCTGCTTCAGCTCGGCCTCACCTTCTCCAAGGATCAGGAACAGATCCGTCAGTGGTTCTCTTCGATCGGCATGCCGGATTTCGATATGAGCAAATAGTCGCCGGCAGTCTAAACGAATTTGCAAAAAACAGCCCTCCCCCCGTCAGAAGACGGAAGGAAGGGCTGTTTTTGTAGTGATTATTCTGCTGTGTGATCCACCGATGCCGCTTGGATATTGCTAAATGCCCAATACTGCGCAGGGACGTCGGACCATTGTGGTGCCGCGCTTGTCAGCGGCGTGATGCCCAGGGCACGGTTGACGATGGTTACGGCCTCCGCTCGGGTTAACGTTTGGTTCGGACGGAAGGTTCCATCTTCGTAACCGGTGATCATGCCCGCTTTGGCCGTCGTTTCAACGGCTGCCTGTGCCCAGTGGCCGGCAATATCGCTGAAGCTGACTGCATTCCCCTGACCGTTAGTAACCAGACGGGACAGAATGGTCGCCATTTCGGCTCTGGTGATCGTTTGGTTTGGTTTGAAGCTTCCGTCAGCGTAACCTTTCATAATACCGCTGCTGCTCACCAGATTAATTGCATTTGTTGCCCAGTGGCCGGCAGCAAGATCTGTGTATGCAACGCCGGAAGTACTGGCTGACGGGTTGAAGGTACGGGCAATGATGCTGGCAACTTCTGCACGGGTAATGCTCTTGCCCGGCTGGAAGGTGCCGTCAGCGTAACCCGTCATATAAGCCTTCACTTGTACCGCAGGATCTTGCGCAAGAACAACTGTAAATGTACTGAATTTATTGACATTAAATTGAATTCCGGACTTGCCGGTTTGGCCGAAGGGTACAATTTCGCCCTTAACCAGTTCTTTGGTGCCGTCGCTATGCTCAATGAAGACCGCCAGTGCCTTCAGCTGTTCTGCAGTTAACGAAGTGTTGTTAATCGGCAGCACCAGCGTCACCGGACGGCTCTGCAGATTGGTATCAATCGTTACCGGACGGCCTACCAGCGTCACCGCCCCACCGCCGGACAGACTTTGAACCTGTGCTTTTGCACGCGCTTCAGCATCTGCACTCTGCTGCTGCGTTTTTAAGGGTACCAGGTTGAAATAAATATCTGTACCAAACCCAACCAGAGAGCTTCCCGGCACCTTCACTTCCGCATTAACCGTGAAGATGTCCAGACTGATTTGATTATCGGCAAACGCCTTGCTTGAAGCGGCTGGAATAGTCATTCTAGTTTCCGCAACCTCATCATTGGCATCAGGAACGATGATTCTGGCAATATTGGAGCCAGCCGCCTTAAGCTCATTAATCGCTCTGAGCGCTTGATCCAATGCGAACGTAATAACATCACTTTTCACACCATTTGCATCCTTCGTACGGCTAACGACAACGGAGGATACATTGGAGCCTTGGGTTGAGCCGTTTTCAACGTTTAGATTAATGGTTTCGGTCTGCGTGCTTGGTGTTGCTACAGGTGCCGCTCCTCCGGAACCTCCAGAACCCGATGCCGGAGGATCTGTTGGCGTGACGGGTACAGGAACGGTTGAGAAGTTCCAGACGGTTTTATCCGCAATCCCCGCAAAGCTGTTCCCTGACTCATCAGTAAATGCACCCGGGTGAATCAATACATAATAGCTGCCGCCCTGCTTCAATATACCGCCTGTATTAATGCTGACGGTAGCATTCGTAACGGAGACAAGCGCCTGATTACCCGCTTTAATCGTCGTTACGATCATATCATCCGCCGCATTCACAATATCAATATTGGCATCCCCGGCTAATACATTCTCGTTAAAGGTCAATGAGAGCGCAGCGGATGTGGATACTTGGGTTGCATTGTCTGCCGGACTATAAGCTGTCACCAGCGGCGCTGCTGTATCAGGCCCGCTGGCTGTTACAAACCGCCAGGCTGTGATGCCTGCAATACCGGCAAAGCTGTTGCCTGCATTATCTCTAAATGCGCCTTCTGTAATCCGGACAAAGTAGCTTGTACCATGCTCCAGATTGTCAGCCGGATTAATAGTTACAACATTATTCTGAATCGTTACGATGTCTGATGCGACGGGAATCGTCACTATCGGATGAATCTCATCTGTACTTTTGAAAATCTCAATGCTGCCTTCCGCTTTCTTTACATTCTCGCTGAAGGTAAGAACCAGATTAGCGCCAAGTGCTACTTCCGTTGCCCAAGGCTCCGGTGAATACGTGCTCACCGTTGGTGAGGTTCTATCTGGTACACCGGTTGTTGTAAAGTTCCATACTCCGCTGTCGTTGATGCCAGCATAGCTGTTGCCTGAAGTATCTTTGAACGTCCCGGTTCCAATCCGTACATAGTAACTTGTACTATACTTCAGATCGTCAGCCGGATTAATCGTCACTACATGATTCTGGGTGGTTACATTTCCGGAAGCAGCGGGAATTGTAGCTACCGGTGCATTATTGGCACTATTGTAGATCACAATGTTGCCTTCTCCCGCCGTTACATTCTCGCTGAAGGTAAGGATAAGATTGGCATCAATCCCCACTTCCGTTGCCCCAGGCTCAGGTGAAAACACGGTTACTGTTGGCGATGTCGTATCTGGTGCAGCAGCTGTTGTAAACTGCCAGGTTGTGCTGTCAGAGATGCCTGCAAAGTAGTTGCCCGCTGTATCTGTGAATGCATCGTCCGTGATCTGAACAAAGTAACTGGTACCATACTCCAGATTGTCAGCCGGATTAACCGTCACTACATCATTCAGGATGGTCAGGTCACTGGCGGAAATCGTAGCTACCGCCTTGTCAGACGCACTGTTGTAGATCACAATGCTGCCTTCACCCGCCGATACATTCTCGCTGAAAGTAAGCACAAGATTGGTCTCAACCCCTACACCTGTTGCACCGTTAGCAGGTAAATACGCGCTTATGGTTGGTGCAGCCGTATCCGGTTCACCGGTTGTTGTAAACCGCCAGGTTGTGCTGTTCGCGATGCCGGCATAATTGTTGCCGGCCGTATCTTTGAATGCCCCGGACCCGATCTTCACAAAGTAGCTTGTGCTGTAGTCCAGCTTATCCTCCGGATTGATCGTTACCACGTTGCCTTGGACCGTTACAATTTCGGAAGTGACAGGAATGGTCACAGCCGGGGTAATGCTATTCGCACTGTTATAAATCTCAATGCTTCCTTCACCTTTCGTTACATTCTCACTGAAGGTAAGGGTCAGGTTCGCGCCAGTGGCAACCTCCGTTGCTCTATCCTCAGGCGAATAAGAGCTCACCACCGGTGGTGTAGTATCCGGCGCCTCTTCTGTTGTAAACTGCCAGGTCCCGCTGTCCGTGATTCCGGCATAATAGTTGCCTGCCGGATCAATGAATGAACCAGCTCCAATATTCACAAAGTAGCTTGTATTGTATTTCAACGGGAAAAACGGATCAATAGTAATCACGCTGCCATCGATCGCTACGTTATTAGAAGAGATCGGAATAATCTGCACCGGTACATCGCTATCCGTACTTTCGTAAATCTCAATGTTGCCGCTCTCCTTCGTTACATCCTCGCTGAATGTAAGCGTCAGATCCGCGTCAATGGCTACTCCCGTTTTTCCCTTATCAGGAGAATAAGCAGTTACAATTGGAGCTGTTTCATCCAGCACGGCTACTGTCGTAAAGCTCCAGGCATCACCTTCAATCGCTACATTCCCAATTTCACTCTCGTTGTAGAACGTATCGCTGTCAATTGTGACTGCATATTTAGTCCCTTTATCCAAATCCTTTTTGGGATTAACCGTTACAGTATTATTCTGTACGGTTACCCTGATGCTGTCGTCCACCGGGATGGTTTCAAACGGAGCTGACAGATCCGAAGCTTTGTAAATGTTAATATTTCCACTGGCTGCTGTCACCTTCTGATTGAAAGTCAGAACCAGCTCAGCATCGGTTGGTATATCTTTCTCAGCATTCTCTGGAGACTGACTTATAACCCGCGGAATGTTGAGAACCGGATAGGACACAATCATCACGCCGGGGTCACCGACTGCGATAAAACGATCTTGCCCGGCAATAAACCCGATGCCGTTAAGTTTTTTAGTCGTGCCTGTAGTCTCAGGGTGCCAAGTCTGGCTTGGATCAGCGGTGTAGTAGACATTCCCGCTGTCTCCCGCTGCCATAAATACGCCGCTTCCGGATGCAACTCCATTCAGATTCACTTGGCCGTCAATGGTTCTGGCCGACCATCTTGAGCTATCCGCAGAGATTACGACCGTTCCGGACGCGCCGACCGCCACGAATAAACCGCTGCCGTAGCTGATGCCGTTCAACAATTTACCGTTCGTTTTGGAATCTTCCGATTTCCACTCCGCTCCATTGGAAGAAGTTACGATGGTACCGCCAGCACCTACAGCCACGTATTTGCCGTTGCCATAGGTAACAGCATTTAAGTGATTCACGGTCTTACTGTCGGAGATCCTCGCCCAGTTGACTCCGTCTGAAGACACTACAATTTTCCCGCTATTGCCTACTGCAACAAAAAGGCCGCTGCCGTAAACAATACTATTAAGTGTAATAGCGTCCACTGAGGTTCCGGCTGTCCAACTAGTACCGTTGTTGCTGGAGGTCAGGATTTGGCCGTTCGAGCCGACCGTTACGAACTTGCTGTTGCCATAAGCAATGCCGTTAATAGCATTAGTAGTGCCGCTAGCAACCTTCGACCAGACCTTACCGTCGGTGGAAGTGCCGATCAATCCATCCGTACCAACGGTAATATAGGTATTATTGGCGTAGGTTACCGTCTTCAGTGCACTGGAGGTGGGGGAGCTGAATTTTTCCCAGCTGCTCGTTCCGCCAGTACTTGCTGTCGCGAAAAATACAGTACCCTCTGAGCTAACTATAAAATAACCAAAATCGGTAGCCTTGATTTTCATCAGATTATCCGTAGCTCCGGCTACTGAAACTGAACTGCTCCAACCGCTCGTTCCGGTGGCTGAATATATCAGTTTGCCTGCATCGCCGGCAATGAAAAATCTGTTGTTTCTGTAAGATACACTATTGAAATCCGACTTAATGCTATTCGTTCCCTTTGTCCATGTGCCCAAAGCGTTCGGGGCGCTTAGGATCTCACCTGCAGCTCCGGCCGCAACAAATACATTGCCGCCATAGCTGATGCCGTTCAAATCATTAGTAGAACCGGAAGTCTGCGGCGTCCAGGCCAGCCCATCCGAAGAGTTAATAATTTTCCCGCCATCGCCAACAGCTACAAACTTGCTGTCACCATAAGCAATAGCGTTCAGATTCACACTAACGCCTGAGGTTGAAGCAGCCCAAGTGACGCCGCCATCGCTAGACGTAATTATTTTGCCTGAATCGCCGACTGCGACTAATCTGCTGCCGCTGTAAACAACTGCATTCAAGTTTTCAGATATATTTTCAGATATGCCTGTAGTCTGAGTGGTCCAGGAAGCACCATCTGTTGACGTTATGACGGTTCCCTTGTCGCCTACAGCAACAAATTTGGCGTTAGCCCCTGAGCCTATATTTATAATATCGTTCAAGTCATTAACTACCCCTGAATTACGGATCGCCCAGGTCGTGTAGTTGCTGAACGTACCCACGCTTCCTCCTTCACCTACCACAACGACTGTATTTGCGCCTATAGTTACTCCCATTACTTTGTTGCCGCTTGGCAGCGGGCTTAGGTTCTCCCAGCTTACCGGAGCTGTATTCTCCGTACCTGCAGATGCGGGCAATGCTCCTGTCACAAATAAACTGATTACGAGTAACAACGAGAAATACTTCTTCAATCCCCTGCTCATTAACAATGTATCGCTCCCCCTTATTCATTCATCATTTTCCGTCCGCTGTATAGCAAGCTTTGCTGCAGTTTGTATACGCTCCCTTAGCTCCCGCATTCTCCCTTCATCTTGCTTATCCGCGGACAAAAAACAATTAAATCTAACTAGAAATTTTCATATCTGCGGTCCATTCTATCAGACAGCTCTAAACAAACTCTTAACAATTCTCGACAAAAAACGCCTCACCAGGTCCTACATGGGGGAAATCTCTCGAAAAAGCGAAAAAAAACTCTCCTCCCCGAAAAAAATGTCTAAAACAAAAAAACGCAAGGAGCTTTCGCTCACATGCGCTTCAGGAACATTTGTATTCTCCGTATACCTAACTCTGATGATCATGTTCGGCATGTTCATTATTGCATTGCTCAACTACCTCAAAAAGAAATAGACCGCCTTAGTCCAAAGGATGCGGTCTATTTCTGCCCGTAGCACCTAAAAGCCTCCGCCCTTAAAAGCGGCTATTGCTCAGAGAGTCGTGTTGACGTTTTCAGTACAAAACCTACAATGAGGATTTCGCGGACTACATGCCGGCAGGTTATTCATCTTCGTCCTTATATTCTTCTTCGTCTCCGAACTTCGTCTTCTCACCGATATCGGCAAACAGCTCGTAGCCATTTTCAGAGCGTGTCCAGTTTTTGATATTATCATAGAAACCAAAGGCGTGATCCAGATCAAAATCAAAGGCTTCAATCGAAATTTCCGCCAGAGCATACAATGAGTCTTCGGCAGCAATGACTATATTACGGAAAGGCCGTCCACGAACCGCACCGTTCCTGTCGCTTAAAGTTATTTTAAAGGCTATGCCTTCATTATTCTTCATCGTTCATCACCTCACTACTAAACTACTAAATCTGATATAAATAATCAACCGTGCTCTCCCAAGATTCCCCATCTTCTGCTATGCTAATAGAAATCCCAATAAGAAGCAGGAGGCACGAACTTGAATGGATGCATTTCAATATGAGCTTACTTCAGAGACTACAATTAATCTGAAATATGAGTATGGAGGCGAGTACTTCACGTTCAGCCTGTACCGGGATGACAGAGGCTGGGTGCTTCACCCCTTTGACGGCATTCTGCTGAGGAATCCGGCAATGTGCTCTCTTGTCGCCCAAGAGCTGTTCAAGCACAAGCCTTTTCAGGTCATGCTGGCAAAAGAGGGAATTCTTTTCACCGATATACGTTCCACTGTTAACCTCGATAATGTGAACACTCCGGTTGCCGCGCGCAATGAGCGGGAGTCCTACGATAACCCGGCTGATGACCTGATGGAATTTGTTCAGCAGCACTCGGTGGAAGAGGTCATTGATTACGAATGTAGTCTCGTCGAGAACCGCATCTCCTTTTATAGAGAAATCCTGCAGCGGATGTTCATGGACAATCTGGGCCCCTCGGATCCGGAATTCCAAAAGGTGCAGGATATTGTACGTATCTACGAACATTCTTTAGATAAGCTATCCAGTCTGAATGGTCCGAACCTCGATGCCGGAAGACGCGGCAGATTCTAAGCTCCTTCACGTATTCATTCAATTCTACTAATCTTATGAAAGGCTGGTTCCAATGACCGCTCAGCTGATAAAGGGACAAAAATGCAACTTAACAAAAGATACGCCTCTCCTTACCCGTATCATCGTCGGAATGGGCTGGCACAATACGGGCTCTGCGGTTGAGGTTGATTTTTCCGCCTTTTTGCTTACGCCATCCCAGAGCGTCTCAAAAGATGAGGACCTAATTTTTTATGGCAACCCTTCTACTCCGGACCAATCTGTATGTGTATTGCAGTCTGATAAAAAAGCCTACGCAGGGTTAACCGACAACACACAAATCGCTGTCAGTCTCAGTCAGATTCCCGCAGAATACGAGCGGATTGCATTTGCACTAACGATCTATGAGGCTGAGAAGCGGCAGCACAGCTTCTCGCTGCTGGACGATGCATATTTACGGATCATCAACGCTGCTGATGGAACTGAGCTTCTCCGCTACAGGCTGGGTAAAGCGTTCACTGTAGAGACCGCGATTGTCGCCGGAGAAATCTACAGATACCAGAATGAATGGAAATTCAGCGCAGTGGGTTCCGGATATGCAGGCGGTTTAGCTGCCCTATGCCAAAGTTATGGGATTTGGGTCAATGACATTCTGCCGTCTGTTCAGCCCGCCAGCCGGGTCGTTCAGCCGCAGCAGTCTCCCCTTATTCTCCCTGAGCTGAGGTCACGGCCTAAACCGGCGGGTAATTTGCCTCCTTCTTCACCAGCTTCACCTCCAGCATCGCCAGCAGCACCGCCAGCCCCTCCATTAAATCCGGGTACCCTCCTGCTCAAGAAACGCGGGGAGCGGATCAATCTGCAGAAAGGGGCAGGATCACTAGGCGAGATTCTGATTAACCTGAACTGGGTGCAGACCCAATCATCCGGCTGGTTCGGCAGCAAAGGTATCGATCTTGATCTCGGTTGTCTGTTTGAATTAAAAAACGGGCTTAAGGGCTCTGTCCAGGCACTCGGTGAGTCCTTCGGCAGCTTGAACAGGCCGCCCTACATTTCCCTGGACGGGGATGACCGCACCGGATCGATCGCCACAGGTGAGAATCTGCGGATTAACGGCCATTATCTTTCCGAGATCAGCCGGATTGTTGTCTTTGCCTTTATCTATGAGGGAATCACGAACTGGTCGCAGGCTGACGCCCGTGTGACTATCAGGCAGCAGAACGGGCCTGAGATCGAGGTCCGGCTGGATGAGCACAACAATAATAAGGGAATGTGTGCCATCGCCATGATTCGTAATCAGCAGGACGAGACCTTCAGCGTGGAGCGGCTCGTAGAATATTTCGCCGGACACGAGGAATTAGATCAGCACTATAACTGGAATCTGAGATGGGAAGCCGGGAGCAAATAGAGGGGCTCGGTTGCGGACCAGAGAGTTCTTATTTCCTTGAAAAACCCTGTTTCGTATTTCTTACGGACACAGATGTACTTATTTGCAGATATTCGGGTGAAATATTGCCAGATGCCATGGGATAAGTACCGTATGGTCCGTTAGCTCGGCAAAATATGCTGATTATCAAAAAGGCAATTCGATAATTCAGCTTACTACACACTCCTACGAAATAAATTGAATTCACTTTTCACTTCGCGTTATAATAGAAGACATAGGTTTTGAAGCACACGCCGCTTTTAATGCTCTCCCCCATCCGAGACTGATTTAAGGAAGAGGTGAGTATTAAGGCGGCTTTTTGGCGAGGGAAAATAGCGCTCAAGGAGGAGCACCGCGAAAAACAATCTTGAGAATGAAAGTAACCACTGGCGAAAGGAGTTACTCGGTAAAGGATTAGGCCATGGAACCGTTGAGTTCCTCCGCACAGTATGGTTTCTGGCAATCGGGAATCTGGATCATTTGTTTCCGGAATGGGAAGTGCGCGACTTCAATAACGGGTACCGACATTTGGATTTGGCTTATATGCCTGGAGGTGTAAAGGGCGGAATTGAGATTCAGGGCTAAGGACCTCATGCCAGAGATCTTGATGTTAGATTGGATATCGCAAGCGGCGGGCAGCAGCGTAATCGTGCCTATCAGCTAAGAGTTTAACTAAGTAACAGGGGTGGGCAGCATGCTAAATTGCCTGATAATTTGATCTGTTCTTATAACGATCTTTAGGGGAGGAATGGTTGCCTGGCGTCAAAACTAGGGAATGGTTTATAAATAATAGTGTTGTATGCAACAACAAATGGCACTATGTCGCTCCGGTCGTGGCAGGTAGAGGCGTGTGAGTGGGCGGGCAAGAGGTGCAGCAGCTTAATTTGTTGCTTGTAGCGGATGGCTGAGTGTTCCCCCCGCTAACCGGGTAGATAGAACACTGGGGAGGCAAGCAGTACTGCAGTGATAAATATGATCTGAATTCCTATGCGCACCGGCAATTTCGGCACAGGCTTGCCGCCGGTTGTCAACTTGTTGCGGGCGGCATAGATATTGGCGGGGAGCATTGCGATAAGAAGCAAAACGAGGCACACTGAAGCAGCTGGTGAGAAAGCGGGCAGAAGGATACCGATAGCTCCGGCAATTTCCAAGATCCCGGTAACCGTCACAATCCATTCTTTCTGCGGAAAAGCAGGCGGCACCATTCCTACCAAATCAGACCGCCGCCGCCCCCAATGAGCAGAAGCACCCATTAGGAGCATTATGGATACTGCCCCTTGAATGGAGGTATGCCAGTCATTCCAATAAGTCACGCCCAGGAAACCAACCACCCGAAACAGCAAAAAGGATAAGATGAGCGTTATAAAAGGAACCATTTCATAATCCTCCCTTAACTTTATTTTTTTAGAATTCCTGCCATAAAGTCCGATACCTCTTTCGCTGCAACAGACTTAGAGGATGGGCGCAGGGATGCCCGCACACGCAGACCCAGTGACAGCAGTACGAACAATTCCGCCGTCTCATCAGGGTTCACGTTTTCTTTGATCACCCCGTGCCTTTGACCCGTTGTAATCCACTGCCTGGAGACTGATACCGACCGCTCATGAAAATGCGCAAGGACTTCCGCTACCGCCGGTTCATTCTCCTTGCCCAGCAAGTATAGAAGAACCTTATTGGTCGCTTCATGGCTGTCTTCCAATCCTGCAAGGCTCCTGGAGATGGCCAGCATTGGCCCGTCGAATGTTTTGTTAAGGCTGCCTGCCACTTCTTCCTCAAAACGTTCATTCACAGCTTCAAGCCGCTCCTCCAGCACCCAGGCAAAAATCTCATCCTTACTCTTTACATAATGGAATATTGCACCCTTCGATAATTGCGATTGCTCCATGATATCCTTTAAGGTGATCGCATGGCAGCTTTTATCCCGCAACAATTCCTTGGTTGCATCCAGTAGTTGCCGGATGGTCTGCTTCCGGCGATCTGAGTTCTTCATGGCGATTCTCCTCCTTCGTTCTGCTTTGACTTTAATTTATCATGATTATACATACCGACCATCGGTTTGTAAACAGAAAAGGGGGCTCAGCTACCCGAGACAAATAAAAAAGAACAGCAGCTCTGCCGTTCTTGGGGATAATCAAGCCATTCTACTCTCAGGCCTAATCTGTATATCTCGCCATTATATATGTACTGTAATATTTGCCGTCTGACAGGATACGGTCCTTCTTCAGTATCCCTTCAACTTCAAAACCAAGGCTTTGGTACAAGCGGATAGCCTTCTCATTGGTTTCCAGAACGCCGCTTAGAATGATTTTGGTTATTCCGTTTGCGTCAGCCCAGGAAATGGACGCCTGCAAAAGGTTTGCGCCTACTCCGAAGCCCCAATATTGTTTCAAGACTCCTACCCCAAATTCCACCTTGTGCTTAAACCGCTGAAGATCATGTCCTTCACACCGGGAATAGCCAATGATTCTGCCGTCCGCTTCCGCAACCAGACATATATTCCGCGGATGGTTCGTATCCCTCTCAATAATTGTTTCAAATCCGGCTTCATCAATAAAAGCTTCTCCCGGCACCCGGTCCATATGCTCGGTCTCCCCGTCAACCTGAAGCCTTACCCCGGACAGAGACTTCGCATCTGCCTTAACTGCTGAACGGATCGTGTAGTTTAAACCTTTGACAAGGTATTCCTGATTATCAATGATCATGGAACTACTCCCTTCTTAAAGAATCATTGACTAGCCGCGAAGAGTACACTGCGTGGAAACTATCCTTGAGTAAAGGCTGGTGCACCCCAGCCCCTCTTCATCAAATCGCAATTTGAAAATGAATGGGCTATCCAATCGTGATCTATTCGTTAGTAATTTGTATCGTTTCATCGGTGATTGTTCTCCCATCGCTCCCTAATGCTTGGATGGCAATTCGATGATTAATGACATCCCAGATATATTCCAGGTTAGATTCCAACCATCTTCTCCATTTATATCGTAACCGACAAGTTCTCTCTCTCCCCAAGCTTCTGTGCCCGTTGGGACCGCCAAAAAAAGAATCGTTTCAACGTTTGTAGCATTTACGGAAACATCCAGTTCGCCGCTGTTCTTCGGAACTATGTACCAACTATCTTTTTTGGGGAAATTAGTTTCAACATTCGATATTCCAGGTGTAGTATCACCCGCCTGGGAAGAGATGCTCCCTTGATTTATAGAAAAGTCCCCGGAGGAACATGCTGTAAGAAGTATAGAGAACGCCATTAATGGGTAATACAGTTTTTTTATCATAGCCTTTTCCTTTCATAAATATTTAGATAGTATCATTACTATCATTAATACTATAGGAGTAAATACTAAAAAACGTCAAACATCATTCGTTTGGCGTTTCTCTTAATATTTCTATTAATAGTATCCGGTTTTAATTAATCCACTGCTCTTATTCGATAGTGAAGTAGTATCTTAAATTCGTGAAGTAGTTATACTCTGGAAAATTTTGCGCGATATATTGTGTTCCCCATTGATTAAGTCGTACCAATGTAACCTTGAGTACCAGCTCTATATTGAACATCAAAAACTACCATACCATGAAAATCCCTGACACTGCATCAACCGCAGTGTTTGTCGTGCATTGTCCGGAATTTGCGACATAGTTCTGGTTGTTCCCACTTGTCAGTTAAATGGGCGCCAATTTGTTGCAGGAAGTCTAGGATGAGTTACGTTATACCATGCATGTGACTTAGATGCTACTGCACCAGATTTTAGTGCTTCTGATTTCCATGATCTGTACCACTCATTTGGTGAGTCATTTTTAGCATAAGTATCAAACCCGATATTGATTAAGGTTCCCGAAGTAGTGAGATACAGCTTAAAAAGGTCGAAGGGGTACTTGTAACGCTTAGAGGCTGTATATTGCATAAATTGTTGGGCTCGAACCCTGGACAAATAGATTAAGAGTCTACTGGTCTCCAAAGTGTTTCATTATAAAACTAATCAATAGGCAAGACAATCATCTTAAACACTTCAAAATATAAAGAAAGTATTATTCAAATTCCTTAATAACTAAAAAGTATGATTTTTCAAAAAATTGGGTATCTTATTTAGCATATTTGAATAATAATTAAACAATCTATTTAACTAACGTTTAAAAACTTAATTTGATTGGAGATATTAAAATGCACTACGGAAGAGAAATCCTTAAAATCCTAAACACCACTTATGCTTTAAATACAAAAATTCTTGAAGAACAAAATACAGATTTGATGAGAAACAAACAGTTTTCTAATCTATTTGAAGCGTATTGGATATCAAACATCAAAATTAAAAATGCTATTGAGCTCCTTGAGATTCTTGAGAATGAGGAGTCATAATTTTCAATCTTCGAGTCATAAGAAGCTCACGCGCCTTGTCTAAAGATTTAATTTCATCTTTCGTAAATCCAAATCCTTTTTCAAGAATAATAAAATTTGTATATTCTAGTATTTCATTAAGTTCTACCTTAGTTCTGAACATGAAATCTAAATGATTAATTTCTTCTTCTTCAACTTCAACATAGGGCAATGGCAATTTTTTAAATTCATTAGGAGTTAGCTCTAACACTCCTCCTCCATAGAACCGTCCAAATAACTCCGTAAAAACCAATGTTAAAGAATTATAAAATGAGAATGTGAAAGATTTAGTTTCAAAGTTCTCTTTCATTGTAATTCTATAAGCTGTATCCGTAACACAAACATCTGCCTCATTAATTATAACTTTGGGATAATGATAAGATCTTTTAAAGAAGAAAGCTTCTGATTTCCATATCGAAGGAATCACAAACCATTTATGTCTATTTTTACATTTATATCTCTCGTGTATTTTTTTTTCTTTAAGTAACATTAAATATTCTTTTACCTCTGAAGAAAATTCATCTTCATCATTTTCAAATGCAATTAAATTAGTAGGGGTTCCTTTTCTTATAAGTTCTTGCAAATCATCAGAGGTAAATTTAATAGAATTTTGAATATATGAACTCTTCTTCACTATTGGTACCGCATACTCGTTTAACTTATATTTATTTAAAATATGTTCTCCAATAATAAAATCCTCATTAGCTGCAGTTACTATACCAGCGGATGACTTACAATAGCTGTTTATAGTTTGCACCCTATCTCTTAAATTATTTATTAATAGATTCAATTTTTTATCTAGCATTAATGATGTCCATTTATCTGTGCCGTTTTCAAATTCATTATTTATAATAGTGGTAAAATTATTATCCACTATATCATCCAAAGAATTTATATTATGGTAATGAAGACCTCGTTTATTAGACTTTTTAGAACCTATAAAAATTATAGTATCTTGTTCTATATTCTCAAAAATAATTTCGTTAAAGGTAAATATTTCAATACATTGGAAAAAAATAGACATTAATTCACGTATAGGTTCGGCATGTTTCACTTGTAGTAATTCAGCCGGTAAAACAAAACAAACAATTCCATCTTCTTTAACCATCTTTATAGATCTGACTAAAAAAGCTGTCCAGATATTCTTAATTTTTGCTGGAAAAATGCCCATGTCTTGCAAAATTTCATTACATATTTCGATTTGATTAGATGATAAAAAATTCTTTTTTATATAAGGTGGGTTACCAATAATAAAGTCATATTTTTTAAAATGATCTTTTTGAAAATCCAGAAAATCGTCATGATAATAGTTTATTTCATGCTTATCTAAACTTTCATTTAAAATATCAGGTATTTTTGATAATTCCGATTTATCAATCTCGACTAAAGACATACTAAGATTGTGTTTGGTATATAACGAAGACTTTCTTATAGACTCTACAAATACCCCATCACCACAACTCGGCTCAAGAACTGAAAGCGTATTATTGAAGCTATACTCTTTAATAAGATAATTAATAATAAAATCCGCTAATGCTGAAGGTGTATAATAGACACCATTTTGCTTTTTAATATTCATTTTTCAGTTTTTCCCCTAAAAGATAGTTCCAATAATCCTGAAATTCAATACTAAGTTCAAAATATGTATCTTTAATCTTAGCATACTTATCAGTGTCATTTTTATATTTGTCTAAGAGTGGTTTAATTCTTTCCAATTGAATTTTTATCCTTGTGATATTCCAGAGCACTCTGTGTCTAACTAAAAATAATTGAAGCTTATCATACATATATTCTGCTAACTCATTTGATGGTTTAATATTACCGTACTTATCCCTAGAAAAGAGTTCTTCGTATTCTTCACTGCAAGGATCAATATAACCAATATTATTAATATACGTTATTCTGTAATCTTCTGAGGGCCAATCATTGCTCTTAAACCTGTTACAAAAAGAGCAGGCATATACTAAATTACTATAATTATTCTCAAGATCAGCAAATTTTGATTTTGGTGCGAAATGATCTATATGATATGCACCTTCTCCACCAACCCAACCATCAAAATCATCACAGTATCCACATCTGTTGTTAAAATCTTTACTCAAATATTCTTTATATCCTCTGTAAACCTTATATTTTTTCTGACATGTACGAACAGGACGGTTGACCCGAAGCTTAATCATTCTTATCATCTCTCAATTCATCGATTAGTTCCTCAGACAACTGTATTAAACGATCAAGCCTAGCATCACTAGACACTTTTTTCATATCACTAGGCAAAGCTTCATACCCATTTGAATTTTTTTCAAGTATATCGTCTATTTCAATCAGCCGTTCCTCTTCTTTTGAGTTTAAGTTGGGATACTTCTTCGTTAAATTAATTAGCTCTTTTTTCAATAATTCAATTCTTTTTTCATAACTTTCTATCTTGGTATTTAGCTTATTTACAAAGAATTCTTTTTCTTTTGAAACAAATTTTTTATCCCTTATGTAATCAGGATCAAGCAATGTATTTTCTGCTTCTGATTCATGAGAAGTTAATATATAAGAAGGAAAATCTTTCATAGTACTCAATAACTCTCTAATTAGGTCAACCCCATTATAATGAACCTTCGATTGCGAACTATTGAGATTATAATCAATAACTACACCTGAAACTCTGGAAGTAATTATATCTTCTATCATCTCTCCAATATCAGCTTTCAATTCAATACCTAAAACTATAAAATCATCCATCATATTCACTTGAAATTGCCTTACCACATCTTCTTCATCGTCAATATATGCTATTCTATACATTATTCCCTACGACTCCTTCATCATTTCTTGTGGGAAATATTAGTTGTAACGAAAACCCTGGTCTTGATCTTACTATCTTCAAATAACCATTGTATTCTTCAACGGTAGATCTAATAATCCACATGCCTAACCCTGTTCCTATCTCCTTGCCAAGTTGATCTCTATTTGTGGTAAATAAAGGTTCGAAAATTTTATTAGGATCATCAATATCTCTTGAAAGACCTGGGCCTGAGTCGGTATAGTTTATGATTATTTCACTCTTTCCTTGTGTTAATTCTATATCAATACTTCTTTCATCTCCAGCATCCGGTCTTCTAAAGGCAGTTAATGAATTAGATATCAAATTGTTAAATATACTATCAAAATCAATTTCGAATATCCTTAGGTAACATTTCAATTTATCAAAAGAAGAGGGGACTTTTAACTTAACATTTTGGAATATAAAAACAGATTCCCATGTATGCTCAAACATTTCGAAATATTTGTATAATTCAATCTTTTTACGTGTTCTTTTATCAATTTTTATCGTATTTAAAGAAAACTCCAACCATTTTTTCAATCTTTCATCTTGTTTTTCCATATCATTTATAAGTACTAAAGGGTTCATGTAAGGTGGTAAATTCTTCAATTCATCTTCTTTTATTAATTTCATTATTATCTTCTTTAAATTCACATTTCTCTGGACGATGTTAGCACTCAAATTATTTAAATCATGAGCAAAAGAGGTCAATGTTAATCCCGTACTTGCTAAAGCTCTTAGTAATTGCAATTCATTTATTAGATCTTTATTTGTTTTTAATTGCGCTAGATAAGACTTAGCGAGTATAGTGACATTTTCTACACTTTTAGAATCTTTATTAATAAAGCTATTTAACCCTTCTTCGGAAATCCCATCATTAATTTTATTAACAATTTGTTGTGCAATTTTATTTGCTTGTTTTTTTTCACGTTCGTCAAAATTCTTAAGACTATGAAGCTTATCCATTGCTCTCATAACATATTGCCTATCATATTCAAACTCTTGAATTATCTTTTTCACTAAGTCCTTTAATGCGGTAAATGCAGTATTTTCTTGAAAGCCTTCACGACTAGATTTATCTTCAAAATTAATATTATCTAGTCTTGATATAGAAATACTCCCAGATACCTGGTTTGGTCTAACTCTCCAAGAGCCTGTTCTATGGCTAGGAGCAGCAGGACTTTTTGCAGCTCTTTCTCCAAGCATCAGCCAATCAAAAGAGCTACCTTCCATTTCACCATAAGGTCGGACTCTAAAATAGTCCCTATATACTTTTATGCCCGCGAAAATATCCATCCATTGTTCTCTTTTAGCGACATCAAAAGATCTATAGTAGAATTTCTTCCTGTCATTACTGGTATAACTTCTTTTCACAAAATAAAAAGTGAATTCAAAATTACCCAAACTATCCAAAACATCCTTATTGTATATTTTCTCATAATTAGGAAGAAGGATGTTCATAGAAGTTACTTTTTCGAACCAACCACTTTCAAAGGTCTTTAGAGTATATGGCTCTTTTTTCATTTCATCTAGATCAAATAAATCCATATCAATTATTTTTAGATCAAATTCATTTCTATGTATAGATATCTTGATAGTTTTATCAGAAAAAACTTTAGCTACAAGCTTATAATCGTAATCATAGTTCAGTAAAGAATTAATTAGTCCGTATTTCGTAGGGAATTCAGAACTTAATAAAAATAAAGCAAATTGAGATTGATCATCTGTCGGAACCAAAAATTCCATGTTTGTGTTAATTCTATCAACAAAATAATCACTCCAAGTATCTCTAACATTCTTAATTCTAATTATAGTTCCATTTTCAAAACTATGATCTTTTAATATACCTTTCCAAGATGGTTCATTTAAGATATTGCTTACCATATATTCAAAATCGAAATTCTCTTCACTTTCAATATTTGCATACACATTTTCTATAGTTATACCAATATTATCAAAATCATCCCAGTTCACACTCCAAAAATATGTTTTATCATTTCCCTCAGGCTTTGTTATCATCTCAGCCTTAGTGCCTAAACGATCTAAAGCAAACCTGCCGATACCTTTCGCCCCAGACTTAACACGTCCATCTTCTCTAATAAAATCTACCTCTTTATTATTTGTACCAATTGTCATCCAATAATCTTCAATGATTTTATTATCCATACCACTTCCATTATCTATTATGTATATAGAATTATCCTTGTCATTCTTAGAATTAAAATCAAAAAACACTATACAAGTAGAAGCCCCTGCATCATATGAGTTTTTAATTAATTCTATAATTGCTCCATCAGCATTACTAACATTTTCACGTCCAATAAGCCTAGCCGTTCTTGCTGATACCTTAAAAGGAATCTGGGCCATTTAGATCACTCCGATCAAAGATAATCTACCCTCATAAGCGAAATATATATATAAACTCAGTATAATATATGAATTCCATTTGAACATTTGAATAACAATTAAACAATGAAACTTATCAATTTCCAGAGGTATAATGTTTAACCTGAACTTCGAAAGTGAATTGAACAAATCCAGATAGGACAACGGATGAGCCCGCTATTTTCTTCACCATTTGGTGCATGTTGTTTTTAGCATGAAATCATTTAGTGTAGAGCGTGGGGATGATTTGTGGATGCTTACTTTCGAAATTCAGGTTTAAATCTCATTAATTTTTTTACTATCAAGAGCATTTATCGACATTAAATATGATCCTTCTCCTAAAATTACTAATATACGCCTAGATACTCTCTACTATATCATAGGAATGGATAGTTTTGGTATAAAAATAAGTCTCCCGTAATTCGGAAGACCTATTTCTCCATAATAAAGACCTACTTTATTAACAAATCATCAAATTAATCGATAGTCGATCATTACCACTTTTTTCAGAAAATCGGTTTCATATGTCAATACTTTATTTCTCATATGATCCCTTCTTGAAACAGTTCAGCACCGTTATAGTTTACCCCTGCCGTACTCAGGAAAGATCCAATATCCAGCTTGAAAGAATGCTTGATTGTGTCCCGGAAGACGGTGACTCGCTCAATGATGGTGCTGAGCATCATTTTCTTTTTCGGGATGGAAGCATTCTTAATACGTTACGCCATACTGGAATATGCTTCTGAAGAGACTCTACTTCTTTCTGGAGGATCTCCCTGGTCTTTAGTTCGACTTCTGCCTTGGCAACCTTGGTCTGTGGCAAGGCTCAGCATAAAGTGAAATATCCGGGACAAACCCTGGATGAAGTTTACACTTATCTGGACCGGCTGGAAGGCTATGATCTGGCCAATGAAATCAAGGATCTAATAAAGGGGGATATCGAACAGGAAATGGCTGCTTTACGAGCAGCACAGACCGAATTGTCCAAGGTGAACAAGCTGTTGGAGAAATTCAAGGAAGAGGTCATCAAGGTACTTATGGGTGAAAGTGAGTTTACTTCAGATGTATTGAATCCACTGATTCTACAGACCAAAGAAAAGCTCCTTGTGCCCAGCATCTATATTTGACTGAGCTCCATTGGCCAGTGTGCCGTCTGCTTTCAGATAAGATTTCTTATTATAAGTCGTGGTTAGCGTATGACCACAATACCCATAGCCGATTATACCAATCAGAAGCATTTTACTTTTGGTCGTATTGAGCACATATTGATTTTCTTCTTTCTTGCTGTTAACGGGATTTGGTGCTTCACGGATTTGCTGAGCCCGTTCCATTACCGTATCGCATGTCCCCCTTGTACATAGGATTGCTGAATTCCCAGCTTTTTCTTCATCAATTACTACTTGAAGCAATTCATGCCACTTATTATTAATGATACAGGAACGTTAGAGAGGTTTTGCGGCTTTCCCCATTTGTCAGTCGTTTTGTTTTTCGATAAAGGCCTAGTAGAAGTTTCTTTGTGTCGTTATATCATCACCCTTCAATTGTCCTTTGCTAGAGCCTTTAGGAAGATAATTGTTTGAATTTCCTCGTAGTGGATTTAGCTATGGAGATAGCAAAAGAACGGCATCTCTGCCGTTCTTTTGAGGGACCTCAGTAATTCGAATCAAATTATTCATCTATCAATAAATTCAATCTTTTTATTGGACCCGATTAATATTTCGGCCAATACCTCAGAATGAATGTATAATGTATCGTATAGTTCATCCAGCCAGCCCAGTATGTCACTTTTTTGGTAAGTCACGGCGAAATTTATAATATTGGCATCAATAAACACTTTTCCTTTACGGCTCGTCATTCTTTCTTATCCTCTGACGCTTCAGCAGTCACCATTAGCGTTAATGCGGCCTCTTGATATTCCCTGGCTTGCTCGGGAGCGATATGTGCCAAGAGGTTCGCTGCCTCCAATAAAGAGAGTTTACCATGCCCCAGAACAGATGAGACAACATTGGTATATCTTTCAAAAGACTCCTCGGTATAAGCATCATCAAACGGACTGGCTGGCAAAGTAAATTTGCTGCGCTGCTCTTTCCACTCCGCATCCGTCAGTTTTAACAATTCTTTTGTGATAGGTAGCTCTAATTCATTCACGCGTCTGGCAACGGCCTCATAAGGAACAGCCGCCATATCTGCAATCACCAAAACAGCCTTCGACTCTTTTAATGTCTTCTTAAGCTTCGGCCACAACAGGCGAATAATCTGCCGAGGCATCATCAGAGCTGCCGCAAATCGATCTGCAGCCCGTTCCGTATCCAACTGTTCGGGTAATAAATGTTCAAAATTCATAACATGCCAAAGCTCATGAGCAGCGGTATAATAACGGGTTCTCAAAGGCTGGTATGTATTAAGCATCACATATTTATCATCGTCAAAACCTACTGTAGCACCAAAAAAAAGAGGGTCCGGGATATTCTGATAAATAACGGGTGCGTGCTCCCGCAATTTCTCTTCGACTCCCGAGCCAATAAAGGTTAGCGCTCCAATTTGTTCAGTAAGCACCTCATATGCAAAATTTTCACCCATCTGTTCAGACTGTTGTTTTATGGAAGACATTACCTTTCCACCTTCACATGTTCCTTTTCCAGTTGACGGCTATTCTGAATAGCATTCAGTAGAATATTCAAATGCCGTTTAGCAATCCGCGAATCCGCTTTCCCCCTTAAACTTAGGGTATATTCCTTCTTCTCCACTTGTTCAGGAGTTAACAATTCTTCTATGGTAATTTCCATCACACCGGCAACTTGCACCATACGCTTGGGCAGGAATTGACGCTCACCGCTCAGAATATGCCCCATCAATGCTTTGCTTACCTCAATTTGATCAGCAAGCCACTGAATGGACTTGTCGTTCGCAGCCATCCATGATTTCACTTTTGCAATTGCCACCTGATTCAATTCATTAGCCATACGAACATACCCCCAATAAAAATTTTACAACATAAAGACCTATTTCTATTTATACGCCAAACTGAGTTTAATGTGTAGACGAATACAAAGTATATGATTACCGTCTACAAATTTTTTATACGTTATAATGAAGACAACAAAAAAACGGCATCTCTGCCGTTTCTTTAGGATGGACTCTCAGGGGCTCGAACCCTGGACAAATAGATTAAGAGTCTACTGCTCTACCAACTGAGCTAAGAGTCCGTAGTATGGTGGAGAATAGGGGGCTCGAACCCCTGACCTCATCGCTGCCAGCGATGCGCTCTCCCAGCTGAGCTAATTCCCCATACGCTTGATTTCGAATCACATTATGTATTCTGAAATCCATTTTGAGCGGTTCGTTCAAATCGCTTTCAAGTTGTTATGTTTCGTAGGCGACTTCTATATAATACAGAAATTCAGCATCAGTGTCAACACTTTTACAAAATTAATTAATTTCTATGCAGAGGCGCTTCACACAGAGGCCAGCCTCACAATATCAAGGCTAGCCCCTTTATGCCAGGAATGGCACATTACCTCTTCACAAAGCCTCCTACAGCCCGTCCAGCTCCTCAGTCCCCTTAGAGAGCAGTCCCTTCAGTTCCTTCATAAACATGTTGATGTCCTTGAACTGACGGTACACGGACGCGAAGCGGACGTAAGCTACCTCGTCTACAGGATAGAGCTGCTCCATGACCAGCTCGCCGATCTGGCGGCTCTCGATCTCGGCCAGGGCGATGCCGCGCAGGCTTTTCTCAACCTCGGATACGATGACTTCCAGACGCTCTACAGAAACGGGACGTTTCTCACAGGCGCGGATGAGGCCACGGAGGATTTTGTCACGGCTGAACTCTTCGCGGCTGCCGTCTTTTTTGATGACAATCAGCGGGGTCTCTTCAATCATTTCGAAGGTGGTGAAGCGGCGGCTGCACAGTTCGCATTCGCGCCTGCGGCGGATTGACTTATTCTCATTGGCTGGACGGGAGTCAAGCACTTTGGTATTGGTGTGATCACAGTAAGGGCATTTCATAAGCTTCATCACTTCCTCATAGTAAGAATGGGTATGCCCCGCTCCTGAAAACCCAGGCTACACGGGGATATGTTAATTTCCAGAAATCACCGTTTATTTGTTGTTATGAATATGGCAAGTCCGGCACATAATACAGTTACCAACCGATAGGAGGTGAACAGCAATGAGCCAAAACAACAGCTCCAATAACCTGGTAGCTCCAAATTCACGCGGTGCCTTGGAACAACTGAAATTCGAAGTTGCCCAAGAACTAGGTATCACCCTCTCCCCAGATGGATACCAAGGCAATAAAACTTCTTACGAAAACGGTTCGATCGGTGGTTACATCACTAAACGTCTTGTAACCCTGGCTGAACAGCAATTGGCAGGTCAATACAAATAACCTGTCTCCATAAGCTTGCCTAAAGAAGTATTGAACGGCCTCCGGGCCGTTTGATGCTTCTTTTTATGTCGGCACAAATGCAATATTTAAAGCAGAGCCTCAGAATTCACTGTAGAGCTCCGTGTATTGGTCATAATAATAAATGACGCGCTGTACATAATGACGGGTCTCGCCGAACGGGATATCCTTCACAGACGCTTCTGTTCCGTCCCACCGGCCTTCATCCAGCCAGCTCTGTACTTTGCCGGGTCCGGCATTATAGGCGGCTATAACCGCTGTCCGGTTGCCGTCAAACTGCCGCGAAAGCGTAGACAAATACCAGGTGCCCAGTTCGATATTGGAGGATGGCTCTTCTTTTAGCCGCTCAAGAGACACATCGGGAAGCTTGGCCTTTTCCAGCGCCCACTTGGCGGTATCCGGCATCAGCTGCATCAGTCCGAGTGCACCCTTTTTGGATTCGCGTCCGGTCTTGAAATTGGTCTCAACGCGGATAATTGACGCCACCAGGAACGGGTCCATCTCATAAGTAAGGCTGTGTTTGCGGATCTCATCTTTATAATGTATCGGATAAAACCACGACATCCAATTGGTGCCCAGGAACAGGATCGCTGTAAAGCCGATAAACAGCAGCAGCAGTACTCTTTTTTTGCGCAGCCACTTCATCATGAGAGGCCCAGCCTGTCCCACAGGCCGGCAACCTGCCGCTCCGTAGCTCCGGGATCACCGCTGTTGTCGATCACATAGTCGGCTTTCCTGCGCTTCAGTTCGATGTCCATTTGCGACTTCAGCCGGTTCTCGGCTTGTTCCAGCGTCATTCCGTTCCGCGCCATGAGCCTGGCCAGTTGGACTCTGCGGGGCACATATACCACAATAATCTGATCGAATAAATTGTCCAGCTGTGATTCATAGAGCAGCGGAATATCCACAATAACCAGCCGTTGCGGATCTTCCTGATCTAACGCATACATACGGTCCTTAATTTCTGTGCGGATCGCCGGATGTGTCAGATTGTTCAAGGTCTGAAGTGCTTCCGGATCCCGGAAAACCATCTCCCCCAGCCTCGCCCGGTCCAGTGTTCCGTCCGGCTGCAGAATCGTCTCTCCAAAAGCCTGTACAGCAGCGGCCAGCACCGGATGTCCGGGGAGCATAACCTCTCTGGCGATGACGTCGGCATCCACCAGAGCAGCTCCCTTAGCGACAAACAGTGCGGACACGGTGCTTTTTCCGGAAGCAATCCCTCCGGTTAAGCCCATAATCATGTACTCACCTCATAATAGCTTCATTATACCCATTGCAATCAATAATAACGCCGGCAGAACAGCCGCATGCTTCATCCAGTAGCTGCCTGACAATCTTAGCCCTGTCTTCATCCCCAATAGCAGAAATGTTCCACTGAACACAGCGATCATCAGCGAGGTCGACACCGGGCTGAACCCGAGCAGCGCAGCACCGAGACCAGCGCCGAAGGCATCCAGCGAGAGCGCAATGCCCAGGACCATAGCTTCCATGGAGGAAATACTCCCGGAAGCATCCATATCGGCGGAAGACGGGGTGCGGAGGATCTGAATGACTACTCCCAGATGCCGGAGCTCCAGTGAGAATACAGCCGGCTTCAGCACCTCTGCCTCTGCCTCAATCGCAGCGGCAGCAGCCGTCTCCAGCAAGGCTTGCCGGTCTGGCAACCCGTCTCCGGCTCCCAGCCCTGCTTCCCCCTGCTCCTTCTCTTTCTGTGTCAGCATCTGGAACAGCGACCAGCAGCCCATCAAGACGAGAATAACCGCTCCGATACTGGAAGCGGCATGCGGTGAGACCACCTTGGCCAGCAGCACGCCGACCTGCATAGACACACAAATGACTACCCCCGAACAGAGCGAGATAATCATAATTGAGAGCAAAGGAATTTTCATTTTACGCAGTCCATATGTAATGCCTACACCAAATCCGTCCAAACTAAGAGCAAACGCAAGCAGCAGCAATGACAACAATGGGCTCAGCACCCGCAATCCCTCCCGTGAAGAACCGGAACCTGGCGGCCTTGTCAGCCGGGTTCCGTTCGCCTTAATCAGCAATCTTCACACATTATATGGGCGGGACGGGCAGTGAGTGCCTGCCTTTTGATGGAGCATGGACAACACCGCTTATAATTTCCTTATAAATCCATTTCATACGCCCGGCTGAATGCTTACCTTATCTGCACCGGTACAGGCTGGCAGCTCGGACAATAATGCGTGCCCCGGCCGCCGACAACACTTTTCTCAATTAACGTTCCGCAGGTAGCGCAAGGCTGATCCTTGCGTCCGTATATGCGGTGCTGATCCTGGTAATTCCCGCTTTCCCCCTGGCCGTTGACATACGACTTCACTGAGGAGCCTCCCGCATTCACCGCCTCTGTCAAGGTTGCAACGATCGCATGATGCAGCCTGGCCAGATGGTCCTCCGAGAGAGAGTTTGCGGTTTCTTCCGGATGAATACCGGCACGGTGCAGGGATTCATCCACATAAATATTGCCGATACCGACAATATATTCCTGATTCAGCAGCAGCGGCTTAATTTTGGTGCTTCTCTTCGAGACAATCTGCTTGAAACGCTCCAGGGTGAACTCTGCATCCAGCGGTTCCTGTCCCAGCTTATTCAGCGGCTTCAGCAGCAGATCCTCACCCGGCTGGAACAGATGCATCGTTCCGAACTGGCGCACATCGGTATAACGCAGCTCCGTACCATCGGTGAAATGGAAAATCACATGAGTATGCTTGTCCAGCGGCTCGCCCTCCCGGTAAACACCGTAACGGCCCTCCATCCGCAGATGGGAGACCATCACAAGTCCATCGAAGACGAACCGCAGGAACTTGCCTCTGCGCTCAACCGTTACTACGCTATGGCCTGCCAGCATATGGGCAAAAGCCTGAATATCATCCGGCCGCTGAATAATCCGCGGCAGCCGGACGGTGACATGCTCTATCTGCTTGCCTGTAATTAAATCATTAAGTGTTCTTCTGACTGTTTCGACTTCCGGCAGTTCCGGCATAATGGCTCACCTCCACTCCATTATACCGGATATCCAGCGGATGCGGGGAGCCTATTTCGCTTCATACCAGTTACTGCCAAAACTTACCTCTGCCTTCAAGGGAACGGACAGCTTCAGCGCTCCGGCCATAACCTCCGGCAGCAACTGCTTCATCTGCTCCAGTTCATCTTCCGGCACCTCGAACACAAGCTCATCGTGCACCTGCAGCAGCATGCGGCTCTTCAGCCCGCGCTCGTACAGGGCCTTGTCCATGTGAACCATTGCCAGCTTGATAATATCGGCAGCCGTTCCCTGGATCGGCGTATTCATGGCGGTACGTTCGGCGAAAGAACGCAGATTGAAGTTCTTCGCATTGATCTCCGGCAGATAGCGTCGGCGCTCCAGCAAGGTGGTCACATACCCCTGCTTGCGTGCCTCGACCACGATATCATCCATATAGCGGCGGACACCCTTGAACACTTCGAAATACTGTTCAATGAACTGGGCCGCTTCCTTGCGCGGAATGTTCAGGTTCTGTGACAGGCCATAATCACTGATGCCATACACAATCCCGAAGTTAACCGCCTTGGCAGAACGGCGCATATTGCTGTCCACCATATCGGCTGTAACGCCGAATACGTCCATCGCGGTCTTCGTGTGAATATCCATGTCTTCTACAAAAGCTTCCTTCATCCGCTCATCGCCGGAGATATGTGCCAGCACCCGCAGCTCAATCTGCGAGTAATCCGCCGCCAGAATCGACCAGCCGGGTTCGGAAGGCACGAACACCTTACGGATCTTGCGGCCTTCTTCCAGCCGGATCGGAATATTCTGCAGGTTCGGGAACTGGCTGCTGAGACGTCCCGTTGCGGCAATCGTCTGCCGGTAGAAAGTATGGACCTTGCCGGTCTCCGGCGAGATTTCCTTCAGCAGGCCTTCCACATAGGTGGATTGCAGCTTGGCAATGGAACGGTATTGCAGGATCAGGCGCACAGCGTCATGGTAAGGAGCCAGCTTCTCCAGTACCTCGGCATCGGTGGAATACCCGGTCTTCGTCTTCTTGACGACAGGCAGGCCGAGCTTCACGAACAGGATTTCCCCCAGCTGCTTCGGTGAATTGAGATTGAATTCTGTTCCGCAGATCGAATAGATTTCTCCAACCAGCCTGGAGATTTGTGCTTCGAATTCTTTGCCGAGCTCTATGAGGTCATCTTTGTTAACCGCAATACCCTGCTTCTCCATATCGGCAAGAATCCGCGAGAGCGGCATTTCCAGATCCTGAAACAGTCCGGTCATCGCGGTCTCTTCCAGCTCCTCCTGCTGCTTCTGCACGATGCCGAGCACGGTTGCGCTCTTGCGGGCTACGTGATTTCCGAGAATCTCAAGCTCCGGTATTCTATATTTGGCCCCTTTGCCGAATACATCTTCATCAGGCGATAAGCGGGGCAGTCCGTATTTGCTCGTGAGGTCATTCAGATTCTGGTTCGCTTCCGTCGGGTCGAGCAGATATGCGGCAAGCTGGACATCATTAGCAGCTCCGGCAAAAGCAATCCCCTGCCAATGCAGCGCCAGATCGGCACGGTGCAGGTCATACCCGCTCTTCGGCGCTTTGTCATCGCCGAGCCAGTCCCGCAGCGGCGCCGCAGCGGCGCTCTTCAGCAGGGCAAACGGCACGAAGTAGTGCTGATCCGGCGAAGACAGCCCGAGACCAATGACCTCTGCACGGTGCGGATTCTCACCATTCGATTCCACATGCAGCGCCGAAATGCCCGGCAGCGCAGCAATCAGGTCAGCCAATCCGGCTTCATCCACTATAGTGATATTAAGCGCTGCTGCTTCCACCGCTGCTGGATCTGAACTGCTGCCATCGGCCGCATGCGAATAAGCGCTCAGTGACAGGCGTTCGAGCAGGGATTTGAATTCGAGCTTAGCGAGTGCAGGACCAGCCGTATCCGTATTGATACCGCTGAAGACCATATCCTCCCAGGCATGCGCCAGCGGAACTTCGCGGTAGATCGTCGCCAGCTTCTTGCTCATGATGGCGCTGTCAGCATGCTCCTCCAGCTTTTCCTTCATTTTGCCCTTCAGCTCACCGGTTCCGGCCAGTACCCCTTCTACTGATCCGAACTGCTGGAGCAGCTTGAGCGCTGTCTTCTCCCCTACTCCCGGCACACCGGGAATATTGTCACTGGCATCGCCCATCAGCCCTTTCAGATCGATGATCTGCTCCGGGGTAAGATCATATTTGTCCCGGATCTGCTGCGGCCCGTACAGCTCTACTTCCGTAACGCCCTTACGGACCAGCGCGACGGTTGTATGCTCTGACGCCAGCTGCAGCATGTCCTTATCCCCGGACACAATCATTACCTGCCGCCCTGCGGCATCCGCCTCGCGGGAGATGGTGCCGATAATATCGTCAGCTTCATAGCCGCCGATCTCAAACTGCGGCACCCCTAATCCCTGCAGCAATTCCTTCAGCAGCGGGAACTGTTCGGACAATTCCGGCGGGGTCTTTTGGCGTCCGCCTTTATAGTCTTCATACCCTTCATGCCGGAAGGTAATCTTCCCGGCGTCGAAGGCCACAATCATATGACTCGGCTTATGCTCTTCAATCAAACGCAGAAGCATCGTCGTGAAACCGTACACCGCATTCGTCTGCTGTCCTGCTGTATTCGTCAGCGGCGGCATCGCGAAAAACGCCCGGTAAATGATATTATTTCCATCAATCAGTATCAGCTTGTCCACTCTAGCACCTCGCCTTTATCTTGCTTACTTCTTATATAGTACCATATGCCCCGCACCAAGTTGAAACATAAGGATGATTGATTTTAGTGAAGCCTATTCATGAAGCCCGCCGGATTCACGCGGGGTCTGCAGCTTATGGCATCCTAAGCAGGATTTCCAATCAGACAGCGCTTTAAAACAAAAAAGGCAAGCCTCCGGGGATGAAGGCTTGCTGTCGTGCCTGATGCTTTTATTGATTCAGATCCGGACGTTTGCCCGTTACAAGATAAACTACGCTCTCGCCAATGTTGGTCGCATGATCCGCGATACGCTCAATATAGCGGCCAACCAGCGTAAGCAGCATAGCTTGATTAACCGACTCGGGCTTCTGAACCATGTAAGTGTACAGTTCATTAATCATTGCACTGTACAGCCCGTCGACCTGATCGTCGTCCTGGGCCATTTTGTAGGCCAGATCCGTATTCTCATCCAGATAGGACTGAATTGCCTCTGAGATCATTACCGTAACAATCTCGGCCATCCGCGGAATATCCACAAGCGGTTTAATCAGCTGCTGCCCTTGGATCCGCATCGTTACCTTAGCCACATCCAGTGCCAGATCGCCCATACGTTCGAGGTCACTGGAGATTTTGAAGGCTACAATGATGCGGCGCAGATCCTTGGCTACCGGCTGCTGGGTGATGATCAGCCGTGAGCCGATCTCCATAATCCGGTCTTCCATCGCATTCAGCCGTAAATCGTTCTTAACAATTTCCTGTGCCCGTACGGTGTCCAGATTCTGCAAAGCAAGTACTGCACCTTCCAGCGCATCCGTAACATGCTCGCCCATCTGCTCCAGCAGACTACGCAGCTCTTCCAGATCTTTATCGAATTCTTTTCTGCGAATCATATTGAAAACGATCCTCCTCAAAAACATATGGTCATATAGAGTGAACTTAAGAATACGCCGTAAAGCATTCTTAAGTTCAGCTTATACCGCTGATTTCCTTCCGGGAACGGATTCCTCTGCCGTTTAACCGAAGCGTCCGGATATATAATCTTCAGTGCGGGAGTCTTTGGGATTCGAGAACAGCAGTTCCGTATCCTGAGCCTCCACGATAACGCCGTTCAGGAAAAATACGGTGCGCCCCGACACCCGGGCGGCCTGATGCATATTATGCGTGACCATTACAATCGTATACTTATCCCGCAGCTCCTGTACCAGCTCCTCAATCTTCAGCGTGGACACCGGATCAAGTGCGGAGGTGGCCTCGTCCATCAGCAGAATATCCGGCTGTACGGCAAGGGCTCTGGCGATGCAGAGACGCTGCTGCTGGCCACCGGACAAGCTGAGTGCAGACTTTTTGAGGAAATCCTTCACTTCCTCCCAGAGTGCGGATTGGCGCAGGCTTTGCTCCACAATGACATCAAGCTCGGCTTTGCCCTTCACCCCATGGAGGCGCGGACCATAAGCTACATTGTCATAAATCGACTTGGGAAAAGGATTGGGCTGCTGGAACACCATACCTACCTGCTTGCGCAGACTTTCCACTTCAATCTCGTCGCTGTAAATATTTTTACCGCCGATGTTTACTGTTCCTTCAATACGCGTTCCGGGAATCATGTCGTTCATTCGGTTTAGGGTACGCAGCAGCGTGGACTTTCCGCAGCCGGAAGGACCGATAAAAGCGGTAACCTGTTTCTCCGGAATTTGCAGATCCACATTCTTCAGCGCGTGAAATGACTCATAGTAGAGATCAAGTTTCTCTATGTCAATGATGGATTTCATTAGTTTCTGTTGTCTCCTTCTCATCATCTTCGTTCCCCATGATAAGCTTTCAGTGTAAATAGAGCTCCAGAGAATTGTTAACGCTGTGTAAAATCAAAATTCAGCAGGACAGGTGTATCTGAAAAAGAACACCGCCATATCAAATGACTGGTGTTCTCTTCTTGTTCACGACCAGCTTATAGCCGACCCCGCGGATGGAATCAATATGCACGGATTCAGGATCAAGCTCAAGCTTCTTGCGCAGCGAGCTGACATGAACGTCTACAGTACGCTGGCCGCCGATATAATCAAAACCCCAGACCGCATTCATCAGATCATCACGCGTCAGAACCACACCCGGCTTCCGGGCCAGATACAGCAGGACTTCAAACTCCTTGGGACGCAGATTAATGCTCTGTCCGCCCAGAGAGACTTCATAACGTTCCGGGTAGATTTCCAGCTGTCCCAGGATAATGGTCGAAGCAGATACCGCCGTTTCCGGTGGGGCTTCCTCGGCAAGACCGGATATCCGGCGCAGGACCGCGCTGACACGGGCCAGTAATTCGGAGACGCCAAACGGCTTGGTTATGTAATCGTCGGCCCCCGATTTCAGGCCCCGGACTACATCTTCTTCGGCATTCTTGGCCGTCAGTACAATGACCGGTGTACGTATGCCCTGTCCACGCAATTTATCCAGAATGTCAATGCCGTTCATGCCGGGCAGCATAAGATCCAGTACGATCAAATCAAAAGGTTCTCTAGTCGCACGGTCATATCCTGCCGTTCCATGATCCTCCACCGTCACTTCATAGCCTTCCTGTGTCAAATTATAAGACAGCAGCCGGGCCAGTGTCGGTTCGTCTTCAATGACAAGCAATCGTTGTGCCATAGGTTCCCCCGTCTTTTCATAGGTTATTAAATTTACAAAACTGCACACATGCACATCATAGCACCACAATGTTAACTTGGTGTAAAATTACGAATTTAATATTACCCCTTTGCCAGCATACAATCAAATCAGGACATACGCCCTATCCACGGGCTAAAGAAGGATGTCCTGCCAGAATTGAATCGTTGCTTGCAGGTTACTCGTTCTCTTCCTGCAGCAGCGGAAGTTCCAGGATAAAAGAGCTGCCGATGCCCAGATCGCTCTCTACTGTAATTGATCCTCTGTGCAGCTCTACCAGATGCTTCACGATGGACAAGCCCAGGCCGGTTCCGCCGGAGCTTCTGGAGCGGGCTTTGTCCACCCGGTAGAAGCGCTCGAAGATCCGCGGCAGATCCTTGCGCGGAATCCCCATGCCCGTATCGCTCACGGTAAAGCGCACACTCTCCGTTCCGTCTGCCTTTTGAACGTTGGCTACGGTTACCCTTACATTTCCCCCGTCCTGCGTGTAGTTAATCGCATTCGAGAGCAGATTCATGAAGATCTGGCGCAGCTTGTCTTCATCCCCCTCGATAAACAGCTCCGCAGGTACATCCGAGCTCAAGGTGATCTTCTTTTTCTCCGCCACCTTGCTGAGTGTTTCCAGCACAGAATCGAAGAACTCGATCAAATGAACCGGCGAGCAGTCCAGCTGGACGCGTTTGGATTCGATTTTGGACAATTCCAGAATATCTCCAATCAGGCGGTTGAGCCGTTCGTTCTCATCATAAATAATCTGCAGGAACGAACGTGCGGTCTTCTCATCCGTAACGCCTCCGCCGAGCAGGGTTTCGGCGAAGCCTTTTACCGCAGCTACCGGTGTCTTCAGCTCATGGGAGACATTCGCGACGAATTCGCTGCGCATTTTCTCCAGACGGCGGATTTCCGTCACCTCCTGCAGCAGGAACAGCATTCCCCGGGTGGAGCCGTCCTGAATCATCGGCACTCCGTCCAGGCGTACAATCCGCTCCACCGGATTATAGATAATACGCTCTTCATGGACCGGTTCATTACGGGATACGCCTTCTTCAATCAGCCGGGTCAGCTCATAATGATGTTTGATTTCTTTGTAGGAATGCCCGGTCATCTCGCTGTTCTTCACATCAAGGAGCCGTTCTGCCGCACGGTTGAGCAGGGCAATCTCCCCTTCGGCGTTAATCATCACGATCCCGCCGGTCATATTATCGAGTACGCTTTGCAGCAGATCCTCGTTGTCGCGGATGGTCTTCAATTGGGCCTGCAGACTGTCTGCCATCGCGTTGATCGCTGTTGCCAGCTGGCCGATCTCGTCCTTGCGCTTCATCGGCACACGGGCATCGTAATCCAGATCGGTGATACGCCGCGCGACTCTGGTAATCTGCTCAAGTGGCGAGGTCATGCTGGAGGCTACCTTATAGCTCACAAAAGTGGCCGCAATAAACAGCAGCACGAGTCCCCCAGCCATAATCATCCACGCCCGGTTCAGTCCTTCCGTCACTGCATCCAGTCCCATGGAGAGCCGGATATATCCGTCGAAGCCCTGGTCAGAGACTACCGCACCAGCTACATAGAGCATTTCGCGGTCCAGCGTATCACTGTAGCGGATTGCCCGGCCAATCCCTTCTTTCGCGGCGAGCAGCTCCTCTTCCCGGGTAGAGTGGTTGTCCATTTCCAGCGGATTGCGCTCCGAATCGCCAATCACCCGGCCTTCCTTCGTAATGAAGGTGATGCGCGATCCTGTCAGTGTGGATATCGTCCGGGCCTGGTCTGTATAGTAATCCATGGCGTCCGGACTGTGCATATCCTTGAACGTAAACGTGCCGGAGAGCAGATTTATTTCCCGGGACATGTTTTCTTCCAGTACGGAAATATGTGAGTCCTTAAACAGCTGGGCCATAGTAATGCCAGCCCCGGTCATGGATATCCCGATCAGGGCCATGAGTATGAATGTAAGCCGAACGCGGAACGGTTTCATCAGTAGTAGTCCTCTTTCTTATCATTGTGTCCTTGTGAACATCCTACCTCCATTTTCGGCAAAATACCAGATCCGGCGGCGATTATCAACGGAGTGTAAAATGGGTTGCATGAACAGATATTATAGTCTTGGAGTAAAAGCTGCTTTAGCACTTGGATGGACGCTCCGCAAACGGACCGTTGTTCTGATCGGAGTAGGAGCAACGTTAGAACTCGCTGTGGACGCTCCTCCGATCGGAGTAGGAGCAACGTTAGAACTTGCTGTGGACGCTCCGCAAACGGACCGTTGTTCCGATCGCTGTTGTTCCCGGATTTTATTTATTCTCCTTAGCGGTGAAAATCCGTGAACAAAGGCGAACGCTATCGCTTCTCCACAATCAGTCCGTCCGCTCCGCTGTTTAAGAGGGGGAAGTTACGGCAAACCTGTAGACCCTTGAATGCTTCAGCCTCAACACCTCAACACCTCAACACCTCAACACCTCAACACCTCAACCCTCAACCCTCAACCCTCAACCCTCAACCCTTAACCCTCCAACCCTCCAACCCTCCAACCCTCCAACCCTCCAACCCTCCAACCCTCCAACCCTCCAACCCTCCAACCCTCCAATCCTCCAATCCTCAACCATCAACCATCAACCCTCCAATCCTTAATCCCCCCATAAAATAATAGAAGACAAGAAATCGCCCCTTTTAAATGGCTGGACCACACACCATTTAAAAGGAGCGATTCTTTTAACACACATTATAGTCTATAGATCAATATTCTTCCTTTAACTGTTATTAATCAGCAACAAATACCGATGCAACCGCTTATTGTAGCTCAGACCAGAAAGGTTTTTATAAAATCCTGCATAAAATACAACATTTTCTTCATTATATTGGCCCAAATTCAAAATTGTTGTACCAAATGCAGCATTTTCTCTTTTACAAGAGGTTTAACGGGAGGATTGTTGTATTTCGTACAACAATCCTTCCGCACATCCAGATACCTAGGGATCAAAGTTGTAAAACGTACAACAATTATGCCTGCAGAGCTTCTTCAGAGTCTCAATTCTGCCGGTAACTAATCAGGTGTGAAGAGAGAAATGAATTATTGCGCTAATCCCACCAGCGATTACTGGCAACTTGTGGGATTGTTAACTAAAGTGTAGTTAGGAGAGATCATTTCGCTTCTAATAAATAGATGAACCAACTTTTGGTGTAAGCACGGAATGCGTCCATTACTGATCCTTCCAGCGCTGAACGGTCAGCGTGACGGTCTGTGCACCGCCCGCCGGAGTTAGCGACCTGTTCGCAATATCCGCCCCGCCGGATGCTGTCTCTACCGAAGCCCAGCTACCGCGCGTCAGCTTATACGTCACTGCTGTTCCTGCCGGAAGGCTCACGGTGATGGAGTATACACCATCGCTGCCTTTAGTCAGCAAGTACGCCGGATCTGCTGCATTCCAGCTGTTGAAAGACCCCGGTAGATAGACTGGCCCGGATGCTGGTGTAGAACCCGGAACGGTCACCCTGAAGGTTATGCTGTCTGCCTGCGGCTCTCCGGTGCTAAGACTTCCGCCGGTCAGACTCGAGCTGCCAACATTAAAGTGATAATTGCTGCCGCCGTTATTATCCCAGGTTCCGCTGCCGTTATTAAAAGCTGCAGTAAGGCCTGTTGCGGTTCCGAGCTGGATGGTAATCGCCTTGTAACCGCTGAATGCGGATGCCTGCATCTGCACCCCAGGTGAGGTCGTCCAGACTGTTGCCCCATCCAGCTTGTAATGAATATAGGAATTGCTGTAGGACGAATTCTTGTAATAGATCGTGGCCGTATTGCCCACCGGCGTGGCAGTTGGCACCGGAGTCGCGGTCGGCGTAGCCGTCGGTGCCGCTGTCGGCGTAGCCGTCGGTGCCGCTGTAGGCGTAGCCGTCGGTGCCACTGTCGGCGTAGCCGTTGGCGCCACTGTAGGCGTAGCCGTTGGCACCGCTGTAGGCGTAGCCGTTGGCGCCACTGTAGGCGTAGCCGTTGGCACAACTGTCGGCGTGGCCGTTGGCGCCACTGTCGGTGTCGCGGTCGGCGTGGCCGTCGGAACAGCCGGAGCGCCCGCCTGGATTTGCCCGGTAGGGGTATAGGTCCAGATGCCGGTGCCGAACAGATAATTGCTGCCGCCGTTGCTGTCCCAGGTACCGCTGCCGTTATTGAAGCAGGCTTCAAGCTGGGTGGCTGCACCGATATTTATCGTGATTTTGTTATAGCCTGCCACTTCAGCCGCAGGAATCGCTACGCCCGGCGCCGTCGTCCAGGTGCCCGCAGCCGGACGGTAGTGAATGTACGGTGTGGTGTAGCCCTTCTTGTAATAGATCGTCACATTATTCCCCGCCGGAGTTGTGGCCACTGCTGCTGCACTCAGTCCGGACAGATTGCCCGAAGCGTCATACGCTTTGACCTTGTATTCATATGTCGTAGAGGAGGACAAGCCGCTGTCTGTATAAGAAGCAGACGGTGATGTACCGATCTTAATGCCATCGCGGTAGACCTCGTACCCTGTCACACGAATATTATCGGTAGCTGCATTCCATGTCAGCAAGGCCGAGGAGGCATTGACCACAGCTGCCTGAAGATTAGCCGGCACAGACGGGGCTTCCGTGTCCGGAACTGCAGGCACATCGGTAATAAACGGATGCGTTCCCTCAACGGTTCCCTGCATGCTCTCGGTATATTTTCCGTTTGCCAATGTGTATTTGCCGGCTCCGACATAGACCTGCTGGATATCGCTTTTCGTTACATTACCCTTAGCGTCTGTGGCTTCAATATAGTAGTCCACCAGCTGGTCACGATAATCCGAGATATAACTGAAATACAGATTGCCGATGTCCGTAGCCGGAACCTTCTGCATGATGGCCTTGCTGCTTGGCTGCCAGTCGACCCCGTTGATATCGGTGCTGAGGTCGCGGACCGTCATCGGGTATTCCGTCCAGGCACCAACCTTGGCAGGGTCAATATTGGATATTCCTGCTGCGGCCAGACCCGCCGGGTCATAGACCTTAAAAGTATTGTCCGCAGCATCTGCCGTCTTGTCGCGGTGTGCCCGGACCTTCACCTTGATATCGCTGATACCGCTGGTGTCGAAGGCGTAGGTATAAATGGAGAACACATTATTGAAATGCTGCAGCGTCCAGCCCTCCGCCTTGCTGACATTCGCGCTGCCCGGATTGTACGGGTAACGCTGCGGCCACCATACGGAGGGGCCGGTTTTGTCTTTGGCCAGCTTTTGCGTAACATAAGGCTTGGAGAAATACAGCGATTGATTGAAGGACAGTGCCGGCTTCACGCTGTCATCCACATTCTCATCGTAATACCCGAAGCCGGAGTCCATCGCCGGGAGCAGGAAATACCAGGCTAATTCAGCCGGATTGGCGCCGCCGGCATAATCGCTTGCGGTGTTCCCTTTGACCGGATAAGAGATCATCCAAGGGTTAAGCTGATTGCCCTCGTAAGTCACCTCGCGGTCAATCGGATTGACCGGCTTCCAGTAATTCGGATGCTCATCCAGCCAGATCTGCTCGGCTGTCTTGGCATAATTCAGGGAAGCCTGCAGCAGGGCGAAGTTACGCTCCAGATAGTGGTACCCCTTCTCGAAGGATACGGTCATGCCTTCTTCGACACCGGACAGATTCTTCTTCGGCGCATAAGAGGTGCCGTTCACCTGATTGAAGCTGGCAAACTGGCCTTTCCAGATGCCGAACGGCAGATGCCAGTGGTACCAGGTCGGATCGGAGGAGGAATCCCGGGTATCAATCCATGAGCCGTCCTGAACATGGACTACATCGGAGGCGGCTGGTGTATTATTGCGCAGATACTCGTCAATTCCCATACCGGTAACACCGCTGCTGGCATAGGTCACATTCCCGGCATTGCGCCAGGTCTCCTCGGAACCTGCCCGGCCCGAAGAATTATCCCCGTCATGCGCGACCACAAAAATCTGCTTCTGCGCGACCAGATTCTCATACGGCTTAAGCACATCTGCTTTTACCTGACCCAGATACCCTTCTTCCCATGACTGCGCCTGTGCAACCGGAACGCCGACCACTTTGGATTCTGCCCCGGTTGCCGGGTCCACATAACGGACCCAATGGGCTGTAGAGGCAAAAGGATACTTGTTATAGACAACCTGCTGTTCGTTGAACATCGGTTCATTCACCCAGGAGCCTACGGTGCTGACATTCTGCAGATCACTGCGGTTGGGCGGTGAGACCATCGTATCCGTGCCGGGACTGTTCAGCAGCGGATAGTCCTTAAGCGTACGGGAGAAATGGTTGTTGCCGATTACGGACCACTGAATGCCGAGCTTTTGCAGGACGGGAATTATCCGTTCAGAGAAACCCAGCTCTGTCGGGAAAAATCCCTTAGAGGACTTGTAGCTGCTTCCGAGAAAATAAGGCTGAGCCAATGTGGCTCCATGATAGATCATATCCTTGAGCAAATAGTCGTTGCCGACCAGCGGACCCATAGAGTGATGCCCGGAGAAATGGATCAGATCGAGCATGTTGCTGCCGTTTGTTGTTTTGAGCTGATCGACGGCGTTCTTCCAGGGAGTACCCCAAGCCGGATTATTGTATCCGCTTACATTACCCTGCTGAATAATACTGTTCACGTTATTTACAACCGAGCCGGACATTGTAACATGCATCTGCGCCTGGGGATAATTGCTGTGCAGCGTGTTAGCCACGCTCCAGGGCCAGGTTAGATAGGCTCCTGTCTTCGCGTGATGTGAATAATAGGAGACCAGATCATCATGCGGCATCGGGGAACCGTTCGGCAAATAATAGGTATATCCCGCAGGAGGGTTCTGCTTCAACTGGATGACTTCACCATCATACGTATAGCGGATCGGACTTCCTGCCGGGGCAGCGTTATAGGAGTTCAAATCATAGTACGCCCAGAAATTCGGCATATGGTTATGGTACACATGCGTAGCGGCAATATCTGCCGAGACATTGGTGACTGTTGCCGGAACAATCAGAAGCATGCCCAGCAGCAGGGCTGTGATTTTGCGCCAATACTTGGATTTCTTCATCAGCAACCAGCTCCTCTCTCTTCAACCACATCAGCTTATTCAAAAGAACGGGGGCGCCGGAATTCATCCTTTGCCCCCTGTCATTCCCTATTGATCCTTCCAGCGCTGCACGGTCAGCGTGACGGTCTGTGCGCCGCCTGCCGGCGTGAGCGCACGGTTCGCAATATCTGCTCCGCCGGATGCTGTCTCTACCGTAGCCCAGCTGCCGCGCGTCAGCTTATACGTCACTGCTGTCCCTGCCGGAAGGCTCAGGGTGATGGAATAGACTCCGTCACTGCCCTTGGTCAGCAGATATGCGGGGTCAGCCGCATTCCAGCTGTTGAACGACCCGGTCAGATAGACAGGCCCGCTCGCTGGAGTGGTGGCCGGAACAGTGACCCGGAAGGTCACGCTGTCCGCCTGAGGTTCTCCGGTGGTAAGACTTCCCCCCACAAGGCTTGAGCTGCCTGCGCCAAAGTGATAATTGCTGCCGCCGTTGCTGTCCCAGGTTCCGCTGCCGTTATTGAACGCTGCAGTAAGTCCGGTCGCGGTTCCGAGCTCGATGGTAATCGTTTTGTAGCCGCTGAATGCGGATGCCTGCATCTGCACGCCCGGCGAGGTCGTCCAGGTGCTTGCCCCATCCAGCTTGTAATGGATATAGGAGTTGGTATAGGCCGTATTCTTGTAGTAGATCGTCGCTGTATTCCCTACCGGAGTGGCGGTTGGCACCGGGGTTGCTGTCGGTGTAACCGTTGGTGTCGCGGTCGGTGTGGCTGTTGGCGTCGCGGTCGGTGCCACCGTCGGTGTAGCTGTTGGTGTTGCGGTTGGCGTTGGCGTTGGCGTTGGCGTTGGTGTTGCGGTTGGCGTTGGTGTCGCGGTCGGTGTCGGCGTCACCGTTGGTGTTGCCGTTGGCATCGATGACGGCGCAACGGGTCCGCCCGCCTGAATATTCCCGGCCCCAGTATACGTCCAGGTACCGGTACCGAATAAATAATTGCTGCCGCCGTTGCTGTCCCAGGTGCCGCTGCCGTTATTGAAGCAGGCCTCCAGCTGGGTGGCCGCACCGATGTTGATGGTGATTTTGTTGTAACCTGCCACTTCAGCCGCAGGAATTGCTACGCCCGGCGATGTCGTCCAGGTTCCCGCAGCCGGGCGGTAGTGGATGTAAGGTGTGGTGTAGCCCTGCTTGTAATAGATCGTCACACTATTTCCGGCAGGCGTGACGATCAGTGCAGCCGCGCTGAATGCCGAGAGGTTGGCGGCGGCGTCATACGCTTTTATCGTATACGAGTAGTTCGTACTGCCAGATAAGCCGTTGTCTGTGTAAGAGGTAGTTGCCGAGGTCCCAATCTTGACCCCATTGCGGTAAATCTCGTAACCTGTAACCCCGACATAATCGGTGGAAGCCGTCCAGGTCACAAGCGCACTGGAGGCATTCTGCACAGTGGCTGTTACATTCGCCGGAACAGACGGCGCCTGGGTATCAACTATTGGCTGCGTCTTGGAGTAGATTTTGGCGGAGTTCGCACTGAGTGTGACTGTAATTTGCTTCCCGGTTGCCCCGCCGGATTGTACGGTTACCGTGTCTGAGGTATTCAACTGGTTAATCAGTACTGTCCCCACAGTCAGAGTACTTTCGGCGCGCAGCGGAATCGTAACGGTCTGCGATCCGCCCGAAGCGTTACTGAATGCGGAGATGACTTCCTGTCCCACATTGGTCCCGCTGTCAATCCGGCGGGAGAACGCGTACAGGTTCTGGGCAGACCACATTTCACGCTGGGTGCCGGTGCGCAGCGCAGGATTATTTTTGCGGATTTCGTTAAGCTTGGCTACATGCTTGTAGGTGCTGGCGTTCTCATTGAAATAATTCTCCACCACGTTGCCGCTTGCATCACGCTTCACCATAGACCAGCGGTTCCACGTATCAGCAATACCGCCAGTCATAATCTGGCCGTTCCCGTTGCCTTTATTCTGTTCTGTACCCTGGAACACCACCGGGGTTCCGCGCACAGTGAAGATGAAGGACAAGGCATTCTGCAGCTTCTCAACACTGCCTCCGGCCTCTGTCAGGAAGCGGTTGCGGTCATGATTATCAATGAAGGTAACCATATGATTCGCATTGCCGTTGTAATAGGAATCGAGAGCCAGTGTACTCTTAATATTGGAATCGAAGGATTGGCCGTAAGCAAAGCTATTCAGCACGGAGAAGAACAGCGGGAAATCAAGCATCCCCCATTCCTTGCTGCTGCCAACCCAGCGGGAGACAAATTCGGCATTGCCGTCAAAATTCTCTCCGAAGGTGTTCACACCCAGCAGCGTCTGCAGCTCCCCGATATCCGTCGGCTTCATCAGCTTGGCGGCATCAACGCGGGCACCATCTGCACCTGTATAATCAAACCAGCCTTTAATCGAGCTGAAGATGGCCTGCTTGGCGGCAGGAACATCGAAGTCGATATCATCCAGTCCGCCCAGATCGTGATTCTCCAAATAATCCTGGGCCCACTGATCATATCGTCCGTCTGCCAGCGACCAGTTGATATCCCCGTTATGGTGATACCAGGCCGGATTATTGAAAGGGGCAACCGGCTGCAACGCCGGGATATCATAATAAGCCTGGGTTCCCAGCATATAATCGCCGATATGGTTCGGAACAACGTCGATGATGACCTTGATTCCGAGCGCATGCGCTGAATCTACCAGCTCCTTCAGCTTCTCTTTTGTACCGAAATAAGGATTGGCCGCATTGGGATCTTTGACATTGTAGCCGTGGTAGGCTGTGTTCTTCCCTGTCCCGTTATTCTCGCGGTTGGTCATCTGCGGCTCGGCAACCGGAGAGATCCAGATCGCCGTATAGCCCATATTATGAATATAGGGGAGCTTATTGATAACTCCCTGCCAGTCTCCACCCTTCATATAACGGAAATCCTCTTCAGAGGTCTCTCCATAGCGGATGGCGGCTCCTGTTGCATTATTGGAGGAGTCTCCGTCATTGAAACGGTCAACCATAATCTGATAAATCGTGTCATTCTCTGTAACCGTACCGATACTGGCCGCTTCAGCCTTAACTGGAGGCAGAACAAATAAATTCATCGTGATCGAAAGAACCATGGATGTGATAAGGACGGGGATAAGCCAATGTTTACGTTTCATTCTTCATCTCCCTCTCATAAATGCGTATGCACAACACTTTCTGCCAAAAAGAACAAGCTACCGTCTACAGCCTCATCTTACTCACTTCAGGGAAACCGGTTTCCCCACTAAAAATTAACATGGACTTGTATGCGCTGTCAAGACATATAAATTGATCTTCCTTAGAACCCGTATCCCATATAGGATAACGATTCTGCAATACGCAGAAAATCCCCCGTTTAGCATCATCCGGCAGCATGCACCTCCGCGGACAGGCACCGGTTTCGATTTCATTTAGAGGCGCACCGCAAAAAGACCCCTTTCATCAAACAGAAAGAGGTCTCACTATCACTGAATAAATATACTATTTTATTCATATCATCCAACAAATCACTGTCACAGGGAGATTGCTAAGCTGTTTATTTAAATACCGGCTCCCGGAACTGGGCCAGCTTGGCCGCGGAATCCTTCTCCACATCGGCATGCAGGCTGTTGCCATGCGCATCCATGGTGACGATAGCGGCGAATCCGTCTACCTGCAGATGCCACATGGCCTCCGGAATTCCGAACTCCATGAAATCAACCGCGTTAACCTTCTTGATGCATTCCGCATAATACTGGGCTGCACCGCCAATAGCGTTGAGATAGACGCCGCCGTGTTCGCCTAATGCCTTCAACGTTTTCGGGCCCATCCCGCCTTTGCCGATTACTGCACGGATGCCGAATTTCTTAATGATATCGCCTTGATAAGGCTCCTCGCGGATGCTGGTGGTCGGACCGGCAGCCTTCACATGCCAGCCCTCATCATCCTTCAGCATAACCGGACCACAGTGATAGATGACAGCACCGTTCAAGTCGACGGGAGCGTCGTGATCCATCAGATATTTGTGCAGGGCATCGCGGCCGGTGTGCATCTCGCCGGAGAGAATAACTACATCACCAACGCGCAGGCTGCGGATATCCTCCTCGCTGATCGGCGTGGTCAGGCGGATTTCGCGCGAACCACCCGATACGGCGGAGCCTGCGGCAGCAGGTTCGATTACCTTGCCGTTACCCGGGATAGCAGCATCAGAAGCAGCTTCCCCAGTTCCTGACAAGATGGCCGGAGCCGCAGGAATCGTTGCATCCTCTGGAATCATGCCCTGCGAAATGCCGTCAGCAGCAGAGACAGCTACCGGTTCAGTTACTTGCACTAAGGCTTCTTCCCCTTCTACAGAAATGCCTGTGCCGCTCTCATAGAGCCATTCCTTAATGTCCCCGGTTGCCGGATTTACCAGTATCCCCTGACGGCGGAAGGCCCAGCAATTATATGCCACCGAGACAAAGAAGCTCGCCGGCAGCCGGTTCATCACTCCGATTTTGCAGCCCAGCAGCGTAACTTCACCGCCGAAGCCCATCGTTCCGATCCCGAGCTTGTTGGCATTCTCCATAATGTAATCTTCCAGCTTGCCCAGATCTTGGGTGGGATTCACATCCTCGACCTTGCGGAACAGCTGCTTCTTGGCCAGCTCATAGCCCGTTGTACGGTCACCGCCGATGCCTACGCCAATGAAGCCTGCACTGCACCCCTGGCCCTGCGCCTGATAGACCGAATGAAGAATACATTTGCGGATGCCGTCAAGATCACGTCCGGCTTTGCCCAGACCCTCCAGCTCTGCCGGGAGACTATACTGAATATTCTTATTCTCGCAGCCGCCGCCCTTCAGAATGAGCCTTACATCAATGCCTTCCTCTTCCCACTGCTCGAAATGAATCACCGGCGTGCCTGCACCCAGATTGTCCCCGCTGTTCTCACCTGTAAGGGAATCTACGGAATTGGGCCGCAGCTTGCCGTTCTTCGTCGCCCGGATTATCGCGCTATGAATATCCTTCTTCATCTCTATCTGATTCACGCCTACCGGCGTATGAATTATAAAAGTCGGCATCCCTGTATCCTGGCAGATCGGCGATACCTGGAGCTCAGCCATGCCGATATTCTGGGCAATCGTGGTCAGTGCCAGTCCGGAGCGGGTCGCCTTGTCTTCCAGCGCACGCCCTTTGGCGACCGCCCGGCGTACATCACCCGGCAAATTCGTGGAGGTCTCTACGATCAGATTATAAATGCTGTCTTCAAAATGCTGCATCTTCATTCAGTCTCCTCTCCATCTGTTTCAAGCTGCCCTAACTCTGTTACAATTAGTTATTATCATATCATATTAAGCCGCTCATGAAAGGGGTTACTTAAAAATTGAACTACCATTTCTCTGCCTATCTCTACCGGCTGCAATATATCCAGCGCTGGAGCCTCATGCGCAGCACCGCCCCGGAGAACGTGGCGCAGCATTCGTTCCAGGTGGCCCTGCTGGCGCACATGCTGTGCACCATCGGCAATGTCCACTTCGGCCGGTCGCTGAACGCCGACCGCGCATCCACAATGGCGTTGTTCCACGACGCCACCGAGGTATTCACCGGCGACATCGCCACGCCGGTGAAGCATAACAACCCGCTGCTGCTGTCCAGCTTCCGCGAGATGGAGCGGGTCGCCGCTGAGCGCCTCGCGGCGATGATCCCGCCGGAGCTGAGCGCAGTCTATGCGCCGCTCCTGCAGCCGCAGGACAGCCCGCCCGGCTCCGAGGATGCCGGACTGCTCCGCTACGTCAAGGCGGCGGATGTGCTCGACGCCTATCTGAAATGCGTCTGGGAAACCGCCGCAGGCAACCGCGAATTCGCGGCCGCCCGGGAGCAGACGGCTGCGAAGCTGCACGGGCTCGCCCTGCCGGAGATGGAGTATTTCCTTACCCATATGGCTCCGGGCTTCGAGCTGTCGCTGGACGAGCTGTCTTCAAGTATGAGTCCTGAGAAGCCGATCGACTAGCCGGAAACCGTGCGGCCTCTTGAAGAATGCAGCATCGCACCGTCCGTTTAGCCCTGCAATACAAATAACCCGCCTCACGGCGGGGTATTTGTATCAAGTTAAGGCATGGCTAACGGCTCATCCAGGCTGTCCCAGTCCTTGAACACCGGCTGCAGCCCTTTTGCCTCGAGCATCTCCATAATTTCCTGCACGCTGCGGTTGTCAGAGATTTCAAACTGCGGGGTGCCGCCTTCCAGAGAATGTCCGCCTACTTCAGTGGATACCCCTGCAGACATCCTGGTGATGCCGAGATGGACCAGATGATCGCGCAGGGCTGCCGGCTCCCGCGTGGACAGTGAAATACCGGAACGCGGCAGAAACAGGCGGTAGGCCAGGATAATCTGCACCAGCGCACGGTCGGTTACATCACTCGCAGGATTAAATTCCCCCAGGTACGGCCGAAAACGGGGAATGGACAAACCGATTTCGCACTCCGGATACTTGTCCTGTAAGTACCTGGCGTGCAGTGCAGTCGCGAGGGCCTCCTGACGCCATTCGTACATTCCCAGCAGGGCTCCGATATTTACCGAGCGGAATCCGGCCAGGCAGCCACGCTCAGGCGCATCCAGTCGGTTGCGGTACACCCGCTTGGGACCCTTCACATGCAGCTGGCGGTAAGTCTCCTGATGATAGACCTCCTGATACAGCGTCAGACCGTCTACTCCTGCCTGTCTGAGGTCAGCGTATTCTTCGGTAGTGAGCGGATTCACTTCAATGCTGACTGAAGAGAAATAGCCGCGGAGCACCTCCACGCAGTCTTTCAGATAACTGACCGGACTTTCATTCCGGGATTCTCCGGTCAGAATCAGAATGTGGCGCAGCCCTGTGGCTGCGATTGTTTCCGCTTCCCGCCGGACCTCCTCCAGTGTCAGTTTTTTGCGCGGAAAATCATAGATTGAGCTAAAGCTGCAGTAGGTACAATGGTTGACGCAGAAATCAGCCAGATACATCGGTGTAAACAGCTGCATCACATGACCGAATTGCGTACGTGTCAATCTATGCGCCTTCTGCGCCATCTCTTCGAGGTAAGGCTCCGCTGCCGGTGACAGCAAAGCCATCAGCCCGTCCTCGTCCAGCCGCTCCAGACGAAGCGCCCGCTTCACATCAAGCGCAGTATACTGCTTCCATACCCCCTCGTAGGGAAGCTTGTCCAGCCGTGTCAGCCTATCATAAAAGCTCATGTCCTTCCTCCCTCTTCATAAACAGCATTAGTCAGGACAGAAATCCGGTCAGCGGCGAAGAAGCTGCGGCTGTCTCTTCCACCGGCCCCAGCCCGGCCAGATAGGCCTTCCGCCCCGCCGACACCGCTTCGCGGAATGCCTCCGCCATCAGCTGCGGGTCCCGGGCGGTGGCAATTGCCGTATTCAGCAGCACAGCGGCTGCGCCCATTTCCATCGCCTCAGCAGCCTCGGAGGGTCTGCCAATACCGGCATCCACGATGATGGGCAGACCCGTTTCTGATATCAGAATCCGGATCAGCTCCTTGGTCTGCAGCCCGCAGTTAGAGCCGATTGGCGCTCCCAGCGGCATGACGGCTGCAGCTCCGGCCGCCTTCAGCCGGAGTGCGGCTGACAGATCAGGACTCATGTAGGGCAGAACTACGAAACCCTCCGCAGCTAGGATTTCCGTGGCTCGGATCGTCTCGGTATTATCAGGCAGCAGATATTTCTGATCATTGATAACCTCAATCTTTACCCAGTCTCCCAGCCCCGCTGACCTTGCCAGCCGGGCAATGCGTACCGCTTCCTCTGCGGTGCGCGCACCGGAGGTATTGGGCAGCAGGGTCATGTGGGAAGGTATATGGCTGATAATATTGTCCTTGCTCTCCGGATCTACCCGGCGCAGGGCAACCGTAATGACCTGTGAACCCGAGCGGGCGATCACTTCGGGAATAAGAGTGTTGCGGCTGTATTTTCCGGTCCCGATGAACAGTCTGCTCGTTAAAGTAACTCCTCCAATAATCAAAGGATCCTGCATCATATCGCCTCCTGTGATAAGTCGTTGCCTTTATCTTAATTGCGTATTGGCGTATTGGCATTCTTGCATCTGCCGCACGCACAGTTACCAGTTACCTAGCCTCCGCCGACAAAATGAACCAGCTCAACTCGGTCACCTTCATTCAGCAATGTAACTTCATAAACCTCTCTGCCGGCAAGCTCACCATTCAGCTCCACAATAACCAGCTTCCCGGTCCACTCAGGCCGGGCCAGAAGATCAGCCAGCGTCCGGCAGCTCTCTTCATACCATCCTCTGCGTCCGTTAACGGTCAAATTCATTCCAGTTCACCTCCTTTGCCCGGTATGGGGGTCATTCAGGACTTCAGCATATGCTGCGGCCTGAACGGATGATCTGTAAGCCTCAGCGGCGCCAGCAGGATCCGTCGCTCCGCATATCCCGGACATTACGGCTATTCCGGCAGCCCCCTTCGACAGAACGATTCCGGTATTGCCCGGTGTGATGCCTCCGATAGCAATCAGCGGTATACTGCTGGAGCGGACAGCCACTTCCAGCTGCTCCAGGCCCCGTTCCTGCTGTCCGGGCTTGCAGGCCGTGGGAAATACATGTCCATACAGACAAAAGTCCGCTCCCTGCTGTCCGGCGCGTGCCGCTTCCTCCGGGGAATGCACCGACCTGCCCAGCCGCAGGCCCGGGGCAATACCGCTCGCCTTGGCAGGCGGCAGGCTGTGCCAGGCCAATTGGACGCCGGCTGCCCCTGCTGCCAGAGCCACATCAATCCGGTCATTAATAACCAGCTTTGAGGGCGGAACCCCCGCTTGCAGCAACCTCTCTGCGGCAGCCAGAAGCTCAAGTGCGGACAGGGCTTTTTCCCGGAGATGGATATAATCCACCATGGTATGTACAGCAGCAGCCAGTCCGGCAAGCTGCTCCGGATTCAGCCTCCCGTCCGAGATCAAATGGATTTCTTTCAGCACCTTCACCTTCCCTTCTATACGGCATTCCGGAAAATACAAAAAGACCGCCCCCTGTATCAGGAAGCAGTCCGGAATATAAGCAGGAATACCGGGTAATCCGTTACCCCCGCTGCATTATTCATTCTCCACTTCCCTACGCTGGTATAAACCAGATCAGGTTCAAAGGGTCCGAACAGATATGTCCGTCTCAGCCTTGCGGCACCCCTAGTGATCGTTCATATTCTATTGTTCTTGCAGTTTGTATATTAGCATATTATTCCTGTAAGAGCTATTCTTTAATAGATTCAATTATTAAGTCCAGCGGGTTTAAGCGGCAAAAAAGCCAGCCTTCCGGCTGACTTTTCATCTGTTGAACGTTTGATTCTTTAAACCAGTATAAACTTATCCGGCTTACAAAGCAGTGCCAATGGTCAGCCGTTAACGATCTCGCCGCCGTTAACATGCATGACCTGACCGCTCACATAAGAGGAATCGTCGGAGGCCAGATATACATAAGCCGGTGCCAGCTCTTCAGGCTGTCCCGGACGCTTCATCGGCTGGGTGCCGCCGAATTCACTGACCTTCTTCGCGTCAAACGTAGACGGAATCAGCGGCGTCCAGATCGGTCCCGGTGCTACCGCGTTCACGCGGATGCCTTTGTCTGCGAGATTCATCGACAGGGAGCGGGTGAAGCTGAGAATTGCTCCTTTGGTGGACGAATAGTCCAGCAGCTGCGGGCTGCCGCGGTACGCCGTGATAGACGTAGTGTTGATGATCGTGGAGCCTTTTTTGAGATGGGGCATCGCTGCCTTGGTCAGATAGAACATGGAGAATATATTCGTCCGGAACGTCCGCTCCAGCTGCTCGGCGGTAATGTCCTCAATGGTCTCCTGCGGATGCTGCTCTGCCGCATTGTTAATCAGGATGTCCAGCTTGCCGAGTCCCTCAATGGTTTTATTAATCAGATCCTGACAGAAGGCCTCAACCCCGAT